>JAAHGF010000099.1 GCA_010672585.1 Okeania sp. SIO1I7 | reverse complement strand
ACGCTGGTGTAGCTCGTCACGCCTGGAATTGGGGATTATGGCTAACTAGAAACATCCTTAATCACAATTCCAATAATCCAGACAGCAAACTTAAGTTTCCTACTGCAATTGACTTACATAAACTTTTAGTAGCAATGGTTAAACCTAATAACTGTTGGTATTATGAAGTGTCTAAATGTGCGCCTCAATATGCTTTGAGGCATTTGTCATTAGCTTGGAAGCGTTGTTTTGGCAAAGTCTCAGGACAACCTCAATTCAAGAAAAAAGGTAGGGATGATAGCTTTACTTTAGATGGCTCAATTACGGTCGGCTTTAATCGTATTAAACTACCAAGAATTGGATGGGTAAAAACTTATGAAATCTTGCCAGATAATATCAATCCGAAGTCTGTAACTATTAGTAGAAAAGCTAATCGTTGGTTTGTCAGCTTTAAAGTAGAAAGAGAACCTCAAAACACTGAGAAATTAGTAGATGTAGTTGGTGTAGATTTAGGTGTAAAATCTCTAGCAACACTCTCAACTGGTGAAGTTTTTGTTGGTGCTAAATCTTTAAGAAAGTTAGAATCTAAGTTGTGTCAGCTGCAATACCTGAACCGACATAAAACTAAGTCTTCTCACAACTGGAGGGCAGCACAACTGAAGATAGCTAAACTACATAGCAAAATAGCCAACATGAGAAAAGATACATTGCACAAGCTAACTACTTACTTGGCTAAAAACCACAACCCACCCCCATCCCCTCCCGGGAGGGGAGCTAGAGGGGTGGGTGAAGATTTGAATGTATCAGGCATGATGGCTAATCATAAGTTAGCTAAGGCTGTTGGTTCTATGGGTTTTTATGAGTTTCGTAGACAGCTAGAGTACAAGTGTGAGTTATACGGCTCATCCTTAACCATTGTTGATAGATGGTTTCCTAGTTCTAAGACTTGTTCTAACTGTGGAACTGTTAAAGAATCTCTGTCTTGATCAGAGCGCGTTTTCAATTGCGAACATTGTGATTTCATTTGTGTTCGAGATTTGTTTGCGTAGCATTCCGTAGGAAATGCAGCATTAAATTTAGCTATGGCGGACAGTTTGCTCCGCAACGCTAACGCGAACGTCCGTGTCAGCTTGTGGACTGGATAACGCCGACGTTGCCAGGTAGAAGCAAGAATAGAACAGATAATCATAGATTTCTATAGATTATCGTAGGTTTCTAAGAACGG
>JAAHGF010000098.1 GCA_010672585.1 Okeania sp. SIO1I7 | reverse complement strand
AAGAACTCGTCATCAAGTTATCAAGGGAACGGAACAAAAATTCTCGAAAATAACTAAAAGTTGGCATCCCCGTCGGCGATCGCTCTCAATTATTTCTATTTTTCAGTGATTAAATTCACTGGAGACAGAGGAACATAGTCCGACTTAGTTAGTGTAATTATTACACTAACTATTTTTTCTTTTTGTCCAAAGTCCAATATATTAGATAAGATGGTGCAGGAGTATTTTCGAGAGCGTTATAAAAATGCGATGGAAGTATTAGAGGCGTTAAATATTTTAGTTGCTCCACAACCAACTCCAGTTCCGACTCCAGTTCCGACAATAGCACCAACTATTCCATCTATACCTAAAACAAAAGCGCTAGTTGCTCCACAACCAATACCAGTACCAGCAGTTTCACCTGTATCTAAAACTCCACCTCAATTTGATAAAACCAGAAGACGAATATTGATATTGGGAGGTTTGGCAGGGGGTGGGTTTGTTGCAGCTATGTTAATTAGGTGGAGTAGATTACTACAACCTAAAATTTCTATTCAGAAATTTACTCAGACATTTACTACTGTCAAAGTTAACAGGAAAGGAGAAATAATAAGCCGTCGGGAAGGTCAAGCAGAAGTAATGAGAGAAAACTTCGATGATGAAGTCTCCCTAGAAATGGTAAAAATTCCTGGAGGTAGATTTCTCATGGGGTCTCCAGAGACAGAAGCAAAAAGAGATGATGATGAAGGTCCACAACATTATGTAGATGTGCCAGAATTTTTCATGGGAAAGTATCCAGTCACTCAAGCACAGTGGGAAGTAGTTATGGGAAATAATCCTTCTTACTTTAAAGGTGCAAGTCGTCCTGTAGAAGTCGTAACTTGGAACGAAGCGACAGAATTTTGTCAGAAACTTTCAGACAGGACAGGTAAAAAATATAGTTTACCCAGTGAGAGTCAGTGGGAATATGCTTGTCGAGCCGGAACAACTACACCATTTTATTTTGGGGAAACTATAACGTCTGAGTTAGTTATAGCAATGTGCGCTGGCATATTTACATATTACAGATTGAGTACTAATGTAGTATGGGGGTGGGTAGGTGTATGGCCTGCATTTTTCATAAATTACGCGATCGCGTCCTCATCAAAGTCACATACTATAGATTAAATATTAATGTAGTATTGGGGTAGGTGTATGGCCTGCATTTTTCACAAATTACGCGATCGTGCCCTCGTCAAAGTTTTAAGGATGCGTGTTTAGATATTGACAATTTACGGTTTATAACTTATGAT
>JAAHGF010000097.1 GCA_010672585.1 Okeania sp. SIO1I7 | reverse complement strand
TAAATGCGAAGATTGATCTAAGTCATTAGTCGCAATATATTCTGTCCTGTTGGTAGAAACAGTTGCCCAGAATAATTTAACTTTCTTATCCCAAAGGAATTCCTTTTATTTTAATTATTTTACCTGATATTTTTTCTGATTGATTCCAACTTAACTCTCCTATATTTTTATATTTTTCTAGACCACCAGTATCATCTACTAGACGATTTATTTTTAAGGGACAATAATAAATTTTTTCTAAGTTATCTACCAAGGCCATTAATCTTTTTGTTGCGTACCAACTATCCATTAATACAGTCTTAAATGGTAGTGTTTTCTGATTTACCACAGAAAAAATCATTTCTTCTACATGATCTATTTTGCTTTTTTTATTAGTATCCGGGTCATAAATTCGATAATCAAGAGTGCCAAAATTCTTCGGCTTCTGGATTAAAGTATATACAATTTACTATCCCTATACCACGAATTACTCTATGGTTATTACCACTATACTGTCGCCGGACTAATTCAATTTTATTACTATGTTCCTTATTAATAATTGTATCATCAAATATTAAATAACCTTCTGTATTAGTTACAATTTCCTCTTTAATATTTTCCCATAAATTCTGGCTATCAAAATTTTCTATTTTCAGATAACGATTTATCGTGTCATGGCTAATATTTTCTAGATGCTTTGCTAAAGAGCGTGATCGTATAATTTTTATGAGAACTAAGTAAATATTGACAGTAATCAATATAGTTAAAATTCATATTGTTAGCTCAAATTAATCATTATATAATTATACAATAAGCGGGAGTATTTGGGTAAAATTTATTTACAATTAACAACATCTACAATGGGTGAAAATCAACTATATTAACGTGTCTTTATATGAGTTATGATGATTTTGTTGGTGATTCAGGCGATCGCTATAAATTTTTAAGCGATCGCTGTAGTTAGTATACGCTATATATAGTGTCTTTGCGTAAGTCCTGGTCTTTTAAGCATAAATTTTGTCCCAATTGTGGTACTCCCTATACTAAAAAAAAATAAGTAGGGTAATCTTTGTAGGACTTTGACTACAGACAGATCCAGATTGAGTGAAGCAGGATTATTTGCGTCTGCTGAGACGGGCGTTCAATGAACGACTTGCACCCCCTTGGAATGTTTCTAGGTAGTGCAATTGTGTAGTTGTTTGCGCTCAGGCAGTTGCCAACACGCGGACACGTTTTCTTTACAAAACTTTACAACGTTGCACCTGGTGACACGAACCTTCGATCTACGCCTA
>JAAHGF010000096.1 GCA_010672585.1 Okeania sp. SIO1I7 | reverse complement strand
AATAAAAGATTGAACTAAAAAAAACTCTCGCTCTTGCTCAAAATATGCAAGTAGTTCAGGAATTCGATCGTGTTGAGAAAGTTTTTCTAACATCTGTGCTTCTTTTTGAAATCGGTCGCGAACGATATTAATTAATCTTTGATCGTCAATATTTGGCTGTAGATGCTTAATCAAACATTGTGCTTTCCCAGGACGACGAATATCTTGGGCTAGATAAGCATGGCCAATTTCCCCTGATTCAATAATTTTTATAATTTGATAGCGTCCATCTAAAATATTACCAATCATCATTATTGTGGTAGAGCCTTTTTTTAGTTGATTATGCCATGAAACAATTTACTTATCTTGACATCTTATATTGAAAAAAATAGTTTGAATTAAGGATATTTTCCTGATACCAAAACTAAAAATTAGAAGCTTAATTGTAGTCCTTAATCATTAATTGATAGGTAAGCATTTCCTGCGGAATGCAGAGCAAATAGCTGTCAGCTATCAGCAATCAGCTATTGCTTTGAGTTTTAGATCAAAGCTTGAGTAATTGAGTCAGAATTTATACTTACCCCTAAAAGCTGGCTGAAACAGTATATATTCATTAAAATCTCGTCATCATAGCTTATAGCTAACAGCGAGCTAGCTGAATACTTACATTGATAGAAATATGTTACTCCAGAACACAAATTGATTCTGCTCAAAAGTGTCATATAGAAACCAAAATCAGAATTTGGGCCACTCAAAACCACAGCACAATTTCGGTAATGCTATTATAGATAGAACCAAAGCTAAAATCAGGTATAGGGAGTTAAGTGGATGAGTCATGAAATTATAGCAATTAGGAGACCTGTTAGGCCAAAACAGCCTCCTGAGCCTAGTTCTGCTCAGGAGGCGCTTCAGGTACAAACTGAGTCAAAATTAGAAAAACCAATTAAGACAAAAAATAGCCCCTCATCAACCACAGAAGGTACAAATCAAAGACAATTAACAAAACCGTACGCTAAACCAGAAAGACCTAAAAAACCAGGAAAACCAAAGCTCAAAGAATCTATCCAGCAAGTTACCAATGCTCAGGGAAAAGTTTTTAGTTCGGGGGATAAAATTTTAGTATCAGCACCCTGGAGTAGTATTGTAGAAGCTAAAATTACGGGTTTTTATAAAAGTCCAGAAGGTTCAATCTGGGCAATTTTTCTTCCCCAAGAATCTCTACCTCAGTGGAAGTGGGAAAAAGGTTGCATTCGGGCTGAATTATTAACACAACCATAATTAAGGCACTAAAAATCAAATATTAAATTCATCAGTACTTTTAGATTTAATCAGCAAGTCCTATTTAATCAAACTAGATTTAACTCCATACTAAATCAGATTTAGATAGGTTGCTTGTTGAGCTAGCAAATATTTTTCCAA
>JAAHGF010000095.1 GCA_010672585.1 Okeania sp. SIO1I7 | reverse complement strand
GGGTAGGTGTATGGCCTGCATTTTTCACAAATTACGCGATCGTGCCCTCGTCAAAGTTTTAAGGATGCGTGTTTAGATATTGACAATTTACGGTTTATAACTTATGATATTGCTATATTAAAATAATTAGTGAATGAATTAGTGAGTGTTATGGTATATCCTTACAGTCAAGATTTACGTGAACGCGCTCTTAATCTCATCACTAATGGTATGTCTATCAATCATGTGAGTCGTCTATTAAATATAAGTCGCCCTACTCTTCATAAATGGCGAGACCGATATTTAGTAACAGGTTCAACAGTCCCATTAGCCAGTGTACCTCCTCCTCAAGCACCTAAAATTAAAGACAGGGAAGAATTTGAGAAATTTGTGGAGACTAATTATGATCAAACTCAAAAACAAATGGCTGCCAACTGGGGAAATTGTAGTCGTTTTACTATTAGTAGAAGTTTAAAAAAACTTGGTTTTACTCGTAAAAAAAAACCTATGGTTATCAAGAAACAGATGAGTCAAAAAGAGAAGAATTTGCCTGTAAAGTGAATAAAATAGACAAAAAAAATATTATATATGTAGATGAAGCAGGAATAGATAACCGAGAAGATTATCCCTATGGTTATGGAGTTAAAGGAAAAAGAGTACCAGGTATGAAGTCAGGAAAAAGAACTGAGAGAGTCAGTTGGATTGCAGCTATAAATCAATCAAAAATGTTTGCTCCTTTAACATTTACAGGAAGTTGTAATCGTGATTTGTTTGAGAACTGGCTGGAAAATTGTTTACTACCAAAATTACAACCAGGGCAAGTGATCATACTGGATAATGCAACATTTCATAAATCAGTTGATATTGAAGAATTAGTGGCCAAACAAGGGTGTGAAATATGGTATTTACCACCTTACTCACCAGATGTTAATAAGATAGAACGTTGGTGGTTTGTGTTAAAAAATTGGATCAGACAAAAACTCAAAGAATTTGAGAATTTTAGAGACTGTGTGGATGCAGCTTTTATGGAAAATCCTCAAGTTTTTCCATAATGGTGAAATATATCAATTATTCCTATAGGATGTATAGTCATTCCAGTTAAGATTGAGCTCAGGGTTTCTTGCCTTGAAAGAGTTTCAGCTGAAAAAGTGTTCCAGTCTTATTCAGAATGACTATAGTTGCTCAAGCTTCGCGATCGCTCTCTAAAAATCATAGCGTTAGCGAAGCTTTGCGTCAGCAATCGCCCTTTTTCATGGGCTATATATAGTGTATTTGCGTAAGTCCTGTGTCTGTTAAATCAAAGTCAAAGGCGCGAGTCTAGCAAACTTTAATGTAGACGCGATCGCATGGTTTGTGAAAAATATCTGTCATGTAGCAGGGCTTTGTACTATTTTAAATACAATAGTAGTATGTAAATACACCAGCGCTCATTGCTATA
>JAAHGF010000094.1 GCA_010672585.1 Okeania sp. SIO1I7 | reverse complement strand
AAGACCTATTCGAAGTCTGTCAAACTGTTTGAAGGCTGGCATTTACCCAACTGTTGTTGATGATAATTGGCGTACGCTGTGGGCACAACGCCAGCTCTATGACTAACTAAGTATACCTTTTCTTCAAAAGATACCACTCAGGGGTTCTATAGATATTAGCAGCGATCGCGAATTTCTCCAATCATACCTTAATTCACCAACGCCCTTTTTGAGAAATGGTATAACGCACCGCCCATCCCAAATACTTCGCTCAGTTACGCTTTGCTAACGCACCTTACTGGACTAATACCATTTCTCAAAAACTTTTCTACATTTTATTGAGTAGAGGAGTAGGGGAGTGAGGGAGAAGTAAAAATAAGAATAATTAACATTAACTTAGCTAAAATTAGCAAAAAAGTTATTCTAGTTGTGTTAGTTCTTAATAACTGAAGTGTTACTCAAGTATAGCATTACTTTTGGGAATTGGTATAATAACTGATAACTGAAAAAGCTGATAACTGATAACTGATAACTGTTAACTGAAATTATGCAGCCTGGAACAATCCTGAGAAACCATTACAAAATTATTAAAACTCTTGGCAGTGGAGGGTTCGGGGATACCTACTTAGCTGAAGATTTAGATTTACCAAGAAATCCGAAATGTGTTGTTAAACATCTCAAACCTAAAACCTCAGACCCAACAGTTTTTCCTATTGCCCTCAAGTTGTTTGAGAGGGAGGCGGAGGCGTTATACGAATTAGGTAGAGACTCAGACCAAATACCAAAATTATTGGCTCATTTTCAGGAAGGAACGGAATTTTACTTAGTACAAGAATATATTGAAGGGCAGGATATAAGTAAGGAACTGACAGAGGGGAAAAAATTAAGCGAGTCTTACACTATTACTTTACTCACAGGAATTTTAGAAGCATTAACAGTAGCTCATCAAAAAAATATTATTCACCGAGACATTAAACCACAAAATTTGATGCGCCGTAAGTCGGATAACAAAATAGTTTTGATAGATTTTGGGGCGGTCAAAGAAATAAGTGTATTAACTACTGCTAACCAACCTGGTGCAACAACTTTAACTGTAACGGTGGGAACTCCTGGATATATGCCAAGCGAACAAAGTAATGGCAGACCGAAGTTGAGTAGCGATATCTATGCAGTGGGAATGGTAGGAATAAAGGCGCTGACTGGGAAGGAACCTCAAGATTTACCTACAGACCAAGATACAGACAATATTATCTGGCGGCACGAGGCAACGGTAAGTAATTATCTGGCAGATATATTATTGGACTTTGGACAAATACAAAAAAGTAGTTAGTGTAATATTTACGCTAACTACTGGGTGATGACATTAGAAATAAAATCAAATCTGGAGTTATCTTCTTTTATCATATTATTTATCATCCTGAAGATTATAGGATGGATCTGGTTCAATTTCTCCACCGAAACAAATATCTAAATAACTTTCTTGAAGGGAATGAATCACCCTTTCCAACTCATCAATAAGATTCCTTCGAGTCATTTTTTCAACTGCATCAATATGAGCTTCACTTCCCCCTTTTCCTAAATACTTATATT
>JAAHGF010000093.1 GCA_010672585.1 Okeania sp. SIO1I7 | reverse complement strand
AGGTTTTTTCGCATCTGATAGTTTTGGTTGATACAAGTTTCATCTAGTTAAGCTACAACTAATGTAGACCTATGCAAATTAATTCTGAAGTTACAGCTTATAGTTTTGACCGACTTATTGTTTGTGATACTGCCGAAATTGCTCAATTTTTAATAGCTAATAATTTCCACTTTGAACATAATTGTGCCGTACTAAGTATTGATGGATATCCTGAGAATATTTTTAGTACAGTAATGCAAATGTTAAAACAAAATCCAGATTTAAAAGTCTATGCTTTTCATAGTGCTAACCCCCGTGGAGTCAGGATGATAAATGAACTGCGAAATAGTCCTAATTGGTTTGGCGGAAATAATCTAATTATTTATGATTTAGGATTATTGCCACGTCATGTATTTCCTAGTAAGAATATGTGGATTATCAAGTCAGATGAATCAGCAAGACAAGTGCAACAAATACCTACAGCAGTTAAGTCAACTTTATCAACAGATGAAATAGCATGGTTAGAGGCAGGATTTCATGTAGAATTAGAATCTTTTTCACCCCGTAAATTACTACAAGTAGTTTCTCAAGGTATTGCTAAAACTCAAGAAGTTGCTAATGGTTATAGTTCAGCTTCAGATAATAGTGTAGGTTCTGGTGATAGTATTGATGATGGAATAATGTTTATTGATGTTGATGATAATAGAAATGTAAGTTTTTTCGCATCTGATAGTTTTGGTTAATAGCAGTTTCATCTAGTTAAGCTACAACTAATTAGGATTGGAATAGTCATTTCAGTTATCAGTACCTTTGCCTGTTTGCGCAGCATGACCTAGGAAAGTCAGAGGCTTGAAATATTGAATTTTATTTTTTTTATCGCCTTGAAAGAGGAGGGTTGAGACCTCATTTTTGGGTCAGTAGTCAACAGTTTTAGGACAAATAAGTAGGAATATTAATATATAGCAATCAGGAATCAGTTGTGAGAATTGAAGCGTTCTTTAAAAGTATAGAATATAGCAATTATTATATTCATATGATAGGTTTTTTTCTTCTTCTCTATTCCCATATCCGGTGTTCCCTGTTCCCTAAAAGTTTCCAATATCTCACAACTCAAATCATATTGCTATATAAGATTATTTTGAGAGTGTTTAAAAATATTTTTCTTGATTAAATCAACTTTTAACTGAGGAGTAAATAGATGAAATGCGTCAAATGTAAAACAGATAATAATTTAAAAGAAAGAACAGAAGCTGGGGGTAGATGTAAAAATTGTAATCATCCTTTTGTTTTTGACCCAAAAGCAGGAAGTAAGTTTACAGATATATTTTTCAACAATTCTATTCAGACTATTTCCTCTGAAAATACCTTGTTTTTTACTCCTAAGCAGTTGTGGTATTTCATAGAGAAGCGTTTGGAAATTCAAAATATTACTCCATTTGTAAATGTATTTGCTTCAAGTTTTTTATTGGCAATAGCAGGTAATATTGGTGCAGCAATGGAGTTCTATTTTTTATCACCTATTATTGGATTTTTAATCTTGATTTCATTTCTTATTTGGGGAAGTCAAGCCAAGCAGTTTAAAACTAAAAAGAGAATAAATTTTGCCAGATCAATACAAGTTATTGGCGGATTAATTCTACTTAGTTCTGTAGTCTTGTTTTTTAAATGCTCCACTCTAACAAATACAGCATTTTTCTTATTTTTGTTAGGTATTGGTTTAGGAATATTCTTAATTTATTTTGGTACGCGACAATTAAGTATCCAACATAAAATACCCCAACCATTTCAGTTTCATCAAAGTCAAATTATACAATGGTTGATACGTTGGCAAGAAATTAATGGTAAGGTGACAAATGTTTTACGAACTT
>JAAHGF010000092.1 GCA_010672585.1 Okeania sp. SIO1I7 | reverse complement strand
ATATCTAAATAACTTTCTTGAAGGGAATGAATCACCCTTTCCAACTCATCAATAAGATTCCTTCGAGTCATTTTTTCAACTGCATCAATATGAGCTTCACTTCCCCCTTTTCCTAAATACTTATATTTAGTTTTTTTCTGACTATCAGTAGCCATAGGAAAAATCGGTGAAGTAGATTGTAATTTATAATAATAGTACAGTTTCTGATTTCTATTGACTTGATAACGAATGATATGACAATCACGAGGAATGACCTCTCCTTCTCGTTCAATTTTCTTAATTTTTTGCTTCATCTTACGAATTAAACCCTGAATTTGTTTGCCTCTGATGGCTGCTGATTGAGTGGTTTGCTTGGATGTTTGTGTAGACATGAGACTGAATAGTTAAGAAAGCATTTAAATTGGCGTAAAATATACACTAACATTTAGAGGTGTATTATTAACAACCATGAAAAATCAAGAAAACAGTCAGTCCATCAAGGAGTTTTTATGCTGGAGGGAAAACCTCTATCATGGAGTTAATGCCAGAAAAGAAACTGTTATAGAATTAGTAGATGCCCTCTCATCAAACTCCATCGCAAGTTCAGTAGTAGAATTGTCTGAACATCCTTTATTTCGACGAGATTATAACAGTTTATATAAAGGAATTCAAGAATTTTTACCTGATAAAAATGATGATAATTACTCACAACAAGTTAATTACTTATTAGAGGCTGTATCTCAAACAATTCCTACTCCAGTTTCCCGACATTTTCATTTATTTGGAATTGATACAACTCCTTGCCCACGTCCTTTTTCAGCTACATTGGCCGACAAAACTTTTATCCATTATCCCAATCCAATTCAAGGAAATAAACCCATTAGTATTGGCCATTCTTATTCAGTTATATCCGCTTTACCAGAGGGAATAGCAACAGGTAATATACCTTGGGCTGTTCCCTGATTGGCAGAAAGGGTTCCCTCGTCAGAAAAAGCTACTAACATTGGTAATAAACAACTGGAAAAAATCTTTAACACTGGTTCTTTCTGTGGAGATAAGTTATCAGTTTTAGTGGCTGATAGTTTCTACAGTCAAAGAGATTTTATTGGAGAACAAGTGAAGCAAGCAGGACTTAGTTACTGTGACCAGAATCAGAAGTAATCGAGTTTTTTACCGTCAATTTATCAGCAAAAAGAAACAAAAAATTACTTCAGGACATCCTCGTTGGTATGGAGATAAATTTGACCTTAAAGATGAGAATACTTGGCATAAACCTACTGGGATTAGTCAATGCATTTTTACTACTAAAAAAGGTCGTCAACTGACAGTAACAATTTCGGGTTGGAAACAGATGTTAATGAAAGGAACTCAGAACTATAAAATGAATCGTCATCCTTTTACTTTAATACGAATTACTATTACTGATGAAGTCGGTAATCGGATTTGGAAACCGATGTGGTTAATTGCTATAGGTCCTCGTCGTGAAGAGTTGAGTTTAATTGATTGCTATGAGTCTGATCGACAGCGTTATGACATGGAACATTTGTTTCGATTTGGAAAACAAAAATTGTTGATGACTGCTTATTCAACTCCGGATGTCCAACATGAAGAAAATTGGTTTAAATTAACACTCATTGCTTATGTTAATTTATGGACTGCAAGGAATAATCGTGTTTTTTTACCCCATCATTGGGAACAGTATTTGAAGAATAAGAAATCAGTTAAAATTACTCCCAGTTTAGTTCAAAGAGACTTTTATAGAATAATTTCAACTTTGGGTACAATGGCTACATCTCCCAAACGTCGAGGTTATTCTTCTGGAGGTATTAAAGGATATAAAAAAACACCAAGAACTCGTCATCAAGTTATCAAGGGAACGGAACAAAAATTCTCGAAAATAACTAAAAGTTGGCATCCCCGTCGGCGATCGCTCTCAATTATTTCTATTTTTCAGTGATTAAATTCACTGGAGACA
>JAAHGF010000091.1 GCA_010672585.1 Okeania sp. SIO1I7 | reverse complement strand
ACTTGAATCAATTTAAATAAATCTTTAAAAGATTTTAAAGATTTATTCATTTTCTTCCACATATACACTATATACAAAACTGGTTGGTTTACCTCGTAACATTGACTTAGCTAACGACAATGATTTTTGAGCGGCTTTGTATCCTTTTTGTTTCCAATTTGCTTTTCGAGCATTCTTTTTTGCTTTTGATGTTCGTTTCTTCGGTACAGCCATTTTTAATTTAGTTGTAATAGGTTTAAGATTATACTAAAATAAACGTGTAGAAAAGTCAATCACTAAAATTTTCAATTATAAAAAAGCGAGAAAAAAATGGTTTCAAAGGAAGTTCTCATATGAGTATTTGGACTAATATGAAAACTTCCAATTTAACTTAATACGCTAACCCTAGACTCCGAGTTGTTTCAGCACCTAGATATACTCGTACACTTAAAAAATCTGTAGGACATGCAGTTTCACATCTTTTACATCCAACACAATCTTCAACACGAGGAGAAGAAGCAATTTGACCGGATTTACACCCATCCCAAGGAACCATTTCTAACACATCTGTAGGACACGCTCTGACACATTGTGTACAACCAATGCAGGTATCATAAATTTTAACTGTATGAGACATAATTTTTAGAATTTCAGTATTTATTATCTTTAATTATAGTTTATTTCCACGACACTAAATTTATTTATTAAAATCTAATAAAAATTTCAGTCTCTAATTTACTAGGTTTCACATTAACGTGATAACCGTTGAACTTGTTGGATAGCTAAACGACCAATATTGTATAATGCCCATGATGCTGCAATTAATAATGGTACAGCAATTACAAATAAACGAGTATCCATAAATGAAGAGTCCTTTCTATATAAATATTTAAGTTTCGAAAATAATAGTTTTAAACTATCTTATTATAAGTTACTATTATATGTGAAATTTTAATTTATCTTAGAAATTGTCGAGTTTTTTCCAGGTTCATTCGGATGGAAATGTCTCGATTTAGGTTAATTTGCTAATTTGAGTCAAAGGTGAACTTGCAGTTGCATAATATTTTTTTTTCATCGGACCGGATAAATAGCCTAATCGCCCTGCTTTGACACTTAGATTCATTGCATATGCCATTTGGGCGGGGTTTGTTGCTTGTGCAACGGCTGTATTCAACAAAACACCATCTGCTCCAAGTTCCATTGCAGCTGCAGCTTCACTTGGATTACCAATACCGGCATCTACAATCACGGGAACTTGACTGTTTTCAATAATAATTTTAATATTTGACAAATTATTTAGACCTTGTCCAGATCCGATTGGAGATCCTAATGGCATAACTGTTGCGCAACCTAGATCTTCTAAATGTAAAGCTAACATGGGATCCGCATTAATATAGGGTAAGACTGTAAAGTTATTTTTAACTAAGAATTCTGCAGCCTTTAAGGTTCCAATTGGATCTGGTAATAAATATCTTGGATCGGAAATAACTTCCAATTTGACAAAAAAATTATCTTCCTGACCAATTTGACAAGCTAATTCCTGTCCTAAAAATGCCATTCTAATTGCTTCTTCTGCTGTTTGTGAACCAGCAGTATTTGGCAATAACCATAACTTATTCCAATTTAAATGATTCAAAAAATTTGTGGTATCATTTTGCAAATTGGTTGGTAGACGACGAATTGCAACAGTGACAATTTCGCAGTCGCTTTTTTGAATGCTTTCAATAGCGTCATTTGTTGTTCTATATTTTCCTGTTCCTAACATTAACCTTGATTGAAAGGTTTTAGTACCAATTTTCAATTTATCTGACGAATAGCCCATAAAGTTTACTATCAATTCATACTCCCCAGGTAGGACTTGAACCTACGGCCAATCGGTTAACAGCCGATTGCTCTACCACTGAGCTACTGAGGACCTTGTACTTATACACTACCATATTTGGTATAAAATTTCAATCTTTTTCAAAGGATTGGAAAGACATTCTAATAATTTAAAGGGTAGAATACTTCCCGAATCCTTTATTATTTCTTAAATACAAGAAATCGTACAACTTGAGAATCCATTTTTAAAGTATTGGAAAAATTATTTAGATATTTCGGCATACTTGAAAAATTTAATTGAATATAATTTCCTTTTGTTTTATTATTGATCGAATAACATAAATTATGTTTTCCACGAGAAATAACAGAAATATCACTGACATTAAATTTGCGTAGGTTTTTTGCATAATTAAAGACCCATGTTTTTAAGTCACTGTCATTAAATTCTTCTGTTAATAGGATCATTATTTCATATTTTTTTAATACTGACATACTCTATATTTTAATTGGAACTGATGTTATACTACTTATAAAA
>JAAHGF010000090.1 GCA_010672585.1 Okeania sp. SIO1I7 | reverse complement strand
TGAATTTTAATTGCTGTTTGATAATAATTTATTGCTGTAGTTAATTTTCCTTGTTTAGCAACAGCGTCGCCTAAATTTTGATAAGCACTTGCCAAATATGGATGAAATTTTATAGCTTGCTGGAAATAAGCGTTCGCGGAGCGTGGCGTCAGCTGTATCGCCTCTTCTATTTCTTCATTTTCTAACAAATTTTTTCCCAGTTTTAAATATTCTAAAGCTTGAGGATATTCAGCTTCTAAATTTAATGCTTGTTCCTGACAATCTCTGGCTAATTCTATTTTTCCTATTTGTTGCCAGATTTTTCCTAAATTACGATAAAAACCTGGTAAATTTGGTTTAATTCCGATGGCTTTTTGGTAAAATTTTATTGCTAATTGCCATTGTTTTTCCTTGGCATATAAGCTGCCCAAATTTGCATGAACTTCTGCCCATTCTGGCTGTTGATTTATTGCTTTTAAATACCATTCTTTTGCTTTGTCTATTTCTCCCATTTTGTGGAAAATATTTCCCAATGTTTTATAAATAGGTGGAAAATCTGGCACTATTTCTAATGCTTGATTACAAGCTAATATTGCCTCTTCTAATTTTCCTTGAGTTAAATATAATTCTGCTTTTTTATTTAACCCATATAGTGACTTTTGCTGTTGTTTTGTCATTTTAATTTATTGATAAACTAACGTAAGCATTTCCTGCGGACTGCTGCGCAAACAGCCATCATCTATTAGCTATCAGCTATTAAGCTATTAATTTTGGGTCCGCGTAAAAGCAACCTTTGAAATTGCCAATATTGCCTAAATTAATTCAACTTCTGCAAACTTCATCATTTTTTTTAACCTTGTTAAATTTACAATAATATCTGGTTTCCAAGGAACTTTACCTGAATTATCATCTTCAAAATTTTCACCTATTAAGTAATAGTGTGACAACCTACATAAATTGCTAATTTCCCAGTAAAAATTAGTAATATACTTTGGAGAAAAAATCTCAATCACTTTTGTTCCTGGACTACAAAATACTAGGTTTGTCAGTCCACCTCCATGAGGTGCTACTATCACTTTTGCAGCTACCATATATAATGCTTGTTCTGCAATAGACATTGATTCTAGGGAGAGACTAATAAAACCAAATTTTTCTAACAAATTAACTACTTCTTCTTCATTAAGAACTCGTCGCCATGATGCCAACTTTCGACTTATATATATTCGTTCTGGCTTACTAGATGATTTTATGATAGTTTGTGATTTGATAAATAAACTTCGCAAAAACTCACAACCCCATTTGCTGACTCTCAGATTTCCTTTCTGAGATTTATAAGAAGAAGGTACAACTAATTTCTGAGCTTTTATATGAGGAAAAAATCGGCTTTCTATGATTTGAGATTGTTTAATTCCCAGAGCAGCAATGGTTTCTATTTGAAACTTTTTATCACATCTGGTAAAAACAAATTTATCTATTATTAGGTTAGTTCGACGCAGCAAATCTATCCGTGTAACTACATCAAACATCCAGTGAAAATACATGAATCCTCCCCACTTTGCTGATAAAAATGCCACTGTACCATCTATATAATTAATCGGAGGTAATTCGTCAGAAGATATAATCACTTCAGCGCAACCTGTAGAAACATCTCTTACCAACTTATTGTCTGAAGTAATAACTGCACTTGTTGCTAAATCAATACTACCTCTACCTTCAGGAATTACTACTACAAAAGCTTCCGCTGAGTTGGCTTTTTTATATGGGAAATTATGATCTTTTTTTTGCTCTATTGTTTGAGATGATAAAAGATTAAATTGAGTACTTGAATAGATTTTTATCCGAGTAAGATTTTTTTGTGCAGACTCAGAAGTAATTTCCCAATCTTCTGTTAAATTTAAAAACTTTCTTAGCCAATTATGCGGTAATTTTTGGTGAGTTTTCCAGAGCTGAGCTTCTTTGTGGCGGTCTTGTTTTTTGAGAATAAATTCTATTTTTTTATGAACATCGTAATAGTCTGGTCTAATTTTTAGAGCTTGAATTAAACATGGTATAGCTTCTGATAAATTCTCCAGTTGAAGATAAACATTTCCTAATGCTGCATAGTGCCAACAAGATTTTGGATTGATTTCTATGGCTGTTTGATAATTATAAATTGCTTCATCTAATAAACCTTTTTCTTGTAAAGTGTCTGCTAATCTTCTGTGAAATAAATGGTTATTTGCTTCTAATTTTATAGCATGACGGTAAGCAATTATTGCTTCATCACACTTGGTTAATTTTCTCAGTGCTTCTCCTAAGTTGTAATATGACCAAGAAAATTTTGGATTGATTTCTATGGCTGTTTGATAATTATAAATT
>JAAHGF010000009.1 GCA_010672585.1 Okeania sp. SIO1I7 | reverse complement strand
CCAAACTATCTATCAAGTTAAAAATGAATTACTCTCAGATTATTTGGTCCAAGAACTGAAGAAGCCCACAATAAAATTCAGGGCTATTTTTATTTTATAGGTGCTTTTTATCCTTGTTTTAACTATGATATCTATCTAGAGGCGATCGCTATAAATTTTTAAGCGAACGCCTAAATTAGTAGGCACCATATATAGTGTCTTTGCGTAAGTCCTGTGTATAAGAAACTCAGATTATCTCAAAAATCTCTATCGAGGAAAACGAAAGGTTCAAATAACTACCAAAAAGCTAGGCTTAAACTAGCTCGCATTCACGCAAAGATTAAAGATTCAAGGCTTGACTATACTCACAAGTTAACTACTCAACTCATTAGAGAAAATCAAACTATTGTAGTTGAGGACTTAGCAGTTAAAAACATGGTAAAAAACCATAACCCACCCCCATCCCCTCCCGGGAGGGGAGCAAGAGGGGTGGGTAGTGATGCTAACTGGGGAGAAATAGTTAGACAACTAGAATACAAAGCAGAGTGGTATGGACGGGAATTAATCAAAATTGATAGATATTTTCCTAGCTCAAAAAGATGTTCAAATTGCGGGTATGTGGTAGATAAACTACCTCTAGATATTAGAGAGTGGGATTGCCCAGAATGTGCAGCTCACCATGACCGCGACATTAACGCTAGTATAAATATCTTGGCTGCGGGAGGAGCAGTGTCAGTCTGTGGAGCGCGCCTTTAGACCCGAAGGGAGTAAATCTCGGAGGACGGGTGCTATGTTAGCGCAGCTCCTCCGGAGGAGGAAACAGAAAGCCCCTAACAGTGATGTTAAGGAATCCCGCGCTGTAACGCAAGTGCAGCGTCGGGAGGATGTCAATCTGTGGTCTGACAATGCTATAATTAATGGTCAGCCTATGGATGTTCCAAGCTTTTGCTTAGTGCTTATGGCCATATAGGCACATTATTGAATACCTGGCATTGCTGAAAAGAGGGATGAATTTTGGAACTAGGGAAAATCTATTATGATTGTATTATCTCTGTTCTATATTATGAAGCAAGCAGAGGTTTAGTACCTATAACCCTACTGACTACTAAAAATTATACTTTTATTCAACAACGCTGAAGACCTTATTAACTGTAAATGAGTTTAGTCTAGGTCAGAGGCAGAAATAAAGGCAGAAGGAATATAATTTTGCAACACAAGTTGATAACCTGCTAATTCTACAGAATATCCCACCTTAATAGTTAACTTAGATAGTTGCTCCTCTAATGATAGAAATTTAGATTGAGTATAATCTTTTTGAGTATAATTACACTTGACTAAAGCTACATCGAATCTACAAGAACAATCTGCTAATTCTGGGCGATCGCTCAAAAATATTTCTGCGGTTTGCCACAACTTTGCTTGTTTTGCTTCTGTAACTGCCAGTAAACCATTTTTATCCCAGTTACCCCGACTACGAGTTTTTACCTCCACAAATATCAGAATTGGAAATTTTTGAGCTTGGTTATCTTCCAAAGGAGAAGTTTTTAGGGCAATAATATCTAACTCTCCCCAGCGACATTTCCACCGTCGATGGAGTATTTGCCAACCTTTTTGAGTTAACCATTTTGCCACTAAATCTTCTCCCAAGATACCTCTGTCAATTTTTGAAGAAGAAGCAGATTGCCTAGATGAAGAAAAGCTCATTTTAGTTTATTCTTCTTATTATGGTTATGGACTGCCTGGAGTAAATTAGACAGAATTAGTATGAATTTTAGACAACAAAAAACTTCCAAAATTTTAGTCAATTTCGTCTTTTCACTAATAGTATATCTCATTACTATTGGGGCAATAACTGCCTTGACATTTACCAACCCGACATTCACTCTAGCTGATGAGTATAACAACCAAATATTAGTGGGTGTTGATTTTTCTGGTCGAGACTTAACTAATGATTCATTTACTAAATCTATTCTGCGTAAAAGTGACTTCAGTAATTCAAATTTAAGTGGTGTTAGTATGTTTGGCGCTCATTTAGAAGGAGCGAATTTAGAAGGAGCTAATCTAAGTTATTCTACTTTGGATAACGCGACTTTTAATAAAGCAAATTTGACTAATGCTATCTTAGAGGGTGCTTTTGCTTTTCATACTCAATTCCGTGATGCAATTATTGATGGAGCAGATTTTACAGATGCTTTTTTACGAGCAGATACTCAAAAGGAGTTATGTAAAATAGCTCAAGGTACGAATCCTATTACGGGTAATGTCACAAGAGATACACTCTTTTGTGATTAATTTTAATTTGCTTTATTTGAAGTAACAAGGGAAAGGGAATGAGCAGAATTGACTACTCCCCGCAGCTATTGCCGAGGGGATTCTAAGCAGATACTACGCAACAGGATAAATCTCTGTTGCTCCGTTTCTTCTTAGCTGACCAAAGATACACTCTCTGGGGGCAAGTCAAAGTGCCCCTACACAGTCGGCTTAAGTTTAAACTTAGCTTTCTGCTTACTTTTGCAATTATATTTGCAGCCCCGTTACAGTCTGCATTAATTAACCAATTATCACTACTTCTATACAAACCACGCTTTATTCTTTTTCCTGACGGTTTCCAATCATCGGGTTTCTCACCATAAATAGGCAGATTGTCACCATCTAAAAATGAAGCTATACTTGTATAACTTTCCTCAGTTTCTATAAATAGAATCCCATAATCTTCACATAATTGAGCTATTCTTTCTTTGAGTCTAGCTGTGGGAATTGGTACAAATTCTGAATTACTTTTTTTTCCTAATTCTATTTGATTTTTCTGACCTTTATTCCAACCAAATACAATTGTACCAATATGATTTTTTAAACAATGATTAATCACTATCCTGGCTGCTTTATTAATTCCATCACGGATTTGGCGGTTACGCTTTTCTGTAATGGCAGCTAGTTTATTTGACCAAAATCCAGTCGGTTGATTTTCTTTAATAGTTGATACTTGTTTGTTGTACCAACGATTCATTGATTTGAGATGTTTACCATCTACAATTAAGCTTGTACCGACATTAGATACACAGGTCAACCAATTATTTACACCATGGTCTATTCCTAATACATTTTCTTGATTTAATTGAGGTTTAACTACTACTTCTTTTTCATAGACAAATTCCCAATAAAAACATCTATTTCTCGGTAATATTCTCAGTTCTCTAAGAGATAAAAATTCGAGATTACTTGGCATAGGAATATAAAAGGAATCTAAACCAAACCAGCGCTTACAGGTATTACCTAGTGGAACTCTAATTTGATTACCTTTGAGTTTTAATGCTTGCTTGGGATAACTAACTGTAGCCATTCCCCCTTTTTTTCTGTAGTTAGGAATCCTTGGCCTGTCTGTAATTTTACCTTCATTATAGGCAATTATAAGACCATAATAAGAGCGAAATGATTCAGCTACAGTTCTCAATATTTGTTGTGCTGCTTGAGAATATAAAACTTTGTAATGATAGTTGTGTTTGTAGAGCTTTTCCAAGTCATATTTGCCAATACCAATCCTGGCTTTAAAATATAATTGCCGACCATAATATATGCCCATGTTAGTGAGTTTGTGAGACTGTTCACATAAGAATGTTAAGATAGCAATTAATTCAGAATTTTTATTTACTAAAACTTGCTGACAAGAGTACATTTGAAACGGGCCGAACGAAAACTTATTGTCGATCATAGTAACAGAGGAAAACTTTAGTTGTCTAGTCCAAACGACTACCTTGTTTTCATCCCCTCGGTTCAAACACGGGGGCCTTCAATATGGCTTTTCGGTAAAATAAAATACATCGGATTAAAATCCGACTCCTCGCCTTTCGTCCATCGCTTAAAAGACGATGGCTTTCATGCTCTTGTGTTATTTAGGTAAGCTGATTATCGTTAGTTATTACGGAGGAGCTACGCTATAAGCTTTTAATCTGTCCGTGTCTTTTCCTTCAATTGCTATAAAACAAAGAAATTATCTATAGTTATAGTAATCCCAAATAATTTATAAAAAATCTCAGGATATATCTATATCAAAACAAGATTTTTTTTAGTCACTTAATTCCCCTAAAGGTACTTGTATTAAATCATAGATAGTGATGCATCTTAATCTCTCTAATTCCTGAATCCACTCTGATTCTGAATAGAATTTTTCTTGATACTTTTTAGCCAATTCAGAGTCAGTAGATAAATCAGTATTTTGCCACATACTTAAAACAGTACTACGACGTTTTTTACACATAATTAATTCGATAGCTGCTATGGCACAACGAATTTCTAAAGGCGCTCTAAGAATATTTCTATTTGGCTTTTCATCTAAATAAAAAAGATGCTCTACTTCCGATAGTTTATCTGGAGCGTCTAAACAACTATCTTGTAATTTTGAAATTAAATTATCTGAGTCAGTAATTTGATATTCAGACATATTTTCTACATCAATAATTTGTTTCCACAAAAATCGATTGTGAGAGAAACTAAACTGTAAATCTCTAGCCTCCATTGCATATTTTACCTCTTGACGATATTTCGGGCAATGTAAATAAATACGCAGTAATAAATATTCTGCTTCTTCTAATAAATTAGGTTCTGTAGGTGGAGATAAAACTTTCGGAGATAAAACTTTCTGTGAATTATTAATTTTCTTTTTAATTGAAACTGGATGATTATTTTTATCGGGTTTTAACCTTTCTGCTATCAGAAGTGGTACAGGTAAAAACTTATCTTCAGCTATCAGTTTTTTCCAATAAGCCAAAACTTGGCTAAACAAACTTTTATATATTAAAGGGCTTCTTGTATGATCTCCCTGACTTAATTTTTCAGCACAATATTGAAGATAATTGATTAAAGTGTTGTTGTTATTTATTTTAGTTAAAATTTTAACTATTTCTTGGGTTGCTTGAGCATATTCATCTGCTTGCATCAAATTTTTATTAATTATTATATTTTGAATTTGCCAATCAATCCATAGTGGAGAATTAACTAATAATTCCCGATACTTTTCAGCCGAATAATTTTGCAAATATTCATCAGCATCTTTCCCATCAGGAATATTCAATATTCGCAGTTGAACGTCCCCACTATAAGCAAGATTTTCTACTTCTCCAATTGCCCTGTCAGTAGCTTGAATACCCGCTCGGTCGGCATCAAAATTTAAGATAATTTGTTTAGACTCTGTATAACGTAAAAGTTGTTTGATTTGAATAGAACTTAATGCCGTACCTAGAGAAGCAACAACATTATTAATTCCCGCAGCATGGAGAGCAATTGCATCAAAATATCCTTCCACAACCACAGCTTTATCCTGTTTAGAAATAGCAGTTTTTGCCTTATCCAAACAAAATAAAGTTTTACCCTTATCAAATAATTCAGTTTCAGGAGAATTCAAATATTTAGGTTGTTCATCACTCAAAGTTCTCCCACCAAAACCAATAACTCTACCTTGCACATCATTAATCGGAATCATCAAGCGATCGCGAAATCTATCGTAATAACTATTACCTGATTTTCTAGGCAAAATTAATCCTGCTTTCTCCACTAATTCTACAGGAAAACCTTTTTGTTCTACCAAATAACCATAAATAGTTTCCCAACCATTAGGAGCATAACCCAGTTGAAATTTTTGAATAGTTTCTTCTGTAATTTGACGTGAAAATTTTAAGTACTCTAAAGCAATTTTTCCCTGTGATTGTCTCAAAGCGTGTTGATAAAAACTATTAGCCATTGCCAAAATTTCATAAAGTTGTTCCCGCAGAGAAATTTGACGTTGAAACTCTTGTCTATTTTCTGGTGATTCTGTTTTAATTTGTATTTGATAACGTCTGGCTAAATCTAACACTACATCGCTAAAAGAAGACTTACCAACTTCCATCATAAATTTCAAAACATTACCACCTGCACCACAGCCAAAACAGTAGTACATTTGTTTGCTGGTACTAACAGTAAAACTAGGGGTTTTTTCTTCATGGAAAGGGCATAATCCTACATAATCTTTACCTCGCTTTTTTAATACAATATGCTCTGAGATAACATCATAAATGTCAGCTCTTTCTTTTACTTCTGTAATAGTATCTTGATGAAAACGAAAATTATTCATAGAACTTATTGCAGCGGTTTTTATTTAAGTAGACTAGAAAATTATTTGAGGTTAGGTAGGAGCTTTGCATGCAACCTACATTCTGCACGACAAAACGTAGCATAAAATTATAAGTCAAAAGTCAGAAGTCAAAAGTCAGAAGTTAAAAGTCAGAAGAAAATTATAGTGGTCAATAATTCAGTAAGTATTTATGCTTAATATTTAACTGAAAATTTGACTTTTGAGAAGTAATTTATACAGTATAAATATTTACCAATAATAGAAATTGTATACTACTTTTAATGTTACAAATTGACGTGCGAAATGTGGGATACAAGGTTCGTAAGTCGTAGGCAGCAGGAAAATGCTTTGACCAGTGTAGTCTATCTATTTTAAAGTCGCTATAAGTAATTGATTGTCAATTATTGTGAGAATTTTTGATATGTGTAGCAGTTCCTAATATTGTTTTGGTGTTGAATAAAAAGTCATGCGTAGGGACGAGCACCACCCAATAATTACATACTATCATAATTTATTTAGGGATGCTAGGGAAAAACCTTGCCGATTTTTTGAGCTTCAGAAAATGATAATTTTTGTTCGTGAATATAGCGATCGCTTCTACATGAGTAATATTGATTTGTCGATCATTTTGCTGTTTGAGTATCTGTTCTATATATATTCAGTGGCGAAATGCTGTTTTTGCGTTGAATAAAAAGTCATGTGTAGGGACGAACACCACCTATTAATTATATAGTATCATAATTTATTTAGGAATGCTAGGGAAAAACCTTGCCGATTTTTTGAGCTTCAGAAAATGATAATTTTTGTTTGTGAATATAGCGATCGCTTCTACATTAGTAATATTGATTTGTTGATGGGGTGAAAATTTTTCCTGTTGCCACTTTTTTTTGATTTAGAGCTTCACAGGATGATTATTTTCTGGTGTTTTAATGGCGTGAGTATCTGTTCTATATATATTCAGTGGCGAAATGCTGTTTTTGCGTTGAATAAAAAGTCATGTGTAGGGACGAACACCACCTATTAATTATATAGTATCATAATTTATTTAGGAATGCTAGGGAAAAACCTTGCCGATTTTTTGAGCTTCAGAAAATGATAATTTTTGTTTGTGAATATAGCGATCGCTTCTATATAAAACCCATTTGAGATCTATATAATTATGGTAGTCAAGTCTTTTCGCGCATCAATTTTGACCGAAAATCTTGGTGTTGGTGTGTTGAATTTTTTGTATTATCAAAATAATATGGGTCTAAAACCCCGCCTTTTAAGGCGCAATATTTTTGGAGCGGGGCTTAAATCCCCGTTACAAAAATAACTTCTGACTTCCCCTCCTGGGAGGGGTTAGGGGTGGGTTGACTTCTGACTTCTGACTTCGTTAACTCTCCCCACATCTTCCCTCTTCCCTTTTCCCTCTTAACTCCTGTCTCCTGTCTCCTGTCTCTTGACTCCTGACTCCTAGCTAAAAAAACTTGATATTTATCAAGATACCAAATGGGTTCTATAAGTAATATTGATGTGTTGATGGGGTGAAAATTTTTCCTGTTGCCACTTTTTTTTGATTTAGAGCTTCACAGGATGATTATTTTCTGGTGTTTTAATGGTGTGAGTATCTGTTCTATAGAAGATGAATATTAGCTACATATCAAAATAAATAATCCTCAGTATTTAAGTAACTAAAATTTGTTCAAAATCTATTTACGACAGCTATAGTGTTTTAATTTTAGGTGTGAAGCTAGATGATGATTTTTGACTAAAAAAATTCTCTATAAATCATCTTCCTCTGTTATTTATTCCCTCTTAAGTGTAATAGTTTTATCAAAATAATTGGCTCGCGCAACCCCGTCTTTTAAGGCGAAATATTTTTGGAGTCTTGCTCAAATCTCCGTTACAAAAATAACTTCTGTACGGGCGGCCGTTCGCCCCTACTGACTTCTGACTTCGTTAATCTCCCTAGCAAAAATTTACAACTTAAATAGAGTTACTGAACAGAATACTTTTGCAACAGTTAACATTAAATCTTTTTCCCTTCCTCCCTTTTTTCTTCTATTGCTTTTGATCCCTGTCACTGATGTGACGAAGTCTACAGTTGAGAAAAACAGACAAATTGTTTTACCATATAAACTTATCGAATATGATCTGGAAATCAGCCACCACTCTCAGTGCAATTATTCCTATGGACGAGTGGTAGAAAATATCTCTGAATATTTTAGATGATTAAAATTAGTCCAGTTTTGATTTTAATTTAGAGTTGCAACAATTCTTGACAATTGTTAATAATTGTAACTATTCAGAATAAAAACTATAAATATTAAATTAAAAAAAATTGGTTTCAAGCTAGATATTTTCTTAATCTAGCAATTTACGAGGAAATGGGTAAGCAGTGTTCCAACGCATAAGGCAGGATTTAAAAAACGACCTAATTGCAGGTCTACTGGTAGTTATACCACTAGCAACAACAATTTGGTTGACCATAACTATTGCTCGGTGGGTAATAGATTTTTTGACCAAGATCCCTAAGCAAATCAACCCCTTTGATGGTTTACACCCAGCTTTAGTGGGTCTACTAAATTTCTTAGTAGGACTAGCAGTACCATTGCTAAGTATTCTAGTGATCGGGTTAATGGCTAGAAATATTGCTGGCAGATGGTTATTAGATGTAGGTGAGCGAATACTACAAGCTATTCCATTTGCAGGGTCAGTCTACGGCACTCTCAAGCAAATCTTAGAAACTCTGCTCAAGGATTCTAACGAAAAATTTCGTCGCGTGGTACTTGTAGAATATCCGCGTCAGGGAGTTTGGACTATAGCTTTTGTCACTGGTACGATTAGTAATCAAATTAAATCTCATCTAGGAGACTCCATGCTAAGTCTTTTTATTCCAACTACTCCTAACCCTACATCTGGTTGGTATGCCATAGTGCCAGAGAAAGATGTGATTAACGTTTCAATGTCAGTGGAAGATGCGTTTAAAGTTCTCATATCAGGTGGAATAGTAACTGCAAACCAATCAGTACGTCCAGAAAAAACCTCAAACGATCGACTCAAACCTCTACTTCTAGATAGAGAAGACTATCAAAAATTTTCCACTGAAGAGGATTGAACGACTTTTGACATTCCCCCCACCTTAGGGTTCAGTAGGAATCCCCGCGCCTTTTAGACCGGGGAGGATGTCAAAGACAGAGACTTTTTGACAACTTCTCCATAGTTCGAGCAATTCTGGCTTGTATGGTGAGGAGGTACTGTTAGTGTTACTTTTCCATACTTTGTACCAAAATACTCTAACCAACTACGGAAAGTTGACCATGCAACATCACTAATTTTCCTGTTGGTTTAGTTTCAACTTTTAAATCTATTTGAATAGCAAATTGGACATAATATCCGTCAGCGTGTTTTACTATCCTGACCCTTTTTATTTGGTTTAGCTGATAGTAATTCAAGTCATAAGTACCTTTTAATTTTAAAGTACCTATGTTATTTGTATCTGAGAAAGTTATAGCTTTCCTAGCTTCTGTTTGCGTAGCATTCCGTAGGAAAAGTTTCCACCCAGAGGTTTTATACTCTACAGACAGACTATGTTTTTTAAACTTAGGAAAACCTTCTTTACCTTTGACTTTTTTCTTACAGTTATCGTAAAATCTAGATATTGCAGACCAAACTCTCTCCGTAGCTGATTGTCGAGCCATTGAATTAAGTTTAGAAGCAAAACTAAACCTAAGCGCTAATATTTTGCAATGTTTATTCAAATCATATTTACTTACTTTTTTATTATCCATCCAATATCGTAAACACTTGTTTTGAATGAACTGAGAAGTTCTGATAGCTTCATCTATTGCTTTGTATTGTGCTGCTTTAGCTTTAACTTTAAACTCGTAAATTATCATTTTGGCTCGACCTAGCATATTTATTTATGCTAATGAATATAGAATAATAATATGAAATGTGTAGTAAAAGTAATTGTAAAAATGTCGTACATTGAATAGGACATTTTTACTTTGGGGAGTCCATGTATCCCCGCTCTAAAGCACCGGGTTTTATAGCAGACTAAACCCCACTTTCGATAATAAAAGGCTATCAAAATTATGAACAAAGCTCCTCGCTCCACAGCTCGCGAACTAGCTCTGCTTGGACTAAGTCAATTACCAACAAATTCAGGGAGTTTAGAAAAAAAGCAACTTCAAGAAGTCATACTTGCAGCAGTTAGGACTCTCAGAGCTGAAGTCCAAGATATTTTAGAAACTGCAGCAGCAGAATTACAGAGAGGGAGCGATCGCCTCCTCAATAGTCAAATTAGTGCTAGTGATGTTCAAAGTGCAAGTTCGATGGTCCACGAAGCAGTGGAGTTAGGCCAAACGGCAATTAATCGTATTGGTACTGCTGTGGAGTTACCAGAACTAATTCAACTAACTAATCAATTAGAAGTGCGCAAGTATGCTTTAGAAATTCTGACAAAGGTGAATGATAATAAGGAAGAAATTGATGGTTTATTGAGAGAATCAATAGTAGATTGGCAAATAGAACGTTTGCCTAGAATAGATATAGATATTCTCAGAATTGCAGTGGCAGAAATGATGTTTATTGGCATTCAAGAACAAGTGGCAATTAATGAAGCTGTAAAATTAGCCAAGCGTTACAGTAGTGAAGATGGGTATAGATTTATTAATGGGGTATTGCGAAGAGTGTTAAATAAAATTAATTTGGTTTGAAGGGTTATATAGTCAAAGTCAAAAGTAAAATTAAGGTCTTTGCTTTTACAGGAATTATTTCAACAATTAATTAATTATTAAATAATTCTGGTTTAAAGCCTCCCCTTTTAAGGGGAAAAAAAAGAAATAATATTTCCTTATATTTAATTCCGTAGCGGTTTTAACCAGAGGTAATTATCAATTATCCATTATCAATTATCAATTAATGAACTCTCCTTGAAAAGAAGAGGATTGACTAATAATGAAAATTTTTTCTTCTCTTGGTCGATTGGATATGGCGAGGTCTCCTCGCCATGGGAATGCAGACCAAGAGAGGGAATGCGCACTCCTGTGAGGCAACAGGGAATAGGGAATAGGGAATAGGGAATATATAGGAAAAAAGTATTTTTGCAAATATGAAATGCACCTGAAATACCCTAGCTTTTTGTAGCAAATACTTATCAATTTGAAAATGTAGTCGGAACAATTTTACCTACATTTTTCTGCGGTTATCTGCTTAAAATGCTCTCCTTTCCAGCTTAAGGGAAAAGTCTTGCACTTTTATATATTAGTACTTTAAGATTTAATCATAAAGCTTTAATCATCTAGTTTTGCCAAGTATTTATGCTTAATTTATTCAATTATTATTTGCTTTTGTATAAGCTAAATTATGATGATTTATAGACTATAAATACTTAGTTCAATTCTGATTAATTAGTCATAGTAAAAATGTTTTCTATGATAAATTTATATCTATTCCCATAACCAGTGTTTCCTATTCCCTAAAATTTTTATTCTGGGTATTTTAAAAGTAAGCATTCAGCTATTAGCATTCACCCATCAGATGCATGAACTTATGCAAGCAATAACTGAGGTGAGGTTATAGCCAATTTCATTAATGAATTAAAATTGCTCCTTGGTAGATAATTCCCCTCTAGCATGATAATGAGTTAATAACAAATAGCTGATAGCTGATGGCTGACTGCTGAATGCTTACACTTCCACAAAGCAGGTTATTGAATTTGGATATTCACAAATATCTGACAGTGGTTTTCCAATGGATAAACTATCGTCTGTCAAATAACCCCAAAATAAATATTTTTTGGTTAACTCAAACAAAAAGTGAATTATGTGATGGTTGAACACAATTCAGTATAAGATAGATTATTTAAAATAGTAATATCTAAAATAAGTATGGTTTTTAATTGGTTCCGCCGTCAATATAATGACAGCTCAGACAAAACTTCAAAAGAGACATCTAAACCTGAAGTTGAAAAAGAACAGAAAGAACAGGTAGAAGATAAAGTTGAATCACAAGCAAAATCAACAGAAGAGTCAGGACAGACAACAGAAGATTATTTGAGTTGGGCTAAAGCAGCTTACAAAAATCTTCAAGAAAAGAAAAAAAATGATTCACAAGAATCTCAAATCCCTACAGATACCACTGATGTAGAAGAAAAGCCAGAAAGTGAAACACCCTCAACAGAGACAAAAAGCGAGCCAATCATATCAAATCCTCTTCCAATAATAGAGCATATTGCAGCAGAAAAAACAGAACCAACAGAACCAACAGGAACAGAGACTCTAGTTAAAGCAGTCCCAATAGTAGAGGAAACCCCCTCTAGCCAAACAAAACCGACCGAAGAAGAAACTCAACTAAAGCCAGATTCAACTGTTGAAGAAACTCAAACATCAGAACAACTACCTTTCTGGGCTAAGGCTCAAGCAGAAAGACAAGCAAGGGTAGAACGTCTCAAAGAAACCGCTATAGAAGAACCAGAACCAGAAACTCTTGAGAAAACAACCGTAGAAACTGAACTAGAAGAAATAGACCCCCTAATACTTGATGAAGCATTTCTCTGGTCAGCAGAAATTTTAGCAGCTCAAGGACGTCGCCCAGATCAAGTTTCTGTGGAAGAAATTTCTTGGCTCACGAAATTACGAAAAGGTTTAGACAGAACCCGACGCAACTTACTCAATCAATTACGGGCAATTGTTGGCCAAGGACCGCTAAATCAAGATGCGGTGATGGAAATAGAGTCAATGTTACTGCAAGCTGATGTAGGAGTAGAAGCAACAGACTTAGTTATAGAAACCCTACAAAATAAATTGCGTGAAGAAATTTTACCACCAGAAGAAGCGATCGCCTATCTGAAAAGCATTTTAAGAGATATCCTAGATCAGCCATTCAAAGATGCTGAAACAATTAGTCCTGCCTACAACTTAACTTTTGTCCCAGAAAAGGATACCTTGAATATTTGGCTGGTTAATGGTGTAAATGGGGCAGGTAAAACCACAACTATCGGTAAAATTGCTCATTTAGCTACCAAATCAAACTACAGATGTTTAATTGCAGCAGCAGATACATTTCGAGCAGCAGCAGTAGAACAGTTGAAAATTTGGGGACAACGGAGCGAAGTAGAAGTAATTGCTAATGCAGGAAAGAATACCGATCCAGCAGCGGTAGTGTTTGATGCTATAGTAGCTGCTCAAGTCAGAAATACAGAATTACTACTGGTGGACACTGCTGGAAGACTACAAAACAAGAAAAATTTGATGGACGAACTTAGTAAAATTCACCGCATAGTGGGGAAAAAAGCTCCAGATGCAGTGGTGGAATCTCTACTGGTTTTAGATGCTACACTTGGTCAAAATGGTTTACGGCAAGCAGAAGTATTTGCAAAAGCTGCTAAACTTAGCGGAGTAGTCTTGACAAAACTTGATGGAACTGCTAAGGGTGGTGTTGCACTAGCTGTTGTCAAGCAACTAGGTCTACCGATTCGTTTTATTGGTGTGGGAGAAAGTCTAGAAGACCTCCGTCCATTTTCTAGTTATGAGTTTGTTGAAGCTCTTTTAAGTGGTTAGAGATTCATCACTCTTACTGTTGAAGATGAGTAAGGGTATAGCACTAGCAGTAGTGAAAAAACGGATGTATTTTTCGGTAGAAGTGTAGAAGTAATTAAGGTGGGAGTATCAGACTATATAATTTTGATTTTCCTATATAAGTTAATGTATTGAGGATATTTTTTAAATTAAGAACCATCCTTGGAATTTACTTTAAACCACAGGAAAAAAAAATAAACAAGCTAAATATTGATATTGTTTTCAGTATCTAGTAATAATTAGTATGAAAAATAACTACAAATTTAGCTGTAAAAAAAATCAATTTAACAGCAATATTATTCATGCTTTAAAGTTAAGTAGAAGCGATATAGATAAATTTGTGGTTTGGTAAGTGAACCTTAATTATTGTTTGCTCTTCATCTAAAAAATAATATTTAGGTATAAATTAAGCCTAGAAAAAAAGAAAATATTGAATATTAATTAAAATTATAGTAGTGATACTTAATATCATTATATATTTATAGACCACAAAATTATACTTGCTTTTGTAATATTATTTGCTAATTATTGGATTTTTTAGTTCCAATAATTAGCAAAAAAAATTAGCATAAATCTTACAAAAAAATCACGTAAAAATCAATAATTTAAAATGTAATCTATGAAAAAAATACTCTTAAAGAAACATAATTAGATTAAAAAGCATACATACATAAATTAATAATTTGTATTGAGCTGATAACTTAATAACTATGGTTTAAAAAAATCAAATACTGAAACTACAAAATTGAGTTTGCTGAGTAATTTATCCTGAAAATGTGGTGGATAAGTTCATAGACTAAATTTCGTAAATTGAGGGAATAAATTTTTGGCTAAAAAAAATAAAACTCAAAAAAAGCATAGCACCGAAGCAAATAGCTCCCATCAAAACTCTTAGCAAAACAAGACAGAGACAAGATAACAGCAACCTAGACAAACCCAGACTTGCCAAAACTTGAGTTAAAAATGTATCACTAACCCTCAAGCATCAACAGACTTTAAATAAATCAAATCTATATATCAAACAAATGACTATAGTGCCAGTACATCGAAACTACCCTGAACCAACAGACCAAACTACCAGTGAGACATCTTCAGCAATAACATCAGTATATGCTCTCAAAGAAATGGTGGCCCGTTTACACAAAGAACAACAAAATATTAATGATTTATTAAGTTCTCTTGGCTTTGCCTTGCGTAGCTTCAATAATCTAAATCAATTTCTAGAATTGATTCCTCTAATTGGTTGTCGAGTAACCGATGCTGATGGAGGAGCACTGGTATTATTTAAACCAAATGGTCAAGTGAGGTTCCAACAACTACACTGCCAAGAAGGTCGCCAGTGTCAAGATATTCGCCAAGCATTAGAAGTAGCAACTCGTCAATTTATTACAGAAACAACCTTACCCGCAGAACTACAAGAAATCTCAATTCAAACCGCTAGTTTGGACTATCAAGTTAGCAACTACCTCGGCAATGATGTTCAATTATTTGGGGCATCAATTTTGGTGAATAACTCAGAACGAGGTCGTCTATATGTATTTAGTCACGACCCAGAATATGTATGGACACCAGCTAGACAAAAATTAATTCGTCTAGTAACAGATCAGACTGCAGTAGCGATCACTAATGATGAATTAGCTACTTCCTTACGAGAAAAGGAACGTTTGGACAGAGAACTAGAAATAGGGGCAGAAATTCAACTGCAACTATTACCTCCAGAATGTCCAGAAATTCCTGGTATTACTCTTGCAGCTCGTTGTCAAACAGCAAACCGAGTCGGAGGAGACTATTATGATTTTATCCCCTCCAACTACGACCAGTTGAATTCCAAAAACAAAAAACAGCAACCCTGTCGCTGGAGTATTGTAATTGGAGATGTAATGGGCAAAGGTGTACCTGCTGGTTTAATTATGACCATGACTAGAGGAATGTTGAGAGCTGAGGTATTAAACCGCCACTCACCAGCACGAGTCCTACAGCATTTGAACCAAGTAATGTATGCTGACCTGGAAAGTTCCCATAGATTTGTGACTTTGTTTTATTCAGAGTACGATCCAGAAACCCACATGTTGTCCTATAGCAATGCCGCCCATCATCCTCCAATGTTGTGGCAAGCTGCTAGTAATTCTATCGTGCAGTTAGATACTGTGGGAATGTTAGTTGGTTTAGAAGTAGACCCTGAATACCATGAAGCACAAGTGAAACTTAATCCAGGAGATACTATTATTTATTACACAGATGGGTTTACAGATGCAGCTAATCAAAATGGCGATCGTTACGATGATATTAAGTTGAGCGAAGCTTTCAAGTTTGCGTGTCAAAATCATCAAGAACCACAAGAAATATTAAATTATCTATTTGCTCAAGTAAAACAATTTGTTGGTGAAGGAAACCAAAACCCAGATGATATGACTCTAGTGGTAATGAGAGTCAAGTCTTCTACAGGAGATTAATGAAGTCAGAAGTCAGAAATCAGAAGTTAACCCACCCCTCGCCCCTCCCCCTCCCAACCCACCCCTAACCCCTCCCAGGAGGGGAGGGGAAGTAGGGGATAAGTGAGCAACCCTCCAAAAACATTTCGCCATTTCCCGGCGGAGTTGCGCGACCCAATTATTTTGATAAATATATGATTATTAATATAACTTCCACAACTACATCAGGTTTGAATCCGATTGTGTATGAGACTAATATTTTAGATTTGTTAGGACCAAAAATATTGTATAGCTGGCAACTTTTGGCTCAACAAGTTGATGTAAACTTATGGTCTGATGTGCAAAAAGCTTGGAGCAATTTTATAGAATGTGGTCAAGTATGGGCACTATTAGTTGGTTTATTTATTGGTTGGATGGTTAAGAGTATTTTGCCTTGAAGTAGCACTCAGCAATCAGCAATCAGCAATCAGCTTCTCAAGGTGTATAATGGTGGTTTTAATCCATCATTAACACGCACCACTAATTTTCAAATATAGTGGAGGACTTAAACCCTTGAATTTTCAGCGCTCCAGCTAAATTATGGCCAGTGGAGCATGACTTGAGGAAAAGCTGATAACTACTAACTATTATAAAGGAAGAAGGAAGAAGCTGGCGATGTCTGAATTTTGAGCTTTTTATCTGTCTGCGTCCTTTCCTTCCACTGCTATAAAACCTTATATCTAAGATAGAGTTAAATAGAAAAAAATCTGCAAAATGACGCAAGATAAACAAACTTGGAGCAAAAGATTTGAAAAGGCGTTGCATCCTACTATCGCTAAATTTAATGCCAGTATTAGTTTTGACATTGAATTGATTGAGTACGATATTACTGGTTCGGTAGCTCATACAAAAATGTTGGCTAAAACAGGTATTATTTCCGCAGAAGAAGGTGAAAGGTTAGTTAAGGGTTTAGAACAAATTCGTCAAGAGTATCGAGAAGGAAAATTTCACCCAGATATAGATGCGGAAGATGTTCACTTTGCTGTGGAAAAAAGACTTACAGAAATTACTGGAGATATTGGTAAAAAATTACATACAGCTAGGTCGAGAAATGACCAAGTAGGAACTGACACGAGACTTTATTTACGAGAAGAAATTGATAAAATAAGGGTTTTATTAAGAAATTTTCAATCATCTTTATTGGAGTTAGCTGAATCTAATATAGAAACTTTAATTCCTGGTTATACTCATCTACAAAGGGCACAACCTTTGAGTTTAGCTCATCATCTTTTGGCTTATTTTCACAAAGCTGAAAGAGACTGGGAACGACTAGGAGATGTTTATCGTCGGGTGAATATTTCTCCTCTTGGTTGTGGTGCTTTAGCAGGTACAACTTTTCCTATAGATAGACAATATACTGCTGAATTATTAAAGTTTGAAAAGCCTTATGCTAATAGTTTAGATGGGGTAAGTGACCGAGATTTTGCTATTGAATTTCTCTGTGCAGCTAGTATAATTATGGTGCATTTAAGTCGTTTGGCAGAGGAAATAATTTTATGGTCATCTGAAGAGTTTAGGTTTGTTACTTTAACTGATAGTTGCGCTACTGGTTCTAGTATTATGCCTCAAAAGAAAAATCCTGATGTGCCAGAATTAGTTAGGGGAAAAACAGGCCGAATTTTTGGTCATTTACAAGGTATGTTAGTGGTGATGAAGGGACTTCCACTAGCATATAATAAAGATTTACAAGAAGATAAAGAAGGTTTATTTGACACTATAAAAACAGTTAAAAGTTGTCTAGAAGCAATGACAATTTTACTCACTGAAGGTTTACAGTTTAATAGTCATCGCTTAACAGAAGCAGTTTCAGAAGACTTTTCTAATGCCACAGATGTGGCAGATTATTTGGCAGCTCGTGGCGTGCCATTTCGAGAAGCTTATAATTTAGTAGGTAAAGTTGTGAAAACTTGTATTTCTACTGATAAATTATTGAAAGATTTAACCCTAGAAGAATGGCAAGAATTACATCCAAAATTTGCAGCAGATATTTATCAAGCGATCGCTCCCGAACAAGTCGTATCTGCACGCAATAGTTATGGTGGTACAGGTTTTGAACAAGTAAAAAAAGAAATTGCTACAGCCAAAAATAAATTTGTAATTTAATTTTATTTAATTGTCAGATTCTAGATTTGAGTTGCTAAGTCTCAAATCTAGATTTGACATTTTACATATCAAAATTTATCGCTTGGAACCTTAAACAGTCAAATTTACTATTGATCTACAGCAGCAGTTTCTTCTGAATTTTGCTCGTTACTACCATTTTCATTATTGTTAGATGAAAACTTAGACGAATATCGCTTAGAAAAAAAACCTGTACCTTTTTTCTTACGAAACTTACGTGCGTAAGCCAGATTACGTTGTGCTTTCTCTTTTTTTGGATTACGGCGTTTAGCCATTATTACCTCACTAATTGACATCCTCCCGACTTTGTCCTTGAACAACAAAGCGGGATTCCTAAACCTCGCAATTTAGGTTTCTGCTTCTATGCACCTGCCTCCAAGGCTAAACCTTTTTTTGGTCTTACGGTCGCTCCACAGACTGAAACTGCTAGCCCAGCAGCCTCACTAATTATAACACACCGTTGGGAAAACCAATTAATCTTAAGGTTTTCCCGTGCCTCCTTTTATCTTCCCTTTTCAAATAGGGGCTATAGGGGATGAAGAGCGCGGGTCTTCAACCAACATTGAGATAAAGAACAAAGGTGCTTATTTTTAGACAGTTTTTTTATTATAGCAAAGACTTGAATATTTGCCTACTAAAAATAAATCTAAAAAGTCAGCAATAAATATTTTATCTGGAATTACTAATATGTCAAAGTATATAGGGATTTTATCTGAATTATGGGATATTGGCAATACAGAAGAAAGAAAAAACTGTATCTATATGAATATGAGAACCACTATCTTCTAGACTTTTAGGAAATAGTAAAATTCTCACATCTGATTCGAGACCGCTACATAATCAAAATCATCAAAGTCACGATAAATATTATATAAAACTTCAATTAGATGGTCATTTCAGTTATCAGTTATCAGTACCGACCACTAATACCATTTCTCCATGAAGTTGCGCTTAATAAAAGATAACAGCTATTAGTAAAATTCAGATCAAGTTGGTATTAGACATTATGGAGAATTGCTATAGCGTTTCTCAAGTTACTGAGGTACAGTTGTTTTTCTACTCCCTACTTCCTACTCCCTAAAAAAAAGGAATTTTGTACTTCACGCTTCTTGGGAATTACTATAGTAAAGACAAATAAAATAAATCAGAAAAAAAATGCCAAATAATCCCTATAATTGGATAGATAAATCCCTATCAATAATACATAAAGCTAACTGGTATCGTTCAGTCAAAACTATCGAAAGTCTTCCCGGGGCAACCATAAAACTAGAAGGAAAAAAACTCATCAATTTTGCCAGTAATGATTATTTAGGATTAGCAGGAGATCCACGTTTAATTGAAGCAGCTATTCAAGCAACAAAAGAATTTGGTACGGGTAGTACAGGTTCTCGTTTATTAACAGGTCATCGAGAAATACATCAGGAATTAGAACTTGAAATAGCAAAATTAAAACAAACAGAAACAGCCTTAGTTTTTAGTTCAGGATATTTAGCAAATATAGGTGTAATCTCTTCAGTAGTCAGTAAACGCGACCTGATTTTATCAGATAAATATAATCATTCTAGTCTAAAAAATGGAGCCATTCTTAGTGGCGCAGAAATTCTTGAATATAGCCACAATAATATTGAAGAATTAACAAATAAACTAGAACAATATCGAGAAAAATATCGTCGCAGCTTAATAATTACAGATAGTGTTTTTAGCATGGATGGCGATTTATGTAAACTGCCATTATTATTAGATTTAGCAGAAAAATATAACAGTATGTTATTAGTAGATGAAGCTCATGCCACAGGAGTATTTGGCATTAATGGAGCAGGTTGTGTCGAACATTTTAACTGTACAGGAAAAGAATTAATACAAATTGGAACCCTAAGCAAAGCATTAGGAAGTTTAGGAGGGTATGTTGCTGGGTCAAAAAATTTAATTGAATTTCTCAGAAATAGAACACCAAGTTGGATATATACAACAGGTTTAACTCCTGCAGATACTGCTGCTGCTTTAACAGCTATAAAAATTATCAAAAAAGAACCAGAACGTCGTCTCAAATTATGGCAAAATCTAGAGACTTTATTGAATTTATTAGAAACAGAAAATCAACAGTTAGGTAAAGGGGAAAAAAACTTGAATGAGCGATCGCCAATTATCTGCATTCCTCTCAAAAATGCAGCTGAAGCATTAATAATAGGAGAAAAATTAAAACAAGCAGGAATATTTGCTCCGGCAATTCGTCCACCTACGGTTAATACCAGTCGGATTCGCATTTCATTAATGGCCACCCATGAAACAAATCATATCCAGCAATTAGTAGCATCATTAGAAGGTGCTTTTCATTAATGGATAATGGATAATGGATAATGGATAATTATCTCTGGTTAAAACCGTTACGGAATTGAATATCAGGAAATATTATTTCTTTTTTCCCCTTAAAAGGGGAGGCTTTAAACCAGAATTATTTAATTATTAATTATTAATAATTCGGTAAACAAAAATAAAGATAGGAAGATAGGGTAGAAGTCAGAAGTTATAAGTTAGATTTGAGCGACTAAAAACTTTGATAAGACGATAGTTTCAGGCAATTATTTGAACCGTATTGATGCTTAATATCATGTCCGGATAATTAGTGATAAAAAAGTTTCTCTTTCTTCTTCTTTCTTCCTTCCTGACTCAGTCCTTCTGACTCCTTAGTTGTTTATTTAGGGTTTGCTGAATAAAATTGTAATCAATACCTGTAAAGACTCCCAGGGTTTTTTATTATGAAAAAGTGCAAGGTTTTTGGCTCAATTTGTCTCAAAATGCTAATATTTTTCCCCTGACAATGCCGAAAATTTGGCCGTAGCAGATAGTCTAAACTGTTGCCTGTTGCCTGTTGCCTGTTGCCTATCATCACCATTAGACTTTTGAGCGCAAACCCTATTTATAACTGTTCAACCGGACATGATATAAGCGACACTTCAATTATTAAATAATTAATACAGGCCGAATCACCTTTTATATACTAAAAATTATCTCCATCACTCAGAAAATCCTTAATTTTTTCTACTACGATATCCGGCATTTGTTCCGGTAAATTATCTCCACCAGAATTAATTAAATGAAGTTTTGCTATCGGCAATAAATCCGCATAAAACTTACTCATAGATAAAGCAATATCCGTATCTTTATAACCTTGTAAAATCAACGTTTTTACTTTCATAAAAGCCAAATCTTCTTTCAATAACTCAGCTTTAATTTCTGCCCATCTAGGTCTAAATAAAATTTTAGTTCCCGTGGAAGAAAGCAATAATTTTTGTCGAAATTGTAGAATTTTCTTAATTCTTGTGTGAGCGCCTAATAACCTAACAAAAGGATATATTAATCGTAAAACCCAACACAAAAAAGAAGGTTTTTGAGTTAAGCATCTAAATAACCGCCAACGTGCTTTAACAGCATTAAGATTAATTCCTTCAGGAGATATCAGTATCACGCCCAATATTTGTTCAGAATATTTGAGAGCATAACTAGCAGCTATCCAACCCCCTAAAGAATGACCAACTAAATATACCTTTTCCAATTTCAAAGTAGCTATATATTCAGCCAAAGATTCTACTATTTGATTAATTGAATAATGAGTAGAAGAAAATTCTGACTCACTAAATCCTGGTAAGTCTGGTGCAAAACAATGATAATGTAGACTCAATCGCTCCATAACTGGCAACCACTGACTACTGTCATACCAAGATCCATGTAGAAAAACTACATTATTTGAACTACCACCAATTTCACGCCAAAACAATAGTCCACCAGACAACTTGACACGAGAATTACGCCATAAACATTGCATAACTATGGAAAGATAAAATTTAACATATCTCTCACCCAAATTTATATATTCAAGTGAAAATACCTTCAAATAATCCTTTTCTATTGTGAGATTATAGAATCACTAAATTAAGCTAAAATTGTCAAACCACTAAAATAATCCTTTAATTGTCGGTCGTAGTCATAGCTAAGATTATCAGGCAAAGATGTAACTTCAAAAGCTTGAGCATCACTAATTTCCAAAGTATCTTGAACATTCATCTCTCCCCGAACATCAGCCTCAACCAAAATATTAATAGAATGTACCCTGGGGTCTCGATCTGGCGCAGAATATACTCCCACTAACCTCCGAATTTTAACTAACTCTAATCCTGTTTCTTCAAATAACTCCCTTTTCGCAGTATTTGTCACATCTTCACCCCATTCCACCATACCTCCTGGTAGAGCATATTTATTATTGTCACGGCGACGAACTAAAACTATCCGGCCATCAGGCAAAATGGGGACTACACTAACACCTGTCAGAGGGTGGCGGAAAATTAAGCCAAGTACAGTTTGTCCAAATTGCCATAATTGACGTATGGGTTGAGGAATCAAAACTAAAATAGAAAGCACTTTCAATAATTATTTTTGTAGTTTTTTTAATTTAGGTTAGGAGCAAACAAAAAGTTAATTTACAAGCTGATATTGCAGTTTTTTTTTACCTAATAAGGTCAGGACTTACGCAAAGGCACTATTTATAGAGGGAAGTAACTGTTGGACAATAGTTTTGAGCGCTATATATAGCGTATCTGCGTAAGTCCTAAAGGTATAATCTTTGGCAATTTTTACTAAACACCTTAACTAGCTATCAGCATTTTCCAGACCGAAACGCTTTTTAACTGGGAATGTAGGAGCAAGTATTAAGACCAGTAGGGTGTGTGACGGCACACTAACCATTTCTGGAATAATAATCAATAAATATATAGTCGGTTTTACACCTCACCCACTCCATACTATGGGATGGCGCCTTACGTGACACTAACGCACCCTACGTGATTTAATATTCATTTTACAAACACTCTCTCAATTCCCATCAAAGGAAAATATTAATAAATGCTCAACGGTCTGCTTTTAGTGCCATTAATCGGTGCCGCTATCATTGGTTTTTGGCCAAGCACTCTCTCACCAAAATTAGCCAGGCAACTAGCTCTAGTTGTGGCCATAATTAGTTTAGTATGGTCCTTAGTACTACTGACTGAATTCAACCCACAAGATCCAAATCTACAATTCGTCGTCTTATTTCCCTGGATAGACTCCCTTGGTTTAAGCTACTCCCTGGGTATGGACGGTTTATCTCTGCCATTAGTAGTATTAAATAGTCTGTTAACCGCTATTGCTATTTACGCCACAGACAAATCAATCAAAAGACCCCGTTTTTATTACTCCCTAATATTGTTGTTAGCAGTCAGCGTATTTGGAGCTTTTCTCGCTCAAGACCTACTACTATTTTTCCTCTTCTATGAACTAGAGCTAATTCCTCTATACCTATTAATAGCAATTTGGGGAGGACAAAGACGAGGTTACGCATCCACAAAATTTCTGATTTACACAGCAATTTCAGGAATTTTAATCCTAGCTGGGTTCCTGGGAGTAGTGTGGTTAAGTGGCTCATCTAATTTCGCTTACGACCAAGCAGTTGCTCATACTCTACCTTTAGGAACTCAACTATTATTATTAGGAACAATAGTCATCGGGTTTGGCATTAAAATTCCTCTAGTTCCCTTCCATACATGGCTACCCGATGCTCATGTTGAAGCTTCCACACCTATCTCCGTACTTTTAGCAGGAGTGTTGTTGAAGCTAGGGACTTATGGTTTACTGAGATTTGGATTAAATATGTTCTCAGAAGCTTGGGTATATATTTCTCCATGGTTAGCAATATGGGCAGTAGTCAGTGTACTTTATGGTTCATTTAATGCGATCGCCCAAAAAGACATGAAAAAAATGGTAGCTTATAGTTCCGTTGGTCACATGGGCTATATTTTGTTAGCAAGTGCAGCAGCAACTCCCCTTAGTATTTTGGGAACAGTATTTCAAATGGTTAGCCATGGTCTAATTTCAGCCCTACTATTTTTATTAGTAGGAGTAGTTTACAAAAAAGCTGGCACTCGCGATATAGAGATATTGCGTGGTTTGTTAAACCCAGAACAAGGTTTACCATTGATTGGTAGTTTGATGATTTTAGGAGTAATGGCAAGTGCTGGTATTCCAGGAATGGTTGGATTTATTTCCGAATTTTTAGTGTTTAGAGGCAGTTTCAATGTGTTTACAGTTCCTACTCTTCTGTGTATGATCGGAACAGGGTTAACATCAGCCTATTTTTTGCTGTTAGCGAACCGAGTATTTTTTGGTAGGTTATCTGAAACAGTTGTTAATTTGCCTCCTGTAGAATGGTCAGATAGAATACCAGCCATTATCTTGATGATTTTGATAGTCATTCTGGGAATACAACCAAATTGGATGTTGCGTTGGACTGAAACTGAAGCAAATACAATGAGCGTAAGTCAACCTATGTTGTCACAGGTAGTTAAAAATTCAGCGATCGCTCCTTTACCAATGGATAATGGATAATTGATAATTGATAATTAATTGAATCTAGGTTTAAAGCCTCTCTTTTTAAGGATAAAAAAGAAATCAGATTTCCTTATATTCAATTCCATAACGGTTTTAACCAGAGGTAATTATCGATTATCAATTAATGAACTGTACTCGTTAACTATTCTGAATAAGAATAATTTGCAGAAGAATTCTCTACTCGGAGTTATTTGTATTTTGCAATTATATCATGTCCGGATAATAGCACGATCAAAAACTTTTCCTGACTCTTTCCTCCTGACGATTCTCTCCTTTTTTATAACTATTCAACCGGACAGAATATTATGAAGTTGTTCAGAATTAAAACTATAGCAATCCCAAATTAGGTTGTGATTATTTTTATAATAGTTAATTTGAACTGAAAACCTTTAAAATTATGACTCCTGACTCCTGTACAGGCATTAGCGGAGTTTTGCTTTAGCATAAGGCCATTGGCTTCTACCACTAAAATATTACAACTTAAATAGGATTGCTATATATCATTCAATTTTTGTGAAATGGAACAGGGATACAAATAGCATAAGATATCAATACTTATTCAGACAAACTCCTAAAAATAATGCTATATTTATTGAACACTTCAGTTATCAAGTAATAAGTAGGGTTCAGCAATATTTTTAGCAATTATAGGTATGAAGTAAAGAACTATTATTTATTATATCCCTGCTCTCAAGAAAATGTAGAAAAAATGCGAGAAATTTAGCATTAGCCGCTCTAAAAAATCAAAAGATTCAAACTTAGGAAAAACAATTATGACAAACACCATTTTAAAATCTAATACTCATCCACTTTCAGTCTATATTAATCGTTTAAAATCTGGTCAAGCTCTACTAAAAGATACACCAGAAAATGTCTTAGAAGTTGTCGGTATTTTGAAAAGTTATGGCATTGTATTAGACGCTTATTCCAAGAATCTGATTTATATTGCCGAACATCAATTTTTAGAATTATTTCCCTTTTTTAAATACTTCAACGGCAAAATTTCATTAGGTAAATTACTCAAATTTTGGTGGCACGACCGAATTAATTATGAGTATGCAGAATATTGTATGAGAGGAATGTTATGGCATGGAGGTGGAGGTCTTGATAAATATTTAGATTCACCAGAATTTCAACAACTAGCAAAAGCAGTAATAGATGCCAAAATTACAGGAAATTTGATGTTAATGCCACTCAATCAATTATTTCCAGAATTTTTACCAGATTTAGTTCGTCAACAAGCTTATTATAGCGCTTTAGGTCAATTTTGGCGGGTAATGAGCGACATATTTATGACCTTATCTGATAAGTATGACCAAGGGAAAATGACATCTATTCCTCAAGTAGTAGAGCATATTTTATCCGGGTTAGTAGCAGCAGCAAATTTACCAATTACCTATGCTGTAAATGTCAAAGGTAAGCGTTATGAAATAATTCCTGAATCAGTAGGTTTAACTTTTTTAGTCGATACAGCAGTTCCCTATGTAGAAGCAATTTTCTTCCGAGGTACACCATTTTTAGGAACAGTTTCATACAACGCTCAAGCTCAACAAATAGACCCCGAACAAAGTCGATTTACTTATGGTGCTTTATATGCAGATCCATTACCTATTGGAGGAGCAGGAATTCCACCCACATTACTAATGCAAGATATGCGACATTTTTTACCAGATTATCTTCTAGAAGTTTATCAAAAAACTAACCGAGGTACAAATAATTTACGAGTCAAAATTTGTCAGACTTTTCAAAAGTCAATGTTTTGTGTAACAACAGCGGCACTATTAGGATTAGCACCTCATCCTTTAGATACAGAAAATCCAGAAGAACAAGCAGCAAATCAAGCCTATTTAGAAGCTTGGATGGATCGATTTTTAACATCACAAATACAAGTTGTTAATAGTTAGCGATCGCCTCTATTTGTACTCTAATTTTTATGATTAATTGTTCATTATTTAAGATGGAAAAACAATGAACAAATTTTACTTGAAGGTTTGAGTAATTAGGGTTTGCTGAATAATGTTTGCTACAAATAGCTAGGGTATTTCTTAGGAGTCAACCCACCCCTGCCCCTCCCAGGAGGGGAAGTCAGGAGTCAGGATTCGTATGGGAATGGCTTCTATACCATTTTTAAGTCATAAATTCTCTTTCTTCTCAAAGGGACATCTCCTGCACATATCTTTTAGTCACACCTATTATTTGTAACATTCTTTTTTCAAAATGGTATAAAAAGGTTGTTAAATCTTAATTTCCAGAGAGGTATATTATACCAAATTGATAAATGTTTGCTACAAATATCTAGGGTATTTCTTAGGAGTCAACCCACCCCTGCCCCTCCCAGGAGGGGAAGTCAGGAGTCAGGAGTCGTATGGGAATAGCTTAAATACCAGTTTTTAGCTCATAAATTCTCGTTTTTGTTCAAGAGAAATCTCCTTTCATTAATTGATAATTGATAATGGATAATTGATAATTACCTCTGGTTAAAACCGTCCTTGATTGAATATCAGGAAATATTATTTCTTCTCTTGGTTGATTGGATATGGCGAGGTCCCCTCGCCATCCCTCAACCGCTTTTTTCCCCGATCAAGGGGAGGCTTCAAGGCGCGAATTATTTAATTATTAATAATTAATAATTAATAATTCGGTAAAGTCTTTTGATCATACCTATTATTCATAACATTCTTTTTTCAAAATGGTATGACTTTTAGGAAACATCAAAAACTTAAAACTCAGACAACGAAAATTTTTCGGCGTTGCTAAATTGAAGTATGAATGCGCGATTGTTTAGTTCTCGCCTTCGCCCCCGCGCATCCCCCATTCAACAAAAAGCGAAGCAAAATCTGGCTTCCCATCCTTCAAATGCGCAGCATCCTCTGGCTTTCCCATCTTTCAAAAGCGAAGCATCCTCTGGCTTCCCCCTTTCTAAGGGGGACGGGAGGGGGATTCCCAAGGGGGACGGGAGGGGGATTTCCAAGGGGGGACGGGAGGGGGATAAAATCGGGGGACTTTTAGAGTTTTATTCCCCCCAATTTTGGCTTGCTCGGGGGCAAAATCATACCCAGAATCAGCAACACCAATTTTTCTTTATTCCTTCTTCCTTCTTCCTTCTTTCTTCTTCCTTCTGCTGTATTATACCAAGTGAAATTTAATAATATTAAAAATACTCCAGCTAATTTTTAGATTGGATTTAGCTCTCTCTTTGATATCTAGATTAAATCTCAAGTTTTTCACATTTAAACACTCAATTACTCCGCTTTCCAATACAAAAAAATATAAATAATATCAATAACCAATAAAATTGGGTTACACAGATTTTTTTTAAAAAAGTGCTATATTTGGCTTATAATTTTTTATAAAAAATCCTGATGAAGAAAAAAATACCTCAATCTATATCATCTACGATCAGCCGTAAAATTATTAATCAAATATTTAGCTTATTGAAATTACCTACTATTGATAATTTAGAGACTCAACTGCACGATAAAACTGAGCAACTAGAGCAAATATATGCACAACAAAAAGCAATATACCGAGTTATCAGCAAGATTAGAGCATCTCTCGACCTAGAAACAATCTTTCGCACAACCACAAAAGAAACTTGTAGACTTTTAGGTGTCGAACGAGTCTCAGTATATCGTTTTAACGAAGACTGGGGGGGCGAATTTGTTGGTGACTTTGAATTTGCTGAAGTTGGTTGGGATGAACTTGAGTTTACAGACAAAAACACTGTCTGGAATGATTGTTATCTTCAGAAGCATCAAGGTGGTCGGTATCGCAATAATGAAACACTCATAGTAAAAGACATTTATAAAGCAGAGTTATCCCAATGTCATATTGAAATATTAGAACAATTTCACATTCGAGCATATGCCACTGCTCCTATTTTTATTAAACAAAAGCTATGGGGTATTCTGGCTGCCTATCAACATTCTAAACCCCATGAATGGGAAACTTCTGCAGTAATTTTTTTGACTCAAATTGCTGTTCAACTAGGCTTTGCAGTACAGCAAGCAGAACAACTAGCTGAAGTCGAACAACAAGCTAAAGATTTGCAAGCAGCTAGCCAACAACAAATGATTTTATTCAACTTAATTTCAGAAATTCGTGAATCTCTTGACCTCGATACTTTATTTAAAACTACTGCCAAAGAAGTCAGAAAAGCTCTAGAGAGCGACCGCGTAGGAATATTCCGCTTTAACCCAGAGAGTAATTACTGCTATGGGGAATTTGTTTCTGAAAGCGTTTTACCAGTGTATGATTCCGCGCTTTCGATTAAAGTCAACGATTATTGTTTTGGCGAACAGTATGCCATCTATTATCAACAGGGGCGTATGCAAGTGCTCACCGATATTTACAATGCTGGTTTAAAAGACTGTCATATTGAAGTATTAGAGCAATTTCAGATTAAGGCACAAATTATTATGCCTTTAATCATGGGTTCAAAACTGTGGGGACTGCTTTGTATTCATCAGTGTGAAAACAGCCGTGAATGGACTCCTGCTGAAATTAGATTTGTCAAACAATTAGCGGCTCAGTTCAGTGTCGCTTTAGAACATTCCCATCTACTCGCTCAAACTCGCTTACAAGCAAATGAGTTAGGCCACACCCTGGATGCACTTCAAGAAGCCAATCTCAAGTTAGAACGTCTAGCTCGACTTGATGGTTTAACTCAAATTCCTAACCGTCGTTACTTCGATGAATTTTTAGACCAAGAATGGCGACGAATGGCAAGACAAAAGCAATTTTTATCTCTAATTATGCTTGATGTGGATTATTTCAAACTATATAATGATCTTTACGGTCATCAAGAAGGAGACAAATGCTTGATTAAAATAGCTCATACAGCTCAAGAAGTTTTGAAATGTCCGGCAGACTTGCTAGCTCGCTATGGGGGCGAAGAGTTTGCTGTAATTTTATCAAATACTGACCAAAGTAGGGCTTGTGAAGTAGCAGCACAGATTCAATCAGCCATTAAGGCTTTAGGTATTCCTCATCCTAGTGGGAAAGGGCAAATAGTTACCATCAGCCTTGGTATTGCGACTCAGATCCCTTCATTGACTCGAACACTCCATACATTTATAGGCCAAGCTGATAAAGCTTTATATCAAGCTAAACAACAAGGACGAGATTGCTGTATACATTTTAGTATGATTTCTCAAGATGTAAAGAGCTTTTAAAGTTACTGCAAATTTTCAAGTTATGATGCGATCGCAGAAATACATTTCAATAATTTACTCCAGAAAATTGCTCTTCAGATTGAATATATTATTTAAGGAACCACTACTGTTATACTGATAATTTTAGATGTTATTAACCTGACTTTAACATTACAGCGCTTTTCATTTAAGTAAACTACAAAATTCTTTTGGTGCGCGGGAGTAGGAGAATGCTTTGGCCACTGTAGTCTATCTATTTGAAAACCGCTATAATTGGTTTTTTGCTAACTATTGTACCTCTACTCAATTTACTCTCTAGAAAATCTCTGACTAAACTAACTTGTTGCTCATAAATATCATCAATATCATCTAAATTAGTACCCACTTAAACATTAATCTACAGTTTAAGTAATAGTGTATTTGAGCTATTTTTTAACTTAATGATCGTCAAACTTATTCATTTATGTTACATGACAGAAAATCGCTATAATACCCGCAAATATCGACAAGGAATAAAATATATTGTCCAAATCGGTAAATTTATCTGGAATAACTGACAACTATTTAGAAAGTTATATGATAGTATATTCCTCTAGTTATGCTGAAAGTTGTTATTGAAGCGTGAATTCGGTGTATGAGTAAATTTTACAGGTTAATAATTATTCTATTCACCAAAAATTATCAGGGGTATATCAATACATCTACTATCTAGAGGAGTTCATAAAGTATTAAACTTGATATGAAAAATATATATCCAGGAAATCGTGTGATATTTCTCAAAAGTACCCAGATGGGAAAAAATCTAATGGTACGCTATTTACTCCCAAGTATACTCAGTGTTTTTGTACTTGGAAGTCCTACTGAAGCTGCTACCTTAGAATCTTGGCAGTTTCAAGCAAATCAGAATCGACTATCTTTTACTACTGAAGGAGGTGTTCAGCCAAAAGCACAACTAATAACTAACCCAACTCGCTTAGTTATAGACCTACCTGGAACAACTTTAGGAGGCATTAGGACTTCTCAAGTTGTCGGCGGGGCAATAAAAGCAGTGAGAGTAGGACAATTTAATTCTCAAACAGCTCGGATTGTAGTAGAATTAAATAATGGGTATACTCTTGACCCAAAACAGGTACAATTTAGAGGTATTTCTCCTAGCGAATGGACTGTACAAATACCCACACCTCAAAAGATTGCCTCTACTTCAGATATTAACCTTAAACCCCAGTCTCCACCGCCACTACCTCAAAGTCCTCAGTCTCCACCACCGCTACCTCAAAGTTCCCAGTCTCCACCACCGCTACCTCAAAGTTCCCAGTCTCCACCCCCACCTCCTCAAAGATCGCCTTTACCTCCTCGCAGAATAGAGAGACCGAGTAATCAAAACATACTAAGACGAAGAAACCCTGCTGTTGTTAATCAAGTTGCTACTACTGGTACACCAACTCTGGTAGAAGATGTCCAAGTAAAGCAAGAGGGAGTAGTTCTACAAACTAGCGGTAAATTACCAGAAATAGAACTAAAGCAGAGTGTTGACCGTACTTGGATGACCATTGATGTTCTGAATGCTACTCTCACAGCAAAAGATGTCAAGGCAAATCAAAGATTTAACGAATCTGGATTAACAATTACTCAACTCACTCAGCTTTCAACGACACCTGCAGTAGTTCGTTTGACAGTGAGTCTTCCAAATACTAAAACTCAATGGCAAGCTCGTGCTTATGCAGGTGGAGTAGCAATATGGCCTCAAGGAGAAACACCACCAACAATTAATCAAGCTACTGGTTTTGCAGTTGTTAAGTCAGTAGAATTGAAAAATGGTACTGACTTAGTAATTACAGGAGATCGATCTCTAAACTATACGAATGGTTGGGATTCCGAAGAGGATGCTTATGGAATTACTATATATAATGCTAAGGTAGATGACCGATTAAAGTTACCTAGTCGAAGGGTGGGCAGTCCTTTAATTTGGGCAAAAATACGTCAAGAAGATCCAGAAACAGTAACAATTCTGGTTAAGCCTGCTACTAATGTTAAAATTGCCGAGGTAAATCAACTTACCCCACAAAAGTTATCTTTACCCATGGGTTGGGGTAATATTGGCACTACTCCTCCTGGTTGGCAGCCAGATCCTAGACAGCAATCTTCTAGTTCTAGACCTTCAATCTTATCACGGGGAAATAATTCATTACCCCAAAATTCATCTCCTCAGAATAGATTACCTCAAAATTCTCCAGGGAATTTACTTCCAAGACGGTGGACTTTCCCCTGGCCTCGTCGCAACGATCGTCCTTCTAATACTAATAATGGTAATCGTCGTTTTCCTTTGCCGAATAGATTACCGAATAGATTACCCCAGCGTGATGGACGGTTAATGATTGTTATAGACCCTGGGCACGGAGGACCTACAGATTTAGGTGGAGTGGGTTTTGGTCTGCGAGAGAAGGATATTGTTTTGCCCATGTCATTGGAGGTAGCTCAAATCCTGGAGCAGAATAATATACAAGTAGTGATGACTCGTAAGAGAGACCGGGATTTAGATTTACCACCACGGGCAGAATTGGCCAATCGGGTAGGTGCCGATCTATTTGTGAGTATTCATGCTAATGCTATTAGTATGAGTCGTCCTGATGTTAATGGTTTAGAGACTTTTTATTATCAAAGTGGCCAGGCTTTAGCGCAGTATATTCAGAATAGTATGTTGGAAAGTTTCCCCACAATGAATAATCGTGGGGTAAAGCGCGCTCGTTTTTATGTGCTAAGAAAGACTAAGATGCCTGCTGTATTGGTAGAGGTGGGTTTTGTCACTGGTAATTATGATTCTAGGATTCTTGCGGACCCTGGTCAACGTAGTCGTATGGCACAGGCGATCGCTCGTGGGATACTTAGATATGTTCAAGCTTATTCTCGTTAATTAGGGAGTAGGGAGTAGGGAGTGGGGGAGTAGGGAGTGGGGGAGTAGGGGAGCAGGGGAGTAGGGTAGTAGGGGAGTAGAGAGTAGGGACGTTCCGTTAATTATTCAGTAGTCGGGAGAAAGGAGAAAGGGGTGAAAATTCCTATCCACCGTATTCTCAGTTCTAGCTAAATGCTGAATAACAACTACTTACTCCTGATTCAATCCTAATCCTCTATTTTTCCTACCTTCTGCAATGCTGCTCTGATATTACCCTGGTACTCAGATAAAATCCTGTCCCCTTCTTCTTTTTCTAAACCACTCCAATGCATAAAAAGTGCCAACTTAACTGAATCGTTACTTTTATTTAATAATTTTGTGGCCTCATCCCTACTCAACTCAGTTAAATCCTCGATAATGCGTAAAGCGCGATCGCGTAACTTAGTATTTTTCACTGCTACGTCAACCATACGATTACCATAAACCTTTCCCAGTCCGACCATTACTCCCGTTGATAAAATATTCAAAGCCATTTTTGTCACTGTTCCTGCCTTTAAGCGTGTGGAACCTGCCAATAATTCTGGGCCAACTACTAACCGAATATCCACATCTACTTCCAGACTAAATTGCTCTACAGGCACACAAGTAATAAATATTGTTTTTGCCCCCCTTTGTTTTGCTGCTTCTAAAGCACCATGAACATAAGGAGTTGTACCACCAGCAGTAATACCGACTACCACGTCTAAATTCGTAATATGGCGCGAAGCGATCGCCTGACTACCATCTTCAAACTGGTCTTCCAAATCTTCCGAACTACGGACTAAAGCACCAGCACCACCAGCAATAATTCCTTGTACCAAATCCGAAGGCGTACAAAATGTTGGAGGACATTCAGCCGCATCCAATACCCCCAAACGACCACTTGTACCAGCACCCACATAAAAAAGTCTGCCACCTTGGCGTAAAGCTTCAGTAGTAATGTCCACTGCCTGAGCCAATTGTAAACGGGATGCAGCGATCGCTTCTAAAGTTCGCTGGTCCTCTTGATTAAATAAGTCCACCAACTCTAAAGAGCTTAATCGGTCTAAATTCTGACTATTAGGGTTAACCTGTTCTGTCAATAAATGACCTCGTGCCTGTAAATTGTCCATTTTTAGTCCATTACTGATTTAAAAATTATAGATCGCGCTCAAACCATAAACCGAGGAGTTATACCAATTTGATAAATTTTTGTTACAAATGGCAGAAGTAAGAAAGAAGGAAGAGGGAAGAAGTAAGAAGGGGAAAATATTGAAAAAAAGGGAAACACAATATAAATAACTATCTAAAATGAACTGAAGCAGCTATTTTTAAGCATACCTGATCGACCTCTACCTTTTTGTAGCATTCTTTTTTTTAATTGGTATTAGTCCCTGTTTGTATTTATATAGCACGCGAAAGAGTTGGTGTTTGACTTATGGTGATAGATTAATCTAATACGGTCCAATTGCTCTGCCACTGTTCCCTGCTAGTCCCTCGACCCCTTGCCTTTGTCGCACCCAGGGGGGTCATTTCAGTTAACAGTTATCAGTTATCAGTTATCAGTACCTCTATATGTTTGCGCAGCATGACCTAGGAAAGTTAGAGACTTTAGACCAGAATTTTTTGGTAACACCGCTGTTCCCTATTCCCTGTTCCCTATTCCCTATTTCCAACAACTATAAAAGACCCTCAAGTTGACGCTTAATTCTATCTAAGTCAAATTCGGCGTTTTCAGGCTTTTCAGAAATTTGGTCTGCATCTAGTTGCCAATCAGTATTTTCTACATTATTCTCTGGGGGTATCTCCAAAGAACCTGCTGGTATAACTTCCCACTCATAATCTACACTCCTACAGAATTCCATAATTTCTTCTTGGTCAAATTCTTCCACTGCTGGAGAAGGAAAATCTTGAGCTTCTAGCAACACACCAAAGCGAGTGGCATCATCCTCTGATTCAAACATCAAGACCTGATTACGATCGCCCACCTGAATAGTATGAATTCCTTCATTTTCAGTTCTAGCATTAAACAGTAAAACAAATACTCGCATAACTTTTCCTAATGTGAATAGACAATTGTTTTGTTTATATTAGTAGAGACGAACAAATAATGTCTAAATTATAGTCAAGGCAAAAAGATTTAATTTTTTGTTTTGATAACAAATTATAGAAAGTTATTTTACCAGACCTCCAAAAAAAGGAATGGTATTATTAGAAGTCTATACAACACTCAATCTAAGTCCAAAAATATTCTAGTCAGATACTATCTTAAATTTTAAATAGACATAGGCGTGATAATAAAAAATCAAATCAATTCTCCCCACAGAAATTATAAATTATTCCCCTCCTGGGAGGGGTTAGGGGTGGGTTCCCTACTCCCCACCCCCTCTTTTGGTGGATATGTCTAATACAAAACTCTTCAGAAATTATCTAAACTCCAGCTTGATCGTCAAGTTTAAAACTCTGAGACCTGTTCCCTTTTGCTAGGAGATTTTTGACAGGATTTAAATCAGACTACTATTTTGAAACAGTGAAATAATAATACTTTTGATTTAATTATTGGAGAAGCATAAGTAACTTAAATTTACCTACAATCTTGATACACAGAGACAAAAATATAATATCAATAGCGTTTCTCAAGTTACTGAGGTACAGTTGTTTTTCTTCTTTTCTAATACCGAGTCCGCTACTAGGTATATCTTGCCGACACGAGGTCGCATAGCTATTCCCTGTTTCTCCAATTACTACTCTCTCAAACAAAGGAATTTTTTACCTCACTCCTGATGGAAATTGTTATACCAGTTATATCAGGACTTACGCATAACCACTACATATAGTAGGGTTTAACGGCAGTTGACCCCTACAATTGGTGTATGATTTCACCTTGTGCGTAAGTCCTGTATATTTTAAGCAAATATAAAACTTTTAAATTTTAACTTTTGATTTACTTATGACAAATACTCCAGATAATTCTAATCAGCAAACTGATACCTCCAAGTCTAGAAACTGGCGCAGAATAGTAATTATTAGTGGTCTGGGTTTAGGGACACTCTTTGTAGGAGGGGGAGCAGTAGGAACTTGGTGGTTTCAAGAAAAATTAGCCCCAATGGTGAGTGAGGATCTAACCAGACTGACCCAAAGGCCAGTTCAAGTGGGCGAACTGAAAAAATTTAGAATTGGTTATCTAGAATTTGGCCCTTCATCTTTACCTCCAACTTCAACAGACTCGATCGCTGCTTCTACGGAGGTAGTTAAAGTTAGGTATGCTCTTGGACCTCTGTTATTCAAAACCCTGAAACTAGATATTACATTTGGAAAATCTGAAGCTAATCTACAACAACAAGCTGATGGTTCGTTTAAAGTTCCAGAGTTGGCAGACCTACCACCTCCACCTATTGATGTTGATATTACAGCTCTACGTTTCCCAGAAGTGGATGTTACTATTCTACCGTCAGAAACAGGAAAGTCTTCTGAACCGATATTGTTAGATTTAAGTAATATTGAGGTTCTTTCCAAAGACAAACTGCAACGTTGGTTGATAGACCTCAATGGTAAGGTTATTGATGGTGGGGGTAATTTTCGGGTTGATGCTGATGTTAATCTCAAAACTTCTGAAGTTAAAGCTGATGTTGTAGCGCAAAAATTGCAATTACCAATATTTGCTCCTTTAGTATTAGCGTTTGAAAATATTCCTGATGTAAGTGTGCAAAGTGGGGAGTTAAATGCAGACCTCCGGACTCAGGTTAAACTAACTGATAAAGTTGCTGACCTTGTACAAAATATCCAGGGAAAAGTTAGTTTGCGGGAGTTGAAAGCTAACAGCAGTTTCCTGAGCGACACTGTTAACTTGAATACGGTTGCTAATGTTGCTTGGCCAAAAGTTAGGGTGGAAAATTTCAACGCTAACTACGGGAATATTGGATTAAAAGTCAAGGGTACGGCACAAACAACGGCGGACTTAGACCCTCAAAATCTTAATCTGGATTTGAATGTGGAGGTTTTGCCTGTTAGTTTCGACACTTTGTTTAATACTGTTACTACGGAAATTGATTTACTTTCGGGCAAAATTGAAACAGCAGAAACGAAGCAGCAACTTCAGCAAATTCGGAGTCAAATTCAGGATATTAGACCTTTATTAGATGGGGGTGTCAAAACTAATTTCAGTATTGTTGGTAGTTTGCTGCAACCAGTGGTATCAGGAAAGGTTCAAACGACTGAAGTTACTAGGGTTGATAGATTAAGATTTCAGGATATTGCGACAAATTTTACTATTAGTCCGCAGTTAAACCAAGATTTTCAACCGCTCAGTTTAACTGCTGGTTTTTCTGAGTTACAAATTAGTCCGGTGGTGGGAGGGAAAATTACGGGGAAGGGTGAAGTTAGAAGTCAAAAGTCAAAAGTCAAAAGTCAAGAAGAAGTCAAAATTCAAAACTCAAAAGGAAGAAGTCAAAATTTCCTACGGAATGCTTCCCTGCGGGATGCTACGCAAACGCAAACAAAACTCAAAACTCAAAAGTTAGAAGTCGCGAGTCGGGAGTCACTTCCACAAAAGGAAGAAGTCAAAATTCAAAACTCAAAAGTCAAAAGGAAGAAGTTAGAAGTTGGCAGTCAGTCAGTTCCGCAAAAGGAAGAAGTCAAAATTCAAAACTCAAAAGTCAAAAGGAAGAAGTTAGAAGTTAGAAGTCAAAAGTTAGCAGTTGGCAGTCAGTCAGTTCTACAAAGTCAAAAGTTAGAAATGGGGAGTGGGGAGTCAGTTCCAAAAACTCAAAATTTCCTACGGAATACTTCCCTGCGGGATGCTACGAAAACGCAAACAAAAGTCAAAACTCAAAAGTTAGAAGTCGCGAGTCAGGAGTCAGTTCCACAAACTCAAAAGTTAGAAGTCGCCGCGAGTCAGAAGTCAGTCAGTAAGGAGCAGGAAATGAATTTTAATCCTGTAGTTGACTTAAACCTGAAGGTGGAAAATGTACCATTAGAACCGATCGCTCAACAATATGGTATTACTTCACCTCTTCCTCTGGGTGACTTTTCTTCTGAAGTGGCGATCGCTGGAGCTTTGGAAAGTCTGAAAGGGCAAGTTCAATGGCAGTTACCAAGAGCTGTTTATCCGGTGAGTGGTACTGTTGATATTGTTGATAGTCAGGCGAATATTAAAAATACTGTTGTCGAAGTTGGTGGGGGAAAGGTTAATATTGATGGTACTGCTAATCTGGAAAACTGGCAGCTCAATGTTACTGTAAATCAAGTTAATTTAGATAATTTAGAACCTTTAAAACCATTGGGTTTACCATCTGGGTTGGAGGGTATTGTTAATGCTGAGGCTAGTTCTTCTGGTCTGACGAGGGATTTTTCAATTAATACTATTGATGGGAATGGGAGTGGGGTAATAAATATTGCTGGCGGTCAGGTTAATTTTAATGGTCGGGCAAATAATGGTAATTTGCAGGGTAAGGGAAATGCTGTTCAATTGAGTTTGAGTGCTTTAGAAAGAATAGGGAGAAATGCAAGTTTTTTGACGACTCCTAATCCCATTTTATCTGGTCAAACTGATGGGAAGGTTAATGGGGAAGCTACTTTTTCAGCTAATCTAAATGATTTAAGTTTGGCTGGCATAACCACTGGTTTTCAGGGGAATGTTAATCTGGCTAATGGTACGGTTAATGTTAATGGGAAGGTTAATAATGCTAGGTTTCAAGCATTGGTTGATACTGAAGAATTACCACTTAATCCTTTGTTAGATTTGGGGTTATCCGCAGCAAATTCTGGAATTATTACTGACCAGGAACAGTTAAATAATATTAGAGCTAATATTCCCAGGTTAAAAACTCTGAATGGAAAACTAAATGGTAAGGTTAATTTATCAGGAAATTTGGCAAATCCTTCTCCGGAAAATATAGCAGGAGATTTAGTGGGAAATCTCAAAATTGAGGAAGGTACAATTAATGCTACAGGTAGTTTAAATTCTGGTGATTTTCAAACGACGGTTAAAACTAATCAAATATCTCTTACTGCCGTCGAAAAGTTATTAACAGAAGCACAAATTGTTTCTCTGAAAAATAATGTTTTACCAACAGATACTAAGGGAGAAGTTCAAGGGGAAGCTACTGTATCTGGAAATATTAATAATTTAACTCCTACAGGAATTTCTATTGATGGGGATGGGAAAGTAATTATTGCTGGAGGAACTGTTAACGCTACGGGTAAGTTAAATAATGGCAATTTTCAAGCTTCAGTTAATAGCAGTAAATTAGCAGTAAATCCACTTCTAGATTTGGGAGAAGCAGTTTTAACATCAGGATTAATACCAGTAGAAGCTAATCAAGTTCAAATTTTACAGGCTCAAATTCCTGCTATTAAAACTTTGAATAGTCAAGTTGATGTTAATGCTAATTTGTCTGGAAATTTAAACAATTTATATCCAGAAGCAATTACCGCAGATACTAATAGTAAATTATTTATTGATGGTAATACTGTTGATATTGATGGAAGACTTGAGCGAGGAAACTTTTTTACTAATGTAGAAACAGAAAATATTGCTTTACGCCCTTTGGAAGAAACAGTCAGAAAAACTGGTTTAATTGCCATACCAGCTAGCGCAACTTTACCCCCAGGAATTGAAGGAGAATTATTTGGCAATTTGAGCGTATTTGGCAACTTAAATAATCTGAATCCTCAAGCAATAGCCGCCGATGGAACCGGAAAATTAATCATTGGAAATAATACAATTAATGCCACAGGAAAATTAGATAATGGTAATTTTACAGCCTCAGCGATCGCTGAACCTATTCCATTGAGTTTTGTCAAAAAAATAGCTAAAGAGCTAGACAGGGATTTGGGCACGGATAACGCGGATTTGGGCACGGATAACAGGGATTTGGGCACGGATAACAGGAATTTGGGCACGGATAACACGAATAAGGAAATTATAGAGTTAGTTTTGCCTTATTTAGACACAATAAATGGCAATATTCTCGGTAGTGCTAAAGTCGCCGGAAATTTAGAGAATTTAAACCCAGAAGCTATCGCTGCTGAAGCTGAAGGAAAAGTACTTTTAGCAGATGGTGGAACTGTCAATATTACAGGAGAATTAGTAGGTCAAAAATGGCAAACTGCTGTAGTGGGAAACCAAATTCCTTTAGAGCAATTTTCAGCAGCATTGGAAAAACAAGAACAAACAAAACCAGCCGTTGCAGGTATTAGACAGGTACAAAAATTATTAGGGCAAGCTGAAAATTTACCAGTAATTGGTGGCTTTTTAAATACAAATATTGACCTATCTGGAACCCTAGCAAATTTATCTCCAGAAGCTATAGCAGCTCAAGCCAAATTAACACTTTCAGAATTACCAGTTATTCAACAACCTCTTAATTCTCTGTTTGACTGGAATGGTAAACAAGTAGAAATAGAAAAAGTTTCTATCCCGCCAAACGTTAATGCTAATGGAATAGTAGGTGTAGAATTTCCACAGCAAAAACCACCGACAATTTCTGGAATTAATATTAATGTCAATTTGTCAGATTTTGATTTAGAATCTCTGCCCATCGAAAAATTAGCACAAGATTTACCCATAGAAAAAAAAGGAGAATTATTAACAGGTAGAGTCAACTTTGATGGTAAAGTTATCGGTAAATCTATCGAAGATTTAAGTTTAGTTGGTGATGTTGTCTTGCGAAATTTAGCCGTAAATTCAGTAGATTTTGATTCCGTTTTATCTGGAAAATTAAATGCAGGAATAGCTGATGGAGTAACATTTAAAATTGCAGGAGAAAAAGACCGTCTAGAATTAGTATTAGATCGATTAGATAAAACCTATTTTCCCACTGCTTTTTTAATTAAACGCGACGAAGCAAAACTCGCAGGAGTAACAGAAGGAGAAAACCTCCTAGTAACATTAGAGCAATTTCCTGTAGAATTATTAGATATAGCGCCAGCAGCACAATTTGATATCGGTGCAGTTTCCGGGGAAGCATCCGCCAAAATAGCAATATCTGGTCTGAGAACATTCGACCTGAACTCCATCACCGCAAACGGAAATCTTGCAGTTGCCAAACCTAGTATTGGTTATATAGATGCAGAGAGTTTCACCGCAGACATCAATTTTGCCAAAGGAATAGGAACTCTCAATGACGGTACATTATTATTAGGAGACAGTCGATATATCCTACAAGCAATGGTCGATATTAATTCTCCCGATGGCAGTTTCGACCCCAAATTTGCGGGCAACCTAAAAATTGAAAAAGGTGAAGCTCAAGATATTTTGACCGCCCTCCAATGGTTTAACTTAGAAGACATTGCGCGAGGTATAGCAACTCCAAATTATGCCAACGCTGAAGATGTGCAACCAGTAGCAGTAGGTTTCCCAGAAAACACACCAGTCATTTCTCAGTTGCGTCGGTTTGCCGAAATTCAAGCTTTGCTAAAACAACAACAAGAAAATCAACAACCAAATATTCCCATACCAATACCACCCCTTACCGACCTAGATATCACATTTTCCGGAGAAGTAGCAGCAGAAGGAACTTTGCAGTCTGGTATTGACGGCAAATTTGACATCAATGGTAGCGACTGGAATTGGGGACCTTACAAAATCGATAAATTTCTCGTACAGGGTCAATATGAAAACGAAGTGCTGACAGTCAAACCACTAGAAGTACAAGTAGGAGAAACATTATTAGCATTTAATGGAGATTTGAGTCCAGAAAATCAGACTGGGAAATTACGACTAGAAAATATAGATTTAGAGGAAATACAGAAATTTGCCCAAAATTATATACCACCAAATATCAATTTTAATATTACAGGAATTTTGAATGCCGAAACAGAAATAGGAGGAAATTTTGAAGACCCCAGAGCTGTAGGTGAAATCAATATAGTAGACGGCACCTTAAACGAAAAACCCATTGAAAAAGCACAAACAGAATTTAGTTACAACACCGGACGTCTGCGTTTTGGTGGAGGTCTTTCCATAATTGGAGACCCAATTTTGTATAGAGGTGATATACCCATAGACTTACCCTTTGCTCAAGTTTCCGCAGGCAGCGATTTAATTAACGTCAGCGTCAATATTAAAAATGATGCGTTACAGATAGTTAACATCTTGACCGACCAGGTGACATTAAACTCTGGTCAAGGAGATATATTATTGCAGGTCAAAGGAACATTACAACAACCAGAACCAGAAGGATATGCTAAATTTGCAGACATAAGTATCACAGCAGCAGCATTTCCCCAACCCCTAACAGACCTAGAAGGAACAGTTTTATTTCAGGGCGATCGCGTCGAAGTCAAAGAACTCCAAGGAATTCTTAGTGATGGTAAAGTTGAAGTAATTGGCGTTTTACCAATTTTTCAACCCTTTGGCAGTCAAGAACCAGATATAAATAACCCCCTGACAATTACATTAGACCAACTCAATATAGACTTTCAACGAGTTTTTCAAGCTGGTATTGATGGAAAAGTCCTGATTACAGGTGCAGCTTTGCAACCAGAAATAGGCGGTAACGTTGAAGTCTCCCAAGGTAAAATATTTTTAAATCAGGCAGCAGGTTTCGCAGCAGCAGCAGGTAATGGAGAAAATGCACCTGGTTTTGGTATGGAAGATTTTGAGGTGAGTCTAAATAATTTTCAAGTGACTCTAAGCGATCGCCTGCGGATGATTAGTCCAGGACTAGCTAACTTTGAAGTTGCAGGTGGTTTACTGATAAACGGCACCCTCAGCGATATTCGTCCTAGCGGTAAGATTGACCTGGCAACAGGGTCGATAAATCTATTTACTACAGAATTGCGCTTAGACCCCAATTATAAAAACACAGCTACCTTTACCCCAATTAATGGACTTGACCCCATTGTGGACGTACAGCTATTAGCATCAGCTTTTGAGACCAACCGCTCATCATCCCCATCATCACCATTATCATCCGAGACAATAGACGCTCCATCACCAGGTACCTTGAATACTAGCCAGAAAGTGAGAATTATGGCAACAGCAAAAGGACCTCTATCAGAATTAGAAAATAACCTAGAGTTGACCAGTGCTCCAAGGCGATCAGAAGTACAAATAGTCAGTTTGTTGGGCGGTAATATCATTGATACCCTTAGTGAAGATAGGAATTTAGCATTAGCTAATGTAGCAAGTACCACCATACTTGCTAACTTACAACAGGATATTATTGCAGCGACTGGGTTAAGTGAATTTCGGATATTTCCTGCAAGCATTCCCAAACGTGGAGCGCGACGTGCTTCCTCTTTGGGTTGGGGTTTGGAGGTAGGTGTTGACGTGACGAATCAATTAGGAGTATCCATGACTAGACTTTTTGGTGCCAATGAACCAACGGAATTTTCTCTGCGTTATCAAGTTAATGATGAAGTACGCGTTCGAGGAGGCAGTAACTTTAGTGATAATGCAGTATTATCAGTCGAATATGAAGTACAGTTTTGATAGGGAGTAGGCAACAGGCAACAGGCAACAGGCAATAGGCAACAGGCAACAGGCAACAGGCAACAGGGAGGGAGGAGCTTATCTGTGGGAAAAATGTACGGTTTATTATCAGCAGGACTTACGCAAATTCACCTAAAAAACGCCATATGTAGGGGCGAATGGCATTGGCTAGCGCCAAGCTCCGCTAACGCCCTCACTTTATTTAGTTTCCGTGCGTAATTCCTGACTATATTATGTCAAGTCTACAGGAGCTATTGTTTATCAGCAGGAGGACTGAAACGAATTTCTATTCGCCGTCTTCTTTGCTCTGGATTGCTCTCTACTCTCGCATATTCTTCTGAAGGTAGATAAAGTTCTGCTGCGGAATAAACTCAGAATTTTAATTCTAGTTGCTTTAAACGAGGGTTTTTTTCCAGCTCTTTTACTACTGCTAAAGCTCGCATTAAACCTAAATCTGCATTTGAACCTGCCTGGAGTTTACTAATATTGTCATTACCAAACCTTCTACCTTCTGGCTAAGTGTAATATCAAGGCAACAGGTTCGCTATGTCATCCGCCAAGAAATAAACTTCTTGGCTCAAAGCAGAAGTCATCTTTAGATGACTAAAGAATAGCTAATTTATTATGGCTAATTAATGAGACCTGATATAAGTATTTAACCAGACATAATTAGGACTTACCCAGTAGAACGTATTTATGTCATTGCGACCCATAGGGAAGCAATCTCAAACGCTACTTTTTCGTACCTTGTTCGTAAGTCTTAACAATATTAAGCGGATTTGATATCTATGAGCTATAAGTAGAGATATAACCAAATTAACCTACTGTATCGATATGAATAATAAATTTTTGCTCGCTATTATTCCCTTATATTTTGGCCTTAGTTGTACCTATCCAGCAATGGCCTTAAATAATTTGACTAACATCAAAACTGAACAAAAAAGCTTAGACGAAAATCAAATTATATTAGCCGATCGCAAAGATAAATATCGCATTCGAGCACGTCAAAAGGAAGATGAGTACCGACAAAGAAAAAGGCATGAATTTCATGAAAGAATCGATCGCAGGATTAAAAATGAGATGGATAAACCTCATAACCGCAGTCTTCCCAAAGCAGAAAAAGAAAGAATTATTCAAGAAGCTCACGACGACCTAGACCGCAGACTTGACCGCAAATGGAATACTTTAAAAAATTCTCGAGTACGAATACGAAAAAGACGCGACAGATACGACCGAGATTATGATTATCGGCGAAGACGTGGCAGGTACGACCGGGATTATGATTATGGGCGAAGACGTGACAGGTACGACCGGGATTATGATTATCGGCGAAGACGTGACAGATATGACCGAGACTATGATTCTTATAAGAGAAATTGCGACTATTATGGCAATTGTAACTACTTTGAAAATCGCCCTAGAAATATTAGAAGAAGCATTAGATTCAAATACTATCCCAACCGTAATTAAGGGAATAGGGAATAGGGACTTCTCAGTCCTATTTACTACATCTAAGCCCCCTAAATCCCCCAATTTTGGGGGACTTAAAGATAGCAAATTGACTCTTGTTCCCCGTTCAACAAAAAGCGCAGCATCCTCTGGCTTCCCCCATTCAACAAAAAGCGAAGCAACATCTGGCTTCCCATCCTTCAAATGCGCAGCATCCTCTGGCTTCCCCCTTTCCAAGGGGGACGGGAGGGGGATTCCAAGGGGGACGGGAGGGGGATAAAAAAGGGGGACGGGAGGGGGATTAACTTTGTTGGCTTGCTAGGGGGGCAAAATTTAGTATCAAAAAACTTTTCAGATATCCTCTTAGACTTCTAATTTCTGACTTTTGACTTCATAACTAATTTCCAGCTCGCCCTTCAGCTTCACCAAACAATATAAAATGTTCAAACCCACTGTTAAAAACACCATTTTCTACTGCTAAAGCTACAACAGGATTAGATGCTAGATAAAATCGTTCATCAAATGCAGTAGTTCTTTCATCGCGTCCTTCAAAAAAACCAACATTAATAAAATGCTCGAAGCCACTATTAAAAACATTATTAGCCACTGCTTCTGCCACTCCTGGATTTTCAATTAAATAAGTAGTTTCATCAAATAAAAGACTGGGGTTGCGCCCTTGAAATTGACCTTGATTAATAAAGTGGTCGAAACCATTTGTAAACAAACCATTTTGCACAAACCTGGCTACATCAACGTTATTTTCTAAATAAAATTCCTCATCAAAATATATCTCTATTGGATTAATTTGTTGTGCCGTCAAATACTGAATAAAATTCTGGAAAATTTCAGGTGGCGTAACATCTGAAACAATCTTAGCCACAAAAGCATTAGATTCTAAACCAAAATTATTCAAAGCATCAATAACTGGAAAATCTATAGAATCAGAAAAACCAACTACATAAGTATTCTGAGCAGGGTCTATAACAATACCATTTCCAGATTCATTCCCCACACCACCAATAGTTGCAGAAAAATCTAAAAATAATCCACTACTAGAAACTTTACTCACAAAAACATCATCTGGTAATCCCAAACCAACCCCTTCTTGAAACTCATTAAAAATCGGAAAATTCACAGAAGCAGTACTACCAGTCACATAAGCATTACCCAAATTATCTACAGCAATATCATTAGCAAATTCACTATTATTTCCACCTAAAAAACTTGCATATCCCAAAGTACCATTCCGATTAATTTTCATCACAATAGCATCACTACTACCTCCTCCAAAGAAATTTTGAAATCCATTCAAAGCAGGAAAGTCTCCCACAGGAGAAATAGCAATATCTCCCTGAAGAATACGAGTTCCTGTTGTACCAGAAATATAAATATTTTCAGCTAAATCTATGGCAATACCACTACCAGAATCACCATCACCCCGACCATAAAAAGTTGAGAAAAGTAAGTCGCTACCTTCTGGATTTAATTTAGTAATAAAAATATCGCTATCTCCACCATAAAAATTTTGCAGTGGGTTCTCAAGTGGGAAGTCAAAAGACCTAGTTGAACCTGTTATATAAGCATTACTATTATTATCAACTTCAATATCAATTGCTGAATCAAAATCTATCCCACCTAATAAAGTAGAATATTCTAAAGTTTTGCCATTTCTGGATAATTTAGTTACAAAAGCATCTCGGTTAAAATTATTAGTAGTTTCGGTTTGAAAAGCATCTTCTGTAGTAGGAAAGTCGGCAAAACCAGGAATTGGTTCTGCTGGAAATGGTGAAAAACCACCCGTACTTCCTGTTGCAAAAGCATTGCCATTATTATCTACAGCAATACCTCTACTAATGTCTTCGTCTCGACCGCCAAGGTAAGTAGAATATTGTACGCTATTACCTAAACTAGAAAGTTTTGTCACAAAAGCATCGCCGTTAAAACTACCTCCACCATAAGTAGTTTGCAAGGCATTAACTGTTAGGAAGTCTAGGGAATTAGTATTGCCTGTAACGTAAACTCCGCCTGCTATATCTACAGCAATATCTGTGCCAAATTCATCATTACTTCCTCCAAAATAAGTAGACCAAAGAACATTTCCATTTTGGTCGAGTTTAGTCACAAAAGCATCGTTATTAAATACAACTCCCCCACCATTAAAGTCTGATTGAATTGCATTTAATGTGGGAAAATCAACAGAAGTAGTATCTCCAGTTATATAAACATTTCCGGCAACATCTACAGCAATGCCATTGCCACGGTCAAAACCATTTCCTCCGATTAATGTGGAATATTCTACGGTGGGGTCGATAACTAATTCATAGTTTGGATTATATTCTCCAATGTCGAATCCTACTTGATTATTTTCGAGGATTTGATAGGCGACTTCGACTTCAATTTGCTGACCATTTATTTCTTGATAAGCAATTGGAGGTGCTTCAGTTAATTCTCCTAATTTAGTATCTATAGACAAAGTACCGTCGGCAAGAATGTTAATTTCTTCTATTCCACTGTAGTTAAGAATAATTTGAGAAGTGTCGATGTTGGGAGAAATAATAAAATCACTTTTTAGGTTGCCGTCGATACTACTATATATTAAGTCAATACCAGGATATAAATTTTCATATTCAATAGCGGCATAAGTTGGAATATTTGTATATGAATCGTATGAATTATCAGAGTTATTACCTTGGAAAAAATTGGCAACTCCCGGCAATTGATTTAAAGGTTTAATAATAGGTTCGGGATTAGCATTTTGGAAATTTAATTTCACTACATCTGAAGTAGTTTCATCTTCTATATCTTGAGCTGCAGCAAAGATAATTTCATCTTGAGCAAATAATAAATTATAGTTATTTGCTTTTGCTAAATACTCTACTTCGGTATTGTTAATTTGTCCTGCATTTTCGATAAAACTAATGTCTGTAAGAGCGTCATTATTTATGGATAAATCAGTCGGAGATGTATCAAATTTTTGTACTTCTAATTCTGGAGGTAAAATTTCTGAACTAGAGACAATATTTTGATGATTAATTTGATTATCTTCCGGAAGATTAGTTAAAGGTAAACCGAATAATGGAGTGTCTGAATAATTTAAATAATCTATCATTATATTTCGAGCAAAAAAGAATGCTGATTAAGAATTAAAGTTAATTTACAAAAACTACAGCCTTTGCAAACTTAAATGGCCTCTTATGGCATTTCTCAGTAAGTGTAAGGTACACTGCTAGAGATCCCCCCTAACCCCCCTTAAAAAGGGGGGGAAAGCGGAAGTCCCCCTTATTTTAGGTGTACTTCAATGATACTTAAGTATAATTGTCCCAAAACAAATTATACTTTAATCAACAAAAGTATAATTGGCCTATTATTCATCGATGATTTTTAGAACTTTTGGTGCAAGGAATACTTTTACTTAACTTGATTCTAAAGCGAAAAAAAATGAAAATTTTTACTAAACTCACTCAAGAACAAGTGCAAAAACTTGCCTTTATCCAGGAAAAAACTAAACAAAGCACTGATGAAATTTTACTATCTGCTCTAAAATATTACTATCAATAACTCTTGAATACTTTTGAAAACCATCTGGAAAAATTTAGTCAACTTGACTTTATTGGTTGTATTGAAGCTGAACCAAATCTTGCTGAAAACTGTGAATCAATTTTGATAAAAAGTAATAGCTAATCAAGAATAATTATTTAAAAAATCTATTATTAATTTTCCCTAATAAAATCCAGAATATAATTAGCAGTAATTTGAGATTTTTCCAAGTGAGGAACATGACCACAATTAGGAATCCAAATGAGTTGAGAATTAGAGATCGCTCCCTCTAATTTACCAGCATCACCAGTACCTAAAATCTGGTCATTTTCTCCCCACAAAATCAATGTTTGCTGTTGCATAGAAGGCAATTTTTGTTTGAAACTACCATACCCACCACTTTTAGTAAAAGAAATTAAAGCTTGACTCCAACCAGGCATTTCTAGATGCAATCTGGCACAAATATTAGCATCTAAAGTGGCAAAACTTTTATCAAAATAAGCACTACGACTAATACTTGCTCGTACCTGGGGACGACGCAAAAATTCTGTGGCGAAATAGTCAAGTGGAGGAAAAATAAACTTACTAATAATCGGATTATTTTGCATTCCAGCACTATCAATTAGTACTAATTTTTTCACAACTTCTGGATAAGTCAGAGTAAAATCAATAGCAGCAGCACCACCCATAGAAGCACCTATTAAAATAACAGGTTGATTAATCCAACTTTTCCAAAAATAATAAAGATGAGTAGCGATCGCCTGCGGATTAATTTTTAAATTCGGCAATCTATCTGTAAAACCAAATCCCAATAAATCAACGGCAAAAGTTTGATTTTGAGCAGCAAGTAATGGCAAAAGGCGACGATATTCAAAAATAGAACTATCAAAACCATGGAGTAATAAAATCGGGGTATTACCTTTACCTTGAGAGACAAAACTTGTATTAATTGTTTGAGAAATCAGAGGAGTATAAATTGATTGATACTGAATATTTTGAGCAAAAGAAATAGATGTAGATTCAGTCAGACTTTCGGTTAATTTTGGTAGAAAATCAGGATACATTGGCATTAAACAATTAATAATTAATAATTAATAATTAACAATTACCTCTCCTTTAAAGGAGAGTCTTTAAACCACAATTTTTCGCTAAAGGAGGGTTAAATATTAGCAAACACAAGGATATAGTATATATGAGCTACAGATATTAACAATTAAGTCAGGACTTACACAAATTGACTTTGAAAACGCCATATGTAGGGGCGAATGGCATTCGCCCTTATATAATGAGGAAAACACATTAAAGGTAATGAATTAATAGCTGATAGCTGATAGCTGATAGCTGATAGCTAATTAACTAATTACTCAATTCAATATTTATCTCATTAACAATTCTACGTTTAAGTTCAACAGACTCAGAGCGAGGTAATAAATCAAAAACTTCTCGAAAAGCATCATCTACTTTTTCAAACGCAACTTGACCTTTAGCATTTAAAGCAACTTTTCCTTCTTGGTCAATTAAAACAGTTTGAGGTACAAATCCTTCATAATAATAAGCTGATTTTGTAGAATCATCAGTTATAGGAGTAACAATAGCATCCACATTAACAGGAATAAAACTAGCAGCACGACCATAGAATGCTTGAAGTTGAGAAACTACAGTCGAAAATTGTTTACAATCTTTACTATCATCTAGAAAAAAGACTAATAGAGCAGGTTTAGAACCTTTGAGAGATTCTTTTAATGTTACTCTAGCAGGTACAAGAGAACCATTACCCGCATAAAGGGCAAAAATATTACCATCAAATCTATCATCATTTAGACTTGCTAAAGCAGTGGGTGTAGCTATTAGTAGTAATAAGAATATTGCTAATAAAAAACTCAATAAAGTAGAGAGAATTTTTTGCCATGAAAATTGTTGTATTGGATTTAGCATAAATTTAAGAAGGTTGTAGATTTTAAGTTCAATTAATCAGGACTTACGCACTGACAAAATATATATATTCCGGTGCGTTACGCTACCGCTGACAATATACAGCAGATTTCGGGCAAATTATGTACAAGATGAATGATCAAAATATTGCAGTGCTGGCATCTTGCCCGCCATGGGTGTACCTCATAACAACGGAAAGTGCTGTATATAGGGTTTCGCTCAGTTACGAAGTGCGCTAACACATCCTACTGGATTGACACAGCTAAAATGGTGCAATAAGTGTAGGTTGGGTTGAGGGACGAAACCCAACACAACAGTAGTAAGCTTTTGTTGGGTTTCACTGCCGTTCAACCCAACCTACATTTTTAGGCGTGTCGCTCCACTACTAGCGCGTCAAGTTAAAAATGGTGTATTAGATTTTCCCTGTAATTATTGCTATGACAAGGTTGTTTGGTGAATTTTCCTAAAATACTATTTCAAGCTTGACACGCCACTACTGGACTGCTGAATTTATAAGAAGAGGTAATTCTAAATTCTAAATTCTTTAATTATCACAAATTTCTAAATCTTCCTTCACCTTGGGATGAGTAATAAAATAATCTTGAAGCCAATCGCAAGAACCTTTCAACAAATCATTTAATCCTTTCACGCGCCACAACTGTAAATTATTATCCACCAAAGTTGCCACATATTTACCATCCACACTTAATGCCTTAGCATTCTCAAATTGAGCTAATTGACGTCCAGTAATATCCCAAATTCTGACCATTCCATCTTTGCCCATACTAGCTACCTGTTCCCCATCAGCACTAAAAGTCAAATTATCCACACTACCTATATTTCCCTTCAGATCCGCAATTTGATTGCCCGAAAAATCCCAAATTTTCACTACCCCATTGCTATCTCCCGTCACTATATACTTTCCAGATGGACTAAAAGCCATACTCTCAACCCAACTGGAAAGAATTTTCAATTCTGACACAAGCTGGAAAGAACTATCCCAGATTTTGGCAATACCATCCTCTCCAGCAGTACCAATATATTGCCCATCTGGACTAAACACCACATCCAACACGCGACCATTATGTCCTTTTAACTCAGCCAACTGCTGACCAGAATTATTCCAGATGCGGGCAACACCATCTTCCCCCACCGTTGCTAAACGTTGTCCATCAGGACTAAAACCAATTTGCTTTGCTCTCCCCTTTTTACCTTTTAGCTCTATCAATTCTTCTCCTGAAATCTTCCAAATTCTCCCCTGACCACTATCTCCCGCAGTAGCTAGACGTTGACCATCAGGACTAAAACTCATATCGCCAAACATTCCCAGATATCCATTGAATTGAGCTAAAGGTTTTCCCGAAATATCCCAAATACGGGCAGTACCATCAACTGCGGCTGTTGCTAACTTCTGACTATTAGAACTAAAACTTACTGACCCAAAAATATCGGAGTTTCCCTTGAGTGTTGCCTCGTGATTATCTTCTAGTTGCCAAATTCTACCCGTGCCATCCTCTCCTAAAGTTAATAGTCGTTGTCCGTCAGAGTTAAAGTTAACTTCCCAAACCCTGCCTTGATGTCCTCTGAGATTGGCTAACAAATTACCATTATTGTTCCAAATTTTCACACTACCGTCACTACCTGCTGTAGCTAAACGTTGACCATCCGGACTAAAACTAACACTGGTGACAATTCCTTGATGTCCGGGAAGTTTTGATAATACTTGACCTGAAGTATCCCATATCAAGGCTGTTCCATCTTCTCCCGCTGTAGCTAAACTTTTGCCATCCGGACTAAAGCTAACATTCCAGACCCCGCCTTCACCTCCCTTAAGTTTGGTTAATAATTTACCGGAGCTACGTTGCCAAATCCTAATTGTGCCATCCCATCCAGCAGTGGCTAAACGTTGACCATCTGGACTAAATATTACTTTTTCGACACTACCTTTATGTCCCCTGAGTCTAGCCAACTGTCTCCCAGATCGATTCCAAATTCTTGCGGTCCCATCCCATCCAGCAGTAGCTATATATCTACCATCAGGGCTAAATGTGACATCCAAGATTCGACCTTGATGTTTTTTGAGAGTCGCTATTTTCTTGCCTGATATATCCCAAATTCTCGCTGTGCCATCTTCTCCAGCAGTAGCTATATATTTACCATCAGGACTGAAAGTAATTTGCCAAATTTGACCTTCATGGCCTTTTAGTTCTACTTGCTGCTTACCCAGAAAATCCCAGATTCTAACTGTACTATCATCTCCTGCTGTAGCTAAAATATTTCCTTCTGGTGAAAATTTAACGTGAGAAACTTTGCCCTGATGTCCTCTTAATTGAGCTACAGACTGACCTGAGTATTTGAGGATTCTAGCTGTACCATCATTGTTAACTGTGGCGAGTAGTTGGCCATCAGAACTCATGGTAATTTTTTTGACGTTGGGAATTTGATTTTTCTCGTGAATATTATTGAGGATTTGTTGCAGGGCAAATATGGGACTTGTAGCTGGATAATATTGAAGTGGGCGATCGCCTCCAACTAATTCTTTTAGTTCTTTTCCAGCTTGCATTGCTGATAGTAATGCTTCTATTTCTGCAATTTCAAATTTTCTTAAAGCACTAATTCCTTTGTGTTCTAGTTTTGTACCTTCTTGTGCTTCTTGAAGTTCGTACTGTGCTTTTTCTAGTTGATATTCTGTTCTTTGAAGTTGATTTTGTGTATCTTGAAAAAGTTTAGTTGCCCAAGCAACTACTGTCATTGCTGTTATTGATACTATAACTAAACCCGCCACTCCTAATTTCAGTTTATTCTGCTGATTTGAAGATTTTTTGACTTTTTTCCGAACTACCTGTTTTTTTTGAACTTTATTCTGATTTTTTTGTACTGGTATCTCCTGTTGTTTCTGTTGTAATTGAACCTGAATTGAATTTGGATTATTTTGATTTTTTTGTACTCTTATTTCCCCTAAATCCAGTTGTGGCTGAACCTGAATTTCATTTGGATTATTATTTTTATTATCTTTTTCTTTTGGGTTTAATACCTCGCCGTCTACAGGGTGTTTAAAATTGGATAGGGACTCAAACCCCAACAACTTTTTCTTCCTTCCTTCTTCCTTCTTCCTTCTTCCTTCTTCAATGTGATTCTGATTTTTTTGTGCTGGTATATCCTGTTGTTTCTGTTGTTGCTGAAGCGGAATATTATGGGGATTATTCTGATTTTTTTGTGCTGTTATTTCCCCTAATTCATGTTGTTGCTGAACCTGAATTTCATTGGAATTATTATTTTTATTATCTTTTTCTTTTGGGTTTAATACCCCGCCGTCTACAGGGTATTGATAATTAGTTGTGGTTTGAGTCCCCATCCACTTTTTCTTCCCCCCTTTCAAAGGGGGGCAAGGGGGGATGCCTTCTTCCTTCTTCCTTCTTCCTTCTTCATTAGAAAAATCAGATACCATTAGAGATATTTTTTCCTGGTTATTTAATTCTAATATTTGAGGATTAGATTGAGGAGCAGAATTAATTACTGTTGGTAAATATTGTTGTACCCATTCCTGATTAAAAATTTCTGCATATATCGGACTGTATACTTCTAAAAAACCATGATTGACTTTCGCTACACCAGACCTCAATAACTCTTTAATTTCCCATTTATTATTAGCGATCGCATCATTTTTAAATTTTTGATTATCTTGACCAGGCGGTCTTAATCTACCATGTTTTAATAGTTGTTGATATATTTCTAAATGACTGGTAGATTTCTGTATATTCTTCAGCAAAAGATTTTGTATTTTATTGAAATGAATCGGGTAGTCTTGTGAATCCCAGTTTTCTACAACACAAATTTTCACTAAATCTTCAACTAAAGCTATACCATTATAATTTTCTTCTCCTTTTCTTTCTCCCAGATAGTCGATCGCTATTTGACACAGTTTTTGCGTTAAAAATGGTTGTCCACCTGACCAATATAATATTTTTTCTATAACTTGTAGTGGGTGCTTAACTATGCCTTTAAATGGCTGTGCTAAATGAGACACTTCTTCTTTTTTGAAACTATTAAGTTCAATAAATCTACATCTATCTATTAAATTATCGGGTATAGTTGTTCCTAACAAAGCAAAAGTTAAGCGTTTAAATTTTGGATTATTTGTTCTTTCCTCAAGACAATAATCAATTAATACTCCTAAACTACTAAAGCCTAAATTAACAACACTATCATCATTAACCTCATCTATAAAAATTACTATTTTCTCATTTTGAGTATTAACTAGCAACACCTCTTCAATAAAAATAAATAATCTTTCATCCGCAGGTAAATCTGCCATTTCCTCCCACCATAATTCCGGGAAATGCCGAGGAAATAAAAAAGTCTTCTCTAGAGTCAAAATTATTTGCTCATACCATTCTTCTAGAGTCAAAAGTTTATTATTAACTCTAGTCATATCTAAGGCAATACAGATAATATTTTCTGCTTGCAACAGTTGTATTATTCTAATTTTTAAACTTGATTTTCCCGTTTGCGGAGAACTTAATACATAACAATATTCACCTTTATTCAAAGCATTAAATAACTCTTTATCTGCCGAGCGTCTAACATAAGTGGGATGATCTGATGCTAAATAATTACCTATTTGATAGCTATATTTTTGATTCTTCTGTATTTTCATATTTATCAAAATAATATGAGTCTAAAACCCCGCCTTGATTGGCGAAATATTTTTGGAGCGAAGCTCAAATCCCCGTTACAAAAATAACTTTTGACTTCTAACTTCGTTAACTTGACTATCCTCACTCTAGCAACTTTATTAAATATAAGCTTTCAATCCCAATTAACTCAAAGTTCCACTTTTGATATTTTATTTACTTTTGAAAAATGAATGCTTACAGAAATAAACATTTGCAGAACTAACTAAATTTTTCTAAGGTTTATCTATAGTAAATTATGGTTATGATATGTTTTGAAGAAATATTTATACTTTCTTAGCTTTATTTGTTTAAGCTACGTTCCCTCAATTCAACTAAATTTCAAAAAAGAGTCCCGCGTTGTCATCTATGATTCAGTGCCGGAAGGAATTTTTAATTTCAAATAAAATCAAACTTCATTGTTGATATTTATCACCATTTAAAGTATTATATAACAATGAAGCAGATAACTACTATATCCTGTAAATTGAAGGTCAGCCCAGAAGTGGCAAAAGAAATATAAGCCACTATGGAAATGTTTGCTAATGCTTGTCAGTATATACACAAAAACAGTGACAAAAAACTGACAAATAATGTGGCAATGCAAGCTTTAATGTACGGTACAGTTAGAGAAAAGCTTCAGTTATCAGCACAAACTACAATTCATACAATTAGGCGAGTATGTTCTAATCGCAAAACTTCTATTACTAATCATATTCAAAAAGAATTAACTTTTGCACCAACATCAGTTGATTACGACAGTAGAACATTTAGTTTAGATACAAAGAAATGGATTGTGAGTTTAAAGCTTTTGAGTAAGCGTACAAAGTTTGAGTTATTAATAGGTAACTATCAACGTGGAATATTAAAAGGTAGTAAACCAACTTCAGCAGTCTTAACTAAAAGAAAAGATGGAATTTACTATATAAATATTCATGTTAATCATATTGTTCCTGAGCCAAAGTCAACAAATAAAATAATAGGAATTGATTTAGGCAGGACAGATATAGCCTCAACATCTGAAGGTGAATCATGGTCAGGTAAAAATATAACTTCTAAGAGAAATCATTATTCTCAAATCAGAGCAGTCCTACAAAGAAAAGCTTCTATTGGCACTTCTTTGTAGTCGGAGAAGATGTCGGCAACTACAGCAACGCTTATCAGGAAAAGAGCGACGCTTTCAGAAACACGTTAATCACGAAATAACAACTTATTTAGTCAAAAAAGCAGCGACTAATAAGAATTCTATTGCCATAGAAGATTTAACTAATATTAGACAAAGAACTAATCAGCAACCAAGAAATAAGAAAGAAAGAAGATTATCTAATAGTTGGGCTTTTTATCAGTTCAGAATGTTTCTTGCTTATAAATGTGTGTTACATGGCGTGAAATTAATATTAGTTAATCCAGCATATACTAGCCTTACTTGCCACAAATGTTTGCATATTCATCCGACAAAAGGTAAATCATATCGAAATGGTAAAGATTATCGTTGCCTACATTGTGAATGGAAAGGGGATGCTGATTACAATGGCGCAAAAAATATAGCTGCTTTGGGGTTGAGTGTAAATCAGCCTGGAGGTCCCTGGTTATCCTGTGAAGTTAGCTGTCTTGATTTCGTACCAAGACAGCGGACTATATGGGATCTACTGGAGGGCTACGAAAAGCCCGCATCATAATCTTTGATTTGATGGCGGGTAGTTTACAGTAACTTCTAACTACCTATCACCTAACATGGCAAAACCTCACTCTAAAACTAGATTGCTTCTATATTACTTTCCCCAGTCCTAATCCTCACAATTCTATCCACTGGAGTAATGAAAATCTTACCATCACCGATCTCACCAGTACGGGAGGCAGCAATAATTTTGTCAACAACCATATCCACCTGGTCATCTTCAACTACAATTTCAACCTTGAGTTTCTGCAAAAACTCAACCGTATACTCAGAACCACGATACCTTTCAGTTTGACCCTTCTGACGCCCAAATCCTCTGACCTCAGAAACAGTCATACCCACGATACCAGCATTAACGAGAGCAATTTTCACCTGGTCTAGCTTAAAAGGCCGAATAATAGCTTCTACTTTTTTCAAGTTATTCACTCCTTACACTTAATTTTTGAGTTTACTCGTTTATCAGGATGACATCTTTTAAGATCGTCGCCAAGTGGGCCTTATTTGTTAAGAAAAATACATTTACTCAGCAGTTTTTTGAGTAGGCTTCTAAAATCTTAAAAATACCGAAAAAATGACTCTAATAAAGAATCTTAAAGTTTTGTGTAAATTATGTAAAAAAAGACTTTCTATTACATCTCATTTTTGATTAAAATTATACTTTTAACTATACATAATAGTATCTAGAGAGGAATTACCTGTGCAATTACAGACTAAAGTTACCCTAAAACGAGCAACGGGTGCTTTTGCACTAATGGATAGTCTTAAGCGTCATGGAGTCAAACACATATTTGGCTATCCAGGGGGTGCAATATTACCAATCTACGACGAACTTTACCGTTCAGAAGCGGCAGGAGACCTAAAGCACATTTTAGTCAGACATGAACAAGGAGCAGCTCATGCTGCTGATGGATACGCCCGTGCCACTGGTAAAGTAGGTGTATGCTTTGCTACATCAGGTCCCGGAGCTACAAATCTCGTAACAGGCATAGCTACTGCCCAAATGGACTCAATTCCCATGGTAGTAATTACAGGCCAAGTCGGCCGAAAAATGATTGGTACTGATGCCTTCCAAGAAACAGACATTTATGGCATTACTCTACCAATTGTTAAACATTCTTATGTTGTCCGAGACCCAAGGGATATGGCCGGAATTATTGCTGAGGCATTTCATATTGCCAGTACAGGTCGTCCTGGTCCAGTCTTGATTGACATACCCAAAGATGTAGGTTTGGAAGAATTTGACTATGAACCAGTGGAACCAGGTTCCATCAAACTACCTGGATACCGTCCGACGGTCAAAGGCAACCCTAGGCAAATTAACCAAGCTATAAATTTGATGCTAGAGGCACGCCGTCCTTTATTATATATAGGTGGTGGTGCAATTTCCGCAGATGCTCATGCAGAAATTCAAGAATTAGCAGAACATTTTAATATTCCTGCAACTACTACTTTGATGGGTAAAGGTGCTTTTAATGAACATCATCCCCTATCAGTAGGAATGCTGGGAATGCATGGTACTGCTTATGCTAATTTTGCGGTGAGTGAGTGCGACTTATTAATTGCTGTTGGTTCTCGTTTTGATGACCGAGTAACTGGAAAGTTAGACGAATTTGCTTGTCATGCAAAAGTAATTCATATTGATATTGACCCGGCAGAAGTAGGTAAAAACAGAATTCCTGATGTTCCAATTGTTGGAGATGTACGCCAAGTTTTGATTGACTTGCTGCGTCATTGCCGAGAGATAGGAGATTTAGTTAATCCTCATCAAACTCAACCTTGGTTAGAAAAGATTAATCGCTGGAAACAAGATTATCCTTTAGTGGCCCCCCAATATTCAGATAGTATTTCACCCCAAGAGGTAATTGACGAAATTGGCAAAATGGCTCCAGATGCTTACTATACAACTGATGTTGGTCAGCATCAAATGTGGGCAGCTCAATTCCTGAAAAATGGACCTCGGCAATGGATCTCTAGTGCAGGTTTGGGGACTATGGGTTATGGTATGCCTGCTGCGATGGGGGCAAAGGTGGCACTGCCAAACCGGGAAGTGATTTGTATTGCTGGTGATGCAAGTATTCAAATGAATATTCAGGAGTTGGGGACTCTGGCACAGTATGACATTAATGTTAAAACTGTGATTATTAATAATGGCTGGCAAGGTATGGTGCGTCAATGGCAACAGGCATTTTTTGGCGAGCGCTACTCTTCTTCTAACATGGAGATGGGAATGCCTGATTTTGTGATGTTGGCTCAGGCTTATGGAGTTAAAGGTATGATGATTTCTAGTCGGGACCAGCTCAAAGAGGCGATCGCTCAAATGTTGGCTCACGATGGACCTGTGTTGATGGATGTTCGTGTGACTAAGGATGAGAATTGTTATCCTATGGTAGCTCCTGGTAAGAGTAATGCTCAAATGGTTGGTTTACCTATTCGTAAACAACTTGAACAAGCTGTGGAGTTTATTACTTGTAGTAATTGTGGGGCACAAAATAGTGTTACTCATAATTTCTGTTCTGAATGTGGCGTTAAGTTGTAATAGATAAGGAAGAAGGAAGAAGGAAGAGGGAAGAGGGAAGAGGGAAGAAGGAAAAATATTGCTTTGTCTAACAAGGCTTACGCACCAAGCGCCATATCTAGTAGGGGCGAATGGCATTTGCTAAGGCAAAGCTACGCTAACGCCCCCTACAGATAGCTTTCAGCAGATTTTTTTTGAGATGCTGTGGTTTACCTTTGGGTCGTATCTCGTTCTAAAAGTATTCCGGAACAGAAAAGTCTCTCGAACAATTCTTCCGACTACTTTCTCTGTCTTGCCAGATTTTTGAGCAGATTTTTTTTGAGATGCTGTGGTTTACCTTTGGGTAGTATCTTGTTTCAAAAGTATTCCGGAACAGAAAAGTCTCCCGAACAATTCTTCCGACTACTTTCTCTGTCTTGCCAGATTTTTGAGCAGATTTTTTTTGAGATACTGTGGTTTACCTTTGGGTAGTATCTCGTTTCAAAAGTATTCCGGAACAGAAAAGTCTCCCGAACAATTCTTCCGACTACTTTCTCTGTCTTGCCAGATTTTTGAGCAGATTTTTTTTGAGATACTGTGGTTTACCTTTGGGTAGTATCTCGTTTCAAAAGTATTCCGGAACAGAAAAGTCTCCCGAACAATTCTTCCGACTACTTTCTCTGTCTTGCCAGATTTTTGAGCAGATTTTTTTTGAGATGCTGTGGTTTACCTTTGGGTAGTATCTTGTTCTAAAAGTATTCCGGAACAGAAAAGTCTCTCGAACAATTATTCCTACTTTCTCTGTCTTGCCAAATTTTTGAGCAGATTTTTTTTGAGATGCTGTGGTTTACCTTTGGGTAGTATCTCGTTTCAAAAGTATTCCGGAACAGAAAAGTCTCTCGAACAATTATTCCTACTTTCTCTGTCTTGCCAAATTTTTGAGCAGATTTTTTTTGAGATGCTGTGGTTTACCTTTGGGTAGTATCTCGTTTCAAAAGTATTCCGGAACAAAAAAGTCTCTCGAACAATTATTCCTACTTTCTCTGTCTTGCCAAATTTTTGAGCAGATTTTTTTTGAGATGCTGTGGTTTACCTTTGGGTAGTATCTCGTTTCAAAAGTATTCCGGAACAGAAAAGTCTCTCGAACAATTATTCCTACTTTCTCTGTCTTGCCACCCTCCCCACACTTCCCACCCTCCACACACTTCCCACATTTTGCTTTTTTCAGCAAACTCTAAATATTCTCTGCCAACTCAAATCCTCGTTACAAAAATAACTTCTGACTTCTGACTTCTAACTTCTGACTTCTTTACCCTCCATCTCAATAAATTTTTCCCAGACTTACCAATAATTTCACTATCTATTCCTAACGCCTTCCGAGGTGCAATAGTCGCCAAATAAATTCCCGTCTCAATATCACAAATTCTCCACTTCACCAAATTATTAACCCCAACTAATAAAGGTAAAGTTGTTCCTGATAAAGTTCCATCTTTTAATCTTGCCGTACCATTTTTAACTTCTATTTCTCTAGTATCCCAAGGATAAATTCCATCAGGTAATCCCAAGGGCGATAAAGCATCACTAACTAAAAATATTCCCTGCTGATATTGACTCGCTTTCAACAAAATTTCTATCATTGTTGAACAGACGTGCTGACCATCAGCAATTAAACCACACATAACATCAGAATTTGTAATTGCTGCCCCTAATAAACCAGGTTTTCGATGATGTAAACTCGGCATTGCATTAAAAGCATGAGTAACCATTGAAGCTCCCAATTTAAAAGCTTTTTCTGCTTGATTTGCTGTGGCTTGAGAATGCCCTAAACTAACCGTAATTCCTAGATTTTTTAAATAGGGAATGACTGTTTCTGTGGAGTCTAATTCTGGAGCTAAAGTAATGATTTTAACTATCTCAGCATACTCTCCCAAAACTTCTTTGACATTTTGGAGCGTTAATGGTAATAAATATTCCAATGGATGAGCGCCTCGCTTTTCTGGATTGAGAAAAGGACCTTCTAAATGAACGCCCGAAATTTTTGCCATTTCTGGGTCTTGAGGTTGTGAGGCAAAATGTTGGAAGACTTGGAGCGATCGCTGAATATTATCTATAGAGGTTGTGACAATAGTGGGTAAAAAAGCATCTATTCCTTGTTGCCATAAATACTGACAAATTTCCTGTATTTTAGTAGTAGAATTTGCATCTACTTCGGGAAAAGCTAAACCCAAAGCACCATTAATTTGTAAATCAAATCCACCGAGAGAAACCCAATCTTGTTGAACATCAATAGTGGCAGATGTGGTAGGCAAAAGTTCCTCTGTTTGAGAAATAATTTGTTTAATATTGCCAGTAGAGTCGATCAAAATCTGCTGTAGGTTTTGATAACCAGGGACTTTAGCGTTAATAATTCTAGTAGTTAAATTCACGAGCTTAAGTAGGTAGATTTCAACAATTAATAATTAATAATTAATAATTAACAATTACCTCTCCTTTAAAAAGTAGAGGATTGACTCAAAGGAAAATTTTTCTTTATTATCCCCTTAAAAGGGGAGGCTTTAAACCACAATTTTTCGGTAATTAAACGTTAAAAAATTGTAGGGGGTGGGTTTAACTGAAAGCTTTGAATTCAGCACGGTCGAGTTCTAAAAACCCGCCCTTTAATATTACGTTTATTTATGCTCACCTACTTAAGTTAAAATTTCAAGAAAAATTAGAGTTAGGAAAATATTAGAATCGGTGTTAAACTAGGTGGCAATTTAATAAGATATTTTTGATGAAAAGAAGTGTAGAAAAATGCAGATAAATCAACTTAAATTTTGTACTCTAAGCACTCTACTTTTAAGTGTGACATTTGCTCAAAAAAGTCATGCTGCAACTATGATGCCTCCCATTTTATTTCAAGTTGAGCAGGTATCACAATGGTTCACTGGCTTATTTGATAATACTAAACAGGTTGCTGATAATCCTATGATTCCTCAGATTACAATGTCAAATTGTCCGGTTAAACTTATTGGCAGTGACCTGATGGAAAATACAGAAACTGTTTATTTAGAGCAAACAACAGGAGGATTTCCTTTTCGGGTGCGCTTGTATTCTTTTTTTAGTAATAATGACTCTCAAGTTACTATTAGTATTAGTCGTTTCCTCAACGAAACTTCTTTATTTGGTTTATGCGACCGCCCTGAATCTGAACAGTTTATTAATGCTACAAATTTAGATGATTTTAACTGTGAAGTAAACCTTTCTTTTGTTTCTAATACCTATGTAGGGACTAACGACCCTGAAGGTTGTTCAACGACTTTTCCTGGAGGTAAAGTTGTTTCTGATATTGTTATTCAGCCCAATAGTATTGACTCTTTAGATAGTATTTTTGATAGTAATGGTAATCTGTTATTTGGCACACCTATAACCTTTAATCGCATTGAAGCAGTTCCTGAACCGTCGATATTATTCGGGTTATTTATATTAAGTGGTTTAGGGTTAGGAAAAGCCTCTAAATATGATTAAAAAATCTGGTTTATGGGAATAAATACGAAGGAGTCAGGAGTCAGGAGGAAAGAAAGAAGAGGAGGAAAAGGAGAAAGTTTTTTTATCACTAATTAGGGCTTGCTGATTAATTATAAAAGCATTAACAGATAAAGGTTTTATACCAGTTTTATATAAGGTTGCATAGAATTATGAAACTCATTAAATCGATCTATCTCTATCTACTCCTATCTGCGGTCAATTATGCTTGAAATATTATTCTATGCAGCTTCATTTCAATTTGGTATTAGCTTTTTTATGTCGAAAAAAGTACCTAGTTTTTGGCTGTTGTCCTCTCAAAATGATGAAATTTTGACCCTAACTATTAGAAAATATGACCGTGACAAATAGTCTAAACTGTTCCCTGTTCCCTGTTCCCTATTCCCTATTCCCTATCATCACCATCAGACTTTTTCAGCAAACTCTAATTATCCGGATATGATATTATAAAAATTTTCACAAAGGTAGACTACAAAACTTCTGCCCTTTGTCCTCTGCCTTCTGCCTTTAAGTCAAAATCTTTGTATTTTTAATGAAAACTCCTATAAAGTATGAATCCAATCATCGGAATTATTATGGGCAGTGACTCAGACTTGCCTACAATGAAAGAAGCGATCGCTATCTGTGAAGAATTTGAAGTCCCCTCAGAAGTCGCCATTGTATCGGCCCACCGCACGCCCCAGAGAATGTTTGAATATGCTCAAACCGCCCATCAAAGAGGATTAAAAGTCATAATTGCCGGAGCGGGTGGGGCAGCACATTTACCAGGAATGGTCGCATCTTTAACGCCTCTTCCAGTCATTGGAGTCCCTGTACAAACCAAAACATTGCAAGGTATAGACTCTTTATACTCTATAGTGCAAATGCCAGGAGGAATACCAGTAGCCACAGTAGCGATCAGCAATGCTAAAAATGCTGGTTTATTAGCCATTCAGATATTAGCATCCCACCAACCAGAACTATTAGAACGAGTCCAAAAATATCGTCAGACCCTAGCTGAATCAGTAATGGACAAACAAAATAGACTAGAGGAAATGGGATACCAGGAATATTTAACACAAATTTAATTAAATTGCAAACATTTTAGAACAAAAACCTGACAAATAATTGGTATTCTTACAGGCAGAGACTTTAGTGAAAAGACTCAAACAACTATTGCTACTAAATTAAATAAAAGTAGCAAGAGATACAGAAAATCTATACAAGAATTGGTGCGCTATTTTCACTTGTAAACTATTAATTAGTTCTCACAATGAAATCTAAAGTAAAGTTCAAGAACAATAGAACAAAAAAGAAACAGTTATTATCAGCAAGATATAGCAGTTTCTTAGAACCGACAGCACTAATAAACAGGTTACGTCGGACAAGATGGTTGTCCCCTGCTACATTAGCCTGCATACCCCTAGTATTCATAATTATTGCCTTATGGGCAGGAGCTGCCACAGCTCAAGACCAAGAATTAACCCCAGAGTATGTCAAAGGGGTATTAGACTCAATATGGATTTTGGTAGCTTCAATATTTGTGATTTTTATGAATGCTGGTTTCGGAATGTTAGAAACTGGCTTTTGTCGTCATAAAAATGCAGTTAATATCTTAGCAAAAAACCTAATTGTATTTGCCTTAGCTACATTAGTTTATTGGTCTATAGGATTTTCCATAATGTTTGCCGGAGACCATCCCTTCATAGGTGGGGGTGGTTTTTTCCTAACTGGGGAAGCTAGTAACTACGGACTAGACCCATTTCCTTCTGGTTTACCATTGCCAGTATTTTTTCTATTCCAGGCAGCTTTTGCCGCTACTGCAGCTACCATTGTTTCTGGCGCTGTAGCTGAAAGGATTGAATTTAGTGCCTTTTTATTCTTTAGCTTGTTAATCACAGGTATTTCATACCCAATTACCGGACATTGGATCTGGGGTGGTGGTTGGCTAGCTGAAATGGGCTTCGGTGACTTTGCTGGCTCAACAGCAGTCCACTCAGTAGGTGGCTGGGCAGCACTGGTAGGAGCATATATTTTAGGGCCAAGGATGGGCAAATATGATGATGATGGCCAACCAAGAGCTATTCCTGGTCATAATATGGGTTTTGCTACATTGGGCTGTTTAATTCTGTGGATCGGCTGGTTTGGCTTTAACCCTGGTTCAGAACTAGCAGCAAACGAAAATGTGGCTTATATCGCGGTAACCACAAATTTAGCAGCAGCAGCAGGGGGGATGACTGCAACTATTACATCTTGGCTCAAAGATACTAAGCCAGACCTCTCAATGATTATTAACGGCGTTTTAGCGGGACTGGTAGGTATTACAGCAGGTTGTAATGGCGTCTCTTATTTTGAGGCAGTAATTATTGGTGCTGTTGCTGGCATCATTGTTGTGTTTTCTGTACCTTTGTTTGACAAGTTGAAAGTTGATGACCCAGTAGGTGCCACATCAGTTCACTTAGTCTGTGGAATCTGGGGTACTTTAGCCGTTGGTATTTTTGTTGAAGATGCTGATATCTTCGTTCAGGCCATAGGTATTATCTCAGTGGGACTATTCACAGTAATTATGAGTGCTATCTTCTGGCTAGCTTTGAAAGCTACTACAGGTATTCGTGTCCATACAGAACAAGAATTTGAAGGCTTGGATATTGCCGAACATGGTATGGAAGCTTATACAGGGTTTATGAAAGAACCTGATGCTCTTGGTACTGGTATGTCAAATAGAATGGATATTGATCAAGGTCTGCAAAAACACTAATGGGAAAATTCTAGGTAAAATAGCCATAGCCATAAATCAGTTACTTCAGTATCGGAGACTAATTTAATTCAGCTACGGTGTTTACTTTATCTAAAAATGTTCCAACTTGGGCTTGGTGTTCCTTAGCTGCTAACGGGCTACTGTTATTAACAGTGGCCACCCTAGTTACGAGTGACTACAAATTGTCAGAAGAGCCTCAAGCAAATGCTACAATCAACTATACTACTGATAGGATTAGAACTAATAGACCAAGTCCACTATTTGGGGAAGCTAGGAAAGAGCTTCTGGCTATTGGCAGAAACCATAGATGGACTTATGAACAATGGGTAGAACAGTTACAGCGAGAGGCGATCGCTGCAGCTAAAAATCGTCCTGATCGTCTAACTGTTATGGTGGGAGATTCTTTGAGTCTTTGGTTTCCCTCGCAACTTCTTCCTAGAGATAGAACTTGGTTAAATCAAGGTATTTCTGGAGAAACTTCGTCTGGCCTATTGAAGCGACTTTATTTATTTGATAGTACCAGGCCAGAAACAATTTTTGTGATGATTGGTATTAATGATTTAATTCATGGAGAAAGCGATCGGGTTATTTTAGCAAATCAAAAAAGAATTATTAACCAATTACGATCCATTCATCCTGGGAGTCAAATAGTTATCCAATCTATTTTACCCCACAGTGGAGAGAGGGCTATCTGGGAAGGTCGGGATTATCTTTTACAACTACCTAATAGTCGCATCAGAAGAATAAATCGTAGTCTAAAAGCTTTAGCTGATGCTGAGGGAGCATTCTTTTTAAATCTTCACCCACTATTTACAGATTCTCAAGGTCTTCTGCGAGGCGATCTTAGTACTGATGGTCTGCATCTCAATGAGAATGGTTATCAAATTTGGAGTACGGCGATCCAAATGTATAGCAAAATGAGACTAGAAGAACCTCAGTAATTCAGTTATCAGTTATCAGTTGTTAGCTGTTAGTTATCAGTATTAGCTGTGTCAGTCTAAATAAAATAGTATATCTAATGTTTTCCCAGATCAGGAGACTATAAATTTGCCCATTTGTCTCAAGTTTGATTAGCCCATTCTCATCAGAATCAACCTCTGGAATTTTTCTGTTGAAAAATATTGTAAGATAAAACAAATTTCAGCCAAGTTTAATAATAAAACATAATGGATACAAAAGCTTTTACCAGAGCACTAAAAAAATCTGAGAATTATAACCGCAAAGGATTTGGTCATGCTGAAGAAGCCGCCGCAGTCATGCAGTCTGCTTATCAAAGTAACCTAATTCAACAAATTAAAGATAATAATTATACCCTGCAAAAAGGGGATGTTACTATCAAACTCGCAAAAGCTTTTGGTTTTTGTTGGGGTGTTGAAAGGTCAGTAGCTATAGCTTATGAAACTCGTCAACATTTTCCCAACCAACAAATTTGGATTACTTATGAACTAATTCATAATCCTTCTGTTAATCAAGATATGAGGGATATGAAGATTAAATTTATCCCTGTAATTGATGGTAAAAAAGATTTTTCTGTAGTGGGAGATAATGATGTTGTAATATTACCTGCTTTTGGTGCAAGTATTCAGGAAATGCAGATATTAAAGGAAAAAAATTGTCAAATTGTTGATACTACTTGCCCTTGGGTTTCTAAAGTTTGGAACAGTGTTGAAAAACAGAAAAAGAAAAAATTTACTTCTATTATTCACGGTAAATATAATCATGCAGAAACTATAGCTACTAGCTCTTTTGCTGATAAATATTTGATAGTTCTGAATAAATCCCAGGCAGAATATGTCTGTAATTATATTCTCAATGGTGGCAACCGTGATGAATTTATGGATAAGTTTAAATTAGCTCATTCTGAAGGTTTCGATCCAGATTTAGATTTAGAACAAATTGGTATTGCTAATCAGACTACTATGCTGAAAAGTGAAACCGAAGAAATAGGAAAGTTGTTGGAAAGAACAATGATGAAAAAGTACGGACCAGATAAATTAAATGAACATTATCAACACTTTAATACTATCTGCGACGCGACTCAAGAACGGCAAGATGCAATGGCGGGTTTATTTGATGAAAAGTTAGATTTAATGGTAGTAATAGGAGGGTTTAATTCTTCTAATACGACTCATTTACAGGAAATGGCAATAGAAAATGGCATTCCTTCCTATCATATTGATGGTGCTAAAAGGATTTTATCTGGGAATAAAATTGAACATAAACCTTTAGGAAGTGAGGTAAAAATATCTGAAGGTTGGCTACCTGAAGGTAAGGTGGTTGTGGGTGTGACTTCTGGTGCTTCAACTCCAGATAAAGCTGTTGAAGATACTATGAATAAAATTTTGGAGATGAAGTTAGTTGCTGTGAATTAAATATTACTTTGTTTTGATTGAGAAAATTTAGTGGTGATTATTAATTTGATAGTTTCACCACTACTAGAAAAAAATTAGGCTTTGCTGAATTGAGCTATAGAAGTCTGCCTAACGTTTGATGTCAGCAGCGGAAAAAATCTCTCCAAAAAAGCCTAACTGTCTTGCCTATCTGCTGCACTAAACTTTAGACAAAAGAGAAGGCGTTTGCCACTCGCCAAATTTGCATCGCCTTCTCGTCGCAAAAAACAGAGATATGATTATTTCTTCGTAATTCCCTGAATACTAGAATAGGGTTGAATCTTAGAGATGAACATTGTACCAACATCTCCATAACATTCAGAGTTAGGTTTGTCAAAGCTATAGACCACACTAATAGCATTGCGAGACCTATTTATGGCTCCCCAGTTTTCAGCAAAAGAATCTTCTGGGTTTTCTACAGGAGCTAATTTAAACTCTATAAAGTTGTTGTATTTACCTGACAAATTACCTTTGAAAACTCGCTCCGGGAAACACTTTGTGTTGCCTATCACCGAGATGCCGTCCACATTGTTTCCTTCATTATTAATGTACATTTCTATAACACCATTATAAGTGGGTGAATTTAGGCTCGTCCATGTTCCGATCCACTCACCACTAATATCCGCAGCATTAGTCTCGGCCGCTCTCACGGGAGAGGAAATTAACAATATTGAAACAAGAAAAATAATTATTGCACGTATCATTTTTTACTCCTTGAGGAATGTTTAAGTTGACTAAGCTTTAACTCTCGCCATCTTTTCACTTGAAGACGAGTTAATGTAGGTTAGATCAAGTGAGGTCTAACTTAGAATTGTCTTGCAGTTGCAGTACAATATTCTGTATGGCGTTACCAATACCACAAATTACGGTTCAATGTCAATTCCTTCGTACTTTCCATCTGAATCTGCTCCTTATACTTCAGAATTTCCTGTGGTTAAATTATTAGACTATGAGGAAAATAGGGGATTATTGGCAGAAAATAATCATCCCTTTCCTGTGATTATTATGGCTTATTTAAAAAGTCAGGAAACTAGGAAAAATCCTCTCATTATTGCGGAGTTGATGAGTAGCTTAAAACTACAACTTTTATTTTGATATGGAACACCAAACTCAAGGATAATATGATAGTCCTTACCAATTGATAATGGATAATTGATAATTGATAATTAGAGACAGTTTTCATTATTCATTATTCATTATTCATTATTCTTCATGCTTACCAAGAAATTGATTGGGAAAAAGGTTATGAAACTTTGGATAAAGAGTTTCAACAAATTGTTCAAGATGCTAATTTCGGCAAACGTTTAGCGGATAAATTAGTTAAAGTATGGCTAAAAAATAACCAAGAAACTGTGATTTTGATTCACAAAGAAATACAAGGGCAATATGAAAGTAATTTTGCCGAAAGAATGTATGTTTATCATTACCGAATAATTAATAATTATTAATTAAATAATTCTGGTTAAAAGCCTCCTCTTTCAAGGGGAAAAAAAGAAATAATATTTCCTCATATTCAATTCCGTAGCGGTTTTAACCAGAGGTAATTATCCATTATCCATTAATGAACGCATCTATGATAAATATCGGTTGAAAAATACAGAAGTCTTCAATAATTAATAATTAATAATTAATAATTAATAATTAGCTATTCTTAAAAAGAAGAGGATTGCTTAAAAGTAATTTTTTTCTTTTTTTATCCTTGAAAGGAGAGGCTTTCAACCTTTATTTTTTGGTAAGTTTAGCTGTGTTGGGAGATGACAAGAAAAAATGGCGACCAAGAAAATATAGTTATAGTCGTTGGGGTTGTCAATTAAAATTGAAATTTCCTATGGTTAAATTATTAAACTATGAGGAAAATTGGGAATTTTTGACAGAAAATAATAATCCCTTTGCTGTGGTTATTATGGCTTACTTGAAAAGCAAGGAAACTCGGAAAAATCCTCTCATAAGACTGGAAAGTAAATTAACTTTGGTGCGTTTACTATATGAGCGGGGTTATAGTAGAGAAATGGTGATTCAGTTGTTCAGATTAATAGACTGGATGATGATTTTACCAGAAGAATTGAAAAGACAATTTCAAACAGAAGTGTATAATTATGAGGGAAAAAAAAGATGCCTTATATTACCAGTATTGAACAGATTGGTTTAGAGAAAGGGGAACAGATTGGTATAGTAAAATCTTCTAAGGAATCAATCATCACAGTGTTAGAAACTAGGTTTGAAAATGTACCTACAAATATTGTGGATGCTGTTAATCAAATTGATAATATTAAGTCACTCAAACAGTTAACTAAAACAGCAGTTTTAATTGATTATTTGGAAAGTTTTGCCGACCTTTTACCTCATAAATAGATAATCTTAGCGGACAAACCCAGAAACCCGGTTTTTTCCTAGATATCTGTTATCAAAACAACGATTTGTCCTAAAAATCAGGTTTCTTTACATAGGTATAGAATTGAACATAAACCTTTAGGAAGTGAGGTAAAAATATCACAGGGTTGGTTGCCTGAAAGTCAGGTAGTTGTTAGTGTGACTTCTAGTGCTTCGACTCCATATAAAGCCGTTGAAGATACTATTACAGCGGTTTTCATTTGGGTAGACCACAGTAGGGACGTTCCATGGAACGTCCCTACAAGGTTTTGTTTGTGAAGATGTGGTTCATCAACTTGAAAACCGCTGTAATAAAATTTTGGAGATGAAGTTAGTTACTTTGACATACTCTCCGGCCTAAAGGCGCGGAGATTCTCATGAAACCAGGATTCTTGGTTTGCGCTCCGCAAGGCTACGCCAACAATGAGTCCACTTAAACTAAACACCTTGCAGCATCTAGTCCAGAGATGGTTCTCTCCCCAAGCGTTTGCTCTATTGCCTCTTTCAGAGGAGCTGCGCTATCAAGAGCCCGTTCCCGTATGCCCTACGGTACAGTTCAAACCTTAAAAAAAACTTTGGTTCTCTGATACTTGTTGCTTAGAGTTTTTCTATGTACAAGCATTAATGTACAAAACTCCATAACTCTACTTTTCAAGGTGCAAACGCTACAGTTAAGTAGCTATAGGTTTTTAGAGCGGTTGAATACCTTTCCGCTGTTTCCATAATAACATAAAGTCCCCCTAAAAGGGGGAGGCTTTAAACCCAATTTTTCGGTAAATTAAATATTAGTCTGTTTTAATTGAGAAAATTCAGGGAAGGCGTTTGCTACTGGCAAAATTTGAACTGCCTTCTCCTTTCCTTGTTGAAAAAAAGTTTTGTCGCCCTCTTCTTACGAAGAGGAGTGTTTTCCAAGGCATTCACGGTAATTTGGGCTTCCAATAAAATGCTGTATTGGCATTGTATTTCTCCTTTTATTTTTTTGGTTCCATTAATTAGACGCTTAGAGAAGTAAATTTATGATTTATTTTTTTTGCCCAAAATTTAGAGAAACTTTACCTCTAATATCTTCTTCTGTCAGTTCTGGAAAATCATCAATAATCTCAATAATGGACATCGATGATGCCAGCCAGCCCAGAACGTCCTAAAATGGCAAGACAAGCTCATGGGGAAAGAGCGTGGGCCAATAGAAAGGTTTGATCGAATATATAGACTAAAGTGGCTAAATTATTCTCCTACTCCCTACTCCCTCAACCAAAATAATTAAGAACTTTAGTTCATCAAGTTGGAAACTGATGTATGTCTAATCTCGTGAAACTCTTAAATTTTACTGCCCACCCACAGTTAGAAAAGTCATTAGGATATGACTCTAACCATCCCTGGGTAGCTTTTCACTGGGAACCAGAAATTGACCAAGTTATGTATAGTGACGGTAAAAATATCGGTGCTGGTATTAGTGTTGCTTGGCAAATTTTTCTTCAGCATCCTCTGGTAAATTCTGAAGTAAAAGATTATCAGTTAAATGAGACAGATCAATATTGGTTAATTTTAGATAGAAAAAATAGAAATCTATATGTAGGAACAGCAAAAATTGTTTCTACTATGTTAGAACAACCAGAAAGTTTAAATTTATTAGCTTGTCTAGATGAAAAAGTAGATATAGTTTCTGACTTTAGTCAAAATTTTAATTATTCTCCAAAGACACGACTGAGAATAAATTTATTTGACCAAAATATTAAATCTTTAATTGTTATAACTGCCAGTGTTTTAATAGCTAGTATTACTTTTGGTAGTTGGTTATTAATGAGGTCAAGATTTCAACCGCAAGCTAATCAAAATAAAGTTTCTACAACAGTAGTTAATAGCGTTGCTTGTGGTGTTGGAGGTAGTAATGATTTTTCATCTTTTTTTAATACCTCTAATGGAGAGAAGGAATTACACTTGGTAGGTGTCTATGAAGCACGCTCAGATCATCGTGGTGGGTATCATCCGACAGGCACTATTAATGTCAAAATAGAACGAAAAAATAAACCTGTAATTTTAGTTCTCTCTTCCTACGAACCTGTACATTGGAATGTTAGTTTGGATAAAGAAGTTAAATTAGAGAAAGTAATTATTAATGGGTACCATGACCAAGAAATTTCCGGTATTTCTGAGATACCCATAGAAGAGTTTAGTTATCAAGGGACAGGTCGTTATCTTGGTAAATTTGCCTATCAATGGGATAAATTTCACCATCATCCTAGTACTGCCTCATTAGTAACTAAACTTGAGCAATTTACTAAAACTAATTTAACTTCTTTTCAAGGGTGTTATCGAGGAACAAATTTTACAATTAAATAAAACAATACAGAAGTAGTCAATAAAAACAAAGAAAAAGAAAGGTAAACAAAAAAAAATAAATTCCCAGACTTAAATTAATATCTGGGAAGCTACAACAATTATAGGTGCAAACATATTACTAAAATTACAAAATATTATCTGATAACTGTTTATTTTCCTGTACAACCCCATCTTCAAGATAAACTACTCTATCAGCAGAACTTACTATTCTCGGATCGTGAGTTACCATTAACACTGTACAACCACCTTCTTTCGCCAGACGACGCAGTAACTCAATAACTGTATGACCACTGTGAGAATCTAATGCTGCTGTGGGTTCGTCGGCCATGATTACCCGAGGATTTCCACATAGTGCGCGGGCGATCGCCACTCTTTGTTTTTGGCCACCAGATAAATCTCTTGGATGTAACTTGGCCTGGGGTGCTAGCCCTACTTGCTCTAAAAGTATTTGAGCTTCATGTTTTGCTGCCTTACCTTTGATACCCTTCATATTCAGAGCCACTTCTATATTTTCTCTCGCCGTCAATGCCGGGAATAAGTTAAACCCCTGAAAGATAAAGCCGATATTTTTAAGTCTAAACTTGGCTAGTTGGCTTCTGGACATTTTAGTAATTTCTTGTCCCAGGATACAGACTCTACCAGATGTAGGTGTTAACAATCCTGCTAAGATTGACAGCAAGGTAGTTTTACCAGAACCAGATGGTCCCATCAGTAGTTGGACATCACCTTTGTTTACTGTCAAGTCAATATTTTTCAGTACCTGGTATGACTGTTTTCCAGATTGGTAGGTCATTGTCAACCCACAAGCCATAATTGCTGATGTGTTCAATTTAGCAATCTCTCTATAAGTGCAGACATCAGGGCTTTTTGTTTTGGTTGCGGCAGCCATGTACATATTGAAAGTGGTCATAGTGTGACTTTATAGTAAGCTAGAGTGTTTCGGGGGTAGAGGAATATACCTCTGGTAATTTTTGCTTATGCAAGCATTATTATACGAATGTCTTTAGGTTACCCAATTTTTGGCTTTGGACATAATCATAATTGAATCTCTTTGACACTCTCACCGTTAAATATCGTGATTATAACGGGAGATTCTTGTTTCACAGATTCTTAACTAGATAACAAATCAAATAAACTGAGTTGCACCCCCGTCAGACCATCTCCACAAGCTTTTTCTTTTGCCGTGTGCTCCACGGCTATTGATACGATTATAACGCCAAAAATGCGCGCGCGTATTGCTCAATTATTTTTCTAGTTGAAATTCATAACGGGCTATCTGTCTCGGTTTCCCGCGCAGTTTATACGCCCTGTCTCAACGTTAAATAAGTGCGATTATAACGCGAGTCCTTTTTCAACATTTATGATAGGAAAATTTAAGTTACATCTGAGTGAGTAATTCAAATATCATGGCCTTTCACCTGAAGAGAAACTCTATATAGTGATAGTGTCATAAAATTTTATTTTAGCCTAATAAGCCCTAAAGTAAGAGATAAAATTAAATGAGTAGATAATATTTGCTGAGAATTGAATTAGAATAAACTCTTTAAATAGGTAGAAGCTACATATTTGAGTCTTTGAGTATCTTCTTCATGTTTGCCTGATTCAATTTCGGATTTTTCAGTGTTTGGCTTCAAAAATATGAGTTATAAATATTGATGGGTCAAGTTAAAGTTAGAAGTCTGTCTCTTAAGACACAAAATAGTTCAATATCTTACCAAAGTTGCTGAATAAGTAATGGAAGATCGGAAAGATAAATATTTAGAAAGAAACAAGATTTAATTTTTATTTTTGCCAGAGGAATATGCTGGATTAATAAGTTATTGATTATTAGCTTAACTACACTCAATGTAACATATTTGCGAACTTATAGTAGAATATTAATTATGGTATAAAAAATAGCAGATATTAATTAAATTTGATGTGTGATGTTTGGTGTTATACCAAGCGTGAAAAAAGAATGCTTAACTTTAAGTGACACTTCAATTATTAAGTAATTAACACAGACGCATGGAACTTTTTTGATAATTAAGCACTCCAGTTAATGTTAATTATTCTTATGTTTACTTCTCTGTATGGGTGTTATATCATGTCCGGATAATTAGTGATAAAAAAACTTTCTCTTTATTCTCCTCTTCCTTCTTCTTTCTGGTTTCTTTCCTCCTGACTTGGTTGTTCCCCTCCCCTCCTGGGAGCAGGGCTAATTCATTGCCTGGGGAGAATATTAATATGAAGTACATTTAATTGTGCAAATATATAAATATCTCCATCTCCCATCTGGCCATCCCCCCAAATTCCCCTCCTGGGAGGGGGAGGGGCTAGGGGTGGGTTCCCATCCCCCCATCAATTTTTCGCTCGCGTGACAATAAATAGACCCTGCCATCTACCGGAGGGGTTAGGGGTGGGTTGACTCTTGAGGACTCAGTCGTGTCGTTATTTATAACTGTTCAACCGGACATGATATTAACGATCGTTATGCGCAAGCAGACGGCCGTTTGCTAACGCAAAGCTCCGCTAACTCCCCTACTCAAGAAAATGTAGAAAAGTTTTTGAGAGAAAGTTTTTGAGAGATTGTCTTATACCAATTCCCAAAAATAATGCTATATTTCATTAAGACTTCAGTGATTAAGTAATAATAATGTTTAAGTAATGTTTGTAAGGATGATCGGCATTAAGCAAAAATATCTTATTGCTTTGAGTCCTACTCTCTACTCCCTACCCTCAAATAGATGTAGCAATACTTTTGAGATTTGGTATTAGAGGGGGAAAGCTTTAAACCTAATTTTTAGGTAAACTGTTGTAATTAACTGATAATATCCAAATCTTTCAATATTTTGCTATGCCGACATTTTTATTAGAAATTGGTACAGAAGAATTACCCGCAACTTTTGTCTCTGAAGCTATATCACAGTGGGAAAAACTTATCCCTACCGCTTTGAGTGAGGTATACTTAACAAATGATGGGATTAAAATATATGCCACACCCAGACGTTTAGCTGTTATTATCAACAATTTACCTACTCAACAACCAGACCGAGAAGAAGAAATTAAAGGTCCTCCGGCAAAAGCAGCTTTTAAAGACGGTAAACCTACAAAGGCAGCAGAAGGCTTTGCTAAAAAACAAGAAATAGAATTAAAAGACCTAGAAATACGCCCGACTGAAAAAGGTGATTTTGTCTTCGTCAATAAAAAAATTCAGGGTAAACAAACAGCAGAAATTCTCATCAAATTAGTACCTGAATGGATTAATAAACTTGAAGGTAAAAGATTTATGCGTTGGGCAGATGGAGATATTAAATTTCCTCGTCCTATTCGATGGTTAGTAACATTATTAGATGGGGAAATATTACCGATAAATCTAGAAAATGGCTCTGAGATAATTACTTCGGATCGTATATCCTACGGACATCGAGTTTTACATCCTGAATCTATAGAAATTTACCAGGCAAAAGATTATGCAGAAGTATTGAAAAAAGCTTATATAGAAGTAGATTTTCAACAAAGAAAGAGTCAAATTGAACAACAAATACAAACTGTAGCAAAAAAAGTTCAAGGAACGGCAGAAGTTCCGACAGAATTATTAGCAGAAGTTACAAATTTAGTCGAATTGCCGACAGCAGTAGTTGGTAAAATTGATGAAGAATTTTTGATTTTGCCACCGGAAGTAACAACAACGGTTATGGTGACACATCAACGTTACTTTCCTGTTTTGAAATCTACAAAAACTGCTAAGTCTAAAGTTGAATTACTGCCATATTTTATTACTATTTCTAATGGCGACCCGGAAAAGTCAGAGATTATTGCTAAAGGAAACGAACGAGTAATTAGAGCTAGATTGGCTGACGGGCAATTTTTCTATAAGGCAGATTTAGCTAAACCATTAGAAAGTTATTTACCTGAATTAGAAGCTGTAACTTTCCAAGCCAAACTAGGTTCGGTGCGGAAAAAAGTAGAACGGATTGTTAATATAGCTAAATTAATAGCTGAACAGTTAAAAGTCAGTCAAGAAGAAAGCAAAAATATAGAAAGAGCAGCCCTACTTTGCAAAGCTGACTTAGTAACTCAAATGGTTTATGAATTTCCCGAACTTCAGGGAATAATGGGAGAAAAATATGCGCGTGCTTGTGGGGAAAATGAACCTGTAGCAATTGCAATTTTTGAACATTATTTGCCTAGAGGTGCTGGAGATATTTTACCGGAAAGTATTAGCGGTCAAGTTGTGAGTTTGGCAGATAAACTTGATACTTTGGTAAGTATTTTTGGACTAGGAATGTTACCCACAGGTTCCTCTGACCCCTTTGCTTTGCGTCGGGCAGCAAATGCTGTGGTAAATATCACTTGGTCAGCCGATTTGTCGATAAATTTACATCAGTTATTAGCACAGATTGCTGTAGATTTTACTAACTTTTATCCCCAAGCAGAATCAGAGTTATTGCCACAATTATATGACTTCTTTTTGCAGCGAATTAAAACAATTTTACAAGAGGAAAAAAATCTTGATTATGATTTGGTAAATGCAGTGTTAGGAAATAATGATTCTGAATATACTGAACGAGCATTAAAAGATTTATTAGATGTACGGAACCGTGCAATTTTCTTGCAAAATATTCGGCAAAATGGTCTGCTTGACCAAATCTATGAAACTGTTAACCGTTCAACTCGTTTAGCTGCTCAAGGTGAGTTGGATAAAATACAACTTGCACCTGAAAAAAATGTGGATTTAAACTTGTTTAAAAGTGAATCAGAATTAGCATTTTATAATGCTTTAGTTGACTTAGTTCCCCAAACAAAAGTATCTCAACAAACCAGAAATTATCAACAGTTAGTAGATGCTTTGGCAAAAATTGCCCCAACTGTAAGTAATTTCTTTGATGGGCCGGAAAGTGTATTAGTAATGGACCCAGACCCGAAAATTAAACAGAATCGATTAAATTTATTAGGTTTACTTCGTAATAATGCACGAGTATTGGCAGATTTTGGAGAAATAGTTAAAAGCTAGGAACACACCGATAGAATTTTTTGTGACAGCTAGTGTCTAATTGCAAAAATTAGTAATATTAACTAATTTGGTGCGTTATATCATGTCCGGATAATTAGTTATAAAAAAACTTTCTTCTTCTTCTCCTATTCTTCCTCTTCCTTCTTCTTTCTTCCCTCCTGACTCAGTCGTTTCCCTCCTGGGAGGGGCCCGCGGGTGGGTTGACTCCTGAGGACTCCGTAGTTATTTATTTATAACTGTTCAACCGGACATGATATTACATTTCATTAACGCACCCTACTGGACTGTTTCATCTTAAATATTGCAATAGCAAACTTTTAAGAGATAACTTCCTCTAGTAGACTGACACATCTAAGAACTGTGCACTCTTATTTTTGTTTCTAGGTGTCTTGATCTCCCCATCTCCCCATCTCCCCATCTCCCCATCTCCCCATCTCCCCATCTCCCCATCTCCCCATCCCCCATCTAATGCACCATTTAAGGTGTGTCGGTCCACTAGTTACAATGACAAATCTAATGCACCATTTTAGTTGAAACTTTCCACTACTGCTATAGACTGATTAAGCGATAATTTGGGACAATTATTTTGAGTTTTTTGTCAGGCAATATCTCTGTATTTGTCCCGATAAATAGTGCTTTTGTTGCAGTTATGAAAGTTAAAATTGTCAGTTTTTAATGGTGAGAAAAACTATGCCGACAAAAGCTTTTTACCGAATAATTGTGATTTAAAGCCTCCCCTTTTAAGGAGATAATAAAGAAAAATTTTCCTTTTATTCAATCCTATCCGTTTTAAAGGAGAGGTAATAATTAATAATTAATAATTAATAATTAATAATTAATAATTAATAATTAATTGTTGAACCCACTCTGCTGTAAAATCAAAATGACTATCATTTGGTAACTTGTAATTATACAGCAGAACGAAGAAGAAAGAAGGAAGAAGAAAGAAGGAAAAATCTTGACTTTGTCTGAGCTTTAAGCTTTTGATATCTTCTAATCTTTACCTTTGACTGCTATACCAAAATATCAATATCTACCAAAAAATATTTATTATGCCAAAAACTCATATTATTGGTCTCGGAAAATCAGGTGTTGCTGCTGCGCGACTGCTAAAGAAAAATGGCTGGGAAGTGGAATTGAGCGATCGCAACACATCCGACTCTCTTGAACAACAGCAACAAAAATTAACTCAAGAAGGTATTACTGTTAAGTTAGGTTACTCATTTGAACCAGAAACATCTTTAGATTTAGTCGTTGTTAGTCCCGGTGTACCTTGGGATATACCCCCACTCCAACGTACCAGAGAAAGTGGAATTGAAACTATTGGAGAAATGGAATTAGCATGGCGATATCTCAAGTCTTCTCCTTGGGTAGGAATAACTGGTACTAATGGCAAAACTACTACCACTGCTTTAGTTGCTGCAATTTTTCAGACAGCAGGATTAAACGCTCCTGCCTGTGGTAACATTGGGTATGCTGCTTGTGAATTAGCTTTATCAGAAACTCCGCCAGATTGGGTAATTGCAGAAATTAGTAGCTATCAAATAGAATCATCTAGTACCCTTGCACCTCAAATTGGTGTTTGGACTACTTTGACCCCCGATCATCTGAGTCGCCACCATACAATAGAAAATTATTTTAATATTAAAGCATCTTTATTAAATCGCTCTCAAATACAAGTTTTCAATAGTGATGACTCGTATATACGTCAAAATGCAATTAACCTTGGACATAATGTCCACTGGACAAGTGTTAAAGGTAAAACTAACTTAATGGGAGATACTGCCAAAGGAATTTACATTGAGGATGGGTGGGTAGTAGCGTTAGGGGAAAAAATAGTTTCTGTGGAGTCCCTACGAATGTTGGGAAATCATAATCAGCAGAATTTATTGATGGCAGTTGCAGTAGCAAAATTAGCAGGAATAGAAAAAGAGGCGATCGCTGAAGCAGTGAAAACATTTCCTGGTGTACCCCATCGCTTAGAATATATTTGCACTTGGAATGGAGTAGATTTTCTCAATGATAGTAAAGCGACAAATTATGATGCAGCAGCAGTTGGTTTAAGTGCTGTACCTGAACCTGTGTTATTAATTGCTGGTGGTGAAGCTAAACAGGGTAATGATAGCGACTGGTTACGACGAATTAAGGAAAAAGCTGCTGCTGTTTTATTAATAGGTGATGCTGCTGAGACTTTTGCCAAGAGACTACAAAAAATTAACTTTCATAATTATGAAATAGTAGGAGAAATGGAGCGAGCAGTAATTAGAGGTGCAGCATTGGCAAAAAAATATGATGCAAAGGTTGTATTATTGTCTCCTGCTTGTGCAAGTTTCGACCAATATCCAAATTTTGAACAACGAGGCGATCATTTTCGGGAGTTGTGTTTAAAACTTATTAGTCAAGAAAGAAAAAATAGATAATAAAAACAAAAAATGTGGGTGTTAGGTTTAGAGCTGATTTATAAACTGAGTTAAAACTCCTTTCTAGCATGGGTTGGCGGAAAATTATGCCCTAGGGGCTTAGATAGTGTCGAACCCTTACACTGTAAAGCATTTATCCTCTTAATATTTACTTTATAAATCAGCTCTTAGGGTTGAAAAAATCAATAGTTAATAATTACCCATACTTAAAAAAAGAGGATTGACGAAAATAATTTGTGGGATTGATTGATGCTGTAATTTAGAGGGTTTTAACCTAAATAATTTAGCGATTGAGGGAGATTTTAACAGAGAATTAAACACAAAAAAAGGATAAATAACTATGTCAAACTTAACAGTTAAAGATTTAAAAAAATTGCAAGTAGACTATCCAGATTATCGGATGGAATTAGTAAGTGGAGAAATTATTATTATGAGTCCTTCTGGTTTAGAATCAGATGAAGTAGCAGCAGAAATAGTTGCTCAGTTACGAAACTGGGTACGACATGGGAAATTAGGTAGAGTTATTGCTTCTAGCAGAGGTTTTCGTTTACCAAATGCAGATGGAGATATCCGGGCACCAGATGCTTCTTTTATTAGTGCAGAAAAATTACCTCGCCCTACAGAAGATTATGCAGAATTAGTTCCCGAACTAATTTTTGAAGTGAAATCTAAGAACGATAAGTTACCACAATTGCGTGAGAAAATACAAGATTTTCTAGAGTTAGGAACTATTGTCGGTGTATTAGTAAATCCCCGCAATCGGACAATGGAAGTTTATCGGTTTATGAGAGAAAAAATTGTCCTCAGAGATGGAGATGTTTTAGAAGTAGCAGAAATATTACCTGGATGGAAATTACCTGTAGCAGAAGTGTGGACACCAGAGTTTGAATAGAAATTTAACTAGGAGGGAAAAATTATATCATATAGACATCTCCTCCACGCATAGGGAGTAGGGAATAGGGAGCAGGGAGCAGGGATAAAAATTGATGAATAAGAGTGGGATAATTGATTTTATTTTTGATTATTAGAGATATCTAATAATAGAAATTAATTGCGGTATAATTGAGAAAGACTGAAAAAATTAGCTTCAGCACAACAGCAGAAAGTTTTAGATTTTCTGATTCTTTACTATACTAAAAAACATACAGATACAGGGAAAATTTAATGGAAGGAAAACAACTATCTTTATTTCCTAATTTAGAGAATCAAAAGGATAAAAATCATCATAAAAAAGCAAAACTAGGACGCTATGAAAAAATTCAATATGAATTAAACAATAATGACAACGACCCATATAAAAAATTCATTAAAATAGAAGATAAACCCATATTGAAATCTGATTATAAATTTATCGATTTGTTTTGCGGTGCTGGAGGAATGACACAAGGTTTAGTTCAAGCAGGATTTCAACCAATAGCAAGTGTTGAAGAAAATTCAATAGCATCAGCAACCCATAGAATAAATTTTCCTACATCTCATCATTTTTGTGGGGATATCAAAGAATTTAATTCTACAGAATGGCTTAATCAAATTGGTTCGCCAGAAATACATTTAGTAGTAGGAGGTCCTCCATGTCAGGGTTTTTCAGTTGCTGGAAAACGTAATCCTGATGACCCTAGAAATCATTTATTTCGAGAATTTGTGAGAGTAGTTTCTGAAATTCGTCCTTGGTACATTGTTATGGAAAATGTGCCTGGAATTATTACCATGAAAAAAGGTGCTGTTAAAAAAGAAATTTGTAAAGCATTTATCGATATTGGTTATTCTAATATATCCGTGGCAATTCTAGAATCTGCTGCTTATGGAATTCCACAAATTCGCCCTAGAACTATTTTTATTGCCAATAAATTTGGCATGATAAATCCTTATCCAAAACCTCAGCTATTACCCCATCAATATAAACCAATTGAATCAGCAATTTCTGACCTTCCAGAATTAACTCCCATTCCAGAAATTAATCATCAATGGACTCGACATTCACAAGAATACATGAAAAGACTTGCTAGAGTGCCTCCTGGTTGTTCTTTATATAAAACTTATGCTGATGCTTTTAAACGACAATATTTGGGTAAACCAAGTATGACTATTAAAGAAAATCATGGTGGTACTCATATTCATCCTTACCTTAATCGGGTAATTTCAGCAAGAGAAATGGCAAGATTACAGAGTTTTCCCGACTCATTTATTTTTGAGGGTTCTATGAAAAAAGCGATGTGGCAAATTGGTAATGCTGTACCTCCTCGTTTAGCAGAATGTATAGGTTATGCGTTGATTCCTTTTTTAAATAAAATTGCCGATGATAAGGGAATAGGTAGTAGGAAGTAGGGAGTAGTAATTGATAATTTATGGATGATAATTGATTTGATTTTTTATTTTTGGAGAAGTTTAATAGTTAATTATCCTGTTTAAACTCAGTTAGCTTTTGATTAAGAGTATTTCGCCAAATCTCAAAATTATACCAACCACATCCCACACATCCAGTCTCAGCATCTTTTCCAACTTGAGGTACATTACGAGGCCAATTTTCATTACCTTGATACCAAAATTTAATGCCTAATGGTGTACCCCTTTTACCAGTTTTAATACAAAATTCACAGCTTCTTGATTTTAAAAGATTATGATTACCTCCACTATCTTTTTTAAGCAATTGAAATTTTTGTTTAATCTCAGTTTCACTCATATTTAAGTTATGAGTTTCTTCAACATTTCCCCATCTTTCCATTGGAAAGCGATGGTCAATAACAATTTCATGTCGCGGTCGTTGTCTTTGTTCAATCGCATCTACATACGAATAGACAGATAATATTTTTTCGACTAATTCTGAGGGAATATTAGCAGGAGCATTTGCTGCTTTAATTTTTCCTGTCCAACAATCCCATGTTGTTTGTTTTTGACAAGTATTGCAGAACTTTCTTTCCGTTTTAATTTCTAAACCAGGGCGACTTTTTGTGCCTCTTTGTAATCCTTGAATACCACCTCCACCTGCATATTGTTCTGATGCTACGTTTTTACCTTCACAACTACGACAATGCCATTCTCTATCTGATAAAAGATTAAATACTTTTAATTGAGTTGAGTTTTTTCTAAATGTAGATTTTAACTTTTCTACTAAGTCTTGATTGCTCACTCTATATGATTAGCTTCTGCCTCTAAATTATCAAGAAGTTCTGATACGCTAATACCCATTCCGCCAGCTAAATTAACAAGAGCAGTTAGAGAAGGATTTCTCACACCACGTTCTAGTCCAGATATATAGGTACGATCTAAGTTAGATCTAAATCCAAGCTCTTCTTGAGAAATTCCCAATTTAATCCGGCGTTGTTTAATCAAACGACCAAGGGCAGTCAGAATCTGACTTTTTGATTTATCCATACCTTAGATTTTGATAATTTGTGGATTATCAGTCTACGGACTATGTGTCACATAATAAATCTGTTAAGATGTAAAAAAAGTCGTTCAAATTAAGAGAAAAATAAACAAATGACTCAAGCAATTAGTTACGAACAAATAATTTTAGAAAACGTGAAAAAATTAACTCCTCAACAACAGCAAGAAGTTTTAGATTTTATTGAATTTTTGCATAGTAAAAACCAAAATATAGAAACTCCTCCCCCTGAAAAAAAACCGATATCTGCTTATGAAGCTGCTAAACAATGGGTTGGTTGTGTTGATAGTGGCATTGGGGATTTATCCTATAATAAAAAGTACCTTGAGAGACCTTCAGCTAAATGAAATTAAACGTAATTTTAGACACAAGTCCATTAGTTGCCTTGATAGATAAAGGCGATCGCTTTCATAATTGGACAACAGAGATGTGGAAAACCATTAGTTTGCCATTGTATACCTGTGAAGCTGTGATTTCTGAAACCTGTTTTTTGCTACAAAATACCTATGGCGGAGAGGACGCGGTAATTTCTTTAGTAAAAGCGGGCGTTATCCAAATTTCATTTGCCTTAACCGAAGAAGTAGAGGCAGTGGGAAACTTGATGAAAAAATACAAATCTGTTCCTATGTCTTTTGCAGATGCTTGTTTAGTACGAATGAGTGAATTAATTCCTGGCAGTAGTTTGTTAACTTTAGATAGTGATTTTCGCATTTACCGGAAAAATCAAACAGAAGTAATTGATGTAATTATTCCTGATGAGTTATAAGTATTTTATTGATTTATAAAAACGTGCTATTAGACCTATTACTATTAACAACTTTAGGATTTCTTGGCAGTTTCGGTCACTGCGTCGGAATGTGCGGACCCTTGACTGCAACTTTCTCTCTTTCTACGCGTTCGCGGAGCGGAACGGATGTTCTATCCTCAACTCCTCCTAACAAATGGCATCAATTTCAATTTCATACCCTGCTTAACTTAGGCCGCCTCTGTAGCTATACCTTAACTGGCGCTGGTATTGGTGCATTAGGTTCCGTATTAGTCGCAAGCGGTCATTTAGCTGGCATCGACAGTGACTTGCGACGGTGGTTAGCAATACTCACAGGATTAATGCTAATTTGGTTTGGTCTGGCAAAAGTGCAACCACAACTATTACCCAAACTACCAATATTCCATCCCTTGAAAAAAAACAACCTGCATAACCGTCTCAGTACAGTCATGGTTAACCTTTCCATGGAAAACAAATGGTGGACTCCCGCTTTTCTCGGTTTAGTTTGGGGTTTGATGCCATGCGGTTTTCTGTATGCTGCTCAAATTAAAGCGGCAGAAACTAGCAATATCTGGTTAGGTGGAGCAACTATGTTGGCGTTTGGGTTAGGAACATTACCCTCAATGTTAGGGGTAGGAATGTTGACATCTTTTTTGAGTGCAGACAAACGTAGTCAACTATTTCAAATGGCAGGATGGGTGAGTATTTTTACTGGCATCATGGTAGTCATGCGCAATGGTGAGATGGTTGACTACAGTGGTTCTGCTGCAATATTATGTTTAATGTTAGCCTTGGTAGCGCGACCCCTAAGTCGGTTTTGGAGTCAACCTCTACGTTATCGACGAGCAATAGGAATGGGAGCATTTGTTTTGTCAGTGGCGCATACAGGAAAAATGTTAGACCACAGTTTAAATTGGAATATGCAGGCAGTATCATTTATGTTGCCTCTGCATCAGATAGGAATATGGGCAGGTATTTTTGGTTTGGGGTTAATGTTACCGCTAGCGCTGACGAGTTTTGATGGAGCGGTGAAATATTTGGGTAAGTGGTGGCGAAGATTGCATTTGTTGAGTGTTCCAGCATTTTTGTTATGTGGGGTTCATGTGGTGGCGGTGGGTTCCCACTATTTGGGTGCGTTGGAATGGAGTTTAGGAAATCAGTTGCGTGCTGTTTTTTTGGGTGTGACAATATTAGTTGTTTTGATTATACGTTCATATCAGTTTTGGTCTTTATTTTCTATAGGCAAATATTATGTACCACCACTGGAACAAGTTAAAATTAAAAAGCAGGTGCATAATTCGTAAGCATTCAGCTATTAGCTATCAACTTATTATCTTAGAAGAATAATTCAAAATTATGTTTGCGCAGGGTTCTGTAGGAAATGCTTACCTAAATATAGCCAATAATACTATTTGATAATAAACTTAGGAGGAGGTAAAAAAATGTTTTTTTTATTAAAAATTAGTCTGAATGTTTCTTTACTAATTTTGATTTCTTCTTTTGGTGGAGAAACTACCAAACTTAACAATAATTTTTCGTCAGAATTAATTGATAATCATCAAAAAAAAGATGATTTAGAGCCGATATTTTTATCTACAGACAGTCAAAAAATAAATTACTTCCAGTTGGCTTATGTAAAAAATAAAGAGTCTATTCTAGAGTCTCAAAAACTGACCAAACCAGTTCATCCATTTTTCAAATTTCAAGCTCATAATGTCGAAGTTTCTGAAGATGTGGCTTGTACTTTTCACATTACTCCTAATCATAATCCCAAGGTAGGCAAACCTTCTTTAGCTTGGTTTGCTCTTACTCGTAAGGGCGGAAAAAGTCTTCCTTTTAGTGAATGTGATTGTCAATTAAATATTTATTCTCAACCTCGTAATGCTGAAAGTAAACCGATAATGAATCCAGAATTAAAAGGTATTGATACTGAACAATATCAAGAGATACCAGGGGCAGAAATTACTTTTCCAAAAGCTGGTGTTTATGATTTAGAAATTATTGGGACTGCCAAAGATGGAAAAAGTTTTCAGCCTTTTAAATTTAATTATTCCGTGACAGTTACTGGTGGGTGATATAGCGCTACGTGCAAGTCATATCATGTCCGGTTGAACAGTTATAAATAAATAACGACGGAGTCCTCAGGAGTCAACCCACCCCTCGCCCCTTCCCCTCCGGTGGAGGGGAAGTCAGGAGTCAGGAGGAAAGGAAGAAGAAGAACAGGAGAAGAAGGAGAAAGTTTTTTATCACTAATTATCCGGACATGATATCAGAAGTCAGTAGGAGCGTTAACGATAGTTATGTGCAAGCTTTCGGCAGTTTGCGTTCCGCAAAGCTCCGCTTTATATGTCGCGGAGCGTTAACGTAGTTGTGCCCTAGCAAAACGCCCGTACAGAAGTAATTCCTGACTGAGTTTGAAGATTTATCAATGTCCTAACATCTTGATTTTGAACATATATAAATGCCTTTGCGTACAAATTAAATCTGAGTCAAAATGTAAAGCAAAGTGAATAAAACAATCCAGATAATATCAACAAAGTGCCAATATATTTCTGCCATTTCAATACCAACGTGTTTGCCTTCATTGTAATGACCAGCACGACGAGAACGCCACAAGACACCCAGGATAAGTAGCACGCCAACAAAAACGTGCAGACCGTGGAAACCAGTCATTACATAAAAACAATTGGAAAACACATTAGTAGTCAGACCATAACCTAGAGTCATGTACTCATAAACCTGACCACCCAAAAAGATAATACCCATGATTGCCGTAACTATATACCATAGACGCATTCCTGAGAGATTGTTCTTTTTAATAGCAGTATCGCCTTTGTGAATCACAAAACTACTAGAAACCAGAATAATAGTGTTGATTGTTGGCAATAACAACTCTACCTCTGTTTCTTCAGGAGGCCAAACCCCGGCATTTGCTCGGTAAATTAAATAAGCAGCAAATAGTCCCCCAAACATCAAAGACTCGGAAGCGAGAAATGTGATTAATCCGAAAACTCGTAAATCCGGATGTTCTTCGTGATGGCCTGCTTCTACTGACCCAGATTGGACAGAAGTATCAACTAAATTATTAGTTGTATCAATTGTTGAACCTTGCATAATTTCCTGTACCTAAAATAAACAAAAATAATTTCTGAAAGTTGAGATCTAAAGTAGTTAGCAGTCTATACAACCACTAACTACTGAATTTCTACATACCGAACAAACTAGAAACTATTCTAAATTGTTCTCTAGAAAATTAAAAAGTGTTGCGGTCTGGAATGCCCCACTTGCCAGAAGTTCAGCAATCAGCGGTCAGTGCAAGGGGGTTTGCGTAGCATTCCGGTACGGAAAGGGGATGGGCAACCCCTTCTAAAATTAAGCGACTTACTTGATAGAAGTTGGGGATGTTTTACCCAAGCTTTTCGGTCCGGACTGCTCCGCAAATATGTGCCTAATTATATGCACAAATTTTTTGGCTGATAGCTGATAGCTGATAGCTGATAGCTAGTTAATTCTGAGAATCATCGTCAAAGGATGAAGACTGAGCTTCAGATAAAGGCACACCTGTTTCCTTCGTCTTGAAACTTCCTTTTGAAATTAGCTTGAAGCGCTCTCGAATACCAAGAGTCTTCTTAGAGCCAAAATCATAAGGACCATAAGTAACTACTGGCAACACTTCCCAGTTTTCAATGATAGGAGGTGAGCTAGTTGTCCACTCTAAGGATAAACCACCCCAAGGATTACCATCAGCTTTTGGTCCATACATCCAACTCCAAACCATGTTGATGAAGAATGGAATTACAGACAAACCTAGAATAATTGACCCATAAGTACAGATATGGTTAATAGCTTCAAACTGAGGGTCATACATGGCAATACGACGTGGCATTCCTTGTAAACCCAATTGGTGCATGGGTAAGAAAGTGAGGTTAGTACCAATTAAAGTCAGGACAAAGTGAATCCGACCCCAGGTTTCGTTGTACATCCGACCTGTCATTTTGGGGAACCAGTGATAGATACCTGCATATAGACCAAACACTGAACCACCAAATAAAACGTAATGGAAGTGAGCTACTACATAGTAACTGTCATGGACGTGAACATCGAATGGAGCTGTTCCCATAGTTACACCACTTAGTCCACCCATAACAAACATTGCTAATAGACCAATGGCAAAAAGCATCCCACTTGTATAGCGGATTTTTCCGCCCCAGAGGGTAGCTACCCAACTAAAGATTTTGACCCCTGTGGGAACTGCAACAATTAGAGTAGAGATGGTGAAGAACATCCGCATCCAAGGAGGGGTTCCACTGGTGAACATATGGTGTACCCATACGAACAAACCTACTACGCAAATAGCGAGACTAGAATAGGCGATCGCTTTATAACCAAATATCCCTTTGCGAGCATGAACGGGAATGACCTCTGAAAGAATGCCAAAAATTGGCAGAATCATCAGATAAACTGCGGGGTGAGAATAGAACCAGAATAAGTGCTGGTAGATGACCACATCACCGCCCATCTCTGGTTTAAAGAAGCCGGTGCCAAAGTTGATATCAAATAATAACAGTACTAAACCTGCTGCTAAGACAGGAGTTGAGCATAGTGCCAAAACGGAAGTTGCTAAGATTGCCCAGCAGAATAGAGGTAGTTGTTCCCACTTCATACTAGGAACTTTCATTTTGAGGATGGTGACGATAAAGTTTAGCGCACCCATGATGGAGGAAGTTCCCACTAATACAATACAGAGAATCCATAAAGTTTGTCCGATGTTATTAGTAATAAGGCTGAGTGGTGGATAAGCTGTCCACCCGCTTTGTGCTCCACCAAAAGCTAAACTAGCAATTAAGAATGCTCCAGCAACTGGGTTGAGCCAGAAGGCGATCGCATTCAGGTTAGGAAATGCCATATCCCTAGCTCCCACCATTAGGGGGACCAGATAGTTACCAAAACCTCCAATGGCAGCAGGCACGATCCACAGGAAAATCATAATCGTGCCGTGATTTGTCAGGAAGGAGTTGTAAACATTTGGATCGAGAAAGTCTGCATCTGGCGTGTAGAGTTCTGCACGCATAGCCATGGCCATGAGACCACCGACGAGATAAAAGATGAAGGCAGTAACCAGATATTGAATGCCGATTACCTTGTGGTCTATGTTATAGCCGAAGTAGTGATACCATTTCCATGCCTCCGGATGTGCTTTTTCCGGTTCTGGTTTGGTTTCTAAAGGAATTTGTGTTTGTGTCATCTGTAAATTATTTTGACAATTACGAATTAATTATTGGGGAGGTTGAACTCATTTTTTTTTACTTTTGGAGCTGACTCCTCCCCAACTCTTCCCCCGTAAGAATAGGGATTTTTGAATTCTCCTATGAGGAAGTATGAGCTGCTAGTAGTTCTAGTCTAATTTGGATGAATTTGATTTAATGTTTCGGAATCGATACCCATTTCATTAGCATAAGGGCTAAGATACTCCGATTCTGATAAATCAGCAGTGTTTACTGCTACAGCTTGATTCAACTGTGGTTGCTCGGCAAAAGTATTTTCTTCTATCCAAGCTTCATACTCTTCTTGAGTTTCAACAATTACTTGTGTTCTCATTGCTCCGTGGTAAGCACCGCAAAGTTCTGCACAATATACTGGATATTCTCCAGTTTTAGTAGCTACGAACCGGAGTTGGGTATCTTTACCAGGAATTGCATCTTGCTTCAAACGGAAAGCAGGTATCCAGAAAGCATGAATAACATCTTGAGCAGAAAGATTGATTTGTATATCCTTGTTGACAGGAATATGGAGTTCCCCTGCTAAAACACCACTTTCGGGATAGGTCATCAGCCATCCATACTGAATTCCTGTAATGTCAACAACTACATCTGCTGGGTTAACTCCTTCTTCAGGAGTTGCTCCAAAGCCATATTTGCTCACTTCTTTTGTAGCTACTTCTTCTGACTCCATTCCTTCAGCATCTGCTATTAGGGGAGCTGCCAGAGCTGTTCCTGGTTGCACTGTTTGCCGATCGGATGAAGAAACATGAGCTACTTTTGTTCCTGCTGGATCGAACCCACCCATCTGTCTATATACATCTACACTGTAGATACCAAGACCAATCACAATTATGGATGGAATTGCCGTCCAAAAGATTTCTAATGGTAAATTTTCCCTAAAGGCAGCGCCATCACCATCGTCTCCTTGACGTCTACGAAATTTAATTGCGCAGAAGACGATTGTTCCTTCTACCACTAGAAATAAAGCTGCTGCTATAGTAAACATGACGTCAAAAAAACCGTCCACCAGAGGAGCTTGTACTGATGCTTGCTCTGGTAATAGACCATGATTTTGACCTAACCACACGCTAATTATGGTGACTATTATACCAACTACTAGGGTGATTACTGAGACTGGTATTTTTTCTTTTTCTTCCATATATTACCTCTTTAATTAGTCTTCCTCCCCCTAGCCTAGGTAGAGGAGTCTTTGACTTTTTGTCATACTCAATTACATAGGTTAAACTAAGCATCTACTTATAAACTAGATATAATTGTTACTATTTATCAAAATTATAGATTATCTTAGTTTTTCATAGATTTCTCTCAAGAGAGTTTATATTATTTTAACTATTGCACTCAAAAATTACCCCACAGTTTGTATAAACAAAGTTAAATTAAATATATACTCTTAAATTGCATACTTTGATTGATTAATTTATTAGAAATTAAAGAAAAAGTTAAAAATAAATTTTTGGGTAAATCAGTAACACATATAACAGTAAGCTGTAAAGAAAATTCAAATCAGAAAACTTTCTAAAGCAGAACAAATCTTCAGATAGTATCCCTTATAGTAACAAGAACTTAAACACATTAATAATTGTCAGATGTGATGATTATTTCTGAATTTAAGATTCAGTATGTTGTTAATTTAGCAAGATTTTAGATTACAGCTAATAAAAATCTTATGGCCAATTCTGTTTTAAATAACAATACAATTATTTGCTCTCAGTCCCCAGCACGGGAACGCATTCGTGGTTTGGTTTGGAAACTATGTATAGCGACCCTACTACTGATGGCTATCGGCAGTGCTACCAGAGTTATGAATGCAGGTTTAGCCTGTCCTGACTGGCCGTTGTGTTATGGTAAATTAGTACCAATGGCACAGATGAATCTGCAAGTATTTTTAGAGTGGTTTCACCGATTAGATGCAAGTTTAATCGGCTTTGGCACGATCGCTCTGATGGGTTTATCATGGTGGCATAGACGAGAATTGCCAAGCTGGCTACCTTGGGGATCGACTTTTGCTCTGGGATTAATAGTTTTCCAAGGGGTACTCGGTGGATTAACTGTCACAGAATTATTACGCTTTGATATTGTCACCGCTCACCTTGGTACTGCTTTGCTTTACTTTATGACTCTATTAGTTATAAGTTTGTCAATGATGCCATATAAAGGTACGGGCAATGTTGGTAAACTACCTTGGGTAGGATTAACTGCTGCAATTTTTGTTTATTTACAAAGTTTACTGGGTGGGTTAGTTGCTTCTCAGTGGGCGCTGCATCAATGTTTTGGATTGGCGGAACTTTGTAAAATAATGAATAGTCATATTGCTGGGGTTGTTCCTCCGACTTTAGCAACATTAGCATTGGTAGTTATAGCGTGGCGCACCTCTGCCTTACATCCACTGCTGCGAAAATTAGCAAACTGGTCTGGTTTATTAGTATTAACTCAGATTGGTTTGGGGGTTATGACCTTCCGGTTACGCCTGCAAATTGAGTTATTGACCGTATCTCACCAAGCGGTAGGAGCAGCATTATTAGGAACTTTAGTAGCATTTACTGTTATTGCTTTACGCGATCGACAAGTTGCAAAGGCTTAATTGTTAAGATAGATACAGTAATATACCCCTCTTTTGTGAGTTATTAGATTAGAAATAGAAAGGTTAGCTATACTGTAGAGCGATAAAAAAGTTTTTGTTTGTAGCAGGGCTAAAGCCCTATCTATCTTATTGCTCAACCCCTACTACGAAGCTCTAATTATAACTATTCAACCGGACTAAATTTTTCAAACTGGCTAACATCAAAAATTAACTGTCACTAATATCCGTTTTGATATTGCCCGTAAACTTAATAGATTAGATGACGGAAAGAATAACCAGCTTAAACAGAAAATTAACAAATTAAAATCCATGCAAGAAGTTATTTCTCATAGTTTTCCACGACGCCACGACAATATTTTACAAGTAGTCAAAAGCTACTATCAGCTCACAAAACCTAGAATTATTCTACTGCTACTGATTACAACAGCAGCAGGAATGTGGTTGGGAGCAAAGGGAGAAGTCTCTCCCCTTCTACTATTCGTGACATTAATAGGTGGTGCATTAGCTTCTGGTGCAGCTAACGCTATTAACTGCATCTACGACAGCGATATTGACTATATTATGGAGCGCACCCGCTGGCGTCCTATTCCTTCTGGGAGAGTAAAACCCCGCGATGCTTTAATTTTTGCATTCACTCTAGCAGCTACATCATTTACTTTGCTCACAGTCTTTGCTAATTTATTAGCAGCACTTTTGGCAATGTCTGGAATAGTTTTTTACGTTGGTATTTACACCCACTGGTTAAAACGTCATAGCGTACAAAATATTGTAATTGGCGGTGCTGCTGGTGCTATTCCCCCATTAGTAGGTTGGGCTGCGGTGACAGGAGAATTGAGTTGGGCAGCTTGGTTACTATTTGCGATTATCTTTATCTGGACTCCTCCTCACTTTTGGGCTTTGGCAATCTATATTCGTGATGAATACAAGGAAGTGGGTGTGCCAATGTTACCTGTAATTGAAGGAAATGAGGAAACAGCTAAACAGATTTGGGTTTATAGTCTCATTTTGATTCCGATGACGTTGTTATTGGTTTATCCATTGCACGCAAGTGGAGCAGTTTATGCAGTATTAGCAACTTTGCTAGGTGCAGTCTTTCTCCAGAAAGCTTGGCTATTATTAAAAGAGCCTTCTAATAGAGATGTAGCGCGGTCACTGTTTAAGTATTCCATATACTACATGATGTTATTATGTTTAGTTATGGTGATTGACAGTTTACCTTTTACTCGTGGAATTACTACTGCTGTAGCTGATAATTTGCAAACCTTTATTAGCAGCGCGATCGCAATGTTATCTTAGTTGTAATTAAACAATAAAATCTGGTTTGAGGTAGGCATTTTGCCTGCCTTTTAGTTTGACAACTTGTAGTTTGACAAATATCGAGAATTTATATCATGTCCGGTAGCATCGGTCTTGTCTGGCAAAGGTAGGCAACAGCTCATCTGGCAGGAATACTTAAGAGCAAGAAAAAAACTTAAATTTCCTGTAGATATTCACTCTTGGGTTTACACAAACGCGCCCCAGCGGACATGATGTTAGTACCTAATGTAGTAGCTCGTCTAGACTAAAATTGTGGGTAAACACAGGCCGATAATATTGAATTTACTGCCTTCTGCCGCAATTGCTTTATCCACATTCTAAAGCTAGACACGCTACTACCACATCTAAAATGCTGCAATAACTGTAGGTTTGGTTTCGTCCCTCAACCCAACAGCAATCTTTCTCCCCTACTCCCCTACTCCCTAATGAACCACTTCAGGTGTGTCGGTCCACTAGCTCCTGACTCCTTGAAATAGCCTAAGTATTTGTAGCAAAAATTTTAGTATTTCATCAGGACTTACGCAAATTGACTTTCAAAGCACCATTTGTAGGGGCGAATGGCATTTGCGTTCCGCAAAGCTCCGAATGGCGCCCTCGCTATATGTAGAGTCTCTGCGTAATATCATGTCCGGTTCTATAAGTCCTGTTTCATATCACACCTACTATGACCAAAGTAAGCGTAGCGACTATAAACTATAAAAGATAAGTGTACTAAGGATAAAAATCTAATGACCTCTCGGCCTCTACTTCAACGAGAAATTGGTGTGTTCGGCGCTACCCTCATGGGTTTAGGCTCAATTGTGGGTACGGGAGTATTTGTCAGTATTGGTATTGCTGCTAGTATTACGGGTCCATCGGTAATTATTGCGGTGGCAATAGGTGCTGTTGTTGCTATCTGCAATGGTTTTAATAGCGCTCAGTTAGCAGCAAGTCATCCTGTGAGTGGCGGTACTTATGAATATGGTTATAAATATCTGAATTATTGGTTGGGTTTTATTGCGGGGTGGATGTTTCTGTTGGCGAAAAGTGCTTCTGCTGCTACTGCTGCTTTGGGTTTTGCTGGTTATTTGCTGAATGCTTTTGGTGTGAATAATCAAACTTGGTTGGTGTTGACTGCTTTAACTGCTGTTGTTGTATTAACAATAGTTGTGTTAAGCGGAATTCGTCGTTCTAATTTTACTAACATTATTATTGTTTCGATAACGTTATTTTCTCTGGTTGTGTTTATCTTGGCAGGGGTGCCTCAAGTAGTATGGTCTGCTGGGGAAAATTTAACTCCTTTTTTTCCTGAAGATCAACCTATAGCATCTTTGCTTCAAGCTACTGCTTTAATGTTTGTTGCTTATACTGGTTACGGTCGTATTGCAACTTTGGGTGAGGAAGTAAAGGAACCACGACGTACTATTCCGAGAGCGATCGCTTTAACTATGATAGTTACTTGTCTGTTATATATGTCGATCGCTGTGGTTACTGTGGTAGTTGGTCAGGAAGTGATTAATAAATTGTCTCAAGCAGATGTTAGTTTAGCTGCGCCTCTGGAAGTTATTGCTAGAGTAGGAGGTTTAGGTGTTCCTGTGATTCCGAAGTTAATTGCTGTTGGTGCTATTACGGCAATGTTGGGAGTGTTGTTAAATTTAATTTTGGGTTTGTCCAGGGTTTTGTTGGCAATGGGGCGTCGGCGAGATGTACCGAAAGTTATTGCTAGATTGAATAGCGAACAAACTACTCCTTATATAGCTGTGATAGTAGTGGGAGTAGCGATCGCTTTTTTGGTTTTAATTGGTGATGTGAAGACTACTTGGTCTTTTAGTGCTTTTAATGTTCTGATTTATTATGCTATTACTAATTTTGCTGCTCTGAAACTTTCTCCTGAAGAAAGACTTTATCCTAAGTGGTTAGGTTGGGTCGGTTTAGCTGCTTGTTTGTTTTTAGCTTTTTGGGTAGAGCAACAAATTTGGTTAGTAGGTTTAGGGTTAATTTTAGTCGGTTTAATTTGGCATAGTTTGATTCATAGATTGATTAACGAATAACTTTGACATACTCCCGACGTTGCGCATAGCGCGACAACGCGGGATTCTTACATTATGAAAAAAAATGACCGCTGTTTTAACAGAGGTGATGTCCTCCCCCTGTGTTGACGTTGATAATAACATGCATACGTATGCATGTTATTATCAACGTCAACACAGGGGGAGGACATCACCTCTGTTAAAACAGCGGTCATTTTTTTTCATAATGTAAGAATCCCGCGTTGTCGCGCTATGCGCAACGTCGGGAGTATGTCAAATACTTGTCTTATTGCTAGAGCAAAACTACTGTAGTGATGAAAAAAACTATCTTCTTTATCAAAATCATAAAGGTCTAAAACCCCGCCTTTTAAGGCGCAATATTTTTGGAGAGTTGCTCACGCATCCCCTACTTCCCCTCCTGGGAGGGGGAGGGGCGAGGGGTTGGTTAATATCATGTCCGGTAGCATCGGTATTGTATAGAGAAGGTAAGGAAGAAGGAAGAAGGAAGAAGCTTTAAGAGAAGGAAAAACCTTATATATATGGCGCTAGATATTTCCCCAACTTTATACACGCTCCGATACCAACGGACATGATATAACTTCTGACTTCTGACTGAAATGAAGTGTATCTTACATTCTGAGGAGACCTCAGAATTACACACTCGCTTCTGACTTCTGACTTCGTTAATCTCCCCGCTCCCTACTCCCTTATCTATAAGTATTCAACCGGAGATGATATAAACTCCTCCACTCGCTCCCAAACTTTATCTAATAGACCTGTTGCTGCTGTATCAAACCATTTAATTTCTGGATATGCTCGAAACCAAGTTCGTTGTCGCTTGGCAAACTGACGAGTATGTAAAACTGTTGCATCTATTGCCTCAGTTAAACTAATGTCTCCTGCCAAATATTGTTTCATCTCTGCATAGCCTAATGTATCTAACAATGGTAACTCCGCACCATACTTTTCACACAAAAATTTTACTTCCTCCACTAACCCAACTTCCACCATTTTATTAGTCCGATGACGAATACGATCGCCCAAAACTTCCACATCACAATCCAATCCTATTTGCAAAATAGGATAATTTGGTGGGTTTTCTCCCTGCTGTTGAGAAATGGGTTTCCCACTCACATAAAAAACTTCCAATGCTCGCAACGTTCGTGTCGCATCATTAGGGTGAATTTTTTCAGCAGCAATCCCATCAATTTGCTGTAACATTTTGTAACATTGTTTTTGACCTAAATCTGCTAACTGCGATCGCAACTTTTCATTAGGTCCAACTCTAGGAATATTTAAACCTTTAACTACTGCCTTAATATATAGACCCGTACCCCCTACTAATAAACTCGGCGATGCCGCATCAGTTTTACTAATTAAATCTTGTGCCTGTTCCTGGTATTCTGCTAGAGTTAAAATCTCCGTGGGTTCACAAATATCTACTAAGTAATGAGGTACTAATTCCCATTCTATTGTAGTTGGTTTTGCCGTTCCAATGTTAAAATATTTATACACTTGACGAGAATCTGCACTAATAATCGCCGCTCTTAATCTCTGGGCTAAATCCAAGGCTAATCCAGATTTACCTGTAGCAGTAGGCCCACAAATAGTAATTAACATCATGTTCAGATAATTGAGTTATCAAAAAAATCTCCATATAGGAAAGTTTCATACCACTTCACTACTTCTTCCTATGTTCCCATTATTAATTATTCAACCAATCATCATATGGCCTCCAATAATTTTGACTTATGACTCATATTTTTTGACAAATAGCTAAAATAATAGGTATATCCCCTAAATAAATTTATCATCAAAATACCCTAGAGTCGCATTTAAGGCTTTTATGTTATAATTTAGTAGAACTTTATCATTTTTTGACAAAAGTTGCGATTAAAGCCAGTATTAGGAGGGATATTGCTATGGCCAGCAGCGATTATGGCGCTGAACAAATACAAGTTCTCGAAGGTCTCGAAGCGGTACGCAAGCGACCAGGAATGTACATTGGTACCACAGGGCCTCGTGGACTACATCATCTAATCTACGAAGTTGTCGATAACTCTATCGATGAGGCGCTAGCTGGTTATTGCACCCACATCGAAGTCGATCTGAATGAAGATGGTTCTGTGAGAGTGACAGATGATGGCCGGGGAATTCCGGTGGATACCCATTCTAAAACAGGTAAGTCAGCTTTAGAAACAGTTATGACTGTTCTCCACGCTGGAGGTAAATTTGGTGGTGGTGGTTATAAAGTTTCTGGGGGATTACACGGAGTGGGGGTTTCTGTGGTCAATGCTCTGTCAGAGTGGGTAGAGGTAACGGTTTGGCGGGATAAAAAGACACATATCCAAGGTTATGAGCGTGGCAAACCTACTGGTAACCTGAAATCTAAGTCTAATAAAGAAAAGCGGACGGGTACATCAGTACATTTTCTCCCCGATGAACAAATTTTTACTACAGGTATAGAGTTTGACTACAGTACTGTTGTTGGTCGTCTGCGAGAACTAGCATATTTGAATGCAGGTGTCAAGATTACGATTACAGACCACCGCCTAGAATTAATCAAAAGTGATGAACCACGAGTTGAATCTTATTGTTATGAGGGTGGTATCAAGGAATATGTTGTCTATATGAACCGGGAAAAGCAACCTTTGCATGAAGAGGTGATTTTTGTACAAGGGGAAAAGAATGATGTACAAGTGGAAGTAGCTTTGCAATGGTGTGTGGATGCTTTTAGTGATAATGTTCTCGGTTTTGCCAATAATATTCGGACTATTGATGGTGGTACTCATTTGGAGGGGTTGAAAACTGTTTTAACCAGAACTATGAATGGTATTGCTCGTAAGCGGAATAAACTCAAAGAAAGTGATTCTAATTTGGGTGGTGAAAATGTCCGGGAAGGTTTGACGGCAGTTATTTCTGTAAAGGTTCCTGAACCAGAATTTGAAGGTCAAACAAAGACTAAGTTGGGCAATACTGAAGTTAGAGGTATTGTTGACTCTTTGGTAGGAGAAGTTTTAACTGAATATTTAGAGTTTAATCCTCAAATTGCTGATGCAGTTTTGGAGAAAGCTATTCAAGCTTTTAAAGCAGCAGAAGCAGCTCGTCGAGCGAGGGATTTAGTTAGGAGAAAATCAGTTTTAGAATCTTCTCCATTACCAGGAAAACTAGCCGATTGCAGTACTAAAAACCCTGAAGAATCCGAGATATACCTGGTCGAGGGCGACAGCGCCGGGGGCTGTTGGCTAAAAAATCAACAAATTGCTTTAGCTGATGGACGTAACCTCAGCTTTGGAGAAATAGTCGCTGAACAAGCTGAGGGTAAAGAACATTTTTGTTACACAATTAATGAGAAGGGATATGTGGCAATTGAAAGGATAATTAATGCGAGAATGACGAAGCAAAATGCCAGAGTTATTAAGATAGTTTTGGATAATGATGAAACTCTAATTTGTACTCCAGACCATCCTTTTATGCTCAGAGATGGTAGTTATAAACCAGCAGCTTTATTAACACCAAATGATGCTTTGATGCCTCTGTATCGAAAGTTATCTCAAAAGAAAAAAAATGGTTGGGGATTAGATGGTTATGAAATGGTCTGGAATCCTAAAAAAGAAAGTTGGATTTATACTCATTTGTTGGCAGACTTTTATAATTTGAATGCAGGAGTATATAAGTCAGGAGATGGCAACCATCGTCATCATGTTGATTTTAATAAACTCAATAATAATCCTACCAATATTCAACGACTTCCAGCAGAGGATCACTTGGCATTACACAGGGAACATCTTGAATTCACTTTGCATCGTCCTGATGTCAAAGAAAAAAGTCGTCAAGCTCATACAACTGATGAATTTCGGGCGAAGATGAAGGAACGAATGCAGGAACCTGAGACGCGAGAAATTTTATCACAACAAGCTAAAGCACAATGGGAAGTTGATGAATATAAAGCTTTTATGGTTCAGAAATGGCGCGAGTTTTATGATAGCAATGAAGAGTATCGTGAAGAAAATCGCGAACAGTTAATGAAAGCACAGCAGGAATATTGGAGTAAAGCTGAGAATTGTCAAGCTCGAGCAGAACAAGTGCGGGATTATTTTGCTAATAACCCAGAAGCACGGAAAGCAGCTTCTGAAGTAGCAAAACAGCAATGGCAAGATGAAGATTTGTTGGAGTGGCGACGGCAAAAAACTAAGGAACAGTGGACTCCTGAATTTCGTGCCAAGCGTCGCGAGGCGTTAAATAAAACTTACTATCGCAAGACTCTTGAGGCGTTGCATAAGGTTTACCAGAGTTCTCGTTTCATAGATTTGGATTTGTATGATATTTATCGTCGTCGCGAGAAGGATAAGTCGATGTTGAAGTTTGAGACTTTCTGCGACCGCTACTTTGGAGGAGACGAATTTTTGGCGCGGGATGCCATTCGTAACTATAATCATCGGGTTGTTTCTATTGAACCTCTGGAAGAGCGACGGGATGTTTACGATATTGAAGTTCCTAATACTCATAACTTTGCTTTAGCTAGTGGAGTTTTTGTGCATAATAGTGCCAAACAAGGTCGCGATCGCCGTTTCCAAGCGATATTACCGTTGCGGGGTAAAATCATCAACATTGAAAAAACGGATGATGCTAGGATCTACAAAAATAATGAAATTCAATCAATGATTACAGCTTTAGGTCTGGGTATCAAAGGTGATGAGTTTGATGTTGCTCAACTACGCTATCATAAGGTAATTATTATGACTGATGCAGATGTTGATGGTGCCCACATCCGCACGTTGTTATTAACATTTTTCTACCGATATAAACGAGCGTTGGTAGACCAGGGTTATGTATATATTGCTTGCCCTCCTTTATATAAAGTGGAGCGTGGTAGAAATCATTACTATTGTTATAGCGATCGCGAACTCAACCAACTGGTTCAAAATGAGTTTCCTGCTAATGCTAACTATAGTATCCAACGGTTTAAAGGTCTCGGTGAAATGATGCCAGCACAACTTTGGGATACGACAATGAACCCAGAAACTCGGACTTTGAAGCAAGTAGAAATTGAAGATGCTGCGGAAGCGGATCGGATATTTACCGTGTTGATGGGCGATCGGGTTGCTCCTCGGCGTGAGTTTATTGAAACTTATGGACCCAAATTGAATATTACTGACTTGGATATTTAGTAAGGTAGGGTGGGCAAATGTTAGTTGATGTTGGACGAGTCTGACTCAATATTTGCTCACTCTAGAATAAAGTAGGCGATCGCTACTATAGAATTTTGCCCTGGTAAAAAGTTTTTGACCGAAAAATTAAGGTATAAAGCCTCTCCATTCATGGAGAAAAAGCGGTCGTTTGCGGAGCATTCCGTTAGGATGGGATGGCGAGGTCTCCTCGCCATATCCAATCGACCAAGAGAAGAAAAAAATTCCTTTTAACCCAATCCTCTTCTTTTCAAGGAGAGGTAATTCTAAATTCTAAATTCTAAATTCTAAATTCTAAATTATTGAAAATTCTATTCTTCTTCATCTTCAACTTTTATTGTGGAAAATTCAGTGGGAGATGTAGCAACTATTCGCAGGTTGACATCAACTATTATTTGATTTTTATCAACCTTAAAGTTAGCTTTTTTAATTAAAATTTTCGCTGACAAATAATCATCCAACTCTGCTTCTAGAGGTATATCGCTTTTATATCCAGCAGTATCCAACCATTCACAAATATTTCTCCAGTTATCAACTTTTCCATTACTTGGTTCCACAAGAACTTTGACATATTTGTAGAGAGTATTACAGAGATCGACACCCACACCCTTAGCACTTTTACCTAATTTATCCGCAATTTCATCAGGACTATATTCACAAAGTAAACCTCGTAAATGTAAATTTTCCGTAGGTGTAATATTATGTTCGGATAATCAGTTATAATAAAAGTGGGTATTAGGCAGTTTCAAAAACCGGATAAAGATGTTTGAGCTTAACTCTGGCATCATCTTCCCATAATTATTTTCCTCCATTCCTGAGTATTTTATTGCACTACACTATTTTAGCTGTGTCCATACAGAACGTCTGTTTTTGGCTGTTAATTTTTAGCGATCGCCTGTTTTAGGCCGTTGATTTTTAACGATCGCTCTTTCTAGGCAATAGTCACTTTTTGCTGACGTTCCTAATGCACCATTTTAGATGTGTCAGTCCACTACAACAAAATATTTACCTCAAACTATTTAACTCAACTCATCAGGGTCAATACCTAACTCTCGTAGTTTCGCAGCCAAGCGATCGGCCCTTTCCTCGGCATTGGTAGCCCGTTCCTCAGCATCGGTAGCCCGTTGTTGAGCTGTGACTGCTTCCTCTTCTGGGGTTGGAATCAAATCTCCTTCCACACTCATCCAGCGCAACCAGAGTCGCTCTATATTACTGTAACTCCCCTGCCATAAACCCAGACTGAGTTCAATACTAGGAATTAACAAACGTCCATTAGTCAACTCTGCTGTTTGGTAGCGATCGCCTACTAAATGAAACCCCTGCATTTCATTGGTATAGCGACTGAAAGTCACATAATAAGGAACTCGTAGAATTTGCTCGTAAACTTCCCACTTCGTAGCAGGTTTTCCCAGATTTCGCACTTTCTGTCCTAAATCTTCATCTTCAGTCCCTGGAGATAACAACTCCACTACCACTAAAGGGTTAACTCCTTCTTGCCAAACTACATAGCTCAAACGCATATCTCGCTCTTCGTATAACCTGGGCACTCCGACTACCCCAAACCAATCTGGTCTTTTATACCAACTGGGATGCTTGACATCGTAGTAGAGATTCATATCGCTGCCACAGAATAATAAATTGGGATACCAGTTGTGAGGTTGAAAAGTTTGGCGCAACAATTCTGGTTGCAAGTAGTGAAATTCGTCTGGCAAACCTGGTTCCTCCTGATTTTCACTTGGTAGGTCGTACATGGTGGGCAAAGTTTGCTCTGCTGAAAGTGGTGGATCTGATTGAATGGATATATTTGTCATATCGGTTTATTTACTCTCGACATGGTTGGGTTCGATCGGGCGATCGCAAAGTAGTGCGGAATACTATTGCTTCGTCTGACTGAAAAATAACGGTTTTTTTATACTTAGGACTTACGTACTAATAATAGATATAGGGCTTTGTGCGTTACGCTGTCGCTAACACACCCTACCAATAGCGTTTATGCGTAAGTCCTGAAACTACTAATAACGGCACTATTTGCGCCCACATTTTTTCACACTTACAGCTTAACATAGGATTTTGACAAATATGCAAGTTGTATGTAGGAAAATTTTTGATACTGGAGGGGCGATCGCGATACCGTGCATCAGGAAGAAGCAAGAAGGAAGAAAGAAGAAGGTTTAGTTATCTAGGAGAGAAGGTTAATTATTGATATTCGGTTGTTTTATATATTCCATAATTCAAGAGTAGTAATGGCAGTTGCTATAGATTGATGTTGCATAAAAAATCTTGATTTTGTGGTAGAATAAAATTAATTTTATTCTAATAGTAATTCTGCTAATTCACAAAAACCTTCTGCTTCTTTTTGACTGGTAATATAAACTGGTTTATGATTTAATTTATCGGCATATTCTCGAATATTTGCTACTCCCACCGACAAAGGGAATTTCTTTTCATCAAACAGAGTTTCATCATTAGGACTATCACCAACTGTAATAATTTTTTCTGTTATTAATCCCGGAAAATATTCTGACAAAACTTGCAATAAGCCCGTAGCTTTATCCTGTTCTAAAGGTTTAATATGACATTGCACAGTACTATAGGTAAAACCATAACCTTTGGAGTGACAAATCTCTGCCATTTTTGTCAGTTCAGATAAACTTAAGTCCTGAATATCAAAAGTCCAATCTGTTAGTCTAAACTGATTATCAACAGATTCTTCAATCCGAGGAAATAGACTTTTTAAGTATTGGAAAACTTCAGCTAAATTTTGTCTATGTAGATTAATATCTGGCATAGAGGTTAAAAGTTTAGGTGCTTCGCTATGAGTAGGATAAAATAAACCTCCATTTTCAGCGATCGCTCCTACTACTGGCAGATAATTTTTAATAGCTTGCACCCAACCTGCAGAACGACCTGTAATTACTAATACCTGAATTTTAGCTGCTGCTAATTTTTCTAAACTCAGGAAAAGATTAGAAGTAAATTTACCATTTTTAGTTAATGTACCATCCATATCAGTAGCTATAAGTTGAAGATTTTTAAGGCTTGTTTTTGCTACTGTTTCAGAGAGAGGAATCAAAGGCATAATTAATTTTATGGTCGATCATTTCAAAACTTTTGAGATTATACCAAATATGCTTCTATGTTTACTTCTATCCCAGAAGACAAGAGCGTAATCATTTTGATTAGGGATGTAGACTCAAAGCTAAAAGGTATTGAATTTGAATCTGAAAGCGGTGAAGTTATTAGACACAGGGATTCCTCTACAATGGGAAGTTTCATAATTTCCTTAATTTATTTTGGTACTCCTGTAGAGCGTAATGGTAGATGAGGATGAACAACGGCGCTTCAAGGGAGCAAGATATAAGCAAGGGAGCAAGATGCTCCCACTGATTTTTCCTTGACCAAAATAATTACCGAATTATTAATAATTAATAATTAATAATTAAATAATTCGCGCCTTGAAGCCTCCCCTTTTAAGGGGAAAAAAGCGGTCGAGAGATGGCGAGGTCTCCTCGCTGTCCGACCATCGACCAAGAGAAGAAATAATATTTCCTGATATTCAATCAAGGACGGTTAAAACCCGAGGTAATTATCAATTATCCATTATCAATTATCAATTAATGAAAATAGACCACCATTACAATGCACCACCACCTTGATTTTTAGGATATCGACTAAGACCCAAAACAAAATAATATCCAATATCAGGTTCAAATAATTAGCGATCATACTGTAAGTTTTGTTTTGCTTTGCCAACAGGTGGCGGAGCATTTCGTTTGCGTAGCATTCCAAAGGAAAGCAAAAAGTGCGATTCACAACTCAACAATTAAAGATGCGTTTGTTGGGTTTCCTTTGTCAACCCAACCTACAAACTCAATTTTTTATACAGTAGATTTTAAAGTCTTAAGCATCCTTAGTAAAAAAAATAAAATAATTATTAAAAAACTCACCAACTATGGTAGGCTTTCTTTAACTCTTTGTCCATAAACATTTTATCCCTCATCATAGGTATGAAATAAATCATGGACACAGATATATAAAGCATAGATAAATATTATCACTGTTATTAACCATGACAATTACTACAGCACCATTTCCAATTGACATAGGAAGCTATAAACCACTTTCTCTCGACCCCACTAACCCAACTCTCACCAACGAACAACGCGACACACTCAAAGCAAATATTCAACTTTGCCGTGATACAATAATCTTCTTCACCGCCACTGGTGCTGCTAGAGGAGTAGGAGGTCATACAGGTGGCCCTTATGACACAGTACCCGAAGTTATGATTTTAGATGCCTTTTTCCGAGGTGCAGCAGAAAAATTTGTACCTATCTTCTTTGATGAAGCTGGACACCGTGTAGCTACTCAATACTTAATGGCGGCTATAGCAGGAGACCTTCCTGTGGAACGTCTGGTAAATTATCGGGCAGCAAATTCTCATTTACCAGGACACCCAGAATTAGGATTTACTCCTGGGGTAAAATTCAGTTCCGGTAGATTAGGTCATATGTGGCCTTATATCAACGGTGTGGCAATGGCAAATCCTGATAAATTAGTCTTTTGCTTAGGTTCCGACGGTTCCCAACAAGAGGGTAATGATGCTGAAGCAGCTAGAATGGCAGTAGCACAAAATCTCAATGTTAAATTGATAATTGATGATAATGATGTTACTATTGCAGGTCATCCCTCCGACTATTTAAAAGGTTACGACCTCAACAAAACCTTAACAGGTCATGGCTTAACCGTACTTGAAGGAGATGGGGAAGATTTAGACGGTCTGTATCAACGAATATGTCAAGCAGCTACAACTGAAGGTCCGATCGCTGTGATTAATAAGCGGAAAATGAGTGTGGGTATCGAAGGTCTAGAAGGTTCTACCCACGGACATGATGTGATTCCTCTAAAATTAGCGATCGAATATCTAGAAGCAAAAGGCAGAACTGAAGCAGTTAACTATCTCAAGGATATTGAAAAACCAAAGCAAAGTTACACTTTCATGGGTGTAAGTGATAAAGTTGGTTCTAACCGGAATGTCTTTGGCGAGAGTGTGGTATCTGTCCTCAAGGGTATGAGTGAAGAGGAACGCAAGAATCATTTATTTGTTGACAGTGATTTAGAAGGTTCTTGCGGGTTCAAACAAATTCATGATGCTTTTCCAGAGCGGTTTATTAGTGGTGGCATCATGGAGCGTGGCAATTTTTCTGCTGCTGCGGGGTTTGGTATGGAAGCAGGTAAACAAGGTATTTTTGCCACATTCAGTGCTTTCTTAGAAATGTGTATTTCTGAAATTACAATGGCGCGGTTGAACAATTCTAATGTTTTGTGTCACTTCTCCCACGCTGGTATAGACGACATGGCAGATAATACTTGTCACTTTGGCATCAACAATATGTTTGCCGATAACGGTCTTGATGATGGTTATGAAACTCGCTTATATTTCCCTGCTGATGCTAACCAAATGAAAGCTTGTGTGGAAACAGTATTTACTCAAACCGGAATGCGGTTTATCTTCTCCACTCGTTCTAAAGTACCAATTCTGCTGGATAGCAATGGTAATGAATTCTTTGGTGAAGGTTATAAGTTTACTCCTGGCAAAGATGAAGTTATCCGGGAAGGTACAGCAGGTTATATTGTCAGTTTTGGTGATGCGTTGTACCGCTCTCTTGATGCAGTGGAACGTCTGAAACAGCAAGGAATAGATGTTGGTTTGATTAACAAACCTACTCTCAATGTCATTGACGAAGATATGTTGCAGAAAGTTGGTAGTGCTCCTTTTGTATTGGTTGTTGAAGCTTTCAACCGTCGTACAGGTTTGGGTAGTCGTTTCGGTTCCTGGTTATTGGAACGTGGTCTGACTCCTAAGTTTGGTTATCTAGCTACTCACCAAGAAGGTTGTGGTGGTTTATGGGAACAATTCCCCCATCAAGGGATCGATCCTGAAGGTATTATGAGTAAGGTTAAAGAGTTAGCTAGTTAATTTTCTTTAATTAACAGGACTTACGCAAATCCACCTTGAAAACGCCATATGTAGGGGCGAATGGCATTAGCCCTAACTAGATTTAGTATCTGTGCGTAAGTCCTGATAAAATTTAACTAGCTATTAGCTTGAGCGCATTTAGCTATCAGCTAAAAATCCAAGGGTTCGCCTTTTATGGAGTTTTAACCCCCTGTTGTACACCTTGAAAAGCTGATAGCTGACTGCTGACCGCTGACTGCTATTTCAAACACATAATTCAAAAAAACCGAAAAAAATATGGCCTTAGCAGAAGAATGGAGAGATAGAGGATACTATGTAATATTTCAGGAAGACTATGTAGTTCTGTTTCCTCGTGGTAGTGGTAATTGTTATAAGACACTTGTTGATGAAGGTAAGTGGATGAGACATGATGATGAATTTGAAGAACCTTGGGTAAAATTTGAACCTTCTAAAAAGGAGAAAACTAACTTTGAAGATATAGCTGCTAAGTGCTATTGTTTTTCTTTAGGTGGCGGAATTTGCGATTATTGTTCTGGGGAAAAGTTACCCAGTGATTAAGACATTTTAGGGGAATAATCAAAATTCAATCTTTGATATCATGTCTCTTTGAATACCAACAATAAAAAATTTAGGGAATAGGGAACAGGGAGAAATTTATCAGAGAAAACATTTTTATTATTGCTAATTAATGAGACTTGATATGAAAATTGGGATTAATGCCATTTGAGTAAATATTGGCTACAAATTTCTTTTCCCTTGGTCTAAAAATTAGGAGTCAGGAGTTAGAAAGGAAGATAATTTAGAAATCTTTGCTAATAGCTGAATATCAAACATTTTTCTATACTGAATATCTTGTCTATCCTATTCTAATTTCTCTATTTCTAAAAATTATTTAAACTGTTCAACCGAATATAATATTACTAAGTCAAGCACTTTTCAGAACTGCCTTAATTTATCTTTTATGGATCTGGGTTTAATACCCCACCGTCACTTGCGGTGTTCAAAATTGTTTGGGAAGCAGTCCCCATGCAATTTTCAATTTTCCCTCCTGACTCCTGACTCCTGACTCCTTCTTCAAGGAATTTTTCTAGAATTGCAGCAAGTTCATGTAATTGTACAGGTTTACTGAGATAGTCATTCATACCTGCTTTGAAACAGTTTTCTCGGTCTTCTTTCATAGCATTTGCTGTCATGGCAATAATCCAAGGTTGGCAAGTAGATTCAGTATTTTTAAACTGTTGACGGATATGATGGGTCGCTTCTATCCCATCCATTTCAGGCATTTGTATATCCATAAGAATGATGTCGTAGAATTGGTTTTTGACTGCTTCTACTGCTGCTAAACCGTTTTTTACTATTTCTATAGTATATCCTAAGCGATGCAACATCTTCTTCGCAATAATTTGGTTGACAGGATTATCTTCTGCTAAGAGAATGCGTACAATAGATTGTTTTATGCACTGGGAATTATTTGATTTTTGAGTAGTAATTAATGATGAATTTGAGTTTACTTGCTGTGGTAATTCTGGAGCTAGAGGTAAGTCTAAATCTACCCAGAAAATACTACCAATTCCTGGTTTGCTGGTTACTTTTAATGAACCTCCCATTGTCTCTACTATTTTGTTGCTAATTGCTAGTCCTAATCCTGTTCCTTCAACTTTGTTTTGATTCTTACCTACTTGTTCAAATGGTAGGAATATTTTTTCTAAGTTATGGGGATGAATACCTTGACCTGTGTCTTCTACTTGAAAGCGAATTTTTTGCTGTTTTTCTGATTGTGAATCATTTTCTCCGATAGAACCTACTTTAAAATTAACCCCCCCTTGATCAGTAAATTTAATGGCATTTCCTAATAAGTTAATTAGTACCTGTCTTAATCTTTTTTCATCTACTATAATTCTAGGAGGTAATTTGTTAGTAACTTGATAGTTCAAATAAATTTTCTTTTCTTGGGCACGAATCCTTAATATTTCAACTATTCCATGAAGAAATTTGGGGAAATCTAACTCTTCTGGTAAAAATTCTAGTTTGCCAGCTTCTATTTTCGATATGTCGAGAATGTCACTAATGAGTGTTAATAAATGAGAACCAGATTGATAAATAATCTCAACTTCTTGTTGTTCTTGAAATGTAAAATTTGGTGAATTTTGCAGAAGTTGGGCTATACCTAATATTCCATTTAGAGGAGTCCGTAATTCATGGCTCATGTTTGCTAAAAATTCACTTTTTGCTTTATTGGCAGTATCAGCAGCTACTTTTGCTTCCATTAATTCAGCAGTACGTTCTTTGACTCTAATTTCTAATGCTTCAAAAGAATTTTGTAACTGTTGAGCCATTTGATTAAAGGATTGTGCTAAAGCTCCTAGTTCGTCATTATGTTTAACTTTTATTCTATGGTTTAATGCTCCATTTGCCATAGTAGTTACGGCTTGGTCTATAAAGCGTAATGGTAATACAATTCTATGTCTAGTAAAAGAAACTATGTTATAGACAATTAAGACTATAGATAGGAGAGTCAACAATAAAAATATTACTGGTATTAGGAATGGTTGAAGTGCTTCTTGTATTGGTTCTTCAACAATAACTAACCAAGGTACTTTTGCTAAATTTTGACTGTTAGAAAATACCCAATTTTTATCAATTGCTTGATATATATTTATTTGTGGTTTATATTTGCTGCTGTTCCTACTAGATAATGCTTGAAGGTTAGTTATTTTTTGAATAAAATTTTGGTTCTGATGAACAATGACTAAACCTTCATTATTTACGATATATACATAACCGTTATTTCCGACTTTAATTTCAATTGTTTTATCCCATAATTCTGTCAAGTCAACTCTCGCCACTAATGAACTTTGAGAAATTCCAATATCATTAGTAACAGCGATCGCTACTTCTAAATATGGTTGTTGATTTTCAAATTCGACGTTACTAATATATAAAGATTCAACTCGACCACGATCGGATAACCAAGGTTGTTGACTTATTTGTTTTTGTTTTGGACGATTAAATCTACTATTTTGTACTAAAACTTTCCCGTCCATATCCACAACTATTAAATCTAAAAAAGAGCGATTTCTATCTCGCATCTGATTCATTATCAAGTTGATTTTATTAAAATTATTAGTTGTTGATAAAGCCGCACTTGTTGCTACCATATCGCTTTCTAGTGCTAAAAAAAATTGGTTAAAGCTTGTAGCTGCTTCTACTTTTGCATGGTTAATTTTTTGATGAGCTTGTTGTATTGTTACTAACAAACTTAACAAAGTTGTAGCTGTAATACCGAGAATAGCAATTAAGCTCAGTATAATAACTCTAAATGTTATTTGTTTTCTCAAAGATGTTGGTTGTTGTTCTAATTCCTGATTTTTTAAATTAGGATAAAAAAATTTGGTATAAAGATTGTTTATATTCATAGGTTTAGTAATTAAATTTATCTTTTCTTTTGCGGACTTAATATCATGTCCGGTAGCATCGGAGTGTGTATAAAATTAAGCTAGCAATGGGAAAAAACCTTCTGCCTTCTGCCTTCTGCCTTCTGCCTTCTGCCTTCTGCCTTCTTCCTTCTTTCTTCTTCCTTCTTCCTTCTTCAATCAAAACTTTCTGAAGTTATTACTTCAGTATTTGGTAAAAGGATAATATTGGGAAAAGTTTCTCCATTTTCTAGATGTCGAATCATTAATTGAATTGCCAATCGTGCTTGTTGTTTTGGTGCTTGATTAATTGTAGCTGTAATTTTACCTTGTTTAATTGCTTGTAAACCATTTTCTAGACCATCAAATCCTGTAATAATTATTGGCGGATATTGACTATTTTCTACTGCTTGACTAGCACCTAAAGCCATACTATCATTTGCTGCTATAATTACATCAATATTGTCAAACTTTTCCAACAAGTTTTTGGTAATTTCTTGTGCTTTTGATTGCTCCCAATTAGCAGATTCAATAGCAATTATTTTCATATCCCCTGTTTTTAAACCTGCCGTAAAACCCAAGCGACGCTGAATAGCATTATCGTGATTTGGCGCACCATCTAAAATAGCTACTGTACCTTTTCCTCCTAAATTTTTAACCACCCACTCACCCATTGATTTTCCCCCAGCAAAATTATCAAATCCAACAAAAGTTAGTATTCGATCGCTATTAAGTGGAGTATCCATAGCAATAACTGGTATACCCGAATTAATAGCTTTTTCTATGGCAGGAACTAATCGAATTGAATCAGATGAACCGATGATAATTCCATCTATTTCTTCCGTTTCAATTAAATTTGCTACTAGAATAATTTGGTCTTCAACAAATTCTGTTGTTTGAGGTTTTTCGGAATTAATTATACTTATATCTACATTGAAATTTTGTGCTGCTTTTTCAGCGCCTTCTTTAACATCTTTCCAATAAGGTTCTTGTGGAGTTGTTTTGAGGATGTAGGCAATTTTCCAAGGTTGGGTAGCTTTGATTTCTGTTTGAAAAATTTCGTCTGATACTTGACTAACTGGAGAAGATAACTGTTTTTTTGAGAAGGTTGGTTCAGGATTTTCTGAAATTTTGGCTTGGTTATTACAGCCAAAATTTAATAAACAAAGCATGAATATTATCATAGTGGGTGGAAATAAATAGCAGGAATCATACAGATTATTTGGCTTCATGTTGGTTATTTTATTTTCGAGTTCGATTGATGATAATTGTAGTAACAAACTTTGATATATTTTCCAGAGTCGTTATGACAAAATAAGAAAAAATAACCTCGATCAAGATATTCCTTGCATTATTTACAAAATTATAGAAATGCAGCTTTAATAAAAATCAAGCTTGGAGGTTAAAACATCTGACCTAGATAAGAGTTTGAGATATTATTATCTAATAAGTTACCATAATTATTCTAGAATATCTACTTTGACTAAGAAAGGAAGAAGGAAGGAGGAAGAAGGAAGGAGAAAAAGGGGAGAAGGAAAAAGAGAGAAGCAAGAAGGAAAAAATAATAATAGATATAAATAACAAATAGGATTGAATAAGTTCCTTCTCGGTATGAATTTCTCAGTGATTTTTTGTGGAATTATATTGAATAACCCCTATTATTAATACCAAGCGTGGAAAAAGAATATCACGAATAATCAGGGCGGTTTAAAAACTTTACCGAATAATTGAGGTTTAAAGCAACTCCAGTCAAAGATAAAAGCGGTCATTTTTTCACTCGAAAATTAGCGCATAACGCCCATTAACTGCTAGTCTCTTACAGAGGAGCTAAAGCTTTTTTCTTTGATACTAAACAAACGGAATACTGCGTAAACATATTGCGGAGCAAAACGCTATATCTAATACCAATTTGATAAATGTTTGCTACAAATAGTTAGGCTATTTCTTAGGAGTCAGTCCTCAGTCCTCAGGAGTCGTATGGGAATAGTTTCAATAGCAGTTTTGAGCTAATAAATTTTATTTTTCTCTTGGTACGCGTTCCCTCTCTTGGTCAGCATTCCCTTGCGTCTGACGCCGTCGCGGGGTCGCACCGCTTTGTCAAAGGGAGAACTCCTGCATTTGTCTTTTTCTCATGCTTATTATTCGTAACATTCTTTTTTCAAAATGGTATAACCGACCAAGATGAACCTATCCCAATAATAAGATTTTTGCTAAAAACTCTAAATATTTTGAGATAACAAAACGAAAAATAAAGCTTTTAAAAACATTTTACTTAAACAAATAAATCTGTTAAAAATAGTGGGATAGGTTCAGAAAAGAAAAAAATTATTTTTACTCAACCATATTCATTTCAAGGAGAGGTAATTATTAATTATTAATTGTTGAAAGGAGATTTTCCTTTGACCAAAAATATAAATTTTAGCCGATTTCGTATTATACCAAGGGTGAAAAAAATGCTTAACTTAGGTGAAACTCGTTAGCTTTGCATAACTATCGTTAACGTCCCTACCAAATCTCCTACTCCCCTACTTCCACGCTCAAGAAAATGTAGCAAAAATTTATCACGCTTGGTATTATACCAATTTGAAAAAAGAATGCTACAAAAAAGTAGACCTCGTTCGGATATGCTTAAAAATAGCTGATCCAGTTCATTTTAGATATTTATTTCTATTGTTTTCCTCCTTTTTTCAAAATTAAATCCTTCTTCCTTCTTCCCTCTTCCTTCTTTCTTACTTCTACCATTTGTAACGAACATTTATCAAACTGGTATTAGATAAAAAAACAGCCTACTTATAAAGTAAAGCTGCCTAAGAAATGTAGTTTTTACTGTTATGCCAGATTAGAGTTTACAGCTCCTGCAACTATAGGTTCTGGCTGTAATAATCCTGTTAACATTTCCTCTGGTCGCTTACCATGAGGCCAAGCAAAAGCATGACGAAATGCTGCATCTTGACAAGCTTGTAGTTGTCGAAAATCAATCACATCTAATGTTAGTAAATTCTCATATTCAAACGGCAAACGTACATTATGTAAACCAGCATTATCTGTACAAATAGCAATATCTACTCCAGCATCAAAACATTGGTCAAATACTGTCTTTAACTGACTCATATTATCCATAGTACCTGTTTTGAAATAAGTAGTTGGACAAACTTCTAAACATTGCCCTTTGTTCGCTACCTCTTTTAATAGTTCTGGATGTTTTAAAGGAATTTGAATTCCATGACCAATTCGCATTAAATAAGGTAGTAATTCTGGATGACAACCATTGGGAGTTTCATAAAGATGTCCAGTAGTTTTTACCCTCTGGGAACGCGCATATTTATACAGTTTAATAAACTCATCTATACGTTCGCCATAATGATTATCTCCACCAGCTAAATCTATAGCACATACATATTCTGGCATTTGCACTGCTAAATCTACAATTGCTTGATTAACTTCAGAGGGTAACCTAGTGTGCATACATAAAATTTGGCTCGTAACAATCGGGTATTCATTTTGTTGACTTGCCTTACCCACAGTTGTAACTATTTCTGACATTAAATCTATACGTTCAGACTGAGATAAATGCTCTGGAGTTCTCAAATAAGGTGTATAACGTAACTCTAAATAAGCTAAATTTTCAAATGTATAAGCACCTCGAATTAAGCGAGAAATAAAGTAAGGCAATGTCTCAATAGTTTGAACCTGTTCTACTAATGTATGTAGTTCTAAATATTCATCTAATGTGTTCCTTGGTTTGGTATAAAATTCTTCAAATTGTTGATATTCGGGAAAACGGTTTGCTAGCTCTTCGTTTTGACGTTGGAAATATCTCCATAAAACTCTAGGAACTACGGAGCCTCCTAAATGTCTGTGTAATTCTGCGTGTAAAGCCATAGAAATCTAATTTATCCTTTAAGTATAAGTATTAATAGCTAATTCTAGTTTCAGTAATTAAGTTTTCCTAAATAAATAAGTTTTGAACAAATGTTAGTTATCTAAATACTGAAAGTTACTTCTGTTGATATGTAGTTAATATTGATAATTATATCTTGGATGGTAATAGTATTTTCTAGAATTAAAAAATCAGTAGTCATCCAGTCATAATTAAAGAATTGAAACAGTATTTAAACACAAAATTAGACTCTTTTATTTTGGCCTATTTACCAATTGATAATTAGGGCTTGCTGATTAAATCTAAAAGTATTTACAGATAAAGGTAAGTGCCTTTTTGGGGCATTTAATAAAGTGCAAATTTTTCAGCTCTTCACGCTCAAAAAGTTAATATTTGAGGCGCATAGTTGGGCAGAAAAATCCCAAATTGACAATTGTTACTCCTACCTCCTCGCTCGTACCCCATTCCTCCTGTCTTCCCCTCCCAGGAGGGGAGGGGTTAGGGGTGGGTTGGGAGGGGGAGGGGCGAGGTGTGGGTTGTCTCCTACCCTCACCCATAAGACTTTTGAGCGCAAACCCTAATTAGAAGATAAGGTATCGATCAAATAATCTATTAGGACTTACGCAGATACGCTATATATAGTACTCATAACTATTGTCCAATAGTTACTGGACTCTATACACAGTGTCTTTGCGTAAGTCCTGCTATTATGGAACTTGTTTGCTAATTAGCAGCCCAGTTAATGTTAATTATTCTGATGTTTACTTCCTTCTCCCCTACTCCCCCACTCCCCCTTATGCTAATTCCTCCTATTTGAACCCTCAATGACAGCAAGAGTTTGAGATATACGGTCTTAAATTGTAACAAACTTATTGTAACAAAAATTAACAAAAATCAATTGACATAATTTTTACTTGATGCAATAATAGCAAATTGTGTTAACTATCCGTAGAGGAGACCCTTGGCTAACGTAATAGTGATAGGTGCCCAGTGGGGCGATGAAGGAAAAGGAAAAATTACTGATTTGTTAAGCAAGTCAGCAGATGTGGTAGTACGTTACCAGGGGGGAGTAAATGCTGGCCATACTGTCGTTGTTGATGGTCAAACATTTAAACTACACTTAATTCCTTCCGGTATTCTTTATCCTGATACTGAGTGTATCATTGGTTCTGGAACAGTTATCGATCCCAAAGTTCTGATTGAAGAATTAGACCAGGTTGAAGCTTTAGGAATCTCCACATCAAATTTGATGATTTCTCAAGCAGCTCATGTGACAATGCCTTACCATAGACTAATAGACCGGGCATCGGAGGAACGTAGAGGTAGTCAAAAAATAGGAACTACAGGAAGAGGTATTGGTCCAACTTATGCTGATAAGTCTGAGCGTACTGGGATTCGGATGATTGATTTGATGAGTCCAGATAGATTAAGAGAGCAGATAAATTGGACGGTTAACTATAAGAATGTAATTTTAGAGAAGCTTTATAATCTATCTCCTTTAGACCCAGATGAGGTAGTAAAAGAATATCTGGAGTATGCAGAGCGCCTCAGACCTAACGTTATAGACGCGTCTTTGAAAATCTACAATGCAATTCAGCGCAGACGCAATATTTTATTTGAAGGAGCGCAAGGTACTCTCCTAGATTTAGACCACGGTACTTATCCTTATGTTACTTCCTCAAATCCAGTAGCAGGAGGTGCTTGTGTTGGTACAGGAGTAGGGCCAACAATGATTGACCGAGTAATTGGGGTGGCCAAGGCTTACACTACTAGGGTGGGAGAAGGACCATTTCCCACGGAAGCTAAAGATGATATAGGGACATTGCTGCGCGATCGCGGTGCAGAATTTGGGACAACAACTGGTCGTGAACGTCGGTGTGGATGGTTTGATGCGGTAATTGGACGTTATGCAGTCCGAATTAATGGTATGGATTGTATGGCGATTACTAAATTGGATGTATTGGATGAATTGTCAGAGATTAAAGTATGTGTCGCTTATGACATGGAGGGTGAGCGTTGTGAAGATTTTCCCAGTAGTTCTTTGCAGCTAGCTAAATGTAAGCCTATTTATGAAACTTTACCTGGTTGGCAACAGCCAACTATAGATTGTAGAAGTCTGGAAGATTTACCCAAGCAAGCTTTAGATTATTTACGGTTTTTGGCAGAGCTAATGAATGTACCTATTGCCATTGTGTCTTTAGGAGCTAGTCGCGACCAGACTATTGTAGTTGAAGACCCAATTCACGGACCAAAGCGGGCACTTTTAGGTTCTCACGACACTACGATTATTTCTTAATTAATCGAAATTGATTTTAATGTAGATGGGTATAAACGAATAATTAATAATTAATAATTAATAATTAATAATTAAACAATTCAGGTTTAAAACCTCCTTCTTCCTTCTGGTATAAATGTAATTATTTGTTCAGGTTTGAGATTATCACTCCCATTAAATACTTATAGTCATTTAACTTTAGATTGAGACAAAGCTTTCTTGCTCTGAGGAAGTTTCAGACGAAAAAACGTCTCATTTTTAAGTTAAACAACTATATAAATAAATAAAGGAGTAGGGAAAATAGAGAAATTTGTTGTTGAAGTGAAAAGAGTGTTTTTCCAGATAGCTATTAAACTGACATGATCTTTTCTTTTGTGGGTTTAATACCCCACCATCTAACTTGAATTCATCAGCAATTTTCCCTTATTCCTTCTTCCTTCTTCCTTCTTCCTTCTTCCTTCTGCCTTCTTCAAATTAATTGTCAATGCTATGTATCCAAAACTTTGGTATAATTGGTAAGCAAACTAAGCGAAAAAAGTCAAGATGGAAGTTACAGTAGAATGTCAAAAAAGACCTGAAGGTAGCAAAACCAAAGCTCTGAGAAGAGAAGGATTAATTCCTGCAGTATTATATGGTCATCAAGGTACAGAATCAGTTCCATTAACAATTGAAGTTAAAAAAGCACAAAAGTTGTTAAAAGATACCTCTATTAACAATACTATTATCGATCTTCAAGTTCCTGATATTTCTTGGAGTGGCAAAACTATTCTTCGGGAAGTTCAATCTCATCCCTATAAACCTTTAATTCTTCACCTAAGTTTTTTCTCCGTAGCTGCTCATGGAAGTCTAGATGTAGAAGTACCTATACATTTTGTTGGCGATCCAGTAGGAGTTAAAGTCGGTGGTGGAATCTTAGACCAGACTGTTACAGAATTAGCAATCAGATGCAAACCAGATAAAATTCCTGAAACATTGGATATAGATGTCTCAGGTCTTAAGTTAGGAGAGTCTCTTCAGCTGAGTCAAATTACTTTACCAGAAGGAGTAGAAGCGACAGGAGAAACAGACTTAGTGTTAGCGCGTGTAATGGCTCCTGTGGGGGCGTCATCTACAGAGTCAGAGTCAGAAGGTGAGGCAGCAGAATAAAGTAGATATTTCATAAGTATCAGTTGATATTATTATGACATAGGTGTGAAAAAAAATGTAGAGGCATTTCATGGAAAGTCTCTACAAAAATTTCTCTAAAAATTTAACGACAACCTGAATAGATGTAGGCAAGGTATTATATCAAACCCGGTAGAATCGGTGTTATTCAGTATTATTAATATTTGACATCCTCCCCGGCCTAAAGGCGCGGGGATTCCTACTGAGCCATAGCTCTTCGGCGGGTTGACGCTTTGCTTCGCATAGCTGTCGCGCTTCACAGGGTGCTGCTTCCTTGGCGGAAGTTGCACTTAGTTAAAAGAAGAAATAGGCGATCGCTCTCTAGCTTTCCAAATCTTTAAAAATAGAACTCAATCTTTGTGAAAAAACTTGAGGAGAACATTCAGTTTGAACTCGCTCTATAGCATTTTTTCTAAGTTTATTCCATAAAGTAATATCTCGATAAAGTTTGATACATTGTTGAGCAAAATCTACATTATGATCGGCAACTAATAATTCTGATTCATGTTTCCATCCTAACTGTTGAGCAATTAAAGATGTGGTAACAATAGGTAAACCATAAGCTGCAGCTTCATGTACTTTATGAGGAATTCCTGCTGCATATCGAGTGGGAGCTACAAATAATCTCGCCTGATTATAAAATGGTGTTAAATCATCTACTTTTCCTAAAATTTTGATTGATGGGTTGTTTAAACTATTTACTTTTTGTTCAATTTCTTCTACTGTGTTATTCCCAATAATTATCAATTCCACTGTTAAACCAAGTTGTTCTTGAATTAGAGGAAATATTTCCGAAGTTAGCCATAAAATAGAATCTGCATTAGGAGATTTTTTTTCATATATTGAACCGACAAACAGTAAATTTTTTCTTTCGGCAAAAGATTTAGGAGTAGGATTAATTGATAGAGAATGACCTAATAAACTGACATTAGTATAACCTTTTTTAATAAATTGTTGTTGTTCTTGGGAGGAAACAGTAATAATATGATGGCTATTTTTAGCTAATTTAATTTCTTCTGTTATAGATTTTTGACGTTCTATTTCAGTAAAAGTAATTTTATTTAAACGTTTATATTCATAGTCTCGGATACTAAAAATTGCTTCAGCATCATAAATAATTTTTGCTGATTTAAGGAGATTTTCTTGGGCTAAAATAGAGTTTAAATGTTTAATATTATGGGGACGACTAATTAAAACTAAATCATAATATCCTTTGCGTTCTCTCAGAAAATCTCCTAAAATAATTAACCCATATCCACGCATGACTTCAACAGTGTTGGGAATATCAGAATAAATAATTGACCAATCTTCGAGATGACGCAGGTCTCCTGGATAAAGGGTGACAAAATAGCCTAATTTAACAAGATTACAGAGAATAGAATGACTGCGGGTATAACCCGAACCTACCCAAGGATGAGGAATTCTATCATCAATAAATAATAGACGTTTTTGTTTTTCTGTAGCTTGAGTTCGAGCAAATATTAAATTCTTCAGTTCCGTAGAATATTGAGATGGAAACCAGTCTTGGTGTTTTTGTTGAAATATCTTTTGATTTTTTTCCATCAGAGCGATCGCCTGTTTGCTGGAACCTGTATTACTGGAACTAGCAAACTCATAATGGAGAATATTTACATTAGGGTCATAAATAATTTTTTTACCTAATTTTTGCAGTCGCACACAATAGTCAGTTTCCTCAAAATAAGCTGGTTGATAATCTTCATCAAACCCTCCTAACTGTAAAAATAAATCCCTTCGAGTTAAGAGAAAAGCTGCGGAACAATAATCAACAGCACGTTTAAATTGATATTCTGGTGCAGTGGGTGAGTTTCCACGTCCATATCCTAAGCAAGTTCCATCTTGCCAAATGATACTTCCAGCTTCTTGGAGGGTGCCATCAGGAAGGATTAGTTTTCCACCGACTGCACCAATATCATCTGAAGATTTAATGGTTTCGAGAGCGGAGGAGATACTATTACCGAGAATTTGAGCATCATTATTCAAAAATAGCAGATAGTTTCCTTGAGCAATTTTGCTGCCTTGGTTACAACCCAGGAGATAGTGCAGATTTTGATGATTGAGGATAATTTTTACCCCGTTTATCTGTTGTAGCAGTTGACGGGTTGTATCAGTGGAGTTGTTATCGACTAATATTAGTTCAAAAGATTGAAAGGGGTTTCTCAAAAGGGAGTATAGGCAACTTAAGGTAATTTCTGCTCGGTTATAGAGAATAATAATGATGCTAATTTCTGGATTTTCAACCTGGGGAAAATTTAGTTGAGAGTTAGTATTGAGGAAACTATCAAGAGTTATTTGGTTGAGAGTATCAAGGGTTTGTTTTGCTTGGTCTAGTTGGGGGGTTTGAGGGAGAGATGGAGTTAGGGAGCTGAAGGAATTTTGAGCAGATTGAAAACTCTCTGCTAGCGGATGGTTGGGTTGCAGTTGGAGAACTTTTTGATAGGCGAGTTGAGAGCGGTCAAATAATCCTTTTTTGGCAAACGCTTTTCCTAACTCCAGGTAAATTTCAGTATCATTGGGAGAAATTTCTAATGCTTGATAATAGGTTTGTAGATCGTCTGGGTTTTGTTGAATTTTCTGTTTGTAAAAGTTAAGGAGATTAGTTTTTTCTGCTTTTGCTTGTTGTTGTAGAGCATCCCCGATTTTTTGATGTATTCCTGGGAGGTTGGGGTTGAGTTTGAGGGCGTTTTGGTAAGAGGCGATCGCTTCTGACCAATGCTGATTCTTGTAGAAATCTTTTGCTTGTTCTAGGTAGTGTTCCCAAGTTTTCATGTTTTAATTTTAAGGATCGCAAATTTCAGATTCAGACAATAGCCAACCTTTCACAATCACTCTAGTTTCTAAATGATTGCAGTTGACAAAGTTTTCATCTTGGTCATTGTTTATTATGATTTTTTTTGAGTGCAAAATGGATGTGCATTCCTTGAGAAGAACTGTAGACAACCTCAAATCCTATTTTCGATGCTAACGCAGTCATAAATTCCTGTGTACTTTCAGCAGTAAAGGTATGAACATGTATGCTGGACTGCTTCTCAAATGCTTTCTTGACTCGTTCTTTCTTGCCAGCTTCGTCCAGAACTCTGAGTGCAGGTTCAGCGTTCACCATTGCATCATAGTATGTTTCATAATCTGCGGTATTAGTGTTGTTGTCAAACTTGTCAATAAGAAGCTTAACACTTGTCAATTCTCGATTTCTATCAAAGGTATATCTTTTGTCTGGAATGACAAAGTATACAATGCCACCTTGCTTGACAATCCGAATCCATTCCTCCAGTACTCGTCCGGGATTGAAAGTATGCTCAAGAACATGGCTGCTGATCACAAAATTAAAAGAATTATCATCAAAAAAATCGTACTTGTTTTTATCAGAAACAACCTGCACCTGTTGAATATATTTTCCACGGGGATCATTCTTGTACAGATCTTGAAGTTCACTCGTTTTAAAGCGATCTGCATAGATGACGCATGCATCCAAATCAAAGGGCTGGTGAAGTGCCCCAATTTCTAATCCTTTGCCTTTGCATAATTGGTAAGCCATTTTACCAAACTCTGAATTCCGGCTGCGACCATGTATTTTTTTATAGAAATTTTTGACAAATGAGTTATCTACTGGTGTAAAGTTTTGTCTGATAAAATCAACACATTTTAGTCTTTCATCGGCTGCAGATTGCAAGTGATCTCCACCCACAGTTTTTGGTTTCATAGGAAAGTCTGAAAACCAAAGATAACCACCATCATTCAAACAACTGTGCATATTTTGTAAGCATTCCAAAGGACTCCTCACATGTTCGAGTAATTCTGATGTTACTATAAGATCAACAGGTTCTAGTTTGGGATACTCAACTTCTTTAGTAACCGGATAACTACTGACTTGTAGATTTCTGATTTTAAATCTAAATTCAGCAAATTCAATTTTGCCACCTGATAGATCACATATAGCCGGAGAATAACCATTGTTGGCAAAAACAAGCGCGTAGTCAGCTACACCACAACCGTAGTCTAATACTTTTGTTTGAGAACGCATTTTTGGATGGATTAATGAGTTGACGCACTTGACTAGGTTGAGAGCAGTATTATATCTTGTGTACTTGAGCATCATTCGTGACAGATTGCCACGAAGACGTTGTTCATCCAGGTAGCTGTCAATTATTGTTTCTAGTGTATCCGAAACAAATTCTGGCGGAGTCTGACTTTTCTTGATATTAAATTCTTCATATATATTTTTAACCTCCTGTTCCGAAATATTCCAATATAAGGCTAGCTCTTTTGCTCGATCTTCAAAGATTTCAATTTCTGGATTTATTTGTAGTTTTTTGATTTCATTTTTTTCGAGAAAATCAAATGAACGTATCCACTGAATCTGTTCCTTATTTTTTTCAAAACCCAAATCAAAATTACCAGACAAGGCAATGCTATGCCTAAATCCACACATTTCTTTTGAATGATTTTTCTCTGATAAATTAAGAAATTTTCGGATGACATCTGGCCGACTCTCGTTGAGATCGTAAAACTGATTCACTCCATTTTGACGAAGGACAAGACGCACGGGTAAATTGCCTTTGGCAAGCACCCATCCACGAAATTCTACTTTAGATTCCCTATCACAATTCCTCAATGTCTTTTCATTAGGCCAATCAAGATTCCATTTGAATATAAAAGTTGGTGATGTTTGGTTTGAAGTCATATCCATTTTTGTTCTGTTTTAATTTATGTGCTAAGAATTTTGATGTTTTTGTATCGATTGCAACTCCAGTTTAAAGCGAACTCAACAGCTCTTTAAAATCTCGTATAACTCGTTCATGGGAACTACGGTCGCGCACCTCCCTCATAATTTCTAGACCATAATTCCACTCCCTTCCTCCATACTGTGTATGGATATGTTGTAACATATCCAATATGTCTGCTTCATCAGGGTTATCAGGTAAAAGATATGGATAATCAGCTCCCAGATAGTATTTAACATCAGTAGCCGATTCTTGTACGATAATATTTGATTCGCAATGTGCAGCAATAAAGCCTTTTGTAAAGGGCTTATTACCATCAATTTTTCTTGTTTTTCTGACAGCATAATGACAATTATATTCCGAAATATGATTAATCCAAGAGGTAGAATTTTGGCTGCTAGTATCAACTAAATAGAAGTCTACGAATTCTTGGATTTTATCTGACTTAATTGTGTTAGCAATTTCACCAAAATACCCAATATGAGGTCTTTTATTCAGACAATCAGGTCTGTTCACCACAATTCTTGGATCGGCATGATGTGTGATGTAATGTATCTTTTTTTCAGGCCACCTGTCGCAATAGTCTACATAAGCAGAAAGAGAAGCAGCAACCAACACATCTACAGTTTCCACAATTGCTTCGTCTGGTACAGCATCAACAAAATCTGCAATAATGATGTTGTTTCGTTTCTTAAGTTGCTCTAGCTGTTCAGGCGTTGATGATGCTAGGTAGCCCTTAGTGAGGAACAAAATTTGTTCACGAACATCATCATCGCTTGTATAAAACACCATCTGATTCTCCAGATGAGGTCGAACTAGACTCGAAAGTTGTTCCCCTCGCATAACTGTCGATCCGGAACTGGCGAACTTAGGATTATATAAAAAAACTACATCTGACTTTTTCCAAGAAAAATCTCTAGAATCATTGACAGTATTTGAATATTTATTGACTTCATATACTTCTTTTTTATGAGAAATTTTATTAAAATATATATTATTTCTAGATGTTCCAAGTTCATCAGGAAGAACTGATGGACGCAAGCCGTTACGCCACATCAAATATCCTAAACTGACTTGATCTCGGCGCGTATAATTCTGGATATGCTGCCACCATTCATCCATAAAAGAAGCAATCACCTGATTATTGTGTTTGCGCCAAATGAAAGAACCTTCTGCCATACCTGATTTTCTCGGAAAGCCAGAATTTGCGTATGCTTCTATCTGCTCTATTAATCCGTCAGGTTCATGTCTGCGATGAGCCATAATTGTTGCTACTTCTAAGTAAACATCATTTCGTACAGGATGCCTCCACATCACAAAATCAGATCCAGATAAACATTTTTTGAGTAAATCATTGATTCTTCCCAAGAAAAGTGTATTGGCATCCACAAAGAGGGAATAGTCATATTCCTGGAGATAAATATGAGGAAGTATCTTAAAGATTTTTGCATTTAAGTTGCTATCAGCCAAGCCTGGATCGATGACTCGAAGTTGCCATCCTTGTGATTTGCGAGGTCTGTCTGTAAAGCAGATATAGTCAACACCTTTAGCCGTAGACATTATTGGAAGCAGGTCATCACGTTCTCCATATAATGATGTGTATATACACACTCGGTAATTCTGTGAATCATGGCTGTACACCCGTGAACTATCAACATCTCTAAAGTTACTTTTGATGTTTGCATTAGTTATGTCGTATTGGATGACAGAAGATTTATATCTTTCCACAAAACTACTGTTGAGAAAATGATCCCATACCCTGGTCCAAACCAAGCGTGCTTCGTCCCATTTTTTTTGTAGAATCAAGCTGGTTCCTAATGCCTCAAGTGAGGCACGGGTTTCACCAAAATTCTGGTGCAATTGCTCCACAATTTTAGGAATAATATAAAAGTCTTTGTTACTGAAAGACCGACTAACAGCATCATAGAGGGCATACTCTGACAAAGCGTATTCAGACAAATATACTATAAGCGGGTATTTTTGAATGTCTTTGCATTTATTGTTTACTATAGGTAACAATTTTGGATCAAAACTTTGACTAGTGGCACGACTCCGCCAGTCATCATTAATCATGTATGTGTTTTTTAGTGTTGAGTCGTTTAAATCGAGATCGGAATAGGTCTGTTGACACCAAGTTTCAGAAAATAAGTTTTCTCGCTCCGCCAATTCAAGCCAGTTTTCGTTTGAGGGTAAGGTTGTACGCCCCTCTTTCATCCCGTGTTGTATGTAGTGAACCAAGGCAGGTAGTTTGCGTTCGCGTATATCTTTATACCGTAAATGATAATATGCAGTCGAAAACTTGTCACTGGGATCGTAACCTTCGGGATCGCCATATAAAATAAAGTGAGTTGCTGGGCTTCTTGTTGCGATCTCAACCATGTATTTTTCTTTCAGATTTTCGAGATAATATTTTTCGTCAAAAAAATCTGATGTTGAAACTATTTTTGCCCAGTCTTTTGCATTGGCAGATCGCAGAAGATGGTCCGTTGTACAGGCATAGCGCAATGGCTTTTTCAAGAGATTTTCAGTTTCAGGTACTCGCAAAACAAATTCAGTAGCACTAGAGTCACGGCGATAAGTGAGACCCGTTTTCATTCCACTAGCAGTGGGCAATAACCCAAAAAGTCGTTCAAATGCATGCGCTGATGTACCATCTCCTCCTGTAATTGATGTTTCAGATGTAACGAACAATTTCAGAATCCAATGGGAAGCATCTGCTAGGTTTCGTAAAAGTGACCCTCGAATCCAGAACATAGTACCACTAAAGAATCCCCAGTCACCTTGATAGCTTTCAAGATTAAGAACTTCTTTAAAGTTGTCTACAAAACACCTATTGCCATACATCAAGTATTGCGCCGAACGATAAAGATAATCAGGGCCAACCATACCCAGTTCATCATCTATCGCAAAATTATTCAAAATATGATTGACCAGAGCTTGCGATCCTAGCGTTCCTTGGAAAAGGATATTTCCCTGTTCTTTTCTAATAAACGATTTATCATTTTTTGTATGCAGTTTTAAAACCACATCATAGTGCCACAACTCAAACGCCTTGATGCATTTGATAAATGGAGCCACATCCATTCCTATATTTTCTACGCCCTTTATTTGAGCATTTTGATGATTTTTATTTACCAGAGCTGAGACCTCTGATTTTTTTTCTAAAGGACAGGTAATAAAAAGGTCATAAGGGACAGTTATGTTTTCAAGATATTTTCTAATTCTTTCCCACATATGGCTGTAAAAAATATGTACGCAAACTCCAACTCTTGGAGAAGTATATTTGTCATAGTTGTCATTGATTTTTGGTTCTTTTTTTCTCTTAAAAGAAGGATGGATATCTATAGCTTTTTGATATACTTCCTCTGCCTCCTCTCTCTCTCGAAACTGCAATAAAAGATCTCCAAACTGCTGCCAAAGCATAGTAGGTTCTGGATGCAACTTAACCGCCCGCCACAAGTAACCCACCGCCTCCTCAGATTGTTCCTGACTCCGTAACAGTTTCCCCAAATTAATTAAAGATAAAACCCCATGAGGATCTAATTCTACTGCATTCCGAAAAGCAGCGATCGCCTCATGTATCCGCCCCATTTTTTCCAATGTCTGCCCTAAGTTTTGATGATACTTGGAAAACTGGGGATTGTTCTCAATTGCCTTTTGAAAAGCAACAATCGCCTTCTCTTCTTCACCTTTCGCAATCCAAGCATTACCCAATCCAAAATACAATTCAGCATCATCAGGCTTAATTTCTAATGCTTTTTGATAACTTTCAACATCCATTGGATCGTTCTCGATCGCCTGTCGATAATAACTCAATGCTTGCTCTAACCTCTCTTTGACTTGTTGATGCAATGCCTGATTTAATTTTTCTTCTACTTTAGGGGAAAAATCAGGTTGAATTTGCATAAATTGACGATAAGCATTCACTGCCTCATCCCATTTTTCTAAAAATAAACAAAGCTCTGCTAAGTTATAATGTGACCAAGGAAAATTTGGTTCTAACTCAATTGCTTTTTGATAAGAAACAATCGCTTCATCCCACTTCTCTAACTTAACTAAAACATCTGCCAAATTATTATGAGACCAACAAAAATCAGGCTTTAATTCTATGGATTTATGATAAGTAGTAACTGCTGCTTCTAATTCTCCCTTTTCTTGCAATAAATTACCTAATTTATGATGTACTTCCCACGATTCAGGATTAATTTCAATTGCTTTGATATAAGCGTTAATTGCCTCTTCTTTCTCTCCTTTTTCTACTAAATTATCGCCATTAGTGTGATAATCATCTGCCAAATTGGAGTTGACTATAACTGCATTAGTAGCAGTAGTGTTCTCTGACTCTTGCTCCTCTTGTTTCGCTAATATTTTATCTAACGGATAATCAGATATTGTCAACTTTTTACTAGGTTCTATTTGCTGTTGAGTATTAGTTGTTTTTTCCTGAAGTTGATTTTCTAAATCTGCCAAAGACTTTCTTGCTTCTTTCCAGTCAGGAGCTAATTCAATTGCCTTACGATAAGCGGCGATCGCCTCAAACCATTCACCCTTTTTTGCTAAAACTTTTCCTAAGCTGAAAAAGTTTTTTGCCTGCTTAAAATTGATTCTTTGCTGTTGTGTAGGTGGCGAAAAATTTGTGGGAGTTTTTGGTATCATATCTATCTGCGGTCTTAAATATTTGTTATTGGTGGGTTAAGGTGGATATTCAACAATTAATAATTAATTATTAATTATTAATTATTAATTATTACCTCTCCTTGAAAACGGATAGGATTGACTAATAATGAAAATTTTTTCTCTCTTGGTCGATTGGATATGGCGAGGAGACCTCACCATCTCTCGACCGCTTGTTTCTCCTTTAAAGCAGAGGCTTTAAACCTTAATTATTCGGTAAGTTCAATAGTTAATTGCGAAGGTTATCTCCGCCTCACGCACCCTATATTTTCAAAAAGTTATCTCTTAACCAATTACTATTAAATCCAGAACAAATCCTGGTAAAATATTTTTTTTGTATAGTGTCTGGGGATTTTTTAATATTTCTACACCCTACTCCAATAAATCCCTAATCGTCACTTTGGGCGATTAATTAACTAGACTAATTTTGTGCTGATTTTTAGTCTATTATTGACTATCACTATTAATACACTAATTTCACAACAAAATCCGGAAATAATTGATTAATCAGGAAATGGAATAATCAAATAAATTGAGGAGAGTTGAAAAGGATTGTATTTTTTAAGAAGGGAAAAGGGAGCGGACGACATAGAAAAAAACCCCTATAAATTCCAGGGATTTGAAAAGGGTTATATTTTTTTTAGGAGTCAGGAACCACGGAAGGAACGGTGTTGAAAATTGGTTTGAGTTTGAGTCCCAATCCACTTTTTCCTTCTTCCTTCTTCCTTCTTCCTTCTTCCTTCTTCAACTATTACCAAATCAATGTTAAATCTAGAATAAATCCTGGTAAAACATTTTCTCCTGATACTGTTTGAGGATTTTCTAATATTTCTACATCTTGCTGTGGTCGATAAATCTCTAATTGTCGTTTTTTTCGATTAATTAACCAGCCTAATTTTGCCCCATTTTCTATATACTCTCTCATCTTAGCTCTGGTTTTTTCTAAATTATCACTAGGAGACATTAGTTCTACTACAAAGTCTGGGCATAATGGTGGAAATTTATCTTGTTCTTCTAGTGTTAAATTATCCCAACGTTGACGACTTACCCAAGAAGAATCAGGAGATCTATCTGAGCCATTTGGTAGGGTAAAACCTGTATTTGAGTCAAACACTTCTCCTAGATTATTTTGAGAATTCCAAATATCTAATTGGGTAGTTATTTTTACATTACGTTTGCTTGTATTTCCTCCGGTAGGTGACATAATAATTAGTTCTCCTGTGGCACTCCTTTCAAATCTGAGGTCGTCATTTTCCTGACAAAGTTGCCAGAATTGTTCGTCTGTTAAGTCGATTTTTAATTCTAATCTTGGCGGTAAATAAATGATGGGAGTTTCCATAATTATTCCTCGAATATTATTCAAATTTTATCTATTACCAAATCAATGTTAAATCTAGAATAAATCCTGGTAAAACATTTTCTCCTGATACTGTTTGAGGATTTTCTAATATTTCTACATCTTGCTGTGGTCGATAAATCTCTAATTGTCGTTTTTTTCGATTAATTAACCACCCTAATTTTGCTCCATTTTCCATATATTCTCTCATCTTAGCTCTGGTTTTTTCTAAAGTATCACTAGGAGACATTAGTTCTACTACAAAATCAGGGCATAATGGTGCAAATTTATCTTGTTCTTCTAATGTTAAAGTATCCCAACGTTGATTACTTATCCAAGAAGAATCGGGAGACCTTTCTGCACCATTCGGCAATTTAAAACCACTGTTAGAATCAAAAACTTTGCCTAAATTTTTTTGGCGATTCCAAGCTCTTAGTTGAAAATTTAGTTCTGAATTTCGTTCTCCTGTAATGCTACCAGTGGGCGACATAATAATTAGTTCTCCTGTGGCACTCCTTTCAAATCTGAGGTCGTCATTTTCCTGACAGAGTTGCCAGAATTGTTCGTCTGTTAAGTCGATTTTTAATTCTAATCTTGGCGGTAAATAAATGATGGGAATTTCCATAATTATTCCTCGAATATTATTCAAAATGTAAGCAAACAGCCGTCAGCTATCAGCGCTTCCCTACGGGATGCTATGCAAACAGCTATTGCTTTTATTTTTATATCAAAAATTTACTAATTGAGCCAGAATTTATACTTACTACCAAAATTGGCTTTAAAGTCTATATTTATTTAAACCCTCTTATGAGAGCTGAGAGCTGACCGCTGAACTGCTGAAGGCTTTTTAATTTCCTGTTAATTCAATTGCCCGTTGATAAGCTGCCACAGACTCATCAAGTTTACCTATTTCTTGTAAAGCATCTCCTAAAAGATGGTAAATTTCTCCTATATCTATATTTATCTTATTTTCAGAATAATTTTCTTCAGTTTCATTCGCTTCTAATTGAATGACTTGTTGATAACAATTGATGACCTCTAACCATTCTCCTTTTTCTGCTAAAGCTTTGCCTAAACTATAGTGAGCTTCCCATAATTTAGGGTCTAATTCAATTGCTTGATAAAAGCAAGCGACCCCTTGCTCTGTTTTATTTTCTGCTATTAAACCCCTACCTAAAGTACAAAACTCTTGAGCAGTTGCCCAACTGGGATGTTGGATAAGTGCATTGTAAGATAGTTCTTCTGCTTCATCAACTTTTCCTTGGTCTAGCAAGACTTCAACTAAACCTCGATAACTTTCTTTTAAGTCTGGTGCAAATTTGATAGCTTTTTTGTAGGCAACGATCGCTTCTTTCTGTTGTTGATGTTGAAAGTATAATTCTCCTAGACTGACATAAATTTCGGCAAATTCTGGTTGAATTTCAATTGCTTTTTGATAAGCGGCGATCGCTTCGTCTGGTTTATTTATTTCTACCCAAGATTTACCCATTATTTGATAAGCTACTGCATGGGGTTTTATGGAAATTGCCTCCTCGCAAGTAGATATGGCGTCATAGAATTTACTATTGACAAAATCTGCTTCTGCTCTTTTAATTAAATCTGCTTGATTAATTTGCCACAACTTCTCCTTCTCTTTTTTATCTTTTGGTTTTGGGTTTAATACCCCCCCATCTACAGGGTGTTGAAAATTGGTTGGGGTTTGAGTCCCCATCCACTTCTTCCTTCTTCCTTCTTCCTCCTTCCTTCTTCCTTCTTCCTTCTTCCTCTCTTGGTGCGCATTCCCTTGCGACTGGCGTCGTCGCGGGGTCGCACCGCTTCTTCCTTCTTCCTCCTTCCTTCTTCCTTCTTCAATTGAATTTGAATATGACTGCAAAACATCTTCAGGATTAATATATTGAGGTTTCTTACCGTTCATTTCTACCTGTTTTTTCAGTGAAATATTACTAATTTCCCGAGCTTTTTGAGCATAAATAGCAGCTTCATTTACCTTGCCTTGACGCTTCAAAGTTGTAGCTAAATTTTGATAAGCAGCAGCATAATTTGGGTTTAATTTTATCGCCCTCTGATAACAGAATATGGCTTTAGTTAATTGACCTTGACGACAGAGGGTATTACCGAGACTTAAATGTTGTTCGGGAGTGATGTTTGCCTGGTCGAGAGTGTATGCTTCATACCAACAGTCTGCTGCTTCTGCTTGTTTCCCTACTTGAGTCCATGCTTTGGCTAAGTTGCGGTATGCTCCAGCAAAGTCTGGTTTGATGGCGATCGCTTGCTGATAACAGGGTATTGCTTTTTCCCACAATTTCTCTTGTGCATACAAACTACCCAGGTTTACATGAATTGCAGGGTCTTGACTGTCGAGGGATATAGCTTTGAGATAATTTTGTTTTGCTTCCTGGAGTTGACTCGCACTGCCTATTTTTTGTTGAGCATTACCCAATATTTTGTACACCATTGCGATATTTGGTTGTACTGCTATAGCTTGTTTACATTCAGCGATCGCTTTTTCATATAATCCTTTTTGATTGTATGTTATGGCCTTTTGAATGTAAATATCGGGTAGTACGATTGCTGATTTTGTGACATCAACATATTGAGCGTTTATTTGTGTATCTATTTTATTGCTGCTCTCTATTTCTGGTAACATTTCTTCTATTCTTTCTAATTTCTTATTTACATCTTTGATCGATACTTTTTGTTGCTCATTTCCATCAGTATTGATTAAATTTACTTCCACAGGAAATAATAAGTTTTCACCACCACTTTCTGTTGTATCTTTGATATTAAAATCTATTTCTGGTTTGAAAGGAAAAGAACTATTTGTATTCTGAAGTCTGGGAATATTTTCAGATGGTTGTAAATCTTTTTTCGATGATTGATTCTTGAAATTAAAAACAGAAGCTACTTGAGCAAATAACTGCTTGAAAAATTGCTCAAAATATTTTAATGGTGATTGAAAAGTACCAGTATTTCCTACCAACTGAATATCGGAACTACTGACCAGAGCATCATCTATTTCTCCATCAATTTTATGTGTAATATCAGATTGAAAACTATAGATATGATGATTTATATCGCTATTATCTTTTTCTTTTAGATTTAATACCTCGCCATCTACAGGGTGTTGAAAATTGGTTGGGGTTTGAGTCCCCATCCCCATTTTCCTTCTTCCTTCTTCCTTCTGGCTTCTTCCTTCTTCAATTACATAAGCTTTTTCCCAAAATTTAGAGGCTTCTGCGTGCTGACCAACATGAGTTAATGCTGTTGCCAAATAACGATTAGTATCTGCCATATTTGGGCAAATTTCAATTGCTCTTTGATAACATTGAATTGCTTCTTGCCATTGTTGTTGTTGTCCGTATAAACTACCTAAATCTCTATAAATTTCTGGATCTTTTGGTGCAATAGATATCGCTTTTGTATAGAACTGCCAAGCTTCTGCTGCCTTACCTTGATTTTGCAGCATTTTTCCTAATCTTTTATAAGCTTCTGCATTATCTCGCTCTACAGAAATATTATCTTTTGATTTTGGGTTTAATACCCCGCCGTCTACAGCAGCAGGGTGTTGACAATTGTTTGAGGTTTTAGTCCCTATCCACCTTTCCCTTCTTCCCTCTTCCTTCTTCCTTCTTCCTTCTTTTTCCTGGTTAATTATTGTTGAATTTATTTGATGATGTGTTGTCTTTTTGGTAGATAAATTAGAGTTTTTTTGGTCTAAGTTACCATTGACATTTGAGAGGTTAGTTATTCCTAATTTAATCGCCTTGCGATAACAAGTATTCGATTCTTCAAAATCGCCAGTTTGGGATAATGCTTCTGCGATATTTTGATAAGCTACTGCTGAATTAGGATTTAATTTTATGGCGCTACGATAACAAGATATAGCTTCTGTTAATTTCTGATATTTTAAGAGAGTATTGCCTAAGTTTATACATTCTTGTTCTTTGAGTTTTGTGGGTTCTAGACAGTAGGCTTGATATTGAAAAATTGCTGCTTCTACTACTTTGCCAATTTTCTGATATGCTTTGGCTATGTTGCGGTAGGCTGGGGCTAAATCTGGTTGAATATTAATTGCTTTTTGATAATACTCAATTGCTTCTTGCCACTGCTGTTTACGAGCATATAAAGTGCCAATATTAACATAGGCTTCGGCAAAATTTGGTTGAATATTAATAGCCCGTGAATACCACTCAAAAGCTGCTTCTATTTGACCTTCTTTTTGCATAATAATGCCCATTGTTTTGTAGGCTTCGGCAAAATCTGGTTGATTTTTTAGAGCTTGTTCACAAGCTGCTTTAGCTTCGTCTAATTTCTTTCTATCTAAATAGAATAGAGCTTTTTCATGGAAGTGAGTGGCCGCTTCTGTTGGATTAACTTTAGGTGCCATTTGATTACTTACTGCAGTTCGACTTACATGTTTTTGGGAAAAGGTAAATACATCAACTTCGGAATTAGAAAGATTCTTCTCAAAAAGAATTTTTTCCTGAGAAGTTTGTTCCTCGTTCAGAAATTTTACTGTGGGATGGGAATTTACTTTTATTATACTTGCTTGCGATAGCATTTTTTCTAGTTTACTAAGGTTAATTATAATATCTTCAATAAGGGAATTAGGATACATGATTTGGCGGATTGGGTAATAGGAAAATTCTTCTCCTACCAAGTAGTAATACTTCAATCCTAATTGTTGAGCGATCGCCCAGTAATAATGCTTAATATAGTTAGGAGAAACTAACTCAATGACAGTAGTTTCTGGAGTACAAAACATAATGTTTGTCAGTCCACTACCATGAGGAGAAACTATTATCTTGGCATTGGCAAATAATGATGCTTGCTCTACAACAGAAAGAGTTTCTAGTTCGATGCTTATAAAGCCGTATTGACTTAATAGATCAATTACTTTTTCTTCATTAATAACTCTTCTATATTTAGCTTTATTCCGACTGATATAAATCCTTTCAGGATAATAAACTACTTGATTATGCTGATTTTCTTTCTGTTTAAACCCATATTTAAATACAGTAGAGAGCGATCGGTTTAAAAATACTTGACGGTGAAATTCTAATACCCATCTTTCTACCCAAGCTAAATAGCCTGAAAAGGATGGAACTATTAATTTTTTAGCTTGAATATAGGGATGGCGATCGCTTTCTATAATTTTATCTTCTGGAATTCCTAAAATCCGGAGAGTTTCCTGTTGAAATGGTTGTTTAATACTATTAATTAAAAACCAGTCTATTTGCTCAAAATTTATGCCATTGTGTCGTAATATTTCGATCCGGGGCAATATGTCTACCATCCAATGAAAATAAACGTTTCCTGACAACCCAGATAAAACTGCTACTGTACCGTTTATTTGCTCTAAAGGTGGTAATTCTTCCGTAGTAAAAAACCGATGGTTATTGATATCGTATTTGTCACATCCCGGCAACTGTCCTGGGTATTCACGGGAAACTTCAGCTAATAATTGATTTTCTTGATTAATAATGGCAATAGCATTACAAATCATCCAATTATTTTTTTGAGGAACTATCCATGCTTTGCCATTTACTACTTCTTTGACGAACTTTGGTGTTTCTGGAAAGTCAATATTTATTGTTTGTGTTTTTTCCCTAGAAAGACTATAAATACCATTTCCTAAATGAATTGGTTGAAGTTGTTTAAATATTCGTTTGAGACAAGGTTGGCAGTTTAACCCTTGACATTTAACTTGATTATTTGAAATTTGAGTCCCCATCCACTTCTGACTTATTCCTTTTGACTTTTGACTTTTAACTTCTGATTTCTTCCTTCTTCCTTCTTCTTCTTTTAGGTTTAATACCCTGTCATCTACAGGATGTTGACAATTGGTTAGGATTTGAGTCCCCATCGACTTTTTCCTTTCTCCTTCTTCCTTCTTCCTCCTTCCTCCTTCCTCTTTCTTCCTTCTTCCCTCTTCCTTCTTCCTTCTTCCTTCTTCTTTTAGGTTTAATACCCTGTCATCTACAGGATGTTGACAATTAGTTAGGATTTGAGTCCCCATCGACTTTTTCCTTTCTCCTTCTTCCTTCTTCCTTCTTCCCTCTTCCTTCTTCCTTCTTCCTTCTTCTTTTAGGTTTAATACCCTGTCATCTACAGGATGTTGACAATTGGTTAGGATTTGAGTCCCCATCGACTTTTTCCTTTCTCCTTCTTCCTTCTTCCTCCTTCCTTCTTCCTTCTTCCTTCTTCCTTCTTCCTTCTTCCCTCTTCCTTCTTCTTTTAGGTTTAATACCCTGTCATCTACAGGATGTTGACAATTAGTTAGGATTTGAGTCCCCATCGACTTTTTCCTTCCTCCTTCCTCTTTCTTCCTTCTTCCCTCTTCCTTCTTCCTTCTTCCTTCTTCAAAGTTATTGCGTTTTACTAAAACTTTTTCTAATGCTTGAGAAATGGCAGAATTATCTTTTGATTTTGGGTTTAATACCCCGCCATCTACAAGGTGTTGATCATTGGTTGGGGTTTGAGTCCCCATCCACTTCTTACTTCTTCCTTCTTCCTTCTTCCTTCTTCCTTCTTCAACAGATTCAACTGCCAACCCTAAATGGTAAACAATAATAGCCGTATTGAAGCGTTTTTGTTTGGCTAAACTATTGCCTAATTTGAGATGTAAATCAACATTTAATGGCTGAAGCTTTAATGCTTTTTGATAATAATTCTCCGCCTGTGAATATTCGCCATATTCAAATAATACATTTCCCAAACTTGAGTAAGTTAAAATTAAATTTTTTCTAACTTCTGCTAAATATAATTTATCTATTTCTTTTGAGTTTAATATCCCCCCTTCTACAGGGTTTTGACTGGTTGGAGTTTGATTCTCCATCCATTTTTGACTTCTTCCTTCTTCCTTCTTCCTTTTGACTTCTAAATATTGACTGTTAACTTCTTCTGGGTTTAATATCTCGCCATCTACAGAGTGTTGAATGGTTGGAGTTTGAGTCCCCATCCACTTTTGACTTCTTCCTTCTTCCTTCTTCCTTCTTCCTTCTTCTTTTTGACTTCTTCCTTCTTCCTTCTTCCTCCTTCCTTCTTCTAGTTTTACAAGGAATTTAGCACAAGCTATTTTTGCTTTCTCTAATTCGTCTAACCCTGTTAACAAATCTGCTTTTTCACAATAACTTTCCACAAAAGAATTATGATTAATCACCTTTTGTAAGTGGGGTATTGCTGCTGCCAACTTTCCTAACTCCAAGAAAGAAAAAGCACAGTTACTATGAGCAGAAAGATTTTCTGGATACTGCTTGATTATTTCCTGAAAATAAGCAATAGCTTCTGAGTGTAAACCTTGTTGTTGATAAACTTTTCCGAGATTATGACGAGCTACTATTAATTGAGGGTTAAGTGCCAGTGCTTGACGATAATTAGTAATAGCTTTTTCTACTTTCCCAAAAGCTAAAAATGCTTGACCTTGATTATTGTAGAGAGAAGCATCATCTGGTTTTAAACTAATAGCTTGTTGAAATATTTCGATTGCTTCTGAAGCTCTACCTTCCTTAACTAAAATACCACCCCAGTTACTATAAGCTTGAACTTGAATTAAAATATTTTCTGCCTTACCTTGGGATAAATTAATAACTTTTTGATAACTAGAAATAGCTCGTTCTAGTAAACCTTGTTGTTGTAAAACAATGCCAATATTATAGTAAGCTTGAATATGCTGTGGATGATGAGCGATCGCTTGTTGATAATGAACATAAGCTGCGGATAGATTTCCCTGATGCTGAAAAGCTATTCCCAAGTTATACTGAATATAGTGGAGATGTGGTACTAAAGTTAATGCTTCCTGGTATAACGATATAGCTGCTTCTAGTTTTCCCTGCTTTTGATATAACAATCCCCTTGAAGCCTTTTCTTCCGCTAACTTCAATACTTTTGAGGATTCGCTGCTGATATTTTGATGGTAGTGCATTGTGATGAATTTTTAACTTTTAACTCCTGACTAATAGTATCAACTCTTCCACCAGACATCACATAATTAGATAGTTTCAAAATCATCACCAGTAATATCTAGATTACTGTCTAATTGCAGGAATTGTATAGCATTATTGTTTTCATCAATATAGTACATCAAACCTTGGTCTGAGTCGTAGACTAGATTAGCATCTTGATTTTGATCGAATTCATCAAGAGTAGTAAATTCGTTAGGGTTGAAAGTACCATCAGGCCCAATTAACTCGTCGAAGCTATTAGCATCAAGCTGTATCTTGTCTTCTCCTGAAGTAAAGTCAGTGAGAGTGTCTACTCCAGAATCTCCAGGAACAAAATTGTTGAGAGTATCTAAACCAAACATCTGAGTACCATCTGGAATAAATGTCTCTGACTCAAAAAACTCAAAATGGAAAATATCTGCTCCTTGACCACCTTCTAGGAGGTCGTTACCTGCACCACCCTCAATGAGATCGTCCCCTTTACCTCCAAAAACCATATCATCACCTGCTCCACCAAGCACAGTATCATTACCGCGGTTTCCCGAAACTAGATCGTTTCCTTCTTCTCCAGCAACTAAGTCATCATCTTCACCACCGTAGACACTATCATTTCCAGCACCACCTCTGACATTATCAGACCCTTGACCTCCAAAAACTTGGTCGTCTCCTTCCTCACCTCTGACCAAGTCATTATCTCTACCTCCATATACAGTATCATTTCCCTCACCACCTCTAACCGTATCAGACCCTCGGTTACCATGAAGTTCATCATTGCCCTCTCCACCATCTACCCAATCATTATCTTTTCCTCCGTAGGCCGTATCACTACCTTCACCGCCAAATATAGTATCAGACTGTCGGTTACCGTGAAGTTCATCATCTCCTTGATCTCCACTAACCCAATCATCATCTCCTCCTGCATAGACAGTATCGCTATCTTTTCCAGCAAATATAGTGTCTTGGCCATCTCCACTTTCAATCAAATCATCTCTATCAAGACCTAGGATCAAATCCCTATCATTTCCACCAAACAACGATTCGTTGCTATTGTTAGGAGAGTCAATTATAGCTGTTACATCATCACCAATTTCAGCAGGATCGCTTGGTGGTTGATTAATAATAGGTTCCTCGTCGCCGAAATCTGGAATAATTGGATTAGGAGTAATTTCTGACATATTTTTTATTGATTTTAATTAACTAATATTGATTTTGTGGATTTAAACAGTCATATTGATCCAACTATAAATTAGGCAACAAATATCGAATATGACATTCATCACAGTATATTCACGCAATAATTTAGACATCAAAACTCTGTGCCTTAAATAAAATAAGACAAATGTATTTATATGTATTCTTCGTTATTGATTAAGCCTAATGTATGATGTTTGTAGAGTAGATGTTTGATGCCCTAGTTTTGTTTGAGTATCTACAAGTTGAAAATTAATTTCAAGCAAATACTATTTGCTTCTCTTGGTTAAGCTGACCTATTTTATTTACATATTAGGTTAGTCAAGTAGACGTTGAATCATCTTATTTTTTTCGGTATTTATACAGGTTACATTCCGCACTTCATATTGTGGCAAAAAATAATTTGTGCCAAGAGTATTACATGATAAAAACTCAAACTTTCATCATTAATTATAATGATATACTACACAAACTTATTCACTCTATTCTCAAGAATTAAGCCTACAATAAACTTGATTCGTTGAGAATATCTTGAAGCGCAGAATATCAAATACAATTAACATTTAGCTTCAGTATTCATAAGTTGCAATATGAATTTGTTGGTCAAGGTAATTAGTTATATCTATCCTTTTTGTGCCGATGCTTTTTCATAAGAACAAGACTTACTCCATAAGTATTTTTGGACGTTTACAAATTCCCTAAATATATCTGGAGTTTTAAATTTACTTACTGAATATTTAGAGCATATTTTTTAAAGTGGTGTATAAAACTTGTAGATACATTCCTATTCTTTAATTCTTGTCTCTTCACCCCACTTTAAAATAAGGAAAAAGATTTTTTTCAGTAGATCGCCTAGATAATTGAGAAATATCCTCTGATCATTCTTCTAATATTTTTCGCAATTTCCGGTTAATTTATTCAAGTTATACAAAAAAAGTTATTCTTCATATTTATTGGACTTTGCCGTAGTTTTCACCGAACACCATCACCGATCGGAAAAAATAAGGAGTATCAGAAAAAGGAAGGAAGGAAAAAAGATTTAATTTTAAAAAGCGTTTCAGTCCGGAATGCTCTGCAAGCAGCAATTCAGCTTAGATTTACGCTGAAACGGAGAGCAATCCAATTTGTTAGCTGACAGCTAGTTAACTTCTGGAACAAGTCTCTTGCTTTTTCGTCGTTAATATCCCCAAGTCAACTTGGTTAAGAAGTCTAATCTTTTATTAAAGAAGAAAGGTTTATTTGGACTGATAGAGTATTTCTGCAAAGTCTCTATCTGACATAATTCTAGGAGCAAAGAACAAATAGGATAGTTAGTTTTATAATCAATAATTAACTAGATTGTATATCACTATCAATTACTAGAAATAGATACTATGGAAACTATTATTGCTGCTCTTAAGGAGTGGAATATTGCTATTAATGCTTTAGAAAAAGGTAACACAATTATGTTGTTAAGAAAGGGTGGTATTCGGGAACAGAAGGGTAATTTTACGGTTGCGTATAAACAGGTTTTACTCTATCCAACCTTTGAACATCAACAGCCAGATTTACTTAAGCCAGAATATGTAACTCAGGTGCAAGTTGTAGATTCAGGTTGGCATCCTGAGAAAATTAAAATTAGTAGTTTTGCTGAGATTACTCATATTTTGCCAGTGAGTGATGAATCTATCTTAAATAAGTTGTTTGTCTATCATATTTGGAATAAAAAATTTGTCAGCGATCGCCTAAAATGGAAACCTCAACAACCACTTTATATTTTACTTTTAAGAACTTATAAACTTTCCCATAACTATGAGATTTTTTATCGTCGCGAATATGGAGGTTGTCGTTCCTGGATAGAGTTAACTCAACCAATTAGTACTACTAACTCAGTTCCTGTTTTTACTGATGATAATTATCAGAAATTATCCACAGAAATTTGTCATATTTTGACCGAATAATTAAGAGTTAAAATCTCTTATACCAAATCTCACCCATTATTGCTACATCTCCTTGAGAGTAATACCAATTTAAAAAAAGAATGTTACAAAAAGGTAGATATTGATCGGATATGCTTAAAAATAGCTGCTCCAGTTCATTTTAGATAGTTATCTCTATCGTTTTTCCATTTTTTTCAATATTTACTCCTTCTTCCTTCTTCCCTCTTCCTTCTTTCTTACGGACGTTGCATGCAACGTCCCTACCATTTGTAACAAACATTTATCAAATTGGTATAAGAAGTAGGCAGTAGGGTTCAAAGAAATAAGATATTTTGATTTAATACCGATAATTGTTACAAACATTCCTGAACAATTCTTATTACTTAATATGTAAGCATTCAGCCGTCAGCTATCAGCTATCAGCTATGAGTTATTAGCTCATTATCAGCTCAAAAAAGAAATTAGTCTCCAAGGAGAATTAAAACTTATAAAAAAAATGTCTTCAGCTAACCTTAGTAAGTTATTACGTTCAAAAGCTGTTTGCGAAGCATTCCGTAGGAAATGCTGTTTGCGGAGCATTCCATAGGAAATGCTAATAGCTATTAGCTATCAGCTATTAATTTTGGGTCCGCGTAAAAGCAACCTTTGAAATTGAAAAATCATAAAAAGTTACTGCCATGCGTCCCAGGACAGAACCTTAGAAGTAATTATTCATTACTAATTGCTGTTTGCGTAGCATCCCGTAGGGAAGCTGACTGCTGATAGCTGAATGCTTACCTTAATACATTATTATTACTTAATAACTGAAGTTTTAATGAAGTATAAAATTATTTTTGGGAATTGGTATTATTCACAGAATAAATAAATAAAAATAATTTTCGCTAATCCTCTTATTTTCAGGGGAGGTAATTATTAATTATTAATTGTTAATTATTAATTTTTGAAAGTATTGATACCAATTAATATAGTAAATCTTCATCTTAATCTTCGTTCCCTCAAACTCCAGATACAACTTTGTACCTAATCAAGTTACAAACTACTGTAAGATAATGAAATTATCATCAATCAAACTATGAATACCAATATTAATTCTCAATATATAAATCTGGAAAACGCTCGGATTCATTATCTTGAAACAGGCCCAACAAATTCGGTTAGTGTACTTTTGTTACATGGGGCAAGTTTTAGCGCTCAGACATGGCAAGAAATTGGGACTCTTGAACTTTTAGCCATGACAGGTTATCGAGCAGTTGCTGTAGATATTCCCGGGTATGGTCGTTCTAAAAGAACATCTGTTTCTAGCTTAAGTTTTTTACTAGAATTATTAAATATTTTAAAATTAAATTTTCCAGTTTTAGTATCTCCTTCTATGAGTGGAAGTTATAGCTTACCTTTTGTCATTAATCATAGAGATAAATTAGCAGGTTTTGTAGCAATTGCGACCGTGGGAATTCAACGTTTTCAGAATCAATTAGAAGGAATTAAATTACCCACATTAGCTATTTGGGGAAGTAACGATCGTATCGTACCTGTAGTACAAGCAGATCTGTTAGTAAAACTAATGCCAAATTCTCAAAAAGTTATTCTAACTGATGCTGGTCATGCTTGTTATATGAAAGAAACGGAAGTATTTCACGAACATTTGATTAAATTTATTGAAAGTTGTAGAAGTGAGTAATATCATGTCCGGTTGAATATTTATAAATATAACGATGGAGTCCTCAGGAGTCATATCAAATCTGTTTTATTCGGTATAAAAATATTCTCCATCTTCACCATTACCAAATATTTATAAATTTCTTCCCTCCTGAGGACTGACTCCTGACTTCTGACTCCTTTTAAGGATGGATACTACCATCTGGCATGATTGCACCTTTGAGGTCAGTATCTCGAATATTTGCAGTGTCCAGTTTAGCACCGCTAAGGTTGACCCCACGAAGATTAGCACCTCGTAAATAAGCTTTGCTGAGATTAGCATTTGTAAGATTCGCACCCCGTAAGTCCGCACCTTCCAGAGAAGCTTCCCTAAGATTAGCATTCTTCAAATAAGCACCCAGTAGATTAGCATTTTCGAGATTACTACCTTCGAGATTAGCACTTTCGAGATCGGCATTTTCTAAATTCACACTGCGATAACCATGACCTTTGTATCCTGCGAGTACAGCATCTTTAAGATTAGCCTGTTTTAACTTAGCACCCTTGAGGTTAACGCCATCTAACTTAGCATTCTTCAAATTAGCATTTTCGAGATCGGCATTCTCTAACTCAGCACTAAATAAATTTGCTCCCAAGAGATTAGCATTTTTCAGGTTAGCATTTTCTAGCTTGGCATAACCAAGGTTAGCTCCCCACAAATTAGTATCTCGAAGATTTGCTTGAGTCAAGTTCACATTCCACAGATTAGCATATCCCAGATTAGCACTCCAGAGGTTAGCAGACTGTAAATTTGCGTATCTGAGTTTAGCACCTCTTAAGTCCGCATTTGATAAGTTAGCAGATGACAGATTAATACCTCCCAAACTTGCTTTCCATAGGTCGGCATCTTCGAGGTTAGCATTATTGAGATCGGCACCTTCTAGACTAGCATCTTTGAGATTGACATCTTTCAAGTTTGCATAAGCTAAATTAACATTGTTTAACTCACACCGAGGACACTGACCTGTTTGCAATAAAACTTGCTGCAAATGCTGCTTTCTTGCATTAGAACGAGATATTTCTTGCTCTATCCGAGAATTTAACCATTTATTTTCACCCCAGGTTGTTAGTGCTGCTATGGTACTAGAAAATGCGATTAGGCATAAACTAATTGTTGCTACCCCAGTAAATATGTTTCTAATTTTTTTCCTGCCAAATTGCATTGTTTGAGTTTTCATATCTCCTGCATTCTCAATATACTTCAGCGTTTGGAGAGCAATATCAGCATTGGGGAAGCGATCTTTTAAATTTGGTTCCAGAATTTTTTCTAGCCAATTAACAAATGCTGGTTCTAGTTTGGGAACCAATTTTTTAAAATTAATTCGATAGCTATCATCAATTAGTTTTCCGATTTCTCTGGATTTTGTATTAGTTAATAAACAGATTAAAGTTGCGCCTAAACTGTACAAGTCTGATGCTTTTGTTAGTTCTCTATTGAACAATTGTTCTGGTGGCATAAATCCTAAAGTGCCTTTGACTGCACTACTAATTGCTACATTACCATACCCACTGCGAGCAAATCCAAAATCCACTAGGTAAACTTTTAGTTGAGTAACGTTGCGTTCAACTAATATATTTTCTGGCTTAATATCCCGATGAATAATTGGTGGTATTTGCTGTTGTAGATAAACTAAAACTTCTAATACTGCTTGAGCAATTTGTTTAATTTCTGCTACTGTCCAATGCTGTGTTTGGGCAAGGGAGGGAGCATTTTTGTACTCTTGTACTAAGCAAAAGCCATTTTCTGTTTCAAATGAATCTAAATAACGCGGAATACTAGGATGATTGAGTTGTTGCAGTAGTTCAATTTCTCGATGATAACTATCGTATTCTGCCCAATTGGCAAATTGATATTGTTTAGTTACAACAGGTGTTTTTGTCGTAGTATCAGTTGACAAATAAGTAATGCGACCTCCATTTGGATTACAACCTAGTTCTTGTTGAACTTGATAACGTTGGTTAAAAAACTCTGGCAGATTCGTCATAATTAGTAATTTTTTTAGATCTTTAGATACATTGGACAGAAAATTGAACCTTAAATATTGTAGCAGAGAATGAACTCAACTTACTATTTCATTTGACAAGTTTAATGTTAGTTATCAGTATTCCCAATATCTTATTTTGATCAATCATCTGCCATGAATTTAAGTTAAAAATTAAAAAGAGACTTTTCTGAGAACATCTCTACAAAACAATGGTCAAAAAAAAGACTTATGTCATTTATGGAAATGTCTATTATAGTGTTTATATTAACTCAAAAAAATATACTCATGTCAAAAGTTAAATTAGTCGTCTTTGATATGGCAGGTACGACTGTAAAAGACCGAAATGAAGTCCAAAATTGTTTTTTAGAAGCTGCTGCAACTACAGGACTTGATGCAACAGTAGACCGCGTAAATTCTATGATGGGATGGTCAAAAAAAAAAGTGTTTGAAACACTTTGGCAAGCACAAATAGGTCAAGAACATCCTGATTATTTCACTAAAGTTGAAACTTCTTTTACTAAATTCAAAGAAATCCTGGAAAATCACTATAAAACTCAGCTTGTGGAACCAACAAAATGGTGTTTAGAAATATTTAATTGGTTGCGATCGCAAAATATAAAAATCGCTTTAACAACTGGATTTTATCGAGAAGTAACTAACATTATCTTACACCGTTTAGGATGGGATAAAAATTTGAATAGCGATTATATTGGAGACAACAAATCAATTATTCAAGCCTCTATTACTCCCACAGAAATTTATAATAATGAAGGTCGTCCAAAACCTTACATGATTCAAAAAGCAATGTATAAACTAGGAATAAAAGACTCACAAACTGTGATAAAAATTGGGGATACTCCTTCTGACTTAGAAGCAGGAATTAATGCTAACTGTTTATATACTTTTGGTGTAACAAATGGTACTCACACAAAAGAACAATTAGCACAATACCGCAATGATGGATTACTCAACTCGCTGTTAGAGTTAAAAGACAAAATTTTCAACAATTAATTATTAATTATTAATTATTAATTATTAATTATTAATTATTAATTATTACTCTCCTTGAAAAGTGTGTCAGTCCAGTAGGGTGTGAAGGGCGTTAGCGTAACGCACAAAGCCCTATAGAACCCCTGAGTGGTATCTTGATAAATATCAAGTTTTTTTATCTAGGAGTCAGGAGACAGGAGACAGGAGTTAAGAGGGAAAAGGGAAAAGGGAAGAGGGAAGATGTGGGGAGAGATAATACAAAAAATTCAACACTCCTTCAGATGATTTTTCCTCAAAATTGATGCGCGAAAAGACTTGACTACCATAATTATATAGCTCTCAAATGGGTTCTATATTTATTGTCATTTATTGTCAGTGCGTAAGTCCAATTTATCTCAGTAACTTGAGAAACGCTATATTAGAATAAGTAGGAAATAAAATATGACTCAAATTCATCAAGCAGATGTTATCGTTGTCGGTGCAGGTATCGTTGGTTTAGCTCACGCTTTAGCAGTTGCTAAACGCGGTCTCAAAGTAGTAGTATTTGAAAGAAACCCTTATCCAGTGGGAGCATCTATTCGTAACTTTGGTATGATTTGGCCAATTGGACAGCCATATGGAGAATTACGCGATCGCGCTCTCAAATCAAGAGAAATTTGGTTAGAAGTCGGAGCAAAAGCAGGTTTTCATTTAGACCAATGCGGTTCCCTACATCTTGCCTACCGAGAAGATGAACTACAAGTAATCAAGGAATTTATAGAAACTACAACTCAACAAGAACAAGAGACATTAGCTTTGCTCACACCCGAGCAAGTAGCAGAAAAAACTCCTGCCGTAATTACTGATGGTTTATTAGGAGCATTGTGGAGCGCAACAGAAATAATAGTTGACCCCAGAGAAGCAATCAAAAAAATACCAGGTTTCTTATCAGCAGAATACAATGTTGAATTCAAATTCGGCACAGTAGTTACAGAAATTTCTCATCCCTATCTGATAGCGGGTGGAGAAAAATGGCAAGCAGGTCGTATTTTTGTCTGTAGTGGAGCTGACTTTGAAACTTTATATCCTGATACTTTTGCCAACAGTGGGATGACGAAAGTCAAATTACAAATGATGCGAACAGTACCTCAACCTGAAAACTGGCGTGCTGGTGTAGCATTATGTGGCGGTTTAACCTTGACTCATTACACTTCCTTTGCTCATTGTCCGTCTTTAACAGCACTCAAAACCAGAATTGAAACAGAAACTCCCCATTTTCCTGAGTGGGGAATTCATGTAATGATGTCACAAAATGCAGCAGGTGAGTTAATTCTTGGTGATTCCCATGAATACGGTTTGAACCCAGAACCTTTCGACCGAGTACAAATCAATCAATATATATTAGATTACTTGAAAAAATTTGCTCAGGTTCCCACATTAGAAATTGCCGAAACTTGGCATGGAGTTTATGCCAAACTTCCAGGTAAAACTGAATTTATCGCTCAACCAGAAACGGGAGTCACAATTATTAACGCCTTGAGTGGAGCAGGTATGACTTTATCCTTTGGTTTAGCAACAGAAGTAGTGGAAAAAATGCTGTAAAAGGAAGAAGGAAGAAGGAAGAAGGAAGAAGGAAGGAAAAATCTTACGTTGCCTGAGTTTTAATACCATTTATCAATAGTAATGCTATGTTTGATTACCATCCCCCCAAATTCCCCTCCCAGGAGTGGTCAGGGGTGGGTTCCCATCTCCCCAAATTCCCCTCCCAGGAGTGGTCAGGGGTGGGTTCCCATCTCCCCATTGAAACCTTTTTAACCATAAATAAGTCTTATAATAATAGTAGTTTCTTAAGTTGAAAAGACTTTGCAAATGCCTAAAAAGCTTGAGAATTCATCAACATAATGCAAAAAAAAATCAATGATAGCAGAAATTTTAGCACTTCAAATTGATTCTAATCAAATTAATCTTGTACCAGGATTTACCGTTTCATTATTCGGCACTGTAGGAGCAACAGATGGCTTTGATTCTTATGATATTACGATTAATGAACCTCAATTATTAGAAGTTAACTTGTTCGATATTATCACCAGTGCTGATATCATAGTAAATGATAGTAATGGAAATCCTATTCCTGGTGGAGCAGGAGGTCAACCACTTTCTACCCCAGAGAATTTTACCATTCCTCTCAATCCTGGTAACTATCAAGTATTAGTGTTTCAACCACTTAATGATTTTTCTCTAGGAGGTACAAATTATCAACTTGATTTAGTCTCTCTTAGTTCCAATAACCCGCCAGTAAACCCCCCCATCAATCCACCAGTAAGTCCTCCCATCAACCCACCAGTAAACCCTCCCATAAATCCGCCAGTAAATCCTCCTGGTTTGACTGATAATAGTAACAATAGTATAAACACAGCCACTCCTTTAGGTAGTATATTTCCCGGAATACCCATAACTCGCTCGGCGACAATTAATGATTTTGATACAGTAGATTACTATCGCGTTACAGTTGAGCAACCCATAACTTCAGGAGTTGCCTTGCAAAATATTACTGGCAATCTTGATGTAGATGTATTAGATAGCAATGGTAACTTAATTGCCCGCGGTAACAACTTAGGAGCGTCAAATGAGGCATTTCAGTCAGGTTTATTAACCCCCGGCGAATATTTTATCAATGTCTTTCAGACTGCTCCTGGTATTACCAGTAACTATGATTTAACTCTGTTTCCAGCAAGTGCAAATATTAATCCTCCACCACCCCCTAATCCACCAACACCCCCTACCCCTAATCCACCAACACCACCAAACCCTAACCCACAACCACAAACTATCCGTTTTGATGGACAGATAGATGGAGGTGATGAAGTTGTGAGAAATCGTGAAGACACAAGTTTCGTTTTTAAAGAGGATTTTCTCTTAAATGCTACACCAGGCACTCCATTAACAATCGATCTGACCAGTGCAAATAATGGTTTTGACCCCTTATTAGAAGTTTATCAACTTCCTCCAAATACTCCTGTGCTTGAGGTTAACCAACAAGCTATTTTAGTTGCAGCTAACGATAATAGTGGTGGTGGTGTTAATGCTAGAATTGGACCGGGAGTTCCATCAGATGTAACAAATCTTTCACCAGGAACCAATGCTCCGATAAGTGTTCCTGCGGAGTTAACTTTAGCACCAGAGTTTCAATATCTGTTGCGTCTGACTTATACAGAGTTACCTACTATTCCTTTTGGAGCTTTTTCCTTAAATGCAAGTGTCCCTGACGGTTTTATTAGTCTTGCTCCAGTTAGATTAGGAGTTACTGTAGCCGATCCAATTGTGGCAGGAGATCCGCCAATCAATCAGTTTTCTGATGGAGGAAGCTTTTTCTAACTACTTAGGGTTTGCTGAAAAAGTCTTTTAGTAGGGGTAGCAGACAACCCACCCCTCGCCCCTCCCAGGAGGGGAAGACAGGAGACAACCCACCCCTCGCCCCTCCCAGGAGGGGGAGACAGGAGACAACCCACCCCTCGCCCCTCCCAGGAGGGGAAGACAGGAGAAATGGGAATGAGCGAGGAGGTAGGAGTAAGAATTGTCCCATGACTTTTGACTTGTATATTTCTGCTACGTTTTGCCGTGCGGAATGTAGGATATAAGCCATTTGGTATCTTAACATTGATTACAATTTTGAGGCACAGAGCCATACATTGATTGAAGCAATAATTAAAAATACTTCAATACACCCCATCCCCCCATCTCCCCATCTCCCCATCAATCTTTGATAGCAAAAATTAACATATTTAATATTATTTCTGATGATTGATGCAAAAATCAGCTTTTTGTGCTACACTGTAATACATAGTTGAGGAATAGTTAAAAAATCCAAAGTTTTTAGGTGGTATTTCTCAGGGAATGCTAATAAAAACTACAAACAGACCAATTATAATTGCCTTTTGTCAAATGCTGAGAATAGTTCGGTTATCTCTATGTTCTGAGAGTTGCCTCTTAGGAGCTGGTTGAGCCATTATCGATGTATAGGAAATAACTTAAATAATAATTTTACCAAAGTTTTGCGGAAATAGGGAAAGATAGATTGGAGTTAATCTAATCTGCCAGCAATTTTAAGGAGAATAGGACTTACGCATGAACGCTATTGGTAGGGTGTGTTAGCGGTATCGTAACGCACAAAAACCCTATATCTATGTATTAGTGCCTCAGTCCTGGACAAATTAAAATTTCTACCGACAGGATGAACATTCCACCTTTAAATTTAGTCTAAATTTGTATTACAAAGAAGAAAGGCGGACTCATACTGAGTTTACTTTAGAAATAAAGTATAATTATTATCAATGTAAATAATGTAAAAATTAGATTTGCCTTATAAGTCCATTTGGCAAAGAAAAAAAGTTCCAACTATAAAATTTTCACCACTTGATGGCATTTGTGTAGGGATGGGAAAGCTGATTCTCATGTAGCTGTATCTTAAATTATTCCCATTGATAGGAATACACAATAACTACTGTGATATTTGAAATAAGGAGTTTATGAAAAAATGTCAACACTAAATCAAGAAAAGAAAACTCAAAAGACAAACAAATTAACTGCTAGCTCCTACTCCTCAATGGATACAGTTCGTACTTATCTACATGAGATTGGCCGTGTACCACTTCTGACTCGTGAGGAAGAAATTGTGTATGGCAAGAAAGTTAAGTACATGATGGAACTTTTGGAGTCAAAGGAAAAATTAGAAGAAAAGTTAGACAGAGCAGCAACTCAGCAAGAATGGGCAGAATATGTACAGTTAAGTGAAGAAGCGCTGAACCAAATAATTAAGCATGGTCGCCGTGCCAAGCAAAAAATGATTGAAGCTAATCTTCGCTTAGTAGTAGCGATCGCTAAAAAGTACCAAAAACGAAATATGGAATTCTTGGATCTGATTCAAGAAGGTACTTTAGGTTTAGAGCGAGGAGTGGAAAAATTTGACCCCATGCGAGGTTACAAATTTTCTACTTATGCTTACTGGTGGATACGTCAAGCAATTACCAGAGCGATCGCACAACAAGCTCGTACTATTCGTTTACCTATTCATATTACTGAAAAGCTCAACAAAATCAAAAGAGTCCAGAGAGAACTAATTCAGAGCTTGGGTCGTACCCCAACTCCTTCTGAAATTGCTGAAGCTTTAGAATTAGAGCCTTCTCAAATTAGAGAATATCTCTTGATGGCCCGCCATCCTATATCGTTGGATTTACGAGTAGGAGATAATCAGGACACCGAACTGCAAGAACTTTTAGAGGACGAAGCATCTTCTCCAGATGACTATATTACTCGTGAGTTGTTGCGCCAGGACTTAAATACTTTACTAGGAGAATTGACCGATCAACAACGTCGTGTATTAATATTGCGTTTTGGTCTTGAGGATGGTAGAGAAATGTCCTTGGCTAAAGTGGGAGAGAGACTACAACTTAGTCGCGAGCGAGTCCGTCAACTAGAACATCAAGCTCTGGCCCATTTGCGTCGTCGTCAAGCTAAGGTGCGGGAATATGTCGCTAGTTAGGTATTAAAATCTGCCTACAATCGATCCCTCTATTGTTAATACCAAATTTTGATTGTTCTTTGTAGAGATAGTTCTTTTTAATGATTATCTCTACAAGGATTTTTTTTTGATTGATGATCTACCTTTAGTAACTATTGGAAGAAATAACTTTTGTTAACAGTTGAGAAACTAACACAATTTGTTAAAAGAATAGATTTTTATCCTTTTCTACAGATATGATAATGATGTAGATAATAATTAAGTAATATTCGTGATTTTTAGGTTAGTGGCGATCGCAAGCTACTTAGTATTGACCTATAGTACGGTAAATAGGCCAGTAGTACAGTATAAAACTATTTCTCTTAAATTTAAGGAAGAAAGGCCAAAGTTTTCTTCAAAAACAGATGATGATCATACATTTCTCAGTGATGGAATTCACCTTTTTGGTCAGTCTTCTCAGCCAGAGCAAATTCAGAATGAGTATTTTGTCTTTCAGCTAAAAAATGGTAAGGTAATAGGCGCTCTTTATTTACCCCATTCAGCTTTTTATTGCTTTTATGGATTTTATAAGCAAAATAGCTTAGATGTAAAAGTTGTAGATAGTTATGATAATAGTGCTTCTGACTACATAGTAGATTTAGAGAAATATTACCCAATAAATCAAGTTAGTGAGAATGATGCCAGGATATTAAATACTTGCCAAACTAACCATCAAAATTTGGCTTGGTAATTTGAAGAAGGCAGAAGGCAGAAGGCAGAAGGCAGAAGGCAGAAGGCAGAAGGGAAAATTGCTGTATAAAATTTCAACAAAAATGTACTTACTTATACAGTAAATAGCTCAAAACTTCTCATACCTCCCACACCTCCCACACCTCTCACACTTCCCACACTTCCCACTCCCTCTGTTGTTGGAGATGTCTAATACTCAATACCAGGTTGCGCCCTCACACCTTGCTCTCTAAAAGGATGCTTAATCATTTTCATTTCTGTAACTAAATCTGCTCTTTCAATTAATTCTGGAGGGGCACCCCTACCAGTAAGAATAACATGGGAATCTTCAGGTTTCTCCTCTAAGCCAGCCAACAAATCTTCTAACTTTAAATAACCCAATTTTAGACTAACATTAACTTCATCAAGTAATACTAATTTAAAATCTGGGTTGCGGATATAAGATAAAGCTAAATTCCAAGCTTCATAAACTTTCTGAATGTCGCGATCGCGGTCTTGAGTTTCCCAAGTAAACCCTTCACCTAAAGCATGAAAAGATATTTGTTCGCCCCACTTAGTAAAAACTGCTTTTTCTGCGGGTTCCCAAGCACCTTTAATAAATTGGATAATTGCCACTTGATAACCATGACCCAAGGAACGCATCACCATACCCAATGCTGCCGTAGTTTTGCCCTTACCGTTGCCAGTATTGACAACAATTAAGCCTTTTTCCCTAGCTGCTTGAGAAACTCGTTGTTCTTGTACTTCTTTGCGGCGCTGCATTTTCTGTTTGTATTGTTCGGGAGTTAGGGATGTCATTTCAGTTATCAGTTATCAGTTAACAGTTATCAGTGTACAAAGTAGCTTTCTATCATAATTAATCTTAATTTGTCAACTGAAGAAGGAAGAAGGAAGAAGTGAAGAAGGAAGAAGGAAGAAGGAAAAATCTTACGTTGCCTGAGTTTTAATACCATTTATCAATAGTAATGCTATATTTGATTACCATCTCCCCAAGTTCCCCTCCACCGGAGGGGTCAGGGGTGGGTTCCCATCTCCCCAAATTCCCCTCCACCGGAGGGGTCAGGGGTGGGTTCCCATCTCCCCAAATTCCCCTCCCAGGAGGGGTCAGGGGTGGGTTCCCATCTCCCCCTCTATTTTTAAATAGATACCAAATGGGTTCTATACCAAATTGATAAATGTTTGCTACAAATAGCTAGGGTATTTCTTAGGAGTCCTGACTCCTGACTCCTAACTGCCACTAAAATATTACAATTTAAACAGGATTGCTATACAGCATAAATTTAAAGAGGAAAAAAAATTAGAGTCTAATGGATAACTTACTGGAGTCATTTCGGGAAGCTTACAGAAACCTGGAACTTCTACCATTGCTGACACCAAAAGCACTAGCAAAATTTCGGGTCGAATATGGTACTGAAACTATTGAAGAGTTGCAACAGTTGGTAGAAGATAGTCCTTCTGGAGATAGTAAAATAATTTTTGCCGGACATCGTGGATGTGGAAAGTCTACTCTTTTAGCACAATTTTGTCAGCAGATAGAAGATAAATATTTTGTGGTATTTTTCTCTATTTCTGATTCCATCGAAATGTCTGATGTTAATCATATTAATATTTTGTTCGCGATCGCTGTTCGTTTAATGGAGAAAGCACAGAAGCAACAGGTAAAAATTAAATCTTCTACTAAAGACCAATTTTATAAATGGTTTGCTAAACGAACTAGAACTGAAACTGATGAATTTAAAGCTGAAGGAACTGCTGGTTTTGACTTATTTAAAATAATTACCGGAAAATTAAAAGCTGATGCCACTATTAGAGAGGAAATTAAACAAGAATTTCTGCGAAAAATTTCTGATTTAATTGCTAGAATAAATGAAATTGCTGCTGTAATAGAGTCGGCTTCGGGAAAAGAAATTTTGGTGGTTATTGATGACTTAGATAAAATCGACCTCGGTGTGGTACGACAGGTTTATGAAGAACATATCAAAGCATTATTTCAACCTAATTTTAGAATTATATTTACTGTGCCAATTTCGGCTTTGCGGGAAGTCCGTACTATCTCAACTTTGCGGACAGAAACTAATAATCAAATTGTGACAATGCCTGTTTCAAAACTCTTTAAACAGGGAGAACGTCGTCTACCTAATGCTGTACCAATACCAGAACCTACAGCTATGTTAACTAACATAATTTACAAACGAATTTCTCCAGAATTAATTGAGCCAGAAACTGTGGAGAAAATTATTGTTTATAGCGGTGGAGTATTGCGGGAGTTAGTGAGAATAACTAACGAATGTTGTCGAATTTGTCTCAGGTTAATTCGGCGTAGACCGGGGGATTTAGAAATAAAAATTAATGCTGAAGTATTAGAGGAGGCGCTAATTAATATTAGTATTGATTTTGATACTCCTATAGGGACGAAAGATTATGCAATTTTGCAGCAAACTTATAAAGATTTTATGCCAGCAGATCCTCAAGAAGGACGTTTTCTTGATTTATTACACGGGTTATATGTTTTAGAATATCGCAATGCTCAACTATGGTATGACATCCACCCAATTGTTACCGAACTTTTGCAGAGAAAAGGCGAATTAATTAATAATGAATAATTAGGGTTTGCTGAAAAAGTCTTTTAGTAGGAGTAGGAGACAGGAGAAAACCCACCCCTAACCCCTCCCAGGAGGGGAAGACAGGAGACAGAAGGAACGGGGAATGAGCGAGGAGGTAGAAGTAAGAATTGTCCCAAGATTGTTCTGCCCAACGCTTGCCTAAAATACTAACTTTTTGAGCGTTTTAGACTGAAACAGACGCACTTTTTAAAGGCAACAAAAAGGCTAAAGTATTTATATATCAATGCTTTTAGATTTAATCAGCAAGCCCTAATTAATAATTAAATAATTCTGGTTTAAAGCCTCCTGCCCTTTTAAGGGAAAGAAAAGAAATGATATTTCCTTATATTCAATTTCTTAACGATTAAAAACCGAGGTAATTATCAATTATCCATTAATAAACTATTCCCTACTTCCTAGAAAGATGCAAAATCAAAATAATTATGACGATTTAATTGTTTCTCTTGAGGCAAATTATCGCTCCTTAAATATTCTGATTGCCATGTGTGACGATAGTCAATATCGAGAGGAAATAATTCAAAAATATGAAACAGAATTATCTCCCAATATTCCTTGTTATCGAGTTGAGTTGGCAAAGGGAGAACCTAGTCTCAGAGCAGCTATTTCTCAGTTGGTAGAAACTGATGAATATTTACAGGCAAAAAAGCAAGCTGTGATTACTGTTACTGGTACAGAAGGTTTGCGTTTTTTAGCTTTTGATGGGGAAAAACCGGAACAGGAAAAGTTTTTTGGTTACTTACAGTGGACTAGGGAAGCTTTGCGACAATTTCCCTTTTCTATTGTGCTATGGGTGACGTTTCAAATGGAACCAAATCTGAGTAAAAAAACTCCTGATTTTTGGGCATGGCGCAAGGGTGTTTTTCGGTTTATTTCTCATCATAAAAAAGCTCTTCCTAGTCAGGATGTGGCTTTTTTGCCAGAGTTTTTTCCAGAAAGATGGAGTGAAGTAGATGAGGATGACTCCCATTTTTTACCAGTGGCAGACTTGCAAGAATTAATTGCAGATATTGAACGAAAAAAAGGAGAGAAAGATGCTAGTTTGGTGACTTTATATGGAAATTTGGGAAATATTTTTGCTCGTAGGGTGGAACGTGGGGAATGTGAAAATTATCAGGAGGAAGCGGAGAAGGCGATCGGATATTATCAGAAGGCAATAGCTTTGCAGCAAGAGTTGGGGGTGGAGGAAGAACTTGCCACACACCTCAACAATTTGGCAGAATTATATCGTGCTCTAGGGAGATATTCTGAAGCAGAACCTTTGTACAAACAAGCAATAGAAATTGACAAAATTGCTCTACCACAAAATCATCCATCCCTTGCCACCGACCTCAACAATTTGGCGCTTCTCTACAAATCTCAAGGGAGATATTCTGAAGCAGAACCTTTGTACAAACAAGCAATAGAAATTGACAAAATTGCTCTACCATCAAATCATCCATCCCTTGCCACCGACCTCAACAATTTGGCAGGATTATATGAATTTCAAGGGAGATATTCTGAAGCAGAACCTTTGTACAAACAAGCAATAGAAATTGACAAAATTGCTCTACCATCAAATCATCCATCCCTTGCCACCGACCTCAACAATTTGGCAGGATTATATGAATTTCAAGGGAGATATTCTGAAGCAGAACCTTTGTACAAACAAGCAATAGAAATTGACAAAATTGCTCTACCATCAAATCATCCATCCCTTGCCACCAACCTCAACAATTTGGCAGGATTATATGAATTTCAAGGGAGATATTCTGAAGCAGAATCTTTATACCTACAAGCAATAGAAATAGTCAAAATTGCTCTACCACAAAATCATCCATCCCTTGCCACACACCTCAACAATTTGGCAGAATTATATCGTGCTCAAGGGAGATATTCTGAAGCAGAACCTTTGTACAAACAAGCAATAGAAATTGACAAAATTACTCTACCATCAAATCATCCATCCCTTGCCACCCATCTCAACAATTTGGCAGGATTATATGAATCTCAAGGAAAGTATTCCGAAGCAGAACCTTTGTACAAACAAGCAATAGAAATAGTCAAAATTTCTCTACCATCAAATCATCCATCCCTTGCCACCAACCTCAACAATTTGGCAGGATTATATAAATCTCAAGGAAAGTATTCCGAAGCAGAACCTTTGTACAAACAAGCAATAGAAATTGACAAAATAGCTCTACCATCAAATCATCCATCCCTTGCCACCGACCTCAATAATTTTGCAGAATTATATCGTGCTCAAGGGAGATATTCTGAAGCAGAACCTTTGTACAAACAAGCAATAGAAATTGACAAAATAGCTCTACCATCAAATCATCCATCCCTTGCCACCGATCTCAACAATTTGGCAGGATTATATGAATTTCAAGGGAGATATTCTGAAGCAGAACCTTTGTACAAACAAGCAATAGAAATTGACAAAATAGCTCTACCATCAAATCATCCATCCCTTGCCACACGCCTCAACAATTTTGCAGAATTATATCGTGCTCAAGGGAGATATTCTGAAGCAGAACCTTTGTACAAACAAGCAATAGAAATAGTCAAAATTTCTCTACCATCAAATCATCCATCCCTTGCCACACACCTCAACAATTTGGCAGAATTATATCGTGCTCAAGGGAGATATTCTGAAGCAGAACCTTTGTACAAACAAGCAATAGAAATTGACAAAATTGCTCTACCATCAAATCATCCATCCCTTGCCACCAACCTCAACAATTTGGCAGGATTATATGAATTTCAAGGGAGATATTCTGAAGCAGAATCTTTATACCTACAAGCAATAGAAATAGTCAAAATTGCTCTACCACAAAATCATCCATCCCTTGCCACACACCTCAACAATTTGGCAGAATTATATCGTGCTCAAGGGAGATATTCTGAAGCAGAACCTTTGTACAAACAAGCAATAGAAATTGACAAAATTACTCTACCATTAAATCATCCATCCCTTGCCACCAACCTCAACAATTTAGCACTTCTCTACAAATCTCTAGGGAGATATTCCGAAGCAGAACCTTTGTACAAACAAGCAATAGAAATAGTCAAAATTGCTCTACCATCAAATCATCCATCCCTTTCCACCCACCTCAACAATTTGGCAGGATTATATGAATCTCAAGGAAAGTATTCCGAAGCAGAACCTTTGTACAAACAAGCAATAGAAATTGACAAAATAGCTCTACCATCAAATCATCCATCCCTTGCCACCCATCTCAACAATTTGGCAGGATTATATGAATCTCAAGGAAAGTATTCCGAAGCAGAACCTTTGTACAAACAAGCAATAGAAATAGTCAAAATAGCTCTACCATCAAATCATCCATCCCTTGCCACCAACCTCAACAATTTGGCAGGATTATATCGTGCTCAGGAGAGATATTCTGAAGCAGAACCTTTGTACAAACAAGCAATAGAAATAGTCAAAATAGCTCTACCATCAAATCATCCATCTCTTGCCACCGACCTCAACAATTTGGCAGAATTATATCGTTCTCAAGGGAGATATTCCGCAGCAGAACCTTTATACCTACAAGCTATAGAAATAGACAAAATTGCCCTACCACAAAATCATCCATCCCTTGCCACCCACCTCAACAACTTGGCAGAATTATATTCTTCTCAAGGAAAGTATTCCGCAGCAGAACCTTTATACCTACAAGCAATAGATATGTTTGTACAAACATTAGGTCAAGAACATCCTCATACTCAAATTGTGCGAGAAAATCTCCAACGTTGTCGGCAACAACAACAGAGCTAGACAGGAGCTAGACAGGGATTTTGCCATGGATGCACGGATGATGCCAAATAATTAATCCGTTTATCCGCGCCCGAACCTGTGTCTAGCTACTGATAACTGATAACTGAAAAAGAGCGATCGCTGATTTTTCCTATATTGATTTTTATTTATCTATTGGACAATAGTTAGAGTTTGCTGAATAATCATCAAAGCATTAACTGATATTGGTTTGAGCATTATTTTTAGGTTGTAAAAAAGTGCCGTTGTTTCAGCTTTTTCCGACATTGATATTTGATTTATCTATTGGACAATAGTTAGAGTTTGCTGAATAATCATCAAAGCATTAACTGATATTGGTTTGAGCATTATTTTTAGGTTGTAAAAAAGTGCCGTTGTTTCAGCTTTTTCCGACATTGATATTTGATTTATCTATTGGACAATAGTTAGAGTTTGCTGAATAATTATCAAAGCATTAACTGATATTGGTTTGAGCATTATTTTTAGGTTGTAAAAAAGTGCCGTTGTTTCAGCTTTTTCCGACATTGATATTTGATTTATCTATTGGGCAATAGTTAGAGTTTGCTGAATAATCATCAAAGCATTAACTGATATTGGTTTGAGCATTTTTAGGGTGTTATTAAGGAAGAAGGAAGAAGGAAGAGGGAAGAAGGCTTAAAAGCTTGAAAAAACTTAAACTTCCTGTAGATATTCACCCTGGGTTTTACGCAAACAATACTAGCGGACATGATATTACGCTTCACTAACGCACTACTGGCCAGGGTTTAAGATTAATTCGATGCCTAATATTGATATTTATAAGCTTAAGATTAATTTTTGGAGATGTTTAATACTTCGGTGCGTTACGCTTCGCTAACGCTACAAGTTTTTCTACTGATAACTCCCCATCCCCCCATCACCCCATCACCCCATCACCCCATCCCCCCTACTTCCCTTCACCCCATCTCCCCTACTTCCCTTCACAAAGAAGCCGATCGCTTTCTTTAACATCAGGACTATTCTGCAAATAGTCGTGAACAACATCACAACCCCGTGCCAATAAATTATCTAAATCAAAGTTCCACAATATTGCTACTCGGTCTCTACCAACTGCACCGAGTATTTTACCATCTGGACTAAAGCTAACATCCATTACCCCTTCTCGAATACCTGCTAGACTCGCCAACTCTTCACCATTAAGTGTCCAAATTTTCACCGTCCCGTCATCACTACCACTAGCGATAATTTTGCCATCAGGAGTAAAACTCAGACTATTCACTTGACCTTGATGTCCTCTGAGAGTAGCGATCGCTTGACCTTCAGGAGTTAATAATTTAACTGTATTATCAGAACAAGCTACAGCCAGAATTTTTCCATTTGCACTAAAACTAACCTCCTTCACAACACGACACAACCCTTCAACCTTTCCTAGTTCCTCACCTTCTATGCTCCATATTTTCAACACAACCTGACTCTCACCCCCAACACCAACAGCAGCGATCGCCCTTCCATCCGGTTTAAAAGTCACACTTCTGAGTTCAGAAATACCCCCTGGAATAGTCAATAGTTGTTGACCGCGAATATTCCATAATTTAATCGTTCCATCCAAGCTAGCAGTTGCCAACATTTTACCATCAGGACTATAGCTAATACTATAAACCCGGTCTTTATGTCCCAAAAGAGTCGCATTACCTAAACCAGCCAAATTCCAAACTATTCCCATTCCATCAGCACTTGCAGAAGCCACAGTTTGACTATCCGGACTAAAGCTCAAGCTATAAATACCCCGTTTATGTCCTTTTAAACTTGCTAACTCCTCTCCATCTCGACTCCAAATTTTCACATTCCTGTCGTAACCCCCAGTAGCGATCATCTCAGCATCTGGGCTAAAACTAATAGCTGTGATATAACTGGTGTGTCCTTTGAGAGTAGGCAATTTCCGTTCTTGAAGATTCCAAAGTTTGATTGTATTGTCAGCACTAGCAGAAACAAGAGTTAATCGATCGTTACTCAAACTGAGACTACTAACCCAGGTACCATGACCTTTGAGAGTGGCTATTTCTCGACCATAATGAGTCCAGAGTTTAATTGTTCCATCAGAACTTCCAGAAGCAATAGTCTTGCCATCAGCACTAAAATGAACACTGACAACTGGACTTTTATGACCTCTGAGAGTACCTATTTCTTGACCATCTATACTCCATACTCTCACAGTATTATCCCAACTTGCAGTAGCAATAGTTTTACCATCCTGACTCACACTCACACTCAAAACTCTGTCTTGAAAACCTTCGAGAATAGCCAATTGTTTGCCTTGAGAGTTCCATAACTTCACCGTTTTGTCTTCACTTGCAGAGGCTAATACTTTACCATAGCTGACACTGTAAATTTTATCCTGATGTGCTTGAATAGACTTCAATAGTTTCCCTTGAAGATTCCATAATTTAATCGTTCCATCTACGCCACCAGAAGCGATCGCCTTTCCATCTGGACTAAAACCCACACTATTAACTGCTCCTCGATGTCCTTTCATGGTTACTAATATTTTACCATTCTGGTTCCAGAGTTTTACAGTACCATCATCACCAGCAGAAGCTAACATTTTACTATTAGGACTAAAGTCAATACTGTAAACAGCACCCTGATGTCCTTTTAAGGTTGCTAATTCCTTACCAGAGTTATTCCAGAGTTTCACAGTACCATCATCACTAGCAGAAGCAATTATTTTTCTATCTTTGCTCACGCTGATGCTATTAACAGGTTGTGTATGTTCTGCCAGTGTTCTGCGCGTACTCACACCATAAACAGTTTTGCTCAAAGCAATTAAAACTCGCATTCTTACATCTGCTGATACTTCTGAGGTATTGTATAACTTTGTGCCAGCTTTGATAGCAGTAAGTAAAGCATCAAACCGTTGGTTAGCAGTAAACTGATTTTCTGCGGATAAACTCAAAGCATTAAGTTGGGAATTTAATTTCTCCTTTTCTGCCACTTGCCAATTAATCAAGGAAAATCCACTTAACCCACCTAAAATTAAAATTAATCCTATTATACTCCCGAACCGAAAATGGTTTTGAAAACGTTTGTGGTTGATACTTTTTTCGAGAAATTCTTTTGCTAATACAGACACAAAAGCACTATCAGCATCACTTTCTAATAAATTTTCAGCTAAACTTAACTTGCGCCCATTTAGTAAATATTTGTCTGATTTATCTTTTTTCAGCCATCTTTGAGCATCAGCTTCCATACCAGGTTTTTGTTTAATTGCCTCCCTGTTTGACTCTACCCAAAAATTTAACTGAGACCAATGATGAATAATAGTATTATGGGCTAACTCTACTACTGTTACTGTTTGATTAGTGTTTTGATAGTTGGTAAATTTAGTAGTGATAATTAATCTGGCTTTTGCCAACTTTTTCAGTACCTTACTCACAACTGCTAATGATTGTTGAGGGGTAATTAAATCAGTCTTTAATACTCGTTTGCAGCTGACTACTGTATCTTCATTTATTTGTACAAGTTTGAGAAATATCTGCTTCGCCACCTGACGCTCTCTAGCATTGAGAGAGTGATAAGTTGCATAAGCTTGTTTTTCTAGACAACCTTTTACACCACCTAAATTAATATATTGATTCAGAGTAAATTGATCGGTGCGACGCTGTCGCCATAGTTCCGTTAGAGTATATTGCAACAACGGCAAATTACCGTGACTTTCTGTATCTACAATCATTTGTTCGACTAATTCTGGCTGAATTTCTATCCCTACTTGTTTTGCAGGTTCGGCGATCGCTTGTTGCAACTCCAGTCTAGTCATTGGCGTTACCGTCACTAAATGAGATTGAATTTGCCTCGCTAACCCAGAATATTCCTGCTCAAAGCATTTACCTAAAAATTCTGCCCCCATAGTAATAATTAATAGAAATGTCCTAGCATAAGAGTTATCTTGGTAATTTTTGTCTATTGCTCCCATCAAACATTCAAAAAATTGCTGTCTTTCAATTTTATCTAAACACAGGGTAAAAACTTCCTCAAACTGGTCTACTACCATTACTATTCTTGGTGCTTGAGTATTTTGCAACACTTGTCTAAACCCACTAGCACCCCGATCGATTAATTCTTCGATTTCTATAGGTGAATAAATTATACGTTCAACTTCAGCCTTTTTTATCTCTTGCTCTAGGTTTTCATTGTGAGAATTTTTGATTTTAGGAGGTAATGTAGCACCGGACTTTCTTTTTTCTGGCGATCGCCTACGGGTTCCTTTTGTTTCTGGTGGTGGAGGTGGATCGGGAATAGGTGATTTTGGCGGTCGCTTTTTTTGTTGATGCTGCTGAGAATTAGTAGTGTAAAGTTGTAATAATTCTTCCTCTGGAGTTGTTGTTTCTTCTGTTGTCGGCGTTAACAATGTCTGTAGTTGATAATCTACAAACGCTGCTGCTAAATTTTTTAAAGGATGTTCTCCTGGTCTAATAATTAATATTGGCCAAGTGTTGCTCCCCGATAATCTTTGTCCTAGTTTAAGTTGATATAATAACCCTGCTTTTACTACACTTGATTTACCAATTCCACTAGCTCCGACTACTGCTAAAAAATCCCGAGAACGAACCTTTTCTAAAAGTACATTTGTCAAAGTTTTCCGACCATAAAAATATTTAGAATCTTTATCGTTAAACTCAAATGCAGCTAATCCTTTATAAGGGCAAACTCCCGCCGTCAAATCTGGATTTTCTGTCGCTTCTTTTTCCCCAGTCAAAATAATTTCATTCCCAGAATTATTAAATACTGGATGTAGATTATAAAGATTTAGTTGTCGATTTATGTAGTCTATTAAATTATAATTTGTTACGCAAAAATTTGAATAATTTTCTGGTTCTAATGCTTCTAATAAACAATTTGTGAGAAAGCCATGTTCTGAATTTATTTGTGTTGTATAAACTTCTGTTTCTTGAGAAACAAAAATATAACACCTATCATTATAAGTTGATTCTATATTACTCAGAGTTGTTTGTAAGAAGTCAATCTTTTTTTCCTGATGGTAACAGTCTAACCATATTATTTGTTGTTTGACAGGAGATTTTTGTAATAATTGACTTAACCAATGTAGTGAAATTCCCCATTTTCCTTTCTCAGGGTTCGTATCACTGGTTGCTAAAAATCCTTCTTGTACCCCCCCTTGTTCATCTAATAAACTATTTCCCACAAAAAACAATAAAGCAGTTTCAGGAACATTATCTAGAGGATTAAATAATTTAGAAATAGCCTCTTTCAAAGCATTTATTTCACAGTTTTTAATCTTAGGATGAGGGTCTACTTGCCAAGAACCTTCTATATTAGCCCCTGGAAAGCGCTGCACTTGAAAATTGCCATAAGTTTCTAATAGTTGAGCGATCGCCTCTGCATCTGCTGCTGGTTTAATCAAATTTCGGGGTTGAGCAGAGCTATCTTTCAGCAAAGGATAATGATTGATACCCACTACTAACGCTTTTCGGTTCATGCACGGTAGCCCATTTTAGTTGATAACTGGCCAGTTTATTATAATACCAATTTTATGTTAGGCTGCAAAGAATTATCAAATTCATGATCGGGGCTCTAGTTCCTTTCCTTTAAGAAATGTTAAAATATTGCCAATTTTCAGAATTGGTAAAAGCATAATTTATTTACTAAATACTGCAAAGTTTGCTACACTTGTATTGTTATTTATAAATACTACTTACAGGGGTGAGTCATAGATTTATTATTATTATTATTATTATTATTATTATTATTATTATTGCCTTCTAACTGTAGCTTCAAAATAAAAAAAAAGATATTTTCTACCTGAAAATAAATATACACATATACAAATTTTTTGTTTGACAAGAGAATAAATTCTGATACTATGTTAGTGTTTGATATCAAACTACTTTTTCAAACTATCAGAAGAGATAGAATATAAGTGCCAATGGTACGGTTGTGAGTTAGTAGTAGTTGATAGATTCTTTTCATCAAAAAAGACTTGTTCTAACTGCGCTCTTGTCCAAGATATGCCATTAAACCTGAGAACTTATGATTGTCAATCTTGTGGCTTATCATATAGATAGAGGCTTAAAGGCAAGTATCAATTTAAGAAATGCGGTCGGGCAAGACCCGTGGATGCCTGTGGATGAGTAACCGCTAACGGTCTCAGTAGAAGCAGGAAGTAAACATTAAAAGATCGCGCTTATGACGTTTTATATCAGTTTTATGAAGCAGTTTATTTTCAAGCAACGAATCATAAAAATAGGGACCGCTATGGCGATGTCCTTAACGCTCTGGGTAGCAGGAATGCTGCCTTGGCTCCCTACAGCTGCAGCATTGGCCGAAACAACTCAGCCTCCTAACATTTTGGTCATTTGGGGAGATGACATTGGTTGGCAGAACGTATCTGCTTACGGTATGGGGACGATGGGATATACCACGCCAAACATTGATCGGATTGGTAACGAAGGAATTCGCTTCACCGATCACTACGCCCAGCCAAGCTGCACAGCGGGACGAGCAGCATTTATTACAGGTCAGTATCCCATCCGTTCTGGTATGACCACCGTGGGACAACCTGGAGACTCCCTCGGTCTCCAAGCGAAATCACCCTCTCTGGCAGAAGTGCTGAAGGAGCAAGGTTATAGAACCGCTCATTTTGGCAAAAACCACCTGGGCGATCGCAATGAACATCTGCCCACTGTTCACGGATTTGACGAATTTTTCGGTAATCTCTACCACCTCAATACCCAAGAAGAAGCTGAACAACGGGACTATCAAAACTTCGGTGAGCAGTATTCGGGTAGCCTAGAAGAATATGAAAAGAAGTTTGGCACGCGAGGCGTAATCCACTCCTTTGCGACAGATACCTGTGATGAGACTGAAGACCCTCGTTTTGGAGTTGTGGGTTGTCAAACAATCGAGGATACCGGTCCTCTTACCCAAGAGCGGATGAAGAATTTTGATGCAGAGGAAGTAATTCCAAAAGCACTTCAGTTCATGCAAAACTCCAAGGTTGAGCATAAACCATTTTTTGTCTGGCTGAACACCAGCCGTATGCACCTTTACACTCGGCTAAATGACCAATGGCGCTACGCAGCCGAAGACTATACCAGTGAATCTGATTATCACGGTAGCGGGATGCTTCAGCACGATCGCGATATCAGTCTTGTCCTGAAATTCCTTGAAAAAAGGGGTTTAGATAAGAACACCATTGTTTGGTATTCCACAGACAATGGCCCCGAACATTCCGCCTGGCCTCATGGGGCAACTACACCCTTCCGAGGTGAAAAAATGACGACTTACGAAGGCGGGATTCGTGTGATTTCCATGCTCCGATGGCCGGAGCAGATCGAGCCAGGTCAGGTACTCAATGGTATCCAGGCTCACCAAGATATGTTCACCTCCTTTGCTACTGCGGCTGGTGTACCCGATGTAGTGGAGAAGATGAAGACTGAAAAAGAGCAATACATTGATGGGGTGAACAACCTTGATTACTGGCTTGGCGAGACGGACAAGTCGAACCGCAACTTACTGTTCAACTATTACGAAAGTATCTTGACCGGAATGCGAATCGGACCGTGGAAGTTCCACTTTTCCACTAAGGAGGACTACTACGCCAATCTTGTTCCTCGTACTATGCCCCTAATATTCAATCTACGGATGGACCCGTTTGAGAGCTATGACAGCATAGATGCTTACGGACACCTTACACAGAAAGTTTCATGGCTTTTCCAACCCATCAGCGAACAGTTAGGCGAACACATTAAAAGCTTGATTGAATATCCCCCGGTACAAAGTGGAAAATCCTTCAATTTGTCGAGTGTCATTGAAGATGCCAGTGAGACTATCAAGGATCAAGATATCTGGGATGCTATCGAGGACATTAACGACCAACTTGGTGGGCTGACGAGTAAGGGTTTGCAGTAGTCTGTAGATTACTCAATCTGCGACTGTTGAATTAACTTCCCTGGCGGGAAGTCCCGCGCTCTCCCGCAGGGGAGCGTCGTATGGGAAAGCCAGGGCCAAGATTCGGATACCTTCATAAGCTAAACGTTCATATGCTCTTGACAAGCTAGGTACATTTTGTTATTGTAATGTCCAACACAGGGGGAGGACATCACCTCTGTCTAAACAGCGGTCAGGGTTTCCCAGACTGAAGAATCCCGCGTTGTCCCGTAAGGGCAACGTCGGGAGTATGTCAAACAGCTAGCCATTAGAAATAGGATGTCGAAGTTTTGTTATCGCTTCGGCATCCAATCTCACAAAAATTGGCAATGAATTCGATTTAACCTCCAGGCTATAGCCAGCCTGGATATTTTCTATCTCACATCAAATCTGTTTAATTGGACATAAAAAAATTCTCTAATCGCTATAACTACGCTCATCTTGTCTTATCTTTCTCCTCCTGAATCCTAAAGAGTCAACCTATCTATAACTTTTTAACCGGATTTGATATCACATCAAATAAATGAGGTTTCTCTGTTCAAAGCTATTCTCCTCTTCAGCGAAATAATTCTGCGACTCAAATGATGGATAATTCTCAAAATTATATTCAAAAATTCCTAATTGTTCTCAGTGTTTTTATTCTAACTGTTACTATTTTTAGTCCGAGTGCATTTGCCGCACCCTCTTCAACTTGTCCCCCAAATATGGAATTCATTCCCGGAGGGGAGTTCAAAATGGGGTCGGAACAACCAGAATTTATCGAAGAACTACCTGTTGAAGATGTTACTGTCAGTTCATTTTGCATTGACTCCCACGAAATTACTAACGCCCAATTTACTAAGTTTGTTGAAGATACAGGTTACGTTACCGTAGCCGAACGTCCGCTATCAAAAGAACAATTTCCTGATTTACCAGATGACCAGCGATCGCCTGGTTCTCTGGTTTTTGAACCTCCTACAGAAGGCATTCAACAAGTCGCTTATCTAAGTTGGTGGCATTGGGTTGTGGGGGCAAACTGGCAACATCCCTACGGCCCCGATAGCAATATTAGCGGGAAAGAAAACCATCCCGTTGTTCATATTGCCTACGAAGACGCCTTAGCCTACGCAAAGTGGGCAGGAAAACAACTTCCCACCGAAGCTCAATGGGAATACGCTGCCAGAGGTGGTTTAAAAGAATCTACTTATACCTGGGGTAAAGAATATTCTGCCAAAAAAGCCAACACCTGGCAAGGATTTTTTCCCTTTCTCAATACCAAAGCAGATGGCTACTTGGGAACTGCTCCCGTTGGTTCGTTCTCAGCAAATGGTTACGGTTTGTATGACATGACAGGTAACGTTTGGGAATGGACTGCCGACTGGTATCGGGTGGAACGAAAGAACATGGCTCATAGCGTTAATCCAGAAGGTCCCAGACAAGCCGAAAGTTTTGACCCCAAAAAACCCGCCGAGGGTGCGGTACACGTGATTAAAGGTGGTTCTCACCTCTGTGCGCCCAACTATTGCAGTCGATACCGTCCGGCTGCACGAGAGTCCCAGTCACCGGATACTGGAACCACTCACATTGGTTTTCGCCTCGTCAAAAATTTGGGCTAACTAAATAATTAATAATTAATAATTAATAATTAATAATTAGAGCTGATTTATAAACTTAGTTAAAAGTCTTACATCACCTAGCTTTCAGGAATTTGAAGTCTACAGGACGATAATTCGTCAAACCTAAGTATAGCGAGAAATTCAGCCTCTTAATATTTACTTTATAAATCAGCTCTTAGGGCTTGCTGATTAATCCTAAAAGTATTGACTGGCATTGGTTTTAGTGTTTTATAGTTAAAAAAAATACCAACTTTTCGTAAGTATTCAAGCAGATGTGATATTATGATAAACTTACGGCTCGCTATGCTAAGGCAACAAAAAGTGAACCGACGGACATTTCGTCCAGAGTCAAGGTTATTGTTTAGAGGTTTTTCTTAATGATTTTCAATCGTATTTGGAAGCATCTGTGGAAGAATGTAGTGGTTATTGCGATCGCCACTACCTTTTTTTTGAGTGTCGTTGTCCCCCCGGCGACAGCATGGAACTTATTCGACTTCTTCAAAGGGTTTGACTGGTTTAGCAAATCCGAACCCGCTCCCACCAGCACCGCTGCTGACTCAGAGGCCACAACCTTCACCCTGCAACTTCTCCATGCTTCCGACTTTGAAGCTGGCCTGGAAGCTCTGGAAGACGCGCCTCGTTTTTCAGCCGTCCTCAATGCTCTCAAAGACGACTATCCCAATACCCTTTTCCTTTCCTCTGGAGATAACTACATTCCCAGCCCTTTCCTGTTTGCGAGTGGCGACCCGAGCATGAGTGACACCCCTGTGGGTAAAGCGGGTATCGGCCACGCCGATATCGAAATCCTCAACCAACTGGGTGTCCAAGCCTCCACTTTTGGCAACCACGATTTCGATCTCGGTACCAAGGAAGTGAGCAACATCATTCAACCTTCTGGCGAATATCGTGGGGCGTTGTTTCCTTATCTGAGCGCCAACTTAAATTTTGGTACAGACCCCGACTTGGCAGACCGGGTGACGGAAAACGGACAAGAAATTAGCACGCTGGCAGCAGGAGAATTAGCAGGAACGGCGATCGCAACTGTTGGTGGGGAAGAAATCGGCATCGTTGGTGCAAGCACACCATTGTTGCCTGCTATTGCCTCCACAGGTGAGGTGATCGTACTCCCTGAAAATGATACTGACTACGATGCACTGGCTGCTAATATTCAGGCTGCTGTAGACGAGTTGACAGCAACGGGCATCAACAAAGTGATTCTTTTGTCCCATATGCAACAGTTGAATATCGAGCGCGATGAACTCGCACCCCGCCTCCGTGATGTGGATATCCTCGTTGCTGGCGGTTCCCATAGGTTGCTATCTGATGAAACAGACCGCCTCCGCACTGGAGATACCAGCGCTGGTCCTTATCCTATTCTCAAAACTGATGCGGACGGAAACCCGATCGCTGTAGTTAACACGAAAGCTAACTATACTTATGTCGGTCGCCTGGTGATTGACTTCGATGCCGAAGGTATACTCATACCCAGTAGCATCGACCCTAGCATCAGTGGAGCTTATGCTGCAGACGAAGAGGGGGTTGCAGCCACTGGTGGCACGCCAGAGCCGGAAATCGTGGAAATCATTGATACTCTCCATGGAGTCATTGCTACCCAAGATGGCAATATTTTTGGCAACACGACGGTTTTCCTACGAGGCGATCGCTCCTATGTCCGCACTGAAGAAACGAATCTGGGAAATTTGACTGCCGATGCGGATTTGGCATACGCTAAAACGGTGGATGCTACAACGCGGATAGCTTTGAAAAATGGAGGTGGCATCCGTTCCAACATTGGCATCATCAACGCTGCAAGTGGCAGCACTGACCCCAATGACTTTGAACTGTTACCCCCAGAAGCAAATCCGGAGGCAGGGAAAGTAGAGGGAGAGGTTTCCCAACTCGATATTAATAACTCTCTCCGGTTCAACAATGGAATCACCCTAATAACGCTCACAGCAGAACAACTATTACAGACGCTCGAACATGGGGTTGCAGGGATGGCTCCTGGTGCAACCCCCGGTCAGTTTCCCCAAGTCGGTGGTCTGAAATTTAGCTTCGATCCAGAACTTCCTGCTGGCGATCGCGTGATTTCTTTAGTAGTCTCTGGTGAAGGGGAATCTGATGTTGTTGCTGAAAATGGCGAACTGGTTGGCGACCCCAGTCGTACCTTCCGGGCGACTACCCTTAGCTATCTGGCTGACGGTGGTGACAGCTATCCTTTTCCCAGTTTTTTGAATGCCGATCCAGTTTTGTTCGACCGTGTCGATCTCTTGGGCGAACCTGATAGCGATGGGGATGGGGTTTTTAAACCAGAAGAGGACCTCAACAAAAATGGGGTGAGGGATGAGGCAATTGCAGAACCTTTTGAGGGCGTTGCCGACTTCGCTCCTTTTGGCACTGAGCAAGACTCATTGGCGGAATACTTCCATCAAGTTTTCCCTACAGCAGACAGCGCATTTAACCAAGCAGACGGCGATCCGTCCTCGGACGAGCGCATTCAAAACCTGGCGTTCCGGGAAGATACAGTGATTGCTCAATAGAGGAATTTTTGCTGAATTTATCTAATCCCAAATTTTGATAATGTTGTATGGTGCGATTGCCTAGGGGCGATCGTACAAATATAGCGCTACGCGCTAGGGAATAGGGAATAGGGAATAGTAAACTGTTAAAAAGTTTTTCCTGCGGAAAAGCTCCGCTAGCAGGGTTTAGAAATGTCCTAACCTTAATGCGTAGCGCTTACAAATCAACCAAATAAACAACTCTCAGAGAAGTTCATCCCACCACAATGAAACGAATGTTTTCCATGAGTTCAACAGCTAGCAATTAGAAATCCGATACTTCGGCAGCAGCAGGTATCTATCTGGTATCATGTCTGATTAAATAACTTTAATAAACAATCTTTACCCAACCGGGTAGGGACGCCCTTATGCAACGTCCCTACATTGCGGTTAATTAATGTTATATCATGTCCGTTGGTATCGTTTGTGTAAAACCAAGGATGAATATCTACAGGAAATTTAGATTTTTTTCTTGCGAGGGTAGCCTTCCTCCCTCTTCTTTCCTCTTCCCTCTTCCCTCTTCCTTCTTCCTTCTTCCTTACCTTTGCTATACAATACCGATGCTACCGGACATGATATTACTTGATATGAGTCACTCTGCTGTCCGTATTTTATTGTTGATTGTCGTAGATTTCTAGCAACGGCGATCAAGTACAATTCGCTCAATCATTATAATTTTAAGGCGATCGCCTTCCTATTAAGTTGCTGCATTTTCTTCAGCATCGTGGTTTGACCAATAAACTATTAGCGATAATTTGTCAACTAAAATATCTAAATTTTTAATAAAAAATAACTAGGAATCTCCGATTAATTAATCTTAAACCGTTAAAAACCCTTGTAATTCTTAAGCTAAAACTTAATTTATGGAGATGTCTATATAGCTATAACTGTTTGACATAAAAAAAGGATGTGATAATATTTTAAGTGAAGCCAATCACTGCAAGCAACTAATTAATTTTATTTGATTGCAATGGCCCTCAATCAAGTTCAATTGTTCACCTTCAAAGCAAACAAGAGTTCTTATGTTCAATCTCACTCGCCATCATCTATTTAAGATGGCAGCAAGTGTATTCCTGAGTTTTACACTGCTTTTTGTATCAAGCGTTCAACCAGCTTTAGCATTAGTCTCCTCAACTGCTAAATATCCTGTTGATAATATTGATGGCATTATTGCCGATGTTCCCACAGGCGAACGTTGGCTGCAACATTTGGAAGAAGACTTGCTCCCATTTTGGGAAATGGACGAAGCACTGGGCGATCCTGTTGGCAACTACCCGACTTATCGATGCAATGACGGGTCTTTGTACAATTGGAGAAATCCCTGTCCAGAACTTGAAAATGCTGATTCAAGTATTGTCAAGCCAGATCGAGAGTACATCAGGGCTAAATCAAGACAAATCTTTGCCTATGGTGTTGCTTACCATCTAACCGGAAAGAGCGAATACCTACAATGGGCTAAAGATGGAGTAGATTATTTACGCGAATATGGTTTAGCCCCAGAAGGTGGTGCTTACACTTACTTTGAAGATGGAGTTGGCCTACCAAGTAAAGATCGCCGGATCAGTCAAGATATGGCTTATGCTGTTGCTGGTCTAGGATTTTACTACTATCTTACCCGCGATACCGATGTATTAGCAGATATCGTTGCTCTCAAAGACTATATCTTTGAGACCTATTACGATGCAGAATGGGATTTACTTGCGTGGGCACATGAGGATTATGTAGATTACGTTGATGAAAATGGTAACGAACAAAAAGTTAGTAAGGATCAACGGGAATTAGTATCTCAACTTGACCAAGTTTATGGTTATATGTTGTTGCTCACTCCCACATTGCCTGAAACGTTTGATGGTAAACCCCTCCGCTCCCAATGGGAAGATGACTTGGTGCATCTAGCTACAATTATGAGCGAGCAGTTCTATACACCAGACAACAATATTTTCTTTGGAGCAATTACCGATCCGAGCCAACAAAGGTTAGGAACAGATCATACAGATTTTGGTCACTCCATTAAAACTTTATGGTTGATCTATGAAATCGGTAAATTAACTGGACATTACGAACTCACTGCCTTTGCACAAGAAAAAGCACCTTTAATTTTTGAAGAAGCTTTCCTAGAAGATGGAACTTGGGGTCGTCGAATCAATCAATATGGTCAGTTAGAAACTGATAAAGAATGGTGGATTTTAGCTGAGTTGGATCAAACTGCTGCTACATTCAGTTTGCGCGATCCTTCCTACGCTAAATACTTACCCACCAGCTATGCTTATTGGTTTAAGTATATGATAGACCATGAACATGGTGGTACTTGGCACTGGGTAAGTGCTAAGAATAATCTTCCCGACTTGAGTCTACCTAAGCAACACTCCTGGAAAAATGCTTTCCACAGCTTTGAGCACGATCTGGTTGGTTATATTACTGGTCAAGCAATTCACAACTTACCTGTCACTTTGTATTTTGCTTTCCAGGACATTCCTGAGAATACTCAAATTCGTCCTTACCTGTTTGCTGCCAAGGTTCAATCCATCATTGAACCTCGGAAGCGCAGTGGGAGAAAGATTCGCCCGGTTCGGGGTTCAACTCAACAAATGGTTACATTAGTTGACGTTCGGTAAATATTGAACTTGAAGGTATAGTTGTTAATTCTGATATACTTGAATTGTCTCTACTCAATAGGTGCTTAGAGTGCGGGTTAACAATTACTAAAGTTTAACTAAGCAATCAGAAACCAGTTTTCATCTACAGGTTTAGAGGGGGTGGAAATCCCCTTCTAAACTATACCATAGCTTGCCTAGTGAACTGACACAGCTAAAATGGTGCAATAGATTTGACATACTCCCGACGTTGCCCTTACGGGACAACGCGGGATTCTTCAGTCTGGGAAACCCTGACCGCTGTTTAGACAGAGGTGATGTCCTCCCCCTGTGTTGGACATTACAATAACAAAATGTACCTAGCTTGTCAAGGGCATATGAACGTTTAGCTTATGAAGGTATCCGAATCTTGGCCCTGGCTTGACCATACGACGCTCCCCTGCGGGAGAGCGCGGGACTTCCCGCCAGGAAAGTTAAAGATCATTAAAATGAAATTTATGATTAAAAAGATGAGAAACTCGATCGCCTTGTTTGCTTCGATATGTCTCTGTTTTTCAATGTGGTTTCCAGTTCCTGCATTCGCTGCTAAAAACCCTTCTCTGCCAAACTACAAAGTCACGCCAGATGTGACCTACGGTCAAGGGGAAATTGTTAGAGAAGGCGAATCGGTCTTGCGCGACTTGTGGATGGATGTCTACGAGCCCCTTGCAAAAACGAAAAGCCTGCGACCTGCTATCATTTTTACCTTCGGTGGCTCGTTCCATCGTGGCAGTCCGCGCACCACCTTCGACGTAGGTGGGGTACAAGATACATCGGCGGGCGATTATTGCCAAAAATTTGCAATGCAAGGCTATGTTTGCTTTGCGATCGATTATCGGCTGATGCCCGAAAACCCAGTTCCCTCGGGAGACGGTTACACGGAAGACGATATCGACATGACGAAAGTCGGCCTCACCCTCCCTGGTGTCAATAAGATTCGTGCCTCTATGGGCCTCGGTCCCCTGGATATTGACGACCCCAAAGATCTGAAATTGATGACCGATGGCGTTCTGTCGGCTGCCGAAGATCTGCGTACAGCCGTCCGGCATATCCGCAAATCAGCCAGGATATACAACATCGATCCCGATAGCATTGTCCTCGGTGGATTTTCCGCCGGGGCCATAACCAGTTTGAACGTTGCCCATGGGATGCACGAACCGATAGCGGGTCTTTTCATGTTGTCCGGCAGTATCCTTGGCTTGGACATCCTCAAGATGGTAACCCCAGCATCGGCTAGCCCGCCGATTCTCATGTTACAAAGCCAGATGGATTTGGAACCCTCTATCGTTTCAACGCCCATGCTGATGGAGCGTTACCAGGAAGTTGGTGTTCCCTATGAGTTTGCTTGGGTTCCTGCTTCTGGTCACTACTACACATCGGGCGCAACTAGCCTCGCTGGAGACGGATCGAGGTTGTCGATCGAGCAACGTATCGTGCAGTTTATTGAGGAGGTTGTAGGCGAGTCGCCCTCGTACGAGTGAAAGTGAAATAAGAAAATGTAGAGAAGTTTTTGAGAAATGGTATTAAGATGGTGGTGATGTATTGTAATTATTTTTGTTAGGAGACACGATAATGGGAGAATCCGAATCAGAAGTCAAGTTAACAAGAACAAGGTTGAATCGTTTCTTGAATCGAATTGCTTATTTAGCAAAATAAAAAATTAGTTATCTAAATCTACAAAATACTGGTAATCTACCAGATAACTTGTTACCTATAAAATAGAAACAGGAATCGTATTTATGGACACAAAAAATCGTTTGGCTTTCAGTTTTCTAATAACCTGGGTTTGTACCTGCTTGCTGGCAGTAATTATTGGACTAACATCCAATCCTACTCCTGCCAAAGCAGATGTGATCTACCACGCTTTCGATGAATGTTTTGCCAATGTCACAGCAAAACTGCCTGAAGTTCAAGCAGCAGGATATAACTATATTCAAATTTCACCTCCCAATAAAACGCCATCACGGGAAGATGATGCCTGCACTTCAGATAAATACTGGTACATTCAGTATCAGCCATTTGATTATGTTCTGGAAGGAAATCTAGGCAATGAGCAAGATTTAAAGGATTTGATTGACGCTGCTCACGAACGAGGAATTAAAATTATTGCCGATGTGGTCTTTAATCACATGGCTAATTATCGTTTTTACCAAGACGTTGCACCTTTCCCTGAAGCATATCCGCTCTACCCAAAAAAGGAATATTTCCACGAGGCAAAATGTATTGCCAACTATAATAATTCCTACGAAGTTGAAAATGATTGGTTATGCAGTCCCAATGACAGGGAAGGATTGCCAGATTTAAGGACAGACTTACCTTATGTGCAACAGAAACAGCATGAGTATATGCAAAAACTGATGGGTCTTGGCATCGATGGGTTCCGCTTTGATGCTGTCAAACACATTTCTGTTGAGGATTTGGAGAAGATAGTTGCAGTTATCCCTGAAGATAAGTTTTACTATGGTGAAGCTATCGGTCGTAACTTTGACGAGAGCATGAAATATATTCCAGTGTTTCCCAAAGTAACAGATTTTCAACTGGTTAATACCTTGAAAAGTGCTTTTACTTACGGGGGAGACTTACGCTCTCTAGTTAATCCAGCAGATACTCAGCGTGCTGTACCTGGAGAAAATGCAGTCACCTTTGCTCGTAACCACGACACTTGGGCAATAGGACAGTTTGATAATTGGAAATTTGACAAGAACGATTTAGTTTTAGCAACAGCTTACGTTTTAGGGAGAAAAGAAGGAACGCCATTGATTTTAACTTTTGATGCTTTTGAACCTACAATTGTTGCTGGTACCAAATTTCACGAAAAAATGATTGGAGAATCTCAATACTATCGCAATGGTAACGAAATTGCTGATAGTGCAGACAACCCAAATTTACTCTTTATTGAGCGTGGAGATAAGGGTTTAACCATTATTAATAAAGCTGGTGAAACATTTGATGTCAGTGCTGCTAAAATGCCTGGTTTAGGAGTTGGTTGTTACAACGAACTACAGTACGACTTTGAAATGTGTGTAGACTACGGTGGTGACGGTCAAAAGTACATTAATAAATGGGGTTCCCCTAATCGCGGTGGAATTGAAATCGGTCCCCGTACCGCATTGTTCTTTGTCAAAAATGAGCTTTAAGTCCTCTCTTTGATGACCAGACCCGATTAATATTGGTGAGTCAGGCGATCGCGATTGTAAACGTTCTGATGCTGGCATATCATAATGACTTGGCAGTTTCAAAACCCATTGACTGACTGTAATTCCAGCAAGTGAGCGATCGCTTCCTAACCAGAGGCGATTGCTTCAAAAAAACCAAGGCTGAGAAATTCCCTAGATAGAATGTTGTTAACGCAAAATCCCTCTTTTTTTCAATTGCCAGTCTAATTGTCTCAAAAACTGCAAATCTATCTCTGGTAAATACCCTCCATCTCTATCCTGTAAAAAACTAAAAGCTTGTCTAAACTCATACCCACTTGCTTGAATAGGTGCATCAAAATGACAGGGAATAACTTGCCGAAAATTCCAACTTGCCACTTTCTCAACCCATTCCATCACCTGCTGTGGATCGCGATTTAAAATCAGAGTTTGCAATATAGGTGCTACTAACAACCGCCCATCCTGTCGTAATTTTGTAAAAGAACGCTGCCAGTCAGATTTCCACCGCCACGGTAAGAGACCAAAATATGCACGCTTCGAGCGATCGCTTGCTTTCCAAACATTCTTAAAAATTTCCCCAGTAGGAACTACATCCAAAGCATCCACCTGAAAATATAATCCAAACAAACATATTTTTTGCCACCCTACACGTCTATTGTTCAGATTATCTTCTACCACATCAAACACGTCATCTTTGGCATGAAATAATAACGGATAGGGGTCTAAATTCAAAATCTCAGGCGGTTCAGCAGGTACAGATAAAACAGTATCAACCGCCAGTAAAGTTTGGGATGGACTATGCCAAAATACTACTTCTGCAAAAGGTTTGAAACCAATATCAAGAGGTCCGAGAGTTGCGTAGTCAAATTCTGCTGCAAAAGGTGCATCTCCACTATTCACAGGGAGTAGGTAGGTGCGGTTTCTGGGCAAACCCAACCAACTCAAGGGTAAATTTAGAGGAAAACTCCATTGGTTGGGCGTGACAAAAACTTCCGCCGTAGGAAATTTTCTCGCAAAGGGTCCCACATATACTTTATGTTCTAAGCCAGAAATAGTTGGTAAAATAATGTAGCGAACTTCTCCATATTTTTCTACCAATTCATTGACAAGGCGTAGGCATTCCCGCGTTGGTGCTATAGGGGTATAAACAAACAAACCCCCTCCGAGCATTCTTACCACTGTCATCCGAATTGGTACAGTGACATAGAAGATACCCTGAAGTTGGTCAAAAGTCCAAATTGTATCTTTGACAATCTCCTTTCGTAATGTTCGTCTTTGTCCATAAGGGTATAATGGTAAAATCGGCCATAGAGGCCATGACCAATCCTGAGAGAGAGAAATGTTCTGTGGTCTTTGTTTCCCTGAATGCACTTTTAATGCAGTTATTTACTACAGTTATTACTGTATAGTATTAAGCAGAAATAAGGAAGTGGGCTAACCAAAATTAAATTTCGGAAATTAGAATTTGATGCAATTCCTTTACGTTGGTAGTTCTACTGTAAAAGTTGTCCAACCATTAATACTGGATACTAATAGATTGCCATTTAGCTGTTCTACCAATTTTTTCACTAGGGCTAAACCTAAACCTGTCCCCCCTTGTTTCCAAGGATCGGCATTAGGCACTCGATAAAATTTATTAAATATTTTAGGTAACTCAGATTCAGGAATTTCTGATGGGTTACTAATCAGAAATTTGATCGAAGAAGGTGCTTCTTTCAGGCTTTTTTTGTTACTTTTTTTCTGGTTACATTCAACTAAAAACTTGATTTCGCCACCATTCTGAGTATACTTGCAAGCATTATTTAGGAGTTCTGCTAAAATCCGGCTTAAACTATTATTATTAGACACGATCTGAGGGAGTTTTTTAGGACATTTAACTTTTAGAGTTTGTTGACGTTCTTGAGTTCTAGATTTAAAAGGATCGATAATAGTGGGAAGCCAACTTGCTAAATCTATTACATCTGTAGAAGCAAGTTCAGTACCACCTTCTAAACGCTGTAAATCTAACAAATCGGTAATTAAGTTAATTTCTCTTTTACACTCTGTATCTAAAATATTTAAATATTCTTGACCGCGTTCTGATACAGGAAAGACTTTCAACATATGAATAGCCATTTTCATGTTCGATAGAGGTGTTCTTAACTCATGGGAAACAGTGCTTAAAAAATCATCTTTGAGAATATTAAGTTGCTGTAGTTCTCGCACTTTTTGTTGCAATTCTGCTGTGCGGTCTTGAACTTGTTTTTCTAAGTCTGTGTTAAGAGTTTGTACTTGTTGATAAAGTTGGGCCTGTTGAATAGCGATCGCTAACTGAGTTGCTAGCTGCTTCAACAAATCAATTTCAGATTGTTGCCACTCTCGAATTCCCGAACCTTCCTGGGTACACATCAGTCCCCATAGTTGTCCATCTTGGGAAATTGGTACCATTAAGTAAGCTTTTACCTGTTTTTCCTTCAGTTCAGTAATTTTTTCTGTACTTACATTTGTTTGAGTTATATCAGAAACTGCCTGAATCTTATTTTGATTCACTTTGAAATTTGACATTAAGCATTCAGATGAAAATGTTTCTCCCATCCAGGAATTGCAATTTTTTTCTACTGACTCAGCAACTATTTTAGCTACTTTTGAAGATTCTATCTGAAATAACACTACCCGGTCTGTTTTGAAGAATTGTTGAACTTCTGTAACTACAGCGTTAATAATTTCATCTATATTTAAAGATTGATGAATCCGAAGAGCTATTTTAGCCAGGAGGCGATCGCGTTCTAACTGTTCTTGTATTTCTGCCGTTCGTGCCTGCACTTCTTTTTTTAATTCTGCATTTCTAGTGCGTAATAGTTCAAATTTTTCTGCTTGCAGTTGATTAACATCTTTTCGTAATTGTCTGACTAACCCAAACATTACTGTCGGGTCTAACACTTGAAGTAAGCTTGCCTGATTAACTGTTCCCAGAAACTCTCCTTGTTCACCACATACTATTAAGATTTGTACCTGTTCCTGCAACATTTTTTTATGAGCATCCCAGAGAGAATCTGTTTGTTTCAAACAATTAAGTGGCATTTTCATTACCTTTTTTACAGGTATTATCGCCAAATTAATATTTATAAAATAAGCTTGTGCAATATCATCTGTTGTGATGATCCCAACTGGTTTTTCAATTTCAGTCTTTTGTGTTTTATGTTTTTTCTTCTGTGTTACTATTACACTATTCACTTGTTGATCTGACATTAATTGACTAACTTTCAACAATGATGTCGTTTCTGGAGTTGTGACGGCAACAGAATCATTTTTGACTTCATTTACCCTTCTTGACCTGAGAATATTAGAAGGTTGCAGTACTTGACGAATTCTTTCTGGTGTCACAACACCAACTATTTGACCCATACTATCTAGAACTGGTAGATGACTAATTTTATGTTGGCGAAACAGAGATAAAGCAGTAAATAAATCTTGCTCGTCTGATTCTTTTAGAGTCACAAAATTAGATGACATGACTTCTGCTATCTTCACTTTTTCTGATAAATTGCTCAGACTACCAATTTTACCAGTCGCAATTAGTTTGACAAGATCGCTGAAAGTGAATATTCCTAATAAAAAAGAAGATTGTGCATTATATTTTTTATCTTTTTCAATAGATTTATTTTCTACAACTAAAACACTTGTAGCTTTTTCCTGGTTTGATAATCGTGATTCATCAATGTTTCCATTTTTCAGGGCATTTGTAGGTATTGTACAACTGCTTTGTAACATACTCATTTGTTTTAGTACTTCTACCAGAGGAGTTTCAGGGGTTACAGTCAGCGGATGACGGTCAATTGCTTGTTGTAGAGGTGATGAATAGATACGAGATTGAAGATCCATAATCATATCTCCTTTATAGATAAATCCAAAATATTATTGAGATTTTTCAGGCAAATATAGAGTTTTTTATATTTAATAAGTAATTATATTAGAACCGTAATTATTGCCTAAAATTTACAGTATAAATTTTAGCATTAAATCAAGTTTGGATCAATATTTGAAAGTGCTAAAATTAGGTTTAGTTTGAGTTTCATAAACTCGAACTACTGTGAAAATAATCAGGATACTATGAAACTGATTACTGTTGACAATGTCGGTAAAACTAAGTAAGGAAGCGATCGCGAACACTACTTATATTAAGTTCGATTGAATACTTACTTGCATTTTATAGACACAGACCCAAGAAGATGGGTTAATATATTTATATAGACATAATGCTCTACTTTTTGAAGTACGAACTTCTAAAGATTTTTACTGACTGCCATGGCCTTCATTTTTGATATTTAAGAAATAAATTAGAATATGATTTGTCATTTATAGAGTTTTTGTTTCAAAATATTAAGTAAAGATGAGTTGAGAGTATTACCCATGTTTCCATTCTTTGCTAAATCCTGCTGTGGCTGGGACTTTTTTCAACCAGAGTCTCGTAAAGTCCATCAGGAAAATAAACTGAAATTCCTCAAGTGGATGCGAGACGATCTAGAAACTAGATTAGCTGGACTTAATGCGGCCATTCAAACCATTGAGCGCCAGATGAATCAAGACCAACCTTCTTAAGGTTATAGAGTTGATCATCCACTGAAAAAGCCTTGGAGTACATTACTCCTAACACTTTAACTACAGTTGTTTTTTCTGGGGCGTAATATTTTGCGCCTCTTATTTTTAGAATTTTGGAATTAGGCAAGTAATATCATTTTTCATTGATTAATGCTACAACACTACGTTTTTTGGCATTTGACAATAAATTTGGATTGTCAGGGAATAGGTAATAGGGAACAGGGAGCAGGGAACATTGGTATAATATAAATTATTTATTCTTCCTTTTTACTGTTTTATCTTTTCTATGATGGGTTTTATATCCCACTCTCACCCAGGATGTCAATGGAGTTTTTAGGGAGATAATCCTCATCAACCCCATTCTCAGTCACTCATTGACTACTGACTACTTCTTCAAAATCCCAGAGATTTTCTACACACCCATGCTGAGGATGACTATAGCAAAATATGGTAGAAGCTATCCATCAAGTTAACCCTTTCCAGGCTTTGGCCCTTCAAGTCCAGGCTAAAGCAGTAAATCAGGCCAATGATCGGGAATCTGCGCGATCGGTTATTCAAGAAACCATCAACTACTTAGCCCAACAAATAGCTGCTAGTAAAGCTTTTATTGGCCTAAACTGTAAATTAGTTTTACTGCCAGAATATTTTCTCACAGGTTTTCCAATGGCCGAGTCTTTGACAAGTTGGGCAAATAAAGCTTGTTTAGAAATGACTGACCCTATCTACGACTGTCTGGGAGAGATTGCTCAAAAAAATGATATTTTTCTAGGGGGCAACGCTTATGAGGTTGACCCTAACTTTCCCGAATTATATTTTCAAAACTGCTTTCTCATTGACCCCAGTGGCAATATTGTATTGCGCTATCGCCGTCTCAATTCCATGTTTGCTCCTACTCCCCATGATGTATGGGATAAATATCTCGACTGTTATGGTTTAGAGGGAGTATTTCCCGTTGCCAAAACAGCGATCGGTAATTTTGCTGCCGTTGCCTCCGATGAAATTTTATTTCCAGAAGTGACCCGATGTTTGGCAATGCGTGGGGCAGAAATTTTACTGCATCCTACTTCAGAAGTTTATGGGCAAGCGCGATCGCCAAAAGAAGCAGCGAAAGTTTCTCGTGCTGTGGAAAATATGATGTATGTGATATCTGCTAATACTGCAGGTATTGCCAACACTCCTATTCCTGAAGCTTCGGTTGATGGGGGTTCCAAAATTATCGACTATCGAGGTTTAATATTAGCGGAAACGGGTGCAGGGGAAAGCATGGCCACCTATGCTGAAATTGATATTATGGGTCTCCGCAACTATCGCTCTCAAGTAGGAATGAAAAATTTATTAGCAAGGCAAAGATGGGATATTTATGCAGAAAGTTATCGTCAGTTTCATGCTTATCCTCCTAATACTATGGATAGTGGAGTAGTTGAGCGAAAACATTTTATTGAAACTCAACGTGCAACTATTGAAAAGTTGAGAAAAGAAGGTATTATATGAGGGAAGAAGGAAGAAGGAAGAGGGAAGAAGGAAGAGGGAAGAAGAGAAAATATGGAAGCTCACATTATTTTTGAAGCTAGAGGATGGTTTTTTTACTACCACCTATCACCTTCTTCCCATGATATTTTTGGCGAAAAAAATAATATCATTTCTAGATAATTAGCAATAAAAAAACGGTAGTCCTGCTCGCTTAATGGTAGATGGGGATGAACAGTGCCACTTCATGGGAGCAAGATCCTCGGAGGGGTTATATCATGTTCCCCCTCCGGGGGAGCTACGCTAACGGACGGGTCAGTTATAATAAAATTTAAGGACTCCGGGTAGCGACAGTACCAAAGAAATACTGAAATTATCAATGCTTTTCTCCAATATTTTCTATGTATTCCTCCTTTCTTCCCTCCTGAGGACTGACTTCTCACAACAGTTATTTATAAGTATTCAACCGAACATGATATTAGGGGTGGTTTGACTCCTGACTCCTCCGTCGTGTATTTATAACTTTTCAACCGGACATGATATTATAAGTCTTCAAGCGAACATGATATAAGTAGGGCTTGCTGATTAAATCTAAAAGTATTTATAGATAAAGGTAAGTGCCTTTTTGAGTATCAAAAAGTACGAGGTTTTAAGTGGTAATGGTTCAATTTAGGAGCGGATTTTGGTCAAGATTTGGGCAGAAAAATCATTCTTACAATTCTTACTCCTACCTCCTCGCTCATTCCCATTTCTCCTGTCTTCCCCTCCTGGGAGGGGCGAGGGGTAGGTTGTCTCCTGTCTCCTGTCTCCTGTCTCCTGTCTTCCCCTCCTGGGAGGGGCGAGGGGTGGGTTGTCTCCTGTCTTCCCCTCCACCGGAGGGGTTAGGGGTGGGTTGTCTCCTGTCTCCTCCTCCTACTAAAAGACTTTTTCAGCAAACCCTAAGTACAACCTAAAACCTACCACCTATCACCTTCTTCAATAGCCATAATAATACAGATAAAATTTATAACCTCCAACACTCCAACAAGAAAAAATTGTGCAATAAATCAAATATTTTAAAAAGTTATCTGCTGGTACAAAACCACATAAATTTAAAAACAAAGATTTCACAAACTGACCCTGTTGTTGTGACTTTTGTTTGTGAGTTTCACCTAATAGATAATTTTCCAGATTTGTCAATATACAAGTTCCTTGATTTAGTTGCCATTGAATCACCATTACTGGTATCCAAACTAAATAAATCAATAACAATTTATTAGGTAATAGCCATCCAGTCAAGGTAAAAATCAAGACAGAAGTATGTAATATTTTGAGCAAAAAAACAATTAATTTTTTATCCAGAGATAATTCATTCATCAGCTTTTAAACCACCAAGGATTAATTACAGAATTTACTTTACTTAAAATCGCTTTTTTCCGCATAAATCTTTTCATACCATAAATTCCCATGCGAGAAGCACCTAAACCGGAAAACTTAAAAGAATTTTTTTCTCCTTCATTGATAAATGCTGTTAAACCTGCATCATTGATACTAATACCTCCAGCATTGATCTGGCTAGCAACTCCTAAAGCTTCAGCTTCAGAACCAGCAAAAACAGCAGCACTTAATCCATAAATTGTATCATTTGCTAATTTTACCGCTTCTTCAACAGTAGCAAAAGACATCACAGGTATTATTGGTGCAAAAGTCTCCTCGGTCATTATTTTCATAGTATGATTTACACGATCTAAAACTGTGGGTAAACACCAGAAACCACCATCTAAATTTTCGACATTTCCTCCACAATGAATAATCGCACCTTTAGTTACAGCATCTTGTAAATGTTCCCTAATAATTTCAGCTTGTTTTGTTGAAATAATTGGTCCTATTTCTCCAGATTCAATATTAGGATAAGCTAATTTCAGACCTTTAGCTTTTTCGGTAAGTTTAGTCATAAATTCTGTCAAAATTGATTCGGCAACATAAATACGTTCAATTGATAAACATGACTGCCCCGCATTAACAACTGAAGCCCATAAAAGTGCCGATGTTGCTAACTCTAAATCTGCTGAAGCTAAGACTATTGCCGGGTCTTTACCTCCCAACTCTAAACAAGCTGGAATAAATCTTTTTGCTGCTGCTTCGGCAACTTTTCGACCTGTAGCAACACTACCAGTAAAACAAATAAAATCTACATATTCTATTAAAGCTGCGCCAGTTTCTCCCGCTCCTTCAATATAAGTAAAAACATCACACAGTAAGGAAATATTAGCAATAGTTTCTAACAGAGGTTTGATAAATCTCGGAGTAATTTCACTTGGTTTAATTACCACAGCACAACCAGCAATTAAAGCTGGAATTGCATCGATTAAAGAAAGTAATAAGGGAAAATTCCAGGGACTAATAATACCAACTAATGGATAAGGTGAAAATTGATTTTGTAGTTGAATAAATGGAATTGTTGTAGTTTTGACTGACTCAGTTGATAAGAGTTGCGGTGCTAACTTACACCATCTATCTATACTATTAGCCACAGAGTCAATTTCTAGTCTTGATTCTATTAGTCTACCTGTATCATTGACTAATGTCTGTGTGAGTTTTTCCCGGTGAGAAAATATAGTTTCTTTCCATTGTTGTATTGCCTGAATGCGTTGTTCTATTCCACACTTTTCCCAGTCAATTTGAGCAGCTCGTAAATTGAGGCATTTAGTAGCAATTTGTTCTACAGTTGGTTGGGTAATGAAATAATCATTTATACCGGTGCGCGGGTTACGAATTTTAATTTTATTGACCATATTGAAGAAGGGAGTTTTGGCAATTTGGGTTGGGGTTCAGCAGAGAGAGGAAATCTTTGTGATTTAGGGCTAGAGATATATTTGAGACCCGGTTAACATAACTATGAGTTTATTGATAAATGTTTGACTAAGTTTTGGATTATATCATATTGTATAAGCTTTCTAATTCAGGAGATATATAGTTATAAAATATTCCTAAACTCTGATTATCAAGGGATAAAAAAAACTATGGTCAAAAAAATAAAACAGGCAAAAAATCACAATTTAATTTCTAAGATATTATTGGGTAACTGTGTTTCATTAATTCAACGCAAAATAGGTACTCCTAAATATATAATGATACTAAATTCACCGATCAAAATTTACCGAATAATTAAGGTTTAAAGCCTCTAACTTTAAGCAGAAACAAGAAATTTTTTTCCTTTTAGTCAATCCTTTTCTTTTTAAGGAAATGCAATTTTTTATTTTTATTTTTTGGCTAGTCCTCTCTAAGCCTTTTGCCTTCATCGTTTCAATTATTGGAGGACGAGGACAATGTTCATATTACCATTCCCACACTTTTTGAATTTACTACCGCCTCAACGATTATTTTATTATGTTAACTAATCTGATATCAAATCCGTTTAATTCGGTATAAAAAAATGTTCCATCTTCAACCATTACCAAATATTTCTCGATCTCCCCCTCCTGGGAGGGGCCCGCGGGTGGGTCTCCATCTCCCCATCTCATTACCGAAAAATTGTGGTTTAAAGCCTCCCCTTTTAAGGGGATAATAAATAAAAATTTTCATCTCTTTGTCAATCCTATCCGTTTTCAAGGAGAGGTAATTAATAATTAATAATTAATAATTAATAATTATTAATTATTATTAATTGTTGAAACCGATGCTACCGGATTTGATATGACTCCAAAAGTACCGACATTTGGATTATTGATCAATGGCAGTAATGTCAGATTTGTTAAACTAATGAAGGGAGATAATTTACAGTATTCTATATGTTGACTTTTTGAACTTCTTATTAATCCTGGAAATGATCCGAACGGGTTTTTCAAATTTTAAAGTGTTTATCTCAACTGACTGAAAATTAGTATCGAGAATAATAATTATAAACAAATAAATCAACTATCAAAAAAGGCGAAAATGACAGAAATATTATTGCCAAATTCCTGTACTCTCAGACCTGCATCTGCCAAAGATATTTGGTCTATTCGTCAAGTAGTTTTGACTGCTAAACTTGACCCAACTCAATTAATTTGGCAGCAATTTTGGGTAATTGAATGTGAAGAAAAATTAGTAGCTTGTGGGCAGTTGCGTAATTTTGAAGACGCAGAAGAGTTAGGTAGTTTAGTAGTTGTAAAATCTTGGCAAAAACGTGGTTTAGGAACAATACTAGCTAAACATCTGATTCAACAATCAACTAAACCTTTATATCTAGAATGTCTGGGTAAAAAATTAGAATCTTTTTACAGTCGTTTTGGTTTTGTACCTATTTCTTTTGGTGAATTACCTCAATCTCTAAAGTTCAAATTTGGTATATCTCAATTAGCGAAGAAAATCTTCAAACTTCCCGTGATAATTATGCAGTATCAAGGAAACAATTCAAGAATTTAGAATTTAGAATTTAGAATTTAGAATTATACCAAGCTGATTAAATCTAAAAGTATTTACAGATAAAGGTTTTAGCCTTTTTAGGGTCGAATTGCAGTGCACATGTTTCAGTCTAAAACCCTCAAAAAGGAGCGTATTTTAGACGCATAGTTGGGCAGAAAAATTATTCTTACAATTCTTACTCCTACCTCCTCTAAGTACCCCTAACTCCTGTCTTCCCCTCCCCTCCTGGGAGGCGCTAGGGGTGGGTTGGGAGGGGTTAGGGGTGGGTTGTCTCCTACCCTCACCCATAAGACTTTTTCAGCAAACCCTAACTATATTTAATTTTGCTACATTATTCAAGATATCTGGTGCTGCAGTTCTAGGAATACAAACAACATTACCAGCGCGCATTTTCTCAAGGCGATCGCCTACCACAGAAATAAGCTGACTAACTCTCCAACGCACTATCTTTCCAGACACAGGAATAATCTCAATTTCATCACCCACTTCCACAGACTCAACCAGTTGCAAAACAATATTTTCTGGTGTTGTCTCCATCACAATACCAAGATATTCGTGAGTCCCCCTACTACTTTCCAACTGCTTATATACAGAATCATTTCCTGCGGGAGTTTCCAATGAAGCAGAAGAATAATCACGATGAGGCACAGATTCCAATTCACCACTAATCTGATTCACTAACTCTGGAGTCAACTTCCCTTCTGCATAAGCATCGATCGCTTGACGATAAGCTCTACAAGTCATCGCTACATAAAACGACGATTTCATTCGCCCCTCTATTTTCAGAGAACAAATTTGATGTTGAAAAAATTCTCCTACTTGATGAATACCCCATAAATCTTTAGAAGACATAAACGTTACTGGTTGATGATCTGTTTTTGCCTCCAACTGATAGGGAAATCGACATGATTGAATACATCCACCACGATTAGAATCTCGACCTGCGGTAAAATTAGAAATTGTACAATTACCAGAAAAAGCCATACACATAGCACCGTGAATAAACATCTCCACATCAATACCAGTTTGTTTACGAATCAACCCACCCTCCGCAACACTGACTTCTCGCCCCACAATTAAACGCTTCACAGAAAATTCCTTCCACATTTGTCCTGCATAAGAATTAAGACAAGATGCTTGAGTCGAGAGATGAATGTCAAGATTAGAGCTATTTTTCACGACTCGCAAAACCCCTAAGTCGGAAACAATAACACCATCCACACCAATAGATTCGAGAAATTGACAATATTCTGCTAATCCCTCAAAATCATCATCGTGGAGAAAAGCGTTCAGAGTCAGATAAACTTTGGCATGATTTTGGTGAGCAAAATTGACTCCGTGTTCTAAGTCGTAGTCAGAAAAATTATCTGCTCGGGCCCTTAGACCGTATTTTTGCCCACCCACATAAACAGCATCCGCGCCATAAGTAACAGCAACTTTTAGACGTTCGAGATTTTTAGCAGGAGCTAACAATTCTGGTTTCCACATATTAAACACATATAGTTATTGACATACTCCCGACGTTGCCCTTACGGGACAACGCGGGATTCTTCAGCCAGGGAAACCCTGACCGCTGTTTTATGTGAGGTGATGTCCTCCCCCTGTGTTGATAACAATCCTATTTTTTGTATTAGGAGTGCTGAGTTATAGTCTCTATCTAGTTCTTGACCACATCTAGGGCAAGAATGCCAGCGCTCTGACAGGCTCTTAGACACTCTGTTTAGACACTCCCAACAATGTTGAGATGTACCTTTTGGGTCTACTTTGATGATTCTCTTGCCAAGTTTCCAGCCTACATACTCTAGAACTTGAACAAACTGACCAAAGGCTGCATCGTGCAAAGACTTATTTAATCCTGACTTCGCTGATTGACCATTGGGCAAAAACTGACCATTATCACCTAATTTAGCTTTGCAGCGCCGAACTAAGTTTGCTATCTGTAAGTCTTCGAGGAATATTACACTTACGTCTGAAAACAGATGATAAGCCAGCTTGAATTGCCAATCCAAACGCTGTCTGGCTATTAGCTGATGCAGTTTAGCTATTTTACGTCTAAGAATTTTCCAAGATTGAGAATATTTGTCTTTTTTAGATAATCTTGCCTGAAGTTTAGATAATCTATCTTCAGAGAACCTCAAAAACTTAGGTACTTCTATAAACTCGCCATCACTGGTAACAGCATAATATAATAACCCCAAGTCAATACCTTTTGAGTTTTTTAAAGTGGGTTGAATTTCTACAACCTCATAAGGCACAGTCTTATCTTCTATCGTGAAGCTAATGTACCACCCGTCAGCTTCACGAATAACACTACCTGTCTTGACTTTAAAACCTTGTGGTATTGAGCGATTATACACAAAAGGGACTAAACCAATCTTTGGTAAACTTACACAACACCGACCATTAGCATTTTTGACAATACTAGAGCTTGATAACTGGGGATAACTAAAAGAATTATAGTAATGTTTACCTTTGAATTTAGGTTTACCACTGGTTTTACCGTTTTTATCAGGTTTGGTGAAGTTATCCATCGTAGTTTGTACACGTTGAATAACATCCTGCAAAACCTGGGAGTGGATAGACTGATACTCAGGGAATAGTTTTTTTGTTTGTGCTAGGTCTGCTAACTGTACTGTTTCCCAAGCTACATAACCATTTATGATGTTAGGATGCTTGTCACCTTTTTTCGTTACTGGATTGCCGTTACCATCTTTCTTCCTGCCATCCCGTCTTTGTGTTCTAAACTCTGGGATATTTTGATAAATTCGTTCTACTGCCACTACTGAAACATTAAGTGGACAAGCGTTTACTGGTGTACGGGTTGCTTCAAACCAATTCAACCTTTCAGCTAAACGATAATTGTATTGCTTCCTGGCCATTTCTAACCAATTAGATATAATCACCGCTTGCCTTTTATCTGGTTTTAACTTGTACTTGTATTTCAATAGCATAGAGAATCTACTTCCTGCGCTATACATCTATTATTATAATTACTGTATATATAATTGTCAACAGCAATTGACAGAATAATTATGAAAAAAGATTTTGTATAAGCGTGGTAGAGCTGTATCTGATATGAAAGCTCATTTAGTCCTAGTGACTAAATATAGGAAAAAAGTAATCAATCAGGAGATGCTCAAACGATTAGGAGAAATAGTAGACAATCTATGCACGATCGGGGGACTGCAAACTAATAGAATTCAATGGTGAACCCGCAAATCGTACATTTGCTATTCCAATACTACCCACAGCTAGAATTACCTAAATTTGTCACTAATCTCAAGTCTGTAAGCAGCAGAAGGCTCAGAGCAGAGTTTCCAGAACAAATCAATAAAGCTGATTTCAAAGCTGTGTAAAGGAAGTGAATCTTACTTTATTGCTAGTTGTGGTGGTGGAGCGTGTCTCAGTTCTAAAAAAGTATATAGATTCTCAGGATGAACCACACAAATAACGTCCGGCTTTCCCATCCCTCCGCTCCCCTACGGGAGAGCGCGGGACTTCCCGCCGGGGTAGTTAAATTAGGACTTACGCAGTAGAACCTACAGCGCTTTTGCTCATTGATGAACCACATCGCCATAACCAAAACCTTGTCGGGACGTTGCATACAACATCCCTAATTGTGGTTTACCGAAATGAAAACCGCTGTATTGTCGTCCGAAGCGACTGACAGGGTTTACGGAGCAGTCCGGAACAGAAAGCCATCTCAAATCCTAGTTTCTCGTACCTCATGCGTAACTCCTGTTAAATATTTTAGCTCGATCTAAAGGAAAGATTAGGAAATATCAAAAGCTTAAAACTCAGACAACGTAAGATTTTTCCTTCTTCCTTCTTCCTTCTTCCTTCTTCCTTCTTCCTTCTTCCTTCTTCCTTCATTAAGGTTCCACAACTACAGTCGTACCCACCTGTACTTTCTCAAATAAAGCAATCACATCTTCATTCCGCATCCGCACACAACCGTGAGATGCAGCATATCCAATAGATTCTACAGTGGGAGTACCATGAAACCCAATTGTATCTTTTCCATCTGTCCAAAAACCAATCCATCTCAATCCTAAAGCTGTATTTGGCCCTGCTGGCATTACCTCACCTGTCCAGGGGTTTTGCCATTGCGGATTTTCCACCAGTTGAATAACTTCAAATTCACCCGTTGGTGTTTCCCAACCTGGTTTACCCACTGCTACAGGATAACTAGCTATTTCCTGTTCTCCTTCATACACATATACTCGTCGTTCCCCTAAGCGAAGTACCACCTGGATTAACTTTTCTACTTCTATTCTTTCTATTCCCAAATATTTTTGAAAGTCTTTAACAGCACGTTTCAGGTTTGGCATTAAGCCACCAAATGATGGATTAACTGATTCTCCTTCTGTTAGTAAATATTTTTGGAGGTCTTGAACAGGAGGTTGTCGCTTTGGTATCAAATCACTAAATGCTAAAGTAGCTTCCTTCTGTGTTTGCTGATTATTATTAGTTATCTCAGTCGTATCAATAGAAGCTATAGATAACTTTTGACCAGATAATATAATAATTGCTGTAGTTAAGAAGATTGCTGTTAAATTATATGCTCCATTGTTGATTTTGAGCATCGGACTAAGGCATTTATTTGTGGTAGATTCGCTCATTTTTCACTCCTCAAAATTAATCATATAGATATTATCAGAAACTAATATTATTAGTAGCTTAATTTATCAATAAATTATGCTCATATTCTGTTAAGGTTCGACGATGACAGTTGTACCAATTGCTACTTTTTCAAATAGGGCTAGTACATCTTGATTTAGCATTCTAACACAACCATGAGAGACAGCTTGTCCTACCGTTTCTTCGTTGGGAGTTCCATGAAAACCTATATAGTTTGTGCCATCTGTCCAAAAACCTATCCATCTTTCCCCTAAAGGATTTTCTGGACCTGGTGGTATTATTTCTCCAGTAAAAGGATGTTTCCAGGATGGATTGGAAATTTTTTGCATGACTTTATATGTACCTGCGGGAGTCTCCCATCCTTCTCTACCAATAGCAATGGGATAGCTGGTTTTTAATTGGTCGTCTTGATATATATAAACACGGCGATCGCTTAATTTTATGATTAAATAAATATTTTCATTTTGCTGAATATAAAGTTCTTTTAGTATTTTTTTTGTAACAGGTGATTTTGATTTTATTGGAGATTGAATTTCTATTAAGTCTGTAGCATTGGTTGAAGCTTCTTGATTTTTAACAGGAGTTGAAGCATGAGCTTTCCGTTGTAAATAGTTCCAGCTAATGACTATACTTATGCTTAAGAGTATTAACAGATGAAAACCACTAAAAATATTGTGGTTTTGACTACTATTTATCCATCTAGATAAAGATTTTTTTCTGACTTTTTCATTCATTTAGTCAATCCTTAACTACTGAAAATATGCTGGTTTTTGATTATACAGTAGTTTTTATGATTAGTAGACCACAGTAGAGACGTTCCATGGAACTTCTCTACAAGGGTTTTAGTTTTGACTATGTGGTTCATCCATTTAAAAAGCACTGTAATTGAAAATTAGGTGCTACTGATACGTGGGTATGAATAGATACTTAAAAGCTATAAACCACATTCATAATCTAGCAAAATCATAAAGTCATTCAGCAACGCCGAAAATTCAGTAGAGTGCTATGGCATATAAATTTGATAGAATAAGTTCAATAGCGTGGAAAAAACCTATCTTCTCGCTTTAACGGTAAATCTCTTGCCTCGTAAAAAAAAGCTGGTTGTTTGGTTCCCATGATTGATTGCTATTGCGCAATAGTAATTGTTAACAAATAAGGCAACTTTTAGGGAAGTTGCCAGAAAGAAATCAAAATTTAATTAAAAATTCTCCGCTAATGATGATAGTTGAGGGAAATGTTACAGAGATCCTATATTTGCCAAACCAAGAATTACACCTGCACCTAAAATGTGACCAAAGCTAGTAGTTGCTAAAACACCAGCTAAACCAAAACCACCGAAAAAGTTAGATCCAGGCATTGCAGGTCCAACGCTAGGATATTTAACTGTAAACTTAGCGAAGGCGATCGCTACAATATTACAAATAATCATAATTAAAGCAATTTTGGGACTCCAACTAAAAGTATTAGGGCCAACTGCGAGTAAAGTTGAGTAAAGCATTTTTTCTTTTCCTTATATGTAGTCAATCAAAAACCTAAGTGGCATCTTTATAACAGAAAATAGAATTATTTTCTTTTATAGAGTAACTTAGTAATAATTCTTTACAAATCCCGCTTTAGATTTAATAGAACTCTTGGAAAAATTGGGAGCATTGACTTAATCAGAGAATAACGATATAATACGCTTGACCGAGACTTGAATGCCTCAATTAATTTAAGACATGCGGTCGGCTTGACCGTGGATGCCTGTGGACGGAGTGCTGCCGACAGTTCCGGTAGAAGCAGGAAGTAAACAGTAAAGTGTCGCTATATGACGTTTTATGTCAGTTTTATGAAGCAGTAGGAAACCGTGGAAGCTTTGGTTAATTATTGATTAAAAATATTTAAAAGTTAATAAATTGGTAAATTTTTTTAAAATATAATTACTATAAGAGTGATCGGATGAAAATATTGTCAGATAAAATTCTGAATATTAAATTACGTTAAATAAATAAATATAATTTTTAAGTGGGAAGTAGGGAGTTAGTAGGAGTAAGCTTTTAACCATCAAGTTCAATACATGAGGTTTATTCTCTTGAGAAATTAGTTATTACACTTTATTGATTTTTTTTTGAGGAAAGTCCAGCAAAACCAACTGCTAACAAACCAATAACTACAGAAGGTTCAGGAATATCTTGGGCATCTTTAATAGGAGTATCAGGTTCTAGGGTAGGTTGTGATTTTGGTTGAGGGTCTGAGGTAGGTTGTGATTTTGGTTGAGAGTTTGGGGTAGGTTGTGATTTTGGTTGAGAGTTTGGGGTAGGTTGTGATTTTGGTTGAGGGTCTGAGGTAGGTTGTGATTTTGGTTGAGAGTTTGGGGTAGATTGTGATTTTGGTTGAGAGTTTGGGGTAGATTGTGATTTTGGTTGAGAGTTTGGGGTAGATTGTGATTTTGGTTCAGGTTCTTTAAGACTATCTGAAAAACTTTTTGCCTCGATAAATACAGCAGAATCGAGAAAAGCATCACCAGCATCAGCGATCGCTAATCTAATCTTGTGAGTTCCGGCACTAAGTCCTAGTGCTTGTGCAGTAAATACATTAGTGAAGCCATCATATTCTAGATCAAAAAATGGTCCACCCTCACTAGGATCATTGTTATTGAAAAATTCTGGGTTACTAGCATCAGTTCCTAGTGGCTTACCCCCATTAACTGTATTGATAGCAACTGGAGTAGATGTACCAGGAATCAGAGCAATATTGGTTCCATTGAGGAAGAAACCAAAGACATCATTGAATTTAGAGTTTGTCCATTCTACATATTCTTCAGAGGCAAATACATAATTGAAGAAAATATTCCCTCCTTCAGTTTGAAAGTCAAATTCCAGAATGGTGGCATCAAAAGTTGTTTGGTCTTCAGGAATCAACCCATCCAAATCTGAATCTCCAGGCAATTTATTATCGGTAGTTTTCTTATCTGAGTCATTGGGAGCTTGAGCATCTATAGCTTTACCTGTGGTGATAATAATACCAGTATCGATGCCAATACCAGATGATAATCCATTAGTGAAAGTTCCTGAAGCACCAGAAGCACCTGTATAGTTGATAGAATCTGTTGCAATGGTAATCCCACTGCCGAGAATTTCATAGAGCAACTCATTGCCATTACTGGTGGGAGTTATGGAAATTGCCTGAGCTACTGTGGCGGCGCTGAGAGCAACGAAAGCTGTACCAGCAAAGGTCATGGAAAATTTTTTGATGAGTTTGGAAATAGTCATAGCTTGATGCCTCCTGAAATATCAAATTTTTTTGATGAGTCTGGAAAGAGTTAATCTTTGAGCGCTTTGTTGATTTTTTTGTCTTATCCTCAAGACATTATGATAGTTTTTAGTTCTTAGACCTGTAGTGCTATCTTGAGAAGATGCAAAATTTACCGACTCAGTTAATAAAACATATCGGCAGCAATGATCAATATAGTGAAATTTTTGATGACAGCTTTAAAGTTTCTGTGTAATTGCTCTACTCATTAATCTGTCCAGCTTATAGCTTTTTGAGAATGATAAAAATAGCTGTAACTGCTAAGATTACCAACTCAATTTTGATACTTTGAAACAGTCTTACAGAAGAATTTGGGAGTGGTGGGGAAGGAATGTGTTGTGCTGTATCTTGAATAATTGCAAAAACCCGATCTTCTAACCATCAGTCGGAAGAGAGTTATAGCATTCACTAAGTATAAGTATTAAGATATCAGCTTCATAATAATATTAATATTTTGGTATTCTGATTCTTCTGAGCATATATGCGGATAAGCGGCATTACTTTTGACTAAATTTTGAGTAGTTTTACACAATCTTCATAATAAGCTGCTTTTTTAATGAAAAGAATCATAGGATTCACCGGGAAAATACTTAAGCAATCGTCATCAATATTTTTGATTACTTTATTATTTTTAGCATATATACGGATAAACCGCATTACTTTTGACTAAATTTTGAGTGTTTTTACACAATCTTCATAATAAGCTGCTTTTTTAATGAAAAGAATCATAGGATTCACCGGGAAAATACTTAAGCAATCGTCATCAATATTTTTGATTGCTTTATTTTTTTAGCATACTATACGGATAAATTGAATGACTTTTGACTAAATTTTGAGTGACTTTACAGAATCTTCATAATTCAGTTATTAGTTGAAATTCAAATATTTCTGTAGTTATGCGGATGTATAAAACCAGGTTTATTGTTGATATTCTGTCGTTTCACCCTTAGTACAGTCTAAAATGTTTGAGCAATTATAGTTTTTCAACATTTTGAATAGCTTTACAAAATCTTCATAATAAGTTGTTAGTTAGAGCCAAATATTATAGCGCTACATAAATACGCTCTTGACATTCTTCTGTTCCCAGATCCGGTGTTCCCTGTTCCCTTACAACTCAAATTTATTGTCAAACGCCAAAAGACGTAGTGCTATAATTACCGAATCAGCAACGCCGTTGATTATTGATATTCCCTAGTTTGATGTCGGATATCATCTGGATGGTTTTAGCAACTATAATTATTTGTCAATACTTTAGCGAGCAATGCTTTGAATGAATTTTGAAGAAGGAGTTTCGACTTAGTTAACAATTTGCGCAATTTATTGACATAATACGCTAGTTCTCACAGGCAAGTAGTAACGAGGGTGAAATTTGTATCTTCTGCACTAATCCCTGCTATTCGCATTTCTGGCAGT
>JAAHGF010000089.1 GCA_010672585.1 Okeania sp. SIO1I7 | reverse complement strand
GCGAGTCTAGCAAACTTTAATGTAGACGCGATCGCATGGTTTGTGAAAAATATCTGTCATGTAGCAGGGCTTTGTACTATTTTAAATACAATAGTAGTATGTAAATACACCAGCGCTCATTGCTATATCAACAACTAGGGATACAAGAAGTTTGGTTTTGGCAATTCGATCGCCTTGCTATTTACTATCTGCGACAAGATTCGGAGCAATTCACTGCAACTTTTGGGTATGAGGCGATTAATCGCAGCAAAGTTTTACCTGAATTAAACATTGAGTTATTAACCAAATGTATTCAGAATCCAAGTCCTCTTGCTGCTGCAAAAGCGTTTCGAGCTGGAATTTGTTAAGTTAAAGAAGGATTGCTGGAGACAGCAATATGAGTGTATGGGGATTCAAACCCAAACCAACAAATAGATTCGGCAAGGGGTCTCCCGTTATAATCAGGCGATTTAACGGGAGAGAACTTCACATTCGTAAAGATGAGTTTTCCCAATTTGCGGTCGGGAAAAGGATATTATGCTACTTGGGAATTAGAGATTTTCTCGGGTTTATAATACTTAGGAACATCTAGTGTCGGCTCTCCAAGTATTTCCATAAATCCCCATTGTTCTCTACCCGGTATAAATTTAGCTTTAATTTCTACAAAGTAGCGATCGCCTTGTTGATCTTTCTCCAATTTAGGATTAAATCTAAAAGGTTTAACAGGAGCATCCCTCCACAGCACAGGGACATGATTTGCCCTAGTTAATTTCTTATTTAATTTCTCATTATCAAATTTTTTCTTTAATCGTGAGACGCGATCGCCTTTTCCTTTTCTATTTCTGTGAATACTTATTACAGGACATTTACAAACCGCTATAAATTGCCAAAAACCTGATAGTTTAAACTCATTAACCTTTAAATCTAAATGAGGAGTATCATTGGCTGCAATTATGGTAAAACCTAGTTTTGGGGGAGTATTTTTGTTAGGAAAATGTGTGAGGTAAGGATAAACAGTCAAATACCTATCTTTGTCAGGATTGTAGTCTAGCCTGAGAAACTCTTTTACCTTTGGGCTATTATAAATTAATTCATAAGTTTTACCTTCTGAAATTAGATTGTAGTAAGCATCATTATCCTCATATCGCCTGACTATTTTGCCATATAAAATTCCTATACCTTGGAAAGCATAATCTTCTTTAGGTGGCAGGCTTTCTTCTTCTTTATTTTCTAATTTTTCTTCTTCTTTAACTTCTGAAGTAGCTACTTTTTGAGATTCAGATTTAGGGTTTGATTCTGTCTGTTTTTTAGTTTCAGTTTTTGACTGCTGACTTGATTGAAATGCTTTCTCTTTATCTGAAGGTTCATCTACTTTTAAATCCTCAGATTTAGTCGGATTTAATTTATATTTTTCCTGTTCTAATTGCTTAGTTAAATTATCAATAATATCTTGAAAAGTTTTCTTTTGTACTTCATTTTGAGCAGCATTAAGGAGCTGCTGCATTTTTTCTAAATTTTTTTCTAGGTCTGGAATAGATACCATACTCAAGCTCTCCTTTTTTGATTTTTCCTCGCATTATCAAACTAAAACAAAAGCTAGGATAAACTACCGCTAAATCAATGTAGGTACATTTCATAGAACGTCCCTACATTGATTTAAGATCGTTCCTTTCAGTAATTAACAATTAACAATTAACAATTACCCCTTCTGAATAATTAACAATTAACAATTATCGCTCGTAGTTGCATTGATAATTAATAAGAGAGTCTCTGAAATGACATACGTTTTGTAATTATTAATTATTCATTATTCATTATTCATTATTCGGTAACCAACTCAACAAATCTTCCAATTTATTAAAGTCTAAAAAATCTTCCCCTAAATTATCCAAATCTTCAACTGATAAATCCTCAATTTGACTAATTATTGCCTCTGGAACTTCTCCAAAACGCTTTTTAAGTTGACGTATTATTAATTGCGCTCTCCCTTTTTGTTGGCCTTTTTGTTCCCCTCTTTGTTCCCCTTGTTGTTCCGCATAAGTTATCCGTCCTCTTTCATCTTGCATTGCTATTCCTCGACGCTCAACTATGTCTAACTCTTCCGCTGTCATGTTAATTTTATTAGCAATATTTAAAGCCTTTTCTATTTCCGAAACTTCTCTTAAATTCTCCGGTATCTCATCTAAACGGCTAGCACCTTTGAGAAAATAAATCCACTTATCACTTAAACTATGTAACTCAGACAAATTTTTCTTAAACTTGGGCAATTCTACAAAAAATAGTTGTAACTCTTTTTCCAGAAATTTAATTTTTTTAGTCTCTTGTTGAAAGACAAATTTATTAATTACATCCTCATTATTTTCAAACAAAATAAAATCCGTAATTGTCACCGCTATAGCTGGATTAAGTAAGAGATAATCTTCTCCTGTTTCTAATTGATTTGCATAAGCTTTAGCTAGGTTATAAGCTACTCGTTTATTAAAACCAGCCATTCTAGCAACCTGCATTTCAATCACTACAACAGAACCATCAACTAAAACTGCTTTTACATCCAAATAAGTATCTTTTAATGAAATTATTTGACCAGGATTAAAAGGATTAACAATTGTCAAAGACTGAATGGTTTTTTCCCCACCATAAATTATGGCATTGAGAAAGCTAATTAAGATATCTTGACTTTGTTGCGAACCGAAGATTTTTTTAAAAGCATAATCTATCTT
>JAAHGF010000088.1 GCA_010672585.1 Okeania sp. SIO1I7 | reverse complement strand
CAACAGGTTGGTTGTCTGAAATACATTGAGCGCGATAAACTAGAGATTTTTTACCTTGATGAATACATTCAATTGTCTGATAATTTTGAAAGTTTAAAGTCTGATTATCGTTCATGGTTACGCTCCCGTTCTAATCTATTTGAATTAAAGTTTGCATCGTTAATTTTCGGTTGACATACATCTAGTTTAAATCAAAAGCTACTTAAAAAACTCAGTGTTGTCACTGAATGCTAGAAGTAAGTGCAACTCGCTCAAGACTTAGTAGAAATAGGAATTTCAATGACAAATTCAGTACCCTTACCCAGTTGTGAATCACAACTTAAATTTCCCCCATGTTTTTCTTCCACAATTTGACGAGCGATCGACAGTCCTAAACCCGTTCCTTTCCCCACTGCTTTAGTTGTAAATAGATGATTAAATATTCGATTTTTCACTTCTTCAGACATCCCACAACCATTATCTTGAATGCTAATTGTGACCATTTGAGTTGCATCGTCTAAATTTGTTTTTAAGATAATCTTATCGGGATTTTGCTTCATTTGTGCCATTGAACGTCCTTCGCTCATCTCATCAAACACATCAATAGCATTAGCAATAATATTCATAAACACTTGGTTTAACTGTCCGGGAAATCCCATGATTTGTGGCAAATCTCCATAGTCTTTAATAATCTTAATTTCTGGACGCTTGTTGTTCCCTTTCAAGCGATGTTTGAGAATTAACAAAGTGCTATCAATTCCTTCATGGAAGTCAAAAGCTACTTTTTGTTCTCGATCGCTACGGGAGAAAATACGCATTGATTTACTAATCTCGGCAATGCGGTCAACCCCTGTTTGCATATCAGCGAGCATTGGAGGTAAATCTTCTAACACATATTCTAGCTTAATTTCTTCCCCATAAGCTTTGACTTGTTCTCCTGGTGGATGATTTTGTTGATAGATTTCTAAATAATTCAGCAAATCTTGTATTGCTTCCTCCACTTGAGTAAGATTACCCGAAATAAAGCCTAATGGATTATTGATTTCATGGGTAATACCAGACATCATTTGCCCTAGAGCAGACATTTTTTCACTCTGTACTAACTGTAGTTGTGCAAGTTGTAATTCTGTTAAAGACTGTTCTAATTGTTGAGCATAATCTTGAGATTTTTGATACAGTTGGGCATTTTCTAAAGAAATTGCTGCTTGAGAACACAATAATTTCAACACTTCAACTCGCTGTGAGGTAAATACTCCTGTGGTTAAGTTATTTTCTAAATATAAAATTCCTAAAAATGCTCCACGACTGCATAACGGTAAACATAATAAACTCTGGGGTTGATGTTGGATGAAGTAGTCATCGGATGCGAATTGAGGTTGAGATGAAACCTCGTCAAGATTTAGTGGTTCTAAACTGCGTTTGACTAAGTTAATTATACTCACAGGTACAGCTAAACTCTCTTCAACTGGAAGAGATTGCTGAGTACAATAAATCGTTTGATCATCATTGACATTGTGATGGGAAATGGCTTGAACTATTAATTGTGATGGTTGGGATAAGATTAAAACTCCTTTTGTGGCACCTGCATTTTCCATCATTACTTGCATTAATTGAGAAATTAATTGATTGAGTTCAATTTCACTGGATAATGCTTGAGATGCTTTAATAATGCTGGTAAAGTCCAGTGCGTCTGAAATTCCGGTAGTATTGCTGTTAATTGTGGCTTGAGTGTGAGTGCTGGTTTTTCCTAAACTGGTAATGGTTTTGAAGGGGTTTAGGCTAATTTTCTGTTTTTCTAAAATGGGCGCTAAAATTTGAGGATAACGTTGTTCTAAGTCTTTAACCTTGGCTTTTGCGCCCCAATGAGAATAGCAATAGTAGGCATCTATCATGTAAGCTTGAGCAAATTTTTCTTTACCCCATTCTAGATAAAACTTAGCGGCTAGTTCGTGAGCTAAAGCTTCTTCTTGGATGTATTCATTTTCTTTTGCACCTGCAATCGCTTTGTCATAAAGTTCTATTGCTTCTAATTTTTGGCCTAAAACTCGATGTTTTTCTGCTTCTACTAAGTCAACCTTATGTTGATGATTCATGGGGGCGTGTTTTGCCCAATGCTGTTGCAATTGAGCTTGATTTTCTTCCACTCGTTGGAATAGTTCTGATGTCTCTGCTGATGATAAACTAAAAGCAGCTAAAGCGGTCAAAGAATCATAGAAATAAAACGCAGGTTCCACAACAGTTCCAGGAGCAGCTATTAAGTAACGCTTGACCTCAACTGCTTGGTTTTGAGCAGATTCAATTTCCCCAAATAGGTAACACAGCATTAACTTATAGATATAGAAGACATATAAACCATAAAAATCTTGAGCTTCGAGTAATTGAGACAAAATTTCTGTTTCTTGAAAAGTTTCCCCAGACAAAATACTCGGATGCGAACCATTCCCCTGCAAATTTAAAATCGATTGCCAGTAAATGCGAAACCAATTAACTGTTATTAATTGATTGAATTGCACTAACGCATTAAAATAAGAGTGAGTCTCTGACTCTAAGCTGGAAAGAAGCTGACCGCACCAAAAAGAATTCAGACAAAAACCATGAGCGCAATATCCCGCAAATTCTTGATTTCCAACTTCTAGACCACTTGTATAACCCTCTTGCAGCAGCGGTAGCGTTTCTTTAATATGAGATTTGCTGTGTAAGATAAATGTCCCCACTACGAATAATACCTCTGCCTTGATAGCTTTAGCATCGAGTTGAAAGACGACTTGAACTGCCAATTGACCAAACTTTACTCCTGTCTCCACATCTTGCTGCATATTACAAGTGGTGTTGCCATGGCTGACATAAGCAGTGGCTGAAACTTCAGTATTTCCATATTGAATTGAGAGCTTAACTGATAAGCTTGCCAGTAATGGATATAACAGAGAACCCGAAAGGTAAGCAGCAGGTAGAATGCTGTTGGCAATCTGCAAAATAGCAATTTTCTCCCCATCTGTCATTATTGGCAAGTCAGCCAAGTCTTCAATTTCCCGGTTTCCCATTAGTTTTCTAATGTCTGCAACTTCCTGTTGAACATCATTCTGTGTGGGTGTTTCGGGAAGGGTAATACCCAACTGTTGCAAGAATTGTTTGCCAATGGCGATCGCTTGGAGCAGTTGATTCTGAAGAGTATTTGATTGAATTCTAAGTCCGTAAACATTAACCTGTTCTAATAAAGTATGGGTCTGTGCAATGACCGTTTCAATTAACTGTTCCATTGCCTCAAAGTCACCGCAGAGCGATGCTAATTCCGCTGCCAATTCATAGAACTCTAAACTCATTTCATATTGTCGTAGCCAAGCTTTTTCACCGAGCAAAAATAAGCCAATGTCTGCATATTCACGACCCGCTTGATAAGCAGTAGAACTTCTGGCTTTACGACAGGCAATTAAATTCAGTTGAGCAAGTTCATCTCTTTCTTGTTGTGCTGCAATCAATTCAATACCATAATTCAATTGATTCACAATTTCAAAAATTCTTTCCTCTCGTTCCGCTTCAGGTATATTCTTCAACAACAATTGACCAATTTGGAAATGTGTCTGTTGCTTTTTGTCTTC
>JAAHGF010000087.1 GCA_010672585.1 Okeania sp. SIO1I7 | reverse complement strand
CTTAACCCTGAGTGAGAAATGGATATATTTTATTAAATCAGCACCTTCTTTAGAAGTAATACCCTCTTCATTGGGAGAAGTATCAGAAATAGAAGCAGCATTGAATATAGCAAACCGGGCGAACTTAAATAATGAAGAATTAGAGGAAATACAGAAACAAGAAATATTGATTGAAGATAGGAAAGGAGAAATTTCTCTAGCGAGAAAGGAAGGAATAGGGATATTAGTTAAACGTCAAATTCGCCGAAAGTTTGGAGAAATAGCTCCAGAAGTTCAGACTAAAATAGAGCAGTTATCTCTGGAAAAATTAGATATTTTAGGTGATGAAATTTTTGATTTAGCAACTATAGTAGATTTGGAAAACTGGTTAAATCAACAACTAAAATAAGATTTATCATACCTGAAAATCCTGAGTATATATGCTTGTAGCGGTCGGCAACTAGAAATTATGCAGGTTTTTCAGCTTTGGGTTTCTTCTCAAAGGTTTGTATATTGGGACTCTCCAGTTTAAATCCATTCTCTGTTTTTTCTCCCATCTTACCACTAATCGCAGCAACCCACAGTGGATAGTTCTCTGAAGCTTGAGTCAACTTTTTGAATACTTTGGGTTTGACAGTTATACTAACAATTATACCTTCGGCATCTAACTCAAAATATTGCCATCCATTCTCAACTGTTTCTGATAAAGGTAGTTCGGAAAATTTTAGAACTATTTCCATTTTAGCGGAGATACTCATAACTTTTCCCTTCAATTTTATTGCTATTTAGTGTTATTGAAAATTTGATTTTAACAGGAATCTAGGTATTTAGTTGTTGTACTTTTATTATTTTTTTGGGTTTGTTTTTGTGAAAACCGAAAAACGCAACCAACACCTCAAGAACTCCATCTAACCAAAACTAGCCAAGATGAACTAAGCTCGCTAACCCAACTGCGACTAAATTTATATAAGTTCGTCGTACCTCCTCATCTCATATAAATCAAGTCTTAGTAAGGGTTGCGTCTAGGAATAGCCGCCGTGAGCAAGTTCATCTAAGGCTTCGTTTCCTCCTGCCGTCGGAACCAATCGTTTTGGTAAGATTCCGTAGTCTTTCGGCTTTTGGTAGCTATAGTAGTCGGCGAATGATATTTTGCAAAAGTTTAAGCCGAAACCAACGAACCAATCGTGCCGAAGTCGGCTTTTCTTTCCTGCCAATACCCGCCCACCACCCAGGCACATTTTCAGTTCGCTCCGCACCCACTTCGACACAGAACTCCGCAAGCTCCGCTCTGTGTAACGAAGTGGGTCTGAAAATGTGCTTCAAATGAAGCTCTGAAATCTTTATTTCACAAGGTTTTTGGAGGTCGTGTCAATGCCTTAGCGCACGATTTTCCCGTTTTGGCACAGTCTCCCGTATTTCGACTCAAGTTAGCTACTGGAGTGTATTACGGGCGAGTTGGCACGCTCATTGCAGCTTCTCTAGTTTTAGCTCATCCACCGACTTTGTTATCTTTACAGAACTTTACAACGCTGCACTTGATGACACGAACCTTCTATTTACCTAAATATAGCTACAAAACTTGTGGGGCATAGCTTACAACCTTAGTGTACATTTTCGCACCATTACTAATGAATCACTGAAACCCTTGCCTCAAGGACATTTGAGCCGTAGACAATAGATGTAGAATTTAGGACACTTTGGTAAAGTTTTGTTACGGTGAGAGCGTAAATAGCGATGTCTGAGATGCCCACAGAGCAAGGCTTCCATCCCCAGATAGCCCCTGGTTGCACGAACCTTCGATCTACGTCATTTAGACTTTCAACTGTTCAACTTGCCAAAGGATCTGATTGCCCGATCGCCCTTTGGCTATAAATTTCCATCCTCCAATAATTCCATAGCTTTCACCTTTTATCTTTCTAGGTTTTCTACCTATTATTTCCTCCACTTCTTTAGTAGTTAAAAGGATTTTTTTCTCCTCACATTTGATTAAATCAAGATGCTTTTGTAAAGGATTAAAAGGAGGATTCATATTTTGAATTACAGCTCCCACTAAACTTTCTAAAAGCATTTCTGAATTAGAAGGCTGTACACTGTGCTGTTCACTTTGCTGTTCACTTTGAAGGCCATTTTTGGCATTATTTGACTGTTCACCCTGTACACTGTACTGTTCACTCTCTGCTGATACTACATCCACTTGAGATGGAAGAGCGAATGTAGCCATACTACCACCCGCTTTTATGTGGTCATGCAGTTGGTCTAATAGTTTTAGTTGGCCTGGTGTAGCAAAGCGTTTATCATCAGTATTTTTAGCCAATTCCATCTCTAAATAATTTAGCCTTTTATATAGAGAAGTTCTAGAATTTAGGCCATATCTTTTGAGTAAATCTTGGACGTTCATCTGTTCACTCCCTCGGTGTACAATGTACAGTGTACACTGTGTTGTTGTAACTGTACATAGTACAATATTTTTCGTCAAAAATGGCCAAAATTAAGTTCTCGTCTTGAGCATAAATTAATATCAAATAATTAAAAAATCCCCAGAAGTTTTGAAGCTTCTGAAGATTAATTTATATTTAGTATTTTCTGAATTTATTGATTAATAATAAACCCAAAACTACACCAGCAGCAACCATAATATTGTCTATCATTTTTTGACTAACTTCTATATCTGAAATCTTCCAATTTTGACGCTTGATTTCAGTTTTTGCCGTCTGGTTGGGTTCAGACTCCACTACTTCTAATTTAGGTTGATAAACAAGTGCCAAAACACAATTTACCCCACCACCATTGAGCAAACAATTATATTCAATAGTATCTATATTTTTCAGATGTAATTCAGATTTTTGATTGTGGAATTTGAGAATCACTTCATTATCCTTTTCTCCCATAATAATTGTGTAAGGTGCTGGAGATAGTACGCTCTTAGTTTGCTCTACTTTATCCTCAGCTTTTTCGATAGGCTTAGTATTAATTAATGGGTAAATTGCTAGTCCGGCGATCACCACAACTCCGCAGCCGATACTAAGAGGTTTTAATAACTTAATATATCTCTCTAAATTGAGTAGATTTGTCTTAGTTAAGTTGATAGTCATTATTAGTCTCCTTATTTACTTAATTTGTGCTTTTACTTCCTCGTACCAAAAGCTAGCAGCTTTGTATTTTGCGCCTCCACCTTTGGTCGCGTCAAAAACTAATTTTATAGCTTCTTTTTTTGTGCAATTCATACTAATCAAATCCCTGAGAACCCCGCGAACCTCAGCAGCTAGATCCGGAGCTAAAGGGTCTGCTGGAGACCATCCATCGGGGATGAGTGCTGAGGGTTCTAAGCCACTACAACCACTGTGAAATATAGCGTCTAAAAGGTTCGCGTCGGGGTGCGGTGTAGGTTCGTTGGAACCCTCGTCCTCACCTTCAGAACCCTCATCAGTACCCTCTTTATTTAGGTCAAATCTGCCAGTTTCTGTGTGAATAATGTTATTACCATTACTGTCGTTATTTTGCTCTACATTACTAATATAATTTTTGGCAAAAGGTATAGTGACAATATTCCAAATTTTAGGTTTACTTACGTTCTCTGGTGTTTTTCCTTTCTTAGCAAAAGTAGTATGATGACCGTGTGTAGGATGGTCAGCTATCTGCATAGTTTGATAGCCAGTTATCAAGCAACAATAGGGTCGCTTTTTGTCAGTTAAATAGTTGTATTGTTGGTGAGTTAGCTTCTTTTTATTTCTACCAGCTTCTTCCC
>JAAHGF010000086.1 GCA_010672585.1 Okeania sp. SIO1I7 | reverse complement strand
CAATCGGACAAGGAAGCTTCTCTGATGGAATGCCTCTAGGAATTTCCGGTACATTCAACTTCATGTTAGTGTTCCAAGCAGAGCACAACATCTTAATGCACCCATTCCATATGTTAGGTGTAGCAGGAGTATTCGGTGGTTCATTGTTCAGTGCAATGCACGGTTCTTTGGTAACTTCTTCCTTAGTACGTGAAACAACTGAAACAGAATCTCAGAACTACGGTTACAAATTCGGTCAAGAAGAAGAAACATACAACATCGTAGCAGCTCACGGCTACTTCGGTCGTTTAATCTTCCAATACGCATCATTCAACAACAGCCGTTCCTTACACTTCTTCTTAGGAGCATGGCCAGTAGTAGGAATTTGGTTCACCGCTCTAGGTGTATCCACAATGGCCTTCAACTTGAATGGTTTCAACTTCAACCAGTCCATCATCGACTCAAGTGGTCGTGTAGTAAATACCTGGGCAGACATCATCAACCGTGCGAACTTAGGTATGGAAGTAATGCACGAGCGTAATGCTCACAACTTCCCATTAGATTTAGCTGCTGTAGAAGCTCCTTCTATCAATGGTTAATCTTTGATTTAGCTTTAGTTAGCTAATCTAAACGCTCTCCAATTTTATTGGGGGGCGTTTTTTGTTTTCAATAACAATAAATCAAAATACTATGATGCGTCAGCTTATTAGTGTATTTTTAATAGTTATATTTTGGGTTTTCACTCCTGGTTTGAGTATTGCTCAAAATAATATGGATAACTTTGATAACCTCTCGCAAGAAAAAGTTAAAGAATTAATTTCTATTCGATACAGTATTACTACTATTAACGACCTAGCAAAAAGGGATGTACTTTCAGAAACTCAGGCAACAACAGAAACAAAATATTACTTGGAAAAATCTCAACTTATTGTTGGAGAAAAGTTAACCTTAGAACAGATTATACAATTAACTAATAACTACATAGTTACACTGGAAAGCCAAAGAAATATAATTCAAAAAATTGCTGGTTTTGTCACTTTTACAAATATTATCTTGACTGCTGCAGCAATTTTACTCGTTTTCGCATTGACATCCTTAGCTACTCTATATTTAATTCCTATTCTCGAACTAATTCCATCATGGGGTTATGAAATTATTATTTATTTGGCTTGTTTTGGTGCTATTGTTGGTGGAAAATTTGTTAATGGAATAGGTGAATTTATTGCTTTTCCCGGTTGTTTAGGATTAATTGGTGCTATTAGCTTAAGCCACTATGTACATAGAAATTTTTTCCAAAAGCTTGTTGATGAGGAAAAAAGTAATCGTGATAATCTTTATAATTTCATTTATATTGATAGTTTAATATTGTTCATAATTTGGGCGATCGCTGGAATTTTTTATCAAAGTTCTCTACTGGGTTTTATTGCTATTATTGCCTTGGAAACTTCTCTTGGTTTTTCAATAATAGTTACTCCTCTTCGTTACATGATAGGTTTTACCGAAAGAGATTTAATTCCCAGGGCAATATCTGCTTCTTTGATTTTATTAACTATATATGTTAGTGCTGAAATAGTAAATTTTGAATTTCCCTATATTGAAGTTTTTTCTACGGGAGTTTTATTTATTGGTAGTTTTGTTTATTTTATTGGAACTTTAATTGTTTCTTCCAAATTGTATCAGCTTGGAAAGTTTAATATTAACAACTATCTATGGTTACAATTTCTGGCCATAATATCAGGTGTTGCTGCTCTTTACATTGGTTCAGTTTGGCAAGTTTTACTATTACAAAGGATTGGGGGTACATTCTTTTTCTTGTATCTGATTGAAAAATATTTTGAGATTCCTTGGGAGAAAAAATATGCTGCTTGGGTGACTTTAGGTTTGGCTATAATTTTATATTTATCAGCACTTGTAGCTAAACAGTATCCTGAATACTTTTTCATAGTAAATTAAGCAGTAATTAGGGTTTGTTGAATAAGTCTTTTAACCCACCCCTAACCCCTCCCAGGAGGGGAAGACATCAACACTATCAATTAATAGCGATCGCCTGTTTTGTACTGTCAACTAATAGCGATCGCCTATTTCTTTAATAACAAATTTTTGCTGACTATTCTAATACACTATTTTAGCTGTGTCAGTCCACTACAATCATGAACTATTTTAGGTATGTCACAGCACTACAACCTTCTTCAAACCTAAAACCTAAAACCTTCTTCAAGTCCAAGCACGGAAGAAAGTATTTTCTTGCCAAACACTGGCTGTTTTTTGTTCGATCGCTCCCATGTCTTGCTGAGTTAACTGCTGAAATGTTTGGGCAACCCTAACATTAGACTGCAACATTTCCACAGACTCTGTAGCTACGATACAACAATGTACGCCTTCTAAGGACAATACATATCCCATTGCTTCCTCCATATTCAATATCCCCGGTCGGAGTAACTTACCGTAAGCTGGTATTTTCATTCCAATAACGCCTACATTTTTTTGTTGCGCAACAGGTAACACAGTAGGAGCAAAAGGTCGGGGATGGTGTTTGTCAGCAGCATTAATAGTAACCAGAGTAGTGTCAAATGGATAGCGACGTAGTCCTTCAGCAATAATATCAGGTTCGTGATGACCTGTAATTCCCGAAAATTTGACTATACCTTGTTCTTTTGCTTCTTCCATTGCTTTGATAGCACCTTGGGAACTGAATATTTCATCTAAAGTTTCTGTAAATGAAACATGGTGTAACTGCCACGAGTCGAGATAATCTGTATTTAAGCGTTTTAGCGATCGCTCTAATTCTCTCCATGCACCGTCGCGATCGCGTATTCCTGTCTTACTTGCCAAAAATATATCTTTTCGATAAGCGGGTAAAACTTTTCCAAACTGTTCTTCACTTGCACCATAACTAGCAGCAGTGTCAAAATATCTAATTCCTAGAGACAGAGCGGCTTCAATTACTGCCATAGCCTCTTTTTCTTTCCCACTCTTACCTACAGGTGTTTTTCCTGCTCCACCTAAACCTAAAAGTGGTACTTTGACACCAGTTTTACCTAATACTCGTTCTGGCATTGTGGATGTAGTGGGTAGCTTTTCAGCAGATGCTATTTTGGTCTGAGATTTTTTATTCACAGCAGCACAACCTACTATACTACCTGTAGCAGCAACACTTGTTATTATAAAGTTACGTCGAGTCGTTTTTTTTGTCATAGTTATCTATAAGTTTTTGTTGTTTATTCTATTATACTAATTGTCTTTTCCCAATTGTAAGCATTCAGCTATTAGCAGTCAGCTAGAGTGCAACAAGATTCTCTCATATAGGACAGTGTTTACAGCACTTTTCAAATTGATGAACCACATCGCCATAACCAAAACCCAGTAGGGACGTTGCATGCAACGTCCCTACTGTGGTCTACTGAAATGAAAACCGCTGTAAATTAATATAGACTTTAAGGGTAAGGAAGCCAACTTTTATAGTAAGACAATTAATAAAGCTTTTATAGTAAACTAAAAGCAATAGCTGATGGCTGATAGCTGACGGCTGAATGCTTATTCCAAATTTAACAATGATTTTAGAAATCCAACTCCATAAATAAGTCTGTTACTGGTAATATAAAGCCTGGTAAAATATCTTCTCCATCTAAATTATCAGCAACTTGTAATAATTTATCTGGTTGTGGTTTATGGTAGACTAAAATTGATTTTTCATCAGGATTAATTACCCAAACTAACCGACAGTTATTTTCAAAGTATTCAACAATTTTTTGATGTAGTTCTTCAAATGTGTTATTGGGAGAAATTACCTCTACTGCTAAATCAGGAGCACCTTGAAAATAACCTTTAGGTAATAGCTTTGTAAGCATTCAGCCGTCAGCTATCAGCCATCAGCTATTGCTTATTTTTAGTTTTAGATAAAAGCTTTACTAATTGAATAAGAATTAAATTTTACTACAAAAGCTGCCTTTAAATCTATATATTAAAATCCTCTTATAAAAGCTGATAGCTGACAACTAATAGCTGAATGCTTACATCGCTTTAATCCTAATAAACGATCTTTGGAAACAAAAGAAATATCTGGTAATAATTAATAATTAATTATTAATTATTACCTCTTCTTTTCAAGGAGAGGATTGACGCGGTAGGGAAATTTTTTTCTTGTTTATCCTTTAAAGGAGAGGTTTTAAACCTTAATTATTCGGTAATATTACCATGCTCCATTCCCGAATTTCCCATATCAACAACTTCTCCATTAATTAATTCATAATGACTGCCATCTTCTGATAATGCCTGAAATTGTTGGTCTGTTAATATTTTATTTTCGGTTGCTAGATTCATAAATTTATTCTGCTATTTTGTAAGAGTTTTTTGTCATAATTTAATTAACTAATTTAATAATTTATCAAATTAGCCCAATTACATTTTATATCATATCAAATATGTAAGCATTCAGCATTTAGCTGTCAGCTATCAGCTATTGTTTTTAGTTTAGGGTAAAAGCTTTATTAACTGTCTTACTACAAAAATTGCCTCCCTTATCCTTAACTTAAAGTAAGTTGTTAATTTAAACACTGTTCTTAAAGATAGAGGTAAGCATTTCCTACGGAA
>JAAHGF010000085.1 GCA_010672585.1 Okeania sp. SIO1I7 | reverse complement strand
ATTTAGACGCTTAAGCAAGGATTATGAGGTGTATTCAGATGTGAGTGAAGCCATGATTTATGGCTCTCTAATTCACCTTATGGTTAGGCGACTGGCCAATTTAATATTTACTTTATAAATCAGCTCTATGGTGAAAAACTACCCCAAGCCGACGAACGAGCGATACTCATAAAAGGTGAAACCGAACCCACAATATGCAGTAAGTCACATTTAAGACCGTTCAAAGACTCAACACCAGCAACAGAAACAGAAATCAAGCTGTTAGAAAAACTGCTGAGTGAACCACAAGAATCAGAACCCACAGCAGAGACAGTCGCAGCCAATACATTTACAGGAGTTGCACCGTCCCCAAAGCTCAACAGTGGTTCAGAGACTGGAAGCAAGCCAGATTCACAGCTCTTAAAGCCAAACGTAGGAGTGCAAACAGAATTAAACCTTAAAACTCCTGAACCCAAAGAACTACCTCCCACCCCTACTCCTGCACTCGAAGTAATTGCTAGTGAGCTGAAAAGATTTCATCCCCAAAACACATTGACATTTACTTACGAAACTACCCCTCGCTCGACATTCCTGACAATCAAACATGGTGACAGCCAGGTAGCTTGTTTCGAGGACGATGGAAGTGACATTTATGAACTTGGTAACAACAAGCTGACCTTTCATGGATTCACGTCAGAGCAAATATCAAAAGCCTATGACGCGGGTGAAGCTGTACTGGAATCATTGAAACAAAAAAAAGCATAAAGCCATTATCTGGAGGGGCGCTAGAATCCCCTCCTACCACGGGAGAGGAAAAAGCAGATAATGGCTACACCTACAACGTTGATGACTTTGATGTGTTAGACATTGAAGACTATGACGATCCTAGTTGGTACGAGCTGATTAAAGTTGAGGTTGAAAAATTAGAAGGGTTTAAAGTTGATTTTGAAGACTGGGAAATATTGAAAGTTTTCCACTACGGTACAGAAATAGGAGCCATGTATCATTACGGCGCGCACTTGGATATCACCCCTAGTTTGATTAATGAATTGGCAAAAAACGACCTCAACTTAGAAACCTTCATGGCAGTGTCGAACATCAACTACCAGCTCATAAAACCGAAGTCAATCAAACATCCAAAAATCAGACCAGACCTACACTACACAATTAATTGGACAGGAGACCACATAGGCACAATCAGCGACAACAATATCACCTGCTGGTTTTCCTATAACCACAGAAAAGAAGGCGAACACATCGAACTCATCTATAAAAATCGTCCCTGTTGCAGTGACTGGCCAGACTACTTAAACGGTGAACTTAAACCCTGGTTTGATGCTTTATGGCACGATATCAAAACCAACAACCGTAAACCAAGACGATTCAACTTAGCACAGCGTATAGGTTCTCATCTACCTCTAGGATATAAAGCTTTTAGCGACGGTTTCAACAAAGCAGAAGTCCAACGAACCAAAAAGAAATATGCCTATATGACACAGTACGGCGATCGCTATATCATCTCCAAACAGCCCATACCAAAAGAGCATGACTACAACACAGAAAGCTTAACTGAAGCCGTCGCCCTACTGCTCAAAATGATTAACAACCAATAAAAGCAATGCTAACAAAAATACCAGAAATCAACCCATTAGACCTACTGTATAATCCCTACTCACCAGTAACCAAAGAGGAACTAGCAGACATATTAGGAGTCACACCAAGAGCTATCAAAAGTTGGGTAGAGAAGAAACGAAAACCTGCTAAACCAGTACAAAAACTAGCAGCATTGATACTCTCTCAATGGCAACAACAACATCAAAAATAAACTTAAATTAGCATCATTCCACTACTCACAGTGGATTTTTTTTTTGCAAAACGCACCAACACTAACAAAAAAGACACAATGTGGCTTGCACAATTAAATCTGTGAATGCAAAGATATGATCATGGTGTAGAAAGAGCAACTAAGGCATCAACTCAACCCACAACTAAGAAGAAAATTATGATGACAGCCAATATGAAGAACCTCAACAGCTCTCATGCAGAGCAAATGATACCCGATAGTATCTCCATCGGAATTGACAACGGTAACGGACGCATCAAAGCCATATCTAGTAAAGGATTGACTGCGAGAATCAAGTCTCTAATCCATTACTTGGACTCAGAACAAGAAATGACCGATGGCGGTAATGAATCAGTATTTGTTGAGTATGTGTCAGGACCGAGAACAGAACTTTGGGAGCAAAGATTTGTAGTAGGACAACAAGCCTATCAATTTAACCCCACTGGTGTACTCAGCACAAGTGATGACCGTGAAGGCAAGAGTAAATATGCTCTGGAATTAACCCTGGCTGCAATTGCCCCAAATATCACAATGGACTACACCAATGTAGCAATCGCTCTTTCTGTCCATGATGCCGGGGCCTTTTGCGGTATCAAAAACCTTATAAACGGAGAACATACAATCAGATTGAACGGTAGGCGATGCAAAGTTAATCTACAACTCAAGGTAGTTAAAACTGAAGGTATAGGAGCTTATGCCAGTCTACTGAAATCTAAAAAATGTACCAGGCAAGCTCAAACAGTCTTGCTCGATATCGGCTTTGGGACAATCATTGTTTCTGTGTATTCCAGTGGTGCAGGCAAGCAAATTATCCCTTTCCCTGATATGGGAGCAAAATCACTGTACCAACGTATTTCCAACAATTTATCAGTCCGTAAACAGCTCAAGAGAACAGGCGACATTCAACTCATTCAAAAAGCCATAGAAAGCGGTAATTTCATTTATGGCAACAACAAGATTAGTCAATTTTCTATAGCTGATATTTACCTCCAAGAGTTACGCCCCTGGGTGAAAAATTCACTGCTGGCAGTATTAGGCAAGATTGACTCTTACTTAGATAGTGCTGAGTTTTTGTTTGCAATAGGAGGTGGTTCTCAGCTACCTAAAATCAGCCAATGGCTAGAAAAGAAAGGTTTTGAAGTGGTAGACGATTCTGAATTTATTAACGCTCGTGGATTGCTAGCACTTGCCAAGAGAGAGGTTAATAAATGATGAAAAAGAATTGGTCAAGTCGCAAGGTTGTTATTGCTCCTCGCCACATAGCAAATCTAGAAAAAATAGCTCAGGAAAATCAATTTGAATCACTCTCAGAAACAATTGATTGGGTATTGACTGACTGGCATAGATGGATTAATGGATTTCATCAAAAATACCAACAAAATATCACTTCTGATATGACAGATATAGCAGAAGACAACACATCAAACGATACAGAGTATGACCCATTAGAAGGACTATAAACCCATGTCTACCGAACACGACTATCAACAACTTTATGAGCAGAATAAAAAGGCAATAGCTATTCAAGAAGCCATCCTTTATTCTCTCTATCAAACCAGAATAAAAATCAAATCTCAACTGCTAGAACAGATATTAAATCAAGGAGAAAATCAACCACATCAAGAAACAATATAACCAGGAAAAATAATAGGAATTAACCATTTTAAAAGCACGACAAAAAGAAGTAACTAAAGAGGATATAGAATTTCTGAAAAAATATCACCAAAAAGAACTAGAAACGAATGAGAAAAAGTACGCAGAATGGCAGTTGGAGTTGGTGTTTATCGTCGGTCTCCTCTGTGGAGGTCTGATGATGGCAACCAGCCTTGGCACTTTAAAAATCATAGAAAATAGCAGAAACAATCAACAAATTGAGCAAAACGATAGGAGAAATTAAAATGTTTAATTACCGACAACCTAAGCAGCCCAAAACTATGATCACACCCAATAATTATGGGTATAGCCATTGTTTTATAAGGAAAAAATAAGAGAAAATCATGGAAACAGGAGAGTTTGAGAAACAGCTAAAACGACTTGACTTGTTGCTTGAGAAATGCACTCAAAAATATCAAGAGGGGATGAAGTTAGCAGATGAACTACTGTCTAAAGTGGACAAATCTAAGCCTCAAAAAACAGAAAAATCAAACGGGACAGGAGGATTAATTGTGTTTAATTTTAAAGGCAATAAAAAAGCCAAGATGCCGAATAGTAATTATGGCACTATTACCCCAAATAACTATGGCTATACAGATTTAAGAGGTATTTTTAGCGACGACAATGATTTGTTTCTGGAAATTATTTTTAATGGTGGTGTTGTCACCGATGAACAGCTAGAAAAAATCACGGCAAAAGCTAACGAAAGGGTAGAAATTGCTGAAAAAGTAGTAGAAGCTGGTGAGAAAATAATTAGTCTGAGTGATGCAAATACTAAGATTATCAATGCTCATTCTAAAGTATTTGGCAGAATTGGTACTAATAATCAAAAACGTTTTACCGCAGTATCAAATCAATATAATTCAATGGATAAAACGCAATCTAATTACGATTTAACCACAGAACGACGGAATGATAAATACAGCAACATCAGAGCTACTTACGATTTCGCTATCGCTAACCTTAGAGCTACTGCCCAAACTAGAAAACAACAGCTTGACATTAAGCATGAGAAGTTACAGAAACAACTAGAAAAGCAACTCCAATGATTATGAGCAAATTTACGAGTGTTTGTTGTGGCTAGATGAAGAGAGAGAACGTCGTCGTAATAGTGAAGAAAATCATCATTTAATCATCTGTATATTTGATGAAATTAATGATATGTGGAGTT
>JAAHGF010000084.1 GCA_010672585.1 Okeania sp. SIO1I7 | reverse complement strand
AAGGATTAACAATTGTCAAAGACTGAATGGTTTTTTCCCCACCATAAATTATGGCATTGAGAAAGCTAATTAAGATATCTTGACTTTGTTGCGAACCGAAGATTTTTTTAAAAGCATAATCTATCTTAGGACTAACAAATTTCATAGTAGTTTTCTCCTAATTAATTATTAACATTATCAAATAATGATGTACAGATTTTATATTTACTAACATTTTTATAATTCTGCTGTACACCATAATTATAACATTTTTTAGTGGTATATGTTACAATCTTTAAAAGACAGCTTTAGGAGAAAAATTTCTATGCTATTGATTGAAGAATTTACAATTAATAATCTACTGTCTCTGTATATGTGCCACGCTTTATTTTCAATAAAACTTATCAATAATAAACGCCATTTTTTACTTTTTTTTTAAGTTTATTTATCTTATTATTACCCCTTACTAATCGTCAACCATTTATCAATTTATGATAGTATATGTATAGGCAAAATATAAAGGAATACTGACAAATGGGTAAGAAGAAAAATAGGATTCAAAAAAAGAATAGAAGGCTAGCTAAAAATAATATATCTAGCGTCAATAATAGGATCTACAGCGTCAATAATAATAGGATATCCAGCTTTGAAGCTCACGAGGATATAGTATCAATTCAACAGTTATTATCACAAACTGAAGAAGTATTAAAAGAAGAAATAAACAATCCTAATTCGGATGATAGTTCTTTTAATAAATTGACTTGTATGTTGCGTTTAAAAAGAATTATTGAATTAATAAGTAAACTTAAAAAACATGGATATCATAAATTAATAGATTCAAAAATAGAAACTAAGTTTAAATCTTGTCTTGAGCTACTGGAGAGAATGCCAGACGATGAATATGAGGAGTTAGCGGTTGAACAAGATACATATAGATATTTGAGATGTTCCCAGAACGATGAATATATAGATGACGATCCAGAACACGTCATCTCTACAAAAAAAACCACTCGTATGCGCCACTACAATGAACCCGCTTGGTATAGCGATGATTAAGCATAGCTCCGCCTTCCCCACTACAAAAGTGGGGTCAATTTTTCAGTTTTTTTGATTAATTCTCGATCAGTATCGGTATCGGTTCCACTTGCGTACGCAACTCCTCCCAAAAACTAATCGGCATCGGGGCCATAAATAATTTTATTAAGTCAATAATTGTATCAACCGATACATACTCTAGGATATATTGGCCGTAAGTCTTAACAGCGAACTCGATATTTTCGGCCATTTCCTCTAGGGTCTCACCTTGCTGGACAAAATAGGGAAAGTCAGGGAGCCATTCTGAGACAAACCACCTGATTTCCTCCGGTAGCTCAGATAACGCTTTTTTAGGATTGTTAGTTCTGTTTAAGGTATTCCAAAGCAAAACTAACATTTTTTTGAACCGCACAAAACTTGTTGGTAGTAGGTCGAGGCAGACTTGAGAAACCCTACTTCGCGACAGTCCTACTATTTGAGCTACCTTTTCTTGAGTGAAATTTTGGCCGACTTTGGCTAATTCCCACATGGTATTAATGATTTTTCTGTTGACCTGCTCTCCTTTCTGCGCTGCTTGTGGACATACATCATAAGTGTCCACTTTTTCAATATTTACTCCTGGCAGTCTGGAGGTGATCGCCGAAATTTCATCTGATGTCCATTTTCCGGGTAAGTAGATAACGATCTGTTCGTCAGGGCGGTTGGTGGCACGGGGGCGACCTATTACTTGTTCCAAATCAGCTATACGACGGCGTTTGACATGACGACCGTAATCTCCTGTTAATTTGCTAGGGGTGACAATTTGACCAGTCATGCACTGCCACTTAGCAGCTAGGGCACCGAGATTTTCGGTGTAGTCGCCGATGGCTATCATAGTAGTGCAGTCTAAAAATTGATTAGACCCTCGACTATCATTTCCCCAGTGGCCGACTTTCACAATGTTGTCTGGCAATTTGTGGGAGTAGGCATGAGCTTTATAGTCTATCAAGCCGATTTTTTCACTTTTGTGATTTTCAACTATTTGATTAATAAATGCTGCTATGCGTTCAGTTTCGGTGTATTGAGACCCGCTCCGGCGTTGATTGCTGGCATGACCAAAGTCAGTTATAAATTTAAGGGTTAAGTTGCTGTGGTCTTTTTCAGGGCTAGAAAAGACTAATATGGGTTCGTCTTTGTCCAGGTTGAGATTACGCCTTAAATCTGCAACGTCTTGGGTTGTGTCTAGGAATGTCACGACTGCTGCTGACTTAATAATGTCTTGGTGTCTGTACCAAGGTTTTGTTATTGTTAGACAGTTTTTGTTCAAGCTTAGACTGACTTTTCTATATCCATTGATAGCTTTGAGAATAGGAGATAAAAAGTCTAAGGTATGGTTTAGTTCTAATGCTTCTGTTTTTTCACCAGGAGTCATTCCTGAATCTATAATTTCATCAAAATTAGTTTTCAGCAGTTTTTGGCATTCTGCTATTAAGTTGTCAAGAGAAGGTATGGTGGGTAATATTTCTCCTGTTGGTTTTTCTTCTACTGTTGTTATTTCTCTGGTGATGGGGTCGTGGTTTGCTTTATATGTATATTCGGGTTCTCCCCATAAGTCTATTTTATGGTCTACTATTTCTGGGCCGTAGATTTTCTCAATGAGGCAATTGAATTTATCTTTAGCAATATAAGTCAAATATTGCTGATATTTTTTTTCTGATGATAACCATTCATTTTTAGGAATGCTAAGGGAGGCGAGTTTTTCCATTACTTGGAAATGGTCAGACCCATGTTTATTGGCAGGTTCATAGTTATCTATAAGAGCATAAATTTCCTGACATATTTCCTGTAGAACTTTAGCTAATTTCTGATTTTCTAAGGATGCCAGTTTCATGTTTCCTCTGGCGATGGCATCTTTGGTTATGTGTATAGGTTTGGATGGTTCTAATGTTTGGTCTATCTCATCTATTATTAAAGCTGTAGGTACATCAAATTTGTTGAGTCCGTTTAAGTCAGCTCTAATATCAGGATAGTTAAGGACTTCTCCTATAACATTGTCGTCTTCATCTTTGACTTTTTCTGTACCTAGAGTATTGCGTCTTTCTTCTAGGTAATCACAGCCAGAAGCCAATAATGGACAAGTCTTACAGACTTTGCTACCTTTTCCAGAGAAAGCATTTAATTGTAATTCATAAGCTGTATTAAATAGTTTGTGTTCGACACACGGGGGTTTAATATCAGGGGTTTGGCCTTTTGGTGTTGCTGTTTGGTAGGGGTTGCCTAATGGTGTATGTTTGGTATTATCATAGGTTAACCCGTTGTGTTTGGCTATCAAGTCTTTACGATGCTCAACACTCTCAACTGTGGGGTTACGATGGTTTGTTGCTGCAAACACTGTCCGTTCTATTCCTTCTAGTTTATCTGCTCTCAGAGCGCCGTAAACATGAGATTTCCCTTCTCCACAGCCATGTTTGTCTAGTATTAAATTCCATCCTTTGGCGATCGCTTCTCTTGCAGGAGTATCTCCCCATACTCTCAAATCAAATTTAATATTGGGTTCTTTGATTAACCAGTTCTCAGTCTCCAATAATTTCTGATATTCGGAGTAAGTAGGTATGCTTCCTGGGCCTGTGTAGTTAATGTATGGTGTGCCTAGTTTTAGGAGTGGGGTCCATAAAGTGATGGCTGTGGTGTGTTCTGCAATGATTTGTGTTGCTAGTTTTTGCTCTTGGGGATTTTTATTTAATTGCGGTTTGGCTGGTAATTCTCCAGTGCGCTTAAAGAATCGCCAAGCTATTTTACCGAATCTCCAACGAACAAACTTTGCTAAATTATTAGCTTCTCTAGGTAGCCCACACTTCTGCCACCATTCTAGCTTTGGAATGGTTTTGTTTTGTTGTGTTTGCTGTGGTGGTTTCCACTCCGGTAGTTCTACACCAGCGTCATCAGCTAGCTCTTTAACTATCTCTGTAAAATCCTTGCCTTTAGGTGTGCCATGACCACCATTAGCAAAATGTCGATATTGTACTGCGTGGCCTCCTTCTTGACAGCTATGACAATACCAAGAGTTATCCGCCGGGTTAACTTGGAATGCTGTACCGCTACTACCACCGTGTTGAGGACAGAAGCCTACCAGTTTCTTACCATGTCTCTTGAAGTTGTGGCCACCCCAATCATAAATATCTTCAGTGGACAAACGAGGCAAAATGTCCAGCTCTAGGATATCGGCTAAAGAGTCAGCAGTGCTGAGGCTAGGGTGAGCTTGTCTCTCTAGCTTACGTTGCTCTAAGTATCGTTCTCGTTCAGCTTTCTTCTCCTCAGCTTCAATAGTTGCCTTAGCTTCCTTATCAGCTAGTTGTAGGAGTACATCTAGGATAGGTTGTGGAGCGATCGCTATTTCTGTATCTGCTGGGGAATTTACCCAGCTATATCTACCAGTTGTTGGATGGTAGGAAGGTGGCAGAACGGACTGACAATAATTATAACGAAATTCTAAAAGTTCGTCTGTGTCAGTTTTTAAGCCCTCCCACTCTCGGACTACAGCTCGGGTAAAGTTGGCTAATTTTTCCCTATACTCCGGCGGGATTTGAAATGCTATTTGATACCGTCCTGGTTTTCCTGATGTCCAACTTACAGATTTAGGTAAATTTGGACAAATAGCTTTAAGGATAGGTTCGGCACTAGCACCATCTACATCTATGGCCAGTAATCCACCGGATATCTCACCTAGCCTTACCCCATATCCAGAATCATATCCAGTGTAGGGTTTTCCTTTTTTACTGATTAATTTTTGCCCAAGAGTTATGGCAGTAGCGATCGCTTCCCTACTAACTGGCTCTTCATGTTGCCAGTTACTTCTATAGGGGCGTTTTTCCCTTACTGGTGTCAATGCCAAGTTAGCAGGGATAATTCCTAAACCTTCTGCTATTTCTGAGGCTCTTGGGTGGCGATTAAATATTTTCCATTCCATTTTACACCTCCTCGTGTAAAGAAGTTTTGACCGAGAAAATGGGTTTCAAGCCTCGCCCTTTTAGGGCGGCTTTTGTGTTACAATAAAGTTGGTATTAAAAACACCCACCCGCCTTGTTAGCCATTATTGTTGGGCTTTGTCTAATAGAGTTGTTGGGAAATAACTTAGGTGAGCGAAAAATGAAAACTTAAACTAATTAATTTTGGTTAGTGATTTTATTATTTATGCTGCCATCAGGTACAAGTTCCATAGTCCAGTTGCTGTTA
>JAAHGF010000083.1 GCA_010672585.1 Okeania sp. SIO1I7 | reverse complement strand
TTTGCCATTCTGAGTCACTCATATCACTTGGGTATGGTTGACGTTGAGGGTTGGCGATCGCAGGTAGACGACTCATTAGTTATAAAATGGAGCAAGTATAGTAAAGAATAACACTATATTCACTTATAACTTAACTTTCTTTAGATTTACTTTATAAATCAGCTCTTAGTGGCGGGATTACTTATTCTGAGGGTAAAACTTTTACCTCTGACACTTCAAAAAATAAGCGAACTAGACAATTTCCTTTAAATAAAGAAATTAGCGAGATACTTTCAAGGCAAGAAGGAATGAATGAATCATGGGTTTTTCCTAACTTCAGGAAATCATCTTTTATCAATTACAACAACTTCAGAAGGAGAGCATGGAAAGAATGCGTTGCAAAAATAATCCCAGGCGTGACTCCTTATAACTGTCGCGACACCTTTATCTCCAGGCAATTGGCAGCAAATATTCCACCTGCTTATATTGCTAAATGGTGTGATACTTCAATCTCTATGATTGAAAAGTTCTACTTTGCTATCGATGATTCTTATTCGCCAGTTTGACTTAAGACGGGCTGTAGAAATCTGGAGGACAGGTAAGTTTTTGACTTTAAAAGTTTTAGTTTCTTGCTGGAAAAGAGTTTTGGAGGGTTTAGGTATATCCGTCGCCCCTATCAATGTCGCCACACGTTTATTTCTATTTGTCTTAACTCAGGAAAACTATCTCCTGTGGAAGTAGCTAAATTAGTTGGTAGTTCGCCAGCAATGATTTATAATCATTATTTAGGCACTTCCAGCGATATAGAAGTGCCGATTTTATAACTACTGATATCAATAATCAAGGAAATTATCAATGAATAAATCAGGACAAAAACCGCATCCACTGCAAAATAGAAAAGCACAAATCAGTATAGCTCTCACGGAAGAAACATTGAAGATGCTGGACACTTTCAGGGAACGTAAAATGACTCCGCCTGTAACCAGAAGCGAAGCAGTTGATAAGATTCTTAGAAATTTTATTCCTATTTACAATGAAATGGTGGAAGGCTCTACTATACAAATTATCAAACCTGACGGCTCGACACAAGAGATATCCCTTGATTGAAGCTTTTATCTAATTATATCTAATTCAAAGGTAGGGAGGTAACCTCCCTAACCTTTCAGCACTCGCTACCCAAGATTAAAGTTCAGTCAACTGAAATTCTTCTTCTTAAGGTTTTTACTTCTAGATAATTTCAGCCAAGATATGTTCTGGATAGGTGTTAATTGTTCCAAACCGAGGGTCGTTAATTTTTTCAGGTGCAATACCCATTTGCTTGCAAAGAGCTGCTGCTTTTCGTCCCAATGCTGCTGCTTGTTTGGTCGAACAAGAGCCTATGCCATGTTTTTCCATGTAACCGACAATTGAATACCAATAACCATGTCCGTTCTTAAACCGTTGCAATTCATTGGCATTGGCTTCAGCTAACATTACCGTACTTTCAAGAGTTTCCTGCTGTTCCGCTAATCGCTGCTTGATCACAACGCTATCTTCTTCAACAGCCAACAAACGTTGCTCATGTTGTTGATAAGCTGTCACCATTGTTTGCAAAATTTCTCCAATCGTAGGAGCTTTTTGTTGTCCAACAGAATATTGTCCAGTTTTACGGATTGACGGAAGTACCTCAGAAGTAATCCACTTTTTGAAAATTTTTGCTTGTTTTTTCCGGGATTTTAGAACTAGAGAATACATTCCGGACTCTGAAACTATTGACATTTCTTGTTTTCCGCCAGGGGTGTTCATACTGTGAACACCCTTTTCATCTTCATCCAACTTGTCTAACGCACGAGCAACGTTTACCAAGCTAAGTACATCACACAAATCCTTGGCCACAAACCAAGGCTCTTTGTAAATAGAGACAATGCGGACTTCTGACTCTTGAAAGTTAAAAATTGAGACTGGGGAATTGTTATTTTCCATGTTATACTAATTAAGAGTTAGCCATTATCACAAAACTTTGCCGAGTCGGTGATAATGGCTGTTTTTCGTGGCTAGAGCAATCTAATTCCTCTAGCTATTTTACTATAACATATTTGAGGTGCAATCACTACATAATCACTGAAAAATATATTATTTACGCGAATAATGTGCTAGATTTGATTTTGAAGCGATATCAAACCTTTAAAAGTTTAACTAACAAAATTAACTAAGATTAACAAAGAAAATTTTTCAAATAAAAATATTAGCTACGATTTTAAAACTTTCGCGTTCCAAATCCAATAACTCCAAATTCTTGAGATTTTTTAACCCATAGAATCTTGCTAGGAGTTAGGGAGATTATCTCCCTAACCTTTCAGCGATCGCTACTTAAGATTAAAGTTCAGTCAACTGAAATTCTTCGTAATACTCTGGGCAAGGACTTATTTCTTCCTCCAAACTCGAACACAGCAAATTTCCTTGCTTTTTCCAAAAGTTGGGGGAATCCATACATAAATCAAGCTTATACGTCCACCAAACACGATCTTGACTACGAAGTAAAATCATGCCGACAACTTCCCCGTCATCTCCCTCGTTGGTGCGGACTAAGTCTCCAAAATGAAACTTGGGACTGGGGAAATTTTGAGGTAAATTTAAGCGATGAGAATTTGCACGTCGCTCTTGACGCGCTTGCTTTGAGCGTGTTACCATTTTTATCAACCTTAAGTTGTGGTGTTACAACTCAGAGGCTAGGGACAGGGAGGTGCTGCTAACACCAAACTGGCCCGCTTTTTTAAAGCTTGTCACCTGTTGAGTTGATCCGACCCTAACAATTCCAGGAAAATTTGTCAAGGGGTCAATCAAAAAAAATCTCAACAGAAAATCCTGGCCTACATAAAAGTCTCATAGGCTTGTCGTATCGTCGCCCCTATCAATGTCGCCACACGTTTATTTCTATTTGTCTCAATTCAGGAAAGTTATCCCCTGTGGAAGTAGCTAAATTAGTTGGTAGTTCGCCAGCAATGATTTACAAACACTATCTAGGCACTTCCAGCGATATAGAAGTACCGATTTTATGATTTTACGTTTGCTTTGACCTAAAATTCTTCAGGACATTGGTCGAAATCTGGAGGAACGTAATCAATAGGCAAATCTTTAAATTTATCAAATTCACTCCAATCAAAATCCCGAAATTCTGGAGGCAAAGACTCCACAGGATACACAAATGGCGTATAGTAACAAATCCCGCTCCTACTCCGTACCAAACCAATGATAAGAGGTTTAGACGCATCCACAAACTCGTGCTTTTTTAACAGCAATCCTGGGAGTATTGCATTTGGATAGCGCAAATCAGCCCATGCACAAGCAACTTTCATAATTACCAATTCAACCCTCACTTAAAAAGCAAAATATAGCTAACTACTCAACGTATCCTGTGAACCCACATATTCTCAACACCTTCCATCTCGGAATCAGTCAATTCATTATACATAATGTGAGCTTGTCCATAGCTCCAGCTACCACAAGTAGCAGCAATCAATCTATCGCTATAGTGAAGGTTCTCCCCATAAATCATGCCATTCCCATTGACTTGATAATACCAAGAATGACTTCCCATTCCAGCCATTAATTCTCCATAGGGGTCATGAACCCAAAAGCCATCCTCATCAAATCCTTTTATCACCCATAAGTGACCAGGTTCGGTGGAGAATCCATGAACAATTACTGGCTTATCTTCTTCGATCGCCTCCCGAATATCTGCCAAAGTACCGTCAGTGGTAAGGTCATCTTCTGCGCCGTAACTTTCGCAGATTTCTTTCAACCCATGAGGCGAAAACCTGTTCCAACCATATTGTTGAGCGCGATGATATATTTCATCCTCCAGTTGAGAATAACTGCCATCTCCTTCTATTCCACAATATTTTAAAGCCATAGCTAAACTGGTGACGTTGCAAGCGGAGAACGGTTCATAGTTATTGTCAGTTTGTGATAAATACGGAATTTCTAATTCTTGAGTCATTGGCATTATGTGATGTGATTGGTTTTGGTTGAGGCTGGCAGTATTTATGGAAAATCAATTGCATAGTTACCGCCTGCCTATAATAATTATAATGGAAATTTTCTAATATTCTAAGAGGCCTCAACAAACCAGGGAGTTTTTGCATACATCTCTCTCAATTATTTTGTTTGACATGGCGATTTTATGGTTTATCTAAAAATTCCAAAATTCACAATTCGCCTGAAAGCCGTCGAATGACAACTCAAATTACTTTCAAAGATTTGGAATCAACAACCTAGAAAGCTTGCTCATAATGCTTGAAAAGCCCGGGGCTCTCATTGCTTTCAAAGCAAATACTTTCTAGGATATTACGGGCGAACCCGCGACTGCCGACAATTGTTGTCGGCAGTTTCTGCGCTCACCCGCGAGCGCTTCGTCAGACGGTTGGCCTTGCCCTCAATTTTTCATCAAATTAAGATGTAATTCTGAGCTGAGAATCTTCAATTCTTCATGAAAAGCACAAAAAGATATTAAATCAGAATTACTATATTTATGGACTAGAGAAGCCACCCGTTCAAGACTATTCTCGTCTAGACTCTCCAGGAGAGAAAACGCCTGAGAAACTACGTCAATAGCAGTAGTTATATCGTTAGTTCCTTGAGATTGTGCAAGACGTTTGATAGCGACGCTATAACTCAAGGCCATGAGCGAGATATACGTCTTTTTATCAGATGGCAACTTTTGCACAATATATCTCTCCTTTTAGTGAAAAGGTTTACACTTACGCAGACATTCTCCATAGCTGAAATTAGGAGCAAAAGTTAGGGAGAGCCGTCCGCTGGCACAGCAAAAAAAGTTTACCTGAGCATATTTCACCTCAGAGTCAGATGTTCTCTCAGCATTCATTTGTGCAACAGCTTTTTTGAACTCTTCGGGAGGTATTTTCCCCGACACTTCTTCAGCCATGACTAGCAGCCTTTGAGTAATCACGTTTGGATCGACACCTTCTGTCTGAGCTAACGTTGTCGCTGCTATTTTGGGCATGATTTCGTTTAAGAGAATTTCTTCTTTTTCTTTAAAAGTTAAACTTGCCAAGGCGCTTGTTCTAGCAAAGTCGCCAACAATTACTGCTCTATATCCAGGTAATCCACCCCCCTAAAACAAAGCTTTGCATTCCATGTCAAACCGCTCCCAAAAATCACTGAGTAAGTATTTCTGTCAAACTTAAGCATAATTTCATTACTACCCGCTTCCCACACGGCGAATAATGGCTCGACATGGTCTGTTACGTTTCCACTACTGTTTATCCAGTCATATTCACTAACCAAAGTGAGAGGAATGTCACGGCCTGATGTATTAGCAATAGGAGTGACAATTTTTTCGATAGGCCTGACTCCAAAAGATGTACTGTTATCAGTGTTGTAAGATT
>JAAHGF010000082.1 GCA_010672585.1 Okeania sp. SIO1I7 | reverse complement strand
CGCAAAGCATATGGCATTAATTGTCAGTATGTTAGAGCGTCTAGGTGGTTTTTGACTGCCACCACCGACTAGTTATCGGTGACAGTTAAGCGTTAAAGGTTCCGAATAGTGGTTTTAACCCGATTGGGAACATCCGCTTAGAATCTCTCGTGTTTTAACCGAGAGAGAAGTCAAAAGAGCTAAATCTACCTACTGACTTGGTAGATGAGGCAATGATGCAGTTGCGAAGGCAAGAAGCACTGGCAGTAGAGCAGAAGCGGAATAAATTGATTACTATAGGGGTGCTTTCTGGGTTAGTAGTTGTTATAGCTGCTAGTTTTTTATGGTTTCAAACTCAAAAACAAGCATTAAATAATGTCTATGTTAATTCAGGGCAAAGTCATTTGACATTAGAAACAAATAGTGGTAGAAAAATTTTAACTATAGTAGATAGTCAACAAAATCCAGAAGTATTTTATCGGGTAATTCTACAAGATTCACCAGCAGGAAAAAAACTTTCTTTAGGGTGCAACTGGATTAATTCTAACGGTGAAATTAGTCATCAAAATAGTTACCAAACTAAGCAAATTAATAAAGCAGTTTGGCCGACTTATTGTAAGTATAAATTTCATCCTGCTTCACCTGTGGGAAATTGGCAGGTGGAGATGTATTTAGGCGATCGCCTTCTCAGTCAAACTGAGTTTACAGTTAAGTAAAATTTTGTGGTTAGGTGCAGTATCAATTTATTGGTTATTGGGGATTTGGTTTCCCATCAGAATTAAATACTATTCTCACCAAGCTAACTGAGGAAAAAAAGACAAAATTGTTTAATTTTCATCAGGGAATAACTGTTGGTGGAATTAGTTATATTGGTGGGGAAGAAATGGAATTAGCCAGGGGTGAGACTTTAATTGCTTCTCTATCTGCTTCTGGTTTATCTGATAGTATTGATGCTTGGGTAAAACAAGAAAATAATCAATTAATTTTAGGTAGAGAACCTTTTGGGAGAGTGCCTTTATATTGGGCAAAAATAGAAAAAGTTATTTGGTTTGCTTCTCAATTAAAGTTATTATTACCTATTATTTATGAGCCATCTATTAGTATTCCTGGATTTTATGGTTATACTTGTTTTTCTTATGTACCAACTCCACTCACTCCAGTGGAGAATATTTTTGCAGTACCAGCAGGAACAGAACAAATTTTTTTGGAGCCAGAAATACAAATTCAACGTCATTATGACTGGCGAGAAAACCTCGTACAAGTTGAAGACAAAAATAACGCAATTACACAGTTACAGACCCTACTTAAAAATGCGATTAATCGGCAAATTATTGACTTAAATTATGAGCCTGTAGGAGTTTTTCTTTCAGGAGGTTTAGATTCTTCAATAGTTGCAGCTTTATTAGTACAAGAGGGAATAAAAGTGCGTGCATATACTCTAGATTTTGGGAAAAATAGTTTTTCAGAATGGGAATATGCAGAAAAAGTTGCTCAACATTTAGATATACCTTTAATGAAAGTATCTGTAACTCCAAAGCTAATTAAAAGTGCTTTATTAGATACAGTTAAGGCTTTAGATTTACCTTTTGGTGATGGGGTGACAGTACCTTTATATTTATTATGTAAAACTGCAGCTCAAGAAGTATCTGTAATTTTCAATGGGGAAGGAGGAGATCAACTATTTGCTGGGTGGACGAATAAACCAATTATTGCTGCTGCTATTTACAATAAACAAGAAAATTTCATTCAACAATATTTGCATACTTTTCATAAATTATGGGGTTATGAACAGAAAGTTTTTCAACCACAAATTTATGAAAGAGTCAAAAATATTTCAGCAGAAAAGTGGGTGGAATTTGCTTTAGATGATACTTTTTGTATGGGATTAATTCATAAATTACGTCGTGCTAGTTTAATTTTAAAGGGGGCACAAAATATTCATCCTAGAGCAACAAATTTGGCATTTGCTAATGGGTTAGTTGTGCGGTCGCCTTTTTGTGATTTAGAGCTAACTGAATGGACTTTTCAAATACCAGGAGAATTTAATTTAAAAGGTTCAAATGAAAAATATATATTGAAGAAAGCAGTAGAGTCTTGGTTACCACCGGAAGTTGTTTGGCGAGAAAAAAGAGGGATGGGAGTACCGTTAAGTTATTGGTGTTTAAATGAATTATGGTCAGAAATTAGGCAATGGTTAAACCCAGAAGTTTTACAAGCAGAAGGTAGATTTATTTCGGATTTAGCTATTACGATAATTCAAGGAAAATTAGGGGGACAAATTAGGAGTAGACGCGTGGGTGAAATTCTCTGGTTATTGATGATTTGGGAAATTTGGCGAGTAACAATTTTAGGAGAATCTACTATTAGTAATTCTGGGTATAATCCTTTATTATTACCACCTTGGTGGTGGAAGTGGATCGAGCAAGTTAAAAATTAAAATTGCTGAGGAGTCGGGAGTCAGGAGTCAGGAGTCAGAATTAATGGCTTTAATACCAGTTTTTAGGTCGGGATTTATCTTTTTAGTCTAAGAGACATCTCCGATAAAGTATTTTAATTGCCCTTATTATTCGTCACATTCTTTTTCCAAATTGGTATCATACCTCAAATAACCAACGCCGAATTTTTAAATTCTTATTCAATAGAAAGTCTGTATTAAGATGAAGTAATTTTGCTATTACTGTGTAATATTATGTTCGGTTGAATACTTATAAATAACTGTTGTGAGGAGTCAGGATTCAGGAGAGAAGAAAGGAGGAAAAGAGAAAATTTTGGAGAAAAGTAAAGATAATTTCAGTATTTATTTGGTACTGTCGGTACTGTGAGTTCTTAAATTTTACGGGACTTAGGCAAAGACACCACATATAGTAGATAAAAACTATAGCACTATTGTATATATAGTGTTTTCACTATGAAAATGCTTCAATAATTGATAATTGATAATGGATAATTGATAATTACCTCTCCCTAAAAGGAAGAGGATTGAATAAAAGGAAAATTTTTTCTTCTCTTGGTCGATTGGATATGGTTAGCTAACCCATCCATCCCACCCTACGGGAAGCTGCGCTAACGACCGCTGTTTCTCCTTTAAAGGAAAGGATTTTTACCTTAATTATTCGGTAAGTCCTATTTTATTTATAACTGATTATCCGAACATGATATAACCGGATTTTATATTAGGGAAAAAGATATCTTATACCAATTTGAAAAAAGAATGTTACGAATAGTAAGAGCGATAAAAAGACTTTACAGGGGATGTTCCTTTGACTAAAAAGATAGTTTACGCCCTAAAAAATGGTATTAAAGTCATTTCGATACGACTCCTGACTTCTGACTCCTGACTCCTAAGAAATACCCTAGATATTTGTAGCAAACATTTATCAACTTGGTATTATTCGTTATTTGCTTACTTCCTACTTTTAATTAGCTGTAGCAATACTTTTGAGAATTGCTATTACTTTTCCAAACCGGATTTAGTATGATTAGTTGATACTAAAATATTAGCCAATGGCATACTCTCTACTGATAACATAGATGATGATCTAGACTGTTACTCGTTTAGTTAATTATGGTAGAAAATATGCCAAATTTTGTTACTCTTTTTTCTCTGGAATTTGCCCACGAATTAGTAGAAAATTATGGTTCTCCTCTATATGTTTATGATAGTGAGATTCTGATAAAAACGATAAATCATATTACTGAATCTATTCCCTATCCCCACACAGAATTTCATTTTGCCAGCGTAACTAATGGTAATGTATCTTTACTAAAAATTTTTCAAAGGTATAAATGGGGTCTTCATGCTAATACACCGGGGGATGTTTTTCTGGGATTAAAAGCTGGTTTTTCTCCTGAAAAAATTGTCTATAGCGGGAGTAATTTAAACGCTCAAGAATTTTCACAACTATTAAGCTGGGGTGTAACTACTTTTAATTTAGATAGTGTGAGTCAACTACAGTTATTTTGTGACATATATATAGATAAGTTTGCTAGAGAAATTACGCCAAAATTAGGCTTGAGACTGAATTTACCAGAACTAACGGGAGAAAGTCGAATTGGTGTTCGACCAGAGGAATTTTCCCAGGCAATTCAAATTACAAACTCCGTCGGTTTAAAGTTGAGTGGTTTACATTTTTATCGAGGTACTGGCACAAATGCTACGAAAGCTTTTACTCAAGTAATTGAACCAATATTAGCAACTGGTAAACTTTTACCCGACTGGGAATATTTAGATTTTGGTGGTGGTTTTGGTTATCCTTATCATCACAATGGGATAGCTTTTGACTGGCAAACTTTTGGCGCGGAGTTAACAGCAGCGATAGAAAAAGTAGGCAGAAAAATTCAATTAATTATTGAACCTGGTCGAGCTGCTATTGCTGGTTCAGGTAAAGTATTAACTAAAGTTATTTCTGTCAAATGGCAGGGAGATAAACAAATAGTAGGAGTTGACACAACTGTAGCTAATTTATCTGTGCCATCCGTCCATGGAGGTTATCGAGAAATTGTTAGTTTTCGGGAAGTAAATAAGTCAGATTTATATTTAATAGATGTTTGTGGCAATACAACTTATTCTCGTGATTATTTGGGTAAAAATTGTCAGTTACCTGCTTTAGAAAAAGGAGATATTTTAGCTATTTTGGATACGGGTGCTTATGGTTATGTAATGTCTTCTCATTTTTTACATAGACCCCGTCCTGCTGAAGTTTTGTTAGAAGAAGGTCAGCATAGATTAATTCGTCAGAGAGAAGATTATAATATTTTATTGAATGGTCAAATTTTTAGTTAGGAGTAAATAGATGAAATGTGTGAGATGTGAAACAGATAATAATTTAAAAGAAAGAACAGAAGCTGGAGGTAGATGTAAAAATTGTAATCATCCTTTTGCTTTTGACCCAAAAGCAGGAAGTAAATTTACAGATATATTTTTCAACAATTCTATTCAGACTATTTCCTCTGAAAATACCTTGTTTTTTACCCCTAAGCAGTTGTGGTATTTGATCGAGAAACGTTTACTTAATAAAAACAATATTAACCCATTGGGATGTTCAGTTTTTCTCATTATTTTCTTCGGATTTTTTAGTTTGGGTTTTCAATTAGAAATAAGAATATATTTATCTATAGTATTTTTAGTGTTGATATTGCTTTTTACTTGGGGTAGTCAATCTCAGGATTGTCAACCTAAAACCAGAAGAAGTTTTGCCAGAGCTATGCAAATTCTTGGAGGATTAACTCTAGTTACTGTTTTAGTTTGGTTTTTTAAATTATCCACCGTGACAAATACAGCATTTTTCTTATTTTTGTTAGGTATTGGTTTAGGAATATTCTTAATTTATTTGGGTACGCGACAATTAAGTATCCAACATAAAATACCCCAACCATTTCAGTTTCATCAAAGTCAAATTATACAATGGTTGATACGTTGGCAAGAAATTAATGGTAAGGTGACAAATGTTTTACGAACTT
>JAAHGF010000081.1 GCA_010672585.1 Okeania sp. SIO1I7 | reverse complement strand
ATAACTTAGTGCAACAATGGGAAACACAACTAAAGGCAGTACCAGAAATAGAACAAGTAGCAGTGGTAGTGCAACAGAAAATACCACATTTACCACCATTGCATATATCAGACTTGCTGCCATCAGAAGAAATAAAACTGCCGAATAATGGTGCAACTCCCACACAAGAAAAGTCAATTCCCACAACAGAATTACAGACAAAATCAACATCAGAAAAACCAGCCATCAGTGAAGGAGAAACAATAAAGTGGGCAGCAAATGCACCAACGACATTAGCACAAGCATTAGAACAAGCAGCACAAAAGCACGCAGATAGTAGTCTGACCTATATTCAATCAGATGGGGAAGTCATAACTCAAACTTATAATCAGTTGTGGCAAGAAGCTCAAAGAATATTAGGTGGGTTAAGGCAGTTAGGGTTAAAACCTGAAGACAAAGTAATATTTCAGTTAGAATCAAATCAAGACTTTATCAGTGCATTTTGGGGTTGTGTGTTAGGAGGGTTTGTACCAGTACCAGTATCAATACCGCCAAGTTATAACCAATCCCACAGTAGTCTGACCAAACTGCAAAATACTTGGCAAATGTTAGGGCAACCTTTGGTACTCACAGATGCCAAGTTAGCTCCATCAGTGCGTGGTTGGTCCCAACGTATGAATTTAGGTAACTTCGAGCTACAAACCATAGATAAATTGCGTGAAGGTGAACCAGACAGCAACTTACATAGCTCTCAACCAGAGGATGTAGCAATTTTACTGCTAACATCAGGCAGCACAGGGATGCCTAAAGCTGTCATGCAAAGTCATAGTAGTTTATTAAGTCGTAGTGCAGCAACAGCACAGACTAACGATTTTACTTGTGAAGATATTTCCTTGAATTGGTTTCCTCTAGACCATGTAGGTGGAATTGTGATGTTTCATATCAGGGATGTGTATTTGGGATGTCAGCAAATTCATGTACCAACCCAGAGGATATTACAAGCACCAACACGGTGGTTAGATTTAATCTATGAATATCGGACGACAATTACTTGGGCACCTAACTTTGCTTACGAATTAGTCAATCAGAGTTTAGAAGAATTAGACTATCCCGATAAACCAAGCACTAAGTCAATATGGGATTTATCTTCCATGAAATTCGTACTCAATGGAGGTGAAGCAGTTGTCGCCAAAACCGCCAGAAAGTTTGTCAAACTACTGAGTAAATGGAAATTACCAAAAACAGCTATGCACCCAGCTTGGGGGATGTCAGAAACGGCATCTGGTATCGCCTATTCTCATAACTTTACCTTAGACTCAACAGATGATACTGATAAATTTGTAGAAGTAGGTTCTCCTATTCCAGGGTTTGCCATCAGAATAGTGGATAATCAAAACCAGATAGTCTCAGAAGAAACTATTGGGCGCGTGCAAGTTAAAGGAGCATCAGTTACATTAGGTTACTATCAAAATCCCACGGCAAATCAAGAAGCTTTTACCGCAGATGGTTGGTTTAACACCGGAGATTTAGGGTTTCTCAAAAATGGGCATTTAACAATTACCGGCAGACAAAAAGACGTAATTATTATCAACGGTTTAAACTATTACAGCCATGAAATAGAATCCGCAGTAGAAGAATTACCAGGAATAGAAGTTTCTTACACCGCAGCTTGTGCAGTCAGAGAAACTAACAGCAATACCGATAAACTAGCCATATTTTTCCATAGTGAAAAAACAGAAGATACAGAGTTATTGGCTTTATTAAAGACCATCAGAGAACAAGTAGTCAAACGTATGGGAATTAATCCAGATTATTTAATTCCCCTAGATAAAGAATTAATTCCCAAAACTTCCATCGGTAAAATTCAACGAACTCAACTCAGTCAAAAATTTGCCACAGGAGAATTTCAAGAAATCTTAAAACGGATAGATTTAATTACCGAAAATAACAACACAATTCCTGATTGGTTTTATCAAAAAACATGGCGACGAAAACAAGGAAATAATCAACTACACAAACTAGCCAAAATAGGAGTAGTTTTAGTATTTCTAGATAAGTTAGGATTAGGTCAAAAAATCTGCCAAAAATTAGACAAAAATTCTCGGCCTTATATTCAGATAGAACAAGGAGAAACCTTCAAAAAAATCAATGAAAATCACTATATAATTGCTCCAGATGTTCTAGAAGACTATCAAAAACTTCACCAATCTATAGCAGCAGAAAATCTCCAAATCGGAGCAATTATTCACCTGTGGCATTATGATCAATATAGTCTCGAAATTACCGATGTAGAAACTCTAGAAACAGCACAAAAAACAGGTATTTACAGTCTGTTATTCCTCCTACAAACTTTTGGTAGTCAAAGTAAAGATAATCCAGTACGACTGCTTTATGTTGCCAGTCAGAGTCAATCTCTCAACCCCAAAGAAGCCATTGCATATCAAAAAGCAACAGTACCAGGATTGTTGAAAACTATTCCCCAGGAAAACCCCCACTGGCATTGTCGGCATCTAGACGTACCACAAGAATCATTAGAAGTCAATAGCGTTCTGATACTTGAGGAACTAACTATTGATGCCAAAGATTCAGAAGTGGCTTATCGAGATGGAGAGCGTTGGGTATCAGGTCTGGAGAAAATCGACCTACCTTCTTTATCTAAACAACCATTACCATTCAAAGCAGAAGGCACTTACCTGATTAGTGGAGGTTTAGGAGGAGTAGGGGTGGAAATTGCCAAGTATCTCCTGGAACATTATCAGGCGAAACTATTGCTGTTAGGTCGTACACCTTTACCAGAAATTCACAGTTGGGAAACCCATTTACAACAAGGAGGTAAACTAGCAGAGAAAATCGAAGCTTACCAACAATTACAAAAACTAGGTGGGGAGGTGATATACCTAGGGGTGGATATCTGCAATATTACAGCAGTGCAGGAGGTAGTGCAGCAAACTTTGTCTGGATGGAACACTCAACGACTAGATGGAGTGATTCATTTGGCAGGAAGTTACCATGAAAGTTTACTGAAAGAGGAAACAAAACAGAATTTGGCAACTTTGCTTAATCCTAAAGTTCGGGGTGCTTGGGTATTACATCAACTGGTACAAAAACAACCTAATACCCTGTTTATCAACTTTTCGTCTGCTACAGGTGTATTTGGTGGTGCAACAGTCGGTGCTTACGCAAGTTCTAACAGTTTCCTAGAGAATTTGACTAATTACCAGCGCTATCAAGGAGGGTTAGATAGTTATTGTTTTGCTTGGACAACATGGTCAGAAACTGGTATGAGCAAGGGATACCAAATGAAATATCTCACTCGCGCTCAAGGTTATTCTGATATGAGTATTTCACAAGGTATGTCTTCAATGTTAGCAGGTTTATGCCATAAGCAACCCTACTTAATGGTGGGTTTGGATGGTAGTAATCTTAATATCAGAAGGCTGACTTCTACTTCGGATAGTCTGCAACAACTAACAGCTTACTTTACTACTAATGGTAAAGGTAAGCCAAATGTAAGTTCTCTAGATCGTCAGGTACAGGATGCGGTGGGTAAACCTAGTAGTTGTGCTTTAGTGGAGTTGCCACAAATGCCTTTGACTGAGACTGGGGAAATTGATGTAGGTTTACTTTCTGAGAGTAATTTGGGTCGCTCTACTCAAGAAAAAGTCAAGCCGAGAAATGACATAGAGCGTCAAATTGCTCAAATTTGGCAGGATTTGCTTGGGGTGTCCCAGGTAGGAGTTGATGATAATTTCTTTGAGTTGGGAGGGAATTCTCTTTTGGCTACTCAGGTGATTTCTCGCTTGCGTCAGGCTTTTGAGATGGAACTGACTTTACAGCGTCTATTTGAGTCACCAACTATTGCTGGCATAGCTCAACATATTGAAGTGCTACGTCAGCTTGCTCAAGACCGGACTGCATTAATTTCTGAAACAGAGGAAGAATATGAGGAGGAATTGTTATGAAAACAGTTGAATTTGTCTCTTACCTGCGAAATTTAGGTGTAAAACTTTGGATAGACAAAAATAAACTTGGCTATCGTTCTCCTAAAGGAGTAATGACACCAGAACTGAAACAGAATATGGTGGAGCGCAAAACAGAAATTTTAGAGTTTCTTCGGGAAGTACAAATAACTCAGGAATCTGTAGCTAGTTCGATTAAACCAATTTCTAGAGAACAGGCGATACCATTATCATTCGCACAAAAAAGGCTATGGTTCCTAGAAAAAATGGGCTTGGTTGGCAACGCTTACAATGTGCCATTAACCATGCATCTAGTAGGAAAACTAGACTATGTAGTCCTACAAAAAAGTCTCAACCAAATCATCGCTCGCCATGAAACCCTGAGAACCACCTTTAGTGAAATCAATGGTGCACCAGTACAAATAATTCTACCTTCCTTTGAACTAAAACTACCATTAAAAGACCTAAGTGAGTTAACACCATCTGAGCAAACTACCAAACTCCAACAACTACTCCAACAAGAAAATGAACAAATATTCAATCTAGAAGTAGACCCCCCCATACGCGCTCAGTTGTATCAACTAGGAACAACAGAACACATACTGCAAATCACATTACATCATATAGTAACCGATGGCTGGTCAATGACAGTATTACCCAAAGAACTCTCGGTTATTTACACTGCCATACTGCAAGACAAACCATCCCCATTACCAGATTTGCCCATACAATATGCCGACTTTGCAGTGTGGCAAAATAACTACTTACAAGGTGAAATCCTCGAAAGCCAACTTAACTACTGGAAACAAAAGCTGCAAGACTTACCTCAACTACAGCTACCCACAGACCATCCCCGACCCGCTGTTCAAACTTTTAATGGGACAGGTATACCCATCAACATACCAGCAGCACTAACATCAAAAGTTAAACAACTCACCCAAAAGCAGGGAACCTCACTATTTATTACCCTGTTAGCAGCCTTTAAAGTATTACTGTCTCGTTACAGTGGTCAACAGAGTATAGCAGTAGGTTCCGCCATAGCAAACCGCAACCGCAGTGAAATAGAAGGGTTGATTGGATTCTTTGTCAACTCCCTAGTGATGTATACAGACCTGGAAGGAGATCCCGGTTTTACAGAAGTATTAAACCGAGTCAAACAAACAACCCTAGAAGCTTATAGTCACCAAGACATACCCTTTGATAAATTGGTAGAAGAGTTGCAACCAGAACGCTCTTTATCGCAAAACCCCTTGTTTCAGGTAATGTTTGTGGTGCAGCAGGAGGAAACATTCAAACCATCCTTCAGCTTACCTAACTTAGAAGTAGGTTGGTATGAAGGAGCTGGAGTTGAGATGTCAGTGAGGATGGACTTAGAATTACATCTGTGGCCAGTAGGAGAAGAAATCAAAGGATTCTGTTTCTATAACAGAGACTTGTTTGAGGCAGAAACAATTAGTCGTATGCTGTCACATTATGAAAATTTACTATCAGCAGCATTAGAGACTCCAGAGCAACCTATTAGCCAGTTGCCATTAATGAGAGAGGCAGAGCTAGACCAAGTACTGCACGAATGGACCAATAGTAAAACAGATTATCCAAAAGACAAATGTATCCATCAGTTATTTGAGAAAGTTGTCGAAAAGAACCCAGAAGCAGTAGCCTTAAGATTTGAAGACCAACAACTAACCTACACCA
>JAAHGF010000080.1 GCA_010672585.1 Okeania sp. SIO1I7 | reverse complement strand
AATGAACTAGGAATCATCCCATTAAAAAACTATGGAATCGTTTACACTATACCAGTGCTAGGCAGATTCGGGAGGACGGCTAAAATGCTAAATACTGATTCAGTGTTAACCTGTGAACTTTCAGACTAATGAGCTGTTGACTGAAGGATTTGAATATCCTAACGCTTGGGTCGCTTCAAGAGGCGAGAAAACTTCTAAGGCTTTCAACTACCTGGAGCTATTTGAGCTAGTCACCAAGATGGTTGATCACTTGGGTATTCACCCATGCGAGCCAACTTTAGCAGACCTCAATCCAGCCAAACCAGGACAGCAAACTTGGGGGATTAAGACTTACAACGCCACTCATGCTATCAAGCTAATTTTAGAATATATCAAAGAAACTGACGGCGACCAGGCAGCAGGGCTAAACTTAAACCTTAGAGTGGCTGTGATGGTAGGAAGAATGTTTGTAATGATGGCATCAATGGCAGAATCTCAACAAGCTCTATTCCAAGCGCTAGGCTTTGATATCGAAGAAGACACTGACTATATTAAAGATTTCCCGATTGATTTTACACTGGGAGCAGGCAGTAAACAAACCTCTGGAGTGGGTTTCGGAGCAGAAGCTCAAGAAGCTGCTGCTAAAAAACTAGAAGAAGAGTACAATAAGATAATCAAGGAATTAGCGAGTAACGATGAACAAGGTGCAGAAGCTGTGCTGGAAAGACTCCTTCAATCCAGAGACCAGCCGTATACCTTTCTCAAATTAAAAGCAATTCAAAGTTTATTGGAGGTTATCACAAGTGTCAAAAGCCAGTAAAATTCGTTCCACAAAAATTAATAAAGTCTCAGCTTCTCCTGATGTTAAGAACAGAAATAAAACCAGCAACCCCAAAGGGCTAGCAGCAGAAAAAAATGCAATTGCTGACAACATTAAATCTTTAGTTAACAGTTATAATTTCACGAGAAAGATGGATGAATTTAATCAAGAGATGGTAGTCGCCTCAGCTATAGGGACTTACGGCAAAGATGCGCACCTACTATCAAAGCAATTCAATTCTGGATATGAATCTGTGGCTGGAATTGACAAAAAAGCAGGTTATGACAATCCCAACATTCAGAGAATTAGCGAAGGGGTGGTAATTGAACAAAATTTAGAATCAGGAAAAATTAAAACAATTAAGGACAAGAACTACTACAAAGATTGAAGTGGACAGTCAGGTTTAAGCACAGCTTCCCAGAGCAATCTAGGGTTAAACCGAATCCGGATATCTGGAGTAGTATTATTATTGATGGCCGAACATTATCTATTTTGAAATAAAAGGAATTAATGTTGAACTCTTTGAGTTAACTTCAGGGAAAAATTGCGCCATGAGTTGAGCGATCGCTTGCCACAATTCTCTAACAATTCCGATAGGAAATAAGAAAAGTTTTGCTGAACCTAGTCATTGTTTTATTAGACACTTAAAAACTTTTAGGGCTTGAAAAACTGTCGCCAGGATTTTTGGCAACAGTTTGACAAAACCAAACTTATTCAGCAGGTAATGTAAACTTTATCACACTTTCTTAGTCTTGGTATGATTATAGATACTGCTACCTTGTCTAGCGCCTTAATCTACGGGCAAGAGTTAGACAAAGATTATTTCAAAAAAGTAGGTTCAGATGTTCTAGATATCTTCAACTTGCCGATCGTTGGTGCTAAAAATTTTCTAGGTAAGATTGTTAATGGTGGCAAAGAACTTGCCAAATCAGTTTTTAATGGTACTTTTGGCAAAATATTCGGCAAGTGGGCAAAAGAAAGTCCTATAACAGCAGGAGCAGGAGTGCTGGCTGCGGGGTTAGCTTTAGGTACTATTGTTGTCGTTGGTGGTACTGCTGTCGGAGTTTTGGCAGGTGGTGGCGCTGCGGTAGGTGCTGTGGGGACTGTTTTAGGTAAACTGGGAGTTGTTGGTGCGGGAGTCGCTAAGGTTGGTGGAGTTGCAGCCTCGGCATTGACGGCAGGTAGTTTGCTTACTGGAAAAAGTGTAGGAGCATTAGTAACAGGAGCGCTTAATTTTGCAGAAACAATTTATAGTTTTAACTTTAACCAAACTGATGAAGATATTAACAAAGAGATTGAGTCTACTATCAACGCTCTCTATGGTCCCACTGGAGAATACATCGGACAACAGGTAGCGGGGCTTCTAGTGGGAGGGCTGTTCAATCCTCCAAAGGTGCAGATAAACATCAGAGCGCTCAGTCTAGCTTGGGACATAAATCCTGATATCAGGGACGACTTGCTCAATAACACATCGTCTCTTGCTCACTTGGGGATGACGGCTGCTCGTACTATTGCCATCAAGCAGGCATTTATGAAGGGAAGGCAAGGAATCAAGAATTTCTGGAAAGGTTTGCCAAAAGAAATAAAAGGAAAGTTTCCAGAGTTAGACAAAACTATCACTAATTGGGGGGCAAAAGGCAGCAAGCCTTGGTCTATTCAAGGCGTTGTGGAGAAAAGGATTGAAGAGCTTGACGACCAGAAACTAGAAGATTTGGCAGAGGGATTAATACAAGGTTTCTGGCAGCAATTTCGTCAATCTATTGAGTACGTCTATTACTAAGGATCTACAAATGGCAACAGGAATTCCTAAAAGTTACACTCGCTCAACGCTTCAGAAGATGCAGGAAAGTAGAGCCAAATTAAAATTACAACAAGGACTATTAAGTGATAATAATCCTGACGAACTACCTAATTTTGAAGTTTGGAGATACAGTAGCAGCGATCGCCTTGATAAACCTTATGGGAATTACCCCAGGTATTTGTCAGGAACGGCTCAACTTGTGGCAGTGCAAGCTTCAGCTATTAAAGCTCTACATGATGAGTTGTCCTTAAGATTGGGATATGCTGTCACTTTTGAGGAATGGTTTGAAGAATGGCAAAAAGGCTATCCATCGTTAATCAACCGAAAGGGAAGTAACCCCAAGCTTAAAACCAATTATCCTATTGTATCTACTTCAGACAAAAAGGGTTGGCGAGAGGACGTAAAATCAAGACCAGAGTATAACGAATGGAAGCACCCGAAGGAAAACAGAAAACTCCGTACTATTGAGTATTTTCCTGAAGGCATGGCAAAACGTGAAAAGTCTGTAGTTTTTTCAGGCAGCGACAGTCAATTAATTCAATCAATTCAACTTACTGATTTAGCAATTTGCTGGAATTAAAAATTTTTAGGTTACTTTAGAAGTACTATTTTACGAAGCAAAAAGATGGGAAGAAGACGCAAGCCTAAATTTTCTTTATTCAAAGCAGCCGATTGGGATAAATACGTCAAGGTGAAAAAAGGAGAGGCAACGTATACTGTTGAGAGGAAAGCACCAGCAGAAGATAAAGAGTTATTTGGTGTAGGAGTCATTCCTTTTGGATTTTCTCCCAGCACTGCTGCTGGCGCTACAATTCATATGAATACTTCAATTAGTAGAGCTGGAGCAAAAGTGGCGGTCTCTGCCATAACAGGCGATCAGTGGGATAAGTTGGGCATAGTCACTAGCAGCACTGCATCCACCAATGGGCCTGCTGGCTGGTATCCAGCACTTCTTACTATTACCCTAGTAGGAGTAGGCGATAACGGCGAAGATCAGCTGTCGCAATTATCCACTCGCACATACAACAAGAAGAAAACAAGAAGTGGGACTATGCCATTTGGCAGACGAACTATAGCGACTGCTGACGCGCGAACAGGAGCTGCTACAGCAGCAGTAGGTGATAGAGATTACGAAGATTGTTTAAAGGCCATTCTGGCTGATTTAAACCCAACTCCGACTTCTCCAGCCAGTAGCAGGATTTTGTCTAAATCTTCAGAACCAGAGATATATATACCAGTGGTAAGTATTTCTAGTTGGTTAGACTCGCTAGAAGATATCGGAAATGTAACAGCCTTCTAATAACAATGAAAGACCTTAATTGCATAGTTTTGCCGGAAAATTTCCACCCTGGCAGGTATAAACAACTTCAAAACGCAATAGGATTTGAGATTAATATGCAGTCTCACCCTAGCGAACAAGAGGAAGCCATGAAGCATTATTTGGATATTCAACTTGCCCTAAATAACCTATTAAGAGGAAAGGAATCTGTTACTGCGTTTTTAGATAAAGTTGAAGCGAGTGGTTGTATTTCAATGGATGATTATTTAGCAGAAACCTTAGAAAATTTAGAGTTTTTGGAAGTAATTTAACCCCCAGTAAAAGACTGATAAGCTTGAACCAAAATACTAATATCTTTGAACCAAAAAACTGGCTCAAATTGTAGTGAATAACTGGGGGTCGCTCCATCTAATGGGTAGTATAAAATAGTTGCGCCCCTTACGTGTAATTGTTGTCGATAAATATCTGAGTAACTATTGTTTACCTGGTCTTTAACTTGCAAGGCTATCCATCCTCCTAGCCACCAATGAGAAAGCGCTGTGTTGCTGGCTATAATTATTCGGTGGTAATCGGTTCTAATTGGCATATTAATTCTTATCGAAGGAAGTCTGTTTATCTTAGAAGGTTTTCCAAAAATACTTTCACTGCCTTCAAATATTTTTATCCAGTTGTTAGAGTCCGATAGGTTCGGCATGGTCTTGCAAAACAGCCAATGCGACTACACTTTTAAGTTTAATTATTAATAATTCCTAAGACAACTATTTTGGAATATTCTTTCTATTACTGACATTATTTTTAAATAAAACATGGTTAATGAACTAATAAGTGGTTTTAATTTATTAAAAGTTTTTTTATTAGTAATTGTAGGGGTAGTATTCGTCACCGAAAATAGGAAGAAAAGTTTGAGACCTTTGGGTTTCTTACTGTTTGCTATCGGAAACAATTTCTTGATTGAGAGTGTTTATATTGGAAGTGTCATCGAGTCTGTGAATACCTGCGAAACAGCTTTTAAGTCAGCCGATTCAAACCTTTTTGAATTAATTTTAGTAAAAGGAGTCAACGCTGCTGTTATTTTGTGGCTTTTACTAATTTTAATATCAGAGGTTCGCATCAGATTATCAATGAGAAATAACAAGCAAAATGGTCTTCCTTGCCGAAGTAGTCAGCGACATTAGGTTTGATAATGAATTTTTACAGCTTGTAGCTTTAATTTGTAGTCTGTTAACAAACATTTCCTTGTTGGCAATTCCTTTAATAATTAAGCAGCGTGAAGATAGCATTTCTGCATTCAAGGAAAAGATAGAAAGAGGCAAGATGATAGAGCAAAGACTACAAGATTGTTTAAATGAATTAAAAGCTATTCAAATCATTTGTGAGTCTTGTGAAAATAGCAGTGAAATTTTTTCTCCTCATGCTGAAAAAGCTGAAATTGCAGCTTATTATCAAAAAGTCATTTATCAAATTCACAACAAATCCATAAAAGTAGTAAAAGAAGATAATAAGTTTTTAAGCAATAGAAAGAGATTAAATCATCGTGATTAATATAGCTATAAATTTTTCTTAATAGATATTTTGCTTATTGATACCTTAATTTCAAATCAGTTTCAGCCATTGCCTTGATGACGAATTCTGACGATTCCTTATAGCGCCACAACCCGCAAACTTCCAGTTTTAGTTTCTGAATTGTCAAGCTCACTCCTTATGCTGGCCAAAGTCGAATAAGCGATCGCTACTCCAGCTTGAAAACCTTATTGGCCATAAAAAGAATACCTTAATATTGCAAGGCCATTGGTTGATTCCGGCGATCGCTAAAATCATTGGTAGCCAATATTTTCTGGCCAAAGCTCGGATAAAACTTTTTAGGGAATTACTTTACAACGTAAAAACTGAAAACTAATCAACACAATTTTTTTTTAACAATGGAAATAATCTCCTGAGAGTAAAAGCTATGGTTCGAGAGTGAACTAAGTTGGTAAATTTTCCGTTTTGTCCT
>JAAHGF010000008.1:780190-824889 GCA_010672585.1 Okeania sp. SIO1I7 | reverse complement strand
GCGAGTCTAGCAAACTTTAATGTAGACGCGATCGCATGGTTTGTGAAAAATATCTGTCATGTAGCAGGGCTTTGTACTATTTTAAATACAATAGTAGTATGTAAATACACCAGCGCTCATTGCTATAGTTAAAAATTCAGATAACGCCAGATGTCGCTTTTTTCTTGTCTCCCCGTTCATTTTCTTAAGCTCAAAAAATTTAGGGTTGTATTCCACAAAAAATCGTGATAATCTGAGAATAGAATTATATATTGGGTAGCGTTCGCCCCTACGCATGACTTTTTATTCAACTTAAAAATCAGAGCAAAAACCAAATATAAATATAATGAATTGCGCTGTCAAACTCAGACAAAGCAATATTTTTCACTCTTCCCTCTTCCTTCCTCCCTTAATGAATTGAACTGTCAAAATCAGACAAAGCAATATTTTTCACTCTTCATTTTCTGAAGCTCAAAAAAGATTAGGGTTGTGTATGAGAAAAAATCGTGATCATCTGAGAATAGAATTCTATAGTGGGTAGCGTTCGCCCCTACGCATGACTTTTTATTCAACTTAAAAATCAGAGCAAAAACCAAATATAATGAATTGCGCTGTCAAACTCAGACAAAGCAATATTTTTCCCTCTTCCTTCTTCTTTCTTCCTTCTTCTTTCTTCCTTCTTCTTTCTTCCTTCTTCTTTCTTCCTTGTTCCCTTAATGCCAAAACAACAATCAACACAAATAAGAATAGTATTAGTAGAACCAGCCGGACCACTAAATGTTGGTTCTGTAGCCCGGATTATGAAAAATATGGGTTTCCATGACTTAGTCTTAGTTAATCCTCAATGCGACCCCCATGGACTAGAAGCCAGGAAAATGGCAGTTCATGCCCCAGAAATTTTAGAAACAGCCACCATAGTTCAAACATTACCTGAAGCACTAAAAGGATGTCAAAGAGCGATCGCCACAACATCCCTAGACCGTTCATTACCCACCCAGCTAGAAAACCCCCGACATACCCTACCTTGGCTATTAGGATATCCAGCAGCCTTAATATTTGGAAGAGAAGACCGAGGCTTAACTAATATAGAATTAAACTATGCTCAAAGATTTGTCCGTATTCCATCAGATGATATCTATCCTTCACTAAATCTGGCTCAAGCAGTAGCTATCTGTTGTTATGAGCTATATCAGTTGCAAACCATAGCACTGAGCGACCAACAAAATCAGGATAGTCCACCCACCCCCGCTCCTCACTTAGAAGCTCCAATAGATTTAATAGAGGCATATTATCAGGATCTAGAAACCCTGCTACTGAAAATAGGTTATCTTTATCCCCATACAGCATCTAGCAGGATGGAAAAAATTCGTCGTCTATTCAACCGTGCCTATCCCTCTAGTGAAGAAGTGGCAATGTTACGCGGAATGATTAGGCAAATGAATTGGGCACTTTCTCAGCATTGCGAAAATGATAGTTAATCTATTCTTCCTGGGTATTCTTTTAATATATAAATGGCTGAATAGAAATATCTGAGTCCAAGTTACAGAAGCTTGTAAAAATCTTCTGGATTTATCTGTAATATCATGTCCGGATAATTAGTGATGAAAAAAATTTCTCCTGTTCTTCCCTGTTTTTCCCTCCTGACTCCTGAGGACTCTCTCATTATTTAGAACTATTCAACCGGACATGATATAAAGTGTTTTTTTGTCTAGAATAGGTAAAAATAGTTACTACTTGCGCTAAAGTAATAGATATTTACCTAAATCGTAGTTGATGAAGCAAAGTTAATATTTGATTAAGTTAGTATTCTAGTACGTAAGCATTTCCTGCGGAATGCTGCGCAAATAGCTAGCTCGCTGTCAGCTGTCAGCAAAAGAAGGGGGTTGAAATAAATATAGACCTTAAAGCCAGTTTCTGTAGTAAGTATAAATTCTGACTCAATTAGTAAAGCTTTTATCTAATAACTAAAAGCAATAGCTGAAGTTCGCAGTTCCTCCTTAGGAGGCTGGCTGATAGCTGACGGCTGAATGCTTACTCTAGTACTAACCTATCTAACTCAATATTAATAATATTAATAATGTCACAACCTGTGAGAAATAAAATAATTATCTGTATTTTCTCTTGGTATTAAGTTTTTTCGCTCGATTGTGTGTTTCTTATATGACTTTTTATTCTTTAGGACTTACGCAGATACGCTATATATAGCGCTCAAAACAATTGTCCAATAGTCTTTATACTCTGTACATAGTGCCTTTCCGTAAGTCCTGTTCTTGTAAAATGGAATAAATTAATATACCTCTTGCAAAACTGAAAGTCCAATAAATTTTTATGCAGAAATAGTCAATTTTTGTTGATTTTGATTTACTTCTGCTCGATAAACAAAATTTTAGTTATAAATTAAGGTGTTTGGAGTGGTTCAGAGATTTCCTAGTCCATCAATTCTTTCAGTAGTATCATCTCCTACTAGGCCAGATTCTCAATCGAAGCAATCTAGTAGTAGACAGCAAAATCATCCCGTGCAACCGCAGCTACCCCTCAAAAGAAAGCGTAATGTAGCTAAATTTCCTCTGCCACCCTCTGAGGAACCTCATTTAAGACCAGTTCCCCCAAAAAAGAAATATGTTGCACCTAGAGCCTTAAAAACAGAAATTCCTAAATTTCAATCTCACAGAGCTAAACGTAGCCGAAGAGACGAACTGGCTAGATTAAGGTCCATCGCAGAACAACAACCCAAAACATCTACTCGACCCCAAAAACGGCCAGAAAAAGCCCAATCTTTTATTTCTCAGCCACCACTGCAAAAAAAATCCCCACTCACAAGTCGTAAACACTCTGTGTCTTCTTCAGTAGTGTTGTACGCAACTCGGATGTTAATTTTGGGTATGGGAATAGCCGTAATTAGTGGAACATTGTTATCAATGTTGAAGCCTGGAAGTAGTTCTAGTCTCCTTTCTCAAGCAGCAGATGTAGAACCAAATCAAGAATGGAAATCTCCCTCTATTGTACCTTTAGCAGTACAACAAACTAGAGAAATTACAGCTTTGAAAACAGAGCTAGATACAGTCATAGCAGAATATCCAAAACTCACACCAGGAATATTCCTGATTGATGTTGATACTGGTGCTTATCTAGATATTAATGGAAATGTTGCTATTGCAGCAGCTAGTACGATTAAGGTGCCAATATTAGTGGCTTTTTTTCAAGCTGTAGACCAAGGTCGCATCAAACTAGATGATATGTTGACAATGGAGGAATCTCATATAGCTGAGGGTTCGGGAGATATGCAGTTTCGCAGACCTGGTACTAAATATACCGCTTTGCAAACAGCGACAAAAATGATCGTGATTAGCGATAATACCGCAACCAATATGTTGATTGAAGCACTTGGTGGGTCTGAAGTTTTGAATCAGTTGTTTCAGAGTTGGGGTTTGAAGGATACTACTATTAATGACTCCTTACCAGACCTCTCTGGGACTAATACAACAACTCCCAAGGATTTGATTAATTTAATTTCACAGGTAAATCAAGGTGGGTTGGTATCTCTCAAGTCTCGCGATCGCTTGTTTAGAATTATGGAGAGGACTAGAAATGATTCATTGTTACCTCGGGGTATAGGTAGAGGTAGTATTATTGCTCACAAAACAGGCAACCTGAAGTCTGTATTAGCAGATGTGGGTATGATTGACTTACTTAATGGCAAGCGCTATCTATTAGCTGTACTTGTGAAGCGTCCAGATGACGAACAAACTGCCATAGAATTGATTCGTGAAGTATCTAAAAAAACTTATCAATATCTTGAATCTTCAGAGCAGTAGCTGTTTGTTAGTAAGTGATATCATGTCCGGATAATTAGTTATAAAAACACTTTCTCCTTCTTTTGTTGTTCTTCCTCCTCCTTCTTCTTTCTTCCCTCCTGACTCGGTCCTTCCCCTCCCAGGAGGGGAGGGGTGAGGGGTGGGTTGACTCCTGAGGACTCCGTAGTTATTTATTTTATAACTGTTCAACCGGACATGATATGAGACATTGATTAACTATTTTTAAGAAGAGTCTAAAATTCTTTACTAAGCAAAATTAAAATGCTAGACTTACGGATATATGTAATAATAAAGCTAAAATTTAACTACCCCGCCAAAAATAAGTCTTAAATAGATTAATGGGCAGAAAAATCAAGGGACAATTATTCCGACTAAATCCTAATATTAATTCCCATTTCTCCTGAATTCTGACTCCTACCCTTACCAAAAGGTTTTTTTCAGCAAACCCCATTTAATACTTTGACGATCGCTGATTTTCCAGAACATGAACATAAAGATATAGCGATCGCTGTTTTTGTTTTTACATAGAAGAGTTGCTCTGATATCTGTCTAAATCTCTCTAATCAATCTAGAATTGCTAAAGTAAAGAGGTGTGCGCTCAAAATCAAAGAAAAATGACTCAGACTACTTATAGATTCTACCTGAAGATTCAACAAGTTGAAAAAGTCTGCCTATTTGAACTAGCCTGGGGTAGAGGGCAACAATTAAGTGTCACTCTTCCTTATCCTGACAACCTTACCATATTTTATCAAGATTGGCAAACGAAATATTTGAGTTTTTATCATAAAGCCTTACGAGGAAGAGTAGTAAGTACAGGAACAATAATCAGACAAGTTGATTGGGAACAAAAATTGGTCCAAGCAGAAGCACAACTCCTGTGTGAATTTCATCGTTGGCTACGACACGAAAAACTATTTGAAATTAGAGCAATTATTGCTCAAGCAGCCAAACAAAAAACAGAAAATTTACTACCATCACAACACAACACTCATGTACCTACTATTGACATATTTCTAACTTGTAACTCCCAAGACTTATGTCGTTTACCCTGGGAAGTATGGGAAATTACAGAATTTGCTGCATCCAGTAAAATTAGAATAGTCCGCCAACCGATTAATATCCACGATACACCAGTCAATTATCAATCCAAACCCTGTCGAGGTAAAGCTAGGGTATTAGCAATATTGGGAGATGATACAGGTTTAAATTTCCAGGTAGACAGAGAAGCAGTAAAATCACTATCCCCAATAGCAGAAGTAGAATTTGTCGGTTGGCAACCTCACGAGGGTCAAGCAGAGCTAAAAGACAAAATTGTCAAAGCCATAAAAGACGAACGTGGGTGGGATATCTTATTTTTCGCCGGACACAGTAATGAAAATCTGAATACAGGAGGGGAACTAGCGATCGCACCTGGCATATCTCTATCCATGATCGAAATTGCTCAATCCTTAACTATAGCCAAACAGAGAGGTTTACAATTTGCCATCTTCAACTCCTGTAGTGGTGTAAGCATAGCTAACACCCTGATAGACTTAGGTTTAAGTCAAGTTGCCGTAATGCGAGAACCTATTCATAACCAAGTTGCCCAAGAATTCTTAGTGCGATTTCTACAAAGTCTAGCCGAATACAAAGATGTTCACGAATCATTATTATCAGCGTGTCAATTTTTAAAGCTAGAGAAAAATCTCACCTATCCTAGTACATATCTAATACCATCTTTGTTTTGCCACCCAGATGCTCCACTATTTTGTCTTCAACCATCTAGAATTAAAGACAAATGCAAACGGTGGTTACCCAGCAAAAAAGAAGCGATGGCGCTCGGTGCATTAATTTTATGCAGTTGGCAATTATCAACTCAAAGCTTTTTAATTGAAAAGCGAGTATTAGTGCAAGCCATGTATCGGCAATTTACCAATCAACCTGATAGTAAAAATTCGCCTCCCGTGCTATTAGTTGAAATTGACGAAGAGTCCATCAAAAAAGCCAAAATATCCGATCCTAGACCTATGGATCGTAGCTACATAGCCAAAATCATCGATCGACTTACATCTATAAACGCCAAAATCATTGGTGTTGACTATCTACTCGATCGCCATCAACCAAAAAACGACCGACAACTAGCTCGTACTCTGCGCTCATCCATAAAAAAACAAAATACTTGGTTTGTTTTAGCGACATCTCGTAATCAAGCTGGCGGTTGGTTTGAACCCTTGCCAAAGTTAGCATCCCCAAATTGGCAACTACACGGAGATACTTTTATTGTCGGTTATGACAGTTACGTTACCCATTTTACATTGTTACCAAGGCAATATTCTAGCAAGAGACCATTGCCTTTTGCTTATTGGTTAGCAGTTGCTCACTGGTTAAACTTTGAACAATCTGGGGAGTTGCTTCAACCCCGGATTAATTCCTCAGATAATTGGGTATCTCAAGTCAAAAATCATATTAATCAGACCACAGGTGAATATGGATTTTTGGATTTATTTTCCAATTCATCTCGCTTACAACCTTTAACTAAATTTTCCTATAAATTAGGGCAAATGTGGATGCATCCAATTATAGATTTTTCTGTTCCCCCAGAAGCAGTTTTTCAACGTTTACCTGCTTGGCAACTTTTGGAGAGTAATGACTCCCCATTATTACCACTAACTACACTAGATAAACGTCCATCAATAGTGATTATTGCTGCTGGATATAAAGATGCAGGATTAGTTGCTCCAGGAGGAGACAATTTTCCTTTACCCGCTGCCGTTGGTTACTGGCGCTCTCAAGATTCTCCAAGCCCAAGTAAGCTATTCACTGGGGGTGAAATTCATGCTTATATGGTTCATCATTTGCTCAATCAAAGATTAGTTATACCTATTCCTAATTTATGGTTAATTGTATTAGCTGCTTTGTTAGGAAAAGGAACAATATTGGTGTTAGAAAATCGTACTCAAACTCAAAAACAAGAAATTATTCTATTATTGTTTTTATTGACTCTAATTTATGCACTGGCGAGTCTACAAATTTATATTTCAGCAGCAATTTTATTACCTTGGTTGTTACCTAGTCTAACATTTTGGATTTATATCTTTTTATATTTGATTAACCGTAAGTCAACTTATTAAAATTGAGTGCTTATATTATTTTGAAAACAATATTACAAATGCTGTAGTTCATTAATGGATAATGGATAATGGATAATTGATAATTACCTCTGGTTAAAACCGTTACGGAATTGAATATCAGGAGATATTATTTCTTCTCTTGGTCGATGGGAGGACAGCTCCGAGACCTCGCCATCTCTCGACCGCTTTTTTCCCCTTAAAAGGGGAGGCTTTAAGGCGCGAATTATTTAATAATTAATAATTAATAATTAATAATTCGGTAAGGAAAAAGGAAGGATGAAAATGGGAATAAATAATAAAAACATCAATAAATATCAAAAATGTTAGTACTTCAGATTACTACAATACAATTAACCGCGACACTTTTGGAGTGTAGTAGCGATATTTTTTTAATATGAAATACCAAAAATTATGCAAATATACGAATCTCTCCATCTTCCCATCTCCCTATCAATCTTTGGTAGCAAACATTAACGTATTTCATATTAAGAGGCTGAAATGTTGAATTTCGTAGAAGGTTTACAACAGTTAGAAAAATTGATAAATGAGGATGGCTTAGGCTCTATTGATGCCGATAAAATTTTTGTTATGGGTGATATTAGTTGGCAGATGTATGAAAATTTATTGGATAATTTGCAAGATAATTCTTGTTGGCGAATTAGTTTTTTATAGGGGTGTTTATAAATTATGTCGCCAAGTCGTCGCCATGAATTTATTAAGAGCAATATTGGTAGATTATTAGAAGTTTATTTTGAGGAAAGTCGTATCCGTTTTTATGGTTTAAGTTCCACTACTTTTCGGTCTCAGGCAACAGTTAGGGGTATTGAGCCGGATGAATGTTACTGTCTTTTTAGTAATAAAGATATTCCCGATTTAGCTATTAAAGTTGTGATTACCAGTGGTGGTATTAATGCTTTAGAAGTTTATCAAGGTTTAGGAGTTTCTGAAGTGTGGTTTTGGCAAAATGGAAGTTTTTCTATCTATTACTTAAATAAGGGAAAATATGAGCAGGTAATTAGGAGTAATTTATTGCCTTTGTTAGATATAGAATTGTTAGCAAGTTATGTTGAATGTGATGAACCTTTTGATGCTGTTTTAGAGTTTAGGCAACAAATTCGTGAGAGTTTTTCGGTTTAATTAGGGTTTGCTGAAAAAGTCTTATGGGTGAGAGTAGGAGACAGGAGACAGGAGACAGGAGACAGGAGAAAAGGGAATGAGCGAGGAGGTAGGAGCGGGCGTTTTGTCCCAAGATTGTTCTGCGCAACAAAGCCGCCTAAAATACTAACTTTTTGAGCGTGAAGAGCTGAAAACCAGACACTTTTTAAAGGCCCCAAAAAGACTAAAACCTTTATCTGTAAATACTTTTAGATTTAATCAGCAAGCCCTAATTACCTAAACATTAGTTTGCCGTAGTAGTGGTGCGTCAAGCTGAAAATGATGTATTAAATTTTTAGTATAATTCTTGCTATGACTAAGGTTTGGAGAATTTTCCTAAAACACTATTTCAAGCTTGACGCGCCAGTAGAAACTCTTGATAAGCTTGATTAATAATTTGCATTTTTGAAATAGCTTCCTTATTCCTATTCACATCTGGATGATATTGTCTAGCCAAACGACGATAAGCCAATTTCACAGTTTCCGCATCCGCATTTGGTGTTACACCCAATATTTCCCACCACTCCCCAGATAAAAAATCAACACCATCCCACATTACCTGATGCCAAATTTTCATATTCTTGCCATCTCCCCCACTCACCAAACACCCATCACCGGAAAAAGCTACTGGATAACAACCAGCCAAAGTTTGCAAAAGTTCTCCACTAGGCAAATCCCAAATTTTCACTGTGCCATCCTGACTACCACTAGCAAGCATTTTTCCATTACCACTAATAGCAATAGAAAAAATCGGTTCTGAATGACCAACTAAAGTACAAACTAAGCAGTCTGTTTCGAGATTCCAAAGTTTGACTGTAAAATCTGTACTTCCACTAGCAAGTATTTTTCCAGTCGGGTGAAAAACTAAAGACGTTACCCAACCAGAATGCTGTTGAAGAATACGAGGGGGTTGATAGCTATTGATATTCCACAAACGAATAGTTTTGTCAGCACTCCCACTAGCCATAGTTTTACCATCGCTACTTAAAGCAACTGCCCAAACCTTATCCTGATGACCATTAAAAATACGTTTGAGTTTTCCTGTTTCTAGTTGCCACAACCGAATAGTTCGATCAGCACTCCCACTAACCACATTTTTTCCATCGCTGCTAATAGCAACTGCAAAAATGGAGTCTCCATGACTGGTAGGAGAGTTGGGAGCAAAAAAAGTGTGACAATGTTGTTTTGTATCTATATTATATGTAGTGATTTTACCCTCGAAGTCTCCACTAACAACTATGGGAGTCTTTGGGTTGAGAGCGACAGTTTGGACTTCTTGTGAATATCCGAAAAAAGTATAGAGACGTTTACCTGTTTTGAAATTCCAGAGACTAACGGAGCAATCGCTACTTGCTGTGGCAAAAGTTTGATTATCAGCACTAATAGCTAAAGCATGAATTGAGGCGGTATGTGCTTTGATAACTCTTGTACATTTCCAAATTAATTTTTGCTGCGGTTGTAAGTCAGAATTTTCTGTGGGTGGGGGAGAAAAATTTGGTTGATTTTGACAATCTATATTTTTCTGGAGTTGTGCTAATTCTGCCTCTATTTCCAAATCAGTAAATTTTTGCTTTGCCGCAGTTTCAGTCAAGACAAAATCTAATTCAACCATGGTTTGGTTATAAGTTTCTTGCCACGAAACTCGATCTAAAATTTTCCCCTCCATCCGCTCAAAAGTTGCAAAAGAATCAACTATTCGGTTTTTTGGGGATGAGTTAATAGCTTGAAAAAATCCATAAAGACCAAGACCAACTACTCCACCAAAAGTTGCCATTGCTCCCATCCCAACACCAAAAGCAGTCCCCCCAACTCCCAACCCCATACCACCAATAGTAGAAGAAAGAGTAACTCCTCCATAACTACCCATACCAATAAAACCAATAGCAGTGGGGTCTGATTTTGTAATGGCTTTGACCGCTCCATAAGTTGCTGCACCGACAACTGCACCAGCACCGATAATAGGAGTTGCGCCGATGCTGATACCTCCAAAACTACCTATTAATCCAATATTGCCGACTGTGGTAGAAAAGGTTGCGCCAGTTGTTGCACCTATGGATATATATGGAAAGCTTTCAGATAAGTTTTTGGTCATTGCTAGAAACCCACAATGTTTGGGTCAAGAAAAATGTGTGTTTGATTTCAACATAAACTTTTTCTGGTTAGCTCTGCATCAGTGGATTTACCAATCTTTTTAAGATCTGTTTTCGTATGTTATAATATTTATATCAGGACTTACGCAAAGGCACTATGTACAGAGTCCAAAGACTATTGGACAATAGTTTTGAGCGCTATATATAGCGTATCTGCGTAAGTCCTATATATAATGTTCGGACGGGTCAGTTATAAATAAAATTTAAGGACTGACAATACCGACAGTACCAAAGAAATACTGAAATTATCTTTACTTTTCCCCAATATATCTTTTTTTTCTTCTTTCTTCCCTCCTGACTCCTGAGGACTCACAACAGTTATTTATAAGTATTCAACCGAACATGATATTACAGCATATTTCGGGCAAATGAGCTACAAGCTTGAATGGTAAAATTATTGTAGTGCAGGCATCTTGCCCGCAACAGGTGTACCTCATAACAACGCAAAGCGCTGTATCTTCTTCTTTCTTCCTCTTCAATCACCAAGGACTACCAACCATAGTAAACCCTGCCCAATAATAAGGATGAGATAAATTATAATTCTCTATATTTTCTAACACTGGAGGTAACGTCACTACCCCTCTGGTTCCACTTCCCCTTAATTCTCCTTCTGCAATAACCACTTTCCCTCGCAACATTGCTAACTGCGCCTGTCTCAATGCCTCTGCCTTAATCTTTGTATCACTCAAATGAGTATAAAATTCTGTCATTAACCCTAAGGTTCCCTCATCATTCACATACCATACACTAGCTAACGCTGACTTCACTCCTGCTGCTACTGCTAACCCCGCAAAACCTAATTCAGCATTTCTATCTCCTATTGCAGTACGACAAGCAGACAATACTAACAATTCAACAGCAGGTTCATTCCAACCAAGTTTTCTCATTTCGTCTAACTTGATTTTTTCAGTTCCCCAAAATTGAATATAAGAATTACTAGCTTTTCCTGGGCGAAAATTAGCATGAGTAGCTAAATGAACAATAGGATAAGGATAACTCTCTCTTTGAATAACTAGATTATCAAGAGTAAAATCTTCATTGAGGAACATATCACCCTGCCATAACTGTTGGGCAATATTTTCTAATTCTACAGGTACTGCTGGTAAGGGGTTTTGTTCAACAAATTCAGAAGCTCCCATTGCTAATACTTGAGTATCTTGAAGTGGGTGATAGTTAGTATCCATTAAACTCACACTAGGAATTAAACTGAGGCTGTATTTTTCTATGAGAAATTGTTTTCCATCGTGTAATGCAGCAACAGGTAAAGTTCGTAAACCTTCATCCATGCTAAATAGTAAAGTCTCAATATTTGCTGCTTTTAATTCTGCTGATATAGGTGCAATGAACCAATCATATAATTGTTGTGCTGATGGTAGATAACTATCAGTATAACGACGTTGGGGACTTGTAATATGTGCCCGTAATTCTAGCACAACTTCCATAAGTTTTTGGCGGTTAGCTTCGGCAATAGTTTTAATAATTGGCTCCCCTGATTTGGTATATAATATGATTTGTAATTGTTCGGGATATGCATTAATATAAACAACGGCAGATTCTTTTCCGGTTTGGTTAGCCATATCAGTTAAGACATCTCGGACGTTTTTTGTATGGAGTAATTGTTCGTTAAAATCAGTTCCGAAATAATTAGAATATTCCTTGGTACGGCCTTGTTCTAAGATGGTTATTACTTGGTTTGAACCTGTGGCGACTGTTAGAGGATTGGTATTAAAAGTGTCAATTCTTTTTAAGATTTTTTGGGTATCGGTGGTATTTTTGATAGATTCTTCTGTTTGTTCTTTGGCAGTGGCAGTATTGGTTGTTTGGTTGTTGTTGCTAGGGGTAATAGTTGGGGTGAGAGTGGAGGTGTTGATTTCTACAGAATTTCTGGTTGTATTATTTGGGGAATTATTGAGCAGATTAGCATTGTTATTTGTCTGAGAATTTTCTTGATTAAAGGGCAGATTAGTAATTGAGTTATTATTATCAGGAATTACTGATGTATTATCTGTATTTTGATTAATTTCTTGGGTCTGAATATTAATAGATTCATTGCCAAAATTTTGAGTAACATCATCAATATTTTGATTGCCTTCTGTCAGTTGAATATTATTAGTATAATTTTCCGCCGCTTGAGTAACGTTACTGATATTTTGATTAATTTCTTGGGTCTGAATATTAATAGATTCATTACCAAAAGTTTGAGTAACATCACCAATATTTTGATTGCCTTCTGCGGTTTGAATATTGTTAGTATCATTCCCAGCAGTTTGAGTAACATCACCAATATTTTGATTGCCATCTGCGATTTGAATATTGTTAGTATCATTCCCAGCAGTTTGAGTAACATCACCAATATTTTGATTGCCATCTGCGATTTGAATATTGTTAGTATCATTCCCAGCAGTTTGAGTAACATCACCAATATTTTGATTGCCATCTGCGATTTGAATATTGTTAGTATCATTCCCAGCAGTTTGAGTAACATCACCAATATTTTGATTGCCATCTGCGATTTGAATATTGTTAGTATCATTTCCCGCAGTTTGAGTGATATCTCCTGTAGTTAAGTTGCCATCTGCTATCTGAACATTATTAGTATCATTCTCTGCTATTTGATTAATATCTCCCGTGGTTTGGTCTTCTCCTGCAATAATATTGCTATTAACATCTCCCTCTCCTGCATTTTGATTAATATCTTCTGTGTTAATATCCTCTGTTGCTCTGAGTGTTAAATTTCCAATTGTACCATCTGAACTCATTGTTATATCATAAGTTGTAATGGAGCCATCTATAGCTTCCACATTAATTTCACCTGCGCTGGTTGTGCCGATGGAACGTAAGTCTCCTGTACCTACTTCTGTTCCGTTGATGAATATGCTACCACTACTTCCCGCTGGTGCTTGTGTGGTAACGTCTCCTGTATTTACTTGTGCTTGACTACTTTGAATTTTTAAGTCTCCACTTTCTGTCATGCCGAAGGATGATACATTTGCTAAAGTTACACTTTTTGGTGCGTTTACTTCTACGTTTCCTCCTTTTCCTTTGTCTGAGTAGGAGTCTATATTGCCTGTTGAGTAAATTTCTCCTTTTTCACTATTGACTGTAATATTACCTCCCTGCTCTATTCCTTCTGAGCGAATACTGCTAATGTTAATACTGCCTGGGGATGTGAGGGTGACATCTCCGGCAATACCTTCATCAGAATATGTGTTTAATGCTCCTGCTGCATCTATACTGTTTTCACTATAACTATTGATAGTAATATGACCTCCCTGCTCCATTCCCTGAGACAAAATTGTTTCTGTATGGATATGACCTTCTGCTGTAATATTTACATTTCCTGCTGTACCTTTTTGGGAGAATGTTTCTATTGCTTGGGTAGCATTAATTTCTCCCTGTTCACTGGTGATATTGACATCTCCGCCTGTGGTGGGTTTGCTTTCGTTGAGGGCGCTTGCTTCCAGTTTGCCTGTAGTAATATTTTCTCTGGCGTTGAGGGTGATGTCGCCAGAACCATCCGGGGAACGTGAGTTTATTGTTCCGCCTGTGGTGTCTATTGTACCGTTGTTGCTGTTGAGGGTGATGTTTCCTGCTTTTCCTTGGGTTGCTTCTCCTTGGGGTAGAGGGATGAGGGTGAAGTTTTCGTTAACTGTTACTCTGTCTCTGACAAACCCCGATGCTAGGTCTATTTGACCTGTTTCTATTGCGCCATCCGCAATAATATCTATTTTTCCTGTGTCGCCAATATCTGCTCCGGAATATATTCTGGCTGTTGTGGTGTTGATGTTGTTGCCTGCTTCAAGAATAATATCTCCCCCTCTCCGTGTCTCCGTGTCTCCCCCTCTTCGTGTCTCTTCTTCTGGGGGTTCCGAAGCAGAGATAATATTACTATTTTCGGTAATGTTGATGTCACCTCCTGCTTTTAAGAGAATTTGACCGCCGTCTGCATCTGCAAAAGAGTAAATGTCACCAGTAGTGATGTTTCCTGCGGATGCTTCTAGGGTGACGTTGCCTCCAGTTCCCTCCCCAGAATAGTTGGCCATAAATCCATTACTGGTGTCTATGTTTCCTGTTTCTGTAATGATGGTGATTTTACCCCCTTGTTGTTCTCCGTGAGAACTGATGGTATTAGTAGTCACGTCTGTTTTCGCACTCAGAGTCACATCTCCAGCATTACCTTTTTCTGAAAATGATTGGATGGGTTGAGTAGCATTGATTTCTCCCTGTTGACTGGTAATGGTAATTTCACCCCCATCAGCAGTTTCTTGTGATTCTGAAGCAGAAGATTGGATAATGCCTGTGGTGATATTTTCTTGAGCTGTGATTTCTATTGTACCTGCGTTTCCGGCATAGGTGCTTTTGGCTGAGATGGTACTATTTGGAGCTATCATTTCTCCTGTGTTGATGGTGATAGTACCGCCGTTTCCTGTACCTGTAGTTTCTGTTAGTATTTGACCTTCTAGTTGGAATGTTTGAGTAGGGTTAATATTAATTCTGCCTCCGTCTCCGCTGTCGGATGTGGCTGCTGATATTTTTGTGTTTTCGGCTATTGTCAGGTTTTCTGTTTGGATGTCGATAGTGCCTGCGTTGCCAGATCCTTCAGTTTCTACTGTTATTCTACCTTCTCCTGAAATGTTGATGTTTTCTGGGGCAAATATGTTGATGTTGCCTCCGTCTCCACTGGAAGTAGTGCGGGCAGAAATAAAGCCATTTTCGGTGAAAGTAATATTGAGGTCTGGGTCAATTTTACCTATCACCCCCTCTCCGTGTCTCCGCGTCTCCGCGTCTCCCACTCTCCGCGCCTCCCCTACTCCCCTACTCCCCTGCTCCCCTACTTCACTATAGGGGTTGAGAGTAAGTGTTCCTGCTTTGGCTTTTCCTTCAGTTTCGGCGAATATTCCGAGTTTTCCTGAGATTAATAGGTCGTTGGTGTTGATGGTGATGTTGCCTCCTCCTTCATTGTTAGTTGCTTTTTCTCCTGCTGTGGCACTTATTTCTGTACCTTTTCCTATGGTGACTGTTTGGGAGTTGATGTTGATGTCTCCTGCTTTTCCGGCACTGTTGGTTTCTGCACTTATGGCTACTTGCTCTGATAGGTTAAGGTTTTCTGTTTGGATGTCGATAGTGCCTGCGTTGCCTTTGCCTGTGGTTTCGACTGAGATTTTTCCTTCTCCTTTTATGTTGATGTTTTCTGGAGCAAATATGTTGATGTTGCCTCCGTCTCCTATGGATGTGGTGCGGGCGGATATGAAGCCTTTTTCTTTAAATTCTATGTTGAGGTTGGGGTCAGTTTTGTATGGCTTGAGAGTAAGGGTGCCAGCAGGACTTTCTCCTGCTGTTTCAGCAAATATTCCGAGTTTTCCTGAGATTAATAGGTCGTTGGCGTTGATGGTGATGTTGCCTCCTGCTTCTGTGTTGCTTGCTCCAACTCTTGCGGTGGCACTTATTTGGGCGTTTTCCCCGATGGTGAGTTTTTCTGTGGTTATTTCTATGTCTCCTGCTTTTCCTTTGCTGTTGGTTTCGGTGGTGAGACTTGTTCCTTTGTCTAGGGTGAAGTTTGTGGTGTTAATGTTGATTTGACCTGCGTTACCTTTGTCTTCTGTGGAGGCGGATATAGCTACTCCATTAGATATTCTGAGGTTTTCTGTTTGGATGTCGATAATTCCGGCGTTGCCTGTGCCTGATGTTTCTACAGCAATGAAGCCTTCTCCTGAGATGTCGATGTTTTCTGGGGCTGAGATGAATATGTTGCCGCCGTTGCCTGTGGAGGAGGTGGAGGCGGAGATGAAGCCGTCGTTACTGAAGGTGATGTCTAGGTCTGGGTTGTCTTTGTAGGGTGAAAGGGTGAGGATACCTGCATTGGCGCTGGCTTCGGTTTCGGCGAATATTCCGAGTTTGCCTGTGATATTAAGTTCGTTGGTGTTGATGGTGATGTTGCCTCCGTCTCCGTCGCTGGTTGAGCCTATTACTACTGTGGCGCTGATTTGGGCACCTTCCCCGATGTCTACGGTGTTGGCTTCGATGGTTATTGAACCTGGGTTGCCTGCGCCTGTGGTTTCTGTAATTAGGCTGGTGTCTTGGTCTAGGTTGAGGTTGTTTGCTTGGATGTTGATGGTACCTGCGTTGCCTGCGTTTTCTCTGCCTTGGGTGCTAGCTTGGAGTTGGCTACTGTTGGTAAGTAGGATGTCTTGGGAGGTTTCCAGGGTGATGGTGCCGGCGTTGCCTTGGCCGTTGGTGGTGCTTAGGATGTCGGTATTGTTGAGGGTGATGTTGCCGAGGCTGGAGATGTCAACATCACCAGCGGGTTCGTGGGTTTTGGTGTCGCTTTCGATGGTGACGTTCTTGAGATTGAGGTTGCCATTGCTGATGATGGATACTGGGCCAGATTTGCCTTGTATGTTTATATCAATTTTATCTTTATTTGGGTTAGAATCGTTTTCACGCTTATCTCTGGTTTGTGTTGGTTGTTTAGTAACAGGGTTTTCTATAGTTTCTTGTATACTGGTGATGATCGATAAGTCATTGATTTCAAGGTTTCCTTGTGGTTGACTTTCTATTGTCACTTTCCCTGAATTGGAGTGGGTAGATAGTGTAAATATTTCTGCGTTGCTGAGGTTTTTGGTGGTAATGTTAACTTCTCCACCTTCTGCTGAAGAGTTTGTTCCGAATGAGAATGTAATAATTTGAAGTTTGTTTGTTAAGAATTGAGATATATATTCGTCTTCTAGTAAGTCTGGAGGATTAAATTTTATTGTATTGGCATTCAGAGAAATTCTTCCGCCACTGCCTGAGTTACCATTATCAGTCCAAGAAAAGGAATAGAGGGATTCTGTTGTAATATCACCCTCAGTAGAGATAGTGATATTTCCCCCATTCCCTGAATTACCGAAAAAAGCATAAGAATAGGAACTGACCTGTCTTGTATCAATATCACCCTTAGCAGAGATAGTAATATCTCCCCCATTCCCTGCACGAGAAGTGGAATTAAGCGATTCTGTTGTAATGCTACCTCCGGCATCTAGAGTGATATCACCCCCGTTCCCTGAGTTACCCTCATCCGAAGAGGAATAGACATAAGAATAGGAAGAGGAATTAAGCGATTGTGTTGTGATATCGCCACTCATGGCAGAGATAGTAATATCTCCCCCATTCCCTGAATTTTCTGCCCAGCCATAAGAACTAGAATAAACCCGTCCTGTACTTAGATCACCCTCACTAGAAATATTAATATTTCCACCATTACCTATACCAGAAGAGGAATTAAGCGATTGTGTTGTGATATCGCCACTCATGGCAGAGATAGTAATATTTCCCCCGTTCCCTGAGTTACCCTCATCCGAAGAGGAATAGACATAAGAATAGGAAGAGGAATTAAGCGATTGTGTTGTGATATCGCCACTCATGGCAGAGATAGTAATATCTCCCCCATTCCCTGAGTTACCCTCATCCAAAGAGGAATAGAAATAAGAAGAGGAAGAAGAGTTAAGCGATTGTGTTGTGATATCGCCACTCATGGCAGAGATAGTAATATCTCCCCCATTCCCTAAGTTAACCTCATCCGAAGAGGAATAGAAATAAGAAGAGGAAGAAGAGTTAAGCGATTGTGTTGTGATATCGCCACTCATGGCAGAGATAGTAATATTTCCCCCATTCCCTGAAACTGAACGAGCAAAAAGTGAACCTGCTGTAGTATCAATTGAGCCTCTGGTACTTTCTATGCTGATTTGACCAGCATTGCCACTACCACCGCTAGTTCTTTCTATATATCCATACTCTTCATTGAAAATCAATTCACCAGAATCAGTAGTAATCTCTGCTGTAGTAATATCTCCTGCCGCCTTAATCTCAACATTCCCTCCATCCCCATCAAAAGATGAAGTATCCAATGAAAATATATCAATATTGCCAGATATAGAATTAAGGTTAACATCACCCCCAATTCCTTTTCCTTCAATCGCACTAGAATTAATCAGACCTGTAATAATATTGTTGTTAGCTTTCAGGTCAATTATTCCCCCATTACCTATTTCGCTGAAACTACGAATATTTCTTACACTAATATCACTGTGAGTTGCTTCTAGATTAATTGCTCCACCATTTCCTCCACCACTCACAAGAGCAGTAGGATTACGCAGCAACAGTTGTGTTCCTGTAGCAGTTCCCCAAGGGGCAGTATCACCAGCTCTGAATAAAGTGCCACTATCTCCATACAAACTATCTTCCACCCTCAAAGTCCAAGTTCCGTGGGGGTTTTCTCCATTAAATTCTGCTAAACTTCCCTGGGAGCGATATGTACCATCAAATGGAGCAACACCAGAGTTGATACTTCTAGAAGCATCATCATCTAGCACAGTATCCTGAAAGTTTTGTCCACTACCACCAACACCAGTAAATAAAGTTACTTCCTGCTCTTGGGGTGATTTCAGATAAACTTCTAGGTCTCCATCCCAAGTATGTTCCGCAGAAAAACGTATATCTAGATTTTCTACAGTTCCCAAGTCACCATCTACAGTAAAAGTAAAGGTTCCAGTACCTTCCGTACCTTCTGGTGGTATAGCTCCCCCCTCATCCACATCTATAGTTGCCAACAACTCCCCACCAGAAAAAACTGGTGGAGCAGAGGAAGTATCAATATTCCCCAGAACAATACCAGCACCAGCAATAGTCAAATTCCGCCCATTGGTCTTAATAGTATCCGCACCATTCTCAAAAGTACCGGGGTTACTCCCAACATCCGCCTCATTATCCAACATCTCCACAACACCAACTCCATCCCCATCCACATCTGCACGAAATTCTATCTCTCCTCCCCCAGACATAAATTCCAACACATCATCCTCTATATCCTCAACAGTAATATCATTTGTCGCCTCTAACTTAACATCCGCATCCCCAGAAGTCTCCTCAAATTCATCATTTATCGTAATATTAGTTGCAAACAAAGAAACACTTTCTCCACCACCTTTTATTCCACTACCCGTAGCAACAATATCTCCCGTAGCTTCAATGTTTATCGAACCACTTGTTTCACCTGCTGTATTTTCTGTCGCTTCAACTGCTTCGATCCCCCCTAACCCCGCTTGCGAAGGGGGGGATATTTCTGTTTCTGAATTATTCTCCACGGTTTCAATAGTAGAAATAGTCTCCGTTAATGTCACATTTCCTTCACTTTTAATATCTATATCTCCCCCAGCAGTAACAATACCATCCACCTCCTCACTCACACCACCAATATTCACATTTCCTACATCAAAAAACACTCCACCACTTCCACTAACCGCCTCTAAAGAATCCACATCCAACCGCAAAGGTGCATCAATTAAACCTATTCCTCCACTGCCAGAAGTTTGAAATAAAATACTTCCCGCATTAATCAAAGAATTATCAGAAACTCTGGTAATATTTCCCCCATTAGCATTAACTAAAACCTCTCCTGTTGTGGTTAAAGAAGCCAGATTTATATCTCCTACTTCTCCCAAATTTCCTAACTCAATATTAATGGTGCCACTTCCAGCATTTAACGTTGTTCCATCTAGTTGATTTATCGAAGCTTTTCCGTCAGAACGGTTAGCAATATTCATCTCATCATTATTTCCAAATATGTCAATATTGCTATTACCAACTGATGTGTTAATATCCCCATTTATCTGAATGCTTCCACCTGCTTTAAATTCCACAAATCCAGCAGTTTCTATCAAATTATTAACTGTTATATCGTTATTGGCTAAAACAATAAAATTACTCTCTGAATTTTGAGTTGATAAATCTATATTTCCCGAGACAAATACATTTCCTGGTGTATCAGCAATTATTGTATTATCTGTTAATTCTAATTCACCATTATTATTAACTACAATAGATGTGGCATTTGTTTCTTCTCCACCTGTTAAAAGTTCCGGTAAAGATAGAGTGCTTAAATTAGAAATATCTTCCCCATTCTGTAGGGACGTTGCATGCAACGTCTCTACTTCTAAACTTAATAAATGTTCTGGTTGAGATATTCTCAAGACACTACCACCTTCTACTGCGGCAATAGTAATATTTCCATTTGTTGTAGAGAGTTCCCCTGTATTAATAACTGTTCCACCCAATAAGGTTAAATTTTCTCCAGAGTTTAAATTTCCTTCATTAACTATTGCGCCTGGGTTAGACACATCAAATCTATAACCACTGGGGTTTCCGACTAAATTTGAATACTCATTGGTTCCCATAGTTTGAAACCAGAAGTTATTGTTGTCAAAACCAATACCTGTAGCAGTAGTAACGCTGAATGAAGCAGGTATATTGAGGCTGGCGTTTGGACCGAACATTATGCCTGCGGGGTTCATTAAGAAGAGGTTGGAGTTACCCCCAGTGACTTGAATTAAACCGTTGATAATAGAAGCATTTCCTCCTGTAACTCTACCGAGAATATTCTGAGTGTCTGGGGTTGTCAGGAAATTTGCGGTTTGGCCAGAATTAACGTTGAATTGGTCAAAACTGTGGAAGAGGTTAGCCCCATTATGAGTGCCACCTTCGATGTTGAATTGGTCGCCCTGTGGAGTGACAATTGTACCTGTACCGTCGTTTGCTGGAGTTATGGGTTGAGATTTGACAGGAGTTGCTGTCAAAACAGCAAGTAGAGGCATGAGTAGAGATAGGGGATAGTACGATACTTTAGAGCTTTTCATTTGGGTTAAACAAACTTCTTGCGTAGAACTGTACTTTCCTCTCTAGTATAGCCTCTGTATTGTTTATCAAGAATTGGGCATAATAACCATCGTACTGTCGAATTACTTGAAATTGGCTTAATTTGATTGAGTTGATATAAAGTTAAAGTCTTGAATTCCCAAAGTTTGAAAGTACTTCCGGTTTTTTTGGTAATGCCAAGTATTAGACATCTCCAATAATCAAAAATCAAATCAATTATCGTACATAAATCATCAATTATTTCCCCCTACTCCCTACTTCCTCTTTTGGAGGAGATGTCTATTTTCAATAATTGATAATTACCTCTCCCTAAAAGGAAGAGGATTGAATAAAAGGAAAATTTTTTATTGTTTCTCCACAGCGAGTGAGAGGATTTTTACCTTAATTATTCAGTAAATTCCCTTATGGCAAATATTTCTGTACAACGCTCCAACCTGTCAAAGATACTGTTGCAAAACTAAACAACAGAATAATATTAGTCGTGATATGGAGCGATCGCACCCAAGGTTGTTTAGCATTAATCTGAGTCCCACTCCACGCGGAAACTAACACCAATGTCACAACAGTTAAACCTGCGGGTAAATGAGCGGAATGACCCAAGTCACCATAATAGCCAATAGTCCCCACCAAACCAATTGTAAGTAGTAAAATTACTAAAAATACCATTATACCACCAACAATATAATGAAATGCTCGTAACCATTGGGGACGTTTTTGTTTGTTATGGCGAGCAAAAAACATCCAACCGCCTGTTACTGCTAATAATGAATAGGCAAATAGAGAAAGACCCATAGACCAAGCTGCTATTTTCCAAAGCCAGAGAAAAGAAGGTAAATTCATGTATATTGATTGTAATGTTGACAACCCAGAAAAGAGGGAACAGGGAGGAGCAATTGATAATTTATGGATAATAATTTATTTTATTCTTGATTTTTACCAGATGTCTAATAAATTAGACCATTTCTCAAAAACTTTATCTACGCTTTCTTGAGCAGGGGACTCCCAGGAGGGGAAGTAGGAGAGTAGGGGAGTGGGGGAGAAGTAAACATAATAATAATAATTAACACTATTTAATTAGAACTTACGCAGATACGCTATATATAGTACTCATAACTATTGTCCAATAGTTACTGGACTCTATACACAGTGTCTTTGCATAAGTCCTGTTAATGTTGTTCTATTTTTGGATATTTAACTATTGTCCAACAGTTAAGGAAAAAAATCATGGGTACTAGAGAAGCATCTTTTTTATTAGGTATATCTCGTCAACGTTTATTAGTTTTATTAGCTCAAGGAAGAGTTAAAGGAGCACAGAAAAAAGGCAGATTCTGGGAAATACCAGTATCAGACAGTGGAATGCCTGTAATAATCCCGGCTCGGCGGGGTCCGAAAGGTATGTGGCGCAAGAGAGAATCTACCACACCAAAAATGATTCATGTTAATCAAAACAAAATTCAAAGTAATAAAACTAAGCCTCCAACAGAATTGGAAGCTGTAGTGTCAGTTAAGCACGGCGGTCATAACTATTATGGTTATGAGTTATATATTTCAGGTCCTTGCCAAATTGTCTATCGACCTTACAAACCAGCAAGTTGTGGCGCTCATCTGTGGATTAATACTTTTGATTCTGTGCAATTTATAGATACTAAATCGAATCCAGCCACTGCAAGGCAATCCAGCAAACAAATTTTCATCTAGTCTGGTTTCAAAGGCAGTCTGATCATCACCAGAAAATATTTATTCGCTCAGAGCAGCTCAACTGACAATAACTTCAGGAGGCTTTGTGCTGTTTGTTTGTGGGAAATTGTCACAGTATTAAGGTAGAAAATTTTAACTCTCCACACTTCTCACACTCCCCTACTCCCCTACTCCCCTACTCCTCTCCTGAATCCTGACTCCTAAAGTATTAAAATTAATATCATACACTAATTCAGCAACGCCAAAAATTTTATCATGCCTACCTATACTGGAATTTCTAGTGAAGCTTTTCGCCATCCCTTGGATCGAGAAGCGGAAAATGCTTTACGCAGCGTGCCTGGGTTTGACTTGATTGCCAGCAAATTTGTAGAATTTGTTTACGAACGCCCACAGTATGTTTATTTAATGGGAAATAGTATTCAAGTTGGGCCTCGTCAATATGCTAGTATTTATCAGATATTTCGGGGATGCGTTAGAGATTTAGATATACTCCCGGAACCTACTTTATTTGTATCTCAAAATCCTCAAGTAAATAGCTATTCTTTGGGCAAAGAACAACCTTTAATTATCCTAAATACTGGTCTTTTAGACTTATTAAATGAGACAGAATTAAAGACTGTACTAGCTCACGAATTAGGACATATTAAATGTGGCCACCCAACTTTAAACCAGATGGCAATTTGGGCAATGGGTATAGCTTCTATGATTGGGGAAGTAACATTTGGTTTGGGTAATGTAGTTAGTAGTGGATTGATTTATGCTTTCTATGAGTGGCGACGCAAAGCTGAGTTATCAGCAGACCGGGCAGCTTTATTAGTGATGGATGACCTAAATTTAGTCATGCAAACTATGATGAAATTGGCTGGGGTAAGTAGTAAGTATGCTAATGAGTGTAGCTTACAAGAGTTTATTCGTCAGTCCGAGCATTATCAAGACCTAGACCAAGATGGCCTAAATCAAGTGTACAAATTCTTGCTTTATAATGGTGGTCAGGGTGTAATGTTGAGTCATCCTTTCCCTGTGGAAAGACTACAGTATTTACAAGATTGGGCAAATTCTTCAGAATATCGTCAAATTCGTGCTGGTAACTACAAAAGAGCTGGTGCTGAGGGTGCTGTTGAGGTTGAAGTAGAGTCCCCAAAAAATGAATCTGAAGAGTTGCGCCGTCAAATTCAGGAACTGCAAAAGGAAATTAATCGAATTAAGGGCAATTAAAAATATACTCTACTTCCTAAATTTATCCGGAAATTAGCTTGTACTTAGATGTAGTTAATAGTATGAAATATGGTAAGCATTCAGAGTTAAGCTATCAACTTTATTATCTTTAGTGGACCATTTAAGCTCTTTGAACTATACAAAATAATTAGGTATTTATAATTATGTTACAAGATAAAAGTAAGAACGGTTATAGCAAAGCACCTCTATTTTGGGGTCTGAGTAAAGCAGGAGCGATCGCTCTGACAGTAGGAGCAACAGTTATGGGATTTACTAATCCTCCTAGAAGTGAATATGTTAATTATGCTTCTAATAAACTAGCAACTGAGATTAGAGAATCTGTTTGTAAAGAGTCAAAAGTTCCAGATTTTTTGAGTGATTTTACAGGAGATTTTGTTCAAAGTTGTGAAAAGTTGATTAAAAGTCAAAGAACTACTATTAAAGATTTAATGGATAATGCCACTCAACGTCAGAATTTAATCTTATTTAGTCTTTATACAACTGAGTTTCAAGGTAATAGATATCAGACTATTGGTGCAGTGGGAAATTTTCTGACATTTCCACCACAGAAAATCGAGCAAAATTAATTACAATTCATGGCTTTGTTGCACAAAAGGCGAAAATAGTATAAAATTACAGTCGGCTATGCTACAAAGAACTGCAGTAAGATAGATATGAACAGGTCCAAGTCCAAATAAAAGTCCCAGTACCGGGTTAACAACTGGTCTGAGTATGATGCCTCGGAGTTCTATCACTACCTTTATGCCACAAAGCCATTAGGATTTAGAAAAAATGGAAACAGACATCGCAACTTTAGCCAAATTCTTAACTCCTTTTCTTCCTTTTTTACTTAAAGCCGGAGAAAAAGCCACAGAAGAAGCAGGAAAGTTTTTTGGTCAAGATGCTTGGGAGCAAGCAAAGACTTTATGGAAGAAACTTCTTCCCAAAGTAGAAGCAAAACCAGCAGCAAAAGAAGTAATAAAAGATGCAGCGGATAACCCAGATGATGAAGATGTTCAAGCGGCTCTTCGAGTTCAATTGAAAAAACTATTGAAAGAAGATAGTGACTTAACTAACGAAATTAAGCGTTTGATGGAAGGTAAAGTCATACAGCAAGTACTAGCAGAAAGGAAAAGTACTATTAGTGATGTGGAACAATCTGCTACTGGTGAAAGTGTTGTTCAACAAGAGACAGTTGCACGGGATGAAAGCAAGATTGAAGGGGTGATTAACTGTTGAATGAAAATTGTATAAAGTAGTTGCTATGTGTAGAAAAGTGTTGTAATATTAAACAGGTAATAACTCTAATGAATTATAGTGGATGAATGCGACTTGTTGACAGACATATTATTAACCGAACACATCAGTATTGGCGGGTGTGTGATCAGTTAGCCTTTAAATCAAAAAACTTGTACAACCTGGCTAACTATTATTGTCGTCAGCATTTTTTCAAGTGCGGAAAAAGTCTAGATTTAACCAAGCTATATCACGCCACCAAAAATAGCGATGTCTACAGAGCATTACCAACTAAAGTATCAAAACAAATAATAAAATGCTTGGTGGCAACTTGGCGTGGTTATTTTCAGGCAATCAAAGAATGGTCACAACATCCAGGGAAGTTTTTAGGTAAACCCAAAATACCCAAATATAAGGACAAAACCAAAGGTAGAAATGTAGTTATATATTCAAAGGAATCAGTCTATAAAGTCCCTTTAAAAGATGGTATTTGTCACTTATCAATGAGTGAAATCAAAATACCTGTAGTTGTGGAAACTGTAATCGAAGTGAGGATAGTACCTGCGACTGCCTGCTATATAATTGAAGTTGTGTATGAAAAAACAAATCAGCCACAAATACATTCAACATCTGTAGCCGGAATAGACTTAGGGATTGACAGATTAGTTGCTCTATCTACAAATCAGCCTGGTGTCAAACCACTGCTGATTAATGGGAAGCCACTAAAAAGCGTCAATCAATTATATAACAAGCGTAAAGCTAAGTACCAAAGTCATCTCAAAGGCAACAGAAAAACTAGCCGTAAGATTGAAGCGTTAACCTATCACCGAAATCGTTTTGTCGAGAATTATCTGCATAACACCAGTAAGTTAGTGGTTGAGTATTTAACCACAAATAATATTGGTACTGTAGTCATAGGCAAAAATGATAACTGGAAACAAGGTGCAAATATGGGCAAAAAAAACAACCAAAATTTTACTCAAATACCTCACTATAAGTTAATTCAACAGATAACTTATAAGTGTCAACTGGTTGGGGTAAAAGTCATTGAAACCGAAGAAAGTTACACCAGTAAGACATCTGCTATTGACCTAGAAAAACCAAGATGCCATGAAAACTATGTAGGCAAGCGAGTCAAACGTGGTTTATTCAGAAGTGCAACTGGTAAGGTGATTAATGCGGATATCAATGGCAGTCTTCAAATAATTAGAAAGAAATTCCCAGGAGCATTTACTGTTGAGGGAATAGTGAGCTGTGCCGTACAGCCTGTATTGGTTAATCCAATATCAAGATAAAAGCTGTCACGATTTTCTACAGTTTTTTTCGTACGGTAAGACAAAGACAGCAATGACTCAGGAACAAGAATCCTTTGTTAGGGTTCAAAAAATCATAGCTGATAATGGTTCTTCCATTAGATATGTAATCCAAATCGGAAACCTAAGTATTTCTGTTCCGATTTGGTTGTTCTTAGTTTTGATTGTCTTATTAACTGTTCCCATAGTTACTCCAGTTATCAGTCAATGGATAGTTCAAAATAAACCAATGATAGGTGATTTTAACGTCGCGCTAATTGGGTTTAAGGAACGCAAAGGAGCAAAAAAGACAATTACTGCATCAAGGGTTGGTAATTCTTTGGGCAAAGTGATTGAAGATTGGTTAAAACAAAAAAGTTCAGCTCAATCAGCTAAGTTTAGACTTATTAAAAGTAATCCAATTGAATATATTGTAGGAGATACGGAAGATAAACTTTCATCGAAAGTTGAAAATCTAGCTGATAGAATTGATGCAGATTTTATGATTTACGGTATGTTAGATTCAGCTTCTAAAGAGCTAGAAACTAAACTTTATCTGCCGGAGCATTATGAAGATGCTATAGAAATTACAGGTTATCATAATCTAGGTAATCCCATCACATTTACGCAACCCTTAACAGGAAAAAATCGAACAAATTTATATTACAAATTAAGACCGCGAGTAGAAACATTATTCGATTTTATTTTGGCTAATGTTAAGCTTTCACTTACTATCCCATCTTTTCTCAAAGAAGAATGTAGAGCACCTAGTATTGAAGAATCTCAAACATTACTACAAAAAATAATAGAAGAAAGAGCTGGTGGAATAACACAGGAAGGACTAGAAGTTGTCTATCTTTTTCAAGGTGTAGCTTATGGCAAATTAGGTCATTTATTTTACAAATGTTCTCTTTTAAAGGAAACTCAAGCCCGACAAAAAAATCTGAAAGGGTTTATGAAGAATCTAAAAATTATTTGAAAAAAGCTAAGGATTATTTTAAAGTAGCTCAAGAGGCTTTTAAAGATGCGCTAGAAATTAACGATCAATATGCTAGAGCCTATCTTGCTCAGGGTGCTTTGTTATATGGTCAAAAAGTTCAGAGCATTGGTAAGTGGGGAAATGAACGCATTGTAGAAGAAAAAATTGATGAAGCTATTGTCCAATATCGCAAGGCATTAGATGCAGAAATAAAACATCCTAAAGCTTATGTAGATATAAAAGCTAACTACAACTTAGGTTTAGCGATTACTGTTAAAGAAAATCTTCAACCTAGTTATTGTTCTCAGCCCAATGAAGAGGCTATTGAGGCTCTACAAAATGTAATATCTGCTTATGATCGAGAAACAATAATTGACATAATTCAGCAACTAACAGCTAAAGCCTACTATCAACTGGGATTACTCTATAGAAACTGCAGCGATCGGAAACTGAAAGAAGCTGACAAACTACAACTCTATGATGATGCAGTTAAAGAATTTAAGAATAGCATTCTATTATTTTCGACAAAACCAGAGAAGGATTGGCAGCAAGATATTTGGGCAATTCGCCTCTCTTTAGCTAATACTTATTTACTAAGTGCTGAACTGGGAAAAACAGATATGTACCAGCAAGCAATTGATATTTATAACGAGATTATACAGCATTATGAAGAACATCAGAATATCTCCACAAATATTGCTGCTGAAACTTACTACAATTTAGGGCTTGCATTGACCCAGACTAACAATACAACTAAGGCCGCAGAAAAATATCGGCAGGTACTTGACTTAGAAGCGCCACCTGAATTTCAAGAGAAATTAATCCTGAAAAGTCTTCAGAATAAAGCTCATGTTCAATTAGGAAAACTTCAAGAATAATCGCAGGAGGAAAAATACATGAAAACAAGCAGTTCAATTTTCCTAAAACTAATATTGCTTCTGCCACCAGTATTGGGATTAATTTTTGTTCCCCTCGCACTAGCAAATTTTGAATGTAACCCCGTAGCTTCTTCAGTCAATGTTTCTAGAGACTATTCAGTTTCTTCTGCTAGATGTCATTTATTTGAAGTACCAAGCAACACTAATCTGATCCAGATAGTTTTAAAGTCCTTATCCGGTCGTTTTGATTTGTACTATGGTGAAGGAAGAATTAATTTTTTTGGTCTTTGGGACAAACAAAATAAATTTGGAGCAATCGAAAATGAAACAAAAATTGCATTTCAACAACCTCAAGTGGGGTTACATACAGTTGGTGTAGATCCTTACCATAGTGGTCAATATCGTCTTGAAATATCAACAGCAGCTACCAGTGAAGTTAGTAATTCACAACAATATCCTCCCGGTGTGTTCAGACAAATGTATAAGGTAAGAATAGCAAGCGCAGGAATTGAACTTGGCTCTAAGTTTGGCGATAGAGTAATCTTTCCCATTGAGCTTAGTAAACCTGGTCGTATTCAAGTTCGTGTTAAGTGGGAAGGTACAGCAAGTAAACTAGCTTTAATTATCAACGGTCCTGATAGACCGGAACTGCAAAATCCTGTTGCTTATTATGCACGACGGGATGGGGTTAGTCCCATAATATTGTCCTACAATGTCACTTCCTCAGATTTCAACCGTGGTCGTAAGTGGTTCGTGAGTTTAGTTAACTTTAGTGGAGGACTAGCTGAAAATGGCGAAGTAACTATAAGTTATCCACGGGAGGCTACTCCCAATTTTGTCAATACTCGTGCTAGACTCAATGAATTTGTCGGAAACTGGCAAAATGTTGATCGCAATACACGGGGAATCACTCAATTAGCTATTAGACAAAAGGGAAACTTTCTTGGCGTTCATAGCTGGGGTTCTTGTCGTCCAAGGGATTGCGACCACGGTGAAACCACTGTAGCTTTCCAAGGGAACCCAGTAATTGTGAGTCAGGAATTTTCTTTTAAGAAAGAAATCAAAAGACTCACCATGCTGCGCAATGGACAATTGCGTGTACTGAGCGAAAATATTTTCACTGATGGTACTCGTCGGGATTATGTTCAGGAATATCGTTTTCGGAAGGTTAGTACTTCCAGGACATCACTATCTGCACCAAAACTCATATCTCCAGTTAATGGAACTGTTTTTAATCATTATCCAAGAAACACTATGTTATGTTGGTCTCCTGTAAGAGGTGCAGTAAGTTACACAGTCGAGATTGACTGTTATCATTGCTGCCAGTCCAACCAGTGGTGTTCTGATGTTGGTGGTCGGACTAGGATAGTGCGTAATATTAATTCGACCAGTTACAGGTTTCAATTTGTGGGTGCGCAACCTGGCCGTTGGCGGGTTTGGGCAGTGGATACTGCTGGACGAAAGAGTCCCAAAAGCTCATGGTATGAATTCCGCTATACGCGATGATTTAATTTTTGGTAAGGAACCAAGTATGCTTCGGCATCTATAAAATCAAATTTGATTCCATCTAGTAACAGTTGAAGGCTAAAACCTTTATCTGTAAATGCTTTTATATTTAATCAGCAAGCCCTAATTGCTCTACAATATTACCGAATAATTAAGGTATAAAGCCTCTCCTTTAAAGGATAAACAAGAAAAAATTTTCATGATTAGTCAATCCTATCCGCTTTCAAGGAGAGGTAATTATTAATTATTAATTATTAATTATTAATTATTGAACCAATCTTTGTTTTAATACCCCTGCTAAACCTGCTATTGGCACTTTCATTTGTTCGCCAGTTCGTAAATCTTTTAAACTACACATATTAGCTGCTGCTTCTTCAGAACCAATAATTATACAAAAAGGAATTTTTTGCTTATCTGCTTGTTGTAATTGTTTCCCCACTCCACGACTATCAAAACTGGTTATGACATTCATTCCACTTCGGCGCAACTGTTGAGAAACATCTAAATAAGTTGCCATTAAATCTTCCTGCATATTCACAACCATAACTGTTGCTGGAGTAGGGGCAAAAGATTCTAAAATACCCGCCTTTAATAAACGACTCATTAATCTAGTTAAACCAATAGAAATACCAACTCCCGGCATTTTCTCTCCAATAAAAGTCCCGACTAACTCTTCATATCTACCCCCAGAACAAATACTTCCTAAAGCCTCATGTCCGATTAAAGTAGTTTCATAAACTGTGCCTGTATAATAATCTAATCCCCTAGCTATTGATAGGTCAATACAAAAACGTTGGTCTGAAACCCCCAAATTTCTGACACCAGAAATTACTGTTTCTAATTCCGAAATTCCCTGACTTAAAACCTCAGAATTATCCAAAGTTTCTGTCATACTTTTCAGCTTATCTAAAACATCATCAACCGTACCTTTGATTTTAGTAAAATCCCAAATTTTTTCCACTTGAGATTCAGACAAACTAATTTCAGACAAAGCTTTTTTTACCTTAGCTTCTCCCACTTTTTCCGCAGTATCAACAATTCTAATACAAGATACAATATTCTCTGCTGCAACTCCCACAGATGCAAAAAAACCAGTCAAAACTTTGCGGTTATTAATTCTGATCAGAAAATCTCCAATATTAATCGCTTCAAAAATTTCAGCAATAATCGCCGGAATTTGTGCATCATATAATAGACTTAATTTCCCCCTCCCCACAACATCAATATCGCATTGTCTAAACTGACGAAAACGACCATCTTTTGCCCGTTCACCTCGAAAAACAACATCCATTTGATAACGAGCAAAAGGGAAATTCAAATCATTCAAATGCCGAGCAATATAAGCAGCCAAAGGAACAGTTTGGTCGAACTTTAACGCCCTTTCTTCTGAACCACTATCTCCAGCTTTTTCCTTTTCTGCTTGACGATTTGGAGGTAGAATTGGAGATAAACCATAAACAATATTATCTCCTTGATTTCCTTTTGCTTGTAGAACCTCTAAACGTTCAACTGCTGGAGTTTCAATAGGTGTAAATCCGTAGCGTTCAAATACCTGACTAATTGTATCCATTAAATAAGATTCTAATCGTTTTTCACCAGGGAGAAACTCTGGAAAACCACTAGGACAACTATAATTAATTTTATCTACTTTTGCCATTGTTTACCTCATAGTATTTTGCTGATAGCTAATAGCTGACGGCTGTTTGCTTAAATTTATAGCGCTACTTGAATCAGGAATCGGGAATCGGGAATAGTAAACTGTTAAAGGGTTTTCGGTGCGGAAAAGCTTCGCTAACAGGGTTTAGAAATGTCAAACATCTTAATGCGTAGCGCTATAATACTAAAACTTACCGAAAAATTCAGGTATAAAGCCTCTCCATTCATGGAGAAAAAAGCGGTCGAGAGATGACGAGGTCTCCTCGCCATATCCAATCGACCAAGAGAAGAAAAAAAATCCTTTTAACCAATCCTCATTACTTATCAGAAGAGGTAATTCTAAATTCTAAATTCTAAATTCTTGAATTACTTTTTCTTTCCACCAAAAATCCCCCCAAATAAACCACCGCTTTTATCAGATTTAGTTTCTTTCTTATCTTTTGTTTTACTTTGTTTATTCTTGCCAGTTGCAGCTTGTTCTAATAATTTTTTTACCTCCAATGCTTTTGGCTCTTTAGAATTTGATGAAAGAGCTTTTTTAACTTCAATCTTTGCCATTGTGCCTTGCTTCTGCTGGAAGTAACAAAAAGCTAATAAAGCATGACAAAGACTATCATTTTGGTCAAATTTTAAAGCTCCTTTTAACTCTGAAATTGCCTTAACATAATTTTTATTAGATATCAACGTTTCCGCCCTACTACAAGCTTGTTTTACCAAAGGATTTCTAGGGGGTTGTGTTATGACTGGAGGTGTAGGTGTAGGTGTAGGTGGAGGTGGGGGTGTAACGTCTCCAGGACTTTGTTTGCGCAGTAAGTAAGCTAAATTCAATTCACTAATTTCTCCGATGATGCCTAAAGTTTGATCGAGAGATTCATATTCGCGATCGCTTAATTCCTTAAGAGCTTCCTGATATAAATTCTTATAATCTCCCGCCTTAGCAATTTTTTTGGCTACATCAGTAGTAAACTTAATTTGACTGCGCTGTTGAGAAACAGTATTACTGAGATTTTTGAGAACGACAAAAAGTTCAGCGCGATCGCCTTCCTTAGAAAACTTATTATAAGCTGGACTCACCAACTTAGATAACAACTGATTAGCAAATTCTTTATCAGTTTCACTTTCAAAGGGTGAAGTATCAGGGTGCAAACGACGCGCCACTCGCATATACCGTTTACGAATCTCGCCAAATTCTGCATCTAGAGAAACCCCTAAAATTGCGTGATGATCTGTGAAATCAAATTGGAATAATCCTTGTTTAAATGTAAAAGACATAATAACAACTTTTTCTTAACAAAATTGCATAGAATCTAAACTTAATCTTTATTTACCGAAAAATTCAGGTATAAAGTCTCTCCATTCATGGAGAAAAAAGTGGTCGTTTTGCTACGCAACATATAAAGCGTAGCTTCCCGTAGGGTGGGATGGGGAGGAAACCTGCACCATATCTAATCGACTAATAGAAAAAAAAATCCTTTGATCCAATCCTCTTAATTTATAATGAAGAGGTAATTCTAAATTCTAAATTCTAAATTCTAAATTCTAACCGTAGACCAATCAGATAGAGGCGGAGTTTCAATCAAAGCTTTGCTCATTAAATCGTGAATTTTGCCATTAGTAGCTAAAATTTTACCCGAACTCATATCAAAAGGACTACCATTATAAGCTGTAACTTTACCTCCCGCTTCCTCCAACACCACTATACCTGCAGCAATATCCCAAGGCGACAAACCTCTTTCCCAGTAACCATCTGCACGACCACAAGCAATAGAACATAGATCCATAGAAGCACAACCAGAACGTCGTACCCCTTGAGCGAGATAACATATTTGACAAAATTCTTTGTAGTTATTGTCAGTAGTCTCCCGTCGGTCGTAAGCAAAACCCGTTATCGTCAAACTTCTTTCTAACGTAGTAGTTTGAGAAACACTAATTGGTTTGCGGTTACGAGTTGCCCCCAAACCTTTAGCAGCACGAAACAGTTCATCCAAAATAGGATTAAAAACCGCTCCCACCTGTGGCACTCCATCAATTAATAATCCTACCGAGGATGACGAAAAAGGATATTGGTGGGCAAAATTAGTAGTACCATCCAAAGGGTCTATTGCCCATAGATATCTACTTGTTGTATCTCCCAACTCTCCCGACTCTTCCGCTAGAATGCCATGGTCTGGCAAATGTCGCTGTAAAACTTTAACGATCGCCTTTTCAGCAGCTTTGTCAGCTTCAGTTACCAAATTTACTGGACTGCCCTTTTCTTGAATATCTTGAAGATTCCCCCAGTAAGACATCAACTCTGCACCACCAGCAAGAGCAGCTTCAGTAGCAATATCTAAGAAAACTTGTAATTGTTCTGCACTCATAAAAATAATTCACTTAATTAATTAATAGGAATTGGAGGGTTGTTCAAAATCTCCATGACAATAATAACTTCTGACTTCCTTACCGAATAATTAAATAATCAAGGTTTAAAGCCTTTCCTTTAAAGGAGAAACAAGAAAAAATTTTCCCTACCGCGTCAATCCTATCCGCTTTCAAGGAGAGGTAATTATTAATTATTAATTATTAATTATTAATTGTTGAACCTATTGTTTAAGATTTTCACGACGAAATTGTGCTGGAGTTTGACGCATTGGACGTTCTGGATTCCAGATACCTCGCCCCATCAGTCTAGCTTTTTCTTGGGCATTAGCAAGACGTTCTGTATACTTATTATTCGGAAAATCTGGCTCTGCCAAGGCCAAACCTTCTTCTGCCATATATTCATTAATTAGTTTCCCATTCAGCCAAATATAAGCTAGTTGGCGATCGAATTTATCTTTTTTCTGGACATCAAACTCTAATAAAACTTCTTGCCCCAAGGTTAACTTTTCTAGTTGGGTTCTGGCTTCTTGTCCCCAAGGTTTTTGTCTGGTATCTGGTGCCTGAATACCAATCAAGCGAATGGGTTCTAGTATAGGTACAGCAGCAGAACGGTCAGTTATCTCGATGGTTTGTCCACTAACAACCCTTTCTACTCTAATCATTTTGCCCGAGCGGGGATTTGAGTTTTGGCAGCCAACGAAAAGTATCCAGACTATAAGTAGATAAATTATTTTAATCTTCATCCAATGGCAATCCTGCTTTTACCTTTCCTTTGCCAAAATAGCGGCCAAATTGGAGTTCGTATACTTCATCTTCATCTTGTGTCTCTACAAGTAGGTCAGAACGAGCATAGCTGACACACAGAAGAGCATAGCCCTGTTTTTGAAGTTCTAATGATAGTCCCATTGCTTCTGGTTGATAGAGTTGGCCAGATATAACTCTCACTGCACAAGTAGTACAAGCACCATTACGACAGGAAAATGGTAAATCTACTCCTTGGTTTTCAGCACTGTGGAGGATGTAGCGGTCTTCAGGAACCTGGACTGTATGATATGTATCTTTTTGGCGATCGTGTATGCGAATTTGGTGATTACGGGCCATTTCAGTTATCAGTTATCAGTTATCAGTTATCAGTTATCAGTACCTCTGTCTGTTTGCGCAGCATTCCGCAGGAAAGTCAGAGGCTTGAAATATTGAATTTGATTTCTCTTGGTCAATTAGATATGGCGAGGAAACCTCCAGGGTTTGCGCAGCATTCCGGGACGGAAAGCAATCTCAAATCCTAGTTTTTTTTGTACCTCATGCTCAAGTCCTGAATTAACAAACTCAAACATGATTTATGCTTAAGCTTATATTATCAAAATAGTTGGGTCTAAAACCCCGCCTTTTCAAAAGATCCAGAAACCCTGATTATTTCGTAGAAAGTCACACATCACGTTAATTTCTGACTTCTGACTTCAAACTTCTGACTTCGTCAGCCAGGGCCAATATCCAATATAAAATTTTTTTGCCAGAAAGACTTGCAAAATTTAGAATAATTCTGCTACAATTGTGGAATTGTGAGCAAAAATAAAATTTAATACTTTTGCTTTTTGGAGAGGTGGCCGAGTGGTTTAAGGCGCAGCACTGGAAATGCTGTTATGGGGTGACTTATACGGGGGTTCGAATCCCCCCCTCTCCGTTTTATAAAATCTTGTCAGCGAGGACAAGATAAAACATAATTCCATTTAGTTGTTTCTTTTTCTGGGTTTCCAATGACTTTCACTTTTACTTGCCCAGAGTTTTCCTTTAAAGGAATTGATACAGTGTTCCTTCCTGAAACATAACCATTTTTATTTCCTTTTTCAATTTTTGTATCGTATAGAGTTTTATCTTTATGGGTTACTATTAACCTATCAGGTACGTCAAACATCTCATAATTGATTTTAATCACCCCTTCTGTTGCAGTAAGCTGTATTGTCTGTTCACTACCTTCAAAACCACCGCTTTCTTGCATTTGATCGCACAGCTCGTATCCTCTCTCACGAGCCAGAAAAACTTGCATTTCTATAGACTCATTTTCAGGATCGACAGGTTTTATAGGGTCTTCCTCTGGTTCTATACAGTATTTATATTCATCACCTACTTCTACCGGAACCCCTTCCTGTTTTTTAGTTGATTTAACAATGGCTGTTCCAAAGCGAGTCTTAAAAGTTAGACAGGGGTCAAGATCATTCACCTCAACAGTAGTTCTTTGACCACTAAGGGTTGGCAAGACGATCGCCTCGTTATTCCCCAAAACATTCAATGCACAAGTTTGTCCTCCTTGTTGTTGAACCTCACTCCATAAATTACGAATCAAGTCTGGCATTTCTGCTCCAGATCCTTTTCGTGAAGCAGAAGGAATATTTTTGCACGATACGATCGCCTCTAATTCTGATTCCCTGCTCTTCCAAAAATCTTGTGCTAAAGTAGTACAGTTATTTGCTCCATCTTTTTGACATTCTTGTAATGGTTCCTGGCAAGGATCTTCTGATGTACTAATGCCGTACCAACTTTTTCCAGAGTCTGAAGCCACGCTACAGTAACCTTGTTGTCTTTGACGAAGTGCTTGAGCAAAAACCGTCCCTTGACTATTAGCATATAAATTTGATTCTGTTAACTCTGCTTTGCTGGCACTTGCTTGCTGTACCCGAATACCCTTTTCACAGGCTCTACCACCACCTCGACCTAAATTTTTCCACTCAATAATTGCATTACCGCTGACTCTAATTGTGCAAGGAAAGTAATAGAAAGTGACTTGATCGTTTCGTGTTTTTGCTTGTATTTTTAGTCCTTTAGAATTATCATTTTTTTCAAAAAACTCAAGAGTACCAAAAGTTAGATTGTTATTAGGCATTAACAGGGCATTAAGTTGATGATTGATAGAAGGAGATAATCTACTATCAATATTTACTGGTCTTACCTGTCTACCAATCCGCACGCTAATATTATTTGGACCAAGAATTTGAACTATTTTGGCATAGGCAGGAATTTCAGCAAGGCTACTCAAATTTTCTAAAAATGGTAAAATTGCTAGGGTAGAAACGGTGACTGAGCTAATCAAGAACAATGGCAAAAAACGTTGTATTTTTTTCATAATATTTTTCTAGTTTGAATTGAAATTTATCAAAGTAATTGACAGATTTTTACTGTGCAATATCTGTTTCCATTTCTGGTGATTTAACAACTTGACACTCTGTGCTTAGTCGCTGATTAAAATGAGGAATTGCAAAATTATCAATAATTTTAATTGTTAGGGTTTGACCTTCTAATTCTTGACAATTTGGAGCCTCGCGATCGCTATTTTCTCCATACCATCCACAACGGTATTGAGTATGCTTGCGCCATAGTTCTTCTATTTCTTCTAAAGTAGCACAGGGAATCAATACTTCTTCTCCATCAATTAATAAACCATCTTGATTACGGTCTGCATTTGCACCATTTTCCATCATTAAAATTCTGTAAGTTGTTTGCAAAGCACCTGTAAATTGTTGATCTATTGATGCTGGTCCAAAGTAATCTCCTTCAATTTCTGAACCAGAAAGTTTCCTAACTCCAAAATCACCCGCTTTTAACTGTTCTTCTAAGGTAGGAATCTCAGCTAAATTTATGACTTCTGCTAAAGATTCTTCTGCTTGTTCAGCAATTCTCTTAATCTGTTCTCTTTCTGATTTTAATTCGGAAAATTCATCTGGATTAGGAGAGTATTTTATTTGACTCTCTATTTGTTTAAGACCTACTAAAAATTGATAGTTTGCTAAAGCTTTTTCAAAGTTTCTAGCATTTTTCTGTTTCTCTGCAATATCGACAAAACTAGGAAGTCGCTGTGATAACTCCCTTACTAAATCTGGTGTGGTTTTCTTGAGAACTGTTTCTCTTATAACTTTATCTCGCGCAGCTTGTTGTCGTTCTGAGCGAATTCTAAATACCGCAAAAATCAAACCAGTCATTAATACTATTGGGATTAATATCAACAACCAAATCATAATTTTAGAGCGTTTGACTAAGGCAGTTAAGTCATCACTGTACCCAAGGTAATTAGCATCAGGTGTTTTTAACCACTTTTTTGCTTTTTTCCAATTATCATAATTCAGTAAACCACTGATACGCTTACCCTGTTTAACCCATTCTTGAGCTTTTTCCTCCAACCAACGGCGCTCTTTTTCTACTTCACGGTATTGACTTATCCATTTTTCAAATTCAGGCCAACTGCTAATCAAAATTTCGTGAGCCAAATCTACTATTTGGTCTGATTCATTTTCTTCTCCACTAATAGTTAAAAGTCGATATTTATCATTGAGAAAATGATTTAACACTTTTCTAAATTTTTCAGGATTATTACCTTTCTGTAAATCCTTTACAAATTGTTGACGGCGAGTATCTGGTCGCTCTTCTCCAAATTGTACTAAACGTAGAAAGATACGACGGGCAATTTTCTGTTCGTTTTGCTCTAAGGCAAACCAAGCTCTATTTGCAAAATCAGCTATTATAGCCTCTAATTTGCTTTTTTCCTTATAAGCATGAAGTGCCAAGTATTTATATTCTAGCTTATCCCAAAGAGAGCGTAAAGTTTCTTGAAAAAATGGTAAAATTCCTAGTTCTTTAGCTCCTGAAAAATCCCTTATTAGGCGCTCTACTAATATGGAATCTATATAAACGCCTAGATTTTTTGCTGGCTTTAAAATTGCGTCCCGTAAACCATCTTTAGTTAAAGGTTCAACTTCATAACGATGGGCTTTAATTTCCTTCCAAAGAGGTTGTAAAGCAAATAAATCTTGATAAAAATCTGCTCTAATTGTCAGCACAACATAGCAATTTTTAATGTCAATCAGTTGGTATAAAACTTGTTGAAAATATTGGAGAGTTTCTTGCTCTTTTACTATTGTAAATACTTCCTCAAATTGATCTACAATAAGTAGAAAACGCTGTGCATTAGCTTGACTAGCAAGAAAACTCTTGAGAGTTGTACTTAATTCATCTAAACTCCCACCTAGTATCTCTCTGAGTGTTGTTACAGGTTTCATACCAGGTCGCAGAGTTCTCACTATCCATTCTCCAGGAAAGCGCGAACTTTTTTTCAATGCAGGAATTAATCCTGCTCGAACCAGTGAAGATTTACCACTTCCTGAAGGACCAATAACTGCTAGAAAAGGATAATTATCTAGTTGACGTACCATTGCATCAATTTCATTGCCACGACCCCAAAAGTTTTTACTATCCTCTTCGTTAAAAGTTTTCATCCCTGGATAAGGACATTCTGGTTTTGGAGGTGCTTCAGGTCTAGGACGCTTGACTTGTTCACAGAGACGCTCCACAATTGTCTGCCACTTACTCTCATCAGTAGCATCCAAAGACGTTAACATTTTTAATGTCGGAGGCAATTGAACTTCCTCTAAAAACAGTGGAATTACAGGCCAGATTTCTTTTTCTCTTCCATAGCTTTGAGCAAGAATATCAGTAAACTCATTAAAGTTATCAATAAAATAAGCATCCGAAATAATCAGTAAAACATACTTACTTTCTGTGATAAATCGTTCTAATTCTTTAAGTTCAGGTACTCCTAGAGAAAAGTTTTCTCGCTCGACATATTTAACTTTAGCACTGTCTAACGCTGACAATAAAAATCCTTTGACCCAAGCTTGATTTGCTTCTGCGTAAGATATAAAAAGATCGTACTTGGAAGATGATGGTGGTTTATTCATCAAACTGTTAATTGTTTTGAAGTAGTGTTAGCTGTTGACGTAAATTTCATCGTTTTGGTAAAGGCGATTTCAAAGCTGTTATTAAACGAGTAAATTCTCGTTCCGCTCGACGAGGATGAATTAGATTTAAAGTTGTTAACATACTCAGACGAATAGGCAAGAGTTTCCGATCTATTTCTGAAATTTTTAGGGGAAGAAGTCTATAACTACCCTCCTCAATACCCAAAGTTTGGCCTAGAATATTTTCAAAATTGTCCATAGAATCTGCTAAATAAGTAGCTGATAAAACAAGTACAGTACGTTTAGATTGCTTAATTCCTATTTCAGCATTTTCCACTCTAGCTACACCCGGAGAGTCTACATCTCCTGAAATAGCAATTTTTAGTCCAGTATCTTCTAATTTTGGTACTAAAGTTTCCCAAACCCAAGCTGCATCGGGTTCCTTATCCACATAACTAATGTAGGCATCGTAAATAAACCCATCTTGTGATTCAGAAGGTTCTCCTTTGGATTCAGTTTGACCAGTTCCCTCCATATTTTCAATCCAGCGTTGGTCTTGCTGATGAAATTGTTGGTTTAATTCCCTTAGCTCAGGAAACTGGGATAAAATTACAGATGTAGGTATGGCATCACCACCTAAATCAATCCAGTTATCGCGGGTAGACTTGATAACACCACAGACTTTTTTTGTTCTTTCATTAACTAATGCTGAACCACTCATTCCACTAATAATTTGACCTGATTGGAACTTAATTAATGGTAGTTCACCTCCAATTATCCCCTCGTAAAAGAACTTTGCTGGACAGCCATCATTATAATCTCGATCTGGATAACCAAAAGTATGTAGTCCATCACGATCCATCAAATCTTCTTCCCCTAAGTATACGCAAGGAAGGTTTTTATCTTTTGGTGGATTAAACTTTAGCAAAGCTAAATCAAATTTATATACTAAGCTTTCGACTCTAGCTTCAGCAAAGTTTTGTTCCTGTTGCCAGCGAATCTGAATTGGCAAATTATCTAAATCTTTTACTACATGAGCGCAGGTAAGAATGAACCCAGGGGCGACAAAAAAACCTGTTCCCTGTCTGTTGTTGTTGGCAAAGCTTAACTTAACTGTGCAATATTTCAAAAATTCCATAATTTCTCTTCTCCTGTTCCCTTTTTATTAACAGGACTTACGCATAACCACCATATCTAGTAGGAGCGTTACGAAGTATGCGCAAGCAAACGGCTGTCCGCCCCTACAGACGGTGTATAATTTGATATTTTGCGTAAGTCCTGATTAATTCACTAGTGCAGAATGGCGGAAATAACTGACCAGTTACAAAACCCTAAAAGCTTTGTCAATCAATACTTCTGACTTCTGACTTCTGACTTCCGCGTAGCGGCACTAGGCTTTTGTATCCCACTCTAGTGTAATCTCCAAGTTGCCTTTGCTAGACCCCTTAACAATTGCTGTAGTTAATTTCCCTGATTCCAAAGATATTTCCATGCCAAGCTTAACAGTAGCCTTAGTAGGTTTTGCCTTTTCTAATGAAGTAGCGATCGCCTCGGTTATTCCCTCTAGCGCATCAGTAACAGGTTTGAAAGATAAAATCGAAGATGCCACATCTTGCCTACCTCTTACTTGAGGCACTTCAACTCCAACTATTGCCCCATTAGGAAGTTCTACTGGAATAGTTTCTCTGCGTTCTTCTGCGTATGTCATCTTTAATTACTCCATAAATTAATTAACAAATCTTCAATGCACCCATAAAAATTAATTAAAAAACAAAACTAATTTCTGTTTTTCCTACCATCTGGATCGTCTTCATCAGGCTCAGGTTCTTTTTCCACATTCACGCCATTAATGTAATCCTGAATGTCCCGGTGAGACTTAACCCCCTCATAAGAGTAGATGTTGTAACCCCCATCAACAATTAACTTCTCCAAATATTGAACTCGTTCGGGAGGAGCAGGATGAGTAGATTGCCAAGTTGTCTTCTTAGGTCCACCTTTTTTACTCAAAGTAACCATAAAGTTGCGCATACCATCTGCCGCATAATTAGTTTTTGATAAAAATCTTGTACCCACAATATCGGCTTGGGTTTCTAGTTCCCTGCTATATTGGCTGTTGACAATACCAGAGACCATATCCAGAAAAGGCACAACTTGACTTAAGTCTCTCAGGAGAAGTGATTGGCTAACCTTTAAATAACCATGAGACAGGGCAGCATGAGCTATCTCATGGGCAATAATTCCCGCCAATTCAGCTTCAGAGTTAGTTCCTAAAATTGCACCAGTGTTGATAAAAATCTTTCCACCAGGTAAAGCAAAAGCATTCAAACTACTATCTTCAACAACGTAAAACTCAAACTCGAACTCGTCTCTACCTACAAAAGGAACAAACCGCTCGCCTATACCTTCAACATAGTTTTGAAGTATTTGGTCTTCTCGTAACTTCTCATTATCTTTGTAGTTACTAACCAAAGCATTAGCTGCTGCTTTACCATACTCTGCTTCCCCTTTAAAAAGAAGTTGTAGTGATTGCAAAGCTGAGATACCATACCTTGGGTTTTCTGTAAATATACCTATCCCTATGTTGGTTATTGCACCTAAAATTGATGTTCCTAATACTTGTCCTTTTACCTGTTTTTTGTACTTTTTGAGGTATTCATCGGATAAAGTTTTAAACTCAGATGCTATTTCAGGTTCCAAATCTTGCCATACTATGGAAAACTGGCGAGCTGCTATTGAAGCACCTAAATAATAATGACCGTTGTCGCGAATAAAACCATAGTGAGTCACTCGCCAAAAATCTGTCTTTGCACCAGTGGTAACTTGAATTACTCCATCTTGGTCGCTCCAGACAGGGGGTTGGTTATACCATTGCATATTTGTTGGGGTTGGTGAATTTATTGGTGTTGGTGAGGAAATACTCAATACACCACCATTGATAATATCCTGATATGAAATTTGCCACCCTGACACTGCTTGACTATTGAGTAAATAAGGTTCGGAATGATTACCTTTTTGAATAATAAAATCTTTGCCATTATCCAAATGTATAGTCGCTTGAGAAAAATGTAGATATCCCAAATCAAACATTGGCGTACCTGGAGTTACCTGATATAAACCCAGGGAACTAAGAATATACCAAGCTGACATTTGTCCGCAGTCTTCATTGCCTATGATGCCATCTGGTGTAGCTTTGTACATTGTGGTCAGTATTTGTTTGACATAAGCACGAGTCAGATCGTTGCGATCGACAAAATTGAAAAGATAGGGGATATGATGACTGGGTTCATTCCCGTGAGCATATTGCCCAATTAGTCCTGTAATATCGGGCAGTTTATTGCCTTGACTACTATCCAGGGAAAATAATTTTTCCAGTTGTGCTAAAAATGCTGACTTCCCATCCATGAGTTGAATTAAGTCGGGAATATTGTGAGGCACAAACCAGGTATATTGCCAAGAGTTACCCTCAATAAATGGAGACTCCCATGCTGCTGCAAATGGATCGAAATTATCCCAACTACCATCCCTACGTTTGGGGCGCATTAATTTTTGACTCGCGTCGAATACTTGGCGGTATGCTTGAGAACGTTTTTCATAACTTTCTGCCAGACTAATATTTCCGAAAATTCTGGCAACCTGAGCGATCGCCCAATCATTATAGGCAAATTCTAGAGTCCGCGATACTGACCAATTCACATCAACATCTGAGGGCACAAAACCATAATTACGATAGGCATTTAATTCTGGTTCTTCTCTATTCATAGTGTCGATCGCTGCTCCCAATGCCCACCAATTATCATAGTTCCGCAAACCTTTGGTAAAAGCATCGACAATAACACTAATAGCATGACGACCAACCATTGTTTTGACATCTTTTTCTCCTAGTTTCCACTTTGGTAGGGAACCTACTTGGTCGTAATGTATCAACATAGATTTGATATATTCATTAGTTTCTGAGGGTTCCAGCAAGGTCATCAATGGGTGGAGAGCGCGAAATGTATCCCATAATGAAAATAGGGTGTAGTTGGTAAAACCTCCTGCGGTATGGATGCGTCCATCTGCTCCCCGAAACCGTTTGTCTACATCCATATATATATGTGGAGCTTTGTAGGTATGGTAGAGTGCAGTGTAGAAAATGATTTTATCTGTTTCGTTTTCGGTTTCAATATCAATTTTTGCCAGTTTCTCGCGCCAGAGTTCTTTGCTGGAGTCAACTGTTTCGTAAAATTGCCAGGTGGGAATTTCTTTGGCGAGGTTTCTTTGCGCCCCATTAATATCTACTGCGGAAATACCAATTCGTACTTTGAGATTGGAAATTTCCCCTAATTCTAAATATGATTGAATCTGTTTGCTGTTGGCACTTTTGAGTTGATTCAGATTTTTTCCATCAGTGGAGATATATATTTTTTGCAGTGGTTTATCTATTTTGATATAAAAATAAATTCTTTGTTCCGGCGACCAACTTTGACTGATGCGACTGCCAACAATAGTGTATGGGTCTAATACTTTGAGACTAGCAGAGAGAGTGTTTTCATCTCGGCGATGAACTAAGTCTATGAGCAGGTTAACCTTAGCATTTTCAGGAAAAGTGTAGTAGTGAAAACCACTCCGTTGTTTAGCTGTGAGTTCGACTTGTATTCCTGAGTTTAATTTAACTTTGTAGTAAGCAGGAGAAGCAGTTTCCGAGTTTTTGTCAAAGCGCTCCCGATAACCAGAGTCTGGGTTTTCCAGAGTTCCCGGTTCGAGTGTCATAGTACCAATTTTTGGCAAAATTAGAATATCCCCATAGTCTGCAATACCCGTACCGCTCAGGTGAGTGTGGGAAAAACCGAGAATACTGCGATCGCTATCATAATATCCGGAACAGGCATCCCACCCTTCGACTCTGGTATCGGGACCAAGTCCGACAAAACCATTGGGAACGCTTGCCCCTGGGTGGGTGTGGCCATGACCTCCCGTGCCAATTAGGGGATTGACATATTTGAGGTTGTTTGAAGTTGATGTGTTTGTATTGGTCATAAGTTGGTGAAGGAAGTAGCAAGAAGGAAGAAAAATAAAGTTATACCGTTTCTTATCTTAATAGTAGTTGAGCTAATGGAACTGAGTAAACACTCCTATTGCGATATCCACAACAAAACCACAGGCACTCAAAATTCCCAATAGAACTAAGCAAAAACTCCTATTGCGACATCCGCAATAAAACCACAGACACTCAAAATCAAAACTGAAACTAAGCAAAAACTCCTATTGCGACATCCGC
>JAAHGF010000008.1:506997-780090 GCA_010672585.1 Okeania sp. SIO1I7 | reverse complement strand
AAAACCACAGGCACTCAAAATTCCCAATAGAACTAAGCAAAAACTCCTATTGCGACATCCGCAATAAAACCACAGACACTCAAAATCAAAACTGAAACTAAGCAAAAACTCCTATTGCGACATCCGCAATAAAACCACAGACAATGAAAATTCCCCATGGAACTAAGCAAAAATTCTTATTGCGACATTCGCAACAAAACCACAGGCACTCAAAATTCCCAATAGAACTAAGCAAAAATTCCTATTGCGACATCCGCAACAAAACCACAGGCACTGAAAATTCCCAATAGAACTAAGCAAAAATTTCTATTGCGACATCCGCAATAAAACCATAGGCACTGAAAATTCCCAATAGAACTAAGCAAAAATTCCTATTGCGACATCCGCAATAAAACCACAGGCACTCAAAATTCCCAATAGAACTAAGCAAAAATTCCTATTGCGACATCCGCAATAAAACCACAGGCACTCAAAATTCCCAATAGAACTAAGCAAAAACTCCTATTGCGACATCCGCAATAAAACCACAGACACTCAAAATCAAAACTGAAACTAAGCAAAAACTCCTATTGCGACATCCGCAATAAAACCACAGACAATGAAAATTCCCCATGGAACTAAGCAAAAATTCTTATTGCGACATTCGCAACAAAACCACAGGCACTCAAAATTCCCAATAGAACTAAGCAAAAATTCCTATTGCGACATCCGCAATAAAACCACAGACACTCAAAATCAAAACTGAAACTAAGCAAAAACTCCTATTGCGACATCCGCAATAAAACCACAGACACCCAAAATCAAAACTGAAACTGAGTAAACACTCCTATTGCGACATCCGCAACAAAACCACAGACACTGAAAATTCCCAATAGAACTGAGCAAAAACTCCTATTGCGACATCCGCAACAAAACCACAGACACTGAAAATTCCCAATAGAACTGAGCAAAAACTCCTATTGCGACATCCGCAACAAAACCACAGACACTGAAAATTCCCAATAGAACTGAGCAAAAACTCCTATTGCGACATCCGCAACAAAACCACAGACACTGAAAATTCCCAATAGAACTGAGCAAAAACTCCTATTGCGACATCCGCAATAAAACCACAGGCACTGAAAATTCCCAATAGAACTGAGCAAAAATTCCTATTGCGACATCCGCAATCAAACCACAGACAGTGAAAATTCCCAATAGAACTGAGCAAAAATTCCTATTGCGACATCCGCAACAAAACCACAGACACTGAAAATTCCCAATAGAACTGAGCAAAAACTCCTATTGCGACATCCGCAATAAAACCACAGACAGTGAAAATTCCCAATAGAACTGAGCAAAAACTCCTATTGCGACATCCGCAATAAAACCACAGACACCCAAAATTCCACCTCAAACTCTGTCCTAACCAAAAAAACTACTGCTATATTCCCTGACTACAGGTGGGACACTGTAAAAATTTTCTTGTTTTTCAATCATGGAACGCCTACACAAAGATTGTAATATGTTGAATAAATCTGATGGTGACGTTTCTGTAGTTTCTAACAGTTGCGCCAGACTAACAGGTTGATTTTTCATTACTAATAGCTCCAAGATTTGTTTTTCGGTTTCCGATAGGCGATCGCTCTGCTGTTGTAAAGTATCTTTTAAATCTTCTGGTAATAAGATGGCATCATCGGGCAATAGCTCAATCAAATTTTCTCCGAATTCTTGAATCTGAGTTGCCACACTTTTTAACCATAGAGGGTTGCCTTGATAGTGGTGAATTAGTTTTTCCCAGTTATCAATTTCTGCCAAACCATAATCTCTGAGTATTTCTGTTGCGCTGGCAATATCTAAACCAGTCAGTTGCAAAATAGGAATTGGTGTTTTTTTGCTTTTGAGTTGAGCAAGTTTAATGGGTTGTTCCCAACCTATTAATAGCAGGCAACTGTCATGGGATAATTTTTCTATCTGTTTGAAAAAGTAGTCATATTCTTCGTATCCTGGTTTGTACTTTCCTGCCAACTCCCCACTGCTGAAAAGGTGATGAATGTCATCCAAGACTACTAAACAACGATGCTTCTGTAAATATTTGATTAGGGGTAAAGGTTTTTGTGTGTTTTTGAGTGAGTTTTGTTGTTGAGACTGGGAGAAAAATTGAAGTAAGTTAGCTTGAAATTCGGCAAAAGTGGGGGATGTTTGGAGACTTCGCCAAACTACATAGTCAAAATTATCTTTTATTTGGTGAACGAGTTTTACTGCTAATGTGGTTTTGCCGATACCAATGATACCCGTGAGTGCGATGAGGTGACAGTGTTGTTGTAAAATCCAGGTGGTTAGGGTTTCGAGTTCGGTGGTGCGGTTGTAGAAGTCGCCCAACTCTGGCATTTCGTCTAAATCTTGATGTGGCGTTGCGGGTTGTTTGGGGTGAGATGTTTGTTGGTTAGGTTGGTGTGAGTTTGGTGTATTTGGGGGGTGTCTTTCTTTTTCACAGATGTTGAAACTGTCACTCACTACAACATCTTGTGCAAGGTTTAAAATGTTAGAGTTTTGCCACCTTTCTATTGCAGAGCGAAAATTTGATTTACTGATATCTTCATCTAACCTCTCCGAAAATATTTGCCATAATTCCGCACCAGCTTTTCTAACACTACTTTCAGAACATTTCAAGTCTTTAGCTATATCTTTGTAAGTCTCCCGTTGTAGAGTTACTTTGAGTACCGCTTGTTGTAGGTCATTTAGATGTTTACCTGTTTTCTCAAAGACTATCATATCGGCTATTTTTAAGGCTTTTTCTATGTTCATAGGCTAAGGAAAGGTATGTTTTTTATATTATCGCTATTATCCCTGAAATTAGGTAAAAGTCCAGTACATTTTTAACATTTTTCTACAAAAGTAGATAAATTTGAGTCAGAAAAAGAGTAACAAATTTGAACGTTTTTGGACTAGGCAAACTATTGACTTATGAGTAATCATGGAAAAAATGTCCAACATAAATCTAGAATAAGGTAATGTTAACAACTCATTTTATTCATTTCGCGATCGAGCCAGTCACAACTACAATAGCATTAATAGCTGTTGGAAAAGCTTTGGGGCTATGTGGTGCTGGAGTAGGTGGAGCAACGGTTGGAAATGCTTTAAGCCAAAAAGCTAAAGGTAAGAAAACAATTAATTGGAGTAAAGCAGCTTCTGACGGTACAAAATCTGCCGTAAGCACCATGTCACTTGTTACTCGATTAGATGATGTTATTTCACCTACAGACAACAAGCCTAGAAACTGATTGAAAGCCATTTCTAATGAAGTCTACTGTTATTTGTATTAGTAGACTTCTTACCTTTAGTTTTTTACTTCTTTAACTACTTGAACTATGAGACTTCCCAAAAATGCCCTTTCTTTTATTGTAATTGCCCTTATTTTCTTTATTATTTGCTTGATTATTGCTTTCTTTGGAGGACTAGGCTAGATTGTAGGTTGGGTTAAGCGATAGCGCAACCCAACAAAAACCCATCCTATATCTAAACTTATGTTGGGTTTATCCTTCGGATAAGCTCCGCTAACGTTCCTCAACCCAACCTACATGAGTAGCGATCGCTCTTCTACAAGATTTTATAACTCAGTGTTTGTACTGCCGAACTACCTATAATATCGGTATCAACTGTGGCTAATGTTAACCCATAGTAAATAGCTGTAGCAACAATAAATCTATCTGCGGGATCTTGATGAGGTAGTACAACCTGACGACTTAAAATAGCAATAGCATGATTCATTTGAGCTTCACGAGTTTCTATAGTTTGTAAAGCTAAGTTAACCTATGTAACAGGATCGGGTTGCACAGATATGCGTCCTTTTTCTGCAATAACCAGTGCTTCCCAAACACTAATTGGACTCAACCAAAGTTCATTATGTCAGTTCACTACTGCTTAATCCGTACATCCGTGCCATAATCTGTGTGAGCGCCTCAACCCAACCTACATGAGCGATCGCTCTCTAGCAACATAAAACCACAATTCGTTACTTTGATCGGCAATACAGGCGATCGCCTCTTCGTTTAACCGTTCAGGTTGAGCAAACCACCATAACCAGCACTGCGTATCCAATAGACATCTCCTCCAAAAGAGGCAATAGGGGAAAGTCATTAATTTTTCGGTAATTGATAGGCGTTGGTGATTTGAGGTATGATATCATGTCCGAATCAGAGCGCTAACAAAAAACGTTCTCTTATGCTACTCTTTTTTCTTATTTCTTCCCTCCTGACTCAGTCGTTCCCCTCCCCTCCTGGGAAGGGTTAAGGGTGGATTGACTCCTAAGTAATTAGGATTAATATCATACACACACTTCAGCAACGCCTATTTTTGATTTTTATCAGAGGTCTAATGACTTTACTTTAATAATGACTACCCGACTTGCGGAAATGAACTGCTGTTACCCCTTCATTCAAAACCTGACCATTCTCCACCACTGCATAAACCAACCAATGGTCGCCACATTCCATCCGGTTTGCTATCTTACATTCCAAATAAGCAAGAGCACCTGTCAAAACCGGACAACCATTCTCAGCTTCCTTGGTTTCCACTCCCACAAAACGATCTTCTCCCGGTGCAAAAGACTTCTGAAAATGCTTTCTCAATTGTTTGCCCTCTGCTAATATATTCAACACAAAGCGATCGCCTGTATGGGTCAAAGATTCCAGCGCACGGTCTTTCGCCACTGCAATAGTCACCCCTGGGGGATTAAAAGTCGCCTGAGAAACCCAAGAAGCTAACATCGCACTGGTGACATCTCCACGTCTGGCAGACATCACACACAAAGACCCCACAACACGTCCCACTGCTTGAGCTGTACGATCGCTTCCCGAAGCACTTGCCGAAGGTTTAGGAGCGCGAAGTTTCCGAGACTTGATCAAAGTCTGAGCAAAATCAATAGCTGCTTCCTTACAAGTTTGAAGCGTGTTATCGTCTGGCTTAAACTTCACCCGAATAGTTTCAAAACCAAACTTATAACCCGCATCTTTTAACTTACTTTCCAAAATATCAATGGCTTCACCACTCCAACCAAAGGAACCAAATACCCCAGTTAATTTACTCTTAGAAGCTGTATTCAGTACAATACCCAAAGCTGTTTGAATTTGAGTTGGTGCGTGACCGCCAAGTGTGGGGGAACCAATAATAAATCCATCACATTTTTCAATTGCTTCCTTGATTTCATCAGACGTGGCAGCTTCACAGTTAATTGATTCTACAGCGACCCCTGCTTTAGTTAAACCCTTAGCGATCGCCTGAGCAATAGTTGCAGTATTACCATAAGCTGAAGCATAAAGCAAGGCAACATTCAAATCTCGTGAATTTTGTTCCTGACTCCACTTCCGATACAAATTTGTTAACTCAGTCATCCCATAACGTACCATTGGTCCATGACCGGAAGCATAAAATTTCACGCTCAAGTCAGAAATTTTATCTAGGGTAGAAAGCACTTGTTTTGCTTGAGCAGCGTGGAGACAGTCATAATAGAAACGTCGGTCTTCACTGTAGATACTCCATCCTTCATCAGCAACTTGGTCTCCACAAACATGAGCGCCAAAAAACTTATCAGTAAACAAAATTTGAGTTTTTGGGTCGTAAGTCATCAAACCATCGGGCCATTTAGGGGTAGGAGTGGTAATAAATTGTAATTGATGACCATTGCCCAAGTCTAGAGTATCTTCACCTTTAACTATCTGAATTTTCAACTCTTGTTCTTTAAAATAGTCTTTGAGAGTTAAAGCTGCAGGGTTTGAGCAAACAAAAGTTATTTGAGGTGCGAGGGATAATAAAGCTTTGAGGGTAGCAGCACGATTAGCATTAAAGTGTCCTAGAATTATATAGTCAAGGCGATGCCAATTTAAGCGTAGTTGCAATGAGTCTAAGTAGTTTTTAGTAAATGATTCACCTGGTGGATCGATAACTGCAGTTTTTTCAGCTTGAATGAGATAGGAGTTAGCAGTAGTGCCTTTTTGTAGAGAATATTCGACTTCAAATTTTAGTCTATCCCAAGTGCGAGAACGGAGAACTTTTGTTTCTTCAGCAATTATGACAATTTGAACGTCTTTTTTTTTGGTGGTTTGTAGCATAGTTAGTTGATTAGTAGAACTTACATAAAATATAAGCAGAAAACAAGATCGAATATAGACAGGCAAGTATTTTTATGTTAAAAAGGCATAATTTTTTACTTACCAAGGGTTTTAGCTATTTTCAGAGATTGATGTAATTTCCTTGTATAGCTAGACTGACTTTTAGGTATTTTTTCAACCGTAAAATGTCTAAGTAGCATTTATTAAAGTGATTAACCAAAGTTGAGGTCGAATAAGTCTACTGCATTTGTGATTATATCATGACAGTTACTATTAATATTAGAAGTTATGAAATAGCTGAAACAGTAGAACATATCCAGAAAAGAGGGAGTAGGTAGTATGCAGTAGGCATTAGGAAGAAAGAATTGATTATTTCTGTGTGATAATTGATTTTATTTTGGATTTTTGGAGATGTCTAGTAAGTAGAAGATCGGCGATTAACTTTCTACATTCTTCCTTCTTTATACCATTAAACTGCCTGCGGTAAAACATTGCAGCATTCAGTCAACACTATCAAGGGCTTAATAAACCAATTATATCATGTTTGGTTAAATACTTATACTTTAGAAGATTGACACAAATAATCAAAATATAATAAGTTTGAATCTTGTTGAAGCCTACAATTAAAGGAGGGAAATATGAGTACTGGAAAAAGTCTGCAACTAACAAAATATTCCAAGCAGAGATACAATAACGCTCAATCCATTGATTTTGATGTGGCCGTGAAGTATGGTGGCGCACTGATGGCCATCGCTGGGGCAGATGGCGAACTGGCAGAAGCTGAATTCCAGTGGTATATTGATGAACAAGAGCTTTTGATGGTAGACTCTCAAGAGTACATAGAAGCACTACGCCAATTCGATTGGAAAAATGCCAACATTGAGGAGCTATTAAATGGGATCAGCTATAATTTTCCTCTAAATTTTCGCCGAGTTATGCTGTATCAAGCGATTAAGATGAGTCGAGCTGATGGTAGTTACCATGAAAAAGAAAAAGCAGCTGTGGCTAAAGCGGCAGAAATTTTAGGGATAGAACGTAGCATTGTTGTAAGTCTAGAGTCTTTAGCAGAAATGGAAGAATCAACTGAGCGACTGCGACTTGCCTTGTTTGAAAACGAAGTTTAATTTAGGTTAACACTTTGTTCTAGAGGATTTTGATAGGCTCGTCTTATGAGTTATATCATGTCCGGTTGAATAATTAGACTTTGGTGGAAGGAAGGCAGGAGGCAGGAGGCAGAAGGTTTTCTCCCATTTTTACCTTAATTTTATACACAAACGGTGCTACCGGACATGATATTAGTCATTATCCTTTTTTAATAGCTGAAATAACTGTGAAGACAACAGTAAATCTGGATTTCAGCATAATATTTCTCGTTTTTTTCAGATGGCTCCCATTAACGAAGTCAGAACTCAGAACTCAGAACTCAGAAGTCAACCCACCCCTCGCCCCTCCCCTTCCCAGGAGGGGAAGTAGGAGATTTGAGCTTCGCTCCAAAAATATTGCGCCTTAAAAGGCGGGGTTTTAGACCCATGTTATTTTGATAATATTTAACAGTATGAATAGTCGTAGCGATCGAGAAACAATTATTGAAAATTTTGACTGGAATCAGCTTTCCTTAGAGCAGCTAAAGTTGATTCAATCTAGAATTAATCAAGCAATCGATCTCAAGAGAAACGAGTTATACTTAACCAACTCTAATACCAAAAATACTCTAATTTATCAGTATAAAGCAAGTATATATAAAGTATCTCCCGTTCACCTACGTAGCTCATTGTCTAAGTATCAAAAGTGTATTTTTGGAATCAGTCTTGGAAGTAAAAATTTTCTCAATCGCGGGCGCATTGAAGGTTGTATCAAATGGATTAGCGAACACTTTAATGCTTGCCTAGTCCTAGTTACTGATAGTATATACCGACTGACAATTGAGGTAAGAGAAGGATTCAAAGGGGATGAAGCTTGGTCAGAGGCAATTCGCACTGGAGAACAGTTTATTAATCAAAACTATTCGCTGTTCGAGCAGTATTCCGGAAACTGTCAATTTCAGTTGAAGACTACTTCAGAAATTGAGAAGCGATCAGACTTTAAGACATATTATGAAGAGCTTGAGAAGCTTTACAAAAAAAATGAATCTTTTCATGGTTTGGTCAATTTATTCGTTCAACAATATCTGAACCGAGATCAACAGGTAGAAACATCACAAGTGGATGAACTAAGGCAGCATCTAGGAATAACATACTTTCTTGAGGAGTGCGCTATAAACGCTTGCCTTTCCGAACAAGGATGGCAAGTTGCCGTTTATCCGGGTTCAATCAAAACTTTTGAAGATATATCAGAAGGGCTACACCCAGAAGTACCATTACCGCTCAAGCAAATGGTCTGGGTTAGTCTGCGCCTCAAAAAGTCGAATGCTAAAAGCGATAAGGAATGAGAATTTTTGGTGAAAATATCAGGAACGGGCAAGATGCCCATTCCACAAAACTATTAAAAATCGTTTGCTGATGGAATGCCCCGCAAACAGCAGTTTAGTAATCAGCGTTTCCTAACGGAATGCTCCGCAAACAGATGCCTAATTCTATGCACAAATTTTTAGGCTGATAGCTGATAGCTGATAGCTGATAGCTGATAGCTAGTTAATAATGATTCCCTACTTTTCTATGATGCACCGCAGGCAAAATATCTGAGTCACTAACTCGCCCAGTATCAACAGTTGCATAAATAATCCAGTGGTCGCTTGCTTCCATCCGACTTGCTACTTCGCACTCCAAATAAGCTAGTGCATCACCTAAAATCGGACTACCATTCTTAGCAGTTTGAGTATTGACTCCCGCAAAACGGTCTGCACCAGGTGGGAAGCGCTTCAGAAAATGTCGCATGAGACCTTGATAGTTATCTTCCCGCAATACATTTAAGACAAAGCGATCGCCTACTTGCATCAGCGCCTCAATTGCCCGGTCTTTTGCTACTGCGATGGAAACTCCTAATGGTTTAAAACTAGCTTGCACTACCCAAGAGGCTAACATAGCACTACTAACCTCGCCTTTAGTCGCAGTAATAATATACAAACCCCCACTCAAACGACCTAAAGCTTTATCTAGGTCGCTATCAAGAGATTTCATCTGCTTAATATTCTGCTTCAAGCTCAAAAGTTGACCTGCGTCTGTACCCGCTTCTTCACAAAGTTTATAAGTTAATTCTGAAGGAGTTTCTTTAATCAGAATATTGGGAAATGCTTGCTTGAGACCCAATTCTTTTAATTGGTTGGCAAGGGGATACACAGATAGATCGTCGCCACCACCAGATTCAAATAGACCGAAAGTCTGTTTTTTGTTAGCTGCTGCCAAAATAGTGCTAATGGCTGTTTCCATACTACTAGCTGCCGGACCTGTGCTTGGTGGCGACCCAATGACGATTCCTTTTGCCATTTCTACCAATTCCCGCACTTCTTGGGGGTCGGCAGATTTGAGGTCCATCATTTCTACTGCAACGCCTGTTTTGGTTATCCCGTGGGCAATTGCTTGGGAGAGGCGATCGCTGTAACCATAATCAGAGGTGTAGAATACTGCTACTGTGGTCTCTGCTTTACTTTGTGCTTTGCTCCACTCTTCATAACGGTTGGTTAATTCTACTAAGTTATAACGTAGTAGGGGACCGTGACCTGTAGCAATGGTGTTAATCTCTCCCAATGCTTTCATGCGTTTCATGGCACTCAATACTGAGCGAGCATTGGGGGCCATCAGACATTCGTAATAGAATTTATAGTCTGGTTCTATGTCACTCAGATTTTCATCGTAAGTCTTGTCTGAGCAATAGTGCATCCCAAAAGCATCACAGGTGAATAGAGTTTGGGTTTTGCTGTCGTAGGTAAAAATAGTATCTGGCCAATGCAGATTTGGGGCAGAAACGAATTCTAAAACGTGACCGTTGCCTAAATCTAATTGGTCGCCATTTTTGACAATTTGTTTATTAAATGGTGTGTGAACTAAATTTTCTAAAAATTGGATTGCTACTTTGGCCCCAACAACTGTAACTTGGGGAGCTAGTTCGATAATGTCTTTGGCTAAACCACTATGGTCTGGTTCGGTATGACTAATAATTAGGTAATCAATTTCTGTCGGTTCGATTAGACCCCAGAGGATGTCTAAATATAACTGACGAAATTTTGCATGGGACGTATCAATCAGGGCATTTTTTTCTCCTCGAATGATAAAGGAGTTATATGTGGTACCATTCTGGAGACCAAATTCTATATCAAAGCGATCGCGGTCCCAATCAAGGGAGCGAATGGCCGTGGTATTAGGGGCAATTTTACTTGTCTCTGTTGTTAGTCTATTTTTGACTCGGTCTGTTACTGCTACCATAAGAGACCTCTCTCTAAATTTTGATTTTATTTTTAACAAGCTCTCAACTAACAGTTTTCGGCTTTTTCTACTAAATTTTCCGTCAACAGTTTTGAGTTTTATACCTTGAAATATCCAAAAAAATATCCAAAAGCTTTATAGCTCGGAGCTATTTGAGAATTTTTATCCCTAGCAATTAGTAAGTTGGACAGTTGAGGAGAAGTTTAAATCTCCTTTTAAATTTTTTTGGATTTATCGCAGTCGAAGGAAAGTAGAGGACATATCAAAAGTGGAAAACTCAGACAACGCCATATTTTTCCTTCTGCCTCCTGCCTCCTGCCTCCTGCCTTCTGCCTTCTGCCTCCTGGCTTCTGCTATAAGTCAACTTAGGCTGATAGCTTATTGCTGAAAGCTGAGAGCTTTATAATATCTTTACACAATTTAACGATAAGTTTTTTATAGAAATTTTTATTATAAAGTTAAGAATATCAAATAAGGCTTTACTTATTTTGATTTTTGCAACATATTTTTGTCAAATTATGGTACCTTTATGTGGTTTTACTACTATCCAATGGCACATAGGAGAAACAATGAAACACCGATTAGCCACCGTGGGAGTTGTTACAACTGCTTTAGTGCTGGGAAGTGTGATTCTGCCAACATCGGCACGGGCTCAGCTTTGTTATGGGTATGGCTTTGAAAAAGCAAATTATGAAACGGCAAACTTTAATATTAATATTTGCGAAACTCAAAAGGGTGAATATATATTTATTAGTCAACCTAAGAATGGAACTGAGCAAGATTGGCTGATAGTTGGTAATGCTACAAAAAGGGGTAGTTCTTGGGAAGCTTATGACCCGGTACAAGGAATTGAATATATTATTGGCCCAGATCAATATCGTGTGGATTCTACAACACAGAATGGCCTCACAGAGCGTGTCATTAATTACCAGGCTAAAGCAAGGGCTAAATTAAAAACTTGTTATATACTCAGGCCAAATGGATTATATATTTTTGAGTCACGCAATTCAGCGAGTCGTAGAATTGGGGTGGTAGAAAATGGTCAGAGAATAGAAGTTATGGGAAATGAAGAAATTGGTAGTGGCACTCAAAGGTTTATAGAAGTTACAAATCCATATCAAGGATATATTGTTTCTAGAGATAGTAGTGGAAAATATATCTCAGATTGTTCTCCTTAATTAAGGAAGAGGGAAGAAGGAAGAAGGAAGAGGGAAGAAGGAAGAAGGAAGAAAAGATATCAATATTATTTGTTATATAAAAAATGTTAAGGAAGGAAGAGGGAAGAGGGAAGATAAAGATATATAGCATATTTCGGAAAAATGATGTACAAGGTGTGAATAGTAAAACTCTTGTATTGCATACATCTTGCCAACTAAATATGTACCTCATGGATAGCAGGAAATGCTGTAAATTTGATTACTTGTAGAAAAAATATTCAAGAAGGAAGAAGCAAGAAGGAAGAAAAAGTATAAATTATGATTACTTATATAAAAAATAATAAAGCTCTTACAAAAATGGAAGTAAAATCAACTAAATTACCTGTACATAATTAGTTTAACTAATGGTATAAGTAGGAAACAAAAAATACAGCAGATTTGGTGGTATATTCGGTTCTGGGTCTCGGCACTTTTGAGTTATTTCTATCATAAGTTGAATAGACATCTGGTGGAAATTACACTTATGGATCATTTTTTGTGTCTTTTTTCAGAAATTTTCTTCCCTGTTGTCTGTTGCCTGTTGCCTACTTCTGCAAAAAGCTTATTCTTGTTCACCAGATGTCTAATGAATCAATACTATGCCAAGGTTGCTAAAGGGTTAGAAGCTATTGCTGCCCAAGAATTAAAAAGTTTAGGAGCAGAAAATATCTGTCCAGAATTTACTGGGGTAAGTTTTACAGGAGATAAGACTTTACTTTATCGGGTTAATATCTGGGCAAGAACTATTTTTAGAGTTTTAGTTCCTATTGCCGAAGTTCGATGTGTTAATCGAGAAATACTTTATAAAGAGGTAAAAAAAATTCCTTGGCAGCGATATTTGTCTCCTAAAAATACATTAGCGGTTAATTGTACGGGAAGTAATGATAAATTAAAGCATACTCATTATACTGCTCTGCAAATAAAAGATGCTATTACTGAACAACAAATAGAAAAGTTTCGCTACAGGTCAAGTATCGATACTAAAAATCCTGATATATTGATTAATGCTCATATTCAAAATAATAATTGTATCCTCAGTTTAGATAGTTCTGGTAGTAGTTTACATCAGCGTGGCTATCGTCTAGCAATGGGGTTTGCTCCTCTGAAAGAAACTTTAGCAGCAGCCATTTTAGAAATGGCAGAATATTCTCCAGATATACCTTTTTTAGATCCTTTATGTGGTTCTGGAACTTTACCTGTGGAGGCAAGTTTAAAAGCATTAAATATTGCACCGGGACTTTTGAGAAATAAATTTTCTTTGATGAACTGGCGTGATTTTGACAAGTCTCTTTGGCAAGATTTATTAACAGAGGCTAAAAATAGTCAATTAACTGAATTAAAATCAATAATTGTCGGTAGCGATCGTAATCATGAAGTGCTTTTTCAAGCTCGAACTAATGCTGAAAGATGTGGGGTAGGAAATAAAATTAAGTTTATTAAAACAGATTTATCTAAATTAAAACCTCCCGCAGATAAAGGGATTATTATTTGTAATCCTCCTTATGGCGAACGTTTAGGAGAAGTGGAAGAATTGGGGGAACTTTATAAAATGTTGGGGGATATTTTTAAACAACGTTTTACTGGATGGACGGCATTTATTTTGACGGGAAGTAAACAATTATCTAAACAAGTAGGATTAAGAACTTCTCGGAGAATTCCTGTTTATAATGGAGCCATTCCTTGTACTTTATTGAAGTATGAATTGTATTAAGTAAATTAGGAGTCAGGAGTCAGGAGTCAGGAGTCAGGAGGGAAGAAAGAAGCAAGAATAAGAGGAGGAAAAGGAGAAAGTTTTTTTATAACGCTCTTATCCGGACATGATATTAGGAATTAGAAATTTCTAATATTAAAGAAGAAGTTGGAGTAGACTTAATGCACGACTTTTGAGAAATGATATAGCAAATTCCTCGTATAAGAAGTACAGAGATTAACAATTGAATGAATGCAAGTGCAGGCATCTTGCCCGCGATGGGTGTGCCTTACTCAAGTGGAATCTCCTGTATTATATTAAATCTGTTTAATTAGGTATAAAAATGTTAGGTAGTCCTGCATAGTAATGGTAAATAGCAAAAAGGAATACCTGGCACGGGAGCAAGATGCTCCCACTGTTCTCGTAACAAATATAATGACAATGCACGACCATTACAATTAACAAATATAATGACAATGCACGACCATTACAATGAATAATCAAAAATATTGGCAAACTAAAAATTTAGAAGCGATTCAACAAAGAATTTCTTGGCTGTACGAACAACCAGATGGAATAATTTTTTCTCAACCTTCTGGCATACACTTTTTAACTATAAAAAAGATTAAATTTATCATTCAATTGGTATTAGTGGAACAAGTAACTTTAAAAATGAATTGGGTTCAATCTATACTTAATTTGAATAATCCAATATATTTAATTTTTCCTTATACTCAAGCAATGATGTTAGCTTTAGTCTGGAATAGTCAACCACAAAAAATTTATATAGCAGGTTTTGGAGGGGGTAGTATTCCTCAAGTTTTTCACCATTATTTTCCAGAGACAATAATTGAATGTGCAGAAGTTGATGCCAGTATATTGTCAATAGCTCAGAAATTTTTTGGGGTAGAATTAAATGACAGATTAAAGGTGAAAATTCAGGATGGTAGAGAATATTTAGAGCAACAAAATCAGGAGAATCTGTATGATATTATTCTGATTGATGTAGCTTTTGGTAATGGTTATATGTCTTATAATTTAGCTACTAAAGAATTTTATGAGTTGTGCGATCGCCATTTATCAAAGTCTGGAGTTATAGTCGTAAATACATTAAACAGTAATGACTTTGAAGCAGAGTATATAAAAACTATTAAAACTGTCTTTCCTTCCATTTATATCTGTCATACTACCGGCAAAAATACAATTATTATTGGTACTCGCAGTTATTCTATAAATAAAGCAGAAATTAAAGAAAAAGCTCAATTTATTCAAGATTATCATCAATTTTCTTTTCCCTTAGTTGACAGAGCAAATGAGATAAAAATGATTGATGAATTATCAAATTTAAACTTAGACCAAGCTTCAATTCTCCAGGATACTTCTTCACCTGCTAATTACTTTGATTCTTGGTTATTTTAAGGAGTCAGGAGTCATTTCAGTTATCAGTTATCAGTTATCAGTACCTCTAGCTGTTTGCGCAGCATTCCGCAGGAAAGCAAGAGGCTTGAAATACGGAATTTACTCTTTTTTTTATCCCCTTAAAAGGGGAGGCTTTAGAGCAGAATTTTTCGGTCAGGAGGGAAGAAGAAGGAAGTTTGTTTTTGCTGGCGCAAAACTGCGTTAACGCGTCAGAGGAACAGAGTTCTATAGTCTTAATTAGGGTTTGCTGAAAAAAGCGAAGCGTGGGGAGTGTGGGGAGTTGGTTCGTGTGGGAAGGGTGGGAAGGGTGGGAAGACGCTCGAAAGTAGAAGGAATAATTGTTCGGGAGATTTTTCTGCCATACTCACCCCACGCATACTCACTTTTTTCGACGATCAAAAGGCCAATACCTTTATTTACCAGTACTTTGAGATTTAATCAGCAAGCCCTAATTATTAATTATTCATTATTAATTATTCGGTAACTTCCCTGGAATAAACTGGAATAAAAAATTAGGGACATTGCATAAAACATCCCTAGTCTAACAATTATAAATAAAGAGCTACAACTAGATAAAATTGCTTTAATTTAGGAGAAGCTTTTGAAATGTATTTTCTTTCTCTATCCCACTCTCTATTTTCTTCAATTTATCAACAGAGAAAAACTACTTTTCAATCTTCACAGAAAGAATTTTGTCACCTTTCGTAATAGCATTTACAACATCCATATCCTCTGTTTTCCCAAAAGTTGTATGAACACCATCTAAATGAGGTTGGGGAGCGTGACAAATAAAGAATTGACTACCACCTGTATCGCGACCAGCATGAGCCATTGATAAAGTTCCGGCCAAATGTTTATTATTATTAATTTCACATTTAATTTTATAACCAGGGCCACCTGTTCCTGTACCTTGAGGACAACCACCTTGAATCATAAAATTAGGAATAACACGATGAAAATTTAAGCCATCATAAAATCCTTTTTCACTTAGTTCAACAAAATTTTTCACAGTATTTGGGGCATCATTATCAAATAATTCTAGATTAATGGTTCCCTTCTCAGTTTCCATGATAGCTCGTGTCATGTTTAGAATTTCTCCTCAAGTTAATTTGTCGTATTATACGCCATATACCAACAATATTTTTCTAATCTAGCGACGTTAAAAAAAATGGATAATTCTCTCAAGTTATTTCACTGTACTATTATGAAAAACAATCAGATAAATTAGTATTGGTTATATTTAGCTATTTTTGAGTCAGGTTTAACTATCGACACCTTTCAATTTCTAATAAAACTTGCCATTTAATAATTAAAATTTTCCTCAACCAAATCAAAAATAACTCGAAAATTTAGATAATATTCAGACAGTTTTAGGAGCAGATATATTGTCTTTGTTTATCTTAAATTGTTAAGCATTTCCTTCGGAATGCTACGCAAACAGTGGTAACCTATTAGCTATCCTCCTAGATCGGAACTGCGTTAACAGCAATTAATTTTCGGGAAGGTAAAAGCAACCTTTGAAATTGAGTTTGAATAAAAAGTTACTACCATGCGTCCCCTTCCTAAACCTGAGAAGTAATTAGGGCTTGCTGATTAAATCTAAAAGTATTTACAGATAAAGGTTTTAGCCTTTTTGAGGCCTTTAAAAAGTGCCTGGTTTTCAGCTCTTCACGCTCAAAAAGGAGCGTATTTTAGGCTCATAGTTGGGCAGAAAAATTAAGGAACAAAACTTAGCTCCTACCTCCTCTAAGTTCCCATTTCTCCTGTCTTCCCCTCCCAGGAGAGGAGGGGTTAGGGGTGGGTTGTCTCCTACCCCTAGTAAAAGACTTTTGAGCGCAAACCCTAATTATTCATTACTAATTGCTGTTTGCGTAGCATCCCCTAGGGAAGCACTGACTGCTGACTACTGACTGCTGACTGCTGACTGCTGACTGCTGACCGCTTTTTTAAATAGTCAAAACAATTTTACCAACCATCGACCCTGCTTCCAACATTCGATGTGCTTCTATTGCATCATCTAAAGCAAAAGTTTTATTCACATGAATCTTTAATTTTCCTTGGTCAAATAACCGCCCACATTGTTGCAAAATATTAGCTTGATCTACTTGAGCTTCCATCAAACCTTTCATCATTGGAGTTAACATCAATTCCAACCCTATTCGCAGATTTCTTTGCCTAGCAACTTTCAAATTTCCCAAGTTAACGTCTGGCTCTAAAATTGTTACTATATCCCCATAAACTTTCACTGCTGGAATAGTGTCATAAAAAACTTTTCCACCAATAGTATCAAAAGCTAAATCTACCCCTTCTCCATTAGTCCAATCTAACACCGCCTGCGCAAAATTTGTATTCTTAAAAATCGCTAAATCTGCACCTAAACTTTTGACAAAATCTGCTTTTTCTTCTGAACTAATAGTAGTAGCAACCTCAGTTCCTTGTAACTTTGCCAACTGTATTGCCACATGACCAACCCCACCTGCACCACCATGAATTAATACTTTCCTGCCAGCTTCTAATTTTCCTCTGTCATACAAAGATTCCCAAGCAGTAATTAAAACCAAAGGAGCAGCAGCAGCTTCAACAAAGGTTAAATAAGTTGGTTTTTTAGCCACAAATCTTTCATCAACAACAGTCAATTCAGCATAATTTCCAGGAGTTGCTCCGATGCCACTATGACAAAAATAAACTTCATCTCCCACTTGAAAATCTTCTACATTTTTACCAACTTCCGCCACAATACCAGCACCATCACATCCTAAAATAGCAGGTTTTTGGTCTGGGAAAAAAGTGCCACGAGTGCGTAATTTTGTATCAATAGGATTTACTCCGGCAGCTTTTAAACGCACTAATATTTCTCGGTCATTTTCAATTACAGGGTCTGCAACTTCTTGTACTTGTAAAACTTCTGGTGCCCCGGGCGATGTCATTACAACTGCTTTCATAGTTGATTTTCCGCTGATGTTAACTCTGTTGGTAAAAACATTAAGTTTACATTAATTGTTGTATTTTGTCTATAGAGAGTAGGGAGTAGGGAGTAGGGGGAAATTTGATAGATTTTCAAGATAATTGATGAAGATCATTTTTATTATTAGGACTTATATCATGTCCGGTAGCATCGGTATTGTATAGCAAAGGTAGGGAATAGGGAATAGGGAATAGGGAATAGGGAATAGGGGATAGAGAATAGGGAATAGGGGATAGAGAATAGACAGAAAAACTTCACAAAGAGCAAGAAAAAAACTTAAATTCCCTGTAGATATTTACGCTAACTTTTACACAAACGATTGCCTTCGGACATGATATTACGCAGATACGCTATATATAGCGCTCAAAACTATTGTCCAACAGTTACTTTCCTCTATAAATAGTGCCTTTGCGTAAGTCCTGATTATGTCTAAAAAATTCACCAGAGCTAGACAGAGATTTGGCCACGGATGCACAGATGATGTCAAACAATCAATCCGTTTATCTGTGCCCGAATCTGTGTCTAGCATCTTTTGCCACGGATGCACGGATGATGTCAAATAATCAATCCGTTTATCCGTGCCCGAATCTGTGTCTAGCAACTCCCTCACTCCCCCTCACCAATTAAAATCAAAGGCGACCAATAAAACGGATGAATATTTTCCCTAACATAACCTAACTTTGCCTGCCGCAACGCCTCAACTTTCGTCATTCCTGCCTTCACATTCTCATAAAAATTCACCATAATATCCTTCGTTATCCCATCCTCCGCATTCCATAAACTAGCAATAACCGCATCAGCTCCCGCACGCTCAAATAAATAGGCAACTCCCGCTATTTCTTCACCGTTGGAGTCAGCTTTCATCGCAGTTTGGCAAGCACTCAACACAATTAAATCTGTATTTTCTAATCCTAAAAGTGCAGCATCGGCAATATTAAAAGTTTCTCTGTTGGCAAACAGAATATTATTTGCCTCTAAACCAACACCAGGGCAACCTTCTTTTTGAAAGCAACCGTGGGTAGCGAGATGCACTAAGGAAAAACCCGAAGATTCTGTTTTGAAACTGGCGAGGGTTGCTTTTTCCCGAATTAAGTGTTTGCCTGATAATTTTTCTACGATACTTTTGGCTTCTATTTCTGCACCGGGAAGGTTTCTCTTTGTAGGAGTGGGATTTCCAAATGCTAATACTGTAGGCGATTTGGTTGTTTTTGCCTGCTGTTTTCGGGTGGCGGAAATGCGGGTGAGGTTGTGGATGGGGTATTTGGCAATTAGATATTGGTTGGTTTTTTTGTCGTAGAGGGTTTCAAAGGGGATATAGCGGAGTTTTCCGGTGGCAATAATAGCGAGTTGTTTGGGAGAATAAGCTGTTATTTCTGTTTCCATGGGACGAATGAGATAGTCGTAGAGTTTTTCTTGGTTAACGTCGTAGTCATCAGCGTTGGGGTTTTCTAGTTGGGCGCGATATTCGGTGAGGAGGCGATCGAATTCTTTGGCATCGATAGGTACTTTTTTGACTATGGTAGGTTTGTCTCTGGTGACAAGGAATATGGCGATGCTATCGGAAACACGTGCAACGCCAGTTAAAAGAGCAGGTTGAATAACAACGGTATCCGGTGCAATATTGGCTTTGAGTTTGTCGATGTCTTCGGGTTTGAATTCAAAAAGCTCGGCAACTTCTGGGTATTTATTGGTAATGTTGGCAGCGAGTTGGTTAGTTTCTGCTTGTAACTGGTTGAGTTGTTGGGAAAGTTGGGGACTCCATTCATCTTTTATTTTGCTATAGAGAATTTGTAATTGTTGATTTTTTTGTTGCCATTGGTTAATCAGTTTTTGAGTTTCTGAGTTTTTGACTTTAGCATCAATAAGGCGAGTGTAGTCAGCGAGGTCGAAAGTAGTAGCTAGGTTATGCCATTCCCAGGCAATGTCAGGTTGGTTTTGGTCGATGAGGAGATCGATAAGGGCGATCGCTCTATGGTCATTATCTTCTAAAAAAGCTTTGCGGTCTTCTTTTTTTAAGCCCGCACGCATTTCTAGGGTTATTTCTACTGACTGCTTCAAATAGTCTATTGCTTTTTCTGGTTGGTTGCTATCTTGATAAACTGCACCAATATTGCTGAGAGTAGTAGCTTCTACTGAGCGATCGCCTACTTCTTGCAAGATGGGTAAAGCCTGCTGGTAGAATTCTAATGCCTTTTCAGGTTGACCTATATTGCTGTAAACGAGACCAATATTATTGAGAGTAGCAGCAACACCAGAGAGATCGCCCACTTCTCGCCTGATGGGTAAAGCTTGCTGGTAGAATTCTAATGCCTTTTCAGGTTGACCTATTTTGTCGTAAACTGCACCAATATTATTGAGAGTAGCAGCAACACCAGAGAGATCGCCCACTTCTCGCCTGATGGGTAAAGCTTGCTGGTAGAATTCTAATGCCTTTTCAGGTTGACCTATTTTGTCGTAAACTGCACCAATATTATTGAGAGTAGCAGCAACACCAGAGAGATCGCCCACTTCTCGCCTGATGGGTAAAGCTTGCTGGTAGAATTCTAATGCCTTTTCAGGTTGACCTATTTTGTCGTAAACTGCACCAATATTATTGAGAGTAGTAGCAACTCCAGAGCGATCGCCCACTTCTCGCCTGATGGGTAAAGCTTGCTGGTAGAATTCTAATGCCTTTTGGGGTTGACCTATTTTGCTGTAAACTCCACCAATATTATTGAGAGTAGTAGCAACTCCAGAGCGATCGCCTATTTCCCGCAAGATAGGTAAAGTTTGCTCGAAGTATTCTAATGCCTTTTGAGGTTGACCTATACTGCCGTAAACTGCACCAATATTATTGAGAGTAATAGCAACTCCAGAGCGATCGCCCACTTCTTGGGAGATAGGTAAAGCTTTCTGGTAGTATTCTAATGCCTTTTGGGGTTGACCTATATTGTCGTAAACTACGCCAATATTACTGAGAGTAGTAGCTTCTGTTGAACGAGCGCCTACTTCTTGTAAGATGGGTAAAGCTTGCTGGTAGTATTCTAATGCTTTTTGGGGTTGACCTATATTGTCGTAAACTAGACCAATATTACTGAGAGTAGTAGCAACACCAGAGCGATCGCCCACTTCTTGGGAGATAGGTAAAGCTTGCTGGTAGTATTCTAATGCTTTTTGGGGTTGACCTATATTGCTGTAAACGAGACCAATATTATTGAGAGTTCGAGCTTCTCCTGAACGATCGCCCACTTCCCGAAAAATCATCAAAGCTTGGTCATAGAAGTTTAATGCTTCTTGTCGCTTGCCTATACGATTATAGTTAAAACCAAGACCAAGATTTGCTACTGCCTCCTTTTCTCGGTCTTTGATTTTTCTGGCAATAGCTAAAGCTTGTTGAAGCGTTTTTATAGACTCTTGATATTGGGATTGCCTTGCTTGTTGCCATCCTGTTTCTATTAGTTGCTCTAACTTTTCTGCCTGAGAGTTAAAAGTTTGGGCGTAACTCCGTTGTGGTAATAGTGGCAGTATTAGGGGAATTGTAGTCAGGGTTGTTATTCCTATTAGAGAGGTAATAATAATTCGTTTCATTGTCTTATTTTCCTCAAATGAAAAGTGAGTATAAAAGCATAACTAAGTATTCCAAAATTGTTGTGCGATCGCTTCAATAAAACTCCTTTAAAAAAAAAGAAAATCAGTGCAAATAACGAAATAAATCAATGAATTGATTGAGATTAAATCAAACTTCTCTCATCAGTCTATTTATGGCAGTAATTACTTGCATTAATATCTCATCTGGCATTTTACAAGCAAACTCTGCTCGCCGTTTTTTATAGTCTAAAGATTTGACTTGATCTGCTAGTACAACTCCTGAAATTTCTAATCCTTCTGGAATTGGTATTTCAAACATAAATCCTTTGACTTTTGTAGTAATTGGGCAGACTAAAGCTAATCCTACAAGACGGTTATATCTACTTGATGAAACTACTAAAGCAGGACGACGACCAGCTTGTTCTCTTCCAGATTGAGGATTAAAGTTTATCCAGACAATATCTCCCTTTTTAGGAATATAAAAATCTGAGTTATTAGAATTGCTCACTTAGTACCTCTTCTAGACCAATTTCACCATGCAGTTGTTCTGGAGTAATTGCATCTAACATTTGATTAAATTCTTTAGTTTCTCTCAGTAATGATGGCATTCTCATGGCAATAATTCTAATAATTAGAGTGTTAATTGGTTCTTCCGTTAACTCAGATAGTTCCTCTAATTTTTCATAGAGAGATTCTGAAATTTCCAAGGATAGTTTTTTATTAGGCATTTTTTTGTTTTTTGTCACTTTTATTCAGGTATATAGCAATACCCTTGCTATATAATAATACACAAGCAATTTTGTTTTTTAACTTTTTGGGTAGGAGATTGCCACGGGGGGCGTAACTATTAAAGACAAGAGTTAACTCTTAACCTTCCCCCTCGCAATGACACGCTCCGACTTAGTTTTCATTTTATCTTATTTGCCTCAAATAGAATTAGGTTAAAATTGAGCAATGAGCAAATTTAAACAAGGTAAAATTGAACAAGAATTAAATAGCCATGAGTACAACTTTATATTTGGAAACAAGTGTTATTGGCTATTTGACCGCCAGACCAAGCCAAAATTTAATTGTTGCTGCTAATATGGCAGTAACTAGAGAATGGTGGGACACTTGCCGAGACAATTTTGAAATATATGTCTCTCAAGTAGTTTTTGATGAGGCAGGGAGAGGCGATCCAGAAATGGCTCAAAAAAGAATAGAGATAATCAAAGATTTTCCCTCGCTCATTTCCAATGAAACTGTTACAGAATTGGCTCAACAGTTTCTCCAACAAACCAATCTTCCCCCTAAAGCTAGTGATGATACATTCCATATTGCTCTAGCAACTGTTTATGATTTAGACTATTTTCCAACATGGAATTTTCGCCATATTGCTAATTCTAACATCCAGAGAAAATTATCTGAAATTAGCACTAACTTTGGCTATCAATTACCAATACTTTGTACACCTTATCAATTAGCACGAAAAAACTATGATGTTACCTGATGAAATTTTAGAAGAAATTTACCAAATTCGAGAAGAACACGCTAAAGCTTTTAACTACGATCCGAAATTAATATTAGCTGACTGGTTAGAAAGGCAAAAGCAATTTGAGAAAGAATGGAAAGGGAAAATCAAATTCATTAAAACTCCTTTGAAAAAAAGAAAAGAAAATAGAGATTCCGGAAAAAACACAGTGTGAGCGTCTCGCTCACGCAAGACAGGAGCAACAGCAGCAGGAGAGCAATGGGAGCAAGATGCTCCCACTGGCTAAAAATTGATGGCTGAAGTATCCCTAACAACAATCATAATATGCCCATTTTGTGCAAGTTTTCAATGTCTTTTTCCAAGTCTTTTACATCATAATGAACCGGAATTTGACGACTAGCTAATAAATGCTGAAAAGCAATTCTATTCATGTCAGCAAACCGACTAGCTTGACCTAAAGTTAGTTTTTCTTTTTGGAAAAGCATAACAGCTATTTCCAGTTTCATCTCAGATTCTGTCATTCTAGTCGTACACAAAATTTCATCAGAAATAATAATGCTCATGTTCAACAATTAATAATTAATAATTAACAATTAATAATTATATCAATTTTTGTTGGGTTTATCCTACGGATAAGCTGGCGCTAACGGTTCCTCAACCCAACCTACTAAATACTACTAAATACTATTCTTTTTTTGACTGTAATCTAGCAGTAATAATCCAGATTTGTCGCTCCGGTTCAAACTCCATCTCACTCACAACATAGCGACTATTAATAATGTTCCACATACTTCTCGGTACACCCTCTTTATCATCTACCCGAATCACACTTTCTGGTTTAATCTCAATAGCATTCTTCTCTGCATTTTCCCATACCAACCCATCCACTCCCACCTCAAAACGTCGGATATTCCCTGTTTTTTCCACTTCATCCCCACGCATGACTATTATCCCATCAGAAGTTGGCCACCAAAAACCTTTCCAATCATTAAAATTAATTCGGGTCACATTAGTAATATTTTCTTTCCCACTACTTTGACCTCTTTTTATCGTTATATGCTGAGAATTAACACCTACTACTGCACCAGTTCGGCGATCGCCATCTTTTAGTTTCACTACAGCAATAACAGGTAATGAGACTGGAATAGGTTTTGCTTTTTCAGTTTCAGTTGTCACAAGTAGGTTAGGGTTAGCGATCGCCTGTTTTATCTCTCCTACCACTACTGTCAGACAAGCTAACAGAAAAATAATTGTAATTTGAGTTATCTTCATAGTTATACCGGATATAAATATTAATTACTACTAATATGTTTAACCACTGTGTTAGTGAAATTTTCCGGAGATAGCTTTAATGAAGTCAGAAGTTAGAAGTCAGAAGTTAACCCACCCCTCGCCCCTCCCCCTCCCAACCCACCCCTAACCCCTCCCAGGAGGGGAGGGGAAGTAGGGGGTTTGAGCAAGGCTTCAAAAACATTTCGTCAATCAAGGTAAAGTTGTTAACATAAAATTATAAAAAAATCATAATTTATAGAAAATGTTTGGTAGAATTGCTAGTTTATTAACTGTATTAGGAGTAGGCTTGTATTTCACAGGTTGGATTTATCGTTGGGCTTATTTTGCTTATTTTCAACTGGAAGTAACCACTCTAGATTTACCTTTTGAATCATTTTTAATTGTGCCAATACAGGTATTTTTCGGCAACATATATAGCGGAGATTTTTCAACTTTTTTTCGTACTATAGGAATAGCGATCGCTTCTTTGATTATCGTTCCAAATATTTTCCATCTGATTAAATTTTTCACCCAAAAATTAGATAAAATTCTCAATAAATGGCGTTTAAAATTATTGAAATAGAGCTTAAAAACTAAACGCCCTAAAATAACCCGTTATCTTCAATCATTTCTTTATTTTCAACAAATCAACTATCAAAAATATGACAAACCTTTAATTGATGAAATAGTCGTAACCTTCTGGTTATTAACAACCCTATTTTTTATCGCTCAAACTCAAGGAAATCTTGATGCGATACGAGACTCCCGTAGCGACACATCATTCTTGCCAGTAGTGACTTTAATAACTCCAGAAAACAAACTACCATTAGGCAGAAAAGTTGATAAAGAAAGATTGACAGAGGACCCTAGTAGTAGCAATTTTCGTATTATCGGAGATATAGAATTATATGAGCAGTTACTACTACGAGATTACAATAACAAAACCGACTCTGACTTTCCCCAAGTGATCTGGCGACTGCTGTTTGATACGGACGGTCAATATTATATATTCCCTTCTTTGTCAAAAGATGAACCATCAAATGCTCGTCCTCCCGTTGTCGTTATTCAGCAGAGCGATCGCGGGGAATATGTTGTTATTCTCAGCCCAGAAGCACCACCCTAAGTGTGGGGAGATGGGAAGTGGGGGAGTGGGGGGAGTGTGGAGACCCACCCCTAACCCCTCCCAGGAGGGGAATGGGGGGAGATGGGGAGTATTTTTCCACTTTTTTCCCTTATGTCTTCCCTCCATCTCCTGACTCCTGACTCCTGACTCCTGACTCCTAGAAAAAAAAACTCGGGTCGCTGACAAAGATACCAAATGAGTTCTATAACTGATGGCATAAAACTCAATGCCACCAGCATCTCATTACTCGCTTACATAGTCAAAGACTGGGGGTTAGTTTCAATCAACTTTGCTAAATCTTGCAAGAAAGCAGCAGCGTCAGCACCATAAATTATTCTATGGTCGCAAGTAATATTCACCTGCATTTGTCGCTTAACTCCAATCATCCCGTCAGCAGTTGCTACTACCTGGGGTTGAGATGCACCGATCGCCAAAATTGAACCCTGACCAGGTGGCAAAATAGCATCAAACTGATTTACTCCAAACATTCCTAAATTAGATAAAGTAAAGGTACCAGTGCTATATTCATCTGGTTGCAACTGCTTTGCCCGCGCCTTATCTACTAAACCTTTCCAAGTGCGAGATAAAGAATAAATATCCATTTTGTCAGCATTTTGCAAGACTGGTGTAATCAAACCGCCATCAGGCATTGCCACTGCCACTGCAATATTAATCCCAGAAGGATACTGAATACCCCCTTCCACATAAGCAGCATTGAGCAAAGGATGTTGTTGCAAAGTCATTGCTATGGCTTTTGCTAACATCGCACTCATCGTCACACCCTTAGACTTAATCTGTTTGTACAACGCATCTAAGTTATCTGTAGCGATCGTGTAACCAACATGGAAAGTAGGCACAGATAAACTGACCATCATATTTCGCACCACTGCATTTTGCAGAGTATTCATCTTCACAACTTGCCCAGGAGTCACAGGAGTTGGAGGTGCAGATGGTGGAGGTGGAGCAGTAGGAATAGATGGTTGAGTAGGAATAACGGGAGTCGCGGTCTTCACAGGTGCAGCAACTGAAGTTGGAGCACTACCTGTCGCCATTTCTACATCTTCTGCCACAATGCGACCATGAGGCCCAGTTCCTTTGAGAGTACTTAAATCTACCTTCAATTTTTTGGCCAACTTCCGGGCACGAGGGGAAGCAATAATCCTTCCATTACGCCGACCGTTGTTCTCTTTTGTTTCTGTTGTGACAGAAGTGGGAGCTGTAGCAACAGCGCTTGCAGCAGTAGAAGCAGCGGGAGCAGTTTCTTGCTTGGCTGTAGCACCTCCTTGCTGTTTAGCTGTTTCAATTTCGGCCTCTGTTTCAGCCAATAAAGCGATCGTAGATCCTACGGCTGCCACATCTCCAGCTTCTACAATTATATTGGCCAGATATCCAGAGAAAAAGGATTCTACATCCATATCTGCTTTATCTGATTCAACCACTACTACTGTTTCCCCTTTTTCCACCCAATCACCAGTGGATTTTTGCCAAGAAACTATTTTACCCTCGGTCATAGTGGAACTAAGGGCAGGCATGAATACTTCGTTAATCATGTTAATTTTCCGTTGTTTTTTTTGTCGATCAATTATCAGGAAAGGCAGAGGTAAGGAGGCAGAAGGGAATTCTGATCAGTTATCAGTTATCAGTTATCAGTTGTCAAAATAATTGGGTCGCGCAACCCCGCTTTTTAAGGCGAAATATTTTTGGAGCGAAGCTCAAATCCCCTACTTCCCCTCCTGGTAGGGGCAGGGGTGGGTTAACTTCTGACTTCTAACTTCTGACTTCGTTAACAGTACCTCCGGCTAAAGCCAGAGGCTTGAAATACTGAAGTTTATTTAGGGGAGGCTTGAGACCCTCTTTTTTGCTGAGTCCACTACCTACTACCTAACACCTTACCGAAAAATTGTGGTATAAAGCCTCCCCTTTTAAGGGGATCAAAAGAAAAAATTTCCTTTGAGTCAATCCTATCCGTTTTAAAGGAGAGGTAATTCTAAATTCTAAATTCTAAATTCTAAATTCTTCAAACCTTCTTTTTTTTCCCTCTAAACCTCACCTCGCACTTCTTCAATTACCCCATCACGCAGGAGAACTTCTACTTGCATTTTCTTGATCAAATTATCTCCTACATCTGCAGTAAATACACTTTCAATTTGACCTTGACTAACTTCTTGCTCTAATTCCAAAGTTTGTACTTGTTGTAATTGTTGTAAAGCTTGATTTTTCTGCTCTACAAACTCATTTTTCTTTTGGCTGATCTGTGCTTGTATATTATTAATTTGCTGTTGTACTTGAGGACCTGGAGGCTGTACACTTTGCTTTCTAATTTCAGCAATTGCCTTTTGCCCTTGTATTTCAATCTGTTGTAATTGGCTATCTAAATTATTAATTTGGGTTTGTAGTTGTTGTTGGGCTTCTTCTTTCCAGCGTGGGGTAACGACTACTCTAACGTTAATCGCTCGCTTTAAAAGTAATTGTGTTTGAGAATACTCCATAAAAGTTGTTCTTGTCAGTTTATTTTTGTTTGTACATAAAGGCGAGAATATTGATTTTAGACTTTAAGATTGCAGAAAATCTGGATGATACTCAATCCAAAATCTAAAATCCCCAATATAGCAGGGAACAAGGAACATGAAACTTGGGATAGTGAGGAAAACATTTCCCTGTCTGAGGTTCATCATCCGCATAAGTCCTAACCGCCAAGGCGGTTGCTATATTAACAAGCTATCAGCTCTTCAGCTAGCCTCTTACAGAGGAACTGCGTTAACAGCTAAAATCGGCAGGTTCGGCGTCCCCCACTATATTTGAAAAATTAGTGGTGTGAGTATTCTGGGGGTTTGAATTCCCCATCATACACCTTGAGAGCTGACCGCTGACCGCTGAAGTGCTGACTGCTATTTCAATCAAACATCTTGTTAATCATATCGCGGTAATGGTCCGTGACAATGGGACGTTTGATCTTCATCGTTTGGGTTGTCATGCCATTTTCTACCGTAAACGGTTCCAGAATCAAGCGAAAAGGTCCAATACGGTCATCGGGCCGATATCCGGGGCGATTTTTTACCTCCCGATTCAATTCCTGGCGGAACAATTCTTGAATGGTCTGACTTTCCCAATCAATCTGTGGTTGAGATTCTGAAGGATTGAGTTGAATAGCCCATTGTTCCACTGCTTCAATATTAGGCACGACTAAAGCACCCAAAAATTTCTGGTCTTGCCCCACTAGCATAATTTGGTCAATATATTGACTGCGGGCACAAGCATCTTCAATGGGCTGAGGTTCAATATTTTCCCCATTAGTCAGAACAATTGTATCTTTTGCCCGACCAGTTAATACCAAATCATTTTCTGGGGTTATCCAACCTATATCCCCAGTATTAAACCAACCTTCGGAGTCAATCACTTTCTCAGTAGCTTCGGGATTTTGATAATAACCATTCATAATTTGTGGCCCTCGTGCCCAAACCACACCTTTATTACCAACTGTCAGAGTTTTGTTAGTTTCTGGATCTACCACTTTAATCTCAGTAGCTGGAATGGGTTTACCAGCAGACCCCCGGAGATTGTTCCAATGGTGTCGAACAGTCAAAACTGGAGAAGTTTCGGTTAAACCATATCCTACCAATAAGCCTATACCGACTATTTCAAAGAAGTTTTCTAAGTGCATCGCTAGAGAACCGCCCCCACTTATGGCAAATTTCAGGCGACCACCAGTAGCTTGGCGGATTTTTTGATAAATGATTTTTTCTCCCAGACGATGAAGAGGTAATAATACCCAACTTTGTAAAGTAGCCAGCAATTTCTGAGACTGAGATGGTGGGTCAAGTTGCAAAACTAATCCTTGACTGACACGCCTAGCTTCAATATAACGTTGACTTACGCCTAAGAAAAATTGAGCTAACTTTTGTTTATTGGCTGGTTGTTCTCTGAGTTGTTTTTGTACCCCTTCATATATTAATTCCCAAACTCTAGGCACACTGGTGACATAGTGGGGTTTATATTGTTGGAAGTCTTTTTTGAGAGAACGTTTATTAGTATAAATTTGGGTACAACCTTGGGAGAGGAAAAAATATTCTCCTGTTCTACCAAAAGTATGCCAAGTAGGTAAGATATTTAGGGTACATTCTCCTGGATTGGGTTGAATAAGTGCCCCGAGAACATTAATTTGATAGAGCAGGTTGCCATGGGTCAGCATGACACCTTTGGGTTTGCCAGTTGTGCCAGAAGTGTAGAGCAAAGTAGCAAGAGTTTCCAGGTTTTGCTTAGTGGGTTTCAGGGGGCGGTCTTCTCCTGTAGCAATGACTTGAGAAAATTTAACTACAGGTAGACTTTCCTCAGGATTTGGGTCTTCTTCAGACAGCAGAATAATCAAATGTATGGGTAAGTCTTGTAGGCGATCGCTCAATTTTTTCAACAAGGCCAAATTTTCCACGACCAAACTCACACTGCCACTATGTTGAAGAATATAAGCCAATTCTTCGATATCCGCAGTCCCACTTCTCACAACATCTGCTGCCCCTGCAGCAATAATACCTTGGTCGGCAATCATCCATCGAGGGCTATTGTCAGCAAATAAGGCCACTCTTGGAGGTATTGATGTGTCATTTTCTGTAGGGACAACTCCCAATGATTGTAGACCGGCAGCAAATTTTTGAATCTGTTCGTTTAATTCTGCATAAGTAAATTTGACTTCTGGTTTGGCATGAGGGTCATGGAGGGCGATGGTCTGATTATAATGTTTGGCAGCCAGTGGCCATATTTCGGAGAGAGATTGAACAGAGTTGTAGAGAGTGACTTTTTGGAGATTGGCACGTTCGCGATCGCTCATTTGCCAGGAGTCGGGAGATTGTATAGATGTGGTCATTATCTGCTTCCTAAAACTATTGGTTATAAATCTAGTATGTGAGAATTTTGGGCAATTTTACTAATTTTAGGGACAGTTTACCAACTTACCCCTGGTACTGATTTTCTCTTATCTTGGCAGAGTATGAGGCTTTTATTAAGTAGGGGCGAATAACATTCGCCCATACAGGAGATATTAATTCATTTGATATTATTGATATGTATGCTTTCTTAAATTATCAAAATTTCCGATTTTAATATTGTTAAGTGAACGAAAGTTAGCCTATAGAAACTGTTGTAAAAGATTAACAGGACTTACGCAGATTCATCTTGAAAACGCCATATGTAGGGGCGTTAACGATAGTTATGCGCAAGCTTTTGGCATTTGCGCTCCGCAAAGCTCCGAATGGCACTCTCACTTTATTTATGTCCGTGCATAACTTCTGTTAATAAAACTGTTATCTAAAACCAGAAACAATAGCTGATAGCCGATAGCTGACAGCTGAATGCTTACAAACTTAAAAATAATGACTAACAGAATACTTAGGCATCGTTATCAAATTATCTCTGAGTTAGGAAAGGGTAGTTTTGGAACTACTTATTTAGCTACGGATATAGACCATCCTAATCATCGTCAATGTGTTGTTAAACAACTAACTCCTTCAGACCAGCGACCGAAAGTTTTTCAAGTGGCTAAAAAATTATTTAAAAAAGAAGTAAAAGCCTTACAAAACCTTGGTGAACATAATCAAATACCTGGTTTTTTTGACTATTTTGAAGAGGGCGGACAATTTTATTTAGTACAAGAATTTATTGAAGGAAATGACTTAGCAAAAGAGATTTATTCTCAAAGAATATTTACAGAAAATGAGACCATTAAACTATTAATTGAAATCTTAGAGGTTTTAAAATATGTACATCAGCAAAACGTAATTCATCGTGACTTAAAACTGCAAAATATTATGCGGAGAAAATCTGATGGCAAAATTGTATTAATAGATTTTGGGGCAGTCAAAGAAATTAAAGGATTAACAGTGACAAGTGAAGGTCTTACAACTACAACAATAGCAGTGGGAACTACTGGATATATGCCTAGCGAACAAGCAGCAGGTAAACCTAAATTTTGTAGCGATATTTATGCTGTGGGAATGATCGGTATTGAAGTATTAACTGGAATGCGGGTAAATCAGTTTACTGAAAACCCATCCACTGGTGAAATTATCTGGAAAGATCAAGTTAATGTGAGTGATGATTTAGGTCGAATTCTAGATAAAATGGTTGCTGAATATTGGAAAAATCGTTATCAAACTGTTGATGAAGTAATTGGCAAATTAAGGAATATTGGTAAACGCCCACTTTCTTATAAACCTTTAGGAATTGCTGCTGGTATTGTTGCTTTGGTTAGTGTTGCTTTGGTGGCTGTTGCTTCTATCTTCTCAAAAGGAGTCATAGAAGCGGGACAGGGGAAAGATGTGGAGGCAATGTACAATAGTTTAGATGCTTTGGCAGAAAAAGGGCAATGGCAGAAGGCAGATCGACAGAATTGGCAATTAATCAACCAAGTTGGCGATCAAGATGGGGATTATTCTTACATATCTGTGTCAGAAGCAGAGCAATTTTCTTGCCCAGATTTGCAGCGAATTAATCAAATTTGGACACAAAGATCGAAGGGCAAATTTGGCTACACTGCTCAACTTCAAGTAATTGATGAGAATGGGGATACCCTAGAAGCTTTTCGAGATGATGTTCGAGCTTGGCGGCGGTTCGCGATCGCCGTAGGATGGAAAACGGGAACAGATAAGGATGACAATGGTTACCTCTCAGATAACGAACTTCAGTTTACAATAGATGCTCCAAAGGGACACCTCAGTACCGACGGTGAAAATTTTGCCTTAATTCTTACTCGCGCTGCCCAGTGTCAATTATGACAAAAGGAGGTTTAAAGACTTTTTCCAGTTCTTTTTTTATCTAAATTAAGATTAATATCATACATAGGAATTACGCAAATAAGCTATATATAGCGTTCATAACTATTGTCCAATAGTACTTGCACTCTATAAATAGTGCCTTTGCCTAAGTCCTGTATTCTGATTTCTTCTTCTTTTTTCCCCTCCTGGGAGGGGTTAGAGGTGGGTTGACTCCTAAGTAATTAAGATTAATATCATACATAGGAATTACGCAAATAAGCTATATATAGCGTTCATAACTATTGTCCAACAGTACTTGCACTCTATAAATAGTGCCTTTGCCTAAGTCCTGTATTCTGATTTCTTCTTCTTTTTTCCCCTCCACGGTCGCAGTAGGGGTGGGTTGACTCCTAAGTAATTAAGATTAATATCATACATAGGAATTACGCAAATAAGCTATATATAGCGTTGATAACTATTGTCCAATAGTACTTGCACTCTATAAATAGTGCCTTTGCCTAAGTCCTGTATTCTGATTTCTTCTTCTTTTTTCCCCTCCACGGTCGCAGTAGGGGTGGGTTGACTCCTAAGTAATTAAGATTAATATCATACATAGGAATTACGCAAATAAGCTATATATAGCGTTGATAACTATTGTCCAATAGTACTTGCACTCTATAAATAGTGCCTTTGCCTAAGTCCTGATACACTAATTTACCAACGCCAATTTTTATTATTTTTATTCATGAACAAAATATTACGAGTTAAACTACAAAGACTGATACTCCTTAGTTTCATCGTCTTTATTGTGGTTTCTTGTGTTTTCAATTCTTCTAAACCTAATGGTGACAGTATTTCAGAGCGTATTACATTTGGAGAGAAATCCTTAGCAAATCCAGAAGAAGTTAGACCTGAAAGAGAAAGAGGAATTAATTCAATTGCTAATAGGAATTACGATCAGGCATTTAGAACTTTAACTAATTACTTGGAATCAAAACCTAACGATCCAGAAGCACGAATTTTTCTGAATAACCTAGAAGTTGAAAAAAATAAAAAACCTTACCATGTTATTGCTGTATCTATGCCAATTAGTAGTAGTTTGAATAAGTCTCTGGAAATTTTGCGTGGAGTTGCTCATGCTCAGTATGATTGGAATTTTTCTAGATCGGGTGCTGAAGGAATGTTGAAAATAGCAATTGCTGATGATGATGATAATGACTTTAATAACGGCACAAAAATTGCGGAAGAAGTTGCCAGAGAGTTAACAAAGAGAAAGGAAATTCTAGGAGTAGTTGGTCATTACTCAAGTGGCACTTCCCTGGGAACAGCCGATATTTACAAGGATTCCCAACTTGTATCTATTTCTCCTGTTAGTACGTCTGTTGAGCTAACAAATTACAGTCCTTATTTTTTTCGTACCGTACCAAGCGATCGAGCGGCTGCAGAAGCATTAGCAAAATATGCTCAGGATAAGTTCAGCTCAGTAAAAGCAGTAGTGTTTTATAACTCAGATAGCAACTACAGTAAATCACTAAGTCAAGAATTTACCTCTGAGTTAGGGAGAAGGAATATTGTTCTGAGAGAAGACCCAGATTGCGATCTATCTACATGGTCAAAAAATCCTGAAGATTGGCGTGAGAAAGCAACTGCAGTTCTGAATAGGGCAAAAGATTCAGCAAATGTGTTGATGTTAGCTCCCAGCTCAGGTTATTTAGATCAAGCTCTGGAAATCGTTCAGGTTAATCAAGGAAATTTACCAGTATTAGGTGGGGATGCTGTTTACTCTGCAAAGACTCTTGAGAAAGGTCGAGATAGTGCTGTAAAAATGGTTGTAGCTATAGCATGGGATATTGAAGCAAATGAAACAGGTTCAGATTTTCCCAAACGCTCTCAAAAACTTTGGGGAACTTCAAGTGTGAATTGGCGAACAATTACTGCGTATGATGCAACTCAAGCTCTGGGGAAAGCAATTGAAAAGCAAATTCAACCAACTCGTGAAGGTGTTCGGGAGGAGTTATCATCAGGGTTTTCTACACCTGGAGCGTTCAAAGCAGTTAAATTTTCAGACACTGGTGACTATGATGGTGATATTCAATTAGTGAAAGTTTTGAAGATTGGGAATAGGTATGACTTTAAACCTCTTCCTGACTCCTAAAAAAAGTGGCTAGTAGGTTGGGTTAAGCGAAGCGCAACCCAACAATTATATACCCTATTGTATGTATTTGTTGTAAGCTTGAAAATATTTACAGCGCTTTCTGTTGTTATGAGGTACACCCATCGTGGGCAAGATACCCGCACTACAATATTTTCATCATTTACCCTGTACCTCATTTGCCCGAAATATGCTGTAAAAGATTAAACTACTCTAACTATTTTCTAATTCCTAACTCCTAAAAAAAAGCTATAATTTTCTCAAATAAATAATTACTAACATGATACTTAGGCATCGTTATAAAATTATCTCTGAGTTAGGAAAGGGTGGTTTCGGAACTACTTATTTAGCAGTAGATTTAGACCTTCCTAATCATCCTCAATGTGTGGTTAAACAACTAACTCCTTCAGACCCACGTCCCCAAGTTTTTCAAGTTGCTAAAAATTTATTTGATAAGGAAGCAAAAATATTACATCGTCTGGGAAAACACGAGCAAATTCCTCAGTTATTTGCCTACTTTGAAGAGGGTGGGCAATTTTATTTAGTTCAAGAATTTATTGAGGGATATGACTTAACAAAAGAGATTTATTCTCGGAGTAGATTTACAGAAAATCAAACTGTTCAATTATTAACTGAAATTTTGTCAGTTTTAAAGTATGTGCATCAGCAAAATGTAATTCATCGTGACTTGAAACCTCAGAATATTATGCGGAGAAAATCTGATGGAAAAATAGTTTTAATTGACTTTGGGGCAGTGAAAGAAATTAAAGGATTAACTGTTATTAGAGGAGGTCAAACAACTATAACAATAGCAGTAGGAACTCCTGGATATATGCCTATGGAACAAGCAGCAGGTCAACCTAAGTTTTGCAGTGATATTTATGCTGTGGGAATTATGGCTATTGAAGCATTAACTGGAGTTCATGTAAATCAATTTCCTACAGATCGTTCAACAGGTGAAATTATCTGGAAAAATCAAGTTAATGTGAGTGAAAAATTTGCTCGTGTTCTGGATAAAATGGTGTTGTATGATTGGAGAAATCGTTATAAAACTGTTGATGAAGTAATAACTGCTTTACCACCATTTACCCCACCTTTACCTTCCTGCCGCAGTTGGGTTAAAATAGTCTTAGGAATTGGTGTTACTTACAGTTTTGTTCTTGCTTCGGTAGTTATTTCTAATATTATGCGTATGCAAAAAGAACCTTTTTCAGGAACACCTACTTCCAACAAATTACACGCAAACTATTTTAATCTAGAAAAGCTGCTTGGAGAACAAAAGTGGAAAGAAGCAGATCAGGAAACAGAAAATATAATGCTTCAAGTTGCAAACCGAAAATCAGAAGGATGGTTAGAACGTAATTCAATATATAACTTTCCTTGTTCAGACTTCAAAAAAATAGACAGACTTTAGATGGTATATTCTAACGCAAATTTTGGTTTTAGTGTACAAAAACCAATCTATTTGGAAACAGGAAATAAGCTAGGAAGTTTTCAACAGGAATTTTATGAACGTTTTGGCAGAGCTGTTGGATGGTACAAAAACGGGAGGTGGTTAGAATATGATGAGCTAGTCTTTAGTTTAAATTCACCAAAAGGTCATCTTCCCGCTCCCCATCGTAAAAGAACATCTTCAGCAACTGCTAAGTATGCTTTTCTGATGGATAGGTTAGCTCAATGCAACAATCAATAAATTTTGTTTAAACACCCCTTTTAAGGGCAAGGTTTTGTTTAATTAAAATTAATTGATTTGGTAAAAATACTATAGTTACAGTAGGTTGGGTTAAGCGAAGCGAACCCAACAATTATACAGCCTATTTCCTATAAAGCTCACTAATTCCAGTACATCCGACAAACAAGAATGAATCCTTTATTCAACAGTTCAAAAACTATTTGAAAAGATAATGATACTGTATTTCATAAACCAGAAATTTGTTGTCAGTCTGTGTTGGGTTTATCCTAACGGATAAGCTCCGCTAACGTTCCTCAACCCAACCTACAAAATCGCTCATCTAATAAATCGGCAATCAAATCATCAACACTTCCTGTTTTTGCTGTTCCTTGTTTGAAACATTCTAAAGTAGCTTGAGCATTATTAGCAATTTCCAAACGTCGATTTTCAATTCTTCTTTTTTTGATTAGCTCAAACAAATAATCTTGCCCATCAATAGAAAGTTTTTCAATAGAATCTATAATTTCCTGAAAAGATATCATGCTCATATTTTTTGTCTTTGTTGCTTATAATCATAATTTTCTTCATAGTCGATAGTACCAAATAATTCTAATACTTTCAATTGTTGACGACGTTGAATATATTCACGCAAAGCTGCTTCTATCAATAGATTTCCTGTGGAATAGTCGCTCAAAACTAGGGCTTCCTCAAGGAGTTTTTCGTCAATATTAATATTAGTTACCATATATTTATTTGTTTAGTAAGCTGAATGCTTACGTTTAATAAATTAGTTAAATTTGACTATTACTATACTATAATTTAAAGTAATCGTTTTTTCAAGAAAGCAATTATGAGTAAATCCCAATTACTAACTATAAAATTACAGCAGATTCATCGCATAAGAAGTACAAAGATTTAATTGTTAATTTTTGTAGTGCGGGCATCTTGCCCGCGATGTAATATACCTCACAAAAGTGGAATCTGCTGTAAGTGTCCAAGATTATATTGGTGCAGCCTAGAGTAGCTATATTGCCTAGCAAAAAAGCTCAAAGATTAAATTGACCCATAAAGATTATAGCCAAAAGATTACTTTGATTAATAAATCGCCTTGACAATAGATATCTCCGATAATCAAAAATAAAATCAATTATTGTGCATAAGTCATCAATTATTTCCCTCTACTTCCTAATCTGTAGGGACGTTGCATGCAACGTCCCTACTCCCTCTTTTCCAGAGAGGTATAATATTTAAAAGATTAAACTACTCGTAAGCATTCAGCTATTAGCGTTTCCTACGGAATGCTCCGCAAACAGCTCTCAGCTTTTTAATGAATAGACTTATTGCAGAATTCAGGGAATAGGAAATAAAGAGATGAAATTGTTGATTTAATATATTGAATTGATTTAATTAATTTTTTTTCCATAGATATAATTAAGCAAGCATTTGTTTGACTTGGACTACATTTTTAACCCATAAAATTGAAGTACAATAACGACTAACTTGCGTTAAAGATAATTAAGCTGATAGCTGATAGCTGACCGCTGAATGCTTACAACTACTCTAACTATTTTCTAACTCCTGACTCCTAAAAAAAGCTATAAATTCCTCAAAAAAAATAATGACTAGCAAAATACTTAGACATCGCTATAAAATTATCTCAGAGTTAGGCAAAGGTGGTTTCGGTACTACTTATTTAGCACTAGATTTAGACCTTCCCAATCATCCTCAATGTGTGGTAAAACAACTAGCCCCATCTGACCCACGACCACAAGTTTTTCAAGTTGCTAAAACTTTATTTGAAAAAGAAGCAATAACATTACAACGTCTCGGGGAACACAATCAAATTCCCAGATTATTTGCCTACTTTGAAGAGGGTGGACAATTTTATTTAGTTCAAGAATTCATAGAAGGAAATGATTTAACAAAGGAAATTTATCCAGGGAAAAGTTTTAGTGAAAATCAGACTATTCAACTATTAACAGAAATCTTGGAAGTTTTAAAGTATGTACACCAGCAAAATGTGATTCATCGTGACTTAAAACTGCAAAATATTATGCGGAGAAAATCTGATGAAAAAATTGTGTTAATCGATTTTGGGGCAGTCAAAGAAATTAAGGGATTAGCAATTACAACTGGGGGTCATACAACTATGACAATAGCAGTAGGAACTCCTGGATATATGCCTAGCGAACAAGCAGCAGGTCAGCCTAGATTTTGTAGTGATATTTATGCTGTGGGAATGATGGGTATTGAAGCATTAACTGGAATACAAGCAAATAGATTAGTTAAAGACCAGTCAACAGGTGAAATTGTCTGGAAACATCATGTTAATGTTAGCGATAAATTAGTTTTAATTCTAGATAAAATGGTGTCAGATTATTGGAAAAATCGTTATCAAAGTATTGATGAAGTGATAGTTGAATTATCTGATATTAATAATAATCTCAATTACCAATCGCCACAAGAAATATCACAGCAACATACAGTTGTAATAAATAGTAATCAGCATAATACTCAGCCAAAAAATACTGTTTCTCCCACTTCCTCCTCATCAACTTCTGCTAAAAATTTAGTCAAAATAGGTGTAGGTATTGGTATTGCCTTCAGTATTATTATTGCTTCTATTATTATTAATAATATTCATAGTGAACAGGAAACATCCTCATCCTCACCTACTAGAAATAGTCAAAATCAAGGAGCATCAGTTAAAACTTCAACTCCCAACCTCATTTCCGACGCCACTAATATTTCTGAAGTTCGTACCCTCAGCGGTCATAACAACTGGATTCGTACCGTTGCCATTAGTCCCGACGGACGGACTGTTGTTAGCGGTAGCTGGGACAAAACTATCAAAATTTGGGATTGGGTAAATGGTAGTCTCCAAGCAACCCTTGCTGCTCAGAGTGATAAGATTTTTGCTGTCGCTATTACCCCTGATGGACAGACTGTTATTAGTGGTGGTGCTGACGGAACTATCAACATCTGGGATTTGGTAAATGGTAGTCTCAAAAATACTCTCACTGCTCATAGCAAAGCAGTTTATTCTATTGCCATCAGTCGCGACGGACAAACTGTTATTAGTGGTAGCGCTGATGGCACTATCAAAATTTGGGATTTGGCTACAGAAAGCCGGAAAACTACTCTCACAGGTCATAGCAAAGCAGTTTATTCTGTCGCCATCAGCTCTGAGAAACAGATTATTGTCAGTGGTGGTGGTGATGGCAGTATCAAAATCTGGGATTTGGTAACGGGTAGTCTTATCAGTACTCTCGATGGTCATAGCGATCGCGTTTTTTCTATAGCTATCAGTCCCGATGGACAGACTGTTGTCAGTGGTAGTGCGGACGGGACTATCAAAATCTGGGATTTGGCAATGGGCAGTCTCAAAAATACTCTCACTGCTCATAGCAACGAAGTTTGGTCTGTAGCTATTAGTCCCGATGACCAGACTATTGTTAGTGGTAGCGAGGACACAACTATCAAAATTTGGGATTTAGCAACGGGTAGTCTCAAAAATACTCTCACTGGTCATACATGGGTAGTGACTTCTATTGCCATCAGTTCCGACGGACAAACTATTGTTAGTGGTAGCGATGACAAAACTATTAAAGTTTGGTCGGCGCCTTAGTAGGTAGAATATTGATGCAATATCAAATCCAGTTAAACAGCCATAGAATGGTTAAGTCAGGAGGAGTCAACCCACCAGCGGGCCCCTCCGGTGGAGCAGGGTCTATTTATTGTCACGCGAGCGAAAAATTGATGGGGAGATGGGGACCCACCCCTCGCCCCTCCCCCTCCCAGGAGGGGAATTTGGGGGATATGGGGAGATGGGAGATGGAGATATTTGTATATTTGCACAATTAAATGTACTTCATATTAATATTCTCCCCAGGCAATGAATTAGCCCTGCGACCGTGGAGGGGAACGACCAAGTCAGGATTCATATCAAATCCGGTTGAAGACTGATCATATATTTGGGGGTTGGGAGTAGGGGAGTAGGGGAGTAGGGGAGATTAAATATTGAAGTAATTTAAGAAATTATAAACATATATTATATAACCGGATTCTATATCAGGAGGAGAGAGAATTACAAAGATGAGCGTAGTTATACGATTGGAGAATTTTTTTATGTTCAATAAAACGGATTTGATATAACATGCACCGAAGTCAATTCCAGGAAGCTTTTTTTAATGTTAAAATTAGTAAGTAATACCAATTTCATAAATTTTTACTACAAATAGCTAGGGTGTTTTTTGACAATCAGGGATCAGGAGTCAGGAGTCATAATGAATGTATGATCTGCCATTTATTAGCAAATAAATCATATTTTTAATCAAATATACATCTATTAAAAAGTCTTTTTATCACCCTTATTATTCGTAACATTATTTTTAAAATTGGTATAATATGCCCGGATAATTAATAATAAAAAACTTTCTCAAAAAAACAATGGCTGAAAAAATACTTAAAAATCGCTATAAAATCATATCAGAATTAGGCAAGGGTGGTTTTGGAAATACTTATTTAGCAGTAGATTTAGACCTTCCCAATCATTCTCAATGTGTTGTTAAACAATTGGCTCCATCTGACGCGAGACCACAAGTTTTTCAAGTTGCTAAAATTTTATTTGAAAAAGAGGCCAAAACATTACAACGTCTAGGAGAAAACAATCAAATTCCTACCTTATTTGCATATTTTGAAGAGGGTGGACAATTTTATCTGGTTCAAGAATTGATTGAAGGAGATGATTTAACAAAAGAGATTTATTCTGGGAAAAAAATTGGTGAAAATAAGATCGTTCAACTATTCATTGAAATTTTAGAAGTTTTAAAGTATGTACATCAACAAAATGTAATTCATCGTGACTTAAAACCTCAGAATATTATGAGGAGAAAATCTGATGGAAAAATTGTATTAATAGATTTTGGTGCTGTCAAAGAAATTAATGAATTAACAGTAACAAGTACAGGTCATACAACTGCAACAGTAGCAGTGGGGACTCTGGGATATATGCCCAGCGAACAGGCGGCAGGAAAACCTAAGTTTTGTAGTGATATTTATGCTGTGGGAATTATGGGTATTGAAGCATTAACTGGAATTCCGGTTAGTAATTTACGAGAAGACAACTCCACTGGTGAAATTATCTGGAAAAACCAAGTTAATGTTAGTGAAACTTTGGTTCGAGTTATCGATAAAATGGTGTCTGATTATTGGAAAGATCGCTATCAAAATGTAGAACAAGCGATCGGCGAATTAAGCAATATTGGTAATAATGATGTTAACTATCCGTTACAGTATTCGACATCACAGAAAGAAACAGTTTTAATACAGAATAATCAGTCAACTATTCCTGTTACTTCTGCTTTACCATCATTAATGCCAGAACCTTTACCAACTCCTAATAAAACTTGGGTAAAAATAGGTTTAGGTATTGCTTTAGGTGCTATTTTTACTTCTACAATTGTTTATAATATTCCGAAAAAACCAGACATACATCTTCAACTTTCTTCCACTGCCTCGCCTTCACCTCTTGCTGAATTTAAAACCATAACTGGTCATTCAGAGGGAATATGTCCTGATGACTGCATTGCTATCAGCTCAGATGGGCAGACTATTGTTAGTGGTAGCAAAGACAGAACTATCAAAGTCTGGGATTTGACAACGGGCAGCCTTAAAGTTATCCTAACAGATAGTGACTCTGTTGATTCTGTAGCTATTAGTCCCGAAGGAAAAACTGTTATTAGTGGTGATTATGACAACAGTATAAAAGTCTGGGATGTAGCCACAGGAACTCTCAAAGCTACCTTTACTGGTCATACCGACCCAGTTGTTTCTGTCGCTTTCAGTCCTGACGGCAAGACAGTTATTAGTGCTAGCCTTGACAAGACTATCAAAGTCTGGGATTTAGCTACAGGAACTCTCAAAGCTACTTTGACTGGTCATGACGCTAGGATTTTGTCTCTTGCCATCAGTCCCGACGGTAAGACTATTGTTAGTGGCAGTGATGACAAAACCATCAAAGTTTGGGACTTAGCCACAGGAGCTATCAAAGGCACTTTTACTGGTCATAGTGCTCGGATTTTATCTGTTGCTATCAGTTCCAACGGGAAGAGAGTTGTTAGTGGTAGTAGCGACAAAACTATCAAAATCTGGGATTTAGCTACAGGGACTCTCATAGCTACCCTCATTGGTCATAAAGACGATGTTAACTCCGTCACCTTCACCCCTGACGGACAGACTATTGTTAGTGCTAGTGATGATAGAACTATCAAAATTTGGGATTTCAAGACGGAAACTCTCAAGGCCACCCTGACTGGTCATAGTGATGATGTTTATTCTGTCGCGATCAGTCCCGATGGAAAGACTATTGTTAGTGGTAGCGATGACAAAACTATCAAAATTTGGGAGATGCCTTAGCAGAAGGAAGAAGGAAGAAGATTTTTTATCACTAATTATCCGGACATGATATAATATCAATTACCATGTATGAATTCCCTAGAAAGTTTGAAACAATCTCTGGCTAGAGATTATTGGTCGCCAATGATTTAGGCGATCGCCTAAACAACTCAATTCCCTAGAAAGTTCAAAACAATCTCTGGCTAGAGGTTATTGGCCACCAATGATTTAGGCGATCGCCTAAACAACTCAATGGCCCTACAAGATTAAAATATTTTCTTGGTGGCTAATAAGGGATTTAATCTGGAGTAAAGTCAGAGCTTTATAACTGGAGTAGGACATCTGTTGGGAAGAAAAGATTAATTTCTCAAGTTGGCTTAGAGATTCAGGCCAAGTTCGAGGAATACAAGGCCAAGTTGAATAGCGACTCCGATAGACAGAAAAAATCACAAACAGGAAAATTTACCAACTTAGTCCACTCTCGAACTGTAGCTTTTACCTTGAGGAGACTATTTCCATTGTTCAAAAAAAATTGTGTTGATTAGTTTTCTATTTTTACCTTGTAAAGTAATGAGCATGATAGACAAAAGTTATGCTTATACAAGTCAAGTGCTATATCGAGGAACTTGCAAAACTGAAAGCATTTTTACCTCATATCACAAGGGGTAAATACAGAAAGCGAAAATTTATCTTGGGTTGAAAATCTCCATAGACATCATTCTCGATTTTATTGACTACTGGCTGATGAATACTGACTACTGACTACTGATTTGATAATTAGCTATAGAACTTAAAAGAATTTAAGACCACTCTGCATTTTATATGTAAAATAGTCAGAATTGATTAATGCCAAGAATTAACAATGTCTTAGACATAAATAAAGAGTGAAAAAAGATGTTTCTGTATTGGCCATATACTTAAAAGCATCTTAATATATAGACTCAAGCTGTAATAAAAGTGACATTTTTGTGGGTGAAAAGTGTATTTGTTCCAGAATCAAAGATCGGTCAATAATGACAATTCAAACAACACTTAGTCATAATGTAAAAAACAATACAGAATACAATACTGCCTCTTTTTGTTGAAGCTTGAGAAGCTACATCAGAGTAAACAACTGAAAAAAATATTAGTTTTACTCATCCTAATTGTAGTTCTACTTTTAGGTTGCTTCCTAATCATAGAATGAATTAGTGAATAAACAAGATGCCATAAGGAAAACAAGATTTTCAGCACTAAACCTCTGAAATATAGACTTAAAACCTACTGGCCATTAGACCAGAGTATCTTAAAAAACACTTAAATAAAAAGACTCATCATCTCTTGGCAATATACTTTATCTAAATGGAGAAATCAACTAATGAAAACTCAAACTGCATTGGGTGTAAAAACCAATACAGAATACGGTAGTCGTACTTTTGTATACGAAGTCGAAGGTTTACGTCAGAGTAAAATTACTGACAAAACAAATAGCCCCATCCGTCGCAGTGGAACTGTTTATATCACTGTACCTTATGCCCGCATGAACCAAGAAATGCAAAGGATTACACGGATGGGAGGCAAAATTATCAGCATTAAAGCTGCGAGTGAAGACTCTCAAATTAACAGTCAAACAACTACAGGAGAAACAACTAAACCCATGACTCAAGCTAAACCTAAGTCACATAAGGATGTTCCGGTAAACACCTATCGCCCCAAAAATCCATTCGTCGGCAAATGTCTTTCCAGCACTGAATTAGTGCGTGAGGGTGGTGAAGGTACTGTTCGTCACTTAGTATTTGACCTTTCTGGTAGTGACTTACACTATCTAGAAGGTCAAAGTATTGGTATTATTCCACCAGGAACAGATGCTAAGGGTAAACCTCACAAGTTAAGGCTTTATTCCATCGCTTCTACTCGTCACGGCGATAATCTTGACGATCAAACAGTGTCTCTGTGTGTACGCCGTCTAGAATACAATCACCCAGAAACAGGCGAAAGAATCTATGGTGTATGTTCTTCTTACCTATGTGGTATGGAAGAAGGTGCAGATGTGGCCATCACTGGGCCTGTAGGTAAGGAAATGTTATTGCCTGATGATGAAGACGCAACTATTATTATGATCGCAACAGGTACAGGAATTGCTCCTTTCCGTGCTTTTATCTGGCGGATGTTTAAGGAAAGAGAACAAAACCCTGATTATCAGTTTAAAGGTTTGGCCTGGTTATTCTTTGGTTGTGCTTACACTCCCAATATTCTCTACAAAGAAGAGCTTGAAGAACTACAACGTCAGTTCCCTGATAATTTCCGCGTAACTTATGCTATTAGTCGCGAACAAAAGAATAAAGATGGCGGCAAAATGTATATTCAGCACAGAATTCAAGAAAACGCTGATGAGTTGTGGGACCACATCCAAAAGCCAAATACTCACACTTACATCTGCGGTCTCAAAGGTATGGAAGGTGGCATTGATGAGGGAATGTCTGCTGTGACTGGTAAGTTCGATGTTGATTGGAGCGAGTATCAGAAGCAGTTGAAAAAAGAGCATCGTTGGCACGTTGAAACTTACTAATATTGGTGTGCATTCATCAAAATTCAGCAGTTATGCTATAATAGTAAGTTAATCATCAATTCATTTTCGATCGCTGAGGGGGAGCTATAGAATTAGCCTCTCCCTTTTTGGTTTATATACAGGACTTACCAATGCAACTCCCTTGAAAACGCCATCTGTAGGGGCGAATTGCATTGGCGTTCCGCCAAGCTCCCAATGGCGTCCTCAATCTATTTAGGGTCCGTGCGTAAGTCCTGATCTAGTGATATAGAATCCGGTTATATAGTTATGTTGATAATTTCTTAAATTACTTCAAACCTTTAATCTCCCCCACTCCCCCACTCCTCTACTGCCAACTATACAATAACTATTCAATATGATAGGGGGATGGGGGGATGGACCCACCCCCGCCGTTCCCAGGAGGGGGAGATGGGGAGATTTAATATTACAGCACTTTTCACTCTTGATGAACCACATCCTCACACATCAAACCTTGTAGGGACGTTCCATGGAATGTCCCTACTGTGGTCTACCGTGTAGGAAAACCGCTGTCAAGTGTGGATAGAATGATATGGCGCTACGCGCAAGTCAGAAGTCAGAAGTCAGAAGTCAGAAGTAATCCCTGACTGAGTTTGAGTGTTTATAATTGCTCTAACCTATTTGCGTAATGCTATAAACATATACTGTATAACTTAGTAATTGTTCGTGAGAAACAAATTCTGCTAGTATCAAGTTGGTTGGGTTACTAGCAGATTGGGATATAAGGATGAACATTTCCTGGATATTTTTCCATATATAGGTTGGTAGCACATAATGTCAAATTTAATTAATCCAAAATCATAATTTAGGAGAACAAAATGAACTTTGGTAATATTGCTAAAATAGTCGCTGGTGTTGCTGGTGTAGCAGCTACTGGGTATGGTGTAAAAAAAGCTGTAGATTATTTCCAGAACCGCGATCAAGAAGAACCCGATCCAGAAATAACTGAAGACGCAGAAGTAGAGCTAGAAGCTGATGATATTGCTTTTGCCACTGTGGAACCTGAGTCAGTACAACCTTTCCTCGACGCTAGTTTTGGCGCTCCTGGTCGTTATGTTCCTACTCGTCCACCTAAAGTATTTGAATATCAAGACCAACAATATATGGTAATATGGTCTTACGATAATGAGAAAGAAAAAAATCAATTGATGGGTTTCCAATACACTGATGCAGGTAGGCAAATGGTTGCTAGTGTAGGATATACTGCTGATGCTACTGACTATAATGTTAACTTAGACGGTACAAATTTAGCTGTTGAAGTTAATGGAGAACAAATTACATCTGGTCAAGGTGAAACTGATGGTGCAGATGAAGTCGATTTAGTTCCCATTGGCTAACTTCTAGTAATTAAGTGGTAGTGGTGTATCGTTGGTAATAATGATTAATAGAATTACTAGCTAAACTATTAGTAATTGAGTTTTGCATCTGCCACAAGAATGCACCACTATCAAAAAATTATAGTCATTCTGAATAAGACTGGGACACTAAGATTTACAATAATCTCGAATGATATCATCAATGGATTTATCTTTTCCTTCGTACATTCTTTATGTTCTTTAATGCACCAAAGTCATGTTCTATATCATTTAAATCTGGAGACTCATTCATAGATGAAATCCATGATTAACAAAGCTGAAACTTAATAATAAACAGAAGACTCTGATGGCTCAACACGCTGGCTATTCACGCTCTTTTTCTTCTTCCTGCCACCAAGTTTTCTCTTTTTTTTCTTTTGCCTTGTTTGTCCCCTCTGATATCATGTCCGTTGGTATCGTTTGTGTAAATCCAAGGGTGAATATCTGGAAATTTAAGTTTTTTTCTTGCTCTTAAGCCTTCCTACCTGTTGCTTTCCGGAGCTGTTGCCTACCTTTGCTATACAATACCGATGTTACCGGACATGATATGAAGAATCTCAAATATTTGTCATTCATATCATGTCTGTTGGTATCGGAGCGTGTATAAAGTTGGGGAAATATCTAGTGCCATATAAGGTTTTTCCTTCTCTTAAAGCTTCTTCCTTCTTCCAACTTCGGTCTTCCTTACCTTCTCTATACAATACCGATGTTACCGGACATGATATCAATAGTTTAGCAACTGTCAAAAAATACAAATTATTCCCACGCATCAGCAACGTCCGAGATGAAAACCGCTGTATGAATTATTTCTGATTGCTATAGTAGTTAAAAACCTTTAAATCCTAAGCCTGTTTCTCTTTGCTGAGGATGAACCTTTTGAGCAAGTTGATTAATAGCAGTTTCGTTTCTATTCCCGACTTGGCTCAATATCATTCCAACTAAAATAATAGCTCCCCCGATATAGTGAGCAGCAATGGGTTTTTCTCCTAAAATTAAATAGGCTGCTATGACTCCAGCAATGGGATTAAATGCACTGGCAATAGAAGCATCAGAACTGCTGGTTTTACTTAATCCTTTTAACCACAGGATCTGACCTATTACTACAATAACAGCACTATAAACTAACATCCATTGCCATAAAAAAGGCGATAATAGTTCCATGAAATGACCACTTCCATAAAAATATATGGCGGCAAGAAAGAAGATAAAACCTCCAAAACCATTACGAATAATATTAAAAAATCCTACGGGAATTCGATGAAGACGCGCTTTGCTAATAGTATTAGAAATTGCCGCAGCGACTGCTCCAATTGCTGCTAAAATTTCTCCTGAATTGATAGATATCATATTTGTAGAATCAACTGAGTTTTGCCCAAGACTTTGCAAAACTATAATTAAAATAACTCCGGCAAATGAAATAATTGCTCCAGTAATTTTCCACCGATTAACTTTTTCTCCTAGCAAAAAAATAGCTAGGGCTAAAGTTAAGGGAGGTTCAATACGTCCGATTAATATTACATTGTTAACCATTGTGCGAGAAAGTGCTTCAAATGAGGCAGCAGGAGATAGAGCACCAGCTAGGAATGCAACGGCTAACATACTTGCCCAATCTTGACTTGAAAATTGTTGAAAGTAGCGTAGATTTAGCTGTTTTCTATAGATAATAATTAAAATTAATAGGGCGCAGATATTTCCTACAAATAAAACATTACAAAATGAAATGGGGTTTTCTCCAGGGAATTTTTCGGCACCAATTTCTGTTAATTGTTTTGTAATTGCGTTAGAAGCACCGAAAATAATGATTGCTAATAATAAGTAAATTTGTCCGGGAATTTTTTGCCAAAGGTTGGAGATATTTTTCATTAATGGATAATGGATAATGGATAATGGATAATTACCTTTCCCTAAAATGGTTATGATCTACCCACATCTTTCTTAACATAAAGCTTGACAAAATAGACGAATTATACATAAGTATTGAATCGACTTTTTCGGGAGAAAAAATGTATAGAAAAGTGCATTTATTTTGACAACTTAAGTAGTTTTTCCTATCTACTATGATTCTTTCTCCCTTCTCCCCTGCTCCCTACTCCCCTACTCCTTGCTTTTTTGACTAGAGTTTCCAAGATTGATGACAAGTCCAAGAGTTATTGGGGTAACGTTCATAAAATCGTAATTCCCATAATACCTCTGCTTGGGAATTGATAATTTTTTTTGCTATTTTTGCTAGTGTTTGTTGTTGTTCTGATGGAAATTTGTAGGCTAAACTGAGATGTAAATTATTTTTGAGGCGTAATTCATCGGTACGAGTTGTTGAATTAGCAAGATTAGCAAAGTTAGCAATTAATTTTTCTAGCCAAATTGATTTTAATTGGAGATAATGAAAGTCTGTTTTTAATTCCATATTTACAACAACTATAGGTGGGGATGGGCTGTTATGACGAGCATTTTTTAAGGCAGTATCTAAAGCTTGAATATATATTGGAACTGCGGTTAATTGGTCGTGAAAAAAACCTGTTAAGGTACAGTGGGGCATATATTTATGTGCAGCATTTTCACTACATTCTGCACGAGTAGTGGTGAAATATTCTTCTAGTTGATTATTTAGTTCACCTACTGGGCAAGCATATACGATAAATTCTCGTAGCATCAGATTATAGATTAAATTGATGATTTTTGAGTATACAGCAGAAGGAAGAAGGAAGAAGGAAGAAGGAAGAAGGAAGAAGGAAGAATCTTACCGATAAAGGAGAGAAAAAATTTTCCCTACCGCATCAATCCTCTTCTTTTCAAGCAGAGGTAATTGTTAATTAATAATTAATAATTAATAATTAATAATTAATTATTATTAATTATTAATTAGGGTTTGCTGATTAAATCTAAAAGCATTGACATATAAAGGTTGAGCGCATTTTTTAGTTAAAAAAAGTCCAAGCTTAATGGTCGTAATGGTTCAAAAAAGAGCGCATTTTAAGTAAGAGTTGTGCAGAATAATCCCTTGATTATTCTTCCTCCTACCTCCTCTATAATTCCCATTTATCCTGTCTCCCCCTCCCCTCCTGGGAGGGGGAGGGGCGAGGGGTGGGTTGGGAGGGGGAGGGGCGAGGGGTGGGTTGTCTCCTGTCTCCTGTCTCCTACCCTTACCCATAAGACTAGTGAAGCGCAAACCCTAATTATTAATTGTTGAAGTTGTCTTATACCAATTTGAAAAAAGAATGTTACGAATAGTAAGAGCCATAAAAATATTTTACAGGAGATGTCTATTTGAGAAAAAAGATAAATTACGCTCTAAAAAATGGTATTAAAGTCATTCCCATACGACTTCTGACTCCTGAGGACTGACTTCTCATATTGTTTTGTTATTAAGAAAACTGTAGAGCTAGGGTGTCAGACATAGGTTTTTGAGGTAAGTAAGAACTAGAAGTTACATATTTATTAACTATTTCTAGAACTTGTTTTTCTCTAATTGGTTTAACGAGATAATCTGAACATCCTACCATTGTTGCTCGAACTCTATCTATTAATCGATTACTGCTTGTTAAAATTATTACTGGTGTTTCTTTTAATGTTGAAATACGACGAATCTGGGCACAAATTTCATAACCATTTGCTATGGGCATGATTAAGTCTAAAAAAATCAGATCGGGTTTTCTTTCTATCAAGGTTATTATTGCTTTGAGTGAGCTGTTAATTCCGACAAAATCAAAACTATTAGCAGTCACAATTTGTTTCATTTGATGGCAAACTATTAGACTATCATCTATACAGGCAATTAAAGGTTGACTTCTTTTCTCTTGGTGAAGTTCTGTTTGTTTATATAACTGTAGATTGGTTTTTTGTAAGTGGGGAAACATTACGGGAATATCTGGTAGTTTTGTTAGCTTAATTAATCCTTTTTGAATATGAGGCAAGAGAAATTTGGCTAGACGAAACTGGTCTGATTTTATTTTACTCGCGATATCTCTTAAACTACGTTTACTGTTGATTAATTTTCCTAATTTAGTATAGAGAGTGGGTGATATTTGTTTTTGGAATTGTTCTGGTTGAGATAAAACTATCCCAAAGTTAGGAGATAAATTTTTTAACCCTGAATTACTCCAATTACGCCAATTTTTTACTGCTTTTTTAAGAATGCTTTTCGTATCAATTAAAGCTCTTGGCCAATTCAGGATATTTTGCTCAATATTTGGTTCAATTTTATAACTTATTTGTCTCTGATTTTCCTGTTGTAATATATCAAATAATACTTCTAAAATTATTGATTTAACAATCTTGTCAAACTGTTCTCTCGTAATTTGTTGTTCTTGCAGTAAGCTACACAATAATTGATAAATCCAGCAATTATGATTATTATTAATTTGGAAGCAGTCTAAATTTATCGGATTAATTTTAATTTGGTAACGTATGATATGTTGTCGTAATTGTCTTCGAGAATATTGTCCACTATCACCCCAAACTATACGACCTCTAAAAAAGTAAAGACTCCACTTATCTATGGAGCTAGCTACTACATTCAAACTACCTGTAAATTGCTTGCTACTAATAGCGCTCAGTTGATTAGTGAGACTCGGATTATTAATATTTGCAGTGGATAACATAAGTTGTCTAAAATAGTAATATTTGTAACGGATATTTTTTCTTATAAAACATAGTATACTTACGTATAATTTTTCGATACTGGTATTTAAGATATTTTTAACTTTATAACAATAAAATACTAAAAGTTTTGTAAATGTAGTGGTGAATTAAAATAATATTAGTTTTGGCTAAACTGAAACTTCTATTCCTTCGTTCGTTGCTACCAAAAGCTGATTATCAAGTGAGATTAGCCTCAAAGTCAGTTTTAGATTAATACTATTATGAGGGTTAAATTTTGTTCTAGCTAAACAATTGCAAATAACTTATAAGCTTGTTTGGTCTGGTTTTTCTGGTGACTTAGGAGGATAATTGTGTAAATATCGTTTTACTACTGCCAATATTTTTTTCGGTTCAAGAGGCTTGGTTATATATCCTGTGGCTCCTACCATTTTAGCACGAACCCTATCGACTACTCCATCATTTCCGGTGATGATAATTATAGGTGTATTCTCAAAAATGGGTACTCTTCGCAATTGAGTGCAAATTTCATAACCATTGGCAATTGGCATCATTAAGTCTAAAAAAATTAGATCGGGCTTATTTTCAATAATTATTGGTAATGCTTTAATAGAATCTTGAACTCCGATAAATCTATAATCTGCACTCTTAAGAATTCTCTCTAACATATAACAAATTTGTTTACTATCATCGACACAAACAATTAATTTTCGGACTTTAGTTGGAGCTTTCTTTTGATTAATATCGGGCTGTAATCCTGGACTTCCTTCAATACGTTCTTTATCTGGAACTGATTTAAGAATAATTAATTCATTACGCACATAAGGCATTAAAAATAAAGTTAATTGACGCAAATCTTTATGCATCAAAATAGCTATTTCTCGGAGAGTTCTTTGACCATCGACTAATTTTGTGATTGCTTTATAATAGTTAGGTTTAGCTATTTGTTGTAACAATTTTTGTTTGATAATCTCAGGAACTAAATTAGGAGAATATTCAGTTAAATTAGACTGCTGCCATGCTGAAAATGATTTATGAAGAGTAGGAATTATAGCTTCAGGAGGAATAATTGCAGACATTAAAATTAAGGATTTTTCCAATCCTTTTGGAGATAGATTATAAGCTAATAGCTCTTGTGATTGCTGTAGTAAAATATCAAACAAAACTTCTTTGATATTCTCAATGACAACTGTTTTAAGTAGCCTGACACTTGAGACTTTTTTTCTATATAAAATAGAGAGCAGATGATAGTAATAATAATTAAGATCGTTCTGTTCTCGTAACTTCATATTAGCCAGAGAAATATTCGGGCAAAATTGATTCCAAATCCGATGAAACCTGCGGTTAGGATGTTCGCCACCAGCAGCCCAAACCAAACGACCAACACAAAAGAAGATCATCCAACTTTTCTGAGAACCTTTGACTTCTAACTTCCCTGTAAATTGATCGGGAAGCTCATTGAGCAACAAATTAAAAAGTTTATTTTTCCGATTTTCATTACTGTTCATTTTTAATACCAATTGAATAAAGAATTAGGGAAATCAAAATTGAAAGCTATAGAATATAAATGTATAAGAAAATATTGTAGATGATTTTTGAGTACAGTATTCTAATACTAATCAAAATTATTTCCTATTTTCCAGCGAAATTTATTGGTAGTGTAAAAATGCAACTGTCAGAATGATTTTTTTGAAAAAAAAGGATATAAAGGCAAATAAATCTATCATTTCATGTATTTCTATAATTTATTGGTTCTTATTTTACACTGAAATTTTTTGATTAAAAGTAGTATAAGTCCTACTCATCCGAAATCAACTCCCTAATACACAAAAATTTCTAATAACTAGAATCTGAGAGAGACAAAATAGTACAAAATATCTTTTAAGAGAATATAGGGTAAGACCCATAATGTTAAATGGCCAGATTCAGATTATATGGTCTTTAAAGTTACAGTTCTATCCAAAATCTATCACTTGCCGTAAATTAGGAGGACTCCTACAGTGAAGAATTCCTATCTCTACCTTAGTTACTTGAGCGCGATCGCTATTATTCTTTTTCCAGTACCGACCATCACAAATATCTCGAATGTCTTGGCCCAAACTCCCGAAGTAGAAAGTTCGCCAGAATCTTCTGCCTCCAAGGCTGAAGCAGATAAGTTATTTGGAACAGGTCTGGAACAATTTCGGACAGGAAAATTTGATGAGGCACTCGAAAGCTATGAAAAAGTTTTAGCCATTCGTAAGGAGCTGGGAGACCAGGCCGGAATTGCCCAAACCCTGAATAATATGGGGGATGTTTATGTTAACCAAAGGGAATATGCACAAGCTTTAGATGTTTTGCAACAAGCTTTAACTATTCGCCGAAAAATAAATGACCGCCCAGGGATATCGGAAACTCTGAACCTTATTGGTTTTACCTATCAACGACAGAGGGAATTTTCCCAAGCGTTAAATCTACATCAAGAAGCTTTAGATATTTCTCAAGCAGTGAATGACCGTCCTAATGAAGGAGAGTCATTGCATAATATTGCTGCAGTTAAGGCCAGTCAGGGACAACTTGACCAAGCACTTGAATTTTATGAACAAGCGCTGACTATTCGTGAAGAAGTGGGCGATCGCCGAAATAGAGGACGTACTCTCAACAATATGGGAGTGGTTTACTTTCGGATGGGTAATTATGACAAAGCTTTGGAAACATATCAAAAAGCTTTAACTGTGCGTAGGGAAATTAATGATAATGCTGGAGTTGGTCGGTTATTAAATAATATAGGTTTTGTCTATCGGGAAAAGGGTGAAGATTCTGAAGCTCTGAAATATTTTCGGCAAGCTGTGGCGATGTTAGAAAGTATTGGCGACCAAAGAAGTGTGGGGCGAATTTATGGTTTTATGGGGAAACTTTATGAAAAGCAAGGGGATGATGTTCAAGCATTAGAGGTTTATGAAAAAGGGTTGGAAGCTGCTAAAGTTGCGGAAGATAAAACTGCTCAATTAGAGGCTTTGGATTATTTGGGTGATGCTTATTATGAGATAGGAGAAGATGCTAAAGCACAATCAATTTATGAACAAAGTTTAGCTTTTTATCAGGAAGCAGAAGATAAGGCGGGTGAAGGTAAAGCAACTCTTGGTTTAGGGAAAGTTTATAACCGTTTGGGTGAAAATGATAAAGCCAAGCAAGTTTTACTAAAGGCTTTGCCTATGAATAAAGAAGTAGGGGAAAAGTCGATTATTGCTGCCAATTTGAATGCTTTGGGTGAAGCTTATTATAGTTCTGGCGATTATTCTATTGCTCTGAATTATCATAAACTTGCTTTGAATAATTTACCAGATAAAGAAGATAAAAATGCTGTTGCTGTGGCTTATCAAGGAATAGGAGATTCTTTATTTCAGCTCAGACAATATCCCCAAGCTTTAGAAAATTTAGAGCAAGCATTAGCAATATATAAAGAGAGTGAAAAAACCGTTAAAGAGGGTAAAATTTATGAGCAGTTAGGCACAATATTAGCAACTCAGGAAAAACCAGAATTAGCAGTGGTTTTTTACAAGCAAGCTGTTAATTTGAATGAAGATATGCGGAGTCAGGAAAGCCAGAAAAGTTTTTTAGAAAAGCCTGAAGAAATTTATCGAAATTTAGCAGGTTTACTATTACAACAAGAACGTATTGTGGAAGCTCAACAAGTATTAGATTTGTTGAAAATTCAAGAATTAGATAATTATCTAGGGAATATTAAGGGGAATGAAGCAACAGCAACCGGAGTTAAACTATTAGCTGCTGAAGAACAAATCCTGACTGAAGAAACAACAGATATTTTAGAACGGGAGATTGACAAAAATAATTTAAAAGAAGATTTTCCAGAATTTAAGAATTTGCAAGCAAAATTACAAAAATTACCTGGAACAGTGCTATTTTATCCGTTAATATTGGCAGATAAATTAGAATTAGTATTAATCAAAGCAGAAGGCGACCCAATACACAAAACCGTAGAAGTAAAAGCAGAAGAAATTGAAGGGGCGATCGCTGAGTTTCGGCAAACAATTTTGACTCCGGTTGGAGATGTCAAAGATTCTGCGGAAAAACTCTATAATTGGTTAATCAAACCAATAGAAAATGAATTAATTAAAGCAAATGCTAATACTATTCTTTATGCACCAGATAATCAACTACATTATCTTCCTTTAGCAGCACTTTATGACGGAGAAAAATGGTTAGTAGAAAGTTTTGGTGTGAATAATATAATTGCAGCTAGTCTAACCAATTTTGAGACTCAACCTAAGAATCAACCCCGTGTATTAGCAGCAGCTTTAACCGAAGGTAATTATCAAGTTCAGGTAGGAACTCGCCAAGTTGAATTAACACCAACAACAGTCAAATTAGTCGAAAATTTAGCAGAAACAATTCCTGGTTCTCGTAAACTTGTCAACAGTGAATTTAGTTCTGAAACAACAATTAGTAGTTTTAATGACTACAATATTGTACATTTAGACACCCCCGTTGTCTTATTAAATGGAGAAACAGGAAATGGGAAACCAGAAGACTCTTTTATATTATTTGGAGACGGCGATCGGGTAACTCTGCGCGATATGGAAAGTTGGTCATTACCGGATGTAGATTTAGTCGTATTAAGTGCTTCCGAAACTAACATTGGCGGACAAATAGGTAATGGAGAAGAAATAGTCGGTTTTGGTTATCAAATGCAAAATGCTGGAGTTGAAGCAATAGTTACCTCCTTGTGGCGAGTGAATGATGATTCAGCTCAATTAATGAATACTTTTTACACAGTTTTACAAGAAGGAAAAAGTAAAACAGAAGCATTGCGGGAAGCCCAAATAAATATGATTACTGGAAAGGATAAAGAAGCAAATAATCCTTACTATTGGTCATCATTTATCTTGATGGGAAATGGATTTTAGGCATTGTTGAATTAGTGTACGGTATTAATCTTAATTACTTAGGAGTCAACCCACCCCTAACCCCTACCCCGACCGTGGAGGGGAGGGGAAGTCAGGAGTCAGGAGGGAATAAAGAAGAAAAAGCTTGATTATTCATTAATGGATAATGGATAATTACCTTAAAAGGGGAGGCTTCAAGGCGCGAATTATTTAATTATTAATTATTAATTATTAATTATTAATTATTCGGTAATATCCTGCTGTTTGAGCTATTTCATAAGTCGGCGTTGCTGATTCTGGGTATGATGCAAGCCCCCCGAGCAAGCCAATTTTGGGGGGAATAAAGCTCTAAAAGTCCCCCAATTTTGGGGGATTTAGGGGGCTTACCAGAACCAAACAATCACACATTCATACTTCAATTCAGCAACGCCCATAAGTCAAATGCAGTAATGACGACTTTTATTTCTCAGGACTTACCCATGAGGTAGGAAAAAGTAGGATTTGAGATTGCTTTCCGTCCCTGAATGCTCCGCAAACCCTGTCGATCGCAATGACTAAAATACGTTGTAATGCGTAAGTACTAATATCTATAAAATTAGAAACCCGGTTACTGAAATTAACCGAGTTTTTTTTGTGCATAACCTCTAATCAATCAGATATATGTTGATGCGAAAGAGGTTGAGGTTTCCTTTTATATAATAGAAGAAGAAAGAGAGAAGAAGGAATAAGAAAAAAGCTTGATTAGTAATATTCTGCTGTTTGAGCTATTTCATAAGTCAAATACAGTAATGGCGACTGGCGTTGCTGATTCTGGGTATGATGCAAGCCCCCCTACCCCCCAATTTTGGGGGGAATAAAACTCTAAAAGTCCCCCTTGGAATCCCCCTCCCGTCCCCCTTGGAAATCCCCCTCCCGTCCCCCTTGGGAAGGGGGAAAGCCAGAGGATGCTGCGCATTTGAAGGATGGGAAGCCAGAGGATGCTTCGCTTTTGAACGATGGGGGATGCGCGGGGGCTTGATTAGAGCCAAACAATCGCGCATTCATACTTCAATTCAGCAACGCCTGGCGACTTTTATATCTCAAAGTAACAAGTTGCTGAGGACTTGCTGATGATGAACCTCAGACAGGAAAATGTTTTTCCCCTATTCCCTATTCCCTATTCCCTATTCCCTATTCCCTATTCCCTATTCCCTATTCCCTGCTATAGACATAAAAATATTTGTACTATCTACCCCAAAAAAACTATGTTTCCTTCAAACTATCCTGAAAATTCTACCGATAATCTTCTTCCAGTTATTGATGTGAATAACATTTCTATCATACCCGAACCCAAACAATTAAATAGTTATGAAAGTTATGAAGAAGAAATTTTATCTGTTAATAATATCTTAACAGATAAAATTGCTACAGATGAAATAAACTTCCCCCCACACATCAACAGTAATATTACTCCTTACCCAGAATCTCAAACTGAAGTTATCGAAAACCATTCCGGAACAGATATACTAACTGGTGAATTAATTGACTCTCAGAGAATAGCAAGTCAAATCAACCCATTCCCACAGTCAGATGACACCTTGATAAGCGCTCGCGATATTGGGGTTTTGAATACCAATCAAACTTGGAATGATTTTGTAGGTGACTTCGACTCCGTAGACTATTATCGTTTCCGTTTGAATACAACCAGTGACTTTAACTTATTTTTATCTGGTTTGAGTGCAGATGCTGATGTAGACTTGCTCGAAGACAAAAATAACGATGGTTTTGAAGAAATAATTGATTATTCCATTGCTTCTGGTAGCGCTTCCGAAGAAATTAATGTGTCTAATTTAGACCCTGGTACTTATTACGTTAAAGTAAGTCAATACAGTGGAGATACAAATTATAATCTGAGTCTGTCAGCAACACCTTCATTTAATTCTGGATCTTCATTTAATTCAGGTGGTTATAATAGTATCTATGGATATGGTTTAGTTGATGCAAGTGCAGCAGTTGCTCAAACTATTAATGCACCAACTCCCTTTCCTGAAGTTTTTGATTTTAATAATTGGGATGTCGAAGCAATTAATGCTCCCGAAGTCTGGAGTCAAGGTTATACCGGGCAAGGTATTGTAGTAGCAGTGATAGATAGTGGGGTAGACTACAATCACTTTGATTTAGCAGGTAATATCTGGAGTAACATCAATGAAATTCCTAACAATGGTTTTGATGACGATGGTAATGGATATGTAGATGATGTTAGGGGATGGGATATTATCAATAATGATAATGACCCGATGGACTTTTTTGGTCACGGTACTCATATTGCAGGTACGATCGCCGCTCAACAAAATGGCGTAGGAATTACAGGAATTGCTCCTAATGCTAAAATTATGCCTGTTAAAGTAGGAAATTTTGAGACAATTCTACCTAATGATGCTGCTGCTGGTATTTACTATGCAGTTAATAATGGTGCCCATGTAATCAATATGAGCTTTGGGAGAGATTTTTATTCTCCTGTAGTAGATGATGCCATCCGTTACGCAACAGAAAGAGGAGTTGTGGTAGTTATGTCAGCAGGTAATGAGGGTAGTAGTTTTCCTGAATATCCAGCTAATAATCTACAACAATGGGGAATTGCAGTTGGGTCAACAGATATTACAGGTAGAATTAGTGACTTTTCTAACCGTGCTGGGTCAACAACACTAAATTATGTTGTTGCTCCTGGAGAAAATATTTATTCAACTTTTCCTAATAATGATTTGGGAAATCTAAGTGGTACATCAATGGCGGCGCCTCATGTTGCTGGTGTAGCTGCTTTAGTTTTGAGTGCTAATCCTTTTTTAAGTCCTGACCAAGTGGAATTTATAATTACCGATACAGCTAATCCTAATCAAGTTATAGTTTAGGGAAGAAGGAAGAAGGAAGAGGGAAGAGGGAAGAAAGAAGTAAAGAAAAATCGGCGTTGGTGAATCAAACTATGAATTACAGCGGTTTTCATTGGGTAGACCACAGTAGAGACGTTCCATAGAACCTCCCTACAAGGTTTTGCTTACGAAGATGTGGTTCATCAATTTGAAAAACGCTGTAAGATATTTGGGCGAACTGTAATCAAGAAATGAATTATAAACACCCTTTCATTACTTGTTTCCGAACAACCCATGAACGAACTAATCTGTAGGGACGTTGCATACAACGTCCCTACCTATTCCCTGTTCCCTATTCTCTCCTACTAGCTAATAATCGCTCAAAACGTTATTAAATCCTACTAATTACTTAATCATTGAAGTTTTGCATAAGTATAGCATTCTTTTTGAGAAATGGTATAACAGACAACAGCGAACAAAGCATTTCCCTCTTCCCTCTTTCCTCTTCCTTCTTCCTTCCACAAATATTGCATAACCTCTAGGAATATAGAAATATGTTCTAATTGACGGGATAACTACCCTGATATTAAAGCCAACTTTTGACCAGGAAAAAGATTATACAATTAACAATAATCAGCATTGTGGATTGAATATCTTACGGCTTAATGTTTTATAGCAGTCGAAGCAAAGGTTAGGAAAGATCGAGAGTTTAAAACTAAGACAACGTAATACTTTTCCTTCTTCCTTATTTCTTCTGCTATAAGCTAATATATCTGGATAATTGTCCATTTTTATTAATCTCAAATCTAAAAGTGAATGAGTACTGCTTCTAAATACTGGAAACAGATTAAAATTAATAGTTCTGGGTCTCGTCAAATCCTGGAAATTACAGAGGCAAAACAATTTTTTACCTTAAATTTTCCAGAGTATGTAACAGATAGTGAAATTTCGGACATTAATATTCAGCGTCAACTTTTAGCATGGGTGCAAGATAATTCAGATACTAATCTAGAGAGAGATTCTTTATTAGCAGAACGCTGTCTTCTCTGTTTTATCTCTTGGCAAATTGACCGAGTTTGTCAACAATTAGCCACTAATTTTGGTAAAAATTATGGCTTTACTAGCCAAAATTTATTTCCTTATGTTTTGACCGATGATGGCAGAATTTCTAGTCAAAAAAATAAAACTTCTTCTTGTTCTTTTGCCCAAGAAATTCTCCAAAGTTTTAACCCAAATCAAAGCAATTTAGCTAGCTGGACAACTAGAAAAGTTAAACAGCATCCTGAACTTAATAGTTTCTTACTAGAATGTGGAGTCTATTTAATTAGTGATTGGGCAATTCTGAATGATACTCCTCCCAAACAACTAGAGAAAATCTTCTCCGTCTTTTATCATTTTACTGCTTTTGAAATTCGGGAAAGTATCGATCTTTTATCAAGTTATCATGCTATTTATCGGGCGCAACGTCGCCAAAAAAGTTTGTCAAGAGCAGGGAGAAAATGCTTACCACCAACCACAGAACAATTAGAACAAATTGCTCAATTAATCAAAACTAAAACTGGTAAAAATATTTCTCCAAAGCAAGTATTTACTAAATTGCAAGACCTGGCTTCTCAAGTACGAGAATATCGAATTTCTGTGAGAAGTGGTTCTCTACCGACAATACCATTAGATACTTCTAACCAGAAATCTTTAGATAATCAGATTTCTCTTGTTCAAGAAGCTGATACTATAGATGAACAAAATGAATTTTTAAGCAATTATAGAAAGCAATTTCTTTTAAGTTTAGATGATGCTATAGCTAAAGTGACTGATACTTGGATGCAATTACTAAAGAGAAGAAAAAACCAAAAATTGGAACAATTTCTCCAAGCGTTGCATCTATATCATTGTCAGGGAAAATCAATGACAGAAATTGCTCAAAATGTGGGTTTAAAAGCACAATATCAAGTAACTCGATTACTAAAATTAAAATCTTTTCGGGCTGATATTAGACAGGAATTATTAATTAGTTTGCGCGGTCGAATTTTAGATATTGCTCAAGATTATGCAGACCCACAACATCTAAAAACTATAGACAAAAAAATAGAAATTGCTCTAGATGAACAAATAAATAGAGTATTTCAAGAAGTAGAATCAGACAGTTATAAGTCTCAATCTAGTCCTCAAGAAAATTTATTTGCTCAAAGAGTTTGTCATCATCTAGACCGGATTTAGTTATTGTAATTTATCTTGAAGAAGGCAGAAGGTTCATTAATGGATAATGGATAATGGATAATGGATAATTACCTCTAATTAAAACCCTAAACATTTTTCAACGCACCCATTGACCGAAAAATTGAGTAGTTACGCCTCCTCTTTTAAGGAGATAAAAAAAGGTACTGATAACTGATAACTGATAACTGATAACTGAAATGAAGGTGGGGTATTAAACTCGCAAAATAAAATATAAAGCTTATTATCAAGGAAAACTTAAAATGAAGAATGAACTAACTAATAAATTAGAAGACTTGCTAGATTTTCAAGGTATTGCTACAGAATCTATTCATTTATCATCAGATAAAGTTGAGCAAGCAATCAAAATTAGCAATCAAATCCCTAACGAATTGCGACAATGGCAAACATATTTGAATGGGTTAGCTTTGTTTGGATTTGAACAATGGTTAGAAGAACGAGGCACAGATAATTTAACAGTTAATTTTGCTGATGCTTCTATTTTTAATCCAGTTCTTTCTAACTCAATTCCAGCCGTTTGTAATCTGAATATTAATCAGTTTAAAGTTTGTCTAATTACTCAAGGTAGTTTTATAGATGAAGAAGTTAGTCTACCTAGAGCAGTAGTAGATTTACCAGAGTTCGCCCATCATTTATATGTAGTAGTAGAAGTACAAGAAGAGTTAGAAACAGTTGTGATTAATAGTTTTATTTCTTATGCAGATTTAATACGCAATAAAACACAGCTTAATCTAATGCCAGATGAAGATTGGGATTATCAAATTCCCTGGAGTTGGTTTGATACAGAAATAGATAATTTATTACTTTATCTTCGTTGTTTGGATGTAGCAGGAATTTCCTTGCCAGAGGTACAAACTAAGTCAAATAATTTAGCTGTAGCTAAAGCTGAATTAACAAAATTATTACCTCAGCTATCCGCACAAAATTTATGGGAATTTTTTAACTGGGAACAGGGAAAAACTATCCTCACTAATTTGGAGTTATTAAATTGGATATATAATTGGCAATTACAAATAGAAACAGAGCAGGGGAGTATTCCAAATAATTTAGTAGAAATTACAGAAAATTCAGAAAACTCTTTAAGTAACCTGAGTAAATATTTACCAGATTTACTTAATCTCTTGACTGAACCAACAATTAATGTGGGGCGTTGGTTAAAGAATGAATTAGATGATTTTGCCAATGAATTATCCTGGGTTTTATTACCAGAATTATCGGCACTATCTCCCATGAGAGGAATATCTTGTCCTACAGAAGAAATTGCTGGAATTATCAGAGAGTTGACCAAAAATGGTGTATATATTCCTCCTCATGCGAGGGTTGCTTATCACGATTTATTATTAGCTGGAATTCCTTTAAGATTGTATGCTTTAACTTGGTCTTTAGTCTCAGATTCAACATTAGAATGGATGCTGCTATTAATATTAAGTACACCGACAGGGATAGGTTTACCGGAAAAAATAAAATTACGGGTCAGTGATGCAAAGGGAATTCTAGTTGAGCAGAAATTAAATTCCAATGAGGATGATTTTTATATATTTACTAATGTTGTAGGAAGTTGGAATGAGAAGTTTATTGCTACAGTTTATTTGACACCAGAAAATCAGGAAACTTTTCCCCCTTTTGAATTTAATCCTTAAAGAAGGAAGAAGGAAGAAGGCAGAAGACAGAAGGCAGAAGGCAGAAGGCAGAAGGCAGAAGGGACAATTGCTGATGGATAGTCAACAACTGACCACATTAGTGTCTACAAACCCCAAACAATTTTAAGCACCGTTTAGACGGTGGGGTATTGAACCCGCAAAAGAAAAGATAATTTTTATCGGTTTGGCATTATCCAATTTTGCAACAATAATGCTCAATTGACTTATAACTTATAACTTTTAACTTATAATTTTTAACTTTTAACTTTTGACTTATAACTTCCGTGTTTTGAGCTGATCGAATCTAACTTTTGACTTTTAACTTTTGACTTTTGACTTGCGTGAATGTATGCATAACCTGCCAAATTTGAGAAATAGAGTAGTTTACAACCGGAAAATTACAGCACTCTTCTGGAGGAACTACTTATGGGGTCCACTGCTATCCATTCCACAAAACTAAAACAACTATCTCAAACAGGCGATCGCTTATTCGATCTGGGACAATTTGAAATTGCATTAAATACTTTTCAGGAAGCATTAAAAATTGTCCTCACATCTGAGCAACAAATAAATATTTTAAACCGCATTGGATTAGTTTATCGTGGTCTGGAAAAATATGATTGTGCTTTAAAATATCTCAATTTAGCCTTACAACTTGCTCAAGAAATTGGCGACCAAAATCTAGTTGTAATGATTTTGAATGATATTGGCGAAACATATTGTTTATCTATAGAATATACATCTGCCTTAAGATACTATGCTCAAGCTTTAGAAATTGCCCAATATTTTTCTAATTTATTAGGCATTGGTATAATTCTTAATCATTTAGGGGAAATATACAATTTACTAGGGTTATTTGAAAAAACTCTTAACTGTTGTCAAAAATCTCTAGAAATTTTCCATAAACTTGAAAGAAAATCAGAATTAGATAAATTAGCTTGCCAAATTAACATTGCTACAGCTCTTTCTAATATAGGAGAAGCTTACTTGTGGATGGGTCGATATACCCAAGCAAAAGAAATTCTAGAACTTACTGTAGCTATTCGTCAGAAAATTTGCAAAGTAACTTTGAATAAATTTAGTCAAACTCCAGATTCTTTAGATAAAAATATTCTCCACAATAATTATCCTAACAGTAAAAAATCATCTCAAACAAACCAACTGCTTCAACAAGAAAAAATTTGCTTGAGTCAAAGTATTATCTGCCAACATGGAGCAGACTTAGCCAATACTATGAATTTAATCGAGAAAGTTTATCGCCACATAGGTCAACTGCAAAAAGCAGAGAAGTATCGCCAACAAAAACTTGAAATTTGGGAAACTTGTGGAGAAAAATATGTAATTTACAATACCTATATTTTGCCCTTTTATTTAAGATTTTCTTGTCATTATGCGTGAAAATAACTTATCAGATTAGTAGGCAATATTTTTCATAAAATTTTCATAAAATGTAGTTCATAAGTAGTTATTTTTTTCCAAATATTTATATAGTAGTAGGGTAACTACTTTATAATTAAACAGTGCATCGATCAAAAAATTAACTTTAATCAGGGAACAATGCTATGACAGGGAGCAATACTATGAAATCTTATCCTAGCCATCAAAATGAATTAAAACATCTATCTCAAACAGGCGATCGCTTCTATAGTATAGGTCAACTAGAAACTGCATTAAAAATTTTTCAAAGAGCTTTAGAAATTACTAGATTAATTAATAACCAGGAACAAAGGCTCAATATTGTCTATAGGATTGGATTAGTTCACTGTAAAATAGGAGAATATGCCAATGCTCTTAAATATCTAGAACTAGCCTTAGAATTAGCAAAAAAAATAGGAAACAAAGCAAAAATTGCCACCATATATAATGAAAAAGGAGAAATTTATTATCTTTTAAAAGAATATACTTCTGCTTTGAAGTGTTATTCACAAGCTCTAATAACATTTAGTAAACTCAAAGATATAGTAGGTATCGGCAAAACAATTAATCACATTAGCACGATTTATAATTTAACTGAATTATCCGCTCAATCCCTAGAGTATTCTCGCAAATCTTTAAATATTTTCCAAAAGCTTGCTCAATCGGCAAAAAATGATAAATTGACAATCCAAATCAACGAATCAATTGCACTACATAATATGGGAGAAGCATATTTTCTCATCAGTAGACCTCGTCAAGCTAAAGCCTTTTTAGAACTTGCTTTAGAGATTAGGCAAAAGCTATGGGAAGATTCTCTAGATCGGTTAGCACTAACAGTAAATAATATTCCTAAAGTAGAAAAAAATCATCATTCTAGCCATATATATCCTCACAAAAAGGCAACTTATGAACAGAAAGAAAAAGATGGATTTCGCAGAAGTATTTTTGCTGAATATGGTAAAGATTTAGTAAAAACTCTTGATTTAATCGAAAAAGTTTACCAAAATATAGGGCAAGAAATGCAAGCTAAGAATTATCATCAACAAGCGATAGAAATTCGTGAAAAAATTAATAGTAATTCTTGGTTAGTTACCACTTAAGCTGAAGTAAGATTATACAAAATTCGTAAGCATTTCCTACGGAATGCTACGCAAACAGCTTTTGAATATATTCAAACAACTACTAAGATTAGCTGATAACCTTTTTCTTTCGGTGCGGAATGCGAAAGCAAACGTAACTTTTAATTCTCTTTGGAGACTAATCCCTCTTTCGATGCGATAATAAGTTAATAACTGATAACTAATAGCTGATAGTTGATAGCTGACCGCTGAATTATTACCAAAATTCAAAAAAAAATTGTGTATTAATAGCCTTTTTCTGGGAATTAGGAGTTATACCAAAAAGCATTTTTCTGCTCCCTACTCCCTACTCCCCTACTCCCCTACTTGCAAGCTTAATAAAATGTAGAAAAATTTTTGAGAAATGGTTGAATACCCCGCCGTCTATAGGGTGTTGACAAGCTTGTTACTATTTAAGTCCCCATCCACTTTTTCCTTCTTCCTTCTTCCTTCTTCCTTCTTCCTTCTTTCTTCTTCCTTCTTCCTGATTTAAGCAACAAATTTTCCTTGAGCGACCATGATAACTTTACCACCAACAAATACTTCTATTCCCTCTACTTTTTTCTCTGCTTGTAACAATAATAAAGAAGGTCGATTAATTTCATATCCCTGTTCTACCCTAATATTAATTTTTGCCTCACCAAAATAATTATACTCGGCTAAATATCCTGCCAAACAACCATTAGCACTGCCCGTTGCCGGGTCTTCAGTAATTCCTAAATATGGTGCAAACATTCTCACACTTAAATTATTAATACTATTGTATGTCTCTGGGCAAAATATTAAAATCTCTGTCACTTTTGCTATCTGAATAAACTGATAATATTTATCCAAATTTACTTTAGCTTTCTTCAATGCCTTGAGACTTTTCAAAGGCACAATAATAAAAGGCATCCCTGTCGAAACTTCCTGAATAGGAAACCTCATATCTATATCACCCACCTCTAAATTTAATACCTCTGCTAAAAATTCAATTTGATATTTTTCAGCAAAAGTAGGCACATTTTGACCCATCCATAAAACTTCACCTTCCCAACTAACAGTGATTTGTCCTACAGCCAGATTTAAAATCACTTTTTCAACCGAATTTTTAATGATTTCTCGTTGAATAATATACGCAGTACCTAATGTTGGATGACCAGCAAAAGGCAATTCTTTAGTAGGAGTAAATATCCGCACATCATAACCGTCATTTCGTTGCTTTGAAGATAAAATAAAAGTAGTTTCTGAATAATTCATCTCTCTAGCAATTTGCAACATTTCATTATCAGAAAGATTCTCAACTTCAGAACCTTTAAACACAGCCAGTTGATTACCAGCATATTTAGTTTCAGCAAATACATCTACAATGTAAAAATTCATAGTATTTTGTTACTTTTAGGTTGAAATTTGATCGAATTTATTGATGGATAGGAATCCCGCGCTGTACCGTCAGGTCAGCGTCGGGAGGATGTCAACAAACCATCAAAATTTACAGCTACAGAACACCTAGTGTCTAGTTGCAAAAATTAGTAATATTATCAGGACTTACGCAAAGGCACTATTTATAGAGTAAAGCAACTGTTGGACAATAGTTTTGAGCGCTATATATAGCGTATCTGCGTAAGTCCTAATTATTTTTGAGTTGACTTGGTTTGATTTTAGGTGAGTTTAGGCTTTTTTCATGTTGAAAATTCGGTAAATCGTCAATTATCAACATACTGTGTACCAAGCAAAATTTTTCGCGTTTGTCTTAAATATTTAGACTTTTAGCTTAACGACCAATACTCCTCTGAATTTGATACCCTAACTAAAATGGTCTTGGGAATAGAAAAGTAGTGGATATATTTATTGGACGTGGAAAAACAGCTCGCAGAGCTTACGGAATTGATGAAATTGCCCTAGTTCCTGGGGGACGGACACTCGATCCAAGTTTAGCAGACACTAGATGGAGCATTGGTGGCATTGAAAGAGAAATTCCCATTATTGCTAGTGCAATGGATGGAGTGATTGATGTCAAAATGGCTGTTCTATTATCTGAGTTAGGAGCAATGGGAGTCCTCAACTTAGAAGGTATTCAAACTCGCTATCCTGACCCAGTGCCAATATTAGAAAAAATTAGCTCTGTGGGTAAAGATGAATTTGTGGGTTTAATGCAAGAACTTTATGCAGTTCCAATTCAACCAGAATTAATTTCTCAGAGAATTAAGGAAATAAAAAGCCAAGGTGGCATTGCAGCAGTAAGCTTAACACCTGCGGGAGCACTCAAATATGGAAAAGTAGTCGCTGATGCTGGTGCAGACTTATTTTTTGTCCAGGCAACAGTTGTTTCCACTGCATTTCTTTCACCAGAGTCAGTGGAAAACCTCGATTTGTTTAAGCTTTGTCAAGAAATGCCTATACCTGTGGTTTTAGGTAACTGTGTTACTTATGAAGTAGCCTTAAATTTAATGAAAGTAGGGGCTGCAGGGGTTCTAGTAGGTATTGGCCCTGGTGCTGCCTGTACATCTCGTGGTGTTTTAGGTGTAGGAGTTCCCCAAGCTACTGCTGTAGCTGACTGTGCAGCAGCACGAAATGATTATTACCAAGAAACTGGGAATTATGTCCCAGTTATTGCGGACGGAGGCTTGATTACTGGCGGAGATATTTGTAAATGTATTGCTTGTGGCGCTGATGGGGTGATGATTGGTTCGCCTATAGCTAGGGCTTCGGAAGCACCTGGACGTGACTATCATTGGGGTATGGCTACTCCTAGTCCCGTTTTGCCACGAGGCACTCGGATCAGGGTAGGTACTACTGGCACTATCAAGCAAATTCTGCGTGGTCCAGCACTATTGGACGATGGTACACATAATTTATTGGGCGCTCTTAAAACGAGTATGGCCACTTTAGGAGCTAAAGATTTGAAAGAAATGCAGCAGGTTGAGGTAGTTATTGCTCCTTCATTGTTGACTGAGGGTAAAGTTTATCAAAAAGCCCAACAATTAGGTATGGGTAAGTAGATTTACTGACCGGAAAATTGGGTCTTAAACCTCGCCCTTGTAGAGCGACTTTTAGATCGTTTTTGGTTGAATAAATTATGTTATAATATTATTAGTTGCCGGGGGCTGCGCCTCCTCCGGAGGAGCTTTCCTATGGGAATGCTACGCTAACCGAAGCTCGTGCGCGGACGCGGAGAAAAGCGTAAGACTAACGCATTAGTTAGCAGCATCCAATGTTAGCGGAAACTCTGAACCAGCAAAACGTCAACCCCCTAAATAGCTAAGGCTCAGTAGGAATCTCTGTCGCTTGAGCGCGGAGAGGATGTCAATTAAGATATCTTATACCCTTGACAAAATTTGTGAAATAGTTTTGAAATTTACAAATTACCCTGGAATTATCTGAAAAGAAATGCCACAATAGAAATAGCGGAGATGCATGTTTCCGTTCACTCCTCACACCACACTCCGCCCGAGCTTTTTTTAGTTTGGGCGGTTCCTTATGGCCACTTAAGGCTCGATCGGATAAAATTTTTTTGATTTTAATGATTAGAGTATCACAGATTCAGCGTAAGCTACTGAAGTTAATTGCTTAATTGTTTATCACATTTATCGTCCAAATCAAGTACTGTACACTTGAAGAAGGAAGAAGGAAGAAGGAAGAAAAAGTGGATTGGGACTCAAACCCCAACCAATTTTCAATACCGTGCCGTGTAGATGGTCTGGTATTAAACCCAAAAGAATAAAGATAAATTATAGTTACTTGTTTGCTTAGTTAGTTATTTGCAGCTTGATAAAGTTAAAGTTATGGATAGATATCTAGAGTTTTTGAGAATAGGGAAAAACTTAACTTTAAAAAAAGATTCCGCACTTTGTATTTTAATTTTTATATGTACTACTTGACACAGAATAAGATATAAAAGAAAGTATGAACAAAGCTAATACTTTAAAGATTGTATGGTGGACTTAACTAACTAAAGTGACATTGTACTTAGAGAAGGCTTTAATTGAATATTCTATGATAGTTTGTTAACCTTGATACCAGTCTATACTATACTCTTTATAGATACATTGGTAGAATCAAAACCTACCATATTTTTCAGGATTTGATTTTAAGTTTTTCCCAAAACACTTAAACTAAAATAAATTTGGTGTTTTATGGGAAAAGTGAACTTGTTACAATCAAAAAATACCAAATTATAATAAAGGTGTTTTAAAACAGACGTAACTGGCAACTGATGAACTGTATAAAAAAATTTTGAGTTGCACTAAGCCTAGTAAATAGGCATACCTTTGCGGTCAGGTAGACCGTGGCTTGGACTAGCAACCAAGTCTGAAACGCTTGTGAAGCCAGCTTGGCTGATATATTTGGGAGAAATTCTAGGGTTTCGTTAGTACCAACTTAAGTCTAGTCAAGAGGCAATCTGAAAGAAGCAGGAATCCTACGCCATACTATAAAGATTCATATTGAAGGATTAGTAAAGAATGACAGCAGCAACACCAGTTACCGATAGCAGTTTCAAGCAAGAAGTGCTTGAAAGTGATGTTCCAGTTTTAGTAGATTTCTGGGCACCTTGGTGCGGGCCATGCCGGATGGTGGCTCCTGTAGTTGAAGAAATTGCAGGGCAATACGAAGGACAAATAAAAGTAGTTAAAGTAAATACGGACGAAAATCCTAATGTAGCAAGTCAGTATGGGATTCGCAGTATTCCTACCTTGATGATTTTTAAGGGAGGCCAAAGAGTTGATATGGTGGTTGGAGCCGTTCCTAAAACTACATTGGCTCAAACTTTAGAAAAGTACCTATAAATTAACGGTTGAGAACTTTTGAAATAGATATGTAGAAAGTTGCACAAAACTGTTTGTGTCCATAAATGTTTAGAAGTAATTAAGATAGACTAAACATTTGATTAAGTATCTCTAGAACAACAGAAAAAACGCTCTAAATTGAGATATGTTTATGCTTAAAAGTAAAAAGTAATTCTCAGTTATATTCTCATTGAGAGAATAATGCTTTGTACGGTTTCTAGTGGACTAATCTCAATAATTAAACTGTTTTCTTTCTACAGTCTTAGTTCTCAAGCAAGTAAGGTAGAATCAACCTATTTTATAATTTAACCGAGATTCTCAGTGGTCTCGGAAATTTTGTATTTTTATTTATAAATAAGAAAGTCCCAATCTAAAGTACCTTGTGTCTTAGGGAAAATGCGGTGCGACCTCCCAGGGTGGCGACAGACCCAAGCGGTCGGAACCCTGGGAGGTTTCCTTGCCATAGGAATGCTGACCAAGAGATGGAATGCGCATTAACAGAAGCAATAGTGGAAAAAAAATTGGACAGTATTCGATTCTGCATTACTCTATGTCCTAAGCAACTCAATATTTGTGATCGGAACGGAATTCTGAGGATGTCAAGCAAACAGCATATAGGTCATAAATCCTCTTTTTTTTCAAAGGGACATTTCCTGCAAAATCTCTTTATCGCACTTATTATTCGTAACATTCTTTTTTAAAATTGGTATAACAACCGCCCTACTAAAAAACTGCTAAAACAGAGCGATCGCCCTATTTGATCTACCCAAGGCGATCGCTCCAAAGCTTTAGCCAAATCCCATTACTGGCATAAGTTAAGACTTACTCCATCAATATGAGTACCATAACCATCAGCTACTTCATTGAGATTATCAAAACTGAGAACAGTTTCAGTGCTTTTAGCTTGGAGGTTGTAGGTCTTCACCTCCCATGTAGTTTCACCGTCAACTTTATCCAGTGCTTCAACTAATTCATCTCCCCAACGTAAATTCAGTTTGTTATGTTCTGTAGTTGAAGTGCCACTACCTGTAAATGCAAAAGTTAACTTGTAGGTCTTCCCTGGTTGGGTAGGAATTTTCTGAGAAATTTTGGTGATGGTTTTACCGTATTCTTGAGTTGCTAAACTATCTAGATCCACAAATTGTGATCCATCGTAGACATCAGTGAGGTTGGGGTAGGTGATGTATAGACTATTAAGTTCGATAACTGGCCCTTGAACTAGCTCCCAACCTTCAATTGATGTTTCAAAACCAACACCAGGGACTACTGGTGTTTCAAAGCTGCCATTGACTACTAAGTTGTTTTGTGCTGTATTCTCACAAGTCTGTTTTTCCACAATATCGTTAATATTGATAGTAAATACCTTCTGGAAAGTTCCTCCAGCAGAGTCAGTAGTTTGGACTCGAATACTGTAGGTAGACTGTGTTTCATAGTCTGGTGAATCTGTGATTTTGAGTTGTTCACCATCTATAGTGAAGGCTGAGTTATCAGTATCTCCGTTACCCCTGACTAATTGGTAGGTAAAGGTATTATCCTCAGTGTCTGTGGTAGAGAATCTTCCTACTACACTGTTAGCTAGTTCGTTTTCGTCGATACTGGTGTTATTGAGTGTGAGGTTGGTGGGAGGTTCGTTAATATCGTTAATATTGAGAGTAAATACCTTCTGGAAAGTTCCTCCAGCAGAGTCAGTAGTTTGGACTCGAATACTGTAGGTAGACTGTGTTTCATAGTCTGGTGAATCTGTGATTTTGAGTTGCTCTCCATCTATAGTGAAGGCTGAGTTATCAGTATCTCCGTTACCCATGACTAATTGGTAGGTAAAAGTATTATCGTCAGTGTCAGTGGTAGAGAATTCTCCCACTACACTGTTATCTGGTATGTTTTCGTTGATAGTGTTGTTGCTCAGTGTAAGGTTGGTGAGAGTTTCGTTAATATTGAGAGTAAATACCTTCTGGAAAATTCCTCCAGCAGAGTCATTAGTTTGGACTCGAATACTGTAGGTAGACTGTGTTTCATAGTCTGGTGAATCTGTGATTTTGAGTTGTTCACCATCTATAATAAAGGCTGAGTTATCAGTATCTCCGTTACCCCTGACTAATTGGTAGGTAAAGGTATCATCGTCAGTGTCAGTGCTAGAGAATGTTCCTACTACACTGTTATCTGGTATGTTTTCATCAATAGTGTTGTTGCTCAGTGTAAGGTTGGTGGGAGGTTCGTTAATATTGAGAGTAAATACCTTCTGGAGATTTCCTCCAGCAGAGTCAGTAGTTTGGACTCGAATACTGTAGGTAGACTGTGTTTCATAGTCTGGTGAATTTGTGATTTTGAGTTGTGCACCATCTATAGTGAAGGCTGAGTTATCAGTATCTTCGTTACCCCTGACTAATTGGTAGGTAAAGGTATCATCATCAGGGTCAGTGGTAGAGAATGTTCCCACTACACTGTTAGCTGGTATGTTTTCATCAATAGTGTTGTTGCTCAATGTAAGGTTGGTAGGAGGATAATTGATATAGCGGTCTAGGTTGTTTAACCAAACTGTGTTAGGCTGACTATTATTAGCAACAAAAGCATCAATATCACCATCTCCATCCACATCCGCTAAACTCATACCATAGCTTCTGGAACGCCCCAAAGCTTGCTGTGAGTCAGTGAAATTACCGCTACCATCATTTAACCAAACTGTGTTAGGCTGACTATTATTAGCAACAAAAGCGTCCAGATCGCCATCTCCATCCACATCCGCTAAACTCACACCATAGCTTCTGGAACGCCCCAAAGCTTGCTGTGAGTCAGTGAAATTACCGCTACCATCATTTAACCAAACTGTGTTAGGCTGACCATTATTAGCAACAAAAGCATCAATATCGCCATCTCCATCCACATCCGCTAAACTCACACCATAGCTTCTGGAACGCCCCAAAGCTTGCGGTGAGTCAGTGAAATTCCCCCTACCATCGTTTAACCAAACTTTATTGGGCTGATTATCATTAGCAACAAAAGCATCCGTGTCACCATCTCCATCCACATCTGCTACACTCACATACAAGCTGCTGGAATTCCCCAAAGCTTGCCGTGAGTCAGTGAAATTGCCCCTGCCATCATTTAACCAAACTTTATTCTGCTGATGCTGACTATTGTAATTAGCAACAAAAGCGTCCAGATCGCCATCTCCATCCACATCTGCTACACCCACATCTATGCTTCTGGAACTCCCCAAAGCTTGCTGTGAATCAGTGAAATTCCCCCTACCATCATTTAACCAAACTTTATTGGGTTGCTCAAAATTATTAGCAACAAAAGCATCAAGATCACCATCTCCATCTACATCCGCTAAACTCACACCATAGCTATAAGAATTCCCCAAAGCTTGCTGTGAGTCAGTGAACTCAATATTCGGAGTAGCATTGACTGTTTGTATCGGTATGGCAAATATCGCAACTGCCATTACAACCCCTAGCAAAGCTAGAAACCATTTCTCCCACCTTTGTTTCAGTTGTGGTGAAGGATTAAATTCATCCTCTATTGTAGTTTCAGCTACATTTGTTTTCTGTGGCAATTTTGAAAATGCTGTCATAGAAATTAGCCTCCTATTTTGACTTAAACATTAACATTCATGAAAAACCATAATTTTCTAGAACTGCCAAATTTTATAATTCGTAATCGTAATAAATCAACACCTTCTTCTTCCCGGTATATCATTCACTATAAGCAGTCCGCACCAGAATTACAGTACAATCACAACCACGAGCGATCGCCTCTGGAATATTGCCATTAATTGCTTGTTTCAAAAATCCTTCCTTACTAGCACCAATAACTACAACGTCACAGTTATGAGTATCAGCCAAATTAACTATAGCAGTTGAAACAGAACTAGCACAGACTGAAGTAGCCATAACTTCTGTATCCAAGCGATGCTGAAGAATCTTTGCTGCTTGTTTCATTTCCTCAATATTAGGCTTAACAACAGACTTAGTTAAAACCTGACATAAGAGAATTTCTGGTTTCACACTCAAAGAAACCAAGGCAGGCAAAAGCTTTACTGCTGCTGCTTGTGTAGGAATATCTCGAATGGGTACTAACCACCGTCGCCATCCCAAAAAAGAATACATATTATCAGAAACAACATGATCCCAGTTTGCTTCAAATCTTTCATTAGTATTAGTAATATCTTTGAATATTTCTTCCTCTTTTAACTTTCTACCTCCCCATTTCACTACTATTACTTCACAAATAGCTTGTCGGATCAGAGTATCCACAATACTGCCAAAAACACGACCAGAAGCAGAAGAGTCACCCTTCCAACCCATCAGTATTAGAGATATATGTCTTTCCTTAATAATTTCCAAAATAGTATCAGCAACATCGTGACCAACCCGAATTTGAGTGTGCATAGGAATTTTCAAATCCTTAGCTATGCGCTCTGCCATTGCTAATAAACGACGACTCTTAGTTGTATCTACGACAGTCTCATCTGGGGAACTTTGACGAGGCACAATCACAACTTGCACGCATTCCAATTCATAATTACGTTGCCGAGCGATAACAGTGGCTAATTTTAATAATGCAGGAGCGGTACTAGGATTACTTAATGGTACTAATAATCGACCATTCCCTATTTGAGGCGATCGCGTTTGATAAACTATATAAGAAGGTTCTTGACTATGAGTTCCCAGATTTGTCTTACCTATTTGTTCTGATTCTATTCGGATAATATCAGTATCAGTGATAATTCCTACCAGATGACGACCTTCCATCACAGGTAAACGACTAAGTTTGTATTGATGTAAAAGATACAAAACCTCGCTCAGATTATCTGTAGTTTTAACTGTCATGGGATGAGGTGTCATAAACTCTTTTAATAGGGTGTCTCCGGAAAGTTCGCGTTTGCGAGTGTAAGCTAAATCTGTCTGAGTGACAATACCTACGAGCAAGCCACTATCATCAAGCGCTGGAAAACCTCGATGATGGGAATTAGAAAATTTCTGCTTCACCTTATCCAAAGTTAAATTAAAATCAAGAGTTTCTACGGGAGTGTGCATGACTTCATCCGCACGAATATTGCTCAAATAATCATTTGCTGACTTCTCCTTCTTGAGTTGCAGACCTTTGAAATCTAAAACCAGGTCGGATAGAGACTTTTTATCTATCTTTTCTGCCATCAATAAAGCGACAATAGAAACAATCATTAGCGGCAACACTAAGCGAAAATCTTGTGTCTTCTCAAAAATAATTACTACTGCTGTCATGGGTGCTCTTGATACAGCACAAAAGAATGCACCCATTCCTGCTAGAGCAAAAATTGTTGGTTGTTCAATACCGACTAAATTACTTTGCAAAATTCCAACTATCTGACCGAGGGCGGCCCCAATAACTAACGATGGAGCAAAAAAACCGCCAGGGGCACCGGAACTGGCGGCAAATATTGTCAAGATAAAGTATTCGGCAAAAGCAATGAAACTCCATTTCAAGTTTGCTTCGCTACTGCCTAGCAATTCTCTTAAACCAGTATGATTACGAAATGATTCTGGTAAAGATGCGATAATTAAACCACTAATTAGTCCTGTGATAGCTATTCGCCAAGGTAATGTTAATTTGAATCGGCGCTGAAATATGGAAGTCGCAATAATTCCTCGACTAAATGCTGTTCCTAATAAACCTGCTAACATTCCCAAAATTATGTAAAAAGGAATTTCTTTGGGGTGTAAAAATCCTGTAATTGAGGTATCTAAGTAACTGTTCTTATCTAAGTATAAACTTTCTCCCCCTAGCATTTGGGAAACAACTGCACCAACGAAAGAAGCGATAATTGCTGGTCCCAAGGTGATACCAGAAACATCGTGCATCAGGTCTTCTACTACAAATAAGACTCCAGCGATGGGAGCGTTGAAACCAGCAGCTAACCCAGCAGCAGCACCACAGGCAATTAACTGACGACGATAACTCGGAGAAGTAGGAACTAAACGGCTGATCCAAGCTGCTAAGGATGCACCTATTTGCACTGTTGGGCCTTGTCGCCCTAATGTTAATCCAGAACCCACTGTCAAGATGGTAGTGAACATTTTAACAATGGCGATCGGGAAGTTTAACGGAATTCGCATACCTGCGAGTGCAGCTTTGACTTGGGGTACTCCACTTCCTCCAGTTTCTGGTGCTAAACGTTGTACTAATAAACCTGCTACAAATCCTCCAACGGCGCCAAAAATTGGTAATAATAACCAAGGTGGATATTTGAGGGATGAAGCTATACGCAAACTACCTAGCCATCCTGCACCTTCTTTGAGTATGACTGCTGCTAATCCAGATACGATTCCGATTAAGCAAGCTTCAAAGACTGCTACACGTTTTGGTCTTAGCAGTGGATAAATAAAGTTTTTGAGATGGATTTGAACTTCTTGTCGGATATACTGATGCCACATAACAGAGTTTAGGGTGTTGTTTTGGCAGTATGGAATAGAGTTTTGTGTTTATTCTAGTTCTTAGTGGCTCTTTTTTATCTTTTTCGTTATGGGTTAATATCAAACCTGGTAGCGGGGGAATGTGGGAAGTGTAGAGAAAAACTACAACCATAAAGGTTGAATTAACTGTTTGGGGGTTCGATTTTCTCATATCCCCCTCTAACCCATACCTTCTAAACTCACTCTCACAATACGTTTCACGTTTGAAATAGCAGTCAGCCGTCAGCGGTCAGCTATCAGCTTCTCTGGGGTGTATAATGGGGGTTTGAATCCCCGATAAAAGGCGCACCACGGGCTTTTTCAAATAAGCGTGGGGGACGTCGAACCCTTGGATTTTTAGCGCTCTAGCTAAATACTGGCAAGGGTCCCATGACCTAAGGAAAAGCTAATAGCTTGTTAATGAAACAACCCTGATTAATGGAAGTGCGAATGTGCTTAATGGGATGAGAATTTCTATCAACTAAATTATTCTGACTCATGTATGTCGCTAATCTGATGGCAACCGTTCTTAGAAACCTATAAATAATAAGAAGAATTAAATGGTACTAATATTACTTGTAAGCATTCTATTTCATAATTTTTTTCATAGGCGATCGCCATGGCAATTTGTAGTAAAGTGATTGCTGTTTCTGAATTGTCTAGCAATAGTAGTAAACGACCTTTTCCTACTAATGCAACATTTTTCAATATAACTATAATTTTAACAAATTAAATTAAATCCACTAAAGTTTTCAAATCTGGTACTTCTAAATCTGGTTTTTCACTAGCTGGTAAAGTTGCGCCTAATCCTTCTTTTTCTTGTCGGCGATTTACCCAAATTGTTGATAATCCCATGGCTTTTGCTGGTACTATATCATGGTAAATACTCTGGGCAATATGTAATAGCTTTTCTGGTGTAATTTCCATTTTTTTGATTGCCGTTTTAAAGTTCTTTTGTGATGGTTTATATGATTTAATTTGTTGAGCTGTAATAACAAAATCAAATTCTATTTGGAGATGTTTGGCAGTATCAGTAAATAAGTCATCATCAATATTAGAAATTATGGCAATACGATATTTTTGTTTTAGGGTTTGTAAGGCTGTGATTGTATCTGGAAAAGGTTGCCAGTTTTTGATGGAATTTGCTAGAGAATTTAATTCTGATTCTGTAGGTTGAAAGTTTAGTTCTTTACCAATTTTTTCTACTACTTGTTTCAGAACTTCTCGATATTTTATATATTCTCCTGCTTCTGCTTCTGACTCGAATTTAGCAAACATTTCGAGAATTTGTTGTGGGCTAATATTAATTTGATGATTGGCAATTAAATTTTTTAATACTGTAATTATGCCACTTTCCCAATCAATCAGAGTTCCATAACAATCGAAACTTACAATTTCAAAGTTTTCCAAATTCATTAATTTTGCATCTCCATAATAGTTTTGCTCGAAAAAATAATTTGATTCAAATGACCTTGAATAAGGCAGAAGGCAGAGGGAAAAATCACATGGGGATAGTCTTCGACACGCCACTTTGTGTCTACAAACCCCAAGCAATTTTAAACACCTTCGTTGACGGTGGGGTATTAAACCCAGAAAAGAAAAGATAATAAACTTTTTTAAATTTACCATAATTTGATTAATTTGAAACTATAAAATTGTTCATAAAAGTGAATTATACCTGGAAGTCAGGTATTGATAATCTTCTCTTGTACCTGTTGACTAAAATTTTAAATATCGACTCAGCATAGCAGTATAACCGCCCTTTACCGAATAATTAATAATTAATAATTAATAATTAAATAATTCGCGCCTTGAAGCCGACCCTTTTAAGCTATCCCTTATCAGGAACTCCTGAAAACCTTGTGGGAATTAGGGGAGTAGGGGAGTAGGGAGCAGGGGAGAAAGGATAAAGAATCATAGTAGATAAGAAAAACTACTTAAGTTATCAAAAAAAACGTACATTTAAATACACTTTTTCTCTGACAAAAACCTGTTAAAAACTTCTACATAACTTGTCTACTTTGTCAAGTTTTATGTTAAGAAAAATGTTTATAAAGCATAGCCTTTTAAGGGGAAAAAAGCGGTCGAGGGATGGCGAGGTCCCCTCGCCATATCCAATCGACCAAGACAGCGGTCGTTAGCGCAGCTTCCCGAAGGGTGGGATGGCGAGGTCTCAGAGCCATATCCAATCGACTCCTGTGAAGAAATAATATTTCCTTATATTCAATTCCGTAGCGGTTAAAACCCGAGGTAATTATCAATTATCCATTATCAATTATCAATTAATGAAGTTCCTTCCAATAAAGTATAAGTATTCAAGCGGACATGATATAACTCGCTAATATTAACTACTGAATATTAACCAATAAAACACCAATACCACTAATCACAAATGCCAAAATAGACGGCACTAAAGGCAACACAAAACCTTGAGTAAAACAAAACAAACTAACTGAATATAAAATAATAATACTTCCTCCTATAGATAAGAAAAACAATAAAATTCGACGAAAACGCAAACCCACTAAAACACCCACACCAGAGCAAAAAAAAATCAATAACCACTCTACCCACCAACTCCAAAACGTCATTAAAGGTCTATCATCCAAAACCGCACTAATAATTTGACTAACCTGATGCGCTTGTAAAACAACCCCAGGCATTTTCTTCTGAGAAACAGCTTCAACATAACTATAAGGAGTATAAAATTTATCACTAGCATTATTAGGGTCTGTACTACCAATAAGTACAATTTTATCTCTCACTAAAAAATCATCAAAATTCCCAGACAATACATCCGAGACACTAATATATTTACCAATTTTATCGGAATTTCTATAATTAAGTAAAACTTGAAACCCACCAGCATTAACTTTTTGATAAATACCTTGTCTTTCCACAAGCTCCTTAAAAACAACATCACCAACTTCAATATTTCTAATACTTCTACTTGAAGTAAACTCTAGTTTAATTCCTTGACTTTCCAAATAATTAAAAGCAACCCTAGCACTTAATGAATAACTTGTTTTACAAGGGTCTTTCTCTTCTTTTCCCATAAACATTAAATGGCGACGGAGGATATCAACTTGACCATAATCGATAACAACATCAGTAAAACCTAAACGTTTTTCTGGCACTCCTTGAGGAGGTTTAGTACCAGGTTTATTGTTGTGATATTCACTAGCACTACAAACAGCAACTATTTTCTGATTATTACTCAAAATTTTTAATAACTTTCTATAACCAGATTCAGAAGGTAAAGGTTTTTCTCGCCAAAAGTCTAAACCGATAATTGTAGGTTGATGACTTTCTAACTTAGCTATTACTTCAGCCAAAATTTCATCACTTAGATCGCTACCAATACCATATTTATTAATATCTTTTGCCGTAGCTTCAACAATTAAAATATTAGGGTCTGGCTGTTCTGGAGGTCGCCATCGCATTAAGCGGTCGTACTCATTTAACTCTAAATTTTGTAGCCAACCTAAACTTCTAAAACTAACAACTCCAACCCATGCTAAACCAGCAAAAATTACACTCATTCTCAATTTTTGAGGTTGAGTTTGAGGTGGCTCTAGATTACTTTCTAAATAAGCTAATTTTTCCGCAACCCAATCTAGATTAAAAATTGTCCGATAAATTTTATTAAAAATCACCAATTTATCCTGTTTTTTAATAACTACACCAGACAAACGCAAAGCCATTTGGATTGGACTATCATCAGCTTTAACTTCTCCTTGCAAGAGAATTTTTTTATATAATTTCAGTAATTGATGAGCAAATTGACCATGATTGACCAAATAATCGTGCATATATTTTAAATGAGTGGGATTATCTTGTTCTTCCCAATAAGTTAAAATATGTTCCTCTACCAACTTATCAACATCTGGTTCAGAATCATCTGCATAATCAACAATAATTTGACAAATTTTTTGAGTTAAAAAAGGTTGACCTCCGCTCCAATCAAAAACTTTTTGCAAAACAACTTCCGGTGCTTCTACTATTCCATCTAATCCCTGAGTTAATATTTTTCCATCTGCAAAAGTTAACTCTGTTAATTCAATTGGATGACCAATATTAAAAGGAGTATGTTTTCCATCTCTAATTAAATCCTCCGGAGTTGCTACCCCAAAAAAACAAAAAATTAGACGATGATAATCAGATTTTTCATCTTCAGCACGACGATTATAACAAGAGCGAATAAAAGCTAAAATTTCATTTTTAAAAGGGCAATTTACCAGTACATCAATTTCATCAAGAAAAATATATATCTTTTGAGGATTAGGAAAATTAACAAATAAAATTTCTTCAATAAACTGAGCAAAACGTTGAAGATTCGTCAAATTTTGATTACTGATTATCCACTGTTGATAATTGATACTATTATCTAACTCACATCCATAAAATATTTCTCTGAAAAACCCCTCATACCAAGATTGTTTTTCTATTGAAAAATCACATAATCTAGTCATGTCAATTGGGATACATTGACAACCTTGAGAGCGTAATTCTTTCATCACTCTTACCCGCAAACTAGACTTACCCATTTGACGAGCATTAAATACATAACAATATTCTCCTGCTTGGAGTTTTTGGGATAATTCTCCATCTTGTTTTCTGACTACATAAGTGGGATTATTTGCTGATAAACTCCCCCCAGTTGATTGATAATTCATGATTTTTTAAATAATTTAATTGGTGTTTTTTTAGAAGGAATCAGTTGAAGAAGGAGTCAGGAGACAGGAGTCAGGAGACAGGAGGAAGAGGTATTAGGTATTATACCAACGTTATAAATGTTTGCTACATTTTCGCATTGCGGGGAACCCACCCCTATCCCCTCCCCCTCCCAGGAGGGGAATTAAACATAAGAATAATTAACAATAACTAGGGTGCTAATTATCAAAAAAGTTATTCAGTCTGTGTTAATTACTTAATAATTGAAGTAGCACTTAACTATAGTATTTTTTTTCAAATTGGTATGAGAGATTACCTGGGTTTTTCAATGACGTTTATATATGAATCTAATAGTTTACTTACTTCTTTGAGATGCAATATAACTTTTGAAGTATATTGATATTCAAGGTCATTTGCTAGAATTAGGTAATACCGACTTTCTTCTTTTCTTCTAATGAACCTTGTGCAATATTCAAAAATCTGTTTTGGGGAAATTGCTGCTAAAACGATAGACTTCTAAAACAAGTTGATGTGCTTTTTGCCAAACTATTAAATCTCGAAAGTTTTTCGCAGGTTCTCTTTTCATTCTGACTGTTAACTCCTTCTTGAAACTAGGTTCCAAAAAGCATAATTCTAACTCTTTCTTCCATCTCCTGTCTCCTGACTCCTGTCTCCTGACTCCTTCTTCCATCTCCTGACTCCTTCTTCTCACCGCTCCTGAAAATACTGTCTATATAAATTACAACGAGGTTGAGCATAATCACCTTTAATTGTAATTAATCCCATAGCTTCTAATTGATGTACTTCTCGATTTTTATTAGGTAAACGCACTGGAGAATTAGCTTTTAATATTTCCTGAAAAACTGCTTTGATGTTTGATTTTTCTGCCATAGTTTCTAAATGTCTACTTAAATGTTCTTGATAAATTCCACTTTCAGTAGGAGCATATTTTAATAGTTCTTCAATTGTCAATTCATCTTGAAACATTTTGTATAATGCTAATCTGATTAGATAAGGATGTCCTCCCACCATAGACATTAAAGGAGTCACTATTTCTGGGTCAAGTTGATGTAAATATATTAATTGAGTTACCTGCTCTGATGTAAATTCTTTTAATTCTATGGGTAAACCTACATTAAAAGGAGATTGATAAATATCTAATTTGCCATGATATTCTGTGGAATAAGCAATTACCATTCTGAGATTTCCCCAAATTTCAAAATTATTACTTTCTTCGTACCAACTTCTTAACATGGCAAAAAAGTTTTTAGATATTTCTGGGTAGTTAAAAATTTCATCGACTTCATCTAATAGTAAAACGAGTTTTTTTTCTAAATGAAATAACAAGGCTTTCAATTCTTGAGTACAAGATATTTTTGCATTATCATCATCCCAGGAATTTCCCTCTGGCGCATCAGTAAATCGACTTTTTATATTTTTATTGAATGCTTTGATGAAACTATTAATCTTGCTGATATTTTGGGGTTCAATCAGAGTGTCAAATCTCAGATAAACAGGAATATAATTATTTTGATTAGCTTTGGCTTGTATTCGTTGAATTAGAGAAGTTTTACCCATTTTTTTAGGTGCTTTTATTCTTACTAAAGAACCTGGTTTTTCTATTTCTCCGTAACATTCAGACTCCACAGAACAACGTCTAATTCGATAACGTTGTATATAAAAAGGAGAATCTAATTTTTCTGGTCTACCAGGAATAACAACTTGAGTGATATGAAAACCATAATAATTCCGTAACTCATTACTAACTAGATCGGGTTTATATTGGCTGAATATTTTCACTAAATATTCTTCCCGCTCCAGACTAGATTCTGAATAGTTGAATTTAGTAGCGATCGCTTTTAATTTTCGACCTACATTAGATTGGTCACAATTCATTATCTGAGCAATTTGTTGATATTTTTTATCTGATAAACGCAAGTGCAGTATTTGTTTTTCATTTTCTGGCAAATGAGAGTAAATGTGGTCAAATATTTCTTTATTCATAATTTTTATTCAAGCTTCAGTCTCTCTGGTTATTGATATGAAGATAACTTACGGACTTTTACAGCGTCAAGGGATGAAAAGTGATAATATTCAGACTATAAGTAATCCTAAATATGTTCTGAAAAAAAATCTGAGAATTAGGAAATAGGCAACATAGTTAATGAAGTCAGAAGTCAGAAGTCAGAAGTTAGAAGTTATTTTTGTAACGGGGATGCGTGAGCAACTATCCAAAAATATTGCGCCTTAAAAGGCGGGGTTTTAGACCCATGTTATTTTGATAAGAGCTTCATAGTTTTTATTTATTTTGTAAGCATTCAGCTATTAGCCGTCAGCTATCAGCAACAAGAGTGTTTCTTTTAAGGACAGTGTTTAAACTAAAATAGACTTTAAGGGCAAAGGAGGCAACTTTTGTCGTAAGACAATTAATAAAGCTTTTCTCCTAAACTAAAAGCAATAGCTGATAGCTGATGGCTGACGGCTGAATGCTTACTTTATTTTTCTATTTTTTACAAATCATTTAGGATTGCTATATAGTAGCTAATATATATTCATCTTTTTCTTTATGGGTTTAATACCATACTGTCTACACAGTGTTTACAATTGATTAGGGTCTCGTCGAGAGTTGCGACAACTTTTCAGTACCCTCATCCACTTTTTCCTTCTTCCTTCTTCTAGAAATTTGCTGATACTTAATCTTAAGATATTTCTGGACAAAATACGACAATGTGAATTAATTGACACAAAAAATAATGTTCCTACCCTGAACGTGCAAAAAAATACACATTGACAATTGTGGAATGATTTTTGAGGGTAGTTCAAAATCAAATGTGCAATTAAATGCAAATTTTTTTTAGAGCAAATAAACCTTAGCTATGATTATTTGTAATGGAACAAGGTTGAGAGACAAACTATTCTAATTAACCTATTCCAACAATGTAAGCATTCAGCCGTCAGCCATTAGCCATCAGCTATTATTTTTGGTTTTAGATAACAGTCTTATTAATTAACCCTAAATTAGAGCCTACTAAAAAAGCTGAGTCTTATTGCTGATAGCTGACAGCTAATAGCTAAATGCTTACCCAAAACTAATCTATTTTTACTATTTTACAGGAGTCAAATAATGCAAGTTCTACTAACAATATCACAAAACTGCCTAAATCTAATCAAAAAATGGGAAGGATTATATCTTGATGCTTATCTAAACTCAGTAGAAATATGGAGTATTGGTTATGGAAATACCGAATATCCTGATGGTAAAAAGGTCAAACAAGGAGATGAAATTAGCATACAGCAAGCCAGAAAATTCCTTCAATATAAAATCGATAAAGTTACTGATGAAGTTAATCAATTAATTAAAGTTTCTCTTGCCCAAAACCAGTTTGATGCTTTAATATCTTTCTGTTATAACGTAGGAATTACTACATTTAAATATAGCACTTTGCTAGAAAAAATCAATCAAGGAGATTATCAAAGTGCTGCTAATGAATTTCCCAAATGGAACCAGGTTATGGTTAATGGGGTAAAAACAATACTACCTAGTTTAGTTGACCGTCGGGATGATGAAAAAAATCTTTTTTTAAGCAATAATTTCATCAGCAATAGTGAATTATCATCTCTAGCTGGATTAGGATTATTTGACCCTATGGCAGTAATCTTGAAACCCTTACATTGAGTCAATGCACCAATCATATAGAATCCGGTTGAATAGTTATTGTATAGTTGGGAGTAGGGGAGTGGGGGAGTGGGGGAGATTAAAGGCTTAAAGTAATTATATAATTATCAACCCTCACTATTTTTAAGGATTCCAATCATAAATAATACCAGATTTCCTGACTCAAAAATACTTGATTTTGTTAAATATTATGATAGTAATAACTCCAACCATCTTCATTAATTGATAATTGATAATGGATAATTGATAATTACCTCGGGTTTTAACCGCTACGGAATTGAATATAAGGAAATATTATTTCTTCACAGGAGTCGATTGGATATGGCGAAAAGACCTCGCCATCCCACCCAACGGGTGCGCTCCGAAGAGAGAACTCCGTTCCGCTGACGCGAAACGCGACAGCGTTGCGTTACGCCAGTTTTGCGAAGCAAAAGCAAACGACCGCTGTCTTGGTCGATTGGATATGGCGAGGGGACCTCGCCATCCCTCGACCGCTTTTTTCCCCTTAAAAGGGGAGGCTTCAAGGCGCGAATTATTTAATTATTAATTATTAATTAGGCGTTGCTGATTCTGGGTATGATTTTGCCCCCCTAGCCCCCCAATTTTGGGGGGAATAAAACTCTAAAAGTCCCCCTTGGAATCCCCCTCCCGTCCCCCGCAGGATCGGGGGAAGCCAGAGGATGCTTCGCTTTTGAACGATGGGGGATGCGCGGGGGCGAAGGCGAGAACCAAACAATCGCGCATTCATACTTTAATTCAGCAACGCCTTAATTATTAATTATTAATTATTCGGTAATGCTTTGCTGAAAATCGCTTCCTCTTTGCCCGATGACTTTTACAATAACGATGCAGAGTGGGTAAAAATTTACCGTTCTCACCCTACTAAAAAAATTGCCCGTTCCTCTGCTGGAGTAAGTCTAGATGTCACTTACTTTTCTCAGGGTGACAACTATCGCGATGCTCATCGCACTTGTTTTTCTTCTTCTTGTGCGATGCTGTTAAATTATCTCTGACCTGGAGTCATCAGGGTAATGACGTTTTATCTCAATAATTTCCGCTCAATCACTTCTTCTAATTTGTCCAGTTCCAATGATTTTTGGGCAAATTGCATAACCCAAAAATCACGAGAAACAAGTATACTTAGAACAGAAAAGGTCAGGATAAATTTACCTGACATTAGCACCTAATCTACCCTTACTATTTTTAAGGATTCCAATCATGAATAATACCAGATTTCCTGACTCAAAAATACTTGATTTTGTTAAGTATTATGATAGTAATAACCCCAACCATCGTAATGCTTTCCTGAAAATCGCTTCATTTTTACCCGATGAGTTTTACAATAAAGATGCAGAGTGGGTAAAAATTTACCGTTCTCCCCCTGCTAAAAAAATTGCTCGTTCCTCTGCTGGAGTAAGTCTAGATGTCACTTACTTTTCTCAGGGTGACAACTATCGCGATGCTCATCGCACTTGTTTTTCTTCTTCTTGTGCGATGCTGTTAAATTATCTCCGACCTGGAGTCATCAGGGGCGATGATGATTACGTTCGTGAAGTTTTCAACAGAGGAGACACTACTGACTCCTGGATTCAAATTCAAACTCTGCGACACTTTGGAGTTACTGCTAATTTTGTTCAAAATGCAAATAATAATACCCTCAAGGAGTACCTCAACCAAGGCATTCCTGTTCCCTGTGGGATTCTTCACAAAGGCTCTTCTAATAACCCATCGGGTGGAGGCCACTGGATTGTAGTTATTGGTTATGAAGACGACAAAAATGCTCCAGGTGGAGGATATTGGGTAGTTAACGATCCCTGGGGGGAGATCGATCATGCCAGTGGCACTTACATTTCCGAAAATGGTAAAATGTTGAAATATTCTTATAGTCTGATGAACGCCCGTTGGACTGTGAGTAATAATACCGATGGATGGTGTGTTTTGGCCAAATCTTGGATTGATTGAAGAAGGAGTCACGAGACAGCAATTCTGGAGACAGAATCAATATTCGTGGGGATAGTCTCCGACACGCCACTTCGTGTCTACAAAACCCCAAGCAATTGTGGATACCACGGGTTATGGGTCGCGCAACCCCGCCTTTTAAGGCGATCGGGTTTTTAGAGCGAAGCTCAAATCCCCTACTTCCCCTCCCCTCCTGGGAGGGGCCCGCGGGTGGGTTAACTTCTGACTGAAATGAAGTGTGTCTTACATTCTGAGGGGACCTCAGAATTACACACTCGCTTCTGACTTCTAACTTCTGACTTCGTTAAGGCCTACTTGTGGCATAAGGTGCGTTGCAACAAACCATTCTACTAAACTTACCCAAACTTACCCAAATGAGATTTGAGCTTTGGAGTTAGCTTCCTGCTTCTATGAGAATCACCGACCGCAGTCTGTAACCTTCTTCTCTCCACAGGCTTAAATTCGCTCTTGTTCTCAAGCTACTGATGCACATAGTTTTTCAAGTTGATAGCAGCGTTAAAATCTCTGTCTGCTTCAAAACCGCATTATTGATTGCATTGGAACACGCACACCATGAAAAAAAGTCTTTGACAATTTATTATAAAAATATATCTATGATAGCAAATAATTAGGATATTTTCAAGATTTATTAATATTTGTCTAATGCGTGTCCAATTATTCGACTTCAGTAGTTAGCCCTAAGAGTACAAAGGTTTCTAAGTATAAATACTAAAACTCCCAATAATATTTTTGACCGGAATTGCCAGCATAATTACTGTTATATATAGTCATAGGTAATTTCAAAAGCTTTATTGAGACTTTGGTGTCTTGAATTATTTGGATTCCTACAAATTCTCTCAAAGGTCAATACAACAACTTGAGAAAATATTAGAGGAACGTTATGGCAGACATTAATGAGTTAATTGAAAAACTAGCAGAACTTGATGAGGAGACATTGCAGGTTCAACTTGGGATGCAAGTGCAAAGTTTGGAAGATAATTTAACCAAAAGTACTTCTGTAGAATCTATCAATATCAATACCCTGACGGCTGTTCCCAGAAGTCCAGAGGGTAATAAATTTGGCGTTGGTGAATTAGGGTATGATACTAATCTTAATTACTTAGGAGTCAACCCACCCCTAAACAGTCCCAGGAGGAGAAGTCAGGATAACCCAGTCAGGACGGAAGAAAGAAGAAGAAACCCCAATAGGGATTCGGGAGACCGGAACAGAGTTCTATCGCGCCCTTATCGGGACAGATATCATACCTCTTTTCACCAACGCCATAAATTTATAGAATTTGGTCAGAATTTTTTTAAACGCCTAAATGGAGAAGCTTACGATTTATTATGCGGTCGCGACCCATTTGGTGATGGTGGTGAGACAATGCAAAAAATTGACGATGCTTACAATGAAAGTTCCACAAAAGCTGCGGGTGTGTTGACTCCCATTTTGGTTACTAATTTAGGGTTAGCTCCGGCGATCGCTGCTATTGTTGCTACCTTAATTGTGCAGAAAATTGCTAGTGCAGCAGGCGAGACAATTTGCTCAATGTGGCAAGACAGTTTTGATGGGTCTAAACCACTTGATATCAAATCTGGTTGAATATTTATTATTCAGTTGAGAGTAGGGGAGTAGGGGAGTAGGGGAGCGGGGGAGCGGGGGAGCGGGGGAGCGGGGGAGCGGGGGAGTAGGGGGAGTAGGGGGAGTAGGGGAGATTAAATAGACATCTCCAATCATCAAAAATCAAATCAATTATCGTGCATAAATTATCAATTATTTCCTCCTACTCCCTATTCCCTCTTTTGGTAGAGATGTCTAGTATTGAGGTAATTTAAGAAATTATCAACAGAAATTATCTCAGCATATTCTATGTGAATTAACCGGATTTGAACTGAAATAAAGTAGAAAATATTTTGTTTTTGCTTACGGTTTTTTCAGCTAAACCCCATCCTTAAAAATGAAGTTTCAACAACAAAAAAACACACAGAGGAAGATTATGAATTTAACAACATCAAAGAATTGGTCAATTTTTTCTGTAAGAGCTGTTTTAACTACTGTTATCCATCAGCTTCGATTATTAATCACGCCCAAAGAAAACCCTAGTTTGACCACTAATATTTGGCATTCCGAGACACCCAGGGCTTCAGACCGACCACCAGGCCGAGAGGATGCAGGCGGTCGAGGAAGTACATCCAGGGATTCAGACCGACCACCAGGCCGAGGCGATGCAGGCGGTCGAGGAAGTACATCCAGGGATTTAGACCGACCAAAAGACCGAGATGATGCAGGCGGTCGAGGAGAGACATTAAAACAAACCCCAAACTTTCACGCTCTGCTCATCGGAATTGATTTTTATTTCCCTCATAAATTATCTGATGGAAGCTACTACAAAAGCTTGGGGGGTTGTGTTCGAGATATTAATCACGTAGAAGCTTTTCTGAAAAATCGTCTACAAGTACCGCAAACGCAGATTTTGAAGCTAACAGCTTCTAATGTTGAAGGTTCCACTAAACCATCGGAACCTAAAGAACTGTGGCCAACCTATGAAAATATGGTAGCCAAGTTTAAGGAAATTACTGAGAAAGCTCAACCTCAAGACCAAGTCTATATTCACTACTCCGGTCACGGGGGACGTGCACCAACAACTTCTCCCGAGCTCAAAGGAGAAGATGGAATTGACCAGTCGTTAGTTCCCACAGATATTGGTAACCCCGAAACTCGTTATCTCCGCGACCTTGAGTTAGCAAGACTCCTAGAAAATATGGTAGATAAGGGATTAGTGGTTACAGTCGCTCTCGATAGCTGTCACTCTGGCGGTGCCGCGCGCAACATAGGAGATGACTGTGACATTCGTCGTTCAGAAACTGGTGTTGTTGACACCACACCACGACCTACAGACAGTTTAGTCGCATCTGAGGATGAATTGGCTCAAACCTGGGAAAGTTTAGCACAAAACAACCAAAATACTCGCAACATTACCAGTAGTGGTTGGCTACCTGAACCCAAAGGTTACACTTTATTAGCTGCTTGTCGAGAGAATGAGTCTGCTTACGAGACAGATTTTGATGGCGAGCGTCATGGAGCACTTACTTACTGGATGTTAAGGTCTTTAGAGAAATTTGGAACAGGAGTTAGTGCCAAAACACTTCATAACCGCGTTTTCGCTAAAGTCCATACTCAGTTTGAGAAACAAACGCCGATGTTGCAGGGAGAGAGCGATCGCTCTTTCTTTGGAAATAATTTAGTCTCTCCCCAGTTCACTGTACCTGTAATACAAGTAGATTTAGAAGAAAATCAGGTTCAGTTGAATGCAGGTCAAGCTCATGGTTTGCGTAAAGGTGCAGAGTTTGCTATCTATCCATTAGGAACTGCAGATTTTACCCAAACCAATCAGCGATTAGCTTTGGTTAAAATTACACAACGCGGTGCGGTAAATTCTTGGGCAACGATTACTCAAATGCTAGGAGAAAACAAGATCGAAGATATTGAAGATGGCGCACCCGCTTTATTACTTTCTCCTAGTGTCAAACTTGTCCGTAAAATCCGTTTGTTATCACCAGAAGAGCAAAACCAGCCTTCAGGAATAGATTATAAAGTAGCACTACAAGCTATTGAGTCTGCAATGCCAGAAGGCAAAGGTTGGGTAGAATTAGTTTCTGGAGATGAAACTGCTGACTATCAGGTTTCTATCAACAAATTGGGTGAGTATGAGATTTTGGATCGTGCTGGAATACCAATTGCTAATTTGCGACCTGCTTTAGAAGTAAGCAACCCTAATGCCGCAATTAGTGTAGTCAAACGTTTAGTGCATTTGTCTAAATATCACGCCAATATAGACTTGGATAACCACGATCCAATGTCTCCACTCAAAGGGAAGATTGAGGTAGAGTTATTTCGTTTACCAGATGACTTTGAACCTGGAGACCCAGAAGAATTCATCCGATTCAATGATTCGGGCAATGTACCCACTCTTGATGTCGGTCAATTTGCTTACCTATATATTCGCAACAAATCTTCCCTACCTCTCAATATTACTGTACTGGCAATTCAGCCAGATTGGAGCATCAAGAAATTATACCCAACTGGTGTAGCTTTTCAAACTGTAGGTTCTGGAAAGGAAGTCAAGTGGCGGATTAAGACAAGCCTTCCCAATGGCTATCAGGAAGGTACGGATATTCTGAAAGTTTTTGCCACAATTGATGGGACGAGCTTTGACTGGCTAGAACTACCTGCATTGGATAAACCAATTCAGCCTAAAAATGCTGGAAAAGCAACTACTCCACTGGCAAAATTCTTGGCAAAATTCTTGGCGAGCGAAGAAGCTCCTCCCACAAAAAATGTTAATTCTGCGGCTTATGCTAGTGAAGAATGGACGACAGAACAGATAACACTTGTTGTAAAAAAAGGGTTCAATAATGGATAATTGATAATGGATAATTGATAATGGATAATTGAGAATTGAGAATTACCTCTTCCTTTAAAGGAGAGGATTTAATCAAAGGAAAATTAATTCATTGTTTCTCCTTTAAAGGAGAGGATTTTCACCTTACAGCGCTTTTCAAATTGATGAACCACATCTTCACAGGCAAAAATCGTGTAGGGGCGATTTCCTACGGAATGCTCCTAATTACGCGAATCGCCCCTACTGTGGTTTACCCAAATGAAAACCGCTGTAATTATTCGGTAAGCAGTTCAACGTAATTTTGATTTGGGGTGCATCTCAATTTACTGTTTTTCGTTAATGATCATCGTAGGTTGGGTAGAACGAAGTGTTAGCGGAGCTTATCCGTAGGATAAACCCAACAAAACCCAACAAAACCTAACAAAACCTAACAAAACCTAACAAAACCCAACAAAACCTAACAAAACCCAGAAAATGTTGGGTTTCGCTTCCTCAACCCAACCTACTGAACTTATAGTAATTTGGAGCACAAGCAATGAATTGGAGTTTAGACCGAACAAATTTTGATCGCAACATCGCAGTTGTGATCGGCATCAACAATTATCAAAATGGCATTAACACCCTAAAAACTGCTGTCAATGATGCTAAAGCGATCGCCAATCTTTTAGAACAAAAGTACGCGTATCAACCAGTCATTCGCCTATTTCCCGAGCACAATGAAGCGACATTGCCTCAACTCAATCAACTCTTATTTGAAACCCTGCCCAAGGAAATTAAGCCAACACAAGGCGATCGCCTCCTCTTCTACTTTGCCGGACATGGTATTGCCCGTAATAGTGAAGAAGGGCCAGCCGGAGCAATTATTCCTCAAGATGCTCAGTTAGGAGAGTGGCAGACTTATCTTCCCATGAAAAAGCTAAATGAAGCACTGTCTCAACTTGAATGTCATCATTTATTGGTCGTTTTAGACTGTTGCTTTGCCGGGAACTTTCGCTGGTCAAGTCATCGAAATTTGATTCCAGCTTTTGAAACCATTCACCGAGAGCGTTATGACCACTTTATCCGGTATCCAGCTTGGCAAGCTATTACCTCTGCAGCTCATAATCAAGAAGCTTTAGACTATACTGATGAGCGCGGAATAGCACCAGATTTTCTTCATTCCCCTTTTGCTAGAGCTTTGATTAATGGTTTGAAAGATATGAAGGCAGATTTGACTGGGGATGGGGTAATTACAGCCCCAGAACTTTATCTACATCTGCGGGATAATTTGATGGATAAAGATGGCTCTAGTGAATTACAAACTGCTGGACTTTGGCCGTTACAAAAGCATGACCGAGGGGAGTTTATTTTTACTTTACCTGGTTTTGAACCAAAGAAATTAGAACCAGCTCCAAAACTTAATCCTGAGAACAACCCCTACCGAGGTTTGGAATCATTTGATGAGAAACACAGCCAACTATTTTTCGGCAGAACTGAACTGGTCAACAAATTACAAGATTTTGTCAAAATTCACACTCTCACAGTGGTGTTGGGTGCTTCCGGTTCCGGTAAGTCGAGTTTAGTGAAAGCCGGATTAATTCCGAAACTGCGTAAAGAAACCACCGAAGAATGGTATATTTTGCCTCCCATCCGTCCGGGTAAAACTCCCTTACAAGCGTTAAATAATGGGTTGAAAAATGACCAATTCCCAGAATTCCAGCCACAAAACCCCCAGCAGAACCTGGCTGATCGTATAGAGTTTTGGGCGAAAAATCACCCCCATTCTAAATTATTACTGTTGATTGACCAAAGCGAAGAAATAATTACCCTCTGTCAAAAGGAGGATGATCGCAAAGAGTTTTTCCAACAGATACTAACAGCAATTGATGCCCATCGGGATAAATTACGAGTAGTCTTAACTCTACGTTCTGACTTTGAACCCCAAATTAGAGATGCAGCCATAGAGTTTATCCCTGAAGACTATCGCCTCAAAAAGACTGAGCTAAAAAATCCTTGGCAAAGCGGACGATTTATTGTATCAGCAATGACACGAGCAGAACTGCGAGAAGTCATTGAGAAACCCGCAGAAGTACGGGTGATGTTTTTTGATCCCGAAGAATTGGTAGAACAATTGATTGATGAAGTGGCATATATGCCAGGAGCATTACCTCTGCTTTCTTTTGCCTTGAGCGAACTGTATCTCAAGTATTTAGAGCGACAACGACAGGCAGAAATTGAAGGAGAAATTCTTGAGCGGACAATGATTCAATCAGATTATCAAGACTTAGGAGGAGTAATGCAATCACTCACTAAGAGGGCGGATGAGGAGTATCATTCGCTAGTTAATCAGAATTCGGCTTATAGGCAAGTCATTCGTCATGTTATGTTGCGGATGGTTGCTCTGGGGGGAGGGGAGTTAGCCCGCAGGCGAGTCTCGTTAGTGGAACTAGAATATCCACCCAAGAAAGATGATTTAGTTAAGAAAGTAATTAAGTGTTTCACCGAAGCAAGGTTACTGGTGACAGGAAAAGATGGGGATAGGAATTCCTATGTTGAACCTGCCCATGATGCTTTAGTGCGGGGTTGGAAAAAGTTATTGGAGTGGAAGCAGAAGGATGAGGAAGGTTTAGTTCTACAACGGCGGTTGACTCCAGCAGCACAGGAGTGGAAAAACCAACAACAGGTAAGGTTTCTTTGGCATAATAACCCTCGTCTGGATTTGTTGAAAAAGGTATCTAAATCGGATGATAACTGGCTGAATAATGTAGAAACTGAGTTTGTGCAGCGTAGTATTAGAAAAAAACGCAGTAACACAATTGTCCGTTGGAGCATCGCTGGCTCAGTTCTTTTGGGGGCAATGATTTTCAGTGCTGCCGTTTGGATGCAATGGAGAAACTCTGAACTTAATCAAGCCAATTCTCTCGGTCGCTATTCTTTGTCTCTGTTTGCTCAACATAAAGAAATGGAAGCTTTCGTGGAAGTGATTAGGGCAGGAAAAATCCTACAAAAACACAAGGCAAGAGACCCACAGGTGATTACTGCCCTACAGAAAGTTCTTTATGAAGGCAGGGAACGTAACCACTTGCAGGGGCATGATCAACCTGTCGAGAGCGTCAGTTTCAGCCCCGATGGCCAGACCTTGGCTTCTAGCGGTGGTTATTTGGCTTCTAGCAGTGGTGACAACACTATCAAACTCTGGAATCTAGATACAGGAGAGGAAATCCGCACCCTCCAGGGGCATGATAACTATGTCAGTAGCATCAATTTCAGCCCTGATAGCCAGACCTTGGCTTCTGGCAGTTGGGACAAGACCATCAAACTCTGGAATCTAGAGACAGGGGAGGAAATCCGCACCCTCCAGGGGCATGATGGCTATGTCTATAGCGTCAGTTTCAGCCCCGATGGCCAGACTTTGGCTTCTGGCAGTTTTGACAAGACCATCAAACTCTGGAATCTAGAGACAGGGGAGGAAATCCGCACCCTCCAGGGGCATACTAGCATTGTCTTTAACGTCAGTTTCAGCCCTGATGGCCAAACCTTGGCTTCTAGCAGTAACAACACGATTAAACTCTGGAATCTAGAGACAGGGAAGGTAATTCGCACCCTCCAGGGACATACTGAAGTTGTCACGAGCATCAGTTTCAGCCCCGATGGCCAGACTTTGGTTTCTGGCAGTGGTGATGCTGCTTCTAACGGTGGTGACAACACGATTAAACTCTGGAATCTAGAGACAGGAGAGGTAATCCGCACCCTCCAGGGGCATACTGAAGTTGTCAGGAGCGTCAGTTTCAGCCCCGATGGCCAGACCTTGGCTTCTGGTAGTTTTGACAACACGATTAAACTCTGGAATCTAGAGACAGGGGAGGTAATCCGCACCCTCCAGGGGCATACTGAATGGGTCGAGAGCGTCAGTTTTAGCCCCGATGGCCAGACTTTGGCTTCTGGCAGTTTTGACAACACTATCACACTCTGGGACCCTACAGGCAAGGAAATCCGCACCCTCCAGGGGCATACTTTCTATGTCGAGAGCGTCAGTTTTAGCCCCGATGGCCAAACCTTGGCTTCTGGCAGTTGGGACAAGACCATCAAACTCTGGAATCTAGAGACAGGCAAGGAAATCCGCACCCTCCAGGGGCATACTGACATTGTAAGAAGCATCAGTTTTAGCCCCGATGGCCAGACCTTGGCTTCTAGCAGTAGTGACAAGACCATTAAACTCTGGGATCTAGAGACAGGCAAAGTAATCCACACCCTCCAGGGATATACTGCCACTATCGATAGCCTCAGTTTCAGCCCCGATAGCCAGACCTTGGCTTCTAACAGTAGTGACAACACCGTCAAACTCTGGAATCTAGAGACAGGCAAGGAAATTCGCACCCTCCAGGGGCATTATGACTATGTCAGTAGCGTCAGTTTTAGCCCCGATGGCCAAACCTTGGCTTCTGGCAGTGGTGACAACACCATCAAACTCTGGAATCTAGAGACAGGCAAGGAAATCCGCACCCTCCAGGGGCATGATGACTCGGTCAGTAGCGTCAGTTTCAGTCCCGATGGCCAGACCTTGGCTTCTGGCAGTTTGGACAAGACCATCAAACTCTGGAATCTAAAGACAGGAATCGAAATCCTAACCCTCCAGGGGCATACTGAATGGGTCGATAGCGTCAGTTTCAGCCCTGATGGCCATATCTTGGCTTCTGGCTCTTCTGACGACACTATCAAATTCTGGGATCTAGAGACAGGAACTGAAACCCGCACCCTTCAGGGGCATAATAACATTCTCAATAGCTTCAGTTTTAGCCCCGATAGCCAGACCTTGGCTACCGGCAGTCATGACGAGACCATCAAACTCTGGAGTCTAGACTTTAACTTAGATTCTTTAATGGTCAAGAGTTGCGATTGGGTGCGAAACTATTTGCAGAATAACCCCAATGTTGAGGAAAGCGATCGCCAGCTATGCGACGAGATTAAAACGTCTCAGTTGCCAGAATAAACGCAGAAAATCAGTATAGGGAAAAAATCCTAGTCCCAATTCTCACAAATCTCGATAAACAAGCTGGAGTGGAAGCGATAAGCAATGGTAATTTTGATACAGCTATCGAACACTTGGAATCTTACCCCTCTTAAATCTGAAACTCGAAAAATTATCCATCAGGAGTTTTAACCATGAAACCAACAAATCTTCCTATTAATTTATCTAAAGAAGAAATTACAGCGCTTTTCAAGTCGATCTTAAGCAGTCCAAAGTAATAGAGAGTTGGTATCCGTATGATTCCTTGAACTTATAGTCAGGACTTACGCAAAGACACTGTGTATAGAGTCCAGTAACTATTGGACAATAGTTATGAGTACTATATATAGCGTATCTGCGTAAGTCCTAATAGTAATTTGGAGCACAAGCAATGAATTGGAGTCTAGACAGAACAAATTTTAATCGCAACATCGCAGTTGTGATCGGCATCAACAATTATCAAAATGGCATTCACCCCCTAAAAACCGCCGTCAATGATGCCAGAGCCATCGCAGACCTGTTAGAACAAGAGTACGAGTATCAGCAAGTCATTCGCCTATTTCCAAATCATCAGGAAGCGACATTGACACAACTCAATCAACTCTTATTTGAAACCCTGCCCAAGGAAATTAAGCCAACACAAGGCGATCGCCTCCTCTTCTACTTTGCTGGACATGGTATTGCCCGTAATAGTGAAGAAGGGCCAGCCGGAGCAATTATTCCTCAAGATGCTCAGTTAGGAGAGTGGCAGACTTATCTTCCCATGAAAAAGCTAAATGAAGCACTGTCTCAACTTGAATGTCATCATTTATTGGTCGTTTTAGACTGTTGCTTTGCCGGGAACTTTCGCTGGTCAAGTCATCGAAATTTGATTCCAGCTTTTGAAACCATTCACCGAGAGCGTTATGACCACTTTATCCGGTATCCAGCTTGGCAAGCTATTACCTCTGCAGCTCATAATCAAGAAGCTTTAGACTATACTGATGAGCGCGGAATAGCACCCGATTCTCTTCATTCCCCTTTTGCTAGAGCTTTGATTAATGGTTTGAAAGATATGAAGGCAGATTTGACTGGGGATGGGGTAATTACAGCCCCAGAACTTTATCTGTATCTGCGGGATAACTTGATGGCTAAAGATGGCTGTAGTGAATTACAAACCGCTGGACTTTGGCCGTTACAAAAGCATGACCGAGGGGAGTTTATTTTTACTTTACCTGGTTTTGTCCGAGAAAAATTAGAACCTGCACCCCTGTTAGATGCCTCCAAAAATCCCTACCGAGGTTTGGAATCTTTTGATGAGAAACACAGCCAACTATTTTTCGGTCGAACTGAACTGGTAACAAAGTTACAAGATTTTGTCAAAACTTGTGCTCTGACAGTAGTGTTGGGTGCTTCCGGTTCCGGTAAATCTAGTTTGGTGAAAGCCGGATTAATTCCTAAACTGCGGAAAGAAACGACCGAGGAATGGTGTCTTTTGCCTCCCATCCGTCCCGGTGAGACTCCCTTACTGGCGTTAAATAATGGATTGAAAGCCCAATTTCCAGAAGTAACAGTCCAAAATCCACAGCCAACTCTGGCGAACAGCATTGATGTTTGGGCGAAAAACAACCCCAACTCGAAGTTATTACTGTTGATTGACCAAAGCGAAGAAATTATCACCCTCTGTCAAGATGAGGATGAACGCCAGCAGTTTTTCCAACAGATACTGACAGCAATTGATGCCCATCGGGATAAATTACGAGTAGTCTTAACTCTACGTTCTGACTTTGAACCCCAAATTAGAGATGCAGCCATAGAGTTGATCCCTGAAGACTATCGCCTCAAAAAGACTGAGCTAAAAAATCCTTGGCAAAGCGGACGGTTTATTGTCCCAGCAATGACACGAGCAGAACTGCGAGAAGTCATTGAGAAACCCGCAGAAGTACGGGTGATGTTTTTTGAGTCCGAGGAACTTGTCGAACAATTAATTGATGAAGTGGCATATATGCCAGGAGCATTGCCCCTACTTTCTTTTGTCTTGAGCGAACTTTATCTCAAGTATTTAGAGCGACAACGACAGGAAGAAATTAAAGGAGAAATTCTTGAGCGGACAATGATTCAATCAGATTATCAAGACTTAGGAGGAGTAATGCAATCACTCACTAAAAGGGCGGATGAGGAGTATCATTCGCTAGTTAATCAGAATTCGGATTATGAGCAAGTGATCCGTCATGTGATGCTGCGGATGGTTGCTCTGGGGGGAGGGGAATTAGCTCGCAGGCGAGTCTCGTTAGTGGAACTAGAATATCCGCCAGAGAAAAATGGTTTAGTTAAAGAAGTGATTGAGCGTTTTACCGAAGCACGGTTACTGGTTACAGGAAAAGATGCGGATGGGAATTCCTATGTTGAACCTGCCCATGATGCTTTAGTGCGGGGTTGGAAAAAGTTATTGGAGTGGAAGCAGCAGGATGAGGAAGGTTTAGTTCTACAACGGCAGTTAACTCCGGCGGCACGAGAGTGGGAAACCAAACAAAGGAAACAGAAAAGGTTTCTTTGGCATAATAACCCTCGTCTGGATTTGTTGAAAAAGGTATCTAAATCGGATGATAACTGGCTGAATAATGTAGAAACTGAGTTTGTGCAGCGCAGTGTCAGGCGAAAAAACTTTAATACTCGTCGCAATTGGGGTGTGGCGATCGCTGTTATGTTGGGGTTAGGTGCAGGTTTGGTATTCTCTTTGATTGGTCAGAGAGATGCTCTGAGCGGTCAAATTCAGTCTGCTCGGCAAGCCGCAGAAGCAAACTTCCAGTCAGGTCAAGATTTAGAAGCTTTGCTTGCCAGTTTACGGGCAGCGAAATCTCTTCAAGACTGGCCTTGGTACTTATCTTTATTCAAGCCAGACAGTAAGCTTCAACCTCAAGTGTTACAAACTTTGCGAAAGGTATTCTATTCAACTAGAGAATATAAGCGAAGAGAAATGCCTCAAGGTTTTAAGAAGATGTTTTTTAAGCCTGATGGTACCTTAATGATTGCTACAGCAGAGGATGGTACTGTCCGCTTACAAGACTTCAAAGGCACACCACTACCCAAAGTATTTTCAGGACATGAGGGTAAAGTAGAACTTGATGTCAGTCCCGATAGTCGCTTATTAGCAACAACTGACCAGCAAGGGACTGTTCGCCTGTGGAACTTAGAAGGAAAACAGGAAGATCCACGCCAGCTTACAGACTGTATTTCAGGGTTTACAAAATATATTAGTTTCAGTCCTGATAGCAAAAAACTTGTAGCTAGTAAAGGTTACAATCCCACTACTATTTGCCTGTGGGAAACAGCAGATAAACCGAAACTGCTATTGAAACAGGAAGGCAATTTCAATAGTATTAGCTTTAACTCCAATAACCAGCTAGTAGTAGCTAAGGCATCTCGCAATACCCTCAGCTTGTCGGACTACAGGAGTGGTAATCAGTTGGCAGAGTTTAAAAATTCTAATAACCTCGCAAGCAATCTAGTTTTTAGTCCTAATGGTAAACACTTAGCAGGATCGTTTGGAGAGGATATAAGCGTTGGCTACTTTGGCAGTTTAGATAGTAATACTTGGGATAATTTTAAATCCATAGGTGGAGTTAACAGTATCATTTTTGATACCGAAGGTCGTCTGATTACTGGGCAATATAGTGAGGGTATTATTAGTGTTTATGATAAACCATATCTGATTCCTGACTCTTTGTCAAATGCCTTGGAATTTGAACTGAAAGGGCATCAAGGTGGTATTCGTGAGGTGATTTCTAGCTCGTCGAAGGGCAGACAACTTGCTAGTTTAGGTGATGACAATACCCTAGTCTGGTGGAAACTAGATAAGAAGCCATTAGAGGAGTTAGAGCTAATTCCGAACTTAAAAAGTATCAGCATCAGTCCCAATGGTGAGCAACTCGCTGTTGTCGGAAGTGATGACACTATTCGTCTGTTGGATTTGAAGGGTAAGGAGTTGAAGCGATTTTCAAATATTCAAACAAAAATCAGGCAAATCATTTTTAGCCCTGATGGTACACAATTGGCTGCTGTTGGTCAAGATAATACGATTCGCTTATTGGATTTAAATGGCAATGAGTTGTATAAATCTAAAAATTTTAATAAAACAATTAGCCAGCTTATTTTTAACTCTGATGGTACACAATTGGCTGCTGTGGAGAACGGTAGTACTTTAGATGTAGAGACTCATGAGCATAACAGTGGTACTCTCCATCAGTTGAATTTGAACAGTAAAATCTGGGAAAGTGAACCTAAGAAAAAAAGGGGTGACATCACTTTTAGATCTGATGGCAAGCTATTAGTGGCGCAGAATCCTTTCAAGGAGGCCTATGTAGAACTAGGTAATATCTTTTTAAGAGAATTCGACTCTGGTGAGGAGTTAGTTAAGTTTAAGAGTGGTAAGTACAGATTTAGGGGCCAATTTAATAGTATCGGTTTTAGTACCAGGGGTAGCTTAGTCGTTGGTACGGAGCGGGAGCGGCGTTATTTGGAGGATAATGGTTCTAATATGGAGGAGAAGGGTTATACCTATGTATGGGATATGTCAGGAAAATTATTGACTGCTTTTGAAAATGGGCATCAAAGTAAAGTTACAAGTATAAGTCTGAGTGCTGATGGCAGCTTACTAGCTACTCTTGACACATCCGGAAATGCAAAGTTATGGCGTATAGGAGGATTAGATGAACTGAGAGAGAAAGGGTGTAACTGGGTCCGTGACTATCTAGAAAGTCACCCCAATGTTCAGGATAGCGATCGCCGTTTATGTGACGGTGTACCACAACCAAAGCAGGCTGGATCTCCAATTTCTACTATCCCTTCTCCAAATTCGTCTACCCTATCTAAATCATAGCCCATCAATATATACAGGTAACGACTATACCATAACAATTACAGGCATTGGTAAAAATGCTTCTTACAAAGGATGCGATCGTAAAAAACAATGTATTGAAATTGCTCTGGCTTCTGATTATCAAGATGGTCACTACATCTGGAAAAATGGTAACTATCAATATAAAATGTCTCCACTTGACAATGGTAACTATCAATTAGAAGTTATCGATCCGAATGGCAAGGTGATTCTTAATGTTAGTGTTCGCCCTAATCCTTAGAAAGAGATTGATGGGTTTCGCTATTGCTCTACCTATCCTATCCTAAGAATAATTAGGCTGACTGCACTCTGGTCATGGCGGACGCAGAAAAACTATTTTTCCAGATATTAAAGTAATGCTAGTTTAGTAGTTCAAATGCTTATTTTTTCCCTCGCAATGACAGGTTAATAGTTAGGGCTTGCTGATTAAATATCAAAGCATTGACTGATATTGGTTTGCTGCCTTTTTTTGCCTTTAAAAAGTGCCAGCTTTTCGGCTCAAAAAGCTCATGCATGCTAGTATTTTGGGACTATTATGGCAGAAAAATCAAGGAACAATTTTTCCGACTACCTCCTCTATAATTCCCATTTCTCCTGTCTCCTGTCTCCTACTAAAAGACTTTTTCAGCAAACCCTAGTTATGGTGCAGCAGTAATACCATTTCTCAAAAACTTTTCTACATTTTCTTGAGTAGGGGAGTAGGTAGGGACGTTGCATAAGGGCGTCCCTACAGGAGAACAGCCGTTCGCCCCTACATAAGAATAATTAACATTAACTAGGCTGCTAATTAGCAAAAAGGTGATAAGGCTTGTGTTAATTATTTAATAACTGAAGTGTTACCTAAATTATAGCATTAATGCATGGGAATTGGTATAATATTAAACTAATTTAATAGGATTTAGTTTATTGATTTAAATATTCCAGAGTCAGATAAACCACAACTAAAATATCGACCTAGGAGGGGAAAATTAGCAATTAATTCTCAAAACCAATCTCATAGTAAATCATCTCAAGAAAATCCAAAAATTTTCAATCAATTCCAATTTTTTGGCAACATCAGTATTAGCGGAAAAAATAATCCTTTTCGTCCAACAAATAATCGAAGTGGCAAAAAAAGCATTTTATTGCTAATTTAGTCTTGAAAAAAACACCAAATGTAATACCAAGTTAGTCAATGTGTATTTTTTTGCACGCTCAGAACAGCAGCAGAATTTTTTGTGACAATTGATACACATTATCCCTCCTCATCCATCAATACATTAATAATAAGAATATGTTGAGGATACAAGCTAATGGTACACTTTTACAACTGGAGTGAAGGCCTGTGATAGAGGTACATAATACAATATCTAAAACTATCCAGTCACAAACCTAACTTTCTAAGCAATAATTAATTGGTAGTGTATATTATAGCTAATTGCTAATAACGTTATTTTTTGAGAGAGGCAAATTTCTATGAAATCTACAGGAAAAAAATTCATCACTACAGATTCTGATTATCAACAAATCTGTCAAGAAGAACAAAAGATTTATCATCACTTTTTGGAATTGGTTTTAACTGAATCAATCGATCAAATAATTGATAGATTTCGGATACTATTTATTCAATGTTCTCCATACCAAATTCCCGAAATATCTACAGCACTGAAGAAAATCATACAACTACCTGAATCCGAAGCAAAATTTAACTACATCCTGAATCGTTGCTGTTATATATTGATTAATCATCAGCAACTACCTCAAGACAAAAAAAATGCTTTAAAACAACTGATGAATTTATTTGAGCAAGCAATTGATAAATCTGAGTCTTACTATTACGGTTCTGGCGAAACAAAAAAAATGTTAGAACTTGTCAACTGTTTTACTCATAGTCAAGAATATTTGAGTTTAAAACGGATGGTTGAAGTGATAAATATATCATCTGCAAATAATACTAACGATCCTTTAAATCAACCTTTAAAAAATCTTAATTCCCACTATCCTTATTTATATAAATATTTATTAATGAGTCCAAATAGCAGTAAAGAACATCAACAAGCTATCAGAAAAATGCAAGTCGAAAAACAGCAAAAATACGAAATAGATTTATCCCATTATGTTAGTCACCAAGCTAGACTACAACTTAGTCAAGTTAAAAAGTCTACATCTGCTAAAAATCCTACCTTATTGTCTAATGACGAACTATTATTATCTATCAAACAATTTGTGGGTAAAGTAGAAGGTAATGAAACTTATCGAGATTATGCTAAACGGTTTTTAGCTTATACCACAGTTCCCCAATCATATCACCTTTTTAAAGACAGTTTTTATGAATACCTAAGTACATCCTTTGATGTTGAATCTCATCGGATTCAAGTTAAATTTAAGAATAAACTCTACAACTATTTACAAAATATTATGTCTGATAGTGATGAGCAGCTCTTAAATGAATCTTTAATGATGAAGACCTGCAATCAATTATTAAGTTTTTTAATTTTGCATAGTCCAAAGCAGCCACAACATTTCTTTTTTATTAATCTAATTGGTAATTTAGGCCCTGTAATTACAACAGGATTATTACTAAAAATATTATTAGTTTGTCAACAAGTTAGACCTAACTTAGAGAAACGATTTGCATTCTTGTTTAAGCACTACGAATTTTCTACACAAAACAAAGTTCAATGGTTAGTTAAAGTTTTGGAAAATATGCAAATAGCACTCAGTACAAATTTCGGTAGAATTGACCTTTCTTTCTTTCTTTCAAGATAGATCGTTGGTTTTCCAGTACCTATTTTCCGTAGCAAAAATTTTAGTATGTTATATTAATACCAAATTTCAAAAAGTTTGTTATATATCTTTGTAATGAGAAGGTAGGAAGTGGTGAGATGGCAATCAAACATACCATTACTATTCAGAAATGGTCAGGACCTACGCATGAGGTAGGAAAAACTAGGATTTGAGATTGCTTCCCTATCAGTCGCAATGACGAAAATACCTTGCAGGTGCGTAAGTCATAATGGTACAATTTTATTTCTTTTTTCTGCTATACTCCGTAGAAACTACTCAGCGATCGCATAGATACCAAATGGGTTCTATAAATTAGTAGTACTGCATAGTAATCGTATACAGCAAAAAGTAATAACTGGCACGGTAGCAAGATGCTTCCACTGTTCACCAATATATTCTAAAACTGCTTCTACAATTTCTTCTTTACCTCATTGAAAATTATGATAGAGGCTGGCTTTTTTTTATCCTGTAGCTTCAGATAATCGTGATATTTTTACTTCTTCGTAAACATGGTAGCGGAATCTAAGAATTAATTTATAATTACTTCTTTTTTAAACAGAAAACTACTGTAAAATTTATATTTATTTAATATTTGAAAGAAGGAAAACTTATTAATTTTTACTAAATTTAGTAATCTTATCATTTATAGCAGAATCTATTTTTTTTTAATATTATTTTTATTCTTCGCGAAAATATCTTCTAAATATTCAATTTTTTTATAAAATTAATGTTCCTTTTAATCTTCCTTTAACCAAAATTTATAAATTGTATATACTTCTCTTAAAATAACCATGACAAAATAACTCATATCAGGTTTTTTCATAGTAATTATCTCTTCAAGATTCAATTACAGGAAACCTTTTTTTGTAGTCCTAAATTGATAGTGTAAATATGGTATTAACGACTCAACCGTCTCAAATGAGAGGTCTTAATAGTTATGAAGTTTTCCCTCTGTTCACTGTTGGCGAAACTATTGAAGATTACACTCCTCCCGGAATTCTAGACGGTCTTGGAGCTTATGAACTTGATGATAATACTATTCGAGTTTTAGCTAACCACGAGTTAAGAAGCGGTGTTGGATATACCTACACTCTAGCTAATGGAACTCAATTCAATGGTGCCAGGGTAAGCTTTTTTGATATAGATAAGAATACCCTGGAAGTAACCAATTCTGGTCTTGCTTATGACACTATTATCTATCGTAATGGTGAGGTGGTAGATGAGGCATCTGACATACAATTTGGAGAAATAGTAGATGAGGATGGAGTAACTCAACTTGGAGGACTCAATCGTTTCTGCTCTTCTATTTACATTGAAGGTAACGAGTTCACAAGTGGTTCCGGTATCATTGATAGCATTTATTTCACAGGAGAAGAAACCTTTGGTGGAACTGAGTTTGCGTTAGACATTGAAAATAACACCCTTTATGCTCTTCCTTGGTTAGGAAAAGCTGCTTGGGAGAATGTGACTCAGGTAGATACAGGAAACGCTGACGAAGTAGGGATATTGGTAGGAGATGACCGAGAAGCTGCACCTCTACTTTTGTATGTGGGAGAAAAAGATACAGCTACAGATGCTGGATTTTTAGAACGTAACGGTTTAGCTAATGGCAGTCTCTATGTCTGGGTTCCTAATGATGACTTGGGTGATACTCCAGATAGTGTTGTAGATGATGATGGGAACCCAGAAGACCCAGATACTAATCCAGATCCGGCAGGATTTAACGGAACTGGAAACAGTGAGTCAGGAACATTTGTGGAGATTGACTACTATCGCCCCGATCAAGCAGGAAGCGCAGTGGATACTGATGGCGATGGCAGCATTCAAGATGAGTTGGGTTATGATGAGTTAGGTTTTGCTACCCAATTTCAACAAGATACACTAGCACTAGAAGCAGGTGCTTTTCAATTCTCTCGTCCTGAAGATGTGGCAACAAATCCTGCTGATGGTACAGAAGCAGTGCTAGCTTCTACTGGTCGGAGTGGTCGTTTTCCTGATGATATTTGGGGAATAACTTATAGTGTTGACATAGAATTTGGTGACACCATAACTGCTGACCTGGAAATTCTCTACGATGGAGATGATGCAGGTAATGGACAGTTTGCAGATCCTGATTTTGGACTGCGTAGTCCAGACAACTTAGATTGGGCAGATGATGGCAATATATATATCAATGAAGACCGCTCTACTGGACTATTTGGAGACACATCTGGAGAGGAAGCATCTATCTGGAAGTTAGATCCGACAACTGGTAATTTAACCCGTGTTGCTCAAATGGATCGTTCTGCTGTGCCAGGATCTCCTATTGCTCAAACTGATGGAGACCCTGATGATATAGGTGATTGGGAATCATCTGGTATTTTAGATGTTTCTGATTTATTCGATAAAGATCCTGGTAGCTTCTTTTTGTTTGATGTTCAAGCTCATAGTTTGAGAGATGGAGTTATAGAAGAAGAGGGTTTAGTGCAAGGTGGACAGCTATCTGTTCTCTCGAAAGTTAACGGACCAGTAATTAACCCTGCTGCTGATAATAACTTCAATGGAGGTGATGATAACGATACTGTTGCTACTGGTGGTGGTAACGATACTCTGGCTGGTGGTAGCGGTGAGGATAATCTTAATGGGGGTATTGGTAGCGACAGAATCTTGGGACAAGAGGATGACGATTTATTAGTAGGTCGTCTGGGTAACGATTTCTTGTCAGGAGGAGCAGGTGACGATACTCTTGAAGGTGGTCAGGGTCGCGATCGCCTGAATGGTAATGCAGGAAATGACGAACTCACAGGAGGTGGCAGTATAGACCGCTTTATCTTTAACACTAATAATGCGTTTCAATCAACGGATTTGGGTGTAGATACAATTACAGACTTCCAGCCTGATTTAGATTTAATTCTACTTGATAAGAGTACTTTCACAGAAATAACTACTGCTGCGGGAGGAAATATTGGTAGTGAGTTCGCTGTAACAAGTAGTCCTGAGACAAGTAGTGGTATTATTGTCTATGATTCCAGCACTGGCAATTTATTCTATAATGCTAATGGTAGTGCAGCAGGTTTCGGAGATGGCGGTCAATTTGCTATTCTCTCTAATAACCCAACCTTGACAGCAGATAATTTCCAGATCAGATAAGGTAGTTCTGTAGATGTAGTGAGATCAAATCCGGTAGCATCGGTGTAATGAGATGGAGGGATTGAGGGATGGGAACCCACCCGCAGGTCCCTCCCAGGAGGGAAATATGGGGGGATGGAGACCCACCCCTACTCCCGGGAGGGGGAGATCGGGAAATATTTGGTAATGGTTGAAGATGGAACATTTTTTTATACCGAATTAAACGGATTTGATATGATTTTTAGAGGTAGGGAACAGGGAATAGAAAGTACCTGAAGAATTTTCCAAGAAATAGTATTCCCTGTGGTTTATACCATATCGGTTGATTTATTTGGCTGGTTAAAAACAAAGTTTTCTTGTGGGGAGGTTTCATATCGCCTCTCTATTTTTAATTAGGGCTTGCTGATTAATTATCAAAGTATTGACTGTTATTGGTTTGAGCGTTTTTTGGTTGAAAAAAGTACCATCTTTGGAATGGAAAAAGCTCATGCATGCTACTATTTTGGGATGATTATGGCAGAAAAATTGAGGGACAATTTTTCAGACTACCTCCTCGCTCATTCCCCGTTTCTCCTGTCTCCCCCTCCCCTCCTGGGAGGGGTTAGGGGTGGGTTGGGAGGGGGAGGGGCGAGGGGTGGGTTGTCTCCTGTCTCCTACCCTTACCCATAAGACTTTTGAGCGCACACCCTAACTATCTAACAAAATTTGAGGTAATTTGGCGATCGCTCTTTTAAAGGGTTGAGTATTTTTAGTCACTCTAACTAATACTAATGCTCCCTGTATCAGTATCATAGCATCTTCAGCTCTTTGGCGAGCCTGTTTTGGTTCAACTCCTGTTTCCTCAATCACTTTTGAGAGAGTATCAATCCATTTTTTGAGAGATTGTTCTAACTGCTGATGGAATAGATTATCAGCTTCTCCCAAAGACATCACTGCCAGAACACAAGGAATTTGACCACTGTCGTAAAATTCATCTATTTTTTGACTCATTACTTTCATACGAACGCTGGCAGGTTTATTTGAATGTAGAGGTGCAAAAACATTTTCTTCAAACCAATCACCAATATATTCTAATACTGCTTCTGCCATTTGTTCTTTACCTTTTTGAAAGTGGTGATAGAGGCTGGCTTTTTTTAATCCTGTAGCTTCAGATAATCGTGATATTGTCGCTCCTTCATAACCATAGTGGCGGAATACAGGGATTATTTTAGCAATTACTTCTTTTTTAGACATGACATTATTATCAGCTTCTAATATTTTCAGGACTTACGCACCTGCAACGTATTTTTCGTCATTGCGACCGACAGGAAAGCAATCTCAAATCCTAATTTTTCCTACCTTATGCGTAAGTCCTGATTTTTATTATATCGAATGTTCGTTAGAGTCAAGGATTTTGCATTCGATCGCTACAAGTCAAAATTCACAAAAATCTAAAATCTAATACTTGACACTCGACAAAACGTTCGTTAGGATAAGATTATCAAGCAAAACAAACGTTCGTTAAAAAGGAAATAAAACCATGATTAAACTTTACGGACACGAACTCTCTGGCAACGTTTATAAAATCAGACTATTACTTTCCCTTCTCGGAATTGAATATGAATTCGTGGGAGTTGATTTACTCAAAGGGGAACATAAATCTCCTGAATACTTAAAACTAAATGCTTTTGGACAAGTACCTTTATTAGTAGACGGTGACAAAACTATTCCTGATGCCCAAGCAATTCTAGTTTATCTAGCTCGTCAATATGGCAATGAACAATGGCTTCCCAATGATGCCGAAGCTCTCAGTAGAATTGTTCGTTGGCTTTCTACCACCGCAGGGGAAATTCGTCAAGGTGTAGAATATGCAAGATTATTTCATCTATTCAAAGTCACAACTATAAATATAGAAGTAGCTACTCAAAAATCAGCCTTCATTCTCGAACAAATTAATCATCATCTAGCTGATCGGGAATGGTTAGAATTAGGACATCCTACCATTGCAGACATAGCAGCTTTTCCCTATATTGCTCTTGCCCCCGATGGTAAAGTATCTTTAGATGAATATCCTCATATTCTAGGGTGGATTGAACGTATCAAACAATTACCTGGATTTGTTGGAATGCCCGGTATTGAAGCGCCTGCTACTGTTGCGGTTTAACGAAGTCAGAAGTCAGAAGTTAACCCACCCCTCGCCCCTCCCCCTCCCAACCCACCCCTAACCCCTCCGGTGGAGGGGAGGGGAAGTAGGGGATTTGAGCAAGGCTCCAAAAATATTACGCCTTAAAAGACGGGGTTTTAGACCCATATTATTTTGATAAACAAAAAAATAGGGAAGCGATCGCATTTACTACTAATCACTTCCCTAGCAAAGATCAAAATCAATTTTTATTTAAAGGAAATATAATGGTTAACTCAGGTTGGTCGCGCACCGAATCACCCTTTCATTCTGGAGAGCTAGCAATTCAAGCAAGATTAGGAATTCAAGACCGTATGGATCGGCAAGGACGACGGATGATTCGGGAATATTTAACCGAACAACATCAAGAGTTTTTTGCCCAATTACCCTATGTTATTGTAGGGACAGTGGATAAATCTGGTAATCCCTGGGCTTCCATTCTAGTAGGAAAACCAGGCTTTATTAACTCTCCAAGCGATCGCCATTTAACAGTCAAAGCACAACCATTAGCTGGCGATCCTCTAGCAAGCACTTTAGCTGAAGGTATTGATATTGGTTTTTTAGGAATTGAATTTCATAGTCGCCGTCGCAACCGCATTAATGGAATTGTCACTCAGACTAATGCTAATGGTTTTGAGGTTCAGGTAGGACAAACTTTCGGCAATTGCCCTCAATATATTCAAGCTAGAAGTTGGGAGCAGGTTGAGTCTAATGTCTCTCCACAAATTGATGAAATTGCCACTTTCAGCGAATGGGAGCGCAACCTAATTATTAATGCAGATACTTTTTTCATTGCTACAGCTTACCAAGATAATTCTAGAGATATTACCAAAGGAGTGGATGTCTCCCATCGAGGAGGAAAACCAGGCTTTATCAAAATTGAGCAAAACCAAACCCTAACTATTCCAGACTTCTCTGGCAATAATCACTTTAATACTTTAGGTAATCTTGAGTTGTATCCTTATAGCGGGTTGCTTTTTATCGATTTTATTCAAGGTGATATATTGTATCTGACGGGTAAAACCGAAGTAATTTGGTCTGGGGATGAAATTAGTAATTATGCAGGTGCGGAGCAGCTAATTCGTTTTCATCTAACAAAAGGTTATCGAGTTACAGCTAGTGTGCCCATACGTTGGTCATATTCTGAATTTTCTCCCTTCTTAGAGCGCACAGGTTCCTGGTAATTTTAAACTTCCTATAGTTATTATTTCTTAAACCAAGATATCCATGGACTCCAATTTTCTACTAATCTTGATTGCCAAGCAAATAAGCTTCAAAATCAGCTAAACTTAATTTATTGGCATGAAAAGTCAAGGGGTCTGGTTTAGATTTTGGGCGTTGGTGAAAAGAGGTATGATATCATGTCCGGATAAGAGCGCGAACAAAAAAACTTTCTCCTTATATTCCTCTTTATTCTTCTTTCTTCCCCTCCTGGGAGGGGCTAGGGGTGGGTTGACTCCTGACTCCTGACTTCCCCTCCTGGGAGGGGGAGGGGCTAGGGGTGGGTTGACTCCTCAATAATTAAAATTAATATCATACACTAATTCACCAACGCCAGATTTTGAAAATTTACGCTTTTCATTACTAAATATTTGCTTGAGTCTTCCTGGTTGTTCCACCAATTCCCAACAGACCAGAGAGCTTTTACAAACATCCCCACCAATTATTCTCATATTAAATTGTCAAGGTTCCCAAGCGTGCAACCATAAAACATCGATATAGTCAGTATTAAGATGTTTGAGACTAGCTTCTACCGACTGCACCATATTTTTGCGTTGGTTTCCGCCACCATTTGGATTATTATCGCCAAAACCATTGGTATATTTAGTGGCTCAAACAACAGCATCTCTTTCCGAAGCAATAAACTCACCGAGAAATTTCTCACTTGTACCGTTAGTGTAAATGTTGGCAGTATCAATAAAATTACCGCCAGCTTCACGGAAGACTTGATAAATTCTTTGGCTTTCTTCTTGAGACGAACCCCAACCCCAGTCTTCGCCAAAGGTCATTGTGCCCAAGCATAGTTCGGATACTCTGAGTCTACTTTTTCCTAATAATTTGTACTGCATCTTGTCATCTACTCCGAAATAATGAACTGAGTGAAATTAGTGAATGAAACAATATCTATGATAGTTTCTAGTTAGTTATTTTTGCTAATCACCTGCCTAGAGCGGATAATTAGGCCCGATCATTCTGCTTCATCTAAACCAAAAGCATATTTAAATACAATTGGGTCGTAATCTTCTCGAAACAGTTCAATTTTACCATCTACAACATCATAAATTATCCTAAACTTTTTCCCATCATAAACTGAACTAAACCAGGGAATAATCGATAAGTTTCTGTTGCCAAAACAGCCGGACCTACTACTACTTCAGACTGATTATTTTTCACAGCATTCCAGATAGCTTCAGCAATATCTTTTGGCTGACTAACAAAACTAGATGTTAAAACAGAATTCATTTGTTGACGACTACTTTCTACTTCAGAATTATCCCCACCCCGAAACTGTGCCCTTTCCATAAAATCGCTATTAATAACTCCTGGATGTACGGAAATAACATTAATTCCTTTTGGCTGTAATTCTAAACGCAAAGTATCAGTTAATCCGGTAACTGCATATTTACTAGCACAATAAGCGGTCATTTGTGGCAAAGGCATTTTTCCACCAATAGAGCCAACATTAACAATTGTGCCAGATTTTTTTGACAAAAAATTGGGTAATAAAGCTTTTATTGTATTCACATAACCGAAAAAATTAACATTCATTAATTGTTGAAAATCTTCTAATGTTGTATGCTCCATTGCACCAGTCAAACAAATACCAGCATTATTAACTAATACATCGATTTTGCCATAAAAATCTATTGCTTTTTGCACTAAATATTCTACTTGTTTAGCATCAGTAACATCAGTAGGAATAGCCAAAGCAGAACTACCGTTTGCCCTAACTTCATTAGCTGTTTCGACTAATTTATCTAATGTTCTAGCAGCTAAGACAATGTTATATCCTTTTCTAGCAAATAAAAGTGCTGTTGCTTTACCACAACCTTGAGAAGCACCAGTAATTAAAACTGTTGGTAGCATTGTTTTTTTTATGGATAATTCAAATTTGATATGTACAGTAGAAGGAAGAAGGAAGAAGCTTGCATTGTCTGAATTTTGAGTTTTTGATATGTCTTAACCTTTCCATCGACTGCTGTATAGAAAATAGTGTAACGCAACTCTGAGAAAAATAGCTGATAGCTAATAGCTGACCGCTTACCGAATAATTAAGGTTTGGAGAGGTAATTATTAATTATTAATTAAGTAAGTTGGCACAAAAAAACTAAGTATGTAACAAAAAATAAAGTAGCTCTAAAAGCTCTTCCTTTCTGCCTTTCCTGCGGAATGCTGCGCAAACAGCATAGCTGCTTTCATCTAACAATAAATTTTAACGCCTACCTACTTATTAATTATTAATTATTAATTATTAATTATGGTAGTGCGTCAAGGAAGTGTGGGGAGGGTGGGAAGTAGAAGGAATAATTGTACCCGTATCTTTTTGTGCAAGTCTGCCACTGATCATAGCTTTTATGGTCTTAAAGGCTGAAAAATTTGCACTTTTTTCCTGACAAAAATCCGAAAAACCCACTCTTTACAGTGCTTTTAAATGATTATTGACCAGCCCCTACTTACTTATCCTACACTTTACTGATGCACAACCTTAATTATTAATTATTAATTATTAATTATTAATTATTAACATCTACTCATCTTTTAACTTTCTTTTTCCTCTCATCCTTGCCAAAATTTGTAGGTCAACACTTTTATCTGTTTCATCCACAATTTCACCAGTTAATTCTTCCAACACATCTTCCAGAGTCACCACCCCCGACATTCCTCCATATTCATCTAAAACTACCATCAAATGTTGACGATATTTCTGAAATTCTTTTAGCAATATATCGACTCTCAATGTATCGGGAACGAATCTAACATCTCGCATAAAATCAGAAATTTTATTACTATCTTTACCTTCTATAATTCCTTTAAGTAATTCATTTTTCAACGCTACACCAAGTATATCATCTATAGAATCTCCAATTACAATAATGCGACTATGTTGAGAAGCAATAATATCTGACTTTACCTCAGCCAAAGTTGCATTCGCATAAAGATAAGTTGTCGCTATTCGAGGTGTCATAATATCAAAAGAATTTTTGTCATTGAGCCGAAATACTCTTCCAATCATTTCAGCTTCATCACCTTCAATAACTCCTTCCTTATATCCTATTCTGGTCAAAAACATAATTTCTGCTTCATTAGTGGTGGGTAATTTCTGCCCTTTAGTAAAAGGAGAAGTAATTTTTTCCATCAACCAAACTATAGGAGCAAATATAAAAGTTAATCCCTGGACAGGTAAAGCCACAGTTAATGCAAATTGCATGGCATAACGTTCGCCTAAAGTTTTAGGAATAATTTCGCCAAAAACTATTACCAAAAAAGTTAATATTGCAGAAAAAACACCTAACCAAGCATTTCCCAAAACCGAAGCTGCAATATTACCAATTAAAATACTACCAACTATATTAAAAATGTTATTAATAATCACAACAGTAGCAATTGGGCGATTAATTTTTTTCCTAATTCCCCACAGTGCTAATGCTGCTGGTTTTTTAGACTGTGCTAACTGTTGTACTTTGATAGGAGAAACTGAAAGTAAAGCTGTTTCAGTAGCAGAACAAAGAGCAGAACCTATGAGAATAATTAAAACTATAATAGTTAGCTTTAGCATATTTAATTAATAATTGGTTAAACTCAATTATAGCATTTTTAATTTTCTGATCAAACTTCCTAATCTCTTTCACTGTCAAAAACAAAGCTGCAAAAATCACTACTTGTACACCACTACCAATTTTTTTTCAATTTTGGGTGTTTTTGTGCAGTAATCCTTGTAGTTATATTTTTGACAAAACTGTTCAAGGCTATGAAGTCACCTCCAAGAATCACTACTTGTTTATGGTTCTACTAATTTATTCTAAGTCTTTTTTTCTAATTATTTGCTGATATCCATATTCCTTACCTAAGAATTTTTGATTTTCTAATACTCCTTGGTATTTTTTTTCTAAAATCGTGGAGTCCGGTAACTTTTGTAATTGAATATAGTGACGGTGGTCCAAACCTTCTCTTTTATAGGGTTCATTCCAGACTGCATTGTGGTGACAAATTAAATTAATTCGAGGTTTATTTGTATAGTTACCTTTTGAAGCATGGATAGTATTGGCATGAGTCCATAAAGCATCCCCCGCTTCCATTTCACAATTTACGACTTCTAACCGTTCTAAAACTTTTTCCATTCTTTCTGGACTGCATAGGCGAGCTTCTCCAACATAAGTTGTATCTATTCGACCCATTAAGTGAGACTTTTTTACCACTTGAACGCAACCATTTTCTCTTGTATTCGCAGTCACTGCAATAAAACAAGATGATAAATCAGGAAATAAACATCCTGCCGTATATACTCCTCCATAAAGTTGATGCCATTCAAAATTACCTAGATCTCTGGGAAGTTTTTGTACCAATTTTGAATGCCAGTGATAGCACTCTCCTCCTAATAGGGTCTCTGAAGCATCAACAATTCTTGCTAAACGAGGAATCACTCCTAGTAAGGAATCTCCTAACTCAGTCCAGTGAGCTATCCTACTAATATTGCCTTTAGCGTCGGCAAATTCTGTTTCTTGTCCCCGTATTCCTGGATCGTTTTCACAGGCAATTCTTACAGGTTCAATTTCTTGTACTTCAAAGAACCTTGGAATAATCACAAATCCATTTTCGTGATATTCGGCAATCTGCTCTGGTGTTAAAGGGCGAGTTGTTTTAATTTGCTCTGGTGTTACTGTCATCTGTAGATAACTCCTTTCTCAATTTATATTTACTTAATGTTTATTTAATCATAAGTTAGAGCTGCTTTTTGCAATTTCTAATATCTGTATTGACGATTAGGGGAAACTTTGATTCACAAAGAAGCCCTCTCCTTGTCCATAAGAACGAATGAACTGCATCTTTCCATCTCGAGCGGCTATTTATGCTGGATAATTGTGTTTCGTCATAAGTTTTAAAGAGCGAAAAAATTTTATGGTGTTGTTTAATAGTAACAATGCCAGACAAAAAAAGAGGCATTAAAAAGTATTTTTAATGCTCATTTTGGAGAGAAAATTTATAATGAAAAGCAGGATAAAATCGTCAATTTAATTCAATAATTTTTGCCTAACGAAAAAGAAGGTGAAGCATTTGATAGAGCAACTGGCCAGTGGCTCTATACAATTCATATATTGACTCATTCAGATAGTCCTAAAGATAAAAATACCATTGAATCTATTAAAGAAATTTTATTGAAAAGTTTAAGCGAATAAATCCTTAAAAGTTAGCTTTAGCATACTTAACTAATAATTGGTTAAACTCTATTATACCATTTTTTATTTTCTTATGAAACCTTCTAACTGGCGAATTATATTAGTTTTAGCTATCGGTATTTTGGCAATATCTACAGGTGCAATATTAATCAGGTTGGCAAGTCTCTCTGCTGGCATGAGTGGGGTAGAGTTTAGTCTCGTAATAGCTGCCTCGCGGGTGACGATCGCTGCTTTATTATTAGTACCCGCATGGTCGAAAATTCAGTGGCAGAGTCTCCAGTCGGGAGCAATACCCTATGCAGTAGCAGCAGGAGTTTGCCTCGCAGTCCATTTTGCTTTTTGGATTACCTCTTTATCCTACACTTCGATCGCGGCCTCTACCAGTCTAGTAAATACTAATCCCATCTGGGTAGCTTTATTGTCGCGGTGGTGGTTGAAGGAAAGACTTTCTCGTCAGACAGTTATTGGCATAGTAATAGCTATGGTTGGGGGGTTAACCATTGGTTTAGCAGATATTGGTGGGGAACCTACAGGTGCTAACCCTCTCCTGGGAAACTTTTTGGCTCTGATGGGAGCTTGGGTAGTGAGTTTATATATACTTCTAGGAAGGGAAGCTCAAACTAAAGGGTTTAGTGTTGGTGGCTATCTTGTGGTAGTTTTTACTGTAGCTGGAATTGTATTATTGCCTCTTCCCTTAATTTTAGGTGTTGGTTACTCTGGTTATCCTGGTTTAGTTTACTTTTACTTATTATTGATGGCATTATTTCCTCAATTAGTAGGGAATACAAGTTTGATGTGGGCAGTACGCTGGTTGTCTCCTACTTTAGTTAGTTTGGCAATTTTATTTGAACCTGTTGGAGCTAGTTTTTTAGGTTATTTATTGTTAGGTGAAGTGCCTTCTATCATGGTTTTTTTGGGTGCAATTATATTGTTAATTGGAGTGGCGATCGCTGCTCTTGCTTCAAAAGAAAAATAAACTGAAAATGTCAGGATTTTAAACTATACTTCATCCATACACTCAATACTGAAAAAAAATTACCGAATAATTAAGGTTTAAAGCAGAAGCTTTAAAGGAGAAATAAGCGGTCAAGGGATGGCGAGTTCTCCTCGCCATATTCAATCGACCAAGAGAGAAAAATTTTTCCTGTTCGTCAATCCTATCCTTGAAAAGAAGAGGTAATTATTAATTATTAATTATTAATTATTAATTGTTGAAACACTACTTTCAATTTTTAAACCATTTTTACTGAGAAACTCTTGATTGTAAATTTTGGATAGGTATTTAATTCCACTATCACAGAGAACTGTAACTACTACCTGTTTTCGATCTAAACGATTTGCAATAAGTTTGGCAGCAAAAACGTTAAGGCCACTACTGCCACCAACAAGTAAACCCTCTTCCTTAGCTAGTTGATGACAAGTAGAAATTGCTTCTTCATCTGAAATTTTTACAACTTCATCAATCACAGAAAAATCCAGGCATTTTGTCGGCGCAGATTTTCCAGCTCCCTCAATAATTGAGAATTCACTAAGACTTGAATTTAAGCTTAAATCATTTTTGGAATTACTATAGTTGCTATAGTAGTATGCATAAATATTTGAGTTTACGGGGTCTGCCAATATAACTTTAACTTTTGGATTACACTCCTTGAGAAAGCTTCCTGTACCTGATATACACCCAAAGGTAGAACCAGTCATCACAAAGTGAGTAATTTCTCCATTTGTTTGTTTCCAGATTTCTGGTCCTAAAGTTTGATAATATGCCTCTGGATTATAGATATTGTTGTATTGATTAACATCAAAGTATCCATTTTCTTTGGCGTAGTTTTCCCCATAACTCATATAGGTATCTTGAGTAACTACAATCAAATCTGCATTAAGAGCTTTTATATGATTTTGTTTTTCTATACTGCATTTGTTTGATGTAACAATAACAACATGATAGCCTCTAATCTTACCTAGCATGGCAAAACTGCAACCTGTATTACCACTAGAAGAGCAGACGATAACATCCCCTCGCTTCAATTTACCTTGTGCTTCTGCAACATCAAGAATATAATTTGCCATTCGATCCTTGAGGCTGAAACCTGGGTTGATAAACTCGCATTTTGCATAGAGTTCTGCTGAGTTTTCACTGACTAATCTAGTCAAATCAATTAAAGGGGTATTTCCAATCAGGTCAGTAAATCTTGGAGCTTTCATCACTTTTATCTCATCAGTAAAATAGTTAATTTATGGCTTTACTTCTCAGATATTATGGTAGACATAAAGCCAGAATTCTTCAAAAACATGAAATCCATCAGTTTCTTGAGAAAGACGATTCTCTATCCACGCAAAGATCGTCTCAGGTTTCAACATCCACAGACCAACAAGCTGATTCTTTTTGACTGCATCAAGATAGATATCGGTAGGTATAGTTACTTGTTCACCATAACAACTCACTGAAAGAGGGATTCCCAATAATTTTGCCGTGTCAAGTCGATCGCTGGGGCGAGGTTCCGCAAAAATACTGGCCCAATAGCTTGATGCGATCTTTGGTAATGGGTAAGAACTGGCAGATCGAACTGTTCTCTCGGCAACTACAATAACCCCATTCTTTTTGAGCAAAGGCTGCAAATACGAAAGCGGAATTTTGTGCTCAAAGTAATGATAGGCTGATTTGACAAATATCAAATCCACTGTTTCATTAGGGGTTCTAGCTAATATATCTGATATCTCACAACAATGGAACTGAACTTGAGAATTTGGCATTTTTTCTCTGGCCAAGGTAATCATACTTGAATCAATATCCACGCCTACAATTTCTGAGTTGCCAAAGTTGGCTTTCAAGGCTAAAGTAGACAATCCTGCACCACAAGCTATATCCAAGATAGACTGAGGCATAAAATCAATGAGGGATTGCAATACCCTAATTAATCGTTTGTCGTAAGTTTTAAAGTGCGAAAAAAATTTATGGTAAGTATCAGCGTAAAACTTATCTATTGTTTTTTCCAAGGGATTACCTCTTTTCAAGATTGTGATGTTTAATTAATAATTAGAATTCAGTTGTTAGACCCCACCCGATCGGTAGTGATGCCAAATTAATTACCCATATTCTACAGCTAAAAATCCTATGTTGTCAAAAAAAACAGGGAATAAATTAGGTACAAGATTTACGCAAAATTCCCTGTTAAGTTCTAGTTTTAGTCTAATATGTGTTGCAATGTCCTCTACAATTAGAGTTCCTGGGTAAGTTCTGAAGTAATTAATTTTTCCTGGGTACTTAGACTTAGTTGAATTACTACCGATACGAGGCCATCATCTCTATTGGAAAAATATTTTTTCTCTAAAATTAATCCTAGTGGAGGATGGCGGAAATAACTAACCAGTTAAAAAAGGTTCAAAAGCTTGTAAAATAACCTTTCTTCCCTTCTGCCTTCTGCTATCCTAGATAACTAAAGCCTCCTGCCTTCTGCCTTCTTGCACTAGCTATCCATGATGAATACCCCCTCATTCATTTTCACTTTTGAATGTTGACTGCCTCAAAAAATTCTATTTAATTTCAGGACTAATCTCTTGATTTTGAAGTGTTAAACTTTTAGTAAGTCTAACTAGGAATTGTTGTGAAAATTGAATAAATTCTCTCATGCTAGAACCGTGAATAACTGCCCAAGTATTGGTAATTAAACAGCAGCTAGCAAACCACAGAAGAATGAATGTTTGGATTCTCACTACTCCGACAATAAACCAGCTTCCAACATGAAGAATAATCATTAAAGCGTAAAAACTAGCTACTAATGCCATTAAATTTATTTCCTGTTTGGGGCGACGGAGGGCTGTAAAAATTATTGGTTGTAAACTTGCTAGTACATTCATGGGTACTAGAACACCACAAATTGCTACACAGTATATGTGTGAAAATTCGATTATGCTATCTAGATTTAACATTTTTGTAGTTTATTTCTCTTTTATTTTCCTAATTTTCCCAGATTAATTCAATCTTATTCAAAGTTTGATTTTTCTAGAATGAAAGTTTAATCAATCACTGTTTATTTATCACTTTTTTCCTGTTTTTTAATTGAATCAGTCCAAAAATTAGTGAACATCATTAGCATTGCTCCAAGAAAAACAGTAATTGCCATTCCCGCAGGAATTATAGTTTGCCAATCAGTTGTTTCCATGTACCTCCTTGTTTGTTTACTAGCATAATTTTAGTAATTATACCTAATATGTTATTTGCTTTTATCCAGTTATATTAAGTTTTGTAAACAAATATTAAGCATAAAGAAAATTAATTAATGTTTAAAGCTATTATAGAAAAATCTATCAATTATCAAAAATACGTTGGATAAATGTACTTAATTTAACACTAAGTATAAAGGTCTAGATGAGCAGAAAAAATATTTAATATCAGAGGTGTTATGATTTGTATTATCACAATAATTAATATTTTATTAAAATGAAGGTTAAGCAAGTTATTCAAAACAAAACAGTAGATTTAACAAATAAATATCAAGAAAAAATACATCTCTCTGGTCACATTCAGCCTCACGGTTTATTATTTGTCTTAAAAGAACCAGAGTTGACAATTTTACAGGTAAGTAATAATACTTTTGAGTTATTTGGCATACCAGCGACAACATTGCTGAATCAAAATCTGAGTGATTTTCTTGACCAAGAGCAAATCAATAAGCTCAGAAAAAGCTTAGAAAATAATCCGGAGCTTAAAACCATCAATCCTGTTAAATTATCAGTTAAAACAAAACATAAATCTTTAGTCCTTGATGGTATAATTCATCGTTCTGAAAATTTTTTAATCTTGGAGCTAGAGCCAGCTATATCTGAAGAGAGTATTTCATTTTTAAACTTTTATCATTCTGTTAGAGAAGCAGCATCAAAAATGCAAGATGCTTCTGATTTAAAAAATTTATGCCAAACAATTGTTGAAGAGATTAGAAAAATCACAGGCTTTGATAGAGTGATGGTATATAAATTTGATTCTCAATACAATGGAGCTGTAATTGCTGAAGATAAAATAGAAACTTTAGATTCACTTTTAGGGTTAAATTACCCAAGCTTGGATATTCCAACCCAAGCTAGAGAACTTTTTAAGATAAATTTGTTGAGAATGATAGTAGATGTTAATTATCAATCAGTAGAAATTATACCTGTCAATAATCAGATTAGTCACCAACCAATTGATTTAACTTTTTCTATTTTAAGAAGTGTTTCTCCCTGCCATGCAAAGTATCTAAAAAATATGGGCGTTACTGCCACAATGTTTATATCTTTACTTAAAAATAAAAAGTTATGGGGTTTGATTGCTTGCCATCATAATTCACCGAAATATGTGCCTTATGAATTACGAACAGCGTGTGAATTTTTAGGGCAAACAATGTCTCTAGAACTTGCTTATAAAGAAAACAATGAAGACTATGATTATCAATTAAAGTTAAAGTCTATCAAAAGTCAAATTATTGAAGATATTTCAACATCCGAAAATTTTATTGATGCCTTAGTTGAATGTCAAAATAAACTACTAAATTTAGTCAGTGCTGAAGGAGCTATCATAGTTTCTGGTGACAATTTTCAGTCAGTGGGAAAAACTCCACCATTAATAGCTGTTGAAAAATTAATTAGCTGGGTAGAAAAAAAATTTAATCAAGAAGTATTTTATACAGATTCATTGCCCAAAATTTATCAAGATTTCGAGAAATATAAAGATATAGCTAGTGGGTTATTGGCACTCTCAATATCTTCAGCTCAGAGAATTTACATTTTGTGGTTTCGACCAGAAGTTATTAAAACAGTTAATTGGGCAGGAGATCCAGCGCCTATTACAGAAGTAGAATCTAATGGTAATATTAAATTGTGCCCTCGAAAATCATTTGAGTTGTGGAAAGGAATTGTTAAGCTGACATCTCGACCTTGGAAAAAATGTGAAGTTGATGCTGCTTTAGAGCTGAGAAATGCGATTATTAAAATTGTACTGAAACAAGCAGATGAGCTAGCAAAATTAAATTATGCGTTGCAAAAGTCAGAAGCAGGAGAGAGAGAAAAAGCTGCTCAATTAGAACAAACTTTAAAAAAATTACAATTGACTCAAACGCAATTAATCCAAAGTGAAAAAATGTCTAGCTTAGGACAGTTAGTTGCAGGTATTGCCCATGAAATTAATAATCCGATTAATTTTATTTATGCCAATATCAAATATGCAGATAATTATACTAATGAACTAATGTATTTGATTAAACTCTATCAAAAACATTACAATCCATCGCCAGAAATTGAAGAAGAAAGTGAAAAAATAGATTTAGAATTTATTCTCGAAGACTTACCTCAACTCTTAAAATCTATGGAGGTAGGAACAGAACGTATTTATGAAATTGTTAAGTCTTTGCGTAACTTTTCACGGCTTGATGAAGCAGATATGAAGCCAGTTAATATTCACGAGGGAATAGATAGTACTTTACTAATATTGAATAATCGACTTGCTCCTAAAGTTGGAAAGCAGATTAATGTAATTCAAGAATATGGTGATTTACCTAAAATATATTGTTATGTTAGTCAGTTAAACCAAGTATTTATGAATATCTTGGTCAATGGAATTGATGCTCTGGAAGAAGCAATAGCGAAAGACAAATTTTCTGAATCAAATGAACAACAAATTCCCACAATTAAAATTCAAACAAAAGTTGTAGACAAAAATCTGGTAACTATTACTATTTCTGATAATGGTATGGGTATAAAAGAGCGAGTGCGTAACAAAATATTTGACCCTTTCTTTACTACAAAACCTGTGGGTCAAGGTACTGGTATTGGTTTAGCAATTAGTTATCAAATCATAGTAGATAAACATGGCGGTCGGATATTTTGTAATTCCCAGGAAGGAAAAGGAACAGAGTTTATCATCGAGATTCCTATTCAAAATAATACTCGGAAATTTAAGACCCTATACAATTGACCAGAAAAAATTTATTGGAGATTTCCTATAAAGCAATCTAGCAATTTTTATTAATAATCTTAGCTGAAGAAATTCGGTTTGGAGATTATTATAGATAATACCAGATTATAGACAACAGTTAAAAACCCCTGATTCGATTTAGTTTAACACTTGAAAACTAAAATAATAACCTTTGATATTTTGAGCAGGTAGATATTCATCCTCTATTTTAGCTATCATTTTCCAATGTTTAGCTTTTGTCAGTTCTTCTTCTACTATTTGAAAGTGACTCTCTCGATCTTCATAAAAGTGTTTGCGAATACTATAAACAATATAGCCTCCCTTTTTCGTAATCCTGACAAGCTCACGGAGAGACTCAGCAGGAGCGTGTCCAGGGATAAAAGTCCCGACACAAATAATAGCATCAAAAAAATCAGAAACAATCCCAGAATCTGGTAAAGAACCTTGAATAAAATCTGAATAAATATTGCGTTTTTTGGCTACATTTAACATCCCTTCAGATGGATCAAATGCAGTAAGTTCTACATTTTTGTAGCCATGTTTAGCTAGTTGCTCTCCCTGTTCTCCTGTTCCTGCTCCTACGTCTAATATTTTCATAGACTCTTGATCAGGGACGGTTTCTGCAAAGAGTTTTGCTGTCACTACAACAGGAGTGTTTTCTCCAGTGCCGCACAATTCATTTTTGACGTGTTCATCAAACTCTTGAGCATATTGATTATAGTGATATAGCAGATTTTTCGCATCTATAGTTTTATTTTTAAATGTATTACCCCAGTTAGTCATAGTTTATCCTCTTAAAATCAAAAGATTATATCATGTTCGGATGTAGGGACGTTCCATGGAACGTCCCTACAAGGTGTGATTTGTGAAGATGTGGTTCATCAATTTGAAAAGCGCTGTAATTCCCCATAAGGCCATTCGGCAAAGTTTCTTAATATATCTTAATATATATAAAAGAAAAGTTTAAGGATATGGCCGTGACTGATAACCAAACATCTAAAGTGAATAGACTATTTCAGACCCTAGCCTATTTTGGGGTTGTTCCCTTTGTTGGGAGTTTTAAATGGCTACAAAAATTATTTGGTGAAAAGACACCCAAAACAGCACAAACATCGCAATTCGTATTAGTAGTAGGTGCTAATGGGGGAGTTGGTAAACGAGTTGTACCTAGACTGCTGAAGCGGGGTTATCAAGTTCGATCGCTTGTTCGAGATGCCAAAAAAGCTCAGAAAGTTCTCGGTAAAAATGTTGAAATAGTAATTGCCGACATTACCAAACCAGAAACTCTCACCCCTGAAATATTCAAAGACGTGAGTAAAATTATTTGTTGTACAGGAACACGAGTACAACCAGTCGAAGGAGACAACCCAAACCGAGATAAATATAACCAAGGCATCAAATTCTTCATGCCAGAAGTTGTTGAAGACCCCCAACTTGTCGAATATGAAGGCATGAAAAATCTCGTGGCAGCCGCAAAACCACAATTACAACCAAGCAACAACCAAACTATCTTTGACTTCACCAACCCCACCCAAGACCTCAAAGAAATTTGGGGAGCATTAGACGATATCGTTATGGGGGGAGTCAGCGAAAGTTCCATCCGTCTGACAGATAATGGTGCCTTGTTCTCCGGTAACGTCTCCACTGCTAATTCAGGGGGTTTCGTATCCGTTCGTACCCGCAACTTCGACCCCCCAATGAATTTGTTGGGAGCTGCTGGTATCGAACTCCGAGTCAAAGGAGACGGCAAACGTTATAAATTTTTCCTTCGTTGTGAAGACAAATGGGATGGAGTTGGTTACAGCTATTCTTTTGACACCGTTTATAATATCTGGACGACTATTCGCATTCCATTTAAAGATTTAACACCAGTATTTCGTGCCAAAGTTGTAGAAAATGCTCAACCTTTTAATCCCAGTCAAATTTATTCTTACCAATTAATGTTGAGTAAATTTGAATATAACCGAGAACTTAATCCTAAATTTACACCAGGATTTTTTCAGTTAGAAATTGAGTCAATTAAAACTTATGGTAGCGACCAATTACCTAAATTTGTATTGGTTAGTTCGGCAGGTGTAACTCGTCCGGGGCGACCAGGTTTAAACTTAGATGAACAACCTCCTGCTGTGAAATTTAATGACCAATTGAAAGGTTTATTAAACTGGAAATTAAAAGGGGAAGAAGTTATTCGTTCTAGTGGGATTAATTACACTGTTATTCGTCCTTGTGGAATGACTGAACAACCAGGTGGTCAGGCATTAATATTTGACCAAGGTGATAATATTAAAGGTCTTGTCAGTAGGGATGATATTGCCGAACTTTGTATTAAAGTTTTGGAAGAATCTCAGGCTTGCAATACAACTTTTGAGGCAAAAGGAGATAAAGAAAATCAAGCTAGTGCTGAAATTTGGAAGAAGTTATTTAACAGTTTAGAAACCGATAAAAACAAATTAACTGTGACAGTTTAAAAAATAGTTGAATAGGGTGCGGTGCGTTAATCAAAATGTAACGCACCAAAAATGCCAGAGTATAATCAATAGTGATATTTTGGGCGTTGGTAATTTGGGGTATGATACCATGTCCAGATAAGAGTGCGATAGAACTCCGTGACCTTTACGCGACCAAAAAACTTTCTCCTTCTACTCGGGGTTTCTTCTTCTTTCTTCCCCTCCTGGGAGGGGGAGGGGCGAGGGGTGGGTTGACTCCTGACTCCTAAAGAGTTAGGAGTCAGGATTAATATCATACACGCGCTTTACCAACGCCATATTTTGTATAGGTATGTTAAATGAGTCTATGTATTGACAATTTTTTGGGGATTTGAAAATATGCAGAAATTCAATAGAGCACTAATTAGTTTGATTAGCGTTTTTCTGGTAACGACAGTTATCAATGATAGTCAAGCTAGTTTCCATCATAATTTCCCTGAGATAATTATCAACTCTACTAAGACTTCATTATTAGCACACTCAACTGCTGAACTTTACCAACAGCTAGAAAAATTTTTGTCACAGCAAAAATTGAAGAAAGCCGATCGAAAAACGTATGAAATTATGTTAAAGCTAGCTAAACGAGAAGATAAATCACTTGATATTGATTCAATAGAAAACTTTCCTTGTAGTGAATTGCGTAGTATCGACAAACTTTGGGTAAAATACAGTGATGGCAAGTATGGTTTTTCTGTTCAGAAAGAAATCTATCAGAATATGATTGATAATGATGCTCTCCCTGAAGTTTGGAAAACTTTCAGCAAGGAAGTAGGTTGGTGGCGGGAAAATATAGGATGGGTTGATTATCAGGATTTGTTCGCTGGTATGTCGCCTAGACGGAAAGGAATTTTTCCACGATGGGGAGATAGAGATTATGGAGTGGGGTTTGGGGGCGCCAGCCTAATCTCTTACTTTGCTCAAAGACTTTTGAGCTGCGAAATATAACGTTTTCAAGAGGCTAGCAACGCTACAATCAAGTCATTTTGAACAGTTATAAATAAATGACCAAAGAGTCAGGACTCAGGAGTCAGGAGTTCATTAATGGATAATTGATAATTGATAATTACCTCTGGTTAAAACCGTTACGGAATTGAATGTAAGGAAATATTATTTCTTCTCTTGGTCTCATATAACCGGATTTGATATTAAATATTAAAGTAATTATAGAAGTATAAACAGATATTATATAACCAGATTTTATGTGCAATTAACCGGATTTAATATAATAATTAATAATTACCTCTCCTTGAAAATAAGAGGATTGATTCAAAGGAAAAATTTTTCTTGTTTCTCCACAGCGAGTGAGAGGCTTTATACCTTAATTATTCGATCAAGAATTAGGAAAAATTCAGTAACTTAACAATTTGATCGAATTGATAGTTTTCTGCGAAGTTTTTCAGTTGAGCAGCGATCGCTTCTTTTTCTGGAGGAATATCATTAATTAACTGCATCACTTTTTTACCCCGGAGTTCACTAGCAGCTTTGTGAAGTTCAGATAACCACTCAGAAGACATATCCTTTAAAATTACAGATAAATCTTCTGAAGTAACTTGCTCGCGATCGCCAATTGTCTTTTGCCGTTTCTGACCATCAGCTTCACCAGACTGTTGATAAATCAACTCAACCCCCAAACATTGGCTCATTTTCTCCCAGAGCAGTTCCTCCTGAAAAGGTTTAACCATATAGTCATCAAAACCCGATGAGAGAACTTCCTCTCGCTTTTCTTGAAATACACTAGCAGTTAAAGCAATAATCTTTGTAGAGAAACTTAGTTGGTCTGACTGTGATTCCCACTGTCTAATTTGTTTAGTAGCTTCATATCCATCCATTTCCGGCATATGCAAATCCATCCAAATCAGATGAGGATGCCATACTTTCCAAATTTCTGTAGCTTCTCGTCCATTGATGGCTTGTTGTACAGAAAATCCCACTGAAACCAGTAAGTCTAAAAGTAATAGACCATTGTCAGCCCGATCATCCACCACTAAGATACGATAGTCTGGTTGTTTTGCTGCTAAACCGATTACCTTGCCTTTCCCTCTTTTGCTAGGAAAAGTTTGAGGAGAACTCAGACGAATGGGAATCGATAATTGAAAACAAGTACCTACACCCAGGGTGCTTTTTGTAGTAATATCCCCTCCCATCAACTTAATAAACTTTTCAGTAATAGCCAATCCCAATCCTGTTCCCTGTCTAATTTGATGCCCAGCGGTGGTTTGTTCAAAAGGTACAAATAACTTATTGAGTTCTTCTTGAGCAATACCAGGACCTGTATCTTCCACTTCTAATTGCAGTTGATGATTACTCTCAATTTCCGCTACTTTAGCCCTTAAAATTACTTTGCCTATTTTTGTAAATTTCACCCCATTGCCAATTAAATTAATTAAGACTTGCCGTAGTTTTCCCTCATCCGCAGAGATATATTGAGGTAAATCAGAATCTGCTTCTAATACAAATTGAAGTCCTTTTTTTTGGACTTTGAGACAAAACATATCTTGCATATCTTGAAGAACAATGTGGAGGTCGAAATTTGTTTCATTGACAGTGATTTGACCTACTTCAATTTTGGACATTTCCAAAATATTGTTAATTAAGGATAATAAATGTTCCCCGCTGCGATTAATGATCCTCAAGCGTTCTTGCTGTTCTGGTTTAAAGGAGGTATCTTGAGAGAGAATTTGGGCAAACCCAATGACGCTATTTAGGGGAGTTCGCAGCTCATGGCTCATGTTCGCCAAAAATTCTGATTTAGCCTTATTTGCAGCTTCAGCAGCTTGTTGAGCTAGAGAAAAGAGCCTGGATTGAGCTAAGAGTAAAACCTGTATATCCACTAACCGCCAACATTTGTCTGGTAGTTCGATGACAATGGGTTCATAAATAAAAGTGCCTGGGCGCTTGAGTGCGAGTTCTGCTGCTTGATTAATACTACAATCTGCACTCAGTAGTAGATATCTTTTTACTAATGTCTCTGCATCTAAAAGTTTTTCAGACTTGGCTATAATGTCCCACAATACTTGAATTGGTCGGTTGAGGAAAACTTCTAATCCGTAAGGACGACTTAGCCGCTCAAAAAATTGTATTCTAGAAATCATGCCGATAATTTTATTATCAGAAATAATCATAACCCCTGGTAGTTCTGGATACTCATGAAATGTTTCTGCTACAACTTTTCCCAAGGTCGTTATTTGAACTTCAAAGTCATAGCTAGGAAGATCTGCTAAACATGAATCAAGAGTAAGTCTATCTAATTGTTGAACAAACATGATTCACTTAAAATTGAGAATTAACTAGGAAAATTTCAGTAATATCAAATCCGGTTAAACAGCCATAGAATGGTTAAGTTAGGAGAAGCCAGGAGTCAGGAGGAGAGAGAATTACAAAGATGAGTGTAGTTATGACGATTGGAGAATTTTTTTATGTCCAATAAAACGGATTTGATATAATTTAACAATCTGATCGAATTGATAGTTTTCTGCGAAATTTGGCAATTGGGTAGCCAATACAGCCTTTTCTGGAGGAATATCTTTAATTAGGGTTTGCGTATGGAAAGTCTTTTTGCTCTTTGTAGGAGACAGGAGACAACCCACCCCTCGCCCCTCCCCCTCCCTGGAGGGGAAGACAACCCACCCCTCGCCCCTCCCCCTCCCTGGAGGGGAGAAAAGGGTCGGGAGCGAGGAGGTAGGAGCGGGCGTTTTGTCCCAAGATTGTTCTGCCATAATCAGCCCAAAATACTAGCTTTTTGAGCAAAATCAACTGAAACAGGCGTACTGCAATTCGACCCTAAAAATGCTCAAACCTTTATATATCAATACTTTTGTTATTAATCAGCAAGCCCTAATTAACTGCATCACTTTTTTACCCCGGAGTTCACTGGAGGCTTTATTAAGTTGAGATAACCACTCAGAAGGCATATCCTTTAAGATGATAGATAAATCTTCTGAAGTAACTTGCTCTTGACAACAAATTGTTTTCTGCATTCCCTGACCATTGGTCTCCACAGACTGTATCCACTACTAAGATACGATATTCTGGTTGTTGTGCTGCTAAACCGATTCCCTCTTCTCCTAGGAAAAGTCTGAAGAGAACTCAGACCAATGGGAATCGATAATTGAAAACAAGTACCTACACCCAGGGTGCTTTTTGTGGTAATATTCCCTTCCATCAAGTTAATAAACTTTTTAAGCAAAAATAAAAAGCTGACAGCTGACCGCTAATAGCTGTTTGCGCAGCATTCCGCAGGAAATGCTTACATTATTCGGTAACAGAGAATAAGTATAGACAACTGAGATTTAAGACATACCATATTAACTCTTAATCTGCTGTATACAAGATTTCATAATTAAACAAAAAATTCAGGGATATGAAAATACTGAATTGTAGTATTTTAAATTTTATTGATTTTAAAAAGGTATTAGTAATATGAGTAACTCTGAAGAGCTGTTAACATTTGCTGAAGAATTGATACGAGAAAAGATGGACAATTATTTGAGTGATTTACAACGTACTGTATTACTCACTACTCTACAAGAAAACAAGAAGACTTACGATCAAATTGCAGATGAATGTGGTTACTCTCCTAAATATTTAAAGCAAGATGTTGCTCCTAAACTCTGGCAACTTCTGTCTGAAGTTTTAGACAAAAAAATCACTAAATTTAATATTAAAACTATACTAGAAGAGCAAATGCGTCATCAAGAGCCTGTAGTTGAAATGCTGCCTGTGAGCTTTGCCGTCAGCTCCCCTACTTCTGAGAAGGGTAATATTCTATTAGTGGACGATCAACCAGAAAATCTGAAATTGTTGTCTGATTTGCTTGAGGAACAAGGATATGAAGTCCAACAAGCAATTAATGGTTTAATTGCACTAAAAGCGATAGCAGTAAGTTCTCCTGATGTGATATTATTAGATATTCATATGCCAGAGTTAGATGGCTATACTGTCTGTCAAAAACTTAAAGCAAATCCTCAAACCCAAGATATTCCAGTGATTTTTGTGAGCGCTCTTGATGAAGCCTGGGATAAAGTTAAAGCTTTTTCTGTAGGTGGCAGTGACTACATTACCAAGCCTTTTAAAACCGTTGAGGTATTAGCTAGAGTAGAAAACCAATTAAAAGTTAGACATTTGCAACTACAAGTTAAATTTCTGCAACAACAGCTAGAACAGAAAAATCAGCAACTGCAGCAACTTCTACAACAATTATAAAGCATTGACTACATTGATGCTTCCTTCGCAATAAAACAAATATATTAATCAGACTTGAGTTGAATCAGTGAACAGTTAGCCTCCTGTAGAGGAACTGCATTAACAGGTGTACGATCGAAGATACCGAATGTTGCCACTCCACCTCTACGGACTCATCAACACATACCACGCGCTTTTCAAATGAGCAATTTTTGGTCTATTGCATAAACCACAATCTATTGGCAGTTTTTGCAATACCTGCCGTAATCAAGCTTCGTCTATTTCTGATAGTAATATCATCTCCGCTTTCCCTATTCCCTGTTTTGGTTTGTAGTTTACAATACTTAGTATTAGGGCTAGTAGAGCCAAACTATGAGCCTAATTAGGGCTTGCTGATTAAATATCAAATGCATTGACTGATATTGGTTTGCTGCTTTTTTTTGCCTTTAAAAAGTGCAAGCTTTTCGGTTTAAAAAGCTCATGCATGCTAGTATTTTGGGATGATTATGGCAGAAAAATCACTCTGACAATTTTTACGACTACCTCCTCTATAATTTCCATTTCTCCTGTCTTCCCCTCCTGGGAGCAGGGCTAATTCATTGCCTGGGAAGAATATTAATATGAAGTACATTTAATTGTGCAAATATACAAATATCTCCATCTCCCATCCCCCCATCTCCCCATCCCCCCATCCCCCCATCTCCCCAAATTCCCCTCCTGGGAGGGGGAGGGGCTAGGGGTGGGTTGTCTCCTACCCCTACCAACAGACTTTCCATACGCAAACCCTAATTATAACGCTACATTTGAGATATCAAAAGCAGGACTTACGCAAAGGCACTATGTACAGAGTCCAAAGACTATTGGACAATAGTTTTGAGCGCTATATATAGCGTATCTGCGTAAGTCCTAAAAAGCTTAAAACTCAGACAGCGCCAGATTTTTTTGTCTTTCGGTTCTTCCTTCTCTGGTAGATAACTAATTGTCTAGATAACTAAACGCCTTCTTCCTTCTTCCTTCTTCAAACAAAAAAAACGCGAAGTGAAATTAACCACTCGCGTTGATTTTCAGATAGTAAATTTTCTTTTAGATATTGATGTTTATGAAACTGCTGCTGCTACTTTTTCGTCAGGGGAAACTTTCGCAGTCAAACGCTCATAAGTGGCGCGCATTTTCAAACCAACTAAAACTTGGAAAAGTCCACTACCATTATTGGAACCTGGATAGTCTTGATGTTCCCTCATCATGTGGGTCATCTCACCATAATATTTAGTAGAAGTATTGCTGAGGTGTCCTTCAACATAAATCATTTCTTCCAGGTTATCAAAATTACCATCTACTTCTAAGACAGAAACTTCATTGCCGAAATAGGCATCTGGGCCATAGAACATTTTAATTCCAGGATAGGAACAAGTAAGCTTACGTCCGCAAGGAATCCAGTTAATAGTCGATCCTTCATCAAACAGATATACTGGTTCAAAGCCTTCTACACCTTCACGTTGGATCAAGCGCACTCGTAATACCTTATGTTCTTTGTCATCAGGAATAAGTTTAGTAGGCAAAATTTGAATTACCACATCTGCGTGAGCTTTTTGTGGGTCAATATAGGCATCAAAGTCTGGACGACGGGCATTGATAGAAGCAAGTACATCTTCATAACGATGGCCTCTTTCTGCCATATCGCGCTTGATTTTCCAAGCAATTTTTACTTCATCACTAATGTCTAGATAGACACTAAAGTCAAGTAGGGATCGTACGCGCTCATCAAACAGAGGATGAAGACCCTCAATTACTATAATATGATTGGGATGAACTTTTTCCGGTGGGTCAATCAAGCCAGTTTCGTGGTTATAAATTGGCTTATCAATAGACTGACCTTCCTTTAGAGCTTTAATTTGCTCATACATCAAGTCAAAATTATTGGCCCTTGGGTCAAGGGCAGTAATTCCTGTTTCTTTACGTTGCTTACGATCTAAGCTATGGTAGTCGTCCAGGCAGATAACTGTAACAAAATCTTCTCCAAATACATCTGTTACACGACGCAAAAAAGTAGATTTTCCGCATCCAGAGTCTCCTGCAACTCCAATTAATATTACTCTATCTGGTTTTTTCACAATAGTTTCCCTCTAACACAAAACAAAGTTGAATGACATATCCCATACTTTTTGTGACGTTCTCTCACGCTAAATCTCGCGAGACTTAGCGGGAGCTTCTCCTCCTCACGGATGGAACTTCCTGCTTCCCTGGCTGACTAATGTCTACGCCTCCACAGGCAGCAACGATGAGACCCACCGCCACTCTTGTACTAAAAGTTCTGTAATCACCCGGCTTCCTTCAAGATTTTACCTCAAATACTGAATTACCAGGACTTCTGAGTTGATCCCCATATCTTGAGTTGTCTAGGTTCAGCCGTCAGGTGCGTATTACTGCTACTCCTAACAGGCCATAGCTAAACACCCTTGAGCCACCTTGTCAACTAAAGAACGCTACTAGTTTTTTTGCGGGTCACGCCCTGCCCTCCCGTTATACCCGTTAGGGTTAATGGGATACCCAGAGCGACATTTAGTTGGGTGAGTCTCAGCTTCTCGGTGAGTCCAGGAGAAATTCCTGAGCATTTCTTGAGCCGTGTTCGTTCCTGTAATACTCCATTCAAGCTTATCTATCAAAATTTAATCATAAAATTACCCGTTTTCCTGGCCAAATCCTCTTAATAAGGATAGACTTGAAGTTTTATGGCGGGTTCAGCTAAATCAACAGACAAGTCTCATGAACTTGGTGTCCACATAAAACAAATTCACTTAAAAGTGTTGCTTCGCTACACAGTGAAAAGCTAAAATCACTCACTGTTGTTGGACTCTTGGACAGACTTTGAAGCTATTGACTCTAAAGTCTTTATTACTAACTTTTGTAAAACATCATATCAGAATGGGATCTTCCCTACAAGGATCAAAGAAATAAAAGCTTCATCAACTATGTTCTCTAGGAATTCCCTAGAAAGTTTGAAACAATCTCTGGCTGGAGATTATTGGCCGCCAATGATTTAGGCGATCGCCTAAACAACTCAATTCCCTAGTGGCACTTAGACATTTTATGGTCAAAAAATGCCTGAAAGTCATTCTAGGTAAGGGAATTACGTCAATTTCCTAAAAATGCCTGGAACCCTTGGCAGTTAAGGATTTATACCTTTTTGACGTGAAACTATCTGCCTGTATATATTTGAGGCTATTTAATGACTTTATTTTGTGTAAGTCCCACTAGAAAGTTCAAAACAATCTCTGGCTAGAGATTATTGGCCACCAATGATTTAGGCGATCGCCTAAACAACTCAATGGCCCTACAAGATTAAAATATTTTCTTGGTGGCCAATAAGGGATTTAATCTGGAGTAGAGATCGTCAGTTTGGCTTTAATATCATCTTAAATTTTCGGTAAGTGTGAAACCAGCCAGTTTTAACGGCTGGAGGGAAACGACTCGACGGGTTTTAACCCGTAGTCAAAAAAATGTGTTATAATTAGCTGCTTTGACACAAAGACCTCTGAATCATGGTGAAAGCCCGATAGCTAATGGACGCTTCAGTTAAATGGTGGTTAACCGAAAAGGTTGCCCGGTGTCAGTTAGCACTCTGTTTCCAGCCGTTAGTCAGCACGTTGTACGCGACTAGCGAGTGAATCAACCAACAACTAAAAAAAGTAGTCTCAATGGTCTAGACCGGAGAGAGTAGTGGCAATTGACACCGTAAGCGTGAGCTGCTGCTGTATACGTACTACGGTACGGTACTGGCAATGTGGCCGTTTGCCTAACGGCATACTTCGTAAACGAGCAATGTGGAAATCGTGGCTTTAGCCCGATAGAAAGCTCCTCTGAAGAATCCACGCGACTTTAGTCCGTGGAGTGTCAAGTCGGGATAATTAGTGATGAAAAAACTTATCATGAGTGCTTCAACAGTACATCTTTCTATTTTCCCCTCCTGGGAGGGGGAGGGGCGAGGGGTGCTACCCCTACTCCCCTACTCCCCTACTCCCCCGCTCCTCTACTATCTTAATTATAAGTATTCAACCGTACATGATATAATCTATAACAAAGCTTAGTTCAATAATTCAAAAGTCAAAATTGGGTGTCCGTGAATCAGGATATTGTAGCAAAGTGCCGAAGACAGTCAGCCAAATATTGCCTCAAGCTAATTAAAGTTGAAAATATCAGCAAACAAGGCACATACCAAAGAAAGCATCTATTCTTTTTAGTCGCGACGATTTGATTTTTTTTTATCTCAACGTTGGCCCTTGACCCGCGCTCTCCCGAAGGGGAGCGTCGGGATGTTTGCGCAGCATTCCGCAGGAAAAACCAATCAATAAGAGCGGTTTTTACACATAGTATGCTATAGTAAACAAATCTAGGCTGCTGGGCTAGCAGTGTCAGTCTGTGGAGCGCGCCTTTAGACCAGAAAGAGGTTTGGCCTCGGAGGCAGGTGCTACGTTAGCGCAGCTCCTCTGAAAGAGGCAGCAGAAAGTCCTGAGCCGTGAGGTTTAGGAATCCCGCGTTGTCGCGCCATGCGCAACGTCGGGAGGATGTCAATGTTTGAACTATTGCTGGCTTTCGGCAAAGCTCTTTTCGCGTGTTCAGTAATTTGATAGATAATTTTTGGTAATAATATTATGTCCGGTTGATTACTTATAAATAAAATGACGGAGTCCTCAGGAGTCAGTCCTCAGGAGTCAGGAGGGAAGAAAGAAGCAAGAAATAAGAGAAGGAAAAGGAGGAAGTTTTTTTATCACTAATTATCCGGACATGATATATAGTCATTTAACTTTAGATTGAGACAAAGCTTTCTTGCTATGAGGAAGTTTCAGACTAAAAAACGTCTCATTTTTAAGTTAAACTACTATAAGTAGCGATTTCAGCTTGATCAGCATAAGGTGAAAAGATTTCAGCCATTATTAATTATTAATTATTAATTATTAATTGTTGAATACTTCCCCAATTCCTACTCTCTACTCCCTTCCTACTCTAACTCAACCTCCGCCAAATACCAACACTCCCATCACCACAACCTGCTGCCAACATCTGACCATCTACACTAAACGTTACTGCATTCACTACTGCTTCCTGAGTCAATACTCCTAACTCCTCCATCGTATAAGGGTTCCATAAATACATATTCCCATCTCGACATCCACTTGCTAAAATCAAACCATCGGGACTAATAGCAACAGCATTAACTCCATCGGGATGCTGCAATGTTCCTAATAAATCTCCAGTCGCTAACTGCCACAACCTAATAGTATTGTCACTACTCCCACTCGCTAATATCTGACCGTCAGGAGCGATCGCCACACTCCGCACTACATCACTATGACCAGTCAAGGTCAACAACAACCTCCCTGTCCCCACATCCCACAACTTAATTGTCTTATCCCCACTCCCACTCGCTAATACCTTACCATCAGGACTAATAGCAACTGATTCCACCCATGCAGTATGACCTTTCAAATATCCTCGCATTTTCCCACTGTTGAGATACCAAACCTTCACCGTCTTGTCACCATGACCACTTGCCAATATCTGACCATCTTGACTAATAGCGATCGCTTGCACAGCACCCCAGTCTTGACCCAACCAACCACCTAGAGTGCGTACTAACTTACCAGTACCTAAATTCCAAACTTTTACAGTGCCGTCATTACTCCCACTCACCAAAGTCTGACCATCTGAACTAAAAGCGATCTCTTGCACCCATCCCGAATGACTAAACATCCATCCCCCCAAAGTACGGGGTTCGCTACCAGTCTTCAGAGTCCAGACTTTAATGCTATTATCTTCACCCCCACTCACCACTGTCTGACCGTCAATGCTAAATGCTACTGTTCTGACTTTATCGCCGTGACTTTCTAAACTTTCATACCCTTCCCAAGAACCCTTTGTAGTTTGCATTAAATCTTTCAGCACCTCTTCTACCGAACGATAGCGTTGTTGAAGCGATGGTTGTAGCATCCGGTCGATAATATTATTCAAAGATGTGCTAACAGGTCTAGGTAAATGTTGTTGCCATAACCATTCTTCACCATGACGCAGGTCGAAGGGGTTGAGTAGAGTCATTAACTGAATGCAGACAACACCTAAACTATAGATATCGCTCGCAAATACTGCTTGACCAATTAACTGTTCTGGTGCAGTATATTCTGGAGAACCAATAATCGTACCACTTTTGACTGTAGCATTATTAGAAATAGCTTTAGCAGCGCCGAAACCTACTAAATATACATTTATTCCCCAGTCATATTCACTCTCATTAGTACCACGACGAATAATATTTTCTGGTTTAATATCCCGATGAATTACTTGATTTTTGTGGATAAACTGTAAAACTGGCAGTATTTCTCTCAGAAATTTTCTAATTTTTTGTTCGTTAAATGTTCCTTGTTCTTTTAATTCTTGAGCTAAATTTTTTCCTTCTATATATTCTTGTACTAAATATCTATAAGATGATACAACAAAATAGGCTAATAAACTAGGAATTTGTGGATGTTTTCCCAGTTTGTCTAATTGTAATGCTTCTCGGTTAAATGAGGCTGATGCTTTTTCTATTTCACTAATATTTTGTGCTGCATTTCTGCCAGGAATACCCACAGGTAAAAATTGTTTAATTACACATATTGGTTTGGAAGGGATGTCCTCATCAACTGCCAAGAATGTTCTGCTAAATGTACCTATTCCGATTGGTTTGAGGAGGCGGTAATGTTCTCTAAGGATGAGTTTTGCACCGCAACTTTGGCAAAATCTATTTTTGTCTGGGTTTTGAGGTTTTTGGCAAGTAGGATTGTAGCAATAACTCATAAGAACATTTTTAATTATGGCTAATTAATAGACCTCTCCAGAAAAGAGGGAGTAGGCAGTAGGGGGAAAGAATTGATAAATAAGAGTGCGATAATTGATTTTATTTTTTATTATTGGAGATGTCTAATACCCTTACCGAGTAATTAAGGTTTAAAGCCTCTCCTTTAAAGGAGAAACAGCGGTCGTTAGCGGAGCTTCCCGAAGGGTGGGATGGCGAGGAAACCTGCGCCATATCCATAAGACCAAGAGAAGAAAAAATTTTCCTTTTAGTCAATCCTATCCGTTTTCTAAGGAGAGGTAATTATTAATTATTAATTATTAATTATTAATTATTAATTGTTGAATAGCCCCACCGTCATTTCAGTTATCAGTTATCAGTTATCAGTTATCAGTACCTCTGCCTGTTTGCGCAGCATTCCGCAGGAAAGTCAGAGGCTTGAAATATTGAACTTTATTTTTTTTCATCCCCTTAAAAGGGGAGGCTTGAGACCTTATTTTTTGGTCACTTGGAATGCCAATGGGGTTGGTGGGGCGAAAATCCTAATTTATCGAATTCTCAGTCCTACTGACTACTTTTTTAAATTGTTTTAACTAAAAAAATTTAGGCTTGATTGGAACCTACTTCCAGTAATTTTTCCAATCTTGCCGTTGACCAGTATTCCGTGGGATAGGCGATCGCAAAAATAGACGAAAGTCGAACCAACCATGTCACCTGCTTAAAAGTATCATCTTCCTCATCAAATTCATCCGGTGGAACTAAGACCATAATTTCTACAAAATCTTTAGTTACAGTAACGGGGAGACCATAATAAGTTTCCTCTGCTTCAATGCGGACTTTACTACCATTTTCCAATGCTTCTGTTAATCTTTGATAAAGAAGATTAGACTTTTTTGACTTTTGTTTTTTGGCCACAATTAATTATTCTCCCTAAGTCTGATGTTGCAGTTTAGCGCTTTTAACAGCATCCATGTACAACTTCGCTATTAACTCATTAGCAGTCGTCGCATTTTGCAACTTAGTGAACTACCGAACGCTTTAATCTTTGATTAAAGCGTCGGCTTCCTACCCAGAAACTAGCGTAGTAGTAGATTTCTTACGTCCTCTACTGCTACGTCTTACAGTTTGGCGATAAGCTCGATCCCGTGTCCCACAGGAAATAATTCGTAGTCCCTCGTCTCTGAGAGAAATAGCTGCGTTAATATCTCTGTCGTGTGTAGTATTACATGATTGACAAGTCCATCGTCTGAGTTCAAGGGGTAAGCTACCCACTTGATTTAAGCAAACATGACAAGTCTTAGAACTAGGAAAGAACCTATCAACTTCAACATAGGTTTTACCATTTTCTTCTGCTTTATATTTCAGCATACTCATAAACATTCCCCATCCTACTTGCCCTATTGCTTTAGCGAGACAATGGTTTTTGATCATACCTTTAACGTTGAGATTTTCTGTTACTATGACTTGGTTTTCGTCAACTATTCTACGGGATAGTTTGTGTAGAAAATCCTCACGACAGTTAGTTATTTTGCGGTGGACTCTAGCAACTTTCTTTCTAGCTTTATTACGGTTATTAGACCCTTTTTCTTTTCTAGATAGTTGCTGTTGTTTTCGTTTTAAATTCTTTTCATGTTTAGTCAAAAATCTGGGATTATCATATTTTAAACCTGATGACGTTGTGCAGAAGTGAGTTAACCCAACGTCAACCCCTACAGCTTTTCCTTCTGTTGATGATAATGGTTTCTCTTTACCATCTTCAAATAAAATTGAAGCAAAGTATTGAACGCAACAGTTTTTACTGATGGTTACAGTCTTAATTTTTCCCTCAATGGGACGATGAATAACAGCTTTTATATCTCCTATTTTGGGGATTATTAAGTAATCAGATAAAACCCTAACATTTTGAGGGTATTGAATTGACTGCTTTCCATGTTTTGATTTAAACCGAGGATATTTAGTTCTACGCTCAAAGAAGTTATTGAAAGCTAAACCGAGATTTAAACACACTTGTTGTAAGCAAGACGAATAAGCCAAGGATAACCATTCATACTCTTTTTTAAGTTGAGGTATTAGCTTCTTAATTTCATACCCTGACAACCCTTTTCCTGTTTCTTTATATGTTTGGTTCATCAAATTCAGGCAGTAATTCCACAGCCAGCGACAATTGCCAAAAGATTGACTTAAGGCTTCTTGTTGTTGGCTATTGGGGTAAAGTCTTACTTTGACTACTTTAAGCATTTAGACTGAATTTGATTTGCTGTAAAGCAGTATATCATAAAAACACTGGCATTCAGGAGAGCACCAAAACAAGTTTATGGTGTCGGGATGAATGCCAGATTCAGCTAAAGTTAATTGTATATGGTTGAATTTTAACTTGACTAAGCAATTGACATCTCCAGGGGTTGAAACACCCTGGATTCCGTGGTTTACCCACCGCAAATGGGATAAATCCACATTTGCTTACAGCCTGTCAACAGACTTCTAAACTCCTCGGCATAGACCAAAATCTAGCTGTGAGCTTACTTTTTTTAGCTTTCACGAGTGGTTTTACTCAAGATGTTGGAGCAATCTTCTCGCTGCTTTAGCTGCCTGCTTGCTTTTCCTGCGTAATGCTACGCAAACAGCCGTCGTAGGAAATTAATTCCCCGTCTCCTGTCCACCGGAATTTCACCGCACTAGCTAAAGGTCATGGCGACAAACCTTGTTCTTACTTGCTATATCTAGTATAGCATGTATAGCAGATTTTTACTACGGGTTAAAATCCGCGTGTCGTTATTCAACCAGCCGTTAAAACAGGCTGGCTAACTTCCTCCCGTTATTTTTTTAGGTTTTTAACTTCTTTGTCGCTTAACCCCATCCTAGTTGCCCGGAAATCCGTACATAGTTGTCAACAACGAGATTTAGGTAGTTGGAAATGTTTAGTCCAAAAATGACTAATGACATGAAAAATCTGTCTTTTTCCCAAATAGAAACCGATGGACTTTATTTAGATTTACCACTTTTATATAGTAACTTCCTCATAACAACTATTGGGGATTTGGCTCCCAATATTACAACAATATTTGACCACAAACTATCTGCAAAAGTTTCTACAGAGAATGATATAATGAGCTTTTGATTATTGAGTCTAAAGTAGTGTCCTAGGAAATGCACGCTGTAGTTTTCAAACATCCTCTTAATACCATTAATTAAAAGTATTCTTAGGACTTACACATTACAAGGTATTTTCGTCATTGCGACCCACAGGAAAGCAATCTCAAATCCTAGTTTTTCGTACCTCATGTGTAAGTCCTGATCGTTACAAAATTTGCTCTTAGTTTGTTACAATCTTAGTCTAAATCATCACGCTCAAGTAATTTTTATTCGATTTTACTAATTATATAATGAATGATCTAAAATCAATATAGTGACAATCTTGGGACTATTTAAACTCAAAAAGGCACATGAATTTAAAAAATAGCTTGAGCGAGGATGAACTTAATAGCTTAATAGAAAGGCTCTCTAAAAGAAGAGATGAGCTTGAAGGGAGAATTACTATTGACTCGGTCAAAGAGAGTCTGAAAGAATTAGGGTTATCAGCAGTATTAAAATAATTAGACAAAATTAAACACTATTAGACATTTACTGTGATATACTAAATTTATGTTCAACTTATTAAGTATATATGAAACAGCAGAACTGCCCTTGAGTGCCAACAAAAACAATAATTATGAAATCCTTTAAAACTAAGCTAAAACTTAACAATAAACAAAAGACATTACTTGCCAAGCACGCTGGTGTAGCACGTCATGCTTATAATTGGGGATTAGCAACTTGTATTTCTGAATACGAGGCAACTAAAAAACGTCCTAGTGCTATTACTTTGCATAAACGTTTGGTAGCTGAAGTAAAAAGTGAAAATCCCTGGTATTATGAAGTATCAAAGTGTGCCCCTCAGCAAGCCTTAAGAGATTTAGAAAGGGCATTTAAAAACTTTTTAACTATTAAAGGACGTGGATTTCCTAAGTTCAAGAAAAAAGGTAAAAAGGATAATTTCTATTTAGAAGGAAGCATTAAAATCCTGAGAGGAAACTATATCAAACTCCCTAGAATAGGAATAGTAAAAACTTATGAAATTTTACCGAATTGCAGAGTAAAAAATGTGAGAATAGCCTCTTTCAGAGGAGCTTTCCTATCGGAATGCTGCGCAAACGCTAACAAAACGTGCAGATAGTTGGTACATCAGTTTCAAGTACGACTTTGAAGCATACCCAACAGAAAAAGTAGGAGAAACTATTGGTGTAGACATAGGCATAAATACATTAGCAACCTGTTCTGATGGCAGTAAATTTGCTAATGTCAAAGCCTACAGACAAGCAAAAAAACAATTAGTTCGTCATCAACGTGCAGTCAGCAAAAAAGTTATTGGTTCCAAAAACCGACGCAAAGCAGTAAAAAAACTAGCAAAGGTTCACAAGAAAGTAGCCGATATCAGAGCAGACGCACTACATAAACTCACTTCATGGTTAGCTAAAAACCACAGCCACCTAAGTAATTGAGGACTTGAACGTAAGTGGAATGCTTAAAAATCATAAACTGGCAAGTGCCATAGCAGACTGTGGTTTTTATGAATTTAAACGTCAGCTTACATACAAATGTGAATGGTACGGCAGTAAATTAGTCATAGCGGATAGATTTTACCCAAGTTCTCAAATATGTTCAAACTGTGGTCATCAACAGAAAATGCCGTTACACTTGAGAACTTATGTTAGCGCAGCTTTGCGTTAGCAAATGTAGCGAATGCGGTTTTGAAGCTGATAGAGATTTGTTTGCGGAGCATTCCGTAGGAAACGCTGCTATCAACTTGAAAAACTATGTGTATCAGTAGCTTGAGTTCCAAGCGAATTTAAGCCTGTGGAGAAGATAAGTTACAGACTGCGGTCAGTGGTCTTCAGAGAAACAGGAAGCTAGCTCCAAAGCTCATGCAATTCCGGCATGGGTAAGTTTGGGTAAGTTTAGTAGAACGGTGTGTACTTCTAAAGCGTTTTGGAAAAAACGGATAGCCTTTTCTATATTTTCTCCTTTTTCTCCCAAGATACGGAAAAGATATGATACTCCTAAATCGTTGTTGCAGTTAGCCCAGTATTCAGGAAAAGATTGACGAGTAAATCGTGTCAAAGCTATTTCTTGACATTGAATAGCGATTTCTATATTAGTAGCTCGGTTTGCTTTGGGAAAGTCGTTAATTAGGTTACCTAAATTCAAAAACAATGCTGCCATTGCTTCTCCTTGCTCTGGAGCAAGTGAGATAGTCTGTTGAGATTTATTAGTAGCTCGGTTTGCTTTGGGAAAGTTGTTAATTAAGTTGCCTAAATTCAAAAACAATGCTGCCATTGCCTCTCCTTGCTCTGGAATAGGAGTAGTGGCGACAGCATTTGGTATTTTCCTGACTGACGGATGCTGTAATAATGGCAGTAATGATTTTTCTAATTTTTCTAAATTAGCTTCTAGTAAAGGATAAACTTTTTGTTTGCTAGCACGACTTTTGTCAGTTACATACAGTAACCGTAGGAGAAAATATAGAGATAAAAAATCGTTGTCCCGGATACAACTATATATTGTTTCCATTGAATCTAGGTAAACTTCTTTGTGAGGGTGATTTTCATCAGCGTTGTAAAATAAGCGCAATGCTGTATTTATGATGTAGTCTGGCAATTTCTGGGGTTGTTTAAGCATAAATTTTACCCTCGCTAAAAGTATTGTCCTATAAATCAAGTTATTGTTGCTCAATTATATCATCTGTTTTATTCTGCTTCCGGAGAAATACAACTGAGAATAGGGACGCTCCCTGGAACATCCCTACTATAACTACTTATCATCACGAACTGGCAGTTAGGTCTCCATAATTTCCATCAACAACTCCAGTCGTGAAGGGTGAGACAACATTGGTGCTAAGTTAGGCAGAGAGTAGTAGTAACCTTTAAAAGTAAAAGTTTCCACTGGTGCTTGCTTCTGCTTCAGTTGACTTTCCAAATAATTTAGAAGTCTAACTACCCAAACGCACGATAACTACTAATTTCCCCCTTATTAATTATTAATGGCTTTGTTGCATGAAAGTATATAGCTGCGACTAGACTCCCGAGATGTACAACAATAATGCGCGGAAACTGCTGTAACTATTGGACAATAGATAAATCAAATATCTATCTCGCTCAAGTTAGCGTTTGCTTTCCTATGACTGTATCTAAAATCAAGATAACTATTGGACAATAGTAAATCAAATATCTATCTCGCTCAAGTTAGCGATCGCTCTTCCTATGACTGTATCTAAAATCAAGATAACTATTGGACAATAGATAAATCAAATATCTATCTCGCTCAAGTTAGCGATCGCTCTTCCTATGACTGTATCTAAAATCAAGATAACTATTGGACAATAGATAAATCAAATATCAATCTCGCTCAAGTTAGCGATCACTTTCGTGTGACTGTTCTAAAATCAAGATAACTATTGGACAATAGTAAATCAAATATTAATCTCGCTAAAGTTAGCGTTTGCTCTTCCTGTGACTGTATCTAAAATCAAGATAACTATTGGACAATAGTAAATCAAATATCTATCTCGCTCAAGTTAGCGTTTGCTCTTCCTGTGACTGTATCTAAAATCAAGATAACTATTGGACAATAGTAAATCAAATATCTATCTCGCTCAAGTTAGCGATCGCTTTCCTATGACTGTATCTAAAATCAAGATAACTATTGGACAATAGTAAATCAAATATCTATCTCGCTAAAGTTAGCGTTTGCTCTTCCTATGACTGTATCTAAAATCAAGATAACTATTGGACAATAGTAAATCAAATATCTATCTCGCTCAAGTTAGCGTTTGCTCTTCCTGTGACTGTATCTAAAATCAAGATAACTATTGGACAATAGTAAATCAAATATCTATCTCGCTCAAGTTAGCGTTTGCTCTTCCTGTGACTGTATCTAAAATCAAGATAACTATTGGACAATAGTAAATCAAATATCTATCTCGCTCAAGTTAGCGTTTGCTTTCCTATGACTGTATCTCAACTCAAGATAACTATTGGACAATAGATAAATCAAATATTAATCTCGCTAAAGTTAGCGTTCGCTTGAGTAAGGGACTAGCAAAAAAATAGCTTACCAGATCGTCTTTTGTCCAACAAAGCCATTATTAATTATTAATTATTCGGTAACACCTATTTCCAATAGTCTTTCTAATCTTGCACTTGACCAATATTCTGTAGGATATGCGATCGCAAAAATAGACTTAAGTCGAATCAACCATGTCACCTGTTTAAAAGTATCATCTTCTTCATCAAATTCATCTGGTGGTACTAATACCATAATTTCCACAAAATCTTCCGTTACACTAACGGGAAGACCATAATAAGTTTCCTCTGCTTCAATGCGGACTTTAGTACCATTTTCCAATGCTTCTGTTAATCTTTGATAAAGAAGATTAGGCTTTTTTGACTTGTATCTTCTAGTCACAATTGTTCTCCATAACTATAACGTTGTAGTTTAGTGCTTTTAATGGCACCAACGCACAATTGAACTACCAACTCAGTTACTGTTGACTTTCTTGATCATCACGAACTGGCAGTGAGGTCTCCATTATTTCCATCAACAACTCCAGTCGCGATTTCCGAGACAACATTGGTACTAAGTTAGGCAAAGAATAGTAGTCACCTTTAAAAGTAAAAGTTTCCACTGGTGCTTGTTTCTGCTTCAGTTGACTTTCCACATAATTAGAAGCATAGTTACCCAAACGCACGATAACCACATTTGGCATTACCGCTAACTCACGACAATAAGCAGTATAAGCTTCAGCAAAATAGGGTGCAGTATTTTCCCCTTCATCTGTCACCAGAATAAACTGTTCGACAACTTGCTTTTTGCGCCGCATTGCTTCTACTGCACAACCGCAACTTGTACCTCCACCTGCGCGGATATGTTGGAAACCACGTTCCCAGTCACTCAATTCTGTACCTTGAGCATTCACAGGATAAGGAATAGTATCAAAAGCATAGACAAATAATTCAGCTTCAGTAATACCAGAAACTAAAGCTGCCAAACGTTTACCAACTTCGATCGCCTGTTGCATAGAACCAGACTTATCTACAAGTAAAGCAGTTGGCAAAGAAATCTTACCGCGCTTTTTGACTTGTTCGTTAGTCACTTGCTCCAGTTTCGCAACAGTTTCCGCATCTACCTGAGCAGCATCAGCAGCAACCTTAGCTTTATAAGCAGACACGCGATCGCTCTTTTGCGCCTCAGTCAGTTTCTCATCAACTAACGCTTTTACCTCTGGATGTTCCATTGCTCCACGAGCAGTCAGAGACTTCAGGTTATTGATAATTTCCTGGGGAGACATGGAGTTTATCAGCGCCACTAACACGGTAGGTGTCAACTGTTTCACTGCTCCCACCGCTACAGTATAGGGAATTTTATGTTCCACTATTAATGCTGCTTGTTCTGCTGGAGTTTCTACTTTCGCCAACTGCTTCAGCATGAAAGCTAAACTATCCTCTGGAGGTCTTTCCTTAAACAAGATAGCATCAGCGCGAGAATTAGGTTTAATGTGCAAAGTCGCATACAGGTGCTTCATTGCCTTGCGGTTACGGAGAGCTGCTCGGTCAAAAAAATCTGGCTTTTGTTCGCGCTTCCGTAGATAACGTGTAACAGCAGTGCGTGCGGAACGTGGCATTTTATTTCGTTGCTGTTTCATAAAGTCTACAATGCGTGACACCTGATATGGTGGGAAATTTTGTAGCATGATGAAACCAGCATCTCGGTGTTCTGTGAGGTTACTTGTTAACAAGTTTCCGAGAAATACTTCTTTATGATCGCGCACATCACCGTTATTTTGATACCATACTGCTAAATGACCGTAAAAAATTGGGTCTAGCTCAACAATTAATTGATGAATTTCTGCTACTTTTTCTAATTGACGGTGTGGTGTTGTGAGCAGACTATTGAGCATTTCTAAACGTAAGTCGCGCTCATCATTATTCATTTGAATTTTAGACATTTTTTCTACCTCCTTATTTCAGTTATCAGTTATCAGGTAAGCATTCAGCAGTCAGCGGTCAGCTATCAGCTATGAGTTATACCAATTTGAAAAAAGAATGCTACAAAAAGGTAGATATTGATCGGATAGGCTTAAAAATAGCTGTTCCAGTTCATTTGGGATAGTTATCTCTATCTTTTTTCCCTTTTTTTCAATATTTACCCCTTCTTCCTTCTTCCCTCTTCCTTCTTTCTTACTTCTACCATTTGTAACAAACATTTATTAAATTGGTATTATTAAGTCATTATCTTGGAAGAAGGAATTAGTATTCAAGAAATGACATAAGAATGAAATAGTCCTTTGAGCTAACCTTGATCATTGTTTAATTCTTTCTTTCATGCATCTGATAGCTGTTTGCGCAGCATTCCGTAGGAAATGCTATATAGCTGAATGCTTACGTGATCAGTTAAATTTCTGTCATGTTTTTAATGTTAAATATAAGACATAACATCATCAAACATTTGATAACCTATAACTGTTCGTTCTTAACTAATTGAATTACAAAAAATCTACTTTTAGGAGGCAATTATCGTTGGCAGTTTTGCGGAGTATTAAGATTAATTTTTATGATGAAATACACCCCACAAGTTCAAAGAGTTTTACTAAACTATAGATATTTGTATGTAAACTCTCTCAGTTGGGGCGCGACGATAACTGCATATTTTATAGCTTTAAGCTTAGTTTGAAAGATTTGACAACAATTTTAAATCTGGTTATAACCATTTTTAAATTGTATAGTAAATACTTTAAGTCTATCAACTTTCACTTCTGACTTCTGACTTTTGACTTCTGACTTATAAATCTGGTTCTACCCAATTTTTTCGAGCTGACTCAGACATCAGAAATTCTCTACTGTAATATTCAAAAGGTAAAGCTGAATTTTCGTAAAAGTTGACTAAATTATTGGCATTTTCTGCAAAAGAGTTATTCGCTGAATTTGTAGTCAAATATTTCTGAATCATTTTCACCCAAAACAGGGTAATTGTTTCGTGATAACCACTATTTTTAGTGTTTTTAGTACCTACTGCAACGTTATATTTTTTGATGCGATCGCGAATATTATTTATTGCCTCTAACTCGGAATAGTTAGTCAAATACCAAAGGGCAACAATTAAATGTGCAGCATGATTCCAATTGCTTTTTGGCAAGGTACAATCATTAAATTCACTAACAATATTTTCTAACTCATTACTGGTGAAATAAAAAGTTTTATTGCACATACAAAAATTATTTCAAAGAAACTGTTGCTCCTAATTCCTCTAATTTTTGCTTAATCTGTTCGGCCTCCTGAATATTGACATTAGATTTAATAATTTGGGGTAAATTATCAACAACTTTTTTAGTTTCCTGTAAACTTCCAAAGATATTTAAACTGCGTATCTCCTTAATAAAAGATATTTTTTTATTAGCAGGAAATTCCTCTAAGACAATATCAAAAATAGTTTTGGCTTCATGGTCATCTTTATCATTATTGTCGAACTTTTCATAAGGTTTTACTACAATAATTCGATCGGCACTTACTTGAAAACAATCTTCTATTTGTTTCACCAATTCTGTAGCTTCCAACATTGTTATAGATTTTATTTGTTCCAATATTTCATCAGTTTTTACAGACATGATGCTTTCTCCATATAATAAAAATTTTATCTACTAAAAATTTATCAACCAAACTGCTCAAACAAACATTTGGTTTATATCATGTCCGGTAGCATCGGTATTGTATAAAGAAGGTAAGGAAGAAGGAAGAAGCTTTAAGAGAAGGAAAAACCTTATATGTATGGCGCTAGATATTTCCCCAACTTTATACACGCTCCGATACCAACGGACATGATATTACTCATTTTTTTTTACCTAAAAATTGTGGTTTAAAACCTCCCATTTTAAGGGGATAATAAAGAAAAAATTTCATAATTATTCAATCCTCTTATTTTCAAGGAGAGGTAATTGTTATATCATCTCCAGATAATTAGTGATAAAAAAAACAAAACTGTCACTTGCAGTACAAATCTTTTTATTCTCCCTACTCCCTACTCCCTTATTTATAACTGTTCAACCGGACATGATATTAATTATTAATTATTAATTATTAATTATTAATTGTTTACCAATAGCCATAATATGAGCGCTCATTCCTAATAAAGAAGGTTCTGCTTCTATCCAACGAATAGCTTCTAGCATTCTTTCACGACGACTGGGGTCATTCCAATTTTCCTCAAAATTTTGAAGTAACCAACCCGCTCCTTCAACAGCTAACATTTTTTCACAATATAAACCTGCTTCTTCCACCTCTGTTTTCAGTTCTTCAGGATGATGAAAAAATGTCGTAGTAAAGTAAGCAGGGTGGTTATTCGGGTTGCGATGCTGACCTTCAGCTAAATCTCGTCGAACAATTTCCACGAACTCCGGATCGTCGAAATTTCCCTGAAATAATCCACTAAAAGTTGAAGCAAAGCGGGAAATACCAATAGCAAACAGAAGACCACCAGTTTTTAAGATGCGAGCAGCTTCACGCAAAGCAGTTAAGCGATCGCTACGTTCTGTTAAGTGATACAGGGGACCAAACAGGAGAACAACATCAACGCTCTTATCTGGTCGTTCTAATTGACGAGCATCTCCAACCTCCATGCTTGCAAGAGGATAATTAGGTTGGAGTTGGGAATAGTTTTGAGCTTGCTGTATGTGTAGAGGAACTGCATCTATCAGATGAACTTCATACCGTTGTTGAGCAAGCCAAAAAGCATAGACACCTGAACCACCACCGACATCGAAAATAACAGCAGGAGGAGGGGGTAAAAAACGACTGAGAAGTTCTTGGGTGCGAGCCAATTCAAGCTTTCCTTCATCTTTCGATAAGCGTTGCTCTTCTTCACCTCTGTTGTAGTAACTTAAGGCTTCATTTGAAAGCTTTAACCTAGATTTGTCTGACATTGTTTTTTATCGAATATTAACGACAAATATTTTTTTTTATTAATAAATAATGCTCTTAATATTTTTTTATTTTTAAATTATAATTAACGCTTTTATGCCGTTATTAAATCATCTCGCACAAGTAAAAAAAGCTATTTTTCATACACAGTAATTTACCCCGCATTTTCTTGAATCCAAATCAAGGGCTGTTTGGTTAGTATGTAAGCTTTTTCTGTTAGGGTGCGAGATGAAAATTATATTTTTAGTGATTTTTATAAATTATCGAATTCAGATTTTTTTACTATTTCTTAGTCTTAGTGGAAATTAAATAATTTTAATCATCTCGCGCAAGTTAAGAAAGCTGTTTGTTTATACACAGGATTTGAACCTGTATTAGCTTTCGCTAGCTTGATTATGAGTCAAGTGCCTTTACCATTTGGCTAGTATGTAAGCTTTCTCAGTTAGGGCGCGAGATGAAACATTTTCTGTTGATAAATCTTATTTATCTGTATTTTTAAAATCGTAGTTTAAATCACTCCGCACAAGTCAAAAAAGCTGTTTTTTTATACACAGGATTTGAACCTGCTACAATCGATTAATAGTCGAATGCTCTACCAAATGAGCTAGTATGTAAGCTTTTTCAGTTTGGGCGCGAAGTGAATTTTTCAAATCTTTATCTACTCTAAAATTAGCAATTGAATATTTGGTTTTCTAGGTTCAGTGATTTAGCTTATCAAAATAATATGAGTCTAAAACCCTGCCTTTTAAGGCGCAATATTTTTGGATAGTTGCTCAAATCCCCTACTTCCCCTCCTGGGAGGGGTTAGGGGTGGGTTAACTTCTGACTTCTGACTTCGTTAAGTGTCTCTTTTTTATTTTCTATTTTACACAAAAAATACATCATTTTCAAGAGGATGGGAAAAAACTTTTTAAAGAATATAAAAACCAGAAATATTCATAACTTAAAGTTCTTTGCCATAAATAATTTTAGTATTAACTTTACGGAAACCCACAGACTCATAAAGTCTATTTGCTCCCGACGAGTTTTCAGCATCAACACCAAGTATTGCCTTATCCATACCAACAGCTTGTAAACATTCCATTCCAGAAAGTAACATAGCTTTTCCTAACCCACGCTCCCTAAAACCACGGCGAGTTCCCAGATCAGCTATCCGTCCCTCTCTAGTTCCTTTGCGCTGGTTATCTTCTGGGTGAATAAAACAAATACAAAAAGCCGCAAATGTACCATCAGCAGTCAGCGCAACTAAATCCAAGTCTTGTCTGTAGTCAGGGTGACTCATTTTATGTTCTAACTTCTCAACTTTCAACTCATGGAAATTCCAATGGTCGATAAATGTTTCGTTATACATTTCTACCCATGCTTCTAAAAATTTTCGCTGCTCCTGCTTAACAGAAAACTGCCCAGAGGAGTGAGACTTTAATGTAAAACCTATAGGAAACTCTGGTTTTGGTAAGGGGTCGGCAAGCGATCGCTCCATATTAAAAAAGTAACGCTTTGGAGTAAAACCGCAACTTTCTAATAATGCGATGCGTTCAGTTTTGTCGTCACGAGTAGCTGTTCGCAACTTTACAGATACACCCCGATCTCTAGCGACTTCCTCCATTCGTGCTTCACCCCACGTAATGATTTCTTGCTCTATACCTTCACCTCTGACCGTGGGATGAACTCTGAAAGAGAAATAACCATCAACCGCTTCCTGTATTGAGAGCTTACCAAAACCAATGAGTTTACCGTCTGCATTTTCCCAAAGACGAATGTCACGCTCTTTATCTATATCTGGAGCATTAAATTCTTGTCGCAGATCCGAAACAGATACCCATTCATCTAAGCGATCGACTGCTTCACAAACTTGGAAAAATTCAGCGATAGTGCTCCGCACCGCTGCGCGAACGCTTCTAAATCATGTTCACCTTGATAGGAGCGAGTTTCTAATGTTTTCATAAACACTTAAAGTTCTTTGCCATAAACAATATTAGTATGAACTTTGCTAAAACCCACAGACTCATAAAGGCGAGTTGCTCCCGACGGGTTCTCAGCATCAACACCAAGTAACGCCTTATCCAGACCAACAGCTCGTAAACCCTCCATTCCAGAAAGTAACATCGCTTTTCCTAAACCACGCTGACGAAAACCACGACGAGTACCCAAAGTATTTATCCAACCTTCCTTTCTTCCCTTGTACTTATTTTCTTCTGGATAAAAACAACAGTAGCAAAAAGCTGCAAAAGTACCATCAGAAGCTATTGCGACCCAGGTCAAGTCTGGTCGATAGTCAGGACCGCTTACTATATGTTCCACCTGCTCGACTTTTACTTCATGGAAGTTCCAATGGTCAATAAATGTTTGATTATGCGCTTCCACCCATGCTTCTATAAATTTTCGCTGCTCCTGCTTACCAGAAAACTGCCCAGAGGAGTGAGACTGCAACGTAAAACCTACAGGTAACTCCGGTTTGGGAAGAGGTTCGGTGAGCGATCGCTCCATCTCAAAAAAGTAACGCTTGGGAGTAAAACCACAACTGTCTAATAATGCAATGCGTTCAGTTTGAGTATCGCGAACAGGCGATCGAAACTTGGCAGATACACCCTTATCTCTAGCGACTTCTTTCATTCTTGCTTCACCCCACCTAATGATTTCTTGCTCTATACCTTCACCTCTAACAGTGGGATGAACTCTGAAAGAGAGAAAAGCATCAATTGACTCTTGTATTAATAGCTTTCCAAAACCAATAAGTTTACCTTCTCCATCTTCCCAAAGACGAATGTCACGCTCCTTATCTACATCTGGATCGTTAAATTCTTGTCGCATATCCGAAACAGAGACCCATTCATCTAAGCGATCGACTGCTTCACAAACTTGGAAAAATTCAGCGATCGCTTCTAGATCCATTTCACCTTTATAGGAGCGAGTTACTAACGTTTTCATAAATATTTAAAATGGTTAAAATTAAAATTTTTTTTACTTATTTATTCCAATAGTTAAACATTACTTAGCACAAGTCGAAAAAGTAATGAATACGTTAAAATAAGGTCTCAAGTCTTCCCTTTCAAAGGGATGAAAAAAAATCAAGTTCAATATTTCAAGCCTCTGACTTTCCTGCGGAATGCTGCGCAAACAGGCAGAGGTACTGATAACTGATAACTGAAATGACCCGTAACAGGGGTAATGTATGTATGCTTTATTTGTTAGGGTACAAAGTTAACATTCTATTTTTAAGAGATTATAGTTATTTCAAAAATTTGATATTTTTTTCTGACGACTTCTATATAATTATTCGTACATCCGTTTAAAAGAATCTTGTTGTTGCTGGATTGAAGTATGAATGGGCGATTGTTTGGTTCTCGCCTTCGCCCCCGCGCATCCCCCAATCAACAAAAAGCGAAGCAACATCTGGCTTCCCCCTTTCCAAGGGGGACAGGAGGGGGATAAAATCGGGGGACTTTTAGAGTTTTATTCCCCCCAAAATTGGGGGGCTAGGGGGGCAAAATTATACCCAGAATCAGCAACGCCAAAAAATATTTTCTCTGCTTAATTCAAGTAGTTAAAAATCACTTCGTGCAAGTCAAAAAAGCTGTTGATTCATACACAGGATTTGAACCTGCTACACTTTGTTCTTGAGACAAATGCTCTACCAATGAGCTAGTATGTAAGCTTTTTTTGTTAGGGCACGAAGTGAATTTTAACCACTATTATTATGCTCCGCACAAGTCAATAAAGCGTTTTAAAGAAATACTAATGCTCTATCCATTGAGCTACATCCCCTAAAAATAGCGGGGACGATAGGAGTCGAACCTATAACCTTTGGTTTAGCAAACCAGATGTATGTACGCTTTACCAGTTAGGGTGCGGAACATTCGATAATTAATTTAAAGAAGCAATCAGCGGTCAGCACCTCAGCAATCAGCAGATTTTTTTTAGACGCCCTAGTTTGCGGAGCATTCTGTCAGGAAAGGGGATTTTTACTCCTAGCCCTAAAAGCTGATAGCTGATAGCTAAAAGCTGATAGCTAGTTAACCGTAAACTGCCTCTGGACGAACAATTAAATCCCCACTAGGACGATGGTCTAAAACGTAGGAATTAAATCGTTCTTTACCCACATCAAAATATTGAGCTAGGCGTTCTTTAATAGTATTTTCTGTCATATTTTCTCTGATGCCTAATTGATTTTCTGTAACATCATAAGAACGTCCTTCAAATCTAATATGAACCATACCTACACCTCCTAATTTTTTTGATATTATCTGTTACAATATGAATCGTCTTTCTAGATGATATTCTTCTTGAACTTTACTAATTTCTTTTGTTATTTGATTTGAGAAAGCAGAATATTTTTCTAGTTTATTTTCTGCTTCTTTTTGGCCGATAAAAATTTGATAATCTTGAAATTTACCAGATTTAAACCAACCTAAAATTCCATGAGTGTAAAGTAATAGCATAAGCAACTCAGGTTTCGTGTAATACCTGATAGATATTGGTGAAAATTCCGAGTAATTATTTAATTTTCAAGGTGCAGATATGGCTTTTTTGTCTAGAGGTTATTTACTTCTCCTTTCACTGCCATATTTATATGCTACATAAATAATACATAAAGTGTCAAGGGGGTGGGAGAAAAAAAAATTAGGATGTTGAAAATAAGTTATATCAAAAGATGTAGGAAATTTAGGTCAAACAAAATAGAGACTTCCCAGGCCGCTACGCTAAAACTTTTCCCCAACATACCCCTACTAAACTTAATGCGAAAAATTACAGTTGTTGCAGGGACGGGGTGGTTGGGTCTCTGACGCTAAAAGTTTTGCCTGGATTTTCTTGAATTTATGAGTTTATATTGTTACAAATAGATTTGAAACTATACGAATGATTTAAAATTGAAAGCTTTATATATTAAAGATTTGACTGAATATGCAGCTTCTCAGCTAGGCAAGATATATGTGTATCAATATAAAAGTATTTTCTGGGTGGTTTGGGGTAAGATTTTTTCCACCAAAAAGGGTAATAGGAGTAATAAGGGGAAGTTTTCCTCCACCAAGATTAATTGGCCACCAAAAAAGGCGATCGCTCGCCTAATTATTAATTTAATTCAAGAGATAATCTAAAATATTATACCGTCGTCCATAACAAAGTCTTCAATTTGACTGGCTGAATATCCTGCTTTAATCATTTGTTCGACCATTGATTTTTGAGTGGTGGAAATTTTGGTTTAATCCCACATTAAGAAAAATCTTATTTCTAGAATTGGATTGGAAATAGTAGCTAAGTTTGAATATTATAAAGAGCAGTTACAGAAGGACTCTACTAAAGGACAAAAATTTACTAATTTAGTTCGGTATAGAACTGTGGCCTTTATGCTAAGGAGATTATTTCGGGACTTAAAACGAATTGTATGAGCGATCGCCATTAATTTTATTTATACTTTTGTTATGAGCGATCGCTTCTACTCTAAACATCTATTTCCTTGTAGAGTAAAGAACTAGACTAATTTATAATACTTATGCAGTGGCCTGAATCTTAAATATTTTTGTTGGTTCTATTTGAATCTTAGAAAATTATAGATGTTGAATATTGTGTCATAATGGCCGATAATGTTAAATTGAGAGTGGACTATGACGATACTAAAGTGTAATAAGTAGTTTGTGGATTTTTCAATCAGGTCTTGAACAAAATATTTAACGATGACCAAAACTGAGAGAACTTGGTAACAACTAACTTTGCTGTTTTATGCCGAAAAGAAAAAGGACTTTTCCGTGTGGCCATAAGGGATATGGGAGAAAATGCCATCGTTGTGAACAACAGGAGATGGCAAAGCAAAGAGTTGATGAAAAAATAGCGGAAAAGCGAGAAAAAAAGTTAGAATGGGAAGCTTCTTTCGATGGTGATTTGATAGACTTGAAAGGTTTACCAGATTATGTAGTGGTCAAAGCCAGGGCAATTATTTCTGCTTTAAACGATAATCAAAGCTATCGAGAATTTGGAGGTAAACGACTCCGTCATAATCGTTTTATAGTAAGTATACCTGTTACCCGCAACTATAGAATGATTTGTCAAGATTATGGGAGTTTTGTCATACCACAGAAAGTTATGTCACATGAAGATTATAATGTTTGTAAACCTAAGTAGCTATTTAATAATTAATAATTAATAATTAATAATTAATAATTAATAATAACCTCTCCTTGAAAACGGATAGGATTGACGAGACAGGAAAATTTTTAGTATAGAAATATCTAAGTCACAAGAGCAACATTAAAAAGAATTCAGATACATAGCAGTCCTATTAGAATTATGTAGAAAATATCTAGGAATTTACAGAGGAAATATATCGGGTAATATTGCTCGCCGAGTTAAATAATTTTTACCGAAAAATTAAGGTAAAATGCCTCTCATTTCAAGGATAAACAATGAATTAATTTGCCCTTTTGCGTCAATACTATCCGTTTTTAAAGAGTAGTAATTGTTAATTATTAATTATTAATTATTAATTGTTGAACTACTTTTTCACCCCTTTGTGTCAAAACTTCTGTGACAATATTTTGACTATATTGTATGAAGTTAATGATATAAACGGATAGACATGATGCAAATTTATCTAGACTATAGTGCCACAACACCAACAAGGCCAGAAGCGGTCGCTGCTATGCAACAAGCTTTTACCCAACAGTGGGGTAATCCATCTAGCTTACATACATGGGGCCAGAGGTCGGCAACATTAGTCGAGAGGGCAAGAATAAAAGTGGCTAATCTGATCTATGCAGTGCCAGAGTCAATTATTTTTACTTCCGGGGGGACTGAAGCTGATAATATGGCAATTATGGGTGTAGCACGTTGCTATAAAAAACCCCAACATATCATTATTTCTAGTGTAGAACATTCTGCGATTTCACAACCAGCAGGAATGTTAGAAAATTGGGGTTGGCAAGTGACAAGATTACCTGTCGATCAACAAGGAAGGGTAGACCCTGAGCAATTACAAGCAGCATTACAACCAAATACAGTTTTAGTATCAATAATTTATGGTCAAAGTGAAGTTGGCACTCTCCAACCTATTGAGGAATTAGGTAATATTTGTCGTTCTCATGGGGTTTTATTTCATACTGATGCCGTTCAGGTGGCAGGACGTTTACCAATAAATGTACAAAAACTGCCAGTAGATTTATTATCTTTATCAAGTCATAAAATTTATGGTCCTCAAGGTGCAGGTGCGCTTTATATCAGAGAGGGTGTAGAGCTAGTACCGATATTAACTGGTGGTGGCCAGGAGTTGAAATTACGTTCTGGTACTCAGGCCGTAGCAGCGATCGCTGGTTTTGGAGTGGCAGCAGAATTAGCTAATGAGGAAATGACGACAGAAAGATTAAGGTTAATAAGATTGCGCGATCGCTTATTTGAACAGATGGCACAAACTCCTGATATAATTTCTACTGGGGATCGATGGCACAGACTACCTCATCATGTTAGTTTCTGCATTGTTCCCCCAGAAGTTGAAAGAGGTGAAACGGAAGATAAAATTACAGGTAAAACTTTGGTGCGACAGTTAAACTTGGCTGGAATTGGTATTAGTGCTGGTTCAGCTTGTCATAGTGGAAAGGTAACTCCTAGTCCAATATTACTAGCAATGGGGTATGCAGAAGATGCTGCAACTAGAGGTATTCGTTTAACATTGGGACGAGAAACAACGGAAGCAGATATTGATTGGACAGCAATGGTACTGAAACAAATTTTGGAAAGATTAATGCCGAGGACACTAGCTATTGTCAATAATTAATAATTAATTATTAATTATTAATTATTACCTCTCCTTGAAAAGAAGAGGATTGACTAATCACGAAAAATTTTTCTTGTTTCTCCTTTAAAGGAGAGGCTTTAAAACTTAATTATTCGGTAAATTAAAAATAAATATAGTATCTAATAAATTAGGATATGTATATTGCGATCGCTTTCTTAAAAGTAAAAGTAGTACAAATTTCAACTCTATTAATTATTCCCAATATGATTTGTTCAATGGGAGTATTTAGTTTTTCATAACTTTTGTGATTTTGAAACTTAGTATTAATGTTAAAAAAATACTATTACTTAAGATCGAGTACATTAGTCAAAAAAAGTAGTAATTATCTTTTTCTTTTTGGGTTTAATTCCCCGCCGTCTACAGGGTGTTTATAATTCGTTGGGGCTTGAGTCCCCATTCACTTTTTCCTCCTTCCTTCTTCCTTTTTCCTTTTTCCTTTTTCCTTATTAAACAAGTATAAAAATATTATATAATTTGAATGTTAATTTTCAGTTTGAACTAAGATTAACAAAGAAAATATACCAATAAGTCTATAGTCTCAAACATCGGAGAAAAAAATTGAAAAATCAACAACAAAGTTTACAAACAGTAATATTAGCAACCGTGTCATCATTAATATTGCTAATTGGCTTCAATTCCTTTGTCATTATTAATCCTGGTCAAGCTGGTGTTATTAGTATTTTAGGTAAAGCTAGAGATGGTGCTCTCTTAGAAGGTATTCACTTTAAACCTCCCTTGGTTTCTCAAGTTGATATCTATGATGTGACTGTACAAAAGTTTGAAGTTCCAGCCCAAAGTTCTACAAAAGATTTACAACAATTATCAGCAAGTTTTGCAATTAACTTTCGCTTAGACCCTATGTTAGTAGTAAAAATCAGAAGAGAACAAGGAACTTTACAAAATTTAGTTGCTAAAGTAATTGCACCACAAACTCAAGAATCTTTTAAAATTGCTGCAGCTAGAAGAACTGTGGAAGAAGCTATTACTCAAAGGGAAGAATTGAAAGCAGACTTTGATAATGCTTTAGGTTCTCGTTTAGATAAATATGGCATTCTTGTGTTAGATACTAGCGTAATTGATTTAACATTTTCTCCTGAATTTGCTAAAGCAGTTGAAGAGAAGCAAATTGCTGAACAAAAAGCACAACGAGCAGTATATATTGCTGAAGAAGCAGAACAAGAAGCTCAGGCATATATTAACCGTGCAAAGGGTAAAGCAGAAGCTCAAAAACTATTAGCTGAAACACTAAAAGCACAAGGTGGTGAGTTGGTTTTACAAAAAGAAGCGATCGAAGCTTGGAAAGCAGGTGGTTCTCAAATGCCTAAAGTTTTAATTATGGGAAATGAAAAATCTCAAAGACCTCCTTTTATTTTCAATCTTGATAATTTGGATAAAAATCAATAAATCATCTTGAAGAAGGAAGAAGGAAGAAGGAAGAAGGAAGAAGGCAGAAGGCAGAAGGCAGAAGGCAGAAGGCAGAAGGAATAAGGGAAAATTGCATGGGGTATAGTCTTCGACAGGCCACTTTTTTTATGGGGGTTTGAATCCCCCATTACACACCCTGAAAATGCTGACTGCTGAAGTGCTGATAGCTGACTGCTACTTCAAGTGACAATTACTCAACTAAAATTTGAGAATCAGATGAAGTTTCTTCTGCTGGAGTTGGTGACGGTGTTGCCCCTGTTTCTGGAATCACAATTTGCTTTTTAGGCTTTTTAGAAGGTTTATCAAGCTCCTCCAGTGGGGTTGAAATGGGGAATGATTTTTTTATCTGCTTCTTAGAGGGTTTATTGAGCTGTAGACCAGAAGGTGATTCAGTTGCTTCCGGTTCTTGTGTGGGTGCAGGTGACTCAGTTGCTTCCGGTTCAGAGCTAGGAATAACTTTAGGTATAGGGTTAACTAAATTAATATCTAGCTTGTAGTCAGTACCAGGTAAACCAGGTAAGGGAGTGAGAGTTATTTTGTAGTCACCATCATTGGGTAGAGTTCCTTTCCAAATAGATACTTTCTCAGAAATTCCATCTACTGGTTCACCATCTATTGCTGCTAAACTCATTAATACTCCTTCTCCTGTTACTAATAAATTCAAATTTTGCCCAAGACTCCCAGAAATTATATAGTCAATACTTTCATTCTCCTTCAGGCGACCTTCAATAGATATAGGTTCCCCTGGCAATACATTCAGACGTTCTTGTGAAGTAATTGGTGGAGATGGAATAATGACAGGAGCAGGAGTCTCCGGAATAGGAGTAGCACTAGGTGGTAGTGGTGTGATTGGTATTTCTGGTGTTGCAGATGGTACGGGAACAACAGGTAATGGTGATGGCAAAGTAGGTGATGGTGTTGATGTAGCTGTTGGAGATGGGGATGAAGTGGGTATTGGTGATGATGGAGGAGAGGGGAGGGTTGGTACTGGTATCGGATTCATTTTCGTTGGTTGCTGAAGTTCAGGTTCTTGTTGTCTGCGCTGGAGGAAAAAATTAACTGCACTCCACGATACTACGCCAGATAAAACTACTAATACTGCTACTAATGCAGTTGCAACCCACTTCTGATTATCAAACAAGCTATCGTTGTTATTGGTATTCAGGTTTTGATTTGGAGTTGCTCCTACTGTTGGTTGTTGGGAAGGGGAAGGATTATTTTGTTCTTGGTTGATGGTAGGTAATTGTTGAGATTTGATATGGGGTAATCTTTCCAAAGCTTGCTCTACTTCAGTGACAGACTGGTAGCGATCGCCTGGTTGATGACTTAACATTCTATTGATAATCTCTGCTAACCCTGGACTAACTGCTACCCACCGTTGCCAATTCCAAGTTAATGTACTTTGATCGATTAATTCTTGGGGTTCTTTTCCAGTCAATAGTACAACTACTGTAACTGCCAAAGCATATAGATCGCTATTTGCTGTTGCTCTTCCCAGTTGAATTTGTTCCCAGGGAGCGTAACCAAATTTTCCTACATTTGTCAAGGGTGCTGTTAAGTGGGGAGATTGAACTTTTGTTACGAGTTCTTTAACTACTCCGAAGTCTATCAATACTGGCATTCGATCGCTTTCTCGCCTAATGATATTGTCGGGGGATATGTCTCGGTGAATGATACCAAAGCTGTGAATATGAGCTAAGACGGGTAAAATTTGTTGCAAAAAAGTTAGCACCTCTGCTTCTGAGAACAAGCTATCTGTTATTTGACGCTCTTGCAATATGCTGCGATAGGTTTTGCCTTCGATATAATCTTGTAAGAGGAATAAACGTTGATTTTCTTCAAAAGTTGCTCTAAATTTGGGAATTTGGGGATGTTGAATTTGATAGAGAATAGCTGCTTCGCGAGAAAATAGTTCTTGAGATTTAGTTACTGCATAGGTATTTGTCTGTAGAGGAATAAATTCTTTGAGAGCGCAACGCTCGTTAAAACGACCTGTATCTTCTGCTAGGTAGGTACGTCCAAACCCACCTTGACCGAGAATATTAATCAAGCGATAGCGGTTCTGTAAAATAGTTCCTGTAGGAATTGGTGGTTGCATAGTCATAAATTTAATTTAATAGGGAACAGGGAATATATATAGCTGAAGTCAGAAGTTAGAAGTCAAAAGTCAGAAGTAAAATTATTGCTGTGACTAAATTTGAGAGGAGCGAGAATGTCCGCGCGAGTAATGGCGACTGCTATAGAACCCCTGATCGTATCTTCATAAATATGCGCGTTTTTTTAGCCTTGAGTCAGGAGACAGGAGACAGGAGACAGGAGTTCATTAATTGATAATAGATAATGGATAATTACCTCGGGTTTTAACCGTTACGGAATTGAATGTAAGGAAATATCCTAGCACTTTTTTTCCCTTTGAAAGGGGAGACTTCAAGGCGTGAATTATTTAATTATTAATTATTCGGGAAGAGGGAAGATGTGGGGAGAAATAATACAAAAAATTCAACACTCCTTATAGCTGATTTTTCCTCAAAATTGATGCCCGAAAAGACTTGACTACCATAATTATATAGATATCAAATGGGTTCTATAATTGAAATGTGTTTTAGCTTAATATTTTTTGTATTAATAAATTTATCAATTTACTACTGACTGAAAGATGAATCAATGAGTTCGCTTGAATATTTATAATATCTTTCAATAATTAATAATGGATAATTGATAATTACCTCTCCCTAAAAGGAAGAGGACTGAATAAAAGGAAAATTTTTTCTCTCTTGGTCGATTGGATATGGCGAGGAGACCTCGCCATCCCACCCAACGGGTGCGCTACGCTAACGACCGCTTGTTTCTCCTTTAAAGGAGAGGCTTTAAACCTTAATTATTCGGTAAAGGATTCGTAATAGGTAATGGATAATTAGCAATAACTTAGACAACTTCAAATCATAACTGATTATCCGAATATGATCTAAAATCTTCACCAAATCTTATTTTTACTTTTAATAATTATTTTATCTCCTTATTTATTGCTTGATTTTATCCTGTTATTATTATCAGTATATCATCATAAAAAAGGGGGAATGATATAAATTTTTCTCAGATATTTGTGATTTATTTCTAGTGTACAAATATCTCTATTATTCTCAAACATAGAAACATTTATTATTACTTGATTTTATCCAATAATAGTTGAAACTCCTCCTTCTTCAGAACCCTTGATTTCTGAATATAAATAGAATTTTCTGTAGCCACCTACATCTACTATTTATGCTTACCTACTTATTTTTGCTGTTGATGGCAGAGTTTAATTTTAGGAAAATAATCAAGATATTGCCTAAAATCATAATCCCTTCCCATGTTGTTAAGGTCATTAAAAATGACAAGATTTATGACCTTAACTATCCTATTGAGGTGAGCTTAATTTTTAATTATGAATTAAGCCTAGCCTTAACTGCCTCCTGTACTTTCTTTCCATCAGCCTTACCCTTCAACTTTTGCATGGCCGGACCCATCACTTTACCCATATCTTTCGGAGAATTCGCCCCTACCTGAGCAATAATTTCATCAACAACCTGAGCAATATCCTCATCAGACAATTGTTTTGGCAGATATTCTTCAAGAATGGCCAATTCTGCAGCCTCTCCATCTGCTAGTTCCTGACGACCTGCTTTAGTATATTGCTCTATGGAATCCCGGCGTTGTTTAGCCAATCTTGTTAATATATCCATTTCTTGAGTTTCTGTCAGAGAATCCTTTCCTGCTGCCCTAGCATTGGCTTCCTCTTCTAGAATTACTTTTTTAATGCTACGAACTGTTTCCAGACGAACCTTATCTTTGGCCTTCATTGCCACTTTAATATCCTCTGTAATTCTGTCCTTTAAACTCATAATCTCACTCCGGATATCAATTCACTCTAAAGTCATTTTACAAGTTATGTTAATACTCTGTTAAGCCTTTCAGTCAAACATATATTGCTTTTGACTTTGGAACTGTGACTTTTGACTTAAGAAGTTAGTATTTATCAGAAAAATGGAATTTACTTAAGAGATTTTACGTTTTTTAAAGACCTCTGTAATTTTCTTAGTAAATATTCAACATTTATATGACTTTATTTACCAAATATTCTTGGTATATTACTAAAAAAAACGATCTTTCTATCAATAAAAATACGGAAGAATATTTTTGGTTTGAGATGATAAGATTGCAATGAATAAAGGTGCTGCGAGGGCTTGCTGTGATCCGTGCTACTTTACCAATTCAGGCTCCTGTGCCTGCCACTGCTAACGATCATAATAGATTGAGGCTTTTCTCTGGATCTGCTAACGTTCCTTTAGCTACGGAAGTAGCTAGATATCTAGGTTTAGACTTAGGCCCAATGGTGCGTAAACGATTTGCAGATGGAGAACTATATGTTCAAATTCAGGAATCAATTCGAGGCTGTGATGTTTATCTAATTCAGCCTAGTTGTCGTCCAGTTAATGACAACTTGATGGAAATGTTAATCATGGTAGATGCTTGTCGTCGTGCTTCTGCCAGACAAGTGACTGCGGTTATTCCTTACTATGGTTATGCTAGAGCAGACCGTAAAACTGCTGGCCGAGAATCAATTACTGCCAAATTAGTGGCCAATTTGATTACTGAGGCTGGTGCTAATCGTATTCTAGCAATGGATTTGCATTCTGCTCAGATTCAGGGTTATTTTGATATTCCGTTCGATCATGTTTATGGTTTACCGGTAATTTTAGATTACTTAGTAAGTAAGAATTTATCTGATATTGTTGTTGTTTCTCCGGATGTGGGTGGGGTAGCGAGAGCTAGAGCTTTTGCGAAAAAGTTAAATGATGCCCCATTAGCAATTATTGATAAGCGTCGCCAAGCTCACAATGTGGCAGAAGTGTTAAATGTGATTGGTGATGTTGAGGGAAAAACTGCTGTGTTGGTAGATGACATGATTGATACGGGTGGTACTATTTCCGAAGGGGGACGACTTTTGCGCGAAAAAGGGGCGCGACAAGTTTATGCTTGTGCTACTCATGCAGTATTTTCACCACCAGCAGTTGAGCGTCTTTCTAGTGGGGTATTTGAAGAGGTGATTGTTACTAATACTATCCCATTCTTGGAGGAACATTATTTTCCTCAGTTGACTGTTCTTTCGGTGGCAAATTTATTGGGTGAGACTATTTGGCGCATTCACGAGGATACTTCAGTTAGTAGTATGTTTCGCTAAAATTTGTTGCTCTGATATGCTAGCTCGCGCTTTCCTCAATATTTTGGGGGGGAAGAATTTTGAGAATTTAATATTCACGAAAAATTAATAGAAAGAAAATTTTTGTGAAATCTATCGGGAGCTGGATATTTGGAAAATTAGTTCTTCTTTACTTTCGAGGGTTAGACCCACAAGGGTCTACCTACTTCAGTTAATTATGAGAAGGAAGAAGGAAGAAGGAAGAAGGAAGAAGAAAAAATCTGGCATTGTCTGAGTTTTAAGCTTTTGACCTGTCCTAACCTTTGCTTCCACTACTATAGAAGCCATTTGGGATCTATTTAACAAATTACCGAAGAATTAATAATTCAATAATTCAATAATTCAATAATTCAGGTAAAAATCCTCCCCTTTCAAGGGGAAAAAAATAAATTTTTTCCTTTTATTCAATCCTATCCGTTTTTAGGGAGAGGTAATTATCAATTATCAATTATCAATTATTGAAAAGTCCAATACCCATCTGGGTTTTATGATTCTGGCAGTCATTTTTCACAATTTTTCGGTTTCCTGAACCCTTATAGTTTTTAGACTCCTTAAAACGGCTTTCCTGAAACTTTTGTATTTCAAGATAAAGATACCAAATGGGTTCTATAACAGTAGGGTCTATTCTATGCTCTGCTGTTATTATCTTTGTTATTTTGGGTTTAATACCCCACTGTCTACACGGTGTTGACAATTGGTTGGGGTTTGTAGACACGGAGTGGTGTGTCGAAGACTATCCCCATCCATTTTTTCTTCCTTCTTCCTTCTTCCCTCTTCCTTCTTCCTTATGCTTAGAAAATGCTATATTACTTCTTTCTTCCTGATTAAAACTATTGAGGTAATTATATGGCAACTATCGAATCTCAAGACATGACTCTAGAAAAGTTATTTGATGAGTTTTATGTCATTCCTGATTATCAGCGCGAATATGTTTGGGAGGAAAAAGAAGTAAATGAATTTATTCAAGATATATATGAAGAATTTTCTGAGCAAAATCAAAACTCCTATTCTGAGTATTTTATTGGCAGTATAATTGTTTGTAGTCGTGGGGATAATTTGTATGAAGTAATTGATGGGCAGCAACGGATGACTACTGCTTATTTAGTTCTTTGTGCAATTCGAGATTATCTATTAACTATTAATTCAAATGAACGTATTGAAGCATTAAAAAATAAGATTGCTTCTCTATATACAGATGACTGGGGTAATGACCAGTTTAAGCATAGGGTAGAACTTCAATATGAAGAAAGTAGGGGAATATTAGAAAATATTGCTATGCAAACAGATTTAGACCAAATATCTCCTACTCGTTCTGTTAAACATATTCAAAATGCTTATGCTGAGATTAGAAAGTTTCTTTCTCTTCAATTTGAATTAGATGAAGTTGCTATTTCTCATCTCAAAAAATTTTATGCCTATTTTCTCAAAAATGTTAAATTAATTCGCGTAAAAACTGCTAGTGTTGCTCATGCTTTGAAAATATATTCAACTTTAAATCATCGTGGTTTACCCCTAGATGATATGGATTTACTCAAAAATTTGATTTTTGCTAAAGCTAAACAAACAGACTATGAAAAAATCAAAGTAAAATGGAAAAAAATGATAGATTTACTCTATCATTCTCAGGAAAGACCGATGCGTTTTTTGCGTTATTTTATTTTGGCAAGATATGCAGAAGATGGAAATTATATTGCAGAAAAAGAAGTTTATGATTGGTTTCTCAAAAATGAATCTAGATGTGGATATAATACTGAACCTATTCTATTTGTGAATGATTTATTAGCCTCTGCAGAAGCTTATGTAGCATTTTTGTCAGGTAATAATATTGATGGAACAGTAAATCGTTATTTGGCAAATATTCGTTGTCTCAGTGTTAATGTTAGGCAACATTTAATCTTACTTTTAGCTGCTTATCAATTGCCTCAATATTGTTTTATTGAATTATGTCGGCAGGTAGAAAATTTATTATTTGTGGCAATGTTGACTAGCGATCGCAATCAAAAGGCGTTCGATGGCATGATTCTTAAGTGGGCTAGTGAATTACGTCAAATCACATCAACAGAAGAATTTAATCAATTTATTGCTGACCAAATTATTTCTAGCAAGCTGTTAGTAGCAGATAAATTTGAGAAAGCATTTCATAAACTTAATAAATCATCATTTCAGCCTTATCAAATTAAATATATTTTAGCAAAATTAACACAATACATAGATGAAACTGCTTGGGGTGATGGGGGAGGAATTGATGATTTAAGCAATTATCTTTTGAAATTAGATGTAGAACAAATTTTACCAGAATATCCTACTAAAAAAATAATTTCATCTTTCGATAAACCTCGTGAAATAGAAAGTTATAGTAAACTTTTAGGCAATCTGACTTTGTTAGAAAGTTCGATTAAATCTGCTATTACTAATGTGAGTTTTACGGAAAAAAAATTAGGTTATACTAAGTCAAGATTTCTATTGACTAGAACTATTGCTGAAAAAATTTCTGTTGGCAATAACACAACTATTGACTTAGCAGTAAAAGATTTAAAAACCTTTATTAAATGGGATTCTCACGCCATTGAAACTCGACAAGAAATATTGACTCAATTAGCTAAAAAAGTGTGGGATATTCCTGAGTAGTAGAGTATTGCCAAATCAAATAAGGTTTGATCGAAAATATTGGTTTAATTATCTACTCAGCTATTACATAACCCGTGTAATACCAAGCGTGAAAAAAGAATGTTACGAATAGTAATACCAAGCGTGATAAATGTTTGTTACAAATGGTAGGGACATTGCATAGTCCGTACGAAAGAAGGAAGAGGGAAGAAGGAAGAAGGAGTAAATATTGAAAAAAATGGAAAAACGACAAAGATAACTATCTAAAATGAACTGGAGCAGCTATTTTTAAGCATATCCGATCAATATAGCGCGAGAATTAATCAGCAAGCCCTAATTAATAATTCCTTCTCAGGTTAAAGGAGTACACCTTGGCAGTAAATTTCAATTCTCTCTCAATTTTTCAATTGCTTTGACCTCCTACTATCATAAATAGCTGAAGTCCGCAGTTCCGACCATAAGAGGCTAGCTAATGGCTGTTTGCGCAGCATTCCGCAGGAAATGCTTACATTTAAACTGATAATAATATCCTCTTTTGGTATTCCCATATCGGTCAAATCTTGAGCTAGATCGACTTCTGTTTAATGATTATTGAACTTGTGCCAAAATCCAAGTAACTATATACCAAGAGTGCTCATTTTTCATTGCTAATTGATATATTGGATTATCTGGATCTTCGGGAATTTTATGACCTCTAAAACCCATTTGAATATAAGACCATACTTCTTGATTACCCCAACCATTAACTTCAACTATTTTAAGATTGTGGGATTCACTCATTAACGCCAAAGCTTTAGGAGTAAATCTCCAGTAATCATCGAAATTTTTTCCACCATGTATTGGGTTGATAAAGCAAGTTGTATGACATATATATCCTCCTTGTTTAACAACTCGAATACTTTCTTCAAAAGCCTTGTAAGGATTTTCAGCAACATGCTCTAAAACTTGGTCTGAAACGCAAAAATCAAAAAAATTATCTTCATAATTTAGATTGGTTAGATTACAGTCTGGATAACTACTGTTATAAACTTCCGCTTGTTTTAACCCTAAAATTCTTGCCAAATTAGCACTGTTAGATACGGCCAAAATTTTTTTAGTCTTGTCATCTTCATTAGTCAATAAGTTTTCTAATCTTTTATACATATATAGTCGTGTAACATGATATCTTTTTTTTCCTTTCTTTGAGTTCAAACAAAAAATAATTAAGTCTTTTGTTAAACTGTTATTTAGCGTGGAATTAAACATTTTTTTTCAAAATATTAGCCGAATTACCGTGAGCAATTTAAGTATGTTTGTAGCCAGAATAAATTATAACATTGAATAAATAATAATTAGGGTTAGCCGAATAAAATTGTAATCAATACCTGTAAAGGCTTCCGTGGTTTTTGATTATGAAAAAGTGCAAGGTTTTTGGCTCTTGTAGTCTCAAAATGCTAATATTTTGCCCCTGACAATGCCGAAAATTTTGCCGTAGCAGATAGTCTAAACTGTTGCCTTTCAGAGCTGTTCCCTGTTGCCTATCATCACCATCAGACTTTTTCAGCAAACCCTAATTAGGACCGAGTTTCATTGTTCAGGACTTACGGAACGAAACTAATTTTAGTCGGAATACCTGAATAAATAACCAAATCATACACCATATATAGCGGTACTGTGTAATTCCTGATGATTATTGCAAATTAATTTTTAATACTTCTTCTGTTTTTCAAATTTCAAGTTGGCCTGCCCCAACTCAGCCTGGCTTTTCTCTCACCCACATCTATTGAACAGCCTTAAAACCTCTTTTTTCAGAATCATCGACCTTTGGGAAACCCAAACCAGGCCAGGTCTAATTGCACTCCATATTTAACACTTAATTTTCAGAGGTAATAATTGGTATTAATAATACTAATACCAATTTTATGTGAGGCTGTATAGAATTTAGTTGTTAGGTGTTAGATGATAGGTAGCTCGGTATTGGGTGTTAGGTATTGGGTGGCGCTGTGACACATAATTATGAAATTTATTAACAAGTCTTTCTTTAATGTACAGGCAACGGCTGATTAAAATATTGTTCTATGCAACTTGATATTAATTTGGTATAAAAGAATCTAAAAAAGCTTTAGCCTCTGGAAAGTCTAAATTTCCATCTTCAGCAACTACTTGTAAACTATATAATGTTGGTCCGCTAGGGTCGATAAATATTCTTAAAAGTAATCTCAAATTAGGCTTTACTTTTGACTGTAAAATTATTTCTCTACCTGGAAATTCTTGATAACTAATCTTTTTTTCACTAATTATTATCGAGTTAGAATTAGTTGCTGCTCCATCTCGCGCTCCATTTAAACCTTTTTCAACATTATATTCACTAGAATCAACTGGATATTTGATGCTAGAGACAGAAAAAAATCGTTGTTTTTCTGGATATTGATAGAAAACTAATAAGGCATTAAGTTTTCCCAAAGAAGTATCAACAGATAAGTTTTCTTCTTCTGGTTGACCAGGAAAAAAAACTGTATAAGTATCATCTTTAGCTGTATATTTATACCAGTTATTAGCAAGATAAATAGTATTAGTATCTGTAAATTCCGATGAATATTTTGGTGGTGGGTGTATAACTGCTATTGCATTGAAATTTGATGTAAAAGATAGAATTGTAGCTATACTATAAAATATAACAACTAATGATGATTTCATAATATTAAGCTTAACTGTTTTATATCATTTTTCCCCTCCGGGGGAGCTACGAATTGCGGACGGGTCATTTCAGTTATCAATTATCAGTACCTCTAGTTAAAGTCAGAGACTTGAAATATTGAACTTTATTTTTTTTCATCCCCTTGTAGAGCGGTAGCTCGCGGCGCAGCCAAGGGGAGGATATTGACCTTATTTTTTGGTCAGTTATAATAGAATTTAAGGACTGACAGTACCGACAGTACCAAAGAGATACTGAAATTATCAATACTATTCTCCTTGATCAAAATCATAAGGGTCGCGCAACCCCGCCGGGAAGTGGCGAAATATTTTTGGAGCGAAGCTCAAATCCCCTACTTCCCCTCCACCGGAGGGGCGGGGGTGGGTTGGGCCCGCGGGTGGGTTAACTTCTGACTGAAATGAAGTGTGTCTTACATTCTGGAGGGGCTGTGTGCGGAATTACTTCCGCACAGTAGGCGCCCCGTAGGAGACCTAAGAATTACACACTCGCTTCTGACTTCTGACTTCTGACTTTGTTAATTCCTATGCATTCCTCCTTATCTTCCCTCCTGACTCCTGTACGGGCGATTCGCGAGCCCCTACGACTTCTGACTCCTCACACCTAAACTTTAGCTTGAATTTCTCTCAACTTCTCCCCTACTTCACCACTACTTAATAAACTTTCCGCCTTAGATAAGCCTTCCTTAATATCAGAGCAAACTCCACAACGCCATAAATAAAAACCTCCATTCCAAATAGCTGCTGACATTAACTGACTCACCTTACCTTGCAAAACTTCTTGCATTTGCTGTACTAACTCCGTAGTTGAGCCTAATGAAACTTCCTTTCCTCCACAACCATAGTCACTCGGATGCAAAAAGAGACGTTCAAATGTGGCAGAGTTGTCAGATGGCATCGATACCCCAATAATAGCTGTTCGATCGCGAGGCAAGTCACAACTTCCTTCTAACCCCTTAACTGTTGTATAATTTTTCACACCCTGTAATTCCAATGCTCCTCGAAACATACCTTCTGTGGGAGGATGAACATATCCGGCAGCCAGATGAACTTCCCCTGGAAAGGGAACCCAAATTAATTCCATCGTTGCTAGAGGCGGTCGTTTGCCGATATCTCGACGATATTCTACTAAAGCATCTGCTTGGGGAAAATGTGTCGGTAAATAAACAAAGCCTAAACCAGTCTGCTCAAATATTTGTTGCACCTGTGCCAGGGATAGTTTTTCCCATTTAACCCCTAACCCTTGCCAAATATCAATAAAAGGTACTCCTTCCTTTGTCGGCATCCGTGCTCCACCGTGCATCACAACAAACACCCCTGCTGTTGCTAAAATTAAAGCTGTGAGTGGGGTAACTGGTGCAGTACGCGATCGCCCATCATAAGGACAACCTAATACTGTTACTACACCCATCGATGGTTGACTTTGCAGTTTTGGCCCTAATTCGTTATAGCTATCTAACATTCCTGCCAACTCATCTCCACTCGGACGTTTAATACGGTGAGCAATTAAAAAAGCGCCGATCTGGACTGGTTTTGCTTCTTTCAACAACATCATCCGCATTGCTGCTGCTGCCTCTTGGCGGGTTAAATTTTTGCCTGTATGGGGGCCACTGCCAATAGTTTTGAGTAATTCTCGAAAGCGATCGCTCATTTAATATATCTCTCTGGTTAATTAGCTATTTGTTTTTTGATTCTTAAGCGTTGGTGATTTGAGGTATGATATCATGTCCGGATAAAAGTGCGATAGAACTCTGTTCCGCTTACACGTTAACGCAGTTGTGCGCCAGCAATCAAAAAATTTTCTCCTTCTATTCCTATTTTTTCCCTCCTGACTCGCTCCTTCTGAAGACTAAGTAATTAAGATTAATATCATACACTAACTCAGCAGCGTCAATTCTTGTTTAGTGAGTTTCATACTCCACCGTCACCTGTAATGTCAATGCTTAAATTAACATTTAAACCGTACGAAAAAAACTGTAGAAAATCGATCTGAGCTTTTATCTTGATATTGGATTAACCAATACAGGCTGTACGGCACAGCTCACTATTCCCTCGGCAGTAAATGCCCCTGGGAATTTCTTTCTAATAATTTGAATACTGCCATTAACGTCAGCATTAATGACTATACCAGTTCCACTCCTGAATAAACCACGTTTGACTCGTTTACCCCTATAAGTTTCATGTTTTATTGGTTGCTCTAGGTCAACGGCAGATGTTTTGCTTGTATAGCTTTCCTCTGTTTCAATCACCTTGATTCCTGCTAGCTGACATTTATAAATAATTTGCTTGAGTAACTTATCATGTGGTATTTGGGTGAAATTTTGGTTGTTTTTTTTGCCTATATTTGCTCCTTGTTTCCAGTTATCATTTTTTCCTATGACTACAGTACCAATATTATTAGTCACTAAATAATTGACAACTAATTTACTGGTGTTATGCAGATAATTCTCCACAAAACGATTTCGGTGATAGGTTAACGCTTCTATCTTACGACTGCTTTTTCTGTTGCCTTTGAGATGACTTTGGTACTTGGCTTTACGCTTGTTGTAAAGCTGATTAACACTTTTTAGTGGCTTCCCGTTAACAAGCATAGGCTTAACACCAGGCTTGTTTGTAGATAGAGCAACTAATCTGTCAATCCCTAAGTCTATTCCCGCTACATATATTGAGTGTATTTGTGGCTGATTCGTTTTTTCATACACTACTTCAATTACATAGCAGCCAGTTGCAGGTACTATCCTCACTTCAACTACAGACTCAACCACTACAGGTATTTTGATCTCACTCATAGATAAGTGACAAATACCGTCCTTTAGTGGTGCTTTATATACAGACTCTTTTGAATATATAACTACATTTCGACCTTTGGTTTTGTCCTTATACTTTGGTATTTTGGGTTTACCTAAAAACTTTTGTGGATATTTTGACCATTCTTTGAACGCTTGAAAATAGCCACGCCAAGTTGCAACCAAGCATTTTATTATTTGTTTTGATACTTTAGTTGGTAATCCTCTGTAGGCATCGCTATTTTTGGTAGCGTGATATAGCTTTGTTAAATCTAGACTTTTTCCACACTCGAAAAAATGCTGACGACAATAATAATTAGCCAAGTTGTACAAGTTTTTTGATTTAAAGGCTAACTCATCACACACCCGCCAAAAGTTATGTGTTCGGTTAATAATATGTCTGTCAACAAGTCGCATTCACCCACTATAATTTATCTTAAATTATTACCTGTTTAATATTACAACACTTTTCTTATAATAGCAACTACGCTTTTACAATTTTCATTCAACAGTTAATCACCCCAACTCTAGCATTCTCCTGACTACTGACTCCTGACTACTGACTCCTTCTTCAATGTTGTGGTGGTTTGATTAATTTGCTGTGGAATTAATTCTTTTACTAGCTCCCAGAAATATTCTATCGGAGGAATTTGTATCCGATCGCTAGTTGTCACCACCACCACCTCACGACTCCAAACAGAATCTTTTATTGATGATACTTTAGAAGTAGTCGGAGTGACTCCTATTGTTTTTATGGCAAGGGTGGGGTCGAGTTTAACATCTATTAAAGCTGAATGAGGTAACAGAGCAATTAAGTTTCCTTGTCGTACTACTCCTCGGAAAGCATCGAGGGTATTTAGTTCTAATGCTGCATTGAGTTTTGCCCCTAGCCGCTCGAATTGCTCTTTAACTAATCTTTGCATTCCGTAGCCATCTTTGAAGACGACTTGAGGATAGCGAATAAGTTCGCTCCAGGGAATTTGGTCGTATTTTGTGAGAGGATGGTTTGCTGCCATTAATACTTCTATCGGTTCTGTGTAGAGAACATCTACTAACATTTCTGGACTGGCAGTAAATAAGCGGTTATTCATGACTATTGCTATATCTACTAGACCGTCTTTGAGAACCTTCAAGGTGCGATCGCTTCCTAGAGCAGTTACCCGCAATTTGACTTCTGGATAGTGACGACAAAATCTTTGCAAAACTGGGGGGAGGTAAGCAGCACAAACAGAGTGAATAGCTGCAACACAAAGTTCTGGTTGTTTTCCGGCAAGCATTTCTGCTATTTCTTGGGTAGCACTTTCCCAAGCTTGACAAATTTTCTTAGCGTAAGGCCATAAGCATTCTCCTGCTAGAGTGAGTTTGGCTTGGGTGCTACGGTGGAATAGGGGAGTACCCACTTCATTTTCTAAAGCTTGCACTTGTCGGCTAACTGTTGATTGAGTGACGTTACATATTCGCCCTGCTTGTTGGAAGCTACCCGTTTCTGCAACACAAAGAAATGCTTGCAACTGCTCTAAGCGCATAGAGTTTTTATTCAACTATTATTTACCAATCTTCTACCATAGCAGATGGACTTTTTTCATTTAGTAGACTATGATACACCTTCTCAAAATTAATTAGGGTTTGCGCTTCACTAGTCTTTTAGTAGGGGTAGGAGACAGGAGACAACCCACCCGCGGGCCCCGACCGTGGAGGGGAAGACAGGAGACAACCCACCCCTGACCCCTCCCAGGAGGGGAGAAAAGGGAATGAGCGAGGAGGTAGGAGCGGGCGTTTTGTCCCTTAATTTTTCTGCCCAAATATGAGCCTAAAATACGCTCCTAGCATAAGTGTTTTAGACTGAAACAGAGGAGTCAGGAGGGAAGAAGGAAGAAGGAAGAAGGAAGAAGAAGAACAAGGAGAAAGTTTTTTTATCACTAATTATCCGGACATGAGATTATACCAAATCTCAAAAAGTTTGCTATATATAGCAATATGATTTTAGTTGTGAGATATTGGAGACTTTTGTTTTAGGTATGGAGGGAATAGGGAATAGGGAAGAAGAAAAAACGAATATATAAGAATAAGATAACTGCTATATTCTATACTTCAAAGGAACACCTCAATTCTCACATCTGATTCGGTGATTGCTATATCTTTGTAATGGGAAGATGGGGAGTGGTGAGATGGTGTCAAATATAGAATTACTATTCATAATAGGTTTTTCTTTTTCCTGTAGAATAATGATAGTTTTTATTCCTATTATATTATACGAATTCAAAAAAATAATACTTGGGGATATATCTCCCAATTTCTCTTTTATAATTACTGCATTATAGATGAAAATTAAATTTTATGGCACAATATAAATACTTGAATTCAATAGGAGTTATTGATGGTATTTAATTGGTCAAAAACAAAATCTATTTCCAAGTATATTTTCAATTTTCTAGGTGCTAATATAGCTCAAGTACAGCAGAGAAAAATTAGCAATATCAAACAAAAATTAGTTTCATCAAAAATTTATAAAAATAACTTTATATTGGTCGCGGGCTTAACTATATTATCACCTATTCTTACCACTATTTCCGCCTCTGCTGCCGAAAATCTTATCATTTCTATTCCTGCTCTCGATATTACAGATCCAATCGTAGTTTCTTTGCCACCTTTTCAACTAAAAATACCAATTGAATCTATCGAAAGGTTTGCTAATGAAGGAGAATTTAGCAAAGAATTTACCTTTTATTCTGAGCTGCTCACAACAGAAGAAACAAAAGAAATACAGACAGTTCTGAAAAAACAAAAACAAGAACTAAGAGAACTTTTTCAAGAGCGTTTTGATGTTAATCCTACTATTGTCAACACATTTATGGAAGAACCAGCAGGACAAGAAATTCTGAAAAGATTAGGAAAAATCCTGAAAACTGGAGAGAATAAAAATGGTAGTGAAGCTCTCCAAACAGCTTTCCAGTTAGCTCTTGCAGAACCAGATGGTTTGACTATTATTAATGTGTTGAAAAAATTTCCTGGAGATTTGTTAATAGAACTTCAAGAAGGTATCAATTTAACTGAAGAATTAATCAAAAGATTTGTAGAAGAACGCTTGATTGTAATAGAGCTACAAAATCAAGCTCAAGAGCGATTGCTTAGTGAGAAGAAAGTTGATTTTAATACTTTTCCAGATTTAAGACAACCAGGAAATATAAGATGGGAAAAACAATCTATTACCTTTAGAAATCCTAATCGCGACCGTTCTTCTCCAGCAAATATTTATCTGCCCAAAAATTCTGGAAATAAATTAATTCCTGTGATAGTTATTTCCCATGGTTTAGGTTCAGATATTAATAGTTTTGCCTATCTTGCCGAACATTTAGTATCTCATGGTTTTGCAGTAATAGTACCAGAACATATTGGTTCAAGTGCAGAAAAACTTGAAAATTTCTTTGCAGGTTTTAGCAGACCTGTAGATGGAATGGAATTTATTAATCGCCCGCTAGATATTAAATATTTACTAGATGAATTAGAGGCAAAAATAGACTCCGACCCAATATGGCGAGGTCAGTTAAATTTTAAACAAGTGGGAATAGTAGGTCAATCTTTTGGCGGTTATACTGCTTTAAGTCTTGCAGGTGCTCCCCTAGACCTAGAAGATTTACGAAAAGATTGCCAATCTGAAGATACTAAATTTATCTTTAATTTATCTCTATTATTGCAGTGTCAAACCAGTAATTTACCAGCAGAAATAACTAACAATTTACGAGATGAACGTATCACAGCAGCTATTGTAATAAATCCAATTAGTAGTGGTGTATTTGGACCTGAAAAAATTAGTAAAATTGCAATACCTTTGATGATTGTTGCTAGTACTAGAGATATTTTTGCTCCACCAATTCCAGAGCAAATTTATCCATTTATCAGCTTAACTACTGCAGAAAAATATTTAGTTATTAGTGAACCAGCAACTCATTTTTCGTTTATTGCTGTAGAAGAAGAAGAGGAAGTTTCTCTAGAACTACCAGTCAAATTAATTGGTCCCGATCCTAATTTAGCTTATCCTTTTATGCAGGCACTAAATTTAGCATTTTTTCAAGCTTATCTGACTAATCAATCTCAATCTTTACCATATTTAAGTGGGTCTTATCTACAATATATTAATCAACAACCATTTACTTTCAGTATATTAAAGTCTCTCACAGAAGAGGATTTACAAAAGGCGATAGAAAATTTTTCCAAACGATTGAGTAATATTAATTAAAGAGGAATCACTTTCTACCATTGGTGAATGCCTGAAGATACTTACCGAATAATTAATAATTAATTATTAATTATTAATTATTAAATAATTCGCGCCTTGAAGCCTCCCCTTTTAAGGGTAAAAAAGCGGTCGTTAGCGGAGCGCACCCGTTGGGTGAGATGGCGCGATTCGGAGCTGCTCTGTCAATAGCTGGTCTCCTCGCCATATCCAATGGATCAAGAGAAGAAATAATATTTCCTTATATTCAATTCCGTAACGGTTAAAACCCGAGGTAATTATCAATTATCCATTATCAATTAATTAAATTATGGTTAATTAATGTGACTTGATATAATTTGGTATACTAACGATCATATATCATTAGGATATCCAGGAATTATTGAGGGGAGTAAAATTAACAAGAAGGCAAATTATATGCTGAAAGAAAACAAAAAAGTTGAGTTAAATAAATCAAAAAGAGATTATAAAATAGAAGTCGTCGATAGTGAATTTGTTCTTAATCGTTGGGACGAGATTGACGCAATATTATACAGAGTATTTGCAGATTCAGAGTTTAATGATAACTTTGTCAGAACTCGTCCAGCAGAACATACTTTAAAAAATCTTAGGGAACCTTATCAAGAAGGTATAAAGCATATTATTGCACTAGATTTAGATAACAATATTCTGGGAGCCTTTTTTGTTATTCCTACTTATAAACCAGAAGGGAAAGAAGATTGTGATTTAGGGTGGATGTTTACTATCGAATTACACCCAAGATTCCGCCATGAGGTTCTGAATTCCATTGTTGATAAAGTTCATCAAGTAACTAAAAGTGCTGGTTTTGCTAGAATAATTACAGAAATGGGGACAGAAACAGGGGCAAAGTTTTTATCTAAAAAACATGGTTATATTCATACTCCAACTGTGGAAAAGTTTAATAGATGGACTAAAGAATTAAATTAATTTACAGCAGTTTTCCAGTTGATTAGATATAAAGTTTTGGAACTTTAGGTAACTTAGTACAAAACTGTAATAACTATCTTAAAAAGTGCTGTAAACTAGCAAAAAATATAATTTTTTAATAGGATAAATTGAACAAATGAACGATCAATACCAAGAACTTGCTAAATTTTATGATAAGTTTGTCCAACAAAATAGAAACTATTCTGAAATTGCTACCGAACTTGCTAAAATCATAGGGGAAGGTAGAGATTTATTGGATATAGGAATAGGCACTGGTTTAATAGTAGAAAATTTACTGCAAATTGAACCTGCCTACAAAATAACTGGAATTGATACCAGTGAATCTTTATTAGAAGAAGCTCAAAAAAGATTAGGAGAAAAAGTTGATTTATATTGTCAAAGTGTTTCTGAATTAGATATTGGTAAAAAATTTGATGTGGCTTACTCTCGTGGTGGTGCTTGGACTTTTGTTAATTATGAATCAGAGACAATGCTCGCTAGTCATATTTTTAGTTCTGAAGATATACAGAAAAGCTTTTATTGTATTGCTAAACATCTTCAACCAGGAGGTCTACTAATAATTAGTTGTTCTAATGCTTATGGAGATAACTTAGTAGAATTGGATAATGGTATTGTTCATAAAAGAATTGCCACTACTGAATTAATTGAAAATGAACGTTATGCTATTCTTGATTATCTTTTTTATCAAAATGAAAAGTTATTAACTCAACAAACACTAAAACTTAAATTACTGAGTCATCAAATCTGTACAATGATGCTAGAAAAAGCAGGATTTGTAGAAAGAGATATCAACCCAGGAAAATATTACACCTACTTAAAAATTTAAGCACAATATTTTCATAATAACTAAAAAATACCATGAAAATTGGCTACATTAAACCCAGTTTCCCTAACGAAAAAAGAGTCGGTTTATTACCACAACATTTATCCTACTGTAGTCCAGAGGATGAACGCAGATTTGAAGAAGGTTATGGCGAAAGTTTAGATATTCCTGACGCAGTTTATGGAGAAGGTGCTGGTTATTCTCGCGAAAGTCTATTTGCTTGGGCTGATGTAATTTACTGCATTAAAGTTCCCCAACCCCAAGATTATCAATACTTTAGAGAGAATCAAACTCTTGTAGGTTGGATTCATCCCTTTGGTGCATCAGGAAGACATTTTCGAGAATACTGTGCTGAACCGAAAAATCTGCGACTATTTGATATTGAGAATGACATCTCTATCCGTATTACTCAAGGAAAAACAGAAACTCTGAATACTCCAAGAGATTTTTTAAAAGAAAATCACATATTCGCAGGTTATGCTTCAATGATGCAAGCGATTATGTTGCGAGGTGGAATTACCCAGAATGATCGAGTAGCAGTATTTGGCTCAGGAAATGTGGCTTATGGGGTCTTGAAATATTTGCTGAGTAAAGGAATTGAACCTATATTGCGTCGCCGGAGTAATGTCGATTTAATGCGACAAGAATTTAAAGATTATGATATTTTTATCAATACAGTGGAGATAGCTCAAGGAGATGCACCCATTGTTACTTTTGAAATGCTTGATTCCATGAAATCTACAGGTTGGATTATTGATGCAGCAGCAGATACTGGCAGAGCAATTCAAGGTACTCGTGCAACAAAAATAGGAAATCCTATCTATCAAGACGATCGAGGTCATACATTTTATGTGGTTGACAATTCCCCTTCTCTGCTGTATAGAGAAAGCAGTACAGGGATTAGCGAAGGTTATGCTAAACATTTTTGGATCAAACCTATGAGCTATTGGTACAGTGATTCCTGTAAAGCCACAAGTAATTGAATTAAGAAAACAATAGATATATAATAAATCCAATTGTTTCTACCGTAAGCCTTCAGCTATTAGCTGTAAAAGCAGAGAGTTTTATTAATATAGACTTTAAAGCCAGCTTTTAGGCGTAGTATAAATTATAATTCAATTCAGTAAAGCTTTTATCTCAAACTAAAAGCAATAGCTGATGGCTGATAGCTGACGGCTGAATGCTTACTATCAACAACCCATTATGATTGTTGAAGGTTTGATGCAATATGTTTTTGATGAAACAGGTAAACATTATTTAGATACTTTTGCAGGAAATGAACGATCAATATCAAGGACTTGCTAAATTTTACGATCAGTGTGTCCCACAATATAGAAACTATGATCAAATTGCTACTGAACTTGCTCAAGTTATAGGGGAAGCTAGAGATTTATTGGATATCGGAATAGGTACTGGTTTAATAGTAGAAAATTTACTCCAAATTGAACCTGCTTACAAAATAACTGGAATTGATACCAGTGAACCTTTATTAGAAGAAGCTCAAAAAAGATTAGGAGAAAAAGTTGATTTATATTGTCAAAGTGTTTCTGAATTAGATGTTGGTAAAAAATTCGATGTTGCTTACTCTCGTGGTGGTGCTTGGACGTTTATTAATACTGAATCAGAAATAATGCTCGGTAGTCATATTTTTAGTTCTGAAGATATACAGAAAAGCTTTAATTGTGTTGCTAAACATCTTCAACCAGGAGGTTTACTAATAATTAGTTGTTCTAATGCTTATGGAAATAGTTTAGTAGAATTGGATAATGGTATTGTTCATAAAAAAATTGCCACTACTGAATTAATTGAAAATGAACATTATGCTCTTCTCAATTATCTTTTTTATCAAAATGAAAAGTTATTAGCGCAAGAAACAGTAAAGCTTAAATTACTCAGTTATCAAACTTGTAAGATGATGTTAGAAAAAGCTGGGTTTATCGAAAAAGATATCAAGGCAGGAAAATATTATACCTATCAAAAAACTCCTTAAAAATTTAAACACAATATTTTCATAATGACTAACAAAATACTTAGCTTAGTGCGTCAATATTATTTCGGTGATAAATTTCAGTTTTGAAGAGATTTGGGGAATAGATAATAGCGCACCTTTAATAGAACAAGCAAAAGCTAAACTGGGATCGGAAGATCGAGTTCATTTTTATGTATAAGATGTTCTAGATTTGAATTTGGAGCAAGACTTTGAATTTATATATTCAAGAGGTGGAGCTTTCTTTTTTATGTACGATCCCAAGGAAAATGTTTTTGCTAGCCATCTTTTGAGTAGAGAGGATAATCTGAAAGCTTTAAAACGTATTGCAAAACACCTCCAAGAATCAGGCTTATTTGTCTTAAGTATTGTTAATTTTAAAGCGTATATGAACACTGAACTTAAGAGTGGAGTTATTTATTATCCAAAAGCCGAACGGAAAACAGAAAATGGACAAGAATATTTAGATATTAATATATCCTTTGAGAAAAATGGTGAAATAGTCGATCGGCAAAATCTCAAACTTTTACCGAAAAATTATGGTTTAAAGCCTCCCCTTTTAAGGGGATAATAAAGAAAAATTTTCCTTTGAGCAATCCTCTTCTTTTCAAGGAGAGGTAATAATTAATAATTAATAATTAATAATTAATAATTAATAATTAATAATGAATTATTAATTGTTGAATGATGGATTATGATTCTAGTCAAGAAATGTTTTCTGAAGCAGGATTTGAATTTCTGAATACATCTCCTGATGGGGAATATTATATGTATACAAAAAAATAAAATCAAAGCCAATGTTTAGATGATTAATAATCAAATGCTTTCCCAAAATAGACCATCTCTTCCACCGTATAATTATCAACCTACTCCATATATTGGTATTTCAAAACAAGAAGTAATTGAATTAAGAAAACAATACATAAATCCAGTTGTTGCTACCTACTATAAACAACCAATTATGATTGTAGAAGGCTCAATGCAATACGTTTTTGATGAGACAGGGAAACGTTATTTAGACGCCTTTGCAGGAATAGCAACAATTAATGTTGGTCATTCTCATCCTCATGTTGTTAAAGCTGTACAAGAACAATCAGCAAAATTGCAACATTTAACCACACTTTATCTACATCCAACAATTGCTGAATATAGCAAAATGTTAGTAGATAAAATGCCAGATGATTTGTCGATGGTTTATTTTGTTAATTCTGGTTCAGAGGCTAATGATTTAGCAATGTTAATGGCGAGGGTTTATACTGAAAATTTTGAGATAATTACTCTGCGCAATGGATATCATGGTATGGGTGGTAATACAATGGGATTAACATCTCAAAGCAGTTGGAAATATTATCCTCCTCATAATTTTGGGATTCATCATGCTTTAAATGCCGATGTTTATAGAGGTCCTTGGAATAATAATGAAAATAATCTTGCCGATAAATATGCTGATGAAATTCAGAATATAATTCAATATGCAACCTGCGGAAAAATTGCTGCTTTTTTTGCTGAATCTATTCAAGGAATGGGGGGAGTAATAGTTTATCCAGATGGATATTTAAGGAAAGTATCTGATTATGTTCATCAGGCAAAAGGATTATTAATTATTGATGAAATTCAAACTGGTTTTTGTCGAACTGGTAAAAGTTTTTGGGGTTTTGAACTTCAGGATGTTAAACCTGATATTGTCACTTTAGCTAAAGGTATTGGAAATGGATTACCTCTTGCTGCGGTTGTAACAACACCTGAAATTGCTCAAGCATTTACTCAAAAAATGCACTTTAATACATTTGCTGGAAATCCTGTTTCTTGTGCAGCAGGTAAAGCAGTTTTAGAGACAATTGAAAGGGAAAATCTACAACAAAATTGTTCTATAGTAGGAGATTATTTACTCAAAGGTCTTAAGAATTTACAAGAAAAATATGAATGTATTGGGGATGTTCGTGGTTGTGGATTAATGATTGGTATTGACTTAGTTAAAAATCGGGAAACAAAAGAACCAAATTCTGAACTTACATCCCAAATTCACGAAGTATCAAAAGATTTAGGATTAATTATTGGAAAAGGTGGTTTATATCGTAATATTTTACGGATTAAACCACCTCTTTGTATTACAAAAGCAGATGTAGATTTTATTGTTCAAGTTTTGGATTTTGCTTTTAGTTCTTATGAATAAGAATTAATCTAAATTGGTACTAATGAATAATTAGGGTTTGCTGAAAAAGTCTTTTTTAGGGAGTAGGGGAGCGGGGGAGTAGGGGAGTAATTTTTTTGCCCAACTATGCGCCATAAATGCTAACTTTTTGAGTATGAAGAGCTGAAAAACAAGGTATTACAGACCTAAAAAGGCACTTACCTATATCTGTCAATACTTTGATATTTAATCAGCAAGCCCTACTTACTGCTTGATGATTTTAAATTTTAACACTTGATTATAGTATTTGAAATCGTCACCTAAATCAATATAATTATCAGGGTTCTCACTATTACATATCCAGCCAGTTGAAGGTCTTCTTCCTAAGTTGGGATTTTCCCTTTTCTCTTGTTTTAACAACTCTAAACAGATTTGATAATTCTTTGGACTAGAAATAGTAAAAGCCAATTTCTGATTTATCCAACCCGTATCATCTCCTAACTCTATCTTATTCTCATAATTATTGGATTTTTCACTGCACTTATTTTCCTTTATTGTATTACCAGAATCAGAACTTAATCTACTGTAAAAAGCACAGATTTTAGTGTTGGGAGATTTAAGGTGACTTTCAGCTTTAAATTCTAAGTAACTTTTCCACAAGTTGTCGTCTCCTAGCTCTATCCAGTCACTTGTCGTAGATTCTTTTACACATTTCCAATCACTATCATAAGACTCACTACTCCCAGCTTGTATTCTAGTATTTTTCATACAGAAAATATTTTTTGAACAATTATTTCCTGATGAATTAATCAAGCATCTAATCTCTTGATTCCACAATGTTATAGCTATTCCTGCTACCCCAACAATTACACCTGCTACTGCTGCCGAAACATTAACTTTTTCCCACCAGTTCGTCATCTTTCAAGATTTGTTAATAAAATACACAACTGTCCCTAGTATACAGTTAAAATTTTGGCGTTAGTGAATCAAGCTATAAAATATAAATTTGTAGAATACAAAATCCTTTTTAATTAAGGATTAGGAAATCACCATTTCAAGAAAAATTATAGCCAAAATCACCAAAATCTTAATTCTTTATTGTGCTGATGTACTAAACAAAAATCTGAGACTATTTTTAAGTGCAAACATTCCGCAGTAAATGCTTACTTTTAAGTTTTTTTACCGAAAAATTGTGGGTATGCGCCTCCCCTTGATTGGGGATAATAAATAAAAATTTTCATAATTATTCAATCCTATCCACTTTTAAGGAGAGTTCAAGAATTTAGAATGCGCGAATTTAGAATTTAGAATTACCTCTCCTTGAAAAGAAGAGAATTGGGTTAAAAGGAATTTTTTTCTTCTCTTGGTCGATTGGATATGGTTAGGAAACCCATCCATCCCATCCTAACGGAATGCTCCGCAAACGACCGCTTTTTTCTCCATGAATGGAGAGGCTTTATACCTTAATTTTTCAGTAATTATTAATTATTCATTATTCATTATTAATTGTTAAATAAACTCCTATGAATCAGAAAAACTTTTCTCTACCTCAATACCTCCAACTTGCTCAATATTATCCAGAAGCATTTGCTGCGGGAACCTGTGCTGTACTGATTTTTTTGAGTTGGTTTTGTTTACAAATTAATTGGGTTGGTTTAGCACTATTAATTCTAGCAACAGCTTATGTAATTGGTGGTTATGAAAGTGCTAAAGAAGGTATAACAACTCTCTGGTCAGAAAAAGAATTAGATGTTGATTTATTGATGATTGTTGCTGCTTTGGGAGCTGCTGCTTTAGGTTTATGGCAACAAGAGTATCACTTAATAATTGATGGAGCAGTGCTAATTTTAATTTTTGCTATTAGTGGTGCTCTAGAAACTTTTGCTATGGAGAGAACTGAACGTAATATTCAAAAATTAATGGCTATTACTCCTGATACTGCCAGATTAATAGTTGATAATCAAGAAACACAAATTCCGGTTAATCAATTAAAAATGGGAGATTTTGTCTTAGTTAAACCTGGAGAACTTATCCCGACTGATAGTATTATTATTGAAGGCATTAGTACCATTAATCAAGCTCCAATTACAGGAGAATCTATACCCGTTGATAAGACTGTAGGAGATGAAGTTTTTGCAGGTACATTAAATGGTAATGGTGTTTTAAGACTACAAGTAAATAAATCTCCAGAAAGTAGTTTAATTCAGCGTGTAATTCGTTTAGTTGAACAAGCAAAAACTGAAACTCCACCCTCTCAGAGATTTGTGGAAAAATTTGAGAAAATTTACGCCAAAGTTATAGTTATTTCAGGTATATTACTCGGAATTTTACCGCCATTTTTATTAAACTGGAGTTGGGAAACAACAATTTATCGAGCTTTAATATTTTTAGTAGTTGCTTCTCCTTGTGCTTTAATGGCAGCAATTATGCCCACTTTATTATCTGGCATTGCTAATGGAGCTAGACAGGGAATTTTATTTAAAAATGGTGCTCAATTAGAAATGATGGGAGAAGTCAAAGCGATCGCCTTTGATAAAACAGGAACTCTGACTACTGGTAAACTACAAGTTGTTGATATTATCCCTAGAAAAGGTAAGTCAGAAAATGAAGTTTTAGAATTAGCTGCAGCTCTAGAATCTTGTTCTGAACATCCTATTGGAAAGGCTATTACTGAAGTAGCAATTACAAAAAATATTCAGTGGCAAGTAGCAACCAATGTTATAGCAAAAACTGGGGAAGGAATTACTGGTATTGTTGATAGTGAAATTATTACAGTGGGCAAAGAAAATTTAATTAAGTCAGAAGTAAATAATTTTAGTTCCTACTTTTTAAATGAAAGTAACCGCCTCCAAAAACAGGGAAAAACAGTTATTTTTGTTGCACAATCACAAGAAATTATTGGCTTAATATCTGTTGCTGATACTGTCCGTTTAGAAGCTGGTAAAATGATAACTAAACTCAAATCTATGAATATCAAATCTATAGCTATGCTGACAGGAGATAATCAACAAACTGCTGATAGTGTTGCTCAAAATCTTGGTATAAATCAAGTCTATTATGAATTATTACCAGAAGATAAATTAACAGTAATTAAGCGCCTGCAACAACAAAATAGAAATGTAGCAATGGTAGGAGATGGTATTAACGATGCTCCCGCTTTATCCTTAGCTACAGTTGGTATTGCTATGGGTAATGCAGGTAGTGATGTTACTTTAGAATCAGCAGATATTGTGTTAATGGCAGACCGCTTAGAAAAATTAGTAGAAGCTATAAATTTAGGTCGTCGCGCTAATCGTATTATTAAGCAAAATATTGCTTTTGCTATTGGGTTTATTTTCCTATTATTAGTCGCTAACTTTACTGGAAATATAAATATGCCTCTTGGAGTACTCGGTCATGAAGGGTCTACAGTTTTAGTAACATTAAGTGGTTTACGTTTACTTAAATAATAATCATAATGACTATAAAACTTAACTATATTAATATTAGATATCTCCAGAAAAGAGGGAGTAGGGAGTAGGGGAAAGAATTAATGAATAAGAGTACGATAATTGATTTGATTTTTTATAATTGGAGGTGTCTATTAGGCTAAAATCATGATCGTAAGGTAATTGGATGTATATGCAATTAAACGGATTTGATATGAGCTTTTAGCAAGGCTAGTTTCATCCAAAGCTTTTTCTAATTCTGGAGTTATTTTTAGGCGATAGAACTCCGTCCCGCTGCGCGATCGCTCCACAGCCTCAAATAGTCAAAATCTAATATTTTGCATCTGGCTTTAAGAGTACCCAAAATATCACGCCATTGTTTTTGAGAATATGGGAATAGGAAAAAATACTACATCTCATTAATATGAGAACCGCTATATAAACCAGTGCATTGACTAAATCTTTTTGACCTTTTCCCTCACAAACCGTTCCTAATAAAGGAACCATCACCTAATCAGAGTTAACCCCTAAAGCCGATCTGCCTTCTTAGCGAGACTTCTGTGCTGCCTCTTTTAACAATTCCAAATCCAAGCTGATGTCTATTGTAAAAATAGTATTTATCTGATAAAGTCGGTCTGGTAATTTCACTTTTACTATGATTGATTTATGGCTAAGAAACTGGTAGCAGTATTGGCTGTATTGATTGCCATCCTGGCAATTACAGTAGCCCCGGCAGCTCAGGCTTGCACCCGGGCTGTCTACAAAGCCGGTGACGCCCGGATAGTTACCGGGCGCACTATGGACTGGTATGAGGACCTTTACAGCGATTTTTGGGTATTTCCCAAGGGTATGAAACGTAATGGTGGGGTTGAACCAGACCCGATAAACTGGGTCTCGAAATATGGCAGCATCACTACTTCGGCCTACGATATAGCCACCGCCGACGGCATGAACGAAGAAGGTCTGGTTGCCAATGTCCTTTATTTGGCAGAAGCGAATTACGGCAATCTCGATGGTAAGCCAGCCTTGTCAGTTGGAGCCTGGGGCCAATACGCCCTGGATAATTATGCCAACGTCGCCGAGGCAGTCGAAGGACTGAGTGCCGAACCATTCCGAATTATTGCAGCCGATTTGCCCAATGGCTTCAGCGCCGGCGCGCATCTGTCGCTGTCCGACGTGACTGGAGACTCAGCGATCTTTGAATACATTGATGGCAAGCTAGTTATCCATCATGGGGTGGAATACGACGTGATGACCAACTCCCCTATATATGACGAGCAGCTTCCGCTCAATGCTTATTGGAAGGAGATCGGAGGTCTGACTTTCCTGCCTGGCACCAACCGCGCCTCGGATCGGTTTGCCCGCGCTAGCTATTACTTAGGTGCCGTGCCGAAATTTGACGATCCGCGCGAGGCTGTTGCCGCAGCGTTCAGCGTCATCCGCAACGCTTCTGTACCACTGGGTATTACCGACGAGGCTCAACCAAACGTATCCACTACCATTTGGCGGACGGTCTCGGATCAGAAGAGCCTCACCTACTATTTTGAGTCCACTATCAGCCCAAATGTTTTCTGGGTAGAGATGGATAACCTAAACCTTCAGGAGGGTGCAAAACCGATGAAGTTGGAATTGAAAGGTCATCCGATCCTCGTCGGGGAAGTTTCGGCAATGTTTGAGCCAGCCGAACCCTTCCCCTGGCTTTAACCTTTACGGAATTGGGCGTTGCTGAATTGAAGTATGAATGCGCGATTGTTTGTTTCTGGTCAAGCCCCCTAAATCCCCCAAAATTGGGGGACTTTTAGAGTTTGATTCCCCCCAAAATTGGGGGGCTAGGGGGGCAAAATCATACCCAGAATCAGCAACGCCCGGAATTGAATATCAGGAGATATTATTTCTTCTCTTGGTCGATTGGATATGGCGAGGTCTCCTCGCCATCCCACCCTTCGGGAAGCTCCGCTAACGACCGCTTTTCCCCTTAAAAGGGGAGGCTTTAAACCAGCATTATTTAATTATTAATTATTAATTATTAATAATTCGGTAATAGTGAGACTTTAGTGCAAAATTAAGATTTTGATACTCCCTGCCGTAAAGTGCGGGGATTATTAAGCAGTTCAAAACTGAACTCTTAAAAGCACTATTTTTTTTGTGACGATGTGGTTCAGAAATCGGCAAAAGCGCTGCAATAAATTTTATTCAGATATTTGCTTCAGTAAATCATAAAATGGCTGCCAATTATCCTCTACTGTAATGGGTTCCCATACTGATTCAATAATAGGTCGAATTAAACTTTGTTGAGGATTATATTGTTTCAACCTTTCCACCATTGCTTTTAATTCATCATTAGAATAAGTCTGTAATAAATGATAATAATATTGTCGCCACGGCTCAATTAATTCTGATTGTTCAAAATCAGCAAAAATTTGATTAACATCATCACGCCAATGTGGAGAAAATTGTTTTCTCAATCCTAAAAAGAAATCGTGATAGCCAACCTGAGAACTTTCCAGCAGTTTAATAGTTAGCTGAAGTAACTTTTCTGCATCTTCTCATACTTCCCATTTTGAATAGATAACAATAAGGATACAAAATATGATACTAACAGTTGTCATAATCAAGAAAGATAAGACCCCCGATTTTTTTCAACTCTCCAATTTGTTTGCGATCGCGCACATCTGGGTATCGTTCAAATACCCGTCGGACACAGGTTTTTTAAACCGATGTCCATAGTGAGCGATTGGGGTATCTCAACAATTGCAGAAAGATCGGAAATTCAATGAGTCCGGATTGCTAACATTATGAGGTGAAATATAAGGATTGCAGTCCCGTTCGACTCCAAATGCCAGATCCTGCCTTTGGCGTTCTGACTCTAGCGAAATTATTAATTCAAAAGGGTTAAGTTTAGAGTAGTCGATCAAAGGAAAGTCGTTTGTTTTTTCGATTATCTTTTGCAGACCTGTATGCTCGTTTAGAGAGGTGGTATGCCGCTCCTGCTCTTTTTCTTGTACGGGAAATGCCCAGCAGTGGACCGGGGTACACTGGCCAAAAGGATCAATGAACATTTGGCGCATTGCCTGGTCGATCGGTAGGCATTTTCCCTGCAATGAGCTATTTAAGAAGCTGCTTCGCTCTTGGGACCCCGTCAGGATTACGCGCATGTCGCCGATTTTTCCGTCGCGCGTGTGCCCTGAAATTGCCGCTGTCGCCGTCTCTACTTTGTCAAACCACTCGTCGTCCTTTTGCTTGAAATAGTCGCCCTTGATAGCAATATAATCTACACCAAAATCATGTGCGTCGAGCACCACTTGTTCTAATTCGTGGAAATTAAACTCGCCCACTACAGTATTCATTCCGATGGCTGTGGCGGCACCCGAATCATTGCGATCTTGGACGAGTTGGCGGATTGTTTTCTGTAGATCTCCCAGACTGTTCGATCTTTTGTTTCTGGGGTGTTCGCCAAAGTATTCATCAGCATAAGCTTCTTCGCTTACCGTCCCTAGACTGATACGAAGCTTATCGCTTTTCAAAGCAATCTCGCGGTTTTTTGGGTCGCGTAACAAAACGCCGTTAGTAAATATAGTCGAATCTACATTTTGGCGGCTTGCCAATTCCAGTATCCAATTTACAGTCTCTGGATCTGTATACGGCTCTAGTCCGCCGGAAATTTTGACCTCAACAATAATTCCCTTTTTCTGCATTTGCTCTATATCTGCAAATATCTTTTCAAAATCCCTGTACTCTAGCTTTCGATCGCCTGGGCCTTTCCGGAACTTCGCCAGTTTGCGATAGCCGTCTTTTTCAATTGTTACCGAGGGACAAAAGGGGCAGCGATAAGGACATCCCAGCCCAACGAAAAAGATTACCGTGTATAGCTCTTTGCCGAAGTATTCTCTTACAGTCTCGAAATAATCGCGATTTATCGATGTCAGCAACCTCTTTTGGCACTCTTCTGAAGTCTGAATTGCCTTGTATGCATGGTTTAGCTCCTCTACCGTCAGAGAGTGTCGTTCTGCAATTTCTCGCGCGCCAATATAGGGAGCACTTGAGAGGGTGTTTAAGACCTGTTCTTTAAGATCCATAGAATTCTCCTTGAGTTACTGCAAGATAGAAACACTGGTTGATATTAGCACTTTAACACGATTTTTTTTGCAGAGCTGGTAGTCGGTAGTCATTGTAAAAAAAAGAAACGTTTTTTTACCTTTTTCTGTCATTGCTGAGAGAAACGAAAATAGGACTTTAGAAAGGCTTTGTTGCATGAAAGTAGCGATCGCAGCCAAGGAGTGGCTGGAAGGTTAACTAGAATTCTACTTTGTAGCTTTCTGGGTCAGATATAGAGAAGTTGTCATAGGGGGCAATTTAGATATTATTGCAGCTTTCAGTGGTTGGGAGAGTTCAAAACACTTGACACGCAAAAGCTAGTAAAACAACTACTATATATGCTTTTGAGCGATTCACAGGAATTCACTTAAATGTCTAATATTGTGCAATATTTCACCGAATGCGCCCATGAAAAGAGCAGTTGCTGAGATGCTTACATAGTAAGGCTTTCATTTCTAGATTGCCCTTCATGACAGCTTCGCTATATTTGACCCTAATTATTAATAAAGGGGCGTTGCTGAATTGAAGTATGAATGTGCGATTGTTTGGTTCTGGTAAAGCCCCCTAAATCCCCCAATTTTGGGGGACTTTTAGAGTTTTATTCCCCCCAATTTTGGGGGGCTAGGGGGGCAAAATCATACCCATAATCAGCAACGCCAATACAGGTATATTAATAAATTTTATTCACATATCTGCTTTAGTAAATCATAAAATGGCTCCCAATTATCCTCTACTGTAATAGGTTCCCATACTGATTCAATTATAGGCCGAATTAAACTTTGTTGAGGATTATATTGTTTCAGTCTTTCCGCCATTGCTTTTAATTCATCATTAGAATAAGTCTGTAATAAATGATAATAATATTGTCGCCACGGCTCAATTAATTCTGATTGTTCAAAATCAGCAAAAATTTGATTAACATCATCACGCCAATGTGGAGAAAATTGTTTTCTCAATCCTAAAAAGAAATCGTGATAGCCAACCTGAGAACTTTCCAGCAGTTTAATAGTTAGCTGAAGTAACTTTTCTGCATCTGTTTCTGGCAACTGCTCAAATCCTAATTTATTAATCATTAATCGCCTATATTCAAGCAGATAAACATCATCAAACTCATCTAAACTTGCCCTCATATTTTCTCGGTCAATAACTGCAGCTAATGCGTCTTGAAGTAAGTGTAAATTTGACTTACAAACTAACGGTTGATGACTGTAACGATAAAGACCAGAATAATCAAAATAAGCTGCTGTAAATTTGGGGTCATAAGTGGGAATAAAAGCATAAGGACCATAATCAAAACTCTCCCCAGTAATTGACATATTATCAGTATTTAATACACCATGACAAAATCCCGCAGCCATCCATTGAGCCACTAATTTCGCAACTCTTTTTACTAATTCTGAGTAGAATAAAAAATAGCGTTCGTTCTGTTCTTTTAATTCAGAATAATAATAATCAATTACATGATCTAAAAGCTTTTTAGTTAAGTCGGGACGTTTGAAATAATACAACCTTTCAAAAGTACCAAACCGGATATGAGAACTACTAAAACGTACCATCACCGACGAACGAGTAGGAGAAGGTTCATCTCCACGCCATAACCCCTCCCCAGTTTCAATCAAACTAAAACATCGAGAAGTACGAACCCCATGACGATGTAACATTTCGGCGGCTAATACCTCTCTAACACCCCCTTTGAGAGTCAGTCTGCCATCCGCACTACGAGAATAAGGTGTTCTACCGGAACCCTTTGTGCCAAAATCATATAATTCACCATTTACCCCACGCACTTGACCATAAAGAAAACCTCTACCATCTCCTAAATAAGGATTATATTGACCAAATTGATAACCGTGATAACGTAGAGCTAAAAAAGGTCCGACACAATGAAATTTACCAAAAGCTTCAATAAAATGATCATCCTTAACATCTTCAGGAGTTAGTCCTATTTTAGGCAGCAATTTGTCATTACGAAACCGCAAAATATGTTGGGGAAATTCAGCAGCAAGTACTTCATCATAATAGTCACCACCTAAAGTTTGGATGGCAGGTTCATAGTTGAGCGAAAGGAGAGGATTAGACATTATTTTTTAAGTCAAAAGTTATAAGTCAAAGGTTATAATTCAAAAGTCAAAAGTCAAAAGTCAAAAGTTATAAGTTACAGCAAATTCCAAGTATATGAAGTACAGATATTTAATATTAAATCTTCCCAGTCCGAGCATCTTGCTCGCGTGATTGTACCTCACCAAAGTGGAATACACTGTATAACTTAATAAGTCAAAAGTAGGATTTTATCGGCTTAAAACTTTTTTTTCGTCATTGCGACCCACAGGGTTTGCACAGCATTCCGGAACGGAAAGCAATCTCACTCAAATTCTAGTTTTTCGTACCTCATTTGTAAGTCCTGTATTTTGTTTATTGCTTTTCAATACATTAACTTCTGCTCAAATTTATACAGGACTTACGCCAAGGCACTATGTATAGAGTCTAATAACTATTGGACAATAGTTGTAAGCGCTGTATATAGCGTATCTGCGTAAGTCCTATTATAATCTACTTCTTATAGTTAAAGTTTTACAAATATGATTATATTATGATGAAAGAAATGACAAAATTGGAAGAAGGCTATCTTCTCAGGAATTTTAATCTCTATATTGTTGAAGATACTGCAATAGTTGATAATTTGCTAGAAATTATTACCAAAATATATTTTTCGGTAGTCCTGCAACCTTAATAGTATAGTATTGATTGAAATAGGGAGAAATTACCTAATTATGTTAGCTGTTATTACCTCAGCTCCAATTAAAAGAAAGAGGATGTATTTCGTTTTCTTTCCTATTCACAGTTTTTTCCACTCCAGCTCTCCCCATCTCCCCATCTCCCCATCTCCCTTCTTCCTAATTCCCTGTTCAGAATTTCTTAGCTGTTTGTGCAACTGGGTCAAACTCAAACCTTTCAGAAGATTTTGTTTCACCATAAATATTAAAAGTAAATGTAGGTTCATCTCCGATTACTTCTATATTATGAATAGCATTAGAAGTGAAACTAATTAAATCTCCTGGTTGTAATATTTTTTCTCCGACTCTTTCAATTTTATATTTATTTTCTGGGTCAGGACTACGTTTCCAAAATGTATTTTTTTCCTGACCTTTTAATACTGCTACTATTCCCCAGGTACCATGATTATGAATTGTTGAAATTGTGCCTGGCATAAATTTTACTGTTTGTACTGTTAAGGGAAATCCTAACTCATCGTATAACAAAATAACCGAAGTTCCTGTTTTTTCGCAAGGTTCTGGCTCCTGACTTTGCAGCCAGTATGAATTAGTAATAAATTGTCGAACTAAAAGTCTAATTTTCTGTAGAGAACTCGCTTCATCTGTGACATCTTTTAGGGTATCTTCTAATTCTGTTAAGAATCTATACAACCGATAATTTTCTCTTAATAATTTCCATTCATTCACAGTTTCACAAGGTTGACATTGACCATCTTCAGTCAAAAACCAATCTCGATTTTTCATCTTGTTTCTCCTCTGGTATTACTGATGCTTTAGTTAACTATAAGCTGTAAGAATTTACTAAAAATACTTATATATTATATAGCTACAGTTAATACTAGAATTATAAGAAAATATGAAATTTTCTCTAGTGGGTTGAATTGTAGGTTTTTATAAGAAAAATTGATATTTTACTGTGATATATTTTACAAATTTTTTAAATAAATTGTTTAATTTTATAACGGGCGATCGCGAACAATTGCCGAATAATTAATAATGAATAATTAATAATGAATAATTAAGAGTTGATAGTTAATAATTATTCATTCAACAATTCAGGTTTAAAGCCTCCACTTTTAAGGGGATAAAATAAAAAAAAATCCTTTGAGTCAATCCTCTTCTTTTCCAGGAGAGGTAATTCTAAATTCTAAATTCTAAATTCTTGAATTCCTACTTCCTACTCTCTCTTTTCTGAAGATGCCTATTAGTAAATGCACTATAGGTAAAATTTCAACCCTTGCTAAAAATTTTTGAGTGAGGAGAATTTTAATGCAATTCTAATTCACCTATCTCTTGTTTGTCTTCATAAATATATTGGCGAGCCCATACTATTAGATTAGCATTGCAATGGGGGCAAGTAAGTGTTTGACTACTGTCTATCCACTCATAATCTTTATCTGTTGGTGGCAACATGAAAGGAAAAGATAGAGAAGGTAGTTCAAATTCAGTGTGACATTTGGGACATTTTCTAATAGTCATATCAAATCCGGTTGAATACTTATTTGCAGAAAATTTTGACAAAAAAATAGGCGTTGCTAATTCTGGGTATGATGCAAGCCCCCCTAACCCCCCAACTTTGGGGGGAATAAGACTCTAAAAGTCCCCCTTTTTATCCCCCTCCCGTCCCCCTTTTTATCCCCCTCCCGTCCCCCTTAGAAAGGGGGAAGCCAGAGGATGCTTCGCTTTTGAACGATGGGAAAGCCAGAGGATGCTGCGCATTTGAAGGATGGGAAGCCAGAAGATGCTGCGCTTTTTGTTGAATGGGGGATGCGCGGGGGCGAAGGCGAGAACCAAACAATCGCGCATTCATACTTCAATTCAGCAACGCCAAAAAAAAGTAGGGATATTGTATGCAACATCCCTACTGTAAACCAATTATAAAGTAATAGTTTGAAGCCAAGCTAAAAGCTAATTGCCGATCGCTATATTATTTGAAGATACCAGAAACTGATAACACTTCAGACTCAGGCATCTTGGGGAATAATGGTCCTTTGGCAAAGAGTTGAGGATTAGCTTTAGCAAAAGTGTATGATTGACGAACCTGACTATTGACTGCAACTGTTTTCACATCGTACATCCGAGTTGCCATTTTAGGATATAAACCAATACCAATAATCAAAACCAAGAAACAAGCAGCGATCGCTACTTCTCGTGGTCTGGCATCAGTATAGATAGCATTGGCAGGTAACACACAGTTAGTACCGTAACAAACTGCTTCATCTAAAACTTCATTTTCATAAGGAGTATCTTTGAGGATACAAGCAGGTGCTTTACCAGTGCTGTAGAACATTTGACGCAACATGGAGAGCAGATAAATAGGTGTCAAAATCAAACCAACTGCTGCGAGGAAAACTGTTACAGTGCGGAAAGCTGAACTATAAACATCGCTGCTAGTCACTCCGACGAATACCATTAGCTCGCTAGCAAACCCACTCATTCCAGGAAGTGCTAAAGATGCCATGGCACTAACTGTAAATAGAGCAAATACTTTTGGCATTACTTGACCAAGACCACCCATTTCGTCCAACTTCAGAGTGTGGAGGCGATCATAAGTTATACCCGCGAGGAAGAATAATACCGCAGCAATTAAACCGTGGGAAATCATCTGTAGTAAAGCACCACTCACACCCAAGTCAGTGAAGGAAGCAATACCTAACAAAACAAACCCCATGTGAGCAACAGATGAATAAGCCAAACGGCGCTTCATATTAGACTGGCCGAAAGAATTCAATCCGCCATAAACAATATTAACGACACCTAGAATTGCTAGTACCGGAGCAAAATAAACATGAGCATCAGAGAGCATTTCTAAGTTGAGGCGAATTAATCCATATCCACCCATTTTGAGCAATACACCTGCCAGAACCATTGATACAGGTGAAGAAGCTTCGCCGTGAGCATCAGGTAGCCATGTATGTAGAGGGAAAATGGCCAGCTTTACTCCAAAAGCGATTAATAATCCTGCATATAGTAGAAGTTCTAGAGTCAGTGGATAATCTCTCAGACCTAGTTCCACCATATCGAAGGTAATATTGCCGCCACCGTATAAGGCCATTCCCAAGGCTGCCACTAGAATAAATATGGAAGCTGCTGCTGTGTAGAGCAAGAATTTTGTTGCAGCGTAGCGACGCTTTTGGCCACCCCAGATTGAAATGAGCAGGTAGACAGGAACTAGCTCTAGTTCCCACATAATAAACAGTAGCATCATGTCTTGGGCTACGAATACTCCTATCTGGGCGGAGTATAGCAGCAGCATTAGAAAATAAAAAAGACGTGGTTTGTAGTCTACTTGCCACGCCGAGAATATTGAAAGTGTTGTTACTAGGCCAGCTAAAAGTACCAGTGGCATAGATAAACCGTCTACTGATACTGCCCAACTTAGACCTATCTGAGGGAGCCAGGCATATTTTTCTACGAGTTGAAAAGCTGAGTCGCTGGCATTGTAGTTATTCCAGAAGGCGTAGCACATCAGTGCAAAATCTATAATTCCTACACCAAGGGCGTACCATCTCATGGTTTTTCCGTTTTTATCGGGGATTACGGGGATGAGTAGGGCGGCCAGAAGTGGCAGTAGGACAATGGTGGTCAGCCAGGGAAATTGAGTTGCCATAACAGTGAGAACAAATACTTACCTTTGGTCTTTTTCATATTACTAAACTTTGTAAACGTTTGTAAACAAATATTGAAAAAAATATAAATATTTATATCTAATCACAACATAAGTTTAAATTATCAGTCAGGAGTCAGGAGTCAGGAGTCAGGAGTCAGGATTTTAGGAGTAGTTAGGAGCAGAAATAAATAGGACTTACGCAGATACGCTATATATAGCGCTCAAAACTATTGGAAAATAGTAGTTGGACTCTATAAATAGTGCCTTTGCGTAAGTCCTGATAAATTAAGGTATAAGAAGGGGAAGGAAGAGAAAGTTTTTTGTTTGCCTCAGCACGCGCGGAGTTTGCTCGTGTTATTGAACGGATATAATATAAATAGGATTTACGCAGATACGCTATATATAGTACTCATAACTATTGGACAATAGTAGTTGGACTCTATACACAGTGTCTTTGCGTAAGTCCTGATAAAGTTTTGCTAGTGATATAGAACACTTACTCAGGTAATACAATCTGAATAATAGACATCTCCAAAAATCCAAAATAAAATCAATTACCGTACAGAAATTATCAGTTATTTCCCCCTATCCCCTGTTCACTGTTCCCTGTTCCCTCCTATTAATAATTTTGATGTCAGGATTTTCTACTAAAAAAATATTATCGATCGCATTATTTGTGAATTTTGTGGCGATCGCTGCTGTTATTTTCCGGGCAATACTACTGGATAAAGGACCATATCGATATTTTGATGAGGGGTCTTTGATTAATTGGTTATCGGGTATTCAGTTATTAATTATTGCTGGAATTAACTGGAAAGTTTATCGTTTAAGAATTGGCAGAAAAGAGGTATCTGAGTCTGGAAAGAGTTATCAAAGACTTTGGCAGTTTTTTACTTTTGGTTTTGTGTTCTGCGCTGTGGATGAACTAATTCAAATCCATGAAAGGTTAGATAAATTTATTCATTGGATATTTAAAATTCAGGAAACTGCTTTGACTGATAGTATTGACGATTTAATTATTGTGATTTACGGGATGATTGGGTTGTTGGTAATTTACTATTTTCGTCAGGAGTTTTATCGATATCGAGAGTCTTTTGGTTATTTTAAGATTGCTTTGATTTTAGCTTGTTGTTCTATTGCACTTGATTTTTTTACTCAAGGTCAAGAAACATCAAATTTGTTGAATGAAACTCAAGAAATGCAAAGGGAATGGCTCAGGAGTATTGAGGAAATATTTAAAGTTTTTGCTGAAGTATTTTTGATTGCTACTTTTTATAAATGTTTGAGAATTGCTAAAAGAAGAAATTTTAATTTTTAATAGTAGATAAAGTCGGGTATTTGACATCCTCCCCGGCCTAAAGACGCGGGGATTCCTACTGAGCTGCAGCTCTTCGGGGGGTTGACGTTGGGAACCCACCCCTGACCCCTCCCAGGAGGGGAATTTGGGGAGATGGGGAGATGGGGGGATGGGAACCCACCCCTGACCCCTCCCAGGAGGGGAATTTGGGGAGATGGGGAGATGAGGGGATGGGGAGATCAAGACACCTAGAAACAAAAATAAGAGTGCACAGTTTTAAATGTGTCAGTCTACTACAAATATTGACAGCGGTTTTCACTTAGGTAAACCACAGTAAGGACGTTCCATGGAACGTCCCTACAGGGTTTTGATTGTAGGGTTTTGATTGTAACGATATGGTTCATCAATAGACATCTCCAATAATAAAAATTGTTAATCTCTGTACTTCTTATGGGAGGAATCTACTGTAATATTTACCCAAACAATTGCTCAAAAGCATGGCGGTTGAATTACTGCAGATAGTCATCCAGGAAAAGGTTGTTGTTTTACTACGCGTTTACCAGGATTAGAAAAGCTAAAAAATCGGTCTAATTCATTAATGGATAATTGATAATTGATAATTGATAATTACCTCTGGTTAAAACCGAGAGGACTGAATATAAGGAATATTTTCTTTTCTTGGTCGATTGGATATGGCGAGGAAACCTCGCCATCCCTCGACCGCTTTTTTTTCCCTTAAAAGGGGAGGCCTCAAGGCGCGAATTATTTAATTATTAATTATTCGGTAATGATAAGTTTGTACAGTTTTAAGTAGGTGAGTTAAAGTTTTTATAAGGGAATCAATAATAAGCTTCCATCCGCCGGAAAATTTTCTGATTTTTTTTGATTAAACTGCCAGTATTGTTGATAATTGTTTAAAAAGTTTTGCCCTAAAATTCCATCAACTTCTAATAATTTCAATACAGGGGAAGATAAAATGACTGTTTCTAAATTTGTGAGTTGATAATTTCCCATTCTCACTTTAGATAAAGAGGCATATTCTGCCATTTCTATGCCACAAAAACCTTGGACTCGAATTTCCTGTCTTTCAGCAGCAGAAATATTTAACTGATTAGCTAATTTTTGAGAAATAAAAATACTTTCTGCTCCCGTATCTAACATAAAAATAAACGGACCTTTGCCATTAATTTCTACCTCAGCTAACATCACACCTAATTTAGTTTTAAGTGGAATAGCATCATCAATATTTGTACTAGGTATTGGAGTCGGAGGCAATAGTTTTAATTCTTGAGTTTTAGGATTAATTTCTACGTCAAAATTACTCAAAATATCCATGCCTAAAACACCCGATAATCCCTCTGGCATGATAGTAGTAGTAAATTCTAAAGCTGTTAACCCTTCTACTTTGACATTATCAATTTTTAACACAGGTAAACGATGCAAATTAGCTTTCATTTCTGGGCATTCATCTCCCGCTACTGCATAGGTTAAAAGCTCTTGCGGTACTGGTTTTCCAATTAAACCTAATTCTTTGACAGTTTCTGTGGCAATAATAGAAGTAGAAGCACCAGTATCTAATAAGAAATTACCTGATTTTTTTCCTAGAGTAGCTGTTACAGTAAAAGCTTTTCCTCCTGTTAAAAATTGAAAAGGGATAGTTGCCTTACCTGTGACTTTTGGGCGGGGTAAATTTAAACCTTCTAATTCTACAATAGCTCCAATTTTTCTGTATTTATGAATAGTATTTTCTACAATTTCAGGACTTACACAAAATTCTCTATTTTTTCCTATATTTTGTTTAGCTGTGTTGCCACGCACCCTACTGTATTTATGATTTGCTAGAGCTAAATTTTGCGAAAAAATAATAGGTTTTGATATAAGTAAATTATGGATAAAAATTTGGCAGAGAATAGAACTGAAAATAATAGCTATGACACTCCAAAATTTGTTCATAATTGCTAATTAGTATGCCGATATTCTTTTTCATAGATATCTATTATACATCTCCAATAATAAAAAATAAAATCAATTATCGTACAGAAATTATCAATTATTTGCCTGTATAGAAGAGAAAGAAAGATAGGTGTAGGTATACCTCATTAGGTTGAAAAACGCTATATTGGTATTATATTCGTAGATGCAAAATTCATAAGAAGTTGCATAGAATAAAATTCTAATCAGAGTTGACTTATAGATAAATGGATGAAATTTTTATAGTCGAATATAATCCAGATTGGAAATTGATGTTTCAGCAAGAAGCTACACACATCCGTGAACTTTTAGGAGAATCTCTTATTCATCGTATTGAACATTTTGGCAGCACATCAGTACCAGGTTTAGCTGCAAAACCTATTATTGATTTATTGATTGAAGTATCTTCACTTGAAGAAGCAAAACAAATAGCTATTCCTCAGTTAAAACTCTTGGGATATGAATATTGGTTTGATAACCCCGACCCTCAACGGATGTTTTTTGTCAAAGGTCTACCACCTAACGGTCCACGCACTCATCATGTTCATATAGTCGAAGCAGACAGCATATTATGGGAGTGTTTAATATTTCGAGACTATCTTTGTCAGCATCCAGATGAAGCAGCACGCTATGCAAAATTAAAACGTAATCTTGCTCAACGCTTTTCGAGCGATCGAGAAGCATACACAACAGGAAAAACGGATTATATTAAGTCTGTCATGGAAAAAGCACGACTTCATTGACGTACTCCCCGCTCTAAAGAGACAGGGATTCTAAATATCACTACTTAGAGTTTCTCTTTCGCCGAGTCGGCTTACTCGTCTGGGTTTCCCCATTCAAGCAGAGGCCAGTCTCTCCAGAGACGTTATCTTCCCTGCGCCCCAGGGTAGTTGGTAGTTGCTTGAGGGCTGATTGAAGGATGTTGATTGCAGCGTTTTCGTCCCTATCGGCCTCATAACCACAGTGGGGACATTTATGGGTTCTACTGCTTAAAGTTTTGATGACTTTTTGACCGCAATTTGAGCAATTTTGAGATGTATTTTTGGGTTCAACTGCGATAACTCGAACCCCATAAATCCTGCCAAAATATTCCAACCATTCCCTGAATTTATACCAAGCAACATCATTAATTGACTTGGCTAAATGATGGTTTTTAACCATGTTACGCACTTTTAGGTTTTCTATCGCTACCAAATCGTTAGACTGTATGACGTGCTGTGCTTCTTTACAAGCCCAGTCGTTACGCCTGCGTGATACCTTGAGATGCGCTTTACCTAACCGATTCCTTGCTTTTATCCTGTTTTTGCTGCCTTTTTTAGTACGAGATAAACACTTTTGTAGCTTTTTAATTTGGCGTTCATTCTTTCTGAAAAACCGAGGATTATCGACTTTATTACCTTCCGAATCAGTGTAGAAATGATTTAAACCTACATCTAAACCAATTTGTTTCCCTGTTAATTCTTTCTTTTCCTCCCTTGTATGGTCAATAACAAACTGAGCATAATAACCATCATGCCTTCTGATTATTCTGACTCTTTTAATTTGTTTGATTTGATAATAGTGAAGGTCGCGACTGCCCCAGAGTTTAAAAGTACCAACATTAAATCCATCAGTTAAAGTCAAATAATGTCTGTCTTCTGACAATTTCCAACCAGAAGTTTTGTACTCTACTGATGCTCTGACTTGGTATTTTTTAAATTTAGGATATCCTTTCTTCCCTGGAATTTTGGCTTGGCAATTCTTATAGAATCTTTCCATAGCTGCCCAAGCCCTTTCTGCATGAGCTTGTCTAGCCATCGAATTAAGTTTTTTTGCCCAGGGAAACTCAGGGTTATCTGCTAATATTTTGCAGTATTTGTAGGCATCATTCCGACTCTTAACTTCCCCATCCATCCATGCTCTGACGATGCTATTACGGACAAAACGACCAGTACGAATAGCCTCATCCAGCTTTTCGTATTGGGCATCTTCTCCTTCTAATTTCATCTCATAAACTAGCATCATCTTATTGTTTTTTCCTAGGATAATATTTATAACATTAAAAGTTGGGAAATTACAACCTTTTTAACTTTTTTTTATAGGCGACTGAAGTTGCCGTTCGCTTTTAATCCACACTTTAAAAAGACGTGGCTTTCAAGCTCTCGTCTCATTTTCGTAATAACAATTTTCACATCTTGTTTATATAATTGTCTATTAAATCAAGCAAATTTAGAAAATGCTATTGAAAATGTGCCTAAACATTGCGAAATCTTAATGCCATATCTTGTAGACATAGGCTAGGGTAGTTTCAACCCACCCACTTAACCTACCTTCTTCTGTTTAACAGTCATGTTACAAGAACTAGCAATTGAAACTCGTGGCCTTACCAAACAATTCGATCGCCATATAGCAGTCAATGACCTCCATTTACAGGTAGCTACCGGGGAAGTTTATGGACTGATTGGACCTAATGGGGCAGGCAAAACCACCCTATTAAGAATGTTAGCTACTGCCGAAGAACCCACAATAGGGGAAATATATATAAACGGAGAACGTCTCAGGCGCGATCGCACCAACCCCACCCTTAAACAACGCCTCGGTTTTTTGCCAGACGATTTTCCGGTATATGATGACCTGACTGTGTGGGATTATCTTGACTATTTTGCCAGACTTTACAATTTGCGGGAACCTCACCGTTCGCGCCGATTGTTTGCTGTCTTGGAATTAGTCCAACTTGTGAATAAACGGAATAGTTTGATTTCTACTCTGTCGCGGGGTATGAAACAACGTCTTAGTTTAGGTAGAACTATTATCCACGAACCCCTACTTTTGTTATTGGATGAACCCGTTTCTGGTTTAGACCCCATTGCCAGGATGCAGTTTCGCCAAATTATCAAAGCTTTGCAGGAAGCAGGAATGACAATAGTCATTTCTTCCCATGTTCTCAGTGACTTGGCAGACCTTTGCTCTTCTATAGGAATAATGGAATTAGGTTATTTGGTAGAAAGTGCTTCTCTCAAAGAACTTTATCAACGTCTTAGTACTCAGCAAATCTCGATTTCTGTTATGAGTGGGTTATCAGACTTGATTGCGGAAATTAAAAATTCTCCCTGGGTGGAAGCTTGGGAAGTTTTGCCAGATAGTCAGCAAGTACAAGTTCAATTTTCCGGAACTCCCGAAGATGCTGCTAGTTTGTTGCGATCGCTCATTCTTGCTAATATCCCAGTTACAGATTTCCATTGTACTCAAGAAGACTTGGAAGCAATTTTTCTCAAGCTCGGACATCAGCAAGCAAGTTAATTTTATATTAATCAGGATTGACGAAAAATATCTAAAAAAAAATTTAATCCTATAATTAAAATTTTCACTTTCGTTTTTAGTATGTTAGATAGTGTGGTCACGAGAAGGAACGGACTTGATGAGATTATCTCGTAGGAATGCCATGGGTGTTGCCATAGTGACGCTTTGCCTGCTGGTGAGCGGTTGCATAATAAAGGTGGACACTGCGACACTGGACACAGAGCAAGTCGCGAAGTTCCGAGAAATAAAAGGTCGCCTCAAAACCAGAAATGTAGCGATCGCCATCTCTTTATCTCTCCTGTGCCAATTCATAGTAATGATGGTTTTCCTAAAAAGACTTCCACAAACATACGGTACAGATGTTGCTCGCCATAATCCATATTGTGTCGAAGTAGGACGATATTGTACAGGTATTGATTGGTCTAATTGGTGGGTAGATATCTTCAGCACTTTGAATATAATTTTGCTGACTTTAATGTTAACTGGTGGTGTCTATATGTTATTAGCAGACCTAGCAAAAGAACAACGTCTTGGTACTCTCAATTTTATTCGTCTTAGTCCTCAATCTAGTCAGAAAATTTTGCTCGGCAAACTATTAGGAGTACCAATTTTAATTTACCTAGCAGGAGCTATTTTTTTACCTCTACATTTGTGGGCAAATATATCATCTGGTTTACCTTTATCTTGGTTTTTTGTATTTTATGGAATTTTAATAACAGTTTGTTGTTTTTTCTACAATACGTCAATACTTTTTGTGTTTTTAGGAGTTACTCAAGCTTGGTTAGCTGCTGCTATAACAGCCATATTTTTGTACCCTTTTCTAACCATTATTCAACCATATACTTATGATTATGCAGTTCGTGCCCATTTTCCTGATTTTCTACTAAGAAGTGGTGCGATGATTATATCAGGTGTAATTTTGGGAAGCTATTGGATTTGGCAAGCTGTAAATCGGCGTTACAGAAATCCTAATCGTACAGTTATTAGCAAAAAACAAAGTTATTGGTTAATGGGATGTTCCCAAGTCTATCTGCTACTGTTTTTTTTAGTGATAGGTATTACTGACGATTTACAAGAATCACCTATTTTATTCTGTACTCTTAATTTGTTGTGGTTTTTGTTAGTAATTGCTATGTTGTCACCTCAACGACAGAGCATACAAGATTGGGCAATATATAGACATCAACAAGTCAATAATGATGAAACTACAATTATCAAAGGATCGGCTATTAGTTTAAAAGAAGATTTAATTTGGAGTGAAAAAAGTCCACCTTTAGTAGCAATGGGAATTAATGTAGTTATTACTGCTGTAATTTGGATTTCCTGGATTTTATTTTGGCAAGATAATACGATTAAACTACCAGTTATTTTGACCTTGATTTTGAGCTTAAATTTAATCTTAATTTATGCAGCGATCGCTCAATTTATATTGCTAATAAAAATCAAAAAGCCTGCTATTTGGGCAATAGGGATACTAGGTGGTTTGATTTTTTTACAACCTTTGGCACTAATTTTGTTAATGTCAATTACACCCGAGGGTTCCCCTGATTTGTGGTTATTCTCTACTTTTCCTTGGTTTTCTATTGGCGAAGGTTTTTTAGCTATCACACCAATGTTAATAGCAATTATTAGTCAGTGGAGCGTCTTAATATCAGTAACTTTCCTACTAACTAGAAAAATTCAAAAATTAGGTGCATCTGATTCTCAGAAATTACTAACAGGTCAAAAAGATTGAAGAATTCACCATGGAAAATTTCTTATTGGAGTTATAAATTATGTTATCAAAACTATTCGTCAATTTATTTAATTGGAATCCTCAATTATTCCGAGAAATTAAAGGTCGCCTCAAAACCAGAAATGTAGCGATCGCCATCTCTGCATCTCTCATATTTCAATTCATAGTAATGATGGTTTTTCGAGAAATGCTTCCACCAATGTTAGTACAATATTGTGTCGAAGTAAGACCATATTGTACGGACATTGATTGGTCTCATTGGTGGGCAGATATCTTCATAACTTTGAGTTCGATTTTGCTTACTTTAATGTTAATTGGAGGTGTCTATATGTTAGTAGCAGACCTAGCAAAAGAACAACGTCTTGGTACTCTTAATTTTATTCGTCTTAGTCCTCAATCTAGTCAGAAAATTTTGCTCGGCAAACTATTAGGAGTACCAATTTTAATTTACCTAGCAGGAGCTATTTTTTTGCCCCTACATTTGTGGGCAAATATATCATCTGATTTGCCTTTATATTGGTTGTTTGGATTCTATGGAGCTTTAGTAGCAGCTTGTTTTTTTCTCTACAATGCCTCAGTATTTTTTGTGTTTCTAGGAGTTACTCAAGCTTGGTTAGCTGCTGCCATAACAGGCATATTCTTGTTCCCTTTTATCCTTATTATGCAACTGTACACTGATGATATTCCCAATATTATTGCTACTTATCAAATGAATGTTCTACTAATAGGTGGTGCGATAATTATTTCAGGTGTAATTTTGGCAAACTACTGGATTTGGCAAGCTGTAAATCGTCGTTACAGAAATCCTAATGCTACAGTTATTAGCAAAAAACAAAGCTATTGGTTAATAGGATGTTTCCAAGTCTATCTACTGCTGTTTTTTTTAGTGGCAAATATTCGCAACTTAGCTTACGTTGCAGAAGAATACCTAATTGTTTTCTGTACTCTGAATTTGTTTTGGTTTTTGTTAGTGATTGCCATGTTGTCACCTCAACGACAAAGCATACAAGATTGGGCAAGATATAGACATCAACAAGTTAATAATGATGAAACTAAAATTGTCAAAGGCGCAGCTATTAGTTTAAAAGAAGATTTAATTTGGAGTGAAAAAAGTCCCGCTTTAGTAGCAATAGGAATTAATCTAGTTATTACAGCAGTAATGGGGATTTCCTGGATTTTACTTTGGCAAGATAATACGATTAAACTACAAGCTATTTTGACCTTAATTTTGAGCTTCAATTTAATCTTAATTTATGCAGCGATCGCTCAATTTATCTTGCTAATAAAAGTCAAAAAGCCTGCTATTTGGGCAATAGGGATACTAGGTAGTTTGATTTTTCTCCAACCTTTGGTACTAATAATATTTATAGCTCACCCCGTTCAGTCTCCTAATTTGTGGTTATTCTCTACTTTTCCTTGGTTTTCTATTGGCCAAGATTCTTTAGCTATTAAACCAATGTTAATAGCAATTATTGGTCAGTGGAGTGTCTTAATATCAGTAACTTTTCTACTAACTCGAAAAATTCAAAAATTAGGTGCATCTGATTCTCAGAAATTATTGACAGGTCAAAAAAATTGAATAATTTACCATGGAAAATTTCTTATTGGAGTTATAACTTATGTTATCTAAACCATTTGTCAATTTATTAAATTGGAATCCTCAGTTATTTCGAGAAATTAAAGGTCGCTTTAAAACAAGAAATGTAGCGATCGCCATCTCAGCATCTCTCCTGTGTCAATTCATAGTAATGATGTTTTTTCTAGGAAAACTTCCACAAGAATACGGTAAAGGTGTTGTTCTCTATAACCGATATTGTATAAGAGTAGAAGTAGAAAAAAATATATATTGTACTGCTATTGACTGGTCATATTGGTGGCTAGATATATTCAAAGCTTTAAGTTGGATATTTTTGGCTGTAATATTAATTGGCGGTGTCTATATGTTAGTAGCGGACCTAGCCAAAGAAAAACGTCTTGGTACTCTCAATTTTATTCGCCTTAGTCCTCAATCTAGCCAGAAAATTTTGCTTGGCAAACTATTAGGAGTACCAATTTTAATTTACCTAGCAATCGCTATTTCTTTGCCTTTACATTTGTGGGCTAATATTTCATCTGGTTTGTCTTTATCTTGGTTATTTGGATTTTATGGAGTTTTAATTGCAGTTTGTTATTTTCTCTACAATGCCTCACTACTTTTGGCCTTTTTAGGAGTTACTCAAGCTTGGTTAATTGCAACAATAACCGGAATATTTTTGTTGCCTATTATCAGTATAATTAAATCATATACTGATGAGTCTTACGCTCTTATTGGTACTGATGGAATAAGAGATTTACTAATAGTAAGTGCCATAATTATTTTAGGTTTAGTTTTGGGAAGCTACTGGATTTGGAAAGCTGTAAATCGTCGTTACCGAAATCCTAATTCCACAATTATTAGCAAAAAAAAAAGCTATTGGTTAATGGGATGTTTCCATTTTTATCTACTGCCATTGTTCTTATTAATAAATATTGGCAATGACGAAAAATCAAGCTACATTTTATGGAATTCACTGATTTTCTTCTGCACTATTAACTTGTTCTGGTTTTTGTTAGTCATTGCTTCATTATCACCTCAACGACAAAGTGTGCAAGATTGGGCAAGATACAGACATCAACAGATTAATAATGATGAAACTGCAATTGTTAAAGGATTAGCTATTAGTTTAAAACAAGACTTAATTTGGGGTGAAAAAAGTCCAGCTTTAGTGGCGATCGGAATTAACCTAGTTATTACTGGTTTAATTTGGAGTTCATGGATTTTACTTTGGCATGACAATGAAATTAAATTACGAGCTATTTTAACTTTAATTATGAGCCTAAATTTAATTTTAATTTATGCAGCGATCGTTCAACTTGTATTGTTGATGAAAGTCAAAAAACCTGCTATTTGGGCAGTAGGAATATTAGGTAGTTTAATTTCTTTGCCACCTATTGCTTTATTATTACTGTCAATTTTACCTGATAAGAACTCAAATTTATGGCTATTTTCAACTTTTCCTTGGCTCTCCATTGACTTAAATTATCCAGCGATCGCATCAATGTTAATTGCAATTATTGGTCAGTGGAGTGTCTTGACATTAGTAACTTTACAACTGACCAGAAAAATCAGAAAATTAGGTAGATCTAATTCTCAAAAATTACTGACTTAAATAGGGTTTGCTGAAAAAAGCAAAGTGTGGGGAGTTGGTTCGTGTAGGAACCCATCCCTAATATCAAATCCGGTAGCATCGATTTAATTAGATGGAGGGATTGGGGGATGGGGAGATGGGGAGATGGGGAAATATTTGGTAATGGTTGAAGATGGAACATTTTTTTATACCGAATTAAACGGATTTGATATCACCAAGGACTACCAACCATAGTAAACCCTGCCCAATAATAAGGATGAGATAAATTATAATTCTCTATATTTTCTAACGCTGGAGGTAATGTCACCACCTCTTTCGTTCCACTTCCCTTTAACTCCCCATCTGCAATAACTACCTCTCCCCGCAACATCGCCAATTGTGACCTTCTCAATGCCTCTGCCTTAATCTTGACATCATTCAAATGAGTATAAAATTCGGTCATTAACCCCAATGTACCTTCATCATTCACATACCATACACTAGCTAACGCTGACTTCACTCCTGCTGCCACTGCTAACCCCGCAAAACCTAATTCAGCATTTCTATCTCCTATTGCAGTGCGACAAGCTGACAATACTAACAATTCAACAGCAGGTTCATTCCAAGCAAGTTCTCTCATTTCATCTAACTTGATTTTTTCAGTTCCCCACAATTGAATGTAAGAATTACTAGCTTTTCCTGGGCGAAAATCAGCATGAGTAGCTAAATGAACAATAGGATAAGGATAACTCTCTCTTTGAACAACTAAATTATCAAAAGTAAAATCTTCATTGAGGAACATATTACCCTGCCATAACTGTTGAGCAATATTTTCCAATTCTACAGGTACTGCTGGTAAGGGGTTTTGTTCAACAAATTCAGAAGCTCCCATTGCTAATACTTGAGTATCTTGAAGTGGGCGATAGTTAGTATCCATTAAACTCACACTAGGAATTAAACTGAGACTGTATTTTTCTATGAGAAATTGTTTTCCATCATGTAATGTAGCAATAGGTAAAGTTCGTAAACCTTCATCCATACTAAATAGTAAAGTCTCAATATTTGTTGCTTTTAATTCTGCTGATATAGGTGCAATTAACCAATCATATAATTGTTGGGCCGGTGAGAGATAGCTATCAGTATAACGTTTAGTCGGATCTGTAATTTGAAGTCGTAGTTCTAGCACAACTTCCATAAGTTTTTGGCGGTTAGCTTCGGCAATAGTTTTAATAATTGGTTTACCGGATTTGGTATATAAAATTATTTGTAATTGTTCGGGATAGGAATTAATATAAACAACGGCTGATTCTTTTCCTGTTTTTTCAGCCATATCAGTTAAGATATCTCGGACGTTTTTTGTCTGGAGTAATTGTTGGTTAAAATCTTCTCCAAAGTAATCTGAATATTCTTGGGTACGGTTTTCTTCTAACATAGTTACTACTTGGTCTGAACCTGTGGCGACTGTTAAAGGATTGGTATTAATAGTGTCAATTATTTTTAAGATTTGTTGGGTATCGGTGGTATTGTTGATAGATTCTTCTGTTTGTTCTTTGGCAGTAGCAGTATTGGTTGTTTGGTCATTGTTGCTGGGGGTAATAGTTGAGGTGAGAGTGGAGGTGTTGATTTCTACAGAATTTGTGGCTGTATTATTTGGGGAATTATTGAGCAGATTAGCATTGTTATTTGTCTGAGGACTTTCTTGATTAAAAGGAGAATTAATAATCTGGTTATTACTATTAGGAATTACTGAAGTATTATCTGTATTTTGATTGATTTCTTGGGTCTGAACATTAATAGATTCATTACCAAAAGTTTGAGTAACGTTACCAATATTTTGATTGCCATCTGCCACTTGAATATTGTTAGTGTCATTTCCAGCAATTTGAGTAACGTTCCCAGCAGTTTGAGTAACATTATCAATATTTTGATTGTCATCTGAGATTTGAATATTGTTAGCATCATTTCCCACAGTTTGAGTCACATTACCAGCAGTTTGAGTAACATCACCAATATTTTGATTGCCATCTGCAATTTGAATATTGTTAGCATCATTTCCCGCATTTTGAGTAACATTACCAATATTTTGATTGCCATCTGCAATTTGAATATTGTTAGTATCATTTCCAGCATTTTGAGTCACATCACCAATATTTTGATTGCCATCTGCAATTTGAATATTGTTAGTATCATTTCCAGCATTTTGAGTCACATCACCAATATTTTGATTGCCATCTGCAATTTGAATATTGTTAGTATCATTTCCAGCATTTTGAGTAACATTACCAATATTTTGATTGCCATCTGCTACTTGAATATTGTTAGTATCATTTCCCGCAGTTTGAGTAATATCTCCTGTAGTGATATCGCCCTCTGCTATCTGAACATTATTAGTATCATTCTCTGCTGTTTGAGTAATATCTCCCGTGGTTTGGTCTTCTCCAGACTCAATATTAGTATTTGCATCTCCCTCTCCAGCATTTTGATTAATATCCCCCGTAGTAATATCTTCCGGTGCCCTGAGTATTAAATCTCCTATTGTGCCATCAGAACTGATTTCAATATCATAAGTTGTAATAGAACCATCTGTTGCTTCCACATTTATTTCACCTGCGCTGGTTGTACCGATAGAACTTAAGTCCCCTGTACCGACTTCCTCTCCGTTGATAATAATACTGCCACTACTTCCTGCTGGTGCTTCTGTGGTAACGTTGCCTGTATTCACTGCTGCTGTGCGACTTTGAATGATTAAGTCTCCACTTTCTGTTGATCCAAAGGATGAAACATTTGCTAAATTCACGCTTTCTGGAGCATTGAGTGTGACATTTCCTCCTATTCCTTGGTCCGAAAATGAGTCAATATCCCCACCCGTTGAATCAATATTACCTATTTCACTTTCTACTGTAATAGTGCCTCCCTGTTCCATTCCTTGGGAGCGAATGCCGTTAATAGTTATGCTACCTGGGGATGTGAGGTTAACATCTCCTGCTATTCCTTCTGTGGAAAATGTATTTAATTCTCCTTGAGCGTTGATGCTGTTTTGACTGCGACTTTCTATGGTAATATCTCCTCCTCGTTGTGTTCCTTGGGAGAGAATATTTTCGATGTTGACTGAACCTTCTGCTTTGATGTTGACGTTTCCTGCTGTGCCTCTTTCTGAGAATGTTTCTATTGCTTGGGTGGCGTTAATTTGTGCTTGAGTACTGGTGATGCTGACATCTCCACCTGTTGTGGGTTTGTTTGGGTTGAGGGCGCTTGCTTCTAGTTTGCCTGTGGTTATGTTTTCTCTGGCGTTGATAGTGATGTCGCCCGAACCATCGGGGGAACGAGAGTTTATTGTTCCACCTGTTGTATCTATGGTGCCGTTGTTGCTGTTGAAGGTGATGTTTCCAGCGAAACCTTGGGTTGCTTCTCCTTGGGGTATGGGGATGAGGGTGAAGTTTTGGTTGACTGTGACTCTGTCTCTGACAAACCCTGATGCTAGGTCTATTTGGCCTGTTTCTATTGCGTTATCGGCAATAATATCTATTTTTCCTGTGTCGCCTATATCTGCACCGGAATATATTCTGGCTGTTGTGGTGTTGATGTTGTTACCTGCTTCGAGAATAATATCTCCCCCTCTCCCTACTCCCCCGCTCCCCCTTTCTCCTTCTTGCTCTGGTGGTTCGGATGCTGATATAATGTTGCTGTTATCGGTAATGTTGATGTCGCCTCCTGCTTTGAGTGTAATTTTACCTCCGTCTGCATCGGCGAATGAATAAATGTCGCTGGTAGTAATATTGCCTTGAGGTGCTTCTATGGTTACATTGCCTCCGTCGCCTCCTCCTGAATAGTTGGCTAGGAATTGGCTATTGCTTGTGTCTATGTTTCCGGTTTCTGATGTGATGGTTATTTGACCGCCTTGTTGTTGGCCGTGGGAACTTATGGTGTTGGTTGTTATGTTGTTTTGGGCTGTGAGGGTGACGTTTCCGGCGTTTGCTCTTTCGGAAAATGACTGGATGGGTTGGGTGGCGTTAATTTCTCCTTGTTCGCTGGTAATGGTGATGTTACCTCCGTCGGCGGTTTCGTTTTGATTGTTGGCTTGGGAGGAAATAATTCCTGTGGTAATATTTTCTTGGGCTGTTATTTCTATTGTGCCTGCGTTTCCAGCATTGGTGCTTTTTGCTGAAATAGTGCTGTTGGGAGCAGTCATTTCTCCTGTGTTGATGGTGATCGCTCCTCCCGAACCTGTACCTGTAGTTTCTGTTAATATTTGACCTTCTAGTTGGAATGTTTCTGTGGGATTAATGTTGATGCTGCCTCCATCTCCGCTGTCGGATGTGGCTGCTGATATTGTTGTGTTTTCGGCTATTGTGAGATTTTCTGTTTCTATGTTGATGGTGCCTGCGTTCCCTGCTCCTTCGGTTTCTACTGTTATTCTGCCTTCCCCGGAAATATTTATGTTTTCTGGGGCAAATATGTTGATGTTGCCTCCGTCTCCTGTTGAGAGAGTGCGGGCAGATATAAAGCCGTTTTCGGTGAAGGTGATGTTGAGGTTGGGGTTAAATTCCCCTACTCCCCTACTCCCCTGCTCCCCTACTTCCCTATAGGGGTTAATTGTAAGTGTGCCTGCGTTTGCTTTTCCTTCGGTTTCGGCAAATATTCCGAGTCTCCCTGAGATTAATAAGTCGTTGGTGTTGATGGTGATGTTGCCTCCTTCTTCGGTGCTGGTTGCTTCTTTTTTGGCTGTGGCACTTATTTCTGTGTCTTTTCCTATGGTGAGTGTTTGGGAGTTAATTACTATATTTCCGGCTGTACCTGAGCTGTTGGTTTCGGCGCTTATTGCTACTTGGTCTGATAGGTTCAGGTTTTCTGTTTCGATGTTGATGATGCCTGCGTTTCCACTGCCTGTTGTTTCGACTGAGATTTTTCCTTCTCCTGAAATATCTATGTTTTCTGGAGCAGATATATTGATGTTGCCTCCGTCTCCTGTTGATGTGGTGCGGGCGGAGATGAAGCCTTGTTCGGTGAAGGTGATGTTGAGGTTGGGGTTGTTTCTGTATGGGTTTAGGGTTAGGGTTCCGGCGGGACTTTCTCCTGCTGTTTCGGCGAATATTCCGAGTCGCCCTGAGATGAATAGGTCTGTGGCGTTGATGGTGATGTTGCCTCCTGCTTCTGTGTTGGTTGCTCCAACTCTTGCGGTGGCACTTATTTGGGCGTCTTCTCCTATGGTTAGTTGTCTGGTGTTGATTTCTATGTCTCCTGCTTGCCCTTGGTTGTTGGTTTCGGTGGTTAAATTTGTTCCTGTTTCTAGGGTGAGGTTACGGGTGTTGATGTTGATGGCTCCAGCGTTGCCAATGTCTGTAGTGGAGGCACTTATGGTTACTCTATCAGATAGGGTGAGGTTACGAGTATCTATGTTAATTATCCCGGCGTTGCCTCGATCTGTGGTTTCGACTGAGATGTTGCCGTCTCCTTGAATGTTAATGTTTTCTGGAGCTGATATGTTGATGTTGCCTCCGTTGCCTGTGGAGCTTGTAGAGGCTGAGATGAAGCCGTCATTGGTGAAGGTGATGTCTAGGTTTGGGTTGGTTTTGTAAGGGTTGAGGGTGAGGCTACCTGCGTCTGCTGTGGCTTCGGTTTCGGCGAATATTCCTAGTTCTCCTGCAATATTTAATTCATTGGTGTTGATGGTGATGTTGCCTCCTGGTTCGGTGGTGGTGGCTCCGAGGTTGACTGTGGCACTTATTTGGGCGTTTTCGCCGATGGTTAGTTGGGGGGTATTTATTTCTATGTTTCCGGCTTTTCCGTTTCTGTTGGTTTCGACTGATAGTTGGCTGTCTGTTTCTAGGTTTAGTGTTTCTGTGGCTCTGACTGTGATATTGCCTCCGTCTCCTTCGCCTTCGGTGAATGCTAGTATTCTGGTGTTGGGTTGGATGTTGATGTTTTCTCCTTCTAGGTTGATGATGCCTGCGTTACCTGTGCTTTCGGTGAAGGCTGTGATGTTTATGCCGTCGGAGAGGGTGATGTTGGGGCTGAGGATGTCTATTTGCCCGGCGTTACCTTCTCCGCTGCTGCTGACTGTGATTTGTCCGTCGCCACTGATGTTGAGGTTTTCTGGGGCAAAGAGGATGATGTTGCCTGCTGTACCATTGGTTTCGCTGAAGGCTCGAATTTGAGAGTTGGTAGTGATGGTGAGTTGGGTGTCTGTAGTGATGAATATATTGCCTGCGTCTCCATTGCCACGGGTAGCAGCAGAGATTTGAGCACCATTTTTTACTGCCAGAGAGCGGGTGGTAATAGTGACACTGCCCCCATTCCCTTCTCCTCCTGGTTCAACTGTGCTATTTACTCTAGTGAACAATGGTGAGTTTCCTCCATCAAAAATGACAGAATCAGTAGCATCAATCTTCACATTCCCTGCATCCCCTTTTTCACCAAAGATAGCGGTAAATATTTGACCACCATTTTTTATTTCTAGAGAGCGGGTGGTAATAGTGACATCCCCCCCATTCCCTTCTCCTCCTGGTTCAACTGTGCTATTTACTCCAGTAAGAAATCCTAAGTTTCCTCCATCAAAAATGACAGTATCAGTAGCAATAATATCCACACTGCCTGCATCTCCTTTACCAAAGGTACTGGCAGATATTTCCGCACCATTTTTCACTTCCAGAGAGTTGGTGGTAATAGTGACATTTCCCCCATTACCTTCTGCTCCTGGATTCACTCTGCTAGCTACTCCAGTCAAAAATAGTGAGTTTCCTCTCTCAAAGACTATAGTATCAGTAGCATCAATCTTCACACTACCTGCATCCCCTTTACCAAAGGTAGTGGCAGATATTCTCGCACCATTTTTCACTTCTAGAGAATTGGTGGTAATAGTAACATTTCCCCCGTTTCCTTCTGCTCCTGGGAACACTGTGCTAGCTACTCCAGTAGAGAATGGTGAGTTTCCTTGATCAAAGACTATAGTATCAGTAGCAATAATATCCACACTACCTGCATTCCCTTTTCCAAGGGTATTGGCAGATATTTGAGCACCATTTTTCGCTTCCAGAGATTTGGTGGTAATAGTGACACTGCCCCCATTCCCTTCTCCTCCTGGGTTCACTGTGCTAGCTACTCCAGTGAAAAATCCTAAGTTTCCTCCATCAAAAATGACAGTATCAGTAGCATTAATCTCAACATTCCCTGCATCCCCTTTAACAACGGTATTGGCAGATATTTGACCACCATTTTTCAATTCTAGAAAGCTGGTAGTAATAGTAACATTTCCCCCATTCCCTTCTCCTCCTGCTTCAACTGTGCTAGTTACTCCAGTGAAGAATGGTGAGTTTCTTTCATCAAAAATGACAATATCAGTAGCATTAATCTCAACATTCCCTGCATCCCCTTTACCAAAGGTATTGGCAGATATTTCCGCACCATTTTTCACTTCCAGAGAGTTGGTAGTAATAGTGACATTTCCCCCATTCCCTTCTCCTCCTGAGAACACTGAGCTAACTGCCCCAGTGAAAAATCCTAAGTCTCCTCTATCAAAGATGACAGTATCAGTAGCATTAACCTCCACATTTCCTGCATCCCCTTTACCAAAGGTACTGGCAGATATTTCCGCACCATTTTTCACTTCTAGAGAGGGAGTGGTAATAGTGACATTTCCCCCATTCCCTTCTGCTCCTGAATTCACGTCGCTCAAAACTCCACTTAAAACTCCTGAGTCTCCTCCATCAAGGAATACAGTATCAGTAGCAATAATTTCCACATTCCCTGCATCCCCTTTGCCAAAGGTACTGGCAGATATTTGAGCACCATTTTTCACTTCCAGAGAGTTGGTGGTAATAGTGACATTTCCACCATTACCTTCTGCTCCTGAGAACACTCTGCTAGCTACTACAGTCAAAAATCCTAAGTCTCCTCTATCAAAGATGACAGAATCAGTAGCATTAACCTCCACATTTCCTGCATCCCCTTTGCCAAAAGTACTGGCAGATATTACAGCACCATTTTTCACTTCTAGAGAGGGGGTGGTAATAGTGACATTTCCCCCATTCCCTTCTGCTCCTGAATTCACGTCGCTCAAAACTAAACTTAAAAGTCCAGAGTCTCCTCCATCAACGACAACAGTATCAGTGGTATCAATCTCCACATTCCCTGCATCCCCTTTAGCAGAGGTACTGGCAGCTATTTCCGCACCATCAATAACAGAAAGGTTTTCCGCAGCAATATTAATATCCCCTGCTGTTCCACCATCAGTAAATAAATCGGTAGAAATATTTTCAGTAACTGTCACATCTCCTTCACTCTCCAGAACAATATCCCCCCCTACACCAGTGGAAATACCATTTACTTCCTCACTCACACCTCCAACATTCACATTTCCCACATCAAAAAATACCCCACCACTGCCAGAAACTGCCTCTAAATTTTCCACATTTAACTGCAAAGGTGCACCTATTAAACCTATTCCACCATTCCCAGAAGTTTGAAATAAAACACTCCCCGCATTTATCAAAGAATTCTCAGAAACTCTGGCAATATTTCCCCCATTAGCATTAACTAAAACCTGCCCAGTTGTAGTTAAATTTCCCAGATTTATATCACCTACTTCTCCCAAATTTCCTAACTCAATATTAATCCTGCCACTTCCAGCATTTAACGTCGTTCCATCCAATTGATTTATGGAAGCTTTCCCGTTACTCCGGTTAGCCAAATTCATCTCATCATTATTACCAAATAAGTCAATATTTCCATTCCCAACTGATGTATCAATATCCGCATTGATATTAATACTGCGACCAGCCTTTAATTCTACAGACGAATCAGTTTCTATCTTTTCATTAACTGTTATATCATTGTCAGCTTCCAATATTACATTCCCTGATAATTGCCCAATATTTTCTGCCGAAATTGTCACATCCGCATTCTCATCTTGAGCAAAAATATCTGTTTCTACTTCTGTTTCTGTCCTTTCTGAGTCATCAACTTCTGTAGTTTCCACCTCAGTATCATTTTCTACTATTTCTGAACTATCAGAATTTTCTGGTTCTCCTATGGTGATACTTTCTGGCTGTAATAATATTGTTCCATCTTCTCCCAATGCTGCCGTAACATCCACACTTCCATCAAATGTCAATTCTTGTTTTCCTGTAACTTCAACAAACCCTCCATTACCAGAAAAATCCCCTCCTTTCGCACTAATATTTCCCGCAAAATTAGTAGTTCCATCTGACCAAATTATTACACTTCCTCCATCTCCATTTTCAATAGCATTAGCAGAAATAATTGAACCACTATTAACAAAAGTTTCTTGAGAATTAAAAACTGTACTACTCTCTTGAGACTCACCTCCAATTAATACCTTTCCTCCACCATTTAAACCATCAGCATTAATATCAGTATCAATCAGAGCTAGGCGATCGCCCAATATATTTACTTGGCCACCCACATCCTCAGAACCAGATACATCTATACCTCCAGAAGCGATCGCCGTACCCGGTTCATCTGCCACTACTGTATTTGAATCTGTCAACACCACATCACCATTTTCATTCACCGTTACAGATGTGGCCTGAATTATTTCTCCACCTGTTAGGAGTTCGGGTAAAGATAGAGGGGTTATCTCAGTATCTTCCCCATTCACCGTGATTGAATTTACCTCTAAACTCAGTAAATTTTCTGGTTGAGATATTCTCAGGATACTACCGCCTTCTACTGCTGCGATGGTAATATTACCCCCAGGGGTGGAGAGTTGCCCCGTATTAATAACTGTGCCACCCAATAAGGTTAAATTTTCTCCAGGGTTTAACGTTAAATTTCCCTCATTAACTATTGCACCTGGGTTTGAGACATCAAATCTATAACCACTGGGGTTTCCGACTAAATTTGAATAGTCGTTGGTTCCTATAGCTTGAAACCAGAAATTATTTTCGTTAAAACCAATACCTGTGGCAGTAGTAACGCTGAATGAGGCGGGTATATTAAGGCTGGCGTTTGGACCGAACATTATGCCTGCGGGGTTCATCAAGAAGAGGTTGGAGTTACCCCCGGTGATTTGAATTAAACCGTTGATAATAGAAGCATTTCCTCCTGTAACTCTACCGAGAATATTCTGAGTATCTGGGGTTGTCAGGAAATTCGCAGTTTGGCCAGAATTAACATTAAATTGGTCAAAACTGTGGAAGAGGTTAGCGCCATTATGAGTGCCACCTTCAATGTTGAATTGGTTGCCCTGTGGAGTGACAGTTGTACCTGTACCGTCGTTTGCCGGAGTTATGGGTTGAGAGAAAGCGGGTGTTATGGTAAATGAGCCTAAGATTAAACTTAGAGGTAGGATGCTGTAAGATTCTAATTTATGTGTTTTCATTAGAGCAAATTTATAAAGTAAATCTTAAGTTAGCTATTCGGTTCACCATCAGGTGAATCACACACCCATTAATTTGGTATCAATCAATTCATAAAGATACTAATAATAATTATATCATGTCTGTTTAATTAGCAACTCAAAAAAACCTTTGTCCCCAATGACAAATTAATAATTATCAATAATTATCAATAATTATTTATAAGTATTTAACCAGACATGATATTAATTTCAAGAATGTGAATATTTTGTCAAAATTAATTATTTTGCAAATAAATTATTAGCTTGTTCTTGAACTTTATCTTCAAATTCAGGTTGAGTAATGACACCATTTTTCAAGTCTTCAAAAAGAGTTGATAAAATCTGGTCTTGCTCCTGTAATTTGAGTTGAAATTTAGCTTCAAAATCAGCTTCAGTAATTGTACCTTCCTTCACATCTTGACTCATATCTTTCAGAAAAGACCTTTGTTTTTTCTTCAGGGAACGAAACACCCAAGGTGGAATAAATTCTGCCTGAGATTCTTGCCATATTCCACGTTGATTTATCTGAGCATCCGCTTCTGCTAATAACAACATTATTGCAGTGTCTCTTGGACATTCGCTAATATAGTCATAATAAATTCGACTCAAGCCTTCCTGCACTAAAATATACTGTACAAAAGTACCATCTAATAAATAAACTTCACCAAAACAACGTGGCGATCGCCCTGGTCTTTTTTCTTCTCCAGTAACTTTAACTTTGACTTTATTGCCACTTTTTTCAACTAATTCTTGGAGTCGCTCTTTGCCTTTTTCTCCCCACTGAAATTGACTACGATATAGTGGATTTTCATTTTTACGATTCATTTTTTCCACCTGTGAATCTCCCCATCCTTTAGGAGTTTCTGGAGTATCAATATAAACGAAACGGATGGTCATTTCCTGGTTATCTTCATCAGAAATAACGTCAAAAGTGTCGGCATCTGATACTTTTGTGACAGTGTAAGTTTTTAAGGTCTCAAAATATGATGGACTAGGTAGTTTGACTTCACCCAGGTGAGTTAAGATATTGTTGATTATTTTTTTCATCAATAATTAAAGATTGCTAGCTGTCTACTAATAATACTAGAAAAAATAGAGAAGTTATGTAATTGGGATTGAATCGATATTTAGGATATAGAACCCATTTGGTATCTATTTAAAAAGGAGATGGGGGGATGGGGAGATGGGGGGATAGGGAGATGGGGAGATGGGGAGATGAGAGTATTTTTCTACCTGCAAGGGAAGCTACCAGGTTTGCTATTGGGCGACGCTAGGTTTCATCCGCTTTTTCCCCATTCTCGTTCCTGAATTTCCACAGCTTGTTCAGACTGAGGAGGGAAGCCAAAAGCACATACCGCGTCCAAAGATCCGCTTAGGGGTTCTATAGAAATGTATGGCAAACAAGGGCAAAAAGATTACTCCCCTACTGCTCTACTCCCCCACTCCTCATGTTCCCTAAAACGTTGGATAGGAATAGCTCTTTCTGGAGAAAAAACTGCAATTTTCAAATAATTATCCATTGTTCATTATCCATTATCAATTAATAAAGTTGTAAGATGTAATCAGATTTTCCCGCTTAATCATAGTCAAAATATTACTTTTGACTTTTGAGTTGATAATTTAACTTTTGACTTTTGACTTGAAAATTTGACTTTTGACTTTCTAAAATGTTTACCAATTTTTTCATCAAAAAACCAGTATTTGCCTCAGTCTGTTCCCTGCTAATTATCCTAATCGGATTAGTAGGTTACACCCGTCTACCAGTGCAAGAATTTCCGACTATTGAACCTCCAGTAGTTAGCGTACAAACTAGCTACCCAGGAGCTAACCCAGAAGTAGTAGAAACAGAAGTAACAGAAATTCTCGAAGCAGAAATTAACGGTGTCGAAGGAGTCAAAACTCTGACTTCCAGCACCAGAGAAGGTTCAAGTTCCATAAATGTTGAATTTGAACTCGAACGCGATCTAGAAGCAGCAGCTCAAGACGTTCGTAGTCGAGTTTCCCGCGCTATGAGAAGACTTCCCGATGAAGTTGATGCACCAGTAGTTTCTAAACGAAGTAGCGATGATGAACGAATTATTTGGATTGCTTTAACTGGGGAAAAATACACCTCCTTAGAATTAAGCAACTACGCTGATAAATTCATCAAAAATGTCTTAGAAACTGTCAACGGAGTGGGTAGTATTTTGATCGGTGGCGAACGTCGCTACGCTATGCGACTATGGTTAGACCCCAAAAAAATGGCTGCCCGAAATATTACAGCATTAGATGTAGAGCAAGCACTTAGACGACAAAACGTAGAAATTCCCAGTGGGAGAATAGAAGGAAAATCGACCGAATACCCGATTCGTACTTTTGGTCGTCTGCAAACTACAGAAGAATATCAAAACCTAATCATTAGACGAAATGATGATAATTCTCTCACCAGACTCAGGGACATTGGTAGAGCAGAAATTGGAGCACAGAACGACCGCACCCTTGCTCGTTATAATGGTAAACCAGCAGTAGGTCTTGGTATCAGTAAACTATCCGGGGCAAATATCATAGAAGTTGCCAACGGAGTTAAAACCAGGATGAAAGAATTATCCAAAGACTTCCCCGAAGGAATGGAATATTACATCAGCGTTGACTACTCAACATTTGTGGAAGTTGCCATCAAAGAAGTTTGGAAAAGCTTATTTTTAGCAATTTGTTTAGTTGTCTTAGTTATCTATGCGTTTCTCCGAGATTGGCGAGCAACTCTCATTCCCACCATCACCATTCCCGTTTCTCTCATTGGTGCTTTTGGGGTAATGTTTTTCATGGGATTTTCCATCAACACCCTCACCCTATTTGCTCTCACACTATCAACAGGTTTAGTAGTAGATGACACCATTGTTGTCTTAGAAAATATAGTTCGATATATTCAAGAAGAAGGCAAAACTCCCATGCAAGCAGCGATGTTAGGAGTGAGCGAAGTAGTATTTGCCGTCATTGCCACCACCGTTGTATTAATTGCCGTATTCTTACCAGTCGGATTTTCTGGAGGTTCTGCGGGGCAAATATTTAATGAATTTGCTCTAACTATTGCAGTCTCAGTAGTATTATCCACCTTCGTCGCTTTGACTTTAGCGCCAACGTTATCAGGGCGAATATTAAAAAGACATGAGCCAAAAGAACATAAAAATTTCCTTTCCCGCGTGGTTGCTATTCCCCTAGATTTGTTTGATTATGCTCTAAGTCGCATCTCAGCAATGTACGATCGCTCATTGCGTCTGTTGATGAGAATGAAACCATTAATAATTTTAGGATTTGTCTTATCTTTCTGGTTAATCTTTTGGCTATTTCAACAATTACCCCAAGGATTTTTGCCCACAGAAGACCGGGGACGGGTATTTGTATCTGTGTCTGCACCAGAAGGTGTAAGTGTTCAATATACTGATAACGTGATGCGTCAAGTAGAAGATAAACTCTCTCAAGTACCTGAAATGAGAGGTTATTTCAGTATTGTTGGATTTGGTCGATCTGCCCAAGCTAACCGAGCTTTTGCTTTCACCAACCTCAAACCATGGTCGGAACGCAAGAAACCAGAGGAAGCACAACAAGAAATTGTTAAACGGTTGTTTGGAGCTTTTGCTCCCATTACTGATGGACGAGTATTTCCAATTAACCCCGGTTCATTGCCTGGTAGAGGTCGCAGTCAACCAGTAGAATTTGTGTTGCAGGGAAATGATTTAGAAGAATTAGCGCGAGTATCTGAAGAATTTACCACTGAAGCGCAACAGTTACCCCAGTTGAATAATATTGATACAGATTTGAAGATTAATAAACCGGAGATATCGGTAGAAATTGACCGCGCTCAGGCGTCTAATTTAGGTGTGTCGGTGGAGGATATTGCCAGAACATTGCAAATAATGATGGGAGGGGAAGATATTACTAACTTTAACCAAGGAAATCAACGTTATGATGTAATTGTGCGAGCTGAAGAACAGTTTCGTAATAGTTTACAAAATATTGATGATTTGTATGTACGGACTGAGTCAGGAGTAATGATACCTTTGAGTAATGTGGTGAAGGTAAGTACGACAACCACTCCTCCTCAGATTAATCATTTTAATAGATTTCGTTCCGCAACTATTCAAGGAAGTCCTGCTCCAGGGGTGAGTCTGGGTCAGGCGTTAGAGGTATTGGACGATTTGGCAGACCGGATTTTACCTGCTGATATGCGAACTGATTTAAAAGGTGATTCAGCGCAGTTTAGAGATGCTGGTGAAGCTACGGTATTTATTTTTGGCTTGGCAATGATCTTTATTTTCTTGACTTTGGCAGCTCAATTTGAGAGTTATATTGACCCGGTGGTGATTTTGTTGGCAGTACCGTTATCTTTGTTGGGTGCTTTTGGAGCGTTGTGGTTGGCGCAGTTGGAAGTGAATGTTTATAGTCGAATTGGGTTGATTATGTTGATTGGTTTGGCAACGAAAAACTCGATTTTGATTGTGGAATTTGCTAATCAATTATTGGCAGATGGTATGTCTATTACTAAGGCGGCAGTTGAGGCATCCCGTTTACGGTTTCGTCCAATTTTAATGACGGCGTTTTCTACCATTTTCGGGGTAATGCCATTAGCTTTTGCTTCTGGTGCAGGTGCTGCTAGTCGGGTTTCCATTGGAATGTCGGTTATGGGTGGTATGTTGGTTTCTACAATTTTGAGTTTGTATGTAGTGCCGATATTTTATGTAATGGCGAAAGGTTTACAGTCACGTTTATTTCATAAATCTGCTGAAGAGTTGGCAGGGGGTTATGAGATGAATGGTTTTTCTAATGGTAATGGTAATGGTAATGGTAATGGTAATGGCAATGGTAATGGTAATGGTAATGGTAATGGTAATGGTAAGGCAAGTTATGTTAAGGATGGTGTGAAAGAAGTGAAAAAATAGGCGTTTAGTTATTTATAGATGGAGCGTGGGGACCCACCCCTAGCCCCTCCCCCTCCCAGGAGGGGAATGTGGGGAGATGGGGAATTTGGAGGTAAATTTCCACCTTATTTCCCCTATTATTTTTTTCAGTAGTTAGTGCATTGTAATGGTATTAGTATCTAATTATTTTTTTCACCGTATAGCCAGTGGGAGCATCTTGCTCCCGTCCTAAGTCTTCCCGATCTCTACCTACCATTACTATGCAGGACTACCTTTTTTTCTAGCTCCTGACTTCCCCTCCCAGGAGGGGTTAGGGGTGGGTTGACTCCCTACTCCCTACTCCCTACTCCCTACTCCCTATTTTCAAGCTAACGAGTTGCAAACAATCTACTCGCATGAGGTTCCCCAGGCAAATCTTCAATAATTGCACCTTGCTGTTTCAGCTCTCTCTTCATCTGTGCAGATAGTCCAATACCAAGAGAAAATCGAGTCTCCTTCACCTCAACCCCATTCATCTGGGTATTCTTGAGGTCGGCACCACTTAAATTAGCATGACTCAAATTTGTATCAATTAAAATTGCTTTCTGTAAATTAGCGCGACTCATATCAGCATAACTGAGATTAGCATAACTCAAAATTGCCCCACTCAAGTCAGCAGCACTCAAATCTGCCCCACTTAAATCTGCCCCACTCAAATCTGCACGAGTCAGGTTAGCTCCACTCAGATTCGCCCCACTCAGATTCGCACAATACAAATTAGCACCAATCAAAGTAGCATTGTACAGATTAGCGCCAATTAAATTTGCTCTAAATAGATTAGCCCGGAATAAGTTAGCACGAAACAAACTCGCACCAGCTAAATTCACATTACTAAGCTCAGATCGAAATAAATCAATATCCCGAAAATTTCTTTCTCCGGAGGCATAACGTGCCAAAAATTCTTCAATTTTCATAATTTTATCTTAAAATTTCCTTGATGTTTTCATCTAAAACTTTAGATGCGTTTCTCTTCTCTGTAAGTTTTAAATACATAAAGACAAGAAACTTATATTAATTATTTTGGACTGTTTTAAAAATGTTAGATGATCTTTATAACAATATTTTACAAAAGTTATATTTGCTTGATATCTCCCAATAAAAGTTAAAATTTTATCAAAAAAGTCGATCGATACAAATACAAGAATTTATATACATTTAAGTTGCACTTTTTATAATTTTCAATCAACCTCTATATAGCAATCCTATATCATTAATAAAAAATCAAAAAATAGATCGAAAATCTGAAACTATCAGACCTTTTCCCTCTCCCTAATTCCCTTTTTACTGAATAATTAAGGTTTAAAGCCTCTCCTTTAAAAGAGAAAAAATAAAAAATTTTCGGCGTTGCTGAATTGAAGTATGAATGCGCGATTGTTTGGTTCTGGTCAAGCCCCCGCGCATCCCCCATTCAACAAAAAGCGAAGCAACATCTGGCTTCCCCCTTTCCAAGGGGGACGGGAGGGGGATTAAGGGGGACTTTTAGAGTTTTATTCCCCCCAAAATTGGGGGGTTAGGGGGGCTTGCATCATACCCAGAATCAGCAACGCCAAATTTTCCTTTTAGTCAATCCTATCCGTTTTCAAGGAGAGGTAATTATTAATTATTAATTATTAATTGTTGAACAAAAAGCCTATATATAATGAAAAATATTGTATTTTTGAGAAAAAATTAGTGACTACTACACCCTTAAACCCTACTTCAACTCAACAACCAGATACCCTCGGCAGATTTGGCCAGTTTGGCGGTAAATATGTCCCTGAAACATTAATGCCAGCCCTATTTGAACTAGAAGCGGCCTACAAAAAATACAGTCAAGAACCCGCTTTCCAAAAAGAACTCCAACAACTTCTGCGAGACTATGTAGGTCGTCCTAGTCCTCTTTATTTTGCCGAACGTCTCACAACTCATTATGCCAGACCTGATGGCACTGGTCCACAAATTTACCTCAAACGGGAAGACCTCAACCACACTGGCGCCCACAAAATCAACAATGCTTTAGCTCAAGCTCTATTAGCTCTGAAAATGGGTAAAAAACGTGTCATTGCCGAAACAGGTGCTGGTCAACATGGTGTTGCCACTGCCACAGTTTGCGCTCGGTTTGGATTGGAATGTATCATTTATATGGGCGTTCACGATATGGAACGTCAATCTCTCAATGTATTCAGAATGCGACTAATGGGAGCGGAGGTACGACCTGTGGAAGCTGGCACCGGCACCCTGAAAGATGCAACATCAGAAGCTATTCGAGACTGGGTAACAAACGTCGAGACTACCCACTATATTCTCGGTTCCGTTGCAGGACCTCACCCATACCCGATGATGGTACGAGACTTTCATGCTGTTATCGGTCAAGAAACCCGCGCTCAATGTTTGGAAAAGTGGGGCGGTTTGCCTGACATTTTGATTGCTTGTGTTGGTGGTGGTTCTAATGCAATGGGTTTATTCCATGAATTTATGAATGAGTCGTCAGTCCGAATGATCGGTGTAGAAGCTGGTGGTGAGGGAGTTGAGACTAATAAACACGCTGCTACTCTGACTCTTGGTCGTGTTGGTGTGTTGCATGGAGCTATGAGTTATTTATTACAGGATCACGAAGGTCAGATAATTGAACCTCATTCTATTAGTGCAGGTTTAGATTATCCTGGTGTTGGACCCGAACATAGTTTTTTGAAGGATAGCGGTAGAGCTGAATATTATAGTGTGACTGATAATGAGGCAGTAGCTGCTTTTCAACGTTTGTCTCAGTTGGAGGGTATTATTCCAGCACTAGAAACTGCTCATGCGATCGCTTATTTGGAAACTCTCTGTCCACAGTTAAGCGGTAGTCCCCGTATTGTGTTCAACTGTTCTGGACGTGGGGATAAGGATGTACAGACAGTGGCTAAGTTTTTGGAGGGGTAATTACAGAGGATTTCAGTTTGGTGAGGTACAATCACGCGAGCAAGATGCTTCCTCGCGAGCAAGATGCTCGGACTGGGAAGATTTAATTATTAATATCTGTACTTCATATACTTGGAATTTGCTGTAATTTGGATGGTAGTGCATTGTAATGGTGGTGCATTGCCATTATTTTTGTGATAAGAACAGTGGGAGCATCTTGTTCCCGTACCAGGTATTCCTTTTTGCGGGTTGCACTTTGGTGAGGTACACCCACGCGAGCTGAGTAAAGACTACCAGAAGTCAGCGAAGTTGTTGTTCATGTAGCCATCATTTCTTTGCTCTTAAACAAGATAAAAAAGGATCTAAATGCGATGCATTTGAATGCTCTGTTGAAGAACATTCAAATGCAAACTTGTCAAAGATTTTTCTTATAGTGAGGTTGCTCCAAAAGTCGATGAGATCAAAAAAGAAATAGTTTTTCCAAAAATCAATAAAATACTGACCATTAGCTTTGTTGTTATCAGTATTAGCTTTTTAGTGATTAAAAAACTAATAGACTATAAATACATGGCTAAACTCTACAAAGCAATAGGAATAAATCTCAAACTCGAACTTTCAGGAGAATCAGACCTTTTATTAACCATAGCTACCAAAAACTCAGTTTCCAGCTCTATCTGAACTTACTTCTCATCAAGATTGGGTAAAAGTAGAACAACTTTTAAGAGAATATACCCAGCACCATTTTAGGTTGTCCTAAGAATGCATTAAATTCCTACTTTACTACTTTAGAACAAGTTATTAATGTGGCAAATGTAGCCGTAGAATTAATAAAAGAAAGTGGAGTTTAAAGAAGTTGCACATAGCAGAGAGTAGATTAACGAATGAATCATAAATATTTAAAACAAATTTTCTGGAGTCTAGCAATATTGTTGGGTAGTTGTAATTATCAACAAGTCATTAAAAATTTGCCAGAAATGCCAGAAATTCAAAATTCCAGACAAACTCCTATCTCTAGACCAAATTTAGCAGTTTCACCAAATATTAATCAGTTGGAAAAATCTGTATTTGCCCAAATAAATCAATATCGAAAATCTCAAAACTTACCACCTCTCCAGTGGAATAATACTATTGCTCAACAATCTAGAATTCATGCTCAACAAATGGCTAGTGGACAAGCAACTTTTAGCCATGATGGTTTTAAGGAAAGAGTACAAGTAATTAGTCAAAAAATTATTTACAAAAGTGCTGCAGAAAATCTAGCTAATAATTTTGGTTATAATAATCCTGGAGAACAAGCTGTTGAAGGTTGGATAGGTAGTCCTGGTCATCATAAAAATATGGTAGGTGACTATAATTTAAGTGGTATTGGTATTGCTCAAAATTCTGAAGGAACATATTATTTTAATCAAATTTTTATTAAAACTAGATAGTAAATGTTTGATTCTTAAGTTGAAATAATTCAGATTATTTGATTAGTGATTAGACTATTATGAGAAGAAATTTTATTGCTATTTCGAGCTGACAAAACTTGACAATCTTTTAAAAGTAACTGAAGTTTAGGAAATTTATCGGCAGTTAATAGGTGAAAGTTATCAAGATATTAATAGTAACAGGACTTACCCAAATCAAACTTTAAAACGCTATATGTAGGGGCGAATGGCATTGGCTAATGCCAAGCTCCGCTAACGCCCTCTCTTTATGTAGAGTCTCTGCGTAAATCCTGAGTAATACATTTATAGAAAGTCAAAATTTCCAGAAAATTAATGAGATGTCAAACATTATTAATTTTAGGATGATAACCCATAAGAAGCAGCTATTCAACTTTCAAAACACTACAAAGGTAAGGATTTAGAAAAGCTAATTGATTTACTCAAGCATAATTTGTAAAACTAAAAATTAGAGTCTCAAGTATCTAAATAAGTGAAGAATTAAAGGCTCAGTATAAATAATGAATATTATATTCTTGATGAAATTATAGTTACAGGTTTAGATGAAATTTATTAATACAAAAAGGTGCGCTAATAACGCACCCTAATTATTAACGCCAGCATTTCCTGCGGAATCTGTGCAAACAGCTATCAGCATTGGAAAGAAAGAATTAAGCAATGACCAAGGTTAGCTGAAAGTACTATTTCATTTCCTGCGGAATGCTGCACAAACATAATTTTTCATTCTCCTTGAATACTAATTCCTTCTCCCAAGATAATGAATTAATAACTCATAGCTGATAGCTGATAGCTGATAGCTGACTGCTTACATATTAACTTGCTTTTACTAACTGTTTTTTCTCAGAAGATACTAGAGGCGCACTTAAAGCTTCTTCCAATTCAGCACGACCTAATTTTTCTTCTAAAATATTCATTACTTCACGACCAAAATCATTAGAATTTCTTTGCCAAGCTTCTAAACAAACTTCTCCGAAAAAAGCACCTAAAGGTTCTGGGTTCCATAATAACTTTCTGGCAGTCCAAGGCATTAAACTCATGGGGTCATATCCTGGTTTCAGAACTTCATTTTTCAGGGCATAATCTTCTAAATGAGTATGAGGTTGTAACCCAATAAAAAAGATAGCAGGTTCTACTTTTTCTGCTCCAAAAATTTTCTCTAATTCTCGATGATAAGCAATAGTTTGTCGAATCGTTTCATAGGTTTCATCTATTACATTAAATGAATAATTAACCGAAACTAAATCATTAAAACCAGCAGCTTTTAAATCTCGACAATTTTCCAATACTACCCGCAAGTTATAACCCATTCGCATTTTGCGGACGAGTTCCTGGGAACCACTGGTAATCCCAATTTCAAAATAATTCATCCCAGTCTTTGCCATGAGGTCACACAACTCGGGAGTGAGGTTATCAGCACGAATATATGCTGCCCAATTAATATCATCCATACCTGCATCAAGGATTTTTTGCAATAATTCAACTGCATCATCCATAAACTTACGAGCAGGAATAAACTGAGCATCAGTAAACCAAAAATTACGAATACCGCGCTCATATAGTTGCTTCATTTCTGCAACCACTTCATCCGCAGGGTTGATGCGGACTTGTTTACCCTCAATAACTGTATAAACGCAGTAACAACAATTATGAGGACAACCACGTTTAGTTTGTACACCTATATAGAAATCTTGGTCTTGTAAGTAATATACAAATTCTGGCCAGATACTATTAATATAGTCGTAGTTGCAGGCAGTTTTTTCAACAGGAGCAGGTTTTTCGTGAATTAAGCGATCGCGTGGTGATGTTTCTCCTACTACATAGCATCGTTGATCCTTAAAATCTTCTTCTCGAAGCAGTCTTTCTAACAATACCTCTCCTTCTCCCACAGATACAATAGTACCAGTGGGTAGACTACGACCCAATTGTTCGTAAAATACACTTACCGCTCCACCACCGACTACTGCACGAGTTTCAGGTCGATAATTTCTCGCCCTCTTGAGACCCTGTTTTATTAATCCTATATTGCGCCAGAGTTCTGTATAATAGGAAACAGCTAACCGCAAACCTCCTATTGCACCTCTAAATTTAATCAGAGGGTTTTTCGCATAGTAAAACTCGAAAGCATTTTGCAGAGGGTTTCCTCCACGACCTCCTACAGGTGCATATATCTGAATATCTCGCCAGGAAAAGACTAATAGATTTGGCTTAAATTCATCAATACAATTATTTAGAGCTGTTTTATAGTCCAAAGGAGGTACTGTCCCAAGGTCAAATATTCGTTGTTCTACTTCTGGTAAGTACTTGTGGACATGATCTGCTAGATAAACAACTCCGATGGGAAAAATGGGATTACAAGGAAGACGAACGTAAAGAACTTTATTTTCCATAATCAATTTCTATTATCACATATATAACTTTTTGTAAGTATTTTTTTGAAGAAAGATCACAAAGATGGTGGACTTATTTAATTTTAGTATTTATTTTCTTAAAATTTTGATACACAATCTTAATAATCGTAAAATATAGGTGTTGCTGATTTTAAGTATGAAATTTATAATAATGTAAGTTTTAATACAAAAATTCAAGGGTGCAAATCATCACCTAATTTCCCTAAAACCGATACCCGACTATACAGAGCTACATTCATTCCCATGTATAAGAAGCTTCAATCAAACAAAAAGCTGAAAATTTGGAATAATCTTAAGATTTTATTCAGATTTAGATGGGCCATGTGATGCTAATATTGTTAGTCAGTATTCAAGATTACAACTGATTGGGATCGGTTGATGTTAACTTGTAGATATAACTAAAACTTGTTTAAAGTAAAAACTTTTCAATAGACTATGACACAAATTCTTGATCCCTTACCATCTAACAGTTCAAATCAAATTCTTTGCTGCTACGTTAATGCAACAAGTCAAATCCAAATTGCGAGAATTAGTAATATACCAAATTGGTATTTTGAGAGGGTTGTATTTCCAGGACAGCGTTTAGTTTTTGAATCTGTTATGGGCGCTTCTATGGAAATTCATACAGGTATGATGGCAAGTTCTATATTATCTGATACAGTACCATGCGATCGCCTCCAAATAAATGAAGGTCCTTATTCTTCTATATCTCAGACTGAAAATACTACAGCAAAGTTATTTACTTTACCTCAAAGACGGAAAACCCCTTCAAAACCAGCAGCAGTTTTGAGTGCAGTAGATTAATTGAATTTAACTTTCCTGGCGGGAAGTCCCGCGCTTTATCTATTGATTACAGCGCCGTATGGGAGAGCCAGAACATGGTATACTGAGGGAGACAGGGGGAGGACATCACCTCTGTATAAACTGCAACTCCGCGTGCGAGTTGAAGAATCTCGCGTTGTCGCTCAAGCACGGGCGGCGGGAGTATGTCAATAGTGTCGAGGATATACCAACTGAGTGATAATTATTCCATCATAAAAAAGTTGACATCCTAGATAATTAATACTCCTAAACAATGCAGGAATTTTGTGTTCTTGTATTCAATGGGGATGTTAAAGAGGGAATGGGTTTATACCTGTTTCCTCTAAAGTTTTTAATGGACAAATAATCAACCTTTTAAACTAAATATATTTAGTAAGATTTAGTAATAACAAATGTCTCAAAATCAAGATTCAGAAACTTTTATATTTAGAATTTCTCCTCTGATTAAAATAACTCTTTTAAGTTTGTATGTGGCATTGACTATACCTCTACCTTTTCTCTCTCAAGCCACAAATTCGCCGCTACCTCCTATGATTTTAGGAGTGGGACTAGCGCTAGGAGCAGTAGCATTATATGCAGCTTTAACAGAACGAGTAATTATTGATGATGAGGGAATTAAGGTATCTTATCCAGTCTGGGTGCCAGACCTGTTTCGCAAAGGTTGGTATTTGCCTTGGACAGAAATAAAAGCTCTCAAACCTCGGACTACAGGTCAGGGCGGTCTAGTATATTACTTTGTCAGTAATTCTGAAAAGGGTTATTTGTTGCCCATGCGAATAGTGGGTTTTGCCAAGTTGGTTAGAATAGTTGAGGCCAAGACAGGTATAGATACAACTGATGTATGTCCCTTATCACAGCCTTGGATGTATTTGATTTTATTCGGTTGTACGATATTGTTACTATTAGTAGATGCTTGGACTATTTCTAACGCGATCGCTATTTCTTCTTGAAGAAGGAAGAGGGAAGAAGGAAGAAGGAAGAGGGAAGAGGGAAGAGGGAAGAACCCAAGGACTGAAAAAGTCCATGGAGATAGTATTCTACATGGAAGAAGGAAGAAGGAAGAGGGAAGAACCGAATTTTTATTTCTAGGTATCTTTCTCAAAATAATTGGGTCGTGCAACCCCCTTTAAGGCGAAATATTTCTGGAGAGTTGCTCAAAACCCCTACTTCCCCTCCTGGGAGGGGCGAGGGGTGGGTTAACTTCTGACTTCTGACTTCGTTAACACCCTATCAGTGTGGGGTATTAAACTTATGAAGAAAAAGATAAAAAATGGGACAGCAGCAGGGTCAACTATGTTTAGACCGAGTAAGTTTGACCGCTCCAGTTAGCTCTCAGTATTTACTGAAAGATATTTCTCTTGCTGTAGAAAAAGGCGCTAGAGTTGCTATAGTAGGTACTTCCGGAGCAGGTAAAACATCTCTATTGCGATTATTAAATCGACTAAATTCCCCCACTTCTGGTTCTATATATTTAGATAACCAGGACTATAGCAAGATTCCTGTTACTCAACTACGACAACAAGTGACAATGGTTTTACAGGAATCAAAACTTTTAGGAATGTCTGCAGCAGAAGCGATCGCTTATCCTTTAAAACTCAGAGGAATAAGGCCACCTGAAATTCAGCAAAGATGCAAATATTGGATAGAGCAGTTACACATTCCTGAAAATTGGTTATCCAGGTCAGAATTACAACTTTCAGTGGGGCAAAAACAGTTAGTAGCGATCGCTCGTGGTGCTGTAATTCAACCTAAAATTCTATTATTGGATGAACCGACCTCACCTCTAGATGTTGGTACAGCAGATCGAGTTATAGAAGTGTTGAAAACATTAACAGAGAGTGGGGTAACGGTTATTATGGTTAACCATCAAATAGATTTAGCTCAACAGTTTTGTACACAATTGTTACATTTAGAGCAAGGAGAATTAATTGAAGACTCTCCTAGTAGTAAAGTTGATTGGGTTAATTTACGCCATAGTATTATTCAGTTAAAAAGACAAGAAGCTGAAGAATGGAGCTAGTTTAGTATTAGACAGGTGCAACTTTTTGAGGTTGTCTGTAGCTGTGATAATTCTGCTGCCATGTATTTATAGTTAAGATTTCTCGATTGAACCTATATCCTACATTCCTAACTGTCTGAATTAGACTAGGTTGGCGAGGGTCAATTTCGATTTTTTTTCGCAGAGATAGTACATGGGTGTCTATGGTACGAGGATTATCTATAGAGTCTGGCCATGCTCTGTGTAGTAATTGTGAGCGAGTTAGGGGTATTCCCCCTGATTGAGCTAAGACATAAAGGAGACTAAATTCTTGTGGAGTTAAATCAATTAAACTGCCGTTCAATTTAACTCTACGATGTACTAAATCAATAATTAAGTCACCATAATCTAGACTTATAGGTGGACTACAACTAATACTCCTCTGGCGACGTAGTAGTGCTTCTACTCTGGCCATAAATTCTTGCATACCAAAAGGTTTGGTGAGGTAGTCATCTGCTCCAGATTTTAATCCTGCGACAATATCTGCTTCAGTTTTTTGCGAGGATAGCATAAAAATTAAGGAATTTTGCTGTTGCTGAACCCACTGACAAAATTCGAGACTATTTCCATCCGGTAGGTCAGCTTCCATAATTACTAGATTTGGGCAATGACTATTTATTAATTGCTTGGCATGATGAATATTCGCTGACTGATATACCGAGTGGTTTGTTTGCTGCAAATGCCAACCAAGCAGCGATCGCAAACGCGGATTTCCTTCTACAATTAGAATACAAGCAGCTCCCACTTAATTCCTACTGGCTTTCCCTATAATTGGCTACTACTAAGTTAACATAAAGTCTAGTAAGAGTTTTGTAACATAGGTCACTGCTTAGATATTTCCTCTGCAAAAGTAATAGTTATAGCCAGAGTGGTTAGGACTTATGCTGATGATGAATCTTAGACTAATATCATGTCCGGTTGAACAGTTATAAATAAATGACAGAGCCCTCAGGAGTCAACCCACCCCTAACCCCTCCGGTGGAGGGGAAGGACTGAGTCAGGAGAGAAGAAAGAATAAGAAACAGCAGGAGAAGGAGAAAATTTTTTTATCACGCTCTTATCCGGACATGATATAAGCAATGTTTTTCCCACTGTTCCCTGTTAAGAGTTCCCTGTTATATTATTTTTGATCGACTTCCCATCTGTATAGTTGAATCAAAATTCATCTACTCTTACTTCCTTTCATGGAAATCTCCTACTTAATTTTTCGGCGTTGCTGATTTGAGGTCTGATATCATGTCCAGACTGAGAGGGCGAGTAAAAAGCTTTCTCCCTTCCCTCCTGACCCACCCCTAACCCCTCCTGGGAGGGGACGGGGGTTGGTTGACTCCTAAGTAATTAAAACTAATATGATACACGCACTTCAGGAACGCCAATTTTTCTAGGTTGATTACTGCTTCTTCCTTCTTACTTCTTACTCAATGTGCGATTAATCAATAGTCAATTAATTATTGGCCTTACAGCTATCAAAATCTAGTCTATATCAACTGTGTTCCAGGGAAAATTTTCCTTAATTCCTGATATTTTGCACAACCAAAATCAAAGTGGTGTAGTGTATTCAAAATTTCACTATATCACATATTTTATCTTTTTCCCAACTCAAGATTTTTGAATTTCTTTTGAAAATTACCGGAAAGTACAATAAATCTATTGTAGAAATAAGATGGACTGGTAATCAATAGATTTATCAGTCTACTAGAGAGTTGAGAGGGTTGAGGAAATTGTTTTAAAATAAAAGTAGCAATAAAGAATAGTCAAAAAAATGTTCAGCTATAAGTGTTCCTGTAATGTGTAATACCAACTTTATAGTTAATTAACACTAATCTAAAAACAAACACTCTTTAGTTGCATTAAAAATAAAATTACATTAACCTAAAGACTAGGTTTTAACTGAAAATATAACCATTAATTCTGAGAATAAAAAGGTCATGTTAACCGACGCTCTAACAATTCGCCACTATCAAAAACTCACTGACGCCCTCGTCGAAATGTGGAACCGTGGTTACCGCTATGAGGAGATGCGTATATATTTAGATGGCTACCTAGCATCTTTAAGAATCTCCAAAGCGATCGAACCATTTTTAATCAATAGATTGGAGGAAGAAACAACTCGCTACATATACGACCCTTCAAATTTTGAAATGCCAGCATTACAAACTGAAACTGAAATAGATTATTACTAAATTACAGTAGTTGGAATCTAAAAATGAAGGGTCTTGAATAACGCCCTTCATTCTTTTTTTTAATAGTTTCAGATTGACAAAAGCAGATTCTCTAAGAGGCTAAAGCAACTGTTACCTTTTGCTCTAGTTCTTCTTTATTCTTATTGAACATTTCAATTATCACATCAGAGCCACCGATAAATTCGCCACTAATGTAAACCTGGGGAATTGTTGGCCAGTTAGAATATTCCTTAATTCCTTGACGAATTTCTGGATCTTCTAACACATCAAAAGTTTCATAGGTAGCTCCTAAAATATTCAATATTTGTACAACATTGTTAGAGAAACCACACTGAGGCATCATTTTAGTACCCTTCATAAAAACCATAATTTTATTCTGAGTAACTAAGTCATCAATTTTTGCTTTCAATTCTGGAGCTAGAGTCATAACTATTTCCTCAAATAGGTAGATGGTCATCAAAGCATTCAGCATTGAGGTAATACCAACATAATGGCTGATATCCTTAACTAAATAGCCGAGTGCTGTTTGATTTATAGATACTATTAATTTGCCTGATATATTGGGGCAAATTATCAGAGTTAATCAATTATGGCTAATATAACCAAATAATCCTGTCTGCCTTGTAACTCAAAAGCAAAAATTAAGAAGTTTGTCCCGCAGCTTCCCACTCTTGAGGAGTATAAGTTTTTAGAGCCAAAGCATGGATAGCTTCAGAAGCCATAGGTTCTTGTACAGCAGCATAAACCATTTGATGTTGTTTAACTCGAGTTTTTCCTTCAAACTGAGACGAAACAACAGTAGCTTGTAAGTGGTCGCCACCTCCGGTTAAATCTTGGACTTGTACTTGAGCATCTGGCAACTCAGCTTTAATCATTAATTCAACTTCTTCTAGATTCATTGTTCTTCCTCTGTAAAGTTACTGTTATTCTACATAATTAAAATTAACTATTCGAGGGGGTTTGGGGGAACGATAAGTCCCGCTCCATAATCTACGATTTAGAGTCGGGATACATGGACTCCCCCAAGTTGATTTGATCCGGTCAACCCCCGGTAAAATCAGCAATTACCGGACTTATTTTTTTTGTAGTAGAATTGCTTGTATGTTGATTTTTAACTACACTTATCGCATTAGAGGTCAGCGCTGGGAATGTCACGAGACTGGGATGAGTTAGGAGGTTGGTCCTCTCCAGAGGATCTAGGATAGGGAATATCAACAAATCCTAATTCTAGTAATTGTTGGTAGGCTTTTTTTCCTAGATCCCGAGTAGGTTGCTGAGAACTGATAATTTGAACAAGTAATGGTACTGCTAATTCAGGTTGGTTTTGCGCCCGGTGGACTAAAGCTAATTGATAAGTGGCCTGGTCTCTCATTTGAGCAGTGTCCAATGCTTTGGTACGTTGGTCATCTGCCAGACGATTATCTATACCAGAAAAACTAGCAGCTAATTGACTATAGAAATTAGAAAGTTGATTAAATATTTGACGAGCTTCTTGAAGTTTTTGACTAGCTAAATCATAATTCTCTGAGGCAATGGCATTATCAGCTTCGGTCATTAAACGTTGTCCTCCCTGAAGACTGAGAAGACTATTTTGTTCATTTAAAGGACGAACATTTTCGGGTTGTGTGGGTTGTATTGGAATTGGAGAAGAAGGAAGGTTTTCTGGGTCTGTGGAGTTTTCTGGTGGAACTTGAATCGGAATTTCTTGCTCTGCGGAATTTTCAGATTGAGCATTAAGTGGTTGTTGTAAAAGAATGAAAGCTGCCGTAATTAGGAGAGTAAAGCCGAATTTGGAGCGAATTAAAGGAATAGGTTGAGTAAATATCATAATTATTTAGTGGGTTCGTATAAATAAAAAACTATCATAAATGTTGAAAGAGGACTCCCGTTATAGTCCCGATATTTAACAGTGAAAGTGTCAATTTTGAGATATACTATAACTTTTTCAAAAATATATGGTTTTGAAGAGGGTTGTATGTTTTAGGTTTTAGGTTAATTTTTCTATCTTACAAATAGAGAATTAAAAAGTGTTTCGGTCTAGAAATGCTATTTGCGGAGCATTCCGGTACGGAAAATGCTGATGGTTAGTTAAACTCTAATCAATTGTGGACACCGCAGGTAACGATAATATATTGTTATCTTTTCCTTTATGGATTTAATACCTCAACTTCTACACGGTGTCTACAAGTTTTTTGGGTTTTATCTACTTTTCCCTTCTTCCTTCTTGCTTCTCTCCTAGATAACTAAAGCCTTTTTTCTTCTTCCCTCTTGCTTCTCTCCTAGATAACTAAAGCCTTTTTTCTTCTTCCTTCTTGCTTCTCTCCTAGATAACTAAAGCCTTTTTTCTTCTTCCTTCTTGCTTCTCTCCTAGATAACTAAAGCCTTTTTTCTTCTTCCCTCTTCCTTCTTTCTTCTTCCTTCTTCCTTCTTCCTTCTTCCTTCTTCCTTCTTCAAAAGAATGGTGGTAGTTGCCATAATTGGGGTTGAAATTCTGTTAAGGAATTAAGAATTTGATGAGCGGAATAAAATAAGGTTTTATCCATATCAGGATCGGGTACAACTACTACGGACATTCCTGCTGCTAAGGCAGCTTCCATTCCTGCTAAAGAGTCTTCAAATACTAAACAATTTTGGGGAGAAACATCTAATCTTTTGGCAGCTATTAAGAAAATATCTGGTGCTGGTTTTCCATGTTTAAGATTAGGGTCATCTCCTACAATAATATGATTAAATAATTGGAACCATTCTTGATGATTTTTTGTTTTTAAATTAAATGGTTCCCTGGAAGAACTTGTAGCTACAGCTTGAGGTATTTTATTTTGATATAAATGTTGGGTAAGATGAACTGCACCTGGCATTGGTTTTGCTTCAGGAAAGCGTTGATATGTGAGGGTATTTCTTTGTTGAAGATAATCTTCGGGAGTGACGGGTAGTTCTAATAATTCTACTATTGCTTTGGCAGAATCAATTGATTTTCTACCAGTAATTTTGCACTTAGTTTGTTTGTCGAAGATTTTGCCATAACGACTGGTAACTTCTAAATTTACCTGAGCATGAATTGATTCTGTATCTAGAAGTAAACCGTCTAAGTCATAAATAACATGAGTGATTTTTGGGAAATTATTCATCGGTTTTTTTATACTCATAATTAATTTGTTATACCGTTTTTATAAATTTTTACTATAAATATTTAGGGTGTTTTTAGTAGTAAAAGATAGTGGTGCATTGTCATGGTATATTCAGTGGGAGCATCTTGCTCCCGTTTTAAGTGTTACTTGTCTCAACATACCATTAAGGTTGCAGGACTATCAAAGCTAAATATAGCGATCGGGAATGATTTATATCAGAATTTTATTGTTTTAATATTTCCCTTTTTCTTTTCCTTTTTCCCTAAAATTTCCTTTTTCCCTAAAAATCCAAGCTCTATTTTAATTATCTTATTATTAAAGGTGGTTGATTGAGCATAAATCAGTCATCGTTAATTGTATTGAGGGTGCATCTCAATTTTGAATAAAGCCAAAAATTTATCGCTTTTAGGCAACAGCTTATCTGGCAAAAGGAAATAGGGAATAGGGAATATATAGGAAAAAAGTATTTTTGCAAATATGAGATGCACCCTGTATTGATAAACTTTATTTTTAACAATTAATCTAGGAAAATATAGGTGAAAACTATCATTGATTTTTTCCCGATTTACTACCTGTTAATAAATTTAGTTATTGACTTATATCAAGGTTCAACAATTAATAATTAACAATTGCCTCTCCTTGAAAAGAAGAGGATTGACAAAGAGATGAAAATTTTTCTTTATTATCCCCTTAAAAGGGGAGGCTTTAAACCACAATTTTTCGGTAAAAAGTTTGTAATTTTTAGGGAGTAGGGAGTAGAAAAGAAGAAAAAAACTGTACCTCAGTAACTTGAGAAACACTATATTGCTAAATTATCTATAGTTTGATTAATTATCTGAGTAAAGTGTTTTAAATCTGGAGTTTTAAAACCAACAACTTTAGCTTGGTCATCCCAAATTCTTAGTTTTACTGCATCTTTTGCATAGGGTTGATGAATAAATTGAGCAGCAGCATCAGAAGAAAATATTCCTCCTTGTAATTCTAAACTTTGTTGAGAAGCTGGTGATAAACTTGAAAAATAGTTAGGTTTTGTTGCACAAAGATAACGTTTTGCTTCAACATGAAGGCGAATTGGTTCTGTTACAGCTTCTCCAAATAAATGTTTTAAATATTTGATACTACGATATTCATGATGGTCGTTAATACCTTTGTTTGCAGCATCTTCTCCTAAGTCGTGAATTAGATGTCCTAAGTCGTGAAATAAGCAAGCCACAATTAGTTCATTATTGGCTTTTGCTGTTTCTGCTAAAGTAGCACATTGGAGAGCGTGTTCTAGTTGACTAATAGATTCTTGATTATATTGAATATGACCTTTTGAGGAAAGAATTTGAATGATTGTTTTTATATCTGGTTTCATTTTCATTGTGTATTCAGGAACTATGAAAAATAATTAGTTATTAGGAGTGAATTAAACAGATTTACTGTTGACTTGAATGATTTTAGTAAATGAAATTGTGCCGTTATTTGATGGTGTTTTTTTGTAGTTATCTATTTCAGTGAAATGAGTGCTATTTTAACCATTAACTATATTTTTTTACTAGGGTATAAATTTACTATAGTAACCTTTATACTAAGTTTTGAAATTTTGTTGATGGGAATTATTCCACAAATTTTTACAGCCTAAAATACTTGATTGATTTGACATTTAATTTTAGCAAAATTTCCTTAAATTAAGACTTAAAAAAATCCTCCCTTCTGTAAAATAAACAGTTTAAGCAACACGACCTAAAATACTTGATTGATTTGACATTTAATTTTAGCAAAATCTCCTTAAATTAAGACTTAAAAAAATCCTCCCTTCTGTAAAATAAACAGTTTAAGCAACACGACGACCATTAATAATCGCTGAAGTTAAATGGGGAACTATACCATCATCATGCACTGTAATTAAATCCGCACGTTTGCCCACTTCTAAACTTCCTCTATCGTGAGATAAATTAATAGTTTTAGCTGGATTAATTGTCACTAACTTCATCACTTCATATAAAGGTTTAGCAATTTTATGACTAATAATAAAAATAGATTGTAATAAACTCCGAGGTACATAATCGGAAGAAATTACATCTACTAAATTTTGCTCTACCAATTCCATTGCAGATACATTTCCAGAATGGGAACCTCCTAATACTAAATTCGGCGCTCCCATCAATACTTGTAATCCAGAATTATGAGCTTCTTTTGCCGCTTCTAGAGTAGTTGGAAATTCTGCTAAAACTGCCCCATTCTCTAAAGCTTCTTGCACATGACTTATTGTTGCATCATCGTGAGAAGCTAGAGAAATTCCATTTTGTGTTGCTAATTCAACTAATGCTTGACGATTTTTAGGAGCATATTGTTGTTGAGTTTCCTGACGATGGGCAATAAATTTATTCATTTCTGCTTCGCTAATTCCATACTTACCCATGTAATATTCTTTATATTTTTCCACACTCACAAATTGTCTTTGACCAGGAGTATGATCCATCAAAGACATAAGAGAAAGAAACGGATTATTTGCATATTTTTCCGCAGCAGTAAATATATCTTCAAAGGAAATTTCACAACGTAAATGTAGCCGATGGTCTGTTAGAAGTCTACCTGTTTTTTGCCCCTCAAAAATAGCTTCAATCATTTCACCAAAACGCTTAACTCGAACAGAATTAGGTTTAATATCTCCAATGGCGATCGCGTCACAAACTGTTGTAATTCCAGAAGTAATTAAGTCTCGGTCGTGGTAAGATACTGCTGCTGCTAAAGGCCATTTTACAGCAGGACGAGGAGACATACATTTTTCTAGGTTATCTGTATGAAGTTCTATTAATCCAGGCATTAAATATTCTCCTTGACCATCTTGACCAATATTAACAATTCCTGGCTGAATTTCGGCTATTTTTCCATCACGAACTATTAGAGTACCAATAGTTTCTTGGTCTGGTAACTGTAGGCGATAGTTTGTGTAAATTTGTTCGTTCATATTTATTTAATCAACTGTTAATCTTAAATTAACCAATTGGAATTTTTAGTTTCTCTATAGTAACGTAAGCATTCAGCTATTAGCAGTCAGCTATCAGCAATGAGTAATGAATAATTACTTCTCAGGTTGAGAAAGGGGACTTTGCTAGTAACTTTTTCTTCTTTCTCAATTTCAAAGGTTACTTTTACCTTCTCCAAAATTAATAGCTGATAGCCAATAGCTGACGGCTGAATGCTTACATAGTAACTTCAATTTCTGTTAAAATACAGGAGCAGTTTTGAAAGATTGATTTATATGATAGTACATATAGTTTTATTTAAGTGGCATCCAGATACTTCAGCAGAAAATATTGCCTCGGTTATGTCTGCTTTGAAAGGAATGAAAGGGAAAGTTCCGGAAATAATTGATTTATCTTGTGGGAATAATTTCTCGGAACTTTCTCAAGGTTTTCAAAATGGTTTAGTAGTGCAATTTAAGGATAAAGCTGCTCTTGATGCTTATGCAAAAAACGCCCATCATCAAGAAATTATCAAGACTTTGATTAAGCCAATTTTGGCAGATAAAATTACTATTGATTATGAAGTTTAACTTTAAGCATTTCCTACGGAATGCTGCGCAAACAGGTGTCAGCTATCAGCTATCAGCTATTAACTTAATTGCCCTGGAAGGAGGAATCAAAGTTGAAATATTTAACAGAATTAAATAAAAGTATCAAATAAATAAGCTACTTGCTCACGACTCAATATTACTCAAATCCTCAAACTACTAATTCCTGTTAACGTAGTTCCTCCGGAGGAGGAAAACTGACTGCTAATGGCTGAATGCTTATTTTTAACTCTCTTTAATATCATGTCCGGTAGCATCGGTATTGTATAGCGAAGGTAAGGAAGAAGGAAGAGGGAAGAGGGAAGAGGGAAGAGAAAAGAGGGAAGAAGACTATTGAGCAAGAAAAACCTAAATTTCCTGTAGATATTCACTATTAGATTTACACGGGACTATACCAACGGACATGATATAATTCCTGGGAGGGAAGAGAAGTAAAAATATGGCAAAAAGCAGAAGGTTAATTAAGGTTAATTATTGATATTCTATAGTTCCTAATGTTCCATAACCTCTAACTTTCTTTTGCGATAAAATATAAAACTTTCAACCTTCTCATTTTTTTCTTTTTCTAGATGTTGTTTTTAAGAAAAACTACCTAATAGTCAAAAAATGATACTTTTCAATGAAAAATGAAATTCACTATTTGGTCTGGAAAATTGTTTAAGTTTCATTGTAAGCATTTCCTGCGGAATGCTGCGCAAACAGCTATTAGCTGTTAGTTCGAGCGCAATAAAACTTTCCTCTGAAGGAAGTGTTTAAATGAATATAGACTTTAACCTCAAAATAACCTGCTTTTGTAAGATTTAATTATCACTGGATTCTGGCTTAATAATACTCCTTAATATGTAAGCATTTCCTGCGGAATGCTGCGCAAACAGCCATAAGCAGTCAGCTCTCAGCTTTTTAATTAATCAAGCAACCATCGGCTTAATTTCAGAATACATTTTCAACTAATTATTGGAAATCTCTCAATTACTTTTTCCTCCTTTAAAGGTAATAAAAAAAGCTGATAGCTGATGGCTGATAGCTGAATGCTTACCTGAATATAGGGTTTAATAAAGCTCAAAATCAATAGCTGATAGCTGACAGTTGAATGCTTACGTTTCATTAGACATCTTCAAAAATTAAAATAAAATCAATTATCTTACATAAATAAAATAATCAATTATTTCCCCTTACTTTGTACGGACGTTCCATGCAACGTCCGTACTCTTTTATGGAGACATATATTAGCTAAATTCCAAACATAATTTCTCTGTTACAAAGTCTTCGTTTTACTTCTTCATCATGGAAAATGCCGATTAAACCACAGCCATTAACTAGGCGTTTTTCTAAAAGTTCAATTACTACTTGACGATTGACAGAATCTAGAGCTGATGTTGGTTCATCTAATAATAAAATTGGATAATCAACTGTTAGACATCTAGCCAGATTAATTCGTTGTTTTTCACCTCCAGAAAAAGTAGTAGGAGAAAGATGCCAAAGACGTTTTGGTAAATTCAATATTTCAAATAATTCTGCCACTTTTTGATAGGCTACTTCTGCCTGAATTCCTAATTCTAATAAAGGCTCTGCTGCTACTTCTAAAGCTGGCACACGAGGAATTACTCGTAAAAATTGACTGACATAACCAATAGTATTTTTTCGTACTTCTAATATTTGATGGGGTGCTAGTTTAGGAAGATCGACCCAGGTAGATTTATGTTTGATTAAAACCGAACCTTTATCGATTCGATAGTTACCGTAAAGGCAACGCATAAATGTAGATTTTCCCGAACCAGACTTACCAGATAAAGCAATACATTCTCCTGGTGTTAAACTGAGATAAATATTTTTTAAGACCGATAATTTTACTCCACCTTGGTTGTGTAAAGTAAAGTTTTTTTCTACAGCTTCTGCTTTTAATAATAAAGAGTTTTCTAGGAAAGTATTTTCTAGCTGATTATTTGCTGTTAGTAGTTGAGTAGTCATAAATAATTTCTCATATTTGAGTACCGTGAAATGCTGATGCTGAAAAGTTTGTTTCCCTGAGGTTGGGTCAATTCAAAAAAGGTTAGATAATTTAATAATTCCTATTGCTGAAAAAACAAAGGGATGAGAATTTTTTCCTAATTCCTTTGCTTGTGCTTTGAGTAGTCAAGAAGTTTCGACCACACTATTTTCTAGCTGATGATTAGTTATTAGGGTTTGAGTAGTCATAAATAATTTTTCATCTCTAAGTCAGGTGATATACTAATGCTAAAAAATTTGTTTCCCGTAGGTTGGGTAAACTCAAAAAATTTAACAAATATAGCAATAGGTAAAAGTCAAATTTTGGTAGAAGTCAGGAATAGGCAAAAGCAAAGATGTACATCAGACAAACCAGAACAAAAAAAGATGTAATTTTGACTTTTGTCAGAATTTTTTTTCTTCGCTCTTTCTGCCTTAATATTATGTCCGTTGGCGCAGGTTTGTGTAAACCAAAGCGTGAATATATACAGGAAATGAAAGTTTTTTTCTTGCTTTTAAGCCTTCCTGCCTCTTCCTTCTTCCTTCTTCCTTCTTCCTTACCTTACTGATACTACCGGACATGATATAACTCATGGAATTAATGTTGAACTAACTAATTTTTGAGTATAAGAATGTTGAGGGTCATCTAAAACTTGGTCAGTCAAACCAGACTCAACAATTTGCCCATTTTTCATTACTAATAAACGGTGAGCAAGTAATCTAATTACCCCTAAATCATGGGTAACTAAAACTACACTTAAACTGAGAGTTCGCACCAGAGAACGAATTAAATCTAATAAACGAGCTTGTACCGAAACATCTAAACCTCCAGTAGGTTCATCCATTAATATTAACCTGGGTTTTGTAACTAAAACACGAGCTAATTGTAAACGTTGTTGCATCCCTCCAGAAAACATTTTTGGTAAGTCATCTATTCTATTAATATCTATTTCTACTTGGTTTAACCAATAAGCTGCTTCTTCCCGAATTTTTCCATAATTTTTTACTCCTATATTCATTAAACGTTCGCCAATATTTGCTCCGGCAGTTACATTCATTCGCAAACCATCACGAGGATTTTGTTGAACAAACCCCCATTCATTTCGCCTTAATAAACGGCGACGAGTTTCTGATAGTTTTGGTAGTGTTAATATCTCTCCGCTAGAGGTAGTATAAGTGATATTTCCACCTTCAATTGGTATATATCCTCCAATAGCGTTTAATAAAGTAGATTTACCTGAACCTGATTCTCCTACTATTCCTAAAACTTGAGCAGGATAGAGATTGAAAGAAACACGGTCACAAGCTTTTATATTCCTATAAAACTTACTCAATTTTTCAACATTTAATAATGGTTCCATAATTTAGCTTTTATACTTCTTTTTTATCTGGACTTTTGGGTTTAATACCCCGTCGTCTACACGGTGCTTACTGAGTAATTAATAATTAATAATTGTTAATTAAATAATTCAGCTTTATTAACCTCCTCTTTCAAGGGGAAGCGGTCGTTTGCGACAGCGGAACGGAGTTCTCTCTTCGGAGCGCACCCGTTGGGTGGGATGGCCAGGTCTCGGAGCTGTCCGACCATCGACCAAGAGAAGAAATAATATTTCCTTATATTCAATCAAGAACTGTTTTAACCAGAGGTAATTATCCATTATCCATTATCCATTAATGAAAATTGGTTGGGGTTATCAGAGACGAAGTGGCGTGTCAAAGACTACCCCCATCCACTTTTTCCTTTTTCCTTCTTCCTTCTTACTTCTTCCTTCTTCAAGTTTTACTTGCTGTTGATGACAATAATCTGTATCAGAACAGACCCACATTTTATTTCCTAGATCGTCTATCAGAATTTCATCCAAAAAACTTTCTGTAGAACCGCAAAACTCACAAGCTTTATCCCATTTTTCTACAGTAAAAGGATAGTCTTCAAAATCTAAACTTTTCACCTGAGTATAAGGAGGTATTGCATAAATTCGCTTCTCCCTTCCCGCGCCAAAAAGTTGTAAAGCAGGTAAATAATTCATTTTAGGATTATCAAATCGTGGGATAGGAGTCGGACTCATTATATAACGGTCATTTACCATTACTGGATAATCATGGGTAGTAGCAAAATCTCCTAATCTCGTAATATCCTCATACAATTTTACATACATTGCTCCATAGTCTTCTAAAGCGTGCATTTTTCTAGTTTCTATTTCAGAAGATTCTAACCATCTCAATGGTTCCGGTATAGGCACTTGATAAACAATAATTTGACCTTCCTGAAGTGGAGTTTCTGGAATCCGATGGCGGGTTTGAATAATTGTTGCTTCTGTAGTTTTTTCTGTTGTTTCTATTCCACAAACTTTCACAAAAAAACGACGAATATTTACAGCATTTGTTGTATCATCCGCTCCTTGGTCAATTACTTTTAAAATGTCTTTTTTTCCAATGATTGAAGCTGTAACTTGAATGCCACCCGTACCCCATCCATAGGACATTGGCATTTCTCTGGAACTGAAAGGTATTTGATGACCAGGAATGGCGACTGCTTTGAGTAAAGTGCGACGAATAGAACGTTTTGTTTGTTCGTCTAAATAGGCAAAGTTAAAACCATTTTCTGGTGAATTATTTACTTTGCCATTTGAGCTTTCTAGATTTTGGTTATTTGACATATACAGAATTTACATTAATAGGGAATAGTTCATTAATGGATAATGGATAATTACCTCTGGTTAAAACTAAGACGATTGAATGTAAGGAAATATTATTTTTTCTCTTGGTCGATGGTCGGACAGCTCCGAGACCTCGCCATCCCATCCAACGGGTGCGCTCCGAATATCAACCGCTTTTTTCCTCTTGAAAGAGGAGGTAGAGTAAGCTGAATTCTGAATTAAATTATTTAATTAGGGTTTGCGCTTCACTAGTCTTTTTGCTGTTGGTAGTAGTCAGTAGTCAGTAGTCAGTAGTCAGTAGTCAGGAGAAATGGTGGATTACCGAATTATTAATTATTAATTATTAATAATTAAATAATTCGCGCCTTGAAGTCTCCCCTTTTAAGGGGAAAAAAGCGGTCGAGAGATGGCGAGGTCTCGGAGCCATATCCAATCGACTCCTGTGAAGAAATAATATTTCCTGATATTCAATTCCGTAACGGTTTTAACCAGAGGTAATTATCAATTATCCATTATCAATTATCAATTAATGAAAGAAGATTTAGTTGGAACAATTGTCCCCCAAATTTTCCCCCACTGTCTGGCAAAATCCTTAATTTTTGAGCTATTGAAGGCAAAAATCTGGCACCCCTAGAACACATACAATGGCTTGAGCTTTTACCTGTCAATACTTTCAGATTTAATCAGCAAACCCTAATTAATAATTATTAATTATTTGGTATACCAAGAGTGAAAAAAGAATGCTTAACTTAGACGAAACTTCAATTATTAAATAATTAATACTAGGGAATAAAATTAGGTAATTAATTTTGTCTAAGCAATTAATTATTAATTATTAATTATTAATTATTAATTATTAAATGTGTTCCTTCCGCAGCTTTCTAATTAAATTTATTTCTGCTTGAAAATCAATATAGTGAGGTAATTTTGAATGTTGTACAAACCCTTGAGCTTGAACATTATCTGAGTGATACAAAACAAACTCCGGGTCTTGAGCCGGTCCTTGTATTTTCTCCCCCAATTCTTTCGCTTGCATGGCACGGTCCACTAACGCCATTGACATTGCTTTACGTTCGTTATAGCCAAAAGTTAAACCATAACCACGGGTAAGTTGTGGTGCTGCTTCCTTACTACCTGTAAACATATTTACATTTTCAGCTTCAGTAATAGTAATGTCAGCGATCGCTATTTCAAAACCCAATTCTTCTGGACAAATAAACACCTCAACTTCGCCCATTTTAATTTCTCCAGCGAAGGGATGGGTACGACCATAACCCCTCTGAGTTGAATACCCTAAACTAAGTAAAAAACCCTCATCTGCACGAGCTAAATTTTGTAATCTCGCGTCTCTTTCTGCAGGTAATTTTAGAGGTTTTCTTGTTAAGTCATAAGGTTGTTTGTCATCCTCTACTTTTTCCTCATAAACTAATCCTTCTTTTTCTAAAATATTCATTACCCTGGGAAGATTTTCATCTAAGTTTAAATTTTGGCTTTGAGGTGCAGTAGAATTATTTCCTTCTGCAGCCAATTTAAAGTCTAATAGTCGATGAATATAATCAAAAGTTGGTCCTAAATATTGACCTCCGGGAATATCTTTAAATATTGCAGAAATTCGCCGTCGAATCTTCATTTTGCTAGTATCCAATGGTTGACTATAATACAGTCTTGGTAAAGTAGTTCGATATGCTCTTAATAAAAATATTGCTTCAACTAAATCCCCCCATGATTGTTTAATTGCTAAAGCAGCTAAGTCTGCATCGTATAGGGCGCCTTCGCACATAACTCTATCAACTGCGAGGGTAAGTTGTTGTTTAATTTGCTCTAAACTTAGTTCAGGAATATTAGGGTCTCCCCGTCGCAAAGCTTGCAATAGTGCTTCGGCATTTTTGATTGCTTCTTCTCCACCTTTTACTGCTACATAAGCCATGTTTTTTTACCTCAATTTTTAATAAGCATTCAGCGGTTAGCACTTCAGCTATCAGCTTCATTACCTTTAATTGATAACTAAAACTCGTCGTTCTTGTGTTTCAATTTTCTGGTTAAAAATGTAGTAGAACTTAAGAGGTTGTCTGAGAAGTCCCATTTGCTACATCCAAGCCCCCTAAATCCCCCAATTGTGGGGGACTTTTAGAAGCAAATTGACTCTTGTTCCCCCCAAAGTTGGGGGGTTAGGGGGGCAAAATCAAGTATCAAAAAACTTTTCAGATATCCTCTAAGGAAATGCTTACATTTTTACTAATCTACTTTTAGTTGTTCTTGGTAAACCAATAACTGTATTTTGAGCAAAGAAAAATATATCTACTCCCAGAGGATAATTGTTAAAGTTAACTTCCCATTCAGACCAGAAAAAATCCGGTAATTTCGGAATTGAAATTGCTATTTCTTCTAAAATTCCCGGTCCAGTTAATATTACTTTATCCCCCGATTCTAAATTCGCTCCTTGCACAAATAAAGTAGTTGAATTTTCTGGTTCTTCTGCTGTACCATGATGAAAATTTGATAGGTTGGGAATAGTTTGAATATTCTTAATTACAGCAAAGTCAGCAATTTGAGAATTTTCGGTAAAATGACAACCTGTGTGAAACAATAACCAAGCTTTTACATCTTGATGAAAATCTGAACTTAACCATACTTTTGTTTCCAAATCTAACATTGTTAAACAGGCAGCAGCACAAGCTATATTCAAGTCAGATGGTGGTGTTAATTTAGCATCTATTTGTTGCTGTCTTCCTGGATAAGATAAAGCATTTAGTAGATTGATAAAAGTTATTTGAGAATCATGTACAATATCAGGTAATCCCGGTAGTTTAGTAATCATAAAAAAGGAAGAAGAAAGAAGGAAGAAGAAAGAAGGAAGAAAAAATAAAGAAAAATCTTAGCTTTGTGTTAGTTTTAAGTTTTTGATTTGTCCTAACCTTTCCTTCGACTGCTATAAAATTTTATTTTTGATAATTGCTGTATACCGCCTCTAGATTTTAATGACTTAAAAGCAAATAGTATTCTAGGTTTCATGGTTGAATAACTTCACTTTTACTCTTTTTCTTTTTAAGAATAAAGCTTGAATTTGTAAGCGGATAGGATTAAACTTAAGGAAAATATTTTCTTTTTATTTTCTTCATAAATGAAGAGGTCTTAGACCAAATTAAGCAATTATCAATTATCAATTATCAATTATCCATTATCCATTGATAATACACCTCACACAAAAATTGATTAGTCCCCTCTGGCAATAGTAAAAAAATTAACTTTCGTAGCTTCTGTTTGTAGTTGTTGAACTTCCTTTTGTTGATTAACTTCTGCTTCAATAAATTCAAGAACGACAGACTTTACAATATCATGCCATTCAGGCAGTTGCATTAAACCATCGCACAGAGCAGCAAGTTCAGCATGACGATGCGATCGCCCTGCCACATAACCAAAACCCATAACATCCTCTATCTTGACTGCACAACGAGTAATCGTTATTTCCCCTAGATTAAATATTTGTCCCGTCCCACCAGCGCGACCTCGTACCATTGTCAGACCTATTTCTGGTGGCCTTATAAAGTTGTATACAGGCAATTTGCCTATCTCTGCTACTTTTGTCTCTAACTGCTTCAAATTAGATTTGGCTAAGGTTTTCATCCATCCCTGTCGCATTTCCCTTTGAATGTCCATAGATTAGTTTTCCAGTCCAATTAACCAGAGCAATATTTGTCTATACATATTCCAATATATAATAGATATATACTTTTCATTCAAAAAAACTAACTGTTACATTGCGATGGTCATTATGTTGACATCCTCCCCGGCCTAAAGGCACGGGGATTCCTACCGAGCCTAAGCTCCTCGGTGGGTTGACACTTCATTGACTGCTGCTACCGTAGGCGGTAGTCTTACGCTTGCCTCCACGTCCGTTTTTTGTCTCGGACTGCCCGCCCGCGACTAATATATTTATTGCTGCGTTCTCGTCTCTATCATGTTTTGCACCACAATTGAGACACTCCCATTCTCGCACCTGAAGGTTTAGCTTCCCTCCTTTAAAGCCACAATTTGAACAAACTTGGGATGTGGGCTCCCAACGACTAATTACTCTAAAATCACGGCCATATTTTTCTGCTTTTCCTTCTAAGAATGTCCGGAATTGTCTCCAACCTAAATCAGATATTGCTCTAGATAACTTACGGTTTTTAACCATTCCAGAAACGTTTAAATCTTCTAAAATAATTGTTTGGTTTTCACGAATTATTTCAGTAGATAATTTATGTAGAAAATCTGTCCTTGTATCTTTCAGTTTGCCATGGAACTTAGCAACTCTAACCCTTGCTTTTTCATACCTTTTAGACCCTTTAGTTTTATGAGATAAAGACTTACTTAACTTTCTTAATTTATTAATTCGTTTCTTTAGTGGCTTAGGAGCATCAACCTTTGTACCGTCGCTGAATGTAGCAAAGGTTTTAATACCTAAATCTATACCTACTGAATTATCAGTTTTAGGTAAGACTTCTGGTTGTATTTCTACTACAAAACTCAAGAAATATCTATGAGCTGAATCTTTGATTACTGTTACTGATGATGGAGGAGCAGGTAACTCCCTTGACCAAACTATTTTTAGTTTTCCAATCTTAGCTAAATAAACTTTATGCTGACCAATCTTAAAGCCACCCTTTCTAAACCTAGCAGTTTGCTTTGATTTCCTACTTTTAAATTTAGGAGGTCTAACAGGCCTACCTTTTCTCTTGCCTTGAGTTGATTTAAAAAAGTTAGAGCAACGCCTGGTTTAAATCATTCAATGATTGCACCCACCCCCATCCCCTCCTGGGAGGGGAGCAGAGGGGTGGGTAGAAACCTCTGACAACCATTCTCTTTCTTCAGTCTTTTTAGACTGAGTAATAAAAAGCTTTTGTAGTTCTGAATTAGTAGATTTCTTTTCTCCTGATTTATACCTCTGTTGGCAGAAAGCTAGACTATCATTCCAAACCACACGGACACAGCCAAATAGCTTGGCTAATCGGTATTTTTGTCCCGGGGTTGGATATATACGGTACTTAAATCTAGCTTTCATAACTTGACTTTTAAACTAATAATATAATAACATATTTATAGACAAAAATAAACTAAAAAGTCGCCCTAGAAGGGCGAGGCTTGAAACCCATTTTTCTGGTCAAAATATTAGTATTCAATGATCGAGTAAACGCCTATTTCTCAAAATCATTTCTGGCAATTTAGGGGGTGGGGGGTTAAACCTCTATGACTAATCCCAATTAACTTTAAAGATGTCACAAATAGTTTCAAAGCCAATATCTGAAATTACTGTGGCATCAAAGTTTTGAGTCTATAAAAATTAAATTTTGACTTTTGACTTTTGACTTTTGACTCATACTCCTGTGCCTATTGCCCTTGATAATTGTTGGCTGCTCCACAATATTTATCTAAACTGTAAAAATATTAAACATAAATATGTCTAAATATATTCAAGATGCCATGAGCCGTGAAGTATTACCAGTTTATACTCGAATTGCTGAAGAATTACGCCAAAATATTCATCAAGGAATCTATAAAGTAGGAGATAAGTTACCAACTGAAGCTCAACTGAGCGAATATTTTTCTGTTAACCGTCATACATTGCGTAGGGCAATCGCCATTCTCAAAATTGAAGGGTTAGTGAGAGTGGACCGAGGTCGTGGGACTTTTGTCGTTGGTACACCCATTAAGTATTTTATAGGTAAAAGGGTACGCTATAATCAAACTCTTATGGCCCAAGGCCAAAAGCCTCGTTTTAGATTATTGCAAGTGGTTGAAATATCTGCTGATGCTTCTATTGCTAAAGGATTAGAAGTAGAAATAGGTACTCCTGTAGCTTTAATTGAACGTTTAGCATTTGCAGACGATCAACCTATTAATATTTGTAGTAGTCATTTTCCTTTAGCTCGTTTTCCAGGAATTATACAGGAGGAAGCAATTGGATTTTTGCAAGAGAAAGGTTCAATTTCTCAGTTGTTAAGGGAAAAATATAATAGCGATCATATTCGTCGTACAACTCATGTTTATGCTCGTATAGTCAGACATGAAGATGCTTCTCTGTTGGAAGTTCCTCTGAATCATCCTATTTTGTTAGCAGAGTCAATTAATGTCAATCAGGATGGCAATATTATTGAATATGGGGTGACTAGATTTAGAGGCGATCGGATGGAGTTGGTCTTTGAAAATGAATGAGCTTGAATATTTAAGATTGTTGAGAAAAACCTGAATCTTTCTTGATTTTTTCCAGCTGTTCCCATAGTTCCTGAATCTGTAGATAAGCAGAGCTTATTGAAATTTTTCCTGATGTTTGTAAACCACTGATATAACTTATTTTATGAGAAAATTCTTGTAATTTCGCATTGAAATTGATATTTGCTGGAGTTGCTTGTCCGTAATAGGGACTTTGTGGATATAGAAATTCACCCTTTTTCATTTCTGCTGTTCCTTAGTTTATTTCAAAAATTTTAAGTTTATTTTTTCTCTTAATATAAAGCATATTATATCAATTTTGATTTGCCAATTTTTAAAGTCTTTGATTTGAGTTAATAACTATTAACTTTTTGTCAAATCAATATACTTCTTTACCGAATAATTAAGGTTTAAAGCCTCTCACTCGCTGTGGAGAAACAAGCGGTCGTTTGCGGAGCATTCCGTAGGATGGGATGGCGTTCGCGTAGCGTCCCGGAGGGAACGGTCTCCTCGCCATATCCAATCGACCAAGAGAGAAAAATTTTTCATAATTAGTCAATCCTATCCGTTTTCAATAATTAATAATTATTAATTATTAATTATTGAAAGTACTTTTACTCTTGGATTTAGTAGATATAATTGTTAAAGTTTCTAGAGTTGAATCTACAAAGAAATAACTTTGATATAGAATCCGGTTATAAAGTATATGTTGATAATTCTATCCACACTTCAATATTCAATTTCCCCACCTCCCCATCTTCCTATCTCTCCCAACTATATAATAGGTATTCAAACTGATTTTATCTGATTTGTTGCAGTAACAGAATCAGCTTTTTTCAGTTACTTTTTGAGATTTAAGTAGACGGACATACATAATTAGTCATATCATGTCCGCACTTTATCGTTTGTGTAAACCCAAGGGTGAATATCTACAAAAAATTTAAGTTTTTTTGGACTTTTAAGTCTTCTGTTCTAGATAACTAAAGCCTTCTTCCCTCTTCCTTCTTCCTTAAAAATCTAGTTTTTAATCATGGAAAAGAAGAGCTGTACAAAATCATATTTTAGGAAAATTTTATACCACTCCTCTATGAATTATTAATCTTCAAGTAAGCTTGATCTAATTGTATAATCAAATATTTTTATGGTCTGAATTATTTTCAGGGTCTGTACCTATTCCTAAATTTTTCTTAGAATTTTTCAACTGTTTCCAAAGTTCTTTGATTTGCTCGTAAGCTTCTTCAGGAGAAATTTTTCCACCAGTTTCTAAACCGCAAATTATACTTACTCGTTGAGCAAATTCTTGCAGATTTGAATTAAATACTAAGTTTTTAGGGGTAAAATCACCTTGATATCGACTGCGGGGGTACAAAAAATCATCATCAATTGCCATTTTTTTTCCTCATAAATATCCTAAATTTGATTTAAGCTTAAAAATGAAAAATAGAATTAACTATTTACATTAACTGTTACTCCAGCCAATCTACATTTTATCTAGTTATATCAAATCCGGTTAAATACCCTCACAATCAATAGACATCTCCAGAAAATAGGGAATAGGGAATAGGGAATAGGGGGAAAGAACTTATAATTTATGTACGATAATTGATTTTATTTTTGATTTTTGGAGTTTTCTAAAAGCTTAAAACCCTGATTATTACGTTATATAGAATCCGGTTATACAGTATATATTTATAATTCTATCGACACTTCAATATTAAACAATATTAAATCAGACCATCTCCCCAAATTCCCCTCCACCGGAGGGGTCAGGGGTGGGTTCCCATCTCCCCATCTCCCCAAATTCCCCTCCACCGGAGGGGTCAGGGGTGGGTTCCCATCTCCCCATCTCCCCAAATTCCCCTCCACCGGAGGGGTCAGGGGTGGGTTCCCCATCCCCCCATCTAAATTACACTGATGCTACCGAAGAGGATAATACCTAGCTAAAAACTTCTCAGCATCAGAGCGATCGCTCATCACCCCATCCAAAGTAGCAGTCAAAATATCGTCCAACATTAACTTAAACTCACGCCCCGGTTTATAACCCATCTCCTTCAAATCATTTCCATTCAAAACAGGTTTAATATTCGCCCACTGAGTCAAATATTGCCAAACCTTACGTCGCACCCAACGCTCGCATTGTACCGCAATTAAAATCAACATCGGCAAGTCGTACTTCCGCAACAACCACACTACCTGACTCGGACTATTACATTCTGGCAAACTCTCCATCACCTTACCCTTTGCCAACTCCAACTGCTCCAGTCGCTTCACACTATCCACAGGTAACTGCAAATTTTTCCCCACTAAACCCCGGTATTCAGACTCCAAATAAGCAATCAAAACCTCCAACCGCATTTGCCAGTGAGATAGACTTTTCTGAGCATCAAAACGTTGCAAACACCTATCCACCAAACATACCTGTCGCCACAATTTCCGGTCTAACTCCAAAGTGCGATGAATACAACGTAACGCCCCCAAATTTCCCAATAACCCTAAAGCAGGTTTCCAATAATTAGCTTGCAGAATATATTTCAACTCACTTTTGAGTCGAGTTTCCAAAGCAGGCACCCTTCTATTTTTTTCTGCCTTCCCAAAATTTTCGCGGTCATAAACCCCACTATTAATAGCGTAACGGATATATTCCTCCGTTTTCCCTTCAATCTCAAACCCCAATCTCACCGCAAACCGCACCGCTCGATAAATACGAGTCGGGTCTTCAATAAAACTATTAGCGTGCAACACCCGCATCTGTTTCACCTGCAAATCTAACACCCCACCAAAAAAATCAAGCAATTCTCCAGCACGAGGTTCAGTCAGTCGTGCTGCCAAAGCATTAATAGTAAAATCCCGACGATACAAGTCTTGACGAATTGAACTTGCTTCAACTTCTGGGTTAGCTGCTGGATAGGGATAAAATTCTGTGCGAGCAGTAGCAATATCTATCCACAGAGAGTCTAACACAAGGTCGTTATGCCAAAGTAGGGCAGCAGTTTGAAATTGACCGTGAACTTCCAAACGTGCTGTCGGGTAAATTTTTTGCAGTGCTTTTGCCAACTCTACCGCAGGAGCTTTTTCTGTTTTCTCAGAGTGACAACCATCTACAACTAAATCAATATCTGTCAACAGTAGAGTCTCATCAAATTTTGATAATAATAAATCTCGCACCCCTCCACCAATTAGATATAATTGCCAACCTCGTTTTTCTGCCAACTCAGCAACACAGGTGAGTAGTTGCCAAAGTTGAGGTGCAAGACGTTCTTGTAAAAGTTCGGCAACTGATTTACAAGTTTCACCAGGAATACAACCAAGTTGTTCGTTTTGAGGGCGTTGTTGTTGATGCAATTCTCGTAAAACGTCGGTGCGGGTGACAATTCCGACTAAACGGTTATTTTCCAACACTGGCAACCGCCCAATATCGTATGTCACCATCAATTCTTCAATTTCTGGGAGGGTGGTTTCTGGGGAAATAGTTTTGAGTTGGGGAGTCATGTAACCTTTGACTGGAGCATGACTAAAACCATGGTGGAGGGCGATGTCAATATCTCGCCGAGTAATAATTCCGACTAATTTTCTGGATGAGTCTACTACTGACAAACCGGAATGACCGTAACGTAATAGTATGCGGTGAGCTTCTTCTATAGATGTCTCTGGAGGAATGGTGCGAACTGGAGATGACATCAAATCTCTGGCGGTGGGAGGTTGAGGAATTTGATTTTTGAGTTGGTCTACCAGTTTTTCCAGGGTTACTTCAGGGTTACTGTCTCGGAGAGTAACTGCTGCTGCTCGTTGATGACCTCCACCACCGAGGGGTTGTAATAGTTCGCTGAGGTTAGTATCTGAAATACGCGATCGCCCGATAATAGTTAAGCTTTTTTCTGTTGTGTCTTTGAGGGGGTGGGTATGAGCTAGGAGGAGAGCGTCTATTTCTGTGAGGTCTATTAAACTAGAAGCTAAACTGGATAAACCGGGAACATATTCATCTGTGTGTAATAGTATCGACCCTATTTGATAATTTCTCACTGTGGAGCGTTGGATATTTTCCAGAGCTATTTTCAATAAATCTTGCAGTTGTTGTGACAAACCAGGTTGAATATATTCGGCGATCGCAGGTAAACTTGCCCCTTGCTGCATTAACCATGCTAAAGCTGCTGCATCTCGTGGTGTTGTATGGTCAAAAGTCAGGGAACCAGTATCAGCATGGATACCTAAAGCCATAATTGTTGCTTCTGCTGGAGTTAAGACCGGGGTGGGTTTATTTTGGAGAGTCTGGAGTTTTTCTGTGATTAGAGTTGTGGTTGCTCCGACTGCTTCTATATAAGTTTGGGTAGCTGGAATATCGGTTTGAGTTTCACAGTGATGGTCGTAGATGATAATTTCTGATAGGTGGGGTAAGTCTAACCATTCGGCAGTTTTTCCGAGTCGGGAGCGTGTTTGAGTATCTACGATAAATATGGAGCGGATTTGTTTTGGGTTGACAGAGCGGCGTTCGATGATGGCAAATTCGTCTCGATGGAGAGCGAGGAATTGTTTGACGGTGGGGTGACAACCGCCAGTTATTACGAGGCGACTACCTGGGTGGAGGTGTGTTAGTCCGACAGCGGCACCCAGGGCGTCGAAGTCTGCGGTTGTGTGGCATAAGATTATGTTCATTTCAAATTAAGTCAAAAGTTAAAAGTCAAAAGTCAAAAGTAAGATTTTATGGGAAGTCAGAAGTCAGAAGTTAGAAGTTTTAATTTAATATTGGGTACTAAATATAGCATTCTACTTTATTATTATTGGAGATGTCTATTATGTATCAGGATGAGGCGTTGCTGATTCTGGGTATGATGCAAGCCCCCCTAGCCGCCCAATGCGTGGGGGGAATAAAACTCTAAAAGTCCCCCAATTTTGGGGGATTTAGGGGGCTTGACCAGAAGCAAACAATCGCGCATTCATATTTCAATTCAGCAACGTCCAGGATGAGATTGTCGAAGAAATTCACAGAATTCGTCAAGAATATTCTCGTTCATTTAATTATGATTTGAAAGCCATATTTGCTGATTTACAAAAGCAGCAAGCGGAAAGTACCAGGGAAGTTGTGAATTTATCTCGAAAACCAGATATAACAAAACGTTGGAGGAGAAAAAAATTTATGATTCCTCAACCCCAAGATTATCCAAAAATGACCCCTGAAGAATATCTAGAATGGGAAGCTAAACAGGAATTTCGCCATGAATATGTAGACGGTGAAGTTTTAGCTATGACTGGAGGAAGTCTTACTCATAATGATATTACTCTTAATTTTTATACAGCTCTGAGACCCCATCTCCGTCAAAGAGGTTGTCGAGTTAATGTGTCTGATGCTAAAGTTCAAGATGCTAAAAATAATCGTTATTTCTATCCAGATTTAGTTATTAGTTGTAATGCTGAGGATTTAAAATCCCGTGACTTTATCCAACATCCTAAAGTCATTGTTGAGGTGCTTTCCCCTAGTACAGAAAAATACGATCGCGGCGATAAGTTGAAATATTATCGTCAATTTCCTAGTTTGCAAGAATATGTTTTAGTAGATTCAGAATCAATTTCTGTAGAAATTTATCAACGTGGGGAGGGAAAAATTTGGCATTATTGTGGGTATACAGAAGGAGAGTCTATTACGTTAGAGAGTATTGAATTTACTTCTGCTATTGAAGTTTTATATGAAGGAGTTAACTTTGAAACTCCAGAAAACAGAGAGCAAGCGTAGGTTGGGTTGAGGAACCCCGAAACCCAACTTTACCAAAATAAAGCGCGTGTTGGGTTTATCCTAACGGATAAGCTCCGCTAACACTGAGGTAGTCGATGGGATTGAATTTTTATAGAATAATTTAACCCTCGTACTCTACAAGTAAAGCAATACCAGCTGATATTTTATCCATAACTTCACTAGAACAAACACCTATTTTCTTAACTAACCTTTGCAAATCCATTCCTCTTATTTGCAATAAATCAACAGTAGAAACTTTGCTTAAATTATTTTCTAAATCCGGTTCAATTTTAATATGCCAACTATCATTATTAAAATAATTTTTCCAATCAGTAATAGGTGCAATTAACTTAATTGGTAATCTACCAATACCATCGGAACTAATGATAATCGCCGGACGAATCTTTCTAATTTCTGCTCCGATAGTTGGGTCGAAATTTGTTAGCCAAATATCTCCCCGTTTGGGTAAATTATCATTCTTCATATAATTCATCCCAAGTTTGTAACTCTTGCCATTCTGTATCTTGCTGATAATATTCCAACATTTTTTCGGCTTGCTTTGCCAAAATTTTTCGTCTTTCTTCTAATGGTAATTTCATTAAATAACGAGTATCATTACCTACCTCTTTACTGACTTGGGAAAGCAATTCCTCCTGTAATCTTTGGCATTCCTCTACAAGTGGGATACCTAATTCTGTGGCAACAGATAAAGCGCGAGTGCAACAATCAATTGCTTGGTCAAAATAACATTTGCTTTGATATATTTTTGCTAGGTTATTTAGTTCCTCAATTTCAGTAATGTAATTGCCTGTTTCTCTAAAAATTGTAAGTCCAGCGTTAAAATATTCTCTTCCTTCTGGAAGTTTTCCCCATTTAATGAGGGCAATTCCAAGGTTATTTAAAGCAATTGATTCTACGCCTTTATCTCCTGTCTCTCTAGAGATATCTAGCAATTGTCTGTAATATTTGCAGGCTTTTTCGTAGTTTTCTAATACATCATAGACATAACCCAAATTACCCAGTGCATTACCTTCCCCTCGAAGATTTCCTATTTCTTGTGAAATAGCCAAATGTTTTTGATGGTTTTTAATAGCTTCCTCATACTGTTGCAAAGACTCATAAGCATTTCCGAGATTCCCGAAAGCATTTCCCTCTCCTCTTCTATCTCCTAACTCTCTAGCAATTTGAAGATGTTGTTTATGAAACTCAACTGCTCTATTGTATTGTCCTATAGCTTCATAAGCATTTCCCAGATTTCCTAAAGCATTTCCCTTGGCTTTGGTATAGCCTATTGAACTTGCAACATCTAGACACTGCTGGTTGTACTCAATTGTCTTTTCAAAGTCTCTAAGCATACCATAAACATTGCCTAAATTTGTTAGTATATTTGCTTCTACTTTACGATCTCCTATTTCTCTAGCTATTATGAGTGCTTTTTCATCGGTTTCAACAGCTCTCTGATAATCTCCTAGATAGGCATAATATAGTCCCAGGTTTGTTAAAGCATAACACTCTTCAGAGCGATTGGAGACTGACCTAAAAAGCTCTAAAGATTTTTCCTGCAATTCAATTGCTTGTTGTGCTTCGCCAAGATAATGGTGACATAATCCCAAACCTCCCAATATTTTGCCTTCTACAGAGCGATCTTTTTGAGATTTAGCAATGGCCAAGCCCTCTTGATAATAAGCTATCCCTCTTCTATACTCACCTATTTCACTGTAAGCCTTTGCTAATCCTAGTAGAATAAGTATGTTAACATCTGAGGGAAATTTATTCAATAATTTGATATACAAGTCAATCTGTTGTTGATAATATCCCCATGTACCAATCTGATTTACAAAACTCTCCTGTGTAGAAGTTTTTAGCTCAGTGAAGATAAGTTCACCAGCTTTTTCCCAGTCTTTAACTTTACAAAGATGATGAAATGATTCTAAATATCGACCTACTTTCTCTAAATTACTAGATTCAGAAGAAGGCTCATCTTCAATAGTTAGAAAATATTTTACTGATGTGTAACCACCGATCTGTTCCAAAGGAACTTCATCCAAATTAATTTCTAACTTTTTAAATAGTAATTGAGCTTCTGTTTCAAAATTATTTGTCATGTTTAACTCACTTTAGCTTTTAATTTTTCGATTAAATTTCTATGCTTCTCTAAAGCAACACTACGAACTAAATTATGTTGACCTAAAACTCGCTTATTATTATGATTAAGCGATTCTTCAGCTAGAAAACGATTTAATAATTCTTCTAAAGCTTGTTCTTGTCTTTTTTGACTACAAACCTGCTTTTCTACACGCTTTACTAATACTGCTAACTGCATCAACCAACCTTCTTCTTGTACGGGAATGCGATAAACCGAAGCAGCACAAATTAAGATATGAGCATCTGGTACTTGAGTTTCTAGACGATTAAATACAGCTTCTATACGGTTCTTATTTACTTGCTCTCGAAAATGACGAGTAAGTTTGTGTAATTCCCATTCATCATTTCCTTCAATTTTTCCTGCTTCAGCTTCTGCTAAATCTTTTTCTACTTCTTGTATCTTACTACCTACATCATTCCAGTATGCTTGTACATTCCCATAAAAAGGATTTCCTTTTATTTCCCCGATGATTACTCGCAATACTAAAGGATGACCTTTATAAACTTTTCCCAATCGTAACAAAATTGGTCTATCTTCTGATTTTTGACTAATATCTAATTTTTCTATCTTAAATAATGCCTTTTGTTCAGATTCATTCAATCCATAGAGAATTTGGCGTTGATAAAAATTAGGGTAACGACAAGCTTTGCTATGCAAATTAACTGGTAAATCTTGAGAAGTAACAATTAAACGAGTTTGACAAGATTCAGCGGATAATAACCTAAGAAAAAACCTTTGCCAATATTCATCAGTGAAATCTCCCCAACTAGCGTCATCACTTTTTTCCAATAGGTTTTCCATCGAATCAATCAGCAACATAAACTGATTATTTTCTAACCTATTCACTAATTGATTTAATAGTAATTCCGGTTTTTTATGGACTGGTGAAATTACTTCTCCTAAACCTTCTAACCATATAGTTGCAACACTAGCAAAGTCTTTGGTTTTGTCATTATAATCAAACTTTGCCCTTAGTAATTTTTTATCAAAATCACTTTGGATTAAATCTTTTAATTCTACTACTAACTTTTCCGCTAAAGCAGTTTTTCCAATACCTGTTAATCCTAAAATCAAGAGAAAACGGCAAGATTTACGCAAATCACTACTAAGTTTTGTTATTAGACTTTCACGACCTACCCAAGCATCATCATAAGCAAAAAAGTTAGGAGTTATTGGTTCCTTTTCTAGAAAATTATTAGCCGAATTTGAATTGTTTTCCTGACTAACTCCAAGCTTTGCTAAAACCTGAAATGCAAAAGCACTTGCATGACGAGCAGCTACTTCTTGAAAACCTTCTTTATCCGCCCTACTTTTACCATCAATTAAATCAGAAATACCCCGAATAATTAATGCTGAAACCTGTTGATTAGCATGAGCAGCTTGCAGAATACCACGACCTTCCATTTCCACAGCTAAAGCATCACCATAATTTTGCTGAAGAAACTTAAACAAATCTGACTCTGTATTTGCAACTACCTTTTCTCCCGCAGCAATAGGAGCAACAAATACACTAGGTTTAGCTGAATCAGAAAGTCTAGCTAACCAATCTGTTTTTCTCGCCTCAGCTTTTGCCCGTTGAATCATATTGTAATTTGAAAGACCAACATCCGGTCTTGGCCTAAAAGTCTCAGCTACCTTACCCGACTCATAACCATAAACCTTAGTAGCAGCAACCACATCTCCCAGTTGGACATCCTCAATCCCTCCAGCTACCCCAACAAATAGAATCACATCAGGCTTAAAATAAGCGATCGCCCTCTCAGCCTCTATACCCGCAGGAGAATTTCCAGCACCAGTCTCCACAATACCCACTTCCCACTTTTGACCACCAATAGAAAATTTACCCCTCTCATAAATTGTCCCATTAGGGTGCATCTCCTCAGTCAAGTCACTAAGATAAGCGCGTACTGCCATATATTCGATACGAATTGCTGTTAAAATAACCGCACAAGCCATACTTTTACCTAGTAATTGAACTGCTTTCTATTATGGCTAATTTATTTTGAAGTGTGTGAAAATTAAACTGCTTTTCAATAAACTTTAACTCATTTCAAATACAGCTCAATTACTAATGCTTATTATTAATTTTATCTTCTGGCGATCGCTGATAATAATTTTAGGTTAGTAAGTCAAACAATTAAATATTTGTAGTGCGGTTATCTTGCCTCCTATAGGTATATTTTATCAAAGTTGAATCTGCTGTATTATTGTTGAGTTTCCTTAGCGTCAACCCAACCTACTGTGTGAAAATTAAACTGCTTTTAGAGGAATTATGAAAAGTTTTTTGATACTGAATTTTGCCCCCCGAACAAGCCAACTTTGGGGGGAACAAGAGTCAATTTGCTTCTAAAAGTCCCCCAAAATTGGGGGATTTAGGGGGCTTAGATGTATCAAATGGGACTTTTAAGAACTCCTCTTAAATCAACTTTAACTTATTTCCAATACTACTCAATTGCTTTTGTTGCCAATTTATTACTTATTACAGAAAAAATTCTATGAACGACCAAAAACCAATACTTCAAGTTTTTCTACTAGAATATGAAAAATTGAAAGATGAACAACTCAAACGTATTGCTTTCCGAGACCAAATAATTTATCTAACACTAGGAATATTTGGCGGAGTACTCTCTTTTGCTCTATCAAATAAAACTAATTTTTATGCACTCTTAGTTATTCCTTGGGTTTGCCTAATTCTCGGTTGGACTTATTTAGTTAATGACGAAAAAATCTCTGCTCTTGGAAAATATATTCGATTGACTCTCACCGAAAAAATCAAAGCACAAATAGATGATTCAGATATCGAATCTATCTTTGGTTGGGAGATTGCTCATAGAAGTGATGAAAGAAGAAAAAGGCGCAAAATACAGCAATTAATTATTGATGAAATTACTTTTGTTTTCTCTGGTTTAGTAGCTTTATTTGCGTTCTGGTCTCTAGGTACAAATCTTTCTCTAGTGATTTATATATTTTGTGCTTTTGAACTTATTCTATTAGTAGTTTTAGGCATAGAAATTATTATTTATGCCGATCTAACTCAAGGCATATAGATTTGAAGAATTAAAAATCAATAAAATCTTAGTAATTATTACTCAAAGAAAGACTCTGTATGGAGATTATGAAAAATTTGATAAATTTGCTTTTATTAATTTTACGGCAAATCTAGTTGTTAAGAACTAATACTCTATTACCTACCTACCTGCACAATCAAATTACCTTTTATTTTGCGGTTTTAATACCCCACTGTCAACAGGGACGCTGAAAATTGTTTGGGGTTACTAAGACACGAAGTGGCGTGTCGGAGACTATCCATAAGCAATTTTCCCTCCCGCCTTCTGCCTTATGCCTTCTGCCTTCTGCCTTATGCCTTCTTCAAGATTACCATCGCACAACTTATGATATTCTAATTTTTTATAGGATGAGTTTGTTGTTATACCGGGAGAAAAAATGTTAACATTCTTGTTTCAATTTGTACTACTTCTATTAGTAGTCTTATCTTTTGTTTTAGTAGTTGGCGTACCTGTTGCCTATGCTTCTCCCCAAATCTGGAGTCAAGGCAAACCTTTGATCTTTATTGGTTCTGGTTTGTGGGTAGCACTGGTAATTGCAGTAGGTGTTTTGAACTTTTTGGTGGTTTAGGCCAACAATTTTGATTTGAAATTGATAGAATCAGACAGTTTTATTGGGCAATACCTAGATAAAACGTAGTGTAAGAGGCAAGGGATAGCAAGTTAGTGCTTGTTGCTACTTGACTCTTACTAAGCTTTATACTAAAAGTTATTAGCTTTTATAGCGGTTTTCACAAGGCGTGAGGTACATTAACGATTCCCCTAAATCCCCCTTAAAAAGCGGGACTTCTTGTTTCCCCCTTGTCAAGGGGGGTCAGGGGGGATCTCCAGCAGTTTACCTCATACTTACTCAGAGATACTATGTCTAAAAAATTTAAGTAAAAAAAGAATTATAATATGACAGTTTTCGAGGGAACATTTACTCAAACTGAATCCTTACGCTTTGCTATTGTGATTGGTCGCTTCAATGACTTAATTACTGGCAAATTGATTGAGGGTTGTCAAGATTGTTTGAAACGCCACGGTGTAGATCCAAACCCAGAGGGTACTCAAGTAGATTATGTTTGGGTCCCTGGTAGTTTTGAGATTCCTCTAGTCGCCCGTCAACTGGCCATGAACGGTGGCTATGATGCAGTAATTTGTTTGGGAGCTGTAATTAAAGGCCAAACTCCTCATTTTGATTATGTAGCTGCTGAAGTATCTAAAGGAATTGCTGCGGCAGCATTTCAAACGGGAGTACCAGTAATTTTTGGCATTGTAACTACAGATACTATGCAACAAGCTCTAGAAAGAGCTGGTATTAAAAGCAATAAAGGTTGGGAATATGCCATGAATGCTCTGGAAATGGCTAGTTTGATGCGTCAAATGAGGGGTGGTATAAATTCCTCACCTAATAATCGTAGTATTACTGGTACAACACAAGCGTTACCCATAACTTCAAACCATTTAGTAGAATCTGATGTATCTCCAGAAGCTTAATGAAGTCAGAACTCAGAAGCGAGTGTGTAATTCTGAGGTCTCCTACGGGGCGTCTACTGTGCGGAAGTAATTCCGCATACAGCCCCTCCAGAATGTAAGACACACTTCATTTCAGTCAGAAGTTAACCCACCCGCGGGCCCCGACCGTGGAGGGGAAGTAGGGGATTTGAGCAAGACCCCAAAAACCCGATCGCCTTAAAAAACGGGGTTGCGCAACCCAATTATTTTGATAAACCAAGCGATCGACAATTTTTGATCGGAAAAAATCTGCTGGAGGGTTGACAAATAAAATTATTTGTGAAATTATAGATATATGGTTATAAATTGCGGGTATAGCTCAGTGGTAGAGCGCAACCTTGCCAAGGTTGATGTCGCGCGTTCGAATCGCGTTACCCGCTTAATTAAATAGCAGTCAGCATTAGGAATTTTTTTTACGCCCTTGTCAGGAATTTCAACCCCGACTCAACTATCAAGATTCTAGAAACCGGGGATCTAACCCAAGGTCAAAAAGCTGATAGCTGATAGCTAGTTACGGAATATCAATAATCAAACTTCTTCCTTGTTCCTTGTTTCCTCTTGCTTCTGATGTAAGTTAGAATTGGCATAATAGACCTATGCTGAATATCAGATTGTCTTTTTTCTGTCAACGATTTCAGTTCTACGATTACTTTGCGACCTCAAAAAGCTCTGAAAATTGATTTGAATGGAGAGTACCCCTGTCCATGTCGGCGTAGGGGCCAGTTAATTCCAATAGCCCTGACAGATGCCTTTGGCTGTAACCGCTGTCAGCAAATATTTGTGGTAAATGAAAGTGGCGATACTATTGAACAACTCTCCACTCACTACCCCTACAAACCAGCTTGGCGATGGACAGGCAAACATTGGAATCGTGCCTATTCTAATTGGAGGGCGCATTATTTACCAATAGCTATAGTAATGATTTTAGTTCCATTAGTGATTTGGCTTCCTCTGGCCTTACACTCTCCTGGTTCTAATATAATTATTTGGGCACTGGTGGCAGTGGTTTTGGCTATGCTTCCTGCCTTAATTGTTTGGCTTGCTTATAGGCGTTAAGAAGTTTCATGGAACGTCACTACAAAGTTTTGCTTGTGAAGATGTAAGATGTGGTTCATCAATTTTAAAAGTGCTGTAAAAAGCAATAACTTATCAACTCATTTTCTTCAAATTCTACAGAATGCTACATACTCATGTCACGCAGCAAAACGAAAAAATATTAGGTATTAAAACAGAAAATAACCCTATATGAAAAACATCATATAGGGTAAAAAAATTAATTTAGAATTACTAATATTACCGAAAAATTTTGGTACAAAGCCTCCCCTTTTAAGGGGATAAAAAGAAGAAAATTCCTTTGAGTCAATCCTCTTGTTTTAAAGGAGAGGTAATTCTAAATTCTAAATTCTAAATTCTAAATTCTAAATTATTGAAATAGCTATTTTGTTGCTAATTTCACATCAGTTGCAAAACCTAAAGCTTGTAATAATTGAATCATCATCCAAGTCGTATCAATTTCCCACCATTGCAAACCATGACGTGCAGAATACTGAAAAGCATGATGGTTATTGTGCCAACCTTCACCATAAGTTAATACGGCCACCCACCAACAGTTAGTAGAAGAATCACCAGCATCATAAGTACGATAACCAAACTTATGAGTGGCACTATTAACTAACCAAGTGCAATGAAAAACAGCAACTATTCTGAAGAAAATACCCCAAACTACAAAAGGTAAACCTCCTATAAGGAAAAGTAAAATGCCAAAAGCAAACTGAATGGGAATAAAGTTATTTTGCAAAAATTTATAAACAGGATCGTCTGCTATATCTTTGGTATAACGAGGAACTTCTGATCTGATTGGTAGATGATGAAGCATCCAACCCATGTGACTCCACCAAAACCCACGATGGGAGTCATGGGGATCTTGTTCATTATCTGAATGTAGGTGATGAATACGGTGTAAACCTACCCAGTCACAAACTCCACCTTGACAGGCAAGTGTACCGCAAAAAACTAAGAAGTATTCCAGCCACTTGGGAGTTTTAAAGCTGCGGTGTGTCACCATACGATGAAAGCCTAATGTAATACCTAGACCACCTGTAATCCAATGTAATAATAAGGCTAAACCAACTGCAGTCCAACTAAAGTTACTGGGAAGCAGGGCAAACAAGGCTCCAATATGCAGGAATGCCATAAAGCCTATTATGCTCCAATCAGGGGAAAATTTTTCTGATGTTGTTGAAATTGTCATGAAAATCTCTAGGTTAAGAACTAAATAGCTCAAAAGGAGCTAGCTTAATCAAAGCAAGTTTATATGTTCGTATAGGATATGGAAAATATTTTGGTAATAACTACTTAATCTATATCTATTAATTCAGAAGCAGAAAGTTAAAAAATATTCTTATACCAAAATCCAGTTTTTTGTTAAGTGTTTAAGTTTAAATTCCTAACTAATAATACAGGATAATTTTTCTTAAACCAAGGTACTATAAATATAGTAAATAAATATAGTAAAATCTCTAATTTTTGGTGATTGAATCTGAAAATTTGATTGATAAAAAAAAGTCAATTACTATCTTTAAAATTAAGCAAAACACTGCTTTGTTTATTGAGTTTTTTGACTTCAAATTTATTATGGCTTTTTGATGTAACTTTTTTCAAAAAAAATCACAGCCTCAACAATCTAAATTAATTCTTTGTTGACAAAGGAATTTTAGATTTTATTGTGAATTTGAGTATTAACAAAAATTTACACTTTGTATAGCATACCACAAATACAACAAATTAAATATGAATAGCACTACTTATCTACAAACAGCAGAACAAGACCTATTTCCCATATTTTCCGATATTGATAGCTTAGTCAAGCAAAATCTCAGACGAGTTATAGATGCTTTTCGGGAACATCGGGTAGGTGTCCATCACTTTGCAGGAGTTACTGGTTATGGCCATGACGATTTAGGGCGGGAAACTTTGGACAAGGTTTTTGCTCAGATTATGGGGGCTGAGGCAGCAGCGGTAAGAGTCCAATTTGTTTCTGGAACTCATGCGATCGCCTGTGCTTTGTTTGGGACTCTGAGGCCAGGGGATGAAATGTTGTCTGTGGTGGGTTCTCCTTACGATACTTTGGAGGAGGTTATTGGTCTGAGGGAGGAGGGTCAAGGTTCTCTGAAAGATTTTGGCGTTAGTTATCGGGAATTGCCGTTAACTGAGACTGGTGCAATAGATTGGCGAGGGTTGGAGTCTGCTATTACTGAGAAAACTCGTCTGGCTTTGATTCAACGTTCTTGTGGTTATTCTTGGCGAGCTAGTTTGTCAATTGCAGATATTGAGAAAATTGTCAAGATAGTTAAGGAACAAAATCCTCGGACAGTTTGTTTTGTGGATAATTGTTATGGGGAGTTTATTGAGGACCGGGAACCTCTTGTGGTGGGAGCTGATTTGGTGGCGGGGTCTTTGATTAAAAATCCTGGTGGTACTATAGTTCCGGCTGGTGGGTATGTGGCAGGTAGGGGAGATTTGGTGGAAGCTGCTGCTTGTCGGTTAACTGCTCCTGGTATTGGTAGTAGTGGTGGGGCGACTTTTGAGCAGAATAGGTTGTTGTTTCAGGGTTTATTTTTGGCGCCTCAAATGGTGGGGGAGGCGATGAAGGGTAATCATTTGACGGCTTATGTTTTTGATAAGTTGGGTTATCCTGTTAATCCTCTTCCTTTTGAAAAACGACGGGATGTTATTCAGGGGATAAGGTTGGGTTCTCCGGAGAAGTTGATTGCTTTTTGTCGAGCTATTCAGCAATATTCGCCTGTGGGGTCTTATTTAGATCCGGTACCGGCACCGATGCCTGGATATGAAAGTCAGTTGGTTATGGCAGGTGGGACTTTTATTGATGGGGCGACTTCGGAATTTTCGGCGGATGGTCCTTTGAGGGAACCTTATGTGGTGTTTTGTCAGGGGGGGACTCATTGGACTCATGTGGCGATCGCTCTGGAGGCTGCTATTGAGGCGGTAGGTTTTTGAATTTAGAATTTAGAATTTAGAATTTAGAATTTTTTCATTAGGGATTTGTAACCTAGTTTTGTCAGGATACAACCGAAAATCCTTTGGTGTGGCGATTTTTTTTCATTAGCTCTCAGAAAATGAAAATGATGGATGATGTTTTTTCTCTTTTATTACTATTGAACAATAGTAGTTTCATTTGCTGAAGCTCATGGAGGTGAAGGATGGAATTTTTCTCTTTTATTACTATTGAACAATAGTAGTTTCATTTACTTAAGCTCTCAGAGAGGATAAGATTTTTTCTTTTATTACTATTGAGCAATAGTAGTTTCATTTACTGAAGCTCCCAGAGGTGGAGGATAGAATTTTCCCTTTTATTGCGGATAGAACAATAGTAGTTTCATTTGCTGAAGCTCTCGGAGATGGAGGATGAAATTTTTCTCTTTTATTGCGGATATAGCAATAGTAGTTTCATTCGCTGAAGCTTCCGGAGGTGAAGGATGAAATTTTTCCTTTTATTACTATTGAACAATAGTATTTTTATTTGCTGAAGCTCCTGGAGATGGAGGATGAAATTTTCTCTTCTATTGCGGATATAGCAATAGTAGTTTCATTTGCTGAAGCTTCTGGAGATGTGAGGATGAAATTTCTCTTTTTATTGCGGATAGAGCAATAGTGGTTTCATTTGCTGAAGCTTCTGGAGATGTGAGGATGAAATTTCTCTTTTTATTGCGGATATAGCAATAGTCGTTTCATTTACTTAAGCTTCTGGAGATGTGAGGATGAAATTTCTCTTTTTATTGCGGATATAGCAATAGTCGTTTCATTTACTTAAGCTTCCGGAGGTGAAGGATGGAAATTTTCTCTTTTATTGCGGATATAGCAATAGTAGTTTCATTTACTTAAGCTTCCGGAGGTGAAGGATAAAAATTTTTCCTTTTATTGCGGATAGAGCAATAGTGGTTTCATTTGCTGAAGCTTCTGGAGATGTGAGGATGAAATTTCTCTTTTTATTGCGGATATAGCAATAGTAGTTTCATTTACTGAAGCTCCTGGAGATGGAGGATAGAATTTTTCCTTTTATTGCGTATAGAGCAATAGTAGTTTCATTTACTTAAGCTTCCGGAGGTGAAGGATGGAAATTTTCTCTTTTATTACTATTGAACAATAGTGGTTTCATTTGCTGAAGCTCATGAAAGTGGAGGATGGAAATTTTTCTCTTTTATTACTATTGAACAATAGTATTTTCATTTGCTGAAGCTCATGAAAGTGGAGGATGGAAATTTTTCTCTTTATATTGCGGATAGAGCAATGTTAAATGATTTTTATAATAGGTTTAGTTAATTTATAGGAGTTTATTCAAATGGATGATGATAATTTAGAAATTCCACCTATTTCTATGGAGAGAAATAAGTCTTCAATCAGTTTGTCTGTAAATAGGGATGCTTTTACAGAATTCGTCGTTTCTCTCCTGGGTAAACCAGAGTCGGTTGAGGGTTATGTAGAAGGTGCATTTGAGATAGATTTTCCAGGGTTTGAACAGCTTAATTACATAATTGATGACAGAATAACAAAGCAGAATCAATCTGTGTTGGTAGAATTTAGAGCTAAGTTATTTTTAAATGATAATTCTTCACTTTCATTTAGTGGTGTTAAGAGTTTTCAGGAATATAAAGAACGAAGAGATTTGATTTGTATAGGTTTTATATTTACTTGGGTTTATCTTGTTGAATTCCATGATAAAAAGGTTCCTGAGAGGCAGGAAATATTGATATCTTCAGTAGAGGAAGATACCCCATCTTCGGCAAAGTCAGAAAGTAGAGAGACGGAGTCAATTTTTAGGATATTCGATATTTTTGTAGATCAAATACCTAAAATTAGTTATTCCATCAGATGTACTAATCAAGGCTGGGGAATCGAGATTGCTGAACTTATCCGTACCTGCATTAAAGGTTTTGTCAAAACAGATGTGCCTTTTGCTGGCTTCAGGCGAAATGTTATGGAAAACCCTATAATGCTTCAAATTCTTACTTTGATTCTTAGCTATTTATTGTCTTTTGTATTTATATTCTTGTGGATATATTCAGAAGAAAGGTTAACAAGTTGTTCGAGCCTTTCAGATAAAATAGGTCAGTTTGTAGGAGACAATATACCACTTGGTGAAAAAGTAGACTTTCTTATTAAATTTTTTAATACTTGCCAAGCAGTGGATTCAACAGAGCATTTGATACTTTTTTCTGTTGTTTTGTTTTCTATCTTTCTCTCTTTTCTATTGGATATATTGATTCTTAGGTTAATTAAATTACCTACTTATCGTTTTCTTCTTTTTACCGAAGCATCAAAGAAGGAACAAGAAAAATATTTTAGTAAAATTAGTGGTTGGAGAAATTTTTGGTTAATAACTGTGGGTGTAGGTTCAATTCTTGCATTTTTTAACCGTATTCTGGGGAACTATCTTTTAGAATGGTTGGGTAATATTTTCGGCTAACCATGCTCATAAAATATTATCTGTAAGAATAGTAAAACCTTCTACATATAACCAACTACAAACCATAATAATTTCCACTATTTACTTAACACCAATTCTGCCACTAAAGGCAAATGATCTGAACCTGTAGTTGACAAAACTTCAGCAGATTTAGAAACCCAATGATTTGAATACCAAATATAGTCAATTCTAAACAGAGGATAATCCAATTTCCAGGTAGAATTGGGAATTAAAAAATCCAGACGCCAACCCGCAGGCCAAGTTAAACCAAAACCCATTCCTGATACTCGAAAAGAATCATTTAATACTTGTCTTAAATAATATTGACCTCTCCCCTGGCTGAAGCCGAGGGGATTCTAAGCTGTTGCTACATGGCTGGATTTATCCGTGCCACTCCGCTTTTTAGCTTTGGTTTCCCAGATACGAAATCTGGTAGCAAGGGTCAAAACTTGCCTACAGACCTTGACTAGGCTTAAACCTAATTGTGTCTCTACTTTGCGAAGTATATTCGCAGCTGCGTTTAAATCAGCGTTGATTAATATTCCTTTAGCAGTGCGGTACATCCCGCGTTTAACTCGTTTCCCTGATGGTTTCCACCCTTTCCTACGGAATGCTACGCAAACGGGTTTCTCACCAAAAGTAGGTAGAAAATCACTGTCTAGAAAACTAGCTTTACTGGTATAGGATTCCTCGGTTTCAATAAACTTAATACTGTGTTCTGTACACAACTGTTTTACCCGTTCTTTGAGTTTAGCTGTAGGAATTTGGACAAATGATTGTGTTGTTTTTCCCAAGTCTGTCCCTTGTCGTTGTCCCTGATTCCAACCAAAAACAATTACGCCAATTTGATGTTCTAAGCAATGATTGACAATTAGTCTTGCGGCTTTATTCACAGCGTCACGCATCTGACGGTTACGTTTTTCTGTGATTTCAGCTAATTGGCCATCCCAGTAGCCTTGCGGTTTGCCTTCTTTAAGTGTGGAAGCACGCTTGTTATACCACTGGTTAAGACTTTTAACCTTGCGACCGTCAACAATCAAGCTAGTACCAACATTAGAGACGCAACTTAACCAGTTGTCGATTCCAGGGTCGATACCTAAAGCATTCTGAGGATTTAAATTATGTTGAGTTAGAATTTCTTTTTGATAGACCAACTCAACATAGAAACACTGATTGCGTGGTAAGATTCGCAGTTCTTTGATATCTATAAACTTTAGATTCGACGGCATAGGTATTAAAAAGCTATCTAACTTAAACCATCGTTTTACAGTTGTGCCCAGGGGAATTTTGATTTGGTCTCCAACAAGCCTTAAAGCCTGTGACGGATAAATTACCACTGCTAAACCGTCTTTTTTACGGTAGTTGGGAACCCTGGGCTTGAAATGCAAATTACATTTTTTGTACTTCTTATCTAGCTCTTTAAATGATTTAAAAGATTCCGCAACAGACCTTAATATTTGCTGTGCAGCCTGTGAGTACAAAACTTTATAGTGTCTGTTAGTCTTGTATTCTTTTTCTAAGTCATATTTGCCAATTATCTTTTTACTCTTAAAAAATAATTGACGACCATAGTAAATACCACAATTTGTTAGTTTATGGGACTCGGAACAAATAAACTCAAGTACTGATTTCAATTCGTTATCCGGGTTAATTAAATTTTGCTGACATCCATAAATAGGCATTCTGTATATCACCCCCTGGAAAGATGCTATATATGAGTATACGAATATATACAGTCTAACACAATGCCTTTCCCAAAAAAACATAAACTAGGGTTTACTACTGACAGAAAGCAATCCCTAACGACCACAGTCTGTTTCAAAACCGATGAAGAATTAGCCCAAAAATTAAAGTCTGTCCCAGACTGGCAAGAGAAGTTAAGGCAAGTATTACCAGACTTAATCAAAGGGTGGACAGCAGGTTAAAACCTGCCGTGTCCGTTTTTATCCCTCCTCTAAAGAGAGAGGGCTTTCAACGTCCCGCTAATCCTTGGTAAGAAGAGATTCATTTGCCCATTGCCTCCAAACCTATTTACAAAAAAAGTAATATTTGAGTTTTTTTGTTCCTTCTTCCTTCTTCCTTCTTCCTTCTTTAAAAATCAGTTCTCCCTTCTTCCTTCTTCCTTCTTTCCTCTTCCTTCTTCAACACAGCTTCCCTAAAACCTAACACTAGCAAAATATTAGATAGTGTGAGAAATACTTCTGCACTACCATGTAACCAATCAATATTTGCTAAGGCTTCACTATAAACTTGTTTAGCATAAATTCCAGCGGGAATAGTTACGCCTACAAATACTAAAGTCCCATAAAATCCAATTAAGGCTAAACGGGGTGTTTTGCCTGAACGAGTGAGAAACCAAAGAAAGCCTAAATAGGGAAATAGAGAAAGAGCAAATAGAGTATCTTTAGAAATCATATTTTTATGAAGTATAAAAAATTTTGTTGTATTAAGTAGTCAGTAGTCTATATTTAAAGCTCAGTATTCCAAATATTGTGAATATGACTCTCTCAAAACTATAACGTTATAGATTCTCTGATGTGGAGTTCTGAAAAATATCTCACTTCTGAGTTGATTTAATTTTTCAAAAAATGGTAGTCGCTACTCTAGACTCAGGAGTCTGTATTCCAAATATTGTGAATATGACTCTCTCAAAACTATAACGTTATAGATTCTCTGATGTGGAGTTCTGAAAAATATCTCACTTCTGAGTTGATTTAATTTTTCAAAAAATGGTAGTCGCTACTCTAGACTCAGGAGTCTGTATTCCAAATATTGTGAATATGACTCTCTCAAAACTATAACGTTATAGATTCTTTGATGTGGAGCGCTGAAAAATAGCTCACTTCTGAGTTGATTTAATTTTTCAAAAAATGGTAGTCGCTACTCTAGACTCAGGAGTCTGTATTCTAAATATTGTGAATATGACTCTCTCAAAACTATAACGTTATAGATTTTTTGATGTGGAGCGCTGAAAAATAGCTCACTTCTGAGTTGATTTAATTTTTCAAAAAATGGTAGTCGCTACTCTAGACTCAGGAGTCTGTATTCCAAATATTGTGAATATGACTCTCTCAAAACTATAACGTTATAGATTCTTTGATGTGGAGCGCTGAAAAATAGCTCACTTCTGAGTTGATTTAATTTTTCAAAAAAT
>JAAHGF010000008.1:329400-506987 GCA_010672585.1 Okeania sp. SIO1I7 | reverse complement strand
TAGACTCAGGAGTCTGTATTCCAAATATTGTGAATATGACTCTCTCAAAACTATAACGTTATAGATTCTTTGATGTGGAGCGCTGAAAAATAGCTCACTTCTGAGTTGATTTAATTTTTCAAAAAATCATAGTCAGTACTCTGGAGTTAAGTATTCAAAATGCTCTGGATATAGGAACTCAAAACTATAACGTTATAGATATCTAGTCTGGAGTGCTGAAAAATATCTCACTGCTGAGTTGATTTAATTTTTCAAAAAATAATAGCCTCTACTCCAGAGTAAGTGTCGTACCGAAAAATTAACCCTCCCTACTCCCTACTCCCTTTTTACTATTAGAAAATATCAACCAAGCAGCAGCTAATAGAGTAAAATTTCCCAACAAAGTCATTGAAGCTTGAAGAGTAACTAACCATTCTAAATTTGGGTCATTATCAAAATAATGCCAAGTGCAGGCACACATCGCACTGACCAATGCAGGTAACATGGCAAAAGATAAACCATACCAGGCACGGTTATTAGTGACATTGCCATAGATAGAAATAAACCAAATGGCAGCTATCCATTCAATAACGCTAGAAATATGAATAATCCAAGTAGGAATTGATAAAGCGTGCATATCTAAAAAATCTGAAAATTTAAGTATCAACTTTGGTGTTATATAAGGTTATATCAAAAGAATAAACTACTCAGGCAAATGCGAGCAATTTTGTGTGGTTACTACGGAAAAGGTAATAGTGGAGATGAGGCATTATTAGCATCTTTGTTGCAGATGTTGCCCGATAATATTCAACCTTATATTTTGTCTGGCAACCCCATCGAAACTCAAAAACAATATCAAGTCGAAGCAGGCGATCGCCTCAATACATTTACTATTATCCAGGCAATGAAACGTTCCGATATTTTTATCTGGGGGGGTGGAAGTCTGATTCAAGATGCTACCAGTATTGCCAGTCCTTTTTATTATGCCGGACTAATGGGAATTGCTCAAAAAATGGGCTTAAAAACAATTGCCTGGGCACAGGGTATTGGGCCTTTACATCATCAAACTACCCAATTTTTGGCAAAGCAATGTTTTAAGGGTTGTACTGCGGTTAGTGTCAGAGATGCCAATTCGGCAAAAATAGTTGCCAAGTGGGAGATTCCTTTTACTTTAGCTCCTGACCCAGTTTGGGCTTTGGAAAGTTCCTCTGTCCCTGGTCTTTGGGATTTACCTGCGCCAAGAGTAGCGGTCAGTTTGAGACCTCACCCACAACTTACTCCGGCACGTTTAGCAATTTTAACTCAGGCTTTGGTTTCTTTTCAAAAGGCAACTAAAGCGTTTATTTTGTTGTTGCCTTTTCAACCGATAAAGGATTTAAAAATTGCTGAATCTATTCATCAAAAATTGCCTAATCATAGCAAGATTTTAAGTATAGAAGACCCTAGAGTTTTGAAGGGAGTTTTTCGGGGTGTGGAAATGGTAATAGGTATGCGTTTCCACAGTTTAATTATGGGGTCTGCGGAGGAATGTCGTTGTTTTGCTATTAGTTACGACCCGAAAGTTAGTCAGTTAATGACTGAGTTGGAAATACCTGGATGGGAGTTAGCTGAATTGCCGGAAGATGCAAATTTAATTAGTAAGATGTGGATTGAAAATTATGCGAATGGGAATGCTTTATTTCCAGAAAGAATAGATTTTTTGAGAGAGCGATCGCTAATTCATCAAGAGGTATTATCTTCAATTAATAATTAACAATTAATAATTAATAATTATTGCTCTGCTGATTAAATATCAAAGCATTGAAAGATAAAGGTTTTAGCCTTTTTGTTGCGAAAAAAGTGTCAGCTTTTAGCTCCGAATTGCCCAAAATACTCACATTTTGAGCAGACAAGGGCAGAAAAATCATTCTAACAAAACGTCCGCTCCTACCTCTTCGTTCATTCCTATTTCTCCTGTCTCCTGTCTCCTACAAAGAGCAAAAAGACTTTCCATACGCAAACCCTAATTATTAATTGTTGAACGACATCCCACAAAGCATGACCGCCATCGTTATCTTGATTAAAAAATAGTTGTGTTTGTTTAGTTTCTGAGCCAGCAGCAAGATTAAATAAGCTAATATTATTTAGATTGTTGAGACTAATATTCTCTAAGATTTTTTGATAATTTGATAATTCTGGCTCAAAAGCAAAAACTTTACCTTCAATGCCTACTATTTTTGCAGCTAAAACAGAATAATATCCAATATGAGCGCCAATATCAAGTAAGCATTCAGCCATCAGCTATCAGCTATCAGCTATGAGTTGTTAGCTCGTTATCAGCTCAAAATAGGAATTAGTCTCCAAGGAGAATTAAAACTTATAAAAAAAATGTCTTCAGCTAACCTTAGTAATTTCTTGAATATGTTCATGTATCTGTTTGCGCAGCATTCCGTAGGAAATGCTTAATGCTTAATGCTGAATGCTTACAATATCAATAAAACAGTCACCATTTTGTAGAAATTTCCGAATTAATTGGAAAATTTCAGATTCATAAGCTCGCCCTTTTTGAACATAGTCAAGCATCAATTTTTGAGTAAATTTATGAGAATCTAGGGAGAGCTTTATTTCTTGTTGTTCAGAATTAGATTGCCATTGGATATTGATAATTTTGGTAGAATTTTATGAAGTTATAGTTGAACTATTTTTCCTCTGAATCATTGCCCAATAGATATCTGGACCTACAGGTACATTAAATTGAATATCTAACACTTGTAAAATTTCAAATCCTGTTCTTTGAACTAAATCTAACCACATAGTTTTTCCCAATACACTGTAGTGATTTTTATTAGTTTGATGTTGGCAACTTGTATCCGGAGCAGGTACTTCTAAATATAGATAACCTTCTGGTTTAATAACTCTATAAATTTCCTGCAAAGTAAAATATGGAAAAATACTATGTTCTAAACAATGTCTGCACCAAACAAAGTCAAAATAGTTATCTTCAAATTCTAAAAAAGATTGATCCATTTCATAAACTTGATAACCTTTTTGTTGGCAAATAGCCACATCTTCACTATTTAGAGTAATTCCAGTTGGTGAAAAACCATGTTTTTTAAATATCTCTAAAGCGACGCCTTGACCACAACCAATATCTAATATTTTTGCTGCTGGTGGTAAAAATATTTGCTTTAGACATACATCAAACATTTGCTCAGTTATTTGATTATGAAGTTTGGTTGGAGGTTCGGGATAGGTATCATTTTTAATTTTTTCTAGGAAGTTCTCAATTTTTTTTATTTGTGATGAATTTAGTTTCATAATATATAGGTATTCAACAATTAATAATTAATAATTAGGGCTTGCTGATTAATTATTAAAGTATTTATATATAAAGGTTTGAGCATTTTTAAGGTCGAAAAAAGTGTGCCTGTTTCAGTTGAAAACGCTCAAAAAGCTAGTATTTTGGGCTGACTATGGCATAAAAATCATCCTTACAATTGTTACTCAATCCAATAGATCAAGAGAAGAAATAATATTTCCTTATATTCAATTCCATAACAGTTTTAACCAGAGGTAATTATCAATTATCAATTATCCATTATCCATTAATGAACTACTCCCTATCTGAATTAGTGGTAAAAATTTACATAATTATCGTATAATTAGGGCTTGCTGATTAAATCTAAAAGCATTGACATATAAAGACAAGTGCCTTTTTGGGGCCTTTAAAAAGTGCGCCTATTTCAGTCTAAAACGCTCAAAAAGGAGCATATTTTAGGCTCATAGTTGGGCAGAGAAATCAAGGGACAATTCTTACTCCTGCCTCCTCACTCATTCCCATTTATCCTGTCTCCTGTCTCCTGTCTCCTGTCTCCTAGCCCGGCAAAAAGACTTTCCATACGCAAACCTTAATTATAACGCAAAAATAGAGGTGTAAATTTTGGCAAGAGTCAGAGTAAGACAACACGTTAATCCTTTCTCTAGTAAATATCAACAGCTAGTAACTCTACCAAATTTTAGTAATATTTATTCTGATATAAATAAGCCATTACATTTAGATATTGGTTGTGGTCGGGGTAAATTTTTATGGCAGATGGCACAGACAGAACCTGAATGGAATTTTCTCGGTTTAGAAATTAGGGAACCATTAGTTATAGAAGCTAATAATTTGCTAAATGAAAAGGGTTTTAATAATTTGCACTATTTATTTTGTAATGCCAATATTTCTCTGGAAAAAATATTACAATCTTTGCCAGAAGGAAAATTACAAAGAGTCTCTATTTTATTTCCTGATCCTTGGTTTAAGAGACGTCATCAAATACGCAGAGTTGTACAACCAAAATTAGTCGAAGATTTAGCCAATCATTTAAAAGTGGGAGGAAAAGTTTTTCTCCATTCTGATGTAGAGAAAGTGGCAAAAGAAATGTGTAAACGCTTCTCTGCTCATAGTTCATTTTCTCGAAGTTCTGATGATTGGTTAACTGAAAATATTTTGCCAGTATTATCAGAAAGAGAAATTGCTACTTTAGCTAAATATCAACCTGTGTATAGAGCATTATTTAAGAAGATAGTAGGTGCTAGGTCGCTTGGTCGTAGGTGTGAGGTTTAACCTTCAATTTATCGGACTATAATTATGGCGAAAAGTCTCTCAAGTTATGGAATGAATCAGGGATAAAATCTCTAGTTTTGATGATTAGTAAAAAATCCAAATATAGAACTCCTAGATGATTTGTATACATTCTCCTATTCTACTTTCCCTTGATTGATAATTTATTGATAAGTACTCAAAATCAAAGCTGGTAGGTGTTAGGTGGTAGGTATGGTTTGAGGATTAACCTTCAATTTATCGGACTATAATGATGGTGAAAATTATCTCAAGTTATGGGAGTGAATCAGAGATGAAATCTCTAGTTTTTGATGATGAGTAAAAAATCAAAATATAGAACTTCTAGATGATTCGTGGAAATTTTATTTTTCTACTTTTACTTGATTTATAACTTATACTAAATCCGGCAATCGACAGAACCAATATTTATGAAGATGAGGAATAAGGCAGAGGGCAGCTATGCTGAAGAATTAGATAGGAAGGGCGAAAAACGTGATGTATGATAACCGGATTTGGTATTATTTATAAGTCGTAAACATTCAGAGATTAGCGGTCAGCTTTCAGGAATTAAATGAGTAGTTTGAGGATTTGAATAATATTGAGTTGTAAGCAAGTAGTTAATTTATTTCATACTTTTAATTATGTTAAATTTTTCAACGATGATTCCTCAAAAAAGGATAATTAAGTTAATAGCTGATAGCTGATAGCTGACCGCTGAATGCTTACTATAAGTCTTCAAAATAACTTGATATTAGTCATTTCTTTGACAACTTATACCAAGCACACTCTAATAATATGACAAATAACTAATAAAATTCAGGAAACTAATTTTCCGATCTTCGCAACCTAAAACCTAATATTATATCCAAGAACGAAACCACATTCTCATCTGCCAATTTTGCGGAGATATAGGTAATCCCAAATAAACAGGCATCCAAAAAACAAAAGCAAATAAAATGATAAAAATAACTGTAACTCCTATTACTCTAAGATGAATTTGTCTATTATTTAACCACCTATCAATCCACCAAGCAAGCGCCAAAATAGCAAACACAGCAGCACCCATATAATGATAAATAAAAGTACAACGACTCACTTTTGACCAAGGTAAAAAATTGGCTAACCAATTTAATAATAAATATAGTAAAAACCACATTTCTGAAGCAGGAATAAATTTCATTTTTGCCTTGATAACAATTTTATTACGTCTAGCTTTTCGTTTTTTTTCCCAATCCAAAATGCGGTTAATTAATATTAATACTAAAGATAAAATTGCTACTGCTGATAACCACCAAAGAGGGGGATTTCCCATGGCATGAACATCATAAATTAATGGATTAACTTTTGGATTTCCAATATCTGAAGGTAATGGTGGTAAAGAAGGTTCCGGTTTATCTAATAATCCTGTATTTTTATAGAAATAAACCACAGGTCTGAGCATCAAAGGCCAAGTAAACCATTGAGCACAATAAGGATGAATATCTGGTCCACTACCAATTCTTTGATGATAGCTGAAAATTTGTTTTTGCATTTCCCAAAATCCATATTTCGGATTGAGAATAATGTGGGGAATCCAGAGTAAACTGTAGGTTATTATGGGAATAAAAAATAAGTTTAAAGTAAATTGAACCAGATTTAGTTGAGTTAAATTTCGTAAAGGAGATATAAAATCAGACTTTTTGGGTGGTGCTAAAAATTCAAGAATCCAGGCAAATATCCAGAGTAAATAAATACTGAGCAAAAATCCTAAACCATTCCATTTTATCGCCGCACTTGCACCAAAATTTATTCCGGCTAAAGCGAACCAAATGTTTTGTTTCAATTGCCAATCTTGCAAAGCAATAATTAAACATAACTGACCTAATAATCCAAAAATTACTAGATAAATATTATTTAAAGCGTAGCGAGATTCAACTAAAAATAATCCATCCAAAGCAATTAGTAAAGCAGCAATAAAACCATAGCTTTGACGGCGAGTTAATTGATAAGCGATCGCTCCCACTACTACTGGAATAAATGAACCAGTTAAAGCATTTACCCATCGATAACTCCAAGGAGCTAAAGTAGAACCTGTTTCAGTATTCACTATTTCTTGTCCGAACGGCAGATGAGAACCGATCCAAATACTAATAGCAATAATATATTGACTGAGTGGAGGATGAGCATTAAAAAAATCAGTTTTAGTTAGGTAGTTGTTGGCAAATTTAGCATAATAAACCTCGTCAAAAACGAGAGTATTAAAACGACCTAATTGCCAGAATCTGAGCATGATTGAAAATATAAATATACTCGCCATGCCAACAATAAACCATCTAGATAATTTACGAGATATTAGTTGCATAAATAGAATAAAATTTAGAGTGTTTTTATTTTAGTATAAAGACATAAAAAACAGCCCTAAAGTGCGAACAAGTAGGGCTGTTGTTGTGGATATTAATAGTACAATACATTCTTTTACTCAAAATGTCAAGTATTTGTCAGTTAGCTAACCCTAAAATAATTTTCTTGATTCAGATATTAACAACTTTTATACCTGCTAAACTGAAAAAATTTAAGTAATCATAAAAATCACATTAAAGAAGGAAGAAGGAAGAAGGAAAAAGGAAAAAGTGAATGGGGACTCAAACGCCAACCAATTGTAAACACTGTGTAGACGGTGAGGTATTAAACCCAAAAGAAAAAGATAAATAACAGTATTTTAGATATCTATCCTCATTCTAAAAATAAGTAAAAAAATTGAAATCTCAGGGTATTTAGAATTCAAAAATTATGATTTTCCGTAATCAGAGATAATTTGCTTGGAGATGAAAAGTAAATTTATATAGCGCTACGCATTAAGAGACTGCTTGTAAAGTTTTGTCATGTACAATGATTGAGCTTTAAACTGTAACAACTTGGTTATTTATCCCAGACTTTATAGGCTGAAATACCCAATTTGTGAGAGGAAAAAACACTTCATAATTCTTGACAAACAACCTCTAAGGCGTTTGATATTCCTCTGTTGCCTATTGCCATAAGAGAGCTGTTGCCTTTTCCTACGAGAATGCTGTGCAAACAACCCAGATTTATTGTCAAACGCCAAAGAAGGTAGTGCTATATTAGGAGTTAATTTCATCGTAAGTTTTACGGTTTAAACTGATATATTGACCTTCATTCTAGCTATTTAACCCATACTATGGCATTGCATAAGCTAGAAGTAACTAGAAATAAAAGAAAAGTATTAGCAATTAGTAAATTTTTAGGAAAATGGCAGAAACAACAGAACTATATGGCCCTTTAAATGAACCAGAATCTCCTCTCAACTATAATTTTGTTGTAGGAGAACAACCTAATATTCCCTTAGATAAATTTTCAGCTTCTGATGGGGATACCAATTTACCTCCTGTGTTAAATGTTAAAGAAGATACTGATGATATTGTACTAAAAAGTAATATCAATTTTGAAAATTCATTTGATGGCCTCAGAAATGCAACTGACCAAAGCTCTACAGGTGAGAAAGAAGTAGTTATAGGTCGGTTTGAACAAGAAGATTTGAAAGACCTTGGAACGGAAAACGCCGATTTATTAACAGGTCTACCCAAAGAAGAATCTTCTGATAATTCACCAGAAAAACCCACTGATGTTACTTTACCCAAAGAAGAGAAAATATCTGTAGATGATGGAGAAAAATCTGAAACAGATGTCGTAAATATTCCACCAGAAGGAAAATTCACAGAGACACCAAGTAGTATTGCTTCATTAGAACCAGAAGAGAAAGTATCGCCAGAGGTTTTAGAAGCGATCGCTGATGGTGAGGACCAAGAACTTTTAGTCTCATTAGACACCAGTGAAGTTGATGCACTGGTAGAAACTCGAATGGTCGAGGAAGGTTTAGAGGTAGGTAGCGACGAACTTTTGGCATACAAAGCAGAATTGCTGGCAGAACTTAAAGAAGAGCTATTCTCTGATTTACCAGAAGGATTTGAAATTATAGAAGAGTATGAAAACTTGGCAATTTCTTTCGTTCGGTTTGAGTCAGAAGAACCTCTGCTAGAACTACTAGAAAATCCTGATGTTTTACAAGCTACAATTCCCGAAACCCTGGAAAAATCTCTAATAGAAAGTCTACCGATAATAAACCAACCAGAAGCAGAAGCAGGTGGATATACTGGAGAAGGTACAACTGTTGCCGTTTTGGATACAGGTGCTGATCCAAATGCTCCAGGACTTCAGGGTCGAGTAGTAGTAGCTCAAGACTTTGCCATTAATGATGGTGTTAGTGATGATGATGGTCATGGAACTAATGTTAGTGCCATTGTTGCTGGAGTTGCACCCGATACGGATATTGCTGCGCTAGATGTTTTTGGCGGTAATGGTCTAGCTACTGAAAATGATATTGTTGAAGCAGTTGACTGGGCGATAGCAAACAAAAATACCTACAATATTGAAGCCATCAATATGAGTCTTGGTGGTAGCCAAAAAAATACAGCTCCACTCTCAGATAATAGCTCTTCTCTAGGTCAAGCCATTGCCCAAGCAAAATCAGCAGGCATTCTCAGTATTGTTGCTTCGGGCAATGATGGATATACCGATGGGATTTCATGGCCTGCAGCTGTTGAAAGTGCGGTATCTGTTGGCGCGACCTATGACTACACAGGGACTTATGGAAACGATAACGCTGAACCAGATCGAGTAGCAATTTTCTCCAACAGTGCCCAATTTCTAGACATACTCGCACCAGGGTCTAGAATTACTGCTGGGGGATTACCTAACTATTCTGGCACTTCAATGGCAGCACCCCACGTTGCCGGAGCAGTTGCGGTTTTATCTGAAGCCTTCCCTGATGAAAGTCCTGACCAAATTCTGCAACGGATGCTCAATTCTGGCGACCCAATTACAGACCACCGCAACGGAATTACTAAACCCAGACTTAATCTAGGTGCTGCATTAGAGGTAGAAACTACTCGACCTGACAACGATAATTTCCTAGATAGCGAAATCCTGTTTGGTACATCAGACAGCGACTTTGGTTCAAACATTGATACTACTCAACAGTCTGGAGAACCAAATCACGCTGGTCTTGGAGGTGGTAATTCTGTTTGGTGGAGTTGGACAGCTCCTACTTCTGGGGAAGTAACAGTCAATACTTTCGGCAGTGACTTTGATACTGTATTGGCTGCCTATACAGGTGCTTCGGTGTCAAACCTGACTGAAGTTGCCAGTAACGACGATAGTGGAGGTGGTACCCAAAGCGAAATTGTTTTTGATGCGGTAGGGGGAAATACATATCATTTTGCCGTGGATGGATATTTGGGAGCTACAGGCAATATTGATCTCGACCTTTCACTGGAAACAATAGGGGTAGAAAACGATAACCTATCTAACAGTATTCCTCTAAGTGGTTCATCTGCTAGCACCACTGGCAGTAATATTGATGCCACCGTAGAATTCGGAGAACCTTTTCATGCTGGAAATGATGGTGGTAGTTCCGTTTGGTGGAATTGGACGGCACCCAGTACGGGATTAGTAACTATCGGAACTGATGGCAGTGATTTTGATACTCTATTGGGAATTTATACAGGTGATTCTGTGTCAAACCTGACTGAAGTCGCCAGTGACGATAATGGCGGTGATGGATTACAAAGTCAGGTGACTTTTGAGGTTATTGAGGGTACAAATTATAAGATTGCAGTTGATGGATATTTTAGTTTCTTTAATGGTTTTGCTGAAGAGGGTAATATCGTTTTAGATTTAGACCTAGCAACATCAGAGATATCTAACGATGATTTTGCTGACAGTGCTACCCTCAGTGGTAATTCTGACAATGCAACTGCTAGTAGCATCAACGCTTCCATAGAATCGGGAGAACCTGATCATGTTGGAATTCCTGGTGGTCATTCCCTATGGTGGAATTGGACAGCTCCTAGTTCAGGATTAGTAACTATTGATACCTTTGGTAGCGATTTTGACACCATTTTGGCAGCCTACACAGGTTCCTCAGTCTCGAACTTAACTGAAATTGCTAGCAATGACGATACTATTGATCTGCAAAGCCAAATTGCTTTCCAAGCTGAAGCTGGAACTAACTATCAAATAGCAGTGGATGGATATTTTGGAGCAGCAGGTAATGTTGAGTTAGCTTTGTTCTTGGAGACAGAGACCTTAAATGATGATTTTGCTGACAGGATTTCTTTAAGCGGTTCACAGATTAATGAAACAGCTACGAACGAGAACGCAACAGTAGAGTCAGCAGAGCCTTTTCATGCAGGAAACATTGGTGGTGCATCCCTTTGGTGGAGTTGGACTGCTCCTAGTGATGGTACTTTAACCGTCAATACTGGCGGTAGTGATTTTGACACCATACTAGCAGCTTATACAGATTCATCTCTCTTGGACTTAACTGAGGTAGCGAGCAATGATGATAGTGTAAACTACGGTCTCCAGAGTGAGATTATCTTTGATGTAGTTGCAGGTGAAACCTACAACATTGCAGTGGATGGATTCGATGGTGACATTGGTAATATTAACCTGGAACTGATTCTCTCTACGTTTGAAGACCAAATTGATCTATCTAGTGATGTCTTTGAAGTAACTCCGCAACAACTTAGTCCAGGTGATTCTATTGATATTGACTTCTCCGTAGAAAATACTGGCAGCGATGATGCTACTGGTTTCTGGGTAGACTTCTTCTTATCTGAGGATGGTGATATCGATCCACAGGAAGACTATCTGCTTGGTTTTACCTGGATAGAAGGTTTGCCAGGAAACAGTAATACTGGAGTCTTAAGTGAAAGTTTTTTCCTACCTACTATAGACGGTTTTTCTTGGGATGAGGACGCAGATTATCAGATTGGTATGCTCGTTGACAGTTTTGATGCTGTTGCGGAGACTGACGAATCCAATAATACAAATACAGAAACCATATCTACTACAATCTCAGAAGAAGCATCTTACACAAGCACCCCAGTCACAATTAATGGGGAATATGAACCCATTGCAGGTGACTTTAATGGGGACAACAATACTGATATTCTGTGGTATCGACCAGGACCCAGCCAGGATTTCATTTGGTTCTTTAACTCTGACAATAGTTACGATAGCAGTCCTTTCACCGTCAATGGTACTTACACGCCGATAGTAGGAGATTTTAACGGTGATAGCACCTCAGATATTCTGTGGTATCAACCAGGGTCAGGCCAGGATTTCATCTGGTTCTTTGATAAGGATGGAAATCGTACCAGCAGTCCTTTCACCGTTAACGGTGTTTACACCCCAGTAGCTGGAGACTTTGATGCTAGTGGTACTACAGATATTCTCTGGTATCGACCAGGTACAGGTCAAGATTTTGTCTGGTCTTTCAATTCCGACGGTACTTTTGAGAGCAGTCCTTTCACAGTTAACGGAACTTACACCCCTGTAGCTGGAGACTTTGATGTTAGTGGTACCACAGATATTCTCTGGTATCGACCAGGTACAGCTCAAGATTTTGTCTGGTCTTTCAATTCCGACGGTACTTTTGAGAGCAGTCCTTTCACAGTTAACGGAACTTACACCCCTGTAGCTGGAGATTTTGATGCTAGTGGTACCACAGATATTCTCTGGTATCGACCAGGTACAGCTCAAGATTTTGTCTGGTCTTTCAATTCTGACGGTACTTTTGAGAGCAGTCCTTTCACAGTTAACGGAACTTATACCCCCATAACTGGAGACTTTAACGGCAATGTCTTCTCTGATATTCTCTGGTATCGACCAGGTACAGGTCAAGACTTTTTATGGTCTTTTCAATAGACCTGATTTAACTGACTCCGCGACCTCAACCTTGGTGTAGTGAGTAATATAATTTCTACCGTCTGTAGGGGTAAACGGTCGTTTGCCCCTACAATTTTAGGTAGTGGTCATTGTAATGGTATAGCCAGTGGGAGCATCTTGCTACCGTTCTAATATCAAATCTCAAAAGTTTGCTATATATCTTTAGTAATAGGGAGATGGGAACCCACCCCTGACTCCTCCTGGGAGGGGAATTTGGGGAGATGGGAACCCACCCCTGACCCCTCCTGGGAGGGGAATTTGGGGAGATGGGGAATTTGGGGAGATGGGAACCCACCCCTGACCCCTCCTGGGAGGGGAATTTGGGGAGATGGGAACCCACCCCTGACCCCTCCTGGGAGGGGAATTTGGGGAGATGGTAATCAAACATAGCATTACTATTCACAGATGGGCGTTGGTAAAGCGCGTGTATGATATTAATCTTAATTAGGGCTTGCTGATTAAATATCAAAGCATTTACAGATAAAGGTTTTAGCCTTTTTAGGGTCGGATTGCAGTGCGCCTGTTTCAGCTCTTCACACTCAAAAATTTAGTATTTTGGCAAGATTTAGGCAGAAAAATCATTCTTACAAAACGCCCGCTCCTACCTCATCGCTCATTCCCATTTCTCCTGTCTTCCCCTCCTGGGAGGGGAAAGACCGAGTCAGGAGGGAAGAAAGAAGAAGAAAGAGGAATAGAAGGAGAAAGTTTTTTCATCGGGTAAACGGAATGGAACTCTGTAGATATCTTATCCGGACATGATATCAGACCTCAAATTACCAACGCCCAGAAATGGTATGACTACTAAATTGAAGTGAAGTTGTTCAACTAGATTTGATATTACTAAATTCTGAATTATATAGGACTTATATCATGTCCGGATAATCAGTTATAAAAAAACTTTCTCCCTTCTCACCTTTTCTTTTCTTCTGGCTTCTGCCTTCTGGCTTCTGCCTTACTTACTCCAAATGGTATCGTTTGTGTAAAAACTGGGGAAATATCTACTTCTTCCTGATTTCAAATCTTTTTCCTTAATTGCCAATTGCAAGCAAGATGCTCGCACTATTTATCTTTTTCTTTATGAGAAAGTTTTATATATTAAACTTTTGAACAATTTTAACATTTATTTGACAACAACTCTAATACTAATTCCTCCCTAAAAGACATAGTTTAAATGCTCAACATTTTACTAAAAACTTTTCCATGAAATTGACACTTTTTAAATTATATCATACCATGTTCTATAAATAATTGTGGCGTCGGTAAATTAGTGTATGATATTAATCTTAATTCTTTAGGAGTCAACCCACCCGCGCGCCCCTCCCAGGAGGGGAACTCAGGAGTCAGGAGTCAGGAGAGAAGAAAGAAGAAACTCCGAGTAGAAGGAGAAAGTTTTTTGGTCGCGTAAAGGTTATGAAATTCTATCGCGCTCTTATCCGGACATGATATCATACCTCTTTTTACCAACGCCATAATTGTTAAATAAAATCCAAATTATTGTATACAAAAAATGTAGATTCATCACAAATAAATCATAGTTATTCGATCGGGAGGTAGAAACATAGAAGAGAGACCCCAAAAATAAATTTAGTTGCTCTAAATTCTTTAGCGTAACAGGAATAATTTTTTTTAAATACCTTGATTTCGTCAGAAATTAATACCGTATGTAGCTACTTTGTATAAAAACTCAACTAAATTATGCAATTCAAGCAAATTATTATTTTCGGCGTTGCTGATTCTGGGTATGATGCAAGCCCCCCTATCCCCCCAAATTTGGGGGGAATAAAACTCTAAAAGTCCCCCTTTAATCCCCCTCCCGTCCCCCTTGGGAATCCCCCTCCCGTCCCCCTTGGAAATCCCCCTCCCGTCCCCCTTGGGAAGGGGGAAGCCAGAGGATGCTTCGCTTTTGAACGATGGGGAAGCCAGAGGATGCTGCGCTTTTGAACGATGGGAAAGCCAGAGGATGCTGCGCATTTGAAGGATGGGAAGCCAGAGGATGCTTCGCTTTTTGTTGAATGGGGGATGCGCGGGGGCGAAGGCGAGAACCAAAAAATCGCATATTCATACTTCAATTCAGCAACGCCTTATTTTCTTAACTCAAGCTTAAACATTATCTATAAAACCCATTTGAGATCTATAATAATTATGGTAGTAAAGTCTTTTCGTGCATCAATTTTGAGGAAAAATCATCTGAAGGAGTGTTGAATTTTTTGTATTATTTCTCCCCACATCTTCCCTCTTCCCTCTTACCTTCCCCTCCAGGGAGGGGGAGGGGCGAGGGGTGGGTTGTCTCCTGTCTCCTGTCTCCTGACTCCTAGCTAAAAAAACGCGCATATTTATGAAGATACCAAATGGGTTCTATAAAATATTTAATAAAAATCAATAAATTATGTCTGTAGAAAATCAAGAATATAAAAAAAAATTAGCAACAGCGATCGCTCGTATTCCAGCATCTCTAGACCAAGAAACTACTTTCAAAACTACTGTTACAGAGGTACGACAGTTAATCAATGCAGACAGAGTGACCTTGCTGCGCTTCTATCCTCAGTTAAATTGGCAAGGAGAATTTCTTTGCGAAGATGTAGCAGATGATTGGAATTCTATTTTAGGGGAGAGGGTAGAGCATTGGCCTTTTGGGGAAGAATTAGCTGTATACAATACAGAAGGATACATTGAAACTGTAACGGATATTGAGCAAGCAAAACTCAGTGAATCTGAAGCCAAAATTTTCCAACAGTTTCAGGTACAAGCTCATTTAGTAGTTCCCATACTCACAAAAGTAGATAACACCAAAGATGCTACAACATTAACTAAACCCGAACTGTGGGGATTACTTTGTATACATCAATGTAGCAGACCTCGGGAATGGCAAGATGTGGAGATTGAACTTGCTCAGACAATGGCTCAAAATCTAGGAGTAGTCATCAAAAATACAGACCTTCTAGAAGCAGCACATTACCAAGTACAACAACAAAAAGCCTTAGCTAGAGTAATCAAGAGAATTCGTACCCCACTAGATTTAGAAGAAATTTTTAAGATTACTGCCACAGAAGTACGTCAACTACTCAAAGCTGACCGCGTGGGAGTGTTTCGTTTTTATCCAGAAAGAGACTGGGAAGGAGAATTGGTTTCTGAAGATGTAGGAACAGAGTGGAATTCAGCATTAGCAGTTAAAGTATACGACCACTGTTTTGGGGAACAATTTGCTGTTTATTATCAAGAAGGTAGAGTACAAGCAGTGGCAGACATTTATCAAGCAGGATTAAGTGATTGCCATGCAGAAATTTTGGGGCAATTTCAAGTACGAGCTAATCTAGTTGTGCCTCTACTCAAAGGTGCAGGTACAGAAATATTACCCGAACTTTGGGGTTTGCTGTGCATTCATCAATGCAGTAGTCCCCGTCATTGGCAAGAGTACGAAATAGAATTTGTTCAACAAATAGCCGATCATTTTGGTGTAGCGCTACAACAAGAAGATGCTCTGATACAACTTGAAAAACAGGCAGCACAACTGGCGATAAGTAGACAAAAGGAAAAGTTAGCCGAACGCCAGAAAATTGTAGGTGAATTATTTGACAAAATTCGCCGATCTTTTAATATTGAGACAATTTTTGCGGCTGCAACCGAAGAAGTAAGAAAACTTCTGCAAGCAGAGCGAGTGGCAATATATCAGTTTTTGCCTGACTGGAGTGGGGAATTTGTTGCCGAGTCTTTTGCGGAAGGATGGACTCCTCTAGTCGGAGTTCAGCCGATTATTGAAGATACTTTTTTACAAGAAACTCAGGGGGGGCGGTATGTAAACAATGAAACTTTTGCCGTTGACGATATTTATCAGGTGGGTCATGATGAGTGTTATGTTCAACTTTTAGAACAATTTGAAGCCAGGTCTTATGCACTTGTGCCAATTTTACCTGGAGAAAAACTTTGGGGTTTGCTGGCAGCTTATCAAAATTCGGCTCCTCGTCATTGGCAAAAGGATGAAGTAGACTTGCTAGCTCAAATAGCTGCTCAGTTGGGAGTTGCTCTCCAACAAGCTGAGTATTTTCAGAAAGTTCAGGAGCAGTCGGTACAACTAGCAAAAGCAGCAGAGCAAGAAAAATCTGCAGAACGTGAAAAAACTCTGGCTGCAATTGTTGACAAAATGCGTCGGTCTCTGGATATTAAGACAATTTTCCAAACAACTACTCAAGAAGTGCAGCAACTTTTAGATGTAGACAGAGTTGCGATCTTCCGCTTCAATGATGATTGGAGTGGGGAATTTATGGCTGAGTCAGTTGCTGAGGGTTGGGTTCAGTTAATACAGGAGCAAAAGGAAAATCCTAAAGTTCCTGCAAATGTTAGTAAGTGTTCCCTTAGAGATTTGCCAAATTCCCTAACTGATACTTATTTGCAGGAAACTCAAGGCGGAGATTTTACCAAAGGAGTAGTTTATCGTACCTGCAACGATATCTATAATTCAGGTTTTAGCGACTGTTACATTGAGACTTTAGAGTCTTACCAAGCTCGAGCTTATGCCATTGTGGCTATTTATCAGGGCAAAAAACTTTGGGGTTTGCTAGCAGCTTTTCAAAATTCTGCACCCCGTGAGTGGGAAACAGCAGAGGTAGAATTATTAACTCAAATTGGCGTTCAGTTGGGAGTCGCACTACAACAAGCTGAGTATGTCAAACAAGTTAAAACTCAAGCAGCAGAGTTAGCCAAAGCAACGGAACGACAAAAGGCACTGTCAATTACTATTGACAGAATTCGGCAATCTCTTGATATTAATGCAATTTTTCAGACGACTACTCAAGAGGTACGACAGTTACTAGAAGTTGAGAGAGTCGCTATTTATCGTTTTTATCCAGACTGGAGTGGGGAATTTGTGGCAGATTCAATGATTGATGAATGGACTCCTATCGTTCAGACTCCTTTAGCAATTAATCCTGTAATCAGTAAACTGACTCATGCTGGTACACTTCCTAGAAATGAAACTTTTGTGCCCATTTTGCAGGGAGATCAACTTTGGGGGTTACTGGTTGCTTATCAAAATTCTAGCCCTCGTTATTGGCAAGATGAAGAAATTAATTTGCTAGCACAGGTGGGAGTGCAGTTAGGTATTGCTTTACAACAAGCTGAATTACTGGAAAAAACCCGTACCCAAACTGAAGAGTTAACAAAAACTCTGCAGGAGTTAAAACAAACTCAAGTGCAGATGATTCAGGGTGAAAAAATGGCTAGTTTAGGGCAGTTAGTAGCAGGTATTGCCCATGAAATTAATAATCCTGTAAATTTTATTTCTGGCAATCTGACTCATGTCGATGAGTATGCACAAAGCTTGCTCACTTTGATGAAATTATATCATCAACATTATCTTGAACCAGTTTCTGAAATTCAAGATTTTTCAGAAGATATTGACTTGGAGTTTATTATTAAAGATTTGCCTAAGATGATAGATTCTATGAAGATGGGAGCTGAAAGAATTCGTCAATTAGTATTATCATTAAGAACATTTTCTCGCCTTGATGAGTCTAAAAAGAAAGAAGTAGACCTCCATGCAGGGATTGATAGTACCTTGTTAATTTTGCAACATCGATTGAAACTTAAACCAGAACTTCCTCAGATTACTATTGTTAAAAATTATGGGGATTTACCTTTAGTTCCGTGTTATGCAGCTCCAATTAATCAGGTATTTATGAACCTACTTAGTAATGCCATAGATGTATTGGAAGAAAAACTGGAAACAGATAAATTTTTTATTCCTACTATTACAATTACTACAGAAATTAATCCAGATAATCCTGACACAGTTTTAATTAAAATTGCTGATAATGGTTTGGGGATTACTCAAGAGGCAAAAGACAAAATATTTGACCTATTTTTTACTACTAAAGAGGTGGGAAAAGGAACTGGTTTAGGACTTTCTATTAGTTATGAAATTATAGTACAAAAACATGGGGGTCAACTATTCTGTAATTCTCAACTAGGTCAAGGAACTGAATTTATTATTCAAATTCCAATTCATCCAGTGATCGAGTAAGTTTAACAACTGTATTAACAGGAGTCAGGAGTCAGGATAAATAAAGGATTTGAATAGCATGAATTTTTAAATTCGTATTCAATAGAATATCTCTATTACAGCGCTTTTCAAATTGATGAACCACATCTTCACACATCAAACCCTGTAGGGACGTTCCATGGAACGTCCCTACTGTGGTCTACCCAAATGAAAACCGCTGTAAGATAAAGTAATTTACTAATTATATATCTGGTAGCATCGGTATAATTAGATGGTAAGCATTTCCTACGGAATGCTGCGCAAACAGTTAAAAAGATTAGGTCAAATTATCAATTAATTATTATGTTACAACGTCCTATATATCTCGACTGCAACGCGACTACTCCTCTTGATGAACGAGTATTAAAAACAATGTTGCCTTACTTCACCGAACATTTTGGCAACCCTGCCAGTGTTACTCATCAATATGGTTGGGAAGCAGAAGCAGCAGTTAAAAAAGCTAGAGAAATTTTAGCTTCAGCTATTAACGCCACCCCCGAAGAAATTGTGTTTACCAGTGGAGCGACAGAGGCAAATAATTTAGCAATAAAAGGAGTCGCCGAAGCTTACTTCAATAAAGGTAAACATATTATTACTATTGCCACGGAACATAATGCCGTTCTCGACCCCTGTACATATTTACAAAACTTGGGATTTGAAGTTACTTATTTACCTGTAAATACAGATGGAATTATTGATTTAACTTCCCTAGAAACTGCATTACGTTCTGATACAATATTAGTCTCTGTTATGGCAGCAAATAATGAAATTGGTGTCTTACAACCCTTGGCAAAAATAGGAGAAATATGTAAAGAAAATTCCATTATTTTCCATACTGATGCTGCACAAGCTATTGGGAAAATTCCTCTAGATATGCAGACAATGAATATTGATTTACTATCATTAACTGCCCACAAAGTTTACGGACCAAAAGGTGTTGGCGCTCTCTATGTGCGTCGTCGTCATCCCAGGGTAAAATTAGCACCTCAAATACATGGGGGCGGTCACGAAAGAGGTATGCGTTCTGGCACTTTGTATACTCCGCAAATAGTCGGTTTTGGTAAAGCTGTGGAAGTGGCAATAGCAGAAATGGAATCAGAGGCAAAACGGTTAACCACTTTACGACAACAGTTGTGGGAAAAACTGCAAAAAGTGGAAAATATTTTTCTCAACGGACATCCGACTCAGCGTTTGCCAGGAAATTTGAATATTAGCGTTGAGGGTGTAGATGGGCAAGCATTGTTATTGGGGTTACAACCTGTGGTGGCGGTCTCTTCCGGTTCTGCTTGTACTTCTGCAAAAATTGCACCTTCCCATGTTTTGGCAGCTTTGGGGCGCTCAGAAAAATTAGCTTATGCTTCCGTGCGTTTTGGCATCGGGCGGTTTAATACTGCGGAAGAAATAGACTTGGTGGTCGAACACGCGATCGCTACTATTACATCTTTACGCAAAGCAACCGTTTATAAAGATGGGGAGTAGGGGAGTAGGGGAGTAGGGGAGTGGGGGAGTGGGAGAGTGGGGGAGTAGGGGAGTGGGAGAATGGGGGAGTAGGGGAGTAGGAGAGTAGGGAGCATTTTTCGGTGGTGGTGCATTTTCATTATTTTTGTTACCTACGGCAGTGGGAGCATCTTGCTCCTGTGCCAGACATCCTTTGTTCTTGTATACCATTCCGCTCCGCAGGACTACCCATTTTTTTACCTTTTTTCCCCTATTGTCTAACTTATATCATGTTCGGATAATTAGTGATGAAAAAACTTTCTCCTTTTTTTCCTTCTTCTCCCCTCTTTTTTTCTCCTGACTTCTGACTCCTTTATTTATAACTGTTCAACCGGATAGCATAATGACAATAACACAGCCCATTTTACCAATTGAAGCATATACCTCACAAGATTGGTTCGACCGAGAACAAGAAACTATCTTTAGTCAGACCTGGCAATTTGGTGGATTTGTTGAAGACCTGAGTGAATCAGGAGATTATCTGACTGTGCAAGCAGGAGTTAATAATATTTTAGTGCTGTTGGATGATAACAAACAGATGCGTGCTTTCCACAATATCTGTCGTCACCGTGGTACGCAACTACTTCGGACTTCTGGGAAACGTAAGAAAGCGATCGCTTGTCCTTACCACGATTGGACTTATAATCTTGATGGCAACCTCACTGCTGTACCAGAATGCAAAACCCAATTTCCCGGTCTGGATTTCCAAACCCTATCCCTCCACAAAGCTTCAGTAGGAATTTGGCGAGGTATGATTTTTGTTCACCCCGATCCTAATGCCAGGTCTTTAGTTGATTGGTTTAGTCCTATTGAACCATACTTAGGCCCTCATCAGCCAGAAAAACTGGTAGAATATGTTGAAGCTAGAATTCGTCACCAAATTAACGCTAACTGGAAAATTATTGTCGAAAATTATATTGACGGTTATCATTTACCTCACCTCCATTCTCAAACGCTGTTTATGTATAACCATAGGCGACAGCAGACTGGGTTTGTCGGCGAACATTTTCATTTTTATGAACCACTAGCAAAGGATTATCTGGAAGGAATAGAGAATAATTCCCCACTACCCCTGATTAATCATGTGCCAAAAGATAAAATTGGTGCTTATGTACCGATGCTATTTCCCAATCTGGGATTAAGTGAAATTGAATCAAGCTGGTCTACGTTTCATGTAATTCCAGTTGCTCCCGATCGCTCAATTGTGGAAATTAGGTCGAAGGTGATGCCTGTATCTAACTGGAAGTATATGCAGCAGGAATGGAAATCTTGGAATTATTTTGCGAAGCGGAAATGGGATAAGTATGGTACGGGGAATGAGGAGGACCCCCTCGCATCTGGCGATTTTATAGCTGAGGATATTTATGTGTGCGAACAACAACAACGGTCACTAAAGTCTCCCTATTTTTCTATTGGTGCGATCGCGAAAGATTTAGAACAATCAGTCTATCAATATCAAATAAATTTGCTAAATTATATGAAATTTTCAGAAAAGAAGTCAGGATTCAGGAGTCAGGATTCAGGAGGAGAGGGAATCACAAAGATTTAGTAGTTATGACGATTGGATATTTTTTTATTTCCAATTAAACGGATTTGATATCATATCATGTCCGGATAATAGCGCGTTCAAAAAACTTTATCCCTTCTAATATCAAGTCTCATTAATTAGCCATAATAAATTAGCTATCTTTAGTCATCTTTAGATGACTTCTGCTTTCAGCCAAGAAATTTATTTCTTGGCTTGGGGGATGACTTGATATAAGCTTTTCTTCCCTTCTGTCTTCAGCATAGCTGCCTCCTGCCTTCTGCCTTCCTTCCTCCAAAGTGTAAGTATTCAACCGGATATGATATTACCACACGACTTGTAACCTTTCTGCTGCAACTCTCTGATAAACCGTGTCTGTTTGTTTCGCTATCCTACCCCAACAAAATTTATACTCTAATTCCTGATAAGCATTACTAACCAATTTTTGCATATAACCAGAGTCTCTCAACGCCTCCAAAATGCCTTGTGCCAAAGAAGCATAATTACCAACTTTCGTCACAATACCTGTTCTACCATGTTCCACCACTTCTGGCAAACCACCCGTATCCGAAACCACTACAGGCACCCGCGCGGCAAAACTTTCTAGGGCAACAATACCAAAAGGTTCGTAAAGACTGGGAAATACTGCACAGTCAGCGACCGCTTGAAACTTATCTAAATTTTCATCAGACATAAACCCAGTAAAATGAAACCATTCAGAAACTCCCAAATGCCATACTTCTTTTTTCCAAAGGTCTGTTTTTCCGCCACCGATCATAATAAATTTTACCCGGTCTCCCATTTCTGAAATTACTCTCGGCGCTGCATGAATTAACACAGAAAGACCTTTTTCTGGGGTCATTCTACCTAAATAGTAGACAATTTTTTCTCGATCTTCTGCAAAATGCCTGCGGAAATTTACTGCATCAAACTCATCTCTACTTGGTTTTTTTGCCGCACAAATACCATTATAAATTATATCTATTTTATCCCAAGGACTGTCCAAAGTTCTTGCTACTTCTACCTGCATATATCTAGAGCAAACAATGACTCGCCAAGCATTATAAACTAGCTCTTTTTCCTTTTCATTTATGTACTGTTGGCTATGATTATGAATACCATTGTGACGACCATTTTCTGTGGCATGAATTGTCGCTATTAACGGTAGTTTAAAGATATGTTTAAGAGCGATCGCTGCATCGGTGACTAACCAATCATGGGCATGAATTATATCAAAATTTTTCTCTTCTTTTATTAGTTTGCCTCCATGACGACCCATAGCTTCATTCATATTTGCTATCCAATGAAAGAAGTTTTGACTTGGTCCGACTGGCACTCTATGTACTTCTATTCCTTCTACAATTTCATACATTGGCGCTTCGCCAGACTTGACTGTGATTAAATGCACTTCATGTCCTAATTTCACCATTTCTGGATATAATTCTGCAACATGACGTGCTATACCTCCAATAATTCTTGGTGGAAACTCCCAGCTTAATACAAGAATTTTCATTACTACATAACTCCCATTTTTTACAATTCTTAATCTTTAGTTATTTTACTTCAAAGATGATTTTTAATGTTTAACATTTTCTCAAGAAATTATCGCGGATGCTTTAATTTAACTATTCTTGGCGATGTGAGTTAATTCCGGCTAATTACTATACCAAAAAATATATTTAATAATGATATTTATCCTAGTGAGATTTTTCTCCCTAGTGCCGCTACGCGGAAGTTAAAAGTCAAAAGCCAAAAGTCAATCATTTTTGATTTGTAATTGTTTTAGGATTTTATAACCAGTTATTTCCGCCATCCTGCACTAGACTATTTTATAAATTTTGTCAAGATTATTAAATGACTGAAAGACGAACGGAATGCTGCACAAACAGCTATTAGCCATCAGCTAGTCTCCTCCGGAGGAACTGCGGACTTCAGCAATCAGACCCTGTGCTTAGGGACGAGGTTTAAATGAATATAGATTTTGGAGCTGACTTTTGTAGCAAGATTTTTCGTTTCTCAATTAATAAAGCTTTCATCACTCACTAAAAGCAATAGCTGATAGCTGACGGCTGAATGGTTACATGGAGTTAGTATATACATGATAATTTTACTTAATATTAATAACTATTATTCCATTATCTTTTTAAGATATCATTAATTTCCCCTAACTCAAAATCTCAAGCAATCAATAAAAATAAGTATAATTATACAAGTATGAGGAATTATTAAAAAATATTAAGTAATTGCGATCGCTCTATTCAGCCTGTAAGTAATTATCTACATTAGACATCTCCAAAAATCAAAAATTAAATCAATTATCGTACAGAAATTATCAGTTCTTTCCCCCTCCATACCTATTCCCTATTCCCTATTCCCTCTTTTGGAGGAGATGTCTATTTATTCTCTCAACTCTCAAAATATCAAAATCATATGATTGACAGGCAGAATAATAAAAAATACTGGAACTAAAGGTAATCTTGCACCTGCTAATTTCATTGCTTAAAACTATGATTAAAATTTCAATGCTTTAAATATTTTTGTTTCCCAATATTCATAACGTTCAGGATAATTCAAAAGAAGTTTTACTGCTTGATTGAGGATATCTTCTAGCAAAATATTATCTGGTATATTTTCAATTTCACTATCATCTATTAAAGGTGTTTCATAACGCTGACAACCTGGTCATAATTCCTGAATGCTTAAAATAGCAATCTCTACAATACTTTTTAATAAAGTTTTCGGGTAAATTTTTTTCTTCTTTTGATTTTTTTATTGTTTGCTGAAGTGCAGAAATTTCACTAGGACACCAACGACCATCGCGATGAATTATCATGTTGTTTATCTGAAGCTTTTTTTCAACAACAATAGTTTTGATATATTCTGTAAGACGCTTTTGTAACTCTGGTTTTTTTATTGCTCCCTTCATGGGACCTTTACTTATAGATTCTCCAAATTGCCTATCTACTAATCTGCCTCCTGTTCCATAACTTGGGCAAAATCTCTTTAATTCTTTTCCACATCTAACCAATTTTCTAAATTTATTCCCTCCACCCTAGACATATCAGAATCATTAGAAACTAGAGTTAAATTATGAATAATTGCCGTTGCTGCAATAAGTATATCGGCATCTTGTATTATTCTGCCTTTCCTTCTCAAATCTATGTGAATTTCTGATGCTTTCTCAATGATTTCTAAATTGTCTAAGAATAAAATTGTAACTTCTTGACAAAATTCGTTAAACTGGGAGAGTTTTCGAGTAGCATTCACATATAATAATCCTCTTTGTACTTCATAAAAGCTAATACAGCTAATATAAATATCCTGTTCTCTAGTATATACCTCCAATAATTTATCTCTAATTTTTTGATTCTGATTCACAAACGCTGAAACTATATTAGTATCTAATAGATAATTCACCTTTCTCATCTCCCTTCTACTACAGTATTAAACATTTCTATTTCTTCTGGGGTCAAATCATTAGGTGTTGTCCATAATAATTCTGTTGCCATAACTCTCCGAACTCTTTTTTTCAACCTTTCATCATTGAGAGGTAGGAGAATTTGAGGTGACACTCTATCTAATATTTTTGAGAAAGTCTCCATAAGTTCATCTCGATCTAATTCTTGATAAATACTTTCCCTTTCCATTACTCGGTCAATTATTGCTGAAATTCTTTTAAGAACTGTATTCTTTTCTGTAGAAGCTTGAGTCATAATCTCCTCCAATTATATAAAAACAATTAAAAGGTTTCCTATTTCTAGAGAACCTCTTGAATTATAGTTGACAACCAAGTCAATAAAAACCAAATCGACTTATGCTTTAGTTTTAACTGTCAGTATCCAATAGCATTTTTTAGTGTTAGTTTAAGTTCTAATGAAAGACGTTCCATGGAACGTATCTACAAGGTTTTGGTTATGACAACGTGGTTTATAAATCTAAAAAGTGCTTTAGAAAAAAGTCAAATCAATTGCCTGATATTTCTTTCATTGTTAGTAAAAAGTTTAGCCAAGCTTGGTGCATTAACCAAAAAATATAAAACCCTACTACAACATTACTAATAATAATCAGAGAAAAGCTTCTAACTTCCCAAGCTACAACTCTAAATACACCGAGTAGTAAAGAAATTACAATAACTGTACTTGGCTCAAACATAATACAAAATCCCCCGAATAAATTTTCATAATTTAGAACACAAATTAAAAAGGCTCCCTATTTCTAGAGAACCTCTTTAATTATAGTTGATATTTTGAGATAGCTAATAAGCAGATATAGCACTACGCACTAAAATTAAGGTCAAACTTTAAAGCTATTACCTGTAAAGTTTTAACTCTAGCTGCTTGCAAAGCATTCCGCAGGAAAAGCTGACTGCTGAGTGCTGAATGCTGAATGCTTATCCACCATCAAAACTAACCCAATACTTCCTTAGCTTTAGCAACAATGTTATCAACAGTGAAACCATACTTCTCCAGTACAACACCACCAGGAGCAGAAGCACCAAAAGTATCAACACTCAAAGTCGCACCCTCATCAGTCACATAACGATGCCAACCAAAACTAACACCAGCTTCAACTGCCAAACGCTTCTTCACAGACGCAGGGAACACAGACTCCTTATAAGCTGCATCTTGCTCTTCAAATAATTCCCAACATGGCATAGAAACTACCCGCACTTTCTTACCTTCAGCACGAAGTTTTTCACCAGCGTCAACACATTGGTAAGTTTCGCCACCAGTACCAATAATAATAATGTCAGGAGTACCTTCGCTGTCAGTCAAAATATAAGCACCTTTAGCAACAGCATCAATGGAACTGCCAGCTAAATTAGGCAAACCTTGACGAGACAATGCTAACAAAGTAGGTTGAGGATGACTTGCTTTAGCCTTTTCCACTGCAACCTTATACGCACCAGAAGTTTCGTTACCATCAGCAGGACGCATCACCAGTAATTGTGGAATCAAACGTAAAGATGCAATATGCTCAACTGGTTGGTGAGTAGGTCCGTCTTCACCTAAAGCGATAGAGTCGTGAGTCATTACCCAAATAACACCAGCTTCCGCTAAAGCAGATAAACGGATAGAGTTCCGCATATAGTCGGTAAACACCAAGAAGGTTGCACCATAAGGAATTAACCCGGAACCATGTAGAGCAATACCATTACAAATTGCTCCCATACCATGTTCCCGAACACCAAAACGCATATTCCGGTTTTGATATTGACCTTTTTGGAAATCTCCTAAACCTTTGAGTAGAGTTTTGTTGGAAGGTGCTAAGTCAGCAGAACCACCAATTAATTCTGGTAAAACTCCAGCTATTGCATTTAGTGTTGCACCAGACTGGTTACGAGTTGCATCCTTCTTGCTTTCAGGAGTATATTTAGGTAGTGCATCTGCCCAACCTTCAGGTAATTTACCACTTACCATCCGCTCCAAAGTAGCTGCATCTTCAGGATATTTGGATTTATAGTCAGAGAAAAGCTTATCCCATTCTTCCTGATATTTTGCTCCTCGGTCAACTGCTTGACGGAAATGACTGAGAGCATCCGCAGGAACTTCAAATTCTGGATATTCCCAACCAAGATTTTTACGAGTAGCTGCTACTTCATCAGGTCCGAGTGCTGCACCATGAACATCGTGAGTGTCAGCTTTATTAGGAGAACCATAACCGATCAGAGTAGTAACTTTGATCATGGAAGGTTTGTCAGTAACCGCTTTTGCTTTTTCAATTGCTTCGGCGATCGCGTCTAAGCCAGTATTACCATCAGTAACGTGCTGAACGTGCCAACCATAAGCTTCAAAACGCTTACTTACATCTTCAGTAAAGGAGATGTCTGTATGACCGTCAATGGAAATGTGGTTATCATCATAGAAAGCAATTAACTTACCTAAACCCCAATGTCCAGCTAGGGAAGCAGCTTCACCAGAAATTCCTTCCATATTACAACCATCACCCATAATCACATAAGTATAATGGTCAATTAGGTTACAATCTGGCTTATTGAATGTAGCAGCTAAATGGGCCTCTGCTGCAGCTAATCCTACAGCATTAGCAATACCTTGTCCTAGTGGACCTGTAGTAACCTCGATACCCTCAGTAATATGATTTTCTGGGTGGCCAGGAGTTTTAGAATCCCACTGACGGAATTGTTTAATTTCCTCCATAGGTACGCTGTCAAAACCTGTGAGGTGCATGAGAGCGTAAAGTAACATACAGCCATGGCCAGCCGATAGAACGAAGCGATCGCGATTTAACCATTTAGGATTTTTGGGGTTAAAGCGCATGAACTTATCCCAGAGGACAAAGGCCATTGGTGCAGCACCCATGGGTAGTCCAGGGTGGCCAGAGTTAGCTTTTTGGACAGCATCAATTGCTAAGAAGCGGATTGAGTTAATACAAAGTTCTTCGAGTGATTGAGTTGCAACAGCCATAGTTATCGTTTCTATATACTTAATTGAATGTGTGAATGCCGGAGCGAATAAACCAGATATTTGTATATAGTAATACTACATTTATACTACTCTGGAATTGTTCTCAGGCCATATACATTACAGATCATCTCATCGTAGGGATCTCTAGGCAAGAGAAGTTATGGCGCTACGCGCAAGTCAGAAGTCAGAAGTCAGAAGTCAGAAGTAATCCCTGACTGAGTTTGAGTGTCTATAATTGCTCTAACCTATTTGCGTAATGCTATATCAAGTCAAAAAGTTTTCAGGCCCTGATGAAGTTAAACTTAATGGTGTGAACTTTAATTTCTTATTGTTAGGTTAAGGGTTGATTAACAGCTTCAAAATCAGCAGTTTCTTCAAATAGTCCAACTTATGGGGAGTCATCAATGACCCAATGCTGCAACTCTGGTTAAATTTTATCGGGTGTTAAAAAGTTTTTAGTGTTACTTAGACATTTTATGGTATAATAAACGTCTCTTTGCAGAGCATGACCTAGGAAAATTCATCAATGGATAATGGATAATTACCTCTGGTTAAAACCGTTACGGAATTTAATGTAAGGAAATATTATTTCTTCTCTTAGTCGATTGGATATGGCAAGGAAACCTCATTTCAATCCCGATGCTTCAGGCACAGAAGAGAGAGGTACTGATAACTGATAACTGATAACTGAAATGACTCTGTTTTGTCTAAGTCCCACCCATTAGAAGATGTTGCTGAAGCTTCCTTATCCTTAAAATCAAGGTACAAATTATACTAAAATAGCTTTAACGTTTTCTAACGGAAAGAGCAAAAGATGTCTGAAATCCAACTAGCAAATTCTTTATCTAAAAATAGCGAAAAAAACACTGCCAGGAATCTAGTCAAATTAGCGGCTTTTTTAGTAGTGTTGTACATCATAGAGCGTGACAGCCCAGCTGAATATGAATATAATTACAGCTATCTCAATCCTCTGGCGATGACAAATGTACCAAGATACAAAATTATAGAGAAAATTGTAGGTTTTCCTGTAATACAGCTACCTAAAGGCACATTTCCAACACTGCAATGGCTGATAAAGGTAGTATTATCCCTGCTCAAAATATTCATAAATAGCTCTCTTTCTCAAAATTCTGGCTTATCAAAAGCAAAGTCTTTTGAATGGACTAAATTATTTCCAATTAGTAATGATTTTGGCGATATCTCAGAGGAAAGTTTAAAAGATGTAGTGGAGCAACTACATTTAAACTTAGAAAAAATTGACAAAGACCCGGAAATTGAACGCCAATGGCAAGAACTTTCTCAACAAAAATCTGCCGAGGAAAACCTTGTACAAATAATTGATAATGACTTTAAAGAAATTCAATCTCAAATCCCCCAAGAAAAGATCGATGAGTTAGCATCTACTGCTGAAAAAACTGTATTAGACAATCTTCAGAAAATAGTCAAATACAGTGCCAAACTAGCAGAAATAGCTGATGCTAATAAGTTTTCAACTTCAGATTCAAGTGTAGAATTTTCTCCACAGTCTCCCACTCTTGATGATTACGACCAGCAATTCACAATTATCCGCAAACCGGCGATCGCCTATAACTTCCAACAAGACCTGATATTTGCTTATTTACAAGTTGCTGGACCAAACCCCATGGTAATTGAGCAATTCCAAGCCAGTGATTCTCGTTTACCAGTTACCCCAGAACAATATTCCCAAATTGCAGCCAAATTTGGGTTCGCTGATTCACTGGAGGCAGCAATAGCAGACGATCGACTTTACGTTGCCGACTATGCGCTTTTGAATAGCTTGGTCAACGGTTCTTTTATTAGCCAAGAATTAGAACAACAAAAGTATATTGCTACTCCAGTGGCACTATTTGCCGTTCCACCTGCTGACAGTTGGTCTAGACCTTTATTTCCGGTTGCCATTAGTTATCAACGAACAGCCATTAGCACTGAATGGATTTTGTTTACGCCCCTAGATGGGGAATCTTGGATGACTGCTAAAAACATCGTCCAAATGACTGATTCTAACTATCATGAACTCATCAGCCATTTGGGGCGCACTCATTTAGTTGTGGAGCCTTTTATTGTCCCTACTAATTACTTACCCGAAGATCATTGCGTAAGAAAACTTTTGGTACCTCATTTCGAGGGGACTGTGCTGATCAATTATGGCGCTCATGCAATATTAGTTGCGCCCGGTGGTTCGGTAGACTCTCTATTAGCCAGCAGCGTCGGTGGCGATCAAGCTATGGCTGCTAAAGCTACACAGAGTTATTTGTTTAACTTTAATGAAATTTCATTTCCCCAAACTTTAGCCAATCGACGTGTAACTGATGTTAGCAAGTTACCAACCTATCCCTACCGAGATGACGGGTTACTAATTTGGAATGCCATTGAAATTTGGGTAAGGGATTATTTCAGCATCTACTACAGCAACGACTCCGCAGTTGAGAATGATACCGATTTACAAACTTGGGGATCAACATTAGTCTCTTTACAAGGGGGACGGTTGCAAAACTTTGGTGATGATGGACAAGGCAAATTTAACACCATAAATTGTTTAGTCAAAACAATCTCGACAGTGATTTTTACGGCGAGCGCTCAACACGCAGCGGTGAACTTTTCTCAACAAGAAATGATGTACACGCCAGCATTTCCTTTGGCTCGCTATCTTCCAGCCCCAATAAATCCCCAAGATCCTGAGAGTTTCATTAAAGGTTTGCCTTCACTCAGTCAAGCTCAAAGCCAGATTGATACGCTTTATTTACTTGGCTCTGTCTATTACACCCAGCTAGGTAAATATTCCCTATCAGCATTTCCAGATAATGATAGATTGGAAGAGGCGTTGAATAAATTCCAGCACAATTTAAAAGCGGCTGAGACTACAATTAAGGAGCGAAATCGCAATCCTGACCGTTTAATGCCTTACGAGTTTTTACTTCCTTCCCAAATTCCTCAAAGCATCAATATTTAGCAGATAGCAAAGTGGGGGAAATGCGATCGCTTTCCATCAGGCTATTCATCTACTACATCCGTCTTAATATTTTGAGGTCGCATTCCTCAAAGTATTAATTTCTAATATCATGTTCGGTTGAATACTTAGGGTCTGCTGAATAAAAAGGAAAAGATTTACCTGAAGTATTAAAAAGGGGGCTTGCGCCCCCTGAATAATTTCTAGTCCTAACCTCTAGACATATTTCTTAAATACTAGGGTTACATTATGGCCTCCAAATCCAAATGAGTTTGATAAGGCTGCTTCTACTTTGTGAGCACGACTTATATGGGGGACATAATCTAGGTCACATTCTAGATCGGGATTATCTAGGTTAATGGTCGGTGGAATTTTGTCACGGGCGATCGCCATTACTGTTGCTATAGCTTCAATACCCCCAGACCCTGCTAACAAATGACCAGTCATTGACTTAGTTGAACTAATTGCTACTTCATAAGCACTTTTACCTAATGCCTTTTTAATAGCTTTTGTCTCTGTTGGGTCATTTGCTCCTGTACTGGTACCGTGGGCATTTATGTAACTGATTTGTTCTGGAGTTAAAGCAGCATCTTTCATGGCCAACTGTATAGCTCTACTTGCCCCCTCTCCATTTGCAGCAGGAGCGGTCATATGATAGGCATCACAAGTCATACCATAACCAACTATCTCTGCATATATCTTTGCCCCACGACTGAGGGCACATTCCAACTCTTCTAGAAGTATAATTCCAGCACCTTCACCCATTACAAAGCCATCGCGATCGCGGTCAAAAGGACGACTTGCATGAGCTGGGTCATCATTACGCCTAGATAAGGCCTTAGCAGAAGCAAATCCTGCCAATCCTAAAGGGGTAATTGCAGATTCCGCCCCACCACAAATCATTGCTTGAGCAAATCCCCTTTGGATCAGACGAAAAGCATCTCCTACAGCATTGGACCCTGAAGCACAAGCAGTCACACAACAAGAGTTAGGTCCTTTAGCTCCAGTATGAATTGCCGTTAGACCAGCAGCCATATTAGCAATCATCATTGGAATCATAAAGGGGCTACACTTAGAAGGACCACGACTCAGATATATCTCTTGTTGATCTTCTAATACTTTTAGGCCACCTACCCCAGTGCCAATTATTACCCCCACCTGTTCTGCGTTTAGGTCATTGATTTCAAATTTGGCATCAGCTACAGCCTGTTTGCTCGCTGCAACTGCAAACTGGGAAAACCTGTCCATTCGTTTTGCCTCTTTAGGACCAATAGAGTCGTGAGGGTCAAATCCTTTTACCTCTCCAGCAATACGACATTTGTGTTTAGAAGCATCGAATCGGGTTATTAGGCCTATACCATTTTTGCCACTTAACAAGGCATCCCAATAATCAGATAGGGTGTTGCCAATAGGTGTTAAAGCACCCATTCCTGTGACAACTACCCGTTTCAACTCAAAATTTGTCATAATTTTCGTTTCCAGAAATTCCACACCCAGAAGGCAGAAACTTTGGGTTTTGGGAATGATGTTATGCTTTGGTTGTTAGTTGTTCGTTAATATAGTCCACAACAGCTTGAACAGTAGAAATTTTTTCTGCTTCTTCATCTGGGATCTCGATTTCAAATTCTTCTTCCAATGCCATAACTAACTCTACGGTATCTAGAGAATCAGCTCCTAAATCATTGGCAAAGTTAGATTCTGGTTTGATTTCTTCTTTTTCTTTTTCTAGCTGGCTGGCCACAACTGTTTGTACTTTGTCCAAAATTTCATCTTGGTTCATAAAATTTTCTCCTTTTTAGTTTGGATGTCGCGTCTATCATCTTATCTGAAAACTGAGATCGCTCTATTACGGTATATAGGCAAATGAGTCTTCTAAATGCCTTTTTTTATTTTGTGGTTAAATTTTGTATCAGAATAAGCTTTTAATTATAAATAAGTAACAAAGAAATTATATATACTAATAAGCTATGTCTATAATACTTGCCTTCCTGATATAATTAGTTAATGTTATGCCCTCTCAAACACTGAAATATGCTTACTTCCCTGGCTGTGTTGCTCAAGGAGCTTGCCGGGAGCTTTACCAATCTACCCAAGTTCTTACTCAAGCTCTGGGAATAGAGCTAATAGAACTGAAAAAAGCTGCCTGTTGTGGTTCTGGTACTTTTAAGGAGGATTCTCAACTACTAGAAGATACTGTCAATGCTCGTAACATAGCTTTGGCCGAAGAGTTAAATTTAGCCTTACTAACGCACTGTAGCACTTGTCAAGGGGTAATTGGTCATGTCGATGAACGTCTCAAGGAATCTCAACAAGTCAATCCTGACTACGTAGATCAAATTAATGGCCTCTTACAAAAACAGACTTGTTCTCCCTATCAAGGCAGTACAGAGGTCAAGCATTTACTTCATGCCCTAGTTGCAGATTATGGTCTAGAAGAAATTCAAAATCGTGTTATCCGTAAACTTTCTGGCCTTAAATGTGCTGCGTTCTATGGTTGCTATCTACTTAGAGGTCAAACTAATTTGCCGTTAGATGACCCCTATCAACCAGAATCTATGGAAAATGTGTTTCGGGCTATTGGGGCGACTCCAATTTATTACCGAGGCCGGACTCAATGTTGTGGTTGGCCTCTTTCTAGTTATGCCACTAATCAAGCTTTTCAAATGGCTGGAAATCATGTGAGCGAAGCTATTGACAGAGGTGCAGATTGTATGGTAACGCCTTGTCCTTTGTGTCACTTAAATTTAGATTCTCGTCAACCAGAGGTAGAAAAAGTGATTGGACGTAAGTTAGGTTTACCAGTGTTGCACTTACCTCAACTGATAGCTTTAGCTTTGGGCATTTCTCCAACAGAATTGGGTTTGGATCGTCATGTAGTCTCAACTCGTCCAGTATTAGAAAAGTTAGGACTTTAAACAGCCTTCGTTAGGAGTCAGGATTCAGAAGTCAGGAGTCAGGAGTCAGGAGTAGGGGGCGAACGGCATTCGCCCGTATAATCAGGAGTTAGGAAATTTTTTTTGCTTTGGTCTGAGTAACTTGCCCCTGGCCTGAAGCTTTTCAAGCAAATCCCCTAGTTGCTAATATTTACTTTTTCCCATAAATAGGGCTTGCTGATTAAATCTAAAAGTATTTACAGACTAAGGGTTTTAGCCTTTTTGGGTCGAAAAAAGTGCGCCTGTTTCAGTTGATTTTGCTCAAAAAGGAGCGTATTTTAGGCTCATAGTTGGGCAGAACAATCTTGGGACAATTCTTGCTCCTACCTCCTAGCTCATTCCCCTGACTCCTGTCTCCTGTCTCCTGTCTCCTACCCATACTAAAAGACTTTTGAGCGCAAACCCTAAATAAATTCAGAGACGCCCTTCTCTACTCTGAAAAAGTTTGGTCATTCACCACTAATTTACCCGAACATTGAGATATTTTAAGTTTTTCAACAATGTTTATCAAGGATGAGAAGTGGTGCGGTAAACTAAGTCGAAGCATTCACTTCTAAAACTTGCTGTCTCATCTGCCTTTATGCAGGTACGGCAAAATCAATTTGTTGGGAGAATTTAATTCATGTCTCATTCAGTAAAAATTTATGATACTTGCATCGGTTGCACCCAGTGTGTTCGTGCTTGTCCATTAGACGTTCTAGAAATGGTACCTTGGGATGGTTGTAAGGCAGGCCAAATTGCTTCATCTCCTCGTACTGAAGATTGCATTGGTTGTAAGCGTTGTGAGACTGCTTGCCCTACTGACTTTTTGAGTGTCCGGGTTTATCTGGGTGCTGAAACTACTCGCAGTATGGGTCTGGCTTACTAATACTAACTTCCCTCTATTTATTTTTGATTTGAGATTTAATAGAGGGTTGAAAAATTACATATAAAAATTAAAAATCAAAAATTCGGTAGGGGGAAAATTATTCCCCCTGTTTTTTTTGCTTTCTACATTATTTTTGAGTGTTTCCGTAATCCCGATAATTTAACTTGAGGGTTAAGGGTGTAATATCAAATCCGTTTGATTGGACACCAAAAAATTCTCCAATCGTCATAACTACGCTCATCTTTGTAGTTCTCTCTCCTTCTATTTTACGTCGTCAATCCGACGGCTCCCCTATCTAACTCCTAAAAACTTAACCAATCAACCGGATTTGTATATTACATAATACATTTGTAATTCAAAATTGATAGGGGGAAATCAGTCCCCCTATTTTTTTGTGCTGCGGAATGAGTAATTTTGGGCGAGTATATCTTAAATAGTTATTTTAAAGTTACTAGGAGCAACAAATAAAATGTGTGGAATTGTTGGTTATATTGGTACGCAGTCAGCTACAGAAGTTTTACTATCTGGACTAGAAAAACTAGAATATCGGGGCTATGATTCTGCCGGATTGGCCACTGTTTGGGAGGGTCAAATTAAATCTGTCCGCGCTAAGGGTAAACTACACAACCTACGAGAAAAATTGACCGGAATAGAAACACCAGCGAATATTGGTATTGGTCACACTCGTTGGGCAACTCATGGCAAACCGGAAGAATACAATGCTCATCCTCATACTGATGATACTGGACGAGTGGCAGTAGTTCAAAATGGAATTGTTGAAAATTACCGAGAGTTACGCAAAGAATTAGAAGAGCGGGGACATAAATTTATTTCTGATACTGATACGGAAGTTATCCCCCACTCGATCGCAGAATTTTTATCTAGTTTTGCTGAAGGCAAAAGGGAAGCATTTTTAGAAGCGGTACGTCAAACTGTGAATAAACTGGATGGAGCATTTGCGATCGCTGTTATTTGTGCAGACTATCCCAATGAACTTATTGTTGCTAGACAGCAAGCACCTCTATCTATTGGTTTAGGACAGGGAGAATTTTTCTGTGCTTCTGATACTCCTGCTCTTGTATCTCATACTCAAGTTGTTGTCAGTTTAGAAAATGGTGAAATAGCTCGTTTAACACCTCTGGGGGTGGAAATTTATAACTTTGCAGGCGATCGCTTGAATAAAGTTCCCCGTATTCTTAACTGGAGTCCGACTTTAGTTGAGAAAAATATTTTTAAACATTTTATGCTCAAGGAAATTTACGAGCAACCAAATGTTATCCGGGGTTGTTTAGAAACTTATATTAATAGTGATTGGGATATTAATAACGATGCTGTTTCTCCGACTAATTTAGATTTATCGCCTGCTCTCTATCAAGACTTAGAACAAGTTGAAATATTTGCCTGTGGTACGAGTTGGCACGCTAGTTTAATTGGGAAATATTTATTGGAACAATTAGCGGGAATTTCTACTACAGTTAATTATGCTTCTGAAGCTCGTTATGCTCCTTCTCCTCTGAGAAAAAATACTCTAACAATTGGTGTGACTCAATCTGGAGAAACAGCAGATACTTTGGCAGCTTTGGCAATGGAACAACAACGGCGTTTAGATAAACCAGCCGAATTTTCATCAAGGTTGCTAGGAATTACTAATCGGAGTGAAAGTTCTATTGCTAATTTAGTAACTCAAATTATTGATATTCGGGGAGGTATTGAAATTGGTGTTGCTGCAACTAAAACGTTTGTGGCACAGGTAATGGCTTTTTATTTATTAGCTTTAGAATTAAGCTGGCAAAAACAATATTTATCTGGTGAAGAAATTGCAGAAATTATTAATGGTTTGCGACAGATACCTGCACAAATGGAACAGATATTAGAAACTCAAGATAGCCAAATAGAAGATTTTGCTCACCAGTTTAATGATACTCAAGATTTTATATTTGTGGGTAGAGGAATTAATTATCCAATTGCTTTAGAAGGTGCTTTGAAACTGAAGGAAATTAGTTATATTCATGCGGAAGGATATCCTGCTGGTGAGATGAAACATGGTCCGATCGCTTTGTTGGATGATAAGGTGCCAGTAGTAGCGATAGCTATGCCTGGTTTAGTTTATGAAAAGGTGCTTTCTAATGCTCAGGAAGCTAAAGCGAGAGATGCGCAGTTAATTGGGGTGACTCCTGAAAGTACCGAAGCGGATGTTTTTGATAATGTGTTGGCAGTGCCTGCGGTGGATGAGTTGTTGTCGCCGATGTTGACAGTTATTCCTTTGCAGTTGTTAGCTTATCATATTGCTGCTCACCGTGGTTTGGATGTTGATCAGCCGCGAAATTTGGCGAAGTCGGTGACTGTGGAGTAATGTTTCAGTTATCAGTTATCAGTTATCAGTATTTTCTGTTGAAATACTTGATTTTTAATCTCACCAAACTCCCCTTTTCAGTTATCAGTATCTTCTGTGGAAATACTTGATTTTTAATCCCCCCAAACCCCACTTTGAAAGCTATGCTTTATAAACATCTTTCTTAACATAAAACGTAGACAAAAAAGACAAGTTATGTGTAAGTCTAAGAGCGGCTTTTTCGGGAGAAAATTGTATTGAAAAATACACGCAAGTGTGAGGACTGTAGACAAAATTCTTACTTCCCCCTCTTCCCCCTCTTCCCCCTCTTCCCCCTCTTCCCCACCTTCCTACAAGGGTTTCAGGAGTTCCTTATAAGGGATAGCTTTGAAAGGGGGCTTAATAATTTATATTTACGGGGTAAATTTATTAAAATTAAAATGGTATGAGTAGACCACAAAGTAGGGAGGTTGGATATAATCAAGACTTACACAAAGTGTTCAAGAAACCGGGTTTATTGTCGCGATTTTGTTGTTAAAACCACGAAATTTCCGCAAATAAACTCGGTTTCTGCGTAAGTCCTATTTATAGATAGGAAATGGGTTCTATAATGATTAGGATTTAATCAGCTCTCCAAATTTTTTTGGAACTCTAAGTTAAGAAATAGAAGTATATCACCAAGGCTAATTCCAATTGTGATAAATGTGGGTAAGGTTTCTGAAAGTACGGACACCCAAAAAGGGTTTATAAAAGGAATAGTATTCAAGAATTGACTAAAGACTGTTTGTAATCCAATAGATATTAAACCCACTAAAAAACTGAAGAAGAAAACTCTCCACCAATTACCTTCAACTATAGAGCGACTATAAAGGAAAGAGGCTTCCCCCTTTTGGTCTCGGAGAATAAAAGCAAGCCCATAATATCCATTATTGATGAGGTAAATTATTCCTGGTATTAAAAGTAGTAGACATCGGAGAAAATAATTAATCCAAAACCTAAAACTTAATAAAAATAGAGGAACTAAGCTCGCAAATATTTTTTTGACAACACTTTGATAATTGGTATTTCTTTCGTGAACATAATTATCTGTAATAACTGATACGGCTATGTAATAGATAGAACTTACAAGAATGAAAAAAATCAAAAAAACATAATAAAATGCTAAAAATAATCCAGAAGGACTATTTTGAACCTCAGTTGTCAAAGCTGACATAATTATCGAGAAAGGCAAACTTATTGTACAAAAAAGCAGTAGGATAGGTTTCAAGTTTTTCAGATAAACATCAAACCCCATAGAGATTAATTCTATTAATCCAAGTTTCCTACTTTTAAGTTCAGAGAGAATACTCATTTTTAATTACTCCATATATAGTTAAGGTTATTGAGACAGTAAATAATACGAAAGTATCTGTATCATAACTGGGGGTTTATATTTCTTTTTACTGGATATTTTTTGGCCTCCTAACTTTAACTTTATTATAACAAGACTACCTGAAAGATATTTTTATAAAAGTGCTGAATATCTTGATATTACAGAGTTATGAGTGGAAAAAACTGATTTTTTTTTGTAAAAAAAGGAAAATAGAATCATGTTCAAACAAAAGGAAAATAGAATCATGTTCAAACAACTAGACCGAATCACTTTTGACCCGAAAGTTATGACAGGAAAAGCTTGTCTTCGCATTCCTCGAATACCTGTTTATTTAATTCAGAATTTAGTTGCTAATGGGAAACCTAATCAGGAAATTTTAGAGGAATATCCTGATTTAGAATTAGAGGATATTAAACAATGTTTGTTTGATGCTGCTTGGTTAGCTGAAGAAAGAGTTATTCCTATTGAAAAAAGGCAGGAGTTAGAATCGGTAAAATGAAGTTTCTAGCAGATGTGGGTATTTCTCAAAGAACTGTATAATGGCTCCGAAATCAAGGCTATGATATTGTTCGTTTAAGAGAACAAGGGTTACAAAGATTGGCAGATGAAAATATCTTAGCTAAAGCTATAACTTAGGAACGAATTGTATTAACAATGGACTTAGATTTTACCAATTTACTAGCATGGAGTGGGGGTGCTTTACCGAGTGTTATTATCTTTAGATTAAAAAATCAGAATTATAATAATGTTAACGCTCAATTAGAAAATGTTCTGAGTCAATGTCAAAATCAATTATTCGCAGGGGTAATTATTTCAGTCAGCGATGATGCTTTCCGAGTTCGCAATTTGCCTATTTAACAGTTATCAGTGCGATCGCCGATTGTTTGATAATGTGTTAGCGGTGCCTGCGGTGGATGAGTTGTTGTCGCCGATGTTGACTGTTATTCCTTTGCAGTTGTTAGCTTATCATATTGCTGCTCATTGTGGTTTGGATGTGGATTAGCCACGGAATTTGGCGAAGTCGGTTACGGTGGAATAGTATAGCGCTTCCCGTTTTTGTGAGGTACACCTATGGCGGGCAAGATGCCCGCACTACATGATTTTCACCATTTATATAGAATTTAGTCAGAGCGATCGCCCAAACAAGACCCAGACCCAGAATGAATTTAATAATAGTAGGTTCTGATTGGTCAATTCCCACAATATAGAATCCGGTTACACAATATATGGGTAGTACATTAGCAAAATTTTCATTTTGTGGAGCTTCAAAAAAATCTAGAGAGGAAGATAGATTGCATTCGGTAAAAAGCCGTGGTAGTATAAGTATATTGGGGGGAGTTCGCCCACAAGTATGACTTTTTATTCAACACAAAAAAAGAGACTTTTAGACAAAAAGGAGCGATCGCCATTCTAGCTGAACTAATAAATAATTAAATTAACTGCAACGTTGTAGTTGTAGGAAAGACAAAAGCAAAATTCCAACCTTTCCTTTCCTATTATTTCAACCAAGGACGAGTAACTTCTTCCAACTGATTAAATTCCTCTTGACTCATCTCCCAACCAATAGCCCCTAAATTTTGTCGAACTTGTTCAGAATTTTTACAACCAGCAATAGGAATCACACCATCTTGAAAAACCAACCAATTCAGAGCAACCTGAGCCAGAGTTTTGTCATATTTTTCACCAATTTGTTTTAACAAAGACATCACAGGAGCAATTTTTTCCAAACCATTTTTCTGGAAACGAGAGTCAAATTGACGAGCACCAGTCGGCGGTTTTTCCACAGTATATTTCCCAGTTAATAAACCTTGAGCCAAAGGACTATAAGCTAAAATTGTCACCCCTAATTCTCTCGCTGTATCTAAAATTCCTTGAGCTTCAATTTGTCGAGAAAGCAGAGAATATCTCACCTGATTAGTTGCTAAAATTACCCCTCGTTTTTCCAGAATTGCATGAGCTTGACGCATCTCTTCCGCCGAATAATTACTAACACCAACCGCTTCAATTCTGCCCTGTTTTACTTCATCAGCCAAAGCATTTAATAAAGTTTCCTGACTCATAAAAAAAGTAAACGGCCAATGTACTTGATAAAGAGTAACTTTCGGCAACATTAATCGTTTCAAACTAGCAGTAACAGCATCAGCAATAGACTCTGGAAAAAAACGCCAAGGAACAGGACCATATTTAGTCGCAATTTGCACAGTTTGTTCAGTTTTTTGCATAAATTTTCCCAGCAATTCTTCTGATAAACCATTGCCATAAACTTCAGCAGTATCAAAGAAATTTATCCCTGCTTCTAAGGAAGTTTGAAAAGCAGCTTCTACTTCATTAGCTCCATAATTACTACCATAATTCCAGAAAAATTTATCCCCCCATGCCCAAGTGCCAATACAAATGGGATTAACAGTTATTCCTGTTTTACCTAAAGTAGTTGTTGCCATGTTCAAAAAAATCCTAATTAGTGTATAATACAAATTGATAAATGTTTGCTACAAATAGCTAGGATATTTCTTAAGAGTCAGGAGTCAGGAGTCAGGAGTCAGAATGAATAGCTTTAATAGCAGTTTTTAGGTCTGAATTTATCTTTTTTGTCCAAGAGACATCTCCTATAAAGTATTTTAATTGCCCAAATTAATTCGTAACATTCTTTTTTTACGCTTGGTATAATACTTAGAACTAGACTAACAATTTTCAGTAAAAATTTAATCTAGATAGATGTTAATTTACCAAAAAATAATTCAGTTATCAATCTTCAGAATTGAAAATAAAATTCAGTAATGCTTCTGTATGAATAACAGGGTTTAAAAGCCCCATTAAGTCATAAAATTGATAGTTTTCAATTAGTTCATAGTCAACAATCCCAGAATAATTATTTTGTCTTCTAGTTTGGTAAGCATTCAGCGGTCAGCTATCAGCCATCAGCTATTGCTTTTAGTTTTAGAGCTGATTTATAAAGTAAATATTAAATTGGCCAGTCGCCTAACCATAAGGTGAATTAGAGAGCCATAAATCATGGCTTCACTCACATCTGAATACACCTCATAATCCTTGCTTAAGCGTCTAAATNACTGTGTTCTACTCTCTTTCACTACTCTACGCTCTTGCTATCTCGATCTTGATAGTTCTCAATTACTTCAATATTTAATCTCCCCCACTCCCCTACTCCCCTACTCCACCACTCCCCCACTCCCCCACTCCCCCACTCCCCCACTCCCCAACCAGAGCCTTAATGGCCTAAATGGCAATTGTGCCAATATTTATAAGCAGCATAAGCCAAAGTAACCACACAAGTGACAATAGCAGATTCATCTGCCTCAAACTGAGGATGATGCAGAGGATAGTTAGGTTTGTCTTTGTGTCCCACTCCCAAACGAAACATCATACCTGGAACTTTCTTCAGATACATAGAAAAGTCTTCCGCACCAAGGGAAGGCTCAGGTAAAATACAAACCCGATCGCTCCCCCAAGCTTCCAAAGAAACAGACTCCACCAACTGAGTCAATGCAGGGTCATTTTGCACAGACGGTACTCCCTGACGATAATTTAGTTCATACTTAGCGCCATAAGAACCACAAATATTAGCCACAATATTTTCAATCCATGCAGGTAAAACCTTATGGGTATCTGGATGAAGCGATCGTACAGTTCCCCACATTTTTACTTGGTCAGATATCACATTTGGCGCTCTTCCGCCACTAATCTTACCAATTGTTAACACTACAGGTCTTAAAGGATTATGAGTTCTACTAATGGCCTGCTGTAAATTAGTAATTACCTGGGAAGCAATCCAAATCGCATCAATAGCTTCATGGGGACGAGCACCATGACCAGACTCCCCAATAATTGTCAGTTCCAAATCATCAGCAGCAGCAGTTAGTACCCCGTGACGAATACCCACTGAACCTGCTGGAATAGTTGGGAAGACATGGACTCCTAAAATTCCCTGTACATCCTCAAGCGCCCCATCTTCAATCATCCAACTTGCACCTTGGGCAATTTCCTCTGCTGGTTGAAACAGAAACCGAACATTACCTAGTAAGGGTTCTCCCAATTCAGATAATACCATTGCAGCTCCTAGTCCTACAGTTGTGTGGACATCGTGACCACAAGCGTGCATAATGCCAGTATTACGGGAGGCAAAATCTAAATTAGTACATTCTGTAATCGGCAAAGCATCCATATCGGTACGAATAGCCAGCCATTGATTATTACTATTAACTTTTAGTTCTCCCAAAACACCAGTTTTACCTATAGACTCCCGTACATGAAGACCACAGGAAGATAACACACCTGCAACATAAGCAGCCGTTTGGTATTCTTGGCCACTTAATTCTGGGTGAGAGTGAATATGACGACGAATTTCAATCATACGGGGGGCGAGGGTAGCTGTTAAATCTTTAATTTTGGTTAGCATAGATAATTTATATTTGTGTAGTATTGAGTCTATATTCTGCTGTTAGCGTTTGCGCACTGTTCCACTTTCGACTCGCAAAACCAGTATGCGATCGCATATCTATAGCAATGAGCGCTGGTATATTTACAAATTGCAGGAGGGGCCAGATGAGCTGTTGCCTGTTGCCTGCACACAGCGCTATAACTAAATTTTTTTACATATATATGATAGCATCATCAAGTATAGTATTCTTTTTGAGAAATGGTATCACTATAACTAAGTGTTGCGAAACTAAATAATATGGGTAGAAAAGCCCAGTTTATTAAAAACCAAGCTTCTATTTCCTCTGTAATATTCCTGTCATTGAGAATTTTACTTAGCTCAAATTAAGCTGCCTTTCCCAAGGCGACCGCGCCTGGTCCAACAACTTATATAACCCCTCACCTTCTATTACTTCTTGTACTAAAATTTTCTGAGAAATCTTTTCCAACAAATCTCGATTATGATTCAAAATATCTAAAGCTTGTTGATAAGCTTTCTCTACAATTTCCTTCACTTCATTATCAATTGCTTCAGCAGTTTTTTCACTCAATAAACGACGGGAATTAACCCCACCATTCGCCAAAAATCCTCCTTTGCCACTCCGTTCATAAGCTAAAGGTCCTAATACTTTACTCATGCCATAAGTTGTTACTATTTGTTCGGCCAAATCAGTAGCTTTTTGTAAATCTCCAGAAGCTCCAGTAGTGATATTTCCAAATATAATTTCCTCCGCTGCACGTCCTCCTAAAAAAGTAGCAATTTGCCCTCTAATTTCTTGTTCGTCTTTTAAAAATCTATCCTCAGTAGGAAGTTGCAAAGTATAACCTAATGCTGCCATTCCTCTTGGTACAATAGATATTTTTTCCACCTTGCCACTACCAGGCATTATCGCCCCAACTAAAGCATGACCAACTTCGTGATAAGCTACTATTTTCTTTTCGCGATCGCTCAAAACCCTACTTCTTTTTTCTAAACCAGCAATTACTCTTTCAATAGCTTCAGCAAAGTCTTTTTGTGCCACAGTTTGCCTTTGATTTCTAGCAGCTAATAAAGCAGCTTCATTAACAAGATTAGCTAAATCTGCACCGCCAAAACCAGAAGTTCTCACTGCTATTTTATGTAAATCTACGTCTTCTCCCAATTTAACTTTTTTGCCATAAATATTTAAAATTGCTTCACGACCAGATAAGTCGGGGCGGTCTACTAATACTTGTCTATCAAACCTTCCCGGACGTAATAAAGCAGCATCTAAAGCTTCTGGACGATTAGTAGCAGCTAAGATAATAACTGTCAAATCTCCAGCACCAAAACCATCCATTTCTGTTAGTAATTGATTGAGAGTTTGTTCTCGTTCATCATTACCGCCACTGTGAAAATTACCACTGGTTCTTGACTTACCAATTGCATCTATTTCATCAATAAAAATAATACAAGGAGCTTTCTTTTTTGCCTCTTTAAATAAGTCACGAACTCTAGCAGCACCAGTACCAACAAATAGCTCTACAAATTCCGAACCAGATATACTAAAAAAAGGTACTCCTGCTTCTCCTGCTACTGCTTTTGCTAATAAAGTTTTACCTGTTCCAGGAGGTCCGACTAATAATAAACCTTTAGGAATTCTGGCTCCAATTTCAGTGAAGCGTTGAGGTGATTTTAAGAAGTCTACAATTTCTGTTAATTCTGTCTTTGCTTCTTCCACTCCAGCAATATCAGCAAAGGTAATTTTATCTGATTCTCCTTCGACATAAACCTTCGCTTTATTCTTACTCATTGACAGAGCACCTTGAGAACCGCGATTCATAAAAAACTGAAATGCTAATACTAATATGATAGGCGGAATTACCCAGTTTAAGAGAATAGCAACCCAGCGACTTTGAGGTGGTGCAGCTTGAAATAAAACTTTATTATCTTCTAAACGCTGAAGTAGTTGAGAGTCATTTATTGGAGTAGTAGTAAGTAAAGGTCCGGGTTTATCTTCTTCTCCTTTGAGACGATATAAAATTTTTTCTTCATCTACTTGAACTCCCACTACCTGTCCGTTTTCTACTTGTTGAATAAAGACACTGTAAGGAACACGAGGAGGTTTACGACGTGGCATTAATAAATATGCTGTTAATAACAGACCTGCCAAAATTAATAATGCACTGCCTATCTGACGCTTATTAGGATTTTTTGGTTTCTTTTTAAGATTCATATTTATTGAGATATAATTGTGAACTGTAGATTCAAATCGTCAAAAATTGAACGTTTATTTGAGACTAATAGTTTATTATAGCAGTTTGATAAATATTTGTTATAAATAACTAGGTTACTTCTTAGGAGTCAGGAGTCAGGAGTCAGAATGAATGGCTTCAATATTATTTTTTAGGTCAGAAATTATCTTTTTATATCATGGTCGGACGGGTCAGTTTTAACGAAGTCAGAAGTCAGAAGTCAGATAGGGGAGTCGCCGGATTGGCGACGTACAGAAGTTCTTTTTGTAACGGGGATTTGAGCAATTATCCAAAAAAAATTCGCCTTAAAAGGGGGGGTTTTAGACCCATATTATTTTGATAAATAAAATTTAAGGACTCCGGGTACCGACAGTACCAAAGAAATACTGAAATTATCTTTACTTTCCTCCAATATTTCCTCTTTTCCTCTTTTCTTTCCTCCTGACTCCTGACTCCTCACAGCAGTTATTTATAAGTATTCAACCGAACATGATATTAGTTCAAGGGACATCTCCTATAAAATCTTTTAATCAGCCAAATTATTCGTAACATTTTCAAAAAAAAATGTTATTAGACAGCAGTTTTCTAGCTGATAAGATACAAAAATTCTTGATTTTAGGGAATAGGGAATAGGGAGTAGGGAATAGAGAATAGGGAACAGGGAATGAATAAAAATTATAGATTAGTCTTAAACTTTACCGAATAATTAATAATTAATAATTAATAATTAAATAATTCGCGCCTTGAAGCCGACCCTTTTAAGGGGAAAAAAAAGAAAATATTCCTTATATTCAATCAAGAGCGGTTAAAACCCGAGGTAATTATCAATTATCCATTATCAATTATCCATTATCAATTATCCATTAATGAACTTACTATCCTGAAATTTACTGTAATATAAAATATGGAGTTTTTGCTAATTAATTAAGAAAACAGAGAACAATTAAAAATATTTTTTGCCAACCAAACTTGGTCTAAGATTTTCCCACCCAAAAACTCGTAATAAAAAAGTATGGTACAAGAACTAACAACTAATACTAAATCAGAAATTATTTATCCGGAAAGTGATGGTCAACCAATGGCAAATAATACAAAACAATTTCGCTGGATTGTAACTATAAAAGAAAATTTAGAAATTTTATTTGCTGAGGTTGCTTATGTTTTTGTCGCTGGAGATTTCCTCTGGTATCCAGTAGTAGGAAATAATAAAATTCGGACTGCTCCTGATATTATGGTTGTATTTGGTAGACCAAAAGGAGATAGAGGTTCTTATAAACAATGGGAGGAATAAAATATTGCTCCCCAGGTGGTATTTGAAATATTATCACCGGGCAACCGTCTCAAAGAAATAAATAAAAAATTGCTATTTTATCAACAGTATGGAGTTGAAGAATATTATATTTATGACCCTGATAAAATAGATTTTACAGGTTTAATTAGAGTGAATAATACTGCTTCTCCTCAAAACGATCGCTTAGAAGCAATAGAAAAGATTGATGGTTGGGTCAGTCCACGTTTGAATATTCGTTTTCAAATCACAGAAAAGACCTTAGAAATATATCGACCTGATGGACGCAAGTTCTTGACATCAATAGAATTAGAGCGACTTAGAGAGCAGGAATATCAACGAGCTGAACAAGAAAAGCAACGTGCTGAACAAGAAAAACAACGAGCTGAACAGGAAAAGCAAAGAGCTGACAGACTCGCAGCAATACTAAGAGAAAGAGGAATTGACCCAGATGAGCTATAGCGCTACGCGCAAGTCAGAAGTCAAAAGTTAAAAGTTAAAAGTTAAAAGAGTTTTTCCTTGAGCGAGGTACACAATAGACATCTCCAAAAATCAAAAATAAAATCAATTATCGTACAGAAATTATCAGTTATTTCGGCGTTGCTGAAATTTAATGGTAAGTAGCTAAAGGTAAAATTGAAAAACAGATGTTTTGCGTTAATACTTAATCTAAAAATCATTACCATTCAGCAACGCTGTTATTTCCCCCTATTCCCTATTCCCTATTCCCTCTTTTCTGGAGATGTCTAATAATAAGTCGTTTAAATGCATAACAGCTTATCATAGCTTTGATTGAAAAAAAGGCGTTGCTGAATAAATTGATGATATTTCAGGAGTCAGTAGAGTCGAAAGTCACAGAGGTAGAAAGGAGTTTTTTCCTGACTAATATCATCTCCGTTTAATAGCGGAATAAAAAACTTTCTTCTCCTCTTCCTTCTTCTTCCCTTCTGACTCCTTCCTCGTTATTTATAGAACCCATTTGAGATCTATATAATTGTGGTAGTCAAGTCTTTTCGCGCATCAATTTTGAGAAAAAATCATCTGAAGGAGTGTTGAATTTTTTTATTATCTCTCCCCACATCTTCTCTCTTCTCTTCCCCTCCTGGGAGGGGGAGGGGCGAGGGGTGGGTTTTCTCCTGTCTCCTGTCTCCTGACTCCTAGCTAAAAAAACTTGATATTTATGAAGATACCAAATGGGTTCTATAAGTATTCAACCGGACATGATATAAAATCAGATAATCAGTTATAAATAACATTAAATTCTATGAATATCTACCAGATCCTAAAGCAAAGTCAACGTCTCAGAATTAGTGATGGCGAAATTTCACCTATCTTCAGTGGTTGTGAGAATGTTAATCGTCTTTTAGTGTTAATTTGGTCACAATTGGGCGATTTTGATAACCTGGAATATGCTTGGTGGTTACAACGAGAATCTGCAAAGTTGCAAGCTAAAGGTGTGACAATACGGGCAATTGGTATTGGCGATCGCGCTTCAGGTTTGAAATTTTGTGGATATACTGGGTTTCCTACGGAATGTCTGTTTGTTGACCCAGATGCTCAATTACATCAAGAATTAGAACTATATCAGGGATTAACTTCTAAATTCCCTTTATTAACTACAGGTCAAAGTGCTTGGGTCAATTTAATGTTGATGTGTGCAGGTATTGGTAGTCCTGGTACTTTAGGGGAGGTGTTTAGAGGTTATCTAGGGGATAAAAAAGCACCTCAATTGATTGGTGATGATGAAGTTATCCATGCTAAACCTTTACCACCTCTAAAGGGTTCATTTTTTAAGATGGCGGGTGGAACAGGTTTTCAGCGTCCTTTTGAACTAGCGACACTGAGGTTAAGAAATATGACGGAAGTTCTGAGTCATTGGTCAACTTATGTGCCTAATTCTGCTTATTTGACTCAAAGAGGCGCAACTTTTCTGTTTGATAGTCAGGGGAATTTGCTGCATAAACATTGCGATCGCGGCATTCTGGATTTTGCTTTTAATAAAAGTAATCCTTTATCTTTTGTTTTAGAGTAGGGAGTAGGGAGTAAGGAGTAGGGAATAGGCAACAGGCAACAGCAACAGGGGAAAAACATTTCCCTGTCTGAGGTTCATTTGTATAGAAATTATCAATTTTTTCCCTCTACTCCCTACTGCCTCTTTTCTGGAGATATTTAAAGTTTAATTGTCAAGTATCAAAGAGCGATCGCTGTCTCAATATCTTGATTTTCTCCATTACGAGAACGAAGGTGTAAATTCAGCAATTAACAATTAATAATTAATAATTACCTCTTCTTAAAACGGATAGGATTGACTAAAATAATTTTTTTTTGATTCTCTTGGTCGATTGGAGGACAGCGAGGAAACCTCGCCATCCCACCCAACGGGTGCGCTGCGCTAACGACCGCTTTATCCCCTTAAAAGGGGAGGCTTCAAGGCGTGAATTGTTGAATGAATAATTATTAACTATCAACTCTTAATTATTCATTATTCATTATTCATTATTCATTATTCGGTAATTTCTATATCAAGTCGTTTGAGAAAATTAAGTAGTTTCCCTTCACTAAACCTTTGAAATTATCCATTCATCAAATGAGATACTTCTGGTTGAGAAATACCCAGAATTTCACTAATTTAACTCTGTTTAAGATGGCGTTGCTTCAACAAACGTATTACCTGAATACCTATTTTCCCTCGTGTAAAAAGTTCGTCTGCATCGTCCAAACCAAGATCGACAAATACATTACCACTACTTTCTTCAAAAATTTGCTCTTGTATCATTTTTGTTTCTCCTTTATTACTGCATCTTGATAACGTTGTTTAATCAAATTAATGTCAGACTGTGAGGTTTTAATTCCTTTGTTTGATTTCTTTTGAAAAGCATGAAGTACATAAACGGTTTCTCCAATTTTTACAGCATAAACTGCTCTATAAGTATCAGTATCATAACGTTTAACAATTTTATACACTCCTCATCTTCCTTCTTCCTTCTTCCCTCTTCCTTCTTCCTTACAATCCATCACCAATCAAAATAAATGGTGCCCAATAATAAGGGTGCCTCAACCTTTTTGCCTCTTCTTCGTTAATATTTCCATTTATCAAAGCTAACTGTGCTTTTCGCAGTGCTTCTGCTTTTGTCATATTACCTGTTTTCAAAGCTCGATAAAAATTAATCATCAGTACTTGCGTTCCTAGATCGTCAACTTGCCACAAAGTTGCCAGAGATGTTTTCACCCCTGCACGTTGCATTTGATAACCCAACCCTAATATTTCTGAACCATCTTTTAAAATACCACCTACTCCTGTTCGACAAGCACTCAAAACTGCTAAATCAATATTAGGTAAGGATAAGTTTGTAATCTCCCGCAAAGTTAAACGACTGCCATCACCAAATAAAATAAAAGAATCTTCTGGTTGCCCATTGACAAAATCTGCATGGGTGGCAAAATGTAGAATATTGTACTTATTAACCCGTGAAATAATTTCATTCCAATTGAAGGCTTGATTCAGTAGTTTTGTTGTATTAGGAATCATCTTGGCTAAGGTTTCTACTTCTTGTCCGGCAAATTTTAATCCTGAGAATCTAAATTCTCTAGAACCTACAAGAAATTTATAATTTCCTTGACTAAAAGCTGCGGCTAATACCCGGAGTTTACCTAGAGGTTTACTGTTGAAATTAGTCAGACTTGCTGCGGTAATATTGTTGATGTTAAACCTTTCTATTAACCATTTTTTTCCATCGTATAAAGCTGCTATTGGAATATAACGTAAGAAACCATCAGGAGCATAAATAATAGTTTTAGTTTGGGTTAAGAATAGATCCGTTTCTAAAGGTTCTATTAACCATTTGTATAACTGTTGACCTGCTGTTTGTGCTCTCTCGTTGCCAGCTATTTTTCTCGGGTATGTCAAAGCTGCTCTTAAATCAATAATTGCATTTTTTAACTGTGTTTTATTAATCGGAATTGAACGATGTATTGGCAATCCTTTACTTTTGACTAAGACTAATTCTATCCTATCGTCTAAAATTAATGGATATAGTAGTACAGAATTTTGCTTGATTTGGAGGATATTTTGCAATCTACTTAGATTAGTAATATCTATACTTTCTCCACCAGTTTTTTGCTTGAGTTGCTGTATAATTTTGACGATATTTTCGTTGGAAATAAAGTTATGAAATTCTGCTTCTATTTGCTGTTGTTCTGCTTCTAGATCGATAATACGTTGTCGTTGAGCTTTCGACCTATCTGTGGGTGATATATTCTGTAAATCTGTGAGTTCTTTGTTCACTTGTACTGCTTGCTCTTGGATAGCAGTATAGTTATCCAATATTTCTTGTTCTTGAGGTAATAATTCTATTCCTAGAGAAGTTTGTTCGTTACCTTCTACATTGTTGAGGTAATTTTCTAGTTCTTGAACTTTTAATAAATCTAAAACCTGTTGAGCTTCTGTAACTCTGTTTTGCTGTAATAATAAATCTGCTAAACGACGATAAGTCTCAGCAATTTTTTCGGCATAGGATTGTCGTTTATCCAGAGGGAAATTTTGTAAGTCTTGCCGAATTTTTTCTGTCACATTGACAGAACGTTTATATAAAATAATGGCTACTTCTGGCTGTTCTTCAGCAATTAATAAATCTCCAATATTACTTAAAGTTATTCTTTCACTGGCGCGATCGCCTATATTTCTTTGAGTAGTTAAAGCTTGGCGATAGTAGTCTTCTGCTCGGGTATATTCTTTGAGACTTTTATAAACTGTTCCGAGACTATCTAAGATACGTCCTTCTTCTGTTTTATTGCCTATTTCCTGGAAAATTGTTAATGCTTGGTGCAAATATTCTAGTGCTTTTTGGTATTCGCCTTTTTGGTCATAAACTAAGCCGATATTATTCAGGCTTTGCCCTATTCCTGCTTTGTCATTTATTTGTTCTCTAATTGTTAAAGCTTGTTGATAAGATGTTAATGCTTGAGCATATTTTTTTTGCAATTTATAGGTGAGTCCAATATTATTTATTGTATTTCCCTCGCCATTTTTATTATTATTGGCTCGATAAATTTCTAGAGCATTTTGATACCACTCTAAGGATTTTTCATACTGACCTAATTCTTGATAAATTAAGCCGATGTTGTTAGTAACTGCTGCCTCACCTTGAAAATTTTCTAATTCCTGGAATGTTTGTAGAGCTTGTTGATAATATTCTAATGCTGGAAAATATTGAGCTTGATATTGATAAATTGCTGCTATATTATTCTGAGTTCGCCCAACTCTAACTAAATCCCCTAATTCTTGACGTATTGCTAAAGCTTGCTGTAAGTAATTTAAAGCTTGGTCATAATTTCCCTGGAGAAAATAAATAGCACCAATACTATTTAGACTACTACCAATACCTTGTTTATCATTAATTTCACGACGTATTTTTAATGCTTGTTGATGATTTTCTAATGCTTGGGGATAGTCAGTTAGTTTTTGATAAGTGGCTCCAATACTGTGAAAGGTTTCACCTATTTTTAGAGATAGAGAATGAGTAGAATTATCTGATAGTCTGTATAATAATTGGAATATTTCTAACGCTTTTTGATAAGCTTCTAAAGCTGCCTGATATTGACCATCATTGTAGAGCTGTTCCCCTTGTTGATAAAATTCTTCTGCTTCAGTTTGTTGTAGAGTTTGAGATATTAGCTGATTTTGAGGTTGGTCAGCATTTAATATTTGAGGAAATACTGTTTCGTAGCATAAGTAAAAAGTTAAACTTAAGCAGCAGATTAGAAAAAATTTTATGAGTCTTTTAATTACTCTCCTTCCACTACTTTTAAACATTTTTTCTATTTTTTATTTATTCAGCTTTAGCAATTACCAAATAATGGGCGATCGCTAAAGCTATTATTTAGTTCAATGTAATTCATTGGCAAGTCTATTAGACATCTGGTGGTCATAAAAAATCAAATTAATTATCGTACTCTTATTCATTAATTCTTTCCGCCTACTTTGTAGTTCCATGGAACGTCCCTACTCCCTCTTTTGGTCGAGATGTCTACTAGACATCTGGTGATAATAAAAAATAAAATCAATTATCCTAAATCAATTATTAATTCTTTACCGAAAAATTTTGGTTTCAAGCCTCCTCTTTCAAGGGGATAATAAAGAAAATTTTTCCTTTAAGTCAATCCTCTTAGTTTTAAAGGAGAGGTAATTGTTAATTATTAATTATTAATTATTAATTGTTGAACCCCTACTCCCTCTTTTCTGGAGAAGTCTATTTAAGTTATTCTTATTCTTTTTTGCCATCTTCATCAAATAAAAGAGTTACACTACCAGAGTCTCCTTCATCAAATTCTTTACAGTATTGAAGAACATTAAATCCATCTTTGTTCAGGTATTTTTTTCCTGCTGGAGTTCTACATAAATATTTCTGAACAATTGTAGCTTTATTGGGATTTCCAACTTCTTCAGCTACTCCTGCAACTTCCCAATAGTAATCCTTAGCTTTCTCACCTTCACCTAGCTTTTCATAAGTTGCTCCTACATAGAATAAAGCACGACCTTCTGCAAGTAAATCTCCTGTATCTCGTCGTAGTTTTAATGCCTGCTGAAATTTTTCTAATGCCTGTTCGTATTGCTCATTTTGATAATATTTCTCACCCTCTTTTAACAGCCTACTTATTTCAGATTGATTATGAGAGCTACTATAAGAAATATCCTGAGCAAATACAGGTGAAATTTTCCACTCTTCTCCTTGGTGTAATCCCTCAAATGTAGGGAAACTTAAGGCTAAAGCAGTGGTAATAACTCCAAGATAGTTGATCCAATAACGCATAGATTAACACCTCAATAAATCTACTACAAAATCTTTCTCAAAAATTTTGACTGGATAGTAGGACTTTATTCATTAATTGATAATTGATAATGGATAATTGATAATTACCTCTGGTTAAAACCGCTACAGAATTGAATATAAGGAAATATTATTTCTTCTCTTGGTCCATTGGATATGGCGAGGAGACTAGCTCTTGACAGAGCCGCTCCGCTAACGCCATCCCACCCAACGGGTGCGCTACGCTAACGACCGCTTTTTTCCCCTTAAAAGGGGAGGCTTTAAACCAGAATTATTTAATTATTAATTATTAATTATTAATTATTAATTGTAAACAATACCTTCAAAATAGCCTCAAAAGATTACATATATATTAGTTCCTCCAGGATAATACCAATCATTTTTCGGTTATAAACTTAATTATTTATAACAGTCGGGAGGTTATGCAAAATTTTAACATTGGGACTTTAGAGCCATGTCATCCCCTTGTCCCTATTGGTGTTTCAGCTATTTTAGTCCTCACTCTTGAAAATAGCAGTCAGCGGTCAGCGGTCAGCTCTCAAGGCCTATGATGGGGGATACTCTAGAGTTGCCACTCCGCGTCTACAAACCCCCAGAACACGCACACCACGCGCTTTTTCAAATAAGCGTGGGGGACGCCGAACCCGCCGATTTTAGCTGATAGCTTGTTAATAGCTTCATACATTTAGATCTATTATGAATCTAATTAGTATGAATAAAATAACTTTTGGTATAAACTACTCTTGATAACTCCTAAATAGTTAAAAATAGATATATTTACTTAGTTTTCTCTGTAGAAATAACTAAGATAAATTGCTTATATAAAGATTATATATTAATCCTGAAAGATAAACAACACCTAAAGATGCTGGACCTATTTGAATAAAGGAGCGATCACTTTTTCTCAACGTCAGTATTATTGAGATTGTAGGGGCGAATGGCCATTCGCCACTACGCATTGTATAATAATCAAGGGAATTATATTACTCCGAAGCCAACGGATTTGATATAAGTCCTGACTATAATTCTTTACAAACAGCCTCTTAATTTAACTATTGTCCAATAGTATTGAGAGCAGACTGACAAGGTAGCGATCGCCTGATTATTCAGAATGACTATAATTTAACTATTGTCCAATAGTATTGAGAACAAACTGGCAAGGTAGCGATCGCCTGATTATTCAGAATGACTATAATTTAACTATTGTCCAATAGTATTGAGAACAAACTGGCAAGGTAGCGATCGCTTGATTATTCAGAATGACTATAATTTAACTATTGTCCAATAGTATCGAGGGGATACTCACAAGGTAGCGATCGCCTTGATTATTCAGAATGACTATAATTTAACTATTGTCCAATAGTATTGAGAACAAACTGGCAAGGTAGCGATCGCCTGATTATTTAGAATGACTATAATTTAACTATTGTCCAATAGTATTGAGAACAAACTGGCAAGGTAGCGATCGCCTGATTATTTAGAATGACTATAATTTAACTATTGTCCAATAGTATTGAGAACAAACTGGCAAGGTAGCGATCGCCTTGATTATTCAGAATGACTATAATTTAACTATTGTCCAATAGTATTGAGAGCAAACTGACAAGGTAGCGATCGCCTTGATTATTCAGAATGACTATAATTTAACTATTGTCCAATAGTATTGAGAGCAAACTGGCAAGGTAGCAATCGCCTGATTATTCAGAATGACTATAATTTAACTATTGTCCAATAGTATTGAGAGCAAACTGACAAGGTAGCGATCGCCTGATTATTTAGAATGACTATAATTTAACTATTGTCCAATAGTATTGAGAGCAAACTGACAAGGTAGCGATCGCCTGATTATTTAGCAATGGTACTGATAACTGATAACTGATAACTGAAATGACTTGCGCGTAGCGCTATATTTCTGGTTGTAATGTCAACTGCAGATTATCAATACCAATTTCGGTAGATTCACTGCCAATACTAATAAACCGAGTATCCCCTGGAATTGAAATACTTTGACGGCTAAAGTTACTAAAATTATTTGGTTGGCCAGGAACAGGAATAGTCGGACTTAAAGTTGCTCCTTGGCCAATATCCTGACGATTTTCATTGAAAAACCTTACATTGTGACTTCTGTTAGGAGAAGCATAGTCAAACGCAAGATTACCAGACTCAATTTCACCTATCTGACCAATTACTTCAGCTAAATCAATCACAATAGCATCAAGCTCGAACCCTAATTGTCGATCTGGGTCTGGTATATCGTAGGCAATAACAGTATTATTACTAGGAGTACCATCAAATCTTCCATGGCCTCCTTGATTTGTACTTACTAAAGCTACAGTATTACGAGAAAATAGAAGGTTAGGAGGACCTTGAGGGGAAGTAACTGGAACAGACCTAACAGAATTAAAATTGTTAAATTCACCATCAAAACCCAACACCCTAGTAATAAAAGGTTGAGGTGGTGGGAGTAGCTCGTCATCATCAATAATTTGTAAAGTTGCAGGTTGACCAACAGTTGCCCCACCAGTAACGTTACTTAAACTTAAATTGACAGTTTCCGTATTTTCAACTGAGTCATCATTAACAATAGGAATATTAATAGTTTGTTCGGTTTGGTCATCTGCAAAGAAAATAGTCTCAGGAACAGGGTTGCCATAATCAATATCCTGGGTTGCTGTACCATTGGAAAGATTAATATTGGCACTAACTCCTCCATCATTTCCACCAGTACGAATTACTGTAACTGTAGCAGTGGCTTCATTTTCTGCCACGCTAAAAGTGGGATTGCTAAATTGGAGAGTACCTGAGTTGGCAATGCTATAACCGAAGTTAATATCATTAACATTTTGACTAGAAGACAAGGAAACAGGAAACTCTGCTGCAGTTGTGAGAGTAGCATTAGGTTGAGGAGAAATTGTTCTGACTGTATAGTTACCTGGTAATAAGTTAGAGAAGCTATAGAAACCAAACCCATCTCTAGTAGCTTGTTGTTCGTTGGGGTCGAGAGTATCATTTTGATTAATATCTAGGAAAACAGTAATATCTCCTAATCGTGTTTCTCCTGAATCGAATAAACCATTACGGTTAATATCGTTAAATATATTTCCACTGATACTTCCTGGAAATTCAGGTTGCGGATTAATTACAACCCTAACTGGAGCAGTAGAGTTAAGAGTATTTGGGTTATTATCGCTAATAGTGTAATTGAAAGTATCTGTGAAAGGTTGGGTAGTTGTAAACCCTGGAGCGAGACTATAGATAATTTGGTTATTAATATCATCTATAGTCACGTTATTTCCTGCTTGGCTAAAATTATCAACATCAAAAATCTCTAGAGATTCTCCTTGATCATTTGCCAAGACATTAATAGTTATAGGTGGGTCCCCTTGAGTTATATTTGCGGTATCGGGGTTAGCTATAGGAGGGAGTGGAACTTCATTATCAAGAATGTTGAGAGTAGCAGTAGCAGGTTGACCAATAGTTACATCACCAGTAACATTGTTGGTCAAACTCAAATTAACAGTTTTATTTCCATCAATTATAGAATCATCAAAAATTGGAATACTGACAGTTTGTTCTGTTTCTCCATCTGCAAAGAAAATAGGGTTAGGAAAAGGGTTGCCAAAATCAACACCTTGAGTTGCCGTCTCACTGGAAAGGTTGAGATTAGCACTAACTACTCCATCACTTCCATCAGTACGAGTTATTGTTACTGTAGCAACGGTGTCATTTTCTGCCACGTTAAAAGTGGGATTGCTAAATTGGAGAGTACCTGAGTTGGCAATGCTATAACCAAAGTTAATATCATTAACATTTTGACCAGAAGACAAGGAAACAGGAAACTCTGCTGCAGTTGTGAGAGTAGCATTAGGTTGAGGAGAAATTGTTCTGACTGTATAGTTACCTGGTAATAAGTTAGAGAAGCTATAGAAACCAAACCCATCTCTAGTAGCTTGTTGTTCGTTGGGGTCGAGAGTATCATTTTGATTAATATCTAGGAAAACAGTAATATCTCCTAATCGTGTTTCTCCTGAATCGAATAAACCATTACGGTTAATATCGTTAAATATATTTCCACTGATACTTCCTGGAAATTCAGGTTGCGGATTAATTACAACCCTAACTGGAGCAGTAGAGTTAAGAGTATTTGGGTTATTATCGCTAATAGTGTAATTGAAAGTATCTGTGAAAGGTTGGGTAGTTGTAAACCCTGGAGCGAGACTATAGATAATTTGGTTATTAATATCATCTATAGTCACGTTATTTCCTGCTTGGCTAAAATTATCAACATCAAAAATCTCTAGAGATTCCCCTTGATCATTTGCCAAGACATTAATAGTTATAGGTGGGTCCCCTTGAGTTATATTTGCAGTATCGGGGTTAGCTATTGGAGGGAGTGGAACTTCATTATCAAGAATGTTGAGAGTAGCAGTAGCAGGTTGACCAATAGTTGCATCACCAGTAACATTGTTGGTCAAACTCAAATTAACAGTTTTATTTCCATCAATTATAGAATCATCAAAAATTGGAATACTGACAGTTTGTTGTGTTACTCCATCTGCAAAGAAAATAGGGTTAGGAAAAGGGTTGCCAAAATCAACACCTTGAGTTGCCGTCTCACTGGAAAGGTTGATATTAGCACTAACTACTCCATCACTCCCATCAGTACGATTTATTGTGACTGTAGCGGTAGGTGTATTTTCCGCAACGTTAAAAGTGGGGTTGCTAAATTGGAGAGTACCTGGGTCTGATACAGAGATATTATTTTGAATATTTCTGGTAGCATTTTGACCAGCTAATAGGGGGACTGGTGCGATAAGTTCAGGAATAAAATTACCTTGAGGTACTGCTCGGATATTATAAGTATTAGCTTCTAGTTCCGAGAAATTGTAATTACCGTTGGGGTCGGTTAAAGTATTTCTTTCGTTCGGGTCGAGGATGTTGTTATTGTCGGAGTCGATGAAAACGGTGATATTTCCTATTCCCTCAGTGGTGTCAGGAAGACCGTTATTGTTGAGGTCGTCAAATACTGTACCACTAATGTTGCCAAGAGGAGGAGGAGGTTGAGAAGTTACATTAGCATTAACAATATTTGTCGGTACTCCATCTACAATAAATTGTAGGTTTGGGTCAATACCATCAAGAGTTGCACTGTGAGAAATGCTAAAGTTACCATCATTAACTCCCGTAACTGTTACATTTTGCGGAGTAGTTCCATTTGATTCATTAAATTCTCGGGTGATAGGAACTCCAGGACCGCTACCAAGATTGATTTCTGGAGGCGGGGCGATCGCTATTTCAATAGGAGTTGTGGGATTACTATTTAGTTGTATCGTATAATTGTCAGACCCTCCAGGAGTAAAAGTCGTATTTCCATCAGTTTCTGTAATGATGACTTGTGTAGGTTCGGGAATTTCAGGATCATCAATATTAACTGTGACTTGAGATATGTTGAGATTATTGTAGCTAAGGTCGCTCTGACTAAAAACTTGATGAGCGATCGTACCAATATTTTGAGTTTCTGTTTCTGGAATATTATCATCTACTGCTATAACTGTAACTGTTCGAGGAACATTCCAGTTAGTTTGGTCAAAAGTAATAGGTTCTATTGCTTGAATTTGCTGGTCTGTATTAAAGTTGATAGCAACATTGCCAATAGGTTGTGTGGTTAAGAATACTTGATAACTACCTGTTGCTCCTCCTTCTGTTGCGTCAGTTGTAGTGGGGGTAATCACAACATTAGGAACATCGTCATCTCTGATATTAGCAGCAATGACATTCGATGGTGTACCATCTACCGTAAATGGTGCAGTAGGACCATTATAATTTTGATCGTTACTCGTAGCAGTATGAATAATGTTATCAATAGAGTCTCCTGCTGCAATATTATCATCTGCTGCTGTAACTGTAATAGTTTGAGGTCCTAAGTTACCAGGGTTAAATGTCAAGTTAATTGTGTTGCTTGGTATTTGATTGTTATTATCACTGAGAAGAGCTTGACCTTCTGAAGTAATGGTAATATTAACTTGATCGGTAGGATCGCTATCGAGTTCTATTTGGTAAGTATCAGTTGTTAACCCTTCGATAACGTCAGTGCTTCCACCTGTTTGAGTAATAGAAATTCCGGGAACGATAGCAGCAGTGTTGCCGAAATTAATATTTGTGAAATCTTCTCCTAGAGTAGTAACAATAAGCTGACCTGGAGTGAGAGTTGGTATGGAACCAGGAGGTACAACTTCTCGAACAAAGTATGTATTAGGAGGTAGGTTATTGAAACCATAGTTCCCATTATTATCCGTAATTTGAGATGGTTCGTTTGGGTCAAATACTCCATCATTATCTAAGTCTAGGTAAATTGTTACACCTTGTATTCCAGGTTCACCAGGGTCAAAAGCTCCATTAGCGTTGATATCATTGAACTTTGTACCGCTAATTCTACCTTGTCCTGGTACTATAGGCGGTGTATCATTGATACTAACGATCGCTGTATTAGCTGTTGGGTCAATTTGATAACTGTTATTTGGGTCTGCTGCCAAAGTTAGAACAACTGTTTCTGGATCTGGTTCTGAATCTTGGTCTAATATGGGAAGTAGGTTAATATCCGCGCTAGTTTGATTTGCATCAATAACAACTTGACCTGTTAATGGTTGGTCGCTTTCACCAGGTGGAATAGTAACAGTACCTGTTAATGGTTGGTAATCTTGTCCGCTTGTTGCTGTACCACTAATTGTATAATTAACAGTAATAGGATTATTTTGAGGATTATCTACATTAACGGTAAATTCTCCGGGGTCATTGCCTTCTTCTGTTGCGACTGCATCTGTGGCAGTTATGGATACAGTAGGAAGAGCGACTTGAGATGCTTCAACTGCACCAATATCTGCAATAGCTGTACCATCTCCATTTCCATCAATAGGTCGTGCAATTTCCCTCTGATCCAAATCAAAAGTATTACTCGGAGCAGCATCAATAGCAGGACTGCCTGGAATTAAATTATGGGTTTGTGTTGTCCCACCGTTATTTTGCAGATTAGTATCTAGTACAGACTGAATTGGAGTCTCTGAATCATTACTTAAGTTCTCGGTATCTGCTCCTTCTAAAGCATTAGAAACATTAGAGTCGTTGTTTCCCAAGATAATACTTTGGTTAATCCGAGTAGAACCCCCTCCACGGAAAACTCCTCCACCATTACTAGCAGTATTTAAAACAATTGTGTTGCTAGTAAGAGTGTTATTTGATGCTGGAGCATTTATGTATATACCACCACCATTAACACTGCTTGTGTTACCCGAAATTGTACTATTATTAACTGTTAGTCTACTATCGGCTCCACCCTGACTAGAAATACCACCACCACTACCACTGCTGTTATTGCCAGAGAAAGTGCTACTATCTACTGCTAGTACACCTCCATTATTAGAAATACCACCACCATTCAATCCTTGGTTATTCCTAACGGTACTATTATTGAGCGTTACGATACCCTCAATATTTCTGATACCGCCTCCATTTTCATTTCCAGCAAAACCATCAGCAATAGTTAAATTATTAATAGTAACTGTTGGCGGTATTGGCGCTTGAATATCAAAAACACGACTGGTATTGCCACCGCTAATAGTAAGATTATTTGCTCCTAGACCATCAATAATAATATTGCTAGTAATATCTAGGTCTGCATTAGCATCAAACTCGCCATCACTATTAGATAGAATAATTGTTTGACCAGATAAATTAGGATCGAAATTAATTGTATTGTCACCTGCTAAAGCGTTAGCTTCTTGAATTGCTGCTCTCAATGTGACAATACCATTACCAAGAGCGGTGTCAACAATTCCATTTCCAGGGTTAAGGTCTCCTACATCCGCAATATTGTTGACAGTGAACGAGGGGTTGATTTGAACATTATCCTCATCATTATCAATAATTTCTAAGGTAGCACTACCCTGAGTCCCAATAGTACCTTCACTAGGATTAGCTAAAGTTAGAGTCAGGTTTTCGTTTTCGGGACCCTCAAATACATTGTCATCGTTAATAAGTACAGTTACGGTTGCAGTAGTCTCATCAGGATTAAAATCAACAGTAATTGGTGTGTTGTCAAAGTCTTGTATTTCTGAGTCAGGATCTAATGGCGGAGTTGCACCTATAGCTGTGTCATTAATTAGTTGTACTTGTATAGTGGGACTACTGCTTAGATTCCCAGTACGTTGAATTTGTATTGAATCACCTGCTAGTGTACCGTCTTCATTAATACTGTATGAGTCGTTTGTAAAAGTAAAAGTAGTCGGCGTAATGATCTGAGATGCTTCAAACGCTCCAATATCAACAACTTCCGTCCCATTTCCATCTCCATCAACAATTCGCTGTGAACCACTTTGGTCTGTAGTTAAATTAGCTGCATCTGCATTATCATTATTTCCACCATCAATAGCAGGGTTATTAGCATCCTGAATTAAAGCATGGGTTTGTGTTGGACTACCATTATTATTTGCTAGATTTGGCTCTATTACAACAGAATTGATGTCAATTGTATCTGGCAATATTTCGTCTGGATTAAAACCACTACTGCCAATAATATCACCTATTAGATTAGAACCATTGCTATTAAATGCTCCTACTAAAGTATCGTTACCTGAAACATCTGGCTCAACAGTTGTTGATGAATTATCAAAATTACCAGCAATAATAGTGTTGTTAATATTAGCTGTACCACCATTAGCAATACCACCACCATTCCCAACCTCATTTTGAGCATGATCGGCAATATTTTGGGTAATGGTGCTATTATTCACTTCTAAAGTATTATTATTCCAAATACCACCACCGAAGTTTTCTCCCAAATTAGCAGAAATTGTGCTGTTACTTATTGCTGCTGTGCCACTGTTGTGAAAACCCCCACCATCATTAGCATTGTTGTTAAAAATAGTGCTGCTAGTGACTGTAGCAGTTCCATTGTTATCAATACCACCACCGCTAAAACCTGAAGTATTCCCAGAAATAGTGCTGTTATTTATTGTCAGGTTAGCATCATTAGAAATACCACCACCTACGCCAAGTGAAAAATTACTACTAGGAGCTAAGTTGCCGGAAATATTGCTATTATTTATAGTTAGGTTGCCACTATTATTAGAAATACCGCCACCTTGACCGCCACCCTCTCCTATTCTAGTAGAGCTGTTGTTAGAAATAACAGTATTATTTAGTACAACATCACCACCACGATTCCTAATTCCACCTCCATCTCCATCCACAGGAGAGCCATTTTGAATCGTTACGTTGGAGATATTTACAGAAACACCTAAACCAATAATATCAAACACCCGATCGCCAAGACCCTGAGCATCAATAATAGTAGTATCAGCACTATCACCGATGATATTTATAGATGCACTCTCAAATCCAATTTCACCTCCACCACCAGCAAAAATATCTAAGTCACCAGTCTCTGCTTGGTCTTCATTTGCTCCTGGAATAGTCAGAGTATAAGTACCAGGAAGCTGAAGATTAATTGTATCATCGGAGTCAAAGTTCGTATTAGCTATAATAATTGCTTCTCGCAATGATATTTCTTCATCCTCTAGATTAACAGGAACATCTTCTGTAGTGGTAACATTGATTTCTGCAAATACTCCCCCATAACTTACCAAAACCTCCTCCCCAAATGCCAAACCATCCCCAAAATTCCCAACTTTAACCCCAAGTTCCCAACTACCACCCAACTCTCCACAACCAACAGGACCAACAGCAGCGGCAACACCCACCCCTGTCAACTCATGGAACCTTCCCACAAAAGCTTTACCAACATCTCCCGCAGCTACCTCACAACCATACAAAAATATCCCACCAGTTCCAATGACCTCACCCCACCTTTTCAACTCTGCTCCATATTCGCCTAAATTAGAGAAGCTTAACTTGATGTTGCCCAACTGCAAACTACCAGGGGAACCATGACAAATAATATGGAGACTATTAACTGGATAATCCAAAATAGCTCTACTTATTTGCCTGACCTCATCTTCTTCCGAGTTCAGAATGACAACTTTTGCTCCTGGCAAAACCCCCGATGCTAATATTTGATAATTTTCTACCGTGGGGTCAATAATTACCAACATTCCCATACCAGGTGGCCAAATACTCTCACAATGGCTATTACTTGTTAACTTTTTATCGAGAATTTCTTGGTTGTGATTTGGGGTTAAAAAGTTCATGGTAAATATTTGTTAATCTGTTTTTCTCTGAGGATTTTTCCTGACCAATTGGATCGTAAATTTTGTATAACTTGTGTGCGAAAGACCAGGTTTCAAGCCTTAATCAAATAAATAAATTGGCGATATTCAAGAGTAAAGTAGAAAGCTAATTCGCTACTAATTGTTATAAGCACAACCTCTTGATACCAGTATTTATACTGTTTAGTTTTTTTTGATTTGTGAATTTTATAATATATAAATAACTAACACAACGGCAATAAAAATAATATTAAATTTTATTTCTTCCCCACTCCCTGTACGGACGTTGCATGGAACGTCCCTACCCCCTCCCCTGCTCAAGATACGGGTTGAAAAGTTTTTGAGAAATGAATGGTATTAGCTAGGTTGCTGGAAAAAGATATTAATGATATAAACGTCTTAAATTATTATGTACTGACACAAAAGTACACCAAGTTAAATAAATATACCTATAATATCGGGACAAAATCAAATGGGAAGTAAACTTTTATTATCTTTAATTTCAATATTTATTTTAGGGCTTCCTTTAACATGGGGAAAATCTGCAACTGGATTAACACAAATAAATTCAACAAAAGTTAAACCTCAAGACAAGTCTTTTCCCCATTTACTATCACCACCAATATTACAGAGTTTAAATAACTCCCATTCTGTCTCTTCAACAGTTAGAAAAAACACCCTACAATTAGCACAAGCATCAGATGAATATGATGACCTTTCAGAACTAGACCAAGTAAACTCTGTATCCCAACTTTCAGATATTCAACCTACTGATTGGGCATTTCAAGCATTACAATCATTAGTAGAACGTTACGGTTGTATTGCAGGATATCCAGATGGCACTTACAAAGGCAACCGAGCTATGACACGATACGAATTTGCTGCTGGGTTAAATGCGTGCTTAGATAGAATGACAGAATTAATTGATCGGTCTACAGTAGACTTAGCGAGTCGCGAGGATATGGCTTCCGTTCAACGTTTAGTTGAAGAATTTGCTCCAGAGTTAGCTACTCTTCGTGGTCGAATAGATGTACTGGAAGCTCGCACCGCAGAATTAGAAGCAAACAGGTTTAATGGAACTACGACAATATTTGGTGGGGAAGTAATATTTGGCTTAACCAATGGTTTCGGTGGCGAGGATGTAGTCAATGCTTTTGGTGGACGTGGAGAAGGAGACAACAACACAATTTTTAATTATCTAGTACGACTGCAAACAGCTACAACCTTTACAGGTAAAGACCGTCTACGAATAGAGTTGGGTGCAGCAAATTTCAGTAGTACTGGTTTTGCAGGTAGCCAGTCATTTAATACAGATATGGCAATTTTATCTTATCAAACAAATACAGATGACGAGTTTCAGATATTTAAGTTGGAATATCGTTTTCCCGCTTTTGGCGATCGCGTGGTATTCACTTTCCGTCCTGTCAACTTCAGCTTAAATAGCGTCCTCACAGCTAACTCCCCTTATTTTGATGCAGGTCGTGGGTCTATTTCCCGGTTTACTGACTCTAGTCCCATATTTAAGATAGGTAGATTAGATTCTGGTTTGGGTTTTGACTGGTTAATTACTGATAAAGTACGTTTGCAAGTTGCCTACGGTACGCGGGATAGCGAAAACCCTGGCAACGGTCTTACAGGCCAAGGTGGTATTACTGATGCCGGTCACAGTGCGATGGGTGTCCAATTTTTAACTGTTCCATTTGATAATGTGCTGACTGGTGTGACTTATATTAATGCTTATTCAGAAGACGGTTATTTGGATACTTTTACTGGTAGCTTAAATGCTGATACTTCTGGAGGATTAGGTCTACCTGCTAATATTAATGCAGTAGGTGGTACAGTGCAATGGCGAGTTTGGGAGAAAATAACTCTAGGTGCTTGGGGAGGATGGGTATTTACAAATTATATTAATTCTGATGCTCATGCTACTTCTAATACTTATTTATTTTCTGTCGGTATGTCAGACCCTTTTGGTCGGGAGGGAGATTTATTTGCAGTTTTATTTGGTAAACCATTAAAATTAGTTGATGGAGATAATGGTATTGAGGAAGATGAGAATACTTCTTATCATATTGAAACCTTTTATCGATATAAAGTTAACGATTATATCACAATTACTCCCGGAGTTTTTGTAGTGACTAATCCAGAACATAATGAAGATAATGAAACAATTGTAATAGGAGTTTTACGGACAACTTTCCGCTTTTGAGCTTGAAGAAGGAAGAGGAAGATGGCTCACACAGATTATGGCACGGATACACGGATAGGTCAGTAGGGACGTTGCATGCAACGTCCGTGCAGGGAGTAGGGAGGATTGAAGTAATTATAGAATTATCAACATATACAACATATATTATATAACCGGATTCTATATCAATAAACCCAAAAGAATAAAGATACAGCAAATTCCCAGCATAAGAAGTACAGATGTTAATAATTAAATCCTATCAGTGCGAGCATCTTGCTCGCGTAGTTTTACCTCACTTTCATTAATTGATAATTGATAATGGATAATTGATAATTACAAGAAGGTTAAAACCGTTACGGAATTGAATATAAGGAGATATTATTTCTTCTCTTGGTTGATTGGATATGGCGAAAAGACCTCGCCATCCCTCAACCGCTTTTTTCCCCTTAAAAGGGAGAGGCTTTAAACCAGAATTATTTAATAATTAATAATTAATAATTAATAATTCGGTAAGTAAAATTAACAAAAAAATTAAAAAGGAAGAATGAATAAGGAAACAGGAATAAGGAAAAACTGGATGGGTAGTCAGACCAAAAGCTGTGAAAACCTTGTAGACTGCTGGATATTAAACTCAAAAGAAAAAGATAATATCAAAAATAATAGCTTTTTAACAGAAGTAGGAAACAGAGAAAAAAGAACAAAATATTGGGGAATAAATTCAATTAATAAATTGATTTGTTTGTTTCTTTCTTCTTCTTTTTCCCTTGGCTTAATATCTGTAGCTTACGCTCAAGAAGAAAATTCTAGAGAACCAGCAAAACAACGTAGAATAAACGTACCGTTTTTTGAAGAAGAGAGAAAACTAGATTTCACTGGTTTTTCTAATAGTTTCTTAAATGATGCTCTCGGTGGTACAGGCAACCCCATGGGTGGCAATACTCCATCTGGGTCTGATTTTACCATGTCTCCAAATGTATCAGACTCCGAATCTTCCGACCCTTCTCGTGGAGTTTCCCCTCGTGGTGGAATGATGAGAGGTTCTCAACCTAATGGTGGTGGTTCTGGCGATCGCATGCAACCTCAACCTATGACTGGAGGTGGAGGTAGAGGTATTTTTCAAAACTTACCACCGAGGTAATATGGAGTGTGGAGAGATGGGGAGATGGGGAGATGGGGACCCACCCCTAACCCCTCCCAGGAGGGGAATGTGGGGAGATGGGGAGATGGGGGGATGGGGAGATGGGGACCCACCCCTAACCCCTCCCAGGAGGGGAATGTGGGGAGTGTGGGGGGATGGGGATCTCGAGAAAGATTTGGCAATGGCGCATCGGTTGGAACATTTTTTTATACGAATTATATCATGTCCGTTGGTATAGTCCCGTGTAAAAGTTGGGGAAATATCTACCGCCATATAAGTAAAGTTTTTCCTTTTCTTAAAGCTTCTTCCTTCTTCCAACTTCCTTCTTCCTTACCTTCTCTATACAAGACCGATGCTACCGGACATGATATTAATCAGATTTTTCAGCCTTCCTCCCTCTTCCTTCCCCTCTCTTCCTTCTTCCTTCTTCCCTCTTCCTTCTTCCTTCTTAATATAACTGATAACTGAAATGACCCAATTAAGTTCAATTACCATCTCACCTAATTTAGAACCTAGTGGTTTACTTGTTCTCTTACATGGCTGGGGAGCTAACTGTAACGATTTAACACCTTTAGCAATGGAGTTGAATTTACCTGATTATAGGTTTGAATTTCCAGATGCGACCTTCCCTCATCCTCAAGTTCCAGGGGGAAAAATGTGGTATGACTTAGAGAATTTAGAATTCCCAGGTCTGCCTGAAAGTCGTCAAATATTAATTGATTGGCTAATTTCTCTAGAAAGTAAAACAGGGATACCTTTATCTAAAACTATTCTATGTGGCTTTTCTCAAGGTGGAGCGATGGCTATGGATGTAGGAGTAACTCTGCCAATAGCAGGTTTAATTATTTTAAGTGGATATCTACATTCTCAACTTCAACCATCAGGAGAAAAATTACCACCTGTTCTAGTTACACATGGTACACAAGACCCAATTTTACCTATTCAGCAAGGAAGACGAACACGCGATACTTTCACAAATCTGGGGGCAAATATACAATACCAAGAATTTAATATGGGACATGAGATTATCCCAGAAATTGTGAAGTTAATGCGAAGTTTTGTTATAGATACTATGGCAAAAGCTTAGAAAGACTATTATATTAAATGGGAGTGTAAATAGCACTCCGTTTTAATTAATGCTTTCAGCAGATGCCATTTCAGGGAGGTCGGTTTTGATGCAAACTATAGCCCGTTCTTTACACGAGGTTGCTAATTTAACTGCACAGGATGTAGCTAAGTTGGCTTTACGTTTGGAGGAAGATGATTATCAAAATCCTTTTGACGGGTTGAGTGATTGGCACCTGCTACGAGCGATCGCCTTTCAACGTCCAGAGTTAATCGATCCTTATATCCATTTATTGGATTTAGAGCCTTGTGATGAGGCTTGAGGAAAATATTGGGAACGCATAAATTAGTAATTTAATCATTTTGTCAGATTTGAGAGTGTTGGTTTAGAACAAAAATAACCAAGGTATTTTTTAGCTTGGATACTTTTTACCCAACACTCCTATTTATTTAGGGAATAGGAAATAATTAATAATTAATAATTAATAATTAATAATTAGGGTTTGCTGAATAAATATCAAATAATTGCCAGATAAAGGTTTTAGACTTTTTAGGTAAATTAATAATTAATAATTAATAATTAATAATTAATAATTAATAATTAGGGTTTGCTGAATAAATATCAAATAATTGCCAGATAAAGGTTTTAGACTTTTTAGGTAAATTAATAATTAATAATTAATAATTAATAATTAATAATTAATAATTAGGGTTTGCTGAATAAATATCAAATAATTGCCAGATAAAGGTTTTAGACTTTTTAGGTAAATTAATAATTAATAATTAATAATTAATAATTAATAATTAATAATTAATAATTAGGGTTTGCTGAATAAATATCAAATAATTGCCAGATAAAGGTTTTAGACTTTTTAGGTATTGAAAAAGTACATGGTTTTCAGCTCTTCATTCTCAAAAAGTTAGCATTTTTAGCGCATAGTTGGGCAAAAAAATTCTCCCCTACTCCCCTTTTCCCCTCCTGGGAGGGGTTAGGGGTGGGTCCCCTACTCCTTAAAAAAGACTTTTTCAGCAAACCCTAATTAATTGTTGAACAGATGTTTATAGTAACAGAAATAATAGTCCTTTCTCTGTTGCCTGTTGCCTGTTGCCTGTTGCCTCTCTAACTTTCCAAGACAAAAAAATATTATGGCTAGAAGAGTTTTAATCAGTATTTGTGGTGGTATAGCAGCTTATAAAATTTGTGAAGTAGTTTCTACTCTCGTAAAATCTGGTATTGAGGTGCGAGCAATTTTGACAGATTCTGCTCAACAGTTCATTACACCTCTGACTTTATCTACTCTCTGTCGTTATCCAGCTTATACAGATCGAGATTTTTGGCAGTCTACTCACGGACGTCCATTGCATATTCAGTTGGGTGAATGGGCAGAAATAATAGTCATTGCTCCTCTCACAGCAAATACTTTGGCAAAGTTAGTATACGGTTTAGCAGATAATTTGTTAACTAATACAGTGTTGGCTTCTAGTTGCCCAATTTTATTATCTCCGGCAATGAATACTGATATGTGGGAACAACAGACAGTACAGCGAAATTGGCAACAAATATTGACTGAAAAAAGATTTTATGGTATAAGCCCAAATATGGGAATATTAGCTTGCGATCGCGTTGGTCAAGGTCGGATGGCTGAACCAACAGAGATAGTGACAAATATAAAATCTTTGTTATATACAGCAGGTAAAAGAGATTTAGCAGGTAAGAAAATATTAATTAGCGCGGGTGGCACGCGAGAACATTTAGACCCAGTGAGGTATATTGGCAACCCTTCTACGGGTAAGATGGGAATAGCTTTAGCTAAGGCGGCATTGCATCGGGGTGGAAGTGTCACTTTGGTGCATAGTATTTTGGGAGAGTTGTTGTTATCAGGGATAAAAACTGTGGAGGTGGTGAGTGCTGCTCAGATGCGACAAGCAATGTTATCTCATTTTGGTGAAGCAGATATTGTTGTGATGAGTGCAGCAGTTGCAGATGTTAAACCTGCTGAGTATAGTAGTGAGAAGTTGCCAAAGCGATCGCTACCAGATTTATTACCTTTGACTCCTGTACCGGATATTGTGGCGGAGTTAGGACGGTTAAAGCAGCGCAGGCAATATTTGATTGGGTTTGCGGCACAGACTGGAGATATTGTTGCGCCTGCGTTAGAGAAGTTGCAGGTGAAAAATTTAGATGCTATTGTTGCTAACCCTATTGACCGAAAGGAAGCTGGTTTTGGTAGCGATACAAATCAAGGAATTTTTCTGGATGCTGAAGGTCGTCGGCGAGATATTCCGTCTTGTAGTAAGTTAGAAATGGCTCATAGTTTGTGGAGTTTTGTCTTGGAGAGCGGGGGAGTAGGGGAGTAGGGGAAGTAGGGGAGTAGGGGAGGATGTCATTTCAGTTATCAGTTATCAGTTATCAGTTATCAGTACCTCTACCTGTTTTGCAGCAGGTCGAAAAAAGTGTGCCTGTTTTCGGTCTAAAGAGCTGCATAAAGCTAGTATAGCAATGAGCGCTGGTATATTTACAAATTGCAGGAGGGGCCAAATAGCTAAAAGTCTTATATTATCAGTTGGCCTCTTGTTCAAAAGCTTCAGAGGTTTGACCTATTGCATCAGGAAAATTATCGGGATATTCAATTATCAATTGTGAAACCATCGTTTTAACTTCCCCGCCAGGGAAGTCCCGCGCTCTCCGCAGATCGGGAGCGGAGGGATGGGAAAGCCTGGGCAAAAAGTCGGATACCTCCACAAATAAAACCTTCCTATATCCTTGACAAGCTAGGAGGTATGCATGTTATTATCAACGTCAACACAGGGGGAGGACATCACCTCTGTTAAAACAGCGGTCATTTTTTTTCATAATGTAAGAATCCCGTGTTGTCGCGCTATGCGCAACGTCGGGAGTATGTCAATCAACTCCTATATTTTCATCGTAAAATTTCGGTAAGTGGGAAACTACTGTCTTTTAAGCAGTGGGTCGTCAGAGAATATTTACAACCCTATATTTTTTTGATATCCTGTGCTTCCCACGCTTCCCACACTGTTCACTGTCCCCTGCTATAGCAATTCTTCGTCCAACTGATTCATCAATACACACTGTTAAAATTGTTCATTATTAATTATTAATTATTAATTATTAATTGTTGAACCTACCAAGGACTACCGACTATTGTAAACCCTGCCCAATAATAAGGATGGGAGAATTTTTTGTTTTTGATGTTAGTTAATTCGGGAGGTAACGGCATTTCTCCACGGCTTCCTGAAACTTTTAATATACCATTTTCGATAACAACTTTACTCTTCAACATTGCGATTTGTGCTTCTCGTAATGCTTCAGCTTTAATACTAACATTACCTAAATTAGAGTAAAATTCTGTCATTAATCCTAATGTTGCTTCATCATTAACTAACCATAAACTTGCTAATGCTGATTTTACTCCGGTTGCTATTGCTAACCCGGCAAAACCTAGTTCAGAATTTTTATCTCCTACTGCTGTACGACAAGCGGATAATACTAATAGTTCAACTTCGGGATTATTCCATTTTAAATCGCGCATTTGATGTAGGTGTAATTTATCGTTCCATAGTTGAATATAAGATTTACTGGTATTGCCTCCTCTAAATTCTGCATGGGTGGCTAGGTGAATAATTGGATAGGGATAATTTTGGCGTTGGTTAATTAGGTTTTTCCGAGTAAATTCTTCGTTGAGGAAAATATTACCTTGCTGGGAATTTTTTGTAATGGCTTTTAATTCTACTGGTACTGCTGGTAAGGGTGGTTTGTTAGAAAATTTACTGGCTCCCATGGCTAAAAGTTTTGTATTTTTGAGGGAGTTGTACTTGCTGTTTATTAAGCTGACACTTGGTATTAAACTAACGTTATATTTTTCGATTAAAAATTGTTTTCCGTCATGTAAAGCTGCTAGGGGTAAGAGGCGAAAACCTGCGTCCATACTAAATAGTAATGTATCAATATTTGCTGCTTCTAATTCTGTTGAGATTGGAGATATTAGCCAGTTGTATAGTTTTTTTGCTGTTGGTAAATAGTTATGACTGTTACGTTTTTTTGAGTCGGTAATATCTAGATAAAATTGTATGGCAACTTCCCATAATTTTTCTCTATTGACTTGATAAATAGTTTTGAGAATAGATTGACCGTCGGGGGTGAATAATATTAGTTGTAGTTGGTCTTGATGAACGTTGACGTAGATAACTGCTGATTTTTTTCCGGTCTGATGGTGCATATCTACTAAGATTTCTCGGACGTTTTTTGTGGATAGTAATTTTTGGTCGAAATTTTCTCCTAGATAATTTGAGTATTCTTCGATTCGGTTTTTTTCTAGGGTTAATATCATTTGGGAGGTTGATATGTCTACTGTTAATGGATTGGTTGGGGTTAGATTTAATTGTGGTAATTGTAATTGTGGTACTTGTAATTGTTGATTGATTTGGCTTGAATTTGCTTGAGGGTTATTGGGGTTATTAGGGTTATTGGTATTGTTAGAGTCGTTTGAATTGTTGGGATTTGTGTGGATAGGAGTTTCACTGTTATTTTGTGGGGATTGAATGGTATTTTGAGTCGTGGTCGGTCTTGAAAGGTTAGTAGTATTTCTGGTTTGTGTGGCAGATATATTTGTTGGATTTTCTCTGGGATTTATATTAATAGCTGAAGCTGGAATTATTGGATTGGAGTTATTATTTATTGTTGATGGATTGGTATTAGTGGAGGTTGAGGTTTGATTATTATTAATTATGGGAGAGGGAGAGTAGTTGGTAATTGGTGATGGATTGGAATTTGGTGTTGTTGATGGTGGAGTTAGGTTATTGGTTGGTGTTGGGGGTGAATTTTCAGATATTTGTGTAGTGGGATTAATTATTGTTGGTGTTGGGGGTGAATTTTCAGATATTTGTGTAGTGGGATTAATTATTGTTGGTGTGGGAGTATTGTTAATAGTTGAAGGTGGGGATATGGGAATTCTAGAAGTCGGATTATTTTCTACTGCTGAACTAATATTATTATTTGGTTGGTTAAGATTAATTTCTCCTGTATCTGTCAAGATTTCACCTGTGTTAATTTGACCAACTTCAGTGGTCAGATTAATATTGCCACTTCCTTGAGGAGCAGTGGAAGTAATATTACCTGTATTTATATTATTTCTAGCACTAATATCAATGTCGCCAGCAGTACCTGTTTCTGCTTGAGTCGTAATATTATTTGTATTCACAGAACCTGCCTGACTATTAACAGAAATATTCCCACTATTCTCCCCACCAATAGAACTAATATTTTCAGTATTAATACCATATCTTGCAGCAATATCTATATCCCCAGAATTTCCAGTTTCGGCAATTGTTTCAATATTATTTGTATTAACAGAACCTGCCTGACTATTAACAGAAATATTCCCACTATTCTCCCCACCAATAGAACTAATATTTTCAGTATTAATACCATATCTTGCAGCAATATCTATATCCCCAGAATTTCCAGCTTCGGCAATTGTTTCAATATTATTTGTATTCACAGAACCTGCCTGACTATTAACAGAAATATCTCCACTATTCTCCCCACCAATAGAACTAATATTTTCAGTATTAATACCATATCTTGCAGCAATATCTATATCCCCAGAATTTCCAGTTTCGGCAATAGTTCCAATATTATTTGTATTAACAGAACCTGCCTGACTATTAACAGAAATATCTCCACTATTCTCCCCACCAATAGAACTAATATTTTCAGTATTAATACCATATCTTGCAGCAATATCTATATTGCCAGAATCTCCAGTTTCAGCTTCAGTTTCAATATTATTAGTATTAACAGAACCCTCCTGACTATTAACAGAAATATCTCCACTATTATTATTGCCATGGGTACTAATATTTTCTGTATTTATATCCTCTTCCGCACTAACATCAATATTACCCGAGTCTCCAGAGTTGCCAAGGGATTCAATATTACCTGTATTTACCTCCCCATTATCGCTACTAACCTCTATATCTCCACTATTTTCTCCACCACTAGAATTAATTTCCTCAGTATTAATATCTTCTCCCGCTTCGACAGTAATATCGTCGGAGTTACCAGAGTTGGAGAGAGACTCAATATTTTGAGTAGTAATAGAACCATCAGCAGCAATAACTTCCACTTCTCCCGATGAGCGATCGCCTATTGATTGAATATTGGCCGTATTAATATCGCCTTGAAAATTATAGGTATTGAGGCGGATATTACCACTACTTCCATTATCGGCGAGAGTTTGAATTTTACGAGTGGTAATAGTACTGTTATTACTTTGGATATTAACATCCCCACTTTGTTGAGGACCAAATGAGGCAATGTTATTGATGGTGACACTGCCACCAGAATTGAGATTAATATCTCCTCCTCTACCGTTAACAGAATAGGAGGCAATATGATTAACATCAATATTTCCGCTGTTGCTTTGGATAGTAATATTCCCGCTGGTCTCATTGTGACTGGTAGAGAAAATATCGCCAATTTCAATGTTACCTATTTCACTACTAACACTAATATTACTGCTATTTTTACCTCCTATTCCACCAATACCACCTACAGTAATATTCTCTTTAGCAGAAATAGTAATATTACCACCCGTACCATTGTTTGCTTTTGTTGCTAAGTTAGCGACAAAACGTTCAAAGAAGGTGGCAACTTCCAGGGAGGTAATGTCTATGTCGGGTGAAAATTCATTAATAATTCCTGCGGTTGTGTCGATAGATCCGTCGTGGGATGTAATAGTAATATCTCCACCACGGTTATCTTCTCCTGCTTCTTCCCCAGAATAACTGAGAATATTAGCGGTATTAATATTATTGTTGGCAGTAATATTCACATTTCCGGCGTCACCTACTTCGGAGCTAGACCGTAATGTTCCAGCAGTTGTATCGATCGCTCCTCCTGCATTTAGGGTAATGTCTCCTCCTCTACCAAGACCGAAGGAGTTAGCATCAATACTGGCAGTGGAAATATTTCCTTCTGCGTTGAGGGTGACATTTCCTGCTTCGTTGTTAGACCAAGATAATATTTTGCTGTTGGTAGTATTGATGTCTCCGGTGGAGTTGAGGGTAATATTTCCTGATGTTTCTGAGTCGGTAACTGTGGATATTGGTTCTCTTAGTTCAATATTTCCTGCTGCGGTAATTTCTATTTCGCCTCCACCGGAGGTTAAAATACCTCTAATTAAATCTGTGGTGTTCCCAATACTCAGTCCCTGGGTGGGAGAGTTGAAAAATGCTCCAGCAGTACCTGCTCTAGCTTCTAAATTATCTACTTCTAAATTAATTGGTTGTGATGATGAACCTATTCCACCACTGTTGCGAGTCTGGAAAATAGTGTTGTTTGCTCTGACTAGGGAATTTTCTGAAGCACTGAAAATATTACCTCCTTCGGCAATAACTATTACTGTTCCAGTTGTGGTGCGGAGGTTGCTGATGGTAATATCTCCAATTTCTCCGAGAGTACCTAACTGAATTGTAATATTTCCACGACCTGCATCTAGGATGGTATCTTCTGCCATGGTTATATTACCTGTACCTACTTGGCGATAATTAATATCTGCACTATTATCATTAGCGCTGAGAGTAATATTGCCATTTCCCTCAGAAGTGTCTATGTCAGCATTGATATTTATATTGCGACCTGCTTTTAACTCCAAATTGGAAATTTCATCAGAATTAATAGGTTCGTTAATAGTAATATCGTTATGTGCTTGTAAACTAACTTCACCCCTTTGGTCATTAACTTGGTCCGCATCACTATTAATATTACTGTCAGAGTCTGAGTTAAAAGCATCCTCTTCCCCACCATCAACAATAGTTATATTTTTTGCCTGGTTAATTTCGCCAATTTCAATACTGCCATTGTTAGCATTCATATTGATATTTCCATCCTCGCCATTTTCAGCAGTGGTATTTAACTCTCCCGCATTAGTATTAATATCGCTAGAATTACTGGTGAGGTCAATATTACCTCCTCCTTCTATTCCCGATGTATTGATATTTCCAGTGTAAATTCTCTGTTCAGCATTAAAAGTAATATTCCCACCCCTACCTTCCGAAGATGAGTTGAGTAAACCCAAACTCGTATCTATATTACCCGAAGCACTCGTAATATTAATGTCGCCCCCTTGTTGAACTCCCGCAGTATAGATGTTGCCAGTAATAACTGAATTATTTGCAGTTAGGGAAATATTGCCTGAGTTAGTGCCAGCAGAACCAGAATTTAATCTCCCACCAGTAGTATCAATAGTACCAACCGCATCTAGAGTTATGTCTCCCCCACTACCCAAAAAAGAATCAGAATTTATACTACTTGTGAAAATATTACCCCCACTTGTGAGAGTAATTTCCCCTGCATCTCGGTCTCTAGAACTAGAGTCAAGACGTTCGATGCTAGTGTCAATATTTCCTCCTGCTTGAATATTAATATTTCCTCCATTGCCACTTTCGTTAGATGAGGCAAGTACTTTTTCGGTAAAAATATTACCCTCCGCTGTGAAAGTGACATTTCCCCCATCTCCTTTAGAAGAACCAGCTTGTATTTGAGTCGCCCTAGCATCAATATTGCCTCCTGCGGTGATAGTAATATTTCCACCTTTATTTTCATTCCCATCATCAGGGAAGTTTGTGGTTACTAATGACATGGAAGAAATAAAATATGTGGTTATGTCTCCATTAGCTGTAATTTCAATATTTCCCCCATCCCCAGCACTATCAGAACGAATGATAGCTGCAGTAGTATCAATATTACCACCAGCTTCTAGAATAATATTTCCTCCACTGTTACTACTGTAAGTCCAAGAAAAAATGTCACCAGTCAAAATATTTCCATCTGCTGTCAAATTTATATTTCCAGGGTTACCTTGTATGGAAACAGAGTCAAGAGTTCCACCTGTGGTATCTATATTACCTCCAGCTTCCAGAATAATATTTCCTCCCTCGCCAGGAATTGGTATGAATGAGGCAGGGTTGAAATTTTCACTAACTATTGAGTCTGAGGAAAAAGATGATATTTTACTGGTTGTAATGTCGTCTTTTGCTCTAATTTCAATATCTCCACCGTTACCATAACTAGATGCCGAAATAACTATACCTTCGGTAGTAACTATTGAACCCGAACGACTCTCTATTTTTATCTGACCGCCAGACCCAATTCCACCAGCAGAAGTATCCACATTTGCTGTCTGAATATCTCCTTCTCCTATAAAAGTAATATTACCTCCACCTCCTAACTCCGAAGAGGCATTAATTTCACTTTCTGTTGTATCAATTCCACCATTATTACTATCAATAATTATATTCCCTGCATCTCCCTCACTTATCGCCGTAGAAATTTTTTCTGTAACTGTAATTTGACCTTCTGCCGAAATTTCAATATCTCCTCCTTCAGTAGTTGAAATTCCCATAATATTTTCCCTCACACCACCAATATTTATTTCTCCCAAAACCTCAAAAAATGCTCCATTACTACCAGCCACTGCCTCTAATTTTTCTGCGTTTAAATGTAAGGGTTCTTCAGATAAACCAATTCCACCATTTCCAGAAGTTCGGAATAAAATACTACCTGCATTTATCAACGAATTTTCCGAAATACTCTCAATATTTCCCCCATTAGCATCAACTAAAACTCGACCTGTTGTAGTTAAATTTGCCAATTTTATATCTCCTACTTCCCCCAAGTTTCCTAACTCAATTCTAATATTTCCACTGCCAGCATCTAAAGTTGTTTCTGCCCCTTGAATAATACTTCCTATTTCTTCATCATTTTCTGCTACTGGTATAAAACTTCCCATCTCATCTGTAGTTGCTTCATTGGCTGCTCCTAAATTTGTTTCGTCTCCTGAAATTATATTTGCTATTCCTACCTCTCCATTCCCTTGAATAAAAATATTTCCATTCCCATCCTCTGTATTAATATCTGCATTAATATTTACACTTTTACTGGCAGTCAACCTCACATTATTCCCTGCTTCTATTCCTTCTTCAATATTCAAATCTCCATCCACATTTAACCTAACTTTCCCAGCCCTACCACCTGTAGAAAATCCTGTCAATTCTCCATTTACCCCACCAATTGTTAGAGATGAAATCGCATCAATAAATGCTCCGCCCTTGCCTGTAATTGCTTCTAAATTATTTACATCTAATCGCAATGTATTCTCTAATAATCCGATTCCTCCTTCTCCACGGGTTCTTAAAAGTATTGTGTCTGCTCTAATTAAACTATTAGATGAAACTTGAGTAATATTACCACTATTAGCATTAAGTATTACTCTTCCTTCTGTGGTTAAATTAGCTAGATTTATATCTCCTATTTCACCTAAACCACCTAATCTAATAGCGATAGTTCCACTTCCAGCATTTAATGTTGTTCCTTCTTGTTGATTAATCGAAGCTGCTCCATCACTACGATTTTCTATATTGGCATTATTATCATTACCAAATAAACTAATATTTCCGTTGCCTGTAGATGTGTCAATATCGGCATTTATATTAATACTTCGACCAGCTTTTATTTCTACTGATGAGTCAGTTTCTATTTTTTCATTTACTGTTATATCGTTGTCAGCTTGGAGAATTATTTCTCCTGATAAATCTTCAATATTTTCAGCAGAAATTGTGACATTTGCATTTTCATCTTGAGCAAAGGGGTCTGTTGCTATTTCTGCTTCTGTTATTTCAGAATTGTCAATATTTTCAGTATTTTCAACTTCAGAATTATCCCCTGTTATTTCAGAATCAGAATCAGTATTTTCAGTTATTTCAGAATTGTCAATATTTTCAGTAGATTCAACTTCAGAATTATCCCCTGTTATTTCAGAATTAGAATCAGAATTTTCTGTGATTTCTGAATTGTCAGTATTTTCAGTAGATTCAACTTCAGAATTATCCCCTGTTGTTTCAGAATCAGAATCAGAATTTTCAGTTACTTCTGAATTGTCAGTATTTTCAGTAGATTCAACTTCAGAATTATCCCCTGTTGTTTCAGCTTCTTCTGACTCTCCCACCTCAATATTTTCCGGGTCTAATAAAATCGTTCCATAAATTCCAGATGCAGCACTAACATTAACACTTCCATCAAAAATCAACCGTTGTTTTCCCGAAACTTCAACAAACCCACCATCCCCAGAAAACTCACCACCTTTAGCACTAATATTCCCCCCAAAATAAGTAATCCCATCCGACCAAACAATTACCCTTCCTCCATCACCATAACTAATAGCATCAGCCGAAATAAACGAACTTCCATCAACAAAAGTTTGCCGAGAATTACTCACTATTCCATTGCCTTGAAAATCACCCCCAATTAATATTCTTCCACCTCCATTAAAACCATTAGCATAAATATTAGCATCAATAACTGCCACGCGATCGCCCAAAATATTAATCTGTCCACCAACATTCCCAGAAGCTGATACATCTATATTTCCCGCAGCGAAAGCATCTCCCGATACATCAGTAACTATTGTACTTGCATCTATCAACACCACATCACCATCAGCATTAACAGTCATCGATGTAGCATGAGTTGTTCCTCCACCCGTTAATAACTGTGGTAAAGATAGGGGAGTAAAATGTGAAATATCCGCTCCATTTTCCACTAATGACGCAACTTCCAAACTTAATAAATGTCCTGGTTGAGATATTCTCAGAGTACTACCACCTTCCACTGCAGCGATCGTAATATTACCCCCTGCTGTAGAAAGTTCCCCAGTATTAACAACGATGCCACCAACTAAAGTCAGATTTTCACCAGGAGTTAAACTTAAGTTTCCTTCATTAACTATAACCCCTGGGTTAGAAACATTAAAACGATAACCACTGGGGTTTCCGACTAAACTTGCATAATCATTTGTTCCCATGGCCTGAAACCAGAAATTATTACCGTTAAACCCAATACCAGTCGCCGTCGTAACGCTGAAAGAGGCGGGTACATTAAGACTGGCATTCTGACCGAAAATAATTCCGGCAGGGTTCATGAGAAAAAGGTTGGAGTTACCACCGATGACTTGGAGCAGACCATTAATAATAGAGGCATTCCCCCCTGTAACTCTGCCTAAAATATTTCGGGTATCTGGGGTAGTGAGAAAATTGGCTATTTGGCCGGAGTTGAGGTTAAATTGGTCAAAACTGTGGAAGAGGTTTCCCCCACTCTTGGTTCCCCCTTGAATATTAAATTGGTTGCCCTGTGGCGTGACAGTTGTTCCTGTACCATCGTTAGCAGGGGTAATGGGTTGTGCTTTGGCCGGAGTTGCAACTACTATTGCTAGTAATGGCATTAGTAGAGATAAAGGATAGTTTAACCTAATAGTTTTCATAGCTTATAGAAACACACTAATTTAAGTTAACTGTAAATTTCAAATACTACAGGACTTACCCAGAGACTCTACATATAGCTAGTGCGTTACAGAGCTTTGTGGAACGCAGATGCCATTCGCCTCTACAGATGGTGATTTATAAGGTCAATTTGCGTAAGTCTTGATACTATTTATTATATTTTAGTTAATTTATTAGGGATTGCTGATTTGAGGTATGATATCATGTCCGTTGGGGCGCGTTTGTGTAAAAGTTAGCGTGGATATCTACAGGAAATTTAAGTTTTTTTCTTGCCTGTTGCCTGTTGCCTGTTGCCTGTTGCCTGTTGCCTGTTGCCTATCTACAGATGGTGATTTATAAGGTCAATCTGCGTAAGTCTTGATACTATTTATTATATTTTAGTTAATTTATTAGGGATTGCTGATTTGAGGTATGATATCATGTCCGTTGGGGCGCGTTTGTGTAAAAGTTAGCGTGGATATCTACAGGAAATTTAAGTTTTTTTCTTGCCTTCCGGAGCTGTTGCTTTCCGGAGCTGTTGCCTGTTGCCTGTTGCCTATCTACAGATGGTGATTTATAAGGTCAATTTGCGTAAGTCTTGATACTATTTATTATATTTTAGTTAATTTATTAGGGATTGCTGATTTGAGGTATGATATCATGTCCATTGGGGCGCGTTTGTGTAAAAGTTAGCGTGGATATCTACAGGAAATTTAAGTTTTTTTCTTGCCTGTTGCTTTCCGGAGCTGTTGCCTATTTACTATACAAGACCGATGCTACCGGACATGATATGATATCCCCGGATAAGAGGGCGAGCAAAAAACTTTCTCCTTCCACTCAGGGTTTCTTCTTCTATCTTCCCTCCTGACTCCTACAGCGCTTTTCAAGTCGATGAACCACATCTTCACAAACAAAACCTTGTAGGGACCTTCCATGGAACGTCCCTACTGTGGTCTACCCAAATGAAAACCGCTGTAAGTAATTAGGGCTTGCTGATTAAATATTAAAGCATTGACAGATAAAGATTTTAGCCTTCTTAGGTCTTGAAATAGAAAAGTATAGTCATTCTGAATAAGACTGGAACACTTTTTTAGCTGAAACTCTTTCAAGGCAAGAAACCTTTGTCTCAATCTTAACTGGAATGACTATAGGCCAACGTGACATAGCACCAGAAAATTTTCAACTGCCGTTCAATGGCCAATTATCCCCAGAAAATCGTTAGGTAGTGATGGCTAATTTAATTTCTTGGAAAAAGTATGAAGATAAATATGCTAGTTTATTCTCTGGGGAAAGGGGAGCACCTGCCTGATATTTTAGAATGGCATTAGGGGGGTTAATTATTAAAGAAAAATTGGGTATAAGCGATAGGGAAACAGTAGAACAAATTAAGGAAAATCCGTATTTACCGAATAATTAACTAATTAATAATTAAATAATTCGCGCCTTGAAGCCTCCCCTTTTAAGGGGAAAAAGCGGTCGTTAGCGTAGCTTCCCGAAGGGTGGGATGGCGAGGTCTCGGAGCCATATCCAATCGACCAAGAGAAAAGAAATAATATTTCCTTATATTCAATTCCGTAACGGTTTTAACCTTCTTGTAATTATCAATTATCCATTATCAATTATCCATTAATGAAAATACTTTATCGGCCTTGAATCCTTACAAATCAAGCGACCTTTGATGCCTCAATGTTGGTTCATTTTAGAGAAAGAATAGGTACAGATTTAATCAATCAAATTAATTTAGACATGGTGAAAACTCAGGATAAAAAGAAGAAAAGCGAAGAGGAAAAAAAACGAAAATTTAGAAGAAATCAAAGAGGGTAAAAATCAAGGTAAATTAATCATAGATGCCACCTGCGCTCCCGCTGATATCAGCTATCCTACAGACTTAAATCTACTAAATCAGGGGATAAAATTTACAGAAAAAATTATAGATATTCTGTATAAACCAATCAAAAAACAGTTTCATAAAAAACAAATTACTCACCGTCAAACAGCAAGAAAAGAATATTTAAAGGTAGCGAAAAAAAGACGACCTACTTGTCATAAAATCAGGAAAGCAATCAGAAAACAACTGAAGTATGTCAGTAAAAATTTAAAAACTATAGACCGGCTAATAAAGAAATGTGCGAGTCTAGAAAATCTGAGTAATAGACAATATAAAACTTTATTGGTGGTGAGTGAAGTATATCGTTAACAACAATGTATGTGGTCGAACAAAAAACAACGAATAGAGGAAAGAATAGTAAGTTTAAATCAACCTCATGTACGTCCAATAGTGAGAGGAAAAGCCGGAAAAAACACATAATTTGGAGCTAAATTGTCTGCAAGTTGTATTGACGGATATATATTTTTACACCGAATAAGTTGGGATAACTATAATTAATCAGGAGATTTAAAGGATCAAATTGAAGAGTTTAAAAACTACACAGGTCACTACCCAGAGTCAGTTCATGCAGATTAAGATTTACCGAAGTAGAGAAAATCGAAAATTCTGTAAAGAGAGAGGTATTAGAATCAGCAGTCCTCCCGTGCGTTGACCACCAAAAAATATTGAGAAACAAACGAAAAAACAAGCTCAGTTAAATGAAAGATTACGGAACCATATTGAGGGTAAATTCGGGCAAGCAAAAAAAGGATTTAGTCTAGGAAAAGTGATGGCCAAACTTTCTCGAAACTTCCACAACTGCGATCGCGCAGCGGAACGGAGTTCTATCGCAATTACTTTCTTAGTAATCAACCTTTCTACCCTCACCGGAAGAGGCTTTTTCTCTTTTTTTGTACTTTTTTGCTCCAAAAACTGTTTTGGCTGTGTATTTAATCATTTCAACTTATAGTTGAATATAATGATGATAATTTTTGATTATCATCAGTTTTCTTTGAATAACAAGTCAACCATTTTCAGACTTTTGAGCGCAAGCCCTAATTAGGGTTTGCTGATTAAATCTGAAAGTATTGACAGGTAAAAGCTCAAGCCACTGTATATGTTCTAGGGGTGCCAGCTTTTTGCCTTCAATAGCTCAAAAATTAAGGATTTTGGCAGACAGTGGGGGAAAAATTGGGGGACAATTGTTCCAACTAAATCTTCTGTAATCCACCATTTCTCCTGACTACTGACTACTGACTACTGACTACTACCAACAGCAAAAAGACTAGTGAAGCGCAAACCCTAATTATCCGGACATGATATTACGCAGAGACTCTACTTATGGCTAGGGCGCCATTCGGAGCTTTGCGGAACGCAAATACCATTCGCCCCTACAAATGGTGCTTTATATCATGTCCGGTAGCATCGGTCTTGTATAGAGAAGGTAATACCATTTCTCTGTAACAATGCGCTTAATAATTCTTAACATTCTTACCCAGGCTAGAACTTTACTGATAGTTGTCATCTTTTATTAAGCGCAGCTTCATAGAGAATTGGTATAAGGAAGACCGAAGTTGGAAGAAGGAAGAAGCTTTAAGAAAAGGAAAAATTTTACTTATATGGCGGTAGATATTTCCCCAACTTTTACACGGGACTATACCAACGGACATGATATTAAAAGTCAATTTGCGTAAGTCCTGAAAATGTTCCATCTAATGGGACTTACCGAATTATTAATTATTAATTATTAATAATTAAATAATTCGCGCCTTGAAGCCTCCCCTTGATCGGGGAAAAAAGCGGTCGAGAGATGGCGAGGTCTTTTTGCCATATCCAATCGACTCCTGTGAAGAAATAATATTTCCTGATATTCAATTCCGTAACGGTTAAAACCCGAGGTAATTATCAATTATCCATTATCAATTATCAATTAATGAAACAACTTTTAAGCCCAAATATAGCCCAAACTCTTTTTATAAGAGGTAAACACGTCGATCTTTTTAGTTAACCAATCAAAAAAACGAAAAGACATGGCTGTACGAAACCCTTCTAAAGCTTCAGTAAATGTCTTCAAAGGTTTACTTCCCCATTGTCTTTGTCACCCTCCAGTTAACTTATGCCGAATGATGAAAGTATAGGCAAAAAATACTAATATAAAATGGCGCTCCCGGCTCCATTTATCTCCTACTTGATATTCTTTTAGCCCTAACCATCATAATTGCTTCTCGGTAAAAAACCTCTATCCAATTTCTGTTTGAGTCAGTATTTACTATCCACTCAGATGTCACTTTTGACTGGTCAAAATTGGTAATAAAATAATCAATTTCTGTTGCCTATTCTAGAGAATTAGCATCTCCTACGATAGCAAAAGTTCTTTCTGCTGTGAGACGTGAAATTGATGCTCGTTTAGGTGGTCTCCAAAACTATTTTTGGTTTTTCTATACTTAAGATAACTAATTCAAATTTCTCTACTGGTAAGCTTTTTACTAATTCATCTATTCTAATTTCCGTTTCTTGTTGGAATTTTTGTTTAACTACTACTTTTCAGTTTTTGGCAATTCCTTCTAGATATTTTAATTCCCTTTCTTCAAGTTGATTCAGAAATGTTGTGTTATTGCCATAACCTGCGTCAATTCAAACTATTCCTGGACTCTGGCCTCTGCTAAGGCTGCGGTCTATCAGCAACCCTTCAGCCTTCTGCCCTCAACTCCTGCTGCCTTACCCTCATAATAACGATTCTTTCGATCACCAGATTTAGTATTAATGAGAGAACCCAGAAAACGCCCGTGCTCATAAACCTTTGACAAATTTTACTGAAACTTTTAGAAGCACTTCTTAGAGGAATTTCTGACAACTTTTTTTGTTGGCCGCAAGAGCATCAAAACGTTTTTGCCCAGCATAAAGCCAATCTGGGATTTGTTTGGGGATAGGCTCAGGTATAATCTCCTTTCGATCAAAGATTGAGATAATTTTATTTTACTTTTTTCCTAAAGTCTAGATATTAACCCTCCAATAAAAATGTAGAATAAAATATAGATAATTCTCAGTAAGATGGAACTATGAATCTAACACTTGAAGAAGTAAACACCATTGATGAAAAGCTTTCGAGACGTCATATAGACCTCGATTCAGGTGGTTACTTTATTATTTTTCTTGACCGAGAAGCAGGTTTAATATGTGCAAAACACTTTACTAATATTATTGACGACCGTGGTTTGGCTATAGATCCAGAAACAGGAAAACCGATTCCAGCAAAAGGCAAAGTAGAACGTACTCATACGAGAATATTTACTGCAAGAACTGCAAAAGAAATATGTGTAAAAATATTGGAAGAAACCCGCCCCAGTCCAGTTACAATGTTAGATCATGCTGCTTATTTGGGGCGGGAATTTGTGCGTGCAGAAATGGCTTTATTAACTGGTAAGGAATATATTCAGGATTAATTGAATTAAGGATAATGACCCGAAATAATACTTTTATTATTTCTCCTTAATTTCTATCAAGAAAAACCTTGATACCAGAAATAAGTAACCATTGGTACAATGGTAGCTACAACTAACAATACAACCACTAAAATAGTTGCACTTTGATCGTCAGTTTCTTCTGCTGATTTAAAAGTAGCTACTACTTGTGTTGCCAGCTCATCCTTAACTTCCGGAGGGCCTGGATCGGGTTCTCCAGATAATACAGTACTCAGGCGATCGCTAGCTGCTAAAAAAGCTTCATTGTATTTGTTGCCATCTCTAATCGGTACTTGAATGGTTTCATCAACTACACTCTGAGTAATTTCATCAGACATCTGTTCTTTAACTGCATCGCCGATCCGAATAGCATCATTATTGGTAAGAGTATCTAATACTATTAAAGTTTGATTAGCTTTTGTTTCTAGAGTGGGAAACCATTTGTCAAATAGCTTTTCCGTAAAACTATCCACGGTCTCACCATAGTCTAGGCGACGGATAGTCACAAATCTAACTTCATTACCAGTACTATTGGCCAAACTTTCTAAGGTATTGTTCAGTTTACTCTTTGTTATTCGACTCAAAACTTCAGCATCATCAACAATGAATGTGTGATCGCCTGCCGCTAAACTTGGCATTTGATAAACTCCAGTTGCATATGCAGAAGATACAGGCAAGATAGTAGTCATAATAATTAATAGCAGAGATACTATTAAAGTTTGGAGATTTTCAAATTTGAAGGTTTTATTGAATAGTTGTACCATCAGATACTTTTCAGTTTTTGGTAAAAGTTAATCTTTTTGAGAGTTACAGCTTTTTGCCATAGTCAATGACAGTGGGAAAGCTTTACTAGACTTTACTTACTTTATCATTATTATTTATAGACAGCAAAAAACCAAACAGAACCCACGCACTGTTACTCAAATCATCTTTTCGAGGCTAATATTTATCTAAGTAGAGCAGGCTAAAAAAAAGAAGTTGTATTTTTAATCAAAAAACCCCTAAAGGTAATAAATATAAATTTTTGAGCTAATTTACAATTTGATACATAGCACCAAAAATTTACCATGTTCTACTTAGTTGGTTTTCCGTTCTACTAAACTTACCCAAACTTACCCATACACGATAACCTCCGGTTAAGCGTAAGCTATCGCATGAGCTTTGGAGCTAGCTTCCTGCTTTCCTGCGGAATGCTACGCAAACACGCTCAGACCACCGACCGCAGTCTGCAACTTATCTTCTCCACAGGCTTAAATTCGCTTGAAACTCAAGCTACTGATACACATAGTTTTTCAGGTTGATAGCAGCGTTAAAATCTCTGTCTGCTTCAAAACCGCATTCACTACATTTATAAGTTCTCAAGTGCAACGGCGTACTTAAAATTGTTTGGGATTTGTAGGCACGAAGTGGCCTTTCGTTGACTATCCATAAGCAATTTTCTCTTCTGCCTCTTTTGGTGCGCGTTCCCTCTCTTGGTGCGCATTCCCTCTCTTGGTGCGCGTTCCCTCTCTTGGTGCACTACCAGATGCGACTGTCGTCGTCGCGGGGTCGCACCGCTTCTGCCTTCTGCCCTCTGCCTTCTTCAATTTTGACCTCTGCTGAACTACTTCCGGTGGCGGACCATAATCTCCATTAGAGAAATATTTTCGCTCCACTAGAACTTCTGGTTCTACTTCAATCCACAGACGGGCACCCCCGGCTTGACTTTTATTCGGTTGATGGGGTTGATAAACAATTTGACAAGGTCCGTTAATTTTCAGGGCATGGCAATAATCCTTTTTATCTCCCACTTTAACGGCAACTACTGGGTGAGAAGTTTTATTGTCTCGGTTATAGTCAATAGTTTTTCGTAGAACATGAACAATAGTCTTGGCTTTACGTCGAAGTTTATTCCAAGTCCCTTCCGGACCACGACTACCTGATTTAATTTCTGGCATTCCCCGATGATTGAGGGGAATCATCCAAAGTCTTTTGATTTTATGAGCACCTTGAACACGGCCTTGATTAAGCAGGGTTCGCAATCTACCTGTTGAAATATTAAGCAGAAAAGCTGCTTGTGTTGTAGTTACTATTGAGATATTCATAACTATAACGTCTTAGTTTTTTTTTATTTTTATCTAAATGAGGATTTGACTTTTATTTTAGATATTACTAGTTATAATAGCAGAAAAAGTCCAGATTTGGCAAGAGGAAGAGTAAAATATTTGGTCAGCATTTCCTTACGCCTGATGGTGGCGCGGGATCTGACCACAGTTTTTAAGGTGCGTTATCGGCTAGATAGCTAGGTTTTTAGAGTGGTTGATAGGATGTTATACCAATTTTAAAAAAGAATGCTACAAAAAGGTAGACCTTGATCGGATATGCTTAAAAATAGCTATTCCAGTTCATTTTAGATAGTTATTTATATTGTTTTTCCCTTTTTTTCAATATTTATCCCTTCTTCCTTCTTTCCTCTTCCTTCTTTCGTAGGGACGTTGCATAGTCCCTACCATTTGTCACAAACATTTATCACCCTTGGTATTAGATGTGTTGAAGTTGAGGGTTTATTGAGGAAATCCTAAATCACAGCAAAAGTAAAATTCTTGCTTTTTGCTTTCAAATATAAAAAAAATATTAATTATATTGACACTAATAATAAGTCATGCTAGCAAATCGTATAAGGTAATTACTAAATTAAAGCTTATGTCCATCAAAAATATAGCTGATTGCAGATAAGTTAATTATGAACATGGAGCAAAACCCAGAATACTCTAATCTCCCTTCTCCGTTAAGTAAAAATCTAAAAACCCAGTAACTTAATATCTGAATTAATATCTGATAAAGTTGCAAATTGCTATAGATTTTGGCAGAAACAAAAAATTAAGATAGCGTAGAAAAAATAGGACTTTATTCTGTAATGCCTAACCAAACTAAACTATAAAATTCTATTTCTCCTGACCCATTGACCACTGGTGCATATCATTCCTAACCTAAATATAAAATCCCAGCTTGTAACATCCTAAATAAAGTTTTATGTCAACCCTTGTTATTGTCGAATCTCCCACTAAAGCCCGCACTATCCGTAACTATCTACCCTCCGACTATCGGGTCGAGGCATCCATGGGTCATGTGCGTGACCTGCCACCTTCTGCTGATGAAATACCAGAAAAATATAAAGGAGAAAAATGGGCACATCTAGGTGTAAACGTAGACTCAAATTTTGAACCCCTCTACGTAGTCCCTAAAGACAAAAAGAAAACCGTCAAAGAACTGAAAGATGCTTTGAAAGAAGCTGATGAATTAGTTCTAGCCACAGATGAAGACCGGGAAGGGGAAAGTATTAGTTGGCATTTACTGCAACTACTAAAACCGAAAGTTCCTACCAAGCGGATGGTATTCCACGAGATTACCCCAGAAGCTATCCGTAAGGCGATCGAAAACTGTCGCAACATAGACGAACAGTTAGTCAGGGCACAAGAAACAAGGCGTATTCTAGACCGACTTTACGGTTATACTCTCTCTCCTGTACTGTGGAAAAAAATAGCCTGGGGCCTCTCAGCAGGTAGGGTACAGTCAGTAGCAGTTCGACTATTGGTCAACCGAGAACGTCAACGTCGAGCTTTTAAACAAGGAGGTTATTGGGATTTAAAGGCTAGTTTAGAACAGGCAAAAAAACCTTTTGAGTCTAAACTTGTTACTCTTGGGGGGACAAAAGTAGCTACTGGTAGTGACTTTGATGAGAATACAGGCAAAATAGCTGAGGGTAGAAATGTTGTTTTGTTGGATGAAGCTCAAGCAGAAGCTCTGAAGGAAAGGCTGCAAGATAAACCTTGGACTGTTAATAGTGTTGAAGAACGAGCTGTTAAACGTAAACCATCTCCACCATTTACCACTTCTACTTTGCAACAGGAATCTAACCGTAAACTAAGAATGGGTGCTAGACAAACTATGCGGACAGCCCAAAGTTTATACGAACAGGGCTTTATTACCTATATGCGGACAGACTCAGTACATTTGTCTGATGAGGCGATCGCTGCTGCTCGGAGTTGTGTGGAAAAAATGTATGGTCCAGAATATCTTAGTCCCCAACCACGACAATACACTACTAAAAGTAAAGGAGCGCAGGAAGCCCATGAAGCTATTCGTCCTGCTGGTCAAACTTTCCGCACACCCCAGGAAACAGGGTTGAGTGGTCAAGAACTTGCTCTTTATGACTTAATATGGAAGCGGACAGTGGCTTGTCAAATGGCTGACTCTCGCCAAACTCACATTACAGTTAACTTGCAAGTAGAAGATGCGGGTTTTCGTTCTAATGGTAAGCGTATAGACTTTCCTGGTTTTCTCCGAGCTTATGTTGAAGGTTCCGATGACCCAGAAGCAGCTTTGGAAGACCAAGAAGTACCTTTACCTCCTTTGAAACAAGGTGATCATCCAAATTGCAAAGAAATAGAAGTAGTAGGACATGAAACTCAGCCACCTGCTAGGTTTACTGAAGCATCTCTGGTAAAAACTCTGGAAAGTGAAGGTATTGGCCGTCCTAGTACCTACGCTACTGTTATTGGTACTATTGTTGACCGTGGTTATGCCAAACTTCAGAATAATGCTTTAGTTCCGACTTTTACTGCTTTTGGGGTGACAAGTCTATTAGAAAAGCACTTTCCTGAGTTTGTCGATGTTAAGTTTACTGCCCGTATGGAACAGACTCTGGATGATATTTCTACTGGTGAAGCTCAATGGTTGCCATATCTACGAGAATTTTATTCTGGAGAAACTGGGTTAGATACTCAAATTAAGGAACAGGAAGAGCATATTGACCCTAAGTTAGCCCGCACCATTGAATTGGATAATTTGGATGACGAACCAGAGATGACTTATCGTATCTGTATTGGTAAGTTTGGTGCTTATATTGAGGCAGAAAATGGTGAAGGTGTTGTTAAGGCTTCTATTCCTGAAGATTTAACTCCATCAGACTTAGACCCAGAACAAATAGAGAAACTGCTAAAGCAAAAAACAGAGGGTCCAGAGGTGGTAGGAGTTCACCCGGAAACTGGCGATACTATTTATATGACGACTGGTCGCTACGGTCCTTATGTGCAATTAGGTGATGAGTTGGAGGGTAGTAAGAAAAAACCAAAGCGAGCTTCTTTACCCAAGGGGGTAAATATGGAGGATGTGACTCTGGATATGGCGGTAGGGTTATTGTCTTTACCTCGTACTTTGGGTGTTCACCCAGAAACGGGTTGCAAAATTCAAACTAATTTAGGACGTTTTGGTCCTTATGTTGTTCACGACCAAGGTAAGGAGGTTGGTAAAGATTATCGTTCTTTGAAAGCGGGGGATGATGTTTTGACCATTACTTTGGAACGTGCTTTGGAGTTATTAGCTCAACCTAAAGCTAAACGGGGTAGTCGTGCTAAGGCTGCACCTCCACTTAAAGATTTAGGTAAACATCCTGAAGATGGTGAGGCAGTGGGTATTTATGATGGTCGGTATGGACCTTATGTGAAGCATGGCAAGGTAAATGCTTCTTTGCCAAAGGATGTCTCTGTTGAGGATGTAACTTTGGAAAAGGCTGTGGAACTTTTGCAGGCTAAAGCTAGTAGTAAAAAGTCTGGTCGTGGCAGGAAGTCTACAAAGTCAAAAGCGGAAAATAATTAGAAATGTTATGTTTTAGATTAGTATAGTAGTAAGGTGGGTAAATATTGGTTGATTGAAACCAATGGTAAATATTAGTGAAATTTACTCACCATTAATGAAATTGGCTCAGAATTGCCGACTCAATAATCATAAAAATTCTGAACTCAAGAGATCCTAATCGTAATTTTAACCCCTTGATTTATGAGGTTAGTTGAGAGACATATTATTCAAGAAAATCATCGGTTTTCTGCTGAAATTGGCCGACTGTGTTTCTTGTCGAAAAATCTCTATAACTATGCTAATTATTTAGTTCGTCAGTCTTGGATATTTGAAAAGAAAAATCTATTCTACTATGACCTACAAAAAAGACTTTCTACTCAAGCAGATTATCAAGCAATACCAGCTAAAGTATCTCAACAAATATTGATGATACTAGATAGAAACACCGAAGAGTTTTTAGCAGCGAATGAAGTTTATAAACACCAAGCCATCAAAGTTTAATGCTCGTCCTCGTCTTCCGAAATATAAAAATAAAATAACAGGAAGAAATCTTGTAGTTTATACGACACAAGCTATCAGCAAAAAACAATTAAAACAAGGAATTATTAATCCCAGTAAAACAGAGATTTACCTAAAAACATTAGTACCTACTTCACAAATTAAACAAGTTCGTCTCGTCCCTAAAATTAATTATTATGTAATAGAGGTGATTTATGAGAAATGCGAAAAACAATACGAGCTAGAAAAAAATCGTTGTGCCAGTATTGATATAGGATTAAACAATTTAGCTACATTAACTTTTAATAAGCGCCGGAATCAAACCCAAGAGTGATAAATGGCAGACCGTTAAAATCTATCAATCAATACTATAATAAAGTTAAAAGCTTCCTACAGTCTCAACTCCAGGAAAATAGATCTAGTAAGAGACTAAAAAAACTAGGCAGTAAAAGAGAATTTAAAATAAATGACTATCTTGCGTATTGCATCTCGTTTGATTATTGATACTCTAATTAATCAAAAAATAGGAACATTGATAATAGGGCACAATGAAGAGTGGAAGCAGAAGATAAACTTAGGGAAAATAAATAATCAAAACTTTGTATCTGTTCCCTATAACAGGTTAATAGAAATGTTATCTTATAAAGCCAAGATGGTAGGAATAGATGTAATTCTTACAGAAGAATCTTATATCATGTTCGGTTGAATACTTATAAATAACTGTTGTGAGAAGTCAGTCCTCAGTCCTCAGTCCTCAGGAGGGAAGAAAGGAGGAATACATAGAAAATATTGGAGAAAAGCATTGATAATTTCAGTATTTCTTTGGTACTGTCGCTACCCGGAGTCCTTAAATTTTATTATAACTGACCCGTCCGTTAGCGTAGCTCCCCCGGAGGGGGAACATGATATTATACCTCCGCATCAAGTTTTACAGATAATGATTTGATTCCTGTATACAAGAAAGACCAAAAAAATCAAGTCACCTTTTCAGGAAAAAGAGTAAAAAGAGGTTTGTATCGTACTGCAAGCATTGGATTAATCAATGCTGATGTTAATGGTTCTTTGAATATTATGAGAAAAGCAGCTCCCTTTTGTCTTTGACCATGGGATAGAGAAGCCAGTGCGTTGGGCAGGTCCCCCGACTTGAAGCAACTGGCGTGGTGTTGTAGTGCCTCCTCCGGAGGAGCTACGCTAACACGAGCGTCAGAGTAACACCTGCAAAATAAAGATATGTCATATTTGACTATATTTTTATGAACTATTAACATTCTAATTACAAAAGATTCAATAGCATTAATTTTTGCTTGCCGACTCATTCCATCCAATTGATATATTAAAGCTAAAGCATCTTCGTAGCGTTGTTCTAAAATGCTGTTTTTTAAATCTTCTAATTCCTGAATCATTGTTTGTTTTTCTATGAGATTTCCCCATCATAATAGGCATTAAATTTATCAAAAATATTTAGATAGTATATGCTTACTGCTGATTAAATTACCTTAGAAATACTATTTCCTAAATTACTTATTCAAGTCTTTGATTCCTGTAGCAATCTTAACTATAGAATCAATAATTTCCAGTTTTAGAATTTTGTCAATGAGAAGTAAAAGCCAAGATATAGCAACTAAAAAAATAACATCTTTGGGAATGTTTTTACTCTTGATAATTTCTATTTCAACCAATATAAATATAATTATAGGTGTAATTGCTAGCATAAAATTTTAAATTTTCTTGAATAAACTATCTTTGCTAGGTTTTTCTTCTATTTTATTCCCTAAATTAAAGTTCTTTGGAATATCTCCTGATAACACAAAATCACCATATCGACCTGTTAAATAAATGTTTAGCAAATAGCGAAAGTCTTTTTCTAAGGTTTCCCTAGTAGAAGATATTGGAATAATAGCCCATCGACTTCTTTCCCAAACAAAAAACTCTATTTTTTTTAAATGTTCTGTTATCCATTCTTGATAACTTGTATTTTGGTTAGACATCTTTATTGATAAAAGTCGATTAAGTCGCACCAAGTTTTTCATACGTCGAGGAATATTAGTCCTTAGATTCATATTTTCTAAAGCTTGAGGATGATTCAATTCCACTAAAAGATATGTTATTGTGGTGACAATCATAAAAGACAATCCACCAACAGATGTAAAATATCTATAGATTATATAACCTGAAAAACTGAATAAATATTTGTATATTACAAATAAGTACACAAAGTAGATTATCAAAAATATTATATCAATTTGGAAATCAAAAGAGATTACCTCTTCTAGTATCAAATTTACAACCAGTGAGGATAAAAAAAATTATTGACGATATAAACATACTAAAAATAATTAACAGCAACAACCCTACTAATATTCTACTTACCTGGTATTCATATTTATATTTTATCTGTCTATTTATCAATTCTTTTTCTATACCTAATCTACCTGAAATTTCCTCATATTTAACAGAAGAAATAAAAAAATTTTGATCCAGTCAAACAATGGTTTTCTCTTTTTGTAAACTGGAGGAGTATCGTAGGGCAATAAGTAGCATTGTAACAGATATGTCTTAACTACAAGCCATGAATTATCATTATAAAACTTTAGATTTTTAGAATCAAAAGGCATTTCACTACTATTCCGTAAAACTTTGAGTTTATCTTGATTAATTGATTATAAAACTATAAAAATTAAATAATATATTTGTCCTGTGATACCGATTAATAATATCAAGGGGAATATTAACGTCTTCCCTAAAATATTAATCCTAATATTTCCCCTCTCAAAATAATTTAAGCATTCAGCCATCAGCTATTAGCCATCAGCTATTGATAAGAAGGAGAGGTAAAAGCAACCTTTGAAATTGAGAGAGAATTAAAAGTTACTGCCAAAGTACGCTCCTTTAACCTTAGTAAAGAATTATTTATTATTGGCTGATAGCTGACTGCTAAAAGCTGTTTGCGCAGCATTCCGCAGGAAATGCTTACAAAATAATAGCAATAGTTAAAACTAAATATTCAGTAGTTAGCTTTTATTATGATTATGGAACTTGCCAGATACGTTGATGATATTGTTCTGGTTCCGCATAAGGGTCAACTACAGAATGATTATGGTCGTGAATATGATGATGATGTGAGTGAGAATGGTGATGATGACCGTGAGAATGTTCCTCATTACTAACAGCAGCTAACCGAAACTTACACATTTCACAGTTCATTTGTACTTCTCCTAACTGTGTCTCTATTTCTCTTTCTCGTAATAATTCTAATAATGTTGGATGTGCTCCCATTTCTGGTAGACAAGTCATAGAAATATCTGGATATTGTTCTTGTTGTTGGGCTGTAATATCAAATATTTTCTTGACCAAAACTCCGGTAAATAAAAAGTAGGGCAAAACAATAATACGCTTCGGTTGATATAATCTAGCTCGCCGAAAACCTTCTTCTAAACGAGGGTGAGTAATGCCAATAAAACAAGTTTCAACTGTTAGATAGCCACTGCCTTCCCATAACATTCGAGCCAGTTTATAAACATCTCCATTAGCATCAGGGTCACTAGAACCTCGCCCTACAAATAATAAGACAGTTTCGGAGGGATTAAAATTAGTTTCCTCTAATTCTGTTAGACGCGATCGCCACAATTCTAAAATCTTGGGAGTAATACCGAAATGTCGCCCATAATGGAATTTTATTTGAGGATGTCGTTTTCTTGCTTGGTCTAATTCATTGGTAATATCAAATTTATTGTGGCGAGCTGCAAATAATAAAATTGGTAAAGCAGATAATTCTGTGTAACCTTGTTCGACACATTTATCTACTCCTTCTTGAATAGTTGGACCTGTTAATTCTAGAAAGCAAGGTATTACGGGTCGAGATTTATCTAAATTTTGATAAGCTGCCACAAAATCTAAAAAAGTTTCTTTTCCATCAGCATCTCGTGTACCATGACCTATCAATAATAAAGGTCTTTGTAGTGGTAATGGAGGTAATTTATAACTTGTAGAGATACTACTTATTTCTTCTGTTGAAGTTATAATTTCTTGTGCTTTGATTTCGGAGTTTTGAGTTGAATATTTCATTGATTATCCTTTCCCGTGTCAGGCAGGAAGTTAGGGTTTACAAGTGACAAGTAGGTGTTCTGGCTGATCGATTGATTAGTAAGTAGTTATTGATTTTTTCTATTAACTATTTTTGTCGATTTACAGTTGCCGCACAGCCCCGGAATTGCACCGGAGTTTCCCCACTTTTTCCATAAAACATATATAGCAATTAGCATATCGCCCATGGGCAGTCACATTTTTTTTCTTTATCTTACCTAGCTTTCAAGGTTAGTTAATGTATTTTACTTATAGTTCATAAAAATATAGTCAAATATGACTAATCCTTATTTTGTAGGGGTTACCCTGACTGGGTGAACTACAACACCCTCTATCCCATAGTCAAAAACATTTGGGACTGCTTTTCTCATAATATTTAGAGAACCGTTCACGTAACTCATTAATTAATCCAATGCTTGCAGTACAATACAAACCTCTCTTTACTCTTTTTCCTGAAAAGGTGACTTGATTTTTCTCACCTTCCTTGTACACTGGAATCAAATCATTATCTATAAAACTCGCTTTTGAGGTATAAGATTCTTCTGTAATTATTACATCTATCCCTACCATTTTTGCTTTATAAGATAACATTTCTATTAACCTTTTATAGGGAACAGATACAAAATTTTGATTATTTCTTTTCCCTAAGTTAATCTTCTGCTTCCACTCTGAATTGTGTCCTATTATTAGTGTTCCTATTTTCTGATTAATCAGGGTATTAATAATCAAACGAGATGATTTATGAAGATAATCATTGATTTTAAATTCTCTTTTATTGCAAAGCTTTTTCAGCCTCTTACTCCATTGATTTTCTTTGAGTTGAGATTGTAAGGAACTCTTAACTTTGTTGTAGTATTGATTTATAGATTTTAACGGTCTGCCATTGATCAAGAGCGGTTTGATTCCGGCTTGACTAAAAGTTAATGTAGCTAAGTTGTTTAATCCTATATCAATACTGGCACAACGATTTTTTTCTAGCTCGTATTGTTTTTCGCATTTCTCATAAATCACCTCTATTACATAATGGTTAAGTCTAGGGACGATACGAACTTGTTTGATTTGTAAAGTAGGTACTAATGTTTTTAGATAAATTGCAGTTTTACTTGGATTAATAATTCCTTGTTTTAATTGCCTCTTGCTGATAGCTTGTGTCGTATAAACTACAATATTTCTTCCCGTTATTTTATTTTTATATCTAGGAATACGAGGGCGAGCATTAAACTTTGATGGGTTCTTTAGATAAACTTCGTTCGCTGCTAAAAAACTTTTCCAGTTTCTATCTAAAATCATCAATATTTGTTGAGAGACTTTAGCTGGTATTGCTTGATAATCTGATTGAGTAGAGAGTGTTTTTTGCAGGTCGTAATAGTGACGATAATTATTTTCAAAGATGAAAGATTGACGAACTAAATAGTTAGCATAGTTATAAATATTTTTCGACAAGAAACATAGTCTGTCAATTTCATCATAAAACCGATGATTTTTTTGAATAATATGTCTCTCAACTAATTTCATAAATCAAGGGGTTAAAATTATATTAGGATTCGAGAATTTAGGAATTTTTATTATTATTTAGTCTGGAATTATCAGCCAATTTCATTATACTATTAAACATATGGCCTTTGAGTTATTAAATTTTGTCAAATATAAAGGCGCTCTTTTGTACAAATAAACGGAGATATTTGACATCACTTGACTATATATGACTATATTTATGTATAACTTTTATTATACACAAACTGTTATAAATTATTGTTACCAAAAATTGCCAGTATTTTCCTACAATAACTTAACTTTTAGTTATTTTAGCAGACTTAATTTTTTATTAATTCTTAAAAATTTATAGACAGCCATTGTTAAAGTCATTCATACCAAATCCACTGATAAAAAGCTAGTTTTTCCCAAGCCATCCTCAACTTTTTGCCTCCTGCCTTTTGTCTCACTCTTGTAATTAACCAGATTTAGTATCACCTCAGCATAGTTTTTTTAAGCCAAAGTCTGTATGTTCTTTCAATCATCAAAGCTGCTGTAATAGTAATAATAGTCAGGACTTACGCAAAGAAACTGTGTATAGAGTCCAGTAACTATTGGACAATAGTTATGAGTACTATATATAGCGTATCTGCGTAAGTCCTAAAATAGTTCAAATGTAAGCATTCAGCTATTAGCCGTCAGCTATCAGCAACAAGAGTGTTTCTTTTAAGGACAGTGTTTAAACTAAAATAGACTTTAAGGGCAAAGGAGGCAACTTTTGTCGTAAGACAATTAATAAAGCTTTTCTCCTAAACTAAAAGCAATAGCTGATAGCTGATGGCTGACGGCTGAATGCTTACGTTCAAATTACCTTTTATATCATGTCCCGATAATTAGTAGACCTCTCCAGAAAAGAGGGAACAGGGAACAGGGAACAGGGAACCCACCCCTAACCCCTCCCAGGAGGGGAACAATTGATAATTTATGGATAAGAATTGATTGTCTTTTTGATTTTTGGAGATGTCTAGTGATAAAAAAACTTTCTCTTTCTTCTTCTTTCTTTCCTCCTGAGGACTGAGTCGTTTATTTATAACTATTCAGCCGGACATGATATTACTTTGTTTTTTCATTCTGGTCAGCACTCCAGGAAAATGGCGTGGCGGATGAAATTAAGGTTGCGCACTAGAAAAAATTTTGATATAGTAAAAGCATTGGGGGCAGTTCGCCTATACACATGATTTTTTAGTCAACTCAAAAATAGCGAACGTAGCGAACGTAAAGATAATATTACTGAAAGGGATATTTTTAATAGAAAGTAGTCATAAAATACCCCTGACTCTTCTAAATATTCATTTAACTATTAAAAAAGTTTAAGCTGTCAAATATCAGGCCAAAATAGTCCTTTTAGTATTGATACTGATAAAGAATATCTACAAAAGAAAAAATATTCAAAATGTGGACTTGTTGAAAGCAAAAGAAAGTTCTGCGGGATATAGAGAAATAAAAAAAATCAGCTTTCAGATGATATTTGTAATTTCAAGGAACAATGATCTCCTATTTATAGACATAACTTTATACTATATTAAAACCAGTCTTAAGCTTAAAAAAAGTTGTGAGGAGAAAACAATCTTTCACCTCTAACGGCAATTCTCAACCAGAGTTAGCCTAGAATATTCAAAACTAATTAAGCAAGATTGGTAACAAAACGATAGAATCGTAAGCCGTAGTATCTGACCACATAATTCTGAAAATTACCATGAATGACACAACTAACGAATTACTCGAAAATATGCCCAGGGAGCAGAGGGTTGGGCAATTGCGCAACTTAATTGAAACCTTACACATAGCTGATGAAGTGGCCAGTAAAGGCTATCTAATCACCAGCTCAGAGTTAGCAGATTTAATGGACATCAATGCCAGTGCTGTTACCAGTCGTGGAGACCATTGGGTCTGGCGGAACTGGGTTGTATCTAGAGTACGTCGTGAAGGCAACCAAAGTGCGATTCGTTTCTGCTAAAAGTTAAGGCCATCAGGTTAAGACGTGAGTAGAGTAAGGCCATCAGCCTTATAACTAAATGGCCTTGGAGGTGAGATTCCTTCCGCCCAGGTGCAGGGTTGACAGCATTACCCCTACGGTAGCGAGTAGCGACCAATCCGTAAAGCGGGGTAAAAAGGTGGTAAAGCTCTGAGCTTAAATGAGTTTCCATCGAGCACAATACCCATTGGATAGCGAAAAGCGAAGATGTAATTGAAGCGTCGTAATTTTCAACCAGTGAAAGAAGCTGTGACACTGGAGCCAAAAGGCACAGGATAGGGAGTTAGCGAGATTTGGTTCGGCTAATAAGCACTTCCCCTAAACCCGGCGTAAAGCATCATCCTAAAGGTATATAAATAAGGTCATTTGGAACGAAGTAACCCATGAAAAACTCTTGAATAGTTATTTAGAAGTCAGAAGTCAAAAGTCAAAAGCCAAAAGTTAAATTCTTGCCGTGACTATATTTAAGAGGCTCATATGGCGAGTGCTACAACTCGTTTTTAGAGTATAGTAACTGACTGATGATAACTGTTAACGAAGTTCCTCCGATAGGAGGCTAACCGATAACTGATAACTGAATCAAGTAGGTGCTAACCGGATGTTTGATTGGGAAGGATTGTGTCAGAAGCAAAGGCCCTTATTTAATGTAATGGGATAGGCTGACGGACACACGGTGATTTGGAATGTAGAGTTTGATTAGGTAATAGAAATGTCCAATACGAGTTTGAAGACTACGGTGGAATGGCAGGAATGGCGCGATATTAACTGGTTAAAGGTTGAGCGTCAGGTCTTTAAGTTACAGGACAGAATCTACAGAGCCTCTGAGAGTCGTGATTTTGTTGCATTTCGTAAGCCCCAAAAAACTTTGCTGAAGTCCTGGTACGCTAAGTTATTGGCGGTGCGTGGGGTAATTCAAGATAACCAGAGTGAGAAAATTTTGTCTTCGGAAAAGCTGTTTGCTTTGGCTGAAACTTTGGACATAACTGGCAAGGTTAAGTCTAGGAGAGGCACTATTGAGGACTACGCTCTACAAATACTTGTCAAGATGGCTCTGGAGCCAGAATGGGAGGCTATTTTTGAATCTAGTTTTTATGGGTTTAGGCCGGGGCGATCGCCTCAAGATGCCGTAGAAGCAATTTTTGGTTTTGTCAAGCTGGAGCCTAAGTATGTGCTTGAGGCTGACATAGCTAAGTCTTCTCAGGGTATTAATTACGAACTATTACTGGAAAAGCTGGGCACTTATCCTACATTGCGTCGAAAAATCAAAGCTTGGTTAAAGAGTGGTGTGATGGATGGGGAAGGCTTGTTTCCAACGGAGGAGCAGATGGCAAGGGGTGGGGTTATTTCTTCATTTCTGGCAAATGTGGCTCTTCATGGTATGGAGGAGCAAATCAAGGAGTATGCTGAAATTTTTGATTTTCAATCTGTGGAAAACGGGTATGAGATATCAAGGGTGGATAGGAGTGAATACTTGGGTTTGGTTCGCTATGGTAGTAGTTTGGCGATCGCTCACAAAGATATAGATGTGGTTCAAAAATGCTTAGTAAAGGTTGGAGAGTGGTTGTCTGAAATAGGGCTGGAGTTAAAACCAAGTGAAACAAGAGTGGTTCATACTCTATATGGGTATGGTGGAGAAAAACCAGGGTTTAATTTCTTGGGGTTCAACATCAGACAATATGAGGTGGGCAAAAATCAAGGTAAGCTTGGTTTTAAAACTGAGGTCAAACCAAGTGACCAGAGTATGAGGAGTCATTATCGTCAAATTGCTGAGGTGATCGACCGACATAAGTCTGCACCACAAGCTGTTTTAATTAGAAGGCTTAATCCTATTATTCGGGATTGGGTCAACTATTATTCGGCGGTGGTGAGTAAGAAAACCTTTAGGGATTTGGATCATTTAGTCCACCAAAAACTCTGGCGTTGGGCAAGAAGAAGACATTCCAATAAAAATAATGACTGGATTTCTCAAAAGTATTGGCATACTGGAGAAAACAGAAAGGAATTTTCGTGTAGTTATGAGGATGGCAGTCGAGTGAAGCTGTTGAAACACACAGAAGTTCCTCTTGTTAGACAGGAGAATGTTAACAAGGACTGGTTTTATTGGAGCAGGCAAAAGGACTTTCATTCAACTTAAGAAGGGAAAAGTGTTGGATGCCATTTACTATTGCATATACATTGCTACGATCTGAAAACTGCTAAAAATAGTGGTAGAGGTGCTCATTTTGATTGGAGCCAAATCACTGAGGAGCCGGATGAGGTGAAAGTCTCACGTCCGGTTTTGGAGACGAGCATTTCTGGTGATAGAATTGCTTAGTTTAACTTCTCTGGCAATTAGAAAGAGTGGATTAATTTTACCCCTAATTTTTTCTATAATTAGGGATGAGTAAAGATAGCGATCGCTTACTTTTTTTGTATAGGAGCGATCGCCTCCTAAATATTTTTTGAATACTGATAAATAAGGGAGTAGGTGAGTAGGGAGTGGAGAAAATAGAAATATTTGCTGTTGAAGTGAGAGGATGGGTTTTTTCATCACTAACTAAACTGAGATAATATTACTTGCTAATTACTGACTACTAATTACTAACTAAAGATTTGCTATTGAAGTGAGAGGATAGGTTTTTTCATCACTAATTAAATTGAGATAATATTACTTACTAATTACTGACTAAAGATTTGCCGTTGAAGTGAGAGGATGGGTTTTTTCATCACTAACTAAACTGAGATAATATTACCGAGAAGTTGTTGTCTAAAGCCTCCGCTTTAATATCAAATCCGGTTGAATACTTATTATATAGTTGGGAGAGTAGGGGAGTAGGGGAGTAGAGGAGATTGAAGTGTGGATAGAATTATAACAATATACTGTATAACCAGATTCTATATAAAGGAGAAATAAGAAAAAATTTTCACGCTCCGCGTCAATCCTCTCCTTGAAAAGAAGAGTTCATTAATGGATAATGGATCATGGATCATGGATCATGGATCATGGATCATGGATCATGGATCATGGATCATGGATAATTACCTCGGGTTTTAACCGTTACGGAATTGAATATAAGGAATATTGTCTTTTCTTGGTCGATGGTCGGACAGCGCAGGTTTCGGAGCCATCCCACCCTACGGGAAGCTGCGAAGAGCGACCGCTTTTTTTCCCCTTAAAAGGGTCGGTGTCAAGGCGCGAATTATTTAATTATTAATTATTAATTATTAATTATTCGGTAATTATTAATTATTAATTGTTGAACTACTGGCTACTAATTACTGACTACTGAATATTAGACATCTCTAGTAATAAAAAATAGGGTGCATCTCATATTTGCAAAAGTACTTTTTTCGTAAGCATTTAGCCATCAGTTATTAGCTATCAGTTATTAATGTTGGGAAAGATAAAAAACCTTTTAAATTTAGTTTGAATAAAAAGTTACTGTCAAAGTCTCCTTTGCCAACCTGAGAAGTAATTAGGGCTTGCTGATTAAATCTAAAAGCATTGATATATAAAGGCAAGTGCATTTTTGGGGTCTCAAAAAGTGTCTGGGAATCAGCTCTTCATGCTCAAAAAGTTAGTATTTTAGGCGCATAGTTGGGCAGAAAAATCACTCTTACAATTCTTACTCCTACCTCCTCGCTCATTCCAATTTCTCCTGTCTTCCCCTCCCCTCCTGGGAGGGGGAGAGGCTAGGGGTGGGTTGGGAGGGGCCAGTGGGTGGGTTGTCTCCTACCCCTACTAAAAGACTAGTGAAGCGCAAACCCTAATTAGGGCTTGCTGATTAATTCTAAAAGTATTGACTGATATTGGTTTTAGCGTTCTAGAGTTGAAAAAAGTACCAGCTTTTCGGTGGCAAGAGCTGCATAAAGCTAGTATTTTGGGATGATTATGGCAGAAAAATTGAGAGAAAATTCTTAACTCCTACCTCCTCTCTCATTCCCATTTATCCCCTCCTGGGAGGGGGAGGGGCTAGGGGTGGGTTGTCTCCTGTCTCCTGTCTCCTGTCTCCTGTCTCCTGTCTCCTACCCCTACTAAAAGACTAGTGAAGCGCAAACCCTAATTATTTTATTGATTGCTGATAGCTGACTGCTAATAGCTGTTTGCGCAGCATTCCGTAGGAAATGTTTACCTTTTTTCCTATTCCCTATTCCCTAAAAGCGATAAATTTTTGGCTTTATTCAAAATTGAGATGCACCCAAAAAATAAAATCAATCATCACACATAAATTACAGCGGATTCCACTTTGGTGAGGTACACCCGCGCGAGCAAGATGCTTCCTCGCGAGCAAGATGCTCGGACTGGGAACATTTAATTATTAATATCTGTACTTCATATACTTGGAATCTGCTGTATCAATTATTTCCCCCTACTTTCTACTTCCTACTCCCTCTTTTCTGGAGATTTCTATTGATTTAAGTCAAAATTAATCTAAGTCTCACAGGTTACTCATGCGGTTAGTTTTTCATAGATATAGCAATAGATATAGTAGTCGAAGTAAAGATTAGGATATATCAAAAGCTTAAAACCCAGACAAAGCAAGATTTTTCCTTCTTCCTTCTTCCCTATTTCTTCTGCTATATGGAATGAAATTAATATCAATGGCAGAATAATTTATGAGATATCAAATTAAGAAGTTATTATTTTTCTTACCGCTACTGATATTTTTAGCTAGCTGTGGTGGATTGAATAGTCCGACAAATCTAGGGGAAAAAAATCAAGAGACACAAGAATCTACTGCTACTTCAGCTCAACCATTTAATTATCAAAACTACAACTCAATTTTAAAGGAATATGTCAACGCAGAAGGGTTAGTTGACTACGAAAGATTAAAAGAAAATAGGCAAAAACTTGATGAATTTAATGCTGCTATTGGAGCGGTAATGCCAAGCACTTATGATTCTTGGACAGACGCAGAAAAAATCTCTTTTTTAGTTAATGCTTATAACTCTTTTACTCTAGAATCTATTATTGATAATTACCCTACTAAAAGTATTAGAAATATTATTGGTGTTTGGAAGATTCGTAAGTTTGATATTGTTGGAGAAAAGTTGACATTAGACCATATCGAACATCAGATTTTAAGGAAAGAATTTAATGAACCAGGAATTCATGTTGCTTTAGTTTGTGCTGCAATAAGTTGTCCTCCTCTAAGACGAGAAGCTTATACTGGTAATCAATTGGAACAACAACTAGATGACCAAGCTAACAAGTTTCTCATTAATAATCAAGGCTTCGGAATTGACCGTGAAAATAATGCTGTTTATTTTTCTTCAATTTTCAAATGGTTCGGTGAAGATTATGAAAAAACTTATGGTCAAGAGCCAAATATTGATGGTTTGAATACAACAGAAACGTCAATCGTAAATTATGCTCATAAATATGTAAATCCTGACGATAAAAAGTATTTAAAACAGGGTGGTTATCAAGTCAAATATTCTGACTATGATTGGTCTTTGAATGTTCAATAATCTTGAATATTTCAGCGTTCAGCTATCATTTATCAGCGATTTTTTAAATGTAGTAAAAGTGCAACAAATGCTGGCTTAATTTATTCAAAAGCTGTTTGGGTAGCATTGCGCAGGAAAAGCTGACTGCTTGATTTTTCAGAAAAAAAATTTCCAACAAATGCTTTGAGAAAAAATATTCGTAAATCTTGAAGCTTTCAGCGTTCAGCTATCATCTATCAGCGATTTTTTAAATGTAGTAAAAGTTCAACAAATGCTGGCTTAATTTATTCAAAAGCTGTTTGGGTAGCATTCTGCAGGAAAAGCTGACTGCTTGATTTTTCATAAAAAAAATTCAAACAAATGCTTTGAGAAAAAATATTCGTAAATCTTGAAGCTTTCAGCGTTCAGCTATCATCTATCAGCGATTTTTTAAATGTAGTAAAAGTTCAACAAATGCTGGCTTAATTTATTCAAAAGCTGTTTGGGTAGCATTGCGTAGAAAAAGCTGACTGCTTGATTTTTCATAAAAAAAATTTCCCACAAATGCTTTTAGAAAAAATATTCGTAATTATTCCTGTTTTGAATGAAGAATCTACCATCAAAAATGTAATTAAGTCATTACAATTTTACGGACTAAAAAATATAATGGTAGTGGATAATGGTAGCACCGATAGAAGTATAGAAAAAGCAAGAAAAGCAGGTGCAAAAGTTATCAAAGAACCCATCTCAGGTTATGGTAGAGCTTGTTGGTGTGGCATCCAAAATACACCTGTAGAATGTGACTGGATTTTATTTTGTGATGGAGATGGTAGTGATGATTTAAAACAACTACCAAAATTTTTAACTGCTACTAATAAATACGATTTAATATTAGGCGATCGCCGTGCGACAAAAGCAGGTAGGTCTGCGATGACTCCCGTACAAAATTTTGGTAATAAATTAGCTACTTTTTTAATTGGTTTAGGGTGGGGATATTGGTATCAAGATTTAGGACCGTTGCGTTTAATTCGGAAGTCTAGTTTAGAGAGAATTAGAATGCAAGACCGAGGTTTTGGTTGGACGGTAGAAATGCAAGCTAGAGCTGTAGAATGTGATTTAAAAATAACTGAAATTCCTGTTGGTTATCGTCGTCGTCAGGGCGGACGTTCAAAAATATCAGGTACTATAAAAGGTAGTTTTCAGGCTGGAACAATTATTTTGACAACTCTTGGTAAATTGTATTTAAAATACCTGTGGAAAAATATAGAATTGCAGAATAATACTAACAAATTCTTGAGCAGGGGAGTGGGGGAGTCAGGGAGTGGGGGAGTGGGGGAGTAGTGGAGTAGGGGAGTGGGGGAGTGGGGGAGTAGGAGAGAAGTAAACATAAAAACATAAGAATAATTAATATAGTCCTGGTTAATAGTTATCAAATCATCAGTCAGGATTTCGAGAAATAAAACAGTAGAAAAAAGTTGAAATTTGCCCCCTTATTTCCTATATCTCTCTCCCTATATTTAAGTACATAAATAGATATCTCCAATCATCAAAAATCCAATCAATTATTGTAACTATAGCAATCAGGAATCAGATGTGAGAATTGATGTGTTCCTTTAAAAGATAGAATATAGCAGTTATCTTATTCTTATCTCTTCGTTTCTTCCCTATTCCCTATTACCTCCATACCTAAAACAAAAGTCTCCAATATCTCACAACTAAAATCATATTGCCATAGATAAATCAATTCTTTGCCATATCCAATCGACCAAGAGAAAGTAAACTTAAGTATTTCAAGCCTCTGGTTTGAACAGTTGGTACTGATAACTTATAACTGATAACTGAAATGACTCTATTTTGTGTAAGTTCCATTAGGAAAAATCTGCCTTTATTGCTAAGTTCATTTTTTATATTAGTAGGTACAATTTTTATAGTTCCCTACGGTGGTTTTCAGGAAACTGGTATTGTCATAAAATTTTGGATTGGTATCAGTATAATTAGTTTAGGTTTTATAATTTCTTGGGCAATAACATCAATTAATTGGGCTTGGTTTTGGAGTATAACTATTCTGACTAGACTAATATTAATTCCTATGGAAACAGGGAGTGATATTTGGCGTTATTTATGGGAAGGTTACATTCAAAATTTGGGTTTTAGCCCCTATAATTTAGCGCCAAACGCTTTAGAATTAATTCCCTATAGAACAGAGTGGTGGTCATTAATTAATCATCCTGATACTTCTGCTATTTATCCACCTTTGATTCAATTAGGGTTTCGATTTTTAGCACTAATTAGCCCCTCAGTATTTGTCTTTAAATTTGCTTTTATCTTGGCAGACTTAGGAATTTGTTGGTTATTAAGTAAAAGATTTAGTCTGCAAAAAACTTTGATTTATGCTTGGAATCCTTTGATTCTTTACTCCTTTGCTGGAGGTAGTCATTATGATAGTTGGTTTATCTTACCATTAGTGGGAGCATGGTTAGTTTTTGTTGAAGAAGGAACAAGGAAGGAGGAACAAGGAACAAGGAAAGACCGAAGTTGGAAAAAGTGGATGGGGACTCAAACTCCTGTTGAAGAAGGAAGAGGGAAGGAGGAAGAAGGAAGAAGGAAAGACCGAAGTTGGAAAAAGTGGATGGGGACTCAAACTGTAGACGACGGGGTATTCAACCCAAAAGAACAAGATAATTATCGTTGGTATTGGAGTGCTTTCTTAATTGGTATAAGTGTGGCAATAAAATGGGTTTCTTTACCAATTTTATCTTTTGTTGTTTGGCAGAAAATATTATGTTTTAGGGAACAAGATATAGGGAAAAGTTGTGGAAATATGCGGATGTTTCATCTGTCAAAAAGCACGCACCAAGAGAGGGAAGATCAAATCAGAAAAGTTAGTTTACTCGATCGCTCTGAGGGATGCTTTAACGAAGTCAGAAGTCAGAAGTTAAGGGATTTGAGCAACTCTCCAAAAATATTTCGCCAATCAAGGCGGGGTTTTAGACCCAATTATTTTGAGAAACAACAGAACAATATTTTTAGAAGTTGGCAATTTTATAAATTACAGATAACTCGGTTTTTAGGAAAAAATAAACAGAGATTAAGCAGGAGTAATACTAAATTAATTAGCAATTTTTTCTATACAAAAGTTAGACAAGTTCCACAGGCAGGTTTTTTATTATTAATTGGTTTATTACCAATGTGTGTTGCAGCTCTAAATTTTTGTGAACCTGGAAAATGTTCGCTTATTCCTACAAGTTCAAATTTTGTTGTGAATGGTCGTAGTGCTGAATTAATTCCTTATTTAGTGAGCTTTGTTTCGGAACAATCTACCAAATTTAACTGGATTTATGGAATTCCTCTTTGCTTAGGAGTGGGAGTTTTAATCTGGAATTGTCGTAGATTTGTTGATTTTGCTGAATGGTATTTTTTCTTATTATTAACTTTATCTCCTATTGTTCATGCTTGGTATTTTACTTGGTTAATTCCTTTTGCTGTAGCAACTAGAAATTTAGGGATAAGATGGGTGAGTTTATCAGTATTTATTTATTTTGTTTTGCCATACAGACAAACTTTAGGAGATAATAGTTGGCTTTTAAATACGATGGAAAGGTACTGGTTATGGTTGCCTCTAATAGTAGGATTTATTTGGAGTAAGTGGAAAGATAAAAAAAATTCAGAATCTCTAAAAATGAACTCTGAATTATCTAGATAAATTTAGATATAGCAAGGAACAAGTTTGTTAGGACATAGATTGATGATGAACCTTAGGTAGATAAATACTTTTCCCACTGTTCTCTGTTCCCTGCTATATAGAACCCCCAATCGTATCTTTTAGCTCTCTCCAGAAAAGAGGGAGTAGGGAGTAGGGAGTAGGGAGTAGAGGGAAATAATTGATGATTTGTGTACAATAATTGATTTGATTTTTGATGATTGGAGATGTCTTTTGAGGAAAATACATCAGCTTAAGTTAAGTAATAAGAGCGTACGCCTAAATTTTTAGAGATACCAAACAGGTTCTATATAGCAGTCAAAGGAAAAGGAAAGGGGGCGAATTGATGGAAACCTTAAAACTCAGACAACCTAATATTTTTCCTTCTTCCTTCCTCCTTCTTCCTTCTTCCTTCTTCCTTCTTCCTTCTTCCTTCTTCCTTCTGATTAAATATCTTCAGAACCTTCCGATTTATTAACAAATCCGCCAATAAAACTAGAAACAAAAGATAACACAATTGCCCCAAAAACTGCCGGCCAAAAACCATCAACTTCTAAACCAGGAGTAAAATATCCTGCCAATGATAGAGAAATTCCATTGACTACTAATAGAAATAACCCTAAAGTTAAAATTGTTAGAGGCAAAGTTAATATTGTTAAAAGTGGTTTGACAAACGCATTAACTAACCCCAAAACAATTGCTGCAACTGCTGCTGCCGGAATACTATCAACTCTCACTCCTGGTACAACAAAAGCTGTAATTAAAAGTGATAAAGTTGCCATTAACCAAGTGATGAAAAAACTTGCCATACTTATTCTTTCAACCTCCTAAATCGCAATTAAAAATTATGTAGCCGAACTTAAGATAAACTAAGTTAGATACTCTAATTAATAAACCATTTACTATGATTTTGCATCAAATTGCTACTTTTTTATTAACACTGAATTTGTTTTTGTGGCCAACCATAGCTCAAGCCCAATATTACCCACCACCCCTCTCTTATAGCAATGCCCAACTTACCGGAAAAGATTTTTCTGGCCAAGTGTTGCAGTCCGCAGAATTTTCTAATGCTAATCTTCAATTAACTAATTTTACAGATGCCGATTTACGGGGAGCTATTTTTAGTTATTCGACATTAACTAAAGCAAATTTACATGGAGCGAATTTAACTTATGCTATGGCAGACTTAGTTGATTTTACTAATGCCGATCTAACTGATGGGGTGTTTGTGGAAACAATAATGTTAGGCTCGACTTTTGATGGTGTTGATATTACAGATGCAGACTTTACAGATGCTTTGTTAGATGGAGCGCAAATTAGAAAATTATGTCAACAAGCAACAGGTGTTAATTCCAAAACGGGGGTGGCAACTCGTTATTCCCTTGGTTGTAGATAGTAGGCATCATTACATTAATGTTGCAAGCTTTTAATGTTGTTTGATAATTTTGAGAAAAACAATATTTACTGTAGCTTTAACCATTTTTTACAGTGTATTTCAGGTTTTTGAGGTACAGTCACGACAATTTTACAGCACTTTTTAAATTGAAAAATCAAAGTAATAAAATTATCGCAAATGATTTAGGATTGCTATTTCATTAATTGATAATTGATAATGGATAATTGATAATTACCTCGGGTTTTAACCGCTACGGAATTGAATATAAGGAAATATTATTTCTTCTCTTGGTCGATGGTCGGACAGCGAGGGGACCTCGCCATCCCTCGACCGCTTTTTTCCCCTTAAAAGGGGAGGCTTCAAGGCGCGAATTATTTAGTTATTAATTATTAATTATTAATTATTAATTATTCGGTAAGCATTTCCTCCGGAATGCTGCGCAAACAGCTATTAGCTGTCAGCTAGCCTCCTCCGGAGGAACTGCGTTAACAGCAACAAGACTCTCTCTTATGGGATAGTGTTTAAATTAACAACTGACTTTCAGGATAAGGGAGCCAACTTTTGTAGTAAGACAATTAATAAAGCTTTTATCTGAACTAAAAGCAATAGCTGATAGCTGATGGCTGAGGGCTAAATGCTTACATTGCTATAGTACAGTAGATAATTTCTAATGTATCAAATTAAACTGTCATAATCTACACATAAACAATTCAAATTATTGGTAAAACAAAAATATTAATATATGTACCAAACTTAATATAAAATTAACTATTAGTTAAATAAAGTAGCAAGTTATTTATCAAAATATCGCAAAAATAAAAATAATGCTATCAAATGACTTTCTAGAAACAGTTTGGTTAATACCTTGCTATGCTATCGTCGGTGCAGCTCTAGCCATACCCTGGTCTCCCGGAATTATTAAACGTACCGGGCCAAGACCAGCAGGTTATATCAATCTGATTATGACCTTCATCGCTTTCTTGCATGGCTTAATCGCTCTATCAATAGCTTGGAATCAACCAACTCAAGAATTATCAATACCTTGGCTAGATGTGGCAGGGCTAAATATCACTATTTCCCTAGAAATATCTACCCTCACTATTGGGGCGACTATATTAATTACTGGTCTAAATTTCCTGAGCCAAATTTACGCGATCGCTTACATGGAAATGGACTGGGGATGGGCACGTTTCTATTCCCTACTGGCATTATTTGAAGCTGGAATGTGTGCCTTAGTTTTGTGCAATTCCCTATTCTGGAGTTACATAATTCTAGAAATTCTCACTCTCGGTACATATTTATTAGTGGGTTTGTGGTTTAGTCAACCATTAGTAATTACTGGAGCAAGAGATGCCTTCCTGACAAAACGGGTGGGAGATTTATTTTTGCTGATGGGAGTAGTTGCTTTATTACCTCTAGCAGGAACTTGGAATTATACGGAGTTAGCTGAGTGGGCAAAAACGGCAAACATCGCTCCTACAACTGCTACCTTATTAAGTCTAACTTTAATTGCCGGACCTCTGGGTAAATGCGCTCAGTTTCCCCTACATCTGTGGTTAGATGAAGCAATGGAAGGGCCAGTGCCAAGTACTATTTTACGGAACTCGCTGGTAGTAGCAGTTGGAGCGTGGGTGCTGATTAAACTGCAACCTGTTTTAGCTTTATCCCCTGTTGCTTCCACAGTAATGATTGGAGTGGGAGTGTTTACAGCGGTTTGTGCTTCTTTAATTGCTATTGCCCAAATCGATATTAAGCGATCGCTTTCTTATTCGGTCAGTACTTACATGGGTTTGGTATTTATCGCTGTGGGAACTGGTCAAGATGAAACTGCTTTGATGTTGTTATTTACATACGCTTGTGCGATGGCGTTATTGGTAATGAGTACGGGTGGGGTAATTTTAAACTGCGTCAGTCAAGACTTAACTCAATATGGTGGTTTATGGTCTCGTCGCCCAATTACGGGAATTTCTTATTTAGTGGGTGCTGCTGGTTTAGTCGCTTTGCCTCCTTTGGGTAGTTTCTGGGTACTTTTGCAAATGACAGATTATTTGTGGAGTAGTCAACCTTGGTTAGTAGGTGTGTTGTTGTTGGTGAATGGGTTCACTGCTTTTGGTATTATTCGGGAGTTTGGTTTGATTTTTTGCGGTCAACCGAAACAAATGACTGAGCGATCGCCTGAAGGTTTATGGTCTTTGGTTTTGCCGATGACTATTTTGGCTGGTTTGACGTTGCATATTCCTCTATTGTTGGCGCAATGGCAACTATTACCGGATATTGCGACTATTAATAAAACTGTTGCTGGTTTATTATTGTTATCCAGCGTGCTTGGTTTTGGTATTGGTGGTTTGATTTATCTAAATGATAAGTGGGAGAAACCGATTAAACTTCTTTTACCAGCAGTACAAGACTTTTTTGCCTACGATTTTTACACTGTCAAACTGTATAGAATTACTATTGTTTTTGTTGTGGGTTTGGTATCAAGAATTATTTCTTGGGTTGACCGCTATCTTGTGGATGGTGTAGTTAATTTTGTGGGTTTAGCTACTGTGTTTGGCGGTCAAGGTTTGAAATATAATGTTTCTGGTCAGTCTCAGTTTTATGTATTGACAATTTTGATTGGTATGACTCTATTATTAAGTTGGTTAGTAGTCGGTTTATTTTAAAAAGCGGTCAGCAGTTCAGCAATCAGCTATCAGCTATATATAGGGAGGGCAAATACCATTTGCTCCCTACAAATGGTGGTTTAAAAGTAAATTTGTGTAAGTCCTGAGTTAAACAAATTTTTACTTCATTGATTAAAAAGCCGTTTGTGTAGTATGACCTAGGAAAAGCTGACTGCTAATAGCTAATACTATTTATCTGTAACAATGCGCTTAATAATTATTACCAAAACCTGAATTTTACTAATAGCTGTTATCTTTTATTAAGCACAACTTCATGGAGAAAATGTATAACTTGAGAAAGGTTATATTCTGATTAATTATCTGTACATCATAGTCAAAAATAACTGTAATGCTTGGCTTGAATTTTTGAATTTTTTAAATATTTAAGCCTGACATAAAGCTGATTTAACAGCGGGTTCATTTTCGGAAAAATCTCAATCATTCTGATGGATAATCTGTAGATTACACTTAAAAATTACCTGTTGGTTGTGGTAGACTAAAATTTTGAGATGTTGAATCTAATCTGATTTAGTAGTTTGATTTGAGGAAAAATTTTAATCAATCATTTCCGGAAATCATCCGTAGATTACACTCAAAAATTATAGTTTTTGCCAGACTAAAATTTTGAGATGTTGAATTTAAGTTTATTTAATAGTGGATTGATTTGAGGAAAAATCTCAATCAATTATTTTGAGATGTTGAATCTAATCTGATTTAGTAGTTTGATTTGAGGAAAAATTTTAATCAATCATTTCCGGAAATCATCCGTAGATTACACTCAAAAATTATAGTTTTTGCCAGACTAAAATTTTGAGATGTTGAATTTAAGTTTATTTAATAGTGGATTGATTTGAGGAAAAATCTCAATCAATTATTTTGAGATGTTGAATCTAATCTGATTTAGTAGTTTGATTTGAGGAAAAATTTTAATCAATCATTTCCGGAAATCATCCGTAGATTACACTCAAAAATTATAGTTTTTGCCAGACTAAAATTTTGAGATGTTGAATTTAAGTTTATTTAATAGTGGATTGATTTGAGGAAAAATCTCAATCAATTATTTCCGGAAATCATCCGTAGATTACACTCAAAAATAACTCTGGTCGTTGGCTAATATTTGGGAAATTTTTAAGCTGATAATTAACCTGATTTAGCAGCGGGTTAATTTGAGGAAAATATCTCAATTCTTGGGAGGAATAATCTGTGGATGACACTCATAATTAACTTGATTTGACAGTAACTTGATTTCCTGGAAAATCTCAATTATTCCCATGAATAATCCGTAGATGATACAGAAAAATCATGAGTTTTCTCAGATATAAATTTTGAGATGTTGAATTTATCCTGATGATGGAACTGATTTAGTAATAGGTTGATTGTAGGGAAAATCTCAATCAATTATTTCTGTAAATTACCTGTAGATAACGCTCAAAAATAACTCTGGCGCTTGGGTAATATTTGGCAAATATTTAGGGTGTATCTCATATTTGCAAAAAGACTTTTTTCCTATATATTCCCTGTTCCCTATTCCCTGTTCCCTGTTCCCTAAAAGTGATAAATTTTTGGCTTTATTCATGCATTGAGATGCACCCAATATTTAAGCAGATAATCAAGCTAATTTAGCAGTGGGTTAATTTACGGGAAAATCTCAATTATTCCCATAAATAATCTGTAGATGATACAGAAAAATTAGGAGTTTTCTCAGATATAAATGTTGAGATGTTGAATTTAGCCTGATGATGGAACTGATTTAGTAATAGGTTGATTGGAGGGAAAATCTCAATCAATTATTTCTGTAAATCATCTGTAGATAACGCTCAAAAATAACTCTGGCGCTTGGGTAATATTTGGCAAATATTTAGGGTGTATCTCATATTTGCAAAAAGACTTTTTTCCTATATATTCCCTGTTCCCTATTCCCTGTTCCCTGTTCCCTAAAAGTGATAAATTTTTGGCTTTATTCATGCATTGAGATGCACCCAATATTTAAGCAGATAATCAAGCTAATTTAGCAGTGGGTTAATTTACGGGAAAATCTCAATTATTCCCATAAATAATCTGTAGATGATACAGAAAAATTAGGAGTTTTCTCAGATATAAATGTTGAGATGTTGAATTTAGCCTGATGATGGAACTGATTTAGTAATAGGTTGATTGGAGGGAAAATCTCAATCAATTATTTCTGTAAATCATCTGTAGATAACGCTCAAAAATAACTCTGGCGCTTGGGTAATATTTGGCAAATATTTAGGGTGTATCTCATATTTGCAAAAAGACTTTTTTCCTATATATTCCCTGTTCCCTATTCCCTGTTCCCTGTTCCCTAAAAGTGATAAATTTTTGGCTTTATTCATGCATTGAGATGCACCCAATATTTAAACAGATAATCAAGCTAATTTAGCAGTGGGTTAATTTACGGGAAAATCTCAATTATTCCCAGAAATAATCTGTAGATGATACGGAAAAATTAGGGATTTTCTCAGATATAAATGTTGAGATGTTGAATTTAGCCTGATGATGGAACTGATTTATTAATGGGTTGATTGGAGGGAAAATCTCAATCAATTATTTCTGTAAATTACCTGTAGGTAACACTCAAACATAACTCTTTAATGGTCAGTTGATTCACAGAAAAAATCTAAAATGAATAATCCGTACATCCGAATCAAAAATCCCTGTTGTGCCAGGCTATTATTTTGATTAGTTTTACTCTATGATTAAGCTAGTAAATAGTAAATTGTTATGAGGCAAAACTTTCAATCATCCCGATGAATAATCCGTACATCCGAATCAAAAATTCCTGTGATATCATGTCCGGTAGCATCGGTATTGTATAGTGAAGTAAGGAAGAAGGAAGAAGGAAGAGGGAAGAGGGAAGAAGGCTTAAAAGCTTGAAAAAACCTAAATTTCCTGTAGATATTCACCCTTAGTTTTACACAAACGATACCAGCGGATATGATGCCAGACTTCAATTTAATTAACAGACAAATAACAAGAAATAATGCTCAGTGTTTTAATTATCATCCCAATTTTAGGGGCAGCTTTAGTCGGATTTTTTCCCGGAAAAATTACCGATGAGAAATTACGAAAAATCACCTTAGCAATTGCCCTATCTCTAATAGCTTGGACTGTAGAAATTGCCATTCAATTTAACCTAAATAATCCAGGTTTACAATTTCAAGAACATTTTACCTGGATTCCTCAATTAGGTTTAACCTATAGTCTCGGTATAGATGGTTTATCCCTACCCTTACTCGCCCTAAATTCCTTACTAACATTCATCGTAGTTTATGGATATGGCAATAATATCGATCGCCCGCGATTATACTACCCCTTAATTTTATTAGTAAATGCCGGAATAGCAGGCGCTTTTCTCTCCGCAAACCTATTATTATTCGTTCTCTTTTATGAACTAGAATTAATCCCCATCTATTTATTAATAGCAATTTGGGGTAGTGAAAAACGAGGTTATGCAGCAACCAAATTTCTCATCTATACAGCAGTATCCGGAATTCTGATATTAGCAGGATTTTTAGGAATAACTTGGTTAAGCAATTCTCCCAGTTTTGATTATGATCTAATTTCAACCCAAGGACTATCCCTAAAAACCCAACTCATCTTACTAACTCTTCTCTTAGTAGGATTCGGCATTAAAATTCCATTAGTACCTTTACACACTTGGTTGCCAGATGCTTACGTCGAATCATCTCCCCCCGTCACCATTCTTCTAGGTGGCATATTAGCAAAATTAGGCACTTATGGACTATTGCGTTTTGGGTTAGGATTATTTCCCGACACCTGGCAAATAGTCGCCCCCGGAATGGCGATAATTGGTACTTTTAGCGTCTTGTATGGAGCATTAGCAGCGATCGCTCAACAAGACATTAAACGAATGGTGGCCTACAGTTCGATTGGCCACATGGGTTATATTGTTGTTGCTGCTGCGGCCAATACACCTTTGAGTTTAGTGGGAGCTATTTCTCAAATGGTTGCTCACGGTTTAATTTTAGCGATTCTATTTCATCTGGTGGGTGTGGTGGAAAACAAAGTTGGTACTCGCGAATTATCTGTGTTGAATGGTTTGATGAGTCCGGTGCGTGGTTTACCTTTGACGAGCGCTTTATTAATTATGGGTGGAATGGCAAGTGCAGGTATTCCGGGAATGGTAGGTTTTGCTGCTGAGTTTCTGGTATTTCAAGGTAGTTTTTCAGTGTTTCCTATTCCTACTCTTTTGTGTATTATTGCCAGTGGTTTAACTGCTGTTTATTTTGTGATTTTGTTAAACCGTACTTGTTTCGGCAAATTAGATAATGATACAGCTTATTATCCTAAAGTGATTTGGTCTGAACGTACCCCTGCTTTAGTATTAGCAGTAGTCATTTTCTTTTTAGGAATTCAACCTACTTGGTTAGTGCGTTGGAGTGAAGCAACTTCCAATTTTTTAGTCCCTAATTCTTCTATAGAGATTCAAAAGTCACAAGTCAAAACTCAAAATTTAGCTAGTTTGATAAATACAAGAGATGTTAATTTCTTGGAGTACAGAAATTAAGTTTTTTTGCCAGAAATAAAAACTGTGTAAGAATATTTCTCAAAATTCCTACTAATATCAAGTTTAGATAATTATAATGCAGTAGGTTGGGTTAAGCGCTAGCGCAACCCAACAAATATAATTATTGTTGTTGGGTTTATCCTCCGGATAAGCTCCACTAACGCGGACTCAACCCTACCTACAAAGTGCTACAAAGTGGCAATTTTTGATTATTTCCATTTAAGCAAACATGATATAACACCTAATACCTACCACCTAAAACATCAAAAATTATGACACAAACAAAAACAAAACTTTTCCTATGAATTTGCCGAAATTAATTTCCCGTCTCGAAGTAGCTAAACCCAAAAAATACAATTATTGTTGTTGGATTTATCCTCCGAATAAGCTTCAACCAAATCTACAAAGTGCTACAAAGTGCCAATTTTTTATGATTTTCATTGAGGCAAACATGATATAAAACCTAACACCTAAAACCTCAAAAATTATGACACAAATAACAATAAAACATCCGCCCTTCCAACATGAATTTACCGAAATTAATTTCCCGTCTCGAAGTAGCTAAACCCAAAAAATACAATTATTGTTGTTGGATTTATCCTCCGAATAAGCTTCAACCAAATCTACAAAGTGCTACAAAGTGCCAATTTTTTATGATTTTCATTGAGGCAAACATGATATAAAACCTAACACCTAAAACCTCAAAAATTATGACACAAATAACAATAAAACATCCCCCCTTCCAACATGAATTTGCCGAAATTAATTTCCCGTCTCGAAGTAGCTAAATCCAACAGATACAAACTAAAACTTAATGTGCGAATAATTATTTATAATACCGTAGGTTGGGTTAAGCGCTAGCGCAACCCAACAAATACAATTATTGTTGTTGGATTTATCCTCCGAATAAGCTCCACTAATGCGGACTCAACCAAATCTACAAAGTGCTACAAAGTGCCAATTTTTTATGATTTTCATTGAAGCAAACATGATATAAAACCTAACACCTAAAACCTCAAAAATTATGACACAAATAACAATAAAACATCCCCCCTTCCAACATGAACTTGCCGAAATTAATTTCCCGTCTCGAAGTAGCTAAACCCAAAAAATACAATTATTGTTGTTGGATTTATCCTCCGAATAAGCTTCAACCAAATCTACAAAGTGCTACAAAGTGCCAAATTTTTATGATTTTCATTGAAGCAAACATGATATAAAACCTAACACCTAAAACCTCAAAAATTATGACACAAATAACAATAAAACATCCCCCCTTCCAACATGAATTTGCCGAAATTAATTTCCCGTCTCGAAGTAGCTAAATCCAACAGATACAAACTAAAACTTAATGTGCGAATAATTATTTATAATACCGTAGGTTGGTTTAAGCGCTAGCGCAACCCAACAAATATAATTATTGTTGTTGGGTTTATCCTCAGGATAAGCTCCGCTAACACGGACTCAACCCTACCTAAAAAGTGCTACAAAGTGCCAATTTTTTATGATTTTCATTGAAGCAAACATGATATAAAACCTAACACCTAAAACCTCAAAAATTATGACACAAACAACAATAAAACTTCCCCCATCCAAACATGAATTTGCCGAAATTATTCACCGCCTCGAAGCAGGTGGAGCAATGCTACCAGATACCCCAGAAAACCTAATGCAAATTATCGGTATTTATAAAGCTTATGCAGTACCAATGGATTTCTATTGGCGCGACTTACTTTATATTGCCGAACGAGTATTTTTAAACCCCTTACCCTTCTTTAAATACTTCCTGCCAAAAGAATATTTAGAACTTCATAATCACTATGCAGGTGATGATGCAGACTTAAGAGTTTGGCGCGGAGAAGCAACAGCTCATCCAGAACTTTTAGCATTTATTGAAAAGGGAGAAACTGGCAAAAAATCAAAATTATTACATCACTTATGGCATGACAGAATTAATATGGAATTCGCCGAAGCTTGTATGCGGGCAATGTTTTGGCATCGGGAAATGGGAGGTAAATTTGACCCTTATTTAGATACTCCTGAATATAAGGCTGCAGCAGATAAAGCAATTAAAGCTTATTTTCAAGGAAATCCTGTAATGTTAGGTCTATATAAACTATTCCCAGAAATGTTTATCGAACAGGTCAGACAACTTTCTTATTACAGCAATCTTGGTTTGTTTTGGGAAGTAATGGCTGCTGTTTTTTTTGAAATGTTTGATTTATATAACGAAGGGAAATTAACCAGCGTTCCAGAAGCAATGAATTTTCTAGTAAATGGAATTTTTGCTGTAGCAAATCGCCCAATTTATCATCATGTTTATATTCGAGGTGAAGTACACGAAATTATTCCCAAATCTTGTGGTTTTACTTGGTTATTTGAAGCTGCTTTACCTTATGTAGAAGCTGTCTTTTATCGCACTGCACCTTTCCGTGGCACAAAGTCTTATAATGCTCAGGCAAAACAGGTGCCAGAAAATCAAAAAGACTTTCATTACGGCATTCTTTATGCAGATGTTTTTCCAGTGGGAAATGCTGGTATCCCTCCCACATTATTAATGCAAGATATGCTGCATTTTTTACCATCATTTTTAGTTGATTATTACAAACAATATTGTCGAGGCGAAGATGATATGTTGATTCAGTTAGGAATTACTTTTCAACGCTCAATGTATTGTGTAACTTCAGCAGTTATTCAAGCATTAAGACAAGCAACATTACATCCTTTAGATGACCCAGACCTAGAACATTTAAAAGCAAATCGTGCATTTTTTGAAGCACAACTAGATAGGTTTAGGCGTCCAGAAGCTCGGTTGCGAGATATTCAGCGCCAAGATTATCGTTAACTATAGTAGGCAACAGGCAACAGGCAAAAGTGGGAAAAGCTTTTCTCTGTCTGAGATTCATAATCAACATAATATCATGCCCGGATAATTAGTGATAAAAAAGACTTTCTTTTTCTTCTTCTTTCTTCCCCTCCTGGGAGGGGGAGGGGCGAGGGGTGGGTTGACTCCTGACTGCTGACTCCTGACTCCTTCATCATTTATTTATAACTGTTCAACCGGACATGATTAGGACTTACGCAGATACGCTATATATAGTCTTCAAAACTATTGTCCAATAGTTAGTGTACTCTATACATAGTGCCTTTGCGTAAGTCCTGATGATATAAGTCAAACACCAACTTGTTCTTTGCGATAAAAATGAACAATTTCAGCAACTTTCTCAAGAAAATTGTCTGTACTCCTTGTAGCCTTGTAGGCGGAAATTAGGTTAACCTATTAATGGCTAGTCCTATAAAAGAAAAAGATGACCATGAAACCACATTTCTTTGCACTTTTAATCGTATCTGTAGTAACCACAATGGCTGGTTGCACGAACCCTCAATCTACGCCAATAGTACAGGCAGTGCCATGCGAAAATCCTGTTACAGAAAACGATGTTCTAGCTGCACAGCAAAGCTGGGGCGAAGCCATTGTCGCCATTGGCAAGGCAGAAAACCCACAAGCAGAAGCACAAAGTACTCTTGACAGACTTTATGGTTATGATATTGGTACGGTTTTGTTCAAACCAACACTGGCCAGCGATGATCCGTTCAGAGGCACGGAAAAAGAGGCTTTATCTTATTTTGTCGGCGGCAGCATCAGCGAAGATGGAGGTTTTGCTCTTGCACCCTTTAACAATGTGCGCTTTGAGAATGAAGGAATTATTACCCAGTGCAATACAGCCATCTCAATGGGTGAGTATTTTTTCACCAAAACAGACGGTAGCGAGATCAAGGTAGAATACACTTTTGGTTATGTGCGCGATGAAAACGGCGATCTGAAAATCAATCTGCACCATTCATCTCTGCCGTATCAAGCGCAATAAGGGCGATCGGTAGTAACAGTCGATGGAATTGCCCGTAGTTGCACGAACCTTCGAACTTGGCCAAGTTCGAGAAGCCGGAAATATTGTGACTCCAGAAGAAACGGGTAGTATAGAATACGGTACTTTTGTATTAGGTTCAAAAGTGTTAATGGTACTAGGGCATGAAAATTGTGGGGTAGTAAAAGCAGCTATGGAAGGTAAACCTGTTCCTGGTCAAATTGGCAGTATAATTTCTGCTATTAAACCTGCTGTAGAAATTGCTAAAGGTAAAGCTGGATATCCGGTAGAAAATGCTGTTAAAGCTAATGTAATGGAGCAAATAAAAATTATCAATTTTTCTCCAGTTATTACCCAGTTAGTTCAGGAAAACAAATTAAAAGTTGTAGGTGGTTATTACGATCTAGACCGAGGAAAAGTATATTTGATTAGTTAAAATAAATAGAAAAATCTGGATTACTTTATTTGTCAGTTTTTCTGTTTTTTAATAAAGTGAGACTAATACAATTTTCTGCCCTTAATTACTTCTTTTCAAGATACATTTTTATAAAATATGCACTGTTGACAATTCAAGATAATTAATGTCACCCTAATAGTAACACTGCAATATTATCATTAATAACTTTGAAAAAGGATGCTTATTTAGTATCCTTTTTTTAGTTGATATGTATTTCCGATTTAATTAGGGCTTGCTGATTAAAGATCAAAGCATTTACAGATAAAGGTTTTAGCCTTTTTAGGGTCGAATTGTAGTGCGCCTGTTTCAGCTCTTCACACTCAAAAATTTAGTATTTTGGCAAGATTTGGGCAGAAAAATCCCAAATTGACAAAACGCCCGCTCCTACCTCATCGCTCATTCCCATTTCTCCTGTCTCCTGTCTCCTGTCTCCTGTCTCCTGTCTCCTGTCTCCTACCCTCACCCATAAGACTTTTGAGGGCAAACCCTAATTATTTATGAGATGAGAAATTTACTGTTTTTCCTCTCTCAGTTAGATATTTTTGAAGATGCTCCTCTGATGTTACCCAAGCCTTTAAGTTTGCATCCCAACAAAACTTAATCTTATTCCTAATTCTCAGAGTATGAATTCTCTGAAAAGATACTCCTAGAAGTCTCGCTACATGAGTTTGAGTGAATTTATCTTTCATAGTTGATAGGCTAGTTTATATTGCGATGTTTTTGAATAAACCTAAAAGTTACATCTATAAATAATGACCTATTCAGGTATTGCAGATGTTCTAACTATCATCATAAATAGTAACAACCAATGCTTCAACAGCAGTCTTACTGAACTTTAATTATTTTTATGTGTATTCAAAAACTATATCTACCCTAGAGAATTTACTCATATGCTATACCAAAATACCCAGTTAAGCTTTTTCTCTCATATTTTTTTGTCTGATTTCCTAGTTACTCATGCTAGTATTAAAGTAATGCCAATTCCTACTTATCAAAGAAAATTATAATTTTTCCCTGCTCTGTTGAAGTAAAAAATAGTATCTTTTGCTGCTTGAAATTTTGAATCAAAATATAAGCTAATCCATACTTTCAAAGAGCAGATATAGTAGAAGGAAGAAGTAAATAGGGCTTGCTGATTAAATCTAAAAACATTAAAATATAAAGGCTAAAGCCTTTTTTGGATCTAAAAAAGTGCAAATTTTTCAGATCTTTATGCTCAAAAAGTTAGTATTTTAAGCAAGACTATGGCAGAAAAATCATTCTTACCGAATAATTAATAATTAATAATTAATAATTAAATAATTCGCGCCTTGAAACCTCCCCTTTTAAGGGGAAAAAAAGCGGTCGCTCTTCGCAGTTTCCCGTAGGGTGGGATGGCTCCGAAACCTGCGCTGTCCGACCATCGATCAAGAAAAGACAATATTCCTTATATTAAATTCCGTAACGGTTAAAACCCGAGGTAATTATCCATTATCCATAGTTATCTAGGAGAGGCTTTAGTTATCTAGGAGAGGCTTTAGTTATCTAGGAGAGGCTTTAGTTATCTAGGACAGAAGGAAGAATAAAAATCTGGCGTTGTCTGAGCTTTAAGCTTTTAATATGTCCGTACCCTTTCCTTCCACTGCTATATTTCAGGAAAATATCTGTATTAAGTCGCAAATTTCTCTCAGGTGCCCAATAGTCTAATAATATTTGCTATACATCCTTCTTTACCTACTATCAATCAAGGTGTTCCTTTTATTCCATAGATATAAATTAAGATTTAGCAGTCCTTAATAGGGTTTTGTAAAAAAATATGACAAAAAATGAATAGGAAGCAAGGAGCAGAGAAAAGACCATAGGGAACAGGGATAAGACTTTCAGACTTTCGATCTATTTTTGATTTTTTACAAATGATTTAGGATTGCTATTATAGTGTCAACTTTTATGACAATTTGCTCTATCTTCACAAGTTCTTCATATTTATAGATTACCTTAATTAGCAAGGTTAGCAACTTGACCTAAAAGCTGAGTTCTAAATATCAAATTTGCATTTGGAGATAAGAGAAATGCAATCAGTTTATATAATTCTATTAACTCTTTCTGCGAGTTCTGCATTAATTTATAAGCACACATCTGAAGACATATCCTTTGTTTTAGCTATATTAACGGGATTAATCAGTTTATTCTGGGATTTTGCTTGCTCTCCATTAATTTTTCAGCTTTTAATAGTGCTTAGTTTATTTTGCTTTTACAAAGTTTACTCACTAGATAGCGAAGATATAAGTTAATTAAAATAAGCTTCTTTCAACTTTTTTAACACAATTTTTATAATTTTTGTAGATGAATCTATCTATGTAGATACAAGACTTCAAGAATTTAGTCTGATTTTAATTACCCTGATGAAATGATCAGTTATTTTTTAGGGGTTTGTTGTTCAATCTTGTCATATTTTTAAAATAAATTTGAGGTATATTATGCACACTTGTCCTTGCTGCTCTACAACATTACTACGCCATGCACGTCATAATAGTATTTACTGGTATTGTCCACGATGTCGAGAAGAAATGCCTGACTTAGAATTAATGCTATTAACTCGTTCTCAAGTATTTCAGCCTCATGGAAGCTGGTTAAGTACTCGTAAACAAAACTCTAGAGTATTAATAAATGTTCCAGCATAGATTATTTCCATCCACTGAAAAACCTTTTTTATTTGTAAATACTATTAAGGAAAGGAGTCTTTTTGAGACTTCTTATTTTTTTCAGTACGAAAATTGAAAATTATAATATCAATAACGCGGAGCGCGGAACAGAGTTCTATCCCGCTCTTATCCAGACATGATATCATACCTCTTTTCACCAACGCCATTAGGAATAAAGGCGATCAAATTATTAGCAAAACATACATGGTTCGAGTTTGTTGGTGAAAATACCAGATTAAGACATCCTCAAGGCATGGTTACATCGTCAAACTCTTTGTTCTTCGCGCATTGGCAGAAATGCTCAGATATTCTATTCAATTAAATTATTAATCCACGCTTCTCCAATTTAGGGATCTGCCAACTCCTTATTCAAATAATACAAATTATTTTATAGTTTAGCGATCGCGAATTTCTACAATCATACCTTAATTCAGCAACGCCAGAACATATTCCCCTGACTTCTGACTCCTGAGGACTGACTCCTGACTCCTAGAGATACCCTGAGTATTTGTAACAAACATTTATTACACCAGGCATAATAGCATCCTGCCATAGCTTAGAATAACTATACTATCAATTTAAGAGTAAGGCATGGGAACTATTTGGGAACTAGACTTTTACAGTCGTCCAATACTTGATGAAAGACAAAAAAAACTCTGGGAACTCTTAATATGCGAAAGTCCCCTAGATATTAATCATCCTACAGACTCTTTGTATCGTTACTCTGAGTTTACAAATAACCAACAGGTAAACTCAATTTGGCTAAAGAGCGCCATTGAGAAAGCGATCGCTGATGCTCCAGAAGCACCTCAAAAAATTCGCTTCTTCCGCCGTCAAATGAATAATATGATTACCAAAGCTTGTGCCGAACTGGCCATCCCTGCTATTTTAAGCCGTCGCACCTACGCACTCAACCAGTGGCTACAACAACGAATAGAAGAAGTTTACCCGACCTATTCTGGTTATCAAGCAGGAACAAATCCTTCGGTTCAATACATGAGTCCCGCGCCACAACCTCTACCAGATGCCTTAATTGGAGAAAAATGGACATTTGTCAGTTTAGAAACTAAGGCTTTTACAGAAATGTCAGAGTGGGACATTGACTTTGGAGAAGCTTTTCCTCTCAACACCATCGGTCTTGCACCCAATTTACAGATTCCTGGTTTAATTATTTATTCATCTAGAGCAAAACCTTTAGCAGCTTGGATGTCAGGATTAGAGTTAGCTTTTGTCAAATTTAATTTAGGTCCACCAGCTAGATTACTATTAGAAACTGGAGGCAATGATTGTTGGATTTTAGCTAATCTGACTAATTCATCAACTATTGAGGAAGCTAAAAGATTTTCCGAAGCAAAGTCGAAAGTCAAACAAGTTCATTTTCTGGCTGTACAGTCAAATCAAGAATCTGAATCATTTGCTGGTTTTTGGTTGCTGCAAGAAATTAATATTTAGTTAAGTTTTGGGGACTGGACGTTGGTAAAATCCTACTAACAACTCTATTGTCCAAAATCATAAATCCCAAACAGAATTTTATGACCCAGTTAGCAGAACAACTGCTAGAAGTAGCTGCCAAAGCAGGAGCTGAGGCAGCAGAGGTATTTCAAGCTCGATCGCACTCCCGGCCCGTATTTTTTGAAAGCAATCGACTCAAGCAACTAGAAAGCACTCAGTCAGAGGGTATAGCGCTCCGACTTTGGCGAAATAGATGTCCAGGAATAGCTGTGGCTCATGGGCCAGTGGAACCCAAAGCTTTAGTAGAACTTGCCCTGTCTATCAGTAGTCTTAATGAACCAGAATCTATTGAACTATCCTCGAAAGCGAAAAATCGATATTATCCCAACCAAGGAATATCTATATCAGTCGAACAACTGGTAACTTGGGGAAAAGAAGCGATCGCATTAATTCGAGAAGTTTATCCAGATGTGATTTGTCATGGGGAATGGGACTGCGAAATTGAATCTACTCGTTTAGTTAATTCCCTAGGGCTAGATTGTCATCATATAGATACAACCCTTAGTGGCTATGTAGAAAGTGATTGGGTCAGAGGTGACGACTTATTAAATATATCTGATGGCCAAATTCAGCGAAATACCCTTGACCCCAGGAAAGTAGCAAATCGAATTTTGCAGCGATTAGATTGGGCAAAAAAAAATGTGATGCCCCCCAGGGGGAAAGTACCTATTTTGTTTACAGCCAAAGCAGCAGACTTACTATGGAGTACAATTTCCGCAGCTTTGAATGGTAAGCAGGTGGTAGAAGGTGCTTCTCCTTGGAGCGATCGCCTGGGGGAACTTGTCACTAGCAAACAAGTGACTATTTCTCAACAACCAGAGGAAGGACCTTTTAGTTGTCCTTTTGATGATGAAGGTATTCCTACCCGCTCAATAAAATTTATTGAAAATGGCATTTTACAATTGTTTTATACAGACCGGAGGACTGGTAGATTATTGGGTAGTGGGACTACTGGTAATGGGTTCCGACCAGATTTAGGTAGCTACCCTACACCAGAATTATTTAATTTCATAGTTCAGCCAGGAGAGCGATCGCTAAAAGAATCAATCGAGATGTTGGATGATGCAATTATAGTCGATCAAATTCTCGGTGGCGGTGCTGGTATTTCTGGTGATTTTTCTATTAATGTTGAACTTGGTTATCGTGTTAGAAGGGGTGAAATAGTTGGTAGAGTTAAGAATACAATGATTGCTGGCAATGTTTATACAGCATTAAAGCAATTAGCAGTATTGGGAAGTGATGGCGAATGGAATGGTTCTTGTTATACTCCTCATGTAATTTTAGAAGGGTTATCTACTATTGGCAGAGTAGATTGAATTACTTACTTAATATTCAATAATTAGAATTAGTTATTAATTTGTTTGATTTATAATTGAATGGAAATTAGAATTTGCTTTATCGGAGACTCTTTTGTAAATGGTACGGGAGAACCTAGGTGCTTGGGTTGGACGGGTAGAATTTGCCAAACAGTTTGCGATCGCGGATACGATCTTACATATTATAATTTGGGTGTCAGAAGAGATACTAGCACTGATATTAATAATCGTTGGTTGAGAGAAGTTTCTTGTCGTTTACCACCAGAAGTTGATGGTAGAGTAGTCTTTTCTTTTGGTGCAAATGACATGACTTTAGAAGCAGTTCATTAATTGATAATGGATAATTGATAATTACCTCGGGTTTTAACCGTTAGGGAATTGAATATAAGGAAATATTATTTCTTCTCTTGGTCGATGGTCGGACAGCGAGGAGACCTCGCCATCTCTCGATCGCTTTTTTCCCCTTAAAAGGGTCGGCTTCAAGGCGCGAATTATTTAATAATTAATAATTAATAATTAATTATTCGGTAAAACTCGTATAGAAAGGAGTCAGTCAGTAGAAAATATTTACCAGATTTTAACTAAAGCCAAGCAGTTATTCCCTGTTTTAATGATAAATTCTCCCCCTGTTGAATCCCCACGTTATTTGTTCGAGGCCAATGGTGGCCACAATCTTGACACCAATATTCACATTGTCCTTTTGCAATATTAGTGCTGTTACACTTTGGACAAGATAAGCCAGGGGAAAATCTAGAAATCGTTCTCTTCCATTTCAATAAACTGGAGTTTAGACTAAATAGTTGAAGGCTGGCATTTGCCTAACTCTTGTTTAGGATAATTGGCGATCGCTACTTAGTATAACCTTGGACGGAAAAGATACCACTCAGGGGTTTTATAGAACCCCTGAGTGGTATCTATTTAAAAATAGAGGAGGAGATGGGGGGATGGGGGGATAGGGAGATGGAGAGATAAGAACATTTTTCTACCTGCTTGGTGTGCTACCAGGTGCGCTATCAGACGGCGCGGGGTCTCATCCGCTTTTTCCCCTATTCTCGTTCCTGAATTTCCACTGGCTCGCTCATACTGAGGACGGAAGCCAAAAGCACATACCGCGTGCAAAGATCCGTTTAGGGGTTCTATAAGAGTATAGGTTTTTTCATCACTAATTTTTATGCTTGTTATCAACTTGTGAAGGTCTTTGGACTCAGATAGATCAAAATTTTACACTAATTAGTCGCACTATACTAAATGAGCAATAGTTACCCCACTACCGCCGTCATTTCTAGACGCTAACTCATAACGCTCAACCAACGGATGATCCTGCAAAAACTCATGGATACCCTGTCTCAATTTACCAGTACCTTTACCATGAATAATCCACAACAAACCATATTCGATCGCCCGAGAAAGTGCCCTATCTACCTCAATTTGAGCATCTGCTACCCGACTGCCACGAATATCAATACTATTTTGAGAAGTACGAACAGCTAAACCACTAGAAGTAATCTCTGCTGGAGTTTCCTTAGGCTTACTTTCTGACTTCTTACTCTTTTGCGCTTCTACATTTTTACTCTTTTTAGAAAGCTCTGCTTTTTCACCATCAAGAGATTCCACTTCTGCCAAACTAACTGTCATTTTCATAATTCCAAATTTAACAGTTAACTCATCATTCTCATTAGGAGCGCTCAATACTTCTGCTGTTTGCCCAATTTTGGGAATCCGAATACGATCGCCCTCTTTGGGCATAAAATTCGGTTTCTTGGCAGGGAGAGTACGAGAAGGTAAATATTTCTCAGAAATTTCATTAATAGCTTTAGTAGCTTTCTGAGCATTTCGAGCAGTTAACGGACCCTGTTGTAAATTCCGAATTACCGTAGCAATTTCTGCTTTTGCCTCAGCGATTTTTTCCTGTACTGCCACCTCTTGCGACAACTGTAAATCTCTTTCTCGATCTTTGAGCGCAGCAGCTTTTCTAGAAACTTCCCGATGTAAAGACTCAGTTTCTTGTAGTAACTCAGAAGCTTCTTTTGCCTTCGTTTCCTGTTGCTGTCTTTGTGCTTCCAAACCGGCAATTACCTGATTCACATCTTCAGAGTTTCCTCCCACATAATCTTGCGCTCTATAAATAATCTCCTGTTTTAAACCCAACTTGCCAGCAATAGTCATAGCATTAGAACGTCCTGGAATTCCCCAAAGCAAGCGGTATGTAGGTTGTAGGGAATTGATGTCAAATTCTACTGAAGCATTTTCAAACCTTTCATCGTCATATTTGAGAGCTTTAAGTTCTCCAAAGTGGGTAGTTGCCACTGTTAATAGTGCATGGTCTGCCAAATATTGCAAAATAGAAGTTGCTAAAGCACTACCTTCAGTGGGGTCTGTACCAGCACCGATTTCATCTAACAAAACTAGGGTAGAAGATAAATCAGAATTTTCTGGATTTTCATCCTCATCTATTGCTTCTAAAATCCTAATAATGCGTCGAACATGACCAGAAAAGGTAGATAAACTTTGTTCTAATGATTGCTCATCACCAATATCAGCCAAGATTTGTTCAAACCACGGCAACTCCACAGGTTCATTCGCAGGTATAAATAATCCTATTTTTGCCATCAGTGCAGCTAACCCCAAGGTCTTCAGAGTAACAGTTTTACCACCAGTGTTCGGGCCCGTAATTGCCACAACTTTAACTGGAGATTTCACCGTAACATCAATAGGTACCACATCATTTCCTTCTTCGTATTGCTGTTGCCAGACTAACAACGGATGTCGCAATTGACGGATATTCACAGGGCGATCGGAATCTGGTTCGGTAAATTGAGGTGGGTTTGCTCCTAACCATAAACTATAACGAGCGCGAGCTGTAGCGAGGTCAATTGTAGTAGCAATTATCAGTAACTGCTCCAATTCTTCCTTGACTTCTGCCACTTGTTCTGTTAAGGCTTGCCGAATCGCTTCTTCTTCCCTTTGGGCCTGACGCTGTAGTTGTCGCATTTGGTTATTGAGGTTGACAACTCCATTGGGTTCAATGTATAATGTAGAGCCTGTTGTAGATGTATCGTGAACAATACCAGGTACAGCATCCTTTTGAGGAGCTTTGACAGGAATTACAAAGCGATCGCTCCTTTGAGTAATAATTGGTTGTTGAATAGCACTAGCTTTCCGTTGTAAAATGCCTCGAAGTATTCCATCGATGCGATCGCGTAAATGGTGCATTTTTTCTCGAATACCCGCTAGTTTGGGACTTGCCCTGTCTGTAACATCTCCCCTATCATCTATACAGCGGTGAATTTCCTGTTCTAGTTCTGGATAAGTACGTAACTCAGCTACTAATTCCGGCAAAACTGACAACTCATATTCTGGCTCATAATTGTCAATTGTCCGACGTAACTTACGAGCGCCAGCTAAAGTTGTCGCAATAGCTAAAAGTTCACTTCCAGAAAGTATACCACCTAGTTCTGCTCTTTCCAGGGAATCTCCAAAGTCTTCAATACCATCAAAGGATAAACCCTGTGGAAGACGAGTTTCTAGTATATATGCTTCCTTAGTTTCAGCTAATAGTTGTATAGTTTCCGCTTTTGTTGACGGAATTGGTAAATAATTAGTCGTGTTTTGGCGATCGCCGATATTAAAAGTCTTAGAATTGTGGAGCAATATCGCACCCAATTTCGTTGCTGTAAAAGTGGCCAAGTGTTGACACAAGCGAGGCCATTCCAATAATTCTAAAGTCTCGGATTGAATCAAAGCTTAATATATATAAAGTATTATGTACTATGAATTATATTATACTACAATTATTGCAAAATATTTCGGAAGTCAAAAGTCATCGGAAGTCAAAAGTTAGAAGTTAGAAGTCAAAAGTTAGAAGTTAGAAGTTAGAAGTGATATTTTAAGTACTTAAAACCTCTACCTATTTGCGACATTTTTTAATTTAAATGGTATCAGCTCCTCTACTCCCCATCAAAAGTAAAAAGTCAAAAGTTAGAAGTTAGAAGTGATATTTTAAGTACTTAAAACCTCTACCTATTTGCGACATTTTTTAATTTAAATGGTATCAGCTCTCCTACTCCCCATCGGAAGTCAAAAGTCAAAAGTCAAAAGTCAGAAGTTAGAAGTTAGAAGTGATATTTTAAGTACTTAAAACCTCTACCTATTTGCGACATTTTTTAATTTAAATGGTATCAGCTCCTCTACTCCCCATCAAAAGTAAAAAGTCAAAAGTTAGAAGTTAGAAGTGATATTTTAAGTACTTAAAACCTCTACCTATTTGTGAAATTATTGAATTGAAATGGTATCAGCTCTCCTACTCCCCATCAAAAGTCAAAAGTCAAAAGTGATATTTTAACCCACATTCCGCACTTCAATTTGTAACATGAAAATTAGTATAAAATCCGTAGATTGCTTAAGTATTTATACTATATAAATTATCTTCATTTACCTCGATCAAGAGTCAAATTCTCAGTTAAATATTAAGCATAAATAGGGTTTGCTGAAAAAGTCTTTTAGTAGGGTTAGGAGACAGGAGTTAGGGGAATGAACGAGGAGTTAGGAGTAAGAATTGTCCCAAGATTGCTCTGCCCAACTATGAGCCTAAAATACTAACTTTTTGAGCGCTTTAGACTGAAACAGGCGAACTTTTTTCGACTTTAAAAAGGCTAAAAATAATATCAGTCAATGCTTTGATCTTTAATCAGCAAGCCCTAAATACTTAATGAATCGTTTACTCCTATTAACCACTATAATTTTTTTCTAACTTTTAACTTTTAACTTTAGATTGAGACAAAGCTTTCTTACTTACTCTAAGGAAGTTTCAGACGAAAAAACTTCTCATTTTTAAGTTAAACAACTATAACTTTTGACTTTTGACTTCTTTTTTGACTTTTGACTTTTGACTTTTGACTTCTTTTTTGACTTTTGACTTTTGACTTTTGACTTCGGTGAGATTGTCAAAAACCTTGCCTAGCTTTGGTACTGTAATTAGCCACTGACTCCACTAACCCCAGGGCAATAAAATTACTCAACAAAGCCGATCGCCCATAACTAAGTAACGGTAGTGGGATACCAGTCACAGGAGCCAAACCAATATTCATCCCAATATTCACAAAAACCTGGAATACTAACATTGATAATACTCCAATGGCAATCAGAGAACCAAAATCATCCTGAGCAGTCTGAGCAATAATAACCAACCGCAGACAAATAAACCAAAAAGCTAAAAGAACGAAAATACAACCAACAAAACCCAACTCTTCGCCAATAGCTGAGAAAATAAAATCTGTATGCTGTTCTGGGATAAAGTGTAGTTGAGTTTGAGTACCTTGATATAGCCCTCTACCAAACATTTGTCCAGAACCAATAGCAATACGAGATTGAATTAAGTGATATCCCGTACCCAGGGGGTCTTGTTCTGGATTCAGAAATCCTGTTAGTCGGTCTTTTTGATAATCTTTGAGCAAATTCCATAATAGCTGCCCAATATTTCCAGAGACAATATTAATCCCAGTAACTATAGGCATCCATAACCAACCCCAAGGTAAAGTCCGCCATGCAATTAAGGCCATCAAAGCTATCCAAGCAACCCAAGCGGGGAAATAGATACTATAAAGAATAGCTGAAAAGATAGGAGAGACAAGCAATATTAACCAGCCAGGATTAACATTACCCCAGTACAACATCCCCATGGTAATTGCACCAAATATTAAAGATGTGCCGAGATTAGGTTCTAAAAATACTAATAACCATGGTATGGCTGTAATAATCAAAACTTTAAAAAAGCCTAATAGCCTTACCCTGGTCTGAGAAGAAAGTATTGCTGCTAAGGTAATAATTATTCCTACCTTGGCAAATTCTGAGGGTTGAACGTGGAAACCACCAATATTAATCCATCTTTGTGCCCCCAGAGCTGAAGTACCAATGAGTTGTACAGCTCCCAAAGAAATATTGGTTAAAATGTAAATTATCCATTTCCAGTTAACTAAAACTTCATAACGACAACGGGCAATAATTAAGGCCAAGATTAAGCCTACTCCTCCTGTAAGCCAATGTTGCCACCAATCTGTCAACCCCTGGTTTCGTTCGACACTTTGGATCATAACTCCACCAAAAGTGGTCATTCCTATATAGACCAGTAGTAGAGACCAATCCATATTGCGCCATTGTGAGAGGGGCGATTTTCGGCGATTTCTTAATACTAATTTCTGGGTCATATTTTAATATATAGATATTTTAGACTTTAGAATACTCCTGATAGTTAATACATATATTTAAGTGGGATGTCTGCATAAATTAAAATTTTTTTTCAGAAGGAAGAAGGAAGAGGGAAGAGGGAAGAAGGAAGAAGGAAGAAGGAAGGAGATTTTAGTTATCTGGGAGAAGGCCAAAGTTAGGAAAATCTGCGATTGTCTGAGTTTTAAGCTGAAGAAGGAAGAGGGAAGAAGGAAGAGGGAAGAAGGGAGACTTTAGTTATCTGGGAGAAGGCCAAAGTTAGGAAAATCTGCCATTGTCTGAGTTTTAAGCTGAAGAAGGAAGAGGGAAGAAGGAAGAGGGAAGAAGGGAGACTTTAGTTACCTGGGAGAAGGCCAAAGTTAGGAATGTCTGGCATTGTCTGAGTTTTAAGCTGAAGAAGGAAGAGGGAAGAAGGAAGAGTCTAATAGTAATGATACTTAGTAACACTTCAGCTATTAAGTAATTAACACAGGCCGAATCACGTTTTTGCTAATTTTTAGCAAATTTTTGATAGTTATTAGCAAATTAATGTTAATTATTCTTATTTTTACTACTCCTCTACTCCCCTACTCCCCCACTCCCCTACTCCCTCACTCCCCTACTCTCTCTAACTATTCCGGTTCGTAAAGGTATTCAAACCAGTTACCATCTAAGTCTCTACCGTAAAAGGAAGCTGTGCCATCTCGATGTTCATGGACAGGGGAGACTTGAATATTTTGGACTTTGAGCTGTTCGTAGGCGGTTTCCATTTCTGAGCGATCGCTAAACACGAAGCCAAAATGTGGCCCTGCTTGGTCATATCCAGGACTCAAAAGTGCTAGTCCATCATCACCAGCTTTTAGGTATGCCCAGTCAGCATCTTTCCAAGCTATTTCCATTCCCAGATTTTGATAGAACTCTACTGCTTTGTCAACGTCTTGCACGCAGATAGCTACATGGCCTAATCTTTTCAGCTTCATAGTCAACTACTATTAAAATTTTTCTGTTTTGAATTATATTACGCGCTATTTGTTTGTTTTGCTTTTTCCTGTATCCAGATGAAGCGATCGCTTAAGTTAACGTCACTAATATTTAATCTTGCTATTTCCCCTCGTCTCAAAGCATTATCCCAAAGTAGTCTAAGGATAGTGTAGTCGCGTTTTCCACTGAATATACTTCTGTCTGGCAACTACATTAACAGTTTGATTTGGCGATCGGGTAATGCATTTTGGCTATAGTTGATGATATAGAGCTATATTAGGAGACAATTTATGAATGTACAAGAATTTCTCAGAAAGTTGGCCGAAGGAGAAAAAGATTTTCAGAAAGTCGATCTTAGTGGTGTCGATCTCAGTGGTGTCAACCTCAGTGGTTCTTCTGTAAAGCGTCTCGATCTCCGTTATTCTAATTTTACGAGTGCTAACCTTACAGATACGAACCTTGATTATGTCATCTTTTGCCACTCGAACTTGATAGGAGCTTGCTTGAAGGGGGCAAATCTCTATAAGGCAAGTTTTAGTGATTGCGATCTGAGTGAAGCTAATCTCAGTAATGCCAATGCAGTACAAACAAGCTTTAGTAGTGCCACACTGATAAATGTCAATCTTAGTAATGCTAATTTAGAAGGTGCTGGTTTTAATAATGCAGACCTTGAGAGAGCAAATCTCAGTGGTGCAAACCTTAATGAAGCTTGTCTGTACACTGCTTCCCTGATTAATGCAATACTAATTGATGCTAATTTGACAGATACCGATTTGGAAAACACTGATTTTGAAGGTGCTAACTTAACAAATACAAATTTAAAGGGGGCAGAGTGGATTAATTATACTGAGAATGAAGGGATTATTTTTAACAATACTATTATGCCAGATGGAAGACTTAGACCAGATTAATTTAGTGTATTTAATGTTCGCGAATCGCTTGTAGCTAAAAATGATGGTTATCGTCAAAGGGAACTATTGTTTCTCAACCTATTATGATTCAGGAAAAGCCATAATTATACAATGAGAAGAAATAATATCTCCTTATATTCAATCAAGAACGGTTTTAACCAGAGGTAATTATCAATTATCCATTATTAATTAATGAAGCCTATTGGACACATTTATATTACTTAATTTAACAATAAAATGATTACAGAAAAGTTTCGTCGCCAGCTTCGTAAAGAGGCAAAACTATGGCAAACAGAGGAATTAATTAGCGATCGCTTTTATCAACAACTATCTGAAAGATACCAGTTTGATGCTTTGGAGGAAACTGCCAGCGCTCGTTTTATTACTATTTTAATTTCTCTTGGTGGTATTCTTTTAGGATTAGGTATTATCACTTTTGTTTCTGCTAACTGGCAACAGTGGTCGCGAGAAGTGAAAACACTTCTATTATTAACTTTATTTATCTTAGTTAATACTTGCGGTTTTTATCTCTGGCAACAGCCAAATAATCTACCGAATACTACTAATAAAAAACAAAGATTAGGTCACGGACTTTTAATATTTGGAGCGTTAATTTTAGGGGCAAATATAGCATTAATGGCTCAAATGTTTCATATCGGTGGTTCTCCCTACGGATTATACATTGTTTGGGGATTGGGAGTTTTGGTAATGGCTTATAGTTTACAACTAGAAAGTCTGGGAATTATGGCTATTCTGTTAATAGGATTAGGCTATTTCATGGGTTTATCAACTGTATTTTATTCTGTGGAATTTTCCTGGTTACAGGCGATTATTAAGTATATGGCTTTGGTGGCAGTATTGTTGTTGATTCCATTAGCTTATTGGTGCAGTTCCAAGATTATTTTTTTTCTCACTACATCGATATTATTACTAGCTCTAGAAATTAGTTTGTGGCAATTTTTTTACTTATCAAATAATGGTTTGTGGGGAGCGATCGCCTTGACTTTACCTCCAGCTTTATTATGGGGGTATGATGATACTATTTTGCCTAAAATAGATAGTCGATTTTTTCAACCATTAGCCAGAAGTTTAGCTATTTGGTACTTGAGTATTGGATTTTTATATTTATCTTTTCGGGGAATTTGGAGTTATGTTTTAACACAAGATTTAAGGAATGGAAATACATCATTACAGTTTAGTTGGTTGACTTTAATTGAAGTTCTAATATTTATAGGTTTTTCTGTTTGGGAATGGTTGAATTTAGCACGAACTGATAGAACAAATTCTCATCGTTGGCAATTAGATTCAGTCAGTGGTGTGATTTTGGGCTTCATTTTTGTAACTACAATATTATGTTTCTGGCATCTGAGTATCAATGAAATTCCAGAAATAGTAACTTTTATAATAAATATAGAAATGTTTCTCTTAGCAGCAGGTTTAATTAGAATTGGATTGATGCGAGGAATTAGAGGAGGTTTCTGGGGTGGTTTGGTATTATTAACTTTACAAATTCTCTGTCGCACTTTTGAGTATAATACCGGATTATTACTTAAATCTTTTGTATTTATTTTATGTGGTGTAGGAGTTATAGGTGCTGGTTTATGGTTTGAACGCCATTTATTATCCAAGAATTAAGAATATAATTTTTAGAGGTTCTTAGGTGGCACTGTAAGATTTTTTCAGCTAGGATCTAGGATATATAACCTTATTCTCAATTAAACAATGGACCTAAAATCTACTACCTAAAACTTTCTTCAAGAGATAATAGACCTCTGGCAAAAGTTTTAATTAAATCAATTCAAGATATGAAATAAACAATTTTATCAAAATAATTGGGTCGCGCAACTCTTGAAGGCGAAATATTTTTGGAGAGTTGCTCAAATCCCCTACTTCCCCTCCCCTCCTGGGCTATGCTTTATAAACATTTTTCTTAACATAAAACTTGACAAAGTAGACAAGTTATGTAGAAGTTTTTAACAGGTTTTTGTCAGAGAAAAAGTGTATTTAAATGTACGTTTTTTTTGATAACTTAAGTAGTTTTTCTGATCTACTATGATTCTTTATCCTTTCTCCCCTGCTCCCTACTCCCCTACTCCCCTACTTCCCACAAGGTTTTCAGGAGTTCCTTATCAGGGATAGCTCTCCTGGGAGGGGGAGGGGTTAGGGGTGGGTTACCTTCTGACTTCTGACTTCGTTAACTCCCTATTCTCTATTCCCTATTCCCTATTCCCTGACTTCTGCAAGAAGTCTAATTAACATGAAATTTTTAAATCCTTTTAATCAAAGCAATTTATCAACTAAAGAATCTGATTATTCTGAAGAATTAAACCCACCTATTAATCAAACAAAACCTTCAAAAAATCAGATGCCAATTTGGCGATTTATTTTGCCATTGACTGTACAGTTAGCATTGATTTTGTCAGTTCCTGCTCAAGCTATTTATACTATGATTACAGGTACAACTGTAGTTTTGCAAACTGTACCTGTAGACCCCTATGATTTTTTGCGAGGCTATTATCAAGTTTTAAGTTATGATATATCCCGCAAAGATAATTTGAGTAAACTTCCTGGTTGGAATAAATTTGAATTAGAAAGTTCAGGAAAACTTTATTCGCAAAATCAAACTAATATTTATGTGATTTTAGCTGCACCTAAAACAACAGAAAATTTAGGAATTCCCAAAGCATGGAAACCTGTAGATGTAAGTGCAAAACAGCCTCAAAATTTGCCAGCTAATCAAATAGCTATTCAAGGTAAATTTAATGGTTGGACAGTTAAATATGGCTTAGAAACTTATTATATGCCTGAAGATAAACGCAAAGATATTAATCAGAATATTCGAGCAGCACAAACTACTGTTAATTTAGAAGATAAAATACCTTTTGTAGTAGAAGTAAAAGTTAATTCTCAAAGCCAAGCTGTACCTGTTAGTTTATGGGTACGCGATCGCAACTACAAATTTTAATTGAATAAGGCAGAACTCTTCTTTTCAAGGAGAGGTAATTACAGAACATTCCACTTTGGTGAGGTACAGTCATCGCGGGGAAGATGCCCACACTACAAACATTCAATTGTTAATCTCTGTACCTCTTCTGCGAGGAATCTGCTGTATTTGTATTAATAATTAATTATTAATAATTAATTATTAATTGTTGAATTCTTTCTTCTTAAAAACTATGAATAATCACGAAATAGGCTATCTCTATGTAGCAACTGGAGATAAATATATTCAAGAAGCAATTGTCTCTGCTACAAGTCTAAAAAAACTCAATAAAAGCGTTCATATTACTTTAGTAACCGATCGAAACATTAATAATTCGCTGTTTGATGAAGTCGTTATTCACCCTGTAGAGATTAAAGATTTTAAGGAAGGTTTGTTGTATAAAGTCAGGCATATTTATCAAGCTTATCCCTATGAAAAAACTTTGTTTGTTGATACAGATACATATTTTTGTGATGATTGTCAAGAAATATTTGAAACTCTAGATTTTTTCGATCTTGCTGTTGCTCCAGACCCCACAGATCCTCATAAAGCCAAATCACCTAAAACTAACAAAAAATTAGCTGCTTGCGAAACATATAATACAGGAGTTATTTTATTTAAAAAAAGCTTAAATAACGAGTTATTTTTTCAAAAATGGTTAGAGATTTATGAATCAAAAATTATTAATAAAACTGTCGGGAAAGAAAACGATCAAACTTCTTTCATTGAAGCTTGATTAGAATCTAATTGTAAAATATATGTTCTTTCTCATGCTTGGAATGCCAGGACTCCCTTCTTTTTTACGATGAAAGATGCTGTAAAAATTATTCATGGTAGACATCGCAATTATGAAACTATTAAAAATGAATTGAATAGACTACCAGGACCGCAACATCGATGCTGGTTGCCAATGCAAAAAAGATGTATTAAGAAAAAACAGGGATGGGAATATCAATTATTACTGATAACTAATAAAATCAAAGAGTATTTAAAAGTTTAAATAAAATGGTTTGGGTGTTCATTTGTTAATTGTTCTAAGTCTTTTGTTGTTAAATTAGGCATAGTTATTAAAATTATTTCCTAATATAAATATTATGTCATTTGTTTAGTAGTGGGAGCATCTTGCTCCCGTGCATGAGCTAGATGGCGAATGCTATATTAAAATTCCGGTGACCATACCTCAACCACAGGTAATACCAAACGTGAAAAAAGAATGCTATATTTACAGCGCTTTTCAAATTGATGAACCACATCTTCACAAGCAAAACCTTGTAGGGACGTTCCATGGAATGTCCCTATTGTGGTCTACCCAAATGAAAACCGCTGTAAGTGACACTTCAATTATTAAGTAATTAACACAGACTGAATATTTTTTTTGATAATTAGCACGCTAGTTATTGTGAATTATTCTTATTTTTACCGAATAATTAATAATTAATAATTAAATAATTCGCGCCTTGACGCCTCCCCTTTTAAGGGGAAAAAAGCGGTCGAGAAATGGCGAGGTCTCGGAGCCATATTCAATCGACCAAGAGAAGAAATAATATTTCCTGATATTCAATTCCGTAGCGGTTAAAACCCGAGGTAATTATCAATTATCAATTATCAATTAATGAACTCTCCCCTACTCCCCCGCAATGCGAAAATGTAGCAAACATTTATCGCGCTTGGTATAATTTCCACCCTGGTAAAAATTCTGGCACTTGTAAAACATCTCCATCCCCAAGCACAACTTTCTCAGTATTGAGGCGATATACTTCCATTATGGGAGTGCGGGGGTCTACTAATACTCCTACTCAAGTGCCAAATGACTGGAGAAATCACAGAAGTTAGCTAACAATAAAATTACGTCAATAATAATGCTCCGCAAATGCACACATTTACTGCTGAGTGCTGAGTGCTGATTGCTGATTGCTTATTTAAGACAAGTTTAGGTATGTTCATTGAGATTTTATCTAAATCAATGAGATAAACTCTTAACAGAAAACGTCATCAAACCTTTAGTAAATAATTGAGTTGAATTATGTACACAGAATCATCAGCAAGGAATAATAATACAAACAACAATATTGTGCCAGAAGAAAGAGTAAATAAATTACTGCTTCAGTCAATTGATACTTTAGAAGAAATTCTCAAAAATCAACAACTTCCGGCACAAGAACGAGCAACAGTAGCCCTAAAAATTCTAGAAATGACAGGTCTTTTGTCTCAAACAAACCCTCGATCGCCAAGCACATTAATATCTGATGCTCAACAACAAATAAACCGACTAAATACAGATAATTCAACAAGAAATCTTGCTCTTAATTCACCTAAAATAACACAAGTAAAATCAATATTTTTACCTGCTGCTCATGTAGAAATTCCCAACTTTTTATCTCCTGAAGAAAATCAAAAAGCTATAGAAATTGCTATTCAAAAACGCGACCAATATATTGAATCAACCACTACCACTAAAGCTGATAAATATCGGCAGTCTTATGTACTATTTTCACAATACTTTCCCGAATTAGCAGCACTTATTCAGAGCAAAATTTTAGAAACTTTGGCAGAAGTATTAGCTAAACTAAATTTTCGTCGTTTCGAGATATCAGAAATTGAAGCGCAACTAACAGCACATAATGATGGATGTTATTACAAAATTCATAATGATGCAGGTAGCGAAAAAACAGCAAGTAGAGAAGTTACTTATGTGTATTATTTTTATCAAGAACCCAAAGCTTTTTCTGGAGGTGAGCTAAGAATTTATGATACTGAATTAAAAGCAGGTGGAGCAATAACTCATGAGAATTTTCAAATTATTACGCCTGCTAATAACTCCATTATCTTTTTTAATAGTCGTTGCAGACATGAGGTAATGCCTGTAGTTTGTCCATCAAAAGCATTTGAACATAGTCGGTTTACAGTTAATGGTTGGATTAGAAGATTAGTATCATAAATAGTTATTTGACTCAAGTATAGCAGGGAATAGGGAATAGGGAAAAGAGAAAAGTAGGAAAAACATTTCCCAGTATTTGATTGATCATCACTCTATATCCTAATGTCCTAAACAACTCATTCTTTGCTGTACAAACAAATTTTTTGCCTACTCATTCATCATGTAATATTCCCTCTTTTTATACAGTGGGAATATTTTTTTCAGTTTTGCTAATTATCTAGAGACTATAAAAAAAGCCCACCATAATATTAACAACTCCAAAAAAAGAGATTTGCTGAGACACTATCTACTAATTGCTATAACTTTTCTCATATTAATTAGGGCTTGCTGATTAAATCTAAAAGTATTTACAGATAAAGGTAAATGCCTTTTTGGCGCCTTGAAAAAGTGCAAATTTTTCAGCTATTGATGCTCAAAAAGTTAATATTTTAGGCGCATAGTTGGGCAGAAAAATCCCAAATTGACAATTGTTACTCCTACCTCCTCGCTCGTAACCATTTCTCCTGTCTTCCCCTCCCCTCCACCGGAGCGCGTTTGTGTAAACCCAAGAGTGAATATCTACAGGAAATTTAAGTTTTTTTTCTTGCTCTTAAGTATTCCTACCTGTTGCCTGTTGCCTACCTTTGCGAGACAAGACCGATGCTACCGGACATGATATTAGGGGTGGGTTGTCTCCTGTCTCCTACCTTCACCCATAAGACTAGTGAAGCGCAAACCCTAATTAGATACAATATTTTTTTCTACTTCCTACTTTCTAGAATCTTGTATTTCACCAATTTGATAATTGCTATAGCAATCCTAAATTGGTTGTGACAATTTTTATAATAGTTAATTTGAACTAAAAACCTTTAAAATTTTGTACATCGCCAATCCGACGACTTCCCTACAGGAGTCAGGTAGGGTCAAATGGCCATTCGCCACTACTACCAAAATATTACAACTGAAATAAGATTGCTATATATAGCGTTTCTAAAGAAGCCTTAGGTACAGTTGTCTTTTTATTCCTTTTTTGAACTGTTGCCTGCTCCTTAAAATTTTGTATCTCACCAATTCGATAACTTCTATATAAGAATTACATACAGCTTGAATATTTCTCATTCCGTAAAGAAAAAAAAAATAATATTGCGTAAAATCATATTTATTAACTGAAGAATAATTTAGACAACAACATTCATAATTGAACGAAAAATTATTCAGATTATTTTTGTTATAGACATCTATTTGCCATGAATTATAAATTTACCTCTTGATAATTTTTTGCTTCTACTACACCTGAATTTAAAATTTAATTTTTTGTGATTGAGAGGTGATTGTTATGTACAATAAAAATGATTTAATACTATCTATCTGGACATTAATTATAGTAGTAACAATGGGATTGCCTACTATAGAAATTAATAATAATCTGCTAGAACAATATTCTGATGAATTAGGTGAAGAAGTTTTTCATCAGTTTGTGAGTTCTTCTAATGAAGACCCTCCTGTTCCTTATAAAGGAGGAACAAGTCGTGGCTAAATTCAGCAGATAATTTCATCAAGTTAAATTTGAGGATTTAGATATTAATTAATATAAAACCCTGTTATACAGTTATCGTATACTTGGGGCAGTGGGGGAGTGGGAAAGTAGGGGATTAGGGGAGTGGGGGAGTGGCGGAGATTGAAGTAATTATATAATTATAAATGTATATTATATAATCGGATTCTATATAAGAATTTAATGCCATGAGAATTGAGACAGACTCTTTTAATGGTGAATATAACTATGCTATTAAGCCACAAATAGCAGTTTAAATTGTTTAATATCATATCCAGTTGAATACTTACAAATAAACGACGGAGGAGTCAGGAGGGAAGAAAGAAGAAAGAAGCAATTCATTAATGGATAATTGATAATTACCTCTCCCTAAAAGGGAGAGGATTGACAAATAAGGAAAAAATTTATTCTCTTAGTCGATGGTCGGACAGCGCAGGTTTCGGAGCCATCCCACCCTACGGGAAGCTTTCCTTACGGAATGCTATCGCAAACGCTAACGACCGCTTTTTTCCCCTTGAAAGGGGAGGCAGAGTAAGCCGAATTGTTTAATTATTAGGACTTACGCAGATACGCTATATATAGTGCTCAAAACTATTGTCCAATAGTACAAGTACTCTATAAATAGTTCCTTTGCGTAAGTCCTGATTATTTAATTATTTAATTATTTAATTATTAATTATTCGGTAAAGAAGAATAAAGAGGAGGAAAAGGAGAAAGTTTTTTTGTTTGCTGGCGCAAAACTGCGTTAACGCAGAGCGGAATGGAGTTTAATCACGCTCTTATCCGGACATGATATAAATTATTTGGCGTTGGTGAAAAGAGGTATGATATCCTGTCCGCATAGGAGCGTAAACAAAAAACTTTCTCTTTCTTCTTCTTTCTTTCCTCCTGACTCAGTCTCCCTCCTGGGAGGGGGAGGGGCTAGGGGTGGGTTGACTCCTAAATCATTAAGATTAATATCATACACGTGCTTCACCAACGCCAATTATTTTTACATGATTCCTAAGATTAAGTTCTAGAATCAACTAGAATTACTTAACTACGCGATCGCCATCATAGTTGACAATTCCTTAATTATGTGTTTAAGAGCAAAGTTTTACTTTTAATTAATTATGACTATTTAAACTTATCTTAAAGTGAAACTGTTAGTATACAATCGATCCATTAAACATATATAGAACTAGGAAGATTAATGACTGACCCACAACTCCGACCATTAGGTACTTATGAAACAGGTGTTTTTGATGAAAGTGCTGCCGAAATTCCAGCTTACGACCCCAATACACAAAGAGTGTTTGTTGTCAATGCAAATGAGGCAACTATTGATGTATTAGATATTAGCGATCCTACTAACCCCAATTTAATAGATCAAATTAATGCTTCCTCCTTTGGCGCAGTTGCTAATAGTGTTGCAGTGAATGACGATGGTATTGTAGCAGTAGCAGTTGAAGCTAACAACACACAAGACCCAGGGACTGTTGCCTTCTTCGATGCAGATGGCAATACTCTCAACCAAGTAACTGTGGGTGCATTACCAGATATGCTCACCTTTACCTCCGATGGCACAAAGGTGCTAGTAGCAAACGAAGGAGAACCCAACGATGACTACAGCAACGACCCAGAAGGTTCCGTTAGTATTATCGACATTTCTGGTGGAGTAGAAAATTTAACTCAGGCAGACGTCTCTACCGCTGATTTTACTGCTTTCAATGGTCGGGAAGAAGAATTGCGTAACAAAGGCGTTCGGATCTACGGTCCTGGGTCAAATGCAGCTAAAGACCTCGAACCAGAATTTATTGCTGTAGATGGTAACGACACCACAGCATTTGTCACTCTGCAAGAAAATAATGCTATAGCAGTAGTAGATATTGAAAATGCCAACATTGTAGATGTTCTGCCATTGGGAGCAAAAGACTACAGTCGCGGTCTTCCCTCCCTGACACAATTTGAATTTTCCGACCTGCCAGTTTTGGGTACAACCGAAGGGGGTCAGGAAATTCTCCTGGGTGGTTTATCTGGACTATGGTATGAAGGTACAGACGATGACGGCAACCTACAATTTGTCACCGTACCCGACCGCGGACCCAATGGCGCACCTACAGACGTAGATGATGACGATGCCAACGAAAGACCATTTGCTCTGCCAGACTATCAAGTTAGAATTGTTCGCTTTACACTAGATGAAGACAGTGGCGATATTGAAATTACTGAAGAAATTCTCCTAAACAGGGAAGATGGTACAACTCCCATCACAGGTTTACCGAACATTCCAGGAATAGATGAAGAACCTGTAGACCTATTTGGCAACCCCCTAGAATACGACCCCTTTGGTGCAGACCTCGAAGGTATTGTTATCAATGATGATGGTACATACTGGACTGTAGACGAATATCGCCCCGCCATCTACCACTTTGATGTTGATGGGTCACTCATTGACCGCTTTGTACCGGAAGGAACAGCAGCAGATGCAGGAGAAACAGAGGGAACCTTTGGCAAAGAAACCCTACCCGCAGAATATTCTAACCGTCGTCGCAACCGTGGTTTTGAAGCCATTGCGCTGGATACAGATGAAGATATTCTCTACAGCTTTATTCAAACACCTTTAGCAAATCCCGATCGCACTGCATCTGACGACTCCAGCGTTATTCGGATGTTAGGTATCGACCCAGAGACTGGAGAACCCGTAGCAGAATATGTCTACCTGCTAGAAAAACCGACTATAGACCCAGATAATGGTAGTCTATTAGTTGATAAAATTGGTGATGCTGTTTATGATGCTGATGCTGACACATTTTATATTCTAGAGCGAGACTCTTCTACCACTGCTACAGGCAAAAAATTTATATTTGAAATTGACCTCAAAGGAGCAACTAACTTACTCGCTGATGGTGCGCCAAGTTTACCAGAAGACACAACTCTAGAACAATTAAATGCAGATGAGTTAGCAGAATTAGACATCCAACCAGTTAACAAAACCAAGATAACTAACCTACCCTCCCTTGGTTACTTAGCAGGAGACAAACCAGAAGGTTTATCACTTTTACCAGATGGACGACTAGCGGTACTAAACGACAATGACTTCGGTCTCCTAGATGAAGAAATTCCTGTTGATGGTACTGTTCCTCTCAACCCAGAACCAGTTCCAGTAGTTTTGGGTCTAATTGATTTTTCAGAAAGTAATCAAATTGACCCTAGCGATCGCGACAGTGGTATCAATTTAGGTAACTGGCCTGTTTTTGGGTTATTGCAACCAGATAGTATTGCTTCCTTTGTGATAGAAGGTGAGACCTATTATGTCACAGCAGATGAAGGAGATGCCAGAGGTTATGACGCTCTGGATGAAGAAGCACGGGTAGGAGATGATGAATATGTACTCGATCCTGATGTTTTTGATGTTGCTGCACTAGAAGATGATGCTGCTATTGGTCGTCTAACAGTGACAACGGAAGATGGGGATATTGATGGTGATGGCGACTACGACCAAATTTTTGCTAATGGCGGTCGGTCTTTCAGTATTTGGGATGCTGCGGGCAATTTAGTCTTCAACAGTGGTGATAGTATTGAACGAGAAACTGCAGAGCTAATTCCAGAGAACTTTAACTCAAACCGAGACGAAAATACTTTTGACGATCGTAGCGACAATAGTGGTCCTGAACCCGAAGCTATAACCACAGGAGTTTTAGGCGATAAAACCTATACTTTTGTTGGTCTGGAACGTACAGGGGGGATTATGGTTTATGATGTCAGCAACCCCACCAGTCCTGATTTTGTGCAATACATTCCTAACCGCGACTTCTCTGTTGAGTTCGACACTGATGCTGATGGAGACCCAGACCCTACCCCAGAGCAACTATCAGCAGCGGGGGACTTAGGACCAGAAGGGTTTCAGTTTATTTCTCCAGAAGATAGTCCGAATGGGGAGGCGTTATTAGTAGTTGCTAATGAAATAAGTGGTACTACTACTGTTTATGAGTTTAGCCCAAACCAGGATATTCCAGGAACTCCAGGTGATGATAGCCTCGAAGGTGGTACGGGTAACGATAATGTTGATGGTCTTGCTGGTAATGATACTCTCAGTGGTTTTGGTGGTGAGGATGATATTAATGGCAACCGTGGTAATGACCGCCTTAGTGGTGGAGATGGTGATGACCGCGTTAATGGTGGTTTGGGAAGCGATATTATCTTTGGCAATAATGGAGATGATAATTTAATCGGGCGTCTTGGTAATGACCGGATGTTAGGAGGTAGTGGAGAAGATACTCTCAGTGGTGGTCAAGGTCGCGATCGTCTCAATGGTGGTGCGGGTAACGATATTCTCACTGGTGGAGCAAGTATCGACCGCTTTATTTTTGCTGCTAATGATGAGTTTAGTCAGGCGAGTTTAGGGATAGATGAAATTACAGACTTTAACCCAGACTTAGATTTAATTCTGCTTGACTTAACTACTTTCACAGAAATTACTACTACTGCGGGTGAAGATATTGGGGATGAATTTGCAATAGTAGAAAGCAACGGTGGTGCTGCTAGTAGTGAAGCGATCGTTGTCTACAATTCTAGTAATGGTGCTTTATTCTACAATGCTAATGGCAGCGATAGTGGTTTTGGAGATGGCGGTCAGTTTGCAACTTTGACTGGTACTCCAACTATATCAGCAGAGGATTTCGTAATTAGATAATATTTCTATTGAGTTAGTCTTTGTAGGTTGGGTTAAGCGATAGCGCAACCCAACAATAACTGATGATATTATGGTCTAATTATTTGTTTGCTATATATCTTAATAGAGTTGTTGGGTTTATCCTACGGATAAGCTAGCGCTAACGTCCCTCAACCCAACCTACTCTACTTTTAATTGTTATCTATTGAGTTAGTCTTTGTAGGTTGGGTTAAGCGATAGCGCAACCCAACAATAACTGATGATATTATGGTCTAATTATTTGTTTGCTATATATCAGGACTTACGCACTGTATATAAATAAACATAACTATTGGACAATAGATAAATCAAATATCCATCTCCCTCAACTGAGGGTTCGCTTTCCTGTGACTGTATATATATAAAAATAACTATTGGACAATAGTTAAATCAAACATTAATCTGCCGAAACTCAGCGATCGTGAAACGGAACGGATGTTCTATCGCTTCTGTTGACTATATATAAAAATAACTATTGGACAATAGATAAATCAAACATTAATCTCCTGAGACTGAGCGATCGCTTCTGTTGACTATATATAAATCAAAATAACTATTGGACAATAGTTAAATCAAACATCCATCTGCTGAGACTGAGCGATCGTGAAGCGGAACGGATGTTCTATCGCTTCTGTTGACTATATATAAATCAAAATAACTATTGGACAATAGTTAAATCAAACATCCATCTGCTGAGACTGAGCGATCGTGAAGCGGAACGGATGTTCTATCGCTTCTGTTGACTATATATAAATCAAAATAACTATTGGACAATAGTTAAATCAAACATCCATCTGCTGAGACTGAGCGATCGCGAATCCTGTGACTGTATAGAACCCATTTGGTATCTTCATAAATATCAAGTTTTTTTAGCTAGGAGTTAGGAGACAGGAGACAGGAGGGAAGATATGGGGAGAGATAATACAAAAAATTCAACACTCCTTGAGATGATTTTTCCTCAAATATTGATGCGCGAAAAGACTTGACTACCATAATTATATAGACCTCAAATGGGTTCTATATAAATAAAAATAACTATTGGACAATAGTTAAATCAAACATTAATCTGCCGAAACTCAGCGATCGCTTCTGTTGACTATAAAAATAACTATTGGACAATAGTTAAATCAAACATTAATCTGCCGAAACTCAGCGATCGCTTCTGTTGACTATAAAAATAACTATTGGACAATAGTTAAATCAAACATTAATCTGCCGAAACTCAGCGATCGTGAAGCGGAACGGATGTTCTATCGCTTCTGTTGACTATATATAAATCAAAATAACTATTGGACAATAGTTAAATCAAACATTAATCTCCTGAAACTGAGCGATCGCTTCTGTTGACTGTATATAAATCAAACATAACTATTGGACAATAGTTAAATCAAACATCCATCTCCTGAAACTGAGCGATCGTGAAGCGGAACGGATGTTCTATCGCTTGAGTGTGACTGTATATAAATAAAAATAACTATTGGACAATAGATAAATCAAACATTAATCTCCCTCAACTCAGCGATTTCCCTGTTCCCTACTGTTACAAAAAGTCTATATCTTTTTCGGAGATGTATAATAATTGGTAAGTATTTCCTGCGGAATGCTGCGCAAACAGCTCTTAGCGGTCAGCTCTTCGGTGTGGAATGCTCTCGCATTCAGGCTTTTAATGAATGAAGCAAGCATTTGCTTAACTTCTATTACATTTTTAAACAAAGAATTGAAGTACAAGAACAACGAGCTTAAATTGTCCACTAAAGGTAATAAAGCTGATAGCTGATAGCTGACTGCTGTTTGCGCAGCATTCCGTAGGAAATGCTTACAATAATTGTAGGTAAAAACTATCCTCAAATCAAACAAATATGGCGTTCAAATATTGGAAACATTTTTTACTAGGATTATTCCTAGCTTTTGCCATTGCAGCTTGTGGTTTTTTTAACACAAGTTCAAAACAGGCAAAATTACCGATGGTAGACTTAATAATTACTCCTCCACTACCGGAGTGGATAGAACAAATTAGTCCGACGGGAGAGGCAGAACTTTTAAGTCAAATTCGGATTCGGTTTAAGGAGCCTTTAATTCCTTTGGAAACTTTAGATTCTCTAGAACAACAGGAGAAACTTAAAAAGTTTGAAATATTTCCAGAATTACCTGGTCAATTTCGATTTTTGACTCCGAAAATGGTGGGTTTTCAACCTGCGGAGTCTTTGCCAAAGTCTACGCGAGTAAAGGTTACTTTGAAGGCTGGTTTATCCGACCTAAAAAATCATCAATTAGATGAAGATTTAGCCTGGACTTTCAATACTGAACCAGTTAAATTGACGAATTTACCAACTACTAAGCAGCAAAATAGAAGACCACAACCAATTGATATAAATCCGACGTTAAAGTTTACTTCAAATGTGGAGTTGGATGTAGATTCAATTGAGGAAAATTTAAAATTTTTACCAGCAGGAGAAACAGAAACTTTACCTTTGACAGTTAGTTTAGAAACATTGGAAACTAATGAGGAGGAAGAAGAAGTTTTTACAGAAGAATTTGACTCTTCATTCCGTCGGTGGAATTATTTGTTCGCTCCCCAAGTTACTCTGGAAAAGGGTACTAAATATCGTCTGGAATTTGACTCGGGAATTGAACCTGTAAAAGGTAATTTACCCAGTCAAACACCTTTTGTCAGTGAAGTAGAAACTTATTCCGCTTTTGAGTTTTCTGAACTGAAATTTTCCCAGGGTGGCGGTAGGTTTGTTAAAGGTAATCCCATGTTGGAATTTAATCATGGTGTTGTACCTGAATCAGCAGTAGAAAATATTACTATTGAACCACAACCAAAAGAGACAAAAAATCTGATTCAAGCTTATGATGACTATAACATTGTTAGTTTTAATCCTTGGGCGTTAGAACCAGATACAAACTATACAATTACTATCGGCGCTAATCTCAAAGATAAATTCGGGCAAGTATTAGAAAAGCCTGTTGTTTTAAATTATCAAACTGGGGATTTAGTCGGAAATCTTTCGGTACCTGCTGGTTTAAATATTTTTCCTTCTAGTCAGGATTTACAACTGAATATTTCTACAGTAAATTTGCCAGAGTCGGAATATAAAGCAGCTTATCAAGTTGTTCAACCAACAGATTTGGTTTACGCAGAATCGGCTTATCCCAGAAGAGATAGAAAAAATTTATTACCAGCAAATGAAAAGTGGAAAAACTATCCTGTTTCTGGTGAAAAAAATCAGATTAAAGAAGTAGCAGTTCCTCTCAGAGAACAACTAGGCGGTCAGACAGGAATGTTGGCTTATGGGGTAAAAGCACGGACGAGTTCTTATGTACAAAACGGCGAGACAAAATGGCAGGAACCGAGATTTTATGGATTGGTACAACTGACTAATTTGGGAGTATTTGTTCAGTGGTTTCCAGAGTCGGGAATTATTCGGGTAAATCATTTGGATAATGGTGCGCCAGTTGTGGCGGATGTGGAAATTTATCAATCTCAATTAAATGCTAAATCTCAGCCTAAACCTACTGCTTGTGCTACGGGAAAAACTGATGAAAATGGTTTGCTAAGTTTGAGTAAGACCGACTTACAAAAATGTATGAATGGTCGGCGTTTTTCTCAAGCACCGGAATTATTAGTAATTGCCAAAGAAAAGGAAGATTGGGCTTTTGCCAGAACGAAAGAATATAGTGGTACTTATGGTTATGGGATTTATTCTGGTTGGGATAGTGGCAAGGCTGAATCGCGGGGTACTATTTTTTCTGATAGAGAACTTTATCAACCAGGGGAAAAGGTTTGGTTGACTGGAGCTGCTTATTATTTGGAAAATGGTAACTTGAAACAAGCGGAAAATATGGATTATCAAGTAACTATAAATAATCCAGATGGAAATAAGACAAATTTAGGTACTCAGACTACTAATGAATTTGGTACTTTCTCTCTAGAAGTTCCTCTAGATAATAATCAGTCATTGGGTTATTACAATGTGGAGGCTAAGGGAGAAAATGGCATAGAATTTTACGGAGAATTTCGCGTTGCTGAATTTAAACCGCCTAATTTTCAGGTAGACCTAAAACTGAATCGAGAAGTTGCTTTGATTAATGAACAAATAGTGGCGGAAGCTGAAAGTAATTATTTGTTTGGTTCTCCAGTACAAGGAGCAAAGGCTAAATATTATGTGACTCGTCAAAAGACAGAATTTACTCCTGAAAATTGGCAAGAATTTGACTTTGGTCGTCAATGGTTTTGGCCGGAAGAAACGCCGACTATTCCTAATAATGTATTGGAAAAAAATGTGGTGCTAGATAATAAAGGTGGGGATAATCAAATATTTACTGTCGGAAAAGACTTGCCTTACCCAATGACTTATCGAATAGATGTGGAAGTGACAGATATATCTAACCTTTCTGTGGCAGATACTCAAACTTTTACCGCCCTACCAAGTAACAAATTAATAGGTCTAAAAAGTAAATTTGTGGCCGATGCTAATAAAAATTTTCCGGTAGAAGTTATTGTCACCGACCCTCAAGGAAAACCACTTTCTGGGGAAAATATTCAACTGGAATTACAACAAATGGAATATAGCAGCGTCACTCAAGTAGTAGCAGGTAGTCGCAACCCCAAATATCAAGTCGAATATAAAACTGTTGCGAGCCAGAAAGTCAGAAGTGGCAATAAACCCAAAACCGTCAACCTTACCCCACCAGAGTCTGGTAGTTATCGCATCCGAGCTAATTTTGCCAATGCTGAAAATGACATTACTGGCACCGACATTCAAATTTGGGCAACCGGAGCGAACCGCGTTTATTGGGGAGGTCGCAACGAAGACCGTCTGGAAATTAAACTCGACAAAGACACCTACAAACCAGGAGAAACAGCAACTGCTTTAATTCAGTCACCCTATCCAGAAGGCGAATTATATTTTGCCGTCGTCCGCGACAAACCACTGTATGAAAAAATCGTCAAAGTTACAGGTGGCGCGCCAGAAATTCAGTTTCAAGTGACAGAAGATATGTTACCCAATGCTGCGGTAGAAGCAGTATTAGTGCGGCAAGGTCAACCACTCGCAGAAGTCGAACCGGGAACTGTGGAAAATTTGATGAAAGTTGGTTTTACTCCATTCAAAATTAATTTGGCAGACAAATACTTAAATGTAGAAGTCACACCCCAACGTCCGGAAGCACAACCGGGAGCGATGCAGACTGTGGAATTGGCAGTTAAAAATAATCAAGGGCAACCAACCAAAGGTCAGTTTACGGTAATGGTCGTAAATGAAGCGGTCTTGCAACTAAGCGGTCATCGTCCCCCAGACTTAGTCGAGACAGTTTACGCCGAACAACCAATATCAACCACTTTCAACGATAACCGTCCCGAAGTACAAATGGAAGCCATGTCATCCGCTCTGAGAAAAGGTTGGGGTTATGGCGGCGGCATATCATCTGCTGCATCTAGCACCCGCATTCGTACAGACTTTCAATCTTTGGCTTATTACAACGGTTCTGTAATTACAGATAATAAAGGTAAGGCAACGGTGACTTTTAAAATGCCAGACGATCTGACAACTTGGCGCGTGATGACTGTTGCCACAGATGGGAATTTGCATTTTGGTAATGGGGAGGCAACTTTTGTCACGACTCAACCATTAATGTTAAATCCAGTTTTGCCTCAGTTTGCTCGTATCGGCGATAAATTTGAGGGTGGCGTAACAGTTACGAATAATACTGGCAAAAAAGGAAATATCAAAATAGATGGGGAAGTTAGTCAGAATATTTTGTTTGCCGAAAATTCCCAAACTACCCAAATTTTTCAAACCAGCACAGACTCAGGTACCAATGCTTACCGTTTCCCAATGGAGGCAAAACAAGCAGGTGAGGCAAAAGTGCAATTTACCACTGACCTGAATAACCTGAACACTGATGGGTTTGAAATTTCATTACCCGTGCAGTCCTTGGCAGCAAGTGAAAGTGTTGTAGAGTCTGGCACAACTGACTCTCAAATACAAATTCCACTGAATATTACAGAGAATGTAATGCCAGATGTCGGAGGTCTAGAAATTTCCATGGCAAGTACATTAATACCAGAAATTACAGCCCCCGCAAAAGCAGTGTTGAAAAAAGACCAACTACCATTTTTAGAGCCTACCGCCAGTCAATTAGCGATCGCCTCCAACCTCGAAATATTGGGTGAAAAATATCAGCAAGCATTTGTAGACTTCAACCCAGAACAACAGGCAAAACAAGCATTAGAAAAATTAGAGAAGTTACAACTGCCAGACGGAGGTTTTGGTTATTATCCAGGATGGGAAAAATCCAATCCTTATCTAACACCCTATGCAGCAGAAGCGATCGCTCAGGCAAAAAAAGCATTCCCAGATTTAGTAAATGGGGAAATGGTAAGTAGTCTGCGGAATTACTTAAACAACATTTTGGCAGACCCAGGCAAAGATGAATATTGCAGCGAACAACTCTGTAAAAATCAAGTGCGCTTAGATGTATTGATGGCATTGTCAGAATTAGGCGACACCCGCAATAGCTTCCTGTCAGATATTTATCAACAACGGGAAAAATTATCTCAGGTAGACCAAATAAAACTAGCGCGCTATATATCCACCTTCCCAAAATGGCGCAAACAGTCAGCAGAAATGTATAACGAAATTCAGGAAAGCGTCTATGAAACCGGGCGCAGTGCCACATTAAATATACCGCAAACCTGGGGATGGATGAATTCGACTACCGCAAGTCAAGCTCAAGCATTGCGACTATTTATTACCCGCGACGCCAAACCAGAAATATTAGACCGACTATTACAAAGTCTGCTCAACCTCCGACGCGATGGCACCTGGCGCACAACTTATGATAACGCCGAAGCGTTGAAAGCATTAGTTACTTATAGCAATACCCAACCAGCACCACCGAATTTTGTAGCAACCGCCAAATTATCAGGCAAACAATTAGATGCTGACCGTTTTCAAGGTTATGAAAATCCGAATCTCTCTTTGAATGTAGCAATGGATGGGTTGCCAAAAGGAGAATCAGATTTAGTATTGGAAAAATCTGGAGAAGGCAAATTGCACTATTTGGTTGAGTATAGTTATCGCCTCCCAGGAAACCAACCAGGAAGGTATAACGGTTTGCGAGTAGCACGGGAAATTCGTCTAGCAAATGAAACGTCCGTTTTGCAACGCATGGATTTATCTGAGGTGGCATCACCATTAGATGTCAGTGCAGGGCAAGTCTTTGATATTGGCATTGAAGTTATTACAGACCGCTCCGTAGACCATGTGATTATTCGTGACCCACTGCCAGCAGGTTTAGAAGCAGTTGACACCAGTTTCCAAACCGCCACTTCCGCTGTCAAAGCAAAAGCAGATAGTTGGCAAATAGGATATCCACAGATATATCGCGATCGAGTCGAAGCTTATGCAGACCGTTTAAACCCAGGAGTGTATACCTTACATTATTTAGTCAGGTCCGTGACTCCCGGAACATTTATATGGCCTGGAGCAGAAGCACGGTTACAATATGCGCCCGAAGAATTTGGGCGATCGGCAACAGCAACGTTAGTTGTGAAGTAGTATGTGACTTTAGGGTTTTAGGGTGCGCAATGCTTACCCTAATTAGGATTTGCTGAAAAAAATTGGTTGGTGGGGGGAGGACACACCGGAGACGGATGTCTTTTCCCCTTACATTCACAGCTAAATTAACTTTGCTTTCTGGAAAATTTGCAGAGGAGTTAAACTTAACTCAGGTAATAAATCATTCCCTAAACTATCTTCCCCTTGCTTCGTTTGTGGAGGAGAATCTGGATAAAAAACGGTGATTTTCTTAACCTTTGTATCAATTAACCAAACAAGGGATACCCCTGCTTTTAGATAAGCTTCCGCTTTCTCACTAAGGTTACTAAAAGATTGAGCAGGTGATATAATTTCTATGACTAATTCAGGGGGAATAGGGCAAGCATCATCTTCTAATTCAATCTCCCCTAACTTATCATAAGATATATAGAGTAAGTCTGGAATCGGACACCAATCTTTGTCATTTCGTTTTAAGCGAACACACCATTCGATACCAACTTCCCCTTTATCTTGATTCCAATCTTCAAGAATTGAGGATAAAGCAAGTGTTACACGGGAATGAGAACGTTTGGGTGACATTTTTTGAATTAATTCTCCATCGAAATATTCATAGTTTTCACTAGCTAAAGGGGATGACAAAAATTCATCCAGTGTGAGCCTTTTTTCTTGGATAGCAGTCTTGGACATCCTTATAATTCTCCTAATTAATTAAGTATAGTTAATACAGTATAATGTTCTTGACACTCTCACCGTTAAGTCACAGCTCCTAGCTCCGCGCATAACGCTATGCAGATTTTCCAGCCTTGGGTTTCTTCTCAAACACGGTGTAAAGTAATTTCTATATCAAGTCGTTTGAGAAAATAAAGTAGTTTCCCTTCACTAAACCTTTGAAATTCTCCATTCATCAAATGAGATACTTCTGATGGAGAAATATTTAGAATTTCACTAATTTTATCCTGTTTAAGATGACGTTTTTTCAACAAACGTATTACCTGAATACCTATTTTTCCTCGTGTCAAAAGTTCGTCTGCATCCTCCAAACCAATATCGGCAAATACATTACCACTACTTTTTTCAAAAATTTGCTCTTGTCTCATTTTTATTTATCCGCTAAACTAATAAGAAATAATCACCAGAAAAAAACTATGACTAATGTTATAGAACAAGCACTAATTAAACTATCTCAACTACCAGAAAACCAACAAGAAGCTATAGCTTATCTCATCCTAGCAGAAATAGAAGATGAAAAAAGATGGGCAGAAAATTTTGCTAATTCTCAAGACCAACTCGCCCAACTTGCTGAGGAAGCGATCGCCGAGTTCAAACAAGGTAAAACTAAACCTTTAAACTTCTGATGAATTCTCAAACTACCTCTAAATTTTGGAAAGCATTTAATAAGCTTCCTGAGTCTATCCAAGAAACTGCCAAGGAGAATAAAACTTATGAAAAATGCTATTGATATAGCCCGCTATTTTTTATGTCGTATTGACAGAGAAGCAGGAGATACAATCTCTCCTCTAAAATTACAAAAACTTGTATATTACGCACAAGCTTGGAGTTTAGTATTTAGAAATAAACCTCTGTTTTTTCAAGATATTGAAGCTTGGGTTTCAGGACCTATTATTCGTGATATTTGGAATGAATATAAACCTTACAATTATCGGGATATTCCACCACCAGAAGAATTAGAAATAGAATTTGCAAAAGATGAAATAGAAGTTCTTGAGGAAGTATGGAATACTTATGGAGAATTAAGTGCCAGATACCTAAAAGAATTAACACATTCAGAAACTCCTTGGCTAAATGCCAGAAAAGATTTAGAACCAGCTCAACCATCGAATAATATTATTTCTCAGTCAGATATGAAGGTTTTCTATTCAGAGATGGTGGAGGCTTAATTGAGCAAAAAAAATCGAATAAAAAAACCTTCAGGAAAAAATCAAGGAAGACAAATTCCTGCTCAAGCAACCCCACCATTAGAAAGTAGTACCGATAATGAAAATCCTAGCTTTAGATTTACATACACAGATAAAAATCGTTGGCTTTTATCTGATTGGAATTCATCAGAAATTAATGACTTAATTCAAGGGTTAAAGAAAATAGAAAAATATACCTGGGCGCAGATAAAAACTCATGGTTCTAAAAAACGTGGTTCATCAGTTGGAACAGGTTATAAATTAATCAGTAGTCATCCATCTTTACCAGAAAATGTACCGGAGGATATTAAATTATCAGAAATGAGAATAGATGAAAAAAAGCGAATTTTTGGATTTCGGGTAGATGCAGTTTACTATATAGTTTGGTTTGATAGAGACCATTCTGTTTGCCCTGAATAATTTAGATGAGAATAATATTTGTGGGCATTCTCAATCTCTCAAATTTACTCACAGCAAAAATGTAGAGAGGATTCCACTTTGGTGAGGTACACCTACGCGGGCAAGATGCCCGCACTACAAATATTTAATTGTTAATATTTATACTTCATATACTTGAAATCTGCTGTGACTTCTAACTTCTAACTTCTAACTTCTGACTTCACCCATCCCCCCGACGCCAAACTTTGATGACTAAATCTCCTCCTAGACTCACCATCGTGTTGCCGTCTTCGCTAAAGATGACTTGTTGGATGGAACCAGAATGACCGGGGAGGGTTTCTAATAGTTTGTCGGTGGCAGCGTCGATAATCTCCAGATTCCATGTTTCGGTGGTTTCGTTGTAATTTGGTTTGACCAGAAGAGAGCGATCGGGACTGAAGGCGAGGGAGTCAATTTTTTGATCCTCGACTGGTGCACTTACGATAGTAGGCATCACTGGTGAATCACGCCAGAGTATCTGCCCATCTTTGCTTAAACCTTCGAAACCAAACGAATCAAATGCTCTAATCAGCTTCCCCGTCCGCAAACTCCAAAGCTTCATTATTTTCCCGTAACCCCTTTCCCCAACCAACTTACTCCCATCAGCACTAATATCAACCAACCTATATAAATCGTCATAAAACCCTGTAAAACTCTGAGTACACCTCCAACTGACAGCCTCTAACTTCTCAAACTCTGCTTCGTAAGCATCTCGCTGCCGTTGCTGCACCTGCCGCAACATCTCAATATAATCCTTCACCAATTTCTGGGGAAACCATTGCCACGCAAACTCCTTCTCCAACTCAAACAAACGCGGTTCGTAACTCGCCGTCGCATCAAGATTGAGATAATATAAATCCACCACAAACGCTGCCAACAGCTTGTGAACCATCACAATAATCTGCCGAATAATTCGCAAACTCTTCTTTTCATCAAAACCCGTTTTCTCTAGCTTTTCCTGCGCCTGTTCCCAATCCCACGTCTGTATCGGCAACAGTGAAACCTCATCATCATGCAATCCCCAATATCCAAGGTGGAAATTCACCTCATAATCGCTAATCTGGCAGTAAAGCACCACCGTCGGCACCGGTGCTAACAACTTCTGTAACTGCTTCACCCGAATATCAGAAATCGGTTCCTTAAAATAATCCCCGTAAAATTCCACCGGACAAGGAGAGAAATTATCTGCCCCTGGATTCAAAGGATAATTTTGATGCAGAAACTCCCTTAACTTGCTCTGGATTTCGATTTTTAAGTTGTTGCGAAAGGACTGGGGGCAATCTTCGCTGACATCTGGAGGGGATGCTAGCACCAACAACCGATATTGCTGCTGCCCCTTGCGCAAAATATCCTCCGTTTCCTGCCTACTCAACTTCGAGAACCAATTCTCCAAATCCCAAATGGTTTGAATTTCTGTCAGTTTCACCTCAACTGTCTTAGCGTGCAACTCCCGCATCAACTCCCGTTGCAAGCGAGCAAGTTCGCGCCGTTCCTGCAAATCTTGTTGCTGAATTTGTAACTCTTCCTGTTTGAGTTGGAGAGCGTGTTCTTCTCGTTGTGCTTGACCTGCCGCAATATTAGCTTGTAGTTGCAATTCATTTTCTTTGAGTTCGAGGGCGCGTTCTTCTCGTTGTGCTTGCTCTCCAGCAATATAAGCTTGTAACTTCTGTTGTTCTACTTGCAGCTTTTCTAACCGTGTCTCCCTCTCCTCTCGTCGCTTGAGATATTCAGATTGTGCTTGTATCCATTGCGCTTGTTCCTTAGTTTGCTGCACAATAGCACTAGAATTAGACGATTGCTTTTTTTTCGTTTCGCTCCATTGCTTTGCCTTGGCTTCTGTAAAGCCTTTAGCCAATCCATTCAAAGCACTTTGGAAAGCTGCGGAAACAAACTTAGTACCAGCAACAAAGATTTCTCCAGGCATAAAATTTAACCTCTTTTTGAAAGTAGCAGTATTTTTAGGATACTATTATACTATCTTGAAAAAATTACAGGATAAAAATCAATGAATAGGGAACAAATATTACTCAATAAATGGCGTACTTTGCCATTAAAAAAACAGCAAGAAGTATTAGATTTAGTCGAACAACTTTATCGACAAAACCAGGATATTAATCAGGCAAATATTTATCAACCTCAAACAGATATGGGTAAAAAATTATGGGAAATTCGTTGTCAAGCACTAACCGAGCAATCTAAGTTACTAACTTGGGATGAAATAGAAGAAGAAATATCAGAAAGTCGGGGTGAAAAGCAGCGAATATCACCAAAACTTATATAGATTCTGGCGTACTTATTGCAGCATTTAGAGGCATAAAACCCGTCGCAATAAAAGCAAGAGAAATTCTTGATGACCAAAAAATCAGGTCTCAAGCCTCCCCAATAAAGGGGATGAAAAAAACAGGTTCAATATTTCAATCCCAATGCTTTCCTGCGGAATGCTGCGCAAACAGGCAGAGAGAGGCACTGATAACTGATAACTGATAACTGATAACTGAAATGACCCCCAATGAGAATATGTCACTAGCTCGTTTGTAAAATTATAAGTATTACCCAAAGCAATTCATAATAAACAACTAGCTGAAGTGAATTTTTATGAAACTTTTTTTGTAGGTTGTAATATCTTGGTAAACGAACTAGAAAAGATTGTATAATCTGCCCCAAAATTAGCTGCTGATTTTAGTATAAATGCAATAGATCCTCTTCATATTGCTGCTGCTATTTCTGTAAATGCTGATGAATTAATCACAACAGAAAAACCAAGTAAACCCATGCACCAAGTTACTCAAATTAAGGTAATTTCAATTTATCAATAACAGCAATTTGAAAAAATAATGTTACAAATAGTTTCAAATTATAGTCGAAAAACCAACCTGCTAAACTAATAAGAAATAATCACCAAAAAAACTATGACTGCTCACACTGATTATGGCACGGATGCAGGGATGAAGAGTCCAGTAGGATACCTGAGTATTAACAATCAGCAAGATGAGAAAAGATGGGCAGAAAATTTGGCTAATTCTCAAGACCAACTCGCCCAACTTGCCAATGAAGCGATCGCCACTCACACGGATTATGAGACGGATGCAGGGATGAAGAGTCCAGTAGGATACCTGAGTATTAACAATCAGCAAGATGAGATAAAGATGGGCAGAAAATTTGGCTAATTCTCAAGACCAACTCGCCCAACTTGCTAATGAAGCGATCGCTGAGTTTAAACAAGGTAAAACTAAACCGCTGTAATTCTAGATACTATAACAGCAAATTGACCTTTAAAGTACCATCTGTAGGGGCAAATGGCATTTGCGTTCCGCAAAGCTCCGAATGGCGCACTAGCTATCTGTAGAGTTCCTGCGTAACTCCTGTGATACTTGGGGCTTGCTGATTAAATATCAAAGTATTTACAGATAAAGGTTTTAGCCTTTTTAGGGTCGAATTGCAGTGCGCCTGTTTCAGTCTAAAACACTCAAAAATTTAGTATTTTGGCAAGATTTGGGCAGAAAAATCATTCTTACAAAACGCCCGCTCCTACCTCATCGCTCATTCCCATTTCTCCTGTCTTCCCCTCCTGGGAGGGGGAGGGGCGAGGGGTGGGTTGTCTCCTACCCTCACCCATAAGACTAGTGAAGCGCAAACCCTACTTAATCATCCAGACATAGTATGAGTCATACTCCACCCTTCAATTTATATTGAAATATATCGTAAGTTATTATCCGGACATGATATGAATATAAATACTGACAATTGACTGGTAAAATCCGATAGACAGCTTCAACTTCTGAGTAGAAACTGTTAAAAATTTATGTTCTTTATCTCAACGTTGGCCCTTGACCCGCGCTCTCCCGAAGGGGAGCGGAGGGATGGGAAAACCAATCAATTTTGAGGCGCATGTCAATAGTATGTTAGACTTAATATCTGGCTGCTGGGCTAGCAGTGTCAGTCTGTGGAGCGACCGTAAGACCGAAAAGAGGCTCGACCTTGGAGGCTGGTGCATTGAAGCAGAAAGACCTAATCAGCGATGGTTAGGAATCCCGCGCTTTCACGCAAGTGCAGCGTCGGGAGGATGTCAATGTAGAGGAAATCATAATTATGGTAGAACACAAACGTATTGGCATCCTTACCAGTGGAGGAGATTGTGCCGGCTTAAATCCAGCAATTCGGGCGGTAGTATATCGCGCAATTGGAACTTATAATTGGGAAGTTTTTGGCATCCAGCAAGCTACCCTGGGATTGATGGAACGTCCACCAAAAGCAATCAAACTTGAAATTGAAAAAATTGACCCCTTACTAACAGCAGGTGGTACAATTTTAGGAACTACTAATAAGGGTAATCCATTTGCATTTCCGATGCCAGATGAAACTGTGCGCGATCGCTCTGAGGAAATTATTGAAGGGTATCGTTTATTAGAGCTTGATGCTTTAATTGGTATCGGTGGTGATGGCAGTCTAGCTATTCTCCGTCAACTTGCTCAACAAGGAAATTTGAATCTAGTCGGTATTCCTAAAACTATTGATAATGATGTCAACTGTACTGAACTTTCTATAGGTTTCAATACTGCTGTCAAAATTGCCACAGAAGCACTAGACCGATTACATTTTACTGCTGCTAGTCATAGTCGAGTTATGATTTTGGAAGTAATGGGGCGAGATGCGGGACATATTGCTCTCAATGCTGGTATTGCGGGTGGTGCAGATGTGATCTTGATTCCCGAAATTCCTTACCAAATAGAGCGAATATGTGACTACATTCGCAAACGCCAAGATTTGGGTAAAAATTACTCTTTGGTAATTGTCGCAGAAGCAGTGCGTACTGAAACAGGAGAAGCAGTCACAACTAATGATTCTTTTGGTCAATCTAGATTTGGTGGTATTGGGCAATATCTAGCTGATAAACTTGCTGCTTGTAGTAGTGCGGAAACTCGTGTCACTGTCTTAGGTCATATTCAACGTGGTGGTATTCCCTCCCCGACTGATCGCTTAATTGCTTCAGCTTTTGGGGTGGCAGCAGTTGACCTCATTGCTGAAGGAAAATACGACCACATGGTAACTTGGCAAAATCGACAGGCGATCGCTGTGCCAATTGCAGATGCGATCTCTAAGTACAGAGCGGTAGACCTTAATGATACTTTAGTGAAAACTGCTCGGAGTATGGGTATTTGTTTGGGAGATTAATGTCAAAAGTAGGGTGGGAATTTTTTTTCCTGCCTCACGAATATTCATTTCTTTTCCTTGTTTTCTGTTCCCTAAAATCCTAACTAAGTTTGGGTATAATATTATATAGATTAACTCGAAATCTTAGTTTGATATAGGTATTTCATACTTGTTTTAATCGCTCTCCATCTCCCTCATAAACTTTCCCAAGACGATATATTAATCAGGATTTTTCCAAGCAATCTAATCGAGAAAGACGTACAGTTGAAGGTACACTTCATTAATGAATAATGAATAATGAATAATGGATAATTACTTCTGTTTAAAACCGTTACGGAATTGAATATAAGGAAGTCTGATTTCTTTTCTATCCTTAAAAGGAGAGGCTTTAAACCTCTGGGGATTAATTATCAATTATCCATTATCCATTGTAAAAAGGATATTTGCTACCCAAAATTCACCTGCTTGGATAATTGTCATAGAGACCCTCATCTTCTGGAGAATAACTTTTTAGGAATGCTTCATGGTTGCGAGTAATAATTTCTTCGGTTTCTGCTTTAATTGGCTCAATTGTTATTCGCCAACGTCCGGTTCCTATAGCTTATAATAATGATTCTGGTATAATTAGTTTTTCACCAGGATCTAGTTGAATTTCACAAATTAGATTAATCAGTTCATTTTTCATAATTTAGGTTATATATTTGATTACTTTCTAATGAATTAAGGACAATTTTTATTATATCAAAGTAAAGCCAACTTTACGTCAGAAGTATTAAAGCTTTATTAGTCATCAACTCAAACAAAAACTACAGCTTCAAGAGCTTTATTTGCCTCTAATTTTTTTCAAGTATTAATCTGAATATATAGCAATCAGGAATCAGTTGTGAGAATTGAGATGTTCCTTAAATTATATTCACATGATATGTTTTTTTCTTCTTCTCTGTTCCCAGATCCGGTGTTCCCTGTTCCCTAAAAGTTTCCAATATCTCACAACTCAAATCATATTGCTATAGCATTTTTATCATCAATTTGAGATATCGACTCGCCATAATATCATGTCCGGATAATTAGTTATAAAAAAACTTTCTCCTTCTCCTCCAGTTCTTCTTCTTCCTTCCCTCTTTCCTCCTGTCTCCTGTCTCCTGTCTCCTGTCTCCTCCGTCATTATTTATTTATCACTGTTTAACCGGACATGATATAACTCCCCACCTACAACAGATTTTAATTTCCATTGCTTTGCTTTCATCACCTTCAGGAGTTTCCTAGAAGGACGAAACACAAAAATCTCAGACTCACCTGTAACCATCTCCAAATTTGGCAGTTGACTCAACAATAACAACTGTACATTATCATCTAATAAATAGCTGAGTGAAATCACATCCCCAATATTTGTATAATCATCACCTATATCGCTCAATAATAGTGGGTAGTCACTAGCATTAATTTTTTTTGCTACCTCAGCATTAAAATAACTAGGGGTTTGATTCCACCAAGTATCAGAAACAGTGCTGACACTACAGGATAAAATACTTGCTGTCAATAATATTGCCAAAACTACTCGCCAGAATTTTTGCCCGCTAAACAAAGAGAAGCGATCGCGTAACTGATGCGGAATATTATTGCCACCTAAATACCTTGAGAATAAATAAGCAACGGATAAATATATTGCAGGAAAGCAGGAAATCACATAACGAGTGACTCCAGAGCGTTTTCCACCCCATAACAAATCGGGTATTACTAATATTATGAAAGGTACAAAAATCGAAGTCAGAACAAATAATTTTGTGGAGCGACTGCAATAACGACAAACTGTATAAACTCCAAAACCAATAATGATTAAAAATGGCAATCTCAGTAAATATGTAGCAATACTGTCAAAGCCAAAATATAGGTCAATAAATAAAGAAGAAAAACTCAAAATCCACTGTTTTACTAAAAAATTGAAGCCTACTGATACTCTTGCCCAATTTGTAGCATCATAAGCTCTTTGCAGATTATTTATGATTACAAATATCCAGGGAATGTAGAGAATTATTATTGTTACTACAGCAATGAAAAATTTCCCAGGTAGTGTTTTAATTAGAAGTTTAATTTTCGAGGAATTAGATTTTTTGTGAGAGGAATTTTTCTCTATATTATTGGAGAGAAACCAATAAGTAAAAACAAATACTCCTTGAGCTATCATCGTTAAACAAAAAAACAAATGGGTATATAAACCAACAGCACAAACTACACTGTATAATCCCCAATTTTTCCAATTTGAATAATGCAGAGATTTCAACAATAAAATGCTACTACTCAAAATAATCAAAGTAACTAAACTGTATTGTCTAGCTGTTTGAGCAAGCAAAATCTCAAAGGGTGATAAAGCTAAAAATGTAGTTGCTAGTAAAGCATTTAAATGGGAATTAAAAAGTTGCCGAGCTAGAATATATATTAAAGGTAAAGATAATAAACTGATTAATGCGGGCAAACTACGAGATGCCTTGATAGAAGCGCCAAATTGTTGCATCCAAAACCGAGCCATCAAATAATATAAAGGAGAATGATGGGGGTTTTCAATTATCAGAGATTCAAGAGTGTCTTTGAAGGTACTTTCTGGTTTAATATCTTGATATTTTTGCAGTTTTTGAGCAGGAATAATTTCGTTGATAAATTCTGGGCTAAGGTCAACCATCTTAAAGCCTGATGCTCGTAAAGAAGTATATACTTCATCATGCCAATAAACTTTTTTATCAATGTTTAAAAAACGGAATCCTATGCCTAAATTTATGGCAATAATCAGTAATATGATTAAGATTTGAGAGAAATTTTTATTTTCAAATTTGAGAGAAATCATTTTTTTTATAGGTAAGAAGGAAGAAGGAAGAAGGAAGAAGGTGTTTAATTATCTAGAAGATAAAGAAAAATCTGGCGTTGTCTGAGTTTTAAGCTTTTGATATTTCCTAACCTTTCCTTCGACTCAAAAACGAGAAATAGAAATCTTAGAAAATCCACAAATAGTATCAGGAGAAAATATTTTACCAGGATTTGTCTTAGATTTAGCAGTTATCTGGCAATGTAAAATTGCTGATGTCATTTAGCAAGAAAAGTATAAGTCATCCACCATCTTCTCAACGGTAAATTACTGATACTTTAATAACTCAAAATTTTAGTTTTCTCAGGTATTCCATACTTGTTTGAATTTTTCTCTATCTGCTTCAGAAACTTGCCCAATAAATATATTAACAAGGATTTTTCCAAGTAATTTAATCGATAAAGACCTACAGTTGAGGCTATATACAAACCACTTGTTACCCAATTATTCAATTTTCATAATTAGGGTTTGCTGATTAAATCTAAAAGCATTAATATCATGTCCGGTAGCATCGGTCTTGTATAGTAAATAGGCAACAGGCAACAGCTCCGGAAAGCAACAGGCAAGAAAAAAACTTAAATTTCTTGTAGATATCCACGCTAACTTTTACACAAACGATACCAACGGACATGATATAACATATAAATGCTTTAGCATTTTTTAGTTGAAAAAAGTCTAAGCTTTTAGGTTGCTTAGGTTCAAAAAATTAGCATTTTAGGCTCATAGTTGCGCAGAAAAATCAAGGGACTATTCTTCCTCCTATCTCCTCTATAATTCCCCGTTCCTCCTAACTCCTGACTCCTGACTCCTGACTCCTACCCTCACCCATAAGACTTTTTCAGCAAACCCTAATTAGACTATATACTTTCCCTATCTAATATTTAAGTAAGTTTTGATAACTCTTTTGCTTTTTGCGTAAGTAAATCAGCTCTCATAGAAATAAATTTATGATAATCATCACTAAACATTTCTTGAGAACATAGATGTGTTCCCAGTATTTTTTGAAGAGTAGAATCATCTGTTGGCATTTGAGAACGATATTCACTAGGTGGATTATCTTTTATCTTATTATTGTCAGCTCTTGAAAGCATTGATATATTTGCCAAGCAATTAATTTCATCGCTTTTATATCCATTTTTCTCTAGATAAGCTTTTGGAAATATATGATGAAATTCATGACGGTTACCTTGACATAATACATCTTCTAGAGAGATATTTGTACCTTGAATAAAATTTAATGGTTGATTATTTGCTAGTAAAAGAATAAAAGTTGTAGTAGCAACTGTAGACATTCTAAATTTATTTTTTATAAAATAGTCAGAATTTATAGATACATTAAAGTTGCCTAAGTTATGTTTTTCATTTTTCTTGAGTTTTTGAACTTCTTTTAAGTCTATATCTGTGCTTTTAACACCACCTCGTGCATACCTCTTAGAAAAGCAAGAACGCCAAAACCATATTTTTAAAGTTTCACATTGATCTATAACTGGAGGAGGTTGTTTTTGTGTAGAAGCAAAAAATTATGTCAGTACAACTAAAATATTATCCATAGGTAAAAGCTTGAGAGAAAAAATATTTAGCTCAGACTTTAAGAAATCTATAGTCCTAAATACTCCTGTTTTAATTTCATCGAATTTTTTGCGAACCTCATCCCCAGGAAGTTGTATAAAAGTTTCTGGATTCTGCACTATTATTCACTACAGCAGAACAACATTTGAGAAGTAAATCAGAATCTAATTCGTTAAATCCAAAATCCTTTCATTAATGGATAATGGATAATTGATAATTGATAATTACCTCTGGTTAAAACCGTTCTTGATTGAATATAAGGAATATTTTCTTTTTTTTTCCCCTTAAAAGGGGAGGCTTTAAACCAGAATTATTTAATTATTAATTATTAATTATTAATTATTCGGTAAATTTTCTGCTAGTTCCTGAAATTTTTCCTGTAAACCGAATTCTCCACTCCAGTTCCAAACAGATAATAATTGAAAAGTGTTTAACTCAACACCTTTTCTATTAATTCTTTCAAAAACAGTTGCAACATATTTTTGTTCTTCAGTTTGAAAACGCTCTAAAGGTACTGTTGCTTGTGTAAATTTCTCAACCAAATCATCTATTTTTCCAGCTATATCTTCATTCAAATTTCTTGTTATTTGTCGATATTTTGGAGCATTGAAAACATACCTCAATGGAAAGAACTGGTTCTTGTCATAATTTTGTGGATCGTCTAAGTATACAAATGGAACTGATTCTTTACTATTAAGCTGAAAAAATAAATCTGTCCAGCTAGTATCTTGATTTTTTTCAGGAGCAAGAGAATTCTGAAATATACCAAAAATAGAAGTTATTCTCTGTTGACCATCAAGAACATAGTCTATAAAATATTCATCTTCGCTTTCAGGTAGTTTATAGGGTCCAAGATTTCTTTCTGTTCGCAAAGGGGTTTTAGTTCTCCACAGTAAAACTGAGCCAAACGGAAAACCTTTATATATACTATCAATGAAGTAGACAACACGGTCTGGGTCCCAAACAAAACCTCTTTGAAAAGAAGGAATTCTGATTCTTCCTCTTTTCAAGTCATTAATTAGGTCACTTATGAAGAGATATGGCTTATCCATATTATAAATTTTTTTTCTAGTATGTTGAAGGATAGTTTTTATTATATCAATATTAAGCCCATTTCACTTCAGAAGTATAGAGACCTTGATTAGTCAGCAAAAAATAAAGATTTAACAGCTTTAGTTCCCTCTAATTAGCAATATTTTCCAGATTCAAGGCAAATTCATACTATTATTTTTAACCAAAAAAAGGCATAACAAAGAAATAGTTTTCTAAGTTAAAAGCAAAGTGTAATTTAGTTATTTTTTGAGATAATTCCTAATACATAATCTCCCTGATTCACAGAATGATTGATTGAATTATCTAAAATCAAACCATCTGTTTCGGCAAAAATATCTATAACTTTTGGCAACTCTCTATTTTTGTTGAAATTCAATATTTGATAAATTCGCTGATTTTGCTTAACCACTCTACCAGGTTCAACTCTATTTTGTATCATCCCACCCACAGGAGCATAGTAACGTTTCATCCCTTTTCTAGAAATTAAATCTATGTGATGCGACGCTGTTTCAGCTAAGGGAAATTCGGGGATTTTTAACATTCCTTTATTAGCCAAATAATTTTTCACTCCCCGAATACCTTTTTCCACTGATTCAGGATTCATTTTCATTCCTGAACCTAATTCTAACGTCCATGATTCGATGTCAAATTGAATCGCTTTTCCTAACTTTTTCAAACTCCTTTCTAAAGCCAACCAAGGTTTCAAAAATGCCTCATCAAAAGCATCCCCATCATATTCACCATCCACCATTAAAATGCCATAATCTAACAGAAAAGATTTAGCACTTTCTTCCCTAGCATGAAAGCAGTAAAAATAATCTAAACTTTGATTAGTAGAACTGTGTAAATCTATTAAATAATCAGCATCTAAACATAATGATTGAAGTTGATATCTATATTGTTTATAAAAAGGTACACTACTTGGTGAATTTATTTTTTCTGACTGCCGATGAAAACTATCTAAAATTTGCTGACGATAATTATTTTTAATCTCAACTTCTGTTAAATTAACTTGAGATTTAGCAAAAGCTTCTAGATCGATATCTTCCTTTTCATAATCCCAAAATATTCGATTCCAATCCTTACCATCGTAAGTATTATATCTACCAGAAGAAAATTGATGCGATCGCATATTAACTCCTTCAGGATTACAAACAGGAACTAACAATATTTCTCCTATTAGTTGACTATTATCCAAAGTCATTAAAAAATCTATTAAGTGATGAATAACAGCATTACCACTAATTTCCGCACCATGTAAATTTGCTTGTATATAAGCCTTTTTCCCAGTTTGATTTCCAGTAAATTTATAAACTTGTAAAGAGAGAATATCCCCAGAAGCAAGTTGTTTTAAAGGTATAGTATAAATATTTGGTTTCATCGCATTTTTTTAGTAATATCAATTTGATAAATATTTGCTACAAATGACTAGGTTATTTCTTAGGAGTCATATCATGTCCGGATAATTAGTGATGAAAAAACTTTCTCCTTTTTTTCCTTCTTCTTCCCTCCCCTCCTGGGAGGGGGAGGGGCGAGGGGTGGGTTGACTCCTGACTCCTGACTTCCCCTCCTACGTTCCAATTAGATACCATGTCCAAGCTAATGCAGTAGCTGTGGTTTCATGTCCCGCATTAATTAACGTAATTACTTCGTCTTTAAGTTCGCGATCGCTCATCCCGATTCCAGTTTCTTCATCTTGAGCAGCTAGAAGCATTGACAGCAAATCATTTTGCTCTGAGGGATGTTCACGACGGTACTGGATAATGTCTAAAACAAGGCGGTCGAGTGTTTGTTTTGCTTGACGGAACTCAGAATTTCTGGGGGTAGGTATCCATACAGGTAGTGCCAGGGGGTTATTCATTCGGTAATAGACATATTCCAAAGCTATTCGCAAAGACTGCCCTAGTTTATCTGTCTTACTACTAATATCAATACTGAATAGGGTAGAACTGACAATTTTTAAAGTAAGACGTGACATTTCGGCTGCAATATCAATAATCTCACCTTCTGGCTTTTCCAACCATTCACGCAGAAGTGATTCTACACAATCAAGGATTACATGATGAAGTTTAACCAATTGCTTTTGATGAAATGCTGGCTGCATTAAGCGTCGCTGTCGAAGCCAAACCTCTCCTTCACTGGTAAAAAGTCCTTGCCGTTCTTAGAAACCTATGATTATCTATAGAAATCTATGATTTTCTTGCTGATAATCTGTTCTATTCCTGCTTCGCTCTGGCAACGTCGGCGTTATCCAGTCCACAGGCATTCACGGTCGAACTGACCGCCATAGCTAAATTTAATGCTGCATTTAAGTCTCGATCGCAACTAAAATTGCAGTGTTCGCAATTGAAAACGCGCTCTGATAACAACAGAGACTCTTTAACAGTTCCACACCTACTACAGGTTTTAGAACTGGGAAACCATCTATCAGCGATGATCAGCTCAGAACCATATAATTTACACTTGTATTCTAGCTGTCTACGAAACTCATAAAAACCCTGATCAGCAACAGCCTTAGCTAACTTATGATTTGCCATCATTCCTGAGATATTCAGGTTTTCTATTACTATCTGGCTGTGGTTTTTAGCCAAATAAGTAGTTAGTTTATGCAATGTATCTTTTCTGATATTAGCTATCCTGTTATGTAACTGAGCTATTTTGAGTTGCGCTTTTTTCCAATTAGACGAAAATTTGATTTTATGTCTGTTTAGGTATTGCTCTCGTGAGAGTTTTGCTTCTAACTTTTTGTAAGACTTCGCTCCTTCAAAGACTTCCCCTGTTGACAATGTTGCTAAAGTTTTTACTCCTAAATCTACGCCAACTACATCTACTGATTTATCACTAATTTGAGGTATCCTTTCCATTTTGAAACTAATAAACCATCTATCAGCTTTCCTGCTAATAGTTACAGATTTAGGAGTTACATTATCTGGTAAAACTTCATAAGTTTTAATCCACCCAATTCTTGGTAATTTAATCTGATTAAAACCGACTGTAATTGAACCATCTAAAGTGAAACTATCGTTTCTGCCTTTTTTCTTAAATTTCGGTTGAGCTGACACTTTACTGAATCTTCGCTTCCAAGCATCTGATAAATACCTCAAAGCATATTGAGGCGCTGTTTTAGATACTTCATAATACCAATAGTTTTTAGGTTTAACCATTGCTACTAAAAGTTTATGCAGATCGATTGCAGTAGGAAATTTAAGTTTCCCATCAGGATTATTGCAATTGTGACTAAGGATATTTCTAGTTAACCATAATCCCCAATTCCAGGCGTGACGAGCTACACCTGCGTGTTTAGCCAGTAATGTTTTTTGCTGTTTATTTGGGTGTAATTCAGTATGATATCCAAGTAGCATAAACAGATAATCCAAGATTTTTATAGATAATACCAGATTTTAGCCAACAGTTACAAGCCCCTGAAGTAAGTTCATGGATTTGAGAAATAGATCCGGCTTTCCATATCGTTCCTGATGGCTAGACAAAATATGTTCTGCATGATCTGGATGGCTAACCAAATGTAAAGTAAATCCTGGCATGATTGGCAGGTGTACTAAATCTCCATATTTCTGCCACATCTGCCCAAAATATTCAATTGGTTGATGCTGGAGTTGAGCAAGTTGAAACAGTAAATATCCTTTTGGTCCTGGTGGTAAATTAAATTTACTTTTTCTAGCAGCTTGAACTGAGGGGATTGGAGATTGAGGCATTAATATGTCCCTCGATAATGAATAATAAATATTTTGACACTCCCCGCTAATCACGAGACGGGGATTCTTGGAGCAACGACTCACCATCACCTAGCAGGATTTCTCCAATCGCTTAGGAGTCAGGAGTCAGGAGTCAGAATGAATGGCTTCAATACCAGGTTTTAGGTCGTAAATCCTCTTTTTTGTCAAAGGGACATTTCCGGCAAAATCTTTTGGTCGCACTTATTATTCGTAACATTCTTTTTTCAAATTGGTATTAGGACATACCTCTATTACCTTTTCCCTCACAGGAGTGTCCATTCCCTATCTTGGTTGGCATTCCCATGGAGAGGAAACCATTTGCTACAGGACGCTTGCGCGTTTTCCTACCTAGTACTGCGCAAACATCTTGCGAAGCAAAACGCCGGGTTCCGACCACTTGCGTCTGTTGCTGACGCGGGGTTGCAGCGCTGTTACCCCTATTCTATTTCTCGAACTCCTGACTCCTGACTCCTGACTCCTACAAAAAAACTCTAATTAAGCCATCACCATCCCCCCATCCACATTAAACACCTGACCTGTAATATAATTAGCCGCACTATCAGCAGCTAAAAACTTAATCATACCCGCTACTTCTTCTGGCGTACCATAACGACCCAGAGGAATAAACTTGATAATTTCCTCAGAATTTTTCAAGTCCTTAGTCATATCAGTCTCTATAAACCCAGGGGCAACTGCATTTGCTGTAATGCCACGATTAGCAAGTTCTTTTGCTACACTTTTAGTAAAACCAATAACCCCTGCTTTAGCTGCGCTATAATTAGACTGACCAGGATTACCCATTTGCCCAGTTACTGAAGCAATATTAATAATACGACCTCTCTTTTGTTTGAGCATAATTTTGCTAACCGCACGGGTACAGAGAAAAACCCCCGTCAAATTTAGGTCTATTACTGACTGCCAGTCATTGGGTTTCATCCGCAAAAGCAAAGTATCACGGGTAATACCAGCATTATTAACCAAAATATCAATGCGACTCCATTTTTCCATCACTTCTTTGACAAGGGTATCAACCTCCTCAGCTTTAGAAACATCTGCTTGAAGTGCCATTCCATTGCCACCCGCAGCAACTATTTCTGCCACTACTTCCACAGCCGCTCCACTAGAGTTAGCATAGTTGACAACTACATTTGCCCCTTCCATTGCTAATGCTAAAGCTGCTGCCCTACCAATTCCTCTAGATGCACCTGTGATTATTGCTACTTGTCCTTTTAAACGCTGTAATGTTTCGGGTAATGCCTCCATCATCAAATCCTTTTCTATATGGTTTAAACTAATTTATCAAAATAATTGGGTTTAAAACCCCATCTTGATTGGCAAAATGTTTTTGGAGGCTTGCTCAAATCTCTGTTACAAAAACAACTTCTGTACGTCGCCAATTCGACGGCTCCCCCCCTATCTGACTTCTGACTTCTGACTTCTGACTTATGACTTCGTTAACTTAGGGGATTATGGCTTGTTGAGTTAAGCTAATAATTATAGATGAACGAAGGCAGCGGGAGCAGAGGGCAGGAGTTAAAATTCCCTTCTGCCTTCTGCCTCCTGCCCTCTGCCTTTCCTGATAAGTATATATATTTTCTTAAGATGGCAATTAAAAAGCAGTTTAATAGTTTTGATGAATTACTGGCTAATTCAGAAATGCCTGTTCTGGTGGATTTTTATGCTACTTGGTGTGGCCCTTGTCAAATGATGGCCCCTATTCTGGAACAGGTCAATCAAAAGATGAAAGACCGACTGCGGATAGTTAAAATTGATACAGATAAATATCCACAGTTGGCATCAAAGTATAGCATTCAAGCTTTGCCAACTTTGGTTTTGTTTAAAAATGGTCAGCCAGTAGAACAGATAGAAGGGGTTATACAAGCACAACAGTTAGTTGAACGCTTGGAGAATATTGTCTAAATTTAATTAAATATTTTTGAAGAAATAGACATAATTATGATTTAGGTGAATAGCGTATTTATGCTCACATTAAAAAGCAAAAATCTGCTAAGATACTAGCTAAATTGATAATGGTAGAAAGATATTATTTTTCAGTTGAAATTGCTTATTATCAAATATACAAATGTTCATTACTCGCTCTTTAAACTACTAACTTGAGATTGCCAGTTCTAAATTTAATAAATAAATAGAGCTTGCTGATTAAATCTAAAAGTATTTACAGAGAAAGGTTTTAGCCTTTTTGGGGTCTAAAAAAGTGCCTGGTATCACGTCTAAAACCATCAAAAAGTTAGTATTTTAGGCTCATAGTTGGGCAGAAAAATCATTCTTACAATTCTTACCGAATAATTAATAATTAATAATTAAATAATTCGCGCCTTGAAGCCTCCCCTTTTAAGGGGAAAAAAGCGGTCGTAGCGGAGCTTCCCGTAGGGTGGGATGGATGGGTTTCCTAACCAGATCCAATCGACCAAGAGAAGAAATAATATCTCCTGATATTCAATTCCGTAACTGTTTTAACCAGAGGTAATTATCAATTATCAATTATCCATTACCCATTATCAATTAATCAATCCTACCTCCTCGCTCGTACCCATTTCTCCAGGGGCCTGCGGGTTGGTTGTCTCCTGTCTCCTACCCTCACCCATAAGACTTTTTCAGCAAACCCTAAATAGTGGCGAGCTGATTTAACTTATCAGAAAATAATCAATATGGCTATTTACTCCTGGAAGCAATTTAAACTCTCTGTTCTGAGTGCTAACGAGTGGTTTCAAGAAACTCCTGAAAGAGCTTTGGATATGGCTTATGATGCTGCTCTCAAGATTAAGGCGATTGAAGATAAACATTTTGAAGGTCAAAAGATTTCTTTAGCATCAGCTAGTTATGGTGATAGTGTTAAGTCTTATTTTAATTCTGAATTGAAGCGGTCTTTAAAAGTTATTCAAACTAGATTAGCTGAGTTTAATACCAGTATTTCAGTTGTAGGTATTTTTGAGAAAAAGAAGCTTGGCGATAGCGAGGATAAATTCAATAAATATTATCAGCAAGAATTTCAGGACCGACCATCAATTATTTTGGAAAAATTAGAGTTTATTGATGAAGTAGCTAGTCGATATCGTAAACAAACAAAATCTCCAGTTCAACAATCTAATTCAATTGTAGAAGTGCCTGATGTTTCATCCTCTCTAGCGATAATATCTAGCCAAGATAATATTAATAATTCTACTGATAATATATCATCTAATTCTTCTATAAATACTACAGAAGTGCTGAAAAATGATAAACCAGAAACTAGCTTTTTACCCCGTTCGTTATTAAGTACTTTCAAAAGAATCAAGAAAGAATTAGACCCAGAAGCTGAAGAAGATGTAATTAAAAAATTTAGAAAATCTAAAGTTAAGACTATTACTTCGGTTAGATTTATCTTGTTATTGATTTTAGTGCCTCTACTAATTCACCAGTTATCAAAAATAACTTTTGTGGGTTACTTAGTCGATCGTTTTCTGCCAGTTTCTAGTCAACAAGAAGAGATTTTTATTAACCGCGACTTGGAAGAAGAAGCTTTGATGGAGTTGCGTAAATATGAGGAAGAACTTCATTTTCAAATTTATTTAGGCCAGGCACCAGAATTATTCCCAGAATTATATGAAGCTGGAACAGAAATTTCAGAAATACCTAAACTTGAAAGAGAAGAATTGATTGAGCATAAAGTAGAAGAAAAAGCTCAAGAAATAGCATCAGAATATAAAAATAGAAGTAATAATGCTGTTAAAAATATTTTTTGTGACCTGATATCTTTGATTACTTTTGTTGGCATTATTTCTACTAATAGAAGAGATGTTGAGATTTTAAAATCTTTTATGGATGATGTGATATATGGTCTTAGCGATAGTGCTAAGGCATTTATCCTGATTTTGTTAACAGATATGTTTGTGGGGTTTCACTCCCCTCATGGCTGGGAAGTGATTTTGGAAAATGTTGCTAAACATTTTGGATTAGCAGAAAGTAGAGATTTTAACTTCTTGTTTATTGCAACTTTTCCAGTTATTTTAGATGCTGTTTTTAAGTATTGGATATTCCGTTACTTGAACCGTAGTTCCCCTTCTGCAGTGGCAACTTACAAGAATATGAATGAGTAGATTCAATAATTAATAATTAACAATTAATAATTAGGGTTTGCTGAATAAAGCCTTTTTGCTGGGGTAGGAGACAGGAGACAGGAGACCGGAGACAGGAGACAGGAGGAACGGGGAATGAGCGAGGAGGTAGGAGTAAGAATTGTCAGAGTGATTTTTCGGCGTTGCTGAAATGTAATGGTAAGTAGCTAAAGGTAAAATTGAAAAACTTATGTTTTGCGTTAATACTTAATCTAAAAATAATTACCATTCAGCAACGCCCAAATTCTCAGTTAAATATTAAGCATAAATACTTACTAAATTGTTGATTCCCATTGACCACTATAATTTTCTTCTTACTTTTGACTTTTGACTTATATTTTTATGCTACATTTTGTGGTGCGGAATGTGGGTTTAAAGGAGAAACAAGAAAAAATTTTCACGCTCCGGGTCAATCCTCTTCTTTTCAAGGAGAGTTCAAGAATTTAGAATTTAGAATGCGCGAATTTAGAATTACCTCTTCATTATAAATAAGAGGATTGGATCAAAGGATTTTTTTTCTTTTTTCTCCATGAATGGAGAGGCTTTATACCTGAATTTTTCGGTAATTGTTAATTAGGGTTTGCTGATTAAATCTAAAAGCATTGACATATAAAGGTTGAGCGCATTTTTTAGTGAAAAAAAGTCCAAACTTTTAGGTCGTAATGGTTCAAAAAAGAGCGCATATTAGGCAAGAGTTGGGCAGAATAATCACTTGATTATTCTTCCTCCTACCTCCTCTACAATTCCCATTTCTCCTATCTTCCCCTCCACCGGAGGGGTTATATCATGTTCGGACGGGTCAGTTATAATAAAATTTAAGGACTCCGGGTAGCGACAGTACCAAAGAAATACTGAAATTATCAATGCTTTTCTCCAATATTTTCTATGTATTCCTCCTTTCTTCCCTCCTGAGGACTGACTTCCCCTCCACCGGAGGGGTTAGGGGTGGGTTGACTCCTGACTTCTCACAACAGTTATTTATAAGTATTCAACCGAACATGATATTAGGGGTGGGTTGTCTCCTGTCTCCTACCCTTACCCATAAGACTTTTGAGCGCAAACCCTAATTAGGGTTTGCGCTCAAAAGCAAACTGTGGGGAGGGTGGGAAGACAAAGAAAGTAGCAGGAGTAATTGTTCTTTGATTTTTCTGCCATAGTCACCCCCAAATTCTAACTTTTTGAGGGTTTGGCATTGAAACAGGCGCATTTTTTTCGACGTTCTAAAGGCCAAAACCTTTATTTACCAGTGCATTGAGATTTAATCAGCAAAGCCTAATTATTAATTATTAATTATTAATTATTAATTGTTGAATACTCCCCTACTCTCTCTTTCGGAGGAGATGTCTAATGTTTAATTTGTCTTGGGTAACGAGGTTGACAAGGTGTTCCTAAACAAACCTGACCTGCTGGCATATCTTTAAAAACACTACTCCTAGCACCAATAACTGCATTAGCACCAATATTAACACCAGGACCAACAAAACAATCTGTAGCAACCCATGCACCATTACCAATATTAATACTTGCTGTTTGTAAACCAAATGTAGGGTCTTCCATATCATGGCTACCAGTACAGAGGTAACTTTTCTGAGAAATAACGCAATGTTGACCTATTTCTATATGGTCAAGACTGTACAAAACTACGTCGTCTCCAATCCAACTATAATCGCCGATCGCTATTTTCCAAGGATAGGTAAATCTGGCGGTGGGGCGAATTAAAACTCCCTGACCAATTTTGGCTCCAAAGAGATTTAATATTAACCTTCTCAAACTGTGTAAAGGTTGGGGAGTTAGTGGGAAAGTTATTGCTTGTACTAACCACCACAACAGTACAAACCAACCCGGTTTACCTCGGTCATACCAAGATTGGTTGTATTTACGAAGATCGACCCAAGGTTCTGTTTGTTGATTATTTGTCATTGGCAGTTAATTTTTTTTAGGCTTGACTCTAATTTAATAATTTTATAGCATTTAGATATGTAAACTACCAAAATAGTGACTTTTATAGACTTACAGTAAAATTGACATAGATAACCTATAATACCTTGATTAGTAGGCTAACATATAATAGTTAATTTTCAAAGGTTTATTTAATTTATTTTGACTTTGGAATAGATTAATGAATTGAATCAGAAAAAGAGTAAACCTCCAGAATAATTTGAGATATTTTGTTCTGGTTTGTCTGGTGACAAGAATAATTTTTGCCGACTCATCGGTTGTGGGATAGGCAAATAGTTATTAGGGAATATTGAGAGAATTTTGATAAATTTTTATACCTCATATCTAGGTAGATGGGATGACAACTATATATACATAGATAAATGAATTTTTTATCCTCGGTTTTACTGTC
>JAAHGF010000008.1:81691-329300 GCA_010672585.1 Okeania sp. SIO1I7 | reverse complement strand
ATAGGCAAATAGTTATTAGGGAATATTGAGAGAATTTTGATAAATTTTTATACCTCATATCTAGGTAGATGGGATGACAACTATATATACATAGATAAATGAATTTTTTATCCTCGGTTTTACTGTCTGACTATCTGAGGGGAAAGCTAGAAATAATTTCATCTATTTCTGTGATAACTTTTCTGGTTAATCTAGTGGTAATAATAATTTTTGCCCACTCATCGGTTGTGGGAAAGGACAATAGTTACTTGGGAAAAGTTGAGAGAGTTTTGAAAAATTTCCCTCTCGGTTTTACTGTCTGACTATCTGAGGGGAAAGCTAGAAATAATTTCATCTATTTCTGTTATAACTCTTCTGGTTTGTCTAGTGGCGATAATAATTTTTACCCACTCATCGGTTGTGGAATAGGCAAATAGTTATTAGGGAATATTGAGAGAATTTTGATAAATTTTTATACCTCATATCTAGGTAGATGGGATGACAACTATATATACATAGATAAATGAATTTTTTATCCTCGGTTTTACTGTCTGACTATCTGAGGGAAAAGCTGGAAATAATTTCATCTATTTCTGTGATAACTTTTCTGGTTTGTCTAGTGGCGATAATAATTTTTACCCACTCATTGTTTGTGAAACAGAAAAATATTTACTTGGGAAAAGTTGAAAGAATTTTGGTAAATTTTCCGACCTTATCTCTAGGTGATGAATTTTCTGGTTTGTCTAGTGGCGATAATAATTTTTATCCACTCATTGTTTGTGAAACAGAAAAATATTTACTTGGGAAAAGTTGAAAGAATTTTGGTAAATTTTCCGACCTTATCTCTAGGTGATGAATTTTCTGGTCAATCTAGTGGTAATAATAATTTTTGCCCACTCATCGGTTGTGAAACAGAAAAATATTTACTTGGGAAAAGTTGAAAGAATTTTGGTAAATTTTCCGACCTTATCTCTAGGTGATGAATTTTCTGGTCAATCTAGTGGTAATAATAATTTTTGCCCACTCATCGGTTGTGGGAAAAGAAAATAGTTACTTGGGAAAAGTTGAGATAATTTTGGCAAATTTTCCGAGATCATCTCTAGGTAGATAGGATGAAAACTATAGATAGATAGATAAATGAATTTTTTATCCTCGGTTTTACTGTCTGACTATCTGAAGGGAAAGCTGGAAATAATTTCATCTATTTCTGTGATGAATTTTCTGGTCAATCTAGTGGTAATAATAATTTTTGCCCACTCATCGGTTGTGGGAAAGGAAAATAGTTATTTGGGAAAAGTTGAGAGAGTTTTGAAAAATTTCCCTCTCGGTTTTACTGTCTGACTATCTGAAGGGAAAGCTGGAAATAATTTCATCTATTTCTGTGATGAATTTTCTGGTCAATCTAGTGGTAATAATAATTTTTGCCCACTCATCGGTTGTGGGAAAGGAAAATAGTTATTTGGGAAAAGTTGAGAGAGTTTTGGTAAATTTTCCTAGATCATCTCTAGGTAGATAGGATGACAACTATAGATAGATAGATAAATGAATTTTTTATCCTCGGTTTTACTGTCTGACTATCTGAGGGGAAACTTGGGAATAATTTCATCTATTTCTGTCATTAATTTTCTGGTTTCTCTCAAAGCAACAATAATTTTTTGATACTGATTAATCTCTTCATCCAACAATTCTCGATTAGCTTTTTTTCTGTCTTTAAGCCATTTATCTAAAACTTGGTAGCTACCGATTTGAAATTCCCATACTGTTGGACTGACTCCTGTGAAATAACAATTTTTGTTAATCCATACTTTTTCATTTGTCGGGTCATATCTAATTTCTTTGACTAGATTTTTACCATCCCCTTGATAATTAATAATGTTTTCTTCTTCTGGATGGAAAACTGGTAAATTTTTGAGTAAATGTAGATTAACTAATGCCTCGCCTTTAGTTGTTAATTCTTGGAATAATCGATTATTGCTGGTGAGGGGAAGACGAGGAAAGTCTATCTGTAAAAATTCAGCATATCTTTCTCGATAAGTAGGGGAATAGAATATGGCATAAGCGTAATAAAATATATTTTCTGGTGTGGGGATATATCCTAGTTTTTCTTGGATGGCAGTTAAAAATTTTGAGGATAAGTTGGATGTTTTTTCCACAAATAAATTTGTTTGTCCGCTTTCTGTATCTGGGTAGATGTAGAGAGGGAAATAATAACTTATTTCTCTTGAATGAATTGAAATACAGTTTCCATCTCCTATATTTTCAGTCACTAAACAATGTCTAAATCCTGCCTCTTTTTGTTGACGACATAAAATTAACGCTAGATTTTCTGATTGTAAATGTACCATCACTTCACCCCTGGGTCTATCAACCAACTCTTGATGATTGTAATAGAATCTTTTATCGAAAGGACGATATAAACAAGTGGTTAAGTAAGTCTGCCAATTTAGGTTATTAGCTAGTAATTTTCTTTGAGCCGAAATTTTCCAGCTAGGAGTATCTTTAAGGTTATATCTATTAGATAGTTGTTCATCAGTTATTGTTAAATCCCGAAAATCCTGGATTCTTTTGAGCAGTACATCTCTATCAAAATCCATAACAAAATTATCTCTGTGAGTTTTAATTCCTGTAGAATTAACTGGGAAAATATCTGTCACACTCCATCCTTGATTATATTCTTCACTCAAATCAAAATTTTTAGGCGAAAAAAAGAAATTAGGTTGAGCAGGTTTTAACTTTATCCACTCAACATCCTGAAAATTTACACTCTCTAAAAATTGATATTTATCCTGCCTTTTTCCCCATAAATCAAAATAAAAAACATCAGCAGGCAACTTTACCCCGTCTCTCTTTTTATAAACTACCGAAAAAGCATCAGGTTCACTTTTTTCCCTAACCGCAATTAAAATTGCCACACCTTGTTGAATATCAAAAACATTTTCATCAATCTCTCCATCTGGAGTCGTTTCTTTCAATAAAGAATTACCATGTAAATCCATAATATAAAGACTATCAAAATATTTCATTAACTCCTGTCTCATCCCCCGATGAATTAAACCATTAATATAAGAATGATTAGTAATCAAACCTATAACTCCATGACCAGTTTTTTCTATTTGGTCGTGAGCAAAACGAATAAATTTAATATAGTCATCATCAAGAGGTTGAATATTCTTTTCTCCCTCCAACCTTACCCTACCTTTATATCTTTCTAAAAGTTCACCAATATAAGTTAATTCTGTTATCTCTTTTCCCGCTTTACCTGTTTTATAAATTTTCTCCCATGTCAAACCATTATATTTAACATCTGCCAAATATTTAGTATCCTCCTCTAATCGTCTTTTCCGCTTACTAAAATTTTGTGAACTCACAAAATAAGGAGGATTTCCTAACACAACAAAAATCGGCTTTTCCTCCTTAACCTTTGCTGCTTGATTAGCTTCTTCAGAAATATATTCACTCAATAACAAACTAGACTTTTTTATTCCCTCATCCAAAGCATTAGTCAAGAAAATATTTAATCTTTCCTTCTCCTCAAAACGATAACCCAAAATCTCCAATAATAATCCCAACTTTAAATGAGCAATGGCATAAGGAGTCATCAATAATTCAAAACCATATAACCGCTTTAAAACTTGTGCATCTCTTAACAGCTCATTCCAGCGATTTGCACCATATTTTTCAAAGTTAAAATAGATTTGTTTAATCGTTCGATATAAAAAAGTACCAGTACCCGTAGCAGGATCTAAAATTGTTACTTTTCGACTACCTAAACCATATTCCAAATCAAAATATTTATCTAAAATATTATTAACTGCTTTGACAATAAAAGACACCACAGGTTCAGGAGTATAATAAACTCCTCGACTTTTTCTCAAAGATACTTCATAAGCAGCTAAAAAAGTTTCATAAAAATGAACAACCGGGTCTTTTTTTCTAGTTTCCCGACCAAAGTTTTCTAGAATATTCCCAATATCAACCTTAGCCAAAAGTTCTATCAAAATTTCAATCGCCCAGTTAATTTTACTCACAATATCTGTGGCAATAACCGTACTAAACAAACCCTGTAAAAAAGGAATCTTATCACTAATATAAATACTTGCAGTTTGACGATTAAAATTAGAATTACCCGGATTTTGAGCATGACCAACTCTGGCAGTAAATAATCCATAAGTTATAGTTTGAGCATACATATCCGCAAAACTATTATTATCCAAATCTGGCAATAACAATTCTTGGAAAACTTGCTTAAGTGCAGTTAACTCTCCCGTTTCATTTTCAATTTTTAATGCTTCTTCCAGACTATAACGAATGACTTTAGTTTGATCAGCCATTTGTTCAGCCAAATCATTATAGTTATTAATAACTTTCTCTTGATAGCTTAAAAATAATTGGATTAATTCAGCAGTTTTTTCTGAATTATCATTAGCAATAATTCTGTGATTTTTTACTTTACCTAGACTGGTTTCAAGTTTTAACTTACCCTCTTTATACCAACGAAACTCTAAGTAATTAGTTAAAATTAAATTTTCACCTACGGCAGATTCTAAATATCGTTTTAACTGGTCAGTTGATTCGATTTTTTCTAAATTTTCACCAATTTTTTTAGCTTCAATATAGCCAAGTAAGTTATGATTTTTCCTAACTGTAAAATCTGGGATACCAGCTTGATTTCCAGTTTCTTCAATATTGGCATTAATTCCCAACATTTCACCCTCAATCAGATTTTTTAAAGCAGGATAATGAGTACGTTCACTACCTTTTTCCAGATTCTTTTCTAATTCTTGTAAATAGTAGTTAAATTCCATAAATCTGTATTTTTGGTAAATATTTCAAGAATATTATAATAGAATAAAAATTATCAGAGACCATTTATCAACAAAATATTAAATATAGAATACTGCCACAGTAAAAGTAGGAGTTTAGAGACCAAACCCCTACAGAAATGCTAACTATATTTTAGGGACTTCCAAATAAAAAATTATCCCATTAGCTATGAAGGTAAGGGAGTAGAGAGTAGGGAGTAGGGAAGGAATTGAAAAAGTAAGGGAGTAGATAGTAGCTAGTTAACTATCTAAGTACAAAAATTGGGATAATTTATTTTCTGCTATTCTCTTATACCAAATTGATAAATGTTTGCTACAAATGGTAGAAGCAAGAAAGAAGGAAGAGGGAAGAAGGGGTAAATATGGAAAAAAAGGGGGAAATGATAGAAATAACTATCTAAAATGAACTGAAGCAGTTATTTTTAAGCATATCCGATCAATATCTACCTTTTTGTAACATTCTTTTTTCAAATTGGTATTAGTCAATATTTTAGTCTTATTTGATAGTCGAAAATAACTTTATACCAAATCTAAAAAGTTTTGCTACATCTTTTTGAGAGTAGGGAATAGGGATTCATTAATTGATAATTGATAATGGATAATTGATAATTACAAGAAGGTTAAAACCGTTACGGAATTGAATATAAGGAAATATTATTTCTTCTCTTGGTCGATTGGATATGGCGCAGGTTTCGGAGCCATCTCACCCTACGGGAAGCTTTCCTTACGGAATGCTATCGCAAACGCTAACGACCGCTTTTTTCCCCTTAAAAGGGGAGGCTTCAAGGCGCGAATTATTTAATTATTAATTATTAATAATTAATAATTCGGTAAGGAAATTAGGAATAAGATATCTTCGCTTAATACCTAGAATCGTTAAAAAGCGTTTCAGTCCGGAAATGCTGAAATGCTGATATGGCAATTCCCATACTAATGAGATACAAAATTCGTTTGTTTTAGGGAGTAGGGAGTAGGGAATAGAAAATAAAAAAAATCACTGTACCTCAGTAACTTGAGAAATGCTACAGCTAGTTAATGCTATAAAAATCAAAATAGGGAAGTAGAAAATAGGTTAACTTTCCTTTTTCTACCTCCCTTAAATGTTCGGCAAATTTCAGATTAATTAGCTAAATTTTTGGCATTAGTAACTTGAGAAATGCTACAGATAGTTAATGCTATAAAAATCAAAATAGGGAAGTAGAAAATAGGTTAACTTTCCTTTTTCTATCTCCCTTAAATGTTCGGCGAATTTCAGATTAATTAGCTAAATTTTTGGCATTACTGATTCTAACTATCAGGTCAAGTATGGTAAGCATTCAGCAGTCAGCCATCAGCTATCAGCTATTGCTTTTAGTTTAGGATAAAAGCTTTATTAATTGTCTTACTACAAAAGTTACTTCCCTTGCCCTTAAAGTCAGTTGTTAATTTAAACACTGTCCTTAAGGAGACATTCTTGTTGCTGATAGCTGACAGCTCATAGCTGTTTGCGCAGCATTCCGTAGGAAATGCTTACCAAGTATGAATATAGATTTAGAGTTATTTGTCCATCCTAATCATCAGCAATAAAATCAAGTTTTTCGTAAGTTTTTCCGACCGCTTCTTTGATACTTTTACTCATAACTGATAACTGAAATGACCCTCAGTTTTCATCTCTGTAAATATTTTAGATATTTTGCTTACCGAATAATTAAGGCTTAAAGCCTCTCCTTTAAAGGAGAAAAGCGGTGGAAGGATGGCTCCGAAACCTGCGCCATATCCATCAGACCAAGAGAAAAGAAAAAATTTTCCCTACCGCTTCAATCCTCTTCTTTTCAAGGAGAGGTAATTGTTAATTATTAATTATTAATTGTTGAACTTAGCCTTACTCCTAACTACTACTTGCTGAATCTACCTGAGCAACTGGCTGAGGTGTAGCAGTTTTTTCTATTTTCTGAACAGTATTTAGCTGACCACCACAATCTTTAAGTTCGTAAAGTTTAACACCTATTTGATACTCATATTGACTCAGTAACCTACCATAAATATATCCTGCCTTACCATCCAAAAACCCTAATTGAATAAAGTAAAATAAAATAAACCTCAACATCGGTTTAAACGGTAATCTTACCCATATCTTCTTCAGAAAACGTTTACGCTGTACCGCATCCCCAAATAAACTTGCACCAATAGTTCCATCATCATCCTGACCAGTCAGTATATTGTAATGTACTCGCGCCTCCCAATTAGAATAACGATTATGTCTTTCCAACCAGTGAAATAAATCACGAAAATCTTCGTGAAGCATATCATTTTTCAGATAGCCTACCTTTCCATTTAAAACAACATGTTCATGCACCTCATTATCACCCGTATTGGGCACTCCCTCAGTTCCTAAATTCTCGTAGCGACCTTCTTTATGCTTAAATAAACGCAGATTCCAATCAGGATATTTACCGCCATAACGAATCCATTTACCTAGAAAAAATACTCGTCTATTAAGGTAGTAACCATTGTAATTTTGGTCTTGAATAGCTACAGCAATTTCATCCCATTGTTCCGGAGTAATACGTTCGTCACAATCAACAATAAGTACCCACTCATTCCGAAATGGCAAATTTTCTAAAGACCAATTTTTCTTTTTTGGCCATTGACCATTAAAATGGAATTGTACTAAATTTGCTCCATAACTTTCTACTATTTCCCCAGAGCGATCGCTGCTTTGAGAATCTACCACAAATATCTCATCTGCTCTTGCGACACTATCTAGACAAGCGGGTAAATTTTTTTCTTCATTCTTAGCCGGGATGAGAACTGAAACTGGTACCTTAGATGATGTCATAGTTAAGAATTTTGTAAACGGGATTTACCTTATTTTATTATCGCTATATTTTGAAGGCACTAGGGGTTTTATATTGAGTTGCCTTGGGTTATTTTTAGGTAAATAGGATTTGATATTGAGTGGCCTTAGATTAGCATTTCGGCAGGGCGATCAACTTTTTTTACCTAAAACCTACCACCTATAACCTATAACCTACAACCTACAACCTACCAACTACTACCCACAGCCTAAAACCTAAAACCTAAAACCTAAAACCTACTTCGTAGATATCATGCCTTGAATAGCTGCACCTAGATAGCCTATTTGAGCATAAGCATAGACAAAATTATCAAAACGTTTTGCCGGGTCTCCTATATTTTTTAGAGACTTGTACACACCCCTAATCATTCTATCGCTCCCCTTTCTTATTTGTCTAAGACCTGCCTGACCAGCTAGTTGTTCACGATAACATTCGCTAATGCCTTGCCACCAACCTCTTTCAATAAACCAGGCAGGTCTAACCCTTTCAGGAGCTACATTATGAGCAACCAAAGCTTCAGGTAAATAAGCTACTTGCCAACCTTGCTTGATTGCTAATTCTGTGGTATGCAATTCTTCATTAGATAATAGCTTTTTGCCCACTCGACCTAAATTAGTATCAAAGCCATCAATTTGTTCAAGAAATGTACGACGAATGGAATAATTTAAACCTCTAGGAGTTAAACCAGGCTGATTAATATAAACTACAGAATCACCAAGGTCATAGTAACCGAGGTTTCCTGATAATTCTGGAGAAAGCCATTTAGGGGGGCTAATTCCTTCTGGCCAAATCAAAGTAACTTTACCACCAGCGATCGCTAGTTTTTCATTACTTTGAAAAGCTGCTTGTAATACCCTTAACCATTGGGAACTAGCAACAGCATCATCATCAAGATAAGCTAAAATTTCCGCACTGGCTGCTTTTGCTCCTGTATTTCTGGCCACAGATAATCCTGTGACTGGTTCATAGACATATTTCAGATTGGGACGAGGATATCTTGCTTCTACTACTTCGCGGGTGCGGTCGGTTGAAGCATTGTCTACTACTACTACTTCAAAGCTACCAGGAAAATCCTGTCCAAGCAGGCTATCTATTGCAGCTCCTAAGTAATTGTCCCGATTATGAGTACAGATAATAGCAGATATTTGGGCCATAGTTGATTGTTACTATTTTTAGTATTGGAGTTTTCCGAGATTTTGGCCGAATTTACTATTTACTAATTTACTATCCTTTATTTTCAGTTTACACTGGATAATCTTTTTGCATTACCATTGCATTCCCATGAATTCTCCTCAAGTCACTTCTAAGAAAATAATTTTGGTCACAGGCCCTGCTCGCTCTGGGAAAAGTGAGTGGGCTGAAAATTTAGCTATGAGTTCTCACAAACAAGTAATTTATATAGCTACCTCTCAAGTTGATGGTAAAGATCTAGAGTGGCAAACTCGAATCGAACAACATCAAAACCGTCGCCCTCGTGATTGGACTACCTTAGAAATACCCGTGGAACTATCAGAAACTTTGACTACTTATGCACATGAAGACTGCTGTATTTTGGTAGATTCTTTAGGTACTTGGTTGGCTAATATTTTGTCACAAGATGAAACAGCTTGGAATGAAACTTTAGAAGTTTTAATTGAAGCTTTATTAAAAGCTAGTGGCGATGTGATTTTAGTGGGTGAAGAAACAGGTTGGGGAGTAGTTCCTTCATTTCCGATCGGACGGCTATTTCGCGATCGCCTTGGTCATCTGATTCGTAGAGTTGGAGTAATTTCTCAGTCTGTTTATCTGGTTACAGGAGGTCATGTTTTGAATCTTAGTGTTTTAGGCACACCTTTGAACATTTAATTCTTAATTTATTCTAAAGAAATAAAATATTAGGTTTACTCCCCAATGTTGAGAATGGAAAAGTTAGAATGAAGGTAGTTCAAAAATTGATAATGAACAATGAATAATGGATAATTACTTCTCCTTGAAAGAAGAGGATTGAACTTAAGGAAAATATTTTCTTTTGATTTTCTTGCATTTTTGAAGAGGTCTTAGACCAAATTAAGCAATTATCAATTATCAATTATCAATTATCCATTGATAAATGAGGCTATTTATTAGCTTTGAAGTTCAATTAAACGGAAAATATCGGAGCTAAAAGTTATGGCATCTCACAATCAAGTCAAACAATATATTGCCTATTGGTTTCAGTTAGGCAAGAAAGTATTAATCAGGAATGGTAAAGTAGCTATAAAACCTCAAGCTGTACTTTTAGGCGATCGCTACAGTCAAGATTTTGAATCATGCTGGCAACAAATTTTATCTTCTGAATCAGGAGATTGTTTTTTAGAGGGGACACATCAAACAATTACAGAATTATTATCTCCAGAATGGGACATTAGTAATTGTGCCCGTTGTTTAATGCCTATCCCATCTCGTGTCAAAGGAATGCCCCCAGATTGTTGTCCATGTTTCGATTTACCTAGTTGGCCTGATAATGAAAAGCCATTGCCGCGATCGCCCATCAATAATAGATCCTATTTATTAGGCATTTGTGAGCGGTTATTGAATAAACAGGAAAAGATTACTGCTGATACTCGCTATTCCAAATAAAAGAAGTTATGAGTTATTAAAACTTATTATCTTTAGAAGGAGAATTCAAAATTATCTTTGCGCAACATTCCGCAGTTAAGAAAAAGGTGAAAAGCTAACCTTATTTATGATTCATTAATTGATAATGGATAGTTACCTCTGGTTAAAACCGAGAGGATTGAAAGGCATGAGGAAATCTTATTTCTTTTTCTCCTAAAATGGAGTTGATTTAAACCTAAATTCGATTAATGATAGCAATGAGCGCTGGTATATTTACAAATTGCAGGAGGGGCCAAATAGCTAAAAGTCTTATATTATCGGCAATTTATTCCCCCTTCCGGAGCTTTTGCTTTCCGGAGCTGTTGCCTGCGCACAACGCTATATTAATTAGGGCTTGCTGATTAAATCTAAAAGTCTTTATAGATAGAGGTAAGTGCCTTTTTAAGTATCAAAAAGTGCGAGGTTTTAAGTGGTAATGGTTCAATTTAGGAGCGGATTTTGGTCAAGATTTGGGCATAAAAATCACTCTTACAATTCTTACTCCTACCTCCTCGCTCATTCCAATTTCTCCCCTCCCCTCCTGGGAGGGGCTAGGGGTGGGTTGGGAGGGGGAGGGGCTAGGGGTGGGTTGGGAGGGGGAGGGGCTAGGGGTGGGTTGGGAGGGGGAGGGGCTAGGGGTGGGTTGGGAGGGGGAGAGGCTAGGGGTGGGTTGTCTCTTGTCTCCTGTCTCCTACCCCTACTCAAAGACTTTCCATAAGCAAACCCTAATTATCAATTATTTCATCCTGCTATGTAGGGACGTTGCATGCAACGTCCCTACTATTCCCTACTGGACTGTTTCAACTAAAATAGTGCATTAGCTTTTCGGACTAAATTCTTGCTCTAGATAGATTCCAGCATTTTCCTCAAGCAACATTTAAGGTGAAACAGTCCACTACTCCCTGAATTAGTGAAAAATAATCCCGCCTTCTGAAAGTTTTCTGGCGGGCTAAATTTTAAGTTGAAAAAATCTCAAAATTCAAAATCAAAGTATACTTAATTTTGAGAATCTACTATTAATTCTGAATCATTATTTGTTTCACCCTGCTCATTAATTAATAATGCCACAGGGAAATGAGTCAATACATCTCTAATCCATAAAGTATCTTCTCGTTCTCCTTTTAGTTGTTGTTGAGTAATTGCATTTTTCCACACTAAAGAAGAACCTGAAGGTAAACAGATTCGAGTCTCACGCCATACTTGTTCTCCTAAAGGATTTTCTCCTTCATTAACCAATTTAGTTAATAATCTGGGAGCTATAATAATCGCTGTACTATCTCCCCATTTTCTCGAGAAAGCAACTATATGATTTTTCAAACTACCCATAACAATTAACTTTTGGTAATCTCCTCTTTGAAATAAATCCAAATATTCTCGGCGTGCCTGCAAAGCTTGGTAAATTAAAAACATTTTAATCTTACCAGTCTCTGGAGTTTGCAAAAGTTCTTCAATCAATCCTAAAATATCGGACTCTATTTTTGTCTTAATTTCCTTCAGAAACTCTGCTCTTTTTTCAAAATCAACTGAACGACGGTTATCAGGGTCAACAAGGCTCAAATCCCACAATTCTGTACCTTGATAAATATCAGGAACTCCAGGAGAAGTAAGTTTCAAAAAAGCCTGAGATAAAGAATTAAAAACACCGTAATATTGAATCTTACGTTGTAGAGGTCGGAAAGCTGGTAAAAATTCATTATCTTCTGATTTATTAAGTAAATGTTCTACAAACTTAATAAATGAGCTTTCGTAATCATCATCCGGTCTTAACCAACCTGTATTAACTTTTGCTTCTCGAATTGCTTTAATAATATATTCTTTAATCCTTTCGACAAAAGTTGAATATTCACTTTCATCAACAGGAAAAGCACCTAACAAAGTCTGATATAAAAAGTATTCATCATTAGGCGCAGGAACATCTAAACCTCCTACACAATCTTTTTTAGGAGCATTAATTTCCTGCCATTTCTGTAGATAACTTTCCCATTCTTCAGGAATTTCTGATAGTACATTAATTCGCGTTCTGACATCTTCCCCACGTTTTGTATCATGAGTAGAAGTTCCACTCATAGTATGAGGCCAATACGCAATACGATGTTGATTAAATCCATGAAAATCTTCAACTGAAACTCCAAATTTACTGGGAGTTGAACCAACTTCATTGAGAGAAATAAGTCGATTATAAATATATAAAACAGTATCTTCTACACCCTTTGCCATTAAAGGTCCGGTAAATTGTTGTAACCGCATCACAAAATGTAGCCATTTATCTTTATCTTCCTGGTTTAAATGCTCATCAAATTCTAACAACAAAAACTTCTCAATAAAACTCAATTCATTCAAAAGTTCATTGATAAAGAAAGGAATTTTCTCTTTCGTTTTAGCAATTACTCTCTGAATACATTCTCGGTCTGCCTTACTAACTCCTTCTTTACTAACATAAGTCCGGTACACTGGAAATACTGACATAACTTCTACTAAAGCAGCTTTCAAACCAAAAATAGTAAAATCACTGGCATATCGATATTTACTAGAAATATCTTTAAGTAAGTGAGCTAAATTATCAATATCTCCAGCTAAATGTTTGTTAATAATCAGCCTTTGATTTTCATCAGCTAGCTGCCCATAGTTAGAAGTACCTTTAATAAACCGAGAATAAATTTGGTCGAATTCTTCTTCGTTAAAATGGTCACAAAAAATACCATTAACATAGTTTAAAAAATCGTAACCTGTAGTTCCTTGAACAGGCCAATTAACAGGTAAATCTTCCCTGGGTTCAAGAATTTTTTCGACAACTATATAAGGAGCATTTGCTTTTTCTCTTATTCTGTTTAAATACTGAGCAGGATTGTACAGTCCATCAATATGATCGATTCTGAGACCTGTAAATTTTTCCTGTTTTAACATTTCTAAAATTAAATCGTGGGTAGTATTAAATACTTGCTCATCTTCTACTCTGACTGAAATTAAATCATTTACTGTAAAAAATCGTCGGTAGTTTAACTCTTCATTACCCACTTTCCAGAAAGATAAGCGAAAGTATTGCTCGGATAATAATTTATCTAATAAGTCAAAACTTTCTGGCTTTCCCGGAACCCCGTTAAAAGTCTCTATATTTTCTTCAATGAATTCTTTAATATGTAGATTTTCATTCCATAATTCCCACAACATCCCTTTGATGAAGCTAATTTGGTCATACCTTTCTCTCCCCTCCGCTCCAGAAGGAATATATTTTAAACTATAGAGAACTCCCTGTAATTTAACAAAATCCTGATTTTTTCTGCCTAATTTATTTCTTAATTTGCCGATATTGTAGGTTAAAACTTGAGTATAAGAATCAATTCTAATGGGAAACTTATGGTCATAATAGTTAACAGTTAATCCATTTTGACCATAATTAAGTTTTAACTCTCCATTTTCTAGACAGTCTCCATAAAATTTACCCAAAAAAGGTGCTAAAACCCTGCCTCGAATACCTTCATAAGGATGATTCCAATCAATATCAAAATAGTCACGATATTGAGAGTCAAAACCATTTTCTAAAACATCAACTAGAATATGATTTTGACTGCCAAATGCCATGTGATTAGGCACAATATCTTGTAGCCATCCCATTTCATTACTTTTGATTTCTGCGGCTAGTTCAGTAAATTTTTCTTTGCCTCCTAATTCAGGATTAAGTATATTAGGATTGACTACATCATATCCATGACTACTACCTGTTTTTGCTTTAAATATAGGAGAAGCATAAATATCAGAAATTCCTAGTTCAGCTAAATATGGAACTATAACTTTAGCTGAATCAAAGCCGAAATTAGGAGTAAATTGAATTCTATAAGTCGTAATGGGAATTCGCATAGTTAAGAATAGATAATTAAGTGATTATTAATTGACTGTTAAAAGTTAATAATTTCACATTTAACAGATAAATATCTGTTTTTCAAACATTTAGGAAAAGCATAAATATGAAAATTTTCTAGTTTGGCTAACTAAATATGAAACTACGACTTTATCTACTTCCAAAGTCAAAACTATAAGTAGATTAAATTCTATAAATGTCGTAATGGGAATTCGCATAGTTAAATAGATATAATTATAGCAGTTTTCACTCATGTTGACTTGCATTGCTTCAGCTCCCACTGCCTTTTAGCTAAAATCTCTGTATTCTATGAAACATGAAAACTGCTATAAGTGTTGATTAATTAGTTGTTAAAAGGTAAGCATTTACTAGGTCATGCTCCGCCACAAACAACAATTAACTTTTGAACATATTCAAGCAAGAATTGAGGTTAGGTTATAGCCAATTTCATTAATTAATTTTAATTCTCCTTGGTGGATAATTCCCCTCTAGCCCCTCTAGTATGATGATGAGTTAATAACAAATAGCTGAAGTCCGCAGTTCCGACCATAGGAGGCTGGCTGACTGCTTAATGCTTACGTTAAAAGTTCAAAATTTCACGTTTAACAGATAAATTTTTTTGAGATATTAAACTTTATATAGCAATTCCCACAGTTATGAAGTACAGTTCTTCATAATCCTCTTATTTCCTACTTACCAAAGCCAAAATATTGTGTACCTCACGAGTATGGGAATTGCTATATTTATTCTTCATGTAGCCCAAATATAATTAAAAATTGATAGTAGTTAAGCTTCAATGAAGAGAAACCCCTAATTCCCGAAAGAATCCCGAGCAATGCCTGACAAGAGCATGATTATTCTTTAGTGCTTCTGCCAAGGTAGAAGATGTTTGTTTGCTGCCAAAATAATAGTAAATGTAAGCAATGGCAAGCTCCATAAGTCCTTTCATTAAATCCTTGTTAACATTACCTACAAAAATACAATCATCAAGTACCTCAGTAATTTTATTAACTGCATCTATCTTCTCAGCAATACTAAAATCATCTTCTGCGAGTTTACTAAGAAGAACTGATGGTATTTCTTGAACTATTTTAAAATATGTAACACCATCAATCACATGGTCGAAAAGTTCAATATAGGGCAGAATTATACCAGTAGAATAAATTAACCAAGGAAGTCTCGATCTAGAAAAATCTTGATTAATAACAATAGTTTGATTGACACAAAAATCAGGAAAAAATTCTTTGACAATGTGTTGCCATACTTTTAATTTTTTGGCTATATCAATGTGAATAATTTCAATGGGTTTATGTCGCCATGACAATGTAGTAATATCTCCATCACAAACATTAACATAGTCAATCAAAGTCTTACAGTTTTTTTGAAATATGTGTAAGTAGGAGTCTTGTTTTTGAGATCCTCTAGTATTTTGGAAATAAATTTCTCCTCCTCTAGCTGCAACTTTTTGTTTTGGAGTTGTAAAAGCATCATAGGCATAAATTCTAGAATTTTTCTCTAATACTTGTTGATTTTTTGATAATCCCAAAGCAAAGGGATATACTGTTCCTGCTACTCCTGAACCAAGATCGACTATTTCTCCCGTACCAGAGTAAAGGCAACGAGCGAAATACTTAAGAACTTTTCTTTCCCTTATGGAAGTCATGGAAGGAGGTAATTTTTGAAAAATTGGAAAAGACTCAGAAAAAACGTTTTTTGGGAAATTTATCATTAGTTTTTAAGTATTATATTAAATTAAGACTCAACAATAGACAATGAATTAGTTTGTACTCCCGAAATTTATCTTTAGTATTGACTAAATCTTAATTCTTACGAATAATAATCCGGGTTATTTCTTAGTTGAGGAATTGGCGTTATTAAAGGGCAAGCATTAACCGGACAGCGATTTTCTGACCACCACGAAAACAGCTCACCCAATCGATAGTTGTACTGCCGACGCAACAAGTCCAGCCATAGTTCTATGGTAGACACAAGTTCATTATTAGGCTTTAATCTGTACTGATAAGCCGTCCGCATTACTATCAACATTAATTCGATCATTGTTATGATAACATCAACAATCGAAGTCTTGAGCAAAAAGCAATATTTGTAGATTAATGGGGCGTACTCACCCCATTAATTTACCGCCGATTCATCTGGTCGCCAAATCAGAGATTATGGCGCGAGGCTTCTCGAGGATTTAGCTAAAATGGAGAATTAAAAATAGACATCTACGATAATCAAAAATCAAATCAATTATCACGCAAAAATCATCAATTCTTTCCCCCTACTCCCTACTCCCTCTTTTCCGGAGAAGTCTAATGTATATTCTCTGGGGAATACTCTGATCGAGTCTCATAAAGAGCAAAGCTTAAAGGATTAATTGTCACGGTTTGTCCAGATAATAATAATTTTTCAGGTAAAACAGCACCTTCTCCCATCCATTCTCGATCTGAGGAATTAATCATCTTTTGCCAATTTCCTGTGGGCAGTTGAGGTTCAAATGTGACAGAATGCTTTTCAAAATTCATCAGACTCAATACACTACTTTTTTCTCCCCACCTGTGAAGCAATAAGACATTTTTATCTGCCAAACTTTGTACTTCTATTTGAGAGGTATCAAGTTGAGCTAATACTGGATTGTTTTTCCGTAGTTCAATTAACCTTTTATAAAAAGAACGTAAAACTCCATATTTACCTTCCCTAGATTTTTCCCAATTTAATTTAGAATCCATAAATACTTTCTCTCCTTGAGGATCGGGTACTTCTCCAGACCAATTGAAAGACTTAAATTCTTCTGCCCTTCCTTTTCTGACTGCTTCAACTAAGTTAGGATCTCCATGACTAACAAAATACAAAAAAGGATTTTCTTCTCCATACTCTTCTCCCATAAATAACATTGGTACAAATGGAGAAATTAAAACTGCTCCTGCTGCTAATTTTAATCCTTCAAAATTTACTAAAGCTGATAATCTTTCTCCAATTAATCTATTACCTATTTGGTCGTGATTTTGAATACAAACTACAAACTTTTCTCCCGCAAAACCCTGAGTCGAATTACCATGATTTCTCTGGCGATGAGGTGAATATTCTCCAGTATAAACATATCCTTCTTTGTAAGACTTTTTCAGAGATTCTATACTCTTAAAATCAGAATAATATCCAGAACTTTCTCCTGTTAAAAGACTATGTAAAGAGTGATGAAAATCATCACACCATTGAGCATCGTGACCAAAACCTCCATTTTCTTTTGAACGTAAAACTCGCACATCATTCAAGTCACTTTCCGCAATTAAATAACGTTTCCAACTACCATTTTTACTAAACTCTTCTACTCGGTCAGCTAACTGTTGTAAAAAAGGTTCAGCACTCATATCATAAATGGCATGAACAGCATCCAAACGTAAACCATCAATATGATATTTATCTAACCAATACAAAGTATTTTCAATAAAAAAATTACGGACTTCATTACTATATGCGTCATCAAAATTAACAGCATTACCCCAAGGAGTATGATATTTATCCGTAAAATAAGGACCATAATCCCAGAGATAATTTCCTTCTGGACCAAAATGATTATAAACAACATCCAAAATTACAGAAATGCCCATTTGATGACAAGCATTAACAAGTTCCTTTAGACCATCCGGCCCACCATAAGAATCTTGGACACCATATAGATAAACTCCATCGTAGCCCCAGTTGCGATCGCCAGGAAATTGGGCAACTGGCATAATTTCTATAACGTTTATCCCTAAATCTTTTAATTCTGGCAACCTGGGAATAATTGCCGCAAAAGTTCCTTCGGGGGTAAAAGTACCGACATGAAGTTCATAGATAATCATTTCTGCCAAGGGGATACCTTGCCAAGAACTATCATTCCAGGTAAATTTTTGATGGTCTACTATTTTTGAGGGACCATGTACTCCTTGAGGTTGCCAGTTAGAAGCTGGGTCTGGTCGGTCAGTTTCTCCATCTAGTTGGTAAAAATAGAGAGTTTCTGGGTCAATGTCTTTTGCTTCTCCTTGCCAATATCCCCATTCATTTTTTTGCAAACCTATTAATTTTTCTTGAGGATGTACAATATGTACAGCTAACTTTTCTCGTAGAGGTGCCCAAACAGTAAATTGGCATTTATTTGTTTCTGCTGAATAATGGCTACCAATTATCATAGATTTATAGATTCTTAGGAAGTTGAATTTTTTACAATAATAATGTTGTCTAATTTTAGACTACATTTTTATCTGTTAACTTAATTAACCTCTTAAAATAAAATTACTTTTTTGAAAAAAAATTATAAATTTTCCTTTTCATGTAAATTATTCAAAACTACAACGTTATAGTTATGACTGTCTCATTAGTGAGTACAACTGAAGCAGCTTTTCTTCTAAATATCTCTACAGGTAGATTGCGATTTCTACTAAATACTGGTCGTGTTATTGGTGCGAAAAAAGTCAAAAGACTTTGGCGGATTCCCCTAAATCATAGAGGAATGCCAGAAATTACACCTGGTCGTCGAGGTCCAGAACCCACTTGGAATAAAAATCAACGCACAGGCAATACTTTTATTCATGTTTTGCGAAAGACTATAGACTATAACCGAGACCATGGAACCTCTCATACAGCAGTCGCCGTAAAAGTAGGAAGTAAAAAAGATTATTGCCACGCTGTAAAAATTCATGGGCCTTGTCAAATAGTCTATCGACCCCATCAACCAAATACAAGTCAAGCTGGAGGTGCCCGGCTCTGGATTGAAGTAGAACCGGGAAATAGAGTAGAGCGAGTGTATTTCAGTGATGGAGATTATGGTCCGCCTCCGGAAGTGGTTCAGCAGCGGGCAAAACAAAAAAATCGGAAGGCTAAACGCTGTGTATCTGCAACGTTATAGTTTTTGACTACTATATATGGTGTTTTTGGGTGAATTTTGGGAAAGATGTGTGGCGATCGCTCATCTTGATCTATAAATTCTCTTCAGGGAAGATAATAATATTACAACGGTTTTCATTTTGGTAGACCAAAGTAGGGGTGAATGGCTATTCTCCCCTAGAAAATAATGTCTAAAAATCAATCCTTATCTTTTGCCCATTCTGTAATAGGGAAAATTGAAATAGCAGGACTTCCTTTTTCACTCCTGGAAACTTTTTTTGAGATTTTCAGCAATCGAGCGGAATAATTCAGGGAAACCATTGAGCGACTTGGATTGCGTTTGTGAAGAAGTAATTTCTGTGAGGTTAATCATCTCTACTCCCTTAACAGTTACTACAAAAAAATTGAGTTTATTTGCCTTTGCACTTTCCCATGCACGTTCCGCTGATTTTTGCCAATTGTTGTCAGTTGGAGGGATACCTATAATATAAAATAACCAAGGTTTTTGAGAGTCCTGATAATTTTCTATTTCTTGTAATGCTAAATTAATTCCTTTGCCCATCATAGTTTCTCCTTCAGCTTTGAGAGGAGATAGGACAAATTTATCCATATTCACAAAATTTTGAATTCCTTGCCCATTACTATTAGAAGTTACGATGGCTAATTCCACAGATTGGGATATTTTGCTACTCGGTTCAAATTCTTTTTTAAAAGCAGCAATTCCAGCATTTAAGGAATCAATACGTTCACCAGACATAGAAGTAGATGTATCTACTACTAGAACAACTGGAATCTTAAGTTCAGCAGAATTTGCTGGTAAACTTTTCTGTTCTGGGTTTGGGGGAAGGGAATTTTTTGTTTCTGGTTTGGAAAGTAGCGGTGTGGATGTTCCTTGGTTAAGCTGAAGGTGACTGGCAAGTCCAGTTAAATGTTCTATTTGTAATAAATTCAATAAATTTGATGCAGAATCTCCTGAACCATTATTATTACCACCAGTTACCATAATTTGAGGCAAAGTAATTTTCGCTTGAGTCAGTGCATCTGCCCATTTTCTTTGTGTTTCTATTTGAGCATAAAGTTCGGGACTAAGAGCAGCAATTCTGGCACGAAGATCATCAAGCTTTATTTGACTAATTGTTTTTTCTTGAGCGGCTCTAATATCTAGCTCTTTCTGATATGTTTCTAACTCTAATCGTTCGTTCTGTGCTTTAGTTTGAGCATTGATTTGAGAAACTGTAGATTTGATTTTAGCATCTCCTACTAATATAATTTCTTCTCTATCTTTTTGTGCCTTAACAAGTTCTTGAAGTTTTTTTTCCGCTTCAATTTTTGCTTGAGCTTCCTTTTTCTCTTGCTTTTGTTTCTCTAATCTTTGTCTATGTTCATCTAATTCTTTGGGTAAATTAACTTCATCAATAACAGTGCCACATCCTTCAACACCATTTTCTGCCAGACGAGCGTTGATATATATTTCTGCTTCCTCTTGACAACTAGCTCTTCCCTCTTGAAATTCAATTGCAGTTTTACCTGTAGCAGCTTGTCTAAAATAACTAGAAACAACTCTTGCCAATTCACGAGAAACTAGATTTCTAATAGCTGGATATTTAACAACAGTTTGCCCAGATTTATCATCAGTATAAGATTTTTTGTCTTCTTCTCCGTCAGAACCAATTCGGAAAATCATCTTAGGAGCATTTTCAGGAGCAATACGAATAATTTGAGTAAACTGTACAGAAATTTCATAACCATCCAATGAAATTAGCTTCATTTTTTTCAATTCATAATCATAATTAAAACGATTTTTTTTATCATCTGACCAGTTAAGTATAATTTGGGTAGTTGGAACTCGCTTCACTTCTTTAACTCTGGTATTAATAGGATAAGTATTAGCTGTAAGAGGTTTGTTTTCAACTCCCTTGTATCCAGGATCAACTAATTGATATTCGGAGCTACTCGAATCGTCATCATGTCTGTTGTATTTTTTTCCAACAGAAGAGATAACAACTCCTACTTCTTCTTGCTGAATTTTAGTTACTGGTACTTGCTCAACTTTGACAAACCAAGGATTTAGATTCCACTCTCCTTCTTTCAAAACTTCTTCTTGTAAACCTCTTTCTCCTCCTAAATCTAAGAATTTCTGCCCATCTTGATAATTATTATGTCCCTCAATTTCTCGTCCGGCAATTTCATCTTTAGGGAGAGTTTTTCCAGTCATTGTAGTTACAATGCCAATCTTATCTTTATCAATTTTGCAAACCTTTAAATTCTGTGGATGTTCTTTATGTTCATGGGAATTATCCGTAGTAATTACAGTAAATAAATCAGTATTAATTTTATATTTTCCTGCTCTCAAAATAGCAAGCTGCTTACCTCTTTGTCCTCCACTATTTAGAAATGCTTCTGCATCTTGAAAATCATTACATTCTATTACTTTGCCTAATATTTGTTCGACTGGCATTAAAGCTCCATAGTTAGCTATCACCAGTCCTATTTCTCCTGGACGAATAGAAATAATAGGGACTTTTTTGACATTGAATATTTCCGTATTAATATTGTTGGTTTTGCAGAAAATCTTCTAATTTTTCATAAATTTCTGGATCTAAGTTTGATTCTAAAATAGTGATTTCTTCTGGTTTTTCTGGAACCGATTTATCTATAGGTAATTCTGTAAGAGAATCTGAACTTGATAGTATTGATAGGTCTGGTAGTGGTGTATTTTTAACATAAAATTTAGTTGTTGAATTTTTAGCTGGTTCTAATGTATCTCTAATTTCCTTTAATAGCTGAATACCGTTATTTTTTTTATATAACTTACTAAAAATTTTAGATAATTTCTCTATATTTAGACTATTACATTGACTTAAAAAATCCAATATAATTACTCGCAAAGGTTTATTTAGAGTCAAATTACCAATATCAAATCCCCCTTCTTTTAGAAGAGAAGTAAATAAAGATGGCTCTGTTTGATAAACCTCTACAAGATCGTCAATAATTTCCTCCTTAATATCATCAATATCTTTATAATTATCACTTCGTTTTCTAATCTCGTCTAGAACCTTTTGAAATTTACTAGCCATAAATATTTCCTCATTCCCCTATTTGATAAATAACTTGTTCTTGAAGCATTAAGCTTTTTACCTTTAAAGGTTCACTACCTGGATTTTTTTTACTTAAAGCATTAAATATGTTAGCTTGTTGATTTAATTTCTGAGCAGAACACCTAGTTAAAAAATCAGAAATAATAACTGGTAAAGCTTCATTATGGCGAAGTTCTTCCACAGGAAAATAAGCATAAATATGTGCTAAAAAAAGTTGGGAACCTGTCTTATAACATTTGCAAAGTTCATCAACTAAAACTTCATCTGTAATCAACCCACCTGCTTCTAACTTTTCCCTATATGCTTCCATCAAAACAGGAAGATTTTCTTCTAAATCTGAACTAGACATTAATGCCGTATTTGTAGCCAGAATAGAAAAACAAATTTCCATTCCCAAGATAAATTGTTCTCTTAATTCTTTAATCTCGCTTCTAGCTTCAAATATTTCAGCAAGAGTTTCACGGCTCAGGTTTTGCCCTTCATTAATCATTTAGTCTAGTTTAGCTTCACGTTTTTCCATTTGTTCATCTTCATAGAGACTAAGAACAACGTCAAAAGGAGTTGCAAAAAAACCAGCAAATCTATGAGCTGCCTTAGCGACAGCTTTCAGATAATTTTTTGCCATTTTATTGAAATACCGGATATTTATTTATTTTATTTGGTTCGGAATAGAAAGGTCTACTCTTTATACTTTGTTCCTGAAAGACCATAGATATATAATACCTAAGTTTTAAATTCTTTCTTCTCCCATGTTGATTTTTTGGTGGCAATACTTATATATCAGTCGATAAATTACCAATTCCTGATAACTTATCATTAAGAATCAATTTTAAGCAGGAAGCTAAATAAATTATTGTTTCATTCATTGGGTGCATCTAAATTTTGAATAAAGCCAAAAATCTATAGTTTTTAAGGAACAAGCAATAGACAACAGGGAATAGAAAAAAAGTATTTTTACAGATCTGAGATGCACCCTATTTATTAAAGAACTGAGAGATGATAGCTAATACCTAAATGCTTACAAATAATTTTTCATTCCTTAAAAATATGAGAGCTGACTGCTAATACCTAAATACTTACAAACGCTGTAAAACAACAATTGAACGTTCCATAACAGGAATAGGAACCTCACCTTGATATTGCTTACCATTTTCCACAAAACGAGACTTAGTCGTATCAACAACAACTCCCCAACTTCTATCTTGAAACTTAGGAGGAATTGTAAACTCTATTAATTCATAATGAGCATTAAAAAATATCATAAAACAATCATCAATAATCCTTTCCCCACGCTCGCCACTAGCAGGAATTTCTTCCCCATTTAAAAAGATACCAACAGCCTTAGCAAAATCAATATTCCATTGTTCCTCAGTCATTTCTCCTCCATCAGGATTATACCAACCTATATCACTCACATCGGAACCATGAATAGCACGACCTTGAAACCACTTACGTCTATGAAATACTGGATGTTGACAACGGAAATAAATTAACTGTCGAGTAAAATCTAATAAATCTGAATTTTCTACTTGTAAATTCCAATCTAACCAAGAAATTTCATTATCTTGACAATAAGCATTATTATTACCTTTTTGCGTCCGGCAAAATTCATCTCCACCTAATAACATTGGTACGCCCTGAGACAACATTAAAGTCACTAAAAAATTACGCCTTTGACGGTTCCTTAAATCCAACACTTCTTGGTCGTCAGTTTCTCCTTCCTCTCCAGAATTCCAAGAACGATTATGTTCCTCTCCATCATTATTATCTTCCCCATTTGCTTCGTTATGTTTTTCGTTATAACTAACTAAATCATTCAGAGTAAAACCATCATGGGCAGTGACAAAATTAATACTTGCATGAGGCAACCTACCATTAGAAGCATATAAGTCAGAACTACCCGTAAAACGATAAGCAAATTCAGCTAATGTTTCCTCTTCTCCTCGCCAAAAATCTCTAACTGCATCTCGATATTTACCATTCCATTCCGACCACAATAGAGGAAAATTACCAACTTGATAACCACCTTCTCCAACATCCCAAGGTTCAGCAATTAATTTCACATTAGAAATAACCGGGTCTTGATGAACAATATCAAAGAAAGCTGCCAAACTATCCACTTCATATAATTCTCGCGCCAAAGCCGAAGCTAGATCGAATCTAAAACCATCAACGTGCATTTCCGTCACCCAGTAGCGCAGACTATCCATAATTAACTTCAATATTTGAGGGTGACGAACATTGAGAGAATTACCACAACCAGTAAAATCCATATAGTAGCGGGGGTCATCTTCTACTAGGCGATAATAAGCAGCATTATCAATACCTTTGAAAGATAAAGTCGGACCGAAATGATTACCTTCTCCAGTATGGTTATAAACCACATCCAATATCACCTCAATACCAGCCTTATGTAAAGCCTTGACCATTTGTTTAAATTCTTTAACTTGTTCCCCTGCTTTACCACTAGAACTATAACCACTGTAGGGAGCAAAATAATTAATCGAGTCATAACCCCAATAATTAGATAATTCCTTATCAACTAAATGTCCTGGATATCGGAGAAAATGATGAACTGGCATTAATTCCAACGCCGTAATACCTAAAGATTGAAGATAGGCGATCGCTGTTGGATGTGCTAACCCAGCATAAGTACCCCTAAGATTTTCTGGAATGTCAGGATGCAGTTTAGTAAACCCTCTGAGATGAATTTCATAAATTATTGTTTCATGGTTGGCAATATTTAATAATTGGTCATTTCCCCAATCAAAACTTTCATCAATTACTATAGCCTTTGGCATTAGATGAGCATCATCATCCAAGGTGCAGACTAAATCTTTTTCTGGATCATCCCAAGAATAAGCAAATATTTCTTGACCATAGAGTATATCCCCATCAATTGCTTTTGCGTAAGGGTCAATTAGTAGTTTATTGGCATTAAAACGATGACCTTGGGATGGTTCGTAAGGGCCATGTACTCGAAATCCATATCTTTGACCTGGACCTATACCTGGTACATAGCTATGCCAGACAAAGTTACTAACTTCTGTCAGAGTGAAGCGTGTTTCTTTATTTTGCTTGTCAAATAGGCAAAGTTCAACCTTAGTAGCATTTTCAGAGAATATAGCAAAGTTAGTGCCTTTACCATCCCAGGAAGCTCCTAGAGGATATGGTTTTCCAGGCCAAAGAGGTACATACATAAATCAACCGAGAATTCTTCAGAATTAGAGGATTATTTTTTATATGTAATGATACATGAAAATATTAAAGCTTGAACACCAAAACTAAGGTAGGGGTTTGGTCTCCAAACCCTGCTCCAAACTCCCACATAGGAATGTTAATATTTCAGCTTGTTTCTACCTGTTTCTTTCTATTAGAATATCTCAATAACTACCCAAAATAAATAAAAAGAGTTATTGGCATTACTGATAAGAAATTTAAAAAATTAAATGCACCCTACAAATTTTACTGATAAACTAATAACTGAAAGAGCTTTTAACTGATAACTGATAACTAAAAATGACTCAATGTTTAAATCCTGACTGTTTAAGACCTAACCCACCACAAACAAAATTCTGTCAAAGCTGTGGTGAAAAATTAGTTTTAAAAGAACGTTATCGCCCTCTAAAAATTATCGGACAAGGAGGTTTTGGCAGAACTTTTCAAGCTGTAGATGAAGACAAACCTTCAAAGCCTTTTTGCGTAATTAAACAGTTTTTTCCTCAAGTACAAGGAACTAAAAGTTTGGAAAAAGCTGCTGAATTATTTGCTTGAGAAGCTGAACGTTTGGATGGTTTAGGTAGACATCTACAAATTCCCGAACTTTTCGCATATTTTACTCAGGATAATCGACAGTATTTAGTACAAGAGTTTATCGACGGGCAAAATTTACAACAGGAATTAGAAGAGTCGGGAACTTTTGATGAAAGTCAAATTTTGGAATTATTAAAAAGTTTGTTACCTGTCTTAGAATTTATTCATTCTCAGCAGGTAATTCATCGAGATATTAAACCAGAGAATATTATTAGGAGAAAGAATGATAATCAACTAATATTGGTAGATTTCGGGGCGGCTAAATATGCCACAAAGACTGCTTTAGCAAGAACGGGAACTGCTATTGGTTCTCCTGGATATGTTGCACCGGAACAAGCTTTAGGAAAAGCAACTTTTGCTAGCGATATTTATAGTTTGGGTGCAACTTGTATTCATTTATTAACTCAAGTCACACCTCTTGATTTATTTGACAATATTGAAGGTAAATGGATATGGCGAGATTATTTACAGTCAAATGTGAGTGATGAACTTGGAAAAATATTGGATAAAATGATTGTTGGAGCAACTCAGAAAAGGTTTGAAAATGTAGGAGAAATTTTGTCTCTGATTCTGTCTACTTATGAAACTGAAAAACCGTCTACTTCTTCACCACAAATATCTCAACCATTAACAGGAGAATCAGAAAAAGAAGAGCTATTTACTTTTGATGTTTTTACTGTCGATAACTCAGGCAATATTATTAACCAAACCCAGGAAAGTGCTAGGCAAAAAATAGAAGATTTAGGTAATGGAATTAAATTAGAAATGGTTTATATTCCTGGGGGAAGTTTTATCATGGGTTCTCCAGAAAATGAAAAAGGAAGAGATAAAAATGAAAGTCCGCAACATCAAGTTACTCTCCAACCTTTTTATATGAGTAAATACCCCATTACTCAAGAACAATATCAAGTCATTACGGGTGAAAATCCTTCTGGATTTAAAGGAAAAAAGCGCCCAGTAGAAAATATGAACTGGCGTAACGCTAGAGAGTTTTGTCAAAAGCTATCTGAGAAAACTGAGAAAGTTTACAGACTGCCCAGCGAAAGTCAGTGGGAATATGCTTGTCGTGCCAGGACAACTACTCCTTTCTATTTTGGAGAAACTATAACGTCGGACTTAGTTAACTACGACAGTAAATTTCCTTATGCTTATGCTCCTAAAGGTAAATGTCTAGGAGAAACAACTGAAGTAGGAATTTTCCCACCCAATGCTTTTGGTTTATACGATATGCACGGGAATGTCTGGGAATGGTGTCAGGATCTTTGGCACAATAATTATAATGGAGCGCCTAATGATGGTAGTGCTTGGGAATCTGAAGAAAAGGGATTTTTGAAATCGATCTTTGGAGCAGACAGAGTGCTCCGTGGCGGTAGCTGGTACAGCTATTCTAGGAATTGCCGGAGTGCCAGGCGTAACTGCATCCTTGCCGTCAACTTCTACAACTTTTGGGGTTTTCGTGTCGTCTCCTCTGTTCCGGTAGTTTCTGCCTTTTGTTCCTAGAATTCTTCCCCTTTTTCTCTTTGTCTTTTTTTTCCTCTTTCCTCTCCCTCTCCTGCTTTAGTGTTTGGAAAAAATGACCATCAAAATTATGAACAAATACCCTAAATTTCCATTTAGAGGATGGGAATGAGATAGAAGTTGATCCCCATATTTTCAGAAATGACTCAATGTTTAAATCCTGACTGTTTAAAATCCAACCCACCACAAACAAAATTCTGTCAAAGCTGTGGTGAAAAATTAGTTTTAGCCGAACGTTATCGCGCTCTAAAAATTATCGGACAAGGAGGTTTTGGCAGAACTTTTCAAGCTGTAGATGAATATAAACCTTCAAAGCCTTTTTGCGTAATTAAACAATTTTTTCCTCAAGCACAAGGAACTAAAACTTTAGAAAAAGCTGCGGAATTATTTGCTCAAAAAGCTCAACGTTTAGATGGTTTAGGTAGACATCCACAAATTCCCGAACTTTTCGCATATTTTACTCAGGATAATCGACAGTATTTAGTACAAGAATTTATCGACGGGCAAAATTTACAACAGGAATTAGAAGAGTCGGGATATTTTGATGAAAGTCAAATTTTAGAGTTATTAAAAAGTTTGTTGCCTGTGTTGAAATTTATTCATTCTCAGCAGGTAATTCATCGAGATATTAAACCAGAGAATATTATTAGGAGAAAGAATGATAATCAATTAATATTGGTAGATTTCGGGGCGGCTAAATATGCCACAAAGACTGCTTTAGCTGTGACGGGAACTGTTATAGGTTCTGCCGGATATACTGCACCAGAACAAGCAGTAGGAAAAGCAACTTTTGCTAGTGATATTTATAGTTTGGGTCTGACTTGTATTCATTTATTAACTCAAGTAGAACCTTTTGATTTATTTGATATGAGTGAAAATGATTGGGTTTGGCGATATTATTTAAAGTCGAGTCTGAGTGATGGAGTAGGAGAAATCTTGGATAAAATGATTGTTGCAGGAACGAAAAAAAGGTTTAAAAATGTAGGAGAAATTTTGCCTCTTATTCTGCCTAACTATCAAAGAAAAATACAGCCTACTGTTCCATCGCAAATATCTCAACCATCAATTATTCCGCCTACCAATCAACTACAAGAACAATTTACTTCTCCACCAGAAATATCTCAATCATCAATGCCCTGTGTTTTCTATTCAGCAGAATCAGAAAAAGGAGAGCTATTTACTTTTGAAGTTTTAACTTTCGATAATTCCAGCTATCTTACTCACCGTACCCAGGGAAGTGCGAGGCAAAAAATAGAAGATTTAGGTAGTGGAATTAAATTAGAAGTGGTTTATATTCCTGGGGGAAGTTTTCTCATGGGTTCGCCAGAAAATGAAGAGGGAAGAAATAAAAATGAAGGTCCGCAGCATCAAGTTACTCTCCAACCTTTTTATATGAGTAAATACCCCATTACTCAAGAACAATATTTAGTTATTATGGGCAAAAACCCCTCTCGATTTAAAGGAAAAAAACTATTTAGAAAAGACTCTGAAGGAGAAAAGCGTCCAGTCGAAAATGTGACATGGCTTGATGCAACTGAATTTTGCCAAAAACTATCTATAAAAACTGGAAAAGCTTATATACTACCCAGTGAGAGTCAGTGGGAATATGCTTGCCGTGCTGGTACAACTACTCCTTTCTATTTTGGTTCGAGTATTACCCCTAGTTTGGTTAACTACAATAGTCAGTCTACTTGTGATGTAGGAAGTTTTCCTCCTAATGCTTTTGGTTTATACGATATGCACGGCAACGTCTGGGAATGGTGTCAGGATATCTGGCATGATAACTATAATGGTGCGCCTACTAATGGTAGTCCTTGGGAAACCCCAGAAAAAGGATTTTTCAAATCGATCTTTGGTGGAGGCCAAGTGCTCCGTGGCGGTAGCTGGCTCAACGATTCTTGGTATTGTAGGAGTGCCAGGCGTAACGACGACTATGCGGGCAACCACTACAACTATGTGGGTTTTCGCGTTGTCTCGTCTGCCTTTGCTTCCTAGTATTCTTCCCCTCTTTTCTTTTCCCCTTTTTTCCTCTTTCCTTTGAGTCGCACTAACGCGCGTCGAAATTTTTTTGAAATTCCCTTACTGCAATAAATTAAAATTATTCGACAATGAATCAAACCCAAACCCAACTACCCACAGATACCTGGGTAACAGCAACTTGGCAAGAATATATCCAAACTATTCAAAACCCAACTTACGAAAAAGCTAAAAGTTACTATCACAAAGGAAAACTTAGAATAGAAATGTCCCCCGTAGGCAACGACCACGCTAATGACCATGCAGTTATCACTATTGCAGTTGGCCTCTTTGCTGCTACCAGAAATATCAACCTAAACTTTAAAGATAACTGCACCTATCGCAAAACTGGGCTTCGAGAAGCTCAACCCGATGTCTCCTGTTACATTGCTGAAAATGCAAATATTATTCCCAGGGGAACTTCTATTATCGATCTAGATATTTATCCTCCACCAACCCTAGTCATTGAAGTTGCTAATACTTCTCTTGCTGATGATAAAGGCGAAAAACGTTTGTTGTATGAAGCAATGAATGTCTCTGAATATTGGATAGTTGACGTACAGAATCTAGAAATTATTGCTTTTGCAGTTGCCAATGGAGGAAGTAGAAAAATTAATCACTCTCAAGTTTTGCCTGCTTTAGCCATTTCTTTGTTAGAAGAAGCACTTCAGCGCAGTTGCCAAACAAACCAAGGTCAAGTTTATCCTTGGTTATTAAAGGAATTTCAACAGAAGTAAAAATAAACCCGCCAATCCATCCGTACATCCGTGGCCAAATCCGTGTGAGCGCATTCGTGGCCAAATCCTTGTTTGCATCCTTTTTCCCCACGCTAAACTAAGATAAAATCTACTGCAACTAACAAACAAATAGACATCTCCAAAAATTAAAATTATTCGACAATGAATCAAACCCAAACCCAACTACCCACAGATACCTGGGTAACAGCAACTTGGCAAGAATATATCCAAACTATTCAAGACCCAACTTACGAAAAAGCCAAAAGTTATTACAATAACGGAAAACTTAGAATAGAAATGTCTCCCGTAGGAAGTGACCACGCTAATGACCATAGCGATGGATTTTGCCTTGCACTCCCCAAATAACCATGATACAGTTTTATTATTGGGGCCTGCTCGCCCCTACGCATGACTTTTTATTCAACCCGGTAAAAGTATTTTTTCAGACTAATAATCTCTTTTGTCATAAAAATAGCTACCCAAACCTAGACCGCCGAAAATCATTTTGTGAAGCTAAAAAAAATTCATCAGCGGTTGATTTTTTCCATGTTCATATCCTCTTAAGTGTCAATCAACTGAAAAATTCTAGAAGCGATCGCTATCTATCTATAAACCCACAACAAAAACATTCATTCTCTGAAGCTCCAAAAAAAATCGGTAATGGGAAGGATTGTTGCCTTGCCTCAAAAATTCTGATACAATTTTATTATTGGGTGTTGCTTGCCCCTACGCATGACTTTTTATTCAACTAAAAAACACCAAAAAGCTGAAGAACTACCCGAAATAAAGACTAATATCTACCAAAATCACAAACCAAGTATCACAAAAAAGTAGATAGTTGACATCCTCCCCGGCCTAAAGGCGCGGGGATTCCTACTGAGCCGTAGCTCCTCGGCGAGTTGACGCTTCACAGGCTGCTGCTACTTTTACAGTAGTCTTACGCTTGCCTCCACGTCCGTTTAATGTCTCGGACTGCCCGCCCGCGACTAATATATTTATTGCTGCATTTTCGTCTCTATCATGTTTTGCACCGCAGTTGAGACACTCCCATTCTCTTACCTGAAGGTCTAGTTTACCACCTTTAAAGCCACAATTTGAGCAAACTTGACTTGTAGGTTCCCAGCGGCTAATTATTCTAAAATCACGACCGTATTTCTCAGCTTTTCCTTCTAATAAAGTTCTAAATTTTCGCCAACCTAAATCAGAAATTGCTCTAGATAATTTACGGTTTTTAACCATTCCAGAAACATTCAAATCTTCTAAAACAACTGTTTGGTTTTCACGAATTATTTTAGTAGACAATTTATGCAGAAAATCTGTCCTTGTATCTTTCAATTTTCCATGGAACTTAGCTATTTTTAGTCTTGCTTTTTCATATCGTTTAGAATCTCTAGTTTTGTTAGATAATGACCTACTCAACTTGCGATATTTTTTAATCCGTTTTTTCAACGGTTTTGGTGCATCAACTTTTTCACCGTTGCTGAATGTAGCAAAGGTTTTAATTCCTAAATCTATACCTAATGAATTATCCGTTTGAGGTAAGATTTCTGGTTGTATTTCTACTACAAAACTCAAAAAATATCTATTAGCTGAATCTTTGATTACTGTTACTGATGATGGAGCAGTATGTAACTCTCTTGACCAAACAATTTTGAGCTTTCCAATCTTGGCTAAATAAACTTTATGTTGACCAACTTTAAACCCTCCCTTTGTAAACCTAGCAGTTTGCTTTGACTTTCTACTTTTAAATTTAGGAGGTTTTACAGGTTTACCTTTTCTCTGGCCTTTAGTCGATTTAAAAAAGTTTTGATAACCCTGGTTTAAATCATTCAAAGATTGCTGCAATGGTATATTAGAAACTTCTTTAAGCCACTCTCTATCTTCAGTGTTTTTTGCCTGAGTAATAAACTGTTTTTGCAGCTGTGAGTTACTGGGTTTCTTGCCTCCTGATTTGTATTTTTCTTGACAGCAAGCTAGGCTATCATTCCAAACAACACGTTCACGAAGTGTTGCGTCAGCAAACACAACCAAATAGCTTTGCTAATCGATGCTTTTGTCCCTGTGTAGGATATATACGATACTTAAACCTAGCTTTCATAATTTGCTAACTATACTAACAGTATTATAACATCTTGATTGAAACATTTAGCAAATAAAAAGTCGCCCTTGAAGGGCGAGGCTTGAGACCCAATTTTTCGGTCAAATCCCATAAAAAAGAGAAGAGAAAAATTAGTTATTAATACTAAAGGAAGAGAGGAGCGATCGTCCGACAAAAAAACGAAATAATAAGTATTTGCAGCCTCAAAATCTACTCAAGTAATAACTAACCGCTGGAATATACCACTGTTGATAGCTTACTACAGAATTGAACAAGAGTAGTGAAAATATTGAAACTTCGTTAGCCAATAAAGAAAACTTCAACATTTTTTTGTCAGAGATCGATTACAAACTTTAAAATTTTCAAACAAAAAACTAAAACCTATAACTAAAACTTAAAAACCCACCAAATGTAATTTACTTGGGTGGGCAAAAATAATTAAAGATAGAAAAAATTTATCACATCATCTTGTCTAACCTATTAATACGCTTCAACAATCGTATAAAAGCAAACCCCATCACAACAACCACTAAAATCAAAGCAAATGCTAGACCAGGCTGATTATTAACATAGAGAATAGTAGCCGACAAAGTAAAACCACTGATAAGCAGGGCATAATTAGTACCCATTTGCACATTACTAACCCGGCGAACCAACCTATCAGTTTCCGTAGCTCGGACTCGAACCCTAATATCCCCCTGCTCCAACTTATCAATCGCATCCTCAATACGACGAGGCAAACCCAAAGCAGTAGAACTAACCTGAGCCGCTTGACGACCTAGTTCATTAAAAATAGTATTTTGAGAATTTCCATCAGACATCAAATCCATGGCAAACGGTTGTGCCACCTCCATAAAATTAAACTCTGGGTCTAAACCCTTACCAACCCCCTCCAAAGTAGAGAAAGCTCGCATCACAAAAGTAAAAGTTGCCGGAAAACGGAAAGGTTGGTCATAAGCAACCTCATACAAATCATCACTAATAGCTGTAATTGACTGAGCTTCAAACGGCTTATCCATAAAATTATCCAACATATATTGGATCGACCGTCTCACAGGACCCATATCTCCAGTAGGAGTTAATGCTCCTAAATCTATTAGAGAGATAATCACTCTTTCAGCATCTTTTGAAGCAATGCCATAAAGAGTTCCCATGAGTTTTTCCCGGATATTGGACTTGATTTGTCCCATCATGCCAAAATCATAGAAAATTAATCCCCCCTCTGGACTAACAGCAATATTGCCCGGATGAGGATCGGCATGGAAAAAGCCATCATTCAATAGTTGTCGTAAGTAAGCTTCAGCACCCATTCTAGCCAAAGCTTTGCGGTCTTGACCTGATGCTTCGAGAGCTTCATAATTACTAATTTTGATACCTGGAACATATTCTAAGGTCAGTACCCGTGGTGCTGAATACCGCCAATAAACTCTGGGTACTTTTACCCAGTTACAGTTTCGGAAGTTACGGCGAAAGGTATCTGCATTGCGACCTTCGTTGAGATAATCTATCTCTAGCCACAGAATTCTGCAACATTCTTCATAGATACCCAACCAATCTCGGCCGCGACCCCATTCTGGATGTCTTTGAAAATAACGAGCTACCCCTTTAAGAATAGTTAAATCGATTTGGAATAGTTTTTTCAGCCCCGGTCTTTGTATCTTGACTACTATATCTTCACCAGAATGAAGTTGTGCTCTATGAACTTGACCTAAACTTGCAGCAGCTAGAGGTACTGGTTCAAAGCTATGGTATAGTTCGTCTATCTTTTTTCCCAGGTCTTCTAAGATTATTGTTTCTACCTGTTCGTAGTTGAAAGCGGGGACTTTATCTTGGAGTTTGGAAAGCTCTTCGACATACTCAACAGGAAATAAGTCTGCACGAGTAGAGAATAGCTGTCCCAACTTGATGAAGGTGGGGCCTAATTCTAGCATTGTCTCTCGTACCCAAATTGCTTGTTTGCGACGTCTGAGATTTTTCTTTTCTTCTGTTACTCCCCCTCGGTAGCTCCAATTTTTTTTGTCTACCCATAGCCAAGTTAGCCAGGTGAGAAAAAAAGCCCAAATATCAATGTAACGACGCTGGCGAGAATAATTCTCTTTATTCCAGCGATAAGCTTTATCACTATAGGATTTTGTGGAGGCTTTGGTCATTGAGCCTCCAGTTGTATAGTTAGCTTGTCCCTTGCGGTTAATGATGTTGTCATCAAGGAGAACAGACACAATAGCAGTATATAATAATTTGTGATATGATTAAAGTTTAGCTGATAGCAATGGACAAAGTTAGTTGTCGGATTGTCTTTAGACAGAACCACTACGATATTTTTGTAGTTCCGATCTAACTTGAGCGACTTCAGCTCTTAAGTCGTCGATTATAGCTTGTAGGTCTTTGGGTTGATCGTTTAAGTTGCTGGAGCTACTGATATTATTTTCTGCTTGAGCTTCCCGGTCTGCTCTTTCTAATGCTTCTTCAATGAAACTTCGTAAATTCTCTCTTTGCTCTGCATCAAATTTTCCTATTGTACTAAGAGAATTGGTAACAACATTTTCTAGTTGTTCGTAAACTCCTTCTGCAATAGCTCTACCAACGAAAAATGCATGAAGTGGTGATTTACTCATAATTAAAGTTGTCTATCTTGAGAATTTACTAATTAATTTTGATTGATATTTTCTGGAAAAGCAAGGCAAATTTGTTTTTATTTTTATTTGCTTAACAAGTTTTCTATTAATTTTTCAATTATGCTACTTATGGTTAAGCAAATTTCAATACTTTATGCTTGATTTATTTACTATATATTTACTATAAAAATATTTTAATCACCACCCTTTGAAAATCCTTCTAATTATTTACTTTATTTGTTAATCTTTTCCAATTTGTGAGACCTAATTATCTCAGTTGGCGATTACAGCAGTGCTTTTCCTGCACGGTAGACCACAAGAGGGACTAACCATGGTTAGTCCCTACAAAGTTCATGCTTGTAACGATGTGGTTGATCAATATGAAAAGTGCTGTAATACCAAATTGATAAATGTTTGCTACAAATAGTTAGGCTATTTCGTAAGGAGTCAACCCACCCCTCGCCCCTCCCCCTCCCCTCCTGGGAGGGGAAGTCAGTCCTCAGTCCTCAGGAGTCGTATGGGAATGGCTTCAATACCATTTTTTAGGGCATAAATTATCTTTTTCTCTTGGTGCGCTACCAGATGCGACTATCGTCGTCGCGGGGTCGCACCGCTTTGTCAAAGGGACAGCTCCTGTAAAGTATTTTTATCGCTCTTACTATTCGTAACATTCTTTTTTAACGCTTGGTATAATACTCTCATAATTGTAAAGTATTGTATCACATCATCTTATAAATATCCGAATCTTTCAGTTAGCAAGATATCTAGCTTTGTTTGATTTTTCTAGTCTGGACTTACAGATGTGTTATATCATGTCCGGTTGAATACTTATAAATAACTACGGAGTCCTCAGGAGTCTACCCACCCCTCGCCCCTCCCCCTCCCAGGAGGGTAGAGGAAGGACTGAGTCAGGAGGGAAGAAGAAGAAAGAGAAGAGGAAAGTTTTTTATTATTAATTAAACGGACATGATATTATGAGTACAATGATCATACAGGCCATTTCCAATAGTTAATGAAAATCTTTCCCAGATTAAAGTGTTATAGAATACAAGTATATTTATCTACTCTAAAGACCAATTCTATTTAGCTAATACCAGAATAAAAATTTCTAGAAAAGAGGGAACAGAGAATAGATAACAGGGATAAATAATTGATTTTATTTTGAATTTTTTGAGATGTCTAATAGTAACAGTAGGGAAGAGGAAGGGATGAAGAATAAATAAAGAAAGAAAAAAATCAGAAATAATGATAGAGATATATGGCAACTAGGATTTGATAAACTCTTTCTATGCAGATTTTTTTAATATTATTTTTGATAATTGATATAACTAGCTGTTAGCTGAATTATTATATATTATATATTTATTTGAAAGTAGCGGTCGCTCACCATAGCAAGTATCAGATATGGTAGGTAGTATATAATTTTTAGTATTAAGTCAATTTTACTCAATTAATGTGAGATAATTGTGAGAAAAGACTGCTAAAAATATTTATGCCAAAATTTAATTTATCTGTAAAAAATAAAATTAATAGTAGTAGTCATCAGGATAGTGATTTTGTTGTTGATATTTTTGATAGTTATACTCAAGAGGTTTAGATTGATAGTCAGAAGGGTATTCTAATTTTTCTGGCAAATCAATTTCTTCATTGACAGAATAATTGTGGCTAGGTATTTGAGTTTTTAAATCAGAAGAATAATATGGCTGATTTGACTCATAATTATCCCCATTCAAGTCAGACAAACTATTAGGAAAAATTTCCTCTCGGTCAACATAAGGTTTAGGTAATTTGTTCAATTTTGGTGGAGTTGTAGAGTAAGTTTTTACCGAAGGAGAATCAAAAAGAGGACTAGATGGATCGCGGTCTCTGAAAGTATAGTCATACTCATTCTTTAGAGTTTCTAGTAAATTACTTGTCGTCAAAGATACTGTTTTTTTGTTAGTTTTTGCATAACTATAACGAAGGGTAATCTCAAAACCTATCCAACCAAAAGTTGCTGCTGTAAATAGAAATACTAAAAAAATCGTCAATTGCAAAGAAAGTTGATTAATCCAATTGAAATTCTTTTCCAAAGAACAATTTTTTAAAATATGAATTGGAGCTATATTATTTTTATAATTATTCTTAATTCTTGATTGATCGATCAGATTATTTGCCATTTGATTATTCATCTTTGACTTAAAGTTAGTATCCATTAAGCCATAATTACTATTAACTTCACAACAACTTTCTTTTGGCTGGTCAAGTTGTTTATTTACCTCTGAAATATCTGACTTATCCAACAGTAGTGCAAACCAATTTTCCAAAGTTTGAGGTCGTTTTTGAAGGTCTATTTCCAATCCTTTGATAATCGCATTCTCAATATTTGGAGAAAGATTCGTTTCAAGTAATCTTAATTCAGTTGTAGACACTATAAGTGTTTGAGGAATAGCTTCATCACTGAGCCTTAAAGCTGCAGGAGTAGGAGCTTTACCAGTAAGTAAATAGTATAATGTAGCAGTCAAAGCATAAATATCTGCTGCGGGGGTTAACTTTTGTTCTAGATCACACTGTTCAGGTGGTGCATATCCCACAGAAAATAAATTAGCATAAGTTTGCCTAATTCCAGTAGTTAAGTCACAGGTAATGCCAAAATCAGTGAGTATCACTGTATTAGTTCCTGCTTGCCTAATAATATTCTTAGGTTGTATGTCCCGATGTAAAAAACCATTTTTGTGAACTACTGATAGAGCTGAAGCAATTTGATGTACATAATCAATAGCTTCGTTGGGATGAAGTTTATGGCCAGACTGTATTAAATCAGCTAAATTTTGACCAGGAATATAGTCCATCACCATGAAGAAAAGCTGCTCTTCCTCAAAAAAGTCCCACACTCTAACCATGTTAGGATGTCTCAAGTTTGCTAGAAGATTAACCTCAGCTATAAATTGATGCTGAAATTTAGCAAAATCTTGATGATGGCGTAGACTTTCATTCAGGGTTTTCAGGACAACAATTTGATTGAGTTGATGATCAATAGCTCGGTAGGTTATACCAAAGCCTCCTTGGCCTAAAATACTATCAATAGTATATTTTCCTTTTTGAAGGACAACTCCTGGTTTAAGATTCATAAACACTAATTTTCACCAAAAGCGTTACTTGTCAGAATACAACAATATTTTGTAGTTGATTCTGCTTGATTGATTATAGATGAAGTTTCTCAAATTGGAAAATCTTGATATGGATCGGGGTGAAAGAAAGTGGTTAAGCACTAGCCTGAAAGAGCGGAATTAGCTAATCTAAATTAGTAAGTATTTGAGGATGGTAAAACAAGAAAATAAATCAATATAAATATGAGTGAAAAAAATTCTGAGTCCGCACTTAGTCTACCTAAAAAAAATTTTGTCCTAGGTTTACCAATACATTGTATTGATGACTATTCTGGTTATTTACTTTCTCGATTAGAGAAGGGACTGGGAACTCATGTAGTGACACTCAATGCTGAAATGGTGATGCAGGGAGAGAAAAATCACGTCTTGGCTGAGATAATCAGTCGAGCTGAATTGGTAGTTCCTGATGGGGCAGGTGTTGTTCTATACTTAAGGCTTAAGGGTAAATCTGTACAGCGTTGTCCTGGTATTGAATTAGCAGAGAGTCTTTTGTGGCAAGTACCAAGACAGAATCCAGACAATTTGGTATTTTTCTATGGAGGAAAACCAGGGGTAGCTATGAAAGCAGCAGACATTTGGCAACAAAAAGTGTCACAGTTAGCGGTCGCTTGTCAGCATGGTTATTTATCTCCGGCAGAAGAAACAGAATTGCTTAATACTTTAGCACAATTGCAGCCGAAACTAATATTTGTAGGTTTAGGAGTACCTCGTCAGGAGTTGTGGATTGCAGAACATAAATATATTTGTCCTCAAGCAGTCTGGATTGGTATTGGCGGTAGTTTGGATATATGGGCTGGAGTGAAGGAAAGAGCGCCTGCTTGGTTTTGTGACAATTCCTTGGAGTGGTTGTATCGACTTTATCAAGAACCTTGGCGCTGGCGACGAATGTTGGCTTTACCACATTTTGCTTTGAAGACTTTAATGGACGTGAAATTTTAGTAATGATTAAGGCCATGATAATGTTTATAGTTGATAATTTAACCTAATTTGTAGTTAAAAGTCAACTATTAATTTTCACTTCTAGGGATAATTTTCATCAGGAGCAAGAAAGTCTGATTGAAATTTTGTGGAATTTATCACTTTTATGAAGTACAAATTTCTCAACTTTAGAAAGTGAGGAATAGAGAATAGGCAAAAGAGATGAGGGTATTTGGTATTAAAATTAGTTGTTATTTTTGTCTATTCTGAAGCCTTAAGTATTTGATATTTATTGGTCAAGTTTTTAAGAGTTAATACCAAATTCATTTCTAAGTTGCATAGAATAATATTTTAATCAGAGTTGAGTGTAAATTGAGACAGACAAGTTAATAAATTTCATAATTCTGTGCAGCCTCACATAAAATTGGTATCAAACCTAAAACCTAAAACTTCATTCTATGCAGTCTTACATAAAATTGGTAGTAAGTTATCTGCAAAGCATATAAAAAATTTAGATAGGTAAAGGCAGGCAAAAAAATCAAACAAACTGTACAGTTTATGTCATATAATTTTGGTGAATTAGTATCAATAATGCTATTTCCTAGAGCTAAATAAAAAAACTGTGATATAACAGCCATATATAAAAAATCTAGCGATCGCTCTGAGGAAGGAAAACTTAGTAAAGTACAAAATTTTATTCATCAACTAGGAGTAAAAAAATCATGAATTTTGAATATGAATATCAACGATGCTTAGAAAAACTAAAATGGGCAACTGGGAAATTACAGGTAGAAGTTCAATCAGAAAAACTTGCTGAAATTGCCGAGTTAGTCGTCCAACCAATGATGAGTCCCTGGCGTTATTTTCATACTCCAGATCATATATTTGAAGTGGGAGGTTCACAAGATGCGATTGAAGTATTAGCTGCTTTATTCCATGATGTAGTCTATCTACAAATAGATCATAGTGTGAATTTTAATCTCAGTTATTATATTACTCCTTATATTAAAGAGGTACAAGGAAAGTTAAAAATCAGGGAAAAAAATGAATTACCAAAAGACCGAACTTTTGAAATAATAGCATCTGTTTTTGGTTTTGTTAGTGGTCAGGCTTTGTTACCTTTCGGTGGGCAAAATGAATTTATGAGCGCTGTTGTTGCGACCAAAGCAATGGAAACATTTTTGACACCTAAACATCTGTTAAAAATCGCTGCTTGTATTGAAGCGAGTATTCCATTTCAACCTATTTCAGAAGATGACTTAACTGCTACTGAACGTCTCTATCAAAGACTTAGAGAAACTAATATTAAGTGGCATCTTAATTTAACTGATGCTGAACTATATCAAACAATAAAAAAATCAGTTAGACTCTCTAATCGAGATGTTATTGGTTTTGGTTCACCTAGTTCAATTTTTCTAGATAATACCTGGAATTTATTGCCAGAAACTAACCACAATCTCATTAATGGTAATTCATACACTATTTCTGAGTACCGAATTGCCTTAGAAAAAACTGAAGGTTTTATTAAATCTTTAAATCCCAATTTAATTTTTCGCAAATTCGATGGAGAACCCAATGAAAAAACTTACAGAAGTTTGGTTAATCAGGCAAAGAAAAATCTAGAAATTGCTAAAATTTATCTAGGAAGTAAAATTTTTACTCTAGGTTTTATTGAGGCATTATCTATGCGATTAGGCTTGAATATACCTCTTTCAACAATGATTGGAGAGTTGCCAACTCAAGGATTCGACCCGGCTCATTTGGAGAGTTTTTTACCAGATATTCATAATCCTTATCAACCTAAAAATAGTTTAGAACGTGAAGTATTAACTTTGTTGGCAGATGGGCGATGTCAAAATGCAGCTTATGATATGAGAAACTCACCCTTGAGTACATTTATAGTTAGATATATAGGATTTGAAGAAGTAAAAAAACAAAGGGAAAGAATTAAGGAATTATTTCAAAAAAATATTTCTCCTGAAGATTTTATTGATGGCTGTAACCAAGATTTAGTGAAAATGATTATTGATGGAGTTTTAGAATTATTTGAGAGTCGTAAACAGGCAATTAGTGGGGTAAAAAAAGGCAATTGTATTAACTGGAATAAACATGAATAATACCAGTAATATAACAATCCTATTCCAATTGTAATATTTCTGTGGTAGTCAGGAGTCAGGAGTCATAATTTTCAAAGTTTTTCGTCAATCTTAACTATTATAAAAATTCTCACAAATCATTGAGGATTGCTATAGATGAGGAAATAAGGTGTGGAGGAGATGACAAGCTAGTATTTTTGATAACAGGATTTAGTATAATCAACTCTTTCTCATACTATATTGTAGAAATTGTAGAACTAAAAAAGAAATTAAACTAGGTAATATAGTATTTTTAAGGAACTGTAAAAAAACTGTAAAAATATGAGTGAAATAGCAGACAAACTGCTCAAACAAGGGATTTATCAATATCAAAATCATAAATTTGAAGCAGCTTTGGAATCTTGGCAACAAGCATTAGCTATCTACCAAGAAATTTCCGATTGCCGAAAACAAGCCGCAGTTCTAGGAAATATTGGTGTTGCTTATGACGCATTATTAGATTATCACTCAGCCATAGAATATTATCAGCGACACTTAAATATTGCTAGAGAAATTCAAGACCGAGAAGGACAAGGAAAAGCCTTAGGTAATTTAGGAAATGCTTATTATTCTCTAGAGAATTATTCACAAGCAGTTGCATATCAACAAAAACGTTTGACGATCGCTCTTGAAATGCAAGATGAATTTAGTTGCGAACAAGCCTATTCTAGTTTAGGGATAACTTATCATGGTTCGGGAGAATTTGCCCAGGCCAAAGAATGTTATCAACAGCAGTTAGCTTTTGCGAAGAAAATAGATAATTATATTAGTCAAGGAGATGCTTTGTTTAATCTCCGGTTAGTATACCAATCAATGGAGGATGGTGGAAAGGCAGAAGAATGTAGACAACAACAAATAGCGATCGCCAAAGAATTATTATCAAAGCAACTGGGCAATAATTTTACAGAAATTGCTCAAACTGTAGCTCTAAATTTTACCACAGATTTTGCAGGTAGCGATCTGAGTAAAATAGACCTCCAATATACTAATTTTGTTGGAGCAGACTTACAAAAGACCAATCTCAGTGGGGCTAACTTAACCCTTGCTGACTTAAGTGGAGCTAATCTTAATGGTGCGAATTTAAGTCAAGCTAATCTCTGTAATGCTAATTTACGAGATGCTAAACTTGTAGAAGCTTATCTCAAAGATGCAGATTTGCGGACAAAATTACCTCGTGCCGATTTAACCAATGCTAACCTCAGTGGTGCTGACTTGAGTAGTGCTTATCTGCCCAGTGCTAAATTAGTCAATGTGGATTTAAGTAATGCTTCTTTACAAAATGCTGACCTCAGTGGAGTTAATTTAAGTAGGGCCAATTTACGCGGAGCTAATTTAAAACGGACAGATTTAAAAGATGCTATTTTAGAGAAGACAATATTTGCTCAAAATATAGGTATTTCTGAACATCAAAAGCAGGAATGGGTGGAACGAGGGGCATTGTTTGAGATTTCAGATTGACATTCTCTGCCGTTAAATCAAAGATTATAATAGGAGAAACCCAAACCTCACGATTTAGGGTTACTGCTTGAGTGGCACTTATCTAGATTGTTTGCCACCACCGACAATACACTAACGAGCGTCAATTTCTGCTACGATCTGTAAAGGTCGCAGTGACACCTCGATGACAAATCACTTTTGCCACTGCCACATCACGATTGATTGAGTAGTGACATTTAGGGCATTTATGTTCGCGCTCAGACTGGTCTTTTTTACCGAATAATTAATAATTAATAATTAATAATTAAATAATTCGCGCCTTGAAGCCTCCCCTTTTAAGGGGAAAAAAAAAGAAAATATTCCTTATATTCAATTCCGTAGCGGTTAAAACCCGAGGTAATTATCAATTATCAATTATCCATTATCCATTAATGAACTGTATGCGCTCCACAGTTCGGACAAATTTGACTGGTATATCTGTAGTCTACCTGGCCAAAATAAACCCCTCGTTTCCTGCATACCCAAGCCAAGAGGCTTGAAAAACTGACCGAAGCCTGCATCTAAAGTATGTTTACCGAATAATTAATAATTAATTATTAATTATTCGCGCCTTGAAGCCTCCCCTTTTAAGGGGAAAAAAGCGGTCGTTCGCGCAGCGCACCCGTTGGGTGGGATGGCTCCGAAACCTGCGCTGTCCGACCATCGACCAAGAAAAGAAAATATTCCTTATATTCAATTCCGTAGCGGTTAAAACCCGAGGTAATTATCAATTATCAATTATCCATTATCAATTAATGAACTAACATTCCTTTGGCCCAGATTCTCAAGTCTAGGTCTTCAACGAATATCATTCCAGCTTAGTCACACAAATGATCAGCTAGCTTAGTATTATCATCCGCATTGTATCATAATTCTATCTCTGGGGTGCTTATTGTTTGTTTGGTCGTGATTCATCTCCCAGTAAAGAAGAATAAGCGTTGCTGATGTTTACTTCTTTCCTACTCGTCTACTCCTCTGGTCAATAAAATGTAGAAAAGTTTTTGAGAAATGGTATAACACCCTCCACCCCTCACACTCTAATTTATCCCACAAATATGCAACGCTTTATTTATCTAGGGTTTGCGCTTCACTAGTCTTTTAATAGAGGTAGGAGACAACCCACCCGCGGGCCCCTCCCTGGAGGGTAGGGGAAGACAACCCACCCCTAGCCCCTCCCAGGAGGGGAGAACGGGGAATGAGCGAGGAGGTAGGAGCGGGCGTTTTGTTCCTTAATTTTTCTGCCCAAATCTTGACCAAAATCCGCTCCTAAATTGAACCATTACCACTTAAAACCTCACACTTTTTGATACTTAAAAAGGCACTTACCTTTATCTATAAAAACTCTTAGATTTAATCAGCAAGCCCTATCTATATCCTGACTCCTGTACGGGCCGTTCGCCCCTAAACCTGAATCCTGACTTATGACTTCTGAGTTATGACTCCTGACTCTAAAATTATTTTCCGGTAGTGAAAACTGCTATAACAATTAAAAATATAGCTGAGAAAATTGTTGATTCTATGACTGCTATTGAAGGATTATGGCCTCATAATATTAGCCCCAATCGACTCGCTGTGCTAGAAAAAAAATTGGTGCTTTGGTTGCGATCGCAAAAATTTGACTCTAATTTAACTTCTGAGTCGTTGCAATACAAATCTTCAGAGGAATTACAAACTTTGATATTGTCTGCAACTACTGCAGGTTGTGATTTTTCAGAGTTTAGAATAATAATTAAGAGCGTGGTTGAAGCTGATACAGAAAATTTACTGGAGTTAGCAAATATAGCTGGTATAAATCCTGCTTTAGATTTTGCAGGAGCTAAGTTATTAGGAGTTAATTTATGTGGTGTTGATTTGAGTGGTGCAAACTTGTATGAAGCTTATCTACGGGGTGCAGATTTAAGTGATGCAGATTTGAGTGAAGCTAATCTTGGAAAAGTGAATTTAGGTGGAGCAGATTTGAGTGGAGCATTGTTAAGTAATGCCGATCTAACTGAGGCAAATTTGCGCCGTGTTAGTCTAGCTTTAGCTAATTTGAGTGGGGCAAATTTGAGTGGGGCAAATTTGAGTGAAGCTAATTTGAGTAATGCCAATTTAAGTGATGCAGATTTGAGTAATACTAATTTAACTAATGCCGATCTAAGTCAAGCTGGATTAGCATTAACAAATTTAAAAGGAGCTAATTTTCAGAATACAAAAGTAGAGAATGCTAGGTTATGGCATGATTCTGGTTTATCTGATGAAATGAAGCAAGATTTAATTAATCGTGGAGCGTTTTTTGAGGATAATTAGAATCAGAAAAAAAATCATTGGCGTTGCTGAAGCGCGTGTATGATATTAATCTTAATTATTTAGGAGTTAACCCACCCCTAGCCCCTCCCCCTCCCAAGAGGAAGACAGTCCTCAGGAGTCTACCCACCCCTAGCCCCTCCCAGGAGGGGAAGAAAGAAGAAGAAACCCCGAGTAGAAGGAGAAAGTTTTTTGTTTGCTGGCGCACAACTTTCCTGTCGGAATGCTATCGCAAACGTTAACGCGAAGCATTGCGTCAGCATCATCGCGGAGTGCGGAACTGAGTTCTATAGCGCTCTGACCCGGACATGATATCATATCTCAAATCACCAACGCCAAATCATCTAATTAATAATTATCAATCTTATTGATTTTGTATTCTTTCTCAGATGCTTCTGTTGATCCTAGCTGATGATTTTTTAGTAATTTTTGAGAGTATAGATGAAATGGTACAAATTAACCATGAGAAAGTTTGCTAGATTATAATTATATTAGTCATAGTGTAATTATTCAGAATTATACTTGACTAAATTAATTACAGCGATCGCCTTTAAATAACATACTATTATATATTGTTAAAGAATAACTTTATATGGCTAATCAAAAATCACTTGATAAACTGCAGAAACTAATTAATGATACAGCTCAAACTAGCAATCAAAAATTGACTAACAATTTTACTGGTATAAATCTTGAGTTTGCTGACCTGAGTCTTTGCGATCTAAATGATATTAATTTCACTGAAGCTATTCTCAGGGATGCTTATCTACTTTGTGCAAACCTGAAAAGAACTAATTTTAGTAATAGCGATCTGAGTCATGCTAATCTGAGTGGGGCAATAATGTGGTTTGCCAACCTTAATAATATTAATTTAAAGAGTGCAGACCTTAGAGGGGTAAGTTTGAGAGGTGCTAACCTCAACAGTTCTAACCTAGAGAGTGCTAATCTCTGGCGTAGTGAGATTACAGATGCACAATTAATTCAAGCCAATTTAACTAATGCTAATTTAATTCGTACTAATCTCAGAAATACTAATCTCACAGATGCTAATTTTAGTCATGCTCAACTTGATGAAGCAAACATCAGTGAAGCTAATCTCACAGATGCTAATTTTAGTTATGCTAATTTGACAGATGTTAACCTTAAAGATTCTAATTTAAAAGGTGCTAATTTATCTAAAATTAACCTTGTCAGAGGTCAATTACATCGAGCTAATCTAGAAGGTGCTAATCTAGAAGGTGCTAATCTAGAAGGTGCTAATTTAAGTGATGCTAATCTTAATTATGCAAAGTTGATGAATGCTAACTTAAATCATGTTAATTTCAGGGGAGTAAAAATTAATCATGAAACAGAATTAAATGATAAGTGGTATCTTGTTTGGGATATTGTGAATCATGGCGCTTATGGTAGAACTTTAAATGGTGTTAACCTTGAAGGAGCGGACCTTAAAGGCGCTAATATGGGAAATGCTAATTTAGCAGATGCTAATTTAGCAGATGCTAATTTCAGATATGCTAACCTCAGCAATACTAATCTCACCAATAGTAAATTAACTAATACTAATCTGACAGATGTTAATTTGATCAAAGCCAATTTGTCTAATTCTAATATGCAAGGTGCTAACTTGAGCAACACTTTATTATTTAATGCTATCTTGGCAGGTGCTTTATTAAATGAAGCTAAATTGCTAAAAGTCCAACTGTGTGATGCAGAATTATCAAATGCAAAATTGAAAATGGCAAATCTGATGGATGCTAACTTAAAAAATACCAAGTTATGGAAAGCTGATTTAAGAGAAATTAACCTCAAAGGTGCAGAATTAAAAGGTGCTATATTTGGTGAAAATTTAGGAATTACTGAAGAAATGAAGCAGGAGTTAGTTAAACGTGGAGCTATTTTTCAGGATAAATATTAAAAGTATAATTGAAAAATATATGGCATTTACATTTGAGATCAAATCTGGTTGAACAACCTCACTTCCATTTAGTAGTCAGTAGTTAGTTAGAAAGACCGTTTGCCCTTGAATCAGGTAATGGTAGTTGAAGACTTTACTGTGCAGTCGTCTTGACTTAGTCATAAACGCCTTGCTCGAATTCTGGCTAATAACTCTTTCATCTCAAAGGGTTTGACAACATAATCATCTAATCCTAAAACTCGGTCATCGCTAGTATCTTTACCTGTCAGCATTAAAATTAACGTCCGGTCTCCTGAACTTGGTAACTGTTGGCAAAGAGTAATTCCATCTAGTTTAGGTAAAATTAGGTCGAGGATAATTAAATCATAAGTAAAAGTTTTGGCCAGCTCTAAACCTTCTGTTCCATCTTGAGCAATTTCTACAACATAATTGCGATCGCGCAATGCCTCCGAGAGTGCATCCGCAACTTGTTTATCATCTTCAACTAAGAGAATTTTCATACTGGCGTTGCTGAATTAGTGCATGGTATTAATCTTAATTCTTTCGTGCTGTAGGTTGCTGAAGCGCGATAGCGTAACGCACCAGGCAACAAATTGTGCGTTACTTGTTTATCATCTTCAACTAATTGACAAAAAAGAGAATTTACGACCTAAAAACTGGTATTAAATCTATTAATTTCATTCTGAATCCTGAATTCTGTTTGCGGAGCATTCCGTAGGAAATTCTGAATTATTACTTTTTTTAGTTTAATCTTTCCGGTCAAAAACTTCATAAATTAACTGAAGAAATTCACCATCTTGATTATATTTAATCGTCATTCGTTTATACTTATTTTCTCTCACCATCTTACCTACTACAAGTTCAAATTCTTCTCCTATTTTTACCTTTTCAGGAACATTAATAACTATACCATCAGGCAGAAAAAATGTTTGATTTTTACCTGCAGTTGGATCTAATTCAAGTTCTGTCATATCTGCTTCTTGAGAAATTTGTAAATCGGGAGTCATAGACTGTTTTTGACCCACCCAATTTCCCGATATATTCTTTAATTCTGCTCCTGGTTTTTGGTCAGGATAACTATTAAGATGTTCGCGAATTTGTGTAAATCCTGCTAGCTCCCCATTCTCTCCATAACCAGAAACAACGCTAGTCCGAAAATTTTGATGTTGGAAAAATAATTCACAACCAAAACGATTCCCTATTTTTAATTGTAGACACATCCAAGTTTTGGCTTCTTTACTGAAAGATAATGTCCTCATTGATTCAAATGCCGGATGAATGATTCCATCTGGTTGATTAGCAATTTCTTTCTCAATTTGCCATTGTTTTTCTTTGGCACTACCATCAGCATAAGTATAACTATTATGGTGAGTAATTACTGTTTTATCCTGATTAGCTGAGAATTTTCTGATACCTTGAAAAGATTTTATAACTTCTAATTCTGGAGAATATCTAGTCCAAATACCATACCAAGCTGTTCCTTCTGGGGTATGATTTCCGAATAGGTTATTCCAATTTTGTTCTTGTAGATTCATTGCTAATTAATTGTTTTGTTTGACTAGAGAAATTATATCAAATAGCAAATTACTTCCCTTGAAATAATTTTATTAATAAAGAATATTCAGTATTTAATCATTAATGAAGCTTCTCCAATGCAATTAAGCTGAAGTAGTGAGAGCAGTGCCATAAGTATCAGGAGCTAAGATTGCAATATCAACCCTCAACCATTACTATTCACCACTAATTAATACAGAAAAACCCATTTTCAAATATGGCAATAAAAAAAGGGGAGGCTTTAGACCAGGATTTTTCGGTAAAGTTTTTTAATCAGCTAAATTATTCGTAGCATTCTTTTTTATATTTCATCTTCACTATTTCCCCATCTCCCCACATTCTCATCTTGGGAGGGGTTAGGGGTGGGTCTCCACACTTAACTAATAACCCCAAATAACCAATTTCCCAGGGTGGAATGAATCAAAAAATTATAAATTTCTCCTGTTTTCCACAACTCTTGTAGCCTCGTTCCATGATAACCAAATAAAACTAGAAAACAAAAAATATGAAAATGATGATTTTGAATTAAAGGTACATAAAATGTGCGGATTTTTCGATTATTTATTAATTCTAAAACAATATGTAAAATTGCAATGACAAACAGAACAAAAAATATAGGTCCAAATAAATGATAAGCAATCGCCTGACTAAAATCTCCTCGTGCAACTGCCGTTAGGGAGCGGGTCAACCCCCATCCAGGGCAAGGAATACCTACATAACGTAACAGTGGACATCCGATAAAAGGTATTTTCAGCCCAAAATTCAAAAAGTAGCTGCCAATAATAGGAAGAAGAGCGATCGCCAGATAAACATATCGCTGACATCGCTCTTTATCGGATAGAAATTCAGAAAACTTTTGCATTTCAATTTCTTTATCAAAATAATTGAGTCTAAAACCCCGCCTTTTAAGGCGAAATATTTTTGGAGAGTTGCTCAAATCCTCTACTTCCCCTCCTGGGAGGGGTTAGGGGTGGGTTAACTTCTGACTTCTGACTTCTGATGTCTTAATTGATTAAGGTTAACAACACTGCCTCAGTTTTTTCTGGTTTTTCCAGCCATTTTGGCAGTTAATTAGGTGGTAGTCGGAATTAATGGTAAAGAAATATTAATTGGGAATTTGGGAGTTGCTAAAAATTCTCAATCTGGCCTCTACCATGACTATTTACTACTACCTAATTGTTAATCACCTAATAAATTATTTTTTATGAAAAAATCCTCAATATCTTTATAAACTTTCATATTTTGACTATAACTAAATCCTCCATGTCCACCCCCTGAAATATTTAATAATTGATTTGGTACATTTGCTTGATTAAGTGCTTGGTGAAATTTCAAAGCATGATTATATGGGACACTTAAGTCGGCATCGCCATGAACAGTGAAAATTGGTGGGAGTTGAGAATGTATATAATTAATAGGAGAAATTCCCTCGGCAATTTCCAAGCGATCGCTCTGGTTGCCCATCCACTCCAAAGCATAATCTTGAACATTAGGCCCCCCAAGTAAATCTTTGACATCTGTAATGCCATACCAATTGACTACCGCAGCTACCTTCAATTCCTCATCAGCAGAAGTAGGTAACATAGCAGTTGTCATGGCTAAATGACCTCCAGCAGAAAAGCCACTGACAATGATTTTTTCAGAATCGAAATTATACTTTTGGGCATTTTTTATCGTCCAACGTAAAGCAGACTGACAGTCTATTACTGCTGCGGGTGCTAAGGACTGTGCTGCCAAACGATACCCCACATTCACAATGGAAAAACCCATTTTCAGATATGGCAATAAAAAAAATAATTCCACTTCTTTTGGGCGGTCTACCCATCCTCCACCGTGAATAAAAATAACTACTGGGTGGGGTTTATTTTTGAGAGACTGATAAATGTCTAATTTTAAATCGTAGTTATTGATAGTCAAATATGTAATCTGTTTATGAATACGATAGTTGTTGAAAAATGCCACAACTTCAGCAGCAGAATTTGACCATAGTTTCCAAGTAATTCTTGGTAAAAAGTTATAGCCGAGAAATGCTGCTTGATATGATGCTTTAGATAGATAATTATTTAACATTAATTTGGCTGTAAAGATTTAATAGGTGGTAGGTCGTAGGTTTTAGGTATTGAGTGTTATACCAATTTGATGTGAGGTGGCACAGAATTATGAAATTTATTAACTTGTCTAAGGGGAGATGGGGAGATGAGGAGACAGTAATCATATCAAATCCGGTAGCATCGGTGTTATTCAGTATTTAAAGATAAGAGTCTATATTTTAAGGAGGTTAGCGGAGCTTTGCGTTAGCAAATGGCCATTCACCCCTACGCATTGTATGATGATCGACGGAATTATATTACTCCAATTTCTCGGGAACCGTAGCCAACGGATTTGATCTCAAATATAGCATTACTATTGAGAAATGTTATAGGTATAGCATTAATGCTTGTGAATTGGTATCAGATAACACAAGATTTTTCTTTCTCTACTACATATAGCAATCGCCAGGTTGGTGTTTGACAATTAGTGCGAGCATCTTGCTCGCGTTATGAATCATCATAATTACTATCCTAACTATAGTGACGACTGCTATAACTAATTGCCTGGCGTTGCTGAATCAAGGTATGAAAATAAAAATTGAACAATCTCAAATATTTGTTATTCAATAGTTTAGCAACTACCAAAAAATACGGCGTTGCTTAAATGTAATGATAATTAGAAATCTACTCCACCCATAGGGAGTAGGGAGCTTTGCTGTAGGTAGTAGGGGTAAATAATTGATAATTTCTTTGGGATATAGATATTGATTTTTGATTCTTAGAGATGTCTATTAGCTGAAGGTAAAATTGAAAAACTGATGTTTTGCGCCCAAAGTTAATCTCAAAATCATTACCACTCAGCAACGCCAAAAATACAAATCATACCCAAAATCAGCAACCCCAATTGCCTAGATAGCGAAACGCCTTCTTCCTTACCTTAATTTTTCCTTCTTCCTTCTTCAACCAGGTCTAACTCCGGCAACTTTAAGAGTAATTCGATAGAGACTTTTACTAGCTGTTAAATAAAGAGTTTTATAGTCATTATTTCCCCATGCTAAATTAGCAACTTTTTCTGGTACGGCAATAATTCCTAATAACTTTCCTGATGGAGCAAAAACCCAAACTCCTCCGGGTCCAGTGCTATAAACATTTCCTTGTAAATCTACTTTCATTCCATCAGGTACACCTCGTTTATTTGAGTCTTTTAATTCAGCAAAAATCATGCCATTTTCTAGAGTTCCATCGGACTTAATATCAAAAACACGAATATGACCTTTTTCAGAATCATTAACATAAAGTTTAGTTTCATCAGGTGATAAAGCAATACCATTAGGACGAGTAAAATCATCAACTAATAAAGTTAATTTACCATCTGGTGCAATCTTATAAACACCATAAAAACCTAATTCTTCCTGTTCTGATTTAATTCCATAAGGAGGGTCTGTAAAATAAATACTGCCATCTGATTTGACAACTAAATCATTAGGACTATTCAGACGTTTACCGTTATATTTATCAGCAAGTGTAATTATTTTGCCATCTTTTTCAGTTCTCGATACCCGACGATTATTATGTTCGCCAGTAATTAATCTTCCTTGTAAATCTAGTGTATTACCATTAGCCTTCCCGGAAGGACGACGAAATACTTTGACTTCTTGATTAGGTTGCCATTGATAAATTGTATTTTCTGGAATATCACTAAATAGTAAAAAACCGTCAGGATGCCAGACAGGTCCCTCAATAAATTTGAAACCTTCTACTACTTTTTCTACTTGTGCATTTTCCCCAACAATATCCTGTAAATTTTCTACTGAGTTAGTTTCAGCTAATTGGAAATAATTATTTTGAGAGACAAGATTCTTATTATTTTTAGCTTCAGTTCTACTATCATTAAATATAGTAACTACTGTTGTTAATAAGAAAATTGACGCGATGGTCAAAAATTTTATAATTGACATTTTTATCTCTAGTTGATTTTGCTTTTTGCTGTATTGACTAGGGGGAAATATCAGATAATTGATCTTTCCTAGTAATAAGTAGTGGCGTGAAAGGCCGAAAAGGAATAGTAAGGACGGGTTCCGCGTTAAATTAATTGCTCAACATTAAATTTAGATGAACTCGCCCCATCCCCCTGTGTCACTCCAGTAGTATAGTTAATTTTTAATCTGCTATAATAGTAAATTAGATATTTTTTCAAATTCTCTATAATTTGTGATACCAATCACCAATAATCATACTGCAAAAAGGAAATCAGAAAATTTTGCTGAGAATTGATTTCTCTCTAATCCTAAAAACTATTTATTTATATCATTGTTGACTTTCTCTTAATTTCTTCTTCCTTCTTCCTTTTTAACCTGCTATAATAGTAAATTAGATATTTTTTCAAATTATCTATAATTTGTGATACCAATCACCAATAATCATACTGCAAAAAGAAAATCAGAAACTATTTATTTATATCATTGTTTCCTTCTTCCTTCTTCCCTCTTCCCTCTTCCTTCTTCCTTTCTTACTTTATATAAATAACTTCCATGCACATTCCTAACTTACAAACTTCTCTAGCAACAACACTTCGTAACCGAAGACAAAAATTAGCCAAATTAATCAATTTTCCCGTCATACTTTGGTCAGGAATTCCTAGTCCCCGCAACTTTCCAGCTAATACTTTTCCCTTCCGTCCTAGCAGTCATTTTCTCTATTTTGCTGGCCTACCTATTGAAGATGCTGCTATACATTTAGATGGAGAAAAATTAGAACTATTTATGGATAATGCACCACCTAGTAGTCAACTTTGGCATGGAGAAATACCCACCCGCGATCGCCTAGCTGAAATTATTGGTGCTGATGCAGCTTTTCCTATGCAAGAATTGAAATCTCGCGCCACAAATGCTGCAACTATTTATGTGCAAAATTCTCCTACTCAAAACACACAATCTCAGACTCTAAATAGAGATATTTCTGCACCTAATAAACCCCAAGAAATTGACTTAGAATTAACCAAAGCTATTATCTCTTTAAGACTTAGCCATGATGCCACAGCTTTAACAGAAATAAAACAAGCAGTAGCAGTAACTGTAGAAGCTCATAAAGCTGGAATGGCAAGCACCAAAAATGCTAAATTCGAGTCTAATATTCGAGCTGCAATGGAGAGTATTATTATCTCTCATAATATGACTTGTGCTTACTCCAGTATTGTGACTGTACATGGAGAAGTTTTGCACAATGAACAATATCATCACCCCCTACAAACAGGAGATTTACTATTAGCAGATGTGGGAGCAGAAACAAGTTTAGGTTGGGCGAGTGATGTGACTCGAACTTGGCCTGTTTCTGGTAAATTTTCTCCCACCCAACGAGATATTTATGATGTAGTTTTAGCTGCCCATGATACTTGTATTGCTAAAGTTAAACCTGGTATTGAATATTTAGATATTCATCTATTAGCAGCTCAAGTTATTGCGGAAGGATTAGTCAATTTAGGAATTTTAAAAGGTCAAGCAGAAGACTTAGTAGAAATGGATGCTCATGCCTTATTTTTTCCTCATGGAATCGGTCATTTATTAGGTTTAGATGTTCACGATATGGAAGATTTAGGAGATTTAGCTGGATATGAAATAGGTAGGGAGCGTAGTAGTCGTTTTGGTTTAGGTTTTCTACGATTAAATCGTCCATTAATCCCTGGAATGTTAGTCACAATTGAACCTGGTTTTTATCAAGTACCAGGAATTTTAAATGACAAAGAAATGCGTCAAAAATATCAAGATATTGTGAATTGGGAAAAGCTAGAAAAATTTGATGATGTTCGAGGTATTAGAATTGAGGATGATGTTTTAGTAACTGCAAATGGTGCTGAAGTTTTGACTCAAGAATTGCCTAGCGATATTGATTCAATTGAAAGCTTGTTCAACAATTAATAATGAATAATGAATAATGAATAATTACCTCTCCTTGAAAGAAGAGGATTGACAAAGAGATGAAAATTTTTCTTTATTATCCCCTTAAAAGGGGAGGCTTTAAACCACAATTTTTCGGTAAGATAATTGGATATTTTTGAGACTAATATAGAAATTTCTTATAGAACCCCTGAGTAGTATCTTTGCATGAGATATGTGCTTTTGCTCCCAGTACTCAGTCCTGGTGAAGTCAGGAAATTCAGTTAGAGAATAGGGAAAACCTGTAGGGGCGAATGGCCATTCGCCCCTACGAATAATGACGGAGGAGTCAGGAGTCAGGAGTCAGGAGTCAGGAGTCAGGAGGGAAGATTGAAGTTGGAAGAAGAAGAATTGGAGTTGAAGGAGAAAGTTTTTTGATCACGCTATTATCCGGACATGATATAAGAAGCGATCGCCCAGATTAAAACTAGGCGATCGCTTTTCTAGTTGATTTTATTGTTTGTCGAATGTTATCCAATAAATTTATATCATGTCCGGCTGAATACTTACACTTTGGAGGAGGTAAGGCAGGAGGCAGGAGGCAGGAGGCAGAAGGGTTTCCCGCAATTTCAACCTAATTCTATACACAAACGATGCTACCGGACATGATATTACCCCAAAAAAAACTTGGGATAAATAACACTCAGAACCTAGTTCTCTAACACACTCACTGCATCAATGTAAGTACCAGCAGAATCAGATATCTCATCAAGATTGTCAAAACTTAAGCTAGTAGTGGTGCTAGTAGCTTTGAGGTTATCATAGGTATAGGTTTGCCATTCGGTTTCCGTTGCTGTTTTATTCAGATTGGCAACTACAGTATCTCCCCAATACACATTCAACTTGTTCTCAGAAGCATTAGGATTAGCCTTGAATGCAAAGGAAAGTGTGTAGGTCTTACCCACCTCAGTAGTAATATCTTGAGCAATTTTGGTCGTTGAATAACTGTCAAGTTCTACAACTTGTGACCCATCTTTGGGAGCGGTTATGGGTCTCTTATTAATTTCGATCGCATACCCCTGAACTTTTTCCCACCCTGGAATTGATTGTTCAAAACTATAGAAACCTTCTAATTCAGGTTCTTCAAAGCTGCCATTCTCTACCAAGTTTTCCTTCTCGACTTCTCCTCCATTACAAGTTGCTATTTTGCTTAAGCTAACTTGATTCAATATCGGACCATAAGTTGCATTTGGGCCGTAGTTAATGAATGACAACCAAGCATTAGTTTCCTTCTCGACCTTAATTTGGCGCTTAACAGTTACAAATTCTTCCTTTTGGCCGTCTGCAATAAATTTCTCATCGAAAACATCTCCCAATTGGACTGTGTACGTACTTAAGTAGGATTTAGGAGTACCACCCATCTCAAAGGATAGTTCATAGATCCCTGGAGTCAAGGTGAATTTCTCTTTGGTAGAAATAGTTGATATTCCACCTCCACTTAAATCAATATAAGTTCCCGGTCCATAGTAATCGTATAAAGGAGCACCATCTTCTTTTTGGCCTATGACATCAATAAAGCCTCCATTTGCACTCACCTTTAAGCTTCCTACTTTCCAATTTGCCAAATTATTGACCGTTATTTTCAAAGGTTCTTGGTCAAAGGTTTCCTTAAAAATAACTTCAGGTTCAACTGATGTAGCGTCGCAACAAAGGTTAGATTGATTAGGTGGAGGACAAATACTTGAATCGGGAAGTTTGTTGAAACTTACTTTATTCAATATTGGGCCATAAGTTCCATTTGGGCCAGAGTTAATGAATGACAACCAAGCATTAGTATCGGTATCAACCTTAATTTGGCGGCTAATAGTGCTAAATATTCTATCATCGCCGTCTACAAGAAAATCCTCATGGAAAATATTCCCTACTTCAACTGCGTACCTACTTATATAGCCAGGACTGCCACCGATCTCAAAAGAAAGTTGATAAGTACCAGGGGTCAAGATGAATGTTTTTTTAGTGTTAATTGTTGAAATTCCACCTCCACTCAAATCTAGATAATGGCCTAGTCCATAGTAACCGTAGAGATTATAACCATTCTGATTTGGGTTTTTGGGTTCATCTTGACCTTGGAGATCGGCGATCGCTTTTTCTACATCCCAGTGTGTTAAACTTGAATTTCCTAACTTGAGAGGGTCTTCATCAAAGCTATCCTCAAAAATAACTGTGCCGCTGCAATCAGTGGCAGCTATAGCAACAGATGTCACTGAAGGCATAAAGTTCCAGCAGGAAAATGTCAGTAGTGCTGACATCAACCACGATAGTATTTGTTTCATTCTTGAGTTGTTAGAGTATTTCCAATTGTTAGAATATCATCAAACAAACAAGCAATCAACATTCAAAACATTTTTTTTTATTGCTCTGTTGTCCATGTAATACCAAATCCGGTATCAAAACCAGCTTTTTTGTTCTTCCTCTCTAACCTATCTGCCTTCTGCCTTCTGCCGCCTGCCTTACCCTTTTAATAAACCCCCTGTATAAACCGGATTCGGTACAAAAAAATTCTTAGACAAATAGACTCTATAGGCCATCTTTGCGATCCAATGACTAAATGTCCCTGAGCGGTCGCACATTTTTGGACATTATAAAGTAAGAAGCGATCGCCTAGCTTTAGTTACTGCTTCATAAAACGTCATATAGCGACATTTTACTGTTTACTTCCTGCTTCTACCGGAACTGTCGGCAGCACTCCGTCCGCAGGCATCAACGGTCAAGCCGACCGCACTTCTTAAATTAATTGAGGCACATCTGTCTCGGTCAATGGATAAACCACATTCTGGGCAGTCATAAATTCTGATTTTCAAAGGCATATTCATAACATGACCACACCTACTGCAAGTCTTAGAAGATGGAAAAAATCTGTCTACTACTACTAATTCACAGCCATACCATTGACACTTGTATTCAAGCTGTCTTCTAAACTCATAAAAGCACTATCTGCTAACTGATTTAGCTAGCTTCTGGTTAGCTAACATACCAGACACATTGTCATACCTCAATCACAACAGTGCCGTGGTTTTTGGCTAAATATGTTGTCAATTTATCAAGTGCATCTTTACGGATATTAGCTACTCGTCTATGTTGTTTGGCTAGCTTGACTACTGCTTTGTACCAATTGCTTGAATGCTTAACTTTCCTACTCAGTTGTCGTTGTAACAAAGCTTGTCTGTTTTGCGCTTTTTTGTAAGGCTTAACACTCTCGAAGACTTCACCTGTACTTAGTGTTGCTAGTGTCTTAATTCCTAAATCTACACCTACAACTTCTGGGCGTTGCTGATTCTGGGTATGATGTAAGCCCCCCTACCCCCCCAAAATTGGGGGGAATAAAACTCTAAAAGTCCCCCGATTTTATCCCCCTCCCGTCCCCCTTAGAAAGGGGGAAGCCAGAGGATGCTGCGCTTTTTGTTGAATGGGGAATTTAGGGGGCTTTACCAGAACCAAACAATCGCACATTCATACTTCAATTCAGCAACGCCCAACTTCTGTAGTTTTATTAGTTGCAGTCGGAGTAAATTCATAGCTGCAACTTAAATACCAATCACCAGCTTGTCTGCTGATAGTTATTTTCTGAGTTGTTGCTTCACTCTTGTTCATAAGTTTTCACAATACCAATAAAAGGTAATTTGTGACTCCATCCGTTTAATTCTATGGGTTTTCCACAATTATCTATTGTGTTTGCGTAGCATTCCGTAGGAAATGAATCAGACTTACCTTTCTTTTTAAATCGTGGGCGTTTACCCAACCCTTGGAAGAACCTCTTATATCATGTCCGGTAGCATCGTTTGTGTATAGAATTAGGTTGAAATTGCGGGAAACCCTTCTGCCTCCTGCCTCCTGCCTCCTGCCTTACCTCCTCCAAAGTGTAAGTATTCAGCCGGACATGATATTAAATGCTTCACCTAAGTTTATAAAAGCATATTGATAAACTTTAGATGATAAGTTTTTCATCCAGGGGTAGAGGGGTTTTGTGTGATTGGTAAAAAACCTCTCTTAGCTTACGGGAATTTGGCTTATAACCATCTCGAACTGCAGCATTCCACAGACTTAAACCCCAGTTATAACACCAGCGTGAATAGCCTGCGTGTTGAGCGCATAGCGTTTTCTGTTTATTATTAAGTTTCAGCTTTGTTAATCATGGATTTCATTCCTGAGTGAGTGCAGCCTGTCTAAAAGTATGCTAAAGAGCGTATTATATCGTTATTCTCTGATTAAGTCAATGCTCCCAAAATTCAAATATATTTTTACCTGCAACTCAAATAAGATGGCTATAGTATAATACAAAATTATATCATGTCCGGTTGAACAGTTATAAATAAATAATGACGGAGTCCTCAGTCCTCAGTCCTCAGGAGGGAAGACTGAAGTTGGAAGAGGAAGAACTGGAGTTGAAGGAGAAAGTTTTTTGATCACTAATTATCCGGACATGATATTAGTTATTATTTAGGATTTTTTTCCATGAAAATAAAACCTATCAAGCCATTAAATAAAAATACAAATTTTTTGAAAAAAATACCTTTAAGAATCATCCTAATTATTCCATTTTTCTTGGAGTTATTGATTGTATTTGGATTAACAGGATGGTTATCTTTTAGGAATGGACAGAGAGCTATTAATGACCTAGCTAGTAAGTTCCGCGGAGAAGTTTCTGCCCACATCGATCACGAAATAGAGGACTATTTAAAAATTCCTCATCTGATTAATCAATTAAATGTGTATCCTATCAAAGAAAATAATCTGAGTATATCTCCAGTAAAAGGTCAAAATATTTTCTGGCAACAAATGAAATTACTTAAATCAGCTAAATGGATTTATTGTGGTAGTCCTAAAGGTGAATTTTTAGGAGTAACAAGACTAGGAGAAAATAATAAATTACGATTAGTTATTAATAATGGAACGACGGATTTTTTCCGTCATGAATATGCTCTAGACAGCGAAGGTAATACTACTAATTTAGTTAGAAAAAGTTCTAGAAAATATGATTCTCGGAATCGTCCCTGGTATCAGGCCGCTGTTAAAGCAGGTAAACCTACATGGAGTGAAATTTACCTAGACTTTAGCTCCGACGTCTCTATCATTACTGCTGCTTTACCAATATATGATGGGGAAAATAATCTCAAAGCAGTATGTGGTGTTGATATTTACCTATCTCAACAATTAAGTCAATTCCTACAAAACATAGAAATTGGTGAAATTGGAGAAGCTTTTATTTTAAATACAGAAGGTGTATTAATAGCAAGTTCCATGGAAACAGAAGCATCGCAAGAAATAGATGAACTGGGAATACAAAAGGCAGTAGATAGTAATAGTAATTTAATCAAATCAACAGCACAATATTTGACAGAGCAATACAGAGAATTGAGTAACATTGACACTAAGAAAGAACTTGAATTTATGCTCAATGGCGAGCGAATATTTATAAAAGTTTCACCTTATGCTGATAATTATGGTCTTAATTGGTTGACAGTAGTAGTCATCCCAGAAAAACAATTTATGGGGCAAATAAACGCCAATACTCGCTCCACTATTCAACTATGTTTTTTAGCATTGGGAATAGCTGTAGGTTTGGGACTATTAATAGTGCGTTGGATAACTAAACCAATCAAAAAATTATCAACAGCAGCTAGCGAAATTTCTCATGGAAATTTAGGTCAAAATGTGCCAATTAAAGGAGTAAAAGAGTTAGTTATGTTAGCTAAATCTTTTAATCAAATGACAGAACAATTAGAAGAATCATTTAATCATCTAGAAACAAAAAATCAGGAGTTGCAACACCTAGATCAACTCAAAGATGAATTTTTAGCAAATACATCTCACGAACTCCGTACACCTTTAAACGGAATGATTGGTATAGCAGAATCTATGATTGACGGTGCTACTGGGTCTATGTCAGAACTGCAAAAGAACAATCTATTAATGGTTGTTGGAAGTGGATATCGTCTCGCCAATTTAGTCAATGATATTCTGGATTTTTCCAAACTACGACACCATGATATTCAACTACAATTAGGTTCAGTAGGAATGCGAGAGGTTACGGAAGTAGTTCTTGCCTTTTGCCGTATTTTGGTGCGAGGCAAAGATTTGCAACTTATTAATGCCATTCCCTCAAATTTTCCTCCTGCGACTGCAGATGAAAATCGCGTTCAGCAAATTTTGCATAATTTGGTGGAAAATGCAATCAAATTTACAGAGCGGGGTATTGTGAGAGTTTCAGCAGAATTAGTTGATGTTGATAACCACCAAAAAATAGCAGTCACTGTCTCTGACAATGGTATTGGTATTCCTGAAGATAAACAGGAGGCAATTTTTCAGTCCTTTGAACAAGGAGACGGATCTACAGAACGTCAATATGGTGGTACAGGTTTAGGTTTAGCAATTACTAAAAAATTAGTTGAATTACACAGTGGTACTATTTCAGTAAAATCAACTCCTGATATTGGATCTGATTTTACTTTTACTTTAGATATTTCTGAAAAACCAGCAGAAAGTAGTGAAATTGAATCTTCTCTCAAACAGCAAATGTCTTTTTTGAGTGCCTCTCATTTAGCAGCATCTGTTTCAGATGAAACCTATTCAGAATCAGAAATAAATCCAGTTCAAACATCTGATGTTACTCCACTAAATAACCAACAAAAAGAAGGTGAATTTCAAATTCTCATTGTTGATGATGAACCTGTGAATTTAATGGTATTAACTAATCAACTTTCTTTGCATAATTATGAAGTTATTCAAGCTAATAGTGGCCAGAAAGCTTTAAACATTCTTGATGAAGGTTTTCTACCAGATTTAATTTTACTAGATATAATGATGCCTGGTATGACTGGTTATGAAGTTATACAAAAAGTTCGGGAAATATGGCCGCTTCATCAACTACCAATCATGATATTAACTGCTAAAAATAGAGTCTCAGATTTAGTAGTCGGATTAGAAGTAGGTGCTAATGATTATTTATCTAAACCATTCCAGAAAGAAGAATTACTAGCTCGAATTAAGACACATATTAATATTAAAAAACTCCGCACAGAAAAAGCACATATTCGCCAAACTTTTGGTCGTTATGTGACAGATGAAGTAGTTTCAAATCTCTTAGAAACACCAGAAGGTTTAAAACTAGGGGGTGAGCGGAGAAAAATTACGATTCTTACTTCCGATATCCGGGGTTTTACCAGTACTTCTGAACGATTAGCACCAGAAGAAGTTGTGACTATTATTAACTTTTATCTTTCTTCTATGGCAGATATTATTACCTCTTTTCATGGTACTATTGATGAGTTTATGGGTGATGGGATTTTAGTTTTATTTGGTGCCCCAACAACTAGAGAAAACGATCCAGAAAGAGCAGTTGCTTGTGCTTTAGCTATGCAGTTGGCAATGGAATCTGTTAATAAACAAATACAAGCTTGGGGTTTAGCTCCTTTAGAAATGGGAATTGGTATTAATACTGGGGAGGTTGTAGTTGGAAATATTGGTTCTGAGAAACGTACAAAATATGGTGTAGTTGGAAACCAAGTTAATTTGACTTATCGGATTGAATCTTATTCTACTGGTGGTGAAATTCTCATTTCTGAAACTACACTTCAAGAGGTAGGAGAATCACTTTTGAGAATTGGTAGGCGAAAATTAGTGCAACCAAAAGGAGTCAAACAACCTATTAATATTTATAATATTACTGGGATTGCTGGAGAGTATAACTTATTTTTAAAAGAAGAGGAACAAATATTTTTAGACCTCACTGAAGAAATACCTACCCAATATACAATTTTGGAAGGTAAGCACGTTGCAGAAAATTTATTTTTAGGTAGTTTAGTTAAACTTTCTGCTAAAGGAGCATTGGTAAAATCTGCTTCACAAGAAACAAGTTCTATACCTTCTGTATTTACTAATATTAAACTCAATTTATTCCCTTCAACTTCCGGAGTATTAACAGAAGATATTTATGCTAAAGTTTTGGATAAACCTGTAGAAAGTGGTTATTTTTATATCCAATTTACTTCTAAACCACCAGAAGTAAAAGCTTTATTAGATGCTCGATATCGTTGCTTGAGATTTTCATCAACTTCTTGATAATCAGGACTTACGCAAATTGACTTTTAAAGCACCATTTGTAGAGGCACCATTCGGAGCTTTGCGGAGCGCAAATGGTATTCACCCTAGCCATAAGTAGAGTCTCTGCGTAATATCATGTCCGGTAGCATCGGTATTGTATAGCTAAGGTAAGGAAGAAGCAAGAAGGAAGAGGGAAGAAGGAAGAGGGAAGAAGTAGGAATGCTTAAGAGCAAGAAAAAACTATCACCCCTAGCCCCTCCCCATCCCAGGAGGGGAAGTCATATCATGTCCGGTAGCATCGGTCTTGTCTCGCAAAGGTAGGCAACAGCTCATCTGGCAACAGCGGTGCGACCCCGCGACGACGCCAGTCGCAAGGGAACGCCGACCAAGAGAGGGAATGCGCACTCCTGTGAGGCAACAGGCAAGAAAAAAACTTAAATTTCCTGTAGATATCCACGCTAACTTTTACACAAACGCGCCCCAACGGACATGATATCAGGAGTCAGTCCTCAGGAGTAAACCCACCCCTAGCCCCTCCCAGGAGGGGAAGAAAGAAGAAGAAAGAGCAGTAGAAGGAGAAAGTTTTTTGGTCGCGGAGCGCGGAACAGAGTTCTATCGCGCTCTGCTCCGGATTTGATATCATACCTCAAATCACCAACGCCCGCATTCCCTTGCGTCTATCGCACCCCGCGGGGTCGCACCGCTGTCTTGCCTGCGCGCAGCGCTATACTCGCTTATCCTCTCAGCAAGAAATCATCCTCACTAATAGATGCGGTATTCGTGAGATTAGCAAATTCACCACCACTGCCAAATTCTGCTTCTGTGCCATTGGGATTATAGAATAACTTGCCGTTACTACTATTATAAATAATAACTCCTGCTGAGATTTCAGCATCAGCATCACTGGTAACTATAGCAAATTCACTATTAACGCTGAAACCCTCTCCTGAGTCACTGGTAATTTCAGTAAAAGTGCTTTTGTCTAGCAGAATTTTATCTTGTCCCGGAACAAAGTCAGTAATGTCATCTACTCCAATATCATCTGAGTTAAATTCATCAGTCGTATTGAAAATAAAGCGGTCAATACTAGCTCCACCAGTCAGAGTATCGTCGCCAGCACCACCATTGAAAAAATCGCGCCCTTGACCACCAAGGAGAGAGTCATTACCATTACCACCAAACAGGCGATCGCTGTCTTGACGACCTTCTAGAGTATCATCGCCGTCTTTTCCATAGAGAAAGTCGCTACCTCGACTACCAATAATTTGGTCATCACCACCACGACCATTAATAGTGTCATCACCTGCAAGACCTGTCATGGTATCATTTTCACCTGCACCATTAAGGACTTCGCTTTCAGAAGTACCAATGATTTCTAGTGGAATTTGTAATTCTACAGCACCAATATCAACCCCTTCGCCTACTAATCGCGGTTCGCCCCGTTGGTCGTTAGTAAGTGCGTTGGGATTACTACCTGCATCAATGGCGGGACTGTTGGACAGAGGTAAATGGGTGAAAGTGGGGCCACCATTATCGTCTAATTCTCCAAGTAAAGGGTCAGTGATACCTGTTTGGTCGTTTTCACCATCGAAGATAGCGGTGGCATTACCTGTGCCAATTAGATTATTCCCACCACTGGTAAAGTTGTCGTTACTTGTGGAATCAACATCACTGTTGACATTACCGGAAACAATGCTAGAGGTGACATCAGTAAAGGCATCATAGTGCAAAATGCCACTTCCTTGACTTGAAACAGCTTCATTACGAGTAATGGTACTGTTGCTAATACTGGTTGTACCTGAATAATTGTTGATGCCACCACCATAAGATGCTGAATTGCCACTAATAGTACTGTTGCTAATACTGGTTGTACCTGAATAATTGCTGATTCCACCACCGTAAGATGCTGAATTGCCACTAATAGTGCTGTCAATGATACTTGCTGCACCTGAATAATTGTTGATGCCACCACCGTAATTTGCTGAATTACCACTAATGGTACTGTTACTGATACTTGCTGTACCACTTAAGTTAGAAAAACCACCGCCATTAACTGCAGAATTACTACTAATAGTGCTGTTACTGATACTTGCTGTACCTGAGTTGTTTGCGATACCACCACTGTAAGATGCTGAATTACCACTGATGGTGCTGTCAGTGATACTTGCTGTACCACTAAAGTTATTGATGCCACCACCAACATATGCGAAATTACCACTAATAGTGCTATCACTAATACTGCCTGTGCCTGAGTTTTCTATTCCGCTACCATTAACTGCAGAATTACTACTAATAGTGCTGTCACTGATACTTGCTGTACCTGAGTTGTTGATGCCACCACCATTAACTGCAGAATTATCACTAATAGTGGTATAGCTGATACTTGCTGTACCTGAATTATATATACCACCACCATTAAATGTGGAATTACCACTGATAGTGCTATTACTGATGGTGACTGTGCCGGTTTCGCTTGTAATTCCACCACCATTAGAACCTGTTGAATTGCCACTGATGGTGCTGTTGTTGATAGTAACAAGTGCGCTACTTAGGTTGTATGCGCTATTTATGCTGAAGATGCCACCACCATAATAAGTTGCTGAATTACCACTAATATTGCTATCGCTTATATTAGCTGTACCTGAGTTTTCAATGCCACCACCACGCAAAGTTGCTGAGTTGCCACTAATATTGGTATTGTTAAGACTCAATGTACCTGAGTTGTTGATGCCACCAGCACGCAAACTTGCTGAATTACCACTAATAGTGCTGTCGTTAATATTGACTGTACCACGGTAGTTATCGATACCACCACCAATACTTTCTGCTGAATTGTCACTAATAGTGCTGTCGTTAATATTGACTGTACCTGAGTTGTAGATAGCACCACCAAAACTTGCTGCTGAATTGCCACTAATAGTGCTGTTGTTAATATTGACTGTACCACGGTAGTTATCGATGCCACCACCAATACTTTCTGCTGAATTGTCACTAATAGTGCTGTCGTTAATATTGACTGTACCTGAGTTGTAGATAGCACCACCAAAAGTTGCTACTGAATTGCCACTAATAGTGCTGTTGTTGATACTAATTGTACCTAAGTTATCAATACCACCACCGGCAGCATTTAAAAAGCCTCCAGTAACTTCTATATTCTCCAACTGTAGGAAACCATCCTCCAAAACATGAAATACCCGATCGCCTATTCCAGTTTCACCCCCAGCATCAATAACAGCTTGTTCCTCTCCCTCAGAAATAACAGTTATTTCCCCACCACCAGCAACAATATCTAAATCTCCGGTGGCACCACCATCTTCATCACTCCCTGAAATAGTCAGATTATATGTTGCTCCTGCCGTAAGTTGAATAGTATCGTCTTCCGGGGTACTGTTAGCTTCAATTATTGCTTCCCGCAAAGATGTCACACCATCACTATCATCCACTACATCATTAGTAGTATCCACCACAATATTTGCCAATACCCCTGCATAACTCGCCCTAACTTCTGGGGGAAATGCCAATGCTGACTTGAGTTGACCAAATATTACTTCTAAATTCCAGTTACCACCTCTGCTAACATTTCCAGTAAGTGTTTCTGAGGCAGCAATATTTGCTCCTGTGAGTTGATGCAGTTGTCTGACAAATTCTTTACCTTCCTTACCACTTGCTACCTGACAACCATAAATCAAGATTTCACCACCAGCAGACAAACATTTGCCCCACTGTTGAATACTCTCACTATATTGATGAATATTGTTTAAACTCAGGATACTATTTCCCAAGTACAAAGTGCCTGTTTCTCCATGAGAAATAATATGAATTGTCTCTACCTGATGGTATTTACCTAAGTTTTCAGTTATTTGGTCAATACCATTTTCATTGGGTTCTAAGATAAATACTTTTGTATCAAGCTCAATCTCTGGAATTAAATGATGGTAATTTTCTACCTTAGAGTCGATGAATAAAAGTTTGGTTTGATTCATAATCTAGGAGGGTTGTAGGGTAGAACTAAAATATACCATCATTTTGTATTATTTCCTAATTTATTAATATTATTTTATGTTAAGAGTTTATCCTCTGAGCAAGAAATCATTCTCACTGATAGATGCGATATTCGTGAGATTAGCAAATTCACCACCACTGCCAAATTCTGCTTCTGTACCATTTGCATTGTAGAACAATTTGCCATTGTTGCTATTATAAACAATGACTGCTGAGGAGGTTTCGGCATCAGCATCACTGGTAACTATAGCAAATTCAGCATCGACACTAAAACCTGTTCCTGAGTCACTGGTAATAGCTGTAAATATACTTTTGTCCAGCAGAATTATATCTTGTTGTGGCACAAAGTCGGCGATCAAATCGAGACCTTCGCCAACAGCTAATTCAAAAATATCGGCATCACTACCACCATTGAGGGTATCTATTCCTTGACCTCCAATTAACGTGTCGCTACCTAGATCGCCTGAGATTGAATCGTTACCAAAACCCCCATCTATTAAATCACTATCTTTACCACCAAAAGCAATATCGTTACCTTCCTGACCAAAAACTGAATCACTACCTCTATCTCCCCTGAGAAAATCTTCTCCTATGTTGCCAATAACTAAATCGTTATCTCTACCACCATATATTGTGTCGTTACCTGCATCTCCGTTGATAGTATCTAGGTCTCGATTACCAAATAAAACATCGTCATCATCTAAACCATTAATAACATCGTTGCCATCCAACCCAAAAATGCTATCTTCTCCTGCTGTACCATCAAGGGTATCATTTGACACAGTGCCCATGATTTCTTGTGTAGGTTGTAATTCCACAGCACCAATATCAACTCCTGCACCAGCAACTCGAGGTTGGCCTCGTTGGTCAGTGGTCAATGCGTTGGGATTACTACCTGCATCAATGACAGGACTATTGGACAGAGGTAAATGGGTCAAGGTGGGGCCACCATTGTCAGCTAGCTCTCCCAGTAGAGGGTTGGTCACACCTACTTGGTCGCGATCGCCATTGAAGCTATTGATAGCGTTACCCGTGCCAATCAAGTTATTGTTGGCACTGATTAAGTTATTGGTGCTTTGTGTAATGGCAGCATCAATGTTGGCATTACCAGAGACAATGCTAGAGGTAACTGTTACGCTTCCAGCAGCTGTGATGCCACTAGCGCCAAAAAATGATGAATTGCCAGTGATAGTGCTGTTAATGATACTAGCTGTGTCGAAGTTATAGATTCCAGCAGCTCTATCTGCTGAATTGCCACTAATAGTGCTATTATTGATATTGGTTATACCTGAATTATAGATGCCACCACCAGAATCTGCTGAATTACTACTAATAGTGCTATTATTGATACTGGTTATACCTAACAAGTAATTTGTAGTGCTTAAGGTGTTGATACCCCCTCCACTACCAGTAGCTGAATTATCACTGATGGTGCTGTTGTTGATACTGACTGTACCTGTGTTGTTGAGAATGCCACCACCTGAAATTGCTGAATTATTACTGATGGTGCTGTCGCTGATATTAGCTATCCCCAAAAAGTTGTGAATGCCACCACCACCACTATTATTTGAATTGCTAGTAATAGTGCTATTGCTGATACTGACTGTACCTGAGTTATTTATACCACTACCATTTAAACTTGCTGAGTTACCACTAATAGTAGTATTAATGATATTAGCTGTACCTGTATTAAATATACCACCACCTGAATCACCAGTTACTAATCCACCAGTAACTTCTACATTTTCCAACTGTAGCGCAGCATTTTCTAAAACATGAAACACCCTGTCATTGAGTCCTGTTTCACCCCCAGCATCAATAACAGCTTGTTCCTCTCCCTCAGAAATCACTGTTATTTCTCCACCTCCAGCAACAATATCTAAATCTCCTGTAGCAGCAGCATCTTCATCACTTCCTGAAATAGTCAGATTATATGTTGCTCCCGCTGTCAGTTGAATAGTATCATCTTCTGGAGTACTGTTAGCTTCAATAATAGCTTCCCGCAAAGATGTCACACCATCACTATCATCCACTACATCATTAGTAGTATCCACCACAATATTTGCCAATACTCCTGGATAACTTGCCCTAACTTCTGGAGTAAACGCCAATGCTGACTTGAGTTGACCGAATATTATTTCTAAATTCCAGTTACCACCTCTGCTAACATTTCCAGTCAGTGTTTCTGATGCTGCAATATTTGCTCCTGTGAGTTGATGCAGTTGTCGGACAAATTTTCGACCTGACTGACCACTTGCTACCTGACAACCATAAATCAAGATTTCACCATCAGCAGATAAACATTTGCCCCACTTTTGAATACTCTCGCTATATTGATGAATGTTGTTTAAACTCAGGATACTATTTCCCAAGTACAAAGTGCCTGTTTCTCCATGAGAAATAATATGAATTGTCCCTACATCTAGGCATTTAGCCAGACTTTGAGATATTTGGTCTATACCATTTTGATTGGGTTGTAGGATAACTGTTTTTGTCTGAGGGTCAACCTGTGAGATGAGGTAATTGTAATTTTCTACCTTGGAGTCGATGAATAATACTTTGGTTTGATTCATAATTTAAAAGGGTTTTTCAGTACCATAAAAAAATAACGACGGAGTCCTCAGGAGTCAACCCACCCCTCGCCCCTCCCCCTCCCAGGAGGGGAAGAACCGAGTCAGGAGGAAAGAGGGAAGGAAGAAGAAGAACTGGAGTTGAAGGAGAAAGTTTTTGATCACGCTCTTATCCGGACATGATATAAGGTAGTCCTGCTCGCGTAATGGTATACAGGAAAAAGGAATATCTGGCACGGGAGCAAGATGCTCCCACTGCCGTACCTCGTAAAAAATAATGACAATGCACCACCACCATAATTAATTTTATCCTCTGAGCAAAAAATCATCCTCACTAATAGATGCAGTATTCGTGAGATTAACAAATTCACCACCACTGCCAAATTCTGCTGCTGTACCATTTGCATTGTAGAATAATTTACCGTTGTTGCTATTGTAAACAATGACTGCTTCTGAGATTTCGGCATCAGAGTCACTGGAAACTATGGCAAATTCAGCATCGACACTAAAACCTGTTCCTGAGTCACTGGTAATAGCTGTAAATGTACTTTTGTCCAGCAGAATTTTATCTTGTTGTGGCACAAAGTCTGTGATAGTATCTATCCCAAAATCTGCCGGGGTAAATTCTTGAGTAGTATTGAAAATAAAACGGTCAATACTAGCACCACCAGTCAGAGTATCGTCGCCTGCACCACCATTGAAGCGATCGCGTCCTTGGCCGCCTATGAGAGAGTCGTTACCATTACCACCAAAGAGGAAGTCGTTATCTTGACGACCTTCTAGAGTATCATCGCCGTCTTTTCCATAGAGGAAGTCGCTACCTCGACTACCAATAATTTGGTCATCACCACCACGACCATTAATAGTGTCATTACCTGCTAAACCTGTAATGGTATCGTTTTCATTTGTACCATTGAGAATTTCACTTTCAGGAGTACCAGTAATTTGTGTGGTTTGAACTTCTACTGCTCCAATATCAACTGCCCTACCTACAAACCTTGGTTCCTCTCGTTGGTCTGTATCAAGGTTATTGGGGTTACTACCTGCATCAATGGCGGGACTATTGGGAAGAGGTAAATGGGTTAAGGTGAGGCCACCATTATTAGCAAGGTCTCCAAGTAGAGGGTTGGTGATACCTGTTTGGTCGTTGTCACCGTTGAAGTTATTGATAGCGTTACCAGTGCCAATGAGATTATGGTTTTCACTGGTAAGGGTGTTGCTATTTTCTACAGAGTCAACGTCACTGTTAACATTACCAGAGATAATGCTAGAGGTTACAGTGGCATTGGCGTCAACGGTGAAGAAGGTGTTGTTAGTGTCATTATAAAGATATGCTGCTTTTTGGAGAATACCACTCCCTAAGTTTGAAGGAGCTTCATTACCAGTAATGGTACTGTTGCTAATGTTAGCTACACCAAGATTACCGATACCGCCTCCACCACCGTAAGATGCAGAATTGCTACTAATAGTGCTGTTGTTGATAGTAGCTGTAGCACCTAAGTTGTAGATACCTCCACCATAAAAAAATGTTGAATTACCGCTAATAGTGCTGTCACTTATATTAGCTGTACCATCAGAATTTCTGATACCACCACCACGAGTAGCAGAATTATCACTAATAGTGCTGTCACTTATATTAGCTGTACCTAAGTTGTTAATGCCGCCACCAAGACGTTCTGCTGAATTGTCACTAATAACGCTGTTGCTGATATTAACTGTATTTGAGTTGTAGATACCACCTGCTGTATCTGCTGAATTATTACTAATAATGCTATTGCTAATATTAGCTATACCTGAGTAGCTTTCAACACCACCTGAGTAGTTCCCTATACCACCACCTATACTTGCTGAATTGCCACTAATAGTGCTGTTGGTGATACTAATTGTGCCTAAAAAGTTTGAGGTACCTCCACCTACACCTGCTGAATTATTACTAATAGTGCTGTCGCTAATATTAGCTGTACCTGTGTTTTGGATGCCTCCACCGTCAAAATCTGCTGAATTTCCACTAATATTACTGTTACTAATACTGACGGTGCCATAGCGGTTTAAAATGCCTCCACCAGAGGTATTACTAAAATTACCACTAATAGCGCTGTCGCTAATAGTAGCTGTACCCGTGTTTTGAATGCCTCCACCATAAAATGCTGAGTTATCACTAATAGTACTGTTGCTGATATTAGCTGTACCTGAGTTGTTTATTCCACCACCACCATCACTTAAGAAGTCTTCTAAGTTTCCACTAATAGTGCTGTTGTTGATACTAATTGTACCTGAGTTATCAATACCACCACCGGAACCATTAGTTATAAAACCACCAGTGATTTCTATATTCTCCAACTGTAGGGAGCCATCCTCCAAAACATGAAATACCCGATCGCCTATTCCTGTTTCACCCCCAGCATCAATAACAGCTTGTTCCTCTCCCTCAGAAATCACTGTTATTTCCCCACCACCAGCAACAATATCTAAATCTCCTGTAGCAGCAGCATCTTCATCACTTCCTGAAATAGTCAGATTATATGTTGCTCCTGCCGTCAGTTGAATAGTATCGTCTTCCGGGGTACTGTTAGCTTCAATTATTGCTTCCCGCAAAGATGTCACACCATCACTATCATCCACTACATCATTAGTAGTATCCACTACAATATTTGCCAATACTCCTGGATAACTTGCCCTAACTTCTGGTGTAAATGCCAACGCTGACTTGAGTTGACCAAATATTACCTCTAAATTCCAGTTACCACCTCTGCTAACATTTCCAGTCAGTGTTTCCGATGCTGCAATATTTGCTCCTGTGAGTTGATGTAGTTGTCGAACAAATTCTTTACCTTCCTTACCACTTGCTACCTGACAACCATAAATCAAGATTTCACCACCAGCAGACAAACATTTGCCCCACTGTTGAATACTCTCACTATATTGATGAATATTGTTTAAACTCAGGATACTATTTCCCAAGTACAAAGTGCCTGTTTCTCCATGAGAAATAATATGAATTGTCTCTAGATCTAGGCATTCACTCAGACTTTTAGATATTTGATCTATACCATTTTGATTAGGTTGTAGGATAACTATTTTTGCCTGAGGGTCAACCTGTGAGATGAGGTAATTGTAATTTTCTACCTTGGAGTCGATGAATAATACTTTGGTTTGATTCATAGTTGATAAAGGTTTTCCAGTACCAGAAAAAAAATTATTATAGCGGTTTTCAATTAAGTAGAATAGAGTAGGGACTTTCCATAACGTCTCTACAACGGTTTTTGTGATTAAGAGTATATTCCATCTTTCTGAAAACCGCTATAATACGCTAACACTTATGCAATAGCCACAAATTCCTTCTTTGTGAAAATTTTATATTTTTCGAGTCACACATAATCAGGACTTATATAGAACCCCTGATCGTATCTTCATAAATATGCGCGTTTTTTTAGCTAGGATACAGGAGTTCAATAATGGATAATGGATAATTGATAATTACCTATCCCTAAAAGGAAGAGTATTGAATAAAAGGAAAATTTTTTTTTGTTTCTCCTTTAAAGGAGAGGTAATAATTAATAATTAATTATTAATTATTAATTATTAATTGTTGAAACACCCAAAGGAGAAACCGGGTTTATTACCCTATTGTCAAATCGCAAAAATTTGTCGAATAACCCGGTTTCTGCGTAACTCCTAATAATGGATTTTATCCTCTGAGGAAGAAATCATTCTCACTAATAGATGCAATATTAGTCAGATTAGCAAATTCACCACCACTGCCAAATTCCGCTTCTATACCGTTAGCATTGTAGAACAATTTACCGTTGTTGCTATTGTAAACAATGACTGCTGAAGAGGTTTCGGCATCAGCATCACTGGTAACTATGGCAAATTCAGCATCTACAGTAAAACCTGTTCCTGAGTCACTGGTAATAGCACTAAACGTGGTTTTGTCAAGTAGAATGATATCTTGATCCGGCACAAAATCAGTGATGGTATCTATACCGATATCCTGGGAGTCAAATTCATCAGTTGTAGCAAAAATAAAGCGGTCAATACTTGCTCCTCCAGTGAGAGTATCGTCGCCAGCACCACCATTGAAGCGATCGCGACCTTGACCACCAACGAGAGAGTCTTCACCATTTCCACCAAAGAGGCGATCGTTACCTAGACGACCTTCAAGGGTATCATTGCCATCTTTGCCATAGAGAGAGTCGCTACCTCGACTACCGATAATTTGGTCATCACCACCACGACCATCTATAATGTCATTACCTGCTAAACCTGTCATGGTGTCATTACCACCTGCTCCATTGAGGATATTGTCACCGCTGTCTCCAATAATGGTCTGGTCTTCTGGTTCTGGTTCTGGAGTAGGTTCCGGAGTAGGTTCCGGAGTAGGTTCCGGAGTAGGTTCCGGAGTAGGTTCCGGCGTTGGTTCCGGCGTTGGTTCTGGAGTAGGTTCCGGCGTTGGTTCCGGCGTTGGTTCCGGCGTTGGTTCCGGAGTAGGTTCCGGCGTTGGTTCCGGAGTAGGTTCCGGCGTTGGTTCCGGAGTAGGTTCCGGCGTTGGTTCCGGAGTAGGTTCCGGAGTAGGCTCTGGAGTAGGCTCTGGAGTAGGTTCCGGAGTAGGTTCTGGCGTAGGTTCTGGTAAAACTAATTCCACGGCACCAATATCAACCCCATCACCGACTAAACGCTGTTCCCCTCGTTGGTCAGTATCAAGTCCATCAGGATTACTGCCTGCATCAATAGCGGGACTATTGGGGAGAGGTAAATGAGTCAAGGTGGGGCCACCATTGTCAGCAAGGTCTCCGAGTAGAGGGTCAGTTACACCTGTTTGGTCGTTATCACCGTCAAAAACATCAATGGCGTTACCTGTACCAATTAGATTATTATCACCACTGGTAAGGTTATCGTTACTTGCGGCATCAATATCACTGTTAACATTACCAGCAACAATGCTAGAGGTTATATCAGTAGAGCCTTCATCTTGGAAAATACCACTTCCTTGATTTGCAGCAGCTTCATTATCAGTAACTGTACTATTGCTGATAGTAGCTGTACCTGATAAGTTTAAGATACCTCCACCAACTACATTTGCTGAGTTACCACTAATAGTGCTGTTGCTGATATTAGCTGTACCAAATGAGGAGATGCCTCCACCTACATTTGCTGAGTTACCACTAATAGTGCTGTTGCTGATATTATCTGTACCTGCTAAGGAGATACCTCCAGCACCTAAATATGCTGAATTATCACTAATAGTACTGTTGCTGATATTAGCTGTACCTGATGAGGAGATGCCTCCACCTATATCTGCTGAATTATCACTAATAGTGCTGTTGCTGATATTAGCTGTACCTGATGAGGAGATACCTCCACCATAACTATTCTCAACAGCTTCAGTAGAAACTGCCAAATTCCCACTGACTGTGCTGTTGCTGATGGTAGCTGTACCAGTGTTTTCGATACCTCCACCGTAAATTCCTGCATTGCTACTAATAGTGCTATCGGTGACATTGAGTGTGCTTGAGTTTAAGATACCTCCACCAAAAGCTGCTAAATTACTACTAATAGTAGTACTGTTGCTGATATTAGCTGTACCATTTATGTTGGAGATGCCTCCACCAAAACCTGCTGTATTCTCACTAATAGTGGTATCGCTGATATTAACTGTACCTGAGACAATAGAGATACCTCCACCGTCAAAATCTGATGAATTACCACTAATATTACTATCACTGATAGTGATGCTACCATCTGCTATGTTGGAGATACCTCCACCAAAACTATTCTCAACAGTTTCAGTAGAAACTGCAAAATTCTGACTGATAGTGCTGTTGCTGATAGTAGCTGTACCAGTGTTTTCGATACCTCCACCGAAACTTCCTGAGTTTAAAGTAATAGTGCTATCAGTGACATTAAGTGTGTTTGAGTTTCTTATACCTGCACCATTAGGAGCTATATTAACAGTAATAATGCTGTTATTGATGTTGACTACACCTGATGAGTAGTTACCTATACCACCACCTATGGTTGCTAGGTTGCCACCAATACTGCTGTCGTTAACATTAACTGTACCTGTGTTGTAGATACCGCCACCAGTATTGCCCAAATTACCACTAATAGTGCTATTGCTAATATCAACAGTACCTGAGTTGTTGATACCTCCACCATTACCATTAATTAGAAACCCACGAGTTACTTCTACATTCTCCAACTGTAGGGCAGCATCTTCCAAAACATGAAACACCCTGTCATTGATTCCATCTCCAAGTCCAGCATCAATAACAGCTTGCTCTTGTCCCTCTGAAATAACTGTTATTTCTCCACCACCAGCAACAATATCTAAATCTCCTGTGGCAGCAGCATCTTCGTCACTTCCTGAGATCGTCAGATTATACGTTTCTCCTGCCGTAAGTTGAATAGTGTCATCTTCCGGGGTACTGTTAGCTTCAATAATTGCTTCTCGCAAAGAAGTAACACCATCACTATCATCCACTACATCATTAGTAGTATTCACCACAATATCTGCCAAAACGCCAGCGTAACTCGCCCTAACTTCTGGAGTAAATGCCAATGCTGACTTGAGTTGACCAAATATTACTTCTAAATTCCAGTTACCACCTTTGCTAACATTTCCAGTCAGTGTTTCCGATGCAGCAATATTTGCTCCTGTGAGTTGATGCAGTTGTCGAACAAATTCTTTACCTTCGTTACCACTTGCCACCTGACAACCATAGATTAATATCTCCCCTTCAGCAGACAAACATTTACCCCACTGCTGAATACTCTCAACGTATAGATGAATATTTTCAGAATTGAGGATATTATCACCCAAGTACAAAGTACCTTTTGCCCCATGGGAAATAATATGAACGGTGTCCACATCACAGCATTCATCTAGACTTTCAGATATTTGGTCTATACCATTTTGATTTGGTTTAAGGATAACTACCCTTGTCTGAGAGTCAATTTGTGAGATTAGGTGATTGTAGTTGTCTACCCTGTAGTCTATGAATAAAACTTTAGCTTGATTCATGGTTTGGATTCTGTTTTTTTGTTGGAATTTATACTTAACATCGGCAGGACTTACGCATGAGTTACGAAAGACTAGGATTTAAGATGACTTTCCGTTCTGGACTGCTCGGCAAACCCTGTAGATCCCTTCGGACTAAGATACGTTGTACTGCGTCTACTTATGGTAAATCTGGATTGTAGCAAGTTATGCAGGTTTTGACAGTAGAAATCTCCAGAAAAGAGATTGATGATTTCTGTAGGATAATTGATTTGACTTTTTATGATTGGAGAGGTCTAATAGAAAGGCCAAAATTTACAGAATTTTTATTTTTTGATAATATAGTTAAGATTAAGGTTCTATAGACAGCTACAAAATTAAAAAATAAAATCCATTCAAATCCATAAACTATCAAGTATAATAAACTTTATACATAAATATAGTCATATATAGTCAAACAATGCCAAGTATCTTCGTTAATTTGTACAGAAGAGCTACTAAATATTTGACAAAGTTTAATAACTCTCAACCTGATATTTAATGCTACAATTAAATTGGCTAATAATTCCAGACTAAATAATAATAAAATATCCTAAATTCTAATATAATTCTCACCCCTGGATTTATGAAATTAGTTGAGAGACATATTATTCAAAAAAATCATCGGTTTTATGATGAAATTGACCGACTATGTTTATTGTCGAAAAATCTTTATAACTATTCTAACTATTTAGTTCGTCAATCTTTCATCTTTGAAAATAATTATCGTCACTATTACTACCTGCAAAAAACACTCTCTACTCAACCAGACTATCAAGCAATGCCAGCTAAAATATCTCAACAAATCTTGATAATTTTAGATAGAAACTGGAAGAGTTTTTTAGCAGCAAACAAAGTTTATAAACAGAACCCATCAAAGTTTAAGGCTCGTCCTCGTCTTCCTAGATATAAAAATAAAATAACGGGAATAAATATTGTAGTTTATACAAAACAAGCCATCAGTAAGAGGCAATTAAAACAAGGAATTATTAATCCAAGTAAAACAGGGATTTATCTCAAAACATTAGTATTTACTTCACAAATTAAACAAGTTCGTCTAGTGTCTAAACTTAACCATTATGTAATTGAGGTGATTTATGATAAATGCGAAAAACAATACGAGCTAGAGAAAAATAGTTGTGCCAGTATTGATATAGGATTAAACAACTTAGCTACATTAACTTTTAATCAAGCTGGCATAAAACCGCTCTTGATAAATGGCAGACCTTTAAAATCTATCAATCAATACTATAACAAAGTTAAGAGTTCCTTACAATCTCAACTCAAGGAAAATCAATCAAGTCTGAGACTGAAAAAACTTTGTAATAAAAGAGAATTTAAAATCAACGATTATCTTCATAAAACATCCCGTTTAATTATTAATACTCTAATTAATCACAAAATATGAACATTGATAATAGGGCACAATGAAGAGTGGAAACAGAAGATAAATCTAGGGAAAAGAAATAATCAAAATTTTGTATCTGTTCCCTACAACAAGTTAATAGAAATGTTATCTTATAAAGCCGAGATGGTAGGGATAGATGTAATTCTTATAGAAGAATCTTACACCTCAAAAGCGAGTTTTATAGATAATGATTTGATTCCTGTTTACAACAAAAGTGAGAAAAATAATGTCACCTTTTCAGGAAAAAGAGTAAAAAGAGGTTTGTATCGTACCGCCAGCAAAAGATTAATCAATGCTGATGTTAATGGTTCTTTGAACATTATGAGAAAAGCAGTCCCAAATGTTTTTGACTATGGGATAGAGGAGCCAGTGCGTTGGGCGGGTCCCCCGACTTAAAGCAACTGGCGTGGTGTTGTAGTGCCTCCTCCGGAGGAGCTGCGCTAACACCCAGTCAGGGTAACTCCTGCAAAATAAGGATATGTCTTATGTGACTATATTTTTATGAACTATTTATCTCTATTCCCTCTTTCGGTGGAGATGTCTTGTCATCTTTACCTGCTGCCCAGAATTTTGTTACCCAATTATTAATTATTAATTATTAATAATTAAATAATTCGCGCCTTGAAGCCTCCCCTTTTAAGGGGAAAAAGTGGTCGTTAGCGCAGCTTCCCGTAGGGTGGGATGGATGGGTTTCCTAACCATATCCATGAGACCAAGAGAAAATAAATAATATCTCCTGATATTCAATTCCGTAGCGGTTTTAACCAGAGGTAATTATCCATTATCCATTATCAATTAATGAACAACGCCTTTTCAGCCAAACCTATTTAACTAAAGAATCCACTTTACTGCGTTCAACACTCCCTGTTTGACTGGAGAGCGATGAGGACTACCACCACTAGAGGTCAAGACAGTTTCGCGATTAGCCAAATACCACTCATAGCTCTGGATCAGCATTTCACTATTAGAGTATTGTGGCTGCCAACCCAGTTCTGTACTGGCTTTGGAAATATCAAAATACATCTCTCCACCGTATAACATGGCATGATACATTCCCAAAGGAGAAATCCCTAGAGCGCTGGTGGCCTTCATCGCCCAAATTGTGGGTAGAGCTGGTAGTCCTTTGACTAGGGAGCCAGTTTTGGCGTGCTGACAAAGTGCTTCTAGGAGTTCTCGCATCGTGCCAAAGCGGTCTGTGCCACAGTTATAAAGTTCAGAACCGGGACGACCTGCTGCTAAAATGCACGCTTCAGCAAGATCGTCAGAATGAACAAACTGATAGAGATTGTCACCTTTTCCTAGAACTGGTACGTTATAGCCTTGGCGAATCCACTCGAAAAGAATTTGAAAAATTCCCAGGCGACCATGACCCAGCATGGTGCGTGGGCGCACTATTGAAACATCCAACCCCTGCTGAATATACTTTTTGGAGAGATGTTCACCTTCTAGTTTCGCTTTACCATAAGCCTCAAAAGGCTCAGGTATGTCAGCTTCTGTGACAGGATTTTTCTTGGGTACTCCAAAAATTGAGCTAGATGAAGTATAAACAACTTTTTTAACACTGTTTGCCAGAGCTGCTGCTAAAATATTTTCAGTCCCTTGGATATTTACAGAGTTGAACAATTCTTTATTTTTAGCAAGTGGGACTTGTGCAACGCTATGGTAAACTACATCTACATTTTTGCAGGCAGCTTTGACTGCTTCAGCATCTCGAATGTCGCATTGGAATAGCTTAACATTAGAGGGGCGATCGGGTGTATCAATTATATCTAGGATACTGCAAGATATCCCTTTCTCCAGTAGCTTTTTTACCAACAGTGACCCAAAATATCCAGAGCCACCAGTTACTAAAGCAGAAGACATAACACTCATAATTTTACCTCATTGACATCCTCCCGACGCTGCTCTACGATACAGCGCACCGATTCCCATCCATCAATCAAACAGACTAAGCCACTTGAAAGATTCAGGGCGGGTTGACACCTCACTGGAAAATGCTGGCTTTGCCAGTNTTTGCCATTCTGAGTCACTCATATCACTTGGGTATGGTTGACGTTGAGGGTTGGCGATCGCAGGTAGACGACTCATTAGTTATAAAATGGAGCAAGTATAGTAAAGAATAACACTATATTCACTTATAACTTAACTTTCTTTAGATTTACTTTATAAATCAGCTCTTATAGAGATGAAATAGTTTTTACAGATTGCAGTATCAGAGAGTATTTTGATGAGGAATTACAGTTAAAAATTGATAGAGATATTAACGCTGCCATCAATGTGAAACGAGTCGGGCTGGACTTGTTCCCGACGATAAACCGCCGTCAAAACAAAGTGGTTATAGCTAAATCTAAAACCGCTTCTGTTTCTAAGGAAGTTCTGAGCGTCTTTAAAAGGTATCAGAAGCCTACACAGAAAGCGGATGTGTCTGTTTAGGTAAGTCAGTCATCTGGAAATTGCCAACAAGAAATACGTTCAATCTCGGAACTTTTGCAGTTCGGACATATCGCTTCAAATGAGGAATCTACCCATTCATATTCACAGTTGTGACAATGACAAAATATATTATTAGTATTAGCTAACTCAATTTTTTTCTGCCAAGCTTGCAATAACGAAATATCTTCTTTTTTATTATTAGTTTCTGGCATTTCTCTTTACGATATTCAAATTACAGCAGATTCCAAGTATATAAAGTACAGATATTAACAATTAAATCTTTCTAGTGCGGGCATCTTCCCCGCGATGGGTGTACCTCATTAAGGTAAAATCCGCTGTAAAATATAGGACTACAGGATAATAATAGATAATATAATTAGGACTTACGCAAATTAATGGGGTGAGTCGATATTACTAAAAAAGTCTTTGTAACGGGTCTTTTTAATGGGTCTTTTGAACGGGCAAGATGCCCATTCCACAAAACACAAAACTATTAAAATCATCCCGCATTTATGCAACGCCACTTGAGAAATTTTACGTCTTTCCTAACCAAGCAAAAGCTCGACGCAACTCAGCAGTACCATTTTCTTCATACCACTTTCCATGGGATAAAATAATTTTTTGAGGCTCCCATTTTAACATCTGCTTAAAACATTGACGAGCTTGGTTTTTTCGCCCCCAAAATGTTGCTCGCAAATCCAGTGGTGTTTTACCATTTGGAGCTGCACAACCAATCAACCTTATTAGAAAACCAAATTTTTTACTAACTTTATCCAGCTCAAAATTTTCAATCAAATCTGTCAGAATAAGTGTAGAACTTTGGCGATGAAAAAAAACTACTTCATCCATAAATCTACTACCTCTAAAAATTAATTGAGCAATTTCTTCTGACCATTCAATAGGTGCTTCATCTGCTAAAAAAGCATGAAAAGTAACCTCAATTTTCTGTTGTGCTGCTCGTTCTAAAACTCCTGGTGATGCCCATGCAGTAGCTTCTGGATAAGCTTTTGCCCAATTATGAATGTAAGTATAATGAATTTTGTTAGGTGAAATTAAGTGACGCACTACACCTAATTTATCAATTTCTGCTTTTAATTGTGGGGTTAATTCTACAGGAGAATGACACCATAATTCACCATTTTTTAGTCGCACAATTGTCATACGTGTAGGAAATGGAATCCTGGTTCCATACATTGTCATTGTGACAATTCCCCCATCAACAATCCAAATGTTTTCATCTACTTTTTTAGGAATATTAATTGGTTCATATAAATCGACAATATTTTTACTCATAGGAAAGCCTGTTTTTGAGTTTTATCCTTAAGAAGGAAGAATTCATTAATTGATAATTGATAATGGATAATTGATAATTACCTCTGGTTAAAACCGTTACGGAATTGAATATAAGGAAATATTATTTCTTTTCTCTTGGTCGATTGGAGGACAGCGAGGAGAACTCGCCATCCCACCCTTCGGGAAGCTACGCAACGACCGCTTTTTACCCTTAAAAGGGAAGACTTTAAACGAGAATTATTTAATTATTAATTATTAATTATTCGGTAAGAAGGAAGAAGGAAGAAGCAAGAAGGAAAAATATTGCTATGAATTTTAAACTTTATTTAGTGCATCGAATTTTACTTGTAGTAGACTGACACAGCTAAAACTGTGCAATAGATTGTTATTTCTAGGTGTCTTTATCTCCCCTACTCCCCTACTCCCCTACTCCCTACTCCACAAAATTAGGTGTGTCAGTCCACTACTGGACTTTCTTCCCTCCTGACTCCTGACTCCTCAACAATTAGAAAACTGCTGTAATTTACTAACTAAATGGTCAAAATAAGGAGCTAATTCTGCTTGCTTTTCCTCAGAAAATCTTTTTAAACTAGCCGTTTTAATTGCTTCTAAACCTAACACCATTGCTGATAGTGGTACAAGCAATTCTTGATAAAGTAAATTCATATAATGCAGACCTTCAGCACTTGTAAAATCTGTACGGTCGCCAGCAATTCCATAAGTAATACAACGTAAAAAATGCCAGAAGTCTCGCCAACAAGCTTCCGCTCGTGCTGGTGGATATAAATCTCCTCCTTCCGCTGTAATATTAGGATATGCTGCTAATACTTTTTCCCTAGCTTCATCAACTATTTCTGCTGCACTATCTCTAAGCAAACTAGCAGCTTCAAGAGAAAAAGTTGGCATTTTTTCAGAATTTTTGAGTACCTGTAAATCATCATCTGTTAAATAACGACCTTCATCGTCAGCCATTTGAAATAGTTGAATTACTTCTGTTGGTAAAACCCCTTCCCAAGTTTTAAAACTAACTATTCTCGCTTTAGGAATTAATTGTTTAGCCGTTTCAGTTAAAGATGTAGGTTGTTGTAAACGCAGCTCTTTCAGGGTTTTATCAATAAAGGACAATTCTGGATGTTGTTCCAATTTGGCCATTACCTTGGCTTTAGACATCTTAACTTTTTTCGCTGTTTCTATAGTTTCATTGACAATACGCTCCTTCAATTGCTCTAAACCTGTGATTACTTCTTCTATTTCTTGAGCTTTTGCTGTTGAAGTATTAGCTTTTGGTGTTGAAGTATTGGCTTCTATAGTTTCAGACATAATGACTTTCTCATCAATTTTTGCATTTTTCTGAAATTTATCATCCCAGATTTAGGGATTAGTTGCTAGTATTTGTAAAGAAACGTAAATAAAATTAAGGAAGCCTTAACATGGAAATGAACCAAATTCAGTTATACTTAAATAGCTCTGATTCTCAAGAGAGACTCAAAGCACTGACTGAGTTGAGAAATTACGAAAGTGAAATAGCAATTCCTTTGCTGATAACTAGAAAGCGCGACCCAGAATTTCTAGTGCGTTCATTTGTAGCAATGGGATTGGGCAATAAACGCAGCCCAGAATCATTTAAAATATTACTGGAAATGATGAAAAATGACCAAGATTACAATGTGCGAGCTGAAGCTGCAAACTCCTTATCTAAATTTGGAGAAGAGTCAATTCCTCATTTACTGGAAACATTCCGTCAAGACGATAATTGGTTAGTGCGTCGGAGTATTCTTGCTCCTCTTACAGAAATGCCATTTCCTGAAGCACTCTATGAAGTATGTATTTGTGCGATCGCAGGTGAAGATTTGACTGTAAGAGAAGCTGCTATTCATGCTTTAGGTGCTTTGGCGGGAACAATTAAAGAAACTGAAGCTTTACAAAAACTTTTAGATTTTGTCAGTGCCAAATCTTGGATGACTAGGGTACGAGTTGCTCAGGCGCTAAGGAGATTTGAAGACCCTCAAGCAAAAGCAGCTTTAAGTTATTTGAGCAAAGACGAAGACCATAGAGTAATAGCTGCAACTTTGGAGAGTTCCCTTTCTTAAGAGTCTCACTACACTCAAGGGAGTAGGGAGTAGGGAGTAGGGGCGTTAATGATAGTTATGCGAAGCAAACGGCCGTTTGCTGACGTATAGCTGACGAATGGCGCCCCTACAGATGGTGTATGCAACATCCTTAGGTTTTAGGGAACAAGAGGAAAGACGTTATAGAATCTTATTTGAGAATGTACTAAAGAGTTAAATAGCTATCTTGATTTGCGTTAAAAAAGGAGTTTCTATGAGTACCATCAAAACAAATCTGCCAACAAATAAATGGGCGATCGCTACCTGGGATGAATTCATCGAAATGGCAAATAACCCTGCTTATAAAAAAGCTAAATGCTATTACCACAACGAGCAAATCAGAATTGAAACTATGCCAATAGGACCTGACCATTCCAGAAATAATGCAATTACTCTATTTGCAATTAATCTTTTTTGCACTATCAAAGGTCTTGCTTTCAATAGTTTAGATAACTGTAGCTATAGAATGACAGGTAGTGCGTCAAGGAAGTGTGGTCCGGGTGGGGAGTGTGGTCCGGGTGGAGAGTGTGGGGAGAGCTGAGAAAGAAAGTAGGAGGAATAATTGTTGGGTGTATATTTATTGTGCTTGTCTTGATGCCGTCCTAACTTTTTGGTCCAACAAGCTTAACAACTCGCACCCCCTTCGCGACAAAAATACGCTCAACATACTTATCAATCAAGTGCTGAGTGATTACCAACCGCCTGCCCTACTTACTTATCCCACACTTTGGTAATGCACAACCGAATGACAGGTATCAGAGAGTGTCAACCAGATATATCTTATTATATTGGGGAACGTGCAGGGTTAGCACCACAGGGAACAGCCATTACTAATCTCGACACTACGCCACCGCCAGATTTAGTGATAGAAATTGCTGACTCTACTTTAGCTGATGATATTGGTCAGAAAAGATTACTTTACGAGGAAATACAAGTAGCAGAATACTGGGTGGTAGATGTACAAAAGGCACAAATTATTGCTTTTGAGATTATTGGTAATAATGGTAGCAGACGCATTAGGAAGTCGGCAGTTTTACCAGGGTTAAGTATTGACATATTGGAAACTGCTTTAAGCCGCAGTCGTATAGAAGACCAAGCACAGGTAGGGAGTTGGTTATTAGGAGAGTTTCAGTAATTTTCAAAAGTAATATAGCACTACGCAAGTAGGGCGCTGACATTTATAAATGCTCAAAGTTAGTCAGGGATTACTTCTGACTTCTGATTTTATATTCTAACTTGCGCGTAGCGCTATAGCGATCACCTTTTGAGAGAGAAAAGCGGTCCCCCTTTTTTTTACTCTGGTTGACAGAAGCGACCAGTTACTCGCTCATATTCATCCTCAAGCAACCACATTTGGGTTTCTTCGTAGTTGTCACCCGTAAAAATTGTTCTGTAGCTTTCCGCTGGATCTTGTATGGAGAATTTACCCGACTGCTCTTTAACAAGCATTAAAATATAGGGTGGGGAAAGCCAAGGATCGACCCAAATTTCTGCAAACTCCCATTCTGTGGATAATTTAGATTTTTGGGTGAGTTCATCGGGTTGTGCGGGGTCTTGTGCGAGGTATGACATGGTATTTACCTGTGGTCTTTTTGATTTTTATTTCCCCGTAATAGAGGGGAATTTGAGTTCCATCTGATTTTAGTATATAACCAATTGGTTGGGCAAAAAATAATCCATAGCGCTCGTATTTGTCTGCTATATCCTCTGCTCCCGTGCGTTCTCCTCTGTTGAGAATTTCAGATGCAACTCTTTCCATTGTTTCGCGATCGCTGAATAGATAGACTATTCCCTCTGTTTCTAATTCTCTTTGGGATTTTTCTGTACCAGGGAGATGCTTGTCAATTAAACTGGTTCTAGTTTCCAGATAGATTTCGCGGTCAATACCACTTATATCGTTGTTTTGTGAACGGACAATCTAACTATATCAAAAAGCGATCGCTGTTTCTCAACTACAAGAGCGATCGCTGAGTTATTATGGATCTAGCAATTGCCGAGCAGAATGACGAATATGAAGAACGTAAACAATTTGTTCTGAAACTGTAAAAAGTATGCGATAGGTATTACGCCCTTTTCCATATAAAAGTTGACGAATTTCTTCTGAGAAAATTTCGTTTTCTAGTGCTAAGGAACACCTTTTTGGGCTTTTGTTTAAAGATTCAATTGTATCTATCAAACCATCAAACCACTTTTCGGCATTCTCTGGAGATAGTTGTTCCATTATCCATAGATAAGCCTCTTCTGCTTCTGCCAAAGCTACATCAGTAATTTCAACTTGATATTCCATGTTTTTGTTTGAGTTTAGTTAATGCTTCTTTGGCTGGAAAAGTGCGTCCTTCTTGTACTGAATTTAAACCTGCCTGAATACCTTCTATTGCTTGTATATGGTCTACTAATTCTAATAATTTTTGGTATGACTCCGCATCCTGAACTACTACTTCAGCTTTACCGTTAACGGTGAGGACGAGTGGGTTTCCGCTTTTCTTGATTCGTTGCAAGTATTCGCTAGTATTACGCTTAAAGTTAGTCAGGGAGTCGATGTCTTTAGTTATGTCTAGCATTTTGTTAGGTTAAATAGCTGTTTAGCATCATATTAGCATTTTATTAGATGCTTGACAAGTTAGAAAAAAAAGCTATTCTGACAGTTATGAAGGAGAAAAAGCGATCGCCTCTAGGAGATGAGAATGAGCGATCGCTACATAGCATAATTTTATTTAACTGATGAAGGTAAGGTCAATATTTCTAATTCTATTGGATGATTTAGATGTTGCTGTAACCTAACCAGGAAGATTTTCCATCTTATGTTCTTGCCATTGATGTCCACAGATTTGACAGCTAAAACCAATGTATTTATTCCAATTTTAACATTGGGTTTAATATTTCGCTATCTTTACTTATTTACCTATGAATAGCGCGGATTAGTTTAGCAGCAGAATGAGAAATAGCCCAAATAATAATTGAAGTACCACAAGCTCCAGCAATGATTAAACCAGCTTCTTTATTCTCTATTGCTAAGTCAGCAAATTTATCAATTAATTTCATTGGATTGGATTCTTGAACTTCAATGCAAGTTAGTTGTTTTTGGTTTGATTGAGAATTATTTTCCATTTTTGTTTTCCTATATTAAAAGTTAAGTCAATGTTTGACTTAAGGTATTTCTATAATAGGTATGTTAAAAAAACTTTATTATTCTGCAAATTTCCTATTTTTTTATGAGAAAGCCTGGGATTCATTAATGCTCAATAGTGCGATTAATAATGACAAAATCTACTTCATAAAAAAAATTTTTGTAATTTGCAGAAGTTTCACTAAATTTTCAGATATCTCATATAGAGGGCAGTTTAATCTAACTTCTTTTGGAATGGACAGCACTTAATATAGTCCGTGGAGATTCCTATAGACCTTCAGCTAGAAACAAAGTGCTGTATGCTTCAAAATTCTCAAGTCGTTTTAAAGGAGACTTTCAATCAAATGGATGCAAAAAACTTACAATCATCTCAGAATTCCTTAGATCGGGATGCGGAAGTGAATGAAGAACTAAACAATCAATTTGAAGAAATGCAAAGGCTTAAGCCTGGTACTCGCGAATATGACCAGGCGGGAAAAAAGTTTTTTCAGAACTTAAGGAGTCCGGATGGACTAAAATACCCACAGTATTTTTAGAGAAATTAGCTTGAATGAAGCAGAATTAATTGCTTCAACAATTAGTGATTTTAGTAACTTAATTCAACAATTTCCTCTTGGAAAAAAATCAGATAACATAGAAATAGCTATTGCTGGTTATCTAGTAGCAATAAGAGTATTTAACTATGAAAATTTTCCTGAAGAATGGGCTATAAATCAAGTTAATTTAGGAATTGCTTATAATCAAAGAGTTACAGGAAATTTAGTAGAAAATCAAGAACAGGCAGTGGCAGCTTACAAAAGTGCTTTATCTGTTTTTAGCCAAGAAGAATACCCAGCTTATTGGGGTCAAATTCAAATTAATATAGGTAGAATATATTTGAATAGAATAAAAGGTGATAAAGCAGAAAATTTAGAACGAGCGATTGCTAGTTACCTTGATGCTATGTTTGTCTATAATAAGGAGACATTTCCTCTAGAATGGGCAAATATCCAAAACAGTATTGGTAATGCTTACTGTGAAAGAATTTTAGGAAATAGAGCCGACAATTTAGAGAATGCGCTCGCTTACTATCAGGCTGCTTTAACAATCTATACCTATGATAGTTTTCCGCAGCAATGGGGGAAAACTCAGAATAACTTGAGCACTGTTTACACTAACAGAATTAGAGGAGACAAAGCACAGAATATTGAAAGTGCAATATCTGGCTATCACAATGCTTTGCTTGTGCGTACACTAAATAATTTTCCTTTAGATTGGGCAATAACCCATAATAACTTGGGTAATGCCTACATAAACAGAATCAAAGGAGATAGAGCAGATAATCTCGAAACAGCTATTGCTGCATACCAAAATGCTTTAGAGGTTTACACAAAATCCGACTTTCCTATTGATTGGGCAATGACTCAAAATAATCTGGGGATTGCCTACAGAAACAGAATTAAAGGAGATAGAGCAGATAATCTTGAAACAGCTATTGCTGCATACCAAAATGCTTTAGAGGTTTACACAAAATTCGACTTTCCTATTGATTGGGCAATGACTCAAAATAATCTGGGTAATGCCTACATAAACAGAATTAAAGGAGATAGAGCAGATAATCTCGAAACAGCTATTGCTGCATACCAAAATGCTTTAGAGGTTTACACAAAATTCGACTTTCCTATTGATTGGGCAATGACTCAAAATAATCTGGGTAATGCCTACATAAACAGAATTAAAGGAGATAGAGCAGATAATCTCGAAACAGCTATTGCTGCATACCAAAATGCTTTAGAGGTTTACACAAAATTCGACTTTCCTATTGATTGGGCAATGACTCAAAATAATCTGGGTAATGCCTACATAAACAGAATTAAAGGAGATAGAGCAGATAATCTCGAAACAGCTATTGCTGTATACCAAAATGCTTTAGAGGTTTACACAAAATCTGACTTTCCTATTGATTGGGCAATGACTCAAAATAATCTGGGTAATGCCTACATAAACAGAATTAAAGGAGATAGAGCAGATAATCTCGAAACAGCTATTGCTGCATACCAATTAGCTTTGTTAGTTCGTACCCCGGAAGCCGATCCAATTAACTGTCTCACAACTTCCCGCAATTTAGGCAACCTCCACTTCATCCAAGGCAACTGGCAATCTGCTATCATTGCCTATCAGCAAGCCATAACTGCAGTAGAACTTACTCGCAGTTGGTCAAAAGACGACGATCGCCGCCAAGAAATCTTGGCAGATGGTATCGGAGTCTACCAAAACATCATCCAATGTTTCATCAACCTCCTGCAATACCACAAAGCAGTAGAATATGTCGAACGTTCACGTTCTCGGATGGTAACAGAATTAATGGCAAGTAAAGACCTCTACCCAAACGCCGAAATAGCACCACAACTTTTAGAGGAATATTATCGCCTGCAACAACTTCTGTTTGACCTAAGTCACCCCAACTCTTTAGGAACATTCCATGGAATGTCTCTAACAGTTGCAGAAAGTCGATTTTACCGTGGCTTCAGTGAGAAAGTGGAAAAGCCAAAATTGGCCGAAATTGAACAAATAGAAGCAAAGCGACAAGAGGTTTGGCGAGAGATTCGTACTACCGACCCAGTATTAGCGGGTCAGTTACAAATAGACCCTCTGAGTATTGACCAGATGCAGGCATTAATCAAGGATGGGGAAACCGCTATACTCAGTTTTTACACCACTGAGGATGATACCTATATATTTATAGTGCGTCAGCAGGATGTTCAACTTTACACTTGTAAAGGGCAAGGTATTGAGACGTTGCAAAACTGGATATTCAATAACTACTTAAAACCCTACGTTGCCTATAGAAATAATCAAAATCTCGCATGGCGTAACAACATGGGAGAATTTTTGCAACAAATCTCCCAACACTTACAACTCAATCAACTCATTTCCAAACATCTCAGCGATATCAAAGAATTAATTATTGTGCCTCATCTATTTCTGCATCAAATTCCATTTGCTGCTTTGCCTTTAAATAATCTAACTATTTCCTCAACCGATACTCGTCTCTCTCCCAATGGCAAAAAAACTACCCAACCCCCTGCAAAACTAAAAACACCTGAAATTAAACCCACCTATCTCAGCGACAAATTTCGCTTGCGGGTTATACCTAGTTGCCAAATACTTAGCTATTGCGAAAAACGTAACAAAAGCACCGACTCACCAAAAATGGGAATTGTCGAAAATGCCACAGGAGACCTCATCTTCACCGGATACGAATGCCAAAACCTCGCTCAAATGTTCCAAGTACCGAAAAACCTCTGCCTCAAGTACGAACAAGCAACAGTCAGTAACTACCGCCAGCTCACACAACAAGTGCAAATTCTCCATTCCAGTCACCACGCCACTGCTGACCTAATAAACCCCCTAGAATCAAGACTACATTTATTTGATGGCCAAGTCACTCTTGGCGATCTATTTACCTGGCGCTTACCAGAATTAACCGATGTCTTCCTCTCCTGTTGCGAAACTAATCTTGCCCTTAGCAGAAAAGCCGATGATATTTTGACTATTGCAGCAGGTTTCCTCAGTGCGGGCGCTCTGAATGTGGTCAGTACATTATGGGCAGTGGATGATTTTGCTACATCCCTATTCTGTTTATTTTATTATCAACATCGCCAAAACTCCAACTACACCCGTCCAGAAGCATTATACTTAGCTCAACTTCAGTTGCGGAATTTGACAGGAAAACGACTTGATGGTGAATATCGTCAGGAACTAGAGGCATATTTGCAGAATATTAAGACGGACGAGAATAAAAACCGGGTTGGGCAAATGAAATATTATCTTGCCTTGTTATGTGGGCAAGATTATCCGTTTATCAGTCCATATTATTGGGCTGGTTTTGTTTCCCAAGGTTTGCGGTAAATGGGGTGTAGGGAGAAAAAGAAAAGATATTTTATATATTCAGGACTTACGCAAAATCATTTTTGATGAACTATTTTGTGGTTTAAGGTGCGTTGTAACGCACCTACAGGTGAGCTCCTCAGCTAGAGTAGGGATGAGTCTCTAAAGTTTTTATTGGAGATATCTAATATTTATTCTTTCAAAGTCGATCGCATAGTCGGGAACATAATGGCATCCCGAATACTTTGAGTATTGGTCAATAACATCACTACACGGTCAACTCCAATACCCATCCCACCACAGTTAGGCATTCCCAAGGATAACGCCTGAATAAAGTCTTCATCCATTGGATGTGCTTCATCATCTCCTGCATCTCTCTGGGCAATTTGTTCCTCAAAACGTTGGCGTTGGTCTTGGGGGTCGTTTAATTCGGAGAAACCATTGGAATATTCTGTACCGTGAATAAATAACTCGAATCTTTCCACAAAACCAGGTTTGCTATGATGTCTTTTTGCTAACGGACTGACTTCTACAGGAAAATCAATTACAAAAGTAGGTTGAATTAAAGTTGACTCTACTTTTTGGTCGAAAACAGCATATAAAAGATAACCCAAACTTTGCGTTTCTAACTTGGATAATTTTAGGTTTAATTTTTCTGCCGCTTTAATAGCTTCTGGCAATTCTAAGTTATCAAAATCTAGTCCTGTTTCATCCTTAACTGCTTCTACCATTGTTTTAACTTGCCAATGTTTGCCAGTGAAATTAGGATATTTTTGACTATGGTCATATTGACGTTCTAAATTAATAATTTGTCCTTGATATTCTATCTCTTTTATATCTCCTAAAACATTGTTCATACAATAACAAATAACATCTTCTACCAAACCCAAAATTTCAAAATAATCTGCATAAGCTTGATAAACTTCTAGGGAAGTAAATTCAGGATTATGGGTACTATCTATTCCTTCATTTCTAAATACTCTACCTAATTCAAATACTCGTTCAAAACCACCACAAATTGCCCGTTTTAAAAATAATTCTGTAGCAATTCGTAGATATAAATCAACATCTAAAGCATTATGATGAGTGGTAAAAGGTCGAGCAGCAGCACCTCCATAAATTGCTTGTAAAACTGGTGTTTCTATTTCATAAAATCCAGCATCCCAAAGATATGTACGAATACTTTGTAAAATTTTACTCCGCATTCTAAAACGCTGTAAAGATTCGGCATTTCCAGCTAAATCCATTTCTCGATGACGACGACAAATTTCTGGGTCATTTACACCATAATAAGAGTCAGGAAAAGGAATAATAGCTTTGGAAATAATCTCAAGTTTATTTACCTGAATTGATAACTCACCTCGGTTAGTTCGACAACCTATTCCTTCCGCACTAATAAAGTCTCCCACATCCAGAAGTTTTTGTATTTGTTTAAAGCCTAAACCAGGGTCTCCCTTAACTAATTTTTTCTCAATTTTAAGTTGAATTTTTCCACTTTCATCTGTTAGTTTAATAAAACCAATACTACCACTATCGCGCTTAGAAGTAATACGACCACAAACTTTTAATAATTTTTCATTAGGGTCTGCTTCCCCTGGTTCTAATTCCTTTGCTGGTGGGGAAAATAGGTCTATAACTTGTTGAGCAGTGTGCGATCGCTCTACTGCTTTACTCGGATAGGGGTCTATTCCCAGGGAGCGTAATTCATCAACTCTTTGTGAACGAACTTCTGCTTCGTTCCTGGTTTCGCTTTTAGCCATTGGTAGTTGTACTCTATATTTGGTTAATGAAGTTAGTATAATATCATAGTTTTTCTGTTTCTAGGATGTTATAAAGATTAAATTATTCCAAAGTTATTTGGTGATGAAAATAATGATGTTACTAAGAATTAATTTTGGTTTTTGATAATATTTGAAATAGACAAAGTATTAAGGGTCGATTAATTTTTTTTAGATATCAATATTTTAATTTATACAGTGAGAAAAGTTAAAGTTTTTTTGAGGTTTTTATAGTTTGAATACTTTCGTAGCGAGAGCCATATAAAAATTGGTAAATTAGGCAAATATAGTCTGACAACAACACCTAAAGCACTCATATACATTTGTCTTTCCCGGCCGATATCAAATAAAGCTGCTCCTGTTAATAAGGCGACGAATACTGCGAATATTGGGAGTATAATTTTCTGCATCAGTGACTTTTTTTATAACGCACTTATCCAAATATCATACAACTGGTAGCTGATAACTGATAACTGATAACTGAATAACCTGCTCCTGTTAATAAGGCGGCGAATACGGCGAATATTGGGAGTATAATTTTCTGCATCAGTTTGTAGTTGGGGTTTAGCTCCTAAAAATTTTATCTCAATATTATTTCTGTTTTTGTTCGTCTACAATAAAAACCATAAACCGTAGGTTGGGTTAAGCGGCAGCGCAACCCAACATAAAACTTCTCAACTTGCTGTACCATTGTGGTTGTAATAACAGCGTTGATTTTTGTTGGGTTTCCTTTGCTCCGCAACACTTACGCGAACGTCAACCCAACCTACACAATACTGAAATGCTTATATGTTAAACTCTATAAATCTCTGCGTGAAAGAAAAGACCAAAAATTAAATCTCCTCCGATGCAACCACCACCCCACAAACAACCGCGGTAGATGCCCAGTGCAATGCATCCACTCTTTCTTTTCGTCATAGAACTCTGAGCACCAATCACGCCCTCTCCTCATCCACAACCATCCTTTTTCATCACGCCATCCGACTTTTTTACCGAACTGTTTATATACTTCCTCATTATACTCCTTCGTACCACCCAAATCTCTATAAATTTTCTTTTGCACAGAAAAGCCAAACTCAAACTTATCATTACTATCATTACTATATTTTACCCAAAGCTGGTCTATTATGTGGAGGTCTTTGCAAGGAAATTTCTCTATATCTTCCACATACAAAAACAACTCTTGCCCTGCAACTTGTAACATAACTTCATAAGTTTCCTTGTCTGCCTCTTGCCACTTTTCAGCAGCTAGGAACTCACGCAGTTTGAAATATTTAGGAGGTATTCCTTGTGGTGAAACTTCCAGGAGTTTTTTAATTGAAGCATTTTCAAAAATATACTTTTTGCCAAATTTTTGCTCTTTATCCAATATCATTTCAGAGCAAAGTAATTGTTGAATTTTCGGGTAATTATTCAGCCAATAATTCGCATTCCCTGTTTCCTGATTATTAGGTGTAGATTCAGGACTAAGTATAGTGGAATTAGTTGATTGAAGAGATTTATCAACAGCATCTTTTTCTAACTCAGCAAGTAGTTGATTATTATTCTTTAGTTCCAAGAGAAGACGGGGATATCTGAGGGTAATAGCAGTAAATTTAGCTATTTGTTCTGTGGTTATTGTTTCTCTTTCAGCAAAAGTAACTCCAATAGAATAATAGGCAATATAAATCTTGAGTCTCAGTGCATTAATATATTGTTTTAAGCGACGGGGATTATAATCAAAAAAATCAGCAACCATCTCTATAACTTGAGCAAGGATTTTTGAATCTAAATCTTTTTCGATAATTGGGAAAATAGGTAAATCTGGAGATGAACTCTCAACCTCTAGATATTCTAAATTTTGTTCTGAAGCTGAAGACTCTTCTGCCTCTGTTTTTTCCGCTTCTTTTTCTTTTGATGAAAATATTCTGTCTTTAAATTTTTCTATACATTCTTTTCCATCATTAAATCTTGCGGACAAATCAAATGCTTTAGCAATTAAACTATGAGGAATCCCAAAAAAGCGTTTTTCTTGCTTTTCTGGAGAAGTTTTTATTTCTGATATTTTTTCAACAAAACTATCCAACGTATTTTGAGAAGCTCTAGGAACAGAGAATGATAATTGCACAAACTTTTCCACAAAACTAAAACCATAATCAACCTTTTTGCTCAACTTCTGACTTTCATTTTCTTTTGCTTGATTTTCGGCGATCGCTGAAGCTAGAAAAGGAATAACATTTCTTTGTTTAAAACTTATAGCTGCTGCTACCTTTTCTCTATCCATACCCAAAATAAAAATTATCTTTGGGTCATTAGAAATCATCATATTTAGAGCTTGCAATAAATCGGCAGATTTACCCAATTCACAACGGTCAAGGTCATCAATAAAAACGTAAATTTTCTCATTTTCACCCACATAAGCATTGACAATTTTAGAAAAATCCTCGTGAAACTTTTCAATAAAAGCAACTTGTTTCTCATAATCAGGATGCTCAAGATATTGAGTCAAATCCATTTTCTGGTCGCCAATTAAATCCTTTAATATTGCCAGAAGTTTTCCTACTCCAGCAAACCCAGCACCATAACCTCCTAATTGTAACCAGAAACTTAAAATTTGATTATTTTCTTCTTCTTTATTATCAGTTTTTTGCTGGTCTTCTTTATCTTCCCCTTCTTCCTCTGAATCTGTTTTAAAAATATCTGCTAACTTTTCATACCACGGTAAAACACCCGCGATTTTATCTGGAAAAAATACAACAAATGGAACAGAAACAATAATAGTTGCCATCAACCATATTATTACCAAAGTCTGGAGAAATTTCACTGGTTTATTTTTCCAGTCAAGACGATTACCGATTAGAATTAAGTAACTCCAGAAATTATATAAAATATCGGATAAATTACGATTATTAGACAATTGTTCTAAAAAAGAAAGAGCAAAAGTCGCCCAAAGTGATTCAGACTTTTCATGTCGCCAAGCATTAAACTCAACAGTTTGGGTTTCTTGTTTAAATTTTAATCTAAAAAATTCATAGATATCTGATACATCGCTGAAAAGAATCCGGTCATCTTTAATTTTCTGCCAAACTTTCTTTAAATCTTCTTTATCTAATTCTTTAGACTTCTTTTTAACCTCAGTTTCAAGTTGTCTCATAAAAGAAGACTTACCGCTACCCCATTCACCTTCGATAGAAATAGTTAGTGGCGGTTTAGTATCTTTATGAGTCAAAAACTCAGCCATAGCTATAACATAAGGAGCAAAACCAAGTTCATCATTTGTCGCAGGTTGGTCGCCCACCGTAATACTTTGCTTTGAGTTTTCTGTAGAATCTGACATAATTTTAAAAGTCAATAATTAATACTAATTTGTTTAAGATATGGAGGAGTTTTAACCCCCCAAACTCCCCTTATCAAGGGGGGCTTAAAAATTCATGCTTATGCCATAAATTAAATAATTTGCTTAGATTTTTCTGTAGAATCTGACATAATTTTAAAAGTCAATAATTAATACTAATTTGTTTAAGATATGGAAGAGTTTGATTCCGTCAAACCCCTCGGAAAAATAAAATTTATTCCTCTAACTCCCCCCTTTCCAAGGGGGGTAGGGGGGGATCAAAAAGGGTTACTCAGGAATTCAGACTTATGCCACAACTTTTAAAATAGTATAGGAATTGTAATTATAATGCTTAAACAACAGCAAAAGGTTAATTTAAAAGTTATTCTTACAGAACGTCTGAAAATTTCCTACTCAGAAATTGCTGAGTTTTGCCAACACTGTAATATTACTGAATTAGCTTTATTTGGCTCAGTATTGCGAGAAGACTTTCACCCTAATAGTGATGTTGATATTTTAGTAGTTTATGATTCTTCTTGTCAGTTAACATTGTCAAAGTTGTTAGATATGCAAAAAGAATTAGAAATAAAATTTGGACGTGCAGTTGATTTAGTGGAAAAGGCTATGATTAAAAATCCCTATCGTTTAGCTAATATTTTAAAGACTTATCAAGTAATTTATGCAAAACAATAGAGATATCGCTTCAGTTTGGGATATGGTACAGGCAATTCGTCGAATTCAAGAGTGTACTACTAATATAAATTACAGTGAATATTTAGAGAACATTTTGATACAAAGTGCAGTAGAACGTCAATTTTAAATTTTGGGTGAAGCTGCACGTCGAATATCTTTAGAGTTTCAACAATTACACCCTCATATAAATTAGCGCAGTCTTATTGGTTTAATAAATATTATTGCTCATCGCTATGATGAGGTGAGACCAGAAATTTTGTGGGGAGTTATTGCGTCAGATATTCCCATTTTATTAGAGCAGCTAGAGGTTTTATTGCCTCCTCTTTCTAATGAATGAAGATGTTGGGTTTCAATGCCTCAGAAATTGTGTTACTTATATGATATAATCAACCAGCAAAATTATCAGCAATTAAGGGAAAAAAGTCGATTATGGCAACTTATTTAATCACAGGAACTAATCGTGGTATTGGCAAAGAATTATGTAAACAAGTTCATAGCAAAGGTAATAAAGTAATAGCTGTTTGTCGCCAGTCAGATGGAGAATTAGAAAATCTAGGAATTTCTGTAGAAACAGGAGTAGATATTACTTCTGAAAAAGATGTTGCTAACTTAGTTAATAGTCTACAAGGGATAAAATTAGATGTATTAATTAATAATGCTGGAATAGTCGAAAGAGAAAGAAATTATCTAGATGATTTAGATTTTGATAGTATTCGCAAACAATTTGAAGTGAATGCTATAGGAACTTTACGCCTAACTCATGCTTTATTACCTTTGATGGAATCTGGCTCAAAAATTGCTATTATTACAAGTAGAATGGGTTCAATTGATGATAATACTTCCGGTGGTTCTTATGGTTATCGAATGTCAAAGGTTGCTGTTAGTATGGCAGGTAAATCTTTGTCTGTCGATCTAAAACCACAGGGAATTGCTGTAGCAATTTTACATCCTGGTTTAATTAGCACTAGAATGACAAATTTCACAGGAATATCTCCAGCAGAAGCAGCAGAAAATTTGTTAGCTAGAATTGACGAATTAAACTTAGAAAATACAGGAGCTTTTTGGCACGCAAAAGGTGAAATATTACCCTGGTAGTATAGCGCTGTGCGCAGGCAACAGGCAACAGCGGTGCGACCCCGCGACGACGCCAGCTCGCTTGCGGAACGCTGACCAAGAGAGGGAATGCGCACTCCTGTGAGGCAACAGACAACAGACAACAGGGGGAATAAATTGCCGTTTGCGCAGCATCTCCGTTGGAATAATATAAGACTTTTAGCTATTAGATATCTCCTGCAATTTGTAAATATACCAGCGCACACTGCTATAATACTATAGCACTACGCACAAGTCAGAAGTCAGAAGTAATTCCTGACTAACTTTGAGGATTTATAGATGTCCTCCTTCCTTCTGTTGTAGATAACTAAATATTGCTCTGCTGATTAAATCTAAAAGTATTTACAGATAAAGGTTTTAGCCTTTTTGGGGTCTTTAAAAAGTGCGCCTGTTTCAGTCTAAAACCCTCAAAAAGTTAATATTTTAGGCAAGAGTTGGGTAGAAAAATCATTCTTACAATTCTTACTCCTACCTCCTCGCTCGTACCCATTTCTCCTGTCTCCTGTCTCCTGTCTTCCCCTCCCCTCCTGGGAGGGGTTAGGGGTGGGTTGTCTCCTACCCTCACTCATAAGACTTTTTCAGCAAACCCTAAATATCTCTTCCTTCTTCCTTCTTCCTTCTTCCTTCTTCCTTCTTCACTCAAATTCTACATTTTCATAGATATCTGACAAAGAGATTTGAAACTCAACCGAACTTAAAGATAAAATAGCACCATCACCTTCATATTCTGACAACCACCATTTGCCATCCTCAGTTTTGCTAAACTGTTCAACATAATATCTGTATTAGTCGATGAGAATATATTCCCGCAAACTATTTACTCTGCGATAATACTCAAATTTTTGCCCCCGGTCGTAGCTTTCTGTCGATCGCGACAATACTTCGACAATTATCTGAGGATTAGTAATAGTATCTCGCCTACCTTCAGCATAAATAACTGGAGTAGAAATTGCCATCACATCTCGATAGGTGTAGATGTTTTTTCTGGTATTGACAGGCGCAAGTCAATAGTATATACCCGGTAAGGTTGACTTTTTAGAACTAGCATTAGTGCAACGCAAAAGTTATTGATAATTTGATTATGATTTGCAGTTCCTCCAGTCATGGGTATTATTTCTCCACCACGATATTCACTTCTAAATTCAGCCGTAGTTTCCTGTTCTAAATACTCTTCGGCAGAATAGCTAATTTGGGTGGCTTGCATTTTGTTTTTTCCCGTAGAATACAATAATATACTACAAACAGTTTATCTTTGTGATTAAAATTATGCAAAAATTTATTAGTCTATTTTCCCTCATAGCATTATTACAATTACCAATAATTGTTCAAGCCCAAGAAGAAATATTAGACCCCATAGAAAGAGTAGTTGCTGCCGGATTAATGACCAAAGATGCAGCGGGAAAATTTAATCCCAATGAAATTATTAGTAGAGCTGAATTAGCATCAATTTTAGTCAAAACATTTGATTTAGAAAAACGTGCATTTTCTCAGAAACCAAATGTTGAATTAAAAGATGTTTCTTCAGATTATTGGGCTTATAATGATATTCAAATTGTTCTCAAAAATGGCGTAATGAGTGGCTATCGTGAGGGAATGTTTTTTCCCAATTATAAAATTAATCGAGCTGAAGCATTTGCGATTTTTGCTCAAGCTTATGGTGTTTTTCAGTTTCCTGAAGAAAATACTAAAAAGCTATTAAATAATTACCCAGATTCAGAAAAAATTCCTAGTTGGGCAAAAAAATCAATAGCAACAGCATTGTATGAAGGTTTTGTGAATACTGAACCAGGTACAAACAACATAAATCCTTTAGAACCGATGACTCGCGGGGATATGGTTTATGCTTTAAATGCTTATTTAGACCGTCAACAACGCCCTGCATCTCTTCCCTGGAATGATGATTTGGTTCCAGGTGTAACCAGGTAATATTCATTAATGGATAATGGGTAATGGATAAATATCCCGTAGGTTGGGTGAAGCGGTAGCGCCACCCAAAATATACCTATTTTTGTTGGGTTTCCTGGCGTCAACCCAACCTACAAACTAAAGTATTCAAGCACTTCAATTTAACAAATTCATAGCTTAATATAGTTGACATACTCCCGACGTTGCGCTTGCGCGACAAAGCGGGATTCTTCAGCCAGAGAAACCCTGGCCGCTGTTTTAACAGAGGTGATGTCCTCCCCCTGTGTTGGTAACAATTATAGTGACTATATTTGCAATTGTCAATAACTATAGTAAAATAACTATAATATGTATTCTATAAAGAGAATAAAGAAAAAATTCGCATAGGAACAACAAATACAACGCCCGGCTTTCCCATCCCTCCGCTCCCCTTCGGGAGAGCGCGGGACTTCCCGCCGGGGGAGTTAAAAATAGGGAGATGGGAGCAAATTTCAACCTGCTTGGTGCGCGTTCCCGAAAAGGAGTCAGCATTCCCTCACAGGAGTGCGCGTTCCGCAAGCGAGCTGTCGTCGTCGCGGGATCGCACCGCAAGCGAGCTGGCGTCGTCGCGGGGTCTGACCGCTTGCAACTAACGTCGTCGCGGGGTCGCATCCGCTTTTTCCCCTATTCTATTTCTGAATTTTAGGATTACCAGAAATATACTTTGACAAACAATGAATCTACCTACAAATTTTTCTTCTACAAAAATTACTGTAATAATTCCGAAATTTTTCGGAAAAACTATCAAAATTTATTTTCAATATAGCGGTCTTTATTTAGGTATACCACAGTGTGGACGATTTCCTAGCTCATGCTCCGCAAACGCGAATAGTAAGAATTTAATTTCTAATATCAAATCCGTTTAATTCGGTATAAAAACATTCTCTATCTTCACCATTAGCAAATCTTGATAAATTTTTTCCCCCCTGACTCCTGACTTCCCCTCCACGCTCGGGACCCGCAGGTGGCTTGACTCCTAATTTCTACTTCAGAAGATTTTATACCGATGCTACTGGATTTGACATAACTTCTATCGCAACCGCCATAAATGTTAGAACGCTTGACGCAAGACAAATTCTATAGCATCCCGTAAACAATCAAAATCTTTTAGGCAGCGACGAATTCTGTAGCAACCGCCTGGTTGGTGTTTGATATCATGTCCGGTAGCATCGGTATTGTAAGCGCGAAAGTAAGGAAGACCGAAGTTGGAAGAAGGAAGAGGGAAGAAGGCTTAAAAGCTTGAAAAAACTTAAACTTCCTGTAGATATTCACCCTTGGTTTTACGCAAACAATACTAGCGGACATGATATGACAATTAGTGCGAGCATCTTGCTCGCGTTATGAATCATCATAATTACCGAATAATTAATAATTAAATAATTAAATAATTAAACAATTCGGCTTACTCTGCCTCCCCAATAAAGGGGAAAAAAGCGGTCGAGGGATGGCTCCGAAACCTGCGCCATATCTAATCGACCAAGAGAATAAATTTTTTCCTTATTTGTCAATCCTCTCTCTTTCAGGGAGAGGTAATTATCAATTATCAATTATCCATTAATGAACCGATGTCTTAACTATAGTAGCGACTGCTATAACTTCTAATTTCCGACTTCAGCTAGAGGCGATCACGCAGCGTTGCATAAATGCGGGATGATTTTAATAGTTTTGTGGAATGGGTATCTTGCCCCAAAAATCTGTAGTGCCAAATTTGCCCAGGATTATAGGCTAATTTTTGGCAGTCTATCTATATTTTGACAAAGTTCTTCGGATTGAATTCTTTTTGTTGTGCTTCTGTTAGGATAGGCTTTGCAATACATATTGGTTAGGTGCTTGCCATAGACTATTTCCTTCTTTTTCCCTTTCGAGTTTACAGCCTCGAAGGTCTGGTTGAATTTGGGTTCGTGGAAGTAAGCAATGGCAAATCGCTCCTTTTCCTTATTGAGAATTACCTTGTGGATATTGGCTTTTAGCTTTCTGTTTGTAGCAAGTTCCATCATGTCGCCCACAAATACTGTCCAGACACATGGCATTGGGGTGACAAACGCCCAGCCTGGTTGATTGTGATAAGCTCCAATGGTGGTTTCTTCTTCTAGGTAATTTCTTCCCCTCTTTTCACCATTTGGAATCGGTCGAACCCATAATCCACCAACATCATCTTGGGAAGCAGCGACCAGAAAGCCATAGTCAGAGTGAGCAGATATCCCATTGGATACACCTCCTGCTTCTTTTTGGCTCTTAAAGCGTAATACCCTGGCGTGATGAAATCCGTCGCGAACCATTTTTGAGAGGTAATGGTTTGGCTCTAGTCCTAGTCCTAAACCGATTATTTCTATCAGTCGATCGCACATATTGCCAGTGGCTTTCATGTAAGATTCAATGGCATTTTTGTAGTCTACTGAGGGGTAGAGTGCTTCACCGTGGCAAGGGAGACGAAGTGTTTTGACGCGTTCGTCGTCTTGATTAAAGTGTGGGAACACGGTGTAGACCTCAACTTGGTCGTACTGACCTCCTTTTTTCTCCTCACCAGAGAACACATACCCGGTGTAAGTCGTATCGCTTACAAATTTAATTTTTTCATCTTGTGGTAGTTGATTAAACTTTCTGTTTTGCAGGAGTGCTTGTGCAGTTAGTAAATCCTCTTGATAATTTTTTTTGATTTGAATTAGTGAGTCTCTCTGCAATGCAGCGACAATTCTTTCTCCTAACTCTCGTTGCTCTTTAAGGTTCTTGGCTGCACGGATATCAAATGTTTCAAAGGTTATAGTAGTAGATGTTTTCATAGTCATATTGTAGATGCTTTCTAAACAAAAATTTTGAGTGTAATCTAATTTGAGGGAGATTGCAGATAAGAATTTATTGCAAAGATAAAAATCAAGTAATCAATCGCCATAGTGGATATACTTAGCTTTGTCTAATTAGCTCTTGACTGTTCTAATTAGATTTACTTAGATATTTGAGCTTTGTCTAATTAACTCTTGACTGTTCTAATTAGATTTACTGAATTATATCTTAGCATTGTCTAATTAGATATTGACCTAATCTAATTATATTTACTTAAATATGCTTAGGTTTTTCTAATTAGTTCTTGACCAAATCTAACTAGATTTACTGAATCATATCTTATGGGATTGTTTAATTAGCTGTTGACTTGTCTAGCTAGATTTACTTAGACGTCTTAGCTTTGTCTAATTAGATCGGTCAAGAGCTAATTAGATTTACTTAATTATATCTTAAGGATTGTCAATTAGCTGTTGACTTGTCTAATTAGATTTACTTAGACATCTTAGCTTTGTCTAATTAGCTCTTGGCCAATATAATTAGATTTTTTTAATTATATATTAAAGATTGTCAATTAGCTGTTGACCTGTCTAATTAGATTTACTTAGATATCTTAGGATTGCCTAATTATCTCTTGACCTATCTAATTAGATTTACTTAACCCTTTATATACTCCTTTATAGGTATAGATATCTAGGGTAAAACTACCCTAATTTTATGGGTAGATATACCTAAGTAATATTTATGTATCTGAATGTTAAATATAATTCTGTGAATATAACTGTAGCCACAGAACAATTTCTACAGGAGCTACTACAAATTTAGGCGTTGCTGAATAGAAGTATAAATGTGCGATTGTTTGGTTCTGGTAAAGCCCCCGCGCATCCCCCGCGCATTGGCAGGGCTAATTCATTGTCGTCAGAGAATATTTATATGGATATGAAATACATTTAATTGTGCAAATATCTAAGAATCTCCCCATCTTCCCATCTTCCCAAATTCCCCTCCTGGGAGGGGTCAGGGGTGGGTTCCCATCTCCCCATCTCCCCATCTCCCCATCAATTTTTCGCTCGCGTGACAATAAATAGACCCTGCCGCGCATTGGGGGAATTTTAGAGTTTTATTCCCCCCAAAATTGGGGGGCTAGGGGGACTTGCATCATACCCAGAATCAGCAACGCCCAAATTAATCCAACTCTTCCTCCCCAATATCCCTAATAGCAACAGGAACTGCTAAAGGCGATCGCAACTCCTCGACCATCTCTTGTATTTCCAATGGTGGAGGTGCTGTCATTCGAGACACGACCAAAGTCACAACAAAATTCAATAACATTCCCACTGTACCGATACCCTGATCAGACAACCCCAAAAACCATGTTGGCATTCCATAGAATCTTACACCAATAATATAGATACTTGTAAATACCAAACCAACTACCATACCAGCGATCGCTCCTTCCCGGTTAGTGCGCTGATCAAACACTCCCAAAATAATTGCTGGAAAAAAAGTACCAGCACCGACACCAACTCCCAAAGTTGCTATCTCAATCACAAAACCGGGGGGGTTGATGCCGAAATAACCAGCAATAGCGATCGCCAATACTACCATTATTCTACCTAGTATTAATCTTTGTGACTCTGATGCTTCTGGGTTAATGAGGCGGTAATAAACATCGTGAGCAATGGCGCTGGAAATCACTAATAACAAACCCGATGCTGTAGACAAAGCAGCAGCTAATCCTCCTGCTGCCACGAATGCAATTACCCAAGGAGCGAGTTTAGCTACTTCTGGTGTAGAGAGAGTAATAATATCCGGGTCAAGAATGATTTCATTATTTTCTGCGTCTGGGGTCAATTGCAAACGACCGTCGTTATTTTTATCGGTGAATTCTAACAAACCTGTATTTTGCCACTTTGTTGCCCAGTCTAACTGTTGCACTTCCTCCACAGTTTTGTTGTGTAAACTATCAATTAAGTTGTATCGTGCAGAAGCAGCTAAAGCAGGAACAGTTGTCGAAAAAATGGCAACAAACAATAATGCCCAAGCTACAGAATATCTAGCTGCTGTCACATTAGGTACAGTATAGAAACGAACGATAACGTGGGGTAAACTAGCAAGACCTACCATTCCGGAAATAGTGATGAATAGAACATCTAGCATAGTTTTTTGGGTGAAGGCAGCAGTATATTCTGGAAAACCTAAGTCAACCTGAACTTGATTCAGTTTTTCTATAAGATCGCTAAAAGTAAAAGCTAATTCTGGAACCGGAATATTTGTCAGAATATTACAAATGGCAATAGCTGGTATTAAATAAGCAACAATAAGTATAAAGTATTGAGCAACCTGAGTCCAAGTAATACCTTTCATTCCTCCTAATATAGCGAAGAAGGCAACTATAATCATGCCGATGACAACGCCAACTTCAATGGGGACTTGCAAAAACCGACTGAAGACAATACCTACACCCCGCATTTGTCCGACAACAAAAGTTATGGAGATAATGAGGGCAGCAATAACAGCAACAATGCGAGCAATATTAGAGTAGTAGCGATCGCCTATAAAATCTGGCAAAGTATATTTCCCGAACTTTCGCAGATATGGAGCAAGCAGCAAACCCAAGAGTACATAACCTCCTGTTCCTGCTATTACATAATAAGAACCATCATAGCCTAAAATTGAAACTGCTCCTGCTATAGAAATAAATGAAACCGCAGACATAAAGTCCGCTGCTGTGGCAGCACCATTAGCAATTGCAGGTACACCTCGATCGGCAACAAAAAAGCCTTTGCTATCTTGGACTCGCGATCGCCACCCGATGTATAGGTAAAGCATTAAGGAAATTGTTACGAAGATAAATGTCCAAATTTCTGTGGAAGAAGGAAGAAGGAAGAAGGAAGAGGGAAGAAGGAAGAGGGAAGAGGGAATAAACATTTAACAAAAAGTAAAAGAAATAAGAAGTTCCATGGAACGTCCCTACAATATATTACAGCATATTAAGAAAGAAGGAAGCAATCTCCTAAAACCCTGAGATTGCTTCCTATCGTCGCAATGACAACTATTCAATCGGATTCTATATAATATTCTCTGAGTACAGATGGCACACTGTAGAGATTTTCTTGTTTTTCGATGAGGGAACGCCTACACAAAGATTGTAATGTGTTGAGTAAATCTGATGGTGACGTTTCTGTAGTTTCTAAGAGTTGCGCTAGACTAATGGGTTGATTTTTTGTTGCTAAGAGTGACAGGATTTGTTTTTCTGGTTGGGAGAGGCGATCGCTTGTCTCTTGTAAAATATCTTTCAAATATTCTGGTAATAAGATGGTATCATCGGGCAATAATTCAATTAAATTTTCTTCTAATTCTTGAATTTGACTTGCCACACTTTTTAACCATAAAGGGTTGCCTTGATAGCAGTAAATGAGTTTTTCCCAATTTTAAATTTCTATTAAATCATAATTTTTGAGCATTTCTCTGACGCTAGCGGTATCTAAACCAGTCAGTTGCAAAATAGGAATAGAAGTTTTTTTGCTTTTGAGTTGAAGAAGTTTAATGGGTTGTTCCCAAGCTATTAAGAGAAAGCAACTTTGATGGGATAATTTTTCTATCTGTTTGAAAAAGCAGTCATATTGAATAGTTATAAATAAGGAGGGAGGAGTCAGGAGACAGGAGTCAGGAGTCAGGAGGGAAGAGAACAGAGTTTGCATGTATAAAGAGGAGGAAGTTTTTTTATCACTAATTATCCGGACATGATATAACTTAGTTTGTTTAGACATATAACCCTTACAACTATAGATTGGGGTTAATTCCTGATTGTGCAATCAAAGATATGAGCATAAATTATAGCCTAAAGCTTAATGCTATATACAGCCTATTTGTGTAAGTCCTGTTTTTATTTGAGGTAGTAATTTAATGACAAGGGAAACTATTGACTATTTGTTTAAAGGTTTCATGGGTTTAATTGGTTTTATTGCTGGCCAGATTTCTGGTGCGGGTGCTGCTTTACAACAACAACAAAGCGCCGATTTATTGATAGGTATAGGTGTAATAGTTGGAATTATATATATGATTATTGAACTTCGATCAGAAAATGATGATGCGACCAAGGCAAAAAACATTTTTTCTGCCTATGGTATATTCCTGGGTTGTGTTGTTGCAGGAGCTCAAATAGCAAGATGAAAAATATCGAATTTGTTTCTAGGGTAATAGTATTTTTAGTATTAGTCATTGTTGTGACGTTTTACTTTAGAGAATACAGCTTGGATAGATACAATCAAGGAATACTGCTAGATAAAAAAGAATATGTTTCAAACTTCGATGAATATAAAAATGAACTCTTAAGTTCAAAAGAAAATTTCAGCTTACCTTACTCACTCACTGGCAGTTTTATAGCCTTACTAATCATTGTTGGCGGATATGAATTAATTGTTTTTATTGTTAGCCTTTTGATAAAATTGATGCTTAATAATAGAAATTCAATAGACATTGAAAAAAAATTATAGTCAGGAATTATCAGATTGTAGGTTGGGTTAAGCGACAGCGTAACCCAACAAAAACTTCTAAATATATCTATTACGTTGGGTTTATCCGGAGGATAAGCTACGCTAACGTTCCTCAACCCAACCTACATCTGGGGGGTTGTGAATTGAAACATTCTCATCATCAAAGTTGAAAAATTTGTAGGGGCGGGTTTCACCAAAAACCTTGATATTCGCCGTTAAGTTAAATAAACCCGCCCCGTCTCCTGTGCAACTATATCCCCTGGGGGCGGGTTTATATAAATCAATGAGTAAGCATTAAAATTCTAGTTAAAACCCGCCCCTACTATTGCACCATTTTAATCCAACTCTTCCTCTCCAATATCCTTAATAGCAACAGGAGCTGCTAAAGGCGATCGCAAATCTTCTACCATCTCTTGTATTTCCAATGGTGGAGGAGGTGTCATCCGAGATACCACCCAAGTCACGATTAAATTCAGCACCATTCCCACAGTGCCAATACCTTCAGCAGACACGCCGAAAAACCATGTCGGCATTCCCGCAAATTTGACACCAATAATATAGATAGTAGTAAACAATAAACCTGATACCATACCAGCGATCGCTCCTTCCCGGTTAGTGCGCTTGTCAAACACACCCAAAATAATCACCGGGAAAAAACTAGCAGCAGCTAAACCAAAAGCAAACGCCACAACCTGAGCAACAAACCCTGGTGGGTTCACCCCAAAATAACCAGCAATGGCAATAGCAAACCCTACCATGATTCGCCCTACCATTAACCGTCGCGACTCCGATGCTCCTGGATCGATCATTCGGTAGTAAACATCATGGGCAATGGAACTGGAAATTACCAATAATAAACCAGATGCTGTAGACAACGCAGCAGCTAACCCTCCTGCTGCCACTAATGCAATTACCCAAGGAGCAAGTTTTGCTACTTCTGGAGTTGAAAGCACAATAATATCCCGGTCGATAGTAATTTCATTACTCTCTTTGTCTGGAGTGAGTTGAAAGCGACCGTCATTATTTTTATCGGTGAATTCTAACAAACCCGTCTTTTCCCACTTTGTTGCCCAGTCTAACTGTTGCACTTCCTCCACAGTTTTGTCGTGCAAACTATCTATTAAATTGTATCGGGCAAAAGTAGCTAAGGCAGGAGCAGTTGTATACAAGATAGCAATAAACAATAATGCCCAACCAGCAGAATATCTCGCAGCTCTTACATCAGGCACCGTGTAGAAGCGAACAATAACATGGGGTAAACCAGCAGTTCCCACCATCAACGCAATAGTGATAAACAAAACATCCAGCATGGTTTTGTTAGTAAAGGCAGCGCTGTATTCTTGGAAACCCAAGTCTACCTGAACCTGATTTAGTTTTTCGACAATATCGCTGAAGGTAAAGGCAAACTGGGGAATGGGAATGCCTGTAATAACTGTCGCAATGGCAATAGCTGGAATTAGATAAGCAACAATAAGTACAGTATACTGGGCGACCTGAGTCCAAGTGATGCCTTTCATTCCTCCTAATATTGCGAAGAAGGCAACAATAATCATACCGATGACTACACCAGTGCCAATATCAACTTGCAAAAACCTACTGAAAACAATACCAACACCCCGCATTTGCCCGGCAACGTAAGTCATAGATACGAAGATGGCAGCAATAACAGCCACAATGCGGGCAATATTGGAATAGTAGCGATCGCCCACGAAGTCAGGTACTGTATATTTGCCGAACTTCCGCAGGTATGGAGCTAGTAGTAGTGCCAACAACACATAACCGCCAGTCCATCCCATCAAATAAATGGAGCCATCATAACCCAAAAAAGAAATTAATCCCGCCATGGAGATAAATGAGGCAGCAGACATCCAGTCGGCGGCGGTAGCTGCACCGTTTGCAATGGCAGGTACACCTTGGTCAGCAACGAAAAAACCTTTACTATCTTTGACTCGCGATCGCCATCCAATGTACAGATAACCCATAAAGGAAATGATCACGAGTATAAATGTCCAAACTTCTGCAGTCATTTAGTCTCTCCTGTCAGAATTGTATTTTTGATCGAGTTTATCCATTTGAATGGCATAGATGAAAATTAGGATGACAAATACATAAATGGAGCCTTGTTGTGCCATCCAAAAACCAAAAGGAACGCCAAAAAATTGAATATTATTTAAGGGTTGGACTAATAGAATGCTCATAACAATTGAAACTGTAGCCCAAACTATTAGCAAGTTTCTGATTAATGCTTTGTTGGCACGCCAGTATGCTTGACGTTTTTCTTCATTCATTTTTTAAGTTGTTGATTGATTATGGATATTTTGAGCGAATTTTAGGGACAAAAGCTGATTAATTAGCTTTAAACATGGCCTTTTTTATATAAGCTAGGTCAGTTAGTTTAATCCCAAGTATGTTATTAAACCATTATTTAGTGTGACTGGCAAATTTTGTGAGCGATCGCTGATAACGTAGGTTGGGTTGAGAGAAACGCCATTCGGAGCTGCTCCGGAGGATCAACCCAACATATACAAGAGAGTTGTTGGGTTTCCTTAACGTCTTCTTAAGAAAATTGTTCGTGGGGAAACCTCCTAAAACGAGACTTTCGGGCAAGGCAACAGATACATCTTGGTGTTGGGTTTCCTGAGTTCTACCCTACCTACAAACTTATAAAAAAACTATTGTCCAACAGATAAATCAAACATTAATGATCGCGTAGGTAGGGTTGAGAGAAACCAAACCCAACATATACAAAGTTATTAGGTTTCCTTAACGTCTTCTTACAAAAATTGTTCATGGGGGAAACTCCCTAAGATGAGACTTTCGGGCAAGGCAACAGATACATTGGTGTTGGGTTTGGTCGGTTCTACCCTACCTACAAACTGATTAAAAAAACTATTGTCCAATAGATAAATCAAACATTAACGATCGCGTAGGTAGGGTTGACAGAAACGCCATTCGCAGCTGCTCCGGAAGATAAACCCAACAGATGCCAGCTTATTGTTAGGTTTCCTTAACGTCTTCTTACGAAAATTGTTCATGGGAAAATTCCCTAAGACAAGACTTTGGGGCAACGCAACAGATACATCTTGGTGTTGGGTTTCCTGACCTCAACCCAACCGACAAACTACAAACTTCAGCAGAAGGTACTGATAACTGATAACTGGTAACTGAAATGACCCTACCTCAACAAAATTGACTGTTGTTGTTGACTTGCTGCTTCTGACTGAGCAACTGCTGCGGCAAATTCTGGATTTTTTTGTAGTTCTTCTGGAACTTCTCTTGCTTCATGTAAACCGATAGTATTTGACCATTTAGTTTCATTATTCCATGTGATATTATGGAGGTTGACACCATTGAGGTTGGTATCACGGAGGTCGGCATCACGGAGGTCGGCACTTCTGAGATTGGCGTTTTTGAGATTGGCACTTCTGAGATTGGCATAATTGAAGTGGGTATGAATGAGATTGACACCATTAAGGTTGGCACTGCTGAGGTTAGCATCACTAAGGTCAGCGCCGCTGATATCGGTACTACTGAAGTTGACACCACTGAGATTGGTACTACTGAGGTTGACACCACTGAAGTTGATACCGCTGAGGTTGGCATCACGGAGGTTTGAACCGCTTAGGTTTGCACCGCTGAAGTTGACACCACTGAGGTTGGCATCACTAAGGTTGGTATCACGGAGGTTGGTATCACGGAGGTTGGCATAATTGAAGTGGGTATGAATGAGATTGGTATCACTTAGGTTTGCACCGCTTAGGTTTGCACCGCTTAGGTTTGCACCGCTTAGATTTGCACCGCTTAGATTTGCACCGCTTAGATTTGCACCGCTTAGATTTGCACCGCTTAGGTTTGCACCGCTTAGGTTTGCACCGCTTAGGTTTGCACCGCTTAGGTTGATACCACTTAGGCTGACACCACTTAGGCTGACACCACTTAGGTCAGCACTTCTGAGGTCAGCACTTCTGAGGTCAGCACTTCTGAGGTCAGCACTTCTGAGGTCAGCACTTCTGAGGTCAGCACTTCTGAGGTCAGCACTACTGAGGTCGGCACTACTGAGGTTGGCATCTCTGAGGTCAGCACTTCTGAGGTTAGCATCTCTGAGGTCGGCACTTCTGAGGTTAGCATCTCTGAGATCGGCACTACTGAAGTTAGCATCTCTGAGATCGGCACTACTGAAGTTGGCACTACGGAGGTCAGCACTACCGAGGAAGGTCTCTCTGAGGTCAGCATCTCTGAGAAACTTACCTACTATTTCCACAAAATTACTAGCCTTGAGGCATTGACTGTAACCAACAATCTTCCATAGTTTTGTCTCTTCAAAATCTTCACTATCAGGTTGACTGCAAGGATAAAAATGTAACTGCTCCTGCTGCCTCTCCTGAGACTTCCCATAATGATGCAACTCAAACAACAAAATCATCACATTCAACCCCGTATAAATATCCACCTGACGCTGCCCCGACTCAATACCCGACTGCTGCAACTGCCTCGCCTTTTTCTGAGGTAAAGTTTCCTCCGTCGCCTCAATAAACTTCCCATCACACCAGTCTAGATAAAACCCATGCAACCGCTCAAACAACACCACCAACTCAACCTCACTTTTCACCAACAACGCCATCAAATATTCCACAACTTCCACTGTCAAACTGCCATAACCAAATAGATCGTAAACCCGCCACTCAAATTCCTCATCAGACACCACATAAGTCTTACGTCGCTTCCCAGTTTTCTCCGTCAAATCTTCCAGACCTTCCACCATCCGTTTTGCACAGAGAAACTCACCAAAACTCTTGTGGAAAAACTCCACCGAATTTTCCGCCTTTGCTGCCGACTTCAAATAAAAGGCAGCTAAAGCATTTTTCAATCCATCCTCTCGCTTATTTTGCCGAGCATTCTCAATTAAATCTTGCAACTCCTTATATCCCTGTTTCACCAGTCGGTCTTCAATCATTTTTATTGCAGCATATTCGCCACCAGACTGCACTACACATAACCCTGCTTCTGCCAACAAAATTTCTAAATCTTCCGGGCCCAACTTCGTAATTTCCGGATTAAGATTTTTACCTTCTTCTACTCGCTGTTTTTCCAGCACCCACTCCAATGCTTGCTCATAGACCGAAACTTTCGCCCCACCAGTATCAGCATTAGCAAACATCTCTACTTTTAACTGCTTATCCCGGTGCATTGCAGCAAGCAAATACAACAAAAGTGGTTCCCGTGCCAACTCCTGAACCTGCTCTGGACATTCTTGACTCTGCAAAAATTCGCGAAACTTTTCTGTTTCCTCTTGCGCAACAATAGTCTGCCACTTCTCAAACCACCGTTGCTGAATTTCGTCACCCATAGGCAAAATACTCACCCGCTCCAAATTAGGAGGCATCAACCTTTCAATTCCATAAAGTGCTAAAGGTCTACCAGTAATTAAAACCCGATGACCGCGCTCGTTATTTTCTGCCGCCTGTTTCTGAAACTGTGCCACCTGGTCTAAAAAGAACTTCAGCTCATTACTAGCGCCACGTTCCAACAACAACTCATCAAACCCATCCAGCAAAAACAGAAACCGAGTATTGCGGTCTGTCAACCAACCGCTATCAGTCTTGACAAAATCCCAACCCACAGCATCAGCTAGAGTCTCATCAATATTTGCTGCAAAATTTCTTACATTCCGCAACTGAATCAAAATTGGCGTATAAATAGGATGTAGTTCCTGGCGCACCCAGTCGGCAAACATCCGGCAAAATACACTTTTTCCTCTTCCCGGCCCCGCTTGAATAAATAACACCTGTTTGTCTTTGTTTTTATCCAACAAAATTGTTTTTGCCCATTCTTCAATATTCTTGGGTCTTGCTGTTTCTTCAATTTTCCCACCAGACTTAACAGGCTTTACTTCCAGTGGCACATAAATCTGCCGAAAAGAGAAATTTTCATCAAATACTTTTTTGTCTGGTTTTTTAGCAATTTTCTCCTCCAAATAATTATCAATACTGTCATAAACCTCCAAATCTCGCTGCCAACCATCCCCATAAATTCCGGCTAATTTTTTAGCATCATCTTTCACTTCTGATACTGCTTCTTTCATATAACGGTGGGTACTGCGAGAGATTCTTTCGGTGACAATTTTGGCTTGATTTTCAGTTAAACCAGATTCTTTCAAGCGTTGGACCAAAATTTCATCAAATTTTTTCCTCAAAGGCGAATCATAGAAACAAATTAAAGTATCCCTAGCATCTCGGTCATTAAAATCAATTTCTTCATCCAATTTTTTAATCTGTTTTTGTACTGCTTCCGATGCCTCAGTTTCTGTCAGCTTTTCCGATATTTCAGGATGGTCTATTAAAAATCTTCGTAAACTTTCTAAATAAGCCACCTGAGCCACCAATTGTACTTCATCTTCTAAAGTAGGCTCCTGACGAGTTTTTTCAATAATAAAAGTAATAATTCCAGTTGCAATAGGCAAAAAAGGTAAACCCGCTCCGACAACTTTTCCCAGGGGAGAATTTAGTACATCCAAAACAGAATCAATATCTTCAATAAAAGGTTTTAACTCTTTAGCATCCTTATTTTCTTGTAGAGCTTTTGCTATTTCCAAAACCGCCTTACCAGACTCAACTCCACCTTTAACAGCTTCAGATAAATTCCATTCTATTTCTGTGTTGAGACCTCGCCAAATATTTCGCCAGAGTTTACTTGCCATAGTTAATATTTCTTCCTTTAATTTTTGCCCAATGTATTTGGGTATCTACAATTAAATTTATGTAAATTCCTGATGTTAAAAGAATTGTAGTCCAGTAGTAGCGCGTCAAGCTTGAAATAGTGTTTTAGGAAAATTCTCCAAACCTTAGTCAGAGCAAGAATTATACTAAAAAGTTTAATACACCATTTTCAGCTTGACACGCCAGTAGGATGTGTTAGCGGTAGCGTAACGCACCGACACTATTGATAGAGTCCAATAACTATTGGACAATAGTCTTGAGGGCTATATATAGCGTATCTGCGTAAGTGTGTCAGTCCAGTAGGGTGTGTTAGCGGTAGCGTAACGCACCGACACTATTGATAGAGTCCAATAACTATTGGACAATAGTCTTGAGGGCTATATATAGCGTATCTGCGTAAGTCCTATAATTAGGGTTTGCTGATTAAATATCAAAGCATTGGGTGATATAGGTTTTAGCGTTTTTCGATTCTAAAAAAGTACCAGCTTTTCGGTAGAAAAAGCTCATGCATGCTAGTATTTTGGGGTGATTATGGCAGAAAAATTGAGAGACAAAACGCCCGCTCCTATCTCCTCGTTCATTCCCATTTCTCCTGTCTCCTGTCTCCTGTCTCCTGTCTCCTACCCCAACAAAAAGACTTTTTCAGCAAACCCTAATTAATAATTAATTGTTGAATCCTACCTCCTCGCTCATTCCCCGTTCCTCCTGTCTCCTGTCTCCTGTCTCCTACCCCTACTATTCAACCGGACATAATATAAGTCAGCCTTGAGCCAAATTAGCTCTTGCAAAAATCTCTCAATAAGTATATATTCATATAAGTAATGCATTTATTCAGAAGCAAATCTGGGCAGTCATAAAAATGGTATTCTATCAGCATGATTCACTTAAGTCTGAACTAAATCAAAGAGGTTGGCGTTTGACTCCCCAAAGGGAGACCATCTTACAAATGTTTCAACACTTACCTCAAGGTAAACACTTAAATGCAGAAGAAATATATAATCTGTTGTTGCATCAACAGGAAAAAATTAGCCTTTCTACTGTCTACCGAACCCTACATCTCTTGACAAAAGTAGGTATTTTGCGGGAACTAGAATTAGCTGAAGGACACAAACATTATGAGATTAACTCCCCCAACCATCATAAACATCATCATCTAGTCTGTCTTCAATGTCACAAAACTTTTGAATTTAACGATGATTCTATAACGAAAATTAGCCAGAAACAGGCTGAAAAAGAAGGAGTCCAAATGTTAGACTGCCAATTAACAGTTCATGCTGTCTGTGTAGAAGCTTTACGCAAAGGTTGGCCTGCCTTAGTACCTACAAGTTGGTCTTGCCCAAGAACTCACTTACAAAAAATTTCTAACTCAAATTTCAATCATCAAAAGGTAAAATTGGAGGAGGAGGAGGAACTACCAAATGTTCAATAACTGCTCTATGACTTTCGCGGTTAGTTTGTACTTCGGCTGCGATCGCTTCAATTTTTATTTCTAAACAACCATAAGCAATATATAAATCTGTAATTACCTCTACTTGTCCCATGCCATTAGGAATAAAATCAGTTAACCAATGTGGTCCTGCAACTATTGTTTGAGCTTGGCGGTCGTAAACCCATATCTTAACATAAATACGAGGCAAACCCTCCGGTAATTGTACTCTAACTTTTACATCTTTTCCAGCAACCACCTCTTTAGCCAGTACTTCTAAATGAGGCACTGGCACTGGTTGATCGTCTGGTAAAATATAAGGTTGTCTAGAAATTGATTCATCTTCTGACTGAGAAATATTTGCTAAGTCATCATTCCATTGCTTTTCTTGCCGATCTAACTGTTCATTATGTTCATCTTCAACCACAAATTCTTGTGCTTCCCAATTAATTTCATCAGAATTTTCACTAGCAAGTTCCTCATCATCGACCATCCTATTGATAGAATCACTACCTTGCAAATCATCTGTTCCATCTTTATTTTTAGATTCTGATGTATTCTCTAATTCTTCAGTTGGAGATAAAGAAGAAGCTTTCATCCATTGAGATAACTCAGAATCATTAGCCAAGGAATTCAGCCGATCGAATAATCTATCCTCTAAATTCAAAGCCTTAAATGCCTCTTTTCTTGGAGCAAATTTTGTCGGAAAGGGAACAAGGTTTTGCTGGTTTATAGGTACTTCCTCTTCCTCAATATTCGACTCTGACTCTGACTCTGAATCTTTTATTTTTTCCCCTTGTAAACTTGTCTTTTCTGGAAGTTTATCTGAACCTCCCCAGACATCATCTAATTCATCTGAATCTTGAGGAGAATTTGACTTGGCCAACAACTCATTAATCAGAGTCTTGTCTTGGGCCATTTCTTCTGGTGGTGGGTTTCCAAACGTTGGTAATTTTAACGTTCCAGAATCTCCCTCTCCTTCAACTGGTTGATATATCTGTGGTGGTAAAGGTTGTTCTATATCGGATTCCTTCTGGGGTTTTACTTGATTAATTTTTTCTACTAACTCTTGAAAAGAAGGAGATTTTTGCTCTGGTTTTCTTGCTGCCTGGGTTATTTTCGGAGGAATTTCCTGATAGTCATCTTCACTAAAATTATTATCAATTGCTGCCAACCAATTCTGTAGTGGAGCTGTAATTGTAAAAGATGTATTAGCTAAAGTAACTGTATTATTTGTAAGGATAATTTGCCCTAATATTAAATTAGTTTTAATATTTTCTGGAACATTAATTGTACAAGCAAATATAATAGGTGGAGCTTGCTCTGGCAGAGCTTGTTCTAGATCAATTAAAATTTCTGAAGTTTGAGGGTTACGCAGACAAATTTTTAAACTTCCATCAACGATTGGAGTATTATTTTCTGGAATGGAGGAATCATTTTTTGTTAAGGTATGCTGCGATATAAGATGATTAAAACCTTCTGTAGATTGAATATTTTGAGGTTGATTATCTAAGACTATCTGACCAGATATAATTAAAGCTTCTCCTGGTTGAGCAGTATAAGATGCTTGGTCTAAGGTTAGTTGTAAAGGATAATTTATAATAGAGTTAGTCTGATTAGTAGCGTTAGTATCTTTCTCTTGATTTGCCTCTAATTCTATTGCTTGTTCTTGCTCAAATTGCCCAAGTATTGATGAATTATGTCTGAGAGTTTCAGTTAGTTCTTGTAATTTTTTTTCTGTCTCTTTAATATCCGATATATGACTTTGAGCTTCAAATTGGTTTTGAACTAGAATGCTTGAATCGTCTTCCTCATCATCTAGTAAATTAGTAGGATTTTTCTCTTCCCGACCGCTCAATAATTCTACTTCATCTAATTTAGATGTTAATTCAAAATCTTTTTTTTCTGTATTTTGCTCTGGATTATCTATTGAGTTTATTTGACTAGAAAAAACAGATATATTTTCATTAATAATCAACTCATTTTGCTGAGTTTCTGAATCTTTTAATGGATATATTTCCTGACTCTGAACATCTAATGTTTGTGAGAAATCTGAATCATCATAATCAGTGGGCAATACTTCTAAATGGACAATATGTTGTTTTGCTTTGACAGATGATGTAGTTGGTTTACTTTGACAACGAAATTCCCATTTACCTGGTTTGAGACGAGTAAAAGGTATAATAGATATGAGACCTTGAGAATGGGTATGACTAGAACGTTTCTGAACTCGCCTTAAGGGTGGGACTTCTTCGATAGAATTATGAATAATCTGAATTTGGACTTCTGTATTGGCTATATGGGTATGAGCCACAATCCGATAACGACCTTCTAGAATTTCCACATCGGCTGATTCTAGAGGTAGCCAGGTTCGATCGCCTTCTTTCTGTAGCAAAAATTCCCAGTTTGACATCTATATAAGTCTACAGAGTGACTTTACATAATATATTACTTTAGTTTATATCAGATTTTTTTTTCTGCGTAATTTTAGCCACTAATGTTTAGAGTTTTTTGAACTTGAAGAATTGGTCAGTAGTCAGTAGTCTATATTCAGTAGTCAGTAGTCAATTTAAAGCAATTATACCAATTCCCACTCATTAATACTATATTTAAGTAACACTTCAGTTATTAAGTAATTAACACAGGTATATTCAACAATTAATAATTATTAATTATTAATTATTAATTATTAATTATTAATTACCTCTCTTTAAAAAGAAGAGGATTGACTAATCATGAAAAATTTGTCTTCTCTTGGTCTCATGAATATGGTGAGGAGACCTCGCTATCCCACCCTACGGGAAAGCTGCGCTTTTTCCTACGGAATGCTACGCAAACATGTCGGCGACAGCCGTTAACGTAGTTATGCGCTAGCAAAACGACTGCTTTTTTCTACTTTAAAACAGAGGCTTTAAACCTTAATTATTCGGTAATTTTTTTGCTAATTAGCAGCCCAGTTAATATTAATTATTCTCATCTTTAATTCGGGTTTGCTGAATAAAGCTAAAAGTCAGGATACCTAAGACTTAAGAGCTTTTTATATTCAGTTTATCTTCTACGTTTATTGCTCTTATTTGCATCAATTTATTTAAATGTTCTGCTGAAATTCAAGAAAATTTCTTCACATAAAATGGCCGAAACCGTTACCTGTTGCCCCACAAATCGACCCGTCTCCGCGTCCCCGTGTCCCAGTGTCTTACCCCCACCAACCAATTTTTTCAGCAGACCCTAATTCTCCCCCATTCCCCTACTCCCCTACTTAAAAAAATATAGAAAAGTTTTTGATAAATGGTATTACTACTATGGAACCCAACCCAAAATTGTCTCTACTTCAGTTGCTAGAGACATAGGATCGAAAGGCTTAGTAATTACTCCATTTATTCCCAACTGCAAAAATTGATGGCGATCTTCTGAACAAACTTTCGCTGTCAGGAAAATTACTGGAATTTGCTGAGTGGCCTGATTAGCTCGTAGTTGTTTAAGAGTAGAAAATCCATCTATTTCAGGCATCATTACATCTAAGAGAATAGCATCTGGCTGTTCTGCTTCTGCTTTAGCAACAGCTTCGCTACCTGAGATACCTGTAATTACTTGCCAACCACCTACTATTTCTAGACTAAGTTGAGCAACTTCTCTAATATCTTCTTCGTCGTCTATTAGTAAAATACGTTTTTTTGCCATCCGATAAAATATATTTAATTTGACATTATTGAATTTGTGTTAGTAAACAAAAGATTAAGTAGTGGATTGTTTCGCCTAAAATAGTGCAATAACTGTAGGTTGGGTTGAGGGACGAAACCCAACCTACTAGACTGACACACCTAAAACTGTGCACTCTTATTTTTGTTTCTAGGTGTCTTTTCTCCCTATCTCCCCATCTCCCTATCTCCCCATCTCCCCATCTAACGCACCATTTTAGCTGTGTCGGTCCACTACACTTATTCATTTTAGATGTGTCAGTCTACTACTAGACCGTTTCAGCTAAAATAGTGCATTAGATTTGCCATTTTAAGCATCAGTCGGATAAAACACAGATTAATCTTAGCACTCTGCGTTGTTAAAAATCCTTTTCCTGCGGAATGTTGCGCAAACAAAATTTTTGGTCAAGCTTTTACACCTTTTACCATTGTAAATAATGGCATTCAGAAAACTAAGTAGATATTCACCCTTGGTTTTACACAAACGCACCCCAGCAGACATGATATAACAGCATGACGAGTTCTAATTTACATTCTGCTCTAAATTCTGCTCTAGCTTCTTGTGTCGCATAATTTATTTTCTCTATCTTATCTTGTAACATCATCGCTCGTCGATCAAATTCCTCTAATTATAATATTTAGATAAAATAAATTTGAAGGAATAAAAATCATGTCTGAACTACAATAATTAAAAAAAAGCTCTGAATTTATTCGTAAGCGATCGCCTATCTTTACTCAAGGCCATTACAGATTTTTTGAATGAAGTTTGTAGGTTGGGTTGACGTAAGGAAACCCAACAAAAAGATGTATCTGTTGGTTTTTTTTTCCTCAAACCAACCTACGAGAAATATTTATAGATTCTCCAACCAACTCAATAAATCTTCTAGACTATTCAAATCAAACAGTGCTTTAACTAAATTTTCTAAATTTTCACTAGACAAATTAGAAATCTGATTACTAATATTTTTATCAACCTCTCCAAAATGTTGGTTAATTAATATCATGTCCGGTAGCATCGGTATTGTAAGCGTGAAGGTAAGGAAGAAGGAAGAAGGAGAACTGGAGTTGAAGGAGAAAGTTTTTTGGTCGCGTAAGCGGAACGGAGTTCTATCACGCTCTTATCCGGACATGATATTACAGTTTGCTATTCCCTGTTTCCTAGCGCGTAGCGCCATATAAAAAAAACCACGCTGAAACTTGCCAACGTGGAAAAAATATAATTTCTCAATTTTCAAGCTATTATTACTGCAATCTTTCTTGCAAATGTTCCCCTACTCGCAAAGCATTAGCAATAATTGTCAATGCAGGAGTCACTGCTGAACTTGATGGGAAAAAACTGCTATCCACAACATATAAATTATCAACATCGTGGGTACGACAGTTAATATCCAAAACCGATGTTTTCGGGTCTTCCCCAAACCGACAAGTACCGCACTGGTTTGCTACAACCTCAATGGGAACTTCCCCACGGGGATAAATGCTGCCGCGCTTCAAAACAGCATTTCCCACCTCTTTGTCTACCAACTTCAATACATCCATCCAACGATGTACTAGGCGATCGTGTGCTTCCCAGTTGTTGGGAGTGTAATGGAAAAACAACTTATCCCCTTTGACTTCAACTCGGTTATTGGGGTCTGGTACTATTTCTGAATGCAACCACCAACCAATGGAACGCAATGCTAACTGCTTCAACCCAAAACCAGGCATTGCTTTTGCTAACACAGATAAAATTGGTGGAGACTCAGCAAAAGTAATATCTTGGAGCAGACCACCTGTATTTTCTATGTGACCCATGGGATAGGCAAAATTCTCATCCCCCCAATAAAAATCATTCACACTCACACTTCTGAGAAAGTTCCCAGAGTTGGGTTTGGGACTAGGTTGCACTACAGCAGTCATCAGATGTTTCATCAAGTTGCGTCCCACTTGTCCGGAACTGTTTGCTAAACCATCTGGATGTTTTTCATTAGCAGAACGTAATAGTAATGCTGCTGAATTTACTGCTCCACAAGCAAGTACGACAATATCTCCAAAAAATAGAAATGATTGTTTGCCAATTTCTACTTCTACTGCTTTAACTGTGTTACCAGAGGAGTTGGTGAGTAAACAGACTACTTTTGCATTAGCTTTAATAGTAATGTTAGGAGAGTCTAGCAGTGGTGCAATACCGAATACTTCCGAGTCTCCAGTGGGGTCTTCCTCTTCACGGGTAAGAGTTAATGGTAAAGTTTCTGGATGTAAACCTTGCCCGGCGATCGCATCGACAACTTTTTTAATTTCTGGATCGTGGTCAACTGCGGGATAAGGATATTCTGCACTGTGGGTAGGTTCGGTTGGGTCTTTGCTAACTTGACCGTGAACTTTATAAAGTTTTTCTGCTTCAGTGTAATATGGTTCAAAGTCTTTGTATTTGAGACACCATTCTGGAGAAATTCCTTCTTGATGTTTTACTGTTTCAAAGTCTTTTTCTCGCATCCTAATGAGAGCAGCACCATAGATTTTGGTATTGCCACCTACGGCATAATTTGTCTGAGGAGAAAAGGGTTCCCCTGCATTGTCATACCAATTTTCGGGGGCACGATAAAGTTCTTTTTTGAAGATATCAACATGAGCTCTATTTTGAATTTCTAGGGGCATAAAATCACCCCTTTCTAAGATGAGTATTTTTTTACCGGTACTAGCAAGTTTAGAGGCTAAACTTCCTCCTCCTGCACCTGTACCGACAATAATTACATCATAATGTTGGTCGTCAATAATCATTTTATTCTTCCTTTAATAATTTTTTTGAGGTGTATTGAATAAGTATATAGGAGTCAGAATTAATGGAATGATAATTCAATTTAAACTATCAATATTTAATTTTTTGGTAGTGGTAGCATCTTGCTCCCATATTCAAAATCACCCCATTTTCAGAACCCTGGTATGTGGTAGCATCTTGCTCCCATATTCAAAATTCTCCCATTTGTCAGAACCCTGGTATGTGGAAATTTCTCCCATTTTCAGAACCCTGGTATGTGGTAGCATCTTGCTCCTATATTCAAAATTCTCCCATTTTCAGATTTTGGTAGTGGAAGCGTCTTGCTCCCATATTCAAAATTCTCCCATTTGTCAGAACCCTGGTATGTGGAAAATTATCTCATTTTCAGATTTTGGTAGTGGGAGTATCTTGCTTCCATATTCAAAATTCTCCCATTTGTCAGAACCCTGGTATGTGGAAAATTATCTCATTTTCAGATTTTGGTAGTGGGAGTATCTTGCTCCCATATTCAAAATTCTCCCATTTGTCAGAACCCTGGTATGTGGAAAATCTCTCATTTTCAGATTTTGGTAGTGGGAGTATCTTGCTCCCATATTCAAAATTCTCCCATTTTCAGAACCCTGGTATGTGGTAGCATCTTGCTCCTATATTCAAAATTCTCCCATTTTCAGAACCCTGGTATGTGGTAGCATCTTGCTCCCATATTCAAAATTCTCCCATTTTCAGAACCCTGGTATGTGGTAGCATCTTGCTCCCATATTCAAAATCACCCCATTTTCAGAACCCTGGTATGTGGTAGCATCTTGCTCCCATATTCAAAATTCTCCCATTTTCAGAACCCTGGTATGTGGAAAATTATCTCATTTTCAGAACCCATGCGTGAGCGAGACGCTCACACTATCAACATTTTAAAATCTTGTAAACAGACCGCTACACAATTTATTCTGACTCCTGACTCCTGACTCCTGAATTCCTAATTATTTCACTGCCAAATATAAATAAGGATAAACAAAATAATCCAAATTACATCAACGAAATGCCAAAATAAAGAAGTAGCATTGATGCCAAAGTGACCGTTATCATAGTTGCCAGGAATGAAAGAGCGACCCAACATAATACCCTGCAACAAAATACCTGTCATAACGTGAAGACCGTGAAAACCTGTCAACAGATAGAAAGTTCCACCGAATACTCCCGTGGTGAAGCCAAATTCTAGACTATTCCACTCAATTCCTTGACCTACTACAAAGTAAGTTCCCATTGCCATTGTGGCAAACAGAAATATACGAAACCAAGTCAAGTTATCCTTTTCTAAAGCTTTTTCTGCAAAATAGATAACGAAACTACTCGAAACCAAAACTACTGTATTAATAGCAGGTTCTCTAATTTCCAAACCAGAAACACCTGGTGGCAACCACTCGGTGGCACTTGTTTTGTAGATAATGTATCCGACAAAGAAACTCAAGAAAATTACGCTTTCTGAAAGTAGGAAAACGATAAACCCGAACATACTATTGCCTTCTTCATCGTGAGTATGTTCGGCAACTCCTGAATGCAAAGGTTCCTGTAGTTGTTCTGATGCGATCGAACTATCCATGTTTTAATTCTCCTTTAATTTACTGATTTTATCCTCATTATTCTATGTCGTAGGTTGGGTTGAGGAACGAAACCCAACAGAAACACATTACAGTACAGATATTTTTGTTGGGTTGCGCTTTCGCTTAACCCAACCTACTGGACTAAATTTGAGAGGAGCGAGAATCTCCTAACTTTCCTGACGACTGCTATATTACAGACAGATATTTTTGTTGGGTTGCGCTTTCGCTTAACCCAACCTACTGGCGTGTCAAGCTGAAAATGGTGTATTAAATTTTTGAGTATAATTCTTGCTATGACTAAGGTTTGGAGAATTTTCCTAAAACACTATTTCAAGCTTGACACGCTACTACCACTCTTAATTTATAAGAAGAGGTAATTCTAAATTCTAAATTCTAAATTCTAAATTCTTGAACACCTAATTAACAGGTTCAGGAACTTCTGCATGATGTCCGTTGGGGTCATTAGAAGTCAAAGGTTCCGACTTACCATAACCGTAGGGTTCCGCAATAATTATCGGAATTTCTTCAAAATTCTCCACATCTGGTGGGGAAGAAATCATCCATTCTAAACCGATCGCTCGCCAAGGGTTAGCAGGTGCTTCCTTACCTTGTATCCAGGAACTGACAATATTTAAAATGAACGGTAAAGTAGACATTCCTAATAAAAATGCCCCCAGACTTGCAACCAAATTCCAAAACTCATACTCAGGTGCATAAGAAGAAACTCGGCGCAACATTCCCTGTAAACCTAATGGGTGCATAGGTAAAAAATTGAGGTTAGTGCCGATAAATGACAGCCAAAAATGCAACTGACCCAAACCTTCATAATACATTTTCCCAGTCATTTTAGGGAACCAATGGTAAATAGCAGCATACATTCCCATGGTCACGGTACCATAGAGAACATAGTGGAAGTGACCGACAACGAAATAGGTATTGTTAACGTGAATATCTACCGGAACTGCCGAAAGCATAATGCCAGTAATACCAGCAAACACAAACATGATCAACCCACCCAAAGCAAATAGCATGGGAGTATTCAGTCTAATTTTTCCACCCCAAATAGTCGCCACCCAGGCAAATACTTTAATTCCAGTAGGTACAGAAACACACATAGTTGAAAGCATAAAAATCATCCGCATCCAGGGAGGAGTACCACTCGCATACATATGGTGTACCCAAACTAAACCACTTACCGCAGCAATGAGCATTGATGAAATGACTACCACTTTGTAACCAAATAGTGGTTTGCGACTGTAGACTGGGAATATTTCGGAAAAAATACCAAAAATAGGCAGAATAATCACATAAACTGCTGGATGGGAGTAAAACCAGAAAAAGTGCTGGAAGAGAACCGGGTTCCCTCCGTTTGCCGGATTAAAAAATCCAGTTCCCATTGTAATATCAAATAGTAACATCACTGCACCTGCTGTCAGTGCTGGCAGTCCGAATAATTGAATAATCTGAGCAGCAAATACTGTCCAAACAAAAGCTGGCATCCGGAAAAATGTCATACCAGGTGCCCGCATTCTCACAATAGTTGTGACGAAATTGACCGCACCCATAATGGAGGAAACACCAGAAATAGCAACGGCAAGAATCCATAGTACCTGACCGTTGATTAAATTACCCGTGGGATTTTGTATACTCACAGGAGGATATGACCACCAACCTGACTGTGCGGGACCACCGGGAACAAAGAAACTGGCGATCATCAAGATGCCAACTACTGGCACCATCCAAAATGCTGCTGCATTTAAACGAGGAAATGCCATATCTCGCGCCCCGATCATTATAGGTACGAGATAGTTTGCCAGACCAACTAAAGATGGAAATGTCCACAGAAACAGCATGATCGTGCCGTGCATTGTGAACATTCCGTTGTAAATGGTGCGGTCTACCAGGTCTGATTCTGGTGTCATCAGTTCCCCGCGAATTACCATGGCGAATATTCCACCTACTAGGAAAAAGAGGAAAGAGGTGACTAGGTATTGGATACCGATAACTTTGTGGTCGGTACTGAAACTGAAATATCGTCGCCAGTTAGGCGGTTGTTCGTGTTCTGGTTTTTCCGTGACATCACTGATGCCGTCAATTGTTATTTCTTTCATTGAGTAATTTTTTTCCCTTGAGTATCTAGATATAAATTTCTGTAGGTTTGGTTAAGCAGAGCGCAACCCAACAAAACAAGTACATAATTTTAGGTTTGCTTGCTTAAGTATAAGTTGGGTTCAAGGCGGCTGTCAGCCAACATAACGTCTATATGATGTTGGGTTGACGTTTACGGAAACCCAACCTACCTTACTACCGATGCTGTCTATAGTTATTTCTTTCATAGAATAATTTTTTTCCTCGATCTCTGCAAATAGTCTCGCTCCTTTAAATATCAAATAATTGCCTGAAATTATCGTCTGATCAAAGTTTTTAGGCGTTCAAGTCTAATTTTTGACTTCTTAACTATGATAATTAACAACAGGAGGTGCAGCAGGTTTAACAGTAGGCCATCCTGCTTCTACTGGTGCTTTTGATTTTTCAATATATTCAGTAGTTGCCTGATTTGCTGCAGGAGAAAGTTCGGTATTTGCTGCTGTGGCCAACCAGCTTTGATAATCTTTAGCAGATTCAACTACTACATCTGCTTGCATTGTGGCAAAATATGTACCACTATATTGGGAGTCAGTTAGACTATATTTGCCGACGCGAATGGGAGTAAATTCAAAATCTATTGAATGGTTGGGAATAATGTCTTGCTTCAGTCGGAATGCTGGAATATAAAATCCATGCAGCACATCCTCTGAATTTAATGCTACCCGTACTCGCTTATTTGCTGGTAAGTGTAGTTCGGTGCTAGTAACGCCATTTTCTGGGTATCTAAATACCCAAGACCATTGTTTGGCAAAGACTTCTATTTCCTCTACGGGTTCAGTTACGGGTTTTAGTGGGTCTGCAATTGCTGATTCCATTTCTAATGGTGTATGCAGATGTACTAATTCCATCGGTCCCTGAATTCCCATTTCTCTATAAACATTGTAGCTATAAGCAGCAATCCAAAATACGAGAAAAATAGGAATTGCTGTCCAGACAACTTCTAGGGTGATGTTGCCTTCAATGTGGGGTCCGTCACTGTAGTCATATTTAGCAGCGCGTTGGAAAAGAACTGAATACATTAGAGTTCCAGTTACACCCAGAAAGATGAATGTACCCAGGGTGACGAGAAAACTAAATAGGTCATCAATTAATATAGATTCTGCTGCTGCTTGAGGTGGTAACCATGAATAGGATAGTTGTCCAACCCATATACTCACAGCAGTTAAAACGAGAGCGATCGCTCCCAATGTCAAAATAGTCCGGATTTTCATATCAAAATATCCTACTAAATTACTTAGGGTTTGCTGATTAAATCTAAAAGCATTGACATATGGGGATAAAAAGAAAAATTTTCATGATTAGTCAATGCTATCCGTTTTAAAGGAGAGGTAATAATTAATAATTAATAATTAATAATTAATAATTAATTGTTGAATCCTACCTCCTATAAATTCCCCGTTCCTCCTGTATTCCCCTCCTGGGAGAGACCCACGGGTGGGTTGTCTCCTGTCTCCTACCCCTACTACTTTTTCAGCAAACCCTACTTAAGTACTTGGTTGGGGTTTTCGCCTAGTTTTAGCAACGCATCAGCAGTATTATGTACTCCAAACTCCGCAGCTAACTGTGCTCCCAGAGTTCCGTGAACATACATCAGGAACATGATGAATAAACCCACTGCTAAATAGCTCCACTGCACTTGTTGGAGTTTGTCTTTAGACCAGATATAGCGTTGAAATCCTCTCCAGATTGTCATACCCACAATGAATGCCAACAGGAAAACACCACCAACACCGTGCCAGATCATAGTATCCATAGCTCCGAATCCCCAGGCACTTTTTAGCTCTGCGGATGGTCTCGCTAGCATTATTTCATAAAAACCTGCTGCTACCGTAAAAAATGTAATTATTGATGAAGCTAGCATATTATACCAACCTACATCAAAAAAGTTAGAACGAGTAGTGGATATTGCTAAAAGTTTAAAGACCGGTTTTTGTAGAGGAAAGAGTATTCCCACGATATCAAAAGCGATCCCCATAATAAACAAACCTAAAGTCAGATGAACTAAATTAGGATGAATTGGGATACTGTATGGGAGACCATTTGCCCCTAATTGAGAACTCAAACTATCTATTAATTCTGGGTTCATTGTAAAATTCCCTCCTCGATCGCTTCCACTACTGGCACTGTATGTAACCCATATACCCACACCAGTTTATCTCCAAGATATACCTGGAAGAAAACTATACCTACTAGCACCAACCCCAATCCCAGATATGGCATCGGCAGTTTTTCTGTATTATTTGAACGAATCACATACCGCCAACCAGTAAGTGCAGCAATGATTCCTGACAGAGACCAACCAATCAAGGTATGTAAATTTAGGACCGGTTGGACTGCTTCGTAGGGTTGTGCCAGACCTGCTTCAAACTGACCGAATATTATAGCGATAAAAATAGAAATTGTGGCGAAAAACATATTCCACCAGCTTACTTCATATAAACGGTAATTATGAGTAAAATAACCAATAAGATCGCATACGAAAGCAAATAATACCATCGCTATTACGAAGTGGACAACGATGGGATGTATTGTATCTGGGTAAGGCAAGTAATGATCGTTTAATGGTGGTAGATACTCCCACATAGTCTTCTCCTTCAGTAAATCAGTAGATATGCGTGAAAAAAATGTAAATTTTACGAGTTACTACAGGCAAATATTTGCATCAACTTTTTCTCACAACATTCTAACTGAATTTATAAAATCTGTCTGTTTTTTACCGTATCAATTCTCACAGTTTTTCTCGAAACATACTCATTTTTTTTCTTTAATCAAAGTGAAAAAGTAATGTAGTCAAGACAACATTATTTTTTTTTCAGATTTTACGGTTTGTCATAACTAACTAAACTATTTTTATTCTGAAAAGGTAAAAAAAATCATAATCCGTATACCTTACAATCCTTAGAATTAAATCTCTTTTCTGTAATGGCTATATAGCTTAATTTCCAAAGATTATAGGTATTTAATTAGAGGGGATATTAAGCCGGATTTTGTATTAGCAATAATCGACCTCAACTCTAACAAAAGCTAGATATTTAATTAAAATTTAATACTATGATATTTTCAATCTGACTCAAATCCTGTAACTAAATTTACAGAAAAATTTAATGTTTTTCACGCTAAATCAGTCTTGCTTTATATATTTTTTTATGCTATACTAAAAAATAGTTGTTAATAATTTCCTTAAGAAGTGCTCTCTAATCAAGTTGGGAAGTGAGCGAAATTAGCGAAATTTAAGAATATGTGTAACGAAGACAAAAATTGAGTTACTTTGCCCAGTAAATAACTACATTTTTGGGAGAATTAGTAATGATTTTTACGAGAGTTGACGATACAAACTCCACAACAATAGTTAGGGAATTTAATGGAGAAGGCAATCTTGACTTAGCTACTGCTAATGGTTCCTCTAATGATGTGTCAGTGTTATTAGGAAAAGGAATTAGGATTATCACCCAATTCCAAATAATTAATTTAAGCAGTAACTGAAGTAGTTAATGTTGATGTTTCATTTTGTTTAATCCATTCAAAAATTCGATTCAATGCCCACCAAACATCAGGATCTTGAGCATGAGCTTGACAAGAATTACTGCTAACATGAGCTACATGACCACCGTAACGAGTTAACATTAAATCAATAGCAAAATTACTGTCACAAGCAGCTTTTAAATCTGCTGCAATTGTTGGGTCAAACATGGGGTCATCTTCAGCATAAATAATCAATGTTCGTTTTTTTAAATGAGGCAAAAAATATAGAGGACTTGTTGCTTGATAGTAAGCTTCTACTGATGAAAATCCTAACTTTTCAATCACAAATTCTTCATCAAATTTCCAGATAGAATCAGCACGCTCTATTGCTTCTGGATCGATAAAATCTGGATGATGCTCGTGAATTAACCAAACTAATTTTTTGAGGTTTTTAGTAATTCCTTTATCCAAGTATCTTCCTAAAGGAGAACTATCTAAATAAGAGAGAGAACGTTGAGCTTCTAGACTGGGGCAAATAACTGCACAACCACCAATATCTGTTTCTGCTAACCCTAATTCTGGGGCCAAACTGTCTGCTACTTTTGCACCCCAAAGTGCTAGTTGTCCTCCCAAAGAATATGCAGTAAACCAAAAATTAGGTGGACAACCCATTGCTTTTGCTTGAGCAGCAATATGAACAAAATCTTGCCCTTCATAAATGCCATCTGAAGTTAGAGTTTCTGATAGTAATGCTGTCTTGCCATGGGCACGCCAATCAAATAAAATTACGGCATAACCTTGAGCATAAGCTTTGCGTCCTAATAGTTTTAAGAACCATTGATTATCTAACTCTCCTGTAATTCCATAAGTCCCAATAATTGTACCTTTTGGGTTTTCTGGTATAGCCATCCAGCCAAAAATTGGCACATCATTTGCACCAATAAAAATTTTATCTTGGTAAGAAGGCTTTGGAAATGTAGTAGTTTCTTCCCAAAAACGGGGTGTCCAAAAGGCTGCATAAAGAGTCATTGCTAAACCATTTTTCAGGAACCACGGAGGAGTATAAGAAGGATAACCCATAGATAAATGTTAATCTCATAAAATTTAAATTTGTTGATTAGATAGTATATCAGTTGGCGATGAAATTTTATAATCCAGAATTTTTCGGTCAATAATTGGTCTTTATAAGTAATTCAACCACCACTTGCCTCGATGCTTTTTCTTGTACTTAGCGAACCAGTCACAGATAATGTATAAAAGGAAAGTTATTAACAACCAAATTAGATAAATAATTGGTAAATCATAACCAAATGCTTTTGGTTTCCAATTGATGCCTACTTGGGAGAAAGTAAATAGATAGTTCTCAAATGGGTTCTATAATTATTATTCCCTATTCTCTGTTCCCTAAAAGCATAAAAATTTGTACCTCCAAAACTCGAAAACTGCTGTAATATCAATTTAGCAATTAGCATAATTATCTTTGTCCCATCAGGAGTTACATTATGTCCAAAATCAGAGAAGAAATGCCCGTATTAGTCCGCCATGAAGGAGATTGGAAAGGAACATATACAATAGTAGATAATGAGGGAAATATTATTGATAAACACAATTCTCATTTAACTTGTCAATTTCCAGATAATGGAGAATATCCCTATTTTCAAACTAATCGTTATGAGTGGGAAGATGGTAAAAAGGAAGAATATCAATTTCCTGGAATCTATCGAGATAAAAAGATTTGGTTTGATACAGAAAGGTTGGATGGTTACGCTTGGGAAGCTGATAATTCAACAATTATTTTGTGGATTACTTATAAAGGAATGCCAGATTTATATATCTATGAAATGATTAATATTAGTCCTGATAATAATCATCGCGCTAGAACCTGGCATTGGTTTAATAATCATCAAATAGTTAAACGAACAATAATTAAAGAAGAAAGAGTCAGAAATTAGGAGTCAGTCCTCAGGAGTCAGGAGGGGAGATGGGGAGATGAGGGGATGGGGAGATGGGGGGATGGGGAGATGGGGAGATGGGGAGATGGGGAGTGTGGGAATAAATTAAAAAATATATATCTTCACACGTTAGCGAGCAGGACAAGCAAATAGTTTAGATAATACCATTTTGGGCGTTGGTGATTTAAGGTATGATATCATGTCCGGATAAGAGCGGGATAGAACTCCATTCCGCGCTCCGCGTTAACGTGCGTTGTGCGCCAGCAAACAAAAAACTTTCTCCTTCTACTCTTGTTTCTTCCCCCTACTGACTCCTGACTCAGTCGTTCCCCTCCACAGTCGGGGGAGGGGTGAGGGGTGGGTTGACTCCTAAGAAATATCCTAACTATTTGTAGCAAAAACTTATCAATTTGTATAAACACAAAAAATGAAAGCAGTTCGCATACATGAATATACAGGTATTACTGGTATTCGAGTAGAAGAAACAGAGACTTTAACACCAAATATTGGTGAAATTAGAATGCGTGTAGAAGCAGCAGGAATTAATAACTCAGACCTGCAAATGACCTACGGAAAATATAAAAGACCAGGAAATGACCCACTACCTCAAATTCTGGGTCAAGAAGCAGCAGGTGTAATTGATGCAGTAGGGGAAAAAGTTGAAGGATTTTTGCCAGGAATGCGGGTAGTGGGACACGTTAGAGGTGCTTTTGCCGAAATGGCGATCGCTCCAGCAACAGAATTATTACCTATTCCTGATGATATATCCTTTGAAGTAGCTGCCAGTTTACCTATTAACTATTTGACAGTTATTATAGCTCTGATCTATCGGGCAAAAGTTCAGGTGGGAGAGTGGGTATTAGTCCATCCTGGTAGTGGTGGTGTGGGTACAGCAGCAATACAACTAGCGAAATTATTGGAAGCAAAAGTTATCGCCACTGCTGGTAATAGAGCTAAAGTGGAATACCTATTGAAACTGGGTGCTGACTATGGCATTGACTATAGCAATCAAAATGTAGTTTCTGAAGTCAGAAAAATTACAAATAATATAGGAGTACAGGTGGCAGTTGATGGTGCTGGTAAGGTGACATTTGCTGACTGTTTAGAAGCGATCGCTAATAATGGTCGTATTGCTTGTTATGGTACGACTACTGGTTTGGATGCTGCTTTACCAATGGGAAAATTACTGGGACGTAATATTACAGTTTACGGCATCGCTCTCTGGCATAACAGTCATTATCAGGCAAGTTGGCAAACCCTCAAAAATTTAGTTATACCAGCATTTGTGGAGGGAAAGTTGCAACCGACCATTGAGCAAGTAGTAGGTCTTGAAGGAGTGTCAGCAGCATTGACGAAAATGGAGCAGCGTCGTTTGATGGGAAAAATTATTGTGGTTCCTCAAGAGTTATAAAATTAAAAATCTAACTAGGAGTTTTACCGATGAATTTTACTGACGTGACAAGACAAACCAATACAAAAACTAGAATGACTAATCTATATGAAACAGATTTTGTTCAATGGACAGAAGAACAAGCAAAAGCTTTGAATGAACATAATGAAAAAGCACTTGACTGGGAGAATTTAAGGGAGGAGATAGACAACTTGGGAAAAGAGAAAATTAATGCAGTTCATAGCTTTTTCAAACAAATCATAATCCACAGGTTAAAACTAGACTACACTAATGATATTCGATCGCGCAGAAACTGGATTGATGAAATTGATGATTTTCAAGATGAAATTGAAAGAAGACTTACTAATACCATATTAAATAAAATCAATATTGAAGCTGAATATGAGCGAGCAAAGCGCAAAGTTTTAAAAATGTATGATGTTAGTTTACCTGATATTTGTCCTTATACTTTTGAAGATTTGATGACAAGATTGCCAGAAAATTGATGACCGCAGTTTTCATCACGACGATCGATTATTCTGCTTTTATAGCACTACAAGAATTGGGCACGGACATTTTTCAATCCTAAAACCCTTTTACAGTTTGCTATTCCCTGTTCCCTAGCGTGTAGCACTATAGAACCCATTTGAGGTCTATATAATTATGGTAGTCAAGTCTTTTCACCCATCAATTTTGACCGAAAATCTTGGTGTTGGTGTGTTGAATTTTTTGTATGATCACGAACCCACATCTCTCCTCTTCCCTCTTCCCTCTTCCCTCTTCCCTCTTCCCTCTTCCCTCTTCCCTCTTCCCTCTTCCCTCTTCCCTCTTCTCTCTTCTCTCTTCCCTCTTACCTCCTGTCTCCTGTCTCCTGTCTCCTGACTCCTAGCTAAAAAAACTTGATATTTATGAAGATACCAAATGGGTTCTATAGAGTTTGACTGAACCGATGAATATTCCAAAATAAAGATAATTCTAACCCACCATCAACATAAATATGTTGACCTGTAATAAATTGACTTTCTGGAGAACATAAAAACCCAACTAGAGGAGCAATATCTTCCGGTTGTCCCCATCTTCCCATAGGGGTGACTTGGGGAGGAATTTTATCAATATAAGGTACTTTATCAAGATAGCCATCCCATGCTTGAGTTTTGATATAACCAGGGGTAATAATATTAACAGTAATTCTCCGTGGAGCAACGGCGATCGCGTAATGTTTGGCCAAGGTTTCCATTGCTGCTTTTGCGGGTGCGGCCATTCCATAAACTTTTCCTGGATTATGAACACCTGTTGCAGAAATAACAACGACCCTACCTTGACCATCAACCATATAAGTTAGAGCTTTTTCGATACAGCGAATAAATGCTTTAGGATAAATTTCTTGAGCTGCTTCATACTGTTCAAAAGTAAAATTTCCTGGGAGTGTTGCGGTAATAGCATAACCAGCGACATGAACAAAAGCTGTGAGTTGACTATTAAAGTTTTCTTCGACTACCTGAAATAAAGCATCAACAGTTTCAGGTTTTTTGATGTCTCCAGCTACCGTAATAACCGTAATATTCAATTTTTCTAATTCTTTTTTAACTGCAAGAGCAGCATCATCGTTAGAATGATATCCCAGGATGAGATTAAAACCATCTTGAGCTAATTTACGAGAAATAGCTAACCCTATTCCACGAGTTCCACCAGTGATTAAAGCAACTTTCATAAGTATTAATATAGTTAATTTTATAACCTAATTAGGTATTATATCATGTCCGGATAATTAGGGTTTGCTGATTAAATCTAAAAGTATTTACAGATAAAGGTAAGTGCCTTTTTGGGGTCGAATTGTAGTGCCTAGTATCACGTCTAAAACGCTCAAAAAGTTAGTATTTTAGGCTCATAGTTGGGCAGAAAAATCATTCTTACAATTGTTACTCCTATCTCCTCGCTCCCGAACCATTTCTCCTGTCTTCCCCTCCTGGGAGGGCTATGCTTTATAAACATTTTTCTTAACATAAAACTTGACAAAGTAGACAAGTTATTTAGAAGTTTTTAACAGGTTTTTGTCAGAGAAAAAGTGTATTTAAATGTACGTTTTTTTTGATAACTTAAGTAGTTTTTCTGATCTACTATGATTGTTTATCCTTTCTCCCCTGCTCCCTACTCCCCTACTCCCCTACTTCCCACAAGGTTTTCAGGAGTTCCTTATCAGGGATAGCTTAAAAAGGGGGAGGGGCGAGGGGTGGGTTGTCTCTTACCCTCACCCATAAGACTTTTTCAGCAAACCCTAATTAGACATCTCCAGAAAAGAGGCAGTAGGCAGTAGGCAGTAGGGGAAAAGAATTGATAATTTCTATGTGATAATTTATTTTATTTTTTATTATCACGCCTATGTCTATTATTCATTAATAGATAATTGATAATTGATAATTACAAGAAGGTTAAAACCGCTACGGAATTGAATATAAGGAAATATTATTTCTTTTTTTTTTTCCTTAAAAGGGGAGGCTTCAAGGCGCGAATTATTTAATTATTAATTAGTTAATTATTCGGTAATAAGAAACTTTCTCCTTCTGTTCTCCTTTCTTCCCTCCTGACTCCTGACTCCTCCATCATTAAATTAATTCTCTAATTATCTAAAAAATCAACAACTACTTTAGCAATTTTGTCAGGCATTTGGTTCATCATACAAATGTTACCTTGTTCTAATTCAACTACCTCAGTATTAGGAATTAATTGAGTAGCTATTAATCTATCTTCTGCCTTTGCTAAACCTAAATTTTCAAATTGTTTGACATCTTCAAGTCCCCATAAAAGTAAGGTAGGACATTGAATCAAACTCAACCTTGCTTTGAAATTTAAGCAGTAATTTGCGACAGCATAAACAGCATACATTGGATAACCAAAACATTTTAAATCATCCAATACCCAACGGTGATTTAATTCAGGAGTTCCTACATAGTTAGAACGAGCTAACCACCTTGCTATTAAGTGAGAACCATCTTCCTGAATTTGATAACCTTTAGAATATATTTCTAAAAGCTTTTTCTTTCCTTGTTCGCCGAAATTAGGAAAATTACATAATATCAATTTATTAAGGCGATCGGAATAAGCAGATGCAACTTCTCCAGCAACAAAAGACCCTGTATGATTACCTAAAATACTAGCTTTTTCAATATTTAATTTATCCAGGAGTTCGATAACATTTTTGGCATAGTCTTCAATTGAGTACATTCTTGGTGGTTTATCAGAATCACCAAAACCCAAAAAATCCATAGCAATTACTTGTCTTTTTTGAGCTAAAATACTCATTAATTCTTTATATTCATCACTACTTCTTGGTTGTTGATGCAGCAAAATTAGTGGTTCACCTTCTCCTCCAATTCGATAGTGTATTTGACCATCTTCTGTGTCTAAAAAAGCTCTCTTGATTTTCATAATATTTAATTTATCCTCATCTATTTTGTATCTAAAAAATCAACTGCAACTGATGATAATTATTATCAATCTTCTGGTAATCTTTCCATTAAATCTTCAAAACTATAAGGAGACTTATCAGGAAGGTCTAACTTATATTCACTTAAGACTAATCTTTTAGCTCTTTCGTACTCTTTATCTATATCTATCTTATTTAACAGAGTTTTAGTTAGTCTTCTCTCAATTTCATCTTGAAAGTCGTCAATTTCAATTTGCCACTGTTTTCGAGGATAAATATTAGAGGAATATTCCAGTTTAAGCTTGTGTTCAATTAATCTTTTAATAAAACTACTGACAGCATGAATTTGTTCTTTTCCCAAGTCTTCTATTTCCTCTTTTAAATTATTCCAATCAAGAGCTTTTAGATCATGGTTATTTAATGCTTGAGCTTGTTTAATAGTCCACTCCACAAAATCGGTTTCATAGAGATTAGTCATTTTGGCTATCTCATGGTTTTGTGTTGTCTCGTCAATATAACTCATAAGTTAAATTCCTAATAGGTTCTTTTTCCTTTAACTAACTGTCAGCTAAAAATTCAAGGGAACAGTCCTTCACTATATTTGAATAAACATTTAGTGCGTGTTAATTGATGTTTTAATCTCTCATTATACACCTTTAAAAGTTGATAGCTGATAGCTGATAGCTGACTGCTGAGTGCTACTTCAATTATTATCTAAAAAATCACTCACAACTGTCGATATTTCTTCAGCTCTTTGATTAATCATCCACAGGCTTCCTCCTTCAATTTTAACCATTTTACTATGGGGAATTGCTTGTGATAACCAACCTTGATTTTCTGTCTTTGCTAAACCATATTTTTCTAAAGGTTCTAATGCTTTAGTTCCTGTACAAACTAAGGTAGGACATTGAATAAGTTTAAACCTTTCTTGAGCAGAAACACAATATTTACTAACTGCTAAACCAGTATAAATCGGTCCACCAAAAGTTTTTAAATCATCAATAAGACAACGGTGATTTAATTCCGCTTCCAGATAATTACTCCGTGTTAACCATCTTTCCATGAGGTGAGAACCATCTTCTTTTATGGTAAATCCTTGCCTATATCTTTCGCCAATTTTTTCAGCTTCTTCTGCATCAAAACCATGAGTATTACAAAGGATTAATTTATTCAGGCGATCGCTATAAGATACGGCAACTTCTCCAGCAATATAACCGCCTGTTAAACTTCCCAAAATACTACATTTTTCAATGCCTAATTCATCTAACAATAAAATAACAGTTTTAGCATAGTCTGAAACAGAATATTCTCTTGGGGGTTTATCCGAATTTCCTAACCCCATTAAATCCATAGCAATAACATAATATTTTGGGGCTAAAATTGCCATTAATTCTTTAAATTCATCGCTACTTCGAGGAGTCATATGAAGTAAAACTAGAGGTTCTCCTTCTCCTCCTATTTGGTAAAAAATTTGTCCGTCTTCTGTGTCTAAAAAGGCTTTTTTAATTGTTTTTTTCATTTTCCTTGAGTTATGTATATGAAATCAATTTCTGTATTTTATATTAGACTACCTGTAGCATTATTTTTCATATTTTTCGGTATAGCAGAAGCAAGAAGGAAGAAGGAAGAAGTAAAAAGGAAAAATCTTACGTTGTCTGAGTTTTAAGCTTTTGAGCTATCCTAATCTTTCCTTCAACTGCTATAAATATTAATAGACATCTCCAAAAATCAAAAATAAAATCAATTCTTATCAATAAACTATCAATTATATCAAATCTGCTCGGGTTCGGTATAAAAAAATGGGCGTTGGTAATTTGAGGTATGATATCATTTCCGGATAAGAGCGCGACAGAAGTCCATTACCTTTACACGACCAAAAAACTTTATCCTTATACTCGGGGTTTTTTCTTCTTTCTTTCCTCCTGACTCCTGACTCCTAAGTAATTAAGATTAATATCATACACTAATTTACCAACGCCAAAAATGTTCCATCCTCGCGCCATTACCAAATCTTTCTCGGTCTCCCCACATTCCCCTCCTGGGAGGGGGAGGGGCGAGGGGTGGGTTCCCACACTCCCCATCTCCCCAAATTCCCCCTCCTGGGAGGGGGAGGGGCGAGGGGTGGGTTCCCACACTCCCCATCTCCCCATCCCCCCATCCCCCCATTTCCCTAGAGAAATCTAATGAATTGACATAAACTTATAATCTTGTGCAGAACTCACTCGCCAAGTTTCATCACCCATAACTTCCAAAACTTGGTGGTGATATTGTAACAAAGTTGGTCGATGTCCGACACTAACATAAGTAGTCGATAAACTTTGCAAATGTTGGTAAAGACTTTGTTCGTTTTGCACATCCAGAGCGCTCGTTGCTTCATCTAAAATTGCATAACGGGGTTGAGTCAACAACAAACGAGCAAAAGCTACCCGTTGTTGTTCTCCCATTGACAACACACGGTCCCAATCTTCAACAGTATCTAAACCACCGAATATTTCTGCTAATTTTGGCAAATTAACTTGGTTAAGCACTCGATAAATTATTTCATCAGAGATATTTAAGTCAGTGCGTGGATATAGCAGTTGATCTCGTAAGGAACCTAAAATCATATAAGGATGTTGTGGTAAAAAAAGAATCTCTTCTAATTTCGGTCGGTAAATTGTCCCAGTACCAGAATTCCATAAACCAGCGATCGCTCGTAAAATAGAACTCTTTCCACTACCACTCACCCCCACAATTAAGAGTCCTTCTCCCGGTTGTAACTCTATAGATACATTTTTAACTAAAGTTCTTTGATAGTTAGGAGTTTGCAAAGTAAGATGCTGTAAGCTTAAACGTGACTCTTCAACAGTATCAATTGTTTGACTACCCTCCACTGGTGATGCTTTTGGTTCTTCTAAAACTTTAACAAAACTCTCTAAACGTTCAATTCCTGCAATAAAACTGGTGAGAAATTCAAACATCCTAACTATAATATTCAAAGACCTAAAGACCCTTCCAAAAGCTCCATTAGCTTCTTGTATTGCTCCCACTTCCAACCCTGGTTCCCCTGCCAAAATTCTCGGACCAATAACTAAAGCAGGTAACATCCAGGTAATATAATTATATATGTTTTGAAAAATATCTAAGTTTCTCTCCCAAGTAATTACTTTATTATAAATACTTAAAACAGGAGCAAATATCTGCTTAATGTAGGTAAATTCTCTATTACCTCCATTATAAAAAGCAATTGATTCAGCATTCTCTCGAATTCTCACTAAACCAAATCGAAAATTTGCCTCTCGTTTCAGTTGTTCTTTTTTAATTGGAATCAAAATTTTACCAAAACCTATAGTTGTAATTAGCATACCTCCTACAGAATATATGACTAAAATCAGAACCAATAATTTTGATTTTTCCCAAAGTAGAATTCCAAATGCAAACAAGTTAAAAATTGCTAAGGTAAACTGCCTAAATAGAGTTACAGAACGATGACAAAATGATGCAATATCTTCTGCAATTCGCTGATCTGGGTTATCAATTTCTCGATAGAGAGTATTGATTTTATAGAAACAATCATTTTGGAAATACTTATCTAAATAAAATTTAGTTAACCACTCCCTAGAATACAGACGAATTTTATCTTCCACATACTGCCATGTAGCAACATTAACAGCTAATACAACAGAAGCACCAATATAGAAAAATGCAGATTTCCAGAATCTCTCAGAGTCCGTATCAACTAAAGCAGAAATTAATTCTCCTTGTTGTTTGAGTTGATTAACTCCTATAGTTGAATCTAAACTGAGAAGACAAAGCAGCAATATAAATAAAGCAATTGCTCGCCATTTCTCTGGAGATTCCCACCAATATAGTTTACCAATTGCCCAAAACCTCTGGAAAATACTGAAATTAAGTTTTATATTTTTCATTTTGTCTATTTACAAGGTAAGACATTTAATAAGTTTAAACCTTTCTTGAAAAGAATGCTATTCTTATAGCAGAAGGAAGAAGGAAGAAGGAAGAAGGAAGAATCTGACGTTTTCTGAGTTTTCAGCTTTTTATATGTTCTCAACTTTCCTTCGACTGCTATATACAAGACTTCAATAGACATATTCTCTAAAAGACAGAACAGGGAACAGGGATAAATAATTGGCAATTTATAGATAATAATTGCTTTGATTTTTGCAGATGTCTAATACCAATTTAATAAATGTTTGCTACAAATAGCTAGGGTATTTCTTAGAATTTCCGTTTGTCATGCTCCGCAAACAGCAATTCTGCAATTCAGAATCCAGAATTCAGGAGTCGTATGGGAATAGATTTAATAACAGTTTTCAGGTCGTAAATTCTCTTTTTCTCTTGGTGCGCGTTCCCTTGCGACTGACGTCGTCGCGGGGTCGCACCGCTTTGTCAAAGGGACATTTCCTGCAAAATCTTTTTATTGCACTTATTATTCGTAACATTCTTTTTTCACGCTTGGTATAATAGACATTTCCGCTAATAACAAATAAAATCAATTATCCCACAGAAATTATCAATTATTTCCCCCTACTCCCTATGGGTGGAGGAGATGTCTAATGATTAAATAATTAGTAGGATTCAATTTACTCCAAAATAATTGCCCAACTTAAAATCCAACTGATAACTGATAACTGAAATCACTCCCCAAGAATATCTGGAATGGGAAGAAAAAGAACCTATTAAATATGAATATATTGACGGTCAAGTTTTTGCTATGACTGGGGGGAGTATTCCTCATAATGACATTGCTGTTAACTTGACTACAACTTTAAAAAATCACCTGCATGGTAAAGGATGTAAAGTATCAATGGTAGATGCTAAAGTTGGAGTGTCTTCTTCTGGACCTTTTTATTATCCCGATGTGATGGTTACTTGCAATAAACAAGATAGACCTGCAACTAAAATTATTTATCACCCTTGCTTAATTGTTGAAGTTTTATCTCCAGGTACTGAAGCTATTGATCGCGGTAAAAAATTTCAAAATTATCGTCGTATTTATACTTTGAAAGAATATGTTTTGATTGATGTACAACAGATTATGGTTGAGTATTTTCGACTCAATCAAAATGGTATTTGGGAGCTTGATAATTATGGAGAAAAAGATGAGGTTAATTTAACTTCTGTCGAGCTGAGTTTTCCCATTGAAATACTTTATGAAGATGTGATTTAGGAGGAATAGTCTAGTAGACTGACACAGCTAATTTTGTGTCTTAGGTCAGGTTTATTTGATTGAATGTTGATGTGTTAATTTGAATTGGAACCCGCTCCTACTATTACAGCATTTTATATCATGTCTCATTAAATAAGTGTAATAAACAATCTTTACCCAACCTAGTAAGGATGTTGCATACAACGTCTCTACATTGCGGTTAATTAATGTTACTTGATATTAGGTGTGTCGCACCAGGGCGATCGCTAAACTTCCCTCAATCATAATACTAACGAAATCTACAGTTATCTCTAAAGATGAAGTTGATAAAAACCCTCAGTTAAAAGAGCGAATTATCCGAGGAGTAAAAGCAGGAAGTTTTGCAGCTTTAAAAAAGACGATCGATCATCCCGTTGCGCAATTCTTTATCGAAGGTGTAAAAGAAGTATTGAAAAAGCATTGAATCCTTCAATAAATTGTTGAGATAGTTTTTGTAAGTTGGGTTCAGGCAACGTTAGCGTAGCTTATCCACAGGATAAACCCAACACAAATAATTTTTTCCAATACTCTATCTCTAAATTTATTTTTATTTATCAGCTACAATTGCTATAATTCAACCAGAATTTTCTGTATATTTAAGAAGTTAACTTTATGTTAGTAAAAGGAATTAATAAAGGAAAAATTATCGAGTTATTAGAGGAAATAAATTTACCAGATAACCAAGAAATTTTAATAGAAATTAAAGAGGTTAATGATTTTTGGTCAGCCTATCAAAAATTTAGGGCAAAAATAGAACAAGAAGGAATTAGTTTTGATGATAATACTTTTGATAACTTACGAGATAAGTCACCAGGGAGAGAGGTTGATTTATGAATTTAAAGTATTTGCTAGACACTAATATAATTTCTGAGTCTATGCGTCCTTCTCCTCATCCTCAAGTTGTTAATAAGTTTAGGATAAATAAATTAAAAATTTGTACAGCTACAGTAGTTATTCACGAGTTGTTATATGGTTGCTGGCGTTTACCAGAATCAAAGAGACGTAATTTTTTTGAGGAATATATTAACGATCTGATTTTAAATATCCCTGTATTGAATTATGATTTAAAATCTGCACAATACCATGCACAAGAGAGAAATAGATTATCTAAGATAGGTAAAACTGCTAGTTTTATTGATAGTAAAATGGCCTCTATTGCTGTTACTAACAATCTAATTTTAGTAACTAACAATGTAGTTGATTTTGAAAATTTTGAAGATTTAAAACTAGAAAACTGGTTTGTTGAATAAAGGTGAATATTCCAATAATTGATAATTGATAATTACCTCTCCCTAAAAGCTATCCCTGATAAGGAGCTCCTGAAAACCTTGTGGGAAGTAGGGGAGTAGGGGAGCAAGGAGCAGGGGAGAACAAAATCTAAAACTTATCTAGACACTATCTTCTAGCTCATCTAATAAATCAGCAATCAAATCATTCACACTTCCTATAACTGTGATTAAAAAAGCACCTACCTAAACTGTCTAATTTCCTATTTCCAATTTACCCAAAGTGATTAAACTTTCTAAATCTTCTTGTGCAGTTGATAGATAAATTTTAATAACTTCTCTAACTTTATCTAGTTCTTTTTCTTTAGCTAAACCTAACATCCGACTAATATCTGCTAAATCTTGAGTTCGACTAGCTGATAGTTTCATTAAAATTAAATATGGTAGGGCAATAATTGGTAAACCATCAGGAGCATAATTAGGATTAGCGATCGCTTCTTCTACCCAATCATCTTCTCCTTGTAAAACATCTAAAGAAGTATTATCTGGTAATTTCCATTGACTACCACTGATACTTAAATCACCTATTTTTTGACTATGAGAATTTTCTAAATCTTGGTAAATTAAATTACGGTCTTCAAATTTAATTAAAATATCAATATCTAATGTCATTCTTTCTGGCATATATAGTCTGGTTGCTACACCGTTAACTACAACAAAAGGTGCTTGTTTGATGATTAATTTTAGATTACTCACAGGATAAGTCCAAGTACGTTTTTCCAAAAATTCTAGACTGCTACCAGTCCCAAATTTTACTCGTTTTTTGACTAAACCGATAAACAACTTTCTTTTTTGTCTATATATATCATTAATTAACATAAAACAAGTCTTAATATTCAAAAAATGAGGTTCTGGTTTTCCCAATCCCTCAAACGGCGATCGCTCTATATCTTTAATTAGTTCGACAATTTTACGATAATTTTTTTTATCTAATTTTGCTCACTCAGTAAAATCTGCAAAAGTAGATAATTCAAAAACAATTCTTCTGCTCATTGCAAATCTTCTAAATTAACTTCGACTAAATTTTGACGATTTTTTACATTTTTAATAGCTTTTAATAGTCTATTTTTGTTCCTTTCTGACTTGAAAAGATAATCTGTTTCATCAAATTATGAAACAACTATCTCAATTTCTTTTTCTCCAAATTTAGCTTTAATTTCTTCTAGAAAATGATGGTCTATTTCACTGGCTTTTAAACGATAAACTGTTGACATGATTTCTACCTATTGTTAGTTATAATAATTACAGAAGTTTGCGAAGTTATGAGATATAGAGATTAACAAGGCTTGGATGGCGAGGTTTCCTCGCCATATCCAATCGACTAAGAGAAAAGAAAATTTCCTTCCTTAAGGAGAGAATCTTGTTGCTGATAGCTGACAGCTAATAGCTGAATGCTTACACTGATAACTGATAACTGAAATGACTCACCCTACAACTTTTTAAGAAACCTTAAATCGCATCTGAATCATTCGCCAAATTTCTCCAATCCACAACACAATAGAAGTACCTCCAATAATTATCAACCAATCTCTTAAAGATAAAGGAACTGTTCTAAACACAGCACCACCAAATTGCACCATCAGAATTTGTCCTACAAAAATAAAGGCAGCGATCGCGACAAAACTGACATTTTTACTAATATTAGAAAATGCAGATTCTTTTAAACCAAAACATTTGGCATTAAACATATTCCAAAACTGCAACATCACAAATGTGGTGAAAAATAGAGATAATTCATAGGGAGTTACTACTCTATCTTTCTGGATATAAAGTAAGAACGCAACGAAAAATACTAGGAATACTGCAGCGACAGAAAAAATACTCACCATCATTGGTTTGGAAATAATAAAATCTTGGGAATTTCTAGGTGTATTTTCCATCACTTTTTGATTGGGGGGTTCCGTTGCTAAAGCTAAAGCAGCAAAAGTATCCATAATTAAATTCACCCACAATAGTTGAGTTACCGTAAACGGCAAATTAATCCCAATAAACGGACCCAACAAAGCTATTCCACAAGCAGCAACATTTATTGTTAACTGGAAGAGGATAAACTTTTGAATATTTTGGTAAAGCGATCGCCCCCACATCACTGCATTTTCGATACTCGCAAAAGAGTCGTTCAAAATAATGATATCGCTCGCTTCTTTAGCAACAGAAGTACCGCTACCCATCGACAAACCTACTTGCGCTTGATTCAAAGCAGGTGCATCATTAGTACCATCACCCGTAACTGCCACAACTTCCCCGCTACTTTGTAATAACTGTACAATACGTTGCTTATCCTGGGGTCGCGCTCTAGCAATCACTTTAACTTTTTTCAGCACCTCCAAAACTGCTTCATCATCCAGAGAACGTAATTTACCACCAGTAATACAATAATCATTAGGATCGTCCTGACTTATAATACCGATTTCGCGAGCTATTTCAACAGCAGTCAGACGACTATCCCCAGTAATCATCTTGACTTTGACGCCAGCTTTTTGACAGATTTTGACTGCATTTGGCACCTCTTCTCGCACTGGATCGGCGATCGCTACAAAACCCAACCAAATCAAATCGTGATATTGTTCGAGTTCTTTTCCTTGTTGATAGTCTTGAGGGTCTCGAATATAGGCAAATCCCAAAGTACGTCTACCAATAGTTTCATACTGATTTAATTCTGCTGCAATAGATACTCTTATAGAATCTGCAAAAGGTTTGACACCCTCCGCAGTCAGAATTTGATGACAACTCGCGAGTAGTAATTCTGGCGCACCTTTAATATGAAGTATTTTGTCTCCTGTTATGGAGGAATTTCCCATAGTTGCCATGTACTTTCTCTCTGCTGAAAAAGTTAACTGACTGACAATATCAAAATCCTGTCGTTTGTCAATGTACTCAATATTATTTTCCTCCAACCACAACAACAACGCTCCTTCTGTATGGTCTCCTAGAGGAATAGACTCTTCACCTTTTTTGTATTCTAGGTTAGCTGTACTATTGCTACAAATTGCTTCTACTATAATGTTTTCAGCATTGAGAGTATTGTCGTCGAAGCTAGGAAAATTCGCATCACTCACCTGCATTTTATTTTCGGTCAAAGTACCTGTTTTATCAGAACAAATGACCGTTGTAGCGCCAATGGTTTCACAAGCGTGCATCCTGCGGACCAGATTATTTTGTTGAGTCATTTTCTGCATACTGTAAGCTAGACTGAGAGTAACGCTCAATGCTAGTCCTTCGGGTACTGCCACAACTATAACTGCAACTGCAATCATAAAGTAGGTGAGAAATTTAACAGCGACATCTGCAGATATCCAATCAGTGGGAGAAGTGGGAACCCATTCTAAATAGTAACCGACCCCAATACCGATGCCAGATATTGCCAGAGCGAGCAAAATATTTTTTACCCATGCTATCCCGCTATCATTTTCCAGGAACTCTGGTAATTCGATTTCTTTGCCTATTGATTCCAATCCATCTACGATTATTGGCAACCATACTCTAGTCAGAGCAACAATTAAGCTAACGGTCAGGATACTGATAATGTACCATTGTCCAGAGGTGAGATCTAGTTCTCCTGTGAAGATACCCCGTGCTACTAAAGCGATATCAATTAACACTGCTACAACTAAACCGAGAATCCCAATCAGATTACTCAGACGTTCGAGTTGTAGATTTAGAGGTGTTTCTACATCTGTAATATCCAGAACGCATCTAGCAGTTTTACCAATTTCTGTCTCATCCCCAACCGCTGTGATTTCAATTACTCCATGACCATCATTGACTACAGTATCTCGCAATACTTTGTTTGGTGGATAAGCGCAACCAGTATTACCATTAGAGGATAAGTTTACATCTGCTACTTTGGCAACAGGTATTGCTTCTCCCGTTAAACTAGCTTCATTAACTTGTAGGGAAACTGCTTCTAATACTTGACCATCTGCTGGTATTTCGTCTCCTGTTTCTATGAGTACAATATCGCCTACTACTAAGTCTTTTTTCGGAACTGTTGTAACTTTATTATCCCTAATTACTGCGATAGGAATTTCATCACTTACTTGATTAAGAATATCGAATTCTTTACTAGCTTTATATTCATTTAAAAAAGCAACAGAAGTAGCCAGAATAATTGCAGCAATAATGCCTAAACCTTCTACATAATTACCTTCAAAAATTCCCACAGTAATGGCAATAACGGCAGCGATTATTAGAATCCTAATTACTGGGTCGTCGAACTTTTCTAACCATAATTTCCACCAAGGCGATCGCTTGGGTGGCGTTAATAAGTTAGACCCGTATTTTTGCCTATTTGCCTCTACTTCAGCCTGCGTGAGTCCTCTGTAGCGACTTTGTTTTTGCCGTGGTTCTTGAGTGGTTTTCATTAATTAATCTCCTTGCCAAAGTTCACTTTGGTGAGTCTCGTTATAATTTTCGTATTTTATTGTTTTATGTCTTAACTTTATTAATATATCTTAAATTCGTAATTTTGTCTATAAATGTTTAGAATTAGGAAAATAATTCGTTTTTTTTATATGTTTTTGTAATCAAAATATTTTATTTTTATCGTCAAATCATGCTACATTTTAGGTGTAAAAAATACTGCTTATTTTGTTTGATAAAATGTTGATTGAACGTCTCAATAAAAAACAGTGGAAAACACCACCAAATCTTATCTCTTTATTTTCAGGTTGTGGAGGAATGGATTTACCATTTCATTACGCAGGATTTAAGGTTATTTGGGCAATTGATTCTAATTTATATGCCTGTCAAACTTTTAAAAGAAATATTGATGATGTTATCGAGCATAATCAAATTGAAAACATAGATATTAATGGAGTTCCAGAGGCAGATTTAATTACGGGAGGATTTCCTTGTCAAGATTTTTCAATGATTTGGAAGCGTCCTGGTTTAGAGGGTACAAGAGGCAATTTATATACTTACTTCTTAGAATTTGTGAAACGGAAACAACCAAAAGCATTTATAGCAGAAAATGTCAAAGGTTTATTAAGTGCGAATAAACATCAAGCAATTCAACGGATAATATCAGATTTTGAAAGTATATCTCCAGGTTATTTAGTTAAACCTAAACTATACAAATTTGCCGATTATGGAGTACCTCAATTTAGAGAAAGAGTAATTTTAGTAGGGATTAGAATGGATACAGGTTTTAATTTTATTCATCCTCAACCAGAATATGGTCTTGGTCGTAAATATCCTTATAAAACTGCTGGTGAAGCACTTAAAAATGTAGAAAAAATTCCCCACAATAATGAACATCAAAAAATTCAAGCTCGAACAATTGAAATATTGAAAAGGATAAAAGCAGGAGGTAATTTTAGAGATATTCCAAAAGATAGTCCCTACTATGTAAAAGGAATGATTAGTCATGTTTATCGGCGAATAGATCCAGACAAACCTTCTGCAACAATTATTGCAGGTGGAGGTGGAGGAACATGGGGTTATCATTATCCCGAACCAAGGTCTTTAACAAATAGAGAAAGAGCAAGATTACAGACATTTCCAGATAGTTTTGTTTTTGCAGGTTCTTTTACTGAAATTAGGCGACAAATTGGTAATGCAGTACCTCCAAATGGAATTGTTTCTATTGTTGAATCTTTGATTCCATTATTTAAAGATGATTATCAGAACATAGATTTATATAGTCTTAGTAAACATTTGCAGGGTATGTCAATCAAAGATAGATTAAAATTCGCAGAATTAGAATCATATGAACAAGCAATACAGTTAAGTTTACTCTAATTTTTGAGATTAATTTTATGGCTATTTATACTAATAATTCAGAATTTTGAGGTGCTTTTGGCGATAGACTTAGTACTCTTTTAAAAGAAGCTAATTCTGTTACTATTGCATCTGGATATACCTCAGCAGTTATCTTACAGCAATATCAAGAATATATCGCTAAAATTGTTAACGATGGTGGTAATTTTACATTGTTAGTTGGCATGGGAATTTTTGAAGGATTAAGTCGGCATACCTATAATAAATTAGGTGAATTAAATAGTTTGATATTATCTGCAAATCCTGAATGTGGAGGTGTTAGATTTGTCTGGAATCCACCACCATTTCACGGCAAGATTTATAGAATAAAATATCAAAATGAATTGCTTTACTTTGCAGGGTCTTCAAATTTTTCTAAAAGAGGATTATTTGAGAATTTAGAATTTACTTGTAAAATTACAGACCTCTCTACTATCAATCAAACAGAAGCCTATATTAATTGGCTACTTACTGATAATATATCGGTAAATTTTGACAAGTGTGAATCATTTCCGATTGTTGAATCTGTCAAAGCTAACCGAAAAAAGATTAACTTTCAGAAAGTAGAAACTCAACCAATTATTAATTCTACAATTCCTTATGTAGATATATCTTTGGCTAGAGTCGATCGGCAACAACGATCAAACTTAAATGCTTTTTTTGGCAAAGGAAGATGGAATAGAAAAACAGGTATTGTGATTCCTAGAGACTGGTTTGAAGTAGAAGTTATTGTCGATATAGCTACAACTAAAAATCCTGTTTATCTCAAAGGTAACTTTATCGCCTACACTGATGATGGTTTAGTATTTCCTTGTCGTACTCAAGGTGATTATCATAAAAATTTTAGGTCAAGAGATGACTTAAAAATTTTAGGTCATTGGATAAAAGGTAAACTACAACAAAAAGGAGTTTTAGAATTATTTGAACCAGTAACAAGTCAGACATTAGAAGAATATGGCAAAAATTATATTCGGATGTATAAATTATCTGATTCAGACTACTACTTAGAATTTTAAGTAATAGCAATGCAAGTAGCTAATATTATCTTGAATTTTACTATAGCAAAATTTGTAGGGTGCGTATTTACGGCTTAAATTTAGACTATAAAAGGGATTTAGCAATCCGTCGTAACGCACCATTTAAAATGTGTCAGTCCACTAAGATAAATTATTTTTTAACAATTGTTTATAACCCAGACGTTGAGGAAATTATCAAATGGCAATAGACTATAGTCAAATTATCCAAAATCTGATCGAAGAACAAGCTTCTTTGCACAAGTCTGGTGATGTTCGGGTAGAGACTATTTTCGATACTGAGCATGACCATTACCTCTTATTACAAGTCGGTTGGACAAGAAATCACTGGGTATATGGTTCTATTTTGCACCTAGATATTATTGATGGCAAAGTATATATTCAACAGAATAACACAGAGCAATCTGTAGCCGAACGTTTAGTTGAATTAGGAGTTTCTAAAGAAAATATAGTGATTGGTTTCCATTCTCCTTTCAAAAGACAATTTACAGATTATGCAGTTAGCTAAATTTATATTAGTCAGGTAATGAAGTCATCCCCTAAGTCCACCAAGAAATAAATTTCTTGCCTCAAAGTAGAAGTCATCTTTGAGATGACTTAAGTTATTAGCCAAGGATTGAAATCCTTGGGGGGTCATATTTTTCATCTTCTTGGAATCTGCTGTATAATGTAAGTTGAACATTTCCCAAAAGTGATAGCTCTATAATCCAATTATCCTTTAAACAACTAATCAAAACTACCAATGACTGGACCATCATCAGACCCTTCTCAAAATAATTGGTTGTTAGCAAAAATGACGATAATTAGCATTTTTATTGGTATTATTGCTGATACCGCAGACATTCTTGACAGGTTTAAAGGACTATTTCCAACACAAACAACTAATAATGCTACTCTATCTCAAACACAGGATGCTAAAGATTACTATAATAGGGGTAATGTTTACCGTAACCAGGGAGAATATGAAAAGGCGATCACTGAGTTTAACCAAGCCATTCGACTCAATCCCAAGTTTGCTGAACCTTACTATGGCAGGGGTGGTGTCTACTTTGACCAGGGAAAATATGAAAAGGCGATCGCTGATTACAGCGAGTCCATCAGACTAAAAAATCCTTCACTTTGGCTGCTTCACAATAACAGGGGTCTTGTTTACTTTAACCAGGGAAAATATGAAAAGGCGATCGCTGACTATAACCAAGCTATTCGACTCGAGCCCAAATATGCTGCTCCCTATTACAACCGGGGTCTGATTTACAAGCGTAACAAGGATATTGAAAAAGCCATATCAGACTTTGAAAAAGCTGCCGACTTACACAAACAAGAAGGAGATCAAAAGTGGCATCAATACTCTCTAGATCAACTCAAAGAATTACGAGGATATTAGTATTTGTAGTATTTGTAGGTTGGGTATCGGCAACGTTAGCGCCAGCTTATCCGCAGGATAAACCCAACTCGCACCCTGGTGATATGTTGGGTTTCACTTCGTTCTACCCAACCTACTTTTAAGCTGAACATTCCCAAAAGCGATCGCTTGTAAACTTATCTCATCGGTGGCATACTAAAACCTTTCAAAACCTGTTTTTTTTCTTCCTCACTCAAACCTTTACTCTGTACTAAAACTCCAAAATTTCCCAATCCCATTGGGTCTATTAATGAATGTAATACTTCCCTACGTCGCAAAACTTCCTGAATAGAAAACCCTTGATTATTTGATAATTCATTTAATCTATCTCCCAAACCCAACGCCATTAAAAATAAAGCCTGTTGAGTAAAACCTAGATTTTCCAATCCTGACAAAATTCCCTGTTTTTCCAAAGCTGTAAAATCCACATGAGCCGTAATATCTTGTCGCCCAATATTCCAATATAAGTCATTATTTCGATGATGTTGATAATAACATTGTAGAGTTCCTTGTCTGCGAGTGGGATTATAATAACGTGGTGCTTGATAACCATAATCAATAGTTAACAAATATCCCTTTTGTAGCTTAGAGGCAATAGTATTTATCCAATCTAAAGCTTGTAAATTCACTTCAGTTTGATAACCTTCCACATCTGGAAATGCAAGTAAATCTATACCCACTAAATTAAAATATTCAGCAATTCTAGGAGTAGAAGTTTCACCACTTATTTCTATAAACTTTCCATCAGAGTCAGAGCTTACATAAACTTCTCGAAATTCCCGATTTTCTATAATAATTTTATGTACTGGAAAAGCATCCACTAATTCATTAGAAAATAAACACCCCGTAATTGAACTATGAGAAATTGCATCCCAGTCACACCACCTCACTTTATATGAGTGTAACCTTTGTTTTTGTTCCTCTTTTAAAACTTCAGACTTTTCGATAATCAGATATTCAACTATTTGGAAAAAATCTAAATACTTTTGCTTTAAATATCCTAAAACTTGCTCTGCTAAAATTCCCTGACCAGCACCCATTTCTACCAGAGTAAAATTATGGGGTTGATTGAGAATATCCCACATTTGCACAAATTGTTCTGCCAATAATTCTCCAAAATCTGCACTCCAATGAGAAGATGTTAAAAAATCTCCTTGCTTGCCAATATTCACAGGATGACTTGCATAATAACCATATTGGGGATGGTACAAAACTAAATCCATATATTCGGCAAAAGTAATCCGTTTTTTTGGAGATTCACAAATGCTTTGATGGATAATTTTGCACAAATTTTCGTTACTGTTGTTGATAGTTAGTTGTGGTTGATTCATAAATTTTTGTAGTAGCTCGTCTAGCTTTAAAATGTGGGTAAATTTTAGGAAATATAGACCTCTCCCCCCTTGGAAAGGGGGGTTGGGGGGGATCATAGCCTTGGGTTTTACTCACAATTTTAGTTTAGACTAGCTAGCGGGATATTGCCCCCGACTGATGTACTTTACTAATATAAAATACCCTTGATGTACCTTACTAATATAAAATACCCTTGATGTACCTTACTAATATGAAATACCCTGTATCATCTTTCCCTTCCTCCTTCTTCCTTCTTCCTTCTTCCTTCTTCCTTATTCCTTCTTCCTTCTTCCTTCTTTCTTCTTCCTTCTTCAAAATTATTCCTGAACCTTCTCCTCGGTTAATTTGATCCTGGGGATAGGAATTAACATAGAAACTTTTTGCCGATATTCCTGATATAAATCTCCATAAATAGAAATCATGTCTACTTCTTCTAATTTAATTCCCACGAACGTATAAATTGTTGTACCCAGGGCAAAAATAAAATGAGAAAATGTCATAGTTGGAGTTGCCCAAAAAACAATAACAAAGCCCAACATAATCGGATGACGAACATATTTGTAAAACCCTGGAGTTCTAAATCCTAAATATTCATATTCCTGACCGCGCAAATATAAATATACTTGTCGCAACCCAAATAAATCAAAATGGTTAATCATAAATGTGCTGATTAACACAATTAACCATCCCAAAGCAAAGATGCCATAAATAATATTAGAAGCTATCGGAATTTGTATCTTCCAAATGATTCCACCAAGAGAATGCCATTGCCAAAATAATAACAATAATGTCAGACTTGCCATCAATACATAAGTGCTACGTTCAATAGGATGTGGAATAATTTTTTTCCACCATTTCTTGAAACTTTTACGAGCCATGAGACTATGTTGAATGCCGAACAAAGCCATTAATGAAACATCAATTAATATTCCGTTAATTAGAGTTCCATCTAAATTGGAATCTAGGGTTTTTGGCACTATTAAATTGCCGATAAAACCAACGCTGTAGGTCAAAGTTATTAATGATATTAGATAACAAATTAACCCATAGATAAATGCAAGTATTCTCTTCATTTTTCTATTACAAAACCTCCAGAAAAAGTTTATGTTGATAATTCTATGATTATATGAAATACTAAAATTTTTGCAACAAATACGCACGACTGTCTCAAGAAGTCAGGAGGACTGAGTCAGTAGGAGTAGCCTACATATCATTGAAACCAAAGCACCAGAAAAATTATCATTCTGTGAAGCTCTAAATTTTTCACCCCATCAGCAAGACTTGGATTTAGTCACGGATACACAGATGATTCATCTGCATCCTGTGAAGCTCCAAAAAAACGGCCAATGGTTGTTCCCCTTGCATCGCCAAAAAAATCATGATACTATTTTATTATTGGGTGTAGCACGCCCATGTGCATGACTTTTTATTCAACGCAAAAACAGCACTTCGCCACTGAATATATATAGAAGAGATACTCACACAACCAAAGCACCAGAAAAAACATCATTCTGTGAAGCACTTAAATCGAGAAGTAGTGATCGCCAAACTTTTCACCCCATTAGCAAGACTTGGATTAGGTCACGGATACAGGGATGATGTAGATGAATCATCTTGTGAAGCTCCAAAAAAAATCGACAAGGATTTTTCCCTTGCGTTCCCCAAAAAATTATGATACTATTTTGTTATTGGGTTTAACTCGCCCCTACACATGACTTTTTATTCAACGCAAAAACAGCATTTCGCCACTGAATACATATAGAAGAGATACTCACACAACCAAAGCACCAGAAAAATTATCATTCTGTGAAGCTCTAAAATTTTCACCCCATCAGCAAGACTTGGATTAGGTCACGGAGACACGGATGATTCACCTGCATTTTGTGAAGCTCCAAAAAAACGGCCAATGGTTGTTCCCCTTGCATCGCCAAAAAAATCATGATACTATTTTATTATTGGGTGTAACTCGCCCCTATACATGACTTTTTATTCAACCCCAAAACAGCATATCGCCACTGAATACATATAGAAGAGATACTCAGAAAACATCATCCTGTGAAGCACTTAAATCAAGAAGTAGCGATCGCCAAATTTTTCATCCCATCAGCAAGACTTGGATTAGGTCACGGATACAGGGATGATTCATCTGCATTTTGTGAAGCTCCAAAAAATGGCAAGGCTTTTCCCCTTGCATCTCCAAAAAAATTATGATAGTGTGTAATCATTGGGTGCAACACGCCCCTACGCATGACTTTTTATTCAACTCAATAACAGCATTTCGCCACTAAATACATATAGAAAGGATACTCACACCATCAAAACAGAGAAAAATTTTGACGTTCCTGAAAAGTCATAGTAAGTAGCTGAAAGTAAAATTGAAAAACTTATGTTTTGCGCTGATACTTAATCTAAAAATCATTACCACTCAGCAACCCTAAATATGTTTCATAAACCTGAGCATTGAAACAAACAAAAACCACCTTTTCAATAGATTTATTTTCCAATAAAAATTGCATAACTTCAGTTATAGCTATTCTTGCTGCAACTTCCACCGGAAAAAATAAACCACCAGTAGCAATAGCAGGAAAAGCAATTGTTTTAACACCATATTTTTCTGCTAAAGCTAAACTATTTTCATAACATCTCATCAGTATATTCTTCTCTCCCAAATTTCCACCTTGCCATCTAGCAGCAACTGTATGAATAACCCACTGAGCAGATAAATTATAACCACTGGTAATTTTGGCTTCTCCATATTCACAAGTCATCAATTTTAGACAAGCTCTTTTAAGTTCTGGTCCAGCCATTTTATGAATAGAATAAGATACCGTTGAACCAGCAGAAAGAGCGCGGTCTGTAGAATTAACAATAGCATCAACCTCCTGTTGAGCAATATCACCTTGGATAATTTTAATTCTATTTTTTATTGCATTTTTCTCACTCTGCTCAAGATGAAATTTTCCTGGATGAAGTAGACAATTATTCACACGTTCAAAAAAGGTTTCTCGCCATACTCCCACCCCAAATTTTTCCACTTTAAATTTCACGCACCATGAAACAGGTAAATGACCGATAGGTGCATTTAGACTAAAGTTAAAATCGTTATAATATTTTGCCTGACCTGCCACTTGCCATCCCACAGCATCGCTAAAATTTTGCCAAATCATTTTGTAATATTTACGATTTTTACCAAACCTCTCCTCAACACTTTTTACCATACTAAAATAGATAGATTTCTGTACGCTGAAACCAAAACGTCCTTGAGAATAATCTACCCAGAGTTGATTAATTTTCTCTAGCTCCGAACAGGGAAAATTTTCTATATCTGAAACACTCAATTTTTCATCTTGATTTTTATCTGCTACCTTCAACATTAAAGCAACAGTTTCCCTATCTGCTTCTCTCCATTTTCCTTCAGCTAAAAAATCTCTTAAAAGAGAGTAGTCTATTTCTATTTTGTCAGTAATATTAGGAGAAATATTTTTCGGTTCCTCAAGTCCGCAAATTTCTATGCGAGATAAAAAAGCAATAGCAAAATCTACCATTCCTCGCCCTACTCCACAAGGCAAATGTCCGACTGGTGCATGAATACTAAAATTCAAATCAAACCAAGATAACCAGTTTTCATTTATCCGCCATCCCACTTCTTCAATAAACCTAATATAAGTCTGATAGTCAGCATCAGGTTTGCCGCCAACACTCTGCCAAATTTCTTTTTGAACGCTAAAACCAAACCTACCATTACTATATTTAATCCAAAGTTTATCGATAATACTTAAGTCTGCACAAGGAAATTTTTCTATTTCTGCTTTTCCCTCCCATTCTCTAGTTTCTCGACCTAAAATTTTCAGCATTATTTCCCTAGTTTCAGCATCTGCTTTTTGCCATTTTTCGGCAGCCAAAAAATTTTCTAGTTGCCTATAGTCAATTTCTGTTTCCTTAAAAGAGCTAACCAAACTTTCAGATGGAAAATAATCTTTGGAAATTATTGTATTTTCAACATTTTTGGTTGATAAATTCTTACTTTTGACTTTTGAATCTTGACTTTTGAATTCTGTACTTTCAGATGGGAAATAATCTTTGGAAATTATTGTATTTCCAACATTTTCAGTTGATAAATTCTTACTTTTGACTTTTGAATCTTGACTTTTGAATTCTGTACTTTCAGATGGAAAATAATCTTTAGAAGTTATTGTATTATCAAAATTTTCAGTTGATAAATTCTTACTTTTGACTTTTGACTGTCTTGAGTGCGTCTTACATTCTGAGGAAACCTCAGAATTACGCACTCGCTTTTGACTTTTGAATTCTGTAAAAGAGGATAACCATTCTCCCACTGACTGCGGACGCTCTTCAGAATGAAATGCCATCCCTTTGAGAATAGCTGCTTGAATATTGTCGCTAATTTTCGGATTAAATTGTTGTGGTGAGTTAAGAGCTATTCTCGCCGCTCTTGCTGGTGCTGGAATAGGAACTTCAGCAGTTAGTAAATAATAGAGAGTTGCTGCCAAAGAATAAACATCAGTAAACTCTCCCCGTTTTGCCTTTTCCGCATATTGTTCGATGGGAGAAAAACCATTGGAACCAGCAACAGTTTGAGTCAAAATTAAATCTGGAATAAATTCACGAGCAATGCCAAAATCAATTAAAATTGCTTCTGGATTATTACTACTATTACGAACAATAATATTATCTGGTTTTACATCCCGATGTAATAAACCTTTGCCATGAATTACTGTTAAAGCTTCCCCTATTTGCCTAATGTAAATTAACGCCTCACTTTCTAACAGTATTCCCCTTCGCTTTACCAATTTTCCTAAATCTTCTCCCGCCACATATTCCATCACAATGCAGGGATGTTTTCCCTCAGTAAAAACATTTTTTATCTGCACAATATTTTGATGTTGGCAAAGGGCAAGACGTAGAGCTTCATCTCGAAAATTTTGCTGATATTTTTCAAGAAAATTTGTGAGATTTTTATCTTTAAATATCTCGTCTTTCAGAGTTTTAATAACTACTAGCTCACCTTTATTTGTTTTAGCAATATAAGTGATACTATAGCCACCCTTGCCCAATTCTTTTTGAATAATGTAGCGATCGCCGTAAAGTTTTTTTCCTGGTAGCCATGCCATAATTTTTAATTAGAGTAGGGGAGTGGGGGTTCTTGAGGACACGGAGAGGGGGAGACACACCAGACACGGAGATAGGGTGTCACCGTGTCTCCATTTTCTCATGGGGAGTGGGGGAGAAGTAAAAATAAGAATAATTAACATTAGACATCTCCAGAAAATAAACTTACCCTTTATTTCACATAAGCTAGAGTTGTAAAATTCAGTTCCCTAAATCATTTTTAGTACCTTTTTCCTCAAAATATATTCCCTTTTGCCTGTTGCCTGTTCCCTGCTATGTGCAAAAAGTCTATATCTTTTTCAGCAGATGTCTATTAAATAAATTGCTAATAATTAGCAAAAAAAATATTTTACTTGTGTTAATTACTTAATAACTGAAGTCTTACCTAAGTATAGCATTAATACTTATGAATTGGTATTATACCAATTTGAAAAAAGAATGTTACGAATAGTAAGAGGAATAAAAAGACAAATGCAGGATATGTCCTTTGACAAAAAAATGATTTATGACCTGAAAAATGGTATTGAAGCTATTAATTCTGACTCCTGAGGACTGAGGACTGACTCCTAAGAAATATCCTAGCTATTTGTAGAAAATATTGATCAATTTGGTATAACACCTATCACCTAAAAAAAGGGAATAAAGAAAAAATTCCCTACTCCCTACTACATTAATAGCTTTTAGCAGCTGTGGTTTAAACCCCTTCTAAACATTTACCGCTGACCGCTGTTTGCGCAGCATTCCGCAGGAAAAGCTGACCGCTGAGGTGCTTCTTTACCGAATAATTAAGGTAAAAATCCTCTCCTTTAAAGGAGAAAAAAAGCGGTCTCCGGATGGCGAGGTCCCCTCCCTGTCCGACCATCGACCAAGACAGCGGTCGTTTGCTTTTGCTTCGCAAAACTGGCGTAACGCAACGCTGTCGCGTTTCGCGTCAGCGGAACGGAGTTCTCTCTTCGCAGCTTTCCCGTAGGGTGAGATGGCGAGGTCTCGGAGCCATATCCAATCGACCAAGAGAAGAAAAAATTATCCTTTTAGTCAATCCTCTCCTTGAAAAGAAGAGGTAATTATTCATTATTCATTATTCATTATTCATTGTTGAATTATCGATCGACAGACCCCATAATAATGTCAATACTACCCAAAATAGCCACAATATCAGCCACCTTTGCACCTTGCAAAATATGAGGAAAAACCTGCAAATTCACAAAATCAGCAGCCCGAATTTTAAAACGCCAAGGGAAAGGACTATTATCACCAATAATATAAATCCCAATCTCTCCCTTACCACTTTCAATCCGAACATAATGTTCACCTTCAGGAATCTTAAAAGTAGGAGGTATTTTCTTACCTAAAAATTGATAATCAAAACCATTCCACTCAGACTTAGGCCCTCCAGCCATCCGTTTTGCTTCCAGATTTTCATAAGGTCCTCCAGGAAGACCCTTTATCGCTTGACGAATAATCTTAACAGACTCCCGCATTTCTCGAATACGCACAAAATATCGGGCCAAACAATCCCCATCTTTTTCCCAATGAACATCCCAGTCAAAATCGTCGTAACATTCATAGTGGTCAACCTTCCGTAAGTCCCATTTAACACCTGAAGCACGCAACATTGGACCAGAAAGCCCCCAATTAATCGCCTCTTCCCTACTAATCACACCTAATCCCGTAATCCGACGACGGAAAATAGGATTATTAGTAATTAACCGTTCATACTCATCAACCTTTGGCAAAAAATAATCGCAAAAGTCTTCGCACTTATCTACCCAACCGTAAGGTAAGTCAGCAGCGACCCCACCAATACGGAAATAGTTATTATTCACCATCCGATAACCTGTAGCAGCTTCCCACAAGTCATAAATCATTTCCCGTTCCCGGAAAATATAGAAGAAAGGAGTTTGGGCACCAACATCAGCCAAGAATGGGCCAAGCCATAAAAGGTGATTAGCAATCCGGTTTAGTTCCAGCATAATTACCCGGATATAGCTAGCCCGTTTGGGGACTTCAATATCGGCCAATTGTTCCGGAGCATTTACCGTTACAGCCTCGTTAAACATTCCCGCAGCATAATCCCAACGACTCACATAAGGGACAAACATTGTATTAGTGCGGTTTTCGGCAATCTTTTCCATTCCCCTATGTAAGTAGCCAATCACAGGTTCACAGTCAACTACATCTTCCCCATCTAAAGTGACAATCAACCGCAATACCCCGTGCATTGAGGGATGATGGGGTCCCATGTTAATGACCATGGGTTCGGTTCTAGTTTCAATTTTGCTCATGTTGACTCTTCTCTATTGTTACCTATTTTTATTTCAGCCCAATTTTTAGACCATAAACGGGTTTAGGCTAAATGTTATTATTATTGACTGTATTTATCTTCTGTTGCGTACTCTTAGAAAAAATATACTCAAAATGAGTAATTGTATCCATCTCGTCTATGGACAGATTGGATATGGTTTCGAGATACAGACAAGATTTTATCCCCCTTTCGGATATCAAAGTTGCCTTTGCTTCTCACAGTTTTAATCCTCACTCCTTTTAATCCAGCATTTTTGCCTTTGACCACATTGATAATATCCCCTGTTTTCCAACCTGGTACAGGTTTTTTTGCTTTGTAACCAATTCTTGGAAAACCGTATTTATCCATCTGTACCATTTGTCGGCAACCATGTCCCATTGCTGTGACGACCAGGGGTTGAGAAGTAAATATTGTTAAGTTTTCAACTTCACCAACACAAGCAGCATCTATCCAGTGTTCTTTTGGTAAATTCAACCGACAACGATTGTATTTAGTACCAGCACCACTACCAGCAATCACTGGCAAACCTTTTGCTTTTAAAGTTTCAAAAATTTTAGAGCGAGTTGAGTTAACCGCAGCAGCATCTTTTAACGGCGTTTTGGCAACCTTTAGAATGCGAGCTAGTACAGACGGTTTATTTTCGAGAAATTCCCGAATATCCATAGCACCCTTATTTTGGTTGCATTGATGACAAGCTATGGCTAAATTAGACACCCTATTACTACCACCTTTTGACCGTGGAACTATGTGTTCAACTTCTAAGGGCGTATCTGTTACTCCACAATAAGCACATGATCGACCCCATTTCTCTAATAGATATTCCCGGACATCATAACCAAATAGTTCCCCTTTTTGATATTCAACTCCTGAAATTTCTGGGTTGTTAAACTAAGCCAGGTAAGTTACCCTACCCGACTCGTCTTCAGAACCGTGCGTGAGACTTTCACCTCACACGGCTCCTCTCTTAAACGTCCCTTTTCATGGGTACATCCCTGCCTTAATATCAACATATCGTCAACCCATAAATAATTTTCAGGTAAGTCCTGTACCTTTGGTTTTGCGTACGTCTTTTTATCTAAGGCCGTTTTAGTATCGTGGCAATGTCGGTGCAACAGTTGTTTATTCTTTAGTTTGTCGTCACCACCTTCAGATTTAGGTTTTATATGGTCTACTTCCATAAGGTCGCTTGACCTGAAGGTTAGTCCACAAAATGCGCATTTATTCTTTTGCCGTTTTAACAGCGTTGTGACTTCTTTCCTTACGCCTGGATGTTTACCGATTCTACTACTCCAATAAGTCCAGTCGCCGTCATAAGGGGATTTATTACCTCTCACTTTAACGTGCCTTATAATAGGAACATCTGAGTGTTGGTTTAGTATATATTCGCCATCGTTAAGTACCCAATTTCTGGTTTTAACTCTGGGGAAATACTTTTCCTTGACCCATTCAGCCGACTTATTGGGATGCCTTCTACTCGCCCATCTCCATAGTCTTTTCCATAGGAGCATATCCATTTTTTTAAAAATGTCTTTACTGACTACGGTTGAGAAGTAGTTTGCCCATCCTTTATTCTTAGGTGTCTTAGAGAGGTTTCCTCGTTCCCTTATTCCTTTGTTACGGCTGATTTAGTGGGGTAAAATCTCCCGAAGGGTTCGGTATGGTTGTTGATATTATCATACAGATAATAATATCCAATGACCCTCTGATTTTCGTCCTACATCCCATAGCTACCTTTGGGATGGTTCCAGCTCACGAGAGTTTAATTATCTTCCTATTCGTCCACTTGTCAGCCTCTGCTTGCGGTATCGTTCCTCGGTAACTGGTATTTTCCCGCTTTTAAACCAGCTTCGGAGATTGATGTTCAGTCTCTACTCCGTGATCTATGCTGTCAACCTAACAACAAGGCGGATGGAATTTCACCACCAAGGCAATAAGAGTTATTCACAAGTCGAGGTTGTCTTCATGTATTGACTTGGAACGGCCATTTATACCTAGTTTCCTAGTTTAGTGGCCAACGAGTCGCACCTGTATTTTCTGGGTGTCAAACTTGACCAATTCTATAGCCAAACTACTTACTGGGCTTAGTTTACAAAGTCTATTAACCCAAGTTTCTACAGTCAAAACCCGATGCCTTAAACTTGGTGGCAGCCATCCTTTTTTTCGTTTGCGGTTGAGAAATCTACACTTACGGTAGCGAGTTTTTCTATGACGACGACCTCGACGAAGAGTTCGCCGTCGCTCCAAGGCATTTTTGATTTGCTGGCCACGATGGACTAAAACCATTGCAAAGATAACTTCTTCACTTTGGGCAACTATTGCAAAACCTGTTTGTTTGGAACCAGGGTCAATTTTTAATTGCAAGCCTTGAAAATCAAGAGCTACCAATTTATTCAGAATTATTGTGAAAGGGTAGCGCTTAAAAACTTTGGCTTTGCCAGCTTTTAACAATGACCTCGCCATAGCTGGTTTGCATGGTGCTAGGGTTTTTTTCTTGGCGTCAAGTACGAATACATAATTGGTTGAATTGGACATTGTTGCGTCCCTTCTACTCTCGTGTTAAGTTGGCCTCGCCCGGTTATTTAAGCTTTTTACGTTCGGCACACTAGCTTTTCAAATCTCTTTGCCTGTTTAATGCCGAATAATAGAGGTTGGAACTGGCGAGAATCCCGACGTATTGTGACTAAAATAACGTTTACTTGAAAAAAGTGGGCTGGACTAACCATTTCAACACAAAATTTGCGTTTTGATTAGATTTGTGGTTAGTCTTAAATTATAGGGATAGTCAGTTACTCGAACCAGATATAATTCTACTTACCCTGAGACACTATATATACTAGAACAAAACTATAGTGCCACACTATAAGTAGTGTTTTAAATCAAAAATGCGTAATTTATAGCAATGTGCCCTGGCATATTTAGGGTTTGCTGAAAAAGTCTTTTAGTAGGGGTAGGAGACAGGAGACAACCCACCCCTCGCCCCTCCCACGACCGTGGAGGGGAAGACAGGAGACAGGAGGAACGGGGAATTATAGAGGAGGTAGTCGGAAAAATTGTCCCTTGATTTGTCTGCCATAATCCTCCCAAAATACTAGCTTTATGCCGCTCTTTCCACTGAAAACAGACGCACTTTTTTAGATCAAAAAATGCTACAACCAATATCAGTCAATGCTTTGATGTTTAATCAGCAAGCCCTATTTACAAATTACAATAACTGTCCAATAGCTAAAAGTCTTATACTAATAGGTTTTTTATTCCCCTCCTGGGAGGGGGAGGGGCGAGGGGTGGGTTGCCTGTTGCCTTTCGGAGCTGTTGCCTGTTGCCTGCGCTATACAAACTAATTAGTCAATTCTTAATTGTAAACTTCAGACTTGATGAACCATGTACCTGTTCTCAGCGCCGAATTAATCCAAGGTTTGGCAATACCTCCCAGAGGTCTTTACTTAGATGCAACAGTAGGATTTGGTGGCCATACTCAGTCAATTTTAGCTACGGCCCCAAATGTTAAAGTAGTAGCTATTGACCAAGATGAACAAGCGATCGCCTATTGTCAAACTTTATTGGCCTCTGAAAACTCCAATATTCAATTTTGGCATGGAAATTTTGCTGATTATGAGCCAAAAAATCTTGAATTTGATGGTATAATAGCTGACCTGGGTGTAAGCTCTGTACAATTAGATACCCCAGAACGAGGTTTCAGTTTCCGGCATCAAGCTAAATTGGATATGCGGATGAACCAACAACAATCTCTGACCGCAGCCGAAATAGTTAATTCTTGGGAAGAAGCTAAATTAGCAAATATTTTTTATACCTATGGAGAAGAACGTTTGTCACGACGTATTGCTAGAAAAATAGTAGAACGTCGTCCTTTTGAAACAACAACCGAATTGGCAGAAGCGATCGCCCACTGTGTACCTCGTAAATACCGTTATGGTAGGATACACCCCGCGACTCGTGTTTTTCAGGCTTTAAGAATACAAGTAAATCAAGAACTTACTGCCCTAGAAACTTTTCTAGAAAATGCTCCTAATTGGCTCAAGCCAGGAGGTAGAATAGGAATTATTAGTTTTCATAGTTTAGAAGATCGTTTAGTTAAAAATAGTTTAAGAAGTTCATCTGTTTTGCAAGTATTGACAAAAAAGCCGATCCAACCCCAAGATAATGAAATAACATTAAACCCACGGGCACGTTCTGCTAAACTTAGATTGGCAGAAAAAGTCAGTTAATTAAGTATAAAAATCAATAAATAATCAACAAAAAAAGCTTAATTATAATTAAATTTATTATTGAATAATATTTAGTAAATGAGACATTTGTTGGAATAATGTATATCTAGAACTAAGTATAAAATATACTCAAAATGAGTTTTTCTTGGAAGTTTATGGCCAGAGAAGAAATGAAACCCAAATTCATAAAATTTAACTCAAGGCTATTTATCCTAAATATTAAATATATAGATTAATAAATTAGGAAACTCTCAAGGCCAACCGGAGAGTATAAAATTTGAAAAATTGTCTGGGAGTAAGGCATAGCATGAGTCGGGGAGAGGGGAAATTAAAATTGATGGTAGTCGATGACGAACCAGACAACCTAGATTTGTTGTACAGGACGTTTCGGCGAGAATTTAAAGTATATAAAGCAGATAGTGCCTTCAGTGCCATGAAAGTTTTGGAAGATGAAGGAGAAATGGCACTTATTATCTCTGACCAAAGAATGCCAGAAATGAATGGTACAGAGTTTTTAGGCACAACATTAGAAAAATATCCAAATACAGTTAGGATTCTACTGACAGGCTATACAGATGTAGAAGACTTAGTAGAAGCAATTAACTCCGGAAAAGTATTCAAGTATATTACAAAACCTTGGAATCCTGAAGAACTCAAAGCTGTAGTACAACAAGCTTCAGAAACCTACAAAATTGTCACGCAACGCACCAATGCTCTAACTCGTGCTTTGCGACGAGAGTCTATGTTAAATGAAGTAATGAGTGCTATTAGAGAATCATTGGATTACTCTAGTATGTTATCGACAATAATTCAAACAGTGGGACAGACTTTTGACGCAACAGAAGGCAAGTTATGGCCAGTAGAAGGCGATCGCTTAATGTCTGAATCTTTTTCTTATCAAAACCCTGAAATTACCCAAAATAACTTCCCTTTCGCTCCAGAAAAATTTTTGGAAGTAGTAACAAATCGTCAAACCCAATTAGAAGAAAGTTCAGATAAAAGCATTTGTAAATTAATAATCCCCCTGATTTATCAACAAGAGTTACTAGCAGTTTTAGCTCTTTATCAACAAGATAGCAGTAAATTCTGGTCTTCAGAAGATATAGAATTGATAGAAAGTGTCCTGGAGCAAGGAGCATTAGCATTATCTCAGGCCAAACTCTATCAACGCACCAGAGAACTTGCAGAACAAATGCGTAATGAGCTAGAGGTAGCTCGTCAGATACAGAGCAACCTATTACCTCAAAGTTGGCCAGAATTTGAAAAATTAAGGATACAAGCTTGCTGCTATCCTGCCAGAGAAGTAGGAGGAGATTTCTTTGAAGTTTATACCCATTCTCAAGGTGACATCTGGTTGGCACTGGGAGATGTTTCTGGTAAAGGAGTACCCGCTGCTTTATTCATGGCAAGTGCTATGTCTGTGATGCGACGAGAACTTTCTCAAGAAAATCCCCCAGACCCTTACGAAATCATGCAAAATCTTAATATTGGTCTCTGTGACGACCTGATTAGTAACAATTGCTTCATTACAATGGTTTTAGCCCGTTATACACCAGAAACAGGATTATTGGCTTATGCTAATGCTGGCCATATATATCCCTTGGTTTGGTCTCAAACTGCCCTGCTAACTGTAGAAAATCAGGATTCTCATGAGGTAAAACCAAATTTCCTCAAGGAACGTGGTATTCCCCTGGGAATATTGCCAATATGGAAAGGAAAAGCAGGTACTATAAACTTAAATTCAGGAGATGTTTTCCTACTGACCAGTGATGGAATCACTGAAGCAACAGTAGTTCAAGAGGCTACTGAGAGTGAGGAACAAACTCGTGTAATGCTGCAACAAGAAGGTTTATGGGAGCTTTTAAAGCAGAACAAAAGCCAAATAGACCTAAATGGCTTATTAGCTAATATCCGAGCTAATAATCAAGTTCAAGAAGATGACCAAACTATACTATCTCTGGAGGTTCTGTGAATTTATGAAAACCGAGCTTCAGGTGCCAAGCGACTTACGCTTTTTGACTATTGTCGAACATTGGTTATTGAGCAGTTTAGAAGTAGAGCTAGGAGAACATATTGATTGGCCTCGTCAATCCAACCGTTTACGCTTGGTCCTGGCAGAAGCTTACTCCAATGTGATTCGTCATGCTCATAAAGACCAACCAAACTTACCAGTATTAATACGCTTAGAAGCCAAAGACGGTGGTATTGCTTTGGAAATCTGGGACTATGGTCAAGGTTATAGTATAGGAGAGTATAACCCACCAACACCAGAAGCTAAACAAGAAAGTGGTTATGGATGGTTGATTATGAATAGATTAATGGATCGTGTAGATTATACATTACAGATAGATGGTAGAAACTGCCTAAAATTACAAGCGAATATACCAGAAAAAGTACCTTGAAGAAGGCAGCTATGCTGCTATGCTGTTTGCACAGGATTCCGCACCGAAAGGCAGAAGGTCTAATTGCTTATGGATAGTCAACGATCGGCCACTTCGTGTCTTATAACCCCAAACAATTTTCAGCACCCCCGTTGATGGTGGGGTATTAAACTCGCCACTGAAAAGATAAAAAAGTACCATAAAGCAGTTGCTTCATTAATATTACATTTTAATTTTGATTAAAATATTGCTGATGGAAGTTAAGATTAACTACTTTTTCTGGGTTAGATTTATCGGAATTGCAACCTAAAATAATGCAACTAAATAGATAAAAGTTGTCAGGCTTTTTCTTTGATCAAGATTAATTTGTGGAGATAAGTCAAAGTACCTAGTATAAAATAAAATATATTATCAATATTTATTTACTTTTTTCCTGTTTATTTTATAGGTTGATCCTTAAGTATTTTCCCTATTCCCTGTTTCCTGTTCCAGGATAGTAGCAATATTTGATGAAATTTTTATTATATCATGTTCGGTTAAATACTTATACTTTGGCACAGAGAAGGTAGAAGGCAGAAGGAAGAGAGCAAAGTGTGAAGTGAAGAGGTTTTTTATAACTAATCATCCGAACATTGTATTACACAACTGAAAACAGATGGCGATAACTATTATATTTATATGATAAATCTGATAAGTTTTGTTAAGTTTGGTTGCATCTAACTATACTCTACCGCAAGATAAAAATAAGGTTTATTTAGATACAATTAAAATATATATATTAGGTTTGTTATATGAATATGTTTTTTCCTTTAGCTCCTCGTTATCGTCTAGATGACGAATCTCCTTGGCTAGAAAGAATCGATCCCACTCGTAATTATTGGATTCATATTAATGGAGAAAAAACACTAACGGCTGTAATTCCTGGTTTTACAGTGTCTTCTACAGATGAATTTAAACAAAATATATTTCAATTTCGTGATCTAGAACCAGGGGCACATATAAAAATTGAGAGAGCTTCCGAAACTTGTTATATTTACTGTATTAGTCAAAACTGCTATGCAGTCGAATGCTATTTTAATAAATCGTTAGTATGGCATCTATTTGACAAAGAAACTTTAGAAAGTTTATTAATGACAAGTCATCCAGACTGGAAGTGTGCTTCTAGTCATATAGAACTAGGACAACAAATGTTAGCTCGTTCATTGCAAGTATCCACTACAGCTTGAAATGAATCATCTAACATGAAATCTAGTGTGAGGACGCAAATTTAACTAGCTCTGGGCTCAGATCTTTCAGGTATCAGTTTGGGTTGAAATCCCCGGTTTATAAGTGCCGAATAATTTAAAAGGGATTTCAACGCCTCTTAAATTGCATTTCTCTCCGTTTCAGTATAACAGGACTTACGCAGGGACTCTACAGATGGTGCTTTAAAGGTCAATTTGTGTAAGTCCTGTATAGATTTAAGCTGAATGCTTTTTAACAACTTTTGTGGAGCATTGACTTAATCAGAGAATAACGATATAATACCCTAAGAAGCATACTTTTAGATAGGCTGCACTCACTCATAAATGAAATCCATGATTAACAAAGCTGAAACTTAATAATAAACAGAAAACTCTGATGGCTCAACACGCTGGCTATTCACGCTGGTGTTATAACTGGGGTTTAAGTCTGTGGAATGCAGCTTACAGAGATGGTTATAAGCCAAACGCCCGTAAGCTCAGAGAGGTTTTTACCAATCACACAAAACCTCTTTATCCCTGGATGAAAAACCTCTCATCTAAAGTTTATCAATATGCTTTTATAAACTTAGGTGAAGCATTTAAAAGATTCTTTTCCTGCGGAATGCGGAGCAAACAGGGATTGGGTAAACGCCCACGGTTTAAGAAGAAAGGTAAGTCTGATTCTTTCACGATTGAAAACCAGTGGAAAACCCATAGAATTAAATGGATGGAGTCACAAGTTACCTTTTATTGGTATGGTCAAAACTTATGAACCCATTGAGGCAACAGCTCAAAAAATCACTATTAGTAGACAAGCGGGTTCATGGTATCTGAGCTGCAGCTATGAATTTCACGCCATAACCACACCCAAAACAAATGATGTTATAGGAGTAGATTTGGGAGTGAAAACATTAGCTACTTTGAGTGATGGGAAAGTATTTGAGAGCGTGAAATCATATCAGAGATTTGAAGCTAAGTTGTCTCGGCTGCAATACCTACATCGCCATAAAAGGGTTGGCTCTGCTAACGGTCGGGCAGCACAACTGAAGATAGCTAAACTCCATAGACGAGTGGCTAATATCCGCAAAGATGCACTTCATAAATTGACAACATATTTAGCTAAAAACCACAGCGTTGTTGCTCAAGCGAAGATTTGAACGTTAGCGGTATGTTAGCTAACCACAAGCTAGCTAAATCAATTAGCAGATAGTGATTTTATGAGTTTAGACGACAGCTAGAATATAAGTGCCAATGGTATGGTAGTAAGCTAGCCGTAGTTGACAGGTTTTTTCCATCTTCGCTCGACTTGCTCAAACTGCGGTCATGTTCAAGATATGCCGTTAAATAATCGAACTTATGACTGCGGTGATTGTGGGATATCTATAGACCGGGATTTAAACGCAAGTATAAATTTAAGAAATGCGGTCGGCTTGACCGTTGATGCCTGTGGACGGAGTGCTGCCGACAGTTCCGGTGGAAGCAGGAAGTAAACATTAAAATGTCGCGCTTGTGACGTTTTATATCGGTTTTATGAAGCAGAAGCTAACAGCTTGAAACTAAGAGCAATTATTTGCTCCTACTGACGGTTCAAAATAAATTTCCCCAGTGAAATTCACCTAAAATCAAGAAGTTTAGTTTCCCTGACTTAAACTTCTACTTCGCTTTCATCAAGCTCTTGGTTCACTCCTACTTGAGGATAAGTGGGTATAACTTTAGCTTCTTCCTAAAGAGAGGAAGCGATCGCACTCCTACTAAATAATAGGATCTTGAAAAGGATCATTAAGTGAGCCATTAGCAGTAAATAGACTTGCTGCAAACGCAGAAGGAAGAAAGAAGAAGTTTGATTATTGTTGCAGCTATTTCATAAGTCAAATACAGTAATGGCGACTGCTGTACTTTCAAAATTATCGTGATTAAAAGTTTCTTGGTATTAGATAAAGTAGCGAGTAACTACTTGCTTTTCAATACCAGTAATTCTTTGCTTTGTACTGCCCAATATCAGAGGGTTTTACGGTTTGATTACCATCTCCCCTACTCCCCTACTCCCCATTACTAAAGATATATAGCAAACTTGTTGAGATTTGGTATTAGATTCGGTTTCGGGAATGTTACTAAAAAATTAAGCTAAAGGATCTACACCCATATTAGCTACAACATTGCGTAATACAGTAATTTGTTGACCAAAATCTAATACTTCTATAGAGGTCAATACTTGAGAGCCAGAAACCGAGAGCTGATGAAAAGTAGGCATTGGAACTATATCGCCTTCTTCAATGGACTCCGTTAGTTGATACCAGAAAGCTAGCTTAGTATTAGCACTTAGCATACCATAAGCACGAGAAATAGGGTTATTTTTGCTAGCAGCTAAGTCACGGATGGCTCCTAATTGTTCTTCGTGAAACATATATTTAATTTCATTCAGCAGACCTTCAGCCAACTGTAGGCGTGCTGCACCGGAAGTTGCAGGTGTAACAGAGCGTCTAATTTTGGTGTAGATGTTCCAGAGTAATGCCAGTTGCTCATCAATACTGAGAGCATTAAACTGAGCTGTAGTTTCAACAACAGTTTTAGGGTTACTACAGATAAAAATTTTCATTGTAGATTCAGCAGTATATGTCATGTCTGCAATTTAGAGATTTATATTTATGTTCGCCAACCTCAAATAAAATGGCCTTGTTAATCTCTGCCTTCTTACTTGGCATTATGTAACTTTTTGTTAATAGGTGCAAATAAAATTGACAAGTTTCAAAACAAAGTATAATTGAAAATTAATAGTGGTTTTATTCTAAATTATTATACAGTTTTGTCCATATATGTTACCAATTAAGGTATTTAAAATATTAAAAATTAATACAAATTTTACAAATCTAGCTAGTATCAATGAAATCTGCACTTAGCATGAGTCAAATCAAACAGAAAGCCTTAGAAGTAGGATTTCACAAGGTGGGGATAGCTTCAATAAATGATTTAAGTTCAGACACTGAAAGATTGCAGGTATGGTTGAACAAAGGTTATCAAGCAGACTTAAGATGGATGGCTAACCCCAAACGTCAAAATTTGAAGCTAGTTATGCCAGAGGTCGAATCTATTATTTGTGTTGCTCTCAACTATTACACGCCACATCAACATTCTGAAAATTCTGAAATAGGTAAAATTTCTCGCTATGGGTGGGGTAGGGATTATCATAAAGTCATGCACCAAAAGTTAAAAGCTCTGACTAACTGGTTGCAAGAGCAAGAAAAGGAAATTTTAACCAGGTATTATGCAGATACAGGTCCAGTGCCAGAAAAGCCATTGGCACAACAAGCAGGTTTAGGTTGGGTAGCAAAAAATGGTAATCTAATTACTAGAGAATATGGTTCATGGGTATTTTTGGGGGAAGTGCTAACTAACCTAGAGTTGACAAGCGATCGCCCTCACACTCAACATTGTGGTAGTTGCACTCGTTGTCTGGAAGCTTGTCCGACTAATGCGATCGTAGAACCTTTTGTTGTTGATGCAAATCTTTGTATTGCTTATCACACAATAGAAAATAGAAATGCTGAACTACCCGAACATATTAAATCAAATTTAAAAGGGTGGGTCGCAGGTTGTGATATTTGTCAGGATGTTTGTCCTTGGAATGAACGATTTGCTCAAAAGACAAATATTGATGATTTTCAACCTTATCCTGGTAATGTCACTCCTAAGTTAACAGAACTAGCAGAAATATCTGAACAAGATTGGGATAAGAAGTTTCCAGCTTCTGCGCTACGACGTATTAAGCCAGAAATGCTGCGACGAAATGCTCGTGCTAATCTTTAATGAAGTCAAAGTCCAAGTTATCCACTGCCATAGATGAAGTTGATTGATTTACATTTTCGAGTAATAGTTAATATCATGTCCGGATAAGAGCGTGATAGAACTCCGTTCCGCTTACGCGACCAAAAAACTTTCTCCTTCTTCTCCTCTTTCTTCTTCTTTATTTCCTCGTGACTCGGTTCTCCTGACTTCTGACTCCTCCGTCGTTTATTTATAGAACCCCCGATCATATCTTCATAAATTTAGCAAGGAGTCAGGAGACAGGAGACAACCCACCCGCGGGTCCCTCCCAGGAGGGGAAGACAGGAGGGAACAGGGAACAGGGAAGATGTGGGGAGAAAGAATACAAAAAATTCAACACTCCTTCAGATGATTTTTCTTCAAAATTGATGCACGAAAAGACTTTACTACCATAATTATATAGCTCTCAAATGGGTTCTATAACTGTTCAACCGGACATGATATAACTAGCTATCAGACTAAAAATTTGTGCATAGATAATGGTATTTGTTTGCAGGAGTATTCCGAAACGGAAAAGCTTGGGTAAAACATCCCCGACACGCGAGCAAGTCGTTTAATTTTAGGAGGGGTGGCGCATCCCCTTCTCGCAAAGCTGACCGCTGAACTGCTGAACTGCTGTTTGCGCAGCATTCCGTACTGAAACGCTTTTTAATGATAGAATCAGAAAGCAATTAGTAATTGTTATATAATAATGATAAAAATAGTTATTTTTGATTTTGATGGTACATTAGCAGATACTTTCGATCTGATTTTTGCAATTACAAATGATTTATCAGTTGAATTTGGATATAAACAAGCGAAGAAGGAAGAAATTCCAGAAATAGAAAAATTAAGCCCTCTACAAGTGATTACTCAGTCAGGAATATCTATTTTTAAATTACCTTTTTTATTGAGAAGAATTAGAGCAGAATTTCAAAAAAAAATTAACAATGTCAGGTTGTTTTCAGGTATTAAAGAAATTTTATTTGCACTGAAACAGCAAGGTTATCAACTGGGAATAATTACTTCTAATAGTCAGAAAAATGTAGAGTTTGTCTTGCAAAAATATGATTTATTAATCTTTGATTTTATAATTTCAGCCCCAACACTTTTTGGCAAAGATAAGGTTATTAAACAATATCTAAAAACGGAGAATATTCAACCAGAAGAGATTGTTTATATTGGAGATGAGGTTAGAGATATTAGTGCTTCCAAAAAAGCTAAAGTTAAAGTAATAGCAGTGACTTGGGGATTTAATTCTAGAGAAGTATTATCCGATTATCAGCCAGATGCTTTAGTCGATCGACCGCAAGAATTAGTGGAAGTAATTAACTGGACTTTTGGAAAAAAGTAAAATATATTTACTTCTATCCTACAATTAGAGAAGGTTATACCTGAGTCTACCCCCAGATCACCCCTAAATCAGCTTTATGTAGAATCTACTACGCGCGTGAATCCCCTCACGGGTTGTCATCACTGGTATCACAATATTTAATTTCTTGACCCTACGGCATACAGTACTATGGTCTGATACAGGTAAATCTAGTCCCATCAAGTCAAATATAGATTCCACAAACCCTTCTGTCTGTCGTCCTCCTAATCCAAATAGACTACTTAGGCAGACCATTAATAAGGGTAGCCACATCATTATAGGTATTCGATGCTCCCCTACGTCCAGTCTTCTCCTGGTTTACCCACTGCTCTATTACTTCCAATGTGAGCCAAAATGTTAGACTTCCTCTTTGCTTTAAGGAAGCATCATACTCAGACCAGTTGCTGATTCGGTAATTAGACTTAGACTTGGACTTGGACTTACTCATATCTACATTTAGTGTAGGTTTTTTTGTGCCACGCACTTTTATTCTTACCCTATTTCCTTTCTTTGTGCAACAAAGCTGCACTACAATATACTATTTTAGCTGTGTCGATCCAGAAGGTCTGTTTTTGGCTGTTGATTGAAGAGCGATCGCTTGTTTTTGGCTGTTGATTGAAGAGCGATCGCCTGTTTTTGGCTGTTGGTTGAAGAGCGATCGCTTGTCAGTCCAATAGTCACTTTTGGCTGACTATTCTATTGCACCATTTTAGATGAAACAGTCCAGTAGTATAATATAAATTTAATAAAATAATGCCATACTAAAGAGAAGAAAGAAGGAAAAGTAAAGAGTAAATAAAGAAAAAAATGATATATATAGAGATTTTTTAGGTTCTAATCATCTCCTATTAGGTATAATTTTTAAATCTCCTTTTTAGAACATTATTTTTGATAATTAGTATAATAGTATGTACAATCAAATTATCCAACTTATGCAGGTAAAATGCGATGGATATTACTCAAAATTCTGTTAAAAATCCCATCTCTACCACAAAAATTTTAGTTATTGAAGATGAACTTATTGTTGCGGAAAATATTGCAAGAAATCTTCATAAATTAGGATATGAAGTAATTGGAATTGTAGACTCTGGCGAAGAAGCTATTCAAACTGCAACAAAAAAACATCCTAATTTAGTACTAATGGATATCATGCTTCAAGGGGATATGGATGGCATTGAAGCTGCTGGATATATTCGCTCTCAATTAAAAATACCTGTGGTTTATATGACTGCTTATGCAGATGATAATACATTAGGACGGGCAAAGTTAACCGAACCTTATGGATATCTAGTGAAGCCATTTAAACCTCAATCATTAAAAACTACAATTGAGATTGCCCTTCAGAAATATCAAAGTGAACAAGCTGTAGAGTCACGGTACATTCAGCAAATTGAAACGGTAAAAAATCAACTTAATAAGTTAAGCGATCGAGAAAATTCAAGTATTTTAAGTAATCGGCTGTTATTATCAGAGAAATTCGATAAAATTATTAATAACATCACAAATTCAAAAACACAATATTCTGGAAAAGAACAAAATTTTATACCAACTCTTCCTGTAATTTGTTTAGGTATAAATCGCTTCAAGCGCATTAATGATTTAGGACATGATTGGAGTGATTTATTGATGACAAATATAGTTGAAAGGCTCAATAAATTTCTTGGTAAAAACAGCGTTATAGCTCGCTTAAATACAGATGAATTAGTGATTATCTTAGAATCACTTCATCAGAAGATAAAAATTACAGGTATAATTCAAAATATCCTACAGCAATTTGTCGAACCTTATGTATTAAAACAACAAAAATTTTTGATTAGTGCTAATGCTGGAATTGCTCTTTATCCTATTGATGGAGAACAACTGGGGCAATTACTTTTAAAAGCCAGAAAGACCATGGAATATGCCAGAAAACAGGGCAATAATAAATATTATTTTGATAATGAAATAGGTAAAGATCAAAACAGCAATACTTTGCAGTTAGAGAATGATTTACATTCGGCACTATCAAGTAAACAATTTAAGATTTACTATCAACCAATAGTAAATTTAAAAACAGGCAAAATTGTAGGTGCTGAAGCTCTACTGCGCTGGCAAAAATCTGATGGTTCTATAATATTACCACAACAATTTTTACCCCTAGCAGAAGAAACAGGATTAATTGAACCAATAGGTGAATTTGTTTTGAAGACTGCTTGTGAAAATGTTAAAGCTTTGCAGGATATTGGGTTAGGAAAAATACGAGTAGGAGTCAATATATCTGCTTGCCAGTTAAATCAATTAGATTTACGTCAAAGATTAGTTAAAGTTCTCTTAAATAGCGGTCTAGCTCCTAATTATCTCGAGTTAGATTTTAATGAAAGTGTTTTGATTACAAATGAAACAAAGGCTGTACGATGTTTACATGGTTTAAAAAGTTTAGGTCTTCAAATTTCTATAGATGATTTTGGTACAGGTTATTCTTCCTTAAGTTATCTGCAAAAATTCCCCATTGATAGTATAAAAATCAATCAAAATTTTATTAGTAAAATTCATAGTAATCCTACTAACCAAGTTATTATATCAGCAATTATTTCGATGGCTCACAAACTAAATATACGAGTTATTGCTGAAGGAGTTGAGACCGAAGAAGAATTGGCTTTTTTAGTTAAAAATCAGTGCGATGAACTTCAAGGTTATGTATTTCATCGTCCGTTACCTTTAGTAGAGTTTGCATCCTTAGCAGAGTCTTTAGCTAGTTGTCCTCAAATGATTAATGATTGGATACATGGAAAAGGGAAATGAAATAATATATCTATTAGTTATTAGTTTGATTTTCTGAAATAGGCATTATCTCCCAGTTATGTGCTTCTAGAATAGGTGCAATATCTATAACTGCTCGCTGCCGTAGAGCAATAACTTGTTTAATCTTACAAAGTCCTTCTAACTGAATTTTATCCATAGAAGTAGCTCTAGTAATAGTTTCATTATTTTTGCAATATAAATATCCAGTAGCTTGATTACTAATACCTCGAAGTTTAAGATGGTATAGTTGTACATCTTGATAAAGAAAGTGATTTGGAGTAACAATAATTTGCATCTTGTTCATTAACTATAGAAGTTATACTTTAGTTATTCTAGAAAATTTCAAATCAATAAACAGGGTTCAAGAATTAAGAATTTAGAATTAAGAATTTAGAATTACCTCTTCTTATAAATAAAGAGGATTGGATCAAAGGATTTTTTCTTTTTTATCCATGAATGGAGAGGCTTTATACCTGAATTTTTCGGTAAAGTTTGAAGCTTTTTATTTTAAGGAGAGGTAATGATTAATTGTTGAAGATTCACTTAAACTGGCTACATCTTCTATCAAGTTGGTTATTTTTTTGTCAACTCAATCTCACTAAATATCAATTTTTTTTTTATTTAAAGTAGAACGAATTTGTTGTATCAATTTTTCTTTATCTTTTTTATTATTCAATATTTGCATTTGCAATTCAGAAATATCTGTATTTTTCTCCTCAAACTTTTCTTTATAGTTATTGACTATATTTTGATCTCGATACAGATTTTCTTGAGAAATATCAGTACCTTTGCTACCTGGTGTAACAGGAGGCGAATTTACTACTGCTCGATCCAAGTTTGGTTGTTGAATTAATTTTTCTAACTCATCTAATGTTATCTCAGAACGTTGATTATTTTCTACTAGAGACTGAGCTGTTTGTTTACCAGTTTCAGCTAAATTGTTAAGTTCAGAAATTTTCATCATTAAGTTATTAGCTACTAAATTCATTTGACGACCTGCTTGTGAAGTTTCATTCACCAATTTTCCAATCTCGTTAGTAATATGACTAAAACCACCAAGTTCAGAATTTGAATGACCAGCAACAATGGCAGCTTGTATTGCCAAGTGTTTTGCTTGCTTACTAACTGTTTCAATTTGATGGGATGTAGAGTTAATTAGTTTGAGTTCATTGGTAAACAAGTGACCAATATTGAAAATTTCATCCATATTTTTGTTGATTTTTTGTACTCCTTCAAATGTTGCATAAAATGCTTTTTTTCCTTCCTGAGAAATAAAACCAGTAATTTTCTTTAGTCTGTGGTTCAGATTATGAATTTGTTTTGATTGATTAATTAGGTCATTTTGCTGTATTTCTAATAACTTGTGTCTAGCCAAAATTTCTTGTTTTTGCGTTTGTAATGCTGCCGTATGTTGTTGGAGTTTTTGCTGTTTATTTTTTAGCTGAATCAAATAATTTTTAGCAGCACTTTTGTAGCGATATAACTCATTATTTACTTCTCTAAGTAGATGGGATTGAGCCAGAATTAAAGTTTGAAAATTCAGTAAAAAATAAGTAGAAAAATTATAATTTTTTTTGTTTACAAATTTAATTACAAGTGGTTCATAAACAGTTTCTTCAGAACGATTTAGTGCTATTTGTACAGCCAAGTTAATTTTTTCTTCAGCAAGTAATACCAAACAGTTATCTAAATATTTAACTGGAGTTGCTTTTAAAAAATATTGAATAGGACGTTTGATAAATAGTTCTCTTCCATAAGGAGAACTCATTTGTTCGTGAAAGTAGCGTCGAGAAATCATGCCAAAAAACTTTTCATCGGAAGCAACTATAACTCCAGGTAAGTCAGGTTGTTCATTAAACTGATATTCAACTAATTCTAGGGAAGTTATCGGACTTACTTGAAAATCAGTCAGTGGTAATTCTCTGAGGGTAGATTCAGAATTTAGCTTCGGTAGATTAATAATAGATTCTAGAGTGTTTGCCATGCTACAAAACCCACTTAATTTATGAAAGAGCTTCGGAAAAATCTAGGGTAGTTTAACTATCATAATTTAGATTTGTTTATTTTATAAGCTATTAGCTAATAACGTCAATCGTCATTTCTAATTCATTTCAATAGACGTTGGTTGTTGTATAAATTATCCTGAGCAGCTTAACTTTGCTTTAATATAGATATGATGGGAAGTATCTAAAAATTAATCATAAAATCTCGGCAATATTGATATTTATACACTCTTGATGTGCAGGATTTGTCAAAAACAAAAAAATAGATAATCAAGTCTGAAACTCCTATTACTGTTATCTATTATTGAATTCCAATAGAGATTTTATATAAAATCAAAATATATAGCAGTCGAAGGAAAGGTTATATCATGTCCGGTTGAATACTTATAAATAAATGACGGAGTCCTCAGGAGTAAACCCACCCCTCGCCCCTCCCCCTCCCAGGAGGGGAGGGGAAGTCAGGAGTCAGGAGGAAAGAAAGAAGAAGAAAGAAAAAACAGGAGGAAAAGGAGAAAGTTTTTTTATCACTAATTATCCGGACATGATATTAGGATATATCAAAAGTTTAAAACTAAGACAAAGGCAGATTTTTCCTTCCTCCTTCTTCTTTCTTCCCTCTACTATAATGTAAGCATTCAGCCGTCAGCTATCAGCCATCAGCTATTACTTTTTTTAGTTCTAGATAAGAGCTTTATTAATTGATTAAAATTTACTATAAAAGCTGGCTAAAACAGTCTATATATTAAAATCCCCCCATCAGAGCTGAGAGCTGACAGCTAATAGCTGTTTGCGCAGCATTCCGCAGGAAATTCTTACACTATAACTGCTATATGTTGTACTTAAAAACTATCGAACTATCCACTTATGAACTATTTAGCTCATTTATTTTTAGCTAAAAATACTCCTGAATCACAAATAGGAAATTTATTAGGTGATTTTGTCAAAGGGTATCTAGAACAATATGAAACTATTTATAGCCATGAAATTATTCAAGGAATCAAAACTCATCGTCAAGTTGATTGCTTTACTGATACTCATCCAATATTTTTGAGAAGTAAAAATCGTATTAGTAATAGTCATAGACGTTTAGCAGGAATAATTATTGATATTTGTTACGACCATTTTTTAGCTAATCACTGGAACTTATTTGCCCATGAAACCCATGAAAACTTAGATGTATTTGTGCAAAAAATATATATTATTTTGCAGAAAAATCAGGAAATTTTACCTGAGAAATTACAAAAAATATTGCCGAAAATTATATCTGAAAATTGGCTTACTTCCTACAAAAATTTGTCAGGGATTAACTTGACTTTTGTCCGTTTATCTAAACGTTTGAAAAGAGAAAATAATCTTGCTACTGCTGGAAATGAGCTGATTAAAAATTATACTGAAATTGAGTCGGATTTTTTGATTTTTTTTCCAGAAGTTATTAATTATGTCAAAAATTTGTCTAATATCAAATCCGGTTGAACAACCTCACTATCAATTTATACCAGAGAACAGCCCAACATTGATTGGTTTTTCCTCCGGAATGCGCTCGCATTCATCCCGACGCTCCCCTACGGGAGAGCGCGGGTCTTCAACCAGCACTTAGATAAACCCTGACATTCTAGGAAAGCCAGAAATTTTACCTAATATTTATTCTCATTGTCTATTCCGCAGATGTCGAGCGTGAAATTCAGATTTTGCAATTAAACAGATTTGATATAATACCAATTCCGATCTAAGAATGTGACAAAATTGTTATTTTAGCGAACATAAAATATACTCGAGTCAATTAATCTTGATTGCGAGCAAAATTTGCTGACTCTTCTTCTATAATGATAACTGATTCAAAAATTCTCCATTAATAGTTGATCTTCAAGTATCACTAACATTATTTGTTACTATCTCTATAGGCTGTATTTCTTTAGATAAAGGTTTAATCTTATCTGGACTAAAATTTAGACTAGAAAACAAAGGTAAAATTTCCTTACTAAAAGCCTCAGCAGCTTTAGAGCGGTAGCGATTAGGATTATAAATAACCGATAATATTCTATTAACAACTATCTGATCTATTTTAGCCGTAGTCAAAACCCCAATTTGTAACTCTTTTTCAATAGCTGAAACAGAAACAAAAGCTACTCCTAAACCAGATTGAACAGCATTCTTAATTGCCTCAATTGAATTTAATTCCATCTCCACTTTCAGACGGCGAGTATCAATACCACTACGGGATAATACCAGGTCAATAACCTTGCGAATAGTAGATTGAGAATCTAGAGTAATAAAATTTAAGTGATACAAATCATCTTTTTGAATAGTCTCCTTTTCTGCCAAAGAATGAGAAACAGGCAAAATTAAAGCCAACTCATCCTCAGCATAAGGTATAACTTCCAAAGACTCCTGTAACTCTGGAGGAACTTCACCCCCAACAATAGCTAAATCTATTTGTCCATTAGCCACACTCCAAGCGGTACGACGAGTAGAATGAACGTGTAACTGCACAGCCACATCAGGATATTTTTGTCTAAACATCCCAATCATTCGGGGTAGTAAATAAGTACCAGTAGTTTGAGAAGCACCAACAATTAAAGTACCACCCTGAAGGTTTTGTAAATCCTCAATAGCTCGGCAAGTTTCTTGACACAAAGATAATATTTTCTCACCATAAGTAAGTAGCAAATGACCAGCTTCAGTTAATTGTGCCCGGCGGCCACCCCGGTCAAATAAAGGTACATTCAACTGTCGCTCTAAATTTTGTACCTGTAAACTAACCGCTGGTTGAGAAACAAACAAACTATCGGCAGCTCGTTTAAAACTACCTTCAGCAGCGATCGCCTTGAGAATGCGTAATTGGTCTAGGGTGAAAGGAAGCTCAGACATATTGTTAAAGGAAAAAGAAATTGAGAGAATTAACGCCCAAAGGGTTAGCAAATGGGCAAATTACTTAATGGCCTTTGATTTGATTCGTTAGGTATTTCCAGAGCAAGTAGAGAGTGGGAAAATTTTAACAAGCTTGAATTTAGAGTGTTTTTCTGTCTTAAATTGGTTTTCATTTAAGTTACTTAATTTGATTAAATCAGGAAGAAATTACAATTATCAAACAGGATTGGGTCGCGCAACCCCACCTTCTAAGGCGAAATATTTTTGGAGCAAAGCTCAAATCCCCTACCTCCCCTCCTGGGAGGGGGAGGGGCGAGGGGTGGGTTAACTTCTGTAGGGGTAAATGGCCATTCGCCCCTACTTCCCCTCCACGGTCGGGGCCCGCGGGTGGGTTGACTTCTGACTTCTGACTTCGTTAACTCCATACCCCATATCTTCAATCTTGTTAGTTAATCAAGCTCTGATTGTCCTGTTTAGATTAAACTGAATCAGGGACAAAAGTCCTTAAGACAGAGGTTGAGAGTTGAAGACCTTTGATTTCCAAATTCCTCAGTTAGGGAATCAATAATTTGAGAAAATCAAACTCCACACTCACCGCATTTGCTTCCCTATTCCAGGGATTGGCATTACGTCCCTTCAGCATACTGCGGGACGATTCCTCCAAAAGTTAACTTTTATTATCAATTTCCCATAGTACCCATGTCTAATGATTGGTTAACCCCTAGCCATTTTATTATGTTGGGGTTACTGCTAAGTTTTGCGACCGCTCATAGTGGTTTAGCAGCCCTCCGACTGTGGGCCGAAACCAAAATTGGTCCTAGACCCTATCGCATCTTATTTGCCCTGGTCAGTCTACCACTAGCAGTAATTCTGATTATTTACTTTTTCAACCACCGTTATGATGGATTGCAGTTATGGCAACTACAAGGTGTCCCAATAGTTAAGCCTATAGTCTGGATACTATCAGCAATTTCATTTATCTTTCTCTATCCCTCTACATTCAACCTTTTAGAAATTGCTGCAATTCAAAAACCCCAAGTCCATCTCTATGAAACAGGGATCATTCGGATTACCCGCCATCCCCAAATGGTCGGCCAAGTAATTTGGTGTATTGCCCATACTCTTTGGTTAGGGACAAGTTTTACCCTTGTTACCTCTTTTGGCCTCATACTTCATCATTTATTTGGTGTATGGCATGGGGATCGACGACTTCAACAGCGTTTTGGTGAATCTTTTGAAAAGTTAAAGTTTCGCACATCAGTTATGCCTTTTGTGGCTATTATTCAAGGACGTCAAACTCTACAGTTACAGGAGTTTCTCCGATGGGCCTATGTGGGAGTAGCTGTTTTTATTTTTTTACTTTGGCAAGCTCATCCACTACTCATCCGTGCAACTGGGAGCGTAGACTGGTAGCATGATCCCAGGATATAAAAAATTTAATTTAATGTCACATCGATCAGCCATGCTTTTGTCAGTTAACGAAAAAACTTTTAAAAAAGAGGTGTTAGATGCTTCTAACCCCGTTTTAGTAAATTTTTGGGCACCTTGGTGTGGCCTGTGTAAAATGATTGTCCCCCAATTAATTCAATTTCAGTCTGAGTGGAATGGCCGCTTAAAGCTGGTGGGGGTGAATGCTGATGAAAGTTTAAAGCTTGCTAGTAAATATCAACTCAGAACCTTGCCTACCCTAATCTTATTTGAAGATGGCCAAATAGTGACTCGAGTGGATCATTTTCAGGCACGGGAAGATTTTCTACGGACATTAGATGCTTTTATGACCAGTTACCAAAAAACTCGCCTAACTCGACTTTTGGAACCTCAGTTAATGTAATAATTAATAATTAATAATTAATAATTAATAATTAATTATTAATAATTAATAATTAATAATTAATAATTAGTTATTGAAAATTCCTTGTACCAGTCTCTTATGCCTAGCATTTTTGGAGTTTAGCGAAGATAAAACGCTAATTGTACTTTTGCTGAGTCTTAAATAAAGAGGTTAAAACTAGAATTGAAGGGAATAATCATTTCCTTTGGAGCTAGTTTTAGCCTCTTTCAGTTTTATAGCAGAAAAAGGAAGAAGAAAGAAGAAAGAAGAAAGAAGGAAAAATCTTGTTTTGTCTGGGTTTTAAGAGGTTGTCTGAGAATTCCCATTAGCTACATCCAAGCCCCCGCGCATCCCCCAAATTGGGGGACTTTTAGAAGCAAATTGACTCTTATTCCCCATTCAACAAAAAGCGCAGCAACATCTGGCTTCCCCCTTTCCAAGGGGGACGGGAGGGGGATTAACTTTGTTGGGGGGCTAGGGGGGCAAAATTCAGTATCAAAAAACTTTTCAGATATCCTCTAAGCTTTTGATATGTCTGCTCTCTTTGCTTCGACTACTATATTTTCATTAATTTATGGTACTTAGGTAAGTATTCAGCTTTTTGATTTTTCTCTCAGTGTTTAATTTGAGAGAGTTGATTACTGTATTTCATCAGTAGAAAAATCCCATACATTATGATTCAACATCATCTAAAAATCAGTAAATTATTAGTCATAATATTAGTAAAATTCTCAATATTTTCCAGTTTGATTATTCCTGAAAGTGTATTGATAGAGTTCGTATTCGCATTGCAGACCCTAGAAAAATTGATGCAGAAAGACTGCTACTGCAAGGTTATCGTCGAAATACTAATACTAATCTAGAGCAACATAATTCAGAATTTACCCAAACAAATAGAGATTATTCAGTCAATGAATATGTAGAAGTTTTGTGGAAGAAGCAATGGCATTTAGCTCAAATTTTAGAGATAAAAAATAATCAATATTGTGTAAATTATGTAGTTTACGACCGCTCCTGGAGTGAATGTGTAGATAGCGATCGCCTGCGAAAAGTAAATTATCGTAAAGCAGAAGCTGAAAGACTAAGGTTAGAAGCAGATAATTTAGTCAGTAATGCTCATCAATATCAAAAAGGTTTAGAAACAGTTAAAAAATCTCTGAAAATTTATCAGGAAATTGGAGATAAATCTGGGCAAGTACAAGTTTTATCTAGTGTAGGATGGGCTTATTATTGGTTAAATGATTATGTTAATGCCATTGATTATTATCGGCAAAGTTTTGAATTAGCTGAAGAAATTGATGATGATTACGCAGCGACAGCCAGATTATATGACATATCAAAGCCTTACTTATATTTAGGAATTTATCATAAAAGTCTTGAGTATCAAAAGCAATATTTAGCCAGAGGAAAAGAAATTAAAGATACAGATATTCAAGCTCGTGCTTTAGAAAGAATCGGGGATATTTACTATTTTCAAAAAAATTACAAAAAAGCCATCGAATACTATAAGCAAAGTGCAGCACTGGGGAGAAAAGCATTCTATATTGGAGGTCTTTATACTGTTTTTGGAAAACATGATCAAGCAATAGAATTTTTTGAGAATATAGTTACTAATACAAACGATATTTATACAAAAGCTGCCTCTTTTAACCAACTAGGTCAAAACTATTTAGCTTTAGGAAAATATGACAAAGCAAGAAGTAATCGGATAACCGATTACCTACTTCAACATTCGCTTTATCTCTCATGAAGATTTCGACAAAGATGTTGGGGGTCGATGGTCATCTTCCTGAGACTTTTCGCTGACTCTACAGCACTTCCCCATTATATTATGTAAACTTAACCAGGTTTTATATAATTCCGCATCAAAATTGCTTCCACTTTTGAGCGTATCATTGCTATGATCCCCTTCAATAAAGCATTTACCAGTAGGTTGTGGGTCAGTGTCTTCAAACAGAGTCCATATTTGTCTAGGCTCAGAATCTATGTCTGATGATTCTATACTATCATAGGGCAAATCGTCTTCATAACACATTTGAATTGTATCATTTTTATCGCCTCCCATCAGAGTATCTCTACTGCTTAACCTATCCTTTGACTTTGATGTTTTGTTTGGTTCTGTATTGTTTCCATCTCTACCTGTTTTTGCCATTTTTTTTCTCCGAATCTTTACATTTGTTGGGTTGATAGTCACTTTTTGCTGTGCCTAGAGTATTATCACCTTAATCTCCAGCAAAATAAATACCGTTTTATTCAGGTTTATTCAGGAAAAAAATTCAGGTTTATTCAGGAAAAAGTTCAGTTTTATTCAGTTTTATTCAGGTTTGAACATGGGGAATAAGTATAATTACTTAGAAATTGCTAAAAAGGAGCGTGGAGACAAAGTTTCCAACTAATCCGCATTAACCCAATCAGTGGAGTGACAGCGAACTGGAATCTGCTTGCATATGCACTGCTATTAATTTTTCGAGGTGCTTTATGCCAACACCATAATTCTTAATCTTAACTTTAAGTATACAAATTGTCAACCCCCTTCGAGAAGTCAGAAGTTAGAAGTTAGAAGTCAGAAGTTAAAAGTTAAAAGTTAGAAATTAGCAGTCAACAATTATACCATTTATCAAAAACTTTTCTATATTTTCTTGAGTGGGGGAGAAGTCAGAAGTTAGAAGTTATATCAAATTAGCCATAATCAAAATTTTCTTCTCTTGAGAGAGAATATTCTTCAAAATTCCCCTTGTTCCTTACTCCCTACTGTGGTCTACGGAAATGAAAACCGCTGTAAAGAGACATGATATCAGACTTTTTTAACATTGGCAGGACTTACGCAGGGACTCTACAGATAGCTAGTGCGCCATTCGTTTGCACTAGCAAATGCCATTTGCGTTCCGTAGAGCTGCCGAATTGCGCCCCTACAGATGGTGCTTTCAAGGTAAATTTGCGTAAGTCCTGATTGGTTAAATTACATAAAAATAACGCACCCTACTAGACTTACACATCTAAAACTGTGCACTCTTATTTTTGTTTCTAGGTGTCTTGATCTCCCCATCCCCCCACATTCCCCTCCTGGGAGGGGCTAGGGGTGGGTTCCCATCCCCCCATCTCCCCATCTCCCATCTAATGCACCATTTAAGGTGTGTCAGTCCACTACTGGACTGAACTACTAGACTGAACAAGATATGATAATAAAAACTAAACAGTTGTTCAGGAGAATACAGTCTATGACATTGCTATTAGCTGGTGACATTGGTGGCACTAAAACAATACTACAACTGGCAGAGGCTAAACGAGAAGAATCCAAGGCTACTGTGGAATTTCAGGGCCTCTATGAGAATCGTTATTCCAGTCACGATTTTCCAGATTTAGTACCTATAGTACAAAAATTCTTGGCAGAAGCAAATGAGAAATTGGGTGAGCAATTCCAACCAGAAAAAGCTTGTTTTGCGATCGCTGGTCCGGTCGTCAATAATACTGTTAAATTAACTAATTTACCTTGGATACTGGATGCTAAATTGCTAGAAAAAGAATTAGGGGTATCCCAAGTTAGCCTGATCAACGATTTTGAAGCAGTGGGTTATGGAATTTTGGGCTTAACTGACAATGATTTGGAGACTTTACAAGCTGGCGAACCCCAAGGTGATACTCCAATAGCTGTAATTGGTGCAGGTACAGGATTAGGAGAATGCTTTTTAATTCGAGGAGCAGGATCAGTTAAAGTTTACCCCACAGAGGGAGGTCATGCAGATTTTGCACCACGCTCTGAGTTGGAATTTCATCTATTAAAATATTTGTTAGCAAAGCATAATATAGACCGAGTGTCTGTAGAGAGGGTAGTTTCAGGCATGGGAATTGTGTCAATTTATCAATTTTTGCGCGATCGCCAATCTGCTGCTGAATCTCCTGAAATAGCAGAAGTACTAAGAAAGTGGGAAACAGAAATAGGTTCAAGTGAAATTACAGTAGATCCAGGTGCAGTTATTGGGAAAACTGCGTTGGAAAAGAGCGATCGCTTGTGCGAGAAAGTTTTAGATCTTTTTGTGGGAGCTTATGGAGCGGAAGCAGGTAATTTGGCATTGAAACTTTTACCTTATGGTGGTTTATATATAGCAGGTGGTATCGCTGCTAAAATTCTGCCACTGATGAAGTCAGGTACTTTCATGGATGCTTTTCACCATAAGGGACGGATGAGAGCATTGTTAGAAAAAGTACCCGTTCATATTGTGTTAAACCCTAAAGTGGGATTAATTGGTGCGGCGATTCGTGCTTCTAATTTATAGGCAATGATACGGGCGATCGGTAATTTTGGTACAAAAACGGACGTTGCTGAATTAAAGTATGAATGCGCGATTGTTTGCTTCTGGTCAAGCCCCCTAAATCCCCCAAATTTGGGGGACTTTTAGAGTTTTATTCCCCCCCCAAATTGGGGGGCTAGGGGGGCAAAATCATACACTGTTACTACCGATCGCCCTCTAACTTCTGATTTCTAATTTCGTAGTAGTATAATGAATATTATTTTCTGTAACTTCTGACTTATGATTAATTGGAAGTCCTATCTAGGATCAATTTGTCGGGAATATGCCAAATGGTGGGAGGTTTATACTCTGACGGATGTGAGGGGAAAAAAGTCTCTTGAGCAACGGCAAAATATTTCTCCACTGTTGGATTTGGGTTTGATGGTACAAACTGTTGAGTCAGAGGAAAAACAGAGGGAACGTCCAGAAGAGAAAATTGAACGGTTGACGGTTTTGGAGGGTTTGCGCAAATATGCTCCAAATCATGTTTTGTTGGTGGGGCGGCCGGGGTCGGGAAAATCAACTGCTTTGGCCAGGTTGTTGTTGGAGGAGGCAACAAAGTTGATATCCCCCCTTAGTCCCAAAGAAGAATCCCCCCTTAGTCCCCCCTTGGAAAGGGGGGAAATAAGAGAAGGGGAAATAAGAAGAGATACTCCCCCCTTACAAAGGGGGGTTGGGGGGGATAAACCCAAAATCCCCATCCTCATCGAACTCCGCTACAGTCAATCTTCCATACTTTCGAGAATTCAAGCATTTATCCACAAACACCACCCCACCATAAATATAGATACAGCAACTCTAGAAACTTTGCTCCGTCAAGGTGAACTTTTGCTGCTATTCGATGGGTTTAACGAGATGGCATCGGAAGCGGCACGACAACAGGTAAGAACGTTTCGGCAAGACTACCCCCAAACTGCTATGGTGTTTACCACGCGAGATTTGAGTCTGGGGGGAGATTTGGGGATTGAGAAAAGGTTGGAAATGCAACCTCTGACAGAATCTCAAATGCAGGAGTTTGTCTGTGCTTATTTGCCTGAGCATGGTGAAAAATTATGGCAGCAGTTGCAGGGGAGGTTGCGGGAGTTGGGGGAAACTCCGATGTTTTTGTTGATGTTGTGTTCGGTGTTTGGCTATAATAAAGTAATACCTGCAAATCTGGGGTTGGTGTTTCGGAGTTTTACTCAGACTTATAGTGGTCGCCTCAAGCAAGATGTTCTGGTTGATGAAAGTTCTCGACGTTGGTGGGATAGGTTATTGCAGGAGTTGGCGTGGGTGATGACGAATGGGGAGTCGAAAACTGAGATTATGGTTGCTATTTCTCGCCCAAAAGCTGAGGAGGTGTTGACGGAGTTTTTGCGAGGGGAGGTGGTAGCTCCTACTGACTGTGCGATGCGTTGGTTGGAGGATTTATTGGAGCATCATTTGATTCAGGTGGGAGATGATGGTCAGATTTCGTTTCGCCATCAGTTGTTGCAGGAGTATTATGTGGCGGAAAGGTTGTTGTCGCAGTTGTCTGGTTTGAGTGACTATGAGTTGCAGTGGGATTATTTGAATTATTTGAAGTGGACGGAAGTTGTGGCGTTGATGTTGGGGTTGGTGGAGGATGAGGGGTTGGCAGTGCGGGTGGTAAGGTTGGCGTTGGAGGTAGATTGGTTTTTGGGAGCGAGGTTGGTGGGAGAGGTGCAGAGGAGGTTTCAGGAGCAGGCGTTTGTGGAGGTTGATGGGTTGGAGTTGCCTGTGTTGGTGAAGGTTGAGTTGGCGGGGTTAACGAAGTCGGGTGCTGCTGTTCCGGGATTAATTCCACTCCTAAAAGACTCAGACAAATATGTGCGTTGGAGAGTAACAGATGTTCTTGGTAAAATAGGTTCAGAAACTGCGGTGCCAGAATTAATTCCACTCCTACAAAACTCAGACTCTGATGTGCGTAAGAGTGCAGCAGAAGCTTTGGGTAAAATAGTTTCGGAAACTACGGTGCCAGAATTAATTCCACTCCTAAAAGACTCAGACTCTGATGTGCGTAAGAGTGCAGCAGAAGCTTTGGGTAAAATAGGTTCGGAAACTACGGTACCAGCATTAATTCCGCTACTGGAAGACTCAAACAAATATGTGCGTAGTAGTGCAGCATACGTTCTGGGTAAAATGGGTTCCGAGGCTGCAATTGAGGTATTAATTTTACTCCTGGAAGACTCAGACTTGGATGTGTGTAGGAAAGCAACAGAAGCTCTGGGTAAAATAGGTTCAGAAACTGCAATTGAGGGATTGATTCCACTCCTAAAAGACTCAGACTTTAATGTTCGTAGTAGTGCAGTAGAAGCTATGGGTCAAATAAGCAAAAAAACTGCGATTCCAGCATTAATTCCACTCCTAGAACATTCAGACAAATATGTGCGTAGTAGTGCAGCATACGTTCTGGGTAAAATGGGTTCCGAGACTGCAATTGAGGTATTAATTCTACTCCTGGAAGACTCAGACCCTGATATGCGTTGGAGTGCAGTAGAAGCTCTGAGTAAAATAGGTTCAGAAACTGCAATTGAGGGATTAATTCCACTTCTAGAACGCTCAGACAAATATGTACGCTGGAGTGTAGCAGAAGCTCTGGCTAAAATAGGTACGGTCCCCGAAAAATCGGAAACTGCAATTGAGGGATTAATTTTACTACTGGAAGACTCAGACTCTGATGTGCGTTGGAATGCAGCAATAGCTCTGGGTAAAATAGGTTCCAAAATTGCCATTCCCCAATTAATTCCACTTCTAGAAGACTTAGACTTTAATGTGCGTTTGATTACAATATCTGCTCTGGGTAAAATAGGTTCGGAAACTGCTATACCAGCATTAATTCCACTACTGGAAGACTCAAACAAATCTGTTCGTAGGGGTGCAGCAGACGCTCTAGGTCAAATAGGCTCAGAAACTGCGGTATCAGCATTAATTCCACTCCTGGAAGACTCAGACTTGGATGTGCGTGAGAAAGTAACAGAAGCTCTGGGTAAAATAGGTTCAGAAACTGCGGTGCCAGCATTAATTCCACTTCTAGAAGACTCAGACTCTGATATGTGTTGGAGTGCAGTAGAAGCTCTGGGTAAAATAGGTTCCAAAATTGCCATTCCCCAATTAGTTCCACTTCTAGAATATCCAGACTCTGATATGTGTTGGAGTGCAGTAGAAGCTCTGGGTAAAATAGGTTCAGAAACTGCAGTGCCAGGATTAATTTCATTTCTAGAAGACTCAAATCATTTTAGGTATACAGTAGATGCTCTGGGTCAAATTGGCTCAGAAAACACAATTGTTGAATTAACTAAAAAACTAATAAATGATAGTAATGGTAGTTTTGTTATACTTAACATCATCAAAGCCATCCAAACCATCCAACAACGCCTTCAATACTACAAACCCACCCCCAAAATAACCATGTCTAACACACTTTCTCATAACTACGCCCTACTCATAGGAATCGGCGACTGCAAATACCCCAACTGGTCACTTCCCGTCACAGTCAAAGACGTTCAAGCCATCAAATCATTCCTCATAAAACCCGAATCATGTGGTTACATTGACAATGAAAATTATCTCCGCTTCCTCTGCAATGAACAAGCAACAAAACAAAACATTTTAGACAACTTAAACTGGCTCCAACAACAAGCAAAAAACGACCCAAAAGCAACAATATTAGTCTATTATTCCGGTCATGGTTGGCTAGATAAATCAACCCAAAACTATTATTTAATCCCCCACGAAACCAGTCCGGTAAAACTACAAAAAACAGCATTACCAGCAACAGAATTTAACAACGCCCTCCAGCAAATATCCGCCCAAAAACTATTAGTAATAATAGATAGTTGTCACGCCCAAGGAATGGCAACTGCCAAAGAAACAGAGGAACTAGAATTACCGGAAAACTTCAGTAAAACCGCCCTCCCGAAAAACTTAATAGATGAATTAAGAAAAGGAACAGGGCGAGCAGTTTTTACCTCATCCACAGGAGAGCAGTCATCATGGATACGCTCGGATGGAAAAATGAGTATCTACACAGACCATTTTCTGGAAGCATTACATGGTGGTGGCAATAAACCAGGAGATAAAGAGGTCAAGGTTTCCAATTTAATGAATTATGTGGGAAAAACTGTTCCTGAAAGCGCTCGACAATTAGGGAGAAAACAAACCCCTATTTTTGACTTTTCTCAGACAGAAGATTTTTCTGTAGCGTTATTGTGTGGGGGTAAAGGTTTACCGGATGGTGGGTGGGAAGAGGTTAAGTCAGAAGTTCGGAGGAATATTGGAGTGGGGCGAGATGTTTATAGTGCTGATGGTGATAATATTAGCCACATTAATGTTTCTGGCAATTCTCAAACAAGTATAACAATTGGTGATATTGGCTCCAGACAAAGCCAGTAATATCATGTCTGGATAAAATGAGTTTATTAATATCAGATCAAATTGTACAAGGTTGCTGATTCTGGGTATGATTTTGCCCCCCTAGACCCCCAATTCTGGGGGGAACAAGAATTTATTAGCTGGTAAAAGTCCCCCAATTTTGGGGGATGCGCGGGGGCGTGGACCAGAACCAAGTTTTGCCCCCCTAGCCCCCCAATTCTGGGGGGAACAAGAATCCATTAGCTGGTAAAAGTCCCCCAGAATTGGGGGATGCGCGGGGGCGTGGACCAGAACCAAGTTTTGCCCCCCTAGCCCCCCAATTCTGGGGGGAATAAAACTCTAAAAGTCCCCCAATTTTGGGGGATGCGCGGGGGCGTTGACCAGAACCAAATTTTGCCCCCCTAGCCCCCCAATTCTGGGGGGAATAAAACTCTAAAAGTCCCCCAATTTTGGGGGATGCGCGGGGGCGTTGACCAGAACCAAACAGGCGAAGCGCAAAACCCAACCCAGGTCTACTTTAATTTTGACTCAAACCATACTTATCATTCAAAGCATCTCTTGCTTGCTCCCGGTCATCAAAATGGATTTTTTCTGTTCCCAAAATTTGATAATCTTCGTGACCTTTTCCTGCTATTAATACCCCATCTCCAGGTTTTGCTTCCATAATGGCAGTGTGAATAGCTTGGGAGCGATCGCCTATTACTAAATGCTTAATTTCTGGAGATATTCCCTCTAAAATATCCTGTAATATTTTTTCCGGGTCTTCAGTGCGGGGGTTATCAGATGTCACTACAGCTAAATCTGATAATTCGGCAGCTATTTTACCCATTTTGGGCCTCTTAGTGCGGTCGCGATCGCCTCCACAACCAAACACACAAATCATTCGACCGGGAATAAAAGGTCGTGCTGCTTTTAATAAATTCTCTAAACTATCGGGAGTATGAGCATAGTCTACTATTACGCTGACATCTTGCTCGTTACTAACCTGTACCTTTTCCATCCGACCAGGAACCCCAGGAAATTCTGATAAGTGAGCAACCACCATCCCCAAATCTAAACCCAAATGTAAAGCTGTTCCCACTGCTGCTAACATATTAGATAAATTATACTGTCCTACCAACGGCAAACTAAAAGGAATTTCACCTTGGGGAGTATGCAGAATTCCTTTAACTCCATTGGGTTGATATTCCAAATCTGAAGCCCACAAATCAGCAGAAGTATTGCTAGTGCTATAACTCCAAACTAGCTCCGGTTTCATTCTGGCGATTAACTTTTTACCGTAGGGATCATCAGCGTTAACTATAGCGCGACCCTTGAGATAGTCTGAGCTAAACAGCAACGCTTTTGCTTCAAAGTAATCATCCATATCCTTGTGATAGTCGAGATGGTCTTGAGTCAAATTGGTAAATACTGCCACCTCAAAACTACAACCCCAAACTCGCTTTTGATGTAGAGAGTGGGAACTAACTTCCATAACTCCATATTTGCTACCTGCTGCTACTGCTTGCGCCAGTTGTTTTTGCAATTCCACTGGAAAAGGTGTGGTGTAAGCTGCTGTTTCCTCAAAACCAGGCCAACGAGCGTAGAGGGTGCCGAATAAAGCAGTTGGTAGTTGAGCGTTATTGAGGAGAAATTCTACTAAGTGGGTAGTGGTTGTTTTACCGTTGGTGCCAGTAATACCTACCATCTTCATTTTTTGCCCTGGATAATCATAGAATGCTGTAGCAACTTCCGGACAAGTTTGAGTCATGTCAGCAACTGGGATTACACATTCATTTTTGGGTTGGTGTTTTTGAGCTGCTTGTTGAGATACTAGAGCTGCCACTGCACCATTAGCGATCGCGCTTTCCCAAAATTCTCCTCCATCGACACGGGTACCTGGCATTCCTAAGAATAAATCCCCTGTCTTGCAAGCATGAGAATTTGTGGCTAAACCTGTGATTTCTGTCTCTAATGCAGGATGATTATTGCCAAGGGAAATACTGGGAATTTTTGCTAATAATTCTCTCAATTTCATGTTAGGAACTCCTATAGTTTTTTGCTAAAGTTTAGGACTTTTTACCAACAGGATTTTTTGGTTATCGTTACCACAAGTTTACCGAATAATTAAGGTATAAAGCCTCTCATTTAAAGGAGAAAAAATTTTCCTTTTAGTCAATCCTCTTCTTTTCAATGAGAGGTAATTATTAATTATTAATTATTAATTATTCATTGTTGAAAGATATTTTTGTAACATTTGCTGCAATTTTCTCACTGACATTCTGGGAGAGGGACGTGGTATGAATTGTTCAGTTGTGGTATCTGCTTCACAGACAGAAAGTACGGGTACTTCATATTGATAAGCCGCAAACCAATCATCCCGGGTGGTAATGTCTCTAATCTCTAGATCGAATTTACAGGGGTTTTCAGGGTCTTTCAGTATTTCTTCGAGTTTTTCTTGGAGTCCTTCACAAAGATGGCAACCTGGTTTACTGTATAAAATTAGGTTCATGGTTTAGATTCAATTCTGTGGTTTATATCAAATCCGGTAGAATACTTATTATATAGTTGGGAGTAAGAGAGTAAAGCTGAAAACTCAGACAAAACAAGATTTTTCCTTCTTCCCTCTTCCTTGTTGAGGAGTAAAGCTGAAAACTCAGACAAAACAAGATTTTTCCTTGTTCCTTGTTGCTTGTTCCCTCTTCCTTGTTTCTCAATGGACTTAATTTTGATCGCCTTGACAGAGACGCTGCAAAATATTGCTACGAAAAGCTTCTAATTCCATAGAAGGTTCCTTAACTTTAAATACTTCTGATAAAGCATCAGACCATAAATTACGTTCAGCAAAAAATTGAACTTTAGCAAAAGCGATCGCTTCTTTTGTAGCTCCTTGTTTGTTTAAATCTCGATCTAGTTTAGCTAAATCTTGAGTAATAGCTTCATGTTCTTCCACATCCATAATGCTAAAAGTTCTTTGTTGCATACCAGCAATAGAATTTGTACTATCAAATATTCTCCAACGATAAGTACTACCAGGTTCTAATTCTTCCCCAGAATAATCAACTATTTCTTCATTTTCTTGAATATCAAAAGTCCACAAAACCTGCTCGTTATTAGAGGGACGAATCTCAATTCTGTTTAATTTTCCCTGCCAAATAAATATAGGGCGAGTATTCCAAATTTTTCCTTCTACCTCTATTAGACCAGGAGAAACTAAACATAAGCTATCACCTCTGGTAGTACCATCTTTGATATTTACTGGTGGGTCTTCATCTGATTGATTAAATACATTTTCAAAGGCTTTTTCCCATCTGTTCCATCTGGTAGTACCATTGTTTCCAATTCCTGGTGGGTCTTCATCAGATTTATCAAATGTATCATCAACATCTTTTTCCCCATTCTGATTAGAATTATTTTGTACTTGAGTAGTTTGTGCTATTACCATTGGTAAATGCAAAGGCGCTATTATTGTTAATGCCAAGAAAAATAAAACCAGGTTTAATTTTTGATTCATAATCATTCTCGTTAATATAATGTAATGAATATAATTTTAAGTATTTGTTTCCTGATTGCACATAAATTATATCAAACATAGTTAATTGACTATACTATTTCCCTTTTTTTCAAAACAGATAATTTGGATAAATTAATATTGTTTCAATAGTTTAAAAATATTAATACTATCATTATATTCTACCAATGAAGAGGTGTAAATAAACTTGATAATCTTTCAATATATTAAGATATGAATTACCATCTATTGAAAGGCATCTTAAGTTTTACTCCAATATTATAGGCTAACTTTCCTGTAAGCTTCCTGTTTTGCATAAGCTATTCTGACCCAGAAATAGACCTCCAAGGCGATAAAAGGTCAAAATTTTTGTACATTTAGTTTGTCCGATATTGCAACTTGTCCAATGAATTCCCCCTAGAATTAACAGACATAAAGCTACAGAAAAACAGAATAAAGCTTTTTCTATACTTACAGGATCGTGAGCTAAACCGTGAATCATTTTTTCCACACCCACTCCTGTAGCTGTTAAACCAATAGTTAAAGGCAAATGAGAATAAAGCCAAGTAAGAGCAATATTCATTTTGCCTTGTTTCATAGCATACAAAGGAGAATTATCTATAGTATCAAAGTACATCCACCAAAAACTAAAAGTAATAGATAAACCTAGTAAACCAATACAAAAACAAGGTCAAAAAATAATTCTAACCAAGTTGCCCGACGTTCACCTTCTTCAAGTTCTTCTCTGCGCAATTTTGGAGGCTGAAAAATAGCTTTAGTCATAGTTAAATATTGAAAATTAATTGATTATTATAATTTATTTATAAACATTATAATCTGGATTAGCACCTATTGACAGCTATCCTAAGTTTTAGATAATGAAAACCGCTACTCTAAATTAAAATATTTTTATTGCAGTTTTAAAACTTATAAAATATCGTGTCATTGTTTGTTTTACCGTAAGCATTCAGCATTCAGCATTTCCTAGGTCATGCTGCGCAAAAAGATACATGAACATATTCAATAAATTATACCAATTCCTAAAAGTAACGCTATACTTGGGTAAGACTTCAGTTATTAATTAATCAAAACAGATATAATCACCTTTTTGCTAAAAATAGCCCAGTTAATGTTAATTATTCTTACTTTTTACTTCTCCCCTACTCCCCCACTCCCCTATTTACCCTCCTGGGAGGGGGAGGGGCTAGGGGTGGGTCCCCTGAGAAAAGTTTTTGATAAATGGTATTACTAAGGTTAGCTGAAGACATTTTTTTTATAAGTTTTAATTTTCCTTGGAGACTAATTCCTATTTTGAGCTGATAATGAGCTAACAACTCATAGCTGATAACGTAGTTCCGACCATAGGAGGCTAGCTGATAGCTGATGGCTGAATGCTTAAGTTTTACTATACTCCTGGTTTAATTTAAGTTCAATATATTTGATATTTTTAATTAAATAGGAATAATGGTATTTGAGTAATTTCCTGACAGTATTTTGTACTTTTTTGGAAGCTGTATGATATTTTTTACTATTGTTTATATGAGGATTTTTTGCAGTAATTTAACCAGGATTTTTCCGTGGCAATAGTTGTGTCTGCTGCTTGGGTTTTATCTGTCATTTTTACTCTTTCCTTTTTTCGATTTCAGCTATGGGTAAAAATAATTCATCTTTAATTTTATTTCGCACAGAATCAGTTAAATGATAATCACAATAGTAGAGGCAATATAAAAGTAAAACATTTGCATGATAATATTCCTCTAAAAGCAAGTAATCATACCGATTAAATTGCCAGTCGTGACCAATATTACAATATTCAATCATTACTTTTCTTAGTTTTTCAGCCCAATTTTTACTATTAGTTTTCCACCAAGCATCAAACAGTTCTTCTTTTTGATTTGGGTCTGGTAATTCGGATTTTAATGTCTGTAATGCTTGTTTTAATTCTAAATCAATATACTGTCCATCTCCAGTCAAATAATCAATTTCACTTGCTAAATAATTTTTAGGATCGAAGCTCGAACACCTGCCAAGTTTAAGTATATCGTATAATCTTTTGTCAATTAAAAGGTCGTATAGTAGATATTCATGTATTTCATACACTACTTTCATTTCTTCTTCAATCTTACTAACATCAGTGGAAGTAATAAAATTAAAGAATACTTCTCCAATTTCTTCCATAGAAGGGATACCAAAAAAATTAGCTAGTTCCAAAAATTCATCTTGAGCGAAAATTCCGAAACTGTAAACATATTCAAGACAAAGATAAAAAGCTCTAAAATCTAATGGGGTAAAATCTGAATCTAGAAGAGTAACTTCTCTTAGCCATTCTAAAAAATGCTGGAATTTCTCATCTCTTACCAATAATTTATCAATTTCTTCCTTCATCAAAAGAAGAGTATTATCCAGAGCATCTAATCTTGTCAGAGATTCTGCCCTAATAACTGGATGTAGCCAATATTTTCCTGCTTCAAACTCTATTAAATATCGCCTTTGTAAAGATTCAATTACCTGCATATTTTCCGATTCTTTGACATCCCAAAGTAAACAAAAAAGACCAATTTTTTGTACTCTAGGAATCTCTTGATAAGGATAAATTCCTAAACGACAAAGAAGATTATAAGCATGACGGTCATGTTCAAATAAACGGTCAAACTGACTAGCAATTAAATCCTTAATTTGCCCCTTTAATAAAAATTGTTTATTATCCAGCCAATAATCCTCTAAGCTACCACCATAATATGTTTCTATTGGATGGGTAATAACTTTCATTACTAGAGCATTTCCGCCATAAGCTTTGTGAATTTCACTCAAAGCAAGAGTATTTATATTAATTTCAAATATGCTGAAAAATTCTCGCCATGCTAACTCGCTTAACTCTGGCAGTGGATATGATTCGACAAAACTTAATTTTGCCTCATTAATCTCTTCACGACAAGTAATTAATGTAATGGCATTAACAGTGGGATGATTTAAAACTCTTGTGATTAATTCAATATAATCACGATGCTCTTGTTTAAACTTTCCCTTTTCATCAAGAGCAGTTTCTAAGTTATCAATTAATATTACTACTTTTTCTTCTTCATTCTGAAGTAAATATTTTAGTTGCTCCAGCATATCAATAAATTTTTTTTTAGCCTTCTGTTTAAATTGTTGGTTTATTTGACGTTTTACCCAACTTTTGACAGAAGTAATATATTCAGTATCCATCCCAACATTAAGCTCTAAAATTTTGATTCTTTGAACTTGCAAATATTCACGAGCAAGAGTTGTTTTTCCAATACCTCCCTTGCCATAAATACCAATAACCTTTGCACCTCGACCAGTAATAAGAGTATTAAGGTGAGCGAACGCTTCTTCTCGCCCCACAAAATCAGGTTTTTTTGGAACATTTATTTCTGTAGTTAACTCTTGAAATAAAGAGTTGTTTGAAGAAAGAGAGAGTGGTAACTTTGCAGAGCAATCTTGTCGTCTTTCTAAGGCTCCCAAAAAATTATTCTTACTAACCTTTTCTCCCAATGCTTCTGATAGTAACTTCCAAAAATCAGCACCTTTATTCTTAATATGCTGCTCATCGTAGTCGTTATTTTCAGCAATTTTTCCATAAGTAAGGTTTTGAAAAGCACCAATAAAAATAAGCTCTTCAATATCTTTGAGTTTTCTTCCTTCCTTTTGAAAAATTGCCTCATTAACAATTTCTAATGCTTCTTGCTCATTCATCATTCTTTTACTTATAAAACTTACTTTTTAGTTTAACCTGACTTTTTCTTACTTAGTCAGGTTACTAAACTTCTTAACTTATCTTACCGACAAATAATGAAATTGTCAGCACAATAGTTTCATACCTTAAATAAATAGGAAATATCCAAATGTTTATAACCACTAACTCTCACGGAAAAAATACCGACCCCTTTAACTGCCAAGAACTCATCCAAGGTAAACATCAACATCGTTACCTACTCCTAAAAACCCTCCACCAAGCACAAGAAAAAATTATTATTGTTTGCCCTTGGCTAACTCGTTATAGCCTCAATAATCATCTGATTCAAGAATTTAAAAATACCCTTAAACGCAAAGTAAAAATACAGATTAATTGGGGATGGCAACAAGATATTGGTAATATTATTATTCCTGGTAATGGTTGTTGGCAATTAAATCCTGCCAATACTTGGAAATACGATGCTATGAGTAAATTACAAAAACTTAAACAATTATACCCCGAACATTTTCAACTGAAACTAACAGGCACTCATGCCAAAGTTTGGGTTTGTGATTATAAATTTGCCGTAGTTACAAGTGCCAATATTCTCTGTTCAAAACCAGGAAATACTGATAACTGCCATGAAGAAATTGGAATTTGGACAAATAATATTAATAGCATTCAAAACTTGATTAACTCTTTTGCCCAAGCACCAAACTTAGCAGGAAAAAAAACTAGCTAGTAATGAAAAATTTAGGATGCGATCGTTCCTCAAAAACAACTCAAAAAGCCATCGCATCCCATCATATTTTTGTAAGCATTTCCTGCGGAATGCTGCGCAAACAGCAGTCAGCTATCAGCTATTCCTGCGGAATGCTGCGCAAACAGCTTTATTACCTTTTGCGTAAGTCCTAATTAATTAGGGTTTGCTGAAAAAGTCTTTTTGCTATGGTAGGGAGTAGGGAGTAGTGAAGAGTTAGGATCTAGGGGAGTTCTAGAAGAACTGGTCATTCATCATCCACTGTTCTACTAAACTTACCCAAACTTACCCATGACTGATTGCATGAGCTTTGGAGCTAGCTTCCTGTTTCCCAGAAGACCACTGACCACAGTCTGTAACTTATCTTCTCCACAGGCTTCAAATCGGTGAGAACTTCACCTACTTATTCACATAGTTTTCTAGGTTGACAGCAGCATTAAAGTCTCTGTCAGTTTCAAATCCACAATTAGCACAATTATAAGTTCTCTCATGTAAAGGCATTTTTTGTTGATGTCCGATAGGGAGAACATATTTGAGAACTTGGATAAAATCTATCTGCTATCACTAGCTGGCTTCCATACCACTCGCACTTGTATATGAGCTGACGCTTGAACTCATAAAAACCGCAGTCTGCACCCACCCCCATCCCCTCCCGGGAGGGGAGCTAGAGGGGTGGGTTGTGATTTTTGAGCATTCCACTGACATTGTCATACTTCTATCACTATGGTGCTGTGGTTTAAAGCTCGCCCATGTTGTGAGTTTATGAAGTGTGTCGGCTCTGATATCAGCCACTGCTTGGTGCGCGTTCCCTTGCGACTTTCGTCGTCGCGGGGTCGCATCCGCTTTTTTGTGAGCCTTGGCTAATCTTTTTATTGCCTTGAGTCTGTTTTTTGTTTGCGTAGCATTCCGCAGGAAGCCTGGCTCTTTTTTGCTGACACGGTGTTGATAACGAGCTAATCGTTTTTTTGCTTGCCTATAGGCTTTGATGTTAGCAAATTTTGTTCCATCGCTACAAGTTGCTAGAGTATTAACTCCCACATCTACACCAATGATATCTCGTTTTTTGGCGGTAGTAGTTGGTTGATAATCATATTTAAAGCTGATATACCAATTATCTGCACGTTTTGATATAGTAACATTTTTGATGGGTACAGATGGTAAGATTTCATAAGTTTTTACGATTCCTATTCTGGGTAGCTTTATATAGTTTCCCTTGAGAACCTTAATACTTCCTTCTAAATAGAAACTATCTTTTCTACCCTTTTTCTTAAACTTAGGAAAACCACGTTTAGGAATAGTCAAAAAGTTTTTAAATGCCTTTTCTAAGTCTCTTAATGCTTGTTGTGGGGCACATTTAGATACCTCATAATACCAAGGATTAATTGACTTAACTTCAGCCACTAAACGCTTGTGTAAAGTGATAGCGCTAGGGCGTTTTTTTGTTGATTCATACTCAGCAATGCAAGTTGCTAATCCCCAGTTATAAGCATGACGAGCTACACCTGCGTGTTTGGCTAGCATGGTTTTTTGGTAATTGTTAACTTTTAATTTGGTCTTGATTGATTGCATTTTAATTTATCGGCCACCCTTTTTAAGAGTTTAATAAATTAGACATAAATCTAGTATATCACAACAAATGTCTATTTATATTTAACTTTGTCTAATTATTTTAATACTGTTGATAGCCCTTACTTTTTCTGTCATAATGACTCCAAAATCTTCACTTTTTCCGCTCCATCAACCGAAAAGCTCCTACTTTTTCAGCACTTCATGCTCAAAAAGTTAGTATTTCTAGCGCATAGTTGGGCAAAAAAAATTACTCCCCTACTCCCCTACTCCCCTACTCCCCTATGAGGAAACGGAGAAACACCGGACGCGGCGTGTCGGTGACACCCTATCTCCGCGTCTCCCCCCTCTCCCCCTCTCCGTGTCCTCAAGAACCCGCTCTCCTACTCCTTAAAAAAAGACTTTTGAGCGCAAACCCTAATTATCAGGTAGTGTACTCAGCGTTAATTTTCACATAATCATAACTCAGGTCACATCCCCAAGCTTTCCCACTACCAACACCATCCCCAACCTTGACAGAAATTAACACAGTATCATCCTTGAGATATTCCCCCGCTGCTCTCTGCTTCAAATACTCGCTAGCAGCAGCTCGGTCAAAATCTAAAGGTTGACCGTTTTCCATCATCAAAAAGTCTCCCAACTTTATCTGTAACTGCTCCTGCTCAAACTTCACTCCAGCACGACCAGCAGCTCCGGCAATTCTTCCCCAATTGGGGTCGCGACCAAAAATAGCTGATTTTACTAGAGAAGATCCGGCAATAGTCTTAGCAATTTTATTCGCAGATGCTTCATCAGATGTTCCTGTCACCTGAACTTCCATCAGACAAGTTGCCCCTTCTCCATCACGAGCTACTGCCTTGGCCAAATAGACACAAACCTCTGTCAACATAGCCTCCAACTTTTCCGCCTCCGCCCCCACATTAGTAATAGCAGAGGTGCGAGACTGACCATTTGTCAAGGCAATTACTGTATCATTGGTACTCGTATCCCCATCAACAGTAATCTGATTAAAACTACGATTAACTGCTCTAGTTAACATCTCTTGCCATAATGGAGGAGAAACTGCTGCATCACAAGTTACAAATGATAGCATCGTTGCCATATTCGGATGGATCATGCCAGAACCTTTAGCAATACCACCAATACGCACCGGGCGATCGCCCATTTGAGTTTCCAGAGCAATTGACTTTGTGGCTAAGTCTGTAGTGACAATAGCTTTTGCCGCCGCTTCTCCCCCTTCGGTAGAAACTGTAGATACTAACTCGGGAATTGCTGCTTTGAGAGCATCCATTTTAATTCGTTTGCCAATAACTCCAGTAGAAGCTAGTAAAATTGACTCTGGAGAAATATTGAGTGCTTTAGCCAATACTTCCGCACTTTCCACAGCATCCTGCAAACCTAAACTTCCAGTACCAGCATTTGCTTGTCCAGAATTACACAAAATTGCCCTAGCACTTGGTTTAGCTTCTAGCTGTTGCCGACAGTAGTCCACACAAGCAGCTCGTACTTGACTTGTCGTGAAGACTCCAGCAGCGATCGAGTCTACATCTGACAAAATCAAGGCCAAGTCTGGTGCACCGGAGGGTTTTAACCCCGCAGTAACTCCTGTTGCCCGATATCCTTTAGGAGCTGTTACCCCACCATCAATTACTTGCCAGTCTGACATTGTTTCTTTCCTTTATTGGATGATTTTGAGTGGTGATTATACCAATGATTTAGGGAATAGCTGTTTAAATTTCATCATAAATTTAGTATTACAGTTATTTTGGTAGCCAATCTTCATCCAATATCTGTTGGAGAGTATAAGGGTTAATTTCTAGTAATTGAAGTTCTGATTTAATTTGAGAACTTTTTCTAGCTTTACTATAGAGATAGTCAAGTCGTTCAGCTAAATAATTTCGTAAATTTGTTGTAATTTTTAATTCTAAATGAGTCCGAAAAGCAAAAATTTATCCACACCAATGCCTAGAGTTATTAGCTCTTTCTTCTGACCAATATTAATAAAGGAGGAGATGTTGAATAATTAAAATCACGAAACTTTCTACAGCACTTTTTTCACTTCTACCCAATGCTTCTAACTCCGCAATTAAGTTCTCATATCATGTCCGGTAGCATCGGTATTGTAAGCGCGAAGGTAAGGAAGAAGGAAGAAGGAAGAGGGAAGAGGGAAGAGGGAAGAGAAAAGAGGGAAGAAGACTATTGAGCAAGAAAAACCTAAATTTCCTGTAGATATTCACTCTTAGGTTTACACGGGACTATACCAACGGACATGATATCATAATCTAGGTTTTCTAATTGACGATTATTTAGTAGTTTGATTGTTTTTTCTAACCATTCAAAATAATCTACTTCATACAGTAATTTTAGATCGGTAATTTGATTAATCATATTTTATGCCTATTTGTGAAAAACTTGACTTTTGTAAAATGATGAAAAAGTTAGCGTTCCCGTGGTAGCAACCTTGATAATTTTTCAATAAAAAAATTAATAACCTAAAAAAAAATTAGTCGCAACTTTTCATATAGTTAGTAAGTTGCGACATTATGAAGTCAAAAACATTATTCAATTTTTGAGGCAATGTTCCTAACTCATGGAAGCATGACTACGGTCATAAGTAGTAACAAAACTAGGATGTGGTTTTCCTTGAATATTTCCCCAGTAATCATCTGGTTCTACACCTACTTCTGTTGCGGTGCGGTTCAGCATCGACTGTTGACGATTTTTAATTAGGTTGTGATGACGCATCATTAAAGCACGAGCTTGATTTTCTACATACATATTTTTAATTCTCCTGTTTCTGTTTAATTAACTGTTATTTGTTAAAGATTAATGATGATGGCAAGAAAGAAAATAAATTAGCTCATCGAAGCATGACCACGCTCATAATTTTTCCTAAAGCTAGGCTGTACTTTTCCTTGAATGTGGCCCCAATAGTTACTATTTTCTAAGCCCACTTCTGTTACGGTGCGGTTGAGCATTGACTGTTGACGATTTTTTACCAGGTGGTGGTGACGTACCATTAAAGAACGAGCTTGAGGTTCAGTAAACATCTTTAGATTTTCTCCCCTGATTATTTAACTTATGTTTGGGAAGCTTTTTCCCCTTACATTTTTATATTAACTAAAAAATCTGTAACTGTTGCTACAAAATACTAATTATTTACAAATATTTATATTTTTATTTTTAAACACTATATGTAGTGTGGCACTATAGTTTTAGCTTGATGTATGTAGCGTTTTGGCGCAATTTAGATCCTGTCCGGTTGAAAAACCATAGTCATATCATGTCTGGTTGAATACTTACACTTTGCAGGAAGTAAGGCAGAAGTCAGAAGGCAGAAAGAAAAGGTTAGAAGGGAGTAAGTTTTTTTGTCACGCTATTATCCGGACATCATCTAATACCATCAAGACTTACTCACTGACAATATATGTAGGGTTGGTGCGTTACGCTACCGCTAACACATTCTACTGGACTGTTTCACCTTAAATGGTGCAATAGGAAATTGGTCTGAGATTGCTTCACTGTCGTTCGCAATGACAAATCTAATGCACAGTTTTAGATGAAACGGTCCACTACTAGACTGACACGCCTAAAATAGTGCATTAGCATTTTTGATAATCACCTCACCACTCCCTCATCTCAATCCCCCACCCCCCCATTTTCTAATGCACATTTTTAGCTGTGTCACGCCACTACTGGACTGTTTCATCTAAAATGGTGCACTCTTATTTTTATCTCAACGTTGGCCCTTGACCCGCGCTCTCCCGAAGGGGAGCGTCGGGATGAAAACCAATGAATGTTGTGGTTTCACATATAATATGCTACAGTGTAAATATTGACAAATAAACAGTAGATGGTCGAAAAAGCGTACAAATTTAGATTCTACCCAACTCCTGAACAGGAAAATCTGTTGCGCAGGACTTTGGGTTGTGTGCGTTTAATCTACAACAAAGCTTTAGCAGCGAGAACTCAAGCTTGGTATGAACACAAGCAAAGAGTGAGTTACAAGCAAACTTCAGCTATGCTGACTCACTGGAAAAAACAGGAAGATTTAGATTTCCTAAAAGAAGTAAGCAGTGTACCATTACAGCAAGGCTTGAGACATCTACAAACAGCTTTTCCTTCGGAATGCTGCGCAAACACTAACTTTTTTAGTGGACGTACTAAGTATCCTAACTTTAAGAAAAAGCGCAATGGCGGTAGTGCTGAATTTACAAAGTCTGCATTTAAGTGGAAAGACGGTCAAGTCTATTTAGCTAAATGTTGATCACCGTTAGCTATTAGATGGAGTAGGCAACTACCACCAGGTTGTGTACCGAGCACAATTACAGTCAAGCTGGACTCAAGTGGTAGGTGGTATGTATCTTTGAGAGTCAATGATACCAGAAATTTGAGTCTCAAGTCAGTCACCAAACAAATAGGTATTGACGCGCGGAATTACCAGTCTATTAACAACCAGTGAAGGAGAAAAATTTGTTAACCCAAAGAATCATTACAAGTTACACAAAAAACTGAGGTTAGCCCAAAAATCACTTTCTCGTAAAACTAAAGGTTCAAATAACTATCAAAAAGCTAGGCTCAAGGTAGCTAGAATACACGCAAAAATCAAAGATTCAAGGCTTGACTATGCCCATAAGCGCGCCCACTCGACTAATTAGAGAAAATCAAACTATTGTAGTTGAGGACTTAGCAGTTAAAAACATGGTCAAGAATCACAACCCACCCCCATCCCCTCCCGGGAGGGGAGTAAGAGGGGTGGGTAGTGATGCGAACTGGGGAGAATTAGTGAGGCAATTAGAATATAAGGCTGATTGGTATGGCCCTTCGTTAATCAAAATTGATAGATATTTCCCTAGTTCTAAACGTTGCTCTAGTTGTGGGCACATAGTGGAAAAATTACCATTAAACATTAGAGAGTGGGATTGTCCAGAGTGTGCATCTCACCATGACCGGGACATCAATGCAAGTATAAATATTTTGGCTGCGGGACTAGCAGTGTCAGTCTGTGGAGCGACTGTAAGACCAGAGGGGAGTAAATCCTTGAAGGCGGGTGCATTGAAGCAGAAAGTCCCTAACAGTAATGCTAGGGAATCCCGCGCTGTCTCGTGAGAGCAGCGTCGGGAGGATGTCAATTCTAAGTGTCTTTATCTCCCCTACTCCCCTACTCCCCCACTCCCCTACTCCCCTACTCCCCTACTCCCTATTGACTACTGAAAAAGCGGTTTGTACACTCGATAGTTGATTTGAGGAAAAATATTGTCGATCGCCTCCAGCTTTTCCAACCAACCTGAGTCAATCTTTCCCTGTCGAATCTCTTCATACAACTTATTAAAACGCATCAAATGGGATCTTGTTCTTCGCACAGCATAAGAAACCATAGTACCCGTACTCATAATAAAAGCCCAATCAGAAGATTGAGCCAGCAAAAGTTCTCTGGCCGCCTGATTTAACGCCCGCAACTCCAACTCATCTGCTGGTGTTCGTCCACCCAACTCAATCATTCGCTCTGTAGTAGTATGTAGATGAGGATAAATCCAAGAGTTAGTATTATTGAGCCAATATTCATGGAAACCCTTATATCCCCAACTAGACTGTGCTGGAAGACAAACTTGATGTTCTGGGTGTTTCTGCAAATAATCTGCTAAATGAATCATCCGATAGGTACTTTGGTCATACCAAGTTTTACGGAAGAGGAAATCCAAAAACCAAGGTCCTTCATACCACCAGTGACCAAACAACTCAGCATCGTAGGGAGAAACAATAATCGGGAGTTGCTCCATAATATGATATAGATGCTCAACTTGGCGTTCCCGATTAAACATAAAATTGCCAGCGTGTTCCGCAGCTTTTTCCCTGGCCCAGTATGGGTCGTAAAGTTGTTTATCTCCTAATCCCAAGCCACGACCTGTAATTTTGTGATATTTAATACCAGTATTCTTCCTCTGGCCATTAGGCATAATATAAGGTTTAATATATTCATATTCTGCTTCCCAACCTAAATCTTTATAAAATTCTCGATACTCTGAGTCTCCTGGATACCCTACTTGGGAAGACCAAACCTGTTGAGAAGATTCATGGTCTCTAGAAAAAACAGCCACTCCTGTTTCTGTAAAGATAGGAGCATAACTACCAAATCTGGGCCGTGGTCGAGCATAGAGTACGCCGTGGCTATCTGTTAAAAAGTAACGTATACCAGCATCCGCCAACATTCGCTCTAGACCCTCATAATAGGCACATTCTGGCACCCAAATTCCTCTGGGACGACGGCCAAAATTTGCCTCATAATCTTGACAAGCAACTTCTATTTGTGCCCAGACTGCCTCCGGATACATTTTCATCAGTGGAAAGTAACCATGAGTAGCTCCACAGGTAATAATTTCTAGGTTATTGCTGTCTTGAAACTGTTTAAATGCAGAAATTAAGTCGCAGTCGTAACGTTCCCAGAGTTCTCGAACATTATTGAAGTGAGTAGCGTAATGTTCTGCAAGGTAGCGGATATGACCGTTATGGAGATTGTGGTCATATTCTTTTTCTACTAATTCTTCAAGTAAGCTTAAGTGATGTTCATAGCGTTCTTGTAATAGTGGGTCTCGTAGCATAGACACCAAAGGTGGTGTGAGACTCATAGTAATTTTAAAGTCCACACCATCTCGTTTTAATCCCTCAAACATTTGTATCAGGGGGACATAAGTTTCGGTTATTGCTTCAAAGAGCCACTCTTCTTCTAGGACATAATCACTTTCTGGATGTCTGACAAAAGGTAGATGGGCATGAAGAACAAAGGCGAGGTAGCCAATAGCCATAGTTTTTAAGGGTAATTAATAAAAGGGTGAGCTAAAATTGAAAATATTTACAATGTTTTAAGATTGTAAGGGTAAAGAGTACAAAAGTTAACTAGCTATCAGCTTTTAGCGCTTCAGCTTTGATAGCTCTGGGTAAAAATCTCCGGCTTCTGGGCAGCCGGATGGCCCTTGGAGGAGTTGAAATCTCCTTTCCGTTCCGGAATGATCCACAAACGAAGGCATCTCAAAAAAATCTGCTGAGTAGCAAGTTGAGGTAGTTAACGCCTATTTGTATTGATATACGCTGCCATCAGGTAAGATTGCACCGTTGAGCTGGGCATCGATGAAGCTAGCATTACTAATATCAGTGTCCCGCAAATCTGCTCCTCTTAAATCGGCATTCCAAAAAATGGCTTCTGTGAGGTCTGCTCCGCGTAAATTGGCCTCTTGAAGATTTGCCCCCCAAAAGTTAGTAGATTTGAGGATAGACCTTTGTAAGTTGGCTTCTTGTAAGTTGGCGCTCTCGAATTTTGACCCTGTTAAGTCTGTGTTGGTAAAATTGGCTTCTTCGAGATTTGTGCCAGAGAAGTTAGCATTTTGTAGTACAGAACCAGTCACGTTCATTTTTTTATAATTAGAATCACTGAGATTTATATCGGAAAGGTTGCAGAAAAAACATTCATTTGAACGTTTTAAAATTCGTACTTGCCACTTTGTATATGCCACTACGGGTGTAGCAAAAGCTAGTGAAAATAATAGGGTTGTTATTAATATTTTAAATTTCATTTTAGCCATTAATATTTAAAGACAAAATAAGTTTTAGAGCTGATTTATAAACTGAGTTAAAACTCCTTTCTAGCATGGGTTGGCGGAAAATTATGCCCTAGGGGCTTAGATAGTGTCGAACCCTTAACTGTAAAGCATTTATCTTCTTAATATTTACTTTATAAATCAGCTCTAAGGTATTGAAAAATGTTGTCAGATTTTCTGGCAACATTTTAGCAGAAGAACGTGAAACTACTTATACCATTTTCAAAAAATACTGTTACCGAATAATTAACTAATTAATAATTAAATAATTCGCGCCTTGAAGCCTCCCCTTTTAAGGGGAAAAAAGCGGTCGAGAGATGGCGAGGTCTCGGAGCTGTCCGACCATCGACCAAGAGAAGAAATAATATTTCCTTATATTCAATTCCGTAACGGTTAAAACCCGAGGTAATTATCAATTATCCATTATCAATTATCCATTAATAAAAGTCCTTTATTTTGTTGGTAGGAGTTTTGAGGCTAATACTGTAGCGATCTTTTTTGAATTTGGTATTACTAACATTGATTATACTGTTTTTGAGTGGGTTCTGCATGATCATATAGCGCTGTGCGCAGGCAACAGCTCCGGAAAGCAACAGCTCCGGAAGGGGGAATAAAAAACCGATATTGTAAGACTTTTAGCTATTGGACAGTTCTTGTAATTTGTAAATATGCCAGTGCACATTGCTATAAATACTGCGACCTGATCAAGTACCTTAATCTATGGGCAAGAATTGGATCAGGATTATTTCAAAAAAGTAGCTTCGGACATTCTAGTGCAAAAAGGCAGAAGGCAGCTATGCTGTTTGCGCAGCATTCCGCACCGAAAGGCAGAAGGGAAGAAAGGTTATGTTACAAGCTTTTGAACCTTTTTTAACTGGTTAGTTATTTCCGCCATCCTGCACTAGATATTTTTAAACTGCCGATTGTCGGTGCTAAAAACTTTCTAGGCAAAATCGTCAACGGTGGTAAAGAACTCGTCATATCATGTCCGTTGATATCGTTTGTGTAAAAGTTAGCGTGAATATCTACAGGAAATTTAAATTTTTTTCTTGCTCTTAAGCCTTCCTGCCTGTTGCTTTCCGGAGCTGTTGCCTGTTGCCTACCTTTGCTATACAATACCGATGCTACCGGACATGATATCATGTCCGTTGGTATCGGAGCGTGTATAAAGTTGGGGAAATATCTAGCGCTATACATATAAGGTTTTTCCTTCTCTTATATCATGTTCCCCTTCCAGGGGAGCTGCGCTAACGGACGGGTCAGTTATAAAAAAACTTTATCCCTTTTAACCCTTTCTTCCCTTCAGCCTCCAGCTCCCGCTGCCTTCTGCCTTCCTTCCTCCAAAGTGTAAGTATTCAACCGAACATGATATTAAAGCTTCTTCCTTCTTTCAACTTCGGTCTTCCTTACCTTCTCTATACAAGACCGATGCTACCAGACATGATATTAAAAGTTAAAAGTTAGAAGTTAGGAGATTCAGTCAGGACTTACGCAAATTGACTGTTAAACCACCATCTGTAGGGGCGAATGGCATTGGTGTTCCGCCAAGCTCCGCTAACGCTCTCATTGGATTTAGTGTCTGTGCGTAAGTCCGGGTAATAAAATTTTTGTAGTGCGGACATCTTGCCCGCGATAGTTTTACCGACCTAGTCTTGCCCGCGATAGTTTTACCGACCTATATTCTTAGTCAAAAGTCAAAATTAATAAGTCATAAGTCATAAGTTAGAAGTATTTTAAGTCAAAAGTCAAATGCACTATTTTAGGCGTGTCACGCCACTACCAATAGCGTAGCGTTTATGGGTAAGTCCTGATATAATTCAGAACTTATAGCAAATTATATCCTTAAATACTTATAATACCATCTGAAATTATGGCATTGCTGAGGGCAGGAACAGGAAAATATCAGGAATGGGCATCTTGCCCGTTCCACAAAACTATTAAAATCCCAAGCGCATTTATGCAACGCCGAAATTATATTTATTGCCAATTCCTACTCCCTACTCCCTACTCCCTATTCCCATTAATTAATAATGAAAAAACAAGATAAAACTTTACCCTTAACCCTACTAGGTGCAACCGTATTAATGATTATTGGTAGTGTCGCTGGCTACATTATAATAGCTTCCAAAGAAACAGCAGATAATTTGCCAGTAGGTGCTGAGGTTGTGCCTAAGGATGCAATGATGACTATTTCTGTCTCTAGTGACCCCAGTCAATGGGAAAAACTACAACAGTTTGGCACTCCAGAATCTCAAACTGCTTTTAAAAATCTATTGGGGCAATTGCGCGATCGTTTCCTCACGACTTATGGTTATAACTATCAACGAGATATTCAACCTTGGGTAGGGGAGGAAATAATGATTGCTTTATTGCGCAAGCAAACTCTAGAACCCGCTAACTCTACTACTCCCGACTCTCCTCCACCACCTCCAGCTCAACAAGCAACTGTGGTGGTCTTGCCGATCGCCGATCCAGTCAAGGCCAAACAAATTTTAGACCAACCACGCTCTCTGGAAAAAGGTCAATTAGTTAAACGTACTTATAGAGGTATTGAAATTACAGAAACGGAAGGAGTGCCCAAACAAGATATTTCTGCTGCAGCATTGGGGAATCAGTATTTAGTAATTGCTGACTCCCAGACTTCAATAAATCAGGCGATCGATATTTATAAAGGAGACGAGTCTCTGGCAAAAGTGCCTGGTTATACAGAGGCGATCGATAAATTGGAAACCTCTTCACCCTTTGGTTTAGTATATGTGAATATTCCTGTTGCTGCTGCTTATAGTTCTAGTAAGTCTATTACTCCTGTTTCTGAGGAAAATCTCAAACAACTTGAGGATAACCAGGGAGTGGCAGCTAGTGTAAATTTAGTTCCTGAAGGTATAAGTTTAAAGGCTATTTCTTGGCTAAAACCTAATAGTCAGAAAAAGTTTGCCGTGGAAAACAGAGCTATGGAAATGTTAAATCGAATTCCGGGAAATGCTTTGATGATGGTATCTGGCAGTAATTTACAGAAAATGTGGTCTGATTATGTCAAAAATGCAGCAGCTAACCCAGTAGCTCCTATTAACCCAGATACATTGCGTAAAGCTGTGAAGAATACAACTAATATGAATTTAGATGAAGATTTTCTCAAATGGATGGCAGGAGAATATTCTTTGTCTTTGCTACCTATCCCTAAAAGTAAGGATGAGTTAAATAAATTTGCTGCGGGGTTTGTGTTTATGGTCAAAGCAAGCGATCGCCGTGCTGCGGAGGAGTCACTGAAAAAGTTGGATGAGGCAATGAAAAACCAAGAATTTCAAGTAGGTGAAGCTGTTGCTAGTGGAGAATCTGTTGTTAAGTGGACCTCACCATTTGGTGGTTTTACGGTAGTTCGTGGTTGGTTGAATGGGAATGTGGCATTTTTTACATTAGGAGGGTCTGTAGAGAATCAAATTTTACCCGCGCCAACAACTTCTATGGCTGAAAGTGCAGTGTTACAAAAAAGTTTACCTCCAGAGTCAGAATCTTTTAACGGTAATTTTTTCCTTGATATTAGTGGCAGTTTCAATCCTCAAAATCTTTCTATTCCGCAACTACCTCCAAATCAAAAAGTTTGGATAGATGGTATGGAGTCTATTGGAGTTACATCTATTGTAAGTAGTAATCGTACAACTAATTATGATGTATTTGTGAAATTGAAAAAGCAGGAGACAAAATAATTGAAGTAAGGAAGAACGAAGAAGGAATAAGGGATAAAGTTTTATTATCACTAGACATAGGCGTGATCATAAAAAATAAAATCAATTATCACACTAGATATATCAATTCTTTCCCCTCCTGGGAGGGGGAGGGGTAGGGGTGGGTTCCCTACTGCCTACTCCCTCTTTTCTGTAGATGTCTATTGATTATCCGAACATGATATTACGCGTTTGCATTTAACTGCGTGATATGAAAAGCATTCTGGGCTGAAAGCGTTAACGTTTGCGGTAACATTCCGATAGGAAAATTGTGCACTAGCTAAACAAAAACTTTCTTCTCTTCTTCCTTCTTATTCCTTATTGATATCAAATCCGTTTAATTCGGTATAAAAAAATTTTCCATCTTCAACCATTACCAAATATTTCTCAATATTCCCACATTCCCCTCCTGGAAGGGACCCGCGGGTGGGTCCCCCATCTCCCTATCTAATTAGGGTTTGCTGATTAAATCTAAAAGCACTGAAATATAAAGGTTGAGCGCATTTTTTAGTAAAAAAAAGTCCAAGCTTAATGGTCATAATGGTTCAAAAAAGAGCGCATTTTAGGCTCATAGTTGCGCAGAATAATCAAGGGATTATTCTTCCTCCTACCTCCTCTATAATTCCCATTTCTCCTGCCTTCCCCTCCACGGTCGGGGCCCGCGGGTGGGTTGTCTCCTGTCTCCTACCCTTGCCCATAAGACTTTTTCAGCAAACCCTAATTACACTAATGCTACCGGATTTAACATAACTCCTGACTCCTGACTCCTCCATAATTATCATTTAGAAAATGTTGTATAAAAAATTAGTATTTTCTATTTGCGTGCATTTATAAATTATTGGCGCAAGATGCCAAATCAACTTTTCTTTATCATTATTTATCAGAGATAACTGTATACTTTGTATCTGCAAATTTAAAATTTCTTTGACAGAATAAATATCTTTTTTCCGACAGCGACCCCGCCAACAAAATATATAGTTTATACTTCTTTCATCATTTTTATTCAGTAGATTTTCTATAGCATAACTTTTGATGCAATAAACTTTTGCAGAAGATAAAATATGAAGTAATTTGAGCAAAGAATTCCACCAAGTAGTTGGTTGCGGTTTTTCTCTATTTTCGTATCTAGCTATATATTCACCAATAAAATCAATAGTCAATTTATCATTTTTTACTAAAACACATAAATCATCTTCTTTTAATCCAATTAAAATAAAATCAATCGGAGAATTTTCAATTACGATGGGAAATATTGGGTTTTCTTTAGGCATCTTCTGCAGTAAGTGCATTTAATATCTCGCTTTCAAATTTTTGGATATATTCTACTTCTTGATTAGAGTGATAATCAAAAGATATTGATTTTGTAAATAGAGCTGTATCGCGCCATTTATTAATATGAGTTTCAAACCAGCTCTCCAGCTCATTGCTACTTTGTGAACCATTCTTGTTCCAAAAATCTTTCTTATTGAGCAGAAAATGAATGCGTGAAAGAGGATTTTCTTTTCTTTGATTCTTTAAGTGTTGATATATCTGATCAAGAAATTCTTCATGCTTTGTCAATCTATCTTTATCTATCTGAGCAATATTCCGATTTTTATGAGATTCTTTACCTATAGAATTATGATCCACAACAACACAAAGAAAATCTGATTCTTGAGCTATTTTTAATTGTTGATAATAAGCTGCTCCATCACCGTCAATAAATCCCAAAAATTTTGTATTATTGACTGTATCGCCTTCTTTTGGAGATAAGAAAAGTCCATAAATATACACATAAAGTTCAGTCGTTTTTCCTTCTGTTTTTCCCTCTTCTCTTTTCTCTTCAGGTATTCGGCAAAAGGATTTAGTTAAAGTGCTTTTACCCGATCTACTTATCCCAACAATACCAATTTTATAAAGTGGTGGATCGATATCTGCAAGACTATCTAAAGTTTCATATTTTCCTACTAATTGTACTGCTTCACGAAACTCTTGAGGAATTGCCGAAATAGCACCCCCAAGAATAGATACTCCTCCAATACCTGCTCCTATTCCGAGAATAATACTTCCGGCAATATTAACTCCTGGTATAAGTGCAGCTGCACCAAGTAAAAAACCACTTATTGTTAGACCTACCCCTGGTAAACCTGCATAACTTTTGACTAAACGACCAGGATATTTTGACCAGTCTTTTTTTCCCATCTAAGCCTAATAGCAACAATTTTTTCCAGTAATAGTATAATAAGAAAATTATCTTAGTTCACTATGATAACTCCTGAACCTCGCTCTGGGTATACTCTTCCCGTCTTTGCTTGTGCAAGTGCAGTAGCTGCCCTCCACTGCCTACGTCAAGATGTCCCATCTTTGTCTACTGTATCAATAGATTTAATTGAACCAGCAAAAATTGTAGATATTCCCATACAACAGTTGGTCTTGCTAAAAACTAATACTGCTTTAGCTATTACTCACTCCGATCCCGGTGATAATCTCGATCTAACTCGCAATACTCCTGTGTGGGCAATGGTAGAATTAGGGGAATTTTCTATAAGTGACGCTTCAGAACAAATTGTGATTTTGGGTGGCGCTGGAGTGGGACATAATATTAGTAATGGGGAAGCAGCTATCTATAGTTATGCACGACGACTGCTACAAGAAAATTTGAAACCTCTGTTAAATTTTAATGAACAAATTAAAGTGACAATTATCTTACCGGAGGGACGTCAACTAGCAACTCGGACTTCTAATTCAGCTTTTGGCATAGTTGAAGGACTTTCTTTGTTGGGCACTACAGGAATTTCTCAACCTTTGAGTGTACCTGGACAACTTGATGCTTATCGGGAGGAGTTACAACAAAAGGCAGCAAAGTTTAGTTGTTTGGTGTTTTGTGTGGGAGAAAATGGTTTAGACCTAGCTAGGAAAATGGGGATACCACCACAGCAGACTATTAAAACAGCTAACTGGTTAGGCCCAATGTTAGTAGCTGCTGCTGTTGCTGGAGTGGAGTCTATTTTATTGTTAGGCTATCATGGCAAATTAATTAAATTGGCTGGTGGAATTTTTCATACTCACCACCATCTAGCTGACGGACGATTAGAAATTTTAACAGCTCACTGTGCAAATATAGGTTTGTCCACTTCTGTACTACAAGAAATTTTTGCTTGTACTACTGCCGAGGATGCTTTGAAACTGCTGCGGAGTTTAGATAAAGAGAATGAAAAGAATTGGGTAGGTCTGGTCTATGGGGCGATCGCCTACCGTATAGAGCAACGTAGTCAAGCTTATATTTTTAATCATAGTCAAAAACAGGTCCAAGTAGGCTCGATGTTATTTGACCGCGATCGCCAAATCTTCCTAAAAACAGAAGTTGCTGATACACTTTTTGCACAAATTTGTTATTCTATTAAGAATACCCTTCGCTAGAGTTAGGGTATTTTAGGAGAAATCAACAATAGTGGATGAGGGGTGGGGGAAAATTAAAAAACGGAATTGGTAAATTTCATAACTAGCTAGAGTGAGTAACTGGTTTAGAAGCAGATTATCATTCCCTAGTCAGAATACCAAAACATTTTTAATATAACTTAGCCTTGATGAATAATTCGGTAGGAAAACGATCCCTATTGCTCATTAAACAACTTAGCCTGTCAGTTGTTAGCTTATTAGCAATCCAAGTATCAAAGGTTTTGTGGCAGTAGGAAAAGTTTAGTTTCAAACAATAAAGTGTGGAGAAACAAATTTTCCTCACAAAAAAAACATATTTTTATAGCTTATAAGCTCGGCCCGAAAACTTAAAACTCAGGAAAATCAACCTCACAAGTAGAATATTATAGCATATTAACCGTGACTCTAACAAGACAGACAGAAGAAATTTCTAATTTCTCCACTCAGTTTAATCGTCAGATGATTGTGATTCTGGACTTCGGTTCTCAATATTCAGAACTAATTGCCCGCCGGATTCGCGAAACTCAAGTATACTCAGAAGTAATTTCTTATCGGACAACTGCTGAAAAACTGGCAACTCTCAATCCCAAGGGAATTATTCTTTCCGGAGGTCCGAACTCAGTTTACGACCAAGTGGCACCTCAGTGCGACCCCGAAATTTGGCAGTTGGGAATACCAATTTTGGGCGTGTGCTACGGTATGCAGTTGATGGTACAGCAATTAGGGGGTGAAGTTAAACGTGCTAAATTAGCTGAATATGGTAAAGCATCTTTATCTATAGATGACCCCACAGATTTACTGACTAATGTGGAAGAAGGCACAACTATGTGGATGAGTCATGGAGATTCTGTGGCGAAAATGCCTTCTGGTTTTGAAGTCTTAGCTCATACGGATAATACTCCCTGTGCAGCGATCGCTCACCATGAGAAAAAGCTCTATGGGACTCAGTTTCACCCAGAGGTAGTTCATTCCCTTGGTGGTCAAGCGTTGATTCGGAATTTTGTGTACCATATTTGTAAATGTGAGCCAACTTGGACTACAGAAGCTTTTGTAGAAGAAGCAGTTCGAGAAATTAGAGCTAAGGTAGGGGACAAACGAGTATTATTAGCATTGTCTGGAGGTGTTGACTCTTCAACTTTAGCATTTTTGCTGCATCGAGCGATCGGGGATAAATTAACTTGTATGTTTATTGACCAAGGTTTCATGCGGAAGTATGAACCAGAAAACTTGGTACAAATATTTCAGGAATCTTTTCATATATCAGTTGAGTATGTAAATGCGCGGGAGCGCTTCTTAGGTAAACTCAAAGGAGTTACAGACCCAGAGCAAAAACGTAAGTTAATTGGCCATGAATTTATCCAGGTATTTGAAGAAGAGTCAAAACGTTTAGGACCTTTTGATTATCTTGCTCAAGGTACTCTTTATCCAGATGTGATTGAATCTGCTGACACCAACGTTGACCCTAAGACAGGGGAGCGGGTGGCAGTTAAAATTAAGAGTCATCACAATGTTGGCGGTTTGCCGAAAGATTTAAGATTTAAGTTGGTCGAACCGTTGCGCAAGCTATTTAAGGATGAAGTTAGAAAAGTAGGTCGCTCCATCGGTTTACCAGAAAAAATTGTGCGACGACATCCTTTTCCCGGTCCAGGGTTAGCAATTCGCATATTAGGGGAAGTTACGGATGAACGGTTGAAAATTTTGCGGGATGCTGACTTTGTTGTGCGTGATGAAATTGAACAGCAGGGAATGTATCACGATTTTTGGCAAGCTTTTGCTGTGTTGTTACCTATTCGTAGTGTTGGGGTGATGGGAGACCAACGGACTTATGCTTACCCAATTGTGTTGCGGTTTGTTTCTAGTGAGGATGGGATGACTGCTGATTGGTCTCGCGCACCTTACGATTTGTTGGAGACTATTTCTAACCGTATTGTGAATGAGGTGAAAGGTGTTAACCGAGTGGTGTATGACATTACTTCTAAGCCTCCTGGAACTATTGAGTGGGAGTAATATTCTACCGTAGGTTGGGTTAAGCGAAAGTGCAACCCAACACAACGAAGGTTAAATTTTGCTTTCAAGCTACCTTGATCAAACCAACCTCGACGATTTGAGGATGTTGGGTTTCGTACCTCAACCCAACCTACAACTATTGAGTGGGAATAATATTGTACTGTAGGTTGGGTTAAGCGAAAGCGCAACCCAACACAACCAGGGTTTTTCGCTTTAAAGCTACTTTGTTCAAACCAACTTCGACAGTTCGAGTGTTAGGTTGAGGAACGAAGCCTAACCTACAACTTTTTAGCAAATTCTTTCTTCATTCTGACTCCTAACTCCTGTCTCCTGACTCCTTCTTCTCGCACTTTTTAGCCTTTAGTTTTTCTTTTGCTGCCTAGCATTAAACCACCTAGTGTGATAAAACCTAAGATCAGACTGGGTTCGGGCGTGGCAACAAGTTGCTTGGTCTGGGGGTTCGTGCTAGTGTGCGACCATCTAATCGCTCGCGAATCTCCGACCTGAGTCGTAGGATCGAAGTCAACATTATCTATAATAATCACCGGTTCCGGATCTGATTCATAATAAACTTCTAAAAAAGCATCTGTGAAGTTACCCAGCAAACTCGGAAACTTGATGTATTGATTGCGGTCGATCAATTCTATGGAATATTTACGCACTTTGCATAAATATAAATTTGTCTAGACGATAACTGTTGTTCATACTCCTCAAAGAAAAATATTAGTGAATCTTAAATAATTGATGTTTTAGACTTTAACTTAACCTTAATCTTTGTGGAAAATTCTGTGGAAAACTGTAGTTTAACTGTGGAAAACTTTACCTATTCTGGAAAATCTTAAAAGGAAAAATAATATCAAATTTGCTCGGGTTCAATATAAAAAAATGTTCCATCTGAGCGCCATTGCCAAATCTTTTTCTACATCCCCCTCCTGGGAGGGGTTAGGGGTGGGTTCCCATCTCCCCATCTCCCCATCTCCTCATCTCCCCATCTCCCTATCTCCCCATCTCCCCATCTCCCTACTCCCTTTCATAAGAAATATGTTCTGATTTATAAGCAGGGGGTTCAACGTGAATCATAATTCTGGCAGGATAAAACCTTTCTTGTAGACGCGCTTCTACTTTTTCGGTAATTTGATGAGCAGTTTCTATATCATTTGAATTAACAATCAGGTGCATTTCAATAAATACCTGACGACCGATAATTCCACGAGAAGCAATATCATGACAATTTACTACTCCCCGAACTTCCATGGCGATCGCATGAATAGCTTCTGGTGCAACTGCCATATAGTCTACCAACCAAGGCAAATTTTCTTTCAAAACTTCCCAAGCACTCCGAAACACTAAAAGAGCGACGGGAAAAGCTAAAACCACGTCTAACCAACGGAAAATAGGTAAATTCCAGATATTTCCTTGCCAAATACCAATTAATCCAGCTATAACAATTACTGTAACCCAGATATCGCTCATGGTGTGGTGGGAGTCGGCAATTAAAATACTACTACCGATTTTTTGTCCTACCCGACGTTCATAAAATGCCACAAAAATATTAATCCCAAGCACAATTAATAATATCCATAGCGCAGGTGGGGAAATATTTACCTCTTGACTACCCCCCACTATTTGTTGTATTGCTGCACTGAGAATTTCAAAACAAGCAATACCAAGGAAAGCAGCAATACCTAAAGCGCCAATAGCATCAAATTTTTGATGTCCGTATGGATATTGTCGGTCTGGTTTAGGGGAGGCAAGATGATTTGTGACTAACCCTAAAATGTTATTAGCACTGTCAGTAACACTGTGCAAAGCATCAGCAAATAGACTCAGAGAACCTGTCCAAAATGCTATTCCTGCTTTGATTAACATCACTAATAAATTTAGTAGTAAAGTTATGATTAAAACTTTGCGGACTTGTTTACGATTATCGGTAGACATGGTTCAACAATTAATAATTAATAATTAATAATTAATAATTAATAATTAATAATTAGGGCTTGCTGAATAAAATTATAATCAATGCCAGTTCTGCCTTCCAGGGTTTTTTATTCTGACAAAAGTGCAAGGTTTTTGGCTCAATTAGTCTCAAAATGCTAATATTTTTCCCTGACAATGCCGAAAATTTTGCCGTAGCAGATACCCTAAACTTTTGCCTGTTGCCTGTTGACTACCATCACCATCAGACTTTTTCAGCAAACCCTAATTAACAATTACCGAATAATTAAGGTTTAAAGCGTCTCTTTTAAAAATTAAAAATAAAATCAATTATTATCGATAAATTATCAATTATTCCTCACTATTCCAAGTTTCATGTTCCCTGTTCTCTCTTTTCTGGAGATGTCTATTAATAACTATTTTACTCAAACGTTTAAGAATACTAAGAACATCAAAAAGTTCATTACCCGGATTACGAATAGCAAACATTTTTGACGTAGCATATTGAGGAACTTCTGTCTTGATTAACTTCACAAAAATGAAACTGCCACCCGTCATTTCAGTTATCAGTTATCAGTTATCAGTTATCAGTACCTCTGCAATAAGGAGGCTTGAAATAGGAAATTTTCTTTTCTTGGTTGATTGGATATGGCGAGGAAACCTCGCCATCCCTCAACCGCTTTTTATCCCCTTGAAATAAGAGGCTTGAGACCTTATTTCTTCGGTCACAATTAAACCATAATTAGGATGTTCAGGATAGGAACTAGCTATTAGATAAGTTAATAATTGAGCCAGACCAGCTTCTATAGAAAACTCGGCTCTTTTAGACTCAATAACCATCATCCATAACTGCTCTTTCATAACAAGAGCATCAATTCGACCTCTAATAATCACCTCTTTATCTGCTAGTTCTAAATTAATAGGATTTTCAGAACGAATGTGATAAGGATAGAGAAAAAATTTCCCAATAAATAAAATAGGATCGACTATTGCCATTCTGACAATATCTTCTAAAAAAGGTGGATTTTGTAATAAATTAAAATATCCCTCTTGAACTTGATTAAGTAGTTCTTTTTCCCAGTCACTAATCTCTGGCAAATCATCTTGCCATTCTCGAAAAAATTGCTCGTCTCTGACTAACTGCAAACCGAAATTATCAACCAAATAGCGGAGAGTAATTTCTTGAGATTGAATAGTTTTAACCATAAATTTAATCAGTAACTTAACTTAAAAACAGTTATTAAAAAATATGCAAATATATCCTACTCATAATGAGTTTTACAACAACTCACGCTGCATATTAGTTATAGTTAGCCTCATTCTACTCAAGGTTTTGGACTATGCAATGCTCGAAACTAAGGACTTAAAAAGTTTACCATAAAAGGATGACAAAATTGGTGGGCACGCTTACAGTAGTTTCTCTTGTTTTAGCCCTATATATTAAGATAACCGTGAAGTGGATTTTAGAAATATGCTCATATATGGACTATTAATTTTAGTAATTATAATATTTCTCATCCGTTCCTCTGGTTTAAATGTGATTCAAGAACCGAACACTTGGACTTCATCAGAGCGAACAAGGTCAATTTTTCTCTTTCTGTGGAAGTTTCTCAGCTATCTGGGTCTGTCTGCAATTTTTATCTCTCTGGGACTTATGATGGGCATTATTGGCTATCATTGGGCAGGGGGTTTGAGTTGGATAGATTCTCTAGTAGAAGCTTCGATGATTCTTAGTGGTATGGGACCAATTAGTCCCCTCTCAACTACTAGCGCGAAAGTATTTGCTTCTGTTTATGCGCTCTTTAGTGGTTTGGTTTTTGTCATAGCGATGGGAATTCTTTTATCTCCTTTGGTCTATAGTTTGTTAAGTCAATTTCGTGTTCATCTCAACAATGAAGATTACCAACAAGATGAGCATTTAGCAAAATGATCGAGATTTCAACAATTAATAATTAATAATGAATAATGAATATGGCAGAAGAAAGAAGGAAGAAGAAAGAAGGAAGAAGGAAAAACCTTGCGTTGTCTGAGTTTTAAGCTTTTAATCTGTCCTAACCTTTGCTTCGACTGCTATAATTAACAATTACCTCTCCTTGAAAAGAAGAGGATTGACTGAAAGGAAAATTTTTATTTATTATCCCCTTAAAAGGGGAGGTTTTAAACCACAATTTTTCGGTAAAACTTAAAAATAAATGATTAGAGTCGTTACAGTTAAAGATGAACTTATCAGAGCTATATTCTGATTTTAAATGGTTCCCAAATTGGTTCTATACTGAGATAAATCTAGCTTTTACAAATGAAATATTTCTATGGGTTGTTGTGTTTATTTGGCTTTGTATTGCCATATTATCAATTTATTCCTTTACTTTTAAGGAACACCTAAATTCTCACAACTAATTCCTGATTGCTATAAATTATTTTTAATGATAAAAATACTCATCAGCTAATTTGAAAGAGGTAATTATTAATTATTAATTATTAATTATTAATTATTAATTATCAATCTCGCTTTTACGAAAGCTTTTTTCAAAGTTATAAGTAATCTTTGAGCTTGATGTTTATAAAGTGGTTTAGGTAATATTCCTGGCAAATTATTCATTAATTCTCTAGCTTGATTAATGCTACATCCAGAAATACCAACAATTTCATTTGCTCCTTGAAATATGGCATATTCTGATGGAGCAGATTCAATCATAATTTGCCAAGTAGGTTGTTTTATTTCACCATTTTCAATTCTTTTTAAACCATTAATTGTTGCTAAGACAATTAGGCGATCGCCTACGGCTAATTTAATATCATCTGAAGGCATTAATTTTGATTCATTTGGTGGCTTTTGATATAATATTGTCACTACTCCATAACCATAAGCTATTTCAGCTAAAATTAATCCTTTTAAGGTATCTCCTGCTTCAATATTATATTCAGTTACTAATACTGTTTGATGGTCTATTGTGACATACTCCCACACTAAGCAGAAGCTATAGTGTGGGCTTCTCGTTTCGCAGTCCCGGTACCCCGTCGGACTCCACGAGCTTTAAGGACGGAATGCCCTGCCGCCCTATTTTTTATATTTATCGCCGCGTTTACATCGCGGTCTATTACTGTACCGCAGTGCGGACAAGAATGAGTTCTTTGGGATAATTCTTTCGGGACTTTTTTCCCACAGTTTGAGCAATCTTGGCTAGTATTTTTGGGGTTCACTGCTACGGTTTTCTGTCCAGCATTTCCGGCTTTGACAGTCAAAATAGTTAGGAATTGACCCCATCCAGCATCATTAATTGATTTACTTAATCGGGTTTTTGCTAGTCCTTTAATATTTAAGTTTTCATGGGCAATAACATCCGCTTTTGATAACAATTCATTGGCTGTTTTAAAGTGGAAATCTTTACGTTGATCGGCGACCTTTTTATGTTGTTTGGCTACAGCTTTAACAGCTTTTAACCATCTTTTACTTCCTTTCTTTTTACGGGATAAGCGTTTTTGTAGAGTTTTTAATCGCTGCTGAGAAGAGCGATAGTATTGAGGGATGGGGACAGACTCTCCTTCACTTGTTACTAAGAATTCCTTTAGCCCCATATCGATTCCCAGAGTATTTTTTAATGTAGGTTCAACTTGAGTTGTTAAAGCTGGAACTGATTTATCCTCCAAAGATAAAGTTACATAATACCCATCAGCTTTACGGCTAATTGTAGCAGTTTTAATTTGAAAACCATCTGGTAATCGTCGATGTTGAATTAATTTTACTGTTCCTATTTTGGGTAAATTAATCTTGTTTTCTTCAAGGCAATCTTGTTTGATTTGAGGATAAGTAAAACTACGATAACGACCTTTTCCTTTAAACCTTGGTTTTCCTAATTTATGTCCATTTTTGTCTGCCTTAAACCATCTATCAAAGGCAAGTTTTACCCGTTTTATGCAATCCTGTAATACTTGAGAATGAATCAGTTTGTAGTNTCCCGGACAGTTAAACCAAGTGTTTATGAATATTATTGCTAATGCTATTGATGTGTTTGATGAGATGAGCGAAGGACGTTCAATGGCACAAATGAAGCAAAATCCCGATAAGATTATCTTAAAAACAGATTTAGACGATGCAACTCAAATGGTCACAATTAGCATTCAAGATAATGGTTGTGGGATGTCTGAAGAAGTGAAAAATCGAATATTTAATCATCTATTTACAACTAAAGCAGTGGGGAAAGGAACAGGTTTAGGACTGTCGATCGCTCGTCAAATTGTGGAAGAAAAACATGGGGGAAAATTAAGTTGTGATTCACAACTGGGTAAGGGTACTGAATTTGTCATTGAAATTCCTATTGGTATTTAGCGTTGCATAAATGCGGGATGATTTTAATAGTTTTATGGAAGTTTCATTAATGGATAATTGATAATTGATAATTGATAATTACCTCTGGTTAAAACCGCTCTTGATTGAATATAAGGAGATATTATTTCTTTTCTCTTGGTCGATTGGATATGGCGAGGTCTCCTCGCCATCCCACCCAGCGGGTGCGCTCCGCTAACGACCGCTTTTTCCCCTTAAAAGGGGAGGCTTTAAACCAGAATTATTTAATTATTAATAATTCGGTAATGAGCATCTTGCCCGTTCCTGATATTTTCACCGCAGGTAGGATACCCACCCCACTTATGATCACAATAAAAAGTATGAGCTTTTCAGAAGTAATGGTGAAAAAGTGAAGATTTTCGGGCAGCAAAAGCCGAAAAATCACTCTGACTATTATTTTGGCCACTGACTCTGTAATTTCCATTCCTTCTACGTCCTAACTACTCTCTACTCCCTACCCCTGCCAAAAGACTTTCCATACGCAAACCCTAAATAGGGCTGGCTGATTAAATATCAAAGCATTGATAGATAAAGGTTTTAGCTGTTTTAGGTTGAAAGGGGTGCGCCTGTTTTCGGTAAAGATTGCTCAAAAAACTAGCATTTTGTGCAAGAGTTGGGCAGAACAATTTTGGGACAAACCCCCCCCTCCTACCTCCTCTACATTCCCATTTTTCCCCTCCTGGGAGGGGTCAGGGGTGGGTTGTCTCCTGTCTCCTACCCCTACTAAAAGACTTTTTCAGCAAACCCTAAATATTCATTGGTTCTTGAATAAACTTAACGTATAGATGTTTAAAAGTAGACCTAACTATGCGTGGAATTCCAAAATCAATAGGTTTCTTAATTGTTGGTAACTGCCAATTTTCTACTTCCAATTCAGCAGGTTGTAATAATGGAAAATTAACCTTATTTAAATCAGAACAAAATCCCATTTCCTGAGCAACTGCCACTGTTGGAACTTCTGCCGGATTTACTTTGAGAATTTCTAAAAATGTTTGATCGAGAGCAAACACATCTGTCGAAGCCCCTAAAATACCTAATTCCCGAGGTTCTCCACCAACAGGACCATTACCTTCTTGAGCGATAATACTATCAATAATAGTCAAATCTGGATTAATTGTTTTTGCTGTTTCTACCAGCATTTTTCCAAAGCGGCGAGCATCTTTACCTGCCTCTAAATGCCACCAAGCTTTCATCTTTCCTGGGACACAACCAAATAAGTTTTTTACTCCCATTGTCATAGTTAGTTGAACATGGGATTTAAGCTTAGGTAAATTAATTATTACATCTGCGGCCATTGCTTCTTTACTTAACAGCAAATGATTAAACTCTTGACTAACTGTGTCGTAACGTTTGCCATGAAACTCAACTATTGGTAAGTCAAATTCTTCGAGCAATGATAAATAACCATTTGCTTTTGCAACACCTAGAGCACTACCGAAAGCTGGACTGTCGCCTAAAAAAGGTTTTCCTCCTGCTTTTTTGACAATTTTAGCTACACAGTAAACTATTTCTCTTCTCGTTACACATTCTTTTGTTGGGCGAGAACCTGTGAGTAAATTTGGTTTTAGTAAGACGCGATCGCCAGGTTTGACAAAGGTATTAATTCCCCCTAATGGTTCTAAAAGTTCCTCTATAGATTTTTCTAATTCATTTATCTGATAGGAATTAGTCCTGATTAAACTGACAGTAGACATGATTTTTTTTATTGAACTTCTTTTGAAGGAATTTTGTAACCTTTTTATTATATGCCGATCTTAAAATTAGAGGTAATTATTAATTGTTAATTGCTGAAGTGCCAGAAAAAATTGGACATAAGTCAGAATGGACAACTCTATGCTACTTTCACCCGTCCTTTCGCAACAGAACGTAACAATCTATCAACACTGCGACGGTCTTCTTCACTGAGGGAATCATCCAATATAGCAGCCATGAGGCCATAACGGTCTGATTGAGTTAGAGGACATTTGTCAGCTACAGAAACCATAATTTCGTTTATTGCGCCGGGGAGTAATTTAATTTGAGGCATGAAACTTACTTTTTGAGGCATGAGATTTACCCTGAACTTTACACTTTTATCATCTCTATTTTTTGGTGTTATGGTGGTGACTCACAGTTGGAGCAAAGAGTGATTTTTCCGTATTGTGGAGGGTGAGTTATAACTTATGACAAAGTGAAGTAGATAAATAACTTTCGTGACCAATATCACTATTAATTACCTATCAAAAAAATCCCTGAAAATTAATTTTCTAAGGGACTGACTGTTTCAAACAACTGACTAAGAATAATATTGAAACAGTATACTTACTTTTCATCTTTGGTCAAAATTAGCATTCAAGATAATGGTTGTGGAATGTCTGAAGAGGTAAAAAAATCGAATATTTAACCATCTATTTACAACTAAAGCAGTGGGGAAAGGAACAGGTTTAGGACTGCCGATCACTCGTCAAATTGTGGAAGACAAACATGGGGGAAAATTAAGTTGTGATTCACAACTTGGTAAGGATACTGAATTTGTCATTGAAATTCCTATTGGTATTTAAGTTCCGCTAATAATTTAATAAGTGAGTTGGGGTTGCACATTATGAAATGATATTGCCAAAAATTAGTTGATAATTTGACTCGAAAAAACCTAATATTAATCATTCTGGCAATTCTCAAATCCCAAATTCTGTTCATCAAAAATGTCAAATCATTCCTCACTGTGCAACGCCTAAATATTACTTCACAAAAGCCAAGTTCATAACCCATCCACTTTGGTGATGTCAAACAAATCAATAAACTCAGCCACAGAGATGATTTTAGTCTCTATCAACGACTGTGCTTCTGAATAATCAGCATCTCCTGTAATCAAATAGTCAGCTTGAGCAGAAAGCGCACAGGCAAGAAATTTAGCATCTTTTCTGTCTCTGGGAAAATCAACTACCACATCAACTTCAACTTTGACTGTTAAAGTCTCAACTAGATTTAAAAAATGTTTCCGTTTTAGCTGACTAATTTTTAACCTTTGACGCTGTAAAACCTCTTGATATTCTACTAAAATTTCAGCAGAAGTAACCCACTCACATTCTGATGCAACCCATAGAACAACTCGTTCAGGGTTTTTGTCTTTCAGAGCAGCGGAAACTAAAATATTTGTATCAATAATTACTTTCATTTACCCTCTCTGTAAGCATCAATCTCTGCCTTGATTTCTTCCTCTGTAATCTTCTGAATTTCAGGGTCAGATTGTAACTCTTTAAATAGCTCTCGCAGTTCTTGAACTAAAATAGCTTTCGATTTTTGCTCTGTCAATACAGGATTTGGAGTATTTGACTGACTTTCAATAACAAGAACAAAGTTTAACACTTCCTGTTGTTTTTCTGGTGAAAGATTGAGCAAAACTTGATTAATGGCCTTGATAATGGGGCTAGTTGATTTCATAGTGCGACTTCTAAATTTGTTTGACAGCGGTTTTCAGGTTAATGACCACATTACAAAAATGATAACCCCGTAGGGACCTTCCATGCAACGTCCCTACTAGATATTCTGGTTCGGCGTAAATCCTAATTCTCTAAAAATCCAGTATATTGAATCAATCTGGTGGGTTATAATCTCCCCGCTTGAGTGATTCCAGCAATTCTTTTATCTCCTTCATGGTTGACCTATCTTCTACTTCTTTCTGATATCTTTTCAGTTCAGATGCAAATCTTCCTTTAAAGAATATTGTGATATCTTCCCTATTCATGTTGGAGTTTAAGTTACGAATTGATAGCGCTTCTAAGGTAAAAGTATATGCTAATCCTACAGCTAAAATGTAACTTGCAGCTACTCCACCAGTAATGCTTTCACCTGGTACAAAAAGAGGAGGAAACATTGTTGACAAGAAACTTGTTCCCACATCTACTATTGTTGTACCAGCGATCGCTAATAAAGCAGTAAATCCTAAAGAGGCAGCTACAACACTTTTATCAAGAAGACGATCTAGATTATAAACTTTAGCAAGAGATGCTAGTAAAGTTGGCTGAGTTGCAATAATACTTAGCGGAGTCGAACCTGGAATAGGAAAAAAAGCTGAACCAAAACATACCGTAGCTGCAGTTGCAACAAGAGAGTATGCTATTTTGTTTTTTAGTTTGACATTGACTGCTTGAACTCTAATAAATGCTTCTGAATATGATTTAGGAATCGCCTTTTTAGATGCTTCTGTTAATTCTTTTAGACCTGAAATTGTCTTACCAGGAATAGGATCGAGAGAAACTTCCATAAATTTAGGTCGAGTATTTTCTTTCTCCTCTATTTCATCTAAGACCTCACTCAGCTTTTTTTTAAGTTTAGAAAGCTCTTCAGATATAGCAATATCGGACTGAATTAAAACTATAATTACTGGAATTTTTAACTTAAGTGCTTCTTGAATCACTTTTTTATCGAAATACTCAATCGTAGATTCTGCATCAATAAAGTACCAAACAAGGTGAATACTATTATCTGCAGACTCGGCATTGGAAAGAGATTTGTCATTAAGAAATTTTAAAGTATCGTCTATGAAATCACTTGCTTTGCTGGCTTCATAGTCAGGAGAATAATAGAATATGATTGGAATATCTGGATTATACGGGCTTGGATATCTTTTATAGTATTTTGTTTCTGGCGAACCAGCATCTACTTTGATTTCATCATCATCTAGCCCAAAAAAAGCTGTAATTAGACGACTTTTTCCAGTATCAGTTCTACCTATTAGAGCAATACTTGGTGGTTTGAGTCCCTCTTCTATTTTCTTCAGTTCTTGCTCTGTTTCGTTGTTCATATCTAAACTCCTAGCTGTTTCTACCCTTCAAAGCCCTGATTTCTTCTTTTAATTTAGATATTTCATTTGACATATATGTCAAGTTTCCTACTGATTCTTGAGTCAGCTCATTATGTGTGTTAGCTATTGTTCTAATATGCCATAATTGCTTAATAACTTCGTTCATTTTTTGATTAAAGAAACTTTCTCTATTTTTTTTAGGTCTAAAGCGATATCCCTCAAGCTCATCAATTGCATATTTAAAGTCTTCAACTAAATCATCATTAATCTTAAGAACATCGCCATAAAGCTTAAAATATCTTTCAACAAGTGAGAAAGCTTCCCCAAGCCATGACTCTAAGGCTACATTAAAAGGTGGATAATTAGCTTTTACTCTTATACTCGCTTCGTCTGGAAAGTTTCTTGCCCCAGCAGCATCCTTATATGTAAAATGGCTCCTCGCATATTCTATTAAAGGAGAAATTTCTCCTTTAAGAAATGGCTCCTTTTTCTCTTTCTGAATATACTGGATGAATAGTGCATCAATCCTTTGTTTAAATAGCTGAGGAGTTTCTAAAGGACTAGGAATATCGTATGCTGTCTCCTGATGATTTGCTAAATCCAAACCCCTGTCTATTTCAGAATCTTCACTGCGAAGACGATTAAGAATGCCAAGCATTGCAAAAAGACCTTCATTTTGATTCCTTGGTAATCTTGGTCTTCGACCAGATGCAACTAGCTTGTGCAAAACAAACAAAAATATTGTGAAACTTACGAAAACAAAGATAGGAGCTAGCACAGAAATTGCGATTTGATTTCTCGCGTTATCTGGCTCCATCTCAAAAAACTTTATTATTCCTACAGCGGAACCTCCTGCTACACCACAAACCAAGTGAACAACTACAGCACCAACCGGATCGTCCATCACCTCCGATGAAAATTTGTTTTCAATAATAGATTTTGAATATGAGAAAACTAGCCAACCACAAACACCACCCACAAAAAATGGATACCAAGTCATTGCTACATCTGGTGCAGCTGTAATTCCGACTAATCCACCCAGTAAGCCATTTATGGCGATCGTTAGCCTCGGAATCTTGTTTAACCAACTCAGAAAGATTGTCACCATCATACTGACAGTCGCTGCTAAGGTTGTATTAATGGCGACAAGAGCAATTTCATTTAAACCTTCTGGCGTTCCGACAGATAGTTTTGTACTACCCATGTTAAAGCCATACCATCCGATGAGCAGCAGAAACACACCTGTTGTCGCTAAAGGAACATTATGAGCTGGTAGTCGTCTTTCTCTTACAGGTCGCGACCCTATCAGTAAAGTAGCTGCTAACGCTGCAGCTCCACCAGTTGCGTGTACTACTACTGAACCAGCGTAATCTTTAAACAGTTCATCGAAAATCCCCCACAACATCAAACCTGAGAGGGGATATATAATGCCAGAAATGAAGCTACTCATAATTAAATGATTAGACAACTTCATTCTACCAGCGATCGCTCCCGAACATATAGTTGCCGCAGTTGCAGCAAACACTCCCTTGTAAATAAAATCTACTAGGTCCTTTGCATTCTGCATATTTCCTAGTTCTGATGTTTTAATAATGTTGAAAGGATGTAGGGAATTATCGAAACCCTTCAATATCCAGTAACCAAAAAAGAAAAAAGCGATAAAGCTGGCACCAAAGTCAGCAAAATTTTTGAATATGATTGAGACTGTGTGCTTGGCAGGAAGCAACCCAGCTTCTAAAAGAGCAAAACCTAGCTGCATCAAAATCACTAGGATTGCACAAAACAGAATAAAGATAATATCTAGTGGAACAGGATCTGCTTGCATAAAATCTGTGTAATTATAATAGTAAATATAGGTGAAAAATTACTACTGGTTACCTATTTGGTAGAGATACTCTAATGGACCCCTATTATACTGAGTCTACTAGCAAAGGTTTTAGTAGTTCCCAGTGCCGTTCGCGTAGCCTCCCGTAAGAAATCGCTTAGACCGCTGACATAAGATTTTCGGGAAATTAATTTTTTATTTTCCTACCTTACAAACTTTTTTATGGCTACCCTTTGCTTTTTTTGACAAACAGTCTCTTATTCTTGATAAAACTATAACTCTATTATTTTTGAAATTTACAGTATTTATAATATCTTCCAAAAATAAAAATCGTCAACTATCGACTAATTATTCAATTGGCCAGACAAATCTATTATAGTGCTACGCGCCAGGGAACAGGGAATAGCACCCTGTAAAAGGGTTTGAGTATTGAAAAACGTCCTAACCAATTCTTGTAGTGCTATAGAGTCTCAATCAAGTTTGTTCAAATTAATCTAAAATTTGAGTATTTGATTACTAACAGTTAACCTAAATTATGCTCAAAAAAACCAAACCAATAATCAGCCTAATTCTCAGCTTATTTTCCCTAACTCCTACTATTGCCCCCGCGTTAGCAGCGCCACCCCGCACCCCAGATCAAGAAGAAACCTGCGAAATACTCATCATCGGCGGCGGTTTATCTGGAGCAGCAACTGCCTATGAATCACTATTAGCAGGACGCACCGTTTGTGTCACCGAAATTACCGACTGGGTAGGGGGTCAAATTTCTTCCCAAGGCACCTCCGCTCTCGACGAACGCGGTACTCAACGCAGTCTCCTCTTTTATCCCCGTGGTTACCTAGAATTACGGGAACGTATTGAGGAAAAATACGGTAGATTAAATCCCGGTCGTTGTTGGGTAAGCGTCTCTTGTTTTATGCCTTACGATGGTCACGGTATTCTATTTCAGATGTTGCAAGATGCTGCCAAAAAAGGTGGAGGAACATTCAAATGGTTTCCCAATACTGTTGTGAAACAGTTAGACATTTCCAATAATCAAATCAATAGAGCGATCGCTATCCAACATCAACCAGCAGCAGGCACCCCACCCATCAACACCGAACCCCTATCTCAAATTATTGAAGATGCTTACCGCTACCAAAATTCAGCGCGTTTCGACAAAACCATAATTCAGTTTGTACCCCAACCTTCCCCAGAAAAAACAGGTGGTGCAGACTGGTATGTTGTCGAAGCTACTGAAACTGGAGAAATTATTGCCCTAGCAGACGTTCCCTATCGTCTCGGTATCGATCCACAAACCTATCTTGACCCCTCATCCCCCGTTGAGACCAGAGACTCCTACTGCACTCAAGGTTTTACCTACACCTTCGCCATGGAAGCAACTGAAACACCTCAAACCCATGTGGAACCACCCTTTTATTCCCAGTATGCTCCCTACTATAGTTATGAATTATCTAGATTAGCTAGTTTCCCCCTAGTTTTCACCTATCGTCAAATTTGGTCAGTGAAACCAGACGCACCGCAACCAGGAGACTACAAAAAACGAACAATTTTTCCCGGCGATATTTCTATGCAAAATTGGACTTGGGGAAATGACTATCGTCCTGGAAACCGCGACGACAACTTAATTTACAGTCGAAACCAACTGCAAGCTACAGGTCAACTGCGACCGGGTGGTTGGATGGGTGGTTTGCGTGCGGAAACCCTCCGTCGGGGTGAGGAAAATGCTCTCGGTTATTTCCATTGGTTGGTTGAGGGAACTACTGACTCTCAGTTGGGAGCGGGGGTAAAGGAAAAGCATCCCAATAATCGTTTTTTGAGTGGGTTTGATGCACCGATGGGAACAGCTCACGGGTTGTCAAAATATCCTTATATGCGAGAGGGAAGACGTATTATTGGTCGTCGAGGAAAGACTTATCCAGAAGGTTTTGCGGTGGCAGAAGTTGATATTGCTAAAAAGAATTTTCGGGATAATTTTTATCTGCAAAATTTAGCACCGGATACATTACATTATTTGTGGGGAGCTGTTTCTGCTTTTGTACCTCCAGATGCACAAATTAATTCCATGGCAGAAATGCCTCAACGTGCTCGGGCGACTGTTTTTCCTGATAGTGTGGGTATTGGTCATTATGCAATTGATTTTCATCCCTGCATGACCAAAAGTCCCGCAGAAGCACCTGGTAATTCTGAACGAGCGGGTATTAGGAGGGGTCAAGGTTCTGCTTATCCTTTTCAAATTCCTTTACGGGCAATGATACCTCAGCAAATTGATAATTTGTTGGTAGCGGGGAAGACTATTGCTACCAGTTATATTGCTGCTGCTGCTTATCGGGTTCATTCTTTTGAATGGTCTGCTGGTGCTGCTGCTGGTACAACAATTGATTTTGCTTTGGATAGGGGTATTTTTCCTTATGAATTGATAGATGATATGCCTTCTAAAGAATGGGAATTGGAGGTTTTACAAGGTCGTTTACAGGAAAATGGTAATCCAACTGCTTTTCCTGAAACTTCGATTTTTAATAATACTTGGGATGAATGGAAATAGTATTCTTGCTTAGTTGAGATGAATGAAGTGCAGGTGTTTTTCTTGGGCAATTTCTTGTTACTATTTATTCATCTATAGAACAAAACTGGATATAGTGTTTTTGATGTTGGTGAGGTCAATTAACTAATATTAAAAGCACTACCAGACAAGAAAAAAAATTGAAACATTAGTGATTATTGCTATGTTGATTTGAGTATAAAAATAGAGTTTTTATACTTCTAGATTTATCTTTCGGTCATTAATTTTAAGAATAAAAAAAAATATTCGACAATATTTATAATGATTCAGGAGCCAGTTTTAATATGTTTAAACTAACCTCACATAATTATATTTATATATATGAGAAAAAATGAATATAGATTATACTTCTTCAGCAACTGTTGCTGCCATATCCTGATTCAGGTTAGAGGTTTTAAGTAGAGAAACTAAACTAGGAGCAGATATATGACAAACAGATAAATTGTAGTTGTGCCCATATCTAGGCTTTCTAATTGCAACTGATAATGTCTGGCTACAAGTTCTATCGATCGTCACTTGCTTAAATTTATAATTTTTGCACTTAGTTTGTAACATTTTCCCTGTCCTAGAAAAAATCATTTTTGTTTGCTGTCAGTATATTTGAGTATTCTATAAATTAATATAGAACCTACATAAACATTCACAATCTATAGCAAAGTTTTATACAAATATAATTGCCAAATTAATGAATATTTACTAATTAAATCAAATCCGTTTAATTGTACATAGATCCAATTTAGACTGATATAGAATAGTAAACATTTCAGAGTTTAGCATCCTCTACTAACTACTAAATTGAAGTGAGTTTATTTAAATAGATTTGATATTATGTATAACCTTAACATATCTTAGTTAAATTTTCAATAATTTAAGGTTAAGCTTCAGTAAAAAGATATATTGATGATAACAAATAAGTATTTATACTGGTTTTGAAGACAGAATTAATGTCTCCTTACTCCTTCTTAGATCGGACATTTTAGCAGGCAAAGTAATAGTAAATTCTGTTCCTTGGTCAGAATTAGAAATAACTTCAATTTGACCACAATGCTGTTGAACAATTTGATAACAATTTGTTAATCCTAAACCTGTACCTTGACCAACAGGTTTTGTAGTAAAAAATGGGTCAAATAATTTTTTGATAATCTTTGGTGGTATGACCGGACCGTTATTCCAAAAACTGACTTTAACTCGATCGCTCTCTATTTTTTCAGTCTGAATTTTTAGAGTAGGAATAAAATCTAGTTGATTATATTGCAGTTGAGATAATGATTGATTGATGGCATCAATAGCATTAAAAAGAATATCTAAAAATACTTGATTTATTTTGGCTGGATAACATTCAACTAAAGATAATTCTCCATAGCTTTTAATTACTTTTATGTGCTGAATTTTATTGTTTAAAATTACAAGAGTATTTTCAATACCTTCTTGGAGATTAACAAATTTAATTTCTGACTCATCAAGGCGAGAGAAGTTTCTTAAAGATTGAACAATATGCTTAATTCTTTCTGCCCCAGTTTTCATTGAAGATAAAACTTTTAAAAAATCTTCAGCTAAAAAATCTAGGTCAATTTCCTCAAGATAATCTTGAATTTCTGGTTTTGGCTGAGGATAATGCTGCTGATATAAATCTATTAACTGTAATAAATCAAGAACATATTTTTTAGCATACTCAGTATTACCATAAATGAAGCTAACTGGATTATTAATTTCATGGGCAACTCCACCTACCATTTTTCCTAAACTAGACATTTTTTCTGTTTGAACAAGTTGAGATTGAGCTTGTTTAAGTTGTTGAAGTGCTTTAGTCAGTTCAATAGTACGTTCTTCCACACGATTTTCTAGAGTTTTGTGAGACATTTCTAGCTGATGAGTGTATTCTCCTACCCATAAAATAAGTTGATTTAAAGAAGTAGCTAATAATCCAACTTCATCTTTTGTATTTACAGTAGCTTGTAATTGAAAGTTAGATTTTTTTGTTACTTGTTGAGCAACTTCAGCGAGTTGTTTTAGAGGATTAGCAATTAAACGACTTATATAAATGGCTAAAAATGTCGCTATTCCTAGAGAAGTTAAAATACTAATAATAATAATAATTTTTTGTAGCTGAGTTACCGTTTTTAAAGCAGCATGAGCTTCATAATCTTGAGCTTCTGCTACTTTCACAATAGCAATTAACTCTTGTGAGAGGCGATCGAATTTTAGGTCTATTTGAGTAGCTTGATTTTCACTCAATGAAATAATAATAATCTGCTGTGCTTGTAGGGTTTCCTCTTGCTTTAAATTAGGAATATCTATTTGCTGCCAGAGATTATTGATATAATTAACATACGAATTTGTTGCTGTTTTATATGACTTTAATAGTTGCCTATATTCCTTGGTGTCTATAGCTATATCATGAGGATGATTATCTATAAAAATAGCAAGTTCTTCTAAATTTTCTCTAACTTTATTGACATATCCTAGAAATTTTGCTTTTTCAAAATCGAACCAAATTTTTTTAGCTAATGCCGGAACTAAATTTTGCGGATGAGACCGCATCCCTAAAATAGCTTTTTCCAAATTATTCAGAATTTTACTTTGCCTATCTACAACATATAGTTTTTGTAGCATCCGTTGTTCATATTCTTCTGCAATAACTAACCCTAAAGTAATTCCAATTACAGCAACACTTATTGCTATAGCATAGCAATAACCAAATTTTTTAGCAATACTCAAACGCTTGAATAAATTAGCTATCCTAACTAATTTATTTTTTATCTTAAATTTAATCAAAAATTTGAACATACTATTTTGATTTTTCTGTGGCATAGAAGAAGGAACTTCTATATATTGGAAATTTTCAGTTTTTTCAGATTGCATAAATATTATTTTAGCCATTCTTCTGCACAGTCAATAAATCATTAAAAAATCAGGACTCTTACAGCGTCTTATCTGCAAAGGTAGCGCATTGATTTTCTTGATATTTGGCGACTTATTCCACTTAAAAAAAAGTCAATCGTCAGAGAGTGTTGATCAAGTAAAGATTAAGACTGCTAAAGTGCTTAATTTTTGGTATGCTCGGTGGGTTATAACGGACAGTTAAGAGTTTAGTGAGTAACCATAAATATTGCTGCCCAACCCACCCTACGCATTAAAATAATATTTTAAGAGCTGCTGTTACTAAAATTCATCAATCATAAATACATTGCCTATCTATTTTTTGATGTCTTTTCTCAGCTTAAATATTTAATTATTTCTAATTCAATATACCCATTAATTACCTATTAATTAGCATATATTGAGTTTTGTCTAAAAATCCCTGAATCAAAAACTTTTTTCCCTTCTGTCTTCTGCCTTCTTCAAAGTGCGATTAAATCACCCTCTCCAATTACTTGATAAACATCACGAATAATATCATAATTAGCGTCATTCGCAGCAACTAAACTAGAACCCTGATACTTTTTTGTAGATTCTCCCTCTACTAAAGCTGCAATTAATTTCTCTTGACTATTAACAATCAGATTTTGATATTCTTGAATCAGTTGAGAATTCAGGTTGCTACTAGCAATGATTACATCACTGGGTAGTAAAGCAGTTTTAGCTATTATAGGAAAGTCCTTTTCTGATGCACCCGTTGTTTGCAGTAGATAGTGATAGTCTATAGCAGATCCTCCCCAGGCATCAACTTTTCCTTGTTTAAAATTGTCCAGACTACCCTCATCCCCCAACATCAGAATTTTGAGATCGGAGTTAGGATCTAATCCTGCCTCCATCAGCAATTTTGTCGGTCCGAGATGACCACTTGTAGAACCAATATCTGACAATGCTAAAGTTTTACCTTGCAGTTGGGCAACAGATTTAATTGGACTACCAGCAGGAACGGCAATTACAGCACGATAATTAGGGCGAGTCACTCCAATTAGAGGTATGGCATTTGTCCGAGCATTAATTACAACATATTCTGAAGGCCCAGCAAGTAACAAATCTACTTGATTCAACTGTAAAGCGGCGGCGGCCATGGCAAAACTTTCAACTGGAAAAAACTCAATTTTTGTTGCCAATACTTTTTCTAGAGCAGCACGAAACGGTTCATAATCACGTCGTAGTTTCTCCTCATTAACAACATCTGTTACTGCAAATCGTAGTTTTTCTGGTATTTGTGAGTTATTAGTATTATTTTTTGTAGCAGTACAACTTGTAATAAATAGTAGGATATAGCCGATAAAATCACGTCGTTTCATATATTTTTTAACAAGCATAATTAGAGTAATTATTGACAAAAAATAAGGTCTCAAAGCTCCCCTTTTAAGGTAAGTATTCAGCTATTAGCGGTCAGCTTTCAGCTTTTTAATGACATTAAATCTGTTAGGAGCAGTATAAATAAAGTATAGAATAAGGGTTGAGATTAGATGTCCTACTATACCGACATTTGTCTCCCATAAATCTGGTTTCTTATAACACTCCGAAGTAAGCAGAAAAGCTTTAATCATGCAACCAAAAACAATAGCTGTTAACCTAGTTCCTCCGCAGGAAATGCTTACATTTTAAGGGGATAAAAAAATCAACTTCAGTAGGAGATACTGATAACTGATAACTGAAATGAGCCTACTTAAAAATATTAACATTTTCATAAAAGTGTGTGTTTTTTTGCTTAAACTATACTTAATCTAATGTCAAACTTTTGTTAAAGCTTACTTAATTTTATGGGGGTATGATTACCAAGAAAAATAATTAAATTTAATTAGAAAGCTATATGGAGCCAATTCAACTGCAAATTCTTCATACTGCCGATCAAGAAGCAGGTATTCCAGCGATCGAAGATGCTATTAATTTTTCCGCAGTTATGAATGCTCTCGAAGATGACTTTGATAATACCTTAAAATTATCTTCTGGAGACATTTATATTGCCGGACCTTTTTTCAACGCTAGTGACGGAATTTATGGCGAACCAGGCATTGGTGATATTTTAATTAACAATGCTCTGGGGCTATCAACAGTATTAAAATAATTGGGCAAAGTTTAACATAAATAGACATTGACTGTGATATACTAGATTTATGTCTAACTTATTAAACTCTTAAAAGAGGTGGCCAATCAATTGAAATGCAATCAATTAAGACTAAATTAAAAGTTAATAATAAGCAAAAAACACTACTTGCCAAACACGCAGGAGTAGCTCGTCATGCTTATAATTGGGGGTTAGCAACTTGTATTACTGAGTACGAAGAAACTAAAAAACGCCCAAGCGCCATCACCCTGCATAAGCGTTTAGTAGCCGAAGTCAAATCAATTAATCCCTGGTATTATGAGGTGTCTAAATGTGCCCCACAACAAGCCTTAAGGGATTTAGAGAGAGCATTTAAAAACTTTCTAACTATTCCTAAATGTGGATTCCCACTCTTTAAGAAAAAAGGTAGAAAAGACAGCTTTTACTTAGAAGGAAGTATTAAGATTTTCCAAGGAAACTACATACAATTACCCAGAATAGGAGTAGTAAAAACTTACGAAATCTTGCCGAATTGCAAAGTAAAAAATGTCAGAATATCCAAAAGAGCAGATAATTGGTACATCAGTTTTAAATATGATATTGAACCCGTACCAACAGAAAAAGTTGAAGAAACTATTGGTGTAGATATAGGCATAAATACATTAGCAACCTGTTCTGATGGCAGTAAATTTGCTAATGTCAAAGCCTACAGGCAAGCCAAAAAACGATTAGTTCGTCATCAACGTGCAGTCAGTAAAAAAGTTATTGGTTCTAAAAACAGAATTAAAGCAGTAAAAAAATTAGCAAAACTTCACAAAAAAGTAGCCGATATCAGAGCAGATGCACTGCATAAACTCACAACATGGTTAGCTAAAAACCACAGCACCATAGTAATTGAGGATTTGAATGTGAGTGGAATGCTCAAAAACCATAAACTAGCAAGTGCTATTGCTGATTGTGGCTTTTATGAATTTAAACGTCAACTTACATACAAAAGTGAATGGTACGGCAGTAAATTAATCATAGCTGATAGATTTTATCCAAGTTCTCAAATATGTTCAAACTGTGGACATCAACAGAAAATGCCGTTAAACTTGAGAACTTATGAGTGTAGTGAATGTGGTTTTGAAGCTGACAGAGATTTTAACGCTGCTGTCAACTTGAAAAACTATGTGTATCAGTAGCTTGAGTTTCAAGCAAATTTAAGCCTGTGGAGAAGATAAGTTACAGACTGCGGTCAGTGATCTTCTGTGAAACAGGAAGCTAGCTCCAAAGCTCATGCAACCATGTATGGGTAAGTTTGGGTAAGTTTAGTAGAACGGAGTTGACCGAGTTTACGGGGAAGATGTTAACCCTGAAGATGTAGCTGACCCCACAATAGTAACTGTTACCAATGCTATTAATAACAATATTTCTGACAGAGACGGCAATATTTTCGGTTCCACAGATGTATTCCTCAACGGTACAAGAGGAGATGTCCGCACCCAAGAAACTAATCTGGGAAATTTGACAGCGGATGCAAATTTATTTATTGCCCAAGAATACGACTCTGATGTGGTAGTTTCTATTAAAAATGGTGGCGGTATCCGCGACAATATCGGTCAGTCATTTATTCCTCCTGGCGGTACTTCCGATGATTTGGTGCAGTTGCCTCCTGCTGAAAACCCTTTTGCAGGCAAGGAAGAGGGGCAAATTTCTCAGCTAGACCTTGAAAATTCCCTCCGCTTCAATAACGACCTCACTTTACTAACAGTTACCGCAGAAGAACTCAAACAAATTATCGAGCATAGTGTTGCAGCAACTACAGACGATGCAACTCCCGGTCAGTTTCCGCAGGTGGGTGGCCTTGCTTTCAGTTTTGATGCTACTCAACAAGCAATTGAATTTGATGATACAGGCGTTATCACAGATGGGGAGAGGGTCAGAAGTCTAGCTATTGTGGATGAGAATGGAGCGATCGCTGATGTGGTAGTGAGTGATGGAGATATAGTAGGAAACCCAGAGCGGGAAATTCGTCTAGTAACTCTCGGTTTCCTTGCAGGTGGTGGCGATCGCTATCCTTTCCCACTATTTGGAGAAGACAGAGTTGACTTGGAAGATGAAAGTTTGCCATCAGGAGCAACTAATAACGCCGACTTTACTAATAATGGTACCGAGCAAGATGCACTAGCTGAATATTTATCAGTGAATTTTCCGGAAAATGGCAACCCTAGTTTCAGCAATGCAGATAAACCTCCAGAGGAAGACGAGCGCATTCAGGATTTGTCTGTACGCCAGGATACAGTATTAGTGATTCGGGGTGGTAACGATGATGATACTCTCGTTGGTGGCGATATTGACGATACTATTATTGGTGGTCGGGGTAATGACTTCCTTTATGGTAAAGATGGCGATGATGTTTTAGAAGGTCGTCCTGGTTTTGACCGCTTGTTTGGTGGTAGTGGTGATGATACTCTCAATGGCGGTCAAGGTCGCGTTCGCGTAAGCGTTGCGTAGCAAATCGCCTCAATAGTGGTCCGGGAGATGATGTTATGACTGGTGGTGCGAGTATTGACCGCTTTATCTTTAATACAACTCAAGCTTATGACCAAGATGATTTTGGAGAAGATAGAATTACTGATTTTGATACAGACCTAGATATCATCCTCATCAACAGGACAACTTTCACTGCTATTGAGAGTGAGGATAGTTTTGAGGATGTATTTGCCACTGTTACCAGTGATAATGATGCTGCGACAGAAGATGCTGTCATTATATACAATACAGATAATGGTAATCTATTCTATAACCAAAATGGTAGTGATGCTGGTTTAGGTAGCGGGGGTTTATTTGTCACATTAGACAATGCACCTGTAGTTGGTGCTGACAATTTCTCATTTGTTGGATAAGCAGAGATATTAGGAGTAATATCATGTCCGGTAGCATTGGTGTTATTCAGCATTCATAAGATTGTAGTGGCGATTTCCTACGGAATGCTTCCCTACGGGATGCTACGCAAACGTAAACGCGTTTGCGGAGCATGACCTTAGAAAATCGCCCCTACACATTTTCATTTCTAACCTTTTCTTTCCTTCTGTCTCCTGCCTCCTGCTTTACCTCCTCCAAAGCGTAAGTATTTAACCGAACATGATATTAAGAGGATATCTGAAAAGTTGTTTAATACTGAATTTTGCCCCCCGATCCCCCCAATTATGGGGGAAACAAAAATCCATTAGCTGGTAAAAGTCCCCCAAAATTGGGGGATTTAGGGGGCATGGTATTAACTACTCAATTTATCAATTAAGTTTCCCACTCTTTCTTGAATATCGTCTCTAACCTGCGGAAAAATTTCTGGTTTTTCTGCCGGGTCTTCTAGTTGCCAATCTTCAAATACTTCCTGTGTCAACCATTCTGGCGGTAAATTAATACCACACCCACATAATGAAATCACCACATCAAAGTCTTGTGGTTGAAAATCACTCAATGCTTTAGAAGTTTGATCGCTGATATCAATACCAATGTCTGACATTGCCTGAATAGCATGGGGGTTAACCTGACTAGCTTCCAAACCAGAACTGGTAACGGCAATTTTATCCTTGCCAAGTTTTTTCGCAAATGCTTCTGCCATCTGGGAACGGGCAGAATTTTTCTTGCACACAAACATTACTCGTTTCATCAAAATAACTCCTGATTTTTTCCTGTAAGATATTTAAGCTCAATTTGGTTTACTGATACTGTATGAAAAGTTTGATTCTGACTTCTGTCTTCTTTACTGCAAAATGAAGAATTAAGCTTTAAAGCCTCTCATGAGCAAGGAGAAACAAGAAAAATTTTTCCTTTGAGTCAATCCTCTTCTTTTCAAGAAGAGGTAATAATTAATTGTTGAAAGTTTGTTTATCCTGTCATTAAAAAAGTTGATGTTGTTAGATAATTTAACTATAACAAAAAAAATTGATATGTCAAGCAATGAATGATATCATATCAAATCCGGTTAATTGCACATAGAATCTGGTGATATAATATCTGTTTATACTTCTATATTTAATCTCCCCCACTCCCCCACTCCCCCACTCCCCCAATCCCCCACTCCCCCACTCCCCCACTCCCCCACTCCCCTACTCCCCATACTACCAGGGACTACCAACCATGGTAAACCCTGCCCAATAATAAGGATGGGAAAAATTTTGATTTTTCTGATGTGCCAACTCTGGAGGTAAAAGCACCTCCCCACGACTACCAGACCCCCTCAAAATTCCATCTTCGATCGCAACTTTTCCTTTCAACATTGCCAACTGTGTCCGTCGCAACACTTCTGCTTTAATATTGGTATTACCCAAATGAGAATAAAATTCTGTCATTAAACCTAATGTTCCTTCATCGCTAACCAACCATAAACTTGCCAATACTGACTTAACTCCCGTTGCCACTGCAAAACCAGCAAAACCTAATTCTGCTTCTTTATTTCCTACTGCGGTTTGACAAGCGGATAATACTAATAATTCTACTGGTGGTTGACTCCAACCTAACTTTCTAACTTGATTTAATCGCAATTTTTCATCCCACAACTGAATATATGAATTACTCACATTTCCACTATTAAATTGAGCATGAGTAGCCAAATGAATAATCGGATAAGGATAATTTTGACGTTGATTAATCAGATTTTTTAGAGTAAATTCTTCATTGAGAAACATATTACCCTGCCATAAATTTTGAGAAATAGTTTCTAACTCCACAGGTACAGCAGATAAGGGCGGTTGGCCTGTAAATTCACTGGCTCCCATAGCTAATAAAGTAGTATTATGAACAGAATTATAACGACGATCCATTAAACTGACACTGGGAATAGTACTAATGCTGTATTTTTCTATTAAAAATTGTTTTCCATCATGTAAAGCTGCTAAGGGTAATAAACGAAATCCTACATCCAGACTAAATAAAATTGTATCAATATTTGCTGCTTCTAATTCGGCAGTAATGGGGGCTATTAATAATTGATATAATTGTTGAGATGCTGGTAAATAACTTGTGGTTTGGCGTTGTTGAGGATCGGTGATTTCTAGTATTAATTCTATGGTAGCTAGTTTTAATTTATCGCGATTTGCTGTAGAAATTGTTTTGAGAATTGGTTGACCTTCTTTGGTAAATAAGATTATCTGTAATTGGTCTGAGTAAGCATTGATATAAACAACAGCAGATTCTTTCCCGGTTTGATTTGCTATATCTGTTAAAATATCTCGGACATTTTGTGTATAAAGTAATTTTTCGTCAAAATCTTCACCGAAGTAATCTGAATATTCGTTGATGCGTTGTTGTTCTAACATTGTTACTATTTTGTCTGAACCTGCGGCTACTGTTAGGGTATTGGTATTAATATTATCGATGATATTTAATATTTTTTGAGTGTCGGTGGTGTTGTTGATAGATTCTTCAGTTTGCTCTTTAGCAGTGGCAGTATTTGTTGTTTGGTCGTTGTTACTAGGGGTGGTAGTTGAAATTAAGTTTGAGGTAGAAGGGGTTTCTGGACTGTTTGTATCTAAAGAATTTGTGGGAGTATTGGAATTATTGGAATTATTCGTATTGTCTCCATCAATGAGAGGATTATTAATCGGGGTATTGTCATTAGGAGATGCAGAAATTTCTGCTATATTTGGATTGGTTCCATCGTTCTGAATATTGATAGATTCATTCCCGGTATTTTGATTGATTTCTCCTAAGTTTTGATTAGTTCCATTGTTCTGAATATTGATAGATTCATTCCCGGTATTTTGAGTAATATCACTAAGATTTGGATTGCCTTCTGCAATTTGAATATTAGTGGCATCGCCCTCTGGATTTTGATTAATATCTCCAGTATTAATATCTCGATCTGCAATTTGAATATTAGTGGCATCGCCCTCTGGATTTTGATTAATATCTCCAGTATTAATATCTCGATCTGCAATTTGAATATTAGTGGCATTGCCCTCTGGATTTTGATTAATATCTCCAGTATTAATATCTCGATCTGCAATTTGAATATTAGTGGCATTGCCCTCTGGATTTTGATTAATATCTCCAGTATTAATATCTCGATCTGCAATTTGAATATTAGTGGCATTGCCCTCTGGATTTTGATTAATATCTCCAGTATTAATATCTCGATCTGCAGTTTGAATATTATTAGCATCGCCCTCTGGATTTTGATTAATATCTCCAGTATTAATATCTCGATCTGCAGTTTGAATATTATTAGCATCGCCCTCTGGATTTTGATTAATATCTCCAGTATTAATATCTCGATCTGCAGTTTGAATATTATTAGCATCGCCCTCTGGATTTTGATTAATATCTCCAGTATTAATATCTCTTTCAGAATCAATATCTATATTTGCATCTCCATCTCCCGTATCCTGACTAATATCTCCTGTATTAACATCCTCTGTTGCTCTGAGTATTAAATTTCCTATTGTGCCATCAGAGCTAATTTCAATATCATAAGTTGTAATAGAGCCATCTGTAGCTTCCACATCTATTGCACCTGCACTCGTCGTACCGATAGAAGTTAAGTCTCCTGTACCTACTTCTTCTCCGTTGATAACTATACTGCCACTACTTCCTTCCGGCGCTTGTGTAGTTACATTACCTGTATTCACTGTTGCTGTACGACTCTGTACCCTCAAATTACCACTTTCAGTCGCACCAAAAGATGACACATTTGCTAAATTCACACTTTCTGGAGCATTCAGATCGATATTTCCTCCCCTGCCTTGGCCTGAAAAAGAGTCAATATCCCCAGTTGAGTTAATTTCACCTATTTCACTTTCTACCGTGACGTTACCTCCCTGTTCCCTTCCCTGAGAACGAATGCCACTAATAGTTATATTTCCAGGGGATGTAAGAGTGACATTTCCTGCTATTCCTTCTGTGGAAAAAGTATTTAATTCCCCTTGAGCATCTATACTATTTTCACTGCGACTGTCTATAGAAATATCCCCTCCTCGTTGCGCTCCCTGAGATAAAATATTTTCTAGATGAATGTGTTCCTCTGCCATAATAGTCACATTTCCAGCAGTACCTCTTTCTGAAAAAGTTTCTATAGCTGTTGTGGCATTTATTTCTCCAGTTTGACTGGCGATCGTAATATCTCCTCCTGTAGTTGGTTTTTCTGGGTTAAGAGCGCTAGCTGTTAGTAGACCAATAGTAATATTATCTCTGGCATTGAGAGTAATATCACCGGAACCATCAGGAGAACGAGAATTGATAACTCCAGCAGTGGTATCTATTGCGCCATTGTTACTGGTGATGGTGATATCTCCTGCTACTCCCCTGGTTGCTTCTCCTTGAGGTACGGGTATAAGAGTAAAGTTGTCATTTACTGGTTGTTGTTGTCTGACAAAACCTGATGCTAGGTCTATTTGACCTGCTTCTATTGCGCTATCCGCAATAATATCAATTTTGCCCGTATCGCCAATATCTGCTCCGGAATATATTCTCGCTGTTGCTGTATTAATATTGTTGCCGGCTTCGAGAATAATGTCTCCTCCTTGACCTTGGTTGTTAATGTCGCTGTTATCTGGAGGTTCCGACGCTGAGATAATATTGCTATTTTCAGTGATATTGATATTGCCTCCAGCTTTCAGGAATATTTGACCTCCGTCTGCATCAGCGAAAGAGTAAATATTGCTGCTGGTAATATCTCCTTGGGGTGCTTCTATAGTAACGTTGCCTCCGTTGCCATCTCCAGAATAATTTGCCAAAAAGCTTTGAGATGTATTGATGTTTCCGGTTTCTGTGGTGATAGTTATTTGACCACCTTGTTGTTGACCGTGGGAACTAATGGTGTTGGTGGTGATATCGCTTTTAGCTTGGAGAGTGACATCTCCAGCGTTACCTTTTTCTGAAAATGACTGGATAGGTTGGGTAGCATCAATTTCTCCTTGTTGACTGATGATGCTAATATTACCTCCGTCAGCAGTTTCTTGTGACTCTGAGGCAGAAGATTGAATAATGCCTGTAGCGATATTTTCTTGAGCTGTGATTTCTATTGCGCCTGCGTTTCCTGCATCAGTGCTTCTGGCTGAGATGGTACTATTTTCGGCTTGGAGAGACCCTGTATTAATAGTGATTTTTCCTCCGTCTCCTGTACCTGTGGTTTCTGTAATAATTTGACCTTCCAGTTGAAAACTTTCACTGGGGTTGATGTTGATACTACCTCCATCTCCACTATTGGATGTAGCTGCGGATATAGTTGTGTTTTCCGCTATTGTGAGGTTTTCTGTTTCGATGATTATTTGGCCTGCGTCTCCACTGCCTCTAGTTTCAACTGTTATTCTGCCTTCCCCTGAAATATTGATGTTTTCTGGAGCAAATATATTGATGTTACCTCCGTCTCCACTGGAAGTAGTGCGGGCAGATATAAAGCCATTTTCGGTGAAAGTAATATTGAGATCCGGGTCAAAGCGATCGGTATTATTTTCTCTACTAACCATTCCCCTCCTGGGAGGGGTTAGGGGTGGGTCAACTACTCCCCAAGGGTTAAGGGTAAGTGTACCTGCGGGAGTTTCTCCTGCTGTTTCGGCAAATATTCCCAGTCGGCCTGAAATTAGTAAGTCGGTAGCATTGATAGTAATATTGCCTCCCGCTTCAGTGTTAGTTGCCCCTTCTCTTGCTGTAGCACTAATTTGAGCATCCTCTCCAATAGTTAGTTCTCTGGTATTTATTTCTATGTTTCCCGCTTGACCTTTGTTATTAGTTTCTGTGGTTAGGGTTGTTCCCGTTTCTAAAGTAAAGTTTTGAGTATTAATATTGATAGCTCCAGCGTTGCCTTTATCTTCTGTAGAAGCTGATATAGCTACTCCATCGGAGAGCGTCAGGTTTTGAGTATTAATGTTGATAGCTCCGGCATTTCCTTCATCTGTAGTTTCAACAGAAATACTACCATCCCCTCTAATATTTATGCTTTCTGGGGCACTGAGATTGATATTTCCTCCGTTACCTGTGGAGCTGGTGGAGGCAGAGATGAAGCCATTATTTGTGAAAGTGATTTCTAGGTTGGGGTCAGTTTTGTAAGGGTTGAGGGTGAGTGTTCCTGCATCTGCTGTTGCTTCGGTTTCGGCAAATATTCCCAGTTCCCCAGAGATGTCTAATTCATTAGTGTTGATGGTAATATTTCCACCAGGGTCTGTTGTAGTTGCTCCGAGGTTGACTGTGGCACTAATTTGGGCATCTTTTCCTATTGTTAGTTGGGGAGTTGTGATTTCTATATTTCCAGCTTTTCCGCCTCTGTTGGTTTCCACCGATAGTTGAGTGTCTGCTTGTAGGTTCAGTAATTCTGTGGCTTTGACTGTGATGTTCCCCCCATCTCCAGTAGTTTCGGTGAAAGCTAGTATTTGGGTATTGGGTTCAATGTTAATTTGGTCGCCCTCTAGGTTGATGTTGCCAGCGTTGCCTAGACCTGCTGTGAAGGCTGTGATATCTATGCCGTCGGAGAGGGTAATGTTAGGGCTGATGATTTCGATGATTCCTGCGTTGCCTGATCCGCTGCTACTGACTGTGATTTCTCCGTTGCCTGTGATGTTGAGAGTTTCTGGAGCAGTGATAATGATGTTGCCTCCCTTTCCACTACTTTCAGTTAAGGATGAAATTTCAGCATTTTCGTCGAGGGTCAGTTGAGTGTCTGTGGTGATGAATATATTACCTGCATCACCTTTGCCAAAGGTACTAGCAGATATTTGAGCACCATTTTTCACTTCCAAAGAACCTGTGGTAATAGTTACATCTCCAGCTTTCCCTTCTGCTTCTGGTTGCACTGAGCTAAATGCTCCAGTAGAAAACTCTAAATCTCCCCCACTAAAGACAACAGTATCAGTGGCATGAATTTCTAAATCGCCAGCATCCCCTTTGGCAAAGGTACTGGCAGATATTACAGCACCATTTTTCACTTCCAGAGAGCTGGCAGTAATAGTGATATCCCCCGCATTCCCTTCTCCTCGTACTGAGCTAAATGCTCCAGTGGGAAATTTTAAGTCTCCTCCATCAAAGACTACAGTATCAGTAGCATCAATCTCCACATTCCCTGCATTCCCTGTGCCAAATGTACTGGCATTTATTTGAGCACCATTTTTCACCTCTAGAGAGTCGGTGGTAATAGTAATCCCCCCCGCATTCCCTTCTGCTCCTTGTTGCACTGAGCTAACTACGTCTCCTCCATCAAAGACTACAGTATCAGTGGCATTAATCTCCACACTACCTGCATTCCCTGTGCCAAATGTACTGGCAGATATTTGAGCATCATTTTTCACCTCTAGAGAGTCGGTGGTAATAGTGACACTCCTTGCATCCCCTTCTGCTCCTGGTTGCACTGAGCTAACTACGTCTCCTCCATCAAAGACTACAGTATCAGTGGCATTAATCTCCACACTACCTGCATTCCCTGTGCCAAATGTACTGGAATTTATTTGAGCACCATTTTTCACCTCTAGAGATCCGGTGGTAATAGTGACCCCCCCCGCATCCCCTTTTGCTCCTGCTTGTACTGAACTATCTACTCCAGTGAAAAATTCTGAGTCTCCTCCATCAAAGACTACAGTATCAGTGGCATTAATCTCCACACTACCTGCATCCCCTTGACCAGAGCTACTGGCAGATATTACAGCACCATTTTTCACCTCTAGAGAGTCGGTAGTAATAGTGAACCCCCCCGCATCCCCTTGACCAGAGCTACTGGCAGATATTACAGCACCATTAATAACTTCCAAAGACCCGGTGGTAATAGTGACATCCCCCGCCTTCCCTTCTGCTCCTGATTTCACTTCGCTGCTTACTCCAGAGGCAAATTCCGAGTTTCCCCGATCAAAGAATATAGTATCAGTAGCAGTAATCTCAATAGTACCTGCATTCCCTTGACCAGAGGTACTGGCAGATATTTGAGCACCATTTTTAACTTCCAAAGACCCGGTGGTAATAGTCACACCCTCCGCATCCCCTTCTGCTTCTGCTTGTACTGAGCTATCTACTCCAGTAAAAGATTCTGCTTCTCCTCCATCAAGGACTACAGTATCAGTGGCATTAATCTCCACACTACCTGCATTCCCTGTGCCAAATGTACTGGCAGCTATTTGAGCACCATTTTCTACTGTTAGATCCCTTGCTGTTATTGTCACATCTCCAGCATTTCCTTCTGCTCCTGATGCCACTTGGCTTAATATTCCACTACTAAAAGTACCATCTGGAGATATTCCATCAAAGACCACAGTATCTTCAGCAGTAATCTCCATATTCCCTGCATTCCCTATGCTAAATGTGTTGGAATTTATTTGAGCGCCATTTTTAACTTCCAAAGACCCGGTGGTAATAGTCACACCCTCCGCATCCCCTTCTGCTTCTGCTTGTACTGAGCTATCTACTCCAGTAAAAGATTCTGCTTCTCCTCCATCAAGGACTACAGTATCAGTGGCATTAATCTCCACACTACCTGCATTCCCTGTGCCAAATGTACTGGCAGCTATTTGAGCACCATTTTCTACTGTTAGA
>JAAHGF010000008.1:69552-81681 GCA_010672585.1 Okeania sp. SIO1I7 | reverse complement strand
TCCAGTAAAAGATTCTGCTTCTCCTCCATCAAGGACTACAGTATCAGTGGCATTAATCTCCACACTACCTGCATTCCCTGTGCCAAATGTACTGGCAGCTATTTGAGCACCATTTTCTACTGTTAGATCCCTTGCTGTTATTGTTACATCTCCAGCATTTCCTTCTGCTCCTAATGCCACTTGGCTTAATATTCCACTACTAAAAGTACCATCTGGAGATATTCCATCAAAGACTACTTTATCTTCAGCAGTAATCTCAATAGTACCTGCATTCCCTATGCTAAATGTGCTGGAATTTATTTGAGCGCCATTGGTAACTTCCAGAGAACCCGCTCTAATATTTACACTTCCTCCGTTTCCTTCTGCTCCTAATGCCACTTGGCTTAATATTCCACTACTAAAAGTACCATCTGAAGATACGCCATCAAATACTACTTTATCTTCTGCTGTAATATTTACCATGCCTGCGTTTCCTTGGCCAAATGTACTGGCAGCTATTTGAGAACCATTGGTAACTTCTAAAGAATTAGAGGTAATGCTAACATCTCCTCCACGACCTTCTGCTTGTGCCCCAACTTCACTACTGAGGCGACTTGGTAAGCCATTTGAAGATACTCCATCAAATACTACTTTATCTTCTGCTGTAATATTAATATTTCCTCCATCCCCTTTTCCCAGGGTAGCTCCCACTATTTGAGCGCCACCTTTAACTTCTAAAGAACCCGTGGTAATGGTTATATTAGCTGCTTCCCCCTCTGCTTCTAAACCTACTGAGCTAAAGATCGCACTGAAATTACTATTATTATCTGGAGATACTCCATTCAAAACTACTTTATCCTCTGCCACAATATTGATATTTCCAACATCGCCTTTTCCCAGACTGCTAGTATTTATTTGAGCGCCATTATTAACTTCCACTACATCTGCTGAAATATTCACATCCCCAGCTTTTCCCTCTCCAGTTTCTTGTACTCTGCTCAAGATTAGAGATACCCCATCTAGTTTTACAGTATCTTCTGCTGTAATATCGATATTTCCCCCATTTCCTGTGCCGAAAGTACTGGTAGATATTTGAGCACCATTTTGAACTGTTAGAGAATTGGTTGTAATATTCACATCCCCACCATCTCCCTCTGCTTCCCCTCCTACTGTACTAAATGTGCCACTTGGTTCGCCAAATGGAGAACTGCCATCAAGCACTATATTATCTGCTGTAATATTTATATTCCCTCCATCTCCTATACCTCCTGTCAGGGCATTTATTTGAGCGCCGTCAGAAACTATCAGAGAACTTGTTGTAATATTCACACCACCTGCATTTCCCGTTACTCCTGGTGCTAGCCCACTAAATACTCCACTAGGACGTGATACTCCACTAAGACCTGAAGATTGAGATACCCCACTAAACACTATATCCTCTGATGTAATATTAATAATCCCTGCGTTCCCTTTTCCAAAGTTACTGTTATCAATAAAACCACCATTAAGAATTATCAGAGAGTTCGTAGTAATATTTACGTTTCCTGCATTTCCTTCTGCTGTGGAGAATATTGTACTTAATATACTACCTCCATTCAATACTATATTATCTTCTACAGTAATATCGACACTCCCTGCATCCCTCTTAGCAAATAATGTACTGGCAGATATTTGAGTGCCATCATTAACAACAAGGTTTTTGGCAGTAAGATTGATATCGCCCCCTGTTTCAATCAAAGGATCGGTAGAAATATTTTCGGCCAGACTTACATCCCCCTCACTATTCAGAACAATATCACCTCCAGCAAGAGTCAAAATACCATTTAGACCCTCACTCACGCCACCAACATTAACATCTCCCAACACATCAAAAAATATGCTACCACTCAGTGTAAATGCCTCTAAATTTTCGACATCCAACTGCAAAGGGGCATTTGCTGAACCTATTCCCCCATTTCCAACAGTTCCAAATACAGCACTACCTGCATTAATAATTGAATTGTCAGAAACTCTGGTAATATTTCCTCCGTTAGCATTAACTAAAACTTGCCCTGTTGTTGTTAAATTTGCCAGATTTATATCACCTATTTCTCCTAAATTTCCTAACTCAATATTAATAGTTCCACTGCCTGCATTTAACGTCGTTCCATCTAATTGATTAATTGATGCTGCTCCGTCACTCCGGTTAGCAATATTCATTTCATCATTATTACCAAGTAGGTCAATATTTCCATTGCCCATTGATGTGTCAATATCGGCATTTATATTAATACTTCGTCCGGCTTTTAATTCTACAGAATCATTAGTTTCGATCTTTTCATTGATTGTTATATCGTTGTCGGCAAATAAAATTATATCTCCTGATAAATCCCCAATATTTTCTGCGGAAATTGTCACATCAGAATTTTCATCTTGAGCAAAGGGGTCTATTGGTATTTCTGTTTCTGTTGTTTCTGAGTTATCGGCAATTTCTGTAGAAGTAACTTCTGTCTCTGAATTTGTATTTTCTGTTGTTTCTGAATTATCGACATTTTCTTCTGTACTTTCTGCAGATGCTACTTCCGAATTATTATCTACTGTTTCTGTTTCTGAATTTTCAGTATTTTCTGTGGTGGGAGAATCTGTACTTTCTGCAGATGCTACTTCCGAATTATTATCTACTGTTTCTGTTTCTGAATTTTCAGTATTTTCTGTGGTGGAAGAATCTGTATTTTCTGTAGATGCTACTTCCGAATTATTATCTACTGTTTCTGTTTCTGAATTTTCAGTATTTTCTGACTCTCCCACTGTGATATTTTCTGGGTCTAATAATATTGTTCCTGGGGTACCAAATGCGGCACTAACATTGACATTTCCATCAAATATTAATTGTTGTTTTCCAGATACTTCAACAAATCCTCCATTGCCAGAAAATTCTCCCCCTTTAGCACTAATATTTCCGGCAAAATTAGTTACTCCATCTGACCAAATTATTACTCTTCCTCCGTCACCATTTGTAATAGCATCAGCAGAAATAAATGAGTTATTGTTTACAAATGTCTGCTGAGAGTTACTCACTATTCCATTGCCTTGAAAGTCGCCTCCAATTAATACTGTTCCACCTCCGTTGATACCATCAGCATGAATATTAGCATCAATAATTGCTACGCGATCGCCTAAGATATTTATTTGGCCTCCGATGTTAGATCCCCCCTGACCCCCCTTAAAAAGGGTGGAACCGGAGTTGGCTTTCATATTCCCCCCTTCTTCGATCCCCCTCCCGTCCCCCTTGGAAAGGGGGAAGCCAGATGTTATTGCTACGCGATCGCCCAACACATTAATCTGGCCTTCATTCCCCCCTTGGTAAGGGGGGTTAGGGGGGATCGAAACATCTATATTTCCTGAAGTAATGACTGTACTCGGTACATCAGCAACCAAGGTATTTGAATCTGTCAATACCACATCACCATCAGCATTAACACTTATAGATGTAGCATGAGTTTCATCCCCACCTGTTAATAATTCTGGTAATGATAAGGGTGTGAAATTTGTTTCTTCTGTAATTCCGACTGATGAGGATACATCTAAACTCAACAAATGTCCTGGTTGAGATATTCTCAGAGTGCTGCCACCTTCCACTGCTGCGATGGTAACATTACCTCCTGCGGTAGAGAGTTCCCCGGTGTTGATGACTGTGCCACCCAATAAGGTCAAATTCTCCCCTGGGTTTAAACTTAAATTTCCTTCATTAACTATTGCGCCTGGGTTTGATACATTAAAACGATAACCACTGGGGTTTCCCACTAAGTTTGAGTAGTCATTTGTTCCCATAGCTTGAAACCAGAAGTTGTTGCTATTGAAACCAATACCTGTGGCAGTGGTAACGCTGAATGAAGCGGGTAGGTTGAGACTAGCGTTGGGGCCAAATATCATTCCGGCAGGGTTCATCAACAAGAGGTTGGAATTGCTGCCGATGACTTGAATAAGACCGTTAATAATAGAAGCATTACCACCTGTAACTCTACCCAGAATATTGTGGGTGTCTGGGGTGGTGAGGAAGTTGGCACTTTGGCCGGAGTTGACGTTGAATTGGTCGAAACTGTGAAAGAGGTTTCTGCCACTACGGGTGCCTCCTTGGATGTTAAATTGGTTGCCGTTTTGGTTGACGGTTGTACCCGTGCCATCATTAGCAGGGGTGATGGGTTGTGCTTTCCCAGGAGTCGCCACTACTATTGGGAGTAGAGGTATCAACAGAGACAAGGGGTAATATGCAACTCTGAAAGTTTTCATAATGATTATTGAGACTGGCTTAGATTTAATTGAGATTTTGAGAAAGATAGAATAAAGTGATAACTACAACCTTGCTAGTGCAGAATGGCGGAAATAACTGACCAGTTACAAAATCCTAAAAGCCTTACCAATTAATACTTCTGACTTCTGACTTCTGACTTCTGACTTCCGCGTAGCGGCACTAGGGAGCTTCCATGGAAGGTCTTTACGCTAGTATACCTAAATAAAAATTAATATAAATAATATTCATATATTTCGCGTAGTATACCAATTATGCGTTCTTCTAAATTTTAAAGTTTGTATAGTTTATTTGTATAATTTTTTCTATTGTCATCGTATATATTATTAAGAAAGGAGTCAGGAGACAGGAGTCAGGAGTCAGAATGGAATTCTTGACTGTTAACGCAGTTCTGACCATAGGAGGCTAACTGATAACTGATAACTGATAACTGAAATGACTCTTTCTCCAATACAATTATGGAGTAATAATATAAAATTATGCCTAAATCTGCCGGGAATTCTAATGTGGAAAAACTCAAAACTGGAAAAGCTAAGTTTTTGGTTTTATTGGTAGGAATTAATCAATATGACGATGGGGGAATAGATGACTTAAATTATTGTGTTAATGATTGTCAAAAATTAAAGGTTGCATTAGAAAAAGCCACACAAGTTTTCCCGGAGAAAAATATTATTGTTCATCACGACCATACTCCGGAATTGCCGATTGTTGATGTAGTCAAACAGAGTTTAGAAAAATTAGTTACTCAGGCAACGAAAGAAGATACTATTTTAGTTTATTTTTCTGGTCATGGATTTTTAGACAAACAAACTCAGCAACCAATATTATGTCTGAAAAATACTCAAATAAATAGTTTGGCTACAACAGGTTTGCCTGTAGGGGAAGTTCTGCTTGTGTTGCGGGAGTTGTGGGAAAAGCGCCGGGATGGAATATTGAGTTTGCAGGTTTATCAGGAGGAAATTGGTGGTTTTAAGGAGGTGTTGGAAAATAAAGCGGAGGATGTGAGGCGCGGTTTGCATGGGGAGGAGGAGAGTTGCGCTCAGTTTATTTTTCTGGAGTTGGTGCAGTTGGGAGAAGAAGGGAAGGATACTCGCCGTAGGGTGTTGAAGTCGGAGTTGTTGGGTAAGAAGTATGGGAAGGAGGTGATGGAGTCTGTGTTGAAAAAGTTGAGTGATGCGCGGTTAATTGTTGTTGGTGGGGATAGATCCCCCCTAACCCCCCTTAATAAGGGGGGGACTCATCAGCAGGAAAAAGCTTCCCTTGTTGTTGGTGGGAATTTATCCCCCCTAGTACCCCTTAGTAAGGGGGGGACTCATCAGCAGGAAAAAGTAGCTTTTTCACAAGAAAGTTTACCCAATGCCACAAAACCCCACTCCATACTAGAAGATAACAACAAAAAAGCCCCCCTTCCCAAGGGGGGTTTGGGGGGATCAGAAATCACTGTGGAAGTCGCCCACGAAATCTTAATCCGCCATTGGTCAACTTTGCGTCAGTGGTTGGATAAAAATAGAACTCGCTTACAAAAACAACGAGAGATTGATGAGAGGGCTAAGAAGTGGAAACAAGTTGGACAAGTGGATGGTTCTCTACTGAAGGATGTGGAGTTGCAGCAGGCAGAGAGAGAAACTTTATATTAAGTATAAGGATGAATTTTCTAAGGATAGTCGAAAATTTATTGAGGCGGGGATAGACTTGCGGAGGAGGGAGGAAGAAGAGAAACGACTGCGTAGGCAAAGGACGATTGGCATTTCTGTTGCTACTTTATATGGGCATCAAGCTCAGGTATATCAAGTCAGTTTCAGCCCCGATGGTAAATTACTGGCTTCTGCTAGTGGGGACGGCACAGTGCGTGTGTGGCAAACAGATGGCATTTCTGTTGCTACTTTAGAGGGACATAAAGATAGGGTCAACCAAGTTAGTTTCAGCCCCGATAGCAAGTTACTCGCTTCTGCTGGCAATGATAACACGGTGCGTGTGTGGCAAACAGATGGCACTCCTGTTGCTACTTTAGAGGGACATAAAGATAGGGTCAACCACGTTAGTTTCAGCCCTGATGGCAAGTTACTGGCTTCTACTAGCCGTGACGGTACAGTGCGTGTGTGGCAAACAGATGGCACTCCTGTTGCTACTTTAGAGGGACATAAAGATAGGGTCAACCAAGTTAGTTTCAGCCCCGATAGCAAGTTACTCGCTTCTGCTAGCGGTAATGGCACAGTGCTTGTGTGGCAAATAGATGGCACTCCTGTTGCTACTTTAGAGAAGCATAAAAATCAGGTCAACCACATAAGTTTCAGCCCCGATGGTAAATTACTGGCTTCTGCTGGCAGTGATAACACAGTGCGTGTGTGGCAATTCGTACACAATTAGTTCATTTAAAGGGCAAAAAATTAAAAATAAAGGTATTCAAAAATATATATCAAGAAGGAATGAAAGAGGCAGGATAGAGAGAAGACATAGTAACTTTTGGATTGGATTATATGGTGTTTCTTGGACATTTTATTATAATTTCATTCAAGAATGGGTAGAAAATTTAATGATACTAAATTCTCATAAGTTACCCTATTATCAAAAAGGAATTAAAGCTATGTCAAAGATTAATACGCTGTACAATAGTTGATTTTTTATGATTAATTAAAATTAATAAGAGTTACCTTTTTTCTAATATTGTTTGCTATGTAAGTTGAAATATTATTCAACATGAGTGGGGAGTGTAGTGCGAGCGCAAGGCGCTCGCACTACACCCCTTCCATTCTCAATAAGCATTTTCTTTGAGTTGAAGTATTTTTCAGTTACCGAAGGTAAATCCCCTCCTGTATATAGCTTTCAGCTAGCTTGTCCCCCCGTGAGCTTGTCAATAAACAGGAAGGCGATCGCTCAACAAGAACCTATATTTGATATCAGTCTGATAAGCTTAATTGTCACGCAGAAAATTTTCTACAAAACTGAATAAAAAATTCCCACCTAAACGACTAATAAGTAACAGCTAACAAACATTCTTCACTGTTATTAGAGGAGAAAATTCAAGATGTTTAAATTTAATTTAGTTACTCGTTTAACTGCTATTAGTCTCTTTGCTACTACTTCAATTCCTTTAGTTTCTTTACCAGTTCATGCCAGAGTTCGAGGTTTAAAAGTTTGTAATGATTCCCATGAGCGAGTCAGCGTTGCTTTAGGTAAAAAATCAAATGACACCAATTATCAAACTTATAGAAGAAATTTATGATAACCAAAATCCCTACCAAAAACCGGAAAGCAAAAACTATAGACAAGAATATCCAGTTATTAATCCTGTTGAAAAAAATTCATCTTTCAACTTAAGCAAATCCAGCCAAAAACTTCGGTATATAAATGGAAAAAAAGTTACTTCCTCTGGTAAAAGCGGACAGTTTTTGGGAAAAGTTGACAGAATCAGGATTCAGAAAAAAACAAGTAGTCAAGATAGCGGAGTAGTTGCGATTATTTGTTGGAATGATGGAATTCAATCCAATGTTTTATTCTTAGAAAATTCCCGCGTTCGCCTGTGGACAAATAGTATAGAATATGGTGGCAAATGGTATTGGGATACAGAAGGTTATTTGCGTATCAAAATGGATCGGGGTTCTCAATATATTTTTAATTAAATAGACATCTCCAGAAAATAAACTTGCCCTTTATTTGCGATAAACTAGAGTGTAAGAACTCAAAAAATCATTTTCCGTGTTTTTTTCCTAAAAACATCTTCCCTATTCCCTATTCCCTACTTTTACAAAAAGTCTATATCTTTTTTGGAGATGTCTAATGAAGTTTAAATAACAACTGATACTTTTGATGAACTTAGGTGATGGGTATTAATCCAACAACAGGCAACAAGAATTTCATTTTCAAAATTAAATGAGTTTTTTAGTCCGGATATCTTCATTTATCTCTAGTATTGATGAATATAATTTAATATTAAGAAGGAAGAGCTATCATGATCCACCAACTGTTACAGGGAGTAGGGAATATCTAATTCTCATTTTTTTACTACCCTTGTTTAATATTCCATACCTCACCTGCACTGTCTAATTGGGAACTAAACCCTAACTAAATAATTGAACCTATACCACCACCTACTTCAAAGATATAGCAATTATCTCTGAGCTATTATGTATAATTTTTGCAGCACAATTTTAATCTGGTATATGTTTTTGATCGCTGCATCAATCACAACAATTCTTCTGTACGAGCGAGAAAAATATTCTTGCTAATTTTAGTACCTTCCTTGACGATCCACTTCAACAAAATCTCTAGATATCAACCCTAAAAATTGCGATATTTTTATCCTGATTTCCTAGGTAGATTCCGCAATTATCTATATAGAACCCCCGATCGTATCTTCATAAATATGCGCGTTTTTTTAGCCTTGAGACAGGAGACAACCCACTCCTAACCCCTCCCAGGAGGAGAAGACAGGAGTTCATTAATTGATAATGGATAATGGATAATGGATAATGGATAATTACCTCTGGTTAAAACCGTTACGGAACTGAATATAAGGAATATTTTCTTTTCTTGGTCGATGGTCGGACAGCGCAGGTTTCGGAGCCATCCCACCCTACGGGAAGCTGCGCTAACGACCGCTGTCTTGGTCGATTGGATATGGCGAGGTCCCCTCGCCATCCCTCGACCGCTTTTTTCCCCTTAAAAGAGGAGGCTTCAAGGCGCGAATTATTTAATTATTAATTATTAATTATTAATTATTCGGTAAGAGGGAAAATGTGGGGAGAAATAATACAAAAAATTCAACACTCCTTCAGATGATTTTTCCTCAAAATTGATGGGCGAAAAGACTTGACTACCATAATTATATAGCGATCAAATGGGTTCTATATAAATATAGTAGGGAACAGTAGGAAAAATATTTCCCTGTCTAAAGAACATTATCAGCATAAATCTTAACCTATCTGTCTATTGCTATATATTCTATAATTTACTCTGAAATAAACTATGAATTTTCGTGAAATTGACGGCAGTAATAATAATCAAAATAATCCCGAATATGGTCAAACTGGTGAAAATTTACTTCGCTTTACACCAGTCGCTTATGCAGATGGAATAGAAGAATTAGCTAATCCTAATAACCCTAATCCTCGCAATATTAGTAATACCCTATTCGACCAACAAGAATCTATTCCAGACCCACGAAATTTAAGTGATTATGTCTGGGCTTGGGGACAATTTGTTGACCACGATATTACTTTGACTCACTTACAGTCCGGTAACGATGCTGAAAGTGCAAACATTTTCATTCCTCAAGGTGATTCAGTTTATTCCCCTGGGTCATTTATTCCCGTTACCCGATCGCTATTTGATGAGAATACTGGCACTGATATTAACAACCCCCGGGAACACGCCAATGAACTCACTGCTTGGTTGGATGCAAGTCAAGTATATGGTAGTGATGAAGAGCGTGCTAACTGGTTACGCAGTTTCGATGGCGGAAAATTGAAAGTTACTGACCATTCTACAGGAGATTTGCTACCTACTAGGGGAAATGACCCAAATGCTCCTGCTATGGCGATGGAAGAAAGTATTGGTGAAAACACTTTTGTGGCAGGAGACGAGCGGGCAAACGAACACGCAGTTTTAACTTCGTTGCATACCTTATTTGTGCGGGAACATAACCGTTTAGCAGAAATTATTGATGCCACCCACACAGACTTACCCTCAAATACTGCTGCTCGTGATGAAGAGATTTACCAACGAGCGCGTAAAATAGTAGGGGCAGAAATTCAAGCGATTACATATAAAGAGTTTTTACCTTCTCTAGGCGTAACTCTCGATCCTTATAATGGTTACGATGCAACTGTTAATCCTGGTATCAATACAGAATTTTCTACTGCTGGTTTCCGTTTGGGTCACACTCTAGTTAGCGGTACTGTGCCACGTCTCAACGAAGATGGTACTACTGCTCCCGTTGGTGAATTAGATTTATTTCAAGGCTTTTTCCAACCAGAGCGCATTACCGAAGATGGAGGAATAGAACCTGTTTTGCGGGGTTTAGCTACCCAGGTACAGCAGCAAACAGATGCGAAAATAGTGGATGATTTGCGGAATTTGTTGTTTACTGGAGCACCCGGTGGCGGACCTGTGGCAAATGGTACAGATTTGGCAGCGTTGAATATCCAGCGCGGTCGCGACCATGGTTTGGCAAATTATAATGAGGTGCGACAAGCACTGGGTTTGTCTAGGGTGAATGATTTTAGTGAAATTTCTTCTGACCCGGAAGTGGTGGCAGCATTAGAAGAACTTTATGGTGATGTTGATAATATTGACCAGTGGGTGGGGATGTTGTCAGAGAATACTTTGCCAAATTCTAGTATTGGTGAATTGAATGAAGCAATTTTAGAAGACCAGTTTGAACGCTTGCGAGATGGCGATCGCTTCTGGTATGAAAATGATGTTGACCTTGCTCAGTGGCAGTTAGGGGAAAATGGTACTGTTTCAGATTGGTTAGAGAATCTGAATTTATCGGATATTGTCAAGTTAAATACTGAGATTGATAATATTTCAGATAATGTTTTCTTTGTGCCCGATATTATTGTCACAAATACTAACGATAGTGGTCAGGGTTCCTTAAGAGAGGCGATCGCTAATGCTGAGTCTGGGGATACGATTGTATTTGACCCCAGTATTGCTGGTGAAACTATAAATCTGACTAACGGGGAACTGAGAATAGATAAAGACCTTCATATTGATGGTTATGAAAATAACCCGGTTAATATAAATGCTGGGGGTAACTCCCGTGTCTTTCAGATCGATGATGGTAACAATAGCATTCAAAGTCAGGTATCTATAGATGGAGTTGTTATCGGAGGTGGCAATGTTACTGGCAATGGTGATGATGGAGGTGGTATTTTTAACCGAGAAAATCTCACACTAAGTAACAGTACTGTTACAGGTAACACCGCAAATGAGGATGGTGGTGGTATTTTCAATGCTCAAACAGGTAATATTACCATTTCCAACACTACTATTAGCAATAACGAGACAAAAGAAGGATTAGCTTCTGGTGGAGGTATTTTTAATGGTGGAGAAATTAATATTTCCCACAGTGAAATTTCTCATAACTTTGCCAACGATACTGGAGGAGGTATTTACAACTGGAGTCCAGGAAATATTACGATTACGAATAGTACCATTACTGGTAACACAGCGAATAATGATGGTGGCGGTATATTTGTATATGGTGACACTGAGATTATCGACAGTACCATCAGTGATAATGTAGCTCTTTCCGCTATTGCTGATGGTGGAGGGGTCGCCGTTTTCGGTAATGCAGAAATCACAAACAGTACCATTAGTGGTAATAGTGCGAGAGATGATGGCGGTGGTGTTTATGTCAAAGATAATGTTTTTGGCAATATTCCCACTGCCGTTATTACCAATAGCACAATTATTGAAAATACTGCGGTTTCAGATGGTGGGGGTATTTTCAATTTCGGTGTAGTTGAAGTCGAAAATACCACTATTATCCAAAATAATGCTCCTGATGGTCGTGGTAGTGGTATTGCTAGTTTCGGAAATACTTCTATTACCTCAACAACTGTTACTTCTAGCACTGTTGCTGATAATGAAAATAGCGATATTGATTTTGTAACTCAGTCACAAAACTCTTTTATCAGTGGTGGTAATAATGTGATTGGTACAGGAAATGCTGTAGGTAACTTCAATGCTAGCACAGACCAAACTGGGGTTGAGAATTGGGAAGAATCTTCAAAAGACGAAGAAATTATCGGCACTCACCAAAATGACACCCTCATTGGCAATGAAGGAAATGACCAAATTACAGGTCGTCAAGGTAATGATTTATTAATTGGTGTCAATCCTGATAGTAATACTCC
>JAAHGF010000008.1:0-69452 GCA_010672585.1 Okeania sp. SIO1I7 | reverse complement strand
CAAAAGACGAAGAAATTATCGGCACTCACCAAAATGACACCCTCATTGGCAATGAAGGAAATGACCAAATTACAGGTCGTCAAGGTAATGATTTATTAATTGGTGTCAATCCTGATAGTAATACTCCCGGTAGAGGAGAAGTCGATGACATCTGGGGTAACAGAGGAACAGATATCTTCGTCTTAGGAGATGAAGATGCAGTTTATTACAATGATGGTCAAACAAATACCACAGGTGCTGAAGACCTAGCAGTTATTTATGACTTTGAGCCAAATCGCGACCGGATTCAATTACACGGAAATGCCGATGATTATCAACTACAACTGAGCCAAAACCAACAACATACACAAATATTTTCTATAGCGAATCAGAATCAACCAGAATTGATCGCTCTTGTGCAAAACTATACCGAGCTAGTTTTAGATAATTCTCAACACTTCCAATATCCGGGGTTATCCACAAAAGACGAAGAAATTATCGGCACTCACCAAAATGACACCCTCATTGGCAATGAAGGAAATGACCAAATTACAGGTCGTCAAGGTAATGATTTATTAATTGGTGTCAATCCTGATAGTAATACTCCCGGTAGAGGAGAAGTCGATGACATCTGGGGTAACAGAGGAACAGATATCTTCGTCTTAGGAGATGAAGATGCAGTTTATTACAATGATGGTCAAACAAATACCACAGGTGCTGAAGACCTAGCAGTTATTTATGACTTTGAGCCAAATCGCGACCGGATTCAATTACACGGAAATGCCGATGATTATCAACTACAACTGAGCCAAAACCAACAACATACACAAATATTTTCTATAGCGAATCAGAATCAACCAGAATTGATCGCTCTTGTGCAAAACTATACCGATCTAGTTTTAAATTCAGACCAGTTTAATTTTGTATAGCATCAGCTTTATAGAACCCATTTGGTATCTATTTAAAAATAGAGGAGAAGATGGGGAGATGGGGGGATGGCCAGATGGGGAGATGAGAGTATTTTTCTATCTGCAAGGGAAGCTACCAGGTGCGCTATTGGGCGACGCGGGGTCGCATCCGCTTTTTCCCCTATTCTCATTCTCGTTCCTGAATTTCCACTGGCTCGCTCAGACTGAGGACGGAAGCCAAAAGCACATACCGCGTCCAAAGATCCGTTTAGGGTTCTATAGAACCCAATGAATCAGCTCTAATACCATTTTCAAAAAATATTGCTACATTGGCTATTCAAGGTGTTATATCATGTCCGTTTATATCGTTTGTGTAAACCCAAGGGTGAATATCTACAGGAAATAATGGTTTTTTTCTTGCGAGGGTAGCCTTCCTCCCTCTTGCTTCTTCCCTCTTCCTTCTTCCTTACCTTTGCTATACAAGACCGATGCTACCGGACATGATATTAGGTGTTAGGTATAATCAATAAAAAGTGAAGATTTTTCAATTCCGTTAAGCATCTATATTTTACTGTAACAATCTTTCTTGAATTTGGTATAACAAGGAATAATATCATGTCCGGTTGAACAGTTATAAATAAATAGCGACGGAGTCCTCAGGAGTCAACCCACCCCTAACCCCTCCCAGGAGGGGAGGGGAAGTCAGGAGTCAGGAGGGAAGACTGAAGTTGGAAGAAGGAAGAAGGAAGAAGAAGAACCGGAGTTGAAGGAAAAAGTTTTTTTATCACGCTCTTATCCGGACATGATATAAGATGATAGTAAGGAGTAGAGTAGAATTTCATAAAATCTTCCTTTCTCCTTACTCCCAAAGGAGGGATTATATAACTATATTTAAGTGTCTATCCCTACCTCCTTACTCTTCCATATCTTCTACGTCTATATCTTCTGTTTCTTCCATATCTTCTGCATCTATATCTTCTGTTTCTTCTGCATCTATATCTTCTGTTTCTTCTGCATCTATATCTTCTGTTTCTTCTGCATCTATATCTTCTGTTTCTTCCATATCTTCTACCTCTATATCTTCTGTTTCATTTGCAGGAACTAAAGCCACTTCTGCAATGCTATCTGCATCATCTAATTTTTGTACCCTTACTCCTGTAGCACTACGAGATTGAATCGAAATAGCATCAATTGCCTGACGAATAATAATTCCGCGAGTAGTAATCATTATTAACTCTTCAGTTTCATTAACTATTCGTAAAGAAGCTAATTTATCTTGTTTCCGTTTCTTCTTCTTAAACTTAGTAGCAATACGACCTTTACCACCTCGGTTTTGTAAAGTAAATTGAGAAACTGGCACCCGTTTTCCATAACCACCAGTAGTAATAACTAATGCCCACGGACCACTATTATTAGCTGATGTTTCTTCAGTTTCTTCCTCTTCTAATTCTTCAGTTTCTAGTTCTAATTCTTCAGTTTCTAGTTCTAATTCTTCCTCATCAACATCAGCAATTTTATCTACAATTGAACTGGGTAAAATATCCATACTAATTAACTCATCATCTTCGATTAATTTCATGGATTTTACACCTCTAGTATTACGACCCAAAGAACGCAATTGCTTATTATCCGTTCTAAAGTGAATTGCCATCCCAGAACTAGAAGCAATAATCACACTATCATCAACTCTCGCTCTTCTTACCCATCTTAATTGGTCACCTTCGGCAAGAGAAATAGCAATTAATCCATTAGAACGGATATTAGAAAATGCGGATAAAGGTGTTTTTTTTATATATCCACCTTTGGTCAACATTACTAAAAATTCGTCATCAGTGAACTCTGAAACTGCCACTATAGAAGTTACTTTTTCATCTCGTGGAATTGGTAACATTTGTACCACTGGTACGCCCCTTGCTATACGAGAACCAATAGGAATTTGATAAGCACTTAGACAATAAACAACACCTCTTTGAGTAAAGAATAAAATACTATCATGGTCACAACAACTGAGAAAATGTTCAACTCCATCATCTTCTTTCATTTTCGTACCAGACTTACCACGAGTTGCTCGACTTTGAGCCTCAAAAGTATTAACTGGCATCCGTTTAATATACCCTTGTTCTGTTAATAGAATAATTGCTTTTTCATTGGCAATTAAATCTGTATCATCTAGTTCACCTTCTGCTAATTCAATGATAGTTCTTCTCGGAGTAGCATAGCGTTCTTTGATTTCTAAAGCTTCAGTTTCAATAATTTCTAGAATTCGTTCCCGTTTAGCTAATATATCTTGTAAATCAGCAATTTTTAACAGTAATTCTTCATGTTCTTGTTCAATTTTTTGCGCTTCTAATGCTGTTAATCTTCTTAACTGCATTTGTAAAATTGCATCTGATTGTACTTCAGATAAACCATGATTTTCAATTAATTCTTGTTTAGCAGTAGGAGTATCTGCAGCCTGACGAATTAATTGAATAATTGCATCTAGGTTATCTAAAGCAATTAACAAACCTTGTAATAAATGGTCTCTTTCTTCAGCTTTTCGGAGTTCGTATTGAGTCCTTCTCGTAATAGTTTCTATCCGAAAATCTAGGAATACTTCGAGATATTTTTTCAGCGTTAGTAACTGGGGTTCTGAATTTACTAATGCTAAAATATTAGCTCCAAAATTGGCTTGTAGTGTGGTTTGTTTATAAAGATTATTGAGTACAACTCTAGGATAAGCATCTCGTTTCAGTTCGATAACAACCCGCATTCCGTCACGATCGCTTTCATCCCTAATATCAGAAATACCATCAATTTTTTTATCATTAACCAGTTCAGCAATTTTTTCAATTAAAGCTGCTTTATTAGTTTGGTAAGGTAACTCTGTAACAATAATAGCTTCTTTGTCAGGACGACCGCGCTGTTCGAGGGTTTCTATAGTAGCGACACCCCGCATAGTTATAGAACCACGACCGAGCGTATAAGCATCGCGGATACCAGATTTTCCCAGAATTTGAGCCCCTGTAGGAAAATCAGGACCGGGAATGTAGTGCATTAACTCAGTATCAGTTATTTCTGGGTTTTCGATCAGTGCTAACAAACCATCAATAAGCTCCCCCAAATTGTGAGGAGGAATATTAGTTGCCATTCCCACTGCAATACCAGACGAACCGTTGAGGAATAGTTGAGGAATGCGGGAGGGGAGTGCCAACGGTTCTTGTTGAGAACCATCAAAGTTATCTACAAAATCTACTGTTTCTGCATCAATATCCCGCAACATGGCATCAGAAGTGAGCGCTTGTAGACGACACTCCGTGTAACGCATAGCCGCAGGTGGGTCATTATCTACAGAACCAAAATTACCATGACCGTGAATGAGGGGCGATCGCATTGAAAAATCCTGAGCCATTCGCACCAAAGCATCGTACACCGCTGTATCGCCGTGGGGATGATACTTACCCAGCACTTCTCCCACCACACGAGCGCATTTACGGAAAGGGCGGTCTGCTGTTAACCCTAATTCGTTCATAGCATAAAGTATGCGGCGATGTACGGGTTTGAGACCATCTCTAGTATCTGGTAATGCCCTACCTACGATTACGCTCATGGCATATTCTAGGTACGATCGGGACATTTCATTACGGAGATCGGTCGGTACAATTCGTGACTCAGAAGTAGTCATACTAATGAAAAACTCCGTTAAATATATAATTAATTAGCAAAAAACCGAAAAAATTGGATTTCGTCCGATTAAGTTCGGTGTATTTGCAAAATTATGCTGTTTACGTCTAAAATTATAGCATATTTTGTGTCTATAGCAATTCCCAAGAAGTGTTAAGTACAAAATTCCTTTGCTTTAGGGAGTAGGGAGTAGGGAGTAGTAGGTAGGGACGTTGCATGCAACGTCCCTACAGAAGAAAAAAGAAGAAAAACAACTGCACCTGAGTAACTTGAGAAACGCTATATTTTTGAGTAGATTTTCTCAAAAATGTCTCAGTATTTTAAATCGAACTTAAAATTCAAATCTTGGTATGATTACATTACAATAAACCTATTGCAAAAGTTTTATAGCAATGTGCGCTGGCTTATGTACAAATTACAATAACTGTCCAATAGCTAAAAGTCTTATATGATCGGTTTTTATTCCCCCAGATGAGCTGTTGCCTGCACACAGCGCTATAATTGAATCAATTCAAAATATGAAATCAACTATTCCCTATTCCCTATTCCCTGACTTCTGCAAGAAGTCTAATAAAAAGGGCGTTGCTGAATTGAAGTATGAATGCGCGATTGTTTGGTTCTCGCCTTCGCCCCCGCGCATCCCCCATCCTTCAAAAGCGAAGCAACATCTGGCTTCCCCCTTTCCAAGGGGGACGGGAGGGGGATAAAAAAGGGGGACTTTTAGAGTTTTATTCCCCCCAAAATTGGGGGGTTAGGGGGGCTTGCATCATACCCAGAATCAGCAACGCCATAAAAAGTTTCGGCGTTGGTAAAGCGCGTGTATGATATTAATCTTAATTACTTAGGAGTCAGTCCTCAGGAGTCAGTCCTCAGGAGTCAACCCACCCCTAGCCCCTCCCAGGAGGGGAAGAAAGAAGAAGAAAGAGGAATAGAAGGAGAAAGTTTTTTGCTCGGGTAAAGGTCACGGAGTTCTATAGTGCTCTTCTCCGGACATGATATCATACCTCAAATTACCAATGCCAAAGTTTCATTTCATAAAAAAATCTAATATCTAAAATTAACTGATGATTTCTGTTATTTATTCCGATGAATTTCTCGAACACAAAACTGGTATGCTACACCCAGAGCGACCAGAACGTTTAACTGCAATTGTCAAAACTCTCAAAACTTTTCCTAGCAATGGCCAATTGCAATGGCGATCGCCTACCCCAGTACAACAGCGTCATTCATCATTAATGACACTACTAGAAAAAGTTCACTCTCGCAGTCATATTCAAGCAGTAGCAGAAATAGCGAATCAAGGTGGCGGTTATTTGGATGGGGATACACCAGTTTCTGCGAAAAGCTATGATGTGGCATTGTTAGCAGTAAGTGCTTGGTTAGATGGAGTCGATCTAGTATTGGCAAATGCAAATCCAGCGTTTGTGTTGGCAAGACCCCCTGGACATCACGCTGAAAGTAGACGAGGCATGGGATTTTGCTTATTTTCCAATGCAGCGATCGCAGCTTATTATGCTCTAGAAAAACCAGGTATTAACAAAGTTGCTATTTTAGACTGGGATGTACATCATGGTAACGGTACTCAAGAAATTGTAGAAACTAACGAAAATATAGTCTACTGTTCCCTCCATCAATCTCCCTGTTATCCTGGTACTGGTTCTGCTGACGAACATGGTTCCCACAATAATGTACTCAATTTACCCATGTCACCAGGTACCACAATGGCAATTTATCAACCCACATTCGAGCAAAAAGTTGTACCCTTTTTAGCTAGCTTTCAACCAGATTTATTGATTGTTAGTGCTGGCTATGATGCTAACCGTGACGACCCATTAGCAGGTATTGCTCTACAACCAGAAGACTATGGAGAATTTACAAAATATTGTTTGCAAATAACCCGCAAAATCTTATTTGGTTTAGAAGGAGGTTATGACCTACCTAGCTTATCTCAATCAGTAGTAGCAACAATTGAACGTTGTTTGTAGAGGATTTGAAGAAGGAGTTAATTAAGTTATCAGTTATCAGTACTTCCTAGAATACGGAGGTGAGAAGATGCAGAATTGGTATTCCTACGAAACGTAATGGTATACAATACAGCAAACAGGAATATTGGGCACGGGAGCAAGATGCTCCCACTGCTGTGCCTCTTGAACTCGCGAGATACCGCCAGTGTCGATGGTTCTGCCGTCACGTTGCTATGAACGGTTTTCCCGACTTTTGCCGGGAATTGCCGGGCTTGATGTATCTGTCGTAACCAAAAACTAGGGCCATAAATTATGTTAATCTAGTAGCGATCGCTCAATTGAAGAAAGAAAAGAATACATTCTAAATTGAGGCATTCTTGAGTCCGTAGATCGCAAAAGTACCCTGGGGCCTAGGAAAATACAAACATCAGAAAGGCCAATTTCAGTATAAATGGACAACTTGATTCAGGAAATATCAGTGAAATAGGCACAATAGTCCCTCACTTTACTTCTCTCGTGAAGAGTATGTCAAAATCAGCAATATAATTATGGGCGTGCGACTCGTTGGCCACTAAAACTAGAAAACCAGGTATAAATGGCCGTTCCAAGTCAATTAAGAGAGGAGCCGTGTGAGGTGAAAGTCTCATGCACGGTTCTGAAGACAAGTCGGGTAAGGTAACTTACCTGGCTTAGTTTAACATAAATATAGATATTTCAAACCCAATGTTTGAAATCCAGCGGCAGCTTAGGGCCAGCTAACTAACAGAAATCTATGTAGTGATTTCTCTGCTAGCTGCTAAAGCCAAATCTACCGCCTATATGTAATACTTAAGTAGCACAAAAGTGTAGCACCTAACAAGGGAGTTAAATTATGAAAAAAGACCTCACTAATTATCGTAATTTCGGCATCTTCGCCCACGTTGATGCAGGCAAGACCACCACAACCGAAAGAATCCTGAAACTAACCGGAAAAATCCATAAAATCGGTGAGGTCCACGAAGGTGCAGCAACAACAGACTTTATGGAACAGGAGCAAGAGCGGGGTATTACAATTCAATCCGCTGCTACAAGCTGCTTCTGGAAAGACCACCAGTTAAATATTATTGATACCCCTGGCCACGTTGATTTTACCATCGAGGTATATCGTTCTCTCAAAGTTCTTGATGGTGGTATAGGCGTATTCTGTGGCTCTGGTGGTGTGGAACCCCAGTCTGAAACCAACTGGCGCTATGCCAACGATTCTAAAGTTGCTCGGATTATCTATGTAAACAAACTTGACCGGACCGGAGCTGATTTCTACAGGGTTGTGAAGCAGGTGGAAGAGATACTTGCGGCCAAACCATTAGTAATGGTATTGCCCATTGGAATTGAAAATGATTTTGTGGGAGTAGTCGATCTACTAACCCGCAAGGCGTGGGTATGGGATGATTCTGGAGACCCAACCAAATATGAAATTAAAGACGTTCCAGAGAATATGGTTGATGATGTAGAGAAATATCGGGAGCAATTGGTTGAAACTGCTGTCGAGCAAGATGACGAAGTGATGGAAAAATATCTGGAAGGAGAAGAACCAGATATTGACACTCTCAAGAACTGCATCCGTAAGGGAACTAATGAGTTGGCTTTCTTCCCTACCTACTGTGGCTCATCTTTCAAAAATAAGGGCGTCCAGTTGGTACTTGATGCGGTAGTTGATTATCTACCTAACCCAACTGAAGTTAAACCACAACCAGAGATAGACTTAGAGGGTCACGAGACTGGTAATTTAGCCTACGTTGACCCTGATAAGCCTCTGCGTGCTTTGGCCTTCAAGATTATGGATGATAAATATGGTGCTTTGACCTTTACTCGCATCTATTCTGGTATGTTGTCCAAAGGTGACACAGTACTGAATACTTTTACAGGTAAAACTGAGCGAGTTGGACGTTTGGTGGAAATGCACGCTGACTCTCGCGAAGAAATTGAATCAGCTCAAGCTGGTGATATTGTTGCTATCGTTGGGATGAAGAATGTCCAAACTGGCCATACTCTCTGTGACCCCAAAAACCCTGCAACTTTAGAACCGATGGTGTTCCCCGATCCAGTAATTTCAATTGCTGTGGCACCGAAAGACAAAGGTTCTGTGGAAAAACTGGGCATGGCATTGAGCAAGATGGTCGCCGAAGACCCCTCTTTCCGAGTTGAGACAGACCCCGAAAGTAATGAAACTATTATTAAGGGTATGGGTGAGTTGCATTTAGATATCAAGGTTGATATTCTGAAGCGGACTTATGGGGTTGATGTGGAAGTTGGCAAGCCACAGGTAGCTTATCGCGAGTCCATTACTAAGCGCCTTGAAGATAGTTATACTCACAAAAAGCAGTCTGGTGGTTCAGGTCAATTTGGTAAGATTGATTATGTTATGGAGCCTGGTGAACTTGGTAGTGGTTTCCAATTCGAGTCAAAGGTGACTGGTGGAAATGTACCCAGAGAATTTTGGCCTGCGGTGCAAAAAGGCTTTGAGACTAGCTTTGAAAAGGGTATGTTAGCTGGTTTCCCTTGTGTGGATATGAAGTTCACATTGATGGATGGTGCTTATCACCCTGTTGACTCCTCGGCGATCGCCTTTGAGATTGCTGCTAAGGCGGCCTATCGACAGTCTTTTTCTAAAGCTGCTCCTCAGTTACTTGAACCGATAATGAAGGTTGATGCGTTTACGCCTGACGATCATGTTGGTGATGTGATCGGAGACCTCAACCGCCGTCGAGGAATGATTAAGTCTCAAGATTCATCGCCCATGGGTACTCGCATCAAAGCAGATGTGCCATTGAGTGAGATGTTTGGTTATATTGGCGACTTGCGGACTATGACTTCTGGTAGAGGTCAGTTTTCAATGGAGTTTTCCCATTATGCACCTTGCCCTACTAATGTGGCGGAAGTGGTAATTAAAGAAGCTAAAGAGCGTCAAGAAGCTAAGAAATAGTTAGACCTAGTATGTACAGGGCTGAAAAATTAACTTTCCTGGCGGGAAGTCCCGCGCTCTCCCGCAGGGGAGCGGAGGGATGGGAAAGCCAGGGCCTGGATTCGGATACCTTCATAAGCTAAACGTTCACAAGCCCTTGACAAGCTAGCTACATTTTGTTATTCTCCAGTTCAAAACAGGGGGAGGACATCACCTCTGTCTAAACAGCGGTCAGGGTTTCCCAGACTGAAGAATCCCGCGTTGTCCCGTAAGGGCAACGTCGGGAGTATGTCAAGTAAATTAGCGCTGTAGTTTTAACTAAGGGCGGGTTGAAAACATCAATAGTTGGCTGCATTTTTGTCCCTATTGATGAAACCCGCTCTTATTTTTTTTGTATAGCGCTGTGCGCAGGCAACAGGCAACAGCGGTGCGACCCCGCGACGACGCCAGCTCGCTTGCGGAACGCTGACCAAGAGAGGGAATGCGCACTCCTGTGAGGCAACAGGCAACAGGCAACCCACCCCTAACCCCTCCCAGGAGGGGAAAATGGGGAAATATTTGGTAATCGTTGAAGATGGAACATTTTTTACGTGCCGAATTAAACGGATTTGATATTAAATATTTGTAGTAAACATTTATAAAAATGATATTATTCATAACATTTATTAGTGGCATTTTCATGGGAATGACTACAGCACCAGTAAACGCATGGTTTCTCGGATGGGTAGCTCTAGCTCCTCTCTGGGTGTTAGTAATTCAACAAGAAAAATACTTTGATAAATTTTTATTAGGTTTAGTTTGGGGAATAGGTTATCACGGTGTAGCTTTATTTTGGATAACCGGAATTCATCCCATGACTTGGTTAGGAGTTCCTTGGTTAGCTAGTGTAGCGATCGCTCTATTTTGTTGGATTTTTATCACTCTTTGGGGAGCAATTTTAGTTGCTATTTGGGCTTATTTATTTGGGGTTGTAACTACTAAATATTTCTCAGGGAAAATATTATCATTTGCCAGAGTTTTATTAGGCATAACTTTATGGTGTTGTTTAGAGAAAATCTGGAGTTTAGGAAGTCTTTGGTGGACTTCTTTATCTTTAACTCAGAGCAACTATAATTTAGTAATTTTACACCTTAGTCAATTATCAGGACCAATTACGGTTACAGCAGCTATTGTCACAGTAAACGCTTTATTTGGGGAAGCTTTTATTCAAGCAAAATCACAGGGAAACTCAGAAAATTTTCAATCAATTAAATTTTGGAAAAAACAAAATAATTCAGATAACCTTAACCTATTTTTTAAACCTTCATTATTCATTATTAATTATTCATTATTAATTATTCATTATTCCTTCTTCCTTCCCGTCGCAACTTTTCTATTTTTCCACATAGTAGGATTTAGTCTATATAATATTCCTTTAAATCCTGATTCAACCACAGCATTAAAAGTAGGAATTATTCAAGGAAATATTCCTAATGAAATTAAGCTCAATTCTACAGGTTGGTATCGTGCTCTAGAAGGTTATACAAAAGGATATAAAAAATTAGCAGACCAAGGTGTTGATGCTGTATTAACTCCAGAAACGGCTTTACCTTTTTTGTGGACAAATCAAAATAATCGTAGATTCCTTTCTTTTTATCAAGCAATTTTAGAGAAAAAAGTAGTAGCTTGGGTAGGTGGTTATGGTAAACAAGATAATAATTTGACTAACAGTTTATTTACTATAGATAATACAGGAGAAATTTTTAGTCGTTACGACAAGATTAAATTAGTACCTCTAGGAGAATTTATTCCTTTCAATGAAGTCTTAGGAAAACTAATAGATAGACTCTCACCTTTAGACGCTCATTTAGTACCTGGAGAAACAGACCAAATATTTGATACACCTTTTGGCAAAGCAATAGTTGGAATTTGTTATGACTCAGCTTTTTCCGAAGTATTTCAAAGACAAACTGTAGCAGGGGGAGAATTTATTTTAACCGCAGCTAATAACGCTCATTATAGTCCTACAATGCCAGCTCAACATCATGCTCAAGATGTAATGCGGGCGATTGAAACTGATAGATGGACTGTACGAGCAACTAATACAGGTTATTCTGGAATAGTAGACCCTCACGGTAGAACAATTTGGCTATCTGGAATTAATACTTATGAAACTTATTCAACCACAATTTATCGACGAAATACCCAAACTTTATATGTAAAATGGGGTGATTGGTTAACACCGATATTACTTGTAGGAGGAGGATTAACAAAAATAACTTTATGGTTAAAATAAAATTATCTACTTCATACTAGAAAACAGTTCATTAATTGATAATTGATAATGGATAATTGATAATTACCTCGGGTTTTAACCGTTACGGAATTGAAGATCAGGAAATATTATTTCGTAAGCATTCAGCCGTCAGCTATCAGCTATCAGCTATGAGTTATTAGCTCATTATCAGCTCAAAAGAGGAATTAGTCTCCAAGGAGAATTAAAACTTATAAAAAAAATGTCTTCAGCTAACCTTAGTAATTTCTTGAATATGTTCAAAAGCTGAATGCTGAATGCTGAATGCTGAATGCTGAATGCTTACATTATTTCTTCTCTTGGTCAATTGGATATGGCGAGGAGAGCCACTCCGCTTTATATGTTGCGGAGCAAAACGCCATCCCATCCTACGGAATGCTCCGCAAACGACCGCTGTCTTGGTCGATTGGATATGGCGAGGGGACCTCGCCATCCCACCCTACGGGAAGCTGCGCTAACGACCGCTTTTTTCCCCTTAAAAGGGGAGGCTTTAAACCAGAATGATTTAATTATTAATTATTAATTATTAATTATTAATTATTCGGTAAGCATTTCCTGCGGAATGCTGCGCAAACAGCTATTAGCGGTCAGTTCGAGGGCAATAAAAATGAATGAAGCAAGTATTCATTTAACTTATACTAAATTTTAATGCTCGTTCTTGGAAATTTATCAATTGCTTTTTTATTCCTTATTCATTCTGCCAAAAATATAATAACTAATCAAAAAAAAATGAACAAAAAATTGTTTATATTTATCTTGGTTATAGTCAGCTTATTTATAGTAACCTGTGCCAATCAATCTGCTAAATTAGACTCTCAAAAAACACCTTTACTAGAAACAACTCCATTAACAATCTGGTGGACAAGAGGTTTCTATCCTGAAGAAGATGAAGCCATTAAACAAATAGTTGCTCAGTGGGAGAAAAAAAGTGGTTATCCTGTTGAACTTCTTTTCTTCAACGATAATGAAAGTTTAAAAATAACTCTTCTTGAGGCTGTAACGGCAGAAAAACCTCCAGATATTGTTTATAATTATGAGCTAGAATTTGGTATAAGTCCTCGTCTGGCATGGGAAGATAAATTAGCAGATGTTTCTGATGTGATTGAACCTGTTAAATCTCTTTACACTGAAACAGCTCTTGCATCTGTTTATCTAAACAATAATGTAGCTAAAAAACGTAGTTATTATGCAGTGCCAATCCAGCAACAAACTATACATATCCATTATTGGCAAGATTTGCTCGAAAAAATTAATTTAAAAAAGTCAGATATACCTAATGAATGGGATAAGTTTTGGCAATTTTGGCAAAATGCTCAAAAGACAATTCGTCAAAAAGATCAATCAGAAATTTATGGCATTGGTTTAACTATGTCTGCTGCTTCTGTAGATAACTTTTATGAATTTGAACAAATTTTAGAAGTTTATGATGTTAATTTATTAGATAAAAATGGAAAACTGCAAGTAGATAAACCCGAAGTCCGCCAAGGAATAATTACAGTCTTAAATTGGATTACTAATCTTTATAAAGATGGATATATACCTCCAGATTCAGTTCAATGGGCAGCAATAGATAATAACGTTAATTTTCTGAATCATAATTTGTTAATGGTAGTTAATCCTACTTTATCAATTCCTACTTCGCAAAGACAAGATACAGAAGTTTACCAAAACCAAATTCAAACAATTGAATTTCCTGATGAACCGGATGGAGAACCACCAAAATACCTAGTATCTGTTAAACAAATACTTACTTTTCAATCATCCTCTAATTTAGAGCAAGCTAAGAATTTTTTATCCTTTTTTATTCGCCCAGAAAACATAAGTGAATATTTGCAACTTTCAGGAGGAAGATATTTCCCAGTAATGCCACAATTATTATCAGATAAATTTTGGCAAGACAATAGCGATCCCCATATTTCTGTGGCAGTTAAACAATATCAAGAAGGTGTTACTCGACCGTTTAATTATGTAGTTAATCCTGCTTACTCTCAAGTATTATCAGAAAATGTTTGGGGCAAAGCAATTGAACGGGTAATTGTTGATGGATTATCAATAGAAGGTGCTACTGATGAAGCAATTGCTAAAATACAAGAAATATTTGCTCAATGGTAAGTAAGCATTCAGCCGTCAGCTATCAGCTATCAGCTATTATTTTTAGTTTAGGATAAAAGCTTTTATTAATTGTCTTACTGCAAAAGTTGGCTCCTTTGCCTTTAATATCTAAATTAATTTAAAAACTGTCCTATATGAGAGACTCTTGTTGCTGTTTGCGCAGCATTCCGGAGGAAATGCTTACCCAATTATTAACTAAAAATTACCAAGTTAAAATTTGAACTGAAATATCTGAGAAAAAAACATTATTATGAGACGTCAATTATTCAGACTAATTGGGTTATTTATACTCAGTTTAATATTACTTACTTGTAGCTCTAATCAAACTCAAAATTCTCTGCAAAAAGTTCAGTCATATCCAATTTTAACAATTTGGTGGAATCGGGGATACTATCCAGAACAAGATGAAGCTCTAAAAAAAGTAGTTGCTGAGTGGCAAGAAAAAACTAACAAAAAGGTTGAGCTTTTATTTTTCAGTGAGGATGATATTTTACAAGTAATTATTGATGCTTTAGCAGTAGATAAACCTCCCGATATTCTCTTCTCTGAAAGAGCAGAATATACTTTGATTCCGCAATGGGCCTGGCAGGGAAAATTAGTAGATGTTTCAGATGTAATTAAACCTGTAAAAAATTTCTATAGTGATACTGCTCTGAAGTCTGCTTATTTGTACAACAATATTGAATCTAAATTTTCTAATTATGCGGTACCAATAATGCAGCAAGGCATACATATTCACTACTGGAACGATCTAATACTTAAGGCTGGTTTGACAGAGAAAATCCCAGAAAAATGGGATGAATTTTGGCAGTATTGGCAAAATGCACAAAAAGCTTTATCTCAAAAAAATGACAATAAGATTTATGGTTTGGGTTGTAAGCATTCAGCTATTAGCTGTCAGTTATCAGCAACAATACTCTCTCCTTAAAGACAGTACTTAAATTAATATAGACTTTGATGGCAAAGGAGCCAACTTTTGTAGTAAGAGAATTAATAAAGCTTTTATCTTAAACTAAAAGCAATAGCTGATAGCTGATTGCTGACGGCTGAATGCTTACTTTGGGTTTACCTATGTCTATTTATAGTACAGATACTAATGTTGTATTTGAACAAATTTTGGCAGCTAATAATCTACAAATTGTCGATCGACAGGGGAAATTACAAATAGATAAACCAGCAGTAAGACAGAAAATTATTGAAATTTTAGATTGGTACACCAGCTTTTATAAAAATGGATATGTGCCACCTAATGCAGTTAATTGGCTCAATTCAGATAATAATTCTGATTTCCTCAACCGCAATATATTAATGACAATTAATGCAACTATGTCAATTCCTGGTTCCCAAAAGGAAGATGAAGAAATTTACTTGAATAAAATTAAAACTATCGAGTTTCCCAATAATCCTAATGGAGCAAAACCTATATCTTTAGTATCTATCAAAAAACCTGTAATTTTTACATCCTCCGCTAATCCCAAATTGGCAAAAGAATTTTTATCATATTTAATAAAACCAGATAATTTAGGAGCTTATATTAAAGGTGCAAAAGGTCGCTATTTTCCAATTATGGCTCAACTATGGCAAGACCCATTCTGGAGCAATACAAAAGACCCTCATATTTCTGTAGCATCTAAACAATTTACCGAATATAAAACTCGTTTATTTGAGAATTCTATTAACCCCAGTTATTCTCAAATAAATTCAGACAAGATTTGGGCTGAAGCGATGAAACAAATTTTAATTGAAGGTTTATCGTCAACTGAAGTAACCGATATAGCTATTGAGCGAATTACAGAAATCTTTTCTCAGTGGTAATATCGTTTCACGGAATTCAAAAGTCATGCATTATGATTTTATAGACTCATAACTTTTACCCGTTCAGTAGGGGGAATTCGCGAGTTATACCATTTTGAAAAAAGAATGTTACGAATAATAAGCGTGAGAAAAATACAAATGCAGGAGGTCTCCCTTTGACAAAGCGGTGCGACCCCGCGACGACGCCAGTCGCAAGCGGTCAGACCCCGCGTCGGCGTCAGACGCAAGGGAATGCTGACCAAGAGAGGGAACGCGTACCAAGAGAAAAATAGAATTTATTAGCTCAAAACTGCTATTGAAACTATTCCCATACGACTCCTGACTCCTGAGGACTGACTCCTAAGAAATAGCCTAACTATTTGTAGCAAAAATTTATAAAATTGGTATCACACGAGTTTCAGGAAATTATTTCACATATATAGTTTGAAACCATTTGTAACATTTTTCAAGTGAATTGGTATAATAAAAAAGAATAATTTTTAAACCCGATGATAATTATTAGACATAAATTTTTAGCAATAATTTTGTTATTTATACTTAGTTTTATCTTAGTAACTTGTAGTGCAAGTCAGCCTCAAAATTCTGTCCAAAAATCTCAGTCAGATCGAGTTTTAACAATTTGGTGGAATCGAGGATTTTACCCAGAGCAAGATGAAGCTCTACAAAAAGTTATTGCTAATTGGCAGGAAAAAACTAACAAAAAAGTTGAAATTTCGTTTTTTAGTACAGATGACATTTTAGCAGCAGGTAATGATGCTCTAGCAGCAGGTAAACCACCGGATATATTTTTTTCTCAGATAGGAGAATTTACTTTGATTCCTCAATGGGCTTGGGAGGGTAAATTAGTAGATGTTTCAGATGTAATTGAACCTGTCAAAAATTTATACAGCGATAGTGTTTTGAAGTCTGTTTATTTATACAACAATGTTGAGTCTAAATCTTCTAATTATTCAGTGCCAATAATGCAGCAAGGCATCCATATTCACTACTGGTATGATTTAATTCGTGAGGCAAATTTGGAAGAAGAAATACCAAAAAATTGGGATGAGTTTTGGCAGTTTTGGCAAAATGCGCAAAAAAATTTACGTAAGCAAGGGAAAAATAATATTTATGGTTTAGGTTTACCTATGTCTATTGATGCTACAGATACTTCTACTGTCTTTGAACAAATTTTGGAGGCTAACAATTTACAAATAGTAGATGAACAGGGCAAACTACAAATAGATAAACCAGAATTCAGACAAAAAATTATTGATATTTTAGAATGGTACACTAGCTTTTATAAAAATGGGTATGTTCCACCTAATGCGGTTAATTGGCGCAATTCTGATAATAATACTAATTTCCTCAATCGCAATAGTTTAATGACAATTAATCCAAGTATGTCGATTCCTAGTTCCCAGCAAGAAGATAAAGAAATTTACTTGAATCAAATGAGAACTATTGACTTTCCCAATAATCCTAATGGAACAAAACCTATATCTTTAGTATCTATCAAACAACCTGTAATTTTTACATCTTCTGCTCACCCCAAATTGGCAAAAGAATTTTTATCATATTTAGTACAACCAGAAAATTTAGGACCTTATATTAAAGGTGCCAGAGGTCGCTATTTTCCAATTATGCCTCAACTTTGGGAAGACCCATTTTGGAGCGATACAAAAGACCCTCACATTTCTGTAGCATCTCAACAGTTGACTGCAAATCAAACTCGTTTATTCAACAATTCTATTAGTCCTGCTTATTCTCAAGTATATTCAGAAAATATTTGGGGTAAGGCAATGCGACAAATTTTAATAGAAGGTTTATCGTCAACTGAAGTAACCGATATAGCTATTGAGCGAATTACAGAAATATTTTCTCAGTGGGAAACTCGGCAATAAAGATAATATGGCAAAGTCAAAAATGAGGATGTTAAGTCATGTATTTCTGGAAAAAAAGCCTCCTAATTCAGATTGTGGGCTCTTTTTTAATATTGTCGTTGATAACAATATCAATTGTTGGGTATACAACATTTAGTCAAGCACGAACATCTTTAAAAGAATCCCTTTTCGAGCGTCTTAGTTTTGCTGCCAAAATTAAAGAAAATGAACTTAATCGTTGGATATTAGATCGACGTCAAAAGATCTTAGCGATCGCCGAATTACCAGAAATTAATAACCAAGCAAAAATTCTACTAACAAGCAAAAAATCTACTCCAGAATATGAATCATCTCAAGCTTTTCTAAAAACTTCTTTAACATCTTTTGCTACTAATCTTAGTAGCTTACAAGAAATTTTTATTTTAACCAGAAGTAGCAGAATTTTAGTTTCCAGTAATTCTAATCAAGTAGGCAAATATCAACCTTTAGTTCAATATAGCGAAGTAACAAAATCTACCACAGATTATTTGATTTCCAACTTTTACCGCTCTGCTGAAACAGGTAAACCTATGATTACTTTTGCTATCCCTATTCTCAGTGAAAATGGTAAGCAGCTAGGAATGTTTGCTACCCATCTTAACTTGGACATAATTGATAGTATTATTCGCGAGCAAGCAGGTTTAGGAAAAACAGCCGAAACTTATTTAGTAGGAAATATTGGTAGTAGTTTGTCGAGGAGAAATGTATTTGTTTCAGCCAAAAAATTTGGTTCAGAGGAATTTCCTGATGGTATTAATAGTAAAGGTATTGATAATGCTATTAATGGCAAGAATGGCCAAGGATTGTATATAAATTATAGAGGAGTACCAGTTATTGGTGTTTATCGGTGGCTCGAATATCAAGACTTAGCATTATTAGCAGAAATAGAACAAACAGAAGCATTTGCACCTGCTCGTCATCTTGCTAGTTCAATTTTGGTAATTGGTTTGACATTAGCTTTAGTCATGGCAATAGCTATGTTGTTATTGGGTCGTCAAATTGTACGACCAATTCTAGCGATCGCTCAGACAGCTAAATTAGTAAGTGCAGGGGATCTAACCCAGAAAGTACCAGTAATAACTAAAAATGAAATTGGTTTCCTTGCCCAAACTTTTAATCAAATGATTCAACAGTTAAAAACCTCATATCAACAACTATCTGATTACAGTCACGTTTTAGAAACAAAAGTTGAGGAAAGAACCCAAGAGTTAACAAAAAAAAATATCGCTCTTGAACAAACTCTTCAAAAATTAAAAGAAACCCAAGCCCAATTAATTCAGAATGAAAAAATGGTGAGTTTAGGTCAGTTAGTTGCCGGAGTTGCCCATGAAATAAATAATCCTGTGAGCTTTATCTACAGCAATATTGAACCTGCTAGAAATTATGCTGAACAATTATTAGATTTACTCAACCTTTATCATCAATATTATCCAGAACCAGGAGATGAAATTACAGAAAACAAAGAGGCGATCGACCTGGAATTTATCCAAGAAGACTTTCCTAATTTGCTTGGTTCCATGGAAGAAGGTTCTAAAAGGATTAAAGAAATAGTTTTATCCCTCCGAAATTTTTCCCGTCACGATGAATCTCCGCAAAAAGAAGTTGATATTCACGAAGGTATTGATAGTACTTTACTAATTTTGCAAAGTCGCCTCAAGTCCAAGGTCGGATTTCCCCAAATTAATATTATTAAAGAATATGGTAATTTGCCATTAGTCAGATGTTTTGCAGGTCAAGTAAATCAAGTTTTTCTGAATATTATAGCTAATGGTATTGATGCTTTAGAAATGTCTTGGGAACAATCAAATTCTCGATTTTGTAATATTCAACCCTATATTAAAATTAAGACTAAAGTTATCAATAAAGATTGGATAGCTATACATATTACTGATAATGGAATGGGAATACCAGAAGAAGTGAAAAACCGCATATTTGACCCTTTTTATACAACAAAACCTGTGGGTAAAGGCACGGGTTTAGGATTATCTTTAAGTTATCAAATTATAGTTGAAAAACACCAGGGAAAATTTTACTGTAATTCTGTAGTCGGTCAGGGTACAGAATTTGCGATCGAATTGCCAGTTGTTGATAGTTATTATCCTTGAATAATAGTTAATTTATTAGGACTTACGCAGATACGCTATATATAGCGCTCAAAACTATTGTCCAATAGTCTTTGGACTCTGTACATAGTGCCTTTGCGTAAGTCCTGTTTATATCAATAGACTTCTTGCATAAGTCAGGGAATAGGGAGGGAATAGGGAATAGGGAGATGAAATTGTTTATTTTATAGTCTTGAATTGATTTAATATGAGCAAGGGAGCAAGATATCAGCAAGGGAGCAAGATATGAGCAAGGGAGCAAGATATCAGCAAGGGAGCAAGATATCAGCAAGGGAGCAAGATATCAGCAAGGGAGCAAGATATCAGCAAGGGAGCAAGATACGAGCAAGATACGAGCAAGATACGAGCAAGGGAGCAAGATATCAGCAAGGGAGCAAGATGCTCCCACTACTTTTACAATTCTTACTCCTACCTCCTCGCTCATTCCCATTTCTTCTGTCTCCTGTCTCCTGTCTCCTGTCTCCTACCCCAGCAAAAAGACTTTCCATACGCAAACCCTAATTATTTATAAGTATTCAACCGGACATAATATAACATGACAACACAAAAACGAGTGCTGATTTTGGGAGGCACTGGAAATGGATGGAAACTGGCAGCTTTAGCTACTACAATACCGGGGTTAGAGGTAATTAATTCTCTGGCAGGTCGCACTCGTCAACCTTCGATAAAATCTACCCATACAAGAATAGGGAGTTTTGGTGGTGTGCCAGGTTTAACAGAATATCTACAGGCGCAAAAAATAGATTTGCTAATTGATGCAACTCATCCTTTTGCCGTTCAAATTTCTTGGAATGCAGCGATCGCCAGTTCAGAATTGAATATTCCTCATTTGATGCTCATCTCCCCACCATGGGAAAAAACAGAAGGCGATCGTTGGGTGGAAGTTGAAAATAACGAAGCTGTTATCGCAATTTTACCAAAATTAGCTCAACGGGTATTTCTGAGTATCGGTCGTCAAGAATTAGCAAGTTATGCTCATCTCCAAAATCTCTGGTTTTTAATGCGGACTATAGACCCACCTCCACTGAATACCCCAGTACCTCCAGGAAAACTATTGACTAGACGTGGACCTTTTTCCTTATTAGAAGAGCGATCGCTTTTACAAAAATATAAGATTGAAGCGGTCGTTAGTAAAAATAGTGGTGGCGATGCTACCTACGCAAAAATTATTGCGGCGCGGGAATTAGGTATTCCAGTAGTAATGATCCAACCCCCTCCTCTTCCTAATAGAAAACAAGTAACTGATGTAGAAAGTGCCGTTTCTTGGCTCAGAAATTATAGTGATTGAATCTTTTCTGCTTCATTAAACTGATACAAAACGTCATTTTTTGACATCTTCTAAAACTAGAATAGGGATGCTTCATGGAACACCCCTAATATAGAATCCGGTTGAATAGTTATTGTATAGTTGGGAGTAGGGGAGTAGGGGAGTGGGGGAGTGGGGGAGATTAAAGGCTTGAAGTAATTATAAAATTATCAACATATACTATATAACCGGATTCTATATAAATTCTTGTTTATTAGATATTTGTGAAAAAACTATGCTGCATCTTTTGATGATGATGTTTTTCTATTTTTCAAAACACCACTGTAACCAGCAGTACCTAAAGCTAATAAACTGAAAACAGCAGTTGGTTCAGGTGTAGATACTGGGGTATCTGGACGTAAAGTGTATGTAATGTCTCCTGCACCAGCTACTTCTCCTAAAATATAGTATTCAAAGAAAGCTTCTTCAGGTTCATATAAATCTGGTATAAAAGAGAATACAGCATCTGTTGAAAAATCCAATCCGAAGAATTCACCATCGACAAATAAAACTTCAGGATCGAATGAGCCATCAGTTTCAGTGTAGTTAACATCCAGAAAATCAAAACTTAGTTCTGATACAGATAAAAATTCTTCACCAATTCCAGTTAATGCAGAATCATCAAATTCAAAAAATCCAGAGTATGTTTCACCATCTAAAACACCTGAATCTATACTAACTTCAAAATCATAAATAATTGAAGCAGCATTAACAGGATTAGCATTAATGACTGATAAGCTGAGAACTGCACTTGTAGCAACGAAAGATAACTTTTGAAAGATGTTAGTCATGGTTTTATTTAGTAAAATAATGTTTGTTGTTTGCGTAAATTTAAAAGTTGTTATGCACCCTATAGCTGCTAGAATATGGCAGAAAAATTACTTGCTTTTTCACTATTGTGAAAAACTTTACTAGCAATAGCAAGAGCGATCGTACTGATGTCTGAAAGAAAATTAAGATGCAGTAATTGAGTAAAATCACTTAAACTTTCAGTTTTTTCCATAGTCTGAAGATTCAGAGGAATAGCGATCGCCAGGGTAAGCAATCGCCATCATATTTACTAGGCTAGCTCAAAATCTGGTATATCTGGAAAAATGAAATTGTCTGGATTATTCAATTCCGCAGGATTAACATCTTGCACTAACAACAAGGAGCGAGCGCGACCATTACCAGCAGTACCATCAGGATCGATAGTCAGGATAGTATTTCCACGACGAGAACGGAAACCAACATAACCATCAGCAATGGGATCGAAACCAGCAAAATCAAAACTATCCAATACTTCAACTAGGTCAATTTTATCGCTGCCAACTTCAAAGTCAGTGATGATATCGCCTGCATCTCGCAGACCAGTATATACAAATGTATCGTCACCAGCACCACCAGTAAGAGTATCTCGACGTCGGAAACCAGTAATAGTATCATCGCCATCGGTTCCAATCAAATTATCCCGACGTCGAGTACCTTCAATCACTTCTCCAGGAGTTGAGCTTTCCAAATTCAAACCAACTATTATGGGATCGTGGTCGGAATTGCGGAATGGGTCTTGACCGTTGAACAGACTTGGATCGCGTCCGAAATCAAGATTGTAATCAAGAGCATCAGGTTCGTCAGCATTAACGCGCCATTCTGTAGTACCCGTTACCTGGGATAACAGTGACTCATTCGCTAAAGCATAGTCCAGATAGCCAAATTGACCATCAAATACGAAGGAGTAAGCGTCACTGCCAACAAATTCCTCGATTAGGTCTGTGTAACCTTCTGTTTCCAGGGATGTAATTGGGTCTTCCTGAGCGTAAGCATTTAAGTCACCTACAATCAAAAAGTCACTATCTCCACTACCAGTGGGGTCAGTATTTAACCAAGCATTTAGAGCTTCAGCACCTCGTAAACGAGTACCATTGAAGTTTCCTTGTCCGTCACCCGCATCTGCATCGTCACCAGTGCCAGTACCTCCTTTAGATTTAAAGTGGTTAACAGATACAGTCAAGCGTTCGCCTGTCGCTAGTTCTTCAAAAGTGACAGCAAGAGGAGCGCGGTTAGTATCCTCTCCATCAAATACTGTGCCACCTAAACCAAGATCGGGCAGATCGGAATCTGTGAGAACTTCCACTGTTGTTCCAGGAGCAACTTGAACGCTGTCGGTTTTGTAAATTGCACCAACAGAAATTGCATCACCTGTATCCACAAAAGGAACGCCAGGATCGACATAAGCATAAGTCCCTGCACCGACTCGGTCGTTAAGTTCATCAACCAATGTCTCAATGGCAAACTGACCGTCACCATTTTGGTCCCCACCAAATTCGTTTTCTAACTCAACCAAACCAACAATATCTGCATCAATATCTTCCAGAGTTGTCACCAACTTCTCAACTTGACGGTCAAACTCATCTTGGTTATCAGCACCACGAGGAGAAAGACCGTTAGGACCGCTACCAGGATTACCAGTTTCGTCTAGAGTGGTGAAGAAATTGAGAACGTTAATGCTAGCAACTTTCAAATTTCCACCAACGTCTTCTGGTGTTTCTGGACGAGGATTAGTTGCTTGGAAATCTATAGGGTTAACAGGTTGAACTCGGTAGTCGCCAAAGCCAAAACTGAGAACACCAGAGAGATTATTAACAGTATCGCCACCCCGCAGAGTATTGGTGGAACTGAGAGGGTTGCCACCACGACCATGAATAATTGTATCGGGGTTCTGAACAGTTTGACCATCATCAAGAACAATGCGTCGGGTAGCGATCGCTTCTTGATAAGCTGCAAAACCTGCAGCATCTGGAGCATTGAAGTCAGTAAATTGTTCCAGACGACCATCGGTTCCTGGTTCATTACTAGCTCCATCAGAGGATAGGACAATTTCACCGAAGCGGTCTAAGTTGAAATATTCAGTGACGAACAGGGTATCGGGAATTGTTATTCCCATTCCCTCAAAAGCTTCTAGATCGTCAACAGTAGTAACAGGGAAGTTGACAGTAGCAGGAGTTGGTATAGTGTCTGTTCCTTGAATGGAAACAGAGACATCAGTTAGTTGAGTCAAACCAAAGAATTCATCTACTGTTCCTGTTACCTGAACGACATCTCCAATATTCACATCTACCGCAGGAGAGTTGTCATCAAAAATGAATAATCCTTCAGAAGTTAAAGGTTCTGCGTCTGCATCACTATCTTCTTCTTGAACAAAGAAGCCATTCAAATCTCCATTTGTTCCGCTAGCACCATCCTGGTAGTCTCCCACAACAACTGCTTCAATAGTTACTGTTTGACCTTCTAGTTGACTGGATGCACCACTACCTTGAATTTCGTGAATTTTAGTGAAAGCAATACTGTCATCGTTCTGAATTATGCCATCGGCAGTTGTTGTCGTAATTGTGGCACCACCGGAAGCGTTAGATAGGGTAACAGTGAAGCTTTCGTCTAGTTCTGAGTCTGTGTCACCAGAAACATTAACTGTTACATCTTTGCTGGTTTCATTGGCCGCAAAGTTGACTGTACCAGAAGGTAATGTTCCCCCAAAGTCACCCGCATCAGCTTCGGTGCTAGTCACAGCAAAGTCTACAGAAGTAGCGCCTGTGGTATCACCAGAGCGAGTTACAGTAAAGGTGAAAGGTGTAGTTCCTGTATCTCCTTCAGCTTTGTTTGCGTCAGTGGGTGCGATGGCGAGGGTTGTTCCATTACTACCACCATCAATGGTGTGACTACCTAAACCATCAAAGGTATCTTGAGGAAAACCTTCCCATTCTACAGAAGGATCGAAAGAATTGCTGCCGTCACTATCTCCATCCGTAATACTAGGTTGACGACGGAGAGTTTCGTTCTGAGTACCAATACCACCACCAGACCACTCACTGCCAGGATCAACTCCGATCTGACCAATCACATCAATAATGTCACTACCGTTACGCAGAACGACAGCATCATCACCGTTAAAGAAATTATTTGTGGGAGTCAGATCTGCTTCAGCAAGAATAGCTGAATCAGCACCATCATCTGCAATAACGAATACATCACCATCAGCTACTGTGTTGCCATCTAAGGAAATGTTCGTACCGGGACTGGTGTTGCCGTTGAAATAGAATTCGAGACTGTAGTCACTTAGATCAACTGTATTACCTGTAAAATTGGCAATCTCGATCGCTTTATTGTTACTACTACCTTCAATATATTCGGAAATGAATAGATCGGTTATTCCACTGCTACCGCTATCACCTGTAATCTCAATGTTATCAATTGCTAGGTCCTCATCACCAGCGTCGAGATCAAAGGTAATGCGAAGGTCTAGGGTAGAACCTGTTCCAGCAATTGCACTTGAGAAGGATGCAAAGGTGTCTGTTACCTCTGTTCCGTCACCATCCCCATCGAAATCAGTATCTTGTGCAGGAACAGCGTTGAAATTATCACCATCAGGAACACTTTCAATCCCAAGTAAATTCGTAAACCCACCACCATCAATCTGATACTCAAATAAAACGAAATCAGGTACATCCCAATCCTGACTACTGCCATCATCATCTTCAGCTAACAGCGTACTAAAGTTAAGATTGGTGAAACCAGAAATATCAATTCCTGAGAAAGTTAATGTTTGCTGAGACGCAGCACCTTCTCCATCAATGTCTTGAGCAGCGAAATAGAAGCTACCTTCGGGATTTAAAACTTCGTAAAAACTGCCAATATTATTACCATCGGTGCGAGTGAAAAAATCACCAGCTCCATCGCTGAATTCTGGGATTGAGGTTGTATACCTCGTTCCATTACCATCAGTCTCAAAATTTTCAACAAAAAGTGTAGTCATAGGGAAATTTTCTCCAATTTTTCTATAGGTTAGTATTACGAACTAGTTCTTGAAAATTCAAAACATTACAATCTATTCACAAGAATGTGAATTTACCCAGATATATTAACTCTCACATCCTATTTCCCTGTAGATCACTTTGTTAAGTTAAACAAATATTATCCAATCTTGGGTTAAGTCTAAGTTAAGAATTCGACATCTTTGTAGAAACTTTATATTACCTAACAGTTTTGTGAAGATTTTGTGAAGTAAATTAATTTTTAACCACAGAGATTTCATGCAAGTGTTAATATTAAACTTTAATATTATGTCCAGTTGAATACTTATAAATAAACGACAGAGGAGTCAGGTAGGGGGTAAGCATTTCGGAGGAAATGCTGCGCAAACAGCCGTCAGCTATCAGCCATCAGCTATTGCTTTTAGTTTGATATAAAAGCTTTACTAATTGAATCAGAGTTTATACTTACACCTAAAAGCTGGCTTACACAGTCTATATTCATTAAAACCCTAGAGCTGAGAGCTGACAGCTGACAGCTAATAGCTGAATGCTTACGGTAGGGGAGGCGTCGGATTGGCGACGTACAGGAGTCAGTAGTCAGGAGGGAAGAGAGAAGCAAGAAGAAAGAGGAGGAAAAAGAGAAAGAGGAGGAAAAGGAGAAAGTTTTTTTGACCGCTAATTATGCGGGTATGATATTAGCTAATAATTAAGCTTTAAAGCTACTTAATTTAAAGAATAAATCAAGACAAAAATTGCTGTATCCGGTGTTTAAAAACCCTTTTTAAAACATTGACTAAATCTTATTAGATCAAGGATTTAGGGTCTAAAAATAACAGATGCATGAAAACCTGATTTGGTATAATATCAAATTCGGTTGAACAACTTCACTTCAATTTAGTAGAGAATGTTAAACCCTTAAATGTTTAGTATTATTAGAAAATTTACCGAAAAATTGTGGTTTAAAGCCTCCACTTTTAAGGGGATAATAAATAAAAATTTTCATGATTAGTCAATCCTCTTCTTTTCAAGGAGAGGTAATTATTAATTATTAATTATTAATTGTTGAAGATTCCCTATTCCCTGTTCCTTGCAATAGATATTTAAGACAATAATTTTCTCATTTGAAAACCACATTTTTTACACTTTGGATTAACGAATGTTTTGTGGCTACAGTTTGGAGACGCACCTTTATTGTATTGGTTGTTAAATAATATTATTTCTGGTTGAATACTTATAAATAAACGCTAATAGGAAATACTAAACATTGGCACAGATACAGATAGCATCTATAACATACAGTTGTTTCATCTCAGTGAGGACATCTGTAGTGGGCAAGATACCCGCACTTGATCGTTAATATTTGTACCTCATATACCACCAAATCTGCTGCTGAAGTAACCCTGTGCGATCGCCACTTTCATACAACAAAGCCATTACTTTAGCTAATATTTAGGCATTATTACTGAATTATACTGGCTGAAACCAATACGGTATCAACTTTTTCAACTTCTTCAGCAAGCCCTAAATTCTCAAATATGTCCTTTCAAGTTAGACATTTGTCATAAAGACTAAGCTACTTTCTATAAAATTTCTCAGTATAGCAAAAATAAATTAATAACTACTTGACAAATATATTTAATTATGAGATAAAACAAATTTATGAGTAAAACTTAATAGTGTCTGGAAACAATTTATCAATTGTGAAAGTCACTACTTATTACAGATAAAATTAGGTCAAATTATCACAAGCTTTCAAAGGTAGAGTCTAATTTTCTATAAATTAATCCTGATAAAGGATGAAAATTATCAAGAATGAATTGCAATATCATTAAAATTAATCAGCGAAAATTAAGTGATTAGCTATACCTAATTTATCGATCAAAAACGAGGAGAAAATTGAAAATGAAAATTACTAGACGTATATTTTTAGCAACAGGCACAGCAATGGCGAGTGTAGCGATCGCCGAGCTTGGTAAAAGTAATCGAGGATTAGCTCAAAGTAAGGCGATAAATCTCTATTCTTCTCGCCACTACGACACTGACCAAGCTCTCTACGACAGTTTCACCAAAAAAACTGGCCTCGAAGTCAATCTCATAGAAGGCAAAGGAGATGAGTTAATCGAACGTATCAAAAGCGAAGGTGCTAACAGCCCTGCAGATGTTTTTATTACAGTAGATGCAGGTCGTTTGGGACGAGCTGAAGAAGCAGGAATTTTGCAACCCATTTCTTCATCTACTCTCAACAGTAAAATTCCAGCCAACCTCCGCAGTCCCGAAAACCTATGGTTTGGTTTCTCCAAACGGGCACGAGTAATAGTTTATAACAAAGACAAAGTTAAACCATCTGAGCTATCAACTTATGAAGACTTAGCCAAAGATAATTGGAAAGGCAAAATTCTGATTCGTTCCTCCAATAACATTTATAATCAATCCTTAATAGCATCTTTAATTGAAATTCATGGAATGTCAGATACAGAAAATTGGGCAAAAGGCTTTGTTAGCAACTTTGCCAGACCTCCAGAAGGAAATGATACTGCTCAAATAAAAGGTGTTGCTGCAGGTATCGGTGATATTGGTATTGCGAATAGTTACTATGTAGGCCGTTTAGCAAAATCTGACAAAGCAGAAGACAAAGCAGTTGTTCAGAAAATAGGAATGTTTTTCCCTAACCAAAATGGGCGCGGCACTCACATTAATATTAGTGGTGGTGGTGTAGTTAAAACTGCCCCAAATAAAGAGGGTGCAATTAAGTTTCTCGAACATTTGGCCAGCCCAGAAGCTCAAAAAATATTCTCTGAGGGTAACAATGAATATCCTGTAGTTGAAGGTGTACCTGTTCCTAGCGTGTTGACAACTTATGGTAACTTCAAGAGCGATGCTCTAAATGTTGCTGTTTATGGCAAGTTGAATGGTGAAGCGATTAAATTAATGGATCGTGTGGGCTGGAAGTAGTGGCGATAATATCATGTCATGTCCGTTGGTATCGGAGCGTGTATAAAGTTGGGGAAATATCTAGCGCCATTAATGGTTTTTCCTTCTCTTAAAGCTTCTTCCTTCTTCCAACTTCGGTCTTCCTTACCTTCTCTATACAATACCAATGCTACCGGACATGATATTACTGAAGAATTGGAAGTCATAATCAGGATTTTATTAGCTAGACTTGTTTGAATGGATAGGTTGTTGGGCATTTTCTGGACTTATATCATGTCCGATAGTTCAAATCCTTTTTTTCTCCATGTCTCTTGACTCCTAAGATTAATTATCGCACAGAAATTATCAATTCTTTTCCCCTACTCTGTACGGACGTTGCATGCAACGTCCCTACTCCCTACTCCCTCTTTTCTGGAGATGTCTATTGTGTAAAAATAAATAGATTACTTACATTAAGAGGTTATTCATGGCAATTCAACTCCAACAAGCTCTAGAAGTAGGAAAATATCTCCTGACTCAACGTCTCAAAGGTCGTAAACGTTTTCCTCTAGTTTTAATGCTGGAACCTCTATTCAGATGTAATTTAGCCTGTCCTGGTTGTGGAAAAATTCAGCATCCCAAGGAAATACTCAAGCAAAACCTCACACCTCAAGAATGTTTTGCTGCTGTAGAAGAATGTGGCGCTCCCGTGGTTTCTATTCCTGGAGGCGAACCTTTATTGCATCCACAAATTACTGAAATTGTGCAGGGGTTAGTCGATCGCCAAAAATTTGTTTATTTATGCACTAATGGTTTGTTACTTGAAAAGAATATAGATAAATTTAAACCCTCTCCTTATCTAACTTTTAGTATTCATCTTGATGGTTTACAAGCAACTCACGATCGATGTGTTGACCGACAAGGAGTATTTGAAATAGCTGTTAAAGCAATTCGTGCTGCGAAAGCAAAAGGATTTCGAGTTACTACCAATACTACTGTATTTGAGGGAACAGACCCGAAACAAATGCAGGAATTTTTTGATTTTCTCGAAAGTTTAAATATTGATGGGATGATGATTTCTCCTGGTTATAGTTATGAGTGGGCACCAGACCAAGAACATTTTCTGAAGCGGCAACAAACACAGTTATTATTCCGAGAAATTCTTGCTCCTTTTAAAGCGGGTAAAAAGAATTGGAATTTTAACCATAATCCTTTATTTTTGGATTTTTTGATGGGAGAAAAAGATAAGAATTATGATTGTACTCCCTGGGGTAGTCCTAGTTATAGTGTGCTTGGTTGGCAAAAACCTTGTTATTTAATGAATGAAGGATATTATGCTACTTTTAAAGAACTTTTAGAAGAAACTAATTGGGATAATTACGGTTATAAAAGTGGGAATCCTAAATGTGCTGATTGTATGGTTCATTGTGGTTATGAACCGACAGCGGCAATGGCGGCAATGGAGTTAGAAAATATTCCTCAAGTTGTGGGTTCTTTGTTGAAAATTGGTGGTTAAATAAGAGGTAAGGAAGAGAGAAGAAGGAAGAAGGAAGAAGGAAGAAGGAGTAAATATGGATAAAATGGCAAGTGGAAAGTTGAGTTTTTTCTCTTTCTACTTGTTATACAAATTTGATAAATTTTTGCTGCCAATATTGAGGTTGTTTCTAGTAGTCAGTAGAAATAATTCATAATACTTACCACAAGTGGGAATTACTTTAAGTGATCGCTCATTAGGTGAAACAAAGTTGTTTGTCTTTTGCTTCAAGAGGCTGTCCATGGTTGATTTCCGTTCAGTGATTTATTAGCTTGCGCGGCTTTGTTAGTCTCCGCTAATTTCAACTAATTCTTCACCAGACCGTAGAAGTTCTAGTGCTTTTGGTAATGTTGCACTTAAAATTTCTCGCAACCGAGAATTTGAAGTATTACCACAGGTCAACCAGATAATTTGAGGTGGTGAGTCAAGGCGATCGACTAGATCGACAAAATCACTGTCTTTAGTTATTAATATAACGCTTTCAGCCTTTGCTGCCTCAAAAATCTCAGCATCTTCAGCATCTCTCAAACCAATATCCCGTAGAGCTAATGCTGTTACTCCAAAAGTATCGCTAATCCAAGTTGCGATCGCAGGCGACAGTTGTGCATCTACCCAAATTATCATACGACTAACACAGGATGATTAAGTTTACGGGAGGCATATAAAAGCGCTGCTTGCAGATCGTTGGCCTCTAGATCGGGCATTTCTGCTAAGATTTGTTCGGCACTCAGTCCAGCAGCAAATAAATCTAGTACATCCGATACTCTAATTCTCATACCTCGGATACAAGGACGACCACCACATTGTTTAGGATTAATCGTAATTCTTTTCAGCAAATCTGACATATAGCTTTACTCCAGAATGAATTTTAATCTTGCTATAGATGTATTGGATACTGCACTTCCTAGCCTTTAATTGGAATTAGCTGATTCTCCATTACATTTCAACCAATTTTGAATCTCTGAATGACTTTGAAATAACTTAGTCGTATCTCCCTCAAATTCAAACCCATTAGGATCAACTATTTTGTAGTTATACCAAAACTCTTTACAACCAGGGTAAGGTGCGCCATCATCATATTCACGTTCATATTCAACGGATACTCCATCACTAAAATGGTGAACTCGCCGAGTTATCTCAATAGTGCTACCTGTAGAATCATGTTTCGTTTCTGACTGAGAGTCACTGTCAACAATTTCATAAGGGCTGGCTGTACCCTCAATCGCTTTAACATAGTCAATAAGACGCTTCATACAATTACTATTTCCCTATTACTATTACTTTTGAGAAAAAAACTAAGTTAACGAGACTAAATAACACATTTATTGTATTTGACAATGCAGATGATTGTCAAATACAATAAATGCTAGAAAAGTGGAATGATTTTTCACTTCTTCAGGCAGTAGAAAAAATGTATTTTGATGTAAATCAAAATAAACTTTCAAATAGGATATTTAGAGAAAAATTGTAACAAGTGGAAATTACTTTAAGCGATCGCTCATTAGGTGAAACGAGTATTGTTTTTTAAGCTCGAGGTTAAAGTTAGCTGCTGCAAGTAACCTTTGCAACAAAATTGATCGACTTTATCGGTCTGCTCCAGTCAAATTTTTATGCCTGGTTTCTTCTAATTTCAGGTATCAGGTGAATTTTTGTTTGTTCTTCATAAGCATCTATCTGATGCAAAAAACCAGTATTCTTGTTATTAGATTTGAGTATCAAGTTTATGAAAGAATCAATATTGTTTAATTGCTTCTCCGATAATGAATCAAAATCGCTTATTATTTTATCCCTAGAATTGGTATTTATATAATTAGTAAATTTACCCATCAAACCAACAAAAACATCTGAAGCCTGAACAAACAAATTGCTTTGCGAATTAACAAAGGAATAGTTTTTTATTTCTTTGCCGTCATCATTAATTTTGTAGCTGGTAATAATTTTTGAAATAGTATCCTCATTATCAAAAATATGATTTGAATTATTGAACAAATATATAGGTCTTAGATAAAATTGCAAAAAATCCTTTATCAAATAACTATCTTTTTCATCCATTATAAATGGAAGTGAATCTTTTTTATTTGCCTCTTTGAGTATTTGCCTGATAGATTCTAATCCAAAATGGAATTCTTGCGTATCAATATATTCGTCAAATATTGAAATTAGTTCTTCAATGAATTCTGAAACTGATTCCTTTTTAATATTAGGATAATTCAAGTTATAAAATAATTCCTGGAACGAGTCAATTTCGAGTTTCGCAAGCTTATATAAGTCGTTTTTTAAATAATTTTGAAAATATAAACCAAACTGCTTTGTAACTTCTGAACTAACCGCAATTGCAGAATCAACAATATCAACAATAGACCAGTAAAGAATATTTAAACTTGAATAATGAATGTATAAATCATTGTCCGACAAAAGGTATTTCAAAAATACATTCAGTTTTTCAGACTTCAAGCAGTCAAGAAATTCTCCCTTAGCAATATGCTTAAATTTTGCTTCTTTAATATTCTTTTGTAGGTTAAGTCTATCAAATAAAGGTTTAATATCAGGTTGGCTTCCTTCATGAACCAAGCCACCTAAAACAAAATTTGAATTAAAAGAGGCATTAAAGTCGAGTTCCCTCACATAGAATTTTCTAATATTATTTGTTTCGTCATAATAAAAAGTAAAAGAACTGTCAAAGTCTGCTGTCCGTTCAAACATCTTTGTCATTCTTCTTATATTGCTAATATCAAAATTTACCATTTACCACCTCTTTTCAGATAACGTATAACTATTTATTATACGCAGGACTTACGCAAAGACACTATGTATAGAGTCCAGTAACTATTGGACAATAGTTACAAGTACTATATATAGCGCATCTGCGTAAGTCCTAATACGGAAACTTTCTGGATATCCACCCTGTAGGAGATAAATTAGCAAGATTATCATTTCCCCTAAAAAACGTTCAGTATATCTTCCGGCAAAGGATCATCAAAATCATCTGGAACAGTAAACTCACCTGCACACAAACCGAATGGCCGTAACTGCTTGCTACTTGCAATAGGTCTAATTTCAGCGATCGCAGGCGACAGTTAATTACAACCGTTTCCCCCTCTTCAACTAAACGCAAATATTTCAGTAGATCGCTTTTAATTTCATCAATAGTTACATTTAGCATGATAAAAAACCTCAGAATATCTACAAAAACGATCGCTCAATAATCTTTTTTGACTACAATATCAAAGTGTAGAACATCTTCCCTTACACCCCCAACTTTTCTATATAACTCTATTGCCGGATCGTCACCGTAGTCAGCTTGAACGAAGATAACATAAGCTCCCCGATCGACAGCTATACTCTTGAGTGCGTCAATGAGCGCCATTGCTATACCTTGGCGACGGTATTCAGTGGATACCGCCAAATCATATATATAAATTTCGCTGCGTTCTTGCTCAAATTTTTGTAGTTCATATGCTGCCAGACCACCCACCACCTGTCCATGTTTTAATGCGACCAACACAATAAAATAATCTCTACTGAGTAGCTTATGAAGGTAATCAGTTTTAGGCTGGACTTTGCAATAAGTTTCCACTTCATCAAACGCATCACCAAAAACATTGAGCAAGTCTTGCATTAGCTTTATCTCTTTCTCAGATAGATGTTGAATGGTGATATTTTCTGTTGAGTTCATATTAATATATATCCCAAAACAAGACAGATACAAATAATATTTTCCGTATTCTGTCAATCAAAAAAAAAGGCTCATCAAAACAGAAAATATCAGCTTCCTGAGTCAATGACCGTACCAAAAATATTTGTTGTTGTTGACCGTCAGACCTTCTTATACATTACCGAAATATTGTGGTTTAAAGCCTCCCCTTTTAAGGGGATAATAAATAAAAATTTTCCTGTTCGTCAATCCTCTTCTTTTGAAGGAGAGGTAATTCTAAATTCTAAATTCTAAATTCTAAATTCTAAATTCTTGAATCAGCTAATTACATTGGATATAAGGTCTCCATACCCACCCCATTTGTTGAGGAGTTTGTACTGATTGAACATAAACCCACTTTGCCTGAGACTCTTGTCCTGCTGGTGGTTCAGTAACTCTCAGTTGAGTATTTTTAGCAAAATTGAAAGACATATTATAACCTTTGGCATTGGGAAAATTTCGCACTGGAATATTCGGATATTCGGGGGAACCTATTGCCCGACAAATTGTTCCTACTGGTACTCCACCTGTTCTATTCCCTGTGTCGGGTAGTTGTGAACCAGAGCGTGTATTGCAATTTTGCAGATAGGGAGTATATACCCAACCTTGAGAATTATTCGGTCCAATTACTTGTGTCCATTGTCCATCATTAGACCTGTTGATGACTGTTACAGAAGTACCATTATTAAAAAAGGCAATATTTCTACCTCCATTTGGCTGGTCTCGGAAATCTACACCTGCACGGGTATCTGCTGGTGAAGACTGAAGCTGACAAACTTGTTGTTGAGCAAGTAATATTTCATTGGTCTGGTTAACCCATGGAGTCCACTGGTCTGCCATGGCAATAGTTGGTATTTGACTTCCTAATAAAGATAGAGAAGTAATTGTTAATATTCTTAGGTAATTTGGCTTTTGCTTGATGTTATTTTTCATAAATATTCTGAATTATTTGTAATCGCAAGTTTAGCTACTGACTATGTAAGTGTATATTTCAGATGTTTTGATTATTCTTAATACTTTATTTAGATAAAAACATCTTTTTTTCAAAGTAGCTTTATCTGTCTAACTTTTATAGTTTAATATAAACAAAAAATTTGACAAGGGAGATTTACTAAGTTAACAAAAATCCTTATTTGCGTAAATAAACCTATAAACTCAAGCACAGGAAATTAAGGAATTTAAGCCGGATAAAATATGATTTTTAGTACTAGCAAAAAATCTGAAAAAATAAGTCTATTTATCTATTTTTAATTAACGTAGGAAAAGTCTAAATATAGGGGATGTTTTAGGACTCAGGAGTCAGGTAGGGGAGCCGTCGGATTGGCGACGTAGAGAATAAATAGCTTCGATACAATTTCTTAGTTCATAACTTAATCTTATTAGTCAAAGGGAAATCTCCTTTTATTAATGGATAATTGATAATGGATAATTGATAATTACCTCTGGTTAAAACCGCTACGGAATTGAATATAAGGAAATATTATTTCTTTTCTCTTGGTCGATTGGATATGCCTCCGAGACCTCGCCATCCCACCCTACGGGAAGCTTTCCTTACGGAATGCTATCGCAAACGCTAACGACCGCTTTTTCCCCTTAAAAGGGGAAGGCTTCAAGGCGCGAATTATTTAATTATTAATTAGTTAATTATTCGGTAAAATATTTTTATCGCTCCTATTATTCGTAACATTCTTTTTTTATAAGACTTCTTACAGAAGTCAGGGAATAGGGAATAGGGATATGAAATGGTTGATTTCATATATTGAATTGATTTAATTAAAACTTTTGCAAGAGGTCTATGCTTGATATTACAGTAAACGTAATATAGCAGTCGAAGCAAAGAGCGCGGACATATTAAAAGCGTAAAACTCAGACAACGCCACATTTTTCCTTCTTCCTTCTTCCTTTTTCCTTCCTTCTTCTGCTATCTATATTAAAGAAACCGGACTTTATCAGACAAATCCGGTTAAAAATCAAAACGTTATTCGAGCAAAAAAAATTATCCCTGACTACAAAACTTCTCCACACAACGCATAAACATTTCTACTCCTATTCCTAGAGCAGTTTCATCAAAATTAAACCGAGGATGATGGTGCGGATAAGCTAAATTTTTCTCGGCATTTGCTGAACCTAAAAAGAAATAACAACCAGGTACTTCTTGCAGAAAAAATGACATATCTTCACCCCCCATAGTTTGACATTCTGGTACAACACCCGCAGGAGTTTCTACTAATAATTCAGCTACACTTTTAACCAAATCTGCCATTTTTCGATCGTTAATTAACGGAGGATAAAGAGGAATATAATTAAATTCATAACTCGCTCCATGACTTTCACAAACTCCAGCAATAACTTGCTCAATTCGTTTAGCAAAATAATCTTGATAAGCCAAATTAAAATAACGTACAGTACCACCCATTCTGGCAGTATCAGCAATAACATTAAATGCTCGACCTGCATTTAATTCCCCAACCGTCACAACTGCTGAATCTAGAGGATTAATATTCCGAGCTACTATTGTTTGCAAAGCATTAATAATTTGAGCTGCAACTACCACAGAGTCTACAGTTTGATGAGGCATCGCTCCATGTCCACCTTTGCCCAAAATTGTGCAATTAAATCTTTCAGTAGCTGCCATTAAAGCACCACTGCGGACTCCTACTGTGCCCAGGGGTAGATTATTCCACAAGTGCAAACCAATGATGGCATCCACATCTGGATTTTTCAAAACCCCCGCTTCAATCATTGGTTTAGCGCCTCCAGGTCCTTCTTCTGCTGGCTGGAAAATGATTTTTATAATCCCATCAAAATCTTGGCGATGGGTAGCGAGATAGTGAGCAGTACCTAGAGCGATCGCTGTATGTCCGTCATGGCCACAGGCGTGCATCACACCATTATGTATTGACCTATATGGCACATCATTTAATTCTTGAATTGGCAAAGCATCTAAATCTGCCCTGATAGCTAATACAGGTCCTGGTTTACCACTGTCAATAGTTGCCAGGATACCCGTTTTCGCAACTCCTTTTTGATGTTCGATGCCCCACTCTTGCAATTTTTGGCAAATAAATTCCCCTGTTAAATATTCTTTGAAACCTAGCTCTGGTCTTTTATGGAGATGTCGTCGCCATTCAACTAACAAAGGTTGTAGTTTTCTAATTTCTGGACGCAGTTGAGATTGAGTAACAGAATTTGAAGTCGGAATAGTTGAAACCATATTTTTTATACTGAGTTATTAATTTTTGATTGTGGTTGGTAAGGGCAAAAACTTCTCTAAATCTAAATTAGAGGCTGCTGTTGCTAATTTGTCTAAGTTGTTAATTTCTGGCAAATGTGGAATTATACCACATACTTGTACTTGAGTTAAGGATTGAATTAGCTCAACAGGAGTCCAGTCCGCAATTTCTTGCTCTGAGCAAGGTTTAACACAGTTGAGGATAATGCCTCGGAGATTAACCTTCATTTGACGAGCTAGAGCAACATTAGCTACGGTTTGAGCGATCGCGCCTAACTTGATTGGTACAACCAAAATAGTTGGTAAATGCCAATCTCTAGCTATGTCTGCCACCGTAAGTTCGTGAGTGATAGGAGAACCTAGTCCTCCTAAACCCTCGACTAACACAAAATCTTTTTGTTGTCGTAATCTTGCAAAAGTTGACCATACCCCATCTAATTGTACCAGACGACCTTCCCGTTCTGCAGCTACAGGAGGAGCGACTGGTGTTTCATACCATAAAGGGTTAATTTCGTCAAGAGATTGGTCTAGAGAAAATAATTGAGTGTAAAGTTCGCGATCGCCGATGCCAGTTTGAATAGGTTTAAATAAGCCTAAATTCCGGTCTTGATGGTAAGTTTGCCAATAAGCAGTAAGAGCGAGGGTCAATATCGTTTTACCAGCGTCGGTATCGGTTGCAGTAATCAAAAGTTCTTTCAAAGCATTTACCCTGGAATATCATTTCTGGATCTCTCCATTGTAATATCTTCAGGACTTACATACAAAACTCTACCTGTAGAGTTTCGACTTAGTTAACAATTTGCGCAATTTAGCGACATAATACGCTAGTTCTCACACGTAAGTAGTAACGAGGGTGAAATTTGTATCTTCTGCACTAATCGCTGCTATTCGCATTTCTGGCAGTCTATCTATGATAGACATAGACCTATCCTGAAATCCCGCTCCCTACCCTAAAACGGCGTAGTAAGGGTTTGAGGACTTTTTTAGTTATGTTAATTGACAAAGACTTAAATGTAAGTATAGAGTGTAGAGATGCGGTTGGGCAAGACCCGTCAATGCCTGTGGATGAGTAACCGCCGACGGTCTCACAAGAAGCAGGAAGTAAACATCAATTTGTCGCATCGATGTGACGCTTTGTATCAGTTTTATGAAGCAGTGCATTGCAACTCACCTTATACAAATTTGATAAATGTTTGCTACAAGTATTTAGGCTATTTACTAGGAGTCATATCAAATCCGTTGGCTTCGGAGTAATATAATTCTCAGGAATTAAGCAAATTGACTGTCAAACCACCATCTGTAGGGGCGAATAGTATTCGCCCTCACCATAAGTAGAGTCTCTGCGTAAGTCCTGATTCTGTTGATCGTCATACAATCGAGCAGGGCGTTAGTGGCAGCTTTGCGTTAGCAAATGGCCAGAAACCTCCTATAATATAGACTCTTATCTTTAAAGATTGAATAACACCGATGCTACCGGATTCGATCTCAGTGGTAGGGGCAAACGGCCGTTTGCCCCTACAGGAGTTAGAATGAATGGCGCGGATGCGACCCCGCACCCTTCGGGTATCTCTTTCCTCCTCCGGAGGAGCTATGCTAACTCCAGACGCTTTACATACGGCAGTTGAATGAAGGGCGCAAACGTTAACGCCCCGCGACATTAAACGCACAGTGTTGCGTTAGCAAAGCAGCAACTGAGCTGCCAGAGCGGCGTGCAATCATGTATGGGTAACTTTGGATAAGTTTATTAGAACGGAAGGGTTTCGGGACTGAAAATGAAGCCTACCTGAATATCTCAGCTTAAACTATCCCCTACTTTCCCCCATGTTCCCTTTATTTATAGGGATTCAACAAGATATGATATTACTATTTATGGATCGGCACGATTTTCCAGATCGTCTACAGCGTCTTGTGTACGTTCATTAGTATTCTTGGGCTTCAACCAATCAGGCCATAGCCCAACTATAAATTTTCGACTTTGCAAGCTGGCGTTTTGGACAGGTTGAGGCACAAATTCCAAACTGTCACCACCAGTTACAAAAACTATACTTATAATGACAAATAACCATATTAGATTCTTATTCATAAGCTGATATTAGTTGGATTTATTTGTTTAACTTTAGTATTCCCACTACTAACAAAAATACTTCATACCAATATGAAGGTAAGGCAGAAGGCAGAGGGGAAAAGGCTTAGAGAGGAATTTGAAAAACGTAATGGATGATCAGCGGATTTGGTATTATATAGCGTTTCTCAAGTTACTGAGGTACAGTTGTTTTTCTTCTTTTCTACTCCCTACTCCCTACTCCCTAAAATATAGCAATGTGCGCTGGCATATTTACAAATTACAATAACTGTCCAATAGCTAAAAACCTTGTATTATTCCTTCGGAATGCTACGCAAACGGTTTTTTATTCCCCCTTCCGGAGCTGTTGCTTTCCGGAGCTGTTGCCTGCGCACAGCGCTATAAATTAACTTTGTACTTCACCAGCATGGGAATTGCTATATGCTCTATTGAATCAACTTCAAAATCTCTCTAATTTTCCCTTCTTTCTTGATGATTTTTTTCGGCTTTATCAGAAAAAACATTATTGTTGCCTATTATTGGCCAGTTGATGCAACTCTACTTGCCTTGATTTCTAAGTATCAAAACCAAGCTTTTACTTGGGAAAAAAATAGTTTAGCTTTGCAATTTCACCCAGAAGTAACTATTAGAGAATTAGAAAGATTGTTTATTGGTCATGGTTTGGAAATATCTGTAACTTCAGATGTTACTGTTACTAAATTAAGACAGAATACAGCCACAAAACCGTGAAAAGTTGGAAATTTCTACAAATCAACTTTGGCAAAGTTAGTTATCAGAGCTAGAAAGCATTAATATTCCCATTAATAGAAAGAAAAAAGTTAGGTAAGCAGGAAGAAGAAGATATTGGTAGTTTTTTCATTAATTGATAATTGATAATGGATAATTGATAATTACCTCTGGTTAAAACCGCTACGGAATTGAATATCAGGAAATATTATTTCTTTTTTCCCCTTAAAAGGGGAGGCTTTAAACCAGAATTATTTAATTATTAATTATTAATTATTAATAATTCGGTAAAAGTAGTGTTTAGTAAGTATATCCATTTTATTACTAGTGCAGAATGGCGGAAATAACTGACCAGTTACAAAATCCTAAAAGCCTTACCAATTAATACTTCTGACTTCTGACTTCTGACTTCTGACTTCCGCGTAGCGGCACTAGAAGGTAAACCTAAACAATCACTACTTGTTTACCACTACCAAAATATTAACTTATAGATATTTAGTACTCAATTCTTGCTTGCCATTGTCATATTTTTTGCATAAGTTTCTGCGTCAGTTATAATATAAACATTCTGAGCAGCAATACCCTCTTTTTCCATTAACCTCATTACTTTCAAGTGAAATTCACGGGCAGCACGGGAGTAACCAGCAGGAGTATGATATGAAACATATTTTATTTTGCGAGCATTACCTTCAACACCTTGGAACATTATATAATGTGCCAGAAAACCTTCGATACTTTTAAATATTTCATCAACACCGGCAATTATCCTCTCTACTTGATCTGCTGTAATGCCATCAATTTTTAAAGTTCCTGTTATTCCCCACTCTTTAACATCAGCTCTGTCTTGAGACCAGTTATCTACAATACCACCCACCATTCGAGAATTGGGCATTTTAACGATCGAACCCCATTCCCATGAGTATAACTTTGTTGTTCTTAAACCTATTTCTGAAACCTGGAAAAAACCACTTAATCCTGTAACTGCTATCCAATCACCAGGTCGATACAATCCATCAGTATAGATAATTATAGCACAACACCAATCATAGATAATGTCTTTGAACAACAAACCTAAAGCAACACCAGCACCACCAAGTAAACCAATCAGGGCTCCTGCAGATGCTCCCAAAAATACTTCTGCTCCTTTAATACATACCACAACAATTGCTGCAATCCGAAATAGTCTAGGGAAATAGGGAACCAGCAAATCATCAAGGTCTGTCTCAGTATGAACAGTTAGATATTGTAGTAGTTGACCTAGCAAAGGAGCTGAACGATAAATTACATTTGCTACCAGAGCAATAGCAGCTAAACCGAGAATATCAGTTATAAGTGTGTTTAACTCAGCACTGATATACTCTACTAAAATTATATGCACTGCCCAGAACCCAGCAACTAAAACTAACCAGCTTAAGGGTTCTTTAATGATAGCAATCAATTGATCGTCTAAGTCAGATTCAGTGTTAGCAGCTAGACCTTCAATACTTTTAATAATTACTCCAGCAATAAATCCCTGGAGTATTAGTGTTAACAGCAATACCCCTATTGCAAATAATAGTTTATATGCCGATAGGCCAAAAATAGTTATTTCTCCAAGACTATTCCAAATTTGTTCTAATAAGTCCACTTTTTTTCCTCAACTTAGAGATTTTTTATAAGAATAAGGTACTTTCCTAGTCTACAGAAACTGAAATCTAGAGTCTAGCAAAATGCCAAATTAAGATCGATACTTACAGTAGCAAAAAAACTGTCGATCAAGTATTGTTAATATAATATTTTAATATGGGCATTGCATCGTTATGGAATGATCAGAGCAGGGATTGGTGAGAGGGCACATTAAATTTAAAATAATCAGGCATCATCCTGCAAATTATAGAATATCTTAATTTATTCTGACTATCTCTTTTGCCTGATGCAAATAAGATTTTACCTTGTCAGATCCATAAAAATCAAAAAAAGATTTTTTAGTTAGCTTTCTAGTTCATATATACAGAGCCTACGAAGCTATGGTATATATTGTATTATTTCAGTAATAATCGGAGAACTGAAGACTACAGATAAGTAGGTTGGTACAATTAAACCGATGTATATTTAATTGTGTAAAAAGTTTGAAATAACCTATTTATAGACTGTCAGTTAATTTTGAAATTTTGTTACTTATTTTGATTTTTTATTGTTGTGTAATTCAAGAGAGAGAACAGATATTAAGATTAAACTATTATTCTAAAAAGTGCTGTAATAGTTAGGAACATTTCAGATTTATCTTCCTATATTTGTCGCTCAAATATCAGATGAACTAGAGTTGATATTTTGAGACAAAATTTAGATAGCACAATTATCCTTGGGGTAATTTTGCCATTCAGATATTTTTATCAATCCAGCTCAAAAAAATGTTAATCCTCTCCATTTTTTTGCCAGAAATCAAGAGATTATTATGTACTAAAATCTACAGGAAAAACCAAACCATGAAGATTAATAAAAAGATTCAAAATGATGTCGTAAAATACGATAAAAGACTTCCAAAAAAAGCTAAAATAATCAAACAAAAAATATACAAATTTTTACATAAAACATTAACTATTAATAATGCTAGTAAGCCACAAATAATCGCATTTTACACCTCACTAATCCTTGGTGGAGTTAGTTTAACATTAGCTGTATTAGGGTCTTTATTGTACACCCTAGAACAAAATGAAAGATTTGATAATGCTAAACACCAAGCTCAAAGGGAAACAGCTAGAGTTGCTCTGGAGATTGACCGACGACTATATTTTGCCCAAAAATCAGCTATTTCTGTAGCTAACAGTCTTAGTTCTGGTCAATTAAGTGATGGGGAATTATTGGAGCGACTTAAATCAGAAATTGAGGCAAATACAGAACTTTTAGATATTGGCGTTGCTTATCAACCCTTTGCTTATCAACCGGATGTCAAGTTATATGCACCATATTATGCAAGAATAGAAGACAAAATAGAATTATTTGAAACCAAAATTAACTATACTAAACCCAAGTATGCTTGGTATAGTAATACCCTGAACAAAGGACCAAATTGGGGAGAGCCACATTTGTGGAGTGACACTTCTATAGTCAGCGATCCAGTAGTCGGATTTTATACTCCTTTTTATAACCCAAATACTCCAGAGAAATCTCTACAAGGTATTGTATATAGCGAATATTCATTAACTCAAATTCGACAAGTGATGGAGTCTTTAGACTTGGGTAGAACTGGCTATGGATTTATCATTTCTAAAACTGGAACTTACCTTTATCATCCGAATGAAGAATTATTTAAAGCTCAAGCAAATGTCTTTGATATTACATACGAACAGCAAGATGAAAAACTCAGAGAATTGATTGTAAAAGCTCTTAAAGGTACACCAGTAGAAGCAAATTTAACGGATGAAATAACAGGTCAAAATTCTTGGTTATTTCTACGGACAACCAACCGGAATGGATGGGTAGTAGGAATAGTCTTTATTCAAGATGAAATTTTACCAGATTCTGCGGTAATAAGACGTAAGCTAATTGGTCTTAGTATTGCCTACCTTTGGTTTGGTGTTTTTCTGTCAGTTCTGCTCTTTCAAGCTTACCTGGGAGGGGTAAAACGAATTGCATTAGTATCATTTATTATGACACTATTATTTGTGGCAAACATTGGCTTTGTTTGGAATTTAGTTTTGAGAGCAAGAACTTATACAGCAACTCGAAACCTTTTGCTCAGTGATACTGGTGTAACACAATTATTGGCTCCTCAAATAGAGTTAAGTCAAGAATTAAATCAAGAACCACCCCTAATTATTCCCACAGGAGTTTTTATTCAATCATTTGATTTTACCAGTCCAAAAGATGCTTTTGTTACAGGTTATATATGGCAAGAATACCAAGATGGTGTACATGACGAATTATCTCGTGGCATTATACTTGCTAATGCTATTGAAGATAGTGATTATGAGTTAAGAGAAGATTATCGACACAAAAAAGATGGTTTAGAAGTTATCGGTTGGTATTTTGCTTATACTCTCCGAATGGATTTTGATTTTGATTATTATCCTTTTGATGATAAAGATTTGAAAATTCGGATTTTGCATCAAGATTTCAATAATGGAAACTTAAATCGTCGGGTGATTCTTGCTCCTAACTTAAGTAGTTACAGTGTAATTAACCCGCGAACCACACCAGGGGTAGATCGAGAAATGGTACTCGGAGAATGGTATCTCCGGGATAGCTTTTTCGAGTATGTATTTAAGACATATAATACTAATTTTGGTCTGCTAGATTCTGCACCAAAAACTAATTTTCCTGAACTTCAATTTACAGTTATTTTGCAAAGGTCTTTCTTAGGTCTGTTTATTTCTAAACTAGGACCAATGATTGTAGTTTTGACTTTGTTATTTGCAGTGCTACTGACTTGTGACAAAGAACAAACAATGGAAGTTTTGGGAGCTGCTGCTGGTTTTGTATTTATTGTGATTTTGGATCAGGTGACAGTTAGACAACAAATCATTACTAAAGGTATTGTTTATTTAGAGTATTTTTACTTTGTTGTTTACTTATACATTTTCTTGGTAACTTTGAACTTTATTCTCTGGAGTTTGAAGCCCGATCTTCAGATTTTTAAGTATAAAGATAACTTTATTTTTAAGGCGCTTTATTGGCCGAGTATGATGAAAATTTTACTGCTAGTCACTATTTTGGTATTTATTTAAAGGGCGTTGCTGAAGAGCGTGTATGATATTAATCTTAATTGCTTAGGAGTTAGGAGTCAGGAGTCAGGAGTCAGGAGTCAGGAGTCAGGATTAAAGAAAGAAGAAGGACGTTGCTGATTCTGGGTATGATGCAAGCCCCCCTTTCCCCCCAATTTTGGGCAGGGTCTATTTATTGTCACGCGAGCGAAAAATTGATGGGGAGATGGGGAGATGGGGACCCACCCCTCGCCCCTCCCCCTCCCAGGAGGGGAATTTGGGGGGATGGGGAGATGGGGAGATTCTTAGATATTTGCACAATTAAATGTATTTCATATCCATATAAATATTCTCCCCAGGCAATGAATTAGCCCTGCCAAAATTGGAGGGAATAAAACTCTAAAAGTCCCCCAAAATTGGGGGATGCGCGGGGACTTGACCAGAACCAAATAATCGCTCATTCATACTTCAATTCAGCAACGCCAGAAGAAGAAACCCCGAGTAGAAGGAGAAAGTTTTTTGTTGAGCTGGCCCACAATGTACATTAACACTACGCGACAGATCAAGCGTAGCATTCAGGACCGAAAACGCGAAGCACGGAACGGAGTTCTATCGCGCTCTGACCCAGACATGATATCATACCTTAAATCACCAACGCCATTTAAAGAAAGAATTTGGGTTGTTTGCGCAGCATTCCAGCACGAAAAGGGAATATAAGAATACCGTTCTACTAAACTTACCCAAACTTACCCAAATGAGATTTGAGCTTTGGAGTTAGCTTCCTGCTTCTATGAGAATCACCGACCGCAGTCTGTAACCTTCTTCTCTCCACAGGCTTAAATTCGCTCTTGTTCTCAAGCTACTGATGCACATAGTTTTTCAAGTTGATAGCAGCATTAAAATCTCTGTCAGCTTCAAAACCGCATTCACTACATTTGCGTTCCGCAAAGCTTTCCTCCGGAATGCTGCGCAAACGCTAACATAAGTTCTCAAGTGTAACGGCATTTTCTGTTGATGTCCACAGTTTGAACATATTTGAGAACTTGGATAAAATCTAGGAGCTATTACTAATTCACTGCTGTACCATTCACATTTGTATGTAAGTTGACGCTTGAATTCATAAAAGCCACAGTCTGCACCCACCCCCATCCCCTCCCGGGAGGGGAGCTAGAGGGGTGGGTTATGGTTTTTGAGCATTCCACTCACATTCAAATCCTCAATTACTTAGGTGGCTGTGATTTAAAGATCGCCCATGTTGTGAGTTTATGTAGTGCATCTGCTCTAATATCGGCTACTTTTTTGTGAACCTTTGCTAGTTTTTTTACTGCTTTGCGTCTGTTTTTGGAGCCAATAACTTTTTTACTGACTGCACGTTGATGACGAACTAATTGTTTTTTGGCTTGTCTATAGGCTTTGATATCATGTCCGCTGGTATCGTTTGTGTAAACTCAAGAGTGAATATCTAAGTTTTTTTTCTTGCTCTTAAGTATTCCTGCCTGTTGCTTTCCGGAGCTGTTGCCTGTTGCCTACCTTTAATATACAAGACCGATGCTACCGGACATGATATGACATTAGCAAATTTACTACCATCAGAACAGGTTGCTAATGTATTTATGCCTATGTCTACACCTATAGTTTATCCTACTTTTTCTGTTGGATATTGTTCAAAGTCATACTTGAAACTTATGTACCAACTATCTGCACGTTTTGTTAGCGTTTGCGCAGCATTCCGATAGGAAAGCTCCTCTGAAAGAGGCTATTCTCACATTTTTTACTCTGCAATTCGGTAAGATTTCATAAGTTTTTACTACTCCTATTCTTGGTAGTTGTATGTAGTTTCCTTGAATAATTTTGATACTTCCTTCTTACGTAAAAGCTGTCTTTTCTACCTTTTTTTTTAAAGACCGGAAAACCACGTTTAGGAATAGTTAAAAAGTTTTTAAATGCCCTTTATAAATCTCTTAATGCTTGCCCTTGGCGCACCCTATCGATACCTCATAGTACCAAGGATTAACTGATTTGACTTCAGCTACTAAACGTTTATGCAAGGTAATTGCACTAGGGCGTTTTTTAGTTTCTTCGTACCCTTTTATGCAAGTTGCTAACCCCCAGTTATAAGCAGTCAGGAGCAACACCTGCGTGTTTGGCAAGTATGGTTTTTTGGTAATTGTTAACTTTTAATTTGGTCTTAATTGATTGCATTTGAACACGCACAGCATGAAAAAAAGTCTTTGACAATGTTAGTATAAAAATATATCTATGATAGCAAATCATCAGGGTATTTTCAAGATTTATTAATATTTGTCTAATGCGTGTCCAATTATTCGACTTCAGTAGTTAGCCCTAACCGTGATGCTTAGTGCTATCAAATACTTGTAGAGACGTTCCATGAAATGTCTCTACATTCTTTTTCATGTATAAATCTATTGTGTAATATCATGTCCGGATAATTAGTTATAAAAAAACTTTCTCCTTCAACTCCAGTTCTTCTTCTTTCTTCCCCTCCTGGGAGGGGGAGGGGCTAGGGGTGGGTTGACTCCTGACTTCCTCGCCCCTCCCAGGAGGGGCTAGGGGTGGGTTGACTCCTGAGGACTCCGTAGTTATTTATTTATCACTGTTTAACCGGACATGATATAATACCTATTCAATCAGCTACCACTGATTTTTTGCCTTTCTTTTTCAGTGAAAAGTTTATCAATCAGTTTAACACCAACAGCAGATTCTCCCTCAAAAACAGAACCAGTAGTTAGTTCCTCAACACGCTTTCGTATCCTCTCTTGCAATATTCGAGGTAAAGGTACATAACCCTCTTCGGAAATTATTGGTTTGTTAGCAGTATTGATTTTGTAATCAACAAAAGCCTTTACAGAAGATATGTTTTCTAGGGAATTCTTGCTCACATATAAAAATAATGGACGAGATAGAGGACTATAAGTACCGTTAGCTATAGTTTCACTACTTGGCTCCACACATTGACCACTACCATTGTCAACAGAAATCACCTTCACAGTATCTTTATTTTGTTCATAGTAGGTAAAACCGAGAAAACTCAAACTGCCCCATTCAGATTCAATTCCCTGAAGAATGACATCATCATCTTCACTGGCCTTATAATCTTTTCGGCTTCTACCTTCCTCCCCATTGACAGCATCAGTGAAGTAATCATAAGTACCAGAATCGGGATCGGGAGCATAGAGACCCAGAGGTTCTTCGGGAAATTCATCCCGAATTTGCTTCCAATTTGTTATTTTATCCTGATCATCATTATTAGGTTGCCAAATTTTTGTTAACTCTTCTAGGGTCAGACAGTCTGCCCAATCATTGTAGCGGTTAGCGATTATAGAAATACCATCGAAAGCAATGGGAATTTCAACAAATTCTATTCCATTTGCCTGACAGAGGTCAATTTCAGACTTTTTAATGGGACGGGAAGCATTTGATACATCTGTGTCCCCAATACAAAACTTTTTTAGTCCGGCTCCAGAACTAGATATTCCTACAATTATCTGAGTTTCCGGATTATCATTCATAAATTTTTGAGCCATTGTGTTAGATAGGGGAAAAATTGTACTGGAGCCATCAACTAGAACATATTCTCTGTCCTCAATATCTTCTTCGTTTGCTAGTGGAGATTTTTCGGTAGTGGAAGTTATTGTTTCCTTATTGCCGCAAGCACCTACAATCAGAAATAGAGCTACTGCAAAAAAACGGAGAGATTGATTTTTCAATTGTATTACTAAATTCATAAATTTTAGAGTAAGATTTTACCGATAACCTCGATCATTTTACCACTTATCAATATTCAATATTGAGATAAACTCTCTATTCAGCTAATATTTTTAGTTGAATTTTTTGGGAAAATTATTATTATTATCCAATTACTAAGGCTGACAAAAATATCTTGTGTAAACTTGTTTAAACTTACTTAATATACCTCTAAAAATTTATACTCTAATCCGAAATAATATTTATACCTTAACCATTTGAATAACTGTCACATTTCAAATATTTTTCTCTGGGAAGTCAAACCATCATAAAGGTATCCATCATTAGAGGAAGTAGAAGAATGAAAACTTCTGGAAATTTTGCTAGCTTTACTATTGGGCTAACTTTAATATTACTTTTGACATTTGGTATTTTACAATGGCTACATATTTCGGTTGGTAGTTTTTTAGATTGGGTAATTGCGGGTGCTTGTTTTTGGTGGTTATTGTTAATTGTTACGGTTCCCTGGAATATACATTTTGAAGCTAAAGAGGTATTAGCTGAAGCTGCTGAGTCAAAGCAAAAAGGTATAACAGTTGATGCTCAACAAGTTGATTATGTTGCTAAGTTAGTGCGTTTTTCTTTGTGGATAGCTTTGGCTTTACATTTTCTTTCTACAATTGGGCTTTATACTTTAGCTATTACTGGTATTAGTGTAGTTGGTTATGTCAGTTCTGGCGCAGCTTTATTGTTAACTGTTTTACGTCCTGCTATACGTTTATATCAATATTTAGTGGTGCGGTTATCGATGATTCGCCGAGAACTATTGCATCCTCGTGCAGATATTATTGAACTTAGAAATCGCTTTGAAAATATCGAAAAAACTGTGGAAAATCTAGCAGCACAACTAAGTATTGAAAATCCAGAATCTTTTAGATCGAAACAACAACAACACTCGGAAATAACAAGGAAAGAATTAAGTCGTTTAGCAGTGACAATAGAAGATTTAAGGAATACAAACCAAGCAGAACATCATCAGTTGGCTAGAGATTTTGAAAAGGCAATATCTCAACTTTCAACAGACGGGCAATTTCTTAATCATGTGCAGGAAATAATTCGGTTTATCAAAGAAGCTTAATGATAGATTTACTTTCAATACTTCCCCATGCCAATCTTCAATAATTAACAATTAATAATTACCTCTCCTGAAAATAGATAGGATTGGCAAAAAGCATTTTTTTATTTATTTCTTCTTCAAAGAATAGGGTTTATAGCAGTCGAAAGAAAGGGAGCGGATATATCAACAACTTAAAACTCAAACAACACAAGATTTTTCCTTCTTCTTTCTGCTATAAACCTGTAATTATTCAGTAAATTATGGAGATTCTTATCATCTTTCCAAACTATTAAACTTCATCAATCAAGCCAAACAATTATAAAACTTATCTTTGAAGCAGGGATTAAGCAAAAAAATCTTAATCTATAACAGGAAAAAGGTTTGCCACAAAAAACTAAGTCTGCCTAACTTAATATACACCTAAATCTGTCCCGATTAAGATCCACTGATTTTGACTTTAATCTATATTTAATATGACATCTTACTTCAGATAAACTGAAGCTTTGTAACAAAGCTTGGATTTGATTTTCTTTAGTAAAAAATTCTAGATTTTATCTGAAATCAAAAATTTATTCCTAATCATTTTTATTAGATATACCCCTTTGGGTATAGAAAATATTTGAAAGAAATTTTACATTAATCAGGAACTTATGGAAGAAAATTTAATCTACCACTTAAAATACTTGAATCCAAAATCTAAGAATACTAACTCAAAAATTAAAAATTTTAGTTTTTGTTTTGAGCCTGAAGATTTGTATTAGCTTCAACAGATTTTTGATCGAACTCTTCTCGGTTAGGAAATATGTCAAAAACCCGATCCATACTTGTTAACTCAAACAGAATTTTAATTTGTTCATTAATAGAACATACAACTAATTGACTTCCCGCTGCCCTAACAGTTTTGAGCGCTAAAACTAAAGCACCTAAGCCAGAGCTATCCATAAAAGTTACATCTTTAAAATCTATCAAAATAATATCTGCTCCAGCTTCGACTTGCTCGCTAATTTCTTGGCGAAATGCAGTAGCCTTAGTGCCGTCTAAAATGCCATTAGGTTGAATATACTTAACCACAGTACTCATATTTTCTAGAAGCTATGACTCTAACTATTTACAAACCTAGGCTAGTATACCCCATTACTGAGATTAAGTCCAAGTATATTGATAAGTAAGTCAAAGTTAATTATTATATAGGCTTTTCTGTTGTTTGATTTAATTGATAGGACTAACTTTGGCACGGAATAGTAGTTTATCTCCTTGCCGATAACCAGTATAACGAACTTTGACCAGTTCTCCCTCTTGGGCAGACCCTTCCATTAGTTGATGTAACTGAGGGTCAAAAGGAACTTCTGCTCCTACAGGAACGATAGATTCTACATTCCATTGTTGGAGCAATTGCTCTAATGGACGTAACAAAGGTAATATTTTTACTGCTGCTAAACCAGGACTTTGTTTGACTTTGTATACAACAGTAGGCCATTGTTGTAACCAAGATTCTAAAATTTGCAAGCTAGACTGTTGAAACTCCTGTGTTAAAAATTGTTTTTGTTGCTCTAAGTTTGCCTGGAGATTATTATATTCTTTTTCTAATGTTGATGTGGAAGTTGGTACTGATTTTTTGACAAGTTCGGGGGCAAAATTATCTAATAATTCTGTTAACGTGATTCCTAATGCTTGACTAATTTTGAATAAAATATCTACTCGCATTTGCGAACCTAACCCACGTCGCAACCTAATAAGCTGCAATTCCGAAACCCCTGCTTTTTGACTTAATTCCTTAAAGCTAGAAATACTTGCTTTCTCCATCAGGTTTTGTAATTGGGAGGCATAGTTTATTGGAAAAGACTGATTCATTTCACCGGATATTAAAAGAAAAGAGCAAACTTTTATGTCTGCTCTAGAATATATCACAATTACTCATTATCATTAAGTAGATCGGCATTAAAAATTATCGGCGTTGCTGAAGCGCGTGTATGATATTAATTTTAATTACTTAGGAGTCAGGACTCAGGAGAAAGAAAAGTGCTTTTCGGTCAATTAAGTAAAGACAGTATCTAATTTTGCCATTCAAATAATGACTCTTAATTTACCTAAATTACTTGTTTCATATCAAATCCGTTCGGGTTCGGTATAAAAAAATGTTCCATCTTCAACCATTACCAAATATTTCTCGATTCTTGGTCGATTGGATATGGCTCCGAGACCTCGCCATCGCACCCTACGGGAAGCTGCGAAGAGAGAACTCCGTTCCGCTGTCGCGTTTCGCGTCAGCGTTGCGTTACGCCAGTTTTGCGAAGCAAAAGCAAACGACCGCTTGTTTCTCCTTTAAAGGAGAGGCATTTTACCTTAATTATTCGGTAAAAAATAGATCTGCCTAAAGTTTAATAAGTTGCAGAAATATTTGTATTCTATGTTAATAAAAACCGCTATAAGTTTGATGATCGCTCAAAATAGTTAAATTATAGTTTTTTTTCAATCTAGCTATTTTTTTTAGCTACAATAACTAGAAAATAAACACTGTGGAGGTAAATAAAATTGCAGACTAAGATATATAAACAATATTTAACTCACAAATTAATTCCGAGTACAATATTGATAACAGCTTTACTGTTAGGATTATATAAGATACCAGCAGAAGCTTTAGAAGAATCTAATAAATTGCTAAAAATAGGAGTTATACAACGATTTGGTACTAAAACTACAGATAAAATTACCCTGAGAGCTACTCCTGGAGATAAATTAACTTTAAGCTTTAAAACTCCAGCAGGAAAAGAAACTCTTACTACTGAAAAAGTTGAGTTAAAAATTAAGATGAGACCGCTAGAAAAAGCATTATTAAAAGAGCGGTTAGTTTTCAGCAGTCACCGCAGTTATGAAAATGCTGAAGAAGATGCTGAATTATGGAAAGATAAGGGAGTAGAAGTAGAAGTAACCCAACCCGGAAGATGGAAAGTTTGGGCAAAAAGAGAAGTTTATAAAACTCCTTTATTGCGACGCTGGTTACTAGAAAGTCTACAAGCTCATAGTAATACAAATGTATATCTCGATTTGGAAGTTCTCAAACAACGACCCACAGCTTACTGGGAAATGAATGGCTATACTTATCATCGCCATGAATTAGATATTACAGCAGGAAAAGATATAATTCTTGTCAATAATCAATTTAACCAAGATACAGCAATACCAGAAGAACGACGTTATGCTGGCTCGCTTAAACTACAACCGAATGCTTATGGAAGCTACACATTAGTAAATAATGTCCCAATAGAAACTTATATTCGGGGAGTAGTACCCCACGAATTAGGAGCTTGGCCACCAAAAGCATCTCTAGAAGCTCAAGCAATTTTAGCTAGAACTTATGCACTACGAAATTTGCATAGGTTTGTGGCAGATAATTATGAGTTGTGTGCTAATACTCACTGTCAAGTCTACAAAGGATTAGATGTATATCCAGAAACAGATGAAGCAGTAGCAGCAACTAGAGGAAAAGTCCTGACTTATGAAGATGAGTTGATAGATGCTGTTTATTTTGCTGTTAGTGGTGGTGTGACAGCAGATTTTAACGACTTGTGGAATGGGACTGAACGTCCCTATTTACGACCCGTAGTTGATTCAGCTAATAATATCTGGGATTTATCTACAAATAGTTTAGCTGATGAACAAAATTTCCGTAAGTTTATGAGTCTTCAAACAGGATTTAATGAAGAAGGTTGGATAGAGTTTCGTTGGCGGGAGGTAGTTAGTTTACCTGGTATAGTTAGTTATTTGAAGAGTTATTTTCGAGAGAAAAAAAGTCCTTTTGCTCAAATTGAAACTGTAAAAAATGTGGAGGTGACAGAGCGATCGCTAGCTGGTCGTGTTCTGAAAATGACTGTGGAAACTGATAAAGGAATTATAGAGTTAAATAAGGACGAAGTACAAAATGCCTTTTGGGTGCCTTGGAGTACACTGTTTTATTTAGACCCTATATACAAACCCGATAAAACTTTGTGGGGCTATAGTTTTGTTGGAGGGGGATTTGGACATGGGGTAGGTTTCTCTCAGAAAGGGTCTATTAAGTTAGCTGAGTTAGGTTGGAGTAGCGATCGTATTCTCAGTTTTTATTTTCCTGGAACAGAGATCCAACCTCTCAGCGAGTCCGTCACTTTTGGACAACAATAATGATGGCGATCGAGGCAACATATAGCGGTTTTCACTCATGTTGACTACAAAACTTCTGCTCTCTGCCTTTCCTAGGTCATGCTGCACAGAAAGCATAGCTGCCTTTAAGCCAAAATCTCTGTATTTTACGTTAATGAAAACTCCTATAAGTGGCGTTGCTGAATAAACGTATGATTTCATACCAAATCTGGTGATCATGCACCACGTTTTTCGCCCTTCCTCTGTAACTCTTCAGCATAGCTGCCTCCACTATAGCTGCCTTACCGTGCTGTGGAGGAGGTGCGTTAGTTTTACCTAACGCACCCGACTGGACTGACACAACTAAAATGGTGGATTATATCATGTCCGGTTAAACAGTTATAAATAAATAGCGACGGAGTCCTCAGGAGTCAACCCACCCACGGGCCCCTCCCAGGAGGCAGGGTCTATTTATTGTCACGCGAGCGAAAAATTGATGGGGGGATGGGAACCCACCCCTAGCCCCTCCCAGGAGGGGAATGTGGGGGGATGGGGAGATGGGAGATGGAGATATTTGTATATTTGCACAATTAAATGTACTTCATATTAATATTCTCCCCAGGCAATGAATTAGCCCTGCTCCCAGGAGGAGAGGGTAAGGACCGAGTCAGGAGGGAAGAAAGAAGAAGGAAGAAGGAAGAAGAAGAACTGGAGTTGAAGGAAAAAGTTTTTTGATCACTAATTATCCGGACATGATATTAGGTGTAGGTTGGGTTTCACTGCCGTTCAACCCAGCCTACATTTTTAGGCGTATCAGTCCACTATGCTGTCTAATATTTATTTGACAAACACTCTCTCAACTACACAAGTGCTTCTTCTTGGTGAGTCGTAACAGTGCAGTCTTTTTTAGGGTAAGCAATACAAGTTAACACATATCCTTCTGCAATTTGATCGTCCTCCAAGAAAGAGCCATCACTTTGATCTATAACATCATCTGCGTTACCTTCTACCTTTCCTGCACAGCTCGAACAAGCACCAGCACGACAGGAGTAAGGTAGGTCAAGACCTGCTTCTTCAGCAGCATCAAGGATATAGGTATCATCGGCACAATCAATAGTTTCGTTGATTCCCTCTGTTTCATTTATTAGAGTAACTTTGTAGGTAGCCATATAATTTTCCTCTCAATAATTAATTAGACAAATTTTTTGATTTTTGATTGACTCGAAGCTGCTAACTTTAGTAAAGTGCTTCTTCTTGGTGGGTTTCAATTGTACAATCAGATGTGGGATAAGCTACGCAAGTTAAAACATATCCTGCTGCCATCTGATCGTCATCTAAAAATGACTGATCGCCTTGATCTACTGTACCTGATTCAATTTTACCAGCACAGGTAGAACAAGCACCAGCACGACAAGAGTAGGGTAAGTCAAGTCCCTGCTCTTCTGCTTCATCAAGAATATATTTGTCATCAGGACAATCAATTTCTCGATCTCCTTCTGGAGTTTTCAGCTTTACTTTATAGCTTGCCATTTTGCACTCCTTTATTCAATAGCTTCGTCTGCTTCATAAAACTGATACAACACGCCACAAACAGTGACGAATTGATGCTTACTTCCTGCTTCTTGTGAGACCATCGGCAGTTACTCATCCACAGGCATTTTCATGTCGGCGACAGCCTAAACGGTCAAGACTACCGCATCTTTTGAGTGCGTCTTACATTCTGAGGAGACCTCGCCAATTAGCACTCGCTTTTTCAAATTTATACTTGCGTTTAAATCTCGATCTATTGACAAACCACACTCAGGACATTCATAGTTCTCAGATTTAATGGCAGATATTGGACGTGACCACACCTGCAGCAAGTTTTTGATGATGGAAAGAATCTCCTACTAGAATGCTACGCATTTTTTTCACTAAGGATAGAAGAATTGTCAAATTACAAAGCTAAACTTTCCTGACAATGATAGGATTTGCAGGATTAACTTAGGCCTAGAAATGCTCAAACAAGATCCGTAATTAAAAGGTATTAGTTGATAGTCAAACGGTTATCAACTATTACCAATAGGACTTACGCAGTACAACATATTTTCGTCATTGCGATCCATAGGGTTTGGGGAGCAGTCCGAAACGGAAAGCAATCTCAAATCCCAGTTTTTCGTACCTCATGCGTAAGTCCTGATCGACAAAAATTAATTAATTTGCTCTTGGCTACTACTTATAGCTCTTCTTCCACATGAGTTTTAATAGTACAATCAGATGTTGGCTTGGCCACACAGGTTAGTACATATCCTTGTTCTATTTGGTCATCATCTAAGAAAGACTGATCGCCTTGATCTACTGTACCTGATTCAATTTTACCAGCACAGGAGGAACAAGCACCAGCGCGACAGGAATAAGGTAAATCTAATTCTTGATCTTCTGCAATATCAAGAATGATCTCATCTTCAGGACATTCAATTACTTTGTCACCATCTGGTGTTTTTAGAGTAACTTTGTAGGTGGCCATTTAATTTCCCTCTTTGTTAGTTTGGTCTATATATAATTTAAACTTATACAAATCACAAGGCTTGATTAGCCAAATTATTTGTACTTGTTTTATTTCCATCTTTGATATTAAGGGAAAAAATGAATGTTGTAAAACAAATTAGGCAAAAAATTACTATAGAATTTGTTATAAATAATTCTAATTTAATTCTGATTACTTATACCTGGTTGGACAACAACCCTCAGACGGATGTTAAAAAATATTGAAGTATAGTACGACCATTGGCATATACAATCTAAAATATAAGTTTTTGATTTTGTATTTTAACTATGACCCAGACAAATCTCTCTTCCTCTTTATGCCCCACTATGCCGATCGGAGTAGGTATTGTTGGTACTGGTTATGCTGCTAAGGCTAGGGCTGAGGCATTGAAAGCAGATACGCGATCGCTCCTAGTTGCGGTAGCAGGTCATACCCCAGAAAAAACTGAGGAATTTAGTCAAACCTTCCAAGTTCAGAATACAGCTTCTTGGCAACAGTTGGTAAAACGAGAAGATTTGGATCTAGTTATCGTTTCTACTATTAATAGAGACCATGGAGCAATTGTTCGTGCAGCCTTAGAAAATGATAAACACATCATTGTGGAATATCCTCTTTCCCTAGACTCAAATGAAGCGGAATCATTAATTTCTCTAGCAGCTAAGAAAAATAAGCTATTGCACGTCGAACATATTGAGCTTCTTGGCGGTCTTCATAATGCTATCAAACAATCTTTATCAGCTATTGGTAAAGTCTTCTACGCTCGTTACGTTACAATCAATTCTAAACAGCCAGCACCTGTAAAATGGAGTTATAAGCCTTCATTATTTGGCTTTCCTTTTATGGGAGCGCTTTCTCGTTTGCATCGGTTTACCGATCTATTTGGTCAAGTTGATAATGTTAATTGCCAAAGTCAGTTTTGGTATACTGAAGCAGACCTTTATAATGCTTGTTTGTGTACTGCCCAGTTAAGATTTAGCAATGGTAGTTTAGGGGAAGTTGTATATGGCAAGGGTGAAAAATTTTGGCTCTCAGAAAACATTTTTACTATCTACGGCGAAGCAGGTACATTAATTTTTACTCCTCAAAAAGGTCAACTATTACAGGGAGAAAAAACACAAACTATAGAAGTGGGCGCGCGACGTGGTTTATTTGCTAAAGATACAAAAATGGTAATAGAACATTTACTGGAGGGAACTCCTTTATATGTAACTCCAGAAGCAAGTTTGTATACGCTAAAAGTTGCTGAGGCGACTAGAAAAGCATCAGAAATAAATAAAGTTATTAATTTATAAAAGACGAAGGAGTCAGGTAGGGGAGTAGGGGAGTAGGGGAGTAGGGGAGATTGAAGTAATTATAGAACTATCAGCATATATTATATAACCGGATTCTATATGACAGCTTTTTGCGCAGCATTCCGCAGGAAATACTTACAACAACAGAGCTAGGAATTTAAAATATAAATAGGTATTATACCAAATCTGGATGATTATTAATCGTATTGCTTGGGATTTTTCTGCCCAACTATGCGCCTAAAATATTAACACGCATGAGCATCAATATAGCAATGTGCGCTGGCATATTTACAAATTACAATAACTGTCCAATAGCTAAAAACCTTGTATTATTCCTTCGGAATGCTACGCAAACGGTTTTTTATTCCCCCTTCCGGAGCTGTTGCTTTCCGGAGCTGTTGCCTGCGCACAGCGCTATAGCTGAAAAATTTGCACTTTTTCAAGGCCCCAAAAAGGCACTTACCTTTATCTGTAAATACTTTTAGATTTAATCAGCAAACCCTAATTAAATTAAAATTTAGATCATTTTCAACAATTTTTTTGTTGATTTGATTTATGAAAAATTTAGCCTTGAAAATACTGAATTAATCTGGAATTTTGGTAATTTTTAAATATTATTTTGAGTATCTAATATGTTAGTAGTTAGTGAAAAAATTGGCAGTGCTGATGTTTACGCACAAAACGCTAAATCGATATTAAATAAAGCTACTGGTTTTATTAAAGCTTATGACTTTACTTTAAATCCGTATCGCGGTTGTCAATATGGTTGTAGCTATTGTTATGCTGCAGCTTTTAGCCCTAATGAAAAAATGAGAGATGAATGGGGAAAATGGATTTTTATTAAAGAAAATGCTGCGGAAGTTTTAGAGAAAGAATTATTGAAATGGGAGAATAAAAATCCTGCTAAAGCTCCTAGTATTTATATGAGTAGTGTGACAGACCCTTATCAACCGATAGAATCTAAAACTCAACTAACCCGCAGATTATTAGAAGTAATGTTGGAATATCGACCAATTTTAGTTATCCAAACTCGTAGCCCAATGATAACTAGAGATATTGATATTTTACAGCGATTTAAACATCTAAGAATTAATATGAGTATTCCCACTGGTAGTGAGAAAGTAAGAAAAGATTTTGAGCCTCAAACTCCTAGTATTAGAGCTAGACTTAATGCTATGAAAAAAATTAAAACCACAATTAATGATTTAACAGGTTATTTGCCTAAACTTTCTATTACTATTACTCCTTTACTGCCGACTTTACCAGAAGAACAAGAAAATTTTATTAGACAACTAAATTTTGTAGATAGAGTTGTAATTCAAGAGTTTCATGCTAGTCATAAGCGATCGCTCATAGCAAGCACTCGTAATGAGGCTATAGATATGAAAAAAAAGTATAGTTGGTGGTACAATAATGAAAATCAAAATTATCAAAACTTCAAATCTCAGTTAGTAGAAATACTGAGTGATGTAGAAATTAAAGAAGGTCAGGCAGGATTTACTTATGAATAATTAGAACGCAAATTTTTGGTTTTATTTCAAGTTTTAGTTTGCTCTAAAACAAGGCAAAAATTATCAAGCTAATCAAATATTCAAAGCTCTTAAAAATTCAACAGCTAAATTATCGTCCCTAGAAAAATTGTATCAGAATAGGCTGAAGTTTCAGGCATCTTTACATGACAAAGATATAGCATTTCTCATAAAGATGAGGTACATTTACGATCCCCCTAAATCCCCCGTTTAACAAAAAGCGCAGCATCTTATGGCTTCCCCCTTTCTAAGGGGGACGGGAGGGGGATTAATAAAAGGGGGACTTTGAAACCTCCCCCCTTTTTAAGCGGTTCCCCCCTTATTAAGGGGGGTTAGGGGGGATCTAAAACTGTATCTCACCAATTTGAGAAATGCTATAGAGAAATCAACAGTTTAATCTAGGGAAAAATCTTCAAAATTTCCCTGTTCAAGTAAATAATTGATAAATCAGATAATTTAACGCAGAATTGACTAATGAATGATCAAATCACAAATTTTTGGCGTTCTCTCAAGTTTTGGTTTGCCCTAAAACAAGGCAAAAATACTCAAGCTAATCAAATATTTAAAGCTATTGAAAATTCAGGAGCTAAATTATCGCCCTTAGAAAAGTTGTATCAGGATAAGCTGAAATTTCAGACATCTTTAAACGACAAAGATAGAGAAATCAACAGTTTAACCGAACATTTGAGAAAAGCTGTTTACAAATTAGATGAATTAGAATTAAAGATTGATTTTGACGAGCCAGTAATTAGACGACTTGATGACTATATATTGACTCCAGAAGCAAAATTTATTGAGTTTGTCACGAAGAGTTTTCAGTTAATTGAAAAAGATGAAAATTTATTGCAATGTACTGGAATCTATGAACGGATATTTGACGATTTTGAATCAAATTTGGCAGAGTATATACAGGAAGAAATTAATAGAGTTCCCCAACAAAAACGAGTATCAGAATTGCAAGCAGCGATCGAGGATATGAAATTATTAAAGCGTAATATAGATCCTGATTATGCTTTTGATTTTACTCCTTATGTTTATATGATGAAATATTTTCCCGATCATGTATATTCTAGTTATTTGGCTTGGTTTCTAGTATATAAATCTAGATTATTACCTACAAAACTTAATATTCTTGACATCGGTGCTGGTCCGGGAACCGTTGCTTATGGATTGGCTTTATTTCTGCAAAGTAGTAGTGGTTTTTTCTCCTCTCCTCCAATGCACATTTGTTACTATTCTTTGGAAAAACAAGCTCAATTTCAGTATCGAGGTCTTCAGTTTTGGCGACAATATATAGAACAGCAAAGAATGCCTACAAATCTTTATTTTCGATTTGATACAACTGATATTTTGTTGTACAACGAGCAATCGAAAGTTTTGCCACAACGCTTTTTTGACTTTATAGTTATTTCTCACTGTTTATTTGCTGACCAAGCAGAAAAGAAAAAGTCTTTCGATGTTTATCGAAAAATATTTCAGGACAGTTTGAGTAGTGATGGTTATGTAATGTTAATTGTTCAAATAAAAAGATTATTCGGATTTTATAATATGCAACCCAAAGAAGATATTATCCAAGAAAAAAACTTGCTTGAAAAGTTAGTTGAGGAATTAGGGTTAAAACTGGAGTGGTATAAATATGTTACTGCAACAGGAATCAGAGAATCTCATAGAGACTTTTTGAAGTATGCTAATGAAAAATTGCCTCCTCAAAAATATATGAGTCCGCTTCAACGTGAATATCTAGGACAAAATTATGACTCAAATTATAAAATAGATGACTATATAATTCTCTGCAAAAAATAAAAATAACTCCAAAACTTATCTAGAAAAATGCTCTACAAAATCAAACGCCAAATATTTAAAATTATTGAGCTAGATAATCTCGGAGATACTTACAGCAAAACCTTCAAAATCTGCATCATCACATTGATTTTTATGAGTATTCTAGTTGTAATTATCTCCACAGTAGAAGAGATTTATCAGCAATACCAAACCTGGTTAGATAACTTTGAACTAATATCAGTAATTATATTTACTATAGAATATATTTGACCGAAAATTGTGGTTTAAAAACTCCCATTTTAAAGGGATGAAAGTGGTCTATTGATTGCGAATAAACCTCTCCATATCCAATCGACCAAGAGAAGAAAAAATTCCTTTTAGTCAATGCTATCCGTTTTAAAGGAGAGGTAATTATTAATTATTAATTATTAATTATTAATTGTTGAAGGGTTTGGTTATCCAATGTTGCTCCTGGATATAAACATCCAGTATGGGGAAGAATACGATTTATGGTAAAACCTTTAGCAATTATTCATTTAATCGCAATTCTTCCATTTTATTTACCATTATTTTGGCAAAATCTAATATTTACCGAAGAATTAATAATTAAATAATTAAATAATTAAATAATTTAGGTTTAAAGCCTCCCCTTTCAAGGGGAAACAAGCGGTCGTTAGCGCAGCGCACCCGTTGGGTGGGATGGCGAGGTCTTGGAGCCATATCCAATCGACCAAGAGAGAAAAAATTTTCCTTTTATTCAATCCTATCCGTTTTAGGGAGAGGTAATTATCAATTATCCATTATCAATTATCAATTATTGAATCGTTCGTTTCGTTTATTTAGAATATTTCGGTTATTCAAAATTAGTAGATATTCAAGTACAGTCAAATTATTTGGTAAAGTTATCAAGTCAAAACAAGAAGAGATAGTTATTGCTTTATTTATTGCTTTAGTTTTATTAGTAACTTCTGCCAGTTTAATTTACTTCGCTGAACATGAAGCTCAACCAGATGATTTTCCTCATATTCCTGCTGCTATGTGGTGGGGAATTGTCACCTTAACTACCGTAGGTTATGGAGATGTTTATCCTATTACTCCTTTAAGTAGATTTTTAGGGGCGATCGTTGCATTAGTAGGAGTTGGTATATTTGCTTTACCAGCAGGTATAGTTGCTTCTGGTTTTACTGAAGAAATAGAAAAAAACGGGCTTCAAATAAAAATAAAAAATCTATAATTTGTCCCCATTGTGGTCAAAAAATAGATGAATAATAGCAAAATTATGGCAGTAATATCGTGTCCGGTTAAATACTTATAAATAATGACGGAGTTCTCAGGAGTAAACCCACCCCTAACCACTCCCAGGAGGGGAAGTCAGGAGTCAGTAGGAAAAAAGAAGGAACAGAAGAAGAAAGTTTTCTATCACTTAATTAGGGTTTGCTTATGGAAGTCTTTTAGTAGAGGTAGGAGACAGGAGACAACCCACCCCTCGCCCCTCCCCCTCCCAACCCACCCCTAACCCCTCCCAGGAGGGGAGGGGAGAAATGGAAATTTACAGGAGGTAGGAGCGGGCGTTTTGTCCCTTAATTTTTCTGCCCAAATCTTGACCAAAATCCGCTCCTAATTGAACAATTACCACTTAAAACCTCGAACTTTTTGATACTTAAAAAGGCACTTACCTTTATATATAAAGACTTTTAGATTTAATCAGCAGAGCAATAATTAAGCAGACATGATATAACTAAATTAAATTTGAAAAAATAGACTTTAGTTATGTAATAATTCAAAATGGTGAAATGTATCAAGCTGAAAATTATCAGCCATCAACACCAAACCATGATTGACTAACAATAAAACAAAATATGACAACCCGTAAAATAATCAAAACTGACAAAGCTCCCGAACCAGTTGGCCCATATAATCAAGCGATCGCTGCCACAGGTCAAATGATTTTCGTCTCTGGTCAAATAGCGATCGACACTAAAATCAACCAAATAGTCTACACCGACGATGTAAGTAAACAAACAGAACAAGTTATGGCAAACCTAGAAGCTATACTCACCGAAGCAGGTGCCACTTGGTCAAATGTTGTCAAAACAACCGTGTTCCTCAAAGATATGAACGACTTTGCCACAGTCAACGCTATTTACGGTAAATACTTCGACCCCGAAAATGCCCCTGCTCGTGCCTGTGTTGAAGTTGCTCGCTTACCCAAAGATGTACTTGTAGAAATTGACTGTATTGCAGTACTATAAAAAGTTTGGCCTTGATTAAAAGAGGTATGATATCATGTCCGGATCAGAGCGCGATAGAACTATGTTCCGCGCTCCGCGTTAACGTGCGTTGTGCGGCAGCAAACAAAAAACTTTCTGCTTCTTTCTTCCCTCCTGAGGACTCCGTAGTTTATTTATAAGTAATCAACCGAACATGGTATAAGTCCTAACTAATAAGTACTGAGGCAGACTTGATATCAAAGGAAGATTTTCTCTAGAGTGCATATATCCAAAACTTCTCCGCTAATATCAAATCCCCTCGGGTTCGGTATAAAAAAATGTTCCATCACAAGCGCCATTGCCAAATCTTTCAAGATTTCCCACTCCTGGGAAGGGTTAGGGGTGGCTCCCCATCTCCCCATCTCCCCACAGTTCCCACACTCCCCATCTCCCCTAATATTCCCCCAAGGTGGTTGCGTTAAATATTTTTGAAAGTGAAATTGCTGAAAAAGTAGGAAATTGAATAAAACTACATCTCACTACTATGAGAAATGTTACAATAATTGGTGTTGTTGACTACAAGGTTTTAACTCGCCGATCATCCCAATATGAAGTAGATTTCTACTAATCTAAGTAGTAGTAGATACCTAAAAATAATTCTGATATTTTTATCTCTTATAGAGTTTTTGCTTATTGCCAGAATATTGTCTATACAACTACATTTAAGATTATCATATATCAAATTTAATTAATTGGTTATTTGATAAAGTAACAATTTATTTCAGAAAAATGGCCAAATTTTGACATTAAGATATGAGAGTGTTAGAATATCATCAGCTTTTTGGCTATCATAGGGCATCTTCATGTGTAACCTTCTTAAAATAAGGAATACACAGATATCAAACCAGGAACAAAACGTCGTCATTCATACAAATTATATCAGGAAATGTCTACTAGATTGGTGAATAGATTGGTAGATAGCTCCCTGGTATCTAACACTGATTCATCTAAATATAAACAATTGTTAAATAGTCACCTTTCTCAATTTAATTAATTTTTAGCATGGATGCTTTGAAAGCAGAAAATAGGAGGATTTAAAGGAAAAAATTTTTAATATTCTCAAATTATTCCAGTCCACTCGACCCAAATTAAAACTACTATGATTGTAGGATAGAGAATCATGAATATTTGTCGTCAACAGTTAGTATTAATTGATAATAACGATTATATTTATTGTCCGCAAATTAAATAGGAATCAAGAAAACTTTGTCCCAAAAAGTACACTGTTAAATATAAATTAATATATTCCTAGATCATCATAAACTTTGAAAATTATGAATGACCAAGATAAAACTAAAGAGGAATTGATTCAGGAGTTGATTGCTCTACGCCAAACTGTTAGTGAACTAAAAAAAGCAAACTCAAGTTGTATCTTAAATGAGCATCAGTTAAATCTCATTATCGAAGACCGCACTGCAGCACTCAAAGAATCAAACGATCGTTTAGTGCAAGAAATTGTTCAACACCAGCAAGCAGAAACAGCTCTCAAAGCAGCTCAAGAACAATTACAAACAGTTTTGGCAGCAGTACCTGGTACAGTATCTTGGGTTAGTTCAGATTTACGCTACATAGAAGTTAATCATCAGGTAGCTGAGATGTTCGGGATGCCCACAGAAGAATTTGCGGGCAAAAGTATTGGTTTTTTAGGAGCAGGTTCTGAGTTTAATAACTTTCTACAAGAATTTTTTGAAAGTTCAAATGTAGAAACAAGTCGTGAAATTACATCAATAGTTCATGGAGAATCTCGCAGCTATTTGATTGTCGCAGAAAAGTACAACAAAAACCAAGCTGCTTTTGTGGTAGGTATAGATATTACAGAACGCAAACAAGCAGAAAATGACCTAAGAAATGCTAAAGAACAGTTACAAACAGTATTAGCAGCAGTACCAGGAACAGTATCTTGGATTAGTTCGGATTTATGTTATATAGAAGTTAATCAAAAATTAGCTGATATTTTTGGTATACCCAGAGAAGAATTTATTGGTAAAAATATTGGCTTTTTAGGCACAAGTTCTGAATTTAATAAATTTGTTGAGAAGTTTTTTGCCAGTTCTGAATCTGAAATCACAGGTGAAATAGTATCACAAATTCATGGAGAACCTCGAAATTATTTGATTGTAGCAGAAAAATATAATCATAATCAAGCTGCATTTGTCGTTGGTATTGATATTACCGAACGCAAACAAGCAGAACAAAATCTTTTAGCAGCTAAAGAAAAACTAGAAACAGCATTGGAAGCAGTTCCGGGAATGGTTTCATGGATTAATTCAGATTTAACCTATATTGAAGTCAATCAACAATTAGCTGATATCTTTCACCGACCGAGAACAGATTTTGTCGGCAAAGATATTGGTTTTATAGATAAAAGTTCTGAATTTAATAACTTAATTCAAGAATTTTTTGCAAGTTCTCAGCAGGAAATAACTTCTGAGATTATTTCAAATTACCAAAAGAAAACCAAAAATTATTTAATTGTTGCTCGCAAATATAATTATAATCAAGCCGCATTTGTCGTTGGTATTGATATTACCGAACGCAAACAAGCTGAATTAGACCTTGGAGCAACTCAAGAACAGTTAGGAGCAATTTTAGAAGCAGTGCCAGGAATTGTTTCTTGGATTAGTTCAGATTTACACTACTTGGGAGTTAATAAACATTTAGCAGAAACTTACAATTTACCCCAAGAAGCTTTTATTGGTCAAAATATTGGCTTTCTGAAAGCCAGCGAAGAGTTTACTGAATTTATGGGCCAATTTTTTGCCAGTTCTGCTCAGGATGACTGTCGAGAAGTATCTGCTCATGTAAATGGCGCTGCTCGGAATTATTTAATTGTTTCCCAAAAATATGCTGGAGGGAAAGCAGCTTTTGCTGTAGGTATTGATATTACCGATCGCAAAGATGCAGAAGCAGCACTAAAACAAGCAGAAGAGAGATATCGTACTATCTTTGAAAATGCCGTCGAAGGAATTTTCCAAGCAACTCCCGATGGCTACTTCATAAGTGTTAACCCCGCATTAGCTAGAATTTATGGCTATGAATCTCCTGAAGAGATGATGACTAACCTTACTTCCTTACAACATCGACTTTACGGTAACCCAGAAAGTCGCTCTCAACTTATACAAACTCTAGGAGAGCAAGATATTGTAGTTAACTATCAGTCACAAGTTTATCGCCGAGATAGTAGTCTAATTTGGACTTCTGAAAATGCTAGAGCTGTGCGAGATCGAGATGGGAGGTTAATTCGTTACGAGGGAACTGTTGAAGATATTACAGAGCGCAAACAAGCACAAGAAGCTTTACAAAGAGCTAATCAACAGTTAGAAACAAAAGTTGAGGAACGTACTGCTGCTCTCAAAGAATCAAATCGTTTGTTAATGATGGAAGTTACAGAGCGTCAACGAGTAGAAACCGCCTTACGAAAATCAGAAGCGGAGCTGCGGGTTTTATTTGAGGCAATGACTGATGTAATTACTGTCTTCGATGCTAAAGGTAGATATGTCAAAATCTTATCTACTAATTCAGAAGTGTTATATAGTCCCATCAATGAATTGATTGGTAAAAGTGTTTATGAAGTTTTACCTCCTCAGCAAGCAAACCTATTTATGATTAATATTCAGCGGGTACTGAATACACGTGAAAATGTTAATATCGAATATAGTCTACTTGTAAATCCACAGAATGGCAATGTTCAAAAGCCTAACTCTCTATGGGGAATCTCATGCAAAGTTCCTAATTACAAATCTTCTAGTTCCCTTCCCTACCCCCATTCTCCTCTTCCTAATCCTAATGAAATTTGGTTTACTGCTAACATTTCACCATTACCAGATAACTGTGTAATTTGGGTAGCGCGTAATATTACAGAACGCAAGCGGGTGCTAGATGCTCTACAACGAGCTGAGGAAAAATATCGTAGCATTTTTGAAAATACTGCAGAGGGTATATTTCAAACTTCCGCAGAAGGATATTTCATTAGTGCAAATCCAGCTTTAGTCAAGATGTATGGTTGTTCCTCGGAAGCAGAGTTGAAAAATCAAATGACTGACATTGCCCAACAACTGTATGTTAATCAAAATCGTCGCTCTGAGTTTATTGCTGCTCTTGAAAAAGATGGTTCTATATCATCCTTTGAATCAGAAGCTTATCGTGTTGATGGTACTATAATCTGGATTTCTGAAAATGCTCGTGTAGTTCGTAATGTTGAGGGAGAAATACTTTATTATGAAGGTACAATTCAAGATATTACAAAACGTAAGTCTGTAGAGAGTGCGCTACGATTAGAACAAGAAAAATCTGACCGTTTATTGTTGAATATTTTGCCTGCGAAAATTGCCGAAAAATTAAAACAAAATCAACATCCAATTGCTAAACGGTTTGAAAATGTAACTATTTTGTTTGCTGATATTGTCGATTTTACTGGTTTTTCAGCTCGGATATCTCCTAATCAATTAGTTGATATGCTCAATCGAATTTTCTCAGTTTTCGATCAATTGACTGAAAAACATGATTTAGAAAAAATTAAAACTATTGGAGATTCTTATATGGTCGTTGGTGGTTTACCCGCAGCTAGAGACGATCATGCAGAGGCGATCGCTGAAATGGCAATAGATATGCAGCAGGCCATTCCTAAGTTTTTAAATGACTTGGGGAAACCTTTCCAAATACGGATTGGTGTTAATACTGGAACTGTTGTAGCAGGAGTAATTGGTACTAAAAAGTTTATTTATGATTTGTGGGGTGATACAGTTAATGTGGCATCTCGAATGGAAGCAAGTGGAATACCTGGAAAAATTCAAGTTACCGAAGCTACTTATCAACTTTTGAAAGATCAATATTTATTTGAACCACGGGGAAATATTGCGGTTAGAGGTAGAGGAGAAATGATTACTTATTGGCTTCAAGGTAGAAGGGAAAATGGTGAAAAAAATCTGGTCTTTTCGCACAAAAATCATTTGCTTGACAGTCGAGTAGACTAATATCATATCTAGTTAAATATTTACAAATGAAGTGGCAAATTGGAAGAACTGGTAGACTTACCGAATAATTAATAATTAATAATTAATAATTAATAATTAAATAATTCGCGCCTTGAAGCCTCCCCTTTTAAGGGAAAAAAAAAAGAAAATATTCCTTATATTCAATTCCGTAACGGTTAAAACCCGAGGTAATTATCAATTATCCATTATCAATTAATGAACTGGTATTTAGATAAAAGAAAGTTTTGGTAGTCCTGCTATAGTAATGGTGGATGGTGGCTAAAATGCTCACCATACCTTTACCAAAATCATGAAATGCACCACTGTCATCAAATCAATTCAGGTCAAATTAGAGGTTTATACAAAAGAAAAATCACTGCTATTCAAATCCATATTTCTAACATTATTGACAATACCAACCAAATCATCATTATTGTAAATAGCAGTTCCTTTTGGCAATCCAGAAACATCTTCTCCTAATGTATAGTCACCAATACTTCCCGGTAATTGAATTTGATCGCCTTCAGCACTATTGAAAGTATCGATCCGAGCATAATCGTTGACACCATTTCCAGTGTAGTAAACTTGACTATTATCGCCCAAGATAAATAGATCAGCATCGGTATTCCCCCGCAAAATATCTATCTCATTATAACCAGGTTGAGCAGAAGTTATATCTACTCCTGTAAGAGTATCCATACCTCTTCCACCATTGAGGATATCGTTACCAGCACCACCACTGAGGATATCGTTTCCAAGACCACCATTGAGGATATCGTTTCCAAGACCACCATTGAGGATATCGTTTCCAAGATCACCATTGAGGATATCGTTTCCAAGACCACCATTGAGGATATCGTTTCCACTCTTCCCAATAAGTATATCATTGCCACCTTCACCGTTGATAACATCGTTCTCTGAGCCGCCACTAATATAGTCGTTATTGCCACTTCCATACATAGTATTATTAGGTTCAGGTGGAGTCTCATCCACATCGCTGATATTAATCGTCAACTGTTGTTCAAAACTTTCACCCCCATCATCAGTAGTTTGCACAGTAATATTATGATTCTGGTTACTTTCAAAATCCAACCCAGAACCATCAGCAACAACTATTTGCTCTCCATCTAGAGCAAAACGACCATCAGCATCATCTAACAATTGATAAGTATGAGTATCACCAGCATCAGGGTCAGAAGTAGTTAAATTACCCACCACTGTATTATTAACACTATTTTCAGCAATAGTATCGTTATCTATTTCTACTGCTGTGGGAGGATTATTAGGTGGAGTCTCATCCACATCAGTTACATTAATCGTCAACTGTTGCTCGAAACTTTCACCCCCATCATCAGTAGTTCGCACAGTAATATTATGATTCTGGTTACTTTCAAAATCCAACCCAGAACCATCAGCAACAACTATTTGCTCTCCATCTAGAGCAAAACGACCATCAGCATCATCTAACAATTGATAAGTATGAGTATC
>JAAHGF010000079.1 GCA_010672585.1 Okeania sp. SIO1I7 | reverse complement strand
ATTTAGACGCTTAAGCAAGGATTATGAGGTGTATTCAGATGTGAGTGAAGCCATGATTTATGGCTCTCTAATTCACCTTATGGTTAGGCGACTGGCCAATTTAATATTTACTTTATAAATCAGCTCTAACATAACACCACCACCACCTGAGGAGAAATGTATTGATCAAGGCTTAATTGATGAGAGTGAATGTAGGAATCTAGCCTCAAATGGTCCCAACCCCCTCAGCACACTAACAAGGAGTCAGAGGACTCGACAGCCCCAAAAATCTCCTAAGCAATCCATTACTCTCAGACAACTAAATACAGTGAATATTGATGGAGGAGATGGTATTGATGGAGGAGGTGGTATTGATGGAGGAGGTGGCTCCGAATTTGGAACAATTAAGGTCTACGAAAGTGAACCGGAACTGGATATTGATGCGTTTTATTCAGGTTTACCGGGAGTAAACACCTCAGAGTTTATGAGGTCGATAATTTTGTTTAGTCCAAATCTCCAACTCATCGCTGCCTTAGATAATACGAATTCGGAGGCCTCTATCTACTATACAGTTGGCGTTACTCGTGGTTTCTCTGCTAGTGCAACGAGCAGTTATAGTATTGCGACTAAAGTGGGCCTGGGAGTCAATTTTAATATGACGATAAAATTTGATGATCCAGGATCTGGCGGCGAGGTCGGTGGGGGAATCATGACCGAAAAAACGACTACCTTCGCTTTATCCTTCACAGAGTCGTGGAATGTTTCTAAGACTGAGTCGATACGTGTTGTTTGCCCTCCAAAAGAACGGGTCTTTGTTTACCAAGGGACTATCATGTCCAGAGTTATGTGTTTTTATAGTCATGATGGTAGTTTTGGCTGGGAAGGGTAACCGGTGCAAGCTTTGACGGAGGTTACTGTAACCAGTTCAACCCCGATTGGTAAGGTACCGTCTGAGTCAGTAACCATAGAATATGTTGATGAATGAAGTTCTCTAAATTCTAGTTTGACCTTGCCAGACCACAGCTGTTTATTTAAATATGTGTGGTTTGGTGGGGCTTAGTCGAGCCTGGCGCTGAATATGGTGGGTATTAAAGACCCGATGTCCGCCCTCTCTCTGCCCACAGAATGGATAGTGAATAGAGCGTAGTGGGTAGGCTGCCTTTTCTTAAACATTAAGGAAGAACTTATAGACGTATGGATCACACTACCATGAATGGTTCAATTGCCATTGTAGGCATGGCTTGCCGATATCCCGACGCAGACACCGTGGAGCAACTGTTCGAGAACTCGATCGCCCAGCGTAGGTCTTTTCGCAAGATTCCCGATGTGAGGTTAGCATCGGGATATTTCGATGACTCTGGTAAGGCAAAGGATCGCGCCTACGCGCGTCAGGCGGCTGTCATCAAAGGATTCAAGTTTGATCGTCAGTGGTTCCGCGTCTCCCAAGCTAGCTACGACGTGACCGATCTAACCCACTGGCTGGCACTGACGGTCGCAAAAGAGACCATTGAAAGTATCCGCTTTCGTAAGCACGGTGCCCATCTCGACAATGATGCGGTGCGCGTGGTAGTTGGCAACACACTGACGGGCGAGTTCTCACGGGCTAGTTTGATGCGACTGCGCTGGCCCTATGTTAGGGGCGTGGTGGCACAACACTTGCTGCACGAGTATCCCTGCCTTGACAATGCGGAGCGATCACGGCTATTGCGCGATCTAGAAGTGAGGTATAAGGGGTCATTCCCTGTTCCCAACGAAGACTTACTCTCTGGTGGCCTGGGGAATACGATCGCAGGACGCATCTGCAACCACTTTGACTTCAAGGGCGGCGGTTATACGATCGACGGTGCCTGCGCCTCATCCTTGCTAGCGTTCACCAATGCCTGTTCAGCTCTGGTAGCAGGGGATGCGGATATGGTTCTTGCTGGCGGTGTGGATTTGAGTCTCGACCCATTTGAATTGGTGGGATTCTCGCGCACTGCGGCACTGGCCCGCAATGAAATGTTAGTCTACGACGAGCAGTCGGAAGGATTCTGGCCGGGCGAGGGCTGCGGATTCGTCGCCTTGATGCGCTATCGGGACGCGCTAGAGCAATGCGAGCACATCCACGCCGTCATCCGTGGCTGGGGGATTTCCTCAGATGGTTGGGGAGGGCTGACGCGACCCCGGGCAGATGCTCAAATACTGGCACTACAGCGCTGCTATCGGCGTGCAGGTTACGGTATTGAATCCGTGGGCTACTTTGAAGGTCATGGGACTGGTACCAAGGTGGGGGACGTTGCTGAACTCCAGGCCTTGATCGCCACCCGCAGCAATAGTGATCGCCCAATCCAACCAGCGGTAATCAGTTCGATCAAGGCCAATATTGGCCATACGAAGGCAGCAGCAGGACTGGCAGGATTATTACGGGCGACGAAGTGTATCAGTGAAAATATTCTGCCCCCAACAACAGCTTGTCGACGGCCACATCCTCTCTTAGTTAACAATGCTGGCAATCTAGCTCCTTCTGATCAGTTACGAATCTGGGCATCGGACAAGGTCTCGCGGCGGTCGGGCGTTAGCGCGATGGGATTTGGCGGTATCAACACGCACATCACAATCGAGGAGACCCCAGAATCAGTACGTACATATGTTACTGTCCGTAGTGAGGACGACCTCGCACACCTGAGAGCCTACCAAGATACAGAACTGTTTCTGTTCTCCGCTTCGAGTCGTAAAGATTTGGCTTGGACGATCAACTATCTTGCAGGTTTTGTGGATGCCTGTTCGCGAGCCGAGCTGATAGATCTTGCTGTTGAGCTAGCCCGCCGTGCCACCCGCAGTTTGTTGTTGATTTGGAAGGCGGCGATCGTGGCGACGACACCGGCGGAGTTAAGTCACAAGCTCAAGATCTTAGAGGAGACGCTCACATCCGCTGATGAGGAAGATGTCCATCTGGCGGTGGCTGACGGTGTGTTCCTCTCAGGGGGCAACAAGCAAGGGAAGGTGGGTCTGATTTTCTCTGGGCAAGGCACACCAGTTCGTGCCCAAGGTGGCATCCACGCCCGCCGCTTTCCTGAAGTGGAGGCTCTGTATTGGGAGACCGCCCTAGACACTTTTGAGAACCAGGACGACACCGATTTTGCCCAGCCAGCCATTGTAACGGCGTCCCTTGGCGGGCTAGAGATGTTGCAACGGCTGGGTACCCACGCTGATGTGGCCATTGGACACAGCCTTGGGGAGCTAACGGCGCTTCACTGGGCAGGTTACTACGATGCTGCCACCCTATTTGCCATTGCCAAAGCACGGGGTAAAGCAATGGTCGCTGCCCCTGGTACAACTGGAGCAATGGCGGCAATTGCGGCAAATGAGGAACAGACAGTAGCAGCTATCGGCAAGCAGAAGAACTTGTTCGTCGCCAACCTCAATTCTCCCCAGCAAACTGTTGTATCGGGCGATCGCAAAGCGGTTGAAGCGCTGGTTGCCGGACTACAACACCAAGGGGTCACGGCAACTCTGCTGCGCGTGCGCCAAGCTTTTCACACCCCTGCAATGGAGGGTGCGGCTGATCTATTGAGCCACACCTTAGACGGTATATGTTTTGACGTGGCCAAGCGAAAGGTAATCTCGACAGTCACTGGTCATCCCTTAACAGTGGACACTGACATCGCCGCACACCTGTGCAATCAACTGGTGGCTCCTGTGCAGTTCATAACAGCAGTTAGTCTGGCGGCGCAGGAGGTGGATCTCTTCATAGAGGTTGGTCCAGGTGCTCTGATGACCAATCTGACCCGTAGCTTTTGCAACACACCAATTATCTCACTTGATGTGGGCGGAGAATCCATGACACCCTTCTTGCACGCTGCTGGTGCTGCGTTCGTCCTCGGGTGTGCCCCGATGATGACCAACCTGTTCAAGGATCGCTTTGCTAAACAATTTGACTGGAGCTGGAGACCCAAGTTCTTCCAGAATCCGTGTGAAGCAATTCCGGGAGAACCAGACTTGGAGCTGGGAATCGAACTCGAAGCCACAGAAGCACTCGCTCCAGTACCCGTGGCCGAGATCGATGTTCACAGCAGTACCCGTGAGCGCCTCCGCCAGATCATTGCCGATCACATGGGCTTACCAGCTTGGACAATCCACGACAGCAGCCGGATGTTGTCTGAACTGCATCTCAATTCAATTACGGTGGGTGAGATCATCACCCAGATGACTGCTGCCATGGGGCTGCTGCCCCCTGTCGACCCGACCGAGTACGCCAATGCTAGCATTAGTGAGATTGCCACAGCGTTGGATCAACTCCGGGACTCTGGCGTATGCCAGCGGGCTGATCGGTCAATAGCACCGAGTGGTGTGGAGAGTTGGGTGCGCTATTTTGAGATCACCCGTGAACCTACCCCGCAACCAAAGCGCCGACGTAATCTTGTCCAGGGGCAGTGGGAAGGATTTGGTGCGATCGCACAGCAGGAAAAAGTCCTACTGCAGCAACTCAATCGCGATCCACACGGCAGTGGTGTGATTGTTGGGATCAGCAATAATCCTGGGATACAGGAATGGCAACTACTGTTGCAAGCCGCCCAGCACTGCCGAGGCAGCGATCTGTGTCGCGGTGGTATTCCTATCCCTCTTTTGTCACTCTAGGCAGAGGAAAAACGTAAATCCCAGTGGTGTGGTGGGGTAAAAATCAAGTCGGTGAAATAATTAACCAACCCCATTAGCTTTGAGAAACCTTTATGTAGTTATAGAGTTGTCGCTTTATAAGGTAAAGTAAAATTAGTAGGGTATTTAAAAAAGGACAATGTTAGATATGAATCGGGTGCTAAAAGAAGAACGCCTCAGTGCGGGCATTGACTGGACGTGCGCCGTAAGGCATTCGATGAATTATTACAAGCTTTTTGTGCCCAACTAAACTCGGAAGCGATACGGCTGACGCCACGCTCCGCGAACGCCACAATGCAGAAACATCGACTACGAGCTCTAGGAGGAGGGCGAAAAGCCAGATTATTAGAGCCACTAGACAAGCTATTTTTCATATTGTTTTACTTTAAATGCTACCCTACCTTTGATGTGGCCGGATTATTGTTTGACCTACACCGCAGTCGAGCACATCGTTGGATGTTGAGATTACAACTATTGCTGGAGAAGGCATTGGGTAGAAAAATGGCCGATGCCTGAACGCAAAGAGCGAGAGTATAGAGGAGTTCATAACTAGGTTTCCATCTGTCACAGAAGTAATGGTTGATGGGACAGAGCGACCTATTCAACGTCCTCAAGACCAACAGAAACAAAAAAGTCATTACTCAGGAAAAAAAAAGCGCCATACACGTAAACATCTGATCCTCACAGATCGGGAGCGACGAGTGCTAGTGTTATCGAAAGCACGAGAGGGCAAGGTTCATGGGCATTCGGCAGTTGGATGAAGAGAAATTGGCAGATTTTGTCCCGGATGAAGTGACAATTCATGTAGATTTAGGCGGATCAAGGATTACAGAAGGAATTTGTCAACATCAAAATTCCCAAGAAAAAGCCAAAAGGAAAAGAATTGACGGAGCAAGAGAAACAACTAAATAGAGAAAAAAGTAGTGTCGGCGTCAAATGCGAACACGCTATATCAGGTGTAAAGAGATACAACGCAGCGAAAGCATTGTACAGAAATCACATGAAAGATGCGCGACGATCGCTTTATGTTAACAGCTGTAGGACTCTGGAATTTCTACCTAATGGCAGCATAAGTGGATGGGAAAAACCAGAATCTTGTTTTGCCACTTTCAGGGCTTTATTTAGCGACAAGTCTAATAATTCTAACTTTTTTTGCTGAGGCTATTTCTTGTTTACTATGGTGCATTTTTTTTGCTTTTTCTAATAGAGTTGTTGGGAAATAACTTAGGTGAGCGAAAAATGAAAACTTAAACTAATTAATTTTGGTTAGTGATTTTATTATTTATGCTGCCATCAGGTACAAGTTCCATAGTCCAGTTGCTGTTA
>JAAHGF010000078.1 GCA_010672585.1 Okeania sp. SIO1I7 | reverse complement strand
GCGAGTCTAGCAAACTTTAATGTAGACGCGATCGCATGGTTTGTGAAAAATATCTGTCATGTAGCAGGGCTTTGTACTATTTTAAATACAATAGTAGTATGTAAATACACCAGCGCTCATTGCTATAACTATCGTGGCAGTTCTACTTATGCTGATGAACCGAAAGGAATATATCGACAAGAAACAACAGATGTGGGAATTTTTCCACCCAATAGTTTTGGTTTGTACGATATGCACGGCAATGTCTGGGAATGGTGTCAGGATGTTTGGCATAGTAACTATATTGGAGCACCTATTGATGGTAGTGCTTGGGAAACTGGAGGTGATAGTAAGTTGAGACTGCTCCGTGGCGGTAGCTGGAGTGGCGATTCTTGGGATTGTCGTTGTGCCGGGCGTAACTATGTCAATGCGGGATCCCTCTACAGCGGTTGGGGTTTTCGGATTGTCTTGCCTGTCTCTCGTTCCTAGGATTCTTCCCCTTTATTCTTTTCCTCTTTTCCCCTTTTTCCTCTTCTCTTTTTCCTCCCACGAAGCGGAAAATTTTTTTTTCGGAGGGTAGCTTTGTCATCCGCCAAGAAATTTATTTCTTGGTTCATATGGTTCAAATGATATTTTAATTGCCTCTATTGCTTTGGCAAATAATTTAATATTAGTGACTCATAATTTAAGAGAATTTCGCCGAATTGAAGGGTTAACAATTGAAGACTGGGAAGCAGAATAATCAGTTATCAGTTATCAGCCTTTTTAGTGAGCAGTTATCAGTTTTTAGCTTTTTCCAGAGTTTATGAATATAAATAGTAGAGCATTTATTTTTTAGTTTTTAGCTTTTTATTTTTAGTCTTCAGCTAAATGAAAAGGTACAGATGAGATTGACCAAAATATTAAATTAAAAAAACTGATAACTGATAACTGATAACTGTTCACTAAAAAAAGGCTGAGGTTATTGTCAGTTAAGCTATTCAGAGCGAATAAATATTTTTTTGTGACGAACGAGCCTGCCTCTGAAACCAGACTACCTCTTAATTTGTTTGTAGGGTTGCCTTGCAGTGGCTGGATCAAGATTGAATTGAGTGTCTATAAATTGCACTGGATGATAAGTATTAATCCACAGATGAGCGCCACATTTTGCTGGTTTATAAGGTCGATAGACGATTTGGCAAGGACCTGAAATATATAAGTCATAACCATAATAGTTGCGCTCGTTGTGCTTGAGTGAGACTACTGGTTCTAATTTCTCTGGAGGCTTACCCTTATTACTTATAATCTGCTTTTGATTAACATGAATCATTTGAGGTACAGTGGTTTCCCGATGGTGCCAGATACCTTTCGGACCGCGCCGAGCCGGAATTATTCTAGGCATTCCACTCTCAGAAACTGGAATTTCCCAGAATCTGCCTTTTTTTTCAGCTCCTTTTACTCTACCTTGAGCCAGTAAAACTAATAAACGTTGACGAGAGATACCTAATAAAAAAGACGCTTCTCTAGTACCCATAATTTTCTCCTTTACTATTGACCAATAGTTAGATTTAAAAAAAAGATAACATAAAAAGAAGTTGTCTAAAAATAAGTATAAACACTCATTAGATGAGAGATACCTAATAAAAAAGACGCTTCTCTAGTACCCATAATTTTCTCCTTCACTATTGACCAATAGTTAGGTTTAAAAAAAAGATAATATAAAAAGAAGTTGTCTAAAAATAAGTATAAAAACTTATTATTGGTTTTGCCTACAAATGATCCCTGAGACATAGCATTAATAAAAGTAATTGCTCCTTCAACTCCACGACAAGATTGTAAAAAATAACAAGTTTCTGTTACGACGCACCAAGTTGTAATTAGAGGTTCATTGTATTTAGCAAAAATCTTTTTAACAGTTTCATGGTAGTTATCATTTTTGTTAGCTAAAACAACCCAAAATCCAGTATCAACAATAATCATTTATTTTCCCATTTCTTTCATCAAAATTGCCTCACAATTTTCAGCTAAATCTGGTCCTGTCTCAATACAACCAATAAAACCAAGTTGGTTAAATTTTTCGAGGTGGTTCCTAGAGTCTTTTAAGACTTTTTCATAATAATTTTCTAGGGCATTCCTAATAATTTCATCTGTATTTTGTTGAGTTTTTTATTGGATAAAAGCCAGTTTTTGAGCTTGTTCTTCGTTGATTTTAGTAGCAATTTCCATCCTTTCTTTTTTTTACTAGATACAGCAATCCTATTATAACAATAGTAAGGGCAAACGGCTGTTTCTCTGCACAACTTACAAGAATAAGTTTTTAATGTTTGGCAATTTTGTCTTAAACTAAAAAAAGTAATAGTCTCTTATAGTTAAAAATTCTAAGGTTATGGTCAAGTGGAGTCCTGAAAGCTACCAAAAATCGCAGAAAGCGTTTTACTCTATTGGTGATTTGCTAAAAAATTTACCCTTGTAAGCTCTAAAAATATTTATTGAAAATGAATGATTCTGTTTCTACTCCGCAACTACCGATAACGATTGGAATTACAGGAGCATCAGGACTAATTTATGCTGTCAGAACTATTAAATTTTTGTTAGCATCCAATTATACTATTGATTTAGTAGCATCAAAAGCCTCCTACTCAGTCTGGCAAGCAGAACAAAATATTAAAATGCCTGCCGAACCAACTAAACAAGAAAAATTCTGGCGAGAGCAAGCAGGAGAAGAAAATAATGGCAAACTCCGTTGTCATCCTTGGCAAGATATAGGAGCTAATATTGCTAGTGGTTCCTACAGAACTAAGGGGATGATTATCATTCCTTGCAGCATGGGAACAGTGAGTAAATTGGCTGTTGGGTTCAGCTCAGATTTACTAGAGCGTGCAGCAGACGTACAGTTAAAAGAAGGTGGTAAACTAATATTGGTCCCTCGGGAAACACCTTTTAGCTTGATTCATTTACGAAACTTAACTACTCTAGCAGAAGCAGGAGCAAGAATTGTCCCGGCAATCCCAGCTTGGTATCATAATCCCCAAACTATAGAGGATTTGGTAGACTTTGTGGTAGCTCGTGCTCTAGACCAATTTGGTTTAGATTGTGTTCCTATAAAACGGTGGATAGGCCATGAATAGATCTCGGAATTTACTATTGTTGGTAGTTTTAATCTTGATAATCCTTGGGTTGGCCTTGTTTTCTTGGCAAAATTGGTCCCCTAATTTGTCTTTTACTTTTTTGGGGTTACGCTCTATACCTCTACCTTTGTCTCTATGGATTTTAGGTGCTTTTCTTGCAGGTGTAATTACTTACTTGTTGATTTATGGTATTTTCGGACTTTCAAATTACCTGTTAAACAAGAATTTACAACCTGCCAGACCTCGTTCTAGAAAGTCTCATCATCAAGATAGAACTGAGGAAGTTTGGGATGTTTCACAACCTCAAGTAACTTCAGATTCTCAAAGTTCTTTTAACTTGAATAAAGATTCACAACCAGCTAAGAAAAATGAAAATTATGATGATTGGCAACCAAGACCTCCCAGGGTTAATCGTTCTTGGGATGGCAGCACAGAGGAACAAGATTTAGAAGAAACAGAAGAATCTGTTAATCAAAGTGCTACTAAAAATTACGAAGCAGAACAACAGCCAAAAACAGGTTCTTGGTCTGGTTCTGTATATTCTTATGGTTATCGTGATACTGGCAGTTCAGGTGTTGGTCAAACTGAATCTGTTTATGATGCAGATTATCGGATAATTACTCCTCCTCCTGCAAATACATCTATACCTACTCAGGAGAAAGAAGATGATCAAGTTTCTGAAAAAGATAATCGGCCAGAAGATCCAAAAGAAGAAGATGATCAAGTTTCTGACAAAGATAATCAGCCAGAAGATCCAAAATAAGTTTAGCTGTTGTTTATTGACACTCTCACCGTTAAATCAAAGATTATAATGGGAGATTCTTGTATCACAGATTCTCGGGCTAGATCACAAATCAAACAAGTCGAGTTACACCCCCGCTACTACCATCTCCACAAGCTTTCTTGCTCCGTGTTTACGCGCTCAAGAGCCTCAGCGCAGGCGGTGCGCTTTTATTCAACCGTGTGCCCCACGGCTATTTATACGATTATAATACCAAAAATGCCCGTGCCTATTGCTCAATTATTTTTCTGGTTGAAATTTATGAGGGGCTGTCTGTTTAGGTCCCCCGGGCAATTTATACCCCCCGTCTCACCGTTATAATCTTTGATTTAATGGGAGTCCTCTTTCAAAATTTATGATAGCTTTTTTTCAACAGTAACTTATGAATGTTAGTACTTATGAATGTTAGTAATAAAAAGTTGTTACAAGGAGTAAATCTTTATTTAGTTGGGATGATGGGAGCAGGTAAAACAACGGTGGGAGAGTTGCTTGCCAAGAGCTTAGGATATCGTTTTCTAGATACGGATAGTTTGATTTCTCAAGTTGCTGGCAAGTCTATCAATGAAATTTTTGCTGATGATGGTGAAGCAACGTTTCGGCAGTTGGAAACAAATGTATTGGCAGAAGTATCTAGTTACAAAAATTTGACTATTGCAACAGGTGGTGGTATTATTACAAGTCATTTTAACTGGAGCTACTTACAGCATGGTATTGTAGTCTGGTTAGATGTGCCTGTAGAGGTATTACATACTCGCTTACAGGGCGATCGAACTAGACCTCTGCTTCAGGATAGAGACCCTCTGGGGAAACTTCAGGCTCTTTTAGAGGAACGACGGCCACTTTATGCTAATGCAGATGTTCATATTCATGTAGAGCCTAAATCTACTCCGGAACAGTTAACAATGTTAGTCTTGGCAGAAGTTAAAAAAGTGGTCAAATCATCGGCACTAAATTAGGGTTTGCGCTCAAAAGTATTTTAGTAGGGGTAGGAGACAGGAGACAACCCACCCGCGAGTCCCGACCAACCCACCCCTAGCCCCTCCCCCTCCCAGGAGGGGAGGGGAAGACAGGAGACAGGAGAAATGGGTCGGGAGCGAGGAGGTAGGAGTAACAATTGTCAATTTGGGATTTTTCTGCCCAACTATGAGCCTAAAATACGCTCCTAGTATGAGCATCAACAGCTAAAAAATTTGCACTTTTTAAAGGCCTCAAAAAAGCACTTGTCTTTATATGTCAATGCTTTTAGATTTAATCAGCAAGCCCAAATTAGTTATTAAAAAGTTTATCCCCAGATTTGAGTATAAAAATAATCTAACTAAATAGATGTTTTTTGACCAAAGTAAAGTGTTATGGTTTTATGAGGCTATAAAATATTTGGTAGAAACTAAATAATATCTGGGATGAATATATTGACATACTCCCGACGTTGCTATATTCGCGAAAACGCGGGATTATTCAGTCAGAGAAGCTCTGACCGCTGTTTTAACAGAGGTGATGTCCTCCCCCTGTGTTGATGAGAATCATAATCTATTGATTTGTAATTGTCAATAGCTATAGTCAATATATATGCTACAATATAATATGCATGCTACAAAGAGAAATCCCCGACGAACAACACAGATAACGCCCGGCTTTCCCATCCCTCCGCTCCCCTCCGGGAGAGCGCGGGACTTCCCGCCGGGGGAGTTAAAATTTTTTAGATTTTATTGAAGAAGAAAGAAGGAAAAAGTGGATGGGGACTCAAACCCTAACCAATTGTAAACACCGAGGGTGACGGTGGGTTATTAAACCCAAAAGAAAAAGATAAAAAAACCCCTACCTATAGATCGGGTAGGGAGCAAGGACAGTTAAACGCTTATTCTATTATTATATTATCTCAGAAATCAACTATTATTGGTTGTTATATATTTAGACAATTTCTTAAACGTCTATAGAACCCACAAGATTAATATTAAAATTTGAAGCTACTCTTGAAGTAAAGGCAACAAATAATGCTGCTTAACGACAAATTATCAAGTTGTCCATGGCTTTCTGTTTTCTGTTTCATAGAAGTAGTATAGCAATGAGCGCTGGTGTATTTACATACTACTATTGTATTTAAAATAGTACAAAGCCCTGCTACATGACAGATATTTTTCACAAACCATGCGATCGCGTCTACATTAAAGTTTGCTAGACTCGC
>JAAHGF010000077.1 GCA_010672585.1 Okeania sp. SIO1I7 | reverse complement strand
AAGAACTCGTCATCAAGTTATCAAGGGAACGGAACAAAAATTCTCGAAAATAACTAAAAGTTGGCATCCCCGTCGGCGATCGCTCTCAATTATTTCTATTTTTCAGTGATTAAATTCACTGGAGACAAAGGAACATTTCCAGATTTAGTTAGTGTAATTATTACACTAACTATTTTTTATTTTTGTCCAAAGTCCAATAGTTGACACTCGCCCTTTAAATCAATTGATTATAAAGGGCGAGTGTCAACACATTGACTAGCAGTTAGGGGTCACATTCTGCCCTGGCAATTTATAATAATTGAGGTATGCGATCAATAATTTGTCGTTGAATGTAAGCATCCGTCGGCATCAGGTTATGATAAAGACCTTTCTTTTTGTGACCATTAGAACCACCAGGCCAGGGTTCGTATCCAGGACAATCAACATCCCAAGAGCTACAAGCAACTTTAATAGGGGAACCATCTACTCTTCTGGCAATATTCTGTTGTTGTTGGTCGCAAGTTTGAGCGCGACAATTCTGCACCGCTCCACTTACAAACCGATCAAAAGGCACTAAGTTATCTATATTAAGTGGATTTCTTTGCCACCTGTTAAAGAAATAGTCAACATTTGGAGGTACTCTACCATCTTTAATGGGTTTTCTCAATCCCTCAGCCGCAACTGGATCGATAACCCCTAAAAAAAGAATTCTTCTTTTTATTCTAGGTGCAAGACTCAGTAAAGCATCGCCACCGTAGCTATGTCCGATTAAAATTAACGGTCGATTTGAGTCTAGCTGATTATTGATAAAGTATTCTGCGTCTCTCACAAATTGCCACTCATTTGAGATATAATTTTTTTGACGGCCGCCGTCTTTAAAATTATCCCAAGAAACATAGCGAATTTCAGCACCCATATTTTGCAAAGATTTTTGAACATCATTCATGCCCCAAGCACAGCAGTTGCCATAACCGTTGACAAAAACGGCGTAAGGACGTTGGGAAGTTGACATAGCTTGAACTTTTTTAGGTAGGAACGATACCCATACTGATGAGATGACAAGGGTTACTGCCAAACTTAGGAACAGGAACATTTGGGAAAATTTCATCTTTTAAAGTTTTTTGATGACTAACTGGACTTACACAGAACCGTCATATCTAGTAAGGGCAAATGGAATTTGCCCCCCAGGGATAGCGTGTTGTTTAAGAATTTGCGTAAGTCCTGACTAATTATCCGGACATGATACAATATGGGTCAAAAGTGGCGTTTGCGGAGCATCCCGTAGGGAAATTGAATAAATTTTCAATTATATTGTCAGGATTTATGCAAAAACGCTATATATATAGTGTCCTTGCGTAAGTCCTGTATATTTGAGTTGATTTGTTCAAAAAAAATTAGTTTTATTATCTAGAGTTATTGTGTATTTCCGATAGCAAATGCTATCGGAAAATTATACTATTGTTTGGTAGCTAACCACTCCTCATATTGCTCTTTATTATCAAAAGATTCTTTTGATATTTGTCGTCCTGGCATGAGTTTAAGTTCTGAATTAATAGGATTATATCTACAATAACAAATCACTATTTGGTCAAATTTTGTGACGGGGATTTCAGGAGTATAAACCTCTACTCTTGTTACTTCCCAATTGCTTTGCCGATAGTGAGTGCTGTGGGCATGAATTTCGGGATTATAATCTTCTTTGACTTGCACATAATCAAGTGGTCTGTATCCTGGCTCTGGAATAGGTTTATCGCTATAATCCCATACTTCTTGCAGCATTCCAGTCAATGCTTGAGTATGTTGCAGCATTCTATCTTCCCAAAAAGGTTCATCTTCATCAGCTTGAAAAATAATATATTTAGCCATTATTCCTCCTCTGTTGTATAATGTTTAGGAAATTCAGTTTTACCGTTAAACACACAGTCAACCTTTAAAATTGAATCATTTTTATTCTTCTCAATACGGTTCAATTCCCACCCATATTTCTTTGCCATTTCAGCACACTTTTTTGGGTGAGTCGCGCTATGACGAGACACATTTTCATCTTCATCATACCTTGGTTTGTTGGACATATTTTACTTGATTTTAGATACTTTTTTGATAGTTAGTCAACCTCAAATTATCGGTGATGATGCCCTGCTGATACAACTACATCATCACCAACTAGGTAGACTTATTTGGATAGGTATGTTGCTAATGCTTTGAGAATGGCAACGTTGCTGCTATCTTCTTCTATGTCTGCTCCCAACTCTTCAAAGAGTTTGTAGTTTTCTGATTTGTCCTCAAGGTCTGCCATTGCATAAGATACGTCGTGTATAGCTTCCCAAATTTCCTGCTGATTCAGCTTGGGTAGGATTTCATCCAATTTATCCAGAATTTTCTGGTCTTCTGGTGATGGCTTTTTGCCTATAAAGTAATTGATTGATTGAGTTGCTGCTGGCATTATTCTTACTCCTGTTTGTTTTATGTAGAGTTGTTAGATTTCTACGACTGCTTCTAACCAGTCGGTTATGTAGGTTTGAAAAATTCTTCTTGGTATGGTGGTGATTGATTCGGGTGTCAATATCGCTATATCCTCACCTACTCTCACTGCTGCCTCTATGTACTCCGGGTAAACTATTCTGCCCAGTTCCATAGAAGCAGCGATAGACTTCCAGTCCGCTTACGCGATCGCTACCTCTATGCTCGTCATGGCTCACCCTCTAGAATTCGTCGTAATCATCGGGTGATGCGGATGCTTTAAACTCTTCTACTTCCTGCCAGATTTGCTTCGGTGTTTTTGCAGGAGTTGACCAGTCATAGCATCCTAAATCCTCTTCATACAGAGGGAGTTTGTATGCAGTGGTTTCTGCTTCTGTACAAATGTTGTAAGGAGGCTGGCTGTAATCTACATATAACCACGCTTCGGGAGTTCCTGCATACAGCCAATTATCGTTATTGTCAGAAGTAGAAGGAACTGTAGCGGTAGTAGCTGTTGTTGGGATTTGTTGTGTTAACATGGTAGTATCTCCTAGTTTAGGGGTGGGACATCACATCAACTTTTCGAGGGTTAGGGTGATGTCCCTTTTGAGTTTTATAGAGGCTCTTTCCTTTCCTCTATATCTATATAGATAATAGCCGAGATATACTTCGGGAGCAACCCTTATCCAATGAGTATTAGCTATACACAAACAGGATTATATAAGCAAGACTAATCCGAGATATACTTCGGATAAAAAGGTATTGTGTTATTAAATTAATTAGTTGTGTATCGCGAGGTTGCAGGCAATGGTGAAGAAATATCAAAATGAACGAGGGCAATGGATTACAGAGCTGGAACCCGGTGAAGAACCGATGGGTGAGACAGCTCTGTGTGTCAAATTACCAAAAAGTATAGATGACTATATTAGAAACAAGCAAAATAGATCGGAATGGATGAGGCAAGTTTTGGTTGCTGCTGCACGGGGTGAAATGGAATCACATAATCAAAGTGATTAGCTGTGTAGCACTTATTTACTGGGAAGCTTTTTTGCACATTTAAGCTAGATTGCTCACATAGATTGAGCGATCGCTGTCATTTTCCTGAGTCTGGTCAACTAGAGCTTAAAAACAACAAAGATTCATATATAACTTGAGCATCTTCTCTATCCATCTCCAGCCAATCCTCCCAAGACAAAGATTCTGCATAGGTTTTGTAGAAAGCAACGCGCTTTTCTTCTATTGTTAATGGGCGCACGCCAAAAGCATCTCTAAAAAAATCGGTCAGGGACATTTGAGTTAAGGCCATGTTTAAGGCTATGGCCTCTTTTTTTCCTTGAGAGGCTGCGTATAAAATACAACTACTAAAATCACCTATACTTATAAGCTTGGCAGACTTATCTCCTGTCTTTGAAACGGTTAGCACATCTGAAATATTATTCCTGAAGCCTAATCCAGATAAAGTTTTAAGAGCTTTAGCTCTTCTTTTAAAAGTCAAGGTAAGCCAGTTTGAAGCAAATCCTATAGCTTTAGATGCTGTTGTTATTGATACATGATAGGAGCTATCTGGCAGCTCGAAACCTTCTACTTCAATGCCGGGACAAAATCGAACAATTGCCCGTTTTGCTCTGATTATTTCATGCATGGTAAAATAACTTTAAAGGTTTATGGATTTACCTCACTGTCACAGCTTGTATATTTGGCAATGAGGTAAATCAGTCTTATTGTTTAGGAAGTGCGCTAACACTTCCTAGATTTTTTTATTTTACCATTAATTATTTGCAATCGCTACAAAAAACGAATGATTTTATGGTAACTGAAGCATATATCAATATTTTTTTACTATGCCTTTCCGGTAGCAAATGCTATCGGAAAACTTGACAAACAAAGGATATTGGAAAACCAAAATACAGACATCATCAGGATTATAGCAATTCACAACTTACACAGGTTTATCAAAAATCTACTGCTGAATTGCCTTTTCTACCTACGGTTGATGTAAGCTCCTAGACTTTTTCCGATAGCATACTCTATCGGAAAACTTTACAGAACCTCTGTTAATGTGCAGATTTATACTTAATACGCTTTAACCGTACCGTATCAGTTTTTAAGTTCACAAAAATCTCTATGTGCCCGTCTACTGCCTGAAGAATAGTGCGAGCGCCACATTCATAAACAGTATCAGATAATCGTCCCCCTCTGGTTTCCCACAGCTTAGAGGGGCGTATTTCTTGGATTTCCCCAGCCTCAAGTTCGTACTCCCAATCTTTCTTTGCTTCTTCAATTGAAGAGTAAAAATCAACTCCTTTCCAATCTTCTCCAATCATCGTGAAAAGATAGTATTTGGCACCTGCTGGTAACGTTTCCATAATGTCTTTCTCCCTTTTTTAGTAATAACGCAGGTTAGACTTCGATGAGTGCGTCCAACCAATCGGTTAAGTAATTGTGAAAAGTCTGTATCGGTAGAGTGATAATAGCATCGGGTGTTAGTATAGCAACATCATCACCATACCCATAAACAGCTTCTATGGCTTCAGGTAAAACTAATTTTCCTAAGTCCATAGAAGCTACAATCGCGGCTTCTATGGCTGTCATGGCTCACCTTCTAAAACTCATCGAAATCATCGGGTGATGCGGATGCTTTAAACTCTTCTACTTCCTGCCATATCTGCTCTGGTGTTTTGCCTGGTTCATTGGAGTAACAGTCTAGGTCTACTTCATACAGAGGGAGTTTGTATGCAGTGATTTCTACCTCAGTGCAAGTGCAAATGTTGTAAGGAGGTTGAGAGTAGTCTGTATACAACCAAGCATCATCAGTCCCGGCATACAGCCAGTTATCGTTGTTTTGAGATGTTTGTACTGGTGGTGCGACTAGCTTCAGTTGAGGTGGGGCTGGCCTTTTTGTCTGTATTTGTGTTAACATTGTAGTTCTCCTATGTCTTTCTAGGGGGTGGGACATCATCGGCTTTGTCAGGGCTTTGGTGGTGTCCCTTTTGGTTTTTCCCTTTCCTATATCTATATATTATCCTGGTATACTAGGATAATACAACCCTTTACCGATTAGAATTATCCTGGTATACCTGAAGATATGATAATCTCAGGTTATATATCCTGGTATACTAGGATATTCGGATATAATGGAGTAAAAATTTATAGGAGAAGTATTATGGCTAAAGGTAATCGCAACCCAAAACCAAAAGACTCAGCATTTCATCAAACTAAAAGAGTAGCTATAAGCGATCGTTCATTAGGAGAGTTAGCAAAAAAACCTGTATCGGTCAAGTTGGAAGTAGATGTAGATGAATATATCAGGGGGCTACCTCAAAAAGATAGAGTTACTTTTCTGAGAGAATCAATTACCAATGCTGCAAGAGCAAAGATGGCAAATCAATGAGTCTGGAAAATATGATTTTAATACTATTTCGGTACTGTAAAAAATTGGCTGGTATGAACCTATTTCTATTGATAATAGACAACTTAATGATTACGAAAAAGCAGAAATTGTTGGTTTCAAAGTTCGACAAATAGTTATACTTTCTATTTATATTTGAGCACAAAATAGCGGAGCGGTCACTACTTGCACCGCCACAGTTAACTTTGATTATTTGCTATTAATTTATCGAGCGGCAAGTAGTGAATTTTCGTGCTGGCGGAGTTTGAGGCGGCCTAGAGCCTCATTCCGTTATAAAGCGCGATGCTCGCGCACGATATAGGACTTATCAATTGGATCGCTCTTTTTTTTGCACATCAAAGCTAGAACGTCCACATTTAGTTTGAACTTAACAGAATCAGGGCTTACGCAGTACTGCTACATATAGTGTATAACTTGGTTATTATCGCGAATGTAACCACTACAATTAGTGCCGTTGCGTAAGTCCTGTTAGAGTAGCTGTTGGTTCAGCAAACAGATTTCGGTTGAAACTGTACCATTTATAATTTATGTTAGTGATTCTTTCCGATAGCATTTGCTATCGGAAAATGTAGTACTTAATCAGTTCATTCAATTGTATCTGGATCGATATTTAAGAGCTGATTTATAAAGTAAATCTAAAGAAAGTTAAGTCATAAGTGAATATAGTGTTATTCTTTACTATACTTGCTCCATTTTATAACTAATGAGTCGTCTACCTGCGATCGCCAACCCTCAACGTCAACCATACCCAAGTGATATGAGTGACTCAGAATGGCAAA
>JAAHGF010000076.1 GCA_010672585.1 Okeania sp. SIO1I7 | reverse complement strand
CGCAAAGCATATGGCATTAATTGTCAGTATGTTAGAGCGTCTAGGTGGTTTTTGACTGCCACCACCGACTAGTTATCGGTGACAGTTAAGCGTTAAAGGTTCCGAATAGTGGTTTTAACCCGATTGGTAACATCCGCTTAGAATCTCTCGTGTTTTAACCGAGAGAGAAGTCAATCATCCTAGATAAATTGCAATAAATAAATTTTTAAGATATGTAGGGTGGAATACCCACCCTAATAACTTCAACTAATCACTAGAACTGGAATGTAGTTCTGATAGTACCGATAATTAATTCATCATTATCATCATCTTGGTTAGCATTTGTAATTACAGTCACACCAGGAGTAATCGAGATATTATCTGTAACTTGATATTTGTAGAATGCTTCTATGTGCCATGACATATCTTGTCGTAATCCCGATGCCAACCCGCCAGGAACTTGTAATTCATTCATATAAGGTTCCCGACCTACAACAATACCACCTAAACTACCTTCCTTAAACAGATCGGGGAAAGCAATATTTGCTCCATAACTCCATTGTTCAAAGTCACCTAAACCAATTAGTTTCCCATCAAGATACATACCAAAGCCATTAATAGTTACCCAATCAGCTGCTCGCCAGGACATTTGTACACCATAAGCATTAGTCGAAACTGGCTGGGCAATATTAACTGAACCTGGTCGGCGGTCATTAAGTTCAGCATTTAAACCGAAGATAGTATTAGCAACACCAGTTCCTACAAAGCCACTGTTTAAACTGCCATTATCACCTAGACCTGTAGCTGCACCATCATCATATCCAAAATTTCCTGGTCCAAAATAGCCTTTGTTGTAGGTAAGTCCAATTTGGAAATTTTTGATCGGGGTAAAAGTTAATTGTGCGAGTGCAGCATAATCTCCATTAAATAGACCTCTTCCTTCCCGAGGATCTTCACCTTCCGCTGCTAAGTAACCAAAAGATACAGAAAATGGACTATAAACACAAGCATATTGGTCTTTGCAACCAAAATCATACTCAACACCAAGTCCTTTACCTCCTCCTAAACGATAGATCGGACTCCTTTGACCAAAAGCACTTAAAGAACCACTTCCTCCATCATAATCTTCCATGTAAGGGTTGAGAGTAGGAACAAAATCGTACCAACTTACTTTATTAGCAGCTATTGTTACTCTAATGTTATCCCTAACTGGGAACTTATAGAAAAGTTTATCTAGCTCAACCGTATCATCTGTAAGGTTAAGAACATTAAAAGTTTGCTGTCCCTCAGCCTCAGCTATCTTCTGGTTAAATGCTTGAGCATTACCTGCTTGTAACCTTGTAAATAATAAGTCCTCACCAGAAAAGCTAGTGTTGAAATTCAAACGTACCCTGTATTGAAATACTGTTTGGTCTTCGTCTTGTGTATTATCGTTGAAGGTTCCGTATCGCCCTTGGTCTTCAAAGTTATCAACAAAGGCAAAAATTACCTCACCTCTAAGTTTGGTAGTTGTCGAAAATTGATTGGCCTCTAATTCCGCAGCACGAGCTTCTAGAGCATCAACACGACCCCGCAAAATAGCTAATTCAGCAGAAAATTCTTCTTGTAATCTTTGTAAAATTGCCAGGTCTTCTCTACTTACTGTATCTGCTATAGCAGCTTGTAATAGTTCTGTAATTCTATCTAAGCAAGCATTAACACCAGCCGCAAATTCAAAACGGGTCAAAGCACGGTTGCCCCTATAAGTACCATCCGGATATCCAACAATACATCCATAACGCTCAACTAAGGATTGTAGTGCTTGAAATGCCCAGTCTGTAGGTTGAACATCAGAAAGTTGAGATACAGAGGTAACTTGACCTTTTGTTTTTCTTCTTCCTCTATTAAGATTACGAAGACTTGGTTGACGAAGGTTACGACCTTCTCTACCGTAGCGGTTTATTTGTCGTATAGTCGTTGCTGGTGCATTAGCAACAGAATTAGCTGAATTTGTTCCAGGGACTTGAGCTAATAGTTCAGTTCCCTGTATTTCTATGCTTGTATCTTGAGATTGAGCAACCAGATTAGCTGATTGACTTTCAGTAGCTACAGCGGCTGAGGATGCAACAAGGGTTGCTCCTAAGACTGCTGGACTAAATAGTAAACAATTCCAGAATTTTTTTGACATTTTCCCTCTCATCCTCACACCGATTAAAGAAAGACTGTTTGACTATATTTATTAGTTAGGTTTGATTGGCGAGCATAGTTTTTGCTTTGGAACTTTGCAACTTCTTGATTATTGAGAAGGAGTTACATTGAATCTAGTCCAATTTTTTCTCAGAGTCTAGGTAGCTCTTAACAAAACTAGATAGATCGGCAATCTTATCAATACTCCCAACCTGATGAACAAATTTTGAAGTCTGTTAGACTTCACTCATAGCACAAACAGAGCTTTCTTTGAACTCTTACTAAAAATTTAATTTAACTCTAAGATTTTTACACATAACTTAAGCTGAGGATTATCAAACCACCAGCTTACCTACACAAATATATTAGGTAGTTGAGAGAAAGGTTATCACAATTTTTTTTTATCAACAACCTCTATACAGAATTTTTTTATCTCAACGTTGCTTGAAGACCCGCGCTCTCCCGTTGGCGGAGCCTAGCGACAGCTATTAGGGGAGCGGAGGGATGGGAAAACCAATCAATTTTGCGGTGCATGTCAATAGTGTGTTAGTATTAAAATTTGGCTGCTTGGCTAGCAGTGTGAGTCTGTGGAGCGCGCCTTTAGACCAGAAAGAGGTTTGGCCTCGGAGGCAGGTGCGTTAGAAGCAGAAAGTCCTGAGTCGCGAGGTTTAGGAATCCCGCGTTGTCGCGCCATGCGCAACGTAGGGAGGATGTCAATCTGTTAACCATGGCCTAATTAATTGTTGATATTTGTATCTCTAGTATAAATTTGTGCTTTTTCGAGTGTACTTTATCAAAATAATTGGGTCTAAAACCCCTGCTTTTAAGGCCAAATTTTTTTGGAGCCTTGCTCAAATCCCTGTTACAAAAATAACTTCTGACTTCTGACTTCGTTAAATACTATGCCCTAGTATGGAGAAGACTTCTCGTTGTTCAAATAGTTCCAAGAAGTTACTATTAATTTTATTCTGGGCTGCTTCATGACGCATTATTCTCAGAGCAGCTTCTACAGGCAAACCTTTTTTGTAGGGGCGATCGCCTGCTGTTAAAGCATCATATATATCTGCAATAACCATAATCTGGGCTTGAATAGGAATATCTTTTTGTTTTAGTCCCCTGGGATAACCACTACCGTCCAATTTTTCATGGTGTCCATAAGCAATTTCTGGAATTTGCTCTAAGTTATTTGTCCAGGGAATCCGCTTCAAAAATTCGTAAGAATGAGTTACATGAGACTCTATCGCTTTTCTTTCTTCAACAGTCAAGTTACCTCTAGGGACTGCTAGTTGAGCCATTTCCTCTGGTGTAATTAGTGACTTAATTTGACCATCTATGTCTTTGTAGGTGTAAAGCAATACTTGCTTCAGTTGTTTCAGTGGTTCTTCGGTTGTTATAGTTGGCTCATTAGCGGTTAATACTATTTGCCAATAATTATGAAGTTTGGCGATCGCTGTTTCTAGTTCTAAATCCAAATTTTCAATTTTTTGGCATAGAGGACAATTTTCTTGAGTATGTTGTTGAGATATGTCAGATAAATGTCTGAGTAACTGTTTGTACTTGGTTTGAGCATACTCCATCTCCAAGGTACGTTGAGCAACAGAAAACCTTTGCTCAATCAGCTCTAATTGTGCTTCATAAAGTTTTTTACGTTTTGTTAATATTGCTTCTGGAACTCCAATTTTACCGAAATCATGCAGCAAAGCAGCATACCGAACTTCTTTAATTTGCTGCTCGTTAAAGGACACGCCCCATAAAGGCCCGCTAGTAATAGTATTAACTTCTTGACACAAGCTGACTGTTAATTTTGCTACTCGCTCTGAATGACCTGATGTACATAGGTCTCTAGCTTCTATTGCTTGTACTGATGCTTTGACAAAACCCTCAAATAGATTTTCAATATTTTCTTGTAAATGATTTCTTTCTATTGATATAGCTGCTTGAGAGGCAAGAGAACTTACTATTCGTTCTTCCCATTGTGAGTATGGCTGAATTAATTCTTGAAAATTATTTGCTGTTAATACTGTATTTGAGTTAATCTTGCGATTAATTAACTGGAGCACTCCAATTATTTCTTGAGACCTATTTTGCATAGGTAAAACTAACACAGAACAGGTGCGATAACCAGTATTTTTGTCGAAGCTTTTGTCAAATTTATAAGGTACACTTAAAGGTAAATTATAGGCATCTGATAAGTTTAAACTTTCACCTGTAAGGGCAACATATCCGGCCAAACTTTTCGGTGTCATATTGACCGCCAGTTCGTGGAAAGAAAAGTCTGGCAACGAATCGTTTTGGGCTACCTTAAACAATAACCTAGTAGGTTGATTTCCTTTTTTTTCTACTAGATAGACGCTACCTGCATCACTACAAGTTATCTCCCGACTTTTGGATAAAATTAAATGTAAAATATCGCCCAAATCGTAAGTATCTGAAAGTGCAGCTCCAATATCTAGTAGCTGCTCTATCAATAATTCTGTGCTCTCGGTAGCGGATTCTTGCATCCACTTGAGAATATTTAGTTGGAACATAATTTCGGGCTATTAACTAGCCTTTATCCTGAACAAACTTAATTACTAATTAAATTAATATAGTTAACTTTCGGGTAGTAAAACAATCAAAGAAAATTATTTTGAATTTAAAGGCATCAAAATTCTAGGTTTTGTTTATTTAACTGCAGTTTTAATTAGATAATTTATTATGAGTACTCAGTTAGCTAATCCATACTAGACTAACTTCAATTGCATCCCCTCCATCAATGGGGGCGAACTACCAGTTTATCAAGGATTTTCCATTATTTGAAGCTTGTTGTTTTCCAATTTACCCCCAGATTATGAAGGGGTTATCTTAAAATTTATATTAAACTACGAAAACTAGCTTATTTTAAAGCAGATATTTCTTTAGCCATGCTAAAGTCTTTTTCTGTTAAACCGCCAGCATCATGTGTTGTTAAATTAATGATTACTTTATTATAAGATATTTCTATATCAGGATGATGCTGTGATGTCTCAGCTGGATTTACTAATTGATTGACAAAACTAACTGCCTCGACAAAATTCTTAAATATTTTTACACACTGAAGTTTATTTCCTTCTATCTTCCAGTCTGATAATTGATTGCTACGTTGACTAATTTCTTCTGCACTAAGTAATTCAGTCATAAAATTCTCCAAAAACTATCCGCTCTTATCATAATGTAGTATTTTAGCAAATGCTACAGTACTACTTTACAATAAGAGCGGTCTAGCGGGTCACCTTGATTGGAACCTAACTGCTGGGAGAAACCCCAGAACAGCTTAGTTAAAATAAATTTTAACTTCCCCAGAGGGGGAAACAAGCTAGCTACTAAAGTCCAGCCCCAGCACACAGCTGGTATTTTCCAATCTGGTGACCCAAGCGTTTACTACTATCTTGCATGGGCATCACCTCCTTATATCCCTAAGCGGTTTTTAATAATCTTTACTATTAGTATAGTAGCACAAAAATTTGAGAATGCAATTATCTTGTTAATTTTTTTTGTATTAGTTAAGGACTTAAATAACTTAATAACCAAAAATTAAGAGTTAATTAAAAGTTTTATACCATTTTCAAAAAATATTGCTACATTGGCTATTCAAGGTGTTAGGTATAACAATTGACATCCTCCCGACGCTGCACTTGCGTTACAGCGCGGGATTCCTTAACATCACTGTTAGGGGCTTTCTGTTTCTTAGCACCCGCCTTTCCTACGGAATGCTCCGCAAACGGAGATTTACTCTCCTCGGGTCTAAAAGCGCGCTCCACAGACTGACACTGCTCCTCCCGCAGCCTTCGAGCGTGGGCATTCCCTCTCTTGGTCAGCATTCCCCAAGCGAGCTGACGGCGACGCGGGGTCTGACCGCTTGCGTCTATCGCATCCCGCGGGTTCCCATCCGCAAAATATTTACCGAAGCGTTTATGTCGCGGTCATGGTGAGCTGCACATTCAGGACAATCCCACTCTCTAATATTTAGAGGCAATTTTTCCACTACATAACCACAATTAGAACAACACTTAGAACTAGGAAAATATCTATCAATCTTGATTAATTCCCGTCCATACCATTTAGCTTTGTATTCTAATTGCCTGACTAATTCGGACCAGTTGGCATCACAACCCACCCCTCTTGCTCCCCTCCCGGGAGGGGATGGGGGTGGGTTATGGTTTTTGACCATGTTTTTTACTGCAAAGTGCCTAATCTTCCAAAAATAATGGCTCCTACATTGTTAATTTGTAGGAGCCATTCAGGAATTGAAAGTTCTATCCCTTCTTGACATCTTCCCGACGCTGTCTCGTAGAGCAGCGCGGGATTCCTAACCATCGCTGATTAGGTCTTTCTGCTGCCTCTTGCAGAGGAGCTGCGCTAACAATGCACCAGCCTCCAAGGTCAAGCCTCTTTTCGGTCTTATGGTCGCTCCACAGACTGAAACTGCTAGCCCAGCAGCCAAGTCTTAAGTCTAACACACTATTGGCATACACCGCAAAATTGATTGGTTTTCCCATGCGACGCTCCCCTAATAGCTGCCGCTAGGCTCCGCCAACGGGAGAGCGCGGGTCAAGGGCCAACGTTGAGATAAAATTACAGAGCGTTACCACGAGGTAATACTTCTTCAGGGAATATAAAGTTTTGATGTGGTTGATCTTGAGGAGCCATCCATGCTCGGATACCCTCATTCAACAAAATGTTTTTGGTATAAAATGTTTCAAACTCTGGGTCTTCTGCTGCCCGTAATTCTTGGGATACGAAGTCATAAGCTCGTAGGTTTAATCCTAAGCCTACCACACCTATGGCACTCATCC
>JAAHGF010000075.1 GCA_010672585.1 Okeania sp. SIO1I7 | reverse complement strand
AATTTATCCCTTGGATAATTGAATCTCCATATTCTTTGAGTCGGTGCAGTTGTTCTTGTACCATTGGGTAGTTTTTTTGACATACTTTAAACCATTTTCTACAAATTTTATAGAAATCGCAAGTACCGTATATGTACCTTGTTCAACGAACACATCTCGACATTAGGAGTTTCTTTGTGCAACGGGAATAATACCAAGCGTGATAAATGTTTGTTACATTTTCGCATTTCGGGGGAGTAGGGAAGTAGGGGATAATTCATTAATTGATAATTACCTCGGGTTTTAACAGTTGCTCGGTACAATCCGAATCACTTTTTTGCTAATTTTAGCTTGCGTTAATGTTAATTATTCTTATGCTTGCTTCCCCTCCTGGGAGGGGGAGGGGCGAGGGGTGGGTCCACTCCCCTACTCCCCTGCTCAACAAAATGTAGAAAAGTTTTTGATAAATGGTATTACATCTGTCTCGCTATCAAGTTAGCAAACAACCCATCTTGACTAGCCAATTCTTCAAAACTCCCATTCTGTATAACTTTTCCCCCTTGCAAAACATAAATTCGGTTAGCATTACGAATCGTACTCAACCTATGAGCAATAACTATCCTAGTTACCCCCAACTCCTCTAAACTCTCAGTTACTATTGCTTGAGTGCGATTATCTAAAGCACTTGTCGCCTCATCAAAAATCAAAATTCTCGGTTTCAAAACCAACGCTCGCGCAATTAATAACCGTTGCCTTTGCCCACCAGATAAATTTCCCCCTCCCTCAGACACAAGAGTATTCATTTCCATTGGCATTTCTTCGATATCATCTGCAAAACCCGCCATTTCAGCAGCTTCCCAAGCATCATCCACCGTTACTAACGCCCCGCAAGCAATATTCTCAAAAATAGAAGCACTATTGAGTCGTACATTCTGCAACACTACCCCTAACTGTCGTCGCACTCTTGATACATCCAAGGTTGATAAGTCGCGCCCATCATAATAAATAGTTCCTGCTACTGGTGTTTCAAATCCTAATAGTAACCGTACAATAGTTGATTTTCCACTGCCAGAAGGTCCGACAATAGCAATAAATTCTTCTGCTTCTGCTTCAATAGTAATATCATCAACAACAAGTGGACTGTCTGGGCGATATCTAAAACTAAGACGATCTAGTTTTATCCTACCGGAAAGTTGCCCTGGGTCAGATTTGTTGATGTCTACTTCCGGTTTTTCTGCTAAAATAGGTTGAGCACGTTCCCATAATATTGTGATTTCTAGAATATTAATGATAGTTTTGCTTAAGTTTGTCGCTCCACTAATAAATGTACCGAATGCAGTGTTAAAAGCTAGAAATTTTCCTACGGATAAACCTGTTTCCTGTGTTTGAATTAAATAAACGGTTAATGTAAATAGTAAAATAGAGCTTACAGTTGGTAGAGCTGTGTTGAACGCAGTAACTAGGTCTTCAATGAGTTGGTTGCCGAGCATTAGTCTTGCTTGTTGGCTGTATTTTTTTGCCCAATAAGCAAAAGCACGTTCTTCGGCACCAGCAACTCGTAGTTTTGAGACTCCACCAATGAGTTGAACTGTCAAACCGAATATTTCTCCTGATATTTCTTGAAAGGAGCGTAACTTGCGACGGGCGATCGCTCCTGACCATAAGGTGACAATACTGGTGAGGCAAGCGATAGCAAAAGCGATGATAGCAAGGGGAAAACTATAGATGAATAGTAATACTAAATTCAGTAGGGAAAAAAAGCTGGTGAATATTGTTGTGAGGATAGTGCTAGTGAGTTGATCGCGAATTTCACTGATAGCAGAAACGCGGTTTTCTAAGTCTCCTGTGGAATATTCGCGAAAAAAGGCTGGTGTAAGTTTGAGGAGTCGGTCCCATATTGCTGCTTGAATAGTGGAGCTAGATATGGTTTTTAATCTGAGAGTGATAAAACCGCGAGTTAATTGAAAGATGCTGACTCCAAAACTTGCTGCTAACAAACCTAAACCTATTTCTATTAATAATTTTTCGTTGGCATCGGGAATAGCGTTATCAATAATGATGGCTGTAGCTACTGGTGTCAACATTCCTAATAAGGTAGCTATGACTCCAGTGACAGCAACTGTCAGCAAATCTTTAAATCGACCTCTAAAAGCTAATTTGAAGATATCGAAGGCTAAAACTTCTCTATTGGGAAAAGGGCGGTAAAAGGTGTAAGCTATTGATGCTAATTCTTGAGCTGTATCCTGGTTGAGTGGAATGCGGGTAAATTCTATGGGGTCAAAAATTTCATAGTTTGTTGCTTTTAGCAGGGCAACTGGTCGATTTTTGACTTCGTTATATGCTAACAGAGGTCCGCAGTCTTGTTGCCACCATTTGTCTGTGAGGGTAACGCGACGGGTACGAATATGGGAGGCACTAGCGATCGCTTCTATGGGGTCTTCCCATCCTGGTTCTGTTTCTTCGGTTTCTATTTTTGGTGTATAATTAATAGTTATGCCTAATGCTTTGGCTACTATACCGAAAGCAATTAATAGAGGAGTACCTGTTTGGGGTATTTGACTGAATTCCGGTTGCAGCACTGATGCTAATTCTATTAGTGCTTCTTGTGTCTTTTGTTGGTTTAGATTTTGATTCATAGTAGTTATGGCTTGCTGATTAACTCTAAAAGTATTTACATATAAAGGTTTTAGCGTTTTAGAGTTGAAAAAAGTGCGCCTGTTTTCGGTAGAAAAAGCTCGTGCATGCTAGTATCTTAGGATGATTATGGCAGAAAAATTGAGAGACAAAACGCCCGCTCCTACCTCTTCGCTCCCGACCCTTTTCTCCTGTCTTCCCCTCCACGACCGTGGTAGAGTTATTTGAAATATATCATTCACGAGCATTTGGGGTATGCTGGACAGTTCCCAATGAGGTTTTTTCGATTGCCATGCAGGAATTTAAAGAGTGTCTAAAACAGCATTACAAGTCCTTTGAAGAAATCCTCTATGATGAAGTAAAATTTAATATCACAGTTGCTCGTAATTTTAGTAAACCATCAACCTTAGTCGCAAAAAAAATCTAGAATATGATATTATTTACTTTAGCTTATACCGCCTTAACTATAGTTGGCAGTATTTTCCTCTTGACTGGTATTGCCAAAATTATAGAACCTTGGAAATTTATCCAACATATTGCCAAACTAGATGTAATAAATCCTCAATTAATTATACCTATTTCCCTGACATTTACTGCTATAGAATCAGCTTTAGGAGTTGCTTTAATACTGGGTGTTTTACCAACTATAATTATGCCTGTAAGTATTTTATTATTACTGAGTTTATCAATGCTTACTTACTGGAGTACATCAACTGGTAAAACTGAAGATTGTGGCTGTTATAATGGTTGGTTAGAAATTACTCCTACCCAAAGTTTAATTCTCAATGCTATTTATATTTTTCTGTTAATATTTGCTGAATTTTTTGGTCAATATCGACCTACTATTTTGTGGCAATGGCTGGTAGTATTAATAACTTTTATAATTAGCTATGCTTTAGCTGCTGGCTCCCTAGAATATATGCAAGAAAATGGTCGTCCGTATCTTGATTTTACCCCATTACAAGAAAACAGAAAATGGCGGGTAGAATGGCTGGGAGAAGATTCAGAATCTCTAATGTCTGGATCTGTCATTGTGGTATTTATGAGTCCTGAATGTTCTCAATGTAAACATTGGTTAGGTGTGTTGAAGTTAGTGCAATGGCAAGATAATTTACCAGCAATAGTAGGATTAATAGATACTGAAAATATTCAAGAAGGTCAAGATTTTGTAGATCGTTATTTTTTGAATTTTCCCGTTGTTGCAGTAGATAAAAGGTTCTATAAAAAATTTAAGATAGAGGTAGTACCTACAGCGGTTGTTTTGAAAGAAGGAGTTATTCAAGAAAAATGGATTGGGTTAATGCCAATGTGGTTTATTAATAAAATTAATCAGGGGGAGAATATGGCGCTACGCGCAAGTCAGAAGTCAGAAGTAATTCCTGACTAATATCATGTCCGGTTGAACAGTTATAAATAAATAACGACGGAGGAGTAAGGAGTCAAGAGGAAAGAAGGAAGAAGAAGAACAGGAGAAGAAGGAGAAAGTTTTTTATCACGCTCTTATCCGGACATGATATAACTTTGAGCTGCTTGGTGCGCGTTCCCTTGCGACTGTTGAACTGCATGGCCCTCGAAGAAGTTGAAATCTCCTTTCCGGAACAGAAATCGCCCCTAAAATCTTAATAATGCTGAATAACACCAATGCTACCAGGTTTGATATAATTCCCATTTATTCTGAATTCTGACTCCTGACTCCTGACTCCTTCTTAATTACAATGTTGCAGATAAGTTTGAACAACATAATCATCGGGATTTTTTTGTAAACACTGATGAAAAAGGGACTTTGCTGACTCAATTGCTCCTTGATAGTATTGGATCGCAGCTTCTTCAAAAATCGGCTTTGTTTCCAATTTGGCTTGTTTTTGCTCATAAGGCTCGGCCTCAAATACCTCAAACACCCCTACCTTTCTAGATTTTCCCCTAACTTGCACTTGAGCGATCGCTCGCATAGCATACTTCATCGGTTCCTCCAGACAAGCTAAAGTATGATGAGAAATTAGCAGTGGAGTATTGTAGACTTTCGTCAACTGCTGGAGGCGGGAACCGAGATTAACAGTATCACCAATGGCAGTAGTATCAATACGCGAGTTACCGCCTACTGTCCCTAACATCAACATCCCTGTATTGATCCCAATGCCAATTTCGATGGGTTGGCGGTCTGGGCGTTGTCTGGTTAAATTATATTCAGCGAGAATTTTCAACATGGTCACTGCTGCATTCACTGCAGAATCAGCACTTTCTTCAAACAGTGCCATAATTTCATCACCAATATATTTATCAATAAAACCAGCATTTTCAATAATTGCAGGTTCCATACGTCGGAGATAGCTATTAATAAACTTAAAGGTATCTTCTGGAGTCATCTGTTCGGAACGAGTTGTGAAAGCACGGATATCAGCAAACAACACTGACATCTGTTTCTGCACGCACTCCCCTAGTTGAATATCAGTGATACTTTTGTGAGCAAGAGATTGGAGAAATTGACGAGGAACAAACCTGGATAAAGCTTCATTGAGTTTAAACAATTCTCTAGTATACTGTTCTCGTTCGTCTTCAGCCTGTTTACGACCACTAATATCTTGGAAAGCGGCGATCGCGTGAGAAATCTGGCCTGTTTCATCCCGAATAGGTGTAGTCGAGATTTCGATCGGGACTATCCGATCCGGGTAATGAATTTCTATATCTTCAGAATGAACTGTTTCTCCAGCCAAGGAACGCACTATCGGCAATTCTTTTGTCGGATACAATTGTTTGGTTTCTGCCCGATAAACTTTAAAAATATCCGAAAGTTGCTCAATCTTGCTATCGGGTAAAACGTCTAAATTGAGTAATTCTTTAGCTTTCTGATTAGCATAGGTCATTTGCCCGGTCACATCGTGAACCGAGACACCAATTGGCATCGCCTCCAAAAACTGAGTCAGGCGACGTTCATTTTCCAGCAGTTGAGCATTTTGTCGTTCAAGTTGTTTCACCCGCAAGTACTTGCTGAGTGCTTCCTTAATTGTCAGATTGAGATCCGTCGTATCCCAGGGTTTAGTAATATAGCGGTAGAGATTAGCTGAATTCACAGCATTCCCCACTGACTCTACTCCAGCCTGCCCCGTCAGCATAATCTTCAAGATATCTGGATACTGAAGATGAATCTTACTCAGGAGTTCGTCTCCTTTGATACCAGGCATTAATTGATCGGAAATCACTACAGCAACTTCTATTCCTTCAGCCTGCAATTCCTCTAAAATTTCGAGCGCTTCTTCACCACTTTCAGCAGCTTCAATATCATAATTTTGACCAAAGTTTCGTTGTAATTCTTCAGAAAGACTTTCCAAAACCATCGGTTCGTCATCGACTAAAAGAATTGTTAGTTCGTTCATACTGACTCAAGAGCTGTTGTGATGATTTTAATCAACTCTGCTTCCCGCCACGGTTTATATATACAGGAGTACAGATTAGCTTCTTTCTTGGCTCGTTGAATCGCCAACTCATCAGCTTGCCCAGTTAACATAATTGTTTTAATATCACCAAATTGCTGATGGACTTGAACTAAAAACTCATCCCCCCGCATTCCAGGCATCAGCCAGTCAGAGACAATCACCACAATTTTGACCCCCTCCTCATCCAGCTCTTCAAGAATTTCTAGGGCTTCCTCAGCACTTTCGGCAGCCTCGTACACAAATTGCTCGCCAAAGTGACGGCTAATTTGTTCCTGGAGGGTTTCGAGGATAACAGTTTCATCATCAACACACAGAATTGCTGCTTCAGTCATAATATTCTAGGAGTAAGTGGCCAATTTTTAGGAAGTTAAATATACTACAACTTATATAAAATTATATTCCTGATTATAAAACCCTTGAGGATCATATCTAGTGGATTGTACTTCACCGTTGGCCAACCAACACCAAAAAATAGAAGGAGATTTTAATATCCTCCTTGGTGATTTAACTTTAGCAACTTCTGGAAATTCAGAATCTAAATCCTGATGTACTACATTAACAGGACTTACTCAGAGACTTTACTTATGGTGAGGGCGCAATTCGGAGCTTGGCGGAACGCCAATACTATTAGCCCCTACAGATGGTGATTTAAAAGTCAATTTGCGTAAGTCCTGATTAATATACTTGGTGGCAGATTTTTCATAAAATATCCTGCGAAAAATTAATTTTCTCAAACGGTTTTGTTCCATTAAGGTTGCTATTCCCACAGAGATTGCGCACGCGAATCGCGAAAAAGCTCCCACTTGTGGCAGTCAACTAGGTTTTTACTTTGTAGCTTTCCGACTTATATCATGTCCGGTAGCATCGGAGCGTGTATAGAACCCATTTGATAGCTATATAGAACCCCCAATCGTATCTTTTCCGTCCAAGGTTATACTTAAGTAGCGATCGCCTTCCTAGCATAAGAAAATGCCATATTCAAGCAGTTTAACAGACAAAGAATGGGTTCGTAATTGTTCCACTACTACCTAAAAGGATTTTGTTTTTACAAAGCTACCAACGGCATTAAAAGACATCTAGCAGTAGATAGTCTCGGTTTTCCTTCTTGCTCCGTCCTTACTCTGAGGTTTGCTCAGAGCGGGCGGTGCGCTTTTTTTACCCACTGTTTTTACCCACTGTATAGCGCTGTGCGCAGGCAACAGGCAACAGGCAACAGCTCATCTGGGGGAATAAATTGCCGATAATATAAGACTTTCAGCTATTTGGCCTTTCCTGCAATTTGTAAATATACCAGCGCTCATTGCTATACTAAGGCATCAGTATGCGATGATGTCGGATTGATAGAAATGTTATCAGACAATATTGACTACTTTAAATCTAAACCTGTAAATATTCCTAAAATCACTATTTTACTAGATAATGGATACCATCCCGAAAAAATCATACAGGAGTTAAAAAAAATCTATCCTGCGATTATGACTAAAATTCGGTTAAAACTATCACCAAAACTATCATTGGCACAGAAAAAACAGGAAGGAAAAACAGGGTTTGTTCCCGTCAAAGCCAGGTGGGTCATTGAAAGAACCAATTCCTGGATGGAGAGGTGTAAAAGCTTGACCAAAAATTTTGTTTGCGTTTGCTTCCGCATCCCGTAGGGAAGCATTCCGCAGGAAAAGAACCCTGGAAAATGCTACTGCTAAGATTAATATGCAGTTTTATTCGACTGATGCTTAAAAGGTTAGCGTTGGCGGAGCCTAGCGGCAGCTACATCGCCTAATTTTTTAGAGATACCACTCAGGGGTTCTATATTTGGAAAAATATTTGCTAGCTCAACAAGCAACCTATCTAAATCTGATTTAGTATGGAGTTAAATCTAGTTTGATTAAATAGGACTTGCTGATTAAATCTAAAAGTACTGATGAATTTAATATTTGAT
>JAAHGF010000074.1 GCA_010672585.1 Okeania sp. SIO1I7 | reverse complement strand
GGTACTTGCGATTTCTATAAAATTTGTAGAAAATGGTTTAAAGTATGTCAAAAAAACTACCCAATGGTACAAGAACAACTGCACCGACTCAAAGAATATGGAGATTCAATTATCCAAGGGATAAATTCATTATCCCAACAACAACCCTTGCCAGATTGGATACCCCCAGAGCTTAACAACAATTTACAAAAACTTGAACAAGCAGCCAAAAAAACTATTGAACTTGCATCTTCCCCAGTAAAAATTGGTGTAATGGGAGAATTCAGTAGTGGGAAAACTTTATTACTCGGAAGCTTAATTGGATATGCTGATGGTTTACCAGTAAGTGTAACTCCTACCACAGGGAACGTTACAGCTATTCACCTAGACCCAGTTCAGGCAGAAGACTTGCACAAGACAGAATTTGGGGAATTTACCATTAAATATCTGTCTCACAATGAGGTCAAGGAATGTCTGGGTTATATGCTTCAAGAAGCAGCTAAGAGATCCCAACAATCTTCAGATACCCTCAAGAACTTTACTGCTACAAATATAGATATTAACCGCATCCTGGGATGGTGTAAACAAACCTGGGGCACGACCCAAAATAAAGAATTACGTTCTCTGCTGCGGGAACTGGTAGGATTTTTGCTTACCTATAGAGTTTATGGCCAAAATATCTGCGATCGCCTCTATCAAGTTGATATGGCCACAGCAAAAGAGGGATTAAAATTAGGAGACCCACCAATGGATATTCTCCAACTCAATTTTGAAGAGTTAGTTGTTTCTCCTCAACCTTGGTCAAATCCTGCCTTACCATCTGCTCAAGACCTGCAAAACAGTTTTTCTTTAATTCGTCGGGTGGATGTAACAGTTAAAGTATCAAAACAAATCTGGAATTTGTCTGCTCTGGGGGAAAATCAAGAGTTTGTTTTGCTAGATTTTCCTGGACTGGGAGCTGCTGACTCTGGAGTGAGAGATGCTTTCCTGTCTTTGCGGGAACTGAAAGAAGTTCAAACAATTCTGCTTTTGTTGAATGGTCAGCATCCTGGGGGAGATACTGCTGATAAAATTCAGGCTATGATGGAGCGAGACCGGGGGGGACAAGACCTGAAAGACCGGATTTTAGTGGGAGTGGGTCGTTTTAACCAACTACCATTAACGGAGGCGGATAAAAAAATTCTTGAGAATTTAGCTGAGGAACTTGCAATACTTGAAGAAAAGGAGGTTCTAGAGAAACTGGAGGTTCTGAGGTTGACGATGACGGGTGCTAGAGGTTTGACTACTAAACCAGAGAGAGTTGTACTACTGTCACAAATGTCAGCTTTGAAGGAGTTGGCACAACGTTCAACTACTTTGGAAGTGTGTTCTCCAGAATTTATGCTTGAACTAGAAAAATATCAGGATGACATAGCTCCCAAATGGAAACAGTTGAGTGGAATATTGGATTCTAGTTCTGCAGGAATTTTACAGCGACAACTGAGCGATTTTGTAGATGATGGGGGTGTAGGGAGGTTGCGATCGCTGATTATAGACCATGTAAAAGATTACGGTCTGAAACAACTAGAGGAAGATACTCGTCGTCAAGCTCGTGTTTGCCAACAACAGCAGAATGAACTTAGAGCAATATTAGAGACAATTCCTGAATATATACCTACTTCCGACAGTCAAGCTTTTATTGAACTGCGTCAAATCATTGAAGAACTTCTCAATGTCTACAATCGTTTGAAAACAGATTTAGATAAGAAAACATTACAAGATGAGATTAGTGAGGTAGTGAAGGAGGAAGTAACTAATAAAGTATTCTTTGAATGGAATGAGTGGAATTTACTTTTTAATAATACCAAGGATGGGATAGTTTCTATAACTATAGCTGACGAAAATAGTGCAGCTAGTAAGCTTTTGCGTAAGAAAAAAAAACATGAAGATAAGAAGACTCCGACTAAGAGTGAGGATTTTTATCCAGCTTTTGAAAAAAGCCTTCAAGAACTAGAGAAATTTGCTCGCGATCGCATCAAATCAGCATTCACAGAGCTATTAACTAAATTGTCTCGGGAACTAGAACCTCAACGCAACAAGCTTCAAGAAATTATACCATCTACCACTCAAGAAGAAGAAGTCAAAGAAAAGGAAATTGAAGAAAAGTTTGGTGAGAGAGAAGTAGAACTTTTAGGAACTCTTTCTTTGCTTGCCAACGATCCACTTATTGATGACCCAGAAATAAATTGGAAGACGTTGATATTTGAAGAAAGTCAGATTGAAAACAATAGTTCAATCATAGATAATATTAGTAATAAGTTTCCTCTAGCTCGTGCAGAGGAAAAACATCAATCTCAAATGTTTGACTGGAGTCCTAAAAAAGATGGAGTTACTCACAAACCATTTAACCATCAAATTATCGTTCTCAGACTCCGAGACCAAATTAATGATTGCATGGAATTGCACCTAGCAGAGTATGTTGGGGAGATAACCAAAAAAGTAAATAAGAGTTTGAAAGGGATTCTAGATACAGTAATTACGGATTTACGAGAACTTTTCAAAAAAGAAGCATTGCTAAAATATATAGCAGCAGATGAATCAGAAACTCAAACTCCAACCTGGTTACAAAATCTCTCGCAAATTGCATCAGTTGAAGTAAAAAAAGGGAGTAGGGAGTAGGGAGTAGGAAAAAGAAACATTTATTTATAGTTGTCATTGAAATAGTTGTCGTTGAAAGTGTAGTAGAGGTCCAAAAATCAATAACTGGCAAGACCAGGTCAACTTTAATCCTAAAGTTTGTCACGGGAAACCTTGTATTAAAGGAACTCGGATTATGATTTCGGTCATCCTAGATAATCTAGCAGAGGGGTTGACCATAGAAGAGATTGTTGAAGAATATCAACCCTTGACTTTAGAAAATGTGCGGGTGGCGATCGCTTATGCTGCGGCACTAGCGAGAGAAGAAGAGCTATTACCGTTACAATAGGAATTATGTTGATAAAATTAGATGGAAATCTCAGTATCGCTCACGCTAATTTTCTCAGGGATGAGGATTACGATCACGATCTGGTTACTGATGAAGGATTATCTGGTAAAGATGATGAGGTGGTATGGCAGCAAGTTTGTGCTGAAGGACGCTTTTTTTATTACTCTAGACCTTGATTATTCTGATTCCCACCGTTTTCCACCGGGAACTCACCCAGGTATTTTACTTTTGCGTTTGGGTAGTAGAAGTCGCCAAGCAGTGCTTGATATTTTGGTGCGAGTTGTGCAGGAATATCCACTTGCAACTTTGCAGGGTTGCTTGGTGGTTGCGGACAAAACCCAAACCAGAATTCGCCGTCCCTCTGTTTGAATAAGAAAAACTAATAGCTAGTTAACAAAACTAATAAAAAGGAAGACAAAAAATGGCTGTAAAAATTGAGCTACTAACTCGTTATTTATTGATCACCAAATCAACAGACGATAAGGTACTAGAACTGCCTGTAATTGAAATAACTCCATCAAGTAACAATATTCCCCATATCTCTAGTGTGAGTATATCTGTTGAAGGTCACCCACCAGAACTGGCAGCAAAAATCAAATCTGCTTACAGAGAAGTTACGTCTGCTAAACCAATTGAACTTTCAATACCTCGAAGATTAAGACAACATAATTGCCAGTTAGAGGAACCTCTACCTACAGATATTAGCTGTACTTTAACAGTAGAAGTCGAATATTTTGACTCTGATGCTGAGGGTAATCCCAACCTTTCAGAACGCCAAAAAACTACTGCTGAGTGCCAAATTGTCTCTAACTCCCAAATCTCAACTCCATCACCTTCAGCAATTCCGACTCCATCAACTTCAGCTATCCCTACCCCGCAACCTTCACCAGTTCCAACAACTCCCTCACCTTTAGCTATTCCGACTCCATCACCTTCATCAACCCTACCCACAACATCACCAAAATCTTATCCTGGTTGGTTTGCAATTGACTTTGGAACAAGTAATACAACTGTTACTTTATTCGATCCTAAAGTTACTGTGTCTCCAAATAGTTTACCAAGAGAACAAGAAATGGAGTTGCGCAACAGTTTAGCTAAGTGGTTAAATGAAAGACCAATTGATACTAAACCTGGTGTAGTTACAAAAGAGTGGGAAAACGAGTGGCAAAAGTTAATTGCAGAGATTAGCAAGGAATTGCCAAATATAGATAATACTAACCAAAGTAATCTAGGAAACCAAATATTTTTAGGAACAAGTAGCACATACTTGCTAGAAGCAATTCGCATCATAGAACTTAGTCTATACCAATGTCGAGACTGGTTTCGCCGTTCTGCTAGTCAGGAACTTAATCGTATTTATCACAAAGTGTTTCGTGTTCCACCCTTAGAATGGCAAAGTTTAATACCAGTAGAGCTTGATGAAATTCGCAAACTTAGTGAAATTCCTAGTGAATTAGAAATAGAAAGTCTTGAACCTGATTCAGTTAAAGTAATTCTGGGAGGACGAGCTAGACAAAACAGATTAAATACCATGGCTCAAAACCAAGACATAACAGGCAAATTTCACCACTCACCCAAACGCTATCTAGGTCAACCAAGCTCGCGGTCAATTGATGTCACCTTAAATGGCAACAGTAAAAAAATTAAAGTAGAAGAATTGGTTCAAGGTGCTTTTAGTCATCTGATTCAATTAACTTCAGATTATCGCGATCGCAACCTAGAACGATGTGCTCAAGGTCGCTTTAACAAAGCAGTGATTACTTACCCGACTATATCTCCTCCAAGAGTACGCCAGGAAGTCAAAAAACTGGTGGAAAACCTGGGTATTGATAATGTCGATATTGCTTATGATGAAGCTGTCTCTATAGCCATCTTTTTCCTATGGCGAGAATTTGGTGGAGACTTGAATGTGGGGATTGAATCTTTGAAAACCAGGTGTCGTCGCCATGGAAACCAATGGACGCAAAATGTTTTGGTATTAGATATTGGTGGCGGAACTACCGATCTAGCTTTAATCCGCTTCACACTTGAAGAAGTAAAAGTTTTCCAGGATGACGAAGACCCAGGATATGGAGGACGCTATTATAAACTGACTCCCAAACTTTTAGGTTCTTCTGGTCATTTACATTTGGGTGGGGAGCTAATCACCCTGCAAATATTTCATTTGCTCAAGGTTGCTATTGCTGACTGTTTGCTGACTGCGGTGACAGAAGGAAATATTCAACCAGATACATTGAGAATTCAGCTAGATGACCTAGATGAAAAATTCCTGGATCATGAAAAGAAGTTTCAAAGTGGCAATTTATTAGCTTTTGTGGACAAGGAAAATCCTGAAACTGATGTTGCTTATCAGGATGCTTTAAATATTGCGGAGAAAGTGTTACCAACTCGCTGGAAAAATGGAAATGCACCTGCTCGTCAGCAAACATTTTATACTCTTTGGGAATATGCAGAAGAAGCTAAAAAATCAATATTGGGCAAGGGTCAGACAGATGAAATTGTTGAGCCTACTTTTGTTTTAGGGGGACAGCAAATAACTGAATTGTTGGCGCAAAGTGATTTACAATTACAAAGCGAAGCAGTTAATAATTTGAGTGTAAGTTTGACTTTGAGTCAGTTGGAAAAAGCCACTAAACCTATAATTAAGGAGGCAATTGGTATTGCTAAAGGATTGGTAGAAAGTGGTTTATCAAGACAAGAAGAATTTCAAAATTCTGGTGAAAAAGAACAATTAGATTGGTTGATATTGTCTGGAAAAACCTGCAATCTTTATTTGGTGGAAGAGGAACTTTATCAAGAATTTAATAAGTTTAAATCAGAACGTTTTGTTTGGAACTCAGAAAAAATTACTTTTGTCCCAGAATATACTAAGTTAGCAACTTCAGCAGGAGCGTGTTATGCACAGAAACTACGACAATTGATTTTTTCTCCAGAATCTTCTAAGAATTTGCTCAGAAAAGGGGCAAACCAGCTTTACATTGATGTCAAAAATTTGCTTTATTTTTTGCCATGTTCTTTTACTCTTGGCACTATAGATGGGAGTAGTAACTTAACTATTTTTAAAGCAGGTCAACCACTTTATCAACTTGACCCCAAAGAGTCAGTAGCAAGAGTACGCAGTGAAGAATCCTATGGAGCGCAATTATCAATTTTTATATTCCGGAAGGATTTTGAAGATAAGAAAGAACAACTTTGGGGTAGTTATGATGCTCAAAAATTGGCAACAGAATTGAAAATGACAGGAGAGGAATTTAACGAAAAAATCAAAGTTGAATTTGAAATTGACCAAGAACTAAATATTAAGTTATTGTTCTGTCAAGGTAAACCCCACTACTTAATTTCTGTTCCTGATAATATTTCCAGTCTTAACGCTGCAGAAGTTATCAAAATTTCTCCATTAATTTCTGAACGTCGAGTGAAGTGCGATATTGCTGTGAATGTAGCTGAGTCAGCAACAGCAATGAAAACAGATGCTCATACACTTGTATTTGATATGGAGAAAGATTATACTCAAGAAGTTTTTGAATATGATAGTGACAATAATTCTGAAGAAATTGGGATAATTAGTGATGCTTTACCTCCAGTTCCTTTGAGTGGAGAATATAGTTTTTATTTCCAATACCGCGATCCAAATACCAATCAGTGGGAACTAATTGGGAAGTTGCAACCTGATACTCAAACTGAATATCCTTGTGAGTATTATGTGAGTTTGGATGACAAGGGTATTTTACGATTACATGGGGGAACAATTCCCTATTGGAAATCAAACAATTCGGAATGTCTAAAGCAGAAAGGATATGTTTTTGAAGATGAGTTACAATATCAACCAAATGAGATAGAAGAAAAGCGGAATCCATTTTCGGGGACACACTAGATTCAGTTATCAGCGTGTGTTTGAAACAATTACAGCAAATTCCAAATATATGAAGTACAGATATTAAAAATGAAATGTTCCCAGTGCGAGCATCTTGCTCGCTTCAGAGTGTACCTCACTAAGGTGGAACCCGCTGTATCTGAAAACGCAACTGCTGATAACTATATAGATATCTCTAGAAAAGAGGGGACAGGGAAAAGGGAACAGGGAACCCACCCCTAACCCCTCCTGGGAGAGGAATAATTGATAATTTATGGGTAATAATTGATTTTATTTTTGATTTTTACCAGATGTCTATTAGATATCTCCAGAGAAGAGGAAGTAGTAGGGACGTTGTATGCAATGTTCCTACAGAATAGGGAGAAATAATTTTAGCAAACTGCTGTAGGAAAAATGTTTTCATGGAACACTTTAGTAATCTATTAAATCAAAAAGATTCGGATTTAGCATTGGTACTGCGTTTGAGTTTGCGCGGAATGGAAGCTCAACTAAAAGAAGCGATCGCCAAATACACAACAGACCCCGGAGTTCAAGAATGTAAAACATTACTAGAAGAACTGGATTTACTTTTGGGACCTCCATTAGAACCCATACCAACAAATGAGGAGAAAATTCCAGAACCTAATTCCTCACTAGAAAAAGATTCTTCCTTCGACGATGCGTTTGAACCAATATCATCTCCGTCTGAGAATGAAGTGGATTCACTTTTGGAACCTTCATTAGAACCAACACCAAAAAATGAGGAGAAAATTCCAGAAACTAATTCTTCACTAGAAAAAGATTCTTCCTTCGACGATGTGTTTGAACCAATATCATCTCCGTCTGAGAATGAAGTGGATTCACTTTTGGAACCTTCATTAGAAGCAATACCAAAAAATGAGGAGAAAATTCCAGAAACTAATTCCTCCCTAGAAGACCATTTCTTTGATCCCATACCATCACCTTCTGGGAATGAACTAAAACTAATTCGCCTCCAGGAACTTTTACTTGCTGACAACAAATTATCAGAGTATGTCGGTTCAGTTGAGTTAAATAGCAACAATGATTCTGATTTGTGGCAGGAGGTACAATATTTGTTACTGCGACTTCCAGAACCAGAGGCAAATAGGTGGCGAAAGATAGCTCTGGAGTTAGCTTTGGAGGTGGGAGGTGAGAAAGACGAGCGATCGCTCACCCCACTACCTTTTACCAAAGATGAAATATTGTATCCCGGTCTCACAGGTAAATTAGAAGCTAAAGGTTTATGCTTATCTACTCAGGAAAATTTAGACCCACGACTGACACAGGAAAATTTACAAGGTGAACTGCTATTCTTGGCAAAAGTTATTTCCTTATATCTTCAATTTATTGAACTTGACCCCCAGATACATCATGCTTTTAAGACAGTTGATCGCTTTGGTGTGAGGCGTTTAAGTTCAGATCCAGAGCAAAAGTCTAAGTATATTACTGCCTTGATCAACCGTTTCCAGCGTGCTGTAACTACTGAGGAGAGTGGCGATATCTTGGAAATGCTGCGAGCTAGACTAGACCTAGATGAGGCAATTCATTCTTTAGTGTATGTACCACCAGTAGAGCGTTACTCTTGGTGGGGTCAGTTGCAAAAGAAATGCCG
>JAAHGF010000073.1 GCA_010672585.1 Okeania sp. SIO1I7 | reverse complement strand
AATATAAGTATTTAGGAAAAGGGGGAAGTGAAGCTCATATTGATGCAGTTGAAAAAATGACTCGAAGGAATCTTATTGATGAGTTGGAAAGGGTGATTCATTCCCTTCAAGAAAGTTATTTAGATATCTGTTTCGGTGGAGAAATTGAACCAGACCCATCCTATGATTTTCAGAATGATAAATAATGTCAGAAAAGAAGATAGTTCCAGATTTGATTCTGTTTTTAAACCTTAATTTCAATAATTAGTGAAAATATTACGCTAACTACTTTTTTGTCCAAAGTCCAATCAGGTAAAGAAATCTGCATTTTCCCGCCTCCTCCTGCTTTAGGTTGTGCTGACATCAAGAAAGAATATGGAGAATCTATCATAGTTGTGGAGGTGGAAGGTCGCGAATCAGACCCTCAGCGGTTAGATAGAGATAAAGATGGTGTGGGGTGTGAGTGACTATCGAGTTTCAAAATTGAATAATCAATTACTCTTGAAAACTGTACAAAAACCAGTTAACCTTGCTATATTAAACATAACTGAAATTTGTACAAGTCTCAAGGTATGTTAAAAAGTAAAGAGAAAAATCCTAACTATGGTGGCTATAGACCAGGTTCGGGACGTAAAAAGAAAGCTCCTACTAAAGCAATTAGGGTAAGGGAAGATGTAGCTATTGAGCTGGAGATTTTAATCGAGGCTGAAGGAGCTGACTATGTGTTAGACCTGTTGAGGAAACATACAGAGCCACACTTTTTAAGAGCAGCGGAGGAAGTTTTAGCAAAGTTTAACGGCGATACTCCAGGAAAAGCAGACAGAGTGAACATTCCAGAGGATACGTCTCCAATCATTAAGCTTAATTCCGATCAGGAAGCTGCTATAAAATTTCTCAATCAATGGTTTGCCTCAAATGACAAAACCGCAATACTTTCGGGTGCTGGTGGGACTGGAAAAACATTTACGATAGGCTATTGGCTTCAGCAGTTGCCGAATGTAAATTTGCAATGGCCTCAATGGGTACAAAAAAGCTGGAATGAATGGAAGACTAATCAAATCGATGTGTTTGATGGCGAAGCAATTGCTTTTGACTACTGGCTTCAAATGAGGAGTTGGGATTATGACGGGCACAGTGACTGGGAATCCTGGATTTTAGACTGGATGGGAGAAACCGACGAATCTAATGAGTTCGAAACAATCTTCCTGGCTCCTACCCATAAAGCCAAGAATGTTCTGAAGCGATCGCTCTCAAACTCCGGTATTAATTCTCCCGAAGTTTACACAGTTGCTCAGGCATTGGGAAAACAACCAATAATAATAGAAAGTGGTTTTGAAGAGTTCCAAATGCAAGATGATATAGATTTAATTACTGCTGCTGAATTAGTAATTGTAGATGAAGCTTCCATGGTGGGAAAAGATGATTATCAAGAAATAATAAATCGGGGTGAAAAAATATTATTTCTGGGAGACAAAGATCAATTGCCTCCTGTCGGCGAGCATGGTGCAATGGCATTTATTAATCCCCCTAGTTGTGAACTTAAGAAGGCAATGAGATACTCTGGTCACATATTAAATGAATGTAATAAATTGAGGGAAGGAGTTCAGCAAAATTTCATTCATCCAATTAAACCCGATGGAGATACAATAGTCAGATTAAAAAGAGTAGAGGCTTTACAAAAAGCTACCGAATTAATGAAAAGTGATTTTTTTCAACAGGACTCTACTTTTGCTCGAATTTTAGCTTTCCGCAACAAGCAGGTTGATAGCAACAATAAATATCTCAAGCCAAAAATATACGACAGAAAAGATGACTATTTTGAGGGATTAAGGTTAATTGCTAACAAACCAGTGCAACGAAAATCAGGGAATGGTAAATGGCAAATCTACTGCAATAATTCAGAATAGATCAAGGTTTTGTCTGACCCCGAAGTAGTAGAAATTAATGATAAATTATTAGCAGCTATGCCTAATAATTGTCAGGAACTAAAAGGCTTGTATGGTGTGGGAAAAGCGACTAGATTTAAGTGTTTATCCGATGGAGGTATTGAGTTTAATTCTATAATTCTTGATGATGAAGCTAATCTTAGAAAGCAGGAATTAATAAAATTAATTCAGGCTAAATACAAACAAACTTTTGCTAAAAATTATAAAGGTGCTTTAGCATTTCTCTATCGTTGGGGTGACGATTTAAAAGATATATTTTCTAGCACTGTGCATAAAAGTCAAGGGTCTACATATAATCACGTTTTTGTTGAGTTGAGTGATATTTTAAGGCCACCTTCTCAGAGAAAAAAAAGTGACCCTGATGACCGTCCCAAACTTCTCTACACTGCTGTATCGAGAGCTTCAGAGAGAGTTTATTTGATTGAATCTTGAAATGTGTATAGATTTCAGTTAGTATTGCTCTTTCTTAACTATCCAGAGTTTAGAGGTCATCTACAGCTAGACTTACAGCAGCAGTTAATTGTTTTTGTTGATAGCGATCGCCATCCTTGATCGCTACCGATACCCTTATAATAAGAGGTAATTGTTAATTGTTAATTATTAATTGTTTACTCCTCTATTTCTCTTTGACTATCTAACCAATTTTCTACATCTGCAATAGTTTTCATGTCAAAAATTTCCTCCCCTAAAATATCTAATTTTGCCAAAGATAATTGTTTTACTTGACTCTCCACTTCTGGAGAAATTTCTCCTAATAATCGCCGAATTAGACGCAATATTTGTTTAACTGCTTCCTCAATTTTTCCTTCTTCTCGACCTTCTTCTCGACCTTCTTCTCGGCCTTCTTCTCGACCCTCCTGTATTGCTAAACTAATTTCACCTTTCCTATCCCCAATAAATACTTCTTGTTTATGTAACTCCTCTAATTCTTTATTACTTAGATTAGCTCGGTTAGCAATATTTAAAGCAGCTTCGATTTCTGCTACTTCTCCAAGAGAATCAGGAATTACTTCTAAGTTAGGAGCAGATTTAAGGAAATAAATCCATTTATCACTCTCGGTTTCTAACTCTGATAATTCTTTGTTAAATTTGGGTAATTCTAAAAATATTAGTTTTAACTCGTCTCGATAGTTAAATGAATCTTTCTCCTCCTTGAATCTAAATTTATTAATCATTCTTTTTGCTTCTTTAAATAGCACAAAATCTGTAATAGTCAAAGCAATAAAGGGTTTTAAAGTTCGATATCCTTCCCCAGTATCTAGCTGGTTACCATAAGCTTTAGCTAGATTATAAATTACTCTTTTTTCAAATGCTTCAACGTTCAATACTTGCATCTCAATTATGACTGTAGAGCCATTATCTAATACGGCTCTAACATCTAGATAAGTATCCTTAAGAGTTTGAGTAACTCCTGGATTATAGGGGTCAATTATTTCCAGAGATTGTATAGTATTATGATTGTCATAAACTATGGCATTGAGAAAACTAATTAATATTTGTTTACTGCGGTTTGAACCGAAGATTTTTTTAAAGGCAAAGTCGGTTTTCGGACTGATAAATCTCATAGTTATATTGTTTATAAATAAAGGAACAAATGATGATCCAAATGAGCTGTAGTTAGTGTAAATCGTTGAGGTTTGGTAATTCTGATAGTGCCGTGTTCATCGTCTTCCACCACTTTGTACAGATGAGACAACCATTCTGGATAATTATCCCTCAGCCATTGTTCGGTCTGCTTCTGAGATATTCCAGGAGGTCTACAGGGTCGCCCGCACCATTCGCAAGTCCAATTTGCTGCTTGTTTAATGGATAAGGCAATTTCGTTCCAGTTGTCTGGATACAAATTTAGATTTATTGGCATTGTCTTTTTCTGTATAAGCGTTCGCTTATACTAAAGTAAGTTACCCCTAATGTTATGGGTAAACCAGAACCACTTTCTGATAGTATCAAAAACAGCACCATATTTCCCAGAGAAAAACACATGATTATAGCCTTTGTAAATCAGAAAGGAGGCACAGGAAAGTCCACTTCGGCCATCCATCTAGTCTACTGGTTAATGCAACGTGGTTCAGTTATTCTTGTAGATGCAGATGCCCAAAACAGTAGTTCGGTCTGGGCAGAAACACTCCAAATGCCTTTTCAAATTATCAGCGACCCAGAAGAAATCTTTGATGCTCTCCCAATCCTAGCCAAAGAATATGACAACGTAGTAGTAGACGGGCCAGGAGGAATGAGTGAAGTTTCCAAAGCTATATTATCCCGTTGTGATATTGCTCTAGTACCCTGTCAACCATCCGGTCTCGACCTCCGTAGTAGTAATAAAACACTACGCTTTATTAACCAGGCCCAAGAACTACGTCAGGGTGTACCAAAAGCTTTTCTCTATCTTAATCGAGCCACAAAAGGTACAATTCTCCTCAGAGAATCTCGGCAAGTCCTAGCAGAATCTTCCATTCCCACCCTGCAAACCGTAATCTATCAGAGACAATGCCTCGCTGATGCCCCTGGACAAAACAAGACAGCATTTCAAATGTCCGGCGCTATGGCTACTTCCTCTGCATCTGAATTCGACTCATTATTTACAGAAGCATTTTCTACCGCAGGAATAGAAATAAAAAACCCTGCAACAAAACGCAAATCTACTAGGTCTACCAAGTCTACTAAGACTAGAGCTAAATCTAAGCCGAAATCTAAATCTTCTAAGTCCAAAGTTTCTTGACGATGACAAAAAGAAATCCACTCCGTAACTTTATATTCGACACAAAAGAAACTTCTTCTATGTCCACCACTTCCTTACAGTCCACTACAGGACAACAAGAGATATCCATAGAAGAAATTGTTTTACCCCCATCTCAACCACGACGCTATTTCGACCCAGAGAAACTAGCTCAACTAAGTGCTTCTATTTCTCAGTTTGGCGTACTTGAACCACTATTAGTCCGACCTACTAACAACAACTTATATGAGTTAGTCGCAGGGGAGAGACGTTTAAGAGCTTCAAAAATGGCTGGACTAACTTCTGTGCCTGTAATTATCCGCTCTCTCAATGATGAGGATGCCTGGCAATTATCGTTGATAGAAAATCTACTAAGAGAAGACCTCAACCCTCTTGAAGAAACTGAAGGTATTTTGCAACTATTGGCCATCCAGATAGATGAAAGTATTCCCTCTGTGGTAAAGTTGTTAAACAGAATGCAAAATGAGGAAAAAGGAAAAGTTACCCCTAACGTTATGGGTAGCCCTACTGCTCAAATCATAGAATCAGTATTTGAAGACCTGGGACTGATGAACTGGCAATCCTTTGTTAAAAATCGCCTTCCATTGTTAAAATTACCCCCAGATATTCTAGAGGTTCTGCGTTCTGGAGAGCTAGATTATACAAAGGCAGTAGCAATAGCTAAAGTCAAAGACGAGGCCATGAGACAAAGTTTACTGGAAGAAGTAATAGAAAAGTCACTGTCTTTGTCGGGGATTCGACAAAGAGTGGCAGAAATTAATCAGACTGTAAAACAAGAAGATACCTTGAAAAGCGGTCTGGACAATACCTATCGTTTAATTAAGAGTTCAAGAATTTGGGATAATACTAAAAAAAGAAGACAATTAGAAAAGTTATTAGTTCAGATAGAAAAACTTGTTAGCGGAGAATAAGAAATTTATCTATTACTTTGAGTAATAACACTAAATATATTGAATTATTGGAACAGCTAGTCGGAGCGATCGCTGCGAATATTCAAACTAAAAGTCCCATTTTGTACCACGACGAATTAGAGAAAGCTGCTATCGGGGGATGGTTACTTTCCACTGCGGAAATTAAACATTTAATAGGAGTAAAGCCTTATTGTCAAAAAGGTTCTAATATTTACACTCGTGGTAGTTGGCAGTTCATCAAAGCGGGCCAAATAGGAGGTGCAATAGGTTGGATAGTTGAGAAAATTAATCATGGAAATTTAACGACTTCAGATGAGTATAAATAAGAGGCAGTGAAAGTGAAAAAAATAAATTTTAAGTAATAAAGTATCTATTTATAATGTTTTTGTATTATGTCTTGTGATTAGTAGACACGCTTACCAGACAGTTCCATAAACTAGATTCAAAAATTAACAATTAATAATTAATAATTACCTCTCTTGAATGATTAACAATTAACAACAGTTAATAGTTAAAGTAGCACTCAGCACTCAGTTATCAGTGAGCAGCTTCTCTGGCGTTATCATGGGGGATTCAAACCCCCATGATACACACACCACAGGCTTTTTCAAATATAGTGGGGGGGGGATTTAAGTCATCAATTTTTTTTGCTCCAGCTAAATGCTAGCAAGCGGAGCATGACTATTACGAAAAGCTGATAGCTAGTTAACAGGCTTGGTGAACATCTATTATACAAAATCAATAGTCCTTGCAGCGTGAACGCTAACATCTTCAAGTTCTACAATAGTATCACCATTGTATTGTAGATACGCGTAATCACTACTTCCACCCCAGTAAAACCCGCTACTACCTAGATATTGATCGGGTATATCTAAAACATCTACTCCTACCTCAAAATCTGTGATAATTTCACGAGGAGAGTATGTCCCATCAAATATGTGATAAGCCATATTGCCTGAAATATCGAAAGTATCTGCTCCACCATTTCCAGTTAGTACATCATTGCTATCATCGTAGCCACTGATAATAGTGTCGTTGCCTGTACCACCATAAATTCGATCAAACCCATAACCACCAAATAATGTGTCGCGACCGTGACCTCCATAGAGTAAGTCATCGCCACTACCTCCAGACAAGTAATCATTTCCAGAGTTACCGTATAAGTAGTCATTGTTATCTTCTCCCGATAAACTATCATTGCCAGAGTTACCGTACAAGGTATCAACTCCCCAAGACCCAAGTATAGAGTCATTACCTGTAGTTCCGTTAATGAGATCGTTGCCTGTAGTTCCGTTTATAGTTGCCATAATTTTTAATCCTTGTTTTGAGAATTTGCATCTATCCCCGATCTAAAGGTGCAGCCAAAATATCTGCACCATAGCCCGCGACAGGTTGACGCTTTGTTCGTTGCTATTTTTCAGATTGCACCTTCCTTCCACGTCCGTTTAGTGTCTCCGTTAGATGCTGTCCCGGCGACAATACAATAGATTAACGTTGCTTTTGCGAAGCGGTATGCTCTTTCTGCTCAACAGCTTGCTCGACAGTATTAGCAAACTCTAAAAACTTCTTAGTCTCTTCTGGACTCAGATTTTCTTCGATAATATTTCCATCTGCTGAACCTTGAAATACTTCCTCTCCACTTGATTTAGATGTGATAGAAATATCACCATCACTTGTTCTTTCAAAAAAGTAATTAGTAGTCCCGTGATAGTCTTTTTCTTGGAGGTCGAGAAAATTGTCAACAGCTTCAAGTATTTTTTTATTAGCAGCCTCATCTACTTTTTCAGCAAAAGTCATGAAATCTTCTGTTTGTTCTGCACTGAGTTGATTTGTTATAGCACCATCCGAATCAACAGTAAACAATTTATCCTCGTTGTCGCCATCACGAGCGCTAACTGATATTTCTCCATTTTCAGACTTTTCCAATATATAATTAGCAGTCTCATACCGCTCCGACTCTTGCATTGTCAGAAAATTATCTACCCCATCTGCAATAAGCTTATTTTCTGACTGTTCGTAGTCATTCTCTAACTCCAAGGCTTTGTTTGTTTCATGATTTTGTTCTAAGCTGTTACTTTTTTCTTGGACTTGTTCGCTAAAATCAACAAACTTTTCGGTTTCATCTTGAGTGAGTTTAGACTCAATATTTCCTTGTGCATCTTGATGAAAAACTTCACCTCTATCGTCTTTAGTGCTAATTGAAATTTCCTCATCACCCTTTTCCAAGATGTAATTCTCCGTCTCATAACGATCTGTTTGAAGTAGCTCCAGGAAGTTGTTAATTCCATCCGCTATAGTTTGCTCCGCAGATCTGTTGTCAATTTGCTCTAGCTGATTATCAAAATTAGCAAGTTCTGGATTAATTTGTGATGAGGCTTCAAGTTGTGCATCAAAATTTTCTAGCTCCATTTTTTCTTTTTCACTTAATTTAGAAACCGTTGATGATGCTTTTAGTTGTGCCTCAAAATCTTGCAACTCTGTGCTTTGGTCTAGTATTAAGTTAGTCATTTCATCGTCTATACTCGTATTATCCATATCTACTCCACACGTCGTTTTTATTATTGGAATTCTTGTAAGAGTTGAAAATCCGTATTAAAATGTATACAGAATCTTGATATTATTTTTCTGAGATGAGTTCTAACAAAGTTTCTAACAGGATTTATACAGTCTGGGAAAGCTGGAAAGAGGCTTATAAAGTCACTTTAACTCCCGTGCCTTATCGTCCGAAGATCAACTCGAAGCGATTATATAGATTAAGTTTGGCGTTGGTAGTTGCTTTGAAATTTATTCTCTGGACGATTGCTGGTCTATTTTTAGCGATCGCTATAATACTATTGCCTAATTTGTGGGCGATCGCTTTTCTACTAGCTGCCCTAATTGTCAGTCCTGTCGCTCCTATACACTGGATTGCAAAGCTGGCAATATCTACAGTCATTGTATTTCCATGGCCAACATCCTATTATCTAGTAGTGGGGCTTTTTTGCCTATTGTTGTTCTGTGTTTTTTGGAAAAAAGCCTAGAAAATATTATCTGTAGTAGTTGATAGACCACTCGTCTTTAGTCCCTTTTTGTGCTAGCATCTTTGCATCTCTGGTTAATCTTAAATTGAGGGCACTAACCGCTGACTGCAGTTTTGGTAAAAGTACTCGCACTTCTTCAATAGTTCCATGTTTTGCTATGTGGGAAATTGCCCACATTATTTCCTCAGGCTTGATCTCTACTTTTACTTCCATAGGTTTTTCTCTCGTTAGTTACAGCAGTTCTGTCAAAATAATCAACTCCGAAACATCACAGTTACTAAGTGTTACAGAGTATTTTTAATGTACGCCACATTCTCCCACCCGGTTCTAAGGGAGGGGGGATAAGAAGTAAGGTTGCGCCTCTCCTAGCTTGGGGTTCCAAAATACTCCATCCACTTCAATGCTAGAGGCAACCAGTTGGCAGTCATACTTCTTTCGCTCGGCGCACCGAAGTATAGTTCTTTGCAAGTTTCTGGCGCACTTAAATGGTTCTAGTTTGCTTAAACAAGAAGGACAAACATAGCTAGTTTCAATATTTTCTGAAATTATTTTCATAATTTTTCTAACTAAAATTTGTCACGGCTCCGAATTGGTGGAATCAATCCTCTCAGAAGTGAGGGTTGCTTATCATCAATCACTTCTGTAGCAGCAGTTTGCAAACCCATCTCAGCAAGCGATTCAATCACTGAAAAAGGCAACTCAGCTCTTTTTGCAGCTTCCAAAAAAGTCACATCATGTCGAGCTAAATCCAGGAATTTTTTGATTTTCTCAACAACAGGATCTTTGTAAGTTGTGTACTTTCCTTTTAGGGCTTCTACATAACCACGTCGAATATCTTGCAAACTAGCTTGTCGCCCATCAGTTAGAATGAGAAGCTCCTCAGTTGGTGGTAAAACTTCTGGCACAATAGCAACTCCATTAGAAATTTGAGGAGTTTTTGTCAACGAAACAGCCACATCAAAAGTATAGGTACGCTTCTCATTATTTTGATCAGACGTAACAACCACCAAATTAGTAGGATAAATAGTCTCATAAGGATAATCCTCTTCGCGAACAGACCTTATAGACGGAGTTTCTACCACACCCTTCAACCGCAGAGGTTCAATGGTTTTCAGCACAAGAATCGATGCCCGGCCAGTATCCACAGGCAAATCGGTAGAAAATACGATTTGATGTACATCAGCCAGAGAAATAAATTGAATCGTTTCCCCATTCCTAAATTCAATCACACTCTGACGCCCAGGAATCAAGACTATTTCTGTAGTCTCAGCTAATGCTTTTGGTGCGTTCACAGTTTCTATAGCGGGAGGTACGGACAAAGCTCGGTTTGACATAATAGCAAAACTTGCAATTGCACCCAAAATGGTTCCTTTCCAATTCATCTCAACCCCCCTTTTTTCGGAACTCTAAACGTCACAAAGCCATTCACGAACAACTGTACTTTTTCTCCCCTACGAACCTGGAAAATTTTTAAATCCTTGGGCTTAGAGCTGATTTATAAAGTAAATCTAAAGAAAGTTAAGTCATAAGTGAATATAGTGTTATTCTTTACTATACTTGCTCCATTTTATAACTAATGAGTCGTCTACCTGCGATCGCCAACCCTCAACGTCAACCATACCCAAGTGATATGAGTGACTCAGAATGGCAAA
>JAAHGF010000072.1 GCA_010672585.1 Okeania sp. SIO1I7 | reverse complement strand
GGAATGTTTCTAGGTAGTGCAATTGTGTAGTTGTTTGCGCTCAGGCAGTTGCCAACACGCGGACACGTTTTCTTTACAAAACTTTACAACGTTGCACCTGGTGACACGAACCTTCGATCTACGCCTACAGTAATTATGCGTTAGAAGAATATAAAGAATGAACAAAAATAGCAACTAAATGACAACGATTCTTAAGTTTATATTTCTTGAACATTCGACATAGCTTGCAAGAAACGTACGAATAACTAAAATGCAAAGTGTCAGCAATTTCACGGTCAGATAAACCAGAAGTCAGCATGGAAAGAAGACGAGACTCAGACTTAGTGAATTTGATAAATGATTTTTGAGGAAATTCTAGCATGATTTAAAAGGCCAAATTTATATAAATTTAGTTATAGCATTTTTTTCCACACTTATCCCTTATGTATCAAGAAAAGAAGATAGGGCGCAGCGGTGTCGGACGGGTCGCGGGGCGACCCAAAGCCTCAACACCATCTACATACCACATCTTGTATTATATGTGAAGTGCTCAATATAGAAACAATAAAATATACTGTATACTATGCTGTACACTATACTGTATACTATACAGTACACTATACAGGAAACAATCAAATAATGAACATCCAAGAATTGCTTTCAAGATATAATCTGACAACAAGGCCAGCACTATATAACCGCCTTGACTTTCTATGTATGAAGTTGTCGAAAGACTCCAATGGAAAAGCTTTCGCGACTAATGAGCAGTTAAAGGAACTGGACGATTTGCACAAGCACATCAAAGCTGGAAACAGAATGTCTACTTTCTTAAAGCCAAGCAATGTAGAAATACTAGATACTCCCAATGAACATATCACTAGACAGTCTAGTAGACAGTCTACTAAACAGTTTACTAGACAGTATAGTGAACAGTCAAATAGACAGTCCAGTGAAAGTATTTCATCATCCAATATCAAAGCTGAGGAATTACTTGAAGTGTTAGTAGGTGCGATCGCTCTTTCTATAAATCCTCAAAACAATACTTTAGAAAAATATCGTGTCTTGGATGAATGTCGATCGAAAAGTTGGCTCCTGACTAGCAAAGACATTCAGCAAATATTAGGTCAAAGACCAAGAAGGAAAAAAGGCTGTAACCATTGTGTAATAGGAGGTTGGCGTTTTAATATTGTAACTAAGTCAGGAAACCAGTACTTGTGGAATGTTTCTCGGGCTGAATTTCATAATTAATCAGTGAGTAATATGTTTGTAGCCTGTATAGTGACAACTAGGCACCTCACTATACAAAGGCATGAAAAGTATACCTAGAAACAAATACAGCCTTAATAATAATTGGCAAAAATAAACAATGGATGAGCATAACAAAGAGCAATTTTTTGATTTATACCCAAAGGAAGAAGCAATACTTTAATCAGTATTGTATCGCGAACGCTACGGACTAGAAATTGTCGAAGCTATCAAAAATGCAAGCAATAAGAGAATTGAATTAAGACCTAGCTCTCTTTATACAACATTGCATAAGCTAGAGAAGAAAGGCTTTATAGCAGAATGTTGGGAGGAAGAAAGTTCTCAACAACGCAGTAAAGTCAAGCGTAAATATTACCGGATTACAAATTTAGGAGAAAAAGTATTTCAAGAAAAACAACATTTTCTGAATTATGTGGCAGCTTGGGAAAAGCGCAGTGAAGCCTGAAGCATATTTGTAGTCTGTATAGTGACAACTAGACAGCTAACTAGACAGCACACACAAAAGCTTATAATAATGCGCTCAGAACTTTCCAATTAAACACCGAGCGCATTTTCTTAAGCTTCAGTCTCATAAGAGATGGACATATATAGATATAATGAAGTTGACAAATTCCTCAAGGATAAACTTATGGGCAAGAAAAAGAAGAAAAAGACTGGCCTAGATATCATCCGTCAGTGGGACAAGGAGAAAGCAGAGAGGACTGAAAGGAATAGACAGCGTGCCATTGAACAATACACACCTATTCTTGAAGAGATGGGAATAGATATGAACAATGTTACTTTTGAGCCTTATCCTGACAAACTTTCTGAAATTGATAAATTTCACTAAATTTGTGTTTTGTCAAAAATCCTAATTTCATAACATCAATAAACTATATAGCAGTGGCTAGACAGACCGCTAGCTATAGGTTATATATAAAAATGGTAGCCCCCTGGAATGAGTTGAGAGTGTGTCCAATCGCATTATACTGAGCGCCAATAGGTAGAGCCTAGACAACTGCTAGGCTCGTTGGCGTCCTTGCGGATAGCAACAGTTATTGGTATGATGCGATTGGAAACTCAAACAACAAACAAATAACCATGGAAAATTCTACCATTTTTCCTCATCACTATCAAGAGATGAGGGAAAGTTTCATTGACGATTCCTTGATTGCACTCAACATTCACTCTCTGTCAGGGTTTCAAGCACAAGATAAATATTTTCAATACTGGGAAGGTAAACGTCTCAACACCGGAATCCCACCAAGAAAACTTATAGAAAACACAAATCACTTCTGGGATGGAGTGTGGTTTGTCCACATCGAAACAATTTCTGGCCTTAAACCTCACTTCAAACCAGACAATCCCAGAATAGTAGATGGCAAAATTCTAAAATATGAGCAAATAAAAAGTTCACCAAGCGGCGCCTTTCTCCCAAAAATAACATATGGACATATAAAAAAGATAGCAAAAAGGAATTCTATTCGGTCTTACCCTAAAGGATACTTAGATGCTCACTTTCCAGAAGCTTGGGAGTGGATTGCTCAAAATAAGAGGATTTCGATCGCCATTACCGAAGGTTGGAAAAAGGCTCTAGCCCTTATGTCGATTGGGATTCCAGCTATTGGCCTTTCAGGAGTTCACAACTTCAACAACTCCGCACAAAATAAGACTTTATTACCAGTTTTCTTTAACTTCAAACAACATATATTCTGTTTTTTCTATGATAATGATAGGAAGGAAAAAACAATCAAAACTGTTAATGCAGCAATCACTAAATTGTGCAGGCAAATATCTTTAGCAGGCATATCTAAAGAGTTTCAACGTTGCACATGGACAAACACTATTTCCAAAGGAATAGATGACTATTTGTTTGACCATAATGGGGATGAGAAATATTTAGAGTATAAAACAGTTTTGCCTGGTCAATTCTATCAAGAAGTTGAACCAAACTTAGTATTAGATACTAGATATTTAACAGATAAAAACCGTAACTGTTGTCAAGAGTTAAAAGAGGCATTAGACAATAATAGAGTAGTTGCAATTAAGTCAGAAAAAGGGACAGCAAAGACTGAGGCTATTAGTGATTATACTGCAAAGTTTCAGGAAGTTGGAACTAAAATATTAGTACCTACTCATAGAATACAACTTATGAGTGAGCTATCTAGACGGTTTCAAATTGCGAACGCTTTTAACCACAGAAAATCTTTAGATAAAGCACTAGAAATCACGCTTTGTATTGATTCTATGCACGCTAACAGCTCAGTAAAATTTGATGTAGAACGATATATTGGGTGTGTATTAGTTATAGATGAAGTAGACCAAGTATTAGAGCATTTAATATCGTCTACGACAGATGTAAAAAAGCGTCGTCCAGAAATAATAGAGATACTCATCAGAATATTTAGGTCAGCAGAGAAAGTAATAGTCGCAAGTGCTGATATTACTCAGGATGTCATTGATTTTCTAGAAACAAATTGTGAGGAGAAGGTTTATATTGTTGAGAATAAATATAAATCAACGAATGGTTCTTGCAATATTTATATCCAATCAAAACCTGAGCCATTTCTAGATGATTTCTTCAAAGCAGCAGACAGAGGAGAGAATATAATTTTCTTTACTAATAGTCAGAAATTATCTAGTTCATATAGCACTCAGAATTTAGAACTATTACTCAAGGAAAAATATCCACACTATAAAATAATGAGAGTTGATTCTCACACAGTTGCAGACCCAACTAGGGAAGAATATATGTGCATGGAAGATGTTAATAAATTTATCGAGGATAAGATGCCTGACATCTTATTAATTTCCCCTGTTCTTGAAACAGGAATAGATATAAGTACAGACTACTTTGACAGTTATTGGGGAATGAACTGGGGAGTTACTTCAATCAATTCATTTAGTCAGGCAATGGCAAGGGTAAGAATGCCTATTCCAAGATGTATTTGGTCATCAAATAGTTCTAGTTCTATAGTAGGTAATGGAAGTTGCTTTTCTAGTGGGTTAGTTAAAAGTCAGAAACATCAATCGGAAATCAATAAGTTAATATTTCTTTCCTTTAATGATGAATTGGAATGGTACACTAATGATTCTTGCTTAAAGTATTGGGCAGAAAGGGGAGCGGTTAATAATACACAGAAGAAAATGATGGTAAAATCAGTGATTGCAAAGTTTGCTAGCGACTATAAAAATATTAAAATTATTGAAGAAGCAAGTAATAATGATACAAATAAGTCTATTAGGCAAAAAATAGCTACAAACAAGAAGAGTAATATTGATAGTTATCATAAGGAAATAGTTGCAGCACCTTTTATCGACAACAAGACATTCAAGTCGTTAATAGACAAAAAGGAAAAAACTTTTGAAGACCGTTGTACTGAAAGGAAAAATTCTTTGATTCGATACATTGCTCCAAGGAGTATGAATGTGGAAATAACTAAGGAGCTTTTGGAAATTCAGGACAGTGGCTTGATGCCTAAGATAAATTTACACTGGTTGTTAATTCAAGGTTTAAAGTTTTCACATGATTTTGATTCAAGAAAGATAGAGGAGATGGAATTTTCTATTGATTTGAATAAGAAATTGATAGCTCCTAAAATAGCTTATTTGATTCAATTTAGGGTATTGGAAATAATTAACAATCCCTCAGATTATTACTATTCATCACATCCTCTTGTAGTAGAAACAGGTTCACACGTTCGTTCAGGGTTCAACAGCATCCGAGAATCGGAAATGACGATTAGGGATTTATGGAGCATTAAAAGGCTTTCGGAAAAGTCTACTGAATGGAACCTCACAAAGTGGTGTTTGGGACTATTAGGCTTTGAATTTAAGATGTCTCGTAGGTCTAAAGACTCAAGATTGTACTCTTTGATAGATATTGCTGGTGAATTTCGGTCTCTGATTTTTGAGTTCTGGGATGTCGAAAGGTCGTTGAATCAGGAGGATTAGACCAAAAGGTGACAAATAGCAGAATGACAAATATCCATATATGGATCTATATATGGATATTTGTCACCAAAAACATGAAATTTTATACACGGCCATCTAAGTATTCCATATTACATCTTAGATATTACAAAAATCTTGTAGTATGACAGTTCCCATGTATAAAATAAAACCATACAACCGTCCTACTAATATTTATACCTTTAGTAGGACGGTTGTATGGTTTAATGGACATTATGAGAAGTTGATGGACATGGTGTTGGTATAAGCGATCAATAATACTATATAGTCATACTATACTTGTTCCCCAGCAAGTATGAATGGCTGGGGAATAATATTAGTATAAGCGATCGTCAATACTTGAAATCTAAGGTTGAATTTAAAATCAGGCTATACTAAATCTATTGAATATATAACAAAGCATTGGGGCATTTATACTACTATTAAAACTTATTATCTTTTTTTAAAGATACACATATGTTTAACACAGCTTCTGAATGATTTATTTAAACAAAAGTCCGATTTATCAACCTTTCAAAGATTAGTAGTTAACTTTGTGTTAAATTTATCTGTAACAATAAAATATAGATAAGTTGTCAGTAATAGCGATCGCTAATACTATATAGTTATACTATGATTACTCCCAAGAAAGTATGAATGGATGGGGAATGATATTGGTATAAGCGATCGATACTACTATAAGATAAAAGCCAAAATTAACCTTGAAAATCTAAGGTTGACTTTAAAATCAGCCCATACTAACTCTATTGCATATATAGCAAGCGATTGAGGTAGTTTTTTTGTCATTTTAACCCCCTGTTAGTAGGGGGTTTTATTTACAGTCAAAGCCTCGTCGGCACCCCAAGGGGGACCCCACCGACTTCGGCTTTCTTGACTGTTTGTTGTGGCCGAAAGGGGAACTTTAATAGACTAATAGTTGGAATAGCTCGCTGGCCTCACATTTTATTAAACAAGAATTCTAATTTTTGAAAATTGATTAAATCTGATACTATTACTGTTGTCATTGATATAACTATGCTATAGGTAATATGACTGCTTTCAATATTATTGCTATTGAAATTGATATCACTGTTGTCATTGTTATGAATGCTATCATTGCTATAACTGATATCACTGCTATCACTGTTGTCATTGCTATCACTGATATCATTACTGTCACTGTTGTCACTACCGTCAATGCTATCAGTGCGGTACCAATAATATAAGTGATGTCAATAATATCAGCTTTTATTGTATTCTTTTGATGCAACAGGTGAAACGCCTAAAAGCCTCAAAGAACTGCAACTAAACAAACTAACACAACTGCGACTAAACTTATGGAAGTTCGCAAAGCCTCATCTTCCATAAGTTAAGTCTTAGTTGTAACGGCTCGCAAACAAAAACGCTTCGGCTCGCAAACAAGCCAATTTTCAGCTCACATTAACTGCAAATAAAAACACCCTTCAGCTCACATTAACTGCAAATAAGCTCAGATTATTTGCAAACAGCTCACAAACAAGATTTTCAGCTCACATTAAATGCAAATAACCTGTAAGCATTTTGATGCCTAGATTACAGGCTTCAAATTATATAATGTCCCCACTGCGAAGACAAATGTCTACAGCAACACTCAGTCTACAAGGGCAGAGTAGTACCAATACTCTGCCCACAACATAAATTATGAGTGCAAAAAGTATGTATTTTGTCTACTTTTATTACAGCAATTATTACAAGAATTTATTCTCTAACTTACTTAAAATATTTAAAGCTTTATGTGCAGCGTCTTCTGCACGAAGTGAAGTAACTTTTTGATACCGTAATGTAGTCTGAATATTCTCGTGACCCATCAAAGCTCGTAACTCCTCAATTGAAATCAATCCAACTCTTTCTGTAGCAAAAGTATGTCGTAAGTCGTGAAGACGAGTTCCTTTGAGAATTGGAGTAGATGCAATTAAATTGCGAAAACACTTATGAGTTTGACGGTAAGATAATCGTGTAACTTTCCCTGTCAATGGGTGTTGTGCAGTAAATAATGCCGATATCCCTGAAGCTCGTTCATATTTGATATATTTTGAAAGTACAATTGCTGCATCTTGACTATAAAAGCACCAGCGACACTTGTTACCCTTTCCCACCACTTGAAACTTTCTAGCAACATTATCAACAGTATCTAAATCTAAGGCTAGAAGTTCACCTATCCTCGCTCCAGTGCGATGTAGCAAACAAATGATAGAGTGCATACGAATATCCTCAGCCACTATCTCATACAAAGCTGCAAGTTGTTGGTCATTCAAATAGCGAACAACTTGGTCTGTATCATGTTCTCCTTTCTCAGGGTCAGATTTACGTCGCCGTATGTTAGCCATAGGATTTACCCTCAAATAGCCCTGCTCAACTCCAAAATTAAACAGAGCCTGAATAATAGCCTGATGACGGTGATGAGTTGTTATTGATAGATGTGTTAAACCTTCCAAATACTCAGACAACAGCTCACGACTGATAATTTCTATAGGCAACCGACCATATTTTGCTAGTAATGGCATCAATGTTGAAGAGTAGTTTCGTTGCGTACTTTGAGATAGTCCCTGACGCTCTAAAAATTCTGTAGCTAATCGTGCTAAAGTAACAGTCAATTGACTTAATATACTATAACTTTTTGATACTTATACTTTGCAAAAATGTAGATTAACTATCCGGATAAAAACATATTTTTATGTATACTCTTGACCCCAAAAAAGTACCCCAACCTGATGAAACCCTGGATAGCTATATCAGAAGACTACGAAAAGACGCTCAAATTAGCCAACAACATTTAGCTACCATGGCTGGAATTCATTTACAAAGCGTGGGCAAACTAGAACGAGGTAAGACGACAAAACTGAATCAGAAGACCAAAACAGGTTTAGCTCGTGCCTTGTCCATTCCAACTGAGTATTTAGAAGCTATCTGTTCTGGTCAGCCTATAGCAGAGATAGAAAACTACAAATTTTGTCCCCAATGCTGGACACCTGGAACTGAACCTGATTCAGCCTGGACACTATACCGAGCCAAATATTGTCTGTTGTGCGGGAGCAAGTTACGCAACCATTGCACTAGCTGTGGAGAAACTTTGACTTCTTTCAAACACAAGTTTTGTCCCCATTGTGGTACTTCTTATCAAGAAAAACCTAAAAAAAGAAAGTAGTAATGATGGAAATTATTTGATTAATTTGGAGTAGAAAATAATTTTCCTATGAGTGCAATTAAAAGTTAATTTTAATAATTAATAATTATTTGATAATCCGTTTAATTATTGATTAGATAATTTATGCCACATAAGTTAAACAGAATTTGCTCGTTTCTAACTTGACAGTGGAATTCCTGCCATTAATATCTTATCCATCATTTCTTGAGTTTGATTGGCAGAAAGTTGACCATTGAGAAAAGACCGTACTTCTCCTGGCTTTACCTGCAACAGTTGAGATAGTATTTTTACATTGTAACCATAACGTATCAATTGAGGTTCCAAATCATTCAAACTTTTTACTAAAACAGTCTCAACTACATCTATAGTAATTAACTTTTGACCTACTTCATAAGCTTGTTCAAATGCTTGCTTCAAATATTGCTTTACTTGTAATGGTGTTGCTAATTTTTCAGCTAAAAAATTAAGTGCCTCTTCTGTAATTAATTCTTGCCAGTCTACTTCTTTTTGAGTTGCCTCTATTAATGCCCATTTTATATATTCTTGCTGATAATTTTTTATTCCTTCTAACATCAACATACTACGAATCCTAGCTCCAATTTCTTCTAAAACAGGTCTTTTTAGGTCATTTTTCAACTTTGGATGTCCGGCTAAAACAACTGATAAAATATTTCCATCCTGATAGACTAATTCTATTAATCGCTTCAATCCTACTAATGTTTTTGTCTGTAAACTATGAGCATCATCAACAAATAAAGCTATAGGTTTACGAGACTTTTTAATGAGAGCTAATAGTTGACGTTCTCGTTTTTCAGGTTGCGTTGGTAGTTTAACCCCTGACTTTGTTGACAAGTCATAAAACAAAGCAGTCATCAATGTTCCTAAATTAATTTTCTCCTTATCTACTGATAAAGAACGAGAAACAATTACTTGACTTGCAAGTTGTAATTCTTTTTGAATATGAAGTAATAATGTTGTTTTTCCACTGCCTACAATTCCTGATACTACAATTAATCCTCCTTGATGAATATCTTGTTTAAGATTTTCAATCAGTTGAGTATTTTCTGGTGTTTCAAAGTAACCCAAATACTCAAATGTTTGTTTCAATTTAAAGAAGTTCATTACTTCACTGCGCATTTTGACGCTCCTGTGAAGTCTGAAAATAGTCTCTAATTTTAGCCATGACTTCTTTGATCTGAAGAGTTTGAGCTAAAATTTCATCTATATCTGCCATCTGTTCTGAGGTGAGTTTAGCTAGAGGATATCCGAGAAAATCAACAATAGCTCGTTTGGCTGCAATGATATTTGGAAATGTCAGTTCCTGAAAGGGGTCTGGGTCAACAAATGGCTGCACTGGTAGTTCAAGAATCTCTGTGGAATTGGGAAAATTGATGATACCATTGACATTATTGGAAAGAGATAGTTGTTTAGCTAAGGCTTCTATTCGGTCTGCCCTTTTTTGAGTGCGTGTTTTTTTGAGGTTACGGTAACGATGTAAGGGGATAGGACCACTGATAGGAGAGTAAGGTCCGTAGCGTTTGTCAATATGTTCCACATACAGTTCATTGTCAAATAGTCCCCACCAAAGGGTGACTGTCTCTCCGGCTAAGTCTGAGTCTACTTCATAAGCAACTCCATCAATACTGATACGAGCATCAATACCAACTTTACGACGTTCGGGTTCGCGAGCAAAGGTACAAAAACGTTCCCAAGTACACATTTGACGAATGTTTTCTGGGGGTAGGTTATTTAACCAGTCTTCCATTCTAGAGTGAGGTTCGTTGCGGTGAGGTTGACTGTTGTAGTAGTGGAGAAATTGCATTAAACCTACATTAGCTTCTTTTTCTGTTTCTGGTTCCTTTAGATGGTAAAGGGTTTCGTGCATTTCTTTGACGTTGCGGAATGGTCTTTCTACTTTTCCTTTTGAGCGGGCGGTGACTCGTCTTCCGTCTTTTCCTTCAGGAAGATGAGTAACGACTTCAACGCCTAAGCAACCCATTACTTTTTGAAATACTTGAGAACGGGCAATTGGTCCGTTATCCATGTAAAGCATTCGAGGAATGCCTTGAAAGGGACTCTTGTCTGTGGCTTTTGGGGACATGGCAGCAAACAGAAAGCGGAGGGCAGCTTCTACATCTTCACCATATACTCCGTGATACTCCATATATGCTAGTCCGCTACGGTCATCAACGATGCTGTAGAGCATGAGTAGGGGTTTGCCGCGTCCTGGTTCTATCCTAGTTGGGGTTTTCAGGTGTTTGAGGTCAGATGTGCTTAAGTCGAAGTGCCAACAGTCGTTGCTGTGTTCAGCTTGAAATCTAACTGCTGTGGGTTGTCTGGTCATCCGGGTATGGTCATAACCCCACTGTTTGAGGTAACGGTTGACAGTTGGTCTTTTCAGTAAGCCTGGAGGGGCTTTTAGATAACCTGTTGGAGTGTAAATTCCTTCAACTTCAAGCAAACGAATGGCTTCTGCTGTGGAAAGATGATGACCTTTTTTGTTGGATGTGCGAATTTTGAGGGCTGCTATGACTTCACAATATCGTTCTAGATTGGCTCTTTGTAGTATCCGAGGTTGACCTTTATCAATTCGATGGGCAGATTTGACTGGGGTTCTATTTCTCAGGGCACGATAAACTGTGTCTTCTGATACTCCGTATAATTTGGCTGTTTGTTGAATTAATTCTCGTCTTTCTCGACATCGAGGTGGATGTAAATCTAGCCGTCGTTGTAAGTCTACTAAAGCTTCTGTTGGTATTTTTCTAGTTGACATTAACAGTTGGCCTCCCTCAAACTGTGGATTTTGGTTGAGGGTGGATATATTTTTGCCCCATCGATTGGTGAAGATGTGGACATAGAAACGTCCACGCTCAGAAATCTAATCATTCAGATATTGTCTAGTTTAAGGCCAAACATTCAAAATCATTTTTTCTATTGGACATTTGATAGCCATTACTGTTGATAATAGGCTGTAATATTTTCTCTGTCAAGGTTACGGGCTATTTGCAGTTAATGTGAGCTGAGAATCTTGTTTGTGAGCTGTTTGCAATTAATGTGAGCTTGTTTGCAGATAATGTGAGCCGAAGGGTGTTTTTATTTGCAGTTAATGTGAGCTGAAAATTGCCTTGTTTGCGAGCCGAAGCGTTTTTGTTTGCGAGCCGTTACATTTATCAGCCTAAAGTAGAGGTGGTGGAGCCTGAAGTAAAACCGACGGCGCAAACTGAAATTAAGCGTCAAACTTGGAAGATTCCAGATATAGAAGTTAGTCGAAAAACGATAGACAATATTATGGT
>JAAHGF010000071.1 GCA_010672585.1 Okeania sp. SIO1I7 | reverse complement strand
TTTACTGAAGCTTTGGACGTTAAGTTTGACGATTTCGGGATGGACTGCTGATTTTGTTGTCCATTCTTGGAAGTGGGTTTGATGTATTGTCATGGTGGTCTACTGATGTTGTGATGTAGACCAAGTGAAGCTTTTAAATATTTTTACCACGCAAACACAGTAAAATATAGATTGAGCGTGATATTTATTGAACTGTGTAGTACAATTTCAATAGATAATATCTTAAAAGATCAGCTTTGATCTATTTTGATATATGGCCTGCCTTTAGCCAGAGTCTTTCAGGATAGGAAATCGCGAGAGTCGCCAAACTGCAGCGCGATTTTCTGTCGAAGGCTCAAACTATTAAGCTATTAATCCATAATGCCCCCTTTTGGATAGTCTAGGGAAGCTAATCTAATGCTATAGAAAACTGCAAATAAACTCTTCAAAGCAAATCTGTAGTTACCTTTCTATCCTTTTCTTGAACTGTAAAAACTGTATTTACAGTTAATACAGTCATTTTGCATTTTGTAACTATTTATCACTAGAAGACTGTTCCATCTCAGCAGCTCTACGTTTTCTGATCATTTGTTTGTAAACTTCTACTTTGTTTAGTTTCTAAATCTCAGAATAAACACCATCTTTTATCCAGTCGGCACATAGACTGGATTGGGAGCGTCCAGTTTCCGTGCATATCATTTGGATATTTTCTAGGACATTATCAGGAATGATTATATTGATCGCCCTAGATCGGATTATTCATTTAATCACAGGCTCAAATAAAACTTGCCGCAAAGGTGCTTAAACTAAGAGTTATGTATGGGACAACATTGCAATTGATTCTACAATAATTGAAATAATAAAAATAGTAGTAATAAAGAACAAATTAGGTACTAACATGAGACCTTCAGAATATTTACAAAAATGGATGCCAATAAAATATGGTATTCATCCTAATCAAAGAGGATATAAGACTAAAGCGATTCTTGAATTAGAGGAAGTAACAGGTTTGTCTGGTACATCTATCAAAAAATGGCCTAATCTAGAAACCAATACGGCCTATGTTTTAAAGCTATTAGATTATGCAGATTTAGTCAACAGTTTAGGAATAGCGATGAAAAAATATAAAAATACTGTCGCTAAATTGTAACCGCTATGGTACTATGTATCTATAGGGAGAGGAGAAAGAGTTAGTTGCTCTGATGAACCATAACTCACCTAAAAAATAGATATATAGTCGGGCTATTGCAGAGTTGACGCCTCTACAGTAACCCTGGCCCCAAAGTTACTTACCAACTTAAGGACATAACAATGACCGTAACATTAGAACGGCCAATGAGTCCAGCCTGCGACTCAACATTGGCTAGCGATATTCGACATCTGATAGATAGTCTTGACGAAAAAATCTACAACATCGAAAGGGACTATCAAGAAATATTTTGCTGTGAAGTGATATTGATAGACGATCGCTCCCATCATTGGCAGCTAGAAATCCACGACAGCGGAGAAATTGAACTACTACACCAGAAGTATTTGAGTAATGGGGAGCTGCAAGATATTAGCTTCACCCCAATTACCGTCATAACTCAGTTCATTATTGCTTTGACTGAATCTAGGCAATAAGAATTTTGGCTGCGCGATCGCCGATCACCTCTAAACTAATCCCCAAAAAGCCTTGACATTACTAGGCTTTTTGATTCTCGTACAAAATTAAATTAACTCAAATCTATACATTCAAGGAGAATACTAATGGCTGCTCAAGAAGGAAAAGAAACCTCTATCCACGGTCTCGGATATTATGGAGCATCTCAAGAAATTAATGAGAAACTAGACTACGACGGTTACAGACCTAAACTATCAGAACAAACTAAACAAGGAATCATTGAAGCTATCTCAAACGACTATCCTGACATAAAAACTTGCAGCAAACGTGACCAGATTGCTATAGCAGAGTGGGTTGTCGTTGAGGGCAAATGGTAAAAAATCAAGAATAAAGCCCAGAGGAACAATACTTTCAGAATTTTATAGTGAGGGTACGGCAGTTAGATCGCGATATAAAAGCGACCATTTAGAATGGATTACAATCGCCTGTTGTCGAACTGTAAAACAAGCTCAAACCTTAACTACACAACTAAACCAGCAATTACAAGGAATAGAAAATAATGGACAAAAACTATGTCCGCAAACAAGCGACTAGAATGCAATCAGCACAGCATCCAAGAGCCAAAGAAGACGCAGGCTGGCGCATTCTCAGCAACAGTGATGAACCAGGATTACCTGATGATGGCACTCTGACTCCTGAACAAATGCAGAAAGCAGAAACTATCGCAGCGGAGGCATTGAAAGATGGTTAATACAATCTTGAAAGCTGAAATCAATCATCTAGCTAGGGAGCTAGCCTTACTCTCAGGGTATGTTTTTTCCGAAGGCTATGACTTTTTCAGCAGCAACAGTCCCCGCGCTCAGTACTTCAAATCTTTAGCCGAGAGAGCATTTGAAGTGATTCAGGGAGTAACATTAGATGCTTAACCTGTTATATTTCAGTATCTTCACCTCCCTATCCTGGCTAGCTGTAATTGAAATCATCTGTGCCCTAACCTAACCTAAAAGTCCCTAGTTTGAATAGCTAGGGGCGATTGCACTCAAACATGGCTATGAAATCATTGCTCAAACCAATCCCAGAAATAGACCCAATAATACTACTAAAAGAACCGTACAACTTCAAAGAATCAGAACTAGCAGCAACCCTCGGATGTTCAATTCACAGCGTTGCATCATGGCGCTATAACCGCCGTCAACCTCAAAAGAGTATCAGAAAACTAGCAGCAGTTGTACAGAAAAAATTAGATAAGCGCTTGCGCAAACTAACTTATTAATCACCCGCAAGAGCCTCACAACACTAAAACATTAGGAGACTAACAAATGTTATTTTTTCTCAATCCCGTTACCACTCTAGTAGACTCTTTAAGCCAAGAAAAAGTCCTCACTAAAGCCTACCTCGGTTTGTCATCAGCTATGACCAAACCCATCACCAACTCCGTAGGAGAATTCAGGTTCTACTATAGCCGTTTCCTCGGTTACATCATCCATAACCTCGAATCTACCATTGCAGAGATAGAAGGTAAGGCGATAGAACTCCGTTCCGCTGTCGCGTTGGCTACACCTAGCGGCAGCTATATCGCGAACGCAACAACTTCAATAGAAGAAGTAAAAGCTTCACCCAGACTAGAGGTAGATCCCACCCGTCCTGAGCCAAAATCAGAAGCTTTGGTTGTTGAGCTTTCTCAAACCTCATCAACATCTCAGCCCCCAGAAATTGCCAACACAGAAATAGTCGAAGCTGGTGAAGCTGTTGAAACAGAAGAGGACTCAGACTGGCCTATACCAGAACCCACCCCCAACAATAACTCAGAAGTGAGTATAGAAGAAAGTATAGCTATCCTACTTGAATGCGAAACCAAACTGCAATTGATGGCTAAGAAAAAAGAAATAGGAGAAGAGCTAGTCAAAAAAGCCTGGGATGCAATGACAATAGTTCAGAAAAACTATTTGCAGTTAATCAGCCTACGCGATAACGTTACCAAGCCATTTGCTACTCTAGGCTATCAGCTAGGCTATCAACCAACCAAAGATGTTAAACCCCGCTCTTCCCGCCTCATCGGATTTTACCTCTATGGTGAAAAACTACCCCAAACCGACGAACGGGCGATACTCATAAAAGGTGAAACCGAACCCACAATATGCAGCAAAGCACACTTAAGACCGTTCAAAGACTCAACACCAGCAACAGAAACAGAAATCAAGCTGTTAGAAAAACTGCTAACAGAGCCACAAGAATCAGAACCCACAGCAGAAACAATTGCAGCCAATACATTTACAGGACTTGCACCATCCCCAAAGCTGCCAACTGGTTCAGAGACTGGAAACAAGCCCGAGTTGCAGCCAAAGCAGCCAAACGTAGGAGTGCAAACCGAATTAAACCTTAAAACTCCTGAACCAAAAGAGCTACCACCCACCCCTACTCCTGCACTCGAAGTAATTGCTAGTGAGCTGAAAAGATTTCATCCCCAAAACACATTGACATTTACTTATGAAACTACCCCTCGCTCTACATTCCTGACAATCAAACATAGTGACAGCCAGGTAGCTTGTTTCGAGGACGACGGAAGCGACATTTATGAACTTGGCAACAACAAGCTAACCTTTCATGGATTCACGCCAGAGCAAGTATCAAAAGCCTACGATGCGGGTGAAGCTGTACTAGAATCATTGAAACAAAAAAAAGCATAAAGCCATTATCTGGAGGGGCGCTAGAATCCTCTCCTACCACAGGAGAGGAAATAACAGATAATGGCTACATCTACAATCCCGAATATTTGGAGTATGCAGCACTTTATGACTTCGATGAACCTACCTGGTACGAACTAATACAAGCTGAGATTGAGAAATTAGAAGGGTTCAAAATTGACCATGACGAGATGATGTGCGACTCGTTCCTATTAGGAGCCTCTAGAAACTAGAGGGGTATGAATAGGGTCTAACGAGGCCACAGCGGAAGAGCCTGCGATAAGCGAGGCCACCAAAGAAGAGCCTGTTAGATAACTGAGTTACGGATGCTGGTGAAAGCCCAGCCCGCTAAGGGACAGCGGACTCCCGACCTGGCCACACCGAGCTAGAACTTTTCCACTAGCAGAGTGAAGCTGGCAACAGGCCTCAACCAGAGCTAAAAGTGATAGGCACACTGGGGGTAACGGGGAGACGACACGGGTACATTACGGAATGTCCTTTAAAAGCGTCTTACGTCAGGGCAGGAATCACGCAATTTTCCTGACCCCACACGGGTAACTCCCGCACCATATATCATCAATAGGTGCATCCCTGGGAACCGTGTAGGCGAAATGGACAGCCCTAAACCGTCAAACAATCTGTAATTCGGAACGAGGAAAAACGTTGAGAGAGTCTCTAGGAAAGGTCGTAATCTAGAGTAGGTGGGAAAGCACGGAAACCTCTCCAACGGGTAGGATGCAAGCGCAAATTGCTTGCAGGGTAATCAGCGTAGTGAAATTTAGTAAGAGAATACGTTTAGACACATGAACAATCATAGTGAAACCTGGAGCAACCAAAACTGGAAGAAATTCCAGAAAAACCTGTTCCGCCTCCAAAAACGAATCTACAAAGCCATGCAGAATGGAGACATCCGTAAAGTATTAAGTCTTCAACGCCTGGTGCTGAAATCCCATGCTGCAAGGATGCTTGCTGTAAGACAAGTCTCTCAGCTTAACTCTGGGAAGAAAACTTGTGGGGTCGATGGACAAAAATCCTTAAACTTCAAACAAAGGCTTAACCTAGCTCAAAAGCTAAAAGAAGCAAACAACTGGGAACATGAAGGATTAAGGGAAGTTAAAATCCCCAAGAAAAATGGGAAAATAAGAACATTAAAAATCCCAACCATCGCAGATAGGGCATGGCAATGTCTTATTAAATATGCCTTAGAACCCGCCCACGAGGTAACATTCCACGCCCGAAGTTACGGCTTCAGACCAGGCAGAGGTACACATGACGCTCAAAAATACGTCTTTGATCACCTAAAAAGTCAGGTTAAAGGTCACGAAAAAAGGGTAATCGAGCTAGACATTGAAAAATGTTTCGACAGAATTAACCACAAGGCAATTATGACTAATGTCATTGCCTCCCAACAAATAAAAACGGGGTTGTGGAGATGCTTAAAGGCAGGGGTATCACCTGAGTTTCCAGAACAAGGTACACCCCAAGGTGGTGTAGTATCACCACTATTAGCCAACATAGCATTAAACGGTATAGAGGATATCCACCCATCCGTAAGATATGCGGACGACATGGTATTGTTCTTAAAACCAAAAGATAACGCTGAGAAGATTCTAGAAAAAATACAGCAGTTCCTAGCAAAACGTGGGATGAATATATCAACAGAGAAGACAAAAATAACGCGGGCAACGGCAGGCTTTGACTTCTTGGGATGGCACTTTAAAGTGCAAGAAAACGGAAAGTTTCGATGTACTCCCTCAGAGGAGAACTACAAAAAGTTTCGCAAGAAAGTCAAAGCCATGGTCAACAACTCTGCATTAGCCACTGCCACCAAAGCGAAAAAGCTAGCCCCTATTATCAGGGGTTGGAGAAATTACCACCGTTATTGCAAGATGAACGGTTCAAGGTTCAGTCTATGGCACTTAAGCTATGCAACCTTTAAAAAGTTCCTAAAAGACAAAAACAAAGGTAAAAAAGAAACCCAAAAACTCATAAATCAAGCATTTCCAACGGTTAATTGCTCCGAAAACAAGTTCGTCATGGTTAAAGGGAAAAAATCTCCTTACGACGGTGATCTACTTTACTGGAGCAAAAGAAATTCCAACCTATATGATGGCAACACAGCGAAAGCGCTAAAACGGCAAGGCTATAAATGTGGACACTGCGGGCACTACCTAGACGGAAACGAAAGGGTACATCTGCATCACATCGATGGCAAGCACGACAATTGGAAGCCTAAGAATCTCTTAGCAGTACATGAGTCATGTCACGATTACATCCACATGGGCAAAAGGCCACAAGCCTAAGATTATCTAGGAGCCTATTGCGGTGAAAGTCGCACGATAGGTTCTGAAGGAGAGGTGCGAGGGATAATACCCTCCATCGACTCTAACTATGAAGGTTTGGCAGTGGGGCACAGAGATCGGCTCTTGTTACCATCACGGCGCGCACTTGGACATCACTCAAGGCCTAGTAAATGAACTGGCAAAGTATGATTTAGATTTGGAAGCCTTCATGGTAGAGTCGGACATCAACTATGAACTCATCAAACCAAAACACATCTTACATCCCAAAATCAGACCAGACCTACACCTTAGTATCCAGTGGTCAAAAGACTTATACCCCAACGACGGGTACATCAACGGACATTATTTCGGCTACCACCGGAATGACTACCGCGGCGACTATATCGAATTACTATATCGCCATCAGATTTATCATTCCAACTGGTCACACAACCCAGACTATCTACAACCCTACTTTGATACCATCTGGAAAGAAATCAAATCAAAAGAAATATTTCGTCATCCAAAAGAAATTAGCTTAGGTAGCAAGGTAGCGAGTTATTTGCCCGATGGCTATAAAGCTTACATGGTCAAGACCGACTGTCAAAGCCAATGCCTCATCCAGAAAAATGTCAAACAATACTGCTATCTCAAACGTTGGCGCGAGCAGGAATATTACATATCAGCCTCGACCAACTTTGCTTTAGCACCTCGCGAGATTGCCTCCAACCTAAGAGAAGCAGTGAAAATCGCATTAAAAATGATTAACAACCAATAAAAGCAATAAAGAATGAAAATACCAGAAATAAACCCGCTAGACTTGCTCTACAACCCCTATCAACCTATTGATAGATATGAACTAGCAGAGTTGCTAGGAGTATCGCTGAACACAGTGTACTCCTGGCAGGAAGGACGACGTCAACCTGCTACTCCTGTGAAGAAACTAGCAGCAATGATTTTATCTCAGTGGCGAACGCAATCAATAGCAGCATAAAATCTGTCCAATGACATCATGGCCTCACTCAGAAAGCGGGGTCATTTTTTATGAGAGAAATATTTTTTTGACAATGTACGTTGCTCCCATCATCGTAGTTCTGCAATGATATCAATATGAACTCAAGAGAACAAATTAACACTCAAAAATGAGGATTTTATATGATAGCAACGGCCAAAAATACAAATAATACCAAACTAGAACAAATGAGAACAGCCTATCTGAACATAGGTATTGACAGCGGTAACGGATTCCTCAAAGCATTTTCAGATATGGGTCATAGCACTAAAATACCCAGTTACATCTATGACCCCAAAGCTGAAACTGAAAGCAACATAGTTGCCAAAGAAGGATGTTCTGTGGTATATGTTTCCGGTTCTCGTTCTGGAGAGTTAGGAAATCAACAATGGTTGATAGGTTCACCTGCTTACAGTGCTAGTCCTCAAGGAAAATTAGAAGTTGCTCAGTTAGATAGAGGCAAGGTTGATTACGCGCTGCAACTGTTTTTAGGTGCTATTGGTTGCATGGGTATTGAATCTGATAATTTAGAAGTGAATCTCTGTATATCAATCCACCATGCTAAGAGTTTCAGAGAAGACCTAGTCAAAGCACTAAAAGGTTGCCACATAGTAGAGTTAGGCAATAGGAATTACAACATAACTGTCAACAAAATTTTAGTTGTTAATGAGGGAATGGGAACACTGGCTAGTCTATTAGCTAATGGTCGTGTTAGTCAAAGCCATAAACTATTGCTTTTAGATTTGGGATATGGCACGAGCATCTCGACCGTGTACCAGTTTGGAAAACAGATTGACAGAAATGTGATGACTTTTGGTGTAAGAGACTTATATGCAGCGATCGCCAAACATCCTGACATGATGAAAGCTAGAAACGGTCGTGAAGGTGACTCATTCATAATTCGTGAAGGTATTGAGTCTAAGTCTTTCCAATATGGAAAATATCAACCTTTTAGCTTTGCTGAAATTTACCGTAATTGTCTACAAGTTTGGGTAAATGAAAATTTGAGAACTACTTTATCCGACCTTAAAGACCAAATTGATTCTGCTGACTGTATGTTTGCTGTTGGTGGTGGTGCTTGCTTACCAATGGTTGATAAACATCTCCAGTCTAAAGGTTTTCAAGTTCTCCCTAACGCCCACACTCTCAACGCTGAAGGTCTCTTAGCACTAGCAAAAAACAGATTAGGAGGCAGCAAATAAATGAATAATTGGCAGTCAAGGAAAGCGTCTATCCGTCCCCATCAACTGCCATTTCTAAGGCAGATAGCTGATGAAATGGAATTTCCTTCTATTTCTGATGCCGTTGATTATGTGATAAATGCTTATAAAGAACATAGGCTATCTTCTCCAGTTGCACTAACACCTACACATATAGAACAAGCGTCGCCAGCAGTAAACCTAGATGATGCTTTTGGTAGTTTAGATTTGGAAGATTAACCATGTCAACGGAACAAGATTTTCAACAACTTTATCAACAAGTACAAGAGCAAATTAAGCAGCATGAATTAATCCTTTCTTCTCTCTATCAAACCAGAATTAAAATCAAATCTCAACTGCTATAACAGGTATTAAATCAAGGAGCAACTCATGCAGATAATTAAGGTTTTAGGAGTAGGAAAGAATGGAATTGATAAGTGGTTGAATTTCAGCATCACCCTCAATAAAGCTCAATTAGCTGTGGGAAATCAAGGATATGAACCACTTTTATGCAGGAAATATCGAATGACTCAGATGCCTTTGAAATATTTGATAAATAGGAAAAGTAAGTGAGACGTTCGCTCTCAGTAATATTATTAATAATTATCCTGTTTCATCCCAATGAAAAAAATGAAAATCTGAGGATAAAATCAGCAATCAAGAAACAATAGAACCATAAAAAGTAGGAGAAATTAACCATGTTTAAACCACGACAAAAAGAAGTAACTCAAGAGGACATAGAATTTCTGAAAAAATATCACCAAAAAGAACTAGAAACGAACGAGAAAAAGTACACAGATTGGCAGTTGCAGTTGGCTTTTGTCGTTGGTATGCTCTGTGGGAGTCTGATAATTGCCAGCAGCGTTGATGTTTTGCAACTCGTACAAAATAGCAGAAACAATCAACAAATTGAGAGGTCTTAAAATGAATCCGATTAAAGCAATCGCAAAAGCAACGTTACGACTAACAATGAAACCACCGAAAATTAGCGACAACCTATTTGAACCACTTGAAACACCCAATGTTAGTGACAACCTATTTGAACCACTTAAAACACCCAATGTTAGTGACAACCAACAAATTGAGCAAAACGATAGGAGAAATTAAAATGTTTAATTACCGACAACCTAAGCAACCCAAAACTATGATCACACCCAATAATTATGGGTATAGCCATTATTTTATAAGGAAAAAATAGGAGAAAATCATGGAAACAGGAGAGTTTGATCAACAGCTAAAACGACTTGACTTGTTGCTTGATAAATGCACTCAAAAATATCAAGAGGGGATGAAGTTAACAGATGAACTACTGTCTAAACTGGACAAATCTAAGCCTCAAAAAACAGAAAAATCAAACGGGACAGGAGGATTAATTGTGTTTAATTTTAAAGGCAATAAAAAAGCCAAGATGCCGAATAGTAATTATGGCACTATTACCCCAAATAACTATGGCTATACAGATTTAAGAGGTATTTTTAGCGACGACAATGATTTGTTTCTGGAAATTATTTTTAATGGTGGTGTTGTCACCGATGAACAGCTAGAAAAAATCACGGCCAAAGCTAACGAAAGGGTAGAAATTGCTGAAAAAGTAGTAGAAGCTGGTGAGAAAATAATTAGTCTGAGTGATGCAAATACTAAGATTGTTAATGCTCATTCTAAAGTATTTGGCAGAATTGGTACTAATAATCAAAAAAGATTTGATTCTGTGGCACGACAATATACCACAATGGACAAAACACAGGCCGGATATGACTTAACCACAGAACGCCGAAATGATAAATATAGCGCTATTAGGGCGACTTTAGACTCTGCGCTCGCAAATCTTAGAGCTACTGCCAAAACTAGAAAACAGCAGCTTGACATTAAACACGAAAAGTTAGAGAAACAGTTAGAAAAGCAGCTTCGTAAGTCTAAGCGCAGTCCTAGAAGAAATCGTAAGAAAGCAACAGTTTAATTAGTCAAAAATAGGGGGTACTCGTAACCTGAGTACCCTTAAACTCTACCAACTAACTAACTAACTAACTAAATAGTAACATGAACAAATTAATTTGGTACGGTTCCTTAACCGTACTTTCTGCTAATTTCACAGCTTTTATTAGCCATCTAGTAATACAATTTCCAGCTCTACGAATTGTCTATATTCTATTAGTAATAGCTATCGGCTGGTTCTTTAAGTCCCAGTTCAGTGAAGGATTTAGGCAGGCGTTCGCTGACTCACTAGGAATAGATGAGGGCGAGTTTATTATTATTCTTTTTTGCTTGTTAATAGGTGCTTTAGTCGGAGGATTAGGAACATGGATAATAAGAGTCCTTTAATATGTTTAATAGGGAGTGCTGGCTGTTTGCTGATAGCACTTCATGGTAAGCAGTCACCTACAGGAGCAATGGCAGCTAGTCTAGGTGGTGTAATATTAGCTCAAACCGCTATGAACAAAGCATCTGAAAGGTTCATTGATGATGAGGTTAATGTCATCCTACGCAATGCAGAAATTAGCAAGTTTGAACTAGCAGCACAAGCGGAATTAGCTGCATTGTTGCCAGAAGAGGCGCAAGCTGAAATTATTGACGTACAAGCTACTGAGACTATTCCTGAAAATACAGATAAGTACAATTGGGAGCAAATAGTAGATGAGAACTGCTTACTTATTGGTGGTGAACCAGGAAGTGCAAAAACTTCAGTTGCAGCAGGTTATATTGTACCCAAAATTTCTCAAGCTTACTCCTCAGAAATTATAGTGTTAGATTCTCATGCTAAAAAGAACGACTGGCAAGGTATGGGGTACCACAGAGTAATTAATGATTATGAGCAAATTTACGAGTGTTTGTTGTGGCTAGATGAAGAGAGAGAACGTCGTCGTAATAGTGAAGAAAATCATCATTTAATCATCTGTATATTTGATGAAATTAATGATATGTGGAGTTACTTGGAAAGATACGACAAACAAAACAAAACTAAGAGGTTAAGTAATGCTCAACTCATCCTCCAAACATTGCTTAATTGCCGTAAGTTTGACATTTTAATTATTGGTATGATGCAAAGTCATTTATGTGAGGATATAGGATTGTCAGGAGCTATTAGAAGGCAAGCAATGATACTTCTATTAAATGGTGCTGCTAGGGAAGAAGCTGGTAGAAATAAAAAGAAGCTAACTCACCAACAATACAACTATTTAACTGACAAAAAGCGACCCTATTGTTGCTTGATAACTGGCTATCAAACTATGCAGATAGCTGACCATCCTACTCACGGTCATTATACTACTTTTGCTAAGAAAGGAAAAACACCAGAGAACGTAAGTAAACCTAAAAATTGGAATATTGTAACTATACCTTTTGCCAAAAATTATATTAGTAATGTAGAGCAAAATAACGACAGTAATGGTAATAACATTATTCACACAGAGACTGGCATATTTGACCTAAATAAAGAGGGTGTTAGAGATGAAGATGAGGGTGAGGATGAGAGTGAGACCTCACCCACCCCTCACCCTAAAGCACAAGAGCTAGAAGACATACTTAGTAAAGGATGCAGTGACCTCTCACCCCTAGCACTTATTCCTGATAATTGGTCTCCAGTCAGTCCTAAAGTGGATAGTTTAGGTGCTGAGGTGAGGGGCGTGATGGTGAGTTTAATTAATATTAATACCCCTAAAGAGGAGACGATTAAATTAGTTTTTGGCTGTTCTAAGTCTGGCAAGTCTAAATCCTGGAAGGCTGCCTCATATTGGTACGACGAAGTTAAATCTCAAATTAGTTAAGGAATGAATAAAATGACTATCAATTTAACCAAATCAAATCTACCACAATTAGAGAAGTTACTCAGGCTATTAAAACCTCTTAGTATTGGCTGTGGAGTTGTGGCGATCGCTCTTCTGGCTATCTACCCATTAATGAGTAATAAGTCTGTGGAAAAGGTGGAGGATAAAGTCGAGGAAAAGTCTACAGTTTTACCTCCTGCTTCCTACACAATTATTATGGGAGAAAAGGATAATGAAGTGATTCTCAGATTCCACAATCAAAAGTCAGAGTTACATCTGAAAAATATAGATGTCATTGAATATAATTGTTTGCTCAATGGGGGTGGGGTAAATTGTGTATTGGCTGAAGTTTATCAGCCTAAAGTAGAGGTGGTGGAGCCTGAAGTAAAACCGACGGCGCAAACTGAAATTAAGCGTCAAACTTGGAAGATTCCAGATATAGAAGTTAGTCGAAAAACGATAGACAATATTATGGT
>JAAHGF010000070.1 GCA_010672585.1 Okeania sp. SIO1I7 | reverse complement strand
GAAATTGAACCAGATCCATCCTATAATCTTCAGGATGATAAATAATATGATAAAAGAAGATAACTCCAGATTTGATTTTATTTCTAATGTCATCACCCAGTAGTTAGCGTAAATATTACACTAACTACTTTTTTGTATTTGTCCAAAGTCCAATAATAAAGCTGAATTGTTTAATTATTTAATTATTTAATTAGGGCTTGCTGATTAATTCTCGCGCGTATTGATAAATAAAGGCTAAAGCCTTTTTGGGGTTTAAAAAAGTGCCAGCTTTTTGCAATGATTTTTCTGCCCAACTATGAGCCTAAAATACAAGCCATGCATGAGCATGAAGAACCGAAAACCAGGCACTTTTTTCGAGTCCAAAAAGGCACTTGTCTTTATATGTCAATGCTTTTAGATTTAATCAGCAAGCCCTAAATAATTAACCTCCAACCTAAAACCTAAAACCTACCACCTAAAACCTTCTTCAATAGCGATCAGAAAATCTATAATTAGAACTATTTTCAGAACACTGGACTAAGTAATACCAAATTGATAAATGTTTGCTACAAATAGCTAGGGTATTTATTAGAATTCAGGAGCCAGAAGTCAGAAGTTAGAATGAATAGCTTCAATACCAATTTTTAGATTCAGAAATTCTCTTTTTGATCAAAGGGACATCTGCTGCAAAGTCTTTAGGTCGCACTTATTATTCGTAACATTCTTTTTTCAAAATGATATTATATCAAATCTAAAAAGTCTTGCTACATCTCCTTGAGAGTAGAGAGTAGGGAGTAGGGAGAGAGATTAGGGTTCAAATACATAAGATATCTTGGTTTAATGCCGATAATCGTTACAAACATTGCTGAACCATTATTATTACTTAATAACTGAAGTCTTCATGAAGAAGAGCATTATTTTTGGAAATTGGTATTATACAATTTCTTATGGATTATTGTTATAGATCAATTTCTTGATAAATCAATTGTAGAGGGTAACTCTCCCCTGGGCACTTGTTTAGTAAATTGGTATAATTTATATTAAGATAAAAGTTGCTCGTATAATTAATATATTAACTACTACTGATTATGAATACTATTTATCTTTTACTTTTACTTTATTCTGACACTATTGACTGATGAGCTAAACACAGAAATCAAAAAAATGCAAAAAAGATTATATAAATTATTTATTATTGTCACAAAAATTTTTCTACTTTTAGGTTCTGTAATAGTTTTAAATTCCCTGGTTTTTGCTGGAGAAATTAGAAGTAATATTATTTCTCCAGAGCTGAGAAAAAAACTAGAGATCAAGGGATTTATTGATGGTTATCAAAGGTCTAAATCTGGTTTAGAGCCATCTATAGAAGCAGAATTTGAAAAATTAAACATATTAGAAACAATTGAAAATAACATTTATGCAGATGCTTATCTACAAGGCTATACTCAATTTGAAATTGATTTAGGCGAGTACATAAGTATTAATCAGAATGAACATGAGCTACAAGCTATTGCGTTTAAAGATGGTTGTTTGACGGCAAAAATAGGGATGAATGAATTTCCAGAAGCAGGTATGAATAAATTAGGGTTAGAAGAATTAAGAGAACAGTTAATTTATCTTGATGCTTATCAACAAGGTTATACTAGGTGGCTGTTTACTTATTCTTGTATACCTTCACCATATTAATATAGTAGAAGGAAGAGGGGAGAGGGGAGAGGGGAGAAGCAAAAAGAAAGAACTTTTATTATTGATATTCATTCCGTTGTTTGAGCTATTTCATAATACCAAGCTTCAAAAAAGAATGTTTAGAATAATAATGGGACTTAAAAGATTATTGTTCGGATATCTCTTTGATTAAAAAGGGATACTCAGACTAATAAATGATATAGCACTACGTCTTTTGGTGTTTGACAATAAATTTGGGTTGTAAGGGAAAAGGGAATAGGGAATAGGAAACAGAAGAATGTCCTAAGGTATTTGCGTAGCGTTATATTTAAGTTATTTATTCTGACTCCTGACTACTATGAAAAGTCTCACTATTTATAGCAAACATTTATCAAATTGGTATAAGTCAAATACAGTAATGGTAACTTATATAGCAATTCCCAAAAAGCGTGAGGTACAAAACTCTAGGCAACAGCTCCGGAAGGCAACAGCTCCGGAAGGCAATAGTGAAGTAAAGGCAAGAGTGTACCTCACTAACCTGAGAAATGCTATATAACTAAGGAATAAGTTTTACTTCTTAACCAGGGTATTGAACTTAATTGTTTTAGTTTTTTTAGAGTTAAGGAGTGGGATTGTAGAAGAAATTTGTTAAACTTACAACTTATAATTTTTATCAAAAGATGAAAAGATATAGAATTAAAATTATAGTTTGTTTGATATTTACTGTAATTTTAGGTTTTGCAACTAAATTTTATGAAGGACTATTTTCAGAATGGCTAAATAATTCTTTTAGTTCAATTTTTTATGAAGCATTCTGGATTTTTTTAGTTATTTTTCTTCGACCTCGACTTAAACCTGGTTTAGTGGCTTTTTGGGTATTTATTGTCACCTGTTTTATAGAATTTATGCAGTTATGGAAACCACCTTTTTTACAAACTATTCGAGCAACTTTAATTGGCAGACTGCTGTTAGGAAATACTTTTGTTTGGTGGGATTTTTTGTACTATATATTAGGTTGTACATTGACTTGGATATTTTTACGCTACTTCAAGTTTTATGATGAGAGGAGTCAGTCCTCAGGAGTCAGGAATCAGTAGGAAGAAAGGATGAGAGTGGGAATTATCTGGGGATATTCCGGCATTTTGTGTCTGCATTGAATGGAAGTAGAAAGTGCGATAACTGTATAAGCCGGATTTTATATCACATACAATTTAGCTAATTTAAAAGATAAAATAGCAGTTCAATAATGTAAGCGTTCAGCGGTCAGCTATCAGCTATCAGCTATGAGTTATTAACTCATTATCGCACCGAAAGAAAGAGGCGATCGGCTAATCTTAGTAAGTTATTACGTTCATCCATCTGTTTGCTTCTAGATTCCGCAGGAAATGTTTACTCAATAATACCGATTTGAAAAAAGAATGCTACAAAAAGGTAGATATTGATCGGATATGCTTAAAAATAGCTGCTCCAGTTCATTTAAGATAGTTATCTCTATCTTTTTTCCATTTTTTTCAATATTTACCTCTTCTTCCTTCTTCCCTCTTCCTTCTTTCTTACTTCTACCATTTGTAACAAATATTTATCACGCTTGGTATAATTAGGGCTGGCGCTCATAAAGCTAAAAGTCAGGATAGCTAAGACTTAGGAGCTTTTCAGATTCAATTTATATCCTAGTTATTAGCTAGTTTTGCATCAATTTACTGAAATTTTCTGCTGAAATTCAAGAAAATTTCTTCACATAAAATGGCCGAAACTGTTGCCTGTTCCCCCCATCTCCGCGTCTGGTGCCTCTCCGTGTCCTACCCCCACCAACCAATTTTTTCAGCAGACCCTAATTAATATCCCTTTCCTAAGAAACTCAATATCTTTTAGTCTTTATATACTAATTAGGTTTTGCTGAAAAAGTCTTATGAGTGAGGGTAGGAATTAGGAGTTAGATTTTATTACTTTTAACTTTTGACTTTTGACTTTTGACTTTGAATTCCTTTTTTCTTACTTTTAACTTTTAACTTTTGACTTTTGACTTTTGACTTTGTTAGAGTCGAATGAGATATCCCTATCTCAAACTCTCCTTCAGAACCGGACATGAAAGTTCCCCTTCATCCGGCTCCTCCTAGTTAGTTTTCTTGCGTTCACGGCTGCCGTCAGAGGCAGTTTTGCTATGATGACAATAATTATAGCGCTGTGCGCAGGCAACAGCTCATCTGGCAACAGGCAACAGGAGGAATAAAAAACCGATAGTATAAGACTTTTAGCTATTGGACAGTTCTTGTAATTTGTAAATATGCCAGTGCACATTGCTATATGTACCAGTTGTTTATTGGCCATATTGTTTTTACCACCTAATGATTGTGGCACTATATGGTCTATTTCTAGGTTATCTTCACTGGTAAAGTATTGTTTACAGAGGGGCATTTGCCTTTCTGTTTTTTCATCAGCATTGTGACTTCTCTTTTTACTGTTGTGTAATTAGAGAGTCGTTGTGTCCAGTAAGTCCAGTCCCCATCATAAGGTAACTTTTCCCCTTTGAGTCTTACAACTCTTTTTATGGGAGTGTCTTTGTGTCTTCGGAGTTGTTTTCCATCCGGAGTAATAAATACCCATCCTTGCCCTTTGTCTATTCCCCAGTATTTGTTTACTGTGTGCTTTTTCCTTCCATGCACGGTAGTATCCCCATCTGAGGAGTTGATGAAATAGGATAGGGATAATGGAGTCAATCGAAACATCTCGATGCTAGGACTTTAACCTAGAAACTCTCTACAGTTATAATTTGACCCTTTAGAAGGCCAAACCCAGGTCATCCCCTGCTTTAAAGCGGTTTCGACCTAACGAGTCGCACAACAACCAACCCACTTAATAATAGCTTCAGTCAACCCCTCCAAAGTATATTCTTCAGCTTCCACATCTACCCTACCTAACAAACTTTGACAACTTTGAGAAGTTTGAGGTCCGATAGAAGCAATACAAATATTTTCTAACCAATTTTGCGGTAAATTATCTTGATTTTCAGTCGTTAAATAACAAAAATTTCGCACTGTTTTAGAACTAGCAAAAGTCATAATATCTATCTGACGATTTTGTAGTGCGAATAAAGCTTCTGGTAGAATATTTTCTGGACAACTAGACTCATAAGCAGCTACTTCTATTACCTCCGCACCTTTACTATTTAACTCATTCACTAATACTTCCCTACCACCAGTCTCTACCCTGGGAAATAAAACCTTTTTTCCACTCAAATTTTCTGGGAAATTTACCACTAAAGAATCAGCAACAAAATTAGGTGGAATAAAATCTGGTTTCAAACCACGACCATTCAAACTTCCTGCCGTTTTTTTACCCACAACTGCTATTTTTACACCAGATAAAGCACGACTATCTTTACCTTTCTCTGCCAACCTTTCAAAAAAGTAATCTACCCCATTTGTAGAAGTCAAAATTAACCAATCAAAACTATCTATATTATTAATAGCCACATCTAAATCATGCCAACTTGAAGGAGGAGTAATAACTAAAGCTGGCATTTCAATTACTTTCGCCCCTGCTTTTTGTAGGCGATCGCTAAATTTACTAGACTGACCTGCTGCACGAGTCACTAAAACAGTTTTATTTGCTAAAGGCGCTATTTCAGCTTTTGCTACTGAATTTTCTCTAACCATATTATTTGGAGATTTTAAATAATCTCGTAATCTGACTACTTCTCCTACTATTATCACACAAGGGGACAAATATTCAGTGTATGTTTGTTGAACAATATCCCCCAAACTACCAATCCAAATTTGTTGTTTTGAAGTTGCACAATTTTGAATAATTGCCACAGGAGTTTGAGATGTTCTTTTATGTCTTAATAACTGATGTACAATTTCATCTAAATTTCGTGCCCCCATTAAAATTACTAAAGTTTCAATCTGAGAAATTCTTTCCCAGTCTAATGCTTCTATATCGTGAGCAGTCAAGACGACAAAAGCTCTACTCATAACTGCATCTGTTAAAGGAATATTTGCCAATAAAGGTGCAGCTAATACAGAAGAAATTCCTGGTATAACTTCAAATTCACAACCAGCTTCAATTAATGCTTGAATTTCTGAAGCAGCACGACCAAAAATAAAAGGATCTCCTCCTTTTAATCTAATTACTTGTTTGCCTAAACGACATTTTTCTACTAACAAGCTATTAATTTCTGACTGAGACATACTAGGTTTACCACCACGTTTACCCATCTCTATTTTTAAACAACTTTCTGGTGCTAATTGTAGAATTGAGTCATCAACTAAAGCATCATAAATTAAGACTTCCCCTTGAGTAATTAGGGAATGTGCTTTGACAGTCAAATATTCTTTACTTCCGGGTCCAGCTCCAACAATATATACTTTTTCTGGTAATTTAGTCATATTTATATGAGTTAAGTAAATCTAACTTAGTAGTTGCAACAAAAATATTTAGTTAGAGAATAGCACCAATGAGGAATATTTAGTTTTTCAGAAGAGATATTAACAGTTGTTTCAAAATCAATATATTGAACATCTTCATGCTTAAGATTGCAAATTTCCTGAAAATAAAAATGATTTCCAAATATTGCATCACAATAAGGACAACCGAATGAAGTGTATGAGTTTCTAACTGTTTTGCTATAGCGAGATTTAATTTTGCCCATTTTCATATTTTGACGTTTAGCTTTTTCAGTCTTCAAGCATTCATAAGCTTTACTTACAATCTCAGGGATAAATTGAGGCTCACCATTTGTAATAATTTCCCAAATCAAAATTAACGTCACCAATGCTTATGCAGGGTCTCTCCCTTGGTCTAACTTTTTCTCTCGCCTCACCCATTCTCACCCAGGTAGAGTAGTTTGGTTAATTTTCAATGTAGCGATCGCTCTGTTATTAATGGAACTAGGAATATTTGAAACTTTAGAATCTATTTTGGGTCTCTATTCTAATGTTGTCATTGCCTGGATAGGAGCGATAGTCGCCGATCTAGTCGTAAATAAACCCCTCAAACTCAGTCCTTCTTACATTGAATTTAAACGCGCTTACCTCTATAACATTAATCCCGTAGGCTTTGGTGCAATGGCGATCGCTTCGGTTGTTGCCATTATGGCATTTGTTGGGTTCTTTGGCCCTTTCCTACAAGCATATCCCCCTTTATCGCTCTTACTGTTGCATTCTGTCTATCTCCAATCATAGCCATAGCTACCAAAGGTAAATATTACATTGCCCGACAAAACACCGTCCGGACTCTTAACCTCAGCGACTCTTTACTAACCTGCTCTATTTGTACTGAAAGCTATGAAGCCCAAGATATGGCATTTTGTCCTGTTTATGACGGATATATTTGCTCACTATGCTGTAGTTTAGATGCTCGCTGTGACGATCAATGTAAGAAAGAAACACCTGAAATTGCTGAGGATAAAAATAGCTTTAGCCAGAAACTAATTAGGAGCAAAACTTCACCTCTACTAGGTCAAAGAATTATCAAATTTTTGGGAATCTTTCTTTCTATTGCAGGCATTCTAGCTGCATTTTTGGGATTACTTTATTATCTACAGATAGAACAGTTATGGGGAATCTCAAGTCAAACCAAGCAAGTTGTAGCGGGTGTCATTGAAATAGTTTTCTTTTCCCTACTCTTACCTATTGCTATAGGGATTTCGTGGTTTATCTTAAGTGAAGAAAGTCGTGAACGAGCTGAGGCAGAACTAGATAAACAAAATATACAATTGCAACAGGAAATTGCTGAACGCAAACGTGCGGAAATTGCTCTCCAAGAACTTGCCCAGGAATTAGAAATTCGCGTAGAACAACAGACCGCTGAATTATCAGAAGCATTGCAAAACTTAAGAGATCGTAATTTTCATGGCGAACCACTTACAGTGCTGCTTCATAAAACCGATATAAAACGTCTCTCTTGGTCAGCATTCCCTTGCGCCTATCGCCGGCGCGGGGTCTGACCGCTTGCGCCTGTCGGCGACGCGGGGTCGCACCGCATAATGTGACATTTCACTGTTTACTTCCTGCTTCTACCGGAACTGTCGGCAGCAGGACCTCCACAGGCATTCACGGGTCTTGCCCGACCACATTTCTTAAATTTATACTGGCGTTTAAATCTCAATAAGATTGAAAACCCACCATCGAGGCAGTCATAAGTTCTGAAATTTAATGGCATATCTTGAACGTGACCGCAGTGTGAGCAAGTTTTTGATGATGAAAAAAAACTGTCAACTACTACTAACTCTGAACCGTACCATTCGCACTTATATCCAAGCTGTCTTCTAAACTCATAAAATCACTATCTGCTAACTGATTTAGCCAGCCTATGATTAGCTTTTTATGTCGCGCAGCGAAACATACCGCGAACATTCAAATCTTCGCTTGAGCAACAACGCTGTGGTTTTTAGCTAGATATGTTGTCAATTTATGAAGTGCATCTTTGCGGATAGAGGCCACTCGTCTATGGAGCCTCGCTATCTTTAGTTGCGCTCTTTTCCAGTTAGCAGAGCCAACCTTTTTATGACGATGTAGGTATTGCAGCCGAGATAACTTAGCTGTCATACTCTCTTTCTACAAGCACTCGACAAAGTTACTTTGACAGTATCAGGATATTGCACACCTACAGCCTCCCTGGTTTTTACATTCCAAGTAACATAATTTGGTCGTACATACATAGCCGAAAATGTCTTGATTTTTTTTGCTTTTTGCGACTCCCTTAGCATCAAATTCGACATAATCCTGAAGATCCAATTCCGTCCAATTAGCCGGTCCGACAATAAACCCATTATTTGAACCCATTGCCTTTGAAGAACCGGATGTAACCATGGCATGCGCGACATATTCTTGATTAGGCTGGCCCAATGAATTGACTCCAGTAAATATCAGGGCAAATCCTGCAGTTAAGCCTTTTAGTTGATCCATATTTTCGATGCGGTTAGTTTTGCCTTCGATGAAAAAGTACTGGATAACGTCATTGTTAGTCAGACTTTTTGGGACTACTTTAAAAATCCCGCACAAATATGTGTAATACTGAACTGAATTGTAGCATATTTCCACACTAAGCTTTCCGATCTCTTTATCGAAAGTCTTTTGGTCGTAGTGACGCCGACATTGTTCTGTGACTTTATTGGATTCTCTCACGTCTTCTGTTATTTTATCGAATTCGCTATATTTCATGTGTGTTCTCCTTTAATCCTAATTTTACTCTTCTGGGTAAACCCGAACGACTGACCTCAAAGCATCTTATTGAGCGCAAGCAATTGCTCAAACCAACCAAAAGCAGAATATCCTCGTAAAAAGTGGGATTTCTCCACTACTAAACCCAACCAACAACTCTCGCTCAAATGATGTTAAAAGCAAGGATCCGCAAACGTTGAAGTGAAGTCGTATATCTCCAAATTATCTCCAACTTAAGTCTATGTCAACCCCTAAATATTTTTTTTGTAACCCAATACATATATGTTTTTTAAGCTTTACTACATAAAATAACTTTTGTCAATCCCCCTAAATCAACCTTTTTCAGAGAAGACAAATAAAAGTAGACTAGCATTCTTTAAATTATTGGGGTTTGGTCTCTACGACACCAAAAACAAACAAAGCGTGCAATTAGTCCACCATGACTCTTTTGCCCGCTTTGTTGGAGCGATCGCCACCACCAAAAAATCACTCAACTTGCAACTCATACAAATTCCCAAACCCCACCCAACGCGGACATGATATTACGGGAAAAAACCTGAGTCAGTTCATTGATTTCTATACCACATGATTGTGAAACCTCTGCCGTGTGGCCAGATAAGCCCCAAAAATTTTCCGCAACTTTTCAGAATAGACTCCCAATGCAAAATCCGAATCGCTGCACAATCGCTCTTCAATAGCCTCCGCCGCTTGCCAGGCAGTGTATACCGCATTGGTAATCCCATGTGAAGACAAGGGGTCGAAAGCGATCGCCGCATCGCCCAAAGCCAACCAGTCCGAACCAGCAATTTCATTACTGCAAATCGAATTGGCAGCCGATACAAAGACCGGAGACCAAACTTCATCAGCCAGAAAAGCTTGCAATATCTGTGTTTCGGAAAGCAAAGTTTGCCAATGATCATATTCCCGCATTTTCAAACCTTGAGGGCTACCCTTTTCAGCATAAAGTGTCATCACATTAGTCCTTTGATCCAAACTGGATACAATTCCCCATCCACCTTCAAATACTTCCGTAAATACTCCATGCTTGATTTTAGGGTGTCGGATACGAGGAAGATGACAACTGAAAGCGATCTGTTGGTCATGCACCGTACTGCCAATTCCCAGTCTCCTCAATAGAGCTTTCTTCCTTCCCGTAGCATCCACAAAAATCTGCCCGTATAGATCAAAAGACTTTTCTGCTGAATTTACCCGAATACATCGGTCCTCTTCCTCCCAAGACCAATCCTTGCACTCCACACTCCTGTGACTTTCCAAACAGCCCTCCAATTTGTTCAGTAATAACTGTTTGTCCAGTTTCAAACCATAATTATAGGGGTGCTGGAAATAAAAATTGACGTCCTGAACCTGAGAACTTCCCCATAGGGAATGATATCCTAAAGTTTTTTCCAGGGCACTTTCCTCAAAAACCTCCCGCAACCCAAGTTGCTGTATCATCGCCAATGCAGAAGGTGGCAGAGTTTCCGCCAGCGCCATGACTTTCTGCTGCATTTCTCTTGTCACAAGGAAATATTCAATCCCCTTTCTTTGCAAAAGCACAGAAAGACACAACCCGGCGATTCCTCCACCAATGATAACAACATCACTATGGATCGAACCCATCTAATGAATACCACCTTTTCCGTCGTAAGCTACATAGACGATATCAGGAATTTCCAGCTCAGGACTCACGCCAGACTTTCGACCTGTTACCATACCAACGCTTTTCCATTTATATACCATGGCAATCAACCCATTCTGGTAGCCAGCTTCAGCGTGATAACCTACGAATCCAGTATCGGCGCTATGAAGCCAAGGCAAACGGTTGGCGTAAATATATTGGCGGGTTTCCGGAAGGAGACTTTGATCCTGGACTTTTTTGAGGCTTTCAGCAGTCAATATGGTAACAGGTAAATTGGCTGCCCACCAAGCAGGTACTGGATACTGCATATCGATGAATACAGTCTGACAACTTCCTGCATCTGATTGCCAAGGAATTCCCATCCATTTAGTCAGGTCTCCAGGAGTGGCTTCCCAGATCCAATGCTTGGGATTCGATGGGTCAAGAGATTCCTGGATGTCATAGGCGACCATTTCATATCCAAAATCATTGTAGAAAATCTCTTTTTTGCGTTCTGGACTGGCGGCATTGATGCGAACTTCCCATAAACCATAAAATCCATAGTTGTAGCCTTTGTCCTCGTTTACAAATTCATAGACGGGACGGTTTTCACCATACATCTGATTATGGCGCATAGGCCAGGTAAGCTCTACTCCAGGGTGGAAACCGCCTCCATACAGGGTTTCCAGCACAGCCCTGGTCATCAGTAAAGCACTCTTGGCAGAATCTTCGGCTGCTTCAAGAAATTGACGTTGGTAAAAACAGCCCATTTCGTCCATATCCTTAAAATTGAAATCGGGTGGAGTGGTAAAGTTACCGTCTTTCCATTGTTTCAATTGTTCGTAGAGAAAAGGAGGTATGGCAAACCACTGAGCTGGACTGCCTGGATAATTGATTCCGTCCCCAGGATAAGTTGGATATTTCAGTTGTTCTGTTTCAGTACCCAACTGGGTGAGGTCTGTCTTTTGGTTGCTAGGAATGACTGGTTCATTGTCGTAATTGTAGATAGGATTCCGAAACAGATTAAAAATTTCTTCGCGAACCGCCTTACATTCTGGGCTGTTGGAATAAATGCAATGAAATTTGTTCTGAGCATAGAGTTGATCGATCGTTTCCCGGAAAGAAGGGGCGAGGAAATCACTCGCATTGACCCATTGCATGCGGTAGAGGCGATATAGCAAAGGGAATACCAGGCTCAGTTCAGGAGTAAATGTCTCGTCTGCCGCCCCTACTATCAGGTCGAAAAGGTTAGAAAGGGGCTGGATTTGGGGAGCGTAATCTGGCGGTGTGGTTGCAATCCAGGCAGCGGATTTGGCATCAGTCAAATAATAGCTTTCTTTCGTGGTTTTGTGGGTGATTTTAGCCGTGATGATACCATCACAAATATCATCGTACCAATTGGAGTTATCGGCAAAATCAGTGTTCAGATCGGAAGGATTCAAAGAGGCTGAAGTGCCGTCTGCTCCATAAAAAATCAGTGTTCCTTCATCGTATTCAACTGTACCCAATTTCACATTCACAGAAGACTTCTTCAATTTTGCAGCAATTTTACTGATTTTGGCTCCGTCAGCTTTTGGAGAATGTGGATAAGGGAACATACCGCAAATCTCCTTCCGGGTGGAAGATGAAGAAACTGTAACCGGGGGAGGACTGTTTACCAACTCCTTCCGGAAATTTTCTCCTCCAGATTTGCGCAGACCTTCATTCAGGACATTGGGGTTGCGGTATGTGGTGCTGATGGCGGGAGCAATGCGTTCATCGTAAAAATTAGGACTGAGGTTTTGGTGGTTTTCCAACTGAATAGAAAGATCTAAGCTGTTGTTGAAATTGTACCAAAAAGGCTTCTTATTGGCGACTTCTGCAGTCCACTCAATATCATATTCCTTTTCTTCAATCTTCTTAATTGGGTTGCCAGTTTCATCACATTGATAAATGTAAAACCGCTGGGCTTGTTTTTTGATCTCCCCTTTATCGGTCAAATATTCATTTTCTGTTTCAAACAGATTTGCCCATGGGATTTCTGGGCTGAAGATGACCTGGTCTTTTTCAGCAGGACCATTTCCCAGACGTGCAATTCCTATGGAGGGATAAATTCTAAATTTAGGATTTTCCATATTCAATAAACAATAAACAGTAGTTCATCAATGAAGATTTTAAACTAGATAAAAAAACAATTAAAATCCAACAATACCTACATAAGAGAACTTATCAATGGCATTTCTTTCTGTATCTAAAAGTGAAACAGTACTACCAGAATAATAATCAATCTCTAGCTCTTCTAATAATTAGAATAAACTCCAACCAATAGAAAAGCAAGCAAAAAAATTCATATAAAAGTTCATATAAAACTAATATTTTCATATAAAAGTTCATATAAAGCTAACATTTTCATATAAAAGTTCATATAAAACTAACATTTTTATATAAGATTTTTTCTAACAAAACAAATGAAGGTATATTGAAAACACACTGAATTGACATCCTCCCGACGCTGCTATACACGAGACAGCGCGGGATTCCCTGGCATCACTGTTAGGGGCTTTCTGTTTCATAGCACCCGCCTTCCGAGATTTACTCTCAGATGGTCTTACAGTCGCTCC
>JAAHGF010000007.1:102756-155734 GCA_010672585.1 Okeania sp. SIO1I7 | reverse complement strand
CCACCCCTAGCCCCTCCCAGGAGAACCCACCCCTAGCCCCTCCCAGGAGAACCCACCCCTAGCCCCTCCCAGGAGAACCCACCCCTAGCCCCTCCCAGGAGAACCCACCCCTAGCCCCTCCCAGGAGAACCCACCCCTAGCCCCTCCCAGGAGGGGAGGGGAAGACAGGAAGAACGGGGAATTATAGAGGAGGTAGTCGGAAAAATTATCCCAAGATTGTTCTGCCCAACTATGAGCCTAAAATACGGTCCTTTTTGAGCCTTTTAGACTTGAAACCAGGCACTTTGTTCGACACCAAAAAGGCTAAAACCTTTATTTAGCAGTGCTTTGATATTTAATCAACAAGCCCTAATTATTAATTATTAATTATTAATTATTAATTGTTGAACTATTGCCTATTTTCTTTAATTTCTACTAAAAATTCATATTCAAATCCACGGAAATTAGAATCTAATTCTAAAGTATATACTCCACTAATAGGCACAGTATCTGTCCATTCATTTTCATTACCTTTAATATTAGGTTCCCTTGCCATAAGTTGGCCATCAGGACTAATAATAGCCGGAAATACATCCCCAAAATTTTTGATAGTCATGGTCTGACCCTGGATCATCCTGACCCGATAGTTATGATTACCAGTACCAATCATCTCCCCTCTAACAATAGCTGTGTCACTTTCTGGAGAAAAAGTAATAGTCTTATCTACTCTCTGACAAGTACTACGAGTCCGGTTCTTAGCAACCCAACCTATAACTGGTTCAGTAATTTGTAGCCAGCCAGATTTTTCATCTGCGACAGAAACAAAGGTATTATTGTTAAGTTGGGCAACTTTATTGCCTTCTCTAACTTCTGGACTGCTACGAACATTTAGAGGTGGTTTAGGATCGTCTACTATGGCCATACTAATTTTACACCCCGATGTTGGTGGTGTAATCACAACTGGACTAGAATTTTGACTAACTAAATCTGAGGAATTAGAAGTTGAAGATGAAGATTTTAATTGATGTTTAGGAACCACTGAAATTAGGTTACTATCCAATTTTTGTGTCTGTAAAAAATTAGTAGAAAATTGTGACGAACCAGACTGAATTGTGAAATAAGCAACAGATGTAGAACTAGCAAGGCCAATTATTCCTATAAGGATCGATTGTCCCATGTTGAACGACATAATTTTTCCTCCTTTATCAACTAGATTTTATGTTCACTTTCTTAGCTAATTTGCATTTTTATCACAAGTATCACTATCAGCTATTAAGACAGATATATGCTGTTAATATTTTAACGATAAAATAGCTATAAATATGTAAGCATTTCCTGCTGAATACTAGTTTAAATATAGTTAAATTAATACCAATTCACTTTAGAGATGTCACAAATAGTTTCAAATCTTAGATGTGAAATAATTTCGGTGAAATTACTGTATTTTCAAAGTTTTGAGCCTCTAATACCAAGGGTGTTAACGAATTTGACTTCCGTGAAACGGTATAAGATAACAGCTAACTAAATCATCTCACAAAATATACGAAGGTGCAAAGAAATCGCGATAAACTATTAAATACAGTTAAAAGAGAAGTTCTGCAACTGCGATCGCAGTCTCTACACCATGCAGTGATAGTTAATCTTGTTCGTCAGCGACCCCCCCAACAGTTAAAACGTTCTTGGGATATAGAAGTAAAAGTAGGAAAGCGTCCTAGTTTTCAACTACCAGAAAAAATAAGTATTATCCAAGTTTTTGACAGAATGAAAGGAAAATTACTTATATTAGGAAATCCTGGGGGTGGAAAAACTACAACTTTACTAGAATTAGCTAGAAAGCTAGTAATTCGGGCGGAAAAAGAACCACAAACATCAATCCCAGTATTATTAGACCTTTCGACATGGCAAAATAAAAATCAAGATATTTCAGATTGGTTAGTGAATCAAATTAAATTTAAGTACAAGATACCCAAAAAGGTCATTAGAGATTGGTTAGAAAATCAACAATTGTCACTTCTAATAGATGGATTTGATCGAGTATCTCCAGAATTATCTAAAAATTGCTTAGAAGAAATTAATAAATTATCAGTATATTTGCAACCAAAGGACTTAGTTATTTGCAGTAGTTTTACCGCTTATAAAAATTGTCGGACTAAGTTTAAATTAAATGCTGCTGTATTATTACAGCCTTTAACCACAGGTCAGATTCAAGATTATTTATTAGCAGCTAGTAGCAGAGAACTTTGGCATTATCTTCAGGATGAACCAGAATTATTAAACTTAGCTGAAATACCATTAATGTTAAGTATGATGACTTTAGCTTATGAGGAAATTTTAATTGCTGCTTGGAGAAGAATTACTTCTCAGCAGGGAAGAGAAAAATATTTATTAAATGCTTATATTCGTCGTCAATTAGGGCGAGAGAATAATTATAATTGGTATTCTAGGGGCCGCGAACCACTGCCGGAACATACAAGACGATGGTTAGCATGGCTAGCAAAACGAATGGCCACAGATAACAGTCAGGAATTTACAATAGAAAAACTACGGCCAGCTTGGTTAGATGCTAATGGCGAGTTACAAACATATCAGTTAATGGTTAATTTGATTAGTGTGTTATTTTGGGGGTTTATTTTTGGGTTTATTTTTACTTTAATTTTAGACTTAGATTTATATCTAGGGTTAATTAGTGGTGCTATTGGAGGTGTAATTATTGGGATGTTATTTGGTTTACCGGGATTAAAAAAATTGGTGCTGCGGATTATTCTATTTTTTAATGGCCATATTCCCTGGAATTATCGTCGTTTTCTCAATTATGCTGCGAGTCGTTTATTATTGCAAAGGGTAGGCGATCGCTATCAATTTATTCATCATTTATTATTTAAACATTTTACTGAAATATAGCTTAAAAAGTAATAAGTAATAAGTAATAAGTAATAAGAAAGTTTATAGTGGTCAATTTCCTCTCTTCATGTACTTATTGTCGTGCGGATGTAAGTTGAAATGCTTAGGTAATATCATGTCCGTTGGTATAGTCCCGTGTAAAAGTTGGGAAAATATCTACTGCCATATAAGTAAAATTTTTCCTTCTCTTAAAGCTTCTTCCTTCTTCCTTCTTCCTTCTTCCTTACCTTCTCTATACAAGACCGATGCTACCGGACATGATATAACCATTCATCAGCACGACGTAGTAAATCATCAAGATTCAAATTCCACAGAATTACTTTCTTATCATTACTTGCAGAAGCTAAAGTTTGACTATCTGGACTAAAATCTATACTTGTAATCGGTTGGGTATGCTCTTGTAACGTATATATTTCAGTCTCATTAATAAGGCTCCACAATTTGATGGTATTATCATTACTACCAGAGGCTAAAATTTGACTGTCAGGACTAAAGCTAATGCTAGTAATAGCTTTGCTGTGTCCTTTGAAAATTGCTAATTCTTCACCATTAAGATTCCAAAGTTTGATAGTACAATCTTCACTAGCTGAAGCTAGAATTTCTCCATTAGGACTAAAGCGAATTTTAGTCACACTACTGTTAGTTGAAAAAGAGAATTTTTCTAATAGTTTATTGTTTGTGAAATCCCAGATTTTTATTTTATTATCTGCACCAACAGTGGCTAAAGTATGACTATCGGAACTAACATCCATACTAATAATTCGATCGCCATTTCTGCCGACAGCTAATGAGTTACCATCTAGGTCAAAAATTTCAAGATTACCATTCTCTTGAGTCAAGGCTATAAATTTACCATCAGAACCAAAATAATTTAAGCTAGTAATTCCGAAATCTTGAAGTATAGATAATGGTATTTCACTATTATTTAATGATAAAAAATCAACATTACCATCATCATCACTAAAAGCAAGAATTTCGCTATTTGGATGAAAACTAAGAGCGGTTATTTTTTTATTGTAAGTTTGAGAGCTTTCAAGTTCTGTTCCATCTGTTTGCCATAATTTTATATTGCCATATTCATCAGCAGAAGCCAGAGTTTTACCATCAGGACTAAATTTAACAGTTGTAATTTTGCTATTATGATTACAAAAAGTTGGTGGTTTGTTATTTCTTAAACTCCATAATTTTACTGCACCACTATTATCAGCAGAAGCTATAATTTGATTATTGGGATGGAAACAAAGACTTGTAATTTTGTCTCTGTGACCTCTAAACATATTAATTATATTGCCTTGTAAATCCCATATTTTAACTTTTCTATCTTCGCTGCTTGAGGCAAATTTATCGCCATTAGGACTAATTATCAAGCTAGTTATTGGCTCTTTATATGCTGCAAAACTTTTCCGTTTTTCTAATTTACCATCATTGCAATGCCAGAGTTTTATTACACCATCTTGATTGGCAGAAACTAAACTTTTTCCATTAGAACTAAAGCTAATACTTGTTACCCAATCTTGATCGGAATGAATGCTTAGAATATCAGGATTGTTTAATTGACACAGTTTAATACCCTCTTCAGTAGCACAAACTAAAATCTGTTCCAACGAACTAAAACTTAAGTCTTCAATTACTCTTAAATCAGGGATAACTTGCAATTTCGTACCATCTATTTGCCAAAACTTTATTGTTCCTTCCCTAGTAGAAGCTAATATTTGTTCATTAGGAGAAAAAATTACTTTATTTCCCTTATTTTCAAAAGTTCCTAGTTCAGTACCATCTAATCCCCAGAGTTTTACTGTATTGTCTTGACTTGCAGAAGCTAATATTTGACTATCGAAACTGAAACTAACGCTAGTCACTGGATTATTATGACCTTCAAGAGTAACTATTGAACTATCATCTAATCGGCAGAGTTTGACTGTACCATCATTGCTAGCTGAAGCTAAAGTTTTACCATCTGGACTAAAGATAATTTTGTTAACTTTAGCTGTATGAAATTGGAAACTATTTTTCTCTGAGATGTTGTCAACTACTTGTCTAAGTTGGCAAGTTACTTTCATTTTCAGATCGGGTAGAACTTGCACATTTTGTAACTTTTTACCCGCTTGAAAAACAGCATCCAAAGAACCTAACCAATCATCAGATAATAGACGAGCTTGAGATAAGGAAATTAATGTTTCAATTTCAGCAATTTCAGCTCGTAGACGCTGCTCTTGAACTTCCTGATTTTTCTTTTTTAAACTAATATGAGTTTTGATTCGTGCTAATAATTCGCCTTTAGAAAAAGGTTTAGTTATAAAATCATTTCCTCCTACATTGTAACCTTTTACTAAGTCAGAAATTTGATTTTTGGCAGTAAGAAAAATAATAGGGAGTTCATTAGGAGATAACTTCTCTCGGATTTTTTGACAAACTTCAAAACCTGTCATTCCTGGCATCATTATGTCAAGTAAAATTAGATCTGGTTGGAAACCTTTCTCCAGAATTTGTAATGCTTCTCGTCCATTGTCAGCTCGATTAACAGAATAATTATTATTAGAAAGATGCTTATCAAGCACTTCTAAATTCACAAGATCGTCGTCAACAATTAGAATTTTTGCCGAATTATTTTTGCTGCATTCTCCATGTTTTTTTGCTAACGTGACGTCTCGATTATCTGCATCAACTTCAGGATTTATATCAGTTGTCTGTACGACTGGAGATAAAATTGGTGAAGTCTCTATTTTTTCTGCTGGTTTCTCAGACACAGGCAAAGTAAAGGTAAAGCAAGAACCTTTTCCAAGCACTGATTCTACAACAATTTTGCCACCGTGTAATTCAACAAGTTGTTTCGTAATTGCTAAACCTAAACCTGTTCCCCTATATTCACGGGAGATAGTTCCATCTGCTTGTTCAAAAGATTCAAAAATACTGTCTAATTTATCTTCTGAAATACCAATACCTGTGTCAGAAATACTAATGGCTAATTGTCTCTGATTTTTCTCAGAAACTAATTTTGCCGATACTTCGATTTTACCCCGTTCAGTGAATTTAATGGCATTACCAATAAGGTTGAATAGAATTTGTTGAAGACGATTTTCATCAGCATATACGGGGGGTAAATTATTATCAATAGAATTAATCAGTTTCAAGGCGCTATTTTTCACTGAAGGTTGATTTAGGGTAAGAACTATTTCAGTGATTTCTTTGACACCAATTGATTTCTGTTGAAGTTGAATATCTTTGTTTCTAAGTTTGGAAAAATCTAGAATATCGTTAATAAGATTAGCTAGTCTAGAACCACTATAAATAATAAGAGATAAATTGCTTTTCTGGGATTCTGATAGTTGATCGGTGGGAGAATCTATCATGGATTCCGCCAGGTTAATTATAGCGTTGAGAGGTGTTCGGAGTTCGTGAGAGGTATTAGCTAAAAATTCATCTTTAAGTTGATTTAATTTTTCCAATTGTTTATTGACAACTTCTAATCGACTACGTTCTTCCTCTATTTGTTTTTGTTTCAATTCTTTGCTAGCTTCAATAAATTTATAACCAAAACCTTTTAATAGCCCTAAATGCCCATGTTCTTTTAAATAGTTTTCCGCTTCCACTAATTGTGTTCCTCGCCATAGCCAATCATCATTAGCTTGGTGATTTTTCCAACGTTTAGCTACCCTTTCAATTTCCCGTGTTATTTCTATTACAGATTCATAATCTTTGAGCCATTTTTGTAAAGTTATCCAATCATACAACAAGGATGAATATGTAATAAATAAAATTGTCTCCCTGGAGGAGAACTTATATATCTCAATTAACCTATTTTTTGGGTCAGCCAACTTGCTTGTCACTTGCTGTAAAAGTTCCAGAGATTGCTCTGGATTTGGTAAATTTTCTAAAATAGCGTCGCTGAATTTGTAATTAACTTTACCTGGGTTAATTATTTCATTTTTTATCTCGACAAGTTCCCAGAAAATACGCAGAGCAACTGGTTTTTCTTTCTCTTCTAGAGAATTGTAAACTCGATCTGCCCATCGATCTAGCCCACCATTGAATTGACTTAAGTGCTGATAAATATCAATCTCAGGGTCCCATTGTAGTGCTTCTCTTAAAATGGCTACTGCTTCTTCAGGTTTTCCAGATTTTCCTAGTTTTATTCCTTCTTCGATCTTCTGAGGTACTGCTAATTTTTTGGCAAAGGATTCCGGATCTGTTTCTTGAGTTTCTCCTGTGATATCAAGGCGGACATTAGGATTTAATTCTAAGGCTTTTTTAAAAAAAAATATAGCTGCCTCTACATTACCAGATTTGGCTAGTTCTGTACCCTCATCTATATTGGCAGATGCTGCTAATTTTTTGGCAAAGGATTGGGGGTCTTTTTCTTGAGTTTTTCCTGTGTTATCAAGGTTGATATAAGGATCTAGTTTTAAAGCTTTTCTAAAAGCAGATATAGCTTTCTCTACATTACCAGATTCGGCTAGTTTTATTCCTTCACTACAATTCTGAAATGCTGCTATAGCTGCCTCTAAATCACCAAATTTGGCTAGTTCTGTACCCTCATCTATATTGGCAGATGCTGCTAATTTTGGGGCCAATAATTGGGGGTATTTTTCTTTAGTTTCTCCCCTAATATCAAGCTTGATTTTAGGATATAGTTCTACAGGTTTAAAACCAGATGAAGGTTTTGTGAAATCAGACAACATAAGTGTCTCTACATTACATATTTGGCTATTTGTACCCTCATCTATCTTTTTGGTAGATGCTGCTAATTTTTTGGCAAAGGATTCTGGATCTGTTTCTTGAGTTTCTCCCGTAATATCAAGATTGATATAAGGATCTAGTTCTAAAGCTTTTCTAAAAGCAGATATAGCTTTCTCTAGATTACCAGATTTGGCTAGTTTTATTCCTTCTTCACGATTCTGAAGTGCTGCTATAAGTGCTTCTACATTACTAGATTTGGCTAGTTCTATACCCTGATCTATCTTGGGAGATACTGCTAATTTTCTGTCAAAAGATGAAAATAAAAACTCTTTACTTAATTTAAGCAAGAAAAAAATTCTCAGAACTTTAACAGAAAATATCGAAAACAACTCAATTAAAAAATTATTATTCTTCAATCCATCGCTATCTTCAGAACCTTGATTCTGATTAAATCTATCTACCTTTTCTGCTTGGTAATCAACCTGTTTTCTAGAGAAACTACTAAAATTAGTTATGCTTGCCCAACTCTCAATATCTGGAGTAAGTCGAATCATTTTTTTGGAAATTTCCCCATTAATCCATAAAATTATAGGAAACTTAAAAGACTTCCACAAATCTTCTCTTACTTGATTCAGAGAAATTAACATTCGATCTATCTTTGTAACTGATTCAAAACCACGAATCATAATTGCTGATAGATGTTTTTGACTGTTTATATCCTTAAGTTGGGGATAGATTAAAGTATCAGATGACTTGACAACAATCTCTTCTATATTCGGGCAAACTTCTTGTAATTTTTCTGCCATATTATCGCGCAACTTAGTTGAGTCACATACAGCTAATATTAAACAAAACTGTCCCTGAGACATTTCAATTGTCCATACTATATCTTCAAGCGATCGCTCATTATCAGAACTCTCAAAAGATAAATTTAATTCATTCATAACTTCAACTCTTCCGCACCTTCTAAAATTGGATTAATATCAAACCAAGATCCTTCAGCATCACGATACTCATAAACAAACATACTCCGAATTAAAATCTTATATCCATCATCTCCCGTAACTTTTTTAGACTCAACTACTTGACGCAATAATTCCCATTCATAAGGTTCAATTGCCAAAACCATTTGGTCGCGCTTTTTTTGAATTACTTGTTTCAAAGTCTCACTTGAAAGAGGTAAATTCCTTTCCTGACGAATACAGTCAAATAGGAACCTTAATAAGTTACGAATATGACCACCACTAACAAAACATAAAAGCTCTAAAGTCTTAGGATTATCAAAAAGTTCTGTAATTTTTTCGAGACGTTTATTTGATTCAAGTTCAGGAAAAGCTCTTGCTAAAACCATCTGTTGAAGTAATTCAATTCCTTCCCGATAATTACTACCATCACGCAACTTTATTGATACCATTGGCAACACATTTGGATCTGTTAAAAACCTCTGAGTTAGATATCCATAATCATTAGAAAATCGCAATGATAAAGGAATAGTATAAACAAGATGACATTTTAGCTGACGTAACTGCTGTCCCCGGTCTACAAAGACATATTCTGGTTGAGGTCTTCCCCAAGGTTTTTTATTATCCTCAATACGATCCAAATTATCAATAATTACCACCAATCCTTTCTTACCTTGCTGTTGCAATTTCTCAATAGAAGGCTCTATAATTTCATTGTTAATTGCTTCAATAGTATTACTAATTCGAGGCTCTATATACTCCCTCAACTTCTTCCTTAATTCAGAACTTTCTTTTGCTTTAGCAGTAATTTTACCCATACCAAAAGAAAGACTAAATCCCTTTTTATTCGCCTTAATTCCAACATCAGGAACATTAGGAATTTGAGGTTTCAGTTCAACTTCTTCTAGTTCAAACTCCTTTTGTAATACTTTAACTGCACCTTCAAATAATCTTTCAAGTCCTCTAGCTTCTTCAAGTTCTAATCGCTCAATACTTTCTATTACCCTATGAGCGATCGCCAATAAAATATCTGCAATATCCACATCATGGTATTCCAAATATTCCCCAGAGTCAAAATAAACCACATGAAATCCTTCTCTCTCTAACTCTGCTTTAAGTCTTAGCAACTCTGTAGACTTTCCACATCCAATGTGTCCAGTAAATAATTCGCAAGTCGCTACATCTGGCGATAACAAAGTAATATTGTCTCGTAGATTCTCAATAATTTGACCTCCCCGCACCGAAGAAAAATCAATATAATAATTGTTATCTTCTTCAGGATTATCTCTTAAAAATAAAGTTCTTCCTGGATTTGTCGCTTGTAAAAAAGTTCGTAAGTTTAGTGGCATTTCTGAGTATAAAAAAAATTGTAGTAAGAGAAGAAACTGATGAGTAAGCATTTCCTGGGGAATGCTGCGCAAACAGCTATTAGCTGTCAGCTAGCCTCCTCCGGAGGAACTGCGTTAACAGCAACAAGACTCTCTCATATAGGACAGTGTTTAAATTAACAAATGACTTTAAGGACAAGGGAGCTAACTTTTGTAGTAAGACAATTAATAAAGCTTTTATCGTAAACTAAAAGCAATAGCTGATGGCTGATAGCTGACGGCTGAATGCTTACACTGATGATGTTTATTATTCTATATAAAAGCTCAACCTAATGTCACTAGGCATGAGTAAAACTTATAGTGTATGTAGTAACTATAAGTTACCCACATTCCACAGTTCAATTTGTAACATGAAAATTAGTATAAAATCTGTAGCTTGCTTAAGTATTTATACTATATAAAATAAACCATTGAACAGTATATTCACATTCCCGGAGGTAAGTTAACATCAGTTATTTATCATTCTTTTCTAATTATTCATAAATTATTACAAACTTATATAAACAAACAGATTTTAACGGAGCAAGAGGTCAACCAACATCTCAGAATAGAGAATAATAGAACTATAATTATTTCTCCAGAATTGGAATTTTTACTTGGGAAGAGATTACCACAATCTCCTCTAGAAAAACGAGAAAAAATTATTAGGGAATTAAATGTATATTAAAATCATGTAGTACAATATTTATTATTTAAACATTTTCATGAAAAAAGTAGGAATTCCGGCTTTGTTAAATACTTATTTTGCAGTTAATTCTAATCCCTCAAATAAAGCATCTATAAGTAAAGTTTTTCCCATATAAGTTTGTGGTAGTGAATCTGGATAAAAAAACTCTAATACTCCTGGCTTTACAATCAACAACCCATACTCTTAATAGTCCTGCATCTCAATAATCTTTAAGAGACTTTGAAGATTTTGATAATTCACTACAATCTCCTGTTAATTTTTTATTCAATACAAAATTCTGGAGATGTCTATTATGAAAATAGGTGTTTTTGGTGCTTCTATAGATACTGAGGAAGATATTACAAATAAAGCTAGAAAGATCGGAGAAGAAATTGCCAAAGCAGGAAACACTATTATTACAGGAGCGTGCAAAGGTATACCTCTAGCTGCTGTTGAAGGTGCTAAAGCTATGGGTGGATATTCTATAGGATTTTCTGGTGCTTATAGTCGGGAGCAACATATAGCAATTATGGGAACTGCCTTGGAATTATACGATAGTCTTGTCTTAATCCCAAAAGAATATAAGTACAAAGAGATGCGAAAATATTGTCTTAAGTATAGGAACGTATCTTCTGTTGCAGAATGTGATGCCGCTATTATTATTGGAGGACGATGGGGAACTCTAAATGAGTTTTCAATTGCTTATGATATGGAAAAAATAATTGGAATTCTTTCTCATACAGGAGGTGCAACAGAATGTATAAAATTATTGATTGATTTTTTTCAAAAGAAAACAGATAGTCAAGTTATATTTGATAGCAATCCGGTTAGTTTAGTTAATCAAGTATTTCAACAATTAATAATTAATAATTAATAATTAATAATTAATAATTATTAATTACCTCTCCTTGAAACCGATAGGATTGACTAATAATGAAATTTTTTATTTATTATCCCCTATCTAAGGGGAGGCTTTAAACTAAAATTTTTCGGTAAAATGATCGCCAATTATCAAACAATATAATTCTATGAATCTTTCAGAATACACAATTACTAACAAGGAATTAAATGTCTTTTTAAGAGACAAGAATAAACGAGAATTTTACATGGGAGGATATACAATCAAGTATAGTAATATAGAAACTGAACACGCTGTCATTTACAAGGGTAATATAACAGATACAGACATTCCATTATTACTACGGATTAATTCTGCTTGTTATACAAGTGATATTTTTGGTTGTCAAAGATGTGACTGTAATTGGCAACTTACAAAAGCTATGGAAATGATTCATGCAGAAGGAAATGGAATGATTATATACCATTTTCACCATGAAGGTAGAGGTGTAGGTTGGACGAATAAATTGAAAAGTTATACACTGATGGATCGAGAAGGTTGTTCAACATTTGAAGCTTTTCAACGTTTAAATTTAATACCAGATCAAAGAACCTATTATCCAGCAATTTTAATATTGCAAGATTTAAACATTAAAGAAGTCAACCTAATTTCCAATAATCCCGATAAAGAGAGGTTTTTAGAAGAAAATGGAATTAAGGTTAACCAAAGAATACCAATAATAAGTAAAAAAACAGAATGGCGAAATTATTTAATATCTAAAAAAGAGCAATTTGGTCATAAAATAGAACTCTCAAGAAAAGAGAGAGTAGGGAGTAGGGATTCAATAATTAATAATTAATAATTAATAATTAATAATTACCTATTATTATAAAGAATAGGATTGACTAAATGGTATAATACACATCTCCATAAAATCAAAAACTTGTTGATTTAACATAAGTAATTTACAGCAAGAGAATTAAAGATATTTTACAAAAGTAGACTACAAAAATACCAATTTAAAAGTAAAGATAAATTATGAATTTTGCCGATCGCCTTATTGAAAAAATTACTAATACAAGCCATATAGTTGTTGGTATCGATCCCAATTTTAATTTGATGCCTACTTTTCTTATACCGGAACCGGATAATTCTATAGCTATTACAAACGCACTGTTTAATTTCTCAAAAATTGTTATTGATAGTTCATACGATCTGATTCCTGCTGTCAAGTTTCAATCTGCATATTTTGAACAATTTGGAACCTTGGGTATTACAGCTTTATCAAAATCTATTGAGTATGCTAAAAATAAAAATATTTTGGTTATTCTAGATGCGAAAAGAGGCGATATTGGTTCTACATCACTAGCTTATGCCAAAGCATATTTAGAAGGTAAAACAACATTGAAAAACGGCTTGACTATAACTTCAGATATGACCGTTGATTGTATGACAATCAACCCTTTTTTAGGAGAAGACAGTTTACAGCCATTTGTAGAATCAGCTATCAACTTTAATAAGGGGATATTTATATTAGTAAAAACTTCCAACCCTGGTTTTAAATTGATTCAAGATAGAGTATTCGATGGAAAAAATATTTCTCAGTATTTAGCAGAACTTGTCAACAATTATAGTAAAGATAGCCTCGGAAAAAATGGTTATAGTTCTATAGGTGCTGTTGTTGGAGCAACATTTCCTTCTGAGGGAAATAATTTAAGAAAACTGATGCCTAATGCGATTATTTTAGCTCCAGGAGTTGGGAGTCAAGGTGGAACTATCGAAAATTTTTTAATCAATTTTGGTCGGGAAATAAAAGGTGTAATAATACCTATCTCCAGAGCTATAACATATACTTCAGACTTAACTATATCTTTGGAAAAATATCAAACAATAATTAGAAAAAATGTCGAAAATTTTGTCAGTAATTTGGAGCAAATGAAAAATGCAGAAAAATAAATTACTAATCATATTAGGTGTGGAAGGAACTTTAGGTTCTTTTCTTGCTAATTCTGACGATATAGATGCTGACATTCTGGGAATAGATATATATCAAACGACCAAGAATAAAAATTTAAAATATTATCTTGATTGTGATTTTAAAGACAGAGACAAAATTCGAGAGACCATAGAAAAAATTCCTGTTGAAAAATATCAACAGCATCTTGTTGTCAGTTGTATCGGAAAATTTGCAGAACCAACATTTAATTCAACTGTATTTGAAGAAGAAAAAATATATGAAAGTATTCAGGTTAATTTAATAGGAACTTCTCATTTTATTATTGGTTTACTAAAAAAATGTTTGGCAAAAAATATTCAAAATCGAGTCATTATTGTGGGTTCTGCAGCTGCTTATGTAGGTAGTAGAGACATAGGTTATGGAATTGCAAAAGCAGGTCTTAATGGATTAGTTTTAAGTTTATCAAAATCCCTCTCTTCTAAAAAAGCAGTAATTATAGGAGTAAATCCAGGTATATTTGAATCAACAATGGCAAAAGGAGTTTCTGTAGAAAGGCAAAATCAGGCTGTTGAAAGTACACATATTAAACGAAAAGGAAGAATTGAGGAAATTGTTAATTTTGTGAAATATGTTGCTTTTGATGCACCAGATTATCTGACTGGTTCTATATTAAATATTAATGGAGGTCAATATAGTTAAACTTATTTAAGTTGCAATATTTTGGTGGCAGTTAGGAGTCAGTCCTCAGTCCTCAGTCCTCAGAATTTGCTCATGTTTTTAGCTCAAATTAACTATTATAAAAATTGTCACAACTAATGCGCGGATTGCTATATGTGCAAAAGATAGCAGAAATTATGCTAATGATTCAACTTTACAACATGAATCTGCAAAACAATTTATTTGTGATATAGAACCAATTTTATCGCTATATAATTATGGTATTCAAGTCTTTTCGCGCATCAATTTTGACCGAAAATCTTCTTTTGGTGTGTTGAATTTTGTGTATTATTTCTCCCCATATCTTCCCTTTTTCTTCTTCCCCTCCCAGGAGGGGATAAATGGGAATGAGCGAGGAGGTAGGAGTAACAATTGTAAGAATGATTTTTCTACCCAACTATGCGCCTAAAATACTAACTTTTTGAGCGTTTTAGACTGGAAACCAGGCACTTTTTCAAAGCCCCAAAAAGGCACTTACCTTTATTTAGCAGTGCTTTGAGATTTAATCAGCAAGCCCTAATTAAATGAAGCTTGTTCTGCATTTATTTGGGCAGAATAGATTTATAATCATATCAATATATGACATAATTTATGATTAATATTACTAGAGATTTTGCTAATAATATGGATTATTCAAAAGTAAAAAATGAAATAATATACCTCGCCGATCAAGCTCCAGAAAACTATTCAATGTTGTTTAATGAAAATCAGTCTATAGATGTAAAGAGTATAGACTTATCCTCTATAACATCTTGTTTAGAGAGCGGTATCTTATACAAAGATGCTTTGAAGATTTTTAGTAAATACTACATATTTAGATTTGATGGAGATATTTTTTTGTGTGACTGGAAGGGTAATAATACTGACGAAGTTTTTAGACCTTACATAGAAGAAGTATCGTTATGTTCAAAATTTTATTTACCAAATAGCGATAATTTAAACCTACTAGAATTAGGTTGTGGCTGTGGTATTTATGGAATTAGAGCTGCCCATAAAAAATTTGCTAAAGTTGACTCTTATGATATAAACCATAGAGCAATAAAACTAGCAAATATCAATTCTCATATCAATTCTAAGAATTCTAATATTAAGCATAATATTGGCAATCTATATGATTCTGTTGATGATAAATATGACCTCATTATTTCAGGTCTTCCGTATGTTCCAGTAATGAATGATAAACAGGCAAAGATTTATTGTAACGGTGGTCTAGATGGACTTGAAATTTTTAGAAAAAGTATGATTGGTTCTATTGAACACTTGGTAATTGGTGGAGAATATAGAGCATACTTAATGTCATTAGGTGATGAAAATCATGCTTCGATTGAAAAGGAACTACCAATGTTATTTTCAAATGGTATTTGGAATTTGGAGCTAACATATATCTATCCAAAACCATTTTCTTTTTATGATTGGTACTGTTATAAGAACCAAACTTTATCTGAACAAGAAAAACTATGGTTGGAAACCCTAAAAAAGCAATTTAAAAATTTCATGCATTACTGCCTAATAAAAGCCAAGTTAGTTGATGATAATTCAAAATATTTTAAAAATACAATTGATATTAAGATGTGGGAATCAGCTTATGAATATAATATACCTTATAGTAGTGGGTCAAAACAGAACAATCTTCAATAAACATCTCTGAAATAGGGGAACAATAGAGTACACCGTGACCAAAATAAATAAGCATTCCGCAGGAAATACTTACCAAAATAATCATAATGCATCACTACTAATCATATAATCAACAGGTAAAAATTGTATTGGGAATTCCAGCCTTCTTAAATACTTGTTCAGCAGTTAATTCTCATCCCTCAAATAAAGCATCTATAATTCATTAATTGATAATTGATAATGGATAATTGATAATTACCTCTGGTTAAAACCGTTACGGAATTGAATATCAGGAAATATTATTTCTTCTCTTGGTCGATTGGATATGGCGAAAAGACCTCGCCATCCCACCCTACGGGAAGCTGCGCTAACGACCGCTTTTTCCCCCTTAAAAGGAGAAGCTTTAAACCAAAAAAAATTAATTATTAATTATTAATTATTAAGTAAGCATTTCCTCCGGAATGCTGCGCAAACAGCTATTAGCCGTCAGCTCTCAGCAATAATATCTAAATCTTAAGGAGGAGTTTTAAATGAATATAGCATTTAAAAGTCGGCTTTTATAGTAAAATTCAATTTACCTCATTAATCAAGGCTTTCTTTAAAACTAAAATAAATATCTGATAGCTGATGGCTGACTGCTGAATGCTTACATTATTAATTATTAATTATTTTGAAGCTAGTCTCCTATTCATATCTAAATCTATTTATAAATTTATAAGTCTAGTAAAGATTTTACCAAGATAAAATTATCGTAAATCAGCAAATAAAACATTTGAAAAACTCCCAAACTATTTGTCAGATAATCAGAGGATTACAGAAAATATTCTCCTTCAAATTATCAATTTTTTTGTAGAATTTCCTACTTTCTTCTTGCCCCTTCTTCCTGCTATATAATTTTAACAACAACCAACATGACTATTCAACCCCGAAAAAGATTTGCTCAACATTGGTTGAGGAGTGACAAAGCACTTAATAAAATTGTTCAAGCTGCTGAATTATCAGATAGCGATCGCGTCTTAGAAATTGGACCAGGTACAGGTATTCTAACTCATCGTTTATTGCCTCTAGCAGAGTCAGTTGTTGCAGTAGAAATTGACAGAGATTTATGTCAAAAGTTAGTCAAAAAAATTGGCGGAGTAGAAAATTTTTTATTGTTACAAGGAGATATTTTATCCCTAGATTTAGAAACAAATTTAGCACAATTTCCTACTTTCCAAAATCCCAATAAAGTCGTGGCGAATATACCTTATAATATTACTGGTCCGATTCTTGAAAAACTCTTAGGAACAATTGCCCAACCTGTAGCTAATACTTATGATTTAATCGTCTTATTATTACAAAAAGAAGTAGCAGATAGAATTTGCGCTCAACCAGACTCAAAAGCTTATAGTTCCCTATCAGTAAAAATCCAATATTTAGCAAATTGTGAATTTATTTGTGATGTACCTGCCAAAGCATTTTATCCTCCACCAAAAGTTGATTCAGCAGTAGTAAGACTACGCCCTCAATTAATAGAACCCCAGGCAAATAATCCTAAACAAATGGAAATGTTAGTTAAATTAGGTTTTGCTAGTAAACGGAAAATGTTAAGGAATAATCTTAAGGCAGTTATTGAACGCGATCGCCTCTTCCCATTATTAGAAGAGTTAAAAGTAAATCCTCAAGTCCGTGCAGAAGATTTAAGTGTGCAGGAGTGGATAGCACTAGCAAATAGTATAGAAGATATGTCTTGACATCCTCCCGACGCTGCTCTATGAGACAGCGCGGAATTCCTAGCCATCACCCTCTTAGGTCTTTCTGCTTCTAGGCTTGGATGCTTCAGACTCTATAACTTAACAAAGGGCGAACGATGGGACTCGAACCCACGAATGGTGGAACCACAAACCACTGCCTTAACCACTTGGCCACGCTCGCCATACATATTTTTCTTACAGTAAACTAATATAGCATTATTAAATTATATTTGTAAACCCCCTAGACAAAAATCTAAAATCTCAAACCGATATCTGAATGAGTTATTGCGTTAATCCTCTATGTCCCAATCCTGAAAATCCTGACACAGCAACCTATTGCCAGAGTTGCCGATCGCCCCTACTCCTCCACAGGCGCTATCGTCTCCTGAAAAAAGTTGGTCAGGGAAGCTTTGGCAAAACATTTTTGGGCGTAGACGAACAACATCCTATGAAGCTCCCATGTATTCTCAAGCAAATATCATTTTCCACCCTCGACCCCGAAAGTCATCACACAACAGCTAGATTATTTCGGCAAGAGGTAATGAGGTTAGGGCAGTTGGGACAACATCAACAAATTCCTCTGCTTTTAGACCATTTTCAATACAATCAAAATTTGTATTTGGTGCAGGAATATATTCAAGGTTTGACACTGAAGCAAGAATTACAAGAAGGTCTCTTCAACGAAGAACAAATATGGCAATTTTTGCGGGAGTTACTGCCAGTATTGCGGTTTATTCATCAATATCAAATTATTCATCGGGATATTAAACCAGAAAATATTATTCGTCGTACTTCCCCACCTATTAATTATCAAAAACCACCCCACCTACCAGGAGAAAATAGAGCAGGGGAAAAATTAGGAAAAGTGGGAGAATTTGTATTAATTGATTTTGGCGTGGCGAAACTGCTGACAGGTACAGCTTTAATTCGTACTGGTACTGTTATTGGTAGTCCGGAATATATGGCACCGGAGCAAACCAGGGGGAAAGCACTGCCAGCAAGTGACTTATTTAGTTTGGGTGTAACTTGCATTCATTTACTGACGAATGTTGCGCCGTGGGATATGTTTGACGTTGTTAACGACTGTTGGAGATGGCGAGATTTTTTGCCGAGTGGCAGTAGTGTGAGTCAACATCTCGGCAATATATTAGATAAGTTGTTGCAAAATTCTGTGAGTCAACGCTATCAGACAGCGGAACAAGTTTTGGAGGTATTGGAGTCTCGCTCTAGTATTGTCAGGCAACCTGTGAAAAATATAGAGTCTTTGGCGTTGGTAAATCAAAAGTTGTCTGTGTTGCCATCGGTTCAGAGTTTGGTAGGGAGGTTTATTCCGCAAGTTTTGACACTGGATGAAAATGAGTTAATTTCGGCAGTGGGGGTAGAGTATGGGAAATTGCAGTATTTGTTGGCAGTGCAAAAGTGGCGGGAAGCGGATATGGAAACATGGGCAGTTTTATGTGAAGTTTTGGGGAAGAGGAGAAAAAGTTATTTGTTTCGGGATGATATTGATAATTTGCCTTGTGAAGATTTGCTGACTATCGATCGCCTGTGGGTGAAGTACAGTCAGGGGAGTATTGACTTAATCAAAGAATAAACATATAATACGTTACAAAGCGTACTATTAGGCAGACCGATCTGACCCATATATGAAGTCCATTAGAACCAAGCTCAAGTTAAATAATAAGCAAAAAACGCTCTTAGCCCAACACGCAGGTTATTCAAGATGGGTTTATAACTGGGGTTTAAGTTTATGGAATGCTGCTTACAGGGATGGTTATAAGCCAAATCCTCGTAAGCTTAGAGAAGTTTTTACTAACCATACAAAACCTCTTTATCCCTGGATGAAGAACTTATCGTCTAAAGTTTATCAATATGCTTTCATCCATTTGGGCGAGGCATTTAAAAGGTTTTTTCAAGGGTTGGGTAAACGCCCAAGGTTTAAGAAGAAAGGTAAACATGATTCCTTTACAATTGATAACTGCGGAAAACTAATAGAATTAAACGGATGGAGTCACAAATTACCTTTTATTGGTATTGTCAAAACTTATGAACCCATTGAAGCAACAACTAAAAAAATAACCATTAGTAGACAAGCAGGCGATTGGTATCTTAGCTGTAGCTATGAATTTCACGCCATAAGCACAGCAAAAAAAACTGATGTTATCGGTGTAGATTTGGGAGTGAAAACACTAGCGACATTAAGTGACGGTCAAGTGTTTGAAAGTGTGAAATCTTATCAGAGATTTGAAGATAAGTTGTCTAGGCTGCAATACCTAAATCGTCATAAAGAGTTAGGTTCTGCTAACTGGAGGGCGGCACAACTCAAGATAGCCAAGTTGCATAGAAAGATAGCCAACATCCGTCATAATGCACTTCATAAATTGACAACATATTTAGCCAAAAACCACGGCACTGTGTCAATTGAAGATTTGAATGTCAGCGGAATGTTACGCAATCATAAGCTGGCTAAATCAATAGCCGACCAAGGATTTTATGAATTCAGGCGACAGCTAGAATATAAGTGCGAATGGTACGGTTCTGAGCTAGTGGTAGTTGATAGATTTTTTCCATCATCAAAGACTTGCAGTAGGTGTGGTCATGTTCAGGATATGCCCTTGCATTTGAGAACTTATGACTGCCCTGAATGTGGCTTGTCAATGGATAGAGACTTAAACGCCAGTATAAATTTAAGGAATGCGGTCGGCTTGACCGTTAATGCCTGTGGATGAGTAACCGCCGACGGCCTCAGTGGAAGCAGGAAGTAAACAGTAAAATGTCATATTATGACGTTTTATATCGTTTTTATGAAGCAGGTTTGGGTTTAGCGTGCAAAAACAGATTTATGAAAGTGTGAATGAAGATTATGGGGAGTTTTGTAGTCAGGTTGGTTGGTTGACTTATAATTTGCACTTTCGCGATCGCGGATTTAAGTTTAGAAATTGGGCACCAGTTGGTCATTTACCTTCACGAATTTGGTCAGGAGGTCAGAAGTGGTGGAGTCATGCAGAGGCGATGGCGAAAAAGTTGGATAAGTGGTAGGATTCAGGAGTCATTTCAGTTTATAGTTATCAGTACCTCTGGCTGAAGCTATGGGAACTTTGAATACAATGGAAATTTTTTTATCTCTTTAAAAGGGGGAGACTTGAGACCTTATTTTGGTAGTCCTGCATGGTAATGGTGAAGATATATATTTTTTAATTTCTCCCACACTCCCCATCCCCCCATCTCCCCATCTCCCCATCTCCCCACACTCTCTCTACCATTACTATGCACCACCACCCTTATTTTTTGTTCACTTGACTACTTTACATGGCTTTGTTGCATGAAAGTAGTGTTCTTAACATCCATTCCGCAGCTATATCGCTCTGTTTCGCGATTATTGATGTTCTATTTAACTATTGGACAATAGTTATTGCTCTGCTGAGAAAGCGTTGGCGGAGGATGGTGGCGACAGCTTAATCGCACTGTTTCGCGATTATTGATGTTCTATTTATCTATTGTCCAATAGTTATCGAACTACTGATTAAACCTCAAAGCTTTTACAGATAATAGTTTCAACCTTTTATGTCAAACTGATATTTTCGATTTAACTATTGTCCAATAGTTATTGCTCTGCTGAGAAAGCGTTAGCGGAGGATGGTGGCGACAGCTTAATCGCACTGTTTCGCGATTATTGATGTTCTATTTATCTATTGTCCAATAGTTATCGAACTACTGATTAAACCTCAAAGCTTTTACAGGTAAAAGTTTCAGCTTTTTATGTCAAACTGATATTTTCGATTTAACTATTGTCCAATAGTTACAGCAGTTTCCGCACGTTATTAAGTACATATGCAGAGCAAGTGCGTTAGCTATATACTTTCATGCAACAAAGCCGAATTAAAATTAAATATTTGGTAGTGCATTGAGAAAGTGTGGGAACGATCGACCATAAAAGTAAAAAAACCGATATTTAAGGAATTGATTTTTTCTTAGCGATCGCTTATACTACTACCAAAACTTTAAAGAGGATTGAAAGTATGTATGAAAATCTGGAAGTAGACCATATTTTTAGAATAGTTGAAGATGATGCGGATGCGATAAATCAAATATCATCACTAGGTTTTTCTCCTTCTGAAATTAGGGAGCATACTGAACAAGGAACCAGTTCAAGGTTTATTTTTTTTGAGAAAAATTATTTAGAACTAATATATCTTAGAAGTAGAGAAGAATCCCAGAATAACTTTGTTAAATTTCATCAAAGGGTGGATAATTTCAGAAATAAATCTGGTTCCCCTTATGGAATAGCTTTTAGAGGTAAACTTTCAGAGATAGAGAAAAAAGATTTTGAATTATATCAACCTAAATACAATTTATCTGGTAAAAGTTTCACTATCTATATGCACAGTTCTTATTTCACAAATCCAGAAATGCCAGCGATATTTTTCCTGGAAGTAAATAACAGTACAAAAGAGGAATTTTATCCTATAAACAGGGGGTTGTCTTGTGAAAAAGATTTGTCTTTAAATCAATTTACTGATGTAGTATTAATTTCTCCAATATTAAAAGAAGAGTCTTTTGGAAATTTTGAAATTCAGAAAGGGGATGAGGAAAAATTACTAATTAATGGTAAATTTTCATTTTGATAATTATTAGTTTTAGGGAGTAGGAAATAGGGAAGATAGATTAGTATTAAACTGTAGCTCACTATCCTCTAAAATTTCAATTAAGAAATTCATTTTTTGTTGACCTTGAGAGAGAAAATCTCCAGATGTTTATCCATATTAATCTCCATATTAATCCGTACATCCGTGGCAAAATCCTTGTGTGATATTCGTGGCAAAATCCAAAGATTTATCCATATTAATCCGTACATTCGTGGCAAAATCCTTGTGTGCCAGACCTCCTAAAAATCATCCTCTAAAGTTTCAATTAATAAATTCATTTGTTGTTGACCTTGAGAGAGAAAAGCTTCGCACTTTTGCAAATCTGCCACAGCAAGAGAAAATTTTTCAAATACTTCCTCTAATGTTAATTCCCCTGATTCAATTTCAGCAATAATCTCTTCAATATTAACGACAGTTTCCTCATAATCAAATTCCATTTTTTTACTCCATACTCTCAGATTCAAAAATATCCATAATTTTAACTTTTACCTTACCACTATTTAACTGAATAATCAATTCTTGGTCTGCCATTAAATCCGACGTTGAATTTACTAACTTACCATTATTTTCTTGCACCACTGCATAACCTCTAGATAAAACAGCTTTAGGGTCAAGTGCCGCTAACTTTTGCCTTAATATCTGACATTTAAAATTTGCCTTGTCTAAAGTTTTGGAAGTTTGGGGAATATTTTTCAGACGATTTTTCAGAGACTTTAAACTTGCCTTTTCCTCATTAAACTTAGTTCTCAAAGCATCAATAATTCTTTCAACTCTTTGACAATGTTCGTCATAAAGTTGATTTTGGTCTGGCACAACTTTTTCTGCTGCTGCGGTGGGAGTATGAGCAGAATAATCTGCCACTAAATCTGCTAAAGTTTCATCTCTTTGATGACCAATACCCGTAATAATTGGAATTTTACAATCAGCAATAACTCGAACAACTCTTTCATCATTAAAACAGGATAAATCTTCTACTGCTCCACCACCTCTAGCCAAAATTATTACTTCGGCACGTCCGTCTAATTCTACTTTTTTTATGGCTTCAACTATAGCAGTAGGAGCAAATTCTCCCTGTACAAAAGTTGGCGATAATAAAATTTTTACCAGAGGATAACGTTGTTTAATTGTCCGTTGAATATCTCCCCAGGCAGCAGCAGTATCCGAGGTAACAACGGCAATTGTTTTGGGAAATTTGGGGAGAGTTAGTTTATTTTCTTGGTCAAATAAACCTTCTTTTTCTAGACGGGAACGCAGTTGTAAATAGCGGAGATTTTGTATTCCCTCTCCAGCAAGAGAAACAGTATTAACTATTAATTTATAGTCGCCTCTAGGAGGATAGAGACTAATTCTACCTGTGACAATTATTTGTTCTCCTTTTTCAGGTTGATGATGAATATTTTTGAGAGTATTCCTCCAAATAGCACAGGGAATAGAAGCAGAATTATCTGGTTCAGAAAGTGTGAAATATAAGTTTCCTGAATTTAGCTTGGCGCTAGAGACTTCTCCAATAACTGATATTTGTTGAAGTTGGTAGTCTTCTTCGAAAATGTCTTGGATATAAAAGGTAATTCCTGCAACTGATAAGGGAGATTCTTCTATGAATTGATTGGAAAGATTGAGAGTCATTGATAATAGTTTTGTTTCCTTCGTTATTGTGGGTAAAGTTTACAATAGATGGAATTCAAAGGTCAAAAAAATCAGTATGATAGTAAGCATTCAGCATTCAGCATTCAGCAATCAGCTAGCCTCCTCCGGAGGAACTGCGTTAACAGCTACTGCTTTTGGTACGCCATAAAAGCTTTATTGAACCAGAATAAATCTTACTAAAAAGTTATTGTATACATTCAGCCAAACCTGATTTTTTTAGCTTAATCCTACCAAACTAAAATCTGCATTAATGGGCAATTCAAACCAGTTTTTTTCCGATAGTCTTTTTGAGAAAAACATTACTTCCAAATTTTCAATTTCATTTGTTTCCGGGTTGAAACGAGCAACAACTCCATAGTCAATTTCTGTTGATTCTTGTTCTGGATATGGAGTGCATTTATTGATATAAAAAATATCTCCAATACGGTCATATTCAAAAGTTAATTTCGAGTCCATATAACTTCTCCTTGAGTAATTTTGAGAGTGAGGTAAGCAGTTACAATCCAATTGCGTTCTTCTGGAACAGTATCAGTGACAACAGCTACCACAATGTACCTACCTTTACGAATATTAGGATACCACCTTGATAATAAGATTGTATTTTCAAACCGTACATCACATCTAACTTCATTAGGATCAAGTAAGGTATCAGCAATTAGCTGTTGATATCCTCTACCTAAATCTGGGTGTTTTTCAGTAATATGAAGTTCTCTTTCATTTGTTAATTCAACATCACTGTTTAGGTAAGAACAGAAAAATTGTATGCTCAAAATTTTTTGCTATTCACAAGTTTTACTAAGATTATTATACTATGAATTAATTGGAAATATTAGGAGTCATAAATGAAGCTTTGGTTAGCATCGTTATTTTACTCAAACGTTATAGTTTTGTCAGAGCGATCGCTCTGAGAATGAAAATATTATTTGTTTGGCTTTTGGAATTATAATATAGTAGTTGTTAATAATGTGAGATTTGATATGGATGCTGAAGAACTTTTGAAGCGTTATAACAGTGGGGAGAGAAATTTTAGGGGTGTTGAGTTCAGTAATGCTAACTTGAGTAATGCCAATTTGAGTAGTGCTAATTTGAGTAAAGCCGACTTAGATGAAGCAGACTTGAGTAATGCCAATTTGAGTAGTGCCAATTTGTGTGAAGCCAATTTGTATGAAGCCAATTTGAGTGGTGCTAACTTGAGTAATGTCAACTTGAGTAATGCAATTTTGTGTGAAGCCAATTTGAGTGAAGCCAACTTGATGTATGCCAACTTGAGTGATGCTGGCTTAGAGGAAGCTAATTTGAGTGGTGCTAACTTGATGTATGCCAACTTGAGATCCGCAAATCTTACGGAGGCCAACTTACATGGTGCTAACTTGATGTATGCCAACTTGTTTAGTGTCGGTACAAGGTTCCTTAGTGCCCATACAAACTTTAGTGAAGCAAATTTGAGTGATGCAAATTTGACTGGAGCTAATTTTAGTTATGCCGACTTAACTAACGCCGACTTAACTAATGCTAAACTCTCTTGTGCTTTTTTCTGTGATGCAAACCTTGGAGGTTCATACCTTGAAAATACAGATTTACGTGAAGCAAATTTATCTTGCGCTGACCTTGAAGGAGCTAACTTAACTAATGCTGATTTAACCTATGCTAATTTAGCAGGTGCAAATTTAACGAGATCTAGATTAGATAATGCTAAAATTATAGGTACTATGCTCGAATTATTATCATTAAATAACAGCAGATTAAAAAATATAAAGAGAGACAATATGCTTACATTGGAAAATCTGCTTTTTCGCTTTGAATCAGAAGTTAAGATAGCCCAAGTACTTGACGCAAGAGGCTTACTTTTTTTTCCCAATAGTATCGCCCGTCTTACCACAATAAACGGAAGAGAAAATCAAGAACCAGATTTTCTAATTTGCTATAAAACTGCCAAAGGACTTAAGTGGGGAATACTCGAAATTGATGGTCTATTTCATACACCTGAAAGACGAGTAAAAGAACAAGAAATAGAAAAATATTTTGAGCAGAATGGTGTGAGGGTTTATCGATTTGACTCCAAAAAATGCTACAGAGAACCTAATAAAGTTGTGGATGAATTTTTAGAACTTTTAGAAAATCAAAATTAATATCTTTCTAATAACTATAGGAAGAAAGTTAAATTCTTTCTAATCTTACAGAATAGAATGGTGTGTTACCCTAGCACTAATGCACCCTACAGCTACAGCCCAAAAGCATATTTTAAAAAATATAGTATGAATTTTCCTGTTCAGTCGTAATTATTATGAATAATAATACTAATAATTCTACTTGATGAGAAAGTAAATGTTTCAAAAAAAACTGATGTTTCGTTTTGAATGATTGCTTTTACTGGCGTTTAAATGATTAATTCCTGATTACTGTATGGGGAGATAGAAAGTAGGAGAGATGGGAGTATTTTTCCTAGATATATTAATTTTCATATTCTGCAAAGAAGAATCCAATCATCGGCAAATCTATGAAAAATTTCTGCTCAATGTAGAAAGATTTATTTAGATAAATTCACGAATACCAAATTCATTTCTAAGTTGCATAGAATAATATTTTAATCAGAGTTGACTGTAGATCGAGATATACAAGTTAATAAATTTCATAACTCTATGCCACCTCACGTAAAATTGGTATAATACCCAATACCTAAAACCTAATACCTAACACCTATTATTAGTGAGATAGATCAATGAAAAAAAGAAAAAAACCAATTTTTAGCCATCAATGGCAAGCATTTTGCCTAACAATAATTGCTTGTACTCTAACGCTATGGGTCTCTCCAGTTAGTTCCCAAGAAACAGAAACAGAAATTGCAGCAATTACTACCGAAGAACCAGAAATTCCTGTCGATGAACTAAAACTTTTGCTCAAACCTCTGACTCAAGAGGAGTTAAAAGTCGAAGCAAAAGCTTGGCAAAATTTGCTAAAAGCCAAAGTTCAGGAAATTAGCGATGCTGAAATTGCCATCAAACGCAAAAATAGAGAAACCCGAAAATCTGAAGAAGCAGTTGATGCTATAGAAAAAGCTCAAAAATCTCTTGAGGAAGCAGAGGAAAGAAAAAAGAGTGCATCTCCTATTTCTCCAGAAGCAGAAGAAGCTGAAAACAATCTAGAAGCGGCACAAAAAGAACTCGCCAAAGCTCAAGAAGCAGTTGAAGAAGCAGTTGAGGTTAAAAAGCAAAGTGAAGGAACTGAGGAAGCTACCCAAAATCTAGAAGTAGTAGCAGAAGCGATCCAAGATGAAGTTAGTAATACAGATAATATCGATAGTCAACAGGAATTAGCAGAGAAAGAAAAACAATTAGAAGCATTATCACAACAACTCGAAGATTCTAGTGAAGAAGCATCGGAAGTAAAGACTCAATTAGTCGTTGGTGTCACTGAGCTTCAACAGGAACAAACTGCTCTTGCCGATCGCTTTGATACTGTTTTGGATGAATTTGAGAGTAAAGGCGGCAAAGCTGAATCTTTCCGTCAATATATTGAATCTGTTAGTGGTGTCGAGATTGATGTGAGCGATACTGAAGGTTTGTGGTTAAGGATAGCTGGTTGGTTAAAATCAGAAGAAGGTGGTTTACGTTGGGGCCAAAATATTGGTATCTTTTCCGCAATTGTGGTTACTTCTGTAATTGTGGCTGCAATTTTAGGCTTTCTTACTAATAGGAGTCTGCGAATTGTAGGGGGAGTTTCTGACCCTTTGCGTCAATTATTGGTTAGAACTGTGTGGCAAACAACTGTTGGTGTTGGCGTCTTATTAGCATTGACAGCTTTGGAAATAAATCTTGGTCCAATTCTCGCCTTAGTTGGTGGTACTAGCTTCATCTTGGCATTTGCTTTACAAACCAATATTGGAAATTTGGCTAGTGGTCTAATGATTATGATCTATAACCCATTTAACGTAGGCGATGAAGTAGAATTATCTGGGACATGGGGCTACATTGATTCTATTAGTCTCGCTAATACAAAAGTAAAAGGTTGGACTGGTCAGATTGTTACAATTCCCAATAACTTAGTTTTGAATAGTGTGGTAATCAATCATACTGCTAGAGATACTCGTCGCGTTAGTTTGCAAATTCGGGTTAGCTATAGTGAGAATTTGTCTAAAGTTGAGCAATTACTTTTGGATGTTTTTAAATCTCATCCTTTAGTATTAGACCAACCAGGACCAAGTGCATTTGCATGGAAATTTGAAGAGTACTTCGTCGATATGTATGTAGGAGGATGGACTAAAACTTCAGATTACTGGCGAGTATATAATGAAACTCTTCATCAGATTCAGGAACGATTTGTTCAAGCAGGAATAGAGATTCCTATTCCCCAGCAAGATATTCATTTTCAAGAGTCTACCTCATTATCTTTGAAACCTCAAAAAAATAGTAGTTCTGTAGTGCAATTAAGTAGCAATGGCGAGCAAAGTGACGCTAAAAGCTAACATAGGGGTCTTTCAGAAAACGGAATCCTCTTTCTGTTGATTGTTGAGCTTTATATTCTGCTAATTTTCTCAACTAAACTACTTTTAAAATAAATTTAGAAAATCAAACTCTAAGTATCTAAATTATAGATATATATTAAGTAGCTTATAGTATTGAAGTAGATAATTCTAGGCAGAAATTTAAAGTTTTTTTCTTACAGCGCTTTTCAAGTTGATGAACCACATCTTCACAAACAAAAACTTGTAGGGACGTTCCATGGAACGTCCCTACTGTGGTCTACTAATCATGAAAACCGCTGTAATAATTGTTATATATCATTGATTAAAAAGGGAGGAAACTCATCAGCTTGCCTTTTCATATCATGTGCATTGAATACATTTTTAAACTACTTGAAATATTACCGAATAATTAAGGTTTAAAGCCTCTCCTTCCTTTAAAGGAGAAAAAAGCGGTCGAGGCATGGCGAAGTCTCCTCGCTGTCCGACCATCGACCAAGAGAAGAAAAAATTTTCACGCTCCGTGTCAATCCTCTTCTTTTCAAGAAGAGGTAATAATTAATAATTAATTATTAATTGTTGACAAATTACCCATCCATCATTATAGTTAAATTTTTCCTTCTTCCTTCTGCTTTATAGCAACAGCATAATCACGAAATCTTTCCATATCTGCCATCAAAGTAGATTCTACTATCCTACCTAAAAATAAGTTATCCATAATCTTAATTAACCATCCTGGAACTCCATAAGCTACAGTTAACTTAACGATACTACTACCATGGCGGTCGTAGAAACGAATTGCGCCTCGGTTTGGCAGACCATCCACAGACTCCCACTGAATAATTTGATGCTGAACTACTCTTTGTATCCGAGAAAGCCAACTAAATTGGAAATTACCACTGGCTAATTTCCATTGAGATAAATCAGGATTATCTTCCAAAACTTTAACAGATTCTATCCACTTCATCCATTGAGGCATTTGTTCTAAATCTGACCAAAGATTCCATACTAAATCAATTGGAACAGCTACCTCTATTTGTACGCTATGTTCTAGCCAATCAGTCATAATTTTTAGGGAGTAGGGAGTAGGGGGTAGGGGAGTAGTTTTTTTGCCCAACTCTTGCCCAAAATGCTAACTTTTTGAGCATGAAGAGCTGAAAACCTGGTACTTTTTTAGACCTAAAAAAGGCTAAAACCTTGATATGTCAATGCTTAGAGATTTTATCTGCAAGCCATAGTTAGGAAAAAATGGGAATTATAGAGCAATACGGTTTCCTACGGAATACTGCGCAAACATATCAGACCAAAACTCATAAGGTATAGGAAGATTATACAAGCTTTTCAGATTACAGAACTACCAAAAAAAATCCTTTCCCATTCTTGTGTGCTTCAGGAAATGAATCTATTATTGCTCTATACGCAATAGAAGAAAAATCTCACTCCCCACCTCCTGTGAATGGGTGCTTCAGAGAATGAATCTATTATTGCTCTATACGCAATAGAAGAAAAATCTCACTCCCCATCTCCTGTGAATGGGTGCTTCAGAGAATGAATTGATTATTGCTCTATACGCAATAGAAGAAAAATTACACTCCCCATCTCCTGTGAATGGGTGCTTCAGAGAATGAATTGATTATTGCTTTATACGCAATAGAAGAAAAATCTCACTCCCCACCTCCTGTGAATGGGTGCTTCAGAGAATGAATCTATTATTGCTCTATACGCAATAGAAGAAAAATTACACTCCCCATCTCCTGTGCTTGGGTGCTTCAGAAAATGAATCTATTATTGCTCTATACGCAATAGAAGAAAAATCTCACTCCCCATCTCCTGTGCTTGGGTGCTTCAGAAAATGAATCTATTATTGCTCTATACGCAATAGAAGAAAAATCTCACTCCCCATCTCCTGTGCTTGGGTGCTTCAGAAAATGAATCTATTATTGCTTTATACGCAATAGAAGAAAAATCTCACTCCCCATCTCCTGTGCTTGGGTGCTTCAGAAAATGAATCTATTATTGCTTTATACGCAATAGAAGAAAAATCTCACTCCCCATCTCCTGTGCTTGGATGCTTCAGAAAATGAATCTATTATTGCTTTATACGCAATAGAAGAAAAATCTCACTCCCCACCTCCTGTGCTTGGGTGCTTCAGAAAATGAATCTATTATTGCTCTATACGCAATAGAAGAAAAATCTCACTCCCCACCTCCTGTGCTTGGGTGCTTCAGAAAATGAATCTATTATTGCTCTATACGCAATAGAAGAAAAATCTCACTCCCCATCTCCTGTGCTTGGGTGCTTCAGAAAATGAATCTATTATTGCTCTATACGCAATAGAAGAAAAATCTCACTCCCCACCTCCTGTGACTGGGTGCTTCAGAAAATGAATCTATTAGGGTTTGTTGAAAAAAGCAGAGTGTGGGAAGGGTTAGGAGTAAGGATTGCCCCTTGATTTTTTGCCCTTGTCAAAAAAATGATAACTAAAAACGCAGAATAAGACTTTTTCAGTAAACCCTATTTAGACCTCTAGTTCCAAATTGTACGCAAGCTTAACTTGTCACTGGTATCTCCTTACACCCAGTACAGAGTCTTTAACTTCTGCACATTCATTCCAATTATCAGGATCGCAAATAATTACCTTTTGTGGATTTCCTTGAGCTAAAGTTCGATCCATATAAGCAACTTCAAGACAAAGAATAAATAGAAAAACTGCGATGCAGGTTAATACGATAAATTGCGCTTTACGAAGAAACACTTTATCTCCTTGTTATTTATTCAATAATTTTGCTCAGTATAACAAGCAGATATCCCTACTCCCTATATAACAGTTTGCAGACACGCCCTAGAGAGCAGACTTTGCTCCATTACCAAAAAATTAACGTATAAAGCCTCTCCATTCATCAAGAAAAAAGAAAAAAAATTCCTTTAGCAAATCCTCTTCTTATAAAGAAGAGGTAATAATTAATTATTAATAATTAATTGTTAATTATTAATTGTTGAACTACTCCCTAAAATGCCTTCAAAATTTGCCAAAATTTTCTGAGCAGCTTGCTTTCCAGAAATAGTTGCTCCCTCCATACTGTCAATATAATCCTGTTGAGTATAACTACCTGCCAGAAAAAAGTTAGGCACTGGTGTTTGCTGATTAGGGCGATATAAATCCATACCAGGAGCTTCCCGATACAAAGACTGAGCTAATTTCACCACACTATACCAAGTCATATTTAATTCCCGTGAAGAAGGAAATAATTCATGGACTTGCTTTAAGACATGATGAGCGATCGCCTCATTATTCTCTTTAATAAAAGGGTCTCCTGGTGTTAACACCAACTGTAATAAAGAACCTTGTCCTTGTCGATAATAATCTCCTGGACTTGTTAATGCTAAATCCGCAAAACAGGAAAAGTCCGCATCTGGAGTATAAAGTAAATTATCCAGACCAGCAGCACGCTCTAATTGTTGACGTTGTTTTTCGTCGTGTAACTCTGTCACCCAACCATCAAACCTGAGCTGTACCGTTGCTACTGGTACTGCATCTAATTTATAGATTTTGTCAAACTCTGGCCATTTGCGCCAAGCTTCAGGCAAAATGCGCTGAATACCCGGTACATCACAAGCAAACACATAAGCATCAGCAGTAATAGTTTCTTCAGTCTCCCCACTAGCGACAACTATCCCACTGACACGAGTTTCCCCATCATTCTCCGTAAACTGAATTTCTCTGACTCGTCTCCTAGTATAAATTTTTGTCCCCCTGGCCTCCAAATATTCAACAATTGGTTTGTGGAGATATTCGTAAGGAGACCCCTCCAACATCCGCAGCACCGATGCTTCTGTTTTAGCAGCAAATAATTGGAATATTGTCAACATACATCGGGCAGAAATATTATCTGCATCAATGAATCCTAGAGCATAGGCAATAGGGTTCCACATTCGCTTGATACTTCCATCAGACCCACCTTGGCCACGAAACCATTCTCCAAAACTAACTTTATCCAAATCGCGAATAGTTTTCATCGCCCCATCAAAATCTACCAACCCTCTAACTATGGGACTTGTACCTAGAGCGATCGCATTTTGTAACTTATCTTGCACAGATAACTGAGATGTGGTAAAGAAAGCTTTTAACCCATTAAAAGGCGCTCCAGTCAAGAAGCGAAAATCTAGCGAACCGGTTTTACCCCCCTGATTGATAAAATTGTGAGTATGTTCTTTGAGACGGAGATTCTCAAAAGCTCCTACTTTTTTCATTAATTCAAACAATTGGTAGTAGCAACCAAAGAAAACGTGCAAACCCATCTCTACATGATTTCCATCCGCATCTACCCAACTACCAACTTTTCCCCCAACAAACGGGCGAGATTCAAATATTTCTACTTGATGTCCAGCATCGGCCAATTCGACGGCTGTGGCCATACCTGCTAATCCTGCACCTGCGATCGCGACTCGCATTATTTACTTCCTTACTCATTTTTTTTACAATTCTTAATAATTCTACCTCCAAATTTTCACTTTTGACTTAACTAGCTATTAGCTATCAGCTATCAGCTATCAGCCTAAAAACAGTGCTTATCTAATGAATGGTATGTGTTTACGGAGCTGACCGCTGAAATGCTGAAGTGCTGACCGCTGAAGTGCTGACCGCTGAAATGCTGAAATGCTGATAGCTATTTAAAAAGATACTGGCATTAATTGTAATGGCCCTATCCCCAATTCTTGAGTTGAGAGAAAGCGCACCTCAAACAAAGCCATCATATCCTTAAAATCTGGTTGACCACGGGAAGCACCTGTAATACCCCTAGCAATAATTAAACCACACCAACCATGAGTAGCCTGGCAACGCTTGTCCCATTTTTGTTTAGCTTCCTGGTGTACAGGGTCATTTTGCATAAATTCACCAAATAAATGAAGCACACCATCATAAGTTTTAAATATCCCCAAATCGTAGCTTGTTTCTTCCATGGGGTCTTCTCCTATATTAAATCCTATACCATGAAGTCCCTGAGCTGCTTGTAAATCATCTATCAATTTAGTTGCTTTTGGCAGAGAAGTTTGAATTAAAACTATTGGTAGACCTTCTCCTAATGATTTAATATCTACTTCCGCTGCCTGGTGTAGTTTAGTATTGTCTCGTAGATATGCTACTGTATCCCAAGGTACCACTCCTAAACTCAAGAAAGAATTAGCCGGGACCAAATCATTCTTCAGCATGGGCATTTCAATTTCTAATTCTTCATCTCCCTCAAGATCGGCCTCGGCAGCCATTTCATATAATTCTTCTGCCACTTCTGGCATTGTAGCCACTTTGACTGAAATTACTTGTTCAGATTCTGGTATTGGGATACGGTAGCGACTATTGATGCTAGGAAACTTATTACCTATAATCTTTTTGCGGTAAGAACGTAAAAAACGATGGAGTGCCTCTATCGCCACTAATGTTGTAACTGCTTCTTCTTCATATAGAACAGACCTTAAACCTTCTAGAGGATGTAGATTACCAAAATTGGGCTTAATTTCTGATGCAGATAAATTTTGAAGGTCGATCTCCTCGCTCTCATCCCCTTCCTCGCCTTCTTCTTGAAGGTTGTCGTAAGTGATAAACAAACAATCTTGCCCCAAAAAAGCTTCTTCTAAATTTTCATAAGATTTTTCATAAGCTACTCGTTCCCGAAACCTTTTGAGGGAATCTAAAGAACGATATAGTAAGACACCATAGTCCATACCCAACTTACCTAAGACACAGACGTAGAGATTTTTGATATCCCATTGATTGAGTTCTATGGAAATAATTTGATGTTCCCCTAATATTTCCCATGGTGCATCGTCCCAAACTTGATATGCTTTTTCCACTAAAGCTTCCGCATACTCAGGAGGTAAGTTAGGAGGACGATTTTCTGCTACTTCCTGTAGTCCTTGAAATATTTCATCAATTAGAGGTAAATCAGGGACATAATCAATAGTAATTCCTAGGTCTTGTAAAACTCCCCTCAGAAAAAATTGAATTTCCCGGTCTTTGACTACTATTTTTTGGGGTCTAATTGCTGGAGCTGGACTTTGAGGATTTTCCATTGCTCGCAGCAGTGTCCGAACAATTGCTTCTGGGCCAATGTCTGATGTCACCATGTCCATTGCTCGTACCATTCCATGGGAGCCATCGACCCAGAGAATACATTCATTTGTTGTCTCAAGCTCTAACTCTGGGTTAGAGCTTGAGTCTGAGTATATAGGGCGACGATCGCCTTCCCACACACTTGGAACTTGTTGTAATTTTTGTAACCTACGAATTGTTGAAGGATTAAGAGCTGCCATAGACTAAGCCTGTAAAAGTGAAGCAATTGGTAAATATTCTTTCCTTGTTGCATTAAGCCATATGATTAATGTATTTTGATATACATTTTTCTCTATACAGCTTTGCTAATGTGACGGGAATTTTATTTTCTACTATCTTAATGACTGCTCAGAGCAATTGAGCGATGAATCAGAATTAACATAAAAATATATAGACTTACTATATAATTCTCTATCTATAATTTTGATCATTTTAACATTATTAACGACAGTCTTTAAGTTTTTGATACCTATATATTAAAGTATGAAACCACAATAAGGCCAGATTTTAAAAAATGATGATTTTTTACTGAGGATACTATTCAAAAAGTATAGTTAAAATCTTTATCTAGAAATATAAATATGAAATAGAATAAAATAGTAAGGAATTACTATTTTAGAGCAATAGTACAAGGAGCTAGAAAGAAAAATGACACAAGCTACTCAGTCTCAGCAAAAAGGTATCATGATGAGCGAAGCTGCTTTAGCCCAAGTTAATTATCTTAGAGAGAAAGAAGGGAAAGACTTGTGCCTCAGAGTAGGGGTGCGTCAAGGTGGATGTTCTGGAATGTCCTACATGATGGATTTTGCTGACCCTAATACTATTAGAGAAGATGATGAAGTTTTTGATTATGATGGATTTAAGGTAGTTTGCGATCGCAAGAGTATTCTATATCTCTACGGTTTAGTACTTGACTATAGTAATGCTTTAATTGGGGGTGGGTTTCAATTTAGTAATCCCAATGCAACTCAAACCTGTGGTTGTGGTAGTTCCTTTTCTGCCTAAAATTAATCAAATCAAATTATATTTGTGAGAAGCTATCTAGGTCTAGTCTTCTCTAGAACTTCTGTAAATACAACTGCTTAATAATAGGCAAACTAGAGAGTAGGGGTACAGTATTGATTGTGCCCCTATCCTATGTAAATTGAGTATATTAATGTACAATCTTAAACTTACTTATTGTCATTAATTTTTTCAACTAGAAAATATCGAATATTATGACTCAGACACCTGAAGAATTATATAAAGAAGGATTAGAAAGATATAAAGCTGGAGAAGAAGCCCAAACTCTAATTCCAGTATTCAAAGATATTACAAATCGTTCTCCTAAAAGTAGTAGTACTTGGATAAGTTTATCATGGTTATATCTATTAGAGAAAAAACCTAAATCAGCTTACAAAGCAGCGAAAACAGGAGTTAAACTTAATCCAGACGATCCACAAGGAAGAATTAATTTAGCTTTAGCAATGCTGGAAATGGGAGAAAAGGGTGTAAGAACTCATGTAGAAAGGGCACAGCAAATGATTATGGCTGATTCAGATTGGCTGGAGGAAATTAAAGGTAATATTCAGGATGGTTTTGAGAGAAGAGCTGATTGGCCTAGTTTGAGTCGAGTTAAGAGTTGGTTATTCGATGTTTAATTGAAGAAGGCAGTGTTATAAAATCCATAAACTTCTAAGATATAGCAATCTTATTTGAGTTGTGAGATATTGTAGATTTTAGGGAATAGGTAATAGCGGTGCGACCCCACGACGACAGTCCCAAGGGGTCGAGGGATGGCGAGGTTCCCTCGCCATATCCATGAGACCAAGAGAGGGAACGCACACTCCTGTGAGGAAATAGGCAACAGGGAATGAGAAATACCAAAGCAATAAAATTATCACAAATAGCTAATAACTAGATGTTGATAACTGTATAGATTAAGCAAAACAGTAAAAGCTATTTTTCAAAGATATAGAACTCGCATAAATGGTCAAAATTAAATCTTTTTTCCTTTCCCTAATTCAACTACTCCTCACTTATTTAAGAAGTATAAATATATAAGTTTAAAAAACTTAATAATTCATATAAAAACTTTATGAAATATCCAAGAAAATCATGTTATGATTTTTAGAACTTTAAGAGATTACTTAATCGTTGTAAATTGAGAAAATCCCATAAGAGCATCTAGCTCTACGAACTACCTCTAAACGATCTAGCGAAAACTTGAAGAATGCTAATTTTGGCATGACGTAAAATTTAAGCTAAACCTTGACTTCCTAAAGATATTTACCCAAATAATATCATAAAGTTGTCCGCATAAATGAGGATAGGGGCAAATTATCTGTACAACCCTAAAACAGAGATAAAATGTTTTAGTTAATAGCCTATTATGAGCTACAAAAATTGCTGAAAGTCAAACAATAACAAACACTAAGCAATAAAAAAATGAATAGGTAGTAAAGCACAAATAAATTCAGAAAAAGATTTTTAGAGTGTGAGGCTGTACCTAGTATATACACAAGCAAGTCTGGGAAAACTTAACCACTTGTTTAGTCTTTAGTAAAAGTCTCTATTGAGAGAGTCAAACCTAATTTTTAGATAATACAAAGGAGTTGAAATACAATGACAATTAATAACAACAATAAAGAAGTTAGTTTAAAGCCAGAAACTCGTAATCACAAAGGATTTTTTATACAGCAAGGAGATTATAAACTAATGAGCATAGATGAGTCTGGCTGGGCTTTAATTTGCCTAGATGACGCAGTATGTCATTATGTAGATCCAGATAACTTGGAACAAGCTAAAGAATTAATGAAAGAATCCGTAACTGCTCAGAAATAAAGATTTTAACTACCTATAGGTTTAAAAATTATTCGATAGAGCTGCCTTGAAATTTAAGGCAGCTTGATTTTTTTTAACTCCCATAGCGGGAAGTCCCGCACTCTCCTGTAAGAGACGGGATGATAGCCATCCATTTTATATAGCGCTACATATTAAGGTACATAAATAGAGGCTGAAACCCTTTTTTATTCCTCTGTTGCCTGTTGCCAGATGAGCTGTTACCTTGCGCGTAGCAATTATGTCAAGGAGCTAAAATATTTTTCAGAGCAGACTTAACAGTTGGATATTGATACTCAAAGCCAGAAGCTTGAGTCTGTTTTGGTAAGACCTTTTGACCTTCCAATACCACCACTGCACCATCTCCTAATAACAATTCAATGGCAAAATCTGGCACAGGTAACCAAGAAGGTCGATTTAAAGCTAATCCTAAATCTTGACAAAATTCTCCCATTCGTACAGGATTAGGAGAAGTACCATTGAAATTACCTTCTATTTCTGGGTGGCGCAGAGAATGTAAAATTAAACCAACCAAATCATCAATATGTACCCAAGAAAACCATTGCTTACCACTACCAATAGGCCCACCAGCAAATAACTTAAACGGAGTGAGCATTTTTGAGACAGTACCCCCCATACCCAGTACAATACCAATCCGCAAAATAACCAACCTCACCCCTAAATCCTTTACAGGTTGGGCAGCAGCTTCCCAAGCTCGACAAACTTCCGCCAGAAAATCATTTCCACTATTGCTCTGTTCATCAAAAGTTGCCGTTTCACTCGTACCATAATAGCCAATAGCCGACCCACTTACCAATACCGATGGTTTAGAATTAGCCTGAGCGATCGCCTCGACCAATTTTTCCGTAGTTACCTTGCGACTGTCCATAATTTCTCGCTTCCGACTAGCATTCCAACGCTCATCAGCAATACCAGCTCCTGCCAGATTAACCACACCATCACAGCCATCTATAAACTTTTGCCAAGCACCAGACTGTTTTGGTTGGTAAGCAACTACCTCTAAATTAGGGTAGGCTGAGTCAGGAAAAATTCGTTTAGCTTTTTCTGGGTTGCGGGTCAAAACTAATATTTGTTCCCCTTCCGAATGTAGACGCTCTACCAAGCGACTGCCAACAAACCCTGTTGCTCCTGTAATAGCTACTTTCATTACTCAAAACTTTGTCCACAATACTAAATTTATCTTTCTAAGACATCATATAAGTTGTTTTGCATTTATAGCGGTTTTCATTTTGGTAGACAACAGTAGAGACGTTGCATGCAACGTCCCTACAGGGTTTTGTTTATAGCGATGTGGTTCCTCAATTTGAAAAGCTCTGTAAACCATTTGTCAAAGGGAATAGGGAATAGGGAATAGAGGCGTTGCTGAATACTGGGATGATTTCAGCGCTACACGGGAACACGGAGACACGGGGACACGGAGATACGGGGATTATAGTTTCTGCTCTCTGATAAAGTCATCCGGCAATTATGCAATGCCGGAATAGAAAATATAGAATCTAAATGATTTTTAGTTTAGTAGGTTATACCAAGCGTGAAAAAAGAATGTTACAAATAGTTTCAAACTTTAGATATCGAATAATTTGCTGAAGTTATTGAAGTATCAAAAATTTTGAGCTATCAAATCTTACTTTTGACTTTTGAATTTTGACTTTTGACTTCCGTGAAACGGTATTAGGTCAAGTACCAGGAAACAGAAAATATAAACTGGTAGTAAATATTAAAGAGAATTTTGTCTACCTACTGGACTGACACAGCTAATTTTATGCATTAGATTATCAAACAGGATTGGGTCTAAAACCCCACTTTTTAAGGCGAAATATTTTTGGAGAGTTGCTCAAATCCTCGTGACAAAAATAACTTCTGAGTTCTGACTTCTGACTTCGTTAATGGCGCGGGGGCGGGTTTATAAGGTCGTGGGTAAAACCATTAACTTAACGCGAAACCCGCCCCTACTATTGCACTTACCTGCTAGATATTAATACTAAGTCACAAAAAAAATTCTATGAAAAAATCACACTTTTTAATTGCTGGTGCAGCCATAATTGCAGCAGGCAGTATTGCTACCTATCTTTACTTGAGAAATGTGGCCGCGAAAGTCTCCAACCCTCTGAATAGCGCCCAAATAGTACCTGAATCGGCAATTATGGCCAGTTTTATTCATCCTAATCAACAAGCTTTAACTAAATTACAACAGTTTGGTACTTCCGAAACCAGAAAATTAATTAGCCAGAGTTATGCAGAATTTCAGCAGGAAAGTTTAGCAGAAGCTAATATTGATTGGGAAAAAGATATTCAACCTTGGTTGGGAGGAATAATGTTTGCTTTTGTTCCCGCTGAGTCAGGACAAAATACCGATCCGGTGAATATTTTGATGTTGGTGGGGATTAAAAATAAGTTGGAGCTTTGGAAATTTGCTAATAAATTGAAAGGGGATGAGGAAAATCAAGTTATTGAGAGGAAATATCAGGGGGTGACTATTCGGGAAGTTACTGATGAGAGTGGGAAAACTTTTAATTTGGCAATTTTGGGAGATTATTTGGCGATCGCTCCCCTTGCAGCAGCAGTGGAAGATGCTATTGATACGTTTCAGGGTGAGGTTTCTTTGGCAATGAAAGAGGATACTGCTGAGAGTTTACAGCAGAGTGCAGGGGTGGAGAATACCCTCGCTACTATTTTTATTCCTCACTATAGTGAATTGATGAAAGCATTTACTGATGATTTGCCGGAGAATGAACAGTTGTCTACTGCAAGTTTAGGACAGTTGGAAAAAATAGATTCTGTGGTGATGGGAATAGGAGTGGATGATGCTGGTTTGCGGTTGCGGACAGTGACTAAGTTGAATTCTCCGTTGCCTCCAGAGCAGACTGAAACAGTATCGGGTGAGCTTTTGCAACGGTTTCCAGTGGAGACGATGATGTCGGTCAATGGGAAGAATATTAGTTCAGCTTGGTCGCAGTTTGTGGCGCAAGCGCAGGGTAGTGAAGATTTGCAGGAACTGTTGGAGATGCTGAGGAAGACGTTTAAAGATGTAGATTTGGATGTGGATAGAGAAGTGTTTGGTTGGATGGATGGGGAGTTTGCAGTTGGTTTGATTCGGTCGAATGAAGGAATATTGGCACAGACTGGGGTTGGTGGAGCGATGATTTTGGAGACTAGCGATCGCTTTGCTGCTAATGGGATGTTGAGAAAGCTAAATAGAATAGCGGTGGAACAACCTGGTGTATCGTTGAAGGAAAGACAGGTAGGAGAGATATCGGTGACGGAATGGCAGATGGTTGGTATTGGTAGTTTTTTGGGATATGGGTGGTTGGATGATGATTCTTTGTTTGTGGCGCTTGGTGAACCGTTGATAGAGGTGATGATGACTATGCCTGATAATGGTTTAATTGGGAGTGATGATTTTGAGGAAGTCGTGGGGTCTTTACCAAGATCGAATCAGGGATATTTTTATTTGAATATGGAGCAGATGATGGTTTGGGCGAATCGTTATCCGTTTGTGAGTGTGGTGATGCCACGGGATGTGAGGGCGGTGTTGGGTTCAATTCGTGGTATTGGGGTGACGGCGAGTTGGTCGGATGAGTTGACTAATGAGATGGAAATGTTGTGGGTTTTGCAGAAGCAGTAGATGGGGAAATGGGGGAGTGGCTCACACGGATTATGGCACGGATACACAGATACGGAAGGCAGTAGGGGCGAATGGCATTCGTCCGTACAGGAGTGGGGGAGTTGGCAGGGCTGTTTCATTCTCAATAGACACGGGGACGCGGAGACACGGAGACACGGGGATGGAGGCTTTTAAGCGGCATTAAACCAAATATCTTCTCAGAGCTTAAAGACACTTATTGGCTGAAAAATCGGCAAATTTTGGCAAATTTTACTGTTTAACTATCCCCTCATCTCCCGTTCTCCTTAAATCGTTAATTTACAATACTTTGAAACAGTCCTGGGGAGAGTGGGGGAGATAGAGACACCTAGAAACAAAAATAAGAGTGTACAATTTTAGGTGTACCACTCCACTATCAATAGTAGTGCTATAGTAGGGTGCTGAAGCGCGATAGCGTAACGCACCCAAATTATCAAAAGTGATTAAGTAAATTGTGAGTAAAACCGGATTTGGTATTACTTCTCAATCGTCTTATCTTCCACGCTCTCTGTAGGGCTTTTCTGCCATTCTTGTGAATATTCTGTAGCTAAGAAATTAACTATTATATTAGCTAGTGGGTGGTTAATTGACTCTTTAAGTGCTTCTATTCCTCCTGCTTTTAATGCAGTTATTAATCTAGATTTGAGAGTAGGATTCTTCTGAATTTCATCTACAGCTTCCACAGCTAATTCTATTTGCTCTTTCTCTGTTTTTGTTGGATAAGTTTGAGAAAGCTGCTCTAGTAATTCCTGAATTTCAGTCGCTGCTTCTGCCAGATTTTGTTTTTCATAAGATGTGTTATAGACTGTATTGTTTTTAATCTTTCTGTTATCAATAATAGTAGTAGGTTGATATAAGTCAGGATATTCAAAGCATCTTTTAAAAGCATCTAATGCTGTCAATAAAACCATTCCTATAATAGCTATCAAAACTTGTTGTATAGTAAGAGGAATCGCAACATATACTAAAATAAAAATCAAAATTAACAAGATTCCTGAGAGAGCAATTGCTGTGATAAACTTATAATACTTATCGAATTTATACTTTTCTAAAATATCGTTTTTACTAGATTCTGACATATAAGTTTTGCCTCCTTTATAAATTTGAAAGTCGAGCCGAACTATCTGTCCGATCACTAGCTGTTTGGTCTGGTGATAATAAATTTAATGCTGAATTTTTTGTAGAGTTAACCATACTGTCCCATAAATTGGCCACCTCTCTTAGTGAATACTGAAGCGGACTTGCTAGTCCAAGAATAATCAAAAGTGGACCAAATAAAGGAGCGCTTGACATTAAATATAAACCGACTCCTATTCCAGTGATACTAGCAACGATTTTGGTTAACTCTTTACTTGTTGCTATTTTTCTATTAAAATCAGCTTGCTTTTGATATTCTTCAATTTGAGCAAGAGCTAAGTTTTGTTTAAGCTGATTTTCCTTTAGTTTATCTATATAAGGCAGAAGCTTGACAATATTTTCAATTTCTTGAATTGTTTCTGCTTTACGAGTTCGCTCGGCTAAAACCTGATGGATCAAATCTAAATCAGAATTTTTTGTATTAGCGAGAGAAATGAGTTTACTCTCCGAAGTTTGAGAATAAGGAAAGATTTTATTTTCAGGCAAATCTGGATCTAAATTTTCACTTATGGAACCTGTTCAGGAAGTTCAAGCAATATTATAACAATATGTTTTGTGAATTAAGTCGAGGTTTAACAATTAATACCTAAAATACCTATAGAAAAATTGTCAAACGAATAATTTAAAAATCTGCTCAATTACATCCTTATCATGGAAAAATTTGACTGGATACTGTGTTTGATGAAAATAGCGATCGCTTCTGTTTCAGTTAAAATAAGTTATTCATGACTTACGCAGAGACTATATATATAGAGAGGGCAAATACCATTCGTCCCTACAAATGGTGCTTTAAAAGTAAATTTGCGTAATTCCTGTTATTATAATTTACATCATTAATCTATTACAACTCTGATGAAAACCAAAGAATTGCTAATCAAAGAAGTAGAAAATAGTCCTGATTTTATTTTGCAAGAAGTTTGGGATTTTTTGCAATTTATGAAAGCCAAATATCAGCAAGAAGTGAGTCTGTTGAGTGAGTCTTCCTTACAAAAAGATTGGTTAAAGTCAGAAGAGGATGAAGCGTGGCAGGATTTGTAAAAGGTCTGGAATATTATCTTTTTTTTATGCTCTTCAAAGGGGAGGTTTTAGAACACAATTTTTCGGTAAAAAAATCATGGTTTTTATAGTGTTCCTCCATGTGATCAATTATGGATATAGCAAGAATATTTTGAACAAGCAAGAATAGATTCAAATTCACGTTAATATTCGGCTAAAAAAGATTTAAAATTAGTGTTTAAAACTGTGAAAATTGACGACAATAAGTATTATTTAGTTCCTCAAATAAATATAATCAAAAAAATATACTACTTGGTATAATATGGTATTAAATATTACTATGAACTACTAACCAAATGTTAGATTGGATTTCTGTTACTTTTTCTCAATTATTAAAAAATGTAGATGCGATCATTTTTTATCGTATTGGTGGCGACCAAGGAATACCACTTATTGTACTTTGGCTAATTGGTGGCGGTCTCTTTTTTACTCTCCGAATGCAGTTTATTAATATTCGAGCCTTTAAACACGCGATCGACGTTATTTTGGGAAAATACGACGACCCTAATGACGAGGGTGAAGTCTCTCATTTTCAAGCCATGGCAACTGCTTTATCTGGAACTGTGGGGCTAGGAAATATTGCTGGAGTTGCTATTGCTATTAGTTTTGGAGGACCTGGCGCAGCTTTTTGGATGACGATCGCAGGATTGTTAGGTATGAGTACAAAGTTTGTTGAATGTACTCTGGCACAAAAATATCGTGTAGTTAACCAAGATGGTACAAGCATTGGAGGGCCAATGTATTATTTATCAATGGGTTTAGCTGACTTAGGACAAAAAAAATTAGGTCAATTTTTAGGCGGGATGTTTGCACTGTTCAATATCTTAGCTGTCTTGGGTAGTTCCAGCATATTTCAGTCTAACCAGTCTCAAGTAGTTGTTGCTAATGTGATACCTTTTTTTGCTCAACGAAGCTGGGTTTATGGATTAATTTTAGTATTAATAGTGGGGTTAGTAATAGTAGGTGGTATTCAACGTATTGCTGGAGTAGCTGCTGCCATTGTACCTACAATGTGTGGCGTCTACTTTCTGGCAGGTTCATGGGTGATTTTAGCTAATTTTACTGCTATTCCTCATGCAATTTCTACTATAATTCATAGCGCTTTTGCTCTCCAAGCTATGGCAGGAGGTTTTGTGGGAGCGCTAATACAAGGGTTTCGCCGTGCAGCTTTTTCTAATGAAGCAGGATTGGGTTTAGCAGCGATCGCTCATGCTACCGCAAAGACAGATGAACCTGTTCGAGAAGGTATTGTAGCAATGCTAGAACCATTTATTGATACTGTTATTATCTGTAATATGACCGCTTTAGTAGTGATTATTACTGGCGTTTACAATAATCCTGAATTTGCGACTCTCAACGGTTCAGAACTAACTTTAGCGGCTTTTACTACTGTGATTGACTGGTTTCCTGCTGTTTTGACAGTTTGTATATTTTTGTTTGCTTTTTCTACTATGATTTCTAGTAGTTACTATGGTCAAGTTTGCTGGCAATATTTATTTGGAAACCGAGGTGTGATTATCTATAAAATCTTGTTTTTAGTAGGTATCTTTGTCGGTACGGTTACTAACCCAGAAGCAGTTATTGAGTTTAGTGATGCTATGAAAATAACTCTTGCTTTTCCGAGTTTGCTTGGTGCTTATTTTCTCTGTGGTAAAGTTGCAACAGACCAAGCAAGTTATATGAAGCGTTTACAAGCAGGAGAAATGTTCGATGAATCTCCTTCAAAAGTTATTGGGTGAGAATTTTGAGTATAGCAGAAGGAAGAATTCAATAATTAATAATTAATAATTAATAATTAATAATTAATAATTAATAATTAATAATTACCTCTCCCTAAAACGGATAGGATTGAATAAAAGGAAAAAATATATTCTCTTGGTCGATTGGATATGGTTAGGTAACCTATCCATCCCACCCTACGGGAAGCTGCGCTTTTTCCTAGGTCATGCTGCGCAAACATTTTGCGCTAGCAAAACGACCGCTTTTTCCCCTTGAAAGGGGAGGCTTTAAACCTGAATTCTTGAATTCTTGAATTATTAATTTTTCGGTAAAGAAGGAAGAAGTAAAAATCTTACGTTGTCTCAGTTTTAAGCTTTTTATCTGTCCTAACCTTTCCTTCGACTGCTATAACAATAGTAAAAATATTGAAAATAAATAATTAATACTTTCTTAATGGCAGGTAGATGAGAGAGATAATATAATTAATAGTTCCTGATTTTCTCTAGTTCCAGTTTTGAATAATGTCAAATATTAAACTTGACAAACAACTCTGCTATCGTTAATATACTAAATGAAAATCAATCTCAATTATTTACATAAATTAATGGATAAAAAATATGAATATAGGTCAGAATATAATGTAGAGAGGAAGGAGAAAGCATGGGAATTTACATTTCTGGGAGACAGCAACTATATTGAGTTGAAAAAGGAAAATAACTATCAAACTCTTAAAGAAAATTATCAACAAGCAGTAGAAACTAATTTTCCACTCACACAAGCAAAACGAGGCGATCGCTTACATATTATTACTATCAATGCTATGGATGAGATGGCTCATCGCTTGAAAAAAATGGGGTTGGTAGCAGGAGTTGAGCTAGAGGTAATTAGTAATAACCCCAGTGGTTCGGTAATTGTGGCAGTAGGAGACCGCAATATTGGTTTGGGACTTAATCCTGCTAGCAATATTATTGTCTCTGCCAAAATCATTTATCAGCAATAAGTAGTAGAAAGGAAAATTCGGTCATATATTAAGTCTTTCTCGTTCCTCGGTCATTACTGAATAATTAAGGTTTAAAGCTTCTCCTTTAAAGGAGAAACAAGCAAAAATTTTTATGATTAGTCAATCCTATCGTAAGCATTCAGTTATTAGCATTTAGCCAGCCTCCTGCGGAGGAACTGTGTTAACAGCTTTTGAAGTAGTCAAGCAACGACTAAGGTTAGCTGAGAGGACTATTTTATTTATGAATTTTCATTTTTCTTGAATACTAATTCTTCCTTCCCAAATAATGAGTTAATAACTCATAGCTGATAGCTGATAGCTGACGGCTGAATGCTTACTCATTGTCTTTTTTCTTGTTTCAGGTGTGAGGTTTGCTACCTCTGATTGTGCTACACCTGGTTTACCTGCTACCTCTGCAGCTTTGGCTACATCTGCCTGTCTCTCTGCCTGTTCCTGGTCCTGGTGGAGAAGTCTGGAGAGTGGATCATCTCCAATGGGTATTTCCTTGCCCGACATGATGGTCAGTTTGTTCCTGAGCCAGTCAACTTTACAGTGAGTAGGCATTTATAGCATAGACCCCTACTCCCCTACTCCCCTACTCCCCTACTCCCCCACTCCCCTACTCCCCCACTCCCCTACTCCCCCGCTCAGGAAAATGAGGAATTAACAAACCAATTGCAACAATTAAAATTAATCCTTCCAAAACAAATATTAAACTTATTCCCATTTTTTCAATCAGACTACCAGTTAAAATAAAGCCAAGAATTCCTCCGACTCGGAATGCAGTCCTAAACAAAGAAATACCTCTTCCCAAAAAATCTGGAGCAACTAAATCTGTTATTAGAGCAAAACTAGGACCTAAAGCAACATAAGACAAGAAAGATATTCCACAAGCAGCTAAATAAAATTGCCATAGAGATACTGCACTTGCAAGGGAGAAAATACCCAATGCACCTATTAAATAACATGAAATTAATATTGGTTTGTGACCAAATTTATCGCTCATCCAACCACTTAGAGGGGAGAATAAAAAAGAAATACTAGCACTGAAACCAATCACAAAAGAAATATGTCTCAACAGAAAACCTTGCTGGTTCATAGCCAAAGAAATACCTAAATTACCCCCAAAAGAAACCAACCCCATTATTAAAGTTGCTATTAGCATCAATAAAAATTCTTTCGACCATTTTTTTGTTGACTGTTTAGTTATTGTTTCTGGTAAGGGAATATTAGAGAGAGGTTTATCCTCCAAAAATAATTCCGATAAAGCAAAAAAGCAGGAAAATAAACAGACAAATTTAAACATAGTCGAATAACCCCATAGATCGGCAATAGGACCAAATGTTAAACCTGCTAATAATCCAGCCAAAGCTGCTATAACAGAAAATATGCCAAATACTTTTCCTCTTTCCTCTGGTAGGCTCAATAAACCGACTAGAGTAAGATTAAGATTAATGCCAATACCGAGATAAAAACACCAAATAATAGCTGTCAACGTAGTAAGTTGCCAAATATTATTGACTTGACCCATCAACCAGAGAGCTGGAATACTAGCTACCGTACTAACAATAAGCAAAATTTTTTTATTTCCGAGTTTATCTCCTAACCAACCACCCAAAAAATTCCCACTAATTAAAACAATTTGCAAAAAAGACATATAGTAACCTACTAATTGGGAATTAGCACCTAAATATATTGCATATACTGGTAATAGAGGAGATAAACCTCTAGCTACCATAGCCACTGCAAGTCGATGTAAACCAAGGGCTAACATTTGTTTTTTATTCATCTTAAAGCTATAAAATTAAGCATTTTTTTACTATCAAAAAATTCACTTATTCAGGTCGTTCAAATGAAAACTCAAGATTCTTCTTGGTATTGCATGGTAGATGGCATAGTATATCCTCAATTTGTTACTGAAGAAAAAGTAAATACTATGCTGACTCGCTTCAAAACCAGAAATGAAGATATTTTTTTTGTTTCTTACATAAAATCTGGCAATACTTGGCTAAAGCAGATTTTGTTACTTTTAACTCATGACGGCAATCAACCTAATTTAACTATGATGGAGGCTTTTCCCTGGCTAGAACTTTGTTTACCTCCATGTCCAGATCCTGCTAGAGAACATTCTTACGAATATTTTGAATCTCTCCCATCCCCTCGAATTTTAACTTTTCATGGCTGGCCTCATTTAATACCCACAGGACTGCCAAATACAAAATACATATTTCTACTTAGAAATCCTAAAGATGTTGCTATTTCTATGTACCATCATTTGAGAGCAAAAAAGAGTATATCTTATCAGGGAAATTGGGATGAGTTTTTTGAATTATATTTATCAGGTCAAGTTCATTATGGAAGTTGGTTTGATTTTCACTTGCATTGGGAAAAATTTTTATCATCTCGTCAACAAGTCTTATACCTTACATACGAAGAATTGCATAAAAATATCAAAACTTATTTGCGTCAATTAGCAGCTTTTTTGGAAATTAAAGTTTCAGAAGAAGTTATAGATAAAGTAGCAATTGGCAGTAGATTAGATGAGATGAAAAAAAATGATAAAGCTAATTGTAATTGGATGATAATTAATCAAAATGAAGCTCCACATTTAAGAAAAGGAATAGTAGGAGATTGGCGTAATTATTTGACGGATGAACAAAATCAACGTTTCAATGATCTATATACAAAAAAAATGTCTGACTCTAAATTTAAAGATTATTGGGATGAATCTATTTTAGGAATTACCCTAGAAGATTATTCATTAATGGATAATGGATAATTACCTCTGGTTAAAACCGTAACGGAATTGAATATAAGGAAATATTATTTCTTTTTTTCACCTTTATTTTGTCCGTGTTTTAACCTGAATTATTTAATTAGGGTTTGCTGATTAAATCTAAAAGCATTCACATATAAAGGTTGAGCGCATTTTTTAGTGAAAAAAAGTCCAAGCTTTTAGGTCGTAATGGTTCAAAAAATTAGCATTTTAGGCGCATAGTTGCGCAGAATAATCCCTTGATTATTCTTCCTTCTACCTCCTCTATAATTCCCCTGACTCCTGTCTTCCCCTCCCCTCCACGGTCGGGGGAAGGGTTAGGGATGGGTTGTCTCCTGTCTCCTATCTCCTACCCTGACCCATAAGACTTTTTCAGCAAACCCTAATTATTAATTATTAATTATTCGGTCAATAAATAGAAGTAGAAAAATATATTTAATCCGACAGAGAAAGTCCGCGATCGCTCACGACATTCAGTACCCTGAAAAATTTTGCCCTGAGTTACGCTCGCCTTTATAAAATATAGAAATAAACTTTCTGTGATTCTCAAGAAACATCAACACTAAAGCGAGTTTTAGTTATGCCTAAAACTTCCTTTTTTTTTACTAAGATGCTCAACATTTTCAATCACAAGCAAAAAATCAAGAACGAGATTAGAGATGTATTTTTTCTTTCTCAGTTATATTGATAAAGAAATTTTAATGCTTTGAATTTAGTAGCGATCACCTAATTTTTTGAGTAGTTAATTAAGTTAATTAGCCTCTGGATTATTTATGGCTAAATTTCCGACTCTAATTCAAAAGAGACTTCTTCATAAAGGTCGGCTAAACTGCCTTCAAATTCAACACTTTTTAGTTGAAATACAGATTTTTCTGCCGTGTAAAATTCCAATATCCACAAACCATCTTGCCCACGCCGAAAACATTCTACTCTCTGAGATTTTGGATTAATTAAAACGTACTCTTGTAGACTTTCTAAAGTTTGATAATCTGCAAATTTATCTCCTCTATCAAAAGCTTCTGTAGAATCAGAAATAACTTCTACAATTAAACAAGGAAAACTTTTATAATTAGTAGTTTCTTGGTCTCGTTTGTCACAAGTTACCATCACATCAGGATAATAGAATTTATTCTTATTCTTAGTTTCAATTCTAGCTTTCATGTCAGAAATATAAACTCGACAACCACGACCTCTAACGTGACTACGGAGCAATGCTGCTAAATTAAGAGATATTGTAACATGAGCATCGCTAGCTCCAGCCATTGCATAAATTTCTCCATCAATATATTCATGTTTAATTTGGCTTTTATCTTCCATTTGAAGATATTCTTCGGGTGTGATATTAAAATTTTGGGAAGAAGCAATCATAGTTAAATATTTAAAATTATTTTATCTTTACAGTAACAGAAAAAAATTAAATTTTCCGTTCTGTAGCAATATGAAATGATTCCTGAAAAAAACTGTCGGGAGTTTGGTCATATCAATCCCATTTTTGCTTGGGTTTGAAGACCAAACTACGATAAGATTTTACAACCTATTTAGGATTGCTATAGCATTCAAGATTTTGATAAAAAAAAGTATTTGCTATACTAGCTAGATTAATTTTTTACTGTGCAACTATGGTTGTAATTTAAGTTCTTGAGACATAGCTTTACAATTTTCTAACAGAAACCAATACAGCCAAATAAATAAAATTATCAATATTAACCAAGGCGAAAAAGTCTGTTCTTGTATAGAATTCCAGAATAAAAAAGGCGTTGTAACTAACATCATTCCTATTCGTATCCATAATACTGTAGTTATCAGTTTTGGTAGTTTCAAGAGAATTTTCTTTAAGCAAAAAGCAAATATCAGAAAGAAAACTCCAAAAATTAGCTCAATTCCTAGTCCGATATAGAAACCGATTAACTCATTGGCACTATATGTCGATCTTCCATATTTTATATAATTTCTTACTATTATAAATAACCCTACATTACCTATAAAAACTAAACCCATGCAGAAAAAATATATTCTCAGCAAACCCAGTGTAATTGAACTCATTACACCCTTTTTTATTTGTATATTATTCCGGTTCACATTGTATTTTATTAAACCTGAAATAGTACTTTTAAAACTGACACTATAGTTAGCTACTTCGGCACTTTCACTAACTTCAAAATTATGAATAGAAGATAAAGTTAGCTAATTTCGTTGTTCAGAAATTATTTGATTATCGTAAATGATATATTCTTTACCACTCGATTCACAAATTAACTCTAATTCATGCTCTCCCACACTAAAACTAGTTTTAGGCATAACTAAATATTCCTTTTTTAACTAAGATACTTACCCTAAACTACTAAAAACTTTAAATCATAATCACAAATTAAGCAGGTAGCTATAAATACAAATTAAAATGAATAATCTGAAAATGAAGCTATAAAGCAGTTACTCAGAAGTTTTCAGCTTTTTTAATCTTAATTCCTATTTAACCAAAAATTCAATCAATCTACTTAGCATAAGGATATATTTTTCTGGCTCAACTGCCTTGATGAAAAAACGTAAGCATTCAGCTATTAGCGGTCAGCTTTTAGCTTTTTCATAGATAATGTATATACACTGCTAATGTTAAGGTCAGTTTCTTTCCAATACTTTATAATTCTCCTTGCATTTTTTAATACTAATTCCTGCTCTCAAGGCAATGAATTAATAGCTGATAGCTGATAGCTGATGGCTGAATGCTTACGAAAAAACTCTCATGAAGTAGCGATCGCCTAATTTTTTAGTAATTAGTTAATTAGGGTTAATTAAGAGTCACGTCCTTCGGAAGATAAAAGAATTTTGATTCATCTTAAATATCTTAAAATATCTCAGAAATCATTCGGTGATTGCTATATAACTAATTTTATAACTTGTATTGTAGTCAAGCAACTAATTACTATAGTAAAATTATTTTAGTTGTGAGATATTATAGACTTTTAGGGGATAAGGTATAGGGTATAGGGAACAGATAACAAAGAAAAGAACTAATATACATGAATCCTTAAGCGGCTATTTTCTATACTTTTAGAGAATACTAAAATTCTCACATTTGATTCGGTGATTACTATAGTAAAATTATCCAGAAAATATCATTTATATTAATTATGAACTTTGCAACTAGAATGAATGGTTTAGGTGGCGATGCTGCTATTGAGGTTTTTACTAAGGCAAAATATTTAGAGTCTCAAGGTCGAAATATTATTCATTTAGAAATTGGTCAACCTGATTTTCAGACTCCTCAAAATATTCGCGAAGTTGCTTTTCAAGCCATGAATAATGGTTATACAACTTATACTCCCGCAGCAGGTTTATTGGAGTTAAGGGAAGTAATAGCAGAACATATTTCTCAAACTCGCAATATATTAGTTAATCCTGATGAAGTTGTGGTAATGCCAGGTGCAAAACCAGTCATATTTTTTACTCTTTTAGCATTAATAAATTCTGGGGATGAGGTGATTTATCCTAACCCTGGATTTCCTGTTTATGAATCAGTGATTAATTTAGTCGGAGGCAAACCTATTCCATTACCTTTGTTGGAGGAATTAGACTTTCAATTTAGTATGGATAATTTGATTAATTCTATTTCTGAGCGGACAAAATTATTAATTCTAAATTCTCCCCATAACCCAACTGGAAGTGTATTAACTTCTGAGTATTTGGAAGCTATAGCTAAACTGGCAATTAAACATAATTTTTACATCCTTTCTGACGAAATTTACTCCCATTTAGTCTATGACTCAAATTTTTCTAGTATTATCAGTTTTCCTGGTATGAAAGAACGCACAATTTTATTAGATGGGCATTCAAAAACTTATGCTATGACAGGGTGGCGTTTAGGTTATTCTGTTTCTCCTAAAGCAATAGCTGAAAAGTTAGACCAGTTGATGTTAAATTCTAATTCCTGTGCTTGTTCATTTACTCAAATAGCTGGCATTGAAGCGATTAAAAATTCTCAGGAGTTTGTCAAGGAAATGTTTGCAGAATTTAAGGAACGACGTGATGTTATTGTGGAAGGTTTAAATTCTATTGGAGGTATTAATTGTGGAAAACCCGCAGGTGCTTTTTACGCTTTTCCCAATGTGAAGCAACTGTCGATAAGTTGTGAAAAGCTGGCTGATTATTTATTATCTGAAGCTGGAGTTGCTTTGTTGCCGGGAACTGCTTATGGAAAATTTGGTGATGGATATTTGAGGTTGTCTTATGCTAATTCCATTGAGAATATTCGAGAAGGTATTAGTCGGATGAAAATAGCTGTTGAAAAATTTAGTTAAATAGTTGAAGGTGAATATATAAGATATTGACTTTGGAAAACCCCCTTAGTGCTTTGAAGATTTTCCTCAATGTGAAACAACTGTCAATAAGTTGTGAAAATACTGGCAGATTATTGATTATCTGAAGCTGAAGTTGTTTTATTACTGGGAACTGCTGATGGAAAATTTAGAGATGGATATTTGAGGTTGTCTTATGTAAATTCCATTGAAAAT
>JAAHGF010000007.1:52076-102656 GCA_010672585.1 Okeania sp. SIO1I7 | reverse complement strand
ATAAGTTGTGAAAATACTGGCAGATTATTGATTATCTGAAGCTGAAGTTGTTTTATTACTGGGAACTGCTGATGGAAAATTTAGAGATGGATATTTGAGGTTGTCTTATGTAAATTCCATTGAAAATATTCCCTCGGATATTAGTCGGATAAAAAAGCGACCCCTCAACTATAAAAATTCTATTTGAATAGTCAAATTTTCTGGGATGGAGAATTTAATCATTATTTTTTTGGCAGAGGTGATGTAATTTTCGAGGAATTAAATTCTATGGAATATATTGACTTTGGAAAACCCCCTTAGTGCTTTGAAGATTTTCCTCAATCTGAAACAACTGTCGATAAGTTGTGAAAATACTGGCAGATTATTGATTATCTGAAGCTGAAGTTGTTTTATTACTGGGAACTGCTGATGGAAAATTTAGAGATGGATATTTGAGGTTGTCTTATGTAAATTCCATTGAAAATATTCCCTCGGATATTAGTCGGATAAAAAAGCGACCCCTCAACTATAAAAATTCTATTTGAATAGTCAAATTTTCTGGGATGGAGAATTTAATCATTATTTTTTTGGCAGAGGTGATGTAATTTTCGAGGAATTAAATTCTATGGAATATATTGACTTTGGAAAACCCCCTTAGTGCTTTGAAGATTTTCCTCAATCTGAAACAACTGTCGATAAGTTGTGAAAATACTGGCAGATTATTGATTATCTGAAGCTGAAGTTGTTTTATTACTGGGAACTGCTGATGGAAAATTTAGAGATGGATATTTAAGGTTGTCTTATGTAAATTCCATTGAAAATATTCCCTCGGATATTAGTCGGATAAAAAAGCGACCCCTCAACTATAGAAATTTTATTGGTGCAATGGATATTTTTCTCAAATATTAAACAACTGCCAATAAGTTGTGAGAAACTGGCAGATTATTTATTAATCGAAGGTGGAGTTGTTTTATTGCGGGGAATTGCTGATGGAAAATTTAGAGTAGTAAAATTTTCTGGAAAAGTAAATATAGAAGATATGAACTGCGGAAAACCCCTTGTCGCTTTGAAGATTTTTCCCAAATACGAAATAACTGCCGATAAGTTGTGAGAAACTGGCAAATTATTTGTTACTCGAAGATGAAGTTGTTTTGCTACCGAGAACTACTTCTGGAAAATTTAGAGTAGTAGAATTTTATGGAGAAGAAGGCAATTTAAAACTTTATTTATTCAAGGTATTTTAATAATCAATTTTTCAAGCACACTTAAATTTGACCAACCTTCATCCCTTTCTCTTTTGGCTTTCTTTCAAAGATAAATCTTGGTTTTAACAACACTTGTAATAATAACCATAGAGATTTTAACTCACTCGGTGCTTCTCGTCGTTGCCATTGTCCGGGACGACAGAATAAAAACTCTATTAATTGTCGCTTTTCAGATAAATTTACCTCCTCAAACATTACCTCCATACAAGGAAATTCTCCATTCATTTCTATATTAGTAATTTTTCCTGCTAAACAAATTTTTTCTTCAATAATTTTCAACTTTACGGGTAAAGTCTCTGCTTCTAAATTAACAGGAATTTTCTGATTAACTTCTATCTTCGCACCTACTTCCGATATTTGTGTAGTAATACCCCACAATTTCCGGTCATCAATTTCTAATTTCACCACCCTTCGCAAATTAAACCATTCATATATATCTTGCTTAGGTGCATCTATTAACATTAATAATGCTACCCAAATCATCAATATATTATACCCACTCCAAAATAGCCCCAAATTAAAATATTTTGTTTGTTCAATTACTACCTCACTATGACTTATATAGTTAGATAAACCTAAGCATAAACTTATGGTATTAAGTGCTAAAAATATAACCAAAGGCAAAGCTAAATTCCAATTAAAATAGTAGCGATCGCTTTTAATTCCTTTTGGTGTAACTTTAAATCCTTGTGAAAAGGGATTGAGTAATGTCTGAATTATTGTTACTACCAAAGGAAAAGCAAAAACTATGTGATAAAAATTTGCCATAAATGCTGACCGGGAACGATAATTTAACCAAGAAAATACAGTAAAGTTAACGAAATAACAAGGCAGGAAGAAATATAAATATTCAGCAGCAGTAGCTTGAATAGGAATAACATCCCAAAAAATATAAGCTAATGGCATTAACAAAAAACCCACATGACTAACGTTAATAAACCAATGTAAAAATGTTTCTAAATATGCCAATCTTTGGATAGGACGTAATCCAGGAATTGTCAAAGGATTTGAATTAATAAAAAATCCTTGAAAAGTTCCTCTTGCCCATCTTAATCTCTGAGTTGCATGACCGGAAATATTTTCAGCAGCTAAACCAGCACTTAATTTTTCTTCTAAATAAACCAAACGATAACCTTTCGCTGCTAAACTAATTCCAGTAAAATAATCTTCACTAATTGATTTTGTCACAAATCCTCCTACTGATTCTAAAGCTTTTCTTCTCACTACAAAAGAAGTTCCTACACAACCAACCCCACCTACTCCATCTCGAATAGGTTGAACTTGTCGATAAAATATTTCTTCTTCTGGAGTTAGGATATTTTCTAAACCTAAATTTCGAGTAATAGGGTCGATATTATAAAAAGTTTGAGGAGTTTGTACTAGGGCAACTTGTTCATTTTGGAAAAATCCTAAAGTCCGAGTTAAAAAGTTTTTTGTGGGAATAAAATCAGCATCAAAAACAACAATAAATTCACTGTTTGTTTGAGGAATGGCATGATTGAGATTTCCAGCCTTAGCATGAGTATTATCAAATCTAGTAATATATTCACAACCTAATTTTGCCGCTAACTTTTTCACCTCTGGTCGATTAGTATCATCTAGTAAATAAACTTTTTTGTTAACATAATCTAGAGCTTGACAGCCAATAATAGTACGTTCCAAAATAAATTCAGGTTCATCATAAGTAGGAATTAAAATATCCACTGACGGCTGAAAACTTTTGTCTAAAATTGCCTGAGAAAAATAGTCTGCTTCCTTGTGACGATTTTTGACTTTTAGCATCAAAAATAAACCCAAGATACTACTACTTATTGTCAAAAATTCTAGACCAAATAAACCTAGACTAAATACACCATTTACCGGATCGATTAAGTTTAAAGTAGAGAGCGATCGCCAAGATAAATAACGAATAGTTAAACCTAATAAAATCCCTACTACCAAAATGCGCGACCAATTTTTGGGAGTAGAAGAAATTCTCATAATTCCTTGAGCTATTAAAAATAGTAATATTGTCGGTAATAGTAAATATTGACTCTTTTTTGTTGGTGCTTCTACCCACATTGGCGGATTTTCTTGAAAGTAATGAATTTGAGCAAAAAATCTGTCTATTTGATCTATTTCTGCTAACCAAGCAACAACAATAATTATTAATAGTGTGACGAATCCAATGAGTAATAATTTTGTTAAATTGCCTTGAACAACACCCAGAGTATTTATACGACTTTTGAACTTTTTTTTAGTTATATTCGATGTGAGCATAGTTAGTTATATCTACTAATTTCCAATTAATTAACAGAACAAAGATATATTATAATTTTCAACTTAGCATTATTCTAATTAATGCTGAGATTTTCCTGAGATTTATCGATTTTAATCCATTAATTTGTTATACCATTTCATCATATAGCAGTCGCCATTACTTTATTTGACATATCAAAAGTTTAAAACTCAGATAATGAATGCCAAATGCCAGATTTTTCTTTCTTCCTTCTGTTATATATAAAACCCACCATGATTTTTGATTGAAAATTCTTCCTGTTTTGTATCTCTCCTCATAAAATTTTTTCAATAAAATTCTTATTTTGCTTACTCAGATAGATTCAGATAAACCTGGATAGATATTTGGCAAGTATTTACTATTTTCCTAAAGTTATACAAAAAAAATATTTCATAGAAGTGAGGAGTGAGGAGTCAGAATTAATAGTTTTTCTACCATTTTTTAGAGATAAATTTTTATAGCGCTGTGCGCAGGCAACAGGCAACAGCTCCGGAAGGCAACAGGGAACCCACCCCTAACCCCTCCCAGGAGGGGAATAAAAACTGATAATATAAGACTTTTAGCTATTTGGCCTCTACTGCAATTTGTAAATATACCAGCGCTCATTGCTATACTTGATAAAGTCGCCAAATTTTATATTAAATCTGTTGCTTTCGCCCTACAGATATCAATATTTAGGGTTTGCTGAAAAAGTATTTTTTAAAGAGTAGGGGAGTAATTTTTTTTGCCCAACTATGCGCCATAAATGCTAACTTTTTGAGCATGAAGAGTTGAAAACCAAGGTATTTCTGACCATTAAAGGCTAAAACCTTTATCTATAAATGCTTTAAGATTTAATCAGCAAACCCTATTTAGGTCGATAAAAAAATTAGGTTGTCTATTGCAGTAAACTTTATTAGACAACCTAATTATTCTTATTTCGTAAGCATTCAGCTATTAGCAGTCAGCGTTCAGCTAGTCTGTACTTTTTAATAAATTGAAATGCAAGAACAACAAACTTTAGTTACAAACCTATACAATTCTGTGGCAAGAAACATAGATATATCTCAGAAGCTGATAGCTGATAACGCAGTTCCTCCGATAGGAGGCTAGCTGACTGCTGAATGCTTACCTTATTTCTATAGAGTGACATACTCCCACACTAACCTGACGGTATAGTGTGGGCTTCTCGTTTCACAGTCCCGGTATTCCGTCGGACTCCACGAGCTTTAAGGACGGGATGCCCCGCCGCCCTTTTGGCCAATCAAAAAGCTGCTCACCTAGGGCTACCATCAGATTTGACATTCCCAACGGATTACTAGGATTTCTGGGATCTCACCCCTAATCTTATTTGATTTTCATGGTTGATCACTGGCGGTTGTTAACTCAAACCAGCTTAAATCTATCATAACATAAAATTTGTAAATTAATGGGACATCGAGTCCCATTAATTTACCGTCGATTCATCTCACACCAAATTTTCAATTATGGTGTGAGGTTTCTCGACGCTCTAGCTAAAGTATTTTTTCAAATTAAATTTGTTGTCTAAAATCTGCTAAAACTTCTATCAACTCAGTCTGACACTGCATCGGCAACAAATCAATTAGAGGAAGCTCCTTTCTACCACCACCTAACTTAACAGGAATTCCTTGTAATATTTCCACAACTTGACCTTCCGAAGGTACTTCCTCTGTCAGAATAGGATAAAACTTTTCTGCCAAAGTAGTATGTAGCTTCGCATCAGATAAATAGAGATGCCAACCAACAATATCAATGTAAACCTTATCCCCAATTTCTGCTGCTAAACCTTCAATTATTTGTGTTGTACTACCATTACTCATAAGAACAATAAAACCTAATTTTTTTACCCACAGAATCACTAAAATTCTTTTACACAGAATCCTCAGTAGTAGATGAATAATCTGCCAGTGCGAAAATATAAATCCCGTGAACTAACAATAATAATACCCAAACACCTGTTACCCAGATAGCCCAAGGCCAAGATGCTGCTGTGAGATTACGGAAAAACCATATTCCAGAATTACTGGCTGCAAAAATAGCCACATGAATAGCAAAATTCATTCGGTCGTCCAACTTGCGGAACTCTGGGTCATTACGGTCAGGTTTACGAGGCCAACGAGGAGGCATAATACTTGATAACTCTTTTATTCACAATTATTAAAGATATTATAAAGGGAATCTAACAATCAATCTGGAGATTATTTAGTCAACACACTCTGGAAAGCGATATCGCAAGGTGTTTAATTTAAGTGGACTTAATGTTGGCGTAGCCTTGTGGAACGTAAACCACCGACTCCTGTTTTCAGGAGAATCTTCGTGGTTGATGGAGAGTATATCAAGCACTAACTTTTAACTTAATTGAGATACCACTACGCAAATAGGGCACGGACATTTATAAACGCTCAAAATTAGTCAGGGATTACTTCTAACTTCTGACTTCTGACTTCTGACTTGCACATAGCGCTATAATCCCCAGACTTACCCCCACTCTTACTCAACAGACGAATTAACTCAATACAAATAGACTTTTCCAAAGCCTTAGCCATATCGTACAAAGTCAAAGCAGCCACAGAAACCGCCGTCAAAGCCTCCATCTCCACCCCAGTTTCCGCCTTAGTCTTCACCATTGCCCGAATCTGATATCCAGGCAGTTGTGGATCGGCAATTAACTGAACATCTATTTTTTGCAACGGCAAAGGATGACATAGAGGAATAAGTTGAGCCGTTTGCTTGGCCGCCATAATACCAGCCAACTTAGCAGTTCCCAAAACATCACCTTTTGGCGCATTACCAGCTTGAATAACCTCAAATGTTTCTCTTGACATCCGTACTTGTCCACCAGCCTCAGCTTGGCGCACAGTAGGCACTTTAGCAGATACATCAACCATTTGAGCTTCCCCCTTTTCGTCCAGATGAGTCAAACTTTGCTCAAATTTAAAAAAATCTCTTGTCATTTTGTTCAAATATGCTATTATTAATTATTAGTGCGGAAGAAAAGCTTTTTAATTAAGCTTAATCCAGCACTAAAGATAACGGGGGCCTGTAGCTTAGTGGATAGAGTGCGTGGCTACGGACCATGAGGTCGGGGGTTCGAATCCCTCCAGGCCCGTATCAAGAATTAATAGCATAAGTATCTTGTCCCTGACCAGAAGCAAATCTGATGGAATGGGGCAAATCTTTGTTTGACATGGTGATAAATGTAGCTAGTGCTAAACAAACAAGACAAGCATCTAGAGCAAACATACTTCTATAACTAAAACTAAATTGCTCTGCCACCAGACCAAAACAAGGACCAGCTAAAGCCAAACCTAAATCAAACCCACTAATACAAAGAGAGAAAAACTTACCTCTTTGACTAGGAAGACATCGGTCTGTGATTAAAGTAATCATCATAGGAAGAACCAAGCCACTAGAAGTCCCTCCGAAAATAGCTGCGAGTAAAATGCTGTTACTGCTATTTGCTGTCCATAAAGTTAACATATCCAACAAACTACAGACTAGACCTCCACAGATAAAAATGCCACGACCAAATCTATCTGAACCTCGTCCAGTAAAAAAGCGGATGATAAAACTAGCGATCGCTCTGACTGTATAAAAAAGTCCTGCGTTCAGAGCAATTCCACTTTCTTGAATGAAAAGTGGCAGAAAAGTGTCTGTTGTGCCAAATACTAAACCCACTATTAACATCACAAAACTAGGAACTAAAACCCTACGACTCCCTAATATCTGCCAGAATTTTTGTTGCTGTAACTCATTGAAAACAGGATTTAGCTCGGCTTGATTTTTTTCTACTATGGTGTTTTGTTCCTTAACAAAAGAACAACATAATAAACTCATAACTCCCAGAGCAGAGCAAAGGATAAATAAAGCCACATAACCACTAGCCTCTGCTAAAAAACCACCTATTGCTGGGCCTATTCCCATACCTATAGGAGTTGCTAAACTCATATAGGCAATTAATTCTCCCCTACGACCGGGAGGAGACAAGTCAGCGACCAAAGCACTATAGCCAATAGTAACTCCAGCAAGACTAATACCGTGAAAAGCACGAACTCCCATTAGTAAAGGAAAAGACTTTAGTAGTAAGTAACCGAGTGGGGCGATCGCTGCTGTACTTGTGCCAACTATTAGGACTAACTTTCGACTTCTGGTATCAGCTAATGGTCCTAGAAAAAATCGTGATAATAATAGTCCCACAGCAAAGCAGCCCACTACCAGGCCAATTTGTTGTTTTGTACCTCCAATAAAACTTATGTAAAGAGGTAAGGTGGGTAGTAAGGTGGTTATACTTGACCAAAATAATAAACCTGCAATGAATAACATCATTAGACTGCGCTGGTTTTGAGGCTCAAGTGTTCGGAATACTTTCACTGCTAATTGACTCTGAATAACTTGTATTCATATATTTTGTGACAAATTGTTAAAATCTGCCTGGTTGAATATTTTTGTTTAACACTATGGCTATATATTTGTCAATTACTGCTTAAGGAGGGTGAAGAAAATTAGTTTGCTGTGCCATAAAAAATTCAGAGCGATCGCTACAAAAATAACGACAGAATAGGTATTTGCAGCTTTGTTTTGCTATTAAGTTATAAATAGCTCAAGATTATACTATTTTTGATAATATCACATAATTGAGAAAAAGCTCTGAAAGTTTTGAAATTTCGTGAGTTGATTCAGGAATTTTTTGATGTTTTTTGTCAGGGATTGATGACAATATTTTGATTTTTTAAATTAAAAACTAAAACTTATAATTAAAACTGTTCAGATATCTATAAATACCTATGGAAAGTTTTTTAATATTTGGAGGTAGACTTACAGCAAATTTCAGGAAGCGTGAGGTAAAGTTCAAGACGAATCTATAATTTTTATTCATTCTCTGTTCCCTCTGTTAGCGCGCATTCCCTCTCTTGCTCGGCATTCCCATGGCTAGGAGACCCGCTCTTACCGAATAATTAATAATTAATAATTAATAATTAATAATTAATAATTAAATAATTCGCGCCTTGAAGCCGACCCTTTTAAGGGGAAAAAAAGTGGTCGAGGGATGGCTCCGAAACCTGCGCCATATCCAATCGACCAAGACAGCGGTCGTTTGCTTTTGCTTCGCAAAACTGGCGTAACGCAACGCTGACGCGAAACGCGACAGCGGAACGGAGTTCTCTCTTCGCAGCTTTCCCGTAGGGTGGGATGGCTCCGAAACCTGCGCTGTCCGACCATCGACCAAGAAAAGAAAATATTCCTTATATTCAATTCCGTAGCGGTTAAAACCCGAGGTAATTATCAATTATCAATTATCCATTATCAATTAATGAAAGAGCCGCGCTCCGCTAACGCCGGGTTCCGACCGCTTGCGTCTACCGCCGACGCGGGGTTGCACCGCTATTCCCTAAAAGCATAAAACTTTGTACCCAATCGACTCGAAAACTGCTGTATTAATTTGATATATCTTGAGAATTATGGCAGTAACATTTATTTAGGGCTTGCTGACTAAATATCAAAGCATTTGCAGATAAAGGTTTTCGCCTTTTTAGATTGGTATTAGCAAAATTAATTGTATAGCAACTTCCATGACTACTATTGACTTATAGAATATCTAGGGTTTGCGCTCAAAAGTCTTTTAGTAGGGGGAGGAGACAACCTACCTCTCGCCCCTCCCCCGACCGTGGAGGGGAAGACAGGAGAAATGGGAAAGAGCGAGAAAGTAGGAGCGGGCGTTTTGTAAGAATGATTTTTCTGCCCAAATCTTGAGCAAAATCCGCTCCTAAATTGAACCATTACCACTTAAAACCTCGCACTTTTTGATACTTAAAAAGGCACTTACCTTTATCTATAAAGACTTTTAGATTTAATCAGCAAGCCCTATCTAAAACAAGGAAATATAAATAATCAACCTTCTTCCTCCCTTTTTCCTTCTTGCTTCTTCCTTTTACTTTTGATTTTGTTGCTCCAACCAAGCTAAACCAGTAGCAAAAGTTTCAGCTAAAACACTAATCAAGCGATAAAATGCAACAGCACTTAATACAATACCAGGAGAAAATTTTTGCTCCAGTAAAGCCAAAACAGTTGCTTCAAATATCCCAACACCTCCAGGCGCTCCTGGCACAACTAAACCTAATAGCCATGCTAAACTAAACACACTAAATATTAATAAAATTTGATTAAATTCAATAGAATTGAACGCCAACATTGTCAACAAAAATCCAGAACCTCGAAGCAGCACAAAACAAATTTCTCCGAGAAAAGGCTTGATGGGATAGCGTTCTAATTTTAATTCAGTAGCTGGCTCCAAATCATATTTTTTAACTTTTAATTTGAGTTTAACTAAATACTTAATTACTAGGTTTAAAATGCGTGGATGAATAATAGAAATGACTGCCAAAAAACACAAAAATTGTAAAAACCAACTTTCTTGAGTAGAACCGACTAAAGCGACTCCTAAAGCTGCCGCTGCCATTAAAAGTGGTTCTATTAACACACTTAAAATTGCAATTTCAAAGGGTACTCCCGCTTGTTTGATTGCAGAAATCCGACCATAAAAATGCCATATATTTCCTGGTAAATACTTAGCAACATTTGTGAGGATATATACTCTAATAGCCCATCGTAGATTAACTGATTGATTAAATTCTTTAATAATCCAAAACCATACCCATCCAGACCATAAATGAGCTATTGTTGTGACGATAAAAGCAGTTCCTAAACTGACCCACCCAGAATCACTAATCCTAATTTCTAGCACTTGTTCCCATTGGTCTTTGAGAGTTTTAGCTAGAAAAAATAAAGTCCCTCCTAAAATAATCCAGCCCAGATAGGATTTCAACCTCGATAAAACTTTTTTCATAAAGTATAAAACTGATTTGGTTAATAATTGCTAACTTTTTGCCTTTCCCCTCTAAACTGTGTAATACCATTTCTCAAAAACTTTTCTACATTTTCTCGATCCGGGGAGTAGGGGCGTTTTGCTAGGGCACAACTAAGTTAACGCTCCGCGACATATAAAGCGGAGCTTTGCGGAACGCAAACGGCTGTTAGCTTCGTATAACTATCGTTAACGCCGGTATAGGATGTTGCATTCAACGTCAGTACAGAGAAATAAACATAAGAAGAATTAACATTAACTGGGCTTTTAATTAGCAAAAAGGTGATTCAGCTTGTGTTAATTACTTAATAATTGAAGTGTTACCTAAGTATAGCATTAATGCTTATGAATTAGTCTAAGTAAGTAAATATTCAGCAGTCAGCTATAAGCCAACAAATATTGCTTTTAATTCATCCAAAAGCAATTGATAAATTGAGCTAAAATTAAAGTTTTTTTCTCAAAGCTTATGGGTAAGTGCTCAGATACTTTTTGTTAAAGGAATATTAAATTTTGGTTTAGGGTGGGTATGAAAAGCGCAACATATTTGCGGAGCATAACCTAGGAAAAAGACGGTAATAAATATTCTTATCTCCAAACTCTGAACTACCTGCCATAACCAGCCTAAAATACTGAAAATTAAGCGATCTAGCGGTATTAATCTTTGCTTTACAAACACTATTCCATCGCTTAATCCTTAGGAAGTTTATTTGTTTGTTGTCCAGATATTAAGATCCTAGTAGTCATTTTTTATCCAACTTAGGAATCAGCAATAATATATTTGCATTACCAATAATTTCCTGTGATTCAATTGTAAATTGCTCTGCAAATACAGACTTAAAAATTTTCATATCTCCTCCGTAATAGATAAACCATATACGTGAAGCTGTAGGAGGTAAACTTTCAACCCAATTTTTTAAATGAGTTGGAAGATTTGATTTATCTGTTTTTTCTCTCTGATCGACATATATGGGCGCAGAACCTTGATAATAGTAAGCCAGAGGAAAAGAGCCACCATTTATAGGGAAAGAATTAGCATGATATGTAGAATACATGATTATGTCGCCTTCTCTATCTTGACTTTCAATCAATTGTGCTACTGGTTTGTAGTGGTCTAATGCTCCCATGTATCGTTTCGAACTTGTATAATAAGTTACCAAACCTAAACTAACGGCCAACATATATATTACAGCTAGCACAACTCCTATTATTTTTTGCCAATCCAAAATCTTAAAAAAGCCAATTGCAACCAGTAATATAAAGTATGGCTGAGAAATGATTAGGTAACGACTATTCCAGATCGAGTAGAATAAATTAGAAAAAACAAAAATGGATGCAGCAGGTATAATTCCCCATGAAGCTACCCATACAACTTCCTGAGTACGAGGTTTTTGAAGAATTGCAACCAGAATAACTGTAGCAACAATTAAAGCTACAACTTGAATCAATAATGGTATATAAGGTGGTGGGGGACTGTGAGCAAATACAGTCATTACTCTTAGCTCTCGGAAGATTTCTCTTACACCAGGAATTGGCAAAATTACTCGGTGTGAACCTGAATACCTTTTTACAGAAATAGCCACAGGAATACTAGCAAGAATTATTGTTAAATATAGAATGAGATAACTGATTAATCTGGAAATTTTAAACCTAAACTTAAGCCATAAAATCAGAATATCTGGTACTAAAAAAGCTGCATTTAAAGGTGTAGTGTAAAAGGATAAAATTCTACCTATAACCCAGATGAATCGTGGAAATTTTTTATCTGGTTGCTGCAGAGAATGTGCAATACCAAGACAGCCACAAAGCCCTAGACAAACACTCATTGTATAGTATCTAATTTCTTGAGCATGATTGATAAATAATGGAGAAATAGTTAGTAAAAATGCGGCAAGAAGACCAACTTTTTTGCTAAAAAAGTCATTACCTAATCTATAAATTATATAGACAGATAACAATGCAAAAATAATAGCTGGAACTCTCAACCATACCTCATTATCAGAAATGTTAATCCATGGATTTAAAAGAGCATAGTAGAGTAATCTACCCTTATTAAAAGCCATCCGCATTCCATCCCTAATACTGAAAAATTCATCTATCCATAGACCTCGAAAATTTATTTTGTAAAAGTACAAAAAACACCCTAAGACAAGAATCAACAAAATAGGGAAACTTTCTTTTCGTTTTATAGAGTAAATAAACCTCTGAAAAGCATTTAACATAAACTATATTTCCTGAATTCAAAAATTAGGTTCTACAATTTCTTAAAGAGTATGTTTGTTTTGTAGAAATGCTCGCCAACTGATAGAAACTATTGATATCCTCAGACCAGAAATTGACTAGATTTAAAGCTTAAATAATTATTGTCCATCCTATTATATCATTTCCGAATGCATAGGATTTTTGTAATGATTTATCCAGACTCCTCCAGGCCAGATATAAGCCATTATTGTGACAACAAAAGCGATCGCCAAATCCACATCAACTACCCCAAACTCGCTAATACGAATATCTCTAAATTGCTGCCAATTATCTTTCAGGGGTTTAACCATAAAAAATATTGTTCCTCCTAGAATCATCCAGCACATATAGATTTTTTTCAGATCATATTATCATATTAGTATTGCTGTTTATATAGTTGTCATTTCAGTTATCAGTTATCAGTTATCAGTTATCAGTACCTCTGCAATTAGGAGGGTTGAAATCAGGAATAGTCTCTTTTCTCTTAGTCAATTGATTGGATATGACGAGGAGACCTCGCCATCCCTCCCTACGGGAAGCTACGAAGATAGACCGCTTTTTATACCTTTAAAAAAGGAGGCACATACCCACAATTTTTCAGTAAAATTAGCAAATTTTTAACCATAGATACTGATAATAAATCAAGTCACATTTTCCCACCTTACTTCTTTTAATAACTTACAAGGTAAGCAAATCTGTAACAATAGAAACTCATCCAATATCAATTTATATTAGCCCAACCTATTTCCTAAGTAGAGAGAGATAAAAAACCCAAGTATTAACGTGCCCACAACCCCTTTCATCTTGCCTGTTGCCTTCTGATAATAACCATTTTTAACATCAAACTATTTAGTATTTCCATAACTCCTAACTACTCTTGCTGCACTCCGAAATTTTTGATAGTATCTTTGACTAACTTCATCCCCTACTTCAGATAATACATCAATGCCAATGCCATTACGACCCTGACTTTTTCCAGAACTATGAATATAACCTCCTTCTCCCAGATATAATCCTACATGATCTGCCTTTTCACCAGTGCCAAAAAACACTAAGTCTCCGACTATAAGTTGATTATTTAATTGATATTTGTCTAGATAAATATTCTGACAAAAAGCTTCTTGTTGATGAGCATCTCTAGGCAACCAGATACCAACAGAAACAAAAGCAGCTTGAATAAGGCCAGAACAATCATAATTAGGCCCCACTGTACCTCCCCAAAGATAATAATTAGAAGTATTCATAGCTTTATAGGTAAAAGCAATTACTTCTGGTAATTTCTCTCTAATTTCAGTCTCGCCAAAAATGTGAGGCTGAAAAATATTTTTCGCTGGTTGAATCTTATCAATATCTGTATATTTTAACCACCCTTGATAGTCATCTTCTTGCAACTTGACCAAAATTGCACTGTCGAATTTTTCCTGTAACTGGATAACTTGTAAATTTCGCCCAATTGCTGCTTGAGTTGCCAAAATATTACATTCAGAAGAATCATAGATATTGATATTATCTTGGCACTGATACTCAATAACATTAGATAATTGGTGGTCAGTCACTAAATTTCCTCCGGGTAATTTATGAAGTTATTAAAATATTTTATAGATATAAACTACAACCTTAGTTATCAGAATCACTATTAGATATCTCTATAAAAGAGGAAGCAGGTAGTAGGGAGTAGGGGGAAAGAATTGATGAATAAGAGTACGATAATTGATTTTATTTTTTATTATTGGAGATGTCTATTATCAAAGATAGCTTTGATTTTCAATAACTATGGAATAATTAACAGATAATTTTTCACTTATTCTGTATATTATTAAATTAAGTATTTTGATATTTTCTAAATCTTATAGCAGTCGCAGGAAAGGACACGGACAGATAGAAAGCTTAAAACTCAGACAATGCAATATTTTTCGCTCCTTCAGTCCTTCGCTCCTTTGGTCTTTGGGTTCTTCCTTCTGTTATACCTGATTTTTACTATTTACTTCCTTATTTCTATATGACTTTTTTCGATCGAGATGAACAGTTAAATATGCTGGGTCAAGACATTATAGAGGCAATCAAGCTAGAGTTTTCAGAATTAACTTATGAGCAAATTGCTATAACTTGGTTAGTCTACGATTTACCAATGACAGGAAATATTAAGAATGCCACAGAGTTTTGGCAACAGCAAGTGCGTGGTTGGAGCGATCGCGGTGATGAACGGATGTATGCTGGTAAAATAGTCCATTTATTCTATCTTATAGCTATCTATGAGTGGTTAGAGAAAGGAATGGTCAAAACCTCAGTAGAGTTAGAAAGAGCAATTCGAGATATGATTGTTTATTCCAGTAACGATGCTACTGGTCTAGTTGTAGATGTTTTAACTGGAACTACCAGTGGACCTGAAATCTCATCAGGACCTTTTCAAACCTGGAAATATCAACGTAACTTTGTCAATCGTTATTTTCAATCTCTGAAGTGGCCTGAGTTAAAATCAATTAATATTAATCAAAAAACATGGTGTGATGGTCCTTATGGACGAGAAAGGATGTTTCAAGGACTATTGATGGAAAATCGGAATATACTGACTACTCATAGCACAGCTCGTTTGTTACATAGTATTGTCAGTGGGGTTGCAGTATCTCCTATCGCTTCACAGAAAATGATGAACTTATTAAAGAAAAATTCTAGCCAAGATAAATTAAGAGATGGAAGTAAAGAAAAGCTTATAGGGTTCTTGGATGATGGTCTACCTCAAGATGCTGATGTATGGGGCAAAGGAATCTCAGATACTCAGGTGCGTCATAATTTTGCTTATATTGAGTTACCAAATATTAAGCCATATCTTTTAGTTGTATTTACAGAAGGCAAGAACCTTAGTCAAAATGAAAAGATACTGCCTTATATTTCCCAAAGGTTTGTAGAGGCAATGAAAAAATTACAATAAAATAACAAAAAAAATTTTGCCTATTTATATCTTTAAAATTTATTTAATTTAACTAGCTATTAGCTTTTAGCATTCAGCTACGAGCTGCCAGGAGCGAATGGCCATTCGCTCCTTCTAACGTTTACTGCTGACCGCTTTTTTAACTATATTTATAACGGAGAAGGAGGGATTCGAACCCTCGGTACGGGGTTCTCCCGTACAACTCATTAGCAGTGAGCCGCTTTCGACCACTCAGCCACCTCTCCAATAATTATAATTATCTACTATAACAGATATTTGTTAGTTATGGCAAGACTATTATAGAAGTTATATTTCCCAAAGTAAGTTAAGTAATTGACATCCTCTCCGGTCTGAAGACACGGAGAAACAAAACTGAGCCGTAGCTATTCGGCGGGTTGACGTTTTGTGCCACTAACATCGGGTACTGCACCCACCCCTCTTGCTCCCCTCCCGAGAGGGGATGGGGGTGGGTGACGCTCCCCTCCGCGTCCATTGAAAGTTTCCGCAATTCGCAGTTCCTCCTCTGGAGGCGTGCCCCTCGGCAACTAATAGTATAATAACATATCTATTCAGGGCGAAGCACCTAACCCCAAATTTTCGGTAAAACTATTAATTAATTAATTTTATTGAGTGTATATTTTAAATCGGAATTTATAAGTTTGAAAAAGCCAAAGACGAATATAATTAAATTTTGTTCCTTATAAGTTTAGAATAAAATCATCTTAGTATCTTAAATTAGTACAAGAACACAAATACTATCAAGTAGCTTTAACTTCGCAAGTAATACCAAGTCCAATTTGCCAAAGAAATTTAGAATTTTGCCCTGTTACCTGCTTACTTCTTTTAGGAATAATTTGCGTAAAGCTAATCTTATACCGTTTCACGGAAGTTATAAGTCAAAAATCATGCATTAAGACTTTATAAGCTCAAAACTTTGATTATACAGTAATTTAAGGAAATTATTTAACATTTAAAGGAGCGAAACTATTTGTGACATCTTTAAAGTGAATTGATATTAGTATTATATAAACCAACCAAATCTGTAAAACTTACTCAAAGTGAAAGTTAACTTGTAACTACAGAATTTATTTATAGAATTTAAAATTAATCGGCAAATTTGGCAATTGACAATAGCTCATACTATGTTAAAATCTTGGATGTTCATATTGATTGAGCCAAAAAATATCTGTAATATTTAGACAAAATCATATATAGTCTTAAAGATGCAAAAATACACGAAACAGTACATACTTAGAACTTTCTAAAAAATGTATCTGTTGCAGCAGAAAAAATCCTGGCCTAGTTCCTGAAATAGGAATTATGTCATTAGGTAGTGCTGTAGTTAATGGGGAACAATGGTTGTGCTTGTGATGTCTTAATTCACAAGGGCAAAGTTTTCCCTAGAAATGAAAATTATAGGTTGACAAAAACGGTTATCTATACAGAATCTAAAATTAGCTCTTTGAGCAAAACAAAGATAAATCAGTAATAGTAAATACTAAAAAACGAGGTAAGCAAGTGACTGAAGTAATAATTCCACCAGGTACCGAAACCGATCCAGTAACCGATGTAAGTACTGGCATCGCCGATGGAGGTCGTGTCCGAGTATATACACCACAACCAGACCGTGGTGTTGGGACACCTGGTGCAGATCAAATTTCAGCTTTAGCTGAAGATGACATAGTAGCATCTGGTGGTGGCAATGATGTAATAGCATTAGGACCAGGTAACGATACTGGAGCTGGTGGTACTGGTAATGACTCGATCCAAGGAAACCGAGGAGATGACTCTATAGTAGGAGGGGATGGAGATGATTGCCTAAGAGGTGGTAGAGATAATGATACGTTAGAAGGTGGTGAAGGAGAAGAAATTATCTTTAGCGATCGCGGAGACGATGTAGCACGAGGTGGATCGGGAGATGATGATATCAGGGGTAATCAGGGCAATGATACCCTAGCGGGTAATGAGGGCAATGATATTATTGATGGAGGTAAAGATAACGATAGTCTTGATGGTGGTGCTGGGAATGACTTCTTATCAGGAGCTAGGGGTAACGATACTTTAACTGGTGGCACTGGAGCTGATACTTTCTTCTTCTGGTACGATTCAGATGGTAGTTATGGAACAGATTCTCTAACAGACTTTAATAGAGGTGAGGGAGATAGGATAGTTCTCGCTGCTAGTCCATTCATTCCTGAAGATGCAAGGTTTAATGCTTTAACAGGTACACCAAGTGGCGAAGCATTACCAGCAGATGAGTTTGCAGTAATTGAGAATTTCAATCCTCTAGTTGATGGAGCAAGTTCTGCAGCAATTGTATATGACCCTACTAATGGTTTAGTCTACTATAACCCAACAACAGATCCTGGTTCTGATGAAAATCAAATTGCTCGGGTTGATAATACTGTATATGATGCGAGTAACCCATTACAAAATACTGACTTTGAAATCTTCTAAGTATGGTTAATATTATAGATGCGGTTTTAAATATGGGTATAACCCGAGAATGAAGATTTTGACTCCCTCCTAACCTAATTGTAGGAGGGATAAATTTTTAGGGCGTTAGCATATTTGGGTAATGGAGGGGGTGTGGGGGATGTGGGGAGTAAGAATCTTGTCTACAGTTCTCAAAAAAATGTACTTTTCAATATATGGCAGAAGGCAGAAGTAAAAATCTGGCGTTGTCTGAGTTTTCAGCTTTTGATATTTCCTTTGAAAAAATTGGTTGGTGGGGGTAGGACACGGGGACACGGAGACGCGGGGACGCGGACATGGGGGGAACAGGCAACGGTTTCGGTCATTTTATGTGAAGAAATTTTCTTGAATTTCAGCTGAAAATTTCAGTATTTTGAGGCCAATAAGAGCCAATAACTAGGAGATAAACTGAATATAAAAAGCTTCTAAGTCTTAGGTATCCTGACTTTTAGCTTTATTCAGCAAGCCCTAATTATTAATTATTAATTATTAATTATTAATTATTGAGCCTTTCCTTTAAATTTGGGATAAAAAGTCAAATATTCAATGATTAACTATTAGCTAAGGATGGGAATAAAAGAATATCTCAGATTAGCAAAACTCTACTTGAGCGAAGGTAAATTAGGTCAAGCTATAGCAACCTGTCAAGAAGTTTTAGAATTACAATCAAATTCTGAGGATGCCTACAGAATATTAGGGGAAACTTATCAAGCTCAAGGCAATTTTCAGGCAGCTATGTATGCTTATACAAAGGCTTTGGAAATTAAGCCAGAATATGCGGAAGTTCATGCTTTTCTTGGTCAATTATATAGTCAGAAAAAGTGGTTGATTGAAGCAGCAAGTCAATATCAACAAGGGATTAATTTAGGGTTACAATGGCCGGAAGTTTATTATAATTTGGGTAATATAAAGCATCAATTTGGTTATTTAGAAGCTGCTATTGAATGTTATGAAATAGCAATTATTCTGAATCCTGATTATATTAAGGCTTATTTGAGTTTGGGTATTGTTTTTGAGTTGCAAAGAAATTATCAAGCAGCAGTTGATATTTATAGAAAAATCATTATACTCCAGCCTAATTCTGTAGAAGCGTATAATAATTTAGGTGGTGTTTTAGCTGATTTGAATAGAACGGAAGAAGCTATTGAAGTTTATCAGCAGGGGTTAGGTTTAAAACCAAATTCAGCAGATTTATATAATAATATTGGTCATGCTTTATCAACAGAAAATCCCGCACAAGCGATCGCTGCTTATGGTCGTGCTATAGAGTTAAATCCTACTTTTATTAAGGCGCATTATAATTTGGGTAAAGCATTACAAGTTATTGGGGAGCATGAATGGGCGGTCAAATGTTTTAAAGAGGTTATTCAACTAAAGCAAGAAGAAGATAATTCATTAGTTTACAGTGATTGTGCTTTTTCTTTAATGAGTATAGGCAAGTTTAAGGCGGCTTTTCTTGATTTAAAAAAGGCGATTATTAATGATAATTTTGTTCATGGTTATTGTCAGTTATTGGAGGCTAAGTTAGAAAAATCGGAGCAGATAGTATCTGATGAATTGTATTTGACAAAAGTAGCTGGTTTTAATTTTCTCAAGGAGCTACAAAAATTAGATAGTTATTCAGAAAGTTTTCAGCAGCAGTGTCAGAAACTATCTCAATATTTGCTCAAATATTATATTCATTTTGGCAATATATTGATGGAAAATGAGTCTTATGCTAGTGCAGAGAGTATTTATCAAAAAGCTTTACAACTTCAGCCAAATTCACCAGATATTTATTGTTTATTAGGGAATAGTCTGGTTAAACAAAAACGGTTAAATCCAGCAATTATTAGTTATCGGATAGCTATCCAAATATTATTAAGTGAAAATAGAATTTCTGAGACTATCGGCATTTATTTTGATTTGGGAAAGGTTCTGGAAAAGCAACAACGATGGGAGCAAGCGATAGATTGTTACGGTAAAGTTTTATCGGAAAAAGCAATATTAGATTCGCAGATATTCAACAATAATCTTCAGCCTTATCAACAGTTAGAAGGATTACATTTATCTACAAAAGATTGGATAGAACGATTAGACAGTAACAAATATCTGCCAAGATATATAGAAGTAAAATTAGAAAAATCCACAACAGAAGATAAGGCATCCCCCCTACCCCCCTTTGAAAGGGGGATAGAAGAAATTACTAAATTTTCAATTCAGGAATTAAGCTCTAAAAATCAGCAGAAAAATTTAGAATGTCATGGGTTAAATTGTAGTAAATGTTTATGGGAAATTTATCAGTATTTTGAAGTAAAATACCTCGCTCCAGCAGTTTATAGTCTCAATGGTAGAAGTGGATTTAGCCAAGATACGGATTTTTTGAGTCAGAGTTTAGGGAAAAAAAGCTCTTTCCTCAAGCAACGAAAAAAAGGGGATATACCCTCCTTGACAGAAGACTCAAAAAATAGTTTGTCTGGTTTTTCTCACTTTCTGAAAATTTCCCAGACTCCCAATTTCGTAACAATAGTACCAGAGGGAAGAGCTTGGGTTATGCCCAAGAAAAATTACTGGAGACTATGTTACGCGATCGCTATTATGACTCCAGATAACTATTTATTGGCAGATGTTTCTCGGGAGTATCCATCTCCATTACCAGGATGTAGGAACTATGACCCAAGTAAACATCGAATATTTGGTTTAGAAGAACTTCCGTCTCTAGAGAAAATTCATGGTAAAGTAGCAGTATTATCAGTACTGTCGGGAAATGTGTATTTTCATTGGATGGTGGACTTATTGCCCAGAATAGAAATATTACGTCAGGGTATAAATTTAGAAGAGATAGATTGGTTTTTGGTTAATGACTATCAACAACCTTTTCAGCAGGAGACCTTAAAAATTCTTGGCATTCCCGAGGAGAAAATTCTGGTAAGCGATCGCCATCCCTACATTCAGGCAGAAGAATTAGTTGTCCCTTCATTTTCTGGTTATTTAGGATGGTTACAACCGTGGGGAGTAAAATTTTTGAGAGAAGTATTTCTCAAAGAAAGAATTATTGAGAAGTCACAGTTACCAGAAAGAATATATATAAGTAGGAGTAATGCTAGGTATCGCCGAGTAATGAACGAACCAGAGGTAGTAGAGATATTAAGCAAATTTGGTTTTACCTGTATTACTCCAGAGTCTATGTCCCTAGAAAGTCAAATTGCCACCTTTGCTCATGCAAAAATTATAGTTGCTCCTCATGGAAGTGGTCTTACAAATATAGTATTCTGTAATCCAGAGACCAAAATTATTGAGCTTTTTTCGCCCAACTATCTCAGATACTACTATTGGCATATTAGCCAATTATTAGGACTTGAACATTACTTTTTAGTAGGTGAAGCATTTAGTTGTTATCCTATTAGAAATATAATGTATGAAAGTTCCCTTGTAGAAGATATTTTTGTGAACTTAGGGTCACTCAATTTAATGCTTAAAGCTGTAGGTATTATTTAAAAGGAAGAAGGAAGAAGGAAGAAGGAAGAAGGCAAAAGGCAAAAGGCATTACCCCTACTCCCCTTTGAAAGCTATCCATTAGCGAAAAATCAATAATTAATAATTATTAATTAAATAATTCAGCTAATTCCGCCTCCCCTTTCAAGGGGAAAAAAAGCAGTCGCTCTTCGTAGCTTCCCGTAGGGTGGGATGGATGGGTTTCCTAACCATATCCAATCGACTCCTGTGAAGAAATAATATTTCCTTACATTCAATTCCGTAACGGTTTTAACCAGAGGTAATTATCCATTATCCATTAATGAACCACATTTTTCTTAATATAAAACTTGACAAAATAGACAAGTCATGGGTGAGTCTTGGTTAGGCTTTTTTGGGAGAAAAAATGTATTTTTCCGTACACTTTTTTTAGACAACTTCAGTAGTTTTATTTAGCTACTATGATTCTTTCTCCTTTCTCCCCTGCTCCCTGCTCCCCTGCTTCCCACAAGGGTTTCAAGACTGATGGGTAAAGCATAGCTTTCAAAGGGGGGAGGCAAAAAGAAAAATATTGCTTTGTCTGAGTTTTAAGCTTTCTAAAAAAAGGAAGAAATCAAATTAAAAATAAAGCTTTGAGTCTAGTGCAGGATGGCAGAAATAACTGGTTATAAAATCCTAAAACAATTATAAATCAAAAATAATTGACTTTTGACTTTTATTTTTTGACTTTTAACTTCCGCATAGCGACACTAGATATAGACAGATTATTTTAGTTGTGAGATACTCTATAATTTTAGAGAACAAATAAAAGTTAAATTCTCATAATTTATTCCCGATAGCTATATTGTTGATTTGATATTTTGTACTGAGATTATTTTGCGATTCGCAATCTAAAAGCAATCTCAAATTAGACAGTAAAATCTTAATTAATTATCGCCAACAAAACAGAGACAATGACATCAACAAATCCTCAAGAAAGCCCAGCAGAAAAATTTCACCAAAAAGCAGAAGCTTATGTAGCCGAAAAAAAATTAGATGAGGCGATCGCTTCCTGTGAATTAGCTATAAAAATAGAAGAAAATTATGCTCCAGCTTACAAAACTTTAGGTAATGTTTGGCAAGCAAAAGGAAAATTGGAAGCTGCAGAAAATTACTATAAAAAAGCGTTAGAAATTAAATCAAATTGGCCGGAAATATATGCTAATCTCGGCAGTTTATACGCCATGCAGCAAAAATGGCAAGAGGCAATATCTTATTATCAAAAAGCTGTAGAAGTGAAGCCAGATTTTGCCGGAGCTTATCGCAATATGGCAAAAGTATGGTTATGTTTGAGTAACGAAAAATCTGCTACATATTGTCAATACAAAGCATTTTCTCTAGAACCTGAAAAAGCAACCTTAGAAGAAATTCTTAATTTAGGTAAAAATCTACAGCAACAGGGTAGTTTAAACGAGGCAATATCTTGTTACCGAATTGCTATTAAATTAAATGCTAATTCAGCAGAAGCTTATCAAAATTTAGGAGCAGCTTTAAAGGAGCAAGGGAACCTAGATGAAGCGACAGTTTGTTTTCGCAGAGCTATCGAACTTAGACCAACTAATACTAATACAAAAGTAGAAACTTCAACAGATATTAGCTCTAATAAATATAATTTAGTTTCTAGTCAAGAATTAGAAGCCCAAGATACTTTAGTTGGCAGTTTAAATAACGATGGAGCAAATGCTAATGATACCCTGACTGCGGCAGAACAGACAAATAATATTCCACCTCAACCAACAACTGCGATTAATACTGAAGATATAGAAACTTATATGATGGTGGCAGAGACTTATGTGAATCAGAAAAAATGGCAACAAGCAATTACTATAAGTCAGAAAATTATTTCAATTAAACCAGAACCCAAAGCTTATAAAATAATCGGTAATTCTTTACAAGCTATGGGGAAATTACAAGCAGCATTAGATTCGTACAAAAAAGCATTAGAAATTAAACCAGATTTTGTACAAGTCCATGCAAATCTAGGAACTATATTTGCTCAACAACAACAGTGGGAAAAAGCCATACAATATTATCGCAGAGCAATAGCAATTAAACCAGAATTTGCTGGAGCATATCGTAATTTAGCCAAAATTTATACTCAACTTAATCAGTCAGCAGCAGCAGCAGAATGTTTATATCAAGTATTAAGACTAGAACCAGGAAAAGCCACAGCAGAAGAATTTTTATACACCGGAAATACTCTGAATGAAAATGGTCAATTAGAACAGGCGATCGCTTGTTATCAAGGAGCAATTCAGTTAAAGCCACAGTTAGTAGAAGCTAGTTATAAATTAGGAGAAATTTTAATTCACAATGGGCAGTGGGGAGAAGCAGTTGCTTGTTATCAAAGAGTCATATCTGCAAATCCAAATAATGTAGAACCTTACGAAAAATTAGCAGATGCTTTATTAAATCAAGGACAGCTAGAGTCAGCTTTACAAAATTATCAAAAAGCCAAACAACTAGAACCAAACAAAATAGAAATCAAGCAAAAAATTGGAGGAATTTATTATAGATATGGAGAAGTTTTTCAAGAACAAGGAAAAATAGAAGAGGCAATCAAAGCTTACAGTCAAGCAACAGAAAATTATCCAGAATTTGATATTCCCTATGGAAAATTAGGAGAAATTTTCTCACAACAGGAAAAATGGAAAGAAGCTGCCAAAGTATATAAAAAAGCAAGTGAAATAAAATCAGATAATTCTTGGTATCACAATAGCTTAGGAGAAGCTCTCAAGAAATTAGAAAAATGGTCAGAAGCTGTTGAAGCATACCGCAAAGCTATAGAGTTAAATCCTGACTTTTCTTGGTCTCATAATAACTTAGGAGACTGTCTATTAAAACTAGAAAAATGGTCAGAAGCTGTTGAACCTTATCGTAAAGCAATAGAATTAAATCCTGACTTTTCTTGGTCTTATATTAACTTAGGAAAAGCTTTGTGGTCAGCAGGAAATTGGCAAGAAGCAATAGACCCATATCGTCGCGCCATAGAATTAAAAGCAGACCTACCAGAAGCTTATCAAAAATTAGGAGATGCCCTGAAAAAACGTGCTCAATTAGATTTAGATGAAGCCATAAAATGGTACGAAAAAGCCATAGAAAATAATCCAGAAAATGAACAGCTTTATCATAAAGCATTAGAAATCAAACCAGAAGACCACAAACTGTATTTACAACTAGGCAATACATTAGTAAAAAAAGGGAAAACTCACGGAGCGATCGCCTTTTATCAGTTAGGTTTACAAATTAATCCAGATGACCCTGAAATTCAGGCTCAGTTAGAAAATATATTACCAAAAAAAAAGACTTTAAAGGAACCGGAAACAGGGAATAGGCAACAGGGAACAAGTAATAGGCAACAGGAAAATATCGCTCTTTTGAAAAGGGAGCAGGAAATAGAAAATAAGGAACAAACAAATATTGCTATTTCTCCCTCGACTTCTCCTGTCATTGAAAAAGAAGATACCTATCAATTATGGCTAAAAGAAAACTTACCAAGTTCAGAAAAACTAAAGAAGATGTCGGAAAATTTAGACACCTTTCGATATCAACCATTAATTAGTATTATCTTGCCAGAAAAAACAGCATCTCCAGAGTTCCCAGAGACAATTGAATCAGTTATAAATCAAGTTTATACAAACTGGGAAATTTGTTATATTGCCGATAAACTTCCGCAAAATGTAGAAACAGATAACAGAGTAAAATTAGTCTTGAAAGATGAAAGTAGAGATATTGCCACAAACTTAAATGCCGCCTTAGCATTAACAACAGGAGATTTTATTACCCTGTTAAATTCTGATGATATTTTAACCCTAGATGCTCTTTATGAAATGGCGCTATTTCTGAATAAACATCCAGAAGCAGATATGGTTTATTCAGACGAAGATAAATTAACAAAAGAAGGGGAATTAACTCAACCATACTTTAAACCAGACTGGTGTCCAGACTCATTTTTATCTCGAATGTACACTGGTCATTTGTGTATATATCGCCGAGAATTACTAGAAAAATTGAACGGTTTTCGAGCAGGATATGAAAATAGTTATGAATATGATTTAATTCTGCGCTTAAGCGAAACAAGTCAAAAAATATTCCACATTCCCAAAATACTTTATCACAACAAAATTTCTGAAAATGGAGTAGCAATAAATCAGAAAATTTCAGCAGAAACAGCCAAAAAAGCATTAGCAGAAGCATTAGAAAGACGAGGAGAAAAAGGAACAATTTATAACCTCACTCAACATCCTGGTTTCTATCAAGTTCGTTATCAAATTTCAGAGAAAAAGCTAGTCAGTATTATCATTCCCACCAGAAACTTAGGAGAAATTTTAGATAGATGTCTAGAGTCAATATTTAGCAAAACAACCTACCCAAATTACGAAGTAATATTGATAGACAATGGCAGCGACGAATCAAAAACAAAAGATATTATCCAATGGTGGAAAAATCAAGAACCACAACGTTTCAAATGTTATGAATATGATATTCCTTTCAATTTTTCCAAGCTCAATAATTTTGCCACAGAAAAAGCAGAAGGAGATTATTTACTATTCTTAAATAATGACACAGAAGTAAAAACTCCTGACTGGTTAGAAGCAATGATAGAACAAGCACAAAGAGAAAAAATAGGAGCAGTCGGTGCTTTATTATTATACCCAGATAATACAATTCAACACGCCGGAGTAGTATTAGGAATGAGGAGTATAGCAGACCATAGTCATCGTGGTTTTTCTCCCACTGATACTGGATATAATGGTCAAATTATTTCTGTGAATAATTATTCCGCCGTAACTGCCGCTTGTTTAATGTGTCGGCGAGAAGTATTTGAAGAAATGGGTGGGTTTGATGAAGAATTAGCCATAGCATTTAACGACGTAGATTTATGTTTAAAAATGCTAGATAAAGGTTATCGAAATATTTATGTACCTCACGCTGTTTTGTATCACCATGAATCGAAAAGTAGGGGAGTAGAAAATACAGGAGAAAAACAATTACGTTTCCAACAAGAAATTCAGAAAATGAAGCAAAGGTGGAAATATTTAATAGATGAAGATCCTTGTTATAACCCTCATCTAACTCGACAACAAGAAGACTTCAGTTTAAGGATTAAAACAAATGTCGAAGTTGGTATTTCTTTATATGAAAAAGATACAGAAATAGTTGGTTGTTCTATAGATGTACCCAAACCAGGAATAGAGCAAAATATTAGTTCTATTTGTATAGGTGGATGGGTAGTAGGAAAAACATCTCCCCCAGTAACAGTAGAATTAATTGTAGCAGGCAAAGTAATCAGAGAAGTTCCTGCTAATTTACATCGTCCAGACGTAGGAGAAATTCATCCAGAAATTCCAGAGGCTAAATATTCTGGTTTTTGGGGAGAATTAGAAGTAATTGAATTTGCGCCAGAGATGAAAATTTCCTTAGAAGCTATTCTTAAGGATGGTTCTCATGTGCGATTGGGAATGGTCAATTTGAAATGTCCTAGTTTGATTTAAAAGAAAGAAGGAAGAAGCAAGAAGGAAGAAGCAAGAAGGAAGAGGGAAGAAGGAAAAATCATCAAGATATTTGTCTAAATTAAATGAGTATTTCCTATTCCCTCATTTGGTGGAGATGTCTAATTTAAAAAAGAAGCAACAAGCAAGAAGCAAGAAGGAAAAATCATCAAGCAAGATATTTATCTAAAATGAATAAGTATTTCCTATTCCCCCTTTACTGAAGAAGCAAGAAGAAAGGAGCAAGAAGGAATCAGGAAAAATCATCAAGATATTTATCTAAAATGAATTGAGTATTTCCTATTCCCTCATTTGGTGGAGATGCCTAATTTAAAAAAGAAGCAAGAAGGAAGAAGCAAGAAGGAATCAGGAAAAATCATCAAGCAAGATATTTGTCTAAAATGAATAAGTATTTCCTATTCCCCCTTTACTGAAGAAGCAAGAAGAAAGGAGCAAGAAGGAATCAGGAAAAATCATCAAGATATTTATCTAAAATGAATTGAGTATTTCCTATTCCCCCATTTGGTGGAGATGTCTAATTTAGAAAAGAAGCAAGAAGCAAGAAGGAACAAGGAAGAAGGAATCAGGAAAAATCATCAAGATATTTATCTAAAATGAATAAGTATTTCCTATTCCCCCTTTACTGAAGAAGCAAGAAGGAACAAGGAAGAAGGAATCAGGAAAAATCATCAAGATATTTGTCTAAATTGAATGAGTATTTCCTATTCCCCCTTTACTGAAGAAGCAAGAAGGAACAAGCAAGAAGGAATCAGGAAAAATCATCAAGATATTTATCTAAAATAAATAAGTATTTCCTATTCCCCCTTTACTGAAGAAGCAAGAAGAAAGGAGCAAGAAGGAATCAGGAAAAATCATCAAGATATTTGTCTAAATTGAATGAGTATTTCCTATTCCCTCATTTGGTGGAGATGCCTAATTTAAAAAAGAAGCAAGAAGCAAGAAGGAAGAGGGAATCAGGAAGAGGGAATCAGGAAAAATCATCAAGATATTTATCTAAAATGAATGAGTATTTCCTATTCCCTCTTTACTGAAGAAGCAAGAAGAAAGGAGCAAGAAGGAATCAGGAAAAATCATCAAGATATTTATCTAAAATGAATGAGTATTTCCTATTCCCTCTTTACTGAAGAAGCAAGAAGAAAGGAGCAAGAAGGAATCAGGAAAAATCATCAAGATATTTATCTAAAATGAATGAGTATTTCCTATTCCCTCTTTACTGAAGAAGCAAGAAGAAAGGAGCAAGAAGGAATCAGGAAAAATCATCAAGATATTTATCTAAAATGAATAAGTATTTCCTATTCCCCCTTTACTGAAGAAGCAAGAAGAAAGGAGCAAGAAGGAATCAGGAAAAATCATCAAGATATTTATCTAAAATGAATAAGTATTTCCTATTCCCCCTTTACGGAAGAAGCAAGAAGAAAGGAGCAAGAAGGAATCAGGGAAAAATCATCAAGATATTTGTCTAAAATGAATAAGTATTTCCTATTCCCCCTTTACGGAAGAAGCAAGAAGAAAGGAGCAAGAAGGAATCAGGGAAAAATCATCAAGATATTTATCTAAAATGAATAAGTATTTCCTATTCCCCCTTTACGGAAGAAGCAAGAAGAAAGGAGCAAGAAGGAATCAGGGAAAAATCATCAAGATATTTGTCTAAAATGAATAAGTATTTCCTATTCCCTCATTTGGTGGAGATGCCTAATTTAAAAAAGAAGCAACAAGCAAGAAGGAATCAGGAAAAATCATCAAGATATTTATCTAAAATGAATTGAGTATTTCCTATTCCCTCATTTGGTGGAGATGCCTAATTTAAAAAAGAAGCAACAAGCAAGAAGGAAGAGGGAATCAGGAAAAATCATCAAGATGTTTGTCTAAATTGAATGAGTATTTCCTATTCCCTCATTTGGTGGAGATGCCTAATTTAAAATGGTAACTTCAACTGAATTGGAAAATTATTATCCTCACTTTTGCTATAAACTTTCCCTCTGTAGTTTTGATGATTATTACTACTCGAAATATTCCCAAGAATAGGACTAATTTCTTCTCCTGTTAAAACCTTAATTATGTAGGAACCAAATGCTTTTGCTAGAAGTGGTGGTACAGCATTGCAAATTTGTGTGTAGTTCTCAATTGTCGTACCCTTAAATATAAAGTTATCGGGAAAAGATTGAATACGAGCACATTCTCTAGGCGATAAAAATCTATTCTCTTCAGGATGAATAGAAGTCATTCCTCTTGTCCAATAAGCAGTATAAGAAGGTCGATGCTTTTTTGCTCTTCTATATCCTCCACAATAAGTTACTTTATTCTCTTCATACTTATCTATAAATACTTCCATTCCTTCTCCCATAGGAACAGAACTAATTTTTTCTAAAACTCTTTGACTATGATTTTGAGTTGTGTGATTTTCTACATTTTTACTCCCTTCTCTCGCCCAAACTTGATATGCAAATTCAGGCAATTTATCATAATCAAAAATCCCCACTTTTTCCCCAATTCCTACTTGAGGTAGATCAGATATTGCTTGCCAAATAGTAATTGCTTTTTCTGTACCTAAAACCTCACCAAATTCTGAATGAGTTGCCTGTGGTTTTTCCGGTTTAAATTCTTTTGCTCCTATTACAAAAAATCTTTGACGTTTTTGTGGTACTCCATAATGACTTGCATCAATTAAAAATGAATTCCAGTAATAAGACATTGAATTAAGACGACTTTTGAGAGCTTGATAATAAACACCATTATATAGTCGTTTAAAACCAGGTACATTTTCAAATATCCACACTTGAGGAGAAAGCATTTCTACAAGATTAAAAAACGTCCAAACTAGACTATTTCGAGGGTCTTTTTCTTTTTTATAACCCTCATTACTAAAACCTTGACATGGAGGACTACCTACTATTAAGTCAGGATTAAGTAAGTTTTTATCTGGATTAAATTTAGTTAAATCTAGGCAAAAGATTTGATTACCTAAATTAGCTCTAGCTGTGCGACAAGCTGATTTATTTATATCATAGGAACCTAAATGCTTTAATCCAAGCATTTGTAACCCAGAACCCCAAGCACCTGCACCACTAAAAAAGTCAAGATAATTCATTAATTGATAATTGATAATGGATAATTGATAATTACCTTGGGTTTTAACCGTTACGGAATTGAATATAAGGACATATTATTTCTTTTTTCCTCTTAAAAGGGGAAGCTTTAAACTATAGCAATCAGGAATCAGTTGTGAGAATTGAAGTATTCCTTAAAAGTATAGAATATAGCAATTATTACATTCATATCATACGTTTTTTTCTTCTTCTCTGTTGCCTGTTACCTTCCGGAGCTATTGCCTAAAAGTTTCCAATATCTCACAACTCAAATCTTATGGCTATAGAATTATTTAATTATTAATTATTCGGTAAGCTTCATCAATACCACTCCTATAGTTTGATCTATTTGTTTGAATCACCTTAACCATAAGGAAGAGGTAAAAATCACCCAATTAGGGAGTGTTTATAATTTTTACCCGGAATTTACTGTCTCATCTTAGAACTATCAAACAGAAATAAATAACCCAATTAATTCCTAGAGAACTTTAGATGAATATTCAAACTAACCTCAACAAAATTATTAGTCTCAGTTTGGTTTCTTTAACCGCTACTTCTTTATCATTTGCCACAGTAACTCCTGCAAAAGTTGCTTTTGCTCAATCAGGGGGTCGTAGTGTAAGTCCAGATACAATCAACACAGGGATGAACGGAACATGGAATTTAGATTGGAAAGTCAACGGATGGTTACATAGAGGTCGTTTGACAATAAATGGCAATTTTGGAACTATAATTGTGAATGCAACTCCACCTAATGGTCAGACAGTTCACGCTAAACAAGAAATTAGTATAGTTCCCGATCAAAATGGTTATACTCTTCAAGGTAGTACACCTACTTATCCAGGTAGTAATCAAATAAACCCTAAGTATCAACCTGATACTTTTTATGTTAAGTCAGATGGTAATGGTGGTTGGAGAATGGAAAATTGCTCTAATTATCATGGTTGTATTCGAGTCAATATGACAAAATTGCCTTGGTAAATTAAATCAAGTTCAATCAAGTTATTTCAGGGGTAAGTTTGGCAAAAAACTTATCCCTAATTAGTTATATATAATTTCTCAAATAGATAAAAGTTTTTGATTTTAAGGAACACTGGAACAGGGAATAAACAAAAGGAAAAAAAGACTGTATCTGATTAATATGAGAATCCCTATAAATTAAGATTTATCACAATAAACTTTGTCTTATGTTTGCTTAATAGCACAATCAAACAAAATATTTTTCCCTCCTGAATTATGACAACCGATAACTAAAATGACTACTACTTAACTAATCATTAATTGAACCATCAGGCATAATTGTTCCTCTCATAATTACTCCATTTAAATCTACATCAGTAATAACTGCACCTTCCAAATTAGCATTACTTAAATTAGTTTCTTGTTTATTACCCCGGAAATAGAAACTATGAAAATCTGTTCCATTCAAATTAGTATCAGCAAGATTAGCATATTCCAAGTTAGTACCACGGAGACTAGCATTACTTAAATTAGCCTTTTCTAGATTTGCTCCCCAGAGTCTTGCTTCTAACAAATTAGCATTAACCAAATTGGCATTACTTAAATCTGCTAAAGTTAGGTCAGCTTCCAACAAACGAGTGTTACTTAAGTTTGAATTTGTTAAATTAGCTCTATTAATATCTGCTCTATATAAATTAGCTCCTGTTAAATTAGCTCCCGTTAAATTAGCTCCCGAAAAGTTAACACCATTCAAATCTGCACCCTGAAAATTTACACCTGTTAAATTAGCTCCCGAAAGATTCGCATTGCTTAAATTAGTTTCATGTAAATCTATTTCACTTAAATCGCACTGTTTCCATAAAAATGATACGCACCAATTATCTTGTAAAAGATGATTAATATCTTCAGAATTAGCTGCTATGACTGGTATGGATAAACTAAAATAAATTAAAGAAATGGCTAAGGTAATAGCGGCTAAAAATTTCATCATATCTCGTTATTTTGATTGAATTTAAATTACATCTTTTTGAACCTATGAAGGTAGAAAACACCTTAACGAAGTCAGAAGTCCCCAAGTCAGAAGTCAAATTAGTAATGAAAAAACTTATCCTCTTGCTTAAACAGTAAATCTTTCTATTTTCCCTACTCCCCCGCTCCCCTACTCCCCTTTTGCTATAAAAAAGAAACTTTATCCAAAATCAATATAATAATATAAAATTCGCTAGTACAACTTTTATGTAATATTTTGTAAAAATTGTCTAGCGAACTAAATAACCCTTTTAATCTTACCGAATAATTCAGGTTTAAAGCCTCTCCTTTAAAGGAGAAAGAAGAAAAAATTTTCACGCTCCGCGTCAATCCTATCCGTTTTCAAGGAGATGTATTTGTTAATTATTAATTATTAATTATTAATTATTAATTGTTGAACATTCCTTAACCAAGACGGAGAGCATAATCATCAGGACTTACTGCAAAAATGTTATTTTCAACATCTTCTATAGAAGTCTCTGAAACTACTCCTAATATAAATCCACTATCAGACAGTCTAATTACTGTGTCATCACCGAATAATTCATAAGTTAACCCTTCAGAAGGAATGAAATTAGCAACCACGACAATTTGATCGTTATCTGCGGCATTAAAATCAGTAATCAAGTCAGCTTGGTCTATTTCTTCTATACCATCAACAATATTAGCTCGCAGAATAAAACTATCTGCACCCAGACCACCAGTCAGGATATCAATACCATGATCGCCAACTAGAATATCGCCTCCTTTGCCACCTATTAATTCATCATCACCTTTTCCACCTCGGAGAAAGTCTTGACCGTCACGACCACTAACTGTATCATTACCTTCGTTTCCACTCAGGATATCTGTACGATTACCACCAGATATTTCATCGTCACCTCCCAAACCCATAATTGCGAAAGATGAATCAGTATCAACACCGCTAATTGTGAGAACATCAATAGGATCATCACCCTCTGTTCCAATTCTGGTTGTGAAGGAAGGATCAACAACATCTATATCCAGCACGCTCTCACCGTCATCATTTTCAGCTACCTCAGTTGCTTCTTCTGGTTCTTCATCTTCATCTTCATCAACAGCGCTAGCTATTTCATCACCCTCATCATCATCTTCACTGTCTGAATTTTCTTCTCCTTCTCCTTCTTCTTCTCCTTCAACCTCTTCTTCTCCTTCAACTTCTTCATCAATAGTTTGCGCAATTTGACTAGCAAGGATAGCGTCATCCATTACAGATGTCTCAACAATATCATCATCCTGAGCAGAATCAGTATTGCTATCGTCATCTTCATTTTCAGTATCTTCATCCATAGAGAGAACATAGGATACCTTCACTTCATTGTCCGCATTAACCCAATTATTGAGTAAATCTGAGTCAGTAGCTATCTCTGAAGTTCTACTAGATATATCTCCATCAACTACCCTGGCAACAAGAATGCGATCGCCCTCTCTCAAATCTTGCACAAAATCAAAACCTTCAGTCACTTCACCGAATACTGCATAACTGCCATCCAGTTGATCGGCAATATTATCTAAAGAGAAGTAAAATTGTGAAGAAGCTGTATCTAGTGCTTGAGAGCGAGCCATCGCTATTACCCCTGCTTCATGGGATAGCTCTACTGGATCGGCAACTACCTCGTTATAGACAATCTCTCCTGTGTCTGCAACTTGAATTTCCAAAGGTATTTCCCGTGGTGCTTCTGTTGCAGGGTTAATAAATCTCCCCGATCCTAAATCTTCAATCAAAAAATCAGGATCTCTTCCCTGGGGGTCGCCACCTTGAACTACAAAACCATCTACAAACCGATGGAATGCCAGAGCATCATAAAAATTTTGCTCTACCAGATTGACAAAGTTAGCTGCTGTTACTGGAGCACCAGCAGAGTTGAGTGTGACAGTAATTTTTTCTCTCTCACCAGACTCTTCTTCATTTTCATTTTCCTCTTCTTCATTTTCTTCATTTTCCTCTTCTTCTTCCTGGGAGACCCTCTGTACGACCATTTCCACTGTGACTTCTTGGCCTTCTAAATCAGCTAATTCTAGCTCTTCTAAATATTCTGCGGTACTTTTTTCTTCGTCCATTTGTTAATTAGTTCCTTAGTTTTCCAAAATTTGCTACTTTATTATATTCTATTCTTAATTTCGTTGGCCACAAAACTGCTTAAATAAAGTCAAAAAGTCAATTTAAAAGAGGATAAACTTCTTTTAATAATTGTCGATCGCTCCCTAATTTTTTGCACTCTTGCATAGCAAAGTTTAAAAAATCGAAATTATAGCAATCCTAAATTGCTTGTAACAAACAATTTTTATAATAGTTAGTTAATTTGAACTGAAAACCTTTAAAATTATGATTCCTGACTCCTAACTCCTACCAAAATATTACAACTTAAATAGGATTGCTATAGCTTCAGTTAAAACTAAAATACTTGACTTTACCGAATAATTAAGGTGAAAATATTCTCACTTGCCGTGGAGAAACAAGAAAAATTTTTTATGATTATTCAATCCTATCCATTTTCTAGGATAGGCAATTATTAATTATTAATTATTAATTATTAATTATTAATTGTTGAAATTATCCAATTCTCAAAGCTGCATCTCCAAAAGGCAGTGCATCAGGAACAGAAATAGTGGTAAAATCGACAAAGAAACTGGCGCTTCTAACTTCTTCTGCTGTGGAATTATTCACAGTACCAAGAATAATATTATCTTCCTCTGTTTCACCTTCTAATTGAATTACTGTATTATTTTCTTCTTGAGTAAAAGAAAGAGAAGATATTTGCACCGAAATACCTATTCTATCCCCTTCTGAAAAATTAAAATCTTCAATTGTATCTGCATTATCTTCTTCATTTTCAATTAATGTTAAAATAAAAGTATCTGCCCCTGCTTCACCAACCAAATTATCCGTACCAGCATCACCAATTAAAATATCATTTCCTTCCCCACCAGTTAATATATCACTATCTTTTCCACCGCGTAAAAAATCATCTCCTCTACCACCAAATAAAGTATCATTATCTAAGTTACCATTGAGAATATCACTATCGGGACCACCAGATAATAAATCAAACCCTTTTCCACCCCGAAGATAATCGGAACTATCTCCACCATTTAAACTATCATCTCCTTGATTACCATTAATTACATCATTAAGTATTGAACCTGTAATTTCATCATTTCCTTCTAATCCCAAAACACCAAATACTTCTTGAGATAATTCTGTGGAAATTGGAAAAATATCGTCTCCTTCAGTTAAAACTTGAAAGAAATCAATAGGTAATGGAATATTAGCACGATTAACAATATTAATAAAATTATTGAGCAGAGTAGTATCAGTAATAATTTGTGAAACCCGACTAGGAACTATTCCTTGAGTAACTCTCGCAGCAGTAATACTATCACCTAATTCTAGTTCTTCTATAACATCCAACCCATCTATTACATTACCAAATACGGCAAAACTACCATCTAATACTGATAAATCATTCAGGGGAATATAAAATTGAGAAGATGCAGAATTTAACTCCGTTGCACGAGCCATTCCAATTGCACCTACTACATTTGACAGTTGTACTGGAGGAGAAACTATTTGATTGTAAATAATTTCTTGTCCAAGTCCTAACGGCCGAATTTCTAAAGGAATAAATCGAGTTTCATTTGTGAGTGGATCGACAAAATCAGTACTTCCTAAAAGTTCCAAAGGAATATCTGGATTTTTACTGAAAGGGTCTCCTGCTTGAACTAATGAAAATTGTGGTTGATTTTCGATGCGATGAAATCTAACACCATCATAAAAATTTCGTTCTACTAAATCAACAAAATTACCTCCAGTTATTGGTGCATTTATACCATCAACTTCTATAGTAACTATTTGATTGTTGATAACCATTAATACTGTTGCCGGACTGGATATTTGTGGTAAATCTTCTTCCATTTTGTCTAATTTTATGGCTCAAGTTTTTGTACAAGTTGCTTATTATATAGTAAATTTTCTGGCTTTTCTGATAAACACTATTTTTCCTCAAAATCCGAAATATTAGATTTGAACAATTTCCCCAGAGAAAATTTGTTCCTAAAATTATGTAAACTTATATAAAGTAGAGTTTTCATCGTAAATTATGACCACCCGTCGGAATCTAATTAGCATATTTTTAGCTAGCTGTTTAGCTTTGATAACTTGGTTTAACTTTATTCCTAATACTTGGGCACTTGGAGGCAAATTACCGGAGTTAAACCAACCAGCACCAGAATTTACTTTACCCACGAATACTGGAGATGGAGAAATTTCTTTATCTGATTATCGGGGTAAGTGGGTAGTGCTTTATTTTTATCCTAAAGATTTTACTTCTGGTTGTACTATTGAAGCGCGTAGGTTCCAGCAAGATTTGCCAAAATATATTTCTAGAAATGCTCAAATTTTAGGTGTTAGTGCAGACGATATAGACTCCCATGCAGAATTTTGTGATTCTGAAGGATTGAAATTTCCATTGTTAGCTGATACGGATGGAAGTGTTAGTAAAGCTTACGGTTCATGGATGAGTTTTTTCTCAATGCGACATACTTTTATTATCGACCCAGATGGGATGTTAGAGGAAATTTTTCTAGGAGTAAAACCACCTATTCATAGTCAAGAAGTTCTGGCACGTTTAGATGATTTACAGCAGAGTTAATTCATCTCTAGAAAAGAGGGAGTAGGTCGTAGGGATGTTGCATGCAATGTCCCTACTCTGTAGGGGGAAAGAATTGATAATTTCTGTGGGATAATTGATTTGATTTTTGATTATTGGAGATGTTTGTTGTAAGGATTAAGCGGTCAGCGCTTAAGTGTTAAGTTATTGTTTTTAGTTAGTGATAAAAGCTTTAGTAATTGAGGCAGAATTTATACTTACTACAAAAACTGGCTAAAACAGTCTATATTCATTTAAGCCCCCCATAAGAGCTGAGAGCTGTAGCTAATAGCTCTTTGCGCAGCATTCCGCAGGAAATACTGACTGTTTAATTAAACGCCTCTACAATCTTAAACTTCTGCACTACTGTTATTAATTGGAACTAAATTATTTAGCTGTATTTCACATTGTTTAAAAACAAAATTTACTACGGCAAATAATCTATCTAGTTCATAGATTCTATAAGGAGTAATTTTTTTAGTAAATTTGTCACTTTATCATGCACTAAATTACCATATTGCACCATTAGAGACAATGCCAAAAATAATAATTTTATCTTCTTCATTTAATTTTTGAGTAGCAATCATTTCCTCTAAACATTGCGCCAAATATGTTTAAAATTGTCTTGTTTAGTCTCAATTAAAATCAAGTATTGTCTATCAAATAAAATCTTACCTAAAGGAGAAAGTTTAGCTAAAATATATTCAGGGAATTCTGATGATTGTTCATCATAGTTTAAGGAATGATGACTCCACAAAATAAAATCTTGGTGGTAGATTTTCCAAACTTCTTTGAGGAGGGGATAAATGAGATTTTCATAGATGGCAAATTCCGAATTATCAACCACAGCATCCCGCATTATAAGTTCTAAATCTTCACGGAAATAATCAGAAATAGTAAAATAAATTTAGCTTCGGTGTAGGTAATTTGATATTCTTTAAGAACTTTACCAATAGTGTTGAAATTACTCAAAGCCATTTTTCACCTCTTTAATAATTGATTTTATTTCCAACTTAACCGTCACTTGCGGTGCTGAAAATTACTATGACCTACCAATTAAACCTGCAAGCTAATTTATGCTGAATTTACTAAACAAAAGATTATTTTGGTTCTTAGCATTACCAATAATTGTCATAAATGGTTGGGCTTTACTCCAAATATTTCAATATTTTGGTCGAATAATTACAATAGCCGTTTCTGCAACCTTACTCTCATTTTTATTAGATTACCCAGTGCTTTTTTTAGAGAAACATAAAGTTAAACGCCCCAGAGCAGTTATTTTAGTATTCTTAATAGCATTAGTAATTATATTAGTTTTAGGAGTTATTCTAATTCCCCTGCTATTAGAACAACTTACCGGATTTATTGAAAAATTTCCTAGTTGGCTCGCATCAGGAAATCAACAATTAGAATCATTTGACCAATGGGCACATAAACAGAAATTACCGATTAATTTAACCCTTTGGACAAATCAATTTACAGAAAGTTTATCTTCTCAATTGCAAGATATTACAGGAGACATTATTAGTTTTATTGTTAATACATTAGGTAGAATTTTTGACATTTTAATCACCATTATTATCACTTTTTACCTAATGTTGCATGGCGATCGCTTATGGGATGGGATATTTAATTGGTTGCCTAATCACCTAGAGATTCATGTACGCAAATCATTAAGACAAAACTTTCAAAATTACTTTATTGGTCAGGCTACATTAGCTTGTTTAATGGGTGTAGCTATGACTATAGGTTTATTAGTTCTAGGAGCTCCTTTTGGTTTATTATTTGGCATCGGAATTGGTTTAATGACTTTAATCCCTTTTGGTACAGCTTTAGGTGTAACTCTCGTAAGTTTATTGATAACTTTAGAAGATTTTTGGCTAGGTATAAAGGTTTTAATAGTGATAGTTTTAATAGAACAAGCAATTGAAAACTTTGTTGCTCCTAGAATACTTGGAGGCTTCACTGGTCTTAATCCTGTCTTGATTTTAGTTAGTTTATTAGTGGGGGCACAAGTATGGGGAGTTTTGGGTTTATTAATTGCTGTACCCATAGCAGGTTTTGTCAAAAATACTGTTAATTACCTCCGCTACTATTCAGAATTTCATTAAAGGAAAGTACACCGTTTTACGGAAGTCAAAAGTTAAAAGTTAAAAGTTATAAGTTAAAAGTTATAAGTTAAATTTTATTAGCTCAAATACCGTTTCACGGAAGTCAAAAGTTAAAAGTTATAAGTTATAAGTTATAAGTTAAATTTTATCAGCTCAAAACTTTAATATTACAGTAATTTCAGGAAAATATTGAACATTTAAAGGAATGAAACTATTTATGAAACCTTTAAAGTGAATTGGTATTACAGCAGTTTTCGAGTTTTGGAGGTACAAAATTTTATTGCCCTAGTGCCGCTACGCGGAAGTTAAAAGTTAAAAGTTAGTTAAAAGTTAAAAGTCAATCATTTTTGATTTGTAATTGTTTTAGGATTTTGTAACTGGTAAGTTATTTCCGCCATCCTGCACTAGGGAGCAGGAAACAGGGAACAGGAAATACAAGAATAGTCTTACAATGTACCTCATGCTTCCTCAAAAGTGCTGTAAAACTCAGAGAAAGTAAGATTCTTCCTTCTTCCTTCTTCCTTCTTCCTTCTTCCTTCTTCCTTATTCCTTCTTCCTTATTCCTTCTTCCTTCTTCCTTATTCCTTCTTCCTTCTTCCTTCTGCTATAAAAATAGTTTTCTATTTTGCTCTGTAGAGCTTAACTTTTCTTCCAGAGTCTGCCAATCTTCTTGTTCAATTTGTTGAATAAACTGGTCAATTTGTTCGCGAAAAGAATAGAGTGATCGTAACACTTCCAAACGATTATATTTGGCCATCATTAGTCCTAATTCAGGATTACCTCCTCCCACCCTGCTAGTGTCACGGAAGCCAGAACTAGCCAAATCTTGTGCTAACTTGAAAACTGTAGGATTAGTCTCGCTCATACAAGCAAGAATCAAACTAGCACTGGCCATAACAGGCAAATGAGAAATCCAAGCAACAGCTCGATCATGTTCATCAGGATCGCAAAAGTAAACTTTGCTCTTGAGCATCCTAGCTATTGCTTCAACTTTCTCTATAGACTCTAGGGGAGTATTTTCCGTAGGAGTTAAAACATAAGGTCTATTTTGAAATAAACCCAACTGAGCCACTTCAATTCCATTTTCTGCTTTGCCAGCCATGGGGTGTCCACCTACAAAATTAGGCCAAACTTGGAAAACAGCTTCCACAATAGGTACCTTAACCGAACCGACATCGGTTAAAATTGTAGTGGGAGAAAGAAAAGGAATCAGCTCTTCTAAAGTAGGAATAATAACAGCTATGGGAGTACAAATAAATATTACATCAGCAATAGATAATAAAGATAGATCCAAACTGGCCTCATCAACAGCCCCAAGAGCGAGTGCCTTTTGACAAGTTTTTTCTCGACGAGATACCCCAAGAACACGATAACCTAGGGTTCTTAAATCCAATCCAATTGAGCCACCGATTAAACCTAATCCGACAATACCTATATTAATCATAATCAAATGGGGATTATACCAGAGTCCGCCCTAATGATAATCGAAGAACTTCAAAAAAAATATGCTGCTGGTGAAAGAGACTTTACTGACTTCAATCTTTTTGAGGCCAATCTTAGTGGTATTAATCTCAGTGGTGCAAATCTTAGCAGAGTTAATCTCAGCGTTGCTAACCTTAGTGGAGCAAATTTAAGTGATGCTAACCTCAGTAAAGCTAAACTTAATATTACTAAACTTAACGGCGCTCATCTTAGTGGCACTAACTTAAATGATGCTGATCTTAATGTAGCTAATCTAGTTTTAGTTAATCTAAAAAAAGCTCAATTAGTTGGTGCTAAATTGATAAGAGCAGAGCTAATTAGGGCAGAATTAAGTGAAGCTAATCTATCTTTTGCTGACTTAAGTGGAGCAAGTCTGGTAGAAGCCACACTCAGAAAAACGAATCTTAGTGGTGCTAACTTAAAGGGAGCTAACCTGCGCTTTGCTTCTATGACAGGAGCTAATTTAATAGAAACTAACCTACAAGGAGTAGACCTTAGTGGTGCTGACCTTAGTGGTGCTGACCTTAGTGGTGCTGAACTGAGACAAACTGATTTGACTGGTGCTAACTTGAATGGAGCTGATTTAAGTGGGGCTAATTTACGTTGGGCGACTCTAATTGGGGCTAACCTGAAGTGGGCTAATCTTAGTGATGCCAAGCTTAGTGGTGCTGACCTAAGTAGATCTGACTTGTCCCAAGCTAATCTTTTAAATACTAGCTTAGTTCATGCTGATTTATCAAATGCTTGTTTAATTGAAGTAGATTGGATTGGATCGGATTTAACAGGTGCAACTTTAACAGGTGCAAAAATTTATGGTGCTTCTCGCTTAGGAATTAAAACAGAAGCAGCAATCTGTGAATGGTTTGACTTGAGTGCTAATGGAGATCAAAGTAAAGTCCATTATCTCAATTCTGAGAAAATAACAAGTTTCTTTCACGAGACTCTTCCTAAAGTAAAAATTATTGTTGATGCTCCCTTAGATAGTTCTAGTCATTATGCTCTAGCGGCAACATATTATCAAATCAGTAAGTATTTACCAGAACTCAATCAACCACCTTCTATACAAATTAACTCTTGTCGAACAATAATCTCGTTTCAAATGAACAGCGACAAGAAACTATTTGCTACTGCTTATGCTGCTATTATTGCTTTTAATGATGCTGCTAAGACACAAGAGAAAATTAGCAATATTATGAAAATGCTTAACTATCAAGATATAAACTATTTAACTCCTGTATCAGCTCAAAAAATTCAGCAGTTAACTACGGTTTTCAACCAATCTATTAAACAAGTTAATCGAATTAATAAAGACAAGGAATTACTGAGGTTTTGCAACGGAATTAAGTTTTTTCAGACACCAACAAAAATAACCCTGCTTAATTCAAGCAATCAAACCTTTAATGTTTATCATCATCCTACATTTGGTAAGCGAAAATTCAGTAAAAATAGTGAAGTAGAAACGATCATTCAAGTACCTCAAACAGAGTCATATTCTCTAAATACAATTATGGATTTTATTGATGGTTTTCATGACTTTGAACATTAGTTTATTCATACAGCATCATTATCAATAATGATTATCTCAAATTTAAAAGTTTTATTCTTTTAGAGTTGTTTGTTATTTTATATTAATGGGACTGATACCAGAATAAAATATTTGTTACATTAGTAGAATAGAAAACTTGTATACAATACAATACAATGGCTCTAGATTAACTAAAACTTTGTGAGAGAAAATCTTCTTCTCTAAAAGAGATTTAAGATTTTCCCCTATTCCCTAAAATATTGAATTTTGTACTTCACCTAAATTGCAGCAAACTATAAAATGATAGAGTTGAAAAAAACTCGACACAAAATTTGATCTTAAAAGTCAAAGCAAGATAAATACAGCAAATTACAATCATATGAAGTACAAACATTAACAATAAAACTTTTTTGGTCGGCCATCTTGCCCGCTACTGGTCTACATCACTTAGATAAAATCTTCTGTATCTTGATGATTAATGTAGCAGTGTTAATTTTAATTTGGCATAAAATATTTTGGAATTAAGGAAAAGGCTGTTAGATTTATTTTCTATTCCTGGATTTTTTACAAATTATTTAAGACTGCTAGAACCAGAAAATTAATATGGGCTTCAAGTCTAACAGTTAACTTGATTAGATTACCTACTTTTATTTTGTACAAATAACTAATTGATATAAAAAAATCATATTAAAATTCAGTAGAAAAAAATATTTAGTCAACTTGAGTTAATCAATAACAGATGTCAGAAGAAATATTCAGAAGATACGAATTAGTCAAAAGATATGCACAAGGGGAAAGAAATTTTACTGCCATCAACCTGACAGAAGTTAACCTCAGTAAGATGAACTTAAGTCAAAGTAATTTCAGTAATGCTGCCCTATTTGTCTCTAATCTTAGTGGTGCAAATCTTAGTGAATCAAATTTCAGTAAGGCTAATCTTAATGTAGCTCGTCTTAGCGGTGCCAATCTCAACAAGGCAATATTGAACCAAGCTACTTTAAATGTGGCCAATCTAGTCCAGGCAAATCTGACTGAAGCTCAATTAGTAGAAGCTACACTACTTAGAGGAGAATTAATCAGGGTAGATATGACTCAAGCTAATCTTCAGCGAGTTAATCTCAGTGGTGCTGATATGAGAGAAGCTATCCTGACAGAAGCAAACTTAAGCCAAGCTAATCTTAGTAATGTAAATCTACGAGTTGCCATAGCACAAGGAACTAATCTAGAACAAGCTGACCTACATAGCGCTGATCTGACAAAAGCAGATCTGCAAGGAGCTGATTTTACCCATGCTGAATTAAGACAGGCCGATCTAAGTATGGCTAATCTCAGGAATGCCAAGCTAAATGGAGCTAATCTTAGATGGGCTACTCTTAATGGAGCTGACTTAACTAATGCTAACCTGAGTAATGTTAAGTTGAGTGGGGCAAATCTTCGTGGAGCAAATTTAACTAATACAAAATTAACTAATGCCAGTTTAGTTCATGCTGATTTAACTGAAGCTAATTTAATTAGAGCTGATTTAGTGGGAGTAGATTTATCAGGGGCAATTTTGACTGGAGCAAAACTTTATGAAGTCCCCAGATTAAATATTAAAGCTGAGGAAATTGTTTGTGAATGGATTGATACTAGCCCCAACGGAGATCATAGCCAAGTCTATTATTTTAAATCATCAGCAGAATCTAAGAGATTTTTTAACCAAAAATCCCCAACAGTTCAAATTATTGTTGATTTACCTTTAGACCTAAAAGGTAATGTAGCTCTTGCGACAACTTACTATCATTTGGCCAAGAATTATAATTTTATTACTCGCCCTCCCAGCATTGAAGTTAGCTACCGAAAAACTATTTTGAATTTTAGAGTAGATAGTGATGAACTTTTATTTCTGCTAGCATTTATTGTGATTTTTCCTTTCGCTGATGCTAAAAAAGCTCAAGTTAACGTGATAGAAATTGTCAAAAATATTCCTTTACAAAAAATGAATGCCAAGATATTAGAATTAGAAATAGGAATGAAACAGCTTGTCAAAAAAAATCAGCGAATTCAAACAATTATCGAGTCTGTTAGAGGCAAAATTGCTTTTTTTTCTAGCCCTACTCAGTTGATTTTAAATAATTCAACTGGTCAGAGTTTAGTAGTAAGTAGTAATCCAAACTTTGGTAAAAAAAACTGTCAAAATATAAAAGAGCAAACATTTTCTTTGCCTTCTAAAGATAAGGTAGTTGATTTTATCAACAGCTTTTATTATTTGGGTTAAAGTTTGTGATCGAAGTAGAAGTCCATAGATCCCTGCTTAATTTCCTGCGATCGCAAAATGAACCTCACTGGCCTCATAATTTGACGATGGCACGTTTAGTAGCGAGGGCCTTGCGACTGGGACGTAGTGCTTTGATTCAAACAGGGTCTCCACCAGGTAGTCATAATCAACAATATCAGTTAAGCTACCTAGTACCAATTTTAATGTGGCCTCAAAAAACAATATTAGTTGCTCCTCACCAAGTACAGCAACATTTACTTGGGGTAGAAATTCCTAAGTTGCTTGCAAATAATTCATACAGTAGCTCATCACTGCCCAATAAAGCAATCCAAACCTATCCACAACAAGACCCTGACTTTAATGGACTACTCCTGATAACTCCTGAAGCTTGGTTAGTTAAACAATGGCAAGATGGGCAGTTTTCTCAAGGTATTCCCACAATTATAGATTGGGCAGACGATCTAGAAACTTGGGTCCAAAATTATTTAACTACCAGTTTTTTATCTGCTGACTGGAATCAACTAATGCAAGTTTACTCTGATCGAGCTGACTTTATTCGTGAAGCCAGGATAAACTTAACACGATCGCTCTTCCAACATCCAGCAAACCCCTACAGTTGCTACTTAATAGAACAAGATGAGGAGCAGATTTTACAAAATCTCATCGAACGTTTGTCATTGACTCCAAGAAACAAGGAATTACATCGTCATCATTTGAATAATGATTTTTGGTTGAGGTGGCAAAGCGATGGACAACTAAAGTGGGCAGAAATTCATCGCCAGAGAGGGTCATTTTCTTTATACTGCACTCCTTGTGATTTATCTGAAGCTCTCAAAAATATTTGGACTCAACAACCTGTAGTGATTATTGGAGGAGCATTGGATTTAGAGGCCCAAGCTTCTAACTATAGAAAGATGATGGGGTTAGGGGACTTGACCTGCGTTAAATTTTCCCCTGATCGCCACAATGAGATGATTCAACTATATTTGCCCAATGGTTTGCCCATGCCAAATACACCTAAATTTCAGGAAGCATTAATTCAAGAAATTAGGACTTTATTGTATATCAGTTCCAGTACTGTTGATGGATTAATAGCGATCATCATTGGAGATGTACCACTGAAAGCTCAAGTGGGCGCAGTTTTGGCCTCTGAATTTGGTTCCCGAGTTCAAGTAGAAACAAGTTATCCTGGAGAACAAGGCATTTTGATTACTGGTTGGGAGTTTTGGCAAAAGCATCAAAGGGAATTAAAAGCACCTAAATTATTAATAATTGCTACTTTACCCCTTCCATCTTTGGAAAATCCTTTAGTATCTGGACGAGTAAATTTTTATAAGCAACAGGGTTTAGATTGGTTTAGATTATACCTTTTACCAAAGGCACTACAGGAGTTACAACGTGCTATTGCTTCTGTCAGGGAATCTCAAGGTGTTGTTGCTTTGTTGGACAGTCGTGTAATTCGTCGTAGTTATGGCAAGCAAATTTTAGTAGCTCTTAGTCCTTTTGCCAAGATTGATTACCTTGAATTTGGCAGTTGAAAGCCATCAGGCTTCAGCCGATGGATGAAAACAAGTTGGAGATTTTAATCTCCTGTATCCCAAAATATTAGATAATATATTAATCGGAGTAAGAACAAGGTTTATCGGGACAAACCTTTGCTAGTAGGGGTGAAATTCCTGTCAGAAGGAAACTAGTAGGACTTATGTCGCTACCAAGACCAAGGCAACAGACAAACAGGCAGCAAAGATAGGGATTTATAGCTCGCTCCTTGAGTAAAACCACTCTGAAAGGATTAATCATAAAAAGTAAGCGCAAAGCATATGGTATTCATCATCAGTATGTTAGAGCGTCTAGGTGGTTTTTGACTGCCACCACCGACTAATTGTCGGTGACAGTTAAGTGTTAAAGGTGGAGAATCCTGGTTTTAACCCGATTCAGAACATCCGCTTAGAATCTCTCGTGTTTTAACCGAGAGAGAAGTCAATTAGATACTACATGGTTAACTTGACGAAGTCAGAAATCAGAAGTTAGAAATTTAGATAGGGGATCTGAATAGTAGCTAAATTAATCGGTAGTGCATCAGCAAAGTGTGGGAATGGTAATTAGATCATTCCAGTTCCAAGGGGCGATCGCCAGCCCCGATCTTTGGGCTGCTGTATTGTCCTTGCGACGGGCGAACCCAAATCCAATTAAAGTAAGCGATCGCTAACCTCACTGTTACTTCCGTTTGCTGCCAGACCTTACCAAACTTATTCTGGGGTGCGATGCCACCGACCTATCTATTGTCGGACAATTCCATTAGTTCGTTCTAATTGCTGAGTCTGGTCTTTACCTATGATATGTTATACTTTTGGTGGTAAAAATCGTTCATACCCACCCCAATCATCATCTGTATACCAATGTTTACAGCTAGTTTTTCCTTCTGGGCTAGGCTATTAATTCTGCGATGAACTCGTGACTTTGTTTGCCGACTCTATTAGCCAAAATTAATCTACTTGATGATGCTTGAGTCATGCCAATCCAACAATCCCCTTCTGTTAATTCATTTGCCTGAGAGTGTTTTTGTTTTTTTGGACGAATGACCAAAACTCATCACTGCTGATTTGTGAGGTTTCAATATCTTGGACATGAGCATTATGAATCATCTGTCCTTTTTAAGAGGCAGCTCTCACCAAACTGACTACTGTATTATAGGCAAGATTCACTGTGTGACTAATTCCTCTTAAACTCTTAAACTACTACCCTCGACATGAGCCTGCAAAACCATCCGCATTTGTTCAGGTTTAACTTGTCTGCGATAGTAGAGAGTGTTGAAGGTGTAACTGTTAGCTCCGCATTCCGTAGGAAAAGTTTGCAGGCATTCGGGACAATAATATCGTTGACTTCCTTTGCTAGTTTTTCCATGCTTCTGAGTTTTGTGATGGCCACATAGAGGACATTCCATCACAATTAAAAGTATTGAGGGACAATAGTTATATTACCATTCCCACACTTTCTTGATGCACAACCTATTAACCAATTGATTAAGAACTAATTCTTAAAGTTAACTTTTTTGCTCCTTTCTTAAATAGATTTAACAAAAAAAGCTTATTCTTGTCGAGGCTCACTGTTATGATCTAAATTAAAATCACTTAAATAACTATTGAGATAATTATGGGCGAAGCAAAGCGTCGTAAAGAATCATTAGGAGAACAATACGGCCAAGAAGCACGGTTTATTTCTTGGCTGCCAATTACTAAAAGTCAAAGTCAGAAATTCATGCAGTTAACTTCAACTGGTGCATGGATTGGTATTGGGTTTCTCATTGTTGCCTGGTTAACAGTTAGATTCATTGGTCCTGCTTTTGGATGGTGGCAAATTGAATAATTATTTCTCTATAAAGTTAAAATAACAATTAGAGAAATTTAATAGCTAATTGTTAAATTTTAATTAACAAGTATTGATCAGAGTACTCCTAGAGTTAAATACTTCGCAAAGTATTTATTTAACAAAATTGATGAGTATTAATGTAGCATAAAAGTTAAATGAATTGAAACTTGATACAAACTTTTGATATTTTAAAAAATACTAATAAAATCTGTTATAAAAAATTTTAAATCTATGAATAAATTTTAGTGAAAGTTTGATTTATGATGAATTTGATAGATGTCAAAAACAGTTTATTAACATCAATACTCAATAACATAATCTAGCAGTATAAAAAAATAAGCATTTCCTGCGGAATGCTGCGCAAACAGCAGTTAGCTATTAGCTAGCCTCCTATAGGAGGAACTGCGGACTTCAGCTAATTTTTGGGAAGGTAAAAGCAACTTTTGAAATTGAGAAAGAATCAAAAGTCACTGCCATGCGTTCCCTTCCCAAACCTGAGAAGTTATTATTCATTACTAATTGCTGTTTGCGTAGCATCCGGCAGTGAAGCGCTCACTGCTAAAAGCTGAATACTGACATAAAAACTCTAAAACTCTATCTATGTAGAACTTTAATTGACTCTAGGAATAATGAAATTATCGCAATCAATAAAATAAATAAGCGAATACATTTTATTGATTTTTATCTATAAAATAGTTTCCAATCTCAATACAATCTAATATCTATAAAAAATTAACAACTCACCTCTAGAACAGTTTAGGTTGAATTGTATTCCCTCAAAACTCTTCCTTACCGAATAATTAATAATTAATAATTAATAATTAATAATTAAATAATTCGCGCCTTGAAGCCTCCCCTTTGAAGGGAAAAAAAGCGGTCGAGGGATGGCTCCGAAACCTGCGCTGTCCGACCATCGACCAAGAAAAGAAAATATTCCTTATATTCAATTCCGTAGCGGTTAAAACCCGAGGTAATTATCAATTATCCATTATCCATTATCAATTAATGAAAGGGTCTTTAATGCATCTTGATACTATTTAACTTATAACCATGATTAATTATTTGTATAATTTTCTGGTTTGAGTTCCTCAAATCGCTAATTTTGGAACCTAAATTTAGTTTTTGAGTCTCTCAAAATAAAGACATAGGGTATAGGTGGGTGTTGCTCTTGATACCTTGCTCAAAAATTCTATTAGTTAACCTAATCAAGTATCTGGTATTCAAGGCTACTCAGAGAGATGTGCTAAAAAAATTATTAGGGATATACTGAATGTTCAAAAGCTAAATATCCAGATTTTTATAAGAACTTAACTAAAAGTCTAAAATTTAGGAGTGTGGTGATAGGAGGATAACAGTGTTTCTGAGACTTGCAGAACAACATCGTCAATTTGTACAAGACCTGGTAATGAACTTGCAAGCTCTAGCAATTGTGCTGGAGAATAGAGGGTATTTGGCATCTTGTTATACCTGCGGAGGTAAAATGAATAGTGCCTCATTTATGGTCAGCTTGGGAGAAAATCATCTGATTCGCTTCCTAGTATCAGATTATGGTATTACATGGACAGAGATGCGAGACGATCGCGAACTAATGAAATTAGAAGGAGCTGAAGCAATTAGTCAGTTACAAGAGCTAGCTAATTTGCTGAAAAATCAGACTCAGCCTTGTCCAAACTCTAGTCAACTTCCGCAGGAAGACTTAAGTCTGAATCAGGTCATATAGTCTATTAATTTCCTGCGTTAAACCTTTTGGGTATGACGCAGACCTTAATCTAAATTCCCAGAAAACAAATTTAGTATTTTAAACAACTCCCTCTTCAATTCCATCAAGTCTAAGTAGATGGAGAAAATTCTTCTGAAATAAGTATAAAAATTAGCAACTTACAATATCTGTAATTCATATAAGAAAAGCTACTTATGTCGTATTTCGCTACACATAGCTTGAACAGATGTTAATCTAGAAATAGATAAGTTAAAAATATCACATTGGCCAGACAAAAGCTACTAATATATTAGACGAGTCTGGTAGTAATAGAGGAGAGTTGATTGCAAACTATGAGTCTTCTAGAGTCTCAATGGCAACATTTTTTCGTAGATACCAATAATGTACGTCTGCATTATGTTACTCAAGGCGAAGGAGAGTTAGTTATACTCCTTCATGGGTTCCCTGAATTTTGGTATTCTTGGCGCTATCAAATTCCTGCATTGGCCCGTCATTATAAAGTTGTAGTACCAGACTTACGAGGGTACAACGATTCCGAGAAACCAGATAACGGCTATGACTTAGATACTCTAGCTGCTGATATTCGGGGATTGATTGAACGTTTGGGTTATGTTAGAGCACATATTGTAGGCCATGATTGGGGAGGAGCGATCGCCTGGCATCTGGCCCAAAAGTTTCCTCAATGTCTTAACCGCCTGGCAATTTTGAACGCGGCCCACCCACAAAAACTGATTCAAGAAATAACAGGAAATATAGATCAATTATGGCGAAGTTGGTATATATTAGCATTCCAAGTTCCTGGTATTCCAGAATGGTTGATTCAACAAAATTTAAGGGAATTTATTAAAGGGGTTTTTCAGGGACAAGCTATTCGTAAGAGTGTCTTTAGTGCCGAAATTACTCAAATTTATCAAGCAGCTCTGGAAAAACCAGGGGCGTTGGTATCAGCAATTAATCACTACCGTCAATTTCTTTTACCTCAAAACTGGTTGAAAAACTTTAACCCTAAACCATCATTAATTACAGCACCTACTTTAATTTTGTGGGGAAAAGAAGATTCTTTTTTAAGTCAAAAACTTACAGAAGGTTTAGATAAACTAATAGCAGCTCCTTTTTGGTTAAAAGTTATACCTGAATGTGGCCACTGGATTCAGCAGGAAGTTCCTCATACAGTGAATAGAGAGTTACTTGATTTTTTACAAAAGAAGTAAATGTGCGATTCGTTCCTGACCTAAACCAAAAAGGCTAAATCAGGGGATAACCGACCAAAGGTTATCAAACTCTTACAGGATGTAGGTGAAAGTCCTACCTACTAAGGATGGTATGACTCCTAACCTCAG
>JAAHGF010000007.1:28815-51976 GCA_010672585.1 Okeania sp. SIO1I7 | reverse complement strand
GTGCGATTCGTTCCTGACCTAAACCAAAAAGGCTAAATCAGGGGATAACCGACCAAAGGTTATCAAACTCTTACAGGATGTAGGTGAAAGTCCTACCTACTAAGGATGGTATGACTCCTAACCTCAGCCACAGCGAGCAATCTCGGATAACCAGCAATGGGAAAATTGCAGACTGAAGCTGGCAAAGGGGGCGGGAAGGGGTGAAAGCAGTAGTAACCTTGGAACGATAACAGGGAGATGATATGGGTAAACAAGTTCTAGAAAAGTGTCTCATCTTTAGGCCATCCAACTGCTTAATATCAGGTGGTCTCAATACAGGGGTTAAAAACCCGATTCCCGTGAATATCATGTTTGCGATACTCACAATCCTGGGAAAGTATTAGGCAAATTGAACTGCCACTAAGTCATCAACAAATCTTGTAAGGGAACGAATAAAAACGATGTTACGGTCTCAAGACTATTGCTCAGGAAGAAATTCATATCTGATATGAATATGACCCCCTAACAATAGACAGTCGAACTTGAGTAAATGGACGAGCATGAATCCCTGACATCGGGTAGGACGTTCCGTAATTGGAACGAGGCAATCAGAATAAATTATCTAATGAAGATTACGATTTAGAAGCATGAAAGACAACTTTTATAGCGAACTCTGGAAAAACTTAAACTGGAAATTAGCCAGGAAAAAGGTATTCCGACTACAGAAGAGAATTTATAAAGCTATGCTGAGGAAAGATTACAAACAAGTCCGGAATCTACAAAAACTTTTACTAAGAAGTCGAGCTGCAAAGTTCCTAGCAATCCGAAGAGTGACTCAAGAAAATCAGGGGAAGAAAACTGCGGGAATAGATGGAAAAGCCAGCCTAAAATTTGAAGAAAGGTTCGCCCTCTTCATTATGCTCGAAAAGTATGGGCACAAATGGAAACACAACAAACTCAGAGAAATTCCCATCCCCAAAAAAGATGGCTCAACGAGGATGCTAAAGGTTCCGACCATAGCAGATAGAGCATGGCAAGCATGGTGCAAACTAGCCATCGAACCAGCACACGAAGCAACATTCCATGAAAGAAGCTACGGCTTTAGACCAGGAAGAAGTGCCCAAGATACGCAAAAACTCCTTTTCAGTAATCTAAGGTCTTCATCTAAAGGACATCGGAAATATATCTACGAAATGGATATAGCTAAGTGTTTCGATAGGATTGACCATAGGCATCTAATGAATAGAATTATAGCACCTCAGTCCATAAAACAAGGATTATGGGGATGTCTGAAATCAGGGACAAACATCAACTTTCCAGAGCAAGGAGTGCCACAGGGAGGAGTAATATCACCACTTCTAGCAAACATATCACTCAACGGAATTGAAGATTTAGGAAAGTGCATACGATATGCCGACGATTTAGTATTCATAATCGACCCCGGATTCGATGAAGACCCAACTAAGAAATGGCACAAACGCCGTATCAACCAAATAGTTAAGTCAGAAAAAGAATTAATCGAATATGAAGTTTCACAGTTCCTAAAGGAAAGGGGACTAGAGATTAAGCCAAGTAAGACCAGATTAGTTAAAGCGACAGATGGATTTGACTTTCTAGGCTGGCACTTTTACGTCCAGTCTAATAACCAAAAGTTTAGAAGTGTGCCCTCAGAGGAAAACTTCAAAGCCTTTAAGGAGAAAGCCAAAGCCATAATTAACTCCTCAGCATTTGGAGCCAGAGTAAAAGCCAAGAAGTTATCATCAGTTGTCAGAGGATGGAGGAATTATCACAAATTTTGCAAATTAGATGGGAGTCGGTTCTCACTATGGCACATGAGCTATAGAGCCTTCAAAGTGTTCAACAAAGAGAAAAAGATGAACAAATATAAAGCAAAATCACTGATACAAAAAGCTTTCCCCAACCCAGGCTGGAAAGAAAACGACCATATCATGGTCAAAAACAACAAATCTCCATTCGATGGCGACATAGCATACTGGAGTAAAAGAAATTCCAAATTATATGATGGTGTAACATCACAAGCTTTGAAAAGGCAAGACCATAAATGTGAATACTGCGGACTTAAATTCTCAGATGATGAAACGGTCGAACTACACCATGTGGACGGTAATCATAACAACTGGGATAAGAAAAACCTAGTAGCTGTCCATCGTAGCTGTCATCATTATATTCACATGAAGCAATGATACCCATATCCGATATGGTGTACAGATTGTCGGGAGCCGGATGCACGGAAACGGGCACGTCCGGATCTAACTGGGAGGGGCGGGCTAAAAACCCCCTCGACCTAACCAGGAGGGAATAGGGAATAGGGAATAGGGAATAGGGAATAGGGAATAGGGAATAGGGAACAGTAGGAAAAACATTTCCCTGTGCTAAATTTATAAGTCTATGGTCAGCGCCCTATCTATACTATTGCTATCTATGAACTATTGACAAATTTAGCAAAAAGAAAAAAAATCATAGTTGCATAATCTTGAGATTAATAATAATAAAATAACTGCAACTATGAAATTCTTAATAGAAGCTAAAATTTACCGAATAATTACGAATAATTAATAATTAAATAATTCTGGTTTAAAGCCTCCCCTGAGTAAAGGGAAAAAAAAGATAATATTCCTTATATTCAATCCTCTCGGTTTTAACCAGAGGTAGTTATCAATTATTCATTATTCATTATTCATTATTCATTATTCATTATTCATTAATGAATCTTACTCTTCTTCTAGAACTTCTTCTTCACTTTCTTCCTCTTCTATTTCATCAGGTAGTGCCACAGAATTAGCAGAAACCAAAGCACCATGATTTAATTTTTCCCGAACTTGATCTTCAACTTTTTTGGCAAAATCAGGATTTTCTTCCATATAAGCGATCGCTTTTTCTCTACCTTGAGCAAAATTACTTCCTCCGTAGCTATACCAAGCACCTTTACGCTTAATTACATCTGTCTCTTCAGCTAGGTCAATAACACAACCGACACTAGAAATTCCTTTACCAAAAACAATATCAAATTCAGCAATACGGAATGGAGGAGCAACCTTATTTTTAGCAACCTTTACCTTAACATGAATACCATATTCCTCTGAAGATTTTTTCAGAGTTTGTGTACGACGAATATCAAGTCTTACCGAAGAATAAAACTTAAGAGCATTACCACCAGTAGTAGTTTCTGGATTACCATACACAACACCGATTTTTTGTCGAAGTTGGTTGAGAAAGACAACTGTACAACCAGACTTACCAATATTACCTGTAATTTTCCGTAACGCTTGACTCATTAAACGAGCTTGGAGACCCATGTGAGAATCTCCCATGTCCCCCTCAATTTCAGCTCTAGGAACTAATGCTGCTACCGAGTCAACAACAACAATATCAACAGCTACAGATCGAACCAGGTGATCCACTACTTCCAAACCCATCTCCCCAGTATCAGGTTGGGAGACCAATAAATTTTCAATATCTACCCCCAATGCAGCAGCATAAGTGGGGTCAAGAGCGTGTTCCGCATCTACAAAAGCTGCGATACCTCCTGTTTTCTGAATTTCGGCGATCGCGTGTAAAGCAAGGGTAGTTTTCCCCGAACTTTCTGGGCCATAGATTTCAATAACTCTGCCCTTGGGTAAGCCACCTCCCAATGCTAAGTCTAAAGTCAATGCTCCACTAGGAATTGTTTCTACCTTCATGCGGGTAGCATCTCCCAAACGGACAATTGACCCTTTACCAAAACTTTTTTCTATAGTTTTCAGGACTGAATCTAAAGCTTTTTGTTTTTCTTTATTATCTGTAGCTGAAGCCATTTATTTTTTTCCCAACTTAACACTAGACATTGACATTCTCTGAGGCTAAACCCCTAGCTATAGCCTGAGATTTTGAAGAGACTTGGAGGTAGCTAACTGCTAGACCCACTACTCTACACTTGAGATTAGGAGAGCCAAAACCTTCCTATTTTCGATTTCACGACAACCGGACTGTGCCAAACAGACCATACCCTGTTACCTAATTTTCTAGGATTAAGGCCACTTGTTATCGACACGGCCAAGGTTCTATTCTAAAAAATATCCGTGTCACAAAACCCATAGCTTTACTTAATTTTCTAGGTATATTTTATTTACCATAGTCCCCAGAGGCTGCTAGTAAACGAAAACCTCTACAGAATGGCTACCCAAGTTAATAAATGTAGTTTTGCATACTGCATAATAGTAACATTTTTAAATTTCTATTATTATAGAATACATATAAATCTTATTAAGATGCTCCTTTTATAAAGTTTGTAATTATATAAACAATAATTATTTGTAGCAATAATAAAAATATTTGCTGAAGCTCATTGGCTGTCTGGCTCATTTTCAATAGTTATTTGTGCTATCTTATACTTGGCAACATAGTCAAAATAATTGTATAAAATAGTACTATAAGCACCTAAGAGAGTGTAAATCAATATTTGGTAGTGTTGCATTGTAATGGTCGTGCATTCTCTGGCAATGTTTGTTACGAGGCACGGCAGTAGGAGCATCTTGCTCCCGTGACTGGTATTCCTTTTTGCTGTACAACATTACACCCCGCAGGACTACCCAATATTTCAGCTAGCTAATTCATCTGAATAAATTTTTAGTCATCAACATTATATAAATAATGGCAAAAAATATTCCTTTCGTTGACCTCAAGCTCCAGCATCAACCACTAAAAACAGAGCTAGAAAATGCCATCCAGGCAGTATTAGATAGAGGAGACTTTATACTTGGTCAGGCAGTAGAAAAATTTGAGTATTCATTTGCAGAAGCTTGTGGAGTTAAAAATGCTATTGGAGTTGCTTGTGGCACGGATGCTATAACACTAGGACTTCAAGCTTGTGGTATTGGTGCGGGTGATGAAGTAATTTTACCTACTAATACATTTATCGCAACATTAATTGGGGTACTTCATGCTGGTGCTATTCCAGTTCTAGTGGACTGTCATGTTGACAATGCCTTAATTGACTTAGAAGCAGCTCAAAAGGCCGTTACTTCCAAGACTAAGGTAATATTACCAGTACATCTTTATGGTCAAATGGTAGCTCCTAGTCAATTACAAGATTTTGCTCAAGCTAACAATTTGATTATATTTGAAGATGCAGCCCAAGCTCATTTGGCACAAAGAGAAGGATATAGTGCTGGAAGTATAGGAACCGCTGCGGCATTTAGCTTTTATCCCAGTAAAAATTTAGGCTGCTTTGGTAATGGAGGAATAGTTATTACTAACGATTCTGAGGTGGCAAATAAAATGCGTAGTATTCGTAATTATGGCGCACCGCGTAAATATGTCCATGAAGAAGTAGGGACTAACAGTAGACTAGATACAATACAAGCAGCAGTACTGAATGTCAAGCTTCCTTATTTAGAGAGTTGGAATAGCGATCGCAACCAAGCAGCCCAAAAATACGACCGCCTCCTCAGTCCAATGAAAGAAAAAGGTATTATTCCCATACAGAATTTGAGTGGGAGTGGGCATATTTATCACTTATATGTGATTCGAGTCACGGACGAATCTCCTATTAACCGGGATACCCTAAAAGAAAAATTAACAGCTGAAGGTATTTCTGTTGGTATACATTATCCTATACCCTGTCATCTCCAACCAGCCTATAAAAATTTAGGTTATAAACAAGGAGACTTTCCTAATAGTGAAATTCTCAGTCAACAGATTTTATCCTTACCTATGTATCCTGTAATTAGTGAAGAACAAATTAATCAAGTTGTTGAGACAATTAGTAATATTGTTAATTAATAACTGTTAATTTGATTGATTTATTTGATTGATTTTAAAATTCAGGGTCTTCTCAGAAAAATATCAGCTAAAAACAATTAATTTTAGCTATAAATGTAGAAAAAAAGCAGAATAAATAATTAAGAGGAGAAGCATTTTTTTGAGCTATCTCCAAATGTTAATTATCCCAAAATTAAATTTAAAAAACTTTTCCTGATGGAATGCTCCGCAAACATAAATTAGCCAGCTTGATAAATAACTGAAACCCAGAAAAATTCTCTAAAGGAGATTTTAAATCAAGCTGAAAGCCAGTGAAATTTGTGAAGTTTTTATCTCAAATATTTATATCGGTCTAAGAGGTTGCCTGAGAAGTTCCATTTGCTACATACAATGCCCCCTAAATCCCCCAAAATTGGGGGAATTTTAGAAGTAAATGACTTTTGTTCCCCCCAAAGTTGGGGGGCTAGGGGGGCAAAATTAACTATCAAAAAACTTCTTCAGATATCCTCTAAAACTGTAATGTTTGGAATAAATATCAATAAAACTAAAAAATATGCAAACTCGTCAAAAATTTCCCATTGCTATTGAACAAAACATACTCACAATAGCGATCGCTGCCTTAGTATTTCTGATGTATGCTCCTCTAATAATCTATTGGTATGATGGCTGGCTAAATAAAAGTATAAGTATAGAACATGAATACTTTAGTCATGGAATAATAGGTCTACCTTTTGCTGGTTATATTGTTTGGAATAATCGTCATAAATGGCAAGAATTACCAAATATTTTTCACCCGTTGGGAGGCATATTATTAGGACTTGCAGGAGCTTGGTATGTAAGTGGTATCCCAGACTTAATAAACTTATCTTTTCCACTAATACTAGCAGGAATTTGTCTTTGGTTTAAAGGAATTCCTGGATTAAAGTTAATGGTTATGCCGCTAATTTTCATTTTGCTTGCTAGTCCTAACCATATTCCTTATCTAATAGAACCTTATGCTTTGCCCCTACAAAAATTTATTGCTACAGTAGCTGGCTTTATTTTAAAACAATTAAATATGGATGTTACGGTAGAACAAATATATCTATATGTAGGGGGAAGAATTGTCGAAGTTGCCCCTCATTGTGCAGGTTTAAAAATGTTGTTTACCAGCCTCTATGTTTCACTAATGTTACTTTATTGGACTGGCGCTATAGCTAGTCGTGTGAAAACAATTGTTTTACTTTATAGCGCAGTAGTAGTTAGTGTCACTGCAAATATTATCAGAAACACTATACTAACAATTTTTCATGGTACAGCCCAAGATGAAGCTTTTCATTGGTTGCATGAGGGATGGGGTGGAGATATGTATTCTGCTTGTATGTTGGGTTTATTAGTTTTGATGATGAATTGGGTAGACAGTTATTTTACAACATCAGTTGAACCGACCAATCAGGCTGATTAAGATAACTATTTATAAGGTATAATTTTGAGATTTATTAACTATAATAAATCTCGAAAAATTAATAAAAATTATGGGTTTAATAGCAAGTGTGAAAAAAGAATGCTTAACTTAGGTGAAACTTAAATTTTAACCCCGTCCTTAAGGGCGATATCTTATAAGTAATTAACACAGACCCATGGAATTTTTTTGATAATTAGCACCCCAGTTATTGTTAATTATTCTGATGTTTACTTCTCCCCTACTCCCCACGCTCAAGAAAGTATAGCAAACATTTATCACCCTTGGTATAATAGCCCACAGTTACCTTTGCTGTCTACAATTTGGTTAGGGTTTGTAGACAGTAATTCTATTGTAGAAGACTATTCCTATCTACTTTTTGCTTCTTCCTTCTTAACTTCGTTACTTCTTCAATATGGCTTATAGTTTAAAAAATCTGCAAAAGTCTAAATTTCCACAAATAGTATTGCTGGTATTTCTTTTAATCATTTTAATAGTAGGAACTGTACCTGGTTATGTAGCAGGAAAATGGTCATGGGAAAATACACCCAAAATTACTAATCTCAAAAGCTTAAGACAAGTAAGAAAAAATGGATTAACTATCTCTGATTGGACAACAACATCTCATCAAGAAATAACAATTGCCGATCATAAGTGGTTGTTTCAAGAAATTAACAATGAAAATAAATCTGTCATTTTATTAGTATTAACTCAAAATGGACCAAAAGACAAGCCTCAAGTAGAATGGATGGATATCAATGGATTTAATCGTTGGAAGACTGATTCATATAATCGAGTTAGTTTCACCTCAGAGATGCCTGATGAAGATAGTACTACAGACTCAAGAAAGCAAAATATATCAAATATAGAAGCTAGATTCTTGAGAGGCTGGACAAATCAACAAACCTATGCAGTTATGCAATGGTATGCCTGGCCTGGAGGTGGTAGTCCAGAAACTGGTGATTGGTTTTGGACCGATAGACTAGCTATGGTATCTCGGAATCGTGTGCCTTGGGTAGCAGTAAATATTTTATTTCCAATTGAACCTTTGGGAGATATTGACCCCTATCTGCCACAACTCACATCTATTGGACAAAAAATTCAAGCATCATTAACAAAAGAAGCATTCGTGCGATTCGTTCCTGACCTAAACCAAAAAGGCTAAATCAGGGGATAACCGACCAAAGGTTATCAAACTCTTACAGGATGTAGGTGAAAGTCCTACCTACTAAGGATGGTATGACTCCTAACCTCAGCCACAGCGAGCAATCTCGGATAACCAGCAATGGGAAAATTGCAGACTGAAGCTGGCAAAGGGGGCGGGAAGGGGTGAAAGCAGTAGTAACCTTGGAACGATAACAGGGAGATGATATGGGTAAACAAGTTCTAGAAAAGTGTCTCATCTTTAGGCCATCCAACTGCTTAATATCAGGTGGTCTCAATACAGGGGTTAAAAACCCGATTCCCGTGAATATCATGTTTGCGATACTCACAATCCTGGGAAAGTATTAGGCAAATTGAACTGCCACTAAGTCATCAACAAATCTTGTAAGGGAACGAATAAAAACGATGTTACGGTCTCAAGACTATTGCTCAGGAAGAAATTCATATCTGATATGAATATGACCCCCTAACAATAGACAGTCGAACTTGAGTAAATGGACGAGCATGAATCCCTGACATCGGGTAGGACGTTCCGTAATTGGAACGAGGCAATCAGAATAAATTATCTAATGAAGATTACGATTTAGAAGCATGAAAGACAACTTTTATAGCGAACTCTGGAAAAACTTAAACTGGAAATTAGCCAGGAAAAAGGTATTCCGACTACAGAAGAGAATTTATAAAGCTATGCTGAGGAAAGATTACAAACAAGTCCGGAATCTACAAAAACTTTTACTAAGAAGTCGAGCTGCAAAGTTCCTAGCAATCCGAAGAGTGACTCAAGAAAATCAGGGGAAGAAAACTGCGGGAATAGATGGAAAAGCCAGCCTAAAATTTGAAGAAAGGTTCGCCCTCTTCATTATGCTCGAAAAGTATGGGCACAAATGGAAACACAACAAACTCAGAGAAATTCCCATCCCCAAAAAAGATGGCTCAACGAGGATGCTAAAGGTTCCGACCATAGCAGATAGAGCATGGCAAGCATGGTGCAAACTAGCCATCGAACCAGCACACGAAGCAACATTCCATGAAAGAAGCTACGGCTTTAGACCAGGAAGAAGTGCCCAAGATACGCAAAAACTCCTTTTCAGTAATCTAAGGTCTTCATCTAAAGGACATCGGAAATATATCTACGAAATGGATATAGCTAAGTGTTTCGATAGGATTGACCATAGGCATCTAATGAATAGAATTATAGCACCTCAGTCCATAAAACAAGGATTATGGGGATGTCTGAAATCAGGGACAAACATCAACTTTCCAGAGCAAGGAGTGCCACAGGGAGGAGTAATATCACCACTTCTAGCAAACATATCACTCAACGGAATTGAAGATTTAGGAAAGTGCATACGATATGCCGACGATTTAGTATTCATAATCGACCCCGGATTCGATGAAGACCCAACTAAGAAATGGCACAAACGCCGTATCAACCAAATAGTTAAGTCAGAAAAAGAATTAATCGAATATGAAGTTTCACAGTTCCTAAAGGAAAGGGGACTAGAGATTAAGCCAAGTAAGACCAGATTAGTTAAAGCGACAGATGGATTTGACTTTCTAGGCTGGCACTTTTACGTCCAGTCTAATAACCAAAAGTTTAGAAGTGTGCCCTCAGAGGAAAACTTCAAAGCCTTTAAGGAGAAAGCCAAAGCCATAATTAACTCCTCAGCATTTGGAGCCAGAGTAAAAGCCAAGAAGTTATCATCAGTTGTCAGAGGATGGAGGAATTATCACAAATTTTGCAAATTAGATGGGAGTCGGTTCTCACTATGGCACATGAGCTATAGAGCCTTCAAAGTGTTCAACAAAGAGAAAAAGATGAACAAATATAAAGCAAAATCACTGATACAAAAAGCTTTCCCCAACCCAGGCTGGAAAGAAAACGACCATATCATGGTCAAAAACAACAAATCTCCATTCGATGGCGACATAGCATACTGGAGTAAAAGAAATTCCAAATTATATGATGGTGTAACATCACAAGCTTTGAAAAGGCAAGACCATAAATGTGAATACTGCGGACTTAAATTCTCAGATGATGAAACGGTCGAACTACACCATGTGGACGGTAATCATAACAACTGGGATAAGAAAAACCTAGTAGCTGTCCATCGTAGCTGTCATCATTATATTCACATGAAGCAATGATACCCATATCCGATATGGTGTACAGATTGTCGGGAGCCGGATGCACGGAAACGGGCACGTCCGGATCTAACTGGGAGGGGCGGGCTAAAAACCCCCTCGACCTAACCAAATAAACGAAGGCAGAAGGCAGAAGGAACAATTGGGTGTAGTTTTATACCCCAGCAATTGTAGGCAACGCGAGTGACGGCAGGCTTTTATACTCTTGTTCCCTTAGGTCACGGGTAGAGTCAGGAGTCAGAATTCCCTTCTGTATAAGCGCCTCCTACCCTCTCTGTGCCTTTCCTGATAATCTGCCAAAGTTAGCGAGCGAGGTTTTATAAGATAGTAATGTAGGCAAAAATTCGATCGCCAAGTCAGTCAAACTCAATCAGATTAAGCTACTTCAAACCCTATGATTAACTGCTACTATAAAAAGTTAACTCCTTTATTATTGGCCAGCTTATACTCTAGTTCTGTAACTATTTCCTTCGCAGCTCTAGTTTTTCCCGAAAGAGCTTATGGACAAATCCCATCATCAAATAACTCTCAGCAAAATATTTCACAGCTTAAAGCACCATCCATAGGTTCTCCCCCCTTAAACCCGAATTTTGACTCAGACCCAGAGTTACGGTTGAGACGTTACTTACTAGGACCTGGAGACCAAATTTCGATTCAAGTTCAGAGATTTCCAGACCTAAATGTAGCTACAAGTATTGGCCCGGAAGGTACTATTCAAATGCCCTTAGTCGGAACAGTACTGTTGCAAGATTTCACAATATTAGAAGCAATAGAAAAGATTACCTCTGAATTAAATAAATTTATTATTAATCCAGAAGTCTCCATATCCTTAGTTGTTCAACGTCCAGTCCGAGTCACGATCGCCGGAGAAATTACTAGACCAGGTTATTATCCAGTAGGAGGAAATTATCAAATTTCAGATGCTTTAAGTGCAGCAGGTGGTACCACTTTTACCGCAGACCTACGAAATGTAGAAGTGCGTCGGACTTTAGCTGATGGATCTGTAGTAAGTCAAGTAGTTAATATTTTAACCCCATTACAAATGGGTGGTTCTCCTCCTAATTTACGTTTAGAAGATGGAGACGTAGTGATTGTACCTTATCAGACTTCTATTGTAGCCCAAGATAGCGATCGGGAATTACTAACTAATTATAGCCAAGCAGGTCCATTACCTGCTGGTATTGTGACTGTGAATGGGGAAGTAGAAAGACCTGGTTATTATCAGGCAAATCAAGTATCTTCCGCTTTACTCGCTTCTGGTGGAGCATCTCTAACTGCCGATCTACGAAACATTTTAGTACGTCGGAAATTAAGTGATGGTAGTGTAGTTGAAGAAACAATAGACTTATATACTCCCTTGCAAAATTCTACCGAATTGCCTAATATCCTTCTTAAGGATGGGGATGCTGTAATTGTACCTAGATTGCAACCAGGCTCGGATCTTGGTTATGACCGCGATCTAGTTGGGAAATCGACTTTGAGTGCGCCACAAATTACTATTCGTATTTTCAGTAGTCCTAACGATACCCTTGCTACTACTAGTCTTCCGAATGGTAGTAGATTAATAGATATTCTTAATGGTATAGCATTAGAGTCAGCAGATTTAGAAGCAATTAATTTGATTCGATTTGATCGAGAAACAAAAAAAATAGTTAGACGGGAACTCAATGGTAAAGATGCAATATTTGGCGATGCTTCTCAAAATATTTTACTTCAGAATGAGGATATAGTTGTTATTGATAGAACATGGATTGATAATATTAACTATTTATTTGAAAAATATACACTTCCGATCAGGAGTTCCCTAGAATTTGTACTTTTTTTCCGGTCTTTGCAACAAGATACCTCTAATGTGTTTTTTGGTGGGGGTAGCGGTAATAATCGGAACAACAACAGGAATAATAATTAATTAAGCACAGATAAATAAATTAGCTAATATCGAATAAAATATTCAACAGAACCAAGAGTTAAAATTTCATTTCTATTTCTAAATATATTAAAAAATACTAGATTATGGCTATACCAATTATTAAACGCTATTTGATTGCTTTAGGACTATATAAGTGGGTAGGAGTAGCAACTTTCACTGTAGCAGTAGGTGTTTCAGGAATAGTTGCTTTGCAGCCAACCCCAGAAACAAAAAGTACAATTCTAGGTACATTGAGGAAAGTTAGTCCTGTTTTACTATTTTCTGAGACTGGTGCTCAAATACAACAAAACGCTCAAGCAGTTACTCCAGAAATGTTACTAAATGATGAAGTTAGACAGACAGTAGCGAAAGAAGTATTGGTAGATCCAAGAAAGCTCAAAGGAGCAAAATTAGCTACCAAAGAAGGCATATTCTTTTTATCTTATGAAGACACAGATGAAGAAAAAGCTATAGAAATAGTAAATGCTTTGATGGAACAAATAGTGCAGCAAAGCCGAAAAATTAATACTACATCTCAAAGGGCAATTATTGATGAAGTCAACAAACGTTTACCCGCAGCAATTGAAGAATTGAGAAAAGCTCAACAAGAGCAACAGAAATTTGAGAGGGAAGAGGAAGCTTTATTAATTACATCAAGAGCTGCAGGTTTACCAGCGGCGATCGCAGGTAGCAGACAACAACAAGACCAGATTAAACTTCAGTTAGATGGGGTAGAAGCTCAGATTAAGAGTTTAGAAACACAGTTAGGGTTGACAGCAGATCAAGCTTATGTAGCGCGGGCACTTGCAGCAGACCCAATTATAGCTCAACTACGAGTGCAGTTGTATCAAGTAGAAAATGAGTTAGATAAGTTATTATTAGATTTTACAGAAGCATATCCAGCTGTAGTTGAGTTGCGTAGGCAAAAACAAGTTGCAGAGCAACAACTGCAACAACGTGCTACAGAAGTTTTAGGGGGTAATGGCATAGCAGCACCATTGAGAAAGGTAGATCAAATTCGAGTAGATGCTTCTTTAGACCCCACAAGACAACAGTTAGCAGAAACCTTAATAGCTCTGAAAACTCAGCAGGAGCAACTACAAAAACAACTACAAACAACAATTCAAATTGAGCAGGACTTGCTAGCTGAATATGCGACTATTCCTGATAAGCAATTAGAATTAACTCAGTTGCAAGAAGAAGTTGCTGTGAAAAAGTCTCGCTTGGATAAGATGCGAGCGACTTTAGAAGATGCTGAAGCAGCTGAGGCAGAGATAATTAGTAGTCTAGCTATTGCTCAGAAAGCTGGTGTTGCCAAGAAGGGTGAAGCAGGAGGTGAAAAAAGTATGCCTTTGATGTTGGCAGTAGGGGGACTAGCAGGGATAGTTGTTGGTGGGGGCTTAATTTTTGTGTTGGGAATGCTTTCTGGCAAATTCTATTCTTGGGAAGAAATTCAAACAGCATTAAAGGAAAAAGATGTACCATTGTTGGGTAAGTTGCCAGATGTGATATTCTTTGACAACATAGAAGCTATGGATATAGAGGAAATGCCCTTATTAGTTGAGCATAATTCTCCTTATCTTGAATCTTATGAAAAGTTACGGACAAATTTACAACGTCAAGGAACTAAACCTCTGAAAGTTTTGCTATTGAGTAGTGGAGCAAAAGGGGAGGGTAAAACATTTTGTGCTTATAATTTAGCGATCGCTGCTGCACGAGCAGGTCGGCGGACACTTTTAATTGAGGCAGACTTAAGATCTCCTTCTAAAGTTCAATCTCTTAAAATTGTTCCCGACCCACAGAGAACTCTTGAACCTCTTCGTTATTACAGTGACATCAATGATTGTATCCAACAAGTGCCACAGGTAGAAAATTTGTATGTCATCCCAAGTCCGGGCCCGGTGAAACAAGCAGGAGGTATTATTGAATCAAGTGAGATGAAAAGGTTACTTTCTGATTCGCGACATCGTTTTGATTTTGTGGTCCTTGACTCTCCTTGCATCAGTAAAAACAATGATGCTTACATGTTAGAACCTTATACTGATGGCATGATTATTGTGGCTAGGCCACATTTCACTATATCAGGTGTATTAGCAGAGGTTATAGAACAGTTAACAGGTGATGATGAAGACGAATCTGGTAAATATATTCCTAAGCTTTTGGGGGTTGTGGTCAACGCGGCTGATATTCCTATAGATATTCCATTGGAAGAATTTGATGATTTGGATATACCCGAACCACAGCTTGCTGACTCACGGAGAACATCTAGTCTGAATACTGGGGTGGGAACATTGGTTAGCGATCGATGAACGAAAGCAGAAGGCAGCGGGAGCTGGAGGCAGAAGGCAGAAGGAAAAATTGGTTGGGGTATAAAACCCGATCCAATTGTAGGCAGTACGAGTGATAATGAGGTTTTATATCATGTTCGGTTGAATACTTACACTTTGGAGGAAGGAAGGCAGAAGGCAGCGGGAGCTTGAGGCAGAAGGGAAGAAAGGGTTAAAAGGGATAAAGTTTTTTTATAACTGATTATCCGTTAGCGTAGCTCCCCCGGAGGGGGAACATGATATTATACCAAATTAGTTTACAGCCTACATTCCGCAGGTTTTAATGCTCAATTTGAATATTTTTTAAGTCAGATAGGGCAAGGATTTTAGAAATTGCTTCTTAAGCATACACATTCAGGTATTTGACAAAGAATTAAAATCAAGAGGGCGATCGCTAAATTGGAAAGGCGATCGCTACCTCATAGGGCAAGCTTGCATAAGTAAAATTGCTCAAATGCCCACAAAAAAATCGCTCACTCCTCTGTGTTCAACTAGAGAAGTAAATAATATTTACGACAGGAAGCACCAAGAAATTGAAGCAGCCATTGGCGTTCTTCAGTTAAGTTAGCGATTTGTTTGGCCCCATTAATAATCACTAGATGAATAGATTGAAAACATTGAAAAATCCATCGCAGAGTCGGAGTAGTTGTCGGTTTACCTACTTGGTTGGGAATCGATTCCTTTGCTGCTTGTAATGCTTGCCTTAATGCCCTTTGACCTAAGCTGTACACCAATAAACACAGCCCCATGACCATTGCCAGTGCTGCTACTCTTTCTGGATTTTTGAGAAATATGCTATCAGCAAAAAACATAGGGTCTTTGAGAAAACGAAACCCTCTCTCTGTTGATTGTTGAGCTTTATATTCTCGTAATAGCTCATCATCACTCAAGAATTGATGTTCGAGAACATTAGTTGCTAAAATAAATCTTCCCGCACGGTTTTTCTCCCTGTTGACTAGCTCTGAATTGATCGCTAAACTCCCTTTGACTTGATAGTAATAGTTCTTAGCAGTAACTCCTTTTCGAGGTCTACCTGGTCTTCGGTGACTAGGGTGTACAACAAACTCAAGGTCTTCGATATCATGATATCGTAGCTCTTTTCCTAATTTTTTGGCTGCTTGCTCTGCATCAGGCACACAGGCAAATTTTTCCTGAGAAAGAGATAACAGTTGCTTTTGAGCAATCACACTAGCAGTAGTAATTTTTTCCTCTAATTGCTCTAAGTCTGCACTTTTGCGGCTTTCACTTTCTACCACTAACCATCTTTGCTTAATACCAGCATATTTACTACAAACACTCGCTAGGCGATATCCTTCAATTTCTGAATCTTTTAAGGCATCATCAGATAGCTGTAACATTAATTGTTTGGCTTCACTCAGGGTTCCAGGCACTCTTGATAACCAGCGCAATTGATTCAACTGTTGTAAGTTTTCCTCTCCGTACATGGCAGCATCCGCAACAAATAAAGCGTCTAACTCCCAATTTTCTCTAAATTCTTTCATCAGTTGAGCAAAAATTCCTCGGTCTGATTCGTTATCATCAGCGATAAAGGAATATCTCCATCCCCACTACACATTAGGTCAACTATAAATTGTTTGAGGTCTGGACGATGATCCCTTGAGTACCCATAAGTAATCTTAATCGGAATTGGTTCTGTTTCTTCAATTGGTTCATCTTGGGTATATTTTCCATGAACATGAAACGATGTTGAATCCAAATGTAAAGTGTCTGTATTCACTCCTTCTGTTTTTGATGCAGAAAGAGCAATATGCACAAATAGCTGAGTTAGTCCAACTTCATAAAGCCTATCTAGGACTCTTCCTAGTCGGTCGTCATTCAAATGCTCCGGTTCTATTCCCTCGGATAATAGGTGTTGTGTTGCTTTTCCTACAAAAAACTTCTCAAATAAGTACAAGGGGGCACTAACTAAGCCTAAACCATTGATAATCATAGCTTTGACTGCAATTCCTGGACTGATGACTTCTCGGGGATGAGTACCGATCGCCCGATTAATCATCTCTACCAGTCCAATTCTATCTATTATTCCTGCCACTATACCACAGTGGTCAATGTCTTGTACAATTACAGAAGATGGGAAATCTGTCATAGTTGCAAAATATACTTGTTCCTCCACGGGTTGGTGAATCAAACTATAAGAGTCCTCAATTTGGCCAAATTAGCTCTTTAATGATTTTCAGTTAATAGTTAAGCGATCGCCATTAGAACACAATCACAGCCACGTATCACCAACCCCTTCTTCTATTTTACCTGCTAAATGCTAATATTGAATAATAACCATTATTGTCTTTTCAAAAAAAATCCTCCAGCAGTACCGTCAACCTGCGGAATGTAGGTTACAGCGGTTTTCATTTGGGTAGACCACAGTAGGGACGTTCCATGGAACGTCCCTACAAGGTTTTTGTTTGTGAAGATGTGGTTCATCAACTTGAAAAGCACTGTAATTAATTAGGTATCAAAAATGTGCCATCTTCAACCATTACCAAACATTTCCCCTACTCCCCTACTCCCCTACTCCCCTACTCCCCTACTCCCCTACTCCCCTACTCCCCTACTCCCTAAAAAGACTTTTTCCGCAAATCCTAAATATTTATTCTGGCGAGGAAAATAATCCAAACAGAGGACCTAGAATAGCTCCAAAGACAAAGCCTCCAGCATGAGCCCAATAAGCTATACCACCTGCTTCCATGCCAATATTGGCTGGTGTATTGAGACTAGCAACACTATAAAATGCTTGCTGCAAAAACCAAAAACCTAGGAAAAAGAATGCTGGAATACGAACGGTGGTAATAAAAAATCCCAGAGGTAATAATGTGAGAACCTTAGCCTTGGGATATCTGAGGATATATGCTCCCATTACACCGGCGATCGCTCCACTTGCACCCAAGGTGGGAATAGCTGAACCGGATGAGAAAAACCACTGGGATAAAGATGCTAGTACACCACAAGCTAGATAAAAAATTAAAAATTTCACATGACCTAAACAGTCTTCTACATTATTGCCAAAAATCCAGAGGAATAGCATATTTCCACCCAAATGCAACCATCCTCCATGTAGAAACTGGGAACTAAATAGAGTTAGCCACTCAGGAACTGGGGAAGTTGGCAGTGGAACTGAACAAGTATTGCTGAGTTGACAAGGAACTACAGCCCAAGAATAAAAAAACTGCCTAAGTTGAATATCTGACAAACTAATTTCGTACAAAAATAATAGGACATTAGTTACAATTAAGCCGTATACTACAAAGGCTGTTTTGCTAGTAGGGTTTTCGTCGTTTAGTGGAACCACGGTTATTTTTCCTGTTTTGCAACTTGTTCACTAATAATAGTCATGTCTATACCACTATGTTCTTCTTTGCTACTTCTATATATTTTAATTTTATGGAAACTTTTTGGATAGAAGTTAAAAGTAGTTAAAATTATTTGAATTGAAATCCATACACCACTCTTTCCAGAACTTCTCAAGTATCAATAGTTATTAAGGAGGGTGTTTTTTTATTTGTCAGTTAAGGATATTAGTCTGAAGTTTTCTAGAAGATGTCAATTTTGTTCAACCCCTTCTGCTCCCCAAGCAGGAGCTTTTTGTGCAGCTCTCAAAATAAATGCGCCCATCTGTTCTACTTCAGCTTGAGACATCCATTTTTCGGTAACTTGACGACAAAAATAAGTATAATCACTACCGTCATATATCATAGGGTCTCTGAAGAAAGCAACTAAATTATTAATGTTATCTCGTGGTGGTGTTGCTCCTTCTAAGCTTTTGAGGGATAGAGATATTGGAGGGTTGACTAAATTTGCTCCTCCTACATGACAGTTAAGGCAATTTTTGGCAAAAATCTGTTTGCCTGTAGATAAATCTTCAGCAGAAAATTTCTTTGTTTCACCTTGTTCATTCAGTTTAATTTCTACTGGTTGTTTAGCGTCTAAATATCTTTTTACATAGGAATCTACAGCAGCTTCGGATGATTGAGTATCAAAAATTATTACTTGAATAATAATTAATATAGCTAGTAGAAAACGAATCAGTAATGATTTATTTAACATACTATTTTTCTTACTTTAATTAAGTACAAATCTAGAATAATAAATAATCGATTTTAGATTAGGGTTTAATGAAGAAAAAACCAATTTTGTTGTCTCCCATCAAAAAACCAATAATCTAAAATCATCAGTCAATATTTCAAAGAAAAAGGAATTTTAACGGAAGATTTTACCGCCACCCCATTGTTTGCCTAAAACTTTAGGCTGTACGAGAATATAACCAGCGACTCCGTATAAATCATCCTCTGTGAGATTTCTCATTTCTGGATAAATATCGGCACTCTTTATGCTGGGGTGAAATTCAAATATCTCAACCTCCCCATCATAGGTAGTAGGATTTATCATGTAGTCTATGAGACCTTCTATGTTATCTCGTGATGGATAGGCTAAAGCTAAAGCTTCTGGACCAAGGCCAATATCAGGATTAGTTTTGGTTATTCCTCCGACATGACACTGAGAACAAACATTATTAAATACCTTTTTGCCTCTGGCGTATTCCTCAATCTTAAGTACAACTTTTTCACCTTTATCATTCAGAGGTAGAGTCCGGTCGTTATCTGTTAATTCGGCTGCTGTGGCAATGTTAACGAACGTTTGAAACGTCAGAAATACAATGGCAACTACAGCTATGAAAAATTTTTTCAACATTCTTCTCCTTAAAACTGGCAAGTTAATCAAGTGACATACTCCCACGCCAACCTTAAGGTATGACATGGGCTTCTCGTTTCCCAGTCCCGGTACCCCGTCGGACTCCACGAGCTTTAAGAACGGAATGCCCTACCGCCCTATTTTTGATATTTATTGCTACATTCAAATCGCAGTCAATAATCACACTGCAATTGGCACAATAATTTGATCTAATTTTTATTTATCAGTGGCATCGTGTCAATTAGTCAAGTATTTAACAACTTTTATTAAGAATTAGATTTTTGTTCTTGGGCTAATAAATGAGACATGATTGCTTTAGCATCCTCTAAGGCCAAACGAGTCTGAGGGTGCTTATAAGAGATTCCCTTTTGGTCACAAAGACGAAGTACTTCATCTACATGGACATTAAAGTCTTCTGCTATTTCCTGGATTGATATATCTGCGAAACCCATAAGATTTTTTCAATTTATAAATAATTAAAAAAAAATTCCTGGAAGCACTCAGAATCTAATTCTGAGGCATGGTTTGAATTTTGTTGTCATTTGTCATGGAATTATGTTGTTCTGGCTGAAAGGGCAAATGGCAGTGTGGCCCTGTTTCTAATGATTCAGTAGAAGTAGGAGCAGCAGGATGAGTTTTATGAAGGCGAATTAACTGAGCCAGAGTTTTCTTTAACTGAGTACGAGGTACTATTATGTCTATGAAACCATGTGCCAATAGATATTCGGAGGTCTGAAAGTTTTCAGGTAGCTTTTCACGGACTGTTTGTTCGATAACTCGTCGTCCAGCAAAGCCTATTGTTGCTTTTGGTTCAGCGATAATAATATCTCCAAGCATGGCAAAACTTGCAGTAACGCCACCTGTAGTTGGATGGGTTAAAACTGGAATATATAGCAGTTTCTCTTCTCGATGACGTTCTAAAGCACCGGATATTTTGGCCATTTGCATCAGGCTCAACATTCCCTCTTGCATTCTGGCCCCACCAGAAGAACAAATAATTATTACAGGTAAGCGCTCTTTAGTAGCTTGTTCTATTAACCTGGTCAGTTTTTCTCCAACAACTGACCCCATACTTCCTCCCATAAATTGGAAGTCCATCACTCCCAAAGCTACGGGTTCAGCTTCGATGTTGCCGATACCTGTTTGTACGGCATCTAAAAGTCCTGTTTTTCTTTGATATTCTTCGAGACGGTCGCTATATGCTTTGCGATCGCGGAATTTCAAAGGGTCTGTCCCTCTAATTTTTTCGTTAATTGCCATCCATGTGTTACTATCTATCAAATGCTGAATCCGCTCATTGCCGGATATTTTCATGTGGTATCCACATTCGAGACAAACCATTTGATTTGCTTGGAGGTCTTTGGTATAAGTTAAAGCACCACAAGCTTCACATTTGATCCACAGTCCATCAGCAATTTCTCGTTCAGGTCTCTGTTGAGAGTTCTGGACTGATTTTTGACGATTTGCAAACCAATCAAATAGAGACATTAAAATAATTTAGAGTTAATTATTAAGTGATTAAATTTTTGCTAAAGCGTTGTGCTTTTATCCTATTCAGGTAATTAAGTATAGAATATAGAGCTATGACTATCAGCGAACAGAAAATAAACTAAGAGCGTTTTGATTCAAAAAAATTCTGTCATAGTTTAAAAAAATTGGTTTTAAATTCGGGTTATTATACTTAGTTTTTATCTGCTTAGAAAAGTTTTAGCCCTAAGTATCTATACTTTAGATATCCTGATTAATATGCTTCATCCAGAAAAATCAGGATGAGAATCCAGGGAAAAATAGATTGAAGTAAGTTGATAATATATCATCACCCCAGATAACAGTCAAACCAGCTCCCATTGCTAAAAAAGGCCCGAATGGCATTGGTTGCTTTCGGTCTAGCCAACCCAGGGCGATCGCTCCTCCACCTACAAATGCTCCCATAGTACAGGCGAGAAAACAAGTTAATAGTAGATATTTCCAACCTAACCAAGCTCCGATCATGGCTGCTAGTTTGGCATCTCCTCCACCCATAACTGTTTGTCCGAAAGCTATTGAACCGAATATAGATATTAAGTCAAACAACCATAAACCAACAACTGCGCCGATAATACCAACCATTAACAAATTGATTAGATTATTTTCTTGAATATTTGTCTCTAATATGGTAATGAGCTGGAAGCCTAAACCTAAGACTAATCCAGATTGTGTAAGAGAATTAGGTAAAGTCATGGTGTCTAAGTCAATCATAGATAGAGCTAGTAGCCAACTGAAAAAAGTCCAATAACCTAAGGTGGGAATTGTAGTTCCAAATTTCCAGAAAACGAGCAAAAATAAGAAACTTGTAACGACTTCTACTAAGGGATAGCGGATAGAAATTGGGCTGTGACAATGGCCACAACGCCCGCCTAACCATAACCAAGCAAATATTGGGATATTTTCCCAAGGTTTTAATTTACTTTGACAACGGGGACAGTGAGAGGGGGGCAAGAGTATAGATAATTTAGAAGGTATGCGATAAATGACGACGTTGAGAAAGCTGCCAATGGATGCACCAAGGGCAAAAACGATTAGGGTAAGAGGCCATATTATAAGTAGGTCCATATTTGGTTAATAGATTTTTGATTCAATTAGCTCTACAGGGATGAAAAGTTCACCTGGTAATAAAATTGGCTGATGGGAGAATATTAGACTAGCTCTGTAACTGACGGGACTGATGGCTACACCAAGGGGATGTCTAAGCAAGTCAGGATGAGTTTCCAGATAAGTGCGATAGAGTAGTTTAGCCAATTTTTGCAGGGACGGAGGAAGTAATAGAGCAATACTTGGGTCTAAGTATTTTGCTGGTCTTTTTTGTGTAGCGTTTACCACGAGAAACCCTGATTTGAAAAGGAAGAAGTAAGAGGTACAGGAGTCAGGAGTCAGTTCTCAGGAGTCAGGAGTCAGAAGGTGGGGGAAGGCATAAGTGCAATAAGAGTAGGTTGGGTTGAGGAACGTTAGCACCAGCTTATCCGTGAGGATAAACCCAACAACAATAAGGTTTTTTTGGGTTTATCCTACGGATAAGCTCCGCTAGCACTTTGTTCTATCCAACCTACAGTTATAGGTATGTCAGTCTAGTAGGGTGCGTTACGTAAAACTAACGCACCATCCCATTTCTTTACTATTCCGTATTTCCTTTTTCATAGCACTTGGTCTCCACATCCCAGATAAAAACACTATAGTTGTTAATCAAAAATGCACTGTGATATTTACCAAGATTTTTTAGGGTTGGATAAGTTTGCCGAATATAGTGGTATTAATCTTAACTTTGAAATTAAAATATACAACAGACATCTGCAATAATCAAAAATAAAATTAATTATTGTACATAAATTATCAATTCTTCCTCCTACTCCCTACTCCCTCTTTTCTGGAGATTCTATTATAAAATATAGTTGTCAATCAAAAAGGCACTGCAATTTTTACCGAGTTTTTTTAGGGTTGGATAAGTTTGTCGAATATAGTGGTATTAATCCTAACTTTGAAATTAAAATATACAATTGAGAATGAAAGCTGTCGAAGAAAAGATTAGGGCATATCGACAGCTTAAAACTCAGAAAACGTAAGATTTTTCCTTCTTCCTTCCTTCTTCCTTCCTTCTTCCTTCTGCCATGTTTTTTTAGGGTTGGATAAGTTTGTCGAATATAGTGGTATTAATCCTAACTTTGAAATTAAAATATACAATTGAGAATGAAAGCT
>JAAHGF010000007.1:0-28805 GCA_010672585.1 Okeania sp. SIO1I7 | reverse complement strand
TCCTTCTTCCTTCCTTCTTCCTTCCTTCTTCCTTCTGCCATGTTTTTTTAGGGTTGGATAAGTTTGTCGAATATAGTGGTATTAATCCTAACTTTGAAATTAAAATATACAATTGAGAATGAAAGCTGTCGAAGAAAAGATTAGGACATATCGACAGCTTAAAACTCAGACAACGTAAGATTTTTCCTTCTTCCTTCCTTCTTCCTTCCTTCTTCCTTCTGCCATGTTTTTTTAGGGTTGGATAAGTTTGTCGAATATAGTGGTATTAATCCTAACTTTGAAATTAAAATATACAATTGAGAATGAAAGCTATCGAAGAAAAGATGAGGACATATCGACAGCTTAAAACTCAGAAAACGTAAGATTTTTCCTTCTTCCTTCCTTCTTCCTTCCTTCTTCCTTCTGCCATGTTTTTTTAGGGTTGGATAAGTTTGTCGAATATAGTGGTATTAATCCTAACTTTGAAATTAAAATATACAATTGAGAATGAAAGCTGTCGAAGAAAAGATTAGGACATATCGACAGCTTAAAACTCAGAAAACGTAAGATTTTTCCTTCTTCCTTCCTTCTTCCTTCCTTCTTCCTTCTTCCTTCTTCCTTCCTTCTTCCTTATTTATTCTTCCTTCTTCCTTCTGCCATGTTTTTTTAGGTTTGGATAAGTTTGTCGAATATAGTGGTATTAATCCTAACTTTGAAATTAAAATATACAATTGAGAATGAAAGCTATCGAAGAAAAGATTAGGACATATCGATAGCTTAAAACTCAGACAACGTAAGATTTTTCCTTCTTCCTTCCTTCTTCCTTCTTCCTTCTTCCTTCTTTCTTCTTCCTTCTTCCTTCTTCCTTCTGCCATAACATAAATACTACTAAAATTATTATGACAAAATTTTGTTTGCAAGCTCCTTTTCAACCTACTGGTGACCAACCAGGGGCGATCGCTCAATTAACTGTTAATATTCAAGCTGGACATGATTTTCAAACATTACTAGGAGCTACTGGTACGGGTAAGACTTTTTCTATAGCTTCTGTGATAGAAAAAGTAGGCAGACCTACGTTAGTTTTGGCTCATAATAAAACATTGGCTGCTCAATTGTGTAATGAGTTAAGGGATTTTTTTCCTGATAATTCTGTGGAATATTTTGTTAGTTATTACGATTATTATCAACCAGAAGCTTATATTCCGGTGACGGATACATATATAGAAAAGACTGCTTCTATTAATGATGAAATTGATATGTTGCGTCACTCGGCAACTCGGTCTCTTTTTGAACGTCGAGATGTAATTGTTGTGGCTTCTATTAGTTGTATTTATGGTTTGGGAATGCCTGCTGAATATTTAAAAGCTGCTATTTCTTTGCAAGTGGGGGAAGAAATTAATCAACGAAAAATTTTGAGAGATTTAGCGACAGTTCAATACAGCAGAAATGATTTAGATTTAGGTCGAGGAAAATTTAGAGTTAAGGGCGATGTTTTGGAAATCGGACCTGCTTATGAGGATAGAGTTATTCGGGTAGAATTTTTTGGGGATGAAATAGATGCTATTCGTTATGTTGACCCTGTAACTGGAAAAATTATCCATAGTTTAGAGTCTTTAAATGTTTATCCGGCGCGTCACTTTGTTACTCCTGAAGAACGATTAGAAGCAGCTTGTAATGATATTGAAGCAGAATTAGATGAGCAATTAGAGGAATTAGAAAAGGCAGGAAAATTGTTAGAAGCTCAACGTTTGGAACAGCGTTGTAGATATGATTTGGAAATGCTGCGGGAGGTGGGATATTGTAATGGAGTGGAAAATTATTCTCGGCATTTAGCAGGTAGAAAAGCAGGGGAACCGCCGGAATGTTTGATTGATTATTTTCCGGAAGATTGGTTGTTAGTTATTGATGAATCTCATGTGACTGTTCCACAAATTCGCGGAATGTATAATGGGGACCAAGCTAGGAAAAAAGTTTTAATTGAACATGGATTTCGTTTGCCTAGTGCTGCGGATAATCGACCTTTAAAATCTGATGAATTTTGGCAAAAGGTTAATCAATGTATTTTGGTTTCTGCTACTCCTGGAAATTGGGAAATAGAAAAGTCTGAGGAGAGAATTGTTGAGCAAATTATTCGTCCGACTGGTGTTGTTGACCCGGAAATTTTTGTGCGTCCGACTGAAGGTCAGGTTGATGATTTATTAGGAGAAATTAGGGAAAGGGTAAATCTGGAAGAGAGGGTTTTAATTACAACTTTAACTAAGCGGATGGCTGAGGATTTGACTGAATATTTGCAGGAGCAAAATGTGAGGGTTCGTTATTTACATTCGGAGATTAATTCTATTCAGAGAATTGAGATTTTACAGGGGTTGAGAGAGGGAGAGTTTGATGTGTTAATTGGGGTGAATTTATTACGGGAAGGTTTGGATTTACCGGAGGTTTCTTTAGTGGCTATTTTAGATGCGGATAAGGAGGGATTTTTACGAGCGGAACGTTCTTTAATTCAGACTATTGGTAGGGCGGCACGTCATGTCCGGGGTCAGGCTATTTTATATGCTGATAATTTGACGGATAGTATGATTAAAGCCATAGATGAAACGGAAAGAAGGCGAGGAATTCAGTTGGCATATAATAAGATGAATAATATTACACCGAAGCCTATTGTTAAGAAACAAAGTAATGCTATTTTGGCGTTTTTGGATGTGTCGCGCCGTTTAAATGCTCAACAGTTGGAAGAGGTTTATGAACAGGTGGATGAATTGTCTTTGGAGGAGTTACCGGAGTGGATTAAAAAGTTAGAAAGTCAGATGAAAGAAGCGGCTAAAAAATTGGAATTTGAAGAGGCGGCTAAATTGCGGGATAGAATTAAATATTTACGGGATAAATTAGTGGGTAATTTGTAAGCATTCAGCAGTCAGCTATCAGCTATCAGCTATCAGCTATTACTTTTAGTTTTATATATCGAAAAGGCTATACTTATGCTAATATTTAAGTATTTGTAATCTTGAAGATAATAACTATGCTATCTATTGATGAACTAATGAAAGAAGCTTTATCTCTATCAAATACACAGAGATCTTTATTTAGCAGAAAAACTGGTAGAAAGTCTAGAGTTTGATGTAGATGAAAAGACTCAAAAAGCTTGGATGAGTGAAGCTAAAAAACGTCGAGATGAAATTTATAATGTTCATGTATTGCCCATATCAGCAGAAGAAGCTTTTGCTGAAGTGAGGAAAGTTTTAGAGCAATGAAACATATTTTTCATCTTATTCGTTCTCAATTTCTAAGCAAAGTTTAATAGCTTCTTGAATGCGTTCAATTAGTTCATCATAACTTTTTGCTTGTGTATGACATCCTTTTAATGCGGGAACTGATGCAACTAAATAGCCATCTGCATCTTTTTTGATAATTACATTAAAATATTGTCTCATTCGTTATTTCTCCTTATTCAATTTTCATAGTTTATCAAAATTACAAATCCCTCCTGAGCAAAATGTTTATCGTGGGTTAAAACTTCATTAATTCCTAGTTTGCGCATCGTATTCATAGAAATACAATCTGTAAAACTATACCCTTTATCAAGACGATTTTCATATAAAATTAAACCCAACAAAAATGATTCGTGGGTTTGCTCAATTATCTGAACATCAGGGCTATCAATTATACTTTTAACTAGCTCAACTGTGCGCCTTTTTTGCTGACCTCCAAAGTTAGCATAGAAAGTCAAAAGTTCATTTAATATTTCCTCTGTTGTAACTATTTTTGTCTGTTGAAGTGATTGACTAATTTGCATAACTTTTTCATGCCAATCATCTCTTGGATTGATTAATGCTATCCAATAAAATGTGTCTGCAAAAATAGTTTTCATTCTTCTTGTTTAGGTGTACCGTATATATAATGGTCATGTTGTTCTGCTCCATTTGTAGGCAGTAGATTAAGTTCATCTTCTGTCATATCTTTAATTAAAGATTGTGCTACTTCCCAGATAGGTTGATTAACTTTTTTGCTGGCTTTTTTTTCCTGAGTTTGTAATTCTAATTGGATGGCTTTTTTGAGTTCTGAAAATATTATATCTAGAGAATCTCCTTCAAACTGCTTATCAGTAATTTCTGGGCAAGATGCAGAGTAACCCGATTCTTTTTTTTCTAGGGATATATTGATTTTATATGACATATAAAATTTTTCTCCTGAATGGTTTGAAATATTTTTATATTTCTCGTGTATGAGTAAATATTTTGTCTCTACTATATAATACTTTTTATACAAATAAAACTTAGATATTTGACAGTGTAGAAATCTATTAAAAAGAATGGGGGAATTTATACCCCCCATATTTTATTCGATACCTATTTGTGGATCATTCCACAGGAAAAGCTGATAGCTTCCTAAACCGTTGCGAAATTAGCAGTATTAGTGGCAAATAAATTTACATCTGCCACTCCTTGAATAATCGCTAAATAATCATTGTCTAGTCTGATAGCGGTAGAAGGTATGGCCAATCCTGCATCAAGTTGTAGGTTAACAGGTTCAAAGGTAAGCTGCTCCAATAATAAATTATTGGCCAAACCAATTACATCTACTCCCACTTCAAAGTCAGCGATCGCATCTGCTTGTTGGATAGGAGTTGTCACATTAGGGTCGGCAGCAATGACAAATATATCGTTGCCTGGACCGCCAATCATAATGTCTTGGCCAGAATCACCCCAGAGGGTATCGTTGCCAAGGTCGCCTGTCAGAACATCGTTATCCCTGCCACCTCGCATGGAGTCATTGCCATCTCCACCATTGAGGCGATCGTTATCCGAACTTCCCCATACTAGGTCATCGCCAGCTCCGCCATCTATTAGATCGGATGCTTGTCCGCCAAATAGGGAGTCGTTACCACCTAGTCCACTGAGGGTATCACTTCCTTGGTCTCCACTAATATAATTTCTTCCTTCTGTACCCGTGAGGTTGTCGTTGCCAGCTAGAGCAAGGATGGGAGTTTCGGCAAACTCGGCAGGTATGCCAGTATCATCCAATTCTGTCAAATGGTAGAACCCATTGCTAAAGGTATTTTGGGGTCTGCCAGGGTTGTTGGGTATGGGTGTAGTGATGGAAATACTGTTTAGTGGTGTGTTGTTGTCATCTGGTGGTGCTTGAATAGCTGAAATTATTACGTCAACAATTTCAGAAGCATCTAAAGCGTTGAAAGATTGACCGCCAGTTGCAGCCGCAAGGCTTTCAAAATCAGCGGCAGTTTCTGGGTCATCGCCAATTAGAATGGTAAATATTTCTACTGGAGTTGTAGTAGAAGCATCGGTTTGTAGAGCAAAGCGGGTGACAGCTAGATTATCTGCTATGTTGGTGGTTTCAATGTCTCCTGCTATTGATAATGAAGGGGTGAGACTACTGGTAGATAGAAAAATTCTGGCATCCGAGGCAAGTTGGAGTACCTGTGAGCGAAGTTCGGTATCTTTGGGTGGAGCGTCACCGAATAGAATGATACGTCTTACATCTGCTTCTGCACGCCACTCTCCAGCATCACCAGAAAGAGCAGTGATTAAACCAGCATTTACGGCTTCGGGAAAATCATCACCGCCACCAACTGAGATACTATTAATTGCATTAATAGCTGCGGTTTTTCTTTGTTCAATGTTAGGTTGATCGGTAAAAGGAAGAAAGACATTTGTTCCTGGATCATTGTACCCAACTACAGCAATTCGAGAACCACGAGAGTCACTTTCGTCAGTTTCTACAGTCTCAATAGATTCACTTTCATCGTCTAATACTGCATTGATAATATCACTAGCACGGGCTTTGACTTGATCAATGTCGTCAGCCATACTTTCGGTAGTATCAATGACAAAGGCTACATCTTGCGCTATTACTGGTGAACTTAAGCCTAAGAAGTCTATATCTTCTATATTTTTTAGAATGTCAGAACCATCACGAGATGACACGGTGTCAGTAATTCGTTGAGAGCCATCAGGCAAATTATCTATGTCATATTCCTCCTCCTCACCCTGATAAACTGCTATGTCAAATCCGTCACCTCCGTCAAGCTCATCATTATTTGAACTTCCACTTAACCTGTCATTGCCAGTACCACCTACTATCAGAAAACCTTGCAAAGGGTTGATTGGTAAAGGTTGCAAGAGTGGATTAGAAGCAGTTAAAGTTCTTAAATCAAATGGGTCGAGATTATCATTTCTAGGAGTGCCATATATTACTTGTAAGTCACCGCGTTGGTTGGATAAAAATTGGTCTGAAGCAAGGTTCGAGAGGTATGATGGTGGAAGACTTGCGATTCCCTGAGCATCTCTAAAAGGACGTGTGAAGCTACCGATAACGCTTACATCACTTTCACGAGCTTGATCGGTATTAAAATCTGTTTGAGTATAAGTATTATAGGTTTGTCCCGACCCAGAAAATTCAATCTCTACCTCTCCACGACCCAATCCATAGGGGTCTAAAGTCGGCGAAAGAAAAACACTGTTAACCCATTGAGCAAGTTCGTTATCTGACCTGAAATCAAAACCGTCGTCAAAAGCACGTACCTCCATATTTCTAATAGTTTTGACACCATCAGTGACCTCGAAGGTTGCCATCGAAGTGTCAAGTCTAAAACCGGTGAGACCAAAGATATAAGAACGATCAGCATGGTCAGCGCTACCTATAGCTGTACCATACTGAGAAATTCCCACTCTTAGATCATCATCATCATTTAAGTTCAGACGATCTGGACTAGATATCTGAGCATAAGAATATATACCGTCAGGAATATTTGTACTGAAAAATCTTTCCACAGCAGGAAACAAAGATGGATATGCGAAACGCCCACCACCGATATTCATGTATGTGGCCATATCATAGGTTTTGGTAGCTGGAGTGGCATTAAAAGGTCTAATGTGTTCGTTATAGTTATCTGGTGACGGTGTATCTGTTCCGAATACCAAGAGCCTAGTAATTTCAACAGGGTCAAAAGTAGTTGCCCCTCCAGTTGTCTGTGATGAGGAGAGGTTAGCATTTTCTGTATCCATGACCATAAAATATTCTTTTTTGTCTGATTAGTCAAAACAATCATAAATTAACTAACTTCTAATCATCTACAGACCAACGTTAGAAATAATGTTAGAGTTATGTTAGTAAACTCTAAAATCCAATCAAGATGGCTCAAATTGACAAAATCTTCAGTCAAGCTGCACAAGAATGGGACTTAGAAAGTCTTTATGCCGATTTAGCTTCTGCAAAAGGAAAACATCTCACTCCTATTGAAAAGGCTCATTTAAGAGGATTATTATGTGGCTTCAGTCCTTCGGAAATTGCCGAACATTTAGGTAAAATTCCTAGAGGTGTAGAGTCAGATTTATGTGCAACGGTTTATAGATATGTTAAATTTCTTTTAGATAAGGTTGAAAAAGTAGAAAATTGGCGGAAAATTTATGAATGGCTTGATGATTCTGGTTATAAATCTAAGTTAGAACAAGTGCCAGTTAAAAGTTTATTACCTGAACAAAGTATTGTAAATATCACGAATATTAATCTGGAACAAGATAAAATAGTCTTTCAATTTAATCTCACAATTCCCACATCAGAAGTTCCTGAATTATCGCTACAAGATTTGAAGGTTGAGGAGCATCTGGATGAGAATAAAAATAATCATAATAATTAAATTGTTTTTTGATGCTAAACAGGAGGTTATTTGTCAATAAGTATCATATTTTTGTACAGCCACAAACTCTAAGGGTTCAAATTCTTCTTTCATGTTTTTGGTATTTTGTTTCAAGATAAACTATTTAAAAATTGACTTGGTGTAACAATCAAAATATCTCGAAAAGGATGCAATTCTAATAAGTCTTTGTCTCCTGTGATAATATGAGTAGCATTTCCAGAAACAGCTAATTCTAAAAATTTATTATCTTTAGGGTCTCGACAAATATCAATTGTTTCGGTAATAGCTATTAATTCTGTTTCTTTGGTTAAATTAGCTAAAAAATATTCACGAATTTCTCTTGATAGATAGCGGTCAAATTTTTGACGACTGAGTACATCAATTAATTCTGATAAAATTTCAGCAGAAATTAAGATTAATCCGTTTTATTTCGCTTCTCTAAAGGCTTGCATTGTGGTCGATTTAGAGAATATTAATGCACTTACAATTATGTTTGTATCAATTACGATACGCTTAGTTTTCATCATTAAGAATTGATTCTAAAATCTCTGGTGTCATTCCATTAGCAATTGCTTGTTGACTCGCTTCTTCCATGATATCTAAGAGTGGTTTTTGGCTAATCGCTTTTTTCAGCATTAGGTTAAGAAAAATTTGGATTTTTTGCTTTTTTTCTGCTTCTGCTTCCCGGTAAGCTTTGGCAGTTTCAGGGTCAACTTGAATGGTAATATTTTCCATGATAAATTAAAGTTAGTTAATCTATTTGAGGAGTTGATGAAGATAACAAAAGTCAACTGATTCAGATATTAGTATCTAAAATAATTCGTAATCTACTTATCTTGTAATAATTCTTCTAAGATTTCAGGTGTTAAACCATTTTCGTCCGCTTCTTGACGAATTTGCTGGACAATTTCTTCAAAACTTGTATCTTTGAAAAGTTCTTTAAGAATAAGGTTAAAAACAAGAAGCACATTTTGCTGTTTTTCCGGTTCTGCTTCTCGGTACGCTTTGGCTATTTCAGGTTCAACTGGAATGGTAATATTTTCCATAATAAATTAAAGTTAGTTAGTCTATTTGAGAAGTTGATAGAAGATAACAAAAGTCAACTGATTAAGATATTAGTACAGGACTTACGCCAAGACACTATATATAGTGTTTGGTGCGTTACGCTAGCGCTAACACACCCTACCATTAGCTATTTCATAAGGAATTATTTTCTCAAAATTTATCCCTCCCTATATCTACTAGCTAAAACTTAAACTGAATAATTTTCACTTTACTCTTTTCTCTTTTCTTCTAAGGTGTAGGATTAGGATATTTAGCATGAACTTCGTCAATTTCAGCAATAATTTCTTCAGTCAAATTTATCTCCACACTACTAATATTTTCCTTCAATTGTTCCATAGTTGTTGCCCCAATAATTGTACTAGCTACAAACCATTGGGAACGGACATAAGCTAATGCTAATTGTGCCGGAGTCATATTATTTTTATGAGCAATTTCTACATAATTTTTTATTGCTTCAGTTAAATTTGTTTTACGATAACGTTGCTCAAATCCAGGAAATAAAGATAGACGAGAATTTTCAGGAATTCCATCTAAATATTTACCAGTTAAAATACCAAAAGCTAGAGGACTATAAGCCATTAATCCCACATTATTAAATCGACAAGCTTCTGCTAAGTTTATATTAAAAACACGGTTAACTAAACTAAAAGCATTTTGAATCGAAACTATTTTTGGTAAACCTAATTTTTCTGCTAAATGACAAAATTCACAGACTCCCCAACTTGTCTCATTACTTACTCCTAAATAACGAATTTTTCCAGCTTTAATTAACTCGCCAAATACTTCTAATTGTTCGGCAATAGGTGTAGTATATCGTTCGTTTTTTGGGTCATAATCTGCTGCCCCAAATAGAGGTACATAACGGTCAGGCCAATGTATTTGATAGAGGTCAATATAGTCAGTTTGAAGACGACGCAAACTGTCTTCTATTGCTTGCTGAATATTGGGGCGGTTAACTTGATTATTTCCCCCACGAATCCAAGTGCTTTTAGGATTAGGCCCAGCAATTTTCGTAGCAATAATTAATTTATCCCGCTGTTGTTTAACTAACCATTCGCCAATATATTCTTCAGTTTTTCCTTGAGTTTCAGCCTTAGTTGGCACTGGATACATTTCTGCTGTATCAATAAAATTAATACCTTCAGCAACAGCATAATTAAGTTGTTGATGAGCTTCTTCAATGGTATTTTGTTGCCCATAAGTCATAGTCCCTAAACAAATTTCTGATACATTTAGGTTACTATCACCAAGTTTGTTATATTTCATCGGTTTGTCTTTTAGAGGTTTTGTCTTTTAGAGGTTGTCTGAGAAGTCCCATTTGCTAAATCCAAGCCCCCGCGCATCCCCCAATTTTGGGGGACTAGAGCAAGCAAATTGACTCTTGTTCCCCCCCAAAGTTGGGGGGCTAGGGGGGCAAAATTTAGTATCAAAAAACTTTTCAGATATTCTCTTAGTAAATTCTCTAATTTTATCCTAGCATTAACAGGAACAGAACTTACGCATAACCACCATATCTTCTAGGGGCGAATGGCATTCACCCTCTACAATTGGTGTATAGTTTCACATCTTGCGTAAGTCCTGTTAATAACTAAATACAACCAGAAATTGCATCTAATAAGGCTTGAGTTTTTTCACTCACTTGACAATAATTTGTTGTAGAATTAGTCACACCATTGAACACCACATCAGCAAAATTTTCAACCATTTTCACCTGAGAACTTTGCTCACTTTTTACCTCAATAAATTTGACATCCCCACGGGTATCCATACCATTTTTGAGATAAAAACCCGCCTTGAGATTAGGATTTTCAAAGGCAAAACTATTCACCCAATCTAACACAAAATCATCTAGGGTAATAATGCCTTTTGTACCAATTAAAGCCAAATCCATCGTTATCGCACCTGAAGTATATCCTGCATCCCAAGTCGAGGTACTGTCATCATCAAAAACGAGCATACCACAACAACGAACGATCGCCCCAGTTTTAGTGTCTCGTTTAACTTTGACTGAAGTTTGGCTTAAATTAATGTTAGGAGCTAAAAATTCAACTGTTGCCCGCATATTATACCAACCTAAGTCCCCTAAAGCTCCTGTTGGTTCCAATTCGGGATTGAAACGAATATTACTGCGATCGCTAACGGGAAAATAGAAGGCGCTTCGTATCGCTTGAACCTTACCAATGCTTTCCTCCATAGTTTGCTTAATGGTTGCAATTCTGGGATGATGGACAAAATGGGTTGCATCCATAAACAAGACTTGATTTTCCCTACAGGCTACGGTAATCTTTTGCAAAGACTCTAAGGTCGCAAAGGGTTTATCCACTAAAACGTGCTTTTTTTGTTGGGCAGCTACTACAGCAATTTCTTCTTTTAAGGCAGTAGGAGTCGCAATATAAATTGCATCCACCCCAGACCAAGCGATTAAATCTTGCCAACTGTCAAACCCTTTAACTTCTCCGAATTGCTGGCCAAACTCCTGTGCTCGAGAGATGGAACGACTAGCTACTCCCACTAAAGCACAATTTTTGGCATCGACTAATCCTTGGGCAATCACCCTGGCAATCAATCCCGTTCCCACAATACCAAATCGTAATGTATCTGTCATGCAACAGTCTCCTTAGTTAGATGCTAAATTCAGCCACAGTTAATGTAACTTGAGCAATATTGATAAAGTTATACCAATGTGATAAATTTTTGCTACAAATAGTTAGCGGGACTTACACAAAACAGCAGCAAAAAATAGGCTCAAAGATAGATAGCAAGAGGTTTTTATGTCAAAAAGTTATAATTCCTTTATTACTGAATAATACCAATTTGATAACTGTTTGCTACAAATAGTTAGGCTATTTCTTAGGAGTCAACTCACCCCTCGCCCCTCCCCCTCCCAGGAGGAGCACTCAGGAGTCAGGAGTGGTATGGGAATGACTTCAATACCAGTTTTTAGGTCGGAAATTCTCTTTTTCTCTTGGTGCGCGTTCCCTCTCTTGGTCAGCATTCCCTCACAGGAGTGCGCGTTCCGCAAGCGAGCTGTCGTCGTCGCGGGGTCGCACCGCTTTGTCAAAAGGACATCTTCTCTAAAGTCTTTATATTGCAATTATTATTCGTAACATTCTTTTTCCAAAATGGTATAATTAAGGTTTAAAGCCTCTCCTTTAAAGGAGAAACAAGCGGTCGTTAGCGTAGCTTCCCGTAGGGTGGGATGGCGTTAGCGGAGCGGCTCTGATAAGAGCAGGTCTCGGAGCCATATCCAATCGACCAAGAGAGAAAAAATTTTCATGATTAGTCAATCCTATCCGTTTTCACTCTTGAGGTAATTATTAATTATTAATGGCTTTGTTGCATGAAAGTATATAGCTGCCGCACTTGCTCCGCATATGTACAACAATAACGTGCGGAAACTGCTGTAACTATTGTCCAATAGTTAAATAGTAATCATTGCCAAACAAAGCGATTGCTGATCACCAGAGTCATAACTATTGTCCAATAGTTAAATAGTAATCATTGCCAAACAAAGCGATTGCTGATCACCAGAGTCATAACTATTGTCCAATAGTTAAATAGTAATCATTGCCAAACAAAGCGTACGCTGATCACCAGAGTCATAACTATTGTCCAATAGATAAATAATAATCATTGCCAAACAAAGCGATTGCTGATCACCAGAGTAATAACTATTGTCCAATAGTTAAATAGTAATCATTGCCAAACAAAGCGATTGCTCATTACCAGAGTAATAACTATTGTCCAATAGTTAAATAGTAATCATTGCCAAACAAAGCGATTGCTCATTACCAGAGTAATAACTATTGTCCAATAGATAAATAATAATCATTGCCAAACAAAGCGTACGCTGATCACCAGAGTAATAACTATTGTCCAATAGATAAATAATAACGGTACTTTGGCAAAAAATATGTTAAGAATAGCATCAAACCTTTATATAGTCTTGATTTTACATTGAATCAACCTTTTTCCTGATATATCTGGGTTTGAGCCATTTTTAGCCTGTTGATGTATTTCCCTTACCCCTACTAGCTTTGAAGACATTTTCGCTGTGAAAAATATCAAAGTACCGATAATCATTGCCAAACAAAGCGTACGCTGATCACCAGAGTAATAACTATTGTCCAATAGATACAGAACTTACGCACTTTGACGACAAAAACGCCATATATACCATAGTGATATAGTTTTTATCTACTATATATAGTGCCTATGCGTAAGTCCTAAGATAAATAATAATAATTGCCAAACAAAGCGATCGCTCATCACCAGAGTAATAACTATTGTCCAATAGTTAAATAGAACATTAATAATTGCGAAAGAGAGTGATATAACTGCCGAATGGATGTTAAGAACGCTACTTTTATGCAACAAAGCCATTATTAATTATTAATTGTTGAACAAGGGTTCTAGCCATTTTTCTGGCTTTGATGTAATTCCCTTGCCTATTCAAAATCCATTACCAATCAAAATAAATGGTGCCCAATAATAAGGGTGATTAAACTCACTATTAATCATACTAATTTGTGCTTTTTGTACTGCTTCACTTTTAGTTGCACCATTCTTTAAAGCTGCATAAAAATCATTCATAAATTCATGGGTACCCTGGTCGTCAACTCGCCATAAAGTTGCCAAAGTTGCTGATGCACCAGCTTCTTGTATTTGATAAGCAAAACCGAGAATTTCTACCCCATTTCCTAACTGTTTTCCTACACCAGTTTGACAAGCGCTCAACACTACTAATTCTACATTCCTTAAATCCCAATCTTTCACATCTCGTAGACTAGCTCGAGAGCCATCTCCAAATAGTATAAAAGATTCTTCTGGATGACCATTTACAAAGGCAGCATGAGTAGCAAAATGTACAATGTTATAGTTATCCATTTGTGATACCATAGCTTTTTTAGTAAAAGAATTACCTAATAATTTATTGGTTTGAGAAAACATCGTTGCTAATTTTTCTACCTCTACTCCAGCAAAAGGTAATCCTTCAAAATCAAAGTTTTTTTTGCCTACTTGGAAATTATAAATTCCTTCTGTTAAAGCACCTGCTAAAACTAGAGGATTAATCTCTGTTTTTGGAGTTAAATCCATGAAACTAGCAGTGGTAATATTATTTATTTTAAATTTCTCTACTAACCATTTTTCTCCATCATATAGTGCTGCTAAAGGAACATAACGTAGTGGACCATCGGGTGCATAAACAATAGTTTTAGCATTCATGATTGTGAGGTGAGGTTCTATAGGTTTTATCAACCAATTGTAAAGTTTTGCTCCAGCTTCCATAACTCTTCGATCGGGTTGATTATTATTTCCTCTAGATAATGATTGGGCTTTATTTCTATTTGTTAATCTCACTCTTAATTTAAGGATAGCTTGATTAAATTCTTCTTTAGTTACTGAAACAGTGCGATGAATTGGATCGGAATTTGCACTGACTAATATTAATTCTAAGCGGTCTTCTAAAAGTAATGGATATAAGACTACCGTATTTTTTTCTTGATGTTCTTGAAGTTCATACTTTAAGGAAAGCAACAGATCCGAAGTAAGTTTTTGACCATGAGCATTTTCATCTAATTCTGAAACAATTTTTGCCACTTCTTCACTATCAATAAAATTATGAATACTCAGCAATTTTTCTGACGAAATATTCTGCTCATCAACCTGGTTAGTACCGACTTCATTCATTAGCTGAGTATACTTTTTCCAGAATATTTTTTCTAGTTCTAGCAGTGGACTTTCAGTATATTCATCCTCATCCGCATTTAAGTTTCCCATATATTCAAATATCTCTTGTTCCTTCAATAAATCTAGAATTTGATGTGCTTCTATGGCGCGTTTTTCTTGGAGCAATAAATCAGCTAAAGTACGATATATTTCTGCAACACTTTCTATATAAGATTTCTGCTGTTCTGCTGGTAATACTTTTAAATTTTTGCGAATAGTTTCAGTAACATTAACTGATTGTTTATAAAAGATTATTGCTAATTGAGGGTGATTTTTTCTTTCTAATAATTTACCGATATTTGCCAGGGTAATTCTTTCTCCATCCTGATTACCAAGTTGTCTATCAATAATTAAAGTATGAGTCAGAAATTGTAAAGCATCTGGATGTCGGTCTGACTCACGATGTACTATACCAATATGATGAAGTGTAGCTGCTTGACCTTCCTTGTCGCCTAACTCTTCTCGAATAATTAATGCTTCCTGATGAGATTCTAATGCCTGAGAATTTTTGCCCTGTTCTCGATAAATTGTACCTATATTATCGAGAGTTGTAGCAATACCAAAACGGTCTTGATTTTCCCTATGAATTGCCAAAGCTTGTTGATAAAATTCTAAGGCTTTTGGAAACTCTTTTAAGTGACGATAAATAGCGCCAATATTATTTAAAATTTTAGCTTTTGTTGGGGGGTTAGTATTTAAAACTTCCTGATAAAAATTGATAGCTTGTTCATATTGACCTAACTGAGAATAAACCAACCCCATATTACTTAAAATTGCACTAATATTTGCACGATATTTTTCCTGTTTAGCAATTTTTAAAGCCTCTTGATAAAACTCCAAAGACTGGGAATATCTACCTTGAGTATCGTAAATAATAGCAATTTCATTTAAAGTTCGACTAATAGCAGTACGATCGCCAAGTTGTTGACGAATTACTAATGCTTGGTTTAATGATTCTAATGCTTGAGGATATTGACTAAGATGATAATAAACTGTACCAATATTGTGTAGAGTAGCAGCAATTAAGTCTTGGTCTCCTAACTGTTGACGAATTTCCAGTGCTTGCTGATAATACTCTAAAGCTTGCTGATACTTATACTGTTGCTTGTAAATAGTTGCTATGCTATAGAGGGTACTACTAATATGAAAGCGATCGCCCTGTTGATTACGAATTTCTAATACCTGTTGCCAAGTTTCTAAAGCTGATTCTAATTCACCATTTTGAAATTGTTGTGTAGCTTTCTCATCAAGTTGTTGTACTTTTATTTCTAAATTTTCTTGGGTTAGGCGATCGCTATATTTTGTAGTCTGTTCTGCAATTGCCTTTGAATGTATATATATTTTCTCTGTTACTAGAAATGGACATAAGATGAAGAAAAATCCAGTACCGATAATTAATCTAAAATATTTCCAATTTCTCATTTTATATTCTTTGGGTGAATTTATTTTATATCCATAAGCTCATTATAACTTCAACATTCTCCATCTATAAACTGGTAATTTCTCTGAAATTTATCCTAGAAGCTACTGGAAATTTATACAATTACTATTAACAAGTGGAATGGTGCGCTATACCGTTTCACTAAAGTCAGAAGTCAAAACTCAGAAGTCATAAGTGATATTTTAGATACTTAAAAACTCTAATCTACAGTAATTTCAGCTTATTATTTGGCTTCATCAGTTACCAACTATTATTAACTTAAAACCTATTACTTAGAGATTTATCTAACAGGAAGTATTTCAATTTTAATCTGAACTCCAGTTTCCTTAACATTAGGAATATATTCAATAGTCAGCTTAGGAATACAACTCAAGCGGTCATCCAGCAGCACCCCCGCACCGTTTAAAGTTAAAGCATCAAGACAAGCTCCTGCTAAATTATCTAAATCAGAATTAGTACGATGTTTACCACAAAAACTGATAGAAATAGCTGCTCTTTTAATTGGTAAATTTACTTCTAAATTAAGCTCAGAAACTTGACGGTAAATTTCTACCTCTGCCTGATTTCTCCAAGCACGATATCGAGGTGGTAAATAAGTACCATTAGTAGTAACTCGTGGCCGTGCTTTTGGAACTACTTTCCCAGGAAGATAAAAGTTAATAATTGTGGCATTTTTAGATTCTTCAGACTCAGGAAGAGAACTCGGAAAATTTTCAGTATTGTTCAATAAAGGAATCATTTGATTAGCTTCTGTATTCACATCTTCTTCAAGATTATCTTTTGACTCAGAGGAAATAAGTGGCATCTGGGGTATATTCTCCATGGCAGACAAATCTACTTTTCTATAAGCATCTAATTGTATCCGGAAACTAGGCCAACTTTTAGCTATTTGCAGATAAGTTTCAGCACAACTTTCTGAGAAATTGCAATTATTTTTGAGCCAAGATTGCCATTCAGTGGGAGAAAATAAAGCTTGAGTTTCTAGCAATAATTGCCCTAAAGAATAAGCAAATGCCATAGCATTCATCGGATCGTCTTGACATTGTTTATGTTTAAAATTAATTTCTGCTATTAAGTCTTGCCAATTAATTAACATTTGATATTTGATATTAGGTGAAGAAGTTGACTATAGAGTTATTTTACATTTTTTTATGAGCATAAAATTTAGGGGCAAACAGTTGTTCACCCCTTCTCCAATTAATTAATAGTTGTGGCTATAATTTTAGATAAACCAGGACTTACGCATTACGCATGAGGTACGAAAAACTAGGACTTGAGATTGCTTTCCGTATGACTATAACTTCTGACTTCTGACTTCTGACTTCTGACTTCATTAACGCCTCACCCCCTTTCTATAGTCATTCCAGTGAAGATTGAGACAAGGGTTTCCTGCCTTGAAAGAGTTTCAGCTAAAAAAGTGTTCCAGTCTTATTCAGAATGACTATAACTTCTGACTTCTGACTTCATTAACGCCTCACCCCCTTTGTGACTTCTGACTTCATTAACGGCGTCGTCTAGATCCAAAACCACCACCGCGACGAGAGGGAGATAACCCACCACTACCAAAACTACGACGTTGTTGGCGAGGTTTTGCTTGCTCGGAGCGACGCAAGTCACTCGCACTAGCACCGCTTCCCGTGGAACGATTGAGATTTTGCTGCTGTTTGCGAGTGTTGTTACTTCTAGTTGAATTAGTTACACCTGTAGCACGCAATGTTTGACGATTTTTCACTGCTGCTGGTGGAGCTTGATAACGTTCTTGATATCGGTTAACAGCTTGGTCATAGCTATTGCCATATCCACCATAACCACTCATTACTCCACCTGATTGATAAACTGGCGGTACATAATATTGAGGTCTGAACAACATATTACTAATTGCTCCACCAACTACCTGACCTGCTATTGCTCCAGCAAAAGGTGTCCAGAAGTTAGACTCCCGACGTACAATGATTGTTTCTTGTCTACCTGTTTGGGGATTAGTTTGGGTTTCAGTAACATTGTGTACATATTCAATTTTAAAATCTGGTTTAATGTGTAAACTAGCTTGGTTGCCATTAATTTCGGCATAGTTAGTTTTACCTTCCTGAATTTCTTCCTCAGTCAAACTTGCCATTTGCAAATCTGTCGTACTATACATCGGTGGTTTACCTGCTGGAGTATTCAGCAACATTAGAGTATATTCGCCGTTGGCATCATTATAGGTTGCCTGTTGTACGGGATATTCTCCCTGAGTGACTTGATTTTGGTTTTGCCTACTAGGGTTGGAGGAAATATTGGGATTTGAGTTTTGATATGAAGTTGTGTTTGAACTGCCACAGGCAACTGTTGTCCAACACAATGTTAAACACATAAACAATACCGTCAATTTACGCAACATATTTTACGATCGCTCCTAAATAATCTAATTTTGAGTCAGTTTTACTTATTATTCTACCTTGATTTTATTTTTGAGAGGGGAATAACGAAGTTAGAAGTCACAAGTCACAAGTCAGAGGTCAGAAGTCAACCCATCCCTAGCCCCTCCCCCTCCCAGGAGGGGAGGGGAAGTAGGGGATGCGTGAGCAACCCTCCAAAAATATTTCGCCTTAACAAGGTGGGGTTACGCGACCCAATTATCTTGATCAACCAAACTATCCTAAGTTTTACCGAGAAATTGTGGTCTAAATCCTCCCCTTTTAAAGGGATAAAAAAAGAGAATTCCGTATTTTCGTAGCCTCCTTATTGCAGAGGTACTGATAACTGATAACTGAAATAACCTACAGGGGAATCAATTCAGCAAAATTGAGTAATAGTTGTTCATTGTCTAACTCATCCCCTAAACGTGCTGGAGAAAAATGTATTTGAATACCTCGCAGTTTTTCTTGATAATGCAGATTAATTAAAGCTTTTAATGCTACAGTCATTGCACCTATGCTAGCAAGATCGGCTTCAATATCTGGCACTTCTCCCTCAAAAGCAACTGTGAGCATTACTACTAAATTACCAGTAGGTGATAAAGTTAGAGGTTGGTCATCTACTTCATAATCTTCATTGTCCCCAGAGCTTAGGTAACGAGAAGCTGAGTCTGTAAACAGTTCGTCAAAGAAATCTCCTGCTTCTCCTTCATTCCAAATTACATCTCCCTCATTAGCAGCAGACTGCCAATAGGTATCATATTGTAGGAGACTCTGACAGACTTCAACCAGTCCTTCTCCTCCTACTTCCAAGTTACCTTCTGATGCAACTATCTCCCTGACAGCTCGATTCAAAACACCCAATAGAGGCGTTACCTCTGAACCCGCTAAGTGAATAAATAAACGAGAAACAACAAATCGAGTTTTACCTGTAAATTTCTTGAAACTATCTTGCCAAGAACTCATAATTTACCTTTAAAAAAATCAAAAGTCATAAGTAATAAATATTAATTATATCATGTGTCGCCTCCGGGGGAGCTACACTATCGATTGAATACTTTTAATCAGGGAGATAGGGGTAGAAATATATAGATATTGGTGTTGCTGAATTGAAGTATGAATGCGCGATTGTTTGGTTCTGGTCAAGCCCCCTAAATCCCCCAATTTTGGGGGAATTTTAGAGTTTTATTCCCCCCAAAATTGGGGGCTAGGGGGGCAAAATCATACCCAGAATCAGCAACGCCTAGATATTTTTGCTTTTGAAGCGATGTCTCGGTTTTTTCCAGAACGTTATTAAACAGATAAACAGACATAATATTATAAGTATTGATGTCAGTAATATTCATAAATATAGCTGTCTAAAAGGATTTGCTTGAGAGTGCAAAATCATTAAGTAAATCCAGAAAATAATTGGTATGGAGAATATTATTATTCCTTTTTATCATTATTTTGTCTTTTTCCTGCCAAGTATATTTAAAGTTTAAATCAAAATGCTATTTAGCCTTTACCGAATAATTAAGGTTTAAAGCCTCTCCTTTAAAGGAGAAAAGCGGTCGTTTGCTTCGCAACGCTGTCGCGTTTCGCGTCAGCGGAACGGAGTTCTATATTCGGAGCTTCCCGTAGGTTAGGATGGCGTTAGCGGAGTGGCTGTCACTCTTCGGGTCTCCTCCCTTGCCTACAATTGACCAAGAGAAAAGAAAAAATTTTCACGCTCCACGTCAATCCTATCCATTTTCAAGGAGAGGTAATTGTTAATTATTAATTATTAATTATTAATTATTAATTGTTGAACTACCTAGTCACATAATCTATAGTTTTTTGATCTTAAATGTCCAATCTAGATTGAAGTTTTTTCTTAGAAAGAAATATCAGATTAAAAAATTGATAAACTTTTTTTTACTGCTTTTTAATGCTGTTTTCCCTCCTTGAAAATTCCCTATACCCTATCCCCCATTCCATTTTTCATAGTACTTGGTCTCAACATTCCAGATAAAAACTCTACATACCAGTATATTTCTTAACTCTTCTTTCTGTGAACCCTAATCAAGCTTAGTAAACTTTAACTGTAAAATACGGGATGTCAAAAACAATGATATTAGTTATGATATTAGTGAATGTTTAACTAATCAAAATCATATAATTTCCTAATATTAGCGAATAAATAGTTATGAAATCTGATGTCAACAGTTTGCGCACCTGCCAAAAACAGTTAGTTGATTTACAAAATGAAAATGCTATTCTTCAAGAACGTCTATATCAGTTGGAACAAATATTAGATATTTTACCTGAAAGCTTGATTTGTCAAGATTTGACAAACCAGGAAATATTTTATAGCAATCATGCTTTTCAGCAACAAAGTCGTGAAAATCAAACTAAAATTTCAGAACTCTGTAGGGTAACAAACGATAGACATCCAGTAGAAAAAACTACCCAAATCAAACTAAATGACAATACACAAGAGCGCTATTTAGCCATCCATCAAATTCCTCTGCGTAATAGTCAAGAAAAAATTAATTATTTAGTAACATTTTCTCAAGATATCACTGAGTTGAAACAGCTTCAACAGTCACAACAGCTATTGTTATCAATTATTGATCGCTTACCTCAAATGATTTTTTGGAAAGACCGAAACAGCGTTTTTTTAGGGTGTAACCATCACGCTGCTCAAATTTGTGGTTTTTCATCACCTACAGAAATTATTGGTAAAACTGACTACGATCTACCTCCGACAACAGAAGAATCTGATTGGTATCGGGAGTGCGATTTGAGAATTATGGAGACTAATACTCCAGAGTTTAATATTATAGAAACTCTACATCGTCTAGATGGTAGTCAAGCTTGGCTCAATACCAACAAAGTACCACTCCATGACCAAGAAGGAAATGTGACAGGTATAGTAGTATCCATCGAAGATATCACTGAGAAAAAGCACACAGAAGCACAACTACAAGAAGTTACAGATCGTTGGCAACGTATTGCTGCTAGCACCCCTGGACTTTTTTATCAATATTGTCAATCTCCTACAGATCCCACAGGAAAATTTACCTTCCTGAGTGACGGTTGTTATGATATCTACGAACTCGATCCTGAAGTTGCCCTTCAAAATAATAGTATGTTGTGGGAATTAGTTCACCCCGACGATCTCCCTATCGTCCAGCAGTTTATAACTCAGGCATTCACACTTGAAGCAATATGGCAAACAGAATATAGAATTACCACCCCTTCTGGCAAACTAAAGTGGCTACAAGCAACTGCAACGCCATGCAAACAAAAAGATGGAAATGTCTATTGGGATGGCATTATTCTTGACACTACTGAACTAAAGAAAACTGAAGTTGCCTTGCGTCAGAGCAAAGAAAAATTAAGATATTTTTTTGAAAAGTCTCCTCTAGCTGCAATAGAATGGGATGCTGATTTTCGCGTTGTTGACTGGAATCATACGGCAGAAAAAATCTTTGGTTATAGCAAAGCAGAAGTCTTTGGCAAGTCGAACTCAGAATTTAATCTTGTTTCTCCCTCAGCGCAAGATGATGTAGATCTAGTAATTCAAAAGTTACTTGCAGGAACAGGAGGAACATTCAGTATCAATGAAAATATAACTAAAACAGGAAAAATTATTATTTGTGAGTGGCACAATTTTGCGTTTTATGATGACGATCGTCAGCTAATTAGCATTTTCACTATGGCGCATGATGTCACAGAGCGCCAAAAAATTCAATCTGAATTAGTCGAACAGCGACAGTTACTCAGAACTATTGTAGATACTTTGCCCCAAGCTATTTTCTGGAAAGACTGCAATAGCATTTACAAAGGTTGTAATAGTACATTTCTTAGAGAAATAAATTACCAACCTTGCTCAGAAATTGTTGGTAATACAGACTATAATTTAGCCTTGAGTGAAGAGGAGGCCAGATTAGAACAACAGAGCGATCGAGAAATTATGTTATCTGGTAAACCACAAATGCACTTAGTTGAGCAAAGACAACTTCCTAATGGCAAGCAAGTTTGGCTAGATACTTGCAAAGTTCCTTTAGTTGATGAAAATCGTAGAATATTCGGTATTCTTGGTACTTATGCAGATATCACTGAACGCAAGCGAGTAGAAGAACAACTAAAACAGCAAATGATGGCAATTGAAGCAGCAATTGATGGGATTGCAATTTTAGCTGATGGAGAACATTTCTCATACATAAATCATGCTCACCTACAGATTCTCGGATACGATAACGCAGAAGAGTTACTGGGGAAAAGTTGGCATATTTTATATGAACAGGAAGAATTAGAACGTATCAAAAAAGAGGCTTTTCCTATAATGGAGCAACAAGGTTTTTGGCGGGGAGAGTGTGTTGCTAAACGGAAAGATGGTACAAGGTTTGAGGAGGAAGTTGCTTTGACCATGACAGATATGGGACTTATTTGTATTTGTAGAGATATTAGCGATCGCAAGCAAGCAGAAGCCAAAATCAAGGAGAGCTACAACTTATTAAATGGAGTAATTAATAGTACAATAGATGTAATTTTTGCCAAAAATTTACAAGGACAATATCTGCTAGTTAATTCTGCTTTTACTGATAGTTTTAACACATCAGTTGAGGATATGCTGGGCAAGGATGATACAGTTATATTGCCTCCTGAAGTTGTACGAGAAGTCAGGGATAACGACCGCCAAACTATTGATAGTGGTAACTCAAAAAATCATCAGGAACTTGTACCGATACAAGGTCAACTCAGAACCTTCCTCACGACAAAAACACCTTTTCAAGATGCTGAAGGCAATATTATTGGTATCGTAGGTATAGCAAGAGATATTACTGAACTCAAGCGTACCGAACAACAGTTACGAGAAAAGGCCCAACGAGAACAACTGTTTAACCAAATTATCAGTCAGATACGCCAGTCCTTGGATATTGAAACTATTCTAAATACTACTCTCAATAGAATTCGGGAGTTGATGCAAACAGACCGATGTCTTTTTTCCTGGTATTGCACTGATGCAGAAGAACCTTATTGGTATATTAGTAATGTGTCTCAACTTCCAGGTTTGTCCAATATACCAAAGAAATACCCAACTTCGATACTAGGTTCGGTTGATCGGAAGGCTTTGCATTTAGAAGTTATCAAAGTAGTTGATACTAACTTAGAACCAGATCTAACTTTTCAAAAGTTGCTCAAATCATTAAGAATTCAATCTTTTCTGTCTGTTCCCTTTCAAAAAACATCAGGTCAAATTGGAGCATTAGTATGTAATAATCACACTCAGATACGTCACTGGAGTGATACAGAAATTAGTTTACTACAAGCTGTAGTGGAACAGTTAGATATTGCTTTGACTCAAGCAGAATTTTATAATCAAAGTCGCAGCAAGACAAGAGAATTAGAAACTACTCTCAAGAAACTGAAGCGGACTCAAGCTCAGATGATTCAAAATGAAAAGATGTCTAGTTTGGGTCAACTTGTAGCAGGAGTAGCTCACGAAATTAATAATCCTGTCAGTTTTATTTATGGCAATCTTTCTCATGCTAAGAAATATACTCAAGATTTATTCAATTTGATTGAGCTATATCAAACCCATTATCCTAACCCACATCCTGAAATTCAGGAAGAAATAGAAGCGATGGAGTTAGAATTCTTGCAGGAAGATTTACCGAAACTTCTTAACTCAATGAAGGTAGGAGCTAATCGTATTGAAAATATCGTCAAATCTTTGAGAAATTTTTCACGCCTTGATGAATCTGGACATAAAAAAACTAACCTCCATGAGGGAATTAATAGTACTCTTACTATTTTAGACAATCGTATTAATAGGCGACATAATTTTCCTGCCATTGAAATAGTTAAAAATTATGGTAATCTTCCACCAGTGGAATGTTATCCAGGAGAGCTTAATCAGGTATTTATTAATATTATTAGTAATGCCATTGATGCTATTGAAGAAAAAGATCCAAAGCGGACTACCGAACAAATTAAATTAGAGCCAAGCTTAATTGAAATTTCTACTAAAATTGTTGGTAAATTTGTACAAATTTGTATTCGGGATAATGGAACTGGTATTCCACCAGAAGTTAAAGAACGTCTTTTCGACCCTTTCTTTACTACTAAGGATGTTGGTAAAGGTACTGGACTAGGATTGTCTATTTGCTATGAAATTGTAGTTGAGAAACATGGCGGTAGCCTAAAATGTAACTCTAATCCTGGTAAAGGTACAGAGTTTGTGATGAAAATTCCGATGAAGCTTATACCGTTTCAATAAATTCAAAATTCAAAAGTCAAAAGTTAGAAGTTAAAAGTGATATTTTAAGTACTAAAAACCTCTGCGGGTTTAATACCCCACCGTCTATACGGTGCTTAAAATTGCTTGGGGTTATACAGCGGTTTTCATTTGGGTAGACCACAGTAGGGACGTTCCATGGAACGTTCCTACAAGGTTTGATGTGTGAATATGTGGTTCATAAACTTGAAAAGCGCTGTAAGACACGGAGTAGCGTGTCGAAGACTATCCCCATGTAATTTTACCGAATAATTAATTATTAATTATTAATTATTAATTATTAATTGTTGAGCCTCTGCCTTCTTCAAGAAGATGGTATTAAACGTTTTCTCATAGATTCTGCACGTCTTTTTGCAGTATCATTTTTTGGGTCACATTTTAATGCTGACTCATAAGCTTCTAAAGCTTGAGCAGTTAATTTTTTCTTCTCATAAGCATGGCCTAAATTATTGTAAACAGTTACATAATTAGGGTCTATTTTTAATGCTTCTTTATATTGCCTAATAGCAATATCGTATTGCTCTTTAGCAAAGTAGGAAAAACCAAGAGCATTATAAATTTTAGCAAAACTTTCTGAATTTTCTGAGTCTTTTAATTTCAGAGCTTTTTGTAACAATTCAGTTGCTTGAGAATACAATTTTTTTTCTAACAATATACTGCCAAGCTGATAATATTCATCTATTGTTCCCTGTTCTTTTGTCAGTTTACTTTTCAAATTAGAAAGCTGAATTTCAGTTTTCCTTGTCTTAGTAATCTGGCGAATGACAAATATACCTGCTACAGACAATAATATTAGTAGTATTAATAGGTATAAAACTGGTAGAGTGCTATCCATAATTAATATTAATTTTGATCGGTAATAAGGCTAGATTCAAAATCTTAGGAGTGGAGTAGGAAGTAGGAAATAACTGTCTTGAAGAAGGCTCTTCTGCTGTTTGCGCAGCATTCCGCACCGAAAGGCAGAAAGTAAAATTGCATGGGGATAGTCTTCAACACGCCACTTCGTGTCTTATAACCCCAAACAATTTTAAGCCCTCCCGTTGACGGTGGGGTATTAAACCCGCAAAAGAAAAAATAAAAATTCCCGGTTTCCAACTCCCTAAATTTTCTAGTTGATATTATCCTTTAGCTTGACTTGCTAGTTCAACTACTTTAGCAAAAGTTTCAGGCTCTAAAACTGCTAATTGGGCTAACATCTTACGGTTAATGCCAATATTAGCTTTTTTCATATTACCTATCAGTTGACTATAACTCATGCCCTGTTGACGAGCTGCAGCATTTATCCGAGTAATCCATAAACGACGGAAGTCCCGTTTACGTTTACGGCGATCGCGATAAGCATTGCGTAACGCCTGCATAACTCGCTGATTAGCAACTTTAAATAGTTTAGACTGTCTACCTCTAAATCCTTTAGCTAGTTTAAGAACTTTGTTACGGCGTTTACGAGCAACATTACCTCTTTTGACCCTGGTCATAATTTTTCCCCTAAAGTTTTACAAATATGGAAGCATTAAACGTACATTTTCGTCATTAGTCTCATGGACAAGAGCCATTTTAGACAGACGACTCTTACGAGTGGAGCTTTTATGTTGCAACAGATGACTCTTAAAAGCTTTACGACGCATGATTTTTCCACTGCCTGTGACTTTAAAGCGTCTAGCTGCTGCCTTGCGAGTTTTTAGTTTTGGCATGAATTTGCAGTAATTTTACACACAATATTTTATTATAACACAAAAGTTTGTTAAAATAAAGGACTTACTTTGATTTTTGATATGATGATATCAAATCAGTTGGCTTCTGAGTCAGTAGGGGTAAACAGCCGTTTGCCCCTACAATATTGAATCATACCAATGGTATAGGATTTGATATAACAAAAGGCACAGAGCAGAAGGATGATATGAAATTTGGACTTTAAGTTTGACGTAACAGTGACCTTATGATAAAAAAATCGGGCTAGAGTACTTCGCACTTTATTTAGTTTGCGAAGTTTTCCCATGGTAATCACGCTCAGAGTAATGATACTAAATGTTTAGTCTTCCTAGCAAAATTGAGGCAATTTTATACCTCAAGGGACAACCCCTCTCTATTTCTGAAATTGCTGAAATTGCCAAATGCGATCGTGGCCAAGTAAAAGATGCTTTAATCGAATTAATGTCTGAATACGCCCACCGACATACTGCTTTAGAAATTGTAGAAACAGAAAAAGGCTATAGTCTTCAACTCAAAGCAACTTTTGCTGAGTTGATAGAATCTTTGATTCAACCAGAGTTGGGAGTAGGTGCTTTGAGGACTTTAGCAGCGATCGCTCTCAAAGGAGGTATTACTCAATCAGAATTAGTAGATATTCGTGGTTCGGGAATTTATCAGCACGTCCCAGAGCTTGTTGCCTTGGGGTTTGTTCGTAAACGTCGTCAAAAGGAATCTCGTTCTTATTGGTTACAAGTCACAGATAAATTTCATCAGTATTTCCAACTAGATCGACTTCCCCAACAATTATCACTTGACCTTCATGCTTTATCTAATGATGAAGAGGAATGAAATTCGGGGTAAGGGAGTGGGGGAGTAGGGGAGTGGGGGAGCGGGGGAGTAGGAAAGAAACCGAAATCAAGGCGTTACATAAATGCGGGATGATTTTAATAGTTTTGTGGAATGAGCATCTTGCCCGTTCCCAAGACAAAAGAGAATATTCTAGATGTCAAACTTTCTTATTGCAGAGGTACTGATAACTGATAATTGATAACTGATAACTGAAATGACCCACCTGAATATTTTAAATGTAATTTTACTAGATTAATGCTCAAAAAAGAATTAAGAAGCTCACTGTTGAAAAAACGTCAGTCTATGTCAGAAACTGAATGGAGAGAAAAGAGCGATCGCCTTTGCCACCACTTACAAAATTTCTCCCTATTTCAAAAAGCTCAAACTGTTTTAGCTTACTTTAGTTTCCGTCAAGAAGTAGACCTTAGTTTATTATTTAATCATCATCAAGAAAACCCAATAGTTTCTATTAAAAATTGGGGATTTCCACGGTGTGTAAAAAAAAGTTTATTTTGGCATATTTGGCAACCAGGAAATTCTTTACAAAAAGGCAATTATGGTATTTTAGAACCAGAATCAAACGCACCATTATTACATTCATCAGAAGTAGATTTAATTTTAATTCCTGCTGTTGCTTGCGATATAAATGGTTATCGTTTAGGCTATGGTAGTGGTTTTTATGACAGGATGTTAGGTACTGAAGAATGGGCATCAAAACCTACTATGGGAATTGTGTTTGAATTTGCTTACTTACAACAGTTACCTATAGACCCTTGGGATAGACCTCTAACTACCGTTTGTACAGAAAATGGTGTAAAACAGATAATGTCTCATAGGTAATAGACATCTTCATCAAAGAGGTAGTAGGGGGAAAGATCTGCTTGTTCATTCTTCCTTCTTCCTTTCCTTGGCGCTGACAATACTGATGCTACAGGGCATGATATGATACCAATTTGATAAATGTTTGTTACAAATAGTTTCAAACTTTTAGATATGAAATAATTTCCTGAAATTATTGTAGTGTCAAAGTTTTGATCCCTAAAAATATTACTTTTAACTTTTAACTTTTGACTTTTGACTTCCGTGAAACGGTATTTAGTTTCTAAATTGAAAATTTTTTCCTTCTTCTTTGTTGTTTGTTACTTCTTGGTAACTCCTACTTTAGCAATTCAGACAAAAGATGGTACAGTTTATTTCGCTCAACCACCTCGCCTAGTTAAGGCAGTTACTACCCGCAGTGAAACCTATGTTTGGAGCGCAACTTATTACTTTACTCTGAGTTTATTACCTAATGCTGGAGTGCCACTAGAACGAGTAACAATTACCAAAACTGAAGGATCTGGCAATATCCGATATAACCCAAAGAAAATTATTGCCTTTGAAGGAACTCATCACAAGAAAGGTCCGCAACTGGTAGTTGAGGAAGTGGTAGTCGATCGGGAAACTAATACTGTGTCAGTAACCTTTGACCCTCCAGTACCCCCAGGCAAAACTTTTACCATAGGTTTGCGTCCAGTACGGACTCCTAAGTATGGAGGTATTTATTTATTTGGAGTGACTGCTTTTCCAGTTGGAGAAAATCCCTAGAAGATTAATCAAAGACATCACAACTAAAAAAGCCAAGCCCCAACCAACCGGGGGTAACCAAGACAAAAAAGAAATTCTTTAAAAATCGCGATCGCTCTCCCAGAAATGGCCACGACTATCGCAGCAAAGATGAATGTGGCCACGGGCGAT
>JAAHGF010000069.1 GCA_010672585.1 Okeania sp. SIO1I7 | reverse complement strand
CACGATTACATCCACATGGGCAAAAGGCCACAAGCCTAAGATTATCTAGGAGCCTATTGCGGTGAAAGTCGCACGATAGGTTCTGAAGGAGAGGTGCGAGGGATAATACCCTCCATCGACTCTAACTCTCAAGGTTTATCACTACGGTACAGAAATAGGTACCATATATCATTACGGCTCATATCTAGATATCACCCCTAGCCTAATTAATGAGCTAGCAAAATATAATTTAGACTTGGAAGCCTTCATGGTAAATGAGCAAATCAACTACCAGCTCATCAAACCAAAACACATCTTACATCCAAAAATCAGACCCGACCTACATCTTGTCATTAAGTGGGGCGACGAATTTTACCCTAATTCTGGGTACATAAATGGTAATTTTTTCTGCTATCACGAGAATAGATATCACGGTAGATACATCCAATTAGTATATCGTCATCAGATTTATATGTCCTTCTCTTGTACTACTCCAGACCATATAAAGCCATACTTTGATAAGATTTGGCAGGAGCTCTTAGAGACTGAATATATACGTCATCCCAAGGAAATCAGGATAGGCTCAAAGGTAGCAAATTATTTACCGGATGGCTATAAAGCATATCGAGTAGATGGTGATGATAATCAATGTAAAGTAGCTAGGAGTAAGGCAAAATATTGTTATATCAAACGCTGGAGAGATAACGAATATTACACCAGCTTTTCTACCAATTGGGCGCTACAGCCTTCTATCAAATCCAGCAGCTTAAGGGAAGCAGTAGGCGCTGCTTTAAGAATGATAGCAGAAATGTAAGCAAAAACGCCCTTATCCATTGCAGATAGGGAAGAACAAACAGAAAGAATGAAGGAAATTATATAACAATGACAACAACATTAAATGTATTTGGTACCAAGCCACAAAATGCAATTTTAGTCGCAGACGACATTCCCAACCTTCGCTGTAACTGTCAAGAAGGTCAGTGGAAGCTCGGAGATGAAGCTCTAGGTAATAAATTAGAATGTAGCATCCTTAAATTCTCCAAGTGGTTTGGCACTCTTGGCCAAACAAAAGATACACTTTGGGGACAGATATTTATGATTGCTGAAAACTCCGGAACTAGCCCTGAGATATTCCGGGAGTGCCTTATGGTTACATATCAAAAAACGCGATCGCTGAGTAGCTTCTTAAATTTAGTAACCAAATTACAATGTCAAGGGGTCGAAGCTGCTGAGGGAGTATTTATCGCCTCTTTCAAAAAACACTCCGGGCAAAAACCCGATGATACCGGAGTTGTTAAGCCCATCAATTATTACTCTATTGAGTGGAGTTGGCGAGAACGGGCAAAGGAAGACAATTCAATAGAACAGCTTTGTGCAACATTGGACGATTCTGGCAAATTTGTCGATCCTCAAAGTACTGGCAAGATGCAGTGCTTGGATGGCCTGTCAGCTCCCGAAATCCAGCAAATCATCAGCGGAGAACGGCAAGAGAAATTATTGGTTGGGGCTGATTTCTAGCTTTGTTCGGGGGTTTATACCCCCCCTTGAGTCTTCCTTTGTAAAATTTGTAGAGGTAAATAATGGTTAGGATTTCTGCAGTAGACCTATTTTGCGGAGCTGGTGGTCTAACTCACGGTCTGCGAAAAGCTGGTCTTGCTGTAAATGTTGGTTATGATATTGACCCGGTATGTCAGTTTCCTTATGAGTATAACCATCAAGCCAAGTTTATACTAAAAAGTGTTGAAAATATTAAGGGTGTCGATTTAGCAAAACATTTTCCAGAAGGTCATCTTAAAGTTATAGCTGGATGCGCTCCATGCCAACCTTTTTCTAATTATTCAAGACGCTATGACCTTCGCGACAGCGGAAGGTCGTTCTATAACTCTTCAAAATGGAAACTTCTTGATGATTTTGCTCGTATTGTTAAGGAATGTATGCCAGATATTGTAACTATGGAAAATGTGCCACAGTTACAACAATACCAAGTTTTTGAGAAATTTATTACTAAACTCAAAAGGTTAAAATACTTTATCACCTTCTATGAGGTTAACTGCCAAGATTACGGTGTACCTCAAACTCGTAGACGGTTAGTATTTTTTGCCTCGAAGTTTGGCTCACTAGAGCTAATTCCTCCTACTCGCGATCGCGATAATTATGAAACGGTAAGAAAGACTATTTATCATCTAGAACCTCTGAAGACTGGTGAATCATCCAAAATTGACCCACTTCATCAATGCAGTAAACTTTCAGCGCTAAATCTCCGTCGTATCCGTGCTTCTAAACCAGGGGGAAGTTGGCGAGATTGGCCAGAAGATTTGATTGCTAAATGTCATACTAAGAGTAGTGGTAAGTCATATTCATCAGTTTACGGTAGGATGGAGTGGGATAGTCCTAGTCCAACTATAACGACTCAGTGCTTTGGTTTTGGCAATGGTCGATTTGGACACCCCGAACAAGACAGGGCAATAACTCTGAGGGAAGCGGCATTATTGCAAACTTTCCCTGAAAAATACCAATTTTTTCCTCCTAATGAATCATTTGCTTTTACCAAAATAGGGCGTTTAATTGGCAATGCTGTCCCTGTCAAGTTAGGTGAGGTTGTGGCAAAAAGTATTCTCAATCATATTCAGGAAATAAGTTAGGGAATATTTGTTGAGTCTAAATATTCTCTATATATAATAAGCAAACGGAAAGTTACGGCGATCATATAGAACTGCTCCAAAACTCAGACAAAAATCATTCTATAGCTTCAAAACCGGAGATATTGTTAAAGCTGTAGTCACAAAAGGTAAAAAGATTGGTACTTATCTTGGCCGGGTAGCTGTAAGAAAGACTGGTAATTTCAATATCAAAACTAAGACTGAAACTATTCAAGGTATTAGTCATAAGTATTGCAAACATCTACACAAATCTGATGGTTATACTTATAGTTTTGGTGAAGCGCGTCAAGCAGAACAAAGTTAACTTTGTTCAGAAAGTAGAACAAGTTTTAAATACTCCAGTTCAGTTAAACTTGTTTGATATATCTGAGTTAACTACTGAACGATTACCTAAAACTAAACGTGCTAAACATAGAAAGTTTGATGGTTTAGATGGTGAGCAATTAAGTTTGTTCGCGCATTTAAGGAGGAAAGTAATTTTATGCTGGTTGCTTTCCTCCCAGCACTAAACGCACGTTATAGTGCGGGTCTCCAGCAACTATTTTAGATGACGAATATGCTCCTATAGAATACAATTAGCCTGCCTGTAGCGACCAGCAATGTGCTCTTGCTGTGGCTGATTTAGCTAAGATTTTCTATGATATTACTCAGGCGTTTTTTATTAATTTTTAGCTTTTTATACGTTTATAGAAGCTAAAGAAATCTTCTTTAAACTCAAAGCTTGAAAACTTGAGGGGTTTAGACTTATACAAAACTCCAGCCTTGCAAATAGCAGGAGGCCCAAATTCAACCATAATATTAATATTTTTGTTGTGTGGCATAGCTACTTTGAATGGTACGTTTTGTCTAGAAAATAGTTCCAGATAGAAATCCGACAAAGCTATTGATGCTTGAGATTTGTCCTTGGGAATTTTTAGTCTACAGTAATCAATCAATCCTTTTTCAAGAAGAGAAATACACCATTTATTTATTTCATCCAAATAAGAAGTTTTTATTTCTGAATGTACACTTTTAACTTTATTCACTTACTTATCCTGCCTTTTTTATTGATTAAATCCTAACAAGCACATCTCACACGCTTCCCCTTGGTAATCAAGCTGAACTCTATTCTAACATCCTACCATTACGCAAATATTAAATTATCTATTAAATTATCTAAAGCATCCCAAATTGTACCTATAGCAAATATTAAAACTCCTCCAATTGCTGCTATATGCACCAAGAATACAAAACTACTACCTAATATCTTGTTTAACTTGTCTACTTCAGTTAATAAATTGCAGATTTCCATGTTGATTTAAGTCTATTAAAAGTCTAATTTTAACGTGTTGTATTAATGATAGTTGATTAATACAAAAACTAAAAATATTGCTGTAGCGATTGAGTATGTCCCTATAAAAATCATATTTTTAAATAAAATATTTAGCGCTATCTTAAGTTGTTCTTGTCTATCTAAATTACTATCTATTCGATAGTAATGAATTAGAAAATTACTTTTTATCTTGATTTTCCAGCCTATAAAAATTTTTCCCGTACCTAAAATACTATATAAAATATTATCAGGTATAATATACTGTAATAAAGTCACTATAAAGAACACAATAGCTACAGAATGAGTAGCTATTGTATCCATGGTTATAATAGGCATTATCAACACAGTTTTAAAAAAGTTTTTCATGATACAAACTATCCATATTTGCTCGTATTAATTCACATAATGTTCTTGAAACTCTTTCTCGCCACGATGTCGTTATCGAAACTGGCGGAAACTGGCGGTTTGCAGTAAAACTTTTTCTGCGTTGGTTGAAATCTGACGAAGCGATGAAATACTCACTCAGATAATTCTATTTTACGAGTAAGATATTTTAAGGCATCTATATGAGACTTTTTGAACTCGATTAAGATATAATTAACATTAGAAGTTTTAGCAGGTATTTCGAGGAAAACTCGTCCCGCAATAAGTTTAGTATGTATATAATCGTTATCAAAAAGTTCTATACAGATATCGGTATAGGATATGTAGCGTACAGAACTATCGAGATTTTTCCGCGAACGCCGAAAGAATCTGTAACATATAGGCTCCACATATTCATCATAAACTTCTTTTGCAAATACTACTGTCAAACTAATAATAATTATTAATAGCAAAATCGTATTTAAATCCATGTATCCTATATCCAAGCCCACAAACTGCACTCTATATCTAATATCTTACCTACAAATTTGATGAATAGACCTAACAATGTCCTTGAGCGCATCGATCTACGGAATTTAGGAGAACGCCTCCGTGATCTTCGTAATAAATGCGGTATGACTCAAGAGTCGGCTGCAAAAGTCATTAATGCTGCAAGGACTACAATGGTTGCTATTGAAAAAGGAGAACGCCGTCTGAAGGCAACCGAACTAATTAAACTTGCTCGTGCTTACGGATATTCCGTAAGTGATTTTGTGCGCGAACGTCCAGTGGTTCAACCTTTTCCGGTTCAGTTTCGGAAAGCTTATCGGCAAAATGAAGTAGAAAAATCTCAGATTGAATCTTTTATTCAGGAATTGGAGAAATTTTGTCAAAATTATCTAGAGCTTGAGGAAATTATGAATGCACCACTTCCACAAAACTATCCTCGTGAGTATGAAGTGAGTGGGATGCCAATAGAGCGTACTGCCGAAGCTATTGCACTTGAAGAACGTCAGCGACTAGGACTTGGAGATGGACCTATTCCTTTACTTCGGGATACCTTGGAGCAGACTGTCGGACTGCGCATTTTCTACTTGAAGATGCCATCAAAATATTCGGGGGTCTATACTTACGATGAAAAGCTTGGTGGATGTGTGAAGTTATCTCAACCTTAAATCAAAGATTATAAGGTGAGCTTCTAAAACAAAGATAATTGAAACCAAGTTTCAGAAGTTTCTTGTCTCACAGGCTGACTAATGTCTTACGCCTCCACAAGCAGGCAAGATTATACCAACCTCGCATAATGCTTTATTCAATATGTTTCGAGCTGCATTCTCATCTCTATCTAAAACTGTTCCACATTTAGGACAAGAATGAGTTCTAACTGACAAAGCTTTAGGTACTTTATGACCACAATTACTACAATTTTGAGACGTATTATGAGGATTAACTTTAACTACATGAACACCGCGTTTTACCGCCACTGCATTCAACTTTTCAATAAAAGCTCCCCAAGCTACATCATAAATTGATTTTGATAATTTGCTATTTCTAGCCAAACCTTTAATGTTAAGGTTTTCGACAGCAATTAAATCATATTCTTTTACTAATTTATGAGCAATTTTATAATGAAAATCTTCTCTTTGTCTAGCAATATTTTGATGTAATCTAGCTATTTTATTCTGTGCCTTTTTCCAGTTATTAGAACCAATCTCTTTTCTAGCTGCTTTACTTAGTTTTTTAGCTAAATTAGATTGTGCTTTTCTATAGAAATTTGGAACAGAAACAGTCTCACCAGTATTAGTAGTTAAAAACTCTTTCAAGCCTACATCAATACCTATAGTAGTTTTGATATTATCTGTAGGAATTAGACTAGGAACTGACTTATCTTCCAAACTAAAACTAACATAATAACCATCAGCTTTTTTAGTTATGTTTGCAGTTTTTACTGTAAATCCATCTGGAATAGGTCTATGAACTATCACTGGAATAGCACCAAATCTACTAATGAGAATTTGTTTGCCATCAAATTTAACTGCTGCTTTAGGATGATTTACTCTACTAAAACATAATGACCTTAATCTACCACACTTCTTAAATCTTGGTCTACCAAACCTCTTGCCTGTCTTATCAGGAACTAACCAACATTGCCAAGCTTTATCTAGTCTTTTGAGATTGTTTTGTTGTACTTCAAAATATATCTCTTTATAGTCTGGGAATAGCTTTTTAGTTTGCTTTAATTCTGCTGACTGAAAATGATAATCTGGTCTAACAGAAATCTCACCAATTGGACTTGAAATTATTGAACAACGGTCTATCTGACATCTAGTTCTATTTAACCAATCTAATCGTTGACCTAAAGCATAATTCCAATGTCTTCTGAGAAGTTCTAACCAATTATCTATCTTGGCTGTTTGTTCTTTATTTGGCTTGATTTTGTAGCAGTGAGTGATTATCATCTTTTTCCCTTTCGACCATATATTTATTATAGCGGAAAATGAAAAAACGATGACACAAGTAATAAATGATTTTGTAGATTCACTAAAACTTAAAGACAAGAACTCAGAAGAGAAAACTTGAGATTAAAAGGAAAATAGTTTATAAGCTGGCTGTTTTCCTCTCACCGTTAAATCACAGATTATAACGGGAGTCCCCAACAGCTATTTAAAGATGGATTGATGCCACATAATAATCCAGAAAATACACCACAAACAATATGCAAAAGAAGAAGGTTTTTTAATATTCATAACCTCAAAAATAGTAGTAAAGTAGGTATAATCTGATGAGATTTGTCTTTGATTCTCCAGCAGCACTATCCACTTTAGGAGGTATTGCTGTCACCGCCAATTATCCACTAGAAAAAACTAGAAATAATCACAAAAGCCAACCAAATCATTTCTGCAATTAATATGACCACAGCAATATTTAAAATGCGCATCAAAGCCCCATAGCTCAGATATCTTCTAGTTGAATAATCAGTTTTTCTAGTTAACCATTTTTCCATTTTCAGGTTTTTAACTCCTACTATCCTACTATCTATATTGAAGTGATGACTTACTGAAAAACTAAGTATGGATATATCAAAACTATCGCCAGGATTCATTAATAAAGGCTCTAATTCGACAATATTTTTTGTGGTTTTGATTATCGGTCGAAGAAGTTCAGTTGCGTTGAATATTTCAGTGTTTACAATTTCTGTAGCTGATTGTACTTCAATAAATATAAATGATATTGGCCGTATAAAATCACTTGGGGTTACAGGTATATTACCAGAGTTTGTAACTCTTAAAACTGTGAGATGTAGATGTTGCATCTTTTGTTCTCTTCCGTCTGAGAAAGCAACACTTAAATCAGAAACTTTTTTAATTAACGGAGTATTAACAATTTCAATACATTTAATCTCCTTATGGTGTAAAGACTCAATCGCAATCTTGATTGCATAAATAACTATAACTATCGCCGTAAGGATTCCGATCAAACTGATATACATATTACTTAATCGTCAAAAAGTGACTACTTAATTTTATATTAGTATTATTATAGCGATCGCTATACTACTCGATAAGATATAAATATTTTTGTTTGATTGTGATTTTTGAATTTCTGAAAATAATCGAAAGGAAAATACATTATTATTTTTATACATTAATTTTGCTCCATCCTTACCTGACATAATTGTTTTTTCTTCAGCCAACCAGATATTAACTGTTTATAAAACCGGGGTGAATTTTTATTACCTAAAACCGGATTTTTTGAGTCTTTCCTGTAATTAAAAGGATGATGAGTTTGCGTAGCTTCACCCCTACATAAACAACATCGAAAATTTGTTTATTCACGACATTTCCAAGATATTTCTGCCCAATTATCAGGATACCTGATACTCCAATCTACATCTTGAATATCATTCTTACTTCTATCCATAATTCATAATTTTAGTTAAATAATATAATTCTCCAGAATCAAATCCCCGGTTGAGGTTCTAGCTAAAACTGGAAATATTTTACCTCTATCATCAAAATCTTCTAATTCTTTAAATAACAAAGTATGACTTTTAAATAACTTATTTATAGCCGATTCAATATTATCTTTCCCCATCCACAAAGACAAATAAAATTTATCTAGGTCAGACAAACTTAAACCATAACGTTCTAATAGAAAAGATTGTCCTGAAATTATCATAGTATTATGTCTTAATGTTCCTTTCTTTAATGTTTCTATAATAGGCTCAACAGCATTATCTGAAGGCAAGGGGTTAAGCTTGTCACGCTTTTGTTGATACAGTTCTTTGATGGGTCGTTTTTCTGGAAAAGACTCTACTAAAAAATCCGCACCATTAAGAATCCATAAAATAGGCTCATTTGGTTTTTCGCTGCTTTTTCTAACATTATACAGGGGTTTAAACTCAATCAAGCCTTGAGTAGATTCAAGCATATCTAATAAACCTCCAAAAGCACAATTTCCTCCTGAATTTAAACTTAAATCAAAATATTGAGGGGAAAATTTTTCCCTTTTTACTTTCCAATTTTCTGAAGGATAAAAAGGGTCTATGATGCGGACTGAAATATCAACTGATTCCAATAAATGATTAATCAGCGTGGTTTTTCCAGTTCCTACACCCCCAGAAATAAAAATATTTTTTTGTGAATAATCATTAGGATTATTAATTTTTGTTGCCCAAGTTTTTATTGATTGTTGGATGTTCATAAAAACGCCTCCTATTTATTTTTTTATTGTACCTTAATTCCGAAGAAATACTACCTGCTATATCACTTAAATGCTCTCTAGCTTTTCTCCACCTCCTGGCATCATCAGCTAATTTTTCTGAGTATTAAATCCACAGATTCCAGGTAGAATTTGGACTCTGATAAATCCTACCTCAAGAGATACAAAAATAAGCCGATTAAACGAGCATACAAATGAAAAGCTCTTTGAAAGAAATTAGGATATTTACTACCTTTTTTTTCTTGCTCACTTACTCCTATGGGATAGATAGAACCAGCCAACCAACTATGCACAATGGCATGAGCAGATTTTGACAAAACTACACAATCAATATTCCACTTTTCATTGCCTAAATTACTGTAAAAACAGTGATGAATAGCGTAGTTTTTTAATTTTATCCAAGGAAAAACTTGGCAGCGATCGCCTACTTTTTTCTTAAATATTTTCCCCTTTGCTTTCCACTGTGGAGATTGGATATAAGTATGATAATCTACTTTTTGCATCCGAAAGTCTTGCCCTTCCAACAAGTAGATTATTGACTTTGATAACCAAAGCAAAAATATTGAAATAATTCTAAGAAAGATTAGCAACAATTTTTTTAAGAGATTTAATATTTTCCAAGGTTTCTTTTTTACCATTACCAGACTCCAAAGGAATAATAGACTCACAATTTAAGGCAGCTTCTTTTGCAGCATCAACCAGGCTGTTAACATCACCAATATCTAAATTACCACCGCTTGCTATTTTTTCAATGGCAGCCAAAGCCTGAGCAAAAAATAGTTTTCTTCAATGTCAACAATAACTTTCATAATTTTAACCACTAGACACTAATTAAGTTTGACATTTTTACAGAGAATTGTTTACCACAATCCCCACATTTATACCGCTGTACTTTACCACTTTTTAAGGAGCGCACACCATTTTTTAGGAGGTTTTTTCCTCCACATTTAGGGCAATTGTTATTAGCACTATTTCGGCGGTTATCCTCCATTCCGACCTTTGGCGGTTCGGGAGGATTAAGCTGCTCTGTTGATTTTCCTAACTGGATTTCAGACTCATCCTTCTGTGGAGGATTTTGCTGTTCGGCGTAGAATCCGGGAGGAGGCAAAACCTCCACAAACGCCTTCTCTTCACCGGGACAAATCAGCCCAAAATACTTCTCACCCCGTTCGATTAAGTCTGAAGTTTTAGCTACTATTTCATTTTTTTCTGTAGCTGATTTTATCTCCCGATTAATCACACTAGGAACCTTGGCAGAATCGCCTAAATAATACCTGGTGAAGTTGAAGCTACCACTAACAGTTAAGCCGTTTGTATTAACGTTTGATTCTTGAGTCAATAAAATAATTCTTATTTTTAAAGCCCGACCAACTGTAGATAATAATTTAATCGCTTTGCTATGTAATTCTTTATCATACTCTCTCAGCATTAAAGATTCATCTACTACCCAGATTTGAGGTTTTATTTCTGGTAATTCATCTCCATTCTCTGCAGCAATAGTCGCAGCATCTAATCTATTTTGTAGAGAGTTTACCATATCTTGAAGACCATCAAAGCTGGTACGAAAATCCTCATTAATGGCATTTAAACCCTTGTATTGTGGTTTAAATTTTTTACCTGCAAACTTCCACTCTGTATAAGGATATTTGGGGTCAATTACAAAGATTTCTGCATTACCTCCAAAATGAATATTAGCTAGCGCAGCAATATTATCTACTAAAGTAGATTTTCCCCTACCAGTTGCGCCAATAATTAAGTCGTGGTGAGATTTCACAAAGGTATCATCTAACCAACAAGTATCACGCTTTTTAGTAGTACCAGAAGTGACAACAATTGGATTAACATCTCTAGATTTTTCATTCTCTGTTTTGACTAATAAGTATCCTCCTTTTATCTCAGTATTACAAAACTTGCCTGTTGATAATTCCAAGGAATGATTAATCTTTAAAGCTTTAGAAGCTTTGGTAGAATCTACTAGGTAAAACTTAAAAGCTAAAGTATCTCCATAGCGATTAAATTCAGCAAAGGAAACGTTAATTTCGTTCTCTAAATAAGTATTCTGAATTATTTGAGAGAGGTAAGCTTCGTAACTTGCACCATGAGCAATTCTTAGCTTACTACTATTCTTTAAATTAGTATTCTCAGATTGTAGAGAGTTTAGTGCATCTTGATATTTTAAAAGCTGATGCTTGTAAAGCTCATTAGTCCTTACTAATTCATCAAACTTTTCTTTTTCTGCCAATAAAGCTTTTTCTACTTCCAAGGCAGATTTCTCTTGATTTATTTTCAGTTGTTCTTTGTACAAGTTCAACTGTTTCTTTATATCTTCTAATCTTCTTTCTTCAGAGATTATATTATTTTCTCTACTATAAAACTGCTCTAGTTTATGCTGAGATAAGTCTAACTGATTCCTAAGCTCATCTGATACAGCGGTCGCCTGATTTAATTTAGTGGTATACTTATCATTTAATTGTTGCTGAATAACTGCTATTTCAGCTTCATACCTATTAGCAATTTCTATCGAAGCATTCTCTAAACGAGCATCACAGGTTTTTAACTCACGAGTTAAATCATCTAGATCTTGAGCCAACTCAGATATTTTAATATCCTTTTCTTGAGTAGCTTCAACAATTTTATTTTGTAGAGAATTTATTAAGTCTTCATTTTGCTGCTGTAAAGTTGCTAACTCTAAATCAGCATCTTTTGAAATTTTATCGATTTTTTCTTGAGAGGAATTAATAGTATTTGCCAGAGTCGAGGTACTGACTATAATTCCCAAAAAAGAGCTACCTAATAATACTAATTTAATCTTTTTCTCCAGGTAAACATTCATTGATGAAAAAACGAATATTCCTGTAGAAACAATAATCCCTGCCACTGCAATTTTGAACTTCATAAGCAAAAAGAAAAAGGGGAGAATTACTCCCCAAAAAAATTAAATATCTACGAAATCAACTTGCTCACCATAATTCTTACCATTGCCAGATATACCAACAACCGATTGAGAACTAGCATCAGAGTTAGAAGCAACGGGAAGGCTGCTTAGATTAACAATGCCCACCTGCTGACCAAAATTATCGCCATCATTAACAATGCCAATCACTTTCTTGACCTGACGCTGGAAAACCCCTTTTTTAGAACTTTTACTCATTCAAAAAAACTCCTGCAACTACGACTCAATAAATATCCCATCCAACACTTCAAAATCAGCAGCATAGCGAGATTTAAGACCTGCCTGTAGCTGAGTAAGATTTAATTTTGACTCCTCTATTTGCAAATGCCGGGTGTTTCCCTGGATCGTCATCATTTCTCTTTCTTGCACAGAAGACGCTTGCTCAAACATCAATTTATCCTGGAGCTGAGAATGCTTTTCCTGAGACAAAGAAAGGCGAGTCTGCTCTTGCTCATAATTTACATCTGCTATTAACTGTTTAACATCAGCAATATCAGTGTTAGTGCTTTCAATGTTGTAGTTAATTTGCCTTTGCTTAACTTTCTCACCAGAAGCAGCGACATCCCAAGATTTAGCCAGCAGGTTATTATCCATAATCTGCAAATCAAGAGAGCGCATTTGACCTTCTTTGTGCTGCTTCTGAAGATTATACTCATGCTGTGTAATTGACTCAGTCCCATCAAAGCTAACAGTAGAAAGCCTCTGACGAGCAGATGAAAATTTAGGCTGTAACGAAGAACCTAAAGTATAGGTCATTTGTTTTTGTACTCCTTGTAAAATTTTTCAACCAAACGAGACTGTTTTTGCTGTTGGTTTCTGCAGTTAGAATATTGTTGCTGTAACTTCTGAAACTCCGAAAAATAGGCATTATCAGAATATTCATAGTAAGCTATCGCACCAACAAAACCCACAAAAATAGACACGCATATCTTTGTAATTTCTGCAATCATTATGAAGTGTGACCTAGCCTCTCTAGAATTTGTGCCATTCCATCATTGAAGTTACCTACTAACGCACTACCACAACGAGATGCCATTTCTGTTCCTACTTGCCCATAAAAAGACTCCAGAGAACTGGAAAGCTGGTCGAGCGTACTCCCGACATTGCTTGCTTCGTTTTTAATTCTGAATATTTGAGCCATATTAGCTGTGGCTTTAGAAGAATCGTATTTAGGTGCGGGAACGATATTAGCTACTGGCTCAGATTGAGAATAGGAAGACCAAACTTGCTGCTTGAAATCCTCATAGTGCATCTTGCCTGGATTTTTAGTACCATCTGGGAGCTTGAGAGCGATCGCTTCTTGTAGCTCTTGCATTTTCTCCAAGGCCAGAGGGGTATACCTTTCACCTACCTTAAATCCTTCTGTTAACCAATACCAACATTCGCAAATCCGGGGATAGTAGCCAGTGCCAGCACGGTAGATAGTTTTGGTAGAAATACTTAGTTCCTGAGCTAATTGTTCAAGAGTGTAACGAACTGTTTCAGTAGCAGGAATGTCTGTCTGTCCTTCTACTTCGTCGTCTATATGGAAGTCTATTACATTGTCTCCATAATTCTCTTCTTTTCCCTGTAATCCATAGCTAATAGGGATTTTAGATGTGTACATCAGTTTGTCTCTCCTTGTCTGTTTGATGTCTATAATTGAAATATAGACACTAAAAAACGGAAGTACAAGGAACCTAAGCAACTGTTTGGGAACGTAGGCAATTAATACGCAATCAGCCTTCAAAAAAGTCTATAATCTCTTTAGATATACCATTAAGCTTACTTGTCATCCCGTGAGTTAAAATAGAGACTCTTTTCAATAGCTCAGTAAACTATGATTCTATTAAATGACTTATCCGAACGTCTCCAGATTGACGACCCGGAAGAACGTCATACCATTAGTCCGGTGAGTTGGTCACAATACGAAACATTATTGTCAGTTTTGGGGGATCGCTCCTCCTACCGTATCAGTTATTTAGATGGAGTTTTGGAAATCGTGGCCCCTAGTCGTCGGCATGAAAGTGGAAAAACCCGAATTGGAACGTTGTTAGAAATTTATTTTCTGGAAACTAATACAGAATACTTTCCCACAGGTTCCACAACTTTTAGTAAGTCTGAACAGTCTGTGGGAGGGGAACCAGACGAGAGTTATTGTATTGGCACAGATAAAGAATTCCCCGATTTGGTCATTGAAGTCGTTGTCACGTCGGGTGGGATTAATAAGTTGGCTCTCTATAGCAATGTGCGCTGGCATATTTACATATTACAGATTGAGTACTAATGTAGTATGGGGGGGTAGGTGTATGGCCTGCATTTTTCATAAATTACGCGATCACGTCCTCATCAAAGTCACATACTATAGATGAAATATTAATGTAGTATTGGGGTAGGTGTATGGCCTGCATTTTTCACAAATTACGCGATCGTGCCCTCGTCAAAGTTTTAAGGATGCGTGTTTAGATATTGACAATTTACGGTTTATAACTTATGAT
>JAAHGF010000068.1 GCA_010672585.1 Okeania sp. SIO1I7 | reverse complement strand
GTTTTGCTTTCCTTTTTTTTGGCCATTTTTATTGATGTGAGTTGATTGACATTCTGGACATTCCATAATTTTTCTGACTAATTAGCGATCGCGAATTTCTCAAATCATACCTTAATTCACCAACGCCCCTTAATTCACCAACGCCAAAAATTTAATACATCATTTTCAGCTTGACGCGCCAACTGTATCGGGGTCCCTCAACCCAACAGCAATCTTTCTCCCCTACTCCCCTACTCCCTAATGCACCATTTAGGGTGTGTCAGTAGTAAGGTTTTGTTGGGTTTCCCTTCGGGAAGCTCCGCTAACACTGTCGTACCGCTACGCGGAAGCAAGCTACAACCCAACCTACATTTTTCGTGTCAGTCTACTACCAATAGCTAAAAGTTAAGTGCTGAAATGCTGATAGCTATTCAAAACTGCTGCAAAAAACGTAAGTCGCTGGCATAAACTCGCCGAATGTCATCTATTTGATGTAAAACCATGGCAAATCTTTCTACGCCAAAACCTGCGGCAAAACCTGTATATTTTTCTGGATCATAACCTACTGCTTCTAATACGTTGGGGTCTACCATTCCACATCCTAATACTTCTAACCATTTGCCATTCCACTGCAAGTCTACTTCTGCTGAGGGTTCAGTGAATGGGAAGTAGCTGGCACGGAAACGAATGGGGAGGTCTCCGAACATTTGTCTGAGGAATTCTTTGATGGTTCCTTTGAGGTCTGAAAATCTTAGTCCTTCGTCTACTGCTAATAGTTCCAGTTGATGGAATACTGCTGCATGGGTAGCATCTACTGTGTCCCGTCGATAAACACGACCGGGAGCTATGACTCGGATGGGGGGTTCGTGGTTTTTCATATAACGGATCTGGACTGAGGAGGTATGAGTCCGCATTAAGTTACCGTCTGGTAGGTAGAAGGTATCCTGCATATCTCTGGCAGGGTGGTCTGGTGGTGTGTTTAAGGCTTCAAAGTTGTAGTAGTCGGTTTCCATTTCTGGACCTGTGGCGACTGTGTAGCCTAAGCCAATGAATATGTCTAGGGCACGGTCTATGAGGTTGTTGAGGGGATGGATTTTTCCTTGGGGACGATATACTCCTGGCATTGATACATCAAGGGTTTCGGCTTGGAGTTTGGCTGCTATTTCTGCTGTTTTGAGGTTTGTCCGCTTTTGGTCTAGGTTGCTCTGGATGGCTTGTTTGACTTCGTTGGCGATCGCTCCTACTTTTGGTCGTTCTTCTGGGCTGAGTTTGCCCATGCCTCCCAGGATTTTTGATACTTGGCCTTTTTTGCCTAGGTAGTTAATTCTTAGTTCTTCTAGTTTTTCTAGGTTTTCTGTTGTGGCGATCGCTTCTGTTGCTGTTTGGCGTAGTTCTGTTAGTTGGGTTTCTATTTCTGTCATTTGGGTTGCCATGGTTTGTTTTTTATTTTGTGCTTTTAACTGTAGAATCTTTTTTAGTTGAATAAAAAATCATGCGTAGGGGCGAGTGACTCCCAATATAACTATTCTATCTGATTTTTTGTCAAAGTTCAACCCGATTTTTGACCCCGCCTGGTTTTTTTCGGGTGCTCCTCAGGATGTATTTGGTCGAGGTGTTCAAGGATAGTATGATTTGTTTTTTATTTTGTGCTTTTAACTGTAGAATCTTTTTTAGTTGAATAAAAAGTCATGCGTAGGGACGAACGACTCCCAATATAACTATTCTATCTGATTTTTTGTTAAAGTTCAACCCCATTTTTGACCCCGCCTGGTTTTTTTCGGGTGCTTATCAGGATGTATTTGGTTGAGGTGTTCGGGATAGTATGGTTGGTTATTTTTTTGTGCTTTGCTGTAGAGTATTTTTGGGTTGAATAAATAGTCATGGGTAGGATAGAAGTATGTCAATGAAGTTTTTCATAGCTTTATCAAGATTTATCTAAAATCTAAAATAATTAGTCCCAAATGGCTCCACTCTTGAACTTTCCGTCATAAAATTGTGTGTGGTGAATAATTCTTGCTTCAATCTTTTTTATTTTTCAAAAATGAAACTATTAATTAGTAACGACGATGGCATTTTTGCAGAAGGTATCCGAAGTTTGGCTAATGGTTTAGCAGCAGTAGGCCATGAAGTTATTGTAGTTTGTCCTGACAAGGAACGTTCAGCTACGGGTCATGGTTTAACATTACATCAACCTATTCGGGCAGAAATAGTCAAGTCTATTTTTGATGATACTATCACAGCTTGGGCCTGCTCTGGGACTCCTGCCGACTGTGTAAAATTAGCCTTATTTGCCTTACTAGATACTCAGCCAGATTTAGTATTAGCAGGAATTAATCATGGTCCTAACTTAGGCACAGATATTTTATATTCCGGTACAGTTTCTGCTGCGATGGAAGGAGCTGTTGAAAACATTCCTAGTATTGCCTTTAGTCTTGGTAGTTATACCTCTAGAAATTTTGAAGTTGCTGTCAATTTTGCTCAAGATTTGATGACAAAAATTGAAAATGAACCTTTAGCTAATGCCATGTTACTAAATGTAAATATTCCAGCAGTTAAAGAAACAGAAATAGCAGGGGTAAAAATTACCCGTCAAGGAATTCGTCGCTATATAGATATATTTGAAAAACGGGTCGATCCACGAGGCAAAACTTATTACTGGCTAGCTGGAGAGGTACAGGAAGATGTGGAAGAAACCAATGACCACTCCTCAGTAGAAAAGTTACCAACAGATGTCCAGGCAATGCGTGAAAAATATATTACGATTACTCCCTTGCAGTACAATTTCACCTATGGTAAACAACTAGGCTATCTCCAAAAATGGAAGATTAATAATTTTCATGAATAGCTAACTTTAATGGAGTAGAAATTAAGGCTAAACTAGAAAAGAATAGGCAAGATAATCAAAATTGCAGATTGAAAAAACTCATCCAGGTGAGTAGTAAAAAATTTCGTTGATTGAATAAAAATTTAAGTATGAGCGCTCCCACATCTAAGAGTCATTCTGTTACCTGCCCAATTTGTCATCGCTCTAGTGCGACACAACCACTAGAAGTGTTTAATGGGCTATTTACTTGTCCATATTGTCATTCCCATCTGGTGATTAGTTGGAGTGGCCATTATGTCAGAGACCCTCTGGCTCTCCAACAGCTAGATATTGGACAAATGCTGAGAAGGCAAAGTAGACCTCTAGCTAGATTACGTCGCGATTTGAGCAGGCAGTATTTACCTATAGTGGTGGCGCTCGGGAGTGTCATATTGTTTGGAGGGGCGATCGCTTGTCTAGGTAAGTTTGATTTTCAATTGGGTATGTTTGATGGGGTATTAGAGTCGGTGCAAGAGAAAGAGGTGTTGAATAATAAAAATGGTCAATAGTGCCACTACGCAGAAGTTAAAAGTTAAAAGTATTGGTTTTTCAAGAATTTAAAATTTAGAATTTAGAATTACTCCTCCTTATATAAAGAAGAGGATTGACTAATCATGAAAATTTTTCTTCTCTTGGTCGATTGGATATAGTTAGGAAACCCATCCATCCCACCCTTCGGGAAGCTGCGCTTTATATGTTGCGTAGCAAAACGACCGCTTGTTTCTCTTTGAAAGGGGAGGATTTTACCTTAATTATTCGGTAAAAATTGTTAATTTGGGATTTTTCTGCTCAACTATGAGCCTAAAATACGCTCCTTTTTGAGGGTAAAAATCTGAAAAATTTGCACTGCAATTCGACCCCAAAAAGGCACTTGTCTTTATATGTCAATGCTTTTAGATTAGAACAGTAATTCCTAATTATTTAATTATTAATTATTCGGTAAACACTGTTTAGACGGCGGGGGAATTAAACCTAAAAGAAAAGGATAAACCACTGTTTTTCAAGTAAGTCTAAAGGTAAGCATTTCCTCCGGAATGCTGCGCAAACAGCCGTCAGCTATCAGCTATTGCTTTTAGTCTAGGATAAAAGCAATATTTAATTGTCTTACTACAAAAGTTGCCTCTTTTACCCTTAAAGTCAGTTGTTAATTTAAATACTGTCCTTAAGGAGACATTCTTGTTGCTGATAGCTGATAGCTGACAGCTAATAGCTGTTTGCGCAGCATTCCGCAGGAAATGCTTACGCCTAAAGTACTTGATAAATACCGCTCCCTCTATTGCAAAAATATTTTTTTATATTCAAATTAATTGTGCTGCAAGGATTGAATAAAGTTTATTTGAGGAGTTAATATGCTCATGTTAGAAGAAAGTGAAATTGTATATGAAATTTTACAGGAAAAAGACTTAGGACAAACAATTAATTGTTTGGTTGATGTATTTCCCAGTGCAGAACCTATATTCAGCTCGCTTAAAGTAACTCCTAGTGAATTTTATCCCTTTGCTGAGATGATTTGCCAAAAAGCTGTGGCAGAAGGATTATCTCATATCGCTAAAGATTCTGTTACTTCAGAAGTAGCAGGGTTTATTATTTCAGATCATTTATCAAGTGAATTCTATGAAGAGATAAGCAAAAATGTTTCTCAAAAATTTGAGATTTGTTTTCAAGTTTTAAAAGAATTACATCAGCAGTACGAGATGGAAAAAAAAGTCGTTAATAGCAAGATATTTCATGTTGGTTTATTGGGGTCTAGAGAAAAGTATAGAGGCAAAAAGATTGGCAATAAATTAGGTAAACTACCAAGCATCAAATCAAAGATTATGATGTTGGCTTTTAGTAGCCCTCCAGTACATCCCATATAGTAAGTTGTCTTGGTATAAAATCAAGATTACTTACTTTACAAGATAACCAGGAACCTCCAGGCTGGTTTACATTCAGCCCCAAAGCAGCTATATTTTTGGCTCCATTATAATCAGCATCACCTTTCCATCCACAATGCTGGCAATGATAATCTTTACCATGACGATATGACTTACCTTTTGTAGGATGAATATGCAAACATTTATGACAGGTAAGGCTTGTATATGCTGGATTAACCAATATCAATTTAACTCCATTTAACACACATTTGTAAGCAAGAAACATCCGAAACTGATAAAAGGCCCAGTTATTAGATAGTCTGCGTTCCTTCTTACTTCTACGTTGCTTGTTAGTTCTTTGTCTAATATTAGTTAAATCTTCAATGGCAATAGAAAACTTATTAGTCGCTGCTTTTTTAACTAAATAAGTTGTAATTTCGTGATTAATATGTTTTTGAAAGCGTCGTTCTTTACCCGATAACCGTTGCTGTAGTTGCCGACATCTCCTTCGACTACTACGAGTGCCTTTCGATGCTTTTTTTTGTAGAACTGCTCTCATTTGAGAATAATGATTTCTTTTAGAAGTTACATTTTTACCAGACCATGATTCACCTTCTGAAGTTGATGCTATATCTGTCCTGCCTAAATCAATCCCAATTACTTTATATGTATTTTCTGGCTCTGGTGCAATATTATCGACATGAATATTAATATAGTAAGTACTATTTTTCCTTTTGTTTAAAACAGCAGATTTAGGCTTACTCCCTTTCAATATTCCACGTTGATAATTACCAATTAATAACTCAAATCTTGTTCTTTTAGTCAGAAGCTTTAAACTAACAATCCATATTTTTGTATCTAAGCTAAAAGTTCTGCTATCATAATCTACAGACGTTGGAGTAAAAGTTAAACTTGATTCATTTTTTATCTTGTTGGTTTTAGACGTTTTTCTATTAGCGCATACTCTTCTTATTGCATGAATTGTTGTTTGTGCTGATAGTTGAAACTTTTCTCTAACTGCATCGTACATTAAAGATTGCATTGCTACTCTATTTGTCAATTTCTTATCACTATTGTCGTGAATATACTGACAAGCATTAGCAAAACTTTCCATCGTGGCATCTATTTCTTTTGCCATTTCTGGACTTACCTTCAATTTGCAGGATATAGTAGTTATCTGTTTCATAGCATCATCATACTTCAAAGGGTGAAATAATAGCTATAAAACATATATTAGTATTACTATAAATTTCTCCCGGCGTTAAATTAAAATTATAACGCGGGACTCTTTTATAATCCTGGTTGAGGATAGAGCTTCTCTAGATTATCAAACTTTTGAATACAAAGGAATCAAAGTATTTGAGGGAATTAAGGAGCATCAAAGCTGTATTTTAATGGAAAAAGTTTTCGGCGTTGGTGAAGCCCCTGTATGATATTAATCTTAATTATTTAGGAGTCAGGAGTCAGAAGTCAGGAGTCAGGAGGAAAGAAAGAAGAAGAAAGAGTAGTATAAGGAGAAAGTTTTTTGTGCACGCTCTTAACATTCTTTTTTCACGCTTGGTATCATGCCTCTTTTTACCAACGCCAAGTTTTCTAATAGATATAGGGGTGGAAAATAAATAATAATTTTATCTTTTTATTTTGGGTTTAATTCCTCACTGTCAATGGGGGTGTTTACAATTGGTTTAAATTTGAGTCCCCATCCATTTATTCTTCCTTCTTCCTTCTTCCTTCTTCCCTCTTCCTATTCAAATTTTTTGAACTTTCAATTTTTACTTCCTCTTGTGACTAATGTCCATCCTTTAGTGGTATTCAAAATTTTAAGATTTTCTAGGGTAAGGTTATCCAAATTTGATTCTTGAACTAATAGATATGGTTGAGAATTACTTTGCCATTGTTGTTTAATTTTTTGTGGCCCGACACGTTTGATGAGGCGATCGCTATAAAAATTTAAAGAGGGACGGTCTTTGGTATCGAAGGAATAAACTATCTGACCGGGGGGTGTATATTTCTGAATCATTTCTCCGACTGGTTTGACTGGATAGTCTTCTTGTAATTCCCAGATCCAATGAGGGGAGTTAACCAGGAGTAGGAGCGAAAGATATGTTCCCCAAATCAAGATTGGCAAAAACTGACGGTCTTGTTGGTTTAATAATATGGTTGCTATTGTCATTGTCAAGGCAATAGTTATTGAGATTAAGCGTAAGTAAAAATCTAGTTTTGTCTGATTTTCCTCTCCCAGATGAAAAATACCGCTGGAGTAAAGCCAAGCAACCCAAGTTAGTAAGGCGAGGAGTGCAAAAATGGCTACTACTAGACGGTGATAAATAGTGGGGATACCTTTAGGATGTTTTTTACTCTCACCTTGAGTATGAGGATATTGATAAGCTGGAAACTGAAAGTATCCCAAATCTACTGGAAATTGATGCCAAATTTCTGTCAGATAAGTACCGACAGCTAGGGAAAAAGCGGGATAAATAGGCAATACATACCAGGGGAGTTTGGTATTCATCAGGGAAATAGCTAATAAATATATTCCGCTCCAGACCAAGACTAATTTTCCCCAACTGAGATTCCGATTTTTCCAACTCAGATATATTCCGGGAAACCAGAAAAGCTGCCAGGGGAAAGTAGACTCTAAAATTTCCAATAAATAATACCAAATAGGTCCATCGTGACTGCCTACTGGTTGCCAAATACGTTTGAGAGATTGATGGAAAAAGTTGGCATGGAAAAATTCTATTCCGTAATGGAAAAATTGAGCTGTGTACCACAGAAATACTGGGAGCATCCCGAGTAAGATACCGCCCCAAAAATATTGACAACGCAATAGTCGGGGAGTATCCCATAAGAGGAAGAAAAGAGCGATCGCTCCTAAAAGTAATCCTAAAATAATTCCTTTTGTGAGGGAAAGTAGGGCAAAACTCAGACCAATAGCTAGAGAATAACGGAGGTTACGACGCGATCGTAATACGCACCAAATCATTAGTAGAAAAAAACAAAGTACTGCTCCATCTAACATTGCTAAACGTCCATGTCGCACGACTGGTAATAAAGTTAAGTAGACTAAAGCAGAGAAAATAGCGGGGGTGCGGGGGCGAAATAATTCTCTAGCAATACTATAAATTAAGGGTACAGAAAATGCTGTGAATAAAGCAGGGAATAAACGTGCAGTTAATTCATTTACTCCAGCGATATTGTAGACAAAAGCTATCGACCAATGTACTAATGGTGGTTTATTCAAATAGGGAGTATTATTGATAGTTGGATAAAGCCAATTCCAATTTTTTCTGGTTATTTCTCTAGCTACTTGAGCGACTATTCCTTCATCCCAGTCTCGCAAAGGTAATGTGTCTAAGTTAGTAGAAAATAGTAATAACGCTGCTAATAATAAGCTGGCAATTATAAGTAAATCTATATGGGGATTTTTGTTGGTGAAAATTTTATTAAACATTTATTCAATTTTTATAGGTCTTAGGTCTTAGGTGTGATAACAATTTTATCAAAATAATTTGGTCTAAAACCCCGCCTTTTAAGGCGATCGGGTTTTTGGAGGTTTGCTCAAATCCCCGTTACAAAAATGACTTCTGACTCTCTTGGTGCGCGTTCCCTTGCGACTGGCGTCGTCGCGGGGTCGCACCGCTTCTGACTTCTAACTTCTGACTTCGTTAAGTGAGGTGGCACAAGATTATGAAATTTATCTTTTTATTTTGGGTTTAATACCTCACGGTTAACGGGGGTGTTTAAAATTGGTTGGGGTTATACCAATTCCCAAAAATAATGCTATACTTCCAATAAACTTCAGTTATTAAGTAATAATAATTCAGTAATGAATGTAGAGGATTATCGGTATTAATCCAAAATATATTATGCCTTTAAACCCTATTCCCTAATCCCTACTCCCTACTCCCTACTCCCAAGAAAATGTAGCAAAACTTTTGAGAAATGGTATTATAAGACCAAATCTCAAAAATAATGCTATACTTCCGATGGGACTCCAGTTATTAAGTAATAATAATGCTTCAGTAATGTTTGCATGGGATTATCGGCATTAAATCAAAATATATTATGTCTTTTAACCCTACTCCCTACTCCCTACTCCCTATTAATATGAACTTACCTGTAATTTTAGATATTGCCATTGGTTTAATTTTTATTTATCTGATTTTTGGTGTACTAGGTAGTGAAATTCAATCAATTTTGACAATAATTTTGCAATGGCGAGCCACACATTTAAAAAAATCAATTGAAGAGTTAATTGCTGGTGACACTCATATCGGCAAAAATAATTCTAAATCTAGTACAGAAATTGAAAAAGTACAAAAACTAGCTAATTCTCTGTATCAAAATCAATTAATAAAAAACCTTAACTATAGTGGTGGCAAAGGTCCATTAGAAAAAGGATTTCGGAAAATAATTCAGATGCTTGGTAATTTAAGTCGAGCGTTAACTGGAATTAATAATATTTTTGATGTAGAAAAAACTGCTCCTTCTGCTATTCCGCCAGATACATTTGCTGCTAGTTTAATTGATACGTTGAAGCTACAAGAATTAATGCAAATGATTAGTGAGGAGAAATTAAGAGATTTTATCGATAATATTTTGCTAAATATCAAGCAAATATTAGATAAATTGAAAATAGAAGATAGCAGTCAGCAGAAAAAGATTCAGGCTGAATTTGAGAATTTGCATCAAGAGTTGAATCAAAATATTCAGGATTATAAAAATAATTTAGCAAATCTTGATTTAACATTAGATAGAACTTTAGATAAGCTAGATTTATACACAAAAAAATCTCTAGAACTTTTACCAGATCAAGATAGTAAAGAATTTAATAGCCAAATAAATTTAGTCAAAAAAGTATTAACAAATCCCCATGAAAGAAAAGTTTTAGTAACTAAAATAGAACCAAGCTCCTCTAATTTATTAAAGTTTTTGAGAGAGATAATGGAAATGGGAAAAGCTGCGCAAACAGATTTGCAAAATAATAAGAAGGAAATTCACCAAAAAGCTATTGAAATGATTGAATTATTGCCTGAATCTTTACAAAAAAGTTTATATATTTTAGCAAAACAAGCGACAACAAAAATTTCAGAAACAGGTAATACTTTACATCAGTTTCAGAAAGAAATTGAGGGATGGTTCGATAGTGGAATGGAAAGAGCGGCTGGTGTTTATAAGCGTAATGCTAAAGGAGTTGCTTTTTTGATTGGCGTTACTATTGCTATAGTTGCCAATGTTGATACATTAAATATGGTTGATAATTTATCAAAAGATTCTTTTATGCGGGCGACAATTAATAGTTATTCCCAGAAATTAATCAATAATAATTCTAATCCAAGTGAGTTAGAAATAGGGGATATTGAGAATCAGGTAAATGCAGCATTAGATGATAATTTAAAATTACCTATTGGTTGGGGTCAAGAACAAAAAAATAAAACCTCAGTTAGTCAATCAATTACTTTTTTAGAAGGATTAAAAAAAATATTGGGTTGGCTAATTAGTGGTATAGCTATATCTATGGGGGGGCATTTCTGGTTTAATTTATTAGAAAATATTTATAGCATTAAAAAATGAATTATTGAGGAGACAGGAGACAGGAGACAGGAGTCAGGAGGGAAGAAAGAAGAAGAAAGACAAGCATTCAGCCATCAGCTATTGCTTTTAATTTTAGATGAAAACTTTATTAATTGAGTCAAAATTTATGCTTAGAGCTTGCTGAATAAAGTCTTTTTGCTAGAGTTAGGAGACAGGAGAAATGGGAATGAGCGAGGAGGTAGGAGCGGGCGTTTTGTCCCAAGATTTTTCTGCCATAATCACCCCAAAATACTAGCTTTATGCAGCTCTTGCCACCGAAAAGCTGGTACTTTGTTCAACTCTAAAACTCTAAAACCTTTATCAGTCAATACTTTTATAATTAATCAGCAAGCCCTAATTATTAATAATTAATAATTAATTATTAATTGTTGAACTTCTTCCTTCTGCCATAACACAATTAAAAAATAAAAATAACTTGTAAATGCCAATCTAATTCTTGACGAATAATTTCTATTCTACTAATAAATTCGCGTAAGTAAAATCTCCTTTCTGACTCTGATAAATCCCACCAAAATTGGGTTATACAAACCGCTTTAGCAGTTTCTAATAAATTGACTGGAGGTAACTGGTTAAGTTGACTTTGTAATTGAGCAATTTCTGTTCTAATTTTGTAGGTGCGGAGTTCGGCAGTTTCTTGGTCAAAAATGCCATTTGCCGTGAGATTTGGTAGCTGTAAAAGAATATCTTGTTTCTCAGAAATAGTCTGTTTAATTGTACTCTTAGTTCCATCCATATTTGGCATTTCTAAAGCAGCGATCGCCGATGGTAAATCTCGACAAATTATTTCTATAGTTTGTGCCAAAATTTGTTGATAATTTAAAGCTTTACATTTTGGTTTGCGGCAACAACTTTTGGGACGCAAATAAAGATATTCTTTCTCCTTGCGAAAAGTAGTAACTTTTGCCGTAATCATTGGAGACTGACATTCTGTACAGACAACTAAACCTGCCAAAGAATGGGGGGCGCTGGCAGTGCGCGGTGGCATTCGGCGGTTGCGTCGGAGCAAACGTTCGACTTGAGCAGCTTCTTCTCTAGAAATTATGGGAAGATGAGTATTAGATATAACTTCACTATTTTGATATTGTAAGTCACCGCGATAAACAGGGTTGGTTAACCAACGTCGTCCAGTAGTAACGGAGATTTTTTTGCCGTATTTTTTCTGAATATGGCGCACAGCACCGCGCAAGGAAGCAAACAGAAGGAAGTTTTCAAAGAACTCTTTGACAACAGGAGCAGCACTTCTGTCCAGGGTGTAACGGTCTTTACCTCGGCGATATCCGTAGGGTGCTTTACCTGGTGGGGGTATGGCTTTGATGCGGTTGCGAGCATGAGCAGTGCGAATTTTGCGACTGTGTTGGTTTTGGCGAATTTGGTTGAGGAGTCTGAGTAGGTCTATTTTGCTTGGTGAGGTTTTGCTTGGTGAGTCGGAGTTGATGTTGATATCTGAGTCGAGGGGAATAATTTGGATGTTGAGAGATTCGAGTTTTATCAGGCGATCGCATACTTCTTCTACAGAGTCTCCCAATTCTTCAAGTTTACGAATTAACAGATAATTAACTGTTTGAGTTTGACAGTCGAGTAGGAGTTGTTGGAGTTGTTGGCGATCGCCTAAGTCGTGATAAATATGGTCAACCTCCCACCCCCAAGTTATGGGGTCTGGGGCAGTTTCAAACAGGGGGTTTGTATATGAATAGGCAATAATTTTCACAGATTATCTTATTGTTGACTTAATTCTATAATATTACCATCTGGGTCTTGGGTAAATAATGCAGCTCTACCTGACGCACTCATTTGAATAGGGCAATTATTGGCTAATAGTTGTGATTTTGCAGTATCTATATCAACTACAGAAAATGCTAAATGTCGGTTCCTACCTAATTTTTCTAAGTTAACTAAATCAGGGATTATTTTTGAGGATACTATCAGATGTATTTGGAAGTTGCCAACTTGATACCAAGTACCGGGAAAATTAAGAGAGCGGTCTACTTTTGGGAGTTGGAGAATTTGACCATAGAAATGTTCAGCTTTTTCGAGGTCTGAGACTAACAGAGCGGTATGAAGGGGTTGAGTTATTTGCATAGTTTATCTTTTGGATGAGTAGTTAGTTATTTATAAATTTTGATATCTGAATATCTATTAATTAAGGAGGCAAATCTATTTACCGAAAAATTGGGTTTAATGTCTCGCCCTTGTAGGGCGACTTTTTATTTTAGCATATAAGTGAATTGAATATATGCTAGTGGACTGACACACCTGAAATGGTGCATTAGATGGGGGATGGGAACCCACCCCTAGCCCCTCCCAGGAGGGGAATGTGGGGGGATGGGAACCCACCCCTAGCCCCTCCCAGGAGGGGAATGTGGGGGGATGGGGAGATCAAGAGACCTAGAAACAAAAATAAGAATGCACAGTTTTAGATGTGTCAGTCTACTAGAGTGTTATATCATGTCCAGATAATTAGTGATGAAAAAACTTATCCTCTTGCTTTAACAGTAAATCTTTCTATTTTCCCCTCCTGGGAGCAGGGCTAATTCTTTGTCTGGGGAGAATATTTACAACTCCAGGAATTACGCATTTTCATGGGGTCAAACACTATATATACCATAGTGCTATAGTTTTTATCTACTATATGTAGTGTCTTTGCGTAAGTCCTGAACTCTATATTTTTGGTTAACTAATCCTAGCAAGATGTACGAAATTTCAAAGGATACAATTTTTCGCTCGCGTGACAATAAATTGATCCTACTCCCCCGCTCCCAATTTAAGTATAAATGAGATATTACTACTATTTTTTGAGGTTGTTGGTAGGACTTGCCGACATACAGAAATGCTATCTGCACTGACTCTTTTCATCATTTAGTGCAAAAAAGCCTCCTAGTATTCTTAAAAATATCTAAAGTTTTTTAGACACAAGACTACCAAGAGGTAGAAAGGTTATATTCACAACAAAGTGAGGAAAAAGTTTATGGTAATAGCGACAAGACCAGAGCAACAAGTTAAAATCGGCCCCACCAAACTATTAATTAATAACGAGTGGGTAGAAAGTGCTTCCGGCAAGCGCTTTGAAACAATTAACCCGACAACAGGAGAAGTGATTTGTGACGTTGCGGAAGCAGATGCACCTGATGTAGACAAAGCTGTAATAGCAGCTCGCAAAGCATTTAACAGTGGCGATTGGCCAAAAATGTCCGCTACTAAACGAGGGGAACTTCTATACAAGTTAGCAGATTTGATGGAAGAAAATATAGAAGAGTTGGCAAGACTGGAAACCCTAGATAATGGTAAGCCACTCAATGACTCTCTCAATGCAGACTTACGTTTATCCATCGCCTGTTATCGCTATTATGCTGGTTGGGCTGACAAAGTTCAAGGGAAAACTATCCCTATCAATGGCTCCTACTTCTGCTACACCCGCCACGAACCAGTGGGAGTAGTCGGTCAAATCATTCCTTGGAACTTTCCTCTATTAATGCAAGCTTGGAAACTTGCCCCAGCATTGGCAATGGGTAATACATTAGTAATGAAAACTGCCGAACAAACACCATTGTCAGCTTTTCGGGTAGGAGAGTTAGCGGTGGAAGCTGGTTTTCCTCCTGGTGTAGTCAATATTTTGTCTGGTTATGGCCCAACTGCTGGTGCTGCCATTTCCCACCATAACGATATTGATAAAGTTGCTTTCACTGGTTCGACCGAAGTAGGTCATTTAATCATGGAAGCTGCTGCAAAGAGTAACTTAAAGCGGGTGACTTTAGAACTCGGTGGCAAGAGTCCGAATATAGTGTTTGCAGATGCGGATATGGATGCTGCTATTGAAGGAGCGCATTTTGGTTTGTTCTTTAACCAAGGTCAGTGTTGCAATGCGGGTTCTCGTTTATTTGTGGAAGAGAAATGTTATGACGAGTTTGTTGCTAAGAGTGTGGAACGAGCAAAACGCCGGATGGTGGGCGACCCATTTGCGACTAGAACTGAACAGGGACCCCAGGTAGATGAAGAACAGTTTAATAAAGTAATGAGTTATATTGAGTCTGGTCAACAGGATGGTGCCCAGATGTTATGTGGTGGGGCAAGAGTTGGCGATCGCGGTTATTTTATTGCACCCACTGTATTTGCTGATGTGCAGGATGGGATGAAAATTGCCAGAGAAGAGATTTTTGGTCCGGTGATGAGCATCATTAAGTTTAAGGATATTGATGAACTGGTGCAACGGGCGAATGATACGATATATGGTCTGGCTGCTGGAGTGTGGACGCGGGATATAGGTAAGGCTCATGCTGTTGCTCATGCTGTTCGTGCTGGTACAGTTTGGATAAATTGTTATCATGTGTTTGATGCTGCTGCACCGTTTGGTGGTTTTAAGCAGTCTGGTATTGGTCGGGAGTTGGGAGAGTATGGTTTACAGCAGTATACAGAGACTAAGACTGTGACTGTGAAGATGTAGTTAATGATTAATTATTACTACTAGACATCTCCGAAAATAGGACGTTCCATGGAACGTCCCTACAAAAATATTTGGGGCTATCAACAGTATTAAGAGCTGATTTATAAAGTAAATCTAAAGAAAGTTAAGTCATAAGTGAATATAGTGTTATTCTTTACTATACTTGCTCCATTTTATAACTAATGAGTCGTCTACCTGCGATCGCCAACCCTCAACGTCAACCATACCCAAGTGATATGAGTGACTCAGAATGGCAAA
>JAAHGF010000067.1 GCA_010672585.1 Okeania sp. SIO1I7 | reverse complement strand
AAGCAGAAAAGGGAATATTACGATTAAATTGGTCAAATTTACCTTTGATAAAATAGCCTCGTTGCTTAACTATGGGTTTGTGAACTTCGTTAACTACAGCAGTTTTCCCAATTCCGGAAAATCCTGCTACGAGCATTAGTTCCCTTGCACCACCCACTACACGCTCGAAAGAATTGAGTAAAGTTTGAACTTCTTTTTCCCTTCCGTAGAGCTTTTCCGGGATAATAAAGCGCTCGCACACATCCCGCTCCCCAACTTCAAACTGGGTAATTTCTCCTGTGGCTTTCCACTGCTCCAGACATCGCTCTATATCGTGTTTCAAACCCAAAGCACTCTGATAGCGCTCCTCGGCATTTTTTGCCATTAACTTAAGCACCACTTTCTTGAGCATTGCCGGAATTTCCAACTGCTCGCTGCTTGCAGGAAACTCCACTGCTTGAGCAATATGAGAATGCACTAATTCCATAGAATCGTTGGTTTCAAAGGGTAACTTCCCAGTCAGGAGTTCAAAAAACGTCACCCCCAGAGAATAAAAATCAGTACGGTAGTCAATACCTCGATTCATCCGTCCGGTTTGTTCTGGAGAAATGTAGGCAAGAGTCCCTTCTAGAATATTGGGGTTGATCAGTTGCTGCTGTTCTTTTGGTAGTAAACTGGAGATGCTAAAGTCTATCAGCTTAATTTGCTTAGTTTGCGGGTGAATCAGGATGTTGGCGGGTTTTATGTCTTTGTGGATGATGCGTTGTTTGCTAAGATAATGCAGAGCTTCAGTTAGTTGGATGGCAATGGTGAAAAAATCCACTAGGTTTGGGTCCGATGTTTGCCAATACTCAGATAGTGATAGTCCACCGTCATCAGGCATCACCAGAGCATAACCATGACCATAGTATTCTAGGGCAAGAGGTCGAACAATGGCAGAATGTTCCAGATAACGGGTAATTGTGTATTGGTTGCGCCATTGGAGTAACTCATTGAAATTTGGGTGAGGGTTGCGTAGAACTTTAACTATAACAGGTTGGCGATCGCTTTCTCGGACTGCTTTGTAGACAAGAGTACGAGTTCCGAGATAAATTTGGTTGGTTTGTTGATAATTAGTTAAGTTAAGCATAATAATTATAAATGAATTATTCAAGCTCTGCAAATAATTGATTTATGGCGTTGCTGAATTGAAGTATGAATGCACGATTGTTTGGTTCTACTCAAGCCCCCTAAATCCCCCAAAATTGGGGGACTTTTAGAGTTTTATCCCCCCAAAATTGGGGGGTTAGGGGGGCTTGCATCATACCCAGAATCAGCAACGCCTGATTTATTTCTCAAATACAGGGTTTACGCGAAAGACGAAATGATATAGAATCCGTTCATTAATTGATAATTGATAATGGATAATTGATAATTACAAGAAGGTTAAAACCGTTATGGAATTGAATATAAGGAAATATTATTTCTTCTCTTGGTCGATTAGAGATGGCGAGATCTCCTCGCCATCTCTCGACCGCTTTTTTCCCCTTAAAAGGGTCGGCTTTAAACCTGAATTATTTAATTATTAATTATTAATTATTAATTATCCGGTTAAATACTTATCGTATCTACAAAAGGAAGGCAGAGGGAAGAAGGTAAAGAATAAGCTGAGAAGGTACAAAGTTTTTCATCAACTAAATTATCCGGATTCCACATAACCGGATTTTAGATATAATCTAACTTTTGACTTTTGACTTCATTGAATGGTGTGATTACTGTATAACCGGATTTGATATGATGCACCATTTGTAGGGGTTAACGGCCGTTAATCCCTACTATCTGTAGTAGTTATGCGTAAGTCCTGAAATAAAAATTTAATAATCACAGGGAAGCTAGGATAAAGTTTTTACATCTTAACGCTTATTTTATTCTCTGTCAACCTATTGAACGAAGGCAGATGGGAGATGGGGAGATGGGGAGTAGGTGAGATGGGGAGATGGGGAGATGGGGAGGGACCCGCGGGTGGGTCCCCATCTCCCCATTCCTCCACTCATTAACTCTTAGAACTAATCAACTCCTGATATACTCCCTCTTCCTGCAACATTTCCTCATGAGTGCCTCGCTGCACCACCTCGCCATATTCCAAAACAATAATCTCATCACAATCACGAATAGTACTCAAGCGATGCGCCACAATAATACAACTACACCCCCGACTCTGCAAATTATCAACAATCATTTTCTCTGTTTCCGCATCCAAAGCACTCGTTGCCTCATCCATTACTAATATTGTAGGATTATTTACCAAAGCACGAGCAATTTCTAACCTCTGTCTTTGACCCCCACTTAAGTTTGCTCCTCCCTCCAATAACTCACCATCGTATCCACCAGGAAGTGCCATCACTGCTTCATGGATAACAGCATCCTGACAAGCTTTCATCAGTTGAGTCGTTGATATCGTCGGGTTCCACAAAGTTAAATTATCCCGCACCGTGCCACCAAATAAAAATATTTCCTGTTCCACCATCGACAGAGAATTAGTTAATACTGTAGGGGAAATATCTTCTCTGGGAACACCATCAAACAAAATTTCTCCCTCCCACGGTTGATACAAACCACAAATTAATTTAGCGATCGTCGATTTTCCCGAACCACTGCCACCAACTAATGCTATCTTTTGCCCTGGTTGCAACGACAAATTCAAATCTATGACTAAAGGTGGATCTACCTGTGAATAGCCAAATGTAATATTCCGCAATTCTACATAACCCTTGAGTTTTGTTAGTTGTGAAGTCTCACCAATATCTGTCTTCTCTGCTCCTTCTGCCTCCTTATAACTGATATTTTCTGCCTCCTGCCTCCTGCCTCCTGCCTCCTGCCTCCTGCCTTCTGCCTCCTTATAACTGATATTTTCTGCCTCCTGCCTCCTGCCTCCTGCCTCCTGCCTCCTGCCTTCTGCCTCCTCTTCTGCCTTCTGCCTCCTGCCTCCTGCCTCCTGCCTCCTGCCTTCTGCCTCCTCTTCTGCCTTCTGCCTCCTGCCTTCTGCCTCCTGCCTCCTGCCTTCTGCCTCCTCTTCTGCCTTCTGCCTCCTGCCTTCTGCCTCGGTCTCATTGCTCAATACATCATTAAGTCGATTCAAATCTCCCTCTAATTCCTGGAGAGTGCTGCCAAAACCAACCAAAGTATTCACAGGTTGCTGAAAACTTAACATTAAACTCTGAAATGCTACCAACATTCCAATACTCAACTCCCCTTCCATGACTCGCAAACCACCTACGACTAATACCAATACTGATGTTAGGGATGATAAAAATGTTGGTAAAATCTCTAAAACTTGGTTTGTCACTTCCAACTGTTGTTGAGTATTCACAGTTTTCGCATAATATCCAGACCACCGAGAAAAAAAGTCTGACTCCAGCGCCGATGCTTTTAGGGTTTCCATACTTTGCAACCCCGCAATACTTGCCCCCGCAAGTTTACCTTCGTCTTGTACTAATCGCATATTGGCATCTACCCGTTGCCGAGATACCCACTGCAAAGCCAAGATATTCACCGCAGCAAAGCTAATTCCGATTAAAGTTAGTACGCGGTCGTAGGCAAACATCACCAACCCATAAAATACTATCATTACTGTATCAATAACTGTAGTCGCTAACTGTCCGGAAAGCACCTGAGCAACTTCATTATTGATATTGACACGATCGCTAATTTCTCCAGCATATCTTTGGGCATAAAATCCTACTGGTAGTCGCAGAATATGCCACATAAACTGACTAGACATCCCTACAGATAATTTAATCATTAATTTTCTCAGGTAGCGTAGTCGTAATAAAGTCAGTAAAGTTTGTAATATCATGGCGATCGTCATTCCCAAAACTAGGGGGCGCAACCAGTTGGTACGATTTTCTACAAGAATATTATCAACAAATATCTGGCTAAATACTGGTACTATCAAACCGGGAATTACTAACAGAAAGCCTGCGATGATACAATAAATTATTGCCCCTAAAGATGGTCGGAGTCTTTGATATAATAATGGGATCATGCTTGGTTTACGACCGCCTTTTTCAAATTCCTCTCCAGGTTCAATAGTGAGGATAACTCCGGTAAAGCCTTCATCAAATTCATCCCAGGAAACTTTGCGAGGTCCGGTAGCAGGGTCGTTGAGGAAAACTTGATGTTTGTTAAATCCTTCTACGACCAAGAAATGATTAAATTCCCAAAATACAATGTAGGGGGGAGATAGTTCGTCAAGTTGCTCGAGGGTTTCTGCTTTGAAACCATTTGCTTCCATTCCGTAATTTCTGGCAGCACCAACTATTTTGGATGCTTTGCTGCCGTCGCGGGAAACTCCACATTCTTGCCGGAGTTTGGCTAGAGGTACAATGCGACCGTAGTAAGCGAGGATGATACTGAGGGCAGCAGCACCACATTCAACGGCTTCCATCTGAATAATTGTAGGGGTTTTGACTCTTTTTTTTTCATTTGACTTAGAAAGAGGAAGTAATATCATGTCCGGATAATTAGTGATCAAAAAAAGTTTCTCTTTACTCTTGTTTCTTCCCTCCTGACTCCTGAGGACTGACTCCTCCGTCGTTATTTATTTATAACTGTTCAACCGGACATGATATGACTCCTGAGGACTCCATCATCGTTTATTTATAACTATTCAACCGGACATAATATAACTAGCTATCAGCATTTTCCGTTCCGGAATGCTCTGCAAACAGGACTCAGCTTTCAGCACGCTAAAAGCTGGGGTTTAAATCCCCGACTTCTAGCTTGTCGTTTAATTTTATAATGCTGTTTGCGGAGCATTCCGTCAGGAAATGCTTTTTAACAACTAAACCTTAGCTAATTGGAACACAGCTCCTAAACCAGATGCCATTTCCTCTGGAGAAATTTTACCATCCTGATTGATATCTAGAGCATCAAATACAGCATCAGTTCCTGCCCACTCTTCACGAGTGATGAAACCATCACCATCTAGGTCATAGATATGGAAAATATCTTCTGCTGCATGAGTGACTCCCTCTAGACGAGTCAAGCGTTCTGCCAACAGATTTTCCAATGATTCTAATGCTTTGGAGAAACCTTTAATGCCTTCATCCAGTTTTTGAGATGCCATCCGGTTTTCAGCGTGCATCTTATCAAACGTTTCTTTGTCTAATGCAATTTTTTCTACATCAGACTGAGCCGCTTTCTCAACAGAAAGTTTCGTCGGTAGGTCCCCTGTAGTTGATTCTAGCTCACCCAACAAACCAGGTGAAATAGTTAACAAGTCGCAACCTGCTAATTCTGTGATTTCACCAATGTTGCGGAAACTAGCTCCCATGACTTCAGTCTTGTAACCAAATTTCTTGTAGTAATTGTAGACTTGAGTCACAGATAATACACCGGGGTCTTCCGCAGGAGGATAAGAGTCTCGCCCAGTTTCTTTTTTGTACCAGTCTAAAATTCTACCTACAAAAGGAGAAATTAGAGTTGCGCCAGCTTCAGCACAGGCGATCGCCTGATGCAGACCAAAGAGTAGGGTTAAGTTGCAGTGAATACCCTCTTTTTCTAATACTTCTGCTGCTTTGATACCTTCCCAGGTAGAAGCGATTTTTATCAAGATGCGATCGCGAGAGACTCCTGCTGCTTCATACTGAGCGATTAAATCTCGTCCTTGAGCTATTGTTGATTCTGTATCGTAGGATAGTCGTGCGTCAACTTCTGTAGATACTCGCCCTGGAATAATCTGTAAAATCTTCAGTCCAAAAGCAACTGCCAGTCTCTTAAATGCTAAATTTGCTACATCAGAAGGAGTAGCATCTGTTCCCAACTCTTCCCTTGCCTTTTTCAAGGTTTCATCCACAATTTCCTGATACTGTGGCATCTGAGCTGCAGCAGTAATTAATGAGGGATTAGTAGTAGCATCCCGTGGTTGAAATTTTTCAATTGCTTGAATATCGCCTGTATCCGCAACAACGATGGTTACTTCTCGTAATTGTTCGAGTAAATTCTTAGCCATTTATTTCTCCGTTTAAGAATTAAGTTGCTTACTTTTGATTTAGTCGATCATTTCCTAGCATTCAATATATTTTTGACATATTCCCGATGTTGCCCATGGCGTGATACTGCGAGATTATTCAACTTCCATGGGGAGTTGCTGTTTATACACCTGGCAATGCACTACCTATTATAGCATGGGTCTCTATTCCATATGATTTTCTTTACTGGAATTAGCGGGACTTTTTACTATTTCTGCTAAAAATATTCAAAAATATATTTCCAGACTAGGACAAGGCTACTTGCACTAATTTTCTACTATTTCCCATACAAATCTTCATCCAATGCCATTTCTGATACCATACTTTGAGCATGAACTAATCTATCTGCAGCCGAGATAACATCATTTAGATAGCCAAAAAAAGACATTTTCTTAGTAACTTTTTTCATTTCTTCAGTTAATTCTCCTTCTTATTTAGTATTATCTGAAGTTCTTAGTTTACCTAATAATTTATCCCTGCATTACTTCATAATAGGCTTGAGAATTTCTAAAGTATTCGTGCAGTTCAGTTACCAGTTTAGAGACTGAATAATCGCCAATGTCTAATTTTAGTTTTTTCTTGCTCATTCAGAGTATTTGTAGTTAATTACCACCTCAGTATTATATCAGAACAAATTTTTAATTCATCATGGAATGGATGAAATTATCAGTACGTTAGTTTTGTGTTTGACTTTATGGATAACTTACCAGATTAACTTCTGGATTTCTGTGCCTTAACATACACTCTCAATTTTTCAAATATATTATTGTTAAGAGCATACAGTTAAGTTGAAAAACTCGTAACTAAAATTATTTAAAGTATTTACCAAGTTTATGATAAATAGCTTAATAACTAGATAGAATGCTTCAGCTTGCGAAGACGATTGGAATAACTCCGAATTACAGACAGGGCAAATAAAGGTGTTTCTTGAACTACAAATAAAAAGCGTTCTTGGTCAAGATAAGCTAATTTACACTCTGTTTTAGCAATAGCAGTAGAAGCTCGAGTATGTTCCTCGTGAACTAGCGCTCCTTCACCAAAAACATCACCTTTTTTAATTGTTTCCACAACTTTACCATTAACAAATAATTCGACAACTCCTTCCATAATTCCATACATTACATCAGCTTTTTGCCCATCTTCAAAAATTACATCTCCTGGTGCAAAAGTTTTTTGATCTAGATGTTTGTGAAATAACTCTACAGTTTTTGCTGGTTCTAACATAACTATGTATCTCCTATTTTAACTAAGGATTAGAGTTATAGTAATCCCTGGGATTATATTCATTAGCCTTCAGTTCTTGGACTTCTTCAATTGTTAGCCCAAACAGGAAGAAATTTTCCTCTCCCACTTCCTGGCGAATTTCCACATTTGCACCATCTAAAGTACCAATAGTCAAAGCACCATTGAGAGAAAATTTCATATTTCCCGTACCAGAAGCTTCTTTTATGATTAGTATAGTGTATAGTTCATCGTTGTATAATTCCAGTTTTATTCAAAAAGCCAAAAGGCAACAAAATATAACCATTACTCTGTCTTTGAACTAAACTGACTTTTCAAAATTAAAAATTATTTATTTCTAGATACCTTTCATGAAGACAATGCACAACATTACAGCCAAGCAAGAATTGAACCAACAACTCCAATCTTACTCATCAGTTAGCCCTAAACTTGCAGAAACTATCACACAAAAAAAACGATGGACGATAGAAGATGTGCAGAATATTATTGAGGAGCGGCAGAAGAAACTCGAAAGTCAACCACTTTTTAAAGCCCTTGATAATTCTTCCCAGATTGATGCTCTGCAAGCTATTGCTCCCCACTTTTACTTCTTCATCTTTACATTCCAAGATATGCTACGGCTCACTCATCAGCTAATTTCCGACTCTGTCCTCAAAAAAGTGGCAGCAAGTTTGATGGCAGAAGACGCAGGACATGAGCAATGGTATTTACTTGATGTTGAACAACTGAATTGCAAACGGGATGTCCCCTGGCTGTTCGGAGGCGCTCACCAACCCGTGCGAGACTTTGCTTATCAACTTATCGGCGATCTTTTACATATTAGCGATGACAGAATTCGGATTATATTCCCATTGGTCTTAGAAGCAACAGCAAACGTGTTCTTCAAGTATCTAGTCGATCTAGTCCAGCGTTGTGGCCATGACCAGTCCCTACAGTACTTTGCTAGTTCCCATCAGGAAATTGAAATGAACCACAAGATTTATCAAGATGAAAAAGAGGAGCTGCATAACATTGAGTTTGACGAGAATACATATCGGGAAGCAGTCGCTCTCATACACCGATGCTTTGACTCTTTCGAGTCTTTTGCAGACCATCTCGAATGCCAACGAGCAGATGGAATAGATAAAAAATGATAGCTATTTAGGGTTTGTGCTCAAAAGTCTTTTAGTAGGAGACAGCTATACTGGAGACAGGATACAGGAAGAACCGGGAATGAGCTAGGATGTAGGAGTAAGAATTGTCAGAATGATTTTGCTGCCATAGTCAGCCCAAAATACTAGCTTTTTGAGCGTTTTCAACTGAAACAGGCGCACTGCAATTCGCGATTCAAAATGCTCAAACCTTTATTTATCAATACTTTGATATTTGATCGGCGAGCCCTATTTAAGCTGCCTGTGTTGGGTAAGCGATCACTTTTCTCAAGATATTTTGTGATTAAGTGCTTTTTAGGGGTAGGAGACAGCTATACTGGAGACAGGAGACAGGAAGAACGGGGAATGAGTGAGGAGGTAGGAGTAAGAATTGTCAGAATGATTTTGCTGCCATAGTCAGCCCAAAATACTAGCTTTTTGAGCTGTTGCCTGTTGCCTACCTTATAGTATACAATACCGATGCTACCGGACATGATATCACGTCACAACCAAAACCCTGTAGGAGCTAATGGCCGTTAGCCCCTATAGTGGTTTACCGAAATTAAAACCGCTGTAAACCCAGTCCTTAAGGATAGAGTTTTGGCTCTTTGTGGGATGGGTTCAAGAATTAAGAATTTAGAATTAAGAATTTAGAATTATACCAATTACCAAAAGTAATGCTATACTTCAGCAGTCAAATAGTTACCAAGATTAAAAGTTTGTTTTTGACAATTATTAGTTGTTTAGTATAGATTTTTCCTTCTTTTCCTCTCCCCACACCTCCCACACTTCCCACACTTCCCCTCCTGGGAGGGGTTAGGGGTGGGTCCTCGCCCAATAAGATATAGCATTCTTTTTGAGAAATGGTATTACCTCTCCTTGAAAACGGATAGGATTGACTAATCATGAAATTTTTTCTTCTCTTGGTCGATTGGATATGGCGAGGAAACCTCGCCATCCCACCCTTCTAAAAGCTGCGAAGAGAGAACTCCGTTCCGCTGTCGCGTTTCGCGTCAGCGTTGCGAAGCAAACGACCGCTTTTATCCCCTTAAAAGGGGGAGGCTTTATACCACAATTTTTAGGTAATTCTTCTACCTTCTTGACATACTCCCGACGTTGCGCATAGCGCGACAACCCGGGACTCTTCAGTCATAAAAAAATGACCGCTGCTTTGACAGAGGTGATGTCCTCCCCCTGTTTTAACCTTGATAATAACATGCATACCTCCTAGCTTGTCAAGGGTATAGGAAGGTTTTATTTGTGGAGGTATCCGACTCTTGGCCTTGGCTTTCCCATACGACGCTCCCCTGACCGAGAGCGCGCGACTTCCCGCCAGGGAAGTTAAGCTAGGTAATTACAGTAGGTTTTTCCCTACCTGTCAGATTTTTAATTTGAGCTATTTCGTCTGCTAGACTAATCAGAGGAGATAATGCTGCTTGAGTATCTTCGTCATGTTTGCTAGCATCTGGCTCATAACTTTCTACATATAACCGCAGAGTTGCACCTTGAGTACCTGTACCTGAAAGTCGGAACACAATGCGAGAACCATCAGTGAAACCAATACGAATACCCTGCTTTGCACTAACACTACCATCTACCGGGTCAGTATAGCTAAAATCATCAGCATATTTCACTTCATATTGAGGATATTGCTTTCCTGGAAGAGAAGGTAATAGGGAACGCAAATTTCCCATCAAAGTATTAGCTTTATCTGTTTCTATCCCTTCATAGTCATGGCGAGAATAATAATTGCGACCGTAAATTTTCCAGTGTTCCTTAACAATATTTTCTACAGACTCTTGCCGTGCTGCTAAAATATTCAACCAGAATAAAACAGCCCAAAGTCCGTCTTTTTCCCGCACATGATTAGACCCTGTACCAAAACTCTCCTCACCACAAAGAGTAGCTTTGTCCGCATCTAACAAATTACCAAAAAATTTCCAACCAGTGGGAGTCTCATAACAGTCAATACCCATCTTCTCAGCTACTCGGTCTGGTGCTGCCGAAGTTGGCATCGATCGTGCAATACCCGCCAAACCAGAACTATATCCAGGAACCAACTTAGCATTAGCCGCCAATACTGCCAAACTATCGCTAGGAGTCACAAAGAAATTTTTGCCTAAAATCATATTGCGATCGCCATCTCCATCAGAAGCAGCACCAAAGTCAGGAGCATTATCTCCAAACATGACTTCTACTAAGTCGTGAGCATATACCAAATTCGGGTCTGGATGTCCACCACCAAAATCTTCCAGAGGCACACCATTTTGCACTGTACCTGCGGGAGCACCTAACCGTTGCTCAAAAATATCTTTAGCATAACCTCCAGTAACAGCGTGTAATGAGTCCATACACATCCGAAACTTACCAGACTTGAGTAGTTCTGATATTTTAGCAAAATCAAACAATGATTCCATCAACTCAGCGTAGTCTGCTACAGAGTCAATAACTTCCACAGTCATTTCCCCCAACTGATGACTGCTCAATTGGTCTAAATTAATATCCGCAGCTTCCATTATTTTGTAGCTATCTATAACTTTACTACGTTCATAAATGGCACTCGTTACCTTTTCCGGAGCGGGGCCACCATTACTAATATTGTACTTAACACCAAAGTCCTCTTCTGGTCCACCTGGGTTATGACTGGCGGAAAGAATTATACCACCAAAGGCTTTATTTTTACGAATAATACAGGAAGCAGCAGGGGTAGAAAGAATACCACCCTGACCCACTAACATTCGACCCACTCCATTAGCGGCAGCCATTTTCAGAATTATTTGGATCGCCTGACGGTTGTAATAGCGACCATCACCACCAAGCACAAATGTTTGACCTTCAATGTTTTCTAGACTATCAAAGATAGACTGAATAAAGTTTTCTAGATAGTGGGGTTGTTTAAAGGTTGGTACTTTTTTGCGGAGTCCTGAAGTGCCTGGTTTTTGGTCACTAAAAGGTTGTGTTGCAACTGTCTGTATGTTCATGGTTTATCGTAATTTAACAACTGTATCTACATATCAGTTATCAGTTATCAGTTGTCAATTTCTCTTATAGCAGGGAACAGGGAACAGTGAGAAAAGCTTTTCTCTGTCTCAGGTTCATCATCAATTTATGTTTTAACCAACTCGTTCCTTGCTATAATTTTAACTTTTAACTTTTAACTTCTAACTTTTAACTTTTAACTTTTGACTTACTTTTGCAAGAAATCTATTGTATCTGGTTTCATTTTTACACTAAATATGACACATTAGAAAAATTAATTTTTGGGTTTTGAGCAAATGTGCTGATTATTAAGATTTTATTAATAAAATTGGCGTTGCTGACTTGAAAGTATGAAATTAAAGCTAGGGGATAAATTTGAAGCCAAAGTAAGAAAGGTTAAGATAATATCAATTATCGTTGATTTATTATTCTTTGCCATGTTAACTTTTAAATAATGGGAATAGTTGAAGATAATGACTTGTAATTCTAATCTTGATTTCAAGGATGGGACATTGAAAGCTTATTTGATGGCATTAAGACCTAACCAGTGGACAAAAAACTTGTTGGTCTTTGCTGCACCACTTTTGGCTTTTCAGATAGATCTAAGTTCTTTTTCCTCTACTATAATAGCATTCAGTCTGTTTTGTCTAACATCTAGCAGTTTTTACCTGCTCAACGACGTGAGAGACATAGAGTCAGATCGTCAGCATCCAGTTAAGTGCAATCGGGCGATTGCAGCGGGGTATGTCACTGTGCCCATTGCTGTAGCTATGGCCAGTTTGTTCTTGTTAGTATCCCTTGGCTTTAGCTGGTGTTATAGCTTATCCCTGGGAGCAGTGCTGACCTGTTACTCTCTCATCCAGGTTGCCTACAATTTCAAGCTTAAACAAATGCCACTATTGGATATAGCTTGTATTGCTAGTGGTTTTGTTTTCAGAGCTGGCGCTGGATTTGTTGTCAGCAATATATACCCATCCCCATGGTTTTTGATATTTACAGCAATGCTTGCCCTGTTTTTGGCGATCGAGAAGCGCAAGGCAGAGTTGCAACATTTGCAACTAAAAGGAAAAGTCAGTACCCGTGAGGTTCTCAAAGTATATTCCTTACCACTGCTAAATCGTATGGAAAGCATTGTAGCAACAGGAGCAGTTATGAGCTATGCAATTTGGAGTTGTGGTTTGAATTCCAGTTCTAATTTTTGTGAGGTACCAACTCCTTGGATGAGCATTACCTTGCCATTTGTTCTGTACGGTATCTTCCGATATCAGCTCTTAAGTGACTCCACAGCAGAGGTTCATCAGCTACAGAAATATCCGGAAAACTTCAAGGTAGTCAATCGCAAGACAGAAGTTCCAGATCTGATTTTACTGTCCGATGAGCAGATTCAATATACAATAATTAGTTGGCTACTAACATCTACTTTTATACTATGGCTCAACAGCCAAGGCGTTATTTAGTAGACCCAGGGGTGAAACAGATTACGAGACAGGAGACAGGAGACAGGAGACAGGAGGGTAGAGGGTAGAGGGTAGAGGGTAGATGTGGGGAGAAATAATATAAAAAATTCAACACTCCTTCTTCAGATTGTTCCTCAAAACTGATGCGCGAAAAGACTTGACTACCATAATTATATAGATCTCAAATGGGTTCTATAATAGATCCACTCAGGGGTTCTATAGAACCAATAGACATCTCCAAAAATCAAAAATAAAATCAATTATTATCCATAAATTATCAATTATTCTTCTCTATTCCCTATTTCCTATTCCCTCTTTTCTAATAATAATGAATTTTGAATCAACCATATCTGCCCTTTGTTACACGTTTATTGAGAAGCACTCCAACGAACATCAGACCCTGTTACACTTCCCTAACAATCAAGTTGTTGAGTTTGTCAAAGCACAACATAGAAATATGCCTGACTACCTAAAACTACCGCTGCTTATCCTCACAGCTATTTTTGATTTGTGGTCAATCATTAGAGCAGGCAAAAGATTTCATCAACTCCCATCAACTATCCGAGTAGAAAGGATCGCCGCTTGGAAAATTTCACCCCTGAAAGTTTGTCGTGACCTGATGCGATTTTACGAAAGCTTAACCATATTCAGTTATTACGCAAGCAAGGAAAAATTGACATGACAGTGTGGGAACACAACATTATCACTGAGCCAGATACTGCTTTAAACTTTGAAGTTGCCATTGTTGGCTCAGGTCCAGGTGGCGCTGTTACCGCTGCAACCCTTCGCAAAGCTGGACTCGACGTTTTACTCATTGAAGAAGGTCCTTATTTGCCCTTAGAATCATGCAATCCCTTTTCTCAGGAAGAGATGGTGCAAAAATATCGAAATCGCGGCCTTACTGTTGCTTTTGGCGCTCCCAAAATCCAGTACGTTGAGGGACGGTGTGTCGGTGGTGGCAGTGAAGTCAATAGCGGACTCTATCACCGCACTCCCTCCTCTGTTTTGGCTCACTGGCGAGAAAAATTTAAAGTGCAAAATCTGACAGAAGCAGAACTTGCTCCCCACTATGAAGCCTGCGAAAATGCCGTTAGCGTTAGCTACCTACCCGGTAAACCTTCCCTAGCTTCTCTCAAATTGCAGGAAGGAGCAACTCAGCTTGGTTGGGAGTCTCAGGAAGTACCGCGTTGGTTTAAGTACGAGCCAACCAACGACTCTGGTGTTTCCTCAAAGGGAACTAAGCAATCTATGACGAAAACCTATGTACCTGAGATGCTGCGCGCGGGGGGGAAAATTCTAGCCAACACTAAAATTAAAATCCTCCGTCGTCAGGGCGATCGCTGGGTGCTACAGGGACGTTACACAAATAGCCCCTCGCCGTACCAAATTAAGATAACTGCTAAAACAGTGTTTATCGCTGCTGGAGCAGTACACACACCAGCACTGCTACGCCGTAGTGGTATCACTCGGAATATAGGCAACGCCCTACAGATGCACCCCACTGTCAAAGTTGTTGCTCAATTTTCAGAACCCGTTAGCTCTGCACAATTGGATGTAGCCGTCCATCAGGTTAAAGAGTTTGCACCGCAGCTAAGTTTTGGAGGGTCTATAAGTTCCCTGCCCTACCTACAGCTAGCCATGGTCGATTACCCTGAGTACACCCAGGAGGTTGATCGGTACTGGCAAAATATGAACATCTACTATGTCTCACTGGTGGGAACTGGTAGAGGTACTGTTCGTTGTTTACCAGGCTTTGACGATCCGTTGGTGCGTTATAATCTGCCCTCTGATGATTTGAAGGTACTAGCTAGTGGTTTAAAAAATCTGTGTCGTTTGCTAATAGCTGCCAAAGCTAAAGCCCTCTTCCCACTGCTACCAAACGCAACCAGATTGATTAAAGTAGCTGAGATAGACCAGCTACCCCAACAACTTCCCTCAGATACCAGTTTGATGACTGTTCACTTGTTTTCATCTTGCCCTATGGGAGAAAACCTAGACTTATGTGCTACAAACTCCTTTGGTAAAGTTCACAGACAGGAAAATCTCTATGTAGCTGATGCTAGTTTGCTCTGCACTGCTCCAGGAGTGAATCCTCAAGGAACTTTGATGGCTATTGCCAGACGAAATGCTTTACATTTTTTAGAAGAAAGCTAGACTTATGAATTTTGACACACCTTTAGTTTTAGTAACGGGAGCTAATGGCTGGCTAGGATATAGTCTAGTTAAGGCATTGGTTGCAGGACTACCAGACTGTGAAGCCCTGCGATATCCACAGCCAGACCTCACAATTCGCTGCTTTGTGTTACCAGGTACTGACGAGAAACCTCTCAAAACCCTTTCAAAACGGATAGAAGTGGTATCGGGAGACCTGCGTAACCCAGAAGATTGCGATCGCTTTTTTCAGGGAACCCAAGGCCCGATTTTGTTTCATACTGCCGGGATAATTCATCCTAAAAAAACTGATGAATTTTATCAGGTAAACGTTAGGGGAACTGAGAATCTTCTAGCAGCCGCCCATCGTGCATCGGTTAAACGAGCAGTGGTAATGTCTTCTAACTCTCCCTGTGGTTGTAACCCTCATTATGACCATCTATTTGATGAAAGTTCTCCCTATAACCCATACATGGGGTATGGACGATCCAAAATGCAGATGGAGCTAGCTATTAAAACATTTTTTGATGCTGGAAAACTTGAAACCGTTATTATCCGTGCGCCTTGGTTTTACGGTCCCTATCAGCCACCACGCCAAACACTGTTTTTTGAAATGATTAGAACTGGCAAGTGCCCAATTGTTGGTGATGGAAACAATTTGCGGTCGATGGCTTATACTGATAATCTCTGTCAAGGTCTGATTCTGGCAGGGATTACTCCCACAGCTAAGGGTGAAACCTACTGGATAGCAGATGAGCGACCTTACACGATGAATGAAGTGGTTGACACCATTGAAAATCTGTTAGAAACAGAATTCGAGCAAATTTGTCGCCACACGCGCCTGAAGCTACCTAGTTTTGTCAGCGAAATAGCGCTGCTGGTAGACGGGAGTTTGCAAGCAATAGGGGTTTATCACCAAAAAATTCATGTACTTTCTGAGATGAACAAAACTATTGCCTGCTCAATTGTTAAAGCGCGACGACAGCTAAATTATCAACCCACGATCGACTTAGAAGAAGGAATGCGTCGCAGTCTGAGATGGATGTTTAATAATTAATAATTAATAATTAATAATTAATAATTGCTCCTATCAATTACAGCGCTTTCCGTTGTTATGAGGTACACCTATCGCGGGCAAGATGCCCGCACTACAAGATTTTCATCATCTACTCTGTACCTCATTTTTCCGTAATCTGCTGTATGAATGACCACGTCTTCTATAACTTTTGTAAATCCTAACTCTTAACTACTCCCTATTTATTTATCTCAACGTTGGCCCTTGACCCGCGCTCTCCCGCAGGGGAGCACAGAGATGGGAAAACCAATCAATAAGAGCGGTTTTACAGATAATCTGTTAACATACAAATATTGCTCAGGCCAAAAATCAAGGTGAAGATTGCTGTAACTGTTTAATCAAGTCGCCGAGGGGCACTCGGAGAAGTTAAACGGACACGGAGG
>JAAHGF010000066.1 GCA_010672585.1 Okeania sp. SIO1I7 | reverse complement strand
GTTTTGCTTTCCTTTTTTTTGGCCATTTTTATTGATGTGAGTTGATTGACATTCTGGACATTCCATAATTTTTCTGACTAATTAGCGATCGCGAATTTCTCAAATCATACCTTAATTCACCAACGCCTCTGGTTGAATACTTAATGGAGGAATCAGGAGTCAGAAGTCAGGAGTCAGGAGGGAAGAAAGAAGCAAGAAAGAAGAGCAGGAAAAGGAGAAAGTTTTTTTATCACGCTCTTATCTGGACATGATATTAGATTCTTTCAATTAGAAACTTAGGGTAGTCCTGCATAGTAATGTAGCAAAAAGGAATACCTGGCACGGGAGCAAGATGCTCCCACTGTTCTTGTCACAAACATTGCCGGACAATGCACGACCATTAGAGCTGATTTGTAAACTTAGCTAAAATGTTTATCTCACCTAATTATCAGAAATTTAGGCTCTTAATATTTACTTTATAAATCAGCTCTTACAATGCACCACCACCAGAGTTATCTTTCCTTTTTCTTTCTTTCTTTACTTATTTACTTATTTACTTATAGCAATGAGTGCTCAGGTATTTACAATGTCCAGCTCAAAGTACAGTAAGCGAAAAGGTGTACAAAAAATAATGTGTAAATATGCCAGTGCACATTGCTATATTTACTTATTTCTTCTTGCTTGTTGATAATCCAGAAGTCTAATAGACATAGGCGTGAAAATTCAAAATAAAATCAATTCTTATCCATAAATTATTAATTATTTCTCCCTGTTCCCAGCTCCGGCGTTCCCTATTCCCTCTTTTCTGGAGATGTCTAATACCAAATTCAAGAAAGATTGTTACAGTAAAATATAGATGCTTAACGAAAATATAGATGCTTAACGGAATTGAAAAATCTTCACTTCTTATTTATTATACCTACCACCTACGACCTAACACCTAACACCTAACACCTTGAATAGCCAATGTAGCAATATTTTTTTAAAATGGTATAATTAATGCCGTTTGGAGGTGATAAGTAAGTGTTCTTAAATAAAAGAAATATCTTACTAATACCTCAGGAGAGCTTAATTTTATTTGTCTACTTTTTAATATTCCCAAAATCTATAATAGCAGAGTTTAGCAAAAACAATGTGCTACCGATAAACAAACAACAATTTGTTAATCAAGTTGAAAAAATTGCCCAGCAAAGAACAATTCCATCTCAGCTACAAGCTATTAGAAAATGGGCAGAAGCACTATTAAAATGGCAAACATTAGGGGATAAATCTCAAGAAGCATTGACCTTAATTAAGCAGCGCTATTGCCACATCTTTCTCTATCTCCCCACACTCCCCACCCTATGAATCTAATTACACCAATGCAACCAGATTTGATATTACCCAGGAACCTGCCATATTTTAATCATCTTATCATTACTCCCACTCGCTAAACTCCTACCATTCCGACTAAACATCACCGAAAATACATCACTTGAATGACCCTCAAGAGTTTCCAACAATTCTCCGGTGACAACATCCCATAAATTAATAATCCCATTGCGATACCCACCCGCAACAATTTTTCCATTTGGACTAAACGCAACAGACAAAACATCACTCATACCATATTTCAAATTTTGTATAGGTGTCGAAATAAGTTCCCCTCCATAAACCTGCCATAACTTAATCGTACCATCCCTACTACCACTCGCTAATGTGCCACCATCTGGACTGAAAACAAGCGATCGCACCCAGTCTGAATGGCCTTTAATTGTAAACAACTCTTTTGCCTTCTGAAAATCCCATATTTTAATTGTTCGATCACGACCCCCGCTTGCCAATACCCCACCATTTTTATTGAAAGCAACACTATAAACCCGGTCTTCATGTCCAATTAAAGTAAACCATCGTTTCGCCTTCTGCAAATTCCAAATTTCAATTGCCTTATCTCTACCCCCACTCACCAATGCCTGACCATCTGGACTAAATGTTACTGCATCCACCCAGTCAGAATGACCGATAAGAGTAAACCAGCGTTTACCTTTGTTCATATCCCAAATTTCAATAGTCTTATCCCGACTCCCACTCGCTAACATTTCTCCATTCTCACTAAATGCCACAGTTTGTACTGAGTCGCCATGACCAGTAAGAGTATACCAACGTCTTCCCTGACGTAGATCCCAAATTTCAATAGTCTTATCCCGACTCCCACTGGCTAAAATTTCTCCATTCGGACTAAATGCTACTGAATTTACTGAGTCAAAATGTCCGCTCAGGGTCGATACACACTTCCAAGTTGACTTTTGCGGTTGAGGAATAATTGTCGGTTGAATAACATGAGGTGGTGCAGTTATAGAATTTGTTGTTTGTCTAATGGGTGTGTATGTAGGTATTGGTGCTCTCGTGGGGGTAGGAGATGGTGTTGGTCTTCTAGTGGGGGATGGTGTGGGTGGAGAAATATTAGGGAGAGTAGGGAATTTCTGTTCTGGGTTTAATTCTTTAATTACCTCAGCAGCAGACTGATAACGCATTTTGGGGTTAGTTGCCAGCATTTTATCAATAATTCTCGCTAACATACTATTAATAGACTGATTCAAATAATCTCGCCACACCCATTTATCTTTCATTACATCAAATAGATCGAAAGGAGATACTTGAGTTAATAAATGAATACAAGTCACTCCCAAACTATAGATATCGCTAGCAAAAATAGCATGACCTCTTACTTGTTCTGGAGCTACATATTCCGGACTGCCAATAATTGTTCCAGGTTGCATTAAAGAAGTTCCAGTAATAACTTTAGCCGCACCAAAATCAACTAATACTAATTGATTATTATTACTCATCCATCCTGTAGTTTGTGGTGGAAAATTACGACGAATAATATTTTCTGGTTTAATATCCCGATGAATTACTTTATGTTCGTGAATAAACTGTAAAACTGGTAATAATTCATTCAATATTTGTCTAATTTGATTATCATTAAAAGGACCTGTTTTTGTTAACTCTTGAGCAAGATTAGAACCATCAATAAATTCCTGTACTAAATATTGATTACTATCCTGTTCAAAGTGAGCTAATAATTCTGGAATTTGTGGATGTTTACCAAGTTCATCTAATCTAACTGCTTCTTGTTGAAATAACTCGGCAGCTTTTTTTGGATCGCCAGTATTTTGAGGTAAAAATTGTTTAATTACACAAGGAGGATGAGAAGGTTTATCTTCATCTACAGCATAAAAAGTTCTACCAAAACCACCCCTACCAATAGGTTTAATCGGGCGATACCTTTCTCTGAGCAACAACTTTGACCCACAAGCTAGACAATATAATGTTTCTTCAGGATTTTGTGGATTTGGGCATTGAGGATTTAAACAGTAGCTCATATTATTAAGTATTCAAAAGATTCGGCAACTATCTCTATATTAATTCTTCCCTTGGACTGAGTGTAACAAGAATAATTACATTCCTGTTAGCAGAGATGTTGAGTTTGTTTGTGGCAGTGATAACGGTGATAATATCTTCAATAAAAATGCACTGAAACTAACTAAAGAGGCCGAATGGAAAATGTCCAATATATCAATCGGATACTTGAGAAAATTAGCTACAAACTCATCCAGACACGCCGAAATGGAAAAGGATTTTACAAGCTTTCGGACATCTATCTTGACATCTCCATTAACGGAAAGTCTGAGGCATTATCTGAGCTAATTATGCAGATTTTAGACTCTCAAACTGAATACTGTGAAACCCAGATACAGCAATCATTAGAGTTAATGCCAAGTGACTCTAATAGTATATATAAATCAGAGGGGGTGGCACAAGCCAAAGACAACATAGAGAAAGCAATTCAACCTAATATTTTTACGGGAGACTTTGTTGACCTAGATTGTGGCAAGACTTTCATCAAAATAGTTGCTATTTCCAAGGAGAAATTGAAGGGTATTTGGGGCGCAAAAGGCATAATTGAGTTTTCACTCTCAGAAATATGTAGAGTCAAGCAATATTTAGGGGAAAAGTACTCATTAATCTGGGAACGCTGATATTTTCTACTTAAATATTTGGACAAACTTGAATATTTGAGAGAATTCAAGAGTTTTCTTGTGGCCAAATTATCGACAGTTTTTGATTGTCCAGCTTGATACGCTTTTTGATACGCTTTTTGATACTCATTTTTGTACAGTTCTTGTCCATTTTTCGTCCATTTGCTATCTAAAAGAAGGCTGAAAGGTTGAAAACTGGTTATCTTCCCAGTAAGCGGGTAGGGGGAATCGAACCCCCATCATTAGCTTGGAAGGCTAAGGTTTTACCACTAAACTATACCCGCACTTATTTATTTACCATAACACACTTTTCTAGAATTGCAACAAGTTCAGTAGAAAAAATTTTTAGATTATATTTACTGCCATCTGAGCTTTAAATTATAGAGTCTTGACTAACTACAAAACCTAAAATCTCTTCATCTATACCTTTCAACTTCAGATAACCATACTTTTTCACCTCTAGACTATCCACATAGTTAGCAACAGTCTGGGATACCAAAATTGTATTTGGCTCTGCCGCTTCCTGTAGCCTGGCTGCAATATTTACTGATGGCCCAATAGCTGTATAATCAGACCGCTCTGCACCACCAAACATTCCCACTACAGCATTACCCTGATGAATACCACAACGAAACCTCACTGGTGATGCCCCATTCTGGCCAATCAACCCCAGATTTTGCCACCGTTCATTTAATTTATCTAAAGCTTTTAACATCGCCCTGGCTGAAGCAACTGCTCGTTGCACCTGTTCATCTGCTGTCAACTCTTCAGGTGAACCATAAATTGCCATCACAGCATCCCCCACAAACTTATCCACAGTACCACCATTAGCAAAAATGGCTTTTGTCATCTCTGTTAAATATTCATTCAACAACTCAGCTATTCTACGCGCTTGCAAAATATTCGACATCTGAGTAAAACCCACAATATCACTAAACAAAACTGTCACTAATTTTGGTTCTGGTCTTAAATCTAAAGCCAAGTCTCCCTGTGCTGCACGTTGTACCATTTCCGGTGGCAAAAACCGCCTTAGCACTGACTCCGTTAAATAGGAATTCAACTCTTGCACTCTTCGCTCATTCTCTTTCAAAGCTAATAAATTATTGACTTCTGCCAAAAGTTCTCGCTCGTTAAAAGGTTTTGATAAATAAGCATCAGCTCCTCTTTCTACCCCTTCAATTCGGGTATCTTCATCTGCTTTTGCTGTTAATAAAATAATTGGAGTTCCTCGCAGTTCTTTTTCTTCTCTAATCATTTTGATTAAATCTAGACCAGATACAATTGGCATCATTAAATCTGTGATAATCAGATGAGGATGATAAGTTTGCGAAATTTCAAATCCCTCAGCTCCATTCCTAGCTAACATTACATTCAAGTTAGATTTCCGCATAATTCTTGATACATAGCTTCTCAAATCAGGGTTATCATCCACCACTAAAATAGTAGCTAATGCCACATCATTACCATTAACTTGAGCAATATTTTCTGCTTGGTCTACTGCTTGTAATTCCTTTGCTTCTTCTAATTCTGCTTCTATATCTGCAAACTCCACAGCTAACTTAGAAGCATTAAATTCAGCAGTTTTCTCTACAACTCGATCTGTAGGTAAATGACTATTTCCTGTTTGTAGCCAAACTTCAAAAGTAGCACCTTGACCATAAACTGATTCTACATTTACTTGGCCATGATGCAGTTCTACTAATTCTTTAACTAAGGCCAAACCTATACCACTTCCTTCATAAGAACGATTTGCCGACCCTTCTGCTTGTCGAAATCGTTCAAATAAAAACGGAATTTGTTCTTGACGAATACCAATTCCAGAATCTTGAACTTTTAATAGACAATTTTCCCCAACTGGTTCAACTGAAATGGTAATTGTGCCTCCAGCGGGAGTAAATTTCATCGCATTTGATAGCAAATTATAGATAACCTTATCAAATCTTTCTATATCCAGATAAACTAATGGGCAATTTTCACTAAATTCTGTAACTAAATGAAGTTGCTTTTTCTGACAGTAGGGGGTAAATGATTCCACAATGTTGCGACAGAAAGCTACAAGATTACAGGGTTGAAAAGAAGGCTGCATTCTTCCAGCATCAATTCTTTGCAAATCTAATAATTGATTAACTAATCTCAAGAGGCGACGAGAATTACGCAGGGCGATCGCTCCTTGCTCTAAAGGTAAATCTCTGCTGGAATTAACTGCTTCTTCTAACAAACCGATCGTTAAAGTCAGAGGGGTGCGAAATTCATGGGAGATATTTTGGAAAAATTCTGTTTTGAGGCGGTCTGCTTCTATTAGTCGTTCAGCTTGTTGTCTGGTTGTTTGGTATAAACTGGATTGTTGCACGGCGATCGCTGCTTGGGAAGCTACTACCTCAGCTAGTTCAATTTCAGAAGCTTGCCATTGGTGTCTGTCGTCATTGTGGCGCAGAGAAATACTACCAATAATTTGACCATCAACAGTTAGGGGTACTACCATCAAAGCGCGAGCATTAGAGCGTAAGGAAAGTTGAGATTCGTTAAATTCCGGATTTCTATTCAGATCGCAAACTGCTATTGTTTTTTTTGTTTTTAGCAATTCCATTAAAATAGGATTACTACGAATGGGAGCAAATGACTGAGGTAATTCTATTGCAGTTGACGATCGATCGTTATCAGGAATTTCTGCCCTGCAAGCATAATTATCTAAAAGAGTGGAAGCTTCATTGGTAGTGCTAATAGAGGCTTGAATTTGGGCATCATACAATCCTACACATTGAACATATTCATCAGTTTCCGTCCACAAAGAGAGAACACAACCATCTACTTTCAACGCTTTGCCTAACTCTTGAGTAATAGCAGCAAAAATATCTTGGGGATTTAAACTAGAACGAATAGCAGTTGTGATGGTATTAACCAGAGCTTCTCTTTGAGCAATACTGCTCAGTTGCTCATAAGCACGAGCTTGTGATAGAGCTAAAGCAGCTTGATCTGCAACCGTAATTAGGAGTTGTACTTCATGGTCTTGCCAGTTTCGAATCTCCTCACACTGGTGCAGTGCCAAAACTGCAATTAAGTCTAATCGGGAAAATAGAGGGACAATTAAACTAGAACGAATATTAGCCGCTTGGTAAGCTTGTCGGCGTTGTTGCAGTTCTCTACTTTCTCCCTGGAACCTTTCATCGGTTTGGACATCTAAAATGATTTCCACATCAGTCGTTTGCCAGAGAATATGAGCAAAAATTTCTTCTGGTATATCCGTAGAATCAGTGTTGGCTAATTTTTGAGAGTTCTCTTCTTGATTTTGATAAATAAACCATTCGTCTTCTCTATAACTATCTTGAAAAGGGCGACAAACAGCTAAACTTACCTCAAACATTTGGCCAATAGTTTCTACTATCCTTTGAAGCATCTGCCGATAATTAGGAGCAGAGCGAATAGTATTGGTAACTGCATATAGTAGAGACTCTTGTTGAAGAGCACGTCTTAATTCGTCAGTGTGAGACTTGAGGACATTGTGAGTGTCAACTGCTTGTTTAACTAATCCTTTGAGTTCCTCTGCATTCCAAGGTTTAGTCAAATATTTAAAGACTTTACCAGAGTTAATTGCTTCTACGAGGTCTTCTACATCAGTGAACCCAGTTAAAAGAATTCGAATAGTATCGGGGTATTGGTTGGCAGTTATACTCAAGAATTCTGTACCACTCATTTTGGGCATTCGCTGGTCTGAAATAATTACAGCTACTTCCTCAGATGTTTCTAGAATTTCTAGAGCTTCTAGGCCACTTTTAGCTCGCAACACCTTGTAATCTCTGTAGAAAGTACGGTAAAGAAGGTCTAGGTTGTCTGATTCGTCATCGACAACCAAAATTTTCGGTTTAAGTTTTTTTCTAGAACTCATGCACCGCTCTCCGTGCTTTCAAGGCAGTAACGATCTATTTAGTCAAGTTAAAGTTTTAGGACTTACGCACCTAAAAAGTATTTTCGTCATTAAACATCTCCACTATAAAGAGGCAGTAGGCAGTAGGGAACCCACCCCTCGCCCCTCCCCCTCCCAGGAGGGGAAGAATTGATAATTTATGTGTGATAATTGATTCTATTTTGGATTTTTGGAGATGTCTATTGCGACCGACAGGGAAGCAATCTCAAATCCTAGTTTTTCGTACCTCATGCTTCAACAATTAATAATTAATAATTACCTCTTCTTATAAAGACGAGAAAATGTTATAATTAGTGATTTTGATTCAGGATAAAAACAATTTTTACCTACAATAGAAAGTTTTCTGAATTTAAGAAAATTTTAATTATTTGGACTTTTGCTTCTTGTTGTACATAACTAAATTTTTAGTGGCCTTTCGACCTATCAACTAGCGCCCTGATTAGTATATATACTAAAAGCTGTAGTAGGCTGCTCAATATCATTTTTTAATCTAAAATCACTTTGCCTACAAAAATGACAAGATTTGTCAAAAATCCTAAAATATATTAGCTTTAAACTTTTAATCCCATTGTCTAGTTAAGCAGTTGCCTTTTTTCAGATTTTTACACAACCTCAAGACAGCTGCTACATATATTCTAGCCTTTTATATAGAATTTAGATTATAGTTAGTAAATTTATTGTGAACCCTTTATTTTGTTTATCAAAGTTTCTGAAACCTCAAGCCCAAAAAAAATTGTCTAATGAATTTAGTTTTTTCATCCGGATTGCTCAACCAAAAGATATCAACAGTATTACCGAAGTTTTGACTAATAGTTTTTACTCGTGTCAAGGAATTATGGGTTATGTTCGTCCTTTCTTACGACTAGGTATTTACGAAGATTTACGCAATCGCATCCGTTCAAAAAGTGAGCATTATTTATGTCTTGTTGCTATGGTTGTCGAAAATACTGAGTCTACCAGGGATGTATCTAATACTAGAAAACAAGATTTGGTAGGAACTGTGGAAATTGATGTGCGTTCGCGAAGTGGGATGGATGTCCTCTTATTCAAATCTTGGCAATTAGATAATTTAGATGATTTTGAGTATGCTTATTTATCAAATTTAGCTGTTGATGCTAACTATAGAAAATTAGGAGTTGCTCAAAAATTGTTAAGTTATTGTGAGCATCAGGTATTAGGATGGGGTTTTTGTGAGTTATACCTTCATGTATTAGAAAATAATTATACTGCTCGAAGACTTTACGATAAAGCTGGTTATCGATTACAAGAAGTTGAGTGGACTTTCGGTTCCCTACTATTTGGGCAACCTCGAAAGTTACTTTTGCGTAAATCTTTTTCGAGTAAAGTTTAAGCCTCGGTATTGCAAGGAAGAAGGAAGAAGGAAGAGGGAAGAGGGAAGAGAGAAGGCTAAATAACTATTAGACATCTGTTCAACAATTAATAATTAATAATTAATAATTACCTCTCCTTGAAAAGGGATAGGATTGACTAATAATGAAAATTTTTTCTTCTGTTGGTCTCATGGATAAGGAAGAAGGAAGAAGGAAGAGGGAAGAGGGAAGAGGGAAGAGGGAAGAGGGAAGGCTAAATAACTATTAGACATCTGTTCAACAATTAATAATTAATAATTAATAATTAATAATTACCTCTCCTTGAAAAGGGATAGGATTGACTAATAATGAAATTTTTTTCTTCTGTTGGTCTCATGGATATGGCGCAGGTTTCGGAGCCATCCCACCCTACGGGAAGCTCCGAAGAGAGAACTCCGTTCCGCTGTAGCGTTTCGCGTCAGCGTTGCGAAGCAAACGACCGCTTGTTTCTCCTTTAAAGGAGAGGCTTTAAACTTTAATTATTCGGCAAAAATCAAAGATAAAATCAATTATTATTCATAAATTATCAATTATTCCCCTCCTGGGAGGGGGAGGGGCTAGGGGTGGGTTGCCTGTTGCCTTTCGGAGCTGTTGCCTATTCCCTAGCGCGTAGCGCGTAGCGCCATTTACTTACAATATTACCTAAATCTTTTGGCAACCAAGCATCATATTGAGAATATATAGGTAATCTTTTAATTAGCTGCCATCCTCTGGAGTGCAACACTTTTGCTAAAGCTTGATAATGGGGATGAGGATAATTAGGGTTTACTTCATCGTGGGGTCCAATTCCTCCTAAGTCACTCGCACCAGTTTCTATGCAAGCTAATAATATTTCCGGTTTTGTAACTAAATTAGGAGGAATTTGTAACGTAATAGTTGAGGGCAAAATTTGACGAGCGATCGCTACAACATCTGGTAACAAATTGATGTCGAAAGCTTGAGCATTCCATATTTGTTGCTCGCCAGGACTGTAGGGTTGTAGAATAACTTCTTGAATATGACCCCATTTTTTCTGAACATTAGCGATCGCTATTAATGTTTCTTTCCAGTCAGTTACAGTCTCTCCAATTCCTAGTAATAAACCAGTAGTAAATGGAATGCTTAGTTCGCCAGCTAATTCTAATTGTTGTAGGCGTAAATGTGGTATTTTACTAGGAGCATTTTGATGAACTGTTTGTAGTAATTTAGGTGTCATCTGCTCCAACATTAGTCCCATTGACACATTAACTTGTTTTAACTCTTTCATTTCTGCTCTACTAAGTGGCCCAACATTAGTATGGGGTAAAAATCCTAAAGATAGAGCTAGTTTACATAAGTCATAGATTAATTGGAACCAATTTGCTCTATTTTTACTGTTTGGATGTACTTCACCACTCAGAATTAAAATTTCAATTACACCTTGATTTTTTAGGGATAGTAATTTTGCTTCTGCTTCTGATAGACTCAGCCATGAACTTTTGCTTGGATCTGAACGAAAATTACAGTAGGTGCAATGATTAAAGCATTCATAAGTAGGAACTATTGTATAAGCAGGACTATATGTAACAATTCTAGACATGGATGAAGTATTAAATTTAATTAGTCAAATTGTAAGCATTTCCTCCGGAATGCTGCGCAAACAGCCGTCAGCTAGCCTCCTATGGTCGGAACTACGTTATCAGCTATCAGCTATTGTTTTTGGTGTGCGATAAAAGGTTAATTAATTGAGCTATAATTAAACCTTAATATGAAAGTCTGTTCCCTTGACCTTAAAGTTTATATTCATTTATCAGCTATTGTTTTTGGTGTGTGATAAAAGGTTAATTAATTGAGCTATAATTAAACCTTAATATGAAAGTCTGCTCCCTTGACTTTAAAGTTTATATTCATTTCAAAACTGTCTTTAAGTAGATAGTCTTATTGCTGAGAACTGACAGCTAATAGCTGTTTGTGCAACATTCCGCAGGAAATGCTTACGTCAAATCTAAAATTAGAGAGACAAAAAGCTGAGTGGATTTGCAATAATTATGTCATAAAATATTAACTAGGGCTTGCTGATTAAATCTAAAAGTATTTACAGATAAAGGTTTTAGGTGGTAATGGTTCAAAAATGAGCGGATTTTGGTTAAGAGTTGGGCAGAACAATCTTGGGACGATTCTTCCTACTATCTCTTCTATAATTCCCATTTCTCTTGACTCCTGACTCCTCCTCTTACCAAAAGACTTATTCAGCAAACCCTAATTAATAGACATCTCCAGAAAATCAACTTGCCTTTTATTGGCGATAAACTAGGTGTAATAACTCAAAAAATCATTTTCCGTGTTTTTTTCCTAAAAATATCTTCCCTGTTCCCTATTCCCTATTCCCTACTTTTACAAAAAGTCTATATCTTTTATTTGGAGTAAGCATTTCCTACAGAATGCTTACTTTTTGGAGATGTCTAATGTTTGATAAATTTTAATACAAATTTTCTCTATAATATCTATGCTACCTGAGAATAAATCAAAAAGATTACCATCACTACCTGATAGTCAGTTCTGGGTAGATGGTATAATGAATGAATTGCAAGAAGGAATTTGGTCTGTTGATACTAATACTAATCAGTTCGTATATATTAATCAAGCTGTAGAAAATATATATGGTCGTCACAGAAATGATTTTTATGACAATGAAAATTTATGGTTAGAAGTAATTCATCCCAGCGAACAAGATAGTGTTCAGGATTGTTTATTTAAAGCTCAAAATACAGGAAAAGCAGAAATAGAATATCATATATTTCTGTCAAATGGAGAAACTCGCCTACTACATCATAAGTTTTTATACATCTCCACAGAAAACAATCAAAAAAAATATATTAATTCGATTATTACAGATATTAGTGAAACTCAAAATTTAAAGTCTAAGTTAGTAAAAACACAAAAAGAATCAGAAACTAAAACCCATGAATTTGAAAGATTAACTCACAATATTCCAGGGATAATTTATCAATGGAAAAAAAATATAGATGGTTCCGATAAGTTTATTTATATTAGTCCCAATTGTCAAGAAATTTGCGAACTAGACCCAGCAGATGTACAACAAAATTCGTCCTTGATGTGGGAATTGGTTCATCCTGATGATTTAGAGGCATTTTGGAAATCAATAGCTGCTGCAGCTCAAACACTAAACAATTGGCAATTTAAGTGGCGTATTATTACTAAAAGTGGAATTGTTAAATGGTTGTCTGGAATTGCTCAATCAGAAAAACAATCAAATGGAGATTTAGTTTGGTATGGAGTGCTTCTGGATATTAGTGAAAAGCAAGCTGCGCTTCGCGAACGCAAACAAACGGAGGTAGCTTTGCAAAAAAGCGAAGCTAGAAATCGTGCATTTTTGGAAGCTATACCTGACTTACTATTTAGATTCAGCAAAGAAGGTGAATATCTTGACTTTAAAGCTCCTAACGAAGATGATTTGGCTGTTCCTATTAATGAGATTATCGGTAGAAACATCAAAGAGATACTTCCTCCATCTCTAGCACAACAGTTTCTTGACAATATAGAATTAACAGTTTCCACCAGAAAATTGCAAGTTAGTGAATATCAAATTATTCCCATAGGTGGAAAACTACAGGATTTTGAAGCCAGATTTTCTGTAGTAGATGATTCTGAAGAAGTGTTCGTAGTAGTCAGAAATATTACGGAGCGCAAACAAGCAGAATTAGCACTGCGTGAAAGTGAGAGACGTTTTCGGGCAGTGTTTGATTCTATGTTTCAGTTTATGGGACTGCTCGAACCCAATGGCACAATATTGGAAGTGAATCAGACTTACCTTAATTTATTTAGTGTTGACAATTTAGAATTTGTTGGTCTACCTTTTTGGGAGTTACCAGGATGGTTACCAGAAACTATCAGCGAGATAGAGAAATCTGTTAATGGTGCCAGAAAAGGTGAGTTTGTCCGCTATGAAGTAGATTTCAAAAAAAATGATGGCAACTTACTTACTATTGATTTTTCAATTAAACCTATATTTGATGAAGCTAAAAATATAGTTTTATTAATTGCAGAAGGACGAGATATTTCAGAACGCAAACGAGCTGAATTAGAACGCGATCGCTTTTTTACTGTTTCTCTAGACTTACTTTGTATTGGTGGTTTTGATGGTTATTTCAAACGAATTAATCCAGCTTGGGAAGATACTTTTGGGTACACACAAAGGGAACTTTTGTCAACCCCATTTATTCAAATAGTTCATCCAGAAGATCGATACGCGACAATCAAAGTGTTTCAGCAAAATGTCAGAGGCAAAATGGTAGTAGTAAACTTTGAAAATCGTTGCCAGGCAAGAGATGGCTCCTACAAATGGCTATCATGGAATGTCGTGTCATTTCCCAATGATAGATTAATATATGCTATTGCTAGGGATGTCAGCGACCGCAAACGAGCAGAGTTCGCACTACAACATTCAGAAGCTAAATTCCGAGAAATAGCAGTCAGAGAAGCATTAATTAATCGGATTAATAGTATGATTCGTAATTCCCTAGAGCTTGATACTATTCTCGACAACACGGTGGCAGAAATCTACAATCATCTACAAGTTAACTTATGCTGTTTTGCTTGGTATCGACCAGATGAAATACCTTTCTGGCAAGTGGTAAAAGAGGCTAAAGCTAGCAATATAAATAGTTGTTTGGGTGATTATCCAGAAGCAGTATATCGACCTATTTCTCAAAAATTACTCAATCTAGAAATCTGTCAGATAGATGATATTTGCTCCATAGAAGATGTTGAACTGCAACAAATATTCAGGGACATTGATATGGTTTCAATATTGGCACTACCCATTAGAACTCTTTCTGATGAAATTGGTGCATTGATTTGTTATCGTTGTGGAATTGCTCCACCTTGGATGAATTCAGAGATAGAATTGTTGCAAGCTGTTTGTAACCAGTTAGAAATCGCTCTCAATCAAGCTGAATTGTATCAACAATCTTGTGCTTCAGTCAAATATGCTAATACTAAAAATGAGCAGTTAGAAAAAACTTTATTGGAACTCAAGCGCACTCAAAGTCAATTAATTCAAGCTGAGAAAATGTCTTCTTTGGGGCAACTCGTAGCAGGTATTGCTCACGAAATTAATAATCCTGTTAACTTTATTTTTGGTAATCTAACTTATGCTGGTGACTATATTACTGATATTTTAGGATTAATCAAACTTTATCAAGAAACTTACCCTCAGACAACTCCAGAAATTGCAGATAAAATTGAAAGAATTGAACTAGACTTTCTTGTAGAAGATGTTGTGAAATTGTTCAATTCTATGAAAACAGGAGCAGAGAGAATTAGAGAAATTGTTACATCACTACGGACATTTTCTCGTCTGGATGAAGCTGAAGTCAAAGAGGTAGATATACATGAAAATATAGATAGTACCTTAATGATTTTACAAAGTCGTTTAAAAAGAAAACCTAATTATCCATCAATTAACTTGATTAAAGATTATGGAAAATTACCTCTAATTGAATGTTACCCTGGCCAGTTAAATCAAGTATTTATGAACATTATTGCTAATGCTATTGATGCTTTAGAAGACCGAGACAAAGGGCGTAAAAAAACAGAAGTTCAAGCTAATCGAAGTACAATAACAGTTCGCACTAGAATTGACGAAACTAATAGAGCACAAATTCGGGTTTGTGATAATGGTGTAGGTATGAGTAAAGAAGTGATTGATAAAATTTTTGACCCATTCTACACGACTAAACCTATTGGAAAAGGTACTGGACTAGGCTTATCTATTAGTTATCAAATCGTAGTAGATAAACATCATGGTAATTTGTATTGTATTTCAGAGTTAGGAGTAGGTACAGAGTTTATTATTGACATTCCACTCAAACAGTCTTCTTTGACCTAAGTCTCAATAGCAGGGAACAGGGAACAGGCAACAGGCAAAAGTGGGAAAAGCATTTCTGTGTCTTACGGTTCATCATCAACATCAGTCATATCAAATCCGTTTAATTGGACAAAAAAAAATTCTCCAATTGCCATAACTATAGCGCTGTGCGCAGGCAACAGGCAATAGGCAACAGGCAACAGCTCCGGAAGGGGGAATAAAAAACCGATAATATAAGGCTTTTAGCTATTGGACAGTTCTTGTAATTTGTAAATATGCCAGCACACATTGCTATACTAACTTTCCTAATTCTTTCTCCTCCTGAATTCTGTTTGCGGAGCATGACAAACGGAAATTCTGACTCCGACTCGACTTAACCATTCTATAACTGTTTAACCGGATTTGATATCAAACACCAACTTGTTCCTTGCTATATATCTTGCTATATCTGTTGCTTGCTAGAGCTGAAAAATATAGACTATCCTAGACGAATATCTACAAAATGTCTATGTTTTTACGCCATTAACCTGTGTTATTATCACTTATGTCTGCTAAGACCAGAGGATTTTAGCAACGATTATGGAGTGTTTTGCACTCGACTTTTCATAAGGATGAAAACCCCAGAGGGAGTCCTAAACTCAATGTGTTTGAGCGGAACATTAACCTTCTTTGCCAGTAGACTTATGGACAGGTGAGTCGGAAAATCGCTCTTAATCACCGATGAAGAGCGTGTCTAGGATTGTCTAGATTTTTAGAAGGTGTATATATCCGTGGGTACTTAAGGTTAATAGAATTTTTAATTACAGCGGTTTTCATTTGGGTAGACCACAGTAAGGACGTTCCATCGAATGTCCCTACAAGGTTTGATGTGTGAAGATGTGGTTCATCAATTTGAAAAACGCTGTAATGCCTTAGTTTCTCGTTAAATAAGTTATTTTTTTATTGACTTTTCAACTCTATTGTGATATGTAAAATTATTATTCATCAAAAAAACTTATAAATTAGTTAAACAACACTATCCTTAACACCCCTTTACAAACCGAAATAAAATAGCTATATTATTAATAACGGCGCAGGAAACAAAAAAACACCTGCACCACCGTACCTCGAAAATTTCATACATACATAACAGCAATCATACATTATGACAACTACCTTACAACAGCGTGAAAACGCCAACGTATGGGAAAAGTTCTGTAGCTGGATTACCAGCACAGACAATCGTTTATACATCGGTTGGTTCGGTGTATTAATGATCCCTACACTGTTAA
>JAAHGF010000065.1 GCA_010672585.1 Okeania sp. SIO1I7 | reverse complement strand
CCAAACTATCTATCAAGTTAAAAATGAATTACTCTCAGATTATTTGGTCCAAGAACTGAAGAAGCCCACAATAAAATTCAGGGCTATTTTTATTTTATAGGTGCTTTTTATCCTTGTTTTAACTATGGTATCTATCTAGAGGCGATCGCTATAAATTTTTAAGCGATCGCCTAAATTAGTAGGCACTATATATAGTGTCTTTGCGTAAGTCCTGAAGACATTAAAGGTTCCTGGCATTTTTGACAAGAATTCAATAAATTATTGCCACAAATTAAACAATATTTAGCACGAGAAAGAGTCCAAACTGGATCTGGAGTTGTACCACCTTTCCAACAATGAGGACAAAACTGTTTTTTCTGAATCCCTTCAACAGATTTCCCATTTAATACCGCCTCCAAAAATTCTTCTGGAATATCTAAAGCAATAGCTAATCCTTTCTTGGTCTTACTATTTAAACGTTTAGTTAAACCCCTTTCCAACTTACCTAAACTTTGCAGATGAATACCAGCAGCTTCTGCCAACTCTTGCTGAGAGATATTAGCACTTTCCCTCAGTCTTCTCAGATACTCGCCCACCGTTTCTTCTGGTTTTGGGGTTTTTGATGAATCAAAAATATACATAAAAATTTAATAATAATCCTGTTTAATAGTCACTCATTAAGAACAAGAAAAAGAACAATTAATATCTCTTTATGTGTGACTAAAACTCTAGCTCAAGTTACCACTGAATTTATTTATAGAGACAGCTTATCTAACTCGACAAAATTATCTTATGAAGTAACTTTAATGCCCTTACTAGAAAAATTCGGTAGTTACCCCATTGAAATTATTAATAGAAAACTAATTGAAGATTATCTAACCTCCTTAACTCATTTATCTTATACAACCCATAACCGTCATCAAACAATTATACAATCTTTATTAAACTTTGCCGTACAAAAAGGTTATATTAAAGCTAATCCAGCCACGGGGATACAACAACAAAAACCGAATCGCTCCAAAGGCGAACATCAGGATGATAGTGTAATTCGTTATTTAACCAATGAACAACTAGAAACCTTATATCAATTAGTTGAACCAGATATTCGTCTACATACTATTGTCAGACTTCTACATCGCACAGGAGCAAGAATCAGCGAATTATTATCCTTAAATTTAGAGGATATTAACCGAGATAATTGTAAATTTCAAGTCATAGGTAAAGGTAATAAAAAACGCTGGTGTTTTTATAGTGAAGATGCTGCTACTCACTTAGAAAACTATATCCAATATTATCGATACAAACCTCATAAAGCTCTATTTACAGCAAGACATCCATTAACCAAAATTGTGACTCGATTATCCTACCATAGAGTTTATAGCTTATGGAGAGAAGTAACCAATCAAAGTCCCATATTAACAGGAGTAAGACTCCATGATTTGCGCCATACTTTTGCCACCGAAAGAGTTGGTTTAATGGGAATTGAGGAACTACGGGCCTTGATGGGTCATTCTCACATTCAAACTACTTTAAAGTATCAAAAAGTCACATCATTAAGGGCAGAACAAGTTGCTCAAAACGCTTTACAAATACTATTAAAAAATGACTGATAAGTATATATTTAATATATATTAATGGGATGAAATTTTCCCACAATAAAAGAGTATTAATAATACTCTTGCTCTGGAAAGTGAGTGTTGAGGGCGTGTATCTACTGTGTAGATGTGGCTACAAGTCTTATGTCATATAGGTTATAACCAAGTAGTCCTCCCGCCCGTTCCCTCAAAAACTATTCACTCCACGTTACAGAGTACCGTCAGGCCATTATTACAGCAAATTCGCTCGTATATGAAGTACGGATATTAATGTTCAAACTTCTCTAATGCAGGCCGGAATGCCCGCTATGGGTATACCTCACGCCTGGTGGAATCTGTTATATCTCTAGTTTCTGATCGCCACATTCTGTGGGCTTAATTGAGCAATCCTTTCTTTAAGGTCTAGCTTGAATGTACCATAAGGATTAACATGACTAAAAATCAAAGGTGTAATAGCCCGTAAATCTGTCTCCGTCAACCTTTTAAACCAATGTGGCTCTGCCAATACACTCTGAATCATCAAGGTATTCACATACACCAAACAATTTTGTAATAAATGCAAAGATAATACTGATAATTCCTGAGTTTCTAGACGATTAGAAGCAAATTCACCTCCTTTGCCATAGAAAATAAAATCATTCACCCCATTCCATCTTTCCACAACATTTAAACCTTCATTTATTTCCCTTCGTACTGCTTCTTTTTCAAGATATTCACACAAAAAAATTGTTTTAATAGCTCTTCCTAATTCTATTAAAGCTAAATAAGTTGGATGTTTGAAAGAATTTTTTCTAAAACGTTTTAAAATAGCTTCTGTTTCTGCCGTTCCTAATCTCAAGGCTGTGGCATATTTTACCATTTGGTCATACTGAGTCCGAATTAAATCCCAATTAATAGGACGGGTAAGAATTGGTTGTAAATTAGGATAAGCTTCTGGCTGTCCAATATGAGGACGATACAACTTTTGTACCTTAATTCGCTTTAACCGTGGCATTAATTGAAATCCTAACAAATGAGTAAAAGCAAAAGCTATCTCACTTTGTCCGTGACTATCTACATAGTTTTTCTCAACTTCCATACTGGAACAATGACGTAAAACACCCTCAATCATTGCAGTCACTTCGCTTGAAGAACAAGTTTTTAGTTGAGAATAAATGCAGGCTGAGTTTTTCTCAACGTGCCAATAAATCATCACTCCTCGACCTCTATAACGGAGGTGGTATTGGTTCATTAAATTCTGTTCCCAAGCTCCAAAATGTTTACTGTCACTGGCACAAGTTGTGGTTCCTTCTCCCCAAATCTGCGGTAAACGAATCTCAAAGATACCATTAATAACTTCAGCAATGGCACTGCGTAATTGTTCTTTATGAATATAGCGACGGCGGACATAGAGTAAATCTTGATAATTTTCGCCATTGATGCCTGTATTAATGCGTTTTAGTCCTGTATTTGTTCCCATACCGTAGAGGCAAAGCAGTAATCTTTTTTGTAGCGTTTCTCTATCAATAATTTCCCGTGTTCCCATACTCTTGAAGTTCCGAGTAAAGTTCACCCTTAAATCTGTCTCTTTGAGAATGTCTAATAAGCTGGTTTGATGCCAAATGCGATTAATTTCTCCTTTTAGTTGTTTGAGGTTTAGAGGTTCATTTACTGCAGGGAATGGGCTAAGTCTAATTAAACCTTGATTTTTTCCGACAATATTAACATCTGGGTTATCAGGCATTCCTTTGTCTAATTTTTCTAAGGAGTCAGCCATTTTTTGTTGTAAATTACAGACAAAAGTTTCTACATTTTCTGGCAAGGTTAAAGCTTGATAATAAACTTGACGGTGTTGTTCAAAATCTGTGGGTAAATCTTCATCAGGATTTCGATAGCGATATGCTCCTGTTACCCAGATTTCTTTACAGGATAATCTTTCTCGAAGGGTTTGTAAAACACTGATTTCGTAATTGATGCGGTTAATGCGTTCTTTTCCACTGGAGTCTTTTTCTAAAAGGATTTCTTTCCAACCACTTTTTAATACTCCATCAATGGGTATGTTTTCTCCATTTTCATAGTATCTAGCTTTACTTTGAGCGTATTTCTTGAGTAGCTCTATTGCTTGAATTAAGGGGCGATGAATGTCGTTGTTGGAGCGAAATTCTAAGGTTTCTAGGAGTAGGGGAATCATCCGGCGGTAGTGGTTGGCAAAGGATGCACGGATGACGGTGTGAACCTTTTGACGATAAGCTATACCTGTAGATTTATATTCTTTGACTAAATTTTGGAGGGTTTGTTGGGGTACTATTGGATAAATAACTTTTTCAATAACTCCAGTAGGTTTAGCTACTGCTACTTCTGCAATACGGAAGAGTATATTCTGTTTTCCTGTAACTTGCTTGAAGTCTTCTATTAGTTGAGTATGTATACGTTTTTCGGCTCTGACACTAATACGATGGATAATTTGAATGAGTAATTCTATTAGATTATCGGTGATTTCTTGACTACGTTGAATACAGAAAGCTGCCATGAGTGTGTAGCGAATAGCGGGGGGATGTTGGCGTAAAAGGTATGGGGTTTCTGTTGCTGCTCGTTGACGATAGGTTTTTACTAGCTTGGGTGAAATTCCGGTGAATAAATCAGTGGGTAAGCCTACTTTCTGAATGAGTCTGAGCTTTTCTATTTCAGTTAAAAAACTCCCCAAACCTACTGGGCCTGGGTCGGTTTTGAGAAAAGCAAAATCTGATGTTTGAAATTTTTTGGGGTCGGTGTTATCTTCTTTTTCATCTGATTCTTCTGTGGTTAATAGTATATCAATTTGAGAGATTACTTTTTGGGATAGTTGAGAGTAAATTTGATGGCAAAAGTTGGTTTCATGTTGAGTAATGGCACTGCGAATTAAACGCTCAACTTGTTTAGGAGTAGGAGGTTCAATGTGAAGTTCCCGAAACCTTTGATAGACTGAAGTTAGTAGGGGGTCAAATCTTTGTTCGTGGGGTAAAATTGTTTCAATTAACCAGTTAGAGATAAGTAGCGAATCGTTAAGAGTAGCTGTCCGAAATCCAAATAACTGACGAATTTCTGCACGATGATTTTTTATAGTACGTCCAAGCCAATCGTATTTTGAATACAATTGAGGGGATTTTTTGAGTTGTGATGCAATGTAAGAAATAATCATGTCTGGTATTTCTTCACTCTTGTCAGGAAAACGAGCCATGAGTTGAAAATATTTTAGTAAAATGGCAAAACCAATCTGATTAGAACCAATTTTTTTCTTCTGAATTAGTTCTAATTCTTGGGGAATAATTGTCCAGTTTTCAACCAGTTCTTCTGTATTCCAATGTGATTTGACCATTCACTATTTTCTCCACATAAGCTAATATCAGTGGCCTAAAAGGATAAGTGAAGAGATGGTCAGAATTTGAGAAATTTAGAAAAAATGCAGATTCGAGATGGTTTATCAAAGAAAAAATATAAATTTGGGTTCCTTATGAATCAGGACTAACAACAGTTGAGATTCCCAAATCTGAAATTCATACAAGTCAAGTGTTTTGAGCTGCGATTGCCCCTGGTTGCACGAACCTTCGATCTACGCCAAGTTGAAAGTTTCACCAAAGAGCAAGGACGAGTTTTACACACTCGTGATGAGCTATTAGATTTTTCCTACAGTAATACGAAAGACCAATATATAATTTCTGTTCCTAAATCTAAAAAAAATGGTGGGGATTTTTTTCTAGACAAAAAACTATTAGAAGCAGCTACAAACCCTAATAGTTCTGAAACTAATGAATTTTTAAGTCGAGGCGATCGCTCTGTTTTATATTTTGATGATTCTCAACTAGAAAATGTAGTAGCTCGTTTAGATAAGAAATGGGGACTTTTTGCTACGGGTGGAGACATTGCAGCAGCAAAAAAAATGGTAGGTCTTGAAACAATAAATTTTGACGAACTTCTGAATACAGCTATCAAAAATTATCAGGAATTACAGGAAAAAGTATCAATTTTAGAAACTGAGGAAGTAGTTAATAATCAACCATTAACTCAAGTTTTATCTACTGAAGAAGAAATTAGTGATAGGTCAATAAAATCCAATAATGAAGAATTGTCTGTCCCCAAACAATTAACATTATTTGAGTATGAAACTACATCGTTATCAGCAGATAATACTAAGGATAAAAACTCGGAAAATTTATCGGTTAGAGAAGAAATATCTAAAATAGATATTCAGCAACAGCGAGTGGAATATGTCGCCAGTATTGCTGAAGACTTATTGAAATATGTAGGCCAAAATTATTATGAAGGCTCGGAGCATATTGCTTTTAAAGATGAAAAAACTAATACATTAACTATTACTACTGCTGACAAGACACCAGTAATGAGTGCTGGGTTCAATATGGATACTCATAAATGGGAAAATATTGAATCTAATTTATCCGAAAAAGATGTGTCTCATTTTCAAAAAGTTCAGGCCATTGTAACTCAACGGATTGAAGATAAACATAACAGAATCCAACAACAAGAATTTGTAGAAAGATTAGCACCAATAATAGCCGACTATCACGATTTAATAGGGGATAAAAATCCCGAATTTGGAGGATACCATACAGGATGGGATGGCGAGAATAAAATTTTAACTTTAACTGACAACACCGCCAACACGGAAGAGAAAGAAATTCTAGCAGCAAAATTAAATCCGGATGGGTGGGAAAATATTAATTCTAAATTAAGTCACTGGCAAGCTGACGAATTAGAAAATCATCTTATGTCGCTGTTGGATATCAATACAGAAGAATTACAAGCAAAACGCTTCGAGAAAGTTCGCCCCATAGTTGCTGATATTCTTCGCAATTTTAGAACGAATGTTTTTGAAGGAAAATATTACTCTGCTCAGTGGGACAAAGATTCCATGGAACTCTCTGCTTGGAGTCATAACGAACGCCAAGCTTTCCTCTCTGCACACTGGGATCAAAATTCAGGCTGGCAAGATTTGTCCGAAAATCCCATCTCTTTCAAAATTGCCCATCACTTTACTGAAGATATTCAGCCTGCCTTGGAAAAATACCGCGAGCGTACAACTCCTGAACTAGAACGCTAGCATATATATTTAGCTTGAATATTCGCAGCGATCGCTCCAACTAGCTGTTCCAATAATTCCATAGACTTAGTGCTATTACTTTGAGTAATAGATAAATTTCTTATTCTCCGCTAACAAGTTTTTCTATCTGAACCAATAACTTTTCTAATTGTCTTCTTTTTTTAGTATTATCCCAAATTCTCGAACTCTTAATTAAACGATAGGTATTGTCCAGACCACTTTTCAAGGTATCTTCTTGTTTTACAGTCTGATTAATTTCTGCCACTCTTTGTCGAATCCCCGACAAAGACAGTGAATTTTCTATTACTTCTTCCAGTAAACTTTGTCTCATGGCCTCGTCTTTGACTTTAGCTATTGCTACTGCCTTTGTATAATCTAGCTTTCCAGAGCGCAGAACCTCTAGAATATCTGGGGGTAATTTTAACAATGGAAGGCGATTTTTAACAAAGGATTGCCAGTTCATCAGTCCCAGGTCTTCAAATACTGATTCTATGATTTGAGCAGTAGGGCTACCCATAACGTTAGGGGTAACTTTTCCTTTTTCCTCATTTTGCATTCTGTTTAACAACTTTACCACAGAGGGAATACTTTCATCTATCTGGATGGCCAATAGTTGCAAAATACCTTCAGTTTCTTCAAGAGGGTTGAGGTCTTCTCTTAGTAGATTTTCTATCAACGATAATTGCCAGGCATCCTCATCATTGAGAGAGCGGATAATTACAGGCACAGAAGTTAGTCCAGCCATTTTTGAAGCTCTTAAACGTCTCTCCCCTGCGACTAACTCATATAAGTTGTTGTTAGTAGGTCGGACTAATAGTGGTTCAAGTACGCCAAACTGAGAAATAGAAGCACTTAGTTGAGCTAGTTTCTCTGGGTCGAAATAGCGTCGTGGTTGAGATGGGGGTAAAACAATTTCTTCTATGGATATCTCTTGTTGTCCTGTAGTGGACTGTAAGGAAGTGGTGGACATAGAAGAAGTTTCTTTTGTGTCGAATATAAAGTTACGGAGTGAATTTCTTTTTGTCATCGTCAAGAAACTTTGGACTTAGAGGATTTAGATTTCGGCTTAGATTTAGCTCTAGTCTTAGTAGACTTGGTAGACCTAGTAGATTTGCTTTTTGTTGCAGGGTTTTTTATTTCTATTCCTGCGGTAGAAAATGCTTCTGTAAATAATGAGTCAAATTCAGATGCAGAGGAAGTAGCCATAGCGCCGGACATTTGAAATGTTGTCTTGTTTTGTCCAGGGGCATCAGCGAGGCATTGTCTCTGATAGATTACGGTTTGTAGAGTGGGAATTGAAGATTCTGCTAGTACTTGCTGAGATTCTCTAAGGAGAATTGTACCTTTGGTGGCTCGGTTAAGATAGAGAAAAGCTTTTGGCACACCCTGACGTAGTTCTTGGGCCTGGTTAATAAAGCGGAGTGTTTTATTACTACTACGGAGGTCGAGACCGGATGGTTGACAGGGTACTAGAGCAATATCACAACGGGATAATATAGCTTTGGAAACTTCACTCATTCCTCCAGGCCCGTCTACCACTACATTGTCATATTCTTTGGCTAGGATTGGGAGAGCATCAAAGATTTCTTCTGGGTCGCTGATAATTTGAAAAGGCATTTGGAGTGTTTCTGCCCAGACTGAACTACTGTTTTGGGCATCTGCATCTACAAGAATAACTGAACCACGTTGCATTAACCAGTAGACTAGATGGATGGCCGAAGTGGACTTTCCTGTGCCTCCTTTCTGATTTACAAAGGCTATAATCATGTGTTTTTTCTGGGTAATATGGTGCTGTAATTGAATACTATCAGAAAGTGGTTCTGATTTACCCATAACATTAGGGGTAAAATTATTATTGATAAAGAGATTATCTATTATCATATATGTAGATAGATATAAATCTAGACAAAACAATTAATGCCAATAAATCTAAATTTGTATCCAGACAACTGGAAAGAAATCGCTTTATCCATTAAACAAGCAGCAAATTGGACTTGCGAATGGTGCGGGCGACCGTGTAGACCTCCTGGAATCTCTCAAAAGGAGACTGAACAATGGCTGATGGATAATCATCCAGAGTGGTTGGTTCATCTTTACAAAGTAGTGGAAGACGATGAACACGGCACTATCAGAATTACCAAACCTCAACGATTTACTTTAACAACGGCTCATTTAGATCATAATCCTAACAACTGTGAAGCTGACAATCTTAAAGCGCTCTGCTCAGTCTGCCATCTTAATTTCGACCGTAATGACTGGAACCGAACCCAGAAGGTACGGAGAATGAAGTTGTGGGAACAATACGGGCAGTTAACTCTTGATTTGGATTTGGAAGTTCAGTAATTAATAATTAACAATTAATAAGAAAAAAATCAACTCTAACATTCGTTCCTTTATTTATAAACAATATAACTATGAGATTTATCAGTCCGAAAACCGACTTTGCCTTTAAAAAAATCTTCGGTTCAAACCGCAGTAAACAAATATTAATTAGTTTTCTCAATGCCATAGTTTATGACAATCATAAAACTATACAATCTCTGGAAATAATTGACCCCTATAATCCAGGCATTACTCAAACTCTTAAGGATACTTATCTAGATGTTAGAGCCGTATTAGATAATGGCTCTACAGTCATAATTGAGATGCAAGTATTGAACGTTGAAGCATTTGAAAAAAGAGTAATTTATAACTTAGCTAAAGCTTATGGTAACCAGCTAGATACTGGGGAAGGATATCGAACTTTAAAACCTTTTATTGCTTTAACTATTACAGACTTTGTGCTATTTAAAGAAGCCAAAAAAATGATTAACAAATTTAGATTCAAGGAGGAGAAAGATTCATTGTACTATCGAGACGAGTTAAAACTAATATTTTTAGAATTACCCAAATTTAACAAAGAATTATCAGAGTTAGAAACTGAGAGTGATAAATGGATTTATTTCCTTAAATCTGCTCCTAACTTAGAAGTAATTCCTGATTCTCTTGGAGAAGTAGCAGAAATCGAAGCAGCTTTAAATATTGCTAACCGAGCTAATCTAAGTAATAAAGAATTAGAGGAGTTACATAAACAAGAAGTATTTATTGGAGATAGAAAAGGTGAAATTAGTTTAGCAATACAGGAGGGTCGAGAAGAAGGTCGAGAAGAAGGTCGAGAAGAAGGTCGAGAAGAAGGAAAAATTGAGGAAGCAGTTAAACAAATATTGCGTCTAATTCGGCGAATGTTAGGAGAAATTTCTCCAGAAGTGGAGAGTCAAATCCAACAATTATCTTTGGCCAAATTAGATATTTTAGGGGAGGAAATTTTTGACATGAAAACTATTGCAGATGTAGAAAATTGGTTAGATAATCAAAGAGAAAAAGAGGAGTAAACAATTAATAATTATAGCGCTTTTCACATGGATAGACTACAGTTAATATGGCCAACTCAAAAGCATTTTTCTACTCCCTACTCCCTACTCCCTACTCTAAGCGCCAAAAATAATTTTGTGGTCTACTAATCATGAAAAACGCTGTAATAATTAATAATTACCTCTTCTTGTAAGGGTATCGGTAGCAAATTTACAGAAAACCACGCGCTTTTTTAAAGAAGTCCAACCTATATTACTGAAAAGGAAGGGCATTCCTTGTTAGCTCAGTTTATGTCTACATAGTAGAGTCGCGCTCGTAGCCCACACGCTCTGCTAGTCTCAGTGCCCGGAGTATGTCACTCTAATAAGATTTTATATACGAAATCAACAATTTTTTTTCCTAAAGTAAATCCTATTGACATAAATAATACACCTAATAAATAGTCTTGAGAAATCTCCCATACATTTGATTCTATATATAGTTTATAGTTATCTTCAAAGTTATAAACTAAGTTATATATAGCTGATATCGAATGTTTTACAATTATGATAAATAAAAACAATATTATATTTTGGCTAACTATTAAACTCGCTTCATAATGTATGTCATCTTCAAGTCCATCAACGGGAAACAATAATAATAAAAAGGTGAAAAAATTACCACTGAACCATTGATAAATATCAATTAATTTATCAGAAAATTTGTACAGTTTTATAGATCTAAAAATTGCAATTAAGAATACTATAAAGATTAAAAATATAATAGTAGATATGACTACTGGCATTACTAAAATACTTTTTAAAAAGTTTATTAATTTTGTATAAATTTGCATAATTAGTAATTACTGGAGTTTAGACCAGGGCAAATGCATCTAAATTGTGGAAGCTTCTGCCGTTAAGCTTTAGAATAGTAATGAGTAGAAATACTTAAAATATGGGAATTAGTTGTCTCGGAATCTTTTTCTTGAAAAATACCTCTATAAATAGGTGTAATAATGTCAAACTTTATCCATCTAATATAACCAATAATATCAAAAATTAGATGATAAAAATGATTGATTTACAATTTTTTACTATGCCTTTCCGGTAGCAAATGCTATCGGAAAACTTGAAAAACAAAGGATATTGGGAAAGCAAAAAACAGACATCATCAAGAGTCTAGCGGTTTTTTACTTACACAAGTTTATCAAAAATCCACTGCTGATTTGCCTTTTCAACCTGCTGTTGATGTAAGCTCCTAAATATTTTCCGATAGCATACTCTATCGGAAAATCTAATGGTAAGATTTTTTTATTGATACACATATATGCAACCCAGCTTCCGAGCTGTAAATCCAATAAAGATTTTGATATATAAAACTTTCACAAATTAATATCTTGTCTCATCTAAATTCTATCTGTAACAACCAAATTTGAACACAATCCAGGCAAAACTTTTAGCGTTAGCGCCCCAACCGCCCCGACTCACCAACAACTTTTGTTTTTCACATTAATTTAACTAGGGGCGTGTTGGGGAAAAGTTTTAGCGTAGCGGCCTGGATTGTGTGTTCGCCGACTATAGAGGTTAATCAGAGCGCGTTAATCAATAACCTCTGACTCAATATCAGGAGAAGTAAACAGAACAGGCATTCCATTGTACATTCTGCGGTTTTGTTGCTTTTTGAGGAGATTTTCTATGCGCTTTCTAGAGTAGCGCCATTCTCCACTTCCCCCTCCTTGGTATTTACCGCCAGAAGGGAGCAGCAATTTGAAATCCTCCTGCCAGCCATTAGCAGAAATTATTACATAATCCTCATAGACTATAATTTCGCCTGGGACTCCATCATAATAATATTCGCCATCATAGCAATCAAATCTGCATCGTTGCCGCTCTAAAAAATCCTTCTCTTGCTCCTCAAGTGCCATCTCCTCATCTATGAAGGCTTCATACGCTTTCTCATACTTCTCGAACAGAGGGCATAATTCTGTATAGGCTTCTGGGGAAAAGTAATTCCAGGAATTTTCCCAGATATAATCTTCTGAAGATAAATCCAAAGCCTCAATATAATCTAAAATGGGCTTTCCAGAGCGCCCAGATCCTTTCAGAGAGGTACGAATATCAGAAACTAGCGATCGCCCTCTCTCCGCTACTTGTTTGAATGCCTCCCAGGCTTTATCAGGGGAAGCTTTTGAGCTTTTTGATTTGATATAGCTCAAATATTCTGATTTGACTTCTTTAAGTGTTGCCACTTTCACCCTCCAGCATCTCTTGTTTTTTCAATAAAGCTGCTCTTAATCTGTCCAAATCGTCATTAGTAAAAAAGTAAGTCTCAAATTTAGCCTTTTTCTTAAACCCTATCGCACTGTCAAAAATAACCCATGTATTTTTGGGAGTTTTTTTGATAGTACCCCAATACGGTTTACCTGTCGAATGACGTAGGTATCTATTGTGTGGATTAAAAGTATAGACACGATCGCCATCCTGTAAATGCTTAATTAGTTCTGCTGTGATATCCATTAGTACCCGTTCTTAGAAACCTATGATTATATATTCATTGGAAAACTTGGTTTAGAGTGTCAACCACCTGGAATCTCTCAAAAACACTGAGCAATGACTTAAGGATAATCATCCAGAATGGTTATTTCATATTCACTCGACTGTTATATAATATCTAACTCCTGCTCCCATTTTTTCTTGAGCGATACAACTAAATCTCTCTTAAAATACAATCCTGTAGGACGGTATTCACAAACTGAATTTATAACATGAAAAAAAGTATCTTTATTACTCTGTTGCTTCATTAATAAATTATTGCTATCCTCGGAAGCTTTATAGATAGCATCTATAAACTGTTTAAATGGTTTTTTGCGTAAATCAATGTCATACCTACCAGAACCTTCAATTAATTCCCAAGGTAGGTTCAAATAAGCATCTCCTAAAATAATGTACAATCTACAGACTACTAAATCAATACTGGTTTCTATTAGCAAATCTTTGATGAAATTCATCAACTTTTTATCAAAGACTCGCCAAAAAGGTGCAGTTCTATTATCCTCTAAATATTTAGTTTCGTGAAACTGAATAGAATCTAGCTTAATAACTGCAGTGTATCTTTTACCTGTATACACTTTCTCTTGTAATTCTCTGTAAGTTAAGTTGGTCATTGTTTTGTACTTAGTATATTTGTAAGATTTGACATAGGTTGGACTTCGATGAGTGCGTCCAACCAGTAAAGTATGTAGTTACGAAATGTGTGTACGGAAATGGTGGTGATACTATTACAGCAACTATTTGGTTAATACTTCTTGAGTAACTTCCAAATCAAGTTTTCTGTGTCTGAAAGTACCTTAGACAATATCCCCACTGCTATCTGCCACTCTATGGATTCCCCATCACTACTAACCACACAACGGCGATCATAGTACCTTGTAGCAAGGTACGCGCACATTACGAGAAGATCATACGGCCGATAGGCTGTTTTGCAGAACTCAAAGTAGTTACCCGAACTATCTGCTTCTGACCACTCATTGACTTCGTAAGTCCTGGGAATATGTAAAGTCTCATAGCTGCCGTCACAATTAGGTGCGACGCGTTTCTCTAGCATTGCCCCTCCAAACCACTGTCCGTTCACAGGAGAAGTTGAAACTGTAATCGGATTTTTCTTATCACTCGGCCAAACAATACCAAAATCACCTTCAGCAGTCCATACTCCAGGGGTCTGCTTCTCAGAACCATTGAACCAAATCCTCTCTGAGCTAAACTCTGGTTTTGTATCTGGTTCACCATGTCCGCCAACAATATCTATACCAAAGCTCCTTACGATCTTATAGCATTCTTCTACTGCTTTGGCAGTCTTCTCAAAATTTTCTAGTTCTAAAGGTCTTTGAAGATAATGTGTGTATCCCATTTTTTTGCTCCTATATTTTATGTAGAGTTGTTAGATTTCTACGACTGCTTCTAACCAGTCGGTTATGTAGGTTTGAAAAATTCTTCTTGGTATGGTGATGATTGCGTCGGGTGTCAGTATCGCTATATCATCACCTACCCCCACTGCTGCCTCTATGTATTCTGGATAGATTATTCTACCTAGTTCCATAGAAGCAGCGATCGCTACCTCTATGCTCGTCATGGCGAGTACCTAGAATTCGTCGTAGTCATCGGGTGATGCGGATGCTTCAAACTCTTCTACTTCCTGCCAGATTTGCTCTGGTGTTTTTGCAGGAGTAGACCAGTCGTAGCAACCTAAGTCTTCTTCATACAGAGGGAGTTTATATGCAGTAGTGCTTGCTTCTGTGCAAATGTTGTAGGGAGGCTGGCTGTAATCTGTATACAACCAAGCTTCGTCTGTACCTGCATATAGCCAGTTGTTGTTGGGAGAAGCAGAAGGAACTTTAGAAGTAATTGTAGCTGTAGTAGTAGTTGTGGGGATTTGTTGTGCTAACATATAGTATCTCCTAGTTTAGGGGCGGGACATCACTTCAACTTTGGTCGGTCTGAGTGGTGTCCCTTTTGGTTTTTATAGAGGCTTTTCTTTTCCTCTATACTTAAATTATATCCCAGTCAACTAGGATTAACTACTGATTTTAGATGATTCTTACTATGGGTTAACTCAAGTAGCGATAAGTATCACTTATATATCCCGGTCAACCAGGATATCCTGCACATATAATAGGAGAATATAATATAGAGGAAAATAATATTTTGTATGCCCAATCGTAATCCTAAACCTAAAGACTCAGCCTTTCATAAAAATAAACGCATAGCTCAAACCAACAGACCCCTGAAACCTCTTGCAAAAAAGGCGATCAGTGTAAAATTAGAGGTAGACATAGATACATACTTGCGATCGCTTCCCGTAAAAGAAAGAACAATTCTCATTAGGGAAGCAATAACCAGTGCAGTAGTAGAGCATATGAAGAGAAAAAGGATACCTACTGATGAGACAGCAAACAATTTACCAGAAGATATTTAATCTACCTCTGTAGAAGTAAGTATGTAGGATTTGTAGCGTTCGCCACGTATCTGGAGCAAAAATAGCGGTAGCGGTAGTATCTCGCCAGACGATAAAGATGCGAAGCAACAAAAAAATATCAATAGTCTGTGCGAGTTACTAATTTTTGCTTTGTGGGGGAGTCTGAGGGGGTCCCACCGCGCCCCTTCAGATAAATAAAAGCGAAGCAACCGAAACTTTTGCACTCGCATCATTCGCCGACTACTGTAGCTACCAAAAGCCGAAAGACTACGGAATCTTACCAAAACGATTGGTTCCGACGACAGGAGGAAACGAAGCCTTAGATGAACTTGCGAACGGCGGCAATTCCTTGACGCAACCCTTACTAAGACTTAATTTCTATGAGATGAGGAGGTACGACGAACTCATATAAATTTAGTCGCAGTTGGGTTAGTGAGCTTAGTTCATCTTGGCTAGTTTTGGTTAGATGGAGTTCTTGAGGTGTTGGTTGCGGTGTTCGGTTTAAACAAAAAATAAAAAAACTTATCTTACTGAGGGTCCTTGGGATGCTGTCCTGTCCATCAGTCGGGAAAAGACTTGATGAGCGTTGGCGGAGCAAGTGCGACAGCTATATCGCACATTAACGCTCGCAGTCTACTACTTATCAACCCAAACACCAACCTTTTGTTCTCTGGCTAAATTCTCTGCCAACTTCAAAGCATCTCCGTTGGGACAAGTATAATAATCAGGACTTACGCAAGGACACTATATATAGCGTCTACTAATTTAGGCGATTGCTTAAAGTTTTATAGCGATCGCCTCAAGATTTTTGCTATTGTTAAGAAATAATAAAAAACGCCTATAAAATCAAAATAGCCCTGAATTTTATTGTGGGCTTCTTCAGTTCTTGGAGTAGATAATTTGAGAGTAATTCATGTTTGACTTTATAGATAGTTTTTCCTATTTTAACTGCTGATATTTTTAGAAAATTCCAGACTAACATGGCACAGGCTATATGATTTTTTTTAATTTTACTGATACGACATTGGCAAAATTCTATGCCTGTTAATTGCTTAATTTCTCTGTGAAACTCTTCTATCTTCTATCTAGTCTGAGACTCAAATTCTACAGCATAAATGCGAAGATTGACCTAAGGTCATTAGTGACAATATATTCTGCTGAAGTTGGTAGAAACAGTTGCCCGTATGGAGTTTGACTTTTTGATATCAAAGGAATTCCTTTTATTTTAATTATTTTACCTGATATTTTTTCTGAGGAGTTCCAACTTAATTCTCCTAATGTTTCTATATTTTTCACTCGCGACCAGTATCATCGACGCGCGCGATTTATTTTTAAGGGACAGTAATAAATTTTTCCTAAGTTATCTATTAATCCCATTAATCTTTGTGTTGCATACCAACTATCCATTAACACAGTCTTAAATGATAATTTTTTATTATTTACCACATTTAATATCATTTATTCAACATGATCTAACTCACGTTTTATTATCAGTATCTGGGTCATAAAACGCGATAATCTATAAGCAAAAATTGTTCTATTTTTGGATTGAAATATATACAATTTACTATCCCTATACCACGAACTACCTGATGCTCATTACCACTATACTGTCTCCTGACTAACTCAATTTTATTACTATGTTCTTTGTTGAGGACTGTATCATCAAAGATTAAATAACCTTCTGTATTAGTGACAATTTTTTATTTAATATTTCGACCTAATTCCTGAGCATCAAAATTTTCGACTTTAAAATAACGATTTATCCTATCATGGCTAATATTTTCTAGGTGATTTGCTAAGTTTGTGATAGTATAATTTGTATGAGAATTGAGTAAATATTGGTATGGGATCAATATAGTTAAAATTCATATATTCAGCTAAAATTAATTAATATAATTTTCTCATAATTAGAGTATTTTAGCAAAAAAAATTTATTTAAAGTTAGCAACATCTACATTAGGAAAATCAACTATGTTAGTGAATATTCCATTCAACATCTCTAGAAATTAGATTTTTACCTATACAAAGGGGTTTCAGATTCTTTTTCGGAGATATCTATTAGTTATATTTTGGAGTTCAGGCGATCGCTCACAGGAACCTAGTAAGCAGTGCTAATATAGAGAGAGTCTGAACGCTTAACACTATATATAGTGTCCTTGCGTAAGTCCTGTTTTAAATAAATCTTCTGTTTTTGCCTAAGCTTCATATAGTAATTCTTTTCTCATACTATTAAAACTATCTTTACTCTTCCTCATCAAAGACTGGTGGCCAAAGTTCATAAATGGATATTTCCCAACCAGGAATTAGTTCAGGAATACTCAATATTTCATCATTTGTAAGTTCAATGGGTTCACTTGTGGAGCGATAAATTGTTACTGTTTCTTCATCAGGGTCGATTAATATTGCTACTTGTACTCCTAATTCTATGTATTTTTTGAGTTTCTGTTGCAGAGGTGGAATGCGGTCGCTTTGAGACTTGGACTCCTAGAATTATTTCAAGGTATTTCCCTTGGACACAGAAACTGCTACTGTCGAGATGTGTTCGTTGAGCAAGGTACATATAGGGTACTTGCGATTTCTATAAAATTTGTAGAAAATGGTTTAAAGTATGTCAAAAAAACTACCCAATGGTACAAGAACAACTGCACCGACTCAAAGAATATGGAGATTCAATTATCCAAGGGATAAATT
>JAAHGF010000064.1 GCA_010672585.1 Okeania sp. SIO1I7 | reverse complement strand
GGTGGGTTCTCCTGGGAGGGGCTAGGGGTGGGTTCTCCTGGGAGGGGCTAGGGGTGGGTTCTCCTGGGAGGGGCTAGGGGTGGGTTCTCCTGGGAGGGGGAGGGGCGAGGGGTGGGTTCTCCTGGGAGGGGGAGGGGCGAGGGGTGGGTTAAAAGACTTTTTCAGCAAGCCCTAATTACCTCTCTTTTAAAACGGAATTGATTGACGAACAGGAAAATTTTTCTTTGAGAGGGAGATAGGGAGTAATATCAAATCTGGTTAATTGTACTACCGAATCTGCTGATGTAACATCTGTTTATAATTTCTTAAATTACTTCAATACTAGACATCTCTACCACAGATAGAGAATAGGGAGTAGAAGGAAATAATTGATAATTTATGTACGATAATTTATTGGATTTTTTGATTATTGGAGATGTCTATTTAATCTCCCCCTACTCCCCTACTCCCCTACTTCCGCACTCCCGGACCTATCCGTGTATCCGTGCCATAATCTGTGTGAGCCACTCCCCCATCTCCCCCACTCAATAAATGGGGATTTTAATTATAAATTCTGTGCCTTTTCCTAGAGCAGAAATACATTCTAATTCCCCCTCGTGGTGTTCAACAATAACTTGATAGCTAATTGCTAAACCTAATCCTGTACCTTGACCCACTGGTTTTGTGGTATAGAAAGGGTCAAATATTCGCTTTTGTACTGCTTCACTCATACCCATACCATTGTCAGCTATCCTAATTGTTATTTGATTTTCTGTCTCTATCTCTGTAGTAATAGTAATTTGAGGAAGGGAATTGCTTGATTCTTTTCTGATTGGTTGTACTGCATCAATAGCATTACCAATAATATTCATAAATACCTGGTTTAGTTCGCCGGGATAGCATCTTACTTTGGGTAATTGACCGTAATTTTTAACAATTTTAATTTCCAATTCATGGGGTTTAGCTTTGAGATTATTTTGGAGAATCATCAAAGTTGAATCAATTCCTTGATGTATATCTACATTTTTAACTTCTGATTCATCAAGGCGAGAAAAATTGCGTAAAGATGCTACAATTTCTTTAATTCGATCCGCCCCTATTTTCATAGAAGTTAGTATTTTTGGCAAATCTTCAACTAAAAAATCTAAATCTACTTCTTCTATAATATCTGTTACTTCCGGAACAGATTCTGGATAATATTGCTGATATAGTTTAATGATATTTAATAAGTTTTCAGCATATTCTTGAGTATGGTCTAGATTGCCATAAATAAAGTTAACAGGATTATTAATTTCGTGAGCTACTCCTGCTACTAACTGACCTAAAGAAGACATTTTTTCTGTTTGAATTAGTTGGGTTTGAGTCTGTTTTAATTCTTCTAAAGTTTGAGCTAGACGTTGATTTTTTTCGTTTAATTCTTGGGTGCGTTGCTGTACTTTTTTTTCTAAAGTATCGTAAAGCAAAGCATTTTCTAGAGAAATAGCTGCTTGGGTGGTAATCATTTCTAATAACTGTAATCTTTCTGGGGTAAATGCACCTGTTGTTAAATTGTTTTCTAAGTAGATAATACCGATAAGTTTACCTTGCTTGATAATAGGAGTACATAATATAGATTGAGGTTGCTTTCGTTTGAGATAGGGGTCGTTTACCCATGTTGCTTCTGTAGTAGCGTCATCGAATACCTGGAATTGTTGGGTTCGCCACACATAGTTAATTAATGCTTGGGGTAACTCTTGAGTTGCTGAAACGGGTATGACCGGACGCTCAAAATTTTGTAAATACTGCTGAGGATCTACAACATGAGTTATTGCTTCTAGAATTAACTGCTGTTCTTTGAGTAGGATAAGAGCGCATTTTTGGGCACCAGCATTTTCCATCATCAGTCGAATTAATGTTGATAGTAAGTTTTCTAGTTTTACTTCTCCAGATAGAGTTTGATAAGTTTTGAGTACAGTTGATAGATCGAGAATATTTTCCCTGTTGGTGCTTGGTATCTGGGAAGTTGCCAGGGAGTTGCTATTTTCTGAGGAGCTAAGAAAAACTGATGTTAGTAGTTGTGGGTAGCGTTTTTCTAAATCTTTAACTTTGGCGACTGCTCCCCAATTAATATATCCATAGTAAGCTTCTAACATATAGGTTTTGGCAATTTTGCTTTTACCCCACTCTAGATAGAATTTGGCACAGAGTTCGTTTGCGAGAGCTGCTTCTTGGATATATTTGTTTTCTGTAGCGAGGGCGATCGCTTGTTCGTAAGTTTCTATCGCTTCGAGTTTTTTTCCGAGTATTCTTTGTTTTTCTGCTGTTATTAAATAATATTTATGGGAGTGGTTTGTTGGTGCGTGTTTTGCCCAAAATTTAATTTTTGCCTCATTAGTAGTCACTTCTTCTAATATTTGCTCTCTTTCTGCAACTCCTGCTTCTGAATAATAAGCTAATTTAGCTAGTGAGCTATAAAAGAAATATACAGGAAAATAAAATAACCCAGTTACACCGTTAACATATTCTTCTGCTAGAATTGCATAATCTTTTGAGCTTTTAAAATTTCCCAAGAAATAGGACAGAATTAATTTATTGAAGTAAATTTGAAATAAAGCATAGCGGTCGTTAATATTTTCATAGAAAGGAATAAATTTTGTCTCATTAAAAGCACTGCCTGATAATAATTCAGGATTTTCTGTATCCCCAAGTAAATTCAGCACAGCTTGACGATAAATTTGATTATAATAGTAGGCATTTTCTTGTTTTATTTGTTTTAGAGAATTGCTATAATTTGCTATTTCGGGTTCTAGTTTCTCTAGAGATATACCTGCTAAGTAAGAGTAACAACAATAATGATGAATACCATAAGCAGTAAACTCTAAATCTCCCGTTTCTAAACCAATTTTATAAGTTTCGAGCAAATGAGGAAAAGTTTCTTGAATATGGACTTTCCAATTTTCTATGCAATTGTAAACAATTTGAAATACTCTGGTTTTCTGGTCTTTACTATGAAATTTTTCTAGTAGCTCACAAGCAAGTATTCCAAACTTATATCCAGTATCAATATCTTGTTCTACACCACATAAAAGCAAACCATAAGTAGCACAACTAAAAGCAAATAATGGAGAAATTCCTGATTTGAGAGAGAGATTAATTTCTGCACATATAATTAGCGGTAGTAACTCTGGTTTTCCAATAAATGTCAGAGTAATAATTGATGATAAAATCTGCATTGCTGCTAATTTTTTTTTGTCTTGCATCAATGGTAAATTAATTAGGTCTGAAATATTAATTCCTATCAGCCTTGCTCTAGTTTTTTGTAAATATTCTTGAATATCTGATTGAGCTGGATTTGCGGGAAAACTAATACCAAGAAGTTCTAAAACAGATAATCCAATAGTTAAAGCTTCTTGTAGTTTACTTAGAGCAATGTAGGCTTGTATTTTAATTTCATAGATGTTGACTTTATCCAAGAGATTATTAGCTTTTTCTAATACAATATCAACCAACTTTTCCATTTCTTCAAAGTCACCATTCAAGTAGGTCACTTCTGCCCCTTCTTCATATAATGCCAATGTTAGTTGATATTGAGTTGACCAACTATTTTCAGTTAGTAGATTTATCCCTGTATTAAAATAAGATATTGCTGTTTTATAAGCAGTAGAAACTTTAGCCTTAATTCCTGCTTTTAAATTTAAACTTGCTAACTCTTCCCTAGCTTCTGCTTCTGTAATTAATCCCACACCATAATTGAGTTGATTTACAATTTCAAAGATTTTTTCTTCTAGTTGGTCATCCGCCGTACTATTTAAGAGTAATCTGCCAATTTTCAGATGAATTTCTTGTTTTTTTTGTTGTGGAATTAGACTATAAGCTGCTTGTTGAACCCGGTCGTGGAGAAAATGATAAATTGGTGTTTTTAGACCGGTTATTTTAGGCAAGCGATCGTCATTTTCTCCCTGATAAAACTTATAGGTTTCGTCCTCCGGTAAAATCAATCCTTCTGATAAAGCATTCCACAAAATCAACGCAGTTTCTGACAGATTTTTTTCAGAAACAATAGATAGAGTTTTTAAATCAAACTTGTTACTAATACAAGCTGCTAATTGCAATATTTCCTGAGTTGAAGGGAGTAATTTTTGTATTTGGGCAGCCATTAATTCTATTACATCTCCCCTAGCTGCCAAAATTTTAATTTCTGGCAAGTTGAACAACCATTTATCCTGTTGATAATTATAAAAAATTAATCCTTCTTTGTGGAGAGACTTGATAAACTGATTGCTAAAAAAAGGATTACCTTGAGTTTTTTGATAAATTTGTTCGGTAAGTAGTAGTGATTCCTGTGGAGAATAATTGACAGTATCAGCCACTAAATTATTGAGTGCCCACTGACTCAAAGGAGTGAGAATAATTTGATTAACAACAGCACCTATTTCTTTGATTTCCTCAACAGTTAATATCAAAGGATGCCCAGAATTTACTTCATTATCTCGATAAGCTCCTATCAGTAATAAATAGTTAATGTCAACTTTTTCCATTACCAACTTCATCAACTTCAACGAAGCTAAATCTGCCCATTGTAAGTCATCAAGAAATATTACTAAAGGATGTTCAGCTTGAGCAAATACAGAGATAAAATTTGAGAATAATAAATTGAAGCGATTTTCTGCTGCACTTGGAGATAATTCAGTAGCGGGAGGTTGTTTGCCAATCAATAATTCTAATTCGGGAATTACATCAATTATAGCTTGTGCTTCTTCTCCTAATACTTGTTGTAATTTAGTAGCGATCGCTTCTAACTTTTCTTCTGGTTCGCTTAAAATTTGCTTAATCAATTCTTGAAAGGCATTTAACCAAGCATAAAATGGAATATTTCGTTGAAATTGGTCAAACTTTCCAGAAATAAAATAACCTCGTTTATTGAGGATAGGTTTGTGAATTTCATTAACTAACGCTGATTTTCCAATACCAGAAAATCCCCCTACCAACATCAGCTCTATTTTATATTTATTTGTGTTACAAATGCGGTAAAAAGCTGTTAGTAATATCTCTTTTTCTTGTTCTCGTCCATAAAGTTTTTCCGGTATAATTAAGCAGTGGTTATTATCTTTTTCTCCCAAGTCAAATAATCTGATTTTTCCAGTATTTTCCCACTCAGATTGACATCTTTCTAGATCGTGGCGCAATCCTGCTGTTGTTTGATAACGTTCTTCTGGTATTTTTGTCATCAATTTCAGCACAATAGCATTGAGAGCTGCTGGTAATTTTGGATTTAGCTTAATTATAGATTGTGGTTGACGAGCAATGTGAAAATGAACTAATTCTATAGGATCTGTTGATTGAAAAGGGAGTCTTCCAGTCAATAATTCATAAAATGTAATTCCCAACGAGTAAAAATCACTGCGATAATCAATACCTCGATTCATCCGCCCAGTTTGTTCGGGAGACATATAGGCAAGAGTACCTTCAAGAGTATGAGGATTGCGTATTTCTGGAGTCTCTTTAGGTAACTTAGTAGTACTACTAAAATCAATTATTTGGATTTGTTTTGTTTGGGGATTAATAATAATATTGTGAGGTTTAATATCTTTATGAATAATCTGATTTTGGTGTAATATTTCTAGTGAATTAACTATTTGCAGAGCGATGTGAAAAAACTGATTAATGTCTGTAGAAAAGCTGTTGAAATTAGAAGTATTTTGATTGTTGATAAATTGATGTAGAGAAATACCCCCAAAATCTTCCATTACTAATATTAAACGTTGCTCAAATTTTTCCAGAGCAAGCATTTTTACTATTCCTGGAAAATTCAAATTTTTGATAAGTGTGTAAGCATTGCGATATCTAGTCAATTCGTTGAAGTTAGGATAGGGATGATGTGGCAACTTCAGGATGACTGGTTTTTGGTATGACTTTCCCTTAGCACGATGAACAACAGTGCGATCGCTGACGTATATTTTTTCTACGAGTTCATAGTTAAGTATTTTGTGCATCAGCAAACCCTAAATTTTTAATAAATATCCTATAGTATTATACCATTTTGAAACAAGAATGTTACAAGTAGTAATATCATGTCCGGATAATAGCGTGATAAAAAAACTTTCTCCTTCTTCATTCTTTCTACCCTCCTGTCTCCTGTCTCCTGTCTCCTTCGTCGTTTATTTATAACTGTTCAACCGGACATGATATAAGCAGTATTAAAATAATTTATAGGAAATATTATTGGACGAAAAAGATAAATTACTACTATAAGGTTTCAGGAAACCGAAAAATTATGAAAAATGACTGCAAGAATCATAAAACCCAGATGGGTATTGAACTTGTAGCTTGTTAAATAGATACCAAATGGCTTCTATACAGTTATCGCAATCTTTACTTCCATTCAATGCACACATAAAATGTCGGAATATCCCAAGATTTTTCCCACTCTCATTCTTCCTTTCTAGTGATATCATGTCCGTTGGGGCGCGTTTGTGTAAACCCAAGAGTGAATATCTGGAAATTTAAGTTTTTTTCTTGCTCTTAAGCATTCCTACTTCTTCCCTCTTCCTTCTTGCTTCTTCCTTACCTTAGCTATACAATACCGATGCTACCGGACATGATATGACTCCTGAATTATACGATCGCTAATTATCCAGATAGTATATGATATCAAATCCGTTCAATTCGGTATAACAAAATGTTCCATCTGACCGCCATTGCCAAATCTTTCTTGACCTCCCCTACTCCCCATCTCCCCTACTCCCCATCTCTCCTACTTCCTATTTCTTGGTTTAACTCTTCTTGAACTCGTTCCCATTCAGTTTCAACTAGAGAAAGAATTTCAAGAGCTTTTTTTAAATTAAAATCTGCTCCAGACTCAATCACAGCACGAGTCATGTGCTCTAATTCTTGACACAATTGAGAAAAATTAATTGCTCCTAGTAAAGCACTACTAGACTTCAGAGTATGAGAAGCTCCTTTTAATGAAGTATAATCATGTTTTTTGATAGATTTCCTCATAATATCCATGTGCTTATTACCATCAACAAGATAGTCTTGTATCAAAATAATTAGAGTATCTGGTTCATCATCATAAAGATTGCGGAAATCTTCTAAAGTTTTGGGATTTATCGCTGATTTTTTCTCATCTTCTGCTTCTAATATATTCTCCAATAAATCTAAATCTGTAGCTATAGCTCGATCCCTTTCTGGTGAATTCTCTAAATCAATTAAATTTTCGTCAACTGCTGCCAATTCTTGTAAACCTGCTTGAGAAATAAGCTTTATTTGATCATCATTACTGGGAAGCAAACTACTACTTGACCCTGGAGTGGGAAATGTATTCTTAACTAATGCTGCTTCCTCCAACTGAAAGTTTGATTTTACTTTACCGTTGATAAATTTCTGCTGCTTATAAGTAACTGGTTTCTTAGGAGGATCTCTTTTTACCAATGCTGAATCATCTCTAGGCGTTGATTTTTCCTTTCGTATTGGCAACTTGCACCTGTTGAGAGCTTCCACTAATTGATCGCGACGAATTGGTTTAGTCACATAATCATCCATACCAGCATTGAGACATTTATCACGATCACCCTGCATAGCATTAGCTGTCATCGCAATTATCCAAGGACGTTTTTCTTCTGGATAATCTTGATGAATACGACGGGTGGTCTCTATCCCATCCATCTCTGGCATCTGTACATCCATTAAGATCACATCATAGGGTACTCGCTTGAGAACCTCTAAAACTTCTATTCCATTAGCAGCTACATCTGCACGATAACCGATTCTTTCTAGTAAGTGTATTGCTACTTTCTGATTAATTACATTATCTTCAGCTAACAAGATCCGGAGATGAGAGCGATCGCTACTTCTCTCGCTAAACTTTTGAAAATATTTCAGACCTAAACTAGGAGTTTTTGCACTAACTGTTGCATCTGCTGTAGTACCAAATACTTGCAATAAAACATTATAAAATTGAGACTGTTTCACTGGTTTATTCAAAAAACCAGCTAAATTAACTTTTGCCTCTTGTAGTTCTCGGAAAATTTCTGCCTTACCGAGATAAGTAAACATTAATAAGGGCAAAGATAACAAACTATTTTGCTTGGCATTTTGTTCAGCTTCCAACTTCCGAATCTTTCTCACTAATGTCAACCCATCCATATCTGAAAGATTCATAGCAATAATTCCTATATCAAAATCTCTTCTCTGGTTCAACCAGCTCAAAGCTTTTGTACCAGAATCAGCAATTATAGGTATCATTTCCCATGAATTAACTTGTTGTTTTATTACCTCTTGATTAACAAGATGACTTTCCACAACTAATAATTTTTTACCTTTTAATAAACCATCAATTTCTTCAGAAGAAGGAACTGTAATTGCTTCTGCTTGAATCGTAAAATAAAAAGTTGAACCTCTATGAGCTTTTTCAGGTTTAACAAAGTAAGGAGGTGGAGAACCTGCTATATTTACTAGAGATTCAGCAGTATTTGAGCTAGCAAAATTTACTTCGTTTTCTCGGTTATTAATTCTGCTATTATCATTATTTCTTGACTTAGTATTTTGCTTATTTTCTTCTTCTTTATCCTGAGAAACCACCCACATTTTACCGCCCATCATTTCACTTAAACGTTGACTAATAGCCAATCCTAAACCTGTACCACCATATTGTCTAGTGGTAGAAGCATCTACTTGGGAAAAAGCTTTAAATAAGCGGTCCATGCGGTCTGGAGGAATACCAATACCTGTATCTTTTACAGCAAACTGAATGTCATAAGTACCTGTGATTTTACTAGGAGCTTCACAATTAGATATTTGCTCGTAATCTATATCTTCTAATCGATCATTTTGACTAACTTTTCGAGCCGTTACAGAAACAACTACTTCTCCTTTTCCTGTAAATTTCACAGCATTTCCTAGCAAGTTAACCAACACTTGACGCAGCCTTGTTACATCTCCCACAATCATTCCTGGTACAGAATTATCAATTAAACAAGCAAGCTCTAAATCTTTATGTGCTGCCCTCGGTGCTAATAATTCTAACGCCTCTTCAACACAGTTCCTAATATCCAAAGAACTTTGTTCTAATTCCAATTTACCAGATTCTATTTTAGTAAAATCAAGAATATCATTAATAATAGTTAAAAGCGCATCTCCACTGGTGCGAATAGTCTCTACAAAATCTCGTTGTTCTGAAGTTAATTCCATATCTAATAGCAGACTTGTCATCCCAATTACACCATTCATTGGGGTGCGAATTTCATGACTCATCATTGCTAGAAATTCACTCTTAGCACGGTTTGCTACCTCTGCTGCTTGTCGAGCTTGTTCTAGAGCTTGATTTTGAGCTTCCAACTGTTGTTTATGAGTAACTTCTGACTCTAATAAATGTGCCTGAGCTAATGTTAATCCTACCTGAACTGCGACATTTTCTAATAAGTCTATTTCATCCTGCGTCCATTGACGCATATAATCACATTGATGCAAATTAATAATACCATTTGGCTGTCCTTGATAAGAAGTGCGAACTGCCAACATTGACCTAACATTTAGCCTCCGATACATCGGTGCAGATGATTTTAATAAAGGGTCTGAAAATATATCTGGAGTAGCGATCGCTTTGTCTTCTGATAATAATGTTTCTGTATGAGAATTGTAAGTAACTACAATATCTAAATCTAAAGTTGATTCATAACCAGTTTCCAAATATTCAGCAACACAAGGGAGATGGGGATAAGGTTGAGAAAGATAATTATGAATTGAACAACGGTTAACTCCAAATACTCGCCCAATTTCGGTAGCAGTAGTCTGAAAAATTTCTTTAGTGTCTAACCTAGAGCGAATTTCTTGAGTAATTTGTTTGAGCAATAAAATATGCTGATATTTTTTCTGCAAGGTTTCTATAGCATCTTGTCGCAACAATTCGCCACCGATATAAGTCGCCATTAACTTTAAAACTTCTATATCTGTTGAACTCCATTTATTCTTCACAAGACGACTGCTAAAACTGAGAGTGCCATAAATTCTTCCCAAAACAAAAATTTTAGTGCCAAGATAAGATTCTACGCGACGCACAGTATATGCTGGATGATGTCGCCACTGGGAATTTCTCGCAGATCCGATCGCTAGAGGTTTATTGGAGCGCAATACTTCCCGATCGAATGTCTGTTCAATGGCGAAAGCGTCTCCTTTAGCTATTCCAAATAAGAAATTTTCTGGTAAGTGAGCCGCAATGACCTCATAACGTTCTCCTAAAACTTTTCCTAATAGTCCTATATCCATGCCAAACCGACGGCACCCCATGTCTAATAATGCAACTATTTTGCTTTCAAAAGAGTTATCTGCGTTAGTAGTGACTTCATATAATTCTCTAATTGCTTTTTCATTAGCTTGCAAATTTTCTTGGGTTGCTATCCTCGCAGAAATATCGCTAAGGGTACTTACCATACCAGTAATATTGCCTTTGCTGTCTGCTACCAATGTACTATTCATTTCTACTGAACAATAATTCCCATTTTTGGTTAACCACTTCAATTGATAACAACCTGCAACTAATTTTTTATTACTAGCAACCAACTCTATATTTTCATTTTCTTGGGTATTCTCTGCTGAAGAATTTAATTTACTTCTATCTTCTGGGTGAATGAACTCTAAATAATTTCTACCTAAGCTATTTTCACAAGTAAAACCTGTAATTTTTTCCCAGGTCTCATTTAAGAATATTAAATTACCTGTAGCATCAGTTTTCAAAGCTATATCTTGAATATTATTAATTATTTCGGTGTACTGTTTGACTTGAGATTTTAGTTTAATTTCTGTTTCTTTAGACTGAGTAATATCTATCAAACTTCCCACCATTCTCACTGGTGTTCCCGATTGCCATAATGCTTTTCCTCTGTCTAGAACCCAGATAAAACTATGATCTTTGCGTTTTATGCGATATTCTATTCGGTAGGATAAAGATTTATTTGCTAAATGTTCTTGAACAGCTGCACTGACTTTGTTGATGTCTTTTGGATGAATTCTATTTAACCATTCATCAATTTTATGGGAAATTTCATCATCTCTGTAGCCCAACATTTTTTTCCACTGAGATGAGTAAAATATTTCATTTGTTTTGATATTCCAATCCCAAACTCCATCTTGGTTTCCTTCAATTGCTATAACTGTACTTTCTTCTGTTTTGAGATGAATTTTTTCTAAATTTTCCCGCTCTATAACAGATTGCTTTAGTTTTTCATCATTTTTTTGCAATTGAATAGATGTTTTTTCTATATAATTATGAAAGCGAATTAATGATTGATATAATGATTTAGCTAAAAGTATTTGTTGAATGATTTTTGTAGTAGTAATAATATTAGTTGTCTGGCCTGTGGGAGCTTGTACAATTAGAGGCAGCAGATAATAACTTTTTTTCATTAAACCTAAAGCTACTTCTACACTGGCCTGAGAACGGACTAGCATTGGTAAAGTATTACAAACTGTCTCAGCTTTAGTTTTATTAAAATCTATTTGTAATGCTTGTAGTTGTACTATATCTCTACTGCTAATTGTCCCTAATATTTTAGTCGATTTCTGATTTTGATATAGATTTTCTTTGGTTTCAGTAATCAGAATATAACTAATATTATGGGTAAACATTAGTTGGGTAATTTGCCGAATTGAAAAAGAAGATGGAGCTTTAATAATTTGAGATTCAGGAATTTGTTCTAATTGATTAATTTGGATTAAATTAGCTGGTAAAGTTAAGGATGAGTCAGAGGTTATTTTTGTTGCATTATTCTGAGCTTCTAAATCTTGTTTTTGGGATTCAACCTTAGTACCATTTTTATTATTAGTACCATTTTTATTAATATATGCCTCCCCTTGCCTGTTGGCTATTAAATTTAGACTCTTGTTATTTGTCTGAGGCCGATCGAAAATTAAACTACGGGTAGTCACTAGGCCAATAAGCTCTTCTGACTCATTAACAATAGGTAAATGGCTGATTTGATGCTTTTCTAATATTGCTAAAAGAGCAAAGATATCTGGAATTTCCGATAGTCGGGCTGTTATTATGGATCTAATCATAATTTGAGCAATGGGAAATCCACTTAGGGAAGCGCTAATAGAAACTAGCTGTACTAAGTCTCGCTCAGTAAATATACCAATTATCGGCCCGAAAGATTGTAGCTTTGTATCTTGAGATTTGGAGCCATTACTTCGGTTTTGAGATTCTGTAGTGCGATCGCTTTGTGGAGGTATTTTTACAACATGAGAAGGAGAGGATGATTCTACAATTAACACACAACTTGCACCTGTAAGACTCATAGAAATAATTACATCTTCTACAGGAGTTTCTGGTGTAGCAGTAAAGGGATTATAATTAATGGCCTGACTGATGGAGGGGATAAACATTTTAGATGACTCTGATGATGTTTGAGCAAAAATATAACAATGTAGAATTTTCTACCGAATAATGCCAGTTTGAAGGTTTATTTTTGTCTGACTGATATAACTTTTCTGTCATACTTAACCTCTATTTCCATTTATTTCCAAAATAATTTTTAACTAATGCTAATTTCTACATTTTGGAGCTATTTATGATAACCAGGGACTTTGAAGCTCTATTAACAACTTAAACTGCCAAAGTAATACTTCAGAGATTAATCATAGAGGTTTAAAGCCTAGTTCATCTAGGATAATTCTGGTAAAGTTCAAAACCAAATAAATTACAATACAACAGAAATTATGAATTTATCTAAATTTTTGCACGAGTGAGTTTTGACTTATTTCTGTAAAATATCTACTGTGCACCCTGTAATCAACTTCTCTTTTGGACAAATTATTAATTAGATTACTGATATATTACTGAAATTAAGCCTGCACTTTATAGCTTAGATTAGTTATGCTGAAGGTTAATGCTGAAAAAATATGCAGTAATTCAATACTTTGATATTAACCTCAATTATATCATTTAATTTGTATTTTGTCAATCTATAATTCTCGTAGCATTACAGTTCTAAGGAACTTAAAAATAAAGTAAATAGACAAATAATTGTAATCAGTTGAAACTGCAGGAGCGAATATACTGTGACCTTTGAAGAGTTGATTCAGAAAGGAGGCCCAGCGATGTGGCCTCTATTAGTTTTATCAATTCTGTCCCTCAGTACCATAATAGACCGCCTATGGTTCTGGACAAATCTATTGATTAAGGAAAAACAAACTGTGAGCCGAGTATTAGAAGCGGCACGTCGTGACTGGAGTATAGCGACAGAAATGGCTAGACGCACTCTAAAACAACCTATTGGTCGCTTTCTCTATGCTCCTCTGCGATTACAAAACCCGGAACCTGAAGTGTTTAAATTGGCACTAGAGGCTTCTGCCGATGATGAGTTGGCCTCAATGCGCAAGGGAGATAAATTGCTGGAAGGAGTTATTGCTTTGGCCCCGATGTTGGGCTTACTAGGTACTGTTTTGGGTCTTATTGGTTCCCTTGGTTCGATTCGCCTTGGGGATCTAGGCACTTCTTCAACTGCAGGGGTAACAGTTGGTATTGGTGAAGCTTTAATTAGTACTGCTGCTGGCTTGGTAGTAGCTATTGTTAGTTTAGTATTTTATCGATTATTTCAAAGTTTGTTATTTAATCAAATGAAGGTTTTTCGGAAATCTGGCAATGAATTAGAATTACTCTACCGACAATATTGGCAACAGACATCTTTAAATCAATACAATTCACCAGATAATAATACTTATTTTCCTCCTACATGGACGCAAAATTCTCAAAATGTTCCAAATTCTTTAGAACAGAATACAAAACCAACAGATTCTCCAGCAGAAAAGGATATTGATAAAACTATAGATGAGCCAGATAATAATTAATAATTAATAATTAATAATTAATATAGCAATTCCCATACTGGTGAGGTATAAAATTCGTTTGCTTTAGGGAATAGGGAATAGGGAACAGGGAATAGAATAGAAATCAAGATAGGTTTACCTCATTAGCATGAGAAACGCTATAATTAGGGTTTGCGCTCAAAAGTCTTATGGGTAAGGGTAGGAGACAGGAGGAACGGGGGAATTATAGAGGAGGTAGGAGAAAGAATAATCAAGGGATTATTCTGCCCAACTCTTGCCTAATATGCGCTCTTTTTTGAACCATTAGGACCATTAAGCTTGGACTTTTTTTAACTAAAAAATGCGCTCAACTTTTATATGTCAATGCTTTGAGATTTAATCAGCAAGCTATAATTAATTATTAACAATTACCTCTTCTTTTCAAGGAGAGGATTGACGCGGAGCGTGAAAATTTTTTCTCTCTTGGTCGATTGGATATGGCGAGTTCTCCTCGCCATCCCACCCTTCGGGAAGCTGCGAAGATCGACCGCTTGTTTCTCCTTTAAAGGAGAGGGTTTAAACCTTAATTATTCGGTAAAAATCCAAAATAAAATCAATTCTTAATCTATAAATTATCAATTATTTCTCCCTGTTCCCTGTTCCCTTTTCCCTGTTCCCTGCGCACAGCGCTATAACTGATAACTGAAGTGACTTTTCTCCAAACAAAAAAACAATGAAACTTAATCAAGAATTTGCTACTGAAGAAGTTAGAATTGAATTAATACCTCTAATTGATGTGATATTTTGCATTCTAACTTTCTTCCTTTTAGCGGCTTTACAACTAACTCGTCAACAGGCAATTAACGTTGACTTACCAAAAGCTAGCACGGGTAAACCTCAATCACAAGATATGTTACTTGTAAGTGTAAATGACGTGGGAAAAACTTTTATTGAACAACAAGCTGTGAATGCGGTTGAACTCGAAAAATTTGTGCGGAGATATCATCAAGTTAATCCTCGCGGAGTAGTTGTATTATATGCTCCTAAAGAAGCAAGATACAATGATGTTGTGCAAGTTCTAGATTTATTGCGAGAAGTAGGAGGCGATCGCGTAGCTCTAGCGACTTTACCAGGCGCACCTCAAACAGGTTCTGGTGCTACTACCAATACTAATAATACTGAAGAATCAGTTACTCCCTCTGAGTCTGAGTCAAAACAACAACCAACTCCAGCGAGGACAGTCAACCCCAATGAATTTCAGTTACCTACTGCTCCTGAGTCATCTACAGATTGAGTCTTTTCATTTGATACAAATATCTGTTTCCTGTTGCCTAAAAAAACTTTTTTTGGCGTTGCTGATTCTGGGTATGATGCAAGCCCCCCTAGCCCCCCAATTTTGGGGGGAATAAAACTCTAGAAGTCCCCCAATTTTGGGGGATTTAGGGGGCTTGAATCGCGTATTCATACTTTAAATTCAGCAACGCCGATTTTTCAGATATTCCAAAATACTATTTGCCACATATTCAGCTAACTTCACAGGAACAGCATTACCAATCATTTGTTCTAAATTTGTTTTACAACCTTCCCAGATAAAACCTTCAGGAAATGTCTGTAAATAGCTTCTTTCTATAGTTGTTAATGGTCGAATTTCTGAGGATAATTTGGCTGAGTCTCCTGGATGATTTTGATAAGTTTGAGGAATTGGTCGATTCACTCCTCTGACCGTAGCACTTGGTTCATCAATACTAAATATTGCTCGTCTTTTATAACTTCTGGGATGACGATAATAATGTTTTATTTCTAATTTATCCCCAAAATAATCTTTAACTGTCATCGGTTTTTTTGCCAAATAACTTTCTAAATATGGTTCAATTTCTTTGTCTTTACCTCCATAAACTCCTATCAAAAAAAATCTCTTTCTCTTTTGAGGCACCCCACAGAAACTTGCATCAATAATTTTTTCACTCATGCCATATCCAGCAGCTTTAAAAATCTCTTTAGCAATTCGATATTTTGTATAGTTAATCAATTGACTAACATTTTCCATCACAACAATTTGAGGCAAAATATTAGTGACTATTTGAGCAAAGGAAATAGTTAAATTTCCTCTACCTAAATCTTCATTCCGTTTACCTGCACTAGAGAAGTCTTGACAAGGAGGACCGCCAATAATTAGGTCTGGTTTAACTTGAATAAAAGTTTGATAATTAAAGTCAGTTTTGCTCAAATCATATTGATAAATTGGGTGATTAAAATTTTGACGATAGACCTTAATTGCTGGCTCCCAATTATCAAAAGCAGCAACTATATTAAAACCTGCATTTTGAAAGCCTAACGACATACCACCACATCCGCAAAAAAGGTCAATTACGTTGATTGTGTGCATCTATATTCCAAATAGCAGTTAGCAATTAGTAGGTAAGCATTCAGCTATTAGCCGTCAGCTATCAGCAACAAGAGTGTTTCTTTTAAGGACAGTGTTTAAACTAAAATAGACTTTAAGGGCAAAGGAGGCAACTTTTGTCGTAAGACAATTAATAAAGCTTTTCTCCTAAACTAAAAGCAATAGCTGATAGCTGATGGCTGACGGCTGAATGCTTACATTAGTAGTAGGGTGTGTGAGCGGAACGAAGTGGAGTATCACGCACCGTTTTTTCCATTAGACATCTCCAAAAATCAAATCAATTATCCCACTGTTATTGATCAATTCTTTCCCTCTGCTCCCTGTTCCCTGCTCCATACGCCCGAATCTTCTAATTTGGCCTAATGCAAGAGGTGATGGTGCTTACATTCGACGTAAGTGTTACCAACAGGCCATTGACAAATAAATTGTAGGAGCAAACAACTGTTCGCCCCTACGAATTTTTCCTATCTCTAGAGAGAGAAAATATTAACCAATATTTACTTTCACAACCTTATTTTTTTCAGCTTCAGCTTTAGGTAAATGTAGATGTAAAATACCATCTTTATATTCAGCCTTTACTTGGTCATTTTGAACTCGAGCTGGTAGAGAAATTACTCGTTGAAAAGCACCGTAACGAAATTCAGAACGAGTCATACCTTTTTCTTCAGTTTTAACTTCCTGACGACGCTCTCCTTTAATTGCTACAGCTTCCGCAGTTACTTGTACATCTACATCCTTAGCTTCTAAACCAGGAATTTCCAGTTTTAAATCAATAGCATCATGGTTTTCTTCCATTTCTGCTGCTGGTGTAAATGCTATTCCTTTTTCTTCACCGTTTAAATAAGGAGCAAAATTGTCAAATACACGATTCATTTCTTTCTGTAATGAATCAATTTCACGCCATGGAGAAAAACGTACAATAGCCATAGTTGTTGCCTCCTAAATAAATGTTTTATGTATGAATTGAATTGGTTGTTGTTTCTAATTTTAGTAGAGTTTTAGTAATGAGTAAGTTCGGTTAATAACAGAGATGCGATCGCAATTTCCGTACTTCAGTTTTTAAACTACCAAAACTTACCTTGAAAACTCAGTTGAAGTTGTTTTCATTCAACTTGTCTTTAATGTAATCTAAGTAGAAAAATAATTGAATTCGGTTCCTTCCTACTGTGCGATCGCAATTTCCGAACATCTATAATTTTCTGGCAAAAAATATCGTTATTAGTTTCTATAGAACCCCTAAGTGGTATCTTTGTATGCAGTATGTGTTTTTGGTTACGGTCTTCAGTTAGGGTTTCCTTTGGTAGAGCGACCTACAGGACTGGTGAAGTCAGGAGATTCAGCAAGGAGAATAGGGGAAAAAAGTAGAAAAATACTCCCCACTCCCCCACTCCCCCACTCCCCCACCCCCCCCCCCCCCCCCCCCCCCCCCCCCCCCCCCACCCCCCCCCCCCCCCCCCCCACCCCCCCCCCCCCCCCCCCCCCCCCCACTCCCCCCCCCCCCCCCCCCCCCCTTCCCCCCCCCACACA
>JAAHGF010000063.1 GCA_010672585.1 Okeania sp. SIO1I7 | reverse complement strand
AATATAAATTTGGGTTCCTTATGAATCAGGACTAACAACAGTTGAGATTCCCAAATCTGAAATTCATACAAGTCAAGTGTTTTGAGCTGCGATTGCCCCTGGTTGCACGAACCTTCGATCTACGCCTATAGTTAGGTTTTTTGTCTCTTATGACTTAATTTTAAAAATAGATTTAATTTACATATTAGCGATGTTCTGCTAATCAAAAACTTTTTGACCAGATTACTCTCAAGAATTACAGGTTTACTTTCGGTTTAAAATTACGCAATCTTAAAGCATTTGTAACCACAGAAACAGAACTAAAAGCCATGGCTGCCCCTGCAATAATTGGATTTAATAACCAACCAAAAAAGGGATATAAAATTCCAGCGGCTATGGGAATCCCAAGGGTATTGTAAATATAGGCAAAAAAGAGATTTTCTTTAATATTTCTCATCGTTGCATGACTGAGTTGAATTGCCGTAACAATTCCCCACAAATCTCCAGAAATTAAAGTTAAATCACTAGCTGACATTGCCACATCTGTACCTGTACCAATAGCAATTCCTACATCTGCTTGAGCTAATGCTGGAGCATCATTAATTCCATCTCCTACCATCGCGACGATTTTATGTTTTTGTTTTGAACTATTTCTTTCTTGTTGAATAGATTGAATAATACTAGCTTTTTGGTCGGGACGTACTTCAGCAAAATTTTTTTTAATACCGACTTCAGAGGCGATCGCTTCTGCCGTTTTTTGATTATCTCCTGTTAACATTACTACTTCTAATCCCATTCTTTTTAGAGCTTTAACTACTTCTCTAGAAGATGGTTTAATTGCATCAGCAATTCCAATTAAGCCTTCAATTTTTCCATTAATAGCTATTAAAGCAGTAGTTTTAGCTTCACTTTCCCATTGTTGACGATTTGATTGTAAAGTTTGAGTATCAATTTTCAACTCATCCATCCATCTTTGTGTACCAATTTGTACCAACTTTCCTGATACATTTCCCTGTACTCCCATCCCTGCTACAGCTTCAAAATTAGTCACTTCAGGCAGGGAATTTTGTACTCCTTGAGATTGAGCATAATTAACCACAGCTTCCGCTAAAGGATGTTCAGAATTTTTTTCTAAAGCAGCAGCTATTGCTAATAGTTCAATTTCATTATTATTAGTGACACCTTTAACCGTAATATAGTTAGTAACACTAGGTTTACCTTGGGTAATTGTTCCAGTTTTATCACAGACAATAGTAGTTAATTTATGTGCTAACTCTAAGCTATCTGCTCCTTTAATTAACACTCCATTTTCTGCTCCTTTTCCAGTACCAACCATAATTGAAGTGGGAGTTGCTAAACCCAAGGCACAAGGACAAGCAATAATTAAAACTCCTACCGTAGTAATCATGGCAAGAGTTACATTTCCCATCGTATTAAACCAAATAATAAAAGTAAAAATAGCAATGGCTATTACTGCGGGAACAAACCATCCAGTTATTTTATCTGCTAATTTTTGAATAGGTGCTTTACTGCCTTGAGCATCTTTTACTAACTGTACAATTTGTGCCAAAACTGTATCTTTACCAACTTTTGTGGCTTGAAATTTGAAACTTCCTGTTTTATTAATTGTTGCTCCAATTACTTCATCTTTTACTTGTTTTTTCACAGGAATTGGTTCGCCTGTCACCATAGATTCATCAATAGAAGATTCTCCTTCTACAACTTCTCCATCTACAGGAATTTTTTCTCCAGGACGGACTAAAATTACATCTTCTACTACAACTTCTTGAATTGGAATATCGCTTTCTTTTCCATTACGAATAACCCTAGCGGTTTTTGCTTGTAAACCCATTAATTTATGAATAGCTTCGGAGGTTTGCCCTTTAGCACGATTTTCAAATAATTTTCCTAAAAGAACAAGGGTAATAACAACTGAGGCTACTTCGTAATAAACTGCCACTTCAAGCCCTTGAGACTCTAAAAAATCGGGAAATATAGTTACAAATAGTGAATAAAAGTAGGCGACAGCAGTGCCTAAAGCTACTAAAGTATCCATATTTGCAGAATGACGTTTAAAAGCTTTCCAACCTCCCACAAAAAAGTCTTTACCTACCCAAAATTGTACTGGAGTTACTAAAGTAAACTGTACCCAAAAGTTCTGTAAAAAGGTAGGAATCCAAGGAATTTCTAAGCCTGTCATCATCGGTAAAGCTCCAATTATTAACAGTGAGCTAATAATTGAACCAATAATGACTTTACGGGTAATCTTCTTTTCTTCAGCAATTCTGGCTTTTTTTTCTGTATCTTCCCCTTGTGTATCTGACTCAGGAAAAGCATTATAACCAGCATTGTTTACTGCTGCTTGAATCTCTTTTAAATTAGTTTGTTTAGGATGATAAGAAACAGTTGCTTGAGAGAGGGCAAAGTTAACATTACATTCAGTTACACCTGATAATTCTTTAATAGTTTTTTCAATTGTACTAGCGCAAGAAGCACAACTCATTCCTTGTAGACGAATACGGATAGTTTCCATGATAAAAACCTCTATCTTTATGTGACTAAAATACTTTTTCTGGCATCAAAACATAAACCTGAAACCACCTACAAATTTCACTTCATCAACACTTTCCCCTTCTTCTCTGGCAAAGTCGGCAGTACCAGCAAATTTGCGTTCCCAAGAAATCCCAATATAAGGCGCAAACCGACGACTAAATTCATAACGCAGGCGCATTTCTAACTCAATATCGTTAAAACCCGTACCAATTTCAAATTCCTCAACCTCCTGTGCTGCCACATTAACTTCAAATTCTGGCTGTAATACCAACCTTTGGGTAAGTAATAACTCATATTCTACACTCAGGCGGGCAGAAATATCTCCGTCTTCGCTGACAAAAAGAGCCGCATCTACTTCAAAGAAATAGGGAGCTAATCCTTGCAAACCAAATACTGCAAAAGCACGGCCGTCAGACTCAGAGCCAAATGTTCTGTCGTAACGCACACCAGCTTGCCACTCCCAAAAAGACCAGACTAACTGACTGTAGAGTAGTTGTACTTCAGCATCTCCTTCCCCATCTTCTGTATTGACTTCACCATCAGTTTTTAACCACAACCTTCTGTAGTCGCCACCAACCCAACCATGAGCATCCCAATTAAAACTACTGTCAGCATCATTAACGCGATATTCTAGCTCTTCAATTAACAACAGCCAAAATATTTGATTATCTTTGATTACTGAAGGCCAATTTTCCTGATTGTACTCATTAGCAATTTCCCAAGTAGGAGTAACATTAGTCAAGCGATCGCCTATCTGTTTTCCTTCTGCCATAACTACTGGTGCATAACTGAAATAGCTGACAAAACTGATTAAACCCGCCACGGCACAGTAAAAATTCAATTCTTTTCTATGTCTCCCCCCTTTCAAAGGGCGAGGGATTTTTTTTCCTATTCTGAATTTATGCAAAAATTTCATGATCATGCTTTTTCCACCTTATCAGTTACAGACACAACACGAAACATTCCCACTTTCATGTGATAGAGCAGATGGCAATGAAACGCCCAATTACCAGGTGCATCGACAGTCACATCTACAGACATTCTCTCGGCAGGTTTAACCAAAACAGTGTGTTTGCGTGGTTTATAAGCACCTGCCCCATTATCTAATTCCATCCACATTCCGTGTAAATGAATAGGATGTTCCATCATGGTATCGTTGACAAAAGTAAGTCGTAGTCGTTCGCCGTTGTAAAATTGAATTGGTTCCTTTGCTTCTGAATATTTCTTCCCATCAAAAGACCACATATACCGTTCCATATTTCCAGTGAGATGTAGTTCTATTTCTCGTTCAGCTTTTCTTTGGTCTTCACGAGGTTTCAGACTCCGTAAGTCGGTATATAACAGAACGCGAGTACCTGTGTTTTCCAATCCAATACCTGGTTCGTGGAGCCTACTTTTTGACATCATAGCTACCCCCGCACTACCTGAACCATGATGGTCTGGACCGTGCATTACGGCTTCTTGGTGGGGTATCGTTTCTGTTTCGGTTGAATGATCCATCCCACTGTTATGCTGAGAATGATCCATCCCACTGTTATGCTGAGAATGATCCATCTCACTGTTATGTTGAGAATGATCCATTCCACTGTTATGCTGAGAATGCTCCATCTCATTCATGTTTGGAGAGTTTTGAGAATGTGCAGAATGATCCATCCCATGATCGTGACCCATATCCGCCATAGTTCGTAGAGGGCGTTTTCTCCGTTCTGGCAGAGGAGCAGTCATTCCTAAACGTGGTGCAAGAGTTCCACGAGCATAACCACTTCTATCCATGGTTTCGGCAAAAATAGTATAAGCAGTCTCTGCTTCTGGCTCCACAATTACATCATAAGTCTCAGCAATAGCAATCCGAAATTCATCCACAGTTACAGGTTGCACATTTTGACCGTCTGCTTGTACAACCGTCATTTTCAATCCGGGAATTCTCACATCAAAAAAAGTCATGGCTGAAGCATTGATAAAACGGAGTCGTACTTTTTCGCCAGGCTTAAATATGCCACTCCAGTTAGATTCCGGTGCCATGCCATTCATTAAATATGTATAGGTTGCACCTGTAATATCAGCAATATCTGTGGGGTCCATTCGCATTCTGCGCCAATCCAGATCGTCAACTAAATTTCCCACTGTTCGTCTTTGATAGTTATAGTAAGTGCTTTTCCGTTTTAGGTTGGCAAGTACCTGATGGGGGTTTTCAAAAGTCCAGTCGGAGAGCAATATGGCATATTCTCGGTCGTATTCAATTGGTTCGGGTTCAGCCGGATCGATAATCATTGCTCCAAAATGACCGAGTTGTTCTTGCAAGCCACTATGACTGTGATACCAATAAGTACCACTCTGATTTACAGCGAAACGATAGGTAAAAGTTTCTCCTGGTTTAATGCCAGCAAAACTTAGTCCGGGAACTCCATCCATTTCTGGTGGGAGAATAATTCCATGCCAGTGAATTGAGGTATCTGTTTTTAGGTTGTTTGTGACTTGAATAGTTGCTGTTTGACCTTCCCGCAAACGAATTAACGGCCCAGGGATTGCACCGTCAACTGTCATAGCGATAGCTTTTCTCTCACCTATTTTGAGTTTAGTTTCCTGAATTTGGAGCTTAATTAGATCGGGATATTTATTTCCGTTTACAGGCTCACTTGCAGCAATAGTTTGTCTGTCATAAGCGGGTAAAATATTGTCTATGGCTGTGACTATACCTATTCCGGCAGTGAAGCGTAAAAAATTTCGTCTATTAAGTGGGTTAGTTTTCATAGTTTTAGTTCTTTAGTACTGCAAAAGAGGCTGCTTAATTCCCTTTCCGAAACAAGGAAAGGTGATTGGAGTGTTATGTTTTCATCTCAAGTTTTATTGTTCCATTGCTTTTACTGTCTGCTGCATCTGAGAAACCATTTCTTGCATTTCTTTAATCATGTCTTCGTAGTGATTTTTCATGTTTTGTTTTTGCTCGGATGTCATATTTTGGATATGATTAGAATCTATATATCCGATATTTTCTCGCATCTGAGTCAGCATTTTGTGCATTTTGTCTAAATCTTGCCCGTTGTGTTGGTGCATTTGAGAATGGTCTTGTGCCAATTTCATCGGTAATTTTTGCTTGGTTTGAGCTACTGAGGGCATGATGTTTAATACTGAAATTGTTATTCCTACTATGGCTATAGTGGCGATCGTTTTAAAATTATTCTTTAAATTATTAAAATTATTGAACATCTAAATATTTTCTCCAAACAAAACTAACATTGTTTTTACTAAATGCTAGTTTGACTCAAGAATATGAAATTGGGATGAAATTTCAACTGATTTTTTTTTGAGATGAAAAGGATAAAATAGGTTCGACTGAAATAAGTGAACAATTATCTAGACAAAATATTATTGGTAGAAATAATATCATAAGCGAAAATTTTATCAATGGTGGGTTACAGTGCCAATTAAAATTTATTGGTTGCTCCTCACAATCAATTCTGCACCTAACCCACCCTAATAAATATCAGATTTTATAAGTATCACAAGTACGGAAGAGCATTTATAAATTTAAGACTGACATTTCATCCTGATTTCATAAATGCTTTGTATACTTAAGTATTGGTTTCCTAAAAAATATCGTCTAATTTCTCCGGTTTTACTTTAAAAACCCCAGAAAATAGGTTTTTTTACTAAAGATAAACGTCAACGAAATTTTTTTAGTTTCTAACAGGAGTCAAAAACGTCATGCCCACCACATCTTTACTTGCTCATGCTCCAAGTTTTCATGTGCCGAATCAAAGTAATGATTCAAAACCAGAGGTAAAAAATGAAGTAGAAGATAATTCTGTGAATGAAAAACCTGAAACTCAAATACAACAGATATCTTCCCCAGAAATGGAAAACCAAGTAGAAGTAAAGCATATAGAAATTCAACCAAAAACTGTTGTAGAGGAAAAAGTTATCCATTCTGTTGAGTTGGTTCAAACTAATAATTTTCTGCTACAGTCTGGAGAAATTGTTTTTTTATTATTATTAACTACGCCTTTTTTACTATTTTCAATGAAGCGGCATATATTCAGTTAAATAAAATCATTAATAGTTTACTAAAAATTCATACAGTGACCGATTTTGGTTTAACTAAAATATTAATTAATTACCTTTTTTTCTGTTTTATTCATTCCCCGGCATTGCATAATTGCGGGATGATTTTGTCACCAGAGCAGAAACCATAATCTCCGTGTCCCCGTGTCTCCGTGGAGCGCCGAAATCATCCCAGTATTCAGCAACGCCCACTCCCCTATGGCTCAAACAAACTCAAACATCAATCAAATTTCAACTATGAGAATTAATAGAGCTAGACTACGCCAACTTCACTATTGGTTTGCCCCAATAATGTTTTTTCCTGTACTACTTAGTTTAATTACAGGTTCTCTATTTCAAATATCAGTTATTACTGGTACAGCCGAGAATTTTATTTGGCTATTAGAATGGCATAGAGGCAAATTTGGGAGAATTAATTTAGAGATGATTTATCCATTTTTAAATGCCTTTGGAATGTTAATGTTAGTAGTGACTGGAATTATGATGTGGTTTCAGACTCGCCGACAGTACAAAAAATAATTTTAAGAATAGAGCGGGTTTTGATAACTAGATTTTTTCCAGTGTTAAAAGCTTATTGATAAATAAATTGAAAAACCCTATCCAGCAATAAATGTAAATCTAAAAAAGAATGTAGGGAGGTTCCATGAAACCTCCATAAAAATTGATTGTTTCTAAATTCCTAAGTTCAAAATTCTAGAATTTATAAGAGTTGAAAACTTCAGTCTGACCATCTTTTTGGAAGGCAAAAACATTAAAAGATTCTTTACGATCGCCCATTTCCATACCAGGGGTGCCAATAGGCATTCCGGGAACGCTAATTCCAGCAATATTTGGTTTATTTGCTATTAAATTTTTTATGTCTGCCACTGGGATATGACCTTCTACGAGATAACCAGCAATTTCACTTGTATGACAAGAAGCCAAATTTGAGGGTAGATTATATTTTTGCCTAATAGCTTGAATTTCTGACTCTGGTTTAACAATATCAGTGACTTGAAAACCGTTTTGCTTGATATGTTCCACCCATCCCTTACAGCATCCGCAAGTGGGAGTACGGTAGACGGTAATATTAAGTGCTTGTGCAGCTATGTCTGTTGTGGATAAACCAGAGTTATAAACAGTCTGAGCTGTTTTATTCAGGGTGGAATTCTGGGGTAAACCAATAAAAGTCCAATATGCAGTACCCAAAACTCCGGCAACTGCCACACCAGCAACTAAAGACCGCATCCAATTAGAGAAAAATTTTTTCATCACTATTGCCTCAAATAATCTATAAGTGCTTTTTTTGATTATATAGCAGAAGAAAGAAGGAAGAAGGAAAAGTATTACGTTGTCTGAGTTTTAGAGCTTCTCGATCTGTCTGCACCTTTTGCTTAGACTGCTATAAACCTTCTACTTCAAGCCTGAATTTCTAGATTACCCATCATTCCCAAATCTTCATGGTCAAGAATATGACAATGATAAACAGTCTTTCCAGGAAAATCTCGGAAAGGCATTCTAATCAGCACTGTCTCCCCCGGTCTCACCAATACCACATCCTTCCACGCGAGATAGGGTTCTGGTTTCCCATTCCGACTCACAACTTGAAAAGCATTGCCGTGAACATGAAAGGGATGATCCATCATACCTGTATTAATTAATTCCCAGTCTTCAACTGTATTAAGCTGAACTTGAGTATCAATTCTTTCTAGCTGATATGGTTGACCATTAAACAAAAATGCCATGCCTTGACCGGGTATCATGCCATGATTCATCTGAAAACGACGTACCTTTTGAGCTTTTGGCAATGCTTCTACTGGTATTAGTTTGCTTGGCAATGGTACAGCAGCAACCTTGGTGTCATAACTCACGGTTGCTAAGACTTGTGGTTGATTTTCAGGAGCATTACTCCCCATCATACCTCTTCCCATCATACCTCTTCCCATCATGCCTCTTCCCATCATCCCCATACCTACTCGTTGATAGGGTAAATTCAACAAGCGATATTTTCCGGGTTCTCGGTTGGCTTGGATTAAGATATCTGCTCTTTCTCCAGGAGTTAATAACAGTTCTGAGATTTCTATGGGTTCAGTTAATGCTCCTCCATCAGTGGCAATTAAATAAAATGGGTGTTCTTCTAGAGACAACCGATAAAACCGGGAAGTGGAAGCATTGAGAATTCGTAACCGTAATAAACCTTGAGGTGGAATTGTCAAGTTAGGATTAGACTGACCGTTGACGGTAATTAAATCTCCCTCTCTTCCGGTCATAATTGAAAGTTCCTGGGATGGCAGTAAATTTCCTTGTCGGTCTAGAGCAAAGTCTTGCAATACTAAAAATTTTTCCTCAGCCGCCTTAACTTCTGGAATTTCATCCAACTCTCCCCGAACAATAAATAATCCTGCCAACCCACCAAAAAGTTGTTCTGCTGTCAGACCATGGAAATGGGGATGATACCAGAACATTCCCGCAGGATGATTTTGAGGAATTTGGAATTGATATGTCAGGCGATCGCCTGGTGCAATTTTCAGAAATATGTTATCGGCGTTTCCGGTGATGGGAATGTGTAGTCCGTGATAATGGATGTTTGTAGGTTGTGGTAATTTGTTGGTAAAGTTAATCCTAATTGTATCTCCTGGTTTTGCTTCTAATCTCGGTCCGGGAATTTTTCCGTTATAGTTTAATACATAAGCTTGTTTATTTCCTAGATTGATTTTATTAATACTAGCTATTAAATCTACTTCTAAAATTCCATCTTGGCTTTGGTTAATTTGATTATAGGATGAAAATGTTTGAAAGTTTTCTTGATTTTCTTGAGTGTTACCATTGCTACATTGAGCTATTAAAACAGCAATCGCGCTACTGGAAGTTATGGTTAAAAATTGTCGGCGGTTAATCTTTTTCATAAAAAACTTTTCCCCAAAATATTATTTATTATTTGTGTATGTTTATGAGCGAACAGATAATATCATCAGGACTTACGCAGAACTACCACATCTAGTAGGGGCGTTAACGATAGTTATGCGAAGCAAACGGCCGTTCGCCCCTACAAATGGTGTATAATTTCCTTTTTTGCGTAAGTCCCGATCGTGTCCGGTTAAACAGTTATTAAATAAATCACGGAGTCCTCCTTCTAACTTGCGCGTAGTGCTGTACTGTATCTAAGCTGGAAAATTTGGCCTAGTAGGCAATATAGAATAACGGTGCGACCTTGTGAAATATCATCCGCCAAGGAACGCACACCAACACAGGGAAAAGATTTGATACTAATCGTCATCAATTTTGACTGTTGTTGTTCCCAAGATAATATTTCGATCTAATCCTACTAAATTACCAAAAATTTTATATTGCCACATCCGATCGCTAAGACCAAAAATAGAAGTTTCTACACCTAATATATCTATGGAAACAATTGTTCCTATAGGTACGGGTTGAGCAAATTCTAATGCTGCTATTTGCTTGTTAATTGTAATATTTGCTTGGATCGAATTTCCCATAGAATCAGCGACTTTTACACCTCGATGAATATTGAGTTGTTCGGGTAACTCTATCAACAGTCTAGTTAATGGTTTTCCTTCAACGTGAACTTCAAAATGATGGTTAGTTAAGCCTCTGGTTCCATAACTTGGATGAGTATTAGCATGAATAATATGAGGACTATTTGTATCTCCTGATATACCAGTAGCTTTTACTTCAGAAGCGACAATAGCAAGAAACAAAATTATTGAAATTGGGGATATTAGTCTCTTCATTTTCTTATTTAAACTCTACTTGAATACTCTTTCAATGTAAAAGAAAATTATGAAATCAAGATGAATTTTTTTTGATAATTTTGTCAAGTTATTTTGCTGGTTAAATAACTGTAGTTGAAATTCCATAAAATAGATTATCCCTATTTATCTACAGGATTGAAGCGATAACCAAGACCATAAACAGTTTCAATTAAATCCTCACAATTACTCGCACTTAATTTACGTCTTAACAGTCGAATTTGAGCAGCAACAACATTACTAATTGGTTCTGCGTCCAATTCCCAAAGTTGAGCCAAAATTTGGTCACGACTGAGAATTTGCTGAGGATGTCGTAAGAAATATTCTAGTAACACAAACTCTTTGTGAGTCAAATTGATTACCTGTTTTTCCCGTTCTTTATTCATCAAAAAAACAGTATTAGTTCCGTAATCTAAAATTAAATTTCCTACCTGTAACTTTTGAGGTTGAATTTCAGGCGATCGCCTTTGTAAAGCTCTAAGTCTAGCTAATAATTCTGCCATGCCGAATGGTTTAACCAAATAATCATCTGCTCCTGCATCTAATCCCATTACTTTATCTGCCATAGTATCTTTTGCAGTTAATATTAATACAGGTATTGGGCTATTTTTTTTGCGCAAAAGTTTGACTAATTCTAATCCTGATAAACCAGGCAGCAACCAGTCAACAATAGCAAGACGATATAAGCTCAATTGACTTTCTAAATATTCCCATGCTATCGCGCCATCAACTGCCCAATCAACCACATAGGATTCTTGAGTGAGAACCCGCTTAATTGCTGTTCCTAAATCTGGTTCATCTTCTACCAACAAAATTCGCATAATTAAGCATTCAGCTAGGGGATAAACTTTAATTTTCTTTGAGAGAATTATATCAGTTTTGAGACACGGATCAAACTAAAAGAATCAAAAAAATTAGATAAATTCCCTAAGCTTTATATAGCGTAAAACTAGAGGTGCGATGTAGAAAGTCGAGTGTCTATTGAGTGGAGAACCGTTTCTCCCAGTAGAGTCTGTCCTACTGTTCCCACATAAAGGAGAGTGAAAAAATCGGGGGAGATGACAGTATGGCAGAAATACAAGGAGAGTGCCACGGCTGTGCCGTGTTGCACTTGTTTTGTAAATAAGAGCGTTTTTGTTGGCAACTGTCTGAGCGCAAACAACTACAGGAGAGTGAAAAAAATCGGGGGAGATAAGAGTATATGGTAAGATGGACAAATGTCTAATTACTCCGAACCCGTTATCTACCAACTCTCTCGTCGTATTACAGGGTATTAGCCCCATGATCTGGCGTCGCTTACTGGTAAAAAGCGACAGTACCATAGAAAACCTGCATTATATCCTCCAAATTGGAATGGGATGGGAAGATATTCACCTTCATTCTAACTCAAAACCTCCTAAACTCCTCTGTTTCTGAAGCTCACGTTCTCTTTCAGAGTTATGTATATCTAATGCTTGTTTTATCTGCTCAAAAAAAGCAGCGGTCAAGTTTGAGCCGTTATCTTGCCATCTCCCCTCTTTCCACTTGGCATCCAAGACAATTTCTTGAGTCTCATTTTCTCGCAGGGTGAGACGCTGCTGCTCTTTATCCCAAGTCAACGTGCGATGCTTGCCTTCCAACTGGTGCGTTCGCGCATCTACCAGAAGTTGAGCTAGGTCTGGCACCAGACTTTCAACCCATTCCTGTTGCTGGTTTTGCTCTTGTGGTATTTCAGATAATGCGCACTTGTCTGTCGGGGGTTGAGTTGTTTCGGGAGAAGTTTCTGTGGCTAGTGCTTTACTATATACGCACTTGTCTACAGGTGGTTGAGTTGCTTCGGGTGTGGTAATTTCGGGAGCTACTTCGGTCTCCTCTTTTTGAGCTGTATCTTCTATTGGTGGTGCTGTTAATGATGAGAACTCCTCAGCTCTAACCCTAGACTTACCTTGAGTATAATTATCCCTATTGTCCCTATCAATAGTTGCACTGAGCGCTTCTGTTATTTTTTCCATCTCTTCTAAAGTTGTTTCCAAAGCTTCTTTTACTGATGAAAGCTCAGTCGTGTCAGTATCTGTTAAGTCATAAGCTTTTTGAGCTGTTTCTGGTTGTGAAAAATTACCCAAATCCTCTTTTGCTCTGCTTTCTACAGTTTCATCATTCTTGTTAATCTGAGATTGATAATATCCCTCCAAAGCTTTTAACATTTTCTCTGTTTGTGGAGAAGTCTCCTCAGTATCGGCAGTTGCAATGTTTGGCTCGTTTTCTGTTAGGAGTGAGGTTTGTACTGTTTGGGTTGACCTGGATATTTCGGGTAATGTTCCATCTTCTTGGCGTGGGGGTCGCTCTTCAACTGGCAACCTGTACCTTTCAAGTCCTGCTGCATCTGTCTCAGGTTCATAAGTAATTCCACGCTTCTGCAAACCACTCCAACTGTATGCTTTACCTAAACTACTGCCTTTGAATGCTAGTCCGTCCAGCTCAAATGAAAATCCATTCATCCTCCCGGTTGAGGCTAAGTTCGCTCTGACTATAACTCCTTTATCTTCTAGTCTCTGAGCTAGTTGGGGAGCTGTTGGTTTGTCAGCTACTGCCCTATCTATTAATTCTTGTAATTGTATCCGTGGTGGTGTAACTCCTGTCCGTTCTGCCTTTTTCCTTTCCCGGTAAGTTTCTCTTGCACTCTCTCTCTTTCTATAACCGGGCGTTTGGGTTAGGTTATACTCCTTCTCTAGTTCTTGAGTCGCAGCGATCGCTTTATATACATCATTCCTACCAGTCCAGACTGGTCCTGTCATTGGTACTCTACTGGCTATTACATGAACATGGTCAAATTCTGTATCGTTGTGTCTGACTATGGTGTAGGGGGTAAGTTTACTGAATTCCATCTTCTCCATGAAATCTTCTACAATGTCTTCCCACTCTCCGTCTGATAAATACTCACCTTCGGGTAAGGTTAAGGAGCAATGCCAAGATGGTTTTTCGATATGGGGTCTTAAGCGTTGCACTGTGTCGAAGTCTTTAATTATTTCCTGGGGACTATTGCTGCCTAGTGTACCTCCTATCCAGTCGGCTCTATCTTTTTTGTTCTTTTCTCCTGGACTAAAGACATAATTAATTATAGTTTTAAAGTTCTTTCCTTTGGTTATTTTAGCTTTCATCTACTGATACCAAGTCGGCTCGAAGTTTTTCCACCAATTCCTTTACGGTTTCCAACATTCCTGGTGGGTAGCTGGTTGCAACTCCTCGATTTATTGCTTTCTGATACTGGTTCAGGTTGGCACATAGCTTTGATAGTTCTAACCAAACTTCTCTATTTATTTCTGGTACACGAGCTGGTAATTTATATTCGTTTCCAAGAACAACATATCTTATATATACGCCTCCCTCTAATCCCGTCTCTTTGCACAGTTGATTGAAAATCTCAAACTCTTCATCACTTAATCGCGACGAGATGCTTTTTGTTCGCTTCTGCTCCGGTTGAATTTTTTTCCCTCTGAAACTGATTGAGTTGAGAGACGATTCTTTTTTGCTCATCTTTGTACTACAAAAAAGTGCAAGTAAGTTACATAATTATAGTACAATTTACTATTTTGTACCACAGAAAATTTCAATAAGTTACAGATATTGACAACACTCCACATAGCAACCTCCCGACCGCATGGGAGCGGAGGCGATGCGATAGCATCGGGTTACCTAAGAGGGCACCTCTTAGTATACCTTGCATCTTTGGGGGTAAACCTTTAGTTTAGCACAAGAGATTTGTGCCTGTCAACTACTTAATGCGCATAATTTCTTCTACTACTATATAACAATCTCTTTACTTACAGCATTATTTCTTGATTTTTACTCATATTCCTTCACCCTCACCCAGAAAATATCAAGGTTATTGTATTGCCTTTTACTATTTTGTCTGCTATGACCATACTACAAAAGTAGTTAAATTATATGACCAATTGTGCTACCCTTTGTAACACAAAAATCAGTATATATACATAGCCACCATGAGTGTCATCCTTTGTAAATAGGAAAGAAAATGACCCTATGAGTGGCATTTTTCGAGTAACAATATATGAAAATGTCATACTTTCGCCACTTGTGCTTCAGAGCCGACTTTTTGTCGAATATCACTGTTTCTCGAATATCATTACTGAATATACAATCAATTCTGGAGTTTCAACTTAACAATAAATCTTAGCCCGCGATGGGAGTGCAATTTTCAAGTCGCAGTTAGGGGCACTTATTTGACTGCTCCATACGTTTCATTGCAGCACAAATTAAGCCTGTGTCCTGCAATGCGTCCCCAGACTCTACTATTTGATGTTGTTTCAAATTTTCAAATAAATGGAATGCTGGCCTAACTTCACCCAGGCGCAAAATGCCATTCTCCCCCATCTACGAGCTTCTCGACAAAGCCGAGAACCTTACTCGCTAAGGCTTCACTTAGCTTTGCAGCTTCTTTGATGATATTCCAGCCAAAAGTTTGCACCTTGTTCTTGAAAGCTTCCATTGGAGTGAGGTCTGGCTGTTGTATTGGTGGAAGACCGATTAGGATTTCTAAGTCGTCCGCAAAGTCTGGTAGATAATCTTCATATAGAGTTAGGTCTCCCAGCGGAGTCTCTGGGGGTGGCTGATATAAATCTAGCTTGGTTTTAATGTCGTTTTCCCCTATGTCTTTTAGATTAAATAGGCCATCTGACATCTGCTCTGATTCCGCTTGGGCTTTACTCTCTGGCGACGTGAGATTAAATGCTGTTTTTGCCTCTTCCCACTTGCTATTACTACTTTCGTTTGAATCTGTAGTAGGGTCATATTTTTGAGCTAGGCATTCTGACAATACACTTCGGACTAACTCGAAATCTAAGGCCACTTTTTTACTTCCTTTGGCCGGGGCAAATTTATAATAACGATTACCAGCAGCTTCCCTTTTCTCAAGACGTACTTCGTAACCTATTAGGCCCACTACTTGTTTTAAGTATTTAATGGCGTCTTTGCCTGGGGTAATTCCTAATGCTGCTGATATGCTCTTACTCCGGCGGGCTTTCGTTAGCAACTGCTTGATTTCGGGGTCGTGGCACGTCCACAGTCTATCGGACTCTAGGAAATACTTGATATTGAGTTTTTCTAGTGCCTTGATTTTTAAATGTCGCGAACGCACATCTCCCAAGAACTTCATTCCGCCAAGTGCTAGATACCCCCACAGCTCTTGTTGTTGCTCCTGGAGGTGTTCGGGATGGTATAGGAAGTAGTACAGCTCTGATTGGCTGATAAAGTCTCTCTGCTTTCTAAACAAATAGATTAGTTCTTCACTCCAAATAGTGGAGTTCTCAATGCCTGGCAGTCTATCTCTATAGCCAGCTTTGATAATTTCGCAGCGCTCTTCCCAAGTTGCGTCAAATTTGGCTAACAGTGCCTGTACTTCTTCTGGCTTGATATCAAGAGCTTTGAAAATATCTTTGGCTTCATCGCGCACTACAGATTCATTTGCTTCTTTGAGTAACTCTGCGCCATCATCATCGTGCTGCAGTTCAACGAATTTAATTTCATGCCCGGCCTCTTCTAGTGCTTCAATTAAGCACTCGCGAAGATTGGCTTTTTCATAGTTCTCTTTGGCTTTGAGGATTGCTAGCATATCGTGGTCAGGGTTATCCAATCCTTCAAGAATTACTCCTTTGAGAAGTTCAAAAAATTCTGGTAAGTCTTTACAGATTGTTGCCATATCCTGGGTGTAATACATTTCCCACGCTTTTTTAATTTCCTCTGGTACAGGGCTGCTGAAGTTTTCTCCTTTATTTTTGGTGTATTCAGGGCAGGCTATGTGCCATTTGACAAATGGGTCGCGGATACGCCCTGGCATTTGCATCTGAGAGTCTGTTCCTAGTACTCCGAAAAATAGGGCGTACACATCACTGAAGTACTCCCTAATGTTAATATCTATTCCGCTTTGGGCTGTTGGGGAGAGGATTATGAATTCTGGCAAGTTTGTTTTAATCCAATAATTGGGATTTTCTAAGAATTTTTTGGCTTTTCCGTCACGTTCGGCGACGGTTTTTGAGTCTACTCTCAATCCTTCCTTGCCAAACATATTGAGGATACGTTCTAGGGATTCTGCTTGTTTCTGAGAGTCTGTTACTATCGCTGGACAAGGACTGGCTAGAATCATGGGGATATAGGGTGATATATCTCTGCTATTTAATCCCTTCTCTCTTAGGGGTTTTTCCATGTTCTCAGGCATTCTTGATTTTTTGTTAGGAGTACCAATTAGAAATTCTACTAGGGCGCGATCGCCTTTGTATTGATTTTCTATTTTAATTACTTCCCGGTACCCTGTGAGGTTGAGCATATATTCTATTGCACTATCTGCTAGGTTCCCGTCAAGTATAATGATGGTTTTGCAACGTCTGAGGCATTCTTTCCACAGTTTTAAGCATTCAGCACGATTCTTACGGTGTGTGGATGAGGTTAGGATATGTTTGATGGTTTCCATTACTTCATCCAAGATGAGGATTTTGCCGTCAAACCATTTGGGGTCTAGGTAGTGTGGGAGGGAGTCGGTACATAGTGCGATTTGGCTCTTTTCCTCATGGAGTTCGCTAAAGCATTGGTCGTTCTGGAGGTGTTTGAAGCCAAGGCGTTCGGCAATTTGCAGCAATAATCCATTGCGTGCCCCAAGAATGATCGCTCCGTCAAAGTAGAACTGCCCGGGTTCTATACAGATTCCAGTTTTGATGTCTGCAACTCCCGCGCTGAATAGTCGTAATAGTTGGTGGGTTTTGCCAGTCCCTAGACCGCTCTTGAGAGCAACTATAGAACCATCTGGGATGGTCTCAGGTAATGCTGCATAAATGTTGTTTTGGATGATGGTTGGGGTGTATTTCCGTTGTTTTCTCCACCAGGTTTTTAATTGTGTTTGGCGTTGTATTAACCACTGTGCAAGGTGTTCAGCTCTTAATTTCTTTCTACGCTCGGCTCTGGTTTGTGGTTTTGACTTTTGTTTCCAGGGGTTACAGTTCTCTCTGTAGTCTTCCCAGTCGATGGCGTTTTCGATTATGGGGTCAATATCGCCTCCGGCTACTACGAAATCATCTACTGCATTTTTGTCCCCTTCGACATCTGGCAGTATGGCCACAGTCACTTTACAGCCTACTTTGGACAATAATTTGGCCGTGGCAATGATTGCTTTGTAAACGTTAATTTTTGTTGCGTACTTCCGATCGCTATCAAAAAGTATCGTTATTGGACGCCCTTCTTGGGCAAATAAGGCCAAATCTGGGATTAAATGTTCCCCGAATTTTGTAATTGAATTGGTGTATTTCCGGCCCATCCAGATCCCGGGTAGGCCAATGGCTGCATATCCGAGGGACAATAAACAGCCTGCTTTTTTTGAACCTTCTTCAAGGATGATGGGGACTTCTGAATTATTTTGGACCCACTGCCAAAATCCGCCTGGTCTTAGTCTGTCCTCTGGAGTGATGGGGACATTGTAGCGACGGGCGATTGTTTCCCATGTCCAGTCAGGCGTACGTAGAAAAACGGCTCTACTAGGCACGCCAGAAGGGCTTAGGTATTTGGGTGGTTTTTCTAATTGAC
>JAAHGF010000062.1 GCA_010672585.1 Okeania sp. SIO1I7 | reverse complement strand
AACAAAGCTTTTGTAAGTCATTGCGTTTGACATCTTTATTATCCATCCAATAGCGCAAACAACTGTTTCTGATGAATTGACCTGTGAGAATCATTTCATCTAAAACTTTGTACTGATTTTGACTGCCTTTTAATTTAGCCTCAATTACTAGCAAAGATATTATTAATTCCTCGACTACATATATTGTTATAGCTAAATTTACCCAAAATGTCTACTAGATAAACTATTAATATTTGTGTATAATTATGACATCGTTTGCGTTTGCGCAGCATCCCGTAGGGAAGCATGACCTAGGAAATCATAATTATACACGCACCATTCATCCAGGCGCTAAATTAAAAATTATAGCGCTGGCCTTCTGGTGATTCTAGGTAAAAGTTGTCATAGTAAACAAGTGAATGTCTTAGGATTAATGAATCGTAAAAACGAATTATGTTACGAAATAGTCAAGGGGTATATTAATAGTGAAGTTGTGATAAATTTTTTGGATAAATTTAGTCATAACTTGCCCAAAAAAAACCGTAGTAATTATAGACAAAGCTTCAATTCATACAAGTGATCGCATACTGAATAAATTAGAAGAATGGAATTCTTGCCTACCTATTCACCAAAACATAACATAATAGAAATATTATGGAAATTTATCAAATATAGGTGAATTGAAGTAGAGGATACCCGAAAACTGGAATAGCTTACTTCAATATCTCAAAAAAGTGCTTGATAATTTAGGAAAGGAATATGTAATTAATGTTGCTTATGCACTTAATTATTAATTATTAAATACTCCCCTACTCCTAACTCAAGAACTTATAAAATTAAAATTCATCATAATTTTGCGCATCGTCACGTTTAGAACCTAATAATTCTAGTTGGTATACTCTAATTACTGGTTTAGAGCGGTTTGCCCCTGTATTACGGTCTTGCCAGTAATCAAACTTTAGAGAACCTTTTACTCCTATCAAACTACCTTTACGAACATAGTCAGCAGCAATTTCTCCAGTTCTATCCCAAATTTCTAAATTGAACCAGTCTGGTTGGTCATTCTTACTAGAACGACGATTTACTGCCAAAGTTAAATTGCAAACCATACTACCAGACTCAAAATATTTAACATTAGGGTCTCCACCTGCCCTACCAACCAAAGTAACAATATTTAGACTCATACAGTATATATATTAGTAATTAAATTTCAGTCATATTATCTACAAGAATATCTCAAGAGGACTAATTATTCAACTATCACTCAAATCTAACACTTCCTCCGGATTCTGTCGCTATCATGTAGCACTATAAAATCAGGGACAGTTAAATTTGCTTACATCGATTCTTTTATAGAACCCATTTGAGAACTATTTAAAAAGAGATGGGGAGACGGGGATATGGGGATATGGGGATATGGGGAGACGGGGAGTATTTTTCAACCTTATTTCCCTTATACCTTCCCTCTACCTCCTGACTCCTAACTCCTGACAAAAAAACTGAATCACCGACAAAGATACGATCGGGGGTTCTATAGTCCTGATAGACTGAGGATTGACTACTCCCCGGACTCAAGTCAAGGGGATTCTAAGTAGATGGTACCCTACAGGGATTTATCCTGTTGATTCGTCTATACTTAGCTGAAATATATTCTTTGGGGACAAGTAAAAGTGCCCCTACACAGTCGGCTAAGGCCAATGCCTAGCGTTCTGCTTACTTTTTGTCGAAAAAAATAGCACAGGACAACTAAAGTTGTCTAGTCTAAACGACTCTCTTGTTTTCATCCCCCGGTTAAAACACGGGGGCTTTCAACGTCGCTTTTCGGTAAAAACAGAATAGAGTGCCTCAGCTATATTAATTGATAAATTATTACACAAACTTAAGATTGAATTTTGGGGGTCAAAAGTCAGTGGGTTGGATAAATCGCTTTTCTTTGTCTCGGGACATGGGAATTGACTTGGGTACTGCAAATACCCTTGTATATATATCCGGTAAAGGTATTGTTCTTCAAGAACCATCTGTGGTAGCTATTGACCAGGAGCAAAAAACTTCTATAGCAGTAGGGGAAGAAGCAAAAAGGATGCTGGGGCGAACTCCAGCTAATGTAACTGCGGTCAGACCTTTACGGGATGGAGTCATTGCTGATTTTGATATAGCAGAATTAATGCTAAAGCATTTTATTAGAAAAGTTCATGAAGGAAAAACCTTAGTATCTCCAAGAATTGTAATTGGCATTCCGAGCGGGGTAACTGGTGTAGAAAGAAGAGCTGTAATGGAAGCTGCAGCTCATGCTGGTGCAAGAGAGGTACGATTAATTGATGAACCAGTTGCTGCTGCTATTGGTGCAGGGTTGCCTATGGCCGAACCTACAGGTAATATGATTGTGGACATTGGTGGGGGGACTACAGAAGTTGCTGTTCTAAGTTTACAAGGTACAGTTCTCAGTGAATCTGTCCGTGTAGCTGGAGATGAGTTGAATGATGCTATTACTCAGTATATGAAAAAAGTCCATAACTTGGTAATAGGGGAGCGGACTGCTGAAGATATTAAGATTAAATTGGGTTCAGCTTATCCGACTCCGGACGACAATGAGGCAACAATGGAAGTTAGGGGTTTACATTTATTATCAGGTTTGCCCAGAACTGTAACTATCAAATCTGCGGAGACTAGAGAAAGTATGACAGAACCTTTATCAATAATTGTAGAAGCAGTCAAGCGAACTTTGGAACGTACTCCTCCTGAATTAGCAGCAGATATTATAGATAGAGGTATTATGCTAGCTGGTGGTGGTGCTTTATTAAATGGGATAGATACTTTAATTAGCCATGAAACTGGTATTGTTACTCATATTGCAGCAGATCCGCTTTCCTGCGTAGTTTTGGGTACTGGTCGTGTCTTGGAGAATTTTAAACAGCTTGAAAGGGTTTTTAGTGGACAGATTCGCTAAAGTAAGGAAGAAGAAAGAAGGAAGAAGAAAGAAGAAAAAATTTGTGTTGTCTGAATTTTAAGCTTTTAATCTGTCCTAACCTTTCCTGCGACTGCTATATAAGTTTCATTTCTGTTGCCTGTTGCCTGTTGCCTGTTGCCTGTTGCCTGTTGCCTGTTCGCAGAAAAATCAGGGGACAAATATATCCGACTACCTCCTCTATAATTCCCATTTCTCCTGACTCATTATACAGAAGTTTCTGTTTTGAATATAAATTAGTAGTAAAAAAGTTTAAAGTAGTAGCAAATTTTCAGGTTTTACCAATGCAAACATTGCGTCGTCGAAGCTTAAAAATCATTAGAAAAGCTGCATTGTTAATATTAGCAATAAGTGCAGCTTTTTGGGTTAGACAAACTCAAGGTTCTTTACTTTTTGAAATTTATCATTGGCTGAGTTTACCATTTCAACCTAGCCCTGTTCAACAAGAAGTATTAGTTAATGCTCGTATAGAAGAACTAGAAATTAAATTACAAGAATTAGAGAAACAAAATAATACTCTCAAGCAACTTTTTAATTATACAAAAACTAGAAAAACAAAAGGAATAGTAGCTCCAGTAGTGGGTAGAAGTGCAGACTATTGGTGGCAAAAAGTAACTCTAGGAAGAGGTAGTAAAGATGGTATTCAAAAAGATTTTATTGTGATGGGAACTGGTGGTATAGTAGGTAGAATAACTAGCGTTACACCTCATACTAGCCAGGTATTATTAGTAAGTGACTCTAGCAGTAAAGTTGGTGCAGGAATTATTCGCAGTCGTCAGATGGGTTTTATGAAGGGTCAGGGTGACAATCTGGCTGTCTTAGAATTTTTTAACGATCTTCCTGATGTTAAGGTTGGTGATGTTGTATCTACTTCTGCTTATAGTCAATTATTCCCAGCAGGTTTGGCTATCGGAAAAGTTGAATCTATTAATTTGAATAATAGTCCTGCTCCACAAGCTAAGGTTAAATTATCAGCACCACTTAATACTTTGGAATGGGTGACTGTTTATCAAAATAAACAGAGTGAAACAGAAAAGTAATTAAACTATCAACGATCGGCTTTTTTATTTTTCTTTAGTTGTCTACCTTGTGTTGTTTGGTTATTAGATGTATTTAATCAAAATGAAAAACTTTTGATTAGTCAATTTTTTATTTAACAGATTTTAATTATTCAGAAAATATCTGTGAATTAGGAGATAGAGGTAATACCAAATTTATATAAAGTTGCATAGAATAATATTTTGATCGGGGTTGACTGTAGATAGAGACAGACAAGTTAATAAATTTCATAATTCTGTGCCACCTCACATAAAATTGGTATAAGGCTTTCCAATTTTTGACAATTCATTTAAGACTGCCATAATTAAAATCATGCAAAAATATTAATAATTTGCACAACCTAAAATTATTAGGAAATAAGTCTCATTCTGCTCACAGTTATTTTATTTCCCATTGTTTATTAATATTCAATCTGGGCAATTATTCTGTTAAAAATACTCTTTTTACCTAATTATCTTTTACCTAAGACAAATGAAAATTATCATGGACTAGGAAAAAATTCTATATAGCAATTCCCAAGAAGCGTGAGGCACAAAATTCGTTTGTTTTAGGTAGGAACGTTGTATGCAAAGTAGTTCATTAATGGATAATGGATAATGGATAATTGATAATTACCTCTGGTTTTAACCGCTACGGAATTGAATATCAGGGTAAGCATTCAGCCGTCAGCCATCAGCTATCAGCTATTGCTTTTAGTTTAGGGGAAAAATTTTATGAACCGTCTTGCTACAAAAGTTGCCTCCCTGGTCCTTAAAGTCAGTTGTTAATTTAAACACCGTCCTTTAAGTAGAGAGTCTTGTAGCTGATAGCTGACTGCTAATAGCTGAATGCTTACATATCAGGAGATATTATTTCTTCTCTTGGTCGATGGTCGGACAGCGAGGAGACCTCGCCATCTCTCGACCGCTTTTTTCCCCTTAAAAGGTTCGGCTTCAAGGCGCGAATTATTTAATTATTAATAATTAATAATTAATAATTCGGTAAGTCCGAGTAATTCAGGAAACAGGAGAAAAGAATAAAAATAACTATACCTCAGTAATTTGAGAAACTCTATAGATGCTTTTTACAGCAAAAAAAAATAGTATAAATCACCAAGAATCTAGAGATTTTATCCTAGTTAAAAATTGAACAATTAATTTATCCTCAACAACTTTCAAATTATTAAATTTACTTCCTTAACTCAGATGTCTAATATATCTCAGCAAACTATTTTAAAATCACTAATCACTATTACTTCTGTACTACTTTGCGCATTATTATTATTTACTCGTATTCCTGGAATGGAAATTTTTGGCATAGGACCTAACTGGTTATTAATTTGGGTAGTTGCTTGGAGTAGCCAGAGTTCAATTATAGAAGCTTTAGTTGCTGGCTTAGTTTTAGGATTAATTCAAGATAGCATCACAGCTCCTTATCCTACTCACATTATTCCTTTAGTTTTTGCAGGATTTGTCACGGTGTTTTTACAGAAGCAACGCTTTATTCAGGAGGATTTTATTTCCATAGCTTTAGTAACATTTATTCTGGCAATTATTGCAGAAACTTTTATCGCAATTCAGTTAGGATTAATCGGTAATCAAACCTTTGGAGAAATTTGGGTTCACCACAAACAAATTGCTTTGGGTTCTGCTGTTATTAGTAGTCTTTGGGCTCCTGTTATTTATTTTCCTCTTAGTCAATTGTGGAAACTTTAAGACAACTAAGTACTAGGTTTGAAATTGAAATAAACTATAGACTTCTTGCAAAAGTCAGGGAATAGGGAATAGGGAATAGGGAGATGAAATTGTTAATTCCATATCTTGACTTGATTTAATTAAAACTTTTGCAAGAGGTCTTATATATTGATATTGTTCAAATTATCAATTCAAAAGAGTAACTGTCTATGCTAAAAAGTACAGATTTTGAAAATCAGTCAGAAATCAACCGAGTCAAAGTGCTAAGTGAAGCACTACCTTACATTCAAAAATTTGCAGGTCGTAAAATAGTCGTCAAATATGGCGGTGCGGCCATGAAAGATAGTAACCTCAAAGATAAAGTAATTAGGGACATTGTATTACTATCTTGTGTGGGAATACGTCCAATTGTGGTTCATGGTGGTGGCCCAGAAATTAACTCTTGGTTGGGCAAATTAGGAATTGAACCGCAGTTTAAAGATGGTTTGCGAGTTACTGATGCACCCACTATGGAAGTAGTAGAGATGGTATTAGTGGGAAGGGTTAATAAGGAAATTGTTTCTTTAATAAATCAAGCTGGTGGACGTGCTGTGGGTTTGTGTGGCAAGGATGCGAACTTAATTAAAGCACGTCCCGAAGGAAGAGAAGGTATTGGTTTTGTTGGGGAAGTCAGCAACATCAAAATAGATATTTTACAATCCCTAGTTGATGATGGCTATATTCCTGTAGTATCTAGTGTAGCTGCAGATGAAAAAGGACAAGCTTACAATATTAATGCAGATACTGTTGCGGGTGAAATTGCTGCTGCGATGGATGCAGAAAAGTTAATTCTTCTTACAGATACAGCGGGAATTTTGGAAGACTGTCATAATCCAGATAGTTTAATTGTTAAGTTAGATATCCAGGAAGCTAGACAATTGATTGAAAAAGGAATTGTATCTGGTGGGATGATTCCGAAAGTAAATTGTTGTGTGCGGAGTTTAGCTCAGGGAGTTCGAGCTGCTCATATTCTTGATGGTCGAGTTCCCCATGTACTTTTACAGGAAATCTTTACAGATTCTGGAGTTGGCTCAATGATAGTAAGTAGTTTGGGACTTAATAACTTTTAACTAGGGTTTGCTGAATTAAAGTCTTTTTGCTGGGGTAGGAGACAGGAGACAGGAGACAGGAGACAGGAGATAGGAGACAGGAGACAGGAGATAGGAGATAGGAGACAGGAGACAACCCACCCCTAACCCCTCCCAGGAGGGGAGAAATGGGAATGAGCGAGGAGGTAGAAGTAAGAATTGTTCCTTAATTTTTCTGCCCAAATCTTGACCAAAATTCGCTCCTAAATTGAACCATTACGACTTAAAACCTCGCACTTTTTGATACTTAAAAAGGCACTTATCCTTTATCTATAAAAACTTTTAGATTTAATCAGCAAGCCCTAACTAGGGAACAGGGAATAGGGTTCTGGGAACAGGGGAGAAAACATTTCCCTGTCTAAGGTTTATCATCTAGAGTAGAATCCTCAGTTGCAGAAGCAGGAGGAATATCTGTGTAGAGATGGTTTTGATCGACATTTTTATGAGAAAATGATGGAGAATGCTTAAATGGCCTCCTCGTATTTTCTTTTGTTTTTGAATGAAATGTTTTCCAGGCTACTTTAATACCAGTAAAAATACTTTTCGTTGTAGTTTTAACTTCCTTGGTTTGTTGACGGACATTACCAATACTTTGATCGACTTGCTTAACAATTTCTCCTGCACTTTGTACACTATCGTTAACATCATCTGTTAACTCACTAATTTCTATGCCAGTGAGACGAATTGCTTCTAAAGTTGGTGGTAGTTCGCGAGCTAGGATGTCAGCTAACTTTTCTAGACTACGAGCAGCTCTAGCTAATGCCAACATCGCAGGTAAGGTGACAATTAATACAGTAGTGAGGCTCAATGCAACCAGGAAAAGGGACAATCCTAGCCAAAACAAAGGGTTGTTCACAGGTATTTCGCCTAAACAGGGGAATGTTCAACAATTGATAATGAACAATGAATAATGGATAATTACCTCTCTTTGAAAGAAGAGGGTTGAACTTAAGGAAAATATTTTCTTTTTATTTTCTTCATAAATGAAAAGGTCTTATACCAATTTGATAAATGCTTGCTACAAATATCTAGGGTATTATAATTCATAATTTTGAATTTAGAATGCAGAATGGATAGGTTTAATACCATTTTTGATATTGCAAATTACCTTTTTCGTGAAACATAATTTATCTGAAAGTCTTTTTATGGTGCTTATTATTCGTAACATTCTTTTTTCAAAATGGTATTAGACCAAATTAAGTAATTATCAATGAATAATTGATAATTTCCTATTCCTGGATAATCTTAACAATAATTAGGGCTTGCTGATTAAATCTAAAAGCACTGACATATATTGGTTTGCTGCCTTTTTTTGTCTAAAAAAGTGCGCCTGTTTCGGTCTAGTGAGCTGCATAAAGCTAGTATTTTGGGATGATTATGGCAGAAAAATCTTGGGACAATTTTTACGACTACCTCCTCTATAATTTCCATTTCTCCTGTCTCCTGTCTCCCCCTCCCCTCCTGGGAGGGGTTAGGGGTGGGTAGGGAGGGGGAGGGGCGAGGGGTGGGTTGTCTCCTGTCTCCTACCCCTACCACTCATACTTTCCATACGCAAACCCTAATTAGTGCTATTGTAGAGTATTTTAAGATTAAAAAAAAGCTTATTGTTTTAATTTTCCCTGTTTATAACTACTGAAACTTCAGAGTTTTTTGCTTCTAGTTGAGATAATATTTCTCTCTCTTTTTGACTAGCTTCTAATCCAGCAGCGATCGCCTCTGTTAGTCTTTCTAAAGTTTCTTCCCAAGAATTAGTAGTAGCTCCTGAAAAGCGGTTTGTTTGAAATTTGACACTGGTAGACAAGTCTGTTAAAAGTTGGGGAATAGCTGATGCAGATTTTTTCACTAACTGTTGTGTTTTTTTGCCAGTTCTAGGGGCTATTAATAACCCTGTTAATGTACCTATGGCTGAACCTAGCAGTAGACCACTGATAAATCGTCCAGATTTTTTGTTTGACATACTTAAAAATATATCTCTGTTTAGAATACTTCTTGATAATCTATTATATTAGCGCCAAACTCTACAGAAACGATGCCAAATGGTTCTGAGCAACCAAAGCATGGCCATAATTTGTTTAACCTGTTGAACTTGTAAATCCAGTTGTTTATATAGTTGTCGTAATTGATTTATTTTCTGCTGGTGAAGTTGGAAAAATTCAGGTGTTTTATCAAGTACCTTACTGGTACAAATATTTATCAAATTGAGAATTTGTTCTACTTGTAGCAATGTTTGTCTAATTCTCCAGATTCTCCAAGCAAGGTAAAAAGAAAAAATTGAGATAACAATATTTAGTTCAATTACTAACCACAGCATTTTTCACTTCACCGAAAAATCTAGAGAATAACTCAAACAAAAAGTCCAATCAATATCATAACTTATCAAAATCATAAGGGTCGCGCAACCCCACCTTTTAAGGCGAAATATTTTTGGAGAGTTGCTCACGCATCCCCTACTTCCCCTCCCCTCCTGGGAGGGGTTAGGGGTGGGTTAACTTCCCCTCCTGGGAGGGGGAGGGGCGAGGGGTGGGTTAACTTCTGACTTCTGACTTCGTTAAGATGTTCCCTAAAACCCTTATGTTGGACCGACACATCTAAAATGGAGTAGGGGAGATTGAACATTGAAGAATTATAAAGTTATCAAAATGTATTATATCAAATCCACTCGGATTTGTTATCAAAAAATGTTCCATTAAAGCGCCATTGCCAAATATTTCTCGATCTCCCCATCTTTCTGGTCAAGGTTTTGATAACTCAAAGTTTTGGAATAGAAAGTTTGCCTTTAGCAGATGTGTAGGATTTAGTGAAGGCATTTTTAAGTTTTAATAGTTTGCAAGATTTGGAAAGTTGGTTACAGGAACGTTTATAAGGAGAAATACTACTATGAAATTTATCAATCCCAAAGTCGATTATGCTTTTAAAAAAATCTTTGGTTCTGAGCAAAGCAAAGAGATTTTAATCAGTTTTCTGAATGCGATAATTTATGATGGAGAAAAAACCATTAAGGATTTAACAATTGTCAATCCTTTTAATCCTGGTAAAATTATCAGTTTAAAAGAAACTTATTTGGATGTAAAAGCAGTTTTAATTGACGGCTCTATTGTAATTATTGAAATGCAAGTGGCACGAATGACTGCTTTTAATAAGCGGGTGGCTTACAATTTGTCTAAAGCTTATGCTAATCAGTTGGATAAAGGGGAAAATTATCCTTTACTTAATCCGACAATAGCTCTAACAATTACAGATTTTATTTTGTTTAAAAATACTGACGATAATATTAATAAAGAGGATTATATTAATAAATTTGTGTTTCAGGAGGAAACTAAAAAGTATAAATGCTTGGAAAAAGAATTGCGGTTAATTTTTGTGGAATTGCCGAAATTTAACAAAAGTTTGTCAGAGTTAAAGAGTTTGACAGATAAGTGGATTTATTTCCTAAAAGAGGCGGCTAGTTTTGATGAGATACCAGAGAGTTTAGGGGAAATTGAAGAAATAGAACAAGCTTTAAATATTGCTAATTTTATTAATATGAGTCCAGAAGAGTTAGAGATAGTTGAAAACCGAGGGATAGCAATGCAAGATGAAAGAGGACGGATAACTTATGCAGAACAACAAGGGATAGTTAAAGGAGAAGCAATAGGAATAGTTAAAGGGGAAACAATAGGACGGCTTAATCAAGCGATCGCTCTGGTAAAACTTTTAATAACTCAACGTTTTGGAGAGGTTTCTGAAGAGATTAATAGTCAGATAGAAAGTTTGCCTTTAGCAGATGTAGAAGATTTAGTGAAGGTGTTTTTAAGTTTTAATAATTTGGTAGATTTGGAAAGTTGGTTACAGGAACGTTTATAGGGAGAAATACTACTATGAAATTTATCAATCCCAAGGTAGATTATGCTTTTAAAAAAATATTTGGTTCCGAGCAAAGCAAAGAGATTTTAATCAGTTTTCTGAATGCGATAATTTATGATGGAGAAAAAACTATTAAGGATTTAACAATTGTCAATCCTTTTAATCCTGGTCAAATTATCAGTTTGAAAGAAACTTATTTGGATGTAAAAGCAGTTTTGATTGATGGCTCTATTGTAATTATTGAAATGCAAGTAGCACGAATGACTGCTTTTAATAAGCGGGTGGCTTACAATTTGTCTAAAGCTTATGCTAATCAGTTGGATAAAGGGGAGAATTATCCTTTATTAAATCCGGCAATAGCGGTAACAATTACGGATTTTATCCTGTTTAAAGAAAGTGATGATGCTATTAATAAGTTTGTATTTCAGGAGGAAACTAAAAAGTTTAAATGCTTGGAGAAAGAATTGCGTTTAATTTTTGTGGAATTGCGGAAGTTTAATAAAAGTTTGTCTGAGTTAAATAGTTTGACAGATAAATGGATTTATTTTCTGAAAGAGGCGGCTAGTTTTGATTAGATACCAGAGAGTTTACGGGAAGTTGCGGAAATAGAACAAGCTTTAAATATTGCCAACTTTATTAATATGAGTCCAGAGGAATTAGAGATAGTTGAAAACCGAGGGATAGCGATGCAGGATGAAAGAGGAAGGATAGCTTATGCAGAAGAGCAAGGAGAAGCAAGAGGGGAAGCAAAAGGACGGCTTAATCAAGCGATCGCTCTAGTCAAGCTATTAATAATTCAACGTTTTGGAGAGGTTTCTGAAGATATTAGTAGTCAGATAGAAGGTTTGCCTTTAGCAGATGTGGAAGATTTAGTTAAGGCGTTTTTAAGTTTTAATAGTTTGCAAGATTTGGAAAGTTGGTTACAGGAACGTTTGATTTAGAATCCTGTGATACTTTATCAGTTTCTAATTCTGTTATAAAATTAAATATTAAATAACTAAAGGTTACCGAAGAATTGTGGTTTCAAGCCTCTCCTTTCCAGGGGATAAAAATAAAAAAAAATCCTTTTTACCAATCCTCTCACTTCTCAGATGAGGCAATTCTAAATTCTAAATTCTAAATTCTAAATTCTTGAATATCAGGTTGTTAATCGAACAAGTGGCTAATAATGAGACGATCGATAGAGCTTTTGATTGGCTCTGCGATAAGCGCAAAGACTACCACTACAATAATGATGTCTGGCAGTTACGGCGCTGGTGGCATGAGAAAAAGCCTAAGTTGGTTGCCCAACTTCTGGCTGGTAACTATCGCTTTGGCGAGCAGCGTAGGGTTCTGTCCCGGGGTGAGGTCAAAGAAATTTGGTCGGCCCAAGATGCTCTGGTTTTGAAGGCTTTGGCTATTGTACTTCAGGAGGTTTTGCAACCCCATTTGTCTCCCCGTTGCTTTCATCTGGCCGGGACTGGCGGTCTTAAGGGGGCGGTGCGGGAGGTGGATGCCCATCTGCATGAGTTTGAGTTTGTGTTTCGGACTGATGTGAAGGGGTATTATGCCAGTATTGACCATGATATTCTTTTCAGTCAGGTGGCAGAGTATGTCAGTGACTCAGTGGTGTTGGACTTGGTTGGGCAGTACCTCCGGCGGTTTGTTTCGGATGGGGGGATATATGTGGATATCCAACGGGGTATTTCTCTGGGTTGCCCTTTGTCGCCGTTGATGGGTGCTTTGTATCTGAAGCCGTTGGACTAGCAGATGGCGGCGATGGGCTGCTTTTATGTCCGCTATATGGATGATTGGGTGGTTTTGGCTCCGACGCGGTGGGCATTGCGACGGGCGATCAAGGCGACTAATCAGGTGATGGCGGAATTGAAGGTGGAAAAACATCCTGACAAGACTTGTATTGGTAGGGTGGGGCGGGGGTTCGATTTTTTAGGGTATCGGTTCGCGCCTGGGGAATTGGCGGTGGCGCGGGTGACTGTGGAACGGTTTATCGAGCGGGTTTCTCGGCTTTATGAGCAAAATGCAACGGCGAGTCGCATTGAGGAATACGCTCGCCGTTGGTTGATTTGGGTTAGGAGTGGGGTTCAGAGGGTTGAGTTGCTACAGGAAGGGGAGGGAGCGAAGGATTTCCTTTCTACCTACACCTCATTTCCTCTCTCTACGGCGAGTCCCATTGAGGAATGCGATCGCCTTTGGTTTCACATTGTGAGAAAAAAAGTTATGCACTCTTTCTGAAGTACCACTCTCCTTTAGAAGTTTTTGCAGATATACGGATTAGGGTCCTCTCGGAGTATAGACTCTCCACTACATGAGCTTCCGTACTCCACTGTGAATTGCTGACCATCACTAACTGTATCTATGTGATGTGGATAATATCCACCACATGTGTAACACAATGCTACTGAAAATGGCGGGGCGGGGGCATCAAATTGGGCTATCCCTCCCAACTGAGTTGTTGTTGCTTTTCCTAATGGATTGTCTTGTGTCCCTGCCATCGCACTCGGCATCGCAACTACTAGGAGCAAGAACGCGGTTATCATGAATTTTGCTAATTTCTGCATCTATTCTCTCTCTTTTGTTTTACACTACTTTGCGATCTTTGATATAGAACTATAGATAGACATACCTTTGCGTTATACATCACGCGTCGGATGCTTCACCTCTCTATACTTTATTATCCAAAAATCACAATATGAGCAAATACTTGCTTGTCTATTAGACGTTTACGCGGCGAGTTTCTGACATTATGATTTGCGCTTCTCACTTTTTTTTCTTCCTTCCATATGTGTATATTCGGCAAACCCTATGGGGCTTTGGGGCTTTTCTTTTCGCCTCACCAGCATTTTTGAAGCCCATCTCGAGCGCATTCACGCATCCGGGTCATACTTAAGCTTTGCATTGGGGGGGGTGAGGGCACCACCCCCACCATCCCCACCTATCTAGCTCCCATCACCCATCGCCGTCCTTCTCCCTCAAGCTGCCCCAAAACCCGGAACCAAGGAAGAGACCGTTGAAGAATCTGGGACATTTCCCCACTATCACCTACCCACTCTATATCATCAACACCCACAGCACCCCGACATCGTTTGCCCATGAGGTCGAAACATAAATTGCGAGTCAGAGTCATCAACCAAGCAGGCAAATTAGCAATTTTCCCCGCGACCATCTTACCGCATCAGCGACAACACGTTACATCCCTCGCACATCTGCCCCATCACCAATCTTCTCCTCAACCATACCCAACGACAACTCTGCACCATCCACCAACTCCGATTTTTCTGCCCCATCCACCTCGACACACTCATCCGACACCGATACCGTCATAGTCTCCAACCCCTGAGAATTTTCGTGGACTATATCCGCACTCACCACTTCCAACTCCTCCCCTCTTCACCTCCTCTTCCCCAGACACCCCAGGAGTTGCCGATATCTCCTGCACCGACACATTTGCCAAATATTCCTGTTTCTCGCGCTTCCCATTGCCATCCCCTAATTCCCTCTCCGTGCCCAACACCGACCCATCAAAATCAACGAAATAACGACTCAACATCTCCTTCAACTTTTTCCGGGCCAGAGATATCCGCTTGTAAACACAATCGTATGATATCCCTTGCCGCTCCACAATTTCCTGATAAGAAAGCTCTTGATAATAATGATTAACAAAAGTTTCCCGCATCCGTTCCGGCAAAGAAGCTAGCGCCCGTCGAATAACCACTGACCTCTCATCCTTCTCCAATACCTGCTCCGGCAACTCCACCGCTGAGGCCACTCCCATGTCCCCACTATCACCAACCCACTCTATATCATCAACACCCACAGCTCCACGAGAACGTTTGCGGAATAGATCCAGACATAAATTGCGAGTCAGAGTCATCAACCAAGCAGGCAAATTAGCAATTTTCCCCGCAAAATCAAACCGCATCTGCGACCGCACATTCTCACCACAAACATTTGCCCCTACAGCAATCTTCTCCTCAACCATACCCAACGACAACTCTGCACCATCCACCAACTCCGATTTTTCTGCCCCATCCACCTCGACACACTCATCCGACACCGATACCGTCATAGTCTCCAACCTCTGGGAAATATCCGGGGCAATATCCGCACTTGCAACTTCCGACTCTTCCCGCTGCTGCTCTTCCCCAGACACCCCAGGAGTTGCCGATATCCCCTGCGCCGACACATTTGCCAAATCTTCCTGTTTCTCGCGCGACCCATTGCCTTCCCCTAATTCCCTTTCCGCGCCCAACACCGACCCATCAAAATCAACGAAATAACCCCTCAACTTCTCCTTCAACTTTTTCCGTGCTTGGGAGATGCGCTTGTAAACACTATCTATGGAAATACCTTGCCGCTCGACAATTTCCTGATTAGAAAGCTCTTGATAAAAATGTAAAATAAAAGTTTCCCGCATCCGTTCCGGCAAAGAAGCAATCGCCCGTCGAATAACCACTGACCTCTCATCCTTCTCCAAAACCTGCTCCGGCAATTCCACCGCCGACGCCACTCCCATTTCTCCACTATCACCAACCCACTCTATATCATCAACACCCACAGCACCCCGAGAACGTTTGCGGATGAGATCGAGACATAAATTGCGAGTCAGAGTCATCAACCAAGCAGGCAAATTAGCAATTTTCCCCCCGAACTTCTGCACCATATTCAATGCTTTCAGCATGGCCTCACTCAGAGCATCCTCCGCATCTGTCTGGTTAGAGTTCATCAACCTCAGACAGCAGCGATAAAGTCGGTCTCGATGCTCCCACCATACCTGCCAAAACTCTTTTTCTATATCCTCTTTCTCCAATTTCTGAGGATTTCTGGCTTTTCCTGGAGCGGCTGCCACGGGAGAGGGAGTCAAAGTCGCAAACATAGCCATACTTCCTCCCTCTTCAGTAGTGTCACCACCTGGGTTCGGGTCTGTTAATTTCCCTTTTTCCTCGGTCTTGAGATGAAACATAGATTAATTTATTTGGGGTATTCAAAGTGTTTTAAGTGTTTTAATTTTGCTGCAACGCGATCGGATAGCTACCGTGAAGTCAATGTCAACTCCTTAAGTAGATTTTTTTATAAATCAAAGATAATTATTTTTAATACCAAGTTTGCTCAAGTCAAAAGTAAAAAATAATCCCTGACTGAGTCTGAGCATTTATTTTGGTCAAATATTTTGGTGATTTGCTATAAAATTATTGAGAATTTCTATTAAAATTGCCAGCAAAACATGACAGCGAGTCGCATTGAGGAATATGCTCGCCGTTGGTGGATTTTAGTCAGAATTGAGTACCAAGGGTTGAGTCAGAAAGGGTTGGGAAAGAGGCGATCGCCCCGTTACCAACTTACCCCAACGAAAATTATTCGTTTATCTGCATCCACTCACTAACAAATCAAGACTATCTAAAACATTTTTAAACTCTTGTGGAGTGGTATTTGGAAAGGTATTTGAATCATAATAACCACTTGAACAACGTGTGAGATTTCCTTGTGGTATATCGTTTACTTTGATACTAATAAAAGTAACAAACACATTACCCGGACGAGCTACTTGACCTTGATATTGAGTAGGTACACCTAGATGAATATGGGTTGGAGGAACGTTTGCTGGATAATAACTATTAGCTTGACTTGGTGTGGAAAACTCTGCATTAGTTAATTCTATAATTGGTTTTTGCAAGACAGTAGCAGCGAAAACTTGTGAAGGAAACGTCATACTCAGGAGAAACGCTACTATTAATCCAACTAGAATTTTTTGAGACCACTGTTTAAGCTTTTCTAGAAACATAATCTACCTTTATCTTTATTGTTGAACTAAAGACAAAACCACAAGAAACTTTCGTAAGGACTTACCGAATAATTAATAATTAATAATTAATAATTAATAATTAATTATTAAATAATTCTGGTTTAAAGCTTCCCTTTTTAAAAAGAAATAATATTTCCTGATATTCAATTCCGTAACGGTTTTAACCAGAGGTAATTATCCATTATCCATGATCCATTATCAATTAATGAAGCAGAGGCACTATTCCTGGACACGGCCTGCTTTAGGCCACAGGCAGTATCTAAAGTTAGCGATGTAAGTCCATTCTTGTAAGTCAAGTCTATTTACAAGTAAGACGTTTAATCTTCTTATTTATGACTTTTTTTTGTGTTTTAATTTATCTGCAACTCTGTTGTCATTGAGGTGAGGGGGCGAAATCTGTCCTTATGCTCTATCAACACTCTCAGGACTTACGCAAATTCACTTTTAAAAGGCCATATGTAGGGGCGTTAACGATAGTTATGCGAAGCAAATGGCATTTGCGTTCCGCAAAGCTCCGAATTGCGCCCTCACTGGATTTAGTTTCCGTGCGTAAGTCCTGACTCTTTTTCAGGAGTAGAGGACAATTGTCGAATTTGAAAGCCCTATGTAGAAATCAGGCCACAAATCAAGGAATAATAGGGGCTAGAGTGCCAGACATTGCTGAGGGGCGGGATGAATATAAGTGGGGTTGGGGAACGGACAAGATACCCATTCCACAATACTATACTATTAAAATCATCCTGCATTTATGCAAGGCGGAATGCCAGGAGGCGGACTTGAACCGCCGACACGAGGATTTTCAGTCCTCTGCTCTACCAACTGAGCTATCCCGGCTTTTTTTTCACTTTCACTATAGTAGCAGACTAAATATAATTTTGACAAGTACTTTTGGAATTTTTTTTATTAAGTCAGGAGTCAAGAGTCAGGAGTCAGGAGTCAGGAAAAATGGGGACTACAGAGGAGGTAGGAGTCAAGAGTTAGAATAAATGGGAATTGATAGAGGAGGTAGGAGGAAAAATTGTCCCTCAAAAGTCATAATTGAAGCAATGAGATGACTGGAGGTACTGTCAACGAAGTCAGAAGTCAGAAGTTAGAAGTCAGAAGTTAGATAGAGGGGAGCCATCGGTAGGGCGACGTACAGAAGTTGTTTTTGTAATGGGGATTTGATCTTGCCTCCAAAAACATTTCGCCGGAAAAGGGGGGGTTGCGCGACCCAATTATTTTGATAAAGAATAACTGATAATACCAATTTTAAATAACAATGTTACAAATGGTTTCAAACTGCATAGGTAAATAATTTCCTGAAATTACTTTAGGGTAAAAGTTTTGAGGCTATAAACCTATAAAATCTTACTTTTAACTTTTGACTTTTAACTTTTGACTTTTAAATTTTGACTTCCGTGAAACGGTATGACTTTTATTTCTTTTAACTACGCTCTATTCCTATTAATAGTGTTGGGACTTTATTGGTCAATGCCACGACAGTCTTGGCGAGTGTTTGTCCTTTTAGTTGCTAGTTTATTTTTCTACGCTACTATTCAACCTCAATATATTCCACTACTATTAATAATTACCTTATTGAATTTTTACCTTGCTCAAGCTATTGGGGAACCTAAAGATTGGCGTATTGCTAATAAACAATGGAACCGCCGTCGCTTGCTATTATTGTGGTTAGGTATAATTTGCAATATCTTACTTTTATTAAGCTTCAAATATATACCTTTTTTATTAAATAGTATTGGCATTCTCTACAATATACCTAATATTTTAGAGACAGCTAATTGGGTTGATAGTAATGTAATTGCACCATTAGGTTTAAGTTTTTTTTGCTTTGAATGTCTTGCTTATCTAATTGATGTTTATCGAGGCGCTCCTTCAGCTTCTTCTTTATTAGAATTTACATCTTATAAGTTATTTTTTCCCAAACTTATTTCTGGTCCTATAACTCGTTATCATTATCTGCAAAATCAGCTAGGAATGGTTGGGAAAAAAACCACTCAAGCTTTAGTTAAAACTCCAGCTTTAAAATTACCAACTTTAGAGCAAATAACGGAAGGAATTTGGTTAATTGCGACTGGGGCAGTTAAAAAAGCTTTAATAGCTGATAATTTAGGAATTTTTGTAGACCTGAGTTTTAGTAATTTACAACGTGCTGGAAGTGGGGATCTATGGTTAGCAACAATTGCTTATGGATTACAACTTTATCTGGATTTTAGTGCTTATGTTGATATTGCCCGTGGTAGTGCTTTTTTAATGGGTTTAAATTTGCCACAAAATTTTGATTTTCCTTATTTCAGTACAAACATAGCGGAATTTTGGCGCAGGTGGCATACAACTTTGGGAGATTGGTTGAGAAACTATTTATATTTTCCTTTGGGAGGTTCAAGGGTAGGTTTATTTAGGACTTGTTTGAATTTGTTAATTGTGATGTTAATTGCTGGTATTTGGCATGGTGCTGCTTGGGGATTTATTGTTTGGGGAGTTTTGCATGGTTTAGCATTAGTAATTCATCGGTTAGTAGAGGCAATTTCTCAACATTTTAAAGTCAAAAAAGTATGGGAAAGTTTGCCAGGAATTTTAATCAGTTGGTTGTTAACTCAGAGTATGGTTTTTGGTGCTTGGATATTTTTCCGACTGCCAAATTTAAGGGATTCTTTTTGGGTGTTTTATCACTGGTGGAATTATGATGCTGATGTTCAATTTGTGGATAAAGTTTATTTGGAGGCGATGGGTTTAGAAAGGTTACAGTTGGTATGGTTAATTTGTGGAGTTGTAGTGGCAATGGGGATTAATTATTGGTTTCATCGTGGTCTAAAGTTACAGTTAAATTGGCAGTTGAAAGTTTTGTTAGTGCCTGTATTTTTATTTACTGTTTGGTTGTTGGCACCGGAGGGTTTGCCTTATATTTATTTTGATTTTTAAAGAAGGAGAAAGGAAGAGGGAAGAGGGAATAAACATTGAATAAAAATGATACAGCAGTTTCCGATGTTTTCTTGGGTCGCAGAAAGGAAACGTTACACAGATAGAGGAAAGAACAGATACGATCGCCTTTACAACTCCTCTGTTGGCCCAAAGTATGGAAAAACTATCACTTCACACACCCGCTATCTAGCTAACCAAATTTGTGACAATCACATTCAAGAGGCATTACTCCGGAGCAATTTATCGTCTCTAGTCTATGATCGCCTAGAGTTTGCAAAATTCAACCAAGTTTTTGATTTGTTTGGGTTTGGGTTAATGGTGCGGGCTATGTTGCTAGTCCGGACTTATCCCCTAAGTCGGTTTGAATCGGAAGGAGCGTTCAAGCGTCGCTTGGGTTTTGGTCAAGAAGAAAGGTCAAGTGGCCAGATAGAGAGCTTTAGTAGTTCGGGTTCCGCGTACGCAAAGTCAGAGCTTTATAACTGGAGTAGGACATCTGTTGGGAAGAAACGATTAACTTCTCAAGTTGGCCTAGAAATTCAGGCCAAGTTCGAGGAATATAAGGCCAAATTGAATAGTAATT
>JAAHGF010000061.1 GCA_010672585.1 Okeania sp. SIO1I7 | reverse complement strand
TGTTGCTATTATATCTAACCATCGGGGATTTCCTTGATAATTATTAATCAATTTTTCCCAGGATTCTCGATCTACTAATTGGCGTTTTTGGCAGATTTCATTTGCAGCAGCTCCTAAACTTCCTAAAATTAAGGTTCGTACTGGATAATTTTCTGTTTCTAATTTGGTGATTTCTGGGATTTTTTCTCTACTTATTAATAGCAAACAACTCTGATGAGAGACTGTGGCAAATAGTTGAAAAAAATCCCGATAATCTTCATAACCAGATTTGTATTGACCTGCAAGTTTTCCTGGAGCAAATAATTTTTGTACGTCATCAAATATGATGCAGCAACGATATTTTTCCAGGTATTTTTGTAGTTGTGATAATAGAGTTTCGATATTGTCTGAAGTCTCTGTTTCTGGTGAGAAAATTTCCAGGAAGTTAGTGAGAGTTGTGGTGAGGGTGGGAGAAAAGCTATGATGCAGCAACGATATTTTTCCAGGTATTTTTGTAGTTGTGATAATAGGGTTTCGATATTGTCTGAAGTCTCTGTTTGTGGTGAGAAAATTTCCAGGAGGTTAGTGAGAGTTGTGGTGAGGGTGGGAGAAAAGCGAAGAGTCCGATAAATGATGTAATTAAAATTAGTTTTGATTTGCTTGATTAATTGTAGAGAAAGGGTTGTTTTGCCAATACCACTTATTCCTAAAAGCGAGATGACACGGAAGCGATCGCTCACTATCCATTTTGATAAGGTAGAAAGTTCGTCTGTACGACCATAAAAGTTGATAATTTCTGGTGCTTTGTCTAGGTCGATAATATTTTGAGTTGGTGTTTGTGGAGGGTTGGTTTTTGTTGGGGAAGCGCGAGAGTTTGACGGACAGATATTAATATTATTTGTTGCGTTATGGTGGTTACAACTGCATCAAACTCTGGGATACAAAAACAGGCAAAAAATACGATTGCCACGAAAGAGAACATTCAGCTATTGTTAACTCGGTAGCTTTTAGTCTCGATGGAAAGTTAATTGCGAGTGGAGACAATAGAGGAAATGTTAAAATCTGGAGTCTGGAAAGTCAAACCGCTGTTTTTATAGGAAACAAACATACAAATGCTGTAAATTCAGTCGTGTTTACTCCTGATGGCAAGCTCATTAGTGGTGGTAAGGATGGTAAGTTGATTAGATGGGAACAAATTAAATAATTACACTGTTTTTTAATAGGCAGATTGTCGTAGGGGCGTTTCATAGGAACGTCCCTACATTGCTTTGATGCTTACTACTGCAAAATTCCCTGAACTTCCTCAACACTTAAACCAAGAGTTTCAGAAACTTCCTCTATACTTAAACCCATTGCCAACAACCGAGAAATAGCATTCCTTTGGACAAGCAACGCCTTTTCAAGTTCAGACTCCGCACGTTCCGCTCTTGCTTTTTCTATTTCCGCACGTTCGTTTCCTATTAACAGCAAATTACCTTCTGCATCCCACCAACGCAACCACAACATAAATTGATTGTCATAATTACCTTGCCAAAGTCCTAATTCTAACCCCAAACGCTCAATAGGATAGTGACCCCGCTCATTTGGTGACATCTGCTGGTAATACCCATCCACCAAGTGATAAACTTCCAGATGACCGCTCGTAATTTCATATATGCCGTAATAAGCAATTCGGATAACCTGTTCGTATACCCAAAACTTTCCTGGTTTAGTTTTCTTTCCCTCAGATGTTCGGGATAGAGGGGTTCGGTCTCGTTCTTCTGCACCATCACCTGATGCCAACTCTAAAGCAATAAATGGTGCAAGATGTTCTCGCCAGATAACATAAGAGCGACGATATTGACCATCCAGTAAAGGGGGTACATTAGGAACATAAAACCAATCTGGGCAAACTGCACCTTGTTCGGGAGGGTCTGTTTCCCGCCAATAGATGCCACAGTCTTGTCCGATCGCATATTCTCCATCAGGGTGAATACGCTGCAAAACAGGAGTAATGGAATCTGTAAGAATAATACTTTGGGGATGTTCTTGGAAGTTTTTCACAAATGAACCGTCTGACTCTGGTAGTTGGGTATGGTCTGGAAAAGACGGTGGTAGTTCAGTTTGAATTTTTGTTTCTGTCATCACTAACCCATCCATATTTGATATGTTGTCTGATTTTAACAAGAATCTAGTTGTTTTTTTAGGCATTGCTGGCCAGAAAATGTATAATATCATGTCCGGTTGAACAGTTATAAATAAACGACGAAGGAGTCAGGAGACAGGAGACAGGAGACAGGAGGGTAGAAAGAATGAAGAAGGAGAAAGTTTTTTTATCACGCTATTATCCGGACATGATGTAACTCCCTTTTAGATCTACAAATATCATCTAAACTTCTAACTTTTGACTTCTGACTTCTGACTTAAATAAAGCGTATCCCTCTGTCGATCGCTTCTCCCCAAGCTCCTAATAGCTTCTTGCAAATTTTCGACTTCCATACAAGTACCTCCAACAGCACCTGCCATTGTTGTAATATGTTCCTCCATTAAGGTACCGCCAATATCATTACAACCCCACTTCAAGGCTTCTTTTGCTCCATCCAAACCAATTTTTACCCAACTTGGTTGATGATTAATAATCCAATTTCCTAAAAATATTCTCGATACTGCGGTTAATAACAAAACATTCAGCAAAACAGGTTGGTCGCGTCCCACTCTCCGACGCAAAGGTGCAGGTGCTTCTTGTCCGACAAAAGGTAATAAAATAAATTCTGTTATTCTCGCCGGATAATTTTTCTCAATGGCAGTTTGTTGGAGCGATCGTAATTTCTCCAAATGTAAAATTTGTTGTTGAGGGGTTTCAATATGACCGCACAACATTGTACTTGTGGTTGGCATTCCCAAACGATGTGCTGTGCTAACTATTTCTAACCAAGTCGCCGTATCAATTTTTTCTGGGCAAATAACCCTTCTCACTGGATCATCCAAAACTTCCGCAGCAGTACCTGGCATCGACCCGACCCCCTCATCCCGCAAAGCAGCAATTACATATTCATAACTCACGCCATCCTCTCTAGCAATAAACTGTACCTCTTGGGGAGAAAAAGTGTGTAAATGTAATTGAGGAAACTCATCTTTAATACTTTTTACTATTTGCAAATAATAAGGTAAAGATTTACCTGCAACTTTAGCTTGAAGATTTAATCCTCCTTGCATACAAATTTCTGTTGCTCCTCGTTGTACTGCATCATTAGCTTTTTCCAGAATTTGACCAATATCTAACCAAAAAGCACCCGCATCCCCCTCATCTCGGCGAAAAGCACAAAAACTACAATGTTGTTCGCAGATATTGGTGAAATTTATATTCCGGTTGATAACGTAAGTAACAGTATCTCCTACTTGTTGTTGTCGGAGTTTATCTGCGGTTTTCTGGATAGTGGTTATTTCTGTGGGAAGTTGAGTTAAGGGAAGTTTTCCGAAATTTGCTTGAGAAGTTGGGGATAACAATAATAGTGTTTCTGCTGTAGAGAGGTCATAACCTTCTAAAGCGCGATTTAAAATTGTCTCTAGGTTTTGGTTTGTCAAGTTGAAAGCGGTCATATTTATTAGGTTAAAAGTAAGAGTGAGAAAGTTTAATCAAGATATTCATCAGAAAATAGTCAACTTTTGGCGCAGGAGTTTACACAGTCAATGGTTACTTTTGCTAATTTGGATAGCGATCGCTACTTGTTTGCGTCTGACTAATTTAGATGGTAAACCACCTTGGACGGATGAATTTTCTACTTTGGTTTTTAGTTTGGGTAATAGTTTCCAGGATGTGCCGCTAGATCGAGCGATCGCTCCTGAGATTTTACTCCAACCCCTACAGTTTAATGTCAATACTGATATTAATCATGTAGTTGATAACCTATTAACTCATAGTAACCATCCTCCTGTCTATTTTATCTTGACTCATTGGTGGATGCAGCTTTTTTCTGTAGAAGGGGAGTTAGTTTCTCTATGGGGTGCGCGGTCTTTGAGTGTTATATTTGGTGTTGTTTCTATTCCTGCTATTTATGGTTTGGCTAGGTTGGCTTTTCATTCTCGGTTAGTAGGGCAGTTTGCTACTGCAATAATGGCTGTTTCTCCTTATGGTATTTATCTTGCTCAAGAGGCTCGTCATTATACTTTGGCTATTTTATTTGTTATTGCTTCTTTTTGTTGTTTAACTATTAGTATACGCCATTTTCAGCAAGGTCAATCTTTGCCAATTTTTACAGCATTTATTTGGGGAGTTGTTAATAGTTTAGGTATTGCCACCCACTATTTTTTTACTTTGACTCTCTGTGCTGAAGCAATGGTGTTAATTTCTCTATTTTTTTTTGAAGAAGGAAGAAGCAAGAAGCAAGAAGGAGAAAGGAAAAAGTTGATGGATACTCAAACTTCTACCAAAGAAGGAAGAGGGAATAAGGAAAAAGAAAGAAGGAAAAATTTGATGGATACTCAAACTTCTAGCAAAGAAGGAAGAGGGAATAAGGAAGAAGCAAGAAGGAAAAATTTGATGGATACTCAAACTTCTAGCAAAGAAGGAAGAGGGAATAAGGAAGAAGCAAGAAGGAAAAATTTGATGGATACTCAAACTTCTAGCAAAGAAGGAAGAGGGAATAAGGAAAAAGCAAGAAGGAAAAATTTGATGGATACTCAAACTTCTACCAATTTTCAAAACCCTGTAAACTGCGGGGTATTAAACCCAGAAGAAGGAAGAGGGAATAGTGTAGACGGCGGGGTATTAAACTCAGAAGAAGGAAGAGGGAATAAGGAAGAAGAAAAAAGGAAAAATTTGATGGATACTCAAACTTCTACCAATTTTAAATACCCTATAGATGGCGGGGTATTAAATTCAAAAGAAAAAGTTGAATCAGAAAGAGAAAATAGGGGAGAAGTAAGAATAAAAAAATTAATGGAGACTCAAACTTTTACCAAAGAAGGAAGAGGGAATAAGGAAGAAGCAAGAAGGAAAAAGTTGATGGGGACTCAAACTTCTACCAATTTTCAAAACCCTGTAGACGGCGGGGTATTAAATTCAAAAGAAAAAGATAATTTTTCTAGTTTCAAAGTCAAAAAATCAAGTAAATTTTATCTCCATACTCTCATCAAATCACTTGCTAGTTTATACATAGTAATTTTGGGAACTTTAGCTGGTGCTTTAGTTTGGCTGCCTTTTTGGAAAAATGGTTATAGCAGTGAATTAACAAAATGGATTTCGATTAGTGATGGTAACTTAAAAAGTTTGCTCAGTCCGATTTTTCAATTCCTAGCTACAGGGATTACTATGTTATTTTTATTGCCGATAGAATCTCCAATTTTTCCCATAGCAATTATGGCTGCTGTGGTGATGATTTTATTTTTTATCTGGCTATTTCCTCTATTGATTAGTGGCACTATTAATTGCTTAGAAAATTCCGATATTAATCTTTCTATCATTACTTTTGCCGGAGTCATATTAGCTAGTACATTATTATTTTTTGGCTTTACTTATATTTTCGGTATTGACCTAACTAGAGGTGCCCGTTACAGTTTTGTTTATTTTCCAGCAGTAATTATTTTAGTAGCAACAATACTCGCACAAATTTTTGAACGGCAGTTTGTAAAAAGTAAGTTTTTGAATCTCTCTATTTGCACAACTACGGGCAAAAAAGCCGTAATTTTAATTTGGTTAATGGCTTTATTAAGTGGCTTAACTGTTGTTTCAAATTTAGGCTATCAAAAATATTATCGACCAGATTTATTGGTCTCTCTCATACAAAAAAAATCTGACAAACCGATAGTTATTGCCACGACTCATTATACTCATGTTGAAACTGGAGAATTGATGGGAATAGCCTGGAATATGAGAAAAAAATTTCAGCAAAAATGTAGAAAAGAGAGTATTTGTCAGGAAAAACATTTAGAGCGTGTCAAATTTATTCTAGTAGAGCAAAAAAACGATAGAAAAAATACTGTAAATTCACTTCATAAAATCATCAATAGACTGGAATATCCTTTTGATTTATGGTTAGTAAATTTTGCTAGTAATTTTAATATTGCAGTAGAAAACTGTCAGGTAGACAAAGGTGAATTTCCATTAATAGATGGCTATAAATATCAGCTTTATCATTGCCATTATTCGGGTGGATAAATTACGATATTTAATTATAACTATTCAACTATAGCTGATATAAATATTAGTATATTTGCATAATCTTTGATTGACAAATAGTCTCTCTAATACTGTTATTGTGAGGCAGTAATCAAAAAAGTTAACCTTCAGGAAAAAGCAAATTTATACCCGATTCTCTTTTATTTTTTAAATATTGTATCCAAACAGGATTCAGAGTAAATACTGTCAAATTATTCTCTAATTGCCCATCTAATAATAACCGTTTTTTTAGGGATTGAATTACGTTTACAGATTCCTGAATAGATAGTTCTGATTTTCTAATTATTTCTCCTATTGAAATTGGTTGGCTTTGATTGGCAATTTGCTCCATAACTCTGATTTCCATAGGAGATAAATGCTCAAATTGTTGTTCTAATTCTGCTTGTAATGCTTCTGGCAAAATTAGGGTTTCATATTCCATAAATTCTGCTACTTGACCGCTAAATAATTCTTGAATTATTGTTGCTATTATATCTAACCATCGGGGATTTCCTTGATAATTATTAATCAATTTTTCCCAGGATTCTCGATCTACTAATTGGCGTTTTTGGCAGATTTCATTTGCAGCAGCTCCTAAACTTCCTAAAGTTAAGGTTCGCACTGGATAATTTTCTGTTTCTAATTTGGTAATTTCTGGGATTTTTTCTCTACTTATTAATAGCAAACAACTCTGATGAGAGACTGTGGCAAATAGTTGAAAAAAATCTCGATAATCTTCATAACCAGATTTGTATTGACCTGCAAGTTTTCCTGGAGCAAATAATTTTTGCACGTCATCAAATATGATACAGCAACGATATTTTTCCAGGTATTTTTGTAGTTGTGATAATAGAGTTTCGATATTGTCTGAAGTCTCTGTTTCTGGTGAGAAAATTTCCAGGAGGTTAGTGAGAGTTGTGGTGAGGGTGGGAGAAAAGCGAAGAGTCCGATAAATGATGTAATTAAAATTAGTTTTGATTTGCTTGATTAATTGTAGAGAAAGGGTTGTTTTGCCAATACCACTTATTCCTAAAAGCGAGATGACACGGAAGCGATCGCTCACTATCCATTTTGATAAGGTAGAAAGTTCGTCTGTACGACCATAAAAGTTGATAATTTCTGGTGCTTTGTCTAGGTCGATAATATTTTGAGTTGGTGTTTGTGGAGGGTTGGTTTTTGTTGGGGAAGCGCGAGGGTTTGACGGACAGATATTAATGTTACTTGTGACGTTATCTCTGCAAAAAACAGGCGCAAAATTGTAAATATTTGTATTTTCTAATATAGTTCTAAAATTTGCTTTCGTAATATTTTCACCGAGTATTTTCGATAAAATGTTCCATAATTTAGCACCGATATACCTAACATGAGTTTCACTAGCGTAAGTTTCCTCAGCAATTTTTTTGTAAGTCTGATTTTCTAGAGTGCGTTGCAATATGGTTTTTTGCAAGTAGTCTAAATTTTCGCCAGTATGCTCATAAATTAATTCTTCAGCTAACTTCAAAACTTCTTGAATATCCATAGATTAGGAAATGTTAGGTGGTTGGAAAAATTATAGCTAACAAATCGTACATTTCCTACAAATCCTACAAAAAAATTGAGGGAAAATTTCCAACAATTCCTACTGACAAAGCCAGAATTTATGAGGAAAGATGGATTATAGCAGTTCTTTAATCTACGAGGTAGAGTTTTAGATTCCCCCCGCCCCCTTAAAAAAGGGAGCCAACAAAAAGTCCCCCTTTTTAAGAGGGATAATGGGGGATAGTAGATGTACCTCATACTTATGAGAAAAGCTATAGTCATTCTGAATAAGACTGGGACAAATGTTTCTTTTCTTGAAAGGGTTTCAGCCAAAAAAGTGTTTCATCCTTATTTGAAATGACTATACATTAGGACGTTAACAAATAGACTAATCCGCAAGTTATGAATAGTTACTCAGTTATTATACTTATGCCAAGTGGGTCTGGGAAAACTGTGTTTTTAGCAAGTATGCACAAAAAGTTATCTACACAGGGGAAACTCGGCTTTTTTGTGAAAGTTGAAAGTGCAAAAAGTTGATTGGAGAGCCAACTGTCACCCGGTTCGCTTAATCAGTACCTTTTATTTTAAGAAAAACTCTAGGTTGTAGCAACCATATTATAGGGTAGGGAGAAAATGCTCAATGCTTGAATCTATAGATTTTTTTGATATTAGCGAAGAGGAAGAAAGTCGTTACGCTCGTCACCACTTAATTGACTGGTGGAATCAGGAAAAACTCAAACAGGCCAGAGTATTGGTAGCAGGATGTGGTGCTTTAGGTAACGAAGTTCTTAAAAATTTAGCACTTGTTGGCGTTGGTAACATCACTGTCATTGATTTTGACACAGTGTCAATTACTAACCTAACTCGCTCAGTCTTATTTCGAGAGTCAGATGTAGACTTACCAAAAGTAGAAGCAGCTCGTCAGAAACTGCTGGAAATTAATCCAGATATCTCTATTGAAGCAATTCAAGGAGACCTGGAATTTGACCTGGGGATTGGGAATGTTAGAGAACATGAAATTATTATTGGTTGTCTTGATAGTGTTAATGCACGGTGGGCAATTAATCAAGCAGCTTACTATGCAGGGATTCCCTGGGTTAATGGTGGTATAGGTGTTGCTCAAGGAGAAGTAAGTTTTTTCGATCCTAAAAGCGAAGCAGCTTGCTATGACTGTAGTATCAGTGACAAAATGTGGGAAAGGCGTAATCAGCGATATTCCTGTCAGGGTGTGAAACGCAATATTCCAGATAGGGCAATGCCGACAACCGCTCCTATTGCTTCTATTGTAGCAGCGATGGAAGTTCACCAAGCACTGTTATATTTGCATGGTAAAGCAGGAATGCTTAATCCTGGTGAAAAAATTTTTCTGAGTTTAAATCCTTGGACATCCTTTAAAGTTCAAATTCAGCGTCAGGAATATTGTCCAGCTCACGATTTGCCCATAGAACCAACTATTAGTATTAAGTACGAGGCAAATAAACCAGTTGTAGAAATTCTGAAACATCTAGAAAAATCAGGGTTTTCTGAACCAGTTTTGTGGCTGCGCAATGAAATTATTGGCAAGATGAAATGTAATGATTGTGGATATGAGGAACAGGTGAATCAACTTCTGCGACAATACCCAGAATCAAAACTTCCTTGCCCCAAGTGTGAAAATGAGGAAAGGGATTTTGAAGTGATTAGAAATTTCACTCTTCAGGATACATCTGCTGAAACTCTGTTAGCAGATTTGTGTTTAACACAGAACGAAATTCTACAGTGTGAAACTACCGAAGGTAAAATAGCCATTCAATTTTACTAAACAACTAAACATAGGAGGAAATAATATGAGTGATTCTGTATCTCTCGTTGTCCGTATGGCCGACGGTACTCGAAAAGCAGCTATTAGCTTGCCCCCTACTCTAACAGTAGGACAGGTTTTGGAAAGCGCACAACAAAGGTGGAATTTACCTTCAAATGCTGATTATGCAGCACGCTTGGAACGCACAGGTCAACAATTAGATAGTTCTGCAACTTTAAGCTCAGTGGGAATAGAGCCAGATGATGTAGTAGAAGTTTATCCTATTCTGGAGGCAGGTTAAAAATGAGTGTAAGAGAAAAACGATTGCGAAATGAGCATCAAGCATTATTAGAGCTTGTTGGTAATGCTGGCGGTTCTATAATAATTACTTCAGCTACTGGAAATCCCCCCTATCAATATGTGATTGACTATCGTTGTCGAGGCATAGAAAAATTAAAGGAAAAAAAACCTGTGTTCCGCAGTAACCATCGCGTTGAAATTTCCCTTAGCAATCAATATCCAAGAGAACAACCTAGTGTTAAATTTTTGACTCCTATTTTCCACCCTAATGTTTACTCAAACAAAGATGTTTGTTTGGGTAATTACTGGACAATGGCAGAAACAGTGCCTCAACTGGTTATCAGAATTGGCAAGATCATTCAGTATTCAAAAGATGTACTTAATTTAAACAGTCCAGCTAATTCTAAGGCAGAAAGTTGGGCGGCAAAAAATATGTCACTCTTTCCTGTTGACTCTCAAACCTTTAAGTCTCAGATTATCTGGGGTGACATTAAGTAATAATCAACACGATCTAGAACTGATTTGACCCAGGAAATCCTATACTTGATAGCTATCACTAATAGGAAAGTTAGGATTTCCCATCAACTCAGCATTTCGTTTATACACCACATCTATTGAGGAAATAGTCATGCAAAATTTACCTCCTCTCGACCGCGATAACTCATCACCCAATCAAAATCAAAATTCAGAAAAAAACAAAATTGTCTGGGTTGAGAGTGAAGATGTTTACAAACCCATACCAAAATCAATCGAAGATTTTAAATCTGAACGAGAGATTAGCAATACTAAAAAAGAAAAAGTATATATCGCAACAATTGCTCTCAAACATCTAACAGAGCATTTGGGTTCAAACACAACGGTAGAACAAGGTGGCATTCTCTTTGGTAATGCTTATGAAGATCCCAGAGTGGGGATCTATGTAGAGATTAAATCAGCAGTGGCAGCTCCATCAACAATTGGAACTGGGGCACATCTAGAGTTCACATCTGATTCTTGGCAAGGGATTATGGATTATGCTAAAAATACTCATCCTCAAGAGAACATCGTAGGTTGGTATCACTCTCATCCAAATCTTGGAGTTTTCATGTCAGGTACAGATATGAATACACAAAGAGCATTTTTTCACCACCCTTGGTGTGTCTCAATTGTTTGCGATCCTGTACGGCGTGAAATTGCTTACTTCCTGGGTGCAAAAGCAGAACACGTTAATGTAGTTGAATTTGGCGGTGGACATACACACAAAATTTTCTTCTAGTTATTCATCTAAAAATGCTTCTTCTCAAAGAGTAGTACGCAACGTAGTTAATATTCCACGTCGTCTTATCTACGAGGATAGTGAAGGTAATGAAAATAGAATAAAAGTTAGGAGAATACTGAAACAAAGATACTAGAGGATTGAGTTTCTATCATGGGATGTTTTTTATTTATTACTTTTTTTATTCTCGGATTTGCACATTGGGGATTTTGGGTATTAGCTGTTTCATTTCTGTTTATTGGTATAGCTTCTAGACCTTCCTCTTCCTCCCAGACTGTTTCCAAGACCCCTGAGATTGTACCTGACGATCTAGATAACATCCTCCAATCTCTGAGTCAAGGAGAAATCAAAGACCCTGTAACTCAAGAAACATTTAGGTCAGGAGAAAAAGTCTATCTCTGTCACACACACCGACTCGCATACCACGAAGATAGTTGGCAGGAAATGGGGTGTAGATGTATGGTGTGTGGACATAATGGAAACATTCGAGATTATATATTGCCAACTCCAATACAAATAGCAGCAAGAAAACAGGCAAATGAGTTAATTGAATGGGAAGACCTGAAATAATGAAATATAGACTCTAACAAATATGTAAATAGCTGAAAATCAAGCAAGACTTAATATGGAATGGTTAGTTTTAATAAGGTTAGGAGTAATTGCTTCTATCGGGGTATTTTTTTACCGTAGATCTAGACTTCCTCCATCGCCACCAAACAGAAACTCCCGAACATCAACTTCAAATTTAAATAGGCACTCTTACCGGAGGCCAAGTGGAATTCAATGGAGAGATATCAATTTTCCTGAACGAACAAATCAAATTGGATGGGTAGAAGTTGATATTAACACAACTAGAAGTGTTAACGAACCTGAAACTGTCAGAGATGAAAACTTTTTCAATCAAAATGTGCCTGACGATCCTCCTGAACGAACAAATCAAATTGGATGGGTAGAAGTTGATGCAAACACAACTAGAAGTGTTAACGAACCTGAAACTGTCAGAGATGAAAACTTTTTCAATCAAAATGTACCTGACGATCTAAACAACATATTAACAACTGTAATAGGATCTAACGACCCTTATAGTCAGGAAGTTTTCCGTCCAGGAGAAACCGTTTATTTTTGTCGTCGTTGCCGATTAGCATACCATGAAGATAGCTGGAGAGAAATGGATTGTAAATGCCGAGATTGTAGTAGCGATCGCTATACCAGACAGGAGACTTTGCCATTTCCTCTTCAGTGGAATAACATTATCAGAAATCGGATCGACCAATAAAAATCTACAAAAGAAATATATTCTAATAAATTGAGAGTCTCTATTAAATTTACTAAATTGCAGATAAAGAGGTAGAAAACATGAGAGCGTTGTACGGTATAGAACCAGATTTATGTATTAGCAACCCTGATATCCTTATATGGAGTAATAAAGACGTAATTTTACCTAAGTATTTTTACAATCAGCTAGTCTATCTAACAGAAAAAGATTTTACCCAGGCGACACAAGCTGCTGAAAAAATTCTCAACTCTTTAGAAAGGCAAGAAATACCAAATCTACTAATATTCAAGACAATTTCTGAAGGAAGCATATATTTCCATAACGAAGAAATTAACGTCAAACCAATTGGCGACTTGGATATTAGAAATCCCATAGACCGCTATATACTTGGTTTACTAAATATAGCCGAAATCCTAGAATGTTCGACAATATTCTTACCCTTATCTTCGGAAATAATTAATAAGTGCTTTGCTTTAAATATAGATGTTACAAATACAGAAGAGTTTATGACTACTGGCACTTCCTGGTTAAAACCGGAAATGTTGGTAGGTATTGAGGCCAAACTAGATCCACTATCACAAGTTCAATGGGAAGAAGTTCAAGCAGTAGAAAAGCTAGGAAACATTAATTGGGTAGAGTAAATTAATCAGAACAACAGCGATCGCCCTACCACAATGGTTTAAATTAATGTTTTTGTGACTTTTGGATATTTCTATTATAAATCAAGATGTTTGGTGTTTTTTAGCCAGTAGAAATCAAGAAATTGACTATTTAGTAGTTGTAGCTCCTGATTTTATGTGCGAAGAGAATTATACGCTCATACTTGCTAACGCAACAGAAGAAGAAAGAACTAAAAAAATAACTGACAAGGGTACTATATACTACCGGAGAATTATTAACTCTAAAGTGGGATATTTAACATTAGCTTTCCGAGTGATTAAAGCTGTGAAAACAGATATAGGTATTTCTGGAGATGGTGTTCTCAAAGACTGTTTTGGTAGAGTCATTCGTTATTACGGGATGATTTGATCAGAGAGGAGCAACTATAATCGCCGTGTTGACCTGTCCCCATATCCCCGTGTCGGCCTCAATCATCCCAGTATTCAGCAACGCCAAAATTATTAATACTCTCCCTTATTCCCTGTTCTATCTTTTTGAGTGGCCAAAAAGTTATGATTTTGGGCAGACAACCATAGAAAGATTAGGGGACAATTATTCCTCCTACCTCCTACCCTAACCACTCACACTTTTTGCTGCAAACTCTCTTGTTGACAAAACCAATAATTTTGTTTATAATTATGGCCAGTTAAATTCTTTTTTTTATGTTTTCCCATCCTTGTATATTTAACTATTGTCCAACAGTTGAAGAAAAAATCATGGGTACTAAAGAAGCATCTTTTTTATTAGGTATATCTCGTCAACGTTTATTAGTTTTACTCGCTCAAGGAAGAGTTAAAGGAGCTGAGAAAAAAGGTAGATTCTGGGAAATACCAGTTTCTGAAAGTGGAATGCCTGTAATAATTCCGGCTCGGCGGGGTCCGAAAGGTATGTGGCGCAAGAGAGAATCTACTACACCAAAAATGATTCATGTCAATCAACACAAAATTAAAAGTAATAAAGGTAAGCCTCCAACAGAATTGGAACCTGTAGTGTCACTCAAACACGGCAATGATAACTATTATGGTTATGAGTTATATATTTCAGGTCCTTGCCAAATCGTCTATCGACCTTACAAACCAGCAAGTTGTGGCGCTCATCTGTGGATTAATACTTTTGATTCTGTGCAATTTATAGATACTAAATCGAATCCAGCCACTGCAAGGCAATCCAGCAAACAAATTTACGCCTAGTCTGGTTTCAAAGGCAGTCCGCTCATCACCAAAAAATATTTATTCGCTCAGAGCAGCTCAACTGACAATAACTTCAGCAGGCTTTGTGCTGTTTGTTTGTGGGAAATCGTCACAGTATTAAGGTAGAAAATTTTGATTTTCCTAATTTTTGAATTCTCCTGATATTGACAGCACTTTTGAAAATAGTGAGGTAAAGCTAAAGAGTGCCATCTTATCGATCTAGGACTATAGTATAAATGCGGTATCCAGGCAAAACTAAACCAACTCTATTCCCCTGGGAGCAAGATGCTCCCACTACGATTATTCTTTCTTCACTTTTTCTGGAACTGCTACAGGAGATAAACCAGCGATCGCCTTTAAATTTTGACACCTAACTAACTCGGTAAAGTTTAAATTATTACGCCCTTCAATTTGGGCTACATTTTCTATTCCTTGTAATAAATAATTTGCTGCTTCAGCTTGTTGATAACCCCGTCTGGTTGCCACTCTAATTGCCATTTCATCTGCTGCTAATTCTGTTTGTGTACTATGATTATTTTGCCAAATTTTGATTAAACCAATTGTACTTAAACCACCAGCAACTAATATTCCCACTACATCTGCTTCGCTTAACTGGGAAATTACTCCTATTAAACCAACTGCAAAAATACCTTGATTCAGATTAGGCTTAAACCATTGAATTTCACATAACCAATTGACAGTTCGTAACATGATTAAATCCCGTTGTTCTTTGGGTAAATTCATCCATAAGTCAAAATTTAGATAGATTATCCGGTCATTTTTCCAAGGTAAAGGAAAGGTTGTTTCAATAATGGTAGGTTGTTGATTTTTACCAACTATTTTTGTCATCATTCGCCCAGAAGCAGGCATGATATCTAATAAGCGAGTAGTTTCGGAAAGTTCTGGATTCATGATTTTTAAATTAAGGAAAAAGAAGGAGGTAATAAATAAGAAGGAGTAAATAAAAAAGGGAAAAAAATAATAAAAATCTGTATTCTACAGGATTGGATAATTTATTTTTAAGCAGAATTTTCTACTTTTATTTAGTTGTAGCATTATTTTTTTTAATTGGAATTAAACTGCTTTTAGAGACTGGGGTGGGTTTATCTCAATTTAATATTGAGTAATTAATTTAATGCCGAACCCACTCCTACTGGATTTAACATTCCTTTGACAATATAGGGGATGGGGCGGGTTTATCTCAATTTAATGTTGAGTAATTAATTTAATGCCGAACCCGCCCCTACTGCTTTTAAACTATTGGATAAAACTTGCAAAATTTGGGTGATTTTTTCTGCTTTTACTTCTGTGGCACTAATTAACAATAAAAATACATTTCTATCAATCTGACGGGCTAAAATTAGTCCACTTATCGGTTGTGTATTATTATTTATTGTTAAACTACCACTCCAAGGTAAAGTAATTTCTCCTGGTTTAATTTCTTGAAATTCTTGTGGTTGAAAACTTTCGCCTCTAGCAAATTCATTTATGGCAATTATCGCTAAAGTTTGATGATCTAATTGTTGTAAATTAACTTGAGGTTTGACTACCACAGTATAAGCTAAATTTCCTGCTGGCGATTCAAAGACTGGTACGCCTGCAATAATTTTTTGTTGATAACCTTCTATAATTCCAATCTCAAATTTACTATCTTTATATGAGCGAGAATTCAGAGTGATTAATGAATTAGTAATATCTTCAGCTTGGGCTGGTTTAAGTGAAGATATTTGATGCCAATTTCCAACAATATAATTGAAAATAAATAAAGTTATAGCTGTTAATAATCCTATGCTAATTAAGCGCAATTTTTTCATATATATAGCCATCCTATTTCAGTTGCGGGTCATTTCAGTTATCAGTTATTAGTTATTAGTTGTAAAAATATCTTTGAATTTAGGGAACAAGAGTAAAAGTTTCATATTTTTTATATATCCTTAGATTTTTGACAAATTATTTGGAATTACTATTTTAAACTTCCAAATTAATTTTTTTCTGCAAATTATCATCATTATAGTCAGAATTATTTAGGTATACAGTATCTGAAAAAAAGTTGTATATAGCGTTTCTCAGTAAGCGTGAGGTACACTCTCATCTTCACTTCATTGTTGCCTGTTGCCTGTTGCCTGTTGCCTAGAGTTTTGTACCTCACTCTTTATGGCAATGACTATAAATTATCAGTTAAATTCCTCAGAATATTTAACTATTAACCTAAAACCTACCACCTACTACCTAAGACCTAAAATAGTAGGGTCTCCAAAATCAAATAATCCCGCGACACAACCTGTCATTAAAGTAGCAAGAGTACCAATCCATAAAGCTTTCCAACCAAGAGCAGAAAGTTCTGATCGTCTCGATGGTATGAGATTTGATATTCCACCGACAAAAATTCCATAAGATGCTATATGGGTAAAACCACAAAGAACATAACTAACTATTAGTAAGCCACGATCGCTAATTTCTCCGGCCGCCTTTAGTTGTGCCAAAGTAAAATAAGGAGGGATACTTGTTTCAAATAATCTACGTCCAATTAATATTGAAACTTGCCAAAGTTCGTTCCATTCTAGAGATACTCCGGTGAGAAAAGTTAGGGGTAAAAATATCGCTCCTAAGATATTTTGTACAGTAATTATTTGAAATATATTTCCTAGAGGACTTGGTAGATTTGCTAAACCATTAAATATGGCATTAACTAATGCAAGTAATCCTAAAATTACAATAATTACTGCCACAATTCCTACTGCCATTTTTACTCCATCTATCCCTCCATTCATTAAACTATCCATTGGGTTTGGTAATTGGTCATTTTCTTTTTTTTTCTCAGATGGAATATGACCTAAAGTTTTCGGTTTCTCGGTTTCTGGTATCAAGAGTTTCGATAGTACAAAACAAGCAGGAATAGTCATTATTGATGCTGAGACTAAATGCCCAGTAATACCAGGAAAAGTTGGTCTGAGAATAACTGCATATATGCCTAATATTGAAGAGGCGATGGAACCAAAACAACAAGATAAAATAGTACAAAGTTCGCTGCGGGTCATATCCTTTAGATATGGTTTGACGGCAATTGCTGATTCTATTCCTACGAATATATTCGCAGCCCCAGATAAAGATTCTGCCCCACTAATGTTCATTGTTTTTTGGAAAATTTTAGCAAACAATTTAATGATGGGCTGAATAATATTTAGTCGATATAATAGACTAATTAACCCAGAAAAAAAGATGATTTGTGGCAGAGAACGAAAGGCAAAAATAAAGCCCAAATTAAGATTATCTGGGGTGAGGCGATCGCCTGGAATTTCTACATAAGGAGTACCTACGGTTCTAACTATCCATCTGGCTGCTGGACCTGGTCCAACAATGCGATTAGGGTCTGGGACAATTGCTGAATCAGAGCCGCCAAATAAAAATCTGGCCCCTGCTTCGGAAGCATCTAGTACTGTATTTAAGAGATTATTGATTTGTGCAATGAGGTCGCGGGTTGGTAATACAAATATGAGTAAACCAATAAATAGTTGTAATCCTATTCCCCAAAATATAACCTTCCAAGGAATAATTAGGCGATTTTCTGAACCTAACCATGCAATAAAGCACAGAATTACAATTCCAATTAAAGAGATAAAGTTTAATAACACATTCATTTGATTAGGGATAAAATTTATAAATATAGCAGAAAATAGGGAATAAAGAGTGTTTTTTTTCTGCAATTTAGAGCTTGAGTTAAAATCTTATTGGAAATTGCATTGCTCTCGGTTTCAGTATAAATCTAAGCAGCAATGCTGAGTGCTAAATTGCTGTTTGCCGAGCATTCCGGACACAAACGCTTTTTAACTTTCAGTTATAATATTGACCGAAAAAGTGGGTTTCAAGCCTCGCCCTTATAGGGCGACTTTAATTATTTGATAAACATTTCTTCTTGTTCAGTTGGTTTAACAACAACCTCTGGCAAACTATCAATGAGTTCTTCAATTACTTGAGTCATTGTTTTACCTTTTACTCGTGCATATAATCTTAACTTATCCATCCTTTTATCATTCATCCGCAATCTTAATTGATTATTTTTCATATTTATCCCCAATGTGTAACCAATTATATAATAATATAAATCAGGTCGATCAGGGATAAATATGAAAGCAAGGTATAAGTACAGAGTATATCCAGACAATGTACAAAAGAAAGCTTTAGCTAAATTATTTGGATGTTGTAGAACAGTATGGAATGATAGTTTAGCTTATTGCAACGAGTTGTACAAAGAAGGTAAGAAAAAGCCTAGTAATGCAGAACTACAAAAACAGTTTATTACCCAAGCTAAAAAGACTGAAAATAGAGAATGGTTAAAAGAAGTTTCCAATATTCCATTGCAACAGTCATTAAATGATTTGAATGCAGCATATCAAAACTTTTTCAATAGTTGTAAAGGTAAGAGGAAAGGAAAACCTGCAAGACCTCCTAAGTTTAAATCTAAAAAGTCTAGACAAACAGCTAGATTTAGGAAAGGAGGATTTAAAATTTCTCAAGACAGAGTTGTTTTAACAAAAGTAGGTAAACTCAAAATTATTTGCAATACGAAAACTACCTAGTCAGCCTAGTTCTGTAACAGTTATTAAAGACTCTGCCAATAGATATTTTTTAAGTTTCGTAGTAGAAATACAACCAGAATCATTACCTCAAACTGATAATTCAGTAGGAATTGATTTAGGAATTAAAACTTTTGCTACATTGAGTGATGGTCGAAAAATTGATGCGCCAAAGCCACTAAAGAAACGAATCAAGAAATAGCCTCTTTCAGAGGAGCTGCGCTAACGAAAATTAAGTAAGTCATTATCTAAGAAAACTAGAGGTACAAATCGTTATGAAAAAGCTAGGTTGAAAATAGCTAAGTTTTCCTACGGAATGCTGCGCAAACATGCAAAACTGAAAGATACAAGGACAGACTTTCTGCATAAATTATCTACTGAAATTATTAACGAAAACCAAGTGATAGTTTTAGAAGATTTGAATGTATCTGGAATGGTTAAAAACCGTAACCCACCCCCATCCCCTCCCGGGAGGGGAGCAAGAGGGGTGGGTTTCTGATTTAGGATGGAGACAATTCCGAACATTCCTAGAAGGAAAAGCAGAAAAATACGGTAGAGAATTTAGAATCATTAATCGTTGGCAACCAACCAGTCAAATTTGTTCATGTTGTGGTTTTCGTGGAGGCAAATTAGATTTGTCAATCCGTGAGTGGCAGTGTTTAAACTGTGAAACCACACATGATAGAGACCACAACGCAGCAATAAATATATTAGTCGCAGGCGGGCAGTCTGAGACATTAAACGGACGCGGAGGCAAGCATAAGACTACTGTCAAAGTAGCAGCAGCCTGTGAAACGTCAACCCACTTTGAACCTATGCAGTTATCTTTATTTGATTTGGATGACTATTAGGTGGATAGGAATCTCCTCGCCTTTAGGCAGGAGAGGATGTCAAATAAGTAAATTTATATGGTAGGAAAAATAAATCATGGAAGCATTTAGCCCAACTCCTCCTCAATGGACAGAATCCTCAATTCATGTGTTTCAGTTCTGCTGTCCTAAGTGTGGGGCAAGTGCAATAGACGCACAGGCAGTTTGGATTAATCGACGCTCCCCTGTCTATGGAGAAAATAGTCGTCGCAAATGGCAAGAATTTTATCATTGTGAGTGTGGCTGTAGTTGGTGGGCCTGGAGTAGCGATCGCCCACCTTCTAAGTATGCTCGTAGCTATCAAGATGAGGACGAATGAATGATTTATATTATGTCTGGTTGGGCGTTGGTGAATTAAGGTATGATTGGAGAAATTCGCGATCGCTGCTAATATCTATAGAACCCCTGAGTGGTATCTCTTGAAGAAAAGGTATACTTAGTTAGTCATAGAGCTGGCGTTGTGCCCACAGCGTACGCCAATTATCATCAACAACAGTTGGGTAAATGCCAGCCTTCAAACAGTTTGACAGACTTCGAATAGGTCTT
>JAAHGF010000060.1 GCA_010672585.1 Okeania sp. SIO1I7 | reverse complement strand
ATCATAAGTTATAAACCGTAAATTGTCAATATCTAAACACGCATCCTTAAAACTTTGACGAGGGCACGATCGCGTAATTTGTGAAAAATGCAGGCCATACACCTACCCCAATACTACATTAATATTTCATCTATAGTATGTGACTTTGATGAGGACGCGATCGCGTAATTTATGAAAAATGCAGGCCATACACCTACCCACCCCATACTACATTAGTACTCAACCTGTAATATGTAAATATGCCAGCGCACATTGCTATAGTTTAACTTCAAAATGAGACGTTTTTTCGTCTGAAACTTCCTCATCGCAAGAAAGCTTTGTCTCAATCTAAAGTTAAATCACTATACAGCGCAATTGATGATATTTGGTTTTTGCTCTGATTTTTAAGTTGAATAAAAAGTCATGCGCAGGGGCGAACGCTACCCAATATATAATTCTATTCTCAGATTATCACGATTTTTTCTGAGATACAACCCTAATCTTTTTTGAGCTTCAGAAAATGAAAAGAGAAGAATATTGCTTTGTCTGAATTTGACAGCGCAATTGATGATATTTGGTTTTTGCTCTGATTTTTTAAGTTGAATAAAAAGTCATGCGCAGGGGCGAACACTTCCCAATATATAATTCTATTCTCAGATTATCACGATTTTTTCTGAGATACAACCCTAATCTTTTTTGAGCTTCAGAAAATGAAGTTAATGAGTAAATCAAATCCCTTCCATTTCTTCTGCACTTCTGAAAGCGAGAGTACTCAAAGGCATATTTTCTCAATTCCAACTTTTTGAAACCTACAAAATCTGTGACAAAAACTGGCGCGTGCGCTCTTCCTTGGGGTTTTGAAAAAATTCTTCTGGGGTTGCCTCCTCTATCAATAACCCATCAGCCATTAACACGATCCGGTCTGCCACCTCCCTAGCAAACCCTACTTCGTGAGTCACAACCACCATAGTCATTCCCGAATCTGCCAAATTTCGCATTACATCCAAAACTTCTCGCACCATCTCTGGGTCTAATGCAGAAGTAGGTTCATCAAATAACATAATTTTTGGCTGCATGGCTAAAGCACGAGCGATCGCCACCCTTTGCTGCTGACCGCCAGAAAGTTGACCGGGAAATTTTTTGGCTTGCTCCAAAATACCCACTCTTTCCAAAAGTTGCATTGCCACTTCTTCCGCTTTGACTTTTGGCCATCGACGCACCCATATTGGCGCTAAAGTCACATTTTGCAAAACTGTGAGATGGGGAAATAAATTAAACTGCTGAAATACCATTCCCACTTCTCGCCTAATTGCCTCAATATTTTTCAAGTCGTGGGATAAATTGATGTCATCAATAATAATGCTACCTTTTTGAAATTCTTCTAAAGCATTAAAAGTACGGATAAAGGTGGATTTACCTGAGCCACTTGGCCCCATGATTACTACTACTTCTCCACGTTTTACTGTGAGACTTACTCCACGAAGGACATGAAAATTATTGCTGTACCACTTTTGAACATCTCTAGCGACTATTGCTAAATCAGAATTTATTTGTGCTTCAGTTTGTTTGATTTTTGTTTCTGTCATTTTTAGTTATATAAGGGAATCGGGAATCGGGAACAGGGAAAAGTAGGAAAAATATTTCCCTGTCTAAAGATCATTATCAGTATAAGTCTTAACCTATCTGTCTATTTCTATAATATCTTTCAATCTATTTAATTATATTTTATATTAGACATCTCTAGAAAAGAGGGAACAGGGAACACCGGAGCTGGGAATCGGGAATAAGAATAAATAATTGATAATTTATGGATAATCATTGATTTTATTTGGGATTTTTGTAGATATCTATTTGAGTATTTCAATTGAATTTTACATGAGACATTTCTAGAAAAGAGGGAACAGGGAACATCGGAGCTGGGAATCGGGAACAATGAATAGGTTATCAGAATACATAATTGATAATTTATGGATAATCATTGATTTTATTTGGGATTTTTGTAGATATCTATTTGAGTATTTCAATTGAATTTTATATGAGACATTTCTAGAAAAGAGGGAACAGGGAACATCGGAGCTGGGAATCGGGAACAATGAATAGGTTATCAGAATACATAATTGATAATTTATGGATAATCATTGATTTTATTTGGGATTTTTGTAGATATCTATTTGAGTATTTCAATTGAATTTTATATGAGACATTTCTAGAAAAGAGGGAACAGGGAACATCGGAGCTGGAAATCGGGAACAGTGAATAGCTTATCAGAATATATAATTGATAATTTATGGATAATCATTGATTTTATTTGGGATTTTTGGAGATATCTATTTGAGTATTTCAATTATCTATCTATAGCCTAGATTTTTAACTAATATACTTCTGGTAAGGAAATAAATAAAAATTATAAGATTATGATCAGTTATCAGTTATCAGTACCTCTGCAATAAGGAGGCTACGAAAATACGGAATTCTCTTTTTTTTATCCCCTTAGAATGGCAGGGCTAATTCTTTGTCGTCAGAGAATATTTATATAAATATAAAATACAAAAAATTGTGTAAATATAAGAATCTACCCATCTCCCTATCAATTTTTCTAAGCGTGAAAATAAATTGACCCTGCCTTATAATTGGAGGTTTTAGACCACAATTTATCGGTAATTATCAATTATTGAACAAGCTTTGGGCGTAACTTTTGAGTAGGAAAAGGAGAGGGATTAACTACGAAATAATTAAGGTTTAAAGCCTCTCCTTTAAAGGATAAACAAGAAAAAAATTTCCCTACTGTGGCAATCCTCTTTTTTTCAAGGATAGGTAATTGTTAATTATTAATTATTAATTATTAATTGTTGAAGGACTCGATACATGAATTTTGGCTACTGTTAATGATCGGTATTTAATTTTTTTTCTAACTGCCGACTTCCAATTGACATGGCATAACAAATAATCCAAAAAAGTATGCCGTTAAATAAATAAACTTCTGCATAATCTCCTAAAAATTGTGGTTGAGCTAAAATTGAGCGACTCATGCGTAACAATTCTGATAATCCGACGATTGATAATAAAGTTGTATCCTGAAATAGACTAATAAACTGACCGACAATTGAGGGAATAGCAACTTTTAATGCTTGGGGTAACACAATTAATCCTAATGCCAATGGAGTACTAAAACCTAATGCTTTTGCTGCTTCTGTTTGACCTCTAGGTATGGACTGTAAACCTCCTCTAATATTTTCTGCTAGGTAAGCTGAACTAAATAAAGTTAATCCTAATATTGCTCGTAAAATTCGGTCTGGTCGCATTCCATCTGGCAGAAATAGGGGAATCATAATTTGCCCCATAAATAAGATTGAGATTAAAGGTAATCCTCGAATAATTTCAATATAACCAATAGAAAATATTTTAATTACTGGTAATTTACTTTGTCTGCCTAAAGCTAATAAAATTCCTAGAGGAAAAGATAGAAAAATGCTAACTATAGCCATTAATATAGTTAACATTAAACCTCCCCAGTCGTTTGTAGGTACAGATTTTAAACCTAATCCTCCTCCGATTAACCAGATAATTAAGAGAAAGGCTATAAACCAAGGCAAAGATATGTATTTACCTATATTTGTAATTTTTATGCCTAAAAATTTTCCTGCCCAAGCAGTACTAATAACTAAAATAACTGTTCCTATTAGTAAGAGTTTGAATGGGGTTGTTACTGGAATTAATAATAAAATAGCAGGTATAACAGCTAGAAAAATTAATACTGGTTGGGAAAATAATGTGGCTGAGTTTCTGGCAATAATTCCCCAAGAAAAACCGGATAAGCTAGAAATTATGCCAACTATTAACCAGATGCGCCAATATTGGTCTTTCGGATATCTACCTACCATTAATAATGGCAAATTAACTTTGATTACTTCCCATTCTGCTTGAGTTATTGCCCAAGAGATAAAACCTGTTATTCCCTTGGTAATAATGCTGAGTAAGATGATAGTTAATAAGGTGTTGTACCAGGTACTAAAAAAGTTTTGTCTGAGCCATTCTATAGGATTATTTTCCTGAAATGGAGGTGCTGATGATTTATTAGTATTAATTGTTTTCATATAATTAGGGTTTACCGAATAATTAATAATTAATAATTAATAATTAATAATTATTAATTAATAATTAAGAGTTGATAGTTAATAATTATTAATTCAACAATTCACGCCTTGAAGCCGCCTCTTGGATAGGGGACAAAATAAGTGCTTATGCAAAATTAATTACACATTTTATTATATATCTCCAATCTTATCCAGAAGTTATCAATTATTTCTCCCTGTTCCCTGTTCCCTGTTCCCTGTTCCCTCTCTCAACTAGGAAATTGATTTTGCACGACTACTTAAAAAAATCATTTTAGTCAATCCTATCCGTTTTAAGAAGAAGTAATTATTAATTATTAATTGTTAATTGTTAATTGCTGAACTATCGAATCTCAAAGCATTGACTGATATTGGCTAAAGTCTTTTTAGGGTTGAAAAAACTGCCTGGTTTTCAGTCCAAAACCCTCAAGGGGAGTGGAGGAGTGGGGGTAAATGGGAGCATTTTTCGGTGCTGGTTCATTGCCATTATTTTTGTGAGTTATGGCAGTAAGAGCATCTTGCTCCCGTACCCGATATCCCTTATTCTTGTATACGATTAAGTTAGTAGGACTAACCATTTTTCTAGCTGTTTCCCCTATTGTTTAACTAAATTTTCTGAGTTATAGCTAATATCAATTCTTAAAAGTAATACTATAATTAGGTAAAACTTCAGTTATTAAGTTATTAACACTAACTTTATCATTTTTTTCTAATTAGGGCTTGCTGAATAAAGCTGAAAGTCAGAATAGCTAAGGTAATAGAGCTTTTTATTCTCAATTTATCTCCTAGTTATTTGCTCTTATTTTCCTCAAAATACTGAAAATTTATGCTGAAATTCAAGAAATTTTATTCACATAAAATGCTAGCTAAAAAAGTTTTTAGCGATTTATTTATCGTATAAAAAAGTAAATTTTTGTTTGGATTTTATACTGAATAAAAGTGATTAACTAATAATTAATAAGTAGGGCTTGCTGATTAAATCTCAAAGCATTGACTGATATTGGTTTTAAGAATTTTAGGTGCTGAAAAAGTAGCAGCTTTTCGGTTGATGGAGTGGAAAAAGTGAAGATTTTGGAGTCATTATGACAGAAAAAGTAAGGGTAGATTATGAATGACCAGTTCTTCAGCTAACTTCCCTAAATCCTAACTCTTCACTACTCCCTACTCCCTACTCCTTACCATAGCAAAAAGACTTTATTCAGCAAACCCTAAGTAATTATTAAATAACGAAGAAATAATATTTCCTGATATTCAATCCCGTAACGGTTTTAACCAGAAGTAATTATCAATTATCAATTGATGAATCAACCCTTTGTTAAAAACATTCCCTTCTAAACATTCCCCCACTCCCTTAGAGAATAATTAAGGTTTAAAGCCTCTCCTTTTAAGGAGAAAAAATTTTCCTTAAGCGTCAATCTTCTTCTTTTCAAGAAAAGGGATTCAATAATTATTCATTATTCATTGTTGTATTATCTTTCTTTGAGTTGAACGCTTTTATTTAAGAAGTTCATAGACAATGAAATTATCAAATTTATCAAAAGATAAACTGCCATAATGAGGATAAATACTTCTACTGGACGACCTGTTTGATTATAAGTAGTATTAGCAACTGAATATAAATCTGGATAACCAATAGCTATTGCTAAACTAGAGTTTTTTGCTAAGTTCATATATTGGCTATTTAATGGTGGAATCATTACCCTTAATGCCTGGGGAAAAATTACTAACCTCATTACTAAACTTGATTTTAATCCTAAAGACTTTGCTGCTTCCCATTGTCCTTTTGGTACTGCTTGAATACCGGAACGGACAATTTCAGCAATAAATGCACCTGTATAAAATACTAATCCTACCAGTAAAGCTGACAGTTCTAATGTTAAATTTAATCCCCCTTCTGTTGCTCCTGTTTCTGTTGCTATTGGTGCTTGCCAACCTAGAGAAAATATAATAATTAATAATTCGATAATTCCAATACTAATTACAGCGATAAGTTGAGGTTGACCAGAGGTAGCTTTTTCCGTCATTAACTTATTTCGCCACTGCCAAATAAATAGAGCAGCGATCGCTCCTACAACTAATACTATTAACCATAACCAAACATTGAGAGTATTTTCCGGCCAAGGAATAGATATTCCTCGTTTACTCATAAATATTGGTCCTGGTAATTCTAATTTTTCTTCTGGTTTGGGAAGAGTGAAAAAAACTGCAAAATACCAGAAAAATAACTGTAATAGTAGAGGGGTATTTCTGACTACTTCTACATAAACCCGATTCAAATTTCGTAGCAACCAGTTTTCGGAAAAGCTAGTAATTCCAGCTAATATTCCGACTATTGTTGTGAAGAAGATTCCCAAAATCATTACTCGCAGGGAATTAATAAAACCTGCTAATAATACTTGAGTATAGGGGTCTTTTGCTTTGTAGGGAATGAGACTTTCACTAATACTAAATCCTGCTTCGTTACTTAGGAAACTAAATCCAAATTTTGTACCTTGTTGTACTAAATTACGGTTAAGATTGCTAATCATTATAGCTACAACCGTAATAAAAATTACTATGGCGATAACTTGTAAAGCAATACGCCAAAATCTTTCATCTCGCCATAGTGGAATTTTTTGATTTTCCTGGTCAATCATTTTTATTGTTTAAAATTTTCAGCGAAAGGGAGGTGAATAAAGTAGACCTCCATTAGTCCATAAATTATTTTGACCGCGAGGTAGTTTAAATGGAGAATTTTTGCCTAAGTTTCGGTCATAAATTTCACCATAGTTGCCTACTTGCTTAATAACTCTATAAGCAAAATCATTACTTAAACCTAAACCTTCACCTATATTTCCTCCTATTCGCTCTTCTCCTAAAAAAAATCTTACTTTCCAATCATCAGAATTTTTTTTCTCGTCTATATTTGCTTGAGTAATACCTAATTCTTCAGCTTCTATCAAAGCATAAATTACCCACTTAACTACATCAGACCAAACTGGATCATTATTTACTGTTGCAGGACTCAAGGGTTCTTTTGAAAGGGTAGTATTTAAAATAATATGTTGTTCGGGATTAGGGAAAGTTTGACGACGACCCAACAACTGAGATTTATCGGAAGTCATCCCATCACAACGTCCTTCTGCATAAGCAGCATAAGCTGGGTCTGCTTGTTGAAATGTTAATGTCTCAGCTTCAATATTTAGTTTAGAGAGATTGTCTGCTAAGTTTAGTTCTGTTGTTGTACCTGCTTCGACACAAATTGATTTGCCTTCGAGACCCTCTAAAGAATTAATCCCACTATTAGCACGGACCATTATGCTTTGACCATCATAAAATGTTGTGGGGGCAAATTCTAGACCAACGGTGGTATCTCGACTTACTGTCCAAGCTGTGTTTCAAGAAAGCATATCTACTTTTCCACCATTAAGAGCTGTGAAACGCTCAGTTGAATCTAGGTTGCGATATTCTACAGCATTTGGATCATTAAATAAAGCTGCTGCTACTGCCTTGCAAATGTCAACATCTATTCCGGAATAGTTGCTATTTTGGTCTACAAAGCTCAATCCTTGTATGTTGCCTTCTACACCACAATGTAGTTTGCCACGATTTTTTACAACATCTAAACGACTTTTTCCTGGTGGGGTTGGTTCAGGTGGGGAATTTTCACAAGATGTCAAGTATGTGGAAAATAGCAAAATTGTCAATAGCAAATATACCCATTTTTGCATAATTTCTTTTCAGTCTCCTGCTAAGAACTTTTCATTTACCGAATAATTAAGGTTTAAAGTCTCTCCTTTAAAGGATACAGGACTTACGCAAAGGCACTATTTATAGATCAAATAACTATTGTCCAATAGTTTTGAGCGCTATATATAGCGTATATGCGTAAGTCCTAAGGATAAAGGAGAAAAAAGCGGTCGTTAGCGTAGCTTCCCGTAGGGTGGGATGGCGAGGTCTCGGAGCCATATCCAATCGACCAAGAGAAGAAAAAATTTTCCTTTTAGTCAATCAATTCCGTTTTCTTTTGAGAGGTAATTATACCAGTTTGAAAAAAGAATGTTACGAATAATAAGCGTCAGCTAAAATCTTTCATCTAAATGTACAAGGTATTAAAATTGATGATTTAATGGTAAAAAATGATTATAATAGTAGCTTATACTGACTACTGACTATTGACTACTAGAAGCAGTCCAAATATTTGTAACAAACATTTATCAAATTGGTATTATTAATTATTATAGTTGTTTAACTTAAAAATGAGACGTTCTTTCGTCTGAAACTTCCTCAGAGCAAGAAAGCTTTGTCTCAATCTAAAGTTAAATGACTATAATTATTAATTATTGAATGTATCGGATGTATTGGGGCGATCGCTAATTAATTTATACAAAATTTCAGCTTTTTTTGAGTGTTCAATACTGTATGGAGTTTACTGAAAAAGTCTTTTTGTAGGAGTACAATTGCTAATTATCTAGATACTATTTATAGCAGTCAAAGGAAAAGTTAAGACATATCAAAAGCAGAAAACTCAGACAACGCCAGATTTTTCCTTCTTCCTTCTTCTGGGATAAAAAGGTTTTTTTCTTTTTTTCTCTGGTAGGGCAACATAGCTGTGGGACATCCCAGGAGAAGTTTTAAATCTTAATTATTCGGTAAAAACTTTCTGTGGAACATTCCTACATTATTTTTTTCAATCCTTTCTTCTTCCTTCTTCCTTCTTCCTTCTTTCTTCTACTATCAAGATTTGGGAAAAAGTGTAGATTAATTCCCAAATCTTTAATCTTTAAAGCTATGATTTTATAAGCATTCAGCTATTAGCATTTCCTACAGAATGCTACGCAAACAGATGCATGAAAACATTCAAGCAATTACTAAGGTTAGCGGATAATCTTTTTCTTTCGGTCTGAATGCGGAGCAAACATATTTCACTCCTTGGAGACTAATTCCTCCTTCGGTACGATAATGAAATAACTCATAGCTGATAGCTGATAGCTGACCGCTGAATGCTTACATTAATTTTTAACGGAATGGAGGAGAATAAAGTAACCCATCATTTGTCCATAAATTATTTTGACCGCGAGGTAACTTAAATTGAGATTGTGCTCCTAAATTACGGTCATAAACTTCACCATAGTTGCCTACTTGCTTAATAACTCTATAAGCAAAATCATTACTCAAACCCAAACCTTCACCCAGGTCTCCCTCTACTCCTAAAAAGCGTTTGATTGTAGGGTCCTCAGAATTTTGCTTTAGGTCATCTACATTTGCTTGGGTAATACCTAACTCTTCTGCTTCTATCAAGGCATAAGTTACCCATTTTACCACATCAAACCAAGCTGAATCATTATTTTTTGTCACAGGACCCAAAGGTTCCTTGGACATCGTAACATCTAGGATAGTATGAGTATCTGGATTAGGTAGAGTACTACGACGACCCAATAACTGAGATTTATCAGAAGTCATCCCATCACAACGTCCTTCTGCATAAGCAGCATAAGCAGGGTCTGCTTGTTGAAATGTTAATGTTTCTGCTTCAATGTTTCGTTTACGGAGATTGTCTGTTAAGTTTAGTTCTGTTGTCGTACCTGCTTCAACACAAATTGATTTGCCTTCCAAACCCTCTAAAGATGTAATCCCACTATCAGCACGGACCATCATCCCTTGACCATCATAAAATGTTGTGGGGGCAAATTCTAGACCTACGGTGGTATCTCGGCTAACAGTCCAAGTAGTGTTTCGAGAAAGCATATCTACTTCTCCACCATTAAGAGCTGTGAAACGCTCAGTTGAATCTAGGTTACGATATTCTACAGCATTTGGATCATTAAATAAAGCTGCTGCTACTGCCTTGCAGACATCCACATCTATTCCTGAGTAGTTGCCATTTTGGTCTACAAAGCTAAATCCTGGTATAGCTCCTTCTACCCCACAGTTTAATGTACCACGCTCTTTGACTATATCTAGACGACTGGTGGTTTGTTGACTTTCTTCTTCGCACGCTGTTAATGGTAGTACCATCAACACAGTTGCTATTAGCAGAGATAAGCACTTTTTCATAGTTAATTATGATTTTTTTGATCTGGGAAAAATAACCTATTCAAAACTACCATAACGTTTAACTTGGCGATCGCTTCTGGAGGACTTCAAGCAAATACTTTCGATATTTTTTTCTATAACAGGGAACAAGGAATAGGAAATAGGGAACATTTGAAAAAATGCTTTCTAGTCTAAGATTCGTCATTAGCATAAGTCCTAACCAATTCTTTCTTAGTTATATTTATTTTAATAGTTTCTACTTATATTTGACATTATTTGAATATATACGACTATATTTCTGTAGAACTTTTACTATACTGATGGTGAAGGTTCGCTACCCAAACGTTCTTCAGCTAAATCCCTAATTAAAGATAGCCGAGACTGGATATATTCGTTAATTAAATCTGCTTCCCTGCGATTTAGGGAATTTCTAGCTTTCAACTGTTTGATTAACCACTGAACCAGGGTGGCATCATCTAGGGATATTAAGGTTGTAGCTTGGGAGTTTTCAATTAAAGACCAAACCTGACGTAACATTGTGGGAGTCATAGAATCTCCTTATGAGTATAAATAATCATCTTTTTGGCAGATTGGTACAGGCCAGTTAGTAATATAGACGTAGCCTAAAGCACATATATTCCCAATCTTATGCTTTCTTAACTATTCTTTTATATTTAGTTAATAGTAACTGAAGCCTACTAATATCAGAAGCAGTTAAACACAATAAGTTACAATTATTACCAATCTCTTTACAAACCGATGTTGTTCTTTACTTATTTTTGATGGGACTCAAAAAGTTTCATGGCTATTTGATCGGAACGAAAATTAAAGTTAAGTTGATTTACATATTTTTGGGGGAGGTAAGTTATACTTTTTTTGTATAAAAAACTGTATTTTTTTATACCAATAATTAAGTTATTGCTAGTAGATAAGTAGTACCGAGGAACAGTTTTTCAGCATTTATACCAAGGGCAATAAATATTTATAGTCATTTAACTTTAGATTGAGACAAAGCTTTCTTGCTCTGAGGGAGTTTCAGACGAAAAAACGTCTCATTTTTAAGCCAAACTACTATACTACAAATAGTTAGTGGGACTTACACAAAACAGAAGTAGAAAATAGGTTCAAACATAGACAGGTAAAGTTTTTTACGTCAAAAAGGCATAAATCCTTAATCAGCAGGGGTTTTAGCAATTTTTAAGGTATTGATGTAATTCCCTTGTATAGACTGAGTTTTAGGCATTTTTTATCCCAGAAAATGTCTAAGTACCATTAGCTTATTTCTTAGGAGTCAGGTAGAAGAGTCATCGGTAGTACTATGTACAGTCAGAATGAATAGCTTTGATACTATTTCTTCGGTCAGAACTTATCTTTTTAGTCAAAGGGACATCTCCTGTAGGTGTCTTTATAATCGCCCTTATTAGTCGTAACATTCTTTTTCCACCCTTGGTATCAAAGCTTCTTTAAGTAAATATTTGTAGGTGGCATGGTCAACTTTTTTCATCTCAAACCTAAAACCTACGATCTACCACCTCAAACCTTCTTCAACTATTACTAACTTCTTGATCAGGCCATAAGTAAATTATTCCTGAAATTATCGTTAAAGCCACAGCTATCCAAAACATAATTATAGCTGGAGTTGCCCAAACTTTTGGTAAGGGAGCGATTAACAAAGAAATGGCGATAATTTGACTTACTGTTTTTAATTTTCCCCAAATATTAGCTCCTGAAATTTTTGTTTGATTAACTCGCCAACCAGCTATAGTTAATTCCCTACCTAAAATTAAAAATACTCCCCAGGCGGGAACTTTGCCTAATTCAATTAATGCTAATAAAGGTGCTAATACTAATAATTTATCTGCTAAAGGATCTAAAAATTTACCTAGGTCGCTGACTTGGTTAAGTTTTCGTGCTAAATAACCATCTAAAAAATCCGTAACTGAAGCAATTAAGAATATTACTAGACATATCCAAAGATTCTGATTAGTAGGAGTCTTGAGAATGTAAAGAATTAAAGGTATCCCCAGAAGACGGGAAAAGGTAATCCAATTAGGTATATTCATAAATATTGTGGTAATTGTTAATTGTTAAAAAAGTTTTATTTGTTTGATATAGCAATCTTATTTGAGTTGTGAGATATTGTAGATTTTAGGGAATAGCGGTGCGTCGGCAAAAGACGCAAGGGAATAGGGAACAGGGAATCAGAAACATCGAAGCAATAACAATGATCGCGAATGATTTAGGATTGCTATATTATGGGTTATTGAACCCCTGATCGTATCTTTTAGGACAGTGTTTAAATTAAAATAGACTTTAAGGAGAAAGGAGCCAACTTTTTTAGTAATACCAAATCCGATTACTATAGACCACAATTTATTATTGAAAAAAGCTTGATATATATGAATTGTAGTTGAATTATTTGTGGTCTAACTAAACAGGATTTGGTATAAGACAATTAATAAAGCTTTGATCCTAAACTAAAAGCAATAGCTGTTTGCGTAGCATCCTGAAGGGAAGCGCTGATGGCTGACGGCTAAATGTACTAAGTATTAGTGTTCAGTCGAAAATAATATTATATGCTAGTATATTTAAGTTGTTGTCTGCATTTCAATTTAGCAGCTTTTATAGCAGTCGAAGCAAAAGACGCAGACATATCAAAAGCTTAAAGCTCAGACAACACAAGATTTTTCCTTCTTCGTTCTTCTTTCTTCTTTCTTGCTGTTATTATACAATTATTAAGATTAATTTCATTGATTCAAATTATGATTATGCCTGTATCAAAAGAAGAAGCAAAGCAATTATTAGAACGGTTAATTTTTGACAAGGAACGTCCTCAAGATTGGGTGCAAGATGTTTGGGGAATGAGTCCAACTTTGGGAGAAACTGCCGCTAAGTTGCTAGATGTTTTTGATGTTTTAATTACATCTTGTTCAGAGGCTGAATTAAATGATGTCTTGCAAACTTTCGATACAGAATTGTTTGATGAGGATAGTGAATATTCCTAATTATTATTGAGATATAAACTGTTGATAATTTGACATTTCTGGGTGTCTAACAGGATTAATTCCTTGTTGTAAAAGTTGATGGGCAATTTGAACTGCAAAGCAGCGATCGCTACTATGTTTAATTCTATATAAAGACAACAAAAACTTTGGTTCAACAACTGAAAAATTATTCACTTTTATTGTAGGAACTTCTTCAACAAAAATATCCAGCATAACTTTAACAGTTTCTCCTGCTAAAGGAACAATTTTAGTATAACGGGAGAATGTATTTGAACCTGGTAAGCGGTCGAACCTTGTCCAAGTTTTTTCATATTCTTGTTGTTTCAATTGAGCAATTAATTCACCAAAATTATCGGGTTTAACAAAAAAATCAACATCTTTATGTTCGTGAGCGTGCTTGAATTATGTATGATTTTCTGGAGTCATAAAATGCCAAGCACATCCACCCGATAAAACAATTTTATCTAGGATAATCGTTAGTCGAGTACTATCCCACAATTCACCTAAACGTTCAGGATTATGTATTCCCATTGCTTATGTAGTAAATTTCAATTTAATCAAAGGGCACTAAGCTAAGACGCATTTAAAATGCACCTTAGTAAGTCAGAAGTCAGAAGTAATAAAGGTTACACTTTTAATTATACGCAAAACAAATAAGTGGTTTAAATGCAGAACAGCTTATCCATTATATGTAATGAATAATATCAAATTCAATTTAACTGAATACTGATTTTTGATATGTTATACCATGTCCAGTTAAATATTTAAAAATAAACGGTAATTTCAGTTATCAGTTATCAGTTATCAAAAACACCATAACAGAGAGGGAAAATCAAAAAATAGTGAGATTATAACAGTTACTATTACTATACTTGAGAACTCAAAAACTTAAAACTCAGACAACGCAATATTCTTTCCTCTTCCTTCTTCTCTATTCCTTATAATTAAGGTTGAAAGCCTCCTATTTAAAGAATAAATAAATCCCAAAAAACCTTTTCATCAATCTCATCAATTTTCAAGAAAAGTAATTATTAATTATTAATTGTTGAATCAGGAACAAAATTATGGAATAATACTAACTCCTGTTTTAAAGTGTAACAGCTCTGCTGGATTTCTACCAGATGGCCTATTCTACTAAACATTTTAGCTAACCTTTAGGCCAACAAGTTACACATCTCATGCCAGAGGATAGTCTTGGTATTGAGAAGAGGTCAAAAATTGAATATAGCAGTCGAAGGAAAGGTTAAGACATATCAAAAGCTCAAAACTCAGACAACCCAAGTCTTTTCCTTATCTGGTAGATAACTAATAGACATCTCCTCCAAAAGAGGGAATAAGGAATAGGAAATAGGGAATAGGGAACCCACCCCTCGCCCCTCCCCCTCGACCGGAGGGGAAGAACTGATAATTTATGTACGATAATTGATTTGATTTTTGATTTTTACCAGATGTCTAATTGTCTAAATAACTAAAGGTCTTCTTCCTTCTTCCTTCTTCTTTCTTCCTTCTTTTTTCTTCCTTCTTTTTTCTTCCTTCTGCTATAAATAAAAATAAATTTTATATAATTGCTAAATGCCTCAAATTTCATTACTTAAAACTAAAAGCCAAATACTCTTATCCACTTGTCTCACTATTTCCATTTCACTATTTGGATGTACTCAAAACTCTCCAAAATCTTTAACACCTATAGCAGAATTAAAACGCAGTAAACAAAGTATAGTAGTATCAGCTCATCCCTTAGCCAGTGAAGCAGGGGAATTAATTCTGCAAAAAGGCGGAAATGCAGTAGATGCAGCCATTGCTACAGCCTTCGCAATTTCAGTAGTAGAGCCATTCTCCGCAGGTATTGGTGGGGGTGGTTTCTTGCTATTAGGAATTCCCCCAGAAAATCCTGAAACTCAGAAACAGTATAAAATTCAAGCATTAGATTTTCGGGAAAGAGCGCCCAAAGCAGCAACCCAAAATATGTACCTTAACTCAGAGGGAAAAGTAGACAAAAGAGCAAGTTTAGATGGACATTTAGCAGTAGGAGTACCTGGAACTGTTGCGGGGTTGTATTCTGTTCATCAAAGCTATGGGAAATTACCTTGGTCAGAATTATTACAACCAGCTATTAGTTATGCTCAGAATGGGTTTGAAGTAAGCGATCGCTTCGTTAATAGATTAGAAAGACGTTTAGAAGTAATCAACAAAAATACCGCAGCAAGAGAAATATTTACAAAAGATGGAAAAGCATATCAGTCAGGAGATTTATTAATTCAAAGCGATAAAGCTCAAACCTTAGAAACCATTGCGAAAAATCCACAAAGCTTTTATACAGGCCAAATTGCTCAAGCGATCGCTAATGATATGGCTGCTAATGGAGGTTTAATTACATTAGAAGACTTAAAAAATTATACACCAATTTGGCGTCAACCTATCTGTGGCAACTTTCGACAAGCAGAAATTTGTGCCATGCCGCCACCATCATCTGGGGGAGTTCATCTTCTGCAAATATTGAATATCGTCGGCGAAACTAATCTGCAACAGTGGGGTAGAAAAAATCCAGATACTATTCATTTACTGACTGAAGCAATGCGGGTTGCTTATGCCGATCGCTCCCAATATTTAGGAGATCCAGATTTTGTACAAGTACCTGTCAGAGAATTAACCAGTCCTAGTTATGCTCAACAGCAACGTCAAGCTATTAATATCCAGAAAGTCAGACCCTCCACTGAAGTACAACCCGCATCACCAGAAACTCTAGAGCGTCATACTTGGGAGTCTCCAGATACTACTCATTTGACCGTAGTAGATCGAGAGCGCAAAGTTGTTAGTCTGACATACACAATAAATGGTAGCTTTGGTGCTGGAGTAGTAGCGACTGGTACAGGAATATTATTAAATAATGAGATGGATGACTTTGCTGCCGCTCCAGGAGTACCAAACTTATATGGTCTAGTGGGAGGTGAGGCAAATGCGATCGATCCAGGAAAAACCCCTTTGTCAAGTATGACTCCTACTATTGTGACACAGGATGGTCGGTTAATTATGGCAACTGGTTCTCCAGGAGGAAGTACAATTATTACTACAGTGTTGCAGGTAGTTTTAAATGTGCTGGAGTATCAAATGAATGCTGCCGAAGCAGTATCTGCACCTCGTTTTCATCATCAATGGTTGCCAGATAGATTACTTTTGGAAACGGGAGGGTTTAGTGAAGCAACAGTGAATGAGTTGAAACAGCGAGGACATAATATTGTAATGCGTGATGGTTGGGGAAATGCAAATGTAGTTGTGGTAAATGAAAGTGGGGTGTTGGAAGCAGCAGCAGATCCTCGTGGAGAAGGAGAGGTAAGAGTGGGGGAGTGGGGGAGTGGGGGAGTAGGGGAGTAGGGGAGTAGGGGAGTAGGGGAGTAGGGGAGTTTCGACTTAGTTAACAATTTGCGATACGGAGTAGCAGGGCAAACGCACACAAAACTTAACATAAGCAGGACTTACGGAAAGAAACTAAATATAGTGGTTAAATCTAGAAATATTACCTAATTATACGCTATATATACCAGTATGCCCTAAGTCCCGAACGGAAAAATCAGATTCTCATTGATATGGTAATCATTACTATTTGTGCTGTGATTTGTGGTGCCAATAATTGGGTGGAAATTGAAAATTATGGGCACGCTAAAAAAGAGGCGTTGCTGAAATGTAATATTGACTACTCCCCGGAGGTCAGTCACGGGGATTCTAAGCAGATACTACGCAACAGGATAAATCCATGTTGCTTCGTTTTTTCGAGCGCTGACCAAAGATACACTCTCTGGGGACAATTTCCGCGGTGCCCCTACACAGTCGGCTTAAGTTTAACCTTAGCTTTCTGTTTACTTTTGTGATGATATTTGCAGCCCCATTACAGTCTGCATTCACACACCAATTATTACCTGTTCTATACAAACCACGCTTGATTCTTTTTAAAATCCGACGAGTTGCCTTTCATCCATCGCTTAAAAGACGATGGCTTTCATGCTCTCGTGTTATTTAGGTAAGTAGCTGGAGATAACAATTGAAAAACTTATGTTTTGCGTTGATACTTAGTCTAAAAATCATTACCATTCAGCAATGTCGGTGCGTTACGCTACCGCTAACACACCCTACTGGACTCTGGACTCCCCCACTGTGCGGGCGGGCCGTTCGCCCCTACTCAAGAAAATGTAGAAAAGTTTTTGAGAAATGGCATTACCTCCTGACTCGGTCCTCCTGACTCCTCATTTATACTAGCCAATTTCTTAATTTTGCTGATAATAAATCAATTATGGAAGTTGCCAATATTAAAATAATTAAAATTGCACAAACTTTTTGATACAAAAATGAACCAAAACTTTGATAAAGAGAAACTCCTATACCACCTGCACCTACTATTCCTAATACAGAAGCAGAACGAACATTTGATTCAAAACGATACAAGACGAAGGAAGTCCATAAAGGCATTACTTGAGGTATGACCCCAAAGATAATCTCCTGAATTTTACTAGCACCCGTAGCACGAATACCCTCAACGGGACCAGGTTCAATTGACTCGACTGCTTCAGAAAAAAGTTTTCCTAAAGTACCTGCTGTATGTACAAATAAGGCTAAAACACCAGCAAAGGGACCTAAACCAACAGCTACTACAAATATTAGAGCAAATACCACTTCATTAATTGCCCGCATGGCGTCTAAAATTCGACGAATAGGCTGTACTATCCAAATTGGACACATATTTTCTGATGCCAAAATGGAAAATGGAACGGCGAAAATTGCTGCTAAAATAGTTCCCCAAAGACCCATTGAAATAGTAATTATTGTGTCTTCTAAATAAATTTTCCAATCGGAAAAATCTGGAGGAAAATATGATTGAATATACTCTACCATGTTGCCGCTTTTTTGGAATAAAGTTAAAAAATTTATTTCACATTGTAGAGCAGAAAAAACCATAATAATCACAGCACCCAATACAAATATTATGCGAGTATTAGTAACTCGTTTTTTTTCTTTGGCTAACATTTCTATAACTGCTGGAGTAGCGATAATAGTTCGGTCGATAGAGTGAAAATTATTAGTTATTTTGCTCATTTTTATTAATATTTTTCGTAAGCATTTCCTGCGGACTGCTTCCCTACGGGATGCTACGCAAACGCAAACAGCCGTCAGCTATCAGCTATCAGCTATTCCTTTTAGTTTACGATAAAAGCTTTATTAAATTATCTTACGAGAAAAGTTGCCTCCCTTGCCCTTAAATTCTACATTAATTTAAACACTGTCCTTAAGGATAGAGTCTTTTTACTGTTTGCGCAGCATTCCGCAGGAAAAGCTGACTGCTAATAGCTCAATGCTTACTATCTTTCTACACAGAAAATTAAATTATAAATTCTGAATTATTTTTTTCTTTAATCATCTTAAGATGACTTAAACTATTAGCCAAGGATTTCAATCCTGGCGTTGCTGATTCTGGGTATAATTTTGCCCCCCTAGCCCCCAAAATTGGGGGGGAATAAAACTCTAAAATTCCCCCAAAATTGGGTGATTTAGGGGGCTTTACCAGAACCAAACAATCGCACATTCATACTTCAATTCAGCAACGCCTCAATCCTTGGCGAACTTGGTGAACCATGTCATCCTTAAAGAACCATGTCATCCGCCAAGAAATAAATTTCTTGGCTCAAAGCAGAAGTCATCTAAAGATTACTAAAGATAGCTAATTTATTATGACTAATTAATTAGACCTGATATAATATTATTTCCGAATAATTAGCCATCAAAAACTTTCTCCATTTTAATCTTTCTTTTCCTTCTTCCTTCTTCCTTCTTCCTTCTTCCTTCTTTTCAACTAAACCAATTCTCCATGACCTTTTAATATAAGTTCTTCTGCTGCTGCACCATAAAGTTCATCAAGTTTACGATCGCTAAGATTAACTGTTCGATCGTCAAATACAACCTCTCCTTTTCTCAGAGCAATAGTACGTTCAAAATACCGACGTACCATTTGAACTTGATGTAGAGAGGTAACAATAGTAATATTATTTTCTCGGTTGAGTTCGCATAATAATTCCATTATTTTCCGAGAAGACTCAGGGTCTAGAGAAGCTATAGGTTCATCCGCTAGAATAACTTTGGCTCCCTGTACTAAACAACGAGCGATCGCTACCCGTTGTTGTTGTCCCCCAGAAAGTTGGGCTGCTTTTTTATAAGCTTGTTCTAAAATTCCTACCCTTTCCAATGCAGCAAGTGCCTGTATTTTTTGCTCTTTTGTAAATAGACGTAGTGCCGAATTGACAAGAGACATTTGCCCCAAGTTTCCCACTAAAACGTTGTCTATAACTGTTAGTCGTTTGACCAAATTAAATTGCTGAAAAATGCAACCTATTTGGCAACGTAATTTTCTAATGTGCGAGTGAAAAACGCCATCTGTTTGTAAGGCTGTACCAAATATGTAAACTGTACCTGTATCTCCTTTCTCCAAACCATTTATATGTCGTAGTAAAGTAGATTTTCCCGAACCAGAAGCACCAACTAAACCCACCATTTCTCCTGGTTCAACACAGATATTAACTTGCTGCAAAGCAGGTTTTCCTTTAAAATTTTTATCAAGATTCTTAACTTCTATAGCGCTGTTTTTAGACATTTATATTATAAATTATTAGCAAAACTAATATATGTTACAGCTTTTAGGTTAATTTTAGGTTATTTTTCAGTTAAAAAATCATAAATCAATAGATAATTTCCAAAGCAACCACCTGGTGTGTGTTTGACAATTAGTGCCAGCATCTTGCTCGCGTTATGAATCATCATAATTACCCAATTTCCTAACTATTGTGGGGAATGCTATATTATGTGTAATTTCCAATCCTATGTCTAATTTATCTAAATGTTGGCATTTATACCCGCGCTCTCCGCAGATCGGGAGCGTCGGGATGAATGCCAATCAATTTTGCGGTTTCACACAGAATATGTTAGAATCTAAACCTAGAATTAGCAAGCAGTAA
>JAAHGF010000006.1:135517-476277 GCA_010672585.1 Okeania sp. SIO1I7 | reverse complement strand
ATTTAGACGATCGCTTCATGTTCACTGCGGCTGGACTCTGGAATTTCTACCTGATGGCAGCATAGTTTCATCAGTGAAAGCCAGAATTTTCCATGTCACTTTTAGGTTTTATTTCGCGACAAGTCTATTATAAGCTTTAATGATGCGATTTGAATTCAAAGACTTAGTAATTTCATATTCCTGTTGATATCTAATTAGCTCTGATTTTGTCGGGTAGTTTTCCTTGAGAATTTTTAAAATAATAGGACTTTTATCGGGCTTAATAGCTCGATAAATTAATGAGTTTGCACTTTCATAGATTTTACTAATAATTTTGTAATCAATTTTGATGTTCATAGTTAGAGTTAGTAACTGTTACCTATGATCTGGGATTACTGAAAAATAAAGGTATAAACCCTCTCCATTCATGGAGAAAACAGAAAAAAATTCTTTTTAGCCAATCCTCTCCCTTTTAGGGAGAGGTAACTATTAATTAATAATTAATAATTATTAATTATTAATTATTGAAATTACCGCTAAACGAGTCGTACTTTAGCTAACCATGTTGTCAGTTTATGTAGTGTTGTAGCGAGTTTATGGTCAAAGTAAACTCGCTGCAACGCTAACGCTTTTAATACAAACAGGTTGTGTTCACAAATCTCAACTAATTAACAACAACAACTCATTGGTAAATAAGGATAAGGAGGAACAACAAATTTGATATTGATTCCATCCTTGTCATCCCAAGCTTTTTCACAAAATGATAATTCTTCATTGCTTGGATGGGCGTCCTTTGCCGTTAGTTCGACGTCCTTTGCATACGCCCATTTTTTTATCATCGAATCCCGAAGTAGATCAAATTCACTGCCTGTATGAGGGCGTGGAGGATAAGGAATTGATGCTGTGTAGTAAGGAGGTGGAGGATTGGCTGTACCTATCTTCTGGCGCTCTTCTATCGTGCCTGTAAAGGTATCCGAATTTATCGAGAAAGCGTAGAAACAAGACGCTTCATAAGTGGAAAGAATAGGAACCCATAGAGGTATATATTTTTTTTGATTCTGATGCTTATACTCTAAATAAGCTTGTCCACAAAACAATAGATTCAAACAAATACTCTGCCAATTTTCTTGCTCCGGCCTTATAACATAAGGTTCTTTTTTTAGATTTATCCAGTTATTACGATTAAAAAATTTTACTTGTTCAGAAGAATCAAGTACTTGATTGCCAGTCAGAAAAAGTTTCCTGATAACCCTCAATCTTCTAACATTTTCTTCTTGTGTTAAAAATTCCTCATTTTTGTCTTCTTGCTGAGCATTGACCGCATCAACGTTGAGCCATGACTTGGCAATCAATTGAGATAGTTTTCTAGCTTGAAAAAGTCTTCGCACCATGGTATATTGACCTTGTACCTCCCGAAAAGATTGAAAATTATTTCTATTAGGAAATATTTGTTCCATGTTTATTCCTGAATAAGGCAATTTATCAATACGATCTGTTAGTAGACCATTTTCTGTATGCAGACGACAATTACTAAACTGTTTCTTTAATTCATCTTTTGTACCTATATATACTGTTTTTCTTAATCCTAGTTCAAAATCGGTAAAACTTTCATTCTGGTTTTCTTCTGTAACTATCAGGATCTGATAATATCTAGCAGGAACAGGTTTTGCTGGTTGACCTTCTGGTTGACTTTCTACAGCAACAGGTTTTACTGATTCATCTTCTGGTTGACCTTCTGCTTGACTTTCTGCTTGATCTTCTAGTTCAATTCCTGGCAATTTTAGAAAATTACCATTAGCTACATTAGCAAACATACTTATTACTACCTCCTAATTAATATTGTTATAGAATCATAAACCAATAAATCAGTTAAAAACTGGCCATTGCCGAATTATGAATTGACCGTATTATAACATTGACGGCGAAAATATTCTGATGGCTGTAATTTTACTATACCTTTGACTTCCCAATGTAAATTTTGAAAAGTAATGATAAATGTTCTATAATTAGGGACATGAAATTTCTCTAATCTAACTCCACCACCTCCAGGAAAAACTGCTATCGTTGCGGTCAACAATGTTATTATTAATTATTAATTATCAAACAACCGTTCTTTAGTGGTGCTTTATATACAGACTCTTTTGAGTAGATAACTACATTTCGGCCTTTGGTTTTGTCCTTATACTTTGGTATTTTCGGTTTACCTAGAAACCTTTGTGGATGTTTTGACCATTCTTTGATTGCCTGAAAATAACCACGCCAAGTTGCAACCAAGCATTTTATTATTTGTTTTGATACTTTCGTTGGTAATGCTCTCTCCGGCATCGCTATCTTTGGTGGTGTGGTACAGTTTAGTTAATTCTAGACTTTTTCCACACTTGAAAAAATGCTGACGACAATAATAATTAGCCAAGTTGTACAAGTTTTTTGATTTAAAGGCTAATTGATCACACACCCGCCAATACTGATGTGTTCGGTTAATAATATGTCTGTCAACAAGTCGCATTCACCCGCTATAACTAATTAGAGTTATTTCCTGTTTAATATTACAACACTTTTCTACTTTTAGCAACTACTTTATACAATTTTCATTCAACAGTTAATCACCCCATGAGGTTATTTTTGACTTCTAAAATACTGTCGATACAAATCACAAGTTAATGTAGCCTTATTTCCATCTAACTTAATTAACCCCATACGACTCAACTTATAAGTAATAATAGGCTCTAATAATATAGGTTCATTAGTATTGACAAGATTTTGCAGAGCGATCGCTAATTCTGGGTCCTCTTCCAACTTCACTTGATGACGTCGCAAATGACTGCCATAAATTCCGGTAGATGTGGCTGCAGTTTCTAATAATTGCCTCATTGTTACATCTTCTCGACTCAGATGATAAATAGCAAGATGCACCAGTGCTGGATGTCCCCCAATGAGATCCATCAGAAGATTTGCTTCTTCCCCATCACTCCAGTCGAGTCCGTAAGATTGGGCTAATTCCAAAACTGCTTCTAAACTAAAACTACCTAACTGAATTGGTAACCCCACATTAAAAGGTGACTGTTTCAGTTGCAGAGGTACGTAAATTTCAGTGGAGTGAACTACCACTAAACGTAAGTTTTGCCAGACTGAGAGTCTTTTTGCTTCCTCAAACCACGAGCGCAATAGAGGAAAAAAATCTTTTGCTATTTCTGGATACTCAAAAATCTGGTTGACTTCATCCAAAGCTAGAAGTAGAGGAGAATTAGTTGACTTTAATAAATAGTTGCGGAAGTATAGACTACAGCTAATTTTGCTACCAATATCTTCATCCCAATAGTTATCTAAGTTAGGCTCTAGGTTTAGTTGATAGGCAATATTAGCACAAAACCAACGTAAAAATTTGTTGGTATTACTACTCAAAATATTTTGGTCTATCTGTTGTAAGTCTAAGTTCACGGTGCGATAGTCAAAACTTTTTGCATAGTTGATAACTCTCAAAAGAAGGGAAGTTTTGCCCATCTCTTGCGGAGCTTTGATTCTCACCAATGCTCCTGGTTTCTCAATTTCTGCATAAACTTGCTTCTCAATATCGGCTCGTTCTATGTAAAATGGTGAATCTAGAGAAATAGATCCACTCGGAAATCTTGGTGACATAAGTTGTGTTACACTAGGAGAAAATTTTCCGGAATCTTGATATCGGACAGTCTTTTTTGAGCTAGCTTGTAGGAGGAGATATGTTTGAAGTTCCACCCGAAAGTTTTTCTTTGTCACCCTTTGACCAATAATATCAGAAATTCGTCTAAATAACTCAGGAGCAACGACATTACTTAGATAACTTAAGCTGTAATTTGCCTCTTTAGCAACTATATTATAGGTCTTATGATCCCAAATACCTTGGAGAATAATAATTTCTGTGGTATTTAAAGGATGATTGTTGGTTTCTAGTAGCTTACGGTTGATCGCCTCTAAAACAAAATCTAGCTTGATAGAATCTGTAGTTTGTTTTGTATCCATCTGCAATTATTTAAAAAATATTAGGACTTACAGCGCTTTTCAGATTGATGAACCACATCGTCATAACCAAAACCCTGTAGTGAACTGTTTCATCTAAAATGGTGCATTAGATTCAATTCAAAATTCAAAATTCAAAAGTCAAAAGTAAGAATTTTCAAGTTAAAACCTAATGCACAGTTTTAGCTGTGTCGGTCCAGTAGGGGGCGTTTTGCTGTCGCATAACTCCGTTAACGCTCCGCGACATATAAAGCGGAGAGCTTCTGCGTTAGCAAATGGCCATTCACCGGTGGTCTACCGAAATGAAAATTGCATTATGAAGGACACAATAACATGACTTACGCAAAGAAACTTATTTGTTGAATAAATATTCATACAGACTTGATGAGATTGACAAATGATTAGACTTATGCAGGTAGCTAATAACGGTTGATTTTCACTATCGAAGAAAAGCCTAATTATATTAAGTTTGATAGCTCATACCAGTAAATTCCTTACGTCTTTAGTTATGTAGATAGTCAGCAGACGGAAGAGGAATATAATGGACTTTGCTTTAACCGAAAGGGGCAATTCCGATCTAGTTTGTCAGTTTTGGCAGCAATGGAATGGACATAGAGAACTACTATATCGGTGCTGTCTCAGGTTAATGAATTCTAACCAAACAGATGCGGAGGATGCTCTGAGTCGGGCCGCGCTAAAAGCTTGGGAAAAGGTGCAAAAGTTTGAGGGGAAAATTACTAATTTTAAGGCCTGGTCAATCAAGCTGACTCGCAATCTCTGTATTGATATTATTCGAGAACGTTCTCGAGGCGCTACAGGTGTTGAAAGTATTGAATGGGTGGGGGATACTCAGGATATGGGTATGGCCTCTTCGGTGAAGTCACCAGAAAGTTGTCTGGAGATAGAGGAGAGGTCTATTGAGATTCGACGGGCGATCGCTGATTTACCGGAAACGTTGCGGGGGACTTTTATTTTACATTTTTATGAGGAGCTTTCCCATACAGAAATTGCGAAACGGCAAGGGATATCCTACGACAATGTATGCAGGCGCATATATGCAGCTAAGAAAAAGCTCAAAGAGAAGTTGAGTAACTATTTTCTAGGAACTGGGAAGAAAGTAAGTGTGGCAGAGGTGGGTCGGAAGTTGTCTACCCAAAGGAAGCATGGGGAAAAGCAGCAGAGAATTGAGTCGGAAGAAAGGAAAGGGTTGGAGAGAGGGACGAAACAATTGCCAGGCGATCGCCCTACGTTTGATGGCCATTCTATTTCTCCATCACCCCACCTTCCCCTCCTGACTCCCCTCCTGGGAGGGGTGGGGGTGGGTTTGGTTAGGGGTGGGTTCCCATCACCAGAAGAAGTAGTAGAAGTAGAAATAGAAAAGTCTGAGTCTGTGGATACTTCTGCGGAGCAAGGAGATAATTTAGGTCAGACTATTCAGGAAGTGGCCACAGTATTGGTAGAAGTAGAGAGCGATCGGGTACTTGAGGGAGAACAACAAGAGTGCGTGGAGAGTGCTGTCGAGTCAAAGGAGCAAGTTGACCGGGAGGTTCAGGAGACTGCTACAGAATTAACAGAAGTAGAGTGTGTCGAGGTATTTGAAGTAGAACAAGATGGGTTTGTCGAAAGTTCGCTAGGGTCATATCAAATCCGGAGAATTACTATATCTAAGTCATTGCAACTGAAACGGAGTAGAAGAAAGCCATCTCAGGGGTTTAGGAGATTGCTTCCTATGGTGGCAATGACAACTGTTCAACGGGATTTTGTATCAAAGGATAATAGACATCTTCAGAAAATAAATAATTTTATTCAACCATTTCTGGGAACTGGAAGTAAAAGTGAGCAGAAAAGTCTTTTTTTGTACCACCCACTCTCTGAAAAAATTTCTTCCTTTTTGTCTGTTGTCTGTTGCCGATCAACTGCCAGCAAAAGTTACCAGAAAAAATCTCTTGTCTGTTGTTTATCAAGGGAGCGATCGCGATGGTTAAGACCGTATGTTATGTGGTCGAGTTTGACAGGGGATAATACTAAATCTGGGTTAATATCTCGGTTTATGGGAGAGATGAAACTTTTCCCTAGTGTTTGTTCTTCATTGAAGGGTATTCAGTGGAGTTGGGATAGAACATTTGCGGATACAGGGGGTTAATGTCTCTGGTGTGGTGTAGTTTTGTTGCCTCTTTACCAAAATTGCGTGAGAGGTTGATTTGGTGTGGCGATCAAAAGTGGATGAGATTGATTTAGAAAGGATATAGCATGATCGAACATCGCGTAACGGTAACCGCAGCGCGAGATATTGGTTTGACAATTTTTCGGCGATCGCTTGACTCAATGTGACTCGTTGTTAGTTTTTGCTGCCAAGAGAGCGATCGCGATGGTGGAGACCGTATGATGTGGTCGAATTTGACAGGGGATAATACCAAATCTCAGTTAATTAGGAGATATGAAACTTTTCCTTAATGTTCAGAGTTCATTGAAGGATATTCAGTGGATTTGGCATAGGGCGTTGACGGATACAGGAGGGTAATGTTCCTGGTGTAGTGTAGTCTTATTGCTTCTTTACCAAAATGGTTGCGTGAGAGGTTGATTTGACATGGCGGTGAAGCGTTGACCCATTGATAATAAGGTAGAACAGTATTTATCGTCACGCAAGGATGTGCAGGTAAAAGCCGATGAAGCGACAGGCAAAGAAGTTAACATATAAAGATGAAACAATTTAAAAGTGTGAAAGTGAAATACATTAATTGATCAATTAGCGTCATAAAAAAAGGATAGCAAGCGTCTTATTGTTAAGCAAGACAAAAAAATTACTGGAAATAACAAACAGTAATGGTCAGAAGCTTAGGGCTTTAACAGCCCGGACATGCAAATGTATTGTAAACCAAACAAAGAGAGAAAAAAATGACAAAAGTAGTAACAAAATTGCTCGGTGCAATGTTATTGATGATGGCGTTTATTTTTGTAAGTCCAGTTTCATCAGCGAATGCGGATAGTTTAGTCTGCAATGTGACAGAAACAATGCCATGCATAGAGACGATAGACCAAGGAGACACCCTAACAGCCAGGTTCGATACAGGACTGGAACTAGCACAGGTGGACTTTACAAACCAGAGTTTTAGTTTTAATGCAGAAGTTAATGTTCAAGATCACCCTCCGGTATTCATACAGGTGCAGCAGACCGTACCAGAGGTATACCCAGTGTATGGAACTCAAGCATTAACATTTACAAACTTGAGCTTGAACCCCCAAACCCCAGTTCGATTATTTATAACCGGAAAGCAATACAGCTAACAAAAGGGGTAAACAGAAGAGGTCAAAGAAAGCCAAGAGGGTATATGCAGGGCTGACTTGAACAACAATGAAGCCAAAATTCGTAAAAAGCGGAAGTGTTAATCCTCAGATACCAACCGTTATCTACCAATGTCGGTAGTATAACAGCGATATGAGTGGAGGGGGTGAAGCTATGTCTAGCGATCGCCCCCAAACAAAAAAAGGGGCGATCGCTTCTTGTCATTTAAACCTTAATCAGATAATTCTGAATTACCTCCCTAGTAGCTAAACCAGTTTTTTCCCAACTAAATTCTTGAGCTACTAGCCAAACTTAAGGTGGAGAGGCGCGATCACTCCTCCCTATCTTCAGCAATAATATTCATTGACGGCGAACCGTTTCCTGGTGGTACAAAAGGCTGCTACTCTGTTAACCGGAGTGTGTTTTTAAACCCAGGCGATCAGATAACACTGATCAACAACGATGACAGGCGCTATTACACTGATAACAGTGGTTCCATGAATATCATAGTACACACAGTTGTCGTTCGGTAAATACCTGTATGAAACGAAGGATGCGGCTGTTCAGATTGACCAAATACCTATAGTTAATTACTGATTCTGCTATATGTTGGTGAGTGAAGTTCACCAACATATAGTGGTTTTCATTTCAGTAGACCACGATAGGTGTGAATGGCTATTCGCTCTGGGTTTTAGTTATGAAGATGTGGTTCATCCATATGAATTATATGGTCCTAGTGTTCTTGTTGGTGAGTGTAAAACACTTGCTCAACAATGGGTACAAGCTAAAATCAATCTGGGCGATCGCATTGCTAATATTAATGGCATCTTGAGGTACGAGTAATTGTAATCAATTTTAGTTGTTAACAAGCATTATATAGCCATTGGTTGAACTTCGATAACTGCGGTTTTTACGTTAGATGAATTTACAGTTAATTTAGGTTTCCTAAAATAAAAAGGAGCGATCGCCCCAATTATTTAAACCTTAATCAGATAATCCTGAATTATCTCCCTAGTAGCTAAACCAGTTTTTTCCCAACTAAATTCTTGAGCTACTAGCCAAACTTAAGGTCGATCTGCGCGATCGCTCTCCTCCATCTTGAGCAATAATATTCATAGCATCTGTTATTTCTCCTACATTTTTCGGGTTAACTAAAATAGCTGCATCTCCAGCAACTTCTGGCAGGGATGAAATATTAGAGGTAATAACTGGAGTACCACAACCCATTGCTTCCAATACGGGAAAACCAAACCCTTCCCATAGACTAGGAAAAACCAGAGCGATCGCCTGATTTATTATTTTGGGTAATTCTGTTGTGGGAACATATGCAGAATGTAGGTTGAGATGATTTTAATTTTTTGTCAGAAATGACGTTTAAAATCGTCTTAATTGCAAAATCGGTTTGATTAAAACCAATTGACTGTAATTTGTGAGATCAATTATGAAGAAACTTCTGAGTATCTTAATGGCGATCGCTGTGTTGATGTTTGTGACCCTCACTCAATCCCCAATGAGCGCTAGTGCAGATGAATTAATCAAAAATGGTGGTTTTGAGCAGGGCACTCCCACTAACGTTAGTTGTGACGATAGCCAAGATAAAATCAATGATTGGGAGCAAACAGAAAATAGTAATTATAAGCCTAATCGGCAAATCATGCGCTACGGTAGTAACTATTCTGCAGCAACAAATACAGGGGATTTTCTCCTTAGCTTTAATAGTTGTGGAACTAGCAAAGGAGGAATTTTAGAGCAATCATTCAATACTGTTCCAGGATCTGAATATACTTTAACTTTTTATGCTCGTGAGCATGGCTCTGTCAATCAAGAAATAGGTATTGTTCAAGTAATTGCTACAGGCAAGACAAAAGTGCTTGATGAAACAGCTCAACCAGTCGGTTCAAGTTGGAAGAAATATACATATACTTTTGTTGCCAATAGTATAACAACAAGACTTCAATTTATCGATAAAAGCTCAGGAGATATAGGTTCCGCAGACTTAGTGTTAGACGATGTATCAGTTACTGGACCAGTAAACTCTCCTCCCATAGTAACAACCCCTACATTCACAACATGCTGCAACATGAACTCTCCATTTAGCTATAGCATCCCTAACAGCACCTTTAGCGATACAGATGGAGACAGTTTGACTCTAAGTGCAACCCTTGCCAATGGCGAACCTTTACCCAACTGGTTCAGTTTCGACCCAGATACAAACACTTTTAGCGGTACTCCTCCCACATCTGAGGCAGGTAAAGTTCTTGAAATTCAAGTTACTGCTGATGATGGCAAAGGTGGTACTGCTTCTAGCCAACTTTATATTTATGTATTTGGAGTGAGTTGATGGGAACACAACAATTTCATCACTAACTTCGCAAATGGTAATCAGCTAATGCTTCCATACCATAGCAGTTTTGGTCTGATCTAAACCGTCTTGAATTATAGCGGTATTGAAGTCCTACCATACTTAGGAACGGCGATCGCTTTCCCAAATAAAATGGAGCGATCGCTCCCATCATTTAAACCTTAATCAGATAATTATGATGTAAAGGTTAAAAATATGGATTCAGTTTGTGGACTTGTTAGATTACGAATAAAGACATTTATTTTATAACTATAATAATATCAAATATTTCAATAATAAATTTGTTTATATAGATACTAATTTTCTGCTATTTATTAATATTTATTATCTCCTAAACATATTTTTACGTACAAATTAACTTTTTTTAGAATTAATTAATCCTAATTTAAAATGTAGTGAAATTAAAAAAATGTTGTTTTCGGAGATTTATAATATTAAGAATATTCACACAAATATCAAGGATAAAAATAAATAAAATTGGGTATTTTTCCAGATAAATTTTCTATCGAAAAGTTTGAGATTCTATGAATACTGAATATAATTACCTAATCAGCAACGCCAAAAAAGTTAAAACAGAAACAGAATTAGACAAGAATAATCTGTTGAAAAGAATATCTCTTGGTGAACAAACCGCTTTTTGGCAGTTATGGTTATTGTATCAAGACTATCTTTACGGTCGCTGCATAACTTGGATGGGAGGCGATCGCATTCATGCTGAAGAAGCATTAAGTCTAGCCAGAATGAAGGGGTGGGAGAAATTACCACACTATGCAGAAAAAATTACTAATCCCAAAGCGTGGTTAACTCGAATGACTCATAACCTCTGCGTGGATCTGCATCGAAAACGTCACAGAGGTGCAATGGGTGTTGAAAGTATTGAAGAAATGGCAGTTGCAGAAAACCAGACATTAGCTTCTAGTGAGTATTCTCCTGAGTCAGCTATTCTTGGTAGGGAGTTACGAACGTACATCTGCCGTAAAATAGAGGCTCTGTCCCCCCGACTACGAGAGCCTTTTATTCTGCATTTTTACCAATATATGTCTTACCCAGACATTGCCAAAAAACTTGGTCTCTCTGTGAATAACGTTTACAAACGCATTCAACAGGGGCGAGAAATTCTGCAAAAGCAATTGAAGCCATATCTATCAGGAATGGATGATTCTCCCCTCTTGTTAAAAGAGGTTGGAGAGGATGAGATTTTGGATGAATTTCAATCGGAAACATCAGTGACTCCATCTCCTCTTTCGATGACAACCGAGTGCAATTTTGAGCAAATCAATTATCAGGTAACAGCAATATGTCTAGAAACATTAGCCCCTGTTTGGTGAAATTATCCCAATCTTCAAAGGTCGAGTTAAATGTACAACTGGTATTAGAGAAAAAACCCACCCGACAACAGCAGAAATTGAAAACCCTAACTAAATATGTGCAGGAGTATCCTTCTGGATGGAAGAAACGCTTGGAATTAGCTGATTTACTCTATGAAAGTGGAAACTGGGAGCTAGCTGTTGAGGAATATTACCAAGTTATTGAGCGGCAACCTCAATTAATTCAAGTGGGGTTGAAACTGGGGAAGCTTTTACAGTTGATGGGAAGGGTGACTGAAGCAATTAATATTTATGACAAAGCCTTGCCATTATCTAGTAATGTTGCTACTGGTTATCATATCCAGGGTTTGATAGAAGTCTGTCACTGTCACCCTGACAAAGCAGTAAAAATGTTTGAGAAAGCTGCATCTTCTGAGCCAGAAAATCCATCTCACTGGTTGGCGTTGGGGCGAGTTCAGATGGAACTGGATAATGCTCAGGCTGCCTTGAGAGCTTTTGAGCAAATCTTGTTACTTGAGCCAGATGATATTGTTGCTTTGATTCACAGTTATGATGCACTCTTAGCAGTGGGTGATTTTCAGGAGGCGGAGTTGAGGTTAAGTCGAGCAGAAGAGTTAGCCTCTGATGATTACTCAGTTTTAAAACGACGGTTGGCGTATCGTTGCCGGATGAAATTGGTATTGGGTGAGGAGGGGAAGCAAACGAAAAAGATGGTGAATGCTGTATTGAAACTGGCTCCCCACTCCGCTGATGCTCATCAGTTACAGGCTGAGTATTATCGGTTGCGAGGAGAGTCGGCCAAAAGCGTGGCTATATTGAAGAAGTTTACTCAGGAGTACCCAAATAATGCTAATGGTTGGTGTTATTATGCCCGGTGTTTATCTGATCAGGATGAAAATCAGGGAGCAGTTGAAGCTATTCACAAAGCCAATCATCTACGCACCAATCATTATCAGTGCAACTTGATGTTGTAATGAACCGACACTACTTAAATGTTGCATTAGAAAAAAACGCCCAAACCTTGATGCAAAAGGAAATATATCGAAAAGGCTAATCCACAGTTTCAACTGTGTTAGTCTAGTGGTAGTAGACTGTTTCATCTTAAACGATGCAATAGGAAATTTGCCAGGGATTGCTTCACTGTCATTCGTAATGACAATTCGACACTATTATTAGATGATACAGTCAATTAGGGTGTGTTAATGAAATATAACACACCATTTAATTTCCTTTGTAACTGGACTAACAGAGCTATAGCGCTACACGCAAGTCATAAGTCAGAAGTAATCCCTGACTGAGTTTGATGATTTAGAAGTGTCCTAACCTATTTGCGTAGTGCTATAATTTTTTTTGTGTACCAACATTTTTAGGGCAGGTTTATCTAAAATATGGTTTAGCCTTATTAATTTGAACTAGAACCTGCCCCCTACTACTACAACATTTTAACTATGTCGATCTAACTTTTGAGGTAAATCTCTGCACCCCTCACAAAGAGAGACTTGATAAATTCGGAAGAAGCGCTACCATTATAGGAGAAGTTAAAGGTTGTTGTACCTACCTGTCCACTCATATTAAAAGACACTCCACTAAGAAGAAAGACACTAAAGGCTGCAGTAAGAGCTACTGTAACAGTAAGAGTTCCCTGGATAAAAGTACCCGCAGGAGCTTGTTCATCTTGATAACTATCATACAACCAATCAAAATCGACAATTACGTCTGTTTGGGATGAACTAGGCAATAAGTTAGAATAGTAGGGTTTAAGTGTAGCCAAAGAAACTAGCTCAGCATGAGCCTTTGACAGGTACAGATGACTCTGAACCAAGCTGTTTATACTGTCAATTGATAGTTGTGAGGATTTTCCTTTAGTTACCTTCCATGTTCCATCAGATTCAAGTGTGACAGTGGCGTTATTGAGGAGATCAAAGTCTGAAAGTGAGATTTTTGCAGAATGATTAGATACAGTGGTAAAATTAGCCAAGGTACTTGAGCTGTATGTTCCAACACTAACGTAGAATGTTAATTTGGGGGTTATTATCTCCTTTTCCGCAGGGTCAGGATCCCAAGTCATACCGATGAAACCGTTCGAGGTTTTAATCCCAAAGGTCATGCTTGAATACCATCCCTGGGCTTCGTTTCTTTCTTTCTCAAATGAAGAAGATTGTATGCTAATAGTTTTGTCTGGACTGGCTTCGCCAGATTTATTCATTAGTGGCCCGCGATTTGGAGGCACGGTAGCGTAGTCAACTTCCCACTCATCTTTTATATTAGCATCATTAGAGACGCTGGACTGAATCTTAATGCCCTCCTCAATAGGATTATTACTTGCTCCTGCTCCGACCACATACTGCACAGGTATAGTAAAGGAATTTTGCCCTGGTTGATTCGGATAAACTTGCAAATTTGTGGTAGAGTTGGCGAACACATGAGGATTGTCCACAAATACTTCGGGACGCTCCAAGAAGCACCAAAACACTTTTGGATTTGGTGATTTGTTGACAAGGTAAATAGTGTAATCATCTGTATTTGTTACTTCGCTAATCTCTTCTATTATCATTGTTAATTCCCCAAATTATTTGATTTGACTGTTGGACTTTAGATAAAATTTGATTTTCTATCCTCCGTCTCTACACCCTTAAGACGTTCCCCAAAGCAAATTTCTGAATTTTTCGAGTTAGCAGCAATTTTTTGCTCTTGACTTACCCCATTAAACCCACTTCAAAACTAAAAACCATTTTGCAAATATTTTGTAGCCCTTTTAATGGCTGTATTGATATGACGATCGCCCAATGAGGGGAATCAATGACTTTCTTCAGCAGCTATCTAATGTATTTGATGGTAATAGTTCTCAAGAAAAAATAGAGCTTTGGAAACTTTATTTTTTTCCGATCATCTTAAATTATTAATCATATAATAAAGGAGCGATCGCTCCCATCATTTAAACCTTAATCAGATAATTCTGAATCACTTCCCTAGTAGCTAAACCAGTTTTTTCCCAACTAAACTCTTTTGCTCTAGCTAAACTTAAGGTTGATAGTCGCGATCGCTCTTCCCCATCTTTAGCTATAATATTCATCGCATCAGTTATTTCTTCCACATTTTTCGGGTTAACCAAAATAGCAGCATCTCCAGCAACTTCTGGCAGGGATGAAATATTAGAAGTAATGACTGGGGTACCACAACCCATTGCTTCTAATACGGGAAAACCAAACCCTTCCCACAGACTAGGAAAAACCAGAGCGATCGCTTGATTGATTATTTTGGGTAATTCTGTTGTGGGAACATAGTCAAGAAATTTGACTAATTTTGTTAATCCTAGTTCTTTGATTTGAGTTTTTAATGTTGGTGTATAAGTATTATCTGTAGGTCCGGCAAACCATAATTCATACTCGGAAAAATTAGGCAATTTAGCAAATGCTTCTATTAACCGATGCAGATTTTTATAATGGTCGTGGCGACCGAGATAAAGGAAGTAATTTTTGGTAGGTAAGTCTAAAAATTGGAATCTTTGAGAGTCATAACCCAAAGGAATAGGTGTAATTTTTTGAGGTGGTATTTGGAAAAATTCAGTAATATCTTTTGCGGTTGCTTGAGAATTACAAATAATATGTTCTGCCTGAGTTAATACTTGAGGAATATAATATTTGAAATAAGCAGTTAAGCGAGAACCAGGTTTAGGAAAACGTAAAGGAATTAAATCGTGAGCCATTACTATATAACGACAATGAGAATATAATGGTGCTTCTGGAAGGGGAGAAAAAAGTAGATTTGCTTGTGATTTTTTATAGATATTTGATAATTGAAATTGAGTCCAAAATAATCGTCGTAAATGACCTTTAGTTCCCTGAGCGGGTGTCATTTTTTTAGGGATTAGATGGCAGTTAAAATTGGGAATATTATTAGCAACTAATAGGGTAGGATTAAGTTGTTGAAGTTGTGGCAGGATGTTATTTGCGTAGATAGATATTCCTGTTGGTTGTGGGATTAATACTGATAGATTGATTAGAAGTTGGTTAGACATTTGCCCTCACAGGGATTATGGCATGGCTCACAGGGATTATGCCACGGATATACGGATTAAGAGTCCAGCAATAAGTCAGTCCAGTAGGGTGCGTTAGGCGCTTACCACAAACTACCGTTGAACTCTCAAATGTTACATTGCGCCGTAACGCACCGTTGAGCTCCACTACATATTTTGCACAAAATTAGCTGTGTCAGTAATACATACAGGACTTACGCAAAGGCACTATTTATAGAGTAAAGTAACTGTTGGACAATAGTTTTGAGTGCTATATATAGCGTATCTGCGTAAGTCCTAACATATTTAATGGTGCGTTACGACGGATTCAGCAATCCCTTTCATATTCTGAATTTAAGCCGTCTAACGCACCCTACTGGCGCGTCAAGCTTGAAATAGTGTTTTAGGAAAATTATCCAAACCTTGTCATAGCAAGAATTATACTCAAAAATTTAATACATCATTTTCAGCTTGACGCACCTTACAAGTTTTGCTACTTTTAACTTTTGACTTTTGAGTTGAAAGGCTTTGTTAGGTTTATCCTAACGGATAAGCTCCGCTAACAATTTGTTCTACCCAACCTACAATTATGTCTGATAAATTTCCCGATCGCTTTGATTTTAACAGGAGCTATTTTATAATTTATAGGTAGCAGAATTAAGGCTGCTATAGTAATTCTGATTAATCTATATATTAAAACTAATTTACTTGTATGTTTTTCTAAACTTAGTAGGTAGCTATAAATGCTATATTCAAGTTTTAATTCTGGGTTTTTATTAGTAATAGAAGATGGTTGATGAACTACGGATATTTTTTGAGTTATGGCTATTTTATGACCTTGTTTGGCGTAGCGTCTACAGAAGTCAAAGTCTTCATAATATAAAAAATAATCCTCATCAAACTGAGGGCATTTTTCAAAGTTTTTGAGGTTAATTAACATACTGCATCCTGTCACCCAATCTGTGGTTGATGTTTCTGTGTTAGAGGGAAATTCATTAGCAATTATTTTGCCAGTTTCCTGAATAAATTTTCCGCCACCAAACCAAATTTTACCCGTGGGTTCGTAGACGGTTGTTCCTAATATGGAAAACTCTGGATTTTTGACTAAAAATTGGTGTGCTTTTTCCAGGGAGTTTGATAATAAATAAGCATCGGGATTAATTAACCAAATTATGGCTTCAGGGTTTTGGTGATAAATCCAGTTTAATCCTAAATTACAAGCTTTTCCATATCCTAAATTAGTTTCTGAGTTGATAATAATTGTTGTACTATTTTGGAGTTGATAAATAGAATTATCATCGGTAGAATTATTAATAATGATAATTTGCTGAAATAGGTAGGGAGTTAATTTAATGGAATTGATTAATTTTTGAATTAATTGAGTGGAATAGTAATTAACTGTTAGGAAATATATAGAGTTGATATTTATATTAGTTGCTCCTAATCTACATTTTTTGTCATTTTGCTGTATTTATTTGGAATATAATCAAAGGAAGCTTTCATTAATGGATAATTGATAATGGATAATTGATAATTACCTCTGGTTAAAACCGTTACGGAATTTAATATAAGGAAATATTATTTCTTTTCTTGGTCAATTGGATATGGCGAGGTCTCCTCGCCATCCCACCCTTCGGGAAGCTCCACTAACGACCGCTTTTTTTCCCTTAAAAGAAGAGGCTTTAAACCAGAATTATTTAATTATTCAGTAAAAGTAGGCGAAGGCTACTTAAGAACCTATCCCAGTAATAAAATTTTTGCTAAAAACCCTAAATATTTTGAGAGTTAAAAAGAAAAAATTAAGCTTTTCAAACACATTTTACTTAAATAAATAAGCCTATTAAAAATAGTGGGATAGGTTCAAATTAAAGCGATCGCCTAAATTTACAGGTGCTATATATGATATTTTTGGGTAATATCATGTCCGAATAATTAGTGACAAAAAAACTTTCTCCCTTTGAACCAATATTCCCTTCTGCCTTTTGCCTTCTGCCTTCTTCAAGTTAGTTCTATTTGACTATCATCACCAATCATAAATCGTAATGCTTTAGGGCGTTGTGGAGCATTAATTAGTTGGGCACGACGACCGAGTAAACTATCAACAATACGTTGATGAATTTCAATAATTTTTGCTCCTTGTAATATCACACTATGCTCAATATCAACATCAATTAAAGTTACATTATCGGCAATACTACTATAAGGACCAATAAAACAATTTTCTAGGTGACAATTATCTCCAATAATCACCGGACCACGAACACTACAATTAATTAGTTTTGTATTTTTACCAATTTTTACTCGCCCAATAATTTGACTTTGAGAATCTATTTCCCCATTTACTGAATTAGTTAAACGAGTATCTAAAATAATTTGATTAGCACTAAGTAAATCATCTTTTTTACCTGTATCTAACCACCAACCTTCTAAGGTACGCGCTTCAACAGAAATTTCCTGATCTGCACCAGAGGTTTGCTGGTCAATTAAATATTGAATAGCATCAGTAATTTCTAATTCTCCTCTAGCTGAAGGTTTGATATTAGCAATGGCATTATGTATTTTATTTGAGAAGAAATATATTCCCACCAGTGCCAAATTAGATGGAGGAACTTTCGGTTTTTCTACCAACCCTAAAACTTTTCCCTTTTCGTCTACTTTTGCCACACCAAATGCTGTAGGGTTAGGCACTTTTCGCAGGAGAATTAAAGCATCTAATTGTTCTTTTTTGAAAGTCTCTAAAAATTGTTCTAGCTGACTCTCAATAATATTATCTCCTAGATACATGACGAAAGGAGAATCTGCCAAAAATGGTTGGGCAATTTTCACCGCATGAGCTAAACCAGCAGGTTGCTCTTGCAGAATATAGGTAATATTAGCTCCAAATTTTTCGCCGTTTCCGGTTAATTCTTGTACTTCTTTTCCAGTTTCTGGACTAATAACAATGCCAATGTCGGTAATACCTGCTGCGATAATACCCTCAATTCCATACCACAAAATAGGTTTATTCGCAACTGGTACTAATTGCTTTGCTCCTGTATAAGTAAGAGGACGTAACCTTGTACCTTTTCCACCAGAGAGAATTAATGCTTTCATGTCAATATTTCCAATTGCGGATTTTTGTTGTAGTTTTTGTTCTTAGGGCTGATTTTTTTCTCACTTTAGCATACAGAAGGAAGAAGGAAGAGGGAAGAAGTAAGAAGGAAGAGGGAAGAGGGAACAAGGAACAAGGAACAAGGAAGAAGTAAGAAGGAAGAGGGAAGAGGGAACAAGGAACAAGTAAGAAGGAAGAAGAAAAAACTATTAGTCAATTAATTGTGACTATTTTTGTCAAGTGATAAATAGCATAAGAGATTTTTTCTGCGGGAAAATTATCTGGCAAAATGCCAAAAACCTCCACTATTAAAGGGGAAACAAACTTCCGGTCATTAGGGAAAATTATTCATCAATTAATTGTGACTATTTTCAGAACATGACAAATAGGATAAGAGATTTTTTCTGTGGGAAAATTCTGTGAAATTTTGCTAAAAACCTCTACTACTGAACAGGAGACTAATTTCTCGGTGATTAGGGAAAATTTGCCATTAATTAATTCTCGCTATTTTGGTCAAGTGACAAACAGGATAAGAGATTTTTTCTGGGAAAATTCTGTGAAATTTTGCTAAAAACCTCCACTACTGAACAGGAGACTAATTTCTCGGTGATTACGGAAAATTATCCATCAATTAATTGTGACTATTTTCAGAACATGACAAATAGGATAAGAGATTTTTTCTGGGGGAAATTCTGTGAAATTTTGCTAAAAACCTCTACTACTGAACAGGAGACTAATTTCTCGGTGATCACGGAAAATTATTCATCAATTAATTGTGACTATTTTCAGAACATGACAAATAGGATAAGAGATTTTTTCTGTGGGAAAATTCTGTGAAATTTTGCTAAACAACTCCACTACTGAACAGGAAACAAATTTCTCGGTGATTAGGGAAAATTATCCATCAATTAATTGTGACTATTTTCAGAACATGACAAATAGGATAAGAGATTTTTTCTGGGGGAAAATTCTGTGAAATTTTGCTAAAAACCTCCACTACTGAACAGGAAACAAATTTCTCGGTGATTAGGGAAAATTTGCCATTAATTAATTCTCGCTATTTTGGTCAAGTGACAAACAGGATAAGAGATTTTTTCTGGGAAAATTCTGTGAAATTTTGCTAAACACCTCCACTACTGAACAGGAGACTAATTTCTCGGTGATCACGGAAAATTATTCATCAATTAATTGTGACTATTTTCAGAACATGACAAATAGGATAAGAGATTTTTTCTGTGGGAAAATTCTGTGAAATTTTGCTAAACAACTCCACTACTGAACAGGAAACAAATTTCTCGGTGATTAGGGAAAATTATCCATCAATTAATTGTGACTATTTTCAGAACATGACAAATAGGATAAGAGATTTTTTCTGGGGGAAAATTCTGTGAAATTTTGCTAAAAACCTCCACTACTGAACAGGAAACAAATTTCTCGGTGATTAGGGAAAATTTGCCATTAATTAATTCTCGCTATTTTGGTCAAGTGACAAACAGGATAAGAGATTTTTTCTGGGAAAATTCTGTGAAATTTTGCTAAACACCTCCACTACTGAACAGGAGACTAATTTCTCGGTGATCACGGAAAATTATTCATCAATTAATTGTGACTATTTTCAGAACATGACAAATAGGATAAGAGATTTTTTCTGTGGGAAAATTCTGTGAAATTTTGCTAAACAACTCCACTACTGAACAGGAAACAAATTTCTCGGTGATTAGGGAAAATTATCCATCAATTAATTGTGACTATTTTCAGAACATGACAAATAGGATAAGAGATTTTTTCTGGGGGAAAATTCTGTGAAATTTTGCTAAAAACCTCCACTACTGAACAGGAAACAAATTTCTCGGTGATTAGGGAAAATTATCCATCAATTAATTGTGACTATTTTCAGAACATGACAAATAGGATAAGAGATTTTTTCTGGGGGAAAATTCTGTGAAATTTTGCTAAAAACCTCCACTACTGAACAGGAAACAAATTTCTCGGTGATTAGGGAAAATTTGCCATTAATTAATTCTCGCTATTTTGGTCAAGTGACAAACAGGATAAGAGATTTTTTCTGGGAAAATTCTGTGAAATTTTGCTAAAAACCTCCACTACTGAACAGGAAACAAATTTCTCGGTGATTAGGGAAAATTTGCTATTAATTAATTGTGACTATTTTCAGAACATGACAAATAGGATAAGAGATTTTTTCTGGGGGAAATTCTGTGAAATTTTGCTAAAAACCTCCACTACTAAACAGGAGACTAATTTCTCGGTGATTAGGGAAAATTTGCCATTAATTAATTCTCGCTATTTTGGTCAAGTGACAAATAGGATAAGAGATTTTTTCTGTAATATCATGTCCGGATAATTAGTGATCAAAAAACTTTCTCCTTCTTATTTCTTCCCTGCTGACTCCTGACTCCTCCGTCGTTATTTATTTTATAAGTTCAACCAGAAATGATATAAATGGTATTTTAAAGGATAAAATAAGACCATAAACTCAAGAAAAACTTGAGATTAGCTCAATAGAATTATATGGCAAGACCACAGCTATCTAATTTCGGGATAAATATGAAAAATTACTCTTTTTTAAAATCATTAAATACTAAACTTAATTCACAGTCTAGCTTTCTGATTAATAGCATTATTTTTTTAATTGTAGTCTTGATAATTACTGTCATAACATCAATATATGTATCCAATGAACATACAATTTATTGGTGGGATTTTGTGGGATATCAGAACGCAGCAAATAATTTAACAAATTTATTTCGAGCATCACCTCAAAGAGCTATTGATGATATTTTCGGTTCTTTATCTCAACAGAAAAATTATTTGATCGTCCTGCCATTAATCCCATTTCTTTATCTATTTGGGAATCAAAGAATTGTTTATATTCTGAGTATTAATCTGGTCTATTTATTACCATTTACTTTACTGCTAGGTTCTATCGCGACAAAATTAATTCCAGTTCCTTCTCGATGGGTATTTTGGTCAACAGTAGCGATCGCTTTACTAATACCTATGAGTTGGAGTCCCAGTTTAAGAGGATATCCTGATATTGGAGCAACTTTATTTATTTTATTGGCAACTTTAATTTACTTACAAAATATTAGATTGACTGCTTGGTGGCAAATTCCCGTGATTGGATTATGTTTGGGAATATCTATTGTTTTAAGAAGACATTTTGCTTATAGCGCAATAGCTTTTCTTGCTGCTGTTAGTTGCCAAACTATGATTAACTTTTTGACTACTTTCAATTCTGTCAATAATTCCTGGAAAAGACTTTTAGAAAGTTCCATAAAAATTAGTCTGATTTCTCTCAGTAGTTTCCTGACTATATCAATTTTTGCTTGGGGTTTTATCCAAAGTTCTTTGACAGAAAATTATCGAACTCTCTATGCTGCTTGGAGCTTATCAATACCTGATATATTTTGGCGTTACGCCTGTTTTTATGGATTAATAACTTTACTGTTAGTAGCTATCGGATTTTCCGTAGGTCTTCTGACAAAATCTTTAATTCCATCTACTACTATTTTTCTCTTATTATTCGGAATTTTTTCTCTAGCTGAATGGTTGATTTTACTCCGTTATGGCAATATTCATTACTCTCTACATTTCACGCCAATAATAGTTTTAGGATTAGCTTCATTTATCTGGACGACTATTAATACTTTCCGAGACAAAACTAGATTAATCATTTTAAGTCTTGCCGGAATATTGTTACTTGGAAATTTTGTCCTTGGTTTAACTACAATTGGCAAATTTAATCATTCTCTACAACCATTATTTGCCACTAACTTTTCTCCATTAATTCGTTCCGACTATGATGAAGTTTTACGTCTGAGCGATTATCTAAGTAAATTAGCCAAAAATCGAGAATTAGTATATGTAGCTGCTTCCTCAAATCTATTTAATGCCAATATTATTAGAAACGCTAACCGGATAATTAATCCTGAAAGTTGGTCGAATTTAAGAGCAATAAGTAAACCACACATCGACACCCGCGATACTTACCCATTGCCAGAATTATTAGAGGCACAATATATAGTTATTGCTCACCCATTTCAGAAAGTATTATTAACTGATGAACAAGTCTTAAAACCAGGGCAACAAGATTTAGTTAACTTTGTCTATGATGCTTTTACTCAAAGTTTTCCCATTGCTCAAGATTTCCGAAAATTGCCAGAAGAATTTATCTTAGATGGTGGAATTACTGTCAGTTTCTATCAAAGATTTCGCCCTACTTCCGTAGCGACTGCTGTACAAACTTTATCAGCAGTACAAAAACAAATTCCTCAACCTCCAGGTAGACAATTAGACTGGATGAGTTTAAATCAATCTCCTTATATTACTTATAATTATTCGGCAGTTATTCAAATATCTGAAAATGGTTATAAATTAATGACAGACCCCTCGGATAAAACTAAACAAACTTCTAAATATTTTCTCTATTTAGGGCAAGTATCTGAATCAGTAAAAATTACTGGTCAACTAAATTTTATGAATCAAGAATGTGATGGTTTGTCTCTTGCATTTTCTTCTTTGGATGAGCAAGGAAATTTGCTTGATACAACTGCCAATAATTATTTCCCTGGAGATTTGTCTGACTTGAATTTTTCACTCGCTGGTAAAAATTCTGTTTATTTACTTCTGGAAAATATGACTATTGATAGGGATGAATTAACGGATAAATGTGGATGGGTAATCAATAATCTAGTTGTTGATTACTAGAGAAAATTTTCTGGAGATAACCGCCTATAATTAGGGTTTGCTTATGGAAAGTCTCTTTGCTGGGGTAGGAGACAGGAGAAATAGGAATTTAGAAGAGGTAGGAGTAAGAATTTTCCCTTGATTTTTCTGCCCAACTATACACCTAAAATACTAACTTTTTGAGCGTGAAGAGCTGAAAACCAGGTACTGCAATTTGACCCTGAAAAGGCTAAATTATTTATATGTCAATGCTTTTAGATTTAATCAGCAAGCCCTAATTATTTGCCTGGGTTTGGTTATAGTTTTACTTTTTATCTTCAGGGTAAAAGTTCTGTTTATCTACTTCGGGAAAATCCGAATATTTATAGTTGTAAGTTAACTGATGGAGTGAATTTTCTGGAGACAACCGCCAATAATTATTTTCCTGGAATTTTGTCTGACTTGAATTTTTCACTCGCTGGTAAAAATTCTGTTTATTTACTTCTGGAAAATATGACTATTGATAGGGATGAATTAACGGATAAATGTGGATGGGTAATCAATAATAAGATTATTGATTACTAGAGAAAATTTTCTGGAGATAACCACTGATAATTATTTGCCTGGAGTTGCTTCTAATTTAACTTTTTATCTTTGGATATTTATGCTTTTTTAGCGTATTTTGTTGAATAAAAAGTCATGCGTAGGGGCGAACGACCCCCATTTAAGCTTTAGAATATCACAAAAATTGTGAGGCTGCAACCCAAAATCCTTTGAGGCGCATTTTTTAGGAGCTTAATGAAATGAAAATATTGGTGGTTTCCACTATTGAGTGATGGATGGAAAATTTTGACGAGGGGAAACAAACATTTCTCCGAAGCTCCACAAAATGAAAGCACTTCTGTATTATCAAACAGGATTGGGTCGCGCCACCCCACCTTAATCGACGAAATATTTTTGGAGAGTTGCTCAAATCCCCTCTACAAAAATAACTTCTGAGTTCTGAGTTCTGAGTTCTAACTTCGTTAATCCTGCCTGCTGGAAAAATTCCTAAATACTTGGTTGTTTCTGAGTCGGGAATTTTAGTTGAATAAAAAGTCATGCGTAGGGGCGAACGAGCCCCATTTAAGCTTTAGAATATCACAAAAATTGTGAGGCTGCAACCCAAAATCCTTTGAGGCGCGATTTTTTCTGGAGCTTCATAGAATGAAAGTGTTAGTGGTTTTCCACTCAGGAGTGATTAATGGGAAATTTTGACGAGGGGAAACAAGCATTTCTCAGAAGCTCCAGAAAATGAAAATATTTCTGCATTACTCTTGCTTGCTGGAAAAATTCCTAAATACTTGGTTGTTTCTGAGTCGGAATTTTAGTTGAATAAAAAGTCATGCGTAGGGGCGAACGATCCCCATTTAAGCTTTAGAATATCACAAAAATTGTGAGGCTGCAACCGAAAATCTTTTGAGGCGCGATTTTTTAGGAGCTTCATAGAATGAAAATGTTGGTGGTTTTCCACTCAGGAGTCGTGGATGGGATATTTTGACAAGGGAAAACAAAGATATTGGAATCTCCAGAAGATGAAAATATTTCTGTATTACTCCTGCCTGCTGGAAAAATTCCTAAATATTTAGTTGTTTCTTGATTAAGGAGTTAGGCGATCGTTATAACCATAAGAAATAGTTCCTAAAAAAACCGTAGGCGTTTGGAGACCAAACCCAAGCGCATAAGGGATAAAAAGAGGAAACCTCTAAAGTTTTTTTCACAAAATCACGAATTTATAATAGCTTGATGACGAAAATTTAGATGAGAAATAATTGGTTGAAATTAAATTTAAATAGTTACGAAAAAACACCAACCACTCGAAATCCAATTGTATTCATTTTAATATTTTGTGGCTTAAAATTACGTTTTGCACTACGACAACTAGCTGGAAAACTATTCCATGCACCCCCGCGTATTACTCGAAGTTGAGACTTTGTTCCAACTTCAACTGGAGCCTTGAAACTGTCTTCATAATTCTTGGAGTAAACATCTTTGCACCATTCCCAAAGATTACCACACATTCCTTCTAATCCAAAATTATTAGCACTTTGAATAAACTCTACGGGAACTGTTTTACCTCTATATTTGTCCCTTTCATATTTCTCTGGCGATCTACCATAACCATAATGAGAATCATAATTAGCAACATCTGGAGTAATTGTTTCACCAAAATAAAAAGGAGTAGTAGTATTAGCACGACAAGCATATTCCCATTCTACCTCAGTTGGTAATCGATATTCACCTTCAAATTTTTGACTTAACCTATCACAAAATTCCTTTGCTTCCTCCCACGAAATAGTTTCCACGGGTAACTTTGCTCTTTCCCGCTCGCTTTCGCCAAATGTTGAAGGTTTATCATTCAAATCTAACTCAACTTTTGGTAATTCTGCTACCTTTTCCCACTGTATTTGAGTAATTGGATATCTACTCATGTAGAAGGTTTTTACAGGAAAATCATTTTGTTTTTCGTTGTTTCCTCGTTGAGACTCATTTTGAGGAGAACCCATTTTGAATCTACCCCCTGAAATAAGTACCATGTCAAGCTTTAAATTATTTCCTAAATCAAGTTCAAAATGTTCATTCCTATTGGACGTTGGCCTCAGTTGACCTCTTCTATCTAATTTTGCAACATAAAAATTAAAGGTTCGATCCGTGGGCTTACGATTGGTACTTCTGCCGGTTTTTGGTAAAATTAAGTCTATGAAAACCTTTAATACGAGTACCCCTAAAAAGATTAAAAAGTTTCGTCTTTTGTTGGTAGTAAGTAATTTTTCTATGTTAAACATTTTTCGTTCAAATACTAAATTTATTTGTTTATTTCTACTTGTTTCACTAATTACTATAGCAGGTTGTAATACTCTCAATCAAAAACCAGAATATTTCAAAGCTGAAGGTTGTAAAGATATAGGGATTTTATTACCAGCTACAGGAGGAGAAGCAGGACGTTGGGAACAATACGATCGCCATTTCTTAGAAAAAGGAATTATTGACAAGATAAAAGGTGTTACTATTCGTTATTTTAATGCTAATAGTCAAGAAGGTGTACAAGAACAACAAGCAAACTTGGCTCTCAAAGGGGGAAGTTGTATTTTGATTGTTGCTGCTGTAGACGGTAAAGAAGGTATTAATATAGTTAAAAAAGCCAAAAATCAGGGAGTTCCAGTAATTGCTTATGACCGCCTAATTGAAGATAAGGACTTAAATTGTTACATCTCTTTTGATAGTAAGAAAGTAGGTGAATTCCAAGCAAATTATGTTATGGATAAGTTAAGTAAAGGAGAAAACGGTATATATAAATTGAAGCCAGGAGCAAACTTTGTAATGATTAATGGTGACAAGAAAGATCCAAATACTACAGCAATAGAAGAAGGTTGGTCTATCAGATTAGGAAGTTATTTTGATGATGAAAATGATGGAAAATTAAATCCTATTTTTCCTAAGGATAAAAATGATAAAAACAATAAAATCCATTTTATAGACCGGTGGGATAGTACAAAAGCAGAAAAAAAGGTTCAAGAGCTATTGAAAAAGCATCAAAATAATATCCAAATTATTTTAGTTGCTAACGATGGAATGGCAAATAAAATAATTGGAAGTTTAGGCGATAAAAAAGGTAAAATACTGATAACAGGACAAGATGGAAGTCCGCAAAGCGCAAGAAATATTGTCAGGGGTTATCAAGGAATAACAATTTATAAACCGAGTAAAATTCTTGCCGAAAAAACTGTCGAGCTAGTTGTGGCTTTGAGTAATGGTAAAATAACCAGGGATATCATTAAAAATGATATAAAAACAAAAGACGGAAGCAAAATTCCCTCCATTTTATTAACCCCTAAACCTGTGACTAAAGATAATATTTCAATTTTGATTGAAGATGGCATAGTTTCAAAACAGAACCTTTGTCAAGGGATACAAGGAATTTGCCCATAAGGATAATTAAGCAATTAAAAAAAACTAAATTAAGTAGGTAAGCACTCAAAAAGCTAACAACGTCCCTACAGAGTTATCATTTTTTTAATTAAGACAAAAATATGAACAAATTACAAGGTTGTGTAATTATTTTGTTTAACAGCTCTAAGCAAATTTTACTCGTGCTTAGAGATAATAAAGATTCTATTCCTTTTCCTAATACTTGGAATTTATTAGGAGGATTTATTGAAAATGGTGAACTTCCTGAAAAATGTATATGCAGAGAAATAATGGAAGAAATCGAAATTGAATTAACAGATATTAACTTTTTTCAAAAGTACAATATTTATGATAGAGAACATTACGTTTTCTGGAAGCAAATAGATTTAGATTTAAAGCAAATTCAACTTAATGAAGGTCAGCGTTTAGCTTATTTTAGTAAAGATGAATTAGACCAAAATCAACTGGCATTTCAATGTAATCAAGTATTGAATGATTTTTTTATTCAAGTATTATGGCCTAAATTTGGTAGGTAGAAAAATAATATGTACGGCAGAAAAAACTATAGCACTATACTTATGTAGAGAATTTACCCCTCAAATAGGTAAATGATTTGCAAATTCCCACATCTTACTTCTATTGCTCCCTTTCCGAAAAGATCATAGTGGTTTGAAAAGCTTTCTATTCATAGAAGAGTCTTTCCACAGTCAGGAAAAAACTATCGCACTATACTTATGTAGAGAATTTACCCCTCAAATAGGTAAATGATTTACAAATTCCCACATCTTACTTCTATTGCTCCCTTTCCGAAAAGATCATAGTGGTTTGAAAAGCTTTCTATTCATAGAAGAGTCTTTCCACAGTTGGGAAAAAACTATAGCACTATACTTATGTCGATAATTTATCCCTCAAATAGGTAAATGATTTACAAATTCCCACATCTTACTTCTATTGCTCCCTTTCCGAAAAGATCATAGTGGTTTGAAAAGCTTTCTATTCATAGAAGAGTCTTTCCACAGTTGGGAAAAAACTATAGCACTATACTTATGTCGATAATTTATCCCTCAAATAGGTAAATGATTTACAAATTCCCACATCTTACTTCTATTGCTCCCTTTCCGAAAAGATCATAGTGGTTTGAAAAGCTTTCTATTCATAGAAGAGTCTTTCCACAGTCAGGAAAAAACTATAGCACTATACTTATGTAGAGAATTTACCCCTCAAATGGGAAAAAAACTATAGCACTATACTTATGTCGATAATTTATCCCTCAAATAGGTAAATGATTTACAAATTCCCACATCTTACTTCCATTGCTCCCTTTCCGAAAAGATCATAGTGGTTTGAAAAGCTTTCTATTCATAGAAGAGTCTTTCCACAGTTGGGAAAAAACTATAGCACTATACTTATGTCGATAATTTATCCCTCAAATAGGTAAATGATTTACAAATTCCCACATCTTACTTCTATTGCTCCCTTTCCGAAAAGATCATAGTGGTTTGAAAAGCTTTCTATTCATAGAAGAGTCTTTCCACAGTCAGGAAAAAACTATAGCACTATACTTATGTAGAGAATTTACCCCTCAAATAGGTAAATGATTTACAAATTCCCACATCTTACTTCTATTGCTCCCTTTCCGAAAAGATCATAGTGGTTTGAAAAGCTTTCTATTCATAGAAGAGTCTTTCCACAGTCAGGAAAAAACTATCGCACTATACTTATGTCGAAAATTTATCCCCCAAAATAGGTAAATGATTTACAAATTCCCACATCTTACTTCTGTTGCTCCCTTCCCGAAAAGATAATACTGGTTTGAAAAGCTTTCTATTCATAGAAGAGTCTTTCCACAGTTGGGAAAAAAACTATCGCACTATACTTATGTCGAAAATTTATCCCCCAAATAGGTAAATGATTTACAAATTCCCACATCTTACTTCTGTTGCTCCCTTCCCGAAAAGATAATACTGGTTTGAAAAGCTTTCCATTCATAGAAGAGTCTTTCCACAGTTGGGAAAAAAACTATCGCACTATACTTATGTCGAAAATTTATCCCCCAAAATAGGTAAATGATTTGCAAATTCAAAAACCTAACCCCCTTACCCACCTTCCCTACAAAAGAATGGTGGTTTGAAAACCTCTCTATTTGCAGGTGATAGGGTAGAGGTTTGGATAGAGGTTTTTCTAGATTTTTTGACTTTACAAATATCTTTTGAAAAAATATTCTACTAACGCAATGCACGGATTAATTTTGTTGCTGAGTGGGCGATCGCGCAGATAATAATAGAACTTCCTAATGCTCCAGCAAGAATTAAACCAGCATCACTATTTTCAATTGCCAGGTCGGCAATTTTATACATTAAATTAATAGGAGTCACTTCCTGGGTTTCAATACAGCTTGGGAATGTTTGATTTTCTTGAGTAGAGTTATTTTCCATTTTTATTCTCCTGCATATTTTCAAAACTGATTATTTATTAGGAGAGATAGGATTAAAAACAGGATAAATTTACCTCACTCAATAAGATTGAGACAAAAAAGAGAATATTGAGCTTATTTTGAAAGTTTTTTTATAACTCAAAGTCGCTGATGAAAAGATATTTTTTCTAAACCTTTCCCTCCCTTCTTCTTTCTGCCTTACCCTTATAATAAAACTCCTGTCCATACCAGATTTAGTATGACTATAAACTTTGAGTGTGACAATACTAGAAGTATCACAAGTGGAACATTTTTTGTTTTTCTTGACTTCTTTTCAATATATAAAAGGAATATACGCTAATAGCAGTATTTAACGACCACAGACTGGAGGTGTTATGACCAGAAGAAAAAGTTCAAGTTCTATACGTCTTTCAGAAGAAGGTATTGAAAAAGTAAATATAGCTAGAATCAAAAAAGGTTGGAAAAAAACACAAAAAGAGTGGTATGAATCAGCATTTGTTTCAATATCAACATTGAAGCGCTTTATGAGTGGCACATCTATTTCTCCTGATTCTTTCAAAAAGTTGTCTGAAGTTGTAGGAATAGAAGACTGGAACTCCCTTATTGATGAGTATCCAAGTCAATCTTTTACTCAGAAAAAATCAAATTTCAAAACTGGAGTAGGCATAACTGGCATTTTCACTTTAGACAAAAAGCTGGAAGTAGAAATTGCTTTGGAGCATTTGAAGCAACTTTTGATTAATTGCAAAGTTGTTATTTACAATGACGAGAATTTAGCACAATAATATAGTTTCCCAACTTCTTGGTAAAGCTTAAACTATTCTTTTTTTATCGCCCAGTTGTATGACTTTTTCCACTGGGTGATATCTTGCAATTAACACTCCCCCAATCAAATAAAATTCAATAGCTTCTTGTGGCGCTGAATAAATTTAATTCCGTGGTAAAGCAAAAATATATAGCCTATGGTTAATTAATCTATTTTTTTGCTTAATTAAATTAGACTTTACTTCGTTAAAACCTGAGTAGCAAAATTTTCATCTCTTGTAGGAGAAAGCACCCTAGCTTTTAAAATAGCCGCCCCCAAAAAAGCATAAGAAATCACTCCCACAAAAGCCAAAAGAAATATATTTAAAACTCCAGAAGCATTCCATAAAGCATGAAGAATAGATGCAGTAAAATAACCAACGCCTAAAATCAACCAACTATTACGACGCTTTAAAACACTTAATCCGATAAAATAACCAAAATAACCACTATAAGCCATGTGTCCAGCTACTGAACCTAAAATTCTGGGAATTAACAATTGTAATCCTACCAATTGACCTGCATCTACTCCCAATTGTAAACTAGCACTATCCACAATACTCGGAACATATTGTCCAAGAGTTTCTAATAAAGTAAATCCTACTGCAGAAGCTGTTCCTAATAAAATTCCATCTAAAGGTTCCCAAACACCAATTTTATTTCGCCAGGGATAAGGTAAATTACGACCTATAAATAGTACTAAAAATACAGGTAATGCTTTTAATAACTCTTCCATTAATCCCGCGCCAAAAAACATTCTAATCAGGAAATCAAGAAAGCCAACTTGCTGAGGATTTACTGATATATCACCAGGAAGTATAAAACGAAATACTCCAATAAACAATGTTAAAATAGGACTTAATAAAATTAATACAGTAGTTAAAGATGCTCCAAATAATACCCACCAAGGTTTTTGTTTACCACAAAGTTGATAAACAAAATAATAAGCTGCACTAGCAATATAAGCTGCTAATAAAAAATTGAAAGCTATTGCTTTACCCACTGTTAAAAACATTAAAATCACAAAAAATACAGTGATAATACCTGGATAAAGATAGGCTTTTTTAGCTAATTGCTTTCCTGTAGAAGCAATAGGAAATAACTGGGTCAAAGTGATCGAGTCAGTATCTCCAACATCTTCAACTTTTTCAGTTTTAGCACTACTAACAGAATTAACAGGAAGTGAAGTAGGGTTTACTGGTTGTGATACTAAAGAGGTTGATTTTTGGTAGGATAAATTATCGAAAATGAATTCCGGCCCTTTGTAACCCAGACTAATACGATCGCCCACCTGTAAAATTTGACTTCCCTGTATTCTTCGTCCATTAATATAAGTACCATTAGAACTATTGAGGTCGCAGATTTCCCATACTAAACCAGTAGTTTTGGTCTGTTTGTTCTGAATACGAATTAGCGCATGACGACGAGAAACCGTTCTATACAATTTTGTCTCTAGGACAATTTGACACCTGGGGTCGCGTCCTAGCACTACCTCCTCTGTCTCAGATAGATACTCTTTTATGAGTTTTTCCTCATATACCCCTCTTGTAGACAGTTGTCGCAGAAATGCCATTTTTTAGATATCTTTAAAATTTGTAGTCAAAATAATTATTGATATAGCAGTCGAAGGAAAGGTTAGGAAAGATCAAAAGCTTAAAGCTCAGACAAAGTAAGATTTTTCCTTCTTCCCTCTTCCTTCTTCCTTCTTTCTTCTGCTATATGCAATGAACAATTAATTGTCAATTAAAAATTGTTTATTGTTCATTGCTTAACTAGCTATCAGCATTTTCCGTACTGGAATGCTCTGCAAACAGCACTAAGCTTTCAGCGCGCTAAAAGCTTGGGTTTAAACCCCCGACTTCTAGTACAGGATGGCAGAAATAACTAACCAGTTACAAAATCCTAAAAGCCTTACCAATCAAAAATGATTGACTTTTTAATTTTGACTTTTGACTTCCGCGTAGTAGCACTAGCTTGTCGTTTAATTTTAGGAGGAGTCCCGTATCCCCTTCTGGCACGTTCAAAAAAATAATCTTGCTGAGTGCTGAGTGCTGAGTGCTGAGTGCTTCTTTAATTTCTACTGATTCGCCTTAGCGTCTTGAATTGCTAAATAAAAGAGTAAAGTGGCTAGAGGAATGCTCAGACTCAAAATTATCCCTGTTACTAGACCACCTAATTCTGGTTCCCCAGAGGACAACTCAAAAATAGAACCAACTGCTGCGATCGCTGCTATACAACACCCACCCAAAAGCAATGTTGATTTAGGAGTTCCTACCATAACTTTCTTCTCCAAAAGTATTGACTGTTTTGAATTTTCATGATATGCACTAAAGTTAAGAACTGATAAATCTTAAACTTCTGGACTATTGCTTTTGTATTAATTTCGTGAGACTTTAAGTAACAGATTTAACAGCTTTAGTAGAGAACTTATGCTTAGTCAACTCTTCATTCAGTGCCAATTTATTTTCTACTCGGTCTACAAACAGCACCCCATGAAGATGGTCCATTTCATGCTGAATGGCTCTAGATAATAATTCTTTAGCCTGAAGAGTTTTCGGACGACCATTTTCATCTTTGTAGGCAACTTCAATTATTGCGGGACGCTTAACATCTAAATAAACCCCAGGAATACTCAGACATCCTTCTTGGAAAAGACAAACTTCTTTGCCATACCTTTTAATCGTAGGATTAATCAAAACTATAGGGGGGGTAGCGGGATTATCTAGCTCGCAGTCTATAACAATCACTTGTTTTTGGACAGCCACCTGAGGTGCAGCCAGACCAATACCATCAGCACTATACATAGTTTGGAGCATTTCTCGTATCAGTTTCCGAATATCATCATCTACCTTAGTCACACGCTTCGCTGACTGACGCAAAGAGCGATCGCCCAAATAATGTATTTCCAAAGGTGGGTTCTTTAATTTTTCCTTCTTGACTAGAATTTCAGAAGTTGTCATAATTTTACGCTTACAAAAAATGGCTAAATTTTAAACAAAGGTACTTTTCAAACCTCTTCCTAATCTATCCTAATAGAAAATACACGGCCTCTGAGCCATGAGTAGTCAAGCTAACTTATCACATCCAATTCAAAGTCGAAGTCCTTATCTCAATTAATCAAAACCCCTATATTAATTCATACCAGAAGGCAGCTATGCTGAAGGCAGAAGGGAAAATTGCTTATGGATAGTCAACAACCAGCCACTTCATGTCTTAAACCCCAAACAATTTTAAGCACCCCCGTTGACAGTAGGGTACTCGCAAAATAAAAGATAAATTTTTTCTCCGGCCTGAGTCCTAAAATTAATATTTTTTTGCTTTTGACTTTTGATTTTTGACTTTTGACTTCTAATGTCTTGGCAAGTTTAGTCCCAATATAATTGATATAAAACCTCACCTCTAGCAAAACTTACCCGTAAAATTATTGGCATAACTTCTCTTTCCTAATGTTTCCAGCTTTTTATAGATATTACAAAAACTTAACAAATTAATTGTCTGACAAAAAAATCAAAATTAAAAATTCTATGAATAATGATTCAAACTCTTCTCCAACTGATTCTCCAAACACCAGTCCTACCTCAGAAAATTCTAATGGCACAAAAGCAGCGATCGCTCCTGTAAAAACATCAATAGAGCAATTAAACTTGGTAGACAACGAAATAGAACAAATGCTACCCGCTTCTCCCACACAGCTCAATGGTTTGGCGAACAATCAAGGAGATCAAGGGCCAAAAAATAGAATTGCGTCCATTGTCTCCCTGGCAGCAATTGCGTTAATGATTCTGGGGTTAGCCATAGATAATGTGCTGCTTGGTTATAGCAGTGCGGTTGTGGCAATGGTAGCTTCCATCAGAATGATTTGGCCTAGTTGGGGTAAAGTCTGGAAAACCCTCATTCCTCCAGTTTGGCGTAATCTGATTATTGCTTGCTTTGGTATCTTGGCCGCTATTGTTGGCTTACTGATGTTAAGTGGAGCAAACCAAGAACCAGGTACTCGTAATATTCAGATTAACTGGGACGCTATTGGGGCCGTCGGCGAACTTATCGGAGCCTTGGGTCAAATTTTAATTGCAATTATTGCTGTATATGTAGCTTGGCGACAATACGTTATTTCCAAAGATTTGACCATTCAGCAAAACCGCATCACTCAACAACAAACCATTGATGCTTACTTTCAAGGAGTTTCCGATCTAGCAATGGATGAAAAAGGTTTATTGGAAGATTGGCCACAGGAAAGAGCGATCGCTGAAGGACGCACAGCAGCTATTATCAAAAGTGTAGATGCAGAAGGTAAAGCGAAAATTCTCAGATTTTTATCTCAGTCTAGACTAATAACACCGATTAAGCGCGATCGCCAACTTGGTCGGCCTATTTTAGATGGTAATGGAGGTTATGCGGAAGACAGGGAATATGGTATTCGTGTGATTGACTTAGGAGTAATGTTAGCAGGAGCTGACCTGACAAAAACAGATTTGCGATGGACAGAATTAAGTGATGCTAATCTTGTCAGAGCTAATCTTAGTGATTGTGACTTAGTAAAAGCTAATTTTTCCCGTACTATTTTGTATGAAGCAAGTCTGGTAGGTGCTGACTTAAGGGGAGCAAGATTTTTCTATGGCAGTGGGGAAACTGCTACTCCTCGCAGTCGTACTCATGTACCTAACTATCAAACAGGTGTTTGTACTGGTGCAGTGGTAGAAAATGTTGACTTTAGTGGAGTCAAGCGGTTGTCTGACGAGCAACGTTACTATTGTTGTGCTTGGTGTGGGGAAAAAAGTAGAAGAAAGATACCTGGTGGTTGTGAAGGTATTCCGAATAAGTTGGGGCGTTAATTAATAATGGATAATTGATAATGGATAATTGATAATTATTTGATTTTGCTGATTTGACAATAGTTTTCAGGAGTTTTAAGAGTTCTATACAGTCTTGATTAATTTAGTTAAACCCTCTGACATTAATGTATAGTCATTCTGAATAAAACTGGAACACTTTTTCGGCTGAAACTCTTTCAAGGCAAGAAACCCTTGTCTAAATCTTAACTAGAATGACTATAATTTGAGTAGAGCATAATGTAGGGACGTTGCATGCAACGTCCCTACAGGGTTATCATTTTTTTCTGGTTCATTGACCTGAAAACTGCTTTATTTTTTTTACTTTACTTATGTACCTTTTGCTACCACTCTAACTTCTAACTTCAGCTCCCATTTCCCAAGCTGCTTGAAAGAAATCTCGTTCGCAGAGCATGGCATAACAATAAATTGATTCTGCTTCTTGGGTATTGTCTGCGTAATTGTCTATCACTTTCTCCAGTTTTTGCGTCAAATGTTCAAAATCCTGACTGCTATAAGTACGAATCCATTCAGAATATTGATGCTCTGGGATTTCTGGTGTAGCTAACTGTTGTCCCAAAAAAGCATAAAGTCGCATACAAGGAGTCATTGCTGCGGCGATCGCTCCAATATTATTACTCCAAGCTGTTGCCAGCAGAAAATCTGTATAACGCCGTGTAGAAAATCCTGGCGTAATAGTTTCTAGGTTTACTCCCCATTTTGCAGCATAGTTTTGATGCAGTTTTAGTTCATCTTTTACCCCACCTGCAAGAGTATGAAATAGGTCAAATATTTTCCAGTCTGGGGACTTAGCTGCAGCAATACTGTAAGCACGGGCAAATGCTCTGAGGAAAAAAGCATCTTGCCCCACATAATAGGCAAAACTTTTATGAGGCAGTGTACCGTCAGCAATTCCTTGCACAAAAGGATGGGATAAACAGACTGTTGCTAATTGTTGATTTATTTTCCATAAATTATTTGATAAGCTGTTTTGCATTTAAACCATATATCTAAATTTTTGTCATAGGGAATATAGAATCTAAACTATTCTTAGCTTATCATATTTTCCATCAATTCATTCAGTAGTATTATATTACGTTTTAGTTTAAGATTATTCAAGCAATTTCAGAAATTTAGATACAGCAGATTGCAGATAGATAAGGTACAAATATAAATGCTAAAGTGAATGCAAGTGTGGGCATCTTGCCCGCGACTGGTATACCTCACTAATAGACATATCCAGAAAATAAATCTTTTAATTAGAGCAGGCTAAGGATACGAAAAATTCACCCTAAAAAATCTTTTTTTGTGCCTTTGCACGTAAAAATATCTTACCGAATCATTAATTATTAATAATTAATAATGTAAGCATTCAGGTTTAAAGCCTCCCCTTTTAAGGGGAAAAAGCGGTCGATCTTCGGAGCTTCCCGAAGGGTGGGATGGCGTTCGCGTAGCGTCCCGGAGGGAACGGTCTCGGAGCCATATCCAATCGACCAAGAGAAAAGAAATAATATCTCCTGATATTCAATTCCGTAACGGTTTTAACCAGAGGTAATTATCAATTATCCATTATCCATTATCAATTAATGAACTGTTGCCTGTTGCCTACTCCTGCAAAAAACCTATATCTTTTTCGGAGATGTCTAATATGAAATACGCTGTATGTTCTATAAAACATCTCTACAAGAGTAGCTCGAAAAGGCTGATATAATTTATGGAAAAATCTATCTATTTGAATAGTAAATTATTATTTCTTCCCTCTTCCTTCTTCCCTCTTCCTTCTTTGAGGAAATTATTGTTTCTTCCTTCTTCCCTTTTCCTTCTTCCTTCTTCCTTCTTCCTTCTTCCTTCTTCCCTCTTCCTTTTGAATAGTAAATTATTATTTCTTCCCTCTTCCTCCTTCCCCCTTCCTTCTTTGAGGAAATTATTGTTTCTTCCTTCTTCCTTCTTCCTTCTTCCTTCTTCCCTCTTCCTTCTTTGAGGAAATTATTGTTTCTTCCTTTTTCCTTCTTCCCCTTTCCTTCTTCCTTCTTCCTTCTTCCTTCTTTCTTCTTTTATGAAATATTCTATAGTAATTCCTATTTATAATGAAGAGAAAAATCTCCCAGAATTATATCGGCGTATAAGTGCCATTCTGAATAGAATGGATGGAGATGTAGAATTAATTTTAATTAATGATGGGAGTCGCGATCGCTCTCTACAAATACTCCGAGAATTACATCAACAAGACCCTCGAATTTGTTACTTAAGTTTTGCCCGTAATTTCGGACATCAAATTGCTGTTACTGCTGGTTTAAATTTTGCTAGGGGAAAAGCTATTGTAGTTTTAGATGGAGATTTGCAAGACCCACCAGAATTAATTCCAGACTTAATTGAAAAATGGCGACAGGGTTATCAAGTTGTCTATGCTCAACGCACAAAAAGACATCAAGAAAGTTGGTTAAAAAAATTGCCTGCTTTTCTCTATTATCGGATTTTAAAACATTTAGCAGATGTGGAAATTCCCATTGATACGGGAGATTTTTGTTTAATGGATAGATGTGTGGTGGATGTGTTGAATAAAATGCCAGAAACTAATCGTTATATTCGAGGTTTAAGAGCATGGGTTGGTTTTAAACAAACGGCAATTAAATTTGAGCGCGAACCTCGTTTTGCTGGTGATATTCAATATACTTTTGCTAAGTCTTTAGCTTTAGCAATTAATGGTTTAGTCTCTTTTTCTAAAGTACCTTTACGACTGTCTACTTATGTAGGATTATTTGCTGCTTGTGTAGCTTTATTGATGGCTTGTTTAGTTTTATATTGGCGGATTTTTTATCCAGATTCACCATTAACTGGTTTGACAACAATTATAATGGCAATATTCTTTTTAGGAGCAGTACAATTAGTAAGTATTGGAATTTTAGGGGAGTATATCGGACGTATTTATGAAGAAGTCAAAGGTAGACCTCTTTATACTTTATCTGAAGTGGCAGGATTTGAGAATAAGAATTAATACCATATTTGGCGTTGGTAAAGCGCGTGTATGATATTAATCTTAATTATTTAGGAGTCAACCCACCCCCGCCCCTCCCAGGAGGGGAAGTCAGGAGGACCGAGTCAGGAGGAAAGAAAGAAGAAGAAACCCCCACAAGAAGGATAAAGTTTTTTGGTTGCGTAAAGGTCATGGACTTCTATCGCGCTCTTATCCGGAAATGATATCATACCTCAAATTACCAACGCCCCATATTTTTTTGAGTAGGGGAGTGGGGGAGTGGGGGGAGTAGGGAAAATAGAAAGATTTACTGTTTAAGCAAGAGGATAAGTTGTTTCCAGATCGCTCTTATCCGGACATGATATAATTTACTATTTGAGGTTGAGTAGGGTATAGCACTACGTAAATAGGTTAGGACATTTATAAATGCTCAAAGTTAGTCAGCGATTACTTCTGACTTCTGACTTCTGACTTCTGACTTGCGCGTAGCGCTATACTACCTCACCCAACCTACAAAAAAACTATTTAACTCAACTTGTCAGGATCGATACCCAACTCTCGCAGTTTTGCTGCCAAGCGCTCTGCTCGTTGTTCCGCCTCAGTAGCTCGTTGCTTGGCCTCCTCTTCTGGAGTCGGTATCAAATCTCCTTCTGGGGTCATCCACCGCAACCAGAGTCTATCTATCTTATTGTAACTACCCTGCCACAAACCCAGACTGAGTTCTACCCTCGGAAGCAATAAACGTCCCTGATTCAACTCTGCTTTTTGATAGTGATCGCCCACTAAATGAAACGCCTGTATTTGATTAGTATAGCGACTGAACGTCACATAATAAGGCACTCGCAGAATGCTCTCATAAACTTCCCACTTAGTAGGAGGTTTTCCCTGTTCTCCTACTGTCTCTCCTAAATCTTCATCTTCTGTACCCGGAGATAATAATTCGACCACCACCAATGGGTTAACTCCTTCTTGCCAAACTACATAACTCAACCGCATATCCCGTTGTTCGTACAACCTGGGCACTCCCACAACTGCAAACCAGTCTGGGCGTTTGTACCATTTAGGGTGTTTGACATCGTAGTAGAGATTCATATCGGCGCCACAAAATAATAGATCGGGATCTCTGTTAGGTGGTTGAAAAGTTTGGCGCAGAAGTTCAGGTTGAAAGTCGTGAAATTCGTCTGGCAAACCAGGTTCTGTAGGGTCTTCGCTTGGTAAGTCGTACATGGTAGGCAAAGTTTCCTTTGCTGGAAGTGGTGGTTCATATTGAACGGATATATTAGTCATATTATTGCTTTCGACATAGTTTTAATAGTTTGAAAAGCGACCCTATCTGCGCGTACTTTTTCCCATGCTTACAGAGTAACATACTATTTTGATAAATGGGAATAGAGTTGAAAATTTTTGAGAAATCTAAAATCAGCATTATATTTTTGCTGAAAGCGATCAATCTACAAAAATAAAGCAGGTGAGTGAGCGTTTCTCAATTTATTCAAAATAATGATATAATAGGAAGCATTCTCAAAACATTTATGTACAGAGAATAAGATGACAAAATATCCATATCCCCACTGGTTTTCAAACCAGAACCGTACGACATCCTACGATCGTTAGCGCTCAAAAACATCAGACACTCTCTGAAGTTGCTGTGGAAGTAGTACGTCTGGGATTAGAAACTCTTAAATAAAGAAGTGATAGAATTTCTGGTGAAGGCGATCGCCAATTTCAAAAAGCTTTAGAATGTTTAAATTCCCTCCGAGCAGAAATCTAACAAAGTCATGGCATCTATTCCGGCGATCTGATTGCATAAGTTAGAATTGAACAAGAAGAGCAAAGGTCATTTCAATTATCAGTTATCAGTTGTCAATAATTACAGGGGAGCTATGAAAATTGTACCCGACTCATATAGAATCCGGTTGAATAGTTATTGTATAGTTTGCAGTAGGGGACTGGGGGAGTGGGGGAGATTAAATATTGAAGTAATTATAGAATTATCAACATATACTATATAGAACCCATTTGGTATCTATGCGATCGCCAACCTCTTGAGCAATAGTCGAATAAAACAAAGGTTAATCTTGGCAGTAGCATTTTCCAGGGTTCTTTTCCTACGGAATGCTCCGCAAACAAAATTTTTAGTTAAACTCTTACACCTTTCCCCATACGGAGTTTGTTCTTTCAATCACCCACCTGGCTTTGACCGGAACAAATCCTGTTTTTCCTTCCTGTTTTTTCTGAGCTTTTGATGGTTTTGGTGATAGTTTAAATCGAATCTTGGTCATAATCCCTGGATAAACTTTCTCTAACTCCTGTGTGATTTTTTCAGGGTGATATCCATGGTCAAGCAAAATAGTAATTTTAGGAATGTTTACAGGTTTAGGCTTAAAGTAATCAATGTTGTCTGACAACATTTCAATTAACCCCATATCATCAGAAACTGATGCTTTGGTACAATGGACAAAAAAAGGAAAGCCGAGACTATCTACTGCTAGATGTCTCTTGATTCCGTTAGTTGCCTTGTAAAAACAGAATCCTTTGGACTTGACACTAGCATTACAGGTATTTTTTACTGCCTGTGAATCAATAATAATTAAAGTTGTCCATCTGGCTTTTTTTTAACCTGTTGTCGTACTCCCGCTGTGTAAAACATCTCTGATATTCTCAATTACTCCTTGAGAGCGCCACTGTTTGTAATGCCAAAAAACTGTGGAATAAGGAGGCAAATCTTTGGGCAAATCGCACCAATTACAACCATTCTTAAGTTGGTAGAGAACACCATCGAGTATTTGCCTTTTAGTCCATTTTGTTGGACAAGTTTTCTTCTTTTTTGGTAATAACGGTTCAATCAAAACCCATTCTTTATCTGTCAAACTACTTGAATATGGCATTTACCCAAATCTTAGTGATAATAATTGGCGATCGCTACTTAGTATAAACTTATTCTTCAAAAGATACGATCAGGGGTTCTATAACCGGATTCTATATCAGTTATCAGCTCGGTTGAGGTTTGAAACCTCTCAAATCTTACTTTTGACTTCTCATTGGCGATCGCCCTATAGTCAGTTATCAGTTATATCAAATCCGGTAGCATCGGTGTAATTAGATTGAGGGATGGGGAGATTAAGAAATATTTGGTAATGGTTGAAGATAGAACATTTTTTTATACCGAATTAAACGGATTTAATATTATCAGCTCGTTTGAGGTTTGAAACCTCTCAAATCTTACTTTTGACTTTTAATTTTTAACTTTTCAAGGGAATGGCGGCGGTGAGCATCCATTTATTGATAGATTGCTCTCGTGCTAGCTCACCCGAAACAATCGGCGATCGCTCATTACTACAACAAAATCGGATCATCGCACTTGAAGAAAATTATTGTGTTTAGGATAAGTGGTGAGAGGGAAGCGGTTTGTCAGATCATGTCCGAACGCAATCGTTTGTGTAAACCCAAGGGTGAATATCTACAGGAAATTTAGATTTTTTTCTTGCGAGGGTAGCCTTCCTCCCTCTTCTTTACCTCTTCCGTCTTCCCTCTTCCCTCTTCCTTGCCTTTGCTATACAATACCGATGCTACCGGACATGATATCACTCATTTTTAGAGAACTGACTGAAGGATACGTGCTAACAAACGAATTCCATCAGAATTTTTCATATCTTCCCAGGAAAGTGCCCAACCTTCAGATGCGGTTATTAAGGATTCATCGAGTTCTGGGTGAAACTGGGTAGTTAGTGCTTTCCGGCCGTTATCCCAATAAATACCAGTTGCTGCAACCTCACATAGCGGATCGCCACTTTGAGTATGTGTTGAAGCTAAAATTTCGACACCAATGGGTGCATCCATTAGGCTTTGTAGGTCGAGTATCGAGGCCGCTTCAAGGCTGTAAGCAGTGACCGCATGGTGAATTTGCTGATAAGCCCAACATACGAAGCGTATTGATTCTTCTGATACTTCGTTGCCATGGAATGCCTGAATGTGCAGATCGTTCTCGTACTGGAGCGCTACATCAATGATGGCATCAAAACGTTTTGCTACTACACGATATGTCTCCGTGATTTCAATCGGAACATGAGGAATATCGATATCCCGGTAGGGGTATAAACGTGTATTAGAATGGCTAATTGCTTCATTCTTAGCAACGGCAAACGATTCATCATTCCAAGATTGGGCGACAGTACCATAACTCTTTTCGACCTTCAGGCGATTTGCCACCTCGGCAATGCGACGACTGACAGCAACAAACGCTGGTTGTTGTGATTTTTCTAGACGATCCACAGATTCACGGATTAATTCTACATGGGCCTGTGCCGTAAGCTGATGAGAGAGACAAATGCCAATGAAAGGCACCTGTTTTAAAAGGAATTCAACAATCAGTTGCGTAGCATCTGAACGAGGAAATGCTGGCGAAAAAGTATCTTTTACATGAACATCCGGTTCGCCCCCTTCCAATACTATAAGTTTGGCTACGCTTGCCAGGGAAGCAAAGCGCTTTAGGTCAGAAATACCATGCTTCCAAGCGGGCACAATAAGGGTGGGTAAACCCAGGATTTGATCGACAATATAGGCCACGTTCTCTGATGCAATGACCCCAACCTTATCCTTCGGTCGTTCGCCAACATGCTCCCAGGGTTCAATAACTACAACACTTTCTGCAATTTCTCCAGGATCGACCAGAGAAAGATCGTCTACATGACGACCCCAGGTAGGACTACGGTCGCCGAGAGGATTTGGTGTATTACGTTCAGCGAGAAAAGCATCAATTAAAACTTGACTAGATTTCGACATTTATAGCACCTCTAATTTGGTTAAGACTGATATTTTACAATTTTTCTGAGTGTAGCCTTAATTCCTTAACAAAAAAATCAGAAGGTTTTAGATCGGTAATTTCAATAAAGTCTGCTTTCAAATACTTGATAGTTATACTCTTGTTGAACTTGAGCAATAGTTTTATAATCACTAAAAGCTATGAATAACTTCTATCTCTCTTTTGTCACTTTCCGGTTTATGCTATTATTAGGAAATTCTAGAGCCAAGCTATACTCGATGATTTATCTCCAGAAGCAGAAATGCTTGAGGATATTTTGGCAATACTCTATTGTTTTTCAAGTCGGCTATATGGCTTGAGAAAATATAAAACTCAAATAGAAAGCGACCATGAAGTATGTACAAGTCAATCAAAACCAAACTTAAACTAAATAATAAGCAAAAAACGTTCTTAGCCCAACACGCAGGTTATTCAAGGTGGGTTTATAACTGGGGTTTAAGTTTATGGAATGCTGCTTACAAGGATGGTTATAAGCCCAACGCCCGTAAACTGAGAGAGGTTTTTACCAATCACACAAAACCTCTTTATCCCTGGATGAAAAACCTGTCATCTAAAGTTTACCAATATGCTTTCCGAAACTTGGGTGAAGCATTTAAAAGGTTTTTTCAAGGGTTGGGTAAACGTCCACGGTTTAAGAAGAAAGGCAGATCAGATTCTTTCACAATTGATAATTGTGGAAAGCCAGTGGAATTAAACGGATGGAGTCATAAATTACCTTTTATTGGTTGGGTTAAGACTTATGAGCCAATTGAGGCGACTACTCAAAAAATAACCATTAGTAGACAAGCGGGCAATTGGTACTTAAGTTTGAGCTATGAATTTAGTGCAACTCCCACACCAAAAATTACTGATGTTGTAGGTGTTGATTTAGGGGTAAAAACGCTAGCAACACTAAGTACTGGTCAAGCTTTCCCAAGCATTAAACCTTACCGTACAGCTCAAGATAAACTAGCAAAATTGCAACGCGAACTGAGCAGGAAAGTAAAACATTCAAATAACTGGCACAACTCTGTAATCAAGCTAGCTAGACAGCACAGACGAGTAGCTAACATCCGCAAAGATGCACTTCAGAAATTGACAACACATTTAGCCAAGAACCACGGCCATGTTGTTATTGAAGACCTTAATGTCTCTGGAATGATGGCTAACCATAAGCTAGCTAAATCTATAGCAGACCAAGGGTTTTATGAATTTCGTAGGCAGTTAGAATATAAAACTCAGTGGTACGGTTCTGAGTTAGTAGTAGCTGATAGGTTTTTCCCGTCCTCAAAAACTTGCTCGAATTGTGGTCATGTTCAAGATATGCCATTGCATTTGAGGACTTATGATTGCCCAGAGTGTGGCTTGTCAATAGATAGAGATTTAAATGCTAGTATAAATTTGAGACATGCGGTCGGCTTGACCGTTAATGCCTGTGGATGAGAAACCGCCGACGGCCTCAGTAGAAGCAGGAAGTAAACATCAACTTGTTACGTTATGTGACGCTTTGTATCAGTTTTATGGAGCAGTAACTTATGAGATCGACCAAATCTTTGCCTTTGAGTTGGGAAGAACTACAACAACTCGCTACATTTGAGCGAGATACCATTAACGGACCAACCAATTCCCAAGCGAGATTGCGGCTGTTTGGACAAGCCGAATCAGATGTGCGAGTTACTCTTTATCGCGATCATCATGCTTGGTGTCCTTATTGCCAAAAAGTGTGGCTGTGGTTAGAGGAAAAGCAGATTCCGTACCGTATAGAGAAGGTCACTATGTTCTGTTATGGAACGAAAGAAAAGTGGTATAAGCAAAAGGTGCGTTCGGGAATGCTTCCAGCGGTAGAACTTGACGGTCAGTTAATTACAGAAAGTGATGATATCTTATTAGCATTAGAAGACGCATTTGGCCCATTAAATCAGGTAGGAATGGGCGATCGCCGAGCGCTGCCTCTGCGCCAGCTAGAACGCCTACTCTTTCGTGGCTGGTGTACTTGGTTGTGCTACCCCACGCGATCGCAAAGGGACGAACAACGCAGTCGAGATCAATTTACCTCCATTGTGGCTCAAGTTGAAGCGGCTCTTGCCAATACTCCAGGACCTTATTTTCTGGAAGAATTTGGTATAGTTGATGTGGTTTTTACTCCCTATGTCGAGCGGATGAATGCCAGCCTCTACTATTACAAAGGCTATTCATTGCGGGAAGAAAATCCAAAGTTTTCTGATTGGTTTGATGCTATGGAAACCCGATCCACCTATCGAGGGACACAAAGCGATTTTCATACCCATGCTCACGATTTACCACCGCAAATGGGCGGATGCTATCCTAACCAAGAATCTCAAACTGAGATTAATCAAAAACGAGTAGATTGCGGTCCTTGGTTCGGGTTACCAGATGTGATGTATCCAGAACCGGAAACGTCTCGAACAGAAGCTCTGCACCGGGTGATAAAGCATCGTCATAATATCATTCGCGTTAATCCAGCCGACGATCGCCTTTTTGATGAAGCCTTGCGTTGCGCTCTGACTTACATGATAACAGGAGAACTCTGTCCGCCACCATCTGGTTCCGATCCATCTCTGCGCTACCTGCGCGATCGTATTAGTGTACCTAGAGATATGTCCATCTATGCCGCCAAACGACTGAGAGAAGCATTAGAAACCACGGCAGCTCTATCTGGCGATCGCCAAGGAATACCCATTCCGGTGCGCGATCGGCGCGACCAAAATCCCGCTGATTTCGCCCAAATTTAACAATGGAGTGGGATTTCCCTCTTCAAATCTTTGATTGTAGAGGGGCTATTCAGTTATCAGTTATCAGTTATCAGTTATCAGTTATTGGCGAACCCAGAAACCCGGTTTCTCGTAGATGTTTATTGTCAAAAACAATGATTTACTGTAGAAACCGGGTTTCTTTGCGTAAGTGCTATTAAACTTTGGTGTTGAAGGCAAGAAAAAACCGAATTTAATTTCAATCTGCTTCCCTTTTGCTTGATAATAAAAAACTTATCGTTCCGAAAATTTTATCTAAATCGGTAATAGTAATTCTCAACTTGCTTTTTGTAAATTCATCGGATACTAATTTTCCAAATTGCCATAATTCTCCATCCGTTACTATCCCATACACAGGAAGTTCCTCGGCTTGATTTAATTTTTGCACAGCAATCAACTCAGCTAGACATTGCCCCCATCCCTCGCTAAAATCATTCTTTTTTGCTTCAACAACAACGACGATCGGAAAACCCAAAACAGTTTTACCTAACTCTGACTTTGTTGAGAACAAGTAATCAGGCGCTCCATTTAGTTGAGCATCATAAGTTATGGACTTGTGGCTCCAAAGAGTATATTGATCGATAAAACTTTTATAAACTTCTCTTAAAATTGGATAAATAATATTTTCGCATCTTGAGTATTCAGATGTGTATATATCCATATTATGTTCGCTGAATTTCAATTCCTTAACAAACAGATCGGAAGGTTTTAGATCGGTAATTTCAATAAAGTCTGCTTCCAAATACTTGATATTATACTCTTCTTGAACTTGAGCAATAGTTTTATAATCACTAAAAGCCATTAATAACCCCTATTTTATTTACTGAATTATAGCACTTCGGCCTAGTATCATGCCTTCGGCAGTCAATTCGTACTCGGTGTTTGAAGTGTAATGCCAAACAAAATCGCGAGAACTTTAGCCAAGTCATTGGGGACACCGTAGGTATTGATGTCTTTTTGAATCAACTTTTGCTGGCGATCAAACAAACCAAATTTCCAGGTTTCTCCTGTTGTTACTGCTCCATAGAGATAGTCTACAGGGGAATCAATCCATTGATCTAGGGCAATTAGTTCTACTGCAAGCTGGGTAAATCCTTTGCCGATATCGGCATTTTTTGCTTCAATAATTACGAGATTTTGAGGTGTGGGAATGAAGTAATCCACATTTCCCTTCAGTTGGTTGCTAACTCGGATCGAATACTCAATCTTGAGGGGTGACTGGATAAATTTGCAGACAGTTTTCAGCACTGGAAAAATGAGCGATTCTCGACGGGCAATTTCTGAGATGGGATCTACTAACGCCAAATTTTCTGCCAATTCATTGGTTAGTGGGGTGGGATCTAGGGGTTGTTGTTCTGGGAGCTGGAGAGAAACAGATTGGAAAGTGACCCCGAATTCAGCTAGAATATCGGCGGTGTCAAAGGGTAGGGTGCCATACTGGCTAAAGCTGTAACTTGCAGCAGGGTCAATAATTGAAGGTTTCACCATAGATTTTCATCACATTTTCATCAAAAAGTAATTTCATGGAGATAATGGGGCAGTCATAAACTGATGATCTCCGTCAGCAGCATAAGCAATGCAGGCTTTTAAATCTTCTCGCGTCAGATCGGGAAAATCGTCGATAATTTCTGCTTCAGTCATCTCGGAAGCTAGGTACTCAAGGACTTCATAGACTGTAATACGCAAGCCACGGACGCAAGGCTTACCACCACGTTTTTCAGGTTCAATTGTAATGATGTCTCGGTAGTTCATAAATTAGTATGAGGGAAAAATGTTTACTTAAAAAATGTTTACTTAGGATTATATCGAAAACTTTTACTGCCTGCAGACAGAGAATACTTCTAGAGCTTATCTGCAATGCGATCGCCAAGCTGTCCGGTGCAGCACCCTAGTTAGCAACGCAAAAGCCTGCTTAGGTTGGGTTTCATTCCTATAACCCAACCTAGGGCGACTTCTCAACAAATTAGCTTGGGATTTGTCCTCGTAGTATCTTTTCATATCCTTCAACAATTTTTCTGAGTCCCTCTGTCCCATGATGAGGCGTTAGAGTAATCTGAAGGGTAGCATGGGACGAACCACCTGATTTGTTCTTTATCTCATCTGGTGTCTCAGATTGTGAGGAAGTAAAGCTTACTAATAATTCATCATTTTCAATCTGGATCTCCAATTCTGTACGGAATTGTACTTCCGAGATTTGCGTCATCGACAACGGCACCAAAGTTATCAGCGGCACCCTCACGTCACACATAACTACGCCACTGTCAGTTTTTTGTGGAAACTGAATTGTGGTCATTTTGGGTTTCAGCTTATCTGGAAGGATCTGATCGATATCTGCCTCCGGGACGCTCTTTTTGGAAAGCGCTTCTTTCAATTCCTGAACAGATTCAAGCATTGATGTAACTTTTTGTCTTGTAAGTCTCTCTGTTCCTGGTGTGCGTGCTTGAAGAACATTATTGATAGCTGTTAAAGCCTCATCAATCGTACTTTTGAATTCATCATTGTCTTCTGTTACTTCAAAAAACTTGTCTAACACATCAAGATTTTTAGACACCAATGCGTCATTAGCAGATAGTATTGCGGCATGTATAGCATTTATAAAGGCATCAAACTTTATCATATCACTTTAGCCAAAGTTAAAAAGAGGGTTGATCGGGTTTTGTCTTTCCTAAGTTTTTCTTCAGAGTTTCTAACTCCTCCAAGGTGTTCTTAACAATGTCCCGACTTCCTGGATCGAGGCCAATAACAGCCGCGCACTTGGGACAAGCAAACCTTTCACCTCTAACCAGCGCATAGGGATCAAACATAATCTGCGCACCACAGTTAGGACAGCGGATAAATTGTTCATTTGCCATATTATGACCTCCTAGATTTTACATTTTACACTTTCCTAATCCATCAACAATTGTTCCCCATCGCTTTTCTGCTCAAGAGGAACATCCAACGGATAAATCGATCTGGAATAAGCTTGGAGTATCGTACTAACTCCCAGGGGTAGGGGAAGTTGACCAGTAGAAATATTGACAGATACTGACGATGCACGGGATTGGTTTGCGGTATCTTCTATCCCACCTTGGGAGTCAGATTTAATGTTCCCCAAAAGCTCATAAGATTGGGTCGGAGATGAAAGATCGTCGTCTATCAGGATGTCATCATTCTCTTGGGTAACCTTTTGCTGAGTATGAACGTCCATATCGAATTTAATATTGGCGTCCTCTATTGCGAGGGAGTTGATAGGGATAAGTGTAATCAACGGAACCTGAAAAGTGGTCTCTACCTGACGAATCGACACGGATTCACTTTCATTGCTAGGTTCAATCACACCTCGGCGAATCGACATTGCGATCGTGACAGGTTCAAACACATCATCGCCTACTTTCCTAAAGCAGACTTTCATCAACAGCTTTACCTGCTCGGTAGCCATCATCTGATTAGCTTTTATGATTGCCACTGCTGGCAAGCCGATTAAGTCGGCAATCGTAGCTCCACGAAACTCGAATTCTGACACAATAACTATCCCCTACAGGAACGAAATATTCTTTTTTTGCCCGACATAGAGTTGTAAAAGAACTTGAATCAGCAGAATAGGATCTGCTGATTCAGATCGTTATGGATATCAAGCTGTTGGAGTCTAATTGCCACCACCGCCGCCAGCGCTACCACCGCCGCCAGCGCTACCACCGCCGCTACCGCTACCACCGCCGCTACCGCTAGATGTAGAAGACTCTGGCATCTTCATCGGCTGGATTGCACTAGCGTATGCTTCAATAATCGTATTCACTCCTTTTGGAACAGGTAACTGCCCCGCCTGGACTTTGACTGTATACTTTGCTGAATTGCTTTTCTCATAGTGTGTGTTATGTGTTGAAGAATCTTCCTTGTCATAGCTCGCATTTCCTGTCACGGTTGCAGAGAAAGGTCCCAATTTCAGTTTCGTATCCCATTCAGTTTTACCACTAATTGTTTCTCTCACCGTTTTACTTTGTTCTTCAACAAAGCTGGATTTTACCTCCATTTCAAAGGCGATATCAACGTTGTTCACACCAAGAGAATTAATCGGAATAATTGTAATTAGCGGGAGATCAAAAGTAGTTGTTATTTCTTGGATGCCTACCTCCGTCTCCTTATTTTTATCATTTGGATCAACAGTAGAAGGTTTTATATACCCACGGGTAAGACTCATTTTAATCATGACCGGTTCGTAGGAGACGATTTTATTATCTTGCTTTTTGGTTCCAAAGCAGGTGTCGAGAATAAACTTAGTCTGAGTAGCTGCCATCGCTGCGTTTGCAGTAGCGGCAGCATTAAGAGGTGCACCGATCAGTGCTTCCATTGGGAGACCCGTAAATTCTTGGGCCATCGAAACTGATGCATTGTCAACCATTTCAATTTATCCTTTCTAATGATTTTTTGTGAGAAAGCTGAGAACTATCAGAGAAGCATTACTATTGCGTAGGTATTAGTAGCAATCAGTAAGCATTCACGGAATTATGAGAGCAGCTTTTTACAATGAATTAAGTTTGGGCATCTCTCTGGCGGACTGTTTGAGATAGGCCCCTTGTCCCAGATAATCTAGATTGGGATAATAACTCCGGTAATGCGCCTCGCTCACAAACAACCACAGAATCAGAGTCCGCCGATTCTGGGGCGGTGCGCGGCAAGGAGCATAACCATCGGTGTAAATAATCAGACCATCGTAATCCCAGTGTTTCTCCAGATAAGCCCAAAAAAGGCCAAGACTTGTGCCGCCTCGTCCCGTTAACTGGACTTCCCGCTGGCCTCGATGGAAAGTCATTGTATCATTTGTAATCATAGCATCAAATTGAATCACATTAATCGCCGACACGCCGTAGTTTGGGAAGTGTAGCAAGTGAAGGAGAATCGATTCCTCAACCCAGTACGCTGAAAAGTGTTGTCAAACACTTGCAGGATCTCATTGTGTAGCATTAGCTTTCAGATAGGCCCCCTGCCCCAGATGCTGTAGCTTGGGATAACAACTCCGGTAATGCGCCTCGCTCACAAACAACCACATAATACGAGTCTGCCGATTCTGGGGCGGTGCGGGGCAAGGAGCATAACCATCAGTGTAAACGATCAGACCATCATAATCCCGGTGTTCCTCCAGATACGCCACAACCGGGTCAAAATTCGTCCCGCCCCGTCCCGTTAACTGAACTTCCCTCTGGGCGCGACGGAAGGTCATCACATCTGTTGTAATCTCAGCATCAAATTGAATCACATCGATCGCGGGCACACCATAATTAAAAAAGCGATTCACCACCGAAAACCCCTGCCGTAACTCCTCTGTCCCCATCGAGCCGCTAACATCAATGGCAAACAGCAAACGGGTAGTAAAGTCACGACGACTGCCCATATAGGCAAACCCATAACGGCGATTCGGTTTCATCCGGGTTAGCCGCCGCTGTTGGCTGAGGATAGAAGTGCGAAACTTGCGCAAAACCGCCCGATAGTCTAGCTTGGGGTGCAGATTCGCCAAAATCTGTTCCCGCAACTTGCCTCCTATGCTGCCCCAACTGTCATTAGCTTGTGCCATTTTTACTAGATCGTCTAGGCGATCGCTCAACAATTCATCTCGATCCCACTGGTTAGTATTTTCAACACCGCTAAGGGTTGGGTCGGTATAGACTGAGAGGAGTTCCGGGAAGCGATCGCTGGAGTCTGTAGTCGGATCAGATTCCTCTGCCAATTCTGGTTCAAATGATTCAGATTGAGCAGAACCAGACGTTCCATACCCAGGTGCGCCATTAGTTTCCCCCGTCCCTGCTCCCGGCGATCCAGAGACTCCCCCCTCCGGAATGGGGGACTGTTGGTCAAGCAGCTTGTGGTAGTAGAACTCGAAGAATTGTTGGTCGTAGCTGCGATCGCCAAAAACATCCCGGGCCCGAGGAAACGGCAGCTCGGTTTGCAAATATTCCTGGAGCGTTAAATTGCTGGCCGCATAGCTAATCGCGGAGTGAGCTTGGCGACGACTGTAGGGGTGTTTCAGAAGAATCCGTAGTGCTTCAAAGCGCAGGGTAGCTTCCAGATGGCGATCGCTCAACTGCTCAATAAACTCCGGATTGTACTCAATCCGGCCCCGTTGAACGCGAATGGTTTGAATGCGTGGCTCAGAAACCAAAGCGTGACTGGTCCAGGTAGCCAGCAACAGTGGCTCAACGAGCAGCCACTTTTCCACAATCCGAGCAATGCGGTAACGGGCGATCTGTTTCGTTCTCATATCGTATTTAATATGGTTAATTTTAGTTGCTAGTTATAAATATAGGAGTTTTGATCCCCCTAAATCCCCCTTAAGAAGGGGGACTTCCGGATTCTCCCCCCTTATTAAGGGGGGCTGGGGGGGATCGAATTCATAACTAGCAAGTTGAGTTATAGTTATCAACACCTGTATCATATAGTTTTGGCAGCAAAAATGTCTGCGGCGCTCAGTTGCAATTCAGGAAAAGCTAAAGACTCAATCCTCTCGTTTCCGGTAAACAGCTTTACCTCATACTCCCCATCCACAAGTTGGTAAACAGAGAGAGTCGGTTGTTTGGGATTGCCGATAAACCGCCGCCCGCCTAAACCCAGATAATCCACAATCCAGTATTCGGGTATACCCATCAGTTCGTATTCCCCGACCTTCCTCAGATAATCATCTTGCCAGTTTGTACTGACAACCTCTATCGCCAGTTGCACAGAATCTCCCTTAGTAATAATTGATTCTTTCTGCCAACGGGTTTCCTCAGCCAGTTGCGCTTTATTGAGACATATAATGTCAGGTTGGTAGCCGGATTTGTCATCGATCGGTTTCAGCAAGCAATCGCCGGGAATTGCGAAAGGTAATTCGTAACGCTTGATGTGAATTCCCAGTTTTCCGATTAAAAAACCGATAATGGCAGAATGTTCTCCAGTTCCTAAAGGTATTTTAACAATCGCTCCATTGCGTAGTTCGTATTTATCGGTCGCATTTTCTGGATACCAGTCAACAAATTCATCGAATGATACGGGTGTTGTTAAAGTTGCAATCATAGTTATTCAGTACGCGAGATTACAGCACTTTTGAGGATGGTGGGGTACAGTTGAATTTGTAACACAACCTTCCAGGTTGTTACAGCCTAGAAGGCTGTGTTACCAAAATTACTAGACAAAATTTTGTACCTCACACGCCTCCGAAATTGCTGTAATACAAGAATTTGCAGTTAATTAGTAAGGTCTTATTTAGCATTTTGGCACAGCACCTGTCAAGTTTATTATTACAAGACTTCGGATATTATCTCAAACCTCAATCTTTTCCAAATACTCCGATAAGAAATCGATAAGCTCCATCGATTCAGCGACAAAGCCCATAGCATCGCTAAATTTGGGGCTTTGAACCAGAGAGGAAAAATGGGCGATCGCCTCCTGTTGTTTGGCCTTACGGAGATACTGGAGATATTTTAACAGATTTTTGCGGGCATTATCTGCTTTTGTTTCGGGGCAATGCCCGGTATTGAGCCAGAGTAAGACCCGTTCGTTCAAACTGGCAAAGTCCTGAATCTCCATGTCTTTGAGCTGTTTAGAATACTTAGAATATTGCAACAGGAGTTGCTCAGGCCCCAGACCTCTTTGGGTAGCGAGGCTTTGGCGAAAGGCTATACTGGCCCGACTCCCCACCATGCCGGCAATCAGTTTGAAATGAATCTCCTCCAGCTTTGCATGGTTGCGAACAAAATCCGATACTTTAGCCCAAGCACGGCGATCGGGGGTTTTGAGCAAGCCAGCGGTGGCGATCGCTGCATCCGCATCCGGGTTGTCACCATCAAGATACTCCGGATGTTGTTGGATAAACGTCAGCACCCGTGAATCTATATCCTGCCCGGAAGCCCAGAGCAGCCAATCTTCCACCGTCGGCACAAACTCATAGAGATTGAATCGCGACACCAGAGCCGGATCGAGTTCTGTCAGTTGATATTCTTCCCCCGCATTCACCGCAGCGATCACAATACTGCCAGGAGGTAGGGGTTTACCAGCCAAGGTTTTGTTGAGAGTCAGGTCTTGAACCGCTTGCAAAATTTCAGGGCGGGCCCGGTTAAGCTCGTCTAGGAAGAGTACCACCGGGCGATCGGGGTCAGGCCACCAGTAGGGGGGTAAAAAAACGGAACGGCCTGTTTTCTCATCTTTATGGAGCAAGCCAATTAAATCCCCCGGATCGCTCATCTGACCCAAAAAGAAAGGGATTACGGGCAGGTTCTGACGCTGACGGTAGAAATGGCTAATAACTTCTGATTTGCCAATACCATGCTTGCCCACCAGGAGGATATTTTGCTCCGGTGGGGTCAGTTCCAGAACTTGATAGAGTTCGCGGGCATCAATACGAATCATTTAACAATTAATAATTAATAATTAATAATTAACAATTAATATCATGTCCGTTAGTATCGTTTGTGTAAAAGTTGGCGTGGATATTTGCAGGAAATTTAAGTTTTTTTCTTGCCTTCCGGAGCTGTTGCCTTCCGGAGCTGTTGCCTATTTACTATACAAGACCGATGCTACCGGACATGATATAACAACTAATACTTGGTGATTTAAAAATGCAAGCTTCATCGCTCGCTAGCCATCCAATTGTTCATTGTACATTGTTATATCATGTTCGGATAATCAGTTATATCATGTCCGGTTGAATACTTACACTTTGGAGGAGGTAAGGCAGGAGGCAGGAGGCAGGAGGCAGAAGGGTTTCCCGCAATTTCAACCTAATTCTATACACAAACGATGCTACCGGACATGATATTATAAATAAAATTTAAGGACTGACAATACCGACTGTACCAAAGAAATAATGAAATTATCAATACTATTACCCAATATTTCCTCTTTTTCTCCTTTCTTCCCTCCTGAGGACTGACTTCCCCTCCCAGGAGGGGTTAGGGGTGGGTTGACTCCTGACTCCTCACAACAGTTATTTATAAGTATTCAACCGAACATGATATTAATTGTTCATTGATATAACTACAAATCCTGATGACGAATCCATTCAGAACGGCGATAGCCGCGCTTGAGATGGGTTTTAAAGCGAACGCCGCTGTTGTAAGTCTCGCGGAGAGCCTGAATTGCAGTACGCAATTTTGGTAGCACCTCCTTGAACTGGTTAAAGGGAATCAAAATAGCAAAGTAATCGTTGTCAGACAGACGAATAATCAGCTTGAGCTTAACAGTATCGACTTCAGTGGCAAAGTCAAATCCATCTTCCTTGGCTATTTTACGCACCTGAGCCAAGATAGCTTGCACTTTCAAGTCTTTCTGTTTTTGGCGCTTGACAGCCTGGGCTTTTTGCTGGTCAACCCGCTTCAAAAATGCTTTAACCAGGGCAACTACCTCACCAATGTCTGAAACGGGGGCGGGCGATCGCTCTCGGCCCAACTCTACCCAGAGCTGTTGCTCCGGACTCCTGATCAAATGTAAATGGGTATGATCTCGATACCAACGATCGCTTGATTCTTCGAGCAGAATAGAACAACAGAGAGTGTTGCTGGGGGTCTTGTCTCCATTTGCCCCCCCTTGGAAACGACTATAATGATGACAGTTATCATTCCGCTTAACGCCAGCGAGAGGTTCAACTCTGGCCAACAACTCTTCCGCCAGTTCTCGGGCTTGTTCGGGGTCAACATTAAGGGGTTTCTCCCCCGAAATATTCTCCCGGAGGAGCTTTTGCAAACTTCGTGATGTGATGGACATAAGATAAACGACCTTCTTTCGCTAACATTTGACGACAACAGAAATCACAGCTGGTTTAATACCAATTTCATAAAATACTGCTACAGTCATGACACAGGGAACAGGGAACAGGGAACAGGGAAATAAAAACATAAGAAAAAAGATGAAAAAAGGGTTTAATTTTTATATTTTATCGCATTTAGATTTTTTTATTGTAGGAATAAATCACAAATTAAGATGTAACTACCTTTTTGGAATTTGGTATAAAACCTCTCCTTTTAAGGGGAAAAAAGCGGTCGAGGGATGGCGAGGAGACCTCGCCATATCCATGAGACCAAGAGAAGAAATAATATTTCCTGATATTCAATTCCGTAACGGTTTTAACCAGAGGTAATTATCAATTAATCAATATTCCTAATTTGAGGTTGAGTAGGGTACTGCCTCACCTAACCTACAAAAAAACTAAAACTATTTAACTGAAATCGTCAGGAATGATACCCAACTCTCGCAGTTTCGCTAGTAAGCGATCGCTTTGTTTTTTAGCTGCTGCTAACTCTTCTTTAACTGCTGCCACCTCCTGTTCAGCATTGGTAGCTCGTTGTTCAGCATTGGTAGCTTGTTGTTTAGCTACTGTGGCCTCCTCTTTAGCTGCTGCTGCCTCCTGTTTGGCTTTCTCTTCAGGAGTCGGTATCAAATCTCCTTCTGGGGTCATCCACCGCAACCAGAGTCTATCTCTCTCCTTGTAACTTCCCTGCCACAAACCCAGACTGAGTTCTACCTCCGAAAGCAACAAACGTCCCTCACTTAACTCTGCTCTTTGGTAGCGATCGCCCACTAAATGAAACGCCTGCATTTCATTAGTATAGCGACTGAAGGTAACATAATAAGGAACTTTCAGAATACTCTCGTAAACTTCCCACTTAGTCGGAGGTTTTCCCGGTTCTCCTATTGTCTCTCCTAAGTCTTCATCTTCTGTACCTGGAGATAATAACTCGACTACTACCAACGGGTTAATTTTTTCGTCCCAAACTACATAACTTAAGCGCAGATCCGATTGTTCATACCACCTTGGCACTCCCACAACTGCAAACCAGTCTGGGCGTTTGTACCATTTAGGATGTTTGACATCGTAGTAGAGATTCATATCGGTGCCACAAAACAATTTATCGGGATACCAGTTGCGCGGTTGGAAAGTTTCGCGCAAAAGTTCAGGTTGAAAGTCATGAAATTCGTCTGGCAAACCAGGTTCCTCCGGATTTTCGCTTGGTAAGTCGTACATGGTAGGCAAAGTTTCCTTTGCTGGCAGTTGTGGTTCATGTTGAACGGATATATTAGTCATATTATTGCTCTCGATATAGTTTTTATAGTTTGAAATGTTACCCTATCTGCGCGCATTTTTTCCCATGCTTACAGAGTAACACACTATGCTTGATAAATGCAAACAGAGTTAAAAAAAATTGATATAGCAACCGCTTTGGCGGTTAGGACAATTAGTGCGAGCATCTTGCTCGCGTCATAAATCATCATAATTACCGGATGTCCTAACTATAGTGGCGACTGCTATAAATCTAAAGTCAGCATTATATTTTTGCTGAAAGCGATCGCTCTGGAAAAATAAGGCAAGTGAGTGAGCGTTTCTCCATTTACTCAAAATAATGATATAATAGGAAGCATTTCCAAAACATTTATGTTCAGAGAATAATATGACAAAATATCCATATCCCCCACTGGTGTTAGAACCAGAACAGTACGACTCCCTACTCCAATTAGCTACTCAAAAACATCAGACACTCTCTGAAGTAGCTGTGGAAGTAGTGCGTCTGGGATTAGAAACCCTGAAACAAAGAAGCGATGGAACTTCTGATGAAGGCGATCGCCAACCTCAAAAAGCTTTAGAATGTTTAAATTCCCTCCGAGCAGAAATTCAACAAGCTCATGGTATCTATTCCGGCGATCTGGTTGCGGAAGTTAGAACCGAACGAGAAGAACAGATGGAGAAAATAATTACATGGGAACTATGAAAATTGTACCTCTCTTAAACAAGAGCGATCGCCCCTTCCAAACAAACGAGATTTCAGGAGCGATCGCTATTAAACCAACACAAGTTCACTCGCCAGCAAATTGTAAAACCCTATTGTAGAGACTAACGCTAATCCGGAAATTATTTTCAGAAATTAACCTATCCAAAATTGGCTTAATTTCTAAAATCAGACTTTTTCTCTTAGCTTCCTGCAATACAGCTAACAAACCACTTATTTTCTTCACTCCCAACTCCAAAGCAACCCTTCTTCCTCTACGCTCGTCTAGCAGTAACAAATCTGCATCCAGTTCCAAAGCTAAAATAATTGCTTCTGCTTCTCCCATATCTAAATCAACTTGCAACTCCTCAACTCCCTGGCGATTTTCAACTGTCCGATTTTCGATCCAATCTAAAGTTTGAACCTCAACCGTACCTGGTATTGCTCTAAAGAAGCCATTTCATCATAAACTGCTTGAGGAATAATGACGCGATCTTCAACAATTAATAATTAATAATTAATAATTAATAATTACCTCTCCTTATAAAGAAGAGGATTGCTTAAAAAAATTCTTTTTACTTAGGTGAAGTATCGCTGACAACAATCATAACCTACCCATTTCCTGCAAAGTTTTAATATCTTCCTCAAACTCCTCAACATCGTAATGGATGCAAATACCCCGTTCAGAAATTTCCCGCTGAAACTCTAACAAATTAATTCCAGCCAAACGACGAGCTTTACCAATACTTATTCTATCTTGTTGAAATAACATAATAGCGATTTCCAACTTTAATTGTGCTTCAGACATTCTAGCTGATACCAGCACGTCATCAGGAATAACCACACTCATTTTTTATTTATCTCCTTTTGATTCTGGAACAGTGCGACTCGTGCTGTTTTTTTGATTACAGCTTGCTAAATTTACTTAAGCGATCGCCCAGCGTTGCGGATGCAATATCGCCTTTTATTCAAGACAGTTGAATCCTATTTCTCCTCTTAATTTTCTGTCGAATGTCACAGTTTCTGCACAACCTGCTCGACGAGCTATTACTCCTATCAAATAATCAGAAAAATCAGCACTTCCCTGTTTTGTACGCTCAATAGCTTGATAGATAACAGAAGGGTTTTCCAACTCAAAAACTGTACTCTGCAACATCATTTCCAAGATGTTGATAATTCTATCTTTGGTAAATCTGTATTTTTGACTTTTGAGAACCCAAACTAATTCACACAAAACGATATTAGAAACAAAACATGGCTGATTTTCTCTAATAATTTCTAGTGCTTTTTGCCACTGTAGTTCATCATCTCTGGTCAAATAGCGAACTAGAATATTGGTATCAACTCCAATCAATAGCTGCCTCCTGAACCGCGTTTTCCATATCCTCAATGGTTGCTTTCTCAATTCCCGGATAATGTAGGATACCCGACAAGTCTTCCACAGAGAATTTCAGAGGAATTATTTTAACCTCTCCTTGTTCATCAATAACGAATTCTATTTTACTCCCTGCATTCAGTTTCAGGTAGTCCCTAATTTCTTCTGGGATCGTTATTTGCCCTCGATCGCTAACTATTGTACTTGCCATTACTATTATTTATTAAACTTAACTTAATTTTAATGGATATTTAGAAAAAAGTGGAGGTAAATCTCAGTATAGCTGAACATCTGCTTCTGCCTTTAATTTGCGAAACCTCTGCCGTGCAGGGGAAGGATTACGCATTTGCTCTTCCCGTTGTTGGCGACAAAATTCTAGCCAGTCAGCTAAGTAAGTTCTGACTTCCTCTTTGTTGTGTAAATAGTAGAGGATGGTGGCGTAGACATCTTCCAGGGTAATAGTCTCAAATTGTTCAGCAATTTCTTCGGGAGTTTTAGCACGATAAATGTATTCATAGAGAACACTTTCGATGCCAATGCGGCTACCTTTGATGCGGATATCATCAGGTGCTAGGAAATTGAAATAGTCTTGAATTTGCATTATTGCTTATTAAAAAATTACGGCATAATCTCAAAAAATTGACAATGCTTAGGTCGAAATAGCTGAAAGTCTCTTCGATCTAAAGTCAAGACTTTCGTGATTTCCAAACGTTCTGCTATTGCCATGACGCTAGCATCTACAAAATCAATTCTACTGTCTTGATATATCTCCAAAATTTCTGCCACTCGCAACAAGTCTTCTGGAGTTAAAGCTAATATCATAAATCGACTATTCAGCAAATAACGCAAGCTAGTGGATACCATTATTGTACCAACTTCACGACCTACTAAATAAGCAACTTCAGCTAATACTGTTTGGGGTAATAAAATTTGTTGTTGTTGTCTATAAATCTCTGCTACTTCAAGATGTCTAATATCTTTTTGATTCATCAAAGCTACAACAAAACCAGTATCTGCTATGGGGATATTTCTTTGTAAGACCATCCTGATTTTTCTCTAATTTCTCCTTGTAAAATTTCCTCAGAATTAGTAGCTAAATCTGGGGAAGCAGCAAATAAACCAATTAAAGGTTCGGTTTCTAAGTTCCTATCTTGATGGCTAAATTCTAGATCGGGTTGGGATTGATAATTAGCAGATTTTGTTTGCTGTTTCATTTGAGCTATGATTTTTTCCATTAGCCATATTTTCTCCTCTAAGGATAAGTTATTAATGGCATTTTCTAGCTGAAGCAATTTAGATGAAACCATTATGATTTTTGTGATATAGAAAATAAATTACAATATAATTTTGATGATTATAACACAATATTAATGGATAATTGATAATTGATAATTGATAATGATTAAGACTTTAAACTTTTAGTAACAAGCAAACTTATAGCTATTCTAAATGCTCAACTTTAGCCGAAACTAACTTATTTAAAGAATTAGCAACTTCAACCTGATGACATCTATTAGGCACAGATACTGATAACTGATAACTGATAACTGATAACTGAATTAAGCGGTATACTCCCAAAAAGAAAAAAACAACTCCACGCCGTAATTGGGGGAGTTGCTTTTTGGAAAAAATGACTAAAGGTTTTCAGGCCAAACCAAGGGGTAGGGAAGGGGTTCCTGGACAGTTGAACTTAGACCTAGAGACTTACCAGGAGGTGTACCAGGTAGACCCTTTGGGAAGTTGGTTTGGCTCAAAGGCTGCTCATACATTCATTACAGCAAATGGGGCGGCGATGATGGGGTAAGCACAGGGTGAGTCTATGATTGGGGCGACTATGATGGAATAACCACAATTTAGACTATGCTAATATATTTTTTACTAATTAATTAAAAATCACACTCCCCAATTAATACATCCACACCCTCCTTATCATATTTTTTGCAACATTCCCATTTCACACCCCCATTTTCCTCACACAATGTTCTCACCACTTTTTCATTATTTTTGGCTATATTAGGGCTACTAAACCACACAAACTTAATATTATTACCTTCCTCCTTATTTACACATTGAATATCCTCTTGGACAGCGATATCAACAGCGTCCAACACATCCACTTTTTGGCAAAAACTCTGCGGACTAGCTAATGCAGTAGCTGGCCTACCTACTACCACCACCATGGCTATACATCCAATGGCTATGGCTACCACCAAACTCACACACACAGTAAACTTTTTCATTTGCATTCACCAACTTTTTTTTTGCATTCTAACACTACATAAACTCATACTGCCTGCATTTTACAAACTGTTACACTTTAATTTTTTTTTGTTACATTTTTTTTTGAATATGGCTTGTCGTGAAATTTTCCTCCAAATGCTAACATTATTTCCAATTGTATCCCACCAACGCCAATTTGACGGCATATCCTCTTTATCTGGATCGATCAAGTCACTCTTTATTTGGAAATGATTCACATGAATGTGGAAGGGATAGGAGAGTCAGATGGATTTGATAACACCCATTGTTCAGAAGTATTCAGCTCCAGAATATAGTCCTGGGATTCTGGATCATAAGGTTCTCCATTAATATAATAATGCCTTAAACCTCCTCCCGATGCTCTGGAAAAACTAACCTTTCGTGGTACATTCAAAGAACCTTCCCCAGAGTTCTTAATCTCGCGACAAATCTGTCATTCGCTCAACAAATTGATAATGGATAATGAATGATGAAAATTTTAAACTTTGAGTAACAAGCAAACTTTCTGAATCCAAAAAGCTTTGGTAGGGTGCGTTAATGAAATGTAACGCACCATCTATTATGTCTTTGGTGCGTTACGCTGACGCTAACACACCCTACTGGAATAGGGGTTTATATTTTTTCACACAGTCTCCGCCGCAGTAGTCTGCACCGCAGGTTGCGGCTGGAACTGGAACATAGAATAAACCACATTCCGCCGAATATCCGTCATCATATCCAAAAACAACTCATAACCCTCACTCTTATACTCAATCAACGGATCTTTCTGACCATAACCCCGCAAACCAACAGACTCCCGCAACGCATCCATCTGCTGCAAATGCTCCCGCCACAAAGTATCAATTTGCTGCAAAATAAAGAAACGTTCCGCATCCCGCATCAAACCACCACGAATCTGATTAACCTGCGCTTCCTTAATATCATAAGCATTCCTTACCTGCTCGTGCATAAAAGTCTTAATATCATCCATCGACAAATCAAATAACTGTTCCGGTGTTAAATCTGCCAACAGATATACAAACTCCTTCACCTTACTTACCAACTTATCCAACTCCCACTCTTCCGAAGGCAACTCAGGATTAATATACGCCTCCACAATATCATCCATAGTTTGCTCCGCATACTTAATCACCTGTTCCTTCAAATCCCTACCTTCCAATACCCGTCGGCGTTCCGCATAAATTGCCCGACGTTGATTATTCATCACCTCGTCGTACTCAAACACCTGCTTTCGCATATCATAATAATAAGTCTCCACCTTCTTCTGAGCCCCTTCCAACGAACGAGTCAACAACCCAGACTCAATTGGCATATCTTCCTCAACCCCAAACGCTTGCATCATTCCAGCAACACGATCGCCACCAAAAATCCGTAATAAGTTATCGTCCAAACTCAAGAAAAATCTAGTCGAACCAGGGTCTCCTTGTCGCCCCGCTCTACCTCGCAACTGATTATCAATACGCCTTGACTCGTGACGCTCAGTACCAATAACATGCAACCCACCCAGATTTATTACATTATCATGCTCCTTATCTGTATAGCCTTCATATTCTTTGCGAATCAAATTGTACACCTCCCGTAACTTTTGAATTACCGGGTCTTGAGTAGGAGCTTTTTCCGCAGCGATCGCCACCTTATCTTCCACCACCAACTCAGGTAACGCTCTCTCTCCCCACTCTTGCACAGCAAAATTCACCGTCTCCTTCAACATCTTTTCAGTCTGTGGCGACAACTTAACTGGAAAAATTTCTGGCGACACTTTCCAAGTTTTCACCTTCTTCTGTTCGCCAAAACCTTTAGCTGAATTTTGCTTTTTAGCGCCTTGTACCCGCATCATACCCATACCATCATCTTCTTCCGGTTTAACAACCCTCGGCATCAGATACTCCCGTACTTTCAGTCTCGCCATATACTCAGCATTTCCGCCCAAAATAATATCAGTACCTCGACCTGCCATATTAGTAGCAATAGTAACTGTACCCTTACCCCCTGCTTGTGCCACAATTTCTGACTCTCGCTCCACATTTTCTGGTTTAGCATTCAGCAACTGGTGGGGAATTTTCAGTTGAGCAAGTAACCTAGAAAGTAACTCTGATTTTTCCACACTGGTTGTACCCACCAAAACTGGGCGGCCTGCGGTGTGCATTTCCGCACATTCATTAGCGATCGCTTGCCATTTCCCCTTTTCTGTTTTATAAACCACATCTGATAAATCTGCTCTACCAGTTGGTCTATTAGTCGGTACAATAGTCACTTGTAGATTATAAATCTTCTCAAATTCCGTTTCTTCTGTTTTTGCCGTTCCCGTCATCCCCGATAACTTCGGATAAAGTAAGAAGAAATTTTGATAAGTAATAGTTGCCAACGTTTGAGTTTCTGGCTGAATATCCACCCTTTCTTTAGCTTCGATCGCCTGATGCAAACCATCACTCCAACGTCGTCCTGGCATTACTCTTCCCGTAAATTCATCAACAATAACTACCTCCTCATCACGAACAATATAGTTAACATCTTTGATAAATAATTCTTTTGCCTTCAAAGCATTAAATACAAAATGTGCCCAAGGATCTTCCGGGTTATATAAATCTTGTACACCCAACAACTGTTCTGCTTGAGCAAAACCCTCATCGCTCAATAACACATTACGAGCTTTTTCATCTACTTCATAATGTTCTTTTTCTTTATCCAAAGCTGCTGCAATTTCTGCCGCTTTAATATACTTTTCACTAGGTCTTTCTACCTGCCCAGAAATAATCAGAGGAGTCCGTGCTTCATCTACTAATACTGAGTCAACTTCATCAATAGTGCAAAAATTAAATGGACGTTGTACTACCTCATCCATGCTAGTTGCCATATTATCGCGCAAGTAGTCAAATCCAACTTCACTGTTAGTAGCATAAGTAATATCACAAGCATAATTTCTTTTCCGTTCTTCTGGATTCATTCCCTGTTGAATTAACCCCACAGTTAAACCCAGAAACCTATGCACTTGTCCCATCCATTCCGCATCTCGTCTAGCTAAGTAGTCATTAACCGTAATTACATGGACGCCTTTACCTGCTAGGCCATTTAAATATGCTGGTAAGGTCGATACAAGAGTTTTACCCTCTCCTGTTTTCATTTCTGCGATTTGGCCTTGATGCAAAATAATGCCCCCCAAAAGTTGGACATCAAAATGTCGCATACCTAGAACTCGCTTTCCTGCTTCTCGGACTACAGCAAAAGCTTCCGGTAGAATTTCTTCTAATATTTCTTTTTCTTCCTCCTTAGATGTTGCTTTTTCTAGAGCTTGTCTAAATTCTCCTGTTTTTGCCCTTAGCTGTTCATCTGAAAGTTGTTGAATATCTTCTTCAAGAATATTAATCTCTGTCACCCAAGGTTGAAATTTCTTGAGTTTGCGTGCGTTGGGGTCTCCGAGAAGTTTTTTGAACATAGTTGTTATTTAAGTTAAATTCCAATGATTAATTACCAAAATGGTCATTTTATTTACCATTTTTTATAAATTTTGTCAAAATATATTTTTGATTGTTAAAAAATGGGTATGAGTTATTTTATATTTTATTTCGCGCCAGTGGCTTTCATATTATTTTTCAACTAATCCCTACTTCCATTATTGAATTCAAAAGTCAAAAGTCAAAAGTCAAAAGTCATCCATGACTTACTTTGAGGATTTTATAGATATCTAAGGGAATAGCAGAAAATAAATTATCCCAATTTTTGTACTCTATCGTTAAACTAGCGACTCTCTGTTCCCTTACTTTTTCAATTTCTTCCCTACTCCTTTTTTCCCCTCCTGGGAGGGGTTAGGGGTGGGTCCCTACTCCCTTACTTTCATAGCTAATAGGATAATTTTTTATTTGGAAGTCCCTAATATCAAAATTGTTTTAGGATTTTGTAACTGGTCAGTTATTTCCGCCATTCTGCACTAGAAGTTGGGGATTTAATACCAATTCACTTAAAAAATGTCATAAACAGTTAGTAACTGATAAAGTCAAATAATAAGCTAAAATTACTGTTTAGTAGACGTTTTAAGTACCTAAAATATGACTTCTAACTTCTAACTTCTAACTTCTAACTTTTGACTTTTGACTTTTGACTTTTGACTTTATTCAGGCCATTCTGAATTTAGAGTCCGAAAGTCAAATTTTGCAGCGCTAGGATGACAAGAAACACAACCCTTAATATTCACATTTTGAGGAAACTCTACTCTGGGATGAAGTGCTTTGAAATAACGAGAACTAGAAATTCTGTAAGGTATTCTTTCCTCTTGTTGTGATTTGGCACGAGAAGATACTTGTAGGTAATTCCAAATAAGTTGACGAGGTGGATCTACAAGAGTAGGGATTTGTACACCGTAGTGTTGATAATCTTCTAGAATTACTTTCCAACTTTCTGTGGGAAGGACTTGAGGTGGTACTGGAATATGACAAGTAGTACAATTATCTAAATATAATGACAGTCCTAATTGGTGACGTTTGGGAACCACATCAACATTACTCATTAGTTGAGGCTCAATTTGTGAAATAGTTGTCGCAGTAGAAATTTTTGCCATAACCAAACCACAACTTGCACTCCATAAAAATATCAGTAGTAAAAGTAAAAAAAGATATGGTCGTCGTCTACCTTTATGTATGAGATTAGATATTGGCATGAATATAATCTCTAGTGTTAATACTTCATTATTTTTTGTGACTTTAAAGAATCGGAATTGTCATACCTTCTTTTGCTACTAACCCATTGGGAAATACTGACTGGAGAGCAACTTGAACTTCATCCAATAAATTGTCATGATGAGAAGGGTCGTGTTGAAACATAACGACTTGTTTGACTCCTGCTTTTTTTGCTATTTCCACACCTACTTGCCAAGTAGAATGTCCCCAACCAATTTTAGGAGATTCAGGATTATAGTATTCTTCATTTGTGTAGGTAGCATCATAAATCAGCAAATCAGCTTTACGAGCTAGATGAAGTACATTTTCATCAAAACGATCTTCATAATGTTCTGTATCTGGACAATAAACTACAGTTTTATCCTGCCAACAAATTCTATATCCAATGGCAAAATTCGGATGATTGAGAGGAGCTGTTTCAATCTCAATATCATCAATCCTAACTACATCTCCAGTGCTAAAGTCATAAAACTTCATCTCAGAACCCATTACCTGTAAAGGAATAGGAAAGTTAGGATTGACCATTTGATCAGATAAACACTCCTTAATTGTAGTCCCATCAGGTGCTATGGCCCCATGTATGTGAAACTTATTGACTGGCATAAATGCAGGAACAAAAAATGGGAATCCTTGAATATGGTCCCAGTGAGTATGACTAAAGAATATATGAGCTTCCACTGGCATTTGCTTCATTAGGTTTAAACCCAATACTCTTAAACCTGTACCTCCATCAAAAATCAAACGTTTTTCCCCTAAGCGCATTTCTACACAGGAGGTATTACCACCATAGCGAACTGTGCTACTACCAGGGGTAGGTATACTACCTCGTACACCCCAGAATTCAACTACAAACTTGGTTTGCAAGGAGGCTGAGTGAGTATCTATCTCCTCAGATTGTGATATTGGGGCTGAAGGATCTGAAGACTGCATATTTCTGTGTTTCAGACTTGCGGTTAATACGAATCTGTTAAGAAATTCTTAACTGTCAATTGAGATTATTCTAGCAAAATCAGGTACTAATCATTGCTAGTATATCTTTAAAAATGTAATTTAGTATAGAAAGCTATACTTTAAATAATAAAATTTTTATTGTCTAGTTTGAAAGAAGTTATAGTTAAATCTTTATCGCTCTTAGCCTCTTGTAAAATCTCTGTATAACTAAACTATTATAAATAGCGAGTTAGTAAATAAATATTTATTTATTCAAAAAATTATAAATTTTCAATTTGGATAACTGGGGGTTGATAAGTGAGTTGATTTGGATAATTTTACCAAAAACAAATACTAAAACCTGCCGAAACATTATAACTGTTTTTCCCTGTTGTTGTCCGTTAGGTAAAAATCCGATAAATTATATACTTTAAGAAAATCGCAAACTCTTATCAAAATCATCAGTGCGAATTCAAAAGAATTTTTATGAAATATAAGGAATTGTCAATTCCAAAATCGGAAACATTAGATTTAGTTCAACTTAAAGACAAAGTATTAACATGGCTCTCTGTTCATGTTCCAGTCTCTAGGGTCAAACATATTCTTAGAGTAGAAAAAATGGCACAGGATCTAGCTAACTATTATGCTATAAACCAGGAAAAAGCTCAACTGGCAGCATTGATGCACGATCTAGCTAAATATTTTTCTCCCCAAGTATTATTACAAATTGCTAAGTCAGAGGGTTTAGAAATAGATTTAGTATCAGAAGTCTCTCCTCATTTGCTTCATGCTAATGTTAGTGCAATTGTGGCCAAAAAAGAGTTTGGCATCAAGGATAAGGAGATTTTAGCAGCGATCGCTAATCATACATTAGGAGAGCCAGCTATGAATCAGCTAAGTTGCATAATTTTCCTCGCAGATACTTTAGAGCCTGGTAGAGGTGACAATCCAGAGTTACAGCATTTGAGACAACAAAGCCCAAGAAAATCTCTACCAAACAGTTTGGTTAACCTGCGATTATACTATAAAGCACTTGCTAGCTACTAATTGTTTGATTCACCCAAAAATTATATTAACTAGAAATTGGTTCCTGAAAAAGGCCAAAAAACACCGAGGGTGAACAAAAGAAGTCAGAAGTCAGAAGTCAGAAGTCAGAAGTTAACCCACCCCTAACCTCTCCCAGGAGGGGAAGTAGGGGATTTGAGCAACTCTCCAAAAACCCGATCGCCAATCAAGGCGGGGTGGCGCGACCCAATTATTTTGATAAAATCAATAAGATTATGAATAATACAAAGGCTAAAAATTAGTCAATAGAAATATCCAATAAAATACATATTAAGCAAAAGGAAACAGATAATTTAATGTCGAATTACCCCCATATTCAGTCCTTGTCAACCGAATTAAGTCAGACAAATTCAGAATCCGATGGAACCTTAGAATTGACATCGACAATAGTTAACGCAGCATTAGACCGTAAAGGAGATAACATTGTTGTGATTAAAGTATCAGAAGTATCTTATTTAGCAGACTACTTCGTAATTATCACAGGTTACTCTAATGTTCAAGTCAGAGCCATATCTCAGGTGATCGCCCAAAAGGTAGAACAAGATAGAGAAGTTTATCCTCTAGGAGTAGAAGGCCAAAAGGAAAGTTCTTGGATTTTAATGGATTATGGTGATGTCATAGTCCACATATTGAAGCCCGAAGAACGAGAATTCTACAATTTAGAGGCATTTTGGAGTCATGCAGAAAGAGTAGATATTTTATCATTGCTCAATTAGGGGCAGGCTGTCAATATGAACTACTTATTTGACTGGTATAAAATATATATGAGGAAAAATTGATTTATGACTAGACAGATAATATCTAGCTCTCCAGTTCCCCCAGAACAACAACCAGTCAACGAATACGAAGAACTCAAAAATGCCTGGTTATTTTGTTGGGTAACATTAGAAAGAGTTCAGTATATAAAGAAGTTAGTCTGGGTTTGGCTCTGGAGTTGGTTAGTATCAGGCCCAGTAGCAGCAGCAAGTTTTTTTCCAGAGAAATATCCGGTTGAGTTTTTTCTGAGTGGGTCAGCAGGTGCAAGTTTAATTCTAATTTTGGTATTATTGCGACTTTATTTAGGTTGGAATTATATACGATCGCGTCTTGCTAGTACCACTGTTTTTTATGAAGAGTCGGGTTGGTATGATGGACAAACATGGCTGAAAACATCAGAGGAAATTACGAAGGATAAGTTAATAGTTAATTATCAAGTTCAGCCACTTCTCAAAAGATTACACAAAACTTTTTATAGTTTGCTGTTAATAATTTGTCTCGGTGGAATAATCTGGGTTTCGATCTAAAATTCACCTAAAATAGTTTTCAGCAATTAATAATTAATAATTAATAATTAATAAGTAAAAAATCAGATAGTAATTTCATTTGAGTTGGGTAAAAAAAACTGGTCGCTTTTAGACAACAGGCAACAGCTCATCTGGCAACAGGTAAGAAGGTTTGCTGGACTTTTTACTGTTAGTAAATAACCAATTATTGTTTGACATCTCATTTAAAAATGCTATAGTAATTTTGGTTATTTTGATTGAGGTAGTCAAGTAATTACCGAATAATTAAGGTTTAAAGCCTCTCCTTTAAAGGAGAAAAAAGAAAAAATATTCCCTAAGCGTCAATCCTCTTATTTTCAAGGAGAGGTAATTGTTAATTATTAATTATTAATTGTTGAAAGTTATCTTTACTTGACTCGTTTTCAGAGTATATGCTTGACTATTTGTCTAATACCAATTTCATAAAATATTGCTACAGTCACGGCTTATGGAACAGGGAATAGGGAATAGGGAATAGGGAATAGGGAAAGAAAAACATGATAACAAAGAGGAAAAAAGGTTGAATTGTTAGAATTTATGGGATTTAGATTTTTTTCTTGTAGGAATAAATCACAAACTAAGATTTAACTACCTTTTTTGAATTTGGTATAAAATATCTGCTACATCACAGGATTTTCTCTAATAATCTAATATGGAATTATACTTAAATAGTTTGTATTTAAGGTAAGCATTTCCTGGGGAATGCTTACTATTTAAGACGATTATTTTAGCTGACACGACTAAAGATACTCGTATTTTCAAAGAATAAATATTGATGAGCATAACTTAGTTTAGTATAAGAGAATCAGTTGAGACTTATTAAGATTAAATTGATAGATAGTCTTTAAAAATACAGTTAAATTAATGTACTTGATAAATACTCAATTTGCCCAAAAGAATAAATAAAAATGACAAGGGGAAAAAGAACACAAACTTCGCAACTAGAAGTAAGACTACTCCGAGAAGGTATTCTTGAATCAGTTCACCAAGTTCAGGCCACTGTGTGCGACCATAGAGGTCGGGTTTTGTCCGTGGCCGGAGATGCAGATACTGCCACATTTGTTCGTTCAGCTCTCAAACCATTTCAAGCTTTAGCAGTTACTACTACAGGCACTCTAGAACGTTATGACTTAACTGACTTAGACTTGGCCATTATCTGTAGTTCCCATCAAGGTACAACAGAGCAAGCAAGACAGGTATTTAACGTTTTATGGCGTTGTGATATTGACCCATCAAAGCTCCAATGTCCAACTCCTGCCAATAAAAATAGTCCTTTGCAATATAATTGTTCTGGTAAGCACGCAGGTATGTTGGCTGTTTGTCAGCAAAGAAATTGGCCGATGGAGTCTTACCTGCAAATGAAACATCCAGTTCAGCAGCTGATTATTAGTAAAGTCGCTGAGTTACTGGCAATGCCCGCAGTAGAATTTATTGGCGCTCGTGATGACTGTGGTGCCCCAACTTATCTGCTGCAACTAAGTCAAATGGCAACTTTGTACGCCAAACTAGCTTCTGGTGATAGTTTGGATCTAGAACGAATTGTCCGGGCGATGACCTATCATCCAGAAATGGTTGGGGGAGAAGGAAGTTTTGATACAGAGTTGATGCGCTTGACGGCAGGAGAACTTGTCAGTAAGTCTGGGGCTGAGGGAGTGCAATGTATTGGTCGGGTAGGTGAAGGGATGGGTTTGGCCATTAAGGTTAATGATGGTGCTAAACGAGCAAAATATGCAGTGGCTATTCATTTGTTAACTCAGATGGGTTGGATAAGTCCAACTATTGCTGAGACTCTAGCGGAAAACTATATCTCCCTCAGTAATGTCAAGCGTTTGGAAGTAATTGGAGAAATGTGTATGGTATAGCTGTTTGGACAGCCCTGAAAAAAATTTGGAAAATATTTTGAGTAAGGGGTTGCAATTTTTATGAGGTTATGGTTATACTAATAAAAGACGACGCGGGATAGAGCAGTCTGGTAGCTCGTCGGGCTCAAGTTATAAGGTAAGACAAACAAATCAAGCAGAAATAGACACCGCTAGTCACTAAGCTTGAAGTTATACCTTGTAAGGGGCGGCATACGAAGAAATTTGTATGTGATTACTTGTCAAATTCGGGGAAACCGTTAGCGGGGTAATCCCGAGCCAAGCTCCAAAAGAAAGGAGAAGGTGTAGAGACTGGTTGGCAAGTACCCTAGCGGTTCTAGTTTGATAGAAGCTGAGGGTAAAGGGACAGTCCAGACCACAAACTAATTCTCAGAGTTGAGAATTAAGGCAGTGAAAACTGTGGTGGTAAGCATAACCCGAAGGTCGGTGGTTCAAATCCGCCTCCCGCCATAAAAATTAATAATCTGAAACAGGGCAAGGTAAGTTTTATAATTCACCTTGCTTATTCTTTTATAGGTTTCTTTTTGCAACCGATACTATATTAAGAGATCATATAAGTATATATCTGATTTACAAAAAGACAGTAATTACGGGCAAGATTTTATTGACTTGACTAAATATTGTGAACTAACTAAATTAGGTGATGATTTTTTAGAAAAATTAGCAAAAATTTCTAGTGAAACTAATAATTAAACTAACCTATTTATCAAACAATACGGTTCAGTAAAATGTAATAAAGAAAGTAGCGATCGCCTGTTTTCTCTACACCAATATTGACCGTATTTTTGGTGTCGGAATTTCTCGTCCTAATTCTTGAGCAGTTTCTATCCATTCTTGGATAATTATTTCTACCTGAATTGCAGTGCTTCCTATATAAGTTTCTCCATCAGCTATACAACTTGGTAATTCTGGAAATTCTGCTATAAATGCTCTTGTTTCTTGACTCTAGTAGAGGATTATTTCGTGCAGAAACTTTTTAGTGCGATTAAATCTAGAAATACGCTATTGTCATAACACTGATAATTCCACTGTCAGTTCAACCATATTTGGTAAACTTTTCCATTTGAGTTGCGGTGCTACTTTCGACATAAAATTCATTCCATTTAGTTACTGCTTTTGTCAGAAATTCTAGAGATTGAGAACGTTCTGGTTCACTGAGATGATTAATGAAATTACTCACTTCGGTGAGAATTTCAGGAGTGACAACAATTAAACTTTTGCTCTTGCGGGGGCACTTGAGGAGTCTGTGAGTTGGGAGGTAGATGAGTCATTGCTGGAGGTGGTGAGGTGAAAAAGAGCGATCGCCTGTTTTATCTATACAACCAACTCCATTAGGAACATTAATAGATGAAGTATACAACTACAACAAAATTGTCGAGCGGTTTATCAAAAATGTTCAGGTTATAGACCAACTAAAGGCCGTTGGTAATCCGGTAGAAGTTAAGGATAGAGATAAAGTAATTCAAGCATTTAGAAAAATTAAATCGGATTTAGAAAGGGTACTAAAAACAGAAAAAATGCTCAGAGAAAACCCCGATTTTAAGCCAGAGGAATTTTCCATAGATTTGACGTTTTTAAGAGCTGTAAGATTTGAAGAAGAAGCTAAAACTTACGCCTAATTTGTCAACGATGCAATAGGAATTGGTCTGAGAGTGCAGGAGGAAATGAAAAATTTGCAGAATTGGAGTTAGAGATATTCTAATGCTGCGCGATTGCCTCCGGCACAGCGAAGCTATCGCTTAACTATTAACCTATTAATTTATTCAATATAAATAACATCACCTTGGTTCAGACTTTCTAAAGCTTGATTTACTTCAATCATTAAAGGTTTCAATGTTTCCAGACGGTTATCTTTAGCAATTAAAACGATTATTATTAAATCTATATCGCCTATTTTATCTATGTCAATATTGACCGAATTTTTGGTGTAGGAATTTCTCGTCCTAATTCTTGAGCAGTTTCTATCCATTCTTGCATAATTATTTCTACCTGAATTGCCAAGCTTGACAATATATGCTATTGATGAAGTAAATTTTCGTGGTCAAAAATGCCAACTGTTCTCAGATTTGAAGCATATCGCTTTTACTTCTACAGTCATGAACCAAACGAACCACCACATATTCATGTTGATAGAGATAATCTTTCTGCCAAATTCTGGTTATCTTCTGTATCTCTAGCGCTCGAATATTGGGTTTAGTCCTAAACAGTTAAGAAAAATTCAATCAATTGTCGAAGTTAATCAACAAAATTTTTTGGAGAAATGGGATGAGTATTTCAACACCTCAAGCTGATGAGCGAGTTAAAAATGTACAAATACAAGAGGATACTTTTAGTGTTGAACTGATGGATGGACGTACTATTACAGTTCCTTTAGCTTGGTATCCTCGTCTATTAAAAGCAACTCCTGAACAACTACAAGTATGGGAAATATGTGGTGGTGGTTATGGTATTCATTGGGAAGAAATAGACGAAGATATTAGCACGGAAGGATTATTACGAGGTGCCCCCGCTCCTGGTAGTCAATTACGTTCTTTGGTATAAAAGTAGCAGGTATTGTTAGTTTGATTATAGTGGTGATCGCTCTTGTTATGAGGAAAGCGATCGCCTGTTTTATCTATGTCAATATTGACCGAATTTTTGGTGTAGGAATTTCTCGTCCTAATTCTTGGGCAGTTTAATACCATTCTTGCATAATTATTTCTACATTTTGCAGTGCTTCCTGATAGGTTTCTCGATCAGAATTATCCAATCATTATCAAAAAATCTGTTACATTTGCTACACATTTTCGCACATTGGATGATTATACTTGAGAAGTATAAAATTATAATTAGTATTATATAAAAACTATAGTGCTATAGTACAAATGACTACTATTACAACTAGAGAAGCTGCTTTTTTATTAGGTATTTGTTGTCAACGAGTAAGAGTTCTACTTTCTCAAGGTAGAATTAGAGGTGCTTATAAGCATAAAGGATTTTGGAAAATTCCTGTTTATGGTCAGCGGAAAATGCCTGTCGTTGTACCAGGTACAAGAGGTCCCAAAGGTATTTGGTGTCATCAGGAACGAAAGAAACCGACAATAATTCATGTCAATCAACAGAAAATTAAAAAAAATGGTAAGAGAATCAAGCACGATCCTCTAATGACTCCCGATCAATTGAAGCCAGTAATATCTGTGAAGCAGAGAAACCGCAATGATTTGGGGTATCAGATAGTTATTAAGGGTGAGTGTCGTATAGTTTATAAACCCTATCAACCTTTAGATTGTGGCGCTCATTTGTGGATTGAAACCTACGATCTGGTTCAATTTGTGGATACTCAGTTTAACCCAGTGACGGCGAGGCGAGCTTATAAATATGTCTGATATTAATAGGATGAAACGTTTCTAATCTACCGCAAAAAGTAATATTGAATTCAAAAGGCGTTGCTGCATTTGCTCATCGTTCAATTTTGTAATTTGATTTTTTTTTGGATGAGGCGATTTTTAGAGGATGCTTGGTGATTCTTAGGTTATGCTCGGCAAACGCTCAAAAATTATTTATGAATTATGCCAATATTGACCGTATTTTTGGTGTCGGAATTTCTCGTCCTAATTCTTGAGCAGTTTCTATCCATTCTTGCATAATTATTTCTACATTTTGCAGTGCTTCCTGATAGGTTTCTCCATCAGCTATACAACCAGGTAATTCTGGAACTTCTGCTATAAATGCTTGGTCTTCTTGACTCCAGTAGAGGATTATTTCGTAGTGTAGCATTGGCTTAATTTTCTAGATGATATTTGATAATAACTGCACGAATTTGTTTGACTTGATGAGCTTTTGCTTATGGGCTTTTGGCTAGAATATTTAGAATTTTAGGCTAGGTGGCCAATTTAGAGTTAAGGTTTTGGACTAAAGTATAGCTTCTTTAAAGAGCGATCGCTGTTTGATTTTATAAGTTTTTATGGAAATTCCTTATTAGTTGAGAATATGCTTGTGCTACATTATTGGAAACTATTAATTTTTTTTATTTAGCCATCTCTAAAATGAGGAAAATTTTATGACACGAGACCCGGCAGTTTTAAAAAAAGTATCAGTTAGTCTTCCCTTTGGTCTAGGTTCGGCAGAATGGGAGGCCGATCTAACAGAGCGTCATGCTGCTTGGTCGCTCTATGTTGAATTGGTGACGCGCATTTCGGTACAACCTTTGGAAGAGGATAAAGGTATTCTAAGAGAGACTTTAGATTCTTTGTATAGCTTATTTGAAACTACTCGTGAAATTCTTAAAGAAGCTGGTCCTGATGTGGGTGCATCTCATAATTCAGTTGGTGGTATTGCTATTGCTGTTCTCAACCAAGGTTTGCGACCTTTTCTGACAAAGTGGCATTCTCGTTTACAAGCATGGGAAACTGAAGGATATGATGCTCAAGGTTCTCTGGAAAATGAATATCAGTGGGTAGAGGAACCTGAAGCGCGAAAAGAATTGGAGATTTTGCGAGGGGAGTTAAATCAATATGCTCAAGCTTTAGCTGAAATTGCTGGTGTTGACTATTCAAAATAGGAGTTTGTAAATGGTTAAAGTAAAAGAATTTGATGTTTTTCTTTGTTACAACAGTAACGATCAGCGTGAGGTTGAAAAGATTTCTAAACAACTTAAAACCAGGGGAATTAATTCTTGGGATAAATCGGAAGTCCCCCCTGGTTTACTTTGGCAACAAGAACTTGAGGGACAAATTGAAAATATCAAGGCAGCGGCTGTTTTTATTGGAAATAATCTTTTAGGACCTTGGGATAACAATGAAATTCAACCTTTTTTACGGCAGTTTGTAAAGCGAGGGTGTCCTGTAATTCCAGTTTTGTTAGCTAATGCTCCTGAAAAACCTAAATTACCATTGTTTTTAGAAGAGAACATTTGGGTAGATTTTCGAGATTCTCAATCTAATCCTCTGGAAGCACTAATTTGGGGAATTAGAGGAAAAAAGCCACTTCAATTAACACTTGAAGACTCAGAACCAGAAGAATTTGATGTTTTCCTGAGTCATAATAGTCGTGATAAAGATAGTGTGAGAATTATTGCTAACAAACTTAAAAAAGAGGGTATCATAACATGGCTTGATGAAAGTCAGTTTGTGGGAGGAGATGAATGGCAAGCAAAACTCTACAAAACACTCGATGAAACTAATCTGGCTTTCTTTTTTATTGGAGAAAATGGCATAGGAAAATGGCATCATCAAGAAGTAGGCTATTTATATAATCGTTATGTATCTAGTGGTACAAAAAATCCCAAAATTGTTCCTCTACTTTTGCCTGGAAGTAGCATAGATAATCTTCCTAGTGAGTTAAATTATCTAAAAATGCTTCATTCTATATCTCTTAACAGTTTGGATGATGATAGGGAAATTAGCAAATTGTTGCAGATATGTCTAAACGTTAGATCCCAGAGCAACTCAACGCAAGTTATTCAGACACCTCCATTTCAACCAAAGCCAAAATCTGAAGTTGGTTATGAGTACAACAAATTAGACACATTACTTAGTCAAGGAAACTGGAAAGAAGCAGATGAAGAAACTGCCCGTTGTATGTTGAAAATTACAAAGCGAGAGCAGAAAGGTTGGTTAGACGAACTATCAATTAACAATTTTCCTTGTCAAGAACTCTACAAAATTGACCAACTTTGGCTGAAGTACAGCAGTCATAAATTTGGTTTTTCAGTGCAGAAAGAAATTTATCATAGTTTAGGCGGTGCAGGTAATGCAGCTAGTAATATTGATTTAGAAATATGGAAATTGTTTGGCGACAAAGTAGGTTGGCGTCAAGGAGAAAAATGGTTATCTTACTCTGAGCTTGTGTTTAATCTGGAAACCGCTAATGAAGGACATCTCCCTGGTTGGGGTGGGGAGGGTAGTGGAGGATTGTTGGGAGGTGGTAGAAGAATATTTATTGGTGGTGTCTCTCTGGATCATCATTATCTTATGCAGAAGCTTTTCAAATGCAACAGTTGATTCGGAAATATAGACCGACTCATGCTGTCAGACAGTTAGCTAATGGGAAGTGGGCAAGTAAACTGGGGTGGTTGGAGGATATTGAACATGAACTGGATGCTTTGAATGGCGATCGCTATGGAGTTGTTGGGCAAATTCTGAAACGATCTATTGATTTTTGAGCGGAGTGGCTAAAATTGCTGGTGTTGAATATTCAAAATAGGAGTTTGTAAATGGTTGAAGAAAAAGAGTTTGATGTTTTTCTTTGTTACGATGATAAAGATAAGGGTAAAGTTGAAAATATTGCCAAACAACTTAAAAAGAGGGGAATTAAATGTTGGGATAAATCGAAACTCCCGCCTGGTTCATCTTGGCAAAGAAAACTTGAGCAACAAATTAAAAATATCAAGGCAGCAGCAGTTTTTATTGGAAATAATCGTTCAGAACTTTGGGAGAACAATGAAATTCGACCTTATTTACAGAAGTTTCAAAACCGAGGGTGTTCTGTAATTCCAGTCTTTTTAGTTAATGCTCCTAAAAAAACTCCTCAATTACCAACGTTTTTTACAGACAAGATATCGGTAGATTTTCGAGATTCTCAATCTAGTCCGATAGACAGGTTATTTTTGGGAATTACAGGAAAAGTAAACGAACAAGAAGTTCAAGTTCAAAAATTTTTAAAGATACTTAATAAACATCTACAAACAATTCAAGAGGGTGGTTTATATTTTCCATACATCCAAAAAAGTTTAGAAGAATCTAAGTTGTTAGAAACTTTAATCAAGGAAAATTCTGCCAGACAAGAAAAGGAACGCCAGAAAAAACCAATTTTTTTAGGTTTAATCTTTTTGTTGTTATTAGTAGGGGGTATAGGAGGTTTTGGAGGTTTTAAATTACATGAAAAGATAGCTCAAGAACAAATTAACCAAGATTCACAAACTGAGATAACACTCAAAGAAAAAGATGAAAAGATAAAGGAAAAAGACGAGCGAAAGAAGAACCCTATTGTTAAAGAGCCAGAAGATACAAGAAAAAGTAATAATGCTAAGGAAAACTCTAATCAATCACCTTCTACACGTCCTACAGCCAATCTCAAAACTGACAAGACGACTTATAGCAGGTTGGAACCTATTACAGTTAATTTTTCGTTTGAGGGTATACCTCACTCTGAAAAATATAGAATTGAGTTAGCACTTTCATCTAACCGAGCATTTTATGGCAACGATTACTCTAATGTAGGTGAAAATGGAATGACTACATTTGAGCCTCAACGTCCAGGAGATTACGAAATTCGTGCGTATGTATACCCTGGAAAAGAATGGGTACCGGTTGACAAACTAAGTATCAAGGTTACATCAGAGTTTTGAGGATTTGCGGCAGTAGTAAAAAACCGTAGGGCGGGCAAATAAATATTCACCCACCCTAAAAACTCTCTTACAAATAGATAATTAATAATCAGAGATAGTTTTCATTATCCATTATCAATTATCCATTCTCCATTAATTACTCTATTCCTTCAATCCGATCCTCCACTTGCTGATACAACTCCCGCAACTTATCCAAATTACTTTCACTCGTCTCCCAATAACCGCGACCATTCACTTCCAACAATGTAGTTACCATTTTCCGGAACGAATGAGGATTCAAATTTAACAACCGCTGTTGCATCTGCTCATCTTTAATAAATGTCTCATTCACATCCTCATAAACCCAATTATCAACGGCACCAGCAGTGGCACTCCATCCCATGGTATTCACGAGACGCTTTGACAACTCCCGCACCCCTTCATAACCATGAGACAACATTCCTTCATACCACTTGGGATTCAACATTTTTGTCCGAGCATCCAAACGTACCGTCTCTGACAAAGACCGTACCTGAGCATTCGCTGTTGTTGTATCCGCAATATAAGAAGATGGTTTTTTCCCATCATCCCGGAGAGTCGCTACAATTTTAGTCGGGTCAGAATCAAAATAGTGACTCACATCGGTCAAACTAATTTCTGACGAATCTAAATTCTGGAATGTCGCGTCGGCAGTTTTCAATGCTGACTCAAATACTTTCCGGTTATCTTCCATCATTCCGGGGTTATCAGAATTAAAGGCAAAGGACTTGCGCTTCAAATACATTTCCTGTAATTCTGACTCATCTTCCCAGGTACTATTTTCCACTGCCAAATTAACATTCGCAGCATAGGAACCCGAAGCATTAGAAAATACCCGCGTTGCAGCTTGACGTAAATTTACCCCTAATTCTTCTGCTTGCTTCAAAGCGTGCTTCCGGACAAAATTCATTTCTGTAGGTTCGTCTGCTTCTGCTGCCATTTTCACAGCTTTATCCAAAAGATTCATTTGATTGATAAATAAATCTCGGAATACACCGGAACAGTTAATCACCACATCAACGCGCGGACGACCTAACTCTTCTAATGGAATTAATTCCAACTTATTCACCCGACCCAAAGCATCAGGTACAGGTTTCACACCTACCATCCACATCACCTGAGCAAGAGACTCGCCGTAAGTCTTGATATTGTCGGTTCCCCACAACACAACAGCAATAGTTTCTGGATATTGCCCACCATTTTCTTGCATCTGTCGTGCCAATAAACGGTCAACTACAATTTTTGCCGACTTAACCGCAGCAGCAGTGGGAATAGACTGGGGGTCGAGAGCGTGCATATTTTTACCAGTAGGCAAAACATCCGGGTTCCGAATCGGGTCGCCACCAGGTCCGGGTAAAATATATTCCCCTTCCAACGCTCGCAACAGAGAACCTAACTCGTTATCAGCACAAACCTGCTCCAAGCAAAATTCCAAATATTCAAACAGAGGTTTAATAAGTTCCGCATCAACATCAGGAAAACCTGCTACTTCCAAAGCTTCTATCCAAGGTGTTTTTTTCCTCATGTTAAAGAAGTTGAGTTTGCTCACCATAGAAACTCGACCATCAGCGTCAGTTTGTTGGTGAACTAATGCAGCTACAGCACTGCGAGTCGCTTCAACAATTTTTTGCAGTAACTCAACATCGGCAAGAATACCCTTATTATTATTTTGGTAAAGTTCCTCAATATCCCGGTTAAGACTATTAGCAATAATTCGAGGTAAACCAGTTATTTCTTCCTCTTCTCTATCTAAACTAGCAATATTTACCAAGGTAGCGATCGCTTCTTCAGAACTAGGGGGTTTACCAATAATGTGCAAACCACAAGGCAACAACCGGGACTCAATTTCCATCAGTCTGCGGTAAACATCTCCAACGATGTTATCTCGTTCTTCAGCGGTCAACTCTTGAGCATCTTTTTCTGGCAAGGTAATATCTTGGTCTAAATTCACCATCCGACACTTATCCATAATAGTGTTGACAATGGGAATACCCCGTCCGCTATCCTTGAGAGTTTGATAGGAACCGATTAATTCGTTCAATTCCTGCAAACCTTTATATAAACCAGCATTTTCCGCAGGGGGAGTCAAGTAAGAAATAGTCTCAGCATAACTCCGACGTTTGGCAATAGTAGCTTCGCTAGGATTATTGGCAGCATAATAATAGATGTTGGGAGTACTACCAATGAGATTATCTGGATAACAATCTCCAGACATTCCAATTTGCTTACCAGGCATAAATTCGAGAGAACCGTGAGTACCGAAATGCAGCACCGCATCAGCTTTCCAAATTTGTTCTAAATAGGTATAGTAAGCAGCAAAACCATGATGAGGACTTGCGGAGCGGGAGAATAATAACCGCATTGGGTCGCCTTCATAACCAAATGTTGGTTGTACCCCGATAAAAAGGTTTCCGAAACTTTTACCGTAGATTAATAAATTTTCGCCATCGCTGTTAAGATTTCCTGGAGGTGGTCCCCAATTTTCATGCAACCTTTCCGAGTATGGAGTCAGACGTTCGTATTGTTCGACCGACATCCGGTGAGCAATATTCAATTCCGGACTTTGATATTGAGCAGTAGCATCGTGAATAACTTGCTTCATCAATTCTTCTGCGGAGTCTGGCAAGTCTTGGATATCGTAACCGTTGCCTCGGAGTGCTTTGACAACTTCATAAATGGAACCGAATACATCTAAATATGCAGCAGTACCAACATTACCTTTATCTGGTGGGAAACTGAAAATGGTAATAGCAACTTTTTTGTCGAGTTTAGGTTTGCGACGGAGACTTGCCCATTTCATAGCGCGTTGAGCAACAGCTTCGATCCTGTCTTGGAGAGCGATCGCCTTTCCGGTTGCTCCATCACGACCAGACATAATAATTGGTTCGATCGCTCCATCCAATTCTGGAATAGCTATTTGCAAAGCTACTTGTATCGGATGCAGACCAAGTTCGCTTTCTTCCCATTCTTCGGTAGTTTGGAAAACCAGAGGCAAAGCTACCATATATGGTCTATTCAACCGTTTCAACGATTCAATAGCTTTCGGATGGTCTTGTCTTGCAGGTCCGCCAACGAGTGCAAAACCCGTTAGAGAAATTACCGTATCTACTAATGGTGTAGGTTCAACTCCTTTAGCTGCAACTTCCCAGAAATAAGCATCGACTGGTTTAGAAAAATCTAACCCTCCAGCAAATACAGGAATAACTCTAGCTCCCATTGCTTCCAACTCTTGCAACATCGCAACATAGTGAGCATCGTCTCCCGTAACTAAATGGGTACGCTGCAATACCAACCCTACACAGGGAGCGAGGGGGTCTTTCAAATCTTCCGAGATATCTTTGCGGTTGTTATACCAGGTGAGATATTCTTTAACATCCTCAAACATTTTAGGTGCTAGTGGATGCCAAACACCCATATCTGGGTAAACCACTGGATCGACATATTGGAGAGAACTTTTTTCCCGATCTTTGAAAACATATTTATCTGCCAACATCAGCAGGAAATTTTCCAGGTTTTCCGACGAACCCCCTAACCAATATTGGAAACTAAGCATAAAGTTTCTAGCATCCTGCGCCTTATCAATAGGCATATATTTCAAAACTTTAGGCAAAGTTTGCAACAACTTCAACATTCCATCTTGGAAAGAAGAACCAGATTTTTCCTTCCGCTTCCGCATAAACTGAGCGATCGCGCTTTTACTCTGACCTAGCTGTGCCATGGAAAAGCTACCCATTTTATTCAGGCGCATTACTTGTGGCATGGAAGGGAAAACAACAGCAGCGTCCAATTTATCGCGGTGGGGGGTGACAGCCTCCACTACTTTTTCGGCCAAGTCTTCAATGAAAATTAGGGAAGCGATAAAAATGTTAGCTTCAGAAACTTCTTTTTTAAAATTTTCGTAATTTTGTGGGTCTCTTAATTCTTCTATTAAATAGCCACTAATTTCTATGGCCAAATTAGGACTTTTTTCGTTGATAGAGCGCACCGCTGTTGAGAGAGAACTCTGATATTGTGCTTCTAAAACGATGTATACAACTTTGAGGAGAGATCGCCCTTTGAGGTCTTCTGGGACAATGTGGCGAACGGTAGGTTTAACAGATGTGAACATTAAGTATTGCTCCTTGAGGATAATTGCTGATACTTAATGAGTATATTTACCAGAAAACGTTAATAAAAGGTAGAGTAAAGTCTTGATTTGATACAATTCGATAAGAAATTTGAAATTTTTCGTTACATTTATTGACAAAATGGCGATTATATATTCCGATTTTTGTTAAAAAGAATAACTTGACATTTTGCTATATATATGGGCTGTAATCTTTTTACCTTTAGATAGAATTGGAATGAGAGAAAATTCTGAAAAAGTCTTTGGATTAACTGGCCATGAACTTAACTATCACATCCTTAACGGATTACGAAATCGGCGACTTAATACATGAGAGCGATCGCACAGTCGTTGATCGCGGAATGTCTAAAGTAAATGGTCAACCAGTAGTGATTAAACTGATGCGCAATCAGTTTCCTTCCTTTAATGAATTAGTTCAGTTTCGCAACCAATACACCATTACTCCCTACTCCCTTGCCTTAGCAAAAAGACTAGTGAAGCGCAAACCCTAAATATTCCCAGTGCGGGCAAGATGTCCGCGTGAGTGTACCTCAATTATCTATTATCCAACCAACTTAATAAATCTGCTAAATTCTTAAAATCAAAAAGCACCTTAACTAAACTTTCTAAATCTTTACTAGACAAATTAGAAATCTGACTACTAATATCAAATCCGGTAGCATCGGAGTAATTAAACCTGAATTTTCGGCCACCAATGGTACTGGGTTATAGCCTTGATTGCAAATTGCTGTGTTAAAAGAACTTGACAACGCTCAAACAGAATTTCTTCTAAAAAACTGAACTACTCCACTCCACACCCCCGCACCCACACTCCCCCACTCCCCCACTCCCCCACTCTCCCACTCCCCCACTCCCCTACTCCCCCACTCCCCTACTCCCCCACTCCCCCACTCCCCCACTCCCCTACTCTCCTACTCCCTCTTTTCTAATGTCCTCTAGGATTTTGACAAAATACATAAGTATCAAACATTGCCCCCACTAAACTAAAAGTGACAGCAATAACCAAACATCCTTGGCTGGGATGGCCATCTCCAAAAGTGGCCAAGAAATGCCAAATTTGGGCAACACCAGATTGACCAATTGTCCGTAAACTGGGAAAATGACTAATTAAGGCAAAGCTCGTCCAGCTAGCCCCAATTAACACAATAGGAGTTACAAAGCTAAAAATACTTGTAACCAACAAAGAACGTAGAAGATTAGGCAAAATATTCATATATGTAAAAATAAGTTCAGTCAGAATGCCACCTTAGTAGCAAGTCAGCTGATATAGCTAACTTACTTTCTAAGATAGAGAGCGATCGCTCAAAATCGCTCAATCTGTCAGAAAACTTCAACCTTGGTTAAACAATCTTGTTGAAGATTGGTAAATTTCTCTCATTCATTTCCTTTAGTGTTCTAATTTATTAATTTCTATTGAGTAAGGTTACTTTTAAGTTAAATTTCGGGGTATGGGGACAACGGATGTTGGCAGCAGCATATTTAGCAGGCCAAGTCTTTTTTCATGTCCTAAAGGGCAAAATTCATCGTCGTAACACTGTTGAGCAAATGGCGATAGTTGGTCCAGAATCATTACTCATTGTCTTACTGACAGCTAGTTTTGTAGGTATGGTATTTACCATTCAGGTTGCCAGGGAACTTGTTTCCTTCGGTACAGCTAATATGGTTGGGGGTATGTTGGCTATAACTTTAACCAGGGAACTAGGTCCTGTATTGACAGCAGTTGTTGTCGCGGGGCGAGTAGGTTCGGCATTTGCAGCGGAAATTGGCACGATGAAAGTGACAGAGCAAATTGATGCTCTATATATGTTGAAAACCGATCCGGTAGATTATTTAGTTATTCCTAGAGTTATTGCTTGTGCTGTAATGATGCCAATCTTAACTTTGTTATGTTTGATAGCTGCTATATTGGGTGGACTTATGGTAGCAGTTAATATGTATGATATTCCCCAGAGTATATATATTAGTTCTGTCCATACTTTTCTAACACTTTGGGATTTGTGCAGTGGATTAGCTAAATCAATGGTATTTGGTGTTTTAGTTGCTGTAATTGGTACAAGTTGGGGTTTAACTACTACTGGTGGGGCGAAAGGAGTGGGCCAATCTACAACTACAGCAGTTGTGACAGCCTTAATATCTATTTTTATCTTTAATTTCTTTCTATCTTGGGCAATGTTTCAAGGTGTTGGTGGAGCAATGAAGCAAAGTTTTTGATATTAGGGAGATGGGAGTAGGGGAGTGGGGAGATGGGGAGTAGGTTTTTTAAATTCTTGATTTTTGCTTTCCTTCTGTTAATCTAGGAGCAGGCCAACTATTATTTTGTTTGTAAATTAAAAGTCAAAATGAGTCACTTATCTCTAAGCCTTTGTGAATGAAAAACTAAAAACATTCATTTTAAATTGATTTTTAGGAGCGTAATTTTTATGATTTTAAGCAAATTAGATTTTTCTGAGTTTTGAGGATGTTTAAGCTGATAAATTATTCATGCTATCTATCATATTAAATCTGGTAGCATCGGTGTTATTTAATATTAAAGATAAGAGTCTATGTTGTAGGGATAAATGGCCATTGCCGAAAAATTCAGGTATAAAGCCTCTCCATTCATGGAGAAAAAAGCGGTCGTTAGCGTAGCGCACCCGTTGGGTGGGATGGCGAGGTCTCGGAGCCATATCCAATCGACCAAGAGAAGAAAAAAATTCCTTTTAACCCAATCCTCTTCTTTTCAAGGAGAGGTAATTCGCGCATTCGCACATTCTTGAACCCTTACCCATTGTATGACCATCGAAGGAATTATATTACTCCGATTTATCAGGAACCTTAGCCAACGAATTTGATATTACTACCTTTTAGACTTTTAGAATAAATAGCAAATAAAATAAAACTATGACCAAAAAATAAGGTCTTAAACCTCCCCTTGGCAGCGCCACGAGCTACCGCTTGACAAGGGGATGAAAAAAAATAAAGTTCAATATTTCAAGCCTCTAACTTTAACTAGAGGTAGTGATAACTGATAACTAATAACTAATAACTAATAACTGAAATGACTACTATTTCTACATCCGAAGCCAAACAAACTACCGAACTTGCCCCTAATTATAAAATTCCTCTAGTACTAATAATTAGTGCATTGCCTTTGGCCTTTTGGCAACCATGGGTAAGTCTAGCGATCGCTCTATTTGGTCTATTTCTATTATTTCAAACAGCAACTATCCGTCTTAAATTTACTGATACAACCCTAGAAGTATATCGTTCAGAAAAACTAATACGAAACTTTCCTTATCAAGATTGGCTAAACTGGGAAATATTCTGGTCTCCTGTCCCAATTTTGTTCTATTTTAGAGAAGTTAAAAGCATCCACTTTCTACCAATTATTTTTGACCCTAAAACACTGAAAATTTGTCTAGAAAAACACTTACCCTCAAATCAGAATTCAATAGAAGCCTAGTCAATCTCTGTTATACCAAGCGTGAAAAAAGAATGCTATATTTTAAGTGGTACTTCAATTATTAAGTAATTAACACAAACTGAATAACTTTTTTGATAATTATTAGCTAGTTATTGTTAGTTATTCTTATTTTTACTTCTCGCTATCAGAGGTGGCATTCAACGTCCCTACACACTCCCCTACTCCCCCGCAATGCGAAAATTTAGCAAACATTTATCACCCTTGATATTACTTGTTCCCTTTGAGTCAATATCTACAAAATATTGAATTAGAAAATGAAAAGTATTCAGTTTAAAACCCTGAATGAAAATAGCATAAAGTCTTGATAATTTTTTTCCATTATGTACCCAGACGAAACACAATCAGAAGAACAAAAAGACCAATCAACAACAACTTCAGATAATATAAATGAAATAGTTCCTTCACCGTGGGATTTAGATGAAGAGATTGAGACTCAAGTTATTCCTACAGATGAACAAAGTGTCAAACCTTACAAGTCTACCACGACTCAACCAATAGATGCAGAGTATGTTCCATTAGTTGAAGAAAATTCTACAGATACTCCTAATATCAAGGAAGAACCTACAACTCCCTCAGTTGCAGAAATAGATGCAGAGTATGTTCCATTAGTTGAAGAAAATTCTACAGATACTCCTAATATCAAAGAAGAATCTACAACTCCCCCAGTTGTAGAAGAAAATTCTTATGTTCCATTCCTTGAAGAAAATTCTACAGATACTTCTAATATCAAGGAAGAACCTACAACTCCCCCAGTAGTAGAAGATAGTTCTACAGATATTCCTAATATCAAAGAAGAATATACAACTCCCTCAGTTGAACAAATTGAAATAGAATTAACCCCAGCAGTAAATGGCCTTCAACAACAAGAAGAAAATTTAAAGGAAGAAATAGCTACTCTACAACAAACCAAGGCCAAATTACAGCAAGAAATAATGGCACAAACTGAGGCCATAGGGCGTTTGCTACCTGAAGCTTTGAATCAGTTGGAGTCCCGTAGACAAATATTGCAAGTAGAAGTCGAAAAACTAGAACGTCGCAAAGAACGTATTCAGAAAGAGATGCGAACTACTTTTGCAGGTGCTTCTCAAGATTTAGCAATTAGAATTCAGGGATTTAAAGATTACTTAGTAGGAAGTTTACAAGATTTAGCTCTTGCTGCCGAACAGTTAGAATTAACCCCACAGATACAGGAACCTCTAACACCTTCTGTTATGGAAGATTCCCCTCGGTCTGTCAGAAATGCTGAAACTCCTCAATTTGCAGAAATGGGTTTTGAGGAGCAAGCTAGACAAATTCGCCAAATTCTTGATGAATATCGGAAGATGCCAGATTATTATGGCCCGCCCTGGAAATTACGGCGTACATTTGAACCTATTCACGCAGAAAGAGTTTCTAACTGGTTTTTCGTTCAAGGTGGTCGTGGCGCCCTGCGAACTATGGGTAGTCGCTTGCAAAATATTTTGGTTGCTTCGGCAATTTTTTCTGTATTAAGAGATTTGTATGATACACGAGTACGCGCTCTGATACTTGCTAATTCCCCGGAACGTTTAGGAGAATGGCGTCGGGGTTTACAAGATTGTCTAGGTATTGACCGCCGTGATTTTAGCCCAGATAGAGGTATAGCTCTGTTTGAAGATCCAGAGGCATTGGCCCAAAAAGCAGACCGATTGGTCAAACAGGGAAAATTACCGATAATTGCGATCGATGATACGGAAGATAGAATTAGTCTCTCAATGTTACAGTTTCCTCTGTGGTTAGCTTTTGCTCCTGAACCTGGAACTCAAAATTCAATAGATAGATTTTGATCTAAAAAAGGAAGAAGGAAGAAGGAAGAAGGAAGAAGGAAGAAAAAATGGATGGGGACTCAAACCCTAACCAATTATAGACACCGTGTAGATGCTGGGGTATTAAACCCAAAATCAAAAAATCAAAAATTAATAGCTAGATTGATGACTATATTGCAGTCAAAGGAAAGAGCATGGACATATCAAAAGCTTAAAACTCAGACAATGCAAAATTTTTCCTTCTTTCTTTTTCTCTCCTAGATAACTAAAACCTCTTTCCTTCTTCCCTGTTCCTTATTTCTTCTTCCTTCTGCTATATCTCAAAGAAGTATAAATATTTCTGAATTGAAGCAAGCAAAAAGCTAATTCAGAGGGATTCTGGATATAGAAGCAATAATTAGCTATGCTAAATTTGTTCCTCCTATTGATGCTTTTTAAAAGGAATAATTTAATGATTAGCTTGTTAATCTTAAACGGAGTAATATTAATTATTGCCTATTTATTGGGTGCTACTCCTAGTGGTTATTGGATAGGTTCCTGGTTCTACGGAATCGATATTCGCGAACAAGGTTCGGGTTCTACAGGTGCGACAAATGTATTAAGAACCATCGGCAAATGGCCTGCTTTGGCTGTGTTAATTATTGATATTTTAAAAGGGGTATTAGCGATCGCTCTAGTCCGCTATATTTACTCTCTTTTATTTGTGCAAAACTTAACTATTACTGCTGGAATACCTGATGTTTATATAACAAAAGAATGGATGGTAATCTTAGCAGGACTAACAGCTATATTCGGCCATACTAAGTCTATTTGGATTGGTTTTAAGGGAGGCAAATCAGTTGCTTCTAGTCTGGGTATTTTGTTAGCAATGTCTTGGGTTGTCGGTTTAGGGACACTTTCTGTATTTGCTGTATTTTTAGCTATTAGTCGTATTGTTTCTCTGAGTTCTATCATTGCTGCTATTTCTGTTTCTGGGTTAATGTTTTTCACAGGTCAGCCACTACCTTATGAAATATTTGCTATTACTGGTGGTATGTATGTAATTTGGCGTCACCGCAGCAATATTGAACGACTTTTAGATGGTAAAGAACCAAGAATTGGGCAAAAGTTGTCAACAGAATCTTAGAGGTTGTCTGAGAAGTCCCATTTGCTATATCCAAGCCCCCGCGCATCCCCCAATTTTGGGGGACTTTTAGAAGGAAATTGACTTTTGTTCCCCCCAAAGTTGGCTTGCTCGGGGGGCAAAATTCAGTGCCCCCGCGCATCCCCCAAAATTGGGGTACTTTTAGAAGGAAATTGACTCTTGTTCCCCCCAAAGTTGGCTTGCTCGGGGGGCAAAATTCAGTATCAAAAAACTTTTCAGATATCCTCTTAGTTGAAGAAGGCAGAAAGCAGAGAGCAAAAGGGAAAATTGCTTATGTATAATCTCCCCTACAACCCAAATTTATTGTCCTAACCAAAAGACGCAGTGCTATAAAACCTTCTTCTTTCTCCTTCCTTCTGAATTAATTGTTGAAATTCTAATTTTCCAATTTTCCCCAAATAGCTAACCCCCCACCTCTTCCTCTGGCAGCAATAAATTTTTCTTGAATCAAAAAGTAGGCAAAAAAAGCTTGCTTTCCCACACTTTCCCTCGCAAATTTATCTTCACTTTCTTGACCACCTCGAATATATCCAGAATAGAGTTTTACTCCTAATAATTTGACTGTAATTTTTGTAAAATCAAACGCCAAAATATTTTTTTTATCTATAAATTTTGTCGGACCGGAAAGAGATAGTTTCAAACCTGCAAATTCCACAGTATTTTCTACTCTACCTATTTCTAATTGTTGTGGTATTTCAGAAGTATTGAGAGGAGAAAAATAGGAGAGCGTAATTTTTACCAAATTCGGAATATAACGTCCAGCTCCCAGAACAATACCCGCTCGTTTTCTAGTTTTTTTCGTACCAGTAATAAAACATAATTGCCAATTGCCCGATAGTTGCTCAATATTGTACTTTTTGTCTTGTTTTTTTGACTGTTTTTCAATTTGAATAAGTGCAGAAACTACAGAATCTGGAGAAGGTTTATTCGGAGAATTTTTGATAATTGAATTAGCGGTTGTTTCTATTGTTAGTAAATCTTCCATAATATTCTTGAAGAATGTTTTAGGTTTTATATCAAATCCGGATAATTAGGGTTTGCGTATGGAAAGTCTCCTGTCTCCTGTCTCCTACCCCTACTAAAAGACTAGAGAAGCGCAAACCCTAATTAAAGAAGCACGAAATGTGGGATGAATACTACAAAAAAACTTAAACAGAATCCATTAGAACCAGAGTCGTCCATCTAATTTCTAGGATCTGTTATCTTCATACTTTGCCTTTCCATCATAACTTGGAACCAGTTTGCGCTTTTGGGATACTTTTGTGTCCAATCATTAATAGGAAGGCGAAAAAGGAGATAATCCAAAGAACAAACCATAGCAATGCTGCCAATATGCCATTGCTGGGCATCATTAATATATTTTTCTTCAAAGTCCTTCAAACTGCGTAATATAGATTCTTCCCATCGTTGCTGCCAAAAGGGGGATCTCTGTTCTTGAGTTCGACGATTTTCCAGAACCAAGGATAAAGCTGCGTCCATTATTCCATCCCCTAGAGCTTGCAAACGATTTTGCGACACAAAATCCTCCACTGAGAACGCTGTTTTATTAGCCAATATTTGAAGATAATTGACAATAACAGGGCTATCATACAGAGGTTCACCATTATCTAAGATTAAAGTAGGTACTTTGCCCAAGGGATTATTTTGTCGCAACTCTATAGGGTCATCAAAGGGATGAACTTGGATAAGCTCTAGACTATCTATGATTTCTAATTCATAAGCGAAGACTAGAACTTTACGGGAATAGGGTGATGTTGATGAATAGTATAGTTGCATGATTAACTCCTTGTAGATTTTCAGGCGAGGAAATTGGCAGGAATCAATAGTAATGTTACTGCCAAGAATATCGGTTGATAGGTTCTAATTGTTTGGAACCAGAGTGCCATAGTCATAGCTCCTAGTGCTTGAGAACAAGCAAAAATTAAGGTTGCCATAGACCAAACTGTTGGAAAAAGATTGGTCTTCATTATTCGATGAAGTTCCGCAGCAGTTAAAAGAACGATTCCTGGAACACAAGCACCTGTAATTACTGAACTTATAGATAAGAAGACTATTTGTTGGCTTAAGGCTAAGATTAGAAAAGCCAGATTTTGACATAGGTAAGTAAGGACTAAGGTTTTCGGTGAACCTATTTGTTTTGACATAAAATTGATCAACCAAGTCGGTCCAGTAGTAGACTGACACAGCTAAAACTGTGCAATAAGTGTAGGTTGGGTTTCAGTCCCTCAACCCAACAGCAATCTTTCTCCCCTACTCCCCTACTCCCTAATGCACCATTTTAGATGAAACAGTCCACTACTGGACTCTAGGTATCTTTTTCTCCCCATCCCCCCAAATTCCCCTCCTGGGAGGGGGAGGGGCGAGGGGTGGGTCCCCATCCCCCCAAATTCCCCTCCTGGGAGGGGCGAGGGGTGGGTCCCCATCTGCCTCCTATTTTTTCCGAATAAAATGCGCCCAAACACCTCCATTAGGACCTGCAACTCGATCCATGTAATCATAAGGATAAATTAAGCGACTACCTTCAGTATCAGAATAACCAGTTAAAGCATCTCCCCAAGGATCGTTAACAATGTAACCCTTAGAGCTATATCCGATCGCTGTCAAAATATGACCGCTAGCAGTAAAGTCTCCTGCTACAACTACTGGACGACCATTATTCAACTCATTTTTAATTTCAGACCACTCACGGGTAGTGCTAAAACTTGTCTCAAAATCATAAGCACGAATTAACGCTGATAATACACTATGGTCTGTTTCCGAACCCTGACCATAATTATTAAAACACCATTCCAACAACTCATCTTCTAACTGACCACCCCAATAAGACCGGACTCCATAATAAGCAAATATCATCGCGATCGATGTCACATTACAAGTAGACCAATAAAATCGAGGGTTATCACGTTGAGAAAAATACGGAACATTCAGTTCTATTTTATTTCTAATGGGATTAAAAGATTTATTCCCACGTTTAAACAAAAAGTAACTAGGAAACACATAACCAGTATTACCAAATCCCCCCATTTGTTCGGTCAAAGCAACTTTGAGATGATTTCCCTCTACAGCATAACTATTCACCCCGTATACCCTACCGATAGGTAATGTTAACCTTTCTGAACTACCTAACAAAAATGAAAACAAAGGTCGCTTTTTGATCACGGTAGTTTCTCGAACCGTCATCGTAATAGCATTAGGATCGTAGAGTATTTCCTCTTCTTGTTTCTTGATTCTAACGTGCTGCCAATATATATATCCCACTTTACCAAAACCAGAAATAGATTCCAGCAGAGTTACGCGAAAATGTCCTTTAGTGGAAGCGTAACCAGTAATTGCCAAAGTCTGACCTAGAGATAATTCTGCTTTTTGATTATCGTCAAGTTGAGATGAATCTTCTGGACTACCCTTAATAAAAGTTTTTTGAACTACCAATAATTTAGCGCTGATATAAGTATCTGGAACATCGGTAAAATCAAATAGCAGAAGTTTAGAACCTTTTGTCACTTCAACATGGGGTTCATAAAAATAGCCAAAATTGCCTACTGGTGATATCTCATTACTCAATACCACTCTCAAATTCCCATCAACTAATCCATATTTTTCAACAGTAAAAATTTCTCCTGCTTTAACGCTAACTTTTTGTTGATTATTAAGCTTGGAACTATCTATAGGATATAATTTAAACCAAGTATCCTTGGCAACTTTCAATTTAATATCTTTTCCAGCAGATATTGGTTCTGAACTTACATAGATATTAACTACTTTACTGTCAACAACTTTTCCCTTACTATCAAGACTTTGTAAGCGTAACCACCGTGTTCCCGCTGTATTAAATCCTCGACTTAATTTGACTTCCCATAAACCAGACTCTGAATCAAGATTCACTGGCAATGGATATTTATCTTCCGCAGTCACTGTTACGCTTTTTCCTTGACTAGGATCGTAAGTACCCCGGAGAGTTATGGTTTGATTGACTAAAACTTCTGTAGGACCTAAAAATTTGAGTTTGGCAGCAGTAGCAAAAGCTTGACTAGCTTCAGTTAATTGCACAAAATCTGGATATACATACCCCTCGTTACCAAAGTTCGGTAGGTTTTCTGTGAGTAATATTCTGGTATGGTTATTTTGGGATGTGTAGTTGGAGACACCATAAACCATTCCTTTTTGCAGAATTAATTTTTCATCTGGTTTTAAATATGCTTCGTTTGTTGGTTGTTTTTTGATAATGGTATTGTTGAGAGTTTTCAGAGCGATCGCTGTCTGACTATATTTTACTGTCTCTCCTTGCCTAATAATTTCCACTTTTTGTGGATCGACATATCCTGTATCGCCAAAACCAGGGATAGCTTTAGTTAAAGATACTCGAAAATGACCTTCTACACTTGCATAACCTTGGATAAGATAAGTTTCTCCAGAAAAAAGTTCTATTTGTTGGTCGGATGCTAGTTGGGAATAGGGTTCGGGTCTCAGTTTAATTTGAGTTCTTTGTTTCACCCATAATAAGGCTTTATTTTCGGGAGCTTCAGGTAAATCATCTCGATTGAAGTAGAGAATTTTCGCCCATTTAGATAAGTGTACTTGTTGAGAATTAAAATAGCCAAATTTGCCAATGGGTGGAATAGGAGTTGCAAGTTCGACTTGTAGATAATTATCTATTAATTGATAGTTGAGGAGTCGATAAGTTTGACCTGCGGAGAGACTTACTTTTTCTTCAGTAGTTAAATTATCTAGCTCTTCTAATCTTTCTTGAAAGACAGTATTCGTGAGAGTAATTAATGTTAATGATGGGTAAATATTCGGTTCAGTATTAACAGTAATATTAATTGTTTGTTCCGTAACTAAATTATTATTTATATCCGTTCCTTTCAGTCGCAACCAACGATTTCCTGAAGCATTAAAACCTGATTCTAAAATTGTGTGCCATAATCCTGTAGCTGGATTTTTAGTAACATTCAAAGGATATTTATCTTCTGCTACTAGAGCAATACTATGGATTTGTTCGGGATTAAATTTACCTGTAATAACAGTAGATTGATTAACTAGAAATTCGGTCGGACCAAGATAGGAAAGGGTATCTGTACTCATAATTTCTATTTAGGGTTTGCGTATGGAAAGTCTTTTTGCTCTTTGTAGGAGACAACCCACCCCTCGCCCCTCCCCCTCCCAGGAGGGGAGAAAAGGGTCGGGAGCGAGGAGGTAGAAGTAAGAATTGTCAGAGTGATTTTTCGGCTTTTGCTTAGGTGAAAATCCTCACTTTTTTCACCTAAGCAACCGAAAAGATCATACTTTTTAAAGACATAAAAAGCCTAAAACCAATATCAGTCAATGCTTTGATATTTAATCAGTAAGCCCTATTTATTCTAAAACTAAACTTTGCTAAAACAAATAAACCTGTAGATAATTCCACAGGCGATTAGTAAAAAAGTATTTTTCGGAAAACCTATTAGATACTGAAAATTAGTACAAACTAATTATTTTGTGCCGATAACTTCTAAAATATCTTGAGCGTGACTACCAGTTTTCACATTCTCATCGACATGAGAAATGTTCCCTGTAGAGTCAATGATATAGGTGACACGCTTAGGATATCCACCACCTTCAACATCATAAGCTTTTGTGATAGCACCATCAACATCTGCCAATAGTTGGAAAGGCAAACCATACTTCTCAGTGAAAGCTTTGTGGGAGGCTTCATCATCCATGCTTACACCAAGAACAACCATATCTTTACCTTGGTATTCAGCATAGTTGTCTCGGAAGCTTTGAGCTTCTTTGGTACAACCTGGAGTATCATCCTTGGGATAAAAATATAGGACAACTGTTTTGCCAGCAAAATCAGATAAGGAAACGGTGCTGCCGTTGGTATCTTTTACTGTGAATTCTGGTGCTTTAGTGCCAACAGATAATGGCATAGATTTTGTTTTCTCCTTAATGTTTACAGCATAGCCTTGTATTCTTTCTGTTATTTTAAGATATTTTGTGCTTTGAAAAACTTTTACTTATCCTGAGATTTGTTCTAGCTTGTTTCCTAGACTACTTTGTTAAAAAAATATAAAGTATTATTTGTATAGCTTATTTTAATGTAATATTATTTGTATTGTAGATGACATATAAAATATTGATTATATGGTATAATAGTAAAATTTTAATAAATAAATAATCGCAATGACCTCTATAAAATCTGCAAACTTAATATCACTCCAATATCCTACTAATACTGAAAAAAGGGCGGAAAGAGCGCTTAGTTGTAGCCCGTTTAACATCAGCTTATTTGCAACAATGTCGGATCGAAGTGTGGAATTAAAATCAATAGCATCACAGACAGGTTTAAAAAACGGCTATACTCGTTATTTTATATCAGAATTAGTGGCTGAAAATACTCTAATGTGGCTAATTCAGGTGGGTGTATTAAGGAGGGAAGTTGATGGACAGGGTATTACAGATGGTTTTCGCCTCACACCCCTTGGTCATCAATTAGTGAAAAAATATACTGCAAAGGGAAGTTTGTCTCAACCGTCTTTGAGCGATCGCTTCTATAATTTAATTAATCGTTGGTTCAGACTTCCTATTTAGATGGACAATAAATATTCAAGTTTTGAAGGATTCGATCATAATTTTTTAATCAAAACTCAACTTTATAATGATAGATTATGAAACTAAGTGATGATTAGTAAGCTATTGCATACTTAAGGTATGAATATAGACTATCAATTTCAAGAAAACTGCTGATAGCTGAAAATGCTTTTAGTCTTCTGTTGATTTTTTCTCTCCTTTATTCGGAAGGTTAAAAGGGTATTACTTATTTTTCAATAATTGATAATTGATCATGGATAATTGATAATTACCTCTCCCTAAAACGGATAGGATTGAATAAAAAGAAAATTTTTTCTCTCTGGGTCGATTGGATATGGTACAGGTTCCCTCGCAATCCCACCCTACGGGAAGCTCCGAAGATTGACCGCTTGTTTCTCCACAGCGAGTGAGAGGCTTTAAACCTTAATTATTCGCTAAGTATAAAACTCCTAAAAATCTATATTTAGAGCCAAAAACAAGAGTACAAAATTAGTTTTTAAGGTAGGAGAAAAATTCCTTTCTATCTTCTTAGGAATTTACAGGGAACGAATCTTATAAATATCGTACATTTATTCAACAACGCTGTTAAAAATATATAAGCTTGTAGACTAACAAATACTAGCAGTTACACCAAGCTATATATTTTAAATTGCAAATAGAAAAATATTATTATAATTCCTTAATCACAAACATTTATGAAAGCAATTATGGTAGTGGGAACTACCTCCAATGCTGGAAAATCTCTGATATCTGCAGCCATCTGTAGAATTTTATCACGTCGTGGATGGAGAGTAGCTCCTTTCAAAGGACAAAACATGTCTTTGAACTCTTATGTCACATCTACTGGTGGAGAAATAGGCTATGCTCAGGCAGTACAAGCTTGGGCCGCAGGTGTGACTCCTTGTGTAGAAATGAATCCTATTTTGTTGAAACCTCAAGGAAATATGACTTCTCAAGTTATTATCAAAGGAAAAGTATTAGATACAGTAGGAGCCATAGATTATTACCAGCAATATTTTAATATTGGTTGGCAAGCTATTAAAGAATGTTTAGAACTTTTATCCCAGGAATTCGACATAATAGTTTGTGAAGGAGCAGGTAGTCCAGCAGAAATTAATTTAAAGCACCGAGATTTAACTAATATGCGAGTGGCCAAGTACTTGAATGCTACTACAATTTTAGTCGTCGATATAAATCCAGGTGGTGCTTTTGCTCATATTATTGGTACTCTAGAACTACTAGAACCAGAAGAAAGAAGTTTAATTAAAGGGATTGTAATTAATAAATTTAGAGGACAGCGATCGCTTCTAGATTCAGGTATTGAATGGTTAGAAAAAAGAACTAATATTCCTGTAATTGGCGTAATTCCTTGGATTGAGGAAGTCTTTCCTGCCGAAGATTCTTTAAGTCTTTTAGAGCAACGTTCTTCTAAATTTAATGCTGATATTACAATTGCCATTATTAAATTACCAAGAATTTCTAATTTTACTGATTTTGATCCTTTAGATTCAGAGTCTAGTGTCAATATTAAATATCTTAATCCTAATGATAATTTAGGTTATCCTGATGCAGTAATCATTCCTGGTTCTAAAACTACTATTAGCGATTTATTAGTATTACAAAAAAGTGGCATGGCCACAGCTCTCAAGAATTACCAAGCTGCTGGTGGTACAATTATGGGAATTTGTGGTGGTTTTCAGATGCTTGGTGAAGTTTTAGTAGATGCTCAGGGTTTAGAAGGACAAAGGGGAGAATATCAAGGACTAGGACTACTACCACTCAGAACTGTAATTGCTGCTAAAAAAATTTCTCGTCAGCGACAAGTTATTGCTAATTATCCTCTAGCTAATTTACCAATAATCGGTTATGAAATTCATCAAGGTAGAACCAAAATTACAAAACCAGATATGGTAAATCCTTTATTTAACGATTATGATTTGGGATTTATTAATAGTAATCAGTCTGTCTGGGGTAATTATTTACATGGAATTTTTGATAATAGTCCTTGGCGTCGTTCCTGGTTAAATCTCTTGCGTAAAAAACGAGGTCTCGAATGTCTACCGACTGGTGTTGCTAACTATAGAGAACAAAGAGAAATTATGTTAGATACAATTACAGATCAAGTTCATCGTCACTTAAATTTAAAGTTGATATTTAACTAGTGGAGGATGGCGGAAATAACTAACCAGTTAAAAAAGGTTCAAAAGCTTGTAAAATAACCTTTCTTCCCTTCTGCCTTCTGCCTCCTGCCTTCTGCCTTCTTGCACTAGGCTTTGCGTATGGAAAGTCTTTTTGCTCTTTGTAGGAGACAGGAGACAACCCACCCCTCGCCCCTCCCCCTCCCAGGAGGGGATAAATGGCTTGGGAGCGAGGAAGTAGGAGCTAAGTTTTGTTCCTTGATTTTTCTGTCCAACTATGCGCCTAAAATACTAACTTTTTGAGCTTTTTAGACTGAAAACCAGGTACTTTTTTCGACAAAAAAAAGGCACTTGTCTTTATATGCCAATGCTTTTAGATTTAATCAGCAAGCCCTAACTAAAATTTACCTAAGCATTCAGCTATCAGCAGTCAGCTAGCCTCCTCCGGAGGAAATACGTTAACAGCAATTAGTAATTATTCATTAATTCATAAGGTTTTGTTCTCAGACTCATGGCAGTAACTTTTTATTCTTTTTCAATTTAAAAGGTTGTTTTTACGCAGACCCAAAATTAATAGCTGAAAGCTAATAGCTGACGACTGTTTGCGCAGCATTCCGGAGGAAATGCTTACAAATTTACTAATTAGAATTTACTATAAACTAACAATTAATCAAATAATTATTGCTTAACTATGGAAATACTTTTCTTACCAGATAATGTTACTGTTGAAGCAGAGTCAGGAGAACCTATTCTAGAAGTTGCTGAACGTGCTGGAGTAACTATTCCTACAGGTTGTTTAATGGGTTCTTGTCATGCTTGTGAAGTTGAAATTGATGGTGGTCAAACTATTTGTGCTTGTATTACAGCAGTTCCTCCAGGACGAAAAAAAATGACGATTAACCTTTCTGTAGACATGGACTGGTAATCTTATTTGGGAAGAAGGTGATAGGTTATAGGTTGTAGGTTTGAGGGACTTTGTTACATGAAGTAGGCGATCGCAGATTACTTCCACGAGAGGGGAAGACTAGATGTCTATTTGATAACTTTCGGGTTGAGCATTCTGTATCATAAGATTAAGCATAGCGCATTGAATGAACAACTCAACTGCTTAGTTTTCAAACAATCGTCTTCGCAGTTTTCCCCCAAATAAAACTTTGAGCCTAAACATAGTGGTTTTCCTAGTTGATAGATGGTTCCCTAGTTCTAAAACTTGTTCTAACTATGGTATTAGGGGCAGGTTGAAAGTTAAATCAAAACCTACCCCTAAATTAACCAACCTACACTACACCAACGGGAACTTCATCCAACTGTTTCAAAAACTTTTTAATTAACCCAATAGTCACCGCTGGAACTTCCAATTGAGGCGTTAAACCCACATTTTCTAATGTTTGAAAAATCTTCACAGCTTGACGGTTTAAATCTGCTAAACGTTGACCGATTTCTGGACCTGTAAACTCCGACTTTTTGCCCCAAATAATTGCCGTCGGAATAGTTAATTGACTCATATATAAAGATAAGTCAAAACACAAATCTCCTCGCACAAAAGATAAAGCTGCATACTCAGCATTAGGTTGAGTTGCTGACTCTAAATATGCCTCCACAATTTCTTCAAAAACTAACTTGGGATTAGCAAATTGTCTGGTTTCCAAGAAACTTCTAATTCCTCCTGGGGTGGCAACACCTCCACTGTAAAGCAGACGGTCTAATATTGGCGTACTCACCAATTGAGCGAAAAAACTGCGGGTGTAGTTTTCCCCAAAGTCAGATAAACCTGCGGGAGTTGTCAATATGAGAGACTTGAATAATTCCGGACGGGCGATCGCTACTCTCACCATCATTGCTGCAGTCAGGGAAGAGGCGATAACTCTGGTGGGAGATTGACAAGTTTGTTCTAAAAATTCGATAATTGTTGTTATATAGTCGTCTACTTTGTAATCTAGTGCCTGATGTTCCGATCGCCCCCACCCAATTAAGTCGGGAGCTAGGATGCGGTATTCTGAGGCGAAGGCGGGGTAAACTTTTGACCATTCGTAAGCAGATGACCCACCACCGAAACCGTGAAAAAATACTAGGGTTGGCAAATCGTCGATGTTGTCGGTGTCAGTTTTCCAAGGTGTTTTTTCGTTGGTGTAGTAAACCATTCTACCGTGGGAGGTGACGATTGATTTTTGTTCAAAACCTACAGGAATAAACATAGTAATTTTAGATTTTAGAGTTGTGATTAAGTGGAAATAACCCTAGTATAAGATTTTTTCTTCTGTTTGATGGTTTCTTGCATCAAGCTTGCAATTGCCAAATCAACATGGTTGTCTTGCTTATAACTTAAATTCGTAATTGATTGTTGGTCATTTCATCTCCCCTTGACTTTTGTTGCCAAATCTTGAAATAACACCAACTAATTGTATAATAACCTAGTCCAAATAATTTGGCTGAGGTACTGAGGTACTTATATGGAGCCCTTGGGTAAAAACTATATCGCTAAAAAAAACCTAAAAGTTGCATCATGGGCCGATATCCGGAGGTGTGGAGAAACTGGGAGCAAATCCCTACACAGCACTGTCAAGTTTATGTCCGGACAGGTAATATTTCATTAATTGATAATTGATAATGGATAATTGATAATTACAAGAAGGTTAAAACCGTTACGGAATTGAATATCAGGAAATATTATTTCTTTTCTTGGTCGATTGGATATGGCTCCGAGACCTCGCCATCTCTCGACCGCTTTTTTCCCCTTGAAAGGGGAGGCTTCAAGGCGCGAATTATTTAATTATTAATTATTAATTATTAATAATTCGGTAAATTTGGGGCAAAAAAAAGCCTACAATGAAAGCGGCAGGGTTTAAGTTGAAAGAGGTGACTGCCGACGATTTATATATGGTTTACCAAAAAGTGGTTTCAACAATTAATAATTAATAATTAATAATTACCTCTCCTTGAAAAGAAGAGAGAAGTAAAAATGTTATTAAGATTAGCAGATTTTCAATTTTTTCTAGTTTAAGGTAATTACGACCGATAGTTATTAGGTTTAACAAATGCAAGTTCAAGAAAATAAGTTTTCCTGGTATGATGTGCCTGAAGATGTCAAAAATTTATTAATGTTGGCGGTGGAAAATTGGGAGGATACTGAGACATCGGAAAATTATATTAATCAAGCTTTGGCTAAGACTGATGGAAATCTGGATATTTTGATAGGTGCTTATCGTTATTTTTTCTATAAAAATAATATGAAAATGTCGCTACAATTGGCTCATAAGGTAATTGATGAAGTGAAAAAACGGGAAAATTTACCGGATAATTGGCAAGAGGTAAAAACTATATTAGCTAGTCGAAAAAATGAGCAACAAATTAATCTTTTGATTACAGCTTATGCTGCTTCGGGATTAATTATTGCGAAGATGGGTGATTTGGTAAAAGCTAAGGCAATAAGTGAGGAAGTTCAAGAAATTGATGAGAAAAATGATTTAGCAAAAATCTTGTTTGATGTTATTACTAGACCGCCAGATGAAGATGAAGATTAGACATCTCCAGATTCGATTTCCTTCTCCGGAGGAACTGCGGACTTCAGTACCTCTGCAATAATGAGGCTTGACATAAGGAATATTCTCTTCTTTTCAAAGAGAGGTAATAATTAATAATTAATAATTAATAATTAATAATTAATAATTAATTGTTGAAGAGCTATGTTTTTTCTCCTTCCTTCTTCCTCCTTCCTTCTTCCTTCCGATATTGCTATCCTATAAAGAAGTGACCTAATATTAACTTCCCTTACTTAACTATGACTGACAAATCTCAGCGCATTTGTATCCTTGGTGGTGGCTTTGGTGGACTTTATACCGCCCTTCGCCTCATCCAGTTTCCCTGGCAACCTTCAGAAAAACCCGAAATAATTCTGATAGACCAACGCGATCGCTTTCTCTTTGCCCCACTATTATATGAACTTGTGACCGGGGAATTACAAACCTGGGAAATAGCTCCGCCATTTGAAGAGTTATTCACCAACACCAACATTCGTTTTTGTCAAGGTGTTGTCTCTGAAATTGATATCAACCAACAACAAGTAAAACTAGAAAACGGTCAAGCATTCAGTTACGATCGCCTCGTTTTAGCTATGGGAGGTGAAACACCAATGGAAATGGTAATAGGTGCCGCCGAATATGCAATCCCATTCCGCACCATTGATGATGCTTACCGTCTCCAAGAAAAGTTACGAGTTTTGGAAGCATCGGACCGGGAAAAAATTCGGGTCGCCATCGCTGGGGGTGGTTATAGCGGGGTAGAATTAGCCTGTAAATTAGCAGACCGTTTGCAAGAAAAGGGGCGAATTAGATTAGTAGAACTTAGTGACATGATTTTGCGAACATCCCCAGAATTTAATCGGGAAGCAGCTTCTCAAGCATTGTCTGAAAGAAATATTTGGATTGATTTAGAAACAGAAATTGAGTCTATCGAAGCTAATCAAATTTCCTTAAAGTATAAAGGGCAAGTTGATACCATTCCTGTAGATATTGTTTTGTGGACAGTGGGTACAAAAGTCGCCCCAGTAGTAAAGTCATTACCATTGAAAAAAAATCAGCGCGACCAAATAATAACCAGTGCAACTCTACAAGTGCAAGACAATACACAAATCTTTGCTCTCGGAGATTTAGCAGACTGCCAAGATGCAGACGGACAAAAAGTACCCACCACTGCTCAAGTAGCGATACAACAATCTGATTATGTTGCCTGGAATATCTGGGCATCTATAACTGGGCGACCTTTGTTACCATTCCGTTATCAACCATTGGGTGAAATGATGGCATTGGGACTTGACAACGCGACTCTTACCAGTTTAGGAATTAAATTGGATGGTCAGGTAGCACATTTGGCAAGACGTCTAGTTTATTTGTATCGCTTACCAACCTTGGAGCATCAAATGAAAGTTGCTTTCAACTGGATAGTTAATCCCATTCAAGAGGCGCTATCAAGTTTTTCAACAATTAATTAATAAAGTTCTTAGGTGGTAGGTGGTAGGTAGTAGATGGTAGGTGTAAATTTAAGGTTTAATACTGGAAACGGAGCAGAAATTTGGGATCTTCCTGCAAGACCGTTTCAGTCGAACATTTTTATTACACTAATCATCTGGACATAGTATTATCTACCATTTAATGATATATATAGCAACTATCATTACTGCTATTGACTTATGGAATATGTCAAACAACGGAATATCAATAATCAATGTTCTTCCTTCCTTCTTACTTCCTCCTTCTTCTGCCATTACTACTGTTGACTTATGGAATATCTCAAACAACGGAATATCAATAATCAATGTTTTTCCTTCCTTCTTACTTCCTCCTTCCCCCTCCTTCTTCCTTCTTCCCTCTTCCTTCTTAAATATGACTAAAGTTATTTTGCTTGATGCTGTTGGCACTTTATTTGGTGTACGTGGTAGTGTAGGTGAGATTTATCAACAATTTGCCAGTCAGTGGGGAGTTGATGTTTCGCCTCCCGTTGTAAATGCAGCTTTTTTTGAAAGTTTTAAAACTGCTCCACCGATGGCATTTCCTGGGGTGGAGTCTACTCAAATACCAGAATTGGAGTTTGAATGGTGGTGTGAGGTCGCTACTGCAACTTACAAAGAACTGGGAGTATTTGAGCAGTTTTCTGATTTCAGGAGTTTTTTTAGGGAACTTTACAATCATTTTGCTACTGCTGCACCTTGGTTTGTTTATCCTGATGTGAAACCTGCATTAACAAAGTGGCGCGATTGTGGAATCAAGTTAGCCGTTTTGTCTAATTTTGATTCTCGACTTTATCCAGTTTTAGCAGTGTTGAAATTAGCAGATTTTTTTGATAATGTGACCATTTCTACAGAAGTAGGAGCAGCTAAACCTGATCGAAAAATATTTGTCGCTGCTTTACAAAAATGTGGTTGTGCTATTGAAGAAGTTGTGCATATTGGAGATAGTTTAACTGCCGATTATGAGGGTGCAATTAATGTAGGAATAAAAGCATTTTTATTAAGTAGAAATACGGTTTTACAACCAGATAAACATCAATTTGCTACCCTTCTAGATTGTTTTGATTATAGCTTTAATTAGCAGTAATGAGGGGTTATACCCTCTATTTAAAATCTTTTTAACACAATTATGATTATAGTTTATGATAAAAATATAACAATAATTAAACTATTCTTATCAAGATGCAAAATATTGGTATGATTATTTGAAGGATGGTAGAAACCTCCAAAAAGTAGATGTTGACAGTATAAATCTGCTCGGCTGGGCAGATTTTTTTTGAGTGTTAATAGGAACAAGATAATCTTATCTTAAGCTGACTTTAACTAAAAACTTCAAATTAAGCCCAACAAATAATTAGTGAAAATTAGAAGTTTTGTAGCAACTTATTCGCTATAATTACAGAGTTACTATAGCAGTCCTATTTGGGTTCTATAAAAAGATTTGGTAAAAGGGAAACCGGATCTAATAAAAGTGAGTGGTGCAACCCTGGGTCGTTGAAGTACGTCTTATACCAACTCCGGATTTGAAAACTTCTTTTACAATATTGACTAAATCTTATTAGATCAAGGATTTAGACTATAACGAGAGAGGAGTCAGTCCTCAGGAGTCAGCAGGTAAGAAGAAGAAGGAAGAAGAGGAAATGAGGGGGAAAGAAGAAGAGGAGAAAATTTTTTCATCACTAATAGACATCTGGTAAAAATCAAAAATCAAATCAATTATCACACATAAATTATCAATTCTTTCCCCTCCAGGGAGGGGGAGGGGCGAGGGGTGGGTTCCCTGCTGCCTACTGTCTACTGCCTACTCCCTCTTTTCTGGAGATGTTCAATTATCCGGACATGATATTACACACTCTATGTATGAATTCCATAAAATGGTATAAGAACATTGCAGACAACATTTCTGCATCAAACTCGTGATTATTTATAATGCTAATTAAAACTCGATCATCAGGAGTAATTATATGAGTCAGTCACTTTTAACATCAACTTTTCGTAATGCGATGGAATCTCTAACTATTTTAGAAATAGAAAAACAGTTACAAAAATTACCACGAGAAATAGTTGACTCTATCAATAAAGCTGATGTGACCGCCTATAGTCTAAATCGATTACCACCGATGTATTTTACAACACAAAAAGGAAAAATATGGCAACAGCAAAGGTCACAAAAACTAGCAGATATGATTTCTAGAGTAGTGAGCTTAGGTATTAAAGCAGCTCAAAGAAACAATAAAGTTTTTTCCACTCCACTCCACCCATCTTTTGCAGATAAAAAAGCAATAATCGATCGCCAAAAACCTATATTACATGAATCTAATGCTATGATTCCATTAGCAACTGTAGAAATAGAACGGCAACTTAAAAGATTACCCAACGATCTATTAATATCTATTAATAAAGTGGATGTAATTGCTTATACTCTCAACCGTCTCCCTCCTCTATATTCTACTACTAGAGAAGGATGGATTTGGCAACAAGAACTAGCTCGAGAAAATTTAATAACTATGATTTCACGAATGGCTACTTTAGGTATTAAAGCAGTTCAAAGAAACAGTAGAATGTTTGTACAATCTTGAAGATTATGAAGTAAAGTCGATCGTATTTTTTATTATGATTATTGTCACTCCAGAGAGCAATTAGTTAAATATATTTGTGAGTATAAATATATTTTTACCATCAACTAAGTTATAAGTTACTAGAATTGAATATTTAGATAATAACTGCTGTAGATTTATAGAGCTTCACATTACAATCAACTCTTTAATAGGAGTTCCATTGATGTTTGCTACGAATACTTTGGGCTTGCTGAATAAAGTCTTTTGGTAGGAGTAGGAGTCAGGAGACAACCCACCCCTCGCCCCTCCCCCTCCCTGGAGGGGAAGACAGGAGACAACCCACCCCTGACCCCTCCCAACCCACCCCTCGCCCCTCCCCCTCCCAGGAGGGGAGGGGAGAAAAGGGAATGAGTGAAGAGGTAGGAGCGGGCGTTTTGTCCTAAGATTTTTCTGTCCGAAGGTTTGCCTTTTATGCGTGCCTTTTTGAGGGTTTTAGACTAAAACCAACGCACTTTTGGGGAATCAAAGAAGGCTCAAACCTTTACCTAGCAATGGTTTGATAATTAATCAGCAAGCCCTACTTAATGCCATTTCTAAAAAATTTTTCTACACTTTGTTGAGCAGGGGACCCACCCCTAACCCCTCCCTGGAGGTGGAGTAAGTAGAGAGGTTGCATGCAACGTCCGTACAGAGAGTGAACCCACCCCTCGCCCCTCCCCCTCCCTGGAGGGGAAGTAAACATAATAATACCATTTCTCAAAAACTTTTCTACACTTTGTTGAGCAGGGGAAATAGGGGAGTGGGGGAGTGGACCCACCCGCGGGGCCCGACCGTGGAGGGGAAGCAAACATCAGAATAATTAACATTAACGCAAGCTGAAATTAGCATGCAAAGTGATTTTGCTTGTACCTATCAGTTGACAACTGAAGTATTGCCCAAGTATAGCAATAATGCATGGGAATTGGTATAATAACTAATGCTAACCAGATAATAATCATCAAAAAAGTGATTATGTATGTGTTAATTATTTAATAATTGAAGTGATACCTCAGTATAGAATTAATGCATGGTAATTGGTATTAGATTGGTGCTTAGAAGTTATATATAAGTCTAGCTGCATTGGTATGATAAGTAGTATCAGCATCTTGCTCGCAATTAAGCCAGAAGCAAGAAAGAAGAAGATTTGAAAGAAATAAAAAGTATATTTCCCAAGTTTTCAGGCTTGGTATGGTATTACATAGTGATGAAATATCGCAATATGAAAATAATAAGTACGAATAAAAAAACTCAAATTATTATTTGCTCAAAGCTGAAAAAAAGAAAAAATTAACATGAAAATAACACAAAAAAAACAATCAATAAAATCTCAAAACTGGTCTATTGAAAAATTACCAGGCTTAAGTAAACAACACCAACAATTACTAATAGAATATGGCATTACTACTACGAGAAAACTACTAGAAATAACCCACACTCCCCAACAAAAATTAACCCTAGCAAATCAACTACAAATTCATCTTCAATATATCAAGAAATGGGTGGCATTAGCAGACTTAGCTAGAGTTCCTAGTATTGGCTGTCAATACTGTGGACTTCTGCTTCATGCTGGTATTGCTTCAGTTACTCAACTAGCTCAAATACCTATCCATAGGTTACACCAACAAATCCTAAAATTACAGGTATCAACTATGCAAAGACGTGACCTTTGTCCCACTGTCGATCTGGTTCAAAAATGGATTCAACAAGCTCAATTTTTGGGTGCATCTCAATAAGGAAGGAAGAAGGAAGAAGGAAGAAGGAAGAAGGAAGAAGGAAGAAGGAAGAAGGAAGAAGGAAGAAGGAAGAAGGAAGAAGGAAGAAGGAAGAAGGAAGAAGGAAAAACCATTAATGGCGCTAGATATTTCCCCAACTTTATACACGCTCCGATACCAATGGACATGATATGATGTCAGGAGAACCGACTCAGAACTTAGGAGCTAGAGAAATAGAATAGGGGAAAAGGTGGAAATTTGCCTCCTTCTTCACCATCTCCCTACATTCCCCTCCTGGGAGGGGGAGGGGCGAGGGGTGGGTTAACTTCTGACTTCTGATATCATCCGTTGGGGCGCGTTTGTGTAAAAGTTAGCGTGGATATCTACAGGAAATTTAAGTTTTTTTCTTGCCTGTTGCTTTCCGGAACTGTTGCCTGTTGCCTATTTACTATACAAGACCGATGCTACCGGACATGATATGACTTCGTTAATGCCATTCACCTTGCAACGTAAACGACGCCCAATAATAAGGACTCTTACTCCCCTCCTCCTGCAATAATTGCAACTGTGCTTCCCGCAATGCTTCCACGGGAGAAAAACCATCCTCCAACATTCCCTGATAAAACTGGGACATTAACTCTGCTGTTGCCACATCATCCACACGCCACAACGAAGCTACAACCCTTGGTGTTCCTGCATACATAAACCCCCGAGTTAAACCTACTAAACCTTCTCCCCGAATATTTTTTCCCAAGGCAGTTTGACACGCACTCAATACTACCAACTCTACAGGAAGACTCAAGTTATAAATATCATTCAACCGCAAAAAACCATTTTGCCAACTACCATTTTTATTCACTAACGACATTACCACTCCTGATAACTCTGGTTTCTGGCTGTTGGCAAACCCGTGGGTGGCTAAATGTAAAATGCGATATTTTCCCAACTCTCGACTGTTAACAGTTTCCCTATTAGCCTGAAAGTCAAAAGACTCAGTGCGTTCCCCTTCTGGCACTAAAGCCATTATTGCTTCTGCTTCTTCGCGTGTTCCTGGCAAACGTTCCCATTTTATCCCCACATCTCTTGCTGCTCTTGTCATCTGAGAAATAGATGCTGTTGATGTTGCATTCACTCCCGACACCCGCTCATCTTCTGGATTAAAAACTGGGTCGGCAATAATAGCTACAGTTTTCGGTGCTGGTCGCCGAGTGGCAGTTTCCTGTCGTAAAATTGCTACTGTGGAAGCTGAAGGTAAGTTAATAATTTCATGGTTGACTATTAACGGTTGATAACCTGCATCTTCAGAAGTAGTTGCGGGAAGAGATAGGGCGGCAAAGGGAATATATTGCAACATTCCATCGCTGACTATCAGCAAACGTTTTTCTTTCAATTTATCGGCAACGGGTTCGAGGAGAATTTTACTCAGCGCATCGGTAGTAGTATCAACTTTGGGTATATTTCCTCGCTCGCGTGAGTCGGTAATAGTTAGTCGAAATTCTAGAGCAGCTTTTTCAATTTCTGTTCGTGGGGGTAGTTGATAACTATTGATTTCTGTTTTGCTGACGGCCCACAAATAACTGCGTTTTTCCCCTAGAGAATATTGCAGCAGTAAAGTTTCATCATCTAATACCTTTTTCTGAATTTCGTTTAATGTCAATGGTTGCGGTTGGGTGAGTGCTGCATAACGGGGACTGGTGGCGCGAATTTGAGCTTGAGTTTGTTGGTACTGTCTCAGAATAGTTTCTCTATCTTGCTCAATAGCTTTTATTTGTTCCGGAATAGTTTCTCCACTAAGTAACTTAACTCGTCTTTCTTCCAATGCTTCTAATTGTTGCAGCAATAGTTTTTCCTGTCGTAATAATTCTGGGTCTACTCCCTGACGAATATCGGCGTTTGCTTCTGTGAGAATTTCTAATAAAGTACGGGCACGAGACCTTTCGTTGGCTTGTAATGCTTTGCCTTCATAGTCTTTGTTTGGTTGTTGTTGGTGCAACTCCATTAATAAGTCGATATAGAATTCATAATAATCTTGTACTGTTGCGAAATAGGAAGCGCGTAATTCTGAGCTGGCAATTTTGGTACGTTGAGATTCGACAATATCCAGAGCTGCTTCTATTGTTTCTAACGCAATAGTAAGGTTGCCTTGGTTGCGTTGTGTTTCGGCAATAAAAAAGCGGGTTTTGATTTCTCCTGGGCGATCGCCTAATTGTTCCCACAAAGTTAATGCTTGTTGATATGAGTCTATCGCTTTAGTTGGTTTGTCTGAGGATTTGTAAATGTTGCCAATATTATCCAGGATGGGAGCTTCAAGTTTACGGTTCCCGATATTACGAGTGATTTCTAATGCTTCAGTATAAGATGTTAGTGCTTTCTCATAGTCTTCCATTGCCAGATATATTTTACCTTTGAGAGCGAGACCGATAGCGTTGTGAAAGGTCTGTTGAAATTTTTCTCCCAAAGACAGAATTTTATCTGCTGCTGCCAGAGCAGGTTCATAGTCTGACTTATCTTCATAAATTCTAACTATAGTGCTAAGGGTAGAAACTTGCCCATAATTGTTTCCTTGTTTTTCCCATATTTCTTCAGCTTCTTGAGCTGATTTGAGGGCGCGTTTATATTTTTCTTGTATTCTGTAAATTGTGGCAATAGAGTCAAGGGTTTGAGCTTGTCCTAGAAGACTGCCGACATCGCGAAATATTGCTAACGCTTGTTGGTAAGACTCCAGACTGGGTTGATAATCTCCCAGATATTCGTAGAATGTAGCAATAGCGCTAATAGTATCAGCTTCCCCAGAGCGATCGCCGATTTGATTTTGTAATTTTCTGGCTTCGTTGTAGATATTCAAACTATCTTGATAATCTCCCAATGAAAGATAAGTTTCCCCAATATTATTGAGGGTAGAAGCAACCCGTTCTGGATTACCAACTTCACGTTGAATTTCTAATGCTTGCTGGTAATAATTAAGTGCTTGTTGATTATCTCCCAGGTTGGCATAAATTATCCCTATTTGATAAAGAGTATCTCCCTGAATTCCACGATTTCCTGTTTGTTGATATTTTGATAATTGTTTTTTCAAAGCATCTATTCTGGTTTTATGTTCTTCTATCGTAGTGGGGAGAACAAACAAATTTTCTGTATTAGAGCTGTCTGTTTGAGAGTCATTATTTGGTGTTGAATTTTGCAGTGCTTGAGCTTGGTTAAGATATTGGCTAGCTTTCTGATTATCTCCTAATTGAACATAAATCATAGCTAAAGTTTGAAGAGTGTCTGCTTCAGCTTCTGTATCATTTTCTGCTCTTTGAATTTTCAGGGTTTGGTCGAAGGAATTTTGAGCCTTTTCTATTTCCCCCAAACTAAAGTAAACCATGCCAATTTGACGAAGTATAAAAGCTTCTTGAGTGAGATTTTTTAGTTCTCGAAATAGTTGCAATGATTGGTTAAAAGTATCTAGACTTTGTTGTTTTTCTCCAAGGTCAGAATAAACTATGCCAATAGAAGCTAATACATAAGCTTTTCCTTCTTTGTGGTTAAGTTTTTCCCTCAAAGAGAGAACTTTTTGATAATATTCTAGAGATTTTTGATAGTTACTTAAAGAATAGTAAACTAAGCCAATCATGTTAAGAGAATTAGCAGCTCTTGCCTCATCACCTGCTGCTTGATATAGTTTTGCTGCCTCTTGAAATTTTTCTATTGCTTGTTGTTGAGATTCTGCTGTTTGTTGTTTAAACAATTGGAGACCTTCTCGAACAGCTTTTTGAGCAGCATCCAAATTTGAGTCTTTTGTTTCTGTATTTTGAGTAATTAGGGAGAAGGAAGAAGGAAGGAAGAAGGAAGAAGGAAGAAGGAAGAAGGAAGAAGGAAGGATAAATTGACCTCCCATAAATATAGTTAGAGTATTGTGGGAAATTTGAGCAATTAATTGATGTATAGTTTTTCGATTAGACATACAGAAGTTTTCGAGTTTATGAAGGTACAAAGTTTTATGCTTTTAGGAAACAGAGAACAGCGGTGCGAACCCGCCTCGGCGGCAGTAGACACAAAGGAATGCGTAGCAAGAGAGAGAACAAGGAATGATATCATGTCCGGTAGCATCGGTATTGTATAGCAAAGGTAGGCAACAGGCAACAGGCAACAGGCAACAGGTAGGAAGGCTTAAGACAAGAAAAAAACTTAAATTCCCTATAGATATCCACGCTAACTTTTACACAAACGCGCCCCAACGGACATGATATGAATCAAAATTATAGATTAGTTTTAAACTGTGCCTCACATTTCCTAAAATTTGCTGCATTTACCTATGAGCATAATTTTTCTACTATTGTATCTCAATAAAATTTAGGATTTATTTGGGCTTTGTTGCATGAATGCGCGATCGCGATTGTACCTTATAATATCAAATCCGGGGAAATTGGACATAAAAAAATTATTGAATCCTCATAACTACTAAATCTTTGTGATTCTCTCTTATCCTGACTCCTGACTATAACTGTTTAACTAGATTTGATATAAATCAGAGAAATGCTATAATAGAAAACCGTGCTTCTGCAATATCCAGAATATAGTTGGCCATTCGATCCTTAACTCGATTAAGTAAATCAATTAATGATGCGATTTGGGGGTCAATTTTTAACTATTTTAACTGTCAAAGCTGTTAGCGCAGCTCCTCTGTTTGCGAAGCATTCCGTAGGAAAAGAGGCAAATGCTGGAGGTGAAAACAATAGGGGTAAACCCCAGAAATACTAGCCAAGATTGCTCAAATTGTGGTGAAAAAGTCCCGAAAGAATTATCCCAAAGAACTCATTCTTGTCCGCACTGCGGTATAGTAATAGACCGCGATGTCAACGCGGCGATAAATATAAAAAATAGGGCGGCAGGGCCCAGACGTCCTTAAAGCACGCGCTTGTCCGACGGGGTACCGGGACTGCGAAACGAGAAGCCCACACTATAGCGTCAGCTTAGTGTGGGAGTATGTCACCACTTTTCTATAATTCTTCAGAGATTTTTTGTAAAAATTTGTAAAAAAAGTTAAATAAAAGTAGTGTAAATTTCTAATAAGCCTATTCATTATAGTAAAATTAATGAAAATTTCTTGTCCTTGTGGCCAGAGTCAAATTCTGATTTATCTAATGTTGGCATTCATCCCGCGCTCTCCCGAAGGGGAGCGGAGGGATGGGAAAGCCAACCCATGCTATAATAAAACTACGAGCGTGTTAATAATAGGTCGAAAACATTGAAAGCCAGATATAAATATCGCATCTACCCTAATCATGTCCAAATCAAGAAGTTTAATCAACTTTTTGGATGTTGCAGATATGTTTGGAATCAAAGTTTAGCTCATTGTAATCAACTGTATACTAATGGTGTTAAGAGACCAAGCTATGTTGAAGAGACCAAACAATTCATAACACAAGCTAAAAGAGAATTGCTTTGGTTAAAAGAAGTTGCTTCAACTCCATTACAACAGTCTCTCAAAGATTTAGACCAAGCTTACAAAAACTTTTTCAATAGTTGCAAAGGTAAACGAAAAGGGATTAAGGTGAAACCGCCTAGATTTAAAAGTAGAAAGTCAAAGCAAACTGCAAGGTTTGTAGGAGCTAATTATAAGATAGGCCAAGATAAAATCTATCTACCAAAAGTAGGCAAGATTAAAATAGTTGGTAAGCGAAAATTGCCAAGCCAGCCTACATCTATGACTATAGTTAAAGATTCAGCTAATAGATATTATGCTAGTTTTGTTGTAGAAATTAATCCTGAATCTTTGCCTAAAACTGATAATTCAATCGGAATAGATTTAGGCATATCAACTTTTGCAACATTGAGCAATGGAGAGAAAATATTAGCTCCTAAACCTCTTAAAAAGAACTTGAAAAAGTTAGCTAAGTTTCAGAGAAAGTTTGCCAAGAGTGAGCCAGGCAGTAAACGTCGTGAAAGACGCAGACTGAAAATAGCTAGACTGCACGCCAAAATCAAGGATATTCGTACAGACTTCCTTCATAAATTGTCTACTAATTTAGTCAAGAAATACGACACAATTGTACTTGAAGATTTAAAGGTCTCAGGTATGGTTAAAAATCGTAAATTGTCTAAAGCAATTAGTGATTTAGGTTGGAGACAATTTAGGACTTTAACTGAGACAAAATGTGAAAAATATGGTAGAGAATTTAGGGTTATAAATAGATGGGAGCCAACAAGCCAAAAATGCTCATATTGTGGTTTGAGAGGAGGCAAGAAAGAACTAAATGTAAGAGAGTGGACTTGTTTAAATTGTGGCCAATTTCATGATAGAGATGTTAATGCTGCTATCAATATTCGTATGGGTTGTTAGTGAAACATTGCAGAAACAACTCAACCGATAACCAAGGTTGAGGAAATTGTTGAAAGCGAAGCTCCTCTGAAAGAGGCACTTGAGAATCCTTTACAACTATCACTTTTTGTTAGCGTAGCTCCTCCGCAGGAGGCTGTCGTCGCGGGCGGGCAGTCCGAGACGTTAAACAAGACGAGGAGCCGACGTAATTCTACCCGTAAAAAGGTAGTTGATGGCGATGAGTCGTCTACCCGCCCTGAGCCAATTCAACTTCGGTTGTTTTGATGGATGGGAATCCCGCGCTGCAGGTGCAGGTCAACGTCGGGAGGATGTCAAGCTATAGTGATTTGTGTTTTGTGTGCGATGGCCTTGCGCTCAAAACCCGGAAACCTCCTAATATTTATTTGACAAATAGTTTCTAAAGATACCTAACTATGTTTATAACGGAATCAAAAAAAACAAATACAGACTTTAACTCTATTCCAGATGACTTATTCGGAGCTATTGAAGCTCTTAAGCAAGAGCTAAATGCAGTTATTTTAGTTCACTACTATCAAGAGCCAGATATTCAGGATATTGCTGACTATTTGGGTGACTCTTTAACTTTATCTCGGCAAGCTGCTACTACAGATGCTGATGTAATCGTTTTTGCTGGAGTCCATTTCATGGCAGAAACTGCCAAAATTCTTAACCCCAACAAGTTAGTATTATTACCCGATCTAGATGCCGGTTGCTCTATGGCTGATGGTTGTCCTCCTGAAGAATTTGCTGCTTTCAAAGCTGCCCATCCAGACCATTTAGTGGTGTGTTACGTTAACTGCTCTGCTGCAGTTAAAGCCATGAGCGATATTATTTGTACTAGCTCTAATGCGGTAGAGATTGTTAATCAAATCCCCAAAGATCAGCCAATTATTTTTGCTCCTGATAAAAATCTTGGTCGCTATGTGAGTGAACAAACTGGTAGAGATTTAGTACTGTGGGATGGGAGTTGTATGATTCATGAAATCTTTTCGGAAAAGAAGATTGTACAACTGAAAATAGAACATCCTCAAGCAGAATTTATTGCTCATCCCGAATGTGAAGAGCAAGTGTTGCGCCATGCTGATTTCATCGGTTCAACCAGGGCTTTGTTTGAGTATAGTGAGCGAAGTGCTGCGGATAAATTTATCGTGGGCACTGAACCTGGTATTCTGTATCAAATGGAAAAGCATATGCCACAAAAGCAATTTATTGCTGCACCAGCAACGACCTGTGCATGTAACGAATGTCCCCACATGCGCTTGAATACTTTGGAAAAGTTATATTTAGCAATGAAAAATCGGGGGCCGGAAATCACTATACCAGAAGACATTCGGATTGCTGCACTCAAGCCCATGCAACGGATGTTGGAGCTATCAGCGCAAATTTCCGCTGTTAAACAGAAACAAATGTTGTCCAGTGTCTAAATCCTAGAGGATGTTTTAAAAAGTCTGTGAGAGGTCAATTTTAAAACATCCTCCGATCTAACCATGACTCAAATTTAGATATGTTATTACCATAAAGTAATTATGACATTACCGGGATTGGAGAATCAATCTTCTTCCTCACAAGACGCAGCCTTACTTTACAATTGGCGCATTTATAGTATTCGTCAAGCTCTTAAGCAAAAAGGAAAAGCTACCGGAGCTTTAGAAATTCAAGACTTGCTAGATTTGGGTCATTTGGATCAATATCACTACTTTGGTAGTCAAGCTTGCGATCGCGCCATTGATTATTTAGCACTCAATTCCAACTCTCGTGTTTTGGATATAGGAAGTGGTGTAGGTGGGCCAGCTCGATATATTAGTTATAAAACTGGATGTCAGCTCCAATGTGTGGAATTAAGACAAGACTTTAGTGAAATTGCCCAAGAACTCACCCAACGGATGGGACTTGATCGGCGCATCAAATACCTCACTGGCAATGTTCTCAGTTCCCAAATCATTGATTCCCTATTACCCAATTCATTTGACAACATCATTTCCTTTCTCTCTTTATTACACATTGAAGAGCGTGAAAAAGTCCTTGAAATTTGTTTTCGCGCTTTGAAAGAAAATGGCTACATTTATGTTGAAGATTACGTTGCCAATTGTACCCTGACACCAGAGGTAAAAACCACTCTCAGAGAAGTGTTTAAATCTGCTTACGTGCCAACCCGTGAAACCTACCGACATCACTTTGAACGTGCAGGGTTTACTGACATTTGTTTTATTGATTTAACAACCGGATGGAAACGTTGTAAAGCAGAACGCTATCAGAAATTTACCGAATCAAAAGAAGAATCAATCAAACTCTTCGGTGAAGACATTTTTGAACATCGCAGTCGATTGTATCAAGTTGGTAGGGATATGTTTCAAGGAGGTAGCATTGGTGGAGCATTGATAGTGGCCAAAAAACCTAGTGTTGCACAGATACATCTAATACCTGAAACCTATTTTTCTGTTTTCACTTCTGTTTACAATGAGCAATACCATTTCTTTCTCGAAGATGGCTCTCTCCTTGCTCTTAGACATTTCAAAACCAAAACTCTTGAGCATTACTCAGCCTGGTGGAGTGACACTAAGGGTAATTCCCGGGAGCTGATTAATACCTCGGAACAAAGAAGCTTAAATCCCCATATCTCTATCGAAAAAAATAATCAAACCGGAAGGATTTGTTTGCCAGAAGCTAATCTAGAAGTGCAATTTGAAGTTACAGCTCAATTCACTTGGGGGGTTCCTGGTGAAGAAAATCAGCGTTCTGTTATCCATCAACCACAACTTCAATGCACAGTCCATACAGAAAGTGGTACTAAAAAAGCAGAAGGGTATTGCAAAATTTATGAGGGTAATTATCCGAGGTTTTGGGGCTACCATTTTGTTTATGCGTTTTTCCCAGATTACGGGATTATCTGGAGCGCGGATGGCACATTTGGTCAAGAAAGAAACAATCATTTCAATTTCCTAAATGCTTACCAAAAAGAAAAATGGTTGCGCGGAGAAAAGTCTGATCATGGCAAAACAAGTGTTCATGCGTCCATTCAAAACAAAATGTATGACCTGAGCTTTGATATAGGTTTTGCAACTTGGTCTACCATTCTGCGAAATCGAACATCAGCGATGGAAAGTAAACTCAGTTTGGAATATAGGGAGGCTATTTTAACAATAGACGATCGAGAAGTGAGTAAAGGAGTTTGCTTAAGAGAATCCTGTTTTGGCACAATTGCTTGAAGAAGGAAGAAGGAAGAAGGAAGAAGGAAGAAGGGAAAATTGTATGGGGATAGTCAACGAAGAGCCACTTCGTGTCTGATAACCCCAAACAATTTTAAGCATCGCCGTTGACGGTGGGTATTATAGTAATTTAACTTTAGATTGAGACAAAGCTTTCTTGCTCTGAGGAAGTTTCAGACGAAAAAACGTCTCATTTTTAAGTTAAACAACTATAAACCCCCCCCATCTCCCCATCTCCCTATCTCCCCATCCTCCCATCTCATATAATAAGTATTCAACCGGATTTGATATAATACCCTAAAATTTCTGTATATAATTTCTTACCGAAAAATTGTGGTTTAAAGCCTCCCCTTTTAAGGGGATAATAAATAAAAATTTTCTTTTGAGTCAATCCTCTTCTTTTCAAGGAGAGGTAATTATTCATTATTCATTATTCATTATTCATTATTGAAAATGCCAAGTATTCCTTCCAAATTTGATGTCCTAATTATTGGCTCTGGTGCAGCAGGACTTTATGCTGCTTTGTGTTTGCCTAACCACCTCCAAGTGGGCTTAATAACCAAAGATGCTCTGAAAACCGGAGCAAGTAGCTGGGCACGAGGTATTGCTGCAGCGGTCGATCCTGCTGATACTCCCCTGTCCCATTGGGAAGATACCCTCAAAGCTGGTGCAGGTCTTTGCGAACCAGAAGCAGTTAAACTTTTAACTGATAATGCTCCTGCTGCGATCGAGTCTCTTCTAGAGATGGGAGTAACTTTTGACCGCAATGGTGAGAAACTTGCCCAAGAGCTAGAAGCTGCACACTCACGCCCCCGTGTCCTCCATTCTGGTGAAACTACCGGAAAGGTGTTGATTGATACACTTACGTCTCAAGTTTTGGAACGCGAAAACATCCAGGTGTTTTCCCAGGCGTTTACCTTGAGTTTGTGGTTGAATGAAGTGACAGGGAATTGTCAGGGGGTAAGTATTCTCAATCAGGGGTGTATACGCTGGATTAGATCTGCTGCAGTGGTCTTAGCTACTGGTGGCTGCGGTCAAGTTTTTTGCCATACCACAAACCCTACAGTCATTACTGGAGATGGTATTGCTCTGGCTTGGCGTGCAGGAGCTTTAATTCGAGACCCGGAGTTTTTCCAATTTCATCCGACAGCGTTAACAGTAAGCGGAATTCCCCGGTTTTTAGTTACTGAGATTGTGCGAGGGGAAGGAGCGCATTTAGTCGATTCCCAAGGAAAGCGTTTTGCTTTTGATTATCATCCTAGTGGAGAATTGGCACCAAGGGATGTAGTCAGTAGGGCTATTTTCAGTCACTTACAGAAAACGAAACCCGATCCTTATTGTGTTTACCTGGATTTGCGACCGATAAAAGCCGAAAGGATGCGAGAACGTTTTCCTAGTATTATTCAAGCGTGTCAACAGTGGGGGATTGATTTATTTACACAACCTATTCCTATCGCTCCTGTGGCTCATTATTTTATGGGGGGAATTGCTACGAATTTGGAGAGTTGTACCTCGATCGACGGCCTATATGCTATCGGTGAGACTGCGAGTACAGGGGTGCATGGTGCTAATCGTTTAGCGAGTAATTCTCTACTAGAATGTATTGTTTTTGCTGCTCAATTGTCTCAGTTAACGGTTAACTCGAAGATTAATGGTGATGACGATCCTGGATATTCGTCTCTCCCTGTGAAGAGGGAACAACAGGATTGGGATAACGAGATGGAGAAAGTTAACTCAATCAGAGAAAATTTACCTAAACTTATGTGGGAAAGTGCTGGTATTTCTCGCTCTCAAGCAATACTTGAAGATGGAATATCACAACTGAATATTTGGCGTTCTCAACTAACTGATTTGAATATTATGGGATATTTACTCAAGGCGACACCCAACCAAACAGTGCAATTAAATTCTGATCGAGCTGAACAAAACCTGAGGTTGGCTGCGGAAACTTTCAATCTGACCGATATTGCTTATTTAATCTTGAAAAGTGCTGCTTGGCGCACCGAAAGTAGAGGCGGACATTACCGTAGCGATTATTCTCAAACTTCTACTGATTGGCAATTGCATACTCTAATTCAGGGAGATTATTGGGGTAAGTCCGCTAAGATTTCTAATTATATCATGTCCGGTTAGAATAGTTATAAATAAGTGGGTAGGGAGTAGGGAAAATATGGTTTTTTTCATAACTTTAGACTTTGACTAAAATCAAATATTCTTCCTTCTTACCAAATAATTAAGGTTTAAAGCCTCTTTTTAGTCAATCATATCTGTTTTCAAGGAGACGTAATTATTAATTATTAATTATTAATTATTAATTGTTTAATACCTCATAAATTCAGGACTACCAAAAATTAATGCTGCTCTCAATTCGGGAGAACTATTTTCAATTACTGCAAGAGTTTGAGCAGAAAAATTATTACCCAAAGTTGCCATTAATTTTTCTGCACTAATAGGTTTACCTCTACCCAATAAACCACCAGATAAAGGTACGGCTAAACTACTACGTCGAATCATTGTATCTGAGCTTAACCATGCTTCTTTTGTATTTTTATAACCGTCGGGAGTAACACAACCATAAAGAGGCATTCCTAACTGGTCTAAAATGCCATTAATAGGTCGAAAATTATCAACTTCGTTACCAATAGCTCTCATGGCAGAAGCTACAAAATGATAAGGATTTTTAAACTTACTATTATGTGTTTCTACTTGCCAAAATTCTGAACTGTTGAAGAGAGTTTTTAATACTTCAGAAATATCTCCTTCACTCTCTAAAAAAATCTGAGTTAAATTTTGAACTAAAGATTCTGGCGGTTGGTCTAACACAAAAGTTTGAGCTAATTTATAACTAATATGTTTAGCTGTGGCAGGATGGTTAGCCAAAATATCTAAAGCAATTTCACCTTCAGCCATGCCATTTTCTTTAATTGTTTGTCCGAGAAAAAGTTTATCTCCCGGTTCGTGACGTTTTTCATCAAAATAAAATCCATCTAAATCTTCAGCTCTTTTAACATTAGGAGGTAAACCCCAACCAGTAAAAATCTTTGCTAGAGCAATAATATCATCTTGAGTATAGCCTCCATCCACACCCAAAGTATGTAATTCTAATAATTCTCTAGCATAATTTTCATTAATTTTTCCCCGATGACTCCGCCAATTATCCAAATAAATTAACATGGCTGGATGATGAGCAGTAGCACCTAATAATTCTCTAAATTTTCCCAAAACATGAGGTCTAATTGCCTGTTGTTCGTAGGAGCTGAAATATAAACGATTTAATCCTTGACGACCAAAAACATTAAAGTGATTGTACCAAAAATCTACCATAACTTCTTGTAAGTGACGCGGACTTTCTAGAGTGCGGAGAAAACGTCCTCTACTAGCTTGTAAAAAAATCTTTTGTTCAAAGCGTCTTTTGATTCTATTTAATCCTCTTTGGTCTAATTTTAATTCTTTTCCTATTTGTTGAAGGTTTTGTAATTCTGTGATTATTTCACCAGGTTTGAAAGGCAATGTATCGAGATATTCTAGTTTTTGAGTTAATACTTTTGGATAGGGAATAGAATTAGGTTTGAGTTGAGATTGAATATAGACCTCAATACTAATATTTTTAATCTGTTCAACTTGTCCTGGAGTCGGTCCGAAACTGAGGCGATTAATTAGGTGTAGAATTTTAGTATCAGTCATTCTAGTTATCATATCATGTCCGGTTGAATACTTACACTTTGGAAGAGGTAAGGCAGGAGGCAGGAGGCAGGAGGCAGGAGGAAAGAAAAGGTCAGAAGGGAAAAGGTTTTTTTATCACTGATTATCCGGACATGATATTATTAGTCCAGTAGGTCGGGTAGAACGAAGTGTTAGCAGAGCTTATCCTACGGATAAACCCAACAAAACCTTTTGGTGCTGCATTGTCCGGCAATGTTTGTTGCGAGAACAGTGGGAGCATCTTGCTCCCGTGCCAAGCATTCCTTTTTCCTGTATACCATTACTATGCAGAATTACCAACCTTTTTATGGTTGGGTTTCGTTCCTCAACCCAACCTACAGGCCGCTTATTAGAAAAGAACATTACTTAGAACTCAAGCATTTCAACCCTGCATCTTCAGGTTTTGAATACTTATAAGGAATAAATACGAAGCGATCGCTATTGGTCTTCGTTGGACAAGAAACAACTCGAACTAATTCCAAGGGTAGTTTTTGGCGATCGCCAGTTCCTGGTTTAAATTCAATTTTTCCTGTTACCCCCTCAACGTGGAAATTTTTATCTGTTAATATCTTCTGAATCCCCCGACGAGTAGATTGTTGCCGAATCCCTTTGATTAGCACCCGAGCAGCATCATAGCTCAAAGCTGTACGACCGCTAACAGGACCTCCCCAAAGCTGCTCAGTGGTCTGAGAAAAATCAGATTTTGAATTGCTTAGAGGATGCCAATTAATAGTGACAATAAGTTTTTCCAAGAGTTGGGGTTGAGCTATCTTTAGGGTTTTCGGACTGTAAATTGACGAATCACCAACTATCCAGTTTTGACCACCATTTTCTTCGATGATTTTCAGAGCATTAGCAAAAGAATTAGTCACTTGACCATCTGGGATGAGAACAATAGCTGAATTACCATATTTTCTGACTTTTTGGATAGCATCTTTAGCATTAAAATTAGACCGAGAAATATCAAATGAATCAATGACATATCCTCCTTTTTCCGAGAGTTTTCGTTTAAAATGTTTTTTATAATCACTAGAATAGGCACTAGCAGGGTTATAAAAAATCGTAGCTTTGTTTTGATTAATTTTATTCATCAAGACATCAACCATTGCTTCTGCTCGGAGATCATTAGTTGCGGTAATTCGGAAGAAAAATGGTCTAAGTTTTTGTGTGAGTTCAGAAGTGGCCGCACCAGGAGAAACTGATACGAATTGATTTTGGTTATATATATCTACAGTTGCCATCGTCATCTCACTGGTCCAAGAAGCAATAACACCTCGAATCTCTGACCGTTTGACTATTGTATTGGCAACCTTATTTGCCTGAGTCTTTAAGTTGGCATCATTAGCAATAATGACTTTTAAACCTTTTCCATTCAAGCTTTTCGAGTCTAGAAAATTTGCACCCGGTAAAGTAAAATTAGAGGATTTTTTGGCGTTGAATAAACTCAAGTTAACTTCCATTTGCGCTTGAGCTACTCCCCGCAAGATTTCTTCAGCGAGTTCTGCATCCTGTAAAACTGGAACCACAACTGCAATAGTATAGAAATTAGCTTTTGTTGCTTCTAAAAGAGCATTATTGAGATAAATTAAAGTTTCTGGGTCTCTTCGATCTTTCCAACTTTGCTGAAGATTTTGAACTGCCTCTTGATAAATATTTTTGGTGATAAAACAATCCCTCCATTGTTCTCGAATATGACTGTTCCAAATAGGTAGAAAATAATTCCAGGGTTTTTGGCATTGGGCAACTGCATCCACACCCCTTTGTTTATCTCGTGGTTGAAATAGTTTGACCAGAATTTCCTCACCTTTACTAATGTTATCTCCAAGCATTTCAGGTTCAGGATAAAACCAACGACAAATTCCCAAAATACCAGCGATCGCCAAGAAAAACAGAATTATGTACTTAGGTTTTATTGGATATTTGCCTGGATGTTTTTTAGGTTGAGGCCAATATAGTTCAGGTGTAGCAGGATTTTGGATGAGTACAGGTAGTCTAGATGCTCTTGGATAAAACAATTCATTGGGAATAGGAATTTCCAGTTGTTTTAAATGCCTCCGTGCTTCTCGAACAGAGGCGTGGAGAGGTCTACCTTGGGTAAATTCTTCCAGGAAATATTGCAAAAAACGCCGTGCTACTAAATCGGGAACAGGTTCTCGCATCACAATTATATGGGGAATATCAAAATCAGCTAAATATTCAGCAAGACCCAGTCCATCACAGGAATTAAATATTGCCAGCTTAACTCTAGGAGCAGCTCTCCTCAAAGCTTCTCTCAAAAGATTGATTGATAAATTTAAAGCATGATCGACATGAATAGTCTGCTCAGAACTATGTCCTGCATAAAAAATAATATCCCAATTTCCGAGCCAAATAGTATCAAATAGTTCTTGAGGAGTCAGAGAATTTCCCATCGTTGGAATAGAGGTAATTTTTGCCCCGTGTTGTTGTAAGTTTTCAATGAGTTCCCGATCTTGTTGCAGTTGTAATTCCCCCTCATTGCTCCCAAAAATTGCCAGAATATGAATCGGTTTTTGCAACGTTTCTGTTGGTCGATTATATTTAGATAAAAGAGCAAATTCTGCTTGGGGTAAAAAATATGATTTCTCAAATAAATCCCAATAATCCCAGGATAACTTACGCAGATAAGGATTTGATGTATGGATGATCACTCGAACTGATTCATTTGGAGTTCCATCTTTGAGTTGTCCTATAATTCGCGCTGTTATAGCTCCAAAGATAGGTTGCCCTAACCAATTTCTTACATTAGATTCTAGGGTTCGAGTGGCATTTTGACAGCCTTCTAAACTTGAGATGTTGGTAGTTTGCCCCTCTTGCATCTTGATCGCTCGGTTTCTCCCCAACTCAGTATAAATGTTTCTCCATTCATCATAAACTATAGGAAAATCTGGGTTAGGGGGCAATTGAGGACACTTGCGTTCTGTGGCAATGATTCTACCATCTTGCCAAAACTCCAGGGAAACAGGAAAACCTAATTCAAAACTCCCTTCTTCTATTTTGATAACAACTTGTCTAGCCATTATGATTAATTCATTGCTTTAGTTTTAATATTATATTCGGTTCAATAGATATCTCCAAAAATTTGCTCTTTGTCGGTTGGGTTGAGGACAGGAAACCCAACACCTAATCTTAGTACCAAAAGAAGATCATATTGTCAGGACTTACGCATGGACACGCTTATCCAGAGAGGGCGTTAGCGCAGCTTTGCGTTAGCAAATCCCATTCGCCCCTACGTTCTTCTTGCAGACCAATACCAATATTTTTAGACATTGTTTTTGGGTTGCGCTAGCGCTTAACCCAACCTACGATTTTATTACTTTTTTGGCGTTGCTGAATTGAAGTATGAAACGCGATTGTTTGGTTCTGGTAAAGCCCCCTAAATCCCCTTTCAACAAAAAGCGAAGCAACATCTGGCTTCCCCCTTTCCAAGGGGGACGGGAGGGGGATTAAAGGGGGGAATTTTAGAGTTTTATTCCCCCCAAAATTGGGGGGATAGGGGGGCAAAATAATACCCATAATCAGCAACGCCACTTTTTTACTCAAATAATAAAGTGCTTTGTCACAATAGCAGAATTAAAGCTAACTTGAAGACTAAAGCGATCGCCTGGATCGGCGGTAAATTTGAACTGAATATAATCATCTCGTTCTCTAGCACGAATTTCAAATAGAGATTGCCCCATTTCATCTAAACCAATAAGTTTTAAATTTGCTGGTAAAAAACGTTGGTCTTGGAGAGGATAAAGTCTGGAAAGAACGGCAAATCTTTGGTTTGGTTTTGGTAAAATGGCTATCATCAATGCCACTGGAATTCCTGCCAGTTGCATTCCTAGATCGATAGCGCGACGTACACCTGCTGCTGGATGACTAGGGTCAATTTCCCACAACAATTCGGCAACTTGCCAGCGTGTTTCTTCATCTTCTGTTGTTTGTAAAATCTGTACGAGAGCTTTATTTACTTCTGTCTCTGAGAGTTCGGTTTGAGATAAATCTGCCTGTATTTTTTCTCTGGTTTTTTGAGTCATTTGGAATTGTTGAAGAAATTTTTTAACTACTTTAGGAGATAATTTTTCTGTGTTTTTTTCTAAAGTGAAAGCCATTGTCATAATGGGTTGACGATTTCCTAGAAGTTCTTCCACTGGTTGCCAAGCTTCTGTAAAAATACGTTCTAACCAACTTGTTAATTTTTCCAAAGCAAAGGTATTTTCTGGAACTTTAATAGCTGCCGGACTCAAATATTTCAAATTTAAAATTAAGTGGCTGGAGTCATAATTTAGTTTAGTCAAAGAAAGTGGATAATTTCCTATTTCATTTTTTTGTAAAGACCGATTTTTGAATTGATCGTGCCGTATAAATCCAATTAAAATAGCTTCTTCTTCCTCTACTAATACCTGTATTAATACATAAAAATGGGCAGCAAAATCTGGAGAATCAATCATTTTTTCTGGAATTTCAATTCCTTCATTTACTATATTTTCATTTGTCAGTAAGCAGACTTTAAATCCACCCACTTGCAGATTGCTCATTGGTTCAGAACTGATAATTTGATGAGGTGGCAAAGATTCAATTGGATTATCTAATGTTAAATGGCGATCGCTCAACCATTTTTTTAGTGCTAATAAACCCAATATGTTCACATAAGCTTGCCATTGTTGGGCTTCGTTCTTAAAGCGATCGCTCAAAAGAGTTGCTTGTTGAAAATCTTCAGATTCTAAATCAATAGTTTGTAAGTGCAATTGTCGGTAATATAGTTTGTTTTTTTGCTGATAATTAGTCATATTAATTCTCCTGGTCATTGTTGTAATTTTAAGTTTTATTTTTGCAATCTATGGAATAATTAATGTGCTTTTTTTGCTACTTATTATTATGTCAAGTAGGCTGACTAAATTTAAGATGATGGCGCATTTTTTCAGCGAACAAACTTGTCATTTTTTTGTATTTCCTGCCTGTAGAATTTTCCTTGACTGCTTCTAAAAAAACGGTTTCATCTAAATAACGACTTAATAGTTCAATTAAAGAATCAAAAGCATTTGGGTCTAAAACCCCTTGACTTGAATTTAACCCTGCTTTATTCAACAAAATTTGCAGCATTTTCTCCATTACCTCTTCTCTAATTTGCTTCAGCATTTGCTTAAGTTTTAAGATGCGACTAACTTGAGATTGATTATTCATATTTAATTGTTTAGCTACTTCACTTTGAGATTTATTTTCACAATAAATTAGTCGTAACATAGGTAGAAAATGAGGAGCAAATTCACTATACCAAGGACTTTTTTGTAGTTTCTGCAAACGTTGAGAAAGCACCCCCTCAATAGCATCCATAATAGCTCGATCGCGATGTTCATCTAGAAATTCAAGTTCCATTGCTGAAGCATTAGAGGGTGGTGAAATCTCAGTTGGATTTAATATTTGTTCCTGTATAAACTGAGCAATAGTTTTCAATTGCTCAAGTAGTTCATCTGAAGAATTATATACAACTCCCCTGGGAAAAAGGCGATCGCGCATTTCCTGAAGTTGAGACTCAGAAGGTTCGGGACATTTGCCCCTTGCACCCTGTTCTCGTCTGTCGCGTCGATATACTCCATGAAACACCTCTACCACATCTTGTTCTTGAGGTGAAAGAGTTTCCATTTGGTAACGCTTAATCTCATTTAGTTTTCCCCAAGGAGTACTTAAAGATAAACCAAATTCTACCCATAACGTTCGAGTTAGTTCTGGGTGGCGACGGGTAAGTAAATAAGTCCAATTCCAGAGTCCAGCTTTCTGAGGATTGAACTTTCTTAAAATGTGCGCCCAAAAATAGGGGTAAGAAGACTGAGAGTTTTCGCTAGCTTCCTGAAAACTCTTGATTTTACCATCATCAGTGAGTACCAGGTACAACAAGTCTAAGTGAGAAAAACCATAGCGATCGCCAAATTGTTGAGCCAGTTTTTGACAAGCATGAACAATGCTATGAGAAATATAGCAGCGCAAAGAAAGTCCTGCTGTTATGCTGCATTCCTTAGAAGAGGCAGAATTTTGAGATAGAAAGTGAGATAGCAAAGTAGCTTGAATTTTTCGGTCATCTTGGGAGGAGAGTTCTTTGAGTTTAGCAATAGACGGAAACCAGATTTGAAATTGTTGCTGAACAGACAATAGTACCTCCTCTCGATATCCTCTCTGAGAACCAGACACATCATAGCTAGCTAAATCAATTTTGCGTAATGTCCAGTAGTTCTTGCTCAGAACCATTTTTCATCCTCCTTACACCTCTACACTATTATTCAACCTTATTGAATTAGCATTAATGCTTCTTAGCACTCACAATACTTTTTCCTAAAGGTTCTATTTTACTCTAGTTTCTGATGATTTGAATTTATGCACCTTTTAGAAATATTTTACCGAATAATTAAGGTAAAAATCCTCTCCTTTAAAGGAGAAACAAGCGGTCGTTTGCTTTTGCTTCGCAAAACTGGCGTAACGCAACGCTGTCGCGTTTCGCGTCAGCGGAACGGAGTTCTCTCTTCGCAGTTGTGGGATGACTCCGAAACCTGCGCCATATCCAATCGACCAAGAGAGAAAAAATTTTCCTTTTATTCAATCCTCTCCCTAAAAGGAAGAGGTAATTACCAATTATCAATTATTGAAAGAACCTGCATAAGTTCACCTTGATGGAAGCTAGTAGTTAATGAACAGACCAAATCAATTAAGGTGAAACACGATAATGAAAATAGGTGAAATTTTAATCCGAAGACAATTAATTTCGCAAGTTCAACTAAACCAAGCAATAGACATTCAGACTTCATTGCATATGAAACTAGGAGAACTTTTAATGTTCCAAGGTTTGATTCTACCACAAAATTTAGAAGAAGCTTTAAAGGAACAATATTGGCGACAAAATGGTTATTGGATAATTGACTAAGCATCAATTTCAGATTAACAATCTCTCTACTTATCAAGAAATAATCTGATTTGTTCATACTTATTTATCTCTAGAAATATTGTATTTATACAAAAATTGCGGAGATAAATACACTGAATTTTATTTTGTATTGATTTGCAACCAAAGTTTTCACTTCGACTAAGGAAAAGAAAAAATGAATGAACTACCAGTTTTGATAGAACCATACACTCAGAAAAAAAACCGATTTAAACTACGAAAAATATTAACTTTTTTAGTAGCAATATTGATTGGTTTATCACCAGCATTACAAACTATTGCTCAGGGAACTACTCCTTTTTATTGGGATTTTATCAATGTTGAAATAGATGTGCAAAAAAATGGAGATATGCTGGTCAGTGAAACCCATAAATATGTTTTCACTCAACCCCATACAAACCAAAGATATCGATATATTCCACTAGATAAAGTCGATAAAATTACTGATGTTACAGTTTGGGAAAATCAGGAACAAATTCCTAGTGAAACTGGAATCAAAAATAACCAGATATGGATTAAATGGCAACATAAACTCAATGCCCCTGAAGCTCATACTTTTGTATTAAAATATCGGGTAATTGGTGGTTTACATATTAATGATAGTGGAGAGAAGGTTTACTGGAAAGCAATATTTGCTAACCGGAGTGCTGTTATTAAGAATGCCAAAATAATAGTCCGACTTCCAGAGGTTTTATCAGAAAAAATTCAAACATATAAAAGTTTTGGATTTCCTGCAAAAGCTCAAAAAATTAATTCAACAACTGTGGAATTTGTAGCTCAAAAACCGATTCCACCCCAAAAAGAAATAGAAGTTTTGGTGCTATTCCCTCATGATATTCTTGATATTTCAAAACCTAATTGGCAGCCCATTCAAGCACTTAGTTCTCTTTTTTCAGAATTATTAGATAACTTATATTTGGCATTGACATTTATTAGAGATATCGCCCCAATATTGGTATTGGCGGCATTGGGATTGTTTTTATTCATCGTTTTGGTTAGTCATAGTAGTCATAGTAGTCATAGTAGTCATCGTAGTCATCGTAGTCATCGTAGCGGTAGTAGCTACGGTGGTGGCGACTGTGGCGGCTTTGGCGGCGGTGGCGACGGTGGCGGTGGTGGCGGCTTTGGCGGCTTTGGCGGCGGTGGCGACTTTGGCGGCGGTGGTGACTGTGGTGGTGGTGATGGTGGTGGCGGCGGTGGTGGTGAATAGTATCAGTTAAACAATTGAAACTACTATCCCCTACAATTTAGCTACAAAACCAGACCTAAGATTTTCACTTCTCGAAGCCATTTGAATATAAGTAGGTAGGCGCGAATCAACCTCACTATAATAACTAAATGTTGGTGCACCTCATAACCTTGAGATTCTTTCCTTCCACTCGATGCCAGTTGCAATGACGTAGTTGTCAATTTTCCCACCTAAGACTGTAGGGACGTTCCATGGAACGTCCCTACAATGGTTTGACAAAAAGCTGATAATTGGTGGAGTTCTCCAATACCTAATATTTACCGCCTTCTTCAGAGGCCAAAACACCATTCAGGAAAATATCAGCTAATCCCTCTGCCATTTCCTGCATTGCTTGGGGAGAAGCATCAGGTTCTAATAATGTTTTTTGACTAAAACCCGCGATCGCAAACATTCCTAAAAATACCCGTGCCACAAGTTTCGGATTCATCTGACGATATACACCCCGCTCCATTGCTGTTGCAAAAAAAGCCTCCGCCACATCCGTCATTTTCTCAATAACTTCCGATTGAATTTTCTCCCTCAATTCTGGATGAAACTGTGCTTCCAAAAAACAGACTTTCATCATATCTGCATTGCGACTCATATTTAACATCCGGCGACGCATCACTTGTGCCACAGCTTTATAACTAGACATTTCACTTAATTCTGTTAATAAATCTGTGAGAATTTCAACCCAACCCTGTGTAGCTAACTCAATCAAAATCGCTTTTTTATTAGTAAAATGATGAAATAAAGTACCCTCTGCAACTCCTGCCTTCTTTGCCAAATCTCGAATCGTAGTACCATCATATCCAGATTTAGCAAACAACTTTTGAGCTGCTTGTAATATCTTAGTTCGTGTCTGTATTTCCGAAGTTGGCAACTTAGTTAAAACTTTCATAATAGTTAAAACTTTTATGTTATTTTAACCAGTTGTAGCTTAATGATTTGGCAATTTAAGCATTAATTAACAAAGATTTTATACATATTTAGTTGTTGGGAACAAAAAATAGGTTTGAGAAGTATAAAAAAAGATTTAATTTTTTGAAGAAGGAAGAAGGAAGAAGTGGATGGGGAGTCAAACCCCAACCAATTGTCAACACCGTGTAGACGTTGGGATATTAAACCCAAAAGAAAAAGATAACAGGGAACAGATTGAAAAATATTTTCCTGTCAAAAATAATTATGAGCATAAGTCCGCGCCATATCTGTCTATTGCTATAATTTCACGAGGTAAGCATTCAGCTATTAGCAGTCAGCTCTCAGCTCTCATAAGAGGGTTTTAATATATAGACTGTTGAGCGCCAGCTAGAGAGCGTAAGGGCTTTGTTGCATGAAAGTGCTAGAAGCATTATAAAACAAGGATTTGTCAATAAATATTATTAATGCAAAAGTATTGTACTGAAAGGATTCCAGGATATTCGTGCAACAAAGCCGAGCGTAAGTATAAATTATGAGTCAATTAGTAAAGCTTTTATCTCAAACTAAAAGCAATAGCTGATAGCTGACAGCTGAATGCTTACTTCACGAGTATAATCGAAAAAGTTGCACCCTACGCTAATATTCGCAAAATCTCAGACTTCAGAATATAATCCTAATTATCGCCCAATAACAGAAAGCTTTGAGATAAAATTTACTCAGCTCGAAGGATTAAATGTTTATTTCCAAATATTTTTTATGCAAACTTTCTTACCAGCTTGGTGTAAAAGAATAATTACCGAAAAATTCAGGTATAAAACCTCTCCAATCCTCTTATTTATAAGGAGAGGTAATTCTAAATTCTTAATTCTAAATTCTAAATTCTTGAATGCCAGCTTTGAATTGGCCCAACTAAAAAAGCGTCCGCTCAACTTATGTCTTTGCTTAATTATCATAAGTTTGTTTTGGTTTGGGTTTCCCGCAAATATGGCCTTAGCACGGGAATCTACTCCCGACCAAAAAATATCAATTAAGCCTTACCTAGACCGAGTAATCAAAAAAGTCACAGAATTTCGCCTCGACAATGGCATGAAATTCATCGTATTGGAAAGACATAATGCCCCAGTTATATCTTTTTCTATTTATGCTGATGTTGGTGGGGCAAACGAACCAGACGGTCAAACAGGTGTGGCCCATTACCTAGAACATTTAGCTTTTAAAGGTACAAAAAAAATCGGTACAAAAGATTATCAAGCTGAAAAACAAACTTTAGAAAAACTAGATAAGATATTTGCAGAAATTCAAACAGCTAGTGCCAATCAAAAAACTGAACAAGTCACCAAACTTTTAGCAGAATTTGAGGCAGCTCAAAAACAGGCATCTCAATATGTAAATCAAAATGAATTATCGAAAATTGTCCAACAAGCAGGAGGAGTAGGAATGAATGCTGCCACCTCCGCAGACTATACCCAATACTTCTACAGTTTACCTGCCAATAAACTAGAATTATGGATGTCTCTGGAGTCAGAAAGATTTCTGGAACCAGTATTTAGAGAATTTTATAAAGAAAAACAAGTAATTCTAGAAGAAAGGCGATCGCGCACAGAAAATTCACCCGTTGCCCAACTGTTGGAAAAATTTTTAAATAAAGCTTTCCAAGTTCATCCTTACCGTCGTCCTGTTATTGGTTATCAAGAAGATATCAAAAATTTAAGCAGAGAAAACGTGCGCGACTTTTTTGATACTCATTATGTTCCCAGTAATTTAACAGTAGCAATAGTTGGAGATGTCGAGCCCAAAGAAGTGAAAAAATTAGCAAAAATTTACTTCGGTCGCTACGAAACTAAAGAAAAACCACCACAACTTAATATTGTCGAACCTCCCCAAACTGAACCAGGGGAAGTAACAATGAAGTTGCAATCTCAACCTTGGTATATAGAAGGTTATCACCGACCTGCAACAAATCATCCTGACAATGTAATTTATCAAATGATTACTAGCATCTTGAGTGATGGTCGTACTTCTCGCCTCTATCAGTCATTAGTTGAGAAACAGCGAATAGCCCTCGTAGCAAGAGGAGCAGGTGGTTATCCAGGAGATAAATATCCACATCTGATGCTATTTTATGCGATGACTGCTCCCAATAGTAATGTAGATGAAGTTGGAGCAGCTTTGCAGACAGAAATTGAAAAATTGAAAACAGAGCCAGTTTCTCAGCAAGAATTAGAAAGGGTGAAAACTCAAGCACGGGCAGGTTTATTGCGCTCTCTTGATTCTAATACAGGAATGGCTTCTGCTCTCTTGAGCTACGAAGTTAAAACTGGTTCGTGGCAAAATCTATTTAAAGAATTAGATGCCATTAATGCAGTAACTACAGAAGATATTATGCGGGTGGCTCAAAAAACTTTCGTTGCCGAAAACCGTACTATTGGCAAACTACTTCCCAAGTAAATTAGACATCTCCAAAAAAGAATAGACTTTTTGCAAAAGTAGGCAACAGGCAACAGCTCCGGAAGGCAACAGGGAAGAAAATTTCTGAAAAAAGACACAACAAATGATCTATATGTGTAATTTCCGGAGATTTCTATTAGGTATGATATTTTAGGAGTCAAAAGTTTTTTCTTTTCTGAAGATGGCAGATTGTATAGCAGTCGCTACTATAGTTAGGACATCGGGTAATTATGATGATTCATAACACGAGCAAGATGCTCGTACTAATTGTCAAACACCAACCTGGCGCTTGTTATAGACGAGAAAAATTTACTTAAAACCTACCACCTACCACCTAACACCTAACACCTACCACCTACCACCTACCACCTACCACCTACAAATAATGCTTTCTAACTACAAAAGAAAAATTACTAGATCCAAAGTTTTCATCACAGCATTTTTAGCCGTAGTAATGCTGTTAGCTATTTTAGGGCAAATACCAGCCATAGCTCTAACACCAGCCAAACATTATACCGAACTGGAATTTCCCCCACTACCAGAATTAGAACTACCCGAGTACACTCGCTTTCAACTTGATAATGGCATCGTTGTCTATCTCATGGAAGACCATGAATTACCCCTAATAGGTGGCAGAGCAATATTCCGGACAGGTTCAAGATTTGAACCCGAAGATAAAGCAGGGTTAGCAGACTTAACTGGTACTGTCATGCGTACAGGTGGTACAACCCAACATTCTCCTGAAAAAATAAATCAAATACTCGAACAAAAAGCAGCAGTAGTAGAAACAGGTATCGGTGGTACTGCTGGTATTGCCAGGTTCAGTTGCCTCACTGAAGACTTGACAGAAGTATTTGGATTATTTACCGAAGTAATTCGCGAACCCGTATTTGCTGAAGCAAAGCTAGAGTTTTACAAACAACAATGGCAAGGTGCAATTGCTCGTCGGAATGACGACCCTGAATCTATTGTTGGTCGTGAGTTCCAAAAATTGATTTATGGGACAGAAAGTCCTTATGCTCGAACTGTTGAATATGAAACCCTCAACAACATTTCCCAGGAAGATTTAATTGATTTTTATGCCAAATATTTCCATCCTGAGAATATGATGTTGGGAGTAGTAGGAGATTTTCAGACCAAACAGATGCGATCGCTAATTACAGAGAAATTTGGCAACTGGCAACCAAGCATTAAAGCAGTAAAACCTCCTCTACCAAATGTTAGGCAAGCTCAAGTCGGTGATATGTTTTTTATTGACCAACCTCAGCTAACTCAAAGTTATGTACAAATGGGTCACTTAGGCGGAAAATTAGATAATCCTGATTATACAGCTTTGAGTGTAATGAATGAGGTACTTAATGGTTTGGGGGGACGCTTGTTTAATAATATTCGATCGCGTCAAGGTTTAGCTTATTCAGTTTCTGCTTATTGGAGTCCTAACTATGATTATCCAGGAGTATTCATCGCTGGAGGTGAAACTCGTTCGGATGCAACCGTGCCATTTATCACATCTGTGAATGAAGAAATTGAACGTATTCGTACTCAACCTATTACAAAAGAGGAACTCACCCATGCCAAAGATTCAACTCTCAATTCATTTATTTTCAACTTTCAAGACCCAGCTCAAACCTTATCCCGTTTGATGAGATATGAATATTATGATTATCCTAAAGATTTCATTTTCCGTTATCGCCAGGAAATAGAAAATATTACCGTTGAAGATGTGCAAAGAGTAGCTCAAAAATATTTGCAACCAGATAAAATTGTAACCTTAGTGGTGGGTAACAAAGAAGCAATTCAACCACCTCTGAGTAGTCTCGGAAACGATCTGAAAATTACTTCAATAGATATCACAATTCCAGAACCTAGTTAATTGAAGTAGTAGTAAGTAGGTTGGGTTAAGCGACAGCGCAACCCAACATCAACCAAAATAATACTTTTATATTAGACATAATGTTGGGTTCCCTCTGCTCAAACCAACCTACAAAATTAACAAATATTACTTGAACTTTATGGAATATCCTCTCCCAACAAACCAAGTCAGTAGTCAGTAGGTTGGGTTAAGCGGCAGCGCAACCCAAAATAAACCAAGATAATACTTTTATATTTGTTTAGCGATCGCGCTACCTCAGAAAAACTGACATAATGTTGGGTTTCTCTCCGCTCAACCCAACCTACAAAATGAACAAATATTATTTGAACTTTATGGAATATCGTCGGGCAAAAACACCAGGGGCAACCTATTTTTTTACAGTAGTGACATACAACCGCCAGAAAATTTTGTGCGAACCGGAAAACATAGATTTACTACGAAAAGCTTTTCGATATGTGATGCAAAAACATTCATTTAAAATAGATGCTATTGTCATCTTGCCAGACCATATTCATTCTCTTTGGACATTACCTGAAAATGATGCAAACTTTTCTACTCGTTGGCGGTTAATTAAAAGTTATTTTAGTCGTCAATGCGATTCTCAATATCAGGGAAAAATTTCAACATCTCGACAAAATAAAGGAGAAAAAGCTGTTTGGCAACGTAGGTTTTGGGAACATCAAATTCAAAGCGATCGCGATTTTGCTAATCATGTCGAATATATTCATTATAATCCAGTACATCATAGATTAGTAACTGCTCCGTCATATTGGGAATACTCTAGTTTTCATCGTTATGTAAAAGCGGGAATTTATGACCAAATGTGGGGTTCTTCAGAAAAGCTGATTTTTGACAGCAATATTGGCAGAGAATAAAAAGTAGGTTGGGTTAAGCGATAGCGCAACCCAACAAAAATAGTGTGAGTAGGTTGGGTTAAGCGACAGCGCAACCCAACAAACCAAGACAATAACATAATACAGCTCTTTCGATAGCGTAGCTACCCTGAAGGGGGAACATGATAAGTCCCGATCAGATTACTCTAATACTAGAAACTTGATATCAAAAACGAAGCCATTATAGCAGTCTGTAGCTCGACGTATATCCATTAAGGAACGACGGCAAAACAAACGTTGCAACCAACGATCGCCTGTCTGAGAAATAGCAGCACGTCCGTGGAGACATTTACTATTATCGAATAAAAGCATATCCCCTCGCTGCAATGTTACTGCTTGACTAACGTAGGGCAAAACATCAATCAAAGCATCGACTGCAGTTTTTGCTTCCTTAGTTATACTCTTGATTGCATAGAGCTTTGCTGCTATTTCTAATTCGCCATTGTGATTTTCTGTAACTAGGGGTCGCAACTCACTTTGAATTACTTTTCCATTCCACAAGTTAAAAGACCCTGGCAGTTCAACTCGAAACAGAGGTTGCTGTAGGAGGTATCGGTGGCGCGGACTAAGTTCTGCGAATGCTTTGTTTAGTTCCGCGATATAGGTAGGTGTATTTGAATCATTGATTAATCCTAGTAAAAACAGAAATTCTGGACGATAACATCGCTTCAAGATGGCCTCATCTGTGTGATAACCTAATGAGACGGAACCCTCATTTGAGAGCGATCGCTCTTTACCGGGGACTGGTGTAATTTCTTGCACTAGCACTCCTTTTTCTTGTTTATAAGCTAGTGGTAGTAAGCTACTGGCAGCGCTAATGCCGAGCAAAATTTTCTCGCTAATGTCAGTAATTTTGTGCTGAGGACGTTTACCATCGACTGGTGGTTTACCTAGTTTGTCGTCTATTGGTAAATTATGAATGACTAAAAAAGGTAAACCGTGAGGTTTGGTTAGTTGCTTTAAGCTTTGCAAAATCTCTTTTGGTAATAGTTGTTGGATAATTTGACCTAGTTGCCGGAGCTTTTCTTCTGTGATATTTTCCAAGTCTAGGGAAATTTTTGACAATTCTGCTTGTAATGCTTGGTTTGTTTCTGCGGGTATTTGATGCTGTAAAAAAACTTTCATACCAATTAGTGATTGTGTGTTTTCTTTGTTGGAGGTTTTTTTTGAAAATTGATGTTTATTCATTGGTTTATTCCTGGATTCAACTGATACTAATTTAGCCTGGTTTGCAGCGGAATGTAATTTTTTAAAATAGCTATTTTTGTCTTTAAATTAAATCAACTTGAATCAAATTAAAATCACTAAAATCCTGTTAAATTACACAAAATTACAGCAAATGGCAGTAAATAACTAATCTCCTTTCAGGAGTTTTTTTCTGGAAATTATGTTGATATAATTGTTATTAGTTATATAGGTTATTTCAGTTATCAGTACCTCTGGTTTATGCTGGAGGTTTGAGATGTTAACTGCTATTCCATACCGACAAACTTTTAATCTGTAGCGGTTCTTTAATTTGTGAAGTACAGTTTTATATCCCCTTCCTTTCTCGCCGGGGGAACCAACAAAAAGTCCCGCTTTCCAAGAGGGATTTAGGGGGATTGTAAATGTAGCTCATAACTGTGGGAATTGCTATATCTATTCTTTGGAGCTAATATGCAGATTACAAAATTACACTCAGAGTTTATCAGTGAAATTGCGGATGGTTTATTTCCAAGAGAAAATGGTAATCCCACAGTTCAAGGGGAATTTTTCAAGTTAAGATATCATCCAGATAAATATGATTTAGAAAATAAGAATGGCAATGACAAGGAAGAAGCAGAAAAAACCAGTATTTGTAAAATTTTGAAAAATCAAGGATGGGGGGATTTAACAAGTACGATTCAAAGAATATCTAGCCAAGTTAGAGATAGTCTCTTGACTGAATATTCAGAAGAAATTATCGCAGATATAGGAGAAGAAAAAGTTAATTCCATCAAACATCCAGGCCGGGGTAACGACTTTTGGAAAAATCTTTATCAATGGTTATGGGATTATCAATTTCCTCGGTGGGTTGAGGTGAATTTTTTGCCATCTTTAGAAAAGCAGGCAGATAAAAATAGGGATTGGATTAATTTTGCAGATAATATGGTAGAAATAGATAAATTACATATTCCTGAAGTGGCGGATAATCAACCTCTAAAGTTGAGTTTAGAAAAGCCTTATTGGGCATTTATTAATTTGCCAGAATCTGATGGTTATTTACTGTTGTTAAATCAGGGAATTGTGAGTCGGTGTGTGGTTTGCCCTTCTCAAGCTTTTGCTATTGATTATCAGTTGGAAAAAATTCGGCTTTTGCCACAAAAAGAAAGCTTGACTTATGAGCTAGGGTGTCGGTTTACTTTTAATGAAGTAGGAGTAGAAAAATTTGTAGCGATCGCTCTCGAAAAACCTCTAGATTTAGAATGGTTAAAACCTAATGAGAAAGAAGTAGCACCAGACTTGACTCCCGAAAGAATGCAGGAGTTATGGCAAGAATTGGAAAAGCAAAATAACTGGCGGGTTTATTCTCAGGAAGTTGAAGTAGTGGGATAATATATTTGAATAGTTTATTAATAGATAGGAGAAAATTATGCGGAATTTTAAGAAGAAAATAGTTACTGATGAAACTATGCGGCCTGTAGCAGTTTTGATTGACTATGAAGACTGGCAAGAAATTGAAAAATTGTTAGCTATTGCTCAGTTAAAAACAGAAGCAAAAAATGTGGATTTAGCTAAGTATGCAGGCACCATAAAACTCAGTATAGATCCTTTAGAATATCAACAACAAATTAGGGATGAATGGTAGTTATGGAAAGTTTAATTGTCCTAGATACAAATGTGGCTTTGTATTATTTAGGTGGGCGGTTAGTTAACCCTCTACCTAATGCTAGATATTTTATTTCTATAATTACTGAAATAGAGTTGCTGTCTTATCCCAGTCTGACTCCTGTTGAAGAAGTACAAATTCGTAATTTTTTGGCTCAGATAACAATAGTTGGTATTGAGAGTCAGATTAAAGATTTAGCGATCGCTTTACGGAAAAGTTACAGGTTGAAACTTCCTGATGCTATTGTGGCAGCAACAGCACAGTTATTGAATGCCAAGTTATTGACAAATGATGCCAGACTAATGAATTTGTCAGAAATTAAAACTGAGTCTGTACAAATTTTGTGATTGGAGACTGGAGATTAGGCAAAGAAGATGATTCATCTCTAGCTTTTACTCCATAATTCTTTACTCTAAATTAAATATAGATACACATATATCAACCAAACAACTATGCAACAAATTTTTCACTTCAAAAAATTTATCTCGAAACTAGGGCGCAGTTTGATCCAACTCCTGGTAATCGTGTTCATAGGTTTGCCTGTGCTAGTGTTAACGTTAGTGTTAATCTTAATATTTCCATCTTTGCGCCGGAGATTGTTGCCTAAAAATCAACATTACGATAGCTTAAGTGCAACTGCTGCTACTAGAGAAAAATTACCAGATAAGCTCCATTCTCAACTAGACTTTTTAATCCAAGTATTGCAGGCAACTGCCGACAGCAACGGCGACCCCAAAGTCATCTATCCACTCTTGCAAGTAAACCTAGACAAACTTGATGAGAACTTTGTTCACATCCTACAAACCTTTGCAACAGCTAAACTCTCAGAAGTAGAAACAGATGCAGCAGAATTCATCACTGAGACTATTTGGTATTTTAGCAACCGCCTCAATAACTTCCCACTCGGCAACAAAGCAAATAATATGGAAATCATGATTGCTGGTTACGAAGTGGTGCTAAAAGTCTTAGCCAAGAAGAGTAACCCGGAAAATTGGGCAATTACTCAAAATAATCTAGGCATTGCCTACAGTGAAAGAATCAGTGGCGACCGGGCACTAAATCTGGAAAATGCTATTGCTGCATTTAATCTGACATTGGAAATTTACACCAAAAAAAATTTCCCGATCAATTGGGCAACGACTCAGAACAATCTAGGCAACGCCTACAGTGAAAGAATCAGTGGCGACCGGGCACTAAATCTAGAAAATGCTATTGCTGCATATGATCTGGCGTTGTCAGTTCGCACCAAAAAAGATTTCCCTATTGATTGGGCAAGGACTCAATACAATCTAGCCGTTGCCTACAATAACAGAATTAGTGGCAACCGGGCACTAAATCTGGAAAATGCTATTGCTGCATATCATCTAGCATTGGAAGTTCACACCAAAAAAGATTTCCCCATTGATTGGGCAAGGACTCAAAATAATCTAGGCGTTGCCTACAATAACAGAATCAGTGACAACCGGGCACTAAATCTAGAAAATGCTATTGCTGCATATAATCTGGCGTTGTCAGTTCGTACCAAAAAAGATTTCCCCATTGATTGGGCAAGGACTCAGAACAATCTAGGCATTGCCTACAAGAACAGAATTAGTGGCGACCGGGCACTAAATCTAGAAAATGCTATTGCTGCATATCATCTAGCATTGGAAGTTTGCAATAAAAAAGACTTCCCCATTGATTGGGCAATGACTCAGAACAATCTAGGCATTGCCTACACTGACAGAATCACTGGCGACCGGGCACAGAATCTGAAAAATGCTATTGCTGCATGCAATCTAGCATTGGAAGTTCGCACTAAAAAAGACTTCCCCATTGATTGGGCAGGGACTCAAAACAATCTAGGCAATGCCTACTGTGAAAAAATCAAGGGCGACCAGGCACTAAATCTGGAAAATGCTATTGCTGCATATAATCTGGCGTTGTCAGTTCGTACCAAAAAAGATTTCCCCATTGATTGGGCAACGACTCAAAACAATCTAGGCAATGCCTACTGTGAGAGAATCAGTGGCGACCGGGCACTAAATCTGGAAAATGCTATTGCTGCATATAATCTGGCGTTGTCAGTTCGCACCCAAAAAGACTTTCCCATGGATTGGGCAGAGACTCAAAATAATCTAGGCCATGCCTACTGTGAGAGAATCAGTGGCGACCGGGCACAGAATCTGGAAAATGCTATTTCTGCATATAATCTAGCATTGGAAGTTCACACCCCCAAGGTATACCCGATTCAATGTCTGACAACATCCCGCAACTTAGGCGACCTCCACTTCAAGGAAGGCAACTGCCAACCTGCCATCGTTGCCTACGAAAAAGCTATAAGAGCGGTCGAACTAAGTCGCAGTTGGTCTCAAGACGACGATCACCGCCAAGAAATCCTGGAAGAAGCCATCGGAGTCTACCAAAAGATCGTCCAATGCTTTGTCTACCTCAAACAATATCACAAAGCAGTAGAATACGCCGAACGTTCCCGCTCCCGTATGGTGACAGAATTAATGGCAAGCAAAGACCTCTACCCAAACGCAGAAATACCACCCCAACTCCTAGAAGAATATTATCAATTGCAACAATATTTGTATCAGCTCCGTCGCTCCATCTCTGACGAAAGCAAACAACTCGTTACTGCAAATAGTCGGTTTGACCGTCGCAATAGTAGGGAAGAAGCAGAGCAAAAATTGGCGGAAATTGAAAAAACAGAAGCAAAACGGCAGCAGGTTTGGCGAGAGATTCGTAAATCTGACCCAGTATTGGCGGGTCAGTTACAGGTAAACCCCTTGAGTATCCAGCAGATGCAAGCATTGATCAAGGATGAGGAGACGGCGATATTGAGTTTTTACACCACTTATGATGATACCTATATATTTATAGTGCGCCCGCAGGATGTCCAACTTTTCACTTGCAAAGGTCAGGATATCGAGGCGTTACAAAACTGGATAATTGATAACTGGTTAAATCCCTACGATGACTACAGAAATAATAAAAATCAAGAATGGCGTAAAAATATGGGTGAATTTCTCCAAAAACTCTCCCAACGCTTGCAACTGAATCAACTTATTAGCCAATACCTGAGCGATATCAAAGAATTAATTATTGTTCCGCATCTAGCTCTACATCAAATTCCGTTTGCTGCTTTGCCTGTGGATGTCTCCCTGACTCCCGGTGGAGGAGAAATCCCCCCAACCCCCCTTGGTAAGGGGGGCTATGAAGATTCAGTCCTTGGTAAGGGGGGCTATTTAGATCCGGCTTCCCCCTTTCAAAGGGGGACGGGAGGGGGATTTTACCGGGAATTTGCAGACACTCGCCTCTCTATTCCCACTGGCAAAGAAACTACCTCACAACCAACCAACAAACCAAAAACATCCGAAACTAAACCCACCTATCTCAGCGATATATTCCACCTGCGAATTATACCCAGTTGCCAAATACTTAGCTATTGCGACAACCGCAACAAAACCATCAACTCCCAAAAAATGGGAATTGTGGAAAACGCCACAGGCGACCTCATTTTCACCGGATACGAATGTGAAAACCTCGCCCAAATGTTCCAAGTCTCCAAACACCACCGCCTCCAATACCAACAAGCAACAGTCAACAACTACCGCCAGCTCACAAAACAAGTACAGTTTCTCCATTCCAGTCATCACGCTAGCGCCGACTTAATCAACCCCCTAGACTCAAAACTAAAATTATTCGATGGGGAAGTCACCCTTGGGGATGTGTTTACCTGGCGTTTACCAGAATTAACCGATGTCTTCCTCTCATGTTGCGAAACGAATCTCACAGTCAGCAAAGTTAACGATGACATTCTAACTATTGCAGCAGGTTTCCTGAGTGCAGGCGCTCAGAGTGTAGTCAGTACATTATGGGCGGTGGATGATTTCGCGACAGCACTATTTTGTTTGTTTTATTATGAACATCGGCAAAACCCCGAATACACCCGCCCGCAAGCATTGCACAAAGCTCAAACTGATTTGCGCAACTTGACAGGAAAACAACTTAATGATAAGTATCGGCAGCAACTAGAGGCGCATTTGCAGAATATTGAGACAGAGGAGAATAAAAAACGGGTTGTGAAAATGAAAAATAACCTGGAGTTGTTATGTCAGAAAGAGTATCCCTTTATTAACCCTTATTATTGGGCAGGTTTTGTTTCCGGTGGTTTACAGTAAGCTGTTTGTAGTAAAAAAGGGCGTTGTTAAATTGAAGGATGAATGTGCGATTGTTTGGTTCTGGTCAAGCCCCCGCGCATCCCCCATTTTTGGGGGACTTTTAGAGTTTTATTCCCCCCAATTTTGGGGGGCTAGGGGGGCTTGCATCATACCCAGAATCAGCAACGCCCAAAAAAGGTGGAAATTTGCCTCCAGATTCACCATCTCCCCACATTCCCCTCCTGGGAGCAGTAGGGGTGGGTCTCCACATTCCCCTCCTGGGAGAGGGAGGGGCTAGGGGTGCGTACCCACACTCCCCATTAGGATGATAGTCTTTGGGGTGTCTACCCATGCTATCGCAATCACTGACTGTAACAAAACCCATAGGGTACTTGCCCCACAAGTACTTGATCCTTAGTTGTGTAACCCCATTTTTTCAAGTTGTCGATCTATCTCCAAATCTTAAGTTTTTCTCTAGTTTTTATGTACCACTACTGTTGAAACTTGATTTGGCGTAGTCATCATAATTTTATGTCTTGACAAACTTATGTAATCATGATTCCATATAAATAATATAGTAGTTATAGCACGCTCTTAGTTTAGCTAAATATTTACAGAAGCCACAATATAAACTGAGTGAGAACAACAAAGCTCTGCCAAAACTAAAAGACAAGATTTAACTACTCAATAACAAACAATTCAAAATCAGTACTTAAGCGCTATGAAAAATAATTTAAGTAATATCAGGGATAAATTAAATTCTATCAATAACAACAGCTATGCAACAAGATTTTCATCTCCTCTCCCAGAACAACAAGAATTGTTGAAGGCTTTAGAAAAACGTATTGCTGAGTCTACAGAATTTTTCATTGGCTATCCACTCAATCTTAATTTTGATTACACCCCTCTAATACCTTTCTTTCAATATCTAATCAATAATTTAGGCGATCCCTGGGAATCTGGATACTGGTATATTCAAGACAAAAATATTGAGCAACAATGTATTTCTTGGTTAGCTGAACTTTATCATTTAGAAGCAGAGTGGGGATATGTTACCAGTTGTGGTACTGAAGGAAATATCTATGGTATGTTTTTAGGTCGAGAGTTACTCCCGGATGCAATTCTCTACTCCTCGAAAGATACTCATTATTCCATTGCCAAAGCGGCCTGTATGTTGAAAATACCTCATGTAGTCATTAACTCTCAACCTAATGGGGAAATAGATTACGAACATCTCAAGCAAGAAATATCAAAACGAACAAATCATAGTGTTATTCTCAATCTCAACTTAGGCACCACAATGAGAGGAGCAGTGGATCGAATAGAGCCCACAGTTGATATTTTAGAAAAGCTAAAAATTCCTTTTTATATTCATTGTGATGGTGCATTAGGAGGAATGTTATTACCTTTCATAGAAACAGCACCAAAAATTAGTTTTCAGGATTATCCCATTGGTAGTATTGCTGTTAGTGGTCATAAATTCTTTGGTTCTCCTATTCCTTATGGAATTGTTTTAACTCGTAAAATTTATACTGACAAAATCAAACATCAAATTGAATATATTGGCTGTAATGATACAACTATTACAGGTTCTCGTAGTGGACTTGCTTGTTTATTTCTTTGGTATGCTATTATGACCAGAAGTCAACAGTTTGCTGGAGAAGTTTCGACTTGTTTAGAAAATGCTCGGTATTTGTATAAACGTCTAGAAGAGATTGGGTACAAACCTTTTTTAAATGATTTTTCAACTACGGTTGTATTTAATAAACCATCAATAAAGATTTGTCAGAAGTGGCAATTAGCTACCCAGGGTTCTTTAGCTCATATTGTTGTGATGCAACATCTTTCTCAAATAAAAATTGACTTATTTATCGACGATTTGTTAGCTTAATTTTTATTTAGGGCTTGCTGATTAAATCTCAAAGTTTTTACAGATCAAGGTAAGTGCCTTTTTAAGTATCAAAAAGTGCAAGGTTTTAGGCGACTCAGGTTCAAAATCTTAGGATTTTGGTCAAGAGTTGGGCAGAAAAATCACTCTTATGATTCTTTCTACTATCTCCTCTATAATTCCCATTTCTCCTGTCTTCCCCTCCCCTCCTGGGAGGGGGAGGGGCGAGGGGTGGGTTGTCTCCTGTCTCCTACCCCTACCACTCATACTTTCCATACGCAAACCCTATTTAATGAAGTTCATTGAATCAGTGACAGCCGCTCGTAGTTGGACTTTAGCCCTAATATTAACTGGCTGGTTTCCCGATTACCGAATTTTTATGATGATTTATGTTTTTCTTTGGCGTTGTTGAGTTGTAATGATTTTTAGATTAAGTATCAACGCAAAACATAAGTTTTTCAATTTTATCTTCAGCTACTTACCATTATATTTCAGCAACGCCTTTTCTTTTGGGTTTAATACCCCGCCGTGTATACGGTGTTTACAATTAGTTGGGGTTTGAGTCCCCATCAACCTTTTCCTTCTTCCTTCTTCAACAAAGCACGAGCGATCGCCTCTTCAGACAATTCTTCAATATTACTCAAAACCACCTTTGCTCCTGCCTCCAAAAGTTTTCTACTATAAGTCTCTCGCCTTGTCTGACTTTCCTGTACATGGGGAGGCAACACACCCACTCCTACCCAACTTCTCGACGGCATTGCTAGACGAGCATTCTCCACCGTATACATATCTCCCACTGTATCGCCAGCATAAATCACAGGTAGATTTTCAGCTAAACCATGCTGTTTTTCCAATGTCTCCAATACTGCAAATAACCCTGTGGGGTCGGGTTTTCCTGGGGCATCTTCCATCGCCACCACTACAGGGGAACTCAACCCTAACTTACCCTCCAAAACATAAGCAACTTCAGCCCGCATTGCCCCACTAAAAAATCCCCAAGAAAATCCTGCTGCTGTCAGTCTCTGAAAATAACTAGAACTTACCAACAACGGTTCAGTACAAATATAACCAGTCCAATTATCTTCATTAGGACCCCGATAACGAGACTGAAAAAAAGCTACTAACTTTTGATAATCTAAACCAACATCCTCTCTTTTTTGACCTTGGCCTTCAAAATACCGATAAATTAACTCTCGCGAAGCCTCCCAGTCATTATTCCAAACACCCTCAGATTTTAGTTGGTCAATATCTGTCAAAGTGGGACAAAAAGCGCTGGATGTAAAATGCTCTACCGTATCCACGATCGCCCGTCGATAAGACCCTCCAACATTCCGAATTACACCATCAATGTCAAAAACTAAAATTGCTTTGTCCATCACTAAATTTCCGTGGTATGATTTAATATTGTGCAAAGTTTTGAAATTAGCCTAATATTGGCTCTGGAGGTAAATTGTCCAAATTCATACTGAAAGTAGTTTGGTTAGATGATAATGTAGCACTTGCAGTAGATCAAGTGGTAGGAAATGGTACTAGCCCCTTAACTTGTTACTTTTTCTGGCCTCGCAATGATGCTTGGGAAGAATTAGGAAAAGAAATAAAAGCCAAACATTGGATTAATGAATCAGACCGGATCGAGCTTCTGAACAAAGCGACTGAAATAATTAACTACTGGCAAGAAGAGGGAAGAAGACGGCCACTAACAGAAGTTCAATCAAAATTTCCAGAAATAGTTTTCGCAGGCACTAATTAGAAGTTAAAAGTAAAAATTAACTTAAGAATATTAGGAGCATTAAGCTTAAGTAGGCAGACAAAATTATTTGTATATTGATACTTCATACCAAGTCCCGTTAAAATTATTTTCCAAAAAATAAAAGTTTTTGTCCAGAGAGGCTCTGAATAATTACCGAAAAGCGACGTTGAAAGCCCCCGTGTTTTAACCGGGGGATGAAAACAAGCGAGTCGTTTAGACTAGACAACTTTAGTTGTCCTGTGCTATTATTAACAACAATAACTTTTCGGTCTGCCCGTTTCTTTCTTTAGATGGTAACAATCTACCTAATTATGCTGAAAAACTCGGTGCTGGTTCTCGGAACCTGAGTACGAGCAAGGAAGCACCGACCCTACGGGCCAATGATTGGAAACCGTCAGGAAAAAGAGTAAAGCGATGCAGCGCGGTCTTGGGGGTTTCCCCCATGAGCGACTGCATCAAGACAGCGTGGTTTGTATAGAACCGATAATAATTGGTGTGAAGACTGCAGACTGTAAGGTCGCGATAAATATAATCACAAAAGTAAGCAGAAAGCTAAGTTTAGACGCTATGCCGACTGTGTAGGGGCACTTTGACTTGTCCCCAGAGAGTGTATCTTTGGTCAGCTAAGAAAAAACGAAGCAACAAGGATTTATCCTGTTGCGTAGTATCAACTTAGAATCCCCGTGACTTAAGTCCGGGGAGTGGTCAATTAAATAACTAATAATAACTGGATTTGGTATCAGATATATTTTATGTTCCCTCTTTTGGTTGATTGGATATGACAAGGAAACCTTGCCTTTCTTAAAATATCTGCTTTTTACCAACGCAAGGTCTTATATCTGTTGCCTTTTCCCTATCTCGACCATTACTTAAATTAGTTTAATATAGTTTAATATCAATTTACTTGATCGGGACTTAGCTCAAGGCACTACATATATTCAACAATTAATAATTAATAATTAATAATTACCTCTCCTTGAAAAGAAGAGGATTGACTAATCATAAAAAATTTTTTCTTTTTTCCCCCTTTTAGGGGTAGGCTTTAAACCCAATTTTCTGGTAAATAAAAACTATAGCACTATGGTATATATAGTGTTTTTTTCATAAAAACTCGTAAGTCCTGTTGATCAAATATTCAGATTGTAGTCAGTTATTAATAGTTAGTTGATATCAATAATATTATACCAATTTTATGTGAGGTTGCATAGATAATGGTGTTAGGTGGCACGGAATTATGAAATTTACTAACTTGTCTATTTCAATCTACAGTCAACTCTGATTAAAATATTCTATGCAACTTAGAAATGAATTTGGTATAAACTATCATAAAACTAATTAAAGCAGAATCTGCTGATGAACCAGGAAAAGACATTATTCATAAGTGAACAACTGCCACTTGTAACTTCTCCAGATATTCTGAAAAAAGCTGTTATATATAAGCTTGATAGCCATATTTCAGGACGTGGTGAGTTGGCATTTCCATGTCTGCCTGGTATGCTTGAACATTACATAAATATTGTAGAAAGCTTGTTTTCTCTCCTGGGTAGACCAATGCCCAAGGAAAGGCAACTACAATTGCGTCAAATGATAGAAAGGAAGTTGGCAGAGGGGTTTAATGTTTCCACAACTTCAATATTAGTTATTCAGTATGAATTAGTGAAGCCTCCCAAAAAAGGTATGGCTTGCCAAGTAACTGTTCGTAGTCCAACTTTAGAGGAACAGTACAAGTCTTGGGTAGAGAAGAGAAAGCCTCCTTTGTTTGGTTCTCACCCTGATGCTAGAGTATTAGCAACTGTGGCAGAATTTGGTGAAAATATTTCATTAAAAATATTAGATGTGGGTGGGGGAACGGGTCGGAATGCTTTGCCTCTGGCACGAAAAGGTCATAATGTAGATGTTTTAGAATTAACGCCTGCTTTTATTGAACAGTTACAAACAGCGAGCGCTACAGAAAATTTATCTATGAATGTGGTTAAGGGAGATATTCTCGACCCACTGACACGAATGCAACCAGCTTTTTATCAGTTGGCGATCGCTACAGAAGTAGTATCTCATTTTCGGGATGTAGAGCAACTGCGGTTATTTCTGGCAAAAATGTCTGATTTTATTTGTCCTGGTGGTATGCTTCTGTTCAATATATTTTTAACCGTAGATGGATATGTACCGGATGAGTTAGTCCGAGAGATGGGGCAGTTATCTTGGTCGAGTTTGTTCACTGGTAAGGAGTTTGCAATGGCGATGCAAGGTTTACCCTTGGCGATCGTTTCTAATGAGTTAGTTATAGAATATGAACGTCAACATCTGCCTCAAACAGCTTGGCCTCCTACAAGTTGGTTTGAAAGTTGGGCGACTGGTAGAGATATATTTCCTCTAGCTAATGGTAGGCCGCCTGTAGAGTTGAGGTGGATATTATGTCGGCGGATGTAGCCATTTCAGTTATCAGTTATCAGTTATCAGTTATCAGCACCTTCTGTAATAAGGAGGCTTGAAAATATGGAATCTTCTTTTCTCTTGGTCTGATGGATATGGCGAGGGGACCTAGCCATCCCACCCTACGGGAAGCTCCGCTAACGACCACTTTTTATCCCCCTAAAAGGGGAAGCTTTAGACCACAATTTTTCGGTAAGCGAAACTGTACAAATACTTACTACCAAAATCAATAGGACTTCATCTCAAAAAGCATTTCAGGGTCTCAAAAAAAATAGCCCCCTCTCCTTGAGGAAGCTTAAACTAATTACAACACACAAACCAATAAAATAATAATTAACGAATTCAGTTAATACTTAATTTATTTATATATATACTAACAGCTATTTCAGTGTTTTTACATAAAGATACGGTAAAGATACTGAAAAGTTTTATGAAGATTTTGTAAAGACAGAGCATATTTAATAACTCACATTCCGCACCACAAAATAATATAAGTCAAAAGTCAAAAGTCAAAAGTCAGAAAAAATTTATAGTGGTCAATAGGAGTCAACTCTTTAGGGCTTGCTGATTAAACCTACATTCTGCAATATGCCAGCGCACATTGCTATATATAGCGCTGTGCGCTGGCAACAGGCAACAGCTCATCTGGCAACCCACCCCTCGCCCCTCCCCCTCCCAGGAGGGGAATAAATTGCCGATAATATAAGACTTTTAGCTATTTGGCCCCTCCTGCAATTTGTAAATATACCAGCGCTCATTGCTATATTTAAAATTGCAATCTGCAACAGATGAACCTATGTTTCAACAAACAGTCTGGATAGCAAGACACGGAAACCGCATCGACTTCGTAAACCCCGAATGGTTTAATACTGCTGAAAGACCATACGATCCTCATCTGTCGGATGATGGTGTCATTCAAGCAAAACAATTGGCAAATCGTTTAGTTGGGGAAAATATCACTCAAATTTTTTCCTCTCCCTTTCTGCGAACTGTACAAACTGCCAATGAAGTAGCAGAAGTTCTTGATTTACCTATTAAATTAGATTGGGGCCTGTGTGAATGGTTAAATCCGGAATGGATGCCTACTATGCCAGAAACTCTATCTCTAGAAATAATGGCCAAAACTTACAACAGAATCGATCTTTCTTACAATGCAGGTACTCCCCAATATCCTGAAACTTGGGAAGCTTGTATGAAGCGCGCCGGAGAAACTACTCAAAGTCTAGTGGCACAGTTTCCCACAGAAAATATTTTATTACTGGGGCACGGAGCTTCAGTTATTGGCACTGCTGCAGGGTTAGTAGGTGAAATTGCTAAGATGGAAATCAAAGCCTCTCTTTGTTGTTTAGTTAAAATTGTTCGTGAAAAACAACAATGGGTTATGGAATTAAGTGGAGATACTTCTCATCTAGATAATATAGAAACCAATATCAGGTTTGTTTAATCTCGTAGGTGATTCATTAATTGATAATTGATAATGGATAATTGATAATTACAAGAAGGTTAAAACCGTTACGGAATTGAAGATCAGGAAATATTATTTCTTCTCTTGGTTGATTGGATATGGCGAGGGGACCTCGCCATCCCTCAACCGCTTTTTTCCCCGATCAAGGGGAGGCTTCAAGGCGCGAATTATTTAATTATTAATTATTCGGTAAAGTCAGAAGTCACAAGTCAGAAGTCACAAGTCAGAAGTCACAATTGGTTAGAGTATAAAACTGCAACCAATTGTAGGTCACGCAAGTGATGGTGGAGTTTTATACCCTTGTTCCCTTCGGTCATGGTCAGAGCGGAGGAGTCAGAATTCCCTTCTGCCTTCTGCCTCCTGCCCTCTGCCTTTCCTGATAAAATAGTTATCAACATTATTTATGAGAATGTATTTTTTTGACGCTATTTGATTTTATGGCAGGACACAGTAAATGGGCGAATATTAAACGCCAAAAAGCTAGAGTTGATGCCGTTAAAGGCAAGGTTTTCGCTAAAATTTCTCGTCAGATCATTGTTGCTGCCCGTAGTGGGGCCGATCCGGCGGGTAATTTTCAGTTGCGTACAGCAATAGATAAGGCAAAGGTGGCAGGTATTCCTAATGATAATATCGAGCGGGCGATCGCTAAAGGTTCTGGTCAGTTCAATGATGGTAATGAACTGGAGGAGATTCGTTATGAAGGTTATGGGCCAGGTGGCGTAGCGATTCTGATTGAGGGACTTACAGATAATCGTAACCGTACAGCAGCAGACCTCAGAAGTGCGTTTACTAAAAATGGGGGTAATTTAGGTGAGACTGGTTGCGTAAGTTGGATGTTTGACCACAAGGGTGTGGTGATTATTACAGGGTCTGTTGATGAGGATGAATTATTGGAAGCATCTGTTGAAGGAGAAGCGGAATATTATGAAATGATTTCTGAAGAAGATTTTCAAGGTGCAGAGGTATTTACTGAAACTACTAACTTGGAAAATCTGAGTCAGATGCTACAAGGTAAAGGCTTTGATGTGAGTGAGGTTGAGTTTCGGTGGATTGCTAGTAATACTGTTGAGGTGACAGATCCAGACCAGGCGCGATCGCTCCTGAAGTTAATGGATGCTCTTGACGATCTTGATGATGTACAGAATGTGACAGCTAATTTTGATATAGCAAATGAACTTATTTCTGCTGCTTTAGTTTAGATTATTTTTTCCCAAAATTATCTGGGAACAATAGAACTATGATTAATATCATGTCAGGTTGAATACTTACATTTTGAAGTAAGGAAGGAAAGAAAAGAAGAGAGAAAGTTTTTTTATAACTGATTATCTAGGCGTGATATAAAAGTTTAAATTTTTATGGGAGGTAAGATGGTTTCTCAACTAGAATCTGAAAATAAATCAACTATTATTTACCCAGAAAGTGATGGTAAACCCATGGCAGATAATACTAAACAATTTCGTTGGATAACTCTTATTCATGGTAATTTAAGCTGGTTATTTGCCAATGATGAAATGGTGTTTGTGGCAGGAGATTTACTTTGGTATCCGGTAGAAGGAAATCCGAAAATTACTCAAGCTCCTGATGTAATGGTAATTTTTGGAGTGCCGAAAGGTGATCGAGGTTCCTATAAACAATGGGAAGAAGATAATATTGCACCCCAAGTAGTATTTGAGATTTTATCTCCTAGCAATACTCAAAAAGAAATGAGTAAAAAGTTGTTGTTTTATAACCGCCACGGAGTGGAAGAATACTATATTTATGACCCGGATAAAAATCAATTAAGTGGTTTTTTGCGTTCTGGGGAAGACTTAGATGTCATAGACTCAATGGATAATTGGGAAAGTCCGAGATTAGGTATTCGCTTTGATATGTCTGGGGAAGAATTACAACTTTATCTTCCTAATGGGGAGATTTTTCAAGGTATAGAACAAATCAAGGAGCAGTTACAGCAGAAAGATAAGCAGTTACAGCAGAAAGATAAACAGTTACAACAGAAAGATGAACAGTTAGAACTTTTAGTGGCAAAGTTACGGGAAATGGGTATAGAACCAGATGAATTAAGATAGAATTCTAGGGAGGAAATTTAAAGATTAAGCTACTATTTTTATTTCTTCCTCCTCTTTGATGAATTGGCGATCACTCTTTAAGTAATTACTATATAATTAGCGAGATAATTACAAAGAAGATACCAAATGGGTTCTATATATTGATTTTGGAGTAAATATCAGTATTTGTTGAAAAGCACCGATGTTTAATTTTTAAATTCCATGAATACCATATCTGCCAGCTCTCCATTAGGCATAGGCCATGATTTGTTCTTTATTTCTGTAACTACAAACCCCAGATTTTTAACCATATTAATTGAGCTTTTATTTGACAATAAAATTGTTGCACCAATAGTTTTAATCTGTAATTCATTGAAAGCATAAATGATTACTCGTTTTAATGCTAGCTTCCCATACCCTTTATTTCTATATTTTTTATCCAGAATTGCTACAGCAGTTTCAGCCGTTAACAAATCCATATTAAAGCCTTTTAATAGTACATATCCAATGGGTAAACTTTCTGGTTCTAAGTAAACTCCAAATACTAGAGGCTGACTTTTTCGAGAATAAGGGAGAGTGCAATCTGAAATTGCCTCTATGAATTGTTCGGTATCATCAGGTTTAAAGAATGTGTTCCAACCAAGTAAATCTATTAAACTTTGGTCTTGAGCAAGCTTGATTAAGTGCTTAATATGACTATCTTCCATAGAAGTCAAGAAAACCTTGAATCCTGTTGCTTTATGTTCTTGCTCTAATAATATTTTTTGATCCATAATGCTATTTATACCTTCGATTTAACCATGAAATAAACTTAACAAAATTTACTCATGTATGATATACTAAAATATTATAGATTAATGTTAAAAATTTATTGATTGGAGATAATTAATGATTGAAGTAAAAAAAATTCAGAACAAAGGGCGAGGAATTATGGCAACACAGGATATTCCTCAAGGAACATTAATGGAAGTTGCTCCTGTGGAAATTTTTCCGTTTGAACCAGAGCAAACTATAGATGAAACAGGAATCTTTAAATATTACTTTGTATCCCCATTAGAATATGACAAAAGTAAAAATGTGAATAGATATCTTGTGTTTGGTTTGGCTTCTTTTTGTAATCATGCAGAAAAGCCTAATTCTCATGTAGAATGGGTTGAAAATGCAGTAGGTTTATGGGCACATTTGATTGCCCAGAAAGATATTAAGGAAGGTGAGGAAGTTACACTATTTTATACCAATATTGATGAGTATGCTGATGCACAGAAATTTGTTTAATTGTTGAGTTCTACTATGGAATTACAGCTCAATATAGGACCGGGGTTAACGAAGTCAGAAGTGAGAAGTTAGAAGTCAGAAGTCAGAAGTTATTTTTGTAACGGGGATTTGAGCTTCGCTCCAAAAATATTGCGCCTTAAAAGGTGGAGTTTTAGAACCATGTTATTTTATTTTGATCAAATTTTTTGCTTATTACAGTTACAGGAGCTTTCCACTTGATAAGGTACAAAGTTTTATAACTCTAGGAAACAGGAAAAAGAATTAATAAACTGTACCTCATTATTTAGGCAAAGTCTTGTAATATCAATTTTGCTAACGGCGATCGCCTATAGTCAAATTGGTAATAAAATCTATCAATAAGCTATTAAATTTCTCTGGTGTTTCCCAATGTGGAGCGTGTCCCGCATTGGCAATAAATTGAATTTCTCCATTCCAAAGGGTAGGCATTTTCAATTCTGCGATATAATCAGCATTTACCAACTGCTCTTCTTCCCCATGAATAACCATTAAGGGAATCTTCATATTACCCACAATTTCAATCTCGTCTTGATAACCACCAGGGGTAATACTTGCACCTAAATTCCCACGCGCTTTGCCATCAGTTAAGGCAATATCTTCTAAGAAAAACTCAGGAATTTCTTTCATATCCGGTCTGAAGAAAGTCGTCACATACGCCAACATATTCTCTTGACTTAGTTCCGCAGTGAAACCGAAGCTCAAAGATGGATGTGGCAAAAAAGCATTTTCTAGATCGGGAGGGTTGTCAGCAATTGGTGGCGTACCAAAGATCGCGATACCTTGTGCATCAGTAAGTCGATCGCTAGCTTCTAACAGAATATGTCCACCTAGACTCCAACCTACAAAAATTGCATCAGAAGCATCTAAAGCTTCAGCTACTTCAACGACAGCATCAGCATAACCAGGGAGACTGTAAGTTACTTCTGGGTTAGCAGCTACATCTGAACGTCCATGACCTGGTAAGTCCATCGCGATCAAGTGATACATTTCACCAAGCTGACTCTGCAATTGATGTAGGTAAGAGCGTCCTGATGAAGAATTACTATGAACGAGGAATATTGTTTTCCCCTTACCTGAACTTTCATAATAAGCGATATTTTGGGTGCTAATTTCGACTTTTTGTAGTTTAAGTTCCATTTTAGGTCAAAAAATTATAGTACAAATGAATCTTAACATTTTGCCTCTTTAAAAATTTGCAGATATTGCTCGTAGAAATCGACGTAAAAAGATTTACGAGTAGCTAAAGCAATAAATCCAATTCCCGTATCCTTCAGCAAACTAGCACATTTTTTCAATACAGATGCCAAATCTTCCCGTGGAACCATATAAAAGCCGTGCATCGACCACAATAAGTCATAAGAATTGCTTTCCAACTTGGCTGCTTGAATTGTATTAACATACTGAGTACCTCGTTTTAAGGGAGGATAGATTTTCTGACTTGCTTGAGTAATTGAACTTTCACAAGGATCTAGAAAATCGTACACAACATTCTCAAGTTTTTCGTCAAGCTGAATATAGTGCTGGAAAGCTTCCAACCAGCGCCCTGTCCCACAGGCAACATCCAGTAATCTCAGAGATGAACTTTCGCCTTGATGATATTGTGAGAAAAAGGTACTCGACCAGTCAAAACGCTGCGCCAACTGCCAATAATCAATTACTGGATCTTTGTCTTCTGGACTTCTTTGTTGAACAGTAACGCTAGGAACTGGCAATACAAAAACCCTCCAGTAATTCTGTGACATTATTGCGGAACCACTCAATGGCAGCAACTGTCATGGTCGAAGCTGCTTTGCGTAACTCGTAACTCTCAGCGTAAAACTCATCTTACCACTTCATTAATATATGATAATGTTTTTGCATCTGAATCCTTACGGATGGGGATTTAGAGCTGATTTATAAACTGAGCTGAAACTCTTATGCTATCTAGGTCTTAGGAATTTATGCTTGGCTGCCCCACAATCGGCAAAACCTTTGCCCTGTAAGAAATTCAGCCTCTTAATATTTACTTTATAAATCAGCTCTTAAACCCCAATCAATTGTAGACACCCCTGGAGCCTAGGGTTTTAGGCCCTTGATGCAAAAGGATAAAAAAATTCTACTTTAAATAGATGTCAAGTATTAGTAATGACTTTAAAAAAGCAATAGAAAGCAGTAAAGCATCCCTTTTACATGAAATTAAAGACCTTGTAGGATCTGATGTTTTTCAAGATAAACAGTTTAATAAATCGTGTATAAGTCTGATCAATAAAGTTTTTCTCAAAGTTCATTCTCCAATAACGCCAAAAAAAAGTCTTAAATTACTTGCCCATACCTTTTATAAAGTGGCTTTAGCTAAAAATTATCCCATAATTCTGATTTGTCCTCTTGCTAGCGAGACAGCTATCAAAGAAATTTATTATTTTCTGGAGTTTACCAAAATTTTTAGAGAAAATGACTGTGAAATTATCGTTCATTTTTTGATGATCAAATGGGAAAAACTTACAGATATAGCTAAGTTAAGCTATAACGAAAGTCAAAAACAATATGAGAAAAAACTAGATAAAATTATAGAAATTTGCCAAAGTATTGACTACGCTTTTAAAGTTAAAGTGATTCCTGTTGATCCTGACAAAGCTGGTTTAAATTTTACAAGCTATCACTTTGCATCGTATTTTAACCACATTCTAAAGTCATGTCTATATCGAGAATATTTAGATCGAGAACTTAATAGAGATATTAAATGGATTGTCGATTTTTATAATCGTCAGAATTCTTTTCATCAATATGGAGATCAACAAGCTATTTATGATTTAGCAATTCGCAGAGCAATTGGAAATTTATATAAGAAAGAATATTACCAGTCGCAAAATCAAGACCACGATCTTAATTATTTAATGATTACTTCTGAGCTAAATAAACGTCTGATTCTTTGCTATGATACTGTAATTCCAATTATTAATATTAAAACATCATAATCATAATTTAAACATTTAGTAAAATCTCTATGCTGACGCTTCAATGGTTATCAGGTATCCTTGCTCTTTGCGGCTTTTTTCCTTATATTAAAGCTATCATTAAAAAAGAAACTTATCCACATCTTTTAACATGGATAATTTGGACACTAATTGGTTTACTTTTAGTAGCAAGCTATTTTGCGGCTGGCGCTTCCCCAGGAGATCTTATTATCCCATTTGCTTATGTAATAGGGGAATTTTTGGTTATGATTCTTGCCTTGAAGTATGGAAAGCGAGGTTATGATTTAGGCGATATTTTATGTTTTTTCGGGGCTTTATTGTCTATTATTGTGTGGATTTTGACCAAGAATGCCCTCTCAGCACTTTTCTTAAATATATTGGTAGATTTTTTAGGGGCTTTGCCTACAATTCGTCAAGTGTACTCAGATCCAAAATCTGAGAATTTGACAGGTTGGATTTTTTTCTTAGTTGGCAATGGATTAAATCTCTTGGCATTGGGGAGATACACTTTAGTTACCCTTAGCTATCCTCTTTATCTTTTTTTGATTTCTTTACTTGTGACAGCTCTTATTCTCAAAGGAAAGTAAATAAATAAATTCGCTAACAGGTCGGAGAGGATGTCAACAGGTATGATCCCAAAAAAACAGTGGGACAGACTATTGCCTACCCCACTATACTAAATTAATTTAGCAATGAATTAGTATCTTCTTTGATTAGGCTTGTGTACGATGAAGCTCAATACTTGACACTGCTTCACGTTATCAAAACCCATTACGCGAATAAAGCAGTCAGGATTTTCAGAACGGCAAGCATCGATCTCGCTTAAAACTTCTTGAACTGTTTTGGCATGGAATAGAGGTAACTTCCACAAAGTCCAGTAGTGCATTTCTGGTGCAGAAGACTCACTAAATTCTACACCAGCGATGAAACCTTGATCCAAAATGTACTCAAGTTGCTGACTAATTTGTTGAGCACTCAGAGGAGGCAAATAAGAAAGGGTTTCGTAACGACGCTCTTTTGGTAATGTTCTCATGTTTTTTTTTACTGTTTGATAAATGTGCAAGGGAGCCAAATTTTGAATCCATCAAGATTTTATATCTCAGCCCCCAGGTCTTTCCGTGGAGGAAAATTTAACAAGCTATCAGCTATCAGCTATCAGCTAGCCTCTTACAGAGGAACTGCGTTAACAGCTAAAATCGGCGGGTTCGGCGTCCCCCACTATATTTATTTGAAAAATTAGTGGTTTACGTTGATGGGGGTTTGTAGACGCGGAGCGGCTTCTCTTGAGTATCCCCCATTTTATGCCTTGAGAGCTGACCGCTGACCGCTGAGGTGCTGACTGCTATTTTAACCGCAAATTTTCGTGGCTAATCTGTTTGTTGTTCTGGATCTAGACTAGGGTCTGCTATTTCCAGTTGCGTTATCTTTTCCAGATACCGACGGCGATGTTCCATATTATCTTTCTGAATACCACTGCGAAGCATTTCTGGTAAATACTCAGCCACTTCCTCTGCTAAATGTTCTCGAACGGTCATCACTCTAAATGCTAATTCTTGATTTTCCTGGAGCAACTCTTGTAGATAAGCTTCTCCATCTTGAATTTTGCCTGTTGAGGAAAAACCACTTAACCAAATTGCTAAGGGAGGGTTTGTCTCTCGTAACTGAGCAGTTACAGTCCGCACAGCTTGATAGGTCAGGTAGCTCGTCAGTACCTTTGCAGTATCTTTCGCAACTTTTTTAATATCCATTTTTGACCCCAGCCTGAATATTGTTGTTAGACTTTAGATTTTAGATTGAGGATCTATTTCATCCTTAGCAGACAAGTGTTACACATCTATTTTACAATTGCCATCTAAAATCTAAAATCCCACATCTCAAAGACAGACTTAGAGGGTATCCATTGCCTCGAACTCGAACTTGATTTCTTTCCATAGTTCGCAAGCAACGGCCAAGTCAGGAGACCACTTAGCAGCTTCACGAATTACATCGCCACCTTCTTTGAAGAGGTTACGACCTTCGTTACGAGCTTGGATACAAGCTTCTAGAGCTACACGGTTAGCAGTTGCACCAGGAGCATTACCCCAAGGGTGGCCCAAAGTACCACCACCGAATTGTAGGCAAGAATCATCACCGAAGATTTCAACTAGAGCTGGCATATGCCAAACGTGAATACCACCAGAAGCAACAGGCATTACACCAGGCATGGACGCCCAATCTTGAGTGAAGTAAATACCACGTTCGCGGTCTTGCTCGATGTGGTCTTCCCGCATTAGGTCAACAAAGCCCATAGTGATACCTTTTTCACCTTCGAGCTTACCAACCACAGTACCAGAGTGTAGGTGGTCTCCACCAGACATTCTCAAGCACTTAGCCAAAACACGGAAGTGAATACCGTGAGCTTTCTGACGGTCAATTACAGCGTGCATTGCACGGTGGATGTGTAACAAGAGACCGTTACGACGACACCACTTGGCCAAAGTTGTATTTGCAGTAAATCCACCAGTTAGGTAGTCGTGCATGATGATTGGAGTGCCAATTTCCTTAGCAAACTCAGCACGCTCCATCATTTGTTCAACGGTGGGGGCAGTTACGTTGAGGTAGTGGCCTTTAATTTCACCAGTTTCAGCTTGGGCCTTTTCAATAGCTTCTTGTACAAACAGGAAGCGATCGCGCCAACGCATGAAAGGCTGAGAGTTAATATTTTCGTCATCCTTTGTGAAGTCTAAACCACCGCGCAAGCATTCATAAACTGCTCTACCGTAGTTCTTAGCAGATAGACCTAACTTAGGCTTAATAGTACAACCTAATAGAGGACGACCATACTTATTTAATTTGTCACGTTCTACAGTAATACCGTGAGGAGGACCTTCAAAAGTCTTGAGATAAGCTACTGGAATCCGCATATCTTCCAGACGTAGCGCCCGTAGTGCTTTGAAACCAAATACGTTACCTACAATAGAGGTCAACATATTAGTTACAGAACCTTCCTCAAACAAATCTAGAGGATAGGCCACATAGCAAATGTATTGATTATCTTCACCAGGAACTGATTCAATATCATAGCAACGACCTTTGTAGCGATCGAGATCAGTCAACAAGTCAGTCCATACTGTTGTCCAAGTACCAGTAGAAGATTCAGCAGCTACCGCAGCACCAGCTTCTTCTGGAGGAACTCCAGGCTGAGGAGTCATACGGAAGGCTGCCAGAACATCTGTATCTTTTGGTATGTAATCAGGGGTGTAATAAGTTAGTTTATAGTCTTTTACTCCAGCCTGATACCCAGACTTTGACTGAGTTTGTGTTTTAGCGTAACTCATATATTCTTTCCTAAGAATCTCTTCACTTCTTTCTGCTATACAGCATACTATTTTAGATAATATCAAGAATTAGAACTTTTCCACTTTAAAGATTATTTTTTTATTAATAACTTTTTTTAATCTATTTGTTACATTTGTTAATTTTATCGTCAGAGTAATTAAACAATAAATCAAGTGAATAATTGCTCATTGACAAAATAACACAGATATGCCAAGTCAAAACAATTTTAATTATCCCAGATTAAATATTGAACAAGTACAGGGGATCGTAAAAAAATGACAGATTCACTAAAAGTGCAAGATTCTAGTAGCTAACTAATAAGGAAAAAACTCGACTCTGATTTTATGTCGCAATTATTGCCAGCATCAAAATAATATAATTACTTTTTCCAGCAAAAATAAGCACTTAATACAATAAAAAATCGGTAAATTAATTTTTCTACAGCACTAATTATTCAGCACTTTTCTATTGAGAACTACTACCACTATCGGACTAAAGTAATGTACATTTAACTTGCATTTTTGTCCGCAAAATAAAAATAATTAGGTCTAATTATCCTTGACTTTTGATAAATGTTTTTCCCACTGTTGCCTGTTACCTGTTGCCTGCTATATATGTGTGAAAATGTAAAAATATAAATAATTTTCCCATTGTCCTCAATCTAGACCTAACTGTAGATGACTGTACATCAGTCTGTTTTATCAACAATCCACTGTATTAATCCCCATTGTCTAAGTCCAATCCAGGCATGGGGCAATAACTTTTGTCAAAGTTGTGGAACCCCACTTCTACTGAACGATCGCTACATTCCCCTGCGAAAATTAAGCGCTGGTGGATTTGCGAAAATCTACATTATTTGGGACCAAAAAACTCAAACTGAACGTATCCTCAAAGTATTATTGGAAAGCTCTCCCAAAGCACTCGAACTATTCGACCAGGAAGCCTGGATACTTGCCAGTATGCGCCATTCAGGTATTCCTAGAGTCGAAACAGGAGACTATTTTCATCTACGCAAGCGAAATCGTCAGCCAGCAGTGGGCCACTCTAGTCAATGGTTTCTCCCATGCCTAGTCATGGAAAAAATTGATGGTTGTACCCTAGAAGAAATTCTGGAACAATATACCCAAGGATGTCCAGATTTCTATGTAATCAATTGGCTTTCCCAAGCTGTAGAAATTTTATGGGAATTACATCGCCGGAAAATTATTCATAGGGACATTAAGCCTTCTAATTTAATGCTGCGGGAAATCCAACCTTCAACTTTGACAAAATCTTCTTTATCCTATTCTTTTCATCATCAACGAAAAAAAAGAGGTCAACTGGTCATAATTGACTTCGGTGGAGTAAAACAAATTAGTAATTATAGAATCCAACCTAGAGAAACTATCGCAAAACGCAGCACAACCAGATTAGTATCTCCTGGATATAGCCCTCCAGAACAAATTAATGGAGGTGAAATTGGCCCTTTTACAGATTTTTATGCTTTGGGTCGTACTTGCATTCATTTACTAACTGGTCAATATCCAGCAGACTTGGAAGACCCCTTAACAGGTAAACTAAAGTGGCGTCAACTTAAGCCTGTTCATCCAGCTTTGGCTAATTTACTTGATGATATGGTTAGCTTAGATGTTACCCAACGACCAGCAACAGCAGCAGAAGTGCAAGTCCGTTTAGCTAAAATTTATCGACGGCAAAAGAGGTCTCTGAGAATATATTCTTTAGCTACATTAGCTACAACTATTAAAAATTTATTAATAGCTCAGTTGAAAAATCTCAGTGAGAATATTAATAAGTTATTTTTTACGCTGTCTAAAATTTTTAATCAAATAGTTTCAGGTTGTGTAGATACAATTTGGGAAATGGTACTGGGTGCAGTTGGGGGTAGCATTGGAGCAACATTCGGATTAATTTTTGCTTATTGGTCAGGAATAGGCGATCGCCTCGCTAGTATATTTACGAATCTAATTTTTCTTGTGTGGGATGTTCCCCTAAATATTGGTCCGGAAATACTTGTCTTTGGTTTAGCTGGTTTGGGAACGGGAGTTGGTTTAACGGATGTGGGAGGTTTAGGTCAACGTCGTCGTTATGGGTTGGCTGCATTTATGGGAATTATTGGTTACATTTTGGGTGGGTTATGTTGGCAATTTTCTCAAGTTGGTAGCAGTGTCTATACGACAAAGGAAGATTTAATTATCCTAGAAATTATGGGGAAATTATCTGTGGGAGTAGCTACTGGTGTTATTACTTTAGGACTTGGTTTAAGAAAGCATAATTTTATTTATACTTTGATAGTTGCTAGTTTGACGGCAATAGTTTTTTTGGGTTTGGAGCAATTAAATATTGTCCCAGAGTTATTTTTACAGTTTAGTGTTGTTAATCACAGTCAACCTAATTTATTAGAATTTTTTGCAAGCATAACTTTTTTCAGTTTGTTAGGTTGTATCGGTGGTTTTTGTTTGGGAGTGAGTCATTATGTGATTATTCCTATTTTACGGTGGTTAGGTTTAAGATAAAGTAAGCATTTCCTGCGGAATGCTGCGCAAACAGCATTCAGCTATCAGCCATCAGCTATTGTTTTTGTGGAATGGGCATCTTGCGCGTTCCCTGTTTGCCTCTATACTGGTGACTAATCTTGGGGTTGTTTCAGGTAGCGGACATTCTTCCAGATAGAGTTTTGTAGCTTCTTTGAGATTCGCTAAAGCTTCTTCTATTGTTTTACCTTAGTCAACTGTGCCGACTTCTGGAAATTCAGCTATGTACATATCATCTTCTTTATAAAGGATAGCAGTAAAGCTTTTAGTTTTCATCGTATATAATTTTTTCTATATAATTGGAATTATTTCCAAAATCTAGTCTACCTAAAATGATTGATTTTAGCAACCTTTTTTATAGCGATCGCGAACCTCACTGCTTGGGCGATTGCTCTTATTTAATAGTTGGGAAATCGGAGGAAGCGATCGCCTAGATTAATAGACGCTATATATAGTGTAGGTGCGTAAGTCCTGTAAATATAAAAAGCGATCATTCCTGCCATCTTTATGCTAATTGAAGAGTTTGTTCTATATTTTTAGGTTGTGGGAGGCTTTTACCTTCTTGCCGATATTCTTCAACTAACAGCTCTAATACTTCGCAAGCATTTTGTATTGCTTCTTCATAAGAATTTCCGTGGGTATGAAATTTTTGAGAAGGAAATTCTGGTAAATGAACCAGATAGCAGTTATCTTCATCCGACCAAAAAATGACGACTGTATAGGGTAATTTCATTCTTCTGACTCCTGTTGTTCGATGGTTTTTAACATTTCCAATTTGCGATTAACTTCTTTTTCTATATAAAGTTTAGCGTCCTCTCCATCTCTACCTGCAATAGTAATAGGTTGGTTTGGAAGTAAAGGATGAACCCATCTAGTGTGACTGCCTTTTGCCGAACGATAAATAAATCCTGCCTTGCGTAGCATACTTTTTAGTTCCCTAATTTTTTTTGGCATGGATGGACGGAGAAATCATGTTTAAGGGTAGATTTTTTTATTAAAGCATAAAAACTAAATTTTTCAAATGAGGTTCAAACTTTAGATTGGATCGAAAATCCGACAGTTGCAAATTGTGTTATGATAATAGTCGTTAGTCTCAATTCTTATCAAGGTGGTACAATGTTTGTCAAAGGTATAAAACGAGGAAGAAATATCGAAATTTTTGAGGATATAAACATTCCTGATGGTCAAGAGATTTTGATTACCATTGAAACAAGGGGTAGTTTCTGGAAAAGTCTCAATAGCTTTCGTCAAGAACTTGATACTGAAGGAATATGGATCGAACCAGAAGTTTTTGAGGGGGTTCGAGATTCATCATCTGGTAGAGAAGTAATTTTATGAGTTTACGTTTTTTGCTCGATACTAATGTTCTATCGGAACCAACACGCCAACACCCGCACCCAAATGTTATGGCAAAACTACAACAACACGAAGGAGAAATTGCTACTTCAACTACGGTGTGGCACGAACTTCTGTTTGGTTGCAGTCGCCTTCCCAATTCTAGGAAACGCAAGTTTTTAGAAAGATATTTGAATGAGATAGTTCGTTCTACTATTCCGATTCTACCTTATGATGTTAACGCTGCGACATGGCACGCCCTTGAAAGAGCTAGATTGACCAGTATTGGCAAAACTCCTGCTTTTGCTGATGGTCAAATTGCAGCAGTTGCTAAAGTTAATGGTTTGATTCTGGTGACGAATAATGTGTCAGATTATCAGGATTTCTTGGAGGTTACAGTTGTTAATTGGTTTGTTACATGAATGTTGCGATAATGCTCTGCACCGCTTGCGTGATCGCTCTTATTTAAGAGTCGGGAGATGAGGGAGCGAAGCATTTAGAGAATAAAGATATAACCTCCAAATGCTTCACATTTTCTATATCAGGATGTACCTTCCTGTTTTTTCTTAGCTAAAGCTTCTTTGATTTTTTTCTCAGTCTCCTCTTTTTCTTCTGGAGTTAAGGGTCTTGATGCTGGGGTAACGTTAATTCGTGCTTTCTTAATGGAGTTAATAGACTCAAGTAGTTCGCTTAGTGTGAGTTCTTCTTTTCTTTGACGTGCTGCTCTCATAGCTGCATCTATAACAGCATTTTTGATATCTCTCCCGCAAACATCTTCAACCTGAGCTAGTTTTTCTAAGGAGATATCTGGTGCTGTAGGTAGCTCTTTGACAAGGTGTCTGTTCCAAATTTCGCGACGACAGGTTTCATCTGGCATGGGGAAGTATATGTTTCTCACCCGCGTCTCAAATGCTTTGTCATAATTTTCTACAAGATTTGTGGAAAACATGACTACTCCGCGAAATCTCTCTAAGCAAATAAGTAACTGACTCCGCATAGAGTTAATAGCTTGCTCCGATCCTTGGGTGACATTGGTGAGTCGTTTGGAAAGTAAGGAGTCAGCTTCATCTATAAATAACAGAGCATTTTGTTGTTCTGCTGCCAGAAAAATTGCCTCGACGTTTTTGGGTCCTTCACCGTGGTACATACTCTCAATTTGAGCATAGCTAGCAACTAAAATAGGACGGTTGATTTTAGAAGCTATGGCGTGTGCTGCGAGAGTTTTTCCCGTTCCTGGTTTACCGTGAAAGTTTAGTGCTGTACGAGGAAAAGGTTCAATTTTACGCAAACCCCACTCATCGAAAACTTTAGATTCTAAGCGAATTAAGTCAACAGCTAACAGGAGGTCTTCTCTGACTTTTTCAGGGATGACTAACTGCTCGAAAGTAAATAGGGGTTTTTGAGCTTTGTACCTTTTAGCGCGTTCTTCTGGGGATAAGTCGCGGTCTGATTTTTTCTGGATAGAATTTTGTCCGTTTTGCGAACTGTCTTTTTCAAGTGCAGTACTAACAGTTACTTTGATATCCTCAATACCAGTTTCATCAAGTAACTTATTGACTGCAAGGGAGAATCTAGACCGACACACTGCAGCTATAGCTTCTGGTACGCTATCAGGAATACCCTGTATGCGAATATCGCGAGGTGGGTTCATTTCTTGGATAGTTATTAGTAGTTTGCTGTTTTACGTCCAGATTACAAGTTCTTCACCGAGATGAGCTTTGCGTAATTCAGAGTCAATTTTCTTAGATTGATAAGCTATAGATTCTTTAACATTGCAATTACTGTCTAAACCTACTGCAATGATTTTATGTTGCCCGTTTGCAAGTCTCTCTTTCAAAGTAGCATGAATTTCACGATTTCTTGCCTGAGTTCTAAACCAGTCAATAATAGTAGATACAAGCAGGAAAGCAGTGTGAATTAATCGCAAACCAGCAATTATTAAAGAAATAGCAGTAATAATAGCAGCAATGGTAATTGGGTCCATCTTGTTTTCACTCCACAATAATTAAATTTTCGTTATCAAAAGCATCCTCTAGTTCTGCATCCAACTTTTTTGCCACTACCTGGCGACCATAGGGTGTTCCATCTGGGCGATCGATTATTTCATTATTACTATCCAAAAACATTTGTGCCAAGAGTTGACCTTGGGAATGAGTTTGGCGTAAAAGAGCTCCTTTTTTAACCCTTGGATCGGATGGTCGATCTGTAATAAAATACTTAATTGTATCTTCATAGGTCATAACTGGTATGACTTCTCTTGTTTTCCCTAAGTCTTTGAAGCAATTACTCAAAAATTGCCAATTAATCCTTGGATGAAACTTATTAAAACTAGATTTATTAGACTTCAAATTCACATAAATCAAGTCTTTATTCCCAAAATTTATATTTAGTTTACCATCTAATTTTATGGCTACTAACTGACGACCATAGGGTGTTCCATCAGAACGATAAACAAGCTGATTATTTGTGTCTAAAAAAACCTGTCCTAAGAGTTTTCCTTCAAGTATTTCTTGACGAATAATTACTCCTTTTGTCACACTAGAATGAGATGGCATATCGCTCTGGAAATAATCAATAGCCTCGGCATAGGTCATCATTACCTGAACTTCTGGTACTTCTGAAATTTGTGATATCCATTCTTGAAAATGAGCTAATATTTGCTCTTCTTCTTGGGGAGTTATTTGTTTATTTCCCTCAGAATAGTCTTTAGAAAACCAGTTCAAAATCATTGCATAATTCCTATGTTTAATGCTTTGAATCAACTACAAATCCTAAATATAGTATTCCTAATTTTTCTATTCCTAAATATTTTATTTCTACATCTTCTATTAACTCACATACATCTCTATTTTGTCTAGTTATAAAAGTGTGTTTTAGTGTTAAAAAGCAATTTTTTTATAACTAATTTAGTGTTAAAAAGTGTTATTTAATTCTTCAAGTGAGAAAAAGTGTGATAAATTTAAACTATGCAAAACTAAACTACCAATCTACCTGTAGCTATGGACATTGAGACTTTAGTAGAATTAGCGGACAATTTAGTATTTACCGAAACTGGACAAAATTTAGATTCTCTACAAAAGGAAGTTTTAAAAGGTACTTTAAATGGTAAAAAATACCCTCAAATAGCTAATGATTGTCAACGCCATCCTGATCGTATCAAACAGGTAGGTACAAAATTATGGAAACTTCTGTCAGATATATTAGGAAAAAGTATCAAAAAATCTAATGTTCGTTCCATATTAGAAAAATTCCACTTTTCACATATTTCAAATACAGGTGACTGCGTAAATATTAGCAATAATCATATAAATATCTCTGGAGAAAACAGAGAATCTCCCACTCCTAAAAACAAATCTTCCCCCACTCCCACTGACCAAAATCAAAACAACACAAACCCAGAAAATAATTATGATTTATCTGAAGCTCCAGATTTATATTGGTTGTGCGATCGCCACACTGAACTTACCACTCTCAAACAATGGATACTACAAAACCACACCCGCATCATCACCATATTAGGATTAGCTGGCATCGGTAAAAGCGTACTTGCCCTACAATTAATTCCACAAATAAAAGATAAATTTGATTATATAATCTGGCGCAATATTGATAACTACTCCACTTTAGAATCTCTGCAAACAAGCATTATTAATTTTTTATCTCCACCTGATTCTTCTTCCCAAAAAACAGCAGATTTTTCTCCTGCCAAAACTACTAATAATCAATTAATAAATTACCTCCGTAAATATCGTTGCTTACTAATTTTTGATAACCTACAAGAAATTTTTGCCAGTGGAGAATTAGCAGGCACTTACCTGCCAGACCATGAAAATTATGGCAAACTTTTTAAACAAATAGCTACATCATCCCACCAAAGTTGTTTATTACTCCTGAGTCAGGAAGAGCCAAAAATAGAACTAGGAAGTCATTACTGTCATACTTTAAAAATTCATGGTTCTTTGGAGGCGTGCAGAATGCTTTTACAGGAAAGAAATTTAACAGATGAAGATAGATGGTTAGAGTTGATTAATCTCTATGGTGGAAATCCTTTATGGTTAAATATTATTGCCGATGCTGTTGAAGATTTATGTGATGGAAATGTAGCTCAATTTTTATCTTGCTCAACCCTATATTTAGGAGATTTAGAACCAATATTAGAGAGAAATTTTCAGCGTTTATCAGAGTTGGAAAAACAAGTAATATTTTGGATGGCTAATCAAGAAACAGCAGTTGATGTTTCTATTACTCCCGCAGATTTTCCACACTCCCACTCAGATTTATGGAAAGGAATACAATCATTAAAAAGACGTTGTTTAGTAGAAAAAGTGATGGAAACAGAAGGTTCGTTTTTTACAATTCAACCTGTTGTTAAATCTTTTGGCAAAATGTTATTAGCATTAGACATCTCCAGAAAAGAGGGAGTAGGGAGTAGGGAGTAGGGAGGTAAGCATTCAGCTATTAGCATTTCCTACGGAATGCTGCGCAAACAGCTATCAGCTTTTGAACATATTCAAGAAATTACTAAGGTTAGCTGAAGACATTTTTTTTATAAGTTTTAATTATCCTTGGAGACTAATCCTCTTTTGAGCTGATAATGAGCTAATAACTCATAGCTGATAGCTGATAGCTGACGGCTGAATGCTTACGTAGGGAGTAGGGAGTAGGGAACCCACCCCTCGCCCCTCCCCCTCCTGGGAGGGGAAATAATTGATAATTTATGTAGAATAATTGATTTTATTTTTTATTATTGGAGATGTCTATTAGAGCAATAAATAACATCATGTCCGTTTAATTAATTGTAATCAAACTTTTATACTTCAATACTCCCTCAGTCCTCCCTTTCCAATAAGAATACAACACGCGCACAAAGAAAGGAACTCCAAAAGCGTCTATTATTGTTACAATCTGATTAATTTGGTATAAACTATACTTTTCTTGCTATAACTTTTAACTTAATTAAAATGACAGTTACCACAAAACAACTAATTCAATGGAAACAAAAAGGTCGTCCCATAGTAGCTTTAACAGCTTATGATTATGCGATCGCTCAAATTTTAGACCAAGCAGGAGTAGATTTAATTTTGGTGGGAGATTCTCTGGCAATGGTAGCATTAGGCTATGATACAACTCTACCAGTTACTCTTGATGAAATGATTCATCATGCTAAAGCAGTGCGACGAGGTGTGAAACAAGCTTTAATAGTAGTAGATTTACCATTTTTAACTTATCAGGAAAGTATTCAACAAGCCATACATTCCGCAGGGAGAATACTCAAAGAAACAGGCGCTCAAGCTGTGAAATTAGAAGGTGGAAATGAAGCGATCGCTCAAACGATAAGTAAATTAACATCAGTAGGTATTCCGGTTATGGGTCATATTGGTCTAACTCCCCAATCTGTTCATCAATTTGGAGGTTATCGCAAACAAGGCAAAACTCCTGATGCTAAGGCGCGTATTTTAGAAGAAGCTGTCGCTGTGGAAGAAGCTGGTGCTTTTGCCATGATTTTAGAACATATTGGAGCAGAATTAGCCAAAGAGATTACTGAAAAAGTTTCCATTCCTACTATTGGCATTGGTGCGGGAGTCTATTGTGATGGTCAGGTATTAGTTATTAATGATGTTTTAGGAATTTCTAATTGGCAACCACCCTTTGCTAAATCTTATGCCAATTTGCGAGAAAATATTACTCAAGCAGTGAAAGAATATAGTTGGGAAGTTAGGGAGAAAAAATTTCCTCAACCACCATCATAAGGGGAGATGAGGGGATGGGGTGATGGCGCTCAGATTAAGCATTTTTTTAGACCGAATGGCAGCCGATTTTATCAGGACTTATGCAAAGGTACTATATATAGCAATATAGCAAATAAAAACTATAGCACTATGGTATATATAATAGACTTGTTGGGAAAATTCGTAAATCCTGATTATAATAAACGATCGCTATCTCAACCTTATTTCTTCCTTTTTCCTTCTTATAATGCCTAGTCTATAAAAATTCTCTTATCTTCTCAATCTAAGCATAACTGATGGAAGAATTTGTCTGAGATAAAGGTTGAGTATTTTTAGGAGTTTCGGCAACCTCCAGCAACTCTGGCGCAAACATTATCTTCCATCCTAAACATAAAAAATCCATAATGCGATCGCATGAAAAACAGCTTGGTTGTTCAATTTTGTGAGATGTTTCCCAAGTAACAGCAACTTGATTGTATGCGTAGATTTCCATGTTTGATAATTTCCGAATATAACTCCATAAATTTAAAGTTCATAGTTTTATCCTACTCAACCGGAAACTTAGCTCAAGAGCAGTTATGAATTTTCGGCAGTAAAAGAAAAGATAAAAATGTTTTCTCTGATAAATTTCTCCCTGTTCCCTGTTCCCTAGTGCCTAGCTTTTATACCAAGCGTGAAAAATGTTACAAATAGTTTCGCTCCTTTAGATAGATGTGAAATAATTTCGGTGAAATCACTATAGTGTCAAAGTTTTGAGTCCTAAAAATATTACTTTTAACTTTTAACTTTTGACTTTTGACTTTTAATTTTTGACTTCCGTGAAACGGTATTAGTTCAATTTCAAAGCACTCACAGGTACTTCATCCCAAGATTCAACGGTTCGCAGTATAGCTTTCCATCCTTGTTCCTTTTGAGTATCAGTTAAATTGTTTTGAAAAGACTCATGGCATTCTTGGGCCTGTTGTCGATCGCCACAAGCAATACAAGAGTAGATAATACCAGATGGATCTATCTGTTCATTTACCCAAATAGTCATGGTTAATAGCCTCATTAAAAGTTAACAAAATTATATAGCAGGGAACAGGAAACAGGGAACAGGGAACAGTGGCAAAAGCTTTTCTCTGTCTCAGCTTCATCATCAACATAAATCCTAATTAATACCAATTTGAAAAAAGAATGCTATGAAAAGTGCCACTTGATCGGATATGCTTAAAAATAGTGACTATCCTGCATTTTAGATAGTTATTTATATCGTTTTTACCTTTTTTTAAATATTTTCTTCTTCTTCCTTCTTCCTTGTTCCTTCTTTCGTACGGACGTTGCATGCAACTTCCCTACTATTTGTAACAAACACTTATCAAATTGGTATAACTCGTTCCTTGCTATAAACTCATTAGACAAAGAAAATTCTGAACTCTAGAGAATTCAGAATTTTCGGTTGGCACTAATTTTTTAATATTAAATGAGATGAAATTCAACCTGAATCTTATATTTTCTTTTGCGTGTTTAATACCCCACCGTCAACAGGGATGCTTAAAATTGTTTGGGGTTTGTAGACACAAAGTGGCTTGTCGAAGACTATCCATAAGTAATTTTCTCTTCTGCCTCCTGCCTTCTGCCTTCTGCCTTCTTCAAAATTGCTGTCCAGATGCTAAACTGTTGAGAGAATTACCAGTAACACGGCATATACGCCATTCATCTAAAATTGATGCACCAATACGTTGATAAAATCCAATCGCTGGTTTATTCCAATCTAAAACACTCCATTCTAAACGTCCACAGTTTCGAGATACTGCTAACTGTGCAACATAACTGACCAGTTGCTTTCCAATACCTCGTCCTCGATACTCCGGTAAAACAAATAAATCTTCTATATAAATTCCCGGTTGAGTGAGAAAAGTTGAGTAGTTATGAAAGAAGAGAGAAAAACCTACAGGTTGGCCAGCAAATTCAGCAATAATAGCTTCAGCGTAGGGACGATCGCCAAATAAATGAGCTTTTAAGGAGGCAACACTACCTGTAACAGCATGAGATAATTTCTCATACTCAGCTAGTGCTTTAATTAACTCAAATATTACAGGTACATCTGCTGGCGTAGCACTACGCAATTTTAGTTCATCTAAAGACATAATTTAATCGCTATTACCAAATAATTAATAATTAATAATTAATAATTAATAATTAAATAATTCAGCTTTATTAGCCTCCCCTTTCAAGGGGAAAAAAATAAATTTTTTCCTTAAGAATCAATCCTCTCCCTAAAAGGGATAGGTAATTATCCATTATCCATTATCAATTATCCATTAATGAAACCTATTACATTTTATTAAAATCGATTTAACCATTCTTTCAAACGTTCAGCTACTTGAGGACGACGTAATTTCCGCATGGCCTTAGCTTGAATTTGCCTGACTCGCTCCCGGGATAAATTAACCATGCGGCTCACTTCATCTAAAGTATGAGGTTCTCCTGTGAGTAAACCATACCGGAGAGTAATCACATCTTGTTCGCGATCGCTCAATACATGATTTAAGACTTCTAAGATATCCTGGCGCATCATCATATCATTCATTTGCGCTTCGGGAGTGCTATTTTCATTATCTTCTAAGAAGTCTAGCAGTTCGCTATTTTCGTCAGTACCTAAACGATGATTGAGAGAAAGAGTTTTCCGGCGAATTTGTTGGAGGTTACGCAGTTGTTGGTGAGAAATTTCTAGTGCTTGAGCAATTTCGGCATCACTGGGGATACGATTTAGTTTCCGTCGTAAGTCGCGGTAGACTCGTTTAAGTTTGTTAATCTGTTCAACTACATGAACTGGTAAACGAATAGTACGCCCTTGATTAGCAATAGTACGAGTTATTCCTTGACGAATCCACCAATAAGCATAGGTAGAAAATTTGTAACCTTTCTCTGGGTCAAATTTTTCTGTGGCACGGTTTAGTCCTAATGCTCCTTCTTGAATCAAATCTAGAAAAGGTACTCCTCGGTTGAGATAACGTTTGGCTATGGAAACTACTAGACGGAGGTTGGAGCTAATCATTCGGCGTTTGGCAGCACGACACTTATGTAGGCGATGAGATAGTTGTGCTTCTGTTAAACCTGCTGCTGCTGCTATTTCGCCTTTTGTAGGCTTTCGTCCTAAGTCATCTGTTAGTTTTTCTGGCAGTTGTTCAAAGATAAGTAATTCTTGGATCAACCTGGCTAATTCTACTTCTTCTTTTTGGCTGAGAAGAGGATAGCGAGACATTTGCTTAAATAATGCTCCTACTGCATCATCTATGTCTTGTGAATTTTCTGATAATGGGAGAGTTACAGCCTGTATGTTCATACTAGAGTCCTCCTGATATTGATCTTCTTCATGTAGTGATTCGGCAATCATCAAACTCATTTGTTGCATTTGAGCTGCCATTTCCGGGTTATTAGTGGGAGCTGGAAATTCGACTTTATGCTTACCTGAATTCTCTGTAAGTAGAATTTTCATGGGTTTTTTTCCTTATTATATAGTTTTTTGGCTGTAAATGGTTGATGAAGCGTAGAGGAACTGTGATTTTATACTATGAATCCTTAATTATTACTTAACAATGAACTCAGTATTAAAGTTTTTTGTTAAGATATTAAGGATAGCATATTGCATACTTTTTGTCAATAAATAGCTAAGAGCGATCGCAAATCTTTATGAGACCGGGCTTCCTGAGATTTATAGCAGGGAACAGTGGGAAAATTTCCTCTGATTCGGATTGTTATCCGCACAAGTTAATCTACTTATCTATTGCTATATCTACAAGAGTTTATATACCTAATAATTAGTTAACATTAAGTTATCTGTTTCTGTACTGATAACAATATACATTTCAAAGCTTTAGTATTTAATTAGCTGTATTAATCAATACAAAGCAGCTAGTTTATTTCTAAGCTTATTTAATAATAATTAAAATAACTCTAATTCTAATAATTTGTAACAAGATTGACTGTCTCTTCAAATTATGTATGCTGTATTAATTCAATTAAATAGAAGGTGATGCGATCGCAATTAGATGAAATAATTAAGTAGTCAAGCCAAATTATTTTCATGTTTATGACTTAAGTATATTTTTTGTTCTGTCTTTTTGTACGCATTTCTTTTCTTGGAACCATCCCTGATGTGGAGTTACAGCGCTGTTTTCTAATATCAAAAATAAAATGAGTAGAGAGCGATCGCTCTGACCTGAATCGTTACTTTGTAATTTCTAAATTATAGAGCTTTTGTAAGCACCTAAACCTAAACAAAATTATTTATAGCACTACGCAAATAGGGTGCGGACATTTATAAATGCTCAAACGAGCGCCAGATATTACTTTTAACTTTTAACTTTTGACTTTTGACTTGCGCGTAGCGCTATACCTAACCTAATTTGATACAAAGCATACAGTATAAGGGATTAATTCCGAAAAAGTGTGTAATTAATTTTGTGTACCTGCTTATATTAGGCGATCGCTAGCTTTTTTCTTCCTAAAAATTCCTGACAGATGTATGAAAACTGGATGTGGTATAACTTATTGGAGTAGTCGTGAACAAAAAGATTGAGAGTGTTGGTCCAGTTATTATTGGAGGTGTTATATCATATCCGGATAATTAGTGATGAAAAAACTTTTTCTCGTAAGCGCCTTTTCTTCCCTTCTGCCTCCTGCCTCCTGCCTCCTGCCTTCCTTCCTCCAAAGTGTAAGTATTCAACCGGACATGATATTAGTCGTGCTGGTAAGTCTCGACTCGCTAATCTCGTTTTTCAACAAACCCGATGTACTGTTGTGCATTTAGACTCATTTTTCAACGCTGTTCGCAATAACTATCCTGCTCCCATACTTACTCCTAGAGAGAAGAAGATATTTCAAGATTATTGTGATACGGTATTGGTGAAAGCTATTCGTAATATGGGTAAAGGGCGTTGCTGAATTAAGGTATGATTAGGGAAAAGAGCGATCGCTAATAAGTGATGACGATCCTTACTGTTGGTCTCATCAAATGGAAGATTTAGAATTACTAGAAACCTTGACATCCTCCCCGGCCTAAAGGCACGGGGATTCCTACCGAGCCGTAGCTCCTCGGCGGGTTGACGCTTCACAGGCTGCTGCCACCTTGGCGGTGGTCTTCTGCTTGCCTCCACGTCCGTTTAATGTCTCGGATTGCCCACCCGCGACTAATATATTTATTGCTGCATTGTGGTCTCTGTCGTGTCTACGGCCACAGTTCAGGCATTCCCACTCCCTAATCGAAAGGTCTAAGAAACCACCTTTGAACCCACAATTTGAGCAGATTTGAGATGTTGCCAGCCATCTATCAATGACTCTAAATTCTCTACTATATTTTTCGGCTTTCCCTTCGAGTAAAGTCCGAAACTGTCGCCATCCTAAATCCGAAATCGCTCTAGATAATTTCCGGTTTTTTACCATACCAGAAACGTTTAAATCCTCTAAAATAATTGTTTGGTTTTCACGAATTATTTGAGTTGATAGTTTATGCAAAAAATCTGTCCGAGTATCTTTTAGTTTGGCATGAAATTTTGCTATCCTTAGACGAGCCTTTTCATACCTTTTAGAGCCTATGGTTTTCTTGGATAAGAATTTACTTAACTTGCGATATTTCTTGATTCTTTTCTTTAATGGTTTTGGAGCATCAATTTTTGTACCATCGCTCAAAGTGGCAAAAGTTTTAATTCCTAAATCTATACCTACTGAATTGTCAGTTTTAGGCAAAACTTCTGGTTTTATTTCTACTACAAAACTCAAGAAATATCTATTGGCTGAATCTTTAATTACTGTTACTGATGATGGAGCAGCAGGTAGTCCTCTTGACCAAACTATCTTTAACTTTCCAATTTTAGCTAAATACACACTATCTTGATGTGGTTTAAACCCTCTCAAGGTAAACCTAGCAGTCTGTCTTGACTTTCTAGTTTTGAATCGCGGAGGTTTTATAGCTCTACCTTTTCTCTTACCTTTAGTTGAAGTAAAGAAATTTTGATAAGCCTGGTTTAAATCATTCAAAGATTGCTGTAATGGTACAACTGACACATCAGATAACCATTCTCTCTCTTCAGTCTTTTTAGCTTGGGTAATAAACTGTTTTTGTAGTTCAGAATTACTTGGTTTCTTTGTACCTAATTTATATTGTTCTTTACAGAAAGCTAGGCTATCATTCCAAACTACACGAACACAACCAAATAATTTGGCTAATTGGTGTTTTTGTCCCGGTGTTGGATAGACGCGATACTTATATCTAGCTTTCATAATTGCATTTCTAAACTAACAATATTATAGCATACTTATCAAAGAAAAAAATAAAAGTCCCCCTATAAGGGGGAGGCTTCAAACCCAATTTTTCGGTGAAAAGTTTTATTTCATTCAGCCAAGCGATCGAAAAAGACTGTGTTAAATATGGTTTTCCATTCTTTGATGTTTCAGATAATTGGCATGGCATTATGGAGCTAGCTCTTATTCATATATTGATTTGTATTGATTACAAAACTCATTTCAATCTGGATAAAGAATTATTTTAAAACTATTGCGAGTCTAATGTAATGTAACAGAATGAAACTATTTCAATGTCTGAGATATTAATTTACTGCTTTATTTAATATTAGCAATAGCAGAAAAAAACTAAGATTTTAAATAATAGGAAAAATATCTTTAACTTAATACTTTTAAGATTCCAGATTCTATTTGAAAGATAGTTTCATTAATTCTTTGGATATCTTCAGAAATAAGCAGTGGATTAGATACTAGAAAAGATAATAGTTTTTGTCTATCACTTTGAGTGATTATACCTTTTGTCGAAATACAGTCAAGAGTTTTTCTTAATGAGGCTTGTTGTTTCTGAAGTAAACTCTCAGAGCCTTGTATCTTGTTCATATTCTACTTAACTTAATTTGAAATTTTTAACTTTAATTTAAGCTTATGACTAATAACTGATTAGCAGCATCACCCAATTGAGTGAATTAAAATTCACCCAGTTGGGAAACTATCAAATTATCAAAATTGCTCTAAATCTTGCTATAATTAAATGTTTTATTTCTCATACAATAATGGTTATCCTCAAAAATAGGTCTACAGGTTCTAGGAATAGAGCAAATGCTTGGGAAGAGAACCATCTCTGGACTATATATGGCCTGGTAATTAGTTGAAGTGGACTCAGTGCTGACATAGTCTTGTGGAACGCAAACCAAGAATTTTGGTCTCAGGAGAATCTCTGTGACCTAACTATGTCAATAATTGAGTGCTAACATAACAGCAAAATGTAATCTTTAAGTTTGGAAGATTTGAAGATGAGACTCAAAATCTTTTCTGCTATTTTAGTTTTAAGTACAGTTTGCCCTCTTGTTCCAGCTATTGCTGAAAATATCCAACATACACAAAAGTTACTATCTAGTAAACAATGTCCAAATTGTGAATTAAGTGGTGCTGGCCTAGTATTAGCTAATCTTCAAGGAGCTAATCTCAAAGGGGCAAATTTGAGTGGGGCAAATCTCAGCCGTGCTAATTTGACTGGGGCAAATTTAAGTGGTGCTAACTTAGCTGGTACAAGTTTATTTGGTGCTAATTTAACTGGGGCGAATTTAACTGGGGCGAATTTGGCTGGTACCGATTTAAGAAGTGCTTATTTAACTGGTGCTAATTTAAGTGATGTTGACCTCAAAAATGCTTTTTTGTTGGGTGCTGTGGGAATGCCATCTAATGTGGGTGAAGCTGAAGATTTTTATCGATTAGGAATTGCTGAAGCAAAGGCTGGACATTATAAAGATGCTGTTAGATATTATAACCAAGCTATTAGTTTGAAGTCTGATTTAGCTGCTGCTTATTTTGCTAGAAGTATGGCTCTTGCAGACTTAGGAAATCTTGAAGCGGCTCTTGCAGATGCAGAAAAATCTCGTGATATTTTTGTTTCTAAAGGTAGTAAAGAGGGTGAAGAATTATCAGAATATTTGGTTGAAGTTATTGACCTACGTTTAAATCCTCCTGAACCAAAAAAGTCTAATCAATTTGTACACGCTATTGGTTCTTTACTTCCTTCTTTATTAAGGTTGGCATTTTAGTTATTTTTGTTTTTTTGTTTAACAGAGTTATCTGATATTAATTAAGAAAAAGTACAACTTTTGCTTTTACCCAAACTGATAAAAGCTTTCCTTGAAAGCTATCCCATTCCCTATGGATTTAAAGAAACAGAAATGTTTCTTAGAATAGGGTTAATTACGAACTACGAATTTGTACGACTACACATAAGGAAATCCCTAGTTATGACTAACAAACGCTTCTTAGATAGGGTAGAAAAGCGAACTAACTTTCTAATAGCAGTAATTGGAGGTCTACTCATAGTTATTGCAGCTATCCTAGTCTTGCTAAACAAAAATTTTCTTGTGAATGCTGTTGCAACAATTTCTGGTTCAGTTGGAGGTGCATTGATTAGTACTGGTATTACTGGTTATATTAATCTAGACCCCTTGGAGAAAGTTGGTGATTCATTTGAAAAGTTTGAAAAAGATGTAAATAATACTCTTCAAACAAATAAGGAAGATATAACGAAATATATTGAAAATTTATCCAAAGAACAAACTAAATTAATTAAGGATTTTCAAGAAAAGGTTAGAATTTCTTGTGACGATAGCGATACTTCCAAAAATCGCCTAAAACGGATCGATCAGAAGCAATATTATCGCTACTTTCAAACTTTGAATTCTGATAGTAACTTGGAATGGAGAATGAAGCCACTAAGTTTTAATCTATCTGATGACTGTAAGAGAGTAAATGCTAGTATTGAGTACAAAAATAATCAAAATACTTCCTATTCTTATAATATTCAAGCAAGTTATTGGGGAGAACATTTTGTTCTTTTGATAGAGGAAAGTTCTGGACTAGACGAGCCAATGATTGAAATTTATCCAGCTTTAACAAACTTTGGAAGAGAACAGATTTTTTCAGGTATATCTATTCGATATCCATGGGGACCTAATAATCTTTTAATTACTCGATCCATATTAAGTGATTATGAAATTTCAAAAGAAAACTGGGAAAAGCTTGATCAAGAATATTGGATTATCAAAGATACTGATGGGGATAAAACTAGGGAAAAAATGCGACAAATATGGGATAATAACATGAAAGATATTCAGAGTTTTTTCAGCATTTAGTGATAATTATCAAACTGGATTGTCTCTTTTGTGCAAGCTCCAATCCTAGCTCTAAGATACACTATTTATAATCTCCAAAACCCTAGCAGCATTAGAAGGTGCATACATTAGCTTAATTGCAGAATTATTAATCACCGTTTTCTCTTTATTCTTCACTTCAACACCACTGTAAGCTCTTTTATGATGATTGCTCGTACTATTATCTAGGTCAAAAAACTCTTGATTATTCTGATTTATTTGTTTCACGATTCCTGATTTTACATCTAGGAGCTTGGCTTTATTAATATCAGGCATATATTCAGAAAGACCTAGAATAATATCCTGTCCTATTTGTTTGAGTTTCTCATCGCTGACAAATTCATCCTGATTGAAAATAATTTTTTTATTTTCTTTAAAAAAAGAAGATTTAGAGGTAGATATAAAGTAGTTAGTTTTTGGAGCATAGGTAATCTTAGCTGTGCCATTGCCCATGTTTGAAAATATAGCAAAAGGACCTATACAGAAGAAAGTAGAGGGATGTGAGAAAAGTTTTTCAGGTAGTTGAATAGTTACCAAAATTTTGATTCTATTCGTAACAGCAGATGTTTTTATTCCCGAACATTCATTAATTTTTTCAATGTTTTGCCAAGCACAAAGAACAACAAAATCTGACAAAGCACTTTGCTTTTCACCGTAAATATCTAGATAGTATACTTCATGTTTATAAGATTGGTGACTATCACTAATATTAATTACATCTGCATGATTTAAAGTATCAATTAATATGTTTGATTCTAATTTAAACTTAAGAATTTTTTTGAATTTTGACCAATTTAAAAGCATTTCCTTGGTTCTTAACAATAAGGATATGCGACTAAAATCTATAGAATCATAGTTATCTATCCTGAGTTTTTCATAGAACTCGTAAGGATGACCATAAAACTCGGTGAGAAAATTAAAGTCAGGTTGTCTAATAACTTCTCTATAGCGCTCCTTCAAGCATCCAATAAAATGTAAAACTTGATTTGAAGGTATAAGTGAATTATCAACAATTGCATAAAGACCAAAGTGCCAATTCTCATTGGTACTTCCTCTGATAAAACAATCAGGAAAGTAATTCCTAAATTTTTTGATAAATTCGAGAGTTTTATATAGGTTATACTCAGCAGTAGGATAATCGCCAAGATAATGAATTCCCAAGCTCATCCTACCGGGTGTAACATTGCTAGTTCCCTCAAGAACATCATGCTTTTTTTCAAGAAGTAGTACGTGGTAACCTGCTTCAGCAAGAGTTAAGGCAGTACAAATACCAGCAATTCCAGCTCCTACTACGATGACATCATAAGCTTTTGCTCTTATGCCGTGCAATTTCTTAGGCATATCTACTATACAAGTATAAATAAAGTATAGTTACATCTTATTTTGCTTTTCTGCCTAAATAACAGTCAAAAATTTCAGCCGTTAAATTTAGAATTTCCAGTTAAACAAAACAGTAAAGTTATGCCAGTAAAAGCATAGTTTTAATCTGTGATTTTGATTATCAAAATTTATTTTTGTATAAACTGGAAACTTCAAGCATAACGTTATTTAACTAACCCCTTCCTGGTAAAAAACTGCCACTGAGTTTTTTAATTGCCCGGTTAGCAATATCTGCATAACGCAATTCTCCACAAAGAATTTTACTCATTACTTCGGTAGCTGCGGGTAGTTTAACTCCCATTTTATAAGCTACTTTGGGAAACCGATAAAATGCTCCTGCTAAACGACCGGCCCAAACCATATCTGCACCCCATTCTTCATTTATTACCTGAGTATATTTCTTCAGAGCATCCCCATTACCTCCTAATGCTTCATCTATAGCTTCAGCAGCTTTAACACCACTGAAAATTGAAGGGCGAATTCCTTCAGCAGATAAAGGATCTAATATACTTGCTGCTTCTCCTGCCAATACTGCATTTTCTGTGTGGAGATTTTTATCTCCATCCCATAGAGAAATAGGATGTTCTAATAATTCATTTTGATTTGCACTTATACCAATTTTTTGTGCATATTCCATCAAATCTTTGGATAAATTTTTGGGTTCCCCACCTCTAAAAGTAGCAATATTAATTGACCAAGAATCTGCTTTTGGAAAACTCCAGATATTGCCATTTTTAACTGAGCCAAATTCAAAATTAACTTGTTGATTTTGGTCTTTTAATGCTGCTTCAAAAACCAAACTTTGTCGTTTTTTAGACTCTTTAAAACCTAACCATTTAGCCATTGGACCTTTTGCTCCATCAGCCGCAATTAAATAACGACCTGTAACAGGTTCTCCGTTTGTTTTAACTTCCCAACAATCGCTTTTAAATTCAATACCTGTAACTTCTGTTTTATCTCTTAATTCTGCACCTTCTGCTTGAGCTTTTTGGATGAGGAAATGATCGAAAATATCCCGTTTAACCATCCACATTGCAGAAGGTAAATCTGCTTCTACGGGGTCTTCTAATTTCCATGTATAGCAAATTTTTTTGACCTTGAGAGAAATGGCTGGAGTGAAATCAAAGTCAAACCACTGGGCAATAGCTGGAGATACCCCACCACCACAAGCTTTATTTCTAGGCAAAGATTCTTTTTCTATGACTAAAACAGAACGTCCTTTCTTTGCCAAATGATAAGCTGCTGTACCTCCTGCTGGACCTGCTCCTACAATTATACAATCAAACATTTTTTCTAATTTTTTAGATAACTTGATTTTTAATAATTCGTCGAATTGGAAAAAGGTGAACTACCCCAACTTGCTAGACTGAAGTTGGGGCATCTTTACTCACAGGGGAATGCCTCAAGACAGACTTACGTCCACCTTTTGGTCTTACTTCCCCTCCTTCCCTACGGGACGCTGCGCGAACAGCAGCAGTCCTGGTTCCCAAGACCGATAATTGTCTGATGCCTTCTGTTCTAATATTTTTACTGGCATTTTCATCCCGATCATGGTGTGTGCCACAACTGGGACAATTCCATTCTCTCATATCTAATGGCATTTCTGACATTTGGTAAAGACAATTACAGCAAGTTTTAGAACTAGGAAACCATCTGTCAATTTCTACTAACAAACAACCTTTTTGTTGTAGTTTATAGTCAAGGAAATTGACAAATCTTCCCCATCCGACATCAGATATTGCTTTAGCTAGTTTATGATTACAAACCATACCCTTGATGTTCAAATTCTCAACGACTACTACCTGATTATCATTGACTATTTTTCTGGATAATTTGTGTAGAAAGTCTTGACGGGTATTACTAATACGTTCGTGAATTCTAGCCACTAGCTTGCGTGCTTTTTGTCTTGAAATACTTCCTTTTTTCTTACGAGCTAATTTAGCTTGTTTTCTGGCTAAGTTTTTCTGATGTTTTTGATGGTATTTCGGGTTAGCATATTTTGCAGTTTTACTACCATCATGGGTAATACAGAAATCTTTTAATCCCAGATAGATACCAACAACCTTACCAGTTAACACCACTTCAGAAGTTTCTTGTTCAGTGTCGAACAATAATGAGGCATAATACTTTCGAGTGGGTGTTTTAGTAATAGTTACAGTTTTTAATTGACCGTCAAACAATCTATGAATTGAGGCTTTAATTACCCCGACTTGGGGGATTTTCACTCCATTTTCAACTACTTGACAGTTTTGAGTATATTGACAGCATTGTTTCCCATGATAAAATTTGAATCTCGGATACTTAGCCCTTTTTTCAAAAAAGTTCTTAAATGCCTTGGTTAAGTTGAGGGTTGTTGACTGCAAAACTTGAGAATAACATTCTTTCAACCATCCAGTTTCTTCAGATTTTTTAAGCTTGGGCAAAACTTGATTTAGAGCAACTTGGCTTAATCCTTTGCCTGTTTGTTGATAAGTTTCATTGCACAGGTTTAAAGCATAATTCCACCACCATCTAGCACACCCCATGACTTGAGTTAGTTTTTGGGATTGCTCTGATGATGGGTAAATTCTAACTTTGATGGCTCTGTACAAAATTTGACAAAAAAGCTCAGGTTGACAATAAATTATTATGGCACAAGATTTGCTCAAAGTGGTCGCTCCTGCAGATTATCCACTGGTGGCAATTCATCCCCATCCCTCTATAGGGTGGGGAATTCTTGCGACATTGGGTTAAACTGTAGTAATATCTTTCTCTTTAGCAGCTAATAACTCATCTATTTTTGCTACGTATTTATCTGTCTTCTTTTGAATTTTGTCTTGCAAATCTCGTGATTCATCTTTAGAAAGATCGCTATTTTTTTCTTGTTTACGAACTGAATCTACAGCATCACGACGAATATTGCGGACAGAAACTTTCCCTTCTTCAGCCAGTTTAGCTGCTAACTTGACCATTTCCTGACGACGTTCACTTGTGAGTGGGGGAATATTTAGCCGTACAATAGAACCGTCATTGTTGGGAGTTAAACCAACATCTGACATATTAATTGCTTTTTCAATTAAGCTCAGACTACTTTTATCAAAAGGTTGAATAGTAATAGTACTAGCATCTGGGATGCCAATATTTGCCATAGATTTGAGTGGAGTTGGAACTCCATAATATTCAACTATTACTCTGTCTAAAAGAGAAGCATTAGCTCTTCCAGTTCTAATTGTGTTGAAGGAACTTTGAGTAGCTTCAACTGCTTTTTTCATTTTCTTTTCAGCTTCTTCTATATTCATTCATCAAAACCTCTGACGATAGTTCCAATTTTTTCTCCCATAACGGCTTTACGAATATTACCCGTAACCGAAAGATTAAATACAATAATCGGGATATTATTTTCTTTGCAAAGGGCGATCGCCGTACTGTCCATTACCCGTAAGTCTTGTCTTAATACTTCCCCATAAGTTAGGGACTCATATAGTTTGGCCTGTGGATTCTTTTCTGGATCAGAATCATAGACCCCATCAACTTTAGTGGCTTTATAAATTACCTCTGCGTCAATTTCTGCTGCTCTGAGAGCGGCAGTAGTATCAGTGGTAAAAAATGGATTACCAGAACCTGCGCCAAAAACTACCACTCGGCCTTTTTCCAGATGGCGAATGGCTCGACGGCGAATGTAAGGTTCGGCTACTTCTTGCATAGCGATCGCTGTTTGGACTCTTGTCGGTACTCCTGCTTGTTCGAGGGCATCTTGTAAGGTAATGGCATTCATCACAGTGGCAATCATACCAACATAATCTGCTGTTGCTCGGTCCATTCCTTTTGAGGCTGCTTTTACACCTCTAAAAATATTACCGCCCCCAACAACAATTGCCATTTGAATTCCTGTGGCCACTACTTCGGCCACTTCTTGAGCAATTCCTTGGACTACTGCCGGATCTATGCCATAGCCCAGACTTCCCATCAAGGATTCGCCGCTCAATTTCAGCAAAACCCGTTGATCAACTGTCCCCATACTGTGAGTCTTTTCTCAACTAAAGTTGCTTCCACAATACGATACCAGTCGATCGGCTTTTTTCCACTATTTTATTCTTGATAATAAATTTATAAGAAGTTACATAGAATAATAGACTTCTCTAAAAAATAGGGAGTAGGGAGTAGGGAGTAGGGAGAAATAATTGATGATTTATGTGTGATAATTGATTTGATTTTTTATTATTAGATATGTCTAATATAGCAATCACCGAATCAGATGTGAGAATTGAGGTGTTTCTTTGAAGTATAGAATATAGCAGTTATCTTAATTCTTATGTACTCGTTTTTTCTTCTTCCCTAGTCCCTAGCACTACGCGCTATAAATTTCATCATTCTTGGCAGATTCATATAAATTTCCTGTGGGAGTGAAACTATCAACAATTGATAATTGATAATGGATAATTGATAATTACCTCTGGTTAAAACCGTCTTTGATTGAATATAAGGAAATATTATTTCTTATCTTGGTCGATGGTCGGACAGCGAGGAGACCTCGCCATCTCTCGACTACTTTTTTCCCCTTAAAAGGAGAGGCTTTAAACCTGAATTATTTAATTATTCATTATTAATTATTCGGTAATTATTAATTATTCATTATTAATTATTCATTGTTGAACAACGCCATTTAATTGAGCAACCAACGACTTCTGTGTAAGATTTGGTTACTTCTTCATCTTGAAGAAGTTGGGCAATTGCCTGATGTAAATAAGCAATTTTTACTGCTTCTGGCTGATTAACATTATCGTCTATTAGACCACGATATCGTAACTTACCTTCCCGATCCAATAAAAAAGCCTCGGGTGTTTTGTCAACCCCAAAGCTTTCTGCTACATCTTGAGTTACATCCCGAATATAGGGAAAATTTAGTTGATTATTTGCTGCAAATTCTTTCATTTTTTCAAAACTATCTGTGGGAGAAATCATCGCATCATTAGCATTCATTCCAATTATGATTACTCCTTGGTTTTGAAAATATTTTTGTAGTTGCTTAATGCGTTCAATATATAAATCTACTTCTGGGCATTGATTGCTCAAAAATATCACACAAACTACTTTAAAAGTTTCTAAATATCTTGCTAAATGATGAACCTCACCATCTACTCCTGGCAATTCAAAATCTGGAGCATAATTATCAATTTCTGTTCCTGTCATTTCTGTCGAACTCATATCTCTATTACCTGTAAAAAATTCCCTTACTTAGAACAAATATTTTTCTATAATATCCCATATTTTTACCAGCCTTGAGCTAATGCCTGATACCCCATAAGTTTATAGATTAATTTAGCTGCTGTAAACTCAGATACTACAGAATCCACTATCGGAGCTAACTCCATAATGTCACAACCTATTACTTCGTGTAATTCAAATAATTTCCGCAAAAATGCAGTTAAAGAATACCAATTTATTCCACCCGGTTCTGGCGTACCAACTCCAGGAATTAATGTTGGGTCAATTCCATCTAAATCTATTGTTAAAAAAACTCGTTGAGTCTGAATACTAGCGATCGCTCTCTCTATCCAATCTGGCTGAATAGCTATTTCTCTTGCACGAAAAACTGTAAGATTTTTCTCTTTGATTAAATCTGCTTCCTCTTTGCAAATTGCCCGAATACCGATTTGTATTGTTGGTAATCCCATTTCAATTATCCGTCGCATTACGCAGGCATGGTTATATATTGAACCTTCATATTCATAACGTAAATCCCCATGAGCATCTATTTGAATTACTGTGAATTTTTCATCCAAATATATTTTTTGATAAGCTTTAACAATCCCATTTGTAATACTATGTTCCCCACCTATAGCAATGACAAATTTTCCATCATTCACTAATTTTTCTACTGTTTCTTGGGTTACTTTTAGCATATCTAATGGTAAAATTTTTTTTCCATTACCAGTATCTGCTATAGATTCGTGGGTATATATGCCAACTTCTAAACCAGTTTCCCGGTCTAATTCTTCGTCATAACATTCTAACTGTTGAGACGCATCTAATATTGCTGATGGACCATTAACACAACCCCTTCTATAAGTGGTAGTTGCTTCATAAGGAATTGGTAAAATTGCTACTTTGGCAGTGGTGTAGTCTGGTTCAATTTCTGAACCGATAAATGGTAGGGTTGATGTAGGGTAAGTTGCTGACATTTTTAATATTTTAGTATTCTAGAGTTGAATAATTTAACATTTAGCAAAATTTTAATGGTTATGGTTATTGTAAATTTTCAGTTTAGAATATTATAAAGTTTTTCATATTAATGATTAATGGTAATTATACTTGACAACAAAGTAAAACTATAAGTATAAAAATCACAATGCTAATATAAAAATTTATTTTATATAAAAGCTCTAAAACTATTCCTACTATTTATTAATGCTGTAGATATTTTCTACACAACTAATGATTGCTACAGGAATTCCCAAGAAGTGTGAGATACAAAATTTGTTTGTTTTAGGGAGTAGGGAGTAGTAATACCAAATCTCAAAAAGCTTGCTATATATCTTTTATTTGTAATGGTGATATAGGGAGATGCTAATCAAACATAGCATTACTATTCATAAATTGTATAATTCGGGAAATAGGTAATAGAAAATAAGAAAAACAACTGTACCTCAGTAACTTGAGAAACGCTATATATATCAACAAATAATGAATCTAATTTAGAAGATAATTATTGAGATAAATTACTCATTTTTTCAAGGTCAGGACTTACGCAAAGGTACTATATATAGTAGATAAAAACTATAGCACTATGGTATATATAGCGTTTTTGTCGGAAAAATGCGTAAGTCCTGAAGGTTGAAGATGAAAATTATTATTAGATCGCAAACTACAGAAAAGTCCTCAAGGTAAATTCAGGTAAAATAATCGAATAATGAATCTAATTTAGAAGATAATTATTGAGATAAATTACTCATTTTTTCAAGGTCAGGACTTACGCAAAGGTACTATATATAGTAGATAAAAACTATAGCACTATGGTATATATAGCGTTTTGTCGGAAAAATGCGTAAGTCCTGAAGGTTGAAGATGAAAATTATTATTAGATCGCAAACTACAGAAAATTCCTCAAGGTAAATTCAGGTAAAATAATCGAATAATGAATCTAATTTAGAAGATAATTATTGAGATAAATTACTCATTTTTTCAAGGTCAGGACTTACGCAAAGGTACTATATATAGTAGATAAAAACTATAGCACTATGGTATATATAGCGTTTTGTCGGAAAAATGTGTAAGTCCTGAAGGTTGAAGATGAAAATTATTATTAGATCGCAAACTACAGAAAATTCCTCAAGGTAAATTCAGGTAAAATAATCAAACTTAATGATAAATACATCTTAAATCTGATGACTACCACTAAAACTTGGATATGGCGAGGTTGGCCTATTTGCTACCAAAGCCAAGGAGAAAAAGGCCCTTCTGTAGTATTAGTACATGGTTTTGGTGCTTCCTGGGGACACTGGCGCAAAAATATCCCTGTACTAGCTACCAGTTGTCGCTGTTATGCTATTGACTTACTTGGTTTTGGTGCTTCAGCTAAACCAACTCCAAGCAAAGATGTTACCTATACATTTGAAACCTGGAGTCAACAAATTTCTGATTTCTGTAGAGAAATAGTTGGCACCCCTGCTTTTCTTGTCGGAAATTCTGTTGGTTGTATTGCGGTGATGCAGGCGGCAGTGGATTATCCAGATATTTCTTTGGGTATAGGAATTATCAATTGTTCTTTGCGACTTTTGCACGAACGGAAAAGAGCTACTCTTCCTTGGTATCGTAGTCAAGGGGCGTATTTAGTACAAAAAGTGCTAAAAGTCAAGTGGATAAGTCAAATATTTTTTAATCAGTTAGCAACAAAGAAAACAGTCAGGCGAGTATTGTTGCAAGCTTATAAACGTTCCGAAGCTGTTACTGATGAATTAATAGATATACTTTTAACACCAGCAAAAGATGAGGGAGCAGTTGATGTTTTTGTAGCTTTTACTGGTTATTCCCAAGGACCTTTACCAGAAGATTTATTGCCAATATTACCATGTCCGGCTCTAATTTTATGGGGAGAAGAAGACCCCTGGGAAAATATTGAATTGGCAAAGGAATTTGCTAAGTTTGAAACAGTAGAAAAGTTTATTCCTTTACCTAATGTTGGTCATTGTCCTCAAGATGAAGCACCGGAATTAGTCAATCCTATTTTGCAAAAGTGGATATTGGAAAAACTAGGGCAATCAAACTAAGTTTAATGTTTTGGTATGACAAACTTTGTTCTATAAAATTAACTAATTTTCGATATACTAACTCAAAAATTATTAATTATTAAATACTCTTCAAGTGTATTTATATAATAATAATTGAACCAAGAAAAATTTTATCGTTAAGCTTTCTTCTTGTTTACCATTTGATTTTCAAATATTTCTAGGGTTCTTAACAAAGAAATTGCAGACTGAAAAGCTTCCTCAGTAAGTTCTGTTTGTTCTTCGGGTGTATCAACTATTTCATCAGCTAATAGTCTTAAAGAACCAATAATTTGATTGAGAGAACCACGAGCTTCATAAGAAGCTTTAGTCAAAAGTTGGTGGTCAATATAACTATCTGCCTTAGATTGGTCGCCAAACTGTATAGAATAGAGACGGCGATAGTAACCATCTTCTTTTTGTAGAAGTTCTAAATGAGTGCCAATTTCCACTAATTCTCCACGCTCTAAAACAGCTATCTGGTCTGCATTTTGAATTGTTGAGAGACGGTGGGCAATAACTAAAACTGTTCGGTCTCGACTTAATTTATCGATGGCCTCCTGCACCAAACGCTCAGAAACAGTATCAAGGGCACTTGTGGCCTCGTCTAAGATTAATATTTCTGGATCTTGCAATAATGCCCTAGCAATAGCTAACCGTTGACGTTGGCCTCCCGAAAGCATAACACCGCGATCGCCTATTTCTGTCTCCCATTGCTTTGGCAATTCCATAATAAAATCATAAGCATTAGCTTGTTTGGTTGCTTGAATCATTTCATCTTCTGTGGCATCAGGACGAGCATAAAAAATATTATTTCTGACTGTGTCGTTGAATAAATGAGTAGTTTGACTAACAATACCTGTTTTTCTTCTGAGACTGGTAATATCAAACTCACGCAAGTCAATGCCATCTATGGTAATGGAACCAGAGATAGGGTCATAAAATCTTGGTAGTAGGTCAGCAAATGTTGACTTACCTGCTCCCGAACCTCCCACTAATGCTAAGGTTTTACCTTTAGGTACAGATACATCAACATTTTTGAGGACTAAATTACTGTTACCTGGATAAGAGAAAGAAATTTTATTAAAATGAATTTTCCTCCTAACTTTTTGAAAAGGTATTGAACCAGGTTTCATAATTGGTTTATTATCTCTTCTCCATAAGTCTACAGCCATATCAAAACTAGCAGACCCTTTGGCAATTTGATTACGGGTACCATTAATTCCTGATATCATTGGCAGTAAACGAAATAGAACTAAAAGATAGGTAAGTAGGATAGTAGAGAGGTTTGCGACTTGATCGGCAAATAAAGTTCTACCTAATAATAAAATACTGATTACCGTAATTATGCTGGTCACTTCATTAACTGGTGGGATTAATGCTGAATTCATTTTGGCTTTCAGTGCTATATTTTCTAAGGACAGCATTAATTTTCTTAACTGTTTATACTCTCTATTTTCGCTACTTACTGATTTAATTAACCGGATACCACTGAGAGTTTCAATTACTTTGATGGCATAAGTTTTTTGTTCCCGGTTCAATAAAGCTCCATATTTCTTTGAACGACGGATAAATAATTGATTAATACCTGCTATTAAAGTTACCAATAGAGTAGAAATTAAAGTAAGCTGCCAAGAGATAGAAATTAGTATACTGACAAATAATGAAATAGTTATTAATTGAGTTACTAGATTAATATAAGCATTAATAGTTTGCGTACATTGAGCTGTATCTGAGCCTAAACGTTTTGTTAAATCTCCTACTTTTACTTTCGTGAAGAAGTCTAAATCGCTATCCATTAATGTTTGGATCATTTCGGATTTAATACTATTTGTGAGGCTACGAGTAAAAGCTACTGATAACAAACTCTTTAAATATGTGGTTAAATTTTTCAGAACAATAGTTAATATCACTGCTAAAAGCATCACCACAAGACGATACTTTTCTGGAACTCCGTCAAAAGGAGATAATAAAAACTTAATTATAGGTGGAGAACCCTTCAGTTCAATTTCTTGCCCAGAAATTTGCAGTAGTATAGGTACTATTAGGGCTGTATTAACTCCATTAAATAATCCTCCGGCAAAACCTAATATAATATTTCCTATTATGTGGAAAGGATAACGCCGAATAAATCTTAAAATAAATTCTTTTGTAGACATTTCTATTTTCCTTTTGTCTGAATAGCCTAGTTGTATTGCGCCTCAATTTTTACTACTCTTAATACTTTCTAGCTAAATTTTGATTAACTCTGATAAAATGCTTGCCATAGCATCAATACTATAATATTTAATACATCTTTCTCTGGCTTTCATGCCTTTGGTATTTGCTGTGGCTAAGTCGTTAAATATTAATTCAATTTGTGCTGCAATTTGTTCAGGAGAACTAGGATTGACTAAATAGCCAGTATCGCCTACAATTTTTGGTATATCCCCTACTTTTGTGGCAATAATTGGTTTGGCCATTGCCATGCCATCAGTTAGTTTTAATGGAAACTGTGCTTGGGCTTCTGGAGTATCTCTCTGGGGGACTACTATTATATGGGCGGCCGCTACAATTTCTGGCATCACTGTAGGTGGATATTTTGGCATTTTAATTATCCAATGTCCCCATTTTTCCATTAGTTGACGGTCATAATCATCATAAGGACTACCTCCGACAATTACCAATCTTAAATCTGGCTGATTGATATTCTCTAGGGCTATTAAAACATCTTCTACGCCTTTATATGGTCGTGGTGCCCCTGGAAACATTAAAATTTTATAATCGCTCAAGCCATAACGAGTTCTACTTACCTCTGGATCGTATTTGTTTGGGTCGAATAAAGTTGTATCTTTTCCATTTGGTAAATAAGTACCACCAAAGCGTTTTTTGAGAAATTGATTGTGTAGAGTTACCCTGTCTGCTTTGGAGACGAAACTTTCTATCCATTTTAAATAAAAGGGATGGTCTGGTTGTCGTAATGCTCCTTCTGGTTTCAAAATATCTCTGGCTAATTGTTTCAGACTGGGATGATATTTCCAGCTATCTCCTCCATGCCAGCTTAACTCCCAATCGTCAATATCTAAAAATACTGGGCGATGGGTTTGCATTTTTCTGATTAGAGATAAACCTAGACTTGTAGGTTTTAATTTGTAGGCGTAAATTATATCTCCTGTTATTTGATCTAGAAGTTTTTTGGCTGATAATAAAAATTTGGGATAGTAATTGTGGCTATCTATGGCAATAATAGAATTTTCCTGGTTAGTTGCTAGTTGTTGTTTTTCTCCACTAATAAAGCCAACAATTTCTACATCTACTTGTAGTTTTTTCAATGCTTGAGATAATAAGAAAGGACGAACTGCGCCTCCCCATCTACCCACACCACTACTTGATAAATCACTAACAACTAATGATACTTTCACTGATGATTTATTTCCTGAGTTTACTACTTCTATTCTAATTTTATTTCTTTGACCTAAGGATTATTTACTTGATTTAGCAATTAGTTCTTGAGCAATTTCATTATATATCCCTATTTATAGATTTTGTTTGTGTGATATTTTTTAATAAAAATAGGAGGAGTTAGTTTAATGGATAAATTTCAAAAGTTCTGCTCAAATTCAAGACCTGTGAATATAGTCAGAAATTATTTTTTTTATTTTATTTTATAGATGGCAATTTTTTCTAGTTTATCTATACAATAATAAATTTGACTACACTTGTAGTTCATCATAAAAAATATTGTTCCATACAATGCTTTTCTTTAAATAATATAACTGTCCTAAATAGTTATAGTTATAGGTTTTGAACAAATGTTAGTTATCTAAATACTAAGGGTTAATTCTTTTGATATGTAATTAATGTTCATATTTGAGCTAAAATAGCTATACTCTATCAAGAGTGATAATAACTCATGTTAAAGCTTCCTGTCAATTATTACATGAAAGTTCAAAAGTAAGTATTAACCCCGATATCTTGAGATAGCTAATTATTTAAGGGGTTGGAGAGTAAGAAGCATAAAAATAGGCTGGTCTTCTATAGTATTTTTCATCAATACAGGTGAAGTACATTATTATGTTTTCTGATTCTCAGTTAACTATTATCAATTTTCTACCTTGGACAATATGGACAATATGATAGATGTAATATTAGGCTGTCATTCATTAACTGTACTTAGTTGAGTTATTTAAAATTGTATAATTTTTATAAAACTCCTGTTATCCCACCAATATTACAAATATTATCGTCATACAATTTGCAGTATTATATGTCTACTCAAAATATTCAGAATCTTACCATTGCTCAAGCTGAAAAAATCCTCCATAAATTTACCTGCCAAAACATTAAGTTATTAGAATCACCAGAGGAAAAAGCTATGACTCAAGCAGCAATTTTGCTATTAGCTAATTTGTCTGACTATCAAATGTTGGGAATTTGTGCCGAATCAACTACTGAGGCTTTATCTGCTTTAGAAAGCTATCTAGGGGCATTAGGATATAATACTACCCTAATTGATGACTCTAATTTTAGAACAATTGAAGGTTCAGTTTATATAAAATTTAATGGGATGAAAGAGTCATATCATCTTGAATCCTATACCGGAGAATATAGAGGGGTATTAGTATCTTGTCAATCTGCTGAAGATACAGGAGTTAATGGAACTTATGGTCATTTACCGCTAGATTTATTTACTTAAAAAAAAGCATTTTTGATGTTAATTTAGTAAATTAACTAGCTTTAAAAGCAAAACGTTCGGGGAAATAAAAAAGCTGACAACTGATACATTTCAGTACAAGCTTTCTATAATCAAGAAATAAGGAATTGGGTGTTTTAACTCAATTCCTATTCTAAAAATTAGGTTTTACTAAACTAATTCAGGCTCCTTCTCTGTTGTTGTTTCTTCCTCAGGTAAGCCAAGTATTGATTTGTACATTTTAATATACTCCTTAGCTGATTTGTCCCAACTAAAGTTTTCTCTCATGCCACGTTTTTGTAACTCTTGCCATTGATCTTTAAAGCGGAAAGCTTCACAAGCTCTAACCATTGCTGTAAAGAAGTCTAGTGGTTCATAGCGATCGAAACAATAGCCAGTACCAGCATTGTTAACTGGGTCATGGAAAGATACTGTATCAACTAACCCTCCTGTGCGACGCACAATCGGTACGCTACCATAACGCATGGCCAACAATTGACTAATACCACAAGGCTCAAACCTACTAGGCATTAAAAAACCATCAGTACCTGCATAGATCCGCCTAGATAGGGCATCATTATATAAAAGTTGGACACTCATACGACCAGGGTAACGAGTAGCTATCTGCCACATTTGGGTTTCATAGAAGCGATCGCCTGTGCCTAACAATATAAACTGACTATCGGTGTAAGCCATAAACCGATCTAATACTTGCAGCATTAAATCAAGTCCTTTTTGATCTACCAGTCGGGAGACCATTCCTACTAAAAAAGTGTTTTTATTAACTTCAAAACCTACCTCTTCTTGGAGAGCAACTTTATTAGCATCACGTTTTTCTAAGGTATCGATAGTATAAGTTTGAGCAATGTATCTGTCATTAGCTGGATTATAAAAGTTTAGGTCAATACCATTAAGAATACCTGTTAACTTACCGCTAATAAAAGACATTAAACCATCTAGGCGTTCGCCATAAGCTGGTGTTTGGATCTGAGCTGCATAAGTAGGAGAAACAGTAGTGACCCGGTCGGCAAACTGTATTGCAGCAGCCATTGTATTATGTCCCTCCATATACCAGGGACACCAAGTAATCCTTTCTAATAACCAGCGCCAAGGTCCTTGATAAGCTAGGTTATGAATAGTAAATACGGTTTTAATGTCTGGGGTTTCGTGCATCCAAACTGGTATCATGCCTGTGTGCCAGTCATTGCAATGAATAATATCTGGTTTCCAGCCATTCCAGCAAAACTCAGCCGCTCCATTGGCAAATAGAGTGAACCTCCAGTCTTCGTCATCTCCGTAGTAGATACGACGTGGCCAAAAAGCAGGATGACCAAATAGGTACAACGGCACGTCGCTTTTTGGTAGTACTGTCTCATAAATACTAAAGCTTTGATACATGGCGCTTCCTTCCCAGATTGGTTCTTCTGGAATTTCCATTTTGTCGCTTAGAAAGCCATAGTAAGGCATAAAGATACGGACATCGTGACCCATGGCCCGTAGCACTGTGGGTAAGGCTCCAACTACATCGGCCATACCACCAACTTTGGCTAAAGGAGTTACTTCAGCTGCCACAAATAAAATTCGCATGATTCTTTAATTTGCGTTCCCTTCATTGATGCTCAATATCGTCAATCATACCTGTATGGGCGCACCTAGACTATAAGTCAAAAGTCAAAATTTAAAAGTCAAAATTTAAAAGTTAAAGAAGAGTTATTTGATTTGATGAGAATCTATAGCGCAGGCAAAAGGCAACAGGCAACAGCGGTGCGACCCCGCGTCGGCGATAGACGCAAGCGGAATGCTGACCAAGAGAGGGAATGCGCACTCCTGTGAGGCAACAGGGGAAATAAATTGCCGATAATATAAGACTTTTAGCTATTTGGCATCTGCTGGAATTTGTAAATATACCAGCGCTCATTGCTATAATTTGAGAAAAATTTATATTATAGCACAATACGCTTCAGTTAAGGATTTTTTTTGCAGTTCTGTAGTTTGAAAAGCCTATCTAATGGTTCCATATCATAGTAGTTTTCGTCTTAACTGAACCGTATTGCGTTATATCAAAAGAAACAAGAAGGAAAAAGCTTAAAACTCAGACAACGTAATATTTTTCCTTCTGCCTTATGTTATGGCTGTTATGGCAAGGAATTAGTTGGTGTTTGACTTATGTTGATGATGAACCATAAAACACTAGAAATGCTTTTCCCACTTTTGCTTGTTGCCTGTTTCCTGTTGCCTATTGCCTCAAATAAATTGTTAATTTTTGAACTTTTTTATTTATTTCAAAAATTTAGTTAAATCAAATTCTGCTTCTGTCTGAGGTTTTTGATATCTCTGGGAAATTAAGACTAATAAAAGTCGTTCTGAATAATCTACTGCACCCCGCATTTCATCTCGTAATATTTCTAACCCTCCATTGGCATACTCTTCAAATATTTTAATGTAATTTTCTTCTATTTCTTCATTTGTTGGAGAGAGAATTTGTTTATCTTTTGTGTCGGCGATCGCGATTAATTTAATAATACTGTCATATCCTCTAGACCAAAATACTTCAATACTAATTGGACCTGGTTCTCTTTGAGAAATTTCTGTTAGTGGAACTCGGTGGTTTTTCTTAATGGCTAAAGATGCGGCAAATACCATTACATCAGCATAAGTTTTAAAAGGACCTGTTTTTTCTTCTGACTCGGTTAAAGCTTTGACTAAATCTGCTTTATCTCTGGCAATTCTTATTCTATTCATCACTAAAAATTAAATATATTCATCTGTTTGAGATGTGTGAAATTTTCAAAATTATAGATTTAAGCTATGAAGTTTTTACCGAATAATTAAGGTTTAAAGTTTCTTCTTTAAAGGAGAAACAAGAAAAAAAATTCCTCAAGCCTCAATCCTCTCCTTGAAAATAATTGTTAATTGTTAATTATTAATTATTAATTATTAATTATTAATTATTTAGTAGTATTTTCTTTTGTCCACAATAACATGATTTTCTGCTCAAAATCTCCTTTAGTTGCGCGTTTTCGGTCTCGTTCGAGTGTAATTTGATTATGAGAAATGCTATAACTTTTGAGTAAAGCATCTATTACTTCTAATAAGTCGGCTATTTCTATGGCTAAATCGGCGTTACTTGCTGTTGCTGCTTCTTGGGCTTCTTCAATAAGTTTTTCTCGTAATGCTTGGCGATATTCTGTTTCTGAGAGAGCGATCGTTTCACACTCTAAACCACTTTTACGGATAATTTCGGGAATGCGATCGCGTACTAATTTATTATATTCTTGAGGCATAATTGTATGACTTTACCAACTAATTGTTATTTCTTGCTTGAATTGATATAAACTACTGTATCTCAACTTAAAATATATACCAATACGTTCAACAATTAATTATTAATTATTAATAATTCCCTCTTTTTGAAAAGAAGAGGATTGCAGATATATAAGGCGAGGATCAGGAAAGTAGTTATAACTAAATTTTGTTTTGGCTTTACTTACTAATTTGGTGGAATATGATAAGATTATTCTAGTTATTTAATCCTAGTTAACTATGAATAAATTGTTCATCAACTATTTGACAAATGTAGGCATAATTTTATCTATATCTATTCTAAGTCTACTCTTAAATGCTTGTTCTATAAAAGCTAATGTGGTTGCTAGTTCAGATGGAGTTTATCAATATAAAACTATCCATAATCCGGAAGGTATTGGGAAATTTTATCTAGGTCGAGAAATAGCTAAAGTTATGGGTCATGAAGGTGCTGCTTGGTTAGAAAGACCTAGCAGAAGTTATAGAGAAAATCCTCAAAATGCTATCGATCGTCTTGATTTAAAATCTACAGATGTTGTGGCAGATATTGGTGCTGGTACTGGTTATTTTACTTTTAGAATTAGTCCTTTGATTCCTCAAGGTAAGGTAATTGCGGTAGATATACAACCGGAGATGTTGGAGTTAATTAATTTTGTTAAAAATGAGGAAAATATTACTAATATTGAGACGGTTTTAGGGGATGTAGATAATCCTAAGTTGTCTCCTTCTACTGTTGATATTGCTTTGTTAGTTGATGCTTATCATGAGTTTGAATATCCGCGAGAAATGATGTTGGGAATAGTTGCTGCTTTGAAGTCTGGTGGGCGGGTTATTTTATTGGAATATCGGGGTGAAAATCCGATGATTATGATTAAGGGTTTGCACAAGATGACTGAGAAACAGGTGAAAAAAGAAATGAATGCTGTGGGTTTGGTTTGGCAAGAGACTGATGATTTTTTACCACAACAACATTTTCTAGTGTTTAAAAAGTCTGATGTTTCTTGACAAAATGACAATTAAATAGCTGGATTTTTCATAGGAGAGCTATTTAAATTCCTTCTAATTGAAAACGAATAAAAATTTATATTTGTGTGAAATACATTTTTTTGTTGAATAAAAAGTCATGCACAGGGGCGAAAAACTCCTAATATAAGAACTGTATCACTATTATTTGAGAAATGCAAGGCAAAAAAACCTTGGTGATTATTTAGGTGCTTCACAGAATGAAGTGTTGGTGGGGATTCTCAGTAGAGCGTTGGCGGAGCAAGTGCGGTAGTTACATCGCTATCAATCAATAACTAATCAAAATTACCTCAAATCTGGTTATATCTGGTATTTCTCTAGACTTTTTGTGGCAGTGAGTGCTGAGTATTTCATATATATTTCTTGATTGAATAAAAAGTCAAGTGCATAGGCGAGTTAACCCTTATAGTTAAATTCTCTCACAATTATTTGAGCAATGCAAGGCAAAAAACCTAGGCGTTTTTTAGGTGCTTCACAGAATGAAGTATTGGTGGGGATTCTCAGTAGAGCGTTGGCGGAGCAAGTGCAGTAGTTACATCGCTATCAATCAATAACTAATCAAAATTACCTCAAATCTGGTTATCTCTGGTATTTCTCTAGACTTTTTGTGGTAGTAAGTGTTGAGTATTTCATACATATTTCTTGATTGAATAAAAAGTCAAGTGTATAGGCGAGTTAACCCTTATAGTTAAATTCTCTCACAATTATTTGAGCAATGCAAGGCAAAAACCTAGGCGTTTTTTAGGTGCTCTACAGAATGATAATTTGTGGGATTTTTCTTGATTAGCGATCGCTTCTATATAGATAACTAAGATAACTAATAAAAATTACCTCAAATCTGGTTATCTCTGGTATTTCTCTAGACTTTTTGTGGCAGTAAGTGTTGAGTATTTCATACATATTTCTTGATTGAATAAAAAGTCAAGTGTATAGGCGAGTTAACCCTTATAGTTAAATTCTCTCACAATTATTTGAGCAATGCAAGGCAAAAAACCTAGGCGTTTTTTAGGTGCTCCACAGAATGATAATTTGTGGGATTTTTCTTGATTAGCGATCGCTTCTATATAGATAACTAAGATAACTAATAAAAATTACCTCAAATCTGGTTATCTCTGGTATTTCTCTAGACTTTTTGTGGCAGTAAGTGTTGAGTATTTCATACATATTTCTTGATTGAATAAAAAGTCAAGTGTATAGGCGAGTTAACCCCTATAGTTAAATTCTCTCACAATTATTTGAGCAATGCAAGGCAAAAACCTAGGCGTTTTGGTGCTTCACAGAATGAAAAATTGTGGGGTTTCTCGCTAGATTTTTTTTAACTTTAAGTTGTAGGGTTGCTGTTTTTTCTCTTAGTCCTAAAGATATCAGGATATTAGTTAGTATATTCCTTTAATTGTTGGGAGTTAAGCTTCAAAAATTATTATTTGTTTACCACTACCTTTTTTCTTAATCAGACCAATCTATAGACCATTTTTTTGATGGTAATTTAGTAGTTGGCACATTGTTATGGGCAGTTTTTCTTTGAAGATTTGTTGCCTGAGCAACCCAACTTCTAACAAGACTTAAACTAGGCAAGCGTTGCACGAGTTGTTTTTGAAGGTTAAGCTTCATCATCTGAGAGTGGAGTGTTTCAGGAAACCGATTTTTTAATTCAGAAATTGTATGTATTCCCAAAGCTGATAATAGGGAAAAATATTCCCGATCTACTCCTTTAATTTGTGATAAATCAGCAAAATTTACCCACTGAATAATCAGGTCTTTTTCAATAGAAGTAGCTTGCTCCAATTCTTCTATTCCTGCGAGAGAAGAACATTTTTCTAATAGTTCTGCAACATTAGTAATACCTACTCCTATTAATTTTTCAGCATATACAGAATTCATACCTTCAATATCTTGAATATTATGTATCATAATTTCTCTCCTATTTAACATTTGACTATTTTACCTCTTTCCGAGGAGCTATATTCAAGAAGTCAAAAATCAGAAGTGTGTTTGCGGAGCATTCGGACTGAAAGTTAGAAGTTAAAATTAGTGAGAGATTGTTACTCACCACTAATTTTCAACCGCTAAAATAAAATTTATAGCGGTGGTCGCGTCACCCTATTTCTCCGTCTAAAAATAGAGATTTTATTACCGAAAATAATCGTGCAAAAAAACTTCTGACTTGGTGAGTTCCTATTTCTGACTTTCCGTTTGTCATGCTGCACAAAGGAGAGCAGCGGTCAGGGAATAATCTATGTATAAATGCAAGATAAAAAGGGTGAGATTATTCCACAATATCTCCACTTAAAAACTTGAGTTGATATTACTAATACTAATTCACATAAATAATGTAATTTCAGTTATCAGTTAGCCTCCTGCTGGAGGAACTGCGTTAATAGTATCTCTAGCTGTTTGCGCAGCATTCCGTAGGAAAGCAAGAAGCTTTAAATATTGAATCTTCTCTTTTTATCCCCTTAAAAAGGGAACCTTGAGACCAAAATTTTTCGGTCATATCTAATGACGTGAAATAATCATTTGAAATTATTTTCAATCAAAGTTTAGGTGTTCATGCAATTTTAAAGGATGACTGTCTTGAGTGTATCTTACCTAGCTGTTTGCATAGTATTTCCGGAGGAAAGTTTTTCTCATAATTAGGGATTGCTGATTAAATCTAAAGTATTTACAGATAAAGGTTGAGCGCATTTTTAAGTATCAAAAAGTGCGAGGTTTTAGGTGTTAATGGTTCAAAAATTCAGGATTTTGGTCAAGAGTTGGGCAGAAAAATTGAGAGACAAAACCCCCGCTCCTACCTCCTCGCTCATTCCCATTCCTCCTGTCTCCTGAGGGGCGAGGGGTGGGTTTTCTCCTGTCTCCTACCCCTACTAAAAGACTTTTTCAGCAAACCCTAATTAGGCAATTGATGGATGACTTCTGTGAAACTGTATAGTTATAGCAGAAGGAAGAAAGAAGAAGTAAGAAGGGACAATCTTGCGTTGTCTGAGTTTTAAACTTTTGATATGTTCTAACCTTTCCTTTGATTGCTATATATTCTACTATTTAGAGTTTAAAATACTTCTTGCAGAAGTCGGGGAATAGGGAATAGGAAATAGGGAGATGAAATTGTTTATTTCATGTAAGCATTCAGCTATTAGCTGTCAGCTTTTCCTGCGGAATGCTACGCAAACAGCTTTTGAATCTAATAACTTACTAAAGCTAGCTAATGACCTTTTTATTTCCTGCGGAATGCTACGCAAACATAAGTTTTAATTCTTTTTGGAGACTAATTCCTCTTTCGGTGTAATAGTAAGTTCATAACTCATAGCTGATAGCTGATAGCTGACAGCTGAATGCTTACTATTTCATAGTCTTGAATTGATTTAATTAACACTTTTGCCAGAGGTTTAATCATAATCTACTTCAAGCACTTCTGTATATTCAAATTCATTGGGACTACGTTTTACCAAAGGATAAGATTCTCCACTTAACTGAATAGCATCTTCTTCACAATCTAATTTTGGAGAATTATAAGAAAGCACATATTCTCTACCAATATAATTAGTCATTTCTTCAGCTACTTCTCCTCGCCATTGAGTTTTAGTTACTAATACAACTAATTGATTTGCTAATTGAGGAATAATATTGGCAATTTGTCTGCGATAAATTTCATCTAAACTGCCAAAAGGGGAATCCATTACTATGGGAAAAGTGCTACTATCGGGTCCCATTAAAGTGTTTTTTTGACTCCAGATTCTTACTTCGTCAATAATACTACCAATAAATGCCAAACTGAGGATTTGATTTTCTCCTGTAGAAGCGGCAACTAAGGCGTCTTCTCCACCAGTATTTTCTACTAAAGTTAATTCATATTTTTCATTTAATTTAGGAATATAGGGAGTAAAAGAAATTTCTGAAAATAATTCTTGTACTCGTTTTTCCAAAGAGACTCTAAACTGTTTTTCTAGACGCCCTCGGACTTCTATCAATCTATTGATAGCATCTTGAGTAGCTGAAATTCGCCTTTGGGCTAAAACTTGTTTTAATTCATTCATTTGTTGTTTATCAAGTTGTTTATCTAAGATTTTAATTTCTTTATTTAAAGTTTCTAGCTGTAGAGCATTTGAACCAGTTTCTCTATTTAAGTTTCCTACTTTAATTTCTATTTCATCTAACCGTTTTTGTAACTGCTGAATATCTTCGTCTGGATAATTTCGTAGTTTTTTTTGAACTGACTCTAATTCATTTTCAACCTGTGAAAGTTGATAACGCAATTTTTCGATATTAGCTTGTTGTCTATCAACTTCATCCCAAAACTCTAGTACTTGTTTGTCAATTTCATCTATCTGTATACTCATTCTAATTGCGGTTTCTTCTACATCAGCAATTTCGGCTTTTTCCATCCATTTTTCTACTGATTTTCTCCCTTGGGAATCTATAGTTAATTCAGCTCCACAAATACAACGTTGTTTTTCTAATAATTGTTGTACAAACTGTTTTTTTATTCCTATGGGTAACTCTCCTTTTTCTTTTAAATTACCAAAAATTTCTCGGAATTTTTCTATGGCATCTGACAAGAAAACCATATAACCACGAGTTGATATGGCTCTTTTTAACCCCTGATGAGCTTGTAATATTTGTTCTTTGATTGATACTATCTGGAGATTTAATTGGTCTTTTTGTTGGGGTAATCCTTCTGCACCTTTAAATTCTACTAAACGACTACTAATTTCTTTCTTAACTGCTCGATGATTTTGTAATTCTTTCTCTATCTCTGTTTGGCGTTTTGATAATTTATTAATCTCTTGTTCAATTTGATTTTTTTCTTTCAGCAGCTTTTTAGTTTCAGGATTACCAATTAATCTCAAATCAGTTTCCAAGGATTTTTTTGCCTCTCCTAAATGTCTAACAGAACGATTTAATACTTCAATTCCTAATAATTCTTTCGTCGCTTCTGCTATTTCACTTTTCCGGTCATCCCTAACAATATACTCAATTCTTTCTCCGTCAAAAAAGAAATATCTATGTAAACTTTCTGGCAAAATTCTACCAATAATATCATCAGGATGTTCTGGGGGTGGAGACCAACGTCCGTCATCTCCAGCTATTTGCATATATAACTCACTTTTACCATGTTCAATTTCATTTTTTTCATTCCGATAAGCTCGTGATAAACGTTTAGCTTGATACCGTTTATTATCATGTTCAAATACAATTTCTACCCAACAAGCTATGGCTTTACCAAGTTTTGCTTCTGTAATTGCTCGTTTATTTACCAGTTGAGTTTCTACTACAAAAGCGGCGCTAAATTTTTCATAAAGTACCCAAGTAAAGGCGTTCATTATGGTAGTTTTACCTGCACCATTATTGCCATGAATTATTGTTGTATTTTTCTGGCCTGATGCCAAAATTATTTCTGGAGTTTTGCCGTAAAACTGACGAAAGTTACACAATATAATTGAGATTAATTTCATTGCACCGCTTCTTTAATAATTTTGAGAATATCATCGTTAATTCGAGGAGTTTTTTTATAAAGTCGGTCTTTTTCTAGTTGTAATACTCGCCCAATAATTTGCTTGACTTCTGGGGGTGAAGTAGTAATTGGTTCTTGAATATTATTCAGTTTTGCTTGAGTTTTAACGTCATACTTTGAATGCTTTTCTGAAAAAATTCTTGATATTGTTGTGGTTGGTTTGTCTGAGTATTCTAGAGTCATTTTTATTTAAGTAAGAAGGAAGAAGTAATATCAATTTATTAAAGATATGAAAGAGCTTGATCGCTCCACTACCCTGGAAAAGGAGGCTACTAGATTATAATTTCTACTATAACTTTATTAATATGGTATCAGCTCCATCAATATATATAGCAATCCTAAATCATTTGTCAAAAATCCATGCAATAGATCGACAAGTATGAAATTTTTGCCCATGTTGTTATATGAGTTGTTGCTTAATTCTGTAGATATTTTACAAACTAATACCAATTTCTTGAACAAGGAAGTAATATCATATCCGCACTTTATCATTTGTGTAAAAGTTAGCGTGAATATCTACAGGAAATTTAAGTTTTTTTCAGGTTTTTAAGCCTTCTTCCCTCTTCCTTCTTCCTGACCCTTACTTTACAATACTGACGGACTTGATATAAGAAAAAAGTAAGCTCGACTGATACATATAGCAATCCTAAGTCACGGAATACGGTAGCGCCAGATATAGGAATAGGGAATAGAGAAAGAGAGGTATATAAAAAGGGGGGAAAAAAAGTTAAATTTTTACAATTACTAGGAGGTCTAAACTGTTTGGTTGTAGGCAGGAATTACATATTAATCTGTAATCAAATTCCTGTGAATTTTGTTTGCTATAAGTAGGTACACAAAATAACCAGTGGATTTTAATTTTAATAAAAAATAGTGGCAGTCTAGATATAGTAGGAGATTTAACGTTCATAAAATAGATTAGAAATATACAATTAATTTTGCTTAGGTACTTAAGATATAGCAATCCTATTTAAGTTTTAATATTTTGGTGGTAGTTAGGAGTCAGGTAGGGGAGCGGTCGAATTGGCGACGTACAGAATTTTAAAGGTTTTCAATTGAAATTAACTATTATAAAAATTTTCACAACTAATTTAGGATTGCTATAGAACTGTTATCGGAGTTTGTAAATAAATTAATCATAAAAATTGGGTAAATAAAATAGATAGAACTTAGCTGACTATACTTTTAAGGATGCTCAGGTAAAGTCTAACTTTAATCTCTATTCCATATTCTCTATTTTCAATTAAGTATTTCGATAAAGCACTATAAATATGTACTTCATCAAATCTAAAACTGCTGTAATTGAAAAGAATCAATAACTTTTTAAAATTTCAAGCTTTTTCATCTTTCTACTAGAATTGACAGAGGGATATTTGACTAAATATTTTAACTTGATTGTTCAAAAATTCATCTGGTATTCAATTCGTCAGAAATCTGAAGTTTGTTTGCGCAGCTATAATACGGTGTAAGGATTCAGCTATTAAGTAGAACATGGTAATTTTGGGGGGCTATCTATCAAATTGTAAATTAGCTCAAAAGTTTATATTAATTCTCTTTAGGAGTTTTGTGATTAAAAATGCAACATCTTTTTTTTAAACTGCTCTACTTAGCTGTCAGCTCTCAGCTCTTATAAGCGGATTTTAATATATAGACTTTAAAGCCAGCTAGAGAGCGTAAAATTTAATTCTCACTCAATTAGTAAAGCTTTTATCTAAAACTAAAAAGAAGCAATAGCTGATGGCTGAATGCTTACAATACGCTTCAACAAAATCCATTAATTTTTCAAATTCAAATATCTAATAATCCGTATCTTTTTTGAATTTTTAATAACTTTCTCCTAGCTTCTCCAGAATTATCTGCTAAATCTGCAAATTCTAAGAACCTTTTCAACTCTTTTCTAAGTAAATTTCGTTCTACTTCCAATGTACTTCTACCCATATCTGGAGGCAAAACAATCATGTCAAATAAAGTTGCCCTTTCTTTACTTGGATGAGGTCGTAAAATTCGTCCTCTTCTCTGAATAAATTGTCGTGGATTTTGACTACTTGCCAAAATAACTGCATTTTTAATTGCTGGTATATCTACTCCTTCATCTAAACATCTAATTGCGACTAAACCTTGCAATTCTCCACTTTCAAATTGTTGCCTTAATTTTTCTCTTTTTTTAATTGGAGTCTCAGCAGTATAAGTATTAACTCGATAACCTAATTCATAACCTAATATTCTTACTACCGCTTCCATTTGCCTTAAATTTGAAATATCTTCAGTTTCTACCGAACTATCCCCACAATAAAATAAAGTATGACTGGTTTGTAAACGGTTTGCCATTAATGTTTTTAATGCTGTTAATTTATTTTTTGCTGCAGCGATTAAACGGGAACGCTGAATTAATAAAGCTGTTAAATCTTCTTTTTCTATTTCTACATTTTCTTTCTCTGATAATAATAATGCCCAACCAATTTTCGAGGTTAATTTAGCATAAGCGCGACTTTCTGCTTCGGTTAGTTCTACTAAAACTGGATAATAAAGATAACGAGCTAAAGCACCTTGTCTAATAGCATCAGCTAAAGTTAATTCAGGCTGTAATACTTCACCAAAATAATCTAAAATCGCTGTAGTTCCTTGGTCATCAAAATATCTTTCTGGCGTGGCAGACAAAGCAAGTCTTAAACCAATATTTTTTGGTAAACTCTTCTCTAACTTGGGCGAACCTAAATGATGTGCTTCATCCCCAATAATCAGAGTTTTTTCAGGAAAATATTTAATCTGAGATTGGAGACTATCTGAAATAAAAGTAGAGTTTGTAGTAATAACAGTAATAAATTCTTCATAGCCAGAATGAATATTATAAAGTGTAGTAGAAAGTTGATTTTGCCAAGTATGTACATTCTCAAAAGCGAGAATTGGTTTAAGATTAAACTTTTCACATTCTCTTGCCCATTGAGTTACTAAATGACAGTAAGGACAAATCACAATTAATGCTTGTAAAGCAATTTTTTGATAAAGTTGAGTAGCGATCGCTAAGGCAGTTATTGTTTTTCCACTACCTGTTGCCATCTTCAAAATTCCCCTACCTCTATTTGTAAACCAATTATTAATAGCTTGCTCTTGATAGGGTCGTAATTTTAAATTAGATGGTATTTTAGGAATGCCTATATTTTCTACTAATATATTCATTTTTTTAAGGAATAGAGAGTAGGGAGTAGGGAGTAGTAATTTGAGAAACAGTATGCCAACAAATATCGTTATACCATTAGCTGTCAGCTATCAGCAATAATACCCTATGTTTAAGGATAGGTTTTAAGTGAATATAAACTTTATAGCTGACTTTTTGACTTTTATAGAACCCCCGATCGTATCTTTTAGCTCTCTCCAGAAAAGAGGGAGTAGGGAGTAGGGAGTAGGGAACCCACCCCTCGCCCCTCCCCCTCCCAGGAGAGGAATAATTGATGATTTATCTACAATAATTGATTTGATTTTTGATGATTGGAAATATCTTTCTCCGAAAAGATATATGCTTAAGTTAAGTAATAGGAGCGTACAAATTTTTAGAGATGCCACTCAGTGGTTCTATAGTAAAATTTTTCTAGCTCAATTAATAAAACTTTTATCACTCACTAAAAACTGACGGCTGAATGCTAAATGTTTACAAATACAATATTTGCTAAACTTAACTAATAGTGAATTTGGATAAAAAATCTACAAATATAAATAAAATTAAATAGAAATAATTATGAAATTTATTAATCCCAAAGTCGATTATGCCTTCAAAAAAATTTTTGGTTCCGACCAAAGTCAAGACATCTTAATTAGCTTTCTCAATGCCATAATTTATGGAGGCAAAAAAGTAATTCAATCTCTAACAATCCTGAACCCCTATAATCCCGGTCAATTAATCAGTTTAAAAGATACATATTTAGATATTAAAGCAGTTTTAGTAGACTGCTCAATTGTAGTTATTGAAATGCAAGTTGCCAGAATGTCAGGTTTCAACAAACAAGTAGCTTACAACCTAGCTAAAGCTTATGCAAATCAGTTAGAAACAGGGGAAGATTATCTTCTGCTAAATCCAGCTATCGCCGTCACAATTACAGATTTTGTTCTGTTTGAAAAACCTAATAATTTTATCAATAAATTTTTGTTTAAGGAGGAGACGAAAAACTTTGAATGCCTCGACAAACAATTGCGATTAATTTTCGTAGAATTACCAAAATTTAAGAAAGTTTTATCCGACTTAAATAGTTTGACTGATAAATGGATATATTTTCTCAAAGATGCGACAAAATTGGATAGTATCCCTGAAAATCTCGGGGAAGTTTCTGAAATAGAAAAGGCTTTAAATATTGCTAATAGAATCAATCTAAGTAGAGAAGAATTAGATATAGTTGAGCGTCGAGCAATAGCAATGCAAGATGAAAGAGGGCGCATAATGTATGCCGAAAAAAAAGGAGAAGAAAAAGGAGAAGAAAAAGGACGTTGAAAAGAAGCGATCGCTCTAATTATGCGTTTACTAAAAAAGCGTTTTGGAGAAATTCCAGCCACAATAATTAATCAGATTGAAGATTTAGTTTTAGATGATTTGGAAAGTTTAACCGAGGATATTTTAGATTTTAATAGTTTGGAGGATTTACAAATTTGGTTAGAGAAACGTTTTTAAGCATTCAGCATTCGGTTAAAGAAGCTTACTTCAAGCATTAAATTTATAATTATTTCTCAATTTATCAATTGCTTTTACCGAAAAATTTTGGGTATGCGCCTCCCCCTTTTAAGGGGATAAAAAAAAGAGCATATTCCTTATTTAAAGCCTCCTTATTGCAGAGGTACTGATAACTGATAACTGATAACTGAAATGACCTCCTCTTCCAATTAATAGGTGATGACTGAATGCTGGGGATTAATTATCAATTTAAATTATTATTTTCTGTTCCCTATTCCCTCTTTTCTGTGGATAATTGATAATGAAAACTATCTCTAATTATCAATTAGACATTTAAAAGCAGAGACCTTAAACCTCTGGGGATTAATTATCAATTATCAATTATTCTTTCCTGTTCCCTATTCCCTATTCCCCCTTTTATTATGACTAAAACCGGACTTTTTGTCGGATTAATTACCTTAGATTTAGTTTATCTCACAACAACTTATCCCGAAAAAAATCAAAAAATTGTTGCTGCCAATTATATTATTACAGCAGGGGGACCTGCGACAAATGCAGCGGTAACATTTAGCTATTTTGGTAATCAAACAACTATTATCTGTGGGTTAGGAAATCATCCGATAACTCACCTAATTAGAGCTGATTTAGAAAAGCAGAATGTCACAATACAAGACTTAGATAAAAATCGTTCCGAACCTCCACCAGTTTCATCAATTATTACTACTCAAAATACAGGCGATCGCGCAGTTATTTCTATCAATGCTACTAAGTCTCAAATCTCAAAAGAATTGATTGACCCAGAAATTATTCATAATGTTGATATTGTTTTAATCGACGGTCATCAAATGGCAGCTAGTTTAAAAGTTGCTCAACTTGCTAAGTCAAAAAATATTCCTATTGTTATAGATGGGGGTAGTTGGAAACCAGGATTTGAGGAAATTTTACCTTTTGTTGATTATGCTATTTGTTCTGCTAATTTTTATCCTCCTAACTGTGAGAGTCAAGAGCAAGTTTTTGCTTATTTAGCGAATCAAAATATTCCACATATTGCTATAACTCAAGGAGAAAAACCTATTAAATATTTGAGTCAAGGTAAGTTTGGTAATGTGGAAGTTCCGAAAATTAATGCTGTTGATACTTTAGGTGCTGGTGATATTTTTCATGGAGCATTTTGTCACTATATTTTTGATGGGGAATTTACAGAAGCTTTGGCAAATGCTGTTAATATTGCTGCTCATTCTTGTAAATATTTCGGAACGAGACAGTGGATAATCAGTTAACAGTTTATTCAGTTATCAGTTATCAGTTATTAGTTAATAGTTAACAGTTGTTAGTTAACAGTTAACAGTTAATAGTTGTTAGTTGTCAGTTAACAGTTATTAGTTAGCAGTTAATAGTTGTCAGCTATAGCGAATTTCATCAGATTTAATTAAAATTGGAGAGCTTAATATTACAAATTTGGAAACTCATACCATTTATTCAGTTATCAGTTATCAGTTATCAGTTAACAGTTATTAGTTAGCAGTTAACAGTTGTCAGCTATAGCGAATTTCATCAGATTTAATTAAAATTGGAGAGCTTAATATTACAAATTTGGAAACTCATACCATTTATTCAGTTATCAGTTATCAGTTAACAGTTATTAGTTAGCAGTTAATAGTTGTCAGCTATAGCGAATTTCATCAGATTTAATTAAAATGGGAGAGCTGAATATTACAAATTTGGAAACTCATACCATTTATTCAGTTATCAGTTATCAGTTAACAGTTATTAGTTAGCAGTTAATAGTTAACAGCTATAGCGAATTTCATCAGATTTAATGTAAGCATTCAGCTATTAGCATTCAGCTATCAGCTTTTGAACATATTCAAGAAATTACTAAGGTTAGCTGAAGACATTTTTTTTATAAGTTTTAATTATCCTTGGAGACTAATCCTCTTTTGAGCTGATAATGAGCTAATAACTCATAGCTGATAGCTGATAGCTGACGGCTGAATGCTTACGATTTAATTAAAATGGGAGAGCTGAATATTACAAATTTGGAAACTCATACTATTTTAATAAAATTATGACATAAACCTTAATTATTATCCCCCCTTTCCAAGGGTGGTTTGGGGGGATAAAACTCTTCCATCTCTTTAACAAATTGGTATAAAATTAATCATTGTTAGGTGCTTTTCAATTTTGAATCAAGCCAAAAAATTATCGCTTTTAGGGAACAGGAAACAGGGAATAGGGAATAAGAAAAAAGTATTTTTGCAAATATGAGATGCACCCCATTGTTATTAAAAAAAATAAGGAGATTATCAGATGGATAACTTAAATGAATATCCGAAAATAATTCAAGCACTATTAGAGAATAATGATTTCTGGCAAAAGGTTGCTATTGCTATTATCTCAGCCTTTTCAGTAGCGTTATTTAATTACTTCTCATCAAACAAGCAACGTCAAGACCAAGCAATGGAGCTTTCCTACACAACAAATATATTGAGTGTTTTAGAGTTCAAAAAAGATATAGGTCAGAAAAATATTAGTATCCTTTATGGTGAAAATTATGAGCTTGCAGATTTGTATCTCATATCTTGCGATATTGAAAATACTGGTAGAAAAGTAATTAAAAATCAAGAAATTACCTTTGAGCTTCTTTATACAAACGTTGGAATTTTAGAACAATTTTTCGAGCCACCTTTGAATGATAATTCAATGGGTGTAAAAGAAATTAAGATAGAGGATATCAAGCAAGATGAAGTAAAAAAAAGATATTTAATCAGGGAAATTTTACCGAAAAATCAAGTAGGATTTCGATTTTTGTCAGGAAGAAGAACTCAGGAAAATGAAGTACCAAAATTATTTGTTTTAAATCAAGATAGTAGTAAAGTTCAACTTATTCCAAGAACATATAAAGGTGAGAGGGATGAAATTTCTAGAATAATGAATTTTGTCAGCTTCTTGATATTATTTTTTACTCTTCCACAAATCTTGGCATTGATTCCAGATTGGGGTAAAACTTTAGCTTTTTTAGCAAAATTAGTTATATTTGTATTTATTATTCGAGACATAGGTAGTTTTTCTAAAAAAATTGCAGAGCTTCTAATATTGCCTTTTCAAATAAGTAAAAATCCAAGAGCTAAGTACAACATAAATATACAAGATTCAAAAATAGAGGATTCAGGTATATCAATTGGAGATATAGTTAGGAGTTCTTTTAAGCAGGAGCGACAAAAAGATGAAAAATAGCACAATAATTTGATAATTTGATTTGGGTATTGATGCGAAACTCGACTATCAATACAATCTCATATTCTTGCTTCTTACTTCTTCCTTCTTCTTTCCTGCTTCTTCCTTTTTCCTTCTAATTTCTGACTTCTCCCTTCTTGCTTCTTGCTTCTTACTTCTTCCTTCTTAAAGAGTTTTCCTTTAAGTGCAGAGATTATTTCCCCTACAGATTTAGCTGAAAATGTCTTTTTAAAAGCTCAGGAATATTTAGAGTCTGGTGGTGAAGAAGTTTGGTTAGTTTTTCCTGAGAGTAAATGGATAATAATAGTTACTGAAAATCAAGGTTTAATGTTTACTTGTGGTCAGGTTGTTACTACTCAAAAAATTTTAATAGGTTTTAATGTGGCAGTAGATGATTTATTAGCTTGAGAATTAATTACGGTTTGCTGTGAAAAAGTCTTTTGGTCAGGGTAGAAGTCAGGAGAAAATCATATTTCCAGCAAAGCTAAAAATTTTCACCTTTATACTTGACTAACTTCCTTCTAATTTCTGACTTCTAACTTCTGACTTCTCCCTTCTTCCCTCTTCCTTCTTCCTTCTTCCTTCCTTAAATAAAACGAATAAACCAACGTTCCTTAAAACTCACACCAGCTAACGCCTCATAATCTGCCAAACTTCTGACATTTCCTAAACCATAAATGCCAAAATCTTCCGTAGCAGTTTCCATTCCCAAAATCTGACGAAAACGAGATTCAGATATCTTATTTTGTACCCACCAATCTTGATGATCTTCCCAATGTACAACCCGCTTTTTACCAGTATTATAAAAATGCCAACAAACACTAAGATTAGGATGATAAATATCCCATCCCCTTGTCCAAGCTTTAGCAGCAAATAATACCTCTTCCCCAGTAAAATAAATCTCCGGGTCGTAGGGTACTTCCTCAATAATTAACCCATCTGCAAAAATAAACCCAGCAGCAACAAAAGCTCCTAATTGTGGAATACTACATTTACTCAAATCGCCTATTGCTCTCAAACTTAAAATACCAGGATCTCCAAACCCCTTTGCCTCTAACCGACTTGGCGTATCCCCAACCAATTCCCTAGGGGGTCTGTAAGCAGGAGGATAGGTACTCAAAAGAGGTTTTTCACTGGGACACATTTCCAGCATTTTAATCAATTCTATGTCCCAGCCAGGCAAAAATCTCATGTGGGCATCAATTTGTAGAGTATAACGTTCCTTTTGCCACAACTTTTGTACCAAAGACCTCGCCCAACCTACGCCACGAGCTTCAGAAGCAGGCACTGCAATAATACGACAATCTTTAATACCTTTAAGTTTACTGATATAATCCTTTTCCTCATCCGTACCATACTGCCAACAAATGCCAAAAGTGAGGCGTTCCGGATGACTAGCATGGGCGATCGCTTCTTCTACTGTTGGGACTAATTCTAAATCCCGATAGGCAACTATTTGAATAAAAATGCTATCCATAAAATTTGTTTATATTCATCTTAATTATATTGTTTAACTAGCTATTAGCTTTTAGCATTTCCGTACCGGAATGCTCCGCAAACAGCTAGCCGCAGAGGAACTGCGTTAACAGCTTGTAGGGACGCCATTCGGCAGCTCTACGTTAGTAAATGGCCATTCGGCCCTACTTAGGTTTAAATCCCAGGTTTCTATAAAGCGGAAGGTGTGCGGAGGGGTAACAGTCCCCTTCTAAACATTTACTGCTGACTGCTGACCGCTTTTTTAACTTATTACTACTTTAGATAGCGCAAATCAGACCATCGGTAGACTCATGCTAAATCCAGTTATTATAGGCTAGTTATATATAGCAATTCCCATACTGATGATGTACAAATTCTTTTCAAGGAGAGTTCAATAATTGATAATTGATAATTGATAATTGATAATTACCTCTCCCTAAAAGGAAGAGGATTGAATAAAAGGAAAATTAATTCATTGTTTCTCCTTTAAAGGAGAGGAATTGTACCTTAATTATTCGGTAATTATTAATTATTAATTATTAATTATTAATTGTTAAAATAGCTCCAATTATTTTCTTCAACATCCGTAGTTCCACAAGAGGTCATACTATCCAATTGATCTCGATCACAAAAGGCAGAAAAATTTGTCACAATAAAATCTTGACTAGCTTCACTGAAATTATGGTATGAATAATCACATGATATATTAAGGTTGAACAATTGATTAAAATTCAGGGTTTTTACTGATATTAAATTATGGAATTTACTACTAATAATCCAATAAATGTTAATTCTGAAATACCTAGTCCTGTTGAATGGGTAGAAGAACATTATTCGATCGCCAATTTAATAGATACTCTCACCGATCTACAAGAGGTACTTACTCACAGATTACTATTCCAAGATAATCAAGATGGAGAATTAGTGATTAATGCTGATGTGAAAGATTTACTACGAGAAGAATACGGAAATCAACATTGGCAGTATTTAGAAAAGTACTTATTGAGTAATGGTTGAAAATAGTATTCTGTCGCATAGTATTACTGATTCTTGAGTAGGGGAGTAGGGGAGTGGCTCACACTGATTATGGCACGGATACACGGAGATGGAAGGGAGTGGGGGAGTGGGGGAGTGGGGGAGTGTGGGAGTGGGGGAGAAGTATATTAATACGCTACTGGTGTGCTAATGATCAAAAATGTCATTGCGCTTGTGTTAATTACTTAATAATTGAAGTTTCACCTTAGTCAATCTTCTTCTTTTCAAGGAGAGGTAATTATTAATTATTAATTATTAATTGTTGAACTTGCCTTTTTTTCTCACACTCTAAGACAAAATTTTTGGCAACCCTACCTTTTTTAATTCCACAAACTTACCTTGAAAATCTACAGCTTGATTATCCCCAATTCTCCTTGCTTCTGCCAACTCTCGACGAATTTCTGCTCGTTCCATTTTGTCAGAAATTCCACCTAATATATAGATAAACAATCTCATAGCCAAATCTCTCCCAGCTACCGACATTCGCTTCCGATTAAAATCATATAAAACCCCATACCAAATAGAGTCAGAAAATTCTATTCCACTCAAACCACCATCCACATCATACTTATTTAATTTCTGAAAAATCTCCTCCAGAGAAAATCCTTTTTTGTATATTAAAATTCCTAGAGCTTCAGCAAAAGCAATTTGTCCGACGGGGCGAAATAAAACATGACCTTCTCCTGGTTTTATTTCAAAACTAAATCTTCTCAATTCTGGAGTTTCGGCACCATTTTCTAGTCTTGAATAACTAGGTAAATTAGATAAATAATTCCAAAACAACATAAATTCCTCTAGCCCCTCTTCTAATTCTTCTTCTTCAGGACGCATGGGAATTAAACCTCTATCTGAAGGTTTCCAATGAGGATAACGAGGTTTTAAATATCTTTCAGACATTTCTTGAATTGCCTGAAGAGTTGTTAAAACAGTAGACTTAGTTGCCACAGTTGCACTATCCCAATTCACTCGTGGATTTCTATCATCTTTCTCTTTTAATAAAGGATGATAAATTGCTGTTTTTCTAGCCACAATGGCAAATCCATCATCCTCATTTAATAATGCCAACTGCCCTTTACTTAATTTTACAGCAGTCAAATTTACATGAGCAAAAACTGACCTAACTCTCCGTCGTGCTTGTGCTCTACTTTCTCCCTTTACTACTGCCGGAATAAATTCTATACCTATTTGTTCGTAAGCTAATTTTTGTAATTCTGGCAATTCAATATGATGGGTTTCCGCTAAATCATCAATGTTAATAGCTGCACCTACTGGTTTTTTTTGTTTGTTATATCTAGGCAACCTACCTGTTTTGATTAATTCCATTAAACCTTGAATTCCCATCAGTCGATGTTGACCGTCTAGGGCAAATACTGCTACTTCTAAACGTAGGTCTAATAATCCTACTTTTCCGGCTGAATCTAGGGGTAAAAAATCAGTGGCAGATTTATTTGCTTCTCCATTTTTATTCCATTCTTCTGCCTTGGGATTATCTACCCAACTGGGGCTAATTACTACTAATACTGCTGGAAATTTATGTGCTTTTCTTGTTGCTAAATATAGGGTTAATGGAGCTTGACGAGACCAATCTAGGGGACGTTGTTGAATTTCATCTATTGTTTCTGCGTCACGAATTATATTATCTGTTTCTACATCAAATTTTTGCCGAAATAATGGTAGTTGAGAGGCAAAACGTACACGACTGTCTAACCATTCTAGAGTGACAGAACCGATGTAAGCTTCCGTTTTTCCCATCATGGTTTTTTGTACTAAAAGTCTGTCATCTTTGCCTATATGTTTGTCTAAAAGGATAGCGATCGCTTCTCTTTCTCGATTATCATTTTCTAAAATTTCTTTTGCTATTTCTGATGTGGGTTTATTGGTCTTTTTCATCACTGATTTGGGGAAATATTTTTAATAATTTTTGAAAATCACTACATATATAAATTTTTGTCAACAAACGTTTTTAAAAACTTTTGAGTCAGTATAATTGTTAATTGTATAGTGATTTTTTTATCATATACTATTTATTATGTCAATACTAACCGATGGAACATGAGGCATGAATATTGATGTCTTTTTATAGCTATAAGCATTTCCGTTTGTCATGCTCCGCAAACAACATTCAGCTATCAGCTAGAGTCAAAAATTTTAACTGTAATATTTTGAAGTTTCTTAGCTGTCCTAATTTTAATGCGTAGTGCTATACCATCAAAATAATAGCCATTCAGCTATTAACAGCTAGTTTTCACAGAGCATAGTGTTTAGAGAAAAATGAATAATTTATTAGTATTTTTCCTAAAACTTACTACTTAATAAATTTGAATATCAGCTATTTTAGTTGACGAATACATCCTTACTGAAAATAGAAATAGTATCTAATATACAGTTTATTTTTTTCTGCAAAAAAAAGGGATTAAAAACTTATTTATTTTGTATAAGTATAAGATCAAAATGGATAATTGATAATTAATCGAATTTAGGTTTAAAGCCTCTCCTTTGAAGGATAAAAAAGCGGTCGTTTGCTTTTGCTTCGCAAAACTGGCGTAACGCAACGCTGACGCGAAACGCGACAGCGGAACGGAGTTCTCTCTTTGGAGCTTCTCGAAGGGTGGGATTGATGGGTTTCCTAACCATATCCAATCGACTCCTGTGAAGAAATCAAATTTGCTTATATTCAATTTCGTAACTGTTTTAACCAGAGGTAATTATCCATTATTCATTATCCATTATCAATTAATGAAAGTAGCAGGTATAACTGAGAAACTAATCAACTTAATTTTGCCATTTAAAAAGCGTTTCCTGACGGAATGCTCCGCAAATAGCAGTTCAGCAATCAGTTTTTTAGAAGGGGATTTAAACCCCTCATCAAATTAAACAAATTATAGAAGTCTATGCACAAATTTTTAGGCTGATAGCTAATAGCTGATAGCTAGTTAAAAAAGGAGAAATTAGAATAGTTATGGTAAATTTAACTTTGATAGTTATTTTAGATTTAATTTTGCCTACCTATTTACTCAATCTACTGGTTTATCAGAAATAAATAGTGAAAATACAGATGTTTTAGCTAGTGCTATAAATGAGTGGAAATCAAGAATTACATAGGGAAAAAAATTTAGCATATGCCAAATGAAAAAGAATCTTTCCCCAGAATAGAAGCTTGACAATAGCATCGCCAAAATGTATTTATCTCATAAACATAAACATAAACATACAGAATAAATTAAAAAAAATTTTAGGAGTATTGAAAAATGGTAGGAATACAAAAATCTCTTTTTCCAGAGCGGACAACTGCTGAACTAATCAAAGATATAGAAAAGCTAACTATAGAAATTCAAGAATTATATTGCCTTGATGAAATTCCCTTAATTGTTGGATATTCTGGAGGAAAAGATAGTACCGCAGTTTTACAACTTATATGGAATGCGATCGCTGGTTTGCCAGTAGAAAAAAGAACTAAAAAAATCTATGTAATTACCACTGATACACGAGTAGAAAATCCTTATGTTTCTGCTTGGGTTAAACAATCTCTAAAAAACATTGATAGAGTTGCCCAAGAACAGAAAATGCCAATAGAAACTCACCTTCTACAACCAGATATTGAATATACATATTGGGTAGGTTTAATTGGTAAAGGTTATCCTGCACCCCGTCTGAAATTTAGATGGTGTACGGGACGTTTAAAAATTGAACCATCTAATCTTTTTATTCGTAATGCTGTACGAACTAATGGAGAAGTTATCCTAGTTTTAGGTACTCGTAAAGCTGAAAGTGTTAACCGCGCTAGAACAATGAAAAGACTAGAAGAAAAACGAGTTCGGGAACGCCTTAGTCCTAATGCCAATTTACTTAATTCTTTAATTTATTCCCCTATTGAAGACTGGCGAACTGATGAAGTTTGGCTGTATTTAATGCAGTGGGAAAATCCTTGGGGAAATAGTAATAAAGATTTACTAGCAATGTATCGAGGTGCAACGGAAGATAATGAATGTCCGTTAGTAGTTGATACTTCTACTCCTAGTTGTGGAAGTTCTCGTTTTGGATGCTGGGTTTGTACCTTAGTAGATAGTGATAAATCTATGTCAGCAATGATTCAAAATGATGAAGAAAAAGAATGGTTACAACCTCTTGTAGATTTGCGTCGGGAACTAGATATTTCCGATAGAGATAAAAGAGATTTTAGGCGAATTTGGGGGACAGTTCAACTATTTGAACGGAATGTAGATGGTGAAGTTTCTGTAGAACCAATACCCGGTCCGTACAAAAAAGAATGGCGAGATACTTTACTGAGAAAACTGTTAGAAGCTCAAACAAAAATTCGTGAAACTGCTCCAGAAAATATGCGAGATATTACTCTCATTTCTCTGGAAGAATTGAGTGAAATTAGACGCATTTGGTTAGAAGAAAAACACGAGTTTGATGATAGTTTACCTCGTATATATGAAGAAGTAACAGGAGAGAAATTTGAAGACTGTCGTCCTGGTGCAGGAATAAGTCTTTTAGGTAGTGATGAATGGTCAGTATTAGAAGAAATATGTAATGGGGATGAAATGCACCTTGAACTTATGGCAAAACTGTTAGATACAGAGAGGCAATATTATATTAAGTCTCACCGATATAAGATTTACGAAAGTCTCGAACAATGTTTTGAAACAAGTTCTCGTTCCAAGGAAGAAGCTATTCAAAACGCTCATAATAAAAGAGACCTCAAAGAAGCTGTCGAACAAGGAAAAGTCTCAGAAAAAATTAAACAATTAAGTTGGGCAAATATGAAATTTTCTCGTCAAAGTTCAGCAGATATTGAGTAAGGGAGTGGGGGAGTGGGGGAGAATTAACGCGCGTCAGAAGTCAGAAGTTAGAAATGACTAGAAAGTTGTCAACAACCCAGCGCTAATTATCAAGGAATATAGCGTGGGCTTTTTTAAGCTCTAGTTGACCAGACTCAGGAGTAAAATCTCCTACGTTTTTATCGTCATGGTACCTATGGATGCGTCGCTAGTCTGTAGCTCTACCGTTAGTCATTAAACATTTTTAGAGGGTTAAGAAAGTGTGGCTAACCTCACAAGCGATTAAAACATTGTCAAAGCGAACTTTACCCTAGCAATAGGAGAACACACCAATTATGCGTGTATTTGTACTTAATAAAAATCGACAACCTTTAGACCCCTGCAAGCCTGCCAGAGCTAGAATTTTACTCAGGACTGGCAAAGCTAAAGTTCTACGTCGATACCCCTTAACAATCATTTTGACTGAGGAGGTAAGTGAACCAATTACTCACAACCATCAACTAAAAATAGACCCCGGAGCAAAAATAACTGGTTTAGCAATTGTTCAAAGCAACAGAATAATCTGGGGAGCTGAACTCACTCACAGAGGGTTTCAAATTCGAGATAGTTTAACCAAACGTAGAACTTTAAGACGTTCTCGTAGAAATCGCAAAACTCGTTATCGTCAGCCAAGATTCTTGAATAGAAAAAGGTCGTCCGGGTGGTTACCCCCTAGTTTAATGTCAAGAATACAAAATATCTTGACTTGGGTTAAAAAGCTAACTCAATTATGTCCAATTACAGGTATATCTCAAGAGTTAGTTAGGTTCGACACTCAGAAATTAGAAAACCCCGAAATTTCAGGTGTTGAGTATCAACAAGGTACACTTTTTGGTTACGAAATTCGGGAATATTTACTAGAAAAATGGCATCGTAAATGCGCTTATTGTGGTGCGACGGATACCCAGTTAGAAATAGAACACATTGTTCCTAAATCTAAAGGTGGTTCCAATCGAGTTTCTAATTTAGCTATTTCCTGTCATAGTTGCAATCAGGCCAAGTCCAATCAAGAAATTGAACAGTTCTTATCTAGAAAGCCCAATGTTCTGCAACGGATTTTATCTCAAGCTAAGAAGCCACTCGCTGATGCAGCAGCCGTAAATGCAACTCGGTGGAAGTTGTACAACGAATTAAAGTTAACTGAACTACCTGTAGAAGTAGGTAGTGGTGGGTTAACAAAATTCAATAGGTGTAGTCAAAACCTGCCTAAAACTCATTGGTTAGATGCAGCTTGTGTAGGTATTTCTACTCCTGAACGGCTAATTATCAAGGAGGTAAAAAAACCTTTAATTGTCATCGCCACAGGACATGGCTCACGTCAGATGTGTCGTACTGATAAATATGGATTTCCAGTTCGTTATGTCCCCCGGTTCAAGTTTATTAAAGGATATCAAACAGGGGATATCGTCAAAGCTATTGTGACTAAAGGTAAGAAACAAGGCGTCTATGTAGGGAGAGTTGCTGTACGCACTACAGGCAGTTTCAACATCAAAACCAAGAATGGTTTAGTACAAGGAATTAGCCACAAATATTGTCAACATATTCACAAAAAGGATGGCTACGCTTATGTTTATGGGTCTAAAACCTCGCCTTTTAAGGCGCAATATTTTTGAAGCGGATCTCAAATCCTCGTTACAAAAATAACTTCTGACTCCTGACTTCTGTTTGCGGAGCATTCCGTAGAAACTTCTGAGTTAGTTAACCCACTACCTTTCCTCTTACTCCCTATTCCCTATTCCCCACTCCCTAAAAAAACTGAAATGATTTTCCTAGAACTCGTCTTACAAAATTTCGGACCCTACTCCGGTAAACAAACAATAAATCTCCGCCCTACCCTTACTGATCGCCCGCGCCCTATCATCTTATTTGGAGGTATGAATGGAGGAGGAAAAACTACTCTTTTAGATGCTATTCGCCTCGCACTTTACGGTCATCGCGCCCAATGTTCAACTAGGGGAAATTTAACTTATGGCGACTTTCTTTCTCAATGTGTAAACCGCAATACTCCCCCTACAGAAAAAACTCGTATTGAATTAGCTTTTGAACATATTCAAGACGACCAACTTGTAGAATATCGCGTAGTTCGTACCTGGGAAAAAAATCCTAAAGATGGCAAAGATAGTTTGGGAATTCTTGATGGTGAATGGCCTGATTCTTACTTAGCAAATGCCTGGGATGAATATATAGAAAATCTCTTACCTTTGGGAATTTCTAACTTATTTCTATTTGATGGAGAACAGGTAAAAGAGTTGGCTGAACTAGAAATTCCTCCACCTTTGGTTGTAGATGCAATTCAATCATTATTAGGACTGGAATTAGCTGAACGTCTGGCAACAGATTTAGATATTTTAGTGACTCGGAAAAAGAAACAAATTGCTAAAACTACAGAATTAAAAAATTTAGAGGAAATTGAACAAAAACTGCATCAACAAAAGACAGATTTGGAAGTTGCTACGGAAAAATTAGAAGATTTGCGAAAGCAGTTAAAAAAGGCTGAACAAAAACAGCAAAAAGCCATGAGAAAATTTGTTTCGGAAGGGGGAAAAATTGCTGCTGAAAGAAGTCAGTTAGAACAAGAGTTTAAAGATATAGAGTTAGATATGGAAAATGCTCGTCAGGAAATGATTGAACTTGCTGCGGGAGCTTTACCTCTGGCTTTAATTTCTCCTCTTTTGGAACAAGTAAGTTCTCAGGGTGATGTAGAGATTTTACGCCATGAAGCAGAAATAGCTTTGGATGCTTTTCAGGAAAGAGACCGACGTTTAGTTAATTATCTGAATGAGTTGTCTATTCCTGCTGGCAAAATTAGTAAAATTAAAACGTTTCTTCATCAAGAAAATCTGATGATTGAAGAGGATATTAATCAAAGTGATGAATCTTGGTTATTGGCAGATGAGAAAGCATTAACTTTACTAGAAAATTTGTTGCGCTATGAGATTGAAAATTGTCGGAAAAATGCTCGGAAAAATTTAACTCGTCTCAAAGATTTTGAAGTGGAAATTAATATTCTGGAAAAGCAGTTGGTAAGTGCGGCATCTCCGGAAGCTTATGAAATTTTGGAAACTGCTTTACAGGAGGCACAAACTGAGTTAGCTAGGATACAGATTGCTTGTGAAAATACCGATCGCGATTGTAAAAAGTTGGAGGATGCTATTACTCAAACTAAGAAGGAATTATTTAGTTATACTGATGAAACTATCGAACGTCACAATATTCAAAATATCATTGAATCTTCTGGCAAAGTGAAGAAAACTTTGCAGTTATTTAAGGAGAAGTTAACTTTGAAAAAGTTGAATAAACTAGAGATGGAAGTTACTGAATGTTTCCGCTATCTTTTGCATAAATCAGATTTGGTGCATCGCGTGGCTATTGATACTAATAACTTTGCTCTTTCTCTCTACGATAATCAAGGGCAAATTGTTCCTAAACATCGTATTTCTGCGGGAGAAAAACAGCTTTTGGCAATTTCTTTTTTATGGGGTTTAGCAAGGGTTTCTGGTAGACATTTACCCGTTGCTATTGATACACCTTTGGGTAGATTAGATTCATCCCATCGTCAGAATTTAGTAGAACGTTATTTCCCTTCTGCTAGTCATCAAGTTATTCTTTTATCTACTGATACTGAAATTGGTAAATTAGAGGTAGAAAATTTGCGTAATTTAGAGGCGATCGCTCACGAATATTTACTCAAATATGATGCTCAAAAAAATCAGACAAATCTGGAAATGGGATATTTTTGGTAAGTTAAGTAAAATTTTTTCCTCTGTCACTTCAACTAAAGTTACTCACACAAGGGTAGAAAATTTTTTTATCCATGTGAGTATTTAGTCAAATATGATGCTCAAAAAAATCAAACTAATCTGGAAATGAGATATTTTTGGTAAGTAAGTAAAATTTTTTCCCTCTACCTCTTCAACTGAAGTTACTCACACAGGGGTAGAAAATTTCTCTACCAAACCATTTAGCTTTTTTAGTGACGGCTAAAAATATATTTTTTGTGATTCATAGCAAAGGTTTTCGGATGTACTTTAAAAAATCAAACTAATCTAAAAATCAGCTATTTTTCGTAAGGCAAAATTTTATTTATAGCTAAGAAAGAATTAGTTAGGACTTATGCGAATGACGAATCTTAGACTAGAAAATGTTTTTCCAACTGTTCCCTGTTCCCTATTCCCTATTCCCTGCTATATACTCACAGCTTAATCAAATCATCATAATTTTTCTCTGTTAAAGTCAAATACCAGAGTTTTACAGTAGGTATTATACAAAATAAATTAATAGCAATCTTATTCAATAAACAAACCGATTAAGAATAGCTAAAATTTTCTTCTATAGTGGTTTTCAACATCTTTATAGCTTCGCCTCGCCGTCGCAGGTTTAAACTGAGTATCCACAAACTGCACTGGCTCAAAAGTCTCAATCCATAAATGAGCACCACAACTTAAGGGGTGGTAAGGTTTATATACGATACGACAAGGACCATGAATCTCCATCTGATAACCCAAATAATTATGTTTCCCCTGTTTCATCGAAACTACTGGTATTAATTGATCGGGAGTCATTTGAGGATCTGTGTTGATTCTCTTACCATTGGCTTGAATTTTCTTTTGATTGACATGAATTCTTGTGGGGGCTTGTCGCAGTCTCTTACACCAAACACCTTCAGGGCCTCTAGTACCTGGTATAACAACAGGCATTTGGCCATAAAGAGGAATGCGCCAAAATCCTTTATGTTTATAAGCCCCTTTTACTCTTCCCTGAGAAAGTAGAACTCTGACTCGTTGACAACAGATACCCAATAAAAAAGCTGCTTCTCTAGTTGTAATAATAGTCATTTTTACTCTAGCACTATAGTTTTTATTGATAACTTATAACTTTTTGGAGGTATATAAATTTTTAGGTGATCATAGGCAAAAGTGCTGTTAATTTCGCTACATTATATCAAATCTGGTTAAACAGTTATAGAATAGTTAACTCAGGACAAGAGGAGTCAGGAGTCAGGAGTCAGGAGGAGAGAGAATTACAAAGATGAGCGTAGTTATGACGATTGGAGAATTTTTTTATGTCCAATAAAGCGGATTTGATATTATAGTCATTCTGAATAAGACTGGAACACTTTTTCAGCTGAAACTCTTTCAAGGCAAGAAACCCTTGTCTCAATTTTAACTGGAATGACTATACACTAAAAAAGTTAGCTGACTCCTAAAAATATAAAACTATAGGGAAAATATATTTCAATTTAGCAGCTTAGGACGTTGAGAGCATTATCAATTGCGTGGCAGCAATCTTGATAATCGTTCAATCCGTTGTTCAGTGATACGAGTCAGGCAAGTATTATCGTTGCTAGAAAACTGAGAATTCTCAAACTTACAACTGGTGTCCCTAAAATCTATCCATGCAATTTGGGTAGATTGAAGTTGTTGTTGTGCCCCTACAGAAGAATGTACTTTTTGATAAATTTGGTTGAGAAGGAGGTCTGCAGCTTGATAATTTTCACTACCACTATTAGATGAAGGAATTTCACCGCGAATATAAGCTTTTAAGTCTGCGGTACGTTTTTCAATCAAATCTAAAGCACAGGATGTTTGAAGGCCATACCCCATGCTACCACTACCTCCTCTAATATTCATGCGTGTGAAAAGGCATTCCTTTTTTTTAAACTCAATCCAAGCCAATTGTACGGCGTCTAATAATTGTTTGTGACTGACTGGTAATTGCGATTTTAATTGTTGATAAACCTGATTTAGAATGTTATCTGCTTGTTGATATTCCCATGAAACGCAAGAATTCATGGTAGATTGGTTTCCCAGATAAGGTTTTGATTTACAGGGATTCTGCGCCAGAATTAGTTTGACTTCTTTAATCAATTTTTTATCAACATTAGACCATAATTCAGGAGCTTCGTTTTCATTCTTTCTTGGGAAATTTCCCTCTCCCTCTCCTTTAGTAACAACAATAATTTTTGATTCTCTTTCAATAATAATTCTGGTAACTTTACCAGGATGCAAAGCATGGTTTTTTCTTGTATAGTTTGTGATAGAGTGTTCATCCCAGTTGATGGAAGTTCTTATGGAGTCTTTTCCAAAAGGTCCTGGTATAATATCAAGATTAGTGATTTTACAATTTATAACTGGTGCTTTTTCATCTGCTTTATCTACAGGTGCAATAAATTGAGTTTGGCTCAACATTGTTGAATAAACAAAATCTTTAGCACAAAAAGAATTATTAGTAGAACAAACTTCATTCTCTACTTTGTAACTTTGATACTTTTTAGATTTACTGTTATACTCATCTTGAATTTGTGCATCATTACAAATAGGAGTTGCTTGAGCTAATCCTAATTTAGTAGGAGTTAAAATTAGGATGTAACTTATAGCTAAATTGTAGAAAAAAGCTTGGTATTTCATCGTAAGTTTTCTCTAATTCTTTCCTCATTGGTGACTGAAAAGTTGATATTTCCCACTCGTAAGCATTCAGCCGTCAGCTATCAGCTATCAGCTATTGCTTTTATCACTCACTAAAAGCAATATTTAATTAAGAAACGAAAAATCTGGCTAAAAGTCAGCTCCAAAGTCTATATTCATTTAAACCTCCTCCTTAAGCACAAGGTCTTATTGCTGAAGTCCGCAGTTCCTCCGGAGGAGGCTAGATGATGGCTAATAGCTGAATGCTTACTCCCACTCTACTTAACTCCTGAAGATACAGAAACTTTCCAACTTCCGATGATTTTTCAGCAACCAAGCCATAACTAATCATAAATTGCTGAAAAATCTCCTACTCAAACCTACTACTAACTAAATAGAACAACTTAAACCACCTGACTTTTGAGTAAAACGAGCATTTTCTCGATAATCAACAGGACAATCAATTACAGCCGGAACATCCTGAGCAAGAGCCTCTTTCAGAGTAGGAATTAAATCAGTAACAGACTCAACTCGATAACCTTTCAAACCAAAACTTTCAGCAAACTTAACAAAATCTGGATTACCAAACTTAATAAAAGACGACTTACCGAAATGGTCTTCCTGCTTCCATTCAATCAAACCATAACCACCATCATTAAAAATTAAAGTTACAAAAGCAGTACCTACCCGTAAAGCTGTTTCCAACTCTTGACAATTCATCATAAACCCACCATCCCCTGTTGCAGCTATTACCTTACGCTCAGGATGGACTAACTTAGCAGCGATCGCTCCAGGAATCGCAATACCCATTGCCGCAAACCCATTAGAAATCAAACAAGTATTAGGACGGTCACAATGATAATGCCTAGCAATCCACATTTTATGAGCGCCAACATCAGAGATGACAATATCTTCTGGCCCCATTACTTGACGTAAATCATAAATTAGTTTTTGAGGCTTGATGGGAAAGTCATTATCTTTACTGTACCCCTCATATTCAGAGCGGAGATTTCTTCTAATTTCTGATACAATTGGGCTTACTTGATTCATTCGGTCAGAACGTCGTAAAATTTCATTCAAAGAATCAGAAATATCTCCCACTATTTCAGCTATCGGAATATAACTACTATCAATTTCCGCATATTTTGCTCCAATATGAATAATTGGAATTTTGCCTTGAGGATTCCATTTTTTTGGTGAATATTCAATCAAGTCATAACCAACTGCAATAACTAAATCTGTTTGCTCAAAAGCACAACTAATATAATCTCGTTGTTGTAATCCTGTCGTCCATAAAGATAAAGGATGAGTGTAGGGAATCGCACCTTTACCCATAAAAGTATTAGCCACAGGAATATTTAATTTTGTCGCAAACTCTGTTAAAGCTTCACTTGCATTAGCCCGAATTACTCCATTTCCGACTAAAATTACAGGGTTTTTTGCTTTAGAAATTGCCACTGCTGCTTCAGTCATACTTTGATAAGCAGAATAAGATTTTTCTCGCTTATCACGATTCAAAGGTTGCCCTTCCACAGACATTGCCGCAATATTTTCTGGTAGATCTATATGAACAGCACCAGGCTTTTCTTGTTGAGCTACTTTAAATGCTTTACGGACAATTTCTGGTGTATTACTAGGGCGAACAATTTGAGCATTCCATTTAGTTACTGGCTCAAACATTGCCACTAAATCTAAATATTGGTGAGATTCAATGTGCATTCGATCTGTACCAACTTGACCTGTAATTGCTACTAAAGGTGCGCCATCTAAATTAGCATCAGCAACACCTGTCATTAAATTAGTAGCGCCCGGACCTAATGTTGATAAACAAACTCCTGCTTTTCCTGTTAAACGACCATAGACATCTGCCATAAAAGCGGCACCTTGTTCATGTCGGGTAGTTATAAATTGAATTGGGGAATCTTTGAGAGCTTCTAAGATATTCAGATTCTCTTCTCCAGGCAGTCCAAATACATATTTGACTCCTTCATTTTCGAGGCATTTTACCAATAATTCTGCAGTGTTCATTTCTATTTTCTCCTTTGATTAAAGGTGGTAGAAAACTAAATCTAAAGTTTTAACTTTAACTAGCTCTAGGTTAAGAGCTTTGAGCTATAAGCTTGGGTTTAAATTCCTGTAGACACCGGATATAGCGCTACGCGCAAGTCAGATAGGGGAGCCGTCGGATTGGCGACGTACAGAAGTCAGAAGTCAGAAGTAATCTATAACTGGGTTTGAGCATTTAGGAATGTCCTAAGCTCTGCTTCGACTGCTATAATTTAATCCGGTATTTCTCTAAATTACAGGCTGAAATATGATACTTAATTTTCAAACACAAATTATATAAATTATTATTTTTTCTTTTCCGGAGTCAAGATAAATTAAACCTCTATCTAATTTTTTTTTCCAAGTAATTAAGTATTTGTGGGAAATAAATTTTCTATTTGGTTAAAATCGGCAAAATAAAGTAAAAAATATATCTGATTAGTAGATATAAAAATTATTTTTCCTGCCTACTTTAGATTGAATCTAAGAGGATGTTTTAAAAGTTGTTAGTAGGTAATCACTAAGCATTTCCTGCGGACTGCTGCGCAAACAGCCGTCAGCTATTAGCTAGCCTCCTATGGTCGGAACTGCGCAATTCAGCTATTAATGTTGGGAAAGGTAAAAGCAACCTTTGAAATTGAGTTTGAACAAAAAGTTACTGTCAAAGTTTCCTTCCCCAACCTGAGAAGTAATTATTCATTATTAATTGCTGTTAACGTAGTTCCTCCGAAGGAGGCTAGCTGACTGCTAATAGCTGAATACTTACGGTAATCAGAAAGTTATCTAATCTCCAGTAAATACTCCTGAAATTGGGAAAGTGTTACAAATAGATTCGGAATTATTTAGATACCAAAACTATACTTAGCTCAACAATACTTCACATCAAATCCCGGTAATTAGTTATTTGATGATTTAGAAGCCAGGAATTAAAAGTTAGGGGTTAGAAGTTATACCAATGCTCAAAAAATTTGCAATGCTTGAATTTTCTACATCTAAATAGTATCTAGTTTATGCTGATTTTTGCTACCTTCCAAGGGTAGCACTAATTAATAATAAATGGTATTAGAAGTTAGGATTCTATAGTGAGAAGATGTAGGCAGGTTCCACGTAAAACCCCCTACTAATTCAGTTATAGAATCGGGTTTTTTTATAACTGTACAAACATATTTTATATCACATCTAAGACCAACTTTTAGAAGCAGCACTATCTAGCTTAGACTGTAAAAATCACCCTGAAAAGAATAACAGTTATTACATACTCAGCACTCAGTTCAACTTCTAGGATTGAGAAATATTAAATCTAAGGTATGACAATATTTTAAGTAATTGCTATAACTCTTAACAGCTATTAAGTCGGTAGAAAAGATTAACTTTATTTATCTTATCGCCAAATACTTAATTATTTAATCCAAACTGTCTTAATATTGACAAATTCTAGAATTCCTTCTTTGCTCAGTTCTCGACCATACCCAGAGCGTTTAATCCCACCAAAAGGCAGACGCGGGTCAGACTTGACTAAACCATTAATAAAAACTGCACCTGCTTCTATTTCTGATATTAACCTATCTGTCTGTGCTGTATCTGTAGTCCATGCACTTGCACCTAATCCGAAGGGAGTGTTATTGGCCAGTTCTATTGCTTCATCAATATTAGCAACCCGAAATATTAAGGCAACAGGACCAAAAAACTCCTCTTCATAAGCAGGGGAATCTACTGGAATCTCCGCCAAAATAGTAGGAGGGTAAAAATTTCCGGGACTGTCAGATAAAAGATTACCTCCTGTTAGAACTTTTGCTCCTTTCTCAACAGAAGTTTCTACTTGAGCATTTAACTCTTGAAGAATAGATGGAGTTGCTAAAGGACCAATATCTGTATCTGGCAACATAGGGTCTCCTACCTTCAAAGCCTCAAATTTTTCTACTAGGCGCTGTTGAAATTCTTCAGCGATGGTTTCTGCCAAGATAAAGCGTTTGGCTGCAATACAAGATTGGCCATTATTCAACATCCGAGCTGTAACAGCAGTAGACACAGCTTGTTCTAAATTAGCACTTTCTAATACTATAAATGGATCGCTACCTCCCAATTCCAAAACTGTTTTTTTAATTGATTTACCTGCTATTGCTGCTAAAGCCATTCCTGCTGGTTCACTTCCAGTTAAAGTTCCTGCTTTGACTCGGTCATCTGCCATGATACCTGCTACTTTATCGGAACCTATCAATAGGGTTTGAAATGCTCCTTCTGGGAAACCTGCTTCTTTAAATATTTCTTCAATGGCCAAAGCACATTGGGGAACATTAGAGGCGTGTTTCAATAAACCTACATTTCCTGCCATTAAAGCTGGTGCTGCAAATCTGAAAACTTGCCAAAAGGGAAAATTCCAAGGCATGACAGCTAGCACTGGACCTAATGGTTGATAACGGACAAAGGACTTACTGGCGTCAGTTTGTGCTGGTACGTCAGCGAGAAATTTTGCTGCATTTTCTGCATAGTAGCGACAGACTAGGGCACATTTTTTAGCTTCGGCGATCGCTCCACTCAGAGTTTTGCCCATTTCCAGGGTCATTATTTTAGCAAATTTTTCAGCATTTTTCTCTAATATGTCTGCTGCTGCTAATAGCCATTCCCCACGTTGAGTCATGGAAATTTGACGATATTGACGGAAGGTTGTTATTGCTAGTTCTAGTTTTGTTTCTATCTCTGCATCTGTGATTGGTTCAAAAGTTTTTAGTGTTTCTCCTGTTGCTGGATTAATTGTAGCGATCGCCATTAATTTTTTCTCCTAAATTTAAAGTTAAAATTACTTTTTAAATTAGGTCACAAGTTATTAATATCAATAAATCTTGTGACAATAACTTTTTTTCTTGCTGATGTAACTCCTTCGAGAGTTTAACTTATTCGCTTCTTTATTCCTGGGTGTTAATTTCATCCAAGGGCTTACTAATTTTTGTTCACTTTTAGTTTGGCTTTATACTCCATCATACTTGCTTGTACTAGCCAAAACACTTAATTCTTAACTATCTTTTACAATCATTTAACGATCAAAGAAAAATATACACTCATAGAGTAGGATTCACAAATTTTTCAGTTATAAACTCCACATATAGTGGAGTACTCTAGTTTTTAAGTTCTATAAAGTGTTTTTTTGTAAACCCTCATAGACAGTTTTTATTTCCTATTTCCTGAAACTGTAGCGAAGTTTATGTATATATATTTTATCTCAATCTCCCTATCCGGCCAGAAAAGCCAGCATGATAGGGGTATCATATCAAATCCGGTTAAACAGCCATAGAATGGTTAAGTTAGGAGGAGTCAACCCACCTCTAACCCCTCCGGTGGAGGGGAAGTCAGGGGGACTGAGTCAGGAGGAGAGAGAATTACAAAGATGAGTGTAGTTATGACGATTGGAGATTTTTTTTATGTCCAATAAAACGGATTTGATATCATTAATTAAATGTATTAGGACTTACGCAGATACGCTATATATAGCGCTCAAAACTATTGTCCAACAGTTACTTTACTCTATAAATAGTGCCTTTGCGTAAGTCCTGTGTATAAAAAGTATCACACTTTTATAGATATCATGTATGAGTTGACTACTGTCGATCAAAAAATATTTAAAATCTCGTAAGTTTGAGAGGGTATTTAAGTAATATCTACAATTTCATCAAACCACTATTAATTATGATTAATGAATCATAAATCTTGACTACTAAACTCTTTGATACAATTTGAAAACATAATTATCAACTAAGATGACAATATCAAACTTAGATACTTATAATTTTCAGATATTAATAGATGTAGGTTTAAGTAAGCTAGATTTTAAAACTAACAGCATCTTATTTTCTACAAAAACCTAACTAATTATCAGAAGCAGTTGATATACGTTAGGTTGTTTGTACAAGAGTAATTTGAATCAGTCAAAAGTGAACAGTTAGCCTCCTGGGTCATAACTGTGTGAACAAGTATCTGATGGAAATGAGCAACCCGCCATCAATATATACCATAAGTTTTTTAACCAGAGGGGTGAGGGTCTTCAACGAACCTGTTTAAAATATTAACGGATGACTGATGAACGATCAAAAATAACTGCTAAATATATATCTTTGATATTCAAACTATGAGAATGGGATGAAAATAATCTGTCAAGATTCAAATATAAGTATAACTGTCATCTTAAATTTAATACTGTACAATTCTGTAAAATCAGAATTATTTGAAAATTCACTACAAACTTCATTGAATTCAGAAGAGATGAAAATCCATTGAAATTATTAAAAAACATTAAAATTAGCTTGTAATGCTTGTACTTAGGGTTTGCGCTCAAAAGTTTTATGGGTGAGGGTAGGAGACAACCCACCCCTCGCCCCTCCCCCTCCCAGGAGGGGAAGACAGGAGACAGGAGAAATGGCTTGGGAGCGAGGAGGTAGGAGTAACAATTGTAAGAATGATTTTTCTGCCCAACTATGCGCCTAAAATATTAACACGCATGAGCGTTAAGAGCTGAAAAATTTGCACTTTTTCAAGGCCCCAAAAAGACACTTACCTTTATCTGTAAATACTTTTAGATTTAATCAGCAAGCCCTACTTATCTACATAAATTTCGTTATATTGAAGATTTTTCAGCAGAGGAAGCAATATTACTAATTCAGTTATACTTAACAGCAGATCGATTACAAACAGCAGTTCTTTATACAGGTAAAGTCATTGGTGTAGCAGTAGTTTTTTTTGCTATAATGTCAATAAAAATTGTCGTGTTTTCCAGCATTGTTTGAATATAAATAGCAGTTAATATTCTTGGCTTATTAATCAAATTAGAGAGAAAAATTTGCTAATGAAATTTAGTATTGTAATTACAACTTATAATCGCTTAGATTTATTAAAACGGGCAATTAACTCGGCGTTTGAACAAACAGTTGAATGTGAAATAATAGTAGTTGATGACTGTTCAATAGACGATACAAAAAACTATGTCAATAGCTTAGGAAGTCGTGTCATTTACTATTGTACTTCTTCCAACCAAGGTCATGCAGCTACAATGAATTTAGGAGTCCAAAATGCTCAAGGAGATTGGATAAAACCTTTAGATGATGATGACTATATGGCAGCTAATTGTATTGAAGAAATGACTAAAGCAATCACTCTTCATCCTCAAGCAGTGATTCTTTCTTGTCAAGCAGCACAAGTTGATACTAATGAAGTAGAAATTAGTCGGACTCGTAAAACAGGACCTGGAACGGCATTTTATATTCCCCAAGAAGATATTCACTATGGGATGTTACTAGAATCAGTGCCATTTGGTACTCCTATTCAAGTTGCTTTTCGTCGGGATGCTTTTTTAGAATCTGGAGGATGGGATAATAATTTTAGGAGTTGCGATGATATTGATTCTTGGATTAGAATTGCTGAACTTGGTGATGCTATTTTTCTCAACCAGTGTTTAGTTTGTCGTACTATTTGGAAGGGAGGATATGACCGAAAAATTCCTTTAAAAAAACGTTGCAATACAAATATTTTAGTTAAAGAAAAAATTTATACTAGAGTTAATAAAAAGTATCGTAATATAATGCCAGATATTGAGAATATACGACAATATATGAATTTACATTGGGGTATAGTAGCTGTCAAACAAAAAAAACTATTAACAGCTATCAATATATTATTGCCAGCAGTTTTTTCTCTAAAAGCCTGGAAAATTTTTTTAGCAGTTACTATTGCTAGAAAACTGAAAAAAGACAATAAAAATTTAAGGAAAAAAGTTTTGATCAATTAATTTTCTTGATTTCTATATCAATATAAAAGAAGATTACGAAACTATTTGTAAAGAGAACAGATATGTGATGTTTTTATTAAATAAAAAAGTATGCAAGACCAATTTTATAAATCTTTGCTACAAATAGCTAGGTTATTTCTTAGGAGTAAAACCACCCTTATTATTTGTAACATTCTTTTTTCAAAATGGTATAATTCATACAGTTTTATGTAAAATGATATATATAAATTCCAACTTCACACTAAAAGATGTCGTATAAATAGGGTTTGCGCTTCACTAGTCTTTTAGTAGGAGTAGGAGACAGCTATACTGGAGACAACCCACCCCTCGCCCCTCCCAGGAGGGGAGGAACGGTGAATGAGCGAGGAGGTAGGAGCGGGCGTTTTGTCCCAAGATTGTTCTGCCCAAATCTTGACCAAAATCCTCAATTTTTGAAACATTACCACTTAAAACCTCACACTTTTTGATACTTAAAAAGGCTAACACTATTATCTATAAAGACTTTTAGATTTAATCAGCAAGCCCTAAGTTATTTATAAGTATTCAACCGATAGCGTAGCTCCCCCAAAGGGGACACATGATATTACCCTATTCTCTACTAGAAAAAATTCCCTTTTCTCGTAATTGCTGCATAAAATACTCTTCCAGACTAAGTCTTTCTATATTCATTGTCATTAGTGTAGCTCTCATTAATCCCAAACTAACTAAAAATTCTTTAGGGTCTCCCTGTAAATGACCTTGCCAAAAATTATGCTCAAATTCTAAATCTGGTATCCATTGTTTGAGTATCTCAAGATTACCACTTTTACCCTTAACATAATAGCTTTCATTAGCTCCTAATACTTCATCTAAAGTACCAATACAAATTAATTCTCCTTGTGTAAGAATAGCAATACGGTCACATATTTTCTCCACATCAGACAAAACATGACTATTAAAAAAAATAGTCTTCCCTTGTTTTTTGAGCGAGATAATAATTTCTCTGATTTGATAACGTCCCATTGGATCTAAACCTGACATTGGTTCATCCAAAAATACTAACTCAGGGTCATTAATCAAAGCTTGCGCCATACCAACTCTTTGCAACATTCCCTTAGAATATTGACGTAATTGCTTTCTTATAGCTGTGGATTTAGACAATCCCACTAGGTCAAGTAATTCTGGAATTCTTTGTTTTTGTATTGATACTGGTATTTGAAATAATCCTGCTACAAATTCTAGAAATTCCCATCCAGTTAAATATTCATAAAAGTAAGGATTTTCTGGCAAATAACCAATTTTTTCTTTAATTATTCGATCGCCTATTGGTTGCCCTAATAAAACTCCCGATCCAGATGTAGGGCGTACAATTCCTAATAAAGTTTTAAGTAGGGTAGTTTTACCTGCACCATTTTGTCCCAAAAGTCCAAAAGTTTCTCCTTGATAAACTGTCAAAGTACAGTTTTTAAGAGATTCTATCTTTTGATTCATCCAAAAACCAGTGCGGTAAAATTTGCCTAAATTAGTAGTTTGCACAACTGGCAATTTTTCTGGTTTCTTAGCTTCAGTGGGAATATTGACAGCAGGTTCCATAAAAATTCAGTTTATATATTTAGTATCTTTTTTTTATAATAAACTGAATCAGGACTTCGGTAGGAGAACCCGAAAACCTGGTTTTTTCATAGATTTCTATGTTGAAAAACTATAACGTTATAGATATGTAGTGTCTAGAACTCAAAGATGACCTCAAGTAATACCAATTTGAAAAAATAATGTTACGAATAATCAGGGCGATAAAAAGACTTTATAAGAAATGTCCCTTTGACTAATAAGATAAGTTATAAACTAAGAAATGGCATCGAAGCTATTCATTCCAAACGTTGCCCTACCGATGGCTCCCCTACCTGACTCCTGACTCCTAAAAAATTCGGTAGCTATTTGTAGCAAACATTTATCAAATTGGTATAACAGCTAAAACCCAGTAGGGACATTTCATGTAGCTTCCCTATTTTGGTCTACCCACATGAAAACTTATGTAAGGTTTGCTGAAAAAGTCTTTTTTAAGGAAAAGGGGAGTAGTTAGGAGCAAAGGAGAATAGAATTTATAGAGGAAGTATTCGGATATATTTGTCAGAGTGATTTTTCTGCAATTATTCTGCCTTTTATGCTAAATTCTTGAGGTTTTTTGGCTAAACATATGGCACTTTTTTCAACTAAAAAAAGGCTTTATTTTTTATCTATCAATGCTTTTATATTTAATCAGCAAGCCCTATGTACAGAGAGTTTAACTATTTTTTAGTTCTAAACACTACAGATATAAGACGTTATAGTTTTAATTTATTACTAACTATACTATATAGTGTTTTTGTTTAAGTCTTATTTATAGTTCAATTATATGTTATTTAAAAGCAATAATATTTGAAGCGTTGGAAAAGCTAAATTCTAAGAAAATTTGATTTTTGGAATAATTTAGATGAAGGTTTGATTTACCAAGCATTTCTCAGCATTTTTTCTATCTGGGAACGAATGTCATAAGTGTCATTTACACAAGCACCAAAACATATCACATCAACCCTAACATACTTACCATCTTTATGACAAACAATATTAAACACCGCATTTCCTCTTGCATATAGTGAAGAGGCACCAGTCACAGTTTTGATTAGTCCTGTTGCTACTAAACTGCTCATTTTTTGCCCTGCTTTAGCTGCACAATCTGACTCATTTGTAGTAGAAGAAACAGGCTCCCAACCTGTGCTACCTCCTGGAGCCTCTGTTACATTTTGTGCATTTACTTCTTTAGTCAAAGACCCAAATATTAATGCCAGAGCTGTGCAACTAACAAATATTGGCTTTGTGATTGTATTAGTAATTTTCATATTTATCTAACTTTCATCTTGAATTTTCCATCAAAGAAATCAAAAAAAAACCCCTCCAAAGGGAGGGGTTTTTTGAGTAATTTAAAATTCAATCAATCAACTAGAAATTAACCATTGATAGAAGGAGCTTCTACTGCAGCTAAATCTAGAGGGAAGTTGTGAGCGTTACGCTCGTGCATTACTTCCATACCTAAGTTTGCACGGTTGATGATGTCTGCCCAAGTATTTACCACACGACCACTAGAGTCGATGATGGACTGGTTGAAGTTGAAACCATTCAAGTTGAAGGCCATTGTGGATACACCTAAAGCTGTGAACCAAATACCTACTACTGGCCATGCTCCTAAGAAGAAGTGTAAGGAACGGCTGTTGTTGAATGATGCATATTGGAAGATTANCCACATTCAGCAATGGTAAAAAAGTAGATGTACCAAAACCATTAAAAAAACGCGAATTAAAAAATATAGAAAATTAAGTAAATCATTATCTAAAGAAAACTCAAGGCTCTAAAAGATATGAAAAAGCTAGACTGAGGGTAGCTAAGTATTCCTTCGGAATGCTGCGCAAACATTGTAAATTAAAAGACACTAGAAGGGATTTTCTGCATAAATTATCCACAGAAATAATTCGTAAAAACCAAACAATTATTCTGGAAGATTTAAATGTTTCAGGTATGATTAAAAACCGGAAAGTGTGACAGAATAATGGATATTTACAACCTTTTCTAATAGAAACTATATTGAAAAGTTTTATAGAGAAGCTAAAAGATGGTTAGGCTTAAAAGAATATCAAATGAGAAATAAAAACAGTCTTATACGTCACTTTATTTTAGTTTTTGTTGCCTATACCTTCATTAATTTATCAACAATTAATGGTAGGACTAAGAACAAGTTATGCTTCTAAGCCTTTGACAAATTTTACAGAATAATTAAGGTAAAAATCCTCTCCTTTAAAGGAGAAACAAGCGATCGAGGGATGGCTCCGAAACCTGCGCTGTCCGACCATCGACCAAGAGAGAAAAAATTTTCCTTTGATTCAATCCTCTTCCTTTTAGGGAGAGGTAATTATCAATTATCCATGATCAATTATCAATTATTGAAAGAAACCTTAGAAGCATTTCTCACAAGTATTTCTGACAACTTTTTTTGTGGCGTTGCTGAAGCACGTGTATAATATTAATCTTAATTACTTAGGACTCAGGAGTCCTAGGGGCGAATGGCCATTTGCTAACGCAAAGCTGACGCTTTACATGTTGCGGAGCAAAACGCCCGTACAGGAGTCAGTAGGGAAGAAAGAAGAAGTAAAGAGGAGTAGAAGGAGAAAGTTTTTTGGTCGCGGAGCGCGGAACATTGTTCTATCGTGCTCTGCTCCGGACATGATGTCATACCTCAAATCACCAACGCCCGAAACCATAGTAGCTACAGATTTAGCATTTCAAAGCCTAGCGCTATAGTTAATGAAGGAAACCTGCGTTTACAAGCAGAAAATAATCTCACTTACCCAGAATCATCCATTTAGGCCTCTTTTTACGGTACTCTAGAAAGAATGACCAAAATTATTTACTCGAAATTATCAAGATATGACAGTATCTGCCCCTACTCGTACCGTTCGGATCGGTTCCCGCAAAAGTCAACTCGCTTTAGTTCAAACCTACTGGGTACAAGAACAACTCCAGAAAAATTTCCCAAACATCACATTTGAAGTTCACACTATGTCTACTCAAGGGGACAAAATTCTAGATGTGGCCTTAGCAAAAATTGGGGATAAAGGGCTTTTCACCAAGGAACTAGAGTTGGGAATGCTGCAAAACGAAACTGATTTAGCAGTTCATTCCCTCAAAGACTTACCAACCAATCTTCCAGAAGGTTTAGTTTTAGGTTGTGTCACCGAACGGGAAAACCCAGCAGATGCTCTGGTCGTCCATGAAAAGTTCAAAGATAAACAACTTGAAGCTTTGCCAGAAGGTGCTGTGATTGGCACATCTTCCCTCAGACGTTTGGCACAACTCCGCCACCATTACCCCCATTTTGAATTTAAAGACGTTCGTGGTAATCTGAATACTAGACTAGCAAAATTGGATGCTGGAGAGTATGATGCCCTAATCTTAGCTTTTGCTGGTTTGCATAGATTAGGTATGGGCGATCGGATTCATCAGGTTATACCCCCAGAAGTTTCTCTTCATGCAGTTGGGCAAGGTGCTTTGGGAATAGAATGTCGTGCCGGAGATAATGATATTCTTGATATATTGAAGAGTTTGGAACATACTGCCACGGCTCAGAGATGTTATGCCGAACGTGCTTTTTTGAGAGAGTTGGAAGGTGGGTGTCAAGTTCCTATTGGTGTCAATACTAAAGTAGAAGGGGAACAACTGACTTTAACTGGTATTGTTGCTAGTTTAGATGGTCAGAAATTAGTTAAGGATGTTGTAACTGGTGGTGTTAATGATGCGGAACAAATAGGTATTGAATTAGCTCAGAAATTAAGAAAACAAGGTGCCCAAGAAATCTTGGATGAAATTTTGGCAGAAATTGACCGTAGTTAGTTTTCAGTTATCTATAAAACTTGGAATATTTGGCTGAGATATCTGAGTTATAGGGGCGACTTTAAACATAAATATTGTTCATTAATTGATAATGGATAATTGATAATTACCTCTGGTTAAAACTGTTACGGAATTGAATATAAGGAAATATTATTTCTTCTCTTGGTCGATTGGATATGGCGAGGAGACATCGCCATCCCTCGACCGCTTTTTTTCCTCTTAAAAAGGGAGGCTTTAAGGCGCGAATTATTTAATTATTAATTATTAATTATTCGGTAAGCGTTCAGCCGTAAGCTATTAGTTATCAGCTATTAATTTTTGACAAGGTAAAAGCAACCTTTGAAATTGAGAAAGAATAAAAATTTACTGCAAAAGTCTCATTTATAAACCTGAGAAGTAATTATTCATTACTAATTGCTGTTAACGTAGTTCCTCTGGAGGAGACTAGCTAACTGCTAATAGCTGTTTGCGCAGCTTTCCGCAGGAAATGCTTACAAATATTGAGGTAATATTATTTCAGTTTAAACTAAAATCTACTTCGCCCCTAATTATGTTAGATTTTGCCAAATTTAGGTTTCATAGCTTGATTCACTAACACCAAATATTTAATCTAAAACCTAGGGTCTGTCATTAATTAGAACTATAAGCTTTGTGAGTCAAGGTTTTTAGCGTTTGGAGTTTTTCCAGGCCAAAAGTTCAAAACTCTTGCTACATAGTACTTTCAGATTTAATTGATGACACGCCCTAAAAAAAATGTCAAATGTAGAGCGAGGATATTTTTAAATTATGCAAATTAAAATTAATTTACCAGATAAGTTAACGGAAAGAGTTCAAGGTAAATGGGATAATTTACAAAATTTACAACAAATAATTTTGTTAAAAATAAGGGTTTAGGAATTCGAAGCAAATTTGCTGCTACTCCGGAAAAAAGACGACCTAATTCATCAAGTTTAATAGTAGCAATTAATTGCATTTCTTGACTAAGTTTTTCTGGGGTTAATTTTAAGGCTAAGGAGCAAGACAAGGATTTGGGCACGGATGCACGGATAATATCAAGTTTTATTGAATATTTTAGTCAGATAATTTTGTGAAAAAGTTGATGGTTAGTTGGTAAATAAAATCTCTTTTTTGTTAAGGGTATTAATTGCCAAATAATATTATTTGAGTGAATTTAAAAGTTAGGGAGTTGGCGATCGCTATTTGACGGCTATTTAACAGAAACTTTTGAATAGGTTGCAATTGGTAGATTATACCCATAAATACTATTTTCAGGGATTAATTCTGATAATTTACCATTGATTTTGAAGAAATAGGTCTTGATTGTTCCTGAGTAGAAGGTTTCTGAGGTAGGGTAATAATATTTTCAGTGAAAAACCAAACCGAAAGGCTAGAAATAACTCCAGATAGCAAGCCAAGAATTAAGCCTTCAATCCATCCTCGAACTCTTCCCTTAGAACTAGCATTTTCGATCAGACGAGCGAAGGATTCTTGAGGAACTTTTAGGACAGTTTCTGCAGTACTTTTATCCTCTTCTAACTCACGAATACGTTCTTGTAACTTACTAACTTTTTCCTTGTTTTCTTGAGCCTCACCTTGCAATGATTCTACAGCAAATATGGCAGACTCTAGCTCTTTTTTTATATCGCTTAATCGGCTAATTCTGGTATCTATGCTTTGGGGATCGATAACTTCATTAAGAGGAATTTCATAACTTATAAATGGTATTGGTAATTTTATTCTAACTTGAGCCTTACTTAAAACTTCCTTTAAGTTTATCTGTTCACTGAGAAGCTTAAAAATCTTTTTCATAGTTCATTTAAAGAAGCAGAAATAAGTTTAAGTGAATTTTAGCCCAGTCATGGGAAATTTGCTATTTCAGCTAAAGATAATCAACACCACTGGTATTTCCTAAAGGGCAGATGGAGGACTCCCGGTTTCAATTCTACGAGCAAACTTCCGAATATCTGCCACCTTTTGTATGTATTCATCAACTTGTTGTTTTAGTAGTTGAGGATCTGAATTTGGAAAGTCAAGCAAAGTACGACTAATATCATAGTAATCAGATTCCTGTTGACGAAATCCTTGATATTTTTCTTCTGCTTTAAAGGTGTAAGCTACAGTTACAATTAATCCTGTCCATGTTGTCAATAAAGTCATAAAGCTAACAGCCAATTTATCTGTTGCATCATAAAATTGGATAAGAACAGGCAAACTAATGGCTGAAATTAAACTCCAAATTACTCGTGCTGAGTCAAGCCTTTGGTAAGCTGCTGCCTGATTCTTCCAGTAGACTAAAGTTCCTTTTATTCTACTAAAGTGTTCTTTCAACCTCTCTTGTTCTTCTCCAAGATTATTGGCATTATCAAACCAGGTTCCAGCACTATCTAAATCAATTTTCTTTAAAAAAGCTCTGATTATAGGAACAATAGTTATAAATATTCCTATGCACAGAATTATGACTCCAATTGCCCATGGATTTATGAATGAAAGAAGTGAAAGCAATTTACTCATTACGCAGTATAAATAAAATATAGAACCCATTTGGTATCTTTTCTTGAAATATAAAGGCTTCAGGAAAGCCGTTTTAAGGAGCCTAACAACTATAAGGGTTCAGAAAACCGAAAAATTATGAAAAATGACTGCCAGAATCATCAAACCCAGATGGGTATTGGACTTGTAACTTGTTAAATAGACCCCAAATGGGTTCTATAAGTCATATTGTTAGTTGCTTGAAAGCTGCTTAACTATTAATTTTATTGCAGTGGTGGTAAATATTCTGAAAGTTTTCTTGATGCCTAGATTCTCAATCCCTATAGTCTGATTAACAATTCAGATAGTTATTTTTCTAAAAATTTTCCATTCCAGCAAAAGATATTTAAAAATGATAGAACTACGTTTCGCTACGCGATCAAACTACGTTTTGCTGACGCATAGCTCCGCTAAACGCTAGCGCGAACGCACTCCCAACCAAAAATTCTTTACTCATCTTAATAAGCACCTACGCAGAGCGAGCTACTTACTTCCAAAATACACGAAAATTTCTTGACAAGCAACAACCTTGTATTTCTTAGATATCAGTACTTTTAGCAAATGGCTAATAAAAGCGCGATCGCACCCTTTTTACCCCCATTTTTCCTCTTAAATAGCTCATTTGAACTTTTTTTGGAAAATTTCGTTTAAATTCCTAATATATTTAGCAATAATTTATAAGCTTAATTTATGAAAAATATTCATTAAACCCTAAAAACATTACAGGTAAAGACTTTCAGTCAAACTAACAGTAGAAAAAATCAAATACCAACCTTCTTCTTTCTTCCCTGTTACTTCAATAAGTTATCAAGTCTGTTACTTTACCGTCTTTTTGGGAGGAATATAATGGTCTTTCCCTACTTGCTGCTTTATTCGCAAAAGTGTCTCTCAAGTGATACAAGAAAGTCTCTAACTTCAACAAGAATTTTCTTCAGCACATCAGAACGGTTACTGTCTTTCAATCCGAAAGCTTTGGCAATCTTTTTGTAATTGTCGCCCTTACGATGAGCCACGCTAGTTGAGCGAAGAGTTTGCAAATCTCTCAAGAATTTTATCTGGTGCTCATAATTTGGGTATTGATGAGCTTTGAGGAACTGCTCGAATTTAGATATTCCCTTTGTTTCGGTATTACCTCCTGGTGTTGCCTTAACAATTTCACCCTCATTTAGAGAGTCAATCAAAACCTTTGTCAGAGCCAGAACTTGTGAATCAAATTCTGGATGACTATTTGTCAGGGGAATGTGCAAAGTGTCAAAAAGATGCTGATCGGATTCAGCTAATTCGCGAAAAAGACTCCATCCCATAAATGCTTTCCAATTCTCTGAGAATCTAACAAAACTACCCTTAAACATAAGGTCAATTTGTTCTGGAGCAGTAGCTTCTGCCAGAAAGCTGCGCTTAAAATTAACTTTACTAATCTTCCCTTCCGGTGGAACGTTATAGCTACGCCAATACATTTGCTCATCTAATGGTAAATCTTGACCTAAGTCTCCAAGAAAAACAATGATGTATTCATGATGGTTATTATCAAGTTTCAATCCCCATAATCCTTGACATCTGAGAAATCCATCCTCAACCGAGTATCGTTCTGGATGAGCATAATATTTTGTCAAAACTTCGCGCCGAAAGAAGACAGGTGTAAGATATTTTGGAGCATTTGGATTATCACCAAAGTAGTTTGCCAGCTCATCTGGATTACAAGAATATTTGACTGAATCCCCATTTTTATCTACTCCAATAATGAAATCAATGTAGTTTTCCTTGTCCTTATCATTGAATGGCCACATTCCACAGCGATTGAGTGGAAATGGAGAAATAAGTTTCTTTCCACACAAGTATGAGAAGGATTTGTAGTTGGCTATATGAAAATTTTCTGCCGAACTTGCGCGAAGTTTATAGTAAGTTAAATCCTTTTTATTTTTATGGTCTAATTCCTGTGTAAATTCATCAAGCACTGATTCAGAGTATCGTTTAAAGTCAAAATAAATTGCTAAGTGCATTTCTTTTACAGCAAGAAATTGACGTACTTCTTTGAGACGAACTTCAACCTTATCTGTTTCAAGTTTTGCTACTACAATTTCATCTCCTCTATCATCAAATTTGAGAAGTTGATTTTTTTCACAATCGTGGTACAAACGATGGAAGTGTCGAAACTCTTCAATGATTTCGTTATATGAGTCACGAATGCCATGAAAATCCCGACGAATTATAAATGGTTCTACATCATCTAAGTTTCCAAACCGCAAATAGTTAAGATTTTTATTGAAACATGGATGCCCATCTTCAAGATGGAAATCCCAAGAAATCTTGCTTAGAGAAGTTTCAAAATCAGCATTTGGAATCAAGGCTGAAAATATGCCAAGATTCTCGTCTTCAGTAACTTTATCAAAATAAACAGTTATCCATGGGTCTATACCTAAACTAGGAATGAATTTTTCTCGCCAATCAGATTGAAGTAGCCATTTCAAACTTGGATTAACCTTTTCAGTAGCCATAGTAGTAATTTGATATCAACATTATTAATTGTAATTTGATTTACATAATATTGACGGAAAAGCGATAAAACTACGTTACGCTAGCGCGAACGCACTCCCACCCGAAAATCCTTTATTCATCTTAATAAGCACTTACGCAGAGCGAATGACTTACCTCCAAAATACACGAAAATTTCTTGACAAGCAACTACCCTATATCTCTTATATATCAATACTTATAACAAATAGCCAATGAAAGCGCGATCGCACCCTTTTTACCCCCATTTTTCCCTCTAAATAGCTCATTTGAACTTTTTTTGGAAAATTTAGTTTAAATTCCAAATATATTTAGCAATAATTTATAAGCTTAATTTATAGTTGCCTTTCATTAAACCCTAAAAACATTACAGGTAAAGGCTTTCAGTCAAACCAACACCAGCAAAAATTAAATATCAACCTTCTTCTTTCTTCCTTCTTACTTCTTCCTTATAAAATAGTGCTATCTAAAATATTTAATCTAAAATCTAAAAAAAATGTCATTTGTTGGCCTACATATTCATAGCGACTATAGCCTATTAGACGGAGCATCCCAATTACCACAATTAATAGATAGGGCGGTGCAATTAGGAATGCCAGCCATTGCTCTGACAGACCACGGAGTAATGTATGGAGCGATTCAATTAATTAAACTGTGTAGAAATAAAGGAATTAAACCCATAATTGGGAATGAAATGTATGTAATAAATGGAGATATTGAGAAACAGCAACGAGGGAAAAAGTTTCACCAAGTCGTATTAGCAAAAAATACTCAAGGCTATAAAAACTTAGTCAAATTAACAACCCTTTCTCATCTACAAGGTTTTCAAGGAAACTCTCTATTTGGTAGACCTTGTATTAACAAAGAATTGTTAGAAAAATACCACGAAGGCTTGATAGTAACTAGCGGGTGTTTGGCAGGAGAAGTACCGCAAAATATTATGCAGGGAAAATTAGATGAAGCTAAGAAAGTAGCTAAGTGGTACAAAGATTTATTTGGAGAAGATTACTATTTAGAAATACAAGACCATGGTTCCCGAGAAGATAGGGTAGTAAATACTGGAATTGTCAAAATTTCCGAGAGATTAAAGATAAAAATAGTAGCTACAAATGACTCTCATTTTATTTCTTGTCGAGACGTAGAAGCACACGACGCTTTGTTGTGTATTAACACTAAAAAATTAATCACTCAAGAAAAGCGGATGCGATATAGCGGTACTGAATATTTAAAGTCTGCTGAAGAGATGAAACAACTATTTAGAGATCACTTAGAAAATGAAGTAATAGAAGAAGCGATCGCTAATACATTAGAAGTGGCAAATAAGGTTGAAAAATATGAAGGAATTTTAGGAGAGCCAAGGATTCCTGATTATCCGATTCCGCCAGAACATAATGCCGATACTTATCTGGAAGAACTTTCTTGGCAAGGATTATTAGAAAGGCTAAAACGTCAACAAAGAAGTGAGATTTCCGCAGTTTATAAAGAGCGAATGGAAACTGAATTAAAAGTTCTTCAGGATAAAGGTTTCTCTACATATTTTTTGGTAGTTTGGGATTATATAAAATATGCCAGAGATGCAAATATTCCTGTGGGTCCTGGTAGGGGAAGTGCTGCTGGTTCATTAGTTGCTTATTCTTTGCGAATTACTAATATTGATCCGGTGCATCATGGCTTGTTATTTGAAAGGTTTTTAAATCCAGAAAGAAAATCAATGCCAGATATTGATACAGACTTCTGCATTGAAAACCGAGATGCAATGATTGATTATGTGACTGAACGATATGGGGAAGAGAGAGTTGCTCAAATCATTACTTTTAACCGGATGACATCTAAGGCAGTATTAAAAGATGTGGCGAGAGCATTGGGGGTTTCCTTTGGAGAAGCCGATAAAATGGCAAAGTTAATTCCTGTTGCCAGGGGTAAACCAGCAAAGTTAAAGGTGATGATTTCTAATGAGACTCCTGCTCCAGAGTTTAAGGAAGCTTATGAGAATAATGAAATACAAATAGAAGATAATGAAGGGGGAATTTTTAATAAAGTTTCTGTCCAGCAATGGATAGATATGGCAATTAGAATTGAGGGTACGAATAAAACTTTTGGAGTACACGCGGCAGGAGTAGTAATTTCTAAAGAACCTCTGGATGAAATTGTGCCTTTGCAAAGAAATAATGATGGTTCGGTCATTACTCAGTATCACATGGAAGATATAGAATCCCTTGGTTTGTTGAAGATGGATTTTTTGGGATTGAAAAATTTAACTATTATTCAGAATACTGCCGATTTGATTGAGAAAAATTATAATCCTCCTTTTCCTTTGATTCCAGATGATTTGCCAGCTCTTGAAAGAAAAGCAATTATTGCAAAACAAAGCAGAGGGGAAATGCCAGAAGATGTAGAAAAGACTTATGACTTACTTAAATCTGGAGATTTAGAAGGAGTATTTCAGTTGGAATCTTCTGGGATGGTTGATGTTGTGAAAAAATTGAAGCCTAGTTCGATTGAAGATATTTCTTCTATCTTGGCTTTGTATCGTCCTGGACCTTTGGATGCTGGTTTAATTCCGAAGTTTATTGATAGGAAACATGGGCGGGAAGAAATTAAATATCAACATCCAAAGTTAGAGCCGATTTTGCAAGAAACTTATGGAGTTTTATGTTTGCCAAAGGGAACTTTAATAGATAAACCAGATGGTTCGAGAGTGGCGATTGAAAATATTAAAAGTGGAGAGGTAATTTTAACTTCGGATGGTAGGAAAGTTTGGCAGGCAAAAGTTGCTAGACAGTGGCGGAGTGGTGTTAAGGAAATATTGAAGATTACTTTGTCTAGTGGAACGGTAATTTATTCGGGAAAAAACCACCGCTTTTTAACACCAGAAGGAGATAAGTTTGCCTGGGAGTTAGAACCGGGAGTTAAGAACGGTAATATTTATGGTTCTGTGGTTTATGAAAAATGGCAAGTTTCTAGTAATCAGAAAAAAACGAATAGTTGGAGTCGGAAAAATCAGGATTATTCCCAGGAAAAAGCTACCTTATTTAAAGCGAAAAATTTATCAGATATAGCCAAACTAGAAAATTGGGAAAAATCTAGAGAAAACTATCTACAGATTTCCTCTTTATCTTTGGTAACTGACTCAGAAAATTTAATTTCTCAGACAAATATTTCGACTCAGAAAAACCAGAAGTTTTCTCTGTCAAAACCAACCTTTAATTTATCAGATATAGCCAAACTAGAAAATTGGGAAAAATCTAGAGAAAACTACCTACAGATTTCCTCTTTATCTTTGGCAACCGACTCGATAAATTCCATTTCTCAGACGAATAGTTTAAGTGGTAAAAATCAGAAGTCTTCCCGACAAAGAGCTATCTTATTTAAACCGACAAATTTATCAGAGAAAACTAACCTAAAAAATGGGGAAGAGTCTAACCAAGAAATCTACGAAAAAACTCATTTACAAGATGTCAGACTTGTTTATGTTATCTCAGTGGAAGAAGCCGGAAAAGCAGAATGTTTCGATTTAGAAATGGAAGACCAAAACTCACCTTATTTTCTAGCAGAAGGAGTAGTTGTTCATAATTGTTACCAAGAACAAATTATGAAAATGGCTCAAGATTTAGCAGGATATTCTCTAGGAGAAGCAGATTTATTACGCCGCGCAATGGGCAAGAAGAAGGTTGCAGAAATGGAAAAGCATAGAGAAATATTTATTGATGGTGCAACTCAAAGAGGAGTTCAGTCTGCCGTGGCAGAAGATTTGTTTGAACAAATGATTAAATTCGCTGAATATTGCTTCAATAAATCTCATTCTACAGCCTATGCTTATGTAGCTTATCAAACTGCTTATTTAAAAGCTAATTATCCACTGGAATATATGGCAGCTTTACTAACAGCAAATAGTGGAGACCAAGATAAAGTACAAAAGTATATTGCTAATTGCCAAAAGTTTAACATTAAAGTCGAACTACCCAATATTAACCTGTCACAAGTACATTTTACTCCCTCACCCAAAGCAATTACAGGAGAAGAAAAAGATAAAATTATATTTGGATTATCGGCAGTCAATGCTGTAGGAGAAGTGGCGGTTAAGGCAATTTTAAAAGCACGAGAAAAAGATGGATTGTTTAAATCCTTTGTAGATTTTTGCGAGCGTGTTAACCTTAATACTAAAGTATTAACAGCATTAATTCAATGTGGAGCTTTCGATCAAATTGAAAACAACCGTAAACAACTAATAGAAAATCTTAAAGATGTGATAGAGTGGGGACAAAAACGCCGCAAAGAAAAGGAAGGAGGTCAACTGAATTTATTCGATACAAATAAGACAGAAGTTTCGGCCTTTGAATTTGTTTCTAAGCGTGATTTTGTGCCTGATTTTTCAGTTCGCGAAAAACTAAATCATGAGAGAGAAACTCTTGGTTTTTATGTCTCCGATCATCCTCTTAAATATGTACAGGAACAAACTCAAATTCAAGATGCTATTTCTATTGCTGAAATGAAGGAAAAAAAATCCAATTCTAAAGTAAAAGTAGTGGTAATGCTGATTGGAATTAAACCTCATGTTACTAAGAAAGGAGACCGAATGGCATTTCTGCAAGTGGAAGATATGACGGGGCAAGTAGATGCAGTAGTTTTTCCGAAAGTATATGAAAAAATTAAAGATTTACTGACAGAAAATGCTATTTTAATCTTGAGTGGAAAAGTTGATAATAAGGATGATGAAAGTCAGTTATTAGTGGATAGTGCAGAAGCAGTAGAAAAGGTAATGGCAAATGCGGTTGAACAACAGAAAAAGCTAGAAATGGAATTAGACTATTATCAATATGAACAAAAAGATGAAGAGGTTAAAATTTATCAATCTATTCCAGAATTTGAAAAACCAGTAGAGGAACTAGATAATCAAAAAAAATCTCTGAAAAAAGATACTGAATCAAGAGATAAAGAGGTAAAAATTAATCAATCTATTCCAGGAATAGAAAAACCAGGAGAGAAATTAGAGATTCAAACAAATCATTTTAAAAAAGATGCTGATTCATTAATCGCTGAAAATGGTTTTGCTAAACCAAAGCAGATAATTATCTTGCAATTGCCAGTAGATAAGATTCCAGAAAATGATTCTTTGTTTGAAGATATTAAAGCTATTTTGAAAGAACAATCTTCTGGAGATGAGGCAAAAGCAAAGGTAGTAATAGGAGCATTAATATATGATCAAAAAGAACAAAAATATGTAGAATTTAATCGGCAGTTTTGGGTAGAAAATGGGGAGACAACTATTAATACTATTAACAGTTTGAAAGCTATAGGAATTCAGGCAGAAATTAGAGAAAAAAACGTAAATCTTCAATAAACTTAACTAAATTCAGATAGAGATAGGATAGTTAGTATAACTATTTTTCTGGCTAATTCCTTCTGTAACTCCCCTAAATCCCAACTACTTCCTACTCCCTACTCCTTACTCCCTACTCCTTACTCTCTACTCCCTACTTCCTAATTCTGAAGTTTTTTGGGATGAGATTACTTCTATAAAATATATTGGCAAAGAAGAAGTTTTTGATTTAACAATTTCCGAAACTCATAACTTCATTGCTAATGATTTTATCGTTCATAACTGCATGGGTAAAAAGAAGGTTGCGGAAATGGAAAAGCATCGAGAAATATTTATTGATGGTGCTACTCAAAGAGGTGTTAGTTCCGGGGTGGCACAAGATTTGTTTGAACAGATGATTAAGTTCGCTGAATATTGTTTTAACAAATCTCATTCGACTGCTTATTTAAAAGCCAATTATCCAGTTGAATATATGGCAGCTCTCATTACTGCTAATAGTGGCAACCAAGATAAAGTACAGAAATATATTGCTAATTGTCAGAAATTTAATATTGAAGTTGAACCGCCAAATATTAATCGCTCAGAAGTAGATTTTACTCCGTTGCCAAAAGAAATGACAGGAGAAGCTAAAGATAAAATTTTATTTGGATTATCCGCAGTAAAAAATGTGGGAGATGGAGCAATAGAAGCAATTGTGACATACTCCCGACACTGAGACTAGCTACAGTACAGGCTTCTCAGGGACTCTACTATGTAGACATAAACTGAGCTAACAAGGAATGCCCTTCCTCTTCAATTGATGCGCGAATAGGTTTAATTGAGTACCTTGCTCGGCTTCAAATTTGACTGGTGGCAGCAAGTCTTTAATCAATACTTTGGCTCTATTTTTAATATTAATTGCAGCATTTAAGTCTCTACCAATTGATAGATTACAGTTAGGGCAATTATGCTTTCTCTGAGCTAAAGTTTTCTTTACTTTATTACCACATCTACTACATTCAACAGATGTTCCATGAGGTTTAACTTCTACAATTAACTGACCAGCTTTTTCGGCTTTGTTAGCTAATATAGTATTAAATTGACCCCAACCTGCATCATGTACAGACTTAGCTAATCTAGACTTAGCCATACCTTTTATATTCAGTTTCTCAACTGCTACAATATCGTAATTGGATAATAATTGATTAGCCGTTTTGAAATGAAAATCTTTTCTTGTATCAGCTACTTTTCTATGTTTCTTAGCTAATTGTTTAATTGCCTTTTGCCTACGTTTAGAGCCTTTTTTTCTTCTAGATACTTTCCTTTGAGCTGACTTGAGTTTTCGTTCAGACTTTCTCAAGTATTTAGGAGCAGGTACAGACTCATTATCAGAAGTCACAAAGAAGTCTATTAGACCCACATCTATACCTACTATTCTACCTCGTTTAATATCTGGTTTAATTTCGGGTACAGACTTATCTTCTAAACTAAAATTAACAAAATAGCCATTTGATTTTCTAGTAACCGATACTGTCTTGATAATAAACCCGTCTGGAATAGGTCTATGCACAATCACTTTTACATCACCAATTTTAGATAATTTGACTTTGTTATTAACAAAATGATGTTGCTGAAATTGAGGATAAGTAAATGTCTTGTACTGACCTTTTCTTTTAAATCTAGGCTTGCCTAAACGCTTACCATTTGAATCACCTTTTAGCCACCTGTCAAAAGCTAATTCAACTCTTTTTGGCACTTCTTGCAATACTTGACTATGAATTTGTTTGTACCAAGGTCTATCTATTTTTAATTGAGTTAATGACTTTTGCTGACTAAATCTTGTTGGTCGGTCTTTAAGAGCGGGAAGATGACAAATAAGAGGACAAGCATTAATCGGACAACGATTTTGTTCCCACCAATTAAATTTTTCTGCCAACATATAGTTATATTGGTGTCGCAACATATCCAGAGTTTTCTCTATTTTGTCGGCTTGCTCCTTTGTTGGACGCAACTTATATTGGTAGGCTATTCTCATCTTTATTTCCCTTTTCGACCATACTTGTATTATAATAGTTTGTGTACACAATTGCAGCATATAATTCTGAAAGAATCATTGCATTGTCGAATAAGCAAGGAAAGATTAGATAAGTTGAGATTATATGCAGTCAAAAGGCAAAAAACGATGACTCAAATAATAAGTGATTTCATAGATAATTTACCTGATAATTTAGAAGATCAACGTTTAGAAGTAGATAAAATGATTCAGGGCTAGGACACATTCATCCCGGCATCAAGTTAACTATGATGCGGGACTTCTGCTAGACAAAGTTAAAATTTTCCCTCTTCTTTCTTTTTCCTTCTTCTTCCCTCTTCCCTCTTCCCTCTTCCTTCTTGCTTCTGCCCTCATGTTAAAATTTTCCCTCTTCTTTCTTCTTCTTTCTTCTTCCTTCTTCCTTCTTACTTCTGCTATCAATAACCAACCACCTTAATAATCCTCTCGTTTGCCCCCAATTTCACCAACCGACTTCCCCTATCATCCTGCCCATAAACTTTAACCGAATCCACCATCATTCCACATACCTTACCATCAGTTGTTAACATCTGAGCTACCACATCCGACCCACCAACAACTATTCCCGCCAAAACATCAGTTTGTCTAGTAAACTGAAAAGCATTCTGACCAATACCACCACGATTAGCAACTCGCAACGAACCAATAGTAATACGCTTTCCATAACCCTGTTCAGAAACTAAAAATAAATTGCTTTCTCCATCCAAAGTCACACAACCTACCAACTCCTCTTGTTTTCTTAATCTTGTTGCTTGAGACCCCTGTGCAGTACGTCCCATTAAAGGTAACTGTTCCTCATCTATTTCTAATCTTAATAATCTCCCTCCAGAAGTTGCCAAAACAGCTTGTTCGCCTACCTGAGCTAGATTAGCATAACGTAATTCATCATCTTCCTTTAGCTTAATTACTGTTATACCGCGATTTGTAATATCACTTAAATCAGACAAAGATAAACGCTTAATTTTACCATTTTTAGTCAACATGATTAAATCTTTATTTTCTTCAGCTTCCTGTAAAACAAATTGAGCAATAATAAATTCCTGACGAGCATCTGTCATTTCTTTAGTTGCTGATGGTGATAATAATGTTACCAAAGGTACACCCTTATATTCATGTCGTGTTGTCGAACGATTAGAACCAGAAGGAATATCATTTACCTTCAGAGGATAAGCTTTACCAGTACGAGTCAATACCACTAAAGTTTGGTCTGTAGTTGCCTCAATAATATTAATAGTAAAATCATCATTATTTTCAACAGTAATATTAGATTTTTTATCAATTTGATGCTTCTCAAATTCTTTAGCAACTAATCGTCTTACATATCCTCGGTGAGTAAATTCTATAACAACTTTTTCTGTAGGTGGTGGAGCAGCTTCCAAAGTCAAAAATTGTGATTCAACAGTTGTACTTTTTGATTTTCTACCTCTACCTTTAGCTTCCTTATTTGTTTCTTGACTACCAATTTCTACATTGCTTTTCTGTGGAGAAACAGAAGCATTTGATTCCCCTTGAACAATAATTCGAGTACGTCTAGGATCGCCATACTTGCGTTTTAGAGTCCGCAATTCTTTTTTCAGCGATCTTAGAAGTAGACGGCGATCGCTCAACAAACCCTGTAACTCTTGTATTTTCCCCCTCAGTTGCTCATATTCCTCCTCCAATTTTTGCCTTTCCAAACCAGTCAGTCTGCGCATTGGCATTGCCAGAATAGCATCAGCTTGATTTTCACTCAAACCCAAACCTTCTTGGAAACTAACCTTAGCACTACTACCATCAGGAGCATTTCTGAGAATATCAATCGTAGTATCCAAATCTGTTAAAGCTTTAAGCAAACCCTCAACTATATGACACCTCCCTTGAGCTATTTCCAAATCATTACTGTAGCGACGAGTTAAAGTTTGCTCCCTAAAACTAATAAACTCCTGTAAAAAATCTCGTAAAGATAACTGTCGTGGTTGCGCATCAACCAAAGCCAACATAATAGCACCAAACTTTGAAAGTAAATCAGTATGCTGATAAAGGTGGTGAAGTACAACACTAGGGTCAGCTTCACGTTTCAGCTCAATTACAACCCTAATACCAGAGCGATCGCTCTCATCTCGCAAATCAGAAATACCCTCTATTTTACCCGCATTCACCAAATCTGCAGTTTTTTCAATCCAACCCGCTTTATTAACCTGGTAAGGCAACTCTGTCACCACAATAGCCCTTTTTGTGCGACGCCCACGAGCTGTAGGAACTTCTTCAATAGTCGCCACTCCCCTAATAGGAATACTACCTCTACCTTTAGTATAAGCATCAATAATGCCATCAGTACTAACAATTTCCCCACCAGTTGGAAAATCTGGCCCAGGAATCAATCTAAATAACTTTTCATCAGAAACATTAGGATTATCAATTAAAGCAATAAGGCCATCCACTACTTCTCCAAGATTATGTGGCGGAACATTAGTCGCCATTCCCACTGCAATACCAGAAGAGCCATTAAGTAATAAAAAAGGTAATTGTGCTGGTAATACAGTAGGTTCTTGCTGGGAACCATCAAAGTTGTTGGTATAATCAACTGTAGCCTCACTAATTTGGGTAAGTAAACCTTCATTACCAATAGATGCCAAACGACTTTCTGTATAGCGCATAGCAGCAGCAGGGTCATTGTCAATGGAGCCAAAGTTACCGTGTCCATCAATTAATGGATAACGACTAGAAAAGTCTTGAATCATCCGCACCATGGCATCATAAACAGCTTGGTCGCCGTGAGGATGATATTTTCCCAAAACATCCCCAACCACCCTGGCACATTTACGAAATGGCCTGTCTGGGGTGAGACCAAGTTCATGCATAGCGTATAGAATTCGACGATGCACTGGCTTTTGTCCATCTCTGACATCTGGCAAGGCTCTACCGACAATCACACTCATGGCGTATTCAAGATATGATTGCTGCATTTCAATATGCAGCGCTGCAGTAATGACTTGTCCGGAAAGTAGATTTAATTGTTTGGCCATGAGTTGCTATTTAGATTACGATTTATAAAAAATGACAAAGCACAATTTAGAGACTAAGTCCAAATGTTATGACAATTTAAGATTTTCAGCATGGAATACCTAAATTTTCTCAAAGGTAACAAGGAGAACCCAACTTATATGCACATCAGTTTACTAATTGGAGTGTATTTAAGGATGTTTTTTTCTAATTTAGACAAAGTAAATTTAATATTTTTACCTAAAAATTCTGGTCTAAAGCCTCTCCATTCATGGGGAAACAAAGAAAAAAAATCCTTTTAGCCAATCCTCTTCTTTATAAGAATAGGTAATTATTAATTATTAATTGTTAATTATTAATTGTTAATTGTTGAAAGACCCTCACAGTAGTAACTTTCTTTCTCTATTTTTTTAATGTACACAAGATTTTTTGGAGATAGTAGCTAACAGACCTCAAATCTTTTGACCATAGTTGATTATAGGAATAATTATTTATATTTGACCGAGCACAAATTTGGATTCAAGCTTAAAATATTACCTACTTAGTCAACTAATACTTTGAAGGCTATGCAGATTAAAAATATCTGCTATGCCATCTTAGGTAGTCGTACAACTACATGAAGGTAAAGTATGTTAACCTCAATTATGCCGAAGGAATAGAAATCTTACCTTGATAAATATATATGATTATTGATGTTTTAGGTTCCTGCATTGGAGCTGCTAAAAGTAGTATTTCTAGATTACTTTTGTGATCATCATAGCAGGCATAAGAAAATATGTTCTCAATCTTTATCCCAATAAGATTGGACTATTAAGCTTCTCTCTGTGAGGTAAACGTCCAAAAACTCACAGATAACTATTAGAAAAATTTAAAACAATAGCTATTTAGTCAGTTCAGTAAGTCATTATGTAATTTTTAATTGATTAAACTGAAAGTAGTTAAACTAAATTAGCTTTCCCTATCTATAAGAAAATTTAGTCTAAACTTTATAATGGGGTTTTTACACTTACGAGTATTTAGCGGGAGACTTATATGAAAACTGTTTTGATTGTAGAAGACGATCAAGTTAATGCTAGAGTTTTTTCCAAGATTTTGACCAAAAGAGGTGGTTTAGCTGTTAAGCACACAGAAGATGTCGAAGAAGTAGTAAAAATGGCTAACTCAGGAGAAGCAGACTTGATTTTGATGGACGTTTCTCTAGCTCGTAGTGTTTATCAGGGTAAATCTGTTGATGGGATTAAAATTACTCAAATTCTTAAAGCTGACCCTAAAACGGATAAAATACCAATCATATTAGTAACAGCTCATGCTATGGCAGGCGATCGAGAATCTTTTTTGAAGCAAAGTGGTGCAGATAGTTATATTTCTAAACCAGTAGTGGATCATCAAGAGTTTGTCAGCCAGATTAAGGCATTGCTACCTCCTGATTAATTATCATCTAAAAAATGACCACAAACTTTTCTAGAAAATAACTCTAAGATCACAATCCTGCTCCAATTTTGACATTTTTGGAGCGGGATATATATTATACCATCTCTCAAAAACTTTTCTACATTTTCTTGATTAGGTAAGTAATATTATGTCCGGATAATTAGTGATAAAAAAACTTTTTCCTTCAACTCCAGTTCTTCTTTCTTCCTTCTTCTTTCTTCCTTCTTCCTTCTTCCTTCTTCCTTCTTCCTTCTTCCTTCTTCCCTCCTGACTCAGTCCTTCCCCTCCCAGGAGGGGAGGAGGAGAGGCGAGGGGTGGGTTGGTCGGGGCCTGCGGGTGGGTTTACTCCTGAGGACTCCGTCGCTATTTATTTATAACTGTTCAACCGGACATGATATTTAGACATCTCCAAAAATCAAAAATCAAAGCAATTCTTATCTATCAATTGTCAATTATCAAAATAATATGGGTCGCGCCACCCCGCCTTTTAAGGCGCAATATTTTTGGAGCGGGGCTTAAATCCCCGTTACAAAAATAACTTCTGACTTCTGACTTCTGACTTCTGACTTCGTTAATTATCCCTGTTCCCTGTTTCCTTCCTGTTCCCTGTTGCCTCTTTTCTGGAGATGTCTATTAATTTATCTACATTACCGCTACTGATTTAGTGACTTCTATGACTAAAATATCTAATGAAAACTAGCGATCGCTGAGAACTTCACCATAAGAAAAACCTGGTGCTGCTAGAACAAATACTGTACTAGGAAGATCGGCCGTTTTGGACTGTAAATCCTCATAATATTGAGTAAAATTCTCCCCAGGAGTCCTAATTCCCAGAAAAATCAAGTCAGCATTTTGAGAAGACTCATGCAAAATATCATAGAAAGGACGACCATTAGAAACCAAAATTTGAGATTTGGCGCTAATTCGTAAATCTCGAATCACACGATCAACATTTGCCTGAGTCGGTTGAATAGCTGCTTGCTCCGGTACTACCAATTTCAAATAAATTTCCGCATTTCGCCAATCCATATCTGTACGCAGCAAATATGCTAGAAGTAACATTAAGCCACCATTATTTTGTAAACCACCCCACCAGACATCAATTCGACGATGTTGACCAAAACCACGATCACTGTCTTCTTGAAAAATCACTACATTTTTCTTAGCCTTATGAATATGACTAATCAACTGACAGTAGCGATCGCGTCTGGAAGGTTCCTGACTATCTCCAAGTACAACAGTATTTGGCGTTAGCGGCCCAATTCCATAAGTTTCCACTAAGAGTTTAGCACCATCAAAAAAATCTGTAGCAGTCACTACTCGCACCAGAGCTTGTACCCCTCGCTTGTCCAAATACTCACGAATCGTATCTTGCATATCACTTTGCTGAGAAACATCGCGAGACGCACTAGGCAAAACACTACAGACCGTAATCATACCTCGATTATGAGTTAAGTCATCTGCAAATTTAATCAACAACCAACGTTTTTTTGGTATCCCAGACAAAACTAAAATATGTGGCCGCCAATTTTTAGTATCCTCCTCACCTATTTGAAGAATTCCTTCCCGCACCAACGCCATCCATATTCCACGTCTAGCATCCCCCCAAGTTGTCTCTAACTCCCGACGCTGTAGCCAGATAAATATTGCCAGCACTATCAAAGCAGCAATAACTGTAGCCACAGCATTGATCAAAAACATCACTGCCAGACAACCAAGGGCTCCCAACATTGATAATGACCAATGGACTTTAAATGTAGGACGGAAAGAGGGGCTTTGCAAAAAGCCTTCTATACCTGCTGAAACATTTAAAACCATGTAGGTTGTCAAAAAAAACATTGTCAGCACCGGGGCAATAATATTCAGGTCACCAATACAAACCGTGGCAGTAGCGACACCTAAAGTTACCGCTGTACCAATCCTGGGTTCATCATTTGGCCCATTACCATTACCTAGAAAAGATAACCAACTAGGTAAAACTCCATCCCTTGCTAAAGCTTGTAAGACCCTTGGTGCTCCCAAAATACTACCAATCGCACTTGAAAGAGTCGCCCCCCAAACCCCTAACAAAATTGCTGGCCCCCAAAGAGCCATTTCTTTCATCACCAGAGGTTGTTCGATTAAAGTAGTAGCATCCGCCCGCATAGCCAGGATAATTGGTAGTACCATATAAACTAAATACCCTGTACCAACTGCTGCCAAAGTACCTACAGGAATTGAACGGCTAGGTTCTCGCAAGTCTCCAGACATACTCACCCCTGCCATAATACCTGTTACGGCTGGAAAGAAGACTGCAAAAACTGTCCAAAATGATTCTGATACTCTCTCTGAAGCTCCCAAAATTTCTATATTTGTTGTTTCTAGGGGATGTCCGAATGCAAATGAAAGTAGAGATAGAATTATCGCGACCATAATAAAATACTGGGCCTTAATAGCAATCTCTGCCGAAGTTATGGCTAAGATTGCCACTGCTATAGTTGTAGCTAGAGCTACATATAGTTGATTAAGGCCACCAAAGGCATCTACTAAGCTTTCTGCAAAACCAATAGTATAAAGAGCTACTGATAGAGCTTGGGCAAAGTATAGGGGTATTCCTACTGCACCACCTGTTTCAATACCTAGGGACCGACTAATCATATAATATGCACCTCCTCCTTTGACTATTCGATCTGTAGCGATCGCGCTGACTGACAAAGAAGTTAAAAAGGTAATTCCTGTGGACAAAGTGACGATAATCAGAGTCCCCAATAAACCAACATTACCTACTACCCACCCAAAGCGGAGGTACATAATTACACCCAAAATTGTCAAAATTGAGGGAGTATAAACACCACCAAATGTTCCTAAACCTGTTTCATTACTGTTATCAGAAGCAGTTTTTGGAGTTGATTGTGTTTCTTCTGATAGTTTTTTAAATAGCTTCATACATACAAAATTTTAATATTTAAACTTCTTATTCAAGTTATCTATCATTTAATTAAATACCTATCTTTGCTTGATCAAAATAATTGGGTCGCGCAACCCCGCCTTGATTAGCGAAATGTTTTTGGAGGGAGGGGTTTAAATCCCCATTACAAAAACAACTTCTGACTTCTGACTTCTGACTTCGTTAAGTCCTAGCTTTCAAGTCTTAGATTTTAGATAGTGTTTGAACTCAAAATATTGCATACCAATAAATAATAGGGATTTTTAAAGCTGATGTTCTTTTTTCTTGATTAATTTAACTTCTATAGCCAAAAAAACTCCCGACCATTAGCTTGTAAAGCAAAGAAATTTTACCTAATTATTAATTATTAATTATTAATAATTAAATAATTATGGTTTAAAGCCTCCCCTTTTAAGGGGAAAAAAAGCGGTTGAGGGATGGCGAGGTCCCCTCGCCATATCCAATCAACCAAGAGAAGAAATAATATCTCCTGATATTCAATTCCGTAACGGTTTTAACCAGAGGTAATTATCAATTATCCATTATCCATTATCAATTAATGAAATATACCAGCCATAGGGGTTAGGACATAAACTGATAATTAATCGAATACATTCCACTTTTTTTCTCACTATTAACTCTTACCCGCTATATAACCAAAAAAATCAAGTTTCCTGCCCTTTTCAAGAGATAAAAAAGAAAATACTGATAACTGTTAACGCAGTTCCGACCATAGGGGGCTCATTGATAACTGAATTGACCTCAAACTTCTTATTTCAAGTAACTCCAAATGCCTACTTCCCGCCTGTTAATATTGATTCTAGGTCTAAGCCTAATTTTATTGCTCATAATTTGGCTGATTGGTTCTTTATCATGGCTATATAGTCAAGTTTTATGGTCCGCTCCTCCACTTGTGGCCAACTTATTGCTACTACTGTTAATTTTTTTGATTGGGATAGTCATTTTTGCTTTCATATATTATCTGAGACTATATACTATTCAAAAAAATCAACGGCGACGAGGTTCAAAAGTCAAAGTTAAGATTCCAGTTGTAAAATCTGAAGCTGCTTCTGAATCTCTCAAGGCTGTGAGACAACAGGCTATACTGATTCAAGATGAGGTGGCTCGACAAGCGTTATTAGAGCGTTCACAAGAAATAGAAGCTAGTCTAGCACGAGGTGATGTAAAAGTAGTTGTTTTTGGTACGGGTTCTGCTGGTAAGACTTCTGTGGTTAATGCGCTAATGGGTCAGATGGTGGGTAGGGTAGAAGCACCTATGGGGTCAACTAAAGCAGGAGAAACCTATCATTTAAAAATGCCAGAATTGGGAAAAGAAATTTTGATTACTGATACTCCAGGAATTCTAGAAGCAGGAGTAGCAGGTACAGAAAGGGGTAAACTGGCACGGGTTTTGGCAACAGAGGCTAATCTACTATTATTTGTGGTTGATAATGATTTACAAAAGTCTGAATATACTGCTTGGAAATGTTTGGTGGACATTGGTAAGCGATCGCTTGTGGTCTTTAATAAAATTGACCTCTACACTGAAGAAGACCAAAAAGCAATTATTCTTAAACTTCGGGAAAGGTTAGTAGGGTTTAGCAAGATGGATATTGTGGCGATCGCTGCTCATCCTCATTCTGTGAAGCTTGAGACTGGAGAAATTTATCGGCCAGAACCTGATATTATGGCTTTAATCAGACGTATGGCTGCTATTTTGCGGGCTGAAGGAGAAGATTTGATTGCTGATAATATTTTGCTCAAATCTCAACGTTTAGGGGAAGAGGCAAGATGTTTAATTGATGCTCAAAGACGACGACAAGCACAGAAGGTTGTAGAAAGGTTTCAGTGGATAGGAGCAGGGGTTATTGCTGTTACGCCTTTACCTGTAGTAGATGTTTTGGCCACAGCAGCAGTTAATGCTCAAATGGTGGTAGAAATTGGCAAAGTTTATGGTTGTGAATTAAATCTTGAAAGAGGGCAAGAGTTAGCAATGTCTTTGGCTAAAACACTTGCTAGTTTGGGTATTGTTGAAGGGGCGATTAAATTAATTTCTACAGCTTTACAATTAACTGTAGCAACTTTTTTAATTGGGAAGGCAATTCAAGGAGTAAGTGCAGCTTATTTAACTAGAATTGCTGGGAAGAGTTTTATTGAGTATTTTAGTCATAATCAAGATTGGGGAGATGGTGGCATTACAGAGGTAGTACAAACACAATTTCAATTAACAAAAAAAGATGAATTTGTTAAGTTGTTTATTCAAGATGCTCTAGCTAAAGTTGTAGAACCTTTGAATAATATTTATTCCCAGAATGAAGAAGTTGAAATGGAAAAAGAATCTGATGAGGAAGAGGAAATAAATTATCGACCTCAAGGGATGACAAAGCAGGATAATACTATTGATGATTGGGATACAGAAAGTAGAGCAAAATGGGAAGATTGGTAACAGTTAAAGACTCTTCAAGAAGGAAGAAGGAAGAAGGAAGAAGGGATTTAGGACTGACCTTGTTGGAAAAATTCGATGGGGGTAGTCAACGACCTACAACTACCTATCTTATCACCCCAAGCAATTGTCAAAACCTTGTAGACTTTGGGGTATTATACCCTTTATGGGTAAGGATAAATCAAGAGAAGTATAGATTGATTAAAGTACTAAATTAAGGAGTTTTCAATTCGTTAGATTTTGTAGTAGACCATTTCAGCTAAAATAGTGCATTAGGCTTTTTGATAATCACCGCATCACCCGGTAATTACATTCCCCCACCCCCCCATTTTCTAATGCAGCATTTTAGCTGTGTCAGTCCAGTAGAGTGTTTACATAATTGATCAAAGTCGATCATTCAGGGTGATTGAACCTCTACTCCCTAATGCCCCAGAATTTTGTACCTCCAAGACTAGAAAACTGCTGTAGTTATATAAAATACAAAAAATCGTGCTACTCCCCTACTCCCCTACTCCCCTACTCCCCTACTCCCCTACTCCCCTACTCCCCTACTCCCCTACTCCCCTACTCCCCTACTCCCCTACTCCCCTATTCCCCCACTCCCCTATTCCCCCAGAATTTTGTACCTCCAAGATAGAAAACCGAGCTTCCAATGAAACTCGGTTCTGAGCTAATATTTGATTGGACACGATCGCGCTTCAACTATAAATCTAATAACCTTTTTCCATGAATAACTGCGGCCACAATTACTAGATCCCCTTTAACTTGATAAAGGACTCGGTAACTATAAGCATAATCTTGTCGGTAACTTTCATCCCCAAACTCTTTGACTACTTCTCCTTGTAAAGGATTATGAAGCAAATTTTTGGTGACATTAATTACCCTATGGACTACTGCTGCAGCATAAGAAACAGAGTCACGTGCTATGTAGGAGGCGATCGCATCCACATCATCTATAGCTTTAGAAGACCAAACTACTTTATAACCCATTTACTCAAAAGCCCTTCAGCTTCTTCTTGTGTAATTTTTCTTTCTTTATTAGCTACTTCTAAACCATGAAGAACTTTTTCAATTACATATAAATGATATTGAACATCTTCAAGGGAGCAATTATCTGGCAATTTACTTAATAGAGATTCTACTTTTTTCTTAGCGGTATTCATAAAGTTCATATTATTAAGTCACTGTTCCTAGCGGTACATGAGCCATTGGACAGCGACATCTGGTGATTTGCGTTTTCGCACTTTCCAAGCAGAAAAAAGCGAAAAACACATCCCCTCTTAGAGGAACCTTTAAGATATTAATCATTATTTATCTTTAACTTTATTATGTTGAAACCTTTTGGTCTCATATAGTTCCTTTAAATTAGATGCTTTCATGTTCTAGCGCCTTTCGCAAACTAAATATGTCAGATTATCGCCGACCTTGGCTCTAAATATAAAGAAGGTAATATACCTATCAATAATATAACAATCTGATTTAACTTTTGAAAGAGAATACTATCACTTTGAGCTATCAGCTACCAGTGTAATTACTTACAGCTAATAATTTATGGGTCAATCATCTATATTTATGATCCCTGCAAAGTATAACTCGATCTAGACTTCTTAGTGGTCTTCAAAGAAAAGTTTTACTTTGTACAGATAGACGATCAAATTCAATTTGGCATAGTTTAATGGTGGAAATTGAAATTAGTCATTATTAATTTATGGCCATTCAGCAATTCTTAAATTCAAAACTTTTAAATACTATCAAGAGCTTATCAAATAACAAGTCAAATAAATAAACCTGCTCTCAATTTATCAGAAAGCGGGTATAAATACTTAGGGTTTGCTTATGGAAGTCTTATGGGTGAGGGTAGGAGTCAACCCACCCCTCACCCCTCCGGTGGAGCAGGGTCAATTTATTGTCACGCGAGCGAAAAATTGATGGGGAGATGGGGACCCACCCCTAACCCCTCCCAGGAGGGGAATTTGGGGGAAATGGGGAGATGGGGACCCACCCCTCACCCCTCCGGTGGAGGGGAATGTGTGCTTAGGGGGAGATGCTTATATTTGCATAATTACAGTGTATTTCATATCCATATAAATATTCTCCCCAGGCAATAAATTAGCCCTGCGACCGTGGAGGGGAAGACAGGAGACAGGATAAACGGGAATTACAAAGGATGTGGTTGGATATTTTGTCCTTTAATTTTTCTACCCTTGTCTGCTCAAAATGCTAACTTTTAGTAGCTCAAGCTTCGCAAAAAGCTGGCACTTTTTTTCGCACACACAAAGGCTGGAGTCTTTATATGTAAACGCTTTTAGGTTTAATCAGCAAGCCCTACTTATATGGAGATTAGTTGAAGTATATTTTTAATTTTGAATTACTTCGAGCTTCTTGCTGTATTGACATCCTCCCTGGCCAAAGATCTATCCCTTATCCATAAGTCTTGAAACTCTTGTGGGACCCACCCCTCGCCCCTCCCCCTCCCAGGAGGGGAAGGGAAGCAGGGAGCAGGGGAGAAAGGAGAAAAAATCATAGTAGCTAAGTAGAACTACTGAAGTTGTCAAAAAAAATGTATATAAAAATACGTCCTTTCTCCCGAAAAAGCCGAGCCAAGAATTATGCATAACTCGTCTATTTTGTCAAGCTTTATGTTAAGAAAGATGTGGGTAATGGATAGGCCAAAGATACAGGGATTCCTAGCAAGTCTTAGCTTCTCAGTGGGTTGACGTTTGATCAGATGCTGCTATCTTGACGGTAGTCCTACGCTTCCCTCCGAGTCCATTTAAAGTCTCAGATTGCCCACCTGCGACAATCATACTATAAGCTCATGTCTTCCTGCTTAATCAATCAAAAAGTAGCCCGCTTATGGGCGAGACTTTAGACCCATTTTTTCGGTAAATAATATAAAATCCGCTCGGGTTCGGTATAAAAAAATGTTCCATCTGAGCGTCATTGCCAAATCTTTGCTCAATTCTCTTCCCTCAGTGCCTCCTAACTTCTTTGCCAAAAACCCCTACCTTTGCCAAGATACTATAAGGCTTCTATCAGATACCTTCTAGAAATTTTCATAGTTAGCGATCGCCCCAGTCATCTTCTCAATTACATCTGGCACAGCTATAGAACCTAATTCCCCAGCAGCACGAGTACGAATACTCAGGCTATTTGACTCAACTTCCTTAGCTCCAACTACAGCCATTACAGGAATTTTGGCCTTCTCAGCATTTCTAATCAACTTACCCAAACGTTCATTACTAATATCTACCTCAGCACGAATACCTACTTGACGCATTTGAGCAGCAACCTCTTGAGCAAAGGGCGAAAATTCAGAATTAACTGGCAGAAGTTTAGTTTGGATAGGAGCTAACCACAAAGGAAAATCTCCTGCATACTCCTCAATCAAAATTCCAATCAACCTTTCCAAGGAACCAAAAGGTGCCCGGTGAATCATCACTGGGCGTTTTCTAGTCCCATCTTCTGCCACATATTCCAAATCAAACCTTTCGGGCAAATTATAATCTACCTGTACAGTGCCTAACTGCCATTCTCGCTCCAAAGCATCCTGGAAAATAAAATCTAACTTTGGACCATAAAATGCAGCTTCACCAATACCCTCAAAATGCTCCATACCCATTTTTTCCACAGCTCGACGAATAGCACCTTCAGCTTTTTCCCAAGCCTCATCAGAGCCAATGTACTTATCTGAGTCAGGGTCACGGAAACTTAATCTAGCCTTAAAATTATTTAGTTGTAGATTTTTAAACACAAATAGAGTTAAGTCTACCACACTAAGAAACTCGGCTTCAAGTTGTTCGGGTGTCACAAACAAATGAGAATCATCTTGAGTGAAACCTCGGACTCGGGTTAAACCACCTAATTCCCCAGACTTTTCATGGCGGTAAACAGTGCCAAACTCGGCAAGTCGTATTGGTAACTCCCGATAAGAACGTAAGTCCTGTTTATAAATTTGGATATGGAATGGACAGTTCATTGGTTTTAAAACAAAACCCTGTTCCTGAGCTTCTGATTCCTCATCCTCAGCCATCATCGGGAACATATCCTCTTTATACTTTTGCCAATGTCCGGAAGTTTTGAATAAATCGACTCTGGCAATATGGGGAGTATCTACAGGTAAATAACCCCGTTTCTGTTGTTCTTGTTGGAGAAAGTCTTTCAATGAATTCTTTAACATTGTACCTTTGGGAGTCCACAGAGGTAATCCCGGTCCAACAAGGTCGGAAAAAATAAATAGTCCTAATTCTTTACCTAGCTTACGATGGTTTCTTTTGAAAGCTTCTTCTTTACGTCTTTTATATTCGGCCAGTTGTTCTGGAGTTTCCCAAGCAGTACCATAGATACGTTGTAATTGGGCTTTGGTTTCATCTCCACGCCAATAAGCACCAGCAACAGTTTCTAAATCAATTGCTTTGGGATTAATTTGTTTTGTACTTTCAATATGAGGGCCAGCACATAAATCCCACCATTCTTCACCAAGATGATAAATGGTAATTGGGTCTTCTAAGTCTTGGAGGATTTCTAATTTATATGGTTCTTTAATTGCTTCAATTCGACTTTTAGCTTCTTCTCGGCTGACTTCTTCTCTAATTACGGGTAAATCCCGTTTAATGATTTTGACCATTTCTTTTTTGATGGCTTTTAGGTCAGCTTCTGTAAATGGTTCTGGGGTATCAAAGTCATAGTAAAAGCCATTTTCGATCCAAGGACCAATTGTTACTTGTGCCTTGGGAAACAGTTTTTGTACTGCCATGGCCATGACATGGGATGTGGTATGACGAATTTTTTTGAGGGTTTCTGACTCGCTGGTGCGAGGTAAATGGATTTTTTCTGGTTGTTCTGGGGAAGGATTAGATTCTGGCCTAGACATTGACTATTTATTCTTGGGTTTTTTTATATTTGCACAGCAAAGGAGGAAGACTCTATTCTAGTTTAATTAATCATTATTTAGGGATTTTTGAGGTTTAAACGCTACATATATAAAACGTTATAGTTTTTGATTACTATATCTAGTGTTTTTTCTCAATTTTGACTCACAGGAACAGAGGAATACTCTATTCTAGTTTAATTAATCATTATTTAGGGATTTTTGCGGTTTCAACACTACATATATAAAACGTTATAGTTTTTGATTACTATATCTAGTGTTTTTTCTCAATTTTGACTCACAGGAACAGAGGAATACTCTATTCTAGTTTAATTAATCATTATTTAGGGATTTTTGCGGTTTCAACACTACATATATAAAACGTTATAGTTTTTGATTACTATATCTAGTGTTTTTTTCTAGATTTTGACTCACAGGAACAGAGGAATACTCTATTCTAGTTTAGTGAATCATCATTTAGGGGTTTTGGTGGGGGTTTTGGTGGTTTAAACGCTACATATATAAAACGTTATAGTTTTTGATTACTATATCTAGTGTTTTTTTCTAGATTTTGATTCACGGGAGAAGAGGAAAGCTCTGCTCAAGTTCGGTGAATCATTATTTAGGGATTTTTGCGACTTTAACGCTACATATATAAAACGTTATAGTTTTTGATTACTATATCTAGTGTTTTTTCTCAATTTTGACTCACAGGAAAAGAGGAAAGCTCTACTCAAGTTTAGTTAATCATTATTGAGATATTTTTGCGACTTTAACGCTACATATATAAAACGTTATAGTTTTTGATTACTATATCTAGTGTTTTTTCTCAATTTTGATTTACGGGAGAAGAGGAAAGCTCTACTCAAGTTAGGTGAATCATTATTTAGGGATTTTTGCGACTTTAACGCTACATATATAAAACGTTATAGTTTTTGATTACTATATCTAGTGTTTTTTTATAAATCCTGATTCACAGGAACAGAGGAAGACTGAAATTTTAGTTCAGTTAATCATCATTTAGGGGTTTTTGCGACTTTAACGCTACATATTATAGAACGTTATAGTTTTTGACTACTATATACCATTATATTAATTATATTACGGATAGTGTTTTACTTAAATTCTATTTACCGAAAAATTGTGGTTGAAAGCCTCCTCTTTTAAGGGGATAAAAAGAAAAATTTTCCTTTGAGTTAATCCTCTTCTTTTAAAGGAGAGGTAATTATTAATTATTAATTGTTAAAAATAGACATCTTCAGAAAAGAGGGAGTAGGGAGTAGGCAGAAAGAATCAATGATTTATTTAGGGTAATGAATTTTATTTTTTATTATTGGAGATGTCTAATGAATCAGTCTCTTGTCTTGCTTTTTCTAACCAACTATCATAAATTTGCTGATTATTTTTTATCCATTCTTGAGCATGACGGAGAATATCTTCTGGTTGGTCTTCTCCCTCTTTAATACGTAAACTTTCTTCACTCATATCGGCAACTGGAATTTGCACTAATTCAAACCATCGTTTAGCAACTAGATTATTTTTTAAGAATTTTTTATTAGCTACTATGCGCTGTTGAATTATCCGAAAGCCAAAATTTTTTCCATCTAGAGATGTATCTTTTTCACTCATATTTCCCATAGATTTTGGTAAGGAGGTGAAAGGTACTTCCAATGAAACTACATCTTCATTTGGCTTGAAAACTGTTGATATCCAATGAGGTTCGTAAGCATAATAAATAATTGGTTTTCCTTCCTGATAACGAGTTATTGCATCTGCCAAGAGAATTTCATATTGTCCTTGATTATGTTCTACTGTATCTTCTAATTCATAAGCTTTAAGATGATGATTGATAATTAATTCACAAGACCAACCAGGATTACAACCAACTAAATTTGCTTTGCCATCTCCATCGGAATCAAAAAGTTTGGCTATTTCTGGATCTTTTAATTGTTGAAGGTTATTAATGTTATATTTATCGGCTGTTTTTTTGTCTATTTCATATCTTTGTATTTCATCGGGAGTTAATTTTCCAACTTTCTCTAACTTTTCTGAACCACCAGCATTTTCAAAGAATTCATTGTGTTGTGGTTCATAGTAAACAACACTGTAGTCTAGGTCTCCATTGGCAAGAGAAATATAAATTGCTGGATATTCAATTTCTTTAGTTTTTTCGATTTTGTAGCCGAGTTTTTCTAAACCTATATTTACTATTTCAGTTTGAAATAACTCTTGTATCCAGGTACTATTGGCACTCCGAATAGTAACTATTCCAGGAGGAGTTTTTTGACAGGAAGTGAAAATTATTAATAGGCTTGTAAAGATTGTTCCTAAGATAATTTTTAGTAATTTTTGTTTCATTTTAGTTTGATTAATTTCTAAATTTATAGAGATTTGAGAATAGATAAATGATATTATAATAGTAGGGATAAAAATGCATTCTTAATTTAGTTGTTAATTCTTGTATATTCAGAATTTGCTCATATTTTTTGAGTCAAGTTTTTCATAAAAACTTTTTTTCAATTACTAGAAATAACAAAGGATTTAAAATTTTAGTTTTCTGATTTTTTTTGCCTATACTATTTATGTATAAAAATGTGCTGAAGAATTATTCCTCAGACTTTAATTTCATAAACGATCGTCATCTTTAATATTAAATGTAGCTTAATAAAAAAATGGTATTAATACTTTGAGTTTATAGCATTTTCAAATGAGATGCTAAACAAGATTCGGTAATTTACTAATAGTAAAAAATCCGACAACGCCTCTTAACCTGTGGCATAAAAGCGAAATTTTTCACACAACTCAAATGAAATTGCTATAGTCTCAGATTTCATTGATAGCTTTTCAGATTAATTGAAGTACTGAAAGACTTTTTAGTTTACTTATTCTACCTTAGCTTCTCTTGCTGTTTCTAACCAACTATCATAAATTTGCTGATGATTTTTTATCCATTCTTGAGCATGACGCAGAATATCTTCTGGTGTATCTTCTCCCTCTTTGATGCGCAAACTTTCAGCATTCATATCCACAATTGGAATTTCAACTAACTCAAACCATCTTTTGGCAACTGGGTTTGATTCTAGGAATTTTTTATTAGCTACTATACGCTGTTGAAGTATGGGAAAGCCAAATTTTTTTCCATCTACTGATGCATCTTTTTCGCTTAAATTTCCCATAGATTCTGGTAAAGAAGTAAAAGGTACTTCCAAGGAAACTACATCTTCATTTGGCTTGAAAACTGTCGATATCCAATGAGGTTCGTAAGCATAATAAAGAATTGATTTTCCTTCCTGATAACGAGTCATTGCATCTGCCAAAAGAATTTCATATTGTCCTTGATTATGTTCTACTGTATCTTCTAATTCATAAGCTTTAAGATGATGATTGATAACTAATTCACAAGACCAACCAGGATTACAACCAACTAAATTTGCTTTGCCATCTCCATCGGAATCAAAAAGTTTGGCTATTTCTGGATCTTTTAATTGTTCAATGTTAGTAATGTTATATTTATCGGCGGTTTTTTTATCAATTTCATATCTTTGTATTCCATCGGGAGTTAATTTTCCAACTTTCTCTAACTTTTCTGAACCACCAGCATTTTCAAAGAATTCATTGTGTTGTGGTTCATAATAAACAGTGCTATATTCTAAATCTCCATTGGCAAGAGAAATATAAATTGCTGGATATTCAATTTGTTTTGGTCTTTCAACTTTATAGCCGAGTTTTTCTAAACCTATATTCACTACTTCAGTTTGAAATAATTCTTGTATCCAGGTACTATTAGCACTCCGAATAGTAACTGTTTCAGAATCAGAAACTTGTTGGCAGGAAGTAAAAATTATTAATAAGCTGGTGAGGATTGTTCCTAAAACAGTTTTGAGATATTTTTGTTTCATTGTGGTTTGATTGAAAAATTTTTCATAAATAGTATCAATAGTATTTTACTACTCTCGGCACTAAAGATTTATAGAAATTTGAGAATAGGCAAGAGGCACTATATTTTGATTCAAATATTCATAATTAGTTTATAGCAATTTTCCCTCTTGCTTGAGATACAAAAATTTTGTATTTTTAGGAAACACCGGATATGAGAATAAAAATAAAGAGAAAAATATTATATTCATTAATATGATAATCGCTATATCTACAAATTACTAGAAAAACACAAGATAAATATAGTGTTTTTATTTGATATAGCAGTCGAAGCAAAGATTAGGGCATATTAAAAGCTTAAAACTCAGACAACGCCAGACTTTTCCTTCTTGCTTTTTGCTTCTTCCTTCTTCTATATGTAAATCTAGATTGAGGTAAAAAAAAACCTCGATTGAGTACCTGATATCCTTGTGTTTACTACTATTTAATGCTGTTTTACCTCCTTGACTATTCCCTATTACCTATTTCCTTTTTAATAGCACTAAGTCTCCAAATTCCAGATAAAAACGCTATATTTGAGTTTTCTGATTTCTGGGGTAGAATGAAGCAGCAAATCAATTGAAAAATTGAATACCTGGAACTATCAAAATCTGAAATAATTTCTAGATGTAAGACTTAAATAATTTTCAATTTAACCTGAGTTTTTTTATGACTATTCAAATCCATTTATAGCAGTTTTCAAATAGATAGACTACAGTAGCAAAATTATTTTCCTACTGCCTACTCCCTAACCAAAAATAATTTTGTAGTTTACTGAAATGAAAAGCTTTGCAAGTGCTGAAAGATTCTTAAAATTTTTCCTCCTTAACTAGCTTCTTGTCTTGCTATTTCCAGCCAACTATCATATTTTTGCTGATTATTTTTTACCCATTCTTGAGCATGACACAAAATATCTTCAAGTTTATCTTCTCCATTTTTGATGCGTAAACTTTCAGCATTCATATCTGCAACTGGAATTTTGGGGTTGCACATTATGGAATGATATTGCCAAAAATTAGTTTAGACTTTGATTAAAAAAACCTAATATAATTATTTATTTTAGCAATTCTCAAATCCAAAATCCTGTTCATCAAAAATCCAAAATCATTCGTCGCTGTGCAACGCCGGAATTTGGACTAATTCAAACCACCGTTTGGCAACTGAGTTAGCTTCTAGGAATTTTTTGTTAGCTACTATCTGCTGTTTACTTCCAGAAAAGCCTAGATTTTTTCCATCTACTAATAACCAGACTACATCTTCTCCTGGTTTTAAGACTGTAGATATCCAGTGTTGAGTATCCTTAGATACAGTTTTCGGTTTTGAACAACTGAATATGCACAAAATAAATGATAATGCCTCCCCGAGACCGGAATGCTTAAGATGAGAAACTCTCTCTAAAAAGTATCAGGTTAAATATTTTAGAGGTTGTTTTTCAAATAATTATTAAGAGAGTTCAACAGGAGTAAATATATAACAGTTAGGAATACTTTAAAGGATTGAAATCTGATAGTTTGATACAGTATCATCTAACCCAAAAGTTACAGCGACAAATTATTATTTATGTCTTTTTCTTGATTTCCTTTCTTACTTAAAAAACTAGAAACTTAATTTGTGATTTGTCTTGCTATTTCCAGCCAACTATCATATTTTTGCTGATTATTTTTTACCCATTCTTGAGCATGACGCAAAATATCTTCTTCTTGGTTTTCACCCTCTTTTATACGCAAACTTTCCTCATTCATATCAGCAACTGAAATCTCAACTAATTCAAACCATTTTTTAGCAACTGGATTATTTTCTAGGAATTTTTTATTAGCAACAATACCCTGAGATACTTTCGGAAGACCAAAATTTTTACCATCTACTGATGTATCTTTTTCAGTCAGATTTTCCATAGGTTCTGGTAAAGAAGTAAAAGGAACTTCTAACCAAACTACATCTTCTCCTGGTTTTAAAACTGCAGATATCCAGTGAGGATTATAGGCATAATAAATAATAGGTTCGCCTTTTTGATAACGAGTAACAGCATCTGCCAGAAGCATTGTATATTGGCCTCTATTATGTTCTACAGTATCCTCTAATTCATAAGCTTGAAGATGATGGTCTATAGTCAATTCACAAGCCCAACCAGGATTACAACCAACTAAATTTGCTTTGCCATCCTTATCTGAGTCAAAAAGCTTGGCTATTTCTGAATCTTTTAATTGTTCAATGTTAGTAATGTTATATTTATCGGCGGTTTTTTTATCGATTTGATATCCACTATTTCCATTAGGAGTTAAATTTCCAACTCCTTCTAATTTTTCTTCACCACCAGCATTTTCAAAGAATTTCTTGTGTTGTGGTTGGTAGTAAACAACACTATAGTCTAAATCTCCATTGGCTATGGAAATATAAAGTGCAGGATAATCAATTTGTTTAGGTTTTTCGACCTTGTAGCCTAATTTTTCTAAACCTATATTCACAACTTCGGTTTGAAATAACTCTTCTACCCAACCAGTATTGTAAGCACTCCTAATGGTAATAATTTGATCGGTAGGAACTTGTTGACAGGAAGTAAAAACTATTAACAAGCTGGTCAGGATTGTCCCTAAAATAATTTTGAGGAATTTTGATTTCATTTTGACCTGAATAAATATGATAATTTTTAGCTTGATTCAGACTGAAAATTTTATGATGCAGTAAGAATAACGTAATAACTAGGACTTAATTGTTAATTATAGTTATTTTCCCTAGTTACTATCAGCTAAGACCTTAGCTTAAATTAATCCATTCATTTTGTAAATCATCTCTTCTGGCTTTATGTTGTATTTTTTTAATGACGATATAGGCTTTCTCAAGCTTTGGAGATATATTTATCTTTTTTCTTTTCTAGTTCCCTATTCCCTAAAAAAAAAGGAATTGTGTACCTCACTACTTATGAGAACTGCTATATAATTAAAGTTTGCAGTGAAAATTTTAAAATTAAAATCATGGCCAAAAAATTGCAGGTAGTCTTGAATCAAGATGTCAAAAAATTAGGAGTATCAGGAGATGTGGTAGAAGTAGCTCCTGGTTATGCTCGCAACTATTTGATTCCTCAGAAAATTGCTTTTCGTACTACTCCAGGTATTCTTAAACAGGTAGAACGTCGTAGAGAACAAGAGCGACAAAGACAAATAGAATTGAAGCAAGCAGCAGAAGCTCAAAAGACAGCTTTGGAAACAGTTGGTCGCTTTAAAATTGCCAAACAAGTTGGTGAAAATGATGCAATTTTTGGTACCGTTACTGATAGAGAATTAGTGGATGTAATTAAGGAAAATACTGGTCAAGAAATTGATAGACGTGGCGTTACTTTGCCAGAAATTAGCAAAGTTGGATTCTACAAAGCTCAAATTAAACTTCATCCAGAGGTAACTGCTGAAGTAGAGATTCAAGTAGTAGGTAGTTAATTAAAGTCAAAAGTCAAAAGTCAAAAGTTAAAAAGAAATTAGGAGTTATGCAAAGAAATACTCTAGTGCCACACTAAATCTAGATTTTATGATTTGAAAATGCGTAAATATCTTTTGATCGACAGTCTTTGACTTTTGACTTTAGTCCAACTGTAATATTCAGCAATTGGATTGATTATGGATTTTTCTACCAGAGTAATTTAAACTCTACCCCCTACTCCCTATTCCCTATTCAAAAAAATTTTAAATAATTGTAGGTAAATCACCGAATAATTAAGGTTTGAAGCCTCTCCTTTAAAGGAGAAACAAGAAAAAATTTTCCATTGAGTCAATCCTCTTCTTTTCAAAGAGAGGTAATTATTAATTATTAATTATTAATTATTAATTGTTGAAAGATGTCTAGCGATCGCCTACCTCCCCAACCCAAAATATTGAAGCGGAAGAAGCTATTTTAGGTGGTATTCTCCTCGACTTTAATATTCAGCAATTGGATTGAGTATGGATTTTTCTACCAGAGTAATTTAAACTCTACCCCCTACTCCCTATTCCCTTTTCAAAAAAATTTTAAATAATTGTAGGTAAATCACCGAATAATTAAGGTTTGAAGCCTCTCCTTTAAAGGAGAAACAAGAAAAAATTTTCCATTGAGTCAATCCTCTTCTTTTCAAAGAGAGGTAATTATTAATTATTAATTATTAATTATTAATTGTTGAAAGATGTCTAGCGATCGCCTACCTCCCCAAAATATTGAAGCGGAAGAAGCTATTTTAGGTGGTATTCTTCTCGACTTTAATATTCAGCAATTGGATTGAGTATGGATTTTTCTACCAGAGTAATTTAAACTTTACTTCCTACTCCCTATTCCCTATTCAAAAAAATTTTAAATAATTGTAGGTAAATCACCGAATAATTAAGGTTTGAAGCCTCTCCTTTAAAGGAGAAACAAGAAAAAATTTTCCATTGAGTCAATCCTCTTTTTTTCAAAGAGAGGTAATTATTAATTATTAATTATTAATTATTAATTGTTGAAAGATGTCTAGCGATCGCCTACCTCCCCAAAATATTGAAGCGGAAGAAGCTATTTTAGGTGGTATTCTTCTCGATCCAGAAGCTGTTAGTCGAGTAACAGAGTTATTGCGCCCAGAGTTTTTTGCCATTGAAGCTCATCAAATTCTTTATAAGGCAATGTGGCAACTTTATAATCAGGGCAAACCTACAGATTTAATGACTGTTACCAGTTGGCTTACTGATAATAATAAATTAGAAAAAATTGGCGGACAAGTAAAAATAGTTCAACTATTAGAACGAACTGTTTCGGCGGTTAATATTGACCAATATGCTGTTTTAGTTATTGATAAATATATCCGTAGAAAGTTAATTCAAGCGGGAAATGAAATTTTTGATTTAGGGTTTCAAACAGCTACTGAATTAAAAACTATTCTTGACCAAGCTGAACAAAAAATATTTGCTCTGACTCAGGATAAACCACAACAAGATTTAGTTCCTATTTCTGAGACTTTAATCAATACTTTTCAGGAGATTGAAGATAGAAATGAGGGAATTGCTTTACCTGGTCTTGCTTGTGGTTTTTACGATTTGGATGCAATGACTGGAGGTTTTCAACGTTCGGATTTAATTATTGTGGCTGGTCGTCCCTCAATGGGAAAATGTGCGGCTTACGATACTTTAGTTTTGCAAAAAAATGGCAGTTTAATTACTGTGGCAGAGGTTTATCAAAGGCAAGAAACGGAGTTATTAACTTTAGGCAAAAATTGGAAGTTTCAGGTTACTAAACCTTCTGCTTTTATTGATGATGGAATTAAACCTGTATTTAGAGTAACGACAAAATCAGGAAGATTTGTAGAGACGACAATTACTCATCCTTTTCTAACGGTCGATGGTTGGAAACCTTTGGCAAAATTACAGGTAGGAGAAAAAATAGCTGTACCCCGTCGCTTAGATATTTTTGGCGATGAAACTATTCCAGAAAATCAGTTTGCTTCTCTGATTGATTCTGATAATTTCTGTCTTTTTCCTATTGTCTTTAAATTAGAAAAATCACAATTAGCTTTATTCATTAGATATTTATTTTCCCTGGATGGATGGGTAAAAATATTGGATAGCAGGGGAGTATGTTTTGGTTATTCTGTGGTGAGTGAAAAGTTGGTTAGGCAAGTACAACATCTTTTACTCAGATTTGGAATTATTGCTGCTATTGAAAAATTTGAAGAGGGTAAAAGTAAGAAAGGAAAGACGAATAAAAATTTGTGGCATTTAACTATTACAGAGAAAGTATCAGTCAAAAATTTGGTGGTAGATATTGGTAATTTTCCATCTATAAATTTAGATTTATCCTCTAGCAGATTAAATTTAGTCAGACAGGAGAATTTCTGGGTTGAGAAATTAGAAAATACAGAGGGTTTCTGGGATAAAGTTCTTGATGTGATGGAAAAGTTTGCTCTATCTATCATTCTTTCGATACAGAGAAAAAATAGAAAAGTAAAGACCGAGCAAAATTCCGAGTATTTAACTACTACTGACGCCTTATTTCGACAAAACTTTCTGGCAAATATTGGTAGTCTTCCATCAGAAAGTTTGGATTTACTCAGAAACGAAAATGCCTTAGTTAAAAAACTCAAAGGTAGGGAAATTTTCGACAATGAAATAATTTCTGTGATGGAAAAGTTTGCCAAATATAGATGTCTTGAGGCAAAGGGTAGAAATGGAAAAGAGAAGACCGAGGAAAATTTCGATAATTTAACTACTACTGATACTTTTCGTGGGAAAAATCTTCTGGCAGATATTAGTAGTTCTCTATCCAAAAATTTGAATTTAGTTGCAGAGGAGAATTTTTCGGTCAAACAACTACAAAATGCTGATATTTTCGACAATGAAATAATTTCTGTGATGGAAAAGTTTGCCAAATATAGATGTCTTGAGGCAAAGGGTAAAAATGGAAAAGAGAAGACCGAGAAAAATTGCAATAATTTAACGACTTCTGAGACTTTCCGTAGGAAAAATTTAGGGGCAGATATGAAAAATTTTCCATCTATAAATCTAGATTTCCCCTCCAGCAGATTAAATTTACTCAAACAAGAGAATTTCTGGGTTGAGCAATTAAAAAATACTGAGATTTTCGGGAATGAAATTGTTGTTATTATGGAAAAGTTGGCCAAATATAGATATCTCTTGACAGAGGGTAGAAATGGAAAAGTAAAGACCGAGGAAAATTGCAATAATTTAACGACTTCTGAGACTTTCCGTAGGAAAAATTTAGGGGCAGATATGAAAAATTTTCCATCTATAAATCTAGATTTCCCCTCCAGCAGATTAAATTTACTCAAACAAGAGAATTTCTGGGTTGAGCAACTAAAAAATACTGAGATTTTCGGGAATAAAATTACTTCTGTGATGGAAAAGTTTGCTGTATCTAAATGTCTCTCACCAGAGAGAAGAAATAGCACAAGACAGACGGATAAAAAATTCAGTCATTTAACTACTTCTGAGACTTTATCTGTGAAAAGTTCTGTGGCAAATATTGCTAATTCTCTATCAGAAGATTTGGATTTACTCACAAAGGAAAATTCCTTGGTTGAAAAACTCAAAGATTGGGAAATTTTTGGGAATGAAATTACTTCTGTGACGGAAAAGTTTGTCGCATCTAGATGGTTTTCACCAGGGAGAAGAAATGCAACAAGACAGACAGATAAAAATTTCAGTCATTTAACTACTACTGATACTATCTGTGGGAAAAATTTAGGGGCAGATATGAAAAATATTTCATCAAAAAGTCTGGATTTCAACTTCGACAGATTAAATTTAATCAGACCAGAGAATTCCTGGAAGGAGGAATTAGAAAATAGGGAATTTTTCTGGGATGAATTGGTGAGTCTGGTGGAAAGTTTTGTTGAATCTAAGAGTCGGTCAGTAAATAGTAGAACTGTCAAAGGAAAGTCTCCTAAAAATTCTGAGGATTTAACTACTGCTGATACTATCTGTGGGAAAAATTTAGGGGCAGATATGGGAAACCTTCCATCAGAAAATCTGGATTTCAACTCCGAGAAATTAAATGTAGTCAGACCAGAGAATTCCTGGAGGAAGCAATTAGAAAATAGGGAATTTTTCTGGGATGAATTGGTGAGTCTGGTGGAAAGTTTTGTTGAATCTAAGAGTCGGTCAGTAAATAGTAGAACTGTCAAAGGAAAGTCTCCTAAAAATTCTGAGGATTTAACTACTGCTGATACTATCTATGGGAAAAATTTAGGGGCAGATATGGGAAACCTTCCATCAGAAAATCTGGATTTCAACTCCGAGAAATTAAATGTAGTCAGACCAGAGAATTCCTGGAAGGAGGAATTAGAAAATAGGGAATTTTTCTGGGATGAATTGGTGAGTCTGGTGGAAAGTTTTGTTGAATCTCAAAATCAGTCGGTCAAGAGTAGAAGTGGAAAAAGAACTTCTCCTAAAAATTCTGAGAATTTAACTATTGCTGATACTATCTGTGGGAAAAATTTAGGGGCAGATATGGTAAACCTTCCATCAGAAAATCAAGACTTTGACTCCCACAGATTAAATGTAGTCAGACCAGAGAATTCCTGGAGTGATAAATTAGAAAATACAGAAATTTTCTGGGATAAACTGATTAGTCTGGTAGCAAATTTTTTCCTATCTAAAAATTGGTCAGCAAACAGTAGAAGTCGAAAAAAAACCTCTCCTAAAAATTCTGATAATTTAACTACTACTGATACTATCTGTGGGAAAAATTTAGGGGCAAATATGGAAAACCTTCCATCAGAAAATCTAGGTTTACACTCCCACAGATTAAATTTAGCCAAACCAGAGAATTCCTGGAGCGAACAATTAGAAAATAGGGAATTTTTCTGGAATAAATTGGTTTGCCTGATGACAAAATTTGCCGAATCTCAAAATCAGTCGGCAAAGAATAGAACTGTCAAAGGAAAGTCTCCTAAAAATTCTGATAACTTAACTACTACTGATACTATCTGTGGGAAAAATATTCTGACAGATATGGGAAATCTTTCATCAGAAAATCTAGATTTCGACTCGGAAAAATCCAGTTTAGTCAAACCAGATAATTTCTGGAGCGAAGAATTAGAAAATAGCGATATTTACTGGGATGAAATTGTTTCAATTACAGCAGTCGGAGAAAAACAAGTATACGATTTGACCATACCAGAAACTCATAATTTTGTAGCTAATGATATTTGCCTCCACAATACTAGCTTTGCTGTAAATATTGGTCATAGTATTGCAGCTAATCTTAAATTACCAGTAGCAATTTTTAGTCTAGAAATGTCTAAGGAACAATTGGTATTAAGACTATTAGCAAGTGAGGCAAGAATTGAAAGTAATAGATTGCGGTCTGGACGAATTAGTCAGAGTGAATGGGAACCTTTAACTTCCGCTATTGGTACTCTTGCTGAAATGCCAATTTTTATTGATGATACTCCTAATATTACTGTTAATGAAATTCGTTCAAAAGTCAGACAATTACAAAGCGAACAAGGTGGAGCTTTAGGATTAATTTTATTAGATTATTTACAATTAATGGAAAGTAGTAGTAGTGATAATCGAGTCCAGGAATTAGCAAGAATTACTCGGAGTTTGAAGGGTTTGGCGCGAGAACTTTCGGTACCGATTATTGCTTTGTCTCAACTTAGTAGAAGTGTGGAGTCTCGAACTAATAAAAGACCAATGATGTCTGACTTAAGAGAGTCTGGTTGTTTGACTGGGGATACTTTAATTTATTTAGCTGATGGTCAACAAATTCCTATTTCTCGTCTGGTTGGTAAGTCTAATTTTTCTGTTTTGGCGTTGAATGAAAATACTGGAAAATTTGAGTCGGCTATTGTTAGTAAGGTATTTTCTACTGGGGTTAAACCTATATTTTCTTTACAAACTTCTTCGGGAAAATTGATTAGGGCAACGGCTAATCATCCTTTCTTTTCTATGGGGGGTTGGAAACAGTTAAATACTCTGAATATTGGGGATTCTCTTGCTATTTTGAACCAAAAAATGCTTAAATATTCAATATTGTATTGTGGGCAATTCTTGTCTAAAGTGGATTTTGGGCCAAAATATGGTGGAAATTTAGGGTCTGTAGTTAAGTCTCCTGAGTGGGAAAAACCTACTAAAATTGATGTTAACTGGGATGAAATTGTGGAAATAAGACCATATGGAGAGGCGGAGGTTTTTGACTTAACTGTGCCTGGTCTACATAATTTTGTCGCGAATGAGATTGTTGTTCATAACTCTATTGAACAAGATGCGGATTTAGTTATTATGCTTTATCGGGATGAGTATTATTCCCCAGATACTCCGGACCAAGGTATTGCTGAGGTGATTATTACTAAGCATCGGAATGGGCCGACTGGTACCGTTAAGTTATTGTTTGACCCCCAGTTTACTAAGTTTAGAAATTTGGCAGTTAATAAAAGATAAGCTTATTCAGTTATCAGTTATCAGTTATTAGTAGTCAGCTTTCGGGGAAATTAGAGTCTAGCAAAAGAATGAAAGATTAGAAAGCGATCGCCTTTTCAGTTACCAGTTATTCAGTCTCAGAAATTTTTCCCAGGAGCAATACCAGAAATATTTTCATCTTGTGAAGCTCTAAAATGATTGTTTTCCCTGATCAAATCTTTTCATCCATCGCTCCTAGCGTGGAAAAGCACTAACAGTTTCATTCTCTGAAGCTCCTGAAAAAAAATCGCGCGTCAAAGGATTTTCGGTTCCATCCCCACAATTTCTGTGATATCATAAATGATATAAGGGGTTGTTCGTATATACGCATGACTTTTTATTCAACGTAATTTCCACGCTCAGAGACAATCGAATATTCAGGAATTTTCCCAGGAGCAATACCAGAAATATTTTCATCTTGTGAAGCTTCCAGAAACGGTTGTTTTTCCGTGATTAAATCTTTCCATCCATCACTTCTCAGTGGAAAAGCACCAATGTTTTCATTTCCTGAAGCTCATAAAAAATCGCCGCGCCAAAGGATTTTCGGTTCCATCCCCACAATTTTTGTGATACTATAAATACTGTAAGGGTTCGTTCGTCTATACGCATGACTTTTTATTCAACTTAATTTCCTTGCTCAGAGACAATCTAATATTGAGGAAATTTCCTCCAGGAGCAATACCAGAAATAATTTCATCTTGTGAAGCTCCAGTTAATGATTGTTTTTCCCCCATCAAATCTTTCCATCCATATCTCCTCATTGAAAAACAACCAATATTTTCATTCTCTGAAGCTATAAAAAATTCGGCGCGTCAAATAAAAAGTATGAATCTTAGAAAGCGATCGCTTTTTTTTTATCTAGTACCTCCTAGCGTGGAAAGGTACAAACATTTTCATTCTCGGAAGCTCACAAAAAAAATCGCCGCGCCAAAGGATTTTCGGTTCCATCCCCATAATTTTTGTGATATCATAAATGATATAAGGGGTCGTTCGTATACAAGTATGACTTTTTATTCAACTTAATTTCCATGCTCAAAGACAATCGAATATTTAGGAATTTTCCCAGGAGCAATATCAGAAATATTTTCATCTTGTGAAGCTCCCAGAAATGATTGTCTTTCCCTCATCAAATATTTCCATCCATCTCTCCTAGCGTGGAAAACAACCAATATTTTCATTCTCTGAAGCTTACAAAAAATCTTTCGGCACTCAGCTATCAGCAGTCAGCTTTTTTACCATAGGAAAAACATAAAGTATTAGAAAGCGATCGCTCAATACATTTTTTCCATCATCAAATATTTCCATCCATCCCTCCCTCCTAGCGTGGAAAATTACCAAAGTATTCATTCTATGAAGCTCCTAAAAAATCGCGCCTCAAAGGATTTTCGGTTCCATCCCCACAATTTTTGTGATATCATAAAAAATATAAGGGGTTGTTCGTATATACGCATGACTTTTTATTCAACTTAATTTCTATGCTCAAAGACAATCGAATATTTAGGAATTTTCCCAGGAGCAATATCAGAAATACTTTCATCTTGTGAAGCCACTATAAATGATTGTTTTTCCTTCATCAAGTCTTTCCATCCATCTCTCCTAGCGTGAAAACCACCAATATTTTCATTCTCTGAAGCTCAAAAAAAATTCTGCGCGTAAAATAAAAAGTGTGAATCTTAGAAAGCGATCGCTCTTTTTTATCTAGTAACTCCTAGCGTGGAAAGGTACAAACCTCTCATTTTAGAAAGCTCCTGAAAAAAATCGCCGCGTCAAAGGATTTTCCGTTGCCTCCTCACAAAAACTCTGATATCATAAAAGCTATAAGAGGCTGCTCGTCTATACGCATGACTTTTTATTCAACTTAATTTCCCAGTTTATAGAGACTTTTCAATATTTAAGAATTTTCCCCAGAGTAATGCCATAAATATTTTCATCTTGTGAAGCTCCTATCATCAGCTTTCGGTAGTCATCTATTAGCGATCGCTCAATACATTTTTTCCCATGATTAAATTTTTCCATCCATCCCTCCTATCGTGGAAAATTACCAACACTTTCATTGTATGAAGCTCCTGAAAAAAACGCGCGTCAAAGGATTTTCGGTTGCTGCCTCACAAAAATTCTGATATCATAAAAGCTATTGGGGGTTGCTCGCCTATACGCATGACTTTTTATTCAACTAAATTTCCATGGTCAAAGACAATCAAATATTGAGGAATTATTCCCAGGAGCAATATAAAAAATATTTTCATCTTGTGAAGCTTCTATAAATGGTTGTTTCTCTCTGATTAAATCTTTCGATTCATCCCTCCTAGCGTTGAAAACCACAAAGTTTTTCATTCTCTGAAGCTCAAAAAAAATCGCCGCGTCAAAATATTTTCAGTTCTATCCTCGCAATTTTTATGATATTATAAGTATTATAAGGGTTCGTTCGCCTATACGCATGACTTTTTATTCAACTAAAAATAGTATAGTTTCGAGGGCGATCGCTTTATCAGTTATCAGTTATCAGTTATCAGTTATCAGCTTTCAAGTTAAATTGTTGATATTTTAAGGATGAAATATTAGAGAGCGATCGCTATTTTTATATATCAAAGAAAGTTAGAGTTTAGGAATAAATAAAGGGTGAGATTTAAAGAGGGATAGAACGACCTGACGCGAGAGCGATCGCTAATTCCATATATTGAGAAAGTCAGCTAAATCAAGCAATATTTTCATTGAGGTAATTTCAGTTTCTTAATTTTAATATTTATTCCCTTTTGAGATTGAGAATAATTTTTAATTACTAATCTTCAGTTATTAAATCTATCTAGGTTTGTTAGTTCAGAGAAATATCTATTTAAAAATATTCGTCAGAGGATTAGTAACTTTGCGATATATATTTTTTCCGTAAATCCATAATATTGAGCAAGCAACTAAAATGATTACTTTAACTAATAGGGTCGTTTTCCATAAAAAATTAGATAGTAAAATCATCCATAACAAAACCCCACTAAATATCAAAAAGTATAATATAAGGTTTGTGATTTTAGGTGACTGCAAATATGCAATTATTGCCCTCAGAAAGATTGAGCAAACAACTAAAATGATTCCCCAGATTAATAGGTTTATTTTCCAGGAAAAATCAAAGATAAAATCAGATATTAAGTATAGAAAAAGCATCCAGAACAGAATGCCACTGAAGATAAAAAAGTATAATATAAGGCTTTTGGCTAGACTTGACTGCAAATACAAAATTGCTTTCAGCGGAAAAAAAGTAATATCTGATTTTTTACAAAAAATATTACGCCAGTCATCACGAGTTGGAGGACGGTGTTTTATGAGACTATATAGTAAGGCAAATTGTATATCTATACCCAAAGTTTCAAATAGAGATTGCCATTTTTGACTAAGATTAATTCCAGGAAAGACTTGTTTTATCTGATTAACATATTCCTGTTTTAGTTCTGATAGTTCTGATATTTTTGATAGTTCTGAAGGTTGTGATAGTCTTAACAGTTCTAGTCTTAGTTCTAATACTTCCAGTCTTTCTACATCACTACCCACTTTTTTTTCTTTGAGAAACTTTTTTAACTGTAAAAAATCTTTTTTATCAAGCAATACTATCCCACACAAAGGAATGACTATTCTTGGATCGAGATTATTATATTGATAAATTTCTTCAGGAGTACATTTACAACAAATGAACCAAGCTACTTTTGCCATAGCTTCTCTTTCGGATCGTGGAAAATGAACTGCTATCCATTCCCAATCTTTTAAGTTAAAATTTTCATCAAGTTCTGGCATACTTCTTAATCCTAAAATAGTTTGTAATTATAGGTTGATTTAAACGAAGTGAAACTAAACTAAACTAAACAAGAGTTAAAAATTAAGTTGCCAGTGAATTTAAGTTTTTTGAGGTTTGACGCTAACTTTGCATTATTAGATTCTTTGATTACTTAATAATTAAGTATTAATAAAACTATCATTTTTGAAAATATTATTTATTAAATTATTAAGGGAATTATTATATTAAGGGGATTATTAACTTTTCGTTGTAAATTTTGTGCATAAATCCACAAAATCAAGGAAAAAACTAATGTAATTACCCAGATAAATAAGGTTGTTTCCCAAGAAAAATCAAGCGTTAAGAACCTATAAAATGGCAACATATATCCATGTAATATCAAGATTTCCAATATAAATATTTTTTTTAGTTCTACATGAAAAAACCGAAATATAGTTAATACTACTACTATAATTCCTGTCATTATTAGAGAAGCAATTACATAAACAAAGAATACCCCTAGATTATAATATTTAATCGAATAGATAAGAGCTAGTATATACATAAAAACACCAAACAGCCATCTTATATTACGGGATTTAGCTCCATAAAAAGGATAAAATGGCAAACCAGTTTGTGTAAGGAAAAAGAATAAAACCCCGCCTAAAAATGGGAAGAAAAATTTGGCAAACCATATCAAATAAAAAGCAACTAAATTCCTGTTGCTAATCAATTCAAGAAAAAAATCAGCTACCTTAATTACCATTAATGAAAGTAACATGATTAAAATTGATATAGATAATACGGAAAAATGTTCTACAAAAAATTCTACTAAAAATACACGTTTTACAGGTAGAAAAATATTACGCCAGTCATCGCGGGTTGGAGGACGATATCGGTATGCTATAAGACAATCTAGTACAGCAAATTGTAAATCTATATCTAAAATTTCAAATAGAGATAGCCATTTTTTACTAAGATTAATTCCAAGAAAGTTTTGTTTTATCTTATTAGTATATTCCTGTTTTAGTTCTGATAGTTTTGATGGTTCTGATAGTTTTGAAAATTCTAACTGGAGTACCAATTTTCACTAAATCTCTCATTGCCATTTCCGAACTTTCCTCCGCCAAACCCCTTAATAAAGAAACTGCAATATCTCCCATATTAATAAGTGCTTGACGAGCATCTATCAAATCAATATCTTCATAATACCTAAACAAAATATCCGCCGCTTGTGGCAAATTTGTTTTAGATAAAGCCTTCACAGACGCCTGACGAACTTCCAGAGATTCAGAATAATTCAAAGCATTTTCTAGAAACTCAAAAACAACTTTTCCCCTACCTCTTTCACGAACATCAGAAGCAACTGCTCCAAAAGCTCTAGCTAAATTTTCATCAGAATTTGCTTCTGCCAATTTCTCCTTAAACTCCTCAATAATTCTCTCTGCTAAAAGAGGAGAAACTTCTTGAGCATCCGCTAAACATTCAAAAGCTGTCAGAGAATCTTCCTGATAAATAACCTCTATTAAATTTGTACTATTCCCGGCAAAACCACACCAAAGTTTAACAGTTTCTCGCCAACGTTCCGGGTCATTTTTAAACCTTTCTATTAACTCATTTTCTCTATCTCTCAAAGCTGTTGCTGCAAAATATTCTTGCAAAGTTAAATGAGCAAACTGATATTTATCTCCCCTCTCAATTTTCAATAATAATCCACTACGTTCGACAATTTCATCTAATATTTTTTGAGTATCTGTTTCAGGATTTAGATTTAGATCGGGTAAAACTTTTTGAATTTGTTCCAAGACAATTTGATAATCCAAACTCAAGTCATTCTTTTGTTGTTTACTAGCATTATCCTGAGCAAATAAAGCCAAATGTTGTAACACTCTCCGCTTATGAGCACTCTCTTTATATTGATTAAAATTATTCTGCCATTGATTCAATAAAATATGAGTAGATTCTTGATAAAAATCTGACCGAGACTGAGGCAAAACAAAGGCAGGTTGAGTATAAAGATGAGCAACAATTGTCAACATTAAAGGATTTCTAGCTAACTCCATAATTAACGGTCTATCTCTCAAAGTTTGTATGAGTTGATCGATAGATTTATCGGGTGGCATTTCCGATTTCCATGCTTCTAAAAAGAGTCGCATTTGTCTGTCGCTAAATTCTTTAATATCTAAAGTTTTATCGACCGACTCAGCAAAATCATTGCGATAAACTGCTGCCCGACAAGTAATAATCGCTCGACATTTATCGTACTTATCTAATAAGTCATTAATAGCTTGCACAACTTGAGGACGAATCAAACTTTTCACTTCATCTAATCCATCAAATAACAGAAATAATTTTCCTTTTTCCAGACTTTGCTCAACAAAAGAATTAGCTTTAGGAAAATCATCCCTATCTAAAGCTCCTACTAATTTCTGTTTTAATAATTCCATGTTGAGGGCAGAAATTTCTATTTCATTGAGGCGATATAACTCTAATAAAATCGGCACATACTCATTAGAGGAACTATTTAATTTTTCCCTCGCCCAAGAGAGAACAAGATATTTTAATAAAAGTGTTTTTCCAGCTCCAGGTTGCCCCTTAATAGCCAAACGATTATATTTTTTAATCTCAGAAAAATTAATTGGTTCATTATTAGATTTTTCCAAGAATTGCAAATCAACATAAATTTCTTGCAGACTTAAAGGAAGATTAGGACGAAAAGGAATTTTCAGTTGTTCGTGTTTATCGATGAGACCTTTTTTATAGCATTTTAGAGAGAAATTCCAAAACAATTCAAGACCAGAAATTTGATTGTATAACCATCTGCCAAAAGTCTTAAATAGATCAGTTACCCAACCTTGTATAGCTTCCTTAAAAATTAACAGAATCAAAAGTGCTAAGGCAGCAAACCATCCCAACCCATAAAAAATATCGTCATTAATTTTTTCCCAGAGGTTACTATCTTTTGCCTCCTTGAGTCTTGTGTATTCTTCCTCATAAATTTTAGTAATTTCTGGAGTAGTTAAACCCAGAGAATTTTTCTTATATAAATCAATCATTAACCTACTATCCATCGCCTTATCATTTTCAACATGACGTTCGGCATAATCTTTAATTTCTTGAATGATAACTTGCCTACTTTTAATATTAGATGTAGGTGTCTGAGTATAACTAGGTAATATCCAACTCCAACACAATACAATAGTTAAAGTTAGTAGAAAGAAACTAATTGAAACAAGTCGGTGAAATTTGTGTCGAAAAAGTTGGGTGCAAGATAAATTGAATTTAGGCATATCAGGTTAAAGTCAGAAGTTAGAAGTCAGAAGTTAAATTCTTACTTTGTTATTTTGATAAAGCTAGGATAAATAAGTAGTTATTCAGTTAATATAGCAATAATAAATAGGTTGTAATAATTTATGTTTTTCTCACAAATTATTTAGGATTACTTAGATAGGAGTTGCTGATTAAATCTAAAATCACTGACAGATAAAGCTTTTAGAATTTTTAGGGCTGAAAAAAGTGTCAGAAGTAACGTCAAAAAGGTTCAAAAAGTTAGCATAAAAGGCTCACTAGGACAGAAAAATTAACAGATAATTTTTCCGACTACCTCTTCTATAAATCCCATTCCTCCTGACTCCTACCCTTACCAAAAAACTTATTCAGCAGACCCTATATAAATTTTTTTAAACAAATTCTGACTTAATTCGTAAAAAAAAGCTGAGAGCTGATAGCTGATTGCTGATTGCTTACTAATCAAACACAGGCGGCCAAAGTTCAACAATAGATAATTCCCACTCACCAAATAATTCAGGAATAGTCAAAATATCTCCATTTTTCAACTCAATTTCTTCACTATTAGGACGAGAAACAATAACTATTTCTTTGTCAGGGTCTATCAATATTCCTACTTCCACTCCTAATTCTAAATACTTCTTTATTTTCTTTTTTAAAGGTTGAATTCTGTCACTTTGAGATTTAATTTATACCACTAAATCTGGCACCAACTCCCCAAAATAACGAACACTTTTTTTCAAACGTTGGGCACGAACAAAAGAAACATCAGGAACTTTTAAATTAGCATCTGGAAGAATAAAAGCACCACTAGAATCAAACAAACGTCCGAGACGACGTGGGTAAACCCAATTGCCTAATAACCTAATTAACTGAACACCAACTTCACTAGAAATAATATCCGACGGACCCATTACTAATATCTTTCCTTCATCTAATTCTAATTGATAATCTAAATCTAATTTATCAAGAGTACTTTGCAATATTTCTAAGTCTTTAACTGTGAGATTTGACATATAATTTTTAGGAATTAAAGAATATATAAAAGGGAACAGAGAACAAGTCTCTATCCCCTTTTAATAATTATAATTGCTGATAGCTGATAGCTGATAGCTTACTTCCTAATTAATTCGCAATTCTCAATAATTCCACATCAAAAATTAGAGTAGCATTAGGAGGTATAACCCCACCAGCACCACTAGCGCCATACCCTAATTCCGGTGGAATAATAAACTTACGACGTTCACCAACTTTCATACTACCTACCCCTTCATCCCAACCTTTAATAACTCGACCTACCCCAACTTGAAATTGGAAAGGTTGATTGCGATCGCGAGAACTATCAAATTTAGAACCATCCGTTAAAGTTCCAGTATAGTGAACCACAACTGTTTGACCTTTTTGAGGAGTAGCGCCATCTCCTTCTTTCAAGACCACATACTGAAGACCAGATTCAGTAGTAATAGTTTCTCCGTTATTTTCAGTCATAATATTTTCTGCCACTTGTTCTTGAACTTCAGTAGAATTTATAGTACCTGGTGTATTTTGAGAAGCAACTGCTCCTTTTTCCGAACCTGTGATTTGAGCAACAATCAAAACTAAACCACAGAATATTACTACCGCCAAACTAATAATAATTCCTCGCAAAATTAATCCTCCTAATTTAAGTTAAAAGTCAAAAATTCTCAGTTGAAGTTTAAATTATAACTACTATATTTTGCAGCTACACTAGGGTCAGTTGTAATTTTTCCAATCTCGCAACTAACTTTATAAACATTCTAAACAACCTCCCATTTTCTCTAATTTGTATTTTTTAAAAAAAATCAAACAGAAAAAACAGAACGTAACAACTGAAAAATTAATAACTATAATATTTGATACTAAAATCAATCTTCCATATAATTAAGTCAAAAACCAAAAATTAATATGAAAGTTTAACTTTAACTAAGATTCCAGATATTGTTAAATGACATAGCAGTCGTCAGGGAAGTTAGGACATTCTCACCCCTCTCAAATTTAATCACTGCTGCAAATCTAAATTCTAAATTCTGAATTCTAAATTCTGAATTCTAAATTCTAAATTCTAACTCACGCCTCTCAAATTTAATCACTGCTGCAAATCTAAATTCTGAATTCTGAATTCTAAATTCTAAATTCTAAATTCTAAATTCATTAACGCCAATTGCGATTTTCTAAATCTCGAATCTGACGCTCCAAACGGTCCAAACGACCCCGGAGTTCGTCCAATTCCGATTGACGAGGAACACCTATATCCTGCATGACATTCCGCATTTGTCGCTGCATCTGAGTTTCCCAGTTTCCTTGCTCTGACCTAAGTTGCTGCATAATATCATCAACAAAAGTTTTAGCTTGGTCTGGGTTGATAGTACCATCTTTAACCCATTGGTTAGTGACTTCCTGTATTTTTTCGGCCACTAGGGAAGTTGTACCAATGCCGATCATTAAAAGTTGTTTAAGTAGATTTTCAGTATTATTCATATTTTTTTCCTATTTCTATATTTTAGGTATAAAGGAGCAACTAACTGAGAATTAAGCTACAAATTTAAACTGTAGATTAAAAAAGTTGTTGAATTTAATATATCTAGCATAATCAAAATGTCAAATTGTCCTCGTTGTCATCAACCAATTGATAGTCAAGCGATCGTTTGTCCGCATTGTCGAGTTTCTCTTAAAGCTTTTGGTCATCCAGGAATTCCTATTTATCACACTCAAACAGAAGAATATTTGTGTAATAGCTGTATCTACCATTTTGATAATACCTGTAATTTTCCCAAACGTCCCTATGCTAAAAATTGTACCCTTTATCACGACCAGTCTGAACCCCTTGTACCTTCTACTAATTTTAATCATATTAGTTGGTTTGGAACTGTCAAATTTTGGCTGCAAAGAAATACTATTTGGTGGTTATTGTTAAGCTTAGTTCTTATCAGTTTGATAATTTCTTTTTAAAGTTCCCCGCAGCTATTTCTAAGGAGGTGTTAACGAAGTCAGAAGTCAGAAGTCGGAAGTTAGAAGTTAACCCACCCCTCACCCCTTCCCCTCCCCCTCCGGTGGAGGGGAAGTAGGGGATTTGAGCAACTCTCCAAAAACCCGATCGCCTGAAAAGGTGGGGTTGTGCGACCCATATTATTTTGATAATTTAAAAAAATTACAGATTTATTTGAGATGCAGTACAACAGTTTTTTTCAATTATTTAGTTACCTATATTGTTAAGCATTCAGCTATCAGCTATTAATTCATTGCCTTTGTAGCAGGAATTAGTACTGAGAGATTTCAAGAGAATTCAAAGTATTGGAAAAAAACTAACCTTGACCTTAGCAATATATATTCATTATTTCAGTCATTACTCAATAGATAAAAAAAATTAAACCCTGATTCCTGTTGCCTAATTATGGAGTTTAGTTACATCTAAATAATTAATTTTTTTCTGATACTATAGTCATTTCAAATAAGAATGAAATACTTTTTTAGCTGAAACTATTTCAAAGCAAGAAACCCTTTTCTCAATCTCAGCTGAAATAACTATATATTTGGCTCAAAAACTGGTAAATAAAATCAGAAAATTGTACCCAGTATATATAGTCGTCTTGAATAATTTTTCAGTCATTACTCAATAGATAAAAAAATTAAACTCTGATTCCTGTTGCCTAATTCTGGGTAAGCATTCAGCATTAAGCATTAAGCATTAAGCATTTCCTACGGAATGCTGCGCAAACAGATACATGAACATATTCAAGAAATTACTAAGGTTAGCTGAAGACATTTTTTTTATAAGTTTTAATTCTCCTTGGAGACTAATTCCTATTTTGAGCTGATAATGAGCTAACAACTCATAGCTGATAGCTGATAGCTGATGGCTGAATGCTTACAATTCTGGAGTTTGGTTACATCTAAATAATTAATTTTTTTCTGATACTATATCTGGGTCAAAAACTGGTATAGCAGTCGAAGGAAAGGTGAGGACATATCCAAAGCTTAAAACTCAGACAACGTAAATTTTTTCCCTCTTCCCTCTTCCCTCTTCCCTCTTCCCTCTTCCCTCTTCCTTCTTCCTTCTTCCTTCTTCCTTCTTCCTTTAATAATTAATTTTTTTCTGATACTATATCTGACTCAAAAACTGGTATAACAGTCGAAATAAAGGTGAGGACATATCCAAAGTTTAAAACTCAAACAACGTAAGATTTTCCCTCTTCCCTCTTCCTTCTTCCTTCTTCCTTCTTTTAAAGTTGAGTTACATCTAATAAATGACTTTCTTCTGATACTATATTTTGCTCAAAAACTGGTAAATCAAACCAGAAAGTTGTACCTACACCAAGTTCACTAACTAACTGAACCTTACTATGATGCTTATCCATAATATTCCTGACAATAGACAAACCCAAACCAGTTCCTTCCAAAGTATGAACTCGATTTTCTACTCGGAAAAACCTCTCAAAAATAGCCTCTTGGTCTTCAGGTTCAATACCACTTCCTGTATCTGAAACTTCAATTCTGACAAACTTTTGACAACTTGGTTCTGAGGGTAAATGTAAATCTATTGGTCGAGGAGGAGGAGGAGAAACTATCCATCCCCCCTCTTCAATTTGTTGAGCTTCTATATTGCAAATTTCTGAGTCAGATTCTAATGTATATGCTCGAATCATTATCCTTCCCCCTGCTTCAGTAAACTTCATAGCATTGCCGACTAAATTAGCAAATACTTGTAACAATAAATCGTAATGACCCACTACAGAAGGCAAGTGAGGTTCTATCTCATAATTTAACTCTATTTCCTTATCTTTAGCATTGAGTTGATAAGTCCTTAAAGTTTGTTCTATAGGTTGAGCAATATCAACAGCATCTAGATGATAAATATGACAAGATTCTAGACGACTCAGGTCTAAAACATCATTAACCAAACGAGTCAAACGGTCTGTTTCATGATTAGCAGTTTCCAGAAATTCCCTTCTTTCTATTTCACTTAAATCTTCTCCATATTCATGCAAAGTTTCGATGAAAGATTTAATATTAAACAGAGGAGTTCTTAACTCATGAGATACATTACTAATAAACTGACTTTTTGCCTCATTTAACTCTACTTCGCGAGTAATATCCTGCACAGTCATAGCAATTCCTTTCAGACTATCTCGGTACTGAGAATTTAAACCTTTTTCTAATTTATGTTCATAAAGAGTACATTCAATAACTTCAGGACGTTCAATAGAATTACAAGTATCATCTGCATCATAAATACAACTTTGACAAAGAGACTCTTTACCTGGTGCCCTATGTAATAAAACCGTTGTTAATAAAACCCTAATTGTACGTTTATTTGGGTCATCCAAAGTACAGCAATATTCACCACCTTCTATTTCTCCTCCTGCTATTTGATAAAGCGGTCTACTAATTTCCATTTGTACAGCTACAGGCAAATAATCTATAACATTTGCACCCACAACATCTTTTCCTTCCCAACTAAAAATTCGCCTAGCAGTAGAATTAACCAACATAAGTTGTAGATTAGCATCCAACAATAAAGCACCATCAGCAATAGTCGAAACCAAAGTCTCTAACTTAGCTTTTTCTGCTCTTAATTCTTCAATATTTTGCTTCTTATAATTTTCTAATTGCTCTGCCATTTCATTAAAGCTAAAAATCAATTCTCCCAATTCTCCTCCAAATGGTAAATCAATCCTTTGCTTAAAATTTCCCTGAGCAATATTTCTCACACCTTCTGATAATTCCTTAATCGGTTTAGTAATAATCAAAGCATTAAATACTGCCCCTAAAATTACCATAGCCCAAATCGAAACAAACACTGCCAAAGTAACATCTCTAGTAAGATTTGAAGAAATAACAGCAGTAGGATTAGGATTAATTCCTATTGCCAAAACCCCTAAATATTTACCATCTTGAATTAAAGGTACAAAAACATCTGTTAATTCTCCATTTGGAGTTAAATGTTGTCGCACCATCGGTAGGACAGACAAATTTCCTGGCTCTACATTGGCCATAAAATCTTCTGGTAGTTGAATGCGACGGCGTAAAGTCAGGGACGTCTTTACCTCTGATTCTGAGAAAGGCAGACCAAGGAAAATTTTTCCTTCCTCATCCGCGTAGAGCATATAACGTACACTAGAGGTGCTGCTGTAGAAAAGTCGAGAAAAACGAGCTACTTCGTTGCGTTTGCCTTCTGCCACTAGAGGGGCGACATTTGCAGCCAATAATAGTCCCAGGTCTCGACCATAGCGAGTATCATTGAGACGAGCATCCTGTTGAATAGTATTTACTGCCCAGAAAGAAAAACTACTCATTAGCAAAGACACCATAAGGGTGACTACTGCCATGAGTTTGGTCTGGAGGGTAAACTCAGACCACCAGTTAGCGATAATTTCTCCGATTTTTTTTAGGAGGGGAAGCATGGGTTTAAGTCAAAAGTCAAAATTAAAAATTAAAAGTTAAAAGTTAAAAGTTAAAAGTCAAAAATTAAAAGTTAAAATTTAGTAGGCATTTTTGACTATGTTATTAATTAAGATAACTAAGAATTCTTGAAAGCTGAGATTTATTTTATTTATATTTTGATTTGCCGGGTGCATCTCAAAATATTTGCAAAAATACTTTTTTCCTATATACTCCCTATTCCCTGTTGTCTGTTGCCTATTGCCTGTTGCCTGTTGCCTAAAAACGATAAATTTTTGACTTTATTCAAAATTGAGATGCACCAGATTTACCGAATAATTAATAATTAATAATTAAATAATTAAATAATTATGGTTTAAAGCTTCCCCTTATTAAGGGGAAAAAAGCGGTCGATGGATGGCGTTTGCTAACGCACAACTACGTTAACGCGTAGCGTCCCGGAGGGAACGGTCTCCTCGCGATATCCATGAGACCAAGAGAAGAAATAATATTTCCTTATATTCGATTCCGTAACAGTTAAAACCCGAAGTAATTATCAATTATCCATTATCAATTATCCATTAATAAACAGACCCAAAAACTCGATCGCCAATATCCCGCCGATAATACATTTGGTCAAACTCTATAGAATCCACAGCATTGTAAACTTTTGTCCTAGCTTCAGAAAAGTCGGACCCTATTGCTGTTACTCCTAATACACGGCCACCAGCGGTGACTAACTGTTGTTCCTGTAATTTAGTTCCAGCATGAAATACAGTTCCTCCAATAGCTTCAGCTTTTTCTATTCCAGAAATTACTTTACCTTTCTCATAAACCTCTGGATAACCCCCAGAGGCTAAAACTACGCACACTGCTACTCCTGGTTTCCAATTTATCGGGGGCAACTCAGCTAAACGCTGTTCACAACAGGCCAACAATAACTCTTCTAATGGAGTTTCTAGCAGAGAAAGAATAGGTTGAGTTTCCGGGTCGCCGAACCGACAGTTAAATTCTAAGACTTTTGGCTCTCCTTGAGGACTAATCATTAATCCTGCATAAACAATGCCTCGGTAGTCAATACCACGTTTTTGCAAATTAGTCAAAGTTGGTTCTAGAACTTCTTGTTGAATTCTAGTCATTAGTTCCGGCGTAATGATGGGAGTGGGAGCATAAGCGCCCATACCTCCAGTATTGAGTCCAGTATCTCCTTCACCTACTTGTTTATGGTCTTGAGCTGGTAATAGGGGACGAATAGTTAATCCATCGGTGAGGGCTAAAACTGATACTTCTTGACCTGTGAGAAATTCTTCGATTACCACAGACTGGGTATCTAGCTCTAATTCTCCTTGGAAGATGGCATCTATGGCATGATGAGCCATTTCAATTGTAGTGGCAACGGTAACTCCTTTTCCAGCAGCTAGACCATCTGCTTTGACCACTATGGGAACTTCTTTGATGTAAGCTTTGGCCGTTTCGGCGTTGGTAAAGGTGGCTGATTTGGCCGTGGGAATATTTGCTTCGGCCATGAAATCTTTAGCCCAGGATTTACTAGCTTCGAGAATGGCTCCTGCTTTGGTGGGGCCAAATATTTTGAGGTTTGGTTGTTGTAGATAGTCAGTAATGCCCAGGGCTAAGGGTATTTCTGGGCCAACGACTACTAGGGAAATATTTTGGTCGGCAATGAGTTGTTTGAGGGCTGAGAAGTCTTCAACTGGGATGGGTATATTTTGGCATTTTTGCAAGGTGGCAGTACCGCCGTTACCTGGGGTACAAAATATTTGTTGAACTTGGGGAGAGTGGGATAATTTCCAGGCGATCGCGTGTTCTCTACCGCCGTTACCTACTATTAATATTTTCATAAGGAAGGAAGAAGTAAGAAGGAAGAAGCAAGAAGGAAGAGGTAAAAAGATTTTAGTGATCTAAGAGAGAATACTTTATAGTGACATCTCCCACACTAAGCTGACGCTATAGTGCAGGCTTCTCGCTTCGTAGCCCCATCCCGTCGGGCTCCACGAGCTTTAAAGACGGAATGCCCTACCGCCCTATTTTTTATATTTATCGCCGCATTTAAGTCGCGGTCTATTACTACGCCGCAGTGCGGACAAGAATGGGTTCTTTGAGATAATTCTTTATCGACTTTTTCCCCACAGTTTGAGCAATCTTGGCTAGTATTTTTGGGGTTCACTGCTACGGTTTTCTGTCCAGCATTTCCGGCTTTGACAGTCAAAATAGTTAGGAATTGACCCCATCCAGCATCGTTAATTGATTTATTCAAACGGGTCTTTGCTAGTCCTTTAATGTTTAAGTTTTCATGGGCAATAACATCCACTTTTGATAACAATTCATTGGCTGTTTTAAAATGAAAATCTTTACGTTTATCGGCAATCTTTTTATGTTGTTTGGCTACAGCTTTAACAGCTTTTAACCATCTTTTGCTTCCTTTATTTTTACGGGATAAGCGTTTTTGTAGAGTTTTTAATCGCTGCTGAGATTTTCGATAGTATTGAGGTATGGGAACAGATTCTCCTTCACTTGTTACTAAGAACTCCTTCAGTCCCATATCAATTCCCAGAGTGTTTTTTAATGTAGGTTCAATTTCAGTTGTTAAAGCTGGAACTGATTTGTCTTCTAGGGATAAAGTAATATAATAACCATCAGCTTTACGACTAATCGTCACTGTTTTAATTATAAAACCTTCTGGTATTGGACGATGCTGAATTAACTTTACCTTTCCTATTTTGGGCAAATTAATTTGATTTTCTTCAATACAGTTTTGTTTTATTTGAGGATAACTAAAACTGCGATAACGTCCTTTTCCCTTAAACCTTGGTTTCCCTAATTTCTGTCCATTTTTGTCTGCTTTAAACCATCTATCAAAGGCAAGTTTTACCCGTTTTATACAATCCTGTAAAACTTGAGAATGAATTAGCTTGTATTCAGAAAACTTATCTTTGGTATTGACCAAATCTCGTTTTTGAGAGTAATAGTCTGGATTATCTCTGAGTTGAGGAATTGGCATCACCAAGGGGCAAGCGTTAACTGGACAACGGTTTTGTTCCCACCATGAGAACCTTTCACCTAACCTATAGTTGTACTGCCGACGCAACAATTCTAACCACATTTCTATTGTGGCTAACTGTTCTTTATTGGGCCTTAATTTATATTGGTAGGCAGTGCGCATAGTGGAAAATTTCCGGGGTTATAGCAACATAATAATACAAGTTTTTCAACTAGGGCAAAAGCTTCTCCTGGGATAGCATGCAAATTTAATGGGCATCGAACCTACTCAATTGGCCGCCGATTCATCTCACACCAAATTTAAAATTATGGTGTAAGGCTTCTCGGCGGTCTAGCTAAATCCGATTTAGAAAAGTTGATTATAGACATCTATTTTATACCTCACCTTATCATCAGTCTATAATAACCAGATTTGTTATTAGTTATAAATAAGAGAAAGTTAAATTTTAAATAAAGTAAAAAAGTCTCACGAAAAATAAGTGTAGGTAGTTAAGTTGATATAGTAACGATTGCTAGTTTAGATTAGTTGGTTAATATGAGTGATAATTTTCAATTACTTAAAAATGACGATGATGTTTTGTTATTTGAGAAAAATACATTTATAGTTGGGAGATTTAAAGAATTGTATTTAGAGCAACTAAAAGACAGAATTTATTCAAGGAAAGGCAATAATCGCGACCGCGTGTTAGTGATTTTTTCCCTTTTAAATGGAGGGTTTAGAGTCGAACATCAAGTAGATATAGGACTAAATAGTAGCAAATGGGAATCAGTGACTGAAGAAATAGAATGTCAACTCTTAAGACTGGGTGATAGTAGTTGGCAAAAAGGTAGACTTAGATTCAAAAACTATGTTGATTTTTTACCAGAAGACAATAGAGGATTCGATTATAATTCTCAATATCACCAACCCAAATCAGAAATTAAAATAGAACTAGAATTTTGCCCAGATTTAACTCTTGAACCTGAATCACCATTAGATGATATTCGTCAGAGTGAAAGTTATAAGAAACTTTTGTGAAAATTATCTTATTTGAGAAACAAAACATTATTGAACCAAGCTAAAAAACTCATAAATTGTTTTCTTTATTGACTGATATTTGGGAAAAAATCCAGTAAAAATTGGTGATAAATCTTGGAGTCAAGGCAAACTGACAACTGATAACTAATAACTGATAACTGAAATGACTCAATGCCTAAATCCTAATTGTTTAAAATTAAACCCACCAGAAACAATATTTTGCCAAAGTTGCCATGAAAAATTAGTTTTAGTCGAACGTTATCGCGCCTTAAAAATTATTGGACGGGGTGGTTTTGGTCGAACTTTTCAAGCAGTGGATGAATTTAAACCCTCAAAACCTTTTTGTGTAATTAAACAATTTTTACCTCAATTACAAAGAACAGAAAATTTATCAAAAGCTGCTTTATTATTTGCTCAAGAAGCTGAACGTTTAGATACTCTAGGTAGACATCCACAAATTCCCGAACTTTTGGCATACTTTACTCAAGATAACCGACAGTATTTAGTACAAGAATTTATCGACGGGCAAAATTTACAACAGGAATTAAAGGAGTCGGGAGCTTTTGATGAAAATAAAATTTTGGAGTTGTTAAAAAGTTTATTGCCCGTATTGGAATTTATTCATTCTCAACAGGTAATTCATCGAGATATTAAACCAGAGAATATTATTAGGAGAAAGAATGATAATCAATATCCAGTGCGAGCTTCTAGCTCGCCAGATAAAATTAATCCAGTGGGAGCTTCTAGCTCGCCAGAGAATAATATTATATTAGTAGATTTTGGCATAGCAAAATTTGTGACAAAGAAGGCTTTAGCTGTAACAGGAACTATTATTGGTTCTGAAGGATATGCTCCTCCCGAACAAGCAATTGGAAAAGCGACATTTTCTAGCGATATTTATAGTTTGGGCGTAACTTGTATTCATTTATTAACTGAAGTCGAACCTTTTAAGTTATTTGATGTGGGTGAAGGTGAATGGATATGGCGAAATTATTTAAAGTCGAGGGTGAGTGATGAAGTAGGAAATTTGTTGGATAAAATGATTGTCAGGGCGACTAACAAAAGATTTCAAAATCCAGGGGAAATATCCTCCCTTATTAACCAGATTTATCCAACAGAAAAAAAGTTTACCCCTCCACTACAAATATCTCAAAAATCAACAGCACCACCCGTTATTAATGAAACTTCTCCACCACAAACATTTCTCAAATCGATACCAGAATCAGAAATAGGAGAAATATTTACTTTTGAAGTAGTAGCTGTCAATAATTTTGGCAAAATAATCAGTCGTACTCCCGGTAATGCCAGACAAAAAATAGAAGACTTAGGTAATGGTATTAAATTAGAAATGGTTTATATTCCTGGAGGAAGTTTTCTCATGGGTTCCCCAGAAAAAGAGGTTGAAAGACTTAATAGTGAAAGTCCTCAACATCAGGTTACTCTCCAACCTTTTTATATGAGTAAATACCCTATTACTCAAGACCAATATCAAGCAATTATGGGGGAAAATCCTTCTAACTTTAAAGGAGGAAACCATCCAGTAGAAAAAGTGACATGGCATAACGCCATAGAATTTTGTCAAAGACTCTCTGAAAAAACTGGGAAAATTTATAGACTACCCAGTGAAAGTCAGTGGGAATATGCTTGTCGCGCAGGTACAACTACTCCTTTTTATTTTGGAGAAACTATAACGTCTGAGTTAGTTAACTACAACGGTAACTATATTTATGGCAATGTCCCCAAAGGTAAACATCTAGAAAAAACAACCGAAGTGGGAAGTTTTCCTCCCAATGCTTTTGGTTTATACGATATGCACGGCAATGTCTGGGAATGGTGTTTGGATATTTGGCACATTAACTATAACGGTGCACCTACTGATGGAAGTTCCTGGGAAAATGAAGGGGATAGTAGTCAACGACTTCTTCGTGGTGGTTGTTGGAACATTAATCCTAAGTTTTGTCGGAGTGCTCGCCGTATCAGGAATAATGCTGACTACTACGGCACCTACTGGGGTTTCCGCATTCTCTTGTTGCCTGATTTTCAGAAAAAGCTTCAAAATACAGGGGAAATATTGTCGGTTATTAACCAGACTTATCCAACGGAAAAAAAGTTGACCCCTCCACTACAAATATCTCAAAAATTAACAGCACCACCCATTATTAATGAAACTTCTCCACCACAAACATTTCTCAAATCGATACCAGAATCAGAAATAGGAGAAATATTTACTTTTGAAGTAGTGACTATTAATAATTGTGGCAAAATAATCAACCACACTCCTGGTAATGCCAGACAAAAAATAGAAGATTTAGGTAATGGTATTAAATTAGAAATGGTTTATATTCCTGGTGGAAGTTTTCTCATGGGTTCCCCAGAAAACGAACAAGGAAGAAGCTCTGATGAAAGTCCGCAACATCAGGTTACTCTCCAACCTTTTTATATGAGTAAATACCCTATTACTCAAGAACAATATCAGGCTATTACCAAAGAAAATCCTTCTCACTTTAAAGGAAAAAGTCGCCCAGTTGAAAATGTGAAATGGCATGAAGCAGTAGAGTTTTGCCAAAAGCTTTCTGAGAAAACTGGGAAAATTTATAGACTGCCAAGCGAGAGTCAGTGGGAATATGCTTGTCGTGCAGGTACGACAACTCCTTTTTATTTTGGAGAAACTATAACGTCTGAGTTAGTTAACTATAACGGTAATTATCCTTATCGTAATACTCCTAAAGATAAATATCGAAGAGAAACAACCGATGTGGGAAGTTTTCCTCCAAATTCTTTTGGTTTATACGATATGCACGGCAATGTTTGGGAATGGTGTCTGGATATTTGGCACAATAACTATGATGGTGCGCCTAATGATGGAAGTGCTTGGGAAAGTGGAAGATATAGTTTTAGAAGGGTGTTCCGTGGTGGGAGTTGGCTCAAACGTTCTAGGAGTTGCCGGAGTGCCTGGCGTAGTTACTACTATAGCGTCGAATTTGGCATAAGTGTGGGTTTTCGGATTGTCTGGTATACTCCCGAAGTAACAAATTCTTTGGATAAAATGACTGTGGATACAACTAACAAAACATTTCAAAATCCTGGGGAAATATCATCAGTTATTAACCAGACTTATCCAACAGAAAAAACCTTGACCCCTCCACTACAAATATCTCAAAAATTAACAGCACCATCCCCTATTAATGAAACTTCTCCACCACAAAAATTTCTTAGATCAATACCAGAATCAGAAATAGGAGAAATATTTACTTTTGAAGTAGTAGCTGTCAATAATTTTGGCAAAATAATCAACCGTACTCCTGGTAGTGCCAGACAAAAAATAGAAGATTTAGGTAATGGTATTAAATTAGAAATGGTTTATATTCCTGGGGGAAGTTTTCTCATGGGTTCCCCAGAAAACGAACAAGGAAGAAGCTCTGATGAAAGTCCGCAACATCAAGTGACTCTTAAACCTTTTTATATGAGTAAATACCCCATTACTCAAGAACAATATCAGGCTATTACCAAAGAAAATCCTTCTCACTTTAAAGGAAAAAGTCGCCCAGTTGAAAATGTGACATGGCATAACGCCACAGAATTTTGCCAAAGACTCTCTGAGAAAATTGGAAAAATTTATAGACTACCCAGCGAAAGTCAGTGGGAATATGCTTGTCGTGCAGGTACAACTACTCCCTTTTATTTTGGAGAAACTATAACGTCTGAGTTAGTTAACTATGACGGTAATTATCCTTACAGTAATACCCCTAAAGATAAATATCGAGGAGAAACAACCGAAGTGGGAAATTTTCCTCCAAATTCTTTTGGTTTATACGATATGCACGGCAATGTTTGGGAATGGTGTTTAGATATTTGGCACATTAATTATGATGGTGCACCTAATGATGGAAGTGCTTGGCAAACTAGGGGAGATAGCAACATAAAAGTCCTCCGTGGCGGTAGTTGGTACAACTATTCTTGGAATTGTCGGAGTGCCAGACGTTATGACAATGATGGTAACAACCTTATCCACTACAGGGGTTTTCGGATTGTCTGGTATACCCCCGAAGTAACAAATTCTTTGGATAAAATGATTGTGGGTAAAACTAACAAAAAATTTCAAAATTATGGGGAAATATCGTCAGTTATTAACCAAACTTATCCAACAGAAAAAAAGTTTACCCCTCCACTACAAATATCTCAAAAATTAACAGTACCACCAATTATTAATGAAACTTCTCCACCACAAAAATTTCTCAGACCGATACCAGAATCAGAAATAGGAGAAATATTTACTTTTGAAGTAGTAGCTGTCAATAATTTTGGCAAAATAATCAACCGTACTCCTGGTAGTGCCAGACAAAAAATAGAAGATTTAGGTAATGGTATTAAATTAGAAATGGTTTATATTCCTGGAGGAAATTTTCTCATGGGTTCGCCAGAAGATAAATCACAAAAATACGATATAGAAAGTCCACCACATCAAGTTACTCTTCAACCTTTTTATATAAGTAAATATCCTATTACTCAAAACCAATATCAAGCAATTATGGGAGAAAATCCTTCTAACTTTACAGGGAAAAGTCGCCCAGTAGAAAATGTGACATGGTACAACGCCACAGAATTTTGTCAAAGACTCTGTGAGAAAACTGGGAAAATTTATAGACTGCCCAGTGAGAGTCAGTGGGAATATGCTTGTCGTGCAGGAACAACTACTCCTTTCTATTTTGGAGAAACTATAACCTCTGAGTTAGTTAACTACAATGGCAACTATATTTATGGCAAAGCTCCTAAAAGTAACTATCGACAAGAAACAACAAATGTAGGAATTTGTCCTCCCAATGCTTTTGGTTTATACGATATGCACGGCAATGTCTGGGAATGGTGTCTAGATATTTGGCACGATAATTATAATGACGCTCCTAATGACGGAAGTGTTTGGGAAAAAGGAAAAAGTAGTAATCAAAGAATTATCCGTGGTGGTAGTTGGAACAATAATCCTAACCATTGCCGGAGTGCTTTCCGCTTTAACAACTATGTTGACAACTGCATTATGAATTTGGGTTTCCGCATTCTCTTGTTGCCTAATTTTCAGAAAAAGTTTCAAAATACAGAGGAAATATTGTCGGTTATCAACCAAACTTATCCAACAGAAAAAAAGTTTACCCCTCCACTACAAATATCTCAAAAATTAACAGCACCACCCATTATTAATGAAACTTCTCCAGCACAAACATTTCTCACATCAATACCAGAATCAGAAATAGGAGAAATATTTACTTTTGAAGTAGTAACTGTTAATAACTCTGGCAAAATAATCAACCGCACCCCCCGTAATGCCAGACAAAAAATCGAAGACTTAGGTAATGGTATTAAATTAGAAATGGTTTATATTCCTGGGGGAAGTTTTCTCATGGGTTCCCCAGAAAACGAAGAACGAAGATTTAATACAGAAAGTCCTCAACATCAAGTAACTCTCCAACCTTTTTATATGAGCAAATACCCTATTACTCAAGAACAATATCAAATCATTATGGATAAAAATCCCTCTCATTTTAAAGGCAGAAATCGCCCTGTAGAAACTGTAACATGGTACAACGCCACAGAATTTTGTCAAAAGCTATCCCAGAAAACAACAAAAACTTACAGTTTGCCCAGTGAGAGTCAGTGGGAATATGCCTGTCGTGCAGGAACAACCACACCATTTTATTTTGGAGAAACTATAACCTCTGAGTTAGTTAACTATAACGGTAACTATACTTATAGAGATGCTCCTAAAGGTAAATATCAAGAACAAACAACAAATGTAGGAAGCTTTCCTCCCAATGCTTTTGGTTTATACGATATGCACGGCAATGTCTGGGAATGGTGTCAGGATATTTGGCATAATAGCTATGAAGGTGTGTCCACTGATGACAGTACTTGGGAAAATAACGAAAATAGTGAGTTAAGAGTGCTCTGTGGCGGCAGTTGGAATGACTATCCCTGGTGGTGTCGGAGCGCCGATCGTGACTGGGATAATACAAACATCTCCATTAACAATGTGGGTTTCCGGGTGGTTTGCTTGTCATTCTAGTATTTTTCCAGTCTGCTATTTTCCTTTTGTTCTTTGAATCATTTAGGTTCTATATTCCCAGATCCGGTGTTCTCTTTGACAAAAATTGGATATATGGTTTAAATCCAAAACAGCTACAGCTTATTAAAAAGCTTAAAACCTAGACAAAGCAGAATTTTTCCTTTCCTAGGTCATTTCAGCTATCAGTTATCAGTACCTCTGCTTGTTTGGGCAGCATTCCGTAGGAAAGTCAGAGGCTTGAAATATGGAACTTTATTTTTTTTCATCCCCTTGAAAGGGGAGGTTTAATATCAAATCCGTTTAATTCGGCACTTAAAAAATGTTCCATCTTCAACCATTACCAAATATTTCTCGATCTCCCCATCTCCCTAACTCCCCTACTCCCCTACTCCCCTACTCACCATCTAATTACACCGATGCTACCGGATTTGATATGAGACCTTATTTTTTGGTCATGCTGCGCAAACAGCATAATTGTCCTCTTCTTCGTATATCTATATAAGATAAGTATAGGCTGAGGCTAAAAGAGAGAAAAAAATCATTCTGTTAAGCTCCAAAAAAACGCGTCGCAAAGATTTTTGCCCTTGCACTTCCCAAAAACTCGCGATCCGATTTAAAAAGTGGGGGTTGTTCGTATACACGCATGATTTTTTATTCAACCAAGTAGGGGGACAGCGTTTCACAATAGTATTGGTAAAATTTAAGTATTGGTATCTTATCTTGTATAAAGAAAAACTCCTTTATCACAAAACGGCAAATCTATCAACCCATCGAAAAATGAAGAGAGGAAAATTAGTCATTCATCTAAAAATAAGTTAAGAGCGATCGCTCCCCAAACAACGATATAATAAGCGTTTGCAGCTTCAAAATCTTGTTAAGTAATAAAATAGCTATAGATTATATCACTACCTATAATATTACAAAATTGAGCAAAAGAGCTAAAAAGATTGAAATTTCGTAAATTTATAGAAAAAATTTTTCTTCTTTTTTGTCAGAAATTAATGACAAAGTTTAAAATTTTCAAACTAAAAACTAAAACCTATAACTAAAACTTAAAACACATTTCATTAATGGATAATGGATAATGGATAATTACCTCTGGTTAAAACCGCTACGGAATTGAATATAAGGAATATTCTCTTTTCTCTTGGTCGATTGGATATTGTTAGGAAACCCATCCATCCCAACCAACGGGTGCGCTCCGAAGAGAGAACTCCGTTCCGCTATCGCGAACGACCGCTTTTTCCCCTTAAAAGGGGAGGCTTCAAGGCCCGAATTATTTAGAACTGATTTATAAAGTAAATATTAAGAGGATAAATGCTTTACAGTGTAAGGGTTCGACACTATCTAAGCCCCTAGGGCATAATTTTCCGCAAACCCATGCTAGAAAGGAGTTTTAACTCAGTTTATAAATCAGCTCTTAATTATTAATTATTAATTATTAATTATTAATTATTCAGTCCCCTATTTCAAAAATCTAACTCATCAGCGATCGCCCGAAATAAAGTAATAGTTTCCACATCATCAATAGTCCTCAAAATACTATTACTAGAACCAGTTTTTACGCCAACAAAATTCTTTTCTGGATGAATATAAATGTATTGTCCCCAAGCACCAGTAGCACAATAATCACCATTTGAACCTTCAGGAATCCACCAATGATATTGATAACCCCACTTCAAATAAAGCTCATCTGTCGCCCCTGGTTTTAAGTAGGGAGTATCAGGAATTGTTGACTCCTTCACCCAACTTTTAGGAATAATTTGTTGCCCGTTAAAATACCCATTATGTAAATAAACTAAAGCAAATTTTGCATAATCTCTCAAAGTACAATTCATGCCACAAAAAGTTACTTCAGTTCCATAATTATCAGTCAACCAATAAGCATCTGATTCTGCTCCCATTGGTTGCCATAATTTCTTTTCTAAATAACTGACAATATCTTGTTTAGTTACTCGCCTCAACAATAAACCTAATATCTGAGTATTCAAACTTACATATTCAAAGTAATTACCTGATGGTTCTTTAGCAGGATAATTTAAAATTACCTTCTCCATCGGTCGCATATACAAAAATAATTTATATAAAAGTTGATTAATATCAGCATTATCATCTTCGTAGGCTTCACTAAAATTTATTCCAGAAGACATTTGTAAAATATGCTTAATTGGTACATTGTTATATCCAGATGCTTTTAACTCTGGCATATATTTTGTAATTGAATCATCAATACTTTCAATATAACCATCATTAATCGCAATACCTATTAAGGCAGAAATAAAACTCTTTGCTACAGACCAAGAAGTTTTTTTATCATTTTTTGTATAACCATGAGAATATTTTTCATAAACGATTGCATCGTTTTTAACTATTAAAAATCCTGTCTTGCCTGTCCGTTGTAAAAAGTCTTTCATTGTCCGAGTTTCACCCTGAAATTGATAGGATGTATTCAGGTTGTACAAATTTTCTTGGAAATTATAAGGTTTAGTAGAACGGTGAATAATTTTACTGGGAAAAACCAGATCCATATTGCGGAAATTATTTACCCTTTTATCATCATCAAACATAGTTATTTTCGGTTCAAGATAAAAGCGCCAAATAATTAAGCTAGTCGCAATTAGAGGCACAATAAAAATTAGGATAAAGTTGATAATGTTCATAGTTATGACCTGAAATATAGCGTTTCTCAAGTTACTGAGGTAAAGTTGTTTTTCTTCTTTTCTATTCCCTACTCCCTACTCCCTACTCTCGATCTAGATAAAAGCGCCAAATAATCAAGCTAATCGCAATTAGAGGCACAATAAAAATCAGGATAAAGTTGATAATGTTCATAGTTATGACCTGAAATATAGCGCTTCTCAAGTTACCAAGGTACAGTTGTTTTTCTTTTTTACCGAATAATTAAGGTTTAAAGAAGAGGCTTTAAAGGAGAAACAAGAAAAAATTTTCCCTACCGCGTCAATCCTCTTCTTTTCAAGGATAAGTAATTAGGGCTTACCGATCTAATCTAAAAGCATTGACATATAAAGACAAGTGCATTTTTGTGGTCGAAAAAAGTGCCTGGTTTTCAGCTCTTCATGCTCAAAAAGGAGCGTATTTTAGGCTCATAGTTGGGCAGAAAAATCATTCTTACAATGTAAGCATTCAGTAATCAGTTATGGCCTTTAATTTTAGATCAAAGCTTTACTAATTGAGTCATAATTTATACTTACTATAAAAGCTACCTGAAACAGTCTATATTCATTAAAATCTTCTTTTTTTTGCTGTTTGCGCAGCATTTCACAGGAAAAGCTGACTTTTAATAGCTGAATTATTACCTTACAATTATTACTCTTATCTCCTCGTTCATTCCCATTTCTACTGTTTTCCCCTCCTGGGAGGGGTTAGGGGTGGGTTGGGAGGGGGAGGGGCGAGGGGTGGGTTGTCTCCTATCCCAAGAAAAAGACTTTATTCAGCAAACCCTAATTATTAATTATTAATTATTAATTATTAATTATTGAATACTCCCTAAAACAAAATAATTTTTTACATCACACTTCTGAGGAATTGTTATATAGATAGAGATACTTCTGAAGCAAGGTTCAGGGTTTTCCTTTAGAATGCTCCGCAAAAATATCGCGTAGCGAAACGTTATTCATGTTATCATCTGTGGATAAAATTGACTAGGGATTAACAAATGCCGGATGATTTAGTACCATTTCTTATCGGTATAAGTATTTTGATTTTTTATCTAGTATTTTCAGCTATGACTGAAATGGGAACAAAATTGTTTGATAGGAAAAAAAATGATTAATACTGTTACTTTAACTATTCCTGAAAAAAGAATTGTTTTCTATAACTTGAATTGGCAGAAGTACCAAAAAATTCTTGAAGCTCTGGGAGAAAGTCGTAATGCCAGAATTATATATGACCAAGGAATATTGGAAATTACTATGCCTCTGGAAGAACATGAATTTGCTAGAGAAATAATTGGTTTATTCATCAGAATTTTAGTTTTTGAAATGGGTTTAAAAATCAAAACTTTGGGTTCGACGACTTTGAATTATCCACAATTAGACAGAGGTGCAGGACCCGACAATTGTTATTACATTCAAAATCAATCAAAGGTGGCAGGGAAAAAAATTGATTTAACTGAAGACCCACCGCCTGATTTAGTGGTAGAAGTTGACATTACTCATACCGATATTAATAAGCTTAATCTTTATGCGAGTATGGGAATATCAGAATTTTGGCGTTATGACGGAGAAGTTTTACTAATTTATCAACTGCAAAATAAAAAATATGTTGAGGTTGAAACTAGCCCTACATTTCCTAAGATTGAAAAAGCAATATTTTATGAGTTTATCGAACAATCAAAACTAGATGAAGTAGAAGCAGAAAAAAAATTAAGAGCTGATTTAAGTAATTAATAATTAATAATTAATAATTAATAATGACTAATTAGGTAGGTGAGCATAAATAAACAAAATATTAGAGGGCGGGTTTTTAGAACTCGAGCGTGCTTAAGTCAAAGCTTTCGTTTTGGTTAAACCCGCCCATACAATTTTTTTTAACGTTTAATTAGACTTACCTACTTAATAATTACCGAAAAATCGTGGTCTAAGGCCTCCCTTTTTAAGGGGATAAAAAAAGATAATTCCGTATTTTCTTGCTTCCTTATTGCAGAGGTGCTGTTAACTTATAACTGATAACTAATGACTGAAATTACCTCTTCTAAAAACTGATAGTACTGGCGAACTTGATTTTTTTTTGTTGATTTTTTTTGTTTTAAAGAAGAGGCTTTAAACCTTACTTATTCGGTAACTGAAAGAAGGTAAAAGTTATAACAGGGAACACTTAACTGGGAACAGTGGAAAAAACATTGTCTAGTCTAAGATTCATCATCAGCATAAGTCCTAATAGCTTTGGCTATTGCTATATCTAAAATTTTAAATTTCAAACTTGAAGGTAGTTGGAATAAGTTGTTAAGTGAAAAAGAGTAAAAGTTATCTAAAATTTTAAATCTTAAACTTGAAGCTAGTTGGAATCAGTTATTAACTGTTAGGTAAAAAAGAGTAAAAGTTATCTAAAATTTTAAATTTCAAACTTAAAGCTAGTTGGAATCAGTTATTAATTGTTAGGTAAAAAAGAGTAAAAAGTACCTAAAATCTTCAAGAAAATTGTTGTTCAAATTACGAAATTAATTTGTAATGTTTTATCAAAATAATGTGGGTCTAAAACCCCGTCTTTTAAGGCGCAATATTTTTGGAGTGGAGCTCAAATCCCCGTTACAAAAATCACTTCTGACTTCTGACTTCTGACTTCGTTAAAGCTTCCTGTTTTGTATATAGCGTTTTCCAAGTTACTGAGGTACAGTTGTTTTTCTTCTTTTCTATTCCTTACTCCCTATTTCCTAAAGATATTTTTGCCCGCAACTGAAATAGGATTGCCATAGATTAATAAAACTGATAAAAACTATTTTTATTTTGTTATAGCAGTCGAAGCAAAGAGCGCGGACATATCAAAAGCTGAAAACTCAGACAACGCAAGATTTTTCCTTCTTCCTTCTTCCTTCTTCCTTATTTCTTCTGCTATAAAATACAAAAGTTGAAACTGAATTAACTATTAAAATGGATAGTACTCAAAAAGCAAAAAAACACCAAAACAAAATTCAGCGAGTGGGTGTCATTGGTGGGGGTCAGTTGGCATGGATGATGGCAGATGCTGCTAAAAAATTAGGAGTAGATTTAATTATTCAAACTCCTGAAAAAGATGACCCGGCAGTATCTATAGCAAAAGATACTATTTTGGCAGAAATTGATGATGCTCGGGCAACTGCTCAGTTAGCAAATAGTTGTGATGTGATTACTTTTGAAAATGAGTTTATTAATATAGATGAATTGTCGCTTCTGAGTACAAAAAATGTGATTTTTCGTCCTAACTTATCTGCGTTAAAGCCCTTATTAGATAAATATGAACAGTTATGTTATTTACGAGATTTAGGTTTACCTGTTCCCAAATTTTGGGAGTGGGAAACGGAAGCTAAAGCAATAAAATTTCCTCTAGTATTGAAAGCACGTCGTCATGGTTATGATGGTCATGGTATTTCTATTATTAAGGATATTAATAGTTTAAAATCTCAGATAAATCCAAATATTTTCATTCAAGAATTTATCCCTTTTGACCGAGAAGTTGCAATTATTGCTGCTCGTTCAGTGACTGGTGAAATTAAAGTTTACCCAGTAGTAGAAACACAACAAGAAAATCAGGTTTGTCGGCGAGTTTTTGTATTTGATGAAAACTTAGAATTAGTCAAACAAATTCAAGCGATCGCTCAAACTCTCCTCAATAGTTTAGAAGTCGTGGGAGTATTTGGTATTGAATTATTTATTACTAAAGATAAAAAAGTTCTAATTAATGAAATTGCTCCAAGAACTCATAACTCTGGTCATTACACTTTGGATGCTTGTGAGACTTCCCAATTTGAACAACATTTACGGGCTGTTTGTGGTTTACCTTTGAGTAGTACCGCTCTCAAGACTAGAGGAGCAGTAATGGTAAATTTATTGGGTTATGAATTTGCGGTAAATGACTACTCGCTCAAACGGCAACAGTTAGCTGAAATTCCTAATTCCTCAGTCTGGTGGTATGGCAAAACAGAATCTCGTCCTGGTCGAAAGTTAGGTCATGTGACAGTATTGGTCCATGAGGAAAATTCGACCAAGTGCCGTCAGAAAGCTGAGGCGATCGCCCAGGAAATTGAAAGTCTCTGGCAGAGTTAAAAGTAGGGGAGTGGGGGAGTAGGGGAGTAGGGGAGTGGGGGAGTGGGAGAAGTTTTGAGGCATTTATTGTAAAAAAAAGTACATTTTTGTGGGAATTTTATAATCAATAAAAGTGATTACTCACCCCTTTGTTAAAAACCTATCCCTGTAAGGTAGTGGAGATTGGGAGATGTAAAGAAACCGAAATACATCCTCTTTCTTTTAATTGGAGCTGAGGCGATCGTAGCAAACATTATTAGATAATTTGTCCCCAGTTCAATCAATACTGTTACGGTTGTAGGACTGCCGAAAAATGCTTTGGCCACTAGAGTCTATCTATGTGAAAATCGCTATAATTACCTATAATTTAACCTCCATGCACTTTTCAGCTTGATTTTCCTCAAATTCAAAAAATAATTGCTATAATAATCTCTAGGTTCTACTGCGACGTTGGTGACTGCCAAAAATGTTTTTTTGACCTACAAATCAAAAAACATCGGGACCTAGATGTTTGAGTGGCAGTAAACTGAGCTTGTACTCAGAAACTTTAAACTTGAGCCAAGGAACCCACCTGGTATTATCCAGGTCAAAAGCTGAGGTAAGACGGCGTTGCGGTGAACTATTTTTTTGGGAAGGAAGAAGGAAGAAGGAAGAAGGAAGAAGGAAGAAGGAAGAAGGAAGAAGGAAGAAGGAAGAAAATTTTGACTGTAAAAGGTAACAAGTTTTGGGTTTTGTTTATCTCAACCTAACCTACAGAATCTACAAAATCAATTTTTCTGCTTCTGCTCCTGATAAAGTGACTTGAATATTTGTTGTCGTTTTTTATGGTCAACAATAGGTGCAGGATAATCTACAGCTTCCCTTTCATCCATAGGAATTTTACCAGTAACTAAATATTCCGTATCTACATTACGCAACTCTGACACCCACTCCCGAATATATTCTGCTTCTGGGTCATATTTTTGTGTCTGAGATGTAGGGTTAAATATTCTCAACGGTTTTGGGTCCATTCCACTCGACGCACTCCACTGCCAACCGCCATTATTTGCAGAAAGGTCTCCATCTATCAACTTCTGCATAAAATATTTCTCCCCCCACTGCCAATTAATTATTAAATCTTTGGTCAGAAAACTAGCAACTATCATTCTGCAACGGTTGTGCATCCAACCTGTTTCATTTAACTGACGCATAGCAGCATCAACAATGGGATAACCTGTTTTACCTTCACACCAGGCCAAAAAATATGCTTGATTATTCTCCCAGGGAAAATTTTTCCAATGTTGGCGATAAGGACCTGTTTCTAGTTCGGGATAATGATACATAACATATTGATAAAATTCGCGCCATGCTATTTCTTTTTGCCAAGTTTCAATATTTTCAAATGCTTCATCGCTAGAACAATTTTCTATTAATTCTTGAGTTTTTGCCCAAACGGTACGAATACCAATAGCACCAAATTTTAGGGCAGGACTGAGTAGGGATGTACCATCAATACTAGGGAAATTTCGTTGTTGTTGGTATGAGTATATTTCCCCTTGGCAAAATGTTTCTAATTTTTCTAGTGCTATAGTTTCTCCGGGTTCGAGAATGAGTGGGTTTTCCCAATTAAATCCTAATTCTTTCGCAGTAGGTAAATCAATAATTGCTACTTCTTTGGTTTGTTGAAGTTCTTCTTCAGTTAATCCTTTGAGTAGGGGAGTATTGACTGGGTTAGATTTTTTTTTGCCACTCCAAGTTCTCCAGAATGGAGTATAGACACTATAGGGTTTTTTGGTAGAAGTAAATATTTCTTCTGGGCAATGGAGTAGTTGATCCCAAAATGTTTTTACTTGAATATTTGCTGTTTCTAAATTTTCAGTAACTTGGCGGTCGCGTTCTCTACTATAAGGTTCAACATCTAGATTCCAATATACTGCTTTTGCCTCTAGAAAAGTTGCTAATTTTGGTATAGCTTCTGCAGGTTTTCCTGAGAGTATTAATAGTTGACTTCCTATTTCTTGGTAGCGTTTTTGTAGATGTTGTAAACAACCAATCATATAGGTTATTCTTGCAGGGGCAATGTCGTCTCGTTTGAGAATATTTGGGTCAAGGCAAAATATACCTACTACTTTTTGATTTTGTTGAGATGCTTGTGTAAGTCCGATATTATCTGAAATGCGTAGGTCGCGTCGATGCCAAAAGAGAATTAAGTTAGACATTTATTTTAATTTTATTGTTATAGCAGAAGGAAGAAGGAAGAAGGAAGAAGGAAGAAGGAAGAAGGAAGAAGGAAAAATCTTACCTTGTCTTAATTTTAAGCTTTTGATTTCTCCTTAGATTGCTATAATTTTAAGTTTACTGTTAATTAGAAAATTTTTGTTTGTAGGTAAGCATTTCCTGTCGAATGCTTAGGTTTATAGTAATTCCAATTCAGCTATAATCTCGATTTAACAAAATTATTAATGATTAATTATTTCAGGCTTTAAGTCTCTCATTTTCACGAAAAAAATCATTCTTTTGTCTTTTTAGTTAATCCTCTTATTTTTCAGGAGAGGTCATTTCAGTTATCAGTACTCCTTTACAGTCTTCATTTTTGTTATTTGCTTGCTTTGTTCAAAGGAAAAGGAAAGATGAAAATTTAATTTTAAGTTTAATACCAATTTTCAGGCATTGATACTAAATTCTTGGTTAAGATAGCACTCGAAGCAAAGCTTAGGAAATATCAAAAACTTAACATTCAGACAACCCAAGCTTTTTCCTTCTGCTATAGATAACTCATCGCCTAGATAACTAAACCCCTTCTTCCTTCTTACTTCTTATTTCCTGATAAAAATGGTTTCGCCAAGAATAAACTACAAATTGACTTAGCATCAACAATTTCTCCATCAAAGATAGCCTTTTCTAATTCCTGAGGCGTCATTAAAACTGTTTCTATATCTTCATCAATATCTTGCGCTGGTGGACTTTCCAATTTTTCTAAATCTTCTGCTAAAAAAGCATAAATAAATTCATCCGAGTATCCAGGAGCGAGAGGAAATGCTCCTAACTTTTGCCATTTATGAGCGCGATAACCTGTTTCTTCTTCTATTTCTCGTTTGATAGTATCAGCAGGATTTTCATTTTCTTCTATTGTACCTGCTGGAAATTCTAAAATCCTATCTTTAATGGCAAATCGATATTGTTTTACTAAGACTAATTTTCCATCTGAAGTAACAGGAATACATAAAGCTCCACCCGGATGACGAATACATTCCCAGTCTCCTTCAACTCCATTGGGTAAACGCATATAATTAACGTCAAAGTTAAATTTTCTGCCTTGATATTGCAGACGTTGTTTAATAATTTTGGGCGGTTCTTGATTATGCATAAAATATCATCAAAAATAAGTTTTAACTATCATATCATCGGGTGCATCTCATATTTGCAAAAATACTTTTTTCCTATATATTCTCTATTCCCTATTCTCTATTCCCTGTTGCCTGTTGCTTTCCGGAGCTGTTGCCTAAAAGCGATAAATTTTTGGCTTTATTCAAAATTGAGATGTACCCATATCATCTTTAGTATCAATAAAGGTTAAGTTATTAAAGATGATAATCCATCAATAATAATTATCAAAATTTTTACATATAAAACTGTTTATATTTTGCTGAAGCTCATATAGATTGATTTTGGTAATAATTCAGGTAACTACTCCAGTTCAAAAATTAATAATTAACAATTAAGAATTAATAATTACTTTTTCTGAAAATGAATATGATTGAGGAACAGGATTGTTTGCTTTATTTATTCAACGAATAAGAGGGTTTAAACCTTAATTATTCGATGTATTGGAAAAAAACTGACCTTGACGAGGGAGAGTGTATATTCATTATTTATGAAACAGCTAAAAGCTGAGTGCTAATAGCTGAATGCTTACATTACGAATGACAAATTTATGATGATTTATCCCAATACAGAGGCTACAAAGATTACCAAGTTAAAGGTAAGTATTTCCTGGGGAATGCTGCGCTGAATGCTTATATGATAATTATAATTTTGCACCATCAGATGGTAGGATTTGAGAATATGAAAAAAATTTATATAAAGTTGTAAGAGGAGGTTCTTGGAATATTGGTACTAGGCGTTGTGGTAGTAGGTCTCGTTATGCTTTAATTCCTGATAGTAAAGATGATTTTTCAGGATTTCTAGTACTTTATTGGAGAAGATTTTAAGTAGTAGCTTAAATTGAAAATAAGGTTGTAAGTGTTAGGTGGTAGGTATGAGGTAAAAAAAGTTGAGCTACCTAAAACTTAACATCTAAAACCTTCATGCTGTAGCAACAATAAAAATTATGAGAGAGTTACCTAGCAATCAGACAAATATAGTTCATAAGATAATCTGGGGCACAATTGGTGGTACTGTTTGGGGTATTTTATTTGGTGCTACTTTGGCTGGTTTATCCATAGGAATTAATCAAAATTTAGCCACCATTATAAGTGCATTATTAATGGGTATCTTGTGGTGTACTATTATTAGCTTAATTTGGAAATCATTAATGGGAAGACAAGATGAATTTAGCAAAAATTATATAATATTTGGAATTATTGGCGGCTTTTTCCTGGGCGGTGCTATAGGAGGACTAATGTTAGCAATATTAAATCGGGATGCTAATTTTGGTAGAGCATATATATCAGGAGCATTTCTGGGAGCAACTTTTGGTTTTGTTTGGAGTTTATTTAAACCTCCTATGTTTTTGGGAGGTGTGAGAATTTGGGGTAAGTCTGGAGCAATTTTAGGTGCAATTTGGGGTTCTTTTTTTGGCACGATTGTAGGTATAATTGCCACAGTTTGTCTACTGTTTTGGAGTCAAGCAAATATTGATATTACTTCTAGTAACTTGCCTCAACTATTAATAGCTACAGTAATTTTTGGTGGTGGTAATGGTGCTATTGGTGGAGCAATATCTGGAATTATATTAGGTGGATTAATTATGGCTCCTCCTTTACCTTTAGCATTAGAATTAATTGGGATAAGAGGTGCAATTGTTGGAGCAATTTGGGGTTGTTTTTTGACGGCGATCGCTTGGGGAATTATTGGAGCTATTTTGTTTATAACTGTGGGCAATAATTTATTTTTAAATTTAGGAATTATTCGTCAAGTTACTTTACTTAGAGGAGTAATTGTTGGTGCAGGTATTGGGTCAATTTGGGGCATAATTTCTGGGGCAGTATGGGGTGCTTTTGGTAGATGGTAATTAATGAATAATGAATAATTAATAATGAATAATTAATAATGAATAATTAATTATTCATTATTAACAATTATCTCTCCTTGAAAAGAAGAGGATTGACGCAGCAGGGAAAATTTTTTCTTCTCTTGGTCGATTGGATATAGCGAGGAAACCTAGCCATCCCTCGACCGCTTTTTTTTAAAAAATAGGCTTTAAATCTTAATTATTCGGTAAACTGTTTCAGCTAAAATAGTGCTTTAGATTTGTCATTACAACTATAGTAATTTCATTTGAGTTGCGTAAAAAAACTGGTCGCTTTTAGGCAACGTGCAACAGTTCAACAATTAATCATTAACAATTACCTTTCCATGAAAAGAAGAAGATTGACTCAAAGGAAAATTTTTTCTTGTTTCTCCTTTAAAGGAAAGGCTTTAAATCTTAATTATTCGGTAAGAAGGTTTGCCGGACTTTTTACTTTTAGTAAATAACCAATTCTTGTTTGACATCTCATTTGAAAACGCTATAGAAGAAGTTATCTCTTAAAAATTTGCTATTAGCAACATTTAAGATTAAACAGTCCAATACTAGGTTTTATAGCAACTGCCATTACTACTCTTGACTTATAGAATATCTAAAACAACAAAATATGGGTGTATCTCAATTTTGAATAAAGCCAAAAATTTATCGCTTTTAGGCAACAGTTCCGAAAGGCAACAGGGACTATACAGGAAAAAAGTATTTTTGCAAATATGAGATGCACCCCAAAATATCAATAATCAACCTTCCTTCTTCTTTCTTCTTTCTTCCTTCTTCCCTCTTCCTTCTTCCCTCTTCCTTCTTCCCTCTTCCTTCTTCATTAATTTCTCAACTTAGGATTAACAAACTCATTTAATCCTTCCCCTAATAAAGATAAACCAATTACCATTAAAGTTAAAGCACAACCAGGGAAAAAAGCAGTCCACCAAATACCTGTGGGTAAAGCATCTAAAGCTAACCTTAAATCATTTCCCCATTCAGCAGTTTCAGGAGGTAATCCTAATCCTAAAAATCCCAATCCTCCTAATACTAAAACTGCATCCGCAGCATTAAGAGTAAATAATACAGGCACACTCTGAATAACATTAAGAAATAAATAACGAGTTAATACTCTCCAAGTATTAGCACCCATCGCTTTTGCTGCTTCAATAAAAAGTTCATTTTTTACACTAACTGTATGGTTACGAACTACTCGATAATATTGTGGAATATAAGCAATACTCAGAGCAATCGCTGCATTTAATATTCCTTTTCCCACAACAAAAGCTAGAGTTATTGAAAGTAATAATCCTGGCAAAGTATAAACAGTATCCATAAAAAATATTAAAACCTTATCAATTCTACCGCCAAGATAACCGCTTACCATTCCTAGAGGTACACCAATAATTAAACTTAATGCTGTGGCTAAAATTACAACTTGCCAAGCAACTTGTACGCCGAATAATGTTCGGGAAAATACATCATAACCTTGACGATTTGTGCCAAATAAATGTTCAAAGGATGGTGATTGATGAATGGGGTTACTAAGAAATTCTTGTGGGTCTTGGAGCAAGTCTAAATTTTCTAAAAGTGGAGATAAAATAGCAATTAATATAAATAAAACTGTAATGATTAAGCCGACCCACATCATCTGCATTGAAATAGTTGGTTTATTAGACATATTAAACATTTTAGTTGCTGAAAATTTACTTGCCATAATTCTATAATTTCTCTGGTTTCAGAAATAGCATTTTAGCATATACAGAGTTGACATTTGAGATATAAATTGAGAATAAAAGAAGGTCATTTCAGTTATCAGTTATCAGTACCTCCTGCAATAAGGAAGTTTGAAATTAGGAATATTCTATTTTTTTATCTTTATTATTTTGGGTTGAATTCCCCTCCGTCTACACGGTGTTGAAAATTGGTTGGAGTTTGAGTCCTCATCCATTTTTTCTTCCTTCTTCTTTCTTCCTTCTTCCTTCTTCAACCCCTTAAAATAGGAGGCTTTATACCACAATTTTTAGGTAATATAACGTTTCTCAAGTTACTGAGGCACAGTTGTTTTTCTTATGTTCTACTCCCTACTCCCTACTCCCTATTCCCTACTCCCTAAAAAAAGGAATTTTGTACCTCACCAGCATAGGAATTGCTATAAGAGGGATTTTATTGTCACAAAAATGACGGACAAAATGACAGACAAAAAATATTTCATAATTTATCTAAATATTATCTCGCAATAGTAGGTTTTTTTCGGAAATTATCAAATTTTGTAAGCATTTCCTCCGGAATGCTTACCAATTTTTTTTACCTCATTAAATAAAAAAATATTTTTAGTCAATTCTCTTCTTTTCAAGGAAAGGTCATTATTAATTATTAATTGTTAATTATTAATTGTTCATATCCTTCCTTTTTCCTGACTCCTGACTCCGTCTTCCGCTAATCATCGGATAATTAATCATCCGGATATTATAGCAATCAGGAATCAGATGTGAGAATTGAGGTTTTCCTTTAAAGCATAGAATATAGCAGTTTTCTTATTCTTATATATTCGTTTTTTATCTATTCCCTATTCCCTATTCCCTAAAACAAAAGTATTCAATATTTCACAACTAAAATCATATTGCTATATATTATATGTAAAGTCTTTCCTTGACCAAAAAATAAGGTCTCAAGCTTCCCCTTTAAAGGGGATGAAAAAAAAATCAAGTTCAATTCTCTTCTTTTCAAGGAAAGGTCATTATTAATTATTCATTATTAATTATTCATTATTTATCCGGATTTTTGCCCTACAAGGAGAAAGATAAAAGAAAAAAAATATTTTTAGTCAATTCTCTTCTTTTCAAGGAAAGGTCATTATTAATTATTCATTATTAATTATTCATTATTTATCCAGATCCAACCATTAATAGTAAAGCGACTATCTGCAAAAGTTTTAGAAGGACAATTTACTGGTAAAACTTCATGCCAATAACGACTAGGAAAGAAAATAATAGTATTATTTATAGGTGCAATTTTTTTGAATGAATTTGCCTGAGTATAATAATTATTATCTATTTTTCCATCATATAGAACTAATTCTCCACCAGAAAATTTTTTAGGTTGTTGGTAAAAATAATAAATGTAGGTAATTTCTCTTTTAGCAACTTCAGGCATTCCATTATCATTATGAGCTTGATAATAATGACCATGATTATGAGCTGTTACTTGCCCTTCTATTTTAGCTATTGGAAATATTTGATGATTCAGTTTCGATAAAACTTGAGGTAAAACTAATTTAATTCGATTACTAATTCTAGCTTTGGAAATAGGCGCTAAATGCAAGACTCTTGATTTGCGAAATTCAGGGTCATTTATGCTAGTAGTACTTTTTTCAAAATATGCTTCTAGTTTAATTACAGATGCTAGAATTTTTTGATTTTCTACTTCTGTTAAAAAATTCTCAATTTTTACACATTTTGATTTAATCAGATTTTGATTATTTTTGTCACTGATCATGATTAGTCCTACAAATTTATAGATATGTTCTGAGAATCAAGTTTGATAATCAAAAGTTACAAATAAAGTACCATAATTAATTGAAATTTAGAATCTTTTACTATTTAAAGACTCAATATCAAAGAAATTTTAAGGCAGCTAATAGATTATTTATTGGTGAATTATATAGTAGTCGAAGGGAAAGGCGCAGATATATCAAAAGCTGAGAACTCAGACAACATAATATGCAAGCATTCAGCAGTCAGCTATCAGCTATTAGTTATTAAGTCATTATCTTGGAAGAAGGAATTAGCATTCAAGGAGAATAAAAAGTTAGCAATGAAATAGTCCTTTCAGCTAACCTTGGTCATTGTTTGATTTTTTATTCCTTGATTAATTGAAATTTAGAATCTTTTACTATTTAAAGACTCAATATCAAAGAAATTTTAAGGCAGCTAATAGATTATTTATTGGTAAATTATATAGTAGTCGAAGCGAAAGGCGCAGATATATCAAAAGCTGAGAACTCAGACAACATAATATGCAAGCATTCAGCGGTCAGCTATCAGATATCAGCTATGAGTTATTAAGTCATTATCTTGGAAGAAGGAATTAGTATTCAAGGAGAATGAAAAGTGATGTTTGTGCAGCATTCCGCAGGAAATGCTTACTTTTTGTTAGCCCGAAATATGCTGTAATTATTAATTATTAATTATTAATTATTAATTATTAATTATTTCTCCGTATCCAACCATTAATAGTAAATCGACTATCTGAAAAAGCTTTAGAGGGGCAACTTACTGATAAAACTTCGTGCATATAACGACTTAGAAAAAATATAATACTATTATTTTTAGGTTCTATAGTTTTAAATGTGTCAGCTTTCACATAATATTTTCCTTTAATTTGACTATCGTAAATTATTAAATTACCACCTGTAAATGGTTTAGGTTCTTGATAAAAATAATAAACATAAGTAAAAACTCTAGTAGCAGTATCCGGAGAACCATTATCATTGTGAATTTTATAGAAATTATTATCGTTATGAGCTGTTAACTGACTTTCAATTTCGGCAATTGAAAATTCTGGGATATTTAACTTTTTTAACGCATCAGGTAAAACTTCTTGAATTCTGTTGACTATTAATTCTCGGAATTTTGGGAACGAGTGTAATACTAAAGAGCGACGATAATTTTCTGCTTTAGTTGATGTTGTAGTTGGTACAAAATCAGATTGTCTTTGCAAAACATAATTAAATAGTTGTTGATTTTCTGATTGGGTGAGAAAATTTTCTATGAGTAAATAACGAGATTCTAAATTGTCTATTTTCGGTGGTGGAGGAGGAGTAGAAGTTTTGATATTAGATTGAGTATCTTGTGACTGTAAATGCTGCAAATATATTGGTGGTTCCGTCACCATTCCGACTAAATGTTCGCTAGGAAAACATAAAGCAGAATGACCTTCTCCTATGGGAATTTGAAATAGAGTAGAATTTTCTGTTTTTTGATGTTTAGATAATAGTGTTTTGGCTAAAAGTTGGAGTAATGGTGCATCAGATTTGAGATAAATAGTATATTGATGTCCTCCTGTTAATAAGAGGTTGATTTTTACTTCTTGAGGTAAATTTTGTGGTGGAGTAAATGTCATTTCAGTTATCAGTTATCAGTTATCAGTTAACAGTATCTCCGTAAGCATTTCCTACTAAAGTAGGAGGCTTTAAATACTGAATTTTATTTCTGTTGGTCGATTGGATATAGCGAGGTTTTCTCACCATCTCACCCTACGAGAAACTCCGAATATCGACAGCTTTTTATCCCCTTTAAAGAATCAACAAGAAAAATTTTTCCTTTGAGTCAATTCTCTTCTTTTCAAGGAGAGGTAATTGTGAATTATTAATTAGGGTTTGCTGATTAGTTATCAAAGCATTGACAGATAAAAGTTTTAGCCTTCTGAAATTCCAAAAAAGTGCGCTTGTTTTGGTCTAATACCAATTTGAAGAAAGAATGTTACCAATAATAAGAGCGATAAAAATAATTGATAGGAGATGTCCCTTTGAGAAAAAAAGATAATGTACGCCGTAAAAAATGGTATTAAAGCTATTCCTATACGACTCCTAACTCCTGACTTCCTCTCCTCGGAGGGGTTAGGGGTGGGTTGACTCCTAATAAATACCCTAGATATTTGTAGCAAACATTTATCAATTTGGTATAAAACGTTCAAAAAGTTAGCATTTTGGGCAAATCAAGGACAGAAAAATTGAGGGATAATTCTTACTTCTACCTCCTCTAAATTCCCCCGTTTCTCCTGACTCCTAACTTCCCCTCCACCGGAGGGGTTAGGGGTAGATTGACTCCTACCCCTAGCACTTATATTTTCCATACGAAAACCCTAATTATTAATTGTTGAAAGTATCATTGTCATCAATTCCTAGAAAAACAATTAACAAGGATTTTCTCACAGACTCTACTCAGATACCAGTTCTATTTAAGTTGTGTAGACTATCTGAAAATTAAGGGATAAATAATCAAAAAAAAGTAGTAATAATTCACCATGCTCTACTTAAGTTTATTATGTGCAACTTTATAATAGAAGGAAGAAGGAATAAGGAAAAATCTTACTTGTCTGAGTTTTCAGCTTTTGATATATCCTAATCTTTCCTTCAACTGCTATACATTAAATTGCGATAAAACCTCTACGCATCAAGGAAAAACAAAGAAAATCCGTAAGCATTCAGCTATTAGCAGTCAGCTCGAGCGCAATAAAAATCAATGAACCAAGTATTTGCTTAACTTCTACTGCATTTTTGAACAAAGAATTGAAACACAAGAACAACGAGTTTAAATTGCCCACTAAAGGTAATAAAGCTGTTTGCGCAGCATTCCGTAGGAATAGCTGACCGCTGAATGCTTACAAAAATCCTTTTAGTCAATCATCTGCTTTTCAGGAAAGGTAATTATTAATTATTCATAGCTCATTGTCAAAACTTACCCATCTTACTTTTACTTATAAGTAAGTATTTAGCCGTCAGCTATTAGCTATCAGCCATTAATTTTGGGTATGACTAAAAGCAATCTTTGAAATTGAGAAAGAATAAAAAGTTACTGCTAAAGTCCTCTTTCCAAACCTTAAAAGCAATTATTAATTACCGAATAATTAAGATTTAAATCCTTTAAAGGAGAAACAAGCGGTCGTTAGCGCAGCTTCCCGTAGGGTGGGATGGATGGGTTTCCTAACCATATCCAATCGACCAAGAGAGAAAAAATTTTCCTTTTATTCAATCCTCTTTCTTTTAGGGAGAGGTAATTATCAATTATCCATTATTGAACAATAGCTGTTTGCGCAGCATTCTGTAGGAAATGCTTAGACTTATAATTCATTTTCTAATGTAAAAAATGACGCATTCCAGTTAGTATCATTACCAAACCTAACTCATTTGCAGCAGCAATAGAATCTTTATCTCGCATACTACCACCTGGTTGAATAATTGCAGTTATTCCTGCTGCTGCTGCTGTTTTTACCGAATCATCAAAAGGGAAAAAAGCATCACTAGCTAATACTCCTCCAATAGCCTTTTCTCCTGCTTGCTCCAAAGCAATTTTTACTGCCCCAACTCGATTCATTTGACCAGCACCAATACCAGAAGTTGCTAAATTTTTAGTCACAACAATAGCATTAGATTTAACGTGCTTTACCACCTTCCAAGCAAACATTAATTCCTCCATTTCTTCCGGAGTCGGTTGTTTTTCAGTAACAACTTTCCAATCACTAGAATTTTCTACTACATCATCAGCAGCTTGTACTAAAAAACCACCAGCAATTACCTTTATAGTTTCCGACGGACTCTGTTTTAAATCTGGTGAAATTAACACTCTTAACTTAGATTTTTTCTGAAAAATTTCCTCCGCTTCTGGTTCGCATCCCGGAGCAACTACACACTCTAAAAAAGTCTTAGTCATAGCAGTAGCAGTAGGAGCATCAATAGACTTATTCAAAGCAACAATTCCCCCAAAAGCAGAAACCGAATCTCCAGCAAAAGCTTTTTCATAAGCCTCCAAAAGAGTTTCACTAATTGCAATTCCACAAGGATTTGTATGTTTAAGAATTGCCACAGTCGGAGCATCAGAAAATTCCGTAATAATACGTCTCGCTGCCTCTAAATCTACCAAATTGTTATAACTTAATTCTTTACCTTGAAGAATTTTACTTGCCGCCCACCCACTAGGAATAATTCCCCTTTGATACCAAGTAGCAGATTGATGAGGATTTTCTCCATAACGCAGAGATTTAATATTTTTACCAGAGAGTAAAAACGTTTCTTTCTCCTGTTCAGAAGTTGTTTCTTGCTCTTGTAAATAAGTAGCGATCGCCTGGTCGTAAGTTGCTGTATGTTTAAATCCAGCTAAGGCACATTTTTGACGAAATTCTAATGATATTTCACCCTGATTTTTCCGTAGTTCTTCCAAGTATGAATTATATTGATTAGGGTTACATAAAACTGTCAGATGAGCAAAATTTTTAGCTGATGCTCTTAACATTGCTGGTCCGCCAATATCAATTTTTTCAATTGCTTCTGCTAGAGTAACTCCCGGTTGAGAAATTGTTTGTTCAAAGGGGTATAAATTAACTACAACTAAATCAATGGGTCGAATATTATTAGCATTTAATTCTTCTATATCTTGCTCTAAATCTCTTCTTGCTAATATACCTCCATGAATCCGAGGATGTAATGTTTTAACTCTACCTCCAAGAATTTCTGGAAATCCCGTATAGTCAGATACTTTTGTCACAGAAATTCCTGCATCTTTCAGAGTTTTAGCAGTACCACCACTACTAATTATTTCATAGTCAAATTCTGTAACTAGACTTTTTGCTAAATCAATGAGACCTGTTTTATCTGATGTGCTGAGTAGTGCTAAACGTGCCATTAATTTCAAATCCTGACTTATATAACTGACAGTCTATATTTTAAGAATTAAAATTAAGATATTGAAACTCTGCGGATTCTTTTAATATTTTTGAGCATTCAGCGGTCAGCTTTCAGCTTTCAGCTTCCTAATAATTACTTAAACTACTTAGTCTATTAGACATCTCCGATAATAAAAAATCCAATCAATTATCATGCATAAATTATCAATTATTTCCCACTACTGCCTACTGCGTACTCCCTCTTTTCTGGAGATGTCTATTAGAGGAGAAATTAATATTAAGAGTTTTCATACAATTACAAAACCTGAATTTAGAATCAACCCTTATAAATTTAGATGCTTGCTTCATTTATTAAAAAGCTAAGAGCTGACAGTTAATAGCTGTTTGCGCAGCATTCCGCAGGAAATGCTCATGTAAAAATTTACTTACTATCATAATTTTTATTTGGATTTTACCTAGCAACTTATAATACCTAGCAACTTATAATTAATATCAAATCTATTTAATTAGTTCTAAAAAAAAGGTTTTATAATTAAAACTGTGACTATTAGTCGTAAAGCTGATGGTTATTATGTGACTTTATCCCTAGAAGACAAATCAGTTCCAGCTTTGACTTTTAATGTTGAACCTACATTAAAAAACACTCTGGGAATCGATATGGGACTGAAGGAATTCTTAGTAACAAGTGAAGGAGAATCTGTCCCCATACCCCAATACTATCGAAAATCTCAGCAGCGATTAAAGACTCTACAGAAACGTTTATCTCGTAAAAAGAAAGGTAGTAAAAGATGGTTAAAAGATCTTATATCTGTAGCGAAACAACACAAAAAGGTAGCCGATAAACGTAAAGACTTTCATTTCAAAACAGCTAATGAATTGTTATTAAAAGCTGAAGTTATTGCCCACGAAAACTTAAATATTAAAGGGCTAGCAAGAACCAGTTTGAGTAAATCAATTAACGATACTGGATGGGGACAATTTCTGTCTATTTTGACTGTCAAAGCTGGAAATGCTGGACAGAAGACTATAGCAGTAAACCCCAAAAATACCAGCCAAGATTGCTCAAACTGTGGGGAAAAAGTTCCCAAAAAATTAAACATACGAACTCATTCTTGTCCGCATTGCGGTATTGTGATCGATCATGATACGAATGCAGCGATAAATATAAAAAATAGGGCGGCAGGGCATTCCGTCCTTAAAGCTCGTGGAGCCCGACGGGATACCGGGGCTGCGAAACGAGAAGCTCACACTATAGCATCAGCTTAGTGTGGGAGTATGTCACGATAAAGTGAAATATTCTGATAATATAGAAGTAATGGTGGTTGCTCGCCCATTTAGTTGATTTTTTTTTCAACATAAAAAGGAGTACACATAAAATGAAAAAGTGGTTTACATGAATATTAACCCTGGCAGCTATTGGACCTCTGACCTTAACTGAAACCTTAGCAGAAGCAGTCCCAGAAGGAAAAGTGGCTTTGCAAGTTGCTGATACAGGGAAATTTATGGCTCGCTGTAGAGACTGCCAGTCAACTGTGGTTCCTATTCCTGGTACTGTGACATTGCGAGATGGATATAACGTTGGTCATACTCAGTTCACAGTTGTTCCTGTCAGTGCTGGGAAAATTGCTCTTAAGGCTGACATTGGACAATATGTAGCTCGGTGTAATGGTTGTATTGTGGATGGTGCAACTCGTGACTTTCTAGTTATTAGGAAAGACGATCCAAATAACCCTAATGTTCAGTTCACTCCAGAGTTACTGCCTAATGGCAACTACGCTCTCAAGTCTAACTCAGGTCAATATGTAGCTCGGTGTAATGGTTGTTCTCCCACTGCTTCTGCTAGGGGTGTCACGCAGGATACCGTGACAGTTCATGTTGACAATCCAACCAGTAAACTTCATGCACAATGGAAAATAATTCCTGTTCGATAGAGTGTGGTGAGGGAAAGTATCTTTATCTTTTGATTGATATATAGCAGAAGGCTTTGGTTATCGAAACATAGAAGATTTACTCTCAAAGCTATAGCAACTGCTATATTTCATTTTCAAAAGCTCAAAAAAAATCCTGAAATTCAGGTTGTAAGTATTTAAAATTTCTGGTACTGTAATGTTATTAGGGGTAGCTCGACTATACGCATGACTTTTTATTCAACACAAGATATACTTTATTTATAGTAAATAGAATAATTATCAATTAATTAGCTATCAAAAAACTTTCTTCATTTTCAAAAGCTCAAAAAAAAATCCTGAAATTCAGGTTGTAAGTATTTAAAATTTCTGGTACTGTAATGTTATTGGGGGTAGCTCGGCTATACGCATGACTTTTTATTCAACACAAGATTTCTAGTAAATAGTAAAATTATTAATTATTAATAGTTCATTGACAAATTAAACTGCAATCATAATTCCTTTCCCTAATTAACTATTTGCAAAAGCTTAACTGTTATAAAATCCTGCTTTTATCGACTTTTTTAGGCTCTCTTCTGACTAAATAATATTAATTTTTAGTATTCCAGACTATAGATAAATAAATTTACGCGATTCAAGATATGAAATCAACAATTTTATCTCCCTATACCCTATTTCCTATTCCCTGACTTTTGGAAGAAGTCTAATGAATATCAAATCTATTTAATTAGTTCTAATGAACCAAATTGTGAGTGTCTAAAACTTAAATTTATGCTAATTTAGACTTCATAAACGATAATGGTCAATTACCGTCTTAATTCTATTAGGAGCAGGAATACCTGATACAGTAATTTCAATATCCCCTGTTCCCGCGCTAGCAATTTTGATAGTACCAGTATTGAACAAACGTTCCATCATACTCTGTTGAACTTGAATATTACGGATATGAGCGTGCATTACTTCATTAGTGTATCTACTAAGTAGACCCTGTTGTAAAATTGTACGCTTATCAGTCACTATTAATGTTGTATTTTTACTTTTAATCCACCATATCAGTAAGAATATAAGTCCTATTCCAAACAATAAAATCAAACACAGATAAGCAATAAATAAAAGTGGATTACTTCTCCACATACTAGGATGAACTCGGCAACTTTCTACTTCCATCTAATAACTCCTTTATAGATTGTTTTAAATATGTACAATTAAATTTCACTCTAATTAGCCTAGTAGTACATTATTTATACTTTAATCTTTAACTTCTGAGTTATTTGAAACTCCGCTTTTCCATTAGACGTAACTCAAGAGACTCTGCTACTTTTCTTAGCTCCGCATTAACTTTTACATCATCATCAGACTTAAACTTTTCCATCTGTTTCACCGTTTCTTTTAGCCGTTTTACTACTGATGATAATTGTTTAACATTGAGATTATTTTGATGTTCATAGATTAGTTGTATTGCTCCTTTTGTGATTGTGACAAATTCTTTAGTATCCTTAATCTTATCAAGTAGATTATCTAAATCCTTAGAATCAAGAAGGTTTTGTTTTCTCAAAATACTTTTTTTGTAAAAGTACCAAATTAAAGTAATCGCAACTGCTACAATTACTCCATAGATAGCAGACCATAGGATAGTAGACCTAAAGTTTAAAAGTTTGTACCTGTTATACTCGAAAAAATGCTGTAATGTGTCTGATAATATCTAGAAGCGATCGCTACTATTTATATATTATTCTAAATTAGATTATCAGCTAGTTATCCTACAATTCAGGAGAAAACCCACTGTAACTACTAATAAAGGTAGCTTCTTTAATCACCAAACCTAACATTACAAGAATTGTGATATAGTTACTGTACTAGGTGGCGAGTGCCTATTAGAATGATTTTTGATTCAACTAAAGTAGTATTTTCTGAAGTCTATATGCAAATATCCTGGTTTGATAAACTAAAAACAATCATCAGTTATTTATTAACCACAGGAATTATTATTACCACTCTGTTTTCTCTAGGAGGTTATTGGCAAAAAGGTATCATTTTCGAGCTAATTTCTCATTTTAAAGTTCAATATTTTGTAATTAGTTTAATTTTATTGTGTTGCTTAACCATAACAGGCAAAAAAAGATTATTTTTAGTAGGTCTATTTTGCACAATTATCAACCTCACCCCAATTTTACCTTGGTATATTAATCAAAATGGTATTAGCCAAGAAACTCCTAATCTGCGAATTTTAGTTTATAACCTTTATGGAGGCAGAAATTCTCAATATTCACAAGTTACCAAAATGGTAAGAAAAGAAAATCCAGATATAGCAATTTTTTTAGAACCTACTAATACCTGGTTTCAAAATCTACAAACATTATCTGATATTTTACCTAATTCAATTGCCTCTCAGTCTACCTATGGAATACCTCCCTATGGAATTGTTGCAGTTTACAGCAAATTTCCTATCAATGATTACTCAATAAAATTTTTTGCTCCGAACAAACCTACTATTATTACTAACTTCAACATTAATCAACAAACTATTGATTTAATAGCAACCCATCCTACTGTTCCGATATATAGAAGCACCTTTAAACAACGCAATCAAATTTTAGAAGCACTTAGTAAATATATTCAACAATTAAATCATCCAGTTATTCTTGCAGGAGATTTGAATATAACTATGTGGTCTCCTTATTATCAAAAATTAGAACAGGAAACTGGGTTAAGAAATAGTCGTTTAGGTTTTGGTATTATTCCCACTTGGCCTGCAAAATTTAATAACTCTGTAGTATTGTATATTTTATCTAGATTTTTTCAAATTCCCATAGATCATTGTTTAATAAGTTCAGAAATTAAAGTTGTAAACGTTAAGACAAGAGCTAATTCAGGTTTGAATTTAGGCTCAGATCATCTTCCTTTAATTACAGATTTATTGATTAGTAAATCAGGAAATTAAGGAAATTAATAATATCATTCCCGGATAATTAGTTATCAAAAAAAACTATCCTTTCACTAGCGATCGCAAATCTCTTTTTTTATCCCTACTCTCTAATCATTTATTTAGGGCTTGCTGATTAAATCTAAAAGTATTTACAGATAAAGGTTTTAGCCTTTTTGGAGTCGAAAAAAGTGCGTAGTTTTCAGCTCTTCACGCTCAAAAGGAGCGTATTTTAGGCTCATAGTTGGGCAGAAAAGTAAAGGGACAATTCTTAGTCCTACCTCCTCACTCCCAATCCATTTCTCCTGTCTCCTACCCTCACCCATAAGACTTTTTCAGTAAACCCTATTTATTTATAAGTAGGGCTTGCTGATTAAATCTAAAAGTATTTACAGATCAAGGTTTTATACTTTTTGGGGTGGAAAAAAGTGCCTGGTTTTCAGCTATTCACGCTCAAAAAGTTAGTATTTTAGGCGCATAGTTGAACAGAAAAATCAAGGGAGAATTCTTACTCCTACCTTCTCGCTCATTCCCTTTTCTCCTGTCTTCCCCTCCTGGGAGGGGTTAGGGGTGGGTTGTCTCCTACCCTCACCTATAAGACTTTTGAGCGCAAACCCTAGGTATTCAACCAGACATGATATAAGGTTCAGTTTTCTACTCCATTTCCAATTAATTTTTCCTACAATACATAAAAGCTTATATTCAATATCTAAATCTAAATTTTTATTGATGTCATAGCAAATTAGCATTAGTTAAACCAGAAGAAAAAGCTATTAACTTACCATCTTAAGTCAGTATTACTTCTTTCATTTTGTCTCGCTCATTTTGTATTAAATTAAGTAGCGGTCTTTGTAGATTAATTCTTAATAACTAAAGATATGTGCTAACTAATATCACTACTTTAACAAGACTAACTATAGCGCTGTGCGCAGGCAACAGGCAACAGGCAACAGCGGTGCGACCCCGCGACGACGCCAGTCGCACCTGGTAGCGCACCAAGAGAGGCAACAGGGGGAATAAATTGCTGATCATATAAGACTTTTAGCTATTTGGCCCCTCCTGCAATTTGTAAATATACCAGCGCTCATTGCTGTAGAATCTATCTCTAGAAATAAAATAAATTTAGCTAAAAAAAATCTCAATATTAATTTTCAAGACTAACTCAAAGAAAGTAAGTATATTTTAGTTAACCAATATCTTATCTTTTTCTTTCAGAGAAAATTTTTTACCGAATAATTAAGGTTTAAAGCCTCTCCTTTAAAGGATAAAAAAGAACAAATTTTCCTTAAGCTTCAATCCTCTCCTTGAAAAGAAGAGGTAATTATTAATTATTAATTATTAATTGTTAATTGTTAAACTTAGTTCCACTATCAAACTAATTTTAAATAAATCAATTTTTTTACTTATAGTCTTCAATTTGTTGGGCATTAATCTCCACAGCAGACACATCAATAGTACCAGGAGGAGTTAACCTACTAAAATTACCCCCTTCAACCTTAAGTGGTTCTCCACAACTAGGACATTGAAATTGAGTCTGATTTAAAGCAGTAAATTCATAACTACAAACAGGACATTTATCTATAATTAAATTACGATTTAACCACCAACGTAACCCAATAAATGCAATTATAGGTGTAATCAATATAAAACCAATTAATATCAAAACAGAATTAACTAACCATCCCAAACCTATAGACCCTAAAAACCAAACAACAGCTAAAACAATTATCCAATTACCAATACTGGCCAGTGTTAATTTAAATACCTTTGAATTGCCTTGATTCACTTCATTCTCTCCTTAAATATCCATCCTTACTTATATCCTAATCACAAACCTAAAAGTTGTTTTACCCTTTCAGTAAAGGCAACCCTACCAAACACTTTGACACTTTCTTCCCGCAACCAATTACCATCACACCTCCAGTCCTCCCCCTTCAACATCTCAATACAAGCATTAGCTACTGCTTCTGGATCTCTATAGGGTACGCGCCATCCTAACTTTCCATCCTGTAAAGGGTCTGCCGATCCATCCGCATCACCCGATAAAACTGGTATTCCACAGGCCATTGCTTCTAAATACACAATACCAAACCCTTCCTGAGAAGGCATCACATAAGCATCAGCTACTTGATAATGTCTGACCAAATCTTCTGTAGGCACAAACCCAGCAAATATCACTTGTTTCTCCACCCCTAAATCTTCAGCTAACTTGGCTAACCGTGGTTGGTCGTCTCCTCTTCCAATTACTAAATACTTTACTTCTGGGAATATTTGTAGTATCATAGGAAGAGCGCGAATCGTCACATCAACACCTTTATAGGGGTCTCCTGACCAAAGTCTGGCTACAGTCATTAACACCTTTGACCCTTCCAGATTGTAACGCTCAATCAAATCTTTCGGTTTAGGCTGAGGAATAAAAATATTCTCATCTACCATACAAGGTAATAATTGAAACTTTTCTTGGTCTAGATGATTATTTTCACAACAGCGATCGCGACTATAACGACTAATAGTTAAAATACTAGCTGCTTTTTTTAATGCCTGTTGATATTTATTTGGTAGTGGTTCCCACACTTCCTTACCATAAGTGAAAATTGTGTAGGGAATGCCGAGAGGTACACACAAAATTTGAACTAAGGGAGCTAAATTAATATGACCACAAAAAACTTGTTGAGGTTGTTTTGTCAGTAAACACCATAATAATGTTCCTGCTAATCTAAAACGCCCTAACCAAATAGGCTGAGTTTTTAAATAATAGAAATTTATACTATTCGACTGATAGGGATTCTCACATTCTAATCCATCTCTAAGTAATAATATATCAGTATCTAGAACTGAATCAGAAGCATTTGTAGAATTTGTTAAGTCTTGGTAAGCCTGGAAAATATCTCTAACATAAGATTGAATGCCACCTTCACGAGATAAAATTTCCAGAAAAACAAATGTATTTCCTTTTTTTTCATTAACCTTGTTAGCCAAATTAATCTCCAAATTATTATTTATATTTTTTATTTCCAAGCACTTCTAGATATTATTTATAGCAAAACGTAGTAAAAGCCAGTTATATTGAACTTTTAACCAGGGATAATGAATATAAACTATAAATTATAATTTACAGCATATTTTAGGTAAATGAGTTACACATAATAATGGTAAAGTGTATGTAGATTAGCGTACCTTACTAATATGAAATACCCTGTATCTGACTTTTGGTAATTATATTACAATTACAACTAAAAAAAAGATATTTCACAGCGATTGACCTATCCCAGTAACTAAGATTTTTGATAAAAACCCTAAATATTTTGAGAGTTAAAAACGAAAAAAATCAAGCTTTTCAAACACATTTTACTTATACAAATTTCATAAAATATTGCTACAGTCACGGCACAGGGAACTGGGAATAGGGAAAGAAAAACATAATAAAAAATCGGAAAAAAGGTTGAATTGTTAGAATTTATGGGATTTAGATTTTTTTATTGTAGGAATAAATCAAAAACTAAGATGTAACTACCTTTTTTGAATTTGGTATTAAACAAATAAACCTGTTAAAAATACTGGGATAAATTCATAAATGATTTGAGAATTACCTGAATGATTAATATTAGGTTTTTTTAGTCAAAGTCTTAACCAATTTTTGATAGTATCATTCCATAATTTGCCACCCCCAAAAAACTTTTACACCCCTTGAAGATTCACACAAGCACACAACTACAAATGTACTCATCAAGAAAATAAACAAAGGGTGTAAAATATTAATTTAGAAGTCCTATTTTAGAAATCCCAGTCTTAGAATAGACCAAAAGTCAAGGATTTCTCAATTGGTAAAGTAGCACCAATACCCAACCACAGAGTTACTGCTGTACCAAACAAGAAAACAGCAGTAGCTACTGGACGACGGAAAGGGTTTTGGAACTTGTTCACACTTTCAATGAAAGGAACCAACATTAATCCCAGAGGAATAGAAGCCATTGCTACAATACCCAACAATTTATTAGGTACAGTACGCAAGATTTGAAACACTGGCCAGAAATACCATTCAGGCAGAATTTCTAGAGGTGTAGCAAATGGGTCTGCTGGTTCGCCAACCATAGCAGGGTCTAGTACAGCTAAACCTACACACAAAGCAAAAGTACCAACAATTACGACTGGAAATATATAGAGTAAGTCATTAGGCCAAGCTGGTTCACCATAATAATTGTGACCCATACCTTTAGCTAACTTAGCTCTTAATTGAGGATCGCTGAGATCCGGCTTTTTTAAAGTGGACATAATCTTTTTTTTTCTCCGTAATCACCGAGAGCTAGTATTTGATTATTTTTGACACTCTCACCTGAAAATCAAGGTCAGTATCTGTTTTGATTTTGGTCGCGATTCATATCCCGGTAAATCGGAGATTATACCGGGAGTCCTCTCGAGCCATTTTAGATAGCTTAACTTACAAAGGTCCAGAGATGCCTTGCTTACGAATCATCAAGAAATGCAGTAGCATAAAGACTGCAATTAACCAAGGTAGTACAAAAGTATGAAGACTGTAGAAGCGAGTTAAAGTTGCTTGACCAACACTTGTACTACCACGCATTAGTTCTACGATGAATGGACCTACAAATGGAATTGCATCAGGTACCCCAGAAACAATTTTTACAGCCCAGTAACCAATTTGGTCCCAAGGTAGAGAATAACCTGTAACACCAAAACTAACAGTAATTACAGCCATCACTACACCTGTTACCCAAGTAAGTTCGCGAGGCTTCTTAAAACCACCTGTGAGATAAACTCGGAAAACATGAAGAATCATCATCAGCACCATCATACTGGCAGACCAACGATGGATAGAACGAATTAGCCAACCGAAGTTAACCTCAGTCATAATGTATTGAACTGATGCCAGTGCTTCTGTTACTGTTGGCTTGTAGTAAAAAGTCATCGCAAACCCAGTAGCAAACTGGATGAGGAAGCAAACCAAAGTAATGCCACCCAAGCAGTAAAAAATATTTACATGGGGTGGAACATATTTGCTAGAAATATCGTCAGATATCGCTTGAATTTCTAAGCGCTCATCGAACCACTTATAAGTTGGTGAATCAGTTACCTGTTTTGTGAACATGAAGCCAAAAATCCTAGATGAATATTGCTGTTTTTTAATTTATGTTTTGGGGTAGTTAGGAAGATATACTTACCTCAAACTTTTGACCAGCAATATAAGTATGATACCAACTGGCAAAGGAATTCAGAGACAAGTCTACTATAACTTAGGAAATATATATTCATTACTTGCCTACCCTCCAGTTATAAAATTTAACATAACTTGTGGATAATTTTCATCTAGGTGTCAGCTTTCTATAAAGTTTGGAATATTAAGTATTTTTCACATATACTATAAATTTTACCCAATAATGCTATATGGCAATAAGTGTTATATATATGAAAAAAAGATTTATCCAAATTGTATTTCTCTTAATATTACCAGTGATTCTGAGTTGTGGACTTTGGACATCATCTGCATCAGCATTGACAGAGGAACAGAGTTTATTAGGCGAAGCTTGGCGGATAGTTAACTTGGCTTATGTTGATGATTCTTTCAATCATCAGAATTGGTGGTTTGTACGTCAAAAATTAATTAAGAAACCCCTAAAGAACAGAGACGATACTTATAATGCCATTCAGGAAATGTTGGCCAGTCTGGACGACCCCTTCACCAGACTTCTCAAACCAGAACAATACAATAATTTGCAGGTTAATACTTCTGGAGAATTAACAGGGGTGGGTTTACAAATTGCTTTGGACCCTCAAACAGGAGAACTAATAGTCATCTCTCCCCTGGAGGGTTCTCCTGCTGAAGCTGCTGGTATTCAACCTCGCGATCGCGTCCTCGAAATTGATGGCTATCCCACCTCGGAATTTACTCTGGATGAAGCTGCTAATAGAATGCGAGGTCCTGTTGGTTCTTCAGTAGTATTGACAATTTTGACACAAAGCAACGACCAACCTGAAGACATTACTCTAATTAGGGATACTATTGAAATTAACCCGGTCTATGCTGAATTAAAGTCTGGCCCGGAAACAGGAAAAATTGGTTATATTCGTCTAAGTCAATTTAATGCTAATGCTGCAACAGAAGTCAGCCAGGCAATAGAAAGTTTTGAGCAGCAAGGGGCAATTGGTTATGTGCTTGATTTACGAAATAATCCAGGTGGACTATTACAAGCTGGCATAGAAATTGCTCGTCTATGGTTGGATGATGGTACTATTGTTTACACGGTCAACAGACAAAGATTTCTTGGTAGTTTTGATGCTGAGGGACTGGCCATAACTGATTCTCCGTTAGTTGTATTAACTAATCAGGGAACTGCTAGTGCTAGTGAAATTCTTGCAGGTGCTCTTCAGGATAATGGTCGTGCTTTGTTAGTAGGTGAAAGAACTTTTGGCAAAGGGTTAATTCAGTCTTTGTTTGATTTGTCTGATGGTTCGGGATTGGCAGTGACGGTGGCCAAGTATGAAACACCAAACCATACAGATATTAATAAACAGGGAATTATGCCTGATATTGTGGTGGAACAAGACCCGATTTTGCCTGACCAAATTACCACAGAAGCTGACAAACAATATAAAGCTGCTGTGGAACTTCTGACATCTCAAATTGCATTAGCAAATGCAGCCTAATTGACTTTTTCTCCATATTTTCGGTAGGGGTAATTTCAGTTATCAGTTAACAGTTATCACTTATTAGTACCTTTAGCTGTTTGCGCAGCATGACCTAGGAAAGCATTGGGATTGAAATACGGAATTATCTTTTTTTATTCCCTTAAAAGGGGAGGGTTTAGACCACAGTTTCTCGGTAAATATTCAGGATTTGTGTTTCTACATAATATTCATCATTATTTCAAAAAGTGCATTAGATTGTTAGGTTGGGGACAGGTTCGTCTAATTGGTTAAGATTCATTAATTTAACTTGGAACCCGTCCCTACTATTGCAACATTTTATTTTTATATAGAATGCGGAATGTGGGTTATAACTATACTTCAAGCCTTCAATCTCCCCTATTCCCCTACTCCCCTACTCCCCTATTCCCCTACTCCCCTACTCCCCTACTTCTTCCATTAGAGCTAATAGATTCTGAATTTGGTTTAATACCATTATCTTCTAGCCAAATTATCGGTATTTGATGAGGGTCTACTCGGTTGCTTTGTTCTTGCATAATACTTTTGGCTTGACTAGGATCGAAATAACGACTAAAGTCTGCTTTCTCTTGATTAAGTCTTTCTGTTGTAGCTTCAATTTCAGATTCAATGACTTGTAGCTTTTCTTGAATAGATTGGTAATAAGGCCACAATTTTAAGAAAGCTGATGTTACACAAACAGAAATTATAATATTAGTAAATAATTTGAGTGTGGTTTCAATTGTTATTCCGAGATAGGTAGATTTGATTCTTTTGGAAAAGATTCGAGGTTTTACTTGAGTAGGAGTGTTGTGAGAAACTGGTGAAAATGTTACAGGTTTAGTAGCTTGCATAATTTTGTCAAGATAGCTTCATTAATTAGAATATTTTTCTATTTAGATATTAATCTATCAATGGAGCTTACCGAAAAATTGCGTTCTAAAGCCTCCCCTTTTAAGCTATCCGTTATCAGGAACTCCTGAAAACCTTGTGTGTAGTAGGGGAGTAGGGGAGTAGGGGAGTAGGGGAGTAGGGGAGTAGGGGAGTAGGGGAGTAGGGGAGTAGGGGAGTAGGGGAGTAGGGGAGTAGGGGAGTAGGGGAGTAGGGGAGTAGGGAGCAGGGGAGAAGGGAAAAAGAATCATAGTAGATAGGAAAAACTACTTAAGTTATCAAAAAAAATGTACTTTTTAATACACTTTTTCTCTTACAAAAACCTGTTAAAGACTTCTACATAACTTGTCTATAATGTCTACGTTTTATGTGAAGAAAGATGTTTATAAAGCATAGCCTTTTAAGGGGATAAAAAAAGAGAATATTCCTGATGTCAAACCTTCTTATTGCAGAAGTCCTTATAAATGATATCTGATAACTGATAACTGATAACTGAAGTAACCTTTGGTTTTCACAGCAAAGACATTTTTTGAAGATTCCTATTCCAGAAAAAATCTGCCCCCACAGTTTTTATATACTAACTTCTCAATCATACTTATGTTTTGCTAAAAAGCAAAAATTCTACTGTATCTTGAGAAGCAACTGTGAGGACAGATTTAAATTTTGATAATTGACCGAGATTTTACTTGTACAGCTCAGTTGAGAGTCGGAATGCTAAGATTCCTGGGATGAGAGCAATTACTAGAGCAACTAATACTTGAGTATCAGATAGAGGCATAGTTCAAAACTCCTAATGTTTGTATTTGTATTTTGTAGTTAATTTTCCATATTTTACCCGTAATTGGCAAATTCACAACTTGAAACAAATACTAATTTTTCTTCTTCTTCTACGCTACCCGTTTGATATATTTGGCTGTGGGGTTTGCTCTTGTCTTAAACATCTCGTAAAATTCTTAATATAAATCAACAGAAGTTTACAAAAAAAAATAATTTTCAAGAATACAGAATTAGTTAAACTACTATTAATATTTTAAGCTTTTAAGCATTTAGACTAGGGGTTTGCTGAAAAAGTCTTATGGGTGAGGGTAGGAGTCAACCCACCCCTAACCCCTCCCAGGAGGGGAAGTCAGGAGAAATGGGAATTATAGAGGAGATAGGAGGAAGAATAGTCCCTTGATTTTTCTGCGCAACTATGAGCCTAAAATGCTAATTTTTTGAACCTAAGCAACCTAAAAGCTTGGACTTTTTTCAACTAAAAAATGCTAAAACCTTTATATGTTAATGCTTTTAGATTAGATCGGTAAACCCTAGACTATATATCCCAATTTTAGGAATAGGGAACAGGGAAGGAACAGAGAATATAAAATTTCAATGCGTTTTAGCTAATAGACATCCTAATGTGAAATACGTTAATGTTTCCTACCAGAAATTGATGGGGAGATGGAGAGATTCGTATATTTGCACAATTTTTTGTATTTCATATAGAACCGATTTGAGAGCTATTTATTGGTGTAGTAAACATTAAGGATATAGTGAATATGGGATAATTTTTTCCCCTGTTATATTTCTCGAACTCCTGAATTAAGCAATTCAGCAATTCAGCTATTCTAACTCCTCTGTCAAAAACACATATCGCGTGCAAAGATGCTACAAGGGTTCTATAAATAGGTTATTCACAAAAAAAGGTATATGAAAAAAAGTGAGGCTAAGTTTTAAGTACCTGTGCAAAATTAATTTAACATTTGTAGGAAGTAGAGAATATATTTGTATGCTTGAGTAGTAGATATAAAAATAAATTTTCCTTCCTATTTAACCTGAACATCAAATATATAGCAGAAGGAAGAAGGAAAAATCTTGCTTTGTCTTAGTTTTAAGCTTTTTATATGTTAAATGCAGTAATAGCAACTGCTATACAATTAATTTTGCTTGACTAGTTATTTATATATATTTTCTCAGACTAACGTTTATTAAAAAGCTATTTAAAGTCGCTATATTCGCGATAGTTATTAACCGAATAATAGTTTATTCAGAATAGTTAATAATTGATATTTTAAGTTTTACTATATTTATAAAGCAGAGGATTTTTTTCAAACAAATACTCCTGCTATATTGAAAAGATAAAGTTAAAATTGATTGATTTTAAATATTATATGGTCTTGACAGAGTTAGCTCCCTGATTTAGAGAGCTAACAAACAAAAACTCTAGATAAGAAAAATCTTCTCTATTCTGTTTATTCAACAATCCACTTAGTCAGAGTTGGCTCCCATGTGGCTAATTCTTCCTCTTTAAACCAGAGACTAATTTCCCTTTGAGCAGTCTCAATTGCGTCAGAGCCATGTATCAAGTTACGGCCAATACTAATTCCATAATCACCCCTAATTGTACCAGGTTCAGAGTTTAGAGGATTAGTTGCCCCAATAATTTTTCTCGCAGACGCAACAACTCCTTCACCTTCCCAAACCATTGCTACTACTGGACTAGAGATAATAAATTCTACTAATCCATTAAAAAACGGTTTTTCCCGGTGAACATCATAATGCTGTTCAGCTAGTTCACGACTGACCATCATCATTTTCAGACCTACTAGAGTAAAACCTTTTTTTTCAAAGCGACCAATAATCTCGGCTACAAGTCCTCTTTGGACCCCATCGGGTTTAATAGCTATGAAGCTGCGTTCCAAACTGATACTCCTCAAAAATTTTCTGAATACACAATACAGATTAACCTGATTTGACACTCTGCCCTAAATATTTGCGTGGCAAAAAATTTACAAAGCTTTTTCGGTAAGATAGATGATTGAATTCTTGAGTAGGGCAAAATTATGGAGAAAAAACTACTTATAGTATAGTGCTATAGTTTTTATCTACTATATCTAGGGCTAATGCTTAATTATCCGAATTTACCAGTAATGACCCTCTCCCCTGAATATTTATGTAGCAAAAAATTCACAAAGCTTTTCGGTAAGAATGAAAATTTAATTCTTGAGTAGGGCAAAATGATGGAGAAAAAACTACATATAGTATAGTGCTATAGTTTTTATCTACTATATCTAGGGCTAATGCTTAATTATCCGAATTTACCAGTAATGACCCTCTCCCCTGAATATTTATGTAGCAAAAAATTCACAAAGCTTTTCACTAAGATAGATGATTTAATTCTTGAGTAGGGCAAAATTATGGAGAAAACACTATATATAGTATAGTGCTATAGTTTTTTACTACTATATCTAGCGCTAATGCTTAATTACCTCAGTTTACCAGTAATGATACTCTCCCCTGAATATTTGTGTGGACAAAATTTCACAAAGCTTTTCACTAAGATAGATGATTTAATTCTTGAGTAGGGCAAAATTATGGAGAAAACACTATATATAGTATAGTGCTATAGTTTTTGCCTACTATATCTAGGGGTAATACTTAATTACCTCAGTTTACCAGTAATGACACTCTCCCCTGAATATTTGTATGGACAAAATTTCACAAAGCTTTTCGCTAAGATAGATGATTTAATTCTTGAGTAGGGGACAATTATGGAGAAAACACTACTCATAGTATAGTGCTATAGTTTTTGCCTACTATATCTAGGGGTAATACTTAATTACCTCAGTTTACCAGTAATGACACTCTCCCCTGAATATTTGTATGGACAAAATTTCACAAAGCTTTTCGCTAAGATAGATGATTTAATTCTTGAGTAGGGGACAATTATGGAGAAAACACTACTCATAGTATAGTGCTATAGTTTTTGCCTACTATATCTAGCGCTAATACTTAATTACCTCAGTTTATCAGTAATGACACTGCTTTTCGCTAAGATAGATGATTTAATTCTTGAGTAGGGGACAATTATGGAGAAAACACTACTCATAGTATAGTGCTATAGTTTTTATCTACTATATCTAGCGCTAATGCTTAATTATCCGAATTTACCAGTAATGACCCTCTCCCCTGAATATTTATGTAGCAAAAAATTCACAAAGCTTTTCGGTAAGAATGAAAATTTAATTCTTGAGTAGGGCACAATTATGGAGAAAACACTACCTATAGTATAGTGCTATAGTTTTTGGCTACTATATCTAGCGCTAATGCTTAATTATCCGAATTTACCAGTAATAACCCTCTCCCCTGAATATTTATGTAGCAAAAAATTCACAAAGCTTTTCGGTAAGAATGAAAATTTAATTCTTGAGTAGGGCACAATTATGGAGAAAGCACTACCTATAGTATAGTGCTATAGTTTTTGGCTACTATATCTAGCGCTAATACTTAATTATCCTAATTTACCAGTAATTAAGTTACAATAATCCCAACTATAGTATATTAAAAGTAAAACACATCATGGATTTACAGTCAACTATAAATCAAAATACTTCTGATATTTCAAATAACACATCATTAACTAATACTTCTAAAACAGAAATCGAACGGATAAACCCTCAACAAAAAAAAGTATGGACTATTGAAGATAGTGAGAAATTATATAGAATTCAAGGATGGGGTAATCCCTATTTCTCAATTAATTCTGCTGGTCATATTACAGTTTCTCCTAAAGGCGATCTAGGAGGTTCAATAGACCTATTTGAACTGATTGAATCTATTAAACAAAGAAATATAGGATTACCTTTAATTATTAGATTTTCCGATATTCTTGAAGATAGGATTGAGCGGTTAAATGCTTGTTTTTCTAAGGCGATCGCTCGTTATAAATATCAAAATATTTATCGTGGTGTATTTCCAGTAAAATGTAATCAAAATCGTCAATTAGTAGAAGAAATTGTTGAATTTGGTAAGCCTCATAAATTTGGTTTAGAAGCAGGTTCAAAACCTGAATTGTTAATTGCTATAGCTACCTTGAATACGACAGATGCACTAATAATTTGTAATGGTTATAAAGACCGAGAATATATTGAGACGGCAATGCTAGCTCAAAGATTAGGAAAGAAAACAATAATTGTGATTGAACAGTTAGAAGAAGTACAGTTAGTAATAGAAGCTAGTCGAAAACTAAATATTAAACCAGTAGTAGGAGTTAGAGTAAAACTCAGTACTAAAGGTATCGGTCGTTGGGCAGGAACTACAGGAGATCGCGCTAAATTTGGTCTTGGTATTCCAGAAATAATTCAAGTTGTTAATCAGTTAAAAAATGCAGATATTTTAGATTCTTTGCAGCTCTTACATTTTCATATTGGTTCTCAAATTTCTTCAATTAGTGTAATTAAGGATGCTATTAGAGAAGCAAGTCAAATTTATGTAGAATTAGCTCAACTAGGAGCTAATATGAAATACTTAGATGTCGGTGGTGGTTTGGCAGTTGATTATGATGGTTCAAAAAGTAAGTTTTATGCTTCCAAAAATTATGATATGCAGAATTATGCCAATGATATTGTGGCAGAAGTTAAAGAAGCTTGTGAAGAGAAAAATATATTACCACCAATATTAGTTAGTGAAAGTGGCAGAGCGGTTGCATCTCATCAATCAGTTCTAATTTTTGATGTTTTAGGAGTTAGTCAAGTTCCAAAAGAAGAACCTGAAGTTGTTGAAAAAGACGAGCATTTAATTCTACAAAATCTCTACGAAACTTATCAATCTATTAACAAAAATAATTACCAGGAAGCATATCACGACGCAATTCAATTCAAAGAAGAATCTATAAGTCTATTTAATTTTGGATATCTTAGTATTAGCGATCGCGCCAAAGTAGAACAACTTTATTGGGGATGTTTTCGGAAAATTCAAGAGATATTAAAAGGTTCTGAATATATTCCAGATGATTTAGAAGAACTAGAAAAAATCATGGCATCTATTTATTACATTAATCTTTCTGTTTTTCAATCTGCTCCTGATAGTTGGGCGATTAATCAATTATTTCCAATTATGCCTATTCATAGGTTAAATGAAGAACCTACAGAAAGAGCTATATTAGCTGACCTTACCTGCGATAGTGATGGAAAAATTGAGCAATTTATCGATCTACGAGATGTCAAATCATTATTAGAATTACATCCTCTTCAAATTCAAGTTAGCAAGAAATATTCTGAAGATTTCGCCAGTCAAACATTAGAAAATTCGCCAAAAGAAATTGCTTCTAATTTTCAACCTTACTATCTAGCAATGTTTCTTGGAGGTGCTTATCAAGAAATAATGGGTAATCTGCATAACCTATTTGGAGATGTTAATGTTTTGCATATTAAATTAACCCCTTCAGGTTACAAAATCGAACACGTTGTTAAAGGTGACACAATGACAGAAGTATTAAATTATGTTCAGTATAATTCTGATGGTTTAGTAGAAAGTATTCGTCGTCAAACTGAGCAAGCTTTACAAGAAGAAAAAATTACTATTAAAGAGTCAAGAATGCTGCTACAAAATTATGAGAATAGTCTCAGCAGTTACACTTATCTAATCTAAGAGATGATCGGGAGAAGAAAGACTACTAAAAGGAACTAAAAAGCAAGAAGGAAGAAGTTATATTATGTCCGGTTGAATACTTAGGGTTTGCGTATGGAAAGTCTTTTTGTTGGGGTAGGAGACAGGAGACAACCCACCCCTAACCCCTCCCAGGAGGGGAAGACAGGAGACAGGAGAAATGGCTTGGGAGCGAGGAGGTAGGAGTAAAAATTTTCTCTCAATTTTTCTGCCATAATCATCCCAAAATACTAACTTTTTGAGCCTTTTCCACCAAAAAGCTGATACTTTTTTCAATTCTAAAACGCTCAAACCAATATCAGTCAATACTGTTAGAATTAATCAGCAAACCCTACTTATAAATAAAGATTAAGGAGTCAGGAGTCTGGAGTTAAGAGTAAGGAGGGAAGAATCAGGAAGAGGAGAAGAAAAATTTTTGTTCGCGCTATTAAACGGACATGATATTAAGAGTAAATTTCAGACAATCACTTCACATAATTCAAAAGTCAAAAAAAAGTTAATCAACCTTTTTCCCTCTTCCTTCAATTTCAACCCTATGAACTAATATCAAATCGGGTGCATCTCAATTTTGAATAAAGCCAAAAATTTATCGCTTTTAGGGAACAGGGAATAGGGAATAGGGAATAGAGAATATATAGGAAAAAAGTATTTTTATAAATATGAGATGCACCCATCAAATCCCCTAAAATTGATATAATTCAGCATTTAGTAACAATAGTTAATACAGTAGGAGTAAAATACCTTTTATCCATACTAACTTTAGGAATTATACTACTCAGAAACTAATGTATAGCAATTCCCAAGAAGCGTGAGGTACAAAATTCTTTTATTGCGCGGAAGTAGGGAGTAGGGAGTAGTAATTTGGATGTTTTAGGAAATAGAAAATCAGAAAAAAACTGTACCTCAGTAACTTGAGAAACGCTATATTTGATATATAACAGTCGAAGGAAAAGTCAAGATATATCAAAAACTTCAAACTCAGACAACGCCAAATTTTTCATTCTTCCTTCTTCCTTCTTCCTTCTTCCTTCTTCCTTCTGCTATTAGCATTGATATAATTCAGCATTTAGTAATAAGAGTTAATCCAGTAGGAGTAAAATACCTTTTATCCATACTAACTTTAGGAATTATACTACTCAGAAACTAATGTATAGCAATTCCCAAGAAGCGTGAGGTACAAAATTCTTTTATTGCGCGGAAGTAGGGAGTAGGGAGTAGTAATTTGGATGTTTTAGGAAATAGAAAATCAGAAAAAAACTGTACCTCAGTAACTTGAGAAACGCTATATTTGATATATAACAGTCGAAGGAAAAGTCAAGATATATCAAAAACTTCAAACTCAGACAACGCCAAATTTTTCATTCTTCCTTCTTCCTTCTTCCTTCTTCCTTCT
>JAAHGF010000006.1:0-135507 GCA_010672585.1 Okeania sp. SIO1I7 | reverse complement strand
AGTAACTTGAGAAACGCTATATTTGATATATAACAGTCGAAGGAAAAGTCAAGATATATCAAAAACTTCAAACTCAGACAACGCCAAATTTTTCATTCTTCCTTCTTCCTTCTTCCTTCTTCCTTCTTCCTTCTGCTATTAGCATTGATATAATTCAGCATTTAGTAATAAGAGTTAATCCAGTAGGAGTAAAATACCTTTTATCCATACTAACTTTAGGAATTATACTACTCAGAAACTAACATACTTGATATTCGACACTCTCCACATTAAATAAGAGAGACTATAACGGGAGTCCTCTTTCAACATTTATGATAGCAGTGGAAGGAAAGGTTAGGAGATATCAAAAACTTCAAACTCAGACAACGTCAAATTTTTCATTCTTCCTTCTTCCTTCTTCCTTCTTCCTTCTGCTATAAACTATATAAAATTGAATGAAGTAACTTACTTATTTTTGTTGACCATAATAAACAGTAGGTTAACCGTTTAGCTCACTATTATCTGTTCTAATAAAACTTTTGAAAATTAGGTTTTTAATTGTTTTCACCCTTTGAATATCTTAGAAATTGCCACTTCTTTCTGATAATCCTGTAGTGAATTTACTGATACAATACTCCAAAAACTGTGATTATGCCACCAGGAGAATATTGCTCGTAAACTATTGTGGATATAAACTATATTCTGGTAATTTCTAAAGTTTAAACTCAACAAGTTAATAACTCTTGTTTCCTAAAATTCTCATCTATAGAAGAGGTGACACACAGTCAAAAAAATTATCAACCATTCCTTCTTAATTAGGGTTTGCTGATTAAATCTAAAAGCATTACATATATAGACTTTAGCCTTTTTAGGGTAGAATTTCAGTACCTGGTTTTCAGCTCTTCACGCTCAAATTTGAGCGTATTTTAGGCGCATAGTTAGGCAGAAAAATCACTCTTACAAAACGCCCGCTCCTACCTCTTCGCTCATTCCTATTTCTCCTGTCTTCCCCTCCACCGGAGGGGTTAGGGGCGAGGGATGGGTTTTCTCCAGTATAGCTGTCTCCTACAAAAAGCAAAAAGACTTTCCATAGGCAAACCCTAATTACAAATTAACCGTAAGCATTCAGGATTAAGCATTCAGCATTTCCTACAGAATGCTGCGCAAACAGATACATGAACATATTCAAGAAATTACTAAGGTTAGCTGAAGAAATTTTTTTTATAAGTTTTAATTCTCCTTGGAAACTAATTCCTATTTTGAGCTGATAATGAGCTAACAACTCATAGCTGTTAACAAAGTTCCGACCATAGGAGGCTAGCTGATAGCTGATGGCTGAATGCTTACAAATTAACCGCCATTTTCCTGCAAAATATCCTTAATAGTTTCATGTTCAGCAGGAGGATCGCAAGGGAAAGGATGACGAGTATCAGTAATTAGCCAATCAAGAGCAGCAGCTTGAACATCAATAGATGCTCCAGTCTTATCCACACAATAGCGACCAAATACTAACTTATCAATCAAACGAACTCCTGGGCCTAAACGGGAATATTCAAAAATGACACTACTGCTAACAGTAGCTCCACTACAAATCCAGCAATTCGGACCAATCATGCTAGGCCCAACAATTTTTGCGCCATCTTCAATTCTGGCCATACCACCGATATATACAGGCCCTTGGATATCCACCTTATCCCAGTTTACTGCTACATTTAAGCCAGTATAAATTCCTGGAAATACCTCCTTACCAGGAATAGAAACATTTTTCACTTGCCCCATAAGTACATCCCTAATTGCTCGCCAGTAATCAGGTACTTTACCAATATCCACCCATTCAAAATCCATAGCCACACCATAAAAAGGTGCTCCTATTTCGACCAATTTCGGAAATAACTGACTACCAATATCAAATTCCACACCAGACGGAATATAATCAAGCACTTCTGGCTCAAAAATATAAATACCAGTATTAATATCGGTACTAAGAGCTTCTTCAACTTTTGGTTTTTCCTGAAAAGCTTTAATTCGCCCTGTTTCATCTGTCACCACAACACCATAACTAGAAACCTGTTCGCGAGGAATAGATTTCATAATCACAGTAGCCAAAGATCCTTTTTCTTTGTGCCACTTAAGAGCTGATGTCAAATCCAAATCAATTAAAGCATCACCACAAAGAACAATAAATGTATCATCAAAGTAAGGATGAAAATCTTGAATTCGTTTCATTCCACCAGCAGAACCCAGTGCATCCCCAATCAAGTTTCCATCCTCTATTCGCCCTTCAAAAGAATAAGCAATATGTACCCCAAACCTCTGACCATCACGAAAATAGTCTTCTATCTCTTTGGCTAAATGGCTGACATTGACCATAATCTGGTCAAAACCATGTTGACGAAGTAACTCTACCAAAAATTCCATTACTGGTTTTTGCAGAATAGGAATCATTGGTTTCGGAATGCGATAAGTAATTGGACGAACACGAGTTCCTTTACCAGCTGCCAGAATCATGGCCTTCATTTAAGTTTCCTCCACCTTGAAATGTCAAAAATACTTATATTTGTGTTCTCAACTAACACTATTCACTCCGTTAAAATCCCAGATTAACAGAGAGAAAAGCAAAATGAAAATTTTTCACTTTCCCTATTTAAAGGTAGATCGATAAATTTTTATCTACCAATATTTTGTTTATATTTTGGCTAAACATTCAACTAATGGACACATTTTTCTCGCTGATATGTATAAATACCGGAGAAATAATTTTCCTTGGACGTTTTCTAATTTTCAGCTTGATGGCTTTAATTTAACTAGGAGGAAGAAGAAAGAGGCAAAAAAGAAGAAGGTTGAGTAATTTTTTGACACCGTGTAACCCTATCCTTATATACAAGCTTTGGAGAGTAAGGGGGTCAATTTTCAACTTTTTAAATTAGATTAAATGGCGTTCCTGATTTGAGGTATGAAATTCAACAATGAAGTGAATTTTCAGCCAAAACAATAGTGCAAATTATACCTATTTCTTTCTATTTAGTCACTGAAAAACTCCTTTCTACCTACTGACTCCTGACTCGGTCTTCCTGACTCGGTCCTCCTGTGAAATCATACATTTATTCAGCAACGCTGATTAAATATAGTTGGAGATTGACCACAACTATATGCTGTTAACTTCATTTCCTGCTTCTTACTTCCTTTAAATATAGAGATTTTAAGTGTACATCATTATACTACGCTTTTTTTCAGAGAAAAGTTAATGAATAAGAGTTTTATTCAGATATAAATTAAAGTTCCAAATTTTGAGTTTTAGGAAAGAAGGTATTAAACATTCTTCTCTAAAACCGATCGCCCCTCGGAAGTGGATGAAATAGTACGGATTCTAATATCTTGATAAAATTCTTCTTGGGATAATTCAACTTTAGATTGAGCAGAAAGGAGTAGTAATGCCCAAAATACACCTACTCGGTCATAGTTGACTTGGACATTAGTACATTCATTTTCAGCTTTAGACTGTAATACTGAAGACCACAATTCCAAAAGGCGATCGAATTCAAAGCAACCTTCACTGCTCTGTGGTAATTTTTCTAGAAGGAACTTTTCTAAGTCACTAGCTGTATCTACTAAATTTTCCTGGTGGGCTAATTCTGCAATTGCTCTGGCCGCTTGCTCTCTTGCTTTTGAGCTAGTTTTGCGAGTACGGGGACGTACTTTTCTATCTTCTATAGTAGATTTGATCAGTTGTAACTGATCGATTAATTCTTGAAGGGTGACTCGACGTTTGCGTGGGGAAGGAGCAACAGCACGACGACGCAATTGTTGTTCTAGTTTTAGTGGTATTTTTGGTGTTTCAAAAGTTTCTGCTTCTGGAATTTGGACTTCTTCAGATATCTCTGAATTAGTTTCAGATGATTCTGAATTAGCTAAGTGATCTGCTTTGAGCCATACTAATATAGATGCGTATAAAAATGCTTGACCTGACTGAGACAAATTTGTAAAGTCATCACTTGCAGAAATATTTGACTCCGGAGTTAGTTTACTTAAGTAGCGGTCTATTACGTCAATTACTTGAACATCCCAAGGATTAATTTCTCCCTTTTCTGCTAAGTTTGTGAGTAAAGCAATTCCTTCTGAAACTGTTTCTGAAACTTGAGGAATTCCAACTGTCATGTCTATAGTTTTTTCCTATACTTTATATAAATAATTCTCAGATTAACTTGGAAATTTGTTAACCTAAGAACTCGCACTTTCTAGTAAGCGCAGGACTATTTAGAGTAACTAATTTGAAGAATGCAAAGGTTAGTATGATTCAAATACAAATATCCATATAGAAGAAGATGTCGATCGCTCTCAAGCTATATTTCTGCTACCTTAACTAATTATGGTTTTATTTAGAAGCTTCTGCTTCAGTAGATTTCGCTGTTTCAGATAAAGTTTCTGCCGCAGGTAAACTAGCTCTTTGAATCAGTTCCTCTTGATAGCGTTCCATGTTTTTTTCTAATTCCTTAATGCGTTTATTTCTGCTACGAATTTCTCGCATTTCTCCGAAAGTTGTGATGGTACGTTGCATTCTTGACCACAAGTTAAATACCCATGCAAAAATAGCTCCTAACCCTGTGGCAATGACAAGTTCTACAGATAATGGGGCTTGGAATTCAATGCCTTGAATAAGTTTGATTGTAGTTAATTGGGTATTCTGTAAACTGAATATAACCAACGCTAAACAAACTAAAAAAATCAGCAAAAAGTTAATCGGTCTCATTATTTTTGTTTTGATTTATTTTGATAACTACCGATACTTAATTTATACCAGATAAAGTATAGATTGACAATATATTTTATAATGTTGATGCAGTAGCTTAATTTTTTAATCCTCAAATTTTAGGCGATATGTAGTTTAAAATCAATTTTGATTAATCTATTTTTGGCATTGCTGAATTAAGGTATGAAATTCAAGAATTTAGAATTAAAAATTTAGAATTACCTCTCCTTGAAAAGAAGAGGATTGACTAATTATGAAAATTTTTATTTATTATCCCCTTAAAAGGGGAGGCTTTAAACCACAATATTTCGGTAAGTTTATAGGGAATAGGGATTAGTTAATATTAACAAGTAGATCAAAAAATACAAAATACAAAATTATCAAATCATACACAGAATCAGCAACGCCCTATTTTTTAATAATTCCTAAAGCTGGAAGTACTTGATATTTTAAAGCTATACCTAAATAAACAAATAAACCAATTAAAATTGTACCTATTCCTATAGGACTAGGAATCCAAAAGACTACATCTAATGAGTTTGATTCTCCTGGATTTAATTTCCAGACAATTTCTCGATCGCTTAGATAAGTTATTGTCTCATTTTCAGTTGCTTCAATATTGCTAAAACCCCAAGGTGTAGTTAATTGAAACTCTAAATCTAATAACTCATCTGGATTAACTATAACTTTGCTATTAGATGTAGATAACTGTAAATCTAAATCAATGCTTAATTTATTCCGCAGAGCTAAAAATAAATTATTTTGACTTACTTCAATATGAGATTCTAATTTAGGTAAATCTGCTGTAATATCGGCAGCATCATTGTCAGATTCTTGTGCATCTATAGGTTTAAAAAATTGATTAAATTTTTCTTCTAATTCAGCACCATTATTAAAAGGGATTGTAACTAAAATTTCTTGAGAAGATATTTTTTTTGTTTTTCCTTGTAATTTACCAACTCTAGTGTCTATACTTCTTAACCATTCAGAAACTATCTTCCCACTGAAATTCTTTAACTCATCTGCTAATTTAATATGCTGTACAATTTCACCATGATTTTGGCTCTCAAAATTTATTCCCACTTCATATTGAACGCATCCATTCAATAGTAAAACTGCTAAAAAACTAATCAAAATAACTTTAAGCACTTTCATATCTAAGCCTCTCTTGTTGCTACACCTAAATTTTGAAATACAATACATGGTAAATAATAACTATTGCCAACTAATTCAGGAAAATTGCCTATATCTACCAAATTTTGAAATCCTTCAAAAATATTGCCTGCCACCATTGTATTCTTAACTCTACCCGTTATTTCACCTTTTTCTACCTTATAACCTAAATCTAAATTGACAGAAAATTCTCCTGCTAATTGATTAGATTGACCCCCTCCTAATACCCGGTCTACGATTAAACCTTCTTTTATATTACTAATCAATTCTTTTTCAGAAGCTTTCCCAGGACTAATACTCAAATTTACTAAACTAGGAGTTGGTTGAGATAGTCCATCTCGGAAACCATTCCCAGTGGACTTGCATCCAGCACGAGCAGCACATTGTTGGTCCCAATAGAAACTTTTTAAAGTGCCTGCTTCTATAAAAGTCTTGACCATAGTTGGAATACCTTCGTCATCAAAGGAACAAGCATCAGGCCCTATATTTGGGTCTTCAAAGAGAGTAAAGCGGGGGTCAAACATAGTTTCTCCCACTTTATGCGTAAGAGGGGAAGCTTTTTGCGCAACAAACTGTCCAGATAAAACAGTTTTAAATAATCTAGCGATCGCTTTTCCTACTGCTGTGGGAGTAAAAAATACAGGAAAATTTCCAGTAGTAATCTTAGCTGAATTTTTTGCCCATCGATATTTTTGGATTAACTTTTCTAGTAGTTTATTGATATCTAAGGGTAGCTCACTTATCACATCTGAAGTAGATATTTGCAGAAAGTCTTCATTCCGGACTAAGTTACCGGAAATATTAACATTAACTAACTGATTCAACCTTTGAGCAAAAACATCAGTATTAGTCAAAATTTTAATCTTTTTCCTCTGAATATTAAAGTCTATATTGACTAGAATATCGGGATTATAATTATGAATCCTTTCAATAATTTCTTGACCAGAAGTAATTAATTCATTAACTTGAGGTAAATTACACTCTAATTTTTTTGGGTAATTAAAATTGTATGAAGAAGCAAATTGAAATTGTGCAATCTCGCTAACTTTTGCTGTTTGAATTGCTGCTGCAACTAAATCTTCAATTCTAGTCAAATCTGTAGAACTAGCAAAACCTAATCTACCTTGATAAATTAATCTGAGAGCTACTCCTTGTTGAGCCTTAGTTTGTAGATATTTTAAACGATTATTTTCAAATTTTATTGGTGTTTCCTGAGTAGACAAATAGTAAATTTCTACAGCTTCAGCTTTCTGAGTAGCTAATTTAAGAATTTGCTCTAGAGTAGACTCACTCATAATAGACATCTGCGGAGTAGGGGAGTAGGGGGAAATAATGGATAATGGATAATTATTCGGTAAAAAAAAGTTAATATTAGTTAAGCTTATATTTTTTGGAAAATATATTTGTAATTTAAACTGAATTTTCTAAAAAAAGTTTAAATGAGCTATTTAGGGGGAAAAATAGGGGTAAAAAGGGTACGATAGCGCTTATTTTGGCCATTCCTCAAAAGCATTGATATGTAAGGAATACATCAGCATTGATTTGAAGGAAATTTTGGTGTATTTTTGAAGTAAGTGATTCGCTCTGCGTAGGTGCTAATCAAAATGAAAGATAAAGATAATAAAAATAAGTGAGTGGGAGTGCGTTCGCGTAGCGGAACGGAGTTCTATCGCGTTTGTGTAGCATTCCGTAGGAAAGCGGAACGGAGTTCTATATAGATGGCCAGAAAAAAGGAAAACAATAACTTTTGACATACTCCCGGCATCAAATCAGAGTAACGCAATGCGGGATTCTCATCATTGATGATTCTACGCTCATAGAGACAACTTAAATTAGAAATATTGCTATCGCTAATCCAGAGGTCGGACTCTCCCGTAGCTTTCAGGTTTCCCCCAGATTCCGAGTGCCCCTCGGTACTGTTTACTATTGCTCCTAACATCTCTAACCCTTTAGCCAAAATGTTCCTTGCTGCGTTATGGTCACGGTCTGCTATATAACCACAGTGAGGACATTTGTGAGTCCTAACAGACAAAGATTTTTTAACTGTCTGCCCACAATTTGAACAATTTTGGCTAGTGAAATGTGGAGGTACTGCTATACAAGCAATTCCATGCAACTTAGCATAGTATTCTAACCATTCGGTGAACTGATACCAGCTTGCATCAGATATGGACTTAGCTAAATGATGATTCTTAACTAGGTTAGCAATCTTCAAATCTTCGTAGACTACCAAGTCGTGAGATTGGATTAACGCCCTTGCAGTCTTTACTGCATGGTCTTTGCGCTGTCTGCTAATTTTGAGAAATGCCCGCGCTAATTGAATTCTTGCTTTGTGGTTAGGGGAGCCGTCGGATTGGCGACGTATATTTGACTGAGGTTTCTTACCTTTCTCGTAGCGACGTGATACTCTCCTTTGTAGCTTTTTTAGTCGTTTTTCCGACTTTCTCAAATACTTAGGATTTTCTACAACATCACCATTACTATCAGTATAGAAAGCATTTAAACCTAAATCTATTCCTACTACATTGCCTTGAAAATTATGAGTTTCTTTTCTCTCTACATTTACTAAAAATTGACAATAATAACTATCTGCACGTCTAACAACTCTAACTCTACTTATTTGTTGTTCTGAATACCAGACTAAATCACGGCTAGTCCACAACTCAAATACACCAGCTTTAAAACCATCTTTAAACTCAATTTTCTTTCTGTCTGGGGATAGCTTATAACCAGTTGTTTTATACTCTATTGAACGGGTGAACTTCTTGAATTTAGGATAACCTCTCTTGGTGCGCGTTCCGCAAGCGAGCTGTCGTCGTCGCGGGGTCGCACCGCCTTTTTACCTGGTAATTTCAGTCTACAATTTTTGTAGAATCGTTGTATTGATTGCCATGCTCTATCTCCAGCAGGTGTACCAGGAACTCCAGGATTAGATGGCGCTCCTGGTGCTCCAGGATTAGATGGCGCTCCTGGTCTGGCAGGTCCTGCAGGTCCAGTGGGTCCGGCAGGTGTACCAGGAACTCCAGGACTAGATGGTGCTCCTGGTCTGGCAGGTCCTGCAGGTCCAGTGGGTCCGGCAGGTGTACCAGGAACTCCAGGATTAGATGGCGCTCCTGGTCTGGCAGGTCCTGCAGGTCCAGTAGGTCCGGCAGGTGTACCAGGAACTCCAGGATTAGATGGCGCTCCTGGTCTGGCTGGTCCGGCAGGTCCAGTCGGTCCGGCAGGTCCAGTGGGTCCGGCAGGTGTACCAGGAACTCCAGGATTAGATGGTGCTCCTGGTCTGGCTGGTCCGGCAGGTCCAGTAGGTCCGGCAGGTCCAGTGGGTCCGGCAGGTGTACCAGGAACTCCAGGATTAGATGGTGCTCCTGGTCTGGCTGGTCCGGCAGGTCCAGTAGGTCCGGCAGGTGTACCAGGAACTCCAGGATTAGATGGTGCTCCTGGTCTGGCTGGTCCGGCAGGTCCAGTAGGTCCGGCAGGTCCAGTAGGTCCGGCAGGTGTACCAGGAACTCCAGGATTAGATGGTGCTCCTGGTGCTCCAGGATTAGATGGTGCTCCTGGTCTGGCTGGTCCTGCAGGTCCAGTGGGTCCGGCAGGTGTACCAGGAACTCCAGGATTAGATGGTGCTCCTGGTCTGGCTGGTCCTGCAGGTCCAGTGGGTCCGGCAGGTCCAGTAGGTCCGGCAGGTGTACCAGGAACTCCAGGATTAGATGGTGCTCCTGGTCTGGCTGGTCCGGCAGGTCCAGTAGGACCGGCAGGTGTACCAGGAACTCCAGGATTAGATGGCGCTCCTGGTCTGGCTGGTCCGGCAGGTCCAGTAGGTCCAGTAGGTCCAGTAGGTCCGGCAGGTCCAGTAGGTCCGGCAGGTGTACCAGGAACTCCAGGATTAGATGGTGCTCCTGGTCCAGTAGGTCCAGTAGGTCCAGTAGGTCCCGCTGGTGCTCCTGGCCTTCCTGGTCTATCCGCTCAAGTAGGTCCACCACTGGCTTATATCATTGCAACAGAGGATGCTCCTGCAGGTTTCTTCCCTGGAGAAGTAGTTTTGTTTGCTGGTACTGCAGCTCCTCCAGGATTCTTATCTCTTGAAGGTCAGTTGCTGCCGATCGCTGGAAACGAATCTCTATTCCGGGTATTAGGAACTTTATATGGTGGTGATGGAGTCACTAACTTTGCTCTTCCAAATCTCATAGGTGTTAGTCCTGTTGGCCGACCTACAAGTGTAGAAGCTGTTCCTGCAGGCGGCGGTCCTACACTGTTAGTGGATTTAGGAAATGGCAATATAGTACCTGCTAACACTGTATTTGGAGATGTTGTAACTAATACAGGGGAGCTTGTAGACCTCACAGATATTCAAACTAACGATGTAATGTTGCTCCAACAATTGCAGACATTGCGAAGAGATGCACTGACTGTAAATAACATGATAGAAGAAGGTGCAGAGGTAATGACCTTTGAAGGAGAGGCACAACCAGAGGCATCAGTACAGGCACTATCCCTATTCGTTCAACCTACTACTACAAATTGATGTGTTTGAGACTTGACAGTTGAGTTTTATCTCAACGTTGGCCCTTGACCCGCGCTCTCCCGAAGGGGAGCGTCGGGATGAATGCGAGCGCATTCCGCAGGAAAAACCAATCAATTTTGCGGTGTATGCCAATAGTGTGTTAGATTTAAAACTTGGCTGCTGGGCTAGCAGTGTCAGTCTGTGGAGCGCGCCTTTAGACCGAAAAGAGGCGAGGGCCTTGGAGGCTGGTGCATTGGAGCGCGCAGCTCCTCTGCAAGAGGCAGCAGAAAGACCTAAGAGCGCGATGGTTAGGAATCCCGCGCTTTCACGCAAGTGCAGCGTCGGGAGGATGTCAATAGTCAATTCTCATAAATGAATAAAAAAAAGACCTTGTGGGTATTAGAAACCTGCAAGGTTTTTTTTAGTAAAAAATTAGAATCTGAATTCTAGCGGTTTTCACAAAGGTAGACTAAAGTAAAAACTATAGATATACCTGAAGTTTAATAAGTTGCAGAAATAGTTGTATTCTATATTAATGAGGACTGCTGCTTTTTGGCATAGTGGCGATCGCGGTAGTGTTGCGTAGGAATATCGCTCTTTTTTCTTCACCTTCATCTAAACGTTGGTTGGAGACCCGCGCTCTCCCGACGCTCCCCTTCGTCCGCGAAAACCAATCAATGTTGATACTTCACAGATAATATGTTAAGCTGTGAAAATTAATTAGCAAACAGGTAAATGGTCGAAAAAGCATACAAATTCAGGTTCTATCCAAACCCAGAGCAGGAAAATCTGCTACGAAGAACCTTGGGGTGCGTTCGACTAATCTACAATAAAGCCTTGGCAGCCAGAACTCAAGCTTGGTATGACAAACAAGAGCGAGTAGGGTATAAGCAAACTTCGGCAATGCTGACAAATTGGAAAAAGCAGGAAGACTTAGGATTCCTAAGCGAAGTAAGTTGTGTGCCACTCCAGCAAAGTCTCAGGCATTTACAAACAGCTTTCACTAACTTTTTCTCTGGTCGTAGTAAGTACCCAAATTTCAAGAAAAAACGAAATGGTGGTAGTGCAGAATTTACTAGCTCGGCATTTAAGTGGGAAGATGGTCAAGTATATTTAGCTAAATGTGCTGAAGCATTACCAATTCGGTGGAGCAGGCAACTACCATCAGGTTGTGTACCAACCACGATCACAGTTAACCTTGACCCGTCGGGTAGATGGTCTGTATCTTTGAGATTCAACGACACCAGAGATTTGAGTCTCAAACCACTCAAAAAACAAGTTGGTGTGGATGTCGGCATTAGTAGTCTCATTGCTACAAGCGATGGCACAAAAGTCAACAACCCTAAGTATTTCAATAAACTCTACAAAAAACTCAGGTTAGCTCAGAAATCTCTATCTAGGAAAACCAAAGGGTCTAATAACTACCAAAAAGCTAGACTCAAAGTAGCCAGGATACACGCTAAGATTAAGGATTCAAGGCTTGACTATAGCCATAAACTGACAACTCAACTCATTAGAGAAAACCAATTAATTGTAGTTGAAGATTTGGCAGTAAAAAATATGATCAAGAATCACAAATTAGCCAAAGCAATTAGTGACGTTAACTGGGGAGAGTTAGTCAGGCAATTAGAATACAAAGCACAATGGTACGGACGGGAACTAATCAAGATTGATAGATATTTTCCTAGTTCCAAGCGTTGTTCTGACTGCGGATATGTGGTAGATAAATTACCTCTAAATATTAGGGAGTGGGACTGTCCTGAGTGTGGTAGTCACCATGATAGAGATATTAACGCAAGTATAAATATTTTCTGCGGGAGGAGCAGTGTCAGTCTGTGGAGCGCGCTTTTAGACCTTCTGGGAGTAAATCCCGGAAGGCGGGTGCATTGAAACAGAAAGCCCCTACCAGCGATGGACCGGGAATCCCGCGCTGTCTCGTGAGAGCAGCGTCGGGAGGATGTCAAGATACGCACTCCGATGCTACCGGACTTGATATGACTGGTTTGAACTGAAGATTGCTATTCCCTAATCAGTTTACAATAATACTTAATGGAAATTATAGCCAAAATTTGGAGGCAAAAATTCATGTTAGATACAATTGTATTGGGTGGTGGATGTTTCTGGTGTGTAGAATCCGTCTTTCTTTCTGTAGCAGGGGTTAAAGAGGCAGAATCTGGTTATGCTGGAGGAAATACTAAGAATCCTGACTATAGATCTATATGTTCTGGAAAAACAGGCCATGCTGAGGTAGTAAAAGTCACTTTTGACTCTGAAAAAATATCACTGCGTGAAATATTAGAAATATTTTTTGTGACTCACGACCCCACAACACTTAACAGACAGGGGAATGATGTTGGTACTCAGTATCGTTCAATTATTATGTGTCACTCCCAAGAACAAAAAGATGTTGCTCAAGAAGTTATTTCGACTTTGGATAATAATGGCACATTTAATAATCCGATCGTTACTGAAGTGGTTGATTTGAAGGAATATTATAGAGCTGAGGAGTATCATCAAAACTATTTTAACAAGAATCCTAATCAACCTTATTGTGCATTTTCCATTCCTCCAAAGTTGCAAAAACTCAAGAAATATTTCCCAGATAAGGTATCTGCATAAATAGTTGCAGCATCTTTGCTTTACTAAGAATAGTTTTAGTTATGTAAGTTGGGCTAAGTGAAATGGAAAGTCTAGTACATTCTGCCCAACTATAATTGTGATTAATTAACTAAAAATAGTGTTTTCTTTCTATTAATTGTCAAACACACGATTAAAGAAAGGTATTATTTTAGACCAAGCTGAAGTAGTTGCAGCGGAGTCATAACGATAACCGTCATCACGCATGAAAGTATGCTCCGCTTCATATAAGAAAATTTGATGAGCTATACTCTCTTGTTCCAAAGCTTGAGCTACGGTTTGGCGATCGCCTTCTGGTGTATGACGGTCTTGAGTACCGAATATTATCAGTATCTCACCTTGAATTTCACTCACTCGTTTAATTGTATCAGCAACTCCCTGACCTAACTTGCCACTGGGAACACCAGTCGGGTAACAAGAAACTGTGGCTTTTACCTCTTTCTCAAAAGCAGCCCGAAATGCTAAATGTCCACCAATACAAAAACCCATAGCACCTATTTTATCCTCAGCAACTGAACTTTCTGTTTTGAGAAATTCAATCACAGCTCTTGTATCCGCATCATATTCAGCTATTTTAGTTCGACGTGCATTGTCATTACCCCGCATTCGCCCCAGGTCATCTGGCTCAATGACTAGACCCACTGGTTCAGTACGATGAAAAATTTCTGGGGCAGCTACTACATAACCATAACCAGCTAAATAATTAGCTAGACGAATTATCGGACTTCCTAATTGATAGATATCACTGTAGAATACAATACCTGGATAAACTCCGTCTGGTTTGGGAGTTGCTACATATACACGCATTAAACTATCATCAACTCTTAACTCGATGTTACGTTTAGTAATTTGCACCTATTATCTCCATTATTGTCTTGAGGAATTTTTCTACAATACAGCTTAACTTTAGCAAAGTTCCGTAATTTCTCGGGGATATTTACTTGATAATACCATTTTGAAAAAAGAATGTTACGAATAATAAGCATGAGAAAAAGACAAATGCAGGAGGTCTCCGTTTGACAAAAAATAGAATTTCCTAGCTCAAAACTGGTATTGAAGCTATTCCCAGATGACTCCTGACTCCTGACTCCCCCTCCCCTCCTGGGAGGGGTTAGGGGTGGGTTGGGAGGGGGAGGGGCGAGGGGTGGGTTGACTCCTAAGAAATAGCCTAACTATTTGTAGCAAACATTCATAAAATTGGTATAACATCTATACTTTGAAGGCTTGTATTCCTTATATCAAATCCGGTAGCATCGATATAAAATCTTTTGAAGGTAGGAGTCATATCATGTCCGGTAGCATCGGTATTGTATAGCAAAGGGAAGGAAGAAGGAAGAGGGAAGAAGGAAGAGGGAAGAGGGAAGAGTAAAGAAAAGGGAAGAAGGCTACCCTGCAAGAAAAAAATCTAAATTTCCTGTAGATATTTACCCTTGGGTTTACACAAACGCGCCCCAACGGACATGATATCAGGAGTAGGGGCGTTAACAATTGTTATGCGCAAGCAAACGGCCGTTTGCTGACGCATAGCTGACGCTAACGCCCGTACAGGAGGGAAAACAGTTATCAAGATTTGGCAATGGTGAAGATGGACAATATTTTTATACCTAATTAAACGGATTTGATTTTAAACATTAGACTATAGGTGATTTTATGGAGCTACTTTTGCGATAATTTATTTTCAAAAAATTGCCCGGAAAAATTCAGTATTTTCTAGGTTGATTTTTGCTAATTTTTAGTCAACAATAGTGTTAATGAAGTTAAACAGCAATGAAAGTAATAATTCATTGTGATGAACCTATAAATTTTCAATACTAATTTACATTTCAAGGAGCTTGCCGTGAATTTACTTAAAATCAATCAAAAAATTTTTCAACTAGGAGTATTTACACTTGGTACATTTGCCTTATTAACTTCCTCATCTAAAGTTTTAGCTTCTAACCCAGAAAAAATTGAAAACAAATCTATATTACTTACTCAAGCATCCCGTGAAGATTGGCGTATTTGCGAGAAAAAAGGAGAGAATTGGTCTGAGGTAAAATACTTTGAATCGAAAAATTATTTTGCTAATATTTGTCGTAGTGGTAATGGTCAATTAACTTTAGTAGCTGGTGCAAAATCAAATCCTAATAAACTTTTAGAATTACCTGTGAGTGGTGAACAAGGATATTTAGCTATTGATGGAAGTAAAACTTTTATGATAGACAATAGTCATTTTAGTATGGCTATAAACGGAATGGTTGTTAGGAAAGAACAAGTAACTTACAGAGGGGAGTAAATTTACCAATTCCTTGATTAAAGAAGAAATATTTTCACAATTACCTCTGAGTTATTATGGCATTGTTTGTAGTTCATAAAAATTCATTCTTTCGTTAAATATTACTCTTAATCAAAGGGTTAATTACTGAATTAAATAGAATATTTCTGTCTCTACAAATTTAGCAAATTATCTGGGTGCAACTTATCAGTCATCAGTCATCAGTCATCAGTTAGTATTTTTAACCGGTTAGTTTCAGACCCCGACGCTTCTGGTTGAAAAGCGCGTAGTTTACCTTGATGGCGGGTCTGTAGACTCCGATATTCTTCTCTTCGGGATCTCTCATTATAATAACTGATAACTGTTCACTGATTCACTAAACCCATCCTTACAACTGTTAAACCACCACTAACTGCTTAACTTCTCCTGTCAAACTAAAAGGACGTACTTCCGTAATTTTCACTTTTACTAACTTACCCTTCAACTCATTAATATCCCCCTCAAAAAATGTCAGACGGTTTCCACGGGTACGACCCATAACTTGAGCAGAATTTTTATGGTTAGTATCTTCAACCAAAATTTCTTCAGTACGACCCATATAACGTAGCGATCGCTCTGCAGCTTTCACACCCACTAAATGATTCAACCGTTGCAGTCTGTCCGCTTTCACTTCTTCACTTATTTGATTTTCCCATAAAGCTGCTGGAGTTCCCGGTCTAGGAGAATAAGCAGCAGTATTCAATAGGTCAAACCCTATCTCCTCAACCAACTTCAGCGTATTCTCAAATTGTGCCTCAGTTTCTCCAGGAAAACCTACTATTGCATCAGCACTAATAGAAGCATCTGGCATTAGTTCTCGAATTTTATCAATAATTCGGCGATATTTTTCATGGGTATAACCTCTTGCCATCGCCTTCAATAATTGATTATCCCCAGACTGAAAGGGAATATGAAAATGTTCGCACACCTTGGGCAACTCAGCACAAGCTTTAATTAAACGTTCAGTGAAATAGCGGGGGTGACTGGTAGCAAAGCGGATACGCTCAACACCTGATACATCATGCACATAGTAAAGTAAATCTGTGAATGTGTGTTTATTGCGTCCTTCTGCTGTCACTCCCGGTAAGTCGCGTCCATAAGCATCAATATTTTGCCCTAACAACGTTATTTCTGGATAACCTTGTCGCCCCAACTCCTCCATTTCAGCCAGAATAGCTTCAGGATAGCGAGACTGTTCTGCACCTCGCACACTGGGAACAACACAATAGGTGCAGTGTTCATTGCAACCATAAATTATATTTACCCAAGCAGTGACTTTGCTATCCCGTCTGGGTTTAGTGATGTCTTCCACAATGTGAATTGGTTCGGTTGCAACTACTTGGTTGCCATTGAATACTTGTTCTAATAAGTCTTGGAGACGGTTAGCGTGTTGAGGTCCCATCACTAAGTCTAGTTCGGGTACTCGTCGCAGTAGTGCTTCTCCTTCCTGTTGGGCAACACACCCGGAAACAATAAGAGTGAGGTCTAGTTGTTTGTGTTTGCGTTTTGCTTGTCTACCCAGGTAAGAATAGACTTTTTGTTCAGCATTGTCACGAATGCTGCAGGTGTTGTATAAAATAATACTGGCTTCATCAGGGTCTTCTGAGGAGATAAAACCCATATTATCTAGGATACCTGCCATGCGTTCAGAGTCAGCTTTGTTCATTTGACAGCCGAAAGTAGTAATGTGATAGCGACGGGGAGTTGTGGTCATAGTAAATTATTGGGATAAATGAATATTCTAAGTACAGAACAAAGGTTATAACATATTTTATGATGTTGAATAAACAATTGAGAGTATCGTCCTGAGTGCCATCATTAATAGACATAGGCGTGGAAACTAAGTTTTTACCCAGGTATGATCAGGGTTTGAGATTAATTATATCCAGAGGTCTAATACAAATCATTTCATAAGTCATATTTAGATGTGGCGGAGAACTTCTACGTTAGCAAATGGCCATTCGCCCCTACAGTGGTCTACCGAAATGAAAACTCATAAAAAGAATTGGCGTTGGTAAAGCGCGTGTATGATATTAATCTTAATTCTTTAGGAGTCAACCCACCCCTGACCCCTCCGGTGGAGGGGAAGTCAGTCGGACCGAGTCAGGAGGGAAGAAAGAAGAAGAAACCCCGAGTAGAAGGAGAAAGTTTTTTGGTCGCGTAAAGGTCACGCAGTTCTATCGCGCTCTTATCTGGACATGGTATCATACCTCAAATTACCAACGCCAAAGAATTAAATAATATGAATCAATGTCCGATATGTAAGACGAAATATACAGAAGAAAAAGTTAATTATTGCTAAACTTGTAATTGGGATTTGACTCCATATCCAGTAACTTTTCCCGGTCAAATAACAGAGTCTTTTATTCAGAAGGAGAGGGCGAAAATTTCTTGGGCTAAGAATTGGGAACAAGAAAAGAGAAAATTTTTGTCTCAAATAGAAGAATTAAATCAAGCACATTCCAGTCTACAAGCTCAGAAAGATAAAATTGAAGAACGATTAGAAAATTATCATCATAAATGCTCTCAACTGCAAAGTATTGAACTATTGGATTACTATCTTCCCATTCGTCAAGTGTATCCTCAATTTCTATGACTTTTTCATCTTGCGAAAGTATTGAACTATTGGATTACTATCTTCCCATTCGTCAAGTGTATCCTCAATTTCTATGACTTTTTCATCTTGCGAACGCGCCTTTTCTCCCAGAACGCAATATAATAGAAAGGCTACCGGAACATGAAGATTTAAAGGCTCAATTGCTCCTTTTTCCATATCTTGGGCAAGCTCCTTACCCAAACTTGTCGGACAAATCATTACTAACCAACTAGAATTTTGGGCCAACAGTAGTAAATACAGATTTAGATACATTAGAAGCTTGGGCGATCACTCTGAGAAAAACCCTAGATACAGAGCTAGAAGTGCTGAATAACTGGTTGCCCCATCTAGAAAATTTATCAGTGCCACCAAAAATGAAGCAGAAAATTAGGGATAGGGTCGAATCCATTCAACAAACTAATAATGAAAAATCTCAATCTGTAAGGGCGAATGGCCATTCGCCCCTACTACTAGAAATAACCGTGCGTATTTGTAGCAAACATTGATGGCGCTTGGTATAATAAACCACCGTCTACAGGTTGTCTAAAATTGCTTGGGGTTTGTAGATACAAAGTGGCTGATCGGAGACTATCCATATCTACCGAATAATTAATAATTAATAATTAATAATTAATAATTAATAATTAAATAATTCTGGTTTAAAGCCGACCCTTTTAAGGGGAAAAAAGCGGTCGAGAGATGGCGTTAGCGGAGCGGCTCTGATAAGAGCGGGTCTCGGAGCCATATCCAATCGACCAAGAAAAGAAATAATATTTCCTTATATTCAATTACGTAGCGGTTAAAACCCGAGGTAATTATCAATTATCCATTATCAATTATCAATTAATAAATTCTTCCCTCTTTAAGATTACTAATTGAATTATGAAAAACATAGAAAAATATATCGAAATTACAGCGCAGCTAATAAATTTACAATTACAACCAGAACACCTCCCTGGTGTAGTAGAAAATCTGGAAAAAATTACAGCGATCGCTCAATTAGTCATAGACTTTCCCCTACCACCAGAAATAGAACCAGCACCAAAATTTGACCCAGAAAAATTAGAGAATTGATATAGCTACAAAAACTGGTGATAGTGCATTGTAATTATTTTTGTTACCAGACACAGTAGTGGGAGCATCTTGCTCCCTCGCGAGTATGATTCCCACACTATGCATTGTTCATCTGCATATACCATTACTATGCAGAACTACCCAAAAACTTTCTTACTTTTTTACCTATTAAACCAAAATGACTATCAAATTTAATCAAATAGATGCAATGGCGATCGCCACAGCCATCAAAACAGGCGAAACCACAGCTCAAACCATAGTAATTAAATGCTTACAACAAATTAATCAGCACAACCAAACCCTCAACTGCTTCACTGCTATTACTACAGAAACCGCCCTTAACACCGCCAAACAAATAGATGCAGAAATTGCTCAAGGCAAAAATCCTGGTATCCTAGCAGGAGTACCCTTTGCCGTCAAAAATCTCTACGACATCGCAGGTATAACCACCCTTGCTGGAGCCAAAATAAATGCCGAAAACCAACCCGCAACAGAAGACGCAACCGCCGTCGCCAAACTCAAACAAGCAGGAGCAATCCTTGTTGGGACCCTGAATATGGATGAATACGCCTATGGTTTCGTAACAGAAAATAGCCACTATGGCGCAACACCTAATCCTCACGACCTTACCCGCATCTCCGGGGGGTCATCCGGTGGCTCTGCTGCTGCCGTTGCTGCAGGGTTAGTACCCATAACTCTCGGTTCCGATACCAACGGTTCTATCCGCGTGCCAGCCTCCTTATGCGGTGTTTTCGGATTTAAACCCACTTATGGACGCTTATCGCGAGCAGGGGTTTTTCTGTTTGCCAGTAGTTTAGACCATGTCGGACATTTTGCTCGCTCTGTAAAAGATATCGCAACAGTTTATGATGTTTTACAGGGGTCAGATATTAGAGACCCAGTTTGTACCCATCGTACTCCGGAAGCTTGTTTGCCTCAACTCAATCAAAATATTGAAAATTTACGCATTGCGGTTGCTGACGGTCACTTTGCCACAGGTGGGGAGCCAGAAGTTTTTGCAGCAGTTGAACAGGTAGCGACAGCATTGGGAGTAACTCGAAGGGTGACTATACCGGAGGCACACCGAGCTAGAGCTGCTGCTTATATTATTACTGCTGCGGAGGGGGCGAATTTACATTTAGAAAATTTACGCACCCGCCCCCAAGATTTCGATCCAGCAACTCGTGATCGCTTTTTAGCGGGTGCTTTAATTCCAGCAGACTGGTATATTCAAGCTCAACGTTTCCGCCGTTGGTATCAAGGTTGTGTTGGAGAAATATTTAAGGAAGTAGATATTATTTTGGCTCCCACTACTCCTTGTGTTGCACCACTATTAGGGCAAGAAAAAATTACTATTGCTGGGGAGGAAGTGTTAGTGCGTCCGAATTTAGGTTTGTATACGCAACCTTTGTCTTTTATCGGGTTGCCCGTTTTGTCAGTACCCATCCGCCGTACTAATGGTTTACCTTTGGGGGTACAAATTATTGCTGCGCCTGAGAATGAAGCATTGATTTTACAGGTAGCAGCAGCGTTGGAGATGGAAGGAATAATTGCATTGTAGTTTATAGAACCTAGTTTGGTATCTTTGTCGGCGATTCAGTTTTTTGCCAGGAGTCAGGAGTCAAGAGGACTGAGTCATATCATGTCCGGATAATCTAAAAAAACCTTTTGGCTTTGAACCTTTGCCCAGTTTTCAGCCGTTCAAAGTATATACCGTACTAAACTATGAAGTGGATAACACTAATTGGTCTAATTCTTGTTGCATTTGGGTCATAACTCGCTCATAACAAGCATCAACATAATCGCGATCGCTAGCTGCGGAGCGTCCATAACGCTCAAATACAATGGGAGGACAAACTCGGGTATGAATTTTTACTGGCAAAGGGAAATTAGGTAAAGGCCCAATAGCTAATCCCCAGGGTAATCCAATATAGATAGGAAACACTTCTGGGTCGAGACCAAATAACCAAGGCAAACCCCATTCATGGAGCTGTTTCACTTGTTCATAAACATCTGCTAGCACGATTAAAGTATCGTGGGCACCATGAGAAATCATTGGTACAATAGGCACCTCTTCACGCAAAGCCAACTTAATAAAGCCTTTACGTCCAGCAAAATAGATTTTATTTCGCATAGAATGAGGACGGAAAACATCTGGGCCGCCACCAGGATAAACAGCTACAGAGGCATTTCTTTGGAAAGCAGCGATCGCCATTTTCGGATGTGCTCTAACTGCCCCACATTGCACTGCTAAGGGAGTGGTAGGAAAAACTGACCAGGCATTCTGGTGCATAAGTCCATAAACCAAACGCTCTGCACCAAACCTTTTAAACCAGTCATACATGCACATATGCATATCTGGAGCGGGTAAACCACCATTATGAGATCCAACTATCAGTATTTTTTCATCTCTAGGAATATGATGCCAGCCATTGGTTTGAACTCGAAAATAATAACGATAAAACCATTCCCATAATGGCATCAAAGATTCAATTACTTTGGGATCGCGGTCATCTAAAGACCAACCATCATAAGGTTGACGAGAGTTTTGTTTATTGACAGTAAACACTGGCATCTATAAATTTGTTATTTTACTCGTAATCTTAATAATTATATCAGAACTTACGCAAAAACACTATATATAACCCATTTGGTATCTTCATAAATACCAAGTTTTTTTAGCTAGGAGTCAGGAGACAGGAGACAGGAGACAGGAGGTAAGAGGGAAGAGACAGGAGTTCATTAATTGATAATTGATAATGGATAATTGATAATTACCTCTGGTTAAAACCGTTACGGAATTGAATATCAGGAAATATTATTTCTTTTCTTGGTCGATGGTCGGACAGCGAGGAGACCTTGCCATCTCTCGACCGCTTTTTTCCCCTTAAAAGGGGAGGCTTCAAGGCGCGAATTATTTAATTATTAATAATTAATAATTCGGTAAGAGGGAAGAGGAAAGATGTGGGTTCGTGATAATACAAAAAATTCAACACTCCTGACAGATGATTTTTCCTCAAAATTGATGCGCGAAAAGACTTGACTACCATAATTATATAGACCTCAAATGGGTTCTATATAGCGCCTACTAATTTAGGCGATCTTAGCAATTCAGAAGTCAGAAGTTAGAAGTTAGAAGTCAGAAGTAATAAGAGTTTTCTCTTGAAGGAGGCACACAATAATTAAGTCGTTTAAATGCATAAAAGCTTAATACCATTTCTCAAAAACTTTTCTACATTTTCTTGAACCCAGGAGTGGGGGAGTAGGGGAGTAGGAGGGTGGGGGAGAAGTAAACATAAAAATAATATAAGCATTTCCTACGGAATGCTTACAAAATAATTAACATTAACTGGGGTGCTAATTAGCAAAAAAGTTATTCTACCTGTGTTAATTACTTAATAACTTAAATTTTACCTAAGTATAGCATTAATGCATGGGAGTTGGTATAAATGATATAAGGTGAAACAATCAACTATTTAGATTTGAATCTTTTTAGACTGTACCAATAAACAAAATTTAACCTCAATATAAGCAGAGTTTAAATTATCACCTATAAAATCCCATTACGGTTATTTCTGTAAATAATTTAAGGATTCTTAATTTATGCCAAATCCAATCCGCTTTGCCACCTTCAACGCATCTCTAAACCGCAACGAAGAAGGTGAATTAATCACAGACCTTTCTACACAACAAGACCAACAAGCACAGACAGTAGCAGAAATTATTCAAAGAGTCAATCCTGATGTTTTATTAGTTAATGAATTTGATTTTGACTCAGAAGGAACTGCTGCTAATTTATTCCAAGAAAACTATTTAGGAATCAGTCAAAATGGAGTAGATCCTGTAGAATATCCTTTCGTATATTTTGCTCCTTCTAATACAGGTATTTCTTCTGGTTTTGACCTAGATAATAATGAGGAAATAGTCACAACACCAGGTGAATTTGGTTATGGGGATGATGCTTTTGGTTTTGGCAATTTTCCTGGTCAATTCGGAATGGTTTTATATTCAAAATATCCCATTGTTGAAGAGGAAGTCAGAACTTTTCAAGATTTCCTCTGGAAAGATATGCCAGGTGCATTATTACCAGATAATCTTGATACACCGGAACCTAATGATTGGTATTCGGAGGAAGAATTAGAGGTATTTCGTCTTTCTTCTAAGAGTCATTGGGATGTGCCGATAAATGTGAATGGGGAAATAGTTCATGTTTTAGTTAGTCATCCTACTCCACCAGTTTTTGATGGGGAGGAAGATAGAAATGGCAGAAGAAATCACGATGAAATTCGGTTTTGGGCAGATTATGTTACTCCTGGAGAAGGAGATTATATTTATGATGATGCAGGAAATTTTGGTGGTTTAAATCCTGGTAATTCTTTTGTGATTATGGGAGACCAAAATGCTGACCCAGTTGATGGGGATAGTTTCAATAATGCTATTAATCAATTATTAGAAAATCCTCTGGTTAATACTTCAGTAACTCCTGGTAGTAATGGGGGAATTGATGCTACAAACCGTCAAGGGGGAGAAAGTGCAAATCATGGAGGCAACCCTGCTTTTGATACGGCAGATTTTAATGATGCGGAAGGTACTTCTGGAAATTTACAAGTTGATTATGTTTTACCTTCAATAGATCAAGAAATAGTTGATGCTGCTGTTTTTTGGCCGGAGGAAAATGACTCTTTATTTGATTTAGTGGGAGATTTTCCTTTTCCTAGTTCAGACCATCGTTTGGTTTGGGCAGATGTTACTAATGAAAATCGTAAAACTGTCACAAATATTGAGTTTATTGGGGGGGTAGAATTTGAGACTGGATTGGAATTTGAAGGTACAGAAGTAGGGGGTATTTCTGGTATTAGTTATGATAAAGGTTCAGGAATTTATTATGCTATTTCTGATGACCGGAGTCAGAATAATGATGCCCGTTTTTATACTGTTGATATTGATTGGAGTGATGGTAGTCTTGATGATGGAGATGTTGAATTTACAGATTTTACGACTCTCCTAAATAATGATGGAATACCATTTCCTGAAAATGGTGTTGACCCGGAAGGAATTGCTTTTGATGGTGAGAATTTATTCATATCTTCAGAAGGAAATATTAATGATGGTATTGACCCATTTATTAATGAGTTTTCTCTGACAGGAGAACAGTTAAATGAGTTAACAATTCCAGATAAATTTTTACCTAATGAAGATGGCACTCAAGGCATCAGAAATAATCAGGCATTTGAAAGTTTAACAATTACTCCTGATGAACGTTTTCTTTATACAGCAACAGAAAGTGCTTTAGTACAAGATGGCGAACGTCCTACTTTGGAAAATGAGAGTGCTTCTCGGATTATTAAATACGATTTAGAAACTGGGGAAGCTATTAAAGAGTTTCTCTATTTTGTTGACCCTATTCCTGTTCCTCCAGACCCAGTAGATGATTTTGCAGATAATGGTTTAGTTGAATTACTTGCCCTTGATAATAGTGACACTTTATTAGCTTTAGAAAGGTCTTTTTCTGTTGGAGTTGGTAATAATATTCGTCTCTACGAAGTTCAGTTACAAAATACAACTAATATCCAAGATTTTGACGGTTTAATTAATCCTGATGACCCCGATGGAGAGTTATTTGATGTTGATGCTGTAGCTGAAAAACGATTATTATTAGATTTCGGAGAATTAGGCATTACTTTAGATAATGATGAGGGGATGACATTCGGACCTGTTTTGCCAGATGGGTCTCAATCTTTGGTGGTAGTTAGTGATAATAATTTTAATGCTGGAAATCAAGTTACTCAATTCTTAGGTTTCTCCCTAGATATTGATAGTATTCCTGCTGTTTATCCTACTGTTGAAACTCCAGACACGAACAGAATTGAAACAGGTATTGATTCAGACGATCCAGCAATTTATGTTCATCCTAATAACCCTAACCAAAGTTTAGTTATTAGTACATTAAAAGATGCTGGTTTAGCAGTTTATGATTTAGAAGGTGAACTTTTACAAGAAATTTCTCCTCCAACTCCTGGGGATGTTCGCTTCAACAATGTCGATATTGTTTATAACTTCCAAATAGGAGATGAAACAGTTGATTTAGCAGTAGCAACTGACCGGGCAAATGATACTTTAGCAATTTGGAGTATTGACCCTCAAACTCGTCAACTTACTAATATTACTGCTGCTAATCTTAGCGACCCTGAAGTTTCAATTTTTGGTGTAGATGATGGGGAACAAACTGCTTATGGATTAGCAACTTATACTAATCCTAACACTGGAGAAACTTACGCTTATGTTAGTCAGGCAGATGGCGACCAAATTGCTCAGTTAGAGTTAACAAGTAATGGAGATGGAACAGTAAGTGCCACAGAAGTTCGTCGTCTAGATGTACCTATTCCAGAAGGTGGAGAATTGGATGATGCTCAAGTGGAAGGAATGGTAGTAGACCAAGAATTAGGATTTCTTTATGCTGGTCAAGAAAACTTCGGAATTTGGAAATTTGATGCAGAAGTTGATGGTAGTACAGACGGAACTATAGTTGATGAAATTGGTGAGAATATTCAAGCGGATGTAGAAGGTTTAACTATTTATTATGCTGAGAATGGTAATGGTTATTTATTAGCTTCTAGTCAGGGAGATAATACTTTTGCCGTTTATGAAAGGGAAGGCAATAACGAATATATTGGTAACTTCTTTGTAGGAGATTTTGCCAATATTGATGGAGCACAAGAATCTGATGGTGCAGATGTTATTAACTTGCCTTTAGGTAACAATTACCCCAACGGTTTATTAGTAGTTCAAGACGGAGCAAATGAACCAGAAGCAGTTAGTCAAGACCCAGAAGATGGAGAAATTCAAAACTTCAATACCAACTTTAAATTTATCCCCTGGGAAAATGTGGCAACTGCCTTTGAAGAACCTCTAGAAATTGACCCTTTCAGTTATAATCCTCGGCAAGTATCAGACAGCCTAATTAATGGTATCGCTAGTGGCGATACTACCCAGACTTCAACAGTGTTATGGGCAAATAGTAATTCCCCTGGACAAATTACATTTGAAGTTGCTACAAACCCTGACTTTACTAACATTATTCAAACAGTTAATAGCAACCTAACAAATGCTCCAGTCAAAGTCGAAATAACAAACTTAAATCCCGACACCGAATATTATTATCGAGTTACCGATGCAGCAGGTTCAACAGAAATAGGAGAATTTAACACAGCAGCAGAATTAGGTAATCAAACTGGCTTAAAATTTGGAGTCTCCGGAGACTGGCGAGGCGAACTTGCTCCCTATCCAGCTATTGCTAATGCTGATGAAGCAGACTTAGACTTCTTCGTCTTACATGGCGATACAATTTATGCTGATATTCCCTCTCCAGCAGTACCAAAACCACAAGCAGAAACAATAGAAGAATTTCGGGCCAAACATGAAGAAGTATATAGCGATCGCTTCGGTGAAAATACCTGGGCAGACCTCCGGGCCACCACATCAATTTTTGCCACAATAGACGACCGTGAAGTTATCAACGACTTTTCCGGAGGTGCCCCCGCAAATAGTGACCCCCGCTTCCCAGAAACACAAGGGTTAATTAACGACACTGAACTCTATGAAAATGGTCTACAAGCATTCCAGGAATTTAATCCTTTGCAAGATGAATTTTATGGAAATACAGGAGAAGACCGCACCGCAGGAGAACGGAAACTATATCGTTATAATACATTCGGCAGCGATGCAGCTACTTTTGTTTTAGACGCTCGTTCCTTCCGAGACCAAGAATTAGACCCTGCCGAAGTAACACCACAAGGCATTGCAGAATTTCTGGCAGCTTCCTTTAACCCCGACCGCACAATGTTAGGAGAACCCCAACTAGAAGACCTGAAAAACGACTTACTCCAGGCAGAAAACAACGATATTACCTGGAAATTCGTCATGGTCCCCGAACCCATCCAAAACTTGGGAACTGCAGCAGCAAGCGCTCGCTTTGAAGGTTATGCTGCCGAACGAACAGAAATTCTCAAATTTATCGACGATAACGATATCAATAATGTGGTATTCGTGGCGGCAGATATTCACGGCACCGTAGTTAATAACCTGACTTATCAAGAAGAGTTTGGTGGAGAACAAATAGCTACTAATGCTTTTGAAATTACCACAGGTTCCGTTGCTTTTGAACCTCCATTAGGTCAGAGTGTAGTTGAGTTAGCTGCCGCATTCAATCTTTTGAGTCCTGAAGAAGTAGCTTTTTATGAGAGTTTGCCAGTCATCGGCGATGGTGGTAGTGAAATTAATGACAAAGATGATTTTCTCAAGTCATTGATCAATGAGGAGTTAGCAACCTTTGGTTATGACCCCATTGGTCTGAACGATAATTTAGAAATAGCAGAGGGTCAAATTGATGCCACCCTAGTTCAAGGTGACTACACTGCCACTCATACCTTTGGTTGGACAGAATTTGAAATTGACCCAGAAACTCAACAGTTACGCGTTGTCACTTATGGCGTGGAACCCTACACAGAGGAAGAGTTATTAGCAAACCCAGAAGATATTATTAACCGTCCACTACAGGTAGTAAGTGAATTTGTAGTTAACCCCGCTGAAACCATTGAACCAATAATAGTAAGTATTGATGTTGAACCGGAAACTGTTAGTGAAAATGCAGGTCAATACAGCCTAACTTTCAATTTAAGTCAAGCTGCTCCAGAAGGAGGTTTACGGGTAATTTGGTCAGAAACAGATGCTGATGATGCTTTTGGCGATATTGAGTTTCCTCCTGAGTTAACCAATGCTTCTAACCTAGAACAACTCCAAGCAGCAGGGGATGAACTCTCACGTTCCGCTATTACCATTGACGAAGGAGCAACTACAGCGACTGTTACCTGGACAACTATTCCGGATGAGGAGTCGGAAGGCGAAGAAACCACAACTATTGAATTGATAGAAACAGAAGACTATGTAGTTGATGCAGAAAACCAAGTTGCTCAAGTCACTATTGTCGATCCAGTTGACCAAGAAATTGTTGGTACTCCAGAAGGTGAACGTCTCAACGGCAACTTTGGAGATGATACCATCACAGGTCTAGCAGGAGATGACACTCTTGTTGGTAGTGGTGGTGACGACTTAATTATTGGCAGTCGTGGTAATGACTTCCTTTATGGTCAAGATAACGATGATGTTTTAGAAGGTCGTCTTGGTATTGACTTCCTATTTGGAGGGGATGGCAACGATGAGATGAATGGTGGTCAAGGACGCGATCGCCTCAACGGTGGAAGTGGAGATGACACTATGACTGGTGGTGCTAGTATTGACCGTTTTATCTTTGCCACAAATCAGGAATTTGATGCTGATGATATTGGTGTGGATGAAATTACTGATTTTGTTGTGGGTCAAGATAAAATTCTCCTGAGTCAAACAACATTTACTGCTATTAACGATATCGAAACAGAATTTGCTACTGTTACCACTAATAATGCTGCTGCAACTTCTGATGCTGTTATTGTTTACAATAGTAATAGTGGTGCATTATTCTACAACCCCAATGGTAGTGCTGGTGGTTTTGGTGATGGCGCTCAGTTTGCCACTTTGAGTAATGGAGCATTGCTTGAAGTTGAGGACTTTGTTATCAGAGGGTAATATCCCTCGCTTTGAAAGCAGGGGGGAGAAGTCCAGTAGTAGACTGACACGCCTAAAAATGTAGGTTGGGTTGAACAACAGTGTTAGCGGAGCTTATCCGTTAGGATAAACCCAACAAAAGCTTGCTAACGTTGGGTTTCGTTCCTCAACCCAACCTACACTTATTGCATCATTTTAGATGAAACAGTCCAATAGGCAGTGCATTACATTTCATTAATACGGCCTACTGGACTTATGTTATAGTATTTACTTGTAGGAGTTTGGTTTTCAAATCTCATTTGGGTTTTAAGACTAAACCCCTACAATTTTTTTTTACGAATTATTTCTTATGGGAAGAGTTATTTCTACGGGTTCTATTAAAGTTTCTAAAGATAAAGTTTCTAAAGAACTGATGAAACTTAAACGCTTAGAAATCAATTGTTTTAGAGGAATAAATAATTTAACTATTGATTTTGTGACTACAGAACCTACTGTATTTATTGGAGTTAATGGAGTAGGGAAATCTAGTATTTTAGACTGTATAGCAATTATGTTATCTTGGCTTTTAGCTAGAATTCAGTATGAACTAAAAAGGACAACACACGATTTAGATTTAGATGATGATGATTATATAGATAAATCAGAAGGCAGACGTTTTAGCGAACAGGATATTACAAATGGATGTCAAGAAACCTACTGTCAAATTATCTTTTCTATTGATGGTGTAGAAAGAGATATAATTTGGTATGGGGAAAACCATAGAAAACAAATATCCCCTAAAAATTCAGGAAATAATATAAGTATTGAAGAAGAAATTGATGATGATGAAATTGAAGAAGAACAGTTTCTATATTTACAAGAAATAGCAGATGATATTCGTACTAAATTGGAAAATAATTCTCAACTTGATATTCCTCTAATTGTTTACTATCCTGTTAATCGTTCTGTACTTAATGTTCCTCTAGAAATCAAAGACAATTATGCCTTTAGACAAATTGATGCTTACAAACAAGCACTTGATGGAATACAAATTAATTTTGATAGCTTTTTTAAATGGTTTAGAGTAATAGAAGAAACCGAAAATGAAGAACTTCGAGATAATCCAGAATATCGCGATCGCCAACTTGAAGCAGTCAGAAAAGCTATCTATTCTATATTAGGAAAAAATGACTTTAAAGATATAAGAGTCCGTCGCAAACCTCGCCCAAGAATGACTATCAAAAAACAAGACCAAGAACTTGATATTCAACAACTATCTGATGGAGAAAAAAGCTTATTAGCATTAGTAGGTGACTTAGCAAGACGTTTAGCAATAGCTAATCCAAGTTTAGCCGATCCCTTAACAGCAAGTAGTGTGGTATTAATAGATGAAATTGAACAACATTTACATCCTGCTTGGCAGCGTCAAGTAATTCCTAAACTAATAAAAACATTTCCTAACTGTCAATTTATTATCACTACCCACTCCCCACAAGTTGTCAGTCAAATCAAACCGAATAGCGTTTATATTTTGGAAAAAATAGATGATAATGTCATTCTTAAACATCCTTCTAGTTCCTTCGGTAGAGATAGTAATCGTATTTTAGAAGATTTAATGAAAGTTCCTGAACGTCCCCAAAAAATCAAGGAAAAATTGATGGAATTATTTCGATTAATAGATAGTGGGAATCTTGAGTCAGCCAGAAAATTACGACTAGAAATTGAGAAAGAAATAGGTACTGATGAACCAGAATTTGTCAGAGCAGATATATTAATGCGTCGGCGGGAGATTTTGAAGAAGTGAAGTATATAAAAAAGAGTGATGAACCTGAAGATTTAGCAAAATTTAAAGCGTCTGCTAATGAAGATTGGCAACCTACCTATAATGATTTAAGGAGCAAAGAAAAAACTAATATTCATCAAAAATTACTTGAGGAACAGGGTTATATTTGTTGTTACTGTGGCATGGAAATTGATAAAGAAAATAGTCATATAGAACACCTCAAACCTCGTAGCATTTTTTCAGAAGAGCAGCTAAATTATAATAATTTATTAGCATCGTGCCAACGTGAAAGAGAAAAGAAAGAACCTCCCCATTGTGGTGTCAAAAAAGCAGATTGGTATGAAGAAAAGTTGATGCTTTCTCCTTTAAAACCAAATTGTAGTGATTTTTTTCGCTATACTGGTTCTGGAGAAATTTTACCTGCTAATGTTTTAGATAAAAAAGAAAAAGAAATTGCTCTGACAACAATTGATAAATTAGGATTAGATATTGATAAGTTGAATGCAATGCGTAAAGCAGCAATTGATGGTATATTAGAAGTTGTAGAAAATCTTGAAAAATCAGAAATCAAGGAATTACTAGATAGTTTTGATAAATTGGATAATCAAGGTAAGTACATCCCTTTTTGTGCAGTAATTACTTACATTATTCAAGAATACTTTATTGGGGAAAAATGAACTGAAATTTTAATAACAGGACTTACGCAGAACCACCATATCTTGTAGGGGCAAATGGCATTTGCCCTCTAGAGGTAGCGTATTGTCCAAGAGTTTGCGTAAGTCCTGAATAATTTAAGACATCTTGAAAGAAGCGATCGCTCCAGTTTAACAAGGCTTTTCAGATTGATAAACCACATCGTTACAACTAAAATCTTGTAAGGGCGAATGCCATTCGCCCCTACTGTAAATATGCTCTAATTATCTAATTACTATTAGTACAAATTTATCTTAATCCTTGTTTTTTCAGAATGTTTTCTGCCCAAATTGCATCAGTTTTTGATAAAGCAGGAACAATTTTTTGTTGGTAGTCAATTATTAAATCATACCGTCCTTGGTCATAAACTTGATGTAAAATACTTTGTAAATCTAGAGTAACTTCTGCATCTTCTAGGAGCAGAGGCAAAGTAAAAGTAGGAATCATATCTTGAATTTTAAAAGCATAAAGTTCTGCTTGAGGACGTTGATGATTCGGACTAACTAAAATACAATAATCATAGTCTATATTCTGATTTAAAGTAATCATTGAATTACCTTTACGTAGCAAATCTATTTCTACAAAATTTGTGTAGCTATTTAAAATATCCAGGCGTTTTTTTTCATATTTTCTCCTACCTTCTCCTGGATTTTTATTGATAGGTGAAAGAATTTCAATGACCGTAATAACTTCTCCTGTGCCAACTTTCCTAACTTCTAAATATCCTTGTTTAATTGTTTCTGGAAGAGAAAGTTCGATGGTTAAAGGTTGAAGATAAGAGGTTGCAACGGCTACATTAGACTCTGTAGATTTGATAGTATTTTCAGAACTTTTGGCAATGATATTGTCAGGAATACCAATAAGTGTAGATTTTTCTCCACTGGTTTCATAGATTCGCACTTCTACCGCAACAACATATTTAGGCGCTAATTTTTGGTTTAATAATCGAGCAATTTCAGTAATTAGCCAGTGATGTATACTTGACCAATAGGCGGAATTTTCTAAATAAGGATTTACTCCAGGGAAGGGTGATGGCATGGTGATTTTTTTAGAGGTAATAGTTATTAATTAATGGGGGTTTATGCACCTAAACAAGAAACTGGCTTATTCCCTTAATTATTGTGTTTAAGACCTGGAAATCCTGTCGATAAACCCGATTTCTGTATCAGTCCTGATTTTAATATTTTACCGTGAACTATATTATATGGTAACGTGGCGTGCAACTTTCTACAACAATACAATGGCTTATGCCCATAAGGCTGAAAAGGTTATTTTCAGAATTCCCTAAATTTCCTAAGTTAGGAAAAGTTATACATGGGGTATGGTAAGACTATTTTTCTAGAATCTGTAGCTGACTAGGTAGCCATAAATTCTCAATTTTTCAGGAATACTTATGATGAAAGCGCGTAAGATATTGCAGGAATATAAAAAAGGTAGACGAGATTTCCAAGGGGTGAGTCTTCGGGGTCTATCTTTTAAGAGAAAAAATTTGTCTGGAGCAGATTTTAGTGGTGCGGATATTCGAGGTACTAATTTTCGACGAGCGAATCTAACGGGAGCTAAGTTTTGTGGAGCTACGGCAGGGTTACAGAAACGTTGGGTAATAGTCCTGCTTGTTGGTATTTTTACCTTGGCCGGAATTTCAGGTTTTCTTACTTTATTTAATTCATATTTTGTATCAAAAATATTCAACTCAAATAGTCTAGAAAATCAAATTGTTGGTTGGGTTAGCTTAATTCTAGTTGTTGTGTTCTGGATAATAATCATTCGTAATGGAATAAGCAATGTCGGCATCGGCATCGCCGTCGCCGGAGCCTTCGCCCTCGTCGGAGTCTTTGCCATAGCCACTGTCCTCTCAACAGCTCTCGGCGAAAACGTCGCTGGAGATATCGCTCTTGCCATTGCCCTCGCCACCGCCTTCACCGGAGCCTTCACTCTTGCTATAGCCATTGCCGGAGCTTTCGCCCTCGTCATAGCAATTGCCGGAGCAATTGCCGGAGCCATCACCGGAGCTATTACCGGAGCCATAGCCTTTGCTGGAGCTATTATCGGAACCTTTGCCGAAGCCGTCGCCATCGCCGTCGCCATCGCCGTCGTCCAAATACTGTTAAGTGCTTACATTGCTTATTGGGCAATCAAAGGAAATGAAAAATATGCTCTAATTCGTGGCGTAACTATTACCTTTGCTGCCATAGGTGGAACGTCTTTCAGAAATGCAGATTTAATTGATACCGACTTCACTAATGCTACTCTCAAAAGTACAGATTTTAGAGGAGCCGACATAACCCGTACTTGTTGGAAAAACACTGTAAAATTAGACCGCATACGGCCTGGCGAAACCTATCTAAAAAGTGCAAAAGTCAGAGAGTTAATTAGAACAGGGGAAGGGCAAGAACAAAACTTCGATCGCCTGGAACTTAAAGGTATTAATTTAAAGGAAGCCAACCTACAAGGTGCGAGCTTCTTTGGTACAGACTTAAACCGTGCCAACCTACAAAATGCCAATTTATCTGGAGCTAAATTAGTTCAAACTTTACTAGAAGGAGCAGATTTAACTGGAGCAACTTTAACAGGAGCTTGTGTAGAAGATTGGGCAATTAGTAATACTACTAAACTAACTGATATTAATTGCGATTATATTTTTCTGAAATATCCTCAACGCGAACGTCGCCCTGCCGATCCAGAGAAATATTTTGAACCTGGTGAGTTTGCTAAATTAGCTCAGAAAATTCCCAATACTGTCGATTTAATTTTCAAAGATGGTATTGACTGGCAGATTTTTCAGAAAACTTTTCAAGAACTTCGAGTAGAAAGTGAAACAGAAGAATTACCAGTCATCCAAACAATAGAAAATAAAGGCGATGGTGCTTTTGTGATTCGCGTCAAAGTTTCTGATAAAATTGACGAGGCAGAATATGAGCGTAAATTCTGGCAAAAATATAAACCAAAGTTAAAAGCTAAAAATAAGGAAATTAAGCTTTTAAACCAACAAATAGAACATATACGCAAAGAGAACACAGAATTAATAGGAGTTGTTAAAACAATGGCAGAAAAAGAAAATACCAAATATGAATTTAATAATCCAAAATTTGGAGGAGGTTTTGCTGGTAGAGACCAAAAATTTGAAGGAGGTTTTGCTGGTAGAGACCAAATAAGTGGAAATCAATACAACTATTCCACTAACCCCGAAACAAAACAAAACCTGGCTGAAGCTGCTCAAGAAATTCAGGAGTTACTCAAACAATTAGAACAATCAAACCCTACAGAAACCACAGCAAGTCAAATGAAAGTTGCTGCTCAAGCTATTGAAATTTTAGAAAGTAACCCCCCATTAAAACAGCGAGTAATAGGAGTATTAAAATCAGCAGGAACCGAAGCATTCAAAGAAGCTATTGATAATCCAGTTGCTAATGTTTTAGTCGCAGCTTTTCAAGGTTGGATAGAACCATAAAAAATTAAAATTACCCAATTGATAATTATTATAAATGCCAGCCAAAGACATCTATCATAATTCTGCGATCGCTGCTGATGAAGCACATTTTAAATCTCCCTAAATCCCCCTTTCTCAGGGGGATTTTTTGTTAGCTTCCACCCTTACAAAGGGGAACTTTTTGTTGACTCCCCCCTGACAAAGAGAGAACCTCTTCATGAGGAAAATGAGCTTGAAGAAAATGGAGGCAGCTCCGTTTGGTGGAATTGGACAGCTCCCAGTTCGGGATTAGTGAGTATCGATACTTTTGATAGTACTTTCGACACAGTTTATCCGGACATCATATTAATATAGTTTTCGTAATTCATCCATTGAAGAAATCTGGGGAATTTGAGAAACAATTCTCTCTAACAATTTCACATCATTAATTTCTGAAATCTCCGATAATATCCCTACCAATTCATCACCAAACTTGAGTTTTAGTCCCATTTCAATTGCCAATAATAACGCCTGTTTAATTTCAGCATTCTTTTGGGATATTTCAGCATCCTTTTGGGATATTTCAGCATCCTTTTGAGATATTTCAACATCTTTTTGAGATATTTCAGCATTTTTTTCTGCTGCTATTTCATCTCCTGTTTTAATTACATTTCCATCGACATTGCACCAACGCAACCAAGTACCATTAATATTTTCAAATGTACCACTCCACAGAGTTAATCCCAGATTCACATCAGGAAACCCAGCATCATTTTTAGGGATGTAAGAATTAAATTGAAGTTGAAATACTTGCAGTACAGTTTCACTTAGTTTTTGCAATGGATCGTAGACAACATAATAAGGAATTCTTAACTTGGCATAGTCTGTTAATTTACTTCCTAATTCATTGCCTGGAGTGGGAGAAACAATTTCAATTACTACATCTGGTGGTTTGCCAAATTCCCAGAATAAATAAGAGCGAACATTACGTTCCCACCATTCTTTTTCACCAACAATATTTAAACTTAAAAACACATCAGGCACAATTCCTGAATCTCGGACATGAGAAAATAAACCCACATTAGCAGCAACGATAAAAGGAACATTTATTGGTATTTCTGCACCGCTATAAAATACTGTTGTGAGTAGACGTTGTTGTTTTTCATTGATAAAACTATCCAAGGGAGCGTCATCCTCCAGAATCATATTACTGGTGTCTGGATATTCATGGGGCAGAATTGTCAATTTTTCTGACATAATTACCTCCAGATTGATTTGGGAATTGTTTAATATATTGTATCGCAGGGAGTAGGTAGGGACGTTGCATGCAACGTCCGTACAGGGAGTCGGGGAGTCGGGGAGTCGGGGAAAAAATTAAATAGGTGGTAGCGCATTGTAACGGTCGTGCATTACTCGGCCATGTTTGTTACGAGAACAGTGGGAGCATCTTGCTCCCGTGCCAGGTATTCCTCTTTGCTGTAAACATTACGGGAGCAGCAGTTATTGCTTCTTCCCTCTTCCTTCTTCCCTCTTCCTTCTTACTTCTTCCCTCTTCCTTCTTCCTTCTTCCTTCTTCCTTCTTCCTTCTGTTATATAATCTAAACAATTCCTGCTATTTAACTTGAAAAAATGACAACAGAATCTCAACAACTCAATTCTAATTCTTTTCTAATTTCTCCAGCTATCCCTGAGAGTTTTTCGGCAAAAAATTCTCCTTTAAAATTAGGAATTCTCGCCTCTGGAAGTGGTAGTAATTTTGAGGCTATTATGGAGGCAATAAATAATCAAAAATTAAATGCTCAAGTTCAGGTAATGATTTATAATAATCCTGGAGCAAAGGTGAGAAAAAGAGCAGAAAAATGGGGTGTGCCGACAATATTATTAAATCATCGAGAATGCAAAAATAGAGAAAAATTTGATGGCAAAATTGTTGAAAATCTACAAAAATATGATGTAGATTGGGTAATTATGGCTGGTTGGATGCGAATTGTTACTAAAGTTTTAATAGATGCTTTTCCCAATCAAGTTATCAATATTCATCCCAGTTTATTACCTAGTTTTCGAGGTGTTAAAGCCATCGAACAAGCATTAGAAGCTGGAGTAAAAATAACTGGTTGTACGGTACATTTAGTAGATGTAGAAGTAGATAATGGTCCAATTTTAATGCAGGCGGCTGTACCCATTTTGCCTGACGATACACCAGAAACTTTGCACGAAAGAGTTCAAATACAAGAACATCAAATTATTGTGGGAGCTATTGCTCTTGCTGCATCAACTTAGGAGGAAGGAAGGCAGAAGGTAGAAGGGAAATAAAGGTTAAAAAGGAAGGCAGAAGAATGTTTTCCTTAGCGAAAAATTGTGGTTTAAAGCCTCCTCTTTTAAGGGGAGTTCATTAATGGATAATGGATAATTGATAATTGATAATTACCTCTGGTTAAAACCGTTACAGAATTGAATATAAGGAAATATTATTTCTTCTCTTTGTCCATTGGATCTAGCTCCGAGACCTCGCCATCCCACCCTACGGGAAGCTTTCCTTACGGAATGCTATCGCAAACGCTAACGACCTCTTTTTTCCCCTTAAAAGGAGAGGCTTCAAGGCGTGAATTATTTAATTATTAATTATTAATTATTCGGTAATTATTCATTATTAATTATTCATTATTAATTGTTGAATATTCCCTGCTATTCAGTAGCATTTAAAAATTCTGCATCTAGTTCTGGAAGGGAGGGATTAATTCTAATACCAGAAGCAATTTCAAAACCTGCCTGTGTGGTAAGTCGAGGTTCAATTAAACAATACCAATGTACTTGAGGTTCTTCTGCTTTATAACGAGCCGCAGTGTTAATTACATAATTATAATCTGGGTCGTTCAATTTTTCTGATAATTTGGTGAGAATATTTTTTAGTATTAATGCAAAATCTGACTTTTCTTGCTCTGAAATACTACCAAAATCACCTTGATGTTCTTTTGGCATGATCCAGATTTCAAAAGGTGCTTTAGCAGCAAAGGGAATAAAAGCTAAAAAGGAAGAATTTTCCTCAATTACTCGCTTTTTATGTTGCTTTTCAAATTCTAATATTTCACAGTATAAACAGCGCCCAAATTCATCATAATATCTTTGAGCTTCTTCTTCTTGCCAGCGCCGATGTTGGGGAACAATGCTAGTAGCAATAATTTGAGAATGGGGATGACGTAAAGAAGCTCCTGCTTTTTTACCATGATTTCTAAATATAATGACCATCATACTTTCATCTATTTCCATAAGTTCGATGTAACGTTGATGGTAAGTATCAATTATAGTCTCTACTTCTTGGATAGACATTGTGGGAATATCTTTGCTATGGTCGGCATTTTCAATAATTACTTCATGTCTACCATAACCAGGCATTGTCAGATAAATTCCTTCTAATTTTCGATCGGTATTTTCATCGGGGGTTAAAGCGGGAAATCTATTAGGAATAACCCGTACTTGCCAGTTAGTATTTTCTGGGTTTTGTTTCTCTAATAAAATACCTCCTAGACGCTCTTCATTACCAGTACAAAAAGGGCAGTTTGGAGAGTGACTTTCTACTTTTTCTTGTACTATATCTTCTTGTTGAAAGTCCTGGGGACGTTTGCCTCGGTTTGGCGCATAAATAACCCATTCTCTTGTGGTTTTGTTGAGCCGAATGTGACTTTTGTTCATATTATTTAGCAATCTTATTTGAGTTGTGAGATATTGTAGATTTTAGGGGACAGTTCAATAATTAATAATTAATAATTAATAATTAATAATTATTACCTCTTCTTTTCAAGGAGAGGATTGACGCGGAGCGTGAATATTTTTTCTTCTCTTAGTCGATGGTCGGCCAGCGAGGAGACCTCGCCATCCCACCCTTCGGGAAGCTACGCAACGACCGCTTTTTTCTCCTTTAAAGGAGAGGCTTTAAACCTTAATTATTCGGGAATAGGGAACAGGGAATAGCGAATACCAAAGCAATAAAATTATCACAAATGATTTAGGATTGCTATTTTTATAGACGGAGTGGTCGGTCGTTGACTATTCATAAGCAATTTTCCCTTCTTCCTCCCCTCTTTCAAAGGGCAAAGGGGGAATGCCTTCTTCCTTTTTCCTTCTTCCTTTTTCCTTCTTCCTTCTTCCTTCTTCCTTCTTCCTTTTTCCTTCTTCCTTTTTCCTTCTTCCTTCTTCCTTCTTCCTTCTTCCTTCTTCCTTCTTCCTTCATTTCTCTGGTAAATTTAGCTGAGAATAAAATTCTCGAGAATATTTAGCTTGTTGCCAGTTATTAGCAGATTTAATCTGTAATGGATTCAGACCTTTTACTTTTTGTAGGTTGGTATCTTGTAGATTAGCATCTTGAAAATTTGCTCCTTGTAAATTAGCTTCTTGTAAGTTTACTCCTTTCAAATTTGCACTTTGAAAGTTAGCATTTTTCAGATAACAACCTTGCAGATTTGCTCCTTTTAAATTTGCTTCTTGTAAGTCAACACCTTGAAGATTTCCTAGTATATAAGCTCCCTCCAAATTTGCTTTTTGTAAATTAGCTTCTAAGAGATTCACTCCCTCAAGATCGGCATTTTTTAGATTTGCTGAACAAAGATTTGCTTTTTGAAGTTGAGTTAAGAGAAAGAAAGTATCTTGAAGATTTGCTCCCCACAGAAAAGCTCCTTGTAATTGAGTTAATTCAAATTTACCTCCTCGAAGGTTGGCTTCTAAAAGTTTTGCTCCTTGAAGATTTGCTTCCTTAAAATCTACATCTACTAAATTAACTTGGTCTAAATTGGTTTTAGGTAAAGATAAACCTTTTAAACAAACACCTCCTTTTACAAGTTCTTCTAGCGCTTTGATTCTAGCATAGCTAATTTGTAATCCTTGGGCAGAGTCAATTACTTGCCAAGCTTGATAATGGGATTTCTTTTTTCCCCACCTAACGTAAATCACTAATGCTGTAACAACGCTAATATTTTCAATAGTTCCTAAAATTTCTGAGTCTTCAAGGGATTGTAGAAAAGCTTTACCCCACTCTGTTTTTTGTTCTATGGTATTTTCAATATAAATAATCCCTAAAATCAACAAAATAACGGTGAGTAAAATAGTAGCAATTTCTAATAAACTATAGAGAAATCTCAGTGTACTTCTGAGTAATCTTGCGAATTTTCGCTGATTGTTTAGCGAGGATAAATATTTGTTAATAGAAAACATATTTGCAGGATTATAACTAGGGTTTTATTAGGAGCAAATAAATACATTTGATGCACTTTTAATTATAGTATTAAGGTAAGGCAGAAGGCAGAGGGTAGAAGTAATAAGGGTTAGAAGGATTTAGATAAATTAGCTTTTCATAACCAGATTTGGTATCAAACCCCATCCTATTTATCACTTATTATCCGGACATGATATAAATACATTGTTTATAGACTGGCTACAGGAGAAAATGGTGAAAATCTAGTATTTTTCAACAAATTAATAGACGTAAACTTGGAATTTTATAGCACTACACAAATAGCTTAGAGCAACTATAAACACTCAAACTCAGTTAGGGATTATAGCATTTTCAAAAAAGAATGTTACGAATAATAAGCATGATTAAAAGACAAGTGCAGAAGATGTCCCTTGAACTAAGCGGTGCGACCCCGCGACGACGTCAGCTCGCTTGCGGAACGCGCACCAAGAGAAAAAGATAAATTACAACCTCATAAATGGTATTAAAACTATTCATTCTGACTCCTAAGAAATAACCTAGTTATTTGTAGCAAATATTTATTAATTTGGTATTACTTCTGACTTCTGACTTTTGACTTCTGATTTGCGCGTAGCGCTATAGTTTGGCTTCACAATCGATAACTAAAATATCTCCGATACAATTCACATAGAGGCATGACTAAATTACCTTGAAATTTTACTAATCCCATACTGCGTAATTTGAATCCTTCTTTTGTGCCTATAGATATAGGGTAGTCTATCGTAATAATTTGTTTAATTGCTGTTAATAATTCTGGGTGTTCTTCGAGATTATTTAAGTGGCGACGTAGGTGGTCACAATAGGGGCCTTCTTCTGTGGGAGCGACCTGTAATAGCTTTTCTAATGTTATTCTTCCCCGCGCAATTTGATAGAGAGCTTGACGTACTAAATAAGGATGTCCTCCTACCATTGCCATTAATTCTTTTATCTGTTCTGAAGACCATTCTAGATGATGTAATTTGACTAAATTTTCTACTTCTTCCCAGTTGAGTTCTCGTAACTCTATGGGCAAACCTACATTAAAAGGTGACTGATTAATATTTAGAGGAATATATACTTCTTTTGAATGTACAATTACTAACCTTAACTTTTGCCAAACTTCTTCATTTTTACCACGTTCATGCCAAGTCCTGAGCAAAGCAAAAAAGGAAGTAGCAATTTCTGGATGTTGAAATACTTGGTCTACTTCATCTAACCCTAAAACTAAAGGAGTAGCAATTTCTGATAGTAGATATCTTTGAAAATAATTTGTACATTTATTTTTACTTCCTAATACTCCTTGCCAATATTCAGAGAGTTTTTCTTCTAGATTCAATTCGTTAGTAATACTGGCACAAAACCACTTTAAAAATAAATCAAGATTAGTGAGAAATTCTTCATCTGCTGACTGAAAGTTTAAACAAGCTTTGTAATATCCTTGCTGTTGAGCATAGTTCAAAATTCTACTCATTAAAGAAGTTTTTCCCATCTGTCGAGGTGCTTTAACTCGAATCAATGCTCCCGGATTCATAATAGTTTCATAACACTCCGACTCTATGGGCGATCGCTCTATATAAAAGATAGAATTAAGTGGTACTTGACCAGAGGGAGTATCCAGTAATAACTCCTTTTCATTGTGTTGAAAATTGATTGGTGTTTGAGTCCCCATCCACTTTTTTCTTCTTCCTTCTTCCTCCCCCCTTTCAAAGGGGGGCAATGGGGGATGCCTTCTTCCTTCTTCCTCCTTCCTTCTTCCTTTTTCAACTACCTGTGAATTACCTGGTCGTGTCACATCAAAATTAATAGGTTGTGAGATAATCGCTGTTTTTGCTTTTTCTTGCTGAATCCTTAATTCAGTTAATTCTAATCTAACTTTCTGGAGAGACTTCTCTAAATCTTCTAGAGTCAATTTCTCTCCTGGTAATTGTTGATTAATTATCTCTAAAAAATCACATTCAAAAATTTCTTTAACTATTGAATTATGGCGCATTTCTTGCATAAAATTAACAGCTACTAAGTTTAATAATCCTCCCACATCTCTTTGCAGCTTTTCTAAGTATCCATCTGGTTCATCTCCCTGAAGTAAAACCTGAATAAAACTTTGGCATAAATTCTTAATTTCATCTACAGGAGGCAAAGGAATTAACAAACAACTAATATCTTCAGGAAAACTTGTAATATATTTTGTTTGATTGATTTTTTTAAATTCACTTCTCAACTTAGATATTTTACGATTCACCCAACCCAAATTTTCTCGTTTTTCCTCAGAATGAAATGGTGAATATTGAACTATTGTCGGAAAAGAACCACCAATCTGATTTCTATATTCAATAGCAATTTTTTCTTGTGCATTTAAGAGCGAAATACTGACAGTTTTGTAAAGTTCATAATTTACAGAATTACTATTTTGCTGAAGGCGGTCTACAAATAATTCTAGGCAATTTTGAAAAATACTAAAATCGCAATTTTTCTGCTGACAAATTAAACCAATAGTTATCTTTAATAAAATCCAATTTAATATTCCAGAAATAGGTTCAATATTTCCCTGTAATCCTCGTAAAGCTACTGTGGCATCAGAGTAACGTTGTCTCCAATTAACCATAACCATTTTTGTTAAAAAATTAGCCAGCTTTTCACTGATATTAGGAGCTAATTTTTGCAAGTCTATTTCACCAACTTCATCTTGGATAAAATCCCTCGGTGAAACTCCTGTCAAAGCTTGAATTGCAGTAATACCCACAGCATAAATATCACTAGCAAATTGTGGTCTTCCTTGTGCTTGTTCCACAGGCATATAACCAGGAGTACCTACTGCAATTGTACTACTAGATTTTCCCTGAGAATTAACAACAATATTACTTACTTCTTTAACCGCACCAAAATCAATTAACATTAATTTTTGGTCGCGGTCTCGCCGCATAATATTCCCCGGTTTAATATCTCGATGAATAACCCCATTTTGATGTACAAAAGCTAAAACTTCTAAAATTTCTGACAAAAAATTTAGCACTTTAGCTTCACTCCAAGGCTGACTCATTTCTGTAGTTAAATCATGACCTATTATCAGTTCTTGAACTAGATAAAATTCTTGATTATGCTCAAAATAAGCATACAAAGTAGGAATTTTATCGTATCTACTAAGTCGGTTGAGAATTTGACCTTCTTGCTCGAATAATCTTTGGACTTGTTGATGCTTAATCGTCGGTTTTAGTCGTTTAACAACACGCTGAGGTTTAGGATTTTCTGGTATATCTATATCCTCAGCAATATAAGTTTCTCCAAACCCACCCCCACAACCTAATTGTTCGACAATTTTGTAATGTTGTCTGAGAGTTTGACCAATTAAAGAATTATTTTCAGACATTTTTATTTGTGATTTTGAGTTAACTTAATTAAATGACTTAGCCAGTTATATCATGTCCGGTTGAATACTTATAAATAACGACGGAGGAGTAAGGTAGGGGAGTCGTCCTTAGGGCGACGTACAGGAGAAAAAAAGAAGGAAGAGAAGAAGAAAGTTTTTTATCACACTATAAAACGGACATCATATTACTATCTTATCACCAGCTCAAAGAGAGATGAGATTTTTTGTAGGAGTAAGTCAAAAATTAAAATTGTTATAGGTTGTTAAAGTAAGCTCCCCTAATATAGACAAGGTGCAAGAAATATTAGACAAGATATTTAATAATTGATAATTGATAATGGATAATTGATAATTACCTCTCCCTAAAAGGAAGAGGATTGAATAAAAGGAAAATTTTTTCTCTCTTGGTCGATTGGATATGGCGAGGAGACCTCGCCATCCCTCGACCGCTTGTTTCTCCACAGCGAGTGAGAGGCTTTAAACCTTAATTATTCGGTAAAAAGTTAAAAGTCAGATAAATTGATTATTTTTTCATAGTAATTTCTTTAAAATTCAGTTTTGCCAAAGGTATCTTATGAAATATAGTTTACTTATAATTGCTTCATAATCCTGAAAAATTGTAAAATTATATTATGTATTTATAAAAAAATAAGTGTTAATTTATCGCATATTATTGCGGTATAAATTGATGGGAATATTAACAAAAATAATGTTGCTCAATTAATCCAATTTTCAAGTCTTCCTTGAATTTTCATTGATAAAAAAATCTTTTTCAAATAATTAACAACCGTAATGTTACTATTGTCTATCAAAAGTTAGATCGGCTAGGATTATACTAGACTTTTGTAATAACTCCCATGATTTTAACTACTTCAATAGATATTCCATTTCTCATCACAACTCTCAGACAACATTTAGGACTATCTAATTCTCAGTTTGCCAAATACTTAGGCATGGCATTCCAAATTGTCAATAGATCAGGAAGTTGTAGACTTCTTCCCTATTAGGCTAATTTTCAATTTAGGACTTACGCATTGAAAAAATCAACTCAAAAGGAGATTTAATTACCAGAGATATTTCACAAGAAAAACCTTTGAATAAAAATAAAGACTGCCTCACTTCATCAATTAATTATCGAGTTAACAACAATGAAAATCTATTCAATGCTGGAAAAATAAACCAGATATATAATGAACAATAAACAAGTAATTTTCTCGGAAATAATCAAACTATGTCAAATAATAATTTCACTGATTTACAAAAACAATTTGAATCTTTACAAAAGAGCTTTTTTGAGTTCCGAAATAAACTGCTTAAAGTAGCTGAATCTTTCAGCGTACCGCCTCAACAATCACCGGATGAGATTGTCTCTATTTCTCAACTTAAATCTTTACTGGAAACTGTTGAAAAAGCAAAAGAGAAACAGAAGCTCAGAATGGAAATTAGACAGAAAGCATTAGCAGTTTTGGAAGATGTTTTAAGACTGTCTCATCAAGATAATAATAATTTTCAGTCTTTACTAGAGTGTCAGAAAAAAGCCCAAGAACTTAAACAACAAGTTTTGGAAGGTGAAGTAGATATAGAAACTCAAACTTTGACTGATAAAATACATCCTTTTTCGGAACTTTTGGAACTAATTTCAGAACGGGAATCTCCTCAAGACTATCTGCATCTAGCTGAACTACAGGCAGGTGTTAATGCATCCTTTGGAATGCATTTAGCAATGGCAATATTAACAGGAAGTATCCTTTTCCAAGAAAAAGCAAAAGAACAGCAAAAACAAATTGTTGAATCTTTATCAGAAAATGAGAGTTTTGTCAATACAAATTCTCCTCAAGAAGCAGTACCATCAAGAGAAAATGCGATCGCTCCTCCTCCGATAGAAGATTCCCAAGAGCAACCAACTGTTGAAGTTATATTAGACGAAGTACCAGTAGAGACAGTAACACAATTACCAAACACGGAAGCACAAGAGGAGATAGAAACCGAACAATCTATTGACAACTATTTGCCAGAAGATATCGCTCTACCTCCGATCAAAGATTCTCAAGAGCAAGCAACTGTTGAAGTTATTCCAGAGAAAGCACCAGTAGAGATACCAACAACATTACCAAGCACGGAAGTACCAGAGGAAATAGAAGCCGAACAACCTCTTTACAATTACTCTTTAGAAGATACTGCGCAAGCGATCGCTAAACTTATTATCAAAAATGGCATCAATAAAGAACACCCTACAGGTTTGCGCGATTTAATTTGGCAACTAATCCGCGAACAGCAACTCAGCTTGGCTTACCATTTAGCTTATGCGGTGGAGCAGCAATATCCCAATGTAGAACCACATCTGCCATCTTGGTTAATTCGAGCATTAGCCTTAAGTCAGCACTTGCGTTCTGAAGTTGGAGAAATTGCCTATCGACTTAAAGATGATTTTGCTAACTATACCGGGAACGAAACCTCTGGGAAAAATGAATGGAGTTATGCAGTTATGTTGCTCTTAGCTGCTGCATCAATACGTCCAGCATTGCTAGCTCCCGATACAGGAGCTTATAATATTCTCCAACGACTGCCTTTGGGTACAGCTCAACTCAATCAACTTTACGAATATTGCCAAGTCATTTCTGAATACGGCAAAAAACATTTACCACTAGCACCCAAAATGCTGAAAAAAGCTACATCTCCAGCAGAACGACAAAAATCTTTAGAGCAGTTATATCAAAAGGTTGACCATTGGTGGTCTCAAGCACAAGCGTATGATATGAAGCATGGAGTGGCGAAAAAAGTTTGGAAAGATTGGCTAAGAACTGATGGGTTAGTCTATTGTTTGCTAAATCCGATTATAACTAAGGATAACAGTGCATGGAAAACTGTAGAAACGCAAGTTAACAAGCTATTAGATGAGTCAAAAATTAAAGAAGAAGCACGACGTACAGAAGGTCAAATTCGTACTGCACGACGTGGCACACCTATTCCAGAAAAGATGATTGATCGCCTTTGCAAGTTCACTGCTGAAGCTTTAGATTTAGCAAAAGAGTGGGTAGAATTACAACAAGAAGAACTAGAAGCTAACAAAAAGAACTCTATTCAGCAGGAAGCAGAACTGTTGGGACAAAAAATTTCTGGCGTTCAGGATAAGGCGATCGCCGAACTTAACGACTACGAAAAGGAAAATCCTCCATTATTTGTTTTAGCTGGTCTCTCTTGCTGCAGAAAAGCGATCGAAGATATCCGTGCTTTATTCGATCCAGATGAACCCTTACCCAGAGTCAAGGGGAACCCAAAACATATCATCCACGCCCCACTGTTAAAAATTTCATCTCTACCAATGAACGAACAATGGGAAGCAGATGTTTCCGATCTAGAAGAAATAATCAATGGCATTATTGAAACGGTTGCTAACGGCGGTAAAACTTGGGAACAAGCATTTGAAGATCGTTGCCAGCAACTAGACCACGAAGCAACAGAAAGAATTATTGAGTATCTTCGGGAGCGCGGTTCGGAATTGATTAATATTGAGCAACTAGAGCTGAAGCGAAATGATGCTATTAATGACTGTTGCACCCGCTTGCAAGATGCAATCAAAAAAACTAGCAATAAAGTTGAGGAAGCAGTAGCTTTGGGTTTACTCACAGAAACAGAGTGGCTTGAATATATAGGAAAAACTAAGGCGCTCACAGAGACGCTCACAAACGATCGAGAAACAGTCCTGCGCTTTTCTGTAAAATTTAAGCAACTTGATAGTATAGAAAAGGCAATTCGTAATAAACAACACGAACAAGTTACTCATATGCGCAATGAACTAAAAGAACAAGGAATAGAGAGTAGTCACCCTGATGCCTTTGACCGAATTAACACTGTCTTGGAGAAGGGGGATATCTTAACTGCTAATGAGTATATAGAGATGGTGAAGCAGGGACGACCAATTCCCGATCTTGAAAACAAAAGAGATACTTTCCTTGATTTTTTCGACCAAAAATATACTGACATTGAAGATGTCTTAAAGCCCACTGATAAGTATAAAAATAGAAAGGATCAACTGATTGAGGACATTAAAAAAGGTAGAAGTATTAACTCCATGAGAATGCCACAGGGAAATACCGCCAAAACAGCAGCAGGAACACTTGAAACCTGGTTTTCGGTAAAAGGGAGAAAGCAAGGAGTCACAGACAAAGATGCCAGTAAAATTTTGAGATTTCTTGGTTTTGACTCTGTAATAGCTCAGATGAGAAACGCTGGAGAAAGAGAAGAATATATTTGGTTTGATGTCAACACTGAGCCATTACAAGATAAAAATCGCTGTCCTGTTCCTGTCTACGGTTCAAAAGCTGAGGGATGCTACCAGATTCTGTGTGTGTGGGGTAGACCTAATGTAGAGAACTTACTCAATGCTGTTGAGTCAAATTCTCAAACCAATCCAGTCCTGGTATTCCACTTTGGTAGAATTGCCTCAAAACAAGCACGGCGAAAGTTAGCAGATTTATGTCGGGAGCGATATCGCCAATTTATAGTCATTGACGATATGTTAATGCTATATCTGTGTACAATACCAGGCGATCGCCTACCGATTATGTTTGAATGTACTTTACCATTTACTTTCATTGAACCTTATAGCACAGAAGCAGGGTTAGTTCCACCTGAGATGTTTTATGGACGCGAACGAGAACGAAAATCTATTCAGGACAAAATGGGGTCTTGTTTAATTTATGGAGGTCGCCAGTTAGGCAAAACTGTTCTGCTGCGCTACGTTGAGCGTGACTTTAATGCTAAGAATCGCAACTGGACAGCTCGATTTATAGATATAAAAGAAGTAGGTCGCAAGCAACCTCTGGATGATATTTGGGAAATTATGGGAGTAGAACTGGAGAAGCTAAAGGTTACAAATTCTCAAGATGCCAAATCTGGGGAGGGTTTCAGAAACTTAGTTAAAAGCTGGTTAGATGAGGATAACCAACGACGAATCTTACTGCTGTTAGATGAAGCAGATAATTTCCTGGAAGGAGATGCCAAAGAAGATTTTGTACGTTGCGATCGGTTGAGGAAGTTAATGCTGGAGACAGAAAGACGTTTTAAAGTTGTATTTGCAGGATTGCATAACGTCCAGCGCACGACGAGACAATCTAATCATCCATTAGCTCACTTTGGACAGCCTATTTGTATCGGTCCGCTATTGAATAATGGTGAAATGCGGGCAGCAACCGCTTTAATCCAGCGTCCGTTAGCAAATCTTGGCTATCGCTTTGAGTCCCCAGATTTGATTTTTCGGATTCTCTCCCAGACTAATTATTATCCCAGTTTGATTCAACTCTACTGTAAACAGTTGCTCGAACATATCAATAACCCTGATTTTGAAAGTTTCGATGCCAAAAGTAGCCCTCCCTATAAAATTGCTTCCGAGCGTGTTAAAGAGGCTTATGAAAATCAAAAACTGCGACAAGCAATTCGCGATCGTTTTGAGTTGACACTAGGATTGGATAAGCGGTATGAGGTTATTGCCTACGCTATTGCTTATGAAGCTTTGGAGTCAAAAAGAGCTATTACGGATGGCTTCGGTGTATCTTGGATTAAGGATCAAGCACTGGGTTGGTGGCCAAAAGGTTTTCAAAGAAGCTCGTCTTTAGATGATATTCGTGCTTTATTAGAAGAAATGGTGGGACTGGGAGTTTTGCGAGTCAGTAGTGAAGGCTATTTCACTTTGAGGAGTCCTAATGTGACTTTACTGATGGGAAGCCAGCAAGAGATTGAGGCAAAACTACTCAGAGAAGACCGCGAGATTCCCCTTGAATATGAACCTGCTACTTTTCGATCGGCTCTGAATGAAGATGATTTCAGGCGCAGTCCGCTAACAGATCAACAGAAATCCACTCTTGAGAGTCAAAGAAATGATGTTGCCCTCGTCTTTGGTTGCTCTGCTGCGGGACTAGAATATTTGCCAGAATTTCTGAAGGCGGCAGTTGGTGAGAAGTTCTTAATTGGTCTAGATAGTCTTTCCTCTTTTGATGAGTTTAGCGTCCGCTTGCATGACCTTAAGCAACGAGAAAAAAATGGCACATCATTGTTTGTTGTCTCACCGACTTGTCCTTGGGATGAAAAATGGATTGATGAAGCTAGGGAGAAAGTTAAGAGATTGAAAGCCAAGACTTCATTTGCCAAGATTGTTTTTATGGGCAATTCCGAACAAGCGTGGCAGTCGATTAGCTATAACTTAAAAGAAAGAGAACTTACAACTTTTACTCTTAAACCTTGGAGTGATGCAGCATTGCGACATTGGCTAGATGATTGTCACTTTGACAGCGAGCCTACAATCAGGGAAAAGATTACTAATATCACCGGAAATTGGTCATTTCTGCTGCAACAATTCTATCAACTAACTAATTCTGAACCTAGTCGCTGGCAAGAAGCTTTAGATAATTTAGAACAGCAGTTAAAAACTCCTGAATTTTTAAGGGAGGTATATCTATCAATGGGATTTGATGATTCCCAATCTCAGCGAAAACAGGTATTAAAAGCTTTAGCTAATTGGGAAAATGAAGCATCGGTTGAAGATTTAATTGTTCTTGTTGAGGACATTTCCCCTGAAATTATTAATCAAACTCTCCAGTGGGCAGATTTACTCAGTCTCGCTACCCCAGTCGGTAGTAAAAATGATGGTAAAAACTACTGGCGAATCGACCCTGTGGTGGGACGTATCTTGCAAGCAATGAAAAATTAATATCTCAGGACTTACGCAGAATTACCATATCTAGTAGGGGCGTTTCATGTTGTGCAGCAAAACTGCCCTTCGCCCCTATAGACTTCGCTGATTAAGCAGACAGGATATTATATTATGTCCGGTTGATTACTTATAAACAAAATGACGGAGGAGTCAACCCACCCCTCGCCCCTCCCCCTCCCAGGAGGGGAACGACCGAGTCAGGAGGGAAGAAAGAAGCAAAAAATAAGAGGAAGTTTTTTTTATCGCTAATTATCCGGACATGATATTACTATAGAATATCATCAAGAAAGTTATATTTTTTCCTGCTACAATATTTATGAGCGATCGCCGTTATTTTTTAAAATTGCTAGGTCTAAGTTTATTGACAACCCAACTCGCTGCGACAAATAAGCGATCGCTCCGGGTTGCCTCAGCAGTATCCCCCCAACCTATCCTCAAACCACCCCGCCTCAAAGTTTGCGATACCATAGCAGTAGTTAGTCCTGCCACCATGATTTATAAACATCAACTCAAATACGTCAATTTGGTTTTAGGGCAACAAAAATTAAAAGTAAAAGTTGGTACCCACGTTCTCGATCAATATGGATATTTAGCAGGTAAAGATATAGACCGTGCTGCAGATATTAATGCCATGTTTGCGGATGACGAAGTAAAAGCATTATTAACAACCACAGGTGGTTGGGGTAGTAGTCGCATCTTGCCATTATTAGACTATGACTTAATCCGGAAAAATCCCAAAATTATCATTGGTTACAGCGATATTACTGCTCTGTTATTGGCAATATATGCTCGCAGTGGTCTGGTGACATTTCACGGTCCCTTTGGTACATCTATCTGGAATAAATTTTCTGTTAATTATCTCAAAAGTATACTGTTTGAAGGAAAGGCGATGACCTTGCAACCTCCCACGAATATTGTAGAAACTATTACGAGTGGAAAAGCACGGGGGCAACTGGTGGGGGGAAACTTGTCTGTATTAACAGCGATGGTGGGGTCTAATTTTTTGCCAGACTGGGGAGGGAAAATTTTGTTTGTGGAGGAGATAAGAGAAGATATTTATCGGGTAGACCGGATGTTAACTCATTTGAGTTTGGCAGGTGTGTTGCAACAGTTGGAGGGTTTTGTATTTACGCAATGTACTAGATGTCTGGATGAGGAAGATAATTTTCCCACGTTAACTTTATGGCAGGTTTTGGTAGACCATATTCGACCTCTAGGTATTCCTGCTTGGTATGGTACAGCGATCGGTCATATTCGGAATAAATTTACAGTACCATTGGGAGTAGAGGTAGAGATAGATAGCGATCGCGGTACGATTAAAATGTTAGAAACTGCTGTGGTTTAGGGAATGGAGTTGGATTGAAGAAGTCAAGAGAAATGCAGCAATGCGCGCATTTAGATTACTTTCGGGAGGCATTTCTATCAATAGTCCATTGAGTAATTCATAGCGAGTGTCAGTGCCGTCGTTGTAGTTGAGATACTCTTCGGTAGTTAGAATTTTGTTGGATAGTTGAAGTTTGGCCATGATATTCAACAATTAATAATTAATAATTAATAATTAATAATTACCTCTCCTTGAAAAGAAGAGGATTGACGCAAAAGGGAAAATTAATTCATTGTTTCTCCTTTAAAGGAGAGGCTTTAAACCTTAATTATTCAGTAAAGACAATTACTGATGATGAATCTTAGACTAGGAAATGTTTTTCCAACTATTCCCTATTCCCTAGCGCTACACACTATAAAATTTCATCATCAATTGAAAAATCTACTTCTTTTTTGTCACGACCGGAGGCAATAAAATCATTTTCAAATGAATCTTTTAACCCAGAAACTAAATCAAATTTTGGCTGCCAATTTAGTTCGGTCATTGCCTTATTTATACTGGCAAAGAAATGTTGAGTTCGTAATGGAAAAGGTTTCTTTTTTCCAAAGTCAAATTGCTTCGGGTCATAATGTACTAAATTAATAGAATCAGGAGATTTTCCAGCAGCTTCAGCACAAGCACGAGCTAAACCATCAAAAGTGACATAACGCTCTCCAGAAACATTATAAATTTGCCCAATTGCTTGCTTATTTCCTAATACATTTGCCATTGCCATTGCTAAATCTTTGACATGACCTAATTGAGTAATGTGGAGTCCATTTCCAGGAATAGGAATCGGGCGATCGCGTACAATTCTGTCAAAAAACCACGCTTCTAAATCATTATAATTTTGTGGTCCATAAATATAAGTAGGGCGAATTGAAGTCCAGGGTAAACCTTGATTTGTTAATTCTGTTTCTGTTTCATATTTTCCTAAATGACGGCTTTTTGGATCTACAGCATCTCCCTCAATATGAGGCATTTGGTCAGACTTTAAATAAACCCCCGCAGAACTCATATAAATGAAATGTTGTACCTGGTCTTTGAAGATTTCAGCTAAAGGTTTTGTATCAGTTAATTTTCTGCCATTATTATCAAAAATAGCATCAAATTTTTCCGATGCTAATTTTTCTTTGAGTTGAGTAGCATCCGTGCGATCGCCATGAATTTCTTTGACTTCTGGAACTGGACTTGGTTTATTACCACGGTTAAATAGCACCACTTCATGTCCTTGTTCAACTAGAATTTTAGTTAAATAGACCCCAATAAATCGAGTCCCACCCATAATCAGTATTCGCATTTTTCCTCTTTTTCAGCAACAGTTAATAGATTTCATCATACCCATTTACCAAGTCAAAAGTCAAAAGTTAGATTCTATAGTTAATTTTGAATACATAAACAACCTTGATTTTTGATTTTTTTAACTTGATTAAATCTCTCAATACAGGTAAGCATTTAGCTATTAGCATTCAGCACTTCCCTGCAGGATGCGCTCGCATTCAGCAATTAGTAATGAATCATTACTTCTAAGGTTTAGGAAGGGTATTTTAGCTTTCATTAATTGATAATGGATAATGGATAATTACCTCTGGTTAAAACCGCTACGGAATTGAATATAAGGAAATATTATTTCTTCTCTTGGTCGATGGTCGGACAGCGAGGAGACCTCGCCATCTCACCCAACGGGTGCGCTGCGAAGAGAGAACTCCGTTCCGCTGTCGCGTTTCGCGTCAGCGTTGCGAAGCAAACGACCGCTTTTTTTCCCTTAAAAGGGGAGGCTTCAAGGTGCGAATTATTTAATTATTAATTATTAATTATTAATTATTAATTATTAATTATTCGGTAACTTTTTATTCTTTCTCAATTTCAAAGGTTGCTTTTATATTCCACAAAATTAATTGCTGAAGTCCGCAGTTCCGACGTAAGCATTTCCTACGGAATGCTGCGCAAACAACTGTCAGCTATCAGCCATCAGCTATTGCTTTTAGTTTATACCATTTCTCCATGAAGTTGCACTTAATATAAAGATGAGAATAGTCAGTTTAATAAGGTCTGAGGAATAATTATTAAGCGCATTTTTACAGAGAAATGGTATTACGATAAAAGCTTTATTAGGGGACCTACCCCTAACCCCTCCCCCTCCCCCTCCCAGGAGCAGGGCTGTTTCATTCTCGATAGACACGGGGACACACCAGACACACCAGACACGGGGATGGAGGCTTTGAATTTATGATTAAAAGTTGATTTTTCACCATTTTAGTCAGAGCAAAAGGGACGCTTATTGGCGCTCAAAATCGGCAAATTTTGGTGAATTTCACTGTTCCACAATCCCCTCATCTCTCGTTCTCCCGCTCATCGTTAATTTACAATACTTTGAAACAGTCCTGCCCCTCCCAGGAGGGGAATTAAACATAATAATAATTAACATTAACTGAGCTACTAATTAGCAAAAATGCTATTCAAATTGTGTTGATTACTTAATAACTGAAGTGCCACACAAGTAGAGTATTAATTCATGGTAATTGGTATGATTTTTTTCTCTAATGTACTTAAATTCAAGATAAATATTAAAATTTATAGAATAGGGAATATGGAAAATAAAAGAAGCTAATAAGTAGAGTTTTCAATTCATATTTATTCAAGGCAATTCAATTGAATCATCAAGAAATTTCTCAAATTAATTTTAAAATTGCTATGGTAAGTATTATATTTTAATTTTTGTTTCGACGATTTAAAATTTATAGTAATACCAGGGTTAACTTACTTATGTCTACTCAAGATTTAGAGAATTCAAATCAAAAAACATCTCGAAAAACTTCTCTACGCAAAGTTTTTGTATTACCTATTGTGCTGCAAATTATGCTTGCTGTAGGTTTGACCGGATGGCTTTCGTTACGCAACGGACAAAAAGCGGTAAATAATGTTGCTAGTCAATTACTCAATGGAGTGACAACCCGTGTTGATGAACATTTAGAAAACTATCTAGCAACTTCTTCTTTGATTAATCAAGTTAATAGAGATGCTATTCGTCTCAATAATTTAGATGTAGAAAATATCTGGAATTGGCAACCATATTTATTTAAACAAATGCAACTATTTCCAAATATTAGTAGTATTAGTTTTGGCTCTACCGAAGGAGAAGCAGTATGGTTATTTAGATTAGAAGATCGACGCTTACAATTAGGAATTAGCGATTATTTAACAGGAGGAAATATAGAAAAATATACTCTCGACCGACAGGGAAATATTATCCAACCACCAATTGAAAGTTTTCCATACGACCCCAGAAACAGACCTTGGTATCAAGCTGTTATCCAAGCGGGAAATCCTACCTGGAGTAAAATTTATCCTTGGATAGATGGAAATGATTCTAGTGTAAAATTTGGCATTTCTAATGGGTTACCTTATTATGATGAACAAGGTATTCGTCAAGGTATACTGAATGTACATTTAACTCTTGATAAAATCAGTCAATTTTTAAGCAAGCTAAAGATAGGTAAATCAGGAAAAGTATTTATTGTCGAACGCTCTGGATTAATAGTAGCTACATCCACTTCAGAAGAGCTATTTATCACTCCAGATAATGAACAAAATTTACAACGACTGCCAGCTTTAGAAAGTAGTGTACCTGTAATTCAAGCTTCAGCTCAATACTTACATAAAACCTTTCTTGGCCTGACTAAAATCAATCAAAGTCAACAGCTAAGTTTTGAATTTAATCATCAACGTCACTTCCTAGAAATCAAACCCGTAACATACGGTTTAGGTATTGACTGGATTATTGTAGTAGTAGTTCCAGAAGCAGATTTTATGGAGGAAATTAATATTCAAAGACGTAATACAATTTTATTATGGTTAGCAGCTTTGGGATTAGCAATACTTGGTGGAGTTTTAACCTCTAGATGGGTAATTAAACCAATTATCAGTTTAAATAAAGCAGCTAGGGGTTTTGCTCAAGGAGATTGGCAACAAAAAGTAGATATTAAACACTCTGATGAACTAGGAGAATTAGCCAATTCATTTAATACAATGGCTGTGCAATTACAAGAATCATTTAGTACCCTAGAAACTAAAAATTCTGACTTACAAAGATTAGATAAACTTAAGGATGAATTTTTAGCAAATACTTCTCACGAACTTCGTACCCCTCTGAATGGAATGATTGGAATTGCTGAATCAATGTTAGATGGAGCAACAGGAAAATTATCAAAAACACAGCAAAAAAACTTATTAATGATTGCTCAAAGTGGTCATCGACTTACAGATTTAGTCAATGATATTCTCGATTTTTCTAAACTGAAACATCAAAATCTGGAGTTGCAGTTAAAACCTATAGGAATCAGAGAAATAACAGAGGTAGTTGTCACTCTTTGTCAATCTTTAGTAGGTTCTAAAAAATTAGAGTTAGTTAATTCTATTCCTGTTGATTTACCTGCGGTTTATGCTGATGAAAATCGTCTGCATCAAATTTTATATAACCTGATTGGTAATGGGGTTAAATTTACAGATACTGGGAAAGTAGAAATATCGGTAGATATTATTGATCGACAACAAAATTCGCAGTTCAATAGTCAGCATCCAATTCTCCAAAACCAACAATTAGCAATTACTATTTCTGATACTGGTATTGGTATTGCAGAAGATAAACTAGACAGAATATTTGAATCATTTGAACAAGCTGATGGTTCTACAGCTCGTCAATATGGAGGTACTGGTTTAGGTTTAGCTGTTACTAAAAAACTGGTGGAATTACACGGAGGAAATATTTGGGTTAAATCTCAAATTGACATAGGTTCTCAATTTACTTTTACTCTGCCAATATCTACAGAACTTGCTATTAGTAATAATTCCGTTATATCAAGATTTACAGATGCTAATAATCTAGCTATAACTGAAGAAAAAGAAGAAGAGATTCTTATTCAAGAAGAGTCAAAAGATGATTCTATAAATCCCCTAGAAACAGAAAAAAAATTTAAAATTATGATTGTCGATGATGAACCAGTAAACTTACAGGTACTCGTCAATATTTTATCCCTAGAAAATTACTCCATAGTTCAAGCAATTAATGGTATAGAAGCTTTGAAAATAATTGAACAAGGTTTTCAGCCAGATCTAGTTTTATTAGACGTAATGATGCCAAAAATGACTGGTTATGAAGTTACACAAAAATTGCGACAAAATTTCTTACCTAGTGAGTTACCAATTCTAATGTTAACTGCTAAAAATCAAGTTTACGATCTAGTAGAAGGATTGAATGTTGGTGCTAATGATTATCTGACTAAACCAATTTCTAAAAATGAACTAAATGCTAGACTTAAAACTCATTTGAGACTATCTCAAATCAATAGTTCTTATAGTCGATTTGTGCCTTATGAATTTCTCAAATTCCTCAAAAAAGACTCTATAATTGATGTGGAATTGGGCAATCATGTAAGTAAAAAAATGGCAGTAATGTTTTCTGATATTCGCTCTTTTACCGCTCTTTCAGAAACAATGACACCCCAAGAAAACTTTAACTTTGTTAATTCATATTTAGGGCGTGTCAGTCCAAAAATTAGAGACAATTCTGGATTTATAGTCAAATATTTAGGAGATGGAATGATGGCTGTATTTCCTAATAGAGCAGATGATGGTGTCAAAGCTGGTATTGCTAAAATCAAAGAAGTTGCAGAATATAATATTATTAGGAAAAATCAAGGCTATAAACCTATTTCCATTGGTATCGGTATTCATTTTGGACAAATGATGGTAGGTATAGTAGGAGAACAAGCAAGAATGCAAGGTGATGCTTTTTCAGATAATGTAAACTTAGCTGCTCGTTTAGAAGGATTAACAAAATTTTATGGCGTTTCTATAATTATTAGTGAAGCAGTATTTGATAACTTAGTAGATGCAAATCAATATCAAATTAGATTTTTAGACCGAGTCCAGGTAAAAGGGCGGAATCATCCCATTAAAATTTATGAAGTTATGGATGGAGAAACCGAATCTTTGCTAAACTTAAAAAGACAGGTTCAGTCAAATTTTGCCCAAGGAATTTTACATTATCAACAACAAGAATTTACCATGGCAAAGGAATATTTCCAGAAAGTATTAACAGTAAATCCAAGCGATCGAGTCGCAGAAATTTATTTAGAACGAGTGAATAATTTTTTATCAGAGGGCACACCTACAAACTGGCAAGGAGTTACAATCTGGAATCAAAAATAATCGGCGTTGCTGAAGCGCGTGTATGATATTAATAGGAGTTAACCCACCCCTAGCCCCTCCCCAACCCACCCCCACCCCTCCCAGGAGGGGAGTCAGGAGTCAACCCACCCCTAGCCCCTCCTGGGAGGGGGAGAGGAACTCAGGAGGGAAGAAAGAAGAAAAAAGAGGAATAGAAGGAGAAAGTTTTTTGTTTAGTTGGCGCACAACGCACGTTAACGCTGCGCAACAGGTCAAGCGCAGCATTCCGCACCGAAAACCTGTAAGCGGAACGGAGTTTTATCGCTCTCTAATCCAGACATGATATCATACCTTAAATCACCAACGCCCAATAATCAAAAACTTGAGCAAATTGTATCTGTATAATTGAAATGTAAGTAGGAACAAATTAGCGATCGCTATTATGCCAAAGTTACCACTAAACCCTATATTTTGCCAACCCTCACCAAAACTCCCCCTACGAGTCATAGTCATTGTCCCATTTGTGCTGCAAATCATAGCAACAGTAGGATTAGTGGGATATCTTTCATTTACAAATGGTAAGCGCGCTATCAACGACCTAGCTAATCAGTTACAAGACGAAATTACAGCTCGTATTCAGCAGAAACTGAATATTTTTTTACAGACTCCCCACCTGGTGAATCAACTGAATGTAAATGCTATTCGTCTTAATCAACTTAATATTCAAGAAATTAATGATGTAGAGCGTCATTTATGGCAACAAATTCATTCTTTTGATTCCATTGGTGTCATTGGTATTACATCTACATCAGGATCTATGATTGCAGTCAGTCGCCAAGAAAATAATAAATTTAATATCATCATCACAGACGAATCTACAGAAGGAGAGCTGCAGGAATATGCTACCAACCCTCAAGGGGTGCGGACTAATCTTACAAAAGTAGTTCCAGAATACGACTTTCGTCTGCGACCATGGTATCAAGATGGCATCGCTACAGGTAAAGCAGGTTGGGGTGAGATGTTTAAATCGCTCATTGATGAAAGAGTAGAAATTATGGCAACTCAACCTGTCGTTAATAATGATGATAATGCGATCGCCTTAGTTTCTGCTACCCTCACTTTCTCTCAACTTCATGACTTTCTCAAAAACTTGAAAATTAGTAAATCTGGGGAAGCTTTCATTTTAAATCGTTATGGACAATTAATAGCTAGTTCCGCTACTTCTGAGTCTTTTATTCAAGAAAATGGGGTTCTAGAATTAATTGACGCTGCCAACAGTAACGATCCTTTAGTTAATTCCGCAAGTCAACATCTGAAAGACAGGTTTGAGGACCTCAATCAAATCCAAAGCAATTTATTACTGAACTTTGATATTAATGGTCAACAACAATTTTTACAAGTCGTACCTTTTAGTGATAAATATGGTTTAGATTGGTTGATTTTGGTAGTAATTCCTGAAGCAGATTTTACAGAGCGTATTCATACCAATACGCGAATTACTATTGCTCTATGTTTGATTGCATTAATAATAGCAATTATTTTTGGTTTATTCAGTTGTGAATTGATTATTAAACCAGTAAAAGACTTAAAGCAAGTAGCAACTTCTGTATCTATTGGAAAGTGGGAACAAAAAGTAAAAGAAGTTCCCATTGAAGAACTAGCAGTATTAGCTCAGGCATTTAATCAAATGACCGAACAATTACAAAAATCATTTGTTGAATTGGAGAACAACAACTCTGCTTTACAACAAGCAGATCAGTTTAAGGATGAATTTATGAAAAATATTTCCCATGAACTGAGGACTCCACTGAATAGTATTATTTGTTCTATAAAATTAATTCTTGATGGCTTTTGTGATAGTCAAGAAGAAGAAATAGAATTATTAAATCAAGCTGATAAATCTGCCATTTATTTGCTGAATCTAATTAATGAACTTTTAGATTTGGTGCAAATTAAACAAGGCAAACTTCCGGTCAATAAAAAGTCAGTAAATTTGTATGATTGTTTAAATGAAATAATTGATTCTCAGCAACTTATAATTCAACAAAAAAATCTGCAACTATATAAATCTAATATCTCTAAATCTATATTTGTAGAAGCTGACCCCAATAAGCTAAAGCAAGTATTCTTAAACGTTATTGATAATGCAATTAAATTTACTGAAACTGGTAGTATTACTATTGATGCTCGGATTAAACCAGGTGTTAATACTTATGATATAGATCAAGTACCCATTGTAGTAGTAACTATTAAAGATACAGGAATTGGGGTAGAACCAAGCGAACAGTATAAACTATTTCAATCTTTTGTAATGGTAGATGGTTCGACTACTCGTGCTTATAGTGGTTGTGGTTTAGGATTATCAATTTCTCGTAGTTTGATGGAATTGATGGGAGGTAATATTGCTCTAGAAAGTGCTGGAAAAAATCAAGGTACTACAGTTTCTATCTCTTTACCCATTACTCTCAAAACTACGGAATAGGGTATAGGGACAGTGGCGATAGTAGCTAAATTTTTCGGCGTTGCTGAAGCGCGTGTATGATATTAATCGCGCATTACTTAGGAGTCAGGAGTCAGGAGTCAGGATTCAGGAGTCAACCCACCCCTAACCCCTCCCAGGAGGGGAAGGAAGAAGAAGGAATATCAGGAGAAAGTTTTTTGTTTGCTGGTGCACAACGCACGTTAACGCTACGCGACAGGTCAAGCGCAGCATTCTGCACCGAAAACGTGGAGCACGGAACGGAGTTCTATCCTGCTCTTATCAAGACATAATATCATACCTCAAATCACCAACGCCAATTTTTCCATAAGAGGGAAGATATGGTTTTTTTTACAGCAGAAGGAAGAAGGAATAAGGCAAAATCTAGCGTTGTCTGAGTTTTAAGCTTTTGATATTTCCGTACCCTTTCTTTCCACTGCTATATAACAAATTACCAACTTGATGTAATCTTATTCTAATTAGGGCTTGCTAATTAAATCTAAAAGTCTTTATAGATAAAGGTAAGTGCCTTTTTAAGTATCAAAAAGTTCGAGGTTTTAAGTGGTAATTGTTCAATTAGGAGCGGATTTTGGTCAATATTTGGGCAGAAAAATTAAGGGACAAAACTTAGCTCCTACCTCCTGTAAATTCCCATTTCTCCTGTCTTCCCCTCCCCTCCTGGGAGGGGGAGGGGTTAGGGGTGGGTTGTCTCCTGTCTCCTGTCTCCTGTCTCCTGTCTCCTACCTCTACTAAAAGACTTATTCAGCAAACCCTAATTAGACAAAACTAAAATCTAGAGTGAAAATATGCCATCCAATTCCGATAATTTACCAGAACAAGATTCGGTGGTACCTAATACCTCAGAATTATCTTCTTTCATCAAAAATTTATCAATTGCTTCCTTGGTAGGAATAATAGCTTTTGTTGGAGTAAGTTCTTTGATTATTGCTGCTAGTCAAAACAATGTTAATGACATTGAAATAACAGAAGGAAAATAGACTGCTCCATACTCAAAAAGTTAAAAACAAAAAATAACATTCTCTCAGTTTCCGAATTCTAACTCAAGTCCCTAATACCAATTAGATCGAAGAATATTTCAAAACTGTGACGATCAGAAATAGGGAATAGAAAGAAAATAGAATATTGATTCAAATAGTATAACTAAATCTAAAAATGAATAATTTCCTTAAAACTATCAAAAATATTTTTTTTCCTGAAAAAGATGATATTTTTCTAGCATTCGTTGAAAATATAGAACTCGTAGTATCTAAAATTCTATCTTTAGCATTGATCGCTGTAATTCTTTTTGCCGTCTTTGACGTGATAGTTTTTATCTCTCAACAACTTTTTTTTACATCCCATCCTTTATTTAAAGATACATTATTTGAAATATTTGGACTATTTTTAAATATTTTAATTGCCCTAGAAATTTTAGAAAATATTACAGCTTATCTCCGCAGGCACGTCTTTCAAGTAGAATTAGTAATTTCTACTTCTTTAATTGCTGTAGCTAGGAAAATTATTATTTTTGATATTGATAAAAAAACAGGAGAAGATTTAATCGGATTAGGAATTGCTATTATTGCTCTATCAATTAGTTTCTGGATTATTCGATCGCAAAAAAATAGACCATCTAATCATTAATATTGTCGTCGCTACCCTGTCCTAGGGTTTTGGGTTTTACGAAACGGTCGAAAAACCCTAACAACACTTATTTCTCAAATACTTAATAATACTAATGCTACCGTATTTGAGAACAACCAAAATTTAAGATTGAACCTACAACCTACAACCTACTTCAATTATCTTGGCGCTTCAGTATAGAAGTAGCGCCAAATGTTGCGAAAGCTAATAAACCTAATATTGAAGTAGGTTCGGGAACAGGAGTTAACATGATATTATCAAAATTTACATCACCAGAACTAGCAATATAAACTTGAGTAATATTTTCAAAACCATCTATTGATAAAGTTTGAAAAGGTGAAGATATATCGTCACCAATGGAATATTCTATAAATTGACCAGAAACTTGCATTGTTGGGTCAAATGTTGTGGAAATTAAGATTTTAGTATCATCTGTTGTATAACCAGTAATTGCATTTACATTATTCCGCAATTGATAATCTAAACTTTCTAAAGAGAAGATGCCACCATTTTTTAAAGTTATAAATGAACCTAAAAGTCCGAATTCATTAGTAAAATGTTGAGCTTCATAACTCTCGCTAGGATGAAAATGTGAACTATCACTAAAATTAGCTGATGAACTGCCTATTTCCTGTGCTGAAAATGCTGCTACATTAAACCCATTTTCCATGAAACATTTACCCGCACTCAATGGAGAAGTACAAGTATTGGGATTGGAATTATCATATATTTCAAAATCATAAGTAATTGTTGCTGCGTTAGTTTGCCCACTACCAACAAATAGTATCGCTAAAGTTGCACAACAGCTAATACCCGTAGTTTTTAATCTTTTGAAGATCATATTATTAATGCCTAAATTTCAGTAAATTAATCATGGAGATAATAGCACTGAATTTCTGAAATTACAACTGCTTTGATCTGCTTTTTATCTATGACAAAATGTCATACTTTTTCTAGTTAATTAAAGATGGTAACTTATTGTTTAATTATTATCAATAAACCCAATTTTTCGGTAAAAGGTTTTGAGGATTGAAAAATGTCTTAACCAATTCTTGTAGTGCTATACTATAATATTACCAAAAAAACAAAAGATAACGTCACTAATATCTCTGTTATCCAATACTATGAGTGCGAGCTATTTGTTAACAATGCACAGTAGAAGGTGATCTGCTGAAGGAGTTTCGACTTAGTTAACAATTTGCGATACGGAGCGCGACATAATACGCTAGTTCTCACACGCAAGTAGTAACGATGGTGACGCTTTGTATCTTCTGCACTAATCGCTGCTTAAACATTTCTGGCAGTCTATCTATATAGACATAGACCTCACAAGAAATCCCGCTCCCTACGCTAAAACGGCGCAGCAAGGGTTTGAGGACTTTTTTCTGATTTTGATTGACAAAGACTTAAATGTAAGTATAGACTGGACAGATACGGTCGGGCAAAACCCGTCAATGCCTGTGGATGAGTAACTGCCGACGGCCTCACAAGAAGCAGGTAGGGACGTTGCATAAGGGCGTCCGTACACATCAATTTGTCACGTTATGTCACGCTTTGTATCAGTTTTATGAAGCAGTATATCCTAATGTCTACAAGAAAATATTGTGGACACTTTTACTACTTATGTCACTTTGGTTGTCGGCTAAATAGATAGCTCCTGGCGTTGCGTAACCAGACTAGCGTTGACTTATCAGTATGGCTGCAACAAGGGTGGTCTGGTTTTCCCATGCGACGCTCCCCTTCGGGAGAGCGCGGGTCTTCAACCAACGTTGATATAAAGAAGAGGTAATTATTAATTATTAATTATTAATTATTAATTATTAAAAATACCCCCAAGGGAATTCGAATCCCTGTCGCCTCCGTGAAAGGGAGGTGTCCTAGGCCTCTAGACGATGGGGGCTTATTTGTTTCTTTTCACTCTTACTAACTTAGCGAATTCCTAAATAAATGTCAAGGGGTATGAAAAAAAAATTTTCGCTAAACTGTTTGGATATCTTGACTACTGAAGATTTTGGCTTTGTTGTAAAGCCATCTGAGCCGATATACCCTCTTTTTGGTCTCCAAAATACCATAAAACAGCAGCAGCTTCAGCCCGACTCACTGTTTTATCTGGCCTAAATAACTTAGTATAACCAAAAACCCGCCTAATATTAGAAAAATCATTCTGAGCATCTGCCAATACAGCTCTCAAAGCAGCAGGGTCAATCCTAGAAGCATCTTGAAAATCCCAAGCTTCTTTAACTTTCTCCACTGTAGCCTCTGGCAATGCCTTGCGAAAATCTAGAGGTACTTTCCAAAGAATCAAATCCTCACGGGTTAAAAAATCATTTGGACGAAATTTAACTACATTAATATCTCCAGACAAAGGACTAGGAATTAAACCAGCTTCTGCCAAACCTTGAATTATAGCAAAGTCTGGGTCGTTTTTCGGGACATCTTCAAAAATTGGTGTTTCATTGACCCCTGCTAGTCTAATATGTTGAGTAGAATTATTAGTAAAAATCTGATTATTAGTATTTACCAACCACCGAACATATTCCCGCCTAGTGACAAGATTCTGAGGATCGACTAAAAGAATAGTAGCATCTGGGTTATCTTGATTTTTGGGCTGTGACTGCTGAAATATTCCCAGTTTGGACAAATCTGCGATGTATTGACGTAATCCTGAAGGCACATCTGTGAGAGCTTTTTCCAAAACAGGGGACTCTGAAGAAGTGGGGATGGACACTGGGGGTATATTACCGGGAGGGAGTGGTGTGGGAGTCGGTAATGCGGCTACTCCGGGAGTGGGCAAAGGTGTCGGGAATAATGTAGTTGGAGATGAGTCAGGAATGGGTGATGCTGTGAAATTAGGAGATGGCTGAGTTTCTAGCTGGGTAGTTGATGGATCGACTGGGACAACAGGGGACGAGGGGACATTAGTAGTTTCTTGATTCTTGAGTTGATAGTCTATCTCATATTCTGTTACTACTCCTGGAGTTTGGCTAGGTTTGAGGGATACCTCTACCTGCAAATCATTTTTTTCTGCTACCAGAGATCCAATACCCTCTTCGGTAGGGTTGCTAATAATTTCCCAATTCTTGTCTCGAAATTCTTTTTGATAGAAATTTTGGACTACGTTAGTAGGGTCTGAACTACTCCAAACTGTTTTTTGCTCTTGTTCGGATTTTTCTATTAATTGGGAGTTGGGATATGGAGATATTTCTGAGGGAAAATCAGCCGGAATTTGTGTTGGTTGTTCGGGTTGTTGGTTGTTTTGAGTGGGGGTTTGAATTAATTGGCTAAAAGGAGGGTTATTTTTTAACTGGGGGTCTGCTGCAAAAATTTTTTCTAGCTCTTTACTTGAGGGATTATTTGCACAAGCACTGACTGACATTGATAAACAAATAGTTAAACTGGTAAATATAGAAGGTCTATTTAATAACATAATTAATATAAATTTAGTTGCTATTTTGTAAGCATTCAGCCGTCAGCCATCAGCCATCAGCTATTGCTTTTAGTTTACTATAAAAGCCTTATTAATTGTCTTACTACAAAAGTTGGCTCCCTTAGCCTTAAAGTCTATTTTAATTTAAATACTGTCCTTAAGGAGAGAGTATTGTTGCAGAGAGCTGACAGATAATAGCTGTTTGCGCAGCATTCCGAAGGAAATGCTTATGCTATTTTTCAGGGAGGTTTTTGTTTCCTCCCTTAATTCTCAAAACTATATTTTTCAGGTATTCTTTAACAAGGATTTTGCCTGTTCAACAGATAAGTTGTTTTTTTCTTCCTTTTTATCTTCTTGTTGTGATGATTCCTGTCCTTCTACTTGTTTGAGATGAATAGTATTTACCTTGGTAATAAAATTAGCTATAGAATTTCTAGCTTTTTTGCCACGTTCAGTTGTATCTTCTACATCATAAATTCTATAAGATAAATTTGCTCCTAAGATAAATTTCTCCTGTTCTGCTTCTAGAAGTTCCACAACTCGATTAGCAGAAATCCAATTTTCTTGGAAAGGAAATGAAGTTACAACACTAGCCACTATAGAAGCGATCGCTGGACAAATTACAGGCAACCATTTTAACCAAGCCTGACCAGTTTCTAATTTATCAACAAGGACTAAAATTGGGGTAACTCCCGAAAAAATTATTGTACCTAACTGCAAAATATAGTAGATATTTCTGGCTTTTTTCCTGGTCTTTTTGTAATCGTCTATTAACTCTTGAGTATAACGTAAAGCTTTTTCTACTTCTTGAGTTATCTGAATATTTTCTGGAGAATTTTCTAGTTGTAAAACATTACCGTATAAGGTGGCTTTTTTAAGTAAATCAGAATCCTTGATTGTTTTAGTGTAGTTGATTTGTAATTGCCGATTTAGGAGATATAAAAAAATAAACAGAGCAATAGAAACTACTAAAACTATCGGCAATTGAATCAGCTCTCGAAAGAAATAAACACTAATTCCTGAGCCAATAGTAGTCGCAAAAGATAGATATTCAAGTATTCTCAAAAATGGTAAGATGCTAGGGCTGGATGGTGGAGATTTATAATTATCGGTCTTGATGTTTAACTGAGAATCAAGAGTTTCCGAACTTGTCATATTTTGTTTATTCCTTTAATTTGATAAGTGGACTAGAATATTCTCCAGCTAATGAGAAAGTAAGGGCAGAATTGCCTTAATCTATTATTAATATATTATTTTATCAAGCAAATTACTTATATTTATTTTTATATTTTGACTTGAGATATTTGATGCCAAATTTTTGCTATACCCCAAAAAATTACTTCCGGTGCAACTATCATTGATGCACCTAACTCCGGAAAAAGTTTTGTGAAATGACTTAATAATAAGGTGCGATCGCCTCCTGTCAAGACTATTTTTCCTTCAGGAAATTCTTCTTGCCAGGCAACAATATAATTTTGTATACCTGCTAATACTGTATATATTATCCCGCTTTGAATAGCTGTTGCTGTTTCTGTTGCCCACCGTGGAGGTAACTCTACTGGTATATCAACCAAAGGTAACATAGCTGTTCCTGCTATCAAAGATGATAATTGCAACCTTAACCCTGGTAAAATAGACCCCCCCACTATTTTTTTTTGGACATCAGCACCAGTAAAAGTAATTGCTGTTCCAGCATCTATTACTAGCACAGGCCAACCCAACTTTGTGCCTGCACCCAAAACTGCTAAAGCTCTATCTATTCCCAATGTAGGATAAAGTCCTTGCAGTGGCAGTTTATCTAAAGTAATCATATCAGACCAAGGATAAGTTTGCCAAAGTGCTGTTTGTTGAGGAACTACTGATGCTATTAATAAAGGTATCTGATGATTGAATTTTATATTCTGAGTTTCTAATGTACTTTTGAGTAGTTTTATCACTGCTATTTTTTCATTAATATTTTCCTCTATTTCCCATTTTTGAATCCGGTCTATATCCCAGGTTTTCTGAAGTATTGCACCCACAAAATATCCCCAGTGTAACCGGGTATTTCCAATCATTAAAGCGAGCCATTCTTGATTTTCTGACATATAGTTTAACAATTAATAATTAATAATTAATAATTAATAATTAATAATTACCTCTCCTTTAAAATAAGAGTAAGTATTTCCTGCGGACTGCTGCGCAAACAGCTATTAGTTGTTAGTTCTCAGCTCTCATAAGGGAGTTTAAATGAATATAGACTTTAAAGCCGACTTTGGTAGTAAGATTTAATTCTGCTTCAATTAATAAAGCTTTTATCTAAAACTCAAAGCAATAGCTGAAGTTCGCAGTTCCGACCATAGGAGGCTAGCTGAATGCTGACGGCTGAATGCTTAAAAAAAGAGGATTGACTCAAAGGAAATTTTTTCTTGATTATCCCCTTAAAATGGGAGGCTTTAAACCACAATTTTTAGGTTCAATTTTCACTATTAGACATCTCTAATAATAAAAAATCAAATCAATTATCACAAACAAATTATCAATTATTTCCCTGTACGGACGTTGCATGCAACGTCCGTACTCCCTACTCCCTACTCCCTCTTTTGATGGAGATGTCTATTTGTAAGGAAGTCCTACATCTAAACCAGAAGTATATATGGCAACTGCTTGGTCTTGCATATTAAAAACTATTTTTATGCCTGTATTATCAGGATTTTTCCATTCATAAGCACCCTTAATTTGATTTTCTGCTTGTGACTCATCTGATGTAACTTCTTGTTCTCTACCAAGGGTATTATTAATTTGCATTTCCCTTGCTTCTGTTGATTGTACAAAAGCTTCTGAGTCAAATTCTGGGTCTATTTCTCCCTCTTTTCCCAGAATATTTCTTATTTCTCGGTATGTCATTCCTAGCTGCAATTTTTCATATTTTTGTCGCGTAATTGAATAAACTGGTTTGGGTTGATTCCAGAAAGGATTACCAAAATTATAAGTATTCATATTTTTAGTTCTAATAGTAACCACTTTCTGATTAGAATCAAAAATTATACTCATGCTTGTACCATCAGGATTAACCCAATTATATGTAACAGTATTAGCATTAGTTAAAGGATTATCTCTTGTTGGTTGTTTTATTCCTTCATTACCAATAATTTCTCTCACTTCATCATAAGTCATCCCAACTTTAATATTTTCAAAATCTGTACTGGTAACTACAGGAGGTTTTCGATTAACTCCGAAGTTAGTAGCGTTCAAATTTTGAGCAGATAATTTAATCAGTTTATTCTCTGAATTAAATATGGCAATTATACCTGTATTATCATTATTTAGCCAGCGATATGCTACGCCAAAACTTTCTGTTGTTGGACTATTATATTCTGTATAAATTTCACCTTCTTTTCCCAATATTTGCTTAACTTCTTGATAAGTCATGCCAATTTTTAAATTGTTATAATCAGCTCTCGTAATTCGATTAGCCAGAGCAGGCTTAAATTGTAGATTTAAGATAGAAATAAAACTACTAATAAGTGTTACCAATAAAAACTTTTTCATCGTAATTATCTGACTTAAATATTTTCTATATTTTAATGTAAGTATTTCCTACAGAATGCTGCGCAAACAGCAGTCAGCTATCAGCTATCAGCTATGAGTTATTAACTCATTATCGCACCGAAAGTATCCAATATATTCAGGTTCTATAAAAATAGTGAATTACACAAAAATCATATTATTAGGACTTACGCAGATACGCTATATATAGTACTCATAACTATTGTCCAATAGTTACTGGACTCTATACACAGTGTCTTTGCGTAAGTCCTGATTATATAGAATCCGGATAATTACTATAGCTAAGTCATTGCGACGGTCACTGCGTGGAAGGAAGCAATCTCAGGGTTTGAGGAGATTGCTTGCGCTTCGTCGCTGCGGACGACTGTTCAACCGGATTTTATATTAGTGGGATAGACTCATGTTTGCTTCCCCATTCCGCACCGAAAGAAAAAGGCAATCGACTAACCTTAGTAAGTTATTATCTTCAAAAGCTGTTTGCTTCCAGATGACAAACGGAAATACTATTTGCGGAGCATTCCGCAGGAAATGCTTACTTTTTCAGAATATCAAATTGTTCGGAATTAATCTTACTAGACTCATATAAAGTTTGAGCAATTTCTGTCACAGTCAATACTGAATAACTCCTATATCCATTTGCTTGTAACTTATCTTTTACACCCCGTTCATGGTCAATAAAAACAACAATATCTTCTACATTTAATCCCACTGATTTAAGTTTATCTGCTCCCTTCATTACACTATTACCGCTAATCATAATATCATCCACAACAACAATTTTTTCCCCTGGTTGAAAATGTCCCTCAATTAATCGACCAGTGCCATAAGATTTTACCTCTTTACGAGGAAATATCATCGGACGTTCTAGACGCAAAGCTAAACCTGTTGCAGTGGGCAATGAACCATAAGGAATACCTGCAATTCTATCAAATTCTAATTCTTTGAGAATCTCTGCATAAGCAGTAACTATTTTATGGAATATTTGAGGAATAGAAATGATTTTTCGTAAGTCTATATAATAAGGAAAAGTCGCCCCCGATGCTTGTACATGGTCGCCAAAAATAATACAGCCAATATCGTAAAGTTGTAAGATTAAATCCCGGTGTGGTTCATGCTTTAAAAAACAAACATCTGGCAACCACAATTCACAGGTCGGACTACCTTCAACTACTTGTAGACGCTGTTGATTAATCCTATCTCTTAAGGTTTCAATTTCTTGATTAGGATGTGCTGCACCAAATAATTTTGGTGGGATTGGTAATAATAACCCTTCACCATTAATATTCAAACCAGCAGCTAAAAGTTGAGCTAATTCTTCAGGATTAGCAATATCGTTTTCTTCCGCTATATCTCCCTGAATTAGTATTAATCTTTCAGGAGCAATTTTTCTGATTCTAGCGAGAATATCCGGCATTACTCCTACTTCTAAACCTAGCTGTTCAATACTTCCCCAACTTTGAGCTTCTTCTACTAATTTGAGATAAAGAGGTTGCCCTTGATTTGGGTATTCTTGTAATACTGCTGCAGAAGAATTTGCTGTGGCACAAAGCAGGAAGACTGTTTTGCCTGGATAAAGTAAAAAAGGTGCAACTAAATCAAGACCAGTATAAGGTGAAATTGTACAAGCATCTACTTGCAAATCTTGAAAAATAGTCCTAGCAAATACTGTACTTGTATTGAGGTCGCCGTGTTTCGCATCTAAAATAATTGGAATTTCAGAAGGAATAGTTTTTATGGTTTGCTGAAGTAGTTCTAAACCTGGTATACCCAAAGATTGATAATAGCCTAGAGAAAGTTTATAAGCACATACATATTTTTCTGTTTGAGTTATTAAAAAATAGAGCCACTCATTCCAATTTTGAATTAATTCTTGATTATCTTTTTCTGGAGGGTTAACAAATAAAGATTTTGCTGGAATATTTTGGTGGGCAACTTCTTTGGGTAAACTTTCTGGGTCTGGGTCTAATTCGAGGTAGAGTAAACTTTGATTCCGTTCTATACTGATTAATAATTTATCAAAAAAGTTCATAATAATTTCTCTCTATCCTTTGATAATTTTTATATTATTGCTCTACTCATTTTCAATATATAATACCATTTTGAAAAAAGAATGTGTTTGAATAATAAGCATAAGAAAAAGATTTTACAGGAGGTCTCCCTTTGACAAAAAATAGAATTTATTAGCTAAAAACTGGTATTGAAACTATTCCCATACGACTCGGTCCGACTGAGTTCCCCTCCCAGGAGGGGAGGGACCCGCGGGTGGGTTTACTCCTAAGAAATAGCCTAACTATTTGTAGCAAACATTCATAAAATTGGTATAAAACTTGTTACGAAATCAAAACGATCAAGTTATGATTAGATGAAACGATTCCCTATCAGCAATGGATCGGGAATCCCACGCTGTCTCGTAGAGCAGCGTCGGGAGGATGTCAAAAAAGGAGAATAATCTTAAACAATTTCCAACTCTAAATTATAACTTTTAGCAAAGTCGTGAGAAAAATGATCTACCTCATTTGTATCACTCAATTCTAAGTTGTAAAAATCTACAAATTCATAATCTGAATATGGTCCTGCGTGCCAAGTTCCCACCTCTAATTTAATAAAGCAATTCCCGGGAATTTTAAAAGCAACTATATCTTCTAATTTTGGTGCATTCTCTACGCAAGGTGGAGCAACTGCCATTAACCATTCCTTACCTTCTAAAGAACCCAAACATTGAGTACATTTTACATGACGAGTAATTTTAGTAAATTTTCGACCTTTTCCAAATAACCGCATAATATAGAATCGTGGCGTACCATTTTCTAAATTTAATAGAGCATCGTCTTGGTCATATTTTTTGCCATCTTTTGCAGCCCAAATTACCTGCCCAAAAGGTCGAAAATTCTCTGGTGTAATTTCTTGGGTAAACAGTTGTTTAACTATTATTGATTTACTCATTTTTGATTTTTCTAAAATTTAGCTATACAAGTTTTTTGATCTTTTATCTAAATAATATGGGTCTAAAACCCCGCCTTTTAAGGCGCAATATTTTTGGAGCGGGGCTTAAATACCCGTTACAAAAATAACTTCTAACTTCCCCTCCTGGGAGGGGTTAGGGGTGGGTTGACTTCTGACTTCTGAGTTCGTTAAGTGGCGGGTTTAATACTAATACTCCACCTTACCGAATAATTAACTAATTAATAATTAAATAATTCGCGTCTTGAAGCCTCCCCTTTTAAGGGGAAAAAAGCGGTCGAGAGATGGCGAAGTCTCCTCGCTGTCCGACCATCGACCAAGAGAAGAAATAATATTTCCTTATATTCAATTCCGTAGCGGTTAAAACCAGAGGTAATTATCAATTATCCATTATCAATTATCCATTAATGAAAAGGGATGCTTAAAATTGTTTGGGGTTATAAGACACAAAGTGGCGTGTCCTTGACCAAAAAGTAAGGTTTAAAACCTCCCCTTTTAAGGGTATGAAAAAAATCAACTTCAGTATTTTATTGCCTCCTAATTCTGATTTGAAAGACTGATAACTGAAATGACTATCCCTATCCACTTCTTCCTTTTTCCTTATTCAAAGTTACTTAATTAGACTTAAACTCAAAACCATTCGCCTCAGCGTAACGGTGCAAAAATCGCATCACTCTCTCAAAATTTTCCTCTGATTCAACTTCAAAAGAACATTCTACTTGAGAAAAATCACTTTCATCAGCAGACAAAAATTTAATCCCACTAGGAGCAACTTCAATATTTCCTTCCTCGTCTTTCAACCATAATTTATTTATTTTATTAGTGAAGGAACGAAAGCTTTCTGTAGCTTGGAGACGGTCAAACATTAGTACAACTATTTTTGTGTCAGAGTTACGACGTTTTCTCAGACTAACTTCTGTAATTTTCTCATTCAATCCTTCAATAAATTCCACAGATACTGTCATTTTATTTCTCAAGCTGATATTGAACAGTTATTATTTTACCAAAAAAAAGCAGAAAGTGAGGAGTAGAAGAAAAAAGTCTTCCTACTCATACTCATAAATTTATTTGTGAGATTTATATTTTCCTCTCTGCCTTTATACTAATGCTTCCTATCAGCAAAAAGCTATTAGAGATTAGCTAAAGTTAATTGTCTCTAAGTGTACCGAAAAATCAACTTCAGTCTTTCCTTCTTCCCTCTTCCAAATAATTAATAAATCGTCGAGGAATATCTACCCTACTTCCCCAATGAATATGAAGATAGGAAGCATGAAGTTGATAAAATTTCCAACCTTCAACAGTTGCTTTGCTCCGATTTTTATCCTCATCAATTCGCCACATTTTGTATAGATTTCTTGCGGGAGCTTCAGTTAATTCAGAACGATGAAATTCATGTCCATAAACTTGTGTATTTGCTGCTAATAAAGGAGTATCTATATTAGTAATTGCTTGCCGATATCCTAACTTTAAACTTTTACCCATTACTGCCTTAGTTGGTAAAATTCCTACCATCTCCCAAGACTTACCATTAAAGTCAATAATTGCCTGAGATAAATACATCAACCCACCACATTCAGCATAAGTTGGCATTCCAGAAATAATTGCTGTCTGAATAGCTTTTCTCATTAAAAGATTTTCGCTTAACTGTTGGGCAAAAACTTCTGGAAATCCACCACCAAAATATAAACCTTCCACTCCCGCAGGTAAATTTTCATCCTTTAGGGGACTCCAAAATACTATTTTTGCTCCTAACTCTTCCAGAATATCTAGGTTGTCTTGGTAATAGAAATTAAATGCGCGATCGCGAGCTACTCCTATCAAAAATTGCGACTTTTTTTTCTCAACATTCTTGACATTTGATTGTGAAAAATGTATTCTGTTATTAGGGGGAACTTGGCTAGATAAAAAGTGCTGAGACCCCTCATTCTGAATTTTTAAAAGTGGTAGTAATTTCTCCCAATCAAAACAAGTTTTTGCCATATCGCTTAAGTCATTAATTAAATTATCTAAATCAGGCATTTCATCGGTAGGAAGTAAACCCAAATGTCGGTCAGGAATAGTAATATTTTGATGTCGTCGCAGTACCCCAAGTACAGGTAAATTTATAAATTTAAGGGAATTTTGAAGTAACTGTAAATGGCGATCGCTCCCGACTCGGTTGAGTATCAAACCAGCAAAATTAATATTAGGGTCAAAAGAAATCAAACCATGAGCGATCGCTGCCACAGAACCTGACAACCGACTACAGTCAAGCACCAATAATACAGGTACGTTCAGCAACCGAGAAATATGAGCAGTAGAAGCGAAATCAGGAAAACACCCACCACTCTCATCTTCTACCCCCCTTTCTAAGGAGGGGGGATAGAAACCCACCCCATCAAATAAACCCATCACCCCCTCAACCAAAGCAAAATCAACATCTTGAATATTTCGCGCAAAACATTGCTGCACATAAACCTCGGAAGTCAACACCGGGTCTAAATTCCGACAAGACTTACCCGTAACATATTGATGAAACATCGGGTCAATGTAATCAGGTCCCACCTTAAATGATTGCACCTGCAAATTTTGCCATTTTAAATAAGACAGTAAAGCCAACGTAACAGTTGTTTTGCCAACCCCACTACGCTCTCCCGCAACTATTAAACTCAATATCTTCTCCGTCTTGTTAACTAGCTATCAGCTTTTATAGCAATGAGCGCTGGTGTATTTACATACTACTATTGTATTTTACATAGTACAAAGCCCTGCTACATGATAGATATTTTTCACAAACCATGCGTTCGCGCCTACCTTAAAGTTTGGTAGACTCCCGCGTTCGACTTTGATTGAACAGACACAGGACTTACGCAAATACACTATATATATATAGCGCATGAAAAAGGGTGATCTGATTTTTTTCAGCGATCGCTTCCTTTAACGACTAAATCCTATAGGAATAATTGATATCTTTCACCACTATGGAAAAACTTGAGGATTTTCCATAAAAGCTGCATCCACGAGGAGGTACACTGGCTAATGGGACTGTTGAACCTGTTAGTAAATATCGGTCTCGCCATTTATGAAGAGTAGGGCGACTTATATTTAATAGACGACTCACATGATTAATAGACATACCATTAGTGATGAGACTAAGAGCGCGTTCCCGTATATCTTGACTGTAAGGAGATACCATAACACTCAGTAATTAATTCACTAATTATTTTAATATAGAAATATCATAAGTTATAAACCGTAAATTGTAAATACCTGAACACGCATCCTTAAAACTTTGACCTTTGGCGCGATCGCGTAATTTATGAAAAATGCAGGCCATACAGCTACCGCAATGCTACATTAGTATTTAATCTGTAGTCTGTGATTTTGACCTTTGGCGCGATCGCGTAATTTATGAAAAATGCAGGCCATACAGCTACCGCGATACTACATTAGTATCTAACCTGTAGTATATAAATATGCCAACGCACATTGCTATACTACAAATGTTTGATTGGCAACTGATGGGAGAGCCAAAGTTTGTTCAGTTTCCCATCAAGAGAATTAAAGATAATTATCAAATAGAAATTCAATCTATAACTCAAAACTAAATATGTACATATTAGTCTTAGTATTGTTTCTAGCTATCTGCTTTTGTCTTGGCGCTTTCCCGCTCACTGGTTTAATAGTTAAAACTCTGGCAAATATCAACCTCAGAAAAGTAGGTACGGGTAATGTTAGTGTGGCAGCAGCGTTTACTCACGCACCGAAACCAGTGGCAATAACAGCAGTATTAGCAGAAATAGTTAAGGGTATTGCGCCTGTTTTAGTAGCAAAAGTGTTATTTCCAGAGATTTTTGCCTTCCAGCTAGTGGGGTTAATTTTTTTAGTTTTAGGTAGATATTTTATTGCTAAAGGTGGCGGTGTTACTAATGCTAGTTGGGGAGTTTTGGTTTATTCTCCTGTGGTGGCATTGGGTTCGGGAATTATAGGTTTTTTAATATTAGTAATAGGCAAAAAAATATTTCCCCAAAAAAATCAAAATATCCGACAATGGGCAGCTCGTCTGGGATGTCTCAGTAGTTTTTTCTGGGTTTTATTATTTCGCCAGGACGCATCTTTTTTTGAACTTTTCGCAGCATTAGGATTGGCAATTATATTAGTAGTAATAAATCTGAGGCAAAGTGATGATATGGCTTTACAAAAACAATCTATATTTTCTCTCGATAATCAACTAGATGCCAAAATATGTGGGGAGAAAGCAGCTAGATTAGCTCAACTGAAAAAAGCTGGTTTTAATGTTGTTAAAGGTTTTGTTTTACCTGCAACTGAATCAGAGCTGGATAAAATTCAAGATAAGTTAGATAAAATGTCTATTAATTTTCCCCTAATTGTTCGTTCTTCTGCTGTGGGGGAAGATAGCGATAATAGTTCGGCTGCCGGACAATATCAAACTATTTATCCGGTGAAAAATCAAACAGAATTATTAGAGGCAATTAATATTTGTCGTCAATCTTATTGGTTGCCAGAAGCTGTTGCTTATCGTCGGCAAAGAGAAATTCATGATGCGGAAATGGCAGTATTAATTCAGCCTTATATTATTAGTCAAGTTGCTGGAGTAATGTTTACTCGTAATCCCTTAGATGGTAGTGCAAAAATAATTATTGAAGCTCTGCCTGGAGGTGCAGAAAAAGTTGTGGGTGGGCAGTTTAGTCCGGTACATTTAGAAATTGTTGAAGAAGGAAGAGGGAAGAAGGAAGAAGGAAGAAGACATCCCCCCTTGCCCCCCTTTGAAAGGGGGGAGGAAGAAGGAAGAGGGAAAAAGTTGATTATTACTCAAATTTCAACTAATTTTAAACACCCTGTAGACGATGGGGTATTAAACCTAAAAGAAAAAGATAAAAATCAATCTTTAGAAGAAGGAAGAGGGAAGAAGGAAGAGGGAAGAAGGAAGGAGGAAGAAGAAAGAGGAAAAAAGTGGATTGTGACTCAAACTTCAACCAATTTTAAACAGCCTGTAGACAACAGACTATTAAACCCAAAAGAAAAAGATAAAAATCAATCTTTAGAAGAAGGAAGAGGGAAGAAGGAAGAGGGAAGAAGGAAGGAGGAAGAAGAAAGAGGAAAAAAGTGGATTGTGACTCAAACTTCAACCAATTTTAAACAGCCTGTAGACAACAGACTATTAAACCAAAAAGAAAAAGATAAAAATCAATCTTTAGAGCAAGTAAAATATTCTGATTTTTTACCTGAAGAAGTTATTGAAGAATTGGTAAATCAAGCAGATGCTATTGAAGCATTTTTTCATGGCTTACCCCAGGATATTGAATGGTGTTGGGATGGTGAAAAAATTTTGATTTTACAAAGTCGCCCCATTACTAATCTGAGACCAATCTGGACGCGAACTATTGCAGCAGAGGTAATTCCCGGGGCAATTCATCCTTTAACTTGGTCGATAAATCGTCCTTTGACTTGTGGAGTTTGGGGAGAAATTTTTACTATTGTTTTAGGGGAAAAGGTAGCAAAATTAGATTTTACTGAAACGGCAACTTTGCTCGGTTCTCATGCTTATTTTAATGCTACTTTGTTAGGGGAAATTTTTAGAATGATGGGATTGCCGGAGCAGGGTTTAGAGTTTTTATTACGAGGGCAAAAAATGGGAAAACCACCATTAGGAAAAGTGTTACCTTCTTTGCCTGGTTTATGGCGGTTGATTCAACGAGAAATGGCAGTTGACCGGGAATTTGAACGCGACTATTATCAAATTTTTGTTCCTGCTCTAGAAATTTTAGAAAATAATTTCAAACAAAGTTCTTCTCAGTCTTTATCAGAATTATTAGACCAAGTAGAACAAATTCAAGCATGGTTAAAACCGATTACTTTTTATAATATTTTGGGTCCCATAGGTTTGGCAATTAGGCGATCGCTCTTCCGAGTTTCTGAAGAATGGCTGCCTACTGATACTGCTCCAGAAATTGTTTCGATTCGAGAATTACAAAAGTTGGCAGTTAAGTTAAGAATGGCAACTAATTATGATGGGGAAATAGAGGCAGAATTTGAGCAAAATCAGGAATTACAAAGGGAGTTTCAGCAATGGTTGAAAAATTATGGTTATTTGAGTGAAGTTGGTACGGATATTGCTGTAGAGACTTGGCAAGAACAACCAGATAATTTTCGGAGTTTATTGTTAAGCATGGCTCGAAAAAATGGAAGTAAAAAAGAGGAATTTTTGGATAAGACTTTAAGTTGGTGGCAGCGTTGGCGACTGGCGCGATGTACTAAACGAGCAATGACTAAGGGTAAAATTGCTGAAGTTTATGGAAAATTTTTAGCCTATTTGCGATGGACATTTTTAGCAATAGAAAATCATGGATTAGAAGCAGGAGTATTTGAACAAAAAGGAGATATTTTTTATTTGGAATTTGAGGAAATTCGCCAATGGATTTTATCAAAAGTAGGTTGGGTTGAGGAACGAAACCCAACAAAAAGATCCCCCCTAACCCCCCTTGAGAAGGGGGGAATGACACAACCTCCTGTAGGTTGGGTTGAGGAACGAAACCCAACAAAAAGATCCCCCCTAACCCCCCTTGAGAAGGGGGGAATGTTGAGCGATCGCCTGCTTGGACAACTTATTTGTGAAAGAAAGGAACAACTGGAAAAAGACCGCGATCGCTTAGTTCCCTCGGTAGTTTACGGCAATATCTTACCACAGGAAAATCCAGAAATTGCAGCAACTGCTGAGAATGCCTCTATTTTGTCAGGTATACCTGCGAGTGTCGGTTGTGTGGAAGGTTATGTGAAGGTTTGTCGTAGTGCAGGAGTGAGTATTGCTGAAGACGAACATCCAATTATTGTTGTGCCATATACGGATGCAGGTTGGGCACCATTATTATTGAAGGCAAAAGGTATTATTGCTGAAGTAGGAGGTCAGTTATCCCACGGAGCTATTATTGCGCGAGAGTATGGCATTCCAGCAGTGATGAATGTTTCTGGGGCGATGACTCGTTTACAGGATGGGCAAAAAGTGCGGGTTGATGGATATAAGGGGACTGTAGAATTTTGAAAAAGTCAATAGCCCACAACTGTATAACTACTTGAGACTAATGAGCCAAAGGTCTCAATTTTTGGCCTAACTTCACATAATCTTCATATAAACTACTTAGATCTTTATCAGAACTTTATATAAAATCAGCATTTTGTCTATATGATTATCAATGTAACCAACAAAAATGAAATTTACATTAAATTAAGTTCTGTGCCTAAACAAAAAACTTCTATCTTTTCAACTTTGATGGGTTCATCCGTATTAACTACAGGTTTAGCAGTAAGTTCTGCCTTTATTGCCCCTGCCACTCAAGCATTTACACTTACTGAAGATCCCGCCTGTAATGTAGCAGCAGCAGTATTTAACCCTCAATATGATGACTGTAAAGGTGCATACGAGCTTGCAGGTGGCGAAAACGACGTTACTGATGGTGGTCCGAACAATATCGCTACTCAACTTTTGAACGATGATGATATATTTGGTACAGAAGATTGGACTTTTCTTGGAAAAGATGATGGTAATGGTACTAGCTTTTTCACTGTTAATGGTATAAATTCAACTTCTGGTGACATTGTGTTCGATACTGCAGCCATTGAAAATGTTTACGGACCTACGTTTACTCAGAATTATGATATAGCAGTTAGTTTCAAAGCAGCTAAAAACTTTAGTATCTACCAGTGGGATGCAGGGTTAGGAACAAATACTATTGACTGGACGACTGATGGTACTGCAACTAATAAGCAAGGTGTGACTCAAGGTTTATCTCACGCATCTGTATATTTCCGTTATAAAGAGATTGTCGATCCTCCTCGTGCAAGAGTTCCTGAATCTACTTCTATGTTAACTCTAGGTTTAATTGGTGGTGGAATGTTCCTATCTCGTCGTCGCAAGAATGGTTAATTATTAACCATCTATATTAACAAACTGACGCGAAGTTCCACGTTGTTGCAAATATATAGGTTGGAAGTAAATTGTACTTCTAGCCTGATTTTATTTTATAAATGTTGATAATATCAGCAAGATTTAAAACGGGAGCAAGATACTCTCACTACCTCATTATCATACTATTAACAGCCTTCGGTTGGGAGTCAGGAGTCAAGGGAAAAGTTGGAAACCCAGAGCGATCGCCTATTTTTCTCAGATATATCTGGAATCTGCTGTAATATTACTTCGTTACTTCTTCCTTCTTACTTTTTCCTTCTATCCCAGGAACTTTTCGATAGATTAATTCAATCTGACAATTAAAATCTACACTAGCAAAATTAACTTTTTCTCCCTCGCTATAAGTTTGAGAAATCCAATTTCCTTGTTCATTTTTCCGAAAACATTCTATACTCATCTGAGACTGACTAACTAATACATATTCTTGTAAACTTGTAGCCGTTTGATAATCAGCAAATTTATCTCCTCTATCAAATTTAGCTGTGCTTGGAGACAAAATTTCTATGATTAAATAAGGATAAAGAATAAAGTCTTCATCTGAACTTAAATCCCGTTCATCACAAGTTACTACCAGATCGGGATAATAATAACAATTAGCTTCTTCTAGTCGAACTTTAATATCGGAAGGAAGTACAATACAGTCATTATCAAGAAGATGATTTCCCAATAATCTGTCTAAATTACTAGCAATAATAACATGGGGTAAAGAAACCCCTACTCTTGCATAAATTTTGCCTCGTCTATACTCATGTTTAATCGGACTTTGTCGCTCTCCTGCTAAATAGTCTTCTGGAGAAAAATAGAATTTATTTTGGTTAGCTACCATTGAGTTTTCCTCTGCTATTTTTACTGTTATATTATATAATATTAGCTATGTTTAATAAACAAAATTGGGCGTTGCTGAATTGAAGTATGAATGCACGATTGTTTGGTTCTGGTCAAGCCCCCTAAATCCCCCGTTCAACAAAAAGCGCAGCAACATCTGGCTTCCCCCGATCCTGCGGGGGACGGGAGGGGGATTAAAGGGGAATTTTAGACTTTTATCCCCCCCCAAATTGGCTTGCTCGGGGGGCAAAATCATACCCAGAATCACAACGCCAAAATTGATAATTAGAGATAGTTTTCATTATCCATTAATTATGATTGCAATTAAAAATTATCAATATATTACCGAAAAATTCAAGCTTCTTGCTTTCCTAGGTCATGCTGCGCAAACAGCTAGAGGTACTGATAACTGATAACTGATAACTGATAACTGAAATGACTCCCCAAGAATATTTGGAATGGGAAGAAAAACAACCGATTAAATATGAATATATTGACGGTGAAGTTATAGCCATGACTGGAGGTACTATTCCCCACAGTGAGATTGTTGCTAATCTGACAACAGCATTAAAAAATCATTTGCGCGGGAAAGGTTGTAAAGTCCTGGTGGCAGATGCAAAAGTGGAAATATCTGAACAAGGACCATTTTTTTATCCTGATGTAATGGTTAGTTGTGATGAACGAGATAAAAAGGCAAGAAAAGCGATTAAATATCCTTGTTTAATTATTGAGGTTTTATCTCCAGGAACAGAATCTTTTGATAGAGGAAAAAAATTTCAAAATTATCGTCGCATTTCTACTTTGAAAGAATATGTTTTGGTGAGTGCTAATGAAATAATGGTTGAATGTTTTCGGTTGAATGAAAAGGGAGTTTGGGAGTTTTATTCTTATTTGGAAGGGGATAATATTGAGTTGAAAAGTGTTAATTTGAGTTTTCCTATAGATTTAATTTATGAGGATGTGTTTTTAGGAGAATAATTGTCAGAAAAGTTAGTGTTCGCCAATTTCAGTTATCAGTTGTCAATGGGGAGCGTTGGCGAAGCCTAGCGGCAGCTATATCGCCAAACTAACTCCAAAAAATAGTCCGTATATCCGTGGCCAAATCAGTGTCTAGCTACTAGGGAGCGTTGGCGAAGCCTAGCGGCAGCTATATCGCTAATAATATGTTAAAATCTAAATAACTCTATTTCTATTTAATAATTTAATAATTTAATAATTTAATAATTTAATAATTTAATAATTTAAAAATAATAATTATCCTGAAAAATGACTCAAAATCCGACTATAGAAGAAATAAAAATTCTGATATTTCAGTTACCTATTAAAGAACAAATAACACTCATAGAAGAACTTGAGGAAAGATTAGAAACTCTCACCATGATGCAACTAGCAAAAACAGGTTTTTCAGAGTGGAACGAACCAGGAGAAGATATTTACGATGTCGAATCCTAAACCTCAAGAAATTTGGTTAGTTAGTAAAAGAAACTTTTGTCTGTTAAAATATATTTATTATTTGTATTTCCAAATGAATTATGTCTAAAACATCTACAATTACAGAACATATTGAAATTACTCCAGGAATTTGTGGTGGAAAACCTCGAATTGCTGGACATCGAATTAGAGTAGAAGATATTGTTATTTGCCATGAAAAAATGGGTTTTTCACCAGATGAAATTGTCTCTCAATATCCTAGTATTACTTTAGCTGATGTTTATGCTGCTTTGACTTATTATCACGACCATTTGGAGGAGATTAGGCAGCAAATTTTGGAGGATGAAGAATTTGCTAGAGCAATGCAAGCTGAAATTCCTTCTTTAGTAGCAAAAAAATTAAGAGTCAGATAAATATTCTTAATAAATAATCCAGTCATCTTGAGATGACTTTAGTTATTAGCTTAGGATTTTAATCCTTGTCTATCTTGGCTATACCAGGAACTTTTTGATAGATTAATTCAATCTGGCAATTAAAATATACACTGGCAAAGTTAACTTTTTCTCCCCTGCTATAAGTTTGAGGAATCCAAATTCCTTGTTCATTTTTCCGAAAACATTCTATACTCATCTCAGACTGACTAACTAATACATATTCTTGTAAACTTGTAGCAGTTTGATAATCGGTAAATTTGCCTCCTCTATCAAATTTAGCTGTGCTTGGAGACAAAATTTCTATGATTAAAGATGGATAAAGAATAAAGTCTTCAGTTGAACTTAAATCCCGTTCATCACAAGTTACTACCACATCAGGATAATAATAACAATTAGCTTCTTCTAGTCGAACTTTAATATCCAAAGGAAGTACAATACAGTCATTATCGCGCAGATGAATATTTAGTTCTGTGGCTAAGTTACTAGCAATAATAACGTGGGGTTTCTTTGCCCCTACCATTGCATAAATTTTGCCTTGTCTATACTCATGTTTAATCGGACTTTGTCGCTCTCCTGCTAAATAGTCTTCTGGAGAAACATAGAATTGATTTTGGTTAGCTATCATTGAGTTTTCCTCTGCTATTTATATTGTTTTATTATATCAATAACTTATAGTTGGAAAGGGAGAGTGATCGCCAACTTCTCTCAGCTGCTTATGGGAATATTTGATCGCCATAAAATCTGACTAACTACAGAAGTTAAAAAGTTCGACATAATTATATATAATTTAGATACTTATTGTGATAGTATTTGTGATACTATGAGATTATCTTTAATTTATTACTAGGAGGCAGGCAATTACTTTCAATGAAATCAATAAAGACTAAGCTCAAAGTTAACAATCAACAAAAAACAATACTTGCCAAACACGCGGGTGTGGCTCGTCATGCTTATAACTGGGGATTAGAAACTTGTATCAAGGAGTATCAAGAAACTCAAAAACGTCCTAGTGCAATTACATTGCATAAACGTTTAGTGGCTGAGGTAAAATCAATTAATCCCTGGTACTATGAGGTATCTAAATGTGCCCCTCAACAAGCATTAAGAAATTTAGAAAGAGCATTTAAAAACTTTTTGGCTATTCCCAAACGTGGATTTCCTAAGTTTAAGAAAAAAGGGAAAAAAGATAGTTTCTATTTAGAAGGAAGTATTAAAATTATTCAAGGAAACTATATAAAACTACCAAGAATAGGAATAGTAAAAACTTATGAAATATTACCCTCTGTACCAGTAAAAAATGTGACAATATCCAAGCGGGTAAATGATTGGTATATTAGTTTTAAATATGATTATGATGATCGGCCAAACCCTACTGCCAAAGAACGAGATATTATCGGTGTAGATGTTGGTATAAATGCTCTAGCAACTTGTAGTGATGGAACAAAATTTGCGAACGTCAAAGCCTATAAGCAAGCCAAAAAACGACTAACTCGTTACCAACGTCGTGTCAACAAAAAAGAGTCTGGTTCTAAAAACAGAGTCAAAGCAGTAAAAAAACTAGCTTCATCTCACAAAAAAGTGGCTGATATTAGAGCAGATACACTACATAAACTCACAACATGGTTAGCTAAAAACCACAGCACCATAGTGATTGAGGATTTGAATGTAAGTGGTATGCTCACAAACCACAAGCTGGCAAGTGCTATAGCAGATTGTGGTTTTTATGAGTTTAAGCGTCAGCTTACATATAAATGTGAATGGTACGGCAGTGAATTAGTAATAGCAGATAGGTTTTATCCAAGTTCTCAATTGTGTTCTCATTGTGGGCAAAAACAGAAAATGCCATTACATAAGAGGACTTACGAATGTACAGCTTGTGGTTTTACTGCTGACAGAGACTTTAACGCTGCTGTTAATTTGGAAAACTATGTGCATCAGTAGCTTGAGTTCCAAGCGATTTTAAGCCTGTGGAGAAGATAAGTTACAGACTGCGGTCGGTGATCTTCGGTGAAACAGGAAACTAGCTCCAGAGCTGTATGCAACTATGCGTAGGTAAGTCTGGGTAAGTTTAGTAGAACGGTTCTGCTTCTGTGTATCGTGCTTGAAAGTAGTAAGGTAATGTCAGATTTTTGAGACTGGTGGCAACAAATGGATGTTCAACTCCAAAACGAGTGCATTTCAATAATTCTCTAAAGATAATTTCTCTATGTCTGATATTATTTGCAGTATTATTTGCAAGCTCGTTTCATCAGATAAATCTTCTTGCCTGTTTTTGCTGAGGACTTGCAGTAAAAAAGATAGATAGCTCATCTGAACAGCTTGAGTATCGGGATGTTCTTCTCCTAGCAGTTTCTTAAACATCTCCAATGCTTCTATATACAAGGATTCTGCTTCCGCGTACCGCCCTTGGTCAGAGTAGAGCAATGCCAGATTGTTGAGACTACAGGCAAAATCAGGATGTTCTTCTCCTAGAAGTTGCTTTGTCATCTTTAATGCTTTGAGATACAATAGTTCTGCTTCTGTGTATCGCCCTTGGGATGAGTAGAAATATGCCAGATTGTTAAGACTACAGGCAAAATCAGGATGTTCTTCTCCTAGAAGTTGCTTTGTTATCTTTAATGCTTTGAGATACAATGGTTCTGCTTCTGTGTATCGCCCTTGGGATGAGTAGAAATATGCCAGATTGTTAAGACTACAGGCAAAATCAGGATGTTCTTCTCCTAGAAGTTGCTTTGTCATCTTTAATGCTTTGAGATACAATGGTTCTGCTTCTGTGTATCGCCCTTGGTCGGAGTAGAGTTCTGCCAGATTGTTGAGACTGGTAGCAATCTGAGGGTGTGAAGAACCTAGCAGTTGTTTTTCCATTTCTAAAGCTTCTTTCAACAAAGATTCTGTTTCTGTGTATCGCCTTTGGGACTTGTATATCTCTGCCAAATTTTTGAGACTTATAGCAACATCAGGATGTGAAAACCCTAGCAGTTGCTTTGTCATCTCCAATGCTTCTTTCAATAAAGATTCTGCTTCTGTGTATCGCCCCTGGGACTTGTATACCTCTGCCAGGTTGTTGAGACTGGTAGCAATTTGAGGCTGTGAAGAGCCTAGCAGTCGTTTTTCCATTTCCAAAGCTTCTATATACAAAGATTCTGCTTTTGTGTATCGCCCTTGATAGTAGTAGAGTCCTGCCAGATTGTTGAGACTCGTGGCAAAATCAGGATGTTCTGAGCCTAGTAGTCGCTTTGTCATTTCCAAAGCTTCTAGATACAAAGGTTCTACTTTTGTGTATCGCCCTTGGGACTTGTAGAGTAATGCCAGATTGTTGAGACTGGTAGCAAGATATGGATGTTCTGCTCCTAGCAGTCGCTTTTCCATTTGCAAAGCTTCTATATACAAAGATTCTGCTTTTGTGTATCGCCCTTGATAGTAGTAGAGTCCTGCCAGATTGTTGAGACTAGCAGCAACATATAGATGCTCAACTCCCAAACGACTGCGAATAATATCTAAGCATTGCTTATTCCAAGGTTCGGCTAGTCCATATAATGCCTGACCTTCATAAAATCTGCTCAGACTGACAAACGGCAAGATCAAATCTTCATCCCCAATCCACTGTTGCATCTCAGTTGCTGTCTCAGCCAAGTGAGGAATAGATAAGGTTAGTTTTTCTATGTCTGCTTTTACCGGAATCTCTGGAACTTTTTTTGCTTCCACCACCATGCCCCGACAAAACTGATACCTCAACTCCTCTACTTCCTCCATCTTCTCCAACTTTTCTCGAAAATATCGACGTACCAATTGATGTAATTGATAAGTTTCCTCCGCTGTCTGTTGAATCAAGTTTAAATCTAATAAACGATCTTCCCTAACATCCTCCCAAGCGCTTATAAATTCTTCCTCCTGACTTTCGCCTCCAGACAAACACTGTTCCACCAAACTCCAAGGAATAGGAGCTAAGGCAAACATACTCAAGAAACAACCCAAATACCTCCCACTCTCATCCAACTCCTGCCAACTTAATTCCAAAGCAGCTTCCACTCCTCTTTCCGCCGTCATTTCTCCCGATCGCTTCTGTAGCGCAGGCAAATCTAAAGCTTGTTTCTCCAACTCCCGTATCATTCTTGCCAACTTCCACCCAGATCGCCTCTTGAGAAAACGTCCCACCAATTCCAACCCCAAAGGTAAATATCCCAACCACTCACAGAGTTGTTTTGCCTCCTCTCTTTGCTCCGCCACGCGAGACTCACCAATCAACGCCGCCAACAACTCCAAGGCAGCACCCTCATCCAATACTTCCAAACGCAAATTTTCAAATGATTCTGACAACCAATATCTGCGGGTAGTAATTAGCAATTTGAAACGTTTTTCCTGTGGGGGTAAATAACCTGCAATTTCCTCATACTTATCCACATCATCCAAAATAATAAGCACATCTCCCGGTGGTTGCCAGTTTGACCAACAGTAGTCAAGATACTGTTCTAAAGTCCAACCTTCAGCCGGAAATAGCCCTAGTTGAGTCTGGGCAAATTCTAATAACTGTTGTACAACACTTATTTCCCGAACCCCTATCCAGCAAATGCCACCAGGATAAGTCAATTCCTTTTTAGATGAGAGAGCGTACTGGAGTGCCAATTCTGTCTTGCCTACTCCTGCCATCCCCGTGACTACTGCTGTGATGGAAACTCGCTCCTTTTCCTGAAGTTTGTCATGTAATGTTTTGAGGTCTCCATCTCTACCGACAAACTTGACAGCACCAGTGCGTAGTTTATTCAGGTTATTAGGAAATTCTGCTGGCTCCCCCTTCCTTGGCAGTCCTTTTGTTTTTGTGTCAAAATAATTATTTTCATTTATTGTATGAGCAATCTTTAAGTTTTCAATTTCTCCCTCATTGACACCTACACCAATACCTACACCATAATTTTTATTGATATCAACAACTTTTTTATCTCCAGTATTTTCTGACATATTTGCATCTCTTTTAATTTAGAATTTGGCATTTTTAGGACTTACGCATAACCACCAAAGATAGTAAGAGTTAACGGCCGTTAACCCCTACAAATGGTCTATAATTTCATCTCATCTTTTGAGTAAGTCCTGATTTTATTTAATTTATTTATTCTTTTGCCAATCTTCCAACGCTCCAATAATAAAACTACTAGCAGGGTGATTAAGTAATTGTTCAACAGCAGCAACTCCACCAGCTTTTATAGCATTAAATATTCTTTGTGCCTTAGTTGGATTATTATCAATTTGTGTAATTACTTCTGTAGCAATTTTCATTCTACCCGCCGTTGTATCCGATTGATAAGTTTCATCTAGTTTCTCTAGTATTTCTTGAATATCTTTTGCTGCTTCTGCTAAATCTTGCTGGTGAAATTCATTAATTGTATGAGCAGACTTGAAGTTGTCAATTTTTCCAATGTTGGTACCTACACCAATACCTACACCATGATTTTCATTGATATCAACAACTTGATCTCCAGTATTTTCTGACATATTTGTATCTCCTTAATTACTATTTAATTATTTCCAAAAAATATATTGCATTTGTGAGTAAGCGTGAGGTAGAGTGCTGGAGATCCCCCCTACCCCCCCTTAACAAGGAGGGAAACCGGAAGTCCCCCTTTTTAAGGGGGATTTAGGGGGATCTTTTATGTACCTCACGCCTTGTGAAAACGGCTATATTGTAATTTAAGTTTAACGCAACAAAAAGTTAAAAATAAAAAGAAAAATTTTAGAGGTTTCAAACCTCAATTGAGACGCTCAAAACCTCAACAGCGCAACAACGACAAATTAATAATACGTTACCGAATAATTAAGGTTTAAAACCTCTCCTTTAAAGGAGAAAAAAGACAAAATTTCCCTTAAGCGTCAATCCTCTTTTTTTCAAGGAGAGGTAATTGTTAATTATTAGGCGTTGCTGAATTCAAGTATGAATGTGCGATTGTTTGGTTCTGGTAAAGCCCCCTAAATCCTCCATTATGCGAACTTTTAGAGTTTTATTCCCCCCACGCATTGGGGGGTTAGGGGGGCTTGCATCATACCCAATTGAAGTATGAATGTGCGATTATTTGGTTCTGGTAAAGCCCCCTAAATCCTCCGTTCAACAAAAAGCGCAGCAACATCTGGCTTCCCCCTTTCCAAGGGGGACGGGAGGGGGATCACGGCGGGCTTTTAGAGTTTTATTCCCCCCACGCATTGGGGGGCTAGGGGGGCAAAATTATACCCAGAATCAGCAACGCCATTATTAATTGTTACTCAACCTACCTTTCTCAAATTCTGTTCATTGTAAACCATACCTAAATTATTGAAAATCATTTCCCAGTAGAGAGGATAACTTTCCTTAGTATAAACCTCTTGCGCTCTAACAAAACAAGCGATCGCCTGTTCCAAATTATCTTGTCTATCTCCTTTTATCCGATCGAGATAAGCATTACCCAGATTATTTTGAGTAGTTGCCCAGTCTGTAGGAAACTGTTGGCGAGTACGTACTTTGAGAGCCAAATTATAACAAGCGATCGCCTGTTCAATATTTTCCTGTTGCTCTCCTGCGATACGATCGTTGTAAGCGCTACCCAGATTATTTTGGATACTCGCCCATTCTTGAGGTAGCTTTTCTAGAGTTCTGACTTTTAAAGCTTTCTGATAACAATCGATCGCATTCTCTAAGTTTTCTATTCTTTTTCCCATGCTACGTTGTTGATAGGCGTTACCAAGATTATTCTGAGTGCTTGCCCATGCTTCAGGTAATGCAGAGTAAGTCCTAACTTGAAGTGCTTGACAGTAGCAAGCGATCGCCAATTCGATATTTTCTTCTGGGTTTCCGACAGTGCGTTTGTGGTAGCTAGTACCCAAATTATTTTGGATAGTTGCCCAAGTTATGGGAAATTGTTTACGGGGTAAAACTTGTAGAGCTTTTTCATAACCTACAATTGCTATTTCTACGTTATTACTTTGATTACCAAAAGGAAACTGTAAAATCAGGTTACTCAAATTAACAATATCTAGAGCAATATTTTGTACTAATTGAGGCTCCATTTTTTGGATATTTTCTCCAGGCCAGGTTCGTAGTACTGTGATGAAATTTTGATTCAGCTTATCTTGATTATATTCTAGTACAGAATACACCATCTCAGGTTTTTCTTCATTCCCTGAGATTACTTGTAAAATTTGCATGAGGAAATTTCGATATATTTCCTGATTTACAGGTTGAGAAGCATATTCTAAGTTAGTCTCTAACATTGTCGCCAAATTTTGCAACCATTGAGCATTCAAATTACCCATTTTGTTGTTCATTTGTGCTATTTGTTTCATTACTTGAACTAATTTATGGTCTATCAAGTTTTGATTAGCTTGCAAAATTTTATTTTCATCACCACTAGGGCAAACTAATAAAGATTGAACGAGACCAACGTAACTAGAAATATTTTGTTGATTCATGATTTTTTCCTCAGAGTTTTTTTATAGACACAATTACCATGGTCTAGTAGACATATTGTTTCTCTATTTGAAATAAATGCTTACCCTGATGAAAAACTTTTATAGCAGTCGAAGAAAAGGTTAGGAAATATCAAAAGTTTAAAACTCAGACAACGCCTGATTTTTCCTTCTTAGTTCTTCCTTCTTCCTTCTGCTATAAATAATTGAAATATTAATTATTATTGTAGCATTCTGATTTGATTTGTAAACATACCTTTGAAGAAAACACGCAACAAACAATCAAGTATATAAAGATTTGCTGTAGAGAAAGAGCTACATTTTTATTTGCTCATTTTCAGATAAATTTAAGAACTCAAAATTTTTTACCGAATAATTAAGGTAAAATGCCTCTCCTTTAAAGGACAAAAGCGGTCGTTTTGCTAGCGTATAACTACGTTAATGGCTGTCGCCGACATATTTGCGTAGCATTCCGCAGGAAAAAGTGCAGCTTTCCGTAGGATGGGATGGGGTTAGCGGAGCGACTCTGTCACTCTTCGGGTCTCCTCGCTGGCCGACCATCGACCAAGAGAAAAGAAAAAATTTTCACGCTCCACGTGAAAAGAAGAGATAATTATTAATTATTAATTATTAATTGTTGAAATACCATTTTTTGATTAAGCTGTGTTTAATAAAAGATTAAACATTCCTGTAGGGTGGGTTAAGTATAAATAGTTTCCCACAATACAATTATGAGTTCAAAATTAGTCAGTTTTCAGGAAAATTTTAGACTCAATATTTAACCTTATTTATGTATACTTCTTTTGATCACAAATTGTTTCCGTAAAACTTTAAATTTGGAACCAAAAAATTTTAATAAAGTTGATTCATTTTTGTTTTATAGCAAACAAAGAGTTGGTTAGGACATATCAAAAGCTTAAAAATCAGACAACGCCAGATTTTTCCTTCTCTCCTAGATAACTAAAGCCTTCTTCTTTCTTCCTTCTGTTATGCTTTATAACTTTTGTACAGCGAGTGGCCAAATTAAATATGGATTTGGCCAATATTATCAAAGTTATTGCTATTAATACAGTATTTCATACTTTAGAGACAAAGTGATGATAATCTATTCCAGAACACTATATTTGATGGCCAGTTGCTCTTAACAACCTTTTACCGAATAATTAAGGTAAAATGCCTCTCCTTTAAAGGAGAAACAAGCGGTCGTTTGCTTTTGCTTCGCAAAACTGGCGTAACGCAACGCTGACGCGTTTCGCGTCAGCGGAACGGAGTTCTCTCTTCGGAGCGCACCCGTTGGGTGGGATGGCTCCAAAACCTGCGCTGTCCGACCATCGACCAAGAGAGAAAAAATTTTCTTTTTATTCAATCCTCTTCCCTTTAGGGAGAGGTAATTATCAATTATCCATGATCAATTATCAATTATTGAAAGCAGCTTTGCTCGAAGCAGACAATAGAAAGGAGACCTCCTTAATATAGCAGTCGAAGCAAAGGGTGCGGACATATCAAAAACTCAAAACTCAGACAACGCAAGCTTTTTCCTTCTTCCTTCTTCCTTCTTCCTTCTGCTATACCCTCTGCTTTTTTTAAAATTTCTTGAGACCCGCTAGGAGAAATATCCATCCAATGACAAAATTAATTATTCAAATTCCTTGTTACAACGAAGAAGAGTCTTTAGGAGTAACTCTTGCTGCTTTACCCAGACAGTTAGTAGGAGTAGACATTATCGAATGGTTAATCATCAATGATGGTAGTCAAGATCGAACAGTTGAAGTTGCTAAAAAATATGGGGTAGACCATATTGTGAATTTCCCCACTAACCAAGGTTTAGCAAAAGCATTTATGGCAGGTCTAGAAGCTAGTCTCAAAGCAGGAGCAGATATTATTGTAAATACTGATGCTGATAATCAATATTGTGCCGATGATATCCCCTACTTAATTCAACCTATTATTTGGGGTCAGGCAGAAATTGTAGTTGGGGAGAGACCAATTTGGCAAACTAAACATTTTTCTCGTACTAAAAAATTACTACAAAAATTAGGCAGTTGGGTAGTAAGAATAGCTAGTAATACAAATATTCCTGATGCACCTAGTGGGTTTCGTGCTTTTAGTCGAGAAGCTGCTATACAACTTAATGTTTTTAATGCCTATACTTACACCCTAGAAACAATTATTCAAGCAGGGCAAAAAGGTATGGCAATAACATCAGTTCCCATCAGAACAAATAATGTATTACGACCTTCCCGACTGGTAAGAAGTACCCCTGCCTATGTGTTGCGATCGCTCTTTACTATCCTCAGAATTTTTCTGCTTTATAAACCCCTACGTTTTTTTCTAATGTTAGGAAGTGTACCATTTAGTTTTGGAGTAATTTCTGGTATCCGTTGGTTATTTTTCTTTTTTAGTGGATATGAAAAAACTAGGGTTCCAACTTTGATTTTAGCAACAATTTTAATCTTAGTCGGATTTCAATTATGGTTATTAGGTTTAATAGCAGATTTAATGGCAGCAAATCGCAGAATTATGGAAGAAATTCAGGTAAGAATGCGAAAGCAAGATTTTCAAAAGAAGGAAGAGTTTCACAATGAATAATTAATAATTAATAATTAATTATTAATTATTAATAGTTAATTATTCTTAAAAATAAGAGGATTCACTCAAAGGTTTTTTTCTTGTTTTATCATTTTCAAGGAGAGATTTTAAACCTTAATTATTCGGTAAAAAATAATAAATACTCGCTAAGTATAGCTCTTATTAGGTTGGTAAAATACAGTAAGACATGATAATAAATTAAATTTTATTTTTAATGCCACTCAAATTAACTTTTATTCAAACAAATAAAGAAAATAATTAACAATATAAAGTAGTAAAAATATAACTATGCAAGATCATCAGTCATCTACAACCAGTCAAACCGATCTATTCAAGACAGAATCTAATTTATCCTCTAATAAAGATACTATAAGTGATACCAAAAAAGAACAGATGAGAGATTTATTTGCCACAGAAGCACTTGCTCAAATTCCTAAAATATTGACCTTGTTAGACCGCAATTATCATAGTCCTACCTATGGTTGTTTCGACCGCAATTTTTGGCATTACAAAATTATAGATTTTCCTAGTGGCATGGCTCAAGAATTCGTCTTACCTTTAGCCTTAGCCTATAGCTTAGATATTCCTAATAATCAATTTTATTTGCAAGAAATGATATATAAATGGGCAGAAGCAGGCATCTTATATGCTGTCCACACCGCTCATCCTGATGGTTCTTGTGATGATTATTTCCCTTTTGAAAGAGCCAGTGGAGCAACAGCTTTTTCTTTATTAGCTAGTATTGAAAGTTATCAAATATTGGGATTAAATAACTACGAAGTACTCAGCTTTTTTGAAAAACGAGCAGATTGGTTAGTAAATCATTATGAAAGTGGCAATTTAGCTAACCATGAAGCATTAATTGTATTGTCCTTAGAATTGTTGAGTAAACTATTAGAAACCTCAAAATGGGAGGAAACTAAAGCAGCACGTCTGGAAAGATTATTAAGTTGGCAGAGTCAGGAAGGATGGTTTACAGAATACTCTGGTTTTGACCCTGGTTATCATACTTTAACTATATCTTGTTTAGCCAGAATTTATGAATTAAACCCCAGTGAAAAACTCAAAAATTCTATTACTACAGCAGTAGAATTAGCCGCTCAATTTATTCATCCTGATGGTTCCTTCGGAGGAGAATATGCTAGTCGCAATACCTATAACTTTTTTCCCCACGGATTTGAATTAATAGGTAAATGGTTGCCTGCTGCTTTGTCTATTAACGACCAATTTTTAGTAGGCTTAAAAAATGGTCTAGCTCCTTGTTATGCAGACGATCATATTATTGGTCATCATACCTGGAATTATTTATTAGCATGGCGGGATTTTATTACAGAAAGACCTGCTGATGTGAATCGCGATATTGCTAGTCTTTGGTTAAAAGAAGCTCAAATTTTGATCAAACGCAGACCAGGAACAGAATTATATGTAAGTATGAAAAAAGGTGGTGTTTTTAAGCTATTTCGCGACCAAAAATTAGTTGTTTCTGATACTCATTTATCACTGCAAGTTAAAAAAGGTAATAAAATTTTAAATGCAGTTAGTCATTTAACTGGGGATTATGATGTAAAAATATCTCAGGATGAATTGGTTATTTCTGGTAATATGGGTTGGGCTAAACAAACTCAAATGTCACCTTTTAAGTTAATCATTCTCAGATTTGTTATGTTAACTTTTGGGCGTTTTTTCCCCAATTTTATTCGGAAAATATTACAAAAAATTCTGATTACTGGCAAACAAAATGCACCTTTCCACTTCACTCGCCACTTTAAGTATGAAGATGGAATTTGGTACATTACAGACGAACTTTTTGCTAAGTCTTGGTGGGATGTAATTAGTGCAGCTATTGGTTCCGACCAGACCTCTATTTATGTTGTAATGAGTCGCACTTTTCAAATTAATCAATTACAACCTTGGTATGATTTAACAACTGAGATTAAAAAACTTTCTCCTGGTCAATCTTTGAAAATTGAGCGCAAGTTTTAATATCATGTATCTTGAGAATACCCACAATAAAAATTTTAGGGAACACGGAAGAGGGAACAGATAAGAAAAAGCTTTTCAAAGGCTAATTAAGCACCCATAAAATGACTTATTTAAAGTGAAATAGTATTAGTGAGAGAAAAAAATGTTTTTAACTTTTAATCTTTGTGATATTATATGTGAGTAATTTAACTTTTTGGGCAGAAGTCCCCAATTAATATGATGTTTGCTTGAATACCTAATAAATATAAATTAAAGACAGGTACTTATAAAAATAAGGGGAATTGTCTCCGTTTCGTATAAGTCAAAAGTCAAAAATCTCATATTTTATTGATAATGCGCTGATTAGGAGGCAATATGATACTAATTATCAATCTTGCTCATTAGATGAGAAAGTAAATTGATAACTTCTTTCACTCTATTTGTTTCCGATTCTCCACTCTTATTAATTAAGAAAAATGGTATTATCTATTAGACATCTCCGGTAATAAAAAATCAAATTAATTATCGTACTCTTATTCATTAATTCTTTCCGCCTACTCCCTACTCCCTCTTTTCTGGAGATATCTATTAGTAAAAAATCAAAGGCCAATGACAGAACAGTCATCAATATCTGCTTTAGCAGAGGCGCTATTAAACAAGTATGATTTTGACCTCGCTGATGAGACTTCTGAGGAACTTATTACTCGTTGGCACAATAAGTATAAAATAGAGTGGCTTCCCTTAGCAGTAGTTGAGGCACTATATCTTGGACGTTACAAAGCTGTCTGTGTTGAGCAAATATTGACATTATGGGAACGTCGTGGTCAACCTGTTTATCATTTCAATTCTGAATTTCAAAATATTATTACTAAAAATATTCTCACAAATTTAACATCCCAGATAGATACTCAGTCTTTACCACTAGAGACACCTCCTACTCTTCCTAAGTCTTCTACATCTATATCAGTCGATCCATCTTCATACCCCTTCAAACCAAACTCAAAAAATACAACTCAAGATCTGATCAACCAGATACCAGTACAAACAACTCAGTCTCAGATCAAACACACTGATTTTTATACTAAACTGAAAGCATTTGTAAAAAATAGTCAAGCGTCGCGATCGAATCAGAGCAAACCTGATCGAGTTAAACAAACAGAACCATCGCAGAAAATAGAAAGTACAGAAGAGTAATTGGAAATAGGTTAATACTTGCTACAGATGATTGATGGGGAGATTGGGAGATTGGGATATTGGGATATTGGGATATTGGTATATTTGCACAATTTTTTGTATTTCATATAACTAATTAAACAGATATGATATAACATATTAGGGTGAGTTTATCAAGTAATATCATGTCCGGTAGCATCGGAGCGTGTATAGAATTAAGTCACAATTGGAAAAAACCCTTTCCTAGGTCATGCTACGCAAACAGCATAGCTGCCCTCTGCTTTCCTTCTACCAAAGTATAAGTATTCAAGCGGACATGATATAAGATACAGCAATAACTCAACCCTGCAAATTCTTCTCAGATGTTTTCTGGCAATCGAGCAACCAATATGATGCAGTTTAATTTTTTACGCGGCGAATTTCTGAGCAAAAAGAAGCCAAAGCAAAACCTAATGGTCTTTTAACTACACTGGTGCGTAACCGTAAATTAGGCATCAGATACCAGAAACGTTCCTCTGCATATAAATCTTCCGACTCAGTAATCAATGTTAAAACATCATCACTTCCCATAATATATCGACCACTGATACTTGTATTCTTACCATCTCCTCTATCCTGCAATAATTTACCTTGGTGGGGGTCATCAGAATTAGGAATAACTATCAACATTCTTGTACCTATATCTTTAACTTGCTCTCGGTTGATAGTACCATTCCAGTTAATCTGCACCCCTACTAATTGAGCTAAACTTGGGTCAATTTGATGTTGTTCGCACAACTTGATTACTGTGGGGTTTGTTTTTTCTAGTATCTCAACATTTACTTCTGATTTGCCTGCTTGCAACTCCCCGGAAACTAAATTGTGAATCGTGCGTTGGGAAAACCATTGACCTGCACTCAATTGCAAAAATTCGATAATGTCCATTAACTTGCTAATAGTATTAATTCTGAATCAATACTATTGTTGCACTGATTGGCATATATGACAGAAGAAGGAAGAAGGAAGAAGGAAGAAGGAAGAAGGAAGAAGGAAGAAGGAAGAAGGAAGAAGGAAGAAGGAAGAAGGAAGAAGGAAGAAGGAAGAAGGAAGAAGGAAGAAGGAAGAAGGAAGAAGGAAAAATATTGGTTTGTCTGAGTTTTAAGCTTTTGATCTGTCCGCGTCCTTTCCTTCGACTGCTATATTTAGCCTCTAGTAACTTTTCTCTATTGAATGATTTATAATACAAAAATCAAAAATAAAATCAATTATTATCCAGAAATTATCAATTACTTCTAAATGAGGTATTAGGCTATTAGAGTTAGAAAGTAATATTTTAATTATTGACTTGAACATTGTACTACTCATAAAATTAAATAATCATGTATAATAGAGTTGATTTATATTTTTTTTTATGTTACTAATTTTCATCTAAAAGTTGATTTTCACAAATTAAGATAATAGCGATCGCACATCTTCAGAAGAACCATATAATCGTAAAAAAATTATTTCACTAGCTAAATTAGCCACAATAGACATAGGGATAAAAATAATGTAGAGGTATTCCATGACATATCCCTACAAAGATTAAATCGAAGGTTAATTGATTGGCTTGCGATGTCTAATTATAAAAACTTTAATCTAGAGCAAATATAGCAGATTATACCAATTATGAATAGTAATGCTATGTTTGATTACCATCTCACTACTCCCTATCTCTCCATTAAAAAGATATATAGCAAACTTTTTGAGATTTGGTATTAGGTAGTATATAAGGTACAAATATTAACGATAAGGTACGGGTATCTTGCCCACCCACAGATGTACCTCACTGATATGAAACATCCTGTAATTTTTATTATCGTAAATATATCTGTTTTTTTTAGGAGGTAAAAAAAATAAAAAATCAAACTATAGCTCGATCCCAGCAACAATAGATGAATTAAAAAAGAGAATTTAATTGGACTAAAAAACCATAATTGTGAGGATAACTATTTTCAAAAATATCAAATTGTGGTAAGTATAGAGGTTAAGCTATGCTATTAAAATTATTACATATCACTAAATATGGTATAAGTCAAGGGTACTAAACTATGCTCATAGAGATATTAACCCTTTTTGCGGGTGCAGGACTTGAACAAGCAACCAGTGTCACATGGCATTGGGTAAGTAAGTGGGCAGCAAAAAAAGCTGATGAAAAGAATCAGGTAATACAGACAGCATTAGTAACTTCATATTGTAAGGCTTTACAGGTAATTCGTAAAGAATCTCAACAACTACCTCAGTGGAAACAAGATAAAGCTGAAATTGAAAGTAGACTAACAGAAATGGAGAAAGATGCACTAATGATACTAGATTTAGTGCAAACACACAAGCAAAGAATAACTCATCTACCTCAAGGTAGAGAAGAAGAAGCAATAGTGAAAGTCGTGATGTCTAGACTGCAAAGCAAAGATAAGTGGCTCAAACACGCTCCAAAAGAATTATTTGTGCTAGTGGAAACTAAATTAGTGTCAATCACAGTGCATCAATTTCGCCACGAGCTGAGGACAGAAAGCACAGTATTTCAAGCTTTAGTACACGATATGCTAGCAACAGCAGGTGAAGATATCAGTTGTCTTGTTGATGTCACCAACAAAATAGAGAAAAAAGTAGATCAATTTGTTGGCGACTACCGTCAAGATATAGACACAATAATTGCAGGTATTGGTGGAGCTAATAGTCACTTAGAACAGTTAATATTACTGCTGCGTAAACAGATGCAACAATCTCAGGTAATACCTGCTGATTTTGCAGCCTTAATTGCAGATAAAACTGAAGGATTTTTGGGACGAGGTTTTGTTTTTGATGCCATTGAAGATTTCATCCATAACCAATCTAAAGGATATTTTATCATCGAAGCTGACCCAGGAGTAGGCAAAAGTACAATCATTTCTGAATATGTACGTCGTACAGGTTGTGTTGCCTATTTCAATTTATTATCAGAAGGTAGAACTAGGGCTGAAGATTTTCTGAAGAGTATCTGTACTCAGTTAATTGAAGGCTATAATTTGCCTTATGAACTACCATTACATCCTGATAACACTAGCAATGGTAACTTTCTATCAAAACTACTGAACGAAATTAGTGCCCAACTAACACCAAGAGAAAAACTCATAATAGCAGTTGATGCTTTAGATGAAGTAGATTTAAGTAGTCAAAGTGGGGCGGCTAATGTGCTTTACTTACCAGCTAACTTACCCCATGGAGTTTATTTTCTGCTTACTAAGAGGTCTGATCCACTACCGTTCGTCATTTCGGCACCGCAGAAAATTTTTGACTTAATGATTTATCCCAATGAAAGTCTTGAAGATGTAAAACTATTTATTCGTCTGCGCACAAAGCGACTGGCAGTGAAAGAATGGATAGAACAAAGAGGCTTAACATTAGAAGAATTTGTCGAATCTATAGCTAGCAATAGTGAAAATAATTTCATGTACTTAAAATATGTACTTGATGATATTGAGCAAGGTAACTATAGAGATATCAGCTTAGAAAGTTTACCTCAAGGTTTAGAGAAATATTACGATCAACATTGGCATCGCATGAAAATGAATGTCAAACCATTGCCTGTTACTAAGTTGAAAGTTATATATTTCTTAACAAAAACTCGTAAACCAGTATCCTGCAGAATGTTAGCCAAATTTAGTGGAGAAATTTCCTTAATAGTTCAAGAAATTCTGGATGAGTGGGCACAGTTTCTGCGAATTTATCAAACAGAAGGAAAACCAGTTTATAGCATATATCATGCTGCATTTCAAGACTTTCTGTATCGAAAAGATATTGTTCAAGAAGTAGAATCATTAATTGAAATCGAAGGTATGGAAAAACAAATCAAAAATAATTTGTTAGGAATGGTTTACAAAAATGCCTAAAGATTATGATTTGGAGCTGGAAGTTAGGAGGCACAAAAAGTGTAAATATTTTAGATAATTTTATAGGGTTGGCAAGTTTTTATCTATTGCTCAATGTTTGCTGACTGACAATTTCTGGTGTCAAGACTCTAGCTGAAGCAAGAGGTAGTGATAACTGATAACTGATAACTGAAATGAAGCTATGAGGTAGTTCTGCATAGTAATGGTATACAGGAACAAGGAATACCTAGCACGGGAGCAAGATGCTCCCACTACAGTTGAGAAAGGTTATTTTGATGAGTCGGAGCTAGCTTTTCATTTGGGTTTTGAGCAACAATTACAAGAAAACCCGTGAAAACATAGATTGAAGATTTACTAAATGTTATTACTGTTGATCATTGATGAAGTTTTGATGAAGTTTTTAAATTTTTTTAAACTTCATCAAAACTTTATAAATTATATATATAATAATATCCTAAAGATCCTTTGATATCATGTCCGCTGGTATCGTTTGTGTAAAACTAAGGGTGAATATCTACAGGAAATTTAGGTTTTTTCAAGCTTTTAAGCCTTCTTCCCTCTTCCCTCTTCCTTCTTCCTTCTTCCAACTTCGGTCTTCCTTACTTCACTATACAATACCGATGCTACCGGACATGATATGAGACATAAACTACAAGAATTTAAAATAGCCTAGTTAATTTGAGAAACACTATTTTTTATTGCTACAGATATATAAGCTTTAAATTAATCTAATCAACGAAAGATATTGATTATTTGTATCAATTTTATTTTCTACTTCAAAGTTGAAGTTTATGAAGCTTTTATGAAGTTCAGTAGTGGTACTTGCCATCTAAATAATATCAAGATTAATATTTTTTTAGAACTTGATAGTTCAAATTAAACAGAAACAAATTGAAGGTTATGAACAGCAAAAAAATAGTCAGAAAAAAGAAAACCAGTCTATTTACAAGACTGGCAACACCATTCATTATTTCTTTATTGTTCCCATCAAGTTTGATTTTTGAAGTCTAATTTCCTAATAGTATTAGGGTAGATCTAAGGAAAAATTTTACTGAACTTTTTGTAATCAAGTAAGACCTTGATGGAATGGATTCCTACGGCAATATGAGTCCATTCAAAATTAAAAAGCTCAAAACTTTTAACCATTAGATTTAAACCAAACTAAATGTGTTATCTTTAGATAATAATATTTAACTGTTTTGAATTAATCAAGCTCATGTTAAGGATAATTGCAAATCTTCATTAAATCTTTAACAAAATTAGTGCGTTCTTTACCATTTCTTTATAGAACCCATGCCGAACTATTTCATAGTGTTAGTTTGGAGCAAGTTTATGCAACAATTTTGTTTTCTTTGCGCGGTCGCGAAACGGTAGGACAATATTTAAAAAATTGGTTGGACTATACGAATAAAGCTCAAGCTGAATTTGACCGCCATCCTCCACCTTTTGTGGCGAAGATACTGAAGTAGAAGTTGCAACGTCTAACTCAAGCAGAGGAAGTGCCTAAATAATGGTAATTGAAGAAGGTTTTAGGTGGTAGGTTGTAGATTAATTATTTAGTGCTAGGTTAAATCAAACCCGCTCAGGTTCGGAATAAAAAAATTTTCCAACCGATGCGCCATTGCCAAATTTGTCTCATCTCCCCATCTCCCCACACTTCCCACACTCTTTATCTAATTACACCACTGTTCCTCTACCTTAATTCTTATTCTCAATAGATATCTCCAATAATAAAAAATAAAATCAATTATTGCACATAAATTATCAATTCTTCCCCTCCTGGGAGGGGTTAGGGGTGGGTTCCCTACTCCCTACTCCCTGCTCCCTACTCCCTCTTTTCTAGAGATGTATAATATTATAAATGTATAAAATGTATAAGCACTAAAGCTAAATTAATTGTATATTTGATGGTCATATTAAATAGGTGGGCAAAATTATTTTGATATCTACTGCTCAAGCAAACAAGTATCTTTTTATTTCCTACTTCCTGCTTAAAGATGTTAAATTAATTTTGCACAAATACCTAGTAGTTTACATCAGTATAACAAGGAAATTGAAATGGGTGAGTTTAGAGAAAATTTAGCTCAAATGCCCCTAGAAGATCAATACTATCTCTTAGAAACTTTACCAGGTTTTCTCGTGAGTGAATCTGATACAGAGCAATTGCATCGCTTACTCACAGATTTTGATTTTATCGAATCAAGACTATATTTATTCGGAGTAGAATATCTATTAAATGATTATGAGGAAGCCATGCATTCTAATGTATGGACTTCAAGTGAAAAAATTAAAACTCTAAAATTAATTCAAGGGGCAATTGAACTATCATCTCATATCCTTGTGGAAGATAAAACGCAACTACCAGGACAATTGTGGGGGCGACTGCTATCTTTTGAAATACCAGAAATTCAGGAAATGCTACAACAAGCAAAATCCTGGAACCGGACACCCTGGTTAAGACCAATGGCACCAAGTCTCACACCTCCAGGAGGTAGACTACTACGTACTTTCATCGGTCACACTGGTTGGGTAAATGCAGTAGTTGTCACCCCAGAAGGATTGGTGATTTCTGGTTCTGCTGACAATACTCTCAAAGTTTGGAACTTGGAAACAGGGAAAGAAATAGCAACCTTGACTGGTCACAAGGCGAGAATTAGAGCGATAGCGTTACTAGATAATAAATGGGTGATTTCTGGTTCCGATGACTTCAGCATCAAAATTTGGAACCTAAAAACAACTAAAGAATTTCTCACCCTCACTGGTCATACAAGAGGAGTAAGAGCAGTGGCAGTATTACCAGATGGTAGAGTAGTTTCCGGTTCTTCAGATAATACGATTAAAGTCTGGAATATTGAAACACAAAAAGAAGAATTTACTCTCACTGGTCATAAAGGTTGGGTAAATTCGTTGGCGGTATTATCCGATCAAGAAATTATTTCAGGTTCATCCGATCGCACTCTCAAAATTTGGAATATCCAGACAGGAGAAGAATTATTAACACTGAGTGGTCATACGGGTGGCGTGAGAACTGTGGCGAAACTTCCAGAAGGACAAGTAGTGTCCGGTTCTTCTGACAACACAATTAAAGTTTGGGATTTGCACAGCCAAAAAACTACTTTGACATTCAAAGGTCACGCTAAAGGGATAAATGCAGTAGCAGTAGCTCCAGACAGTAAGGGAATTATTTCTGCTGCTTCTGACAATACTCTCAAAGTTTGGAGTCTCCAGACAGGAGAAGAATTATTTGCTCTCAAAGGTCATGCTGATTCAGTATATGCAGTTGCTGTTTTACCAGATGGACGGATAATTTCTGGTTCTGATGATTTTACTCTCAAAGTTTGGAGTCTTGATACTTCTGTAGAATTACCACCTCCAATCGGTCATACTAATAGGGTGAATGCAGCAGTAGCGCTGCCAGATCGACAAGCAGCATCAGCGTCTTGGGATAATACAATTAAGGTCTGGAATTTAAACACAACAAAATCAGTTTGTACTCTTAAAGGTCACACTGATCGAGTTAATTCCGTAGCAGCATTACCAGACAAACGTATTATTTCAGCTTCTGATGATAACACTCTCAAAATTTGGAGTTGGGAAACAGCACAGGAATTGTTGAGTATAGAAGGTAATACTAGATGTATTTTTGCTGTGGCAGTTACACCAGAGGGTAAACGAGCGATCGCCTGTTTATCTGACCAAACTGTAAAAGTCTGGAGTTTAGAAACTTTAAAGGAGGTTGCTACTCTGATAGGACATACTGACTGGGTAAGTTCAGTGACAGTAACGCCAGATGGTAAACGAGTAATTTCTGGGTCTTTTGATAAAACTATTAAAGTTTGGTGCTTGGAAACTGGAGAAGAAGTTTCTACTTTAGTCGGTCATAATGGGTGGGTGAAAGCTTTGGCAGTAACACCAGATGGTAAGCGAGTGATTTCTGGGTCTTTTGACAAAACTATTAAAGTTTGGTGCTTGGAAACTGCGGAGGAACTATTTAGTTTGAGCGGTCATAGTGACTGGGTAAGTTCCGTTGCAGTTACACCAAATGGTAAGCAAGTGATTTCTGCATCTGACGATCATACTCTAAAAGTTTGGGACTTAGAACAGCGACGGGCGATCGCTCATTTTACAGGAGAGAGTTCTTTAGAATGTTGTGCTGTGGTAGAAGATGGAGTACAAATTATTGTTGGTGAAGCTTCTGGCAGGGTACACTTTTTAAAATTAGAATGTGATAGGGAATAGGGGAGTGGGGGAGTAGGGGAGTGGCTCACACCGATTATGCCACGGATACACGGATACCGAAGGGAGTAGGGGAGTGGGGGAGTGGGGGAGATTGAAGTAATTATAGAATTATTAAAGATACATTGTATAATCGGGTTTTATATAAGACTAAAGAAGGATAGAAGAGAAAGTTTGTTTTGGGTGATATTTAAGTGGATATGATATTAAAGAGCGATCGCTCAATCATCTAAAGAATAAATTGCTTTTGAGCAAAAATTACTGCGATCGCCTGATAGAAATCAATATATCAATGTCATTAGACATCTCCTCCAAAAGAGGGAATAGGGAATAGGGGACAGGGAACAGGGAAAAGGGGACCCACCCCTAACCCATCCTGGGAGGGGAATAATTGATAATTTATGGATAATAATTGATTTTATTTTTGATTTTTACCGAAAAATTGTGGGTATGCGCCTCCCCTTTTAAGGGGATAATAAAGAAAAATTTTCATCTCTTTGTCAATCCTCTTCTTTCAAGGAGAGGTAATTATTCATTATTCATTATTCATTATTCATTATTCATTATTCATTATTCATTATTCATTATTCATTATTAATTGTTGAACAGATGTCTATTATTGTTTTAGTAATTGCAGTGCTTGAATTGCCAGGAATAAAAAACCCACCGATCCAAGTACAGTGAGAATTTGGGCTACTAAATTAGGTGTTAATATTTCACTCATAGTTATATCCTTACAAAAATAGTCAACTTATAGTCTATTTTATCTCAAACTTCAAAAATTTATAGCAGAAGGAAGAAGGAAGAAGAAAGAAGGAAGAAGGAAAAATCTTACTTTGTCTGAGCTTTAAGCTTTTGATATGTCCACGCCTTTTCCTTCGACTTCTATACTAGGGATTACTTTTGACTTTTAATTTTTGACTTAGGTATAGCGCTATAGTTTCTAGTAAAGCTTTTGGAGAAAAATAATGAAATTTGAGACAAATGTACAAGAAGCTTGCTACAACAAAGTATCTCTCTGGATGAGAGAGTTATTTGATAAATTTCCCTGTGTGAGACAAGACTTACCAGGTGTTACTTTATTTATGGGTTCTGCCTTAGTTGAAGTATCTGTTTTTGCTTGGGGAGATAATGAGGCAATAATTAATACTCGCTCCTATGTTGTGACAAATGTAGATTTAAAAGCAGATTTGATGAAATTTTTACTGCAAGAAAATAGTAAAATGCGGTTTGGTGCTTTTGGTATAGATGAAAATAATAGCATTATATTTGAACATACAATAGTCGGTTCTACTTGCGATAAACCAGAGTTAGAAGCATCTGTAAAAGCAGTTTTAGCAATTTCTGATGAATATGACGATAAAATTGTTGAACAGTGGGGAGGACATAGGGCCATGGACAGAATATATTAGGGTCTGCTGAAAAAGTTTTATGGGTGAGGGTAGGAGACAGGAGACAACCCACCCCTCGCCCCTCCCCCTCCCAGGAGGGGAGAAATGGGAACGAGCGAGGAGGTAGGAGTAACAATTGTCAATTTGGGATTTTTCTGCCCAACTATGCGCCTAAAATATGCTCCTTTTTGAGGGTTTTAGACATGATACCAGGCACTGCAATTCGACCCCAAAAAGGCTAAAACCTTTATCTGTAAATACTTTTAGATTTAATCAGCAAGCCCTATTTAGCAACGCTTAAATTATTAACAGCTTAATGATTGTAATTGCCTTATTTTAGAATTAATAGTGGTTCAATCAAATATTCATTTATCTAAATTTTTTATACTTTATGTTAAAAGCAGAGCCTACTTACACATTTCCTGAATCTAATCATCCTATAGTTAAGTCACTATTCCATCATAGTGACCAAGAATTATTGACTTTATTTCAAAACTATCCAGACCAAGGAAAATACTTCGTAACGATTTTTTGTCGCTATGGTATGATAGTCCAAACTTTAATTCAACATTCCGTGCGTTCCCCCGTTCAAGCAGATTATCTGTTTGCCCAAACTTGGCAACATATATTTTATGAACTGCGTGGCCTAGATTTACGAGAGGGGGCAGATCCAACCAACGAAAATACTACTCTCCAGAATTGGTTAATAAATGTTACAGCCATTAGCCTTAACCAAGTAGAAATTCCTCCTGTTGAATCAATTCGTTATTCTTTACAGGTAGCTCCACCACCTTTATGGTGCTATGTTAGGCAAGTATTGGACCAGTTAGAAGCACTCCTGCGTTTGATTCTGTTAATGTCTGAGACTTTCCACTGGAGTGAGACAAGAATTGCAGCATATCTCCAAGCTGAGGGAGAAACTATTTCATCTCAGGAAGTAAAATCTTTGTTGCAGCAGGGATACCATCATCTACAGAATAATTTACCAGAGGATATTCAAGCTATCTATTTTAATGATGATATGGAACAAGTTAGTACGAATATAAATCAGTTTCTCAAAGTTTCAAAAGAACCAAAATCTTGATTTACTTAAAATCATTTCAGTTATTAGTTATCAGTTATCAGTTATCAGTTGTCAGTTGTCAAGACTCTAGCAAATAGGTAACAGTTCATCTGTGGGAAAGACATTTGTCTGTCTGAGATATATCGTCAATTTATCTACTAAGCAAGTCTTTTTTTGCTATAAAACAACATGGTTCGGCATTAATGCTATTTGCTTTTCCATAGAATTAATGAGGAAAGCTTTGCATTAGCAAAACGTCCCTATAAGAAGTAGGTCTTTTACCGAAAACAATTACAAATCAATACTTTTGACTTTTGACTTTTGACTTTTACAAATCAATACTTCTGACTTCTGACTTCTGAATTCTGACTTCCGCATAGCGGCGCTAGTTCAAAAATACTCCTCCTCCCCCAGTAATATTTAGTGACTTAGTATCTAAATCAAAATTTTCTGTGGAATTAAACCTCACCTCTAATACTCTAGGAGAAATACCCCGAGGACTTACTAATAATAACCCTCCATCAGGACGTTGGTAGGTTAGCGTTAGTGGGACTGGCAATTCATATATTTCTACTACTGACCTTTCTCCTAGAGTCCTATGTCGGCCACCAATTACCTGATATTTAATTACGGCATCCGTTTGATTAATCAATCTCAGAGTAATGAGACCTTCAACAGGCGTAACTCTACCCGCAGGTTCAGGAAATTGTGGTGGTATTTGATTAATCTCTTGCTGCTGGCCAGCAGGGTTTCCTACATTAGGGGGTTGACGGCGAGGAGGTTCCCTTCTCTCTGGTTCGTCCTCTACTGGTTTTTCTTGACCGCCAGATGGCTGACTAGCAGGAGGTTGACGACGGCGAGGTTCTGTATTCTCTTCTACTTCCGCAGGTTCTTTTCTTGAAGGTTGAGTAGGTGGCTTTGTAGTACCAGGGGGAGGTCCTCCAGCTAGAGCAACTGTAATTAGTCCCATGATTAAACTGCTACAAATGGTACTAACGATCAGAGTTTTTTCAACAAGTTTAGAAAGGTATTGAATCATAATCTCCTGAGAATTTGAATCAGAGGTCATTTCAGTTATCAGTTATCAGTTATCAGTTATCAGTCAATACAGTTTCCTAGGTCATGCTGCGCAAACAGATAAGACCAAAACTCATAAGGTATGGAACTATTAGATGAGGTTTTCAGATGACAGAACTGCCAAAAAAAATCCTTAAATAATACTACACTAGATAAGTTAACCGTTCTTATATATTAATCTGATATAGAATCCGGTTATATAATATATGTTGACAATTCTAGAATTACTTCAATCTCCCCTACTCCCGGGCGAATGCCATTCGCCCCTACTACCCTGTTCCTCACCCTCAACTATATAATAAGTATTCAACCAGATTTGATCTGACTCTGATTTATGGGTAAAGTGACTGTGGCCATAGTACCAACTTGAGGATGACTCTCTATGGATATTTGGCCATAATGATTTTCTATAATAGCTAGAGCGATCGCTAACCCTAAACCTGACCCAACTGTACCATGATGTGAATGAGCAGGGTCTACTCGATAAAAGCGATCGAATAATCGTGATAATGTATCAATGGGAATACCAATACCATTATCTTTGACTGTTATTTGAAGGCAGTCATATTTATATTTAAGGTTTTGACAACCTCTGAAAATTACTCCACTACTTTCAGAGCTATTGTCTAGTTCCCTTTTCTGAGTCCTTAATGTTGCTTTTTTGACTTTGGGAAGATGCTGCAATTCTACTATTATCTGACCACCAGATGGGGTATACTGAATTGCATTACTAATCAGATTTGTAAATAACCTGGCTAGTTGATCCCAATCTCCTGTGACTGTAATATCTTCCTCAGATGTAAGATTTTTGATGGTTGAAAATTTGTCTTGATTTTTATCCACCTTCTCAATAATATCGGGGAGGGAAATTTTTAATTCTAGATTTATATCTTGGGTAGTAGCGATCGCTTGTTGTTCTTCTACTACTTCTATCAATAAAGCGTCTAAAGGTACTGATGAAAACTGCGACTGTACTATTCCACTATCTTGACGTGCCAAAAATAGTAAATCATCTACCAGTTTTCCTAACCGACGAGTCAAACGTTCGATAACTTGTAGTTGTTGTTGATGTTCGGATGATGCCAATTCTCGGTCTGCTAAAGCAACTTGTACATTAGTTTGAATCATTGCTATGGGGTTGCGAAGTTCGTGGGAAGCATCAGCAGTAAATTTTTTTAGATGTTGATAAGACTCCCGTACTGGTTGTATTGCTAACCCAGAAAGTAACCAACCTATTGCTCCTACTGAAATTATGACTAAACAGGTAATGATACTTAAGTCTAGCATTAATTGGCGAATTGGTTTTGTCACTTCAAACCAAGGATGACTGACTCGCAAATATCCTAAGACTTGGCGATCGACTTCTACTCTGTCTGTTATCTGTCGTAGTAGTAAATTATTATCTATTGGTTGTTCTAATGTTTCAATTTTTTCCAAGTGAGGAGTTATTCGTACTGTTTCTCCAGTGCGGTTGGAATGTATGGGAATATTTAGGGGAGCGGAAAAGGTTGACCAAATTAGTTCTCCTGTGGAACTAAACCATTCAAGGTCGATATGGTCATCTTCCACTGTATTAGCATTATCTCGAAAGCTAGCTTCGAGGTTAACACGAAATTTTTTACTATTTTTAGTGGGGAAAGATTCGATGACTAGCGATCGCTCTACTACTTCTACGACATGAAGTAAGGTATCGTCGATGCGTTCGATTAAGGTATTTCGGAAATAGATATAAAATCCTGTGACAAATATTAGTAATAAAATAGCTGTGACTGTAGTGTACCAAATTGCTAAACGACGACGACTTTTTTGAAACATATTTATCACCTACATTTCGCAGTTCAAAACATAGTATAAAGGATAAGTAGTCAGTAAGTAGGTAGGTCTATTTAAACGTTAAAAAAATTGTAGGGGCGGGTTTAACCGAAAGCGTTAAATTAAGCGCGATGAGTTCTAAAAATCAGCCCTCTCTAATATTGCATTTATTTATGTTCACCTACTTAGTAGTCAGTATTGAGAGGCGAATATTTATTGCTAATTGCCAGAATAAATTAAGTGTTTATTCTTGATTTATTATCATAATTTGCAGAGTCTAAATATTTGGTAATTCACCGATTTTTATACTATTTTTTGTATAGAACCCATTTGATATCTATATAATTATGGTAGTCAAGTCTTTTCGCGCATCAATTTTGAGGAAAAATCTGAAGAAGGAGTGTTTTTTGTATTATTTCTCCCCACATCTTCCCTCTTTCCTCTTACCGAATAATTAATAATTAATAATTAATAATTAATAATTAATAATTAAATAATTTGCACCTTGAAGCCTCCCCTTTTAAGGGGAAAAAAAGCGGTCGTTAGCGCAGCTTCCCGAAGGGTGGGATGGCGATCTTCGGAGCGGGTCTGCAAGAACGGGTCTCCTCGCCATATCCAATCGATCAAGACAAAGAAATAATATCTCCTGATATTCAATTCCGTAGCGGTTAAAACCCGAGGTAATTATCAATTATCCATTATCAATTAATGAACTCCCTCCTGTCTCCTGTCTCCTAGCTAAAAAAACGCGCATATTTATGAAAATACGATCGGGGGTTCTATATGGCAAATTGATATGGGGAATGTGATTTATAAGGCAGGAAGCAGAAATAAATCTGGGAGTATAAATACCATCTCCTGAATCAAAAAAATCATAATTTTAATTTTGCTGTAAAAAGGTCAGTGTATCTAGGGAATATAGCAATTATTATATTTGTGAGGTACAAAGTTATGGGTTTTAGGGAAAACCTTAACTGGGAATATTTTAACTGGGAATAGGAAATAGAAAAGAAGAAAAACAAGTGTAACTCATGAATCCGAGAAGCACTATATTTTAATTCTTGACTTTGCTGCTACTTCTTTTGCGTGTTCTTCTGCTGCGTAAATAGTTTGTATTTTCCAGTTGTTTTTTTGTTATTGTACTTTGCTCTGCTTTGGCATTTTTACATTTTAGGCTGACTTGTTTTTGCTTTGGTAAATCTTGATTAGTAGGTGTTTCAACTACTTCTCCCCTTTGATTAAAATATCCCCTCTTTTTTCCTTGCTTAAAAAATGCTATTTCTCCATTAAACCTTCCTAATTCGTCATAACAAATTGGAATAACTTCCTCTCCACAATTATTGATATAACCATATTTTTTGTCTAGCCTTACCCTTGCTATTCCTTGACTAAAACTATCGGCAAAATCATAGATAAAATCAATAACAATTTTTCCCTTATTGTTTATATAACCCCACTTTTTGTCTTGTCTTACAAGGGCTAAACCTTCAGAAAATTGCCAAGCTGCTATATAAGTAGGAGGTATTATCTCTTTTCCTTCTCTATTTTTATAACCATGCATATCATTGATTTTAAACCGTATTAATTCTTCAGTACTATCGGTTACTTCATTATGGTAATTGTTTGATTCTTGTGGTTGATTAACATTCAAAAATTTTCCATTAGAGTCAATATATTGAATTTGATTATTAATCTTGACTTTTGCTACTCCTAAAGAAAACTCACTTGCTGTTTCTAATTTTGGCGGAATTACAACCTTTCCAGCTCGATCTTTATACCCCCATTTCCCATCACTCTGAAAAGGGATTAAAAACTTAGTCATTGATGATAATTTATGCAAAATTTGGCGAGAATTTATAATATTTTATTATACTTCAATTCAAACTACAGTTGATGCTTTTAAAGAGACTCAATTTCAAATCGTAAATATTGCAGAAATTCCCAAAAATCAGCAATACGTAGAGATAATCAAAATAAATTTCATACTTTTGATATGAATTGTCTTATTGTAGGCCATGACTCTACGAAAAAGTGATGTTTAAGCCTACATTCCGCACGACAAAATGTAGCAACCTAAGAAGGAGTCAGGAGACAGGAGACAGGAGACAGAATTTTAGAACAAAATCATAGCTGCCGCGATTGAGTAATCATAAAAGCAAGTATTTATACTTAATTATTTACTCGGAATTTGATCGACGAAAAAAGTAAAAAAGTCAGGACTTACGCAAAGACACTGTGTATAGAGTCCAGTAACTATTGGACAATAGTTATGAGTACTATATATAGTGTATCTGCGTAAGTTCTATTGGTTTTTGTTGTGGCGATCGCTATAGATATAGATAGTGTGAATCTATAGATTGATGTTTTTTCAACTATAGCGCCTGGGTTTTTAGATTTTAGATTAGTTTTTGTTGTGGCGATCGCTATAACTTGAATTTCATACTTTTGATATAAATAGGATTTACGGAGATACGCTATATATAGCGCTTAAAACTATTGTCCAATAGTCTTTATACTCTATAAATAGTGCCTTTACGTAAGTCCTGATAAATTGTCCTGTGATTGGCGGAAAATCTACGAAAAAGTAGTATTTAAAAGCCTTTCCTAACGAAATGCTGCGCAAACAGGTGTCTAATATATGCACAAATTTTTCGGCTGATAACTGTTAACGTAGTTCCGACCTAGGAGGCTAGCTGATAGCTGATGGCTAGTTAAGATATGATTATATTGATTAAAAAATGTTAATAAGTGTTAATTGATGTTCATATCTTCTCAAGGCATAATCAAGCTCAAAAAATCCCTCAAACAGAGAGTGTTTTTTGGCAATGAACCGACACCGGAACTCATCGCTATATTGCTTGTTTACTTTGTCCAAGGAATTTTAGGGTTGGGACGTCTTGCGGTCAGCTTCTTTCTTAAAGATGAATTGGCCATGAGTCCCGCTGAAGTATCGGCAATGTTGGGCGTTGTGGTCATACCGTGGATGATTAAACCTGTTTTTGGGTTTATTTCAGACGGAGTGCCAATATTAGGTTATCGACGACGACCTTATATGATTTTTTCTGGGATACTGGGGGCGTTTTCTTGGGTAGCATTAGCAAAGTGGGTACATACTCCACTAGCAGCTACAGGAGCGATCGCTCTTAGTTCTTTATCGGTGGCTATTAGTGATGTAATTGTTGATTCTTTAGTTGTACAAAGAGTGCAAAAAGAATCTGTTAGTAGTACGGGTTCTCTACAATCTTTATGTTGGGCAGCTTCAGCATTAGGAGGACTAATAACTGCTTATTTGAGTGGTTATTTACTGGAGCATTTTAGCAATCAAACTGTATTTTTAATGACAGCTATTTTCCCTTTGATTGTTTCTGCTGTAGCCTGGTTAATTGATGAAGAGAAAGTTACTATTGGGATTAATTTTGACAATGTAAAACAGCAAATTAAACAGGTAAAAATAGCTGTTACAAAAAAATCAATTTTATTACCAACTGCTTTCCTTTTTCTTTGGCAAGCAACCCCGAATTCTGAGTCAGCTTTCTTTTTCTTTTCCACAAATGAATTAGGATTTCAACCCGAATTTTTAGGCAGGGTAAGGTTAGTAACAAGTATTGCAGCTTTAATAGGTGTTTGGCTATTTCAACGCTTTTTTAAATCTGTTCCTTTTCGGAAAATTTTCGGATGGTCTATAGTTATTTCTGCTGTTTTAGGAATGACTACCTTACTGTTAGTTACTCATGCTAATCGTAGTCTAGGTATCGATGACCATTGGTTTAGTTTAGGAGATAGTTTAGTGCTAACAGTAATGGGAGAAATTGCTTTCATGCCTGTATTAGTTTTAGCTGCTAGACTTTGCCCACCGGGAGTAGAAGCAACTATGTTTGCTTTATTAATGTCTATCTATAATTTAGCTGGATTTATCTCCCATGAAGGCGGTGCATTGTTAATGCATTGGTTAGAAGTTACAGAGACAAATTTTGATAATTTGTGGTTGTTAATAGTTATCACTAACCTATCTACCTTATTGCCATTATTTTTACTAAATTGGTTGCCTGCAGCTAATGCTCAAATGGAGGAAAAGAAAGAGGAAAATACTAATTATCTATCAGTATTAGAACCAGAACCTATTGGAGCTGAAGTTTGCAGCTCTAATTTTCTACCAGAATATTTACCAGAAATGGTGCCTAATACTGAAGTTATAAGTCATAATTCATCCGCCAAGAAATAAATTTCTTGGCTCAAAGCGGAAGTCATCTAAAGATGACTAAAGATAGCTAATTTATTATGGCTAATTAATGAGACTCGATATAATACAGGACCGACGCAGAGACTCTACTTATCAAAATAACATGGGTCTAAAACCCCGCCTTTTAAGGTGCAATATTTTTGGAGCGGGGCTTAAATCCCCTACTTCCCCTCCTGGGAGGGGGAGGGGCGAGGGGTGGGTTAGCTTCTGACTTCGTTAAGGGGAGGGCGAATACCATTCGCCCCTACAAATGGTGGTTGAACAGTCAATTTGCGTAAGTCCTGATAAAATCAATTATTCCACTTTTATTAATCTAATTCTTTCTCCCTAATTCCGTAAGGAGGTTGCATGCAACGTCCCTACGACCTACTCCCTATTTTCTGGAGATTTCTATTCATTCCCTGTTCCCTGTTCCCTGTTCCTTAAAAACATCAAACTTTGTACTTTCATCAACTCGATAACTGATAACTGAAATGACAAATTTACAAATAGAAAAATCTACATCTTATACTCGTGAAGATTGGAAAAAAGGATATGAATCTCAACCCAATGAATATGGTTATTGGATTGATGATATAGAGGGTGAAATACCAGCAGATTTGAATGGTACTTTTTTCCGCAACGGACCTGGTTTATTAGATATTAATGGTCAATCTATTGCTCATCCTTTTGATGGTGATGGAATGGTTTGTGCTATTGGTTTTAAAAATGGTCGTGCCTACTTCCGAAATAGCTTTGTTAAAACGGAAGGTTATGTGGCAGAAAAGGAAGCAGGAAAAATTCTCTATCGAGGGGTTTTTGGTACTCAAAAACCTGGTGGCTGGTTAGCTAATATTTTCGATTTGAACAATAAAAATATTGCCAATACTGGTATTCTTTATTGGGGCGATAAACTTTTGGCATTGTGGGAAGGGTCTCAACCTCATCGTTTAAATCCAAATAATTTAGAAACTATTGGAATTGATGATTTAGATGGTATTTTACAACCGGGTCAAGCTTTTTCTGCTCACCCTAGAATTGAGAAAGGAAAGGATGGTAAAGGAGATGTTTTAGTTAACTTTTCTGTAAAGCCTGGTTTATCGAGTACTATCACTATTTTTGAGTTTAATAGTCAGGGAAAATTATTAAAACGTTACTCTCATTCGATTCCTGGTTTTGCTTTTTTACACGATATGGTAATTACCCCAAATTATTGTATCTTTTTCCAAAATCCTGTTACTTTGAACCCTATTCCTTTCTTCCTGGGATTACGAGGTGCAGGTCAATGTTTGGAATTTTCACCTAATAAATCAACGCAAGTTATTGTAATTCCTCGTGATGGTAGTAAAAACATGAAAATTTTGGAAACAGAGCCTTGTTTTGTTTTTCATCATGCCAATGGTTGGGAAGAGAATGGGGAGATTTATATAGATTCTATTTGTTATGAATCTTTCTCACAAGGTGACTTAGGTGATGATTTTCGTGAAGTAGATTTTGACTCAATTCCGGAAGGTCAATTATGGAGATTTAAGATTAATCTTGCTCAGGAAAATGTAGAAAGTAAAGTAGTAGAAAGTCGTTGTTGTGAATTTCCCACTTTACATCCGAATAATGTGGGAAAAGCTTATCGATATTTGTTTATTGGCACTACGGATCTTCCCACAGGAAATGCTCCTTTACAAGCAATATTAAAGATTGATTGGCAAACAGGAGAACGTCAAATTTTTAGTGTTGCACCGCGAGGTTTTACGGGAGAACCTTTATTTGTTCCTTTTCCGAATGGGGTGAATGAGGATGATGGTTGGTTGTTGATGTTGATGTATGATGCTGCGGAACATCGGTCGGATGTTGTGATTTTGGATGCTAGAGATTTGAATGAAAAACCTGTGGCGAAGTTGCATTTAAAGCATCATATTCCTTATGGTTTACATGGGAGTTTTACACCTCATTATTTTGGGGAGTAATTGATAGGTGGTATAGCATTTCTGATAAAGATGAAGTAAATTTACGATCCCCCTAAATCCCCCTTAAAAAGGGGGACTTTGAAAGTTCCCCCCTTACTAAGGGGGGTTAGGGGGGATCTGGGGGCGGGGAGGGTCTAAAACTGTATCTAATAAATTAGAGAAGTGCTATGGGTGGTAGGTATTAGGTGTTAGGTAAAAGAAAGGAATAAAGCAAAATTTATTTTTTTCTTCCTCCCCATCTTATCTACTTCCTACTTCCTAAAACCATCAATATATGTACTTCATCAAGTAGGAAACTGCTGTATATCATAATTGATTTGTTAAGCTAAAGGCAATTCAAACTAACTTATCTAAAAATTAAAAATATGAGTAAAGACAAGTCTAAATCTGAAATATCGGGAAATACTATTAACGGCTCTTTAAATAATGCAAATATTATCAAAGACCACGGCAAAATAGAAGCACATCAATACAACTATTCTTCTGAAGATAAAAAATCTCTAGCAGAGGCAGCAGTAGAAATTCAGAAATTGTTAGACCAACTTTCTATAACGTACTCTAACCCGGAAGAAGCAAAACAAAAAACAGCAGAAGAAATTGCTACAAAAGCTAAACAAAATCCTTCATTTAAGGAAAGTCTCAAAAATCTGGGAAAATCTCTAGGAAATAAAGCGGGTGAAACAGCAGTTACTGAGGGTGTAAAACAATTAATACCTATGGCGCTTGCATTACTTTTGTAGAATAATATGGCAATTAATAAAAATCAGATAAAAGGTAAAGAGCTCCCTAAATCTCCCTTAAAAAGGGGGACTTCCGGTTACCCCCTTGTCAAGGGGGGTTAGGGGGGATCTCCAGCACTGTAAATCACACTTACTGAGAAATGCAATAATAATTTTTTGATGAGATTACAAGCCAAACATTAGTAGATGAAAAATGACAAAAGTGCCATCAGGATTGAAAATTTGAAGATAAATAGTTGAGAGGAATAATTGACTTTTTTCTGAGTTATGTTGAACCAATATAGAAAAACAAAAGTTATGTCAACCAACAAGTCTAAAAAAGATCCCCCTAAATCCACCTTAAAAAGGGGGACTTCCAGTTCCCTCCTTGTCAAGGGGGGTTAGGGGGGATCTCCAGCACTGTAATTCACACTTACTGAGAAATGAAATAATAATTTTTTGATGAGATTACAAGCTAAATATTAGTAGATGAAAAATGACAAAGGTATCATCAAGATTAAAAATTTGAAGAGAAATAGTTGAGAGGAATAATTGACTTTCTTCTGGGTTATGTTGAGCCAATATAGAAATACAAAAGTTATGTCAACCAACAAGTCTAAATCTGAAATTTCTGACAATACTATTGATGGAACTTTTAGTCATGCAAATGTGATTAAGGATAATGGCAAAATAGAATCTCAACAAAATAATAATACAGTTAGCGATAAGGAAAATAATAATCAAATTATTCAGGGTGACGGTAATAATATATATCAGATCAATGAAAGTCCTTCTCAAGAAAATATTAGTGTAGAAATTAAAGTTTCTAAAGTATATCAAGCCAATAACTTATTAGATTCATCTGTAGATAAATCTGAAAAAATTGAGAATCTAAAAGAAGAGACAGATATAGAATTTATTATCACTGGCAGTATCAAAAATACTAGACACAAACGAAAAGTAAAAGCAATTGAAAAACTTCTACAAGAATTAGGTTGTGACCCAACATTAGTAATTGATGATGTTGATGAAGGAAGTTTAAAGTTTGTGTTAAAAGGTTCTCCAGAAGGTCTAGAAAGAATTGAAAGATTATTTAACTCTGGGGAATTAACAGAAATATTTGATGTACCAATAGAAAATGTTGAGTTTATCGAGCCTGAGAAAGAAAAATTAGAATTTACAATTGCTGGCGATATTTCTTACACTGATGTGGCAAAACTTAAAGCTGCAGTTACTGGAGTTGATCAAAAAGAACTATTAATTCAGAAAATTAGAACTTATCAAGGTTACAAAAAATTAAATCTCAGTGAAGCTAACCTGAGTGAAGCTAACCTCATTGAAGCTAACCTGAGTGAAGCTAACCTGAGTGGAGCTAACCTGAGTGGAGCTAGTCTCAGTAGGACCTACCTCATTGAAGCTAACCTCATTGAAGCTAACCTGAGTGAAGCTAACCTCATTGAAGCTAACCTCATTAAAGCTAACTTGAGTGGAGCTAACCTCATTAAAGCTAACTTCATTGGAGTCTACCTCATTGGAGCTAACCTTATTGAAGCTAACCTCATTGAAGCTAACCTGAGTGGAGCTAACCTCATTGAAGCTAACCTTATTGAAGCTAACCTGAGTGGAGCTAACCTCATTGGGGCCGACCTCATTGGGGCCGACCTCAGAGGAGCTAGCCTCAGAAGAGCCAACCTCAGAGGAGCTAGCCTCAGTGGAGCCGACTTCAGAGGAGCTAGCCTTAATGGAGCCGACTTCAGAGAAGCCAACCTCAGAAGAGCCATCCTCAGTGAAGCCAACCTCAGTGGAGCCGAATTAGAGAAAAGTAAAGTAATAAATACAAAATTCAGCAGTAATAGCCAAGGAATGAATGAACAACTCAAACAAGACCTTATTCAACAAGGAGCAATTTTTGAAGATTCTTTGGAAGACCCAGTATTAACCCCAATAGGTCGCTAATATTAGCCACATTTTAGTTTAAAAATTGGGAGTGTCGTCCAAAACTACAGGCAAAGTTAATCAAAATATCTCACCCCAATTAATTAACAATATCAACCGGGTATAAACTGTTTTTTTAGTCTAGCGATCGCTCTACTATTTCTCAGAAACTAATATTAAGCAGCAACAGTAAAATTGACTTGAAAAATACAGCAATATTCTGTCAGGTTATACAACAAGTCAATATGAGTTTTTGTTGGGTTCGCTGTCGCTTAAACCAACCTACAAATTACTTATCATAATCCATTGCTTGCGCCTTTCCTTGAGCAATTTGTTGTTTAGCAAGTCTGGCTACTTCTACTAATTTATTTTGTGTTCTCTGAAAAGATTTATCCCACTCTAATTCATCTTCTAAATCAGCAATATATTCCCGTAAATGCTCAATAATTTGCTCCTGTTGTGCATCAGAAAGAGATTCTCAAATTTTAACAACCGTTGCTATATTTTCCCGTGACATTTTTGCTATAAATGGTACAACTTAAATAAATATAGTTGAATCATAACACTTTGTCCTGAAAGACCAAATGCCCATATCTGGTAAATATTCTCTCAACCAACTACCTAACGCCTAAGACTTACTGAAAAATTGTGGTTTAAAGCTTTCCCTTTTAAGGGGATAATAAATAAAAATTTTCTTTTGAGTCAATCCTCTTCTTTTCAAGGAGAGGTAATTATTAATTATTAATTATTAATTATTAATTGTTGAAACCTAATTATTAAAATGAATTACGAAACTGCCCGTCAATTTCTCATCGATCAAGGAACAGCTTTAGAAACTAAAATTAATCCAGATGCTTTCCTCATGCGTCTCGAACAAGGTAAACCCCCCATTCCTGGTCAAGCAACTAATATTTTGTTAGCTCTAAAAATCTCTTTTGAAATGTTACAAGGAGACCCCCTTCTCGACCGAGAATTAGTTGCCGGATTATATTTATTAGCAATGGAAAGCCTGAAATTATTTGAAACTGGTAGACGAAAAGGAGTCATGTGGCCGCCACTTTTAAAAGAGGATATTGAACGAATTTCAATTGCAGTGAAAAATATCTTTTCTGGAGTTTGGCCTACTGGGGGAGTAGGGGAGTAGGGGAGTAGGGGAGTGGCTCACACGGATTATGGCACGGATATACGGATATGGAAGTAGGGACGTTGCATGCAACGTCCGTACAGGGAGTGGGGGAGAATAGAATTTATAGAGTTGGGTAATTTAGTTATAATTGTTCTGCTGGAGATGATATTACTGTGCGATGACGATAAGTATTACAAATTATTTTGGGCGCCATAAAACCAGCATCTATCAATTCTTTTTCTATATCTAAAGTGAAATATTCATCTAGATAAGGTTCCGTACTCTTCAACAAAGTAAAAACATAAGGTTTCATTGTGGCATAAACCTCTGATTTAGGATTCATATCCATAATTGCAATATTGCCGTTTGGACGTAATAACCGCCTTGCCTCCCTAAATATTTTTTTAGTAGCAGTTTGTGGTAGTTCGTGACAGACTAAAGAGATAGAAACTAAATCAAAAGAAGCATCAGGCAAACCAGTTTCTTCCGCAGCAGCATGAACCCAATTAATATCTAAATTTTGTTGTTGGGAACGATACAAACCAACTGCTAAAAAATAAGGTGATAAATCTACCCCTGTTAACTTAGCTTCTGGGTAAACTTTTTGTAGAGGAAAAGTATTTAATCCTGCACCACATCCTAAATCTAAAATATCTTTTGGTGTAGGAATTTCTGTTTTGAAAATATCAAGAAAACTTTTACGAAGTCTAGCATCTCCACCAATACCTGATTCCGGCCAAATGCCAGCATGAACTGCCAAAGCAGCTACTTCTTCTTCTACAGCAGCTTCCCAACTCATATTACCTTTTTCATAAGCATGAAATGAAGTAAGGTAATATTCTGGATAAATCAAATTAGGATTATTTACTATTTCCCATTCTTTATTCCAATTACGTTCAGAAAGTTCTTTCGCTTGTTTGCGCCAAGGTACACCAATTTTTTCTGCACGTTTAATAATCATCTTTCGTGCTTGAGTTTTTGCCAAATTTGCCAGCGGTTTAATGGAGAGAATTCCATTAACTAATTGTGTCGCTATATCTGACCTAGGTTTTAAAGTAGTAGTCATTTTTTCTCCTACAAAGAATCTTTTTGATTTTAATTGTTTTCTTCTGTGAATTGACAAACTTAATTTGCCGATAATACAGACTAAATCAAGGTATTTATTTCTAAATATAGAGTGGCACTATAGTTTTTTCTTTTATCTATTTTTTGACCGGATTTATTCAGATTAATTTATTCAGTATAAACTAATTTATTGAGGAATTTGATATTGCTCCAAGAATTTAACATCCATCTATAAACTACTTAAAAATTTTTACATTTTTCTATGTAATTCTTGAAAAATCTTCTCTTGCAGATATTTTAAGAGGTAATTTAGACTTAAACGAACGACCATCTAAATCAAAGTAAGTGATTGAAATATCAATAGTTGAACCAAGTTTTAACCATTTTTTTCTAAAAGTAGCTCCAAATCTAACATCAGCTTCAAAAGTACCTCCAAAAGCAGTGGATAATTTTTCACCATGTTCTAATAAAAGAATTTCACTTTTTGGATAAAAACAATTCTCAATTGGTTCAATTTTGAATTTTATGGTAGCTTCATCGTCGGTGTTAATTCCATCTTCAAAAATATTTTTAATCTGCTCTGGTGAAGAATGTAGACTAATCTTTACTGCTGGACGATTTCCTATATTGGATACTACTAAATCATAGTATGTGCCCACACTTTCAAGTTCGTTCTTGCCAAGTTCATTTCCATCAATATATGCAACAATAATTGGTCGATTTTACTGTATCCAATTTAGTCGCGTAAAGTATAATGATACCGATGAAATGATAATGGCAAAAAGCGAGAATAATGTTCTTATATCGTCTGATGAAAAAATCATACAAATATAATGTAAAAGAATCTTAAATTTTCTATATGTTTTAGAGCATTTTAGATTTTTAGATAATTATACGGAAATCTTATTTCTTTTTTCTCCTTATACCATTTATCCATGAAGTTACAGTTAATAAAAGATGAGAAGAGTAAATTTCATTAATTGATAATTGATAATGGATAATTGATAATTACCTCTGGTTAAAACCGCTACGGAATTGAATATCAGGAAATATTATTTCTTCTCTTGGTCGATTGGATATGGTTAGGAAACCCATCCATCTCTCGACCGCTTTTTTCCCCTTAAAAGGGGAGGCTTCAAGGCGCGAATTATTTAATTATTAATTATTAATAATTAATAATTCGGTAATAATGTCTGAACAACAATTATTAAGCGCATTGTTACAGAGAAATGGTCTTAAAAAGAGATACTTTAAACCTCTGTAGATTAATTATCCATTATCAATTATCCATTATCCATTGGTAAATTACCGTTGTAAATTTCTTGGATCTAGAGCATCTCGCAACCCATCTCCTAATAAATTAAAGGCTAATACTGTCAAAATAATCAATAATGCTGGTGGCCATACTAACCATGGTTGTAATACTAAGATTGAAGCGTTGGTGGCTAAAGATAGCATATTTCCCCAAGATGGGTCTGGTTGTTGAATACCTAAACCAATCAAACTTAAAACTGATTCTGAGATAATAAAGCTAGGAATGGCTAAAGTTGCTGAGATAATTATGTATGTTGCAGTTTGAGGCAATACATGACGGATAATGATGTAAAAAGAATTTGCTCCCATTGCTCTGACCGCTTGGACAAATTCTCGTTCTTTTATGGATAGCACTTGTCCACGAATTACCCTTGCTAACCCTGCCCAACTAATAAATGAAGTAATAGCAACAATTAATAGAAATCTTTGAGCGCTAGTTAAACTAGGTGGTAATACAGCAGCTAATGCTACTAACAAATAGATACCTGGAATTGTCATTAGTACTTCAGCAAAGCGCATCAAAATACTATCTACTAAACCACCAAAATAACCAGAAATTCCTCCAATAATCATTCCTAGAGGAAAGTAAATCAGAATACCTACTAAACCAATAAATAGACTAATACGACCGCCAAAAATTAGGCGACTAAATTGGTCTCTTGCTTGTTCATCAGTGCCTAATAAGTTAAATTTTGCTTCACCTGTACTGCCAAATAAATGTCGATCCAACGGCAAGATACCAAATAGTTTATAGGGTGTTCCTTTAACAAATAAACTCAGAGGAGATGGTTTATCTAAGTCTACGTTTAATTTGCGCAGTCCAGTTTCTAAGTCTACTGGTCCTTGAGTTGTGGGGTAAATGTGAGGTCCAATAAAATCACCTGTTTGGTTTTGCCAATAAATTTTAGTGGGTGGTAATAGGGAACCATTAGTTTGAGATGCGTAGGGGTCATAAGGGGCAACAAAATCAGCAGCAATTACTACTATGTAAAAAATTAATAGTAATAATGCACCAAATCTTGCTAGAGGATTTTTTTTAAGATTTTTCCACCATTTCATATTTAAGAAGGAAGAAGTAAGAGGGAAGAAGGAAGAAGGAAGAAGGAAGAAGGAAGAAATTTAATAAGTTATATCAAGTTGCACTGATTAACCACAATATAAAAAGATGGCATACTTCTCAATAGTCATCTTAAGATGACTTAAACTATTAGCCAAGCGAACTTGCCTTGGCAACTAGATCTAAGCCCCCTAAATTCCCCAATTTTGGGGGACTTTGAGAAGCAAGTTGACTCTTGTTCCCCTCAAAGTTGGGGGGCTAGGGGGGCAAAATTCAGTCTTTGGCGAACTTGCCTTGGCAACTAGATCCAAGCCCCCGCGCATCCCCCAAAATTGGGGGACTTTGAGAAGCAAGTTGACTCTTGTTCCCCCCAAAGTTGGGGGGTTAGGGGGGCAAAATTCAGTATCAAAAAACTTTAGCGAACTTGCCTTGGCAACTAGATCCAAGCCCCCGCGCATCCCCCAATTTTGGGGGACTTTGAGAAGAAAATTGACTCTTGTTCCCCCCAAAGTTGGGGGGTTAGGGGGGCAAAATTCAGTATCAAAAAACTTTTCAGATATCCTCTAAAGATAGCTAATTTATTATGGCTAATTAATGAGACTTGATATTAGACAGAAGCTAGGAGATAAAAAGGAAAAATTTAAGGAGAAATTTTTTGATTTAATTGTTTGATTTCTATTTCTGAGAATTCATGTTCTTCATCCATAGGATTACAAAAGAAAGAGCCTGTTTGTGGTGGTAATTTTGGATTTAGTACCACTTCTACAATACTTTTTAAAACTCCAGTGAGTGGAATTGCTAATATTACTCCCAAAAGTCCTCCTATTTTACCACCTAATAGTAATGCTGCAAAAATAATTACTGGGCTAAGTCCGGTTAAATTACCCATAATTCTCGGGGCAACTATATTATCTTTAATTTGTTGGAGAGCGATCGCCACAATCAACACTTTTAAAGCTAACCACCAATTAATAAATGTTACTATACTTCCTACAGTGCCAATGCCCAATGTTGCGCCAATAAATGGAATTAATTCCATTACACCGATAAATACTGCAAATAGTAGAAAATAGGGAACACCAAGAAACCAAAAAGCAAAAGATAAGGTAGTTGCCATAAATAAACCTAATAGTAACTGTCCAGAAATAAAACTTTGCAGATTAACTTCTAGGGATTTTGTAAATACATCTCGTACTTTTGGAACAATAATACTTGTCAGATTATCCCAGACTCTTTCTCCATCTAAAAGCATATAAAAGGAGATTACTAAGATTAAAATTAAGTCGAAAAACCAATTAACTGTTCCTAAGACCAAACCAAAACTGGTAGTAGCGATCGCTTGTATTTTTTCTTGGGTTTCTGCTAGTAATTGTTGTTGCCAAATACCGACATCGAAGGGTAAGTTATTATTTTCACTCCAGGTTTGAAATTCTGTTAATTGCCATTTTGCAGATTCTAATAAGTCGGGAAATTTCAACCACAATTGTCGAGCTTGGTTAAGAACTGGTGGAACAATAGTTAGGACGATAACTAATATTATTAAAGCAGCGGTTAAATATACTAAACCTGCTGCCAAACTTCGGGGCAAAATTTTTTGTAGTTTAGCTACTGGATAGTTTAATAAAAATGCCACTAATCCTGCTGTAATTAAGATACTAACTATTTCACCTACATAACTAATTGCTTCGATTGTTAACCATCCTGCTACTAATAATAATAACCATGTAATTAGAAATTGTTGAATAGGTGAAAATTTGACATTCATCTTCAATAATTTAGAATTTAGAATTTAGAATGCGCGAATTACCTCTTCTTTTCAAGGAGAGGTAATTATTAATTATTAATTATTAATTATTAATTATTAATTATTAAACAGCAACCTTATTAGATAAAGGGTCATGCTCTATTACAAATACATTAGAGTAAAGATTAGCAATAATTTGCTTACCTTGCTGTGTTAGAGACAAATATTTCAGAGCATTTTTTACATAAGGATGAACTCCTTGCCAGAAAAATTGCGGATAATTATCACGCAGATCGCTAGGATTTTTATACCCTACTTTTCCATTAAAACCTGTTTCTTCAAATTCATAATATAGAGAAGAAATTTTATTGAGATAGCGGGGGTCGCTTAATTGGCCAATTAAATCTGCTGCTCTTACTAAACCAGGATAATTAACAGTATCTTGATGATCTGATTCTTTCGGAACAGGAAAACGCGTTAGTTCAATATTGTACTTAATTATTTCTACATCAATTAATTTGTGACCGCCAAATCGCTCATTAATAAATAATTTTGCCCGGTCCACATGATAAGGAGTTAAACTAGCATCCGTGCAACCTAATGGCAAATTAACCATTTCATCTTCCTTACCCGTAGCGTACCATCCTTTTTTGTCTTTCTGACAAACTCCTTTTACATATCCAATATCATGGCAAACTAAGGAAATAATATAATGTAACCAATCTTCACAGGCAACTCCTCCTTCTCGAATATGTTTTCCTCGTAGAATTTCTTGGCCTACAAGAGTCACCAGAATTGTATGCTCTACATTATGGTAAAGGGCGTCGCTATTGGCAATATTTTCCAGTGCCATATTTCCTGCCCAACCAATAATTTCTTCGTAGTTAGACTTATAACCGCCGTAAGTACGACGGTAGCCATCTTTTATTTTTTCGACAAATGAATTAATTAATACTTCAGTGGCATTAAACATTTTTTTTCTTAAATTTGTTTTGATTGTTTAGACTTTTTTAAATATTGTAGTTGTTTGAGTTATTTTTTGGTTTCTTACGTCATTTATTTTTACTTAATTAGCTATCAGCATTTCAGCTATCAGCATTTCAGCACTTCAACTTTGCTTAAGCTTTTTGACCTTAGGTTTATACCCCGGCAACCCCAAGCACCGAATAGTTTAGGAGGGGTTTAAATTCCGTCCTAAACGTAAAAAAAAGTTCTAATTGCTGAGTGCTGAGTGTTGAGTTCTATTGAAAAATACTGCTAAATGTAATGATACACAGAAACCAAAATCAGGGTCATTTTTATCAAAATAACATAGGTCGCGCAACCCCGCCTTTTCAGGCGCAATATTTTTGGAGCTTTTCTCAAATCCCCTACTTCCCCTCCCCTCCACCGGAGGGGTTAGGGGTGGGTTGGGAGGGGGAGGGGCGAGGGGTGGGTTAACTTCTGACTTCTGAATCCTGACTTCTGACTTCGTTAACTCCTGTTACTTCATGGTTTAAAGAAATCTAACAAAACGATAATTTTTCTTTACAATATAATTGTTGAGTGGTGATGGAAATGGGTGAAAGTAAATTGAGAAATAAAATTATACCAGAAAATATACTAAAAAAGCAAGATAGCGATCGCCTAGACGACTCTCATCAAGCCGAGAGCTACAATATAAATACTCTGAGTATCTATACTCAAAAAGAGGAAAAGGAAGACGAAGAAATTATTAGTGACAGTGTCGCATTTCCTCCCCAGAAAAATAGAGTTAGATGGCAAGGATTAATTGTTGGTATTGGCATAGGTGTAGTTGCTACTGTGGCAAGTATGCAGTTAGTTTCTGGAGAAAAAGAAAACTCTGGGAACGAAACTATTCCGGGAAATTCCCCCACACAAGCGGTCGAAAATAACTTGGCTCCTACTATGAGTGTCACTGTAGCGGCTGTAGAATTAGCAACAGTAGAGCGTACCTTTGGTGCAACAGGTGATGTTGTTGCCTTTGATTTGTTGCCAGTATTACCACAGGCGACTGGGTTACAAATTCAACAGGTATTGATAGAAGAAGGAGACAAAGTCACTTTAGGTCAGGTGATGGCAATTTTAGATGACTCTGTTTTGAAATCGCAAATTAATCAGGCAAAATCTCAAGTAGAATCTGCTGACAGTCAAGTTAAACAAAGAAGAGCTACTTACAGCAAGGCTAAAGTAGGGGTAGAGCAAGCAATTGCTGCCCGTGAACAAGCTGAAGCTGACCGCGACCAAATTAAAGCTGCTATTACTCAGGCTAAAGCAGGTACAGATGAGGCGAACGCTGGTTTGAAACAAACACAAGCAAGTCGCGATGATGCTATTGCTGCGTTGAAACAAGCACAAGCAAGTCGTAATGATGCTGTTGCTGCGTTGAAACAAACACAAGCGAGTCGCAATGAAGCTCTGGCGTCTGTAGCTCAGACTGAAGCTAAGTTAGGAGAAGCAAAAGCTAATAAAGAACAAGCGATGAGAGATTTTGAGCGATACCAAACTCTGGAGTCAGAGGGGGTTATTAGTGCTCAAGAATTAGAAACTCGTAGCACTGCTGTGAAGACTGCTAGGGAAGGAGTGCGAGTTGCTGAGGCTAATATTGATAGTGCTAAAGCTAGAGTTGAAAGTGCTGATGCTAACGTTAGTAGTGCCAAAGCCAAAATTGAAATTGCCGATGCCAACGTTAGTAGTGCTAAAGCCAAAGTTGATATTGCTAGCTCAAATGTTAGCAGTGCAGAAGCGAGAGTTGAAAGTGCAGAAGCAAATGTCAGTAGTGTCATGGCTCAACTACGCAGTGCAGAAGCAAAAGTTAGTAGTGCAAGTGCTAATGTAAATAGTGCTCAGGCAGAAGTTGACAGTGCTTTATCAAATATTGACAGTGCCATCGCAAATGTTAACAGTGACAAAGCTCGCGTAGAAGAGAGAAAAACTCAGCTAGCACAGACTTTAGTCCGGGCACCAGCAAATGGCATAGTAGCGGAACGAATAGCTCGGGTTGGTGATGTTACTTCTGGCAGTAAAATGTTGTTTTCTATTATTAAAGATAATCAATTAGAACTGCAATTAAAAGTACCAGAAACTCAATTAGTGCAAGTTAAAGTAGGCAAAAAAGTTCAAATTAGTTCTGATGCTGATAGTCGGATAAAAATGTTAGGAACAGTTAGAGAAATAGCGCCATTAGTTGACCAAGAAAGTCGCGAAGCTACAATCAAAATTGACCTACCTAAAAGTGATTTATTACGACCAGGAATGTTTTTGCGGGCAACAATTACAACTGCTACAAATCAAGGGTTAAAAGTTCCGGCAAAAGCAGTATTACCTCAAGCAGATGGAAAATCTATTGTTTATGTTTTGGCAGAAAATAATCGAGTTAAAGCCGTGCCTATAGAAGTAGGAAAAATCCTGAGTAAAAATAGCGATTTAGCTAATGCTAAAATTGAAATAAAAGAAGGTTTAAAATTAGGCGATCGTGTGGTTGTTGCAGGTGCAGGTTATCTCAAAGATGGAGATATTGTTAGAGTTATTGAATAAAATTAGTAATTTTTGGATTTTGGATGAAATTTAATAACAATAAAAAAATGTACTTTATAGGTTAGTTGATTTCCATATTTCCACCTTTTCGAAATAACTATAATTCAACTAAAATAACGGCGTTGCTGAATCTAGGAATGAATTTTTGCCGAACAGCTAAAACACATCTTTATTCTTCCTGCTTTGCTTGCTTAAACATACTCAAATTAACTCCCTATTATTTCTTCCTTTTTCCTTCTTCCTTCTTACTTCTTCCTTAATTAATAATCATGTCATTTCATATCTCAGCTTGGTCAATCAAAAAACCAGTTCCTACCATTGTGATGTTTTTAATCTTAACAATAGTAGGATTAATGTCATTTTTCCAACTAGGAATAGACAACACTCCTAATATTGATATTCCAGCAGTATCAGTCACAGTAACTCAACAAGGAGCAGGCCCCACAGAACTAGAAACTCAGGTAACAAAAAAAATAGAAGATGCTGTAGCGGGTTTGGGAAATATCGATAAATTAACCTCAAAAGTAACTGATGGAGTTTCTAAAACCACCATCAATTTTGACTTAGGAGTAGATAGCGACCGCGCCACCAACGATGTTCGCAATGCCGTTACCGAAATACGCGAGGACTTACCTGCAGATATCAACGACCCTATTGTGAAAAGAGTAGAATTTATTGGAGGCGGTCCGATAGTTACCTACGCTGTCACCTCAGACAAACGTTCAGTCGAAGAACTCAGTGAACTCGTAGACAAAGAAATTAGTCGTGCCATTCTCGGTGTTTCCGGTGTTGCCCAAATCAACCGTATTGGTGGAGTAGACCGAGAAATTCTGATCGAACTCAACCCAGACCGACTCGAAAGTCTTGGCATCACTGCGACTCAAGTCAATGACCAAATTCGCGCCCTCAACACTAATATACCCGGTGGACGCTCTCAAGGTGGAGGCACAGAAAAAAGTATTCGTACCCTTGGTAGCACTGACACGGTAGAAGCATTAAAAGAATATCGAATCATCCTGCCCTCTGGTGGAGCAGTACCACTGTCCAGTGTAGGTGCAGTCATTGATGGTTTTGGCGAAACTAGACAAACAGCTTGGTTAGTAGAAAAAAATAGTGAGGATGAAACTCAGGGTTTTGCACAAGACTCATCAATAAAAACGACTCCCCAGTCAAATAAAATTGGTAAACCAGTTGTTGCTTTTGGCGTACTTCGTAGTACAGGTACTACCCTGGTAAGTGTAGAAAAAGGTGTACGGGCAAAAATTGCCGAACTGGAACAAACATTACCAGAAGATGTAGACTTAGAACTAATTTTTACCAAGGCAACGGATATTGAAGAAGTCTATCAAGCATCTGTAGACGCTCTAATTATTGGTTCCATTCTCACTGTTGTCGTTGTCGGTGCATTTTTGCGAGATTGGCGGCCGACTCTAGTCACGGCAGTAGCATTGCCATTATCAATTATTCCCACCTTTTTAGTAATGCAAATTTTAGGCTACACCCTCAACAATATGAGCTTGTTAGCACTAGCATTAGCGATGGGAAACTTAGTGGATGATGCCATCTGTATGATTGAGAATATCGACCAACATATTAATATGGGGAAAAAGCCATTCCAAGCTGCTTTGGATGCCTCAGCAGAAATAGGTTTGGCGGTGGTAGCAACAACTGCCACAATAGTTGCAGTGTTTTTACCTGTGGCGTTTATGGGTGGAGTACCTGGTCAATTTTTCCAGCCTTTTGGCATAACAGTAGCAGTTTCGACAATGTTTTCCACATTGGTTGCTTGCACTATGACACCAATGTTAGGAGCGCGGTTGTTGAAACCGAAACAACCTCAAAATTCTTCATTTTTCAATGGTAAAGTGGGAGTCAAACATCACAAACAACCAAAATATCGTCCCTACAATAACTTATTAACTTGGGCACTGCGCCATAAAATTACTACTTTAATTATTGCATTAGCTTTCTTTATTGGTAGCTTGCAACTGGTGCCACTAATTCCTAAAGGATTAATGGGTTCTGATGACAATGTTGTAAGTACAGTTTTCCTAGAATTACCTCCTGGATCGACTTTGTCTGAAACTGAACAAGTTGCCCAACAGGCAATGCAATTATTAGAGCAAAATTCGATTGTTACCAGTGTGTTTGCTGATGTTGGTACTAGGGGCAATAGTGAGTCGGTAAATGAGGGCAAGTTGTATGTAAATATATTACCCAGGCAAGAGCGGGAGATTTCCCAAAAGGAGTTTGAACAACAGATGCGACCTCTATTTCAGGATATTCCGGGGGCGCGTGTGAGTTTTGGTGGTGGGGGTAGAGGAGGTGGTAATAAGGATTTAACCCTTGTTCTTAAGAGTGAAAATGCAACTGCTTTGAAACAAACGGCAGATGCTTTGGAAGCGCAAATGCGAGAAATTCCTGGTTTGGTGGATGTGACTTCCAGTGCGAGTTTGGTGAAACCGGAGATTTTGATTAAACCATTACCTGCTCGAGCTGGAGATTTAGGAGTTTCCGTACAGGCGATCGCTCGTACAGCTTCATTGGCGACTTTGGGAGATCGTGAGTCAAGTTTAGCTAAGTTTGATTTAGCAGACCGTCAAATTCCAATTCGAGTGCAGTTGGCAGAAAAATTTAGAAATGACTTGGATGCAATCAAAAATTTACGCATTCCTAGTCAAAATGGTGGATTAGTCCCATTGTCCGCAGTGGCTGAGATTACTATTGGTAGCGGCCCCGCTGAAATAAATCGTTTTGACCGTTATCGTCAGGTTTCCTTGGAGGCAAATTTACAGGGAATTTCTCTAGGAGATGCAGTAGAACAGGTGAAAGCATTGCCACCTATGAATCCACTACCGGAGGGTGTTACCGAACAGTCTGACGGTGATGCCAAGATTATGATTGATGTCTTTACTGGATTTTTAGGTGCTTTGGGGTTTGCGGTGTTATGTATTTATGCAATTTTGGTGTTGCTATATAATAATTTTCTTTATCCAATGGCAATTTTGGTAGCGTTGCCGTTATCTATTGGTGGCGCGTTGTTAGGGTTATTGGTGATGCAGAAAGAGTTGGGTTTGTTTGCTTTAATTGGCATTGTGTTGTTGATGGGGTTGGTAACTAAGAATGCAATTTTGTTGGTAGACTGTTCGTTGGCAAATGAAAAGGAAGGAATGTCTCAGTTTCATGCAGTACGGGAGGCAGGTATTTCCCGGTTGCGACCAATTTTGATGACCACGTTTTCTACTATTGCTGGAATGTTACCCATCGCCTTAGAATTAGGAGCAGGAGGCGCAGAAAGAAGTCCCATGGCGATCGCTGTGATAGGTGGATTTTCGACTGCGACATTGTTGACCTTGGTAGTGGTACCTGTGTGGTTTACCTATATTGATAATTTTATGCATTGGTTACAGAAATTATTCCGGGGTAAGGAAACTCCTCCGCAGTTAGATGTTTCTGTTAATGGCAATGGGAAAAGTCGGAATGGATCGAAAAAGGATTCTGGCGTTGGTAAATTAGGGTATGATATTAATCTTAATTACTTAGGAGTCAACCCACCCCTCGCCCCTCCCCCACCCACCCCTAACCCTCCCAGGAGGGGAGCTAGGAGGGGGAGTCAGGAGGGAAGAAATAAGGAATAGAAGGAGAAAGTTTTTTGGCGTTGGTGAAGCGCGGGTATGATACTAATCTTAATTACTTAGGAGTCAGGAGTCAGAACTCAGTCCTCAGGAGGGAAGACTGAAGTTGGAAGAAGAAGAACTGGAGTTGAAGGAGAAAGTTTTTGATCACGCTCTTATCCGGACATGATATAAGTCCCAATATAAGGAGAAAGTTTTTTGGTCGGGTAAGCGGAACAGAGTTCTATCGCGCTCTTATCCGGACAGATATCATATCATGTCCGGTAGCATCGGTATTGTATAGCAAAGGTAGGCAACAGGCAACAGCTCCGGAAAGCAACAGTCAGGAAGGCTTAAGAGTAAGAAAAAAAACTTAAATTTCCTGTAAATATCTACACTAACTTTTACACAAACGCGCCCCAACGGACATGATATCATACCTCTTTTCACCAACGCCAGTTTTTTGTTTGCTGGCGCACAACGCACGTTAAAGCGGAGTGCGGAACGGAGTTCTATCCCGCTCTTATCCGGACATGATATCATATCAAATCTGGTAGCATCGGTTTCATTAATGGATAATGGATAATTGATAATTGATAATTGATAATTACCTCTGGTTAAAACCGCTCTTGATTGAATATCAGGAGATATTATTTCTTCTCTTGGTTGATTGGATATGGCGAGGGGACCTCGCCATCCCTCAACCGCTTTTTTCCCCTTAAAAGGGGAGGCTTCAAGGCGCGAATTATTTAATTATTAATTATTAATTATTAATAATTCGGTAAAATCTTTTGAAGTAGGAGTCAGGAGGACCGAGTCAGGAGGGAAAAAATTTATCAAGATTTGCTAATGGTGAAGATAGAGAATGTTTTTATACCGAATTAAGTAGATTTGCCTCTCGTTGCGAGGATAGATTTTTTCATTATTTGATATTAATTCTACTATTGTAAACCAAAAAGTCAATTATTGCATCCAGAAGCAGTTCTGGTTCATCAACCCTGATTAAATGACCACTATTTTCAAAGATTCTTAAATCAGCATTGGGAATAGCTGTAGCGATTTCTTCTGACAATTCTGGAGGACAAATCCAATCATGTTTTCCTGCTATTATTAAAGTGGGAGTTGTAATTTTATCTAGCTCATCAAGCACATTATAAGAACGTAAAAAACCGCCAAATGCAACATTAATAGCATCAGGAGATAAAATAGTTCTGTTCCAACTTTTTCCTGATGTTTCTGGTTTATAAGTTAATGAATACATAGGCATCATTAATTGGAAATATTCTTGCAGTTGGGCTTCATTCTCAAATTTACCATCCCATAAAAATTGAGCGATTGCTTGTTGTTTTTTTGTTCCTTTTTTGGCTAAATTAACTTTTGCTAGCTCTAAGAACCTAGAACTTCCAGCAGTAGCAATAACAATTAAATATTTAACATTTTCTGGATAACGGACTGCATAACTGAGGGCAACCATTCCTCCATAAGAAGTACCAATAATCACAATTTTTTCTAGCCCTAAATATTGACGCAATGCTTCCATATCTTCCACATTATTTTCTAAGGTATAAGTTTCTTTTGCTCCCCTCGCCGATCGCCCTTGTCCCCGGTGGTCAAAATACACTAATTGTAATTTTTGACTCAAGGGAGAAAAGGTAGGTTTATAGGAAGTATGGTCTGCACCTGGTCCACCATGAATCATAAAAGCAACAGGTTTTTCTCGCATCCTTTCCCCATCTGGCACTAGGGCAGCACCTTCAACATCAAAATAGATTTCTGTATCTCTGATTTTAGCTAGCATTTTGTTTAAAAAAAATAGAGTGTCAAATGAGATTTTTTCTGATGATATTATACCATTTAAAACAAAGAAAATAATGTAGCAAACATTGATCACGCTTGGTATTATTCGACCTATTACTTTTGGGGTTAACTTATACCGTTTCACAGAATTCATATCATGTCCGTTGGTATAGTCCCGTGTAAAAGTTGGGGAAATATCTACCGCCATATAGGTAAAATTTTTCCTTTTCTTAAAGCTTCTTCCTTCTTCCTTCTTCCTTCTTCCTTCTTCCTTCTTCCTTCTTCCTTCTTCCTTCTTCCTTCTTCCTTACCTTCTCTATACAAGACTGATGTTACCGGACATGATATCAAAAGTCAAAAGTCAGATTTTATAGGATAAAAACTTTGACCCTACAGTAATTTCAGGAAATTATTTGACGTTTCAGTAAAGATAAAAAGAAAATGACACTATACATAGTTATATAAATCATCTTTGTATATCAGAATTAATCAATTGGTCATATCAAGAATGGCATAAAATTTTGCATACCTATGCCAATGGTGGCTTGATGGGATTTGCTCAGAGAGCTTGTACAAATCTCAACTTTATACCATCTTTTAATCTATCAACTTCAGCCTTGATCATAACTCAACAAAATTTTGATGTTTATAAATGTTGGCAAGAATCTTATGTAGAATTTACCGAAAAATTGTGGGTATGTGCCTCCCCTTTTAAGGGGATAATAAAGAAAAATTTTCATCTCTTTGTCAATCCTCTTCTTTCAAGGAGAGGTAATTATTCATTATTCATTATTCATTATTAATTGTTGAATCCAGATATTCCTCCAGAACAACAAGCTAATTATTTAGCCGATATTAGCACATTAGGAGCAGCAGGAGTAATGGGAATTGCTTGGGGAAATCCCATTCCTGTGATTATAGGTTTAAACACAGAAGAGGTATGCAACTATCAAAAACTTTTTTTGTTGAGAATTCTTGAATCAAAAAGTCGCTTCAGATAACTTATGGTATAAAAAGAAAACCTAGGAATGTTCCCCAGAATATCCCTGTATCTTAAAAGTCTACTGTTCAAGATGAAAAAAACTCTATTTTTAAATCCTCCGTCCTTTGATGGTTTTGATGGAGGTGCCGGAGCTAGATACCAAGCAAAACGAGAAATTACCTCCTTCTGGTATCCCACTTGGTTAGCCCAACCTGCTGCTCTAGTACCCCGAAGTAAATTGGTAGACGCTCCTCCCCATAATCAAACTGTGGAAGATGTGCTCAAAATTGCTAAAGATTATGAACTGGTAATTATGCACACCAGTACTCCTTCCCTCGCCAATGATGTTAAATGTGCAGAAGCTATTAAGGCGCAAAACCCTGAGACAGAAGTAGGTTTTGTTGGCGCTCATGTAGCAGTTTTGCCCGAAGAAACTCTCAGGGATAATCCAATTATTGATTTTGTCTGTCGCAACGAATTTGATTATACCTGTAAAGAATTATCCGAAGGGAAACCTTTTGCAGAAATTAAAGGGTTGAGTTACCTTGATTCCCAAGGCAATATTCAGCATACCCCAGAACGAGAATTAATTCACGACTGGGATTCGATGCCTAGTGTTTTTCCGGTTTATGCACAACACCTCGATATTCGTAAATATCTAATTGGTTATTTACTCAATCCCTACATCTCCTTATATACAGGTCGCGGTTGCCCTGCTAAATGTACTTTCTGTTTATGGCCACAAACTATCGGCGGACATCAATACCGTGCCAAAAGTCCCGAAGCAGTGGGGCGAGAAATGGCAGAGGCAAAAGCAATTTGGGGTAGCTCTGTACGGGAATACTTTTTTGATGACGATACCTTTACTATTGATAAAAAACGAGCGATCGCTATTAGCGAACATTTGAAACGACTGAAGCTGACCTGGAGTTGCAACGCTCGTGGAAATTTAGATTATGACACTCTTAAAGAATTGAGAAACAACGGACTGCGTTTGCTGTTAGTAGGTTTTGAATCTGGTAATCAAAAAATTTTGGATGGAGTCAAGAAAGGGATTAAATTAGAAGTCGCCCGCAAATTTATGGAAAATTGCCATAAGTTGGGTATTAAAGTTCATGGAGCTTTTATTCTTGGTTTACCCAATGAGAGTAGGGAAACTATTGAGGAAACTATCCGTTTTGCTTGTGAAGTCAGCCCTCATACAATTCAGGTATCGATCGCTTCTCCCTACCCTGGAACAGAATTATATAGTCAAGCTCAGGAAAATGGTTGGTTTACTGGCGACTCTCTGGTGGCTAACTCTGGAATTCAGATGTCAGCTTTGCAGTATCCTAATCTCTCGGGTAGTGAAATTGAAGATGGTGTGGAGCGGATGTATCGTCAGTTTTATTTTAGACCAAAGTCGATTATTCCTATAGTTGGTGAAATGCTGGCAGACCCGCAAATGTTGGTGCGTCGTTTGCGTGAGGGTAGGGAATTTCTCTCTTATCTGAGAGAGCGTCATCACAGAGCTGCTAGTCATTAAGTTCAAAGTGATAATAAGTAGGTCTGTCAAATTAAATACAACGCGTTATAATCAAGTTTTTGTTTGTAGTTTTGCTCTAACCATTTAACTTCCCTGGCGGGAAGTCCCGCGCTCTCCGCAGATCGGGAGCGGAGGGATGGGAAAGCCAGGGCTAACAGTCGGATACCTCCACAAATAAAACCTTCCTATATCCTTGACAAGCTAGGAGGTATGCATGTTATTATCAACGTCAACACAGGGGGAGGACATCACCTCTGTTAAAACAGCGGTCATTTTTTTTCAT
>JAAHGF010000059.1 GCA_010672585.1 Okeania sp. SIO1I7 | reverse complement strand
TAGCTCATTATCAGCTCAAAAGAGGAATTAGTCTCCAAGGAGAATTAAAACTTATAAAAAAAATGTCTTCAGCTAACCTTAGTAATTTCTTGAATATGTTCAAAAGCTGATAGCTGAATACTTACAGTATAAATTGAACTATACTATATATAAAGATAGTCATCAATTAAATAAATTCTGTTACTTTGATTACATTATGTCAATAAAGTTGGGTAACTTTAGGCACATATAATTTTAGGTAAAAAATATGGTCAAAGTAGGGAGCGTATAATCACACCCTACTCGATCGCAATTACAAAAATTCACGCCCCATAAAAGCTTGCAAGACCTCCGGTATTTTCACACTACCATCAACCTGCTGATAATTTTCCAAAATAGCCGCCATAGTTCGCCCTACTGCTAAACCAGATCCATTCAGAGCGTGAACATACTGAGTACCTTTTTTCTTTCCTTCCTTAAACCGAATATTTGCCCGACGTGCCTGAAAATCTTTCACATTAGAACAACTAGAAATTTCTCGATATGTTCCTGATGATGGTAACCACACCTCCAAGTCATAACACTTAGCCGCAGAAAAACCTAAATCTCCAGTACACAATTCTATAATTCGATAAGGTAACTTCAGTGCTTGTAAAATAGCTTCTGCATCTGCCACTAATTTTTGATGCTCTTCTTCAGAGCGATCGGGATGCACAATTTTTACCATTTCGACCTTATTAAATTGATGGAGTCGAATTAACCCTCTAGTATCTTTGCCATAAGCACCAGCTTCTCGACGAAAACAAGGAGTATAAGCACAATGATAAATAGGTAGTTGTTCGGCAGTCAAAATTTCATCCCGATACAAGTTCATCGTTGAAACTTCTGAAGTAGGTATTAACCATAGATCGTCTGCTTCACATTTAAAACTATCCTCAGCAAATTTTGGCAGTTGACCTGTAGCTGTCAAAGACTGACTATTTACCAATAATGGGGCCATAACTTCAACATAGCCAACTTGAGTATGGCGGTTGAGCATAAATTGAATTATGGCACGCTCTAATGCTGCTCCTGCTCCCATTAATGCCACAAAGCGACTTTGAGCAATTTTTACCCCTCGTTCAAAATCGAGAATACCTAGTTTTTCCCCAATTTCATAGTGGGGAATAATTTTGGGATTTTGGGGAATATATTCATCCCCCCAACGTTTGACCTCAATATTTTCTGCTTCACTTTTTCCTAAAGGTGTAGACTCACTAGGCAAATTAGGAAGAGGTAAGAGCAAAGCTTCTATTTTGGCCTTTATCTCTTTTTCCCTTGGTTCTAATTCGCTGAGTTGGGTTTTGATTTGATTTCCCTCATCCTTTAAAGCTTGAACTTCAGCCCCCTTCGGGTCACTGCCTGATTTAATTTTTTCTCCTACCTGTTTACCAATCTGGTTACTACGAGCTTGGAGTTGCGATCGCTCTGTTTCCAGTTGTCGCTGTTGCTCATCCAATTCTAGAATTGGCTGTAAGTCGTACTCTCCACGACGGTTGAGTAATTCTTGTACAGTTTGCAGATTTTCTCGAATTTGTCTAATATCTAACACAATTTTTTCCTAGACCCTTAATTAGCTATCAGCATTTCAGCACTCAGCTTTCAGCGCGCTAAAAGCTTGAGTTTAAATCCCCGACTTCTAGCTTGTCGTTTAATTTTAGGAGGGGTCGCGTATCCCCTTTCCGTTCCGGAATGCTCCGCAAATGCGCAAAGCTGACTGCTAAACGCCGAGCGACTGAAAGCTTTTTTAATTTATTTCATTTAACAGAATATTACTTTAGCTCAATTATTTTTTAAAAAGCCAAAAGTTGAAAATCAAGAGTCAAAAGTCATAATATCTATCTGAATCTGTTGATGTAATTTTTGTGATATGATGCCAAAAAAATCAAATATCTAATATTAAATTAAGTAATTTCTTAAGAGGTAAAATATGAAATTTGTATACCCATTAACAGCGACATTATTAACAGTATCCTGGTTAACTATTCCAGTATTTGCTCAATCTAAATCTAATTCTATGGAACGCATCAAAACTATTCAGCGTTTATTAAGCACTTATGAATGTCAAGGTTGTGATTTGGGTGAAGCAGACTTAAGTGAACAAGACTTAAGCGAAGCAGACTTATTAGGAGCTAACTTACAAAAAGCAAACTTGAAAGGAGCTAATTTAAGAGGTGCTATTCTCAGCGGTGCTAATTTGATTGAAGCAAATTTGGCAGGAGCTAATCTATCAGGCGCAATTATGCATGGTACAACTATGCAAAAGGCAGATTTGACAGATACTAATTTATCTTGGGCTGATTTGTACCAAGCATATATGGAGGAAGCTAAGTTAAATAGATCTAATTTATCTAATGCAAATCTTAATCAAGCAAAACTAGAGCAAACAGATTTTTGTGGAGCGACTCTACCTAGTGGTAAAAAAGGAGATTGCTCTAATGACAAAAAATAGAGATTGCTCTAATGCCAGAAATATAGAGGTTGTCGATTGGAGTTTTTATGCAAAAGTTTCTATATATTAAAGTTGAATTTACTATTTTGTTAGGTATAGCTTTATACTACAGCAGATATTTCATCAACTACTTTAATTCGTCCTCTATAAATTGCACGAATTAGTCGGTCTATAGAGCGTTTTTCGTATTCTTGTAAAGAATCATCAAATATAGCAGCCATTAATCCATAGCGGTCAGCTAGTGTAATGTAGCCATTTTCGTTGGCTTGAGCAAAAAGGTCTCCTAATGCACATGGAAGAAGATGGACGGGAGGATCTACAGGCATAACATTCACCTTTAAATTCTACAGTTCTAGTATTACTTACTGTTCTAGTATTACTAATTTTTTATTGTTACATAGTGATGCAAAATTCAGACAGTAAGTGATCGCACTTACTATATTTAGTGATTTTAATCACGATTAGTATGTGACAACTAACAATGGGCTTAGTGATTTATATTGCAAATAACTAAATTTAAAATTTTGCGGAAAACTATTCTAAGTATTAGGAATATAATAGGTGTACCTCAACCTTGTCGGAGCAACAGTATAACCACAGTTCAATACTTTACTAACCATCCTCTCAAATTTTCAGCTGAAAATTTTGATACAATTTACAAAAATTTCTGTCAAAAAGTGTTGACAAAGCCTATAGAAAAAGTTAATATAATATCAAAAGCAAAAGACAGTCAGCCTAATCCGGCAAGTAAAGACACAGTAAGAGTGTCGCTGGAGCGGAGGAACCAAATACAGGGGGCTTATCTCTGATTAGAAGTCTTTGAATGTAGAAAAACAAAGATGCAGAGAAGGGAATCTCTCAGCCCTAGCCCGTCAGCTAACTTCGTAGGCATTGAGAGGAGAATGAAGAGTCAACCTTCTATGAAAATTTAGATAGATTGTCAATTCAGTATCCTTGGTTGGTATAGGTATGATTTGTTGCGCCCGATAAACTTGACTCTGACGATCTAGAAAATGTTAGAAAAACTGAATATTCCCCTTTTTGCGACGCTTGCCGTAGTTATTGTAATACCTCAACAAGCTGTATGGAAGCGCATCTGTCGCTTAGTCACGCCTGACTTAGTTTTATTACCCGCATTAGGATTTTTTTGGACTATAGTGTTGTGTTCTATGGTTAATACCTTTTTCACAACGTTCATACCTAGTCCTTGTTTACCAACAGTTATCAGCACAGCTATAAGTGTTTCTAAAGTTTCCAGAGGATACCTAGGAGTAGCTCAAGCTTTCTGGCAGTGTTCTGGTAAAGTTCAAAATATAAATGCTCTGTCTGTTCCGCAAGTTGGTTCTCAACTAGAACAAGCTTACGCACCTGTTTAATGCATAATATTACAACAGTATATTTAATAGGTACTACCTTACAAGGTTCTATCATTGCAAGGTAGTACTTGTCATTTAAAAAATTTATGCGATTGATAAATGAGAACAATTTATCGCCGGAAACAGGGAAGATAGGGAAAAATATTTCCCTGTATGAGGTTCATCATCAGTCTATGTTCTAAGCAACTTGTTCCTTGCTATATGACAAAGTACACAGTAGTTCTCAAATTTGGTGAGATACAAAAGTTTTGGATTTTAGGGAAGAGGCAATAACCCAGTTAACATAATCATATAAAAAAGAATACCCCTTCTAATTTTGACTAAAAGTTCCAGATTTGCTACCCAGAAGAATGAAGCTTGAAATGTAGAAAAAATTAATACCAATTATTATATAGTAGTTGGCAATTAGAAGTTTCACTTACTCAAGGTTATTTGAATAACTCAAAAGTAAAAAATGAATTTTTAGCGGACTCAGACTACAGACTACAGAAGAAAATTATACTAGAAACTTTCAAGCAAAAGTCATAGATAAACTCATAATTACCATTTTTCAACAGGTAATTGTCACAATTAATTTTATATATAGGAAAGGAGCGATCAATGTTAAATTTCTAATTTTGACTAAAAGTTCCAGATTTGCTACCCAGAAGAATGAAGCTTGAAATGTAGAAAAAATTAATACCAATTATTATATAGTAGTTGGCAATTAGAAGTTTCACTTACTCAAGGTTATTTGAATAACTCAAAAGTAAAAAATGAATTTTTAGCGGACTCAGACTACAGACTACAGAAGAAAATTATACTAGAAACTTTCAAGCAAAAGTCATAGATAAACTCATAATTACCATTTTTCAACAGGTAATTGTCACAATTAATTTTATATATAGGAAAGGAGCGATCAATGTTAAATAATTTTAATGGTGCTGTCAAAACTTCTAGTGCAAATAACCCATATTTGTTAGCTATGTCTAAAGAAGCAGTAGTTGATGAAATAATTCGACCAAATCAACTTGGTAGAATTCGTTATCGGGGTAGTTTATGGAATGCTAAATGTCTCCAAGAACTTACAGTTAATACAGGAGAAGTTGTATATGTTTTAGGTAATGATGGTATCACTCTCATTGTAGATACTATTCCCAATAACGATAATATCGCTCCCGATATAAGCGATCATAAATTACCATTATCAACACCTTTATTATTTGTTGGTAAATTTTTACTACTACTATTTATTTTGTTGTAATATCAAATAACTAAAGCAAATAAGAAGGAAGAAGGAAGAAAGGGTAAATATTGAAAAAAAGGGAAAAACGATAGAGATAACTATCTAAAGTGAACTGGAGCAGCTATTTTTACAGCGGTTTTTATTTGGGTAGACCACAGTGGGGACGTTCCATGGAACGTTCCTACAAGGTTTTGTTTGTAAAGATGTGGTTCATCAACTTGAAAAGCGCTGTCATACCAATTTTATGAATGTTTGCTACAAATAATTAGGCTATTTCTTAGGAGTCAGTCCTCAGGAGTCGTATGGGAATAGCTTCAATACCAGTTTTGAGCTAGGAAATTCTATTTTTCTCTTGGTGCGCATTCCCTCTCTTGGTCAGCGTTCCGCAAGCGAGCTGGCGTCGTCGCGGGGTCGCACCGCTTTGTCAAACGGAGACCTCCTGTAAAATCTTTTTCTCATGCTTATTATTCGTAACATTCTTTTTTCATGCATGGTATTAAGCATATCCCGATAGATATCTACCTTTTTGTAATTAGGGCTTGCTGATTAAATTTAAAAAACTTACAGAGTAAGGATTTAAGGCATTCTTAATCAGAAGAAGCATTTAAAAACTACACAGGTCATTATCCAGAGTCGGTTCATGCAGACCAAATTTACCGGACAAGAGAAAACCGAAAATTCTGTACTGAAAGAGGCATTAGAATCAGTGGTTTTCCCAAGGGAAGACCAGCAGCAAATATTGATCAAGAAAAAAAGAAACAAGCTCAGGAGCGATGAAAGATTACGGAACAATATTGAGGGTAAATTCGGCCAAGCAAAAAGAGGATTTAGTCTCGTCAAAGTGATGGCCAAACTTCCTGAAACTTCTATGACTGCGATAGAACTCCGTTCCGCTGCGCGATCGCAATTACTTTTTTAGTAATCAACCTTTCTACCCTCACGGGAAGAGGCTTTTTCTCTGTTTTTGTACTTTTTTGGAGAAAAAACTGTTTTTGCGGTCTGTTTAATCATTTCAACTTATAGTTGAATGAATGATGATAATAATAAATTATTATCAGCTTTTTTTGAATAACCAGTCAACCGTTTTCATATTTATTCAGCAAACCCTAATTAGGGTTTGCTATGCGTCAGCAAACGGCCGTTCACCCCTACCCCTGTGAAGCTTCCCCACTCCCCTACTCCCCACTCCCCTACTCCCCACTCCCCTACTCCCTCACTCCTTCAGACTATAAACCCGAAACCAATCAACAGCATCTTGAAGAGCAACTCTAATCGAAGACTGAGGTAAACCCAACTCTTTCACCGCCTTAGAAGCATCATAATACATTCGTTGTTGAGACATCCGAACACCATCCAAAGGAATAGAAGGTCGTTTCCCCAAACTTCCCAGAATTATTTCATCAACCCATGCCACAGTTAAAGGCAACCAAACAGGAACAGTTTGTCTAGGAGCAGCTAAACCCGTAATTTCCTCCAATAAATCTAGTAACCCCTTAAGTGTCAGATTTTCATTTCCCAAAATATAGCGATCGCCACATTTCCCCCTCTCCAAAGCCAACAAATGTCCCCAAGCTACATCCCGAACATCAATAATATTCAAACCAGTATCTACATAAGCAGGCATTTGCCTACGCAAAAATCTGACAATAATATCACCAGTAGGAGTAGGTTTAATATCCCAAGCACCAACAGGAGTAGTAGGATTAACAATCACCACATCTTGTCCCAAATTAACGGCCTTCACTGCTTCCTGCTCTGCCAAAAACTTAGACCTTTTATAATCACCAATCAACTTCTCCAGTGGAGACTGATAACCCTCATCAACAACCGCACCAGAAACTCCCACCCCAATAGCAGCAACAGAACTCGTATAAACCGTCCGTTGAATTTTTGCCCGTCGTGCCGCCTCCAAAACATTGCGCGTACCAAACACATTATTTCTGTAAAGCAACTCTCTATCCTTTTGCCACAAAAAATAATGAGCAGCAACATGAAACAAAACCTCACACCCCACCATCAACTCCCATAAATTGGAGTCATTTAAGTCACCAAGCACAACCTCCACATCCAAACCATGGAGATTATCCAGACAACTTGTGGGGCGAACAAGCGATCGAACAGCATAACCCTGCTGCAACAACAACCGGACCAAGTTTGCCCCAATAAAACCACTGCTACCAGTGACAAAAGCTTTCATATAGAATCCGGTTATATCGTGTATGTTGATAACTTCTTAAATTACTTCAATATTGGCGTTGCTGAATTAAGGTATGATTTTGTCACCAGAGCAGAAACCATAATCCCCGTGTTGACCTGTCTCCGTGTCCCCGTGTCAGCCGAAATCATTCCAGTATTCAGCAACGCCATGTTTTTTGCTGATTATTTGGGTGCAGTTCAGTTTTGAATCCCAGTAGCATAAAATAAAGTATAGAAAAACCTATATTATACTAGATAATCTATGATTATGTCAAGCTGTTAATTACCCTGGCGGGAAGTCTCGCACTCTCCTGAAGGGGAGCGGAGGGATGGGAAAGCCAGGGCCTTGAGTCGGATATCTCCACAAATAAAACCTTCCTATACCCTTGACAAGCTAGGAAGTACTTTGTTATTATCAAACTCAAACACAGGGGGAGGACATCACCTCTGTCTAAACAGCGGTCAGCTTTTTTCCTGACTGAAGAATCCCACGATGCCCTTGTAAGTGCAACGTCGGGAGTATGTCAAAACCCAGCAGGATCGACAAACAAATCATCACAGAACCCTGTCTTTGTCGGCAGCAAAATATCTGCTAACTTATCTCCCACTAGAGGTCTGCGGATTTTAATTTGAAACTCAGAAAACAAACCATCCCTACATCTGACTTTCACACTTTTAGCAGCTCCTTCTCCAAAAGAATTTTCAAAAGCTTTGTCTATCTGAGACCGAGTAATAGTTTTACCAATATTTTCGGCAAATAACTCCTGTACCTCAGAATCATTCACTTCTCGAAGTAAGTCTAGGGAAATATCATAATAAGTATCTTCATCTCGCCCATCGCAAGTTCCATGTTTTACCCACTCGTGACGATGTAGATAAGACTGTACCCCAGGCATTAATACTGCTAAATCAGAAGTAGTTTGTTCATCCAGATCCAATGGAGGTAAATCATCCCAGTCTCCCTGTTTATCATCACTTTTATCTTCATAAGACACGCCACAATAGGATGCTCTATCAGGCCATAAGCCATGTAAAGTAAAGTTAGTGGCATCGTAGCGTTCTGCTGTTTGGGAAATACACTCTGGTTTACTTCGCTTTGTTTGACAGAAAGCAGGTTGCCAACTAATGGCAAGAACATATTTATCTACACAACGTTCTATAGAGCAACTTTGACCAGTGAGTGCTTCTGTGTCGTCTCCTTCTGTTTCACTTATAATTTGTCCGTCAGGATTAAATTCACCACAGCTCTTGTTGACCCATTTAGTTTGTCCATCTACTTTGATATTAAAGTAGTCTCCAGTTTCTTTGTTTCGCCCTAATACTGGGTAAACCTTTCCAGTTTCAAGAGTGACAGGTCCAGTTTTCTTTCTGAAGCTTGTGTAGGCTTCACAACTATCATTCATTGTGAAATCTCCATCAATTTGATAGAAGGCAAAAGCTGGACTTTGTCCCAACAGTAGAAAAGATAATAGGAATGCGACGATTAATCTCATTAAATCTCCTTTGTTATTTTTGTCCCAAAACTATTTTCAATATATCTGAATACAGGGACAATTAATAGACTTATCCCTAAATAGAGGGAAAAAATCGCTCCAACCTAGACAGAGCAATAACTCCAAGGCTTTTTGGCTGCCAATAGCTACAATCGTTATAGAACAAGGTTTTTGGAGATTTTTGAAGTTATAAAGCGACTGTATCTAACATTAAAATATTTTTCATTATGATATTGAATTTACTTCTACTTTTACCGGAATTGAGTTTCAATCCCTAATTAGGGATTAGGGTTTCCAGAATCTTTTTGTCAAATGTCAAGTTTTAGTGGCTAGTAGAATTATTTGGAAAAGGACTTTTTTGCATAGTGTTCAACTATTAAGTACAAACTCCTATTGCGACATACGCAATAAAACCACAACTGAGTACAAACTCCTATTGCGACATACGCAATAAAACCACAACTGAGTACAAACTCCTATTGCGACATACGCAATAAAACCACAACTGAGCATAAACTCCTATTGCGACATACGCAATAAAACCACAACTAAGCATAAACTCTTATCGTGCTTAGTCACCTAAAAAAGCGATCGCTCGTCTGTCTATAAAAAGACTTACGCACCAGACTCTAAATATAAGGGCGAATACCATTCGCCCCTACAGATAACGAATAACGAAGACTAACATCAAACATCATCACGATCGCTGACTCAACCCAAACCAAACAATTCAAAAAAAATTCGCGCCATGGAAGGGAAAGAGAGTTGACAGGGGATTTTTTTTCAAGTAGGATTGTATTATTGGGTGCAACTCGCCCCTGCTCTTGACTTTTTATTCAATCAATTTTTTAAGCGATCGCTCCTGTCTCTATAAAAAGACTTACGCACCAGACTCTAAATATAAGGGCGAATGGTATTCACCCCTACAGATAACAAAGACTAACACCAGGCATCATCACGATCACTGACTCAACCCAAACCAACAATTCAAAAAAAAATCCGCGCCATGGAAGGGAAAGAGAGTTGACAGGGGATTGTTTTCCAAGTAGGATTGTATTATTGGGTGCAACTCGCCCCTACTCTTGACTTTTTATTCAATCTTTTTTTTAAGCGATCGCTCCTCTCTCCATAAAAAGACTTACGAAGAGACTATACATATAAGGTAAGGGCGAATGGTATTCGCCCCTACAGATATACAAAGACTAACACCAGGCATCATCGCCATCGCTGGCTCAACCCAAACCAACAATTCCCAAAAAATCCGCGCCATGGAATGGAGAGGGAGTTGACAACGGATTGTTTTCCAAGTAGGATTGTATTATTGGGTGTAACTCGCCCGTGTCCTTGACTTTTTGTTCAATCAATTTAGCAAGCGATCGCTCCTCTCCCCATAACTTAAAAAATAAACAGCTAAATCAAAGACAAAGACTTATCAACAGAAACCAAAGTATTAGCACAAATTACCCCAGAAGCAGCCACTGCCGGAACACCAATACCAGGCAGCGTACTATCACCCACTCGATACAAACCAGGAATAGGAGTATGAGGCCCAGGAAAACTACCATCACCAGCAACAATAGCAGGCCCATAAGAACCGCGATCGCGTCGTAAAAAGCGAGCATGAGTCAGAGGCGAACCAATTAACTCCAGAGTTATACGTTGTCGGACATCAGGAATAACCCTTTCCAAAGCCAAAAATAAAGACTCAGCTTTTTCACGTTTGCGTTGCTGATAAGAGTCATCTTTTTGCCAACCAGAAAAAGATTCCAGAGTATAAGCATGAACCACATGATGACCGGGGGGAGCAAGATGAGTATCCCAAACGGAAGGAATAGAAATCATACAAGTATTGCCAGGAGTACTAATATCAACATCCCCATCAAGCATAACTACATGATGTCCGGTCAAACCCTCCAAATCATCGGCACGAATACCCAAATGTAAGTGCATAAAACTTTCTACAGCAGGAGTCGCCAAAGCAGCTTCGCGGTAAGAAGGAGGTAAATCTTCTAATTGCAATAACTTAGTATAGGTATCCCAAATAGTAGCATTGGAAATTACAATATTCGCCCTAACAACTTCATCCCCACGCAACCTCACCCCAATTACCTTGCCAGACTCTATCAATATTTGTTCCACATGAGCATTCAAACGTAACTCACCACCCCAACGTTCCAGACCTCCCACCAAAGCATAAACTATGGCACCACTACCACCCATAGGATATTCAACAACAGAATTAGAACGTTCTCCCAACATAAAGGCCACTTCTGGAGCAACAGTACCATCAGCTTTTAACCCAGAGAGGAGAAAACATTCCAAATCAATTAAACGACGTACCCATGGATCTTGCACCCATCTGTCCATTATTTGCCCAACAGAACCCCCAATATCTCTGAGATAAGGCAGTAACTTCAGCAAAGATAATCCATATTTTCCCAATAAAATAGGAATTAACCAAAAATCAGCTCTTAAAATTGTAGTGGGAATTTCTTTAAGGCCGTCATATATTTGCAAGAGATGCTCTTGAAATTGTTCTAATTCTTCAGCACCTTGAGTTGTGAACTTAGCAACAGCTTCTATATAGGACGACGCATCGGAATAGATAGGCAAACTACCTTCAGGAAAATGATAGTGTCCCAGAGGGTCATAGAGAACTGTCTCAATAGACTCTTCCAAAATTGCTAGGACTTTTTGTAAAGGATTGAGACTATTGGGGTCAGCTAGTCCACAATAAAATGAGGGGCCAGAGTCAAAGTGGAAGCCTTGACGGGAGAAAGAATGAGCAGCACCTCCAGGAATAGCATGGCTTTCACAAACTAATACTTTTTTGCCATAGTAGGCGAGCAATGCTCCGGCAACTAATCCTCCAATGCCACTACCAATGACAATTACATCAAAATTTTTCATATCATATTCTTTCCCTCTACTCCCTACTCCCTACTCCCTACTTTTCTGGAGATTTCTATTGGTACTTACACATTTTCTGGTCAAAAAACGCCTGAGAGTTGGTATGCATAAGAGAATTACGTCAATGCCATAAAAATGGCTGAAACCTTTGGTAGTGAAGGAATTATACCTTGCCGACGTAAAACTCTCTACCTGTATATATTTGAGACTATTTTATGACTCTATTTTATGCAAGTCCCACTATTAAACATCTGAATAATTTTCTACTATAGCAAAGTAACTGAATTAATTACAAATTAACTTTATATTCTAGTAGGATTGACGACTATATTACTTTTGTATTTCAAACAATTCCAGAACCACAGTCATATAATAGTAGTTTAAATAATTTGTAAACAATCCAATAGTAGTTCAAAAAGTGAAAAGCCTTACTCCTGTTCCCTCATTTAGAGATATTTTATGCACAAATCAAATAGGACTACTATATAATTTATAAATAATTTATAATAGTCTTATACCATGCATGAAAAAAGAATGTTACGGATCATAAGTGCGATTAAAATACTTTAAAGGAGATGTCCCTTTGACAAAAAAGAGAATTTCCGACCTAAAAACTGGTATAGAAGCCATTCATTATGACTCCTGACTCCTGACTCCTGACTTCTAAGAAATATCCTAGCTATTTTTAGCAAACATTTATCAGTTTGGTCTTATTATTATCGATGACTGGAGCTAAATCAAACATAGCATCTTGAATTATCCAATAAAATTATATTTTTGACAAACAGCAATTTGAGTATTATTTTTTGCCCAAACTGATGTTTAAGAGATGACTATTCTCAGTAAATCATTTTCAACTTTCAATAACTTAGAAAAAAAAATTACAGATTATTCAGGGATAAAAGGTATGGAATCATTTTCAATGATAGATACAGTAGTTAATGAACTCAAACAAGATGCAGATTTAATCAGAATAAAGAAGGTAATCTATTGTGCCTGCGAAGGTAGATGGGAAAATGATGAAACTAAATTAGAAGAAATTAATTTGAAGGAGTTAATAGAAGAACTATATAAAAAAACCGGAAATATAGAAACCTTAGATCATCGTTTATCTAGAATAGTTTCTAAAGTTAACAAAAAAACAGAATATGGTTTATTAGCACAGAAAATTATTGACAGTGTAGGTAAACTATATCCTGAAGAAGAAGACATGACAATTATGGAATCTAGTCCCATTTGGGAACTACAGGGAGATTCAAGTGAGCAAACAATTCTTAAAGAAAGATTAGTAGTCGAAGAATCTTATGAAAGAGACCCGGGAAAATTGTTTGATGTCAGGCAAAAAATTATGGAAGGTACTAATCCATTAAAGACAAAAATTCTGATTTTTTCAATCGTAGAACATCAATTTAATTTTGGGGAAAGAGATTGGTTATTGTTGAAAACAAAAAACTTAGATAGTCTACTCAGGCAAATATTTAATTTATGCCTATCTATTACAGACTTAGAATCTTCTTTATATAGTACGGCTAATAACTTTGAAGTTCCAGATGAATATGCTCAAGTAGCACATGTAATTATCAATGCTTTAAGTACTTGTTATTCAGCAGAAATAACCTTACCTACAAATAGTAAAGTAAAAGTTGAAGATTCAGAACAAAAAAACAGCGATGCCAAAACTGATAGTGCTTTTCATAAAGGTGAAATCACCAGTGGTAAAAATGAAAAATTTACTCAAGAATCATCTTCTATAAGTTCATTTGAAAATTCTGAAGCAGAAAGAATTTATCAAAGTAATAATCAAAAAGAAGCTAAAAATCTTACCGACTCAATTGAGGAACAACAAATAGTACCTTCTGTTCCTATTGAACCAATAATAGATAGTCAAGGCAAAGATCAAACAGATTCTATAGAAAGAAAAAATATCCTAGATTCAATCAAACAAAAATTAGAAATAGAGCATGAAATTTCTACATTGGTAAATCAGAGAGTAGATACTGTAATGGATACTATAGAAGCACAATTTATTTCCTTAGAGGAAACTTTAAATCAGCTTTTACAATTTGAGTTAGAAGAACAACGTTTATTATTAAAATATACAGCGTTAGAAAATTTAATTAGTAATATACAAAATAATTCTACAAAATTCAAGACAATTCTGAAACAATTAGAAATAGAAGAAAGAAAAAAACTCAACCTCATTAATTCTAGCAATACAACCGCTACAGAATCAGAACAAAAAAAAGAAAGTATTGATGATAATCAACAAAAAATTCTAGAATTAGCAACCCAAGGTAATCCAAAAGCAGTTGCCTTAATGATTAATCAATTACTTCAGCAACAAGAAATCAAAGTAATAGCTGGTAGAAGAAATAGTTGGCTACATCTTATCCTAGAATCTGAGCAAATCCCAAATCAAGAAATGGTAACTTCATTAGTGCAACAAAAAATCGCTAGTTTGAAATCAGAATCTCTGAAAAATGTCAAAATTCATGGTAGAAAATTAGGAGATAAATCAATTGCTTGGACACAAACAATTGAATGCTAAAATTTTTTTATTATGCAGAAAGAAGAAGAAAGAAGGAAGAAAGAAGAAGGAAAAATGTTGCTTTGTCTAAGCTTTAAGTTTTTGATATAGCACTACGCAAATAGGTTAGGGCAATTATAAATACTCAAACGAGGGTCAGGGATTACTTCTGACTTCTGACTTTAGTGAAACGGTATAACTAACCTTCTTCCTTCGAGTTAAATTTTTAAATAAGGAAAGGAAAATCATAATGAGTGGTGGTGAAATTCTGAGAAGATATGCAGCAGGAGATACTGATTTTCATGGCATCAATCTTAAAGGTGTACAGTTAAATGGAGCAGATTTAATTGGTGCAAATTTCTCTGGAGCAGACCTTCAGGGAGCAGACTTTATATTAGCTTTCCTTAACCGAGTTAATCTACAACGGGCTAATCTAATTACTGCCAGACTCACTGGTGCATATCTAACTCAAGCAAATTTGCAATCCGTTAAAATGGCAGATGTTGATCTTCATGGCGCAAACTTACAGAATGCAGACTTTCGGCAGGCCAATCTAGAATTAGCAACTTTAATTGATGCTAATCTGAGTGGGGCAGATATGCGGGGAGTTAATCTACAGGGTGCTGACTTGCGTGGTGCTTATATGCGTGGAGCAAATCTCCGCCATGAAAAGCGAGCTTATGCAATAGCTAACCTTAGAGGAGTAAACTTGCGTGGAGCTGATTTGCGCGGCGTTGATTTGACTGGGGCAGATTTAACAAAAGCTGATTTAAGAGGAGCAAACTTAAGTGAAGTTTTACTTAGAGGTGCTAAATTAGCAAAAGCAAACTTAGCTCAAGCAATTTTGGACGGGGCATTTTTAACAGAATCTAATTTGGCAGGAGTTAACTTATCTGGGGCAAGTTTAATTAATGCCAAAATTGAAAGAGCAGGATTAATGGATACAAGGTTGAATGAAGCGAATTTAACTGGCGCGATTATGGCAGATGTAAAATTAGGTAAAGCTCAGTTAATCAAAGCAAATCTAACTCAAGTAAATTTGGTGAGGGCCGATCTTAGTCGAGCGAATTTAACTGAGGCCAATCTTACTAAAGCAGACTTAACTGATGCTTATCTAGCAAAAGCAAATTTCCGTAATTCCAGTTTGAATGACTCAATCTTAACCAGGGTTGAATTAAGTACAGCTAATTTAAGTGGCGCTCAAATGCAAGGTGCTGTAATGCCGAATGGAGATATTCATGGTTAATTTTTTTAGGGAGTAGGTTTAATAATTAATAATTAATAATTAATAATTAATAATTATTAATAAACTGTCTAGTTAATAATTAATTAGGGTTTGCTGAAATAATCTGAAAGCATTGACTGATATTACTTTTAGCAATTTTTAGTCGCCAAATTGTACAAGCTTTTAGGCCAAATAAGGTACAAAAAGTTAGCAGAAAAAGTTTAGTAGGACAGAAAAATTAAGAGATAATTGTTCCAACTACATCCTAATTAACTCCCATTCCTCCTGACTCTTAACTACTCCCTACTTCCTACTCCCTACTCCCTACTCCCTACCTTCACCATCAGACTTTTGAGCGCAAACCCTAATTAGGGTTTGCTGATTAAATCTAAAAGCATTGACATATATAAGATTTTAGAATTTTTTAGTTCAAAAAAGTCCAAGCTTTGAGGTCGTAATGGTTCAAAAATTTAGCATTTTAGGCGAGAGTTGCGCAGAATAATCCCTTGATTATTCTTCCTCCTACCTCCTCTATAATTCCCATTTCTCCTGTCTCCTATCTCCTGTCTCCTACCCCTAATAAAAGACTTTTTCCGCAAACCCTAATTAATAATTACCTCTCCTTGAAAACGGATAGGATTGACAAAGAGATGAAAATTTTTCTTTATTATCCCCTTAAAAGGAGAGGCTTTAAACCACAATTTTTCCGTGAATCATCTAAAATTGAGTAACCATTAATCGCTTATGGGCTATGTCAGATAATTCTGGTTTGCTGATGACCAATAATACTGCTGCTATTAAGGCCATCAGTAATTATATTTACCAAACGATTGTTTCTATTCAACAACAACATCCAGAATGGATAAATCCAAAGTACAAGAACATTCCTTGGCATCATTCCAAGTATGAATCTAGTTTGACTAATAAGTTGACAAAAGGGCTTTCTTGTGCTGCAACCAAGGAGGATTTACAACTTAAAGCCATAAATTATCTTCAAATTATTCTGACTCCCGAGTTTATTGATTCCGATCGATATAATGCTTTAATTTCTCAGATAGATAGGTTCATTTATCCAGAAAGAAATATCATTTCATCAGACAAAATTACTAATTCTCAGATTCCTGATTTCTCTACAAATGGAACTAAGTTAGTCGAGTCTGGTATGGCGATTTTATTGTTAGATGTAGAAAATTTACACCTTGATATTGAAACAGAAAAAATCCTTGTAGATATCTGCAATTATCCGATTCAAATTAAGGTTGCTTTTGCTAATTGGCGCAGTATGGGAAAAAAAGATGAAGAATTTCATCAACGTGGTTATCAATTAATTCATGTTCCTCCTGGCAAGGATAGTGCTGATTTAAAAATGGCAACTGTAGGTGCTTCTATTTTTGTTAATTATCCCACAGCTAAGGAAGTTTTAGTTTGTTCTTCTGATCGAGGATTAACTCATCTAGGTACTACTCTTCAATCTCATGGATTAACTGTGTATCAAGTACGGAAATATAAAAACCAAATTACTGTTTTAAATAGTCAAACTGGAGAGTCACAAGTATATGCTATTTCGGTTCCAGACATACCTACTATTGACACATTTATTATTCAATTACAGGAGTTAATCAGGTCTGAATCAGAAAAAATCGGACTACAATGGATTAAATTTTCGAGAATTTCTGCGTTGTACAAAGAAACTTATAAACTCAATCTTAAAGATGTAGTTGTGAATCACTTTCCTGACCAAAAGTCTAGGCAAATATTTGTTAATTATCCAGCTTATTTTGCAATTCATCAACCGTCGGAAAAATCTCAAACTTATGTCAGTATTTTTAATTTGTTTAAACCGGAACAAAAAAGTTTAACTCCTCCTACAGATAATGGCGAAGTACCTACCAATATTACGGATATTGCTGAAATTACTTCTCAGGAAGTCATGGAAAAAGTATTAGTAAAAATTGTCACTAACTTAACTGATGGATCACCAGATAATTATGTTCCTATTTCTAATCTCGGCAGTGAGTTTAATCGGTTATATGGTAGACCAATTACCAAAACTATTAAGCGGTTTCAACCAAGTAAAAAGTTTCCCAAATATTTGGAGCTGTGTACTTCGCTGAAGTTGCATCAATCTGAAGAAGGTCGTTGGTTTGTAAGCTTGCAATAAAGTTACAGCAGTTTCCGCACGTTATCAGGTACTTATGTTTATGGTTTTAGGGAGTAGGGAGTAGGGAGTAGGGAAGATGGGAGTTAGGGTAGTGAACAAGCAAAGGTATTTATCATACCACATTAATCTGAAATCTGCTTTCATTAATTGATAATTGATAATTACCCCAGGTTTTAACCACTACAGAATTGAATATAAGGAAATATTATTTCTTCTATTGATCGATTGGATATGGTGAGAAAACCCATCCATGCCTCAACCGCTTTTTCCCCTTAAAAGGAGAGACTTCAAACCTGAATTGTCCAATTATTAATTATTAATTATTAATTATTAATTATTAATTATGAGATGGCTGTATTATAAAAGAAAATGTAAAGAAATGTAAAGAGAAAGTTAATGCAGGACAAAGTTGTTGTGATTGTAGGTGCTACTGGTGGTATAGGTTCCGTAGTGGCAGAGAAACTCGCAAATTCTGGTGCTAGCTTAGTCTTAGCTGCCAGAGATAGCAGTAGATTAGATAGTTTAGCCACTCAACTATCTACTACCCAAATTATTACTGTACCAACAAATATTACCAACCCAGAGGAAGTAGAAACTCTGATAGAAAAAACTTCCAGCCATTTTGGCAAAATTGATGTGTTAATCAATGCAGCAGGAGCAGGTATTCTCAAACAATGGAACAAAATTGAACCTGCTGACCTAGATATTATGCTTGACCTAAATTTGAAAGGTAGTTTCTATACTTGTCAAGCAGCTGCCAATGTAATGAAAGGACAAAAATCAGGCCATATCTGCAATGTTATTGGTATTCTAGGCAAACATTCAATGGCCATGGGCACTGTATATTGTGCTTCTAAGTTTGGTTTGGTGGGTTTGAGTAAATGTATGGCGGATGAGTTACGACGCTATGGCATTAAAGTAACTCTTTTCTATTTCGGAGGAGTAAATACACCTTTCTGGGATAATGTCAGTCTAAAGGTTGATCGTTCAAAAATGCTAAGTTCTGAAACTGCTGCCAATGCAATAATGTTTGCTCTTAATGCAGAACCCCAAGCTGTACCAATGGAAATTAATATTCAGCCAGACAGTCATTTATTTTTCTAAAGCAGAACTTACCGAATAATTAATAATTAATAATTAATAATTAATAATTAAGAGTTGATAGTTAATAATTATTCACTCAACAATTAACGCCTTGAAGCCTCCCCTTTTAAGGGGATAAAATCAAAAAAAATCCTTTTAGTCAATCCTATGAGTTTTAGGAAGAGGTAATTATTAATTGTTAATTGCTGAAGTATGAGGTACGAAAAAATAAGACTTGAGACTGTCTCCCTATGGGTCGCAATGACAGAAATACCTTGAGGTGCTTAAGTCCTATAAAGAAAAGAATTTACCGAACTGAAGCATTATTATTACTTAATAACTGAAGTCGCATCGGAAGTATAGCATTATTTTTGGGAATTGGTATTATTTATTAGAAGAGGTAATTCGCGCATTCGCGCATTCTAAATTCTTGAGACTCATCAATAATAAAGGTTGCTTATGGAATTCGATCATATTCACTTCTACGTTGAAAATGCAATGAAGTCACGAAATTGGTTTATTGAAAAATTAGGCTTTAAAGCGATCGCCTCTCAAACCACTCAACATACTCATAAGGAAATTATCAACAGAGGTCGAGTATATTTTGCCCTATCCTCTCCCATCACATCAGAAAATTTTGTTGCTGATTTTCTCAGGATACATCCTCCCGGAGTAGGTGATGTCGCTTTTCGGGTTCGAGACCTTAACTCAGTTGTGGCCAAAGCAGCAGCGAATGGAGCAGAAGTTTTGCAACCTATTCAGCAAGACTTAAAGGGTTTGAGATGGGCAAAAATTTCTGGATGGGGAGATATAAGTCATACTCTAGTTGAAAAAATTGATGATGCACAAATTTTACATCCTACTTCTCAACTCCCTACAGATATTGTAGCTATCGACCATGTAGTTTTGAATGTGCCTGGGGATAATTTACAATCTGCTCTCGACTGGTATCATCAAATTCTAGAATTTCAACCCCAGCAAAGTTTTGACATTCAGACAGATAAATCTGCTTTACGCAGTCAAGTGATGGTTGACACAGATGGTGGAGTGAAATTTCCCATTAATGAACCTGCATCTGCTAATTCTCAAATCCAAGAATTTTTGGATGCTAATCATGGTGGGGGGATACAACATATTGCTTTACGGACAGAGAAGATTTTGGAGGTGGTAGGAGAATTGCGATCGCGTGGTTTGGGTTTTTTGCGAGTTCCGCCAACATATTACTCTCAGATGCAAACAAAAGCACTAAGTTATTTACCGGAAGTTGATTGGCAAAAAGTTCAAGATTATCAAATTTTGGTAGACTGGCAGGAAATGAGACCGGAAGCAATGTTACTGCAAATTTTCACCAAACCCATTTTTCCTCAACCAACTGTATTTTTTGAGTTTATTGAACGCAGGGTTGCTTGGGTGAATGGTAAACAAATGCAAGCTCAAGGTTTTGGTGAAGGAAATTTTCTAGCTTTATTTGAAGCTATAGAGAGAGAACAAATGAAGCGAGGTAGTTTGGGCAAAAATTAAGAGTATTGGACTGAAGAGTCAATCATCCGCTCATCAGTAATTAAATTTGATGGAAAACAAATAATTACTACGAGGTTTGGTGCTATTCCAGTCATAGTTCATATCAAATCCGGTAGCATCGGTATAATAAAATTAAACCTGATAAATTAAGGGATGAATAGTAAGAGTTGGGCGATCGCCATGCCGAGATTGTTAAAGCTAGAACCACACAAAAGTATCGAAGAGTT
>JAAHGF010000058.1 GCA_010672585.1 Okeania sp. SIO1I7 | reverse complement strand
TTATCTAACAGGCTCTTCTTTGGTGGCCTCGCTTATCGCAGGCTCTTCCGCTGTGGCCTCGTTAGACCCTATTCATACCCCTCTAGTTTCTAGAGGCTCCTAATAGGAACGAGTCGCACATCATCTCATCATGTTCGACTTTAAAGCTTTCTAGCTTCTCTATTTCAGCTTTGATGGCATCCATCCAGGTAGGGTCATCGTCATCAATAATACCAGCTAAGTCCAGTTGCTCAGTTGTAACGTTGTACTGGTATCCATCATCTGAATCCTCCCCAGTAGTAGGAGAGGACAGTACTTCTCCAGACGATGCTATACCTTTGGGGATAATTCAATCTCAATTAAGGCATCAATCATTTCTTCTGTGAAGCCGTGATGCAACATCTTTGCGGTATTAGAAGAATATAAATCCACACCGTCGTCCTCAAAGATACCTATATAGGATGTCCCATGGTAAACGGTTAGAAAGGTTGATTTACCATTGGAGTCATAGCCAAAAGTTAATTCAGGGTTGACTTTTTTTATCTCACCTGCAACTGTCTCTAGCAACGGTGTAGGAATAACTTCAGTCTTTTTAGATGGTGCTGGTTGCTCAACCTTAAGATATAGTTCTGTTTGTACCACGTCGCTTTGCTCTGATTGACTGAAGTCTTGCTGTTTTCCAGTCACTGAGCCATTCTGCTTTTGGGCGGGTTGTAGTCCTGTGAAGGTATTACTAGCTATATCGTTAGCGGTAGGTTGCTCGTCTATCCATTGAAATAATTCTTTATTATTTTCTTGGACTGCAAATATTAGACCATCAGATTTCAATTTATCAAAATATTCTTGTAGCAAGGATTCAGAAATATTATGATTTTGTGCAAACTTCTGACAGATTTCTTTGCTGCGAATAGCTACAACACCTTCTAACTCTTGGCGTCTCCTTTCTTCAAGGTAAAGCTTTTTAAACTTTCCTACAAAGACTTCAAAGTCCATGTCTGATAATGGTTCTGAGATAATTGCCTCTAAGCGGGCGCGCTCATCCTCTGATATTCCGGGTTGTTCTCGACATGGTCGGAGATCGTCTTTAGTGCAAATAATAGCCCGACCTTCTACAAAAATCACCCGCTCGTTATCTTTCTCCACTGGTTGGCCATGGAGATAATACCCTAAGTAAATCGCTTCATACTTTGCTTTAGTAATGGGTGCGGTGTACTGAAACTTGTAACCAAGAGTGGCTGGCACTCTCTTGGCCACCTTAGCTTGGCTGATACACTTAATCTGATTACGTTCCGGAATGCTACATAACTCCCATATTTCCTTGAGGTTCGTTTCCCCAATATTAGCTTTGAAGGTGTCCAACTCAGCACGGGTGGCCTTACTGAGTAACTGTTGTTTCATCTGCTCTATTGTAGGCTTGCTTTGTTGCTGAACTTCGCCTACTTCTGATTTTTTAGATAAGCAATAATTATCAAGAGTGATAGATTTACCTTCGTTCACATCCTTAAGGAGTAAAGGTAAATCTAATGCGTAAGTCCTAATCAAGTTTTCTTCAAGCTCGATAGTGCTTACTAAATCTTTTTTGTCGGTAAAAATCATTCCTAAAGATTTGCCTTTAATTTCTATGTACATAGCTATCTTAGGAATGCCTCGGGTCTTTGAAAATTCAAAAGTATCCAGTTCTGACAATACTTTTTCAACCAGAGCAATTTTTTCTTCTTCGTCGTCGGATTGAATCGGCAATACTACGGATTGTACCTGCTCATGTTCAGAATCCCATGCGGAAATTTCTTGTTCCGTAGGCTGATTTCTTTGAGAGAGTTGGTCATGTGCTTCAATTAATTGAGCTATTTCTGCCCCAGATGAGTATGGCGATTCAATTTTCTCAATCTTTTCGGTATGTGGCGTATTTTGTGGAGGAGCTTCACCAAATAGGGAATCATAAGCCTCTAGCACATCTTGAGGAGTAGTTTCCGAATTAAGTTCACGCTTGAGATCATCAAATTGGATACCATGCTCTTTAATCAAATAATCAGATAAAAATGTATCCCTCCAAATCTGTGAATCTGAGAGGCCATACTTGCCTATCATTTTGTTGCCATAACCCACTGCTACAGTATTGCCAATGCGACCAAATTTCAGTTTGTATTCAGAAGCACTGTCTAATTTTTCTGTTAATGTGTCAAGTTGGTCAAGCTCTTGTTCGATTTCAATTCGTACTGGCCCTGTATTGCCTGCTTCACTCTCTCCGAGCTTGAGGCGATCGCTTACCAGCAGTTTGTAGTCTGGATGCTCAGTCAGTAATGATTCTAGTTCTGCAACAACTGATTTAATCTTGGTATCAGCTTTTGTTAACTCAGTCAGTCTGGATTTTGCTTTCTTGAGTTGAGCTTCTAAGATAGAGACCAACTCTTCTTGCTTGATAATTGTTTGGGATTTCAGTAACATATTAGTCTCCTATTTACTTAGGTCAGTTTCCTATTTACTTAGGGGGTGGGACATCACCTAGAGCTTTCTCAGGGCGTAACTAGGTGGTGTCCTTTGTTTTATAGATGGTTTTTATTACCTTCTATACTTACTATTATAAACGCGGTTGAGCGGTTTTGTCAAGGAACTAGAGCAAATATTTTAGTGGCCATATTATCGACTAAGACCACGGTTGAGCGGTATACTAAAAATGTAGATAATGCAGGAGGAAGGTATGGCCAAAAATACTAAAAATATAGGATATGAGACAGTAGCTAAGACCAGAAATAATGGTAAATTTGCCAGTCCTAACCACACACCTTTAGCTGGTACTTTGGGTGTTAGATTACCTGTAGATTTGGATGAATGGGTGGTCGTAGAAGCAAAGCGTAGAGGTTGCACAAAAAATGAGTTAATCAGAGAAGCGGTACGGTTTTTTTCACAACATCAGGCTAGTTAGTTTTAAAGCGTACGCTCTTGTCTTTTTTTTGCATCTGTTTTTCCGGTAGCATTTGCTATCGGAAAGCTTATTTATAGCTAAAGGGTGAACGCTGAAATATTTGGGTTGCCTCAAACGCAACTCCACAACCACCCTCCGTTTAAAACGGCAGTTGTGGAAAGCAAGATACAGCAAGCATTCCAGATGTTTGCATGGCAAACGGTGGTATTTTGTGGTTGGTTTTAGGGGAGAAAAAAGGTGAGATTGAATGGCCTAAATGGTTGCCTCATAACTATCGAGAATTGTGTGGAAAAACTGAAAATAATAATGAAGAAATAGATGCAGATATTATCTTTTAAATGGCTTAAATATTCCGAATAACACTAAACATTTCAGGCAAACTTTTTAGCGCAGCGACCCAACCGACACCGCACTAACTTGTTTTTGTATTTTGGCAAGTATGTTTTCTTGCGGTCGTGTTGGGTAAAAAGTTTAGCTAGCGGCCTGAAATGTGTTCGCCGACTATACTATTTATAAGTAATAATGAAGGATATGGAAGGGTAAATATAGTTTTATTGCTTAACCTTTAATGTTAAAATCGAATATGTACATAATGGTACAAATAATCGAACTCAATATAGTAATTGCAGGTAGTAACTTAAAGGCGTATGGAAATATTATATTAAGAAAAATTTTATCAATTTTAGAAAAAGGTTGTGTCATTATTTGTTTTGAACTAACAAATGCCAGATAATACAATATAAGTAATGTTATTGAAGAAATAGATATAGCCAAAAAATGTTTATAAGAAATAATTAGTTCCAGCTCCTCATTTTGGGACTCAAAAATGTGTTTCCCGCCAAGAAAAATAAAATGTTTTGCGTTGATTAAGATCATATTGTTGATTATTAAAACTCCAAATTTTGTACCGCCCGTCGTTTAGTCTCTTCACCCCGCCGATCGTACTTCGCTGTAGTAACGGGTGAAGCATGACCTGCTAATTTCTGTACCGTCACAATATCCACATTAGCATCGAGCAAGTCAGAACAAAATGTTCTCCTAAAATCATGGGGGCTAAACTCTTCAACACCCGCCTGTAGAGCGCGCTTCTTCAAAATCTTCAACACAGCATCAGGACACATCCTGCGCATCTGTAAATTGCCACCCTTATTAATCGGACACAATAATGGCCCAGGCATTTCTCCTCTTACCCGTAACCAATTTTCCACAAGTGCGATCGCACTCTCTGGCAAATAAACCATTCTATCCTTACCGCCCTTCCCCAGACGTACCTGCACCTTTCCGGTTGTAGGGTCAAAATCTTCTAAGTCTAAATTAACCACTTCAGCTCGACGCAGACCCGTACCCCGTAGGATAGCAATTATGGCAGTATCTCTCACATCTATTGGTGCATCTGACTGGCAAACCTCCATAATGCGTGTAATCTCAGAACGAGTAAGAGCGCGACCTCTAGGTTTTCCTTGAACTCTCATATTAGATAAATCTACTGCGTGTGAATAGTTTTGGGGGTCGATTAAATCCAAACGAACAGCCTCTTTTAATACCCGCCTCAAAGCACAAAGCATTTTATTGACAGTGGATGGGGAATATTTTTGTCTAAGGGCAACTTTGAGTGCAGCGGTGTTTTGGTAGCGGAGTTTAGACCAATCCAGAGTAAAAGCATCACACTCACCCCTCGTCAAGAGAGAGGCCATAGTGTTGAGAGACTGTCTCATTGTGACCACAGAACCAGGGCTTAAAGAGGCCAAGTAGACCCCCACAGGATGTTGGTTAAGAGGGACAGGGGCAGTGAGTCCAAGATGTTCTGGGCCACACACAGAGAGATTTTCCATGATTACAGTAATAGCTCTTTTAAAGTTTGATTCTCAAGAGTTATTTTGTCACAGTTTTTATCCTCTTTTTATTACCTTTAATATCTATCTGGTTTGAGATATTTTTAATACTTTTACGTGTCTATGTATTTATTCTTTACTCCTTTCTATTTATTATCATAGCACGATTATTTGATTTTTAGCAATTTGTATAATATATAAATTAGTTAGTAATAGCTTAATTATATTTACTGAAGTTTTTCCCAGAAAAGTTTGTAAATTAAATTAAAAGGCCACGAAAATTATTGAATTTATCGTCTGGGCCTAGCAGGCGTGTTATAGCTTTCTTCAAAAGTTAATGGCCCATTATAGAGTCGCACCAAGCAATGGTGGGAGTAAGATATTATGATGTTGAGAGTAGGCAGAAAAGGATAAACCATGGTTTGCATGATGCCGTGTAGGTCTTGATATGATGTAATGCGATCGCTATAGTTTGATGGGACTCCTTGCATATAAAATGTGTGGAGCGTTGGAAATATTCAATAATAATTTCGGTATTTTTTCCGAGCCATCCTTTTTGCCTTTTTTGTATTCCATCTAGGCACATCTCTCAATCTAGGTGTATTCTGTAATTCTTCAGGAATTAATTGACCTGTTAATGCACTCACAACTGATGCAATGAACTTACAACAACTTTTAGGAGATATTATGATTTGTTCCTCAGCAAAACGAATTACAACCCAATTTTTCTCCAAAAAGAAATCATCTCTATTTGTATCTTTCGGAACATCAATACAGTGAGTAGGTTTCTTTTTCTTTGCATCATAAGGCTCATCTATTTCAATATCTACATATAATTTCCACGCTGGTAAATGTAAAATAAAGTCTGGAGTATATGGATATTCTACATATTTTACCATCTTGTAATCTATTAATATTTGCCCAGGAAAATAACGATTTAATTTATCATAAAAACTAAATTCAGTGCGGCCTTTTGGTGCAGAGCTTCCCGGAGTAGGAGACAATACTTCGAGCTGGTTGAACCGATGTTTATAGTGTTCAATGACCTTATTCCTTTGAATAAAATCAATCTGATTTGTTAAAATTTGACTGTGGCTATTAGTAGTTGCCAATTCCTGATTTTGCCATTGCTTTAATGCCTGTTCATATTGTCTTAAAGCCGAGTCATGTTCAGTTTTTTTTGTTGTATAATTGAACTCATTATAAAAATAAAAAAACACCCCTAATATAAACCCTAATGCTAGCACAATTGCTCCATAGGGCATAGGTATAAAAATAGAAAGAAAAAACACACCAAAACTAATTAATAAAAATCTGATTTTTTTAGGTTTTATTAATTTAGGCATCACAGGTTTGACAGGTTTTTTTGTCCGCAAAGGTACTGTGGGTTCAGGTATTTTTATATCAGGTATTTGTACATCAATATCAAGTATTTTTTTGGGGATTTTTAAGACGGGGTAACATTCGCTCATAATATATTATTATGAAGTTTTCAAAGAGGACTTTAAAGGATATAAAAAGTGCTAAGTTTTTTAAAAACTGAACGGATCTCAATGCAACTAAAGATTCCTATCTTTATCTACTCAGTTCTCGGCCTCTATCTGAGTTCATTTTCTCCCGAGCTTCTTTTTCCAAGCGGTCTTGCAGTCTCAAAAACTCGTGCAACATATCCGCAGAAGCATTTGAACCACTATCAATCCATCCGTCACCATCACGAACACTATTAACAGTTTGGCCAGTCCTGCGGTCTATTATGGACATGGTAGCGTGGTCTGGTTCGTACACTATTTGATGTGTAGGCGAATCAAATGTGTTCGTACCATGAATATTAAGTATATTGTTGGCTACAATCGAAACCTCATCTATAAGCTTTTCTTGAAAACCAAAATCAATATCATCTAAATTTATATTAATCATAAAATATCTCCTCTTATCAACGACTAATGTTCTTACTAACAGCTTTAGTGGGTTTTGGTGCTTCTAATTGTGGAGCGACTTGATTTTCCAGATGCTCCACATATTCTTTGCTCAGGCTCGAATTGAAGGATTCTACTTGTTTGTGTGAATCAAACAAAATCTCCATATTCTCCTCTCCTTCTACAGTTAATCTGCGATCGAGGATGGACCAAGTAACAGAATTGCGTTCGCCTTTGAGTTGGATGTCAAGGCCCATATTGGAGACAACTCCATAACGGTTCAGAGCAGCAAAAAGGATAGGAACTGCTCGTTGGACTAAGTCTTGTTGTAAAGGATCGTCGTCTATCAGTTCCTCAGTATCCGAAATGCCAGATTCTTCAGGTTCTTCTTTAGGTTCTTCTTTATCCTTAAATTCATCAGTGGCATTGTTTATTGCCGGATTTGCTGTTATAGGTTGATGATGTGTTTCTGTATCAATAGTATTGATAGCGACACTGCTGGTAGAATCACTACTACTGCTAGTAGAATTCTTATCACTCGAAACTGAAGGAAAAAAATCAATCTGTAGCCAATTTGAGGATGAATTCTCACGCTCATCAAGCAAAGCTTGCCTAGCTTCCTCCCATAATTCCTCAGACATACCCCCAGAAAGACTTTGCTCTTTAATTTGCTCATAAAACCCGCGATATTGTTGGGCAAAAACAGCCCATTCATCCCCAAAGTTTTCCAGTTTAGTGGCTGTCAATTCAAACCCCACAGCACGCTGAACAGTATCAGGTATTTCGATGCTTATTTCACTCATAATTTACTTAAATATCTATAGGTAAAGGGTTACTGCGACGCGAACTAATTGTTGCGGAAGATTTTGGTTCATCGGGTAAAGGGAGAAGTTCCTCTGCTAAAGCGATACGCTTATTCATTTCTTCAGCCATGCGCTCATCCAACTCATCATAACTGCTAATTTCTAATCGTTTGAACTCAGAGGCAATTAAGCGAGGTTCTATTTTCTCCTGCCACATCTTTTCGTTTGACTGAAAGCGTTTTACCTGCTGTAGTGGCAACTTGATTTCGGGTTTGATATGCCAGGGAACGCTCCCCTCTTGAGAGCTGCCGACGGCCGGATTAATAAAAACACAGCTACGCTTAAACTTGAGCAGAACTTCCTTACTCATCAACGGCACGATCTGAATAGACTGATTTTTAGAACGTGACCCTCCCGCAGCACCAGTACCAAAATTATGAGAAACATTTTGAGTAGAGTAGGTGATTTCCGACTCTCCCAAGTATTTTGAAATTTCCTCCGCCGTCTCCACATGGCCAGGATTAAAGAAAAACTTGGTCGCCATGTTCGCCTGTATGATTGTGGCCCCTTCTTTGCCATAGCGTTGCTCAAGCTGTTTGTTATTCTGAAATCCGATAATAGTACCACACCCCTTAGACCTAAACTCTGCTGCATATTGCGCTACGTTAACTTTGATAGTCGGCAACTCGTCAAACATCAAAACTAAGCCAGAGTGGCGCTGCTTGGCAAAGTTTTGCAAAACAATCATGTGAATAGTTCCTGCCAGTACGGGAGCTAGAGCATCTTGACGGGCAATATCATTCTCAACCACAAGCATCATGCCATCATCAATATAGGTCTGAATACTTGAATCACCAATAGTACAGGCCATTAATTGAGGTTGTACCAAAGGCTGTAATAAATTGTAAGCTCCTGCGATAATTCCACCAGTAGTTTTTCCTGCATCCTCCTTAGCTAAAGAAGCTATTTGATTGAATTGATACCAAAGGAAAGGAGAGTATTTTTCCCGTTTGCGAGTTGCTTCTAATAGTCTTTTTTCTAAATCAGAAAGTTGAATTAAAGCGTAGCACATAGCTAAATCAGGGTATTCTGTCGCCCGTGCCAATTGAATTAAAGCCTGTAGTAACTGTTGACTGGCGGGTTCAAAAAACGGGTCTCCTCCCGAATTATCTTTGGAACCATTTTGATATAAGACCTCTGCTAATTGTTTAGCTCCAAAATTATCAGTAGCACTACGAATGAAATCCTTGATAGGATTGATACAACAACTATATGGTTTTCCTGGGGCAAAAACCCTCACATTTTTGTAACCATTCTGCAATGCTTCAGTCGCTACAACCCACTTTTGTTCTCCTTTATAATCATAGAGAAGAAAACCAAGATTTTGAGCGATCGCTGCTGAGGCCAAAGGATTCAAAACTCCAAAAGTTTTACCACAACCCGCACCTCCGACAACCATTACACCTCGATTGATTGTACACACGGGAATAGTAGGAGGATTGCCAGAAAAGAAAGTGCCGATAGAACTGCGTTTACGACGTTTCCAGTCCCCACAGTAAAGACCAATTTCTGAAACTTTTCGCTTTTCAATTTCGGAACATAATTTGCCAATAGCAGAAGCTTTTTCTCCTCTTCCTGCCCAATGTGCGGTGGTGAGCTTTTGCTTTTTGTCGCCACCGAGAAGTTGCATTACTAAAAGTATCCCTCCCATAGTCAGAATTAGAGGTAGATTTTCTCCCCCAAAGACATTGCCAAAGGCGCTGCCTATATCGCCTGCAATATTGTTAGATGGTGGTGGTTGAGTAGTTTGTGCTAAGATTTTCAAATGATTTTCCTCCTGAATAATTAACAATTAACAATTAATAATTAACAATTAATAACCACCTCTGATAAATAAATAATTAACCAACAAAGCAGGGCTGTTTCATTCTAAACTGTGCTATTTAATGTATTAACGAAACAACCTGACTAAAAGCTTTAGGACATTTATATTTCGCTGTCTGAAAATCAATAAATTCATTACAAAAATCTAGAATTAAATGATTATGCAAACAATGAATCATAAGTCATATTATTTACAGATAACTTTTCTACACTTTGAAAAAATAAGTAACTGAGGGAATAAAGTAGAAAAAAACAGAAATATTAGATAACTGGTTGATAATTAGGTAATGATTTTTTTGTGGTTTTTAAGTAATTAAAAACTGAAGTATCAGCTAAGTATAGCATTACTTTTTTATTGGTATTATATAGAATCTGGTTATATAGTATATGTTGATAATTCTAGAATTACTTAAATATTTAATCTCCCCCACTCCCCTAATTCCAACTATAGAATAACTATTCAACCGGATTCTATATTACCCCCAATGAATCCGCAACTCAATTATTACTTATTATTTTCAATCGAAAAGGGAGGTTTTTAATCTGGTTTTTGAAATCAATAATTATTAATCAATAATTATTAATTATTAATTACCAATAACACTATTTCTGGTTTCCACAATCTTGTAAACTTGTCCGTCGAAACATTCGGTAATTTGTTGCAGGGTATTGTTTGTGGGATGTGCTTGGAAAAATCGCAAGCAAGGTAGGGAACTTTTAGCAACAATACCATTAGGCGGCTCTTTCAGTAATTGGATTTGAGTAGTATTTTTAGGAAGGAGCGGATTAATATATCGCCTCAAAATAGGTCTATACTCTCCCGGAGTTTCTTCTAGATAGGCAAGATGTAGACATCCAAAATATCCACAAAAAGATGGTGAATTTATCTTAAATAAGGTAAGTTTATTAGTCAGACGAATTGCTTCTAGTTGTGTATAAGTGTTTCCGTCGGCCTTTTGAGACGAATTATCAGCAATAATTTGCTTTGCCGTTTCTAAAGAGACGACTTTAGTGGCAGGTTTCCAACCACCAATAGCTTGAGCATGGGAGCCACACCCAACAATTCCGAATAATCCACTCAGGATGAGAAACAGAGCAAATCCTTTAAGAAAAGGGACTATAAGGTAAATATATTTTTTTGATTGTGAGGGTGTCATAATTTTGCAATAGGTTAGTTAGTGGCACAGCTAACTACAGTGCCACCATGAGAGTTGTAATAAGTCCTTACTTTCTGGCCCAATTTCAGTATAGTTAGGCTATTGTCAGCATTTGCTACCCTAGAGTCAATGGGGGTGAACAACCCACCAGCAAAAATTTGAGCAGTTCTTTCAATCAAGCGATCGCCACAAAAATACTTACCCGTGGTAGGATCGATTTCGTTGTTGGCCAACAGAGCAGCTTCACCAATAATTAGTCGCATCACTTCATCTTGTTTGGATGGGGGAAAAAATTTGTTAAGAGCTGTGGGTTTAGGATGGTTGTTTTTTTTCAAATTCAAGAGAAATTTTTCGCCCTCGTCGTGCAGAGTAATACTTTCTATTACTTTTTGATTAGTAGAGTGTAGGTAATATTTGCCAAGTGACTTCCCACAGCGATCGCCCAAACAAGTGATTGGGGGAAAATCAGATTGACTATTGCTATAACCCACACTGAGAATCTTGATAATTCCTTCTGCCAAAATAGATGGAGAAATTCCACCTGCCACTTCCTCCCCAGTAATGATATTGTCTCGCATTGATATACTTGATTGCTGCCTTCTCACCTGCTGCTGTGCCAACTGTTGTTGTGTCCGTATAGGTAGCTTATTACTTGGAGGATTACTACGCAAGCTACCAATAGGAATCATGGCATCCCGCTTATACTCCATGAAAGGTATAGGGCCAATATTGTATGGCGTGCAACCTCCAGTGTTACAGTAACGCAAAAACAAGACAAATTGTGCCGAGTCGTTTGTCTCATCAACCTCCCATAATACCATCTTTGCAAAACCTCCAAATGGAAATCGTCCGGTAGGTTCTAATCCAGGTTTAGCGACGGGTGACAGAACTGCCATTTTAAGTAATCCAGAACCACCATCAACCCACTGCTGCTGGCCGTTAATCCAAGCTTTTCCCTCAAATGGAGACGAGACAGTCGCACCCAGGTTTTCTGGATCGTCAAGTTCTATGTGGGAACAGGACTCTGTATTTTCCGAGGTTTTATTGCACGGGAACTCAAAACCTACCTCCAAACTACCTGTAACAGTCCGCCCCCAATTGGCTTCAGCGGGACCTCTCACAGTGTCAATTCTAGCAATGATGCTAATACTGCTCAAATTCAAAGGATTGGGAAACTGAGAGAGTGGAATATCCGAGATTCCGGGAATGCTGTCTAAACTAAAATTCTCCCAATCAACAAAATCCTTAAGGGGAGTATTTCCCAGGTTTGGGATGCTGCCTATTTTGAGGTTCCCCAATTCGTTTAATTTTATATTGGCAGCAGTGGGATTGTTGGCCACAAATTGACCTAAATTTTGTGAAAGTTGGATATCTTGAAATTGAGGATTGTTCTTAAAAAAAGTAGCAAGGGGTTTTATTTGCTTGATTTTATACTGGTCTAAAAACGGAACCCCGGCTGATGAAATGCCATCACCCAAAACTAAATTGCCCAGGGTTTGTTCTCCCATCAGTGGTAATTGGTTCAGAGTTAATTGATTGATATCCACCCCTAAAAAAGCAGATGTTTGTTCTAAAGTAAATTCGGAAGCTCCCAGGGAGGATAAGGAGCCTAATTTGAGGAGTTGGGATGGAGCATCCATACCCTCTATATTAGGCATAGAATTGAATGTCCAGTTCTCTATGTCCGGCATAGCCACTTGCTGCTCCCCCAACTGCTGCACTGTGATAGTATTGGGATTGCTAGAAGCAGTTGTAGTGGTCATTAGTAGGATTAGCCCAGTAAATATGGTTGCTATTTGTGTGTGAGCCATGATTAAATTACTTCGAGTGATTTAGGTTGACGGTTGAGCTTTGTCGTACCTGTCCCCTGGTTTTTCGCTCCAGATTGCTCAAACATACCTCGGTTAATTCGAGCAAAACGAGATGTATCTCTCCCTGAAGTCGGGCGAGCAAAATCGGCATCTTGCTTAATGGCATAAAGTTGATCGCTGATGGCTTTATTAGCTGAAGCAGGCGTGAAATTCTGCCGTTCAGTCAGCAAATCTTCTAAGGAAATTTGGGGTAAATATTTTCGAGGATTGAAGGCTTTTCCTTGTTCCTTTGCACTTTGTACTTGGTGGTGAAAGTTTGTTTCTAGAGTTCTTTCAACGGCTTTACCAATCTCATCCGGAGAACAACCTCGGTACTCATCAAGTAAAATTCGCCATTGTGAATCAGTAAAACGCAAATTGGGACAATATTTGCCTAGATGTATTTGAAAAATTTCATACAACGCTCCATTATGGGGATTCCCCAAAAACCACACATATTTGAAGCGCCGGACTAATTCTGCCGGGAGCAATCCTAATCTGTTGATTGTTGCCAGCATAAACACGGGAGTAGTATGGTCTTGCAGCCAAGACAATAATTCCCCAGTCATCTTGGCCATCGCCCCGCCACTACCGCCAGACTCCCACCCCACAAAGTTTTTCTCAAATTCATCAAAAAATAAGACTACATTGCCAGAATTATCTGCCAAATCTAGGAGGTGCTTGAGATTCTGCAATGATTCTGATACAGTAGAGCCTACAAGTTGATTAAAATCAACCGCTATCATCTTTGCTCGGATGCGTTGGGCAATCATCTTTGCGACTAAGGATTTTCCTGTTCCTGGTAATCCCCAAAGTAACCCGCCATTAGGGTTACGCAATTTCCAAGAAGATGCACGAGGATCGAATAGTGATGCTATTTTATCTATATCTTTATCAAGTAAATCTAAGCCTGCAGCCTTGGGTACGTCAGGAGGAGGCAAAATCCTAACACCTTTACCCGCTAACTTTTGTTTAGCATACTCCAAAACCGAATCTGCCAGATCTTCTACGGTATTGGCTTCACCTACCAACCGATTCAGAACAAGGGTAATCTCGCCTTCTGGCAACCCGGTACAAGCTTGGAGCAATGGTAAAGGATCGGATTCTTTTTTGAAAGGATGTTCCTGACAGAATTGAGTTACCAACTCCTCAAGTTCTTTGGACGAAGGAAAAGGCTTCTCCAACTGAGGAATTAAGGGATACAAATTCATTGGTACGTCCAAAAGTGCGTCAAACAGCACGATAAAAGTTAGGCTGTCTCCTTGTGTTAAGGCATCGTGGGCATTCCGTAGTTGCAGGTCTATGAGAGGAGCAACGCTCTGGATAATACCTTCAACCAAGAAAATCCCATCCCGACTAGCGTTACAGATAGTACCAAGAATATTATCCTCAACTGCAGTAGGAGTAGGGGTAATCTTACCTGAATGAATTTCTTGGATATATTTATATCCGGCATTCCATAGGTATAGGGGCAATTCCATATCCAAACCCCACTGTTCAAACTGCTTAAAAAAGCATTGTCGGTCTGAGGGCGAAACGGCGATCGCCGTTAACGGACTCTCTAGTAGAGGCCAATGTGTATAATGTCTTCTAGTCATCGCAACTTTCTTTGCATAATTATTCAGCTACTTTCTGAGGCTCCGTTTCACGGGGACTTCTCACAAAAATTGCACAAACTCCTCGTGTAGCTTGGATACCATCGATGGCCAGAGTAATACGATCGCGTTTCGCTTCGATTTCGCATTTTCGAGACACCAAGCGATCGCCATTCCATTCAATCAATTGCCGGGCGAATTCCCCCTGCTTTGATTTGGCCCAATTAAGAAGATGATTGTCTGTAGTAGGATTAATGGGGTTTTTACTGCTCAGAAAAGAACTGATAAAAAGACCCAACACTAGGCCAATAATTCCACTTGAAGCAATGATCGCTGCTAATGTTAATTTATGAGTTGCAATTTTGAGGCCCGGTACAGACTTATCTTCTTTATCTTCTGTTTCAGAAGGACTATGAAAACGCTCCGCAACCAACCGTTCTGCCATCCGACTAATTCGTGCCTCTATCTCTGCGGATAAAGCTTGCTGGTAACTTTCTCTTTTTGAATCAAATTCAGTTCCAATCCTTTTAAACATATTTGATTCAGCTATTTCAAAGGCAGAACGGATTTCATCAGGTTTGTTGCGTATTACATAGGCCAAATAAGCGTTTGCTGCAATCTGACTGCAAAACGGGTCTTCAAGCGCAGAACCACTTTGAGTAAGAAAACTATGAACCCATTGTCTTGCTTCTTCTGGTTCGCCATCCAAAAGGTGATTCAAGGCTTTCTGGTTCTGCTCAATCCACTGACTCGGGGTTGACATAAGCTGTTTCTCTTAGTATGGAAATTAGTTAGATTTAGATCCAGATTCAGCCGGGATTTTGTCTCGAAGCTTCTGATACTGTTCGTTGGACAGGTTAAGTGTCTCTTCAGACACATTTAATTTGGCTGCTAATTCTTTCAGATTTTTGGTATTGGCGATCGCTGACTCAATAGAGCTGATATCTTTTTTGAGTTGATTGGCCAAATCACCTAAAGTAACCTTTTTCTGACTTTTTTTAGGGACTTTTAACTTACCCTCAACAAGATTCGGCAACTGTTCAAAAATCTGGTCAAAGGTTTGGTTGTACTGATTGACAAAAAATCTGGCTCGTCTCGCTAACAAACTATTTGCAGTGTCTATAGCTTGTCGAAATGTTAGATTTTTGCGGTCTAATTCAAATAGTACGGGTGTTGCCACTAAAGGAAAGTCAGCTACTAATATACAGTGCTTCTCGAACAATTCCCGATACTCAGGCACGTTATTAAGGTAATTCCAATCAGGAGAACTCATTAAGCGTCCCGAATTACGAATCAAAACATGAGGAAGGTTATCATTATGTTCGCTCAAAGATTTTTGAAGCAATTGAATGGAAGACCAACAACCGTCGGTGATGAAAAACTGGATAAATTGGGGTCTGCCTTCAGGAGCTTTTCGAGTTTGAATACTTCCAGTAGTTATTAGCCATTCCTGAAGTGGCTGATATGTGTTACCGGGCAGATTAACTACTATGTAGTCGGGATTAGTCTCAGCCATCTCTAAAATTTTGTCCGGTTCCATTGCCCGTCTTAAATCGTCGGAAAATCCAATTGATTCAGAATCATAAAGTTCGGATACATCTTGAACTTCTCGGTCGGAATCTACGGCAATAACAGACTTACCAGTTGATTCAAGATATTCTATACAGGTACGGCACACGAGGGTTTTTCCCACACCGCCTTTAATTCCTCCTACGAGGATAATATATGTCATTTGTCGTGTTTCTCCTTAATCAATATTGAAACTATTGAATAATTGGACTCCTATTTGTTCGGTCTCAGACAGCGGGATATCGTTGTCTGAGGCAACATTGTGTTCGGCAACATTTTGAGGTTCAATTGTTGGAGGAAGAGAATACGAATTAAATTGATTAGTTTGACGGGGTATCAATCCAACTGTCTCTGTGAGGTAATTGATATGGCCTTGTAATATTGATACAGATTGTGTGGCTAGACGTGTAGCTTCTTCTATGGAGCCATATTTGTATAAACCAAGAGGGGTATGTATTAACTGGAAAGCTTCTATAATTGCGCTGTTTATATCACCTACATACGAACTATCTGAACATAATATATAGGCATAATATAGGGGATCTTTTTTATCAGCGTAGATTGCTCGATTGAGTCTGAGTCTACCTACGGGATCTTGGGTATGAGTCATAATGAGTGAGTATGTAAAATGTTAAAAATTTCTAGACTGGAGTTGGTATAGACTTTTGATTTTGAGAATCGTGGAGGCTTTTTAGTTGGTAGGAGTGGGCAGCATAGGCATCTACTAATCGAAATGCTAGGATATCTCTGCATTCTTCATGTAGATCTAAATTTTTGAATTGAGGAGAAGCTTCGATCAGGTCTTGCCAATCAGTCCCCCAGTAGGTTGAAATGGTAGAAAAGTGTTCCTGCAATCTATGATATAGGTATTTTCCGGCTCCCCCTGCAACGACCACTTCACTTAAGGATTTTGGAACTTGTTTTTGCAGCCATTGACTGATTAACGCCCAATAGTATTGCTGCGCTGTGCGAATGGCAACAATAATTTCATCTTTTTCTCTCTGCTGATTTTGGGGTATTTGTGACATACATAGCTGGTTTAGGATGGGATTATCGGAATTTACGGGATCTCCTAATTGGTAAACTATTTTATTTAATAGTTTTCGGTCAAGACCAGAAGTTAGTTCGATAATCCGGTCTATGAGGCGAAAAAAACCTAAATTGGTGGTATCAGCTTCAATCATCATTCCTCTTTGGAATGTGAGGATACTGGTATTACGGTGTCCGAATACTAGCGTGGTAATGAATCTGCTGCTTTGAATAAGTATTCCTGTATACCTATTCAGGGTAATACCTGCTCCTTCAGGTATGCACATACAATTTAAAACCCGCAAGTTTATAGGCTTACCTCTAAACAAAAATGATTTTGCTTCTTTCTTGATTTGCTCCTTCAGCTTAGATTGATCGTTCCACTCTGACCATGGCAATAAGATGGTCAGGTTAATTGCTAGCCTGAATTGGGTTTGTTCGGCAATAACCCCCAAGACGGCAAGAATTTTGTACAAAGCTGATTCGTATTTGAGAGCTTTTAGGTTGGCCTCGGCTAGCAGGGCAGAAGCCAAGAACCCAATAGCAAAACTACTTTGCTTATTGTCTTTAAGATTTACCCACGCATCATCCTTGCTGGCACTGTTTAGGTTGATACGTTTTGATCGGTATGTGTCTAAGTGCCCATGTTCGCACTCTATGATCTCGGGTTCCATGGTGAGAAAGTTAATGTCTGGTGAATTATCCAAACTCCAGACAACTTTGGTGAGACTACTACCAAGATCGATACAGATGGTGATTGTTTGTGTCTCCTTAGCCACTGTGTACCTCCGCCAATAACTTTGTCGATTTAGTCTCCTTGATACCTCAAAAAAAAAATGAATTGGATAGTGTTTATGTTTTTTTAATATTGCTAAGTTGAATAACGCAATTGTCAGAGTTTTTCCGATAGCAAATGCTATCGGAAAGAAAAACTAACTATTGCATAAAGTTAATAAGTATATGAAAATTAACAAAAAAACAGAGTGTATTAATTTGTATGGAAATATCGCGTGTGTGTATAAAAATATCGCGTGTGTGTATAAGAATATCGTGTGTGTGTATAAAAAAGTAAGCTAAAAAATAAGCTCGGAAGAAAAAAAAAGAAATAATGTGCATAAGTTTGTATAAAAATATCGCGTGTGTGTATAAAAACATCGCTTGTGTGTATAAAAATATCGCTTGTGTGTACAAGGTAAGACCATATCCTAGTTCGTGTAATACTTTTGCCATTGCTTGCAAGTTTTCTTAAGACCTGTTCTAGGGGTTGCAATTTCTAAAATCAGCGATTAAGGTAAAAAACAAGCTCAAAGATTGTGTGAGGTCTCTCCTGAATCATGGAGAAATTTAATCTAACTAATGAAAAGAGATTGTCATTTGAGAGTTCGGTTAACGTTCTCCGAGTACAATGCCCTAAAGGCATTGGCAGAAAGGAGTGAAAAGAGTCTTAGCTCGGTAGCTCGAGAAAAGTTGTTCACTCCTAATTGCCTCACAGATTTCATTGAGCAAAGGTTGAAATTTAGGAAACAGCAAGTAGAATTGCAAACTCTACTTCATCTGGTACGAGATTTAATCTCTACTGAAGAGTTTTCCCCCCAAACTCTTAAGGTTGTTCAAGATATTCAATGCTTGTTGGATGAGCATCATGATTGGTAAAGTCACACGAAACGCTAAATTTCATAGTGTCGCCAGCTATATATTTGGCAAGCCGGGAGCCGAAGCACTTCTTGAGAATGTGTTTGAAGGCAAGACGGTAGCAGAAAAAGCTGCGTCGATGCAATGGGTGGCGAGTCGTAATAACAGAGTTAAGCGTCCAGCATATCACTTGTCTTTGTCTCCCTCAGCCGGAGATAATTTGAGCCGGGGTGAATGGGCAGCAATTTGTAGCCAAGTTATTGACGATCTAAATCTTGATAAGAACCAGGTGCTGGTAGGTTTGCATAACGATGTCAAGTATCCAGACTCATCAAAAACTCGCACTCATGCTCATCTATTGATTAATTTGGTGGATGATTGTGGTAAGTGTGCTAATACTAGCTGGGATTATTATAAGATTCCAAAAATCTTGCGTGATGTGGAGCGCAAGTATGGTTTACAAGCTGTTCCAGATATTGGAGAACTTGAAGAGCAGTCAAATGCTATCAAGCCAACTAAGCGCAGTATCCGGCAAAAGCTTCAGAATATTATTGATGAAAGCCTAGAACCGGGAAGTTCCTTTGAAGATTTGACTGCTGCGATGGAATCACTAGGAGTAGAGGTACATCCTACATCACAGGGGTGGTGGATGCGATACGAAGGTATCCCTTTTGCCGGATATCAACTAGGTCGCAAATACACGAAACCCTCTATCTTGAAACGTTTGGAGGCTAAACAGGTGGATGAATATGAAGATCGAGAGCAAAGGAGTGAGTCAGTAAGTACACCTATTTCGTCAATGAAGGATGTATTTACTGTCGATGAACCCTCTTTGGGCAAAGATTATTCACCTGAATTGAACTCCGAACAGGATGAAACGTCTCAAAATGAGGAACAGTTTAGTTTAGAAGATATAGATATAGATGTAGCTCCTGGAAATTTAATCGTCTGGATGAAGCAACAGGCAAATCATCTTGAGCAAAGTGACTATATAGATGGCAGGTTCTATGCGGGAATGTTTCTTGATGTGACGGCGCACCTGGCAGAAGTTGTTGAAATTGGCAGAGAAGTTTGGAGCGAGGAGCAGGAGCAGGAGCAAGAGACAGAAACGCAATTGGAGGAGAATTCTCGGCCTTCAGTAGAAATATCTCAATCTGAGGGTGATGATGATTGGCTCCATGACGAGGAAGCCTTACGTCATTTTGATGAAAGGTTAGCTCAAGTAAAAGTTGACACTGAAACCCCAAGCTCCGATGTCCCAACCAATATTCAGGAAAGTCCTCAAGCTGTAGCAGAGTCATTAAGCCAGTTTGTTCGTGTACGGGCCACTGCACATGACTTGAATCAGGATGAGCCTATTGAAACTAACTTAGGCGTCCTCCACTTCAACTCTGATGAGAATACTATTAGTATCACTCAAGATATTACTGTAGCCAGTTGGGATGAAAATTTACAGGAGTGGCAGATTGATAGCGATTTATCGGAATCACATCAAGCAAATGTGGCACGATTGCTTGATAATCAGGCAGTTGATACCGAAGGATATCAATTTTCTTCTGACGAAAAAGAACGAACCATCACTTATAAACAGGTGCGGTTTCGGGCTGAACAAACCGATGATGGTTGGCAGATTTCCGATAATTCTCTATCGTCCGAGGAACAACATCGCATTCTTCAGTTACCTCAAACAGAGTCAGAGTATACCCAAAATGTTGACAGTAAGGATTTAATTGATTACTTCCAACGCCATGCCCCAGAACAGTTTAGGACGGATATTGGCTCTATCCATTGGACGGATACTAATGGAGAGTTTGAACGTGTCTTTGAAATTTCAAAGCAGTCAGACCTATCGTATCAATTAGAAGGATTTGATTTAAAGCAAACCGATGAATGGGGGAACCCCCGTAAGATTTTTAGTGCCTCCATTGAAGCTGACAATTTCGTGCGATGCGATACTTGTGAAATTCCTACTTCAGATGTAGATGATTTGCTGACACAGGAGTCTCAACATCGGGGAAACAGGCCAGAAATGGAGCGTTAATTGTATGTATGCGGAATAAGAGGTTTGTGAGACCTAAATAATTTGATAGCTATAGCCCGTGCGCATCTAGAATGCGGAGATTACTTGATATATCCCGCAGAAAAACTCAGCGTGTGTGTCTCAATTTGAAAAAGAAAAATGGAGTAAGTTTATGCAACTACGTTATGAAGGGCAAAACAGCGGTGACTATCCTATAAGCTACCGTCGTCATCCAGAAACTTTTGAATCAAAACTAAGTAAAGCATTAGGTGTAACGGCTCGCAAACAAAAACGCTTCGGCTCGCAAACAAGGCAATTTTCAGCTCACATTAACTGCAAATAAAAACACCCTTCGGCTCACATTATCTGCAAACAAGCTCACATTAATTGCAAACAG
>JAAHGF010000057.1 GCA_010672585.1 Okeania sp. SIO1I7 | reverse complement strand
TCGCCCTTGAGCCAACATCTCAAGTTTGTTCAGATTGTGGCTTTAAAGGTGGGAAGCTAGACCTGAAGGTGCGAGAATGGGAGTGTCTCAACTGTGGTGCAAAACATGATAGAGACGAGAATGCAGCGATAAATATATTAGTCGCGGGCGGGCAGTCCGAGACACAAAACGGACGCGGAGGCAAGCGTAACCCACCCCCATCCCCTCCCAGGAGGGGAGCAAGAGGGGTGGGTGCAGCAGCCTGTGTTAGCGGAGCTTTGCGCTAGCAAAACGTCAACCCGCCAAGGAGCTTCGGCTCGGTAGGAATCTCCGCGCCTTTAGGCCGGAGAGGATGTCAATAGATTGATATTTATTCATCAAATTTCATTCAATTTAGGTTTTTTTCTTGCTCAATAACCTTCCTCCCTCTTCCCTCTTCCTTCTTCCCTCTTCCTTCTTACTTCTTCCTTACCAAGTTTTTCTCGGCAACGTTCAACATATAGACTGGCAATAGTATCAGTAGAGTTTTGCCTTTTCACTTGTTTGAAATATTCTAAAGCTGCTCTAAATTTACCTAACTGCCAACCCTTAATTCCTTTCTTGAATATTGATAAGTTTGAAATTTTTTCTGCTTCAATAATATTATTTTCAGTCCCCAATAATTCATAAATATTTATAGCTTTCTGCTTTCCACGAAGCGTCACTTTATCAATCCACCTATAATAAATTTTCTCAGAATATAGATTATTATTTTGTAACGGAGCATCTGAACATTCTGCTTGATTAATAATTCTGAATTTATCTTTTATATATTCCCCTGCTTGACAGTTATTTTTACATTTTTCTATCTCTGAAATTACTGGTTCACTTACAATAATTGAGCAACCATAAGTCTTAGTCAAGCTTTCTAAACGTGACGCAGTATTAACTACATCTCCAATGACTGTAGAATCCATTCTTTTTTCAGAACCTAAAGTACCAATAACCCCAATACCTGTATTAATACCAATGCCAATTTTTACAGGTTCCATAAGATGATATTTTTCATAATTAGCATTAAATTCTTTTAAATTTTCCTGCATCATCACAGCAGCTTTTAACGCATTTAAACTATGGCATTTGTGTTTGTCAAATACTGCCATAATTGCATCGCCTAAGAATTTGTCTATAAATCCTTGATTGGCAGAAATACAAGCACTCATTTGTTTAAAAAAAGAATTTAACCACTTAAAGGTATCTCGTGCATTTTGTGATTCAGCTATTGCCGTAAACCCTCTAACATCACAAAATAAAACTGTTAATTCTTCTTCTACCACATCTCCAAGCTGAATAGAATCTAATCCTTGAGGGGCTATTCTTGATAAAAATTGCTCTGGTACAAAAAGTCTAAATTTTTCCGAAAGATGCTGATTAATTTTTAATGCTGCTAATAATTGAAGATGACTTTGTTGCTCTGTCTGTTGAGTGTTTTGAGATTTATTGGCTTGATAACGTATTTGATTTAGCTGCAAAATATTAGCTACTTTTGCCAGAAGTAAACGACTATTGAACGGTTTGGTAATATAGTCATCTCCCATCAATTCTAAACCTTTCAACTTGGAATTTTCATCATCCAAAGCTGTTAAAAAAATGATAGGGATTGTTTTTAATTGGGGGTTTTGACGGAGACGATTACAAACTTCAAATCCATCAATTTCAGGCATCATTACATCAAGTAAAATTAAATCAGGATGAAAATTGCTGGCAACTTCTAATGCTTCTTTTCCACCATTTGCTGATATAGTGATGTAGCCTTCTGATGCTAATAGTGTTTCTAATAGGATGACATTATCTGGCTCATCATCAACTACTAGAATAGATGACTGTTTGTTTGACATATAATTTAGTTAAATTGACTAGATTTGATGAACTGAATTTTTTTGTTTAGATTTTTGGTTTTTGAGAGTATCTTGAAAGTAATCTGATAATATGGTGGGAGTAAAATTGCGCAAGTTTAACGTAATTTAAAAATTGTAAATTGAGTATTTTTATGTAGAAAATAGTCATCTAGTACTGAATAAATTTTTGAGATATCCCTAACCAAAAATTGATGCTTTCAAGAATTTTAATTGTGTGGAAAATATGTAGCAATTTCCAAGAACCATGAGGTGGAAAATTCGTAATTTTTAGGGAGTAGGGAAGTGGGGAGTAGGGAAACAGGGAATAAAAAATCAAGAATAACAACTGTACCTTAGTAACTTGAAAAACCCTATATATTGTGAGTAGATATTTACTATTCTTAGTTTAGCTTTTTTCACTAAGCAATATAATTGCCTCGATCATTATACAATGGGTAGCGAATGGCCATTGGCTGACGCCAAGCTGCGCTAACGCCCCTACAATCTTAAATGATGCTGAATAACACTGATGCTACCGGATTTGATATTATACCGAACCTGAGCGGAGGAGTCATGTCATGTCCAGTTGAATAGTTAGGGTTTGCTGATTAAATATCAAAGCATTAACTGATATTGGTTGAGCGCATTTTTTTGTCTAAAAAAGTGCCAGTTTTTCAGCTCCAAGAGCTGCATAAAGCTAGTATTTTGGGATGATTATGGCAGAAAAATCTTGGGACAATAATTCCTCCTACCCCCTCTATAGAACCCCTAAGTGTATCTTTAATTTTCTCTTTTTTGTCAGTCAGGCGATCGCCAATCATCCAAAAGTAGTTTCAAACTCAAAATTAGACAAGAAGGGAAAACTATAGATTTAACTTATCACGTCAGTAATTAAAATTATTTATTTTAATCAAACAAGTTCCGATTTTCCCCAAATTATTACAAAATATTTCACGCACTTGCGTTATTTTAGGCATTTGGTATCATAATTTGTACATAAGGTATTGTGCCAATGTTGTGTTTAAAAGTAAAAGATTCTGTCTTGAATAAAGCTACAAGCAAGTATTTACGTTAATATCATCCAGAATATTTACATTTTTGGCAAAGGTGAATAATCTCAAAACGAGAAATTTTAGACAAGTAGAAATGCTTAAGCAATTATGGCTATTGACAGATAACAAGTTAATAGAGTAAGAAGTTGCGGCATTGGTGAATAGTCCTAAGTTCATAATTTTTCGGTTTCCAGCAACCCTTATAGTTGTTAGGCTGGGTGAAAACGGCTTTCTGTCAGCCAAAGTATTTCAAGAAAAGATCCGGTTAGGGGTTCTATAATTCCCCGTTCCTCCTGTCTCCTGTCTCCTGTCTCCTGTCTCCTACCCCTACTAAAAGACTTTTTCAGCCAACCCTACTGAGTAAAGACTTAACAGTAGCAATCATATTTTCAATATTCAAAGGCTTACTAAGATAAGCAGATGCACCAGCATTAATACATATTTCTCGATCGCCAGTCATTGCCATAGCAGTTACAGCAACCACTGGTACAGACTGCCATGTGGGATGAGCTTTTATTCTTCTAATTAACTCTAACCCATCAACTTCTGGTAACTGAATATCCATCAAAATTAAATCAGGTAAATTTGGAGTAGTAACTAGAGAAGAATTAATTGTATCCAACATAGTTTTACCATCACTAATCAACTCAACATTATAGCCCTCTAACTCCAATACTTCAGAAATTAAAAGTTGATTATAAGGTTGATCTTCAACAATCAAAATCCTAGCAAGTTTTTCAGATTCTAGTTCCTTTTCCTCAATATTTTCAACCAATACTTGAGAACTTTCTTCAGATTCAAAATTAACAATTAACTCTTGACGCATCTCCGTTAATGGCAACCAAACACGAAAAACACTACCTTTACTAACCTGAGAACTTAAAGAAACAGTCCCCCCATGTAATTCAGCCAATTTTTTTGTCAAAACCAAACCCAAACCCGTACCTTCATGTCTCCTAGATAAAGAAGAATCAACCTGCTGAAAAGGACTAAATAACATATTCCATCTATCTTCAGGAATACCAATTCCAGAATCTTTTACCTCTAAACATAAATAAGGAGTGCTAGAATTAATCGGAGAACAATCAGGTCGATAATCACCTTGAATTTGACTACCATAAGCTAAACGTCCACTAAGTTTAACTTGCCCTCCCTCTGGTGTAAATTTAATAGCATTAGACAATAAATTAATAATTATTTGTCTGACCCGACGTTGGTCTAAAAAAACTTTAGATAAACGATAATCTAATTCTAGAGATAAAGCTAACCTTTTCTTATCAGCTCGTGGCTGAATCATTTTCAAACAGTCACTACAAAGTTCGTGAATATTTACTGACTCTAAATTTAGCTCTGTTTTTCCAGCTTCAATTTTGGATAAATCGAGAATATCATTAATTAACTGTAGTAAATGCTGACCACTTTTTTGTATTAGTCGAACTTGATTAAGTTGGCGATCGCTTAACTGTCCAGATGTTTGTCGCTGTAGTAAATCAGAAAACCCTAAAATACTATTAAGTGGAGTTCTTAACTCATGGGACATAGAAGCTAGAAACTCCGACTTTAATTGAGAAGAATGCTCTAATTCCTCATTAATTTGGCGTAGATGTTCTTGAGACTGCGCCCTTTCTATGGCCACTCCTAGAGTGCGACAAGCTGCAAACAACATATCTTTTTGAGTAGCTTCTTGTAGTTTTTGCAGATTACGAGATTCTAGAGTTAAAACACCAATAATTGTCCCATCTGTGGCAGGAATGGGAAAAATTCCTAATTGACCAATAGCGGGATGACAAAATCCGGGTATAGCTTGAGGGTGAGAAGCATAATCTTCAACATACATAGGTTCACCACTTTCAACTACTTGCCACAAAATTCCTTGGCCATAAGGAATGCCCTGTTTCAATAAACCTTCCATTTCTATTACTGCAGGTTCACCATAAGTGGCAATAAATTGAGAAGTCATTTGATTAGATATTGGCCCTGCTTGACGATTTTCTCCTTCTCCGCTAATAACTTTGACATCTCCAAAAGCAGCATTCATTACCCCTACTAAATAATTCAAGGCAAATTGGGCAATTTCTCTTAAACTGTCTGAGTATTGCAGTCGTTCGTTAAGACCCAAGAGAAATCTTAATCTCCTCAATTCAGCATTAAGACTATTTTGGGACTTTTGATGGGCAGTCACATCTCGAAAAGTGAACAGATGTCCCCCATCTGATGTGAGAGTGCAGTCCACATTGAGACAAATATCGTTAGCTTGTTTTATATTTAGGGATAGACTTTCTGTTTCTGTGTTGAGTAGACAGTCTTTTAGTTGTTGACATTGTTTTGTTGACCAATAGCCTTGAGCAACTATTTCGGCAAATATTGTATCACAATGAGGCTTTTGAGCAAGCCACTCTGGCAATAATCCCCAAATTTCAGCAAGTTTTTGATTAAATAAAACTAAGTGATGGGATTTATTAAATAGGGCAATGGCATTATCTATTTGGTTCAGGATAAGTTCTTGTTCTTCTTTTAACCTCTGTAAATCTATTTCAAAATTCTCCATTTTTATGACTGATTATTTTTTCCATTGCTAATTAGACAAGAAGGTAAGTTGAAGTATCTTTACATAACTTTACAAATATTTCTACTATTGAAGAGTGATATTGATTAGATGGTATTTGTGATCTTAAGCACAGTCAAATACAGAAGTTTCCTACTTGATGAAGTACATATATTGATTGTTTTAGGAAGTAGGGAAGATGGGGAGACCGGATAGGAAACAAGCAAAAAAATTTACCCGTAAGTTATATCACATTAATCACCGAATATGCTGTAAATTTGTCGATAGGCTGCTGAAATAAATATGAATAATATAGAAGTAGGGAAAGCTTGATTAAATACTCATTTGTACTAAGTAGATAAGTATGAAAAATCCTAAATATGTAATGAAAAGTCAAGTCCTTGAAAAAACTTTTCCCTTCTACATTCTGAATTTCCTTGTATATTCTGAATCTTGCCCTCTGTCTAATTATAATGATAAATTTTAATGCCGACCTACTTAACACTAATAAAATTGTTAGTATTTTCTGAAAAAAAAGCTGATAAGTTGTTGAAAAATAACTATTAAATAAAATACTAAACTAACTTGTCGCTGCCATGACCGCTAAAATTAAATTTCCACCTTTAACTTTACTGTTAAACTATACGAATACTGATAAATTTGCAAAATCAAAATAGTACTTATGAATAGTCAAGACCTTGCCAAGTATATAGAAACAACTAACAGCATTTCTAAACCTTGGTTATTGATACAACTTCGGATTCAAAAATTGAAAGAGCGTCGTGTAGAACTTTCTCCTGAAGAATATACTAAAAAATTAGCTGATATTCATCAAGATTTAATGAATTTAGGAGAGTGGTGGGTTGGTATTGAAGATGAAGTTTTTGGGTAAGCAGTCAGCTATCAACTACCAACTATCACTTATCAGTTATTAACTTATTATCTTAGAAGGAGAATTCAAAATTATAATGCTTACTGCCAAAGGATAAGCATTCAGCTGTCAGCTATCAGCCATCAGCTATTGCTTTTAGTTTTAGATAAAAACTTTACTAATTAAGCCATAATTTATACTTACTATAAAAGCTTGAAATAGTCTATATTCATTTAAGCTACCTTATGAGAGCTGACAGGTGACAGCGAGCTAGCTGTTTGCGCAGCATTCCGCAGGAAATGCTTACTGCCAAAGTGAACTATCAATCTGCTTCTGTATTTTCTCAGCATAAAAATCAGGCAAATTTTAACTATGTTTCTTAACTTCATAGTTTTTGACATCCTCCCCGGCCTGAAGGCACGGGGATTCCTACCGAGCCGTAGCTCCTCGGCGAGTTGACGTTTTGCTGGCGCAAAGCTCCGCTAACATTGACTGCTGCACCCACCCCTCTTGCTCCCCTCCTGGGAGGGGATGGGGGTGGGTTACGCTTGCCTCCACGTCCGTTTAGTGTCTCGGACTGCCCGCCCGCGACTAATATATTTATTGCTGCATTCTCGTCTCTATCATGTTTTGCACCACAGTTTAGGCACTCCCATTCTCGCACCTGAAGGTCTAGCTTCCCACCTTTAAAGCCACAATTTGAGCAAACTTGGTATGTTGGCTCCCAACGACTAATTATTCTGAAATCGCGACCATATTTTTCTGCTTTTCCTTCTAAAAAAGTCCTGAATGTTCTCCAACCTAAATCAGAAATTGTTCTGGATAATTTGCGATTTTTCATCATTCCAGAAACATTCAAATCTTCTAAAACTATTACTTGGTTTTCGTTAATAATTTCAGTAGATAATTTATGTAGAAAATCTGTTCTGGTATCTTTTAACTTGGCATGAAATTGAGCAACTCTCAATCTGGCTTTTTCATAACGATTTGTACCTGTAGTTTTCTTAGATAATTATTTGCTTAACTTTCGTTAGCGCAGCTCCTCTGAAAGAGGCTACTTCTTAATTCGTTTTTTCAGTGGCTTAGGAGCATCAACCTTTGTACCGTCACTAAATGTAGCAAAGGTTTTGATACCTAAATCTATACCTACTGAATTATCAGTTTCAGGTAAGGTTTCTGGTTGTATTTCTACTACAAAACTTAAGAAATATCTATTAGCTGAATCTTTGATTACTGTTACTGATGATGGAGTAGCAGGTAACTGTCTTGACCAAACTATTTTTAGTTTCCCAATTTTAGCTAAATAAACTTTATGCTGACCAACTTTAAAACCACCTTTTCTAAACCTAGCAGTTTGCTTTGACTTTCTAGTTTTGAACTTAGGAGGCTTTATAGTTCTACCTTTGTGTTGACCTTTAGTTGATTTAAAAAAGTTTTGATAAGCTTGGTTTAAATCATTTAAAGATTGTTGTAGTGGTATATTAGAAACTTCCGATAACCACTCTCTATCTTCAGTCTTTTTGGCTTGAGTAATAAACAGTTTTTGTAGCTCGGAGTTAGTTGGCTTCTTCTGTCCTAATTTATACTTTTCTTGGCAGCAAGCTAGACTATCATTCCAAACAATACGTTCACGAAGTGTTGCGCCAGCAAACACAGCCAAATAGCTTGGCTAATCGGTACTTTTGTCCTGATGTTGGATAGATACGATACTTAAATCTAGATTTCATAACCTGACTTTTGCTCCTAACAATAGGATAACATACTTATCAACAAAAATTAACTAAAAAGTCGCCATAGAAGGGCGAGGCTTGAAACCCAATTTTTCGGTCAATCTCTCTTTACCGAATTATTAATTATTAATAATTAATAATTAAATAATTATGGTAAAAATCCTCCCCTTTTAAGGGGAAAAAGGCGGTCGTTAGCGCAGCTTCCCGTAGGGTGGAATGGCGAGGTCTCGGAGCCATATCCAATCGACCAAGAGAAGAAATAATATCTCCTGATATTCAATTCCGTAACGGTTAAAACCCGAGGTAATTATCAATTATCAATTATCAATTAATGAATAATAGACCTCTTGCAAAAGTGTTAATTAAATCAATTTAAGAACTGAAATAAACAATTTTATCCCCCTATCCCCTATTCCCTATTCCCTGACTTCTGCAAGGAGTCTAATGAATTGAAGAATACTAATTATTCTTTGAATCTGGAAAAGTTCGTTTTAATTCATCAATCAAATCATCAATCTCTTCTAGAGCTTGATTAATATCAATTCTCAGTGTACCTAAATCTGGTTTTTCTAGCAGTTTAACTAGAGATTCCCGCTTGCTCTCAATATTAGCTACTCTTGCTTTGATTATCTGTGAGTCCATTTGAAATTCCTGATATACTCTTGTTAATACGATATTTTAGTTTAACTCAATAGTTAAATCTATAAATCTCAACAATCTCTGGTTATTGAAAAAAATCACCTATAGATACTAGATACTAAAAATGTCTAATTTAGATCCAGAAAAGGAAGCTACGACAGTTGATAAAGCAATGTTAAAGCGAATTGATTCTCTCAAAAAAGAGGATGAAAGATTATACAATATTTTAGCAATAGATGTTTGGGCACTAGCAAAAACAATGGATGAATTTCAACCTGGATTTTGGGCAGCTTTTATGAAAAATAGAGATAAAGCTTTGAAAAAATTCATGGCTGATACAGTTAAAAATAAACAAAAAAATGATGGTCGTCCACCTTTCCTTCATTAATACATATTGAAGAGTATTTAGGGGTAAGTTAGATGATTTACTTAGTATTTAATACATCTCCATAGGTCTCAATTTTTCACGATTTAAATTATGTTTTTGGAGACATAAATCAATAAGTAAATATAGATTGAAACTTAAATCATTTATTCAATATTGAAAATCACTAGAATATAAATTATTGCAGAAGTTAACCTTAAATATTTTTTATACCTCTATTCCTTGTTTGCTGTTCCCGACTTTAAAAGAACTATCAAATAACCCAAATAATAGTTGACCTCGAACTCATAGCGAGGGTAAGATACATTTAGCAATACTAAAATTCTAGTTACAGAATTTATAAAAGCAAGAAACTGACTATCTATAATATTATAATATTTATTTTCTCTTTTTAAAGATATGCTAGGTAAAACTTCATTAGCAACAGTAGGATTAACTGTAGGTGGAATTATTTCTGTAATTGGAACAGCAGCTTACTTTACCGATCATCCCACACTTAATTTAGCAGGATTCTTTTACGGAATCCCTCTGCTTCTGGGAGGACTTGCTCTCAAAGCGGCTGAACTTGAACCAGTAACTTTTACACAACCAACTACCGAAGAGATTGTAACTTTGAGAGAAAAACAAGCTACTCCCATTCAAAATCAACTACGCAAAGATGTGACTCGGTATAGATATGGCCAAAAAGTACATTTGGAAGAATCTCTCAATCTCTTAGGTTTAAGTCCCACAGATGAAGAAACACCAATACTTAAGGGATTAAGGGAAATAGATATTAATGATAATTATGCCTTAGTGCTGGAATTTTCTTCTCCGTCAATTCCTTTAGATACTTGGCTTCAAAAACAAGATAAACTATCAAGCTTTTTTGGACCAAATATCAAAGCAGAAGTTAATCAACCTACAGAAGGAAAGATTGATTTAGTTCTGATAACTACTCCAGAAGTATAAAACTATCAGGTAGTGGTGCAGTAGTAATGGTAGAGGGAGATGGGGAGATGGGAACCCACCCGCGGGCCCCTCCCAGGAGGGGAATGTGGGGAGATGGGGAGATGGGAACCCACCCGCGGGTCCTCCCAGGAGTGGAATGTGGGGAGATGGGGAGATGGGGAGATGGGGAGTAGGAAAAAAACCGAAATACATCCTCTTTCTTTTAATTGGAGCTGAGGTAATAACAGCTGATATAATTAGGTAATTTGTCCCCAGTTCAATCAATACTATTGGTACTTACACATTTTCCGGTCAAATAATGCCTGATAGTCCCTCTGCATAAGGGAATTACGTCGATACCCTAAAAATGGCTGGAACCCGTGGTTGTGAAAGAATTATACCTTTTTGACGTAAAACTCTCTAACTGTATATATTTAACCCACGTTTAGTACTTCTAATTGTAATATTAAAAGTAGTATAGGAATCCGTAGCTTGGCAAGTATTTATACTATGCAAATCATCTCAATTACTTTTTTCCTTCATCAAATTCCGAGTCAAAAATTTACGCATAAATACTTGCTTGATTGTTTACTCAATCACGGCAGCTATGATTTTCTCCTAAAATTCTGAGTTCTGAGTTCTGATTACATACTACATTTTGTGGTGCGGAATGTGGGATTTAACCCACATTCGGAACTTCAAGAGCGTATCATTAAAAGTAGTATATAAATTTGTATTTTGGTAAATATTTATACTATGCAAATCATCTCAATTACTTTTTTCCTTCATCAAATTCCGAGTCAAAAATTTACGCATAAATACTTGTTTGATTGATTATATCATGTCCGTTGGGGCGCGTTTGTGTATAAAGTTGGGGAAATATCTAGCGCCATTAATGGTTTTTCCTTCTCTTAAAGCTTCTTCCTTCTTCCAACTTCGGTCTTCCTTACCTTCTCTATACAATACCGATGCTACCGGAAATGATATTACTCGATCACGGCAGTTATGATTTTCTTCTCAAATTCTGTCTCCTGTCTCCTGTCTCCTGTCTCCTGATTCTATACTACATTTTGTGGTGCGGAATGTGGGATTTAAGACTATTTTATGGCTCTACGAGCGTTTAAGTCCCACTATTACCGTTGCAGGACTGCCAATTATCAAATATATAATCTTTAATCAAAAATAAATTTATTTTCTGTTGTAGAAGTATTGTCAAAAAGTAATCTTTTAGATAGTTGCATCGACAAGTTGGTGAAGAAAATATTCTTTATAAAGGTCGTCAAATGTAGCAAAATTAATAAGTTTGCATAAAGCTCACAAATAAAGACCTGCTTTTGAATCAATACAACGATCAGGTTGATAATGGGTTAGTTAAATAGTTATTAGGCAACAGTTTTCAGTTATCAGTAAGTAGTTCACCATTGAAACTGTATCTCCCAAATTTTAGCTAGAAGAAGTCATATCCTTATACCCGATACTCCCTATCCTAATCCACCTCAAAAACTTAATATTAAATCCGTTTAATTAGCAAAAAAAATGGTCTATTGGAGTGGGAAACTTATAACTTTTAACTGTTAACTAAATAGTAGGAGTCAATTATGAACCTGTTAAAAACATTAACTGATAACTGATAAAACCCTGTTCCGCGTTCCGCTACAGGAAAGAGAAAATGTTATTGAAAAAATTCCCTTAGCTGGGGGGTGGATATATTAGAAATGAATCAACATCTTATGGTAGGAACTTACTTTTCCAAACGCACCACATACCATTGTATAAAATTACCATTGCTTAATTCATATTCACAATAGGTATCTCTCAGTTTTTGAGCTTGAGCATCTAGGGAAGATAACTTTTGTAAATCTCTAGGTAAATTCTGTTGTTGTTGAGCTAAAATAGAGCGCAATTTTTCTAATAGTTCTAAACCTGTCATAAACTGCTCAGGTTTGTTTGATTCTAAGACGACATAGTTTTCTTCTTGGTACATAAGTGAATTAGGCATTTTTAGAACGAAAATAGTTGAGTGTGACTAATACTGAAAATTCTATAATCAAGAAAAATCAAATACTGTATGTTTTCAAGGCGAAAAAAATATCAGTGAAACTACTAATTATTATAAGGTTGACAAAGTACGGATATATGAGAGTATAATAAAAGACTAATGAGTTACTTGTAAACTAATGGTAAATTATTATAAATGCTAATAATCAAAAGATTAGTAAAAATAAACATAAATTGAATTATCAATAAATAAAATCAAGCAAAGCACATTCCTAATTATGAGATTAAAGGAATATTGAATACAGTAACTCTACTCAAATAGTAGCTATTAGCAACTTTAAAATGACAACTCCATCTGAAAATTTAGTAAACAAAGAGCACAAACCTTCTAAGGTAGAAGGTATAAAAGAAAATAGCAACTTCTTACGGGAACCCCTAGCAACTCAACTGCTAGAAGATACAACCCACTTTACAGAAGAGGCTATTCAAATACTCAAATTTCACGGTTCTTACCAACAAGATAACCGGGATAATAGAGTGAAAGGGCAAGGAAAAGATTATCAAATGATGCTTCGCACTAGAAATCCAGGTGGGTTTATTCCACCACAACTTTTTCTGACCTTAAATCGTTTATCTAATGAATATGGTAATGATACACTTCGTGTCACAACCAGACAAGGTTTTCAGTTGCATGGCATCTTAAAGAAAAATCTAAAAACGGTTATATCATCTATTATAAAAAGTATGGGATCTACCCTAGGAGCTTGTGGGGATCTAAATAGGAATGTAATGTCTCCTCCAGCTCCATATAAAAACCGTCGCGAATATGAATATGCAAAAGATTATGCGAATAAAATAGCAGATTTATTAACACCACAGACAGGTGCATATTATGAAATTTGGCTAGACGGGGAAAAAGTAATTAGCGCAGAAGAACATCCTGAAATAAAAGCTGCTAGACAACTTAATAGTAACGGCACAATATTCACTAATAGTGAAGAACCTATTTACGGTACTCACTATATGCCGAGAAAATTTAAGTGTGCTGTAACCGTACCAGGAGACAACTCCGTAGACCTATACACTCAAGATGTTAGCCTCGTTGTAATTACCAATGAGGCAGGAGAACTAGAAGGGTTTAATGTTTTAGCAGGGGGTGGTCTAGGTAGAACTCATCGAAAAGAAGAAACCTTCCCTTGTTTGGCCCAAGAGATTGGGTATGTGGCCAAGGAAGATATTTATGAATTAATCAAGGCTATAGTCGCAACTCAGAGAGATTATGGCGATCGCAGCAACCGTCGCCATGCAAGAATGAAATACTTAGTCCATGACTGGGGAGTAGAAAAATTTAAGGCCAAGTTAGAAGAATACTTTGGTAAATCCATTGCCCCCTTTAAACCTTTACCAGAATGGAAATATTTGGACTTTCTGGGATGGCATCAACAAGGAGATGGCAAGCTATTTTTAGGAATTTCTGTAGAAAATGGTCGTGTTAAAGATGAAGAATCATTTCAGCTAAAAACAGCACTGCGGAAAATTGTTGAGTTGTTTCAACTACCCATGTTGTTAACACCGAATCACAACATAATCCTCTATGAGATTCAACCACAGCAGCAACAAGCAATAGAACAAATTCTGGCTCAACATGGTGTCAGGAGTGAAAAAGATATTGAACCCTTAGTACGCTATAGCATGGCCTGTCCAGCTTTGCCAACTTGTGGACTAGCAATTGTCGAATCAGAAAGGGCCTTACCTGGTATACTGGGACAAATTCGGTTATTGTTGGACAAGGTGGGACTAGAACAAGAGCATCCTGTAATTAGAATGACAGGATGTCCCAATGGTTGTGCTAGACCCTATATGGCCGAATTAGGATTTGTCGGTAGTGCTCCTGATGCTTATCAGATTTGGTTGGGGGGTTCACCCAATCAAACACGACTGGCAAAGACTTATGTAGACAAATTACATATCAATGATCTGGAAGCTGAGTTGGAATCGATATTTATCTATTTCAAACAACAACGCCAACCAGATGAGAGTTTCGGCGATTTCTGCAATCGTGTTGGTATTGAAACCATCCGTCAGTTCGTAACCAACTATCAATCTAGTTTCTCAATGAATACAGATATTAACAATTCAATGTTGACCTCAACCAACTCTGAAAATAATACTCCAGTAGTTACTAATGTTACTGAAACAACTCCAGAAACTAAACCTCAAGAACAAGAGGTAACTACAAATCAAGAAAATAATCAGGAAATGAATCTGATTAATACTCCGGTAAATTCGCCCGTTACCGTTGAGAGTACTCCGTCGGTAACTCCATCAACAGTAAATGAAACCCAACCAGTAAACACTTCTGTATCTGGCGAAGTGGCAGGTACTACAACACCATCTCCTTCTAGTTTTGGTCAAGAAGCTAGTCAACCTACTCCTTCTAGTTTTGGTCAAGGAGCTAGTCAACCACCCTCTTCTAGTTTTGGTCAAGGAGCTAGTCAACCACCCTCTTCTAGTTTTGGTCAAGGAGCTAGTCAACCACCCTCTTCTAGTTTTGGTCAAGGAGCTAGTCAACCAATCCCTTCTAATGTTAGTCAATCAACTACTCCTTCTAATTTTTCTCCAGAAGCTGGTCAACCACCCTCTTCTAGTGTTGGTCAAGAGGTTAGTCAATCAACTACCCCTTCTAATTTTTCTCCAGAAGCTGGTCAGCCACCCTCTTCTAGTGTTGGTCAAGAGGTTAGTCAATCAACTACCCCTTCTAATTTTTCTCCAGAAACTGGTCAACCAACTCTTCCAGAAAAGCCAAAAGATACGAGTAAAATGCGGCATCGGGTTAGTGTTAGAGATGAAATCTATACCAAGCTAAAAGAAGAGTCAAAACGTCAGGGTAAACCAGTAGTTCAATTAGCAACTGAAGCAATTGCAGAATACTTGGAGAAAATCAGGAATGACGAAAACTCACCTGCTACAGATGAAACTAATTTTAAGCAAGAATAGTGAATAGATTTTTCACTCCAATAAACTGAAATTTTGTGGGAGATTATGGGTAGTAATTGTCCTCTAATTAAAATTAGAGGCAGAGAAAAAACCCCTCCCACCCAAACAGTTTTTCAGTATTTCTAGGTTAAAAATATGATGTAGTAGTGAGTAAGCATTTCCTCCGGAATGCTAATAGCTGAATGCTTACAGTGGTGAATCTGAAATTTCAATTTCAAGGAGCTGTAATAAATTTACTACCCAGTCAATTCAATAAATACCGATTTTGGCACAGTAGCATGAGAGTTTTAGAACTTTTTATGGAGATGTTTATTGGCATTGTCTGGTAACTAACTCAGCTTCTGAAAATTTACTTGATAAATCAGCTTTAGATTTAATAATAGACATCTGATTAAAACTAAGTTTTTGCTCAAAGTATTATATCAAGTCTAGATAATTAGCAATAAAAAAACCTATTTTCTTATACAGAGCAAATCTACTGATATTCTCCCTACTCCCTTATTTATAAATATTCAAATAGACATCTGATTGAAACTAAGTTTTTGCTCAAGTATTATATCAAGAAAAAAACCTATCTTCTTATACAGAGCAAATCTACTGATATTCTCCCTACTCCCTTATTTATAAATATTCAATCGGAGATGATATGACAAGGCTTTGAGATTAACGACCGCCAGAAGTCTAATAGACATCTCCAATAATCAAAAATCAAATTAATTATTGTACATAAATCATTAATTCTTTCCGCCTACTCCCTAATCCCTCTTTTGGAGGAGATGTCTAATGTAAGAATAACCAAGTTTGAACAATTAAATTTTTTTCTAGATATGGCTGATTTGCAAAGATTAGCGATCGCCCCCCACCAAATTGAGCGACAGAAAGTACATCTAAGTGCTGAACAACAGCATTACTTAAGTCGAGTGTTACGACTAAGGGAAGGAGACAAATTTATTGTAATGGATGGTCAAGGTAATTCTTGGTTAGCGAAACTTAAAGCAGAAACCTCTAAAAAAAGTACAGTCAATGCAATTTTAGAGAAAGAAATTTTTATTCAAAATGAACTACCAATAAAGCTGATTCTAATTTCTGCCTTACCCAAAGGAAATAATTTTGATGAAATTGTTCGGCAAAGTACAGAATTAGGAGTGACTCATATTTTGCCAGTTATAAGTTCTAGAACTTTACTAAAACCTAGTCCGCAAAAGTTACAAAGGTGGCAAAAAATTGCCCGTGAAGCTGCTGAACAATCAGAGCGTCAAGTAGTTCCAATAATCAGAGAAACTATGGAATATTCGGCAGCTTTATCATTATTCGATCATCAAAGTTTATCTAATTATTACAAATATATATGTGTCGCTCGTAATAACTACTCTTCTTTACTGGAAAATTTATTAGATAATCAACTACCAGAATCAATAGTAATAATGACAGGTCCGGAAGGAGGTTGGACTAATGTGGAAATAGAAGCAGCGATCGCTACAGGTTTCCAAGCTGTTTCTCTAGGTAAACGTATTCTCAGAGCAGTTACTGCTCCTTTAGTTGCATTGTCTCTAGTTACTGCTGTATTAGAGAAAAGAAAAGTTTGACATCCTCTCCCGTTAAATCAATTAGATTTAATCAGCAAGCCCTAAATAGGGTTTGCGCTCAAAAGTCTTTTTGTGGAGGTAGGGAGTAGGGAGTAGGGAATAGGGAGTAGTTAGGAGTTAAGAGAGATAGGAGTGAAAGAGGAGTTGGCCACAAAAAGAGTAAGAGTGATTCTTCTATCATCATAGAGCCAAAAATGCTCAATTTTTGAACCTCAGTAGCCTAAAAGTTCGCACTTTTTGATACCTAAAAACCCTAAAACCAATATCATTCAATGCTTCTATATTTAATCAGCCACGCCCTAAATATAGCGCTGTGCGCAGGCAACAGGCAACAGCTCATCTGGCAACAGGCAACCCACCCCTAACCCCTCCCAGGAGGGCAGGGCTGTTTCATTCTCAATAGACACAGGGACGCGGAGACACGGAGACACGGGGATGGAGGCTTTTAAGCGGCATTAAACCAAATATCCTCTCAGAGCTTAAAGACGCTTATTGGCGCTCAAAATCGGCAAATTTTGGCAAATTTTACTGTTTAACTATCCCCTCATCTCCCGTTCTCCTTAAATCGTTAATCTACAATACTTTGAAACAGCCCTGCTCCCAGGAGGGGAATAAATTGCTGATAATATAAGACTTTTAGCTATTTGGCTCCTCCTGCAATTTGTAAATATACCAGCGCTCATTGCTATACTGACTGAATCGTTGACTCCTATTGACCACTATAATTTTCTTCTTACTTCTTACTTTTGACTTTTGACTTATATTTTTATACTAGATTTTTTGGTGCGGAATGCGGGTTATATCATGTTCGGTTGAATACTTACACTTTGGAGGAAGGAAGGCAGAAGGCAGCGGGAGCTGGAGGCAGAAGGGAAGAAAGGGTTAAAAGGGATAAAGTTTTTTTATAACTGACCCGTCCGTTAGCGCAGCTCCCCTGGAAGGGGAACATGATATTAAATGGGTTCTATTACGCGATCGCACTTCCATTCACTAATTTTCTTTTTTCATTTTAGTAAGCACTTACGCAGAGCGAATTACTTACCTCAAAAATACACGAAAATTTCTTCACAAGCAACCACTCTGTATTTCTTACATATCAACACTTTTAAGTAATGGCCAAAGTAGACGCGATCGCAGCCAAATTACCCCCATTTTTCCCCTAAATAGCTCATTTAAACTTTTTTGGGAAAATTTAGTTTAAATTTCAAATATATTTAACAAGAATTTATAAGTTTAATTTATATCTATGTTTTTTCAGCAATTATTAAACCTTAAAAAGCTTACAGATAAAGCTTTTCAGAAGAGAAAACAGGAAGTATATTTTCTATAGATGTTTAATTATGACTATTGCCTATGTCAGAATGGCAATGATAGTATCTTGATTAAGAAAGCAAAGTAGAAAGTAGAAAAATTAGAATAGATGATGAAAACGCTGCAATTAATATTAAATAAAGGGTTAAACGAGGTGGGTATCATCTTGTCTGCTTGTGGAGGCTATGAGATTAATCAGCCTGTGTTCGCGCAGCGTTGCGCCAGCAAAACAAGAAACTTCTTTGTTTGACAAGCTCTCGTTATAATCTTTGATTTAACAGCAGAGAACTTCATGTTATACAAGACTTACGCAAAAACAATATATGTAGTAAATTAAAACTATTAACTATAAAATAAGTAGTGTTTATCACTCATAAATTGCGTAATTTCTTACCGCGTCAATCCTCTTCTTTTCAATGAGAGGTAATTATTAATTAGGGTTTGCTGAAAAAAGCAAAGTGTGGGGACCCACCCCTAACCCCTCCCAGGAGGGGAAGACAGAGAAAATAGGAGTAATAATTGTTCTTTGATTTTTCTGCCATACTCACTCCAAAATACTCACTTTTTGAGGGTAAGTGAATTGAAACAGGTACACTTTTTTTGATGATAAAAAGGCTAATGCCTTTATTCACCAGTACTTTGAGATTTAATCAGCCAGCCCTAATAATTAATTATTAATTATTAATTATTAATTATTTCCCTGTTCTTGCCTTTTTCCGAGATATTTTCTAGCAGCTTAAATAGAACCATTATATATGAAAGAAATAAAAGAAGTTGCTACTTTCCTAGAACAAAAAAACTATCAACAGGCAGCCAAATTACTAAAACAATTACAAAAAGAACACCCTCACAATCTGTGGGTACAACTTTATATTGGGAGATGGTATGAAGAAATAAATAAATTAGAATCAGCAGAAAAATTCTATAGAAAATTGCTGAAAGATGCCACAAATCCACAAGTAGTTGCACAAGCACGTCAAGGTTTACAAAGAATAGAAACTATAGAGAAAAAACGCCAGCAACAAGCGATCGCTACTGCTAAATCTGACCCCAAAAATACCGAACCAGGATTACTTATTATTGAAGCTATTAGCAAAGAAAATAAACAGGAAGCTGCCAAAAATCTAGCTAGAATTATGAAAATTGACCCCTATACAGCTAGAATGCAATTACAAAGTAGAGGTTGGCGAATTTATCGTCTTGGAGCTATTGGGGAACTAAAAATTTATGGTGAAGAAATGCTCAAAGTAGGCATTCCTGTATTTTGGGCAAAAATATCAGATATTGAGAAGATAAATATATTTAGAGTTCAATATTTTCAATCTATTTCTTCTTCTGAAGCAAGTATTGTTTGTCTAAATGAACAAGATAAAATGGGTGGTTTAAATTTTCAGTGGTCAGAAGTAGTAGATAAAGTTGAGGGATTATTACCTATTTTTATGAATGCTATGGATTACGATCCTAGACGACGTTCCGAAAAAATCCGTCATAAACAAATGACTCAAGATTATGCCAAGATATTAGATTTACATCTTCCTAATCGTCGTAGTATTATTAGATTTTGTGACCAAAATTATCAATATCAAAAAGGAATTACTTCTAAAGTTCAGACTCAAGATGAATTCCTATTAACACTACAAACTACTAATAGAAGTAAATGGAATGACTTAGTAAATATGATTAACCCAAAATTAGCTAAAGTAACAACTTGGTCTGATTTTACTTCTTTTGGAGAAGTCGCAAGTCGAGATTACACTCAATTATTAAGTCGCCTCAAATATTACATTGATATATCGCGCAAAATAGAAACAATGTGGGACCCAGCTTTTCATTTATACAGTACATTAGTATTCTTAAAAAATTAGGGGGTTAACATAGCAAATATAAAGTTAAAAGCTAGTTTTTACCCCCTTTATTCTTAAGTTCTTGATCGAATACTATCTTGGCAGGTTAAAATCCTTAGCCATACCACGAAACATACCCATGCTAGGACCAGGGCGACGACGTTTTGCTGTAGGTTTTGGCATTAAAAAGTTAGGAGCAAATAATACTAACTCTTCTGGTTCCTGGGAAACTTTAATATTAGTTCCAGGAGGCTGTGGTGTTGCAACTGTAGGAGTGCCTTTTTCAGCTTCAGCTTTTTTAGCAATTTTTTTAGCCTCAGAAAGTTTGGCTTTAGCAATTTTTGGAGTTTCAGATTTTGGAGTTTCAGGACTAGCAGGTTTAGTTTCTTTTTTTGTAGTAGGTTCTGGTGCTGCTACACTAGCCTGAGTAGATTTTTCCTTCGGTTCATTAGTGCTCTTAGCATCGTCAAATTCTAATAAATAATCAGACTTCTTTCCCCGCAGATTTCCCAGGATACCAAATACCCCGGCGAACAATCCTCCGATAAAAGCTAACATTATTTTTATCTCCTAAATAGATTTTCTGTAAACAATTTTACAGTTAAATTTTTGATTATGTTTAAATTAAAAGCCAGCGTAAATTTTGTCTATATTTATTTATAAAACTTTACATTAACTAGAAGAGGTTAATCGTAAAATTGGCAATTGGAGAAAATTCAGAAGCAAAAAAATTTGTAATTGTTTACCGAAAAATTGGGTTTAAAGCCTCGCCCTTCTAGGGCGACTTTTTATTACGGGTTGATTTTATTTCAATCGATACGTTATCATGTTGTTAGTTCAAGAGTCAAATTATGAAAGCTAGATTTAAGTATCGTATCTATCCAACACCGGGACAAAAATACCGAGAGCGCAAAGCTATTTGGTTGTGTCCGTGTGGTTTGGAATGATAGTCTAGCTTCCTGCCAAGAAAAGTATAAATTAGAAGAAAATAAACCCAACTTATCTGAACTACAAAAACAGTTTATCACATCTGCTAAAAAAACTGAATATAGAGAATGGTTATCAGAAGTTTCTGCTATACCATTGCAGCAATCTTTGAATGATTTAAACCAGGCTTATCAAAACTTTTTCAAGTCGACTAAAGGTGAAAGAAAAGGTAAACCTGTCAAACCTCCTAAATTTAAGAGTAGAAAGTCAAAGCAAACTGCTAGGTTTACAAAGGGAGGGTTTAAAGTTGGTGAACATAAAGTCTATTTAGCCAAGATAGGAAAGCTAAAAATAGTTTGGTCAAGAGAGTTACCTGCTCCTCCATCATCAGTAACAGTAATCAAAGATTCAGCTCATAGATATTTCTTGAGTTTTGTAGTGGAAATACAACCAGAAGTATTACCTAAAACTGATAATTCAGTAGGTATAGATTTAGGTATTAAAACCTTTGCTACATTTAGTGACGGTACAAAGGTTGATGCTCCTAAGCCACTAAAGAAAGGAATTAAGAAATATAGAAAGTTAAGCAAGTCATTATCTAAGAAAAC
>JAAHGF010000056.1 GCA_010672585.1 Okeania sp. SIO1I7 | reverse complement strand
AGGAGAGTGGCGATATCTTGGAAATGCTGCGAGCTAGACTAGACCTAGATGAGGCAATTCATTCTTTAGTGTATGTACCACCAGTAGAGCGTTACTCTTGGTGGGGTCAGTTGCAAAAGAAATGCCGGGATACACTAGCTGTTATAAGTACTCGCGCTAAAAAAACTGGTCATCAAGTCCAAATTCGTCCTTTATGGGGTTCTTATGCTGATATTCTCAGTCGCTCCAAGGATGATTTAGAGCTTGATAGCGGGGGGACTCCAGGGGAAGTTTTGGCCTGTTTGCGAGTATATGCAAAGATTCAAGAGGAAGTATTGCCTGGTAGAGTTTTGTTTAGAGGTCAGAGGTAGCAAAACATTCCAGAAATGAAAGGGGTAATAAGGGGTAATGCTTCAACTGAGACATGATATAAACCTGTGAATCGTTATTCAACCTGTCTTTGAAACTTCTGAATTTTTCTCCTGTCTATTGTTTTGCTTGACAAAGAAGATTTAGAATGTTATAATAACAAATTGTCTATTTATGTCACTGGAGAGAATAAAAAGTAAGCCTTTTTTTCTTCCACATAGTTTAGCTTTGGTACTTAGCTTTCTGCAATAACAAAAATTCCTCCTTTGAAATATTTTCCAATCCAATGAGAGTAATATAGGATAGAAGTTTCATAAAATGATGTATGAATTCAAAACAACAACTCCTGCATTCTCTGCCGAACCTGGAACTGACAAGCTTTGAGTTACTACTTTAACTATGGGTGTCATATATATCGGCGATCGAGAAACAGGTAAAACTTCTCTTGCTCTGGAACTAGCTAATCCCAGTAGTAATAATTACGTCAAAGTTCTCTCCCCTCCCTACAGCCAACTAAAAGCTTTGCTGTGGGATGATGTAGCAGGGAGAACTCGTGGTACAAGTGGTGATCAAGCTACCTATAACGAGACTCTAGAAATAGAAGTTTTCCTTTCCACTAGGCGTAAAACAATCTACACGGACTGGATCGATACCCCTGGAGAAATATGGCGAGCAAGTTGGCAAAAAAATAATCCCGACAAATGGGCCAATTTTGTCGAAACTGCTCATAGTAGCCAAGGAGTTATTCTAGTTGTCCCTCCCTATCGCGAAATTATCCGTCAAGATATGGGAATCAACTCTGATGACTTTATTACTCAACAGCAGTGGGTGCGACGGTTTGATAACTGGGTCGATTTCTTCCGTTATAAGTGTCCCAATGTCAAGCATATTGCCTTGTGTCTGAATAAAGCGGACTTACTCCAAGGCATTGATCTGAAACAGGAAGCCCAAAAACTGGCCTTTCATCCCCACAGTTCCCGTATGAACTGGAATCAACGCAATGACTATATCTTCAAGCGATTTTTCCGTCCTGTTCGCTCCCATATTGCTCAACTTAATCAATATACTTCTGGTTTAACTGTGAGGTGTTTCATCACTAGCATCTATAACCGTGACCTTCTGGAACTACCCTGGATTTATCTGGGAATTTACCTTAAATAGTGATAGTTAACTATAGTAAAAACTTATGGGAAATATTTGTATCATCGGACCCCGAGCTTCAGGAAAAACTACTTATCTCGCTGGACTTAGCTACTATTCTGATTATGGAGGTTCTAGTAGTAAATACACGGTTTCACCTCTAAACGATGAGTCTCGCGAACTAAAGCAGCAAGCGAAAGATACCATTTTGAACGGGTTATCTCTTGACGGGACTGGCAATTACGTTCACACCGTAGATGACCTGATCTACTACTCCTTTAAAATTGAAGTAAAAGGCGGACTCTTTCAACCCAGAAGTGTCATTCTACTTAACGTTCGGGATTATCCTGGTGAGGTATTTGAGAATATTCTCTATGCCAGCGGAGCAGATAATATTCATGAAGAGTTTATCAACGAATGTTTAATCTCAGATGTTGATGGCTGTTTATTGCTGTTTACTGAATGGGAAAGTAGTAAAGATGATTTTTACAGTCAACTTATGAGTCGTTTTCTAGAAATAATGGATGAACAAGGTCGTCTCCATAACTATCGCCTAGCTGTGGTGATGAGTAAATGCGAGCGGGGTGAAATTTGGCCAGGACGCATTGACCCTGAAACCGACCTATTCGGTGTTTATTTGAAAAAAACTCTTAAAACTCTCAAAAAACGCATTCCCAAACAAAATTTAGGATTTTTTGCCCTGTCAACCTTCGGTGTTTTAGGACGTTATGACCCGCGACCAAACCGTGATGATGCTTTCGGTAGTGGGGGACGAGCTTCGACTTTACGCGCACCAGATAGCTGGAAACCCTATAATCTCATCGAACCCCTTTGTTGGTTAAATAAGGAGAGCGGATTAACTGTTAAAGTAAAATCGTAGCAGTAGTAGAGTAGCGTGTCTAGCTTGAAAATGTCTGTGAAAAAACCTAACCCCCTAACTCCCTTCCCTGCGAGGGAACTATCCCTTACCCATAAGTCTTAGAAATATTGCAGGGAGGGGAAGTGTGGGAAGTGTGGGGAGATGGTTTAAGTCGCTAGTCAGAGTTGGGAAATGGCGAAATTTCATTATTCACTTTTAGCCACCTCTGTCGGGAATGAAAAATGGCAGGTTTTTCTTGACTTCCCCTTGGTGTTGTCGTATACCCGTACACCTTTTAACGAAGTCAGAAGTTATTTTTGTAACGGGGATTTGAGCAAACCTCCAAAAATATTTCGCCTTAAAAGGCGGGGTATTAGACCCAATTATTTTGATAATAATACAAAAAGATAAATGGTTTTATTTGGCAAACAAAAAAAACTAAACTCAAGTTCTGCACCAAAAGCTTTAGGGAATGATTCGGTATTGCGTATTATTGGCGATCGCGGTTCGGGAAAAACTGCTTATCTGGCCTCTTTGGCTTACTGGCCTAATGCTAGTCGGGAGAGTCCAGTCAAAAGTATTACGCCCATTGGTGAAGAAGCACAAGAACTTATAGACCAAGCACGAGATATTCTGGAACAGGGATTACAACTTGAACCAACTGACCTGAATGCTGATATCAATGAAGTAAAAGATTATAACCTCAGCATTACTTTAAAAGACCGCTTTTCTTGGTTGCAGGGTTCAAGTAAATTAGTTCAACTTAATATCAGTTGCAAAGACTACGCAGGTGAGTTTTTCTCCGACCTCCTCTATAAAAAAGGAGACCCGAAGCTAGAAGATTATCTCGGAGATTGCTGTTTGGCAAGAGGGTTACTAATGTTGGTTGATGGCACAAGTCATCGCAAGGATAACGAGTTTGCTATGGGGATGGAGAAGTTGTTGATGGAAATAGAGCGCTCTGATATGGAGACAAACCATCGACGTATTGCGTTGGTGTTGAGTAAATGCGAACAGTCTGAATTGTGGGTTAATCGACATCAACCGAAAAAAGTGGCATCAAGATTTCCGAAGTTGTCTGCTCAACTAGAAACTTGGTCTCAATCTAGTACAGGTACGGTAGAATATTTTACAACCTCGGCATTCGGAGTTTTAGGGCAACATTACCCAGAACCAAACTCGATGCGATTGAAAAGATCGCGACATGGAACGACTTCGATAATCAAAAAGCCGAAACTTTGGCGACCGTTTGGTTTAGTATCTCCGATTTACTGGCTTTGTACCGGACAACGACACTCGGAACTCGACCGAGATTAGGCTGAGTTTTCTTCTTTTATAATTTACTTAGGCTAAATTTTTTTCTAGTTATGATTATGCAGAATAAAATAGACATTCACGAATTTAGTACGGGAATTGAGGTAAAAGGTACGCCGAATGGATGGGAATCGGGGGGGTTTACCGGAGAATATATGAACCGGACAATTGACCCGATTCCGCAAGCGGTGTTAGATTCTATTGCTAATCGCCAGTTTGCTTTAGCAGAAGGGGTGGTGACAGCAGACCCGGCGATGGTGGGACGAGTAGTAAGAGGATACGGGGAAATATGGTCGGTAGTAGCGGTGGTGACGCGGGGTCGTGACGATCGCGGACGGGGGGTGTCCCTATACCGTTATTTTCTGTCTCAGGGAGATGGACGTATTGAAACGATTTTGCTTTGGATGGGGAAACCACGAGTGTTCAATCCTTTTGATCGTAGAGATATCGGTCAACCTCACCAAGCAAATCTTAGTCCTAAGGAGGTTCGGTTAACTGAGGAGTTTCGGGAGATGTTGAACCAATCACTACCAATCCTTGTTCCTAATGAAAAGCCTTGTGCAGCATTGCGATTAAATGAAATGACCCGAAATCTGCCACCTAATGACGATCGCGCATGGGCTTATAAAGTGGCCATGTTGGAACGACCGGAGTATTTTCAAGTGATTTATCCTGCTGATGATCAAGCAGAAATGGTGATCAGGGAAGTTTTAAACCGCCGTCAAAGTTTGCCAGTGCTGACATCCGGAGAATCTGGGATTAAAACAGCAATTAAAGCAGTTACTAATGTTAGGGTGAGGCGGGAACATATCGAGACTTTAGAAAATGCTCTGGGAAACTCGCAACTCAATGATAAATATTGGGAATCTATTTTAGATAAGGAGGGAGCTTCTCAAGCTTTCAGAGAAAATCTTTATGGCGATCGCTATGTGCGACTGTTGACGTTAAAAGCAATGTTAATTCCACAGTTTTTGCCTTATTTTCTGGACTGGCTTGCTGAATCAAAGGAATGGAAAACACATTACGCTACTTCGTTAAGTTTACAAAAATGGATGTTACGGGAAGCACCTAAATTTACTGATGATTTTTCCAACCTTTCAGAAAGGCTCAAATTTGGTATTTGTTATGTAATTGATTGCTTGGTTGATGAGCCGCAAATTCTCAAACAATCTCAGTTGTTATTAACTGATTCAGGGTTGTGGAGTCAGCTTTACCAAAAATCGCTTTCTAAGGAGTTGGAGGCTGTCCTCAGTCTTATGGGAAATTATATTGAAAAGAGGCAGAAGCAGAATTTGCAGTCTCTGAGGGTTCAATATCCCCAATGGAGTCGTTTATTGAATAAAATTAATAAGTTTTGGTATCCGCCAGAACAACACGATCCTAACTATAAGAGTTTGGCGAAGTTGTTTGAGAAAGTAGGAACCGCAAGACTGGTTGCTATTTTCTATCAAATAGGGGAGGGAAGTGTTCCAAAACCATTATTTGATAAACTTTCAACGAACAAATCAGAAATCGTACTTTTTAAAAAGAAGATTTATCGAAGGAAAAATTTAGGAGATCGTGCTAAGGAATTAACAGAGGAAGTTTATTTTTTTTTCTGTGGAACTGTTGATATTGGAGGGATTAATATGTCGAGATTTATGGCTTTGATTATTTTGTTGGCTGTATTTACTGGAGGTTTTGCATTGGGTATAATTGTAAGGTGGCCGAGTTTAATTGCTGGTTCAGAGACAGCTCAAATTCAACCTAATAACACAAACAATAATAACAATCAACAATCTAATAACGCAAACAATAGTAACAATCAACAATCTACTTCTGAACCTACTCCTGTTCCAAATAACAATAATAATGAAGGCGATCAAGGAAAACGTGTACAAGCTTCTCCTTCTCCAGAATATAATATGACCAATTCAGCAATTGAGGCAATAGTAGATGATTTAAAAGGAGAAATAGAACTTCAAGTTAGAAATTTTCCAGAAAATCCTTTTCCTCAAACAATTAAAGATGATTTCTATAAAGAAAAAAGCAATATAAACTCAAAAGGAATTGTAATATCTTGTATCAAAGACAAGCTAGGACTGCCTACAGATTTTCAATACGGGGATGTTGGGAAAGAAGAGCAAAAATGGGCCGAATTTAGTACTGCTATCAGGGAATATCAGCTAAGAAAAGGTGCAAGGAGCATTCTTGCTGATGGAGTAATCTCTCTGAAAAATGCAACAGGCAAAGATAAAGGACAGACGCGAAAATGGTTAGAAGAAGATATTCGTGAATGCTTAGAACTTTCAGAATCGCAAAGTAATCAACCTCGCACACCAGATCGTATACGACGAAGAAGATGGCCTTGGGAAATCAACTGATGAAACTTTAAGAGTAATTTGTTTCTGAGACCCCTAAATATTTAGCCAGAGTAAGTGATGAGTATCACCCCTAGTAGAAAATCATCCTACCAATTACCAAGGCCAGGAATGTTTAACTTTTGATAACTCCAAAAGACTCAATCTAGTCCAGCACAACAACGTGGCGCACAATGAAACCTTACTTCTATACTCTGTCCGGCATAACTTCTGCCCTTCTAGGATGGAACATCGGACAACTGTTCCTCAGTGACTTTGGCTTATTTAATCTCTTGGCCGAAGCCGAAATTGACATTTTTCCCGAAATCATCCTATTTCCCTGCATCGCTATCTCCCTCGCGATCGGCAGTGTTGCTAACGAAATCTTAGTTAGTAACCCCACTCGTCCTAAAGTTAGCCTGCGGATGCTACCCGCTCCCTTATTCATCGCTTTCAGTATAGGAATTATCTCTGGTTTAACAGCAGGTGGCATTTACCAAATCCTCTTAGCTCCCGGAATAGAAGTTTCCCCTGTCATTGTTCGCATTTGTGGTTGGTTGATAGTAGGAGCTTCTGTTGGTCTCGCTGAAGGGTTTAGCTGGCGATGGCGTAGCATTGAAGTTGGCAACCCCAAATACTTTCAAAAACGCCTTTTTCTTAGCGTTTTCGCAGCTAGTATTGCCAGTCTCATAGCTGCCAGCGCCTTCGAGTTAGTGCGTCGAACTCAGGGAACTATGCCAGAAGCTTTCAAATCTTACGAAGATCCTTTTGGCTTTGCTATTCTGGGATTGTGTTTGGGAATTGCCTTTAGTATTACCAACTTTACCCCCAGTTATTTGCCAGCATTGAGAGCAGGAAGTGGATTTGAGTATTCAGGAGAAGAATACAACGATATCGATCCCCGTCGGACAGTCCTCAGTCGAGACTATCCCAGGATAGACAGTTCCCAGCTCAAGTTTATCAGTTACCGTTCTCAATACGAACACGATGATGATGACAAAATTGAGGAAGGTTTGTCTATGGAACTTCCAAACCAGGGAACCATTCGTATTGGTTCAGCTAGCAAAGCTGATATCTGCCTTCCCCATCTCCCTCTGCACGCTGCGGACATCCGTATCAAAGGAAAAAACGCAGTTTTAGATCCCAATCCAAAGTTTTTTGACAGCGTTGCCATTAATGGAACGCGACTCAGTTTCCGTCGTAAGATTCCTCTAAAACATAACTATGTCCTTACTTTCTACACTAATACTAAAGATGATAATATCGAAGTTCCCGAATGCTACCGTATGGTCTTCTATAACCGCTTTTTCGATCCGATGGCTTAGTAGTTTTGCTATAGCTATACTAGGTTTTAACAGTCCAGTTTTGGGACAGACTGCTGAAATTGTTGGTCGTCCCACGGTCAAGGAAGATGAAATTACTCTCCGTGTTAAAGTCACTGAAGATGGAGAACGTCCGGCCATGTTTCTGGAAGAACAGGATTTTCAGGCGATCGTCGATGACGAAGAGGTAAAAAAATTTATCGACTGGAAAAATCCTGAAGAAACTGTTCCTCCTCCAGCATGGATTGTAGTTTTACTAGACTTTAGCGGGAGTATGAACGAAGAAGACAGTAGTGGTACTACGAAACTTGAGGGAGCGATAGAAGCTACGCGGCGATTTCTGGAAACAACCAGTTCCCGTGGTGGCAATACCAAGGTAGCAATTATTCCTTTTGGGGAAGGAAGAGGAAAATGTGAGAGTTATGATGTGAAGCAGGAGGATATCAAATCTCAATTTTTCCCTGCGGACGATGCCAAACAAAAAAACTTTCTGGACAATCTGGCCAAGAAAACTCCTTGTGCATCCACTAATATTTACGACCCCCTCAAAGAAACTATTCGCCTGCTCAGTGACAAAGAAGATACGGACTTTTATCTTCCTGAAGATTCTACGGAACCGGAACCTAGACTATCAGTAATTTTACTGTCTGACGGCTACCATAACAAACCTAACGAAGAACGAGATTTTAGGAGGTTAATTGATTTACTGGAGAGTAACGATAATATAGTTGTTCACACTTTGGGATATGGTTTAACGCCGGAAGAGCTAGGAGAAAAGTACGGTTTGGGACGGCCAGCAACCCGTGCTGATATTGAAACAGCAGACGATCCATATAAACCTGTTCCTGATGAAGAGTTTGTGGATGCTAAACGTTTGGAGGAAATAGCAGAAACAACAGGAGGAATTTCAGAATTCTCTGGTGATGCTGATGATATTGCGGAGGCATTGCAATTATTTCTTAATGCTCTGTTAGGAGAATACGAGATTGTTTATCGGGAACCCAACCCAGAACGTGGGTCTAAACACAAGGTTTTTGTGACAGCTACAGTAAATGGCAAGGATGTAGATACCACAGATAAGTCTTATACTATTAATGCTTTTGGGCGATCACTGCCACGGCAAACTAGATTAATAATGACGGCGTTAGTATTGTTGGTATTGGGGTTAGGAGGAATTGTACCTTTCTGGAATTGGAGTCAAGGACTTAAGCAAGAAGCTGAAGAGGATTTTTGATGAAAAAATGGGCAGGTACTACAATCATAGCATATAATTATAGAGAGAAGTCTATTAGACATTTAGTCCCATTTCCCTGAAACCGCAAAATACTAAGTTTTATAAGTTTAACACTACCTAATAATTAATAATTATACTAAATCCGGTTTATAGAGGTGAAGTGTAGGGAAAATGGGAAAATACCTAGTGCAGGATAGCGGAAATAACTGACCAGTTAAAAAATCCTAAAACAATTACAAATCAAAAATGATTGACTTTTAACTTCCGCGTAGTGGCACTAGAGAAGATGGACAAAGTATAGCAATGTGCGCTGGCATATTTACAAATTACAATAACTGTCCAATAGCTAAAAGTCTTATATTATCGGTTTTTTATTCCCCCTTCCGGAGCTGTTGCTTTCCGGAGCTGTTGCCTGCGCACAGCGCTATATCTTTTGATAACCGGATTTAGTATTACACATTCATTATTTATAGACAAATGGTAAAATCTTATGCTCAAGGAAGCCGAAAAATTTTATTTAAGTTTAAAGGATCTTAGAGTTGGGTATTTCCTGGTTTTTCTGTTTTTTGGTTTGTGTAGCTGCGAGTCTCTACCAGATATTTCTCAAATCAGTAACACAACAGTTACTCGCAACTCAAACACACAATGTCCTAATACACCACCGGGAAGTTTGACAAATCCACAGCAGATCAATATCGATGGACAAACAGTTCAGAAAACAGGAAGGATTAGCTCTAGTGATGATATTGGTTTTGTGTTTCAGGGAAAACAAGGGCAAACACTGAGTTATAGCTATAACGATAAACTCTGTGTTTGGATTTATACTCCAGATAACAAATTACTTTCTGGAGTAGAACTGCCAATTAATGGGACCTATGCTGTTCATCTCGCTTCCTTAAAAGGAACTACAACTTTCGAGATAGAAATGAAATTGTCCGATTCTGTTTCTGCACCGATTTCCCAAGTTGCAGTACCACCAGTTTCAAACTCAAACAACTTTCAACCATCCTCACCTTATCCCATACCTCAAACTTATAGTTCTCCTTCTCAATCTCGTTCCAGAGTAAATTTGAGTCAAGATGAAGCTGTGAGGTTAGTAAATAACTGGTTGAGTTCTAAAAATCGTGTTTTTGCTCACCCTTTCGATACTACTCCCGCTCGTCAATATCTTTATACATCAGGCCCTTTGTACACAGATATTACGAAAACAGGTGGTTCGGTAGATTGGTTGCGTGGAAACAATTCATACTACAAGTATAAGGAATCAAGAATTGCAAGTATAATTTCTTTTTCGGTATCGGGAGCGCAACCTGAATTAACGGTTAGTGTCTACGAAGATAGAACACTCTATGGACCAAATGGTATAGACTATAAGCAATCTGGAACTAGCACTAGAAGCTATTCCTATTCGCTGATTCAAGAAAACGGAAATTGGAAAATTTTTGATTATCGTAAGGCAAATTAACATTGCAACATCCTGACTTTAAACCCAATTTTTATAAAAAACGCCTACATCACAAACGCCGAAGACTCAAGGGAGTTTCTCTTGTCCTCGGTAGTTTGATCATAGGAATATCTGGAGTTCTCTTGGTGGTAAATCTTCTCCCTAGTCTCAAAAGTAGCGTTCGCCAAGTAGCAGGAAATCAAAATTCAGTTTGTACCCAAGAAGATTTTCTGGATTTAGTACAATCAAGTTATCTCAAATATGGATATTTAAAAAAATCCGAGTCCCATTGCTTTAAATTTCAGGTAACAGCTAGTTCCAGCTTGAAATTAAACACCAGTATTAAAACAATTCTCAAAGCTCCCAATAGCACTAGAGATGTTGTGATTCATGGAGAAAGGAAGCAAAACTTAACTCAACCTGGAGAATATACGATTATTTTGTCAGCTCAAAATAGTCCTACTGATTATCAATTAGAGGTTAGTTTGGATAATGAAATGTCTTTGCTCACACCGAGTTCCAATTCGAGATTATCACCGGGATATTCAGGTCAAGAAAACTCAATATATCGACCACCTTTAAGTTCACCCGATGTTCCTAGTACATCTGTGCAGTTTCCCACCAAATTAAGCTATAACGTCAACAGACAACCTCCCTTTATTTCATATAGAAATCAGGAACTTCAGGCAATTATTGAGGAAGTGATACAAGAGGTTGAAAAACGTGGATTTTCATCAACAGACTTATCAATTAGTCTGATCGATCTGAGTCAAGATACTTGTTGTCTTTATGCTTATTATCAAGATAAAATGCCTCGATTTCCCGCTAGTATATCGAAGCTATTTTGGATTGTTGCATATTATGCTCAAGAGAAAAAAGGAGTTATTGCTCCAGGTACAATTCCTGAAGCACATTTAGAAAAAATGATTAATAAGTCTGATAATCAAATTGCCAGTGATGTTCTAGATGTAATAACTAATACTAGATCGGACAAAAAACTACCGGATTCTGAATTTAATGATTGGCATAATAAACGCTTGTCTGTTAATAATTTTTTTAAAAGTGCTGGATATCAAAACATTAATTTAAGCCAGAAAAATTTTCCGATTCCAAAATTCGATTTAATGAGTCCGCAAGATTTCGATTTAAAGATGCGACAGAAACCAAATAAAATAGAAAGAAACTATGTTACAACTTATGATGTTGCACGTTTACTCTATGAAATCGAATATACAAAAGCTGTTTCCCCAGAGCATAGCCAAAAAATTAAAAGTTTTATGAAACGCAACTTAGATCGGAGTTACTGGGAAAATACAGAATATAATTCTGTCCAGGGTTTTTTCCCTGAATTGTTACCGGAAGATGCTCAGGTTTTTTCTAAAGTTGGTTGGTATTCTGGCAGTCGTCAAGATGCAGCAATTATACATAGTCCTGATCGAACATCTAATTATATTTTAGTGATTTTTGGAAACAACAAAAAATATGCAGAGGACGAGAAAATTTTCCCAGATATTTCACGATTAGTCTATGATAGAATGGTGGACAGGGGTAGGAGATTTCCCTGGTTCTCTCACAACTAATGTTGATGAGATACAAAGTTTTAGGAATTTAGGAAAGTGCTTTCAATAATTAATTAGGGATTGCTGAATAAATCTAAAAGTATTTGCAGATAATAGTTTTGGGCAGTACAAAAATAAATTTTAATGGCTATCTGTCAGGAGAAAAAATTACAATGAACTTACAAAACTTGACTCAAAAACTCCCTAAACCAATTCTATAAGGATGGTAAAATTTTATGTTCAAGAAAGCCGAAAAAATTTATTTATGTTTAAAGGAACTTAAAATTGGGTATTTCCTGGTTTTTCTGTTTTTGGGTTTGTGTAGCTGTCAGTCTTTATCAGACATTTCTTTATCAGACATTTCTCAATCAGATACTTCTCAAATCGACAACACAAAAGTTACTTTAAACCCAGACACAAAATGTCCTGATACACCTTCAGGAAGTCTGACAAATCCACAGATGATCGATATTGACGGACAAGCAGTTGAGAAAACAGGAAAAATTAGCTCTGATGATGATATTGGGTTTTTGTTTAAAGGACAAAAGGGACAAAAACTGAGCTATAGCTATAACGATCAACTCTGTGTTTGGATTTATACTCCAGATAAAAAATTACTTTCTGGAGTAGAATTACCAGTGAACGGAAACTATGCTGTTTATCTCGCTTCCTTAAAAGGAACTACAACTTTCGAGATTGAAATGAAATTGTCTGAACCTAATACAGAAACAATACCTAACACAGAAACAACCAAAGTTATAGACAAACAGTGTGATGAGCCTTTAGATGATAGTTATAATGTCAAAGCAAATGGTTTAAATTTAGTAGATTGTTTTCAGACAAATAGTAATCAGATATTTATTTATAAGAAAAAAGGTAAATTATATTACCACGGAATTCAAAAAACAGGAAATCATGATTCTATTTTTCTTTCTGCTAACCAATATGGCGAAGGATATGTTGCTATCAATAAAACATACAAATATATCATTAATAATTCTCACTTGAGTGTTTATAAGGGGGAAAATCTACTAAAAAAACAACCAGTTATTCAATAAGTTTAACTAAACATAATGTATCAATATATTAACCTCAAAAAAATAAATGATAATGAACTTACAAAACTTTACTCAAAAACTCCCTAAACCAATTCTATTCGGAATATTTGGTGGCGCTGGATGTCTGATAGCTGCTGCAATATTCGGTGAAATATGGCTGTCTGTTACCAGACGACCTCCCAAACTTCAAGCTGTCGTTCTCCTGATCGACACTTCTTCTAGCATGGGAAGTGGCAAACTTTCAGAAGTTCAAGCAGCAGCTACCGGATTTGTTGACCGACAAAACTTAACCGTTAATAAATTAGCTATTGTAGAATTTTCCAGCAACTCGCGAGTTCTGACCAATTTTGATGCCGATGAAACTGAACTCAAACAAGCGATCGCCAATCTCAGACCATCTGGAAGTACAAATCTTTCTCAAGGTCTGAACACAGTCGCTTCTCTTCTGCAAAACAGAAACGCTCCCAATATCCTCCTGTTTACAGACGGTCAACCCAACAACCCTGGGGCATCAGAATCCATGGCTCAACAAATCCGAGCTACAGGAATTAACCTGGTGGCGGTAGGAACAGGAGATGCAGACAGTAACTATCTCACCTCCTTGACAGGAAATCCAAACCTAGTGTTTTTTGCTAACTCTGGAGGAATAGACCAAGCTTTCCGGTCTGCTGAAAGAGCAATCCAACAACTATCTGACAAAGGTGGTGATTACGGCTTAGTCTTCGGCACTTTCCGCATAGGAGTATGGACAGGTTTTCTTGCTCTCGGAATTGGATTGGCCTTAATCGTTGGACAAAACTATAACCTCCGCCGTCGGTTGCTGTCGAGCCAAGAAATTGCTCTGGGAAGTGGGAGTGGTTTTCTTGCTGGAATGGTTGGTGGGACTATTGGTCAATTGGCGTTTCTGCCAACCGCTAACCTCCCGATTTTAGCAATTGTAGCTCGAATGACAGGTTGGACTTTTCTCGGAACCCTTGTTGGTGGTGGGATGTCCCTATTTGTTCCTAACCTACCTCGTGACAAAGCCTTTTTTGCTGGAGGGTTGGGGGGCGTTTTAGGAGCGACTTGTTTTCTATTACTTGATGCAGTGGTAGGTGTGATTCCAGCTCGTTTGGCAGGAGCGGCGGTTTTAGGATTTTGCATTGGGTTAGCGATCGCTCTGAGCGAGCAACTAGACCGGGAGGCAGTATTGTTGGTTCGCTGGAGCAATTCAGAATCTACGACTATTTCTTTGGGAAAAGAACCCATTGAACTTGGTAGCTCCCGGAATGCTCATGTTTATTTATCAAGAGATGCTGGCTTTCCGGCAAAGTTTGCTAAGATGTTTATTGACGAGGGAAAAGTTATTTTAGAATTTGACCCCTCAATTCAAGAACACCCGAAGTTTCAAAGTATGAAAGTTTTAAAACAGGAACTTTTAGATGGCTCAAGTCGTAAATTTGGAGATGTATTATTAGAAATCAAACAAAAAAATATTCTCAAGTAGTTCTTAAGTATTTTAATAATTAGTTCAAAAGAATTTAACTTTGCAAATAAAAATTATGATAAAAAGTATCCTTAACTTATGGTAAAATACATCCTTAAAATTGCGAACGAAAGTCAACCAAACTTAAATCCAGTAGAATACAGTTTAGACTTGGGTTATGAGTTAGAAAATAATCCAGAACGCTTATTTAATCCAGAATTTCGCGAACAACTGCGTTCAACTCTCCAAAAAAAAACATCCTGTTCGATTAATGATTACCATCTAGAAACCATTGTTGAAACTTGGATGGAAGACATCTACAGGGGCTATCGCTTGACCAGTCTCAGCCTCAATCTCCCTACACTCGAATTCGATAATATTCATAGACTTCAAGACCCAGGAGATTTTTCAATTCCCGATTTATTTCCTCCCGATCTAAGTCAAATTTGCCCAAAGAATGGAGCTTTTCCTCCATTGATATTTAACTAAACCTATTATTCAAAAAAATATGCTTGACGTAACCATTACCCCCCATCGAGAATTTCTAGCTGCTGATACCCCCGGACAAAAACTGTTTGTCATGCTAAAACTGCGTCCGAACGCCGTTGTTTCAGCAAGTCGTCCCTCGACAACCTTCACCTTTGTTATTGATACCAGTGGTTCGATGTATGATGATAGTGAAGTGGGGAGGCCAAAAATTGATATTGTTGTCGAAGCTCTTGATCGCCTCGTCACTGATACAAAAGCAGACCCTCGCGATCGTATTGCCCTAGTACAATTTGATGACTCAGCATCAGTTGTGTTGCCCCTGACTACTGCCACAGATACTGCCACTCTTCAAAATGCTATCTCCAAATTGCGAAGCTTTAGTGGTGGTACAAGGATGGCTTTGGGAATGGAAGAATCCCTGAAGCTCTTGAAAGACTCTGTTCTTAGCAGTCGTCGCACACTCATTTTTACGGATGGAGAGACATTTGATGAAACTGACTGTCGAGAACTAGCGGTAGAATTTGCCAAAGCTGGAATTCCTATTACTGCTCTCGGTGTCGGTGACTACAACGAAGACTTGTTAGTATATTTAAGCGATAACACTGGAGGTCGAGTGTTTAACGTTGTTGAAAGAGCAAGTAATGCTGGAACCACAGACATCCCTATTTCTGAGCTGCCACAGACTATTTTTCAAGAAGTACAACAAGCTCAAGCTGAAGTTATCAATAACCTCAAACTTAGTGTTCGTACTGTCAAAGGGGTGAAGTTGCAACGACTCAGCCGTGTTTATCCAGACCGCGCCGATATTCCTCTTACTCAAGACCCCTATCTCATCGGCAGCGCTCTCGCTAATGACGATACTATTTTTATTCTTGATTTTGATATTGATAGCAGAGCGCAATCACGGGTTCGTATTGCTCAACTAGGTTTGACCTACGATGTTCCAGGTCAGCAGCGACGAGGAGAACTACCCCCTCAAAACCTTGTTGTCCAGTTGGTTGCCGGACAAGGTGGAATTGCTCAAACAAATCCTGAAGTCATGGGATATGTACAACAGTGCAATATTGGTCAATTGGTCGATAATGCAGCAGCAGTTGCCGATAGTAACCCCGATGAAGCAGCAAAACTGCTGGAAACAGCAAAACGAGTGACTGTCAAAATCGGAAATGAAGCAATGTTAAAAACTCTCAATGTTGGTATTGAAGAAGTACGCAAAACCCGTAAACTATCTTCAGGAACCCGCAAAACTGTAAAAATGGGTGCTAAGGGTAAAACAGTCAAAATGAGCGATAGTCCTAATGACGGACTTTCAGAAGAACAAATCCGTAATATGACAGGAACTTAGCGCTACGCGCAAGTTAAAAGTTAAAAGGCAAAAGTCAAAAATAATCATTGATTTCTATTATTATATTGTAACAAGAACGATTTATCAGGAAAAATAACTATGTCTATTACTTGTGAAACTTGTGGCTACGACAACAATCCTACCGATGCCGAATACTGCGACGCATGTGGTGCAGAGTTGAAGAGTATGGCTCCCACCATCATCCAACCAAATCCAACAATTACGGCTCCTGATATCATTCCCATCACGCCTCCTGGACCAGGATTAGAGCCTCCTTCTGCTATTCCCACACCTATCACGTCTCCTGGAACAAGATTAGAGTCTCCTTCTGCCATTCCCACACCTCCTGCACCGACAACAACATCCCCTGCGCGTTTGATTGCTAAACAGACGAACGCCCCTCAAACCGAATTTTCTCTAAACGGTCTTGTAGTTGTAGGGGTATTCGATCCAGATAGTGGTCCGGTGGATATCGATCTCGAAAATTTTGATCGTGGGGATACAGTGTCACGTCTGCACGCCGAAATTTATCCAGAATTTGGGCGTTGGATGGTGAAAGACCTAGGCTCACTTAACGGGACATTTCTCAAACCTAGCGGTCAAACTCGCTTTGGGGCAAGAATTACTACTTCAATGAGTTTGAATCCTGGGGACGAAATTTCCTTTGGGGCGGTTCAGTTCGTATTTCAACAAATAATGTATCTGGAATGATAGCTAATAGGAAGTTAGCAAAAGCTATAGCTGATGTGAGGAACATGACCTCACAACTTCGTTAACATCTTACATCATCATCAAGCAAGCTCGTGATTTCAGAAAATACTTCGTTACAAATTGGACAGTTATCAATAACTGTACTGGAAAATATAGGTCAACGCAATAATAAAATTCACTATTTTAAAGTACGTCTTGATACGGAAGATAGCGAAAATCATCAAATAGGAATGTTGCGTGTGGGGTCGGCAACAGGTTTACTTCAGCAGGAGTTACAACTGCGAGAAGTTTTAGGTGACTATGCGTTAGTCGCCACTCTACTCGCAAAAACTACAGTTTCCGACATTTCAGAAATTGTGGCAGCATCGCCACCTGCAAACGATACTGTTGTCGAAACCCCTGTAGACGGTTCTGTAACATCGAATCTTAATAGCGGAGCAAGTCATACAACTTTACTTCAGCCTAATGAAGAGTTAGAAATTGACGCACTATCAACGGCCGAAACGGAAATAGAAGTGGGGACTGTCGAAACTGTTGTAGAAAACACAAAAGATTCTGAACTTCTATCTGATGGAGAACCAATATCGTTTTGTGAAGATGCAGTTGAAGTGGTAGACTCAGACTCCTTAAATTCTTCTGATGAGTCTAACAATGGTGACTATCTCGAAGAGGAGTATTATCCAGAAGTACCCCTTCCCGGCAATGAGGGCGAACAGTTGCTTCTGTTAACAGCGTTTCCTAACGACCAGCTTACCCTAAGTAACTGGTTAAAAAACGTTCCCAGTCCACTGGAAGCTTTAAAATTGAGCGCCCAAATTTGTCAGTTTTTCTGTTATCTCCATCAAAAAAAATGGTGTTTTATCGACCTCGATCCAGACTTAATAGAAATTGGTAAACCTATTTGTTGTTTTGACCTCACTTGTGCTTATCCCGAAGCTACCCCACTCACCTCTGGATTGATAGGAACTTATTGTGCTCCTGAGTTAGCCTTTAATCCTGCACCAGAGGAAAAAAGTAGCACTTACACTATTGGTGCGTTACTCTATCATACATTGCATGGATACCCACCTACCCAGGAATTGGAGTATAAAAAATGTTCAGTCCCCCTCTTTTCTCAACTGCTGGCGTTATCCTTATCTCCTATTCTTGATGAACGTTTTTCTCTGATACAGTTGCGGGATTTGCTCATCAATGCTCAGAACACTCTAACTACCGTTCATGTGAGCTGTGAAATAGCTAGTGAATCAACGGTGGGACTGTCTCCACAACGGCTACACAATGAAGACAGTTACGGAATCACTCAAAATGATTCTGAAAGTTCTGAAATGGTTGTTTTAGCAGCTTTGGCAGACGGAATGGGAGGAATGGCCCAGGGAGAAGTGGCTAGTAGTTTAGCGGTGAAGAGTGTTATGCATGGATTGAGTGAAGAAGTCGGGAATACCCGAAATAGTCGAGAGCAGTGGCTTATTTCTCTCGTAGAACAGGCCAATGCTGTAGTGTCAGAGACAGTCCAAAATGGGGGGACAACATTAAGTTTAGTGTTATTGGAATCTACAAAAATGTCGATCGCTCATGTAGGCGATAGTCGTATTTATTTAGTGCGCGATCGAGAAATTCGTCAGTTGAGCGAAGATCATTCTTTAGTAGCGCTACTTGTCGCTAGTGGTCAAATCTCCGAAGCCGAAAGTCGGGAACATCCAGACCGCAATGTTCTAACTAAATCTTTGGGGTCGAAAAAGCGCCTTTCCCAGGGTTATGTACAAACTGTTACTGATATAGAGTTGCAAGATGGTGATGTTATTTTGTTATGCTCTGATGGTGTTTGGGATTTGGTAAGCGACCAAGAACTGATGGAACTTTTCATGCCAATCATGCCACCAACAGTGTTACAGACTGCTGTAAACCAAGCGATCAAGAAAGTTTTAAAACGTGGCGCACCGGATAATGCAACTCTATTAGCGTTACGCTGTCACATCACTCCTGTTGAAGTTTCTTTCCCTAAGAAATCGGGTTTGTAGGAGGTCAATGTTAGTATTGTGGAGCATTTGAGACAAACCCGGTTTCTATGCTTTTTTATAGTAGGTAGGGATTTGGTCTCCAAACCTCCGCAGTCTTGAATTGTAACGATACTAACGGATTTGATATTACAAATAGTTTCAAACTTTGTTACCGGACATGATATAAAGTCTAGCTTTTGACTTCTGATTTTTGACTTTTGACTTCAAATTATGATCGATGAACAATATTTGTCCGTCCTGCTTACATGAAAATACCCCTGATGTTAACTCGTGCATTGTCTGTGGAACAGCTCTGACTCCCACACCAACTACTTCCTCACCTTCCGTATCGGGACTCCATCTCCCAACGGGAACGTTACTCAAACAGGGATATTACAAAATAGAGCAAGTTCTTGGTCAAGGAGGATTTGGAATTACTTACAAAGCCATTTACTGTCCTAATTCTGCTCTAGTTGCTATCAAAGAGTTGTGGCCAGAAAGTGGATATAGACAGGGAAAATCTATTCTATGGCCATCCTCAATTGCTCCCATAGACCGGAAAGAACAAATTGAAAAGTTTAAATTAGAAGCTGCTTATCTACAACGTTGTAACTCTCCTAATATTGCTAAAGTTTACGATTGTTTTGAAGAAAATTCCAGTATTTATATGGTGATGGAATTTATTGATGGAGTTCCTCTGTCAAACCTTGTGACAAACCAAAACCCTTTACAGGAGAACAAAGTTATTGAATATGTAAAACAGATCGCTAATGCTTTAGTAGTCGTGCATCAGAACAAATTATTGCATCGGGATATCAAACCTGAGAATATAATGATCGATAGTAGCGATCGCGCTGTTTTAATCGACTTTGGAACTGCACGAGAGTTCATCGCTGGAAAAACAGGAGACCTGACAATGCTACTCACCCCTGGATACGCTCCTTTTGAGCAATATTCAAAAAGTAGCAAACGCTATGCTGCTTCCGATATTTACGCTCTATGTGCCTCCATGTATGAATTACTTACTAGAGAGTTACCAAGTGGAGCAGTTGAACGCGCCACTGCCTTCTCTGGAGGTGCGTCCGATCCTCTTATCCCACCGCGACAAATCAACTCCCTCATTAGTCCTCACATTGAACGAGTGATTTTAATGGGAATGCGCTTTCGTGTTGAAGAACGCATCCAAAGCGCTGATGAGTTAATTAATGCTCTTGATGGAAAACTTGTTTCTCCTCTTCATCAAAAAGCTAAAGATTATGTCAGTAAAGGCGATTTAATTAATGCTGTTAGCACTTACGAAACTTTTCTAGAGCAAGAACCAGATAATGGAGAAGCAACAGTAGAGCTAGCCTTAGTTTTAGTGTATATTGACGGCGAACGTGCTGCAACTGTAGCCCAAAAAGCAATGCAACTTAAACCCCAGGACGGACGCAGTTATGGTGTGTGTGGTTTAGTCAGTTGTCACCGTAACCAGTGGAATAATGCTGTGCAACAATTACGGCAAGGTATTCGCCTCAGTCCGAAAGAAGCTTGGATGCACGCTAATCTCGCTTGGGCATTGGGACAACAGGGAAATTGGGAATCCGCAGACGGGACGATTCAACAAGCGTTACGGTTGGATGCCAATTCCACCTTTGCTTTAGGTTTACAAGCTTGGATATCGTTCCACAGAAAGCAGTGGAGGTTTGTTGTCCGAGCTGGAACGCAAGCGATTTTCAAATCTCAGCAGGAACAATCCCAGATGGCAATGGCTTTGAGAGCTTGGGTGTATCCGTTCACGATCGCTGCATTAGAGAAAGTCACTACGAAAAAAGGAAGTGATGTCGAGCGACGGCTACAAAAATTTGTGACACAAGTGCCGAATAATGCGGTAGCTTTGGGACTACAAGCTTGGTACGAGTTTCGTCACCACAATCTCACTGCTTGTCGCCAAAGTCTAGAGTTAGCTTGTCAGTGTGAAGATGTACCTGATTGGGTAGCACGCGATCGAGGTTTAATAGACGAACACCTCAATGATTTGACAAGTGCTGTGCAGTGGTACGAGTACCGCCAACAACAAACACCTGGAGATGCTTGGGTTTGTTATCGTTTGGGAACAGTGTTAGCAAGACTCAACCAGTGGCAGGATGCAAAAGTGTATCTAGAACAGGCAGTAAAACAAGACCAAAATTTAGCGCCAGCTTATCGCAATTTGGGTTTGGTATTATCGAATTTGCGTACTGTAGATGGCAATATTGAATCAGTACAGGATTTACTGGCTGCTTATCGTCAGGCGTTAGCATTGTATGAAGTGCAAAATCAGAATGAGGCGCAACAGATTAGAGCAATGTTTCAGGCGATCGATATTTTGTTATAGTTCTTAGAGCAACAAGTTTCCCAAGAGAGGTCAATATGTTATTATCGCACTTACAACGTATTTCAAGTTTATGAGGTACAGCAACAAAAATTTGTCAACCAGTTTTTTAATTGCTAGGAATTTATCTTATCAAAATCTTTACCTCTTTTTCTTACTTTGTGCTGTATAACTAATTTCCTGAATTATATTCTATATAGGGTCTTTATATAAGTCCCTATCTGTAACGGCTCGCAAACAAAAACGCTTCGGCTCGCAAACAAGCCAATTTTCAGCTCACATTAACTGCAAATAAAAACACCCTTCAGCTCACATTAACTGCAAATAAGCTCAGATTATTTGCAAACAG
>JAAHGF010000055.1 GCA_010672585.1 Okeania sp. SIO1I7 | reverse complement strand
AATCTTACAACACTGATAACAGTACATCTTTTGGAGTCAGGCCTATCGAAAAAATTGTCACTCCTATTGCTAATACATCAGGCCGTGACATTCCTCTCACTTTGGTTAGTGAATATGACTGGATAAATATTGACACTGGAAACGTGACAGACCATGTCGAGCCATTGTTTGCTGTGTGGGAAGCGGGTAGTAATGAGATTATGCTTAAGTTTGACAGAAATACTTACTCAGTGATTTTTGGAAACACTTTGACATGGAATGCAAAGCTTTGCTTTAGGGGGGTGGATTACCTAGATATAGAACAGTAATTGTTGGCGACTTTGCTAGAACAAGTATCCTGACGGGTTTTAATTAAAATTAATCAGAAGAAGTATCCAGCTTAGAAGGGGATTGGATCGAGGTCATCCTCCCAGTTGCCTTCTTCATTCCCTCGTCCTGGGACGGGAATCTTTTCTGCTTGATAATATCCTAATTTGTTGAAATAATTGATAAATTCTCCCTTGACTAAGGCAAAGAATGATTGCAGCGTTTTTGAGCAGTCGAGCAAACAATAGTCGTCTCTACGATACCTGCAAATAGCAGGTCCCAAGTAAACTTCCTGATATAAGCAACCATCCTCTAACCGCCCCACCTTAATAATCCCTCTGGTCTTCATCTCCACGATTGCTATTGAATCTCGAGCGCGCACACTCATATTAGATTTTTTTTACTACAATTGTCATAGGTGGATAGCAAATAAGTTACTCATTTATTATAAACGCTGTCTGCTTCACTCGAAACCAATCACAAATAAAAATGTCAATAACTCAACAACTAGCGGTTCCTTATAAATCGCAAACTGATAATGCGTTCTCACCTTTCTCTGCTTGCAATGTTACTTGTTTAGCCATGTGCTTAAGCTACTGGGGAATAGAAGGTGATGACAGCCATCCCCAGTTGGAAGACCAGGTATTTCATCGCGCTCAACAATATGGTTGGAACAGATTTTCTCCCCAAGGACTAAAGGATATTTGCGAAAGTTACGGAGTAGAAGATGACCTCACGATTAACGGCACTCTGGCTGACATTCGAGACGCGATCGAAAATGAAAAACCAGTCATTGTTCATGGCTTTTTCACCGAACCTGGTCACTTAGTAGTTATTAAAGGCTTTGGTGAGGATGGCTTCCTCGTCCAAGACCCTTATGGTGAACTGATGGCTAGCATGGGCACACATTCCTGGTATTATCAAATCAATGGCGCGGGGCAGATTTTTGGAGAAAATCTCCACTACAGTAATAGATTGATTGCAGCTAGTTGTGGCGGTTGGAGCCACTATCAAACTCGTATCATGTATAACGAAATGACCGACCCAGAAGTAGAAGAAGTTGAAAGTATGTGGATACACAGAATAGGATAAATCAATCCCTCACAAATCTACACTGTTAATTGCTTTGTCGATCGCTTCCGGCTCAATATCTATGTATTGCCTTAGAGCGTTGATGCTCTTGTGTCCAGTAATCTCCTGGATTATTGCTATAGAATAGCCAGCTTTATGCAGCCTGGTAATCAATGTTCTGCGGAGCGAATGTAAACTGATTCCTCGATGAGACAGTCCTGCCTTCTTCACAGCCACCCGAAAATTCTTGTCAAACACCTGCCTGCTCAAGTGTTTCAAGGGGTTGGCCCTAGACGGGAAGAGCCATCCTGATTGAGCTGCAAGATGAAATTTTTGCAATTCGATGAGCAGCGGTTTGATTATTGGGACTTGCCTGGTTGAAGCTATCCCGCCAGGAGATTTTTTTCTACTTTCTGATGGGAAAGTAATTTCTGGTAGAGGAACCAGGCGGGCGGGGTTGAAATAAACATTTTCAATTTTGAGTTGCAGGACAGCTCCAATCCGCTCCCCTGTATAACGGCAGATTTGCCAGATTAGCTTGTTAGCTGGTGTGGTAAAATTTTCATAGATGGCTTGAGCTTCCCAGGATTCAATAATTGAGGCTTTGCCTTTGCGCGATCGCTTCATTGGTGATTTTTCTCCCAGCTACGGGGGGCCTTTTGAGTAGGTGCTAATAATTGCCCTATATACAAAAATAGCATTTTTTCTCAAAAAGTGCTGGAACTTCAAAGCCCCAAATATTCCAGCAGGTATAGCTTGCAACCCCCTACCCCCCTAGGCGCTAATCTAACTAAAAGAGCAGCCTTTGGGGTGGATCGGCAAGTATGGGGGATGATAAGGGGGCGCTGGGTTATTTTATAGGAACTTTCTATAATTGAGCAAAAAAAAGTTAGGCGTTTACTCGCCTAACCCTCGAATGATTCTAGATGGAACTATAACTACTTCTTCCTATTATTATATTGACTTTTAAAAGTCAACGGCCTCAGAAATTAAGTCTTCTATCTGAGAAACTGAGTATCCAACTTTCATCATCTTTTTAACTGTTGGAACTACCCCAGCAGAAATTTTAGTTTTTTTGGTTGATGGCTTGTAATGGCGTCGGCAGTAATAGTAGTTGGTTCGTCCAGTTTTTTCATTGACCTGGGCGTCCAGCCAACCAGATGCTGGTTTGTTATTTTTTTTGCCTACGGGACGTCCTCCGATTTTGGTTGGGAGGCGATCGCTATTTTCATCCTCTGTCTCGATGGGGTTTATGGAGCAAATATCTCCTGGTTGGCTCATGGAGCAAATATTGTCTTTGCTCTCAACCGCAAGCTTTTCAAATATTTGCTCCAGAAGCTCTTTTCCTAATATTTGCTCCAGAAAATTTCTATCAATTTTATATCCAGCGGCTTGGTGTCTATCTACTAAAGATTTAATTCTGGCCACTGTATTGTCTGGGGTGATGGGCGGTGTTGGAAGTGCTGGAACTTTTGGTTTTAAGGCCAGTTTAACTTCGTAGTTGAACAGGGTAATTCTACCCAACTCCTCAGTTTGGATGGTTAGCTCTCCAGTGGTAACATTGGTACGTTCTACTTCAAATATTTGGCCTTTGAGTTTGAACTTGTGAGAATCGTACTTTCTTGTAGTTACTTCGACCCATTCTCCGGTTCTGACTGATACGGCCATTTTTCAATCCTCCATCAATTCGCCGCATTGTTGAAGCCGGAGGACTTCTAGAATAACAAGGGTGGAGTCAAATACTTGAGAAAATGGACTGCCTTTTGGCGAACTCATAATTTTATCCACGACTCTTTGAAGTTCGTTAGAGGTAGCTTCCTGAATGGCATCGGCATATAATGTTTGCTGAACTACTGTCAAAGCAAGGCTGCTGGAATAGGGTAGGCCGACAACTTGTGTATTAATGCTTCCTCCCTCATTATCGATGCTAGTAAAAGATAACATTGGAAATATTTGACCTTCGGGGCCAACGGAGTGAGCTGCCCAAAGGTCGGGTTTCATGCCTATTAGGTCGTAGAAGTCGGCTTCTGGATGCCAGCCCTTGGACTTTTTCAGTATTTCAATGATGCCGGGATGCCACAGGTTGAGTTGGCCTATTGTTAGTTGGGGTAGGGTTTCTGTTGAGTTCATCGTTTTCTATATATATGTGTGCGTGGGTTGACGATAAAATACCGACCGCTGAGATAGCGATCGGCACTCCTGATAGGTTTATTCTTGTTTTAACTGGGTGAGCATCCCCTCAACTTCTGAGATTTGAGCATCAGCTATAGATATTTCTTTTTCACATTTCTCCAGTAAATCTTGATACCACTCTATACAGTCTCTTGCCTCTTGTAGTCGATCTTCCCAGACTCGCTTATCATTGTGAGATTTGTTAAGAAGACCTCTAAGGATTTTCCCAGTGAATTTAAAGAAGGTTTGTTGGATTGACTCGACACTAAATTCTCCCGGATTAACTTCTCCACCATCTCCGAGTGACTTACATTCTCCTTCTCTGCTGCCTCCTTTAGCGCTTGAATGCTTGTTGGAGTCAAGCTGAACCCCTTGTTCATCTTGATTTCCCCGTGTACCGCGTGATTTGCCTTGTGTCCCATTTACTTTTTTGTCCATATCTACATTCTTATAGGATTGTACTCTGTTCATTATAGAAAATTCTGGTAGGTTGTTGACAGTACAAAAGTATCCTGGTAGTATGTAGATATAGAAAAAAAGAGAGGACACCGCCTAACGGAACAGGATTGTTTGAAGCGTCAAATTATGAGGTTTAATGACCAAACCTCTAATTAATTCTTAAAATCTCCTTGGATTAAGTTGATTTGCCATTTTAATCCAAAGTTAACTGGCAGAAGCATGACATAGGATCTTTGACACAATCGCGTGGGAGCTTCTACTACGTTTTGCCCCCACGCTTCCTTAAAAACATTTGGAGGTAATAAATGACTGAACAAGACCCAACAGAAAACCCGTCAGCCACAGACAAAAGGTTTATTCGTTCTCTAGTTGACGGCTTGGCTGATGAATTGGACTATACCAATACTCACCGCAATCGTAGAGCCTGGGATATTTACAAAGAGATTGCTGCAAGCTCTGGGATATATCATAACTACATGGGGACGATTGAACACCAAGGCTGTTTAAGACAAATTGCTACTTTCGCTCTGTCAGCAGTAGAGTGTTTTGACGACGCAGTAGAGGACTATGACAGCTAAGAGAAACCCGGAGACATTCCAGATAAGGATGAGTGGTAATTTAACAGATGTGCAGGAACGAGACTTATTTTTGGCTTTGTGGCTCAAAAGTATTGGTTTTATCAAAGATTCCTCTACTACCATAATGCCCGAATTGTCTGATCCTGAAAAAGTCACTTTACGCACAACTTGGATCAAGCCGACAGAGGAGACACAAACTCATGGAAATCAGGCATCGCATTGAAATCGACTCCAGGCACTTTTGTTTTGAATTAGACCAAAGCTTGGACTTCCCACCTATTATATCGACCGGGCGTATAATCAGCATATATTACAACTTTGCTATGCAGCCTTCTCTTAAATGGTGGGCAGTACAGGGATGGCTTAACTTAGGATTTTGCCCCGATCGCGATTTGTGTACATTCCTCTGCCTAGCGCATCCCTTCCTCATCTCCGTACTGCCAGTACATTGGTATGACGCTGTTTACCTCGGCATTGAAGAGGATAACTTCCCACCTTTTTAGCCACCCGCACTTACTTGCTGTTGACATTGACTAAGCTTTTTGTAAGGACAAATGCTTTAACACTAATATCATGGTAGACCATAACTTTGTATACCCACCCGACCAAGACGAATTGCCCTTGCCACTTTGGGCACAGGATTGCCTCAACACCTTTAACCAGTTATTTTGGAACGAGGTCTGGAGAGAAGGCCAGGACGCTATTGAAATATTGCATTTTGAAGCAAAATTAGCAGGCCATGCCTATATTAAAGAGGGGATGATTTTGAGAGCATTCCAACTTTATAAACTCTACCGTGATTTAGGATACAAAACTTTTCAAGATTACTGTCTTAAAGAGGTAGGTAAAAAGGCTTGGCAATGCAAACAGTTAATAAAAGCAGCTATGACTGGTTGGCATTTACTCTGTGAAGGATTTCAGAAGTTGCCCAACTGTGTAGCTCAAGCTTCAGCATTGCTTGTCAAATCTACGAAGGAAGGGACTGATGGGGATATCGCAGCGGATTGGCAAAAATGTATAGACATAGCAGTTACAGAGGGAAAACCGATGACCGCACACTTTATTGAGTCTGTACTAGATCCAGACTCTGTCAAGAAAACTAAGCAAATAAAATTACCATTTGAGGTCTGGCGAGCATTTAAGAAAAAAGCCAACAGAGCAGGACTTTCTGTCCAGGAATATTTAGAGAGGCTAGCTAACGAAGAAGACTCGGAGTCTCTGGAGGAAGAATCAACTCAAGAGGACGAGACCCCCGCTGAGAGCGAAGAGCAAGACCAGCATAGCACAGACAATGACACCAGGACAACTTCAACAGTACAAAATGATCGAAAAGAGTTGGGGGACTCAATCTGCGATGAGATATCTGGCGCTAGTCAGTTCATCGAAATACAGGACGACCCCATCCCGTATTAGAAAAATCACTCGTTATCAGTTTCCACACGAAGCTGAACGAGTGGCTCAACGTCAACGAAGGGAGAAAAAGCGTATGAAGCTATATGACGACTATGGAAACATTCATCCAACAGAATCAGACAGGAGAGTGAAAAAGTGAAATTAATTGAAATGAAGCAAGAGTTAGCCAGTGTGGGTATTTTTGCCGAACAGGTCAAGAGTGAGTTTGGCGATTTGCGACGCAGGGCGAATTGGAAAGCTGCCTACGAAAAATATTGCTGCTATGAAAAATTGCCAGTGGTCAGAGCTATTGCTGAACAAGCGGAGGCGAACAATGTTGTGGCATTTGTTCCTCCTGCTCCTCCAGCGATCGTATCCCCACCAGCTTCCCCTCTACCTCTACCGGAAGAAGAAAACATCCCACAGACAGAGCCACCGACACCACCACAGGAAGAAAGGACGCTCCCTGGTGATAGCAGGCGAGCAGAGTCACGAAAACTGTCATGGAAGCACCTTTATCTAGCCCTCGTGTCTTCCTTCAGGGAGCCTGTATTTGGTCAACAGCTAGTAAAGTACGACGAATCTGTGGTTGCAGTAGCTTCCTCCACTTCGCCACAGTTGTGGGTTAGCAATACAACCAAGGTTGAGCGACTGCTTGCTCACTCATTGTCACCACCATTCCAGATAGGAGACAGTTATATTCAAAGTGCAAAAATCCGGACTCTAATTACAAGTAAAGGTAATCGTTCACCACCTAAATAAAATGACAGAAGACACGAACTTAGAACAGGCGGCTGCTTTGACGTTGATGCTCGCGTTGAAACGTGCGGTCTCAGTTTTGCAAGGAGAGTTCCCTGAAATAATGTTAGAAGCAAAAACGAAACCAAAAGAAGTCGTAGTTTCAGCGTTCTTGGTAGCTGCTGTCGCCGAGTACGAACAATGCCCGCCAACGATTAAAAACCTTATGAAGAATTCAATCATGGAATTGATGAAAAAACATGGAGAGTAGCAGCTATCGGAAAGCAATACTGTTTTTGGCGAAACAACCTCCGATAACAATAACAATAACCCCCCTCGATCTTTTTTTGATGATTGAAGTGCTACTACAGGGGATTGCTGCAATGAGGAGAGTCAAGAAAAGCGTCATCCCCCTCGCAAAGAAAATGATAGCAACGCTTGGGTATAGATATCCAGGAATAGCAGACGCTATCACCGTTGCTTGGTTAAAACAATTAAATTTGTAAAGGAGGAAAATGAAAGCAAAAGTCAGAGTTGGGGGTACTTTCCCTAGCCCTATTCCGTATGGAAGCGTTAAAATAGAGGTTGAGCGAGAAGTCCCCACGCACGATACAGTAATCAAAGTAGCGAACGAGCTTAAACTGGAAGTAGCCAACTTGGCTGCTGGCAGTGATAGCATTGAGCTTGAAAAATGCTTAAAGGTGGTCAATTATCCTGACAAGCATGATAAAATCATGGAACTGAGGACATTGTGCGATGCCTACCAGTACGAGATAGCTATCCGGAAAGAGAATCTTAAAAGAAACTATCCTCGTATGATTAAGTTGAAAGCACTAATGGCGAATCAAGAAGTCATCCAAGGTATTTCTGGTAAACATGGTATCAGTGACGAATTCTGGGATGATGTCAAAGAGGCGATCGCTAACGAAGAGCAACGAATACAGGAAGGAGGTGATGATTTGACCTACTCCGCGGAGAAAGTATTCTTTGAAAAAGTAGTAAACGACAATGTGGAGTTACTTTAATGCTGGCAGATTTAACTTTTGAAGAAAAAGAAGAAATTATCTTAAACGGAATCATGCTCAAAATAGCTGCGACAACGTTAGCTCGGGCAGAAGGTGTCGAACCAAACGTGATTGTTCAAAGACTGCTAGTCGTGGCTGAAGAAAAGTTGGGAAAAGTACCTCCTGAAGATCTCGAAAAAGCTGTTGCACAAATGGATGCTGAAAGAGTATCTGATTCTGAGGCAAAATATGCTCTGATGAATATTTGCGCTGTGCCAGCGGACGACTTTCCCTAGTCTTTACTCCTAACTTCAACCATGGAGAATGTCTGCATAAGTTTAAACCTTTTCATTAAAAGGAGAGATATATTGTGCAAGAGTTGCCATTGGAGGAAAAGAAGTCTATTGTTCTCATCATTTTAGGCTATCATCTTGCCGTAATGAGCCTCGCGAGACTTCAAGGATGTGACAGTACAATAATCGCTCCTACGACAATTTATGAAGCTTTATACCTTATGGAAAGATTGACCGAGAATGATATTGAGAAGATAATCACCTTAGTACAATCAAGTAGTGATAGTGGTCTATCATCTTTTTTCTCCTTCTATGAAGAGTTGAAAATTCTCAGCTCAGGCTTGCACTTGAATTTGTAGGAGGACTGGCTACAGAACTAACCGCCTGACGACGCGCTCGCGGGTGAGCGCAGAAACTGCCGACAACAATTGTCAGTAGTCGCGGGTTCGCCCGTAATATCCTAGAAAGTATTTGCTTTGAAAGTAATGAGAGTCTCCGGGCTTTTTAAGCATTATGAGCAAGCTTTCTAGGTTGTTGATTCCAAAGTTTTGAAAGTAATTTGAGTTGTCATTCGACGGCTTTCAGGCGAATTGTGAATTTTGGAATTTTTAAATAAACCATAAAATCGCCATGTCAAACAGAATAATTGGGGGAGATGTCTGCAAGAACTCCCTGGTTTGTTGGGACCTCTCAGAGCTTCCAATGGATTTGCGCGCGCATTTTAAAAATCACAAAAGATTGAAGCGTTCCAATTTTTTAACTTTTCACTTAAATGCTGCCAGCGTAGAAGATTTTGTAGAATTTATTGAGGGCGCAAACTGTATTGCTTTGGAGCCGACGGGCAAGAATTATTCAGAACTATGGGCGACTATTGCTGAAGCTCATAACGTATCGGTACGGTGGGTAGGCCATCCTGAAGTTAAATATCTACGAAAATCAGAGCGCCTCCCAGACAAAAACGACCAAGCCGACGCACTAGCTTTAGCAGCTTACGCTCTGAAAAACTGGGAAAAGGAAACAGCTTTCCTCAGATTTGAACCTGGAGCGATCGCTGAAATTAATGAGATTTATCTAGATATTAAAGGACTCAAGGCCAATAATACGGCCACTATTAATAGATGTCGTGCTAAGTTGGCCAATTCATTTCCAGAGGTCGCATTCTCAAGCTCTGAACCTGGCATAGACGGCTTATCACCGTTGTTTTCTTGGGTAGCAGAAAGGAAACGTTACACAGATAGAGGAAAGAACAGATACGATCGCCTTTACAATTCTTCTGTTGGCCCAAGATATGGAAAAACCATCACTCCACACACCCGCTATCTAGCTAACCAAATTTGTGACAATCACGTTCAAGAGGCATTACTCAGAAACCGTCTATCGTCTCTAGTCTACGATCGCCTGGAGTTTGCAAAATTCAACCAAGTTTTTGATTTGTTTGGGTTTGGGTTAATGGTGCGGGCTATGCTGCTAGTCCGGACTTATCCCCTAAGTCGGTTTGAATCGGAAGGAGCGTTCAAGCGTCGCTTGGGTTTTGGCCAAGAAGAGAGGTCAAGTGGCCAGATAGAGAGTTTTAGTAGTTCAGGTTCTGCGTACGCAAAGTCAGAGCTTTATAACTGGAGTAGGACATCTGTTGGGAAGAAACGATTAACTTCTCAAGTTGGCCTAGAAATTCAGGCCAAGTTCGAGGAATATAAGGCCAAATTGAATAGTAATTCCGATGGACAAGAAAAAGGACAAAACGGAAAATTTACCAACTTAGTTCACTCTCGAACCATAGCTTTTACTCTCAGGAGATTATTTCCATTGTTAAAAAAAAATTGTGTTGATTAGTTTTCAGTTTTTACGTTGTAAAGTAATGCTTATTAGTTTTGTCTACTTAATTAAGAATTATAAAGTAACCATAAATTATGGAAGCACTTTATCAATATGCCTGGCTGATTCCATTATTGCCCCTACTTGGAGCAATGGTAGTTGGCCTGGGGCTAATATCCTATAGTCAAGCCACCAGTAATTTGCGACGGGGATCTGCAATATTCATTGTCTCCCTGTTAGGAACTGCAATGGTTCTCTCCTTTGCCATTCTCTGGAGTCAAATTAATGGCCATGAAATCTATACTCAAATGTTTGAGTGGGCAGCAGCAGGTGACTTTAAACTCAGTATGGGTTACACCATTGACCATCTGACTGCCCTAATGTTAGTCATTGTCACTACCGTTGCCTTTTTGGTAATGGTCTATACCGATGGCTACATGGCTCACGACCCCGGTTATGTACGCTTTTATGCCTACTTGAGCTTATTTAGCTCCTCAATGTTAGGTCTAGTGGTCTCTCCAAACCTCGTCCAGGTTTATGTCTTTTGGGAACTGGTGGGTGTATCTTCCTACCTACTAATAGGTTTCTGGTACGACCGTAAAGCAGCAGCTGATGCTTGCCAAAAAGCTTTTGTGACCAACCGCGTCGGTGACTTTGGTCTGCTATTGGGGATGCTCGGAATTTACTGGGCGACTGGTAGCTTTGAATTTGAAGTCATGGGCGTTCGTCTAGAACAACTGGTAGAAACAGGCGCTCTGAGTGCTGGTTTAGCTACTCTATTTGGTGTTTTAGTCTTTTTAGGACCTGCGGCCAAGTCGGCTCAATTCCCATTGCACGTCTGGCTACCAGATGCGATGGAAGGCCCTACACCAATTTCTGCTTTAATCCATGCAGCGACAATGGTAGCTGCTGGGGTTTTCCTAGTGGCGCGGATGTATCCAGTATTTGAACATCTGCCAGTAGTAATGAATATTATTGCTTGGACAGGAGCTTTCACGGCTTTTCTCGGAGCAACGATCGCCATTACTCAAAATGACATTAAAAAGGGTCTTGCCTATTCCACTATTTCCCAATTGGGATATATGGTCATGGCAATGGGTGTGGGAGCTTATAGTGCCGGACTTTTTCACTTAATGACCCACGCTTATTTCAAAGCCATGTTGTTTTTGTGTTCCGGTTCAGTTATTCATGGTATGGAAGCTGTTGTCGGTCATAACCCAGTTTTGGCGCAAGATATGCGGTTAATGGGTGGACTGCGCAAATATATGCCTGTTACTTCTGCTTGCTTTTTAATTGGTACTCTGGCAATTTGCGGTATCCCTCCTTTTGCTGGTTTTTGGTCAAAGGATGAAATTCTTGGTAGTGCTTTTGGAGCAAACCCCGCTTTGTGGTTTATTGGTTGGGCAACTGCTGGAATGACTGCTTTTTATATGTTCCGGATGTATTTCTCTACTTTTGAGGGAGAATTCCGGGGTAATGATGAGCAGATTAAACAGCAATTAATGGCTGGAAACTCTACAGGTGATAAGGTCGAGATGACCCCAGCGATCGCTTTCGGACCTGGCGCAATGGACCCGAAAGAATTAGAACACGGCCATGATGACCATGACCATGACCATGACCACGACCACGGTCATCATAGTGACTCTCCCCATGAGTCTCCTATTAGCATGACTTTACCATTGATGGTTTTAGCGATTCCTTCAATGATTATTGGTTTGTTGGGAACGCCTTTTGCTAATTATTTTGAGCAGTTTATTTATGCACCAGGAGAATCTTTGGCAGAGGTGCTAGAGAAATTAGCGGAGTTTGAACTGACTGAATTTTTGATTATGGCAGGTAACTCTGTTGGTATTGCTTTAATTGGCATTACCTTTGCTTCCCTGATGTACTTGAGTCGTAAAATTGACCCTAGTGCGATCGCTGAAAAAATCAAACCTCTTTACAATTTCTCTCTCAACAAGTGGTATCTAGATGACCTGAACGACTTTCTATTTGTTAAAGGTAGTCGTCGTCTAGCACGTCAAGTTTTGGAAGTAGACTACAAAGTGGTTGATGGAGCTGTTAACTTAACAGGTTTTATTACACTTCTGACTGGAGAAGGTTTGAAATATTTAGAAAATGGTCGCGCTCAGTTTTATGCCCTCATTGTATTTGTAGCGGTGTTGGGTTTAGTAGTCTTTTCTGGCGTTTAATTCAGTTATCAGTTATCAGTTATCAGTTATCAGAGGTTTTCCTAGTGGGATTTAATGGTGTCGGTAAAATTCCAAAATTATCCCCCCCAGCCCCCCTTTGAAAGGGGGAAGTCTTCAAAGTCCCCCTTTCAAAGGGGGATTTAGGGGGATTATGACTGATAACTGATGCTTACAAACTGTAAAACTAAATTCACCAGGAATGGAAACAAAAGAACTCAAACTTAAGTTTTCCTCCTACTCATAACATTACAAAATTTTCCAACTGAGAATTAAATACTTATGACTAATTTTCCTTGGTTGACTACAATCATTCTATTTCCAATAGCTGCATCGTTACTAATTCCGATTATTCCGGATAAAGATGGCAAAACAGTACGGTGGTACGCCTTAATTATTGGATTAATTGATTTTGCTATTATCACTGCTGCCTTCTGTACTGGCTACGACACGAGTAACCCAGACCTCCAATTGGTAGAAAGTTATGCTTGGGTGCCACAATTAGACTTAAATTGGTCAGTGGGAGCAGATGGCTTATCCATGCCACTAATTATCCTGACTGGTTTCATCACAACTCTGGCAATTATGGCAGCGTGGCCTGTAACTTTTAAGCCAAAGCTATTTTATTTCTTGATGTTGTTAATGTACGGCGGTCAGATAGCTGTGTTTGCTGTGCAGGATATGTTGCTATTTTTCCTGGTTTGGGAATTAGAATTAGTACCAGTTTACCTAATTCTCTCCATCTGGGGAGGCAAAAAACGGTTGTATGCAGCAACTAAGTTTATTCTTTATACCGCAGGTGGTTCGCTATTTATTTTGATAGCAGCGTTAACAATGGCGTTTTATGGCGATACTGTTACTTTTGATATGAGAGCGGTTGCTGCGAAAGATTACGCTCTGAATCTGCAACTATTGTTATATGGAGCTTTTTTAATTGCATACGCTGTGAAGTTGCCAATTTTCCCATTACATACCTGGTTGCCTGATGCTCACGGGGAAGCAACTGCACCTGCTCATATGTTGCTGGCAGGAATTCTATTGAAAATGGGTGGTTACGCTCTGTTGCGGATGAATGCAGGAATGTTACCTGATGCTCACGCAGTGTTTGCTCCTATATTGGTAATTTTGGGGGTTGTCAATATTGTCTATGCCGCTTTGACTTCCTTTGCTCAACGAAATTTGAAGCGGAAAATTGCTTATTCCTCAATTTCCCACATGGGTTTTGTGTTGATTGGTATAGCTTCGTTTACCGAGATTGGTATTAGTGGAGCTGTGCTGCAAATGATTTCCCATGGTTTGATCGGGGCGAGTTTGTTCTTTTTAGTGGGAGCTACTTATGACCGTACCCATACTTTAATATTGGATGAAATGGGTGGTGTCGGTCAGAAGATGAAGAAAGTGTTCGCCATGTGGACGACTTGTTCCATGGCATCTTTAGCGTTACCGGGAATGAGTGGGTTTGTAGCTGAAGTGATGGTGTTTATTGGTTTTGCCACCAGTGATGCTTATAATCAAACTTTCAAGGTGTTGGTAATATTCTTGGCTGCAGTGGGAGTGATTTTGACTCCAATTTATCTGTTGTCAATGTTGCGGGAGATTTTGTACGGTCCTGAGAATAAGGAGTTGGTAGAACACGAAGTTCTCAAGGATGCCGAACCCCGTGAGGTGTTTATTATTGGTTGTTTGTTAGTGCCAATTATTGGTATTGGTTTGTATCCCAAGATTGTGACTCAGATTTATGATGCGACGACAGTACAGTTGACAGCGCGGTTGCGAGATGCTGTACCAACGTTGATTGAATCTGGGGAGGTGGCATTGAATAGTGAGTCTGAGTTATTGATGCGTGCGCCTACGGTTAAGTAGTGTTGCAGTTATTTTTGATTAGTTTTTTTGTCAACCCCCAAATTAAAAGGGGGTTTTTTATTGACATACTCCCGACGTTGCCCTTACGGGACAACGCGGGATTCTTCAGTCTGGGAAACCCTGACCGCTGTTTAGACAGATTGGAAAAGGCAAATAATATCATGTCCGCTTGAATAGTTATAAATAAATGACAAAGGAGTCAGGAGACAGGAGACAGGAGTCAGGAGTCAACCCACCCCTAGCCCCTCCCAGGAGGGGAAAAAGAAGAAGAAAGAGGAGGAGAAGGAGAAAGTTTTTTTATCACTAATTATCCGGACATGATATAAGTGGATTTGGTTTTCCCAATCCCAAGATTTATCCTACTAGTTCTTTGCAAGGACTCTTGGCAAAACTCATTGATAGTGGTAAAGCAACAGATGGACAAATTAAAGACTTTAAGAAGTTTTTTAGTGCTAGGTATGCTATAGAAGAGGAAGATGGCGGAACGAGAACTCCCCCACCTAAACAAATTGCTCCTCAAGCTTTACAAGACAGTGGTATTCCTGCTATTCAAGAGGCAGTAATAAACTATAATTAAGAATGCTGGCTGGAATTTATTAGGAGTCAGGAATCAGAATGATATCATGTCCGGATAAAAGTGCGATAGAACTCCGTTTTGCTGACGCATAGCTCCGCTGAACGCTGACGCGACCAAAAAACTTTCTCTTTCTTCTTCTTTCTTCCCTCCTGACTCGGTCTGACTAACTTCCCCTCCTGGGAGGGGTTAGGGCGAGGGGTGGGTTGACTCCTGAAAAATTAAGATTAATATCATACACTAATTCAGCAACGCCAGTTTTGCTGACCCAAAAGTGACATCAAATTTTTCACACCAAACCACAACATTTGGATAATCTTGCCAATTTATTCCTTCTGGAATGTCATAAACTTGTTCTCCTGTAAAACTTTTTAAATCTCCCAAACGCACATAATTTTCTGCTGTATAACTTCCCGGACGATTTTCTTTATGTAATAACAATTTTACTGCCGGACCTTCAATAGCAGAAAAGTTTTCCGCTAACCGCACTTGAGTTTTACTACCTACCTGAATAATTTCTGCTGTACCTTCTGTATCTTCCCCTGGAGTAATAGTTACAAATTCTCCAGAAGCTAAAACAGTATTTGCCTGAGCTAAAGTCGGATAATTAGAAATAGAAGCAACTATTATTTCTGGTGATAAAGTTTGTGATTGTGAATCTGGGCAAACTTGTTTTCCCCAATCACATTTAGACAAATGTTTTTCTTGCCAACTTAGAGAAATTTCTAACAAATCCCGACTTCCTGTGATTCCTTGTCCTAAAAATACTAGAATCGCCAAACAGTTTAAAGCAGTATGAATTTTACGCCATTTGTGAGTTCTATCTTTATATATTTCTGGCACAATAGCTAAAGAAAAAATCATCAAGATTGAAGCGATTAAACCATAATAAAAATGAGAAACCTGCCACTCAAAATCGCGCCGATAAACACCATCTTGAAAACCTAAAATTACGATACCCGCTCCGGTTAAAGTAGCAAATATTCCTCGCCATAATTTAGTTTTAGCTTGATAAAGAAATACGAGAGAAGCAACCGTAGCAATGAAGATAGTTACTATTAATATTGCTATGGTCATATTTTCACTTTTAAAATCTTTAAAAATACCTTTAAAATATATTGAATAGGCGATCGCTACTAAAGTTATTCCCACTACAGAACCCGTCAACCAATTACCTATTTTTCGATGTTCCGGTCCTACTACTGGAGGAATTTTACTTTTACTTTTATCCGCAGTTTGTAGCCTTCTTTGACGAGTCTGCCAAGCCAAGTTAACAACTATACCAATGATTGGGAAAACTACCACAACTGCTAATGCTGGATGTATCAATCCTGCAATATCCTTTGCATTCATAATTTACCTCTCAGATATAAATTTACATCTTAATATTTAAGCAGGTTGAGTGTCGGTTAAATTATTTTTTGCTGAAAATTTTCTAAAATTTAGATGTTAGGGGGTATAGACAAAATTGAGAGTAGTTGAAAGGTCTTAAATTCTATCTGTTGGTATTAAAACTCTATTGTTACTGGCACATTCTCAGAGCTGAGAATTAGAGATGATGATTTCTAGAAAAAGAATAAATTGTGTGAGAAATAAAAATGCAAAATCTTGCTTTAGCAGTTGTAAGTTATCCGCATCCGCTTAGAATCCAGGCTGTTTTAACGCCTGGATACATCAAAAATTGGTTATCTTTTGTATTAAGGAGACATCAATAACCCACTCATAGTCAGAATTATTAGTACTAACGCCACCCAAACAAATTGATTATCTTTTGTGTTAACTTGACTAGGATCGACAACTTCTAACTTCAGAGTTTTTGGCTTCGGTGGCGGTGATTTAACTTGGGAAACCATAGTGCTACCTCGACGATCTTTAGCATCACTGTCAGATATTGCCCCCAAGTCAGGAATTTTAGTCATCCACTCTTCCCTAGTTCTTAGTACAGGTGCTTCAAGAATGACTAATATACGTTTTGCTTGTTGACGGGTTTCTAAACGAGGATGGCGAGTTAATTGTTTACAAAGGTCTATTGCTTCTTGAATTTGGCCAGCAGCTTGATATGCTGTCACTAACCAGATTTGTACTTCTCCCCCAAATCTTGAATTCAGCTCAATATTGTTTTTAGCAGTCTCTAAATGTTGCACTGAATTACGGTATTGACCCCGTTCAAAGGCATATTTGCCAGCCTTATATTCAGTTTCAAATAATGTTAGGTTTTCTGAACTCACGATTCCTATTAATTAGTTTTTGATATATTGAAAATTAATCTTGATAATTATAGCAATCTTTTGATCGAAGTATATTCAACCCGCTGTGATTGTAGCAATGTACAAAAATAATACTCAACTTATCTGACTGATATTTTAGCCTTATGTGGAAATAAAAAATAAAGTATAGCAAGGTTTTTGGTAATTGGTGCTATAGGAAATAGTGCTGCAATTTCGCATTGGCCAGATGCAAGTAGCTTTTGTTCCCTGCCATATATCTTGATAACAAAAAAAATCTGAGATTCTCCTGTTTCGTTTTCAGGAGAAGCCCAGTTATGGAATTTTTATTTATTTGTATTCAATATTAAAATTTATAGTAGATGCAATTATAATTGAATTTCTTAGTGAGACTGACGACGACGGGAAAGGAACATTCCACCACCGATGAATGCTAGAGCTGCAATACTGCCAGGTTCTGGTACGCGCACTTTGGGTTCTTTGGTCAACTCTTCATATAGTCCTCCAAATATCTTATCACTGCCAGATCCAGCATCCACTGCTTTAAAACGAGCACCAGCAATTAATTCGCCATTTTTGAAGGCATTCTCGAAGAAAGCTTCCGTTGCAAGAGCATCCAAATCTGTATCAAGAATCAAAGACACTGTAGTTGATTCTCCTGCACCTAAAGCTCCATTTGGATTTCCATTACCCATCAGAGTGTTTTTGTTACCAAAGCCAATGTCGAAGGTAATATCGTTAAAGCTTGTAGTTGACATCCCAGCATTACCAGCCGTACTACCAGCTTGGCCCTGAATCGAGTTGTCATCAAAGATTAGATTTCCAAACTTAGAGTTTCCAGTATAGTCACTTGTCTCAATACTAAACTTGTCAGCTAGATTGCCACCAGTCCAATCTAATCCAAATCCCATGAAGCGAGATTGAGTCGCACCGGAAGTCGTAACATCTGTTCTGTATAAATCTTGATAATTTACTGTACCAGTGTTATTGAGAATATTTAAGTCTAACTTAACAGTGCCATCACCAAGGTCTAAAAAGTTAAAATCAACTTGAGCTGAAGCCCCTGTAGCGGGGTTGTTGGTGCTGCCGTAATAAGCATTAAAATCCAGCGTAAAAGCACTAGCAATAGGAGCAACGACAGAGGAAACTGCTGCTAAACCCGCAGCTAGTAGGGAAGAACCGATTAAAGTAGAAAAAGTTTGATTGCGCATTATAATTATTCTCCTTGTGAGTAATTGTTAATTTCTATAAATATAGAAGAAATTCAGAATATTTTTTCAAGTTATTCTTGCTTGCTCTTCATTTACTATGATGCACTACTTTTATAGAAACTGCAAGACTAAAGAGTTGAAATTTACTATAACAATATAATTATGTATTTTAAACGATAGATTTATTTTTAGAATTTTTGCAAAAAATACAGTGACAATACTGATGACAAGCAGTTGATATTAGATTAAATAAACTGTTTTTTGTAGTGGCTAAGTGAGATCACTTAAATAAATACCGAAAGACTTATTTGACTCAGAAAAATTTATTGATTTGTGGAGTTTATGTGACAATGAACAATTTCTCTATCTAGTTTCTAATATCAAGTCTCATTATATAAAGCTGTAGTGCTATCTGTGGCCTAAAGTTAATATGGCCGATTATCTGATTTTATTAGGTACATAGACAAAATTAATCATAGACATCTCCTCCAAAATAGGGAGTAGGGAGTGGGGGAGTAGGGAGAAATAATATCAAATCCGGTTGAATACTTACTATGTAGGGGAGTGGGGGAGTAGGGGAGATTAGATAGACATCTCCAATAATCAAAAATAAAATCAATTCTTATCCATAAATTATCAATTATTCCCCTCCTGGGAGGGGGAGGGGTGAGGGGTGGGTTGCCTGTTGCCTCTTTTCTGGAGATGTCTAATATATTGAGATATCGGGTTCTCCTAAAATCTACATAGGAGCACCCCAGTTATAGAATTTTTATTTATTTGTATCGAGTCTTAAAATTTATAGTAGATGCAATTATAATTTAATTTCTTAGTGAGACTGACGACGACGGGAAAGGAACATTCCACCACCGATGAATGCTAGAGCTGCAATACTGCCAGGTTCTGGTACACGCACTTTTGGCTCTGAAAGGAAATCACTGTACATTTTTTCGTAATTTAGTTCAGATATGGCACCACTTATACCGTTAAAGTTAACTTCTAGACTCTTAACTTGTCCTAGTTCTTCTCCGAAGTAAAAATCCCAGACAGAGTTCTCAAATGGTTCATGTGCTATACCATTATTAGCTAAAAAGTATTCAACGTAGGGAACACCAGTAAGCATTTCTCCTGTAAAAGCTTCATCTACATCAGTATCTCTAACAGAATTTTCAAACACTTCTCCTGTAACGTTGTCAATTACTTTTCCGTTTTGTCTTGAAAATGTATATTCTGCTATGATTTCATCATCTGTATCTCTAGCTGTCAATTTAATTTTATTAGCATCTGTTTTATCAAAATCAAGAAATTCGATATTTCCTAATGCAACTTCCTCATCAAAGGTAAATTTGATTGTACTACCGTTTCCTTGGTCACCTGGGTCTGAAAATTTTCCATTAGTTCTGGCTTGTCTGCCACTATCCTGAGCGATCAGTACATTACCCCGTGCCTGAGTGTTCAAACTTCCTCCAGTTGCTAAATCTTTGTCACCACCAGTACAGTTATTAGTGTAACCACTATAACCACTATACTTACTATGGTTAGGTTTGCAATTACTGTTAAATAGGGTGACACCTTTACTTTCTCTACCTATTCTTCTAATCTCAACCCCTGACCATGGATTGATCCCACTGTCATAAGATTGCTTGCCGTTAACAATTGTTCCAGCTTCAAGAGCATTACCGTTAGAATCTTGGTCGAAATCAAGAGTGATAGCTCCAGCAGAAGTTACGCTTGCTGCTACTGCTATAGTTGCCAACAATGAACTTTTCCCGAATAATGTTGCTTTAGATAGTAGGGAATCAGTTTTTGTGGTTTTCATTTATATACTCCAAACTTAGTAATATTTGACTTCTATAATATAGAGCAGAAATCAGTATATTATTTGCGATTTCTACTTGCTTGCCTTTCTTTTACTATGATGCACTACTTATACATAAACGGCAAGACTAAAAGATAAGAATTTACTATAACAATATAATTATGTATTTTCAAGGATATATTTATTTTTAGAATTTTTGCCAAAAATACAGTGACAATACTGATGAAAAGTAGTTGAAATTAGATTAGACAAACTGTTTTTTGTAATGGCTAAGTGAGATCACTTAAATAAATACCGAAAGACTTATTTGACTCAGAAAAATTTATTGATTTGTGGAGTTTATGTGAAAATGAACAATTTCTCTATCTACTTTCTCATCCCAAGTCTCATTATATAAAGCTGTAATGCTATTTGTGGCCTAAAGTTAATATGGCCGATTATCTGATTCTATTAGACATCTCCAGAAAAGAGGGAGTAGGCAGTAGGCAGTAGGCAGTAGGGAACCCACCCCTCACCCCTCCCCCTCCCAGGAGGGGAAGAATTGATAATTTCTGTGCGATAATTGATTTGATTTTTTGGCGTTGCTGAATTGAAGTATGAATGCGCGATTGTTTTGTTCTGGTCAAGCCCCCTAAATCCACCAAAATTGGGGGACTTTTAGAGTTTTATTCCCCCCAAAATTGGGGGGCTAGGGGGGCAAAATCATACCTAGAATCAGCAACGCCGATTTTTTATTATTGGAGATGTCTATTGGACACCTCCTGTAATTTGTAAATATGCCAGCGCACATTGCTATATATTTCCTGTTCCCTGTTCCCTGTTCCCTAGGGCAATAAAACTTTGTACCTCATCAACTAGAAAACTGCTGTAATATCAATCACATTCTAAAAGACTAAACTGGCCGACAGGATAATCTAGGGGCACAAATGTATAACCTAATGGCGAACAACTAGACTTCACTACTTTAGTAAAAATAATTCTTGATTCCAGGCGATCGCCACTTGGTAAAAAAGTTATTTCTCCTGTAGCACCCTCGGAACTAAAATTTTCACTTGCTAAAATTTGTTGCAGGGCAATGCGATTTAATTCTTTGCGTTCTGGAAGCGTTCCTAATGCTGTAATCAAAGCTCTAGCTGCATCATAAGCAAAAGCTGTACGCCAACTAACAGTTCCTCCCCAAATGTTTTTTGCTTGCAGTGGAAAATCTGGATCGGGACTATTCAAACTATGCCATGGTGTAGCTACCACAACATTTTTCTCTGCTTCTTGAGCGCCAAACTTGAGAGTATAGTTACTATAGAGGTTTTCTCCAGTAATTATCGGTAAATTGAGCTGCCAATTGGCTTTTATTACCTCTATTGCCTTTGCTAAAGTGGAAATATCTGGCAGTAATACAATTGCAGTAGCTTTTTGTTTGTCTGCTCTATCTATAGCAGCACTGGCATTAAAAGAAGTTCTTGATAAATCAAAAATTTCATTCATGTCTTTAACTATTTTGCCACCACCAGCACTGAAACTAACCATAAATTGATTCTTGAGAGATTCACTGTAAATATCATTAGGATTATCAAACAAAGCTACTTTTTGTTGTTTGTCAGTAGATTGATTAATTAAGTAACTTGCCATTGCTTGAGTCATCGTGGCATCAGATGGTATCATCCTGAAGAAAAAATCATTGCGATTTGATAATTTAGAAGTACTAGCAGTGGGAGAAATTAAAACCAGTTTATTCTGTTCATAAATTGGAGCTACTTTCATCGTAATTTCACTAAAAGTATGACCAATTACCCCCAAAACTTGACCTGTTAAAACCAGACTATTTGCTACTTTCACTGCTTGCTCTGGAGAGTTGCCATCATCAACAATAATTACAGTTAAACCCTTACCTCCAATCAAATTATCGCTCAGGTTTATGGCATTCTGAGCTTGAGCAACTCCCCGTAATTTTTCTAAGCTATAGTTGAGAGCTTGTGACTCACCTGTCATTGATGCTACAACAGCTATAGTATAAGTATCAGTATTGCTAGCAGCTAGTCTGGCATTATTCAGGTAAATCAGAATTTCTGGATCGTTAAAGTATTTTTTTCTAGCTGTTTCTAAAAGTTTGACTGCTTGCAAATAATCACCATCAGCAAAAGCTTTGACTCCCTCTTCTTTTTCTGTGGGTGCGGAACCTGGAATCATAATTTCTTCCCCACAACTCAAATTATCGTTGAGTTTTAAAGGACAAGTTGTTGGTGCTTCTGGTAAAATAGCAATTAAGACAGCGATCGCTCCTAGTGTTAAAAGGGAAATCTTGCCTAACCATTTATTGACTTTGGGCGTGGTTTCTTGATATTTCCCCTTGAAGTTCTGTATTTTTTGCTGAAATGGAAGGTCAGATAAATAGTTGGTCGTTGCAGGGGTGGGTTGTTTATCCTGGGTAGATTCAACTTCTGCTTGTACTTGCTGGTTGTAGTTAGTAAGACGTTCCAAAATGTCTTCGGTTGTTTGGGGGCGACACTGAGGTAAATTTGCCATCATCTCATCAATTAAGTCTGCTAATGTTTTTGAGATTTGAGTAGCATGGTGTCGCCACATTAATCTACCACTCTGAGGATCGGTAGGCAAATTCCCAGGGTCTTTTGCTGTGACTAAATAAACTATAGTTCGGGCAATGGCAAAGACATCCGACTGTCGTGTGATTTTCCCTTCATATTGTTCTGGGGATGTGTAACCTTGAGAAATCATCCCAGTCACATCTTTGCCTTCAAATTGCCTTAAGTATGTTTCTGTAACTTGTCTAGTTGCACCAAAGTCAATTAATGCTAGTTGACCCCATTCCTGCTTTTGGGAATGTTGTTGATGATCAATGTGATTTTTTCCATTTTCAACCTCCTGTTTGTGGTCTGATGTTTCTCTGGTTTTTTCTGGATCATTTTCTGGCCGTGCAACACTTTCTTGGGTAATTGAAATGGAAGATAAATTATTTGCTCTGCTAGCTTCTTCTATAGGCAAATTCCCATAAGTTTTAGATGGTTGTTTTGCTCCATTATGATTCGAGTTTTGTGCTGTGGAGCTACGCAACATGATATTCGTTGGTTTAAGATCCCGATGGATACAATGATTCTGATGAAGTTTACCAATAATTTCTACTAATTGTGTGATCCAGGCGATCGCTTGTTCTTCTTCTATGGGTTGATTATGATGAACTTGTTGCAACCAGTCAGATAAATTTATACCCTCAATTTTTTCCATTACCAGACAGTGTAATGGTTCATCTCTCGCTTCTGACCAAACAAAATATCCTTCTGGTTCAACTTTTGGTAATCCAGGTTCGCGTAACTGTGTTAAAACTTTTGCTTCTTCCTCAAACAAAGAAATTACTTGCTCCATTTCTTCGTCTTCTATTTCCCTTGGAACTTGCAATATTTTCATAATTTTTATCGTACCACCATCATCAACTTCCCAAGTTTGACCAAAACCACAGTCTCCAATAAGTCGAATCGCTCGATAGTGCTTTTGTAATATTTGTCCAGGATTAATCATCTTCCTACAAGTTAAAAATTAAAAATTAAAAGTAAAAGTCTATTAAAATATACAGACAATGATTAATTGTAGATAATTCAGCACCTTAGTAGCCATGGCTTTTAACTACAGCACTTTTTTTCTTAGAAAAAAACTCAATGTATACTACCAAATCGTTAGATTGGATTAACGCCCGTGCAGTCTTTACTGCATGGTCTTTACGCTGTCTACTGATTTTGAGAAATGCCCGCGCTAATTGAATTCTTGCTTTGTGGTAGTTATTTGACTGAGGTTTCTTACCTTTCTCGTGGCGACGTGATACTCTCCTTTGTAGCTTTTTTAGTCGTTTTTCTGACTTTCTCAAATACTTAGGATTTTCTACAAAATCACCATTACTATCAGTATAAAAAGCATTTAAACCTAAGTCTATTCCTACTACATTGCCTTGAAAATTATGAGTTTCTTTTCTCTCTACATTTACTAGAAATTGACAATAATAGTCATCAGCACGTCTAACAACTCTTACACGACTTATTTGCTGTTCTGAATACCAGACTAAATCGCGGCTTGTCCACAACTCAAATACACCAGCTTTAAAACCATCTTTAAACTCAATTTTCTTTCTGTCTGGAGATAGCTTATAACCAGTTGTTTTATACTCTATTGTTTGCGCAGCATTCCGAAGGAAACGAGTGAATTTTTTAAACTTTGGATAACCTCTCTTGGTGCGCGTTCCGCAAGCGAGCTGTCGTCGTCGCGGGGTCGCACCGCCTTTTTACCTGGTAATTTCAGTCTACAATTTTTGTAGAATCGTTGTATTGATTGCCATGCTCTATC
>JAAHGF010000054.1 GCA_010672585.1 Okeania sp. SIO1I7 | reverse complement strand
TTTACTGAAGCTTTGGACGTTAAGTTTGACGATTTCGGGATGGACTGCTGATTTTGTTGTCCATTCTTGGAAGTGGGTTTGATGTATTGTCATGGTGGTCTACTGATGTTGTGATGTAGACCAAGTGGAGGCTTTGATTTTGAACGGCGTATCTCACCGTTGTAATTGCAAAATAATGATGTCTATTGATAAAAATGTATTACAATTACAACAGACAATATCCTAAAAGAACAGCTTGGATTTATGGCTGTCTTTTGACCTTACTTGGTCCACTGATGAACAGGATGTCTATTGGAAGAAAATCGCGTTCTAGTTTGGAAGACTGGTGGGCGCGGTTTTCTTGTCTTTTGGGCTATAACTAGCTTACTATAAAGTCTAATAATCAGATATTTAATAAGATCAGATAGCTTAAGGTAATGTTAATCGGGAAGACTTGAACGTTCAGGGTTACAAGAATAAGTGAGGCTTTAAGAAATGTGGCCTAGTTACGAATAATAATTAAGCATTATCAGTTTTAGCCTCTTTCTCCTCTCTAGCAGCAATTAGTTTTTTGGTAATCTCAAGCTTGTTAGTTTCCTCAAGGGCTGAAGGGATACCCTTCTCAATTAAATATAAGACAATAGCTGATTGCGAGCGCCCTTTCTCTTTGACCAACATTTGGATAATATCTGCTACATCATCTGGCAGTGTGATAGAAAATTGGATGGACATATATTAAGTTGTTACTTATTTATTGCTTGATATAGTTGACATATTATCATAATTTAGCCTATACTATGTACATGAATCAAAAAGCAACTAATCAAGAGAAGGTCAGAGAACTGAATAATGAGTGGTTGACGTAGCGATTCAACAATAAAACTTAAAGGTACGCGGGTTAAAGCCGGACCGCCATCCAGCAGTAACCCTAGCCCAAAAGTACATCACTACTTAAGGACATAACTATGACCGTAACATTAGAACGGCCAATGAGTCCAGCCTGCGACTCAACATTGGCCTTGGATATTCGACATTTAGTGGATAGTCTTGACGAAAAAATCTACGACATTGTCAGGGACTATCAAGAAATATTTTGCTGTGAAATTATCTTAATAGACAATCGCTCCCATCATTGGCAAATTGAGATATACGACAGCGGAGAAATTGAACTGCTGCATCAAAAGTATTTACCAAGTGGTGAGCTAGTTGATATCAGTTTTACCAGCATTACTAACCTCCCCCAGTTCACCGCATTGATAGAAGGGGAGGTAGCAGCATGAGCAGTGCAACCCAAAGCGTTAACTACTTCCTCAGTCACAAACCAACTGAAAACGACCAGTTGAGACTAAATGTTATTGATAGCAAGCTGGATGAACTATCCCAAGCTGAATTAATTCAGTTGTTGGGTGAGTTTGTCTTCACTATGGCTGACGGTGTGGAAAGTGAAACATTGACCGAGACCTTTGAGGAAATGGAGGCGGTTGATGAAATCCACAATTTAGCAATGATTAAAGCTATCGTTAGCAGACTGAAAGATCGTTAAGCAAATATCACCCCGGCATTCCACCGGGGTAAAAAATTGTAGAAATACTTAAAATCGATGCCAGTCAAACCTAAAGGAGTTGTACTAGCTGAGTTTGTAGCAGAAGGTAAAACTGTCAGAGCGAGGTATAAATAAGACTATTTAGAATGGATTACAATCGCCTCTTGCCGAACCGTCAAACAAGCTCAAGCCTTAACTACACAACTAAACCAGCCATTACAAGGAATAGAAAATAATGGATAAAAGCTATATCCGTAAGCAAGCGACTAGAATGCAATCAGCTACCCATCCAAGAGCCAAAGAAGACGCAGGCTGGCGCATTCTCAGCAACAGTGATGAACCAGGATTATCTGATGATGGCACTCTGACTCCTGAACAAATGCAGAAAGCAGAAACTATCGCAGCGGAGGCATTGAAAGATGGTTAATACAATCTTGAAAGCTGAAATCAATCATCTAGCTAGGGAACTGGCCTTACTATCAGGGTATGTTTTTCCCGAACGCTATGACTTTTTCAGTAGTATTAATCCCCGCTCTCAATACTTTGAATCTTTAGCCATCAGAGCATTTGAAGTGATTCAGGGAGTAATATTAGATGCTTAACCTGTTATATTTCAGCATCTTTACAGCTCTATCCTGGCTAGCTGCAATCGAAATCATCTGTGCCCTTACCTAACCTAAAAGTCCCTAGTTTCAATAGCTAGGGGCGCTATAAATCAAACCTTGCTATGAAATCATTACTCAAACCCATCCCAGAAATCGACCCAATCATCCTTTTGAAAGAACCGTACAACTTCAAAGAATCAGAACTAGCATCAGCCCTCGGATGTTCCAGGCATAGCGTTGCATCATGGCGCTACAACCGCCGTCAACCTCAAACTTGTATCAGAAAACTAGCAGCAGTTGTACAGAGAAAAGCAGACAAGCGCTTGCACAAACTGAATTCTTAAGCTCCCGTTCCAATTCACAACATAAAAACACAAACACTAGGAGACTAAAAATGTTATTTTTCCTCAATCCCGTTACCAATCTAGTAGACTCTTTAAGCCAAGAAAAAGTCCTCACTAAAGCTTACCTCGGTTTATCTAAAGTTATGGGTGAACCCATCACCAATTCCGTAGGAGAATTCAGGTTCTACTATAAGCGTTTTCTCGGTTACATCATCCATAATCTTGAATCTACCATTGCAGAAATAGAAGGTAAGGCGTACGCGACCGCAACAACTTCAACATCAGAAGCTTTGGTTATTGAGCTTCCTCAAATCTCATCAACATCTCAACCCCCAGAAATCACCAACACAGAAATAGTAGAAGCTGTTGAAACAGAAGATGACTCAGACTGGCCAATACCAGAAAAACCAGAACCCACTACCTCACTCAAAGACAGAATGCTAACGTGCAAATGCCAGCAACAACTAGAAGCATTCAAAGCAGAAATCGGAACACAAAAAGTAACTGAGCTATGGGAAAACCTAGACATTTTAGAACGCAACCACATCAAATCAATCAACTTATCTCCCAACCCTACCAAAGCACCCCCAACTACAGGCTACCTATTTCAGTACACTGATGGGGAGAAAAACAAGCACAAAGCACAACTCATCGGACACTACCTCTATGGTGAACCTCTCAAAGATAGTGAGCGCTCAATCTTGATTATTGGGAAACTAAAGCCCATAGTAGTTAGAAAATCTGCACTGAGACCCTACACTGCAAAAGACCAAAAACCTTTATTCTCAGGCGAACTCGAACAGCTACAGCACTTCCTCACTGAGCCACAAACACAAGATGATGATGAACCAACAGCAGAGACAGTCGCAGCCAATACATTGACAGGAGTTGTACCATCCCCAAAGCTACCAACTGGTTCAGAGACTGGAAACAAGCCAGAACCACAGCTCTTAAAGCCAAACGTAGGAGTGCAAACAGAATTAAATCTTCAAACTCCTGAACCACCAGAATTGCCCCCTACCCCTACTCCTGCACTCGAAGTAATTGCTAGTGAGCTGAAAAGATTCCACCCCCAAAACACATTAACATTTACTTACGAAACGACCCCTCGCTCGACATTCCTGACAATCAAACATGGTGACAGCGAGGTTGGTTGTTTTGAGGACGATGGAAGCGACATCTATGAAGTTGGTAACAAAAAGCTAACCTTTCATGGATTCACGTCAGAGCAAGTATCAAAAGCCTACGATGCGGGTGAGGCTGTACTGGAATCACTGAAACAAAAAAAAGCATAGCATCATCTGGAGAGGTACTGTCCTCTCCTACTACAGGGGATGATTCAGATGATGACTACTATCAGTACAACGTTACAACAGAGCAACTGGACTTAGCTTGCAATATAGACGATGATGACCCTAGTTGGATGGATGCAATCAAAGCTGAAATAGAGAAGTTAGAAGGCTTCCGGGTAAATCACGACGAGATGATTCTCAAAGTTTACCACTGGGGTACAGAGGTGGGAGTCGCATACCATTACGGGTCTTACTTGGATATCACACCTAGCTTAATTAATGAGCTGGCAAAATACGACCTCAAGTTAGAAGCCTTCATGGTAGCATGGGACATCAACTATAAACTCATAAAACCGAAGTCAATCAAGTATCCAAAAATCAGACCAGACCTACACTACACAATTACTTGGACAGGAGACCACGTAGGTACAATCAGTCATAACGATATCACCTGTTGGTTTTCCTATAACCACAGAAAAGAAGGCGAACACATCGAACTCATCTATCAAAGTCGTCCACGCTGTAGTGACTGGCCAGACTACTTAATTGGTGAACTTAAACCCTGGTTTGATGCTTTATGGTACGACATCAAAACCAATAACCGTAAACCAAGAGAATTCAATCTAGCACAACGCATAGGTTCTCATCTGCCTCTTGGGTACAAAGCTTACTCAGACGGTTTCAACAAAGCAGAAGTTCAACGAACCAAAAAGAAATATGCTTACATGACACAACGAGGCGATCGCTATCTCATCTCCAAACAGCCCATACCAAAAGAGCATGACTACAGCACAGAAAGCTTAACTGAAGCCGTCGCCCTATTACTCAAAAATATTAACAACCAATAAAAACAATGCTGACAACAATGCCACAAATCAACCCCATAGACCTACTCCATAATCCCTATAAACCTATAGATAAATATGAATTAGCTGAATTATTGGGAGTCAGTGTATCCACCGTCGAGAGTTGGATGAAGCACAAACGCAATCCTAGTAAAACAGCTAAAATTCTAGCCTGGTTACTCCTCAGTCAGTGGCGAACTCAATAAAAACAACTTGAGCGCGTTCGTATGCAATATGACCTCAACTACTCGGTGGGGACATTTTGAACAAAGTCAAAATAGGGGTACATTGTATCTTGATATCCGAAATCAATCACGCTAACATACAACCATGTCAGAAAAAGGCTCGAAACCTCCGACTGGTGGGGTTAATGGTTTCGATTCCAAGCAGGTACGGGACTGACATCATATTTAATTTGTTGTGACCTCAACTATTCAGTGGAGGTCATTTTTTTTGAGCAAAATCAAAATAGGGGTACATTGTATCTTGCCATCCGGAAATCAGTCACGCTAATATACAACCATGCCATCAAAAGAGCTGACAGCATACTAAAAAACCTCGCGACAACAATAGAAATTATGATGACAACCAATATTAATAATCTCAACAGCTCTCATGCAGAGCAAATGATACCTGATAGTATCTGCATCGGAATTGACAACGGTAACGGACGTATCAAAGCTATATCTAGCAAAGGATTGACTGCAAGAATCAAGTCTCTCATCCATTACTTGGACTCAGAACAAGAAATGACCGATGGCGGTAATGAATCAGTGTTTATTGAGTATGTGTCAGGACCGAGAACAGAACTTTGGTCCCAAAGATTTGTAGTAGGTCAGCAAGCATACCAATTTAACCCCACTGGCGTACTCAGTACAAGTGATGACAGAGAAGGGAAAAGCAAATTTGCATTAGAACTAACGCTAGCTGCAATAGCCCCCAATATTACAATGGACTATACCAATGTAGCGATAGCTCTTTCTGTCCATGATGCCGGAGCCTTTTGCGGTATCAAAAACCTTATAAACGGAGAACATACAATCAGGTTGAACGGTAGGCTATGTAAAGTTAATCTACAGCTCAAGGTAGTCAAAACTGAAGGTATAGGAGCTTATGCTAGTTTACTGAAATCTAAAAAATGTACCAGGGAAGCTCAAACAGTGCTGCTTGATATTGGCTTTGGGACGATAATTGTTTCTGTGTATTCTAGTGGTGCAGGTAAGCAAATTATCCCATTCCCTGACATGGGAGCAAAATCACTGTACCAACGTATTTCCAACAATTTATCAGTCCGTAAACAGCTCAAGAGAACAGGCGACATTCAGTTAATTCAAAAAGCCATAGAAAGCGGTAATTTCATTTATGGCAATAACAAAATTAGTCAATTTTCTATAGCTGATGTCTACCTCCAAGAGTTACGGCCTTGGGTCAAAAATTCATTAGTAAGTGTACTAGGCAAGATTGACTCTTACTTAGATAGTGCTGAGTTCTTATTTGCAATAGGAGGTGGTTCTCAGCTACCTAAAATCAGTCAATGGCTAGAAAAGAAAGGTTTTGAAGTGGTAGATGATTCTGAATTTATTAACGCTCGTGGATTGCTAGCACTTGCCAAGAGAGAGGTTAATAAGTCATGATGAAAAATTGGTCTAGTCGTAAGGTTGTTATTGCCCCACGTCATATAGCAAATCTAGAAAAAATAGCTCAGGAAAATCAATTTGAATCACTCTCAGAAACAATTGATTGGGTACTGACTGACTGGCATAGATGGATTAATGGATTTAATCAAAAATACCAACAAAATATCACTTCTGATGCTCTAAATACAGCAGAAGAAAACACGTCAAATGATACAGAGTATGACCCATTAGAAGGATTATAAACCCATGTCTACCGAACACGATTACCAACAGCTTTACGAGCAAAACAAAGAGGCTATAGCCATTCTAGAAACCATTCTTTATTCTCTCTATCAAACCATAATTAAAATCAAATCTCAACTGCTAGAACAGGCATTAAATCAAGGAAAAACTCATGCAAATAATTAAGGTTTTAGGAGTAGGAAAAGATGGGATTGATAGGTGGTTTAATTTCAGCAATATAACTCTCAAACAAGCTCAACTAGCTGTGGCATCTCAAGGATACGAACCACTTTTATGCAGGAAATATCGAAGGACTCAGATGCCTTTGAAATACTTAATAAATTGGAGGAGAAATTGAAACTTAATTCGCAATACATTCCACAGTATATTGATACATTTTTACGGTTTCCTAATGCGCCTCCACATATCAAATATTTGAATGATGAAAGGTGCAAAAGGAAACATTTAAGCCAGCTCAAACTAACACAAAAAGGAGTAAAAATTAATGGCAGATAATTCAATGTTTTTCGGTGGTTCCGAAGTAGGTAACAAGAATTCAGCCGGAAAAACAGCAGCTATTTCTCCCGGTTGTATAACCCCTGAGAATAGTGGTTACAGCCACATTTTTTTGGAGGAAGGCAGTAACGCTGTCTCAACATGGGAGGCTAACGGTTTAATGTCATCTGAACAGGAAGTTGCAAGCAACCAAGAGTTAGCTAAAGAATTGAAAAAGCAAGCTATGTTCGCATCTAAGAATTTTGCTGCTATTAAATCTATCGCTAAGAGTGAAAGTACGATCGCCAAGTTCTGGAGTAAATCTAAATTGATTGTAGCGCAGTCAGTGAAGAAGCAGTGGGATGCCTTCAACGCAATGTTCACAGGAATGGACAGGTTATGGGCTGGTTACGACGTTGGTAAACACCGCCGTCAGCAGCAATTCCAAATGATAGATCAGCAACGCCAAGCAACTATTGGCACTATGCAACAGAAGCACTCAGAGCAGTTAGCTGCATTGAGTTCAAAGAATTAATATAGTTTCGTTGAGGGGTGAAATTCCCCTCGAAAATATCATGGCAAAGTACAAGTTAATTTGGTACGCGAGTTTGGGTGTGTTCAGTGCGTGCTTATCAATATTGATTGCAGAAATAGTACAAATGTATCCGGGTTTGGCACTCTGTTATTTTGGAATTGTGTACGGCGCTTACCGAATTTTTCAAGGAAACCAACACCCAGAAGCAAGAGATGGCATGGCAGCAAACCTAGCACGAGGAAAAATAGATTTCGGCTGGTGCCTGCTTATTGCCTTTACTGGAGTAGTAGTAGGAGGAGGTAGTTCATGGCTATTATGGATAGTCCAGCAACTTTCCTTGTAGGAGGTTTAGGTTGTATGGCGATCGCTCTCCACCCTAACAGCTCAAATGCAGTCAGCGCTTACTTTGCGGGTTGTGGGTTAGCATCTGCTGGTTATGCGATGAAAAAAGCGTATGAGCTACAGGTAGAGGGAGCTATTGCTAATACCATGCGCGAGTATCAAGTCTCCTCCACAGCAGCAGAAGCAGAAATCAGAATCAATCAAATATACGAGTCTGCATATCCACAGCAACTACCGATGATGATGTCATCAAATACTGAACTTGATGCGGATAAATATTTTGAATGGATTAGATTTGTAACTGAGTCTGACAAATATCCCCACGCCATCTTGGAAGGAGAAACAGGGGGTGGTAAATCAACTTTAGCAACAGCATTAGTTAAATATTTAGGTGGTGTTGCTATTGTTTCAAACCCACATTACAAACCGGGTGATTTTCCAGAATTTACTAATTACTGCAAAGGAATGAATTATGGTAGCTGGAAACAAGACACAATTCCTAAACATTATTTAAAAGATAATGAATCAATGGAATTACTGTTTCAAGACTTTCTTGATGATAAATTACCTTTTACAGTGAGTTGCGCTCATTTCTTTAAAATCATTCACATAGAAATGAAACGGAGGTATAAACTAAGAGAAAAAGGAATAGAAGATTATCCTTTTGTTAATGTAATTGCGGATGAGCTTAATGAAACTATAGACGAATTAAGACAGTCAAAATCTGCTAAAGATGATGAATGGTTTAAACCTACTTCTAAACAATGTTTTGTTTCAATTCTCAGACAAGCCAGAAAAGTCAATATTAGACTGATTGGATTATTACAAAATGCCGAATTAGAAGCATTGGATTTAAAGGGAATGGGTTCAGCTAGAAAGTGTTTTAAGAGAGTAAGACTAGGAGACATAGCTAAGACTTATAGCAAGAGAATTGACCCCGAAGTTTATGCTTGGTGTCACACTCAAGAGTACCCTATTTTAGTAGAAGATACTCCAGCTAAACTACCAATTCCTATTAATGCAATGGCTCTGGAATCTGTCCTAGTAAGTAATAACGAATCATCCTCAGAAGAGTCAGAAAATCAACTTAAATCTACTAAGGATTATCAGAATCATAAAGACAATGTTTCTGAGGATAATTTAGAGGATGATCCAGATGATTTATCGGATAGTTCAGAAGATGAAAATCAGACAAATTCACCAAATAAAATTAACTTACAAAAAGATAATCTACCAAAACTAGAGCAAATAGAGCAAGAGATTTTAGCTTTCTGTGCTATGCAAAAGTCAGTCACATCTAGGGAAGTACAAATTAAGTTTAAAAAGTATAAGCTCAACGCAAGTACTATTAAATCAATCCTCAAAGATTTTGCAGAAAAAGGTATTGGTAGTGTAACAGAGAAGCAGGTAGGAGGTAAAACAAGCTTCATATTCACAACCAATGACACATCTGATGTTGCCCCAGGGACAGCAGATGTTGATTAGATGTTGCTAACCGACGTTGCCTCATGTTTCATGGGATGTTCAGCCTTTTTCTTGTCTTTCTGCTAAATCTTAGAATATCTCAAGAATTATCAATGAAGCTGTGCGAGGTTGGCGATCGCGGTGACAACAAATATTCAATAAATAAAGTTACAGATAAAACTTATTAAATACTCGGAAAAACTATGAAACAAGTATTACAGCCTAACCAAGAAGATCGACCAAGTTTAATCCCTCAAATAATCAAAACATTTTTACCAGTTATAGGATTGTGTTTAGTATTGGGAGGGGGTGGCTTAGTGGCAGTATTTAGTCAGAAGTCTAAAACGGAAAAGTTGACTCCAAATGCAGAAGTAAATACAGAGATTATACAGCCAAAATTACCACCATATACATTATTTGTGGAGGGTGAGAAAGTCAGGGTTAAGTTTCACAGTAATGATTCAGATATAGAGTTTTCTAATTTATCAGATAAGCAAAAAGTTTGTCTGGCAAATGGTGGTGGTATTGGCTGTGTTTTACCTGGTTATCAACCATTATTAGAAGTTGAACAAAAAACGACTACTTCTTCTGAAATTAAGCGTCCAACTTTCAAGGTTTCAGATATAGAAGTTAGTCAAAAAACGATAGACAATATTATGGTTGGTGGTGGTGTGGTTTTGGGTTTATTACTAATCAATAAATTCCGAAAATAATTAATCCCAACTCTACCCCATAAGTTGGGCAACTTCTGGGAATTCTCAACTATTAACTCCTCAAATTCTACTCAAGACTTCAAAACTTTCCTCTACAATTCATGCTCAACATCAACAACCCCTTATTTCCTTTCCTGGGGGATGAGTACTTAATAAAACCGGACTTGCAATTAGACTTGCAAATTTCACCCAATATACCTCCGACTCAATATAAACCAGTGGGTGGCAGTGGTTGGCTGAACAGGTACACAAAAAAGGAAGAGACAAAAACTGGACTTGTTGAGTATCCTCGTGTTAAAGAAGGAACGCGATCGCCAAACAATCCTAAACATTGGTATTGGAAATATTGCTGGTACCAGCAAGGAGAAAATAACCAACAAATATATAAAAAAGGCAAGCCAGTAATTGAATGTGTGGGATGTCCACAAAAAAAAGTTCGCGCAGTAGAAAGAGCGATCGCTGCTAAATTACCCCCTCACAAAATATTAGAAATAATTAAGAAAAAATCAAGAAAGCATAACCTTGATTAATCTATTATTGTAATATGTACAGTGACAACTGCACAGTGTACATTGTACAGTGTACACCGAGGGAGTGAACAGATGAACGTCCAAGATTTGCTCAAAAGATATGGCCTAAATTCTAGAACTTCTCTATACAAAAGGCTGAGATATTTGGGAATAGAACTGGCTAAAGATACTGATGATAAAGGTTTTGCTACACCAGGTCAGTTAAAAATACTAGACCAACTGCATGACCACATCAAAGCGGGTGGCAGTATGGCTACATTCGCTAAACCATCTCAAGTGGATGTAGTATCAGCCGAGAGTGAACAGTACAGTGTACAGAGTGTACAGTCAAAAAATGCCAAAAATGGCCTTCAAAGTGTACAGCAAAGTGTACAGCCTTCTAATTCAGAAATACTTTTGGAAAGTTTGGTGGGAGCGATCATTCAAAATCTGAATCCTCCTTTTAATCCTTTACAAAAGCATCTTGATTTAATCAAATGTGAGGAGAAGAAAATCCTTTTGACTACTAAAGAAGTATCAGAAATAATAGGTCGCAAGCCTAGAAAGATAAAAGGTGAAAACTATTGCTATATTGGGGGATGGAAGTTTATAGCAAAAGGGCGATCGGGAAATCAAACCCTTTGGCAAGTGGAACAGTTGAAAGTCTGAATGTGCGGACATCTGGAGCAAAAATAGCGGTAGCGGTAGTATCTCGCCAGACGATAAAGATGCGAAGCAACCAAAAATAGCAATAGTCTGTGCGAGTTACTAATTTTTGCTTTGTGGGGGAGTCTGAGGGGGTCCCACTGCGCCCCTTCAGGCAAATAAAAGCGAAGCAACCGAAACTTCTTCAAGATATTGTTCGCCGACTACTATAGCTGCCAAAAGCCGAAAGACTACGGAATCTTACCAAAACGGTTGGTTCCGACGGCAGGAGGAAACGAAGCCTTAGATGAACTTGCGAACGGCGGCTATTCCTAGACGCAACCCTTACTAAGACTTGATTTATATGAGATGAGGAGGTACGACGAACTTATATAAATTTAGTCGCAGTGGGGTTAGTAAGCTTAGTTCATCTTGGCTAGTTTTGGTTAGATGGAGTTCTTGAGGTGTTGGTTGCGGTGTTCGGTTTAAACAAAGAATAAAAATAATCTACCAGATGGCAAGTAGATAGATATACTCAGGGCAAAAGTGTACTAGAATGGGCGTTTACGCGATTCGCAACTTGACAAAAAGCAGCATATCTGGTTAAGCTGTGCTACAGCTTAACTCAAACAAAAACAAAAATTAAAAATAACGTATTATAGAGGTATAGCAATAAGTTTAAAGGAAAAGATTATGAGCGTGGCAGCAAAAATGGAAGTGGTTTTAAAGATTTCTGAACTACCAGAGGCAGAAACCGTTGAGAATGGATGGCAAAAGTTTGAGTTAGATAGTGAAGGTATTATTGTTAGTATAACTGTCAAACCTAAGATGTTTAAAAAATTAACTCAAGCTCAAGAAAATTTCCCCCAATGGGTCGCTGCGATTGCTGGAAAGATGGGAGAAAGCACAGAAAATGGATTTAAACTGGAACAGCCAAATATTCAAGTCTTTGAGAAAAAACCCAAGGCTGAAAAATCTGCTTAAGGAGTTAGAAAATGAAAGTTAATATTGAAGTCTGATTATGAAATTGTGCAAGAAGTTTTTCAGATTTTGCTTGAACCTACCAACATTTAAGGTGATGAAATTTTGGTCTATTTGCAAGGCAGTGGTAATGGTGATTATTTAGAATTAAAAGATCAATTATTTCCAGGAGAAACTGTTAATAGCTTTTCTGAAAAATTAAAGCTTTTCATTCCGGAAAAACTAGCCTACTCAGAAGTCAATAATAAATGACAGAAACAACAGCCAATTATGACGAACCCTGGAAAGCAGCAATATCTGAATATTTGCCATCTTTCCTTAGCTTTTTCTATCCAGAAATTCACAACAAAATTAATTGGAAAAAACCACCAATTTCTTTAGACAAAGAACTAGAGGAAATTACAGCTTCAGCTACCACAGAAAAACGTTATGCTGATAAATTATTTCAAGTTTGGCTATTAGACGACCAAGAAATATGGATTTTAATTCACATAGAAGTTCAAAGTCAATATGACCGAGAATTTAGCCAAAGAATGTTTATCTATAATTATCGAGCATTCGACCTGTACAACAAACCTGTAATTAGTTTAGCTATACTAGGAGATGAAAACCCATCTTGGCGACCCAGTTATTATGAATATGGATTAGAAAAAAGTCACATGAGATTAGACTTTTCCATTGTGAAACTCTTAGATTATGAATGGCAGGAATTATCAGCAAATAATAATGTTTTTGCTATGATGGTAATGGCACATTTAAGGACTAAGAGTACCACGAGTAATTTAACAGAAAGAGAAGAATGGAAATGGCTTCTAGTCAGGAGTTTATATGAAAAGGGATTAAGCAAGTTTGATATTATTAACTTGTTTAAATTTATAGATAAAATGATGGCATTGCCCCCAGAATTACAACAGAACCTTGAAAGTAAAATCAATCAATATGAGGAGGAACAAAAGATGGAATTTTTAAGTACGATGGAAGAACGTGCTATAGAAAGAGGTCAACAATTAGGTCAACAAATAGGAGCCAAAGAAAATTGCCGACAAAATATTCTCGATCTACTGCAAATGCGGTTTAATTCAGTGCCAGAAACTCTGGTAGAAACTTTGAATAATATTGAAGATTTAACTTTGTTAAAACAGTTACATCTAGAAACAATCAGGGTTAATTCTATTGCAGAGTTTGAGGAGTTAATTCAACAGAATTTATATGGAGAAAATTAGTCAAATAAGTCTTTATAACTTGCGATAGCTTCGCTTTTATCCGGCGATCGCGTAGCGGAACGGAGTTCTATCAAAGATTAATCAACCGCTGTCAAACTCGATCAACCATTAAAACCTCTAACCCTATTGATTCGCGAATCGCTCGATATCTTATGACAACTAGGTGTCCATAGAAGCTTCCTGTCATAAAGTGCAGGGTTGTAAAGTTTTGTCAAGGTGGCGAGATATGTCTGCCACCATTAATTTTAGCCAGACAGTAAGACCAATTGTATAAACTGGTCAGACAGTCGTGAAAAGATTGATTTGTCGTGGCCATAAGCCTTGAATTTACAGACTTTTTTTGGAAAAACTTCAGTAAATATAATTAAGCTATTACTAACTAATTTATTTTTTATACAAATTCCTAAAAATAAAGTAATCATGCTATGATAATAAATAGAAAAGAGTAAAGAATAAATACATAGACACGAAAAAGTATTAAAAATATCTCAAACTAGAGATATTTCAAAAGTAATAAAAAGAGAATAAAAACTGTGAGAAAATAGCTATTGAGAACTAAACTTTAAAAGAGCTATTACAGCAATCATGGAAAATCTCTCTCTGTGTGGCCAAGACCATCTCGGACTCACTAACCCTGTCCCTCTAACTCAACATCCTGTGGGGGTCTATTTGGCCTCTTTGAGTCCTGGTTCTGTGGTTACTATGAGACATTCTCTCAACACTATGGCCTCTCTCTTGACGAGGGGTGAGTGTGATGCAATAACTCTGGATTGGTCTAAACTCCGCTACCAACACACCGCTGCACTCAAAGTTGTCCTTAGACAAAAATATTCCCCATCCACTGTCAATAAAATGCTTTGTGCTTTGAGGCGGGTATTAAAAGAGGCTGTTCGTTTGGATTTAATCGACCCAAAAGACTATTCAAATGCCATTGATTTATCTAATATGAGAGTTCGAGGAAAACCTAGAGGTCGCGCTCTGACTCGTTCTGAGATTACACAGCTATTGGAGGTTTGTCAGTCAGATGCGCCAATTGATGTGAGAGATACTGCTCTAATTGCTATTTTACGGGGTACGGGTTTGCGTCGAGCTGAAGTGGTGAAGTTGGACTTGGAGGATTTTGATGCTTCTACTGGGGAGGTACGGGTGCGTTTGGGTAAGGGTGGTAAGGATAGAATGGTTTATTTACCGAGGAGTGCGATCGCACTTGTGGAAAACTGGTTGAGGGTGAGAGGTTTTATGCCTGGGCCATTGTTGTGTCCGGTTAATAAGGGTGGCAACTTACAGATGCGCAGGATGTGTCCTGATGCTGTGTTGAAGATTTTGAAGAAGCGCGCTCTACAAGCTGGTGTTGAGGAGTTTAGTCCCCATGATTTTAGGAGAACGTTTTGTTCTGACTTGTTGGATGCTTCTGTGGATATTGTGACTGTTCAGAAGTTGGCGGGTCATGCTTCGCCTGTGACTACAGCGAAGTACGATCGCCGAGGTGAGGAGACTAAACGACGGGCGGTGCAGAAGTTGGAGCTTTAGGTATTTGGAATGGCCATTAACTACATTCTATTTTCTAAACTGAACATTTTGAATAGAAAAATGAACAGAAAGTGAACAGAAAGTGAACAATTTCATAAAAAAGTGAACAGATAAGTGAACAAAAAAGTGAACGATCGCCGTGGAATTACTGTGATATTTTTGATAGCTAGAAGTTAAACTAGAGAAATATGAAAAAAATAAAGCTATTTGATAAAGAACAAAAAATATTACATAAAGTATTATGTGTGACTATCAGTACAATACTTCCGTTTCTTATCAAAGTTAATCCATCAAAAGCAGCTACTATCTTTTTTGAACAAACAAACTATAGTGGCGGAGGAACTTTATCCGGTGAATTTTCAGGAGTAGATGAAAACCAAGATGGTCTCCTAGTTGGAGAAGAGCTATCATTCTTTAATTTAAATTTTTCAGGAGATAGCATAGTGGGTGATATAAATCAAACTTATTCCTCTACAGATTTTCTTCAACCAGTTTTAGTTAACGGAGAGTTGAAAAATAACTCTTTTAGTTTCTCTAAATCAACAAAGGAGTTAGACTTTGATTTAGCTTATGATTATAATGACGATGGTAACGGTGATGGTATAATTATTTATACTTGGACGTTTGCCATACAGCCATTTCCTGAGCCGCCAATGCGGGTCAGTTTGGGTTCAGTTAGTGATGGAGAAGTATTGACTGAATCTACAACTGGATTACAATTAGCTCATGCTCCTGAGCCTAGTAGTATCTTTGCTTTATTAGGATTAGGCTTAGGTACATTAATTTTCAGAAACAAAAAGCAAGCTTAATAAAGATGCTGATTTACTATTGTTTTTTTTCTTGCTATCAATATACTGTTTGATGAACAGTAAGATCCAAAGTTTTTGTCTAGTAGTATTTCACTGAAATACTACTGTGCAGGTGTGCAGGAAATCTGGAAGTTAATACGATTTTGAAATTCAAATAAATAGAAAAAACATGAAAGTCTTGTTAAAGAAACTAAGCAACGCAACAATAACTTTTGTCGCCACCTCAGCTATTTTGGGGATTGCCATTCCTCAAGTAAAGGCATCTACATCTCCAGCTTTCAATATAAATATCCAAAACCTGGAAAACGAAACAGGAGACCCTGACAGCGGGCTAATTGGTGGTGGTTCTATCGAGGGATTTTTTGAGTTTACACCAGAGACTTTCACACAATTACCACCTCCCGGTGAAGAAAAAAGTTTTGCTTTGCAAGAGTTTACACTTAATTTTTTTCAATCAGATGGGACAAATCTTTTTAATATGCCTATAGATTTTGTAGATCCACTACCGGGTCTTGAAGCCACGGCAACTGTGAAAAATGTTGTGGGAGATGATATTTTTATAGAGGTTTCAGGAAAAGATACTTTTTGGGAGTTTGAGCCCGAGATTACAATTCCTGTAGTTTGTAATATTATTTTTCCTTTCTTAACACCTATAGGTTGTAATATTGTTGGGGATGTAACCGTTTGGCTTGTTGATGAGAATAGTGAGGGTGATGTTATTGATGAACATTTTCTAGGTCTTCCTGAAAACACCAAAATTACAAGAAAAACACCCGAAGCCACTTCAATCCTTAGTTTCCTAGCCCTAGGCACTCTAGGAGCAGCATCAACCCTCAAGCGCAAACTGAAGCCCTCCAAATCCCCAGATAAAGAGCTAGAAAAAGTTTCGTAAATTAATTCAGTACAAAAATATTTACTAAAACGGTTACATCTTCCCCTACCCTAAGAGATGTAACCGTTTTTTTTGACATTGAAAAATATATAAAAATCAGTGTTCCTTACTATAATAAAGAAAACTGAAATCTATACATTTTTCAATATATGCCAAGGAATAAAAATCCTAATTATGGCGGGGCTAGGCCAGGTGCAGGTAGGAAAAGAAAGGCCCCGGCTAGGTCTATCAGAATCATAGATGAGATAGCTGATCTACTCCAGGAGATAAAGGATAAGCAGAAAGAAGATCGGTTACTTTACTTTTTAAACAAAAACATAGGAAGTATTTTAGGTGATGCTGATTGTCTTGCTGTTCCAGAAGATAATCAACTACCTTCAAGTTTATCAAAAGCTTTGAAGGATAAAGCGTTAGTTGAATTGTTAGAGAAAATATTTATTAAATTCTCTCCTGATGACTTTATTGCCTACTGGTCAGACATTGACCTGACTGAAGAAATAGAGTCTACAGAACCGACCGCATTATACGAAGCTACAATAAATGAGTTAGATACAGAGACAGCAAGCATTCCAGAAGTAGAAACGACTAAAGATGTGACTCCAGAAAAGTCAGAAGTTGTTTCAGTAGTTGAGTTTTCAGACTATAAAAGTTCAGATGGCCACTTTCTAACTAAGGAACAATTCAATATATTAGAAGCTGTGCGCGATCGCCTTTCCCAACCTCAGAAAAAAGGACTATTAATTGAAGCCTTAGCAGGAACAGGTAAAAGTACAATGTTAGCTGAAATAGCTAAGGTTTTGAAGTCCGAAAAGCTATCCCCATTAGAATGTCGATTCGTTGTGTTTGGCAGAAAAAATAAGGCTGATTTAGCCAACAAATTAAGTGAAATAAAGTGGGATAAATCAGTGCAAACTCTTAACAGTTTAGGTTATGAAATGCTCAGAGATGCACTAGGAAAAAGCCATAAAAATTTCAGATTAAACAATGGAAAGTATGAGAAAATAGCTCAGGATAAAGGCTATTTGGATAGATACAATAAATGGGGTGACAAAATACCAGGCAAGCTACAAGTTGAAAATCACAGTGGAGAAGTTGCTATTAAATCGAAGGCTGATTTTGTAGACTTATTGGATAAGATGAGGCTGCACTGTTATTTTGTAGATGAGATAAGCAAAGATGGCGTATGGGAGATTGCAAATAAATATAATATTGAGATATTTAAAAGTAGATTATCGGAAATAAATGAGGCTGTTTGTGATGTTCTGGAGGTTGGGTTAAACGAAGGGATTGATAAATTAAATATAGATTTTCTTGACCAAATCTGGCTACTGTGGCATGACCAAGATGTTTATAAGAATGTCTTTAAAAAATGGGCTAATAAACTAAAAGTAGTTTCTATTGATGAGTGTCAGGATACAGATTTGTTACAGATAGAATTTATTAAACTACTCCATAAACCATCTAATAACTTTATCATTGCAGTGGGCGATCGATTTCAGGCTTTGTACTCGTTCCGTGGGGCAATGACAGATGGAATTGATGTAATAGCTAAAATTTTCAACTGTGACAAAATGCCTTTAACTACTAATTGGAGGTGTGGGGAAAAACATCTAGAGTTAGTTCGAGAAATCTACCCACATATTAATATTAAGCCATCTCCTACAGCTCCAGATGGAGAAATTAGAATTATCAAAGAAACTAACTTTCTAAATATATTTGATGAGGCTGATAGGAGTTTATCATTTTTTGGTATTTGTCGTAAAAACGCACCCCTATTAATTTTTGCAATTCGATTATTAACTGCTGGATATCCTGCCAGGATTAAAGATAGAAACTTAGGGACAAAGTTGCTAAATAAAGTGAAGGAGGTTGCTAGAGGTAAGTATCATGTAAATAATTTCTTGCATCAAGTAGAGGAATGGTTCATGTTTCAGGCTAACTCTATTAATAAATTACCTGAAAAAATCCAAGAGCAAAAACTAACTGAACTGAAAGATTATAGAGATTGCTTGGTGGCGTTATTTGGTAAATTTAGACCTAAATCTATAAATGATTGGAAGACTGAAATAGATAAGATTTTTGATGAGTCAACTACTACTAAAAAGATTATAGATTTATACACAATTCATAGTGGAAAAGGTGGTGAAGGTCATTACACATTCATCATTTATCCTGAACAGATGCCGATTGAATATGAGAAACAAAGTCAAGAAGAAAGGCAACAAGAACAGCACATGATTTATGTGTCGCTGACTCGCTGTTTAGCACGGGCTAAAGGTGGTATTTTGTGGCTGGTTTTGGGGGATAAAAAGGGTGAGGTGGAGTGGCCTAAATGGCTACCGCATGACTATCGCAAGCTTTGGAAAGATGACAATCATCAGCCATTTAACCCTGATAATTTTGATGATTTAGAGCTGGAATTAGATGACGACGATGATGATTTTGATTTTTAGAACTAAATTCAATAATACTTTCAACACAACCTTTCTATTCCCCTTACAAGACTCAAGTTTTAGGAGTATGAGAAGCTGTAATAGGATGTGAAATATAGTCACAGCAAGCATTTTAGCCTTAGCGTGGTTTTCTGTACACTTGCTACCGATACCCCTAATTCTAGTAATTGGTGAACGGTTCAATAGATACTGTGCAAATATCTAATGAATATTAAGATATAATAAACTTAAATCACTATTGCAAAGAAATTAAATGGACCCACTAACTGGTTTGATTATTAATGTCCTAGCATCTGGTGCTATATTTGTTGCTTCTTCTGTAGCTCAGGAAGAGATTCAGGTAAACTACCGTTCCCTAAAAGAATTCATTGGAGAAAAATTTGGATTAATAACACCAATAATCCAATTAGAAAGACAACCAACTGAAGAAAAACAAAAATCATTAGCAAAAAGTTTAAAGTATGCGATAGAAGTTTTGCCAGGAACTTCACAAGAAAGAGAGAATATTATTAATGAATTGCTTACGAAAACAAAAGCTCTTGGAGAATCATTAGAAAAAGTACCACAAAAAGAGTTTGATATTGTAGGTATAGATCTAAATAATGTCAAAGCAGTTAACGTCAAAATTGGCAATATTATCTCTGAGGGAGAAGCTAGAGTAATAGGTATAAAAGCAGAAGATTCAGAGTTTACAAATATTATAGCAGGAAATATTACAGCAAAAAAAAAGTAAATTTACCGACCTTGCCTATACCATCACCAGACTCATTGATTAGTTTTGATTTAGATAACTCTGATGTAGACAATATTAATATTGGTAGCGTTTTAATACAGAATAATATTAATCAATCTCACGTTAATATAAAAATAGATGAGGAAAATGATATTGAAGAAGAAGATGAGCTAGATTTAGCTTATTCTGATATAGAAATAGCTTCGACTATAGATAAGGAAAATAATAGTTTGGTTCACGTATATCCCGAATCTTCTCATTATTCTTCAGGGGTAGTATCTGTGAGAAACAGTTATTAATTGTAGCAAACAGCAAGAGACTTGTACAGTCCACTGTAATGAAAACTGAAATGAGGTAAATTCGTTGCTCCTGGAATTTTCAAGTCGCAGTTAGGGGCGTTGATTTGACTGCTTCGATACCGACTCCTGCTAAAGCAAGATACAATCATCGTTCTAACCCCTTCGATGCCGAGCGCTGCTGACGTTCCCGCTCCCGCTCTTGTTCTCTATCTCTATCAGCGCGCCATTTATCCAGTCCACGGCTAATATCCTCAAAATCAGCAGCAGTTAAGCTTGAGCCGTTATCTTTCCAGCACTCCTCATCTTCATCCCACTCAGCATCAAGCACAACTTCCTCAGTCTTGTTTTCCCGTAAGGTAAGGCGTTTTTGTTCTCGGTCCCAAGCGATCGTGCGACGTTTACCTTTAACTTCAGATGCCTGTTCATTATTCAGTAGGTCTGCCAGGCCATAACAAAGGTTCTCAACCCACTGCTGTTGTTGACCTGGCTCCTGTATAGGTGCTGCGGATAATGCGCTTGGCACTGTAGGAGCTTGAGTAACTTCGGGGATTGACATTGACTCGGATTGCTCTTGGTGATGCTGCTTGGGTTCTGGCTCTGTCTCAATTTCCAGCTTTTCATCAGAATGACCTACGCTCTGAGCAGCCTCCCTCCTAGCGCGCTCTTTCTCCTCCTCCCGCTCGGCTTCAACTTTAGCCCACAGAGCCTCGGCGCGTTCCCTGATACGTTGACGCTCCTGTTCCTGTGCTGCCTGCCGTTTTGAGGAGTTGGCATCCCACATACGGTCATATTCGACCCATTGTTCTGCTTCAGATGGCGACATATAAGGATGTTCTTGGAGCTTTGCATCTATCTGACGTTGGCGCTCCCGTTCGACTTCTTGGTCTGGCTTTTCTTTATCTATATATATAGGTGTAGGTGTAGATTCCTCTAACTCCTCGGAGATACGCGGTGGGCGCTCTTCAACTGGCAATCTGTACCTTTCAAGTCCTTCTGCATCTCGCTCGGCATCATAGTTAACCCCACGTTTCTGCAAACCGCCCCACCCATAAGCTTTTCCTAACTTACTGCCCTTAAATGCTAGGCCATCCAGCTCAAAGGAAAAACCACCCATCCTTCCTGTTGAGGCAATTCCTGCTCTGACGATAACTCCGGCATCTTCCAACCTCTGAGCAAATTCAGGAGCTGTGGGATTGCCGACTACTGCTTCATCTATCAATTCCTGTAGCTGTATCCTGGGCGGTGTAATTCCTGAATTTTCTGCTTTCTTGCGCTCCCGGTAAGTTGCTCGGGCGCTTTCTCTCTTTCTATAGCCGGGCGTTTGGGTCAAGCCATATTCCTTTTCTAGTTCTTGAGTCGCGGCGATCGCTCTTAATATCTCTCGCCCATCTTTCCAGGCTGGTCCTATTGTCGGTACTTTGCTGGCTATTATATGTACATGATCGAATTCAGTATCGTTGTGTCTGACTATGGTATAAGGATTATACTTACTGAATTTCATTTTATCCATGAAGTCATCTACAAGATTAGACCATTGACCGTCTGGTAAATATTCACCTTTTGGTAAGGTCAAGGAGCAATGCCAGGAGGGATTTTTAATGTTAATGTCTGGTCTTAAACGCTGTACTGTATTAAATTCTTTAATCATTTCCTGGGGACTATTGCTTCCTAGCGTGCCTCCTATCCAGTCGGCTCTATCAGGCTTGTTTTTGTCTCCAGGGCTGAAGACATAGTTGATTATACTTTTGAAGTTCTTGCCACTGGTGATTTTAGCTTTCATCTGAAATCAATCTGAAATCAAGTCTGCTCGAAGTTGAGAAACCAATTCCCTTACGGACTCTAACATTCCTGGTGGATAGCTGGTTGCAATTCCGCTATTTATTGCTTTCTGATACTGGTTCAGATTAGCAGATAGTCTCGCTAGGTTTGACCAAATTTCACGGTTGATTTCTGGTACTGGTTTGGAGAGAGACTTTTCACTGCTTAATATAGCAGCTCTTATATAGACACCTTTTTGCACTCCTGCTTCTCTGCATAGTTGCTCAAAAATTGCCATCTCCTCCAGAGTTAGCTGAGAGTAGATTCGTTCTGTTCGCTTTTGATCCGGCTTGATTTTTTTTCCTCTGGAACTGAGAGGTGAGAGGTTTTTGCTCATTCAAAAAATAGTTGAATTATTAAACAATTATCAAATCATTTTGTCACATATCCTGTAACATCAATAGCAACCTTCCGACGTTAGGAGCGAAGGCGATGCGGCAGCATCGGGTGTAGCCAGAAAGCCCCGCTTTTTGGCCCACCTTGCATTCTTTAGGCGACAAGCTACAATCGTAATCCTGGTGTACTACTTCCGACGATCGCAACATTCATTATCTGCCTTTATCTGCTTATCGTCAGTACATAGTTTAACAACTTTTTTCAACTTTCGCTATCCTATCAGTATAATACAACCTGCATTTTTTTCCTCTGGTCAAAGTATAGAAAATAGATAAGTAAACTAGCGGTATACTATTTACATAGGTTTATCCCACTTACAGATAATTTGCTGCTGATAAGTAGTCAATCATCCGTATACTCCTTTTGCACTGTTTATACACAGAATATACAGATATTTTCAACAGGTATTTTCAGATGAATAAACGACCCCAAATACTTAAACAAATTTCTCTTCGCAAAAGTTTCTACACGAATACTCATGACAACTTGATTCATGCCATACAATATATTGAAGACCATCCTGATATCGGGCATATCAATCATGTGATTTTGGAATCATTCCGAACTTTGTATGCACCTCTGGGTCTCCTTGAGAACTCCGAAGCTAATGAAGCACGGAGAGTTGCTCTTAACTCGATAGCTTCACTGGAAGCACATATCCAATTTCTCCGAGAGATGTTTGAAATGCCAGAACCTTCCTCTCCTATGCCAGCCAATATGACTCCGGCTCAGACTCCTGTGCCTCAAACTCAACCTGAAAAAAATACTGTCCCAGAACCGCTCTCTGAAACAGAACGAATAGGAATCGCACTATTTGAAAGTTTCTCTCAGGATTAATGTCACCCCGCAATGCTCCTACAATTTTCAAGTCGCAGTTAGGGGCGTTGATTTGGCTGCTGCACATACTTCCGTACTAACCTTATAATTAATAGCTAAGAGTTGATAATTCTTAGCTATCAACTCCAGTAGGCACGGGTAGGTTTTTATAGTCCACCTAAAATTTTTGGAACTAAAATAATCATGGGGAAAAAAGCAAAATCAAGAGCAAAAGGACGATTGAAATCGACAAGTAACTATTCTAAAAACTTTTCTGTCCGATTTATTGACGTGACAACACCAGAAAATTTCTATAGCGTTGAGCCTCGTTTATACGATAGAGAAATGATAGAAAATGCTATAGGATGTGAGATAAATTTATTCATTACATCGGAACTAAAAGAGGCTAATGGGGGTTGCTTTATTGCCGTAACGTGCGTACTTGAAACTCTTGAAATGCAAACATTTACCGCTTGCAAAGAGGGTGCATATATTAAAAATCTAGCCGGGCTATTGCTTAAAATTGAGAATTATTATGGCTTGAAAATGCTAAAAACAGGCTTGAAAATGCTAAAAACAGGCAACTTAGAAGATTTTCGCACTGCTCTTAAAACCTCTCCCATACTCCCTATTTAGGGAAGGGTTTGACTGCTGCAATGAAGCGTATGCAGCACAAATTCAGCCTGTGTCCTGCATTGCGTCCCCAGACTTAATCTTTGGTGTCCTATTCAATATTTCAAAGAAATGGAATGCTGGCCTAACTTCACCCAGGCGCAAAATGCCATTCTCCCCCATCAACGAGTTGCTCGACAAGGCTGAGAACTTTGTCTGCTAAGGTTTTGCTTAGTTTAGCTGCTCCTTTAATTACGTTCCAGCCAAAATCCTCTATTTGCATCTTGAAAGCTTCTAAGGGACTAGCATTGCGGTTTTCATTCAGCAGGTAGGATGGAGAGTTGATCGCTAATTCTATAGCCGAAGCAATAAATTCCATATCCTCATACTTGGCCACATCTCCTTCATAGATATCTGGGGGTGGCTGATATAAATCTAGCTGGTTTACAGGGCTAATCCCCTTTTTGTTTTTAAGAATATTAGGCTGCTCTGCCCCAGGAGTTATCCCATCTATGTTCAAGGGTTCAGGTGATTTTTGATTGGTTAGACTAAATGCTGATAGAGCCTCATCCCATTTGCTAGATTTTTGTTCCGGTACTGTAGTGGGGTTGTATTTTTTTTCTAAGCACTTTGATAAAGTCATCCGAACCTCATCTAAATCTAAGGCCACATTTTTCAAAGATTTTTGGGTCACAACTCTATAGGAGCGATTGCCATTACTTTTTTTACATTCCAAAGTATGGCCAACTAATTCTAATAATCGCCTCAGATAGTTGATTGAATGTTTGCCAGGCACAATACCTAAAGCTGCTGATAGTTTTTTACTCCGGCGGGCTGTCGTTAGTAGTTGTTTGAGTTCGGGGTCGTGGCACGTCCACCATCTATCGCTATCTGACTCTAAGAACTGTTTGATATTGAGTTTTAAGAGTGCTTTGATTTTTAAATGTCGCGAACGCACATCTCCCAAGAACTTCATTCCGCCAAGTGCTAAGTATCCCCACAGTTCCTGCTGTTGTTCCTGGAGGTGTTCTGGATGGTATAGGAAGTAGTACAGCTCTGATTGGCTGATAAAATCCCGATGCTTTCTAAATAGATAAATTAGTTCCTGACTCCAAACAGTAGAATTTTCAATGCCTGGCAATCTATCTCTATAGCCAGCTTTGATAATTTCGCAGCGCTCTTCCCAAGTTGCGTCAAATTTGGCTAGCAGTGCCTGTACTTCTTCTGGCTTGATATCAAGAGCTTTGAAGATATCTTTGGCTTCATCGCGCACTACAGACTCATTTGCCTCTTTTAGTAACTCTGCACCATCATCATCGTGCTGCAGTTCAACGAATTTAATTTCATGTCCGGCCTCTTGTAGCGCTTCAATTAAGCACTCGCGAAGATTGGCTTTTTCATAGTTCTCTTTGGCTTTGAGGGCTGCTAGCATATCGTGGTGAGGATTGTTTAGTCCTTCAAAAATTACACCTTTGATAAGTTCAAAAAACTCTGGTAAGTCTTTACAGATTGTTGCTGCATCCTGGGTGAAATACATTTCCCACGCTTTTGTAATTTCCTCTGGTACAGGACTGCTGAAGTTTTCTCCTTTATTTTTGGTGTATTCAGGGCAGGCTATGTGCCATTTAACAAATGGGTCGCGGATACGCCCTGGCATTTGCATCTGAGAGTCTGTTCCTAGTACTCCGAAAAATAGGGCGTATACATCACTGAAGTAATCCCTAATGCTAATATCTATCCCGCTTTGGGCTGTTGGGGAGAGGATTATGAACTCTGGCAAGTTTATTTTAATCCAATCATTGGGATTTTCTAAGAATTTTTTGGCTTTCCCGTCACGTTCGGCGACGGTTTTTGAGTCTACTCTCAATCCTTCCTTGCCAAACATATTTAGGATACGTTCTAGGGCTTCTGCTTGTTTCTGGGAGTCTGTTACTATCACTGGACAAGGACTGGCTAGAATCATGGGGATATAGGGTGATATATCTCTGCTATTTAACCCCTTCTCTCTTAGGGGTTTTTCCATGTTCTCAGGCATTCTTGATTTTTTGTTAGGAGTACCAATTAGAAATTCTACTAGGGCGCGATCGCCTTTGTATTGATTTTCTATTTTAATTACTTCCCGGTACCCTGTGAGGTTGAGCATATATTCTATTGCACTATCTGCTAGGTTCCCGTCAAGTATAATGATGGTTTTGCAACGTCTGAGACATTCTTTCCACAGTCTTAAGCATTCAGCACGATTCTTACGGTGTGTGGATGAGGTTAGTATGTGTTTGATGGTTTCCATTACTTCATCCAAGATGAGGATTTTTCCGTCAAACCATTTGGGGTCTAGGTAGTGTGGGAGGGAGTCGGTACATAGTGCGATTTGACTCTTTTCTTCGTGGAGTTCGCTAAAGCATTGGTCGTTTTGTAGGTGTTGGAAGCCAAGACGTTTGGCCATTTGCATCAATAATCCATTGCGCGCCCCAAGAGCGATCGCGCCTTCAAAATAATATTGTCCGCCTTCAAAATAGATTCCAAGTTTGTGGTCTACAACGGGTTTCTTAAACAGTCGTGATAGTTGGTAGGTTTTACCAGTTCCTAGACCGCTCTTGAGGGCGACTATAACACCGTCTGGGATGGTTTCAGGTAATTCTGCATGAAGGTTGTTTTGGATGATGGTTGGGGTGTATTTCCGTTGATTTCTCCACCAGGTTTTAAATTGTGTTTGGCGCTGTATTAGCCACTGTGCAAGGCGCTCGGCTTCTGCTTTCTCTCTTTCTGGGGTACTGGCATCGCGCCATTGTCGTTGTCGTAGTCTGTACGTCCAGGGTTTGCAGTTCTCGCGATAATCTTCCCAGTCGAGAGCGTTCTCAATTATTGGGTCAATATCGCCTCCAGCGACTACGAAATCATCTACTGCATTTTTGCCCCCTTCGACATCTGGTAACATGGCCACAGACACTTTACAGCCTGCTTGGGCTAATAATTTGGCCGTGGCAATAATTGCTTTGTAAACGTTAATTTTTGTTTTAAGTTTGGCGTCAATGTCGAAAAGTATTGTTACAGGACGACCTGGACAGGCAAATAAGGCCAAATCAGGAATCAAATGTTCCCCAAGTTTTGCAATTGAGTCGGTGTATTTCCTGCCCATCCAGATACCAGGTAGGCCAATAGCTGCATATCCGAGGGACAATAAACAGCCTGCTTTTTTTGAACCTTCTTCAAGGACGATTGGGACTTCTGAATTATTTTGGACCCATTGCCAGAGTCCGCCTGGCCTTAGTCTGTCTTCTGGAGTGATGGGGACATTGTAGCGACGGGCGATTGTTTCCCATGTCCAGTCAGGCGTACGTAGAAAAACGGCTCTACTAGGCACGCCAGAAGGGCTTAGGTATTTGGGTGGTTTTTCTAATTGAC
>JAAHGF010000053.1 GCA_010672585.1 Okeania sp. SIO1I7 | reverse complement strand
TATTGACCAAATCTTTTTTTTGAGAGTAATATTCTGGATTATCTCTTAGTTGAGGAATTGGCGTTACTAAAGGGCAAGCGTTAACTGGACAACGATTTTCTGACCACCATGAGAATCTTTCACCCAACCGATAGTTGTACTGCCGACGCAACAATTCCAACCACATTTCTATTGTGGCTATTTGTTCTTTGTTGGGCCTTAATTTATATTGGTAGGCAGTGCGCATGGTGGAAATTTTCTGGGGTTATTGCAATATCATAATACAAGTTTTTCAACTAGGGCGAAGGTTTTTGCTGAGATATCATGCAAATTGAATCGGCATCGAACCCATTCAATTGGTCGCCGATTCATCTCACACCAAATCACAGATTATGGCGTGAGATGAATCGGCGATCTAGCTAAAAACCTATCTATTGATGGTAGGACTAAAGTATTAGTTGTTGAATTTATATTGTGGGGTTGATTATTAGGAGTCTGTGAAGACATTGGGTATCTAATACCAAGGGTGAAAAAAGAACGTGATTAATAATCACAGGAATTAAAATATTTTTGGTCAGATATCTCTTTAGAGAAAAAAGAGATATTAAAAGTAAGAAATTATATTTAAGCTATTTATTCTGACTCGGTTAGTAAGCATTCAGCGGTCAGCTATCAGCTAGCTTCCTATGGGAGGAACTACGTTATCAGTTATGATTTATTAAGTTATTATCTTGGAAGAAGGAATTAGTATCCAAAGAGAATGAAAGGTTATATTTGTGTAGCATTCCGCAGGAAATTAAATAGTCCTTTCAGCTAACCTTAGTCATTGCTTGATTCTTTCTTTCAAAAGCTTAGGTGCTGAATTCTTACCTCGGTGACTCCTAGAAAAATTTTAGTTATTTATAGCAAACATTACACTAGACTGGTATAAATTATTCATATAGCAGACAACAAATAACAGTGGGAAAAATATTTCCCCTTCTAAAATTCATTATCAATCTATGTCTTAACTTATCTGGCAGTCGCCATATCATGTTTAGTAGTATTATCCACGACACATAAATTGATTAATAATTTGTAGATGCTAATTATTTTTTTTTGTTGACCAACGCCATCTTAAAAAAGCTATAACTTCTTCTGGTAACAAAATTAAATGAGGTTCATCTGAGATTAATAGTAACCAGTCTTCTTTTTGCTGGAGTAGTTTCCATATAGGTGTTCTGGGATGGGATACTATTTGCCAAGAACCGAGTAAATCATGATTACAAAAAAATCCAAATTTTTGAGCATGATTGATGATTACATCTGTCATTATATACAGCTCCTAAAACTCATCTTTCTTAGTTAGTATATATCATATCTGCTTAAATACTTAATAAATAATTTTTAGAGATTAACAGTATAGAAACATTTTATACCATTTTTCTGATTTTTATAAGTAAAAAGCAAACTTAATTCTGAATTATTATAGCTTTAATTCAAACTTAGTCAAGTATTTATTTCAATTATTAATTATATCTTTAGCTAGATTTAAGGACAGCAACTAACTTAGTAACTGTACCGATAAAATTTGTATATACAATTACTACTGTAATATTGTAACTAAAAGTGAGCGATCGCTTGTCAGAAAGTTCTACTTTTAGATATAATTTTTATTCATCTTTGTCTGGAAAAGAACAGAAATAATATCAAATCTGGATGATTAGTTATCGTATAGCTGAGGAGTCAGTCCTCAGGAGTCAGGAGAAAAAAAAGATTTGAATAGCATGAAATTTTAAATTTGTATTCAATAGATATCTCCTCCAAAAGAGGGAGTAGGAAGTAGGGAAGTTGTATACAATGTCCCTACAGAGTAGGGGAAATAATTGATTTGATTTTTTATTATTGGAGATGTTTAATAGAAAATCTGTATGAATATCAAGTAATTTTGCAATGACTTTATAACCGGATTTTATATAATTTCAAAAATTAAAAAGCCTTCAACTTAGATGTAAATATAGATTGAAGTTTTTTCTTAGAAAAAAAGCGCTGTTTTGAGTCCCTTATATCCTTGTATTTGGTACTATTTAACGCTGTTTTCTCTCCTTGACTATTCCCTCCATACCTTTGAAATCCGCATTGAATGGCAAATTCATAACTTGTCTATAATGTCTACGTTTTATGTTCAGAAAGATGTTGATCAAGCATAGCCTTAAAAGTGAAGGCTATTGACCCTATTTTTTGGTAAAAATACTAGACTAAGAGATTCTTTATTTAGACCATATTCTCCAATCCTTTGTCATCCAAAAACTTGAGAAAAGCTTAAGCATTCTATATTTTGATAGGCAAAAATCATGCACTAAATTACAATGTATCGAAGCTATAAACGGCCAAATTAAAATTTCAAACAGTAATCAATTAATTGCTGATGAATCAATTCAATAATCTCAAGTCATTACAATCAGTTTCGCGACGAACAATACTCAAGTTATTTACCATTGGTACTGCCACTGGTCTACTGGGTTATACTAGATTTTCCAAACCACAACCAACAGTTTTTGTACAAGATAATCTGGACTTACCACGATATTTAAACAAATCTAAAAGCGTGGTAGTAGTTGGTGGTGGATTAGCAGGATTAGCTTGTGCTTATGAACTTAGTCAGCGAGGTTTTAGGGTTACTTTGTTAGAAAAGTCGCCACAACTAGGAGGAAAAATTGCTAGTTGGTCTGTTAATTTTGGGGAAGAAAAATTTATGATGGAACATGGTTTTCACGGTTTTTTTCCTCAATATTACAATCTCAAAAGTTTAGTTTCAGAGCTGAATATTACTGATAATTTTAAGTCTTTAGAGTTTTATTCCGTGGTGTTTCGAGAAGGGAAGTATGACCCAGAAGTATTTCGCCCTAGCAGTTCTGCTTTTCCTTGGAATATTGTAGATTTAGCAATTTCTTCTCCTAATAGATTGAGATGGGGAATTAATTTAGTAAAGCCTAAACATTGGGAAGTTTTTCGGGCGATAGGTGGTTTTCAAGTAGAGAATACTTACCAAAAATTAGACAATTTATCTGTAGCTAAATGGGTAAATAAAGATTTTCCACAAGGATTGTATGATTTATATTTTTTACCTTTTGCAAAATCAAGTCTTAATGCTCCAGATAAATTGAGCGTTGCAGAGTTAATGCAGTTTTTTCACTTCTATTTTTTTGGTAATCCAGAAGGTTTAGCTTTTCATGGTACGAAGCAAGATATGGGTACAAGTTTAGTACAACCTATTGCTCAAGAAATTCAAAGTCGGGGAGGCAAAATTTTTACGGATATTGGTATTAGTAAAATTAATTGGAAACAAGGTAAAGTTGATTCTATTAGCTATCAATTAGGAGAGGCTAAAAGTGTAATTCCTTTTTGGGTAGAACGTAATTTAGAAATTAATAAACAGGATGTTGATTATTTTGGTTCGAGCGATAGTCTCTTTGCTATTAAACCTGGTTCAGATGAGGCTATTTCTCTGACTTGTACTCATCAAGGTTGTACTGTTAATTTAGCTGAAGATGGCAAATTTTACTGTCCTTGTCATGGAGCAGTTTATGATAGTCAAGGAAAAGTATTAGCAGGTCCAGCAAAACGAAATTTATCACGCTACAAAATTACTCAAAGTCGAGAAAATCAGGTGCAGTTAGTTGGGATAACAGAAAATAATTCGGAGATTATTCCTACAGAAATTAAGGCAGATTATTATGTATTTGCTACGGATGTTCCAGGAGTTAAACACTTATTTAATTTGATGGAGGGAGATGTTAATCAAAAAGTACAAGACCGAGTACAAAAACTGAAGATAGCCGATCCATTTGCTGTCTGTCGTTTTTGGTTTGACCGAGACTTTGACTGGAAAAATAGTAATTTTACTTCTCTATCTGGCTATCAATTAACTGATAGTATTACTCTCTATCATCGCATTCAAGAACAATTCATTAAATGGCATAAAAAAACAGGGGGTAGTGTAGTAGAGTTACACGCTTATTGCTACAAAGAAAAAGAGTTTCCTACTCAGGAAAATTTACTGGCAACTTTTGAACAGGAATTGTATGAAATTGTGCCTGAATTAAAGGATGCTAATATGCTGCATCGGGAATTGGTAAATCAGAAAAATTTTTCCGGTTATCCTCCAGGTAGTTATCAAGAACGTCCAGAAACTAACAGTGGTGTTAATAATTTGATATTTGCTGGAGATTGGGTAAAAATGCCTTTTCCCTGTGGTTTAATGGAAAGAGCTGTTAGTAGTGGGTTATTAGCAGCAAATGAAATTATTAATAGAGAGGGTTTACAAAAGAGAAAATTACTATCAGTAAACCCAGAGGGTATTCTTAAAATTTGAGATTAAAAAGGAAGAAGGAAGAAGGAAGAAGGAAGAAGGGAAAAAGGTAAGAAGGTAAGAAGGTAAGAAGGGAATAAGGTAATATAGAATCCGGATAATTACTATAGCTAAGTCATTGCGACTTGCACTCCATGGAAGGAAGCAATGTCTTATGTTTTAGATATTTCTATCCAATTGTGATAACTATTCAACCAGACATAATATAAGAATAGAAAGAAGGGAGAGGTTAAGAGGAAACAAATGTCAACCAAACAAGGACTAAAAAAGATTTACAGGATGTTTAAGATAGTGAAGTACAGTTCAATATTAATCTCTATTTTTCCTGATACTCTTCTCTTCTTTTCTTCTTTCCTAATTCTTTTCTTCCTCTTCCTTCTAACTTCCTCCCTCTTCCTTCTTCCTTCTAACTTCTTCCTTTTTAAATTGATAATTACCTCTAGTTAAAACCATCGGATTGAACCAAATGTGGAAATCTTATTTCTTTTTTATCCTTCACTGGAGTTGCTTTTAACCTCTAGGGATTAATTATCAATTATCAATTGGTAAATGACACTCATTTATTAAGGTTTAATCATATTATGCTTGACTAATAAAAAGATTCAGAGGGCGACATTATAGCAATGAGCGCTGGTATATTTACAAATTGCAGGAGGGGCAAAATAGCTAAAAGTCTTATATTATCAGCAATTTATTCCCCTCCTGGGAGGGGGAGGGGCGAGGGGTGGGTTGCCAGATGAGCTGTTGCCTGCGCACAGCGCTATATGTACACAGCAGAATGGCTACTTGAAACTACCAGATATTTTTGCGATCTAGGTTTCTTTGAAGGTTACTCCAATCTTCCAGACGAAGAGCTATTTGAAATAATCACCTTCCTCGAATATGCTAAAATTTTACCCAATTAACAAACAAAGGAAATTTAATAATGAAACTATCTTATAAAGCAACGTAATTTATTGTTGAGGTAATTGAATATCGAATCGCAAGTTATCAAAAACTTTTGGAGTAAATTGAAAATATAGATGAGAATGAGGTGTCAGATATTGGCAATGACTGTGGTTTTTTAGAGGCATTTATTCATGAATTGATAATTGATAATTGATAATGGATAATTGATAATTACCTCTGGTTAAAACCGTCCTTGATTGAATATAAGGAAATATTATTTTTTTTCCCTTTTAAAGGGGAGGATTTAAACCAGAATTATTTAATTATTAATTATTCGGTAATGATTTGCTAGAGATTTTGCAGTTAGGAAAGTTGCATCAAGGAAAGGGATTTGAACAACTACTACCTTCTTAAAAGAAAATTGTCAAATGTTTTTCTATCTGTCATAGCAGGTTGAGCGCCTGATTTCGTAGTACATAAAGCACCAGCAACGGCACCCCATTTCACAGCATCTTTTAATGACAAACCTGTATCCAATGCTGCTGCTAAACCACCATTAAAAGCATCACCCGCCGCCACAGTATCGATCGCTTCTACTACAAAAGCAGGTTGAAAAAATGTTTCCTCTTCCGTTGCACAAACAACTCCTCGATCGCCTATTTTCACCACAGCATTTTTCACACCACGCTTACATAATTCAATAGCTGCGTGAGTAGCAGTTTCTTGATTATTTACTGAAAACCCAACCAGTTGACTTGCTTCAATTTCATTAGGAGTAATAATATCAATCAAACCATAAAAATAATGAGGAAAATTTACTGGCATTGGTGCTGGATCGAGAATAACTTTCACTCCCATTTTTTGAGCTACTTTTGCTGCACTCATAGCAAATTTTAGAGGGATTTCTAATTGTAAAAGTAAAGCTGTGGCATCCGATAGCAAATTTCTCAGGCGTTCCACATCTGTATTATTAATACTATGGTTAGCACCAGGAACAACAATAATGCTATTTTCCCCACGAGCATCCACAGCAATAACTGCCACCCCAGTATGAATATTCTCATCAACTACCACACCTATTGTGTCAACATTAGCAGTTTGCAAACTTGCCAAAAGTTGTTGCCCAAAACTATCATTTCCTACCCGCCCCACTATTGTTGTTGGAATGCCAAGACGAGCAGCAGCAACAGCTTGATTTGCTCCTTTACCACCACCTGCGGTAAAAAAGTTGTTGCCATTAATAGTTTCTCCTGGAGTCGGTAAGCGAGGAGTAGTTGTAATTAAGTCAATATTAATGCTGCCAAAAATAATTATGCTCATGGAGTAAATAGCGAAACTACCCTAATCTTATCTTCTGATTTGTGACTAAATCAACAGGGAGAGGCGATCGCTAAATCCTGAGTTTATCTAAAATATGGCGTTGCTGAATTGAAGTATGAATGCGCAATTATTTGGTTCTGGTAAAGCCCCCGCGCATCCCCCATCCTTCAAAAGCGAAGCATCTTCTGGCTTCCCATCCTTCAAAAGCGAAGCATCTTCTGGCTTCCCCCGATCTTCGGGGGACGGGAGGGGGATTAATAAAGGGGGACTTTTAGAGTTTTATCAAAATAACATGGGTCTAAAACCCCGCCTTTTAAGGCGCAATATTTTTGGAGAGTTGCTCACGCATCCCCTACTTCCCCTCCCCTCCTGGGAGGGGTTAGGGGTGGGTTAACTTCTGACTTCTGACTTCTGACTTCTGACTTCGTTAATCCCCCCAATTTTGGGGGGTTAGGGGGGCAAAATCATACCGAGAATCAGCAACGCCTAAAATATAATAACAGGACTTACGCAAAGGCACTATTTATAGAGTGTAAATTCTATTGGACAATAGTTTTAAGCGCTATATATAGCGTATCTGCGTAAGTCCTAAATAACTAAAACGTTACAGTTAATTTAAAGAACAAAAAAATCAAGGGGATAAAGGATATCAAGGAGGGGAAAGAGAAAGATTCAAATTAAATTATTTTAATTATGAAAAGGTAATATTCACAATATCAGGACTTAGGCAAAGGCACTATTTATAGAGTGTAAATTCTATTGGACAATAGTTTTGAGCGCTATATATGGCGTATCTGCGTAAGTCCTAAATATGTAGTTTAGTTACACTAAAGAATAGGAGCATTAATACTAGCATTATTCATAATTTATGTATAAAAAAAAACAATAAAAAAAGTATAAGAATGGTCAATAATTAGGGTTTGCTGAAAAAGTCTTCTACCCCAGCAAAAAGACTTTCCATACGCAAACCCTAGTTATAGTGAGTGCTTGAGAATTTTTGGAGATGTCTAATGCTTACTTAACTTTCCTGGCGGGAAGTCCCGCGCTCTCCCGCAGGGGAGCGTCGTATGGGAAAGCCAGGGCCAGGATTCGGATACCTTCATAAGCTAAACGTTCACAAGCCCTTGACAAGCTAGCTACATTTTGTTATTTTCCAGTTCAAAACAGGGGGAGGACATCACCTCTGTCTAAACAGCGGTCAGGGTTTCCCAGACTGAAGAATCCCGCGTTGTCCCGTAAGGGCAACGTCGGGAGTATGTCAATTCATTACAGCAGCTTTCATTTGGGTAAACCACTGTAGGGACGTTCCATGGAACGTCCCTACATGATTTTGCTTGTGAAGATGTGGTTCATCAATTTGAAAAGCGCTGTAAAAAGCTGACTCCTTCTTCCTTCTTCCTCCTTCCTCTTTCCTCCTTCCTCCTTCCTTCTTTCTTCTTTCTTCCTTCTTCCTTCTTTCTTCTTCCTCCTAACTATAATTACCAGTTGCTGGTTTAATAGGAATTTCAATTATGAACTCTGTACCTTTTCCAACTTCAGAAACACAACTCAAATTACCCTGATGTTTTTCTACTACAATTGAATAGCTAATTGATAATCCTAAACCTGTACCAGCACCCACTGGTTTAGTAGTAAAAAATGGGTCAAAAATCTTGGATAATGTCTCAGAATTAATACCACTGCCATTGTCACCAATTTTGATTTTTACTGTATTTGACTCTGTCACTTCAGTAGAAACTGTAATGGTAGGTTTATCGTCAAATTCTTGTTGTTTATCTCGTAAAAATGCTAAAGCATCAATGGCATTACTGAATAAATTCATAAACACCTGATTCATTTGAGAAACATAACAAATAACTTGTGGCAACTGACCATAATTTCTGACAATTTCAACTTCACGTTTATCTGACTTTTCCTTAATACGAGTATGTAAAATTAGAAATGTACTATCGATACCTTCATGGATATTTACAGGTTTCATTTCCGCTTCATCTAGGCGCGAAAAGTTGCGGAGAGAAATAACAATATCTCGAATACGTTCAGCACCTACTTTCATGGAATTCAAAAGTTTCTGTAAATCTTCTACGAGAAATTCCAATTCGATATCCTCAATTTCATCTTGAATTTCTTCTACAGGTTCAGGATAGTGTTCTTGGTATAAATCAATCAAATTTAGTAAATCAGAAACATATTCAGTAGCGGGAGAAAGATTTCCATAAATAAAGCCAATAGGGTTATTAATTTCGTGGGCAACTCCTGCCACTAATTGTCCTAAACTCGACATTTTTTCACTTTGAATTAGTTGAGATTGAGTACGTTGCAACTGTTGTAATGTTTGCTCTAGTCGTAGATTTTTTTCATTTAATTCTTGAGTTCTTTCTTGTACTTTTTGTTCGACAAAAGTATACAAAATTGCATTTTCTAAAGAGACTGCTACTTGAGAGGATAAAAGCCTTAATATTTCCAAACGTTCTGGAGTAAATGCACCTGTAATTAAGTTATTTTCCAAGTATAAAACTCCGATGAGCTGACCACCATTAATAATTGGAGTACATAAAACTGATTTAAGTTGAGTTTGAGCAACATAAGAGTCTGTTGTGAACCGATCTTCAGCAAAAGTATTGCTTAAAACAACATCTTGACGCGTTCTTTCTACATAGTTAATTATTGTTAGTGGTAAATCTTCATATTCATTAATTTTACTTTCCTGAACTACCACTTCTTCAGAATTTAATTTTGCTTCAGCTTTAGTTATTAATTTACCTTCTGTGAGCAACAACAGAACGCCTTTTTCTGCTCCAGCATTTTCGATGAGAATTTTCATTAACTTAGATAGTAATTTATCTAATACAATCTCACTAGAAATTGCTTGGGATGCTTTAATAACTGTGGCTAAATCTAGGGATTGGCCATGGTTGGTCGTGTCACGAGAAATTGCTGTAGTTGAAGTATCAATTATGGGATCTTTAACTGTTAATATACTTGACAATTCTGGATATTGATTCTCTAAATCTTGCAGCTTTCTAGTTGCGCCCCAATTTTGATAAGCATAGTAAGCTTCTTGTAAATGAACTTTGGCATACTTAAATTTATTTTGATTTAGCCAATATTTTGCCGCTAATTCATTTCCTAAGGCTTCATATTGGATAAATTCATTTTTCTTTGCTGATTCTATAGCCTGATTATATAGGTCTATAGCTTCTGCATTTTTTCCATCAATACTTGCCTTTTCTGCTTCTACTAATAAATATTTATGTTCAAAGTTTTCTTGGCAGTTATCTGCCCAAATTTTCATCTGTTGTTGATTTTTTTCTAGTTGTTGCCAATATTCTTTTTGCTTACTTTCTGAAACATGAGAATAGAGGGCAGCTAAGATTAGTGAATAATAAAAATTAAATTCTGTAGTAGGTACAGTACCTGTAATAAATGTCAGATATTTTTTAGCATCTAAGATGCTATGCAGTGCAGCATCTAAATCTCTATATAAATAGAGAATAAAAGACTTATTAATTAGATACATACATAGAGAGTAAAAGTTTTGATGCTGTTGACAACTTTCCAAGTATTCTGTTTCGTTTATTTTGTCAATATCAAAGTCAATCTTTTCGTCTTGTAAAGAGTTTATATCCATTTTTTTTGTTTTTGCCTGCAAGTTTTCTATAATACTTTTAATTCCTATTAAAGTATCTGTCGAAAGTTGATTTTTTGTTTTTTGAGTAAATTGTAAATAACGAGAAACTTCTTTCCAGATTTCTGAGATTTGTCTGCCTTGAAATAATGAATTAATGGCTGTGTTATGTAGAAGATAACCTGCATATTCTAAATCCCCAGATTCTAAAGCAGCTCCATACCCTTCATTATTAATTAAATTAGATTCTTTGATGTGCTTAAACCAAAAACTTAATCCATTAGCAAATCCAGCACAAGCTTTACATTTTAATCCTGAAATTTCCCACTTATCAGTTAATTTTAGTGCCAAGAGACCAAACTGATATGCGGAGAGATAATCCCCTAAAGAACTATTGAGAATTACTCCATAATTACAATAACAAAGACATGACTCAGCAACTGAACCATATTTTAAGGAAATATTGACACCTTTCAGCACAATTACTGTCCATAATTCTGCTGAAGTTAAATAGGTAGATGCCATCAAATTTGTAATTAAGGCTAAAGCTACTTTATATTTTGATTTCTCGCTTTTTGTTTTATGAATCAGACTAGCAATTGCTTGAGTGCCTAAATTTTCTTTTACTTTAGTAAATTCCTGATTAATTACTGTCTGTAAATCTGTTTCTGGCAGTTCTATCTCTAGTAATCCTAGAGCCTTTTTAGCTGCTGCAATTGCCTCTTTGTACTGAGCACGTAAAGTATATTGAACAACCAATAAATTATAAACTTCTGTTTTCTCAATAACTGATTTTGAATGCTCTAATGTTAATTTGATTAAGGCTTCACTTTCTGAAAAATTACTGTTTAAATATTCTACTATTGCCCCTTCTTTATATAAAGCAAAAGTTAAATCATAACATTGAGTCCAACAATCCCGGTCTAATAGAGATATACCTGCTGTAATATATTCTTTAGCAGCTACATAAGCTGTGGCATCTTTAGCTTTTTTACCTGCTTCTAAATTGAGTTTTGCTAGTTCAATTTTTTCTGATTCATCTGTAATTAAATTTCTGCCTATATTCAAATGATCTACTAAATCAAAAACTCTTTCGCTACGATATTCTGGAGGAGTATTTTTCAAGAATAAACGGCCAATTCTGAGATGTAAAGCTTGTTTTTGAGATTCATCTATGAAAGTGTAAGCTGCTTGTTGTACTCTATCATGTAAAAACTTATAATTCAGAATTAAAAATGGATATAAATTCAATTCTACATTTTTAGCTTCTGTTTCTGAAGCAGGTAGAATTAATCCTTCCTGAATAGCAGGTAATAAATCTTGAAAAGTTGCATAAGACTCTTTTTCATAAATTAACGAAAGGGTATTCAAATCAAATTGGTTACCTACACAAGCAACCAAACTTAAAACTTTCTGAGTTAAGGTCGGTAATTTTTCCAGTTTTCCAATCATTAACTCCACGACATTATCAGTAATATCAAGTGCTGTAATTTGTTCCATATTCCACTCCCATCGAATCTGTTCAGAATCAAATTTCAGCAAATTTTCTTGATAGAGAGTCTTCATAAATTCATTAACAAAAAATGGGTTTCCTCCGGTCTTACTTTCTACCAATTTTGCTAATGGTTGTACTGAAACTCGATCATTGTATAATGTCTCTGCAATTAATTGATTAATATTTTCAAACTTTAAAGGAGTTAAATTTATCTGATTTATTTGTGCATAATTCATACTCTCAGATTGAGTGCGAATAGCATTTAAAGTCATCACTAAAGGATGAGTAGGACTAATTTCATTATCTCGATAAGCTCCAATTAAAAACAGATACTTTGTGTCTACATCTGTCATCATTAATTTAATTAACTTCAGCGTAGCAGAATCTGCCCACTGTAAATCATCAAGAAATATAACTAAAGGATGTTCTGGTTGACAAAATAAACCGATAAAATTTTGAAAGACAATATTAAAACGATTTTGAGCTTCATTTGGTCCTAATTCTTGAATTTTTGGTTGGGTTCCAACAATCAATTCTAATTCCGGAATTACATCAATCAGAATTTGCCCATTTGTACCAAAAGCAGCTAAAAGTTTATTTCGCCATTCATGTAATTTAGCTTCACTTTGACTTAAAATAATTCTGACTAACTCAGAAAAAGCACTCACAATTGCTGAGTATGGAATACCTCGTTGAAATTGGTCAAATTTCCCACAAATAAAATACCCACCTTGACGGATAATAGGTTGAGAAATAGCTTGTACTAAAGCTGATTTACCTATGCCAGAATAACCAGTCACTAGCATCATTTCTTTGCTACCTTTACAAACACGCTCAAATGTTGCTATTAATGTTTCAATTTCTAATTGTCTGCCATATAGTTTTGATGGAATTTTAAATTTATCAGAAATATCTTGACTACCAAGGGGAAATTCTACAATTGTTTCTATCATTTGTAGCTGATTTAAACATTCATCTAAATCAGCAATTAAACCCCACGCACTTTGATATCTTTCATCAGCAGTTTTTGCCAGTAATTTGAGGACAATATTTGATATTATATGTGGTACTTCTGGATTGATTTCATGTGGTGGTTTTGGCTGTTTAGCAATGTGGGCATGAACTAATTCCATCACATCAGTATTAGTGAAAGGAAGCTGCTGAGTTAATAATTCATAAAAAGTAACACCAAGAGAATAAAAATCTGTACGATAATCCAAAGAGCAATTCATCCTACCTGTTTGCTCTGGAGATATATAAGGAAGAGTACCTTCTAAAATCTTTTGATTTTTGAGTTTATAACTATCACGATTTAATACAGAAGATATATTAAAATCTATAATTTTTAATTCCCTTGTCGTGAGGTTAACAATTATATTAGATGGATTAATATCCTTGTGAATAATCTTAGCACTATGAATTTCACCTAAACTTTCAGCAATTTTAATTGCTAAATTCAAAAAGCCCAATATAGTAAATTTTTGTGATGTAATTACTGTCTTGAGAGATTCACCGCCAAAATCTTCTAAAATCATCACTAGAATGTTATTATATTTTTCTAATCCATAAGCTTTAATCACTCCAGAAAAATTTAAAGAACTAAGAATTTCATACTCTTTTTGATAACGATTATTCTCAGCTTCAGAAGGAAAATCTCCTTTGCTAAACTTAAGTACAACAGGCCGATCATCCTCCTCTTGTTTACCTCGATAAACTACCGAATTATTACCTTCATAAATTTTGACAAGAATTTGGTAACCTGGAATATTAATCATTGTGAATTTCTCCTACAAAACTACCGCTATTTAGTAATTAATTCTTAAGTATTGTCTGTAAACCTTAAACAGGCAGAAGTACTGATAACTGATAACTAATAACTGATAACTGAAATGACCTTCTACCATGATATCCGTAAGTTGGGAATTAACCAAAATCACTGGTATGCCGTTGCTCGTAGTCTAGAGGTAAAATGTCAACCTTTCAGCATTACCCTTTGGCATCAATCAATTGTCCTTTATCGGGAGCCAAGTGGAAAAGTCCATGCTCTGGAAGACCTTTGTCCTCATCGTTTTGTCAAACTTAGTTCTGGTCGTGCGATCGCCGATGAATTAGAATGTGCATATCATGGATGGCGCTTTAAGTCAAGTGGCCAATGTTCTTATGTACCTTATTTAGCAAGCAACCAAAAATTGCCTAATTGTAAAATCCGCACTTTTCCAGTCAAAGAGTTACACGGTTTTATCTGGCTATTTCCTGGAGATAAATCAAAGATAAATTTAGTTTCTCCTTTAGAAATACCTGAGTGGGAACACCTCAACTATATAGCCACAATCTCAGTTATAAAATGTCGAGCACACTACTCTTATTTAGTGGAAAATTTGATGGATATGTACCACGGACATTTACATCAAAACTGGCAAGCATGGGCAGCAGCAAAATTAATAGATTTATCTGAAAATGACGATCGAATAGATGCTTATTATCAGGCTCAAAGTTATTACAAAATTGACAAAATCTGGTCTATCTCTCAATTGTTATTTCCTAGTTTACGACAACTTCATCCCGAACCATTAAATGTTAGTTATATCTATCCCAATTGGGTTTCTAACCTGGGCAAAGATTTTAAAATTTATTGTCTTTTATTACCTATTAATGAAAAACAAACCCAAGCTTATCTGATTCACTTTACATCACTTCATGCCTTTTGGCGTTTACATAAACTGCCAGAATGGTTTAGACGATTTGTGAAAAATAGTTTATTTGGTTCAGCTCAAAAACTACTCGACGGATTAGTGCAGCAAGATGTAGAGATGATTGAAGAAGAACAACAAGCTTATCTAAAAAATCCCCAGCAACGTAGCTATGAATTAAATAAAGCTTTGGTAAGCACACAAAAGTTAATTAAAAAACAAGCGCTGCAATGAATCATAAATATATGCTGAAAATAATAGAATATCTGTTTAACAGCCGATAAGATACTTATCAAGGTATAAAACTTATTATACATAAGTTATCACCATATTTAGTGCGAAGTCAGAAGTCCCTGAGTTAAATCAGGTAAAGAAAGAAAAATTGCTCCTTGATGAATCTGGAGGATTTCAACATGGAGTATAGCTTTTGGCGAATTATTAAGAGTTACTCTCCAGGGAGTAGCTATATAGCTAATAGAAATTAGCCTGATCAAAAAGCGATTTTGAGAGCAAGCGTATTTCGATCGGGGTGATGAAAAAGAGCAAAGTATTTTCGCCGAGGCAAATTGATACCTTATGAGACTTTAAGGGAGAATAATTAATTTAGTAACCTTTTTTTCCTCAATATAGTATTAGTTGGCCAGATAATGGAAAAAATATGGAGCAGTAACTCTAGGTACTCAGAATGATCAAACACAAAAAAAATCTGTAATGAAGTATCAGGATGCAACAAGTAAGCGCAATAAATTTGGTATCAATACCAATACGTTTGAGCATAAAGGGGGTAATTTGACTGCTCCTACTGGGAAGATAAATCCAGTGACAGCTAATAGAGGTGAAGCAGCATGAATTATCCTATTCCTTTGCAAAACCAGTAATTAGAATCCCGTGTACTTAAGTTGCGGGAGAAGTCAAAACAGCCAATATAGCAGAAGCAAGAAGGAAGAAAGAAAAATTTTCGTTGTCTGAGTTTTAAGCTTTTGATATGTCCTAACCTTTCCTTCGACTGCTATATCTCTCACATTATGGATGGAGCTAGTTCAACATGGGTAATACCATTGGCATAATGTTTGGGTTTTTAGGTGGAACAATTTTCGCCAGTGAGGGGGGATACAAAGTTTTACAACACCCTAACCCAAACCGAGAATATCAAAGACTTTCGGAAGCTAAATGGTTTTTGGCCTTAAGGTGGTGCGAAGAATTTCCAACTGCTGCTGGCATCCTTAACTACCAAGGTCAACTTTCTTTTTATAATCAAGCAGCATTAAGAATTGGAGAACACAACTTTTTACCTCTAGACCATAGGCAAGAAATTTTTAATCAATGTTTATCCTTGCCAGTAGGTACAACAGCAAATTATTCAATTTTTACGGCAGATGGCAGATCCTTTAGAACTTTAGAAGTGATGGGAATTGACATCGACCCCAGATATGGTAGAGTTGCTATTGTCCGTTCACTTTAAACTCTTACTACTGTTACTGCATTTCAACTATATATTCAATTTTTGTGTAAAAGAACAGGTAGCAAAGAGTAGAGGATATGCCATTAAATGTGAGAACTTTTGATTGCCCTGAATGTGGCAGCTCCATAGACCGCGATCTGAATACCAGTATTAATTTGAGGGATGCGGTCGGGCAAGACCCGTCAATGCCTGTGGACGGAGTGCTGCCGACAGTTCCGGTTGTTTGCGTAGCATTCCGTAGGAAAGCAGGAAGTAAACATGAAAATATCACACTATGTGACGTTTTATATCAGTTTTATGAAGCAGAATATAAAATCTAAATGATTCCTAATTTAATCTGATAGCAATTACCCAATTCAAGTATCAGTTTTTTTATGTTTCTCTAACTTCCTGCCTTTGAGGTTGCTGAATGTAATGAGCAAATATGACAACTGCTGAAGTTGAAAATTAAACCCTGGGCAAGTGAGCAGGAAGAACACTTATGGCAGCAATAGCAATGTAAAGCAGGGCAAAACGAGTTTCAAATATTGCCACAAAGTGAAATTTTGTTGTGCGATACCAATCTAACTGGCAGGCGATCGCTACTAACTTGACTAAGGCCACAGTATAGGATAAAGCTGTGGCTATATTTAAGCAGTTGAAGCAGTAAAGACTCAGTATAATTAGGACTGCAGTTCCATGATATATCATTCCAGGTACAGGAGAACTGGTTTTCTTTTTTCGCAACTTGAGTGTAAATATAGCACTGCTGAAAAATAAAGTATTCACGATCCACATTGCCATAGCAGCCAAAGAAATGTGTCCTGTAGTAGCTATATATGCTAAAGGTGCTGATAGACAGATAGCTGTAAATCCAATTAATTCATTTAGTATAGATTTTTGTTTGCGCTTTAGCACTGCAATACTATCCGCAACTAAAGCTGCTATTGCCATGGCATAGATCCATAGCAAACATGGAGATTGAAAATATAGCCATCCGGCGATCGCCATGGCAATACCTCCATATAACCCACCCCAGATGAGAAAGCGGGGTTTCCAGCTCCTGCGCTGTTTTATTTGCACGACTAAGGGATGTTCTGCTTGCAAGGCGAAAAAAGCACAGATCAAAGCTAAAGTTGTTGAGTTTGTCCATTCCTGAGCTAAAGCTGCTCCTGTGATAAAGGAGCCACCCAATACTAGCAAAATTCCTTGCTCTGGAGAAAACGTCGGTCTATACCAAGCTTGTAGGTTGGGACGATTTTTATTAGAGGTAGTTGTTGATAACTCAACCATGATTAAACTCCTTAAAGAAGGCGATCGGTTTTGGAAGGTAGGTTTCAATAATTGATAATTGATAATTGATAATTGATAATTACCTCTCCCTAAAAGGAAGAGGATTGAATAAAAGGAAAATTTTTTCTCTCTTGGTCTCATGGATCTGGCACAGGTTTCGGAGCCATCCCACCCAACGGGTGCGCTGCGAAGAGAGAACTCCGTTCCGCTGTCGCGTTTCGCGTCAGCGTTGCGTTACGCCAGTTTTGCGAAGCAAAAGCAAACGACCGCTTGTTTCTCCTTTAAAGGAGAGGATTTTTACCTTAATTATTCGGTAATATCAAGTTCGGATTAGCGGTCTTACTGTAGGTTGGGCGAAGTGTATCTCACAACCAAAAAAAATAGACATCTGTTGGATTTTCTTCTTCATCGTGCCCATAAGCTGCAAAGGGTGAAGAAACTCCCCATTGGTGTTGGCCTTCTCCCTGGACGAATGATATCAAATCCGGTTAAACAGCCATAGAATGGTTAAGTTAGGAGTCCTCAGGAGTCAACCCACCCCTAGCCCCTCGCCCCTCCCCCTCCCAGGAGGGGAGGGGAAGTCAGGAGTCAGGAGGAGAGAGAATTACAAAGATGAGTGTAGTTATGACGATTGGAGAATTTTTTTATGTCCAATAAAACGGATTTGATATGATTTTTCAACCCTACCTACAAAGTTTACATTAAAACTAATCTTTATCAATAATTTATTGATAATTATTATTAATAATTTTACAAATTATACCTAAATTTTTAGTATTGATTTATACAAAATTTTTAAATAGTTAGTAAATTGGGGGATTTATAAATAAAAGTTTAAACTCTTAGGGTCAAAAAATACTTCAATAAGAGTGCAGTAGACGAGATAGGTAATTTTACTTCATAGAGCTGGTTATGGACTTTTGCATTGAACTAACTAATAATATCATGTCCGGTAGCATCGGTCTTGTATAGTAAATAGGCAACAGCTCCGGAAGGCAACAGCTCCGGAAGGCAAGAAAAAAACTTAAATTTCCTGTAGATATCCACGCTAACTTTTACACAAACGCGCCCCAACGGACATGATATAAATTATTTAATTGATAATTAGATGCAATTATTTTGGCATAACCTAAAAAGCGATCGCCTCTTCTATGTTGAGAAGCGATCGCTTTAAAAGTTAACTAGATATTGAAAAAGAGTACTAATCTCCAGTTAGATAACGACAAAATCAGTAGTATCAATATCAGCAGGAAGAACATTACTCAAAGTTGCTAAATTTTCTCTAGTCTCAGTCACTCGGAGAATAGTATCCGTCGTACCCATTATATTTGGAACTGCAACAGTAGTCAAGTCATCGAAAGTCAGACCCTCTAATAAGAAGTTATCTATTCCATCTTCATAGTCTAAAATTAAGTCATTGCCATCGCCAGAACGTAAGAGGAAACTATCAGCACCGTCTCCACCAGTCAGTTCATCAACACCTAGACCACCATCAAGGATATCGTCTCCGATACCACCGTCCATGGTATCTATACCAGCACCACCCAAGAGAGTGTCTGCATCAGCACCACCGATAAGTTCATCTCGACCATTTCCACCATCGAGGCTATCGTCACCGCCACCACCGAGAAGTCGATCTCGAGCGCCACCACCTAAGAGGGTATCCCGATCGCCACCACCGTTGAGGACATCATCACCGCCTTCACCGACAAGTAGGTCTCGATTGCCACCACCGACAAGGTTATCGTCACCGCTACCACCATTGAGGATATCGTCACCGCCTTCACCGATAAGATTATCATTACCGCCACCACCGACAAGGTTATCATCACCGTCTTCACCTGCGAGGACATCGTCACCGCTACCACCGTCGAGGACATCGTTACCGTCACCACCGACAAGGATATCATTACCTCCACGACCAAACAGTTGATCGTTACCTCCTTCACCCAGAATCAGATCATTTCCACCTAAACCGTCGATAATCTCATCGTCACCATCACCCATAAGCATATCAGGACCGGCAGTACCAGTAATGGTTGGTTCAGGGTCTGGATCTGGGTCTGGATCTGGGTCTGGGGTAGGAGTCGGAGTAGGGGTGGGTTCAGGTGTGGGGGTAGGAGTAGGAGTCGGACTCGGAGTGGAGTTGCCAAACTCAAAAGCACCAATATCAGCTACACCATTAACAACGCGCTGGAAACCTGTACCCCGTTGGTCAGTAGTCAGACCAAGAGAGTTACTGCCAGCATTAATAGCGGCACTGCCAGCTTGTAAAGCATGAGTTTGAGTAGGACCACCATTGTCAGCAAGGGGGTCTAGACCAGCATTAGTATTAGTGAGGTCGCCGTTGAAACTACCAGTTGCATTTCCTGTGCCAATTAAGTTGTTACCTCCACTGGTGAAAGTATTGTCACCGCTGCCACCTACAATATCAACATCACTGTTAACGTTACCAGAGACAATGGAAGAAGTAACTGTTGTTGAGGTACTCTGACTACTTCCAAAACTAGCAATACCACTGCCCTGATCAGCAGGAGCTTCATTCAAAGTAATAGTGCTGTTGTTAATTTCAGCAGCACCAAAGTTGAAAATACCACCACCGTCGGAGGTTGCTGTGTTGCCACTGATGGTACTGTTGGTAATAGTAGCAGTGGGGCGGTTACCAAAAACATCATCTTTGACGTAGAGACCACCACCGTCATCTCCAGCACTGTTACCATTAATAGTGCTATTATTAATAGTTACATTTCCGTGGGCAGAAATACCACCACCATCGGCAATAGCTGAGGTAGCAATGTTGTTACTGATAGTAGTGTCAGTAATTGTAGTATCACCATAGACAAAAACACCACCAGCATCGTTATTAGCAGTGTTACCAGTAATGGTACTGTTGTCAATAGTAGTATCGCCTGTACCAATTGTATAAACAGCACCACCAGTATCGAAGGCAAAGTTGTTAGAAAGGATGCTATTGGAGATAGTTGCTTGACCACCGTTGAAAATTCCACCACCAGCAGCATATCCAATAGTTGTTTGGTTATTACTAATAGTGGTGTCGGTAATATTAGCTGTAGCACCTAGACTATTGAAAATACCACCGCCATCTTCATTCGCTACGTTGCCTGTGACAGTACTGTTGCTGAGTGTAAGATTTTCGGCGTTGAAGATACCACCACCATCATCACCAGTGCCGGAAGCGTTTCCACCTGTAATGGTTACTCCATCAATGCTAACTGTAACTTGGGAAGCAGTGCCATCATCTATGTTAAATACACGGGAGGTATTTCCCGCGTCTATTGTGACTGGGTTGGTTTCATCGCCATCAATGGTGAGGTTTTTATCAATTAGAAGTTCGCTAGCTAAGGCGATCGTTTGACCAGCTAGACTGGGATCGAAGTCAATTGTCTCACCTGCGGTAGCGTCGAGAATTGCTTGTCTTAGGGAACCAGCTCCACTATCATTAAGATTGATTACTGTAGCCATAGTTTGTTCGATTTTTTAGTATTTTGTTTGCTATTCGTTTAAGCATTGCTAGTTGCTTCTCATCCGGAAAAAATCAGATTAATTTAGATTAATTAATTTTGCCTAAAATCTAGGTCATATCAAATCCGGTAGCATCGGTGTAATTAGATGGGGGGATGGGGAGATGGGGAGATGGGGGGATGGGGAGGCGGGGGGATGGGGGGATGGGAACCCACCCCTGACCCCTCCGGTGGAGGGGAATTTGGGGAGATGGGGAGATGGGGAGATGGGGAGATGGGGAGATGGGGACCCACCCCTAGCCCCTCCCAGGAGGGGAATATTGAGAAATATTTGGTAATGGTTGAATATGGAACATTTTTTTATACCGAATTAAACGGATTTGATATCAATTATGGCAATAATATTGAGAAACATCTTTACAGCGCTTTTCAAATTGATGAACTACATCGCCATAACAAAAACCTTGTAGGGACGTTGCATGCAACGTCCCTACTATGGTCTACCGATATGAAAACTGCTGTATTATCCCAGTTGAATATTTTTCCAGTAAATCATCAGTGAATCTACTGAAAAATATGCCGATTGCCATTTTATTTAATCGTTATTTTCTAGGATTTGGCAGCAAAATATAGGGTAAGCATTCAGCCGTCAGCCATCAGCTATCAGCTATTGCTTTTAGTTTAGGATCAAAGCAATATTTAATTGTCTTACTACAAAAGTTGCCTCCCTTACCCTTAAAGTCAATTGTTAATTTAAACACTGTCCTTAAGGAGACATTCTTGTTGCTGAAGTACGCAGTTCCTCCGCAGGAGGCTAGCTGACAGCTAATAGCTGTTTGCGCAGCATTCCGCAGGAAATGCTTACAACATAGGTAATTGGTAATAAAATTTTTATCTCATTACAAATTACTAAATGCTTAGTCAATTGATATTACAGCCATGGGTAAACATGGCTTTGAATTATCATTTTACTTATTCATATCTCAGCCGATAAAAACAGGAAAAAATTATTATTGTTTGTTATGCCATTTGGCTGAGATAAATTAATGATAATTATCCCTGAATTGATGATAAACAATAAATATTTCAGCAATTTTAACTATCAAACTATGATAGTTTTCACTTAAATGCTGTTAAATTATATAGCAGAAGGAAGAAGGAAGAGGGAAAAGGGAAGAAGGAAAAATATTACTTTGTCTGAGTTTTAAACTCTCGAACTGTCCGCGCCTTTTCCTTCGACTGCTATACTCAAATTTAATTCAATATTCTAATTTTTTTCCTGCCACTGTATTACAAGTAGGTAGGAATTTAATTCAAACAAGGGTGCAATTAACCTGATTTTCTTTATGCACTTAATCTCGATCCTTGATGCTTTTCCATCCTACTCAATCTTTCATCAAAGTGTCAAGGGTAAAGGATTATTTTTTTGAATAAAAACTATAAAAAATAGGTTGCTGAGTTCTCAACAACCTATCTAGTAAAGGATACAAAATTATTAGTGACTGATTCTTAATAGCAACTGGATATTAGATAATAGTAAAGTCGTCATTTATATCCAGGGCAACAACCCCACTAACATCTTCTAATTCTGCCAAAATTTGTGAATCATCACCAACCGTATTATCGCCATTAGCATCATAAATGAGATAAGTTTTACCTTCAACTTCGTAGGCAAATAAACCAGGGTTTCCAGCTATTAACACATTTCCAGAAATATTGGTAGTTTGTACATTGGTGGCAATATTATCAACAGCAGGAATAACTGTGCTAGAAAATGCAATAGTATCCCCACCGACGACACCTAAGTCATCAAAACCAGTGATGCGGTCGTACAAACCAGCACTAATGGCAGTACCAATAGAAGCAGCATCCGCAGCATTAAACTTCGTACCACCGTCATCAGCACTGGTATAAACAAAAGTGTTATTGCCATTATTATCAGAGAGGGTGTCCGCTCCCAGACCACCAATAAAGGTATCATCATCGTCACCCCCATCGATGGAGTCGTTACCATCACCACCGACTAAACTGTCGTTTTCATCATTTCCTGCCAGAGTATCATTTCCTGCTAAACCTTCCAGAGTATCATTGCCTCCGCTACCATCAAAATTATCATCAAACTCACCACCAACTAGGGAGTCAGGATCATTACTAACATCCAAAATATTTACCGTAGCAGTAGCAGTAGCTTCGTCAAGACCATCCGTAATGGTGTATTGAAAGAGGTCAGTACCAGTGCCAAACACTGCTGTGTATTGAACTTGACTACCCAAGTTGTTTAAGATACCCAAAGGCTCATCATTGCTAAGAGTTGTAATTGACAAAGGATCGGGGCCATCAATATCGCTGTCATTTGCCAACACATTAATTGTGATCACATTCCCCAAATTGGTAAATACTGGTCCGTAATCAACGGCAATGGGCAGGTCATTTACTGAAGTGACATCAATATCAATAACTTGGGTAGAGGAACTATTTTCCTCATTGCCATCATCAACGGTGTAACTGAAAGTACCAGCAGCTCCATTAGCATTGGCAACTGGAACAAATGTTAATGATGTTAGTTGGTCTGTGGTTAACTGTTGGCCAATAGTTACTGCAGTATTATCTGACAATACTTGCCCAATTTCTGGGTCAGGAATACTGTTAACAGTAATAGTTAAGGCATCGCCGTCGGGGTCAGTGGGCGCTGGAATGTCTAAGGTCGCAGTAGTATCTTCATCCAAGGTGACAGGTTTATCAGCTTCTATTTCTGGAGGTCGGTTAGCTTCGACGATATTAATATTTAACAACCCACTGGTAGTACCCCCGTCTTGGTCTGTCACTAGGAAGTTGAAACTGTCAGTACCAAGACCAGCAGTAGTAGTTGCATAACTAATTTCTCCATTATCGAGATTTTCCTGAGTGAATGTGCTTCCTACTGCTAAAGTTTCTCCTCCCTGTTGTAGTTCTCCTAAAGTCGGCAGTTCAGTCAGGGTATATTGTACAGAAGCAGGAGTGGCAGTTTCTACATCGGGGTCAATAAATTGGAGATTTTCAGTAGGAATAACCCTGGTTTGACCAAGAAATGCACTTAAGTCAGTGGTAGTCCCGACTGGTGGATCGTTGACTCGAATATTAAAGGTATCTGTTACTTGACCGCCATCAGCATCTATGACTTGGAAACTAAAGGAGTCATCATTTGTATCAGTAGCTGTGTGTTGGTAGATAACTAGACCGCTATTGATATTTTCTTGAGTGAAAGTATCAGCGGGGTTATCCTCAAGTTGTAATATTCCTGCTGCTGCTTCGGTGGTGACTGTGTAAGTAAAAGCATTTGTACCATTATCCCCATCCGTTGTCTGCAATAAATTCTGACTGATGCTTTCTGTTCCCCCAAGGTTGATAACCAGTTCATTGTTGTTAGTAATTTCGGGGATGTCGTTGACAAAGATATTCGCAGTACCGACACCTTCACTAAAAGCATTTGTGCCACCTATGGTTGAAATGTCGGTGAGTTCGCTAGTATTACTGCTGCCGTCGGTGGTATCCCAACCACGGAATTGAATAGTGGCATTACCGAAAAAGTCGGTATTAGGAATAAAACGCAGGCGTTCATCGCTTGTTGTAGCTGTCAGTAATGTGGTATTGCTACTACTCACGTCTACCCAGTTTGTCCCATCATCGACGGAATATTGCCACAGACCATTACTATTATCTATTTGAGTAATAGCTATTCCGCTACTCGCTCCTGCATCAGCATCTGTAACTGCACCAGCGATAATATCTGCAACGGGAGTGCCAGTATTATTTACTTCATTTTCATTGATAGTTGTCAGTGCTAAATTTCCTGGGTCTGTTAGTACTGGTGCATCGTTTAATGCTGCTACTTGTACGGATATAGTACCTGTTTGAGTTGCAGCAGCATTGTTAGCTGTTTCTGTTGCTGTAGCTGTAACTGTCAAGTCAAAACTAAAGGTTGTTCCGCTCTCTCGGTCTCCAGGAGGGGAGATGGTTAAATTTGCTAATTCCTCTGGTGTCAAAATCCAACTACCATCACCTTGGTCTGTTCCTGCTGAAAGTGTTGCTCCTGTTGGCACTCCACTAATAGTAATAGACAGATTTTCTGAACCGCTAGTATCTACTAAACTAGCAGTTATACCCAGTGGTAGCTCTTCTATATCTGTTCCTGATACCGTAGGTGTAGATATTTCTAAGTTAGGAGTATCGGCAACGGGAGTCACATTAATGTTGACTGTTGCTGTATCTGTGAACCCTTGAGTATCCGCAATAGTATAGGTGAAACTCTCCTCTCCACTGAAATTTTCATCAGGGGTATAGATGAAACTCTCTGCTGTTTCTTCTAAAGTGCCATTTTTGATATTATCGGCAGCAAACTCAGTAATTGTAATTTGCTCACCATCAGGTTCGGAGTCATTTACTAATAATTCTGACTTATTAATAGTGATTGCCGTATCTTCGTTAGTCTCAAATAGATCGTCATCAGCAATGGGAGCGCTATTTAGGGGTGTCACTTCTACAGCAATAACCCCAGACTCCGAAGCAGTATCATTGTTAGCTGTTTCTGTTGCTGTGACTATAACTGTTAACTCAAAGTTTAAGACTTCTGTTTGTTCTGCTGCAGAAGGTATGAGAGTTAAGTTTTCCAGTTCTTCTAGGGTCAGCTCCCAAGTACCGTTACCTTGGTCTGTTCCTGCTGAGAGTGTTGCTCCTTCTGGAACTCCAGCGATGGTAATAGATAGAGTTTCTGAACCGCTAGTATCTACTAAACTAGCAGTAATATCTAAAGATATTTCTTCATCTTGACTACCCGATACCGTAGTTGTAGATATTTCCAGGTTAGGAGTATCGGCAACTGGAATAACATTAATACCAACTGTTGCTGTATCTGTTAACCCTTTAGCATCCGCAATAGTATAGGTAAAACTTTCCTCTCCACTGAAATTCTCATTGGGTGTATAGATGAAACTCTCTGCTGTTTCTTCTAAAGTACCATTTTTGATATTATCGGCAGCAAATTCAGTAATTGTAATTTCATTACCATCAGGGTCAGAGTCATTTGCCAATAATTCTGACTTATCAATAGTTATTGCCGTATCTTCGTTAGTTTCAAATACATCATCACCTGCTTGTGGGTTATCATTACCGGGGTTAATGTCAATATTTAATAACCCACTGGTCATACCCCCATCTTGGTCAGTCACAACATAACTAAATGTATCTGTACCAGGTTCATCTCCTGTATGTTGGTAAGTAAGAATACCTTGGTCAATATCCTCTTGAGTGAAAGTATCTGTTACTCCCAGAGTCGCTTTTTCTAGTCGTAATTTCCCACTGCTTGGTAATTCCGTAATTTCATAAACTAGAGTTTCTGCAACTGCCTCAGTATCAGGGTCTTCTGCCAGTAAATTTTTATTAGTAATTTCTTCCTGGGTATCTTCATTGAGACTTAAATTATTGCTCGTAATATTTGGCGGGACATTAACTCTGATTTCAAATGTGTCTGTGGTTTCTCCTCCTACCTGGTCTGAAACGCTGAAACTAAAGGAATCATTTTTAGTATCATTATTATCGTGTTCATAGGTGAGTAACCCTTGGTCAATATCCTCCTGAGTAAAACTGGTAAAGGTTCCTCCATCAACTAGCAAATTACCACGAGTAGGCAATTCTGTAACTGTATAAATTAAAGAAGTTTTACTGTCATCGGTTGTTTCTAGGAGAGTATTATCTATTATTCCAGTCTCTTGTGTATTGACCACTAATTCAGTATTCGTGCCCACCAATGGTAAATCATTAATACTGACATTAATTAGAGCAGTATCAGTTTGAGGTTCGCCTAAACCTGTATTTCCTTGGTCATTTACCGAGATGCTGATAGATTCACTACCTGAATTATTACCTGTATATGTCAGGGTGTTGAGAGACTGGTTAATATCTTCTAAAGTTCCGGTAAATACTATTTCCGCATCTGCTTTACCATCACCTGTGGTAAAAGTTAGACCAGAGGTAGAATTAAGAGTAAGTTTACCCTCATTAGTAGTTTCGAGAGTAACTTCTAATTCTTCGTCTCCAGCATCGGGGTCTGTCACCTCAATACCAACAATATCTAATTGTTCCCCTTCATTAACCAGTTGTTGGTCGTCAGGAATTGTAATTTCTGGCGGGTCGTTGACATTGAGCAAGCTGATAGTAAATGGCCTGGTTATGTTTTCTCCAGCATTGTCAAATGTTCTGACTTGAATGTTATAGGTCTCTTGTTCCTCAAAATCAAGATTTGCTCCCTCTGCTACAACTAACTGGTCTTCGTTGAGAGCAAAGCGTCCATCAGCATCATCAATTAATCTATATTCATGGACATCATTTTCATCTGGGTCTTCTGTGGTAAATGTACCAATAACTGTACCTGCTTCACTATTTTCTTCCACACTGTCGTTATCTAATAGAATGTCAGTGGGAGGATCGTTGAGAGAAGGTGGTGTTACTTCACCTGGATCTGGAGGTGTTGGTGATGGTGTTGGTTCCGGGTCTGGTGAGTCTGTTGGTTCCGGGTCTGGTGAGTCTGTTGGTTCCGGGTCTGGTGAGTCTGTTGGTTCCGGGTCTGGTGAGTCTGTTGGTTCCGGGTCTGGTGAGTCTGTTGGTTCCGGGTCTGGTGAGTCTGTTGGTTCCGGGTCTGGTGAGTCTGTTGGTTCCGGGTCTGGTGAGTCTGTTGGTTCCGGTGCTGGGTTTATATTTTCTGGAGTAGGGAAGAAGTTGCCAGAATTAAGAGTACTACTATCAACTCCAATTAAAATAGCTAAAGTATTACCGTCAGCATTCCGAATAATAGTATTACCACCCTCGGTAGATATTTCTAAATCTTCAAACCTCAGACCTCCCTCCAAACTAAGAAGATCATCTGTGGTATTAAAGTCAGTAACAGTATATAAATTATCAGATTCCCCAAAATCTAGAATAACAAAACTATCTTCACCCTGACCCCCAGTTAAAGTATCATCACCTCGACCACCTATCAATAGATCGTCACCCTGACCTCCATCAATAGAATCATTTCCTCTATCACCTGAGAGAACATCATTTGCCTCCCCACCATCTAGAGTATCATTTCCTTCTTCACCATTGATAGTGTCAGCACCTGCACCTCCTAATAATAAGTCATCATCTTGACCTCCAGATAATACGTCATCTCCCGTACCACCATCTAGAGTATCGTTACCTTCCTCTCCTGATAAAGAATCATTATCTTCATTTCCTGAAATACTATCATTACCTTCACCACCGCTAATAACATCTAATCCTGCGCCACCAGAGATAATATCGTTACCAACCTGGCCAAAAAGACTGTCGTTACCTCCATCTCCTGCTACCGTATCATCGCCAATATCTCCAGAAACAAAGTCGTTTTCATCTCCTCCTGCTACATCATCATTTTCCTTACCACCGTAAATAATATCTCTACCTTCTCCACCTCTGACTGTATCTGAGTCGCGATCGCCGAATACTGTATCATTGCCAGCATCACCGACAACAGAGTCAGAGTCTCTTCCTCCTCGTAGACTATCATCTCCCAAACCACCGCTAACTGTATCATTGCCTCGGTTGCCGTTGATTTGGTCGTTACCTTCTTGTCCGAGTAAAGAATCACTTTCTTCTAGACCAAATACTATATCATTGCCATCTAGTGCAGAATATGTGTCGCTGAAAGCGCTACCAAATGCTAGATCGTCTCCCTCGGTGCCCACGTCCTCTCCTTGAAAAAGAATTCCTCCTCCTGGTGCGGTAGGTACGGGAGCTGCCGTTGGTGCTAGCGTTGGTGCTGGTGTTATTACTGGTGGTGCTGGTGTTATTACTGGTGGTGCTGGTGTTATTACTGGTGGTGCTGGTGTTATTACTGGTGGAGTTGGTGTTATTACTGGTGGTTCTGTTGGTTCTACTATGTCTATTATTATAAAGTCGCCATTTGCATCGAAGAAACCTGCTCTACCATCTATTACAACTATCGCCCTACCTTCGGGAGTTGTTGGTACTGGTGTTGGTGGTGGTGTTGGTGCTGGTGTTGGTGGTGGCGTTGGTGCTGGTGTTGGTGCTGGTGTTGGTGCTGGTGTTGGTGCTGGTGTTGGCGCTGGTGTTGGCGCTGGTGTTGGCCAGGAAATCGAACACTGTGCGCACGCGGCGGCTGGTGCGCAGCTCGCGATGCGCCACCAGCCAGGTCTCCACCGGGAACGGGGGCATCTCCGGCAGCACGCGCACCACGGCCGGTTCCCGATCGCCGATCTGCGCCGGCACCACGCCGATGGCCACTCCGGCCTTGGTCAGCTCCCAGTGCACCAGGTGGTTCTCGGTGATGATCACGAAGTTCT
>JAAHGF010000052.1 GCA_010672585.1 Okeania sp. SIO1I7 | reverse complement strand
ATCTATTTCTACTGCTGTGGGAGGATTATTAGGTGGAGTCTCATCCACATCAGTTACATTAATCGTCAACTGTTGCTCGAAACTTTCACCCCCATCATCAGTAGTTCGCACAGTAATATTATGATTCGCAATACTTTCAAAATCCAACCCAGAACCATCAGCAACAACTATTTGGTCTCCATCTAGAGCAAAACGACCATTAGCATCATCTAACAATTGATAAGTATGAGTATCACCAGCATCAGGGTCAGAAGTAGTTAAATTACCCACCACTGTATTATTAACACTATTTTCGGCAATAGTATCGTTATCTATTTCTACTGCTGTGGGAGCACTGTTGGTGGGAGTAGATGGAGGTAAGTTGTCGCTAACCACATCTTGTTTGACGTTTTCGGAACCAACAGTAACTTGATAAGTAGCTGTATCATCTACCTGACCATCCCCATCAAGATCCCCAGAGAAAGTGACATCGTAAGTTACATTTTCCTCTACATCTAAACTATAACCACCAGAGTCCCAAGTTGTGGTGGTAAAAGTATTAGCACCATTTGCTGTATCCACCGCTGTAACTGTTATGCCGCCTATTCCTTCACCAACTGTATAGAAATCGTCATCAGTGACTCCATCAGTGTAAACAACACCTGTAATAAATGGGCCACTCGCCCCAGAATAAGCAAAGTTTTGGGCACTCATCACTGCGTTGAAAGTTCTGCCACCAGAAGTAAACGGTCCTTGTAGTGAAGAAATACCGATTTCCTGGAAGTCAGGATTCATCAGACTTACACGATGTCCTCTGTTACGGTAGTCTTTGTCAATAAACAAGTTTTCGTAGTTTTTCCTCACCAATCCGGTGAAGTCTACAAAACCTGTTGTTCCAAACCAAGCAAGGTTTTCCCCATTACCAGAGGGGTTTGTGAATGTATACCCCGCAGCTTGCATACGTTGTCTGGAGTTTGTACCACCTTCTCCTGAGTGTTGAAATTTGTTCTCATCTAGTAACCATTGAGCGTGACCTTCAGCAGCAGTATTCAGGTTCAGATTAAATGCTAAAGGTTGTTTTGCATCAGTGGAGATTGTATCTTGTGAGCGAACTCCTTGATTTAGGTCTCCATCTCTTCCATTTCTTCCATCTAGATAACGATCTGCTTCTGCTTGAGGATTTGCTCGACCTCTGTTGATCAATTCGAGCATATATTGGTCTTGAGCGGAAGGAACTGTATTAGCCATGGTTTGTTGTGTTGTAAATTTAAACGACAGTAGTTGAAAAATCGGGATTATTTCCCTTGTCAACTCCAGTTTTTAGTAATTAAATATTGCTCGAAAAGTTAGCCAAATCATGTAGTTTAAATTCAGAATTAATTGAACAGGACTTAACTACTTGCTTTGTGTTTTAAGAACAAGGGATTATTTAATTTACTGTCTAGTTCTACATGGAACTTTGTAGAGTTCCGGGAGCAATTTTGCAATATAAAAAAAATAGTATTTTTTCTTAAGTAAAAACACTAATTTTTAACAAATTAATGGCATTTATACTTGAGTATTTCCTGGGATAAAAATGTTTATAAGTCAATTTAAAATGCGAATTTGTTGATATATGAAGCGACTATAATCCTTGTGAATTCAGAAATCGCATCTTAAGATTTGACTCTATGTTGTAGTTCTATTTTGCTTAATTTCCATTCTGTTTGGAAAAATTTTGCTAACTGTGCTGATTTTTCTGCAAAGTTCTGTATAAATTTAACAGCATCTGATAAAAATGGATTTCTAGGTGAATAGAAATCCATCTTATTTTTAAAATATACTTATACCATTTCTCCATGAAGTTCACTTAATATTAGAAATGAGAATAGTCAGCGTAATAAGGATTTTTACTTCCAAAGCTCTCAATTTTAGGAACTCAGTATTAACTCCAGACTCACGAGTTAAAGCAATTTTACCTGTCCTAGCAATTTCACGGATACCATATTTAGCAAGCATTTGAACAATGGTAACCATTTTTCCTGGGTCTCCTACTACTTCAATAGTTAATGAGTCCTCACCTAAATCTACTACCCGCGCCCGAAAAATATTTGCAATCTCAACCAATAAGCGAGCGCATATTTTTAGTAGCATTAATCTTGAGTAACATTAACTCTCTTTCCACACAGGAAATGGCAGTAATATCTTGTACTTTCAAAGCATTACAGCGCTTTTCAAGTTGATGAACCACATCTTCACAAACAAAACCTTGTAGGGACGTTCCATGGAACGTCCCTACTGTGGTCTACCGTGCAGGAAAACCGCTGTAACTAGCTATCAGCTATTAGCGCTTCAGCGCTTCAACCTAAAAATTTGCGCATACATATAATTCTGTTAGCAGTCCAGACCGAAAAGTTTGGGTTCAAATCCCCGCGCGAGCTTGTGGCTTAATTTTAGGAGGTGTAATATCAAATCCGGTAGCATCGGTGTAATTAGATGGGGAGATGGGGAGATGGGGAGATGGGGAGATGGGGAGATGGGGAGATAGGGAGATGGGGAGATCGAGAAATATTTGGTAATGGTTGAAGATGGAACATTTTTTTATACCGAATTAAACGAATTTGATATAAAACATCCCCAGATCCCAAATGGGTTCTATAGCAGTAGTGGTGGATGGTGGCTAAAATGCTCACCATACCTTTACCAAAATCATGAAATGCACCACTACCATAAAATCAATTCAGACTAAACTAGAGGTTTATACAAAAGAAAAATCACTGCTATTCAAATCCATATTTCTAACATTCTTGACAATACCAACCAAATCATCATTATTGTAAATAGCAGTTCCTTTTGGCAATCCAGGAACATTTTTTTCTAATGTATAGTCACCAATACTTCCAGATAGTTGAATTTGATCGCCTTGAGCACCATTGAAAGTTTCAATCCGAGCATAATCGTTTATACCATTTCCAGTGTAGTAAACTTGACTACTATCGCCTAAGATAAATAGATCAGCATCAGCATTCCCCCGCAAAATATCTATCTCATTATAACCAGGTTGAGCAGAAGTTATATCTACTCCTGTAAGAGTATCCATACCTTTTCCACCATTTATCCTATCGTTTCCAAGACCACCATTGAGTAGATCGTCACCATTGCCACCATTGATCTTATCGTTTCCAAGACCACCATTGAGTAGATCGTCACCATTCCTCCCAATAAGTACATCATTGCCACCTTCACCGTTGATAACATCGTTGTCTGCTGTGCCACGCATACGGTCGTTCCTGCCACTTCCGTACATAGTGTTATCAGGTTCAGTGGGAGTCTCATCCACATTACTTACATTAATAGTCAACTGTTGTTCAAAACTTTCACCCCCATCATCAGTAGTTCGCACAGTAATATTATGATTCTGGTTACTTTCAAAATCCAACCCAGAACCATCAGCAACAACTATTTGGTCTCCATCTAGAGCAAAACGACCATTAGCATCATCTAACAATTGATAACTGTGAGTATCACCAGCATCAGGGTCAGAAGTAGTTAAATTACCCACCACTGTATTATTAACACTATTTTCAGCAATAGTATCGTTATCTATTTCTACTGCTGTGGGAGGATTATTGGGTGGAGTCTCATCCACATCAGTTACATTAATAGTCAACTGTTGGTCGAAACTTTCACCCCCATCATCAGTAGTTCGCACAGTAATATTATGATTCTGGTTACTTTCAAAATCTAACCCAGAACCATCAGCAACAACTATTTGGTCTCCATCTAGAGCAAAACGACCATCAGCATCATCTAACAATTGATAAGTATGAGTATCACCAGCATCAGGGTCAGAAGTAGTTAAATTACCAACCACTGTATTATTGCTAGTATTTTCAGCAATAGTATCGTTATCTATTTCTACTGCTGTGGGAGGATTATTGGGTGGAGTAGATGGAGGTAAGTTAGATGGAGGAAAATTGTCGCTAACTACATCTTGTTTGACGTTTTCAGAACCAACAGTAACTTGATAAGTAGCTGTATCATCTACCTGACCATCGCCATCGAGATCCCCAGAGAAGGTGACATCGTAAGTTGCATTTGGGTCTACATCTAAACTATAACCACCTGACTCCCAAGTTGTTGTAGTAAAAGTATTATCACTATTTGTTGTATCAACTGCTGTAACTGTTATTCCGCCTATTCCTTCACCAACTGTATAGAAATCGTCATCAGTGACTGCATCAGTGTAGGCAACACCTGTGATGAATGGACCGCTCGCTGCAGAATAAGCAAAGTTTTGGGCACTCATCACTGCGTTGAAAGTTCTACCACGACTGGTAAACGGTCCCTGTAGTGAAGAAATACCGATTTCCTGGAAGTCAGGATTCATCAGACTTACACGATGTCCTCTGTTACGGTAGTCTTTGTCAATAAACAAGTTTTCGTAGTTTTTCCTCACCAATCCGGTGAAGTCTACAAAACCTGTTGTTCCAAACCAAGCAAGGTTTTCCCCATTACCAGAGGGGTTTGTGAATGTGTAGCCCGCAGCTTGCATACGTTGTCTGGAGTTTGTACCACCTTCTCCTCTGTGTTGAAACTTGTTCTCATCTAGTAACCATTGAGCGTGACCTTCAGTAGCAGTATTCAGGTTGAGATTAAATGCTAGAGGTTGTTTTGCATCAGTGGAAATTGTATCTCGTGCGCGAACTCCTTGATTTAGGTCTCCATCTCTTCCATTTATTCCATCTAGATAACGATCTGCTTCTGCTTGAGGATTTGCTCGACCTCTGTTTATCAATTCGAGCATATATTGGTCTTGAGCGGAAGGAACTGTATTAGCCATGGTTTGTTGTGTTGTAAATTTCCACTGCAGTACTTGAAAAATCGGGATTATTTCCCTTGTCAATTCAAGTTTTTAGTAATTAAATATTGCCCGAAAAATCAGCCAAATCATGTAGTTTAAATTCAGAATTAATTGAACAGGACTTAACTACTTGCTTTGTGTTTTAAGAACAAGGGATTATTTAATTTACTGTCTATTTTTACATGGAACTTTGTAAAGTCCCGGGAGGAATTTTGCCAGTTCAAAAAGTTAGTATTTTTGTCTTAAGTGAAAACACTTTCCTTACATTTTTTCAAAAGCTCAAAATCGTATTTTGAGCAATATTACCGTGGGATATCCTTGAGGAAATTGTTAGTCAATCTATTTAATGAACAAAAAAAATATTCTTAATCAAAAAAAGTAATTCCTTCTAATGAGGTTGGACTTAAAAAAGGAGTAATTACTTAAGGTCGGATATTTAATTGAAAACAATTAGGATTAGAACTAAAATTAAATCAGTAAAATATCAAGGTAAGTTAGGTTTTGAAAGAGAAAAGTAGTAGTCTTAGAAATGAGAAAAAAGCTTAAATTACCATTCCTGATCCTATAGGATTAACCCTTTCCTCATTCACATCCTAGAAAATACTTACATTTTTACTTCCAAAGCTCTCAATTTTAGGAACTCAGTATTAACTCCAGACTCACGAGTTAAAGCAATTTTACCTGTCCTAGCAATTTCACGGATACCATATTTAGCAAGCATTTGGACAATGGCAACCATTTTTCCTGGGTCTCCTACTACTTCAATAGTTAATGAGTCTTCACCTATCAAACTAGAGATTTATACAAAAGAAAAATCACTGCTATTCAAATCCATATTTCTAACATTCTTGACAATACCAACCAAATCATCATTATTGTAAATAGCAGTTCCTCCTGGCAATCCAGAAACATCTTCTCCTAATGTATAGTCACCAATACTTCCAGATAGTTGAATTCGATCGCCTTGACCACTATTGAAAGTATCAATCCGAGCATAATCGTTTATACCATTTCCAGTGTAGTAAACTTGACTACTATCGCCTAAGATAAATAGATCGGCATCAGCATTGCCCCGCAAAATATCTATCTCATTATAACCAGGTTGAGCAGAAGTTATATCTACTCCTGTAAGAGTATCCATACCTCTTCCACCATTGAGGATATCGTTACCAGAACCACCATTGAGGATATCGTTACCAGAACCACCATTAATTTCGTCATTTCCACTGTCGCCATTGAGCAGATCGTCACCTTTCCGTCCAGTAAGTACATCATTGCCACCTTCACCGTAGATCGCATCATTATCTACTGTGCCACGTAGATTATCGTTGTTGTTACTTCCATAGATAGTATTGAAGTTATCTGGTTCAGTGGGAGTCTCATCCACATCGCTGACATTAATAGTCAACTGTTGGTCGAAACTTTCACCCCCATCATCAGTAGTTCGCACAGTAATATTATGATTCTGGTTACTTTCAAAATCCAATCCAGAACTATCAGAAACAACTATTTGGTCTCCATCTAGAGCAAAACGACCATTAGCATCATCTAACAATTGATAAGTATGAGTATCACCAGCATCAGGGTCAGAAGTAGTTAAATTACCCACCACTGTATTATTGCTAGTATTTTCAGCAATAGTATCGTTATCTATTTCTACTGCTGTGGGAGGATTATTGGTGGGAGTAGATGGAGGTAAATTGTCGCTAACTACATCTTGTTTGACGTTTTCGGAACCAACAGTAACTTGATAAGTAGCTGTATCATCTGCCTGACCATCCCCATCGAGATCCCCAGAGAAAGTGACATCGTAAGTTGCATTTGGACTTACATCTAAACTATAACCACCTGCATCCCAAGTAGTAGTTGTGAAAGTATTAGCACTATTTTCTGTATCAAGCGCTGTAACTGTTATTCCGCCTATTCCTTCACCAACTGTATAAAAATCGTCATCAGTAACTGCATCAGTGTAGGCAACACCTGTGATAAATGGACCATCGTTATTACGGCCAAACTTTTGGGTAGTCATCACTACATCAGTGTAAGTTGTCCCGTTCCAAATATACGTCGTTGCTTGTAATGAAGAAACTCCGATTGCCTCAAAGCTAGCATTCATAAGATTTTCACGATGACCTGGACTTATGAATAGATCTTTGTGGTTTTCCTCCACAAGACCGGTGAAGTCGGAAATACCGGAAGCTAGTGGTGAATCAAAACTGATATTTTCCCCAGCACCAAACCATTGGTACCCCGCATTCGTCATACGTTCCCAGAATTGTGTACCATTTTCTCCTGTGTGGCTAAATTCGTTGTTATCTAGCATCCATTGACTGTGTTCGTTAGCAGCAGTATTGAGGTTGAGATTAAATGCTAGAGGTTGTTTGGCATCAGTGGAGATTGTATCTTGTGCGAGTCCTTCATTTAGATCAATATTATAGTGATCTGCTTCTGCAGCAGGGTCTTGGCGACCTCTGTTGATCAATTCGAGCATATATTGGTCTTGAGCGGAAGGAAGTGTAGTAGCCATAGTTTGTTTTGTTGTAAATTTAAAGGACAGTAATTGAAAAATAGGGATGATTTCCCTTGTCAACTCCAGTTTTTAGTAATTAAATATTGCTCGAAAAATCAGCCAAATCATGTAGTTAAAATTCATAATTAATTGAAATAATTTAACTATTTGTTTTGTGTTTTAAGAACAAGTGATTATTTAATTTACTATCTATCACTACATGGAACTTTGTAGAGTTCCGGGAGTAATTTTGCCATATCAAAAAGTTAGTATATTTGTCTTAATTCAAAACACTTATCTTGATTTTTTTTAAGCTAAAAATCGTATTGTGAGCGGTCTTACTCTGGGATATCCTTAAGGAAATTGTTAGTCGAGCTATTTAATGAACAAAAAAAATAATTTTTAATAAAAAAAAGTAATTACTTTTAATGAAGTTGAACTCAAAAAAGGAGTAATTACTTAAGATCGAATATTTAATTGAAAATAACTAGGATTAGGATAAAAATTAAATCAGTAAAATATCAAGGAAAATTAGGTCTTGAAAGAGACAAGTAGTATTCTTGAAACTGAGAGAAAAGCTTAAATTACCATTCCCTCTCCTATCGGATTAACCCTTTCCTCATTCACATCCTAGAAAAGACTTACATTTTTACTTCCAAAGCTCTCAATTTTAGGAACTCAGTATTAACTCCAGACTCACGAGTTAAAGCAATTTTACCTGTTCTAGCAATTTCACGGATACCATATTTAGCAAGCATTTGGACAATGGCAACCATTTTTCCTGGGTCTCCTACTACTTCAATAGTTAATGAGTCCTCACCTAAGTCTACTACCCGCGCCCGAAAAATATTTGCAATTTCAATAACTTCCCCTCGCATATTTGTAGTAGCATTAATCTTGAGTAACATTAACTCTCGTTCCACACAGGGAATAGCAGTAATATCTTGTACTTTCAAAACATTAATCAACTTATATAGTTGCTTGGTCAATTGTTCGATAACATGGTCGTCCCCAGGCACCACCATTGTAATTCTAGAAACACCAGTTTGTTCTGCTGGGCCAACCGCCAGACTTTCAATATTAAAACCACGACGGGCAAACAAACCAGCAATGCGGGTCAAAACTCCCGCTTCGTCTTCAACTAAAACAGAAAGAGTATGTTTCATTCTCTAAATCAGTAGCTATCTTGGCCAACCTATAGCGCTACGCGTAAGTCAGATAGGGGAGCCGTCGGATTGGCGACGTACAGAAGTCAGAAGTAATCCCTGACTAACTTTGATCATTTATCAAAATAATATGGGTCGCTCAACCCCGCCTTTTAAGGCGAAATATTTTTGGAGCGGGACTTAAATCCCCTACTTCCCCTCCTGGGAGGGGCTAGGGGTGGGTTAACTTCTGACTTCTGACTTCTGACTTCTGACTTCATTAAAAATGTCCGCTCCCTATTTGCGTAGTGCTATATTTAATATTTTGTTATTTTATACTTAAGTTTAGGTTTAATCGGGTTTTTATCCCACTAACAATTTTTACAACTTATGGCTGATGAAGGTTCAATAATTTTAGAGGTAAAGAGTAAGGGTGAATTTGTCAAGCAAATAAATCAGCGTTTGGATATCTGGATATCTGAGCAAATACCTGACCTATCGCGATCGCATATTCAAAAGTTAATATCCCAAGGTAATGTGAAAATAAACGACCAACTCTGCACTTCTAAAAAAGTAATAGTACAGCATGGCGATCGGATTGTTTTAACTATTCCCCCACCAGTACCTTTAGAAATAGAAGCTAATGATATTCCTCTGGACATTCTCTACGAAGATGATGCTTTATTAATTATCAACAAACCAGCAGGTTTAGTCGTACATCCAGCTCCCGGACATTCTGATGGTACTTTGGTGAATGCACTTTTAGCTCATTGTGATTCTTTGGCGGGTATTGGTGGAGTGCAACGACCGGGTATTGTGCATCGCTTGGATAAGGATACCACCGGAGCAATAATGGTCGCAAAAACAGACCAAGCGTATCAACATTTGCAGGCACAATTACAGGCGAAAACTGCTAGAAGGGAATATTTAGGAGTGGTTTATGGTCGTCCGAAAACAGATAGTGGTAAAATAGACTTACCTATTGGTCGTCATCGGATAGACCGCAAAAAAATGGCGGTGACACCAGTGGAAAGAGGAGGAAAAATTGCTGTTACTCACTGGGAAGTTAAGGAATGTTTGGGGAATTTTTCCATGATGTTGTTTCGGTTAGAGACTGGCCGGACTCATCAAATTCGCGTTCACAGTGCTAAAATAGGATATCCTATTGTGGGCGATACTATTTATGGAAAAGGTCGTTCGGTAGGAGTGAATTTAACTGGTCAAGCACTTCATGCTTGGCGACTAGAGTTACAACATCCTATTTCTGGAGAGTTAATTTCAGCGATCGCTCCTTTGCCAGAAGATTTTCTCACTTTGGTTGAGGTTTTGCGTAGACGTTCTGGGTTAACAGGGAAGAGTCAGGAGTTATAACTCAGGATTCAGTTATAATACTGTAGGTTGGGTTAAGCGGTAGCGCAACCCAACAGACAAAACGAGTTTGTTAAGTTTATCCTACAGATAAGCTACGAATATCGGGCGTTGCTGATTCTGGGTATGATTTTGCCCCCCTAGCCCCCCAAAATTGGGGGGAATAAAACTCTAAAAGTCCCCCCAAAATTGGGGGATTTAGGGGGTTTTACCATAACCAAAAAATCGCACATTCATACTTCAATTCAGCAACGCCGAATATCGTTCCGATACCCAACCAACAAAAAGCTAATTTTTTTAATTATCATCAAGTTCAGGAGTAGAAAATTATGGATCGTGGAAAAATTGTGGCTATTATTACTGGAGCTATTTCTATAGCTTTGGCGATCGCCTATCTAATTATAGTACAACTATTAGATTTGAGAGGTAGTGAAATGATACCTGCCCCCACTTCAATATTGCCCCTGGTTGAAAAACTTGTATGATTATTTTGCTATAACTCCGGAAATTTTCCACCATGCGCACTGCCTACCAATATAAATTAAGGCCAAACAAAGAACAAATAGCCACAATTCTATTGTGGTTAGAATTGTTGCGTCGGCAGTACAACTATAGGTTAGACGAGCGGTTCTCGTGGTGGTCAGAAAACCGTTGTCCCGTTAACGCCTGCCCCAAGGTGCATGCCAATTCCTCAACTAAGAGATAATCCAAATTATTACTCTCAAAAACGAGATTTGGTCAATACCAAAGACAAATTTCCTGACTACAAGCTAATTCATTCTCAAGTATTACAAGATTGCATAAAACGAGTAAAACTTGCCTTTGATAGATGGTTTAAAGCAGACAAAAATGGACAGAAACTAGGGAAACCAAGGTTTAAGGGAAAAGGTCGTTATCGTAGTTTTACTTATCCTCAAATCAAGCAAGACTGCATTCAAGAAAACAAGATCAACTTGCCAAAAATAGGCAATATAAAGTTGATTCAACATCGACCTTTACCGAAGCGGGATACCGGAGCTACGAAACGAGAAGCCCACATTATAGCGTCAGCTTAGTGTGGGAGTATGTCACTTCAGTACATCCTTTTAATTGTCAGGAGGTAAACTAAAAAATCACTACTTAATCTATAGTTAGGCTTAGTTTTTCTGTTCAATATAAATCATGCGAGTTCGAATATCAACACCTTGGCTTGAAGAAGTCCAACCTATAATAAAATAATCTTCGATGGCACTTTTAATCGCAATTTTTGAATGATCATAAACCGGAACAACAAAGTTTTTAATATATTCCTCTGTCATCTCATCAAGACTGATAATAATAGCTTGACGGGCAATTCGATATATATGCTCAATTGCTGTTTTAGCATCTTCAACAAAATGCAATGAACTTAAACAAAAAACAAGATCGTAAGACTGAGAATCAATTTCAGCTAAAGCAGTTTCAATAGGTTTGTGAATGGTTTTATAACCTCTTTTAGCTGCATAATCCAGCATCTTACCTGAAATATCAACCCCTGTATATTCAAAATTTCCTTGTAATAATTCACTTAAAAGTCCAGTTCCACAAGCAATATCTAAAATACTACCTTGATGATGATTGTATTTTTGGAAGATTTTCAACATCTCATTATGCAGATTTGCATTAGACTTTCTCTTTGCCACATCATCATATTTTGCAGCATAATCATCATAAAATTCTTCAGCAGAAATTTTATTTACCATAATTTATAGTTCAAAATTGACTTAGATTTTTCATCCCTTATGGTCTAATTAATCCGCAACATTAAACGTTAAATGTTATTAAACCATTACCTTAGTTTTTTTGCTCAATATAAATCATGCGAGTTCGGATATGAATACCTTGGCTTGAAAAAGTCCAGCCTATAATAAAATAATCTTCTATGGCATCTTCAAGCATAATTTTTGAATGGTCATAAACCGGAACAACAAAGTTTTTAATATATTCCTCTGTCAATTCATCAATACTGATTATAATGGCTTTGCGGGAAATCCGATAAATATGTTCAATCGCAGTTTGAGCATCTTCAACAAAATACAATTAACCTCAACAAAAAACAAAATCATAGGACTGGGAATCAATCTCAGCTAAAGCAGTTTCTATCGGCTTATGGATGGTTTTATAACCTCTTTTAGCTGCAATATCCAGCATCTTAGCTGAAATATCAATTCCTGTATATTCAAAATTTCCCTGCAATAATCCACTTAGAAAACCTGTTCCACAACCTATATCTAAAATCATACCTTGATGATAATTGTGTTGATGGAAGATTTTGACCGCCTCATTCAAATGCTGTGCATTACACTTACCCTTAAACACAACATCATCATATTTGATAGCATAATTATCATAAAATTCTTCGGCGGAAATTTTGTTTAGCATAGTTTATATTTCAATATTTACTTATACCTAATCTACTGCTCCAACCCAAATTTATTGTCAGAAAAAATATGACAAGAATACGATAGTTGAAAACTAAATATTACTGAAAAATATTAGTAGCCTTAATCATATGATAAGCAACAAGTAACTGAGTCAAAGCCAAAGGATAACTTTGAAGCAGCTCCCCAGTCGTACCAACTAACTTACCAAGATCTGGGTCTCCTTTCGGCGAACAAAAATCCTTTAAGTAAGGCGTATCTTGACATAAAATCATCTCTAATTCATTTACCTGTTCCTTAGTAGCATGACTATCAATTTCCAAAACATCCACTGGTTTACCCATATCTCGGTCTAACCCCAAGCGCACTGCTGGCTGAAAACTAGGGCTACCTTGGCCAATAATCTCTAGAAAATCTGGGTGAGGAATAGTTGGTCTAAGCACCAAACGTACATGAAGTTGAGAGCTATTTTCATCATCTGAAGGAGGATAGAAAGTGACAACTACATCTGCCCACTTACGTTGGGGACGGATAAAAGCCTCCGAGTCTGGTTCCCGTTTTTCCATTTCTTTGAGGACCTGTTCTTCACTATATCCCCTCTTCATTGTATCTCGTTTTACTTTCCATTTCGCCCTTAAATCTTCTGGTGGTGCTAGGTACACCTTCACATCGTAAGAATCTCTCGCCCCCCTAGTTGAATAACCCAATAGTCCTTCAACAATCACAAACTTGCTAGGCTTAATATATTCTGGCGGGTCAAATTTTCCCGTTGAGTGATTATAAATGGGCTTAAGAATTGGTTGTCCAGTACGCAGCAGAGTCAAATGTTGCTGCATTATATCAAGATGGTTACAATCTGGGTGTAGGGCTGTAATACCTATTTCCGCCCTTTGTTTTCGGTCATAGCGATGGTAGTCATCTGTACAGATCGTAGTCACATTTTCTGGCCCTAAGACTTGAGCAATTCCTCTAGTCAGAGTAGTTTTACCCGCAGCGCTATCACCTACAATTCCTAGAATGATTGGACGATAATTCATAATTTTATTTCTCCCTACTACCGAACAACAGCTTACATAAAACAACCAGAAATTTCTAAGTATTTCTTGATTTTACAATCTATTTGACACTGGGGCAAGATTTTTGAGAGAGGGATTAGGTTTTCAGACATACCATCGCTGATGCTATCAAATACAGCGCGAGACTCTCAGAGCTAAAGTAGAGCGATCGCTCTACTGAAGTTATAGGACAAAATCTTTGTCTAAAAAATTTTCTCAACAACTATCTGACCAATTTAAAGAAAAAAAATCCTGGCGTTGGTGAAGCGCGTGTATGATATTAATCTTAATTAGGGCTTGCTGATTAAATCTAAAAGTATTTACAGATAAAGATTTTAGCCTTTTTGGGGCATTGAAAAAGTGCCTGGTTTTCAGCTATTGATGCTCATGCTAGGAGCGTATTTTAGGCGCATAGTTGGGCAGAACAATTCTTGGGACAAAACGCCCGCTCCTACCTCCTCGCTCCCGACCCTTTTCTCCTGTCTTCCCCTCCTGGGAGGGGCTAGGGGTGGGTTGTCTCCTGTCTCCTGTCTCCTACCCTCACCCATAAGACTAGTGAAGCGCAAACCCTAATTATTTAGGAGTCAACCCACACCTAACACCTCCCAGGAGGGGAACGACCGAGTCAGGAGGAAGGAAAGAAGAAGAAGGAGTAGTAGAGGGAGAAAGTTTTTTGTTTGCGCTCTTGTCCGGACAAGATATCATACCTCAAATCACCAACGCCAAAATCCTTTTCGTCAATCTTCTTCTTTTAAGGAGAGGTAATTATAAATTATTGAACATCGGAGCAAATGGCCATTTATTAACCCAGAGCTGACCCTAAAGCCCCTACTACTAACTACTTCTTCAAAGCATAATACCCATCAACTAATAGCATTCTTCAAACTTCGACAAAACTGCCCGATCGCCTCCAAACCATCATCTGGCCTTCCCTCTGCCAAACGCTTCACCACCGCACTACCGACAATAACCGCATCACTTCCCCACTTTTTTACTTGCACAGCGTGTTCCGGTTGAGAAATACCAAAACCAACACCAATAGGTTTATCTGTCACCCCTCGCATTTGTACCAACAAATCTTCAACCCCTGTCTGTACTTGATTACGCATTCCCGTTACCCCAGTCACACTCACCAAATAAATAAACCCTTGAGACTGACGAGCGATCGCCTCTATTCTCTCTTTTGGGCTATTGGGAGCCACCAACAAGGTCAATTCAACCCCAATATCCCGAGCAGGGTTTAACAAAATATCCGCCTCTTCCAACGGCAAGTCCGGCACAACCAAACCCCTAGCACCAGCATCATAAATTTTTTTCAGGAAGCTTTCCACCCCTCGAGACAAAATCGGATTATAATAAGTAAACAAAATAATTGGCGATCGCAACCTTTTACTCGTCGTCTGAACCACCTCTAACACCGACTCCAAAGTAGTCCCCCGCGCCAAAGAGCGAGTAGCAGCAGCCTGAATTACTGGACCGTCAGCCAAAGGATCGGAATAGGGCACACCCAACTCAATCAGATCTGCCCCACTCTTATCCAATACCTCCAAAGCTTTGGCCGTAGTTTCCAAATCTGGATCACCTGCCGTAATAAAAGGAATAAAAGCACACTGGCGACCATTTTCCGAATTGCGTAGAGATTCAAAGCGATGAGAAACTGAAATCATTTTTAATTTTCAATATTGGATAGAGAATTTATTCCTGCTTATTCTGAGCTGCCCTTTCTTGTTCAACTTCTGCCTGCAACTGAGCCAATTCCTCTGGAGTCATTTCTTCCAGACGCTTTTGAATCACTGCTTCTTCATAATCTTTTAACTGTTGGTTATAGGTCATATTGCTATTCGTAACCCGAAACAAATAGGTCAGTAGCCAGCCAACCAGGCCACCGACCAATATAGCTTGTGTCCATATACCAGCCTCTATACCATTGACTCCTACTACCTGAAATATTAAGTAGAGGATACCACCAGTAGCAAAAATACCGACACCTATTCCAATGGCCTCAATTCGTCGCATTAACCTTCAATCTGTCGCCGTCTGGGGCGAAAGTTCAAAAATGGGGACAATAATAACATACCAGGGAAGAAGAAGAACATCAAGAAATACATAAAGCCTCGTTCAAAGGAACTAGCAAGATACCAACGGATATTCAAGTAAGCATAAACTATAGCTGGCATTACCAGAAGGTAGGCTCCTGCTAGGACTGCATAAATAATTAGGATTACCAGATTCGCGTCTAGATCTAAGTTCATAAACAATATTTATTTAGAAATTGCAATAGTTAATCGTATTCTGTCTAATATATTATTGGCTGAATGCCTATTTTCCCATTAAAAGTTCTTAGAAACTTATGATTTTCTATATAAATCTATGATTTTCTATAAATAACCTGTTCTATTCCTGCTTCATTCTGGCAACGTCGGCGTTATCCAGTCCAAAAGCTGACACGGACGGTTCGCGCTAGCGTTGCGGAGCAAACTGCCCACCATAGCTATATTTAAGCTAGCATTATTATTGCATATTTTGGCAGGACTCAGTTTTTTGGAAAAAATTTCTGAAATGAAGTAAAAGTCTGAGGATCGAACCATCTCTTGATGAGATATCGTTAGGTCTTTAATCGGTGAACCATAAATCCTCTTTTCAGGTTTTCAGAAGAATATCCACCGCTCAACTAAACCTACTCAAACTGAACGAGAAAGCCTGAAAGCTTAGTTGAACGCAAGTGGATCGACCACTACAGGGTTAAACGGCAAACCCTTTATTCCTTGGTCCAAGACATCAGGAATTACTTTTTTAATTATATTAAATGACCCCCTGCTTCTTTACTTCTTTTCCTACCCAAAGATGCCGTATTTTATACCAAAGCCAGACAAAAGTCCAGCTTTCAAATTTATCAGAAAAATTTGGTCTAGGCCCTTAAGTAGGCGACTTGATCTCAACGTTAACTTGAAGAACTGCCCTCAGGAGAGCGCGGGAGCGTCGAATCCCCGCCCTAGAAGCAGGGCTAATTTTTTTCGTCAGAGAATATTTATATGGATATGAAATACAAAAAATTGTGCAAATATTTAAGAATCTCTCCATCTCTCCATCTGGCCATCTCCCTTCCTGGCTATCCATATCTGGCCATCTCCCGATCAATTTTTCTAAGCGTGACAATAAATTTACCCAGCCCTAGAAGGACGGCGAGTGTCAATCCGCAAGCCCTAAATACTTTTTTCCTCCCTTGTTGAGCAACTCCTATTCCCAACTTCTACAAGAAGTCTCAATTTTTTTTTTCAAAATAGTTGCCAAAAATTTGAACATTGTGATTAAATAAAAGAATGAGCTTTTTCTGCAAAAGCAGTTCTCTCAACACTCGACATCAAAACGGGGGTGTGGCGGAATGGTAGACGCTACGGACTTAAAATCCGTTGACCTTAACAGTCGTGTGGGTTCAAGTCCCACCACCCCCACTATAACACTGGTTTTCAGCCTTTTTAAGCTATCTAACTATTACGGACTATTTTAGCTTATCTTGTTGGCACGTTTTTAGGCACGTTTAAATGTTGATCGCTCATACTATATGGCCACCAAAGAATCTCTTGGACCCTTTAAAAGATTCAAGTTTATCTAAATATTTAATTTGTGGACTATACAGACCAAATTGGTTTTAGTTCATCAGAGCCATACCTCCAAATTTTTGTTACCGAATCAACAGTAAAGTTAAATATTTCGTGACTTGCAACCCCCCATCTAACTTTAAGGACATTGTCCAGTATCTCTAAGACCGTACACATCCCATACTTCCTATCAGAAGATACTACTGTAAATATGCCACTTGCATTTAGGGTCGCGAACGCGTCCTAACATTTGCATAAATTCATCTGTTCCTAAGTGAAATCTAAACGCATAAATGTCAGTAAAGTAGTCTTTGATATCAATACTAACACCCGCATCTATCGTGGGAGTATAGATGATTATGCGTGGACGTATTTGCCCTATGTAGCTGTTAGGATTGCGCATGAATGATTTAGGTTCTTCTCCATCTATAGTAGTGGAATCTATCCTAAAAATTTCACTATCGTTTACTCCTAGATTGATTAATTGAGCTTCTAACTGTTGTGCTTTATTTAGTGCGTCAATTACAACAACATAGGGATTTTGATTGGCTGATAATGCTGATATCAATGATTGATATTCGTTGTTGTTTCTAGTTAGTTTTGATGTATTATTATTGAGGAAACCATCGCTAGTTTCGCTGCCACAAATAAGCTCAAGTTCTCTACTAACGGGACTGTAATTATTCTTGATTTTAATGACATTTTTAAATCCTGAAAGCTTTTGTATGTATTGAAATTCTCGGTCTTTAAGATTTGCATCTAGTAAAATAATTGCATGAGCATAATGGATCGCAATTGCTAGTTTTTTTAATATAAAACACGGTGTTTTTTGCAAGTTGCGCCTGCTTGTAGATGTGGTATAGCACTACTGATTTCATCAATGACAATAATCCTATTTTTTAAGTCTTCATCATCCCATCTCGGTAGGGAGTCAAAACAGTTCGCAATCATGCTAAGTCTATCTTTCATAAATAGACTAGCTTCATCATTTCTTAAGTGATAAATATTTAAGCGTTCACATGATTGCATTAGTAGTGCATTTCTAGTGCCAAGCATTAATAGTCCATGGTCTTTACAATGTTCTTCTATTACTGATTTTAACGCTTCAGTTTTGCCTGTTCCCATTGCCGAATTAATAGCAACAATTGATTTTAGTTTTAGATGTTTACTGATAATATTACTGGGTAAGAAACGCTTGTTAATTTCAACTTCAGGTTTGTACCTCTTCATTAAAGCCACGTCACGAGAAACGCCACATGACACATTGGTCACTTAAGGTCTTCAAGTTTGAGACTATTTTATAGTTCTATTTTGTGTAAGTCCTACTAATTAATCTCTATCCCCATTGAAGGCTGTACTTTCGTATAAGGCCCAGAGAAAGTCTGCTATTCCTTTCGGTCAGAGGCCAATTTTGAACCCTCTGCTATGCTAAGGCTTTAAACTCAATTTTTCGATAATATAGTCTAGTTTGCCAACAAAACAAAGGACAGCCAACAATGCCTGATCGCTCTCTTTGGATTACAGGGCCAACTCTTAGCGGTAAGACAAGTTGCTTAATAGAACAATTTTGTATAAGAGGCCAAAATCTGAAGTCTCCCCTAAATGAAATTGTTAGGCCAGTGAGGCTAGAAAATGCCGAAAATATTTTAGAAGATCGCCCACAAATAGGAGACTTTCTGCATACTTCGCCCAAGATACTAATATTAGCGGCTAATGCAAATAATCGACTTGACTTGATGGACAGAATTTCAGAGGCGACATCAGAACAATACCCCTATCATTCAACTACTCCATTAGGTTTTTTTGAAGATGAAGTCAACTTATTCTGGCCATTACTAATCGAATCCTTGGACTTAAAGGCACAGTTTCCATTGCGACTACGGCCCGAAACAGAACAGGAACTTGCTGGCAGAGTTTGGCGTCCTCAAATAGAGAAAGGATTATTGCAACAGCCAGGAGTCAGTAGAGAGCGGATGATACGCCGAATTCTCGACTTATTTCAACTGGCTGCTTTCAGTTGCACGCCTATAGAAGAGACCGCAATGATTTTACAACAGGGATTTGAGCAACTAGATTCAGGGGAATTCTATGAGAATATAGTAGAATTACTGCAACAGTGGCGACATTGGTGTTTACAAAAATGCTTGCTAACTTATGGTATGATTACAGAGTTGTACTGGCGGTATCTACTACCAAACCCTAATTATCAGCAATATCTAATTGACCGTTATCCATTTTTGTTGGCAGATGATGTGGATGAATATCCAGCGATCGCTAGTCATTTATGCAATTTTCTGTTAGATAATGGAACTTTAGGCGTTTTTACTTATAATCCTGATGGTGGTATTAGATTAGGTCTGGGAGCTGACCCCGAATATTTAGCACAACTGCAGAAACGCTGTCAAATTGAAGTATTAGACACAGAGGAAAATTTAGCTACAGAAATAGGAGAACCTATTGTTGAATTAGTTCTGGATACTTATAGCCTCAATTCTTCTATTTTCCAACTTCCGGCTTTTTTACAATTAATTCAGACTAGATCGCGTGCAGCTTTGTTACGAGAGACAGCAGAGGCGATCGCTAAAGATATAAAATTGGGTATAGTTGAACCTCAAGAAGTGGCAATAATAGCTCCTGGTTTAGATGCAATTGCTCGTTATAGTTTGATTTCAATTCTCAATCATCATGGAATTGCTGTAGATCCACTCAAAGACCAACGTCCTCTAATTAGCTATCCCACGATCCGAGCATTGTTGAGTCTTTTAACTTTGGTTTATCCAGGGTTGGGACGTTTAGTAGATCGTGATGCAGTGGCAGAAATGTTGGTTGTATTAAGTCAAAGGTCTATTGGCAAAGCTGAAAAACAAACGGATGGTCAAGAAAGTTTACAGAAAACTAATCATATAGATCCAGTGCGCGCAGGTTTGTTAGCAGATCATTGCTTTTATCCAGATATTACACATCCACACCTGCTGCCAATACAAGCTTTTTCTCGATGGGATAGAGTCGGGTATCAAGCAACTCGTGTTTATAATGAGATTTTGGCATGGATAGAAGAACAGCGATCGCAACAAGAACAACGTCAACTACCTAACCCAATATTTTTGTTAGACAGAGCAATTCAGAAATTCTTTATGTCTAGCTATCTTTCTTTTGTTGAGTTAGCAGCACTACGAGAGTTGATGGAAACTGCTACCCACTATTGGGAAGTAGAGCGCAGACTGCAACAAAGTTCTCAATTTTCGGTAACAACCTCTACTGCCAACGACTCATTGGAAGAAGACTTATCCTCTAGTACAGTAGAAAAATTTATCCAGTTTTTACGCAAAGGAGTTGTTAGTGCAAATCCTTTTCCTGTGAGTTCAATGGGTTATTCTCCTCCAGGAATTACTTTGGCCACAGTTTTTCAATACCGAGCTAGTCGTAGATGTCATAGATGGCAGTTTTGGTTAGATATAGGTTCTCCTCTATGGTTAAGTGGAGGTTCTGCTACTCTCTATGGAGCGCCATTATTTTTGCAGAGTCAGTTAGGGAATTGTTGGACTATTGAAGATACGCAAAAATCCGACCGGGAAAGACTACGAAAAATTTTGTTAGATTTGTTAAGTCGTGTAGGTTCTCCTGTAGGTTATGGCAACAATAACTCAGTTAATGAGTCAAATGAATATCGGATTTATCTTTGTCATAGCGATTTAGCTGTTAATGGACAGGAACAAACTGGGCCACTTTTACCCTTGGTCTACAGTTCTATATCTAATACTGTTTAGGTGGACAATTTACAATGAATGGCTATTATAATTTTTGGCCAATTTGAGGACTAATGAAAAATAAATGACTTATATACTATAAAAAAAATAATTTGTCAATAAAGACCGCAAACTAATTTAAAGATAATTTCTATTTATAAGGAGAAAAATAATGGGATCGTCAAATTTCGGTGCTCAAATAGTTATAAGGATAATAAATGGCTTTCCTATACGAGGTTTTATTGATGATTTTGGTGAATTTCAACCATTACAGCCAGTACCAACACCAACCCCAACAGAAACACCAACACCCACACCAACACCAACCCCGACAGAAACACCAACACCAACCCCAACAGAAACACCAACACCAACCCCAACAGAAACACCAACACCAACCCCAACCCCAACCCCAACAGAAACACCAACACCAACACCAACCCCAACCCCGACAGAAACACCCACACCAACCCCAACCCCAACAGAAACACCAACACCAACCCCAACCCCGACAGAAACACCCACACCAACACCAGCACCAACACCAGCACCAACCCCACCACCAACAGAAGTTATCGAAGTTAGAGGTGATAATGGCGAGCTAATTGGTTTCATTGTTAACGGCGAGCTTCAGCTATTACCCACACCAACACCAGCACCAACACCAGCACCAACTGCGACGCCAGTACCACCACCACAACCAATAGCTGTCGATGACGCAGTGACAACTAACCAGGGTCAAGTCGTTAGTTTTAATGTCCTCGAAAATGACATCGACCCTTCAGGAAATTCAATATTTGTTAGTAATTTTAGCTTACCTACCAATGGTTCATTACTCGAAAATGGTACAGGAACTTTCACTTATACCCCTAGACAATTTTTTATTGGAACAGATAGTTTTAGTTATTCTGTAAGTAATGGTACTAGCAGTTCTCTGGCAACAGTTAACATCAGTGTTCTCAGTGAAGGAGCGCCTATAAGAGTCGAGGGAGTATTCCGAGGTACTCCCAATAATGAATTCTTAATTGGAAGCGACCAAGTAGATGTCATATTTGGAGAGGTGGGTGATGACACTATTATTGGTCAAGGTGGTAATGATGAAATCAGAGGAGGTGAAAATAACGATACTCTCAATGGTAGTCGAGGTAATGATACAGTTGTAGGAAACCAAGGAAATGATAACGCCCGTGGTGGTAAAGATGACGACCTAATTTTAGGAGAGGAGGGTAATGATATATTATTTGGCGATCGCGAAAATGATACAGTTAGTGGAGGGGATGGTCGAGATACTATTTATGGCGGTAGAGATAATGATAGTGTTTCTGGTGATGCAGGAGATGATGAGGTATTTGGTGACAGAGGAGATGATGCTGTATTCGGTGGAGATGGTAACGATAATGTTCTTGGTGGCGAGGGGAACGACTTTGTTAGCGGTGGTGCAGGTGAGGACTTTGTTAGTGGCGGTCTAGGTAACGATCGCCTATTTGGAGACCCTGGCAGCGATACTATTTTTGGTGATGAAGGCAATGACGAAGTATCTGGCGGTTTCGGCAACGACTCAATATTTGGAGGTTCAGGAGCAGACTTGCTCAGTGGTGATGGAGATAATGATACGATAGACGGTGGAGATGGTAACGACGAAGTTCAAGGAAATATTGGTAATGACTGTCTAATAGGGGGTTTAGGCACAGATACTCTTATTGGGGATCAGGGTAGCGATACATTTTTCATTAGTCCCGAAAACGGTGGTCTGGAAATTTTTGAGGCAGATGTTATTGCTGACTTCAATGGTAATGCTGACCTAATTCGTTTAGGAGGAGGTCTTGGGTTTAACGACTTAGTTATTTACCAAAGTCCCAGTGGGGAAGGCCGTGACACCATTATTCAGAATGGTTCCGATGGTCCATTCTTGGCTATTCTATTGGGAGTTGACAGTAATACGATTAATGCTGGTAATTTCATTGGTTCTGGTGGGTTTCCTTTTCCTACCCCTTCTCCCACTGGTACGCCAGACCCAACGGGTACACCAGACCCCACAGGCACTCCAGACCCAACGGGCACGCCAGACCCCACAGGCACTCCAGACCCCACAGGTACGCCAGACCCTACAGAAACACCAGCACCCACAGAAACGCCAGCACCTACAGAAACGCCAGCACCTACAGAAACACCAGGTCCAACACCTCCACCCACACCTCCACCTGTTCCTAACCGGAGACCAAATGCAGAAGATGACGAAGTAGCAACTAGCCAAGGTAAATTAGTAGAATTTAATGTATTAGAAAACGATTCTGATCCTGACGGCGATTCTCTGACAGTCACTGATTTTACATCAGTATCCAATGGAGAGTTAGTGGAGAAAAGCAATGGGTTATTTGAATATACCCCAGATGATGGCTTTGTTGGTACAGAAAGTTTCAGCTACACTATCAGCGATGGTAACGGGGGTACCGATAGTGCTGATGTGACAATCACAGTTAACCGATCGCCAGAGTTAGTTAACAATACTGGTATAGTAGTTGAAGCTGGTTCGGGTATACGGTTTATAAATTCCAATAATTTGCAAGCAGATGATGCTGACAATACTGCTGATGAGTTAATATACACAATTACTGATGCTCCAGACTTAGGCGACCTAAAAATAGGAGGTAGTTCTCGTTTACGGGAGGGAGATACCTTCACTCAAGAAGATATCAACAATAACTTACTACAATTTACTCCAGATGATACGGCAGGCAATGACTTTTTTACCTATACAGTCTCTGATATTTCAGGGGGTCAGGTTCCTCCCAACTCATTTAGTATTGGTATTGTAGATGATACTAAAACATTAACAAATGAAGCGGATAATTTCACTGGTACTGCCCTAAGTAACAATATTTTGGGGTTGGCAGGAGATGATAGCATTGATGGTCTCAGTAGTAGTGACTATATAGATGGTGGTGAAGGAAACGACTCTCTGGTTGGCAACTCTGGTGATGACTGTCTATTTGGTGCCAGTCAACAAGATACTCTCAGAGGTGGGGATGGTTCCGATAGTTTATTTGGTGGTGATGGCAATGACAGTCTTTCTGGAGATGCTGGTAACGATAGTCTTTCTGGAGATGCTGGTAACGACAACCTCTTAGGAGGAGACGGCAGCGATAGTATGACTGGAGGAGAAGGGAACGACTCTCTTCTAGGAGCAGATGGTGACGATACCATAGCTGGTAATGCGGGTAACGATACCATTCGTAGTGGAGCTGACAACGACTCAATAACAGGTGGAGACGGTAGCGATCTAATAGATGGTGGTTCAGACAACGATACTATTAGTAGTGGTTCAGGAGCAGATACCGTTTTAGGTGGTTCAGAGAACGATTCAATATTTGGAGAAGCAGGTGATGACTCTCTGGTTGGTGATGATGGTAATGACACTATCGACGCTGGTCCGGGTCAGGATATCATTTTGGGTGATATAGGAGATGATAGTATCCAAGGTGGTGATGACAATGATGGTATTGACGGCGGTATTGGTAGTGATACTATAGCTGGTGGTTTTGGGTCTGACCGACTGACAGGTGGTGCCGGGAATGATTTCTTCTTCTATGAAGTTGCAGACCAAGGTATAGATACAGTCAGAGATTTCGACCGACCAGGTGATGATGATACATTCCTGTTTACATCTGCTAACTTTGGCGGTTTAACTAATAATGGTTTTTCTAGTGTAATTCTCCAGGATGAGAATATCGGATCGGAAGGTCAGAGTATTGGTGATGCAGAGTTGATTATTTTTGAAGGTAAGTTTGATAATGCACAAGCAGTCAATGCTGCCTTAAATGTACAAAATGGCTCTAGCGATCGCCCCGCTTTCTTTGTTTACCTAAATGGTCAACGTGAAAAATATGTCCTTGGTTATGACACAAGTCTTGCTGATGACAGTGTTCCTGCTTTTGAGTTGGGTATTCTCCAGTCTGTTGAACCTGAAGAAGACCAAATTTCCACCGTTATTGATGCTGGTGATTTTGAGTTTATTTGAAGAAGGAAGAAGGAGTAGGAAGAAGGAAGAAGGAAGAGGGAGTGGGGGAGTAGGGGAGTAGGGGAGTGGGGGAGTGGGGGAGTAAATTTCAACCTTTTTCCCCTATTGTCTAACTGAATATTCTTACTTCTGTTCCTTTGTCTATAAAAAAAATAGACATCTCCAATGCCAAAAAATAAAATCAATTATTCCACAGAAGTTATCAATTATTTCCCCTCCACCGGAGGGGTTAGGGGTGGGTTCCCTACTCCCTTTTTTCTAAAAATATCTAATAGCAATTATCAGGAAAAATTAAAATGACACAAACAGAAAGAATTAAACAACAAGTCGAACTACCTCACCAATAGGGAGCAGGGAACAGGAAATAGGGAATAGGTGAATTTTCTGTTCCGTTGTCTATAAAAAAATAGACATCTCCATTGAAGAAGGAGTCAGGAGTCAGAACTCAGGAGTCAGGAGAATGGAGTTGATGGGGATTGGTCCCCCACCAACCGAATTTGCACCCCCGCTGACGGTGGGGTATTAAACCCATAAGGGATAAAGATAATCAAAAATCAAATTAATTATCCCAAAGAAATTATCAATTATTCCCCTCCACCGGAGGGGTTAGGGGTGGGTTCCCTACTCCCTACTCCCTACTCCCTTTTATCTAATAGCAATTATCAGGAAAAATTAAAATGGCACAAACAGAAAGAGTTAAACAACAAGTCGAAGTACCACCACCAATTTTTATCCAAGGTTTAGCAGAAGGAAGTATTTTCAACGACTCCATCATCGGGAGTACAGTCGCAGATACAATTTTAGCATTGTCTGGAGATGATACAGTTTTTGCTCTAGATGACAATGACGCTCTCCTGGGAGATGAAGGTCAAGACCAAATGAACGGAAATGCCGGAAATGATTTTCTAGACGGAGGTCCCGGAGATGATTGTTTACGAGGTGGCAAAGATTTAGATTCTCTGTTCGGAGCTAGTGGTAGTGACATCTTATATGGCGATCGCGACAGTGATACTATCGTAGGGAATGAAGGCAACGATACTATCTATGGAGGTAAAGATAACGATAGTATTGTTGGTAGTGGAGAGGACGATCTATTATTCGGCGACCGCGGGGATGATTTTGCGGATGGGGACATTGGTAATGATACAGTAGTTGGTGGAGCAGGTGACGATCGCTTATTAGGGAATGATGGTGGAGATACATTATTTGGTGAAACAGGTAGAGATATTCTAGAAGGTAATACAGGAGATGATGTACTTTTTGGAGGAAAAGATGCAGACTCACTAGCAGGAGGTGTTGGTGCAGACTTCCTCTCTGGAGACCTTGGTGCAGATACAATTTCAGGAGGAATAGGGCAAGATACCTTTAATATTACTCGTAACTCAGGAGGTCAGGGAGTTAGCAGTGCAGATTTTATTAATGACTTCAGTAACGAAGATTTAATCGGTCTGAGCAATGGTTTGACCTTTGAAGAACTAAGTATTTTTGCATCAGAAGACAACCCCGATAACACTATCATTAGTGTCGGTGGTACGAACGGCAATTTTTTGGCAGTGCTAGAAGGAGTTGAAAGTAGCACAATAGACTCTAGTGACTTTGTAACATTATCACTCCCCACACCCACACCTCCTGGACCAACAACTTCACCAGGTCCTACACCAACACCCACAGAAACTCCAGAACCAACACCTACAGAAACTCCAGAACCAACACCCACAGAAACTCCAGAACCAACACCTACAGAAACTCCAGAACCAACACCCACAGAAACTCCAGAACCAACACCCACAGAAACTCCAGAACCTTCCAACAACCCTCCTGAAGCAGAGGACGATAACTTAACTACAAATCAAAATGAACCATTAACTATTACTGTTCAAGAACTACTCGAAAACGACTCTGACCCAGATGGAGACCCTCTCAGTATTTCTGCCATCGGTACACCACAAAATGGTTCATTAGTACAAGAAAACAGTACAACCTACATATATACCCCCAATACTGGGTTCCTTGGAGAGGACAGTTTTAGTTACAGTATTAGTGACGGTAATGGTGGTTCCGATACTGCTCAAGTTAATATTAAAGTCAATGACTCACCCCAGTTAGTTAATAACCGAGGTATCATTGCTGAGAGAGGTGGACCAAGACAAACGATATTCAATACTAATCTTTTAGTTACAGATCCCGATAACACAGCAGAAGAAATTACCTACAATATTATTACGGCACCCATACAAGGTAATCTGTCATTAGTTGATGATAGTATCAATGATGACGAGACTTTTTCTCAAGCTGATATTAATAACAACTTAATTCTATATACTCCGGGTAACACAGCAGGTAGGTTTCCCTTTAGTTTTTCTGTTTCTGATGGCGATAATGGAACAATTCCAGCTACATCCTTTAGTATTACTGTTGTTGATAATGTATCTGAAGGTGGAGGTGGTGATAATACTATTAACGGTACTCCCGCAAGTGACTACATTCTCGGAAATGCTGGAGAGGATACTATTAGTGGTCGTGCTGGAGATGATGTTTTAGATGGAGGAGCAGACGAAGATTCTATATTAGGCGAAGCTGGAAATGATTCTTTGTTTGGTGCAGAACAAGCTGATACATTATTAGGAGGAGTAGGCAACGATACTCTAGATGGTGGTGCTGATAGTGACTCTTTGTTAGGAGAAGATGGCAGCGATCTATTATTAGGAGCAGAACAACAAGATACTCTCGCAGGTGGACAGGGTAACGATACCCTAGACGGAGGTACGGGTAATGACTCTCTATCTGGCGAAGATGATAATGACTCTCTATTTGGTAATACTGGGAATGATACTCTAGAAGGTAATTCTGGTAATGATACTCTAGACGGTGGTGCTGATGATGACCTTTTGCTTGGCCAAACTGGTAGCGATCGCTTATTCGGTGGGTTGGGCAATGATAGTGCTGCTGGTGGAGTCGGTGATGACTCTTTAAGTGGTGGTGCAGGGGTTGATACTCTTGATGGTAATGAAGGAAATGATTTTATCAGTGGTGACGAAGGTAACGACAGCATCAATGGTAACATAGGTGATGATACATTGAGTGGTGGTTTGGGTGCGGACAGGTTAACTGGTAATGAGGGAGATGATGCCTTCTTTTTTGAAGTCCCTAATGAAGGAGTAGATGTAATTACTGATTTTAATGGTAGTAATGTAGATATATTCTTGTTTAGATCCAATAATTTTGGCAATTTAACTAATCCTCCTGGCACTGCTACAGAGTTTTCTAGTGTGATAGTTTCTCTTGATAATTTGGGTTCACAAGGTCAGGATATAAGCGGTCAAGAACTTATTATTTTTGAGAATACATTTGAAAATGTGCAGCAAGTTAATTCTATTTTGAATAATCAAAATGGTTCGGGAACAAGTCCTGCTTTCTTTATCTATGTAAATAATAGTTTGGATAGTGAAGTTATTTTAGGATATGACCCGAATCTTGAGGATGATGCTAATCCTGCTTTTGATTTAGCGGTTCTTAATAATATACCTCTTGTTCCTGATGCTATTAATACTATTATTGATTCTTCAGACTTTAAATTCATTTAAGGGAGTAGGGCAATGCGTAAGGGCGTTAGCGGCAGCTTTGCGTTAGCAAATGGCCATTCGCCCCTACAGTGTAAACTAAATACTTAGGGCTTGCTGATTAATTCTAAAAGTATTGACAGATATTGGTTTTAGCGTTTTAGAGTTGAAAAAATTACCAGTTTTTCGGTGGCAAGAGCTGCAAAAAGCTAGTATTGTGGGACAATTATGGCAGAAAAATTGAGAGACAATTCTTACTCCTACCTCCTCCACATTCCCATTTCTCCTGTCTCCTGTCTCCTGTCTCCTACCCCAGCAAAAAGACTTTTCATACGCAAACCCTACTTAATGATATTATGTCAGGATAATCAGCAATCAAAAAAACTTTTTCCCTTGTAACTTTTCCTTTCTTTCTGCCTTCTGCCTTACTTCCTACAAAGTGTAAGTATTCAACTAGATATGATATACCGATTGTCAAAAATAAGCAAAAATTGTTAATATGAAAAAGTTTCAAAAAAATTATCAAATGTATGGTTAAAATGAATTAGTTATAGTTGATTTTTGATAATTTGAAAAGTCTCTAATAAATATAGTTTATCTCAATTTCAGTAGGGCAGTTTTGAAATTATTAATAACCTGTAAAATTCAACAATATTATGGCTTATTAAAGTCAACAATGTTACTACATAATCAAGAACTAAAACGACAAAAAAATATCGAGCTTGTCTCATATTAGCTAACGTAAATTATCTATTATTTAAGAGGTATAAAAATGGGATCGTCAAATTTCGGTGCTCAAATAATTACAAGGATAATCAATGGCTTTCCTATCAGAGGTTTCATTGATGATTTTGGTGAGTTTGTACCATTACAACCAATACCGACAGCATCCCCAACACCAGCGCCAACACCAGCGCCAACAACAGCACCAACACCAGCACCAACACCAGCACCAACACCAGCACCAACACCAGCGCCAACACCAGCGCCAACACCAGCACCAACACCAGCACCAACACCAGCGCCAACGCCACCACCAACACCAGCGCCAACACCAGCGCCAACAAAAAACTTAAAATCTTGGATAGACACAAAAGGACTGCAGATATTGATTCGGTATTTTGGCAACAATGGCAAGAGCATCAAGACTATCTCTACCATT
>JAAHGF010000051.1 GCA_010672585.1 Okeania sp. SIO1I7 | reverse complement strand
TCGCCCTTGAGCCAACATCTCAAGTTTGTTCAGATTGTGGCTTTAAAGGTGGGAAGCTAGACCTGAAGGTGCGAGAATGGGAGTGTCTCAACTGTGGTGCAAAACATGATAGAGACGAGAATGCAGCAATAAATATATTAGTCGCGGGCGGGCAGTCCGAGACACTAAACGGACGCGGAGGCAAGCGTAACCCACCCCCATCCCCTCCCAGGAGGGGAGCAAGAGGGGTGGGTGCAGCAGCCATTGTTAGCGGAGCTTTGCGCTAGCAAAACGTCAACCCACCGAGGAGTTACGGCTCGGTAGGAATCCCTGTGCCTTTAGGCCGGGGAGGATGTCAAATATATCTCATAATTAGGGAATAGGGAATAGGGAATAGGGAACAGAGAATAGAGAGTGTAAAAGGTTTTTTCCTACGGAAACGCTCCGGGAAGAGGATTGAAAAATTTCTTAACCAATTCTTGTAGTGCTATAGCAGTCGAAGGAAAAGGTTAGGACAAATCGAGAGCTTAAAACTTAGACAAAACAATATTTTTCCTTCTTCCTTCTTCCTTCTTTCTTCTGCTATAAAACTCAGAAAAACAATATTTTTCTTTCTTCCTTCTTCCTTCTGCAATACCAGTAAAAAGATTGTCCTACTCAACAAAAAAATAGCGATCGCTAATACCAAATTGATAAATGTTTGCTACAAATAGCTAGGATATTTCTTAGGAGTCAGGAGTCAGGAGTCACGCGGGAATGGCTTCAATACAATTTTTTAGGTCGGAAATCATCTTTTTTGTCAAAGGGCATATTCTGTAAAAGATTTTTATTTCTCTTACTATTCGTAAAATTCTTTTTTCACGCTTGGTATAAACTCTAAAATTTAGAATGAAGATAAGCACAATAAATCAGGAATATGAACACTTTAAATAAACCTAATCCGGTATTACTAATCCACGGAATTTTTGACACTATTAGAATATTTAATCGAATGTCTCGATACCTACAAAACTTAGGTTGGGATGTCTATTCTCTGAACTTAGTTCCTAATTACGGTATTTTAGGGTTAGATAAATTAGCTAAACAAGTCGATGATTATATCAGCAAAAAATTTCCACCTAATCAACCCTTAGATTTAATAGGTTTTAGTATGGGAGGAATAGTCAGTCGTTACTATGTTCAAAGATTAGGTGGTATAGAAAGAGTAGAACGTTTTATTACAATTTCTTCTCCACACAACGGCACATTAACAGCTTACGCTTTAAATTTAGCAGCACCCAAACAGATGCGTCCAAAAAGTGATTTTCTGGAAGATTTAAACCAGGATATTGCTTTATTAGAGCAGATAAATTTTACCTCTATTTGGACTCCTTATGATGCGATGATTTTGCCTGCGAGAAGTTCTCAAATACCAGTGGGGAGAGACATCAAAATAAATGTTTTACTTCATGCTTGGATGGTGTCAGATGAAAAAGTTTTTAAAGTAATTGTTGAGGAATTAAAAGCAGCTCTAAAGTCAAAATTAAATGTCAATTTTATCAGTTGATTTTAGTACCAAGAAATTTATGAAAAGATGTATTTGCTTATTCACTATATTCCTAGAGAAAAAGTAAGCGATCGCTCTAAATAATTTATATATTTCTTACCTTTATTCTTGGTCTGGATTTATTCCCATTTGACGTAATTTTTCTGCTAATCTCTCAGCACGTTGATATTCTTGTTGAGCACGTTCTTCACCAGTCAATAATATGGAATTACCTTGATTATCCCACCAACGCAACCAAGGTAATTCCATATTATTATACCTCCCATGCCAAATTCCTAACTCAATACCTAACTGTGGAATAGGAAAATGACCCCGTTAATTAGCCTCTACAAATTCATAATAATTAGAAGTAAAACTATATAATTCTACAGCAGCTTTTTTAACTTCATAAATGCCGTAAAATGGAATCCTAATCTCTCATTCATAAACCCAAAACTTACCTGTTTTTTTATACTCTTGAAAATCCGATATTGTTGGTGGAGTTTTGTCTTTTTATTCAGTACAATCTCCAGAAACAAATTCTAATACAATGAGAGGGCAAATATATTCTTGCCAAAGCAAATAATACCATTTCTCAAAAACTTTTCTACATTTTCTTTAGTAGGGGAGTAGAAACCCACCCCTAAACCCTCCCAGGAAGGGAAGAGGGGGGTGGGGGATAAGCAAGCATAAGAATAATTAACATTTTAGAAGTAATTATTCATTATTAATTGCTGTTTGCGTAGCATCTCGCAGAGAAGCGCTGACTGCTAATGGCTGTTTGCGCAGCAGTCCGCAGGAAATGCTTACAACAATATTATTTATCGGTTGATTCATTAAACATTATTTTATTTCCAAATGGATCGATGACAATCATTAATCTAGCGCCCCAGGAAGCATCTTCTATTTGAGGATTCATAAAAGGATAATTACGACAAGAAATTTCTTGATAGTAATTGTCTATTCCATTCATCCAAATAAAGACTGATGACCCTGGACAACAATCACCATGATTCTCTGTAAGATGTATTGAAAAATCTGCTTTTGAGACTTCCATATATACTGGACCTGCTTCATCGGAGCGATATTCCCACTTGAGTTCAAAGCCTAGAAATTTTAGGTAAAATTCTTTAGCTTTATCGACATCAAAAATTCTAAACTGAGGGATTACATGATTGAAAGTTATTTTTGTCATTTAGGATTCTCCAGACAATTAACTATAGCAGGGAACAGAGAACAGGCAAGAGTGGGAAAAATATTTCTCTGTCTAAACATCAAAAATAAAATATGAGTTAAAGCTTTTTTAGGCAAAGCTTTCATCACAATAAAAATATCAGTAAAAAACTACTTATACCAATTTGAAAAAAGAATTTGTTTGAATAATAAGCGGGATTAAAAGTTAAGCATTTACTCATCAGCTATTAGCTAGTCTCATAAGGTCGGAACTGCGAACTTCAGCAATTAGTTTTGGAAAAGGTCATTTCAGTTATCAGTTATCAGTTATCAGTTGAGAGGGGTTAGGGTTGAGTCTACCGCTAAATAAAATGTAGCAAATACTAATTTAATAAGTATTAGATAAGTCGTAAGCATTTCCTGCGGACTGCTGCGCAAACAGCTATTAGCAGTCAGCTATCAACAATTAGTAATGAATAATTACTTCTAAGGTTTAGCCAGGGGACTTTGGCAGTAACTTTTTATTCTTTCTCAATTTTAAAGGTTGCTTTTACCGAATAATTAATAATTAATAATTAATAATTAATAATTAAATAATTCGCGCCTTGAAGCCTCCCCTTGACCGGGAAAAAAAGCGGTCGTTAGCGCAGCTTTCCCGTAGGGTGAGATGGCTCCGAAACCTGCGCTGTCCGACCATCGACCAAGAAAAGAAAATATTCCTTATATTCAATTCCGTAACGGTTTTAACCAGAGGTAATTATCAGTTATCCATTATCCATTATCAATTAATGAACTTGCCCAAAATTAATGGCTGATAGCTAATGGCTGACGGCTGAATGCTTCTTACAATAAGTCTATTTTTGAGAGCTTTCCCATATCTAACAACTAGACTAATTTAAACTGCTACAGCATCGCCAACTTTTTGATGTTCATTGCAGCCAAAAATTGCTTCTGAATGACAATAATATTTGAACTCTAGCAAATTATGGAACGGGTCTTCTAAGAAAAAAGTACGATGTTCCAAAGGAGAATTTGTAAATCGTCGCTTAGGTTGTTGATAAAATTTCAAATTATTTTTTTCGGCACGTTCCAACAAAGCTTCCCAGTCACTTTCTAGAGTAAAAACCAAACCAAAATGTCTCGGATAAATTCCTTTTTGTGGTTCTACAGTTTCTTTAGCAACATGAGCAACTATTTGATTACCGTAAAGATTTAAAATAACAGAATTTGAAGATTCTCTACCAACTTCACAACCCAAACCATCAGCATAAAAATCTTTTGTTTGAGCAATATCATTAACGGGAAAAGCTAAGTGAAAAAGAACTTGATTCATGTTTAATTCCTAGTAATTGATTAATAGATTTTTGACTAAAAACATCTGATAAAATTTAAACAAAAAGGAAGAAGAAGTATTCAGTTTTGGATTTGAGTTTCTTTAAGAAGTTGGGGATGTCTTACAATGGATAATTGACAATGGATAATTGATAATTAATCCCCAAAGGTTTAAAGCCTCTCCTTTAAATTAAGGAGAAAAAGCAGTCGAGGGATGACGTTTGCTACCGCAAAGCTTTCCGTTCCGGAATGCTACCGCAAACGCTAACAGCGGAGCGGGTCTGCAAGAACGGGTCTCCTCGCTGTTCGAGCATTGACCAAGATGAAGAAATCAGATTTCCTGATATTCAATTCCGTAACGGTTTTAACCAGAGGTAATTATCCATTATCTATTATAAATTGATGAACCTTACTTTTTTTCCACTTTTCCTTCAAGTTAAGTAGCTATAAGCGCTCCAGCTTTTATCACTCTGGGTAAAAATCCCCGACTTCAAGTTATATATAAGCCGGATGACCCTCGGATAAGTTGAAATCTCCTTTCCGTTCCCGAATGCTTCGCAAACGAGGGAGTCTCAAAAAAAATCTGCTGATTGCTGATTGCTGAACGCTGACTGCTTTTTTAAAATTAGAATAGATGTTTCCAATGAGTAGATACTATGTTTTCTGCAATTAATTCTATAAATCCCTGGCTAATAGCTATCAGCTTAAATACTATCTTACTCAGTCTCCTTTATTTTGCCCCTAAAAAATTGTTAACCCCTGCAGGAATACTTCATGCTTGGATATTAGGAGTAATCATCTGGGGTAGTTTGGGTTGGCCTGGATATCTAGTGGTGGCCTTTTATTTTTTAGTAGGCTCTGGTGTTACCCGCATTGGAATGGCCCAAAAGCAGGCAGCAGGAATTGCAGAAAAGCGAGAAGGGGCTAGAGGGCCAGAAAATGTTTGGGGTTCAGCTCTGACTGCTGCTATCTGTGCTGTGGGAGTTTGGGTAATTGATGTGGTATACCCAAATCATCCTCCCATAGAGAATTTACCATTTCTGTTAATGTTGGGTTATGTGGCTAGTTTTAGCACCAAGCTTTCTGATACTTGTGCTAGTGAAGTAGGAAAAGCTTATGGTAAACGAACTTTTTTAATTACAACTCTACAACCAGTACCACGAGGAACCGAGGGTGCTGTGAGTTTAGAGGGGACTTTAGCTGGTATTGTAGCTTCCGTGGCGATCGCTCTGGTTGGTTGGTCTGTAGGTTTAATTGACTTGACAGGAATAGCTTTTTGTGTTGTTGCAGCTTTTATTGCTACTAATTTAGAAAGTGTGATTGGGGCAACTGTACAATCTCGGTTTGAATGGTTAACCAATGAAATAGTAAATATTATCAATACTTTAATCGGGGCGATCGCTGCAATTTTATTAGCGATAGTTTGGTACTATGCTCTAGCAAGCATTCAGCTGTCAGCTATCAGCTATCAGCTATTGTTTTTAGTTTTAGATAAAAGCTTTACTAATTAAGTCAGAGTTAAATTTTACTACAAAAACTGGCTAAAACAGTCTATTCCTTGGGTTTTGTAGACAGGAAGTGGTCGGTCGTTGACTATGGCCATCCACTTTTTCAGTCCTTCGGTCTTTCCTTCTTTCTTCTTTCTTCTTCCTTCTTCGTTAAATCTTACTACAAAAACTGGCTAAAACAGTCTATTCCTTCGGTTTTGTAGACAGGAAGTGGTCGGTCGTTTACTATGACCATCCACTTTTTCAGTCCTTCGGTCTTTCCTTCTTTCTTCTTTCTTCTTTCTTCTTCCTTATTCGTTAAATCTTACTACAAAAACTGGCTAAAAGAGTCTATTCCTTGGGTTTTGTAGACAGGAAGTGGTCGGTCGTTGACTATGGCCATGCACTTTTTCAGTCCTTCGGTCTTTCCTTCTTTCTTCTTTCTTCTTTCTTCTTCCTTCTTCCTTCTTCAAGAAAATTCAGTTAAAGATTTAGTAAAAGCAGATTCAAAAAATGATTGGTTGGGATAGACTAAAGTCTGGAGTAAGATTATCTAAAGAAAGGAATATTAAAAATGGAATCTAAACCACTATTAACTATAGGTGAAGAACAATTATCTTGGGGACAAGGTTTAAGATATTTACAAGCATCTGGGAAATTACAGTCTTTTGTCACAGAAATTGTCCGTCAATATGTGATAGAAAAAGAAATGCAATCTAGGGAAGATATTAATGTAAGTCCAGCAGTTATTCAACAGGCTATGATTGATTTTAGATTGCAAAGAAAGCTGGAAGACCAACAAAAGTTTCAAGAATGGTTACAACAAAATAGAATTAACTATAATGCTTTAGAATCACAGATAGAAAATTCTTTTAAACTAAAGCAATTAAGAGATTCTATTACTGCAGAAAAAATAGAAGCATATTTTAATGAAAGGAAAGCAGGTCTAGATTATGTAATTTTATCTAGAATTGTGGTGGAAGATAAAGAATTAGCAGATGCTTTACGTCGAAAAATTGTGGAAGAAGGGGGCAGGTTTGAAGATTTAGCCAAGGAATATTCAGTGACAAATGATAAAAATTTTAATGGTATTATGGGCGCTGTTAGTTTAAGTAGTTTGCCAGAAGATTTGAGAAATACTATTAATTCAGCTAATCCTGGAGATATTTTAGGACCTTTTCAGACTAATAAGTATTGGAGTTTATTTAGGTTAGAGCAATTACAAGGTGCTTCTTTAGATAATCCTGAAATTAGGAAAAAATTAGACGGTGAATTATTTGAGCGTTGGGTAGCGGAGAAACTTCAAGATAACAAAATTACTCTTCATGTTAATGATTAAATTAAGAATATAAAGACTGGGGAGTTTGAATTAGGGAAGAGTAGGGAAGTTCTATGGAACTTTCCTACAAGAAGATTCGATTTATTGGGTATTGGGAAATTGGTTTTGCTCAAAGGCTATTCATATATTCATTACCAAAAAATGAAGTCCAAAGCCTCCCCTTTTAAGGGGATGAAAAAGCGGTCGAGGGATGGCGAGGGGACCTCGCCATATCCAATCGACCAAGAGAATATTCAGTTCAGTATTTCAAGCCTCCGGTTTTAGTCGGAGGTACTGATAACTGATAACTGAAATGACAGCCAATGGGGAGACAATGATGGGTTACTAAAGGATAAGTGAGTGATGCTAATACCATGGAAAATTATGACTTAGACAACTGCATATTTTTATCTAACAAGTCTATTATACATTTCCACTCTTCTCCATCTTTAACCATTTTATATACCCCGTTTAATTTACGACACCCATTACTCACCTCCACATTTTTTTTCTTTTTATCTGATTTAATATCTAACAATCTAAAATCCTTATATTTAGGTATAGGTATCTCTTTTACCTCAACTTCTACTTCCTTAAACTCATCAATATTTTTTATAATTTCAATAATTTCGTTTTTTTCAGCAGCATCTGCATGTGCTGGAGCAGCAACAGAAACTAAAGCACTCAAGAACAATAAAGTTGCTAATACACAACTAAGTAACTTTTTCATATTTGCAAATAAACATCAAATAAACATCAACATCGTCAATATATATTATTCAGGTCTAATTAGCATAAACTTTTATCAATTTTTTTTTCATTTGTATGGTTTGACGGAATGTCATCTCACTTTTCTAGAATTGGGTACAACGTTAGAGAAATGTGCCAAACGGTATCGGGAGTTTTGTAAGCGGTACACCCCCAAAAAGAAAAAGCGTTACATATTTGTGGGATGAATTATAGTTTTAGATCGAGAGGAAGTCAAAGATGAGATTTACCTTTTCTGCAAAGATTCATCCCCAGGTTTCAGCTACTTTAAAAAGACAAAATTTTTAGACAAAATAAGGAAAAAACATGAGTGATGAAAATAAATCCATTTATGAGTTTGATTTTAGATTAATCTGCAAATATTATTCGACTATAGAACGACAAGGACCGGGGAGTCCTGAAGTAACTATTAAAGCTTTAAGCTTTATTGATAATCTGACAAATGAATCAAAAATTGCTGATATAGGTTGTGGAACTGGTGGTCAGACAATGGTAATAGCTAATCATACGTCAGGACATATTACAGGTATTGACCTGTCTCCCATTTTTATAGATTTATTCAATATTAATAGTCAGAAACTGAATCTTCAGAATAGAGTAAATGGCATTGTTGATTCAATGGATAACCTTCCTTTTCAGAATGAAGAATTAGACTTAATCTGGTCAGAAGGAGCAATCTACAATATTGGATTTGAACGAGGTATAAATGAATGGTATAAGTTTTTGAAGAAAGGAGCTTTCCTTGCCATTTCAGAGGTGTAATGGTTCACTGAAGAGCGACCTGGGGAAATTGATGAGTTTTGGAATAATGAATATCCAGAAATAGATACTATTTCAAATAAGGTGGCACAAATCGAAAAAGCAAGATATATTCCAATTGCTACTTTTGTGTTGCCTGAAAATTGTTGGACTGAACATTTTTATGCTCCACAAGTTTCTGCACAGGAAAAATTTTTGCAAAAATATGTAGGTAATAAAACTGCCCAAGAACTTGTAGAAAATCAACGACATGAAGCTGAATTGTATGATAAATATAAAGAGTTTTATGGCTATGTTTTCTATATAGGAAAAAAGATTTAATGAAGCAGTCAGCAGTCAGCTAGATTAACCTGTACGAAAAACTAGGATTTGAGATTGCTTTCCTGTCGGTCGCTTAGGATGAAAATACCTTGCAGGTGCGTCAGTCCTAATATAGTAGCTACTGCACTTGCTCCGCCAACGTGAAAAATAGACAGTCAAAAACAGGCGATCGCCATTTATATCATGTCCGGATAAGAGCGTGGGCAAAAAACTTTGTCCTTCTTCTCCTCTTCCTTCTTCTTTATTTCCTCCTGAGGACTGAGGACTGAGGACTGAGGACTGACATCATGTCCAGTAGCATCGTTTGTGTATAAAATTAAGTTAGCAATGGGAAAAAACCTTCTGCCTTCTGCCTTCCTTCCGCAAATTCGGTATTAATTCTGCTCCTCCTTTCCAGCCAAATTAACTTTTTTGCCATTGCTTCCCTGCTGGAAAAACTGCATCAACATCGCTTCCATTCGTGGGGATAAATCAATTGGTAAATTCCCAGACCGCAAATGCAAATCCTGTTGCGGAAACGGAATCTCTATCTGACGCTCTCGCAATATTGCCTCAATCTTAAAATACAACTCACTCCTAATAATTACCTGTTTGCTCGGTTCCGCTGTCCATACCCGCAACTCGAAATTTAGAGAACTATCTCCAAACTCAATAAACAACACCTGGGGTTCTGGCATTGATAACACATGGGGATAAGCTGCTGCTGCTGCATCTAATAAAGCTTGACGCACCTCCTCAACATTAGATCCGTAAGCAACTCCCACTGGTAACCGCAACGCAGAAACTGGGTGGTCGTGATCCCAATTTATTAGCTCCGCCTCCAAAAACCGGGAGTTAGGTACAATAATAGACACATGGTCGAAAGTTTTAATCATTGTACTGCGGGCACCAATGCGTTCAACTGTACCTTGATATTCTCCAATTTCTACAAAGTCGCCCACTTGTATCGGTCGCTCAAACAATAATACCAAACCACTGCCAAAATTTTTAGCAATATCCTGGAAACCTAAACCAATACCAACGCCAAACGCACTCGCTAACAAGGTAATAGAACTCAAGTCTAAACCCCATACTTGCAATAATACGATCGCACCAATAGTGATTAAACTGTATTTAGTCATAGTGGCGATCGCTTCTTGAGCGCCTCGGTTAATTCCGGTTACTCGTAAAATGCGCGTTCTTAAAATATTAGTTATTCCACCAACACCAATTATTAATACCCAGACTAAACCTACTAAAATTAATAGATCGGGTACAGAATATGTTTGATTTCCCAAATGAATTACTGGAGAAGTAAAGGTGGAAATTAAGGTATCGGTAAACTGATAACTAAACTGTCGAGTTCGGGGAAATTTATTGGTAATATACAGAATTGTTCCTACCCATAAAGCTATTCTCGTAACTAGCAAACTTAAACTAATTAATATAGATAAACTTTTGCTTTCTTCAGGATGAGAAATGCCATAATTTCCCAAAATAAACAATATAACTTGATATAAATATTTTCGCCATACTAACTTTAATAGCCAGTTTATTACTATGGCACTATTAATAATTAATCCTACTTTAGTTAATGTCTTGCCCATAAATTTTAAAGAGCGTTCTTTTTGGGATATTTTTACTGAATCCTCAATTTTTTCTACCCAAATTTCTGTTTGCTCTTTTAGATTACTTCCTGGAAAAACATCTTTTTGAGTAACAGTTAATAGATAGGCATCATTTAACCAAATTGTTGGTAGTTTTTCATCTGTTTTAACTTTTAAATCTATAGGTTTTGATGATGAAACTGCGGTTAATAACTTTTTTTCAATTAATTCGGCTCTTTTCTGGGCAGTATATTCTCCTGCACTGCTAATTTTGAGTATTGGTCGCCCATCTAAAACTACTGGAGCTGTAGAATTTTTAAATTCTACTAATGCTGCTCCTGGAGTAAATATCATTAAGCTAATGAGGATGAGTGCGATTGTGCTAAATATAATAAACTTAAATATTCCTGATTGACGAGATTGATAATTATAGTTATAGTTATTTTTTACAATCACTCTTTTTTCCACCCTTTTGTATTTTGATATACAATAATATAAAATATAAATAAATTTTGAATTAATTGTAACACAATGTAGGAGGAGTTGATAGAAGTTTGGTTTTCCATCAAAATTATTAATTCCTATACTGCTTTACTAATTGAATTGGATACATATAGTGGAACAAGAGTATCGGGTATAGTTCCGGAAAAAAGTCAGATTTTTTTGATTATTAATAATTGGCAAATGGTAAGTTTTTAACTATAAATTATTGTAAGCATTCAGCCGTCAGCCATCAGCTATCAGCTATCAGCTATTGCCTTTAGTTTACGATCAAAGCTTTATTAATTTTCTTACTACAAAAGTTGGTTCCCTTGACCTTAAAGTCAGTTGTTAATTTAAACACTGTTCTTAAAGAGAAAGTCTTTTTGCTGTTAACGCAGTTCCTCCGCAGGAGGCTAGCTGACAGCTAATAGCTGTTTGCGCAGCATTCCGTAGGAAATGCTTACAAATTATTAGTCAATATATTAAAAAAGTGTAATCATCAGCTTTTTTTGGGCGAATAGAAAAACTTTGATAGTGTATTTTATTCTTCAAAAATTAATAATTAATAATTAACAATTACCTCTCCTTGAAAACGGATAGGATTGATGCGGTAGGGAAAATTTTTGCTTGTTTATGCTTGTAGGTAAAAAGCCTGTAGTGCAGCTAGATAAAAGCTTTTATCCTTAATTATTATACCATTTATCTGTAAAAATGCCCTTCATAATTGTTGCTCAGACCTTATTACACTGACTATTCTCATCTTTATATTAAGTGTAACTTCATGGAGAAATGGTATTAGTTCAACAATTAATAATTAACAGGGCTTACCCAGAGACTCTACTTATGACTAGTGCACCATTCGGAGCTTTGCGGAACGCAAATGCCATTTGCCCCTACAAATGGTGCTTTGAAAGTCAATTTGCGTAAGTACTGATTAATAATTAATAATTAATAATTAATAATTAATAATTATTAATTATTGAAAAGAATCTGATAAGTTTGAAGCTCCAACCATTCACCAATTTTTTTGTTGTAACTTGTGGAATTCCCAACCTAAACTATCTTTTTCAAATTAATTTTCAGACATACTTAATTTTAATGTTGCTCTGGTAGAAAATTTGTAGAATTAGTCATAGGAATTTCAATAATAAATTCAGCATATTTTCCCCCTTGGGTTTCCACTTTAATACTGCCATGATGTTGTCCAACAATAATTTGATGAACGAGAGATAAACCCAAACCTACTCCTTCTCCAGGAGGTTTAGTAGTGAAAAAAGGGTCAAAAATTTTATCTTTAATTTTTGAGCTTATTCCTATACCATTGTCGTAGATATGAATTTCTACTTTTTCTCCTAAATTGTAGGTTTCTACAGATAAGGTAGGATTAAAATCTTGATTAGCAGCTGTCTGTTGTTCTAACTTAGTTTTGAGAGCATAGCAAGAATTATCAATTATGTTCATAAAAGCTTGAAATATATCAGAAAATGATAAGTTAATTTTACTAATTGACTCATCGTAATTAGTCTTAATTTTCATCGGAACATTCTGTTTTGCCCACAGACTCTGACAAGCCAATTGCAATGACTCATTTAGCATCTTATGAATATCGCTATATTGTAAGTTATTGTTGTCAATCTGTGCATGTCTTACCATACCTTTAATGATTTTTTCTGCTCTTTTACCGTGTTGGTAAATACTATCTGAATTATGTTTAATATCATTAACAATTTCTTGAAATTCTTCAAATTTTTCAGCTTCCATTTTATTACTTTCTAAAGCTAATTCCTCCATGAGATCCTCAACTAAATCTGTGGAAAGTTGAGCAAAATTTTGAATAAAATTAAGAGGATTACAAAGTTCGTGAGCAATGCCTGAAGTTAAAGTACCTAAGTACGCAAGTTTTTCTTTAGCAATAATCTGCTTTTGAGCTGTTTGTAACTGCCGCAAAGTTTCTTTAAGTTTTGCTTCTGCTGCTCTTCTTTGTGTAATTTCTTCTAGCAGCAGTAAATTTTTATTCTTTAATTTTTCAGTTAGTTGCCGTAGCTGTATATGTACTTTTACTCTTGCTAAAACCTCATCTATTATAATTGGCTTGGTAACATAATCTACCGCTCCTAACTCAAATCCTGTAATTTTATCTTCTATATCTGATAAAGCAGTCATAAATATTACAGGAATATCTGTAGTTTCTGGGGTTGCTTTTAAGCGCTTACAGATTTCAAAACCATCAATTATAGGCATTAACACATCTAACAAAATAATATCTGGACTACTTTCTATTGCTTGTTTCAAACAATTTTCACCATCAACAGATACTAATACCTTAAAGTTATAGCTTTCCAGAACAGTAATTACCAACTTCAAATCAATTGGATGATCGTCCACAATCAAAATAGTACTATTTTTTGCCTTATTTTCAATATTATTAGCAACTTTATCCATTTGATTTATACCTATTCTACATTTGATAATTTTTGTGATTAATTTTATAAGTTGTCAAATTATTAACTAATCTTTTGTGAAAATTTACTAACAGCTTTAATAAACTCTTCTGTTGACTCATAAGGTAAAACGTTTCGCCCTGATATTTGACAACCCTCTCCTTGAGGTAACAACTTTAAATAACTATTAATTCTTTGCTCTGGCGTTTCAATTTCCTCAGTTTTACTAATAGTTGATGCTTGCTTTCCTACTAATACTAAAGTAGGTTGATTAATTTGAGCAATATCCTGACTAAAATCCTGTCTCCAAAACCCTGCTAAAAAAGAAAAAACAGCATATTGACTTTGGGGATTTTTTGCTCCTTTTTCTAAAGTATCTAACCATTCTTCATCTACTCGCTTTTCATCAGCAAATAATTGTTTTTTAGAAAAAGAATCTAAAAATTTTCGACTGCGTGCATAGCGATAAAAAACTTTACCAAGAGGTGAATAAAAAAGATTCCATCTCAATTTTTGACTAATAGGTGAATCAGCTTTGGTCATCAATTCCAACTGAGGCGGACCCGATAATATTAACCCATCAATTAAACTTGATTCTTGCTGTAGTTTCACCAGAGATACAGCCACAGGAAACAAAGCACCTTGTACCACTAAAATCACTGGTCTTTGTACAACCGTATCTAAAAAATATTGTAATTGTTCAGCCCAGTCCATAGGATAGTAAGCCACAGATGGCATATCACTTTCACCACACCCTAATAAATCTGGATTATAGATAGGATTTAGTAAACTTCGCTCTTGCCATAAAGAACAAAATCTATGCCAGAAATTTTTAGATAAACCTACTCCAATAGGATGCAGTAATAGTAAAGGTATGGTAGAATCATCTCCTTCTTTTTGAGGATAGAATTCGTAAGCACACCGGTATTTTTTCCAGGTATAAAATTCTTTCATATGTCAGATAATCAAATATTTTTTGCATATATTCATAACATAAATATATAACAATCCTGAGAATGGTTGTGTAGAAAATATCTATATAAATTATAGAACAATAGCTCATCTAATTCTGGGTAAGAGTTTCAGACATTTTCTCTATTTATCTATGCTCTAATTTGTTACAAATAGTTGAGAACTGCCATATTATATTTGCTCAAAATATATCATTAATATTATTATTACTCCAGAGTAATGATATAAATGGCTTACCCAAGGACTTTACCTGTAGAGTATTTTGTAATATACACTAGACTTGTCGCTTTATAACTTTAAAAACTCCCAATAACCCTGTTCTGTAAGGATTGTAGCTATTGAAAGGCAAAAAAGCTTAGAATTCTTGCTCTGTCTAGCTTGGAGCGATTTTTTCCCTCTATTTAGCGACAACTCTACTAAAGTTAATGTATCAGGACTTACACAGAAACTCTACATATAGCGAGGGCGTCATTCAGAGCTTGGCGGAACGCCAATACCATTCGCCCCTACAAATGGTGCTTTATAAGTAAATTTGCGTAAGTCCTGTGTATAATCAAAGGCTTTACATCAGTCCTGGATATAATAATAGTTGAGTTGGAGTTTTTACTTAGTTGACAAATTACGTCATAATACGTTACTATATGATAGTTATATCAAGTAGTAACACAGTGAAGTTTGTTAAACCAAGAGAGGCTGCTGAAATATTAGGGGTTGATGTTCGCACTTTGGTTAGATGGGAACAAAAGGGAGAAATAAATGCCATAAAAACTCCATCAGGACAAAGGCGTTATGATATTGACTCCTATATTCAAGCAGCACCTGCAATTACTAGAAAAACCGTGCTTTATTGTCGTGTGTCAAACAATGCTCAAAAAGCAGATTTAAACAGACAAGTAGCGGAGCTACAAAGCCTATATCCCAATGCTGAAACTATTAAAGAAATAGGTGGTGGTTTGAACTTTAAGCGTAAAAAACTGTTGAAATTATTATCTCAAATATTAAAAGGCAATGTTCAACGTGTGATAGTTGCTCATAAGGATAGATTGGCCAGATTTGGGTTTGACTTGTTCCATTGGATTTGCGAACAAAATAACTGCGAGTTAATAGTTTTAAATAGCAAAGATTTATCTCCAGAAGCCGAAATAGTTGAAGATATATTGGCTATATTGCATTGCTTTTCTAGTAGGCTTTATGGTTTGAGAAAATATAAAACTCAGATGAAAAATGATCCAGAAATATGCACAAATCCATTAGAACAAAGCTGAAACTAAATAACAAACAGAAAACTCTAATGGCTCAACACGCTGGCTATTCGAGGTGGTGTTATAATTGGGGTTTAAGTTTATGGAATGCTGCAGTTCGAGATGGTTTAAGGCCAAAATCCGGTAAGCTAAGAGAGGTTTTTACTAATCATACCAAACCACTTTATCTTTAGGATGAAAAAACTTTTCCTACGGAATGCTTCCCTACGGGATGCTACGCAAACGCAAACATCTAGAGTTTACCAATATGCTTTTATTAACTTGGGTGAAGCATTTAAAAGGTTTTTTTCCTGCGGAATGCTGCGCAAACAAGGGTTAGGTAAACGCCCACGGTTTAAAAAGAAAGGTAAGTCTGATTCATTTCCTTCGGAATGCTACGCAAACACGATAGATAATTGTGGTTTTCCCGTAGAACTTAATGGATGGAATCATAAAATACCTTTTATTGGTTGGGTTAAGACTTATGAGCCAATTGAGGCGACTACTCAAAAAATAACTATTAGTAGACAAGCGGGCGATATGAAGCAGTAAATACACTTAATAACTTCTTTAATTAAAAAATTTCTTTTTTGCATAACCTCAGTTTAGCTCAGAAATATATTATCTTTGAAAACAATAGGCCATGGCAAAGTCAATTTTATGGGATCTGCTAATCAAAAGTAAAAAATTCTTATTGATCGGGACTTACGCATGAGATACGAAAAACTAGGGCAGGACTTACACATGCAACTCTCTTGAAAAGGCCATACGTAGGGGCAAATGCCATTGGCGTTCCGCCAAGCTCCAAATGACGCCCTCACTCGATTTAGTGTCCGTGCTTCATTAATGGATAATTGATAATGGATAATTGATAATTACCTCGGGTTTTAACCGCTACGGAATTGAATATAAGGAATATTTTCTTTTCTTAGTCGATTGGATATGGCGCAGGTTTCCTCGCCATCCCTCGACCGCTTTTTTTCCCCTTAAAAGGGTCGGCTTCAAAGCGCGAATTATTTAATTATTAATTATTAATTATTAATTATTCGGTAAGTCCTGTAGGATTTGAGATTGCTTCCCTTTAAACTCCCTGCCTTTTGTTCGGCATACCTGTGAACCTTAAACTTTGCTGTGGTCAGATCTGAGGATAATTGCTAACTGTACCAAGTGTACAAAATTTGACCCCCTAGAATAGACAATTTGACTCAACATTAATTTGTGAAATTTAGTTGTTAATTTTTTTTTTAGGAATTAGAGAATATGGCATTCGTAGAATTCGACCCAACAGTAGACACAGTCCAAGACCTAGTAGATGCAATTGTAGACCCAGGAGCTAACTTGACAGTCATACCTGGTTCTATAAATTTTGAAGGTGCGGTTGTTCCACTCTCCCCTAGCGTTGGTGGCACCTCCCCAAATGGTATTGGTCAATCCTCATTTTATGATGGTACTCTGCCTTTAGGAATTGATTCAGGCATCTTGCTGACTTCTGGCGATGGCTCTCCACCTGACGAAAATACTGAAATTGGTTATAGTGTTGAACAATTGGGGAACTCCGATCCTGACCTTCAAGCTGTGGCCAACAGCGCTTTTTCTGGAGCTGGTGAAGTCCTGGATGCAAACATACTAGAGTTTGAATTTGTAATCGAAGACCCCACCGTCAGGTCTATAACCTTTGATTTAATTTTTGGGTCTGATGAGTTTCCTGAGTTTTCCGACACCTCCTTTGTGGATGTAGCAGGAGTCTTTGTTAATGGAAACAATGCTGCATTGTTCAACAACGATCTTACTCAACCTTTAAGTGTGATCAGCAATAATCTATCATTAGGCAACTTCATCGATAATGCCAATAATATTCTTCCCATCGAATATGATGGAGTAAGCTCTACATTGACTGTTTTTGTCCCCGTCCAACAGGGAGTAAATACCATCAAGTTCGGCGTTGCTGATACTGGCGATCAAGTCTTAGATTCAGGTCTTTTTATTGCCAACCTAAATACCAGCGAGTTAGATATAGGCGATCCAGATGGCGGTGGCAGTGGTGTTTTGCTAGAAATTCCTGGTACTGATGGCGATAATTTGCTAGTCAGTGATGATCCAGAAGCAGATATAGATGAGTTCTTTGATAGTGGTGAAGGAGACGATGAGATCGAATCTGGCAATGGTAATGATGTCATCGATCCTGGCACTGGTGATGATCTAGTTGACGCTGGTGATGGTGATGACTTCGTTGCTGCAAGCGCTGGCAACGACCGCCTCAACGGTGACGATGGTGATGATACCGTGAATGGTGGTGCCGGTCAAGACACTGCTAGTGGTGGTAATGGTGACGACGATCTAAGTGGAGCTAGTGGTAGCGATCAATTACTTGGAGGAGCTGGTGGCGACCTGATAGTAGGTAACTCTAATAACGATATTTTGTTAGGAGGAGCAGGCGACGATACTCTACTAGGAGGTATTGGTCGCGATCGCCTTAATGGTGGAGCAGGAAACGATATACTTACAGGTGGTGCTAGTATTGACCGCTTTATCTTCAATAGTAATGAAGCATTTCAACCAGAGGATTTTGGTATAGACGAAATTACTGATTTTTCCCAAACACCTGGAGATATAATTATTCTAGACCGCCGCAGTTTCACTGCTATCAACAGTGCATCAGGAACAGGTTTCAGCATAGCAGATGAATTTGATGTAGTTAATAGTGATGCTGCGGCAGCAACCTCTGATGGAGTAATTGTCTATAACAGTAGCAATGGTAACTTATTCTATAATCCTAATGGTAGTGCAAGTGGTTTCGGTGATGGTGCTCAATTTGCAACTTTAACAGGTAGTCCATTGTTAGAAGCAGACGATTTCTCGATCAGAAATTAGCGATCGCTCTTTGGTAATAGTCAGACATTAGATATCTCCAAAAATTAATACTTTTTCCAGTAACCTGTATAGAGACCTCCCATAGAAGGTCTCTATATTCTTTTTCAATCAGGACTTACGCACGGACACTAAATCGAGTGAGGGCGAATAGAATTTGCGTTCCGTAGAGCTGCCATTCGGCAGCTCTACAGATGGCGTTTTCAAGGGAGTTGCATGCGTAATATCATGTCCGGTAGCATCGGTCTTGTATAGTAAATAGGCAACAGGCAACAGCTCCGGAAAGCAACAGGCAAGAAAAAAACTTAAATTTCCTGTAGATATCCACGCTAACTTTTACACAAACGCGCCCCAACGGACATGATATAAGTCCTCTCAAGATTTCAATAATGGGACTTAAAACATTATTATGGTCAAAAAATGGCTGAATGTTAAAATTCAAATTGAAACGATATTATTTATAAAGTATATTTGATTGTTATAGGAGTTTCCTAATATGTCTGACTTTTCTTCCCTAGACCTAAATCAACCTATAGAACAACCTTCCATCATAGACACCCTCCGTCAACCAATATGGATAGCACTCTTCACCTCTGTGAGTATCCATGCCATATTAGGAATTAACCTACCAAAATTATCCCTATTCTCAGAGAAAGCCAAATTACCACCAACAGTAGGATTAATAGAATTAACACCAGAACAACTCGAACTCCTCCCTCAACCAGAAGAACCAGAAATTACATTCTCAACCATACCAACACCATCCAACTTATCCCCTATTTCACCACCATCTCCGAGTGAAGTACCTTTTGTCTCCGAATCATCATCCTCAGAATTACCAACAATACCTGTAGACCCTTCAGATTACAACTTACCAAAATTACCACCAGAAGATTCTACTACCTCATCCTCTTCTACTCGCTCAAGATCCACTCCTTCCGTTTCTAGGTTGCCCAGAAATCCATCCCCAAGCGAATTTTCCTACAATTATCCATCCATACCCCGCAGATCGTCATTACCAACAACACCAATATCTCCACCCCCACTACCTAGTAGAAATAGTCAACCAGCAGAGATATTTCGAGTTGACCCACAACAACAATCAAATCAAAATGAAATAGATGAATATCAAATCAGAAAAAATTTGAACTTGACAGATAAAGTCTATGAGTCTGGTTTATCACGTCGTTCAACTCTAGAAATAGACCCTCAAGAGCAAACTTCTATAGTTGAAAATTCAACTAGGGGGTCATACTCAGCTAATTTACAATTGCCTCCACGACGTTACCAAGATAAAGTTGAAAATCAAATTGCTATTGCTCCAAATAAAAATGATACCGACACTCAAACTCAAATAGAAAAAAAACCTATAGCAATAGCAACTCCTCCAACTCCTTCAACTCCTCCAACACCAGACCCTACCAAAAAAGGCAGACTGCCAGAAGCACCAATAGTTAGGCAGTTACGAGAAGGAAAGACTATTCAGGATATAGCAGAAGAAATCAAACAACAACAACAGGTAGCTGTGGTTACTCCCGCACCAACTGAAACTAAAAAATCTCAACCAGAAGTTGAAGTTGAAGTTCAGGAAACTCCTGTTGCTCCTACTTCTAAACCATCTCCCACACCAGAAACACCAAAAGAGTTTAAAGGTTCATTATTAGAAAAATTTGAACAACAAAAGCAACAAACAGTTACCACGACTACTCCCGTTCCTCAACCATCTCCAACACCTGAAGAAAAAGTTGCTGCTGCTACTATCGAAGAAACAAAACCACCAACACCAGTAATAACACCTGCTGTTGAACCATCCTCACTAATACAGCAGCAAGGAGAATTTAAAGGTTCACTGTTAGCAAAACTACAGCAACAAAAACAAGAAAATGCTGCTGTCACTGAAGAATCACAATCAAGGGATATTGCTTTAGGTGCTGTGGGTACTTATTTGCAGTGGGCAATAGAATTGGAATTAGAAGAAGATAATTTGACAGAACCTACAACTATTGCTGATGCTTATCCAGAAGCAGCTTGCAAGCAAAAGTTAGAAGGTAAAGCTACTGTGGGAGTATTAGTTAGTCCAGATGGCAGTATTACTAACGGACCAAAGTTATTACTAGAAAGTGGTCATTCAGTACTAGATGAAGCAGCTATAGATGCAGTCAATAATCAATCTTTTTCCAATAGCGATCGCTCAAAACTTTATCAATATGAATTTAATTTTGATAGTTCTAACTGTAGTACAGCAAAGTCAACAGAAACAGAAGCGGAAAATACATCTGTTGGAGAAACATTACCAAATCAGGATGGGCAAGAGGAGGAAGGTATACCTATTGAAGTTATGCCAGCGGAAGCTGAAACAGCACCAATAGAATAAGGATAGAATTGTTCCTTCTGCCTTCGTTCATACAATGTGTAGGGGGGAATGGCCATTTGCTAACGCAAAGCTGCCGCTAACGCCCCTACAATATAGGTTCTTATCTTTGACATACTCCCGACGTTGCCCTTACGGGACAACGCGGGATTCTTCAGTCTGGGAAACCCTGACCGCTGTTTAGACAGAGGTGATGTCCTCCCCTTGTTTTGAACTGGAGAATAACAAAATGTAGCTAGCTTGTCAAGGGCTTGTGAACGTTTAGCTTATGAAGGTATCCGAATCCTGGCCCTGGCTTTCATCCCGACGATCCCCTGCAGGAGAGCGCGGGACTTCCCGCCAGGAAAGTTAAACACTGAATAATTTCTTAATTTCTGGGCTAGGGTGAAAAAAAGTCAGGTGTAGTAAATATTGAGTTAGTCAGGACATAGATTTAACAAGCTATTAGCTATTAGCTAAAATCGGCGAGTTTAAGGCCCCCACGCTTATTTGAAAAAGAGCGTGGTGTGCGTTGGTGGGGGTTTGTAGACGCGGAGTGGCTTCTCTTGAGTCCCCCATCATACACCTTGAGAGCTGATGGCTGACTGCTGACCGCTGACTGCTATTTTAAACGAGCACGGAGGGATTCGAACCCCCGACACCCAGAACCGGAATCTGGTGCTCTATCCACTGAGCTACGCGCCCTCACAGTTATACTAAGTATAACATCTTAAGTCTTAAATTGGCAACAGGAATAGCTATTATTTTTCTATTATTCCTATTTTTGCTCTTCTAGACTCGATCTGATAAACTATAGATTTTGTACCCGTAATATTTTGGTCGAGAATCTAATCTCACATGAAGCCAAGCAACTCCACCACCGGCCGTACTGACCCAAAGCGGGCGGTCTGAAATCTGTTGTTGCACAGTTTGTCCCACAATTCGCCACAATGACTGTTTTTGAACATCTGACGCACCGCGAATGAAGGCCGCTAGATGAGAATAAGTGGAAAAAGCAGTTCCTTCCCAGGAGGAATTTGAATCCCTAGGAGATGGAACTACCAGTATTGCATCTTTGCCTAAATTTTCAAATACAACAATTCCATCAGAAAAAATAGCTGTTGGGGACTGCCGTTATAATCTATGATTTAACGGTGAGAGGAAAACAGCCAGCATATAAACTATTTTCCTCTTAAGCTTAATTTTCAGATTTTTCAACTGACTTTTTAGGCTTAAGTTTTAGTGAATCAATGAAATCACTAATTACCTGGGTCATTGTTTTCTCATTCTCGACTGCATATAATCTTAGCTTATTTAGTCTGTTCTGACTCATCCGTAAGTTTAATCCAGTTTTTTTCATAGTGCCTACACAATATCTGTGCAAAATATTATAATAAACTCCTGGTCAAAAAAGAATAAAATGATCGTAAGTTATTACTACAAAATCAAGCCAACTCAAGAGCAAATAACCAAGATAGATAATTGGTTAGAACTTTTGAGAAGGCATTACAATTATGCTTTAGGTCAAAGATTAGATTGGTTGAATAGAACCAGATGCCAAATAGACCGTTGTTCATTGATTTCATGTCCTATTGGTAAGATTCCAGGCCAACCAAACTATCATTATCAATCGGCTGAATTAAAGCAAACTAAAAAACTATTTCCAGAATACAAAGAGATATATTTTGAAGTACAACAAAATAATCTCAAAAGATTAGACAAATCTTGGCAACGTTGGTTAATACCAGATAAAACAGGTAAAAGATTTGGTAGGCCAAGATTCAAAAAGTCAGGCAAGTTAAGGTCATTAAGTTTTAGTAGAGTTAATCATCCTAAAGCAGCAGTTAAGTTTGATGGTAAACACATAATTATTAGTAGATTTGGTTCTATTCCAGTAATAGTTCATAGACCAATACCAGATGGATTTACGATTAAAACTGCAACTATAACTAAAAAAGCGAGTGCGTAATTCTGGGGTTTCCCCAGAATGTAAGACGCACTCAAGACGCTGATGGATATTATGTCAGTTTTAGTCTAGAAGATAAATCAGTTCCTAATTTAATTTCTATAGATAATATTAAAACTGCTGTAGGAGTAGATGTTGGTTTAAAAGAGTTCTTGACTACTAATACTGGTGAGACTGTTTCTGTTCCTAATTTTTATAGAAAAGCACAATCTAATTTAGCTAGGAAACAAAGGAAAGTATCTAGAAAACAGATTGGCTCTAATAACTGGAGGGCAGCACAGAACAGAATTGCTAGGTTGCATCAACACATTGCTAGACAAAGAGAAGATTTTCACTATAAGACTGCTCATAAATTAGTTAAAAAATATGACTTAATTGCTGTAGAAGACCTAAATATTAGAAGTTTAGCAAAAAATACTAAACTCTCAAAATCAATTTATGATGTAGGAAAATAATTAACAATGAATAATGAATAATGAATAATGAATGAGATCAAATCCGTTAGCTTCACAGTAGTATAATTCTGTTGATCGTCATACAATTGGTAAGGGCAAATGGCCATTCGCCCAGACAATATAGACTCTTATCTTTAAAGATTAAATAACACCGATGCTACTGGATTTGATATGATTCTTTAATTATTAATTATTAATTATTAATTATTAATTATTTAAGGTGTTCATGTGGTTAAAGTTAATCCTCACAATACTTCTCAAAATTGTAGTAACTGTGCTCAAAAAGTACCTAAAACTTTATCCGTTAGAACTCATTCTTGCCCTAAATGTGGAACAGTTTTAGATAGAGATGAAAATGCTGCAATCAACATTTTAAATAAAGCGTTAAACGAGGTGGGTCTCATCTTGTCTGCTTGTGGAGGCTTAGACTTTAGTCAGCCTGTGTTCGCGCAGCGTTGCGTCAGCAAAACAAGAAACTTCTGAAGCTTGGGTTCAATTATCTTTGTTTCAGAAGCTCCCGTTATAATCGAGAGATTTAACGGGAGAGAACTTCACAAGTTTAAAACCTCACTATATGGTATTGGTTGCCCATTTTGAGTCAATATGTATTTATGAATACGACCATCATTCAAAATTTCATGGGTTGCATCAAACATTTTTATCGAAGGTATCAGAATTTGGTTTTTTAGTTTTTTATTTCAATCATATCATGTCTGTTGGTATCCTTTGTGTAAAAACTTGGGAAATATCTACTTTTTCTTTCTTTCAAATTTTCTTCCTTATTCCTTATACCAATTCACTTTAAGAATGTCACAAATAGTTTCGCTCCTTTAAATGTCAAATAATTGCCTGAAAATATTGTATTGTCAAAGTTTTTAGCCGATCAAATCTAACTTCTGAGTTCTAACTTCTGAGTTCTAACTTCTGAGTTCTGACTTCCGTGAAACTGTATTACCTGGACTTTATCATACCGATGCTGCCGGACTTAATATCAGATGTATATTCTAAAGTAATATATAAAACTGTAATTATATAAATATACTCTAACAATAATATGGAAACAGCCAATCGTAACTTGTTGGAAAAACTAACATCTCTATCAGACAATTTTCCTAAATTGGGTATTCGTCTCTCCCTGGCAGCTAAAGAACTACAAAACGCAGGTACTCCCCCTTCAGAAGGTTTACTAGAAGAATTGATGGCCTATGGTAGAGATTTTGCTACTCTCAAAAAGCAGGGACTAGAATTGGCAAAAACATCTCAAGTTTCTGCTGGGGCAATATCTTCCTTCACAGACTTAGAAAACTTAATTAAAGCACTAGCTTCAACCACAGAATCATCAAGCAGTCAACCATTTTTAGATATTCTTAATCAAATCTTGGCGATCGCTCATCAAGAACAACCAGAATTTCCTCCTTTACAACCAGTTAAGGCAAAAGCTAAAGAACTACACCAATTAATTTCTAATACAAAATCTGACAAATTACCAGATGATGCTCAAGCTTTAATTGCAGAGACACATCCACTTTCGGCAATATTAACACTTGTCAAACAGGGTAAAAATTTAGATGATGAGCAGTGGTTGGAATTAGAGGAAAAAGTTAATGCCAGTTTTGGCAAAAAACTAATGTTAGCCATATCTAGAGGAAAACTAACCATTCCTAATGATTCTTCACCCACAACATCTAGAATTAAACTTCCAGCACTAGAAGAACTAGAGCAAAATATTGCCACTCAACCAACTAATACGCAAAAATCAACTGCTCCAAGTTTACCACCTTTAATAGTAGTACCTTCTGGTGGTGCAGAAACAGCTATTGACGATCCAGATGTGATGATTTTAGAAGACCCAACACCTAGAGGTACAAAACCTGTAGACGAAATCATTATTGTTCCTGGTGTGGAAGTCTCTCAAAATTCTCCCACTGTTGAAAGACCAAATACGATGTTTGGAGAAACTACTAATCAAACATCAGCAGTTTCTGTAGGGTTGAAAGTTTTAGTTCATATACAAAATATAGGCGATCGCATCTTTGGCAGTCAAGAATATGCAGGTACTCGCGGTCAAGGTTTTCGTGTAGAAGCTTTTCAAATAGATATAGAACCCTCTATTCCTGGGTTAAACCTTGAATACATGGCTCATGTTTCTGACATAGGTGATACTCCTTGGTTAGAAGCAGGAAAATTAGCTGGAGAACGCGGCAAAGCGAGAAGAATAGAAGGATTTGCGGTTCGTATTACAGGTATTCAAGCTGGCAATTATGATGTATTCTATACAGCTCATGTTCAGAATATGGGAGATTTACCTGTTTATTCTAATGGTGCATATTGTGGTACTCGCAACCAAGCTCTCAGAGTGGAGGGTATAAAAATTTGGATAGAACCTAAAAATTAGCAGTCAGGAGTCAGTATTCAGACTTTTTTAAGATGGCAGAAATAGGATAATTATTCCTCTAAATTTTCTGCCTCTTCTGTTTCTGAACCTGAAGGAAATGATAAAATGATTACTTTCGCTCGCCAACAGTATCGCCACTACTTCCACCAGCGCTTAAATAACAACGGTGACACCGATAACAATACCAAAAAAATCGATGCGAATATAAACGAGGAAGCATCGCTTCCTTGTAAAGCAGTCTTCCCAGAAGCACCCAACCAGGTATAAGCAATAGTCCCTGGAATAACTCCAATTGAGGTTGCAATGGTATAAATTTTTAGATCAATTAGGGTTAGTGCCAATAAAAAGTTAATAATATTAAACGGAGCAATCGGAGCAAAACGTAGAGATAGAACTAAAGAAAAGGGATTGCTATTGAGTGCTTGATGCCATTTCCTCAACAGTTTATGTTGACCGAATTTTGACTTAGCCCAATCTTGAAATAGGTATCGAGTCAAACAGAATGCTCCTACTGCTCCCAATGTTGCGGATAATTTTTATGGTCTAAAGCGTCAAAAACGAGTAAAGGAGCGATTGCGAAGCGCATCCCCACTAAAATACTCGGAAGATGTGACAGTTTTATCATTGTTTCCTAATAACTCTATTCACTGCTCAAAATATAGTTCCCAATAATTCTTTTCAATTCAACAGGAGCTTCAAGAGCGATGTTGCATCCGCAACGCTCCGCGAACGCTGCCCCCATATCTGGACGAACCACCCACCACCACATTAATCTTTCCAAATAGCTTGGCGGTTCATCATTAGGACACCACTCAATAAAACCATCATTTACACCAACCATATTAGGGCAAAAGTCATTAGCTATAGCAACGCGATTGTCAAGCTGATCAAATTGTACAATTAAACTCGCTAAATCTTCTGAAACCCTGCCCTGGTATTCTTGGAGGTATCCCTGTTCTTGATGCCAGTTCCTTTGCCAGAAGTCTTGCTATTTCTTCTCTGGTTCCATCAGTCACTTGTTTGATTGTAACTATGATATTTTAAGATTTAATTATTATACCACTTTTGTACGAATAACAACAATTTTATAAATTTTTAGTTCAAGCGACGCTCAATTTCTGAAGCATCAGCAGTCTCAAAAAAAAGTTCTAACGCTTCAATCAAATTAGACCGCGCTTCTTCTGTCGTATCACCTTGACTGGCAATATCCAGTTCCAGACATAAGGATACATATCCATCACCGTCTCGCTCAATAATAGTTGTTAGTTGTTTGATTTGTGTCATTTTCCAATCTTTAAAAAGCCTTTTTTTATCTACCTAGTTTAGCAGTTGTTTTCAGGTTGTGATAACTTTGCTTGGGTACTTATACCTTTCGCTATTCCAAAGTAACCAACAAACACAATAATAACGCTTCTGTCCATTCAACCACAGCACCATAAGTATCGCCAGTATGACCGCCCAAACAACGGTTAAACCAAGCACCTGTCAACAGAGCGATCGCTACTCCTCCTACTGCCATCCCAGAAGCTACTAACCAACTTTCAGGGTTTAATAAAATTTGGATTCCACTGAGACTCAGCAATAAAAGTAGACTTTGGAGGAAATCCCAAATTGAATATTTTGCCTCTTTGTGAAATGCTCCTTTTCCAGTAGGTTTGAGATAGGGATAACGAGCGATCGCTACTAACTGTCCCCATCTCCCCCAACCTGCAACTCCCATTAGTATTAAAAAACGGTCGCTATCTAAATCTGTTAAAGCAGTAATTTTTAGCAACAGTAGAGCGATCGCCGCCATTGCCCCAAAAGCTCCTGTAGCACTATCACTCATTACTTCCAATCTTCGTTTCTGGTCTGGCACTGCCAACCCATCAGCAGTATCCATCACCCCATCCAAGTGTAAACCACCAGTTAAAGTAATTCCAGATATAATCGCTACAGCAGATCTGGTGAGTATAGGCATTCCTAAAATTTGTAATCCAATATCTATTAGTCCAACTATACCCCCCACTATCAATCCTATCAAAGGAGCGAAACGAGCAATACCCTTAAAATCCAAGTTCCAAGTATGGGGAATTGGTAAACAGGTGTAAAATGCAATTCCAGCACTGAGTTTTGTCAGAGTTTTCCTAATTACTTGGAGCAATATTTTTTACCACCCAAAATTTTCTGAGCTTGGCTTCTTGTTGTTAACTATAGTATCAAAAAAAATAATATTTGCAGCTATATTTGATTCAAATCAAATTCACAACAAAGGAGTAGACAAAATGAGTTTTGTATGGTAGAAAATTAATATATAATACAGTTCTGTATAGACCTCAAAGATTTCCAGGATACATAGTTAAATATACATAGGATAGAATGTATAAAAAATTCAAACTATATATTTAAAAGTCTGAAACTCTTACTCCAGATGAGCTGTTGTTAGATAAATCGTTCCCTTTTCCATGAGATTTTGTGCATATTCCAAACCAGATTGCCATATTATTGGTTCATTCTCCAAGAAACTATGCCAGAATTGGAACAAGAATAGCACTATCTAAATAACTCAGAACTAAAAAAACTGTTCTGGTAAATTTCTATCAAATTCAGAGGCTTTTGCTATATGAGTTCCAATAATTTTGACCAGAGAGTATCTGCTCCTTGCATAATTGACAGTGGCATAGTTGTCAATAAACGTGATATGCAAAGACTGTTGATCGATTTAGGTAGAGTCCGCTATATCCATACTCAAGATGGCCAAATTCAAAGCCGGGGTGAAGGATACATACTAGAAGTATTTGCGGATTGTCAACGGTCAACTTTAGTTGCTAATCATTCAATATATCTAAATGTACTTAGTTTTGATTACCTAGAACTTGGACAATTGTCAAAGACAGAAACATATTTTGATTTAATTACCGAAGGACGTCAGTTAAGACTAATTCCTCTGTCAAACCCTCTCAAAGAAGAGGCTCACAAAAATATCAATGCTGCAGCTTTTGACGCAGTAATGGATCAAGTTTTGTCATCTAATTGGGATATGCAGTTTGATGATGATGATTGCCCCTTTTAAGCAGAAAGGAAAAAAAATAGGGTTTTCAAGTTGATAGAGACTTTAACGGTGCTATCAATTCAGAAAACTATATGTATCAGTAGCTTTAGTTTCAAGCGATTTTAAGCCTGTGGAGAGAAGAAGGTTACAGACTGCGGTCGGTGATTCTCACAGAAGCAGGAAACTAGCTCCAAAGCTCAAAATATCGTTTTGGGTAAGTTTGGGTAAGTTTAGTAGAACGGAATTAGGCAGAGTATATAAATTGTTCTAAGTTTAGAGAAAACAGTTAGAATTTTTTAATTGCCAATACCTAAGAGCTGATTTATAAAGTAAATATTAATGAAGATAAATACTTTACAGTGTAAGGGTTTGATTCTATCTAAGTCCTAAGGGCATAATTTTAGACAGACCCCTGCGAGAAAAGGGTTTCAGCTCAATTTACAAATCAGCTCTAACTATCATGTCCCAAAACTTTTCCTTTCATCGTCAGGCTTATTGTAGCAACACAAAAGCTCGTGCAGGTGTTTTTTTGACTCCTCATGGTAGTGTAGATACACCTAGATTTATGCCTGTGGGGACTTTAGCAACTGTTAAAACTCTCACACCTGCTCAATTAGAGAATGCGGGTGCTCAGATGGTCTTGGCAAATACTTATCATCTCCACTTACAACCAGGAGAAAGTATTATAGCTGGTGCTGGTGGGCTACATAAATTTATGGCATGGAGTGGGCCAATATTAACTGATTCTGGGGGCTTCCAAGTATTTAGTTTAGGAGAAATCCGAACTATTAGCGAAACAGGTGTTCAATTTCGCTCACCTCGTGACGGTAGTATTATTGATATAACTCCAGAGCGTTCGATCCAAATTCAGAATGAATTAGGAGCTGATGTGATTATGGCTTTTGATGAATGCCCACCTTACCCAGCGAGTAGAGAAGAAGTGGAGTTAGCAACAAATCGTACTTATCGATGGTTGAAGCGTTGTGTTGAGGCTCATCAGCGTCAGGATCAGGCTCTCTTTGGTATTGTTCAAGGAGGTGTTTATCCCGATCTGCGTTCTGTAGCAGCAAGGCAGTTGGTAGATTTGGATCTACCGGGTTATGCTATTGGTGGGGTGAGTGTGGGAGAACCGGGCGAGCTAATAGATGATATAGTTAAAGTAACAGCTCCTTTATTGCCAGAAGATAAACCTCGTTATTTGATGGGGGTAGGGACTTATCGAGAAATGGTACGAGCGATCGCTTCTGGCATAGATTTATTTGATTGTGTAATTCCAACTCGTTTGGGGCGACATGGGGTAGCTTTGGTTAGAGGGGAGAGGTGGAATTTGAAAAATGCTAAGTTTCGAGAAGACTATACCCCTCTTGATGAATCTTGCCCTTGTTATTGTTGTCAAAATTTTAGTCGAGCTTATCTGGCTCATTTGGTAAGAGCTAAGGAGTCTTTAGGTTATACCCTATTGTCTCTTCATAATGTCACAGAATTAATTCGCTTTACCCAAAGTATTCGAGATGCTATTTTGGGCGATCGCTTTACTACAGATTTTGCTGGTTGGCTTTGAAAAACAATTAATAATTAATAATTAATAATTAATAATTATTAGGGTTTGCTGAAAAAGTCTGAGACTCAGGGGAGGGGCTTGTAACTGTTGGCTAAAATCTGGTATTATCTATAAAAATCTGGGATTATCTGTTTTATGTTACTTGGATTTAAAACTGAACTACATCCGAATAATCAGCAAATAACCTTACTAGCTAAACACGCTGGTGTAGCTCGTCACGCCTGGAATTGGGGATTATGGCTAACTAGAAACATCCTTAATCACAATTCCAATAATCCAGACAGCAAACTTAAGTTTCCTACTGCAATTGACTTACATAAACTTTT
>JAAHGF010000050.1 GCA_010672585.1 Okeania sp. SIO1I7 | reverse complement strand
GCTTTACGGTTTAATCCTGTTAATGCTCTGAGTAACCTATCTTGTTTTAAGGCTCGTTCAATATTTAGCATTCTTCTGGCCAATTTCTGCTTGAACCATTTTACCTTATTTCCCAACAACTCTAATAATTGAATGTCCCTTAAGTAGTCCGGGAAAAGCTGAGAGTCAATGTGTTTTACTCAAACTTAAAGCACCATCTAAAAATTAGGTTTTTAGGTAATCGCCGGGGGGCACTCGGAGATTTAAAACGGACGTGGAGGGAAGCGTCAGACTACTGCAAAAGTAGCAGCACCCGATGAAACGTCAACCCCATTCAGCGACCGCCCGTCAAAAGGTGGCGTGGTGAGGAATCACCGTTGCTTCAGCACGGTGAGGATGTCAAAGCGGAGATTAGAGTAGTAGTTGCAGAATTTTGTTTTTTGTGTGATAATATATCCATAATTTTTTGATAATTTATTCAAATATATTTGAATCTACAGGGCTGTGAATTCTGTAGGTTTTTTTTCTTTTAAACCTGAAATTCACACGCGATAGCATAGCTAAACGTAGTTATCGCGGAGCGGAACGGATGTTTGATCGCCAAAAATCATGTTCATGTGGTGTTCAACCCAACCTATGCACTGACCATCTGCTTTCATCAGGCGGAGTAAATATTTTTGATACGCAACTTTGTCAGCCACAGTAGGTTGCGAACCAAATATGGCACCGTGCATCCATTTGTAGGGAGGCCAGTATCCATAATGTATTTGGTATTGTTTATCTGCCCAATTAGGTTTGAGTCCTCGATGGTAAGCTTCTGTGAGCAATTCGTGATAATGGCGATATTCTTTGACCTTATCTGCTGTGCAGCGTAAGAGCTTGAACTCTTGAGTAGGTAAAAGTTTAGGTAATGGTGCTGCTGGATATTGATAACCACAACAGCTACACACCTTGTCGAAATTACGATTAATGGCACTACAACTCGGACAAATTTTTGTGGGAGCTACACCAGTGGGGGTTTTGTCAGATTTCCCCAGGGTAAATGTTGTGGTATCCTCAATGAAACCAAATTGTTTGATTATCCCTGCTTGGTCTAGAATTAAGAAGTCATATTTACCTGGAAAGGGTCTTGCCGCACGGCCTATCTGTTGCCATCCCTTAGCCTTAGATTTAGTGGGACGACATAATAAAACGCAAGAAATGGCAGGGACATCAAAACCTTCTCCTAATGCCTCACAACTTGCTAAGACTTTGATGAGTCCTGATTGTAATTGTGAATAAATTACTTCTCGCATTTTTGTGGGCATGGTGCCGTCTACGCTTGCTGCAGGGATGCCAGCTTGGTTGAAGGCAGTGGCGATCGCTTTTGCGTGTGCTACATTTACAGCAAAGCCAATGGTTAATCTACCGTTGGCTAATCGTTTCCATTCGGAGACTAGAGTTTCGACGACCTTTGGCACATTGCAACGTACTACTAACTCAGAGTTATCATAATCACCTGCTACAGTCCGCACTCCTTTGAGGTCAGCACCATCTACGCTGTAGTAAATTGGGGGCGCTAAGTATCCTTTGAGAATTAGTTCACCTGGAGTTGGAGCTGCAATGAGGGTGTCAAACAGATCGGACATTGCTTCCCTTTTTGATAGTCTCCAGGGAGTAGCGGTTAAACCTATAAAGGTAGTGTTGCTAGATTCATAATTTTCTAGCTGTCTCTGTACGACTTTGTTCCAGGCGGTTTGATGTGCTTCGTCTATTAATACAATGTTGGGGGTAAACCAGTTGGTTTTCCTGCGACTGAGGGTTTGAGCGCTGGCTATTTGAACAGGGGCCAAGCGAGTTTCTTTGTAGCCTCCAGCGATGACTCCACATTTGATGCCGAAGTCATTAAATTTTTTGAGGGTTTGTTTGATTAAAACGTCTCTGTGAACTATGAATAGTATTGTTTTGCCACTTGAATACTCTTGATATATGAAGGAAGCAGCAATTATAGTTTTTCCAGCTCCAGTAGGGGCGACGATAAGTATGCGACGATAATTTTTCTGCCGGAGTTGATATAGATCGTCAATAACTTGGAGTTGGTAATCTCTGAGTTGTGGGATTTGTGATGGTGCTACAATGAGGTTCAAAGATAATTGTTTATCTTCTTCCACGTTTTTTTGATTCTGCTGCTGTAACAATGAGGGTTGCAGCAGTTTTGTTTGAGATGCTACTGATGGTAAATTCATAAGTTTTCAGTGATTAAAAAAATTTCAGAAGTGATGGGTTGTTGTATTAAGATGTATAATGGTGAAAGTCTATGTGGGTGGGGAGTTGTCGCCTTTGATGATTAATAATATTTGGCGATGTGGTAGTTTTGCAGCGATCGCACTACTAGCTGCTCTTACCTTTTTCTGAGGACATCCGACTGAGGAGATTACTGCTTTGCCCTTTTTGTACAAAGGTTTACCGTTTTTCCCTTTCTTATGCCAGCAGTAGTCCCAATACCAGTGTTTAGGATTGTTAGCTGTTTGGGCGAGAAGCCCCACGTCATAATCTCCGATTTGACGATGGGATGAATCGCCAGTAAAATAATTAATGTAGGTAAAGTTAAAGAAAAGAGCGAAGGCCACCTACAAACTGAACCTAGACAACTGAAAGTATGGGGTTTTACAAGGAATTGTGCAGAAATTGCAGCAGCCGCTTGTATGTAAAACTTTCAAGGAAAATAGGTAGAGCGAGATTTTTTCTACTCCTTCTCCGGTGGGGCAGCACGGGGAAGTAAAACCAAAGCTCGTGAAATGTCCGCCGGGTTGCCGGGAGTCAACGAGAAGCCCGCGCTATAATCTCCGATTTAGCGACGGGAGCTGTCACGAGAACGTTGACCTTCTTTGACGCGGGGGTATTCAACCAGCCCAGTCTTGGTTTCTTTTAAACTTGTGTATTTGTGTAGCCATCCGCTGCCCCCTACTGGTTTTGCAGGTGATTTTCCTACTGAGTACTCAGTAGGAAAGCTATAATCCTTTATTGGTATACTTATTGGCGTTTCAAATCCTGGTTGGCCTCCGGATTTACTGTCTCCTGCTAACTGACTTGAAATTTTTCCCACTGAGTAGTCAGTAGGAAAGCTAGAATTCTTTAGTGGTGTATTTTTGGGCGTTCCAAGTTTGGTTTGGCCACCAGGTTTACTATCTCCTGCTAACTGAATTGAAATTTTTCCCACTGAGTACTCAGTAGGAAAGCTAGAATTCTTTAGTGGTGTATTTTTGGGCGTTCCAAGTTTGGTTTGGCCACCAGGTTTACTATCTCCTGCTAACTGAATTGAAATTTTTCCCACTGAGTACTCAGTAGGAAAGCTAGAATCCTTACTAGAAAAAGCTTGCGTCGCTTGAATATTTTGGTGTTTTTCTTGGCCATAGTTGATGAGGCCAGATAATTCCTCTAGACTCAGGCTAAATGGATGAGCTGTTATTTGGCCTTTTGGTGAATATTTATCACCAAGCTCAAGGCAAGATGTTTCTATAACGCTATCACTCATACATTGCTGTAATTCTGTGTCTGTAGAGTCAAGGGAAAAGTTGTTTGTGGTAGTATTTTTCTGGTTCATTTAGCACTCCTGTTAATAATTAATAATTAACAATTAATAATATATAATTGTTTGTTGAATTGATGATTGCAGTCCAAATTTTTATGAGTTCAATACAGTCTTGATTAATTGATTCAAATCCTTTTTTGTCAATGTAATTAGCATGATGTAATAGCTCTAACCCCTATTGAGTTTCATTGGCTTCTTTGAGAGCAATTCGTAGTTTATGCACAAAGTCAGCACGGCTTTCTGCATACTCGGATTCACGGATTAATGCACCAATTGCAGTGCCACTTCGAAGCAATTGCTTTGATAAAACATACTCTTGTTTGTCTTGACTCAGATATGCGTGATAACTTAATAATCCGCAGTGCAAAAGCAAAATATTTTAGCTTGATTACGTTGTGTTTTTCCATAATTATTAATTATTAATTATTAATTGTTAATTGAAAAACTTATGTAGGAGGAGGTGCAGATTTATCTTCTACTATGTACTTGTAAATCTCTTTGTATGGGATCTTTGCAGCGATCGCTCTTTCTACTGCACGGACTTTTTTGATCGGACATCCAATAGACTCAATCTTCTTAGAGCCTTTAGAGCGCCAGCAATATTTCCAATACCAATGCTTGAGTTCGTTTGTCCCCCGCGTTTCTTCTTTAATTCGGGGATACTCTACATAACCATTTTGGGTGGATTTCCAGCTTGTATATTTATTAAGCCATCCACTGCCCCCCACTGGCTTATACTGAATTTTTCCGGTAGCATTTGCTATCGGAAGCCTAGACTCTTTTTTGGGCAGGTCTCCTGGAGTTTGAGTATTGTTGTTTCTTTGATGGCGTTTGTTTGGTGGTAAGTTACCGCTACTGTTACCAGTTGCACATGGTCTGGTGTGGGCAGACAATTCTTGTATAGCACTCTGTTTTAGTTTCATCATGATTTAGAAAAGGTATAAATTTATTATTAGAATTGAGAAGTTTTAGTTGAGATTTAACTCAAAATACGTTTGCTTCGTTGTCGTTTGATTTGATTGAGTCTGGCAATTTTCCAGTCTCTCAACCAGTCTGGGGCTTTTTTACCTCCAACTCTCCTTGCTCTGAGCTAGAAGATTGAGTATGATCACCGGATGATTTTGGTCTGAGGTGATAGAACTTATAAGGGATATTCTCTGCCACTAAAAATGCTTCTAAGTTAAAGTCGTATTTTGCCAGTTCACCAATTAATTTTTGTTCTATTTCTAGTTCGTATTTTTCACCGTGGTGAATACTTCCTACGACTGTACCGTAGTGAGTTACGGTGAGGTCTACTTCATCATGTGTCACTTTGAAGCCTTCAAGTTTTTTGATTTCAGCTTTAATGACATCCATCCAGGTAGGATCGTCGTCATCTGCTTCACTGAAGAAGTTAAAGTCGTCTTCTTCCTCAAGATAAGGTTCATTTGCTACAAGTGTATTGCTATCAACAAACTTCTCTTCACTTGGTTTTAGTAATTGTTTATTTTTCACGTCATTCAGTTTGTTCCAAGCAGGAGAGCAATAGAAAAGTTCACTGAGTAGTCGTTCGGCAATTTCAAACTCTTTATCGTCCCAATTTTCTTTGGTAATTAATTCTTTGATGTTTTGATTAGAGATGATATAATCTTCTGGATTATCTTCATATTTGTTATTGAAAATATCCGTAATTAAATCCTCTGCTAATATTGAATATTTTTCAAATAATAGATGATTTAATTGTTCATCTATCACTATGTCTGAAGAATCAATAACCTTGATAGTTCCTAAGTCATCACCGAGCCAATATTCCAATCGTTCGTCATTATAGAATTTGAATATTTCTCCCTGACGAACTATCACTAAATCATTCATGTTTGATAGGGAGTGTAGAGCATTTTGGATAATATCTGCTTTATTGAATTCCACTCCTAATTTACCTATACCCATTAGGTAATCATTTGGATTTATTTCTCCTTGAGATTGAATATCTTCTATTAAGTTGTCAATATCGATACTATATGTATCTCTGAGTAGTTGTTTTTCCCGTTCTGGTAGTTCCAATCTTTCATCATCCTTAAAAAATACTGTGCCAAATAATTCTTTGTCTTGGTGTATATATGCTGTAGTAGAATTATTTCTGGTGGCAATTAAGTCGGTATTATACCCGTTCAGGATATCAATAAAATACTCTAAACTATCAATGATTTCTTGCTCGAACCACCATGCTGCTCTTTCTACAGCCTCTTCTATAGTTTTTGCTTGGTTTACAAATGCTGTTCCATGGCTAATTAAAAACAGACCTTGACTTTCATATTTTCCGGTAATTTTTACCCAGTCACTACTATTTTTATCATCTGTTTCATAGAGCATTACTTGGCTATAATCAATAGCTTCTAATACCCATTTTTCTGATATTAATGGTTCGATTTTTTTGATTAGTGGTAAAGTAGTTTCAACTTCTGTGTGCTGACTATTTGTTGAAGTTTTTACCTCTCCATATTTGCTAAAAACTTCATTAAATTTGTCTGCGTTTTTTCCCCAATAAACTAGACAATGTGACTGACGTGCAGGTAGTTTTGGTTGGTAATTAACGTCTAGGAATTTAATCCTTCCTTTCCAGAAACAGATGGGTTGATTCCACAGTGGGGCAAACCATTTTGTGTCTGTTGATGCTGGCAGGAGGGCGATCGCTTCTGTTGTCCTACCATCATTAACTTCTGAAATTAGTTTATCGACCCATTTACCAGGACAGCTATAGGGTGGGTTCATGAATACTTTCCCAAACCATGCACAAGCAAGTCCATCTTCTCTTATGGTTTTGTGGTATTGTGCTGGTATGTGTCTTCCGTCGTCAGAACAGGGGTCTAGGTCTATGCTTCCTAATACTTTTTCAACTAATTCAACAATTTCGCGTGGTGTGTACCAACAGTCGGAAGACTTTGAGGAGGTTTTGTTTTTGTTAGGTTCACTAGCGCTTTCTGTTTTTGCTAAACCTTTTAAGGTTTCAGCAAACTCATGCATATCTCCCGTGCAGTAAACTTTTTCATACCCAGGGCGAAAATACCAATAACTACCGTCGTTATAGCCTACTTCAATACTTTCTTGATTTGGGATATAAAAAGTGCCCAAATCACCTACAGTACAGCTTGAATGACTTTTGACAAACTTACCTCCTACTTTTTCTGGCACATCGTACAATCTCTGTAGAATGGCTTCTGCTGCATCGGGTTTACCTGCCTCGAATTCTTCCCAGATAGCTTCCACAAATAGTTTAGTAGAGTTATCTGGTTGAATCCACTTTCCCCCCTCGGCAGATTTTTTAAACTTGATTTCATGCTCATCTTTGATATCGTCCGGAATTATCCGGAAATACCTTTTAAAAGAACCTTTTTTTACTTCTCCGGTACTGCTGTTGTACCAAGTGACAGTAGGAACCGTAGCTACATCTACTATCTCAGCAGTGTCTATTTGGGTATTTTCTGCTGTCTTAAGCTGAGGAGTTATGCTATCTTTTGATTTCTGCTCCGCTAAAACTATATCCGTTTTTATACCTTTCAATATTTCAGCAAAGGCAAGAAGGTCGCCAGAACAGTAAACTTTGTTGCGACCAGGACGGATATACCAAAAGTTACCGTCGTTATGACCTACCTCGATATCTTCATTCTCGATATGGAAAATGCCAAAACTTTCATTTAGATGGAAAGTGCCGGAAGCACCTAAATTACATAAAGAGCCAGTAAACTTACCTCCTACTTCCTTTGCTGCTTCGTACAATTTCTGTATAAAAAATTCTGCGGGCTTACCTGCTTTAAATTCTTGCCATACCGCATCTATCAAGGGTTGAGTGGTGGGATTGATATCTTTACTCCACCTCTTGGCGGATTCAGATTTTTTGAGACCTACTTGATGTTGATTTTGTTTGTTGTTCCAAAGTACCCGGAAATACCTTCGTTCGTTCCCTACACTTACTTCTCCACTGATGGAGTTGTACCAAGTTATATCAACATCTTTTGATGCGTTACTTGTTGCAGGCAGTTCTGTCTGATTGTCTAGACTATTATCATCTAGACAATTACTACTTTCGGTATATTTTGAGGGTTTTGTGTCCGAGACTACATTTTTTTGTTCGTCTTTTCGATAATCGCCATCAACTATTTCAATTACTCGCAGTGTTGGTGACGGTAATGTTGGTAAGATTAATCCAAGTTGTTCGGCAACATCGGCTCGATATACGGGATACTTTTCGAGTATTGGAGCCAACTCTCCTGTTAATGCGGAAATTTTTGTATCCGCATTACTCATGTCTTCTAGACGTTCTTGTTCTTGCTGTAGCTGGACTTGAAGAATTCTCACCAGCTCTTGTTGGCTTTGTAGATGTATCATAATGAATTTTATTGATATCGTTTACAGAATTTCCTGGTTGCAGACAGTGGGAATTCCGTGTACATCAGAGAGTGGTGGGTTGCGGGGGTTAATTGAAAATCTTGTATATACGATTCGCGATCTGAAATAACACAACTGCAGCTATATTTTATATAGTGAGTTTTTCTGCTATCAATCGATCAGTAGTTCAAGATTTTTAACATGGATGCAATATCACTTTGATGCAACGGAGGTACGGATGGAGTGATGCTCGGCTCAAGTGTAGTTGGTTGCACTTGATTACACGAAGGAGCGATCGCTACATCCTATCCGCTTTCTATAACCCACTTTTGATTCAGTTGATGGGCCAATCGGCGTACTTTGCGAGATGGTTTGTTATGGCCATTAACCCAGTGGCCAATAGCTCGAACCGAAACTCCTAGAGCTTCAGCTAATGTAAATCGGGAAATATTAAATTTTGTTAGCAGTTGTAGCGGGTCCAATTCTGCTGTTTCGATTTTGGGAGGGAACGGAAGTGGCCACTTATTCAAAATCTGTAAAAGTTCCCAGGCTAGTCGTCGGATAGTTGGACTTGGGTTTGTTGAGCCACACATCCATCTTGAAACGGCAGATGGATTGACCCCTAGAGCTTTTGCTAGTTGCGTTTGGGATAGCCACTGGAATTGCAAAAGGAGGGAGACTGGATTTGTCTCCTCAAAAAGTGCTATACTCATAATTCAAAAGTTTTTTAATTTTGTGTGCTATCGGGAAGTTGGATTCTTCCTGGTAGCTTTATTTTTTTGAAAAGGCAGAACCTTCTCAACCTTCGTGTTCGGGCTTATGGTCTATAGAAATAATAGTATCTATTACATCTATTTTAGGCAAGAGATGTTTATATTTGTTTACAAACATGGTTAACTCATTTGCCATATCCCCATAATCCAATAGCTTTAAAATATAGGTGCTATCCGTCTCTAAATCTTTACCCCACCCTTTAATAGAGTTGGGAGAAAGTCCGGTAACACGGCTGATTTCTGCTATGGCTTTTTGTCTGTATCCCCAATCTTCTGGCTTCAAACCGTACAGTGTGAGCATCCATTTATTGAGATATGCACTAACTTTCATTTAAGTATTTAATCACTACCAATCTATAATGGCCTTGAATTGTCGTTACCTCTGTTAACAATACAATTTCACACCGTAAAAATTAGTAGGCTATACATACAACTATACGGGTTTTGCTTCAGTGTCCAAAGTCCAAGATGTAACAGTTCATCTTACTCCTAAAGGAATCAAGCGATCGCCACAAGGGGACTTTTAAAAAGCTCAACTCAATTACTAAAACAGCTTTTGAAAACTATTTTTAGAGCGAATTTGTTGAGCTTTAAGAATTTGCACAGTTGATGCTTGGGTCTTGATGCACTAAAGTGCTAAGGCTTTTTTTGCTGATTAACCTAAGATTGTTCTGTCAACCAGTTTACACTACAATAAGATCCTAACATCTACTATAATTAATGTCAATCAACTTTAGTCGAGCATACTGAGTTGATTTAATATTCAAATAATCAACTGTAGGGGAATAAAGTTGTAGGGTGGCTATTATGGTTAATGTAAATAGTAGATAATATATTGAATGACGGCAAAAGTTACCCCAACTTTGAGTGACGAGACCATGGCCTTTTATGACGAATGGGCAGAGGAGCAAGGCAGGGGCACCGCTAATATGTGTGGCTTTGTCTTGGAGCTTATTGCCAATTTGATTAGGGATGGCTACGAAATACCTGGACTACCACAGCCCATAAGAGCTAAAAATCCAGAAAATTTGTCTATCAATTTTTTGAATTTACTGAAGGGTGAAGGTCAAAAAATGACCCACGGACAATTTTTAATTTTGGCCAGAAAGCTCAACGTATCTGTAGATTCATTGATAAGAATGGTAAATGACAAACCCTTTGTTGAGAACGGCGATCGCAAAAAAATTTGAATAATGAAATTATTACCCAACCTATAACATCTTTAAATTATGATTTAATCAAAACTCTCAATAGAATGGTCGAATACGAGGTACCTTGCGGTTTAGTGACACCTGATGACAAGCAGATATGGGTCAATCGTCAATCCGAACAACTGTGTCACGCGAGTGGTCAGGAGCTTGTACAGGTAAAAACCTCGGATTTTTTGCATCCAGCGGCTCTAGCTGATTTATATCAAAAAATCCGTCAGACGAGTAAGAATACATCTTTTGAATATACTTACCGCGCCCGTATGGGGTTTAAGAAGAATGAAGATGATTCTGATATTTGGGTGCAGTTAACGAACGTTTATGAAATAATCGATGATTCCGGAAATAGACTTGCTAGAAACCTTGGCTCTAGAGAAATAGCAAGTCCTGTCGTTCAATAGCATAAAATTTTCCGATAGCAAATGCTATCGGAAGGAATCAATAACATAAATCATAAATGGTACAGTTTCAACCGAAATCTGTTGGCTGAACCAAAAGCTACTCCTAGTGATGTTTTATTGGAAGAGATCGCTTCCAATAAATTAAGACGATTACCTTGATTAATAATCGCGATCTCTCAAACGAAGGTAAAATATTATTTCCCCAAAAAATCAATGACCAATCAGAAATTTAATCCACCTAACTTTGAGAAAGCAGAAGATTTACTGAATGATTTATTTGAAGTCGTAAAAAATCAGGAAAGTGAATTAGCGGGAGGAGAAGCTCAAGAGTTAAAAAGAGGGGCAACTGCAGTTCAAAGATTAAAAGAAACTACTGTTAAATTTGGCAATCCTCGTAGTATATTAATTCCTCTTACTGCAAAAGGTTTTAAAGCAAAGGGAATAGAGTTAAATTACGAAATTAAGCAGTTAATGAAACAGTTTGATTTCTATTCTATGGTTGTAAGTATTACTCTAAGCCCTCAACCAAGTGTTTTGATTTCAAACTTAAAATGTCAGCTTGATTTTGGTCCTCAAGGAAAAGACGAGCCAATAGTGCATCGTATTATCCCAGATAGTAAATGGCAAACGGTATTAAAGACAGGAGTCAACTTGAATTTAGGACTAGATGCCAACTTAGATGTGGGAATTGGAGTTGATGCTTCTGAGTTAACAAAAATAGCTAATCTTCCTGATTATGACAAGTTAAAAGCTAATGTAGGAACTAAAGGTAGATTTAAAGCATTTACTATTTTAGACAGTTTAAATTATAAATTTGGTAAGTTTACTATTGCTGCTGAAGGAAAAGATCAATCTCAGTGTAAATGGGAACTTGAATCACCAGAAATTAAGGATAAATCTACAGTTGAATTTGACATTATTTTCAAAGTTCCTAAAGGATTAGAGTCTATTGATTTAATTGGTAATGTTTGGATTGAACCGAAGATTAATTGGCTTTGTGGTGAATTAACTGATGTCATGAAAGCTTTACCAGATCGTTTTAAAGATTTGTTTGGGAGTAAAGATAAGGCAGCTAAGGGTTTCGCAGTTGGGGTAAAAGAAAAATGGACTGGCGAGGAACGAATTATCTTACCTAAACTGTAGAAAGTTAATTGATTTTATCTTTTTTTTATTGAGTATTAATGTCAATTTAATCTTTAAGTATTAGAGCAATGAATCAATATTTTTATCGTATTATCATTCCCGATGAGAATACGGTTAGAGTTCAAAAAATAACTCCTCAATCAAACAACCCAGAACAGCTACCAGGAAAGTTAAATCTCACTAAAATCAACGATAAAATGAGAGAGATTATTAAAGCTCCTGATAACTTGAAAGGTGAACAAATTACTAAAGTGGGAGAAGTTTTATTTGAGGCTTTATTTGACAGTCAATTAAGAGAATATTTTTTAGCATACTATCAAGAAATTGTCAAAAACAAGCAAAAAAATTTAGCAGTTGTTTTAGAAATAAATGAGAGAGCAATGCCAGAAGTGGTAGCCTATCCTTGGGAGTTAATGTGTTTACCTGAAAAATATAATCAAGGTGAGATTTATTTCTCTACCGATCGTAAATTAAGCTTTTATCGCTGTCGATATCAATTAAAAGAATCAGAGAAAGTATCTATTAAAATTAATAAAGGTGAACAGTTAAAAATTGCTTTAGTTGTCTCAAGACCGACGGCTGATTCTCAATTAAGTAATGTGGAATATGAGCCAGTACAAAAATACTTAAAACGGGTAGATGTTGAACAAGAACAAGTGAAATTTCTGGGTGTTATGGATTCTCTGGATTTCTATGAGATTGTAGAAAGATTAGAAGCAAATAAACCAGATATTTTTCACTTTATTGGTCACGGTCAATTGATCGAGAAGGATGGAGAAGAAGTAGGACAAATTGCTTTTGCTAATGAGTTTGGTAAAGCTGATTGGAAAGATGCTAAAACCTTTGGTCGGTTGTTTAATGGTCATACACCTAAAATTGTCATTTTACAAGCTTGTGAAACTGGAAAACAATCTGAAACTAATGCTTTTAGTAGTGTTGCTTCTCGCTTAATGTTGCAAGGAATTCCAGTAGTCATAGCTATGCAATATAAGATTTCTAATCTAACGGCGGTTAGTTTTGTGAAAGAGTTTTATTCAAGAATTATCAAAGGTGATTCTGTTGAGGAGGCAGTGCAGAAAGCTCGGTTTAAACTAAGTATTGAGAATGGTTATGAGCGACGAGATTTTGCTACTCCTGTCATTTTCATGGGTGTACAAGATGGTCATTTATTTGAAAGTATACCTCCCACAATTTCAGAAAGTGAAGAAACAGAAGACTTGAATCCTTCCGATACTGAAACCTTAGTAGATATTCTGATAAGAAGTAGTCGAGTTAATACATTAAGTTCCCGAAGATCCTTATGTATATCGATACAAGTCAATCCGGATGATACAGGTTTCATGGAAAATATTGCTCCCCGTGATTTTGCAGAACAATTAATCGATTTACTTCAGAAAACTCGCAATTTTTTTGCACTCTGTAAACTTTGTCAGAGAATTGCTCCTATTGTACCAGGTTTCAGAACTGAGTTAAATTCTATTCAAAACAAGTTAAACTGTAATCAATATGAATGAGTTACTAGATAGACAACAGCAAAAAAGTTTGGTTAGTTTGATTAAAGATTCTGGTTTGTGTAAGAATGAAAATAGTCGCAGAACATTTATTATTGAAATTGAGCTAATACCTGAAGATTATGAATTTAATGGGACGGAACATGATTTTGTTGTTAATTTAATTTACCAATTGGTTAAAGCTAGAAATGAGGAAGCTCTTCAGTTAATTTTAGAAAAATTAAAACAAAAATCGTCTTCTCATCATTTAGAAATAACGAATTTATTACGGATAGATCGTGTAATAAATTTCAGGAAATACCAACCTACTAAACCTACAGCTCAACCTGCTTATTTTGTGGATTCTCAAGTTTTCCAGATCATGCCTCTTGATATTGGAACAATCTGGGGACTGCAACGTAGTAGTTTTATTGGTATTTTAATTAGTTTTGAGGAAGCTAAAATCTTTGAAAATTTAAAAAATGTTGAGTTTTTATTAGAAGCAAATAAAGCAAAAAAATCCTCTGGTACAGTATTGCTAAAAAGAGAGTGGATCTGGCTAGATATAAGTCAGAATAATCCACCTTTAGAGAAATCCCAAATTATCGACGCAGTAGTAAATCCAACTCAAGAAGTGGAGGATATTTTAAAGAATAACTCTTCTCTAGATTCAAGTATACCGGGTTTTTTCTGGGAAATTTATGCCAAAGAACTTAATGCAAATTATTCTGAACGAATTCAAAATTGGTGTCAATCTCTACTCAATGAATTATTTCATTCACAGTCAGTAGCTATTGTAATTAATATTGTTAGTTCCATAGGAGAGAATATTCAGCAAAGTGTTAAAAAGTTTAAAGCAAAATTAGAAAAAATTATTGAAGAAACACCTATTGAGTTAATGTGTCTAGATTCTCGAGCATTTTTCGAGAATAAATCATCTCAGATAACTAAGAATATTAATTATATAAACTTAAAAAATAAGTTAAAAAAAGAAGCAAAATTAGCATTTTGTAGTTGGATATATAATAATTTTCCGAGATCCAGTTTACTACAGGAAATATTTGAGGGAAAGAACGATGATTATCAAAATATTGTAGAATTATATGAAACATTAAATGAGAATTACTCGGAAGAAGAATTGAAAGAGATTTATCACCAAATTACGGCAAATGATGTGGTATTAGATATTAAAGATAGTGTATCTCAAGATTTGCAAAAAATCTATGAACAGCTACTTAAAATTATTGTAATTTCCTTTTGTGAATCAAGCCGTGAATGGATTAATGCTTGTGTCAAAAGTGAAATTTTGGAAGCTATTCTAGCAGCATTAAATATAGCTACTAATGATGATTTTATTTTCCTTTCAGATATTCTTATGGATGATTGGGTTAATGCTATAAACATTGATAAGCTCGATCTAGATTTACTTTACGAAAAAGGAGCATTTACCTCAAATTCTGACAAGAGTAAAGAAAGTTTGTTTCTGGCTCTTTTGCGAAAGGAAAAGAAAGAGAATGGCAGTGACGAAAAAGTTAAAACTATTATTCAAAATTTAGCGCGTAATTCCCTATTGCTTCAGATATTCTATGACTTTTATCAAAACCAAACACAGAAAGAAAATGATTTTCTTGATTCAGACGATCCTAATCAGTTTACATTTGCAATTCGAGCAAACATTGAGTTTGAGTTTAAGCAAGTTATAAATAAATTAAAAGTAGCTCCAGCTAGCGACATTCCTATTTACATTTGCTGGCTATTAGCTACTATTACCCCTACTGAAAACAATATTATCGAACTGTTGCAATTAGAACCAATAAAACGTGCAGTTTTTGGATTGTGTACAGAGCAGGAATGGCAAAAGATTAAAAAGAATTATAATAGAAAACGTGTAGTCAATGATTGTCGGCGAGAGCGTCCTCTAATTTTCTAATTAGGTGGAAAAATTATCTTAATGTTGGCAGAAGACCTGCGCTCTCTATCGCCCCTAACTGCCTTTTGAAAGGTCTCTATCCCCCCTAACTGCCCTTTGAAAGGGGAACAAAAGGAGGAAAATGTTATATTAATTAGGTCTAGGTACTTATAATTTATGCTTACTGAATGGTATTTTTGCTGCTGTATTAACGCCCACCCTTCCGATACGGAAGCTTTTCTATCAATTATGGAGGTTCTGGAAAATCCAGAAAGTGATTCTAAGTTACTCTACCTAGCTTATAATGAGCTAGAGCGTACAGAAGACAGAATGCAAATCTATGCTTTGCCTGTCGTATTCAAGTCACTACGTCGAGAAAATCTTCCTTATGGACTGAAAAGTCGGATTGAGCACTACCTAGGGCATTTAATCAACAATGTCCCAGAAAAAGTCAAGAAATCAGTTCAACAACTGATTAAATTACCTTTATCTAATCAGACTGACAATTTTACAAATATTATCAAGGTAGTCAGTACTTTTGTTAAGGAAAGCCAGGACTTACAGGAACGTCGGTTAACTCCTACACCCTATCTTGAACTAAAAGACTTTTTGCCAGAAACTCTTGTGCTAGCTATTATTGCAGATAGACTAGAAAATAACAAAAAATTAGTCGATGAATTCATTGCTGAAATTAACGACCAGGACGAAACATCTTCAAATATTTCAATGATTAATGCCTTCCTGGAGGCAGCACTAGATTATAAATTTGGTCGTTTAGCATTTCGACTCGCTGCGTCAATTAGTTCACTGATATTAACCACAGATACAGAAGAGCTAAGAATTTTGATTGCTCAAAAAGCATCTTTAGCAGCACACACTGAACCTGACCTTTTACATACCTATGCGCTCATTTTATTTAGAGATACAAGTAAACAAAATATAATTTCTGACCAGTGCCAACGTATTATTGAAGAATCATGGACTCTGTTTAAACTGCGTGCTTTAATCCAGGAAATACCTGTTAACAATAGCGCCCTAGATGCTTTATTTCGTCGTATCGGTATTCCCAGGACTTTAAACAAAACCAAGGGATTACCAGTTTTTTACTGGCAGATTCTTTTATGGGAACTTGCAGCTCAAATTGATGCTTTAACTACTGCTGATGAGCTAGGTAAATTCTGGCATCTACAAACTAGCTGGCCATCTGTTATCGATGTGAATTGCTCTGCAGCAGATATCCCGGCAAAAGAAGTAGAAGTTCAGTTTAATTCTGTTATAGGACTGCTGCTAGGGTTACCAAGAAAAATTAGGTTAAAAGTAGCAAAGGGGAAAAAATTTTCCATTAAAAAAAGTAAACATGAAAATAAATATAAATGCCTCTTCTTGTCTCCTTGGATTCCACGAACTGAAAGTCCCACGAAACTATATCCAAGGGCGGATGAGCCAACTTTACTGCTTCGGATTATGGGCAGTGTATTTGTCGCTATTCGGCTACTACAAAAATTAGCACAGGATCAAAACAATTGGGAACGGGTTGAATTTGCCGCACGATTCCTAGCTCATGCCTCCGATATAATCACTACAATAGAGAGACGCAACAACAAAAAGAAACAGGGTGAAACTTCTCTGCTTTCTGATGCTTTAACGGGGTTATTTCAATTTGCCAGGGGACAAATTCGCCTTGTAGGTAAAGGACAGTTGCCGTCAATCAATCCACAAATTTTTGTCAATATCTGGGAGAAGGAGCGATCGTCTCAGGAAGAACAGTCCCAAAATCCAGAAGAAGAGAGTCTGTTTCTAGATTTAGTGCTTCCGGAAATGCTGATTTCTTGGATATTAGATGCTTATCCTAGTGCTGTCAGTCCCCAACTATCGGGACGGTGGTTGAGTTTAATTATTAATGTTTACAATTATCACACTGCTTATAATAATATTTCAGAAAAAAGACACAAGTTTCCCGAACGACAGAAAGCAGCTTTAGTTGTCCGTTTTTTATTTCCTAAATACTCACGAACCCCAGATGAAAGTTTGAACTGGCAAAATGAACGGGACACAAATAAGACTTGGGAAGTTTACCCACGAAAGCTCCTGCTGACAAAACAGCGGTTAGATCCAAATGAATGGATTGAATTGAAAAAAGATTTAGAGAAGGTGAAATCGGGAAATGAGAGGAACCCCAAGATGAGGGTATCAAATCTTCTGGTTTGTACATTAGAGTTGTTAGATGCGCTCGCGAATTTGTCTAACTTTAAAATCACAGAAGAAGATTTAAAAGAATACTTTGATGATTTGAAATCATACCTGAACAATGTAGAAAAATCTCAAGATATCGATCGATTCACTCGCTTGCGGTTAGTAGAATTTTTAGACAGTTCCATTTTAGAGGACCGACCAGAAGAACAAATCTTGATTGCGTCAATTTTGTTAGAGTACGGCAGTATCTATGACCTCAAAAAGATGCTGGAAAAAGTGTATGGCAAAGAAGCAGATGGCAGAACATTTAAAGAAATAATAGAGGCAGCACGTCAGCAATTACAAGAGGCATTGTTACCAATAATTTATAAGCGTCTGGAAAAAGAAGCAGAGTTGTTGCAGGAAATACATAATGAGAGTGAGGACTTGAGTCAATCAAGAAAAGCTCAAAGTCCAAGACAAACAAGCATAAGTTTACAGAATGCTGAATACCTCCAAGAATGGGTGAGGAAACTCCTTTATCTGAGCAGCATTCAGGAGAATGAAGATTTTAGCGGAATTGGTTGGAACTTAGCAAATTTGCGTCGCAGGTCATGGGAAAGACAAGTAACCAGGGGGATTCGAGCTAAAACCTTAAATGTGGAACTCCGAAAGCTGCAAAAGCGACTTGTGTTTAGTGAGAAACCCACAGATTGGGTAATCAAGGCAATTAATTACAATCCAAATCAGTTCACAGCAAAAGTCTTTTATGAAGAATTTGAGACTGAAGAAATCGAAAACTTATTTAAAAAAAATCCCGATGAAGTTAGTAATCTGAACCATGAAGGCAACGTTCTTTTGAATGTGCAAGCTCTAGTAGTTGATGTTGAGCAAAAACCAGAGGATTCATATCCATGGAAATATACTTTTGATTGTGGGTTTGAGTTCCTGCTAACTCACCCATCAAATCAAGATTTATCTTTCCAATCAGGGGATTTTGTTAAACTTCCTATTCGACAGTTCAAGGAAGGGAAGAAATTAAAGTGGGAGGTATCCCAGCAGGATTCGATTGAACGCTTAACTCACAAAATTCTGCCTGGAGACATCTATAAAATCAGTGTTGTTGAAAATTGGCAGGAGGTTCTACAACCACCCCGGTCTTTGCAACTCAAATTCAATGGGCAAACAAAGGCGATTCCTGATAAGAATGTGGATATAAGTATATGGGATGCTGATATTTCTCGTCGCTTTTGTCAACCCTCTGATTCGTTAAAGCCTTATGATGTCTTTGCTCAACTCAATAAACGACAACAATGGGTTCCAGTTGACCTTGATTTCACCGATTTACTTTCAAAACTATACGATCCTCAGCAGCACAGTAATATTGCTGTTTTAACTTTAATCGGGGAAGCAACAGGGAAATTTGGTGAGAAAGCATGGCACTTTTCTTATCGTCCTGGCGAAAACTATCTGATTGAACAGCATCATTTTTTAGGTGATGATTCCGAAATATTAGCTGAAGAGATTAGAAGCTTAAAAAACCGTAGAGATGGTGCAGTTGGATTTTTGATTACAGTCAAGCCAGACTTTGAAGCCAAGGAAGTTGGGTTAAAGCTAGTCACTGAACCTATTAATCCTAATGAACTTGAGATATTTTATGATAATTTAGACGTTCCTTTTGACGATCGGAACATTAAGTGGCGTGAACTGTTTTATCGGTCTGATGAACCGTTAAGAGCAGAACAAGATGATAATGGCAACTGGTTCTGCTACCTTGATGAAAAAAATAAGATTCCTGGCTATCCTAATCGAGTGAAAGTGCAATGGGATAGAGTTCCAAATCAAAGAACCGCTGACTTGATTGTCTCCAAGTGGCAAGAATCCCAATGGCGAAGTGCTTCTGTCAAAGGTGAAGTACCTCCATATTATGAAATTACCTCCGATGATTGGGTGGCATTTCTTGATCGTTGGCTGAAAAGACAATATATAGAACCAGGATATCGCGTTACTCTCAAAGGGGTTGGACCAGAAGACAAATACTCACTGGGGTCGATAGATCGTGAGAAAGATGGCTTTGTTCGCTGCCTCACAAGCGAAAATATGTTGGTTTGGGTGCAAGTTGAATCCCTAACAATGCTTCCTAAAAAAGATCAAGAAAGAGTTCTCATTGGTAAGAAGCGAGAAGCAGAAATTTTCTGGATCGATTGGCAGAGAATTCCCATTCATGCCCAAACCAATGCTTTCCCTCCTGCTGAGGTAAGCCAAAATCAGCCATGTTTGGGAATAATCGCAAGAGTACCCAAACCAGACACAAAGGGGACACAGTGTCAAGTTATTTGGCAAGTAAGTCCTGGTAAGATTAAAGAGCAAGAATTGCAAATTGAGAACCTGTCTAAAATTCGTCTTACTCAAGGCTACAAGATTGTTGGATACAAGAACAATAAAGGAGAGTGGCAGTTTCATATTGAGAAACCCAACATTCGAGCTAGGGCGCTCTGGTCACGAAAAGAGTTGAAGGGCAATAACTTAGACGAGCTTTACTACTTAGGGACATGGCTTCTTGAAGGTGACAATTTCGCGATCGCGGAGCAAAAATCCCATCCTGGTGAATTAGTCTACTGGCCTGCTCAACCTGAAGAAATTTCTCATCTAGCAGTTGGCAAACAAGACAAATCTAAGGTCTTGAGGTTTAAGGAAAAAAGCTTGTGGGAAGATTACCCTACAAACAATACCGCTAGTTCTAGAGACACTGAAACATACTCTCCATACCGACGTGCAATCCTGGAATTCAATAAGCAGCTCTTGATAGGTGACTACAGAAACACGATAGATAATGAACAGGTTGCTGTAGAAAAAATTGAGTTAGAAATAACGCCACGATCAGGTGAAAAATTTGTGCTGCAAAGGCGATTTTATTTACACCCAATTCCTGACATTAAGCGTAAGCAGCATAAAACCAGCAGTAACAGTAGTAATATCGAGGTATGGACGGAAAGACTAATGAAATATTTGCTCGAACCATATCCCCTATCAGCAACATTGGAAGAAAATGGAGAATTTTTCTTGTCACAGTCGCAAAATATCAAGGTTCCGACAGACTCTTCTCGGAAGAATTGGACTCTTTGGGTGCCACTGGCGCCAGAACATGGTAAATTTGTGATGGCAGGTAATTACTCAAACCAGGCTCAGATTTATTTATTTTTCTTAGAAGACGGGGGAGTCTACGCTTCCTGTCGCAAAGTTCCACCTATTACCCTTGAAGAATTTAGAGCTAATTATTGTGAAGCACCCAAATTAAATACCCATGTGTTGCTCAAAAATAAAAATATTCATCTCTACTATGTGGGTCCAGAAACAGTGGATAAGTCTACAGGTAGGAATTACCAAGAGACTCATCACCGATTTGAGATGGGATATGGTGAAACTTTACTGATTCCTGAAAGTAAACTGGAATTTAATGGTGGTTCATTTAGTCAAGCCCAATTTTCCCTCTTTCATGGAGACCTGATCAAAGTAATATCATTCAAAGAAGCGCAAGATGAAAATAGTGCCAACAACCAACAAGAGCAGTATATTCTCAACATTAGGAGTATTGATATACAGTGGTCTGAAGCTCGACAGCTTTACGAGCAAAGAAAAACCCATAAAATTGTTCACTTGCTCCACCTTAAACCTCAGAACAACAAGCTAGAAATTAACTATATTGATGGATTTAACAAAAATACGACGACGGCGCAACACCGAAAATTTGACCCGAAGAAGTTCAAAGCATCTCTCAGCGATCAAAGCCAAGTCAGACTCTCTGGTAGAGGGCAAAGATGGCTTGATGATGGAGAATCAGACCCTGTAATTTTTGGACGCTTAGACGAAGAACGCTTTAGAAGGAGTGGCGGTAGAGAGATTTACTTTGATCATGTAAGACTATCGTTTCAAGAGTTTTCCAAAGGTTCATGTTTGATAGATGGAGAGATGGTGTTTCTCAGAGGCGATCGAATTATCAAGTTAGGTAATAATGATATGGCGTTGAAGCTCAAACCACCAAAAGGATTAGATCCAGAAGATGTTGGCAAAGATGGGAAGGAACTGCTGTTGTTGCGACGGAGTTTCTCGGTTCGAGAAAACCTCCTCACACAAGTTTATCAAGAAAAAGGAAACATGGAATTTTCAGACGATCGCCTGTTACTGGAACTAACATCGAAAGATGGTCAAATAATGACATCAGGCGATCGAACTCCAGCTCGAAAAGCTCCGGCACTGCGCGGTGCCATCTCAAACCATGGTCGAGCAGGATTGTTAGCAGTAATTTTCTCTGCCAAAGATGGGGATATGGTGCAAATTGAATATAAACCAGGAATCTTCATTCGCCTCAAAGCAGACCAGATTCAATCTCGACCTCAGAACTTACCCCGAGGGACTCTTATCCGCATTACTAATGCACCCAATGGGAAGTTTAATATTACCCGTGCAGCATTTGGCAATGCACAATATGTTTCAGAAACTATCCGACCAGCGGTGATGTTGCCCAAAAACGATATACTAGATTATTTTAAGCCAGAAGAAGGGAAGCACGAAGGTCGTTTCGTTATCGGGGGTCTCCCCGATATTGTTGCTCGTTTTGGTAATTATACAGACAATCAGTGGCAAAGCAAAAACACTCTGGAATTAGAAACTATAATTAAATTGATGGCAACACAGCATCCCAAGATCGTTTGTTTGGGCAAAGATGCGGGGGGGAATTACCGAATTGCACCGCCTGCTGATGACTTCCCTTGTGGTCGGTTGGCCAAGATAGAAAATAGCTTCAAAGTACAGTATGCACCGTTACATTCACAACCGACAGAGGCAAACAATCCTATTTCCTGGCATTTGCTATCTTTTGGAGACGAATCAGTGGAGCAAATTGTCGAACGAGCTAATTCACAATTATGGCGTTATCACGATGATGAAACTTTTACCTGGAATACAGACACTCAAGAATTTGAGCGTGAAAAGCTGAAAAATCGCCATCATGTTTGGAGAGGCCCGATTTTCTTTCAGTTACTAAACGGAGAAATGAGACTGCGCTACACTAAATCTGAGTTTCGGAGGTTTGGATTTCCAGTTGAGGAACTAATTTACGCACTGAAGGATAAAAGACGGTCCCATTTATATCCGATAGCAGGGGTTTCTACATTAAACCCAAGTTCTCAAGATCGAGAGTATAGTTTGTGGATTGAGTTAGCACCAGGACGCTTAGTTGAACTACCCACCCAATTAATTATTTGGCGTTATGATGCCAATCACCAAGAGCGATCGCTTACTAATTTAATGCACTGGCAGGGTTTTGCCCCTGGGGATCTGGTTGAGCTGGAAATTGTCTCCACCGATCTACTGACCATTGACCGCATCGCTTTGAAAAAATGGATTCCTGGTGTTCGTAATGCCCTGGGGTCAACAAACCGATGCTTCTTGCCAGTTGAGACTGTAGACAAAAATCAAGGAGAAATTACCCTGGGTCGAGGAGAATTTCAGCTCCGACTCCCCTTCGCAGATGAAAATAATCATAACTTGCAGATGGTAATTTTAACTCCTGAAGATAATCATATACAGAGGATATTACGGCAATCCTCTCAGGAAAACCCAAAACCCAATGATGTTGTGTTTCTAGAATTAGATTCTCAGAATCAGCTTGCTGTTGTAGGTTTTCAAACCATAAAATCTTTGCCAGACAAGGAGGAAGATGGTGATATGGTGAAAAATCTAATTCGTGCTGCAGGTGGTGCTTTGCCAGTTACAGTTAAAGAATTGGATTACACTGAAAATCAGCATCTCCTACTTTTCTCAATGGCACATCAGGAAAGCGCTGCTCGCATCCCACTTGGTCGGATTAGTCTCGCAAGTTTTGTAGGAATCTTACCTGATGGAAGAACAGCAATATTGCGATGTGGTGGTGGGTTAATCCTCCTTCCCATGAAACATATTGTTTCTGGACTTGCTCCTTCCCTTTACAATGATGCAGTCAAAGAACTTAAAAAAGCTAAAGCTAAAGTTTCTCTGTGGTTGCGTCAAGAGAAAAACGGTATTAAGGTAGGATTCAGAGACGATCCTAAAAATCAAGACCTACTTGTGGAATCATTAGATATTCTCCTGGAAAAAGATGAGGAAGTAGGGTTAATTTGTCAATCAATTGAGACCCAAACACTACACTGGTTGCCCAAGAATGAAGCTGCTTGGACGGAGTTATCGGTTAAAGAATTTCAGGATGTGTTTAAGTCCAAGGGGATCAAAGTTAGGCATAAGCTCATCACTCGCGATAATCAGTTTTGCAAGAATTACGAAACTTATATTATTTCTGTGCTTGCTGTACCAGATGTGTATGCTGAAGCAAAAAAACTGACAGTTGGTCAGGAACTATCCGTGGAGGTGGTAAGCAACGATCATAAAAAGCAGCGATGTCTAGTGAAGTCGTTGCAGACTCAGGTCATCCTAGATTGTGAAATTTATGATAATAACCCACGCTTACAAGAGGGTGAGACTGTTCGTGTCGAGGTTTCATTACATATACAGGGCAGTCCGGAGTTGATTACAGTTGTTCCGGTTGGCAAAAAGCGAAAGTCTTTAGACTTACCAACCTGGATGACGAAGAAACTTCCCTTACCTGGAGAACAGCGACTATTAATACGCGACTACCGAAGATGGCGACAAAGTGACCAAATTATTAGTAGAGATAACGATGATCAATTACTTTGTTATTGGTTTAATGATGCCTTTGGGATTTATGGTAAGGAACCAAAAGATAGCGATCGTGAACGTCAATTAGAAACTGCCAAAAATTGGGAGCAAAAAAACCGATATCAAGAAATTTATGCTGCTTTTGCCATCATAGCAATCCTCTTACTGAACAAACACAAAAAGACGAAATTTGAAGCTTACAAATTAACCCAAAAATTGGGACAACGGGCGCTTCGTAGTTTGCATATTGAGGTTATCTATCAGCGATGGTTGAGCAGTCCAAATAGAGAACTGACATCTGGATTATGGCAACGCTTGCGGGCAATAGAAGTTCAAAAACATTTAGAAGTTCCTCTAAAAGAAAATAGTCCTGATGCGATTAGGCAATTTTGCAATGCGGTTGAGATGCGTTCCAAATCAGCACTTTTACCTATTGCCAACAGTTTGTCTGCTGCATTAGGTGAGTTATCTAATCCTTTAGAAATTCAGGAAGATACTGTAATTACAAAAGAGTTGATTGCTCTTTATCACACTTTGCATCCTTTATCTAAGATAAAAGAGTTGCAAAATTACCATATAAATAAACTACAAGAAATTTTAAAACGAATAGACCAAGGGGAACATGATATCATGCTCTTAGAACCTCTAAATTATGAAACAGATAATTATTCTGAAGACTCAGGAGGGATTGATTTGCTAGCTGAATTGTTTCCACCAGATCAAGGTGAAATAGATTGGAAAAACTGGATTTTGGAGGAAATTGGACAGTTAGATGATTTGACAGAAAAATATACTTTACTCGAAGGAAAAATTAATAAATTGAAAGCTGGTTTTCAGCGTATTAATATAATAAAAATTATGGAGGAGTAAGGAGTAAACAATTATGGAAAATTATCAATTTGAGAACATAGAGAAAGAGTTAGAAGAACTAAGAAATAGGTTTTCAAGGGCAGATCTAGTTTTGAATGATTTAGAAAATATTCAAAGTCAATTTGAATGGTTAGGGAAAACTTGTGATGAATTAAATAAATCTCGTGATGAATTAAATAAATATTTAGAAAAAGTCAAACATATTCATAATGAATGTTTAAAAAAGCGTGATGAATTAAATGAATATTTAGTAGAAGTAAAACAACTTCATTCAGAATTATCCAAGATACCACAGGTTATTAATCAACCACAGGAAAATTTTGAAGAACCTTTGACCCTAGTTAGAGAGGAGAACGAGCTAAAACTTGAGGTTATGAAATCTCAAGTAATAGAAAATGTATCCACATCTTCTATGGATTTAATAATTCAGGAACCAGACAATACTCAAAGCGTTAAAAAATTACCAGATCCACTCCCATCAGAGCAAGAAATGGAGAAGTTTGTGCCTCAGCTACTTAGGGTGGTTCTTGAAAGCAAAGCTGACGAACAAGTAGTACACAGTTTTTTAAGGAAAAATTTAGATAAATTAAACGATCGCTTTCCCGAAGTATTGCAAAATTGGGCTAATACTACTTTGCCAAAAGTAAGAGATTCAAAAAAGCAAGAGTTCCTTAATAGAATTACTGTTATGAGTTCTTTAATTAGAACATTTGATGGAGGGGTACGGGGGACTAATTTGGAAATTGCTCGGACTGGATACAATATTGTAGCTTCGATATCAAAGAACTGACAATTAAAGCAGTTACTCTCCTACTTCACGAAAATCTAAATTAGAACAATCTGGGTTTGATGGTGATTCAATAACTTTAACCAGAATAGTTTTACCTTCCCGCTCCCCATCTGGAGAAAACTTAAGATTTTCTCCTGACGTTTCATTAGCTGGAAGATATACGTTTTCAACTTTTTGCAAAACTGTAGACCTAGTAGGATTTTCGCCTGAATTAGACAAGGCAGAAATAAAAGCCTGAGTCGCATCATAACTAGCAGCAGTGAGCCAACTAACTTTTCCTCTCCATCTTTTTTTTACTTCAGTAGAAAATTTTTTTGCTTCTGGTGTTCCTTTAAACCATGGTACTGCCAAAATTAAATCTTTAACTGCTTGCTTACCGCTATCTAAAACATTGCAATGATAAAGATCATGACTACCAAGTAATTTTAATCGTTTGTCTTGCGGCTGTTTATAATTTTCCACGGCAATATTAATCGCTGATTGAACTGTTTCTAAATCTGGAAACAGTATACCAACCTCAATTTTTTCTTCTATTGAGTTGAAGGATGACCATCTTAAGTCTATTCCTTTAATCGGTCTGTTGGAGTCGGAGTTGAAGTAGTATTCAAAATCTTTTTTTATTCTTTCACTATATGGACTTTTGGGATCATAAAATATCACAACTTTTTCTACACCTACACCTAGTTGTTTAACGTATCTAGCTAGCTTTTTACTTAATTGCTTTTGATTGATAGTTCTAAATAAAATTTCACTTTTCAATTCCGTACTTGTACTCATGGGAGAAATAATTGCTAAATTTTCTTTTTCATATACTTCTAATGCTTCCTCGCTAGGATTACCTATAACCCCTAATATAGATTTATTAGCTATTTCTTTCTTAACTATTTCGCGAGCTACTTTGAGAGATGTTTTAGAGTCATTGCTATCATCGACAATTACAATTTCTAGCAACGTAGGATTTGATGAATTAGATTCTTCTTTGTTAAATTTATCCTGCGCCTGAGCAACACCTCGCAACATTTCTTTGTATTTTTTATCCTGATATGCTGTTGATACAATAACTGCTAGGACTTGACGATTAGTAGATTTAAGAGCAGCAGATTTACGAGAAAACACGTTGTTTTTGTAAATTAATGCTTCTGGTTCATTAGGATAATCTTTTACAAGTGTTTTAAAACATTTAGCAGCTTTTGAGTATTTTTGGTCTTTGAAATCTTGATTACAACTTAAAAGGTCGTTGTTATAATTTTCTTCATTAATTTTATAAAATATTGTCCTTTCACCACTGCTAAATCTTTTTTGCTTTTCCTCATCTGATAATTCTGGTTCTGGTTGAGCTAATAATTCTGGTTCTGGTTGAGCTGATAATTCTGGTTCTGGTTGAGCTGATAATTCTGGTTCTGGTTGAGTTGATAATTCTGGTTCTGGTTGAGTTGATAATTCTGGTTCTGGTTGAAAATTAGGGTCAGATTTAGATACTAATCCTAAAAAGAAACCAATTCCTACCAATATCAAAGATATCGAAATTGCTGACAAAATCAAAATTTGTTTATGCTTTTTGCCCTGATGAATTTGAGTATTCTTAAGATTATCTTCAATAATTGTCAATGATTTCAGTTGGTTTTTAGCTCTTATGTTTGTATCATCAATACTCACAACTTTTTCAAATGGCCCTTTTGCTTGGTTGATAATATAATCAAAATCGGCTAAATCTGTTTTTGTCATTAAATCAGTTAAAACTCCTTTTGTCGTTAAATTTTTAATTAAATGGTCACCATAACCAAGCAATGATTCTATGTATTCATCTTTGACAGTTTCCGGGTTAATTTTGTAAGCTCGTTCATATAATTTAAATGCTTCCTGAAATTCTTGATTGTTCATGTGTGAGTTAGCTAAACCCATAAATAAATTTATGTATTCATTTTCAGCACCTTCGGGATTTACTCCACAAAATCGTTCATATAATTCTGATGCTTCCTGAAATTTACGATCTTCCAGGTGTAACTTAATAGCTCCGAGCAATGACTCTATGTATTCATCTTTAGCACGTTCAGGGTTTACTTTATAACCTCGTTCATATAGTTCTGATGCTTTGAGAAATTCTTCTCTTATCAGGTGTAACTCAGCCAACCTGAATAAAGCACTAAAATGGTTGGGATTAAGTTCTAATACCTTGTTATAGTGGTACAACTCATCTTCTGTCTTCCCTCGCTCCCGCCATATATTAGCTTTTTTGTAGTAGTCACTAGCATCTGACTCAAGCTCCTCAAATTCCCATATACTTGACTCTAGTGGGTAATATTGAACCAACCAATAACGAACAAACTTAATTGTAACTTTATACCCATCTTCATCTAAAAATTTATTTTCGATCAGATTTTGGGATGCCTGGTACAAATTTTCATGCTCTATATCAACTCCAAAGTCCTTGAGTAACTCTAATGGGTTTTGCCGAGGTGACTTATGAGCTGTTGCCGCTGCTGAGAATACAATTCTTTCTAAAGTTGGCAATCCATCTCGAAACCAAATCAACCCAGGTTCAAGAAGCTCAATAGTAGAGTCTATAACTTGGTTTACATCTTCAGGTAGAATCTCGGTTTTGCTGTTATCCCGTGCTTGTGTAAATAGAGCCGAGCATATACCTTGTGTAAAATATGGGTGACATTCTGACAGTTTTTTAATTTCCTCTACTGCATCTTTATGGTATTCCAGTGACTCACCAACAGGATTTTTAATCAACCTTTCAGTACTGAACGAGTCTAGTAACCCTATCCTGAGTTGAGGTACCTTATTAAATAAGTTATTATGTAGTTTTGGCATATTATCTAGTCGTCTACCGACAACTGGAATGATAAAAAGTCGCTCCTCGTAAGATATAATTGATTTCAAATATCGAAAGAAATCTTCAAATTCTGATTGATAATTTTTGCCCTCTAATACATCAAACTCGTCCAGTAATAATACTAATTTTTTGTCATCTAATTTTTCATATACTTGCTCTAAGAATTCTCTAAATTTAACTCCATTTTGTTTTAAATCTAGCTCTAAATTTTCAAGGAAAGGTAAGTCAATTGCATCACGATTGTCTATAAGTTTTTTATCAATGAGTTTTTCAACAATTTCGTTAGCAAGTCCGTGGACTACTTCATGCAACGACCATTGGCTTTGATGTTGAAAGTCTGATAGAACAAAAACAAACTCATTATCTAAGTTGACCTTTTCAGGAATTTGCCGTAGTATAGAGGACTTACCTATACGTCTTTGACCATGGAGCAGAATAACTTGTTGATTATTCCTCAAGTTATCTTTAATAAACTCAAACAGACTTTCTCGACCGAAAAATAAATCTGTTTCATCAATAGGACGACCAATAACGTAAGGATTTCGCCTACTTATGCGAGGTTTCATATTAATTGTCAATTCCTTAAGCAACTATATTTTTCCTTATTTTTTGAAGATGTCTAATGAAAGTGTCAGTCCAGTAAGGTGTGTTGGGTTTACCATAAATTACTGTTGAACTGTCAAAGATTACATTGCGCCGTAACGCACCGTTGAGTAGTCCAGAAACATTTGGGATAGACGGTGCGTTACATTTCATTTTCATGTTGCGCAGCAAAACGCACCCTACAAAATGTCTAATGAAAAAAATTTTATGCCAAGTATGGTGCTAGCTTACCAACCCATTTGGCACTAGATTTGATCGCCTCCTTATGTTCTAACAAATAGCTAATTACATCTTTAACTTTTTCTACTTGTTTACGACTCATAAAATTAGCAAAGACAATCTCTCTTTGTTTTAGTGTTTCCGTATTAGTATTTTCAATTTCTTTAATTACCCACCACTCCATTATTGTGGAAGTAAATGAATAATTTGTGTTTTCTTGTTCTACAGTTCGTTTAATCACATATCGTTCTTCTAAATCCTTTAATTCTCGTTCTTTCTGGCTGAAAATCATACTAATATCATTCAAATCATAGCGCGTATTTTGTACACGACCTTCCAATTTATACAGTGCTATTAACATTAATAACGCCTGCTCTAATTCATTAGCAAGTTGCCATGTATCTTGAAAAAAATGTTCTGTTGCTTCTACAAACTCCTTGGCAAATATCTCAGCATTAAGCGTTTCTCCAGAGCGTCTTTTGTTATGCAAAATATACCCAGTATTTTGTAGCAAAGCTGGATTTCCACCTGCTATTTCTTCAATTCCATCTCGTATTTCTCTTGTCATTTGCATTCCACTAAGCAACATCCCTATTTCCTTGTCATTGAGTGGCTTTAATCGTTGAAATCCAAAATGATTGTACCAAGGAGATCCATTTGGTGTAAGATTAGGACCTTTTTCATTCAGGCGTCGCAATGAAGTTACAATCATTGAAAGGTATTTTCTTTCTTCTGAGTGATATGCCAAATTACGACATTCAGTTAAAAATATTTCTATATCAGTTTCAGTATACCGAGAGTGGGAGATAAGAGTAGCATCATAATCATCTAAAAGTAGCACTAAAAATTTCTTTTGCTCGCCTATTTTTCTCAAAATATAGCGTAGATGTTCTTTAGTTGATTTGGGCTTTTGCAGTGATTTTTTTATAAGTTGTACGACAGCATCATCTTTAGTTTTTTCTCCAATTGAATAAATAATTTTCCGCCAGAAATTTGCAGGGATGAAAGGCTTAATTTCTAGGCAATTTAGATAAATAATTATGGCTTCAGATGGATCTATATCTTGTGACTCCCAGACTTCCTCAGATGTCAGCAAGTTTAGGAAAGAAGTCTTTCCCATACCAGGGCCACCCCAAACAGCCAAATTACTGTGGCCGTCTATTTGGTCAAACGCTATATCTATTAAACCTTGGTGTCCTACAAAGCTTTCTGGAGAAACTGGTTGGCCAATGGTGAAAGGATTTCGATTTCTCATTGTGTATTTACTAATAATTAAGGAATCAAGGATTTATAGACAATAATTCAGTTATTTGTGTTATGATAGGTGTAACGGCTCGCAAACAAAAACGCTTCGGCTCGCAAACAAGGCAATTTTCAGCTCACATTAACTGCAAATAAAAACACCCTTCGGCTCACATTATCTGCAAACAAGCTCACATTAATTGCAAACAG
>JAAHGF010000005.1:90631-360309 GCA_010672585.1 Okeania sp. SIO1I7 | reverse complement strand
CTAACTGATAAGGAAACAAATTTTTGAACCATTTTTCATCAATGGATTGAGATTTATTACCATCAATAAAAGAGTTAAGTTGATTTTGCCATTCTGGGTCATTATTGGGAATAATCATCCCATAAAAGTCACAGGTTAAAGGTTTTTCTGGAATTAACTTGTAATTATTAATATCTAAATTTTGCCTGACTACTTCCCCTACAGATAAAATTCCATCATTAGCAAAAGCTTGAATTTCTCCTTTAGTTAAAGATTTTACAGCTTGATTCACTCCTGTATTACCTTCAAAATAAATGGTTTCAGTTTCAGGATATTTTGTTTGAATAAATTTTCTGGTATTACTTTTTCTGATTCACGCAGTAATCTAGATTCTCTAACTGATAAGGAAACAAATTTTTGAACCATTTTTCATCAATGGATTGAGATTTATCACCATCAATAAAAGAGTTAAGTTGATTTTGCCATTCTGGGTCATTATTGGGAATAATCATCCCATAAAAATCACAGGTTAAAGGTTTTTCAGGCACTAACTTGTAATTATTAATATCTTAATATCTAAATTTTGCCTGACTATTTCCCCTACAGATAAAATTCCATCATTAACAAAAGCTTGAATTTCTCCTTTAGTTAAAGATTTTACAGCTTGATTCACTCCTGTATTACCTTCAAAATAAATGGTTTCAGTTTCAGGATATTTTGTTTGAATAAATTTTCTGGTATTACTTTTTCTGATTCACGCAGTAATCTAGATTCTCTAACTGATAAGGAAACAAATTTTTGAACCATTTTTCATCAATGGATTGAGATTTATTACCATCAATAAAAGAGTTAAGTTGATTTTGCCATTCTGGGTCATTATTGGGAATAATCATCCCATAAAAATCACAGGTTAAAGGTTTTTCTGGAATTAACTTGTAATTATTAATATCTAAATTTTGCCTGACTACTTCCCCTACAGATAAAATTCCATCATTAGCAAAAGCCTGAATTTCTCCTTTAGCTAAAGATTTTACAGCTTGATTCACTCCTGTATTACCTTCAAAATAAATGGTTTCAGTTTCAGGATATTTTGTTTGAATAAATTTTCTGGTATTACTTTTTCTGATTAACGCAGTAATCTAGATTCTCTAACTGATAAGGAAACAAATTTTTGAACCATTTTTCATCAATGGATTGAGATTTATTACCATCAATAAAAGAGTTAAGTTGATTTTGCCATTCTGGGTCATTATTGGGAATAATCATCCCATAAAAATCACAGGTTAAAGGTTTTTCTGGAATTAACTTGTAATTATTAATATCTAAATTTTGCCTGACTACTTCCCCTACAGATAAAATTCCATCATTAACAAAAGCCTGAATTTCTCCTTTAGCTAAAGATTTTACAGCTTGATTAACCCCCGTATTACCTTCAAAATAAAAGGCTTCAATTTCTGGATATTTTGTTTTAATAAATTTTTCTGTAATAGTATTTTTCAAGACACCTGTTTTAACTCCTACTAAATTGCTATTAGGATTTATTTCTGTGTCTTTAGCAACTAGAAAATTCGTTCCTGTGACAAAGAAAGGATTAGAAAAAGCCACATTTCTCACATCATCTCTAATAGTATTTGGACCGCATTCTAAATGTACATTACCATTCTGAACTAACTGAAAACGATTTTCTAGATTCGATGGAATTTTTATTACTTTAACTCCAGTAGAAATTTTCAATTCTTGAGCAATTTTTTGAGCAAAAACATCAATTATATCTTCACAATAACCAGCCCATTCTCCGGTATTATCTACATAACCAAAAGGAGTAGCGTCTCTTCTCATTGCTACTTTCATTACTCCAGTTCTTTGAATTTCTTCTAAGATGCTTTCTTGTCTTTTAGGAACTTGAGCAGTAACAGTTGGAGGTACGATAGGTTTTGGCAGAGAACCACTATAAGCAGTTTCTAATTGTTGTGCTGTTAAAGATTGAATTAAATTCAAACTTAGGGAATCTTTATTCATAACTTTGCCATAAGAAGCAGTTAAATATGGTTCATATTCTGATTGATTATCTAGATATTTTTTAAAGAAAGCTACGCTCAAGTTTTTGAGATAATACTGTCCGACTTCCGGTGTCGGTCCCTGTAATATTTCAGGCAAACCAGGTATTAAAGTGCTGGTAGAAAAATGAGTTCCCGGAACCAAAAAAGCTAAATATTTATCTGAGTTATCCATCCAAATAAAAGGATGAACATCTTCTTCTATTCCTGGAGTGAGAAGATCGTGACTACCTCCCATCATTAGAGTAGGAACAGAAATATTTTGCATTTCTTCAGGTCCGAAAACTACACTTGTTAGAGGAAAGTAAGCGAAAACTGCTTTGATACGAGGGTCTCTTAATTGATAGTTTGAAGGAGGTAAATAATTGGCACGACATTGCAATAATACTGATATATTTAAACTCAAATTTTCCGGGTCACATTCTTGATTTAATCTGGGCAAATTAATATTAGCACCTCCTAAAGATAAGACTGTCGTTGCACCAAAAGAATTTCCTAATGCACCTACTTTATTTAGGTCAAGTTTTGATTTCCAATTAGAGTCAGTTTCACCTAACCTTTCCAGTTCATCTAATAAATAACTCAGGTCTAATGGTCGGCTAATATATTCAATAGGACTAATATCTATATCAACTTCTCCTTTTAAAAAAGATTGGCGATATGCTAAGTCACTACCTAAATGTTCTACACCAGCTAATGCAATGCCATAAGATGCTAAATGTTCTGCTAAAAGAATACTTTTTTTCTCAGCTCCAAAACCATGACTATAGACTACTAATGGTACTGGTTGAGAAATTCCTGCGGGTAAATAAATATCAGCTTCAAGATTATAAGAACCTGCTAAACCTGTGTCAGTTTGGCGTAAATCATCTATTTCAAAACTAATAGATTTTTTGATGACTTTATAGGGACCTGGTTTACTCAAATCTACAAGTTGAGAATAATCAATTTTTGGGTCTGTAGCAACTTGTTTTTCTGTCTGTTCAATAATTGCTGTAACTGAAGTATCTCGATACTCATTAAAAGTAGTTAACTCATTAGAAAATTCAGATAAAAAATTTGTACTTATCCTGATTGTTTCTGCGGGAAATTTTTTAATAACATTGATAATAGTAAATCCTTCCTCTGGGTCTGATGCAGCTTCTATTAAAGCTGTTCTTATCCCATCATAACCATTAATATCGGGGTCAATTTGTACTAAACGACCCAAATATTTGAGGAAATCTTCTCCCATTGCCATATTTGTAATGCGAGAAATTAATTCAGGGGGAATATCAAAACGTTCTTGTAATACTTTCCGCAAATTTACCAAATCTTCTTCTTCCATAAAAGCAGTATAAAAGGCAAAATCATTACTAATTATTCCTTCTTTAGCAAAGACTTCTAGAGAATCTACAGACATATATAAATCTGTGAGTTTTGGAACTTTAAATACTATTCTTTCGGCAGCATCAACTGGTTTTGGCTTGAATATATCTTGCAAAAAATCAAAGCTAACTATCGTTGTTATTACTAGAGTGGTTGTCAAAAATTTTGTTAATTTTCTAGGCTTTTTACTCATATTTTTAAATCACCAAAAACTGCAAACCTTCTTAACCTGAGATAAGACATTGAGAAATACTTATGTCAGTTTAATAAGATTATAACTGCTTGATTGTAATAGAGAATCTTGGCACAGTTCTTACTATTATTAAAATTTTATAATTTGCCAAGAATAAGCGATCGCCTACAAAATTCACAGATTTTCCGTAATTATACAATTGTAAAAAATTAGGACAACCTATTCTTCTGTAGAGGAAAAGTGACTTCAATCACTTCAAAAATTAACGATCATCACATTTAATCATCTAATAGATTACAGACTTTTAGTGATTTTTTTGAAACTATAACAATATGTAAAAAATCAGGAGTACATCATGGAAACCAGAAGTAGTAATAAATCACTGAAATCTAATCCTTTTCAAGTATATCGTGACCCGACAACAGGAAGATGGGTTGTTGTTAAATCTGACCAAAAATCAATGAAGAAAAAAGCAGCTTGATTAGAATAATATCTAATCTATAGCAATTCCCAAGAAGTGTGAGGTACAAAATTATTTTTTTAGGGAGTAGGGAGTAGGGAATATAAAAGAAGAAAAACAACTGTACCTCAGTAACTTGACAAACGCTATATTGTGCGATATTTAATTTTTTATTGATTGATAAATAAATCAAAAAGTAGTCTTAATTTGGCTACTTTTTTTGATTTATATAACTGTTTTTTTAGGAGTAGGGAGTAGGGAGTAGGGAGTAGGGAGTAGGAAATAGAAAAGAATAAAAATATTGGAATTGGTATCAGTCCTGACTATTTAGATAAATATTTACTATATAGTAATCCCAAATGATTTGTAAAAAATCTTTTGTTTTAGGGAATAGGGAATAGGGAATAGGGAATAGGGAATAGAATATAAATAAAGATAGGTGTACATCATTAGTCTGAGAAACCCTATAGACAATAATGATGCGACCCTCTAAATGGTTTGTTAGTTACTGATTTATTTGTGGCAAATCCTTGTTTTCTCAACCAATAGTTTTGTAACATTCGTAAGCATTCAGCTATTAGCTGTTAGCTATCAGCTCTTATGAGGGGGTTTTAATGAATATAAACAAACTTTAAAGCCAGCTTTTATAGTAAGTATAAATTATGATTCAATTAGTAAACCTTTTACCTAAAACTAAAAACAATAGCCGATTGCTGATAGCTGACGGCTGAATGCTTACTAACATTCTTTGATTCAATTGATATAAAAAGATTGAGGAGTAAAATTTAAAAATATTCAAAAATTACTCATTTTTGTTATTAACTTCAAAAAAAAAATCTCAAAAACACTCATATCCTTTCTTAAATTTCTGCTTTGCGTCATCCTCTACAATAGTGCCATGAGCCATAATAACCCTTCTAAAATCCCATTGCAAAATCTTCTGAACTGATTGTCTAACTTTCTCTTTTTCTTTAGTACCCAACCATTCTAAAAATGATGGTCTAAGTTGTTTGTATCCTCCCAGAATTTTAGATACTAACTTTGTTGTGAATGGAAAGCTTTCATCAAAGTTAAATACAATATCTGTCACAATCAATGTTTTACTTTCGCCGTGAAAAAAAACATACTCATGTAAAGGCGATACTCCATTCATAAGAAAAGTATTCAGTCCTTCAAATAAGAAATATTCGAGCTTACTACCAAAATATTTTTCATCATCATCTAATATTTTATCGATAGAAATATCCGGTCTTTTTTTCTTCAAACCTGAAACAGCATAAACTTTTGCTGTAAGCATTCAGCCGTCAGCTATTAGCTATCAGCCATTAATTTTGAGTCTACGTAAAAGCAACCTTTGAAATGGAAAAAGAATAAAAATTTACGGCCAAAGTATCTGGACAAAACCTTATAAGTAAAGTAATTATTCATTACTAATTGCTGATAGCTGACTGCTGATAGCTGAATGCTTACCTTTTGCTTGAGGATAAATATTTTTAAAGTCAGATAAAAAAAGATGGTGAAAAAGATTTGGAGCAATAATATGCTTGACATTTCCAATTTCTTTAAATTGCTCAATAATTTTATGGTCAATTTTAATTGGAGAAATCACAGCTAGTTCGTCATTTTTTAAACTAATTACGGTCATTCTTGTACCAACATCTAATCCCAAAAATCTTAAAGGTTGTTCGGCAACCCAAATATTACAATCTATTTTTCTGAGCATAGCTAATTATGAAAAAAGGAATAGGGAATAGGGAATAGGGAACAGAAAATATAAGAATAGTTTTACAACTGTACCTCACACTTCCTCAAAAGTGCTGTAAGTACCTAAAATATCACTTTTGATTTTTTAATTTTGACTTTTAACTTTTGACTTTTGACTTTAGTGAAATGCTAACCCAAATATTCCGGTCTATTTTTCTAAGTATAGCTAATTAGGGTTTGCTGAAAAAGTCTTCCTGCTGTTTCTAATAGTCAATAGTCAATAGTCAGTAGTCAGTAGAAATGGTAGATTCAACGAATGTAATCGGAACAATTATTTCTCCATTTTTTCCCCTGTTATCTGCTTAAAATCCTTACTTTGAGCAGCATCGGGAGGATGTCAATAGCGCCAATATAGCAATTACCATGTTGGTGAAGTACAAAATTCGTTTGTTTTAGGGAACAGAGAACAGGGAAGAAAAAGACAAAAGAAATGAGGATGTATTTCGGTTTCTTTCCTACTCCCCCACTTCCCCACTCCCCCACTCTCCCACTCTCCCACTCCCCTACTCCCCCACTCTCCTACGAGGACTTGGTTTTTTCGTAGTCGCGATCGCTAAAACTCCCACAACTTTAATACCTGCTTTCTGCAAAACCTTTATTGCAGAATTCACCGTTGCACCTGTTGTATAAATATCATCTACTAACAAAACTAAACTACGGGTACGACTTCTGCGGAAATCTTTTCCTACAGTAAAAGCATCCTTAACCGTTTCCAACCTCTCTCCCCTGGACAAACCAAATAATGCTTGGGTCTGCTTCACTCTTTCCAGGCCATTTCGCCGTAACTGCAAACCAGTCAATTCACAAAAACTTTTTGCCAATAATTCCGCTTGATTAAAACCTCGCTCTTTCAGCTTTTTTTTGTGCATCGGAATGGGTACAACGACGATTTTGTCAAGAGTAGTTGTCCCTACTTGCCTTTTGCAAACTGGGGAATTTAACCACCCATCCCCTAACCAATATCCCAAAGGTCTTGCTATTTGTGGGTTATCCTGATATTTCATCGTAGCGATCGCTCGTTTGAGACTATCTTTATATTCGCCCCAAATAAATACTGGAACCTTTCCGGGAAATGTTTGTCCTCCATGAGGAAACTGACATTGCCAAACTTGTCTTTCGCAATATTTACAAAACTCTCTGTCTGCTGGTCTCTGACAAAGAGGACAGTTAGACTTAAGAAATATATTCAGAAATGGTTTAAGTATTTTTCTCCAGAGAAATTTAATCATTGTGGAAACCTTTAAAAAGTCTAAAATATTAAATAGTTTCTTATGTTTATCTGTTAACAATTTACTATAGCAATCAGGAATCAGTTGTGAGAATTGAGATATTCCTTAAAAGTATAGAATATAGTAATTATTATATTCACATGATATGTTTTTTTTCTTCTCTGTTCCCTATTCCCTATTCCCTATTCCCTATTCCCTATTCCCTATTCCCTATTCCCTATTCCCTCTTTTCTAGAAACTCCTATTATTAGATATCTGATAAAAATCAAAAATAAAATCAATTATCCCACAGAAATTATCAATTATTTTCCCCTATTCCCTATTCTCTATTCCCTATTCCCTATTCCCTATTCCCTCTTTTCTAGAGACTCCTATTATTAGATATCTGGTAAAAATCAAAAATAAAATCAATTATCCCACAGAAATTATCAATTATTTTCCCCTATTCCCTATTCCCTATTCCCTATTCCCTATTCCCTATTCCCTCTTTTCTAAAGACTCCTATTATTAGATATCTGGTAAAAATCAAAAATAAAATCAATTATCCCACAGAAATTATCAATTATTTTCCCCTATTCCCTATTCCCTATTCCCTATTCCCTCTTTTCTAGAGACTCCTATTATTAGATATCTGGTAAAAATCAAAAATAAAATCAATTATCCCACAGAAATTATCAATTATTTTCCCCTATTCCCTATTCCCTATTCCCTATTCCCTATTCCCTATTCCCTCTTTTCTAGAGACTACTATTACTTTTAACATTTGATGTCAGCAAATCAATAGTTTTGTGTATAAGTTTTATTGGCTAGATCAAATTAAATCCTCAGACTGGAAAACAGTGGGAGAAAGAGCTTTTTATTTAGCTCATCTCATGGAGCAAGGTTATCCAATTGTTCCTGGTTTTGTTATTCCGGCAAATAGCTTTTGGCAATTTTTACAACATATTGATTGGTCTGACCCATTATTAGCTGACTTCCCCAATTCTGCCTTGCATTTTAATGTCAATAACTATCAACAATTACAACAAATTTCTCAATCAATTAACTACAATATTGCATCTACTGATTTACCATCCGAATTATTATTATCTCTAGAATCTGCGATTAATCATCTCAATGTCGAAGTCTTAATTTTTCAGCTTTATTTAGCGTCTCCTCACCTAAAAACTTTAGGCATATTAGAACCAATAATTTGTCAAGCTACACCGGAAGAATTTGTCCCAGGAATTAAACAAGCTTGGGCAGAAATATTTAATGCTAAAAGTTTATTATATTGGCATAGTCAGCAAGTTGAAATTCCACAACTTCAACCAATAGTTATAGTACAACCCGTACAGTCAGCGATCGCTTCGGGAAATATTCAAGTTTTTACTAATAGTTGGGAAATTCAAGCAACTCATGGTTTAGGAGTATCTATTGAACTGGGGCAAATTATCCCTGATTCTTATAGTATTTATGCTGAAAATTGCACTGTAGAAAACAAGAAGTTAGGTAATAAAATTATCGCTTATAACCTTGATGCAAGAATTATTAAAGTTAGCGATACAGATACATGGCAAGGAAATTATCATACTCACATTCCTCTTCCCAAAACTTTAGCAGCACTGCAAATTTTCTTATTGCCAGAAGAACTACAAAAAGAATTCGTTTTAGAGGAAAAGCAATTACAATCATTAATTCAATTAACTCAGGATATAACCAATAATATCGGTACTAATTTCGGAGTAAAATGGAGTTTTTCCCAAAGGTCTAATGATGCAAAAGTTGAACTATTAATCACAGATTTTGAAAGATTTCCACAAGACGAGCAAAATTTGGCAAAATTGCCACAATCAGCAAAAGAAGAACAATCAATATCTATTTATAATACTGAAAATCCCATAGTCAAAGGCATAGTAGCATCATCAGGAAAAGTAACAGCTAAAGCTATAGTTATTAAAAATATTCCTCCAGAAGTAGAAGAATTTCCTGACAAAGCAATTTTAGTTGTACCTGTAATTATTCCGAGTTATTTACCATTACTGAAAAAAGTTTCTGGAATTATTTCTGAACAGGGTGGTGTCACAAGTCATGCTGCAATTTTAGCTAGAGAAATTGGGATTCCTGCTATTGTAGGAGCGACTAATTCTACCAACATAATTAAAACAGGTGACTATTTATTAATTGATGGTAATAATGGGGCAATATATCTGGCAAAAGAAGATAATTATGACCCTCATAAACTTGAGACCCCAGTAGTAGAAAATTATCTGAAAAATCAAAATTTACCGCCAATAGGAACTAAATTATTCGTTAATCTCAGTCAAATTAATTCAATTAAAAAAGCTCCAGATTCGCTGATAGATGGAGTAGGATTATTACGGTCGGAGTTAATGGCTATTGAACTGTTAGAAAATCATCATCCTTTATGGTGGATACAACAAGGTCGTCAATCAGAATTAGTCGGTCTAATGGTAGAGAAGCTTAGTGAATTTGCCGCAGCTTTTACTCCAAAACCAGTCTTTTATCGTTCTCTTGATTTAGCATTATTTAACTCTAGCGATCGGGAAAAAACATTTACTAAAATTCCAGAAGAATTTATAACTAATTATTCTGGAAATCAATATAACGAGACCGAGGCAAATCTTCATCATCATCGGACTAATTATTCTAATCCTATACTAGGACGACATGGTACATTTAGTTATATGTTAGAACCAAATTTACTAGATTTAGAAATAGATATTTTATCTCAAGTATATGAATTGGGTTATACTAACGTTCATTTAATCTTACCATTTGTACGTTCTGTAGAAGAATTTCAATTTTGTCAGAGTCGCATTCAAACTAAATGGAAAAATCAACCCAATCATTTCCAAATTTGGATTATGGCAGAAGTACCATCAGTTTTATTCTTGCTATCTGAATATGTCAAAGCTGGCATTCGGGGTATTGCTATTGGTACTAATGATTTAACTCAATTATTGTTAGGTGTAGACCGAGAAGAAAAACAAATGGCAAGTGCTTTTGATAGTCGTCAACCAGCAGTAATGAGAGCCATTCAACAATTAATTTCTCAGGCAAAAAATTCTGGTATTCCTTGTTCTATTTGTGGTGATGCTCCTGCTTTGTATCCAGAAATAATAGATAATTTAATCCGGTGGGGTATTACTTCCATTTCTGTGAATGTTGATGCTGTGGATAAAATTTATAATTCAATTGCTCGTGCGGAACAACGTTTGATTTTAGAAGCAGCTCAAATTAAGAATTTAGGTGGTAGGTTTTAGGTGGTAGGTATATATTTTTTCAACGCTGAAGAAGTAGTCAGAAAAATTTGGTCTATCAGAATTTTCTGACTCATCAACCATATTTACACCACGGGTGAACTAGAACATTAAACCGATAAACAAAAAGATAATTTTCAGAACTTCTATCTCCACTCTGAAAAATCGGAGGATAATTGAATAAGGTGGTAGATAGTATGGAGATTTTTTTCAGCGCTGAAGAAGTAGTCAGGAAAATTTGATTTATGAGAATTTTCAGACCCACCAACCACATTTATACTGTGGGTGACACTAGGGTATTAAACCGATAAACAAAAAGATAATTTTCAGATAAGGGGAAATGGGGATAGTCGGGAAAATATCATCTGAAAAATAATTCGCTCCTTTGATTTTCCTCACTTCTATCTCCCCACTTCTACCTCCCCTCTAAAAAATCGGAGGATAATTGAATAAGGTGGTAGATAGTATGGAGATTTTTTTCAGCGCTGAAGAAGTAGTCAGGAAAATTTGATTTATGAGAATTTTCAGACCCACCAACCACATTTATACTGTGGGTGACACTAGGGTATTAAACCGATAAACAAAAAGATAATTTTCAGATAAGGGGAAATGGGGATAGTCGGGAAAATATCATCTGAAAAATAATTCGCTCCCTGGATTTTCCTCACTTCTATCTCCACTCTGAAAAATCGGAGGATAATTGAATAAGGTGGTAGGTAGTAGCGGTATATTTTTTCAGCGCTGAAGAAGTAGTCAGTAGAATTTGGTCTTCAGGAATTTTCCGACTAATCAACCACATTTATATTCCGGGTGAAGTAGAACATTAAACCGATAAACAAAAAGATAATCTTCAGAAAAGACAAGATGAGGATAGTCGGGAAAATATCAAAATCAGGTGGTTGGTAGTGGGTATATATTTTTTCAGCGCTGAAGAAGTCAGGAGAATTTGGTCTTCAGGAATTTTCCGACTGATAAACCACATTTATATTCCGGGTGAAGTAGAACATTAAACCGATAAACAAAAAGATAATTTTCAGAAAAGACAAGATGAGGATAGTCGGGAAAATATCAGAATCAGGTGGTAGGTAGTGGGTATATATTTTTTCAGCGCTGAAGAAGTCAGGAGAATTTGGTCTTCAGGAATTTTCCGACTGATAAACCACATTTATATTCCGGGTGAAGTAGAACATTAAACCGATAAACAAAAAGATAATTTTCAGAAAAGACAAGATGAGGATAGTCGGGAAAATATCAGAATCAGGTGGTTGGTGGTGGGTATATATTTTTTCAGCGCTGAAGAAATCGAAACAAGTGCGCTTGTTTCAGTCTAAAATGCTCAAAAAGTTAGCATTTTCGGTAGACAAGCACAGAAAAATAAAGAGGAAAAATATCCGACTACCTCCTCTATAATTCCCATTTCTCCTAACTCCTGACTCCTCCCCTCACTCATAAGACTTTTTCAGCAAACCCTAATTATTAATTATTAATTATTAATTATTAATTATTAATTATTCCCTATTCCTCTAAGAATTTATTTCTGCCAACTCCAACCACCTTTCTGTAGCAGTATCTATTTCTTTTTCTAAACTTTCTACTTTTTCATGGAGTTTTTGAACTTCACTGACTTCTCCTGGAGGTGCATTATAAAGTTCATTTTCAGTCTTTGCTTTCTCCGCTTCTAACTGAGAAATTTTTTTCTCCAAATTCTCATATTCTCGCTTTTCTTTTGATGATAATTTTCTTTGCCTATTCTTATCCCAAGAAACCCTTTCTGATTTTTTGGGTTTAACTGAAATTTCCTGAGACTTTTCTGCAACTGCCACAGCTTTTTTTGTTGCTGCTTCTACTTCTTTATAATCTATATAAAGAGAATAATTTCCCGGATACTGTCGTAAATTTCCTACTCCTTCAAAAGCAAAAATTCTATCTACAGTCCTGTCAAGAAAATAACGGTCGTGAGAAACAACAATTACACAACCATTAAACTCTTCCAGATACTCTTCTAAAACTGCCAAAGTTTGTACATCTAAATCATTAGTAGGTTCATCCAAAATCAAAACATTCGGCGCACTCATCAATACTCTCAATAGAAATAATCGTCTTTTTTCTCCTCCAGAAAGTTTATATACAGGAGCATATTGTTGATTACCAGGAAACAGAAATTTTTCCAACATTTGAGACGCACTAATTTGAGTACCATCAGCAGTTTCCACATACTCTGCCACATCTTTTATATAATCAATTACCCGTTGACTTTCATTCATAGCATCCAGCAAATTTTCTGAATGTTGGTCAAAATATCCTATATGTATTGTCCCACCAATTTCTACTTTCCCAGAATCAGGTTTAACTCTACCTGTAATAATATCCATCAGGGTAGATTTTCCCACCCCATTACCACCAATAATTCCGACTCTATCTTCAGGGATAAACTCATAAGTAAAATCTTTAATTAGAGTTCTACTATCGTAGGACTTACAAACATTTTCTAACTCAATAACTTTTTTACCAATTCGACGACCAGGAGTAGAAATATCCACCTTTCCCAAAGCTTGTTTAAACTCCGTTCCTTGCATTTCTTCTATACGTTGAATCCTAGCTTTTTGTTTAGTGCTACGAGCTTTAGGTCCTCGCTTCAACCATTCTAATTCCCGGCGTAATATTCCTTGATGTTTACGTTGAGAACTAACCACTGATTCTTCAGCTAAAGCTTTCTTTTCTAAATAGTAAGAATAATTTCCCGTATAAGTAAAAAGGTCACCCCGGTCTATTTCAATAATTTTATTAGTAACTCGGTCGAGAAAATAACGGTCGTGAGTAATTAATAAAATTCCTCCAGAAAAACTATTTAAGTAACTTTGTAACCATTCTACAGACATAGCATCTAGATGGTTTGTTGGCTCATCCATTAACAAAACATCAGGGTCAGAAAGTAAAGCTGCTGCTAAAGCAATACGTTTACGATAACCCCCAGATAAGTTACCAACTTTGGCATCAAAATCTTGAATTCCTAATTTGCTGAGGATAATTTTTGCCTTAGTTTCTAATTCCCAAGCATTAGTATTATCCATGCTGTGAGTTACTTCAGAAAAACGCGCCATTAGTCGATCATCTTCAGGATGATGGGCTAATTTTTCCGATAATTCTTCATATTCCCGTACCAGTAACATTTGTTCTCCACTATCAGAAAAAACTTGTTCTAATACAGTGTTATTTTCATCTAAATCTGGTTGTTGTGGCAAATAAATAATTCTGGCATTTTGATTAATCAAAATTTGACCACCGTCTATAGGTTCTAAACCAGCAATCATTTTTAATAGGGTCGATTTTCCAGAACCATTTGTACCAATTAAACCAACTTTGTCATTGGCATCTAAACTGAAGTTAGCATCTCTTAAAACTTCTTTGATACCAAAGTCTTTTTTTACTGATTGAAGTGTGAATATACTCATTTTTTAAGTCAAAAGTTAAAAGTTACAAAGTTAAAAGTTAAAAATTAACATTGCTACACTCTAGCACCTAAAACCATTTTGATAAATGTTTGCTATTGCAGGGAATAGAGAACAAGAAACAGTGGGAAAAACATTTTCCCTTATTCGCTTCATCATCAGCATAAGTCCTAACTATCCCGTTCTTTGCTATACAAATAGTTAAGAATCAATTTCTTGATAAACTTGTTGTATTCTGTCCAATTCAAGGTCGGATAGATAATCTACACACCAGTTGGCCAAACGCTGGAGCATATGAAAAGGATAAGTATGAGCGACACCAACCACAGAAATTCCTGCTAGTTTAGCTGCTTCAATTCCGGCAAAAGTATCTTCTATTGCTAAACATTCTGAAGGATGTAGATTCATGTCTGGATATTGTTGATTTAGAATATTAACTGCTAACAAATAAGCATCGGGTTTTGGTTTACTAGCTTCGACATCATCTCCAGCAATAATTGTCTTAAAAAAATCACCTAAATTAGCTTTATTTAAGACTAATTCTACTTCGGATCTAAGAGCGCCACTAACTACAGCCATTTTCAGATTTGCTTTAGTGACCTGAGAAATAAAATCTATCGTATCTGAATAAATTGGTAACTCTTCAAGACTTTCTAATTGTTGTTGATAAGCTAGAGATTTACGTTTAATTAGTTGGTCTAAATATCCTTCATTAATATATCTACCTCTTTCTGTAAGTATTCCTTCTAAACAAGCACTATCGCTTCTTCCTAAACAGAATTGGTTGTATTCTCCTGGTCTAAGTAGCAAATTTTCATCAATTAATACTTGTTCTATTAATTTTTCATGGATAAATTCATCATTAATAATTACACCATTAAAATCGAACAAAATAGCTTTGAGAGTCATTTCAGTTATCAGTTATCAGTTATCAGTTATCAGTTATAGCAATTATCATATTGTTGAGGTACGCGCATTCGTTTGTTTTAAGGAGTAGGGAATATTCATTAATGGATAATAGATAATGGATAATTACCTCGGGTTTTAACCGTTACGGAATTGAATATAAGGAAATATCCTAGCACTTTTTTTCCCTTTGAAAGGGTCAGCAGAGTAAGCTGAATTATTTAATTAATAATTATTAATTATTCGGTAATTCGAGAAACAGGGGATAGAAAAAAAGAAAAACAACTGTATCTCACTAATTTGAGAAACACTATATCAGTTATCAGTACCAACCGCTGAAGTATGAGGCACTGAAATACTGAAGTTTACTTTCTCTTAGTCGATTATATGGCTCCGAAAACTCTCCTCCCCATCCCTCGACCGCTTTTCATCCCTTTGTAGAGTACAGCGACAGCTCATCCCACACCAAGAAATAGTATTTACCGAATAATTAAGGTAAAAATCCTCTCCTAATGAGGAGAAACAAGAAAATATTTTCCTTTTATTCAATCCTCTTCCTTTTAGGGATAGGTAATTATCAATTATCAATTATTGAACCTATTCTTTGGTCATAAATTATAGCGATTTATAATTCAATTAATTACAATTTTTTAGACCAAAAAATGCTACAACAAATATTAGTCAATGCTTTGATATTTAATCAGCAAGCTCTAAGTATTTAGGGTTTGCGTATGGAAGTAAAAAATTAAGAAATTTTCTTCTGTAGAGCTTTTCTAGCAATTTTTGTCACATAAACGGTTACAGCAATTGTGGCTATTAGACCTACTCCATAAAGAATCCATTCTGCTGTAGTGCGTGTTCCTCCTTCTGTGCCCAAAGTTGCCAAACTGCCAGCTAGGGAACCAAGATATACATACATTACTGTTCCTGGCATCATCCCAATCCAAGAAGCGAAAAAATAATCTGGTAAAGATACTTGGGTTAGGCCAAAAGCATAGTTGAGCAGGTTAAAAGGAAAAATAGGAGATAAGCGAGTTAGTCCCACAATTTTCCATCCTTCGTCAGCTACTGCTTCATCAATGGCCTTAAAGTTTTCATTTCCTTCTATCTGTTTGGACACCCAACCTCGTGCCAGATAGCGACCGACTAGGAAGGCACAAGTTGCACCGATAGTGGAAGCAACAGAAACATAGATAGAACCGAAAATCGGGCCGAATAGCAGACCTGCACCTAGAGTTAGTAGTGAACCTGGAAGGAATAAAACTGTGGCCAGGATATAAATAATGATAAAGGCTATCGGACCCCAAGGGCCAAGAGTTTTGATCCAATCTAGAGCATTTATCAAGAGTTGTTGAGCGTTAAATTTATGAGCAATAATTAGGAGAGTTGCTACTACAAAAACGATTAATAGTGGTTTGAGTAGCTTGTTTAATTTTGGCTTTTTTTTTGTTTCTTGTTCTAGTTTATTCATCTATATACAGAATTTACAATAATCGTTGGTATTAATGTATATGATACTCGTATATAGAGGTACAAACCTTGATTTTAATTGTAGTCTTATCAGATTTTTATCTAATTTTCATTTAACATCGATTCTGACTATGGGGTATTTTAGGATAATTTTTTTGAGGGTTTATTAGATATCTCTGATACTTATGTTTAACTGAGTTGCTTGATTCAAAGAGATGCTTGGTAAACATTTAAAATTGAATGACTGTTAGAAAAAGGTGTTAATTAAATTTAGATGTGATACCTAGTTTTCTAACAGATATTTTTCTAGTAATTCCAAAATAGTTATCCTTATGCATACCTTATTTGTTAAGTAGTCAGGTTATATGACTAATTTGTCGATCAAATTAACTTATTAATCACTTGAATTTAATGGCTCTGTAGCTACATCATTTAAACCTACTGAATTGAGCAGATTTTGCCATTGTGATTTAAGTTCTTGATCGTTCGGATTAGAACTAATTTTTTCTGCTAAGGCATCCAGTTTTTCGTGCCATATACCTGCGTCCGAATAAATTAACCAGCGGTCGCTCTCTGATGTTTGCTGTAGTTCTTGTGTCAAATTTGGGTTGGGATTAACTCTTTTAATTGAGCTTTGAACAATAGTTCCATAACCACTTCCTTCGCAGCTCAAAGAGAATGTCCATTGATAATTTTCACCTACTTTTAATTCTGGTTGATTGCTGGGAATTTTAATGCGTATAATCCCCTGACTATTTGACACTGGTAATAGCTTTTCATAAACTATTTTTTGACTGGAGTCTTTCAAAATAAATTCTCCAGCTATAGCTGTGTTTTCTGGCACATACATATAAATTGTTGGATGTGAGGCTAAAGTTACTAGGGTTAATTCTTGTGTTTGATTGAGCTTGGGAATTAGAGGAGTTAGAGGTTTTTGATCCTCATCTATACAATTATCTTGTCCTCGCGATCCTCCACCATAAGTACCTGTTGAACCGCCTTCGACTCTAGGAGTAATATTTGCTAAGGTATTTTGAGAAATACCTAGAGTAGTATCTGCTTTACCATGAGTTGAACTAGCAGAATTAGTAGAATTTGCCGATGTACTGCTGGGAAAAGAAGTAGTAAATAATCCTAAAACTAATGTCAAAACCATAGTTTTGAGAGTAATAGAAAAACGGAAACTTTGTAGATACATATTCTGAAATCCTTTTTTGGGTAAATGTTGTAATTACTTATTACTATTATAGTTGATCCATTTATGAATTTTGTCAGTAGCTAGTGCAAGAAGGTATAATACCATTTCTCAAAAAGAATGTTACGAATAATCAGGGCAATAAAAAGACTTTATAGGAGATTTATCTTTGGCTAATAAGATAAGTTCTGAACTAAGAAATGGCATCGAAGCTATTTATTTTGACTCCTGACTTCTAACTTCCCCTCCTGGGAGGGGTTAGGGGCGAGGGGTGGGTAGACTCCTAAGAAATACCATAGCTATTTGTAGTAAACATTTATTAATTTTTTATATATAAGGGAGGAAGCAGAAGGGAATAAAGCTTGTAGAATCAACTTTTTAACATGATTTTAACTGATTATTGAAGTAGGTAAGTGAAATTAAATCTAAAATTTCCGAAGCGAGGTCTGTTTACAGAGTAAACCAAGAAAATAATCCCATAGTTACCGAATAATTAATAATTAATAATTAATAATTAAATAATTCTAGTTTAAAGTCTCTCCTTTTAAGGGGAAAAAAGCGGTCGTTTGCTTTTGCTTCGCAAAACTGGCGTAACGCAACGCTGACGCGAAACGCGACAGCGGAACGGAGTTCTCTCTTTGCAGCGCACCCGTTGGGTGGGATAGATGGGTTTCCTAACCATATCCAATGGACCAAGAGAAGAAATAATATTTCCTTATATTCAATTCCATAACGGTTTTAACCAGAGGTAATTATCAATTAATGAAAATTGCTTTCCTCACAATTTGCTCCCAAATGTTCCTAGTTCGGATGCTGTATATTACATTTATTTCTACCCATATACTTACTTATGCAATTTTGCACTAGAGTTTTGATAAATAGTTTAATATATTTTGTGGTTGTAGAAAAATAGCAAAATTGATAAGGAGTAAAAGTTTCAAATTGTTTGTTGTTTATAGTTAATTTAAAAATAGTTTTTCCCAGTAACTAAATATACATTTACTGGTATTTTTTTTCCTTTTAAATTTAAATCCCCCCAGGGTTCTACTGAAAATCTTTTATCTAAATATTCCAAAGTTTCCTGAGCAATCAAAATGCGACAAATTCCTGGATGACGTTCTTTATCAAAACTTTCTAAACGAGAAGCAATATTAACACTATCGCCAATTACTCCATATTCTAAGCGATTTTTTCCACCTAAACTACCAACCGTCACAGTTCCAGTATAAATTCCTACACGCATTTTCAATTCTGGAGAATTTTGTTGTTGCCATTTTTGATTTAATTGTGATAGATGTTGAGCCATTGCTAAAGCACAATTAACTGCATTTTGCGCATCTATAGCAATCTCTTCAACACTGGTACGGGGTACTGGTATTCCAAATACTGCTATAACTCCATCTCCAGTAAATTTGTTGACTATTCCGTGATGATTTATCACAATATCTGTCATGGCACTCAGATATTCATTTAACCAATTCATTAAAGCTTCAGAAGTTTTTTTTTCAGAGATAGTACTAAAGTTTTTTAAGTCAGTAAATAATATTGTTGCTGTAACTGTTTTTGGTGGTAAAATTCCACTATTAATCAGATATGAACGTTCCTGCCAAAGAGCCTGAGCAATCTCTGGAGAAGTTTGTTGACCTAATAATTTCATCACCATATTTTGTTGTTGCCATGATTCCTGAATTTTGTAGACTATTACTACCCCACTTGTCATAACTATTCCTAATATTGGTGCTGCTACAGGTATCCATCCCATTTTGATAAAAATGCCATAACTAATAGCTGTTAAAATTCCTAAAATTAGAAAATTAATTAGCAGCAAAATTAAAGGTCGTCTGATATGCCAAGCAATACTACCACTGACTATTGACCAACTAAAAATCCATAGTATTTCCGTTGATTCATCCCAGTACCAAAATAGCTTTTGAGCGTCAAGAACTGCACTAATAATTTGACTGGTAGCTTGGGCATGAATCTCTACTCCTGACATCTTTGACTTTAATAAGTTTAACTGAGCAAAACTGTAAGGAGTAAAAGAAAAGTCGTTGCTACTAGGAGCTGTATTACCAATTATGACAATTTTGTTTTTAACTAATTCGGGGTCAAAATTACCTAATAAAACATCTTTGATCGTAATTTTTGGAGCTATAGATTTAGAATTACGATAATTAATTAAAATTGGATATCCCTGAGCATCAATTTGTTGATATCCTCCAGAGTTTGGTTGTAATTTTTTAAATATTGCGTCACCTAATTTATATTCGTTATTTTCATTTATCTGAGGAAATATTTCATATTTTTGGAGATAAGCAAGAGCTAAATGTAAGGCAAACGCCACCATTGTTTCTTCATCATTATTAATAAAAAATGAATAGCGACGAACTACACCATCTGGGTCCAGAGGAATATTATTAAAACCAATTCTTTCCTTTGGAATACTAGGGGGTGGTAGTATTGTACTCACAGATTGATTGCCAATAAAAGTAATGCCAAAAACATTCGGTTTCTGTAGTTGTTCTACTAATTCTGTATAACCAGGATATTTCGGGACATCTCGGTATATATCTACACCTATTACTGAGGGTTGATGCTCTTGTAGAGAGGCTAAAACATCTGCTAAATTTCTATCGGATATTGGCCACTGTTCCAAAAATTGAATATCTTCTTCAGTAAGCTCTACTATTAATAGTCTGGGGTCAGAGATTCGATCTGGTCCCAGGCGGATCATCCCATCAAATACAGCTAGCTCTAGTTGCTGCAATGCTCCTAAGTACCTGAAAAATAATAAACTCAGAATTGCTCCACCAGAAACTAAAATTACTGATATTGGTATTCTGTAAGAATGGACTTTTTTATATATCCACTTAACAAAATGTATAGGATGCATAATTTTGAAGGCCATTCATCCTGAATCTGATCAAGATGAAGCAAGTATTTTCCAAACTATTGTTAAACTTAAACAGAAAAAAGCATGGGAATTACTCAACTTCACCTAATTTCACTTACTCATGTCTTGCACCATCTGGCATAATTGCACCGCTGAGGAGTGCCCCTTCTATACTAGCTCCTTCGAGGTTTGCTCCTCCTAAATTGGCACCTTCTAGATTTGCTCCTGCTAAATTGGCACCTTCCAAGTAAGCTCCTCCTAAGTTCGCTCCACTTAAGTAAGCTCCTTCTAAATTGGCACCTTCTAAGTAAGCTCCTCCTAAGTTCGCTCCTCCTAAGTAAGCTCCTCCTAAGTAAGCTCCTCCTAAGTTCGCTCCTCCTAAGTTCGCCCCTCCTAACTTTGCTCCTGCTAGGTTAGCTACTGGTAATTTTGCTTCTCCAAGATTGGCTCCTCCTAGATTTACACCTCCCAGTCTGGCTCCTTCTAAGTAACAGTTTGGACATTCGCGAGTTTCGAGCAAGAGTCTAATGTTTCGTTCTATTTGTTGGTTAGTCATTATTTGGAATAATAAAATATAGTCTAGTTATCTATTCTATAAACTATAGTGCTATAGAGTGGATTAAATATTTTTTACGACTATTTATAAGATATTATGTTAGTTAAATTATGAGATATGAGATGAGTTAAAGCACCTATCTATTCAGAATTAATTTAGGGGGCATGATTTTATATGTATTATCTATAATGTTTATTATTATAAAAACTGGAGTCATAATTTTGTTTACTTAAGATTGTTGATGAAAGGAGGAAGTAGAGGATAATCATCAATTTTTTTTAATGCATGAGCTTTAGTATAAATTATGGGAAACAAGGAAAAGAGAGAAGGCAAAATGACAATAGGATAGATATTTTTTGATTGTGAATTAACTAGCTATCAGCTATTAGCGATTCAGCTATCAGCCAAAAAATTTGTGCATATAATTAGGCACCTGTTTGCGGAGCAGTCCGCCAGGAAAAGTTTGGGTAAAACATCCTCGACTTCTAGCTTGTTGCTTAATTTTAGGAGGGGTTGCGCATCCCCTTTCCAGACTGAAACGCTTTTTAAGCAGAGATGATATTAGTATTACCATGATTTTCTTACTCCCAAATATCTTTAACCAGGCATTTCAGTTAATCATTATTGACACAAAGGTGAGCTGGTAAAGGGCTAGTTTTTTGATATTCTGATAGGTATTTTTCTAAACTTTTAAGTTGAGATAAATTAAGACTGTAATATATCCAACGACCATCCTGGCGACTTTTAACTAAAGCAGCTTCTTTGAGATTTTTGAGATGAAAAGACAGTTTGGACTGAGACACTTGAAGACGATCGCATATATCACACACACATAGTTCTTGTGTACGCAATAGTTCTAATATTTTAATTCGTAATGGGTCAGAAAGTGCCTGAAAGCTTGCTGCTATAGAAGTAGGAGATAATTTTAGTGATGTTTCTAGCATTGATTTTGGTAATAATTTGCTGGCTTTGTATGTCAGTTAGTAATGTATGGTATTGCTAATTTAGATATTATCATAGATTTGGGAATTCAGGAAATTAAACACCTCTAAATTAATCCCCAAGCTACTATGTAAGGATTAATTTCAACTATATTTTTTACTCGCTCTAAATTATATTAATGACCCACTGCAACTAGAGCCACAACCTGCTGTACAACCGTAACAATAATTTGCTGTCTGCACTTGTTCAATTATGTCTAAACTATTAACTTCTAATAACTTAGCTACTGTAATTTTTTCACTTTTCTTAGTTTGAGATGGGATATTTTCCATCTGATTAAAGTCACAGTCATAGACATTACCTAAATAATCAATTGATAATTCATTTCGACACATTAAATTTTCTACAGTTTCAGAATTAAAATTTGACTCCAAAAAATCTAGATAAGGCTGATATATTTTTCTATTTTGCAAATATAGTTTAGTTCTACCTATGGGTAAATTTGTAATTGTAAACAGTTGGTTAAAGTTGATGTTAAAATTTTCTTTTAAATATTTTTTATAATCTTCTTCTAGATTTTTTTGATGAGGAGGAAGGGTAAATTTATTTTTATTGGGAACGGGAGGATTATAAACTAAATCTAAGATAAGATTTGGATCTTTTCCATATCCTAATTTGTTTAACCATTGCAATGCTTTAATTGATTCACTATACACACCATAACCGCGCATTTGATCGACATTATCTTCTAAATAACAAGGCAATGATGCCACAATTCTCAGTTGATTTTCAGCACAATATTCTGGAATATCTGTAAATCCTTTCACAAAATAAATCGTTAAATTAGAACGAACAATCACTTCTTTTTTATTTGTTCTAGCAGCTTTAACTAATTGTTGAAAACCATAATTCATTTCCGGAGCACCACCAGTCAAGTCAACTGTTTGAATTTGAGGAAATCTATTAATTAGTTCAATTAATTGTTCGCAAATTTCTGGGGAAAGTTCTTCTGTTCGTTTCGGACTTGCTTCGACATGACAATGGGTACAGGCAAGATTACAACGTTTACCAAGATTAATTTGTAAAACAGTAATTTTTTTCTTAGTTAGGGTTTTATTAAGTTTGGTTCTGAAAGGTGTAAAAGCTGTCTGAATCATTGTTATTATTTGACAATAAGGAGTTGAAAAACTTGTGAAATAAAAATATTTTGTTAACAGATAAATATTGATATAAGCCAATTTTACATTTACATTTTCCTGAAATTTTCTATCATTATATTTGATGTAATAGTATGAATTTAATCATTAATTACCACTTTATTTAAATAGCCACACATATATTTTTTCAGTAAGTTTTGTAGTCGTTTACTATAGTTTAAATAAAGTTTTTGATCGACAATTGTATTTACCGCTTCCTCGCACTAATTAACTTTGACTAAAGTAGGTTATGAGGTCAGTTCCACAGGTAGCTATTCTATTTTTCTGTAGATGTTTGTTTAAGAATTTTTACCAGTACAGAGATTTTTACTAGGGTAGGGTAAGAGTTTTGGGCGATCGCTCCACTTTTATTAGTATTTTATTTAATGGTTGAATTAGAGTTAGGGAAACAATCAGTAGTTATTCCTAAACTTAAATATCACAGTAATAGCAAATATCAGAAAATAGCGATATTTGATAAAATTCAATTTATTTAATTTTTAATTTAATTATTAATTACAGACATTTATAATTAAATCTAAGTAAACTGAATCTAACCTGAGAAATAATTAAGAAATAGGCGAGGACCTATAATTATCTATAAGTTCCTGTACTTTAAATTAGGGAGTCAGGAGTCGGCAGAAAAGCAAATTATTGAATAGTTTTGCAGGTAATTTTATCGAATAATTCAAGGTTTAAGACCTCTGCTTGACTTTTTGGTATAAGACCCTTAGTGCAAAAAGGCAGCTATGCTGAAGGGAAGAAAGGTTATTGTACAAGCTTTTGAACCTTTTTTTAACTGGTTAGTTATTTCCGCCATCCTGCACTAGACTTATTTAAAGAAATTTAGTGATGCGCCTTTGTGACAGGTATGAGACCCGAATTATACAACTGTTAACACAGTTCTCCGTAGAAGGCTAACTGAAGTCAAAATCTCAAAAATTCCGGTGCATCTCAATTTTGAATAAAGCCAAAAATTTATCCCTTTTAGGGAACAGGGAACAGGGAACAGGAAATAGGAAATATATAGGAAAAAAGTATTTTTGCAAATATGAGATGCACCCAAAAATTCTTTGATGGAGATGATAGTAGTTGTGATTAGTGAGATTTTGTTTTGGTCAAGTATAAGATTAAATTTAATTCTGGTATTTACTGTGATGAAAAATCAGGAATAAGTTAATTAAAATTATCAGCAAATCTTTGCAACAAAGCCGAAGATTATTATATATAGCTGTCCTAAATAGATTTTGAACAAATTTTAGTTATCTAAAATATTGAGTCTTACTTCTGTTGATATATAGCTAATGTTCATATTCTATCTAGGATAACTATAGTAGTACTGAAAATCCCCAAAAATATTTTCTATTCCTTCTTTATTCCTCCTTTCCTAAAAAATCCTGCACTAACAAACCTAGTCATTTTAAAGCGTGGAAAAAATATTAATTTCCTAAGCTTCGTTCCACATAACCTTAACTTTATCTGGCAGAAAACTAGCTATTTCTTGAATTCTTTCTGGAGATAGTTCTTCCTTTGTCGCGGAAAAAACAGCTTTAATTACAGTTTCCGGTGCTACTCCTTTAGGAACACCTGATTCTTGATTAACTCGGAAAATAAAAGTATCACCATCAAATTGAAGTGGTGGTCGAATTTTACTCAGAAAAGCAACAAGTGGATTATTATCTTTCCAGAGTTCTGCTATTTCATCTGGGTCTGGTTTTTCACTACTGGAACTTAAATCTGAAGCTACCTGATTAGATGCTTCTGTGGTCATTAAATCTCGCATTGTACGAAATACAATAACACTAATATCTCTGGCATCGTAAATATCTGGTAATCCTGCTTGAGTTTGAACTTTCTGAAGAAAAGGCACAAATTTTTCATCTACAGGAACTTGTTGAGAATCTGTCATAATTAAATCCCTAAATATTACTAAATATTATATTCTTAGATTATTAGATATTATCACATAAGTAAATACAAAAAAACAACTACTCAGATAGTTTTGATCTACTCACTAATTATGTTTACCATCTAAATAGATAATAATTGAAATAGAGCTGTAGCTTTTTAGTTTCCTAAATTTATTTGTGGTTGACTGGGGGGAGTTGTAAATCCAGTTTTATCAAGAATATAAACAACTCCAACCGATAAAATTGCTCCTAGGATTAATCCAATTGCTATTAATACTAAAATAAACCGCTCCAGCATTACCTTAGTTTCAGGATTATAAGATTCTATAACTTCCATTTTGTCATTTTGGTCATTTTTATTTTCTTCTGACTCAACTGAATAATTATCTAAAGGTTGAAAATTTGAGTTAGGCATTTTATTAATTCATGGGTAATTAGTAACTGGTAATAGCTCAAACAGCTTCAAAATTTATGGAATGGTATATTTGTGGAACTGGATATAGCTATGACATTTTATCATAACTGATTAGAAGAAGGAAGAAGGAAGAGGGAAGAAGGAAGAGGGAAGAAGTAATACCATTTCTCAAAAATTTTTCTACATTTTATTGAGTGTGGGACCCACCCCCTAACCCCTACCAGGAGGAGGAGTGGGTAGGGACGTTGCATACAACGTACGTACAGATAAATAAAAATAATACCCCGCCCTTAAGGAAGGAGTTTAAATTAATTCTAAATAGCTAACAATCTACATTTTGAAGTGCCGAATGTAGGCTTAATAGTAATCCTAAATGATTATTTATAGTAGTCGAAAGAAAGGTGAAAACATATCAAAAACTGAAAACTCAGACAAAGTCAGATTTTTCCTTCTTCTTTCTTCTGCTATACAAAAAAATACAGTAGAAATTAGTCTCTCGTTTCTACTGTATTTAAAGTCGGAGCATTAATAGCATATCCCTTTAATTAGTGATGAAAAAAATTATATTCTCACTTTAACGGCAAATCTATCCCTGCTCAGGTACTCCATGATTTATAAGTATTAAACAAGACATAATATTAGAATTATCTCAGTCTGTGATTTAAGGCGATTTTTGATTTAACTCAACCACAATCTGAAGGACCACAACACTCAGTATTATCATTAACACTTGTAACTCGATAATCTAAACCTTTAGTTTCCTTCGGATACCTATTTTTAGAACGTCGGCAATTAAATTGTTTTGCTAAATTTAATGGAATATCTGTATAAGGTTCAACAGGCAAAAAATCTTGATGATAAGGACCATTTTGGTCTGTATAAATTTTGAAATTTTTATCACAAACAGCCATTCTTTGACCTCTGTACAAAGTATGACCATCATCATCAACTACCTTTTTCCAAGGACCTTTGTAAATTACAGCCTGATTCCTTTCTAAACATTCTCCTTCTTTTCCTTTAAAAGCACGAACTGTCACAGAATTAAATTCAATTCCATCTATTACTTGCCATGGTTTTTCTTGACGTTTGAGAATTTCAACCCCGTAAAAACCAGCTTTTTCAAACATTTTCATAAAAACATCTTCTCGAAATGCTCCAGCAATACAACCACTCCATAATTCCGGGTCATTAATAATGCCTGGAGTGGGGTCTTCATCGCAGACAATATCAGAAATAACTGCTCTACCACCTCGCTTTAAGACTCTATAAATTTCACTAAATAGTTTTTCTTTATCTTGGGGACGAACTAAATTCAATACACAATTAGAAATTACTACATCAACACTATTATCTGGAATTAAAGGCTGTTCTTTGCGGAGAGCATTACATTCTGATTCAAAAGCTGCTAGAGCATCAATAGAAGTAATTGGATTTGCGGTAAGCCACTGTTCAACTATGTCTAATTCAAGGGCTAAATCCTGAATTTTTCCTTTGACAAATTTGGTATTTTTGAATCCAATTTTAGTAGCTATTTCATCTTGATATTTTCGAGCTAATCCTAACATATCATCATTAAAATCTACTCCTATTACTTGCCCTTCAGCACCAACCTTTTGAGCAATAATATAGCAATTTTTTCCAGCACCCGAACCTAAATCTACAACTGTTTCTCCAGGAGAAATATAAAGAGTAGGGTCGCCACAACCATAATCTTTTTGAATAATTTCTTGAGGTAAAATATCTAGATAATTTTCCTCATATTCAGTCGGGCAACATAAAGCTGGTTGTACTTGTTGAGCGCCTGCTTGATAACGTTCTAAAACTGCATTTTCAATATTATAGTTAGCAGTCAATTGTTCATTTGTAGTTGTATCGGTCATAGATAAATCTTGTTCAAATTTTTCCCAATTCATTATATCTACCAAATAATCAAGCTGAAGATGATACACATTAAGGAAATTTTCACAAAGTATGATTTATATCTTGTGAAAATTTATCTAGTTATATATTTTTATTTAAAACACTTTTACATGAGTTTTTGCTGAGAAAAAGTAAAGAATAAGAGAATAAATAGGTAGACATCATTTATGCCTTCTGCCTTCTTCAAGGCCGCTTTAATATATATCTTCTGAAAAACCAGGCTAAGAAACTAACAATCAAAACTAATATTAGTTTATATATCAATGTATTTTGACAAAGGAAAAATTTATCGCCGAAAATAGATTTACATTTTTTTGTGGCATTATCTCCTGTCAAACCAGCAACAACTACTCCTGTACCTACCACAGCAATTAATTCTTTGTCGTACTGGATAGTAATAACAATTTTCTAGGGAGGTATCAGAATCTAAAGGAGCATAAACAGATTTTAGTAGGTGAATATATTCTACTTCTAGGTTTTGATTTTCGTTATTATCTTCCTCGTTTTGTTTTAATTTTTCCCTAATAGTTTCATGGAATTTTTGATAAAAATATTGGCGTTTTTGGTCTATGTCCTTTTCATCATCACCGAGACTGTTTCTCAGGTCATAGAGAAATAAATCAATGGTAGGATTAATAGTATCTGTCATTTCAGTTATTAGTTAATAGTTATTAATATAAGTATGTAGGAGGGAAAATTTACAACTACGTCCGAAGAGACTGGAACAGAGTGGAAAGAAGTAATCTCAAAAGTTTAGACTGCATAAATATTTCGTTACATAGTTACGTTTATTCCTGCCTATATACTTAGTCGAAAAGAATGATTAGTGGATTACGACGAATAGCTATAATATTGTGTTAGTTAATAGAGTTATTCCCTTTTAACCAAACCTAGACGCTGAAACTTTTTGTGCTTATGGTTTATTTATTATCTGACCGATTTTGACGAATAAAATTTAATAACTGCTCAAATTTGCTAATTTTTTAACCTTAGCTGATAGTTGATGGCTGATAGCTGAATGCTTACAGTCAGAGAATGGAGCAAAAAGTCTCCAAAGAATTTCAAAATGGTACAGGAAAAAACAAAAAGTGAATGGAAAATAGCAATAAGTAAAGACAAAATAAAAAGATTAGGAAAAAAAATATGAACTATTCTCCTAGTAGCAAAACTAAAGCACAAATTTTAGTAGTAGAAGAGCGCATTTCTTTTACTCGTTATGACCAATTAGTAACAGAAGAACCTTTAGAAATTCGTCTGACTTTTCCGAAACAAACTATAGCAGTTACTATGCGGACTCCAGGAAATGATTTTGATTTAGCAGCAGGATTTCTCTATAGTGAAGGAATTATCAAAAATCGTGAAGATATTGAAAAAATTAGTTATTGTGTAGACCCAGAAATTGATGGGGAACAACTCCAAAATATTGTTAATGTCACTCTTAAGTCTGAATTAAAACCAAACTTAAAAACCTTAGAAAGGCATTTTTTTTCCTCTAGCGCTTGTGGAATTTGTGGTAAAGCAAGTATAGAATCTCTGCATATTAAAGGTTTTTCAGCTATTCCTTTAAAATCAGAAGTTCCGGCGGAAGTTATTTATAGTTTGCCTGAGAAATTAAGCAATGCTCAAAGGGTGTTTAAATCTACTGGTGGTTTACACGCTGCTGCTTTATTTGATACTCAAGGAGAATTGTTGAAATTGCGAGAAGATGTTGGTAGACACAATGCTTTAGATAAGTTGATAGGGTCAGAATTTTTAGCAGGTATATTACCTTTAAATAATCATATTATTATGGTGAGTGGGCGGTCGAGTTTTGAGATTATACAAAAGTGTATAACTGTAGGTGTGCCGATAGTTTGTGCTGTTTCTGCGCCTAGTAGTTTAGCAGTAGAAATAGCTAGGGAATTTAATATTACTTTGGTTGGATTTTTGCGGGGGAAAAAATTTAATATTTATTCTGGTGTGGAAAGAATTAAGGTCAGTCAAAAAATGGAGTATCCCTGAATTTATCCTCAAGAACTAATCAGCAAGAACTAGGGAGTAAAAAGGAAAATATGATGAGCGTTCGGAATTACTCAAGGAATTTTTATCCCGGAATTTATCCTCAAGAATTAATCAGCAATAATTCAGAACTCAGAAGGAAAATATGATCGGCGTTCGGAATTACTCAAGGAATTTTTATCCCGGAATTTATTCCCAAGAATTAACCAGCAAGAGCTAGGAATTCAGAAGAAAAATATTATGGGGGTTCGGGATGAGTTGAAGAATTTTTATCCCGGAATTTATCTCTAAGAATTAACCAGCAAGAGCTAGGGAGTAAAAAGGAAAATATTATGGGGGTTCGGGATGAGTTGAAGAATTTTATCCCGGAATTTATCTCTAAGAATTAACAAGCAAGAACTAGGGAATAAAAAGGAAAAATATGATGGGGAGACTGAAAAATTGCTACTTTTTTCAATCAAACCCCAACCTAATTTATCTCTAGATTCCTGTATTCTGACTTCTTATTCAAAACTTGGTTTTTGCCACCCATCCCCCATCTAATTTCTCTCTAGATTCCTATATTCTGAGTTCTTGTTCAAAACTGAGCTTTTACCACCTATCCCCAAATAATTTATTCACCCACCACCTCATACCTAGATGATGGTTAATCAGGATTACTTGAGAAATTTTTATCCCTCAATTTATCTGCAAGAAGTTACAAGTAAGAAGTAGGGAGTAAGAAGATAAAAAATGATGGAGATACGGAAAAATTGCCATTATTGTTAATCAAACCCCCATCTAATTTATCCCCAGACTCCTATATTCTGAGTTCTTGTTCAAAACTGAGCTTTTACCACCTATCCCCAAATAATTTATTCACCCACCACCTCATACCTAGATGATGGTTAATCAGGATTACTTGAGGAATTTTTATCCCTCCATTTATCTGTAAGAAGTAACAAGTAAGATAATTAGGGTACGGAAAAATTACCACTCTTGTTCATCAAACCTCAACCTAATTTCTCTCCAGATTCCTGTATTCTGAACTTCTTGTTCAAAACTGAGTTTTTGCCACCCATCCCCAAATAATTTATTCACCCACCACCTCATACCTAGATGATGGTTAATCAGGATTACTTGAGGAATTTTTATCCCTCCATTTATCTGTAAGAAGTAACAAGTAAGAAGTAGGGAGTAAGAAGAGAAAATATGATGGAGATACGGAAAAATTGCCATTATTGTTAATCAAACCCCAATCTAATTTCTCTCTAGACTCCTATATTCTGAGTTCTTGTTCAAAACTGAGCTTTTACCACCTATCCCCAAATAATTTATTCACCCACCACCTCATACCTAGATGATGGTTAATCAGGATTACTTGAGAAATTTTTATCCCTCAATTTATCTGTAAGAAGTAACAAGTAAGAAGTAAGCAGGAAAAATATGATAGGGATACTAAAAAATTGCTACTTTTATCCATCAAACTCCAACCTAATTTCTCTCCATAATTCTGTATACTGAATTCTTCTTCAAACCTCCTCGCTCATTCCCAACCCACCCGCGGGTGGGTTGTCTCCTGTCTCCTACTCCTACTAAAAGACTTTTGAGCGCAAACCCTAATTATTAATTATTAATTATTAATTATTAATTATTAATTAATCTAATTCTCCTTCTAAAATAGTGGCGATCGCTTGTTTTGAATTATCTTTAAATTCTCGTACATTGACTCGATTTAACAGAAAAATCGACAGTATCATTCCTATTCCTGCCATGAGAAAAACTAAGCCATAAGCAAGCATTGGAATATTGAATAAAAGTCTACCTAAATCTAAAGCCGCACCACCAATAACTGTAGATAATCCTCTTGCCATTGCTTGAGCTAATCCCCAAGCACCGATAAAAGTTCCTGCTGTTTCTGCCACGGTTAAATCTAACATTAAACTTAGAGAAGCAGTAGTAGTTAAACCAGCAGCTAAACCATATAAAAATAAAGCTCCCTTAAATAAAGCAGGGTTGCCAGTAAACCCCGACATAACTATCAAAATAAAACTAATTGTTGTTGCTACACATCCCACTTTGAGAGAATTTTTCTTACCCAATCTTGGTACTACTAAAAATCCCGTTGTACCTAATCCGATTAAAGTTCCCATACCCGATACAGCATTCAATCTTGTAGTTTCAGAAATTGGCATCGAAAATATTTCTCCACCATAGGGTTCTAAAACTGCATCCTGCATAAATAAACTAATAATTAATACAAATACAAATGTAAAAAATAAACCTGTTTGACGACTAGCTCTTAAAACTTTTAAAGTTGTTCCTAAAGTAACTTTATCTTCCCGATTAGCAATAGTTGAACGAGTGCGATAACGAGAATATTTTTGTTCAACACCCACTGTGGAAATAAAGGCAAAAATTAACACAATTGCTGGCACTTTAATAAACAAACTATTAACAGATGCCTTTACAGTTTCTAATGGTGCTCCTACACCAACTTGTTTAAGTAAAACACTACTGGTAATTGCTCCAATAATAATTCCTACCATCAACATCGACCAAACTATACCAACAACTTTAGAACGATTATCTTCATCAGAAATATCTACCAATAATGCAGCAAAAGGTGTGGAACTTGCACTTAAAGCCAAACCATAAATTATAAACATTAAACCCAACATTCCCACCCAAAAAAATGTGGGATTCGTCCAACCATTCACTTCTAAACTATCACCAACCTGCCACATAACTTGTACAGCAATAAAAGCAGTTAAAGTAAACAAAACTGCCCCTATCCACATATAACCTGTACGGTGTTGACCAAACAAAGGTTTAACATCAGACATTTGACCAAACCAAACCCTTGCTGGTGCCATAAATTGATATAATGATAAAGTAAATGCTACAATTGTGGCAGGTATTGTTAATTCAGTAATCATCACTCGGTTCAAAACTCCAAGTGTTAAAACTGACATTGTTCCTAACCCCATTTGATATAAACCTAATCTAAAAAATAGAAAGTTTTCTTGGATTAATTTGATAAATTTGAGTGGACTGGAAGAATCTTTTATTGTCATAACTATATGATTATTAAGTATTAAATAAGGAGTAAATTCAGTTATCAGTTATAGTAATTTCTTTTGAGTTGCGTAAAAAAAACTCGTCGCTTTTAGGCAACAGGCAACAGGGAACAGGGAACAGGGAACAGGCAACAGGGAACAGGCAAGAAGGTTTACCGGATTTTTACTGTTAGTAAATAACCAACTCTTGTTTGACATTTCATCTCATTTGAAAACGCTATATCAGTTATAGCAATACTATTTCAGTTGCGGGTAAAAAATCTTTGAATTTAGGGAACAGAGAATAGGGTTTAATAATTATTAATTATTAATTATTAATTATTAATTATTAATTATTACCTCTCCTTGAAAATAAGAGGATTGGCTCAAAGGAAAAATTTGTCTTGTTTCTCCTTTAAAGGAGAGGCTTTAAACCTTAATTATTCGGTAAAAGTTTCAGAATTTTTATATATCCTTAGATTTTTTACAAATGATTTATGATTGCTATAGCCTCCTTTTTTAGTACCTCCTATAATAAAAAGGCGAGAAGATGCAGAATTTTCTGTTTTATCCTCATTAAAAAGGGAGGTTTGAGACCTGATTTTTTAAGTCAGTTGCCACAAACTAAGTAAGCATTTCCTGCGGAATGCTGCCCAAACAGCTATTAGCTGTTAGCTCTCAGCAAAAGCAGAGGTTTTTAATGAATTATAGACTGTTTCTGCCAGCTTTTATAGTAAGTACAAATTCTGACTCAATAAGTAAAGCTTTTATCTAAGAGCTGATTTATAAAGTAAATATTAAATTGGCCAGTCGCCTAACCATAAGGTGAATTAGAGAGCCATAAATCATGGCTTCACTCACATCTGAATACACCTCATAATCCTTGCTTAAGCGTCTAAATNAGAAACAAAGAAGGCTGCATAGTCAGAAGTGAAAAGAGAAATGAGGTCAAGTCCTCGGTCTGTTAGTGTGTCTAGGCTGCATACATTACTGCATTTCCACCGAACACCTATAAACGGGTAGTCTTCCCGTGACCTTACCTACTTAAAGTAGTGAGAGCACTCATCTTGAGGTGGGCTTCCCACTTAGATGCTTTCAGCGGTTATCCGCTCCGCACTTGGCTACCCTGCGTCTACCGTTGGCACGATAACAGGTACACCAGCGGTGCGTTCCTCCCGGTCCTCTCGTACTAGGGAGAACTCCTCTCAATGCTCTTGCGCCTACACCGGATATGGACCGAACTGTCTCACGACGTTCTGAACCCAGCTCACGTACCGCTTTAATGGGCGAACAGCCCAACCCTTGGGACGTACTTCCGCCCCAGGTTGCGATGAGCCGACATCGAGGTGCCAAACCTCCCCGTCGATGTGAACTCTTGGGGGAGATCAGCCTGTTATCCCTAGAGTAACTTTTATCCGTTGAGCGACGGCCTTTCCACGCAGTACCGTCGGATCACTAAGGCCTAGTTTCCTACCTGCTCGAGTTGTCTCTCTTACAGTCAAGCTCCCTTGTGCCTTTACACTCTCCGGCTGATTTCCAACCAGCCTGAGGGAACCTTTGCGCGCCTCCGTTACCTTTTAGGAGGCGACCGCCCCAGTCAAACTGCCCCCCTGAAACTGTCTTTGGGCTTGATATAGCTCCAAGTTAGAATTCTAGCCTCTCTAGAGTGGTATCTCACCGATGGCTCCTAGTTCCCCACAAGAAACTATTCATCGCCTCCCACCTATCCTGCGCAAGAGAAGCCCGAACCCAATTCCAGGCTACAGTAAAGCTTCATAGGGTCTTTCTGTCCAAGTGCAGGTAGTCCGTATCTTCACAGACATTTCTATTTCGCCGAGTCTCTCTCCGAGACAGCTCCCAGATCGTTACGCCTTTCGTGCGGGTCGGAACTTACCCGACAAGGAATTTCGCTACCTTAGGACCGTTATAGTTACGGCCGCCGTTCACCGGGGCTTCAGTCGCTAGCTTCACTTTCGCTGACCAACTTCTTTAACCTTCCGGCACTGGGCAGGCGTCAGCCCCCATACTGCGTCTTTCGACTTTGCGGAGACCTGTGTTTTTGGTAAACAGTCGCCTGGGACTCTTCACTGTGGCCAGCTCTCGCTGGCACCCCTTCTCCCGAAGTTACGGGGCCATTTTGCCGAGTTCCTTAGAGAGAGTTATCTCGCGCCCCTGAGTATTCTCAACCACCCTACCTGTGTCGGTTTCGGGTACAGGCATCATTGGCTTATGGTGTTTAGAGCTTTTCTTGGAAGCCTGACAGATACTACTTCCTGCCCGTAGGCAGTCGGACTCACGCCTCAGCTTGGAACGTTTTCTCCGCTCCGCAACACCTCGAACGCTTACACCGGTAACCATCTTCCGGCTAGCTCACGCCTTCTCCGTCCCTCTGCACCAACCAATGACGGTACGGGAATTTTCACCCGTTGTCCATCGACTACGCCTTTCGACCTCGCCTTAGGTCCTGACTCACCCTCCGCGGACGAGCCGTCCGGAGGAACCCTTAGGGTTTCGGGGTATGTGATTCTCACACATATTTTCGCTACTCAAGCCGACATTCTCACTTCCGTTTCGTCCACACCTGCTCTCGCTAATGCTTCTTACTACCACGGAACGCTCCCCTACCAATACAATTTGTATTCCACAGCTTCGGTATACCACTTAGCCCCGTTCATTTTCGGTGCCAGAGTCCTTGACCAGTGAGCTATTACGCACTCTTTCAAGGGTGGCTGCTTCTAAGCCAACCTCCTGGTTGTCTATGGACTCCAACCTCCTTTCTCACTTAGTGGTAATTTGGGGACCTTAGCTGGTGGTCTGGGCTGTTTCCCTTTCGACGATGAAGCTTATCCCCCACCGTCTCACTGGTGAGATTACCATCTGGTATTCAGAGTTTGTCTCGATTTGGTACCGCTCTCGCAGCCCGCACCGAAACAGTGCTTTACCCCCAGACTTTTACTCTCACCGCTGCGCCTCAACACATTTCGGGGAGAACCAGCTAGCTCCTGGTTCGATTGGCATTTCACCCCTAACCACACCTCATCCGCTCCTTTTTCAACAGAAGTCGGTTCGGACCTCCACTTGGTGTTACCCAAGCTTCATCCTGGACATGGTTAGATCACCAGGGTTCGGGTCTATAAACTGTGACTTATCGCCCTGTTCAGACTCGCTTTCGCTTTGGCTTCAACCTTTCTGGTTTTAACCTGCCACTGCCTATAACTCGCCGGCTCATGCTTCAACAGGCACACGGTCACTCGTTTAATCGAGCTCCCATTGCTTGTAAGCTGACGGTTTCATGTTCTATTTCACTCCCCTTCCGGGGTTCTTTTCACCTTTCCCTCGCGGTACTGGTTCACTATCGGTCACACAGGAGTATTTAGCCTTACGAGGTGGTCCTCGCTGATTCACACGGGATTTCTCGAGCCCCATGCTACTCGGGATACAACCGTAACTGATTCGGTTTTTGACTACAGGACTTTCACCTTCTGTGGTGCAGTTTCTCGCTGCTTCGTCTAACTTCCTCAATTACTTATGGCTGTCCCACTACCCCATCTGTTTTAACAAATGGTTTAGGCTGTTTCCCTTTCGCTCACCGCTACATAGGAAATCGCTTTTGCTTTCTCTTCCTCCAGCTACTAAGATGTTTCAGTTGGCTGGGTTCGCTCGTACTGGCATATATATTCTGCCAGCCGTTTTTGGGTTGCCCCATTCGGACACCTCCGGCTCAATGCTTGCTTCCAGCTCCCCGGAGCTTTTCGTCGGTAACCACGTCCTTCTTCGCCTCTGTGTGCCTAGGTATCCACCGTCAGCCCTTATTCACTTGACCACTTTTTCTCTACCTGACTGGACTTTGTTAGATGTTTAATTACACCTAAATCCTTTTCAGTTACTTTTTACTTCTTTGACTATGCAGTTTTCTAGGTTCTTACTGGAAAATAGATTCCCAGCAGTCTGACTTGTTTTTTTCAGGTCTGATTGCTGAGGTCTGGACTTTTTCCTGGAGGTAAGCGGACTCGAACCGCTGACTTCTGCCTTGCAAAGGCAGCGCTCTACCAACTGAGCTATACCCCCCGGCTTGGTTAGGTGGGCTATCCTGGACTTGAACCAGGGACCTCACCCTTATCAGGGGTGCGCTCTAACCACCTGAGCTAATAGCCCATAATCGAACCATAACTCTAGTTTGAAAGTTTCTTCCTACTTTTCTTCCTTGCTCGACCAGGGATTCTAGATACAACAGTCTTTACTTTTTTTCCCGCTGCTCTAGTTGGTCTCCCTTTAAAGGAGGTGATCCAGCCACACCTTCCGGTACGGCTACCTTGTTACGACTTCACCCCAGTCATCAGCCCTGCCTTCGGCATCCCCCTCCCATACGGGTTAGAGTAATGACTTCGGGCGTGGCCAACTTCCATGGTGTGACGGGCGGTGTGTACAAGGCCCGGGAACGGATTCACCGCAGTATGCTGACCTGCGATTACTAGCGATTCCTCCTTCATGCAGGCGAGTTGCAGCCTGCAATCTGAACTGAGGCCTGGTTTTTGAGATTAGCTCGCCCTCGCGGGTTGGCTACCCTCTGTCCAGACCATTGTAGTACGTGTGTAGCCCAGGACGTAAGGGGCATGCTGACTTGACGTCATCCCCACCTTCCTCCGGTTTGTCACCGGCAGTCTCTTTAGAGTGCCCAACTTAATGCTGGCAACTAAAAACGAGGGTTGCGCTCGTTGCGGGACTTAACCCAACATCTCACGACACGAGCTGACGACAGCCATGCACCACCTGTGTTCGCGCTCCCGAAGGCACTCTCAAGTTTCCCTAAGATTCGCGACATGTCAAGTCCTGGTAAGGTTCTTCGCGTTGCATCGAATTAAACCACATACTCCACCGCTTGTGCGGGCCCCCGTCAATTCCTTTGAGTTTCACACTTGCGTGCGTACTCCCCAGGCGGGATACTTAACGCGTTAGCTACGGCACTGCCTGGGTCGATACAGGCAACACCTAGTATCCATCGTTTACGGCTAGGACTACTGGGGTATCTAATCCCATTCGCTCCCCTAGCTTTCGTCCCTGAGTGTCAGTTCTGGTCTAGCAAAGCGCTTTCGCCACCGATGTTCTTCCCGAAATCTACGCATTTCACCGCTACGCCGGGAATTCCCTTTGCCCCTACCAGACTCTAGCTTTGTAGTTTCCACTGCCTAACCAGAGTTGAGCCCTGGGTTTTGACAGCAGACTTACATGGCCACCTGCGGACGCTTTACGCCCAATCATTCCGGATAACGCTTGCCTCCTCCGTATTACCGCGGCTGCTGGCACGGAGTTAGCCGAGGCTGATTCCTTTGGTACCGTCACTTTCTTCTTCCCAAAGAAAAGGGGTTTACAACCCTAGAGCCTTCCTCCCCCACGCGGTCTTGCTCCGTCAGGCTTTCGCCCATTGCGGAAAATTCCCCACTGCTGCCTCCCGTAGGAGTCTGGGCCGTGTCTCAGTCCCAGTGTGGCTGCTCATCCTCTCAGACCAGCTACTGATCGTTGCCTTGGTAAGCTTTTACCTCACCAACTAGCTAATCAGACGCGAGCTCATCTCCAGGCAATTTATCTTTTACCGAAAGGCTCATCCGGGATTAGCAGAAGTTTCCTTCTGTTGTCCCCGACCTGAAGGCAGATTCTCACGCGTTACTCACCCGTCCGCCACTAACCCCGAAGGGTCCGTTCGACTTGCATGTGTTAAGCAGACCGCCAGCGTTCATCCTGAGCCAGGATCAAACTCTCCATGATGTTTGATAAGGCAGATTCTCACGCGTTACTCACCCGTCCGCCACTAACCCCGAAGGGTCCGTTCGACTTGCATGTGTTAAGCAGACCGCCAGCGTTCATCCTGAGCCAGGATCAAACTCTCCATGATGTTTGATTCTCTAACTTTTTTTCATAGTCTCTTGACTATGAGGTTTTTTTCTTGTATCAAGGATTTAGAACTACGTTCTTCATCCTAATTAATTATTTTCAACAAGGAATGTAGTGCTGTTTAACTTTCAAACTATTGAGTTTTCTAGGTTCTGGCGTTGGTAGGAGGTGTTTGCCTCTCTCCCTGCGCATTTACTAATCTAGCAACTCTACCCTTGCCTGTCAACCCCTTTGAGCAAACTTTTTTATTTTTCTGTAGTAAGAAATGGCTGTATCCTATATATGAAAAACTTTTTGGGAGTTGAAATTTTTTTTAAAAAATATTGATTGCATTGAAAATCATCTAATTTAAAATGAAGATGTCCCTGAATTTTAGAGCTAGATGTAAATTGTTAAGGCCGTATGCTGTACAGGGTATTCTGAAAATATATAGTTAAAGTTTCGGGGCAAAATCAAATGTCCAAAACATACTATAAAGTTTAATGCTATAGGAGGACTCGTATTGAAAAGACTCCTACGTCTATCACGGATGATTGATGGTTTGAATGAATTAATTGGACGTCTAACTTATTGGTTAGTCTTACTGATGGTCTTAGTTGGTGTTTGGAATGTCATTGGACGTTATTTAGGTAGGAGCATTGGTCAAAACTTAACTTCTAACGCTTTCATTGAAATTCAGTGGTATATTTTTGACCTAGTTTTTCTTCTTGGTGGAGCTTATTGTGTCAAACATAATGAACATGTTCGTGTAGACATTTTTTATACTCGCTGGAGTCCTAAAAGAAAAGCTCTAGCTAACTTGATTGGTACGATATTATTCTTAATTCCCTTCAGTCTTATTGTGATTTTTGTTTCTTGGGGAGCTGTTTTAAATTCATGGGCCATTCTTGAAACTTCTCCCGATCCTGGTGGGTTACCTCGTTACCCAATTAAGACAATGATTATAGTTAGCTTTGTATTGTTGTTTCTCCAAGGAATTTCTGAAGCAATTAAAAATTTTGCAGTCTTTACAGGTCAACTACCAGGCGATAAGGAGTTTTATGAATCTGAGTATTGAATATGAATGGCTAGGTCCATTAATGTTTGCAGGAGCACTGGTGCTATTGTCTATTGGTTACCCTGTAGCTTTTTCTCTGGGTGGTGTCGCAATAATTTTTGGATTAATAGGTATTGCTTTAGAAGTGTTTGACCCTATATTTCTGACTGCAATGCCCCAAAGAATTTTTGGAATTATGGCCAATTATACTTTGTTGGCTATACCCTACTTTATATTTATGGGAGCAATGTTGGAAAAATCAGGTATTGCAGAACAACTCCTGGAAACAATGGGGATATTATTTGGCAGAGTCAGGGGTGGTTTAGCTCTAGCTGTTGTTCTGGTGGGCGCTCTTTTAGCTGCGACTACTGGTGTGGTTGCTGCTACAGTAGTGGCAATGGGGTTAATTTCTTTACCTATTATGTTGCGGTATGGATATAATAAAGAATTGGCTACGGGTGTTATTGTTGCATCGGGAACTTTGGGGCAAATTATACCTCCTAGTGTAGTTTTGGTAGTATTGGCAGACCAACTAGGAATTTCTGTTGGCGATTTGTTTATTGGGTCTATTTTGCCTGGTTTACTAATGGCAGGAACGTTTGCTCTTCATATTCTGGTTGTTGCTTTTATTAGACCAGACTTGGCTCCAGCTTTACCCGCAGAGGTGCGCAGTCTTGGAGGTAAAGATTTGGGTGTTAGGGTGCTAACAGTAATGTTTCCACCATTATTATTAATTTTACTGGTTCTGGGTAGTATATTTTTTGGTATTGCTACGCCGACTGAAGCTGGAGCAGTAGGGTGTGTGGGGGCGATCGCTCTGGCTCTGGCCAATGGTCGATTTAGTTGGACTTCTTTGAGAAATGTATGTGATGTGACTCTCAAGACAACTACGATGGTGATGTTTATACTTCTTGGATCTACTGCTTTTAGTTTGGTTTTCCGGGGGGTTGAAGGCGATCGCTTTATGTTTGATTTACTTTCTAATCTTCCTGGGGGGACGACAGGTTTTTTATTTGTCAGTATGACAATTGTTTTTTTGCTTGGTTTTTTTATCGACTTTTTTGAGATTGCTTTTATTGTTGTACCTTTATTTGTACCTGTTGCTCAAGAACTTGGAATTGATTTGGTTTGGTACGGTGTAATATTGGGGGCTAATCTTCAAGCATCTTTTTTAACGCCTCCCTTTGGTTTTGCACTATTTTACCTACGGGGTGTTGCACCTCCAGAGGTTACTACTGGTGAGATTTATCGAGGTGCTATTCAATTTATATTACTTCAGTTATTGGTATTAGTTATAATTATTTCTTTTCCTGGTATTGTTAATTTTTTGCCATCATTAAGCAGATAAAGGTTTCATCTGAAAATCTGCATACAACTTTTAAGCGATTTTGAACAATTTTTTGGCCTAAGCTATTGCTTCTAACCCACATTCCGCACTTCAATTTGTAACATGAAAATTAGTATAAAATTCGTAGTTTGCTTAAGTATTTATACTATATAAATTATTTTCATTTACTTTGATCAGGAGTCAAATTCTCAGTTAAATATTAAGCATAAATACTTGCTTAATCCTTGACTCCTATTGACCACTATAATTTTCTTCTGACTTCTGACTTCTGACTTCTGATTTTTGATTTTTGACAGGTATTTTTAATGCTACATTTTGTCATGCAGAATGTAGGTTCTAAGGGACTTCATAAATCCCAAAATGTCCCATTGGGCCTATTCAGAGAAGTCAAGAGTCTGGAAGAGATTGAAATATATGCACTTTCTTGGTTTTTGCTGTAAAAGACTTGCTCTCAAACCTATTGGTCTTGTCCCAAAATTAGAGAGTTTATTTCTGGGAATTCTTCAAATAAATAAAAATTTTTCTCAACTATTGCATAAATCAAGGAGTTTCATATATACTTATTTGAGTCCCTAGCTTAAAGGGGCTTATTGGAAACAAATGTAGCTAAACTTGGAGAAATGAACCATGTCACAAGAACTTAATGTTAAGCAAGCTCGGCCTAGTAAGATTCAAGTAGAAGTCATAGATATACAACAGATTTCACTGACAAAAAACTTGACAAAAGGATTAAATTTTGATGCAGATGGTGGCGATCGCCACTTTGATGCAGATGGTGGCGACCGTCATCATTAATAGTTAAGTATTCAAGTCTTTTAATTTTTGTTTTGAATATTTAGGGAAGTAAATACAGAAAGCGAAAACTTCTCTAAAGTTCATCAGACTTACTCATAACTAGAGCTATAAAACTAAAATGAGTAAGTTTGGTCATGGGTCATTTAATATACTTAAAAAAGTAATTTATGATGTCTTTGACCAAGGAATAAAGGGTTTGCAGTTTAACCCTGTAGTGGTCTATCTACTACTAACAACTAAGCTTTCAGGTTTTTGAGTGAGTTTGAGTAAGTTTAGTTGAGCGGTTAATACTTACCTATTTTTCCTATTTTAACTAGCCATATAAATCTTGAACCGATGATAACTAAACAGAGCTAACGGTAAAAGCTTTACCACTCCTTAATAAAAAGATTTAGAATAATTTTTTTTCAAAATTACGTTTATTATATTTTTTTATTTCTTTATACAGTCCAAGAAGCATTTATATTCATTTCAGTTGAGATTGAGACAAGGGTTTCTTGCTACATAAGGATTTAAGCTAAAAAAGTGTTTCATTCTTATTTGAAATGACTACACTCAAGTAAACTCAATATAAGATACCAAGCAATTTTTTTGTAGTAATAGTATTCATAGTTTCTAAATCTTTTTAAGTACCAAGAACAACAAGTAAAAAAGGTTATTGGTTAGGTCTGAGAATAACAAAGTATTCCAGCTTTATCGATCTATCAAATAATAAAGAACCAATTTTAGGTAGCTTTTAATATAAAAAATTTAAGAATTCTATAAAAAACCATATTCATAATTAATTATGTTAAAAGATCAATAGAAAAGATTCTCAATAATGTCATACCTCAAGTATTTAATACAGCCCTATCAAAGAATACAGAATCAATTTTAGGTAGCTTTATAATATTAAGAAAATTAAGAATTCTGGAAAAACCCATCTTATGATTATTGCCAAAATTTAATAGAAAAAAATATCGATTATGTCGTGCCTAAAATATTTAATACAGCCATTATCCCAGGAAGAATTTCTGGAAAACAACTGGACTAAAAAAGCGATCGCCATTTCTAGTAAAGGACAGAAAGATTTTAGTGACCTATTTTCATGGAAACAGCTTAACTTTTTATTGAACTTTCACCAAATTGAATATCCAGACATTCGTCTTGCATTTGATGGTAAAGTCCTAGAACAAAAAGAAAATGATAGTCTGACTCAATGGTGTCAAAAAGGTGCCACCCTAATTTTAGACAAAATTCATCAAAGGATTCCAGAGCTTTCCATTTTTGCCTCAAAACTGAGTTATGAATTAGGATATTCCACTCAAGTTAATGCTTATTGCTCCTGGTCTAGCAAACAAGGTTTTTCTCGTCACTACGATACTCACGATGTATTTATTCTGCAAGTAGAAGGAAGCAAACAATGGTATGTCTATACCGACACTTTAAAATACCCATTGCCAAATCAGAAATCATCCTCTCTTGAACCACCAGAAGAAGAAGCTTATTTAAGTTGTATTTTACATCCAGGAGATGTACTTTATATACCTCGCGGACATTGGCATTACGCAGTTACAAAAGAGGAACCATCTATTCATCTAACTTTAGGTATTCACAGTAAAACAGGTATCGATCTATTGGAATGGTTAATCTGTAAATTACAACACAGAGAAGAGTGGAGAGAAAGTCTACCTTTAAGAATAGATAATAATTCTTTTAATCTAAGTGTAGAAACCTTAATTAAAGACTTAGAACAGTATATAAATAATCATAATATTAGCGAAGAATATTATAGCTATTTAGATAGTTTGGGGAAATCTATCTATCAATATGCTTTGCCTTATCAAGCGGGATTTAATATTTTTGAGAATGGTATTGAAACTAAGTTTAAAATACCTCAATTTCAACGTTTACAAATTTCTCAAATATCCGAGGGAGAAGATGAATATAAAATCATAGTTTCTGGTAAAGAAGTATCTATTAAAGGAGTGCCAGAAAAGTTTATTGAAAATTTATTTAATCGAGAAACATTTACGGGAAAAGATGTCATAAATTTACTCCCAGATTATGACTGGGAAATAGATATTATGCCAATGTTATCGAAGTTAGTTAATGAAAGAATTATTTTTGTATAACCAGGAGTTTAAACATGAATACATTTTTTTGCCAATGGTATTGAAACTAAGTTTAAAATACCTCAATTTCAACGTTTACAAATTTCTCAAATATCCGAGGGAGAAGATGAATATAAAATCATAGTTTCTGGTAAAGAAGTATCTATTAAAGGAGTGCCAGAAAAGTTTATTGAAAATTTATTTAATCGAGAAACATTTACGGGAAAAGATGTCATAAATTTACTCCCAGATTATGACTGGGAAATAGATATTATGCCAATGTTATCGAAGTTAGTTAATGAAAGAGTTATTTTTGTATAACCAGGAGTTTAAACATGAATACATTTTTTTGCGCTGATGCTTGCCGACAAGCAAATGAAGATATTATTGGAAGTGGTACAAATTATTCAGTATATGTGTTGATAGAGTGCCCTTATCCTTGGGATTATAATGCTTCCGAGTCTCGTTATCTACCGGAAAACTTAGAGATTTTGATCAGAGAAGTCAATAAATCTAAACTTTCAGTCAGATTTTTACTAATTACTCAAAATCAAAATCAAAGACAAAATAATAGAAAAATTTTAATCTATGAAAAAGAGCAAAGTTCATTTATAAGTGGTTATAAAAAATATGAATTTGATGTCGATAGTCCTGAAAAAATAGCTCCTGTCATTCAAAAATATTTAGCGGGGGATAATTTAGATATTAATACTCAAGAAAATCAAATTAGGGATATGTTAGTTTGTACTCATGGTAGCCATGATAAGTGCTGTGCTAAATATGGTAATCCGTTTTATATGCAAGCTAAAAAAACTATTTCCGAATTGGGTTTAAAAAATACTAGGATTTGGAAAGCAAGTCACTTTGGTGGCCATAGATTCGCACCTACTATGATTGATTTTCCTGATGGTAGATATTATGGGTTACTCAATGGGGAATCTTTTAAGTCTATTTTGCTACGAACGGGCAATATTAAATTATTAGGTGGTGTATATAGAGGTTGGGGCATTTTACCAACTTGTATTCAGGCGTTGGAAAGGGAACTTATGTTCCATCATGGTTGGGAATGGTTTGATTATAAGATTAATTTTTTAGATATTGATATAAATTCTGATAGAACGTTAATTCAAACTCAATTAGCTGTAGTTAAACCTGATGGATCTAGATACACTTGTGAAGGTAGGTTAGTCAAAGATGAAAGTAAAACTATTCAACTTAAAGGTTCCTGCGATGCGACTAATAGTTATGAATTTATTAAGTATTATGTTAGCCATATTAATTTCACAATTGAACGGAAAATTACTGAGAAAGTGCTTGTAAATTATCCTCAGAAAAAAGCAAGTTAAAGTACATAAATTGATGGGGTATGCCTAAAAATTTAAATGGCTCGCCAGTTTCTATAAAACCTATTTTTCTATAGAACTGAGAAGCACTGATACGAGTCATTACTCTCAAATGTTTTAGTTGTTTTTCCCTGGCAATTTCAATGATTTTTTTGATTAAAGCTGTTCCTATTCCCTGACATTGAAATTCAGGTAAAACAGAAATATATGCAATACTTCCTAATTCTTTAGATATTTCCCGGAGTCTAGCTGACCCAATAATTTTTTGTTTGCAAATAGCAATAATATGTAAAGCACTATCTTCATATTCATCTTTTTCTGTTCCTATCTCCATATTTATTGGCGCTCTTAATACTAACCAACGTTGATAATACATTGCATCTTTTTCTTGTTGGTTTTGAATTAAGCGAATCTGAAATTCTCTCATTTTTCAAGCATCTTTAAATAGGTAAATCTCAATTTTGAATATCGCTTTTAGGCAACAGGCAACAGGTCATTTCAGTTATCAGTTATCAGTTATCAGTTATCAACTTCATTAGCTTGAATTGTGTAGGTTAAAAACTAAAAACAAGTTTTTCTTGTGTTTGAATTTATGGGTGGAAAATGTAGTATTAAGGTAAGCATTCAGCAGTCAGCTATTCCTACGGAATGCTGCGCAAACAGCTTTATTATCTTTAAAGGATAAAAAAGCAATTTTATCAAAGCTTAAGAGTACGAATCTCTAGTTGAGAATGTAGTAGAAATTAAATGAATACTTGCTTTATTCATTAGACATCTCCAATAATAAAAAATCCAATCAATTATCCCACAGCAATTATCAACTCTTTCCCCCCACTCCCCTACTCCCTACTCTCTCATTTGGAGGAGATGTCTATTAAAAAGCTGATAGCTGACCGTTCATAGCTGTTTGCGGAGCATTCCGCAGGAAATGCTTACGAAAAAAGTACCAGGTTTTCAGTCCAAAACCCTCAAAAATTTAGCATAAAAGGCATAATAATTGCAGAAAAATCACTCTAACAATTGTTCCAACTACCCCCTAATTAAATTCTATTCTCCGTTCCTTATAACTACTCTCTACCTACTCCCTTCTTCCCCTCCTGGGAGGGGTTAGGGGTGGGTTCCCTACTCCTGAAAAAGACTTTTTCAGTAAACCTTAATTAAAGGCGATCGCCATTCCTATTAAGACCAAGCAGGATGAGATAATATAGAAGAAAACATTCGCACCCCACGCAGTAAATTGGATAGAGGCAAATGTCCTTTTGGTGCACTCAAATCCCAAGTAAATTCATTTGGGTATCTCGTCCAACTATTACCTTTTTTCCAGCCAATTTTTGGCAACAACTTATCCCAATTTTTATTTACGCTTAACCACATTTCTCTCTGTACAGAATACCCAAATTTACCTTCTGAATAAACCAACCACATAGTATTAATAGTCTGAAAATCTGGAATAGGAATACTATCTACTTCCGAAAAATAAAGCCATTTTCTTTGTATAGCTGCCTCTCCTGCCAATTCACACAATTTTTGCATAGTTAATTTATCAGCTTCTAAAAAATCTTGATGAGCTAGTTTAACCTGTATATGACTATAGTCAACATTAGATTCTGATTTTATCGGTACAACTCCCAGAGGAAAATTTTTATTTATAAATTCATCAACTTTCGATGAATCTACTTGACGTAAAACTTGGTATATTTTTCCTGAAATTATAGTAGGTGAATCTGATTTTTGCCCTTGTAAAAATTCCATTAATATTTGCCAACCATCATTACCTGTTTGTGCCAAAATAGGAATTACCTGTAGCTGTTTTTTTTCAGAACCAGATTCTAATTGAGACTGTAGTTCAGCTATATTAGATGAAGCGTTTGTTGTAGAATTAATGCTTGATTCTGTCATAAAATTACTGTGTATTTCAGCTTTTGAAGTTAATTGATAATTAACCGAATAATTAAGGTTTAAAGTCTCTTCCTTAAAAGAGAAAAAAGCGGTCGTTAGCGCAGCTTCCCGTAGGGTGGGATGGATGGGTTTCCTAACCATATCCAATCGACCAAGAAAAGAAAAAAAATTCCTTTTAGTCAATCTTCTTCTGGAAAAGAAGAGGTAATTGTTAATTATTAATTATTAATTGTTGAAAACTATTTATTTTGTAAAATACGATTAATAATTGCAGTAGTGGAAGTTGAAACTTCTATTTGAACTAAAGAAATTTTACCACCATATTCCATAACTTTTGGTGCTTCTGGCAATGTTTCAACCGCATAGTCCCCACCCTTAACATAGATATCAGGTTTTAGCCGTTCTATAAGATGAGTAGCAGTCGTTTCATCAAACATTACTACTCCGTCCACTGGTTTCAGAGCCACTAAAACTTCTGCCCGTTGGTCTTGGGGAATAATTGGCCTAACAGGATATCCCGATGTTTGTGGCTTAATTTTTTGCACCGAGCGGTCGCTATTTAACCCTACTATGAGAGAGCGTCCCAAAGATTTAGCTGCCCATAAATAGCGAATATGTCCAGCATGAAGTAGATCGAAGCATCCATTTGTAAATACTAAAGGTCTCCAATAAGTAGGTTGAGAATTGATTGTCTGTTCTAGTTCAACTAAACTATACAAACCAGAAATTAGTTTTTGGGAGTCCATTCTTTAATATTTATCTTTTATCAAAATAATTGGGTCGCGCCACCCCGCCTTTTAAGGCCAAATATTTTTGGAGTCTTGCTCAAATCCCCGTTACAAAAATAACTTCTGACTTCTGACTTCGTTAAGCTTGACCTTCATTGACGTTTTCTTCAGTAGGTGGTTTATATCCATGTTCAAACGCATAACGAACCAACTGGGAGCGATTTTCTAAACTTAGCTTTCTCATTATTTTACTCAAATGAGTTTGTACAGTTCGAGGACTAATAAATAAGCGGTCGCTGATCTGTTTATTTGTCAAACCTTGAGCTACTTCCCAAAAAACTCTTTCTTCTGCCGGCGTTAGAGGTAGTGGTTCAGGAGCTTCCTGAGATTTTTTTGTTTGAGCTAGATGTTTTTCAGTAAGCTTTTTAATTTCCAGATGAACTCGACGGGAACGGTCTAATTGAGCCTCAATTTTTGCTACCAATTCTCGCATTTCAAATGGCTTATTTATATAATCATCTGCTCCCATAGATAAACCCACAATTCGGTCTTCTAACTCTCCTTTACTCGATAGAAATATAAATGGTACTAATTGACCCAAGTTACTAGAGCGTAAACGTTGACAAAACTCCAAACCATCCATTTGCGGCATCATTATATCAGAAACAATTAAATCCGGATTTAATTGTTCTAATATTGATAGTGCATCTAAACCAGAATTTGCATCTTTGACCTCATATCCTTGTAATTCTAGATGTCGTTTTAATAGAATTCTTAAGCTATCTTCATCATCTACTATTAGTATTTGTTTCTTGTTCTTAATGTTATCGTTCATTGCTGATTCCATTCTCCGTGTTTACCCATTTATACTAGAATAATATCTGTTTATATTTATTTATTTTTACATTAACCTTCTACTTTTAATATGATATTTGTGATTTTCATTAGTCTTCTTTGTGTTAATTGTAACTTTTACCATTATTTCTAGTTTTTAGCAATTACTGAATCAATTAATTTTTTTGATATTTTTATTTAACTTAATACGAAATCTTACCTAATTTATTTGAACATTAGTATAAAAAAGTCAATATGATAGGTTTGAATATCAAAACATTAAACTGTTAAAATAAGCTTAGTCAAGCAACAAAATTGGGTCTTGTAAAGAATAGTAGTAACTTGGCCTATTTATCTACCATTATTACACAATATATACCTCAGTACCATCAATTTCTAAATAGTAGTTATAGAGAAATTCTGATAGATTCTTTGTAAACTCTGCGATAATAGTAAAGACAGATAGCTACATTAATAGCTACAATATGTTTTAGCTATTAATGTAGTAGAGTGCATCCTCAGATATACCCAGTGAACAATAATTTTAGAACTTAGTAAAATGTCATGAAAGCAACAAACATTCGTCAATATTCCTCCATAGCTGCTAGGACTCTTACAATCGTAGGAATAATTATGATTTTGTCATCTCTACTTGACTTTGTAGTATTGTCAATTCCTTTTAATATAACTAGTAGAGCATGGCAAATTGGTCTAGTCACACAGTTAGTTGATCGAGGAATTATTCCTATGGTAGGGATGGCCTTATTATTTACAGGCTATTGGGTAAGCAGTAATTCTGGCCTTCAAGATAACTCCACATCCTCTATATTAGATTTGAGATTTTGGGGACTTTTACTAGCGAGCTTATTAGGACTAATATATCTACTACTATTTCCTCTACATTTAAATAATACTCGTCTAGCTCGGGCAGAGGCCATTGAACGAATAAATCAGCAAGCAACTCAAGCTGAAACACAATTAGAAGCTCGTGTCAGTACTAGCGAATTTCAAAATCAGATACAACAAAGGCAAAGTCAATTAAAGAATCAATTTAGTACTTTGTTAGGAGATGAAACTAGACTGAATGAAGCATTAGAAAATGAACAATTATCAGCTCAAGTAAAAAGCTTGTTAGAACAATCAAAAGATAATCCTCAAGTTATAGATGAATTTCTCAACCGTCAGGCACAACAATTACCAACTCAACTTTTAACAAGAATTCGTACTCGCAAGCAAGAATTAGAAGAACAAGCTAACACAAATTCTTTTAAATCAAGTATCAGAACTGGTTTAAGCAGTTTACTTTTAGCAATAGGCTACATTATGATTGGTTGGACAGGTTTAAAAAATATGGGAATTATTAAAGGTAAAGGGCGTCGCCAAAATCCCGCTAGATAGTTAATTGATCCCACAATAATGTCTCACAGTATTTACAGTATTTTAGAGATAAAAACTTTAAATAATTAGGCAGGGCAGTAAGAGCTAATTTTTACCAGTAATAATTTAAGTTTATTCTCGACCACAATGCTCAATGCCCTATCTTTGAATATAGTAATTTCAGATCCACATTTACGAGCTTGATAATAAAGAGCAGTTACTAAAATTTACCGAATGTTCTCAATTTATATACTGACTTATAACGAAGAGATAGATATCGCGGCTTGTATTGAGTCAGCAATGTTGTCAGATGACATAATAATAATAGACTCCTTAAGTAGCGATCGGACTGTAGAAATAGCAGAATCTTATGATGTACGAATAGTTCCACATAAATTTGAAAGCCATGGAAAACAACGAACATGGATGCTACAAGAAGTTACTACAAAATACGAATGGGTCTATATCCTAGAAGCAGATGAACGAATGACCCCGGAATTATTCAACGAATGCCTAGAAGTAATAAACAGTCAAAAAGAATATATTGGGTATTATGTTGCGGAGCGGGTCATGTTTATGGGGACTTGGATTCGCTACAGCACACAATATCCCCGCTACCAGATGCGCCTATTTCGTAAAGACAAAGTATGGTTTAGCGATTATGGTCACACAGAAAGAGAAGTTTGTGAAGGTCCCACAAATTTTTTGAAAGAAACTTATCCCCACTACACCTGCAGCAAAGGAATTTCTCGGTGGATAGAAAAGCACAATCGCTATTCTACAGATGAAGCAGCAGAAACAGTTAGACAACTAGAAACAGGAAACATATCTTGGAAAAATCTATTTTTTGGAGCTTCAGAAGTAGATAGAAGACGTGCCCTCAAAGATTTTTCCTTACGCTTGCCCTTTAGGCCAGTAATTCGCTTCATATATATGTATATTTTTCTGAAAGGATTTTTTGATGGCCAAGCAGGATTGGCTTGGTGTACCTTGCAAGCTTTCTACGAATATCTCATACTAATTAAAGTCTGGGAAATGAAAAATATGCCTGTACCATCATTAACTTCAGCCATTGATGCTAATTCATCAAAAGTAGAAATAGAGGCACAAGGGTGAAACATAACTTAACCATTAGCTCAATCGGTAAATCGCTATAGTGATTAAGTTGTTGAGTTGAGTGATTATATATGTAGCCCCACCCACAAAGGCTGATTATTACAAGGTAAAAAATTAACTATTGTAGGAGTTTAGGGGAGTGTTAACGAAGTCACAAGTCACAAGTTGTTTTTGTAACGGAGATTTGAGCAAGCCTCCAAAAACATTTCTCCATTTCCCGGCGGGGTGGCGCGACCCAATTATTTTAATAAGTCCCGCGTTCTAAATGAAATGTCAATGTCGGGATACATGGACTCCCCCAAGCTAATTAGATCCGCTCAACCCTGGTAAAATTAGCCAACTTCTTGACGTGTTATCAGTAATAACATATTATGATAACCGGAGGTAAAGTCAATGCAATACCAAGCAGTTAAAGTCAGGCTCTATCCAACAACTGAACAACAAGAGATATTGCTAAAACACTTTGGTTGCGCTCGTTGGTGGTGGAATTATGCACTTAATATGTGCATTGATACTTACAAAGCAACGGGAAAAAGTTTGACAAGGAACGCATTGAATAAGCGCCTCCCAAAACTCAAAAAGGACAAAGAGACTGAATGGCTGTCTGAATGTTATTCTCAGGTACTTCAAACTACAACTCTCAATTTGGTAACTGCTTATAAGAACTTTTTTGAAGGTAGAGCTGAATATCCTAAATTCAAGTGCAAGAAAAATCGCCAATCTATTCAATACCCTCAGAAAGTCGAAGTTGTTGGCAATTGCCTGAAATTCCCAGGAGCTGTAGGTCTTGTCAAAGCTAAGTTGCATCGACCAATCATAGGGACAATCAAAACAGTTACTATCAGCATGACTCCATCAGGAAGGTATCATGCTTCGGTGTTGAGTGAGCAAGAAGGTGACAAGCCATCACCAAGTAATGAGGGGAAAGTAGCAGGAATTGACTTGGGTCTAAAGGATTTCGCTATTGTGCATGATGGGGTCAAAACATCCAAATATAATAACCCCAAGCACTTAGCCAGACATGAACGAAATCTAGCAAGAAAGCAAGGCAAATTAGCCAGGAAACAAAAGGGGAGTAACTCCAGGGATAAAGCCAGAAAACTGGTAGCTAGGGTTCACGAGCGAGTTAGTAATGTCCGTCAAGACTACTTACATAAGCTTTCAAGAAAGCTGGTTGACGATAACCAAGTCATCGTAGTCGAAAGTTTATATATTAAGGGCATGCTGCGGAACCACAAACTAGCTAAAGTAATATCTGATGTAGGGTGGGGAATATTTGTTAATTTTGTGGCATATAAGCTAGACAAAGAAGGCAAAGTGCTTGTGGAGATTGACAGATGCTTTCCCAGTTCTAAACTCTGTTGTAATTGTCACTATCAAGTTGACGAGATGCCGTTAGATGTCCGTGAATGGACTTGTCCTAGCTGCGGAACTCGTCACGATCGAGATGGCAATGCTGCAATCAATATCAGAGCAGAAGGCATCAGAATGCTATCGGTCTCAGGGACTGGGACTGCTGCTGATGGAGGGGAGGTAAGACCAATGCGAGGACGCAAGTCTAAGTTGAGGCACTCCCCTGTGAAGTCAGAAACCCGCGCTATACCTGTTCAGGGTTAGCGTTGGGTAGTTCACTCGTCAATATTGCCCAGTAAAAATCGTAAATCTACACAAAACTTCAATAAATTTTAAAGTATGCATCTGAGCGAAATTTCTCATCCTAACCAGTTGCACGGTCTTTCAATTAGTCAATTAGAAGAAATTGCTAGACAAATAAGAGAAAAACATCTAGAAACCGTTGCTACAAGTGGAGGACATCTCGGCCCGGGATTAGGAGTAGTAGAACTGACCCTGGGTCTCTACCAAACTCTCGATCTCGATCGGGATAAAGTCCTATGGGATGTCGGCCACCAAGCTTATCCCCACAAAATTATCACAGGTCGATATCACAATTTCCATACCTTGCGACAAAAAGATGGGGTGGCAGGTTATCTAAAACGTTGTGAAAGCAAATTCGACCATTTTGGTGCGGGTCATGCTTCTACAAGTATCTCTGCTGCTTTAGGAATGGCCTTAGCTAGAGATATGAAAGGAGAGAATTTTAAGGTAGCAGCGATTATTGGTGATGGTGCTCTAACTGGTGGTATGGCCTTAGAAGCTATTAACCATGCAGGTCACTTACCTAAAACTAATATGCTGGTAGTGCTAAATGATAATGAGATGTCCATATCTCCTAATGTGGGAGCTATTTCTCGCTATCTGAACAAAATGCGTCTCTCTCCACCAATCCAGTTTCTTAAAGATAACTTAGAAGAACAATTCAAACATATTCCTTTTGTAGGCGAAACCTTTACACCAGAAATGGAAAGGCTCAAAGAAGGGATGAAGCGTTTGGCAGTATCAAAAGTGGGAGCAGTTATTGAAGAATTGGGCTTCACTTATATTGGTCCTGTTGATGGACATAACTTAGAAGAACTAATTACAACTTTCAAGCAAGCTCACGAAATTCCTGGACCTATATTAGTTCATGTTTCCACAACTAAAGGTAAAGGGTACACAGTTGCGGAAGAAGATCAAGTTGGGTATCATGCTCAAAATCCTTTTAATCTAGCTACTGGAAAAGCTAAACCAGCAAATAAACCCAAGCCTCCTGGGTATTCTAAAGTTTTTGCCCATACCTTGGTTAAACTTGCCGAAAATAATCCTAAAATTATTGGCATTACTGCTGCAATGGCAACTGGCACGGGTTTAGATAAACTTCATGCTAAGTTGCCAAAACAATATATTGATGTTGGTATTGCAGAACAACACGCTGTGACTCTAGCTGCGGGATTAGCTTGTGAAGGGATGCGACCTGTGGCGGGTATTTACTCGACTTTCTTGCAACGAGCTTATGACCAGATTATCCATGATGTTTGTATTCAGAAGTTACCTGTTTTCTTCTGTTTAGACCGCGCTGGAATTGTGGGAGCTGATGGCCCTACTCACCAGGGAATGTATGATATTGCCTATTTACGTTGTATTCCTAATATGGTAATCATGGCACCTAAAGATGAGGGTGAGTTACAACGGATGGTGGTGACAGGGATTGAGTATACAGATGGTCCTATTGCCATGCGATATCCTCGTGGTAATGGTTATGGTGTGCCATTAATGGAAGAAGGTTGGGAAGCTATTCCTATTGGAAAAGGTGAAATTCTCCGCAATGGTGATGATGTTTTGATATTGGGCTATGGTTCAATGGTACATCCAGCTATGCAAACTGCGGAAATTCTCAGCGAACATGGTATTGCAGCTACAGTGGTAAATGCTCGTTTTGTCAAGCCTTTGGATACAGAATTAATTTTGCCTTTGGCACAACGTATTGGAAAAGTTGTGACTATGGAAGAAGGCTGTTTGATGGGTGGTTTTGGTTGTGCGGTTACCGAAGCTTTGATGGATAATAATGTGCTTGCACCTGTGTTACGTTTGGGTGTACCAGATAAGTTGGTGGATCATGCTAAACCTGATGAGTCGAAGGCCGATTTAGGTTTGACTCCTTCTCAAATGGCTGAACGTATTTTGCAGAGTTTTAAGTCGAAGTTATCCACTGTTAACGTTTAATATTTTTGTTGGAAGTTTTTAAATAGACTTCTGGTGAAAAGTTAACTTAGGGAGGTTTCATAGAATCTCCCTACAATTTTTTCTCTACAAGGCTTATTTGCTGTCTTATTTAATTTTTATTCTTAAGTAGAAAAAGCAAAATTTATGCAAAAGGGGAAATAATGGACAACGCGGTACACCGCAACTATAGCTACATTAAAGTGCATCCGATCGCAGGTGCAATTGGGGCTGAAATCCAAGGGTTAAATCTGGCAGAACCCCTCAAAAGTGAAGTCGTTGAGGAGATTCGCCTTGCCTTTCTCGATCACTTAGCGATCTTTTTCACTAATCAAGAACTCACCCCTCACCAACAGCTGGCCTTCGCTCAGAAGTTTGGTAAGGTAATGGAGTACCCGCTGCTTCAGGGATTGCCTGAATGTCCGCAGATCACACCGGTAGTGAAGTTGGAGCATGAGCGGGCGAACTTTGGGGGTATATGGCATTCCGATACTACCTATCTAGAGCGTCCACCGATGGGGAGTATCCTCTACGCTGTTGAGATTCCGCCATACGGTGGCGACACTCTTTTCGCCAACCAGTATATGGCTTACGAGACCCTCTCGGAAGGTCTGAAGGAGACCCTGGAAGGACTCGTAGGCATTAATACCTCGTCGAAAGCTCATGCCTTTCTAAGCAATGCTAGTCTTGAGCAGGAGTTGATAGTCGGTGTCCATCCAGTCGTGCGCACGCACCCAGAGACTGGGAGGAAGGCGCTTTACGTCAACATTAACCATACAAAGCACTTTCAGGGGTGGACGGTGCCCGAAAGCCGACCTCTGCTAGACTATCTCTTCGAGCATCAAGTTAGACCGGAGTTCACCTGCCGCTTTCGCTGGCAGCGTGGTTCCCTCGCCTTCTGGGATAATCGCTGCACTCAGCATAATCCGGTGAATGACTATCAAGGGTTCAAACGTATCATGCATCGTGTTACATTGGCTGGGGACAAGCCGTATAATTAATAATTAATAATTAATAATTAATAATTAATAATTAATAATTAATTGAAAAACATAAAGCTAGTAAGAGATCTGTTATATATGAATGCTCTGGTCTAGATAATTATTAATTGTTAATTGCTTTGAAATTTTCCTTAAGTGTAAATCCCCTTCTTTTAAGAAGTGGTAATTATTAATTGTTAATTGCTGAAGCACCCAAACAAAAAACCGGGTTTATTGCTATGATTTTTGTTGTTCAAATCACGAAATTTTGTCGATAAACCGGGTTTCTGCGTAAGTCCTAAACTCAATTAGAAGGAAGTATTCTAACATGGAATATCGATATCACGGTACAGATATAGACGGACCTACTCTCAATCCAGAGGAACTGTACGTTCGGAATAGGAATCTGAACGATCTAATTGGTAATTTGACATTTACTGGGGCTATTTATCACTTATTGATGGGCAAAGAGGCGACTCCATCCCAAGAACAACTTCTCGATCGCTATCTTACCAGTGCCCTATCTTCTTTAACAGAGGAGGATACAGCTATAGAAGTGATTAAAACTGTAGTCGCTTCGGGTGCAACCTATTCTCAGGCAATTATTGCAGGGTTAATGGTTGACAAAACGAAGTCATTTGAACAGACGACCGCGCTCGTTGACTTGGAGGCAATAGGATTGGATCGAGACAGTCAAATTGGGCTATATTATGTCGGTCTCATTCCTTCTTTAATGTTTATTGCTCTCGAAAGTATCCAGTGGGTTAAGGAAAATAAAGAAAAATTTTTTCACAGCCAAAAAATTGATGGAAAAAGAGTTAACTTGACTGGGGCGAAAGACTATATTGAAGCTGTATTTATGCTCTGTACTAACAGAAATTTTAGCAACCCAACTGAGAGAAAAATATTCAACGATATTATGGTTAGCTTGCATGCTGGTTGGGGGTTTCTTGCTCCCTCAGTTATGTTACCCAGGGTTGCCACGAGTACGAGAGTTCCTATCCAACAAGCGATCGCAGCAGGTTTTACAGCGGCAGGACCTTCCCATGTTGGAGCTTGCGAAAAAGCAATGGAGTTTTTTACTGCCGTTCACAAACAATGTTCGGGAGATATAGAAGCAGTAACGATCGAGATATTGGAAGACCGCCTGGCTAAAAAGGAGAAGATCCACGGTTTTGGACACCCAATGTTTAAGGTAGATTCAAGAAACCCTCGTCTACGGTCAATTATATCAGAGCTCGATATGCGATCGGACTTTCTTCAAATTTATGATATTACGGCAGAGTTTTTGAAAGAGAAACGGGGAATTTATCCGAATATTGATAGCATTAGTGCTGCTGTATTTTTGTCTCTGGGAATGAGACCTCCCTATGGAACGGGACTATTCCTCTGTTCGCGCACTTCGGCAATGGTTGCTCATATTCTGGAGCAAAAAGATAAACCTCCTTTTGGTGCTACCAGTGAGGAGATTCGCAAATGGTTTGGTCCTTTTGCTGTTGGTGTGAAGTGAAAATTAATAGATTTGAGAACAGATGAAAAGTGCAGAAGGTAGTAAAATAGAGGTCTCTACACAGTGGTGGCTCCTATTGGCGGTGAGTTTAGGAACGTTCTTGTTCTCGCTAGATGTTCATGTTGTCAATTTGGCTTTGCCAAGACTGGTAGAGGATTTACATAGCGATTTTGCTACGGTTGAGTGGGTTCCTCTAAGTTATTCTCTTGTGCTGGCGGTCTTGGTGCTTTGTGTGGCTCGCTTGGGGGATTTATGGAGCAAGAAATGGCTCTACATCATCGGACTAGCAGCATTTACTATAAGTTCATTGGTCTGTGGAATTGCCCCTACAATTAACTTATTGATTGCAGCACGGATATTTCAGGGATTTGGGGCTGTGTTTATTGCAGTCCTAGCGCCTGCGATCGCGACTGAAGTGTTCCCTGATGCCAAGCGAGGACTAGCTCTGGGGATAATTACCAGCACGGGTTGGGCGGGAGTGTCGTTGGGACCAACGGTAGGAGGAGTGCTTCTAGAGCATTTGGGTTGGCGTTCAGTTTTTTTGGTTAATGTACCAGTTTGTTTGATTGGCATAGTGTTAGCGATGTTGACAATTCCCGGGGGTAGTAACAATAAGAATCGAAAGGGTTTTGATTTTTGGGGAGCATTGATTTTAGCGATAACGTTAACTTGTTTTTTACTGGGGATGACACGGATACAAGGAGAGGATTTAGATGGTAATATAACTTGGGTTTTATTGGCGGTCTCGGTAATGGGTTGCGTTAGTTTTTTGTGGTCTCAGAAACAATCAGATCGACCATTGCTGAACTTGAGTTTATTTAGATCGCTGGAATTGAGTTTAAGTCTACTGCTAAGTTCAATTTCTTATGCTTTCAGCACAGGTGTCATTTTCATTATGCCCTTTTTTCTGGTACTCGTTAAGCATTATTCCGAACAAAAAGTAGGATTATTGATAGCGGTGCTGCCTATATTAGCAATCTGTGTAGGTGCTGTAGCTGGATACCTGGCCGATCGTTTTGGGGAAAGAAGTATTAGTACAATTGGAATGGTATTATTACTGATAGGGTGTTTGACGATTAGCACATTTAGTGAAGAGTTGACGGTTAAGGGGTATGTATTGCGGGTGCTCCCCTATGGAATTGGTTTCGGTTTGTTTCAAGCTCCTAACCAAAGTGCCATTATGGGTAGTGTACCTCCACAATATCTGGGTGTTGCCTCCGGACTTTGGTTCTTTTCACGAGCTTTTGGTCAGGTTATGGGTATAACGTTGATAGGCATCATGTTTTCGCGCTTAAGTGCTAGTCAACTCCCAGCAGACACCCCATTTTCAGTGATAACAGCGCCAGTTGAGGCTTTAGTGTTTGGAGAACAAGCAAGTTTTCACATTATCTCTGCTCTTCTTGTCGTGGCGGTAGTTATATCTGTATTCCTGTGGCAGCGGCGAAATAGCGCTCCTACTCATCTGTAGACATCTCCTTTAATTTTGGCGATCGCTCTCAGCATACTCATGTTCTCCCGGAAATTGCAGTCAATATTGACGTTTCATCATCAAATAAATTTGGGTAAAACTACTGAGTTTGTAGAATCCTATCAAATAAATTTGGGTGAAACTACGGAGTTTGCAAATTTTAAAGTTCTATAGTATACTTTGTGAAACCTAAAATTCAAGGAAAATATATTATGGATCGACCCTTAGAATCTAACGCTTCTCACAGTGCGACTACTGTTAATCGCCGTTCTCGAACAAACCTGTTGAATTTAAGCAGCTCTAATTTACTGATTCAAGCCGTTTTGGATACTTGTTCTGACTGTGGACAAGACCCCTGCGAGTGCTAGAGTCATGTGCTAAATGCTACTGTATTTTTGTCTGGGTACATCTATTAAAATTTTTATAAAAACAGTGGAGAGGGGTTAACGACCGTTAACCCCTACTACATTTGTTGGTTATATTATGTCCGGATAATTAGTGATGAAACAATTTTCTTCTCTGTTCTTTCTTCTTTCTTCCTGATAGGAACATTCTATGGCATATCCCTACAATGGTTGCTCGAAAAGACTGGTATAATTTCTGAAAAATTCTATTTACGCTTTAACATTGAACTAGCACCCATAGCACCAAATGCTAATAAACCTAAAACTGAAGCTGGTTCAGGAGTTGAAGCTGGATTAACTGGTGTAGGGTTGAAAGTAAAGTCATCAATACCGATGTTTCCAAATTGGTTAATCTCAAATCGAGTGATACCAGGACCGGATATGGATAAAGTTTGTGCTGTTAAAGCTGTAAAAGTGTCAGAAGCAACAAGGTTATCAAACTCATCGAAACCTAAAAGAGTTACAGTATCAATATCAGGTCCACCAGGTCTAGCCAGCAGATTATCTCCTGCAAAGACTGAAACAAAATCAACTGCTTCTGTGAAAAAACCGCTAATATCGCCTGCGAGGGGAGCAGTACCAGCAGCAGAGCTTATTCCAGATTGAACAGGTGCACTAGGAATTTGAAAAATTCTTAGGTCTTGATCAAAAACAACACCTAAATCAATAAAAGTATCACCAGAGATAGTTTCTCCACTGTTAAATCCTTCAAAATCAAGAGTTACTGCTTTAGCTGAGTTATTGCCTATGAAAACAGGGGCTAAAATAGCAACAGTGGCTAAACTTTTTACGGTCTACGACCGTAAAAAGTTGATTGCATTTTTTTTGTTTACTTGACTAACCATAATAATTACTCTCCATGCAGATGTTGACTTTATTTACAGTAAGTTAAGTTTCTTTGATTAACTTAACTATGAACATAGTTACATAAGCATTTTGTGAGACGCAAGTGGTTATTAATAGTCAATCCCCTTGGTAAATACCATCATCGAAAAACACTAAATTATTTATCTCAAGAGCATTTGAAGATTTGTGTAAGAAATGTTATAAAAGTTTAATTAAAGATCGAACTTCACAGAATTTTTAACCAAAGCACCCCAAACTTCATAGAATCTTTATAAAAGCATATTTATGGATCATAAATTTTTCTCAATATCCATAATTTATGTTTCAATAATTGATAATGGATAATTGATAATTACCTATTCCTAAAAGGAAGAGGATTGAATAAAAGGAAAATTTTTTCTCTCTTGGTCGATTGGATATGACGTTAGCGGAGCGGCTCTGCAAGAGCGGGTATCCTCGCCATCCCACCCTACGGGAAGCTACGTTAACGACCGCTTGTTTCTCCTTTAAAGGAGAAGATTTTTACCTTAATTATTCGGTAAATTTTAAGAAGGGGACAGTTTTTGAGGATGGGCAAGTATCATACCATTTCTCAAAAACTTTTCTACATTTTCTATAGTTGAAGTGTTGCCTAAGTATAGTATGACTTTTGGTAATTCCTTTCGGAGTACTGCGCAAAACCTGTCTGTCGCTTCGGACGAAAATACCTTGTAATGTGTAAGTCCTACAAAATATTTTCTCAAATATTTCTATGAGTAAATCAGAAATTATGAACAGTAAAAATGAATTTAATGTAGTAGTTATTGGAGCGGGTCCAGCAGGTTGTCAATGTGCTAGAAGTTTGGCAAAATTGGGACGCGAAGTTTTATTAGTTGAACAACACGAAACATTTAATAAAAATGACTTTTCCAGTGCAGCAACTCCTCAAGAAACTCTCGATAAATTTGATTTACCAAAAACAGTAGTCGGTTGTTATTGGCAGAAAATTAGTATTGTGACAACTAATGTTAATCATACCTGGGCATCACCAAAAATATTAGGAGCAGTTTTAAATTTTGCCAAACTTAGAGAATTTTTGGCGGGTGAAGTGGAAAGTTATGGCGGTAAAGTTTGGATGGGTTGTCGCTACATTAGACATTTTCAAGAAGAGGCAAAGACTATTGTAGAAATGAGGCGTTTCGGGGGTGAAAAATTTACTGTTTGTACAGAAGTTTTAGTCGATGCAACGGGGCCAGCAAGGGCAGTTATGTATGACAAAAAAAGCAGTCAACCTCAATTTTTAACGGCTGCGGGAATTGAATATTTAATTGAAGTTGAAAGAAGAGAATATGAGAAATACGCTAAGGATTTAATTTTTTTCTTAGGTCATAAATGGATGCCGAAAGGTTATTCATGGATTTTTCCTATGGAGGCAGAAAAGCACAGATTAAAAATAGGTGTGGCGCGGTTTAATTTAGAACATCAACAAATAGTTGAAACGAAATCTATGAGATGGTATCTAGAACTATTGATTAAAGATTATATGAAACTTGAGAAATATGAATTAATTGATTCTCATGGCTCAACTGTTAGATATTCTGTGGGATTAAAGGATATTTATTACCAAGATAATATTATTGCGATTGGTGATGCTGTTTCTACTATTAATATGTTGGGTGGGGAAGGAATTAGACATGGTATGGATAATGCAGAAATTGCTAGTAAATATATAGAAAAATATCTCGATCGACGCTTATCTAGTTTTCGTTCATATCAAAGAGAAATGCAGAGACGATATACCATAAAATGGAACATTTCAGAACAAATGGGGCGCAGAAGATATATGCAAGATAGTGATGAGTTGATTGATAAAGGAGTGAATTATTTAAAATCTTTGACAGTAGAGGATATGATGAATATTTTATTTGCATATAATTTTCAAAAGTTGTATAAAGGATTGGGTAAGTACATAAAACGTAAGCTAAAATTAGGATGGCAACAAATGCAAGCAGTCAGCAGTCAGCTATCAGCTATCAGCTATGAGTTATTAACTCATTATTTTGGTAGGAAGAATTAGACATCTCCTCCAAAAGAGGGATTCAACAATTAATAATTAATAATTACCTATCCTTTAAAACGGATAGGATTGACTCAAAGGAAAAATTTTCTTTATTATGCCCTTCAAAGGGGAGGCTTTAAACCACAATTTTTGGTAAGGAGTAGTAGGGGGAAAGAATTGATAATTTATGTGGGATAATTAATTTTATTTTTTACTATTGGAGATGTCTATTTAAAATTACTATAATTGTTGGGTTGCGCTGTCGCTTAACCCAACCTACTATTTATCTGAACTTAATATTATCTATGATATATGAGGAAAAATTATGATGTCTAAAATTACAGAAGTTAATCCTATTATCTGGCAAAATGACCGTGTTTTATTAATTGACCAAACTTGCCTACCAGGAGAATATAAAACTGTAGAAATTAATAACTCTACAGAGATGGCAAGAGCTATTAAAACAATGATAGTTCGTGGGGCACCAGCTATTGGTGTATCAGCAGCTTATGGAATGTATTTAGGGGCAAAAGAAATTTCTATAACTGATAGAAATGAGTTCTTAAAACAGTTAGAAGAAGTGGCTGTAATGTTACGAAAAACTCGCCCAACTGCTGTTAATTTATTTTGGGCTATTGAACGAATGTTGAAAGTAGCAAATGAAACGAATAGCTCTGTAGAAGAAATTAAAACTGCTTTATTAGAAACTGCTAAAAATATTCAAGCAGAAAATTTACAAACTTGTAAAAATATTGGCGATCGCGGAGTTGAAGTTTTACCGACTTCTCCAGAAAAATTAAACATTTTAACTCACTGTAATGCTGGTGCTTTGGCCGGCACTGCAGTATTAAATGTTATTGGATCAGCATGGGGAAGGGGTAGACTAGGGAAAGTCTATGCGGATGAAACTCGTCCCCGTCTCCAAGGTGCAAAACTCACGACTTGGGAATGTGTACAAGAAGGTATTCCTGTAACCCTAATAAGTGATAACATGGCTGCTCATTGTATGAAACAAGGTTTAATTCATGCTGTAGTAGTTGGAGCTGATAGAATTGCTGCTAACGGAGATACTGCTAATAAAATTGGTACTTATAGTTTAGCGATCGTTGCTAAAGCACATAATATTCCTTTTTTTGTGGCAGCACCTCTATCAACAATAGACTTCAAAATATCTGATGGTAGTCAAATACCAATTGAAGAGAGAGATGCAGTGGAAATATATCAAATAGGAGAAACGCGCATTTGTCCCGAAGGAGTAGAATTTTATAATCCCGCATTTGATGTTACCCCTGCGGAATTAATTGCAGGAATTATGACAGAATATGGTACGGTTGCCCCAGGAGATTTAAAACAGTTTCTATAGCAGAAGGAAGAAGGAAGAGAGAAAAATTTGGCGTTGTCTGAGCTTTACTAAAGAACGGGCATTTTGCTCGTTCCACAAAACTATTAGCATCATCCCACATTTATGCAACGCCAACAATTAAATGTTTGTAGTGTGGGGAGTCGGTCCAGTAGGGTGTGTTAGCGGTAGCGTAACGCACCATACCCTAATATCTATTGTCACTGGGTAATACCATTTCTCAAAAGTTTTGCTACATTTCTTTGGCAGTAGGCAGTAGGGTTTAAAGGCATAATATATTTTGGATTAATGCTAATAATCCTCTACATTCATTACTGAATCATTATTATTACTTAATAACTGAAGTTGCATTGGAAGTATAGCATTAATGCATGGAAATTGGTATAAGTTCTGTATGTATTAAGATGAAGAAATTTTGCGATTACTGTATAATATCATGTCCAGATAATCTGCAATATAACTCCGTTCCCCTCACGCGTTAACGCAGTTGTGCGCCAGCAATCGCAAAAACCTTATCCCTCTGAACCTTTCTTTCCCTTCTGCCTTCTGCCTTCTGCCTTCTGCCTTCTGCCTTCCTTCCTCTTATTCACAACGCCAAATTTTTACGGTATTGTCACTACTTCCACTCACAATTGTATTATCATAACCGCTAATTGCCACAGAATTTACATCCTTAGAATGCCCGTTTAAACTCTTAATAACTTCTCCAGTTTCCATCTTCCAAATCTTAATAGTTTTATCTGCACTGCCACTAATTATTGTTTTTTTATCCAAACAAATTACAGACCTAACCCAATCAGAATGCCCTGTAATTGTTTTGATTAATTTACCTGTTTCTACAGACCATAATTTAATTGTTTTGTCACTACTACCACTGACTAAAACTTTACCATCAGGACTAAAAGCAATTGTATTAATATCTCTAGTATGTCCGATTAATTTATCTATAAGATTACCTGTCTCTACTTCCCATAATTTAATCACATTATCGCTACTACCACTAGCTAGAATTTTGGCATCGGGGCTAAAAGCAACTACATTAATGCCACGAGAATTTTTGATGCTGTACAAAAGTTGACAAGTTTCTTGATGCCAAATTTTAATAGTCCGGTCGTCGCTGCCACTGGCAATAAAATCTCCATTTGGGCTAAATACTACTGGCATTGAAACAATAGAATCAGAATGTCTGGATAAACTGCAACTTATTGTACCTGTAGCTAAATCCCAAATATTAATAATTCCACCAACATTACCAATAGCTAGGATATTACTTTTAGGATTAAAAGCAATTGATAAAACTATATTAGAAGCTATAAAAGAGTCTAATAACTCCCCTGTAGATAATTTCCACAATTTAATAGTCCGGTCAAAACTACCACTAGCAATCATTTGATTATCTGGGCTAATAGCAACTGATGAAACAGAACTTAAATGACCGGAAATAGTTTGAGGTTTTCCCCAAGAATAAAGATGCAATCCTGGTACATAATTTGTATCTTTGAGAGAAATTGTTGGGAATGAAAGTTTGAGTAAAGATGGTGTAGGTGGGGGTGGTAATTTGCCATGATTCAAATCTTTTAAGACATCTGTAGCAGATTGATAACGTTTGTTTGTAGCTTCAGTAATTAATTTATCGAGAATATTTCCTAATTCTTTACTAATAGGATTATCAATTAAATAATCTCGCCATACCCATTTATTTTCTCCAGTATCAAATAGTTTAAATGGAGAAATATTGGTTAGTAAATTGATACAGGTTACGCCTAAACTGTATAGGTCACTGGCAAAATTTACTCTACCTTTGAGTTGTTCTGGAGCTACATATTCAGGAGTACATAATATTGTGCCTGGTTTAAATATTGAAGTTCCAGTTAACTGTTTTGCTACATCAAAATCTACTAATACAAATTGACCTTTTATTGCGGTTTGATAAACAGAATTTGATGGTAAACGACGAATTATATTTTCAGGTTTAATATCTTGATGAATAATGTTGTGAGAGTGAATAAATTCTAGCACTGGCAGAAGACTATTTAATAGTTCTCTAATTTGATATTCGGAAAATGTTCCCTCTGTTTCTAAAACTTGAGCTAAATTTTTTCCAGGAATAAATTCTTGGACTAAATATTGACAATAATCATCCTGTAAATTTGCTAATAATTCAGCTATTTGAGGATGTTTTCCTAAAGTATCTAGTTTTTCTGCTTCTTCTTCAAACAGAGTAATTGCTCTGTTTACATCTGCTTCATTTTGTGAGATGAAATAAAATTGTTTAATTACACATGGTGGTTTAGAAGGTTTGTCTTGATCGACTGCTAAATAAGTTTTACTAAAGCCTCCTTGACCAATCATTTTAATTGCCCGATAACGGTCTTTTAGAAGTAACATAGAACCACAAGTTAAACAGATTCTAGCTTCTGGTGGAGAATTAATATTTTTGCAATTTTCTTTGAGGCAATAATTCATATTTTTTCTACTCTCCTAACGATCAAATTTATTCAGCACACCCGATAATTTAGTTCTAATCCAAAAGTATTATACTTTTTGTATAAATACTCTTTCTTCTAGACTCCTATAGCGCTACGCGCAAGTCAGAAGTCAAAAGTCATAAGTCATAAGTCATTCCTGACTAAGTTTGAGCATTTATAAACGTCCTAACCTATTTGCGTAGTGCTATAAAAAGGTGCTTTAGAAGAGCTGAATTGACATAATAATAATTTTTGACTTTTAATTTTTAACTGATAACTGATAACTGATAACTGAATTACTCCTGTTGCCAAATTTTAATTGTATTATCGCTACTACCACTAGCTAAACTCTTTCGGTCCTGAGAAAAAGTAACAGAATTAACATATTTTGAATGACCTTCTAAATTAGCTATTTGCTGACCTGTTTCCCAATGCCAAATCTTAATAGTTTCATCTTCACTGCCACTAGCAATAATATCTCCTTGAGGACTAAAAGCTATGGCACAAATATCTCTTGAATGTCCTTCCAAAGTTTTTAATATTTCACCTTGGTCTATTTGCCAAATTTTAATATTTCGATCACGACCACCACTGACTAAAGTTTTACCATCACAGCTAAAAGCAACCGTATAAATATAATGTATCCCTTGATAATAATTACATAGAGTTTGAACAGCATTACCTAAATTTAGATTCCATAATTTAATCGTATTATCTTCACTTCCACTCGCCAAAATTTTCCCATCAGGACTAAAAGCGATCGTACGCACTGGTTGTAAATGTCCAGTCAAAGTCATTATCACTTTCCCATAGTTAGGATCGTAAAGATCGTCCCCAAGTTGCCAAATTTTAATATTATTATCCTTACTTGCGCTAGCCAAAATTTTGCCATCGGGACTGAAAGCGATCGCTGTTACTCCCTTAGAATGACCAAAATATTCTCCCTGACTCCAGTCACCAAGAATACAAAGAAGTTTCCCTGTCTGAACTTCCCAAAGTCTAATAGTTTTGTCTTCACTCCCACTAGCTAAAATTTTGCCATCCCGACTAAAAGCAACAGAGTTGACATAACCCGAATGTCCAAACATAGTCAATATTTCTCTGCCATTATCTACTTGCCACAACTTAACAGTTTCATCCTCACTCCCACTCGCCACAATATTATCATCAGGACTAAAAGCAACAGAGCAAACCCATTTTTGATGACCTATGAGAGTATGTAGACATTTCCAAGTTTGAGTCGGTAGGGGTTCAGGTGTAACCTCCGGAGTTTGGATAGCAGTTTTATCTTGAATACGAGTCAAATTGACTTGAGTATTAGCATTTAAAGTTTTGATGACTTCAGAAACAAACTGATAGCGACGGTTAATAGCATTTTCCACCAGTTTATCTAAAACATAACCCAACTGTTCGCTCACAGAATTACTCTTTAAATAACGTCGCCATACCCAAGTACCTTCACCCACATCAAATAACTCAAATGGGGAAATGTTGGTCAAAAGATGTAAGCAAGTTACCCCCAAACTATATAAGTCACTAGCAAATACTGCTTTGCCTCGGTTTTGTTCGGGGGGAGTATATTCCGGAGTGCCAATAGTAGTACCTGTTTTCAAGAGTGCTGTACCGAGAGCATATTTGGCAGCACCAAAATCTACTAATACTAACTGACTTTCATTATTTTGACGACGAATAATATTGTCTGGTTTGATGTCGCGGTGAATAACGTTGTGAGAGTGGATAAATTGCAGGACTGGCAGTAAATTATTGAGTAAAGCTTTAATTTTTTCTTCATTGTAAGGCCCTTCAACTGCCAGAGCTTGGCCTAAATTTTGTCCGGCGATGAATTCTTGCACCAAGTATTGTCGCCCATCCTGGATGAAGTGGGCCATTAGTTCGGGGATTTGGGAATGTCTGCCCAATTCGTCTAATCTTGTAGCTTCTTTTTCAAAGAGTTCCGCAGCTTTGCTGATATTGTTTGTGCCTTGGGATGCTGGAAAAAACTGTTTAATTACGCAATAGGGTTTGGAGGGTTTGTCTTCGTCGATAGCTAAGAATGTTCTGCCAAAACCTCCTTGTCCAATGAGGTTAAGGGGACGATAGCGGTCTTTGAGTAGTAGTTTTGAGCCACAGTTTTGACAATATATGTTCCAGTCTGGGTTTTGGGGGATTTGACAGTTGGGGTTGAGGCAATGACTCATGCCGATATTTTGAGCTAACGATAATATTGATTATATTTTGCTGAGGAATTTTTGATTGAAGTTGTTGATTGAGATTTCTCTATTTTTGATTTTTTAGGAATAGCCTGGATAAATTTTGAAGTTTTTCTAATAAATCATATTGTTATTTTTGTCAGGATTAGCTGAAATTAAGCATAAATTAATTTTTTGGGGGTTTGTGATGGAGTGGTAATAATTTTCCCGACTGCTTTACTTAGGAAATGATTATCTTTTTTAGAATAATTAATAGGAAGCCTTTTTTTTAGCTAGTATGTATTTGGTTGTATATAGAATTATTTAGTAAGTTTTTTATGGTGAGATTACAATTTAATTTAAATACAAGTTTCTGTATAATAACTTAGATTTATATAAAAGGTAAAATTTACTCTAGATAATGAATTTGTGAGTTTCTGAATTTATTTTTCTGTTGATAAGCACTGTCGGAGTGTAAGCATTTCCTGCGGAATGCTGAATGCTTACATCGGAGTTGGTTGGTTGAGCCAAATTCTGAGGATTTGAGATTTGATTTATTATATTTAAGAGCAAAAGTGTGATTTTGAGTATTTTGTTATCTAGTTTTCTGTCGATACTTCATAGGTATCTAAAAGTAAAAAGGGTCGTTGTTTTTCAATCTCATCTTCAGACAATATCGAATCACTATTAATAGTAATTGATTCTTCTTTGCCACTATCTTTATCTTTTGCTGTTACATTCAGGATTGAATTAGCATCTATATCAAAAGTTAATTCAATTTGAACTTTACCCCGAGGAGCAGATGAGATGTTATCTAAACATAATATACCTAAACTTTTGTTGTCTTTAGCCATTTCCCTTTCTCCCTGGAGAATATGAATTTTTACAGATGTTTGTTCATCTATAGCAGTTGTAAATAAAATGCCACACTTGCACCAGTTTCAGCTCTAATAATTTCAGGAAATAATGCCAAGTAAAAACTAAAGTAAAGAGGGCGATCGCTATTGTCAGTAATCCTAATTCCTATCTCCACTGGATATCCTGGGGAAGGATTTCAACAATTAATAATTAATAATTAATTGTTGAAAATAAGAGGATTGAATCAAAGGAAAAATTAAAGGAGAGGCTTTAAACCTTAATTATTAGGGAAGAGTGGTTTTGATAAATGTTTTCCTATATCCGAAAGTTTTTGAATTAGGTCTTTTTTAGGAAGCATTAATACCTGTTCTGGCAATAGGGTTTTAAAGAGAATTCTATCAACTTCGATAAAATTACTTTCATTCATAAAATATAATTTTTCTTATTTCCTCCTCAAAAATTACATATATATATTAGACATCTCCAAAAATTAAAAATCAAAGCAATTATCCTACAGAAATTATCAATTATTTCCCCCTACTCCTTACTCCCTCTTTTATAGAGATGTTTCTCTTTTATAGAGGCGTTTATTGTATAAAACATACTAATGCAGGATTGCGGAAATAACTGGTTACAAAATCCTAAAACAATTACAAATCAAAAATGATTGATTTTTAACTTTTGACTTTTGACTTTTAACTTTTAACTTCCGTGTAGCGGCACTAACTCAACTGGACAACTGCTTGCTCATTTAATAAAATTTCATTGGTCAATAAATCTTCGACTGTTATTCTGAGAAATCTAGATTCATCCACCCAAAACAATACCTTAATTCGATCGCTTCCAGGATTTCCGGGAGGATTTAATTGAGCAATACTACGACCTCCCTCTCGGTCATTTAAAGGTTTTACTACTGTTTGTTCTCCAGATATTTTGCGAGTAATTAGGCGATCGCCATCGAAATAAACTTCTGTACCACCAGACTCAGCACCCAATTCTCCCAAAATTAATTCAATACTTGGTTGACTACTCACCGAAGCACCCAAAACCAACTCTACAGGATTACCCATTGGATATGGTTGACCAGACTTAATCAAAGGATGCCAACTATGAGCATTTTTCCTTCTATCCCAATAGCGGATACCATAACTGTGATACAAAAAATCCTTAACCTCAACTCCTTGAGTTAATTGCAATGCTCCCTGAGAAATTGCTTCAAAAGGTTTTTCACAACGAATTTTTGCACCATCAAAATATTCTTTTACCCACCTCTGTACTGCCGGAATTTGTACTGTACCTCCCACCAACAAAACAGCATCAATTCCCAATAACTCTATTCCTTGCCTTTTTGCCTGTAGTAGAACCTGATTCATAGATTCATCAAGACTCACAAAAAATCCCTTTTCTCTGAGAATTTCCTCAAAGCCATCTCGTCCTAATTCCAACTCATAACTTTCTAAACTTTCATCATCAAAATAAACTTCCGTTGCCTGCTGTTGTAAAGACAATTGAATCTTTAACTTTTCTGCCAAACGAGTAGTTAAAGGAGTCTTTTCAATACCCTGATTTTCCACAAAATAATCTACCAACCAATTATCAATATCCGACCCCCCTAAATTCTGTCCTGCTTTTGCTAAAACTCTGGCAATTTTTGGCTTTTGATTTGAACTTTTACCAAACGACTTTTCACCCCATTTCAAAATCAAACCCAAAGGTTGTTTTTGTATCGAATTATCCAACCTTACCAAAGATAAATCTAAAGTTCCCCCACCAAAATCAACCACTAATAAAATTTCTGCCTCTTTCATTCCATAACCTAAAGCTGCGGCAGTAGGTTCATCAATCATTCGTACTTGTTCAACTTCTAAAGACTGACAAACTTCCTCTAACCAATTACGATAAGCTTCAAAACTATCAACTGGAACAGTAAAAATTAAAGATTCTACAGGCAAAGGAACATTCCGAATACCAGCTACAATTTGTTGTAAAAATAACTTTCCTACTTTTTCAAAAGAGACCACCTGACCATCAAGCTCAGGTAAAAATCCTTTAATATCTGAGCCAATACCCCGCTTAAAATTCCGAAAGAAGCGAGAATCTGTATTCACATCGTAACCTCTATCTCTAACTTGCTGACCTATTACTATTTGCTTTTGGGCAGCATTCTCTACATAAACCAAGCTCGGAATTAGAGGTGGATTTTGTCCAGAAATAATTGACAAACCTGGTAATTTAATAGTTTCTGGTTGTTGAGTAGTTTGATTCCAACGGGAAATTACCGTATTACTTGTTCCGAAGTCTATTGCAATAGTCATTTAGTTATTTAAGTTAAATATTCTATAATTTTCAATTTTCAGAATTATAGAATATTGGTTGACAAACACAAATTTGACATGATATTATAATCATAATGGAAAAAGTGCGCTCATATATACTCAACTTCAAAAGACCATAATATAGACTATTTAACGTTGACGGGAATTTGCAGCTTAATCAAATATCAAATAGCGATTATTCCTGTAGAAAAAAATCCGTCGCCCACCCAAGTAAGAGAACAATATTAATACTCAAACTACATCAGAAATAGTAAAGCCAACCGAAGCAATCCTGACTATATTAAACTATGGTTGACAAACAAAAACTTGACATGATATTATAATCATAATGGAAAAGGTGCGCTCATATATACTCAACTTCAAAAGACCATAAATAGACTATTTAACGTTGACGAGAATTTGTAGCTTAATCAAATACTAAATAGCGATTATTCCTGTAGAAAAAATTCCGTTGCTCCCCCAAGTAAGAGAACAATATTAATACTCAAACTAAATCAGAAATACTAAAGCCAACCGAAGCAATCCTGACTATCTTAGACTATGGTTGACAAATAAAAATTTGACATGATATTGTAATCATAATGGAGAAGCTGCGCTCATATATACTCAATTTTAAAAGACCATAAATAGACTATTTGACGTTGACGGGAATTTGCAACTTAATCAAATATCAAATAGCGATTATTCATGTAGAAAAAATTCCGTCGCCCCCTGCAAACAAGACGACAATATTAATACTCAAACTGAATCAAAAATACTAAAGTCAACCGAAGCAATCCTGACTATATTAGACTATGGTTGACAAATAAAAACTTGACATGATTATGTAAGTATAATGGAGAAGGTGCGCTCATATATACTCAAATTGATTAGGCCAAAAACAGCATATTTCCCAGGTAAAGGAAAGTCTGATAACTGAAAAAATCATGCAGTCTGGAAAAATCCTGAGAAACCACTACAAAATTATTGACTCTCTGGGAAGTGGAGGATTTGGAGATACCTACTTAGCTCAAGACTTAGACTTACCAGGAAAACCGAAATGTGTCCTTAAGCATCTCAAACCTAGAGGAAGTAAAAGAAGGGATTTACCTTTTCTTGAAAGATTCATCCCTTGGTTCAGCAACAATAAAAGTTCAGACCCAGAAGTTTTAGCTATTGCCCAAAAGTTATTTGAGAGAGAAGCAAAGACTCTATACAAATTAGGTAAAGACTCAGACCGAATACCAAAATTATTTGCACATTTTCAGGAAGGAACAGAATTTTACTAGTACAAGAATATATAGAAGGGAACGATATTAGTAGAGAACTTACGTCGGGGAGAAAATTAAGCCAGTCTTATACCATTGCCTTACTCATAGGAATATTAGAAGCATTAGTAGTAGCTCATCAAAATAATATTATTCATCGAGACATTAAGCCACAAAATTTGATGCGCCGTAAGTCGGATAACAAAATAGTATTGATAGATTTTGGTGCGGTAAAAGAAATAAGTGTATTAACTAAAGCTAACCAACCAGGTATGACTACTTTGACTGTAGCAGTGGGAACTCCTGGGTATATGCCAAGCGAACAAAGTAACGGCAAACCAAAATTGAGTAGCGATATTTATGCAGTGGGAATGGTAGGAATAAAAGCACTGACAGGAAAAGAACCAAAAAACTTACCAACAGACTCAAAGACAGGAAATATTATCTGGCGAAATGAAGCACAAGTGAGTGACGACCTGGCAAATATATTAGATGGGATGGTGCAGGAATATTTTTCACAGCGTTATGAAAATGCGATGAAAGTATTAGAAGTATTAAAAGTATTAAATTTTCAAACTCCACCACCCCCTCCACCAGAACCAACACCAGAACCAACACCAGTTCCCCTACCTACTCAAACAAAAACAGTAGTAGCAAAACCCCAACCCCAACCCCAACCTAATAAAACGAATAAAACTAGAAGACAAATATTGATATTAGGAGGTTTGGCAGGAGGTGGGTTTGTCGCAGCAATATTAAGTAGAGGTTTTGGGAATAAACCATCTGCAGAAAATATTTCTACTTCCCAACCAACTTCAGAACCAACACCAGAAAATATTTATCCTCCCTAACCAACAAGAGAAACTCCCCTTCCACTATTAACATTAGGAGGTTTGGCAGTAGGTGGGTTTGTAGCAGTAATGTTAACTAAAGGTTTGTGGAATAAATTGTCTCCTGCCAAAATAAAACCATTACCTACCCCTCCACCACAACCCAAATTTTCCATTCAGATATTTACCACCGTCACAGTTAACAGGAAAGGAAAAATAATAAGTCGCCGTAAAGGTAAAGCAGAAGTAATGACAGAAAACCTCGGTAATGGAGTCTCCCTAGAAATGGTAAAAATTCCTGGAGGTAGATTTCTCATGGGGTCTCCAGAGACGGAAGCAGGGAGAGGGAATAGTGAAGGTCCGCAACATTATGTAGATGTGCCAGAATTTTTCATGGGAAAGTATCCAGTCACTCAAGCACAGTGGGAAGCAGTTATGGGAAATAATCCTTCTTACTTTAAAGGTGCAAGTCGTCCTGTAGAACAAGTAAATTGGAACGATGCCACAGAATTTTGTCAGAAACTCTCTCAAATAACAGGTAAAAAATATAGTTTACCCAGTGAGAGTCAGTGGGAATATGCTTGTCGGGCCCGAACAACCACACCTTTTTATTTTGGCGAAACTATAACGTCTGAGTTAGTTAACTATAATGGCAACTTTCCTTATGCTGATGCACCGAAAGGAATATATCGAGAAGAAACAACAGATGTGGGAATTTTTCCTCCCAATAGTTTTGGTTTGCACGATATGCACGGCAATGTATTGGAATGGTGTCAGGATGTTTGGCACGATAATTATAATGGAGCGCCTACTGATGGCAGTGCTTGGGAAACTGGAGGTAATAGTAATTTCAGACTGCTCCGTGGTGGTTGCTGGCTCAACCGTTCTAGGGCTTGCCGTTGCGCCTGGCGTTACGCCAATGATGCGGACTACCTCTACATCAATATGGGTTTTCGTGTCGTTTCGTCTGCCCCTCGTTCCTAGGATTCTTCCCCTTTATTCTTTTCCTCTTTTCCCCTTTTCCCTCTTTTTCTTTTTTCTTTCCCTCCCCGCGAAGCAGGTCAAATTTTTTTTCAGAGTGGGAAAAGTCAGGGCTAGAGTTGGATTTTGCCACAGATGCACAGATCAGAAAACTTGCATTCTGTGAAGCTACCAAAAAAATCCGCAAGGATATTCCCCTTGCATCGGCAAAAAAATTCTGATACAATTTAGTTATTGTGGGTTGCTCGCCCCTACGCATGACTTTTTATTCAACGCAAAAAATACCCCACAACGGAATAAGTCATATCCAAGTTTGAAATCTTCACTCTTTAACTTCTGTATTTTTTATCCTCATTCCTTAACTGTAGCGATCGCCTGATTCCATAGAATCCTTAAAACTTCTGCATTACCTAAATCCCAAACAACTCTCAGAGAAGTCAAGGCAAGACAAGGATTGCCATTGATGCAGAGATAACGAATCTCAATCTGCATTCTGTGAAGCTACCAAAAAAGCGAGAAAAGGATATTCCCCTTGCATCGGCAAAAAATTTCTGATACGATTTAGTCATTGGGGGTTGCTCGCCCCTGCACATGACTTTTTATTCAACACAAGAATTACCCAACAACTGAATAAGTCATTTCAAATTTTTCAATCTTTGCCCTTAAATCCTCATCCTTGACCTGAGCGATCGCTGAAGTTAAAAGTTTTAATTATCAATATCAGATTATACTTTTAAAATTTTAAATTTTGTCATCAATCTCTGACAAAAAACATCAAAAAAAACTTAAATTAGCTCACGGAGTTTCAATAGTTTCAGCCTTTTTGTGATAAAATAAAGAAATTATAATCAAAGGGCAATTATTACCCAATGGAAATTTTCAGCCCAAAACCCTAATTATTTCGTTATTTAAGTAAGCGATCGCCTAACATTGATTCAACGATGATGAACTAATTTTTGTCAGTTACCCTCACAGTAGTTTGACGTATTTATAAATATATGGTAAGCAAAAAAAATAATTAATGAAATAGACCAAGAATAAGAACAATAATTCTCTTATCTACGGTTTGACTTAACCTGATAACGACTCAATGGATAGACAACTGAATAAACTTACTCATGTTAGTTTTATAGCTATAGTTATGAGTAAGTTTGATGAACTTTAGAGAAGTTTTTGCTTTCTGTATTTACCCCTAAAAATTGTATCAAATCCGCTGAATTAGGTATAAAAAAATTTTACATCTTCAGCAAAGAGAAAATCTTTCTAAATTCTCTTCCCTTCTGACTCCTGTACAAGGGACTAGCCATACGCCCCTACAACTCCTGACTCCTAGATTAACTTTCCAAATATACCGATGCTACCAGATTTGATATTAGACATCTCCAAACAATAAAAAATCAAATCAATTATCGTACAGAAACCACCAATTATTTCACCCTATTTCCTACTCCCTAAAATTTACCAAACAATTAATGATTAATTGTTAATTGTTAATTAGGGCTTGCTGATTAATTATAAAAGTATTGACTGATATTGGTTTTAGCGTTTTAGAGTTGAAAAAAGTACCAGCTTTGGAATGGAAAGAGCTGCAAAAAGCTAGTATTTTGGGATGATTATGGCAGAAAAATTGAGAGACAAAACGCCCGCTCCTACCTCCTCGCTCCCAAGCCATTTCTCCCCTCCTGGGAGGGGTTAGGGGTGGGTTGTCTCCTGTCTCCTGTCTCCTATTCCAGCAAAAAGACTTTCCATACGCAAACCCTAATTATTAATTATTACAGGAAACTTGCTAGTAACCCTACCAATAATTTGTTGCGAACTCACAAAACCAAAAGAACGACTATCATTACTTTCTTCCTTATTTTCTCCCATCAAAAAACAGTCACCTTTTTCATCAACCAAAGCAACCCACTTAATGATTTTCAAATCTTGAAGATGAGGATGTTCAGCCACCACCAGATCGCCAATTTCCGGTAAAAAGTGGCGGTAGGCTCTTGTATCCACAAGAATTTCCTCCCCAGGCTTAAGTAGAGGAAACATAGAAAATCCAGTGACACAAAACCGTTGACGCAACCTTAATAACCAAAGTAATAACTCTTTATTACTACTTTCCTGTATCAACTTTTTACCTACCACCTCAAACGAAAAAAATTAGCTAGCCTTAACCCAAGCTACATCACGTTCCTTAGTAGCCCAGAACATACTGTGGATTTTCTCCACAGTAGCTAGTAACTCAGTAGCGTGATCCAAACTAACTTCCACTTTACAAGCAGAGCATAACTTGGCAGCCTTCCAGAAAGTATCGTGGAGGTCTGGGTACTTTTCTAAATGTACAGGCTTAAAATAATCAGTCCAAAGAACGAGTAAATCTTCCTTAGTCTTCTGAGCTTGCTCTTCCTTAATAGCAATATAGCGAGAAAGGGTATTAGCAGTCTTATGGTCTCCTGCTTTTGGGTCAAGCTCTAGAATTTTCTTAGTCATAGACAATACAGCTTCAGCGTAAATACGAGCAGAAGCAGGGTCGTACACACCACAAGGGCCATCGCAGTGAGCGCTAACTTCTGGTGCAGGGAAGGACTTTCTAATCTGATTAGCAATTCTATTGAGCATAGTTTTCTAAGATATTCCTATGTGTATGAAAAATGTAAAGTAATGTTACGATGAAATAGTGGTTAACAAGGAAAGCTTTTCCTAATAATCTCCACCTACCCTAGTTTAAATCAAAAGTGTGGGTATTTATCATTTTCCGATAATCCCCACCCACCCCATATTGAAATGAAAAGTGTGGGTATTTCTGAATTTTGAATTTTGGATTCCTTTATCAAGATAAACCTATGCCATTTTCAATAGATACAGCTCGTAATATCTTTCCCAGCACCTTATCAGCTGACGCAGTACCAGCTACCATCGCTCGTTTCACTCAACTAAGTGCAGAAGACCAACTAGCTCTCATTTGGTTCGCCTACCTGGAAATGGGAAAAACTATCACAATTGCTGCTCCAGGAGCTGCCAATATGCAGCTAGCAGAAAGAACTATGAATGAAATTAAGCAAATGAACTTTCAGGAGCAAACCCAAGTAATGTGTGACTTGGCTAACCGCGCCGATACTCCAATCTGTCGCACATATGCTACTTGGACTCCAAACATTAAGTTGGGCTTTTGGTATCAACTTGGAGAATGGATGAATCAGGGACTTGTTGCTCCTATACCAGAGGGTTATCAGCTTTCTGCTAATGCTTCAGCTGTTTTGGGCACTATTCAAGGATTAGATTCTGGTCAGCAAATTACAGTTTTGAGAAATTCTGTGATTGATATGGGTTTTGATGTTAAAAATTTGGGCAACTATACCCGAGTTTCTGAACCTGTTGTTGCTCCAAAGAATATGGCAGAGCGAACTAAAGTTACGATTCAAGGTGTTGATAACCCTACTATCTTGAATTATATGAATAACCTCAATGCCAATGACTTTAATGCATTGATTGAGTTATTCACTCCAGATGGTGGACTACAACCTCCTTTCCGTAGACCAATTGTGGGCAAAGATGCCGTTTTGCGATTTTTCCAAGAAGAATGCCAGAACCTCAAGTTAATCCCAGAGCAAGGAATTTCTGAACCTGCTGAGGATGGTTATACCCAGATTAAGGTTACTGGTAAATGCCAAACTCCTTGGTTTGGAGCTGGTGTGGGTATGAATATTGCTTGGAGATTTTTGCTCAATCCTGAAGGTAAAATTTTCTTTGTGGCGATCGACTTATTGGCATCTGCCAAGGAGTTGTTAAATTTGGCTCGTTGACATTCTCTCCCATTATAATCTTTGATTTAACGGGAGATTCCCAAACTTCATGATTTAGGCTTACTGCTTGAGTGGCACTTATCTAGACTGTTGCCAGTCCCCGACAGTAAGCCTAAACAGTCAATTTGCTCCACGCATCTGCAAAGGCCGCATTAACACCTCAATGACAAATCACTTTTGTCGCTGCCACATCACGGTTTATTTCGTATTGGCATTGAGGGCATTTATGTTCGCGCTCAGGCAGATCTTTTTTACCTGTATGCGCTCCACAATTTGGACAAAAATCAACCCCTCGTTTTCTGCATACCCAAGCCAAAATATTGAAAAACTGACCAAACCCAGCATCTAAAGTATGTTTACCTAACATTCCTTTAGCCCAGGTTCTCAAGTCTAGGTCTTCCACAAATATCATTCCTGCTTGGTCACATAAATGATTTGCTAATTTAAAGTGAAAGTCTTTTCGAGTATCTGATATTTTTTGATGAAGTCTTGCTATCTTTTGGTTAAGTTTATATAGATTCACTGAAGCCTTAGATTTTAACTTTAACCTACGTTGCAGTAATGTCAACTCGCTTTGTAGTTTGGTTAAAAACTTTGGACGTTCAATCAATTCACAATTCAGTTGTTGCTAAAAATTTATTCCCTAACGGGTGTCCAGAAGCAGGGGTATCCGGAATACTGACAGGACTTTGGAAAGAAACAATTGCAAAATACCCACTTGCTCGTCTGACCACTCTTACCTGTTTCAGTTTAAATCCTTCTGGAATTGGTCTAGATAATCTCATCGGAACTAATCCAATTGGAGGTAGTTTTATATACTCGTTGGAGATGGGATTATTTTTGAACTAAGGAAAGACAAAAGACCTCATTCTGTACTTGTTCTTAAAACGAGGAAAGCCTTCATTGACTACTCCCCGGACTTAAGTCACGGAGATTCTAAGTTGATACTACGCAACAGGATAAATCCATGTTGCTTCGCTTTTTCTTAGCTGACCAAAGATACAATCTCTGGGGACAATTTCATTGTGCCCCTACACAGTCGGCATAGCGTCTAAACTTAGCTTTCTGCTTACTTTTGTGATTATATTTGCTGCGACCTTACAGTCTGCAGTCTTCACAGCAATTATTACGGGTTCTATACAAACCACCCTGTCTTGATGCAGTCGCTCATGGGGGGAAACCCCCAAGACCGCCCTGCATCGCTTTATTCTTTTTCCTGACGGTTTCCAATCATTGGGTTTTTCACCATAATTAGGTAGATTGTCACCATCTAAAGAAAGAAACGGGCAGACCGAAAATTTATTGTAGATAACAATAGCACAGGACAACTAAAGTTGTCTAGTCTAAACGACTCGCTTGTTTTCATCCCCCGGTTAAAACAGGGGGGCCTTCAAGGTCGCTTTTCGGTAAATTAATATAAATTTTATTTTATCTAGCTACTGAATTAGATTATATATGCTACTATTAACAACTACATAAAAAATCATAATCACACATAGACTTTTAAGAAATTAAGAAAGATGATGCAACTTACTAATACTCAGTGGTCTATAACAGAAGAAAAGATTGCACAAGCAGCTTTGTCCAAAGCTAAGGAACGAGAAATTAATGCTTTAGTCACAACAGTGCGCCAACAAGCAAGTGGAATTCAAGAATTTGATGATTTATGGTATCTACATGATTTCCTCAGTGCCAGAAGATACGATCTAGACGGGAAGTACGACTCCAGAAATGCAACTGTGATTTTTGCTCTGGCTGGTTTAGTAAAAGAGGGATGGTTAAAGCTTGGAGAGCTGGAAGGCTTGGATAAAGAAAAGATTACAAAAGTATCTGCTATGACTCGGATGATCTAATATTATCTGAACTAGAGTATAAATCAAGGGCGGGTTTTGAAATGAACTGCGCTTCTATCTAGACCCGCACTCTTTAAGCTTGATTCTCTGGTAGTAAGTTTGGTAAGACGCGATCGCAACAAAATAAAGTCCCTGCCGCGACACATAGTGGAATACCTAAGAAATTAACTATCGGAATAGTAATTAAAGCTTGACAAATTAACCCAAAAGTGGCACTTGCTGGTAAACTACGACGGACCACTGTTAACTTCTGTCGAAATTTTAATTTTCTTCTCTCCAAAAATCCATCAAAAAAGTCAAGACACACAATAGAAGTTGTTAAAGTTATACCACCAATAGTTGCGATTAAAGAACCTCCAGGGAGAAAGTTGAGCAGCAATATCGGTAAACCTATTACTAGCAGTAATCCAATTTTTTTTAGCTCAAAAAGTATGGCTCGCCAAATATCTCTGAGAAAGCCTAATAAGCTTTTTGGAGCTTCAGGCAATGTACCAGTTCTAATTTTTTCTAATTGTTCAGAAAGTTGACCATAAAAAGGTGAACCTAGAATAACTCCAAATTGTACTAACAAAAATCCAATTATTAATAATAATATTGCGAATAGAATAACTTGTACAAGTTTATAGAAAATATTATCTATATAACTTAAAAAGTTTAACCATGTTGGTAATCGATCAATCAAAGCATCAAAGCTTAAAGATAAGTTATTAAAAATAGTATTAATTAAATTAATTCCTGGTAGCAGTAAACTAATATAAAGAAGAATACCTACTACAATATTAATCAAAATTGGCACAACTATATAACCTATTAATTTGGGATTTTTGACAAATATCGTTAAAGCACGAAAATGGTAAGTTGCCCCTGCAAATAATCCGATAGGAGCCTCAAATATAGATAATATTGACTTAATTTTTTTTTGTTTTACCATGAGTTACTTGAGAGTAGTTATACCAAATTAATAAATTTTTGCTACAAATAGCTAGGATATTTATTAGGAGTCAACCCACCTCTAACCCCTCCCAGGAGGGGAAGGGAACTCAGGAGGACCGAGTCACACGGAAATGGTTTCAATACGATTTTTTAGGTCGTAATATCATGTCCGGATAATTAGTGATAAAAAACTTTCTCCTTCTTCTCCTGTTCTTCTTCTTCCTTCCCTCTTTCCTCCTGTCTCCTGTCTCCTGTCTCCTGTCTCCTCCGTCATTATTTATTTATAACTGTTCAACCGGACATGATATAAATCATCTTTTTTGTCAAAGTACATATCCTGCATTTGTCTTTTTATTCCTCTTACTATTCGTAACATTCTTTTTTTTAATTGGTATTATATGAAATACAAAAAATTGTGCAAATATACGAATCTCCGCATCTCCCCATCAATATTTGATCGCAAACATTAACGTATTTCATATTAGTAATTATGAGATAGAATGAAGAGTGAAATTAAGTAGGGTATGTGACGATACCCTTACCATTTCTGAAATAATGGTCGGTTTTTCTGTCACGCACCGTATGCCGTGGAATAGTGCATTACATAATCAATTCGCACCATACATGATTTAATATTTATTTGACAAACAGTTTTTTAATGAGTGATATCATGTCCGGTTAAACAGTTATAAAATAAATAACGACGGAGTCCTCAGGAGTCAACCCACCCCTAACTCCTCCCAGGAGGGGAGGGGAAAGACCGAGTCAGGAGGGAAGAAAGAAGGAGGAAGAAAAAGAACAGGATAAGAAGGAGAAAGTTTTTTTATCACGCTCTTATCCGGACATAATATGAGTGGAAATTCAGATTTTTTTTAGAGGAAAAATCCCTAATCTATAGAAGTATTAAATTATTTGTAGAAAATCAGATTGTTATACATATTTATATTTAGCTTCTCTATCTTTCAATTATCTCCAGAATATTTTTGATACTAACTACAATAGAAAGTTATATTAAGGCTCATTAATTAGCCATAATAAAAATTTTTTCTCTGATAAATTGATCCATTTGCCCTGTTCCCTGTTCCCTGTTCCCCATTCCCTAAAATTTTTATTATGGGTATTTAAAGAAACATGATCTTAGCTATATTTAACATATGAAAATTGTGGGATGATAGAAGATTTGTATTAAGTGCTTAAGCAAAATTAATTACCTAATTTTATTCTCTGTAATTTTTACAGCATCAGCTTTTTCGCTTTAGAGTATGTGTAATTAATTTTGCATGACTACTTAGTGAATCAACCAATAATTTTTAGTTTCCATTTCATCCCAAGACCAATTATATTAACCCATAGTTTACAGTGGATAAACCCAACCGTAAGGATCAGTCACTTTAGCCGTTTTAATATCTTCTAATTTTTGCAATACTTGAGGAGCATATTTTCGTTCATAAACAGGAGGTAAAATCATATCTTTACCTTGATAATTAATAGTAGAAATATTAGCAATTGTAGCAGCAGTTCCCATACCAAATGCTTCAGAAAGATTACCCTCTTCATAAGCCTTTGCCACTTCATTAATAGAAATTAATCTTTCCTCAACTTTAACACCCATATCTCTCAATAAAGTTAAAGCACTATCTCTAGTAATTCCAGCTAAAATAGTGCCAGTCAATTTAGGAGTAATCACAACATCATTAATGACAAAAGCTACATTCATTGTGCCACATTCTTCAATATATTTTTTTTCCTTCCCATCCAACCATAAAACATTATCATAACCCTGTTGTTTAGCCTCTTGATCTGCTAATAAACTACCACCATAATTACCAGCACATTTAGCCGCACCTGTTCCACCTTCAACAGCTCGTATATATTTGTCTGTAACAATCAACTTAACTGGTTCTGAATAATAAGCACCTACAGGGGAAGAAATAATAATAAATTTATAACTATTTGCTGGTTTAATACCAACAGATTCATCTGTAGCAAAATAAATAGGTCGAATATATAATACACTACCTGACTGAGTAGGAATCCAGTCATAATCTACTCTAATTAATTCTTTCAAACCATCCAGAAAAATATCTTCAGGAATAGGTGGCATACACAATCGAAAAGCTGATTCGTTTATCCGTTTATAATTAGCTTGTGGGCGAAATAGTAAAGGTTTTCCTGTTGGACTTCTATAAGCTTTTAAACCTTCAAAAACCGTTTGACCATAATGCAGTACTGACAAAGAAGGAGCCATTGGAATATTCCCATAAGGAACAATTTTCACATCTTGCCAATTACCATCTCTGTAGTCAGCAACTAACATATGGTCGCTAAATACTTTGCCAAATGAACTATTATTAATATCTTGTTCTTTAATGCGAGAGTAGGTAGTTTTTTCTATAGATATTTGAAGATTTAGCGTTTTCATTATTACTTAGCTTGTCTAGTAAATGTAATTTTTCCATAATACCATTTATCAGTTATGAATTGCCAGTAATTAAAGAATTTCAAGTAGAAAAATGAGTCATATTTTAGTAGAGATAGGTTTAGCCTAATATATGATTGGCTGTAACTTCAGAAATAATCAAAAAACCTACCCCTACCTCTAAACCTAAATTATTTGACTTAAAAATTATTGATCATGCTTGGCAATAACCCAAATAGCATGAACAATACCACCAATATAAAAACCAAAAATAGTTAGGAGAAGATTAATCCAAAAAGCACCGCCTAGACCAACGGTCAAGAAAACACCTAAAGGCGGTAAGAATATAGCAGCTAGAATTCTTAGTATAGTCATTTTAGTTACTCTTGTAATTTTTCAACTATTATTGTCTTAGTTATAGCTTCAACTGTTAGTAGAACCTTTTCCGAAAAATTTTGGAGGTTTTGCTAAAGTATATACCTCAGTCTCAGTGGCGATCGCTTCCCGCAAATGTTTAGGTACTTGTAATATCCCCAATAAGGTAGTCCCATCCAACATCCGAAACCCACCAGTAGTTTTTTCTCTCAGAAGCTGATTAACTGTTTCTGGGTCAGGACGACTATTAATCATTTCTGTTGAACCAAGTACAAAACCCCAAGGTTGGCCATAAGTAGGAACATAATTACTATAAGATTGGACATAAGGAAAAACTTCTTTCATTGTATTCGCAATTCGAGTATGAAGTTTCATTTCTCCTAAGGAAACAGGGCCAGCTTGCACAACAAAAAACCCTCCAGGGGTAAGCACCTGTAGAATCTTTTCAAAGTATTCCTTTGTAAACAACTGAAATGAAGGTCCCTCTTCAATAGGGTCAGAAAGGTCAGAAATAACTACATCCCAAATTTCACCAGAAGTCTCCAAAAATTCTAAAGCATCACCAATGACCAATTTGAGGCGAGGGTCATCAAAAGCATTAGCGTGCATCTCAGGTAAATGTTGACGACAAGCTTCAACCACTTCTCCATCAATGTCAATCATGGCCACTTGTTCTACTGTTTGCCAACGTAAGACCTCTCGAATAGTTGCTCCTTCACCACCACCAAGAACAAGAACTTTACTAGGAGATCCATGAAAAATCATGGCAGGATGTACCAGGGGTTCATGGTACAAAAATTCGTCTCCTGTAGAAGATTGCCATTTACCATCAAGAACCAGTGCTTTACCATAAATACCTGTGTCTACAATGTACATATCCTGATAAGCAGTTTTTTTGTAGGCAAGTATCTTAGTAACACCATGAACATAAATATCCCAAGGTGTGATATATTCACTAATCCATAAATCTGCACCAACTTCACTACCTGCCATAAGGCATACTCCTGAATGACATACTTTATCTCAATACTCAATATTAGAACAGGATATATTTCTTAGCACAAAATGGTTTTAGATTCCAACTATACTGAATAAAAATCTGAAGTTTTACAGGTATTATTGTATTTAAATGATCTAAAATTTTATCCCGATGATTAGAGTAATTTTACTCAATCGCTTCAAGAGCAAAAAAAACTTTTCCTAATTATTTTCCTAATTCAAACTATACTAAATTAATCAGTTAAGTCTTACTTTTGACTGTCTTGCTGATCGTCCTTTCTATTGTTTAACTTGATATAGAGAGGAAACCTCCACATCCCTTAACTGGTGAGGCAGGGTCTTGGTATTTTTAACTTTTGACTTGATAGGTTATTAGGTTGCATTCAAGTATAATCTATTGAATAAGTTACTCTTCATAGTGCTATGGAAAATAATACAACTAACAACTTCCCAAATGTATCTTTCAATGAGTGGAATGCAGAACTGTATGAAAGCAAACATTCTTTTGTTTCTAATTTGGCAATAGATTTATTAGAATTGCTCAGTCCTCAGAGTGGAGAAAAAATTCTTGACCTTGGTTGTGGTACAGGTCATCTGACCTATAAAATCACTACAAAAGGGGCAAAAGTTGTAGGAATTGATCATGCTCCGACTATGATTGAACAAGCACATCGTTGTTATCCAGATATTAAATTTTTAGTAGGAGATGGAGTTAATATAGATTTAAAAGAAACATTTGATGCTGTGTTTTCTAATGCAGTACTTCATTGGATTAAAGAACAAAAAAAAGTTATCTGTAATATTTGGCGCGTCCTGAAACCAGGGGGTCGTTTCGTTAGTGAATTTGGTGGCAAAGGTAATATTAAAACAATTATTAAAAGTATTTATGAAGCCTTAGATGCTGCTGGTTATAGTAGTAATAAACAACTGAATCCTTGGTATTTTCCTAGTATTGGAGAATATGCTACTCTCTTAGAATCAGAAGGTTTTGTGTTGACTTTTGCTAGTTTATTAGAAAGACCAACTAAACTTGAGGATGGAGAATATGGTTTGCGTAATTGGCTGAAGATGTTTGCAACTTGTTTCTTTGAAGGAATTCCTGAGAAAAAGCAAAGCATTATTATTGATGATATTGAAAATAGATTACGTCCTCATCTATATAAGAAGGGTAGGTGGACGGTTGATTATAAGCGAATTAGGGTTATGGCTTTTAAGAAAGGTAATATTGAATAAATAATAACTAAATTACCGATTATTTAAGTTATTGTTGTTTTCTACAATAATTTATATTTTTTACTAATTTATATTTCATTTCACTTATACCATTTCTCAAGGATTAATCTTTTAATCATGTTCGGTTGAATAGTTATAATTGACTAGGTAAAAGGTGACAGAGAGTAGAAGTTTTATGGAACGACTATACATCTAGCCATAGAGAATTATATTTATCAGGCTTTCATCCGAACATGATATTATTTAATAACTACTTCAACTATCAAAAAGAAGGAAGAAATCAAATTAAGTTACTCTATAATCTTTGATTGAACGGGAGAGGATGTCAAAAAACTTAAAGTAACTTATCAAGTGCTGCTTTGAAAGTTTCAAAAGGAGAAACACCAACTATATTTTCTACAAGTTCGCCACTTTTAAAAAACATTACAGCTGGAATGCTACGAATACTGAATTTATTAGCAGTTTCCTTATTTTCAGAAATATCAAGTTTTACTACTGTGGCACGACCTTCATATTCTTCAGCTAACTGGTCAATATAAGGACTAATTTTTTTACATGGACCACACCATGACGCTGTACAATCTACGACAAAGATTGTTTCAGAAATTAAAAGCGCCTCAAATTCACTGTCATTTATGTAAGTTGCTGTACTCATTAGAATGCCTGATACTATAGATAATCTTCCATTATATAACAATTCTTCACTTTAAAGTTATATTCTGATTATCTCAACGTTGGTTGAAGACCCGCGCTCTCCCGTTGGCGGAGCCTAGCGGCAGCTATTAAGGGAGCGTCGGGATGAATGCGAGCGCATTCCGGAGGAAAAACCAATCAATTTTACGGTTTTGCCAATAGTGTGTTATACTTAAAATTTGGCTGCTGGGCTAGCAGTATCAGTCTGTGGAGCGCGCCTTTAGACCGAAAAGAGGCTTGACCTTGGAGACTGGTGCATTGTTAGCGCAGCTCCTCTGCAAGAGGCAGCAGAAAGACCTAATCACTGATGGTTAGGAATCCCGCGCTGTCTCGTAGAGCAGCGCCGGGAGGATGTCAATTCGAGCATCAATCCATTGTTTGGCACGCCTAACTACCTCTTGTCGAGAAGAAGCATAAGGTACTGCCACAACACAACCTAACTTATAGTTTGCCCAAGCCGCATAAGTAGCAGATCCGTCCATTTCACCTTGGTCAATTTCAACTTTCCAGCCCTTGTAGTTAAAGGCTAGTACAATATGAGGAAAATCTGGTTCAATCATTATATTTGTCTTTTGGGTTTAATACCCCGCCATCTACACGGTGTTTACAATTAGTTGGGGTTTGAGTCCCCATCTACTTTTTCTTCTTTCTTCCTTCTTCAAGCTCAATACTTACATCATTAGCATAAACAGCTTTTACATTATACCAATTCAAAAATATCCGAGAAATTTCTAAAGCTAACTGCGATTTACCTCGGTCAATTAACCATTGCAAAAAAACAGCCATTGTCTTTTCATTTAATCTCCCACCTAATGATAAAACTCCCCATAATAATTTGTGCAGCCAAGTCATTTGAATCATCATTTTAACTTCCCAAGTCGGATGTTTTTGATAAAACAAAACTCCCATTTTTCCCCTTTGAATCTCTCGTTCAATCATTCCTGGTAATTGCTCCAAAGAAAAAGGTGGATGCCAATGATAACCAACAGCATCAGGACACTTAATCAATTTTAAACCCAACTTTTTTAACCTAACTCCTAACTCCAAATCTTCCCAACCATACTGTTCAAAACAAGTATCAAATAATCCAGCTTCAATTAAAAAATGACGAGCGATCGCCACATTTCCCGTAGCAAAAAAAGCTGCGGAAAAATCAGTCAATTTATAAGGTTCTAAAGTGGGAAAATCAAAATTACAAGTATTAATAACTCTGCCATAAGTAAATACATTATCTGACTTTTGAGCAATCAAACTATTTGCGTGTGACTGTAGAAAAGAATCTGTCACTACTAGGTCACTATCAATAAATATAATAAAATTTCCTTTGGCCTGTTCAACACCCAAATTCCGAGCTGCTGCTGGCCCTTGGTGGGACTGAGAAAATAGTTGGACATGGGGAAATTCTTTGGCCTCTGTTTCTAACCAGGGGACAGTGCCATCCGTCGAGCCATCATCGACAACTATTACCTCATAATCTATAATTGAGCGGTCATAATCCTGATTTTCCAGAGCGCGAAGACACTTTTCTAAAATAGGTTTGCGATTATAAGTGGGAATAACTACACTGAAAAACATTTTGTCTCCTAACTAAATGGAATAAAAGTGAAGAAAAAATTTTTCTTTGAGTCAATCCTCTTCTTTTCAAGGAGAGGTAATTGTTAATTAGTACTTGCTGAAAAAGTCTTTTTTAAGGAGTAGGGGACCCACCCCTCGCCCCTCCCCCTCCTGGGAGGGGAAAAGGGGAGTAGGGGAGTAGGGGAGAATTTTTTTGCCCAACTATGCGCTAAAAATGCGCTCCTTTTTGAGCATCAATAGCTGAAAACCATGTACTTTTTCAATACCTAAAAAGGCTAAAACCTTTATCTGGTAATTATTTAAGATTTAATCAGCAGACCCTAATTATTAATTATTAATTATTAATTATTAATTATTTAACCGCTTTTCATTCCTCTGACAATTAGGATACACTCTAGAATCTGTACTTTGCCTGACAATAATTTGACAGGTTTAGTCCCATAATAAAAACCCAGTTGTTAATTCTAGAGAAAAATCTATGAGTCGTGCTACTAAAGTTGTATTAGCTTATTCTGGTGGAGTGGATACCTCCGTTTGCATTCCCTACTTAAAAAATGAGTGGGGAGTTAAAGAAGTAATTACTCTTGCTGCAGATCTAGGACAGGGAGATGAGTTAGAAGGAGTCCGCAAAAAAGCATTAGATTCGGGTGCAGTAGAATCTTTGGTTATAGATGTTATCGAACCTTTGATTAAAGAATATGCTTTTCCTGCTATTCAAGCAAATGCTCTATATGAAAATCGCTATCCTTTAGCTACAGCATTAGCTAGACCTTTAATTGCCAAAATATTAGTAGATGCAGCAGAAAAATATGGTGCTGATGCGATCGCCCATGGTTGTACTGGAAAGGGTAATGACCAAGTAAGGTTTGATGTTGCTATTGCTGCACTTAATCCTAAAATTAAAATTCTTGCTCCAGCGCGGGAGTGGGGAATGAGTAGGGAGGAGACTATTGCTTATGGTGAAAAATATGGAATTCCTGCTCCAGTGAAAAAGTCTTCTCCTTATAGTATTGATAAAAATTTATTGGGGATGGCGATCGAAGCAGGGGAGTTGGAAGATCCTTGGGTGGAGGCGCCGGAGGAAGTTTATAATATGACGAAGGCGATCGCTGATACTCCGAATGAACCGGAATATGTTGAAATTGGTTTTGAGGGAGGTATTCCTGTTAGTCTCAACGGTGAAGGAATGGGTGGTATTGAGTTAATTACTAAACTTAATCAGATAGCGGGAAGTCATGGTGTCGGTCGTATTGACATGATTGAAAACCGTCTTGTGGGAATTAAGTCACGAGAAATTTATGAGTCTCCAGCAATGTGGGTTCTTATTCAAGCGCATCGCGACTTGGAAAGTTTAACTCTGACTGCTGATGTGACTCGTTATAAGCGTGGTATTGAGGAAACTTACAGTCAGTTGGTTTATAACGGTTTATGGTTTAGTCCGTTGAAGGGTGCGTTGGATGCTTTTATTCAGCAGACTCAGGAAAGGGTGACTGGTGTTGTGCGAGTGAAGTTGTTTAAGGGTAGTGCGATGGTTGTCGGTCGTCAGTCTGGCAATTCTTTGTATAGTTTTGATTTGGCGACTTATGGTGCAGAGGATGAGTTTGACCATAAAGCGGCGGAAGGGTTTATTTATGTTTGGGGTTTGCCTACTCGTGTTTGGTCGGAGAAACTTAGAGGTGAATAAGTTGGCGATTTTTTCACTTTAATTAGTTCTGTAGGGATATATTTTTATTTCTACAGGAATAATTATTTTGTGTAGGTTGGGTTAAGCGATCGCGCAACCCAACAAATATCTATAGAATATCTAAATAATATTGGGTTTATCCTACGGATAAGCTCCGAAGATCGTCCCTCAACCCAACCTACATTAACTCGTGTTTGGTCGGAGAAACTTAGAGGTTAATAAATTGGAGATTTTTTCACTTTAATTAGTTCTGTAGGGATATATTTTCATTTCTACAGGAATAATTGTTTTGTGTAGGTTGGGTTAAGCGATCGCGCAACCCAACAAATATCTATAGAATATCTAAATAATATTGGGTTTATCCTACGGATAAGCTCCGCTAACGTTCCTCAACCCAACCTAAATTAACTCGTGTTTGGTCGGAGAAAATTAGAGGTGAATAAGTTGGCGATTTTTTCACTTTAATTAGTTCTGTAGGGATATATTTTTATTTCTACAGGAATAATTGTTTTGTGTAGGTTGGGTTAAGCGATCGCGCAACCCAACAAATGTCTATAAATATCTAAATAATGTTGGGTTTATCCTTCGGATAAGCTCCGAAGATCGTCCCTCAACCCAACCTACATTAACTCGTGTTTGGTCGGAGAAAATTAGAGGTGAATAAGTTGGCGATTTTTTCACTTTAATTAGTTCTGTAGGGATATATTTTTATTTCTACAGGAATAATTGTTTTGTGTAGGTTGGGTTAAGCGATCGCGCAACCCAACAAATGTCTATAAATATCTAAATAATGTTGGGTTTATCCTTCGGATAAGCTCCGAAGATCGTCCCTCAACCCAACCTACATTAACTACATTCATTATTGCAGTGTGGAATGTGGGTTTTAATTTTGAAATTATGGCTTTTTTTTAACAACTAAAGTACCAGCTATCTTGTCATGCAATGCTTGCTTTTTTTTGGTAAAAGCTGCCATAATAAACCCAATTAGCAGAATTATTAACGAAATTGTTTTGGCGAAATACCTTCCATTAGCACGACCAAATGATATGGGATTTCCATTTAAGTCTGTAACGATAATTCCCATTATTTTTTTCCCAAAAGTTGCTTTTATTGGTAAACTTTCAAGTCGTGTCAAATAAAACCATTTTAATATAGTAGTGAATAAGACAAACATTAGAGTCACTATATATGATGAATCGCCAAATAATCCTTCCTTTAATCCTAGTAAAAGAATCAAAATAATACCAAAAATTCCTGTAGTTATACTAAAAGATCCCCAACGTATCCACCATCCAAAAGCACCTATTGAATTGATTATGTGATCAGGCACAAATTTATTATTTAAAATGATTTTACCTAATAATCCCACTACAATTATCAGAATAATACTATCTAAAGCCCAAGCGAAAAAACGCCTAAAAAATCCTGCATATTCAGGAGGAGGAGAGGAAACAATTGTTGATTGTTCTTCTTCCTGATTATGTTGAGGCAAACCAGAACTCTGTTTTGCTTTATTTATATTGTTTAAATATTTAAAAATATCTTGTGTATTTTGAGGTCTATGCCCTGGAAAAGGCTTCATTAAATAATCTATAAAATCGCCCAAATCATTTGATATATCAAGACCATTTCGCCAAATTAAATCTCCCGTGTTAGAGTCTTCAGAAAAACTATTAGGATGCTGACCTGTTAATAAATAAACAAAAGTTCTCCCCAAAGCAAAAAAATCAGATTGCTGCACAGCTTTTCCATTCACTTGTTCCAATGGTGTATAACCAGGAGAAATAACTCCCGTTACTTGTTGCCCTGCTAATTGTTGTAGATAACTTTGAGTAACTTCTCTAGCTGTACCAAAATCAATTAAAACTAACTGACCATTTTCTCTAATCATAATATTCGATGGCTTAATATCTCTATGGAAATATTCCTGTTGATGAACTTCATGCAAAATTTCCACCAACTGTTTTAACCATCTAAATGCTGCTTTTTGAGAAATAGGTTCAAAGTTGCGTTGCTGCATATATTTTTCTAAATCCATCCCTTCAATTTTTTCCATCACCAAACAATGCAAATATTCTTGATTATTTCTAGGTTGAAAAGTAAAATAACTGTCAGCTTCAACTCTAGGAATACCGGGATGATTTAAACCACTTAAAACCTCAGCTTCTTGTCGAAATAATTCAACTGCTTTCGGATGATTATTATGCAGAACTTTTAATACTTTGGGAGTGCCACAATCTTCCACTTCAAATGTTTTGCCAAAACCACCGCCACCGAGAGGTCGAATGACTCGATAAATGTCTTGCAGCAACAGTTGTGAACCACAACTTTTACAAAATAAAGGAGTTCCAATATTTTGAGGATTAGAACATTGAGGATTTATGCAATAACTCATAACAAGTTGTTCAACAATTAATAATTAATAATTAATAATTAATAATTAAGGCGTTGCTGAATTGAAGTATGAATGCGCGATTGTTTGGTTCTAGTCAAGACCCCTAAATCCCCCAAAATTGGGGAACTTTTAGAGTTTTATTCCCCCCCAAATTGGGGGGTTAGGGGGGCAAAATCATACCCAGAATCAGCAACGCCATAATTAATAATTACCTCTCCTGTAAAAGAAGAGGATTGACTAATCATAAAAATTTTTCTTTATTATCCCCTTAAAAGGGGGAGGCTTTAAACCATAATTTTTTGGTAAATGGTGCATTATAGAGAAGTCAGAAGTCAGAAGCAATCTATGACTGAGATTTCAATGTCCAAATGTTGCACGAAAAACATTGAGTAATGTCTGTGCCTTTTGTTGAATACAAATATAATATAGCAATCCTAGAATTCCCATTTGCTACATCCAAGCCCCCTAAATCCCCCAATTTTGGGGGACTAGAGCAAGCAAATTGACTCTTGTTCCCCCCAAAGTTGGGGGGCTATCCTATTTGCTACATCCAAGCCCCCTAAATCCCCCAATTTTGGGGGACTAGAGCAAGCAAATTAACTCTTGTTCCCCCCAAAGTTGGGGGGCTAGGGGGGCAAAATTCAGTATCAAAAAACTTTTCAGATATCCTCTGAGCAACAAATGTTTATTTAGCATTCCATTACCAAACTTCTGTTAAATCTAAAACAAATCCAGGCAACACATCTTCTCCAGATAAACTATTAGGATTTTCCAAAATTTCCACTTCCCGGTCTTGCCGATAAATCTCTACTTTTCGGTTTTTACTATCAATTAACCAACCTAACCTTGCACCATTTGACTGATACTCTTTCATCTTTTTTTGTAACTCTAAAATAGTATCATTTTTAGAACGTAACTCCACAACAAAATCGGGGCATAAAGGCGCAAAAGTTTCCTGTTCTTCCCTAGTTAAACTATCCCATCTTTCCTGTTTTACCCAGGCAGCATCAGGAGAGCGATCGCTACCATTAGGCAGATGAAAACCACTAGAAGAATTAAAAGCTACTCCTAACTTTGTGCGACGGTTCCATAACCATAATAGGGCTTCAATTCCTAAATTTTGTCTGCCAGTATCACTTCCTGTCGGAGCCATAATAATTAACTCTCCTGTAGCTGTTCTTTCTAACTGTAAATCTCGGTTAACCAGTGCTAACTCCAGAAATTGTTCGTGAGTAATTTTCAGGTTAATTTCTTTGGGAATATTAACTGCTATTGTCTTCATTAAATTAGTTGTTACCATAATTTTTTACCTTTGCTGAAGATAACGATCGAGTCCATAAACTGAGTTTCTCGTAGATGTTGATTATCAAACACAATAATTGTAAGCATTCAGCCGTCAGCTATCAGCTATCAGCTATTGCTTTTAGTTTGTGATAAAAGCTTTACTAATTGAGTCATACTATAAAAGCTGGCTGAAACAGTCTATATTTATTAAAATCCCCTTCTTTTGCTGTTTGCGCAGCATTCCGCAGGAAATGCTGACAGCTAATAGCTGTTTGCGCAGCATTCCGCAGGAAATGCTTACCAATAATTTACCGTAGAAACCGGGTTTCTTTGCGTAAGTTCCAATTCTAACAAAATCGAAAAAATATTGCTATTATTTCATAAACGTTTGTTACAAATCTCATCTAAAACTATGACATCAGAAAACCAAACAACTCCAGAAAATCAACCCATAACTACCAAAAAAGAAGTATTTTATCCTAATGAGGATGAAACAACTGTTGGTGAAAATTACGATCATTTATACGCTGTTTTAAATATTTTTGAAGTCTTGAAAGAATATTTAAAAGGTCAAAAAGCCAATGTATTCAGCAAACAATTTTTATATTTTTCTAGGGGTTTTCCTAAACTACTAACTGTTCCTGATGTAATGGTTATTTTTGGTGTAGAACCAGGGGGAAGAGATAGTTATAAACTTTGGGAATAACGTAAAATTACGGCAGTTATTTTTGAGGTAACTACTAAAAACACCCTCAGAGACGATGAAGGTTATAAAAAAGTATTTTACGAACAATTAAAAGTATAGGAATGTTGGTTATTTGACCCCAAAGGTGAATGGATAGAAGAAAAATTGCAAGGGTATCGTCTGGGAGAAACAAATTATAAATTAATTACAGATGGTCGGAGCGAACCTTTAGGATTACGTTTAGAGGTTGAGGATAAATTGATAAGATTTTATCGGGAAGATACGGGAGAAAAATTGGTAATTTCTGATGAATTACGAGAAGTTTTGAATCAGGAAATTTTGGCACGGCAAGAAGCAGAAAAACGAACCGAAGAATTAGAATCTTTACTGTCTCGTTATCGCGATCGCTTTGGATAATTACCTGAAAATTAACAGTATAATTGGTTTGATTAAATAAGTTATGAGCAACTAATATGATTCCCAACTTTGGGTTTATTTTTAGGGGATAAAGCAAAGTATCTAAGGATATTAATTTATCTAGGGGAACAGTTTGGAAACTTTTCTAAAGATATTTTTGTTGGGTTTCCTTCGTCAACTGATAACTGATAATTTAATTTAGGGCAGGCAAGAAAGAGGAAAAGTTTATAGTTGCTTGATGATAATTCAACATTTACCGAATAATTAAGGTTTAAAACCTCTCCTTTAAAGGAGAAAAAAGCGGTCGTTTGCTTCGCAACGCTGACGCGAAACGCGACAGCGGAACGGAGTTCTATCTTCGGAGCTTCCGGTAGGGTGGGATGGCTAGGTCTCGGAGCCATATCCAATCGACCAAGAGAAGAAAAAATTTTCCTGTTCGTCAATCCTATCCGTTTTCAAGGAGAGGTAATTATTAATTATTAATTATTAATTATTAATTGTTGAACCACCCTACTATTATTAACTACTCTAAATTGGACTAGCTTCTAAAAACAAAGAATAATTTGTATGACCACTAAACTCAGAAACTCGGACAAAATAATTACCCTCCGGTAAGAAATCAATATCTATTATTTCATCAAAAGTACCCTCATTTCTTGACTCAGCAAAAACCTCTAAAATTTCTGCCACTCCATTATTATTAATATCCTCAATTAACTCCACATCTGCATCCCCAACTAAACCAGTTAATACAACATCTAAACTACTAGGAGTATTCAACATAAAACTATAAACATCAACCGGATTTCCATCTCCAATAAAATTGTTAAATTCTGCAGTTCCCAAAACACCAAAATCAGCATTAACATTTAACAAATCATCTCTAAAATCTGGAGGTGTACTCAAACGATTTTCTGACAAACCAACTAAAATATAATGTTGAATTGCACTACTAAAACTACCATTATTTAGTAACTCCACTACATCCTGATTTTGACCAAGATAAAAATCTGTATCAAACAAAAAACTAGGGTCGCGATTTTCAAATTGACCAAACCTAACATAATGTTCAAAAGGTGTTAATCCTGCTGACTCTAATGTTGTAGCAAACTCAGGATCTGAGATATAAAAAAGATTCTGGAAGAAAGGACTAGGGTCGCGAGGTTCAAATTGACCAAACCTAAGAAAATGTTCCACTGCTGTTAGTACACCTTCCTCAATAGCAGCAGCTATATCAGTATTAATTTCCAGATAAAAGCTAGTATCAAATAAAGCATTGGGGTCGCGATTTTCAAATTGACCCACATTCACAAAATGTTCCAAACCACTACTGAAATTACCCGCAGCAATTTCATCTACAACATCGGGGTTTTGAAATAAATAAAATCCTTCATCAAACAGAGTTTCAATAGTTAACATTTCTTAAAAGTTTATGTTTGAGTTTACATTGCAACCTAAGCAATGTTATCTTACTACAACCGTTCATTTCTGTATGCTTTAAATTTAAAATTTATACTTAAAAATTAAGGGACATCAATTATGAGTAAATCTTCTTTAATGAAAATCCTACGTCGCGCTTATAGCATTGCCAATACGTCGCGAAAAACAGGCATTCCCACCGATGAATTATTAGGAATGGTCAGAGAAACTCAAAGTAGAAACTTTCGGACTACTCGTCGTCGTTTATTACAAGGTGGTTTAGGATTTGCTGGAGCAATGGCAGCTTCTAATTTCTTCAAGGGTGGACAACGAGCAATGGCTCAACAAACACCAGTATTAATAGTAGGAGCTGGAATTGCGGGATTAACTGCAGCGTACCGCTTAACTCAGGCAGGAGTACCAGTAAATGTAATTGAAGCCAGAAATAGAGTGGGTGGTCGGATTAGAAGTATCTCGAAAATTGCCGGAACAACTATTGATGCTGAATTAGGGGCAGCTTATATTGACTCTGAACACGTTTGCATTCGTGATTTAGCAGCAGAACTGGGATTAACAGAATTCGATCTGGTAGCTGGTGAGGAGGGGTTAACGCCAGAAATTTACTTTGCTGAGAATAGAATTATTCCCATAGAAGAAATTATTAATGATTTTGCTCCTGTTGCCGAAAGAATAGATGAGACTCTGATAGCAATTGATAATTTTGAAGATTATACGACTTTTGACCAACCTACTGCAGATATAGATAATCTCTCAATTACCGAATATCTAGAAACTATTCCCACTAGCACTACTTTGCGACAAATGCTGGAAGTAGCTTACAATTCTTTCTATGGTTTGGATGCTAACGAACAGTCGAGTTTGAATCTAATATATATTATTGGCACTGAACCCAATACATTTGAATTATATGGTTCTGCTGACGAACGTTATCGAATTATTGGTGGTAATAGTCAAATTATTAATAATCTTGCTAATCTTGTACAAGGTTCCATTGAAACTAGCACGGTTCTAGAAGCAATAACAACTTTATCAGATGGTAGTTACAGAGTGAGTTTGAGGTCTGGAGAAAGAACTTTTGACCGTACTTATGAAAGAATTGTTTTAACTATACCTTTTCCGGTACTCAGTCAAGTGCAACTCAATGTCGATCTACCACCAGTCAAAAGATTTGCTATTGATAATTACGGTTTTGGTACAAATTCTAAGTTACATATAGCTTTTAATAACCCAGTTTGGCGCACTCGGTTTGGTTCAAGTGGGGAAACTTATGTAGATTTAGGGTTTCAAAATACCCGAGAAGTTGCTCCAACAAGTCCGACTACGGAGGGAGTGCTGGAATTTTTGCCTGGCGGAAATTTAGGAGTAGTTTTAGGTAGCGGAACTCCAGAAGACCACGCACAACGCTTTTTGCCAGAGCTTGATTTGGTATATCCAGGAATTAGTAGCGCTCGCATCGGTCGCGCTGTCCGGACTTATTGGCCAGGAGAATTATATACTCAGGGTTCATATACTTGTTATCGACCAGGACAATATGTTCAATTTTTTGGTGTTGAAGGGGAGAGAGTGGGCAATTTATTTTTTGCTGGCGAACATACTTCTTTAGATTTCTCTGGTTTAATGGAGGGTGGTTGTGAGAGTGGTGAAATAGTCGCAATGGAAATTCTAGAAGATTTAGGTTTAGCTCCTGCTGTTGAGGCGCTTAGGGTTAAACAGTCTTTACAAGTAAGTCGTCGTAGTGGCCGAAGACAGGGACCTAGAGGTAATGTTGTTCGCGGAAGGCGGGGTTTACCACTAAGGCCCAAGAATTTCTAGTTGATTAATATCAAGGTTAGATGGAAGGTAGTTGTAATAGTGGTGAAATTGCTGCGATGTAAATTTTGGCGTTAGTGAATGCATAATGCTTTTGTCTTGACATACTCCCGACGTTGCCCTTACGGGACAACGCAGGATTCTTCAGTCTGGGAAACCCTGACCGCTGTTTAGACAGAGGTGATGTCCTCCCCCTGTGTTGGACATTACAATAACAAAATGTACCTAGCTTGTCAAGGGCATATGAACGTTTAGCTTATGAAGGTATCCGAATCTTGGCCCTGGCTTTCCCATACGACGCTCCCCTGCGGGAGAGCGCGGGACTTCCCGCCAGGGAAGTTAAATATCTATGAAAAAACTTTTTCCTCTTCTTCCTTCTTTTTTCCCTCCTGACTCCTGACTCCTCCCTTACTATTTATAACTATTCAACCGGACATGATATAAGTCCTGTGATAATGAGACCTCAAAAATGACTAAATCTCCCGTGATGACAATACTAGGTCGTGCTCATACTATTGCCAGAATGTCAACAGAAACTGGTATCCCTAGTGATGAATTATTAGGAATAGTAAAAGAAGCTAAAGCTAGGAAATTTCCGAATGCTTGCAGTCCCTTATTAAAAGGTGGTTTAGACTTAGCTCAAAAATTTAAAGTTTCCCTTTTGTCCAAGAGTGGAGAAAGGGTAATGGCTCAAACAACTCCAGTATTAATAGTAGGAGCAGGAATTGCCGGATTAACTGCTGCTTATCGTCTAACTCAAGCAGGAGTTCCAGTAAACGTGATTGAAGCTAGTAACCGGATAGGAGGTAGAATCCGAACTCGCCAAAAAGCATTAGGTACTCCATTTGCTGTTGAACTTGGTGGGGAATTTATCTACACCGAGCATATTTATCTGCGCAGTTTGGTTGAGGAATTAGGATTGCGTCTTGTAGATTTGCAGGCAGTCGATGAAAATTTGGAAACACAAGAGACTTACTTTTTTGAAGGTCGCAAGGTTTCATTAGCAGAAATCACCACAGACTTTGCACCAATTGCAGAGCAGATTAATAGAGATTTTGAGGCGATCGCTAATTTTAAGGACTATACTACAAAAATTCCAGCAGCAGTAGAACTAGATAATATTTCAATTGCCGAATATTTAGACCAAATTCCTCAAACTACACCAGCAATTCGCCAGCTAGTCAAAGCTGCTTATGAAACTTACTACGGTCTAAATATGGAAGAGCAGTCTAGTCTCAATTTAATCTATATAATAGGTACTCAAGTAGGTAAGTTTGGTATTATTGGTGCGATCGAGCAACTTTTTTATGTACAGGGAGGTAATGAACTGATACCCCAAAAGTTGGCAAATTTAGTCTCCAATTCTATTGAAACTGGAACAATATTAGAAGCGATAAATTATCTTTCTGATGGTCGGTATCGAGTGGTATTAAGGTCGGGGAACAGTACTTTTGAGCGTACTTATGAGAGAATTTTACTAACATTACCCTTAACTTTGTTACGACAAGTTCAGCTTAATGTAGATTTACCACCTTTGAAAAAGTTATCTATAGATACTGCTAGCTATGGAACAAACTCTAAGTTAATTACTACTTATCAAGAAAAAATTTGGCGTACTCGCTACAACTCTACAGCTAATGTCTATTTAGATTTAGGGTTTCAAAACACTTGGGAAACTTCTGAAAGTCGTTATCATCCAGGTATGGGTTTGATTACACAATTTGTTGGCGGTACTCAAGGTGTAGCAATAGGAACTGGCAGTCCGGAAATTCATGCTCAAAAATTGAATTCCCAACTAGAACAGGTTTTTCCTGGTATTAGTAATATCTCAATGCCAGATCGGACAATTCGTAGTTATTGGCCAGGAGAAGTTTATACTGGTGGTTCTTATTTATGTTACAAACCGGGGGAGTGGACAAAGTTTTATGGTGTAGAAAGAGAGCGAGTGGGTAATATATTTTTTGCCGGGGAGCATACATCTATTCTTGAAAATCAAGGTTATATGGAAGGTGGTTGTCAGACAGGTGAAATAGCTGCTATGGAAATTTTACAAGATTTAGGTTTAGAAGGTAGTGTTGAAGCAATGATAAGTCAGCGAGCTAAGAGTCTGAGAAAGTATTAACTAGCTATCAGCTATCAGCTGAAAAAAATGAGAGAGGAGTCAGGAGTCAGGAGGAAACAAAGAGGGAAGAACAGGATAAAGTTTTTTTATCACTAATTATCCGGACATGATATTATTAGTGGTTCAAAACTAGCTGAAAAGCACAAAAATAAATTTACCAGTGATTAATAGTTACTATGAAATACTTCTATTTTACTATATTAATACCATTGTTAAACGGGGGAGTTGATCATCAATTATTACAGAGTAATATGGTGAATATATTTGCTCAAAAATCTGAGTTTGATAACCCAATTTGTTATATGGAAACTACGGAGGGGAAATTTATTAATTTAGTTAATCTCTGTGGCGATCAAGAAGCTATTAATGAAAGTAAAAAAAATAGTTGTAAATCAAATTCAGAAGAAGTTAAACCTACAGATATACCTATGAGTAATGTTAACTATGATGGTAATTTTTTAACTGGTAAAGTTGCTAATCAAAGTTGTCAAATAGTGAAACAAATTAAAGTAAATTATCAAGTATTAGATGATGCTGGAAATATTATTGATAATGGCTTTATTTATGCTGAACCTAGTACAGTTGAACCAGGAAAAGTAGCATCATTTAAAGGTAATGTTTCCCCGGGAGCTAAAGTAGAAACAACTTTTGTTGAATGGAGTGAATAAGATTAATAGGACTGACACACCTGCAAGGTATTTTCCTCATTGCGACCTATAGCGCTATATCGATAATTGAGATGAAATAAGCAGAACGTTTATTTGCTGAAATTGCTGGAGAAATTAATGAAGAATTTAAGTGGGAAACATAGAGATGAAAAAAATAGACTTAGTGTTTAGAACTGTCGGAGAAAGGACATCGGATGCAGCGCTAGAATTGGCAGTGAAAAATATTCAGCCCCAGGAGGTGCATATTATAGAAAATGTTAAACCATTTTCCCTGGCTGTGCAGCAAATGTTGGCAATAAATTACAATTGCGATTTTGTGGTATTTGCGGATGCTGATTGTTTGATTTGTGAGGATATGACACCATTTCTTCAGCACAATAGCTTTCCTTATGTGGACTGTTATGTTCTCGATAAATTCCGAGGTTACATTCATTGTGGGGTTCATATTACTAGAATGGACGTAGTGCAATTGATGCAAAAAGTGGAAATTTCAGAAGGCGATCGCAAGTATGTGCTGCGTCCTGAGTCAAGGACTCGTGAGTTAGCTCTACGTAAACTAAATCAAAGCAAAGTTTTTCAGCATTTTAAAATCTTTCATGACTTTTTTCAGTATTACCGAGATATATTTGTTAAATATGCTATTAGAGAACTAAGAAGTCGTAAAGATTATTGGCAAGAGAAATTAAATGTTAATCAAGATGATTGGATAAAGCAAAGCAAAGACTGGGACGATCAAGATTTTTTGGTAGCTAATTATGGGGTTAACTATAGTCGAGAATTAATTCAAGAAAAGGCAACTCTGGAAGAAATAGAGAAATTTATTGCCTATTTACCGCAGATAGCAATGAGCGAGTTAGAAAAGTTAAATATTGCCGAAAAAGAAGCATTGACTTTAGAACAGGTTTGGGAATTATCCGCTAAGATTAATCCGCAAAAATGGCAGCGAAGCAAGCGAATGAAAGTATTTGGAATTGGTTTAAGTCGCACGGGAACAAAAAGCTTAACGGGAGCATTAAATATTCTGGGTATAAATGTCGTGCATTATCCACAGGATGAAACAACACTGCAAGAATTGATAGAGGGAAATTTCGAGTTTTCCTTGTTGAATAATTTTGATGGCATTACCGATATTACAGTGGCTTCTTATTATGCTCAATTAGATAAAATTTATCCCGATAGTAAGTTTATTTTGACGGTGCGGGAAAAAGAATCTTGGCTCAAATCAATGGAAGCACATTGGAGTAAGAAAGCGGTCTTTGACGAGAGACCGGAAAAGCAAAAGAGAATGGAGTTGAGGAGATTCCTACGGAGTGCAGTTTATGGAACTTATCAGTTTAATACTGAAAGATTGTCCTATGTTTACGACTTCCATTGTCAAAATGTGCTGGAATATTTTCGCGATCGTCCGGAATCTTTGTTAGTTCTGAATATTTGCCAAGGGGAAGGATGGGAAAAGTTATGTTCCTTCTTTGATTTACCAGTGCGTGAAGAACCATTCCCTCACAACAACAATAAAACCCACATTTCGCACCACAAAATGTAGTATAGAATCAGGAGTCAGGAGACAACCCACCCCTCGCCCCTCCCCCTCCCAGGAGGGGAAGACAGGAGACATAATTTTAGAAGAAAATCATAGCTGCCGCGATCGAGTACACGATCAAGCAAGTATTTATGCTTCATTAATGGATAATGGATAATGGATAATTGATAATTACCTCTGGTTAAAACCGCTACGGAATTGAAAATAAGGAAATATTATTTCTTCTCTTGGTCGATGGTCGGACAGCTCCGAGACCTCGCCATCCCACCCAACGGGTGCGCTCCGAAGAGAGAACTCCGTTCCGCTGACGCGAAACGCGTCAGCGTTGCGAAGCAAACGACCGCTTTTTTTCCCCTTACAGCGGTTTTCGTTTGGGTAGACCACAGTAGGGAGGTTCCATGGAACCTCCCTACAAAGTTTTGCTTGTGAAGATGTAGTTCATCAATTTGAAAAGCGCTGTAAAAGGGGAGGCTTCAAGGCGCGAATTATTTAATTATTAATTATTAATTATTCGGTAAATTTTTTACTCGGAATTTGATCGACGAAAAAAGTAATTGAGATGATTTGCATAGTATAAATACTTGCCAAGCTACGGATTTATCTACTACTTTGAATGTTACAAATTGAAGTGCGGAATGTGAGATAAAAAACAATTGAATCTTAATTTCTGATAAATTTCTCCCTGTTCCCTGCTCCCTATTCCCTGTTCCCTATTCCCTCAATTTTTTATTGTGGGTATTCAAAGAGACATGATATTAAACGATACTGGGAAAAGGAGTATCAGGAATTGTTTTCCCCAGAAACTTACATAATTTACTCCAAGATTCTCCCTGACAGATATTGAAAATTAACAGTCGGTCTTCTTCCCCGCTAAATTTGGTTACAACTCTGTCAAAATTGTGTCGATAAATATCTTGCCAAATTTCACGAGAAAACTTTTCCGTTCCATAAACCTGACGACGTATTTCTAACATATAAAGTTGCTTTTCTGGAGAATAGTTATCTAAGGAACGATTAAACCAACTTTCGCAAGATTTCAGCCATTGCTCCATTTCTCGCACGGTTAAAATCCATTTGGCATCGGGAAATTTAGTATCTAATTCATCCAACCAGGCAATTACGGTAATGTCAACTGCCGCATCATACACCGTTCCCAATTCGTCGATAGATTCAGGATATTTAATCTGATTGTAGCCTAAAATTTTTAGGGCGCGACCGAGACTTTTATTACCGGTTCTGGATAAACCGCAGCCAAACACCATTTTTTTGCGGTTAGGTTGTGGGGAGTAAGTAGATATATTAGTCATTATTCTGTGTTTTTACAAAGAAGCAAACTAGCAAAATCCCATAGACCTCGCAATATTAATAAAGACGGGGCAAAACATTGGAACAAAAACACCTCGAATTTTTAAGAACATTTACTGCCCAAATGCTTTGCCTCTAGATAAAAATCTACTTATGCAAGCGCTCTAATAATTTGCGGATTTGATGATTCCCTGATCAAGGTTTGGAGTATGGACTCATACTCATAAATAATTTCCTGATCTTGAGGTAATTGAGGTGGAACAATCGGTTGGTAATCAGTACGCCAATAATCGGCGATCTCCAATATAGCATGACTTGCAGCCACAGAATTGCCAAGAGGAACAATACGACCTAAAGGAGAATCCCCCAACCATTGACTGACTACCTCGCGAGAACCGGGATTATCGTAAGCCACAACTCCCTTTCCAGAGGCGATCGCTTCTTGCAGAACCCGGGGAATTCCTTCCCGTTCCGAACACAGCAAAACCGTCTCTACCTGATGCATCAAGTCTAACACTTCTTGACGTTCGACTTGACCCCTCATGTCAATCCGTTTTTCTAAACCATAGTTGCGAATGCACTCCTGCATCTGCGCCATCATCATACCGCTACCGCAGACTGTCAAGTAGACATCGACTCCCCTTTCCTCAAGAAACCCCACGATTTTCACTGCATCCAGAGGTCTTTTGCGGGACTTCATTTGAGCCGCCATCAGTAACCGGATCGGGTCTTTTGCCGTTGGTTGATAAATCACTGGAGAGTTTAATCTGGGAAGACTAACCGGGTTAGGGCAAAAAATCTGATTCTTTGCTCCGGTCACCTTTCTGACAATATCCACTAAATACCCAGCGATGCAAATTATCAGGTCGCAGTCTCGGTAAAGTTGGATCAAATCTTGTCTTACTTTGGGTTCCACTGGTCTGTTGGAGTCCAGGTGCGTAATGTGACCCCCGCGACAAATGGTAATTACTGGACCTGAATGAATGCACTTTACAGCGGGGAGATTCCACAGATAGTATTCGCGACCAAAAATAACGCAATCAAAAGGCCCCTGTTGACGGTAAATCTCGAGTACCTGGCGATCGATGCTATCTTTATTCCCCGCAGTCATGGTCAGGGTATCCCAAGGATCGTTGATGGGAATCCAGATTAATCCGGGATACTCAGCAAGGTCTGTAGCAATGCAGTAAGGTGCTATTTGAAGCACTTTATGACCGATACTCCGCAACTCACAGGCTAATTCTTGGCTAGAGTTAGCTGCGCCACCCCCATGAGGAGGATGATTGCTTAAGAGCAAAATTTTCATTTGTCATTTCCAGAGGAATCACACAAATAGTATTTATTCTTGATTGCGTTGTCAAGAGTAGGTAAAGTTGAGATGTAGGGGTTTGGTTTGCAAAAGTCTAAGCATCTTGCTCATTCAAAAAGGTTGAAATATTTAACTAATATGATGTCTCTTTGAATACCCACAATAAAAAAATGAGGCAACAGGCAACAGGCAACAGGCAACAGGGAGAAATTTATCAGAGAAAAGATTTTTATTATGGCTAATTAATGAGACTTGATATAATACCAAATTCCAGTTATTATAAGGATGGTTTTTCTATCCCCAAATTCCATGTATAGCAAAAACTTCGACTTTTTCAAGTTCCCTCTTATATCATGTCCGGTTGAATAGTTATTGTATAGTTGGGAGTAGGGGAGTGGGGGAGATGGATACCTACCCCTAACCCTTCCCTGGAGGGGAATGTGGGGTTAGGGAGAGATTCTTAATATTTGCACAATTAAATGTATTTCATATCCATATCAATATTCTCTGACGACAATGAATTAGCCCTGGGGAGTAGGGGAGATTAAATATTGAAGTAATTATAGAATTATCAACATATACTATATAACCAGATAACCAGATTCTATATTACTAAAGCAAATTTGGTATAATCAGAACTTAATGCAGAAACGGGGTTTTTAAACAAAAGTTACTGTATAATCAGCTCAGAATCATTAGTCTTAACCAGGTTTCTTGATTCGGGTGCGTAAGAGCTAATAATCATTAGACATAGGCGTGAGAATTCAAAATCAAATCAATTCTTATCCATAAATTATCAATTATTTCTCCCTGTTCTCTGCTCCCTGTTCCCTCTTTTGGAAGAGATGTCTATTATTTAAGCTAATTATTTCAAATCAAGGGATGCTGCTAAATTATTTCTGATATCAAATCCGTTTTATTGGACATAAAAAATTCTTCAATCGTCATAACTACTCAATCTTTGTAATTCTCTCTCCTCCTGACTCGGTCCGACTGACTTCCCCTCCCCCTCTGGTGGAGGGGCGAGGGGTGGGTTGACTCCTCCTGACTTAAGCATTCTATAACTTTTTAACCGGATTTGATATGATACTCCTTTTGAGAAATGGTCTAAGAGAAAAAATTCTGCTACTTATCTTACTGTTATTCATCAAAAAACTACAAAAATAATTAAACTATTTCTCTCCTTCTTCATTTCTTCCTTCTTGCTTCTTCCTTCTCCAATTCTAAAAAAATCATAGATATATTTCAAGATATATCATTATACATTGATAATCTGGACACAAAGGAATGTATTGTAGCCCGAATTATCAAGGTATGTACGAAAAAATAACTCCCCCAACCACAGGGTCTAAAGTCACTTTCAGCAACGGTCAACCTAATGTTCCAGAGGACCCCATTATCCCATTTATTCGGGGCGATGGTACTGGGGTAGATTTATGGCCAGCTTCTCAAAAAGTGTTTGATGCCGCGATCGCCACTGCCTACGGTGACAAACGCAAAATAAACTGGTTTAAGGTTTACGCTGGTGATGAAGCTTGTGAAAAATATGGCACTTTCCAATATTTGCCGGAAGACACTCTCAACGCTATAAAAGAATATGGTGTTGCTATTAAGGGTCCTTTGACAACTCCCATTGGTGGGGGTATTCGCTCTTTAAATGTGGCGTTGCGTCAAATTAACGATCTATATGCTTGTGTTCGTCCTTGTAGATATTACGCGGGTACTCCTTCTCCCCACAAAAGTCCAGAAAAATTAGATGTGATTATTTATCGGGAAAATACTGAAGATATTTATCTAGGAATAGAATGGCGCGAGGGTACTGATATTGCTAGTAAGTTGATTGACATTTTAAACAAAGACTTAATTCCTGCTACTCCCGAACATGGCAAAAAGCAAATTCGCCTCGACTCGGGTATTGGTATTAAACCTATTAGCAAAACTGGTTCGCAACGGTTAGTCAAACGTGCCATCCAAAATGCTTTGCGCTTACCCAAGTCAAAACAAATGGTAACTTTGGTGCATAAAGGTAATATTATGAAGTACACCGAAGGCGCATTTCGTGACTGGGGTTATGAATTAGCAACTACTGAATTTCGTACTGAATGTGTAACGGAAAGAGAATCTTGGATACTTTCTAATAAGGAAGAAAATTCTAATATTAGTAGTGAAGAAAATGCTCGAAAAATTGACCCTGGTTATGATGCTTTAACACCAGAAAAACAAGCTGAAATTTGCCAAGAAGTTGAGGATGTATTGGCTGCTATTTGGGATAGTCATGGGGATGGAAAATGGAAAGAGAAAATTATGGTAAATGACCGTATTGCTGATAGTATTTTCCAACAAATTCAAACTCGGCCAGGGGAATATTCTATTCTGGCAACTATGAATTTGAATGGGGATTATTTATCTGATGCTGCTGCGGCTATTGTTGGTGGTTTAGGTATGGGGCCTGGTGCTAATATTGGTGATGAATGTGCTATTTTTGAAGCTACTCACGGCACAGCTCCAAAACACGCAGGTTTAGACCGGGTAAATCCTGGTTCTTTGATTCTTTCTGGTGTGATGATGTTGGAATATATGGGTTGGCAAGAGGCTGCCGATTTAATTAAAAAAGGGATTGGAGCTGCTATTTCTAATGGTGAAGTAACTTATGATTTGGCAAGGTTAATGGAACCGCCTGTGGAAGCTTTGAAATGTTCTGAGTTTGCTGATGCAATTATCAAACATTTTAAAGATTAGATAAGTGTTCAACAATTAATAATGAATAATGAATAATGAATAATTAATTATTACCTCTCCCTGAAAAGAAGAGAATTGACTAAAGGGAATTTTTTTTCTTCTTTCTTCTTTAAAGGAGAGGTTTTAAACCTTAATTATTTAGTAAATGATAGAAAAAAAGGTGATTCATCTAGCACTATGAACTTTTTACCTAATATAGCGTTTCTCAAGTTGCTGAGGTACAGTGATTTTTTTTATTTTCTACTCCCTACTCTCTACTCCCTACTTCCTAAAACAAACAAATTTTGTATCTCGTCAGGATGGGAATTTCTATACCTGATATAGCAGAAGGAAGAAGGAAGTTTGTAGCAAAAATTTTAGTATTTCATATAAGCTTTTGATATATCCGCGCCCTTTCCTTCGATTAGACATAGGTGTGAGAATTAAAAATCAAATCAATTCTTATCTATAAATTATCAATTATTTTTTCCTGTTCCCTCTTCCCTTTTTATCTATAAATTATCAATTATACCAATTCCCATGTATTAGTTCTATACTTTGGCAATACTTCAGTTGTCAACTAATCAGCACAAGCTAAATCATTTTTTTGCTAATTTTAGCTAAGTTAATGTTAATTATTCTTATGTTTACTTCCCCTCCTGGGAGGGGTTAGGGGTGGGTATACTACCCCACTCCTCTACTCCCCTGCTCAACAAAATGTAGAAAAGTTTTTGATAAATGGTATTATTTATCCCTGTTGCCTGTTGACTATTCCCTCTTTTCTGAAGATGTCTATTGCTATATCTTAAGCTTAATATCTAAAAAAATATTCAGTTATGTCAAATATACTTGAACAAGCAAAAATAGCCAGCCAAGAAAAAAATTGGTCTTTAGTTAATCAGTATTTACAGCAATTTTTCTTAGCATCTCAAAATACTCATGTTGATGTGTTAGAAAATGCCGATTTAGATGTGGCTCTCGACCTAGCAATAACAGTTCTGAAAAATGGAGATTTTCAAGAAAAATGGGATATTTATAAACTATTTAAGCAGATTGGTAAACCAGCGATCGCTCCGTTAATTGAAATTATTCAGGATGAGGATTTAGACCTAGAAAAACGTTGGTTTGTAGCTCGGATATTAGCAGATTTTAACAGTGATGAAGTTCGAGAAGTTCTGAAAAATATAATTATTAGTTCAAAGGCGGAAGATTTACAAGAAATAGCAGCAGATACTTTGGCTGTTTTGGGAGATTCAGCAGTTGATATTTTAACGGATTTATTGGCAAATCCTGATTCACGATTATTAGCAACAAAAGCTTTAGCTAAAATTAATTCTTATAGCACCATTACACCATTATTAACTTTAGTAAAAGACGGCAATGATGAAGTTAGAAAAATGGTTATTACTGCCTTGAGTAATTACCATGATTCTCGGTTGCCTTTTGTTTTAATTTCGGCTCTAAAAGATACAGTAGCTCAAGTTAGAAAAGAAGCAGTAATAGGCTTAAGTTCTTATGCTAATTTACACCAAGAATTAAATTTGGTAGAATTGCTACAACCTTTACTGTGGGATATTAATTTTGAAGTTTGTCAACAAGCAGCGATCGCTATGGGCAAAATCGGTACAAATACAGCAGCAACGGCTTTATTTGAACTGTTAGAAACAACTACTGTTCCAGTTTTTTTAAAGCTTGATGCGGTGCGTGCTTTAGGTTGGGTTGAAACTCAAGTATCTGTAGAATATCTACAAAGTTTACTAGGAGATAATTTTTTAGTTGCAGTAGAACATCAGTCGCAAATTGTGAATGAAATTATTACAGTATTAGGTAAAATTGAGCGTCAGGAATTAAAGCCAAAAGCTACAGAAATTTTGATTGAATTTCTCAGAAGTAATAATTCAGTTTTAGAAAGCGTCCGTATCAAAAATTCTTTAGTTTTAGCATTGGGATATTTGGGAGATATTCGCGCTCTAGATTATCTCATTCAGTTATTAGAAGAAAATGATGCTAGTGTCAGGCTTCATTGTATAGCAGCATTGAAACAATTAGACCCAGAAAGAGCATATCAGCAACTTATTTATTTATCTAAAAAATCAAGCATAAAGTCAGAGTTAAAAACAGGAATAACTACAGCTATTGCTGAATGGAATTATTGAAATAGCAGTCAGCGGTCAGCATTTTCCGTACCGGAATGCTCCGCAAACAGCAGTCAACATTCAGCTATAAGTTATTAACTGAATTATCTTGGAAGAAAGAATTAGTATTCAAGGAAAATGAAAAATTATGTTTGCGCAGCATTCTGCAGGAAATTATTACCGAATTATTAATTATTAATAATTAATAATTAAATAATTAGCGCCTTGAAGCCTCCCCTTTTAAGGGGAAAAAAGCGGTTGAGGGATGGCGAGGTCCCCTCGCCATATCCAATCAACCAAGAGAAGAAATAATATTTCCTGATATTCAATTCCGTAGCGGTTTTAACCAGAGGTAATTATCAATTATCCATTATCAATTATCAATTAATGAAGGTCTTGGGTCTTAGGTTTTAGTTAAGCTTTTTTCTCTCCTTAAAAAGGGAGTAATGCCATTAAAATATTGTAGCAGTCGAAAGAAAGGTGTTTGACAGTTCAAAAGTTTAAAAGTCAGAGAAAGTAAGACTTTTTATTCTTCCTTCTTCCTTTTTCCTTCTGAGTCAAAACTATGATGCTTAGAGACTTGAAACCTCCATTATCTTTTTATTTTGGGTTGAATAATCCACCGTCTACACAGTGTACAAATGGTTGGGGTTTGTAGACAGGAAGTGGCAGGTCGTTGACTATCCCCATCCATTTTTTCTTCCTTCTTCCTTCTTACTTCTTCCTTCTTCCCTCTGAGTCAAAACTATGTTATTATATTCTAACATGAGGTATAATTTGCCCCTATTTTTAGCTCTAATTCCAGGGATAACTTAAAATTCTGAATCCCCTATTAATAAAATGAAATACTGGAAATCAGGCAAACAACTACAAAATGGCAAATATATAATTCAAGACCTGCTTGGTATTGGCGGTTTCGGTATTACTTATCGTGCTTTAGAACAAAGCTCTAATCAATTAGTTGCGATTAAAACTCTCAATTATCGAGTACAACGTAAACCAAACTTTGACAAATATCAAGAAAACTTTTTAAATGAAGCCTTATGTTTAGCAAAATGTAGTCATCCCAATATTGTAGAAGTTCACCGCATTTTTAAAGAAAATAAATTATGGTGCATGGTGATGGAATATATAGATGGGGATGACTTAGGAATTTATCGTGAAGAACAAGACGGAATTATATCAGAAAGTGAAGCAATACATCTCATTAAACAAGTAGGAGAAGCACTAAAATTTATACATAATCAAGGGTTTTTGCATCGAGATGTTAAACCCCAAAATATTCTCCTACGTCGAGATACTTTAGAAGCAGTATTAATTGATTTTGGTTTAGCACGAGAATTTAATAGTGGCAGCGTACAAACTCATACAACTGATAGTACATTGTACTTTGCACCAATTGAACAGTACGAAATACGAGCTAAACGGGGAGCTTTTACTGATATATACGCCCTAGCAGCAACCCTATATGTTTTATTGACAGGTGAAATGCCTACACCCGCAAAAATCAGACAAGAAGGAAAAATACCATTAATTCCACCAAAAAAATATAATTCTCAAATTAGCGATCGAGTCAATAATGCAATTATTCAAGGCATGAAATTAGAGCCAGAAGAACGGCCTCAATTTGTTGCTGAATGGTTAACTTTATTATCACCAGTACAAGAACTTTTCATAACTAATGAACCCTCAACTTTACCAGTAACTCTGCCAATAATTACCGAAAATCCTCCAGAATTAGTAACTGTTGATTCTAGTTTTGAACTCGAATTGGAAACTTTTAAATTTGAATATTTAACAATCAAAATTAGCCCAAAATGCGAAATAATTGAAACTATAAAAGAGCAACGGGAAACTCAACAATTCATTGAAAATATTGCCAATAATATTTTCCTAGAAATGGTATCTATTCCTGGCAATACTTTCTTGATGGGTTCCCCAAAAACAACAGCAGAAAAATGGGAAACAGAAAGCCCACAACATACAGTTACAATACCACCTTTATTTGTTAGTAAATATCCCATTACTCAAGCACAGTGGCAAGCAGTGATGGGCAAAAACCCAGCTTATTTCAAAGGAGAAAATAGACCAGTAGAAATGGTGTCTTGGTATAATGCAATTGAATTTTGTCGTCAGCTATCTGCTCAAACTGGAAAAACTTATCGGTTACTATCAGAAGCAGAATGGGAATATGTCTGTCGCGGAGAAACAACAACATTATTTTACTTTGGTAATAGTCTGATAACTGACCTAGCAAACTATAATGGCGAAGAAGCTTATGCTTGTTCATTACAACAAAATTATCGCGAACAAACAACAGATGTAGGTATTTTTCCACCCAATGCTTTTGGATTATACGATCTTCATGGCAATGTCTGGGAGTGGTGCGCTGACCCCTGGCATAATAATTATCAGGGTGCTCCTTCAGATGGTAGTGTATGGGAAAAAGATGGCAATTATAACTACAGAATGTTGAGAGGAGGAGGATACTTAAACTATTCTAAAGGTTGTCGTAGTGCCAATAGAAATTGGAAAACTCCCAGAAGTAGATATAAGTCAGTAGGTTTTAGAGTGGCAGTTTCTCATCCTGTTTAGATAGTCATCTCCAGATAAAGAGGGAACAGGGAGAAATCATTGATAATTTATCTTTTCTTTTGCGGGTTTAATACCCCACCATCTATACGGTGCTGAAAATTGCTTGGGGTTTGTAGACAAGTGGCGTGTCGAGGACTATTCCCATGTAATTTTCCCCTCTGTCTTCTACCTTCTTCAAGGATAATAATTGATTTGATTTTGAGTTTTCACACCTATGTCTAATAGTCTATTGCTAAATATTTCTAAATTCTCTTCCTTGGGTGTCTCCTAAATTACAAATTCTGACTCCTGACTCCTGACTCCTGACTCCTGACTCCTTAATATTTTAAATTTTATTGAAAAAAATTAATTTTTGTAACTTTCAAATCCCCGACCAAAATTTTCAAGCTCTCCCCATGGAAATATTTAGATAATATTTAGCAAAAATTTCATGGGAGAGTTTGACCAAAAACTATAGCAAATATTTAGCAGGTTAAATTTTGCACTAGTATGGGAATTTATATTTTCTTTTGCGGGTTTAATACCCCACCGTCTAAACGGTGCTGAAAATTGTTTGGAGTTTGTAGGCACGAAGTAGCAAGTAGTTAACTATCCATAAGCAATTTTCCCTTATGTATAGCTGCCTTCTTCAAGACTTAAATTTGCATCAGAAACTTAGTCATCCACAATTTGTGCCCAATCTGGGAAGGAAGGAGGAAAGAAATTAATATCGTAGTCAGACTCTTCCCACTCATTAACCCATAATGGGACTACTCCTACTCCTTTTATGGGAGTTCTAGAGAATACCCTTTCCTTAGATTCGATAGTATGAAATATTTGTTTGAGGGTATCTCCTAAGTTCAGAGTGAAACTTAAGAGTTCGTCCAATTCGGGGTCAAGCCGTTTGACTCTTTGTTTCTCATCTTCAGCCCATAATAGTTTTAGGGATTTTAGGGATCTGGGACTAAGTTGGCTGCGATAATAAACACGTTTAAGTTGGGCAACAGGTTCAAGACTCCTTTCTACTCGGCGAATTTGCTGTAACCGGAGAAAGTGCCACTCTGCCAAATGCTTTCGGTCTTCAGGTGGTATTTTTCCTTTACTATTAGAGTGTTTGAAGGCATACTTAGCGCAACTACATCCAAGATTAGCTAACAAATGAATTAACTGTCTCTCTTTAGGGGTAGCTTGTCTTCTTTCTGCAGTTCTTGTAATAACCCTTTTTCTGCGTGTAGTAGTTGTTGTGTCCATCATTGTGGTCGATAATACTAATCAGAATATACTACATAGAATAATCGAAGGTAGAACTCTAGTCAGTAGCAAAGAGTTCTACCCCAATCTAAATCTAGTCTAATCTTTCTATACTGTCTCAAGGAAGTTATTTCGGCTTTGCTTATATTTTATTTGCCTGTGTCTACTTCCTCTGTATCTTCCTCATTATTGCCTGTGTAACTAATTGTTTGACTCTCTTCAATAGTAGTCTCATTAGATAGGCCAAAATTCCAGGCATTGGCCTTTGGTACATGACAAAATGTTAAGCCTGCGGAGGCTATTAACCCTAAAGCGATAATATTCTGTTTCATAGTAGTAGATGAACCCTGTTTAGTGTTTTAGATAGACTCGCGATACTTTGCAACCCAGTAAAAATATAAAAAGTGGGTTGTTGCAAAAGACCTCTTGTCTTCCGATGAATCAGTCTGCAATTATAAAAGAAGCATAGGCACGACCTGATGGATCACAAAAGCCGGAAGTGAGGTGTTAGTAGTCTTATTACTATTCTCTCCCCAATCCTGCTATTTGGGATGTGGAGACTAAGCCATTAGGGAGTTAAACCATCAGGTAATTAGTCCATCTAGGAGTTATCCATCAGGGGCATCTACTATTTCATTTAACTATCAGGGTGTATCTCCATCTGCAGTTCTGAACTAGCTGTTTATTGTCCAAATAGACAGCTTTTTTTCGTTTGACGGTTTGCTAATTTGCATTGCATTCTCTAGGAAAGAAAGACGGAATCAGGAGGAAGGATCAAACTAAAGTCCCAAACTTTGAATCCGGTCTTTTTAACTTTTAGAGTAGATATTGGGTTCAAATCTTCTAAGCTCTAAAAAAATTAATTGTCTTGAATTTTAATTGGGTTTAAACTTACCTTTTACATGGTTCTTATTCCTAACTTTCATTATTATAAATTATTGTATCCCTAAATATTTATGTAACTGCACAGAGAGGCGGTAATTAGGATATTTTTGAAGTAACTCTAAGACCAATGGTAAGGCAAGATTACGACTGTACCATTCTGGCTGTAGAAAAACAGGAATATTATTATTTGCCAATAAAATTTGGCTATAAAATTCTAGCTCTTTACCAGTTTCTATTACTAATTTTATTTCTGATGCCTGCATCCACATCTGTTTTACAACTGGATATTTAGGACTAATATGTTGTTTAGGACTAAGGGTTATCCAAGTCTGAGGTGAAATTTCTTGCCAATAGCAACCGGATGTTTCTATAGAAACTTGTCTGCCAGTAGCTTCTATTTTGTTCACTAGATTAGGTAACTGTTTATGGATAAAAGGTTCACCACCAGAAATAACAACTCTGGGAGAAAATAACTGATTAATTAACTCATCAAATGTTTTAATTTGTCTTGGTAAATTAGTTCCTCCATCGGCATAACCAGTATCACAATAATGACAGCCTACTGGGCAACCAGAAAGACGAATAAAATCTACTGGTGTACCTGCCCAATAGCCTTCTCCTTGAATGGTTTTTTGGAATGTTTCATGTATGGGAATTATTAGTTTTTCTGTCATCATAAATTAACAATCGAATGTGGAATAAAGTAGTTTTTTTGTCGGCGGTTATAGATAGCAATAACCTATAGTTTCTTCTCTTCTAAAGTATTTTTAATTATGGATGTTCATTAATTGATAATGGATAATTGATAATTACCTCGGGTTTTAACCGCTAGGGAATTGAATATAAGGAATATTTTCTTTGAGAGAAAAAATTTTCATGCTCCGCGTCAATCCTCTTCTTTCCAAGGAGAGGTAATTGTTAATTATTAATTATTAATTATTAATTATTAATTGTTGAAAATATTTGTACCTCATGTATCTGCAATCTGCTGTATATCATGTCTGGTTGAATAGTTATAAATTATGTTATCAACTTTTAAATTAATTTAATTCCTTCTTACTTCCTCCTTCTTCCTTCTTCCTTCTTCCTTCTTCCTTCTTTTTTCTTCCTTCTTTCTTCTTCCTTCTTTTAATCAATTCTAGGTTGAAGTTTTTCCTTTTCAGTTGTTACTTTCCTCGGCACCATAACAGCTAAAGCTAGAGGAACTACCTGGAAATGTGCTGGAGTATAAGTAACAATTTCCCCATCTGTATTAATAGGACGAGGTTTGCGGGTATAAACATTAAATACAGAACCAGAGAGGAAACGAAATCCAAAATTTTCTTGATATTTTCCTTGCCATATAGAAGGCAACATACCGATAAATTGCCAACAATACTTGATTTCTAAACTGTATAAATCTAGTCTTTGGTCATCAATAGCAGCATCGTGAGCAATAGTCATACCACCTCCATAATGTTTGCCATTTCCTACCGCAACTTGCAGAGTTTTAACTATTTTTGTTTCACCATTGCAGCGAATTTCTGCAGTAAAAGGGCGACTTTTTAAAATCATTTTACTCGCAGTAATAGCATAAGCTAATACACCCCATCGACGTTTTGCTTCTTTAGTTAAGTTGTTAGTAATATCTACACTTAATCCGATACTAGCAACATTGAAAAAATATTTGCCATTTACTACACCTAAATCTATATAACGTTTTTTACCTGTAGCGATCGCTCGACAAGCTTCAAATAAAGAATCAGGAATTCCTAAAGTTTTAGCTAGATCATTAGCAGTGCCTAATGGTAAAATACCCAAGGGTAAACCTGTTTCTACTAGAGCATCTACTGCCAAGTTTAATGTGCCATCTCCACCACCAATAATTACCATATTTACCTGGTTTTTATAGTTTTGAATAAAATGGTTAAAGTCCTGGGGAGATTCAGTTTCTTTACAAATAACTTCTAAGCCAAAATCTTGTAAATAATTTAAAGCTAAATGTAAATTATTAGTGACTTTTCTAGCATGGGGGTTAATCAATAAAAGAGCTTTTTTTGATTCTATTTTATTTTGGTTCATAAAGAAATTAAAAATTTAAAAGTAAGAAAAAAAGGAAGGATTTAAGCAAGGAATCAAGAAGTAGCAAATTACGATAACTGTATAACCGGATTTCATATTATTGCTGAAATTGGAGATATTTATCTCAACGTTGGCCCTTGACCCGCGCTCTCCCAAAGGGGAGCGTAGGGATGAATGCGAGCGCATTCCGGAGGAAAAACCAATCAATCTTGCGGACTAGCAGGCAACTTCTCTACCCTTGTGTCAACCTCTAGACGTTTATCTCCTGCCTCAGTTGGCAGACTATCTATAAAGTCGCTAATCAATTGAGTCATAGTTTTCTGCCTTCTAGCTGCATATAATCTAAGCTTATCTAATCTCTTTTCAGTTATTCGACAATGCAATGATGTTTTCACTACTTTTATGTTGCAGATGTGTACATAATCTATTATATTTCAACTACAGACAAAAAGAATAGGTTGCAGAAAATAATTGAAAGCCAGATACAAATATCGCATCTACCCAAATCATGTCCAAGTAACTAAGTTAAATCAATTGTTTGGTTGCTGTAGGTACGTCTGGAATCAAAGTTTAACCTATTGCAATAAATTATATGCTTTAGGCAAAAAAAAGCCTGGTTACGTTGATTTAACTAAACAATTCATAACTCAAGCTAAACGCGAATTACTTTGGCTGAAAGATGTAGCTTCTAGCCCGTTACAACAATCACTAAAAGATTTAGACCAAGGTTACAAAAATTTCTTTGATAGCTGTACTGGCAAGAGGAAAGGAATTAAGGTCAAGGCTCCTAAGTTTAAGAGTAGAAAGTCTAAGCAGTCTGCTAGGTTTACCAATAATAACTATAAGATTGGCCAGAATAAAATATTCTTTACCAAGATTGGAAAAGTAAAAATAGTTTGGTCAAGATCACTCTCTAGCAAACCAACATCAGTCACAATCATTAAGGACTGCGCTGGTAGATATTTTGCTAGCTTTGTAGTAGAAATTAATCCTGAAATCTTACTTAAAACTGATAATTCAATAGGCATTGATTTAGGAATTTCTACATTTGCAACTTTGAGCAATGGAGATAAATTTGAAGCACCAAAGCCATTAAAGGAAAATCTTAAGAAATTAGCTAAGTTTCAACGTAAATTAGCCCAAACTGAACTAGGTAGTAAACGCCGTGAAAAACGCAGACTAAAAATAGCTAAACTTCACGCCAAAATTAAAGACATTAGAACAGATTTTCTTCATAAGTTGTCAACTGATTTAGTTAGAAAATATGATGTTATTGTATTAGAAGATTTGAATGTTTCTGGTATGGTTAAGAATCGTAAATTAGCTAAAGCAATTAGTGATTTAGGTTGGAGACAATTTAGGACTTTAACAGAGGCTAAATGTGAAAAATATGGTAAAGAGTTTAGAGTTATTAATCGTTGGGAACCTACTAGCCAAAAATGCAGTTGTTGTGGGTTTAAAGGTGGTAAAAAAGAATTGAATGTCCGTGAGTGGACTTGCCTCAATTGCGGAACTTTCCATGATCGTGATGTTAATGCTGCTACAAATATTTTGCAAGTTGTTAGACCGAAAACCAAGGTTGAAATAGTTCAAAAGACAGCAGTAGATAATCCTATACAGCTATCACTTTTTGATACAGTCGCGGGTGGGCAGTCCGAGACTTTAAACAAGACGAGGAGCCCTCGTAAGTCGTCCCCTAAAAAGGATGCTAACAGCAATGAGTCGTCTACCCTCCCTGAGTTCATTCAGCTTAGTCTGTTTGAATAGATGGGAATCCCGCGCTGTCTCGAATATAGCAGCGTCGGGAGGATGTCAAGACAAACAGTTTGATTCAACCTGAGCAAAATTTCGCTTTTTTTGCCACTGCTCAAATTATCGAATTAAATTTAGATTCAGGAGATTTGTTAGCTGCAGGAACAGCAGCAGATAATTTGGCTATGACCTTGTTTTTTCTGCTGTTATTTGCTTTACCTTCTCTGAAATGGGTAAAACAAATTTTTCCTGGTAATAATTTTGCTCAAGATACAAGCTTCCTAGAACAAAGTAAAAGGAATTTTTCTGAGTCACTAACACAAGAATTATCGGTTATAGATATGAGTAAAGCATTAGCTATTAGTGGCATTTCAGGTGCATTAGGCATTAGTATTGCTAGTTTATTAGGCATTCCTAAAGCAGCAATTTTATTCACCACTATTTTAATAGTTTCTCTAGCCACAATATTTCCTCAATATTTAGGAAAATTAACAGTAGCAGACAAAATTGGTACTTTGTTAATGCAGATATTTTTTGCCGTAATTGGAGCTAGTGCTAATATCTGGAAAGTTCTAGAATTTGGACCAGTTTTATTTTTTTTCGCTGTGGTAATTTTGACCGTTCATTTAATTTTTCTGTTACTAGCTGGTAAATTATTAAACTTAGAATTGGCTGAGTTAGTTGTCGCTTCTAACGCTAATTTGGGAGGTCCTACTACTGCTGCTGCTATGGCAAAAGCGAAAAATTGGTATCAATTAGTAACTCCTGCCATTCTTTGTGGTATTTTTGGTTATTCTCTAGCTACTTTTATCGGGGTTGCTTTAGCTAATTTTTTGGGTTAAAAAATGGTAAGCATTTCCTCCGGAATGCTGCGCAAACAGCGGTCAGCAGTCAGCTATCAGCTATTACTTTTCGTTTAGGATAAAAGCTTTATTAATTGTCTTACTAAAAAAGTTAGCATTATATTCAATTCCATAACGGTTTTAACCAGAGGTAATTATCAATTATCCATTATCCATTATCAATTAATGAATCCCCTATTCCTTAAAGAGACTTTTTCAGCAAATCCTAATTAGGGTTTGCACTCATAAAGCTAAAAGTCAGGATAGCTTACGGTAATGGAGCTTTTTATATTCAGTTTATCTCCAAATTTATGGCTCTTATTTGCCTCAAAATACTGAGATTTTCTGCTGAAATTCAAGAAAATTTCTTCACATAAAATGGCCGAAACCGTTGTCTGTTCCCCGCGTCTCCGCGTCTGGTGCGTCCCCGTGTCCTACCCCCACAACCAATTTTTTCAGCAGACCCTAATTACTACTCCCTACTCCCTAAAAAAGTTTAAATTCATCAAATTTTACTACTTCAGAATTAGGTTTTCTGGTATCAAAATAGTAACTACTAACTGTTCCTGTCTCGGTCTCAAAAATACTAAAAATTGTAATATCATTACTAGCAATATAAGGTTGAGGTTTTCCCTTTTCATCTAGCAAAGGTGCAATGGTTGGAATTATCGGTTCTAAACCATTAGGATTTCCAATTTCTGCATATTTTTCCTGATAATCTAAAGGTACATTTCGCTTTTTATCTCCTACATAAGCTCCATAACTATTACCCACATTTGATGTTTCTAGAAAGTGCATTCCACTCGGACTAACAAAGCGATTCCAAAGATGAGAATGTCCATAAAATACTAACTGTACCCCAGCATTTTCTAACAAAGGTAAAACATCTCGAATAATATAGTCATTTTGTGGGGGATATTCATAACGAATCATGGTAATATTGCCATTTTCATCTCGGTCAATATATTGTATGGGATTAGTATAAGCAGGAGCAATATTTTCACCAAGAGAATGAGGCGGATGGTGAAACATTACGACCTTATATTTAGCTTGTTTAAATTCCTCACTTGCCAACTCTTTTTCTAACCAATTATATTGCTCGCTACCTTGATTAATAGGTTCAAAAATATGCTGACCATAACCCCATTCGGCCGGATTATCAAAATCTTTTTTTCGTTCCCGATATTTGCCTCTCGCATTATCTCTTAAATGAGGAACTCTCCAGATATTCGTAATATATAAAACTACTAAACGTACATCGCCAAAAGTTACAGCATAGTAATTTTTTTCCTCTGAACTATTTTGAGGTAGGGTAAAAATTTCTTGGTAAGTATCAGTGTTAAAAGAATTATTTTTTAACCAAGCTATATCAGGATTAATATTTGTGGAATTTTGCCTATATAAATCTGACGCAACATCTCGTGGATAGGGTTGACTAAATTGGTAATTCAAAGCAGTTTTCATGGAAAATATACCCATAACTTCGTGGTTTCCAATTGCTGGAAAAAGAGGCATATTTTGAATTAATTCTCCACCTTTATAAATAGTTTTTGTACCATTTTTTTCTAATTCATAATTAGCTCTACCTTGGAGGTTAGAAAAAAAAGCATTGCCTCGATTATCATCAAACCATTCTGAAGCACGGTCTGGAATATTAACTAAATCTCCAGCAAAAAAAATAGCGTCTAATTTATCAAAATTTTCTGTTACCTTTTGTAGATTTGCAGAAGTCATTGGCTTTAATTGATGGTCGGAAGTTAGGAGAATTTTTAAAGGTCTACCAGGGGTTGGTTTAGCAGCCAAAGTAAAAATTTTGCTCCTCATATTTTCCCCATTTTCCTTTTCACTAATAATTCTATATGGCACAGAAATATTAGGTGTTAAACCAATAACTTTGGCTTCATGTCGCCAGATATCTCGCATAATAGGTTGTTGATAAATTAAACCTTTTTCTGTTTGTTTTCCTACCATAGAATCTTGGTCTTCTCTAGTACGACTTAGTTTAGTAGTATTTGCCTCAACAACTTGATTCAAATTTTCACCATAAACTACAAAATGACCTTTGCCAGGAAACTCAGTAAACCAAACAACTTGTACAGAATTTTCTGTTGGAGCTTGGAGAAATGGATCTGTTAAAAATTTAGCTGGAGATTCGAGAGAATACATAACTATAAATATGAAAATAACAATAATAATTAAAATACCAAAAATCCAAGGATTACGATAAGAATCTCTGGAATTTTCAAATATTTCTGGAGGAGCATTAAACATAGAAATAATTAGACCAGTTTGAAAAAATAATACTACAATAAGGTGCATCTTGTGATGATTTTTTTGAATGTTTTATTAATGGAGAAATAGACTGGGGAGATTACTTCGATCATTTAGTTGGTTGGGTGCAACATAAAAGCGATAAAAATGTTTTTTTAACATACGAATCTATGAAAAATAACCCGAAAATAAATATTATTGCAATAGCAAAATTTTTAGGCGATCGCTATGTAGAAAAAATTGAACGTCCACAAATTTTAGAAAGCATTCTTCACCATACAAATTTTACTAGCATAAGCAAAAATCAAAGTCGTTTTTCTAGTCAACGTCCTGCTAATATGACTCCATTTATTCGTAAAGGAAAAGTGGGAAATTGGAAGTCACATTTCTCAGTTTCTCAAACTCAGAGATTAAGTGAAAAATTGAGAGTAAGAACTGCTGGTACTGAAGCTGAAAATTTATAGTAAATTCCTGAATAATTCTGATTATTTTTCAAGGAAAACTCAGGGATGATCGATCATACTTCTCAATTTCTCAAACTCAGAGATTAAGTTAAAAACTGAGAATGAGAACTATTGGTACTGAAACTGAAAATTTATAGTAAATTCCTACGTATCAAAATTATAGTTATGTCCGGCTAATAATTTTCAGTAAAATGTTTTAGATAGCCTTTGAGTCCACCAATATAAAACAGGTCTTTTAAATAAATATCTGTATTAGGTTTTAATAAATTTGTTGGCTTAAATCCACATAATATAGAACTGTAAATACCATTGCAGTCAAAATCATAAACTGGATGATTTATATATGAAACAAATTCTTTATATATTTCTTTAAGGTCAACATAGTTATGCATTCTATCTCCTACTACCTGATTTAACAATAGAACAAAAATACAAATTTGGTTTTTCTTGTGTTCTTTTTCACTTATTTTCCATTTAACTCCATCTAGAATTTTCTGGCATTCATCATGTTCTAGGTTTACATAATCTAGCTCTAAAACACAAAAATATTCATATTCATCTTCTTCATATTCGTAGTCAATATTTTCCTCCAAAATCCTAGAAAAGCAAGTAGTTTTAACTTGTAAATTTACTGATTTATTATTTGTTAAATAAAAATCCGCTCCATCATCTCCCCATTCATATAACTCGTAATCAACATCACTAATTAATTTACCTAAATATTGTTTTACAGATTCTTCCCCTATTTTACCTATTTTATAATTAATAAATTCATCAGGAAAGTAATCGCTATACCCACCATAATACTTGTATGTTAACTCCTGACAAAACCAATTTAATTTGTCTGTTAAGTCTATGTCATCCAAATCAACTAAAGAATATAGATGAATAGCCTCATCAAAGTCATATTTACTCCTTGTAAAAGCAGGCATTCTTTCTTTGAGTTTGATAATAAATTCATCTTGTTGTGATTCTAAAATTTTCATCCAATTAACTTCTGGCATGAGATAAATTATCAATATTTGACTCAAATTAACTCTTTTTTAAATATTAAATTATACAACATTTGAATCAATCCGGTTAACAACTTTTCACTGAAGAATTTAAAATCAGTACAGTTTATATTTTAATAGTCTAATTCTGAAATCAATATGCTAATAGTCCAAAAATACGGTGGCACATCAGTCGGGTCTGTGGAAAGAATTAAAGCAGTGGCCCAACGTATTGCAAAAACAGCAAGCGATCGCTCAGTGGTAGTAGTCGTTTCAGCAATGGGAAAAACCACAGACGGTTTAGTCAAACTAGCAAAGGAAATCTCCTCCAACCCCTGTCGTCGAGAAATGGATATGCTACTATCCACAGGCGAACAAGTTACCATCGCTCTGATGAGCATGGCCTTAAAAGAGTTGGGAGTGCCAGCTATTTCCCTTACCGGAGCGCAGGTAGGAATAGTCACAGAAGCGGAACATTCCCGCGCTCGTATTTTACATATTAAAACCGAACGCATAGAAGAACATCTCAAACAGGGAGAAGTTGTAGTCGTTGCAGGTTTCCAAGGTATTAGTCAGACTCGCCACCAGGAAATCACAACATTAGGTAGAGGGGGTTCAGATACTTCCGCAGTTGCATTGGCAGCAGCACTCCAAGCAGAAAGATGTGAAATATATACAGACGTACCTGGAATCTTAACAACTGACCCCCGCATAGTACCCGAAGCGCAGTTAATGTCAGACATTACCTGTGATGAAATGTTGGAGTTGGCAAGTTTAGGAGCAAAAGTGCTGCACCCGAGAGCAGTGGAAATTGCTCGAAATTATGGAATGCCATTAGTAGTCTTATCCAGTTGGAGCGATGCTCCTGGTACTCGTGTAGTTTCCGCAATACCCCAACATCGTGCTTTGCAAGATTTGGAGTTGACAAAATCTGTAGATGCTGTGGAATATGACATCGACCAAGGAGGAGTTTCTCTGTTGCGGGTTCCCGATTGCCCTGGTGTGGCAGCCAAATTATTTTCTGGTATTGCGGTACAAAATATAGATGTAGATTTGATTATTCAATCTATTCACGAAAGTAATACTAATGATATTGCCTTCACCGTCGGAAAAGATACCTTGAAACAAGCGGCAGCAGTAGCGGATGCCATACTACCTGCTTTAGGAAAAAATTCTGACCCCAGTTTGGGCGAACCGGAAATCAAAACACAAGAGCGACCTATTGCTAAAGTCAGTCTTGTGGGTGCGGGAATGATCGGACGACCACGAGTAGCAGCAAAAATGTTTGAGACTTTGGCAGCAGCAGGAGTAAATATATTAATGATTTCTACTTCGGAAGTTAAGGTCAGTTGTGTGGTTGATGCAGAAGACTGTGAACAGGCAGTTAATTCTTTGTGTCAAGCATTTGATGTGGATGTTGCAGATATTTCTACTAACTCTGCTACTTCTGAGTCGGAAGAAGTTCCTTCACCAGTGCGAGCAGTTGCTTTAGACATGAAGCAAGCAAGACTAGCAGTGCGTCAAATTCCCGATCGCCCAGGAATGGCAGCAAAAATATTTGGTTTGTTGGCGCAGAATAATATTAGTGTGGATATGATTATTCAGTCACAACGTTGTTATAGTGTGAATGGGGTTTTAACTCGCGATCTTGCTTTTACTGTTGCTGAGGCGGATGGAAAAATGGCCTATCAAGTTTTAGCCAATGCTGCGGTTGAGTTTGACTGGGGAGAAGTGGTGTTGGAGAGTGCTATTGCGAAAGTGAGTGTGGTGGGGTCTGCAATGATTGCCCATCCAGGGGTAGCAGCACAAATGTTTGAGGCGTTGGCAGCAAGTCAAATCAATATTTTGATGATTGCCACTTCGGAAATTAAAATTAGTTGCGTGGTAGAAGAGGAGAATGGAGTGAAAGCATTGCAAGCTATTCACAAAGCTTTTGGTCTATCTGGTAGCGAGGTGGTTAAAGTTCCTGCTTAACGGATGGGGTTGCACATTATGGAATGATATTGCCAAAAATTAGTTTAGACTTTGACTAAAAAAAACCTAATATTAATGATTCTAGCAATTGATTAATCCACAATCCAATTCAATCAAAAATCTCAAATCATTCGTCGCTGTGCAACCCCGAATTATTAATTATTAATTATTAATAATTAAATAATTCGCGCCTTGAAGCCTCCCCTTTTAAGGGTAAAAAAGCGGTCGAGAGATGGCGAGGTCTCCTTGCTGTCCGACCATCGACCAAGAAAAGAAGAACCTATCCCACTATTTTAAACAAGCTTATTTGTTTAAGTAAAATTTATTTGAAAAGCTTAATTTTTCGTTTTTAATTCTCAAAATATTTAAGGTTTTCAGCAAAAATATTATTAGTGGGATAGGTTCAAATAATATCTCCTGATATTCAATTCCGGGCGTTGCTGATTCTGGGTATGATTTGGCCCCCCTAACCCCCCAAAATTGGGGGGAATAAAACTCTAAAAGTCCCCCAAAATTGGGGGATTTAGGGGGCTTGACCAGAATAAAACAATCGCGCATTCATACTTCAATTCAGCAACGCCCAATTCCGTAGCGGTTTTAACCAGAGGTAATTATCAATTATCCATTATCCATTATCAATTAATGAACGACCACGCTCGTAAAACTTCTGCAACACTCCACGCTTGAGCAATACAACCACGGGGTGTCATCGGTTCATTACCATCAAAAATTTCACTGATGCTGCCAATACCATGCACCATTAAATGCTCTGCCATCGGTTTTAATAACTCCTCAGCTTTTGCTTGGTTATTATAAATTCGTAGATGCGCTACAGCATAATGACCAATCAACCAACCCCAGACGGTACCTTGATGATAAGCACCATCTCGTTGATAAATATCGCCTCCATAAACACCCTTGTATTCAGGATCGTCACTAGCTAGACTGCGTAACCCATAAGGAGTTAATAGCTTGTACGTGCATATATCCATCACTTGTTTTTCCCGCTCTGGAGTTAATAGAGGTGGGTAACTAAATTTCCCGATCGCTGGTAATGATAAGGCAAATATTTGATTAGGTCGTAAAGCAGCATCATTACCATTAGGTGTATCAAGTACATCGTAACAATAACCTTCCTCTTGATTCCAGAAACGAGCAAAACCCTTTTCCTTAATCAACCTTGCTAACCTTTCATAATCTAGATTATCCTTACCCAACTGTTGGGCAAACTTATCCATGATTTGCAGAGCATTATACCAAAGCGCACTAATTTCAATGGGTTTACCAATACGCGGTGTCACTACCCAATCATCTACTTTGGCATCCATCCAAGTAATCTGTGAACCTGCTTCTCCCGCATAAATTAAGCCATCATCAGTATCTAACTGAATATTGTAGCGGGTGCCTCGGCGATAGTAGTCAATGATTTCTGCTAAAATTGGAAACAATTCTACTATAAGTTGGCGATCGCCTGTAGCTTCATAGTATGCACGAACTGCTTCAAAATACCAAAGTGTGGCATCTACAGTATTATAATCTGGTGTACTACTACCGTCGGGGAAGCGGTTTGGCAACATTCCTTGGTCAACATACTCGGCAAAGGTGAGCAGAATAGACCTGGCAACATCAAATTGCCCTGTACAAATAGTTAAACCAGGTAAACTAATCATTGTGTCGCGACCCCAGTCTTCAAACCAATGATAACCTGCAAGGATAGTTTTGCCGTATGGATGTTTGGGGGATTTGCGATCGACAATAAATTGGTTAGCTGCTAATACTAATTGGTTGATCCAGTCTGGGGTCTTTTTTGCAGTAGGTTGAGCTTTTGTCTGGGTAAATGATTTCCAGAATTTAATGACTGGATTTTTGACTTCTGAGTTAGATGTTTTGGTAGTGGCAAATTTTTGGATTATTTGTTGTTCGTAATTATGATGAAAAGCTAGTTCTCTCTCGCCATTAGTAGTAGCATTTTCTTTTGTGCTGGCAACTATAGTTAGAGGTTTACCTACTTCAATTTGTGCATCAAAAGTAACAGCGTGTAAGTGGTCTTCTAATTCTTGTTGACCGCGATATTTTTCTACTGCTAAGTTAAATCCGTAATACCAATTATTGGCGGGTGTGGATACTAATTTTTTGTCATCTGGATGAGGATGTGTCAGCAGATATAAGGGTGTTGCTTTAGGAAAAGCTTGTATACGGACTCCCTTTTTAATGTTTTCGGTGCTGATTTGCCAATCTTGAGCGTTGGTATGATGATGATGATCGCGATGGTTAATTAATGCTTTAATTTCTAAGTTTAAGGGTTGGCTACCATTGCGTAAGTTATAATGAATATAGGTGGTGTTTTCTCCTTGTTCCATCCAGATCCGCTTCTCTAATACCACGTCTGCAAATTGAAATTTCCATACTGGTATTGTTCCTTCTAGGTGGAAGCTTTCTGTTTGTTTATAACCTTCTGGGTTTGCTGTGCCATCGGCCCAACGGTTGCAGTAAAGAGGATACTCTAGACCTTGATAATTGGCAGTTTCGTCTAGTTTTGTTAGCAATAATGTACGCCCTAATGGGGGTTTGAGTGCTGCTATGAGTAATCCATGATAGCGACGGGTTAGGATGTTAGTTACTGTGCCAGAAGCGTAGCCTCCAATACCGTTTGTGACTAACCATTCGCGGGATTCAGTTATGTTGAGATTACTACAAGTTTCTCGATCGAAACTGATGACCATAAAATCAAATATTCACAATATATATTAGTGCAAAGGTTTCTGCTGAAACCCGATTTCTTTATATCACATTCACGAAGGAAGAAGGAAGGAGGAAGAAGGAAGAAGGAAGAGGGAAGAAGGAAGAGGGAAGAAGGAAGGAGAAAGGAGAAAAAAGAAGGGAATAAAGAAAATACTAATACTAATTTTCTTAATTTTTTAGACAATTCAGAAGGAATATTTTAGGTACAAAATTCTATTGATTTAAAACTGGTTTTAGTTTCCAACCACACTGATGATTTTTGGTTATATTATTTTAGTTGAATAAAAAGTCATGTGCACGGGCAAACTCCACCCAATAACAAAAGTTTATCAGAATTTTTGGTTTCGTGCAACCCTAATTTCCTTCCACCGTTGTTGGTGCTCCACAAAATGATAATATGTGATTATTTCTAATTCTTTGTATTGCGATCGCCGGTCAAAACATGATTTTGCGTTGAATAAAAAGTCATGCGTAGGGGCGAACACCACCCAATAACTAAACTATATCAGAATTTTTGGTATCGCGCAACCCTAATTTCCTTCCGCGCCACTTTTTTTCTTGGAGTGCTTTCGAGAATGAAGATAGTAATCGCGCCTCACATTAAAGAATAAATTGAGCGAGCATCAACACTTACCTACTTTCAAGAGTCGGACAAACATCGGACTGTCTAAAGTTCATCATCAGCATCAGTCCTCAGCAACTTGATATTTGCGATCGCATCTAGTTCTATCTACAGATATTTCTTTGTTGAATAAAAAATCATGCGCAGGGGCGAACGCCACCCAATAACTAAACTATATCAGAATTTTTGGTACCGCGCAACCCTAATTCCCTCCCGCGCCGCTTTTTTTTGAGTGCTTCATACAATGAAAAATCTAGTAATTTCTCTTATTTAAGATTTAAGACCTAAAATACATTTTGCTTCTAATAAAACTAAGTCTGGAATATCTAGAACTTGACAACTTTTCTGAACATTTAACAAACTGGGAACTACACCATTTTCCATCTGCATCTTAACTACAGCAGCAGCAGTATTATTTAATTGCCTCAGACGATGATTTTTCGTGACATATTCTAAAGTCAACCCCTGAGAATCTAACAACCAAAAATCAATTCCGTATTTTTCAATAAAATTTTGTACTTGTTTTAAGTCAGGACTATATTGTGCTTGGATTAAATCTTTAGCTCGTTGTTTTATTTCCCGATAATATCCCTGATGATAAGGCAAAGCATATTCCGAACCTACTAATATTGAACGTTGAGCAAAAGTAGGAATATTATTAGCTTCTAATGCTAAAGAAGCAATGCGAATATCTGAAGGTTGTTGGGCTAAATATTCATAAAGTTGAGGTACTTTTCCCACAACATAATTAGTCACAGGAAAGTTGTTGGTTAAAGCTGGATATAACAGGAGGAGAATTAGCACTATATATATCAGGAAAGGCAGAAGGCAGGAGGCAGAAGGCAGAAGGGAATTATTCCTCTTCAGTAAATAAATTTTGCGCCAGATAAAATCAATTATCAAAGTGAAGGCTATCCCACCAGCTAAAGCCATGATTATTCTGAGACTATGTTGACTGTAACGACTGGGATGATGTAACCGAAATAGTAAAAAGTGAGCAGCTAGAAATATTCCAGTTGATGCTAATAATAATTCTGGTAAAAGGATGATTTTATAAGAGATTTTTTTGGCTAGGGGAAAATATCTTGAGCTTAAGAAAATACAGCAGTTTCCGAAGCTATGAGGTATAGTTGTTTTTATTCTTTTCTGTTGCCTGTTGCCTGTTGCCTGTTGCCTCAAACCTAAAATTTTGTACCTCATAACAACAGGAAACGCTGTAAGTAATAATCCTGCCCAAACTTGAGGAGGTAGGAAAGATTGAGATAACCATTCTGGGGGGATAATGCCGGAGCGATCGCCTGTGAACCAAAAGTCAAAACTATTATTTGAAAAGAAGGAAGCTCTTCCCCCTGGCCAGAATTCTGGTAATTTTTTAGCTTCAGCTAATGTAATAATCGGACTATATTCGGAGGTATTTAAAGCATAGGGTAAAAGTACGAAAAAACCTGCGGTTAAACCAATAGCTAAAATGATAAATTTTGGGGGACTTCGGAAGTGGAGAAAATCTAAGACTAAGAAAGCAATACAGAGTAAAACTCCTTGGGGATAAAATAATCCGAGTAGAGCGAGCGCTACTGCAATTCCTAACCAAGAATGTCTGAGGAAATAGTACAAAAATGCCAAAAATAAAGGATAGAAAAATGCTCTGGGGGTAGCGGAGATTAAGTCATCTTTAAGCCAGAGATTTTGATTCAAAAATAATGTGCTGAGAAACCCAGCGAGTGGCACTGGGAATATTTCTATTTCTACTCTAAAACAATAGGCAGTTGTGATTAATCCTAATATGATTGGCAGAAATTTATTTAATAGTAAAGGTGGAATGCCGATGAGGGAAAATAATTGATAAAAATAGGTATATCCGGTGGGAGCGACAGATTGAAAATAGTCAGCAATAATATCGTTGGGAAAAAGTTCGGGATTGAGAAATCTTGCCATCCAAAAAACGTGGGAGCGAGCATCATCCTGCACTATATATTCACTACTAAAAGCGGGAATTATTCCTAAAATTCCACAAATTGCTGCTAAACCCAGACTTAAATAAAACCAAAATCTGACTGGAGTCTGTGCAGTTAAAAACTTATGCAAATTAATTTTTCCATAGTCCATAGATAGTTAAAAAAAAATGGATATCACATCCGGTAGCAATAGAGTATTAGTAAGGTTTATACAGATTATATAGCGCTACACAAATACGTTAGGACATTTTTCTGTTCCCAGCTCCGGTGTTCCCTGAAAACCCAAATTTATTGTCCTAACCAAAAGACGTAGTGCTATACAAAGACAAACACTCCGTAATCTATGTGAAAACTCTATAAGTCAAATTTATTCATATAGCAAAGAACGGGATAGTTAGGACAATGACTGATGATGGTAAGACAGAGAAATGTTTTTCTCACTGTTCTCTGTTATAGAGTAGTAGCAAGATTTGTAAAGATTCTATGAAGACAAGCCTTCATATCTATGTAAAAATACTATAAGTAAAACTTATTATTTGAACGTATTTGTGCGTTCTCAGGGTTTTTACTTATATAGACAAGTAATAAAAATTAATATTATTTTGCTCATAAATAATGTTGTGACTCTAAACAATTCAGGTATTAAATCTAAAATTCTGGAGAGCCTTGTGTATGAATAATTATGTTCATTTGATATTTAGAAAAGCAAATATTAAGGTGGCTAGAATGCTTAATATTCTCTATGTTACTTAGTTTAAGGTAAACTTTCAGACCAGTGAGTAGAGGTCAAGCTTCCCATATTACCTATCCTAAATCATTATTGAACCTTCCTTGAAGAAAAAATCTATTAGTACAATAATCAAAATTTTATTGTTCGATATAACACATTATAAGCATTAAAAAAACTAATAGATTTAAACAAGTTAAATATATGAAGTTTTCGTGAAGATAGTAATTTTACTTGAATTGGCTGATTACTTTGTTGCTATGGTTAGAGTTATAGTTAAGTTGCAATTAAGTTGTTACACTTAATTAAGTTGTAATTAAGTAGTTACACTGAATTATGAAGCTGTAATCAATAGAGCTTCCTGACAGTGTTGTCCTGATTAGGACTATTAGCTATAGCCGATTGACTGTTCTATACATCTGTAATTAAAGTTATTTGGAAGGATAATTATTATGAAGACACATCAAAAATATATTTTTAGCTTATTGGCCACCACAGCTATGTTGGGAGCAGGCAGTGCCCAAGCAGCTCCAATTGTCATCGACGATTTTAGCGTAGGGCAGGATGTTGGATTTCAGCCGATTGACCCTGTTATACCTAGTAACAGCCAAGTGGGACCAGATGGTTCTATTCTTGGTGGTTTCCGGGATATGGAAGTTATGGGAGATGCTGATGGTTTGATTGAAACTCGTATGCAAGCAACTGGAGGAGTACTTAATTTTAGTAATAATGTAGAGACTAATGGGACTGGAATGATAGTTTGGGATGGAGATGACGATCCCACAGTAGTAGATGAAGATGGTTTGGGAGGAATAGACCTAACTGGTGGTGTTTGGCCTCTAGATCGTATATTGGTAGAAATCATCTCAGCTGACCTTCCTGGTTTAGAGTTAGAATTTACTATCTATGACCTTGATAGCAATGTTTCAACTCTTTCACAGACCTTTGCCCAGGCTATCACAACTCCAGAAACCGCAACTTTCCTCTTTGATGATTTTAGTGGCACGGCAGATTTCACTAATGTTGGCGCAATTAAGTTGGAGATTGATGGTCCGCCAGAAATTGATGCCCAATTCGATATGATTAAGGTTGAGAAACGTCGCGTTCCAGAACCCTTTACATCTCTCTGGACTTTGGCAGGAGTATCTGCATTAGGTGGGTTATCTGTAAAGAAAAAAAGTTTGCAGCAGTAAATAGATCAGATAATATTCTAAAAATTACTTGAAAGATTTCCAGGGTGACAGGCAATTTTAATGTTGGTGTCAACTAATAAATTCTAAGTCCATAAGTTAGAGGTAGTTCCGATGGCTGTCTAAGGCTATGGACAGAATAAATTAAACACTGCATTCGGTGATTCCTCTGGAGTCATCGAAGCTAGTTTATAGAGATTGAGAATCAGATTTTGAGAAATTGCTTGCTGTAGCTTTTGGGTTTTGATTTTCCAGTTGACGATTGCACCTCGGAACTTTTGATTATTGCTCCCAAAAATTTTCATCCTCCTCTTTCTGAAGTAGAGGGTTTTTTGGATATTTTGATGATTTAGTAAAATCTTGATTATTTATTTTTAACTAATTTCCAGAGTTTGCCAAAGTTGTGAATTAATTTGAGCTGATAATTTCTTTGTGTTTCTAATTGAGAAATATAGCGCTACGCGCAAGTCAAAAGTCAAAAGTCAAAAGTTAAAAGTAATATCTGACTGAGTTTGAGAATTTATAAATGTCCTAACCTATTTGCGTAGTGCTATAAAACTTATCTCCGGGTGAAACATAAATATATCGGTAAAATTATCGGAATTTTTAGGTAGAGTATCCGCTTCTGCTTCTACTAATTGAAGTTTAATTTTATGGTTAAGCAAAGACCATTTCTATTGCCTGTAGTTTATTTAGGGCTTGCTGATTAAATATCAAAGTATTTATAGATAAAGGTTTTAGTTGTTTTAGGTTTAAAAAAAGTGCCAGCTTTTTTGACCGAAAAGCTCAAAAAACTAGCATTTTGTGCAAGAGTTGGGCAGAAAAATTCAGTTATAAGAGACAATTCTTACTCTTACCTCCTCTACATTCCCTGTTCCTCCTGTCTCCTGTCTCCTGTCTCCTACCCCAGCAAAAAGACTTTTTCAGCAAACCCTATTTAGGTAAAATCCATAGTTCGCCGAAATCATGAACTAAGTTAAGTTGAGAATTTTCTTGTGTTTCTAATCCTGAAATTAAACTCCATTCTGGGCGAAATATAAACACATGACTAAAACCATCAGGAATTTTTGGTACATCACCTACTTCTACAAATTGAAATTTAACTTGAGGATTAAGCAAATAACTTAGAGAAGCTAATCTAAGGGAATGATTACTAATTACAAGTGGGTTGTTTGTTTGGTTAATTATTTTTGCTACTTGAGGGTCATAATAACTACTATATTTATGCCACCAAGTTTCTGCTTGGGAACTAATTCCACAAGATATTACTCCTACAGAAATTAGAGTAACTGTTACTATTTGCCAAAATTTATATTGAATTTGGTTACTAAAGTTGGTTAAATTTGTAGCCAAAAGATAAGCAACTGATATTTGAATTCCCAAGTAACTGGGGATGAAATAACGAGGAATAGTTGAACGTTGTCCACCAGAGATTATATCGGGAATTATCAAGGTTATGGGAGTTAATAATATCAAGGTTAAGATGAACAGATTTGCTGATTTAGGTGCATTCCGACAAATAAAATAAATTGAGTATATTACTAAGACTAAAGTTATCAATAATAGATACGGCCAGATTGTATTGAGACTTAATAAAGCATCGTTATCAAAAACAATATTTTTGACATCAAATAATCTTTCTGAAGAGCCAATTTGAATATCGATAAAAGTAAAACCTAAATTAATCAACCATCTTTTCAATAAGGTTAATAAAGGTGCTGTTTGAGATACCCATTTTGTGCCATCGAAATGCTCAATTATTACTATAAACCATGGTAAAAAAATTAAAAATCCAGAAACAGATGCTAGGAGATAAGATTTTAATTTTTTGGTTAATTTTAGTTTTTCTATTAAAAGTATATATAATCCATGACCCAAGGCTACTAATATGGAAAAAAGATGAGTATATAAGGCAAAGATTAAACTTACTGTGTAAATTTGCCAGTTACGTTTAGTGGAGATTTTCATTGCCCGAAGTAAGGCAATACTTGATAATAAAATTGTTACTGTAAATAAACTATAAACCCGTGCTTCTTGAGCATATAATACTGAGATTGGGGAAACAGCAGTCAGAGCGATCGCTATTTCTCCAACTAATGGTTGATTAAACAATTCTCGACATAACCAATAAATACAAGGAAATATTAATAAGCTGGTCAAAGCTGAGAAATTTCTGGTTACTGCTACAGAATGACCAAATAATTGTACCCACCATCTGAGCAGTACAAAATAAATTGGTAAATGTTCAGGGTTTTCTGTTGCTAAGGAGTTGATAGTATTAATGACATTTTTATTAGAGTTAGTGCCTTGATATTGCTGGAAAAATTCCCCATTAATTATGCCAGCTTCATCGGTTATATCTTCTAATTCGCCTCTAGTATAACCAGCAATTCTTAAGGAGGTAATTGTTTCGTCGTACCAGTAAACTTTGCGGTCAATATTTATGAATCTGAAACATATTCCTAAGATTAAGGTAATGGCAATAAATATTTTTAGCCAAGTAAAATAAGGTTTTTTATAGAACATTAAATCAGTTATCAGTTATCAGTTATCAGTTATCAGTACCTCCTGTAATAAGGAGGCAAGAAAATATGGAATCTTCTTTTTCTCTTTGTCTCATAGGTATGGCTCCGAGACCTCGCCATTCCACCCTACGGAAAGCTGCAAAGATTAACCGCTTTTTATCCTCTTAAAAGAAGAAGCTTCAGACTCAAATTTTTCGGTGATATATGGTAGATTTTACGTTCAATTTCATTAGGAATTTAAACCTAACTGACTTCTGACTCCTAATAAAGAACCTAGTCTGCTGTAATTATTTTTTTGCTTTCCCTAGATTAATCTAGAGGTTTTTCAGCATTTTTTGTTAGTAATTTTTTTGAACTTTATCAAACAGGGACTATTTTGTCAATGGTAACTGTTTATATCAAGGAAGAAGGGAAGCAAAATTGTAAGAATTTCCTGCGGAATGCTGCGCAAACAGCTATTAGCGGTCAGCTATTCCTAGGTCATGCTGCGCAAACAGCTTTTTAATAGACATCTCCAGAAAAGAGGGAGTAGGGAGTAAAGGGGAAAGAATTGATAATTGCTGTAAGATAATTGATTTGATTTTTTATTATTGGAGATGTCTAATGAATAAAGCAAGCATTCATTTAATTTCTACTACATTCTCAACCAGATATTCGTATTCTGAAGCTTTGATAAAATTGCTTTTTTCTCTTTAAAGGTAATAAAGCTGATAGCTGATAGCTGAATGCTGAATGCTTACACAAAATTTTTCAATAGTAGCTATTTTTCAATAACTTTATACATCTTATATAAATTGTCAATGTAAGTTTTTTCTACTCCTGAACATTGAATAGAATCATCATTTTCAATAATTATATGAGTTATCTGATATTTATCAATTAAATTTTGCAAAGCCTGACATTTAGCTATGGCAGAATTATCATAAAATTTCTGTGCCATTAATAATCTATTGTGCCATTCAATAACTTCTGTATCTTTGTAGGGATGAGACTTAAGATTAATTAAAATTGGCGCACCTGTAGCAATTCTAAAATCAACGAATTTCCCAGAAGCGTAAGGAACTAAATATATATCTCCCACCTGTTTATTTTCTTTGACATATTCCATAATAATTGGCGTATCTTTTTGATTAATAGTTAGCTTTTCTAGTTGTATTCCGACTCCTGACAATATGAATAGATATATTCCTACTAAAGTGCTAATTTCAAGTGTTTTTTTGTATTTCAGAATTTGAGGATAATATCTATCAAAAATAATAGCCACAATATAAGCACTTATCATACAAGTAGAAATCGGAACTAAAAAAGCGGATACTCGCCAAGGGGTAAGAAACGCCAAAGTATTACTGACAGAAATTATTTGAATTATTGTCAAAATAGTTGCTGTGGCAAAGGGCAAAAATAAGATAAAAAATAATCGAGTTTTGCGGAGGAGATAGAGAGCGATCGCTACTACTAAGATTTGTATTGGCGCGGCAGGTTCAGTTAACCAAATATCGGGGAAGGAATGATGAGGAATTCGATTTACAAGTAAACTTTCAGAAATTTGAAAAAGCTCTGGAGATGTGGGTCTAAAAGTAATAGTCATATAACTGACTACTGGTAATACAAAGATTAATGAAATGACACCTATTAATAATGATTTTTTGAGATTATTTTCATTTTTATAAGTGAGAATCAAATAAGCTAAAGTTAGTAAAGCTGCACTAGGGAAATATGTGGGATGAAAGGTTGCAGCTATTCCTAAAGCTAAGACTGCTAAAAAAGGTTTTTTTCTCAGAAAGGCATAGATAGAAAAGATAATTAGCACTCCAAATGTACAGGGTTGAAAATATCCACCAAGAATATATTGTTCGGCTAAACCATAGTGGAGATGTACATGAGTTTTAAAGTCATATATTCTGATTTGTAGACAGTGGATAGTCAGGAGGAGGAGAAAATAAATTAGTACTTTCAGTCGGGAAGTATTAATTTGAAAAATTACTGAAGCAATGCCAAGCATACTGTAAATATAGATGCCAAAAATGAGTATGTAATAAAAGTAGAAAAAGTTTTCATGGAAGCAAGTATAAGTGACTTGAACTAAAAAAGTAAAAGCGGGTAAAGGGTCGAGTGTATTAGCTAACCAATCTTGGTTTAAATAACCTAAATCAGCTTTAGCTAATCCTTGCAAAAATTTAGTATGTTGATTTGAGGTATATAGAGGGTCTTGAGTATAAGAAATTCCGAAAATTAAGCCTAATATAAAAATTTGAGCTATCGGATTGAGGATTTTATTTTTCAATGTCTTGAATAAGGAAGAAGGAAGAAGGAAGAAGGAAGAAAGAAAAAATGGATGGGGATACTTAAAAATTACTACTTCATGGGATTAACCCTAACTAATTATAGACACCCTGTATACATAAGGTATTAAATCCATATAGAATTCATATAGAAAAAGATAATACTAGAAAATTTACAACTGATAACTGAAATTACACCATATTATAAGTTGATTTAGCAGTTAATCTGTAAGCATTCAGCTATTAGTTGTCAGCTCTCAGCTTTCATAAAGCTAATTTAATGAATATAGACTTTAAAGCCAGCTTTTATAGTAAAATTTAGTTCTGACTCAATTAGTAAAGCTTTTATCTAGAACTAAAAAAAAGCACTAGCTGACGGCTGAATGCTTACGTTAATCTTAATCTCTATTTCCCAAAAAAATAGGATCATATCCCTCATCAAGCTATAAATTTTTGTATGATTTTAAAGAAGTATACTAAATATTTACTTACCATAGGCTATGTCAAAAAAAATTAATCTTCCTGAACCTATAGGTTTTATTTTTGCCTTTGTATTAGGATTATATTTATTATTTGGTTCTGAACTGACAACCCTAAAATGTAAACGCCTCCAATTAAACCAAAAAGTAACCTGTGAAGTTACTTATTTTGGCTTGCGTGGAAAACGTATTACTGAAATTATTCCAGGACAACTTCAAGGTGCTAAAAAAATGCGAATTGGTCATAAAAGAAAGAGTAGATATAGAGTATTTCTTTTGACTGAATATGATGAAATTCCAATACAAGAAGCTTTTTCTGCTTCAAGTGAATTAGTAGCTAATCAAAAAGTAGAGCAGGTTAATAATTTTCTGAATAACCCAGAACAAATGTCGCTTAAAATGCTACAGCATCCTAACTGGTTTATAGTTTTTTGGGGAATTATGTTTGTTATTTAGCCTATATTATTATTGGTACTTATGTTGTTAGTTTCTGGAGAAATAAAATCTAGCATCCGGAGAATTAAAAGAGAAATTTCCTACCCTGATTATGAGGATGAAAAATCAGATATAAGTTAGCTAGAAGCGAGTTTAAATTTAACAAAAAAATGGCGAAACTGTAATTTCGATAACGATAAATTAAATAGAAAATAAATAGGTTGCTAATTTCAGTTTTTTTCTTATTACTTATTCAATCAAAATACATTCCGCTTCCAAAACCCACACATTTTTTGCTTCTAAAACTGAACATTTATTTATAGTGCCAACTATGGCAGGAATAGTTCCATTTTGGAGGTTAATTCCAATCTGATTTCCCATTTGATGATACCACTGTCTCAACCAACGATTTTTTAGTACATATTCTGGCATAAATGCTTGACGGTCTAAGATTAAAAAATCTATTTCATAACTATTGATAAAATTCTGAATCAATTGAATATCTGAATGATACTGAGCAAAAATAAATTCTGTAGCTCGTTGTTTAATTTGATTGTAATAACCGAGATGATAAGGAATGGCATATTCCCAGGCAAACAATACCGAACGTTGAGAAAATGTAGGAATATAATTCGCCTCTTCTGAGAGAGAAGCAATGAGAATATCTTTTGGTTGTTGAGCAAAAAATTCATAAACTTCTGGAGATTTACCTTTTTGATAATCCAGGTCAGAAAAATTTTTCCACAAGCTAAAATTACCAATAAGTATAATTCCTAAAAATCCAATAAAAATAAATCCATAAAATCTTCTACTTTTGTCGGATGGCTGTTTATTTACCCACTGAAAGACGGCATCTAAAATTATGCACAAAACAACGGCAGTTGCTATAGCTAAAATTATCCGAAAACTATGATTTGTGTAGCGACTTGGTAAATGTAATTTGAATAATAAAAGATGAGCTGCCACGAATAAAACTATACCAGCAAAAAAAATCTGAGCTAACAATTTAATATTCGGTGTTATTTGTTTAATTAAAGGCAGTCTTCTGAGAAAAATTATTGCCCCATCAAAATTATAGGTTGTATCTTCTTCTTTCTTGCTTCTTCCTTCTTCCTTCTTGACAGTTATTTGTGGAATGAAAGACAGTCTTATGAGAAAAATTATTGCTCTATCAAAGTTATGAATTTTATCTTCTTGCTTGTTACTTCCTCCTTCTTCCTTCTTGAAAGTTGAAGGCAGTCTTCTGAGAAAATTTTTTGCCCCATCAAAGTTATGAATTTTATCTTCTTGCTTCTTCTTACTTCCTTCTTCCCTCTTCCTTCTTCCTTCTTCCCTCTTCCTTCTTCCTTCTTCCTTCTGAAAAAGTATTGGCAAAAATAATCCAAGTATTAATATGTTAGGCAGAAATAATTGTTGAGGTAAAATGCCACTACGACCGCCGAAGATGAAAAAAACCCAAGAATTTTGTAAGAAAAAAACACTTCTACCAGCTTCACCAAATTCTGGCAAAACTTTTGCTTGAGATGCTGTAATTACAGGTTCGTAATTACTAGAATTTAAAGCATAAAAGAAAATCACCAACAAACTTAATCCTAAACCTACTCCACTAAATAGATAATCCTGTGGATTTTTGCTCAGACAAAACCATCTTTTTTCCCAATTGAAAAGTCTGATAATTAAAATCAAAGCAGTCAGGATAACGTATTGCGGATAAAATAATCCCAACAGAGCGATCGCTACTAAAAATGGAACTAATGATTGGCGTAATAAATAGTATAAAACTGCCAGAAATAAAGGATATAAAAAAGCTCTTGGTGTACCAGAAGCTATGTCATCTTGAAGCCAGACATTTTGACTTAATAATACTGAGGCAATAAAACCAGCAAAAGGTATGGGCAATATCTGAAAACTAATTCCAAAACAGTAGGCAGCAGTTATTAAACTTAAAAGTAATGGTAATAATTTATTCAGGAACATTGGGTCTATTCCTACTTGGGAAAATAGCCAATAGAAAGTTTTATAACCCCATGGTGCAACAGACTGAAAATAATCAGCAATTAAATCATTCGGAAATAATTCTGGGTCTAAAAAACGACGCATCCAAAAAACATGCTGTCGTGCATCGTCTTGTACAATATATTCCCCACTAAATGCTTGTTTAAGTGCTAGTAAACTATATATTGTTGCGAAGGTTAAGCTGAGAATTAGCCAAAATATTTTCTGATTTGTTTTTGGGGTATTTGATGGGATTAAAATTTGTTTAAGATGTTGGATGTACATTATTTTGTAGTAACGATGTAGATTCAAAGCGTGCCTTGCTTACGGTCGGCCTCAACCATATTTTTACTATGTTATATTGATTTATAGTAATTACTTATCTACTAACAGAAAAGCATTTTATATTGGACTAAATATTAGATTTCATGGCTTAATTTAGTAATCCCGTATTTTCTAGGGGGTTGTATTTATATTTGTACTTCTATCACAACTGCATTGTTTCTTTGCTAACTCATAATATAAAAAGATACATAAACTCCAAGCTTTTCAAAAGTATCTATGTAGACAAGACGTAAGCATTTAGCCGTCAGCAATCAGCTATTGCTTTTAGTGTTAGATAAAAGCAAAAAATAAAAGACAAAAATAAACAGTAAAAAATGGAGGTTTGAAATTAAATGATACTTTCGAGTGATAGCATCCCACAATAAGAGGACACTGTGGCACTATTAGAAAATTGGTATCTGAAGGACCCGCTAAATTGGTACATCACTTTAAAAGTAAGAAAAAATAGAATATTCTTCAATAATGAATAATGAATAATGAATAATGAATAATTACCTATCCTTGAAAAGAAGAGGATTGACTAATCATGAAAATTTTTATTTATTATCCCCTTAAAAGGGGAGGCTTTAAACCACAATTTTTCGGTAAATGGGTGAGAAAGGAAAGACTTTGAGGATAAAATAATAGTTAAAAGTACGAAATATTTATTAATTTCTAAAACATTAACCAGTTACTCCGAATCAAAATGACTACAATACTATTTTGGGATCTTGACGGAACATTATTAACCACTGGTAGAGCAGGTATTTTTGCCCTAGAAGATGCTGCTAGAGAAATAATTGGCAAAGAGATAGATTTATCACAACTCAACACAGCAGGAGCAACAGATCGCTTACTAGCAGCTCAAATTTTAGAATTAGGGGGTATTACTCCCAATGATGGCAAAATAGACCAATTATTACAAGTTTATAGTGAATACCTACCTCAAAGTCTTACTAGAAAACAAGGGGCAATATTACAGGGAGTCAAAGAAATTCTCTCTCATTTACACCCCAACCGTAACGATGTAATTTCTCTATTACTAACAGGAAATACCTCTGTAGGAGCAAAAGCAAAACTTACTCATTATGGTTTAGATAATTATTTTAATTTTACTCAGGGCGGATTTTCAGATACAGTAGCAGATAGAAAAGCGATCGCCCGTCAAGCGTTAACCAGTGCCCAAGAATTAGTTGGAGAAATTAACTTAGAAAAAGTTTATGTGATTGGAGATACCCCCCATGATATAAGTTGTTGTCAGGCCATTGGTGCTAAGTCTATTGCTGTTGCTACTGGTTCCTACAAATTGGAGGAGTTACAACAACATAATCCTTGGTGGGCCATATCTTCCTTGCCAACACCAGATGTTTTCACCGACAAAATAGGTTTAGGGAATAGTTAAAACCTGCTTTTTTCCCGGTTATAATAAATTTGTCAGAAATGATATTTAAGAATCGTCTTAATTGCAAACTCAGTTTGATAAAAACCCAATTTTCTGTTTTGTTACAGAATAATTATGGTTTTAGCTTTCGTCCAACTAAAATTTAAACTTAGGAGGTTAAACTATGCCAGCAAGTCCTGAAACCATGAATGCTATTCGGGATTACCATACCAAACTTAAAGTTCTTAATCTAAGCCAACCCGATCCCTACACTTGCCAGAGTACCTGTATTGCTATGGCTGTTGATGACCCAAATATTGAAGATATTCGTCAGCGGTTGGAAGCAATCGGCAGTCCTGGCGATCCGCAAGTAATGGCCGATGTGATTCGTCAATTTCCGGTTAATTATGAATTGCATCTGAATGCTTGCCTTGATGATGCAAAAACCTGGCTGGAAGAGGGAGATTTTCTGATTACCCATGGTTGGTTAACTCATTCAGGTCATGTGATTTGCCTCTCAGGTCTGGAAATCGATACTCAAAACAATAGTTATAAGTTTGAGGTCAAAGACCCCTGGAGTGAATTCGATGCACCTAGCTGGAGTTACGATCTGGGAGGGAATTTCTACGATGGCTATTATTCCAGCTATTGTATCTATGCAGCTTGTGTTGCCAGCAGCAGTTATGGAGATGCTCAAAGTATCTACAACCAAGGGGAGTTAGACTCTAGTTACAAAAATATGTGGGTGCATCGATTCATGCCCTAACCTGCTAACGAAGTCAGAAGCTCAGAAGTCAGAAGTTAACCCACCCCCGTCCCTCCCAGGAGGGGAAGTAGGGGATTTGAGTAAGGCTCGAAAAATATTGCGCCTTAAAAGGTGGGGTTGCGCTACCCATGTTATTTTGATAACTGATTATTATTTGACATCCTCCCCGGCCTAAAGGCACGGGGATTCCTGCCGAGCCGTAGCTCCTCGGTGGGTTGACGTTTCACAGGCTGCCGCTACCTTGGCGCTAGTCTTACACTTGCCTCCGCGTCCGTTTAGAGTCTCGGAATGCCCTCCCGCGACTTATCAAGAATTCTTATAGGGTTTATCTGTGCCTTCTCTTTTTAGCTGCTCATTGACCTGAAAGCTTCCCAAGTTCAGCTCTCAACTGAAGGAGTTTCGACAAACATCTTCTTTTCTACAGTATTTATGAGACAAGGCGTGTACATAACCAATTTCATTATAGCACAATTATAGAAAGTCGCCCGCTTATGGGCGAGGCTTTAAACCCAATTTTTCGGTAATCACTCCTGGCGAAACTTTGAATATCCCGGAATCATAAGTCAGGTCTTATCTTACATTAGATAGAACTTACGCAGAGACTACACATATAGCGTTAAAAACCATAACGTTATAGTTTTTTGACATAGCGGGATTCTTCAGTCATGAAAAAAAATGACCGCTGTTTTAACAGAGGTGATGTCCTCCCCCTGTGTTGACGTTGATAATAACATGCATACCTCCTAGCTTGTCAAGGATATAGGAAGGTTTTATTTGTGGAGGTATCCGACTCTTGGCCCTGGCTTTCCCATCCCGACGCTCCCCTAATAGCTGCCGCACTTGCTCCGCCAACGGGAGAGCGCGGGACTTCCCGCCAGGGAAGTTAATTTTACCCAGGGTTGATTTTCAGATGAAGTAGCAGATAGAAAAGCGATCGCCCGTCAAGCGTTAAGCAGTGCCCAAGAATTAGTCGGAGAAATTAACTTAGAAAAAGTTTACGTGATTGGAGAATAGAAAAAATATGAAAATTATGCTATCAATCATAATATTTATTATTATGTGTTTTAATGCCATCTATCATCCCAAACCTGTCTTAGCTTGGGTCCCAGTAATTGATGATATTAAGAAGGCTGGAGAAAATATTGCTGAAGAAGCAAAAAACTGTTTTTCAGGTGGATGTGATCCTGTAAAAGTGGCTAAAAAAGGACTTAAAAGTTTAGTATCTAGTGCTGTAGAAGGAGCATCAGAAGAAGTAGAAGAGTCAGTAATTAGAGCTGCAGATCATATATTTGATAATCAGGTAGATCCATTACTTGAAAGAGCAGGAGTTTTAAGTAAGGAAATTATATCTTTTGGTGGAGAAGAAGCTGAAACAAGAGCAAAGAACATAATTAATTATGCAGTTAAAGATGTTGTTGAAGGGTTTACTCCATGGATAGAAGAAGCTTCTCGAATAGCTGATAAGTTTGCTCCTGAAGAAATTGAAAAACATCTGATTAATACCTCATTTGATAGACTAGATAAACTAGAAAATAAAATTTTTAAAGATGCTAATTTGTTCTTAGATAGGGTTGCTAAGATAGTTGATGATGTGGACTGTTTTGCAACTGGAACTGCAACTAAAGTTCGAGATGATATTTATAGAAGAATACTCATAAGAATAGAGACACCAACTAGGAATCAAATAGAATGTGCTAAACAACATAATATAAAGATTAAATTATGGTCATGGGGAGACATATTTTTTGGTACTGATGATATACCAATAACTCAAGCAGAAGATGGTCAGGTTTACGCTTTTACCAAATGTGTTATTGAAAAGGATATTAGCATTGGAACGAATACAGAAAAAATTATCCAAAGATATAGTGATTTAGCTAGTTTAGCTGCCGACTATAGATGTATTGAAAGAAGGGGAGCACCAGAGTACTACACAAGAGAGTGGCTTGAATTCAAAACAAAAGCTGAACTTTGGCTAGAAATTTATGATTAATTGTTAAAATTAAAATATTATATAGTGAGTAAAAGGTTGTTAAATTATGAAAAAAAATGTAAATATACTAATAAGTATTGTAATATTTTTTCAGGTTTTAATAATTATTACCATTGGCTATAAACCAATGATATCCTTAAGTCAAGGTAATTGTTCTGACCCAATGAGTTGTCTGGAAGAAGCTTTAGTAAAGCTTCAAGATGCCAGAACAGAACTACAGGCGACTAGAGCAGAAATTAGAGAGTTAGAACAAAAATTGGGTGAAACCATAAATACTGCTCAACAAACAGCTAATAAAGCATTAACAGTAGGAAATAATGCCCAAAATACTGCCAATCTTGCAACTAAAACTAATTCAGAATTATCATCTCAAATTAAACAAGTAAATAACAAGATAGTAGGATTTTCAAGTGGTTCTAACAAAACAGTTATTTCTGGTAATTTGAGTTCAAATAAAAATGTTTGGGATGGAAATGCTGAGATAGTAAGAGTTCATGTGAATAAGGGTCTTTGTCCAAATGGTTCGTATGTAGTTGGAATGAGAGGTATTGATACTGATCAGGGTGGATATTGTGTAAGTTGTATATCCCATATTGAGTTTGAATGTAGAAAACTCTAAAAGTATAGAAAAGTAAGTAGGTGAGCATAAATAAACGTTAAAACTAAAAATCATAAAATGAAGCCATAAAGCACTTTTTAAGAGGTTTTCACCATTTTGAATCTTCGTCGCTATTTTGCTGATAATTAAACCCACCTAACTATGGGAATGACTCAATTAGCATTGGTATAATTAGATAGTTAATTAGGAGTCAAAGTTCAGGAAGGAAGAGAATTTAGAAAGATTTGATAATGTCTGAAGATGGAAAATTTTTTTATGCTGAATTAAGCTTGATATAAAAGGTAAACACAAACATTTTAGGTTTTTAAGTTGAATTCCAACATTAGCAACTTCTATCTCAACTCATATCATACAAATATACATAAGACCCTGGCTTTTCAAAGGTATCCATTCTCAGACCAATTTCATTCAAATAATAATTTAAAAATCTCCTTTCTGTTGGAATATGAGTATGAGAAAATAATAACCAAACTCTTTTATTCCCCCGCAGTTTATCTAAGTCTTTTTCATATCTTGTCATTTCGGCAATTGATAATTCTTGACCATCATATTTATCTAAGTCATCCACTCCAATAATATAATCTCCCTCTTGATAACCATATTTTTCTGCATAATACTGAAATTGATATATTCCTCGTTGATAAATATATAAAACATCCCCTGGTTGTTGATGTTTTTGAATGTAATTCAGCACAGGTTTAATTTCTGAATAAGTTATGGGGTCTTCTATCAAATCAATGGCTTTTGATAAGGGTTTATATAACAATAAGATAATCAAGAAAATCCCAATAATTTTTATCGGTCGAAATTTAGGTTTTCTCAGAATATAACCTCCACCTGCTGCGATGAGAAAAATTACGAATGGTGTGAGAAATAAAACTAGACGACTCCGAAATGGGTATTGGTGTAAAAAGGATGCTAAAAAAGTTACAAATAATGGAGAAAGTAACAGCAATAAAATTTCTTTTCTGTTCAACCAACAAGAAATACAACCTACTAAAAAAAAGATAATAGCTAATCCATCCATCCATTTAGTAAAGCCCAAAGGTTTATAGAAAAACTTGCCAAAAGCATCAAACATCCAAACAATATCAAATGGGGAACTAGGAAAACCATCGCCCCAAGAAGTTGTGAGAGTTTCGTTGCCAGTTAAATTTCTCAGAGATACAAAATAAAAGATGACAAAACTGAAAACCCAAGCTGAATAAATGAGTAATAAATTTTTGACTTTACTCAGGTCTTTCTGCCAAAAATTAATTAGTAAAGCACTCCCTCCAATACTTGCCAAAATAAAGATAGAAGGATGAGAAAACCAAATAGCGATCGCTCCGAGTAAACCAAATCTAATCATTTGACCAAAGTTCAATTTTGCCTTGACCAAAGGTAGTAATAATAGATATAAAAGGAGAGCGATCGCTACATCACTAGAATATTGTTTTACTTCTGCGGAATAGTAGACTAAGTATTCCAAACTGGCAAACAAAATTAAGCCTATAGGGATAGCAGATTTAGGAATCCATTTTTTTGCTAATTCGTAAAATACAAACAACGAACCTACGCCACAAATAAAAGGAAATAAACGTAGAGCATACTCATTATTCCCTAATATCTGAACTGCCAATTTTTCTACCATCAAAAAACCAATTGGGGCACCTTGGTCATAATCCAAAGGTTGGAACAATTCCAAATAAGAACGATTGACAATATTCAAAGCCAAAACTGCTTCATCCGCCCAGAGAGAACGATTAGATAAATATTGAACTAACCTTACAGCCACCCCAAAAGCAATAATTAAATATGGCAGTATTTGATTGTCAAGGAAAAATTTCCAATCTGGTAAATCAAAATTTTTATTTCTAATAATTTCCATCCTAAATTCCAACAAACAACAGCGAAAATCATCCTAGATATAATATCAAAATCAACCAACTCTCAAAGCCAATTTTTCCTAAACCATATTCCTGACGGCGTAACAAACCCAAAAGCAAAATTCCAGTCATCAAAATAGTCAGAGAAATTACCGAATAATTAATAATTAATAATTAAATAATTCGCGCCTTGAAGCCTCCCCTTTTAAGGGGAAAAAAGCGATCGAGAGATGGCGTTAGCAGAGTGGCTCTGATAAGAGCGGGTCTCCTCGCCATTTTCAATCGACCAAGAGAAGAAATAATGTTTCCTTATATTCAATTCCGTAACGGTTTTAACCTTCTTGTAATTATCAATTATCCATTATCAATTATCCATTAATGAAAAAACTTTGAGAATTAGTCAAACCATTATAAATAGAACCTCGGCGATAAGCAAAATCAGAAAAAGCTATAAATAAAACATCAAAAGTATTGCCTCCGATAATATCACTAACTGCCAAAGTTAATGCACCTTGACGGACAGCAGCAACAGAAGTTACTAACTCTGTTCATTAATTATCAATTATCCATTATCAATTATCAATTGATGAAATATTCTGCATTTTTTCCATAGCAATTAAATATTGTCCGAAAAATGGTAAACCAGCAATTGCTGGTAATACATAACGGGATGTACAAAGTAATCCTAAAGCCGCCCCAACTTCTTGAGAAAAATAAGGTTGATAAAACAGAATAAAAGCAGCATCACGAGTACCAACTCCAGCAAAAGTTAAAGGTAATAATCCAGCTAAAATTGCTAAGGGAGATAATGCTAAACTTGCCAAAAGTGGAACCGAAACATTTAACGCTAGAGTAAAAAACCAAATTTGTAATAGATGCCCAAACCAGATAAATATTGAAGTAGTAGCAATTTTGGTTAATTGTACTTTGTCATGCCAAAAATATCTGTGCATTTCTATCCAAGAATGCTCTAGATTATCAATCTTTGAATATATTTTTTTCGGAGCTATTTTCCGCGCAATTTGAAAAAATATATTAGTAAATTTGCGAGAAGATAATAATAATAATCCAATAATTAATCCTAAAGTTACTCCGGCAGTCATTACCCAAAATAATAAATCTTTTTCTGGATAAACAATCAATCCAAAAGCACACCATATTAACAAAGAAACTAAATCACAAGCCTTTTCAAATATCACTAGAGATAAAGATAAACTTCCCTCTAAATGCCCTCTTTGTTTCATAAAATAAGCTTTGACAATATCTCCCATTTTTGAGGGCAATATCATATTTAATACACTGGCAGCTAAAATTAATTGATTTGCTTCTCCAAAATTTACATAAGATGATGATTTATTCCCTCTTTTTGGCATTAATTGTTGTAACCGCCAAGCAGTTAACATTGTCAATGGTGCTATCATACTAACGCTGATTACCATCCATATAGGGTGAGAATTCTGGAATACTTTTATCAGTCCAGCAAAATCAATTTTCCAATAAATAGCTGTCAGAATAAGTAAACTGATAATTATAGAAATTAGTCGTTTCATAAGGGTTTTTAACTGTTGCCTATCATCTGGTATTATCTACAATAATCTCTAATATCATGTCCGGTTGAACAGTTATAAATAAATAACGACGGAGTCCTCAGGAGTCAACCCACCCCTCGCCCCTTCCCCTCCCAACCCACCCCTAACCCCTCCCAGGAGGGGAGGGGAAGTCAGGAGTCAGGAGGGAAGAGGGAAGAGGGAAGAGGGAAGAGGGAAGGAAGAAGAAGAACAGGAGAAGAAGGAGAAAGTTTTTGATCACGCTCTTATCCGGACATGATATAATTATCTATTTTATGCTACTAGGATTCAAAACTGAGTTAGGGTTTGCCCTCAAAAGTCTTTTAGTAGGGGGAGGAGACAACCCACCCCTCCTGGGAGGGGGAGGGTCAATTTATTGTCACGCGAGCGAAAAATTGATGGGGAGATAGGGAGATGAGAACCCACCCCTGACCCCTCCGGTGGAGGGGAATTTGGGGAAATGGGGAGATGGGGAGATGGGGACCCACCCCTCATCCCTCCGGTGGAGGGGAATGTGTGCTTAGGGGGAGATGCTTATATTTGCATAATTACAATGTATTTCATATCCATATAAATATTCTCCCCAGGCAATGAATTCCTGCTCCCAGGAGGGGAGGGGAAGACAGGAGAAATGGGAAAGAGCGAGGAAGTAGGAGCGGGCGTTTTGTAAGAATGATTTTTATGCCCAAATCTTGAGCAAAATCCGCTCCTAAATTGAACCATTACCACTTAAAACCTCGCACTTTTTGATACTTAAAAAGGCACTTACCTTTATCTATAAAGACTTTTAGATTTAATCAGCAAGCCCGAGTTAGAGCCGAATAACCAGCAAAAAACCTTATTTGAGAGATTCTCAAGAAAATCAAGAAGAGCATTAATATTTACGTCTAAATGAGACTTAAGATCAAATTAATTAACTATTCTCTGACAACTTCTTAGCTTTGCACAACTGCACCCAATGTTTCCAACCCATATATAAACCAAATAACAATATTGCCCAGACAAAACTAGGTTCTGGAATACCTACCATCCCATCAGGGGTGTGTTTTTTCACTTTCTCCCGACGACTAGAATTATTATGGTCAACTCGTTGCTCGTCACTCACCGCTACAAAAGCAGTATATTTCGACAGCAACCGATAACCCAAGGCTACATTTGTCACAGCTTCAACTCTTTCTGAAATCTCCCCATCAGTCATTTCCAGCATCAACTCCTTAATTTTTGCTCGCCCCCAAAGTTGAGCGATCGCTTCGTTCCCACCATCAGAGTCAAAGCGCAAGGGAAAAGTCTTACGATATAGTTTTCCACCAGCAGCAACGGCAGTTATTTGCAAATTTCCACTTAGTCTGTCTTGTTTACGTCCGTACAAAATTAAAGGTTCTTGAGCAAATAAGTCTGCAGGTTTGAGTGGGAATATTTCGGGAGCTTCTCCTAAACCTTGCCAAGTTACTTCTATATTGGTCAAAACTGGGTTATTAATTTCATTGAAAAACTTTTCTACTACCGCATCCACAGATTCATCGTGACGCACAACATGGACTGTACCCCGTCCCACTTCTGCTAGTCGGTTTAATAAAAATCGATTTACGGAGCTACCCACACCAAAACTATAGAGACGGTTTCCTAGTTGTAGTTGTTTTTGTATGCGAGAAATGATTTTATTTTCATTGCCAATTAAACCATCTGTTACCAAGACAATACTTCGCAGTCGCCCATTTTTTGCAGGTGAAAAATTCAGCACAGTATCAATTCCATTGAGTAATTCTGTTCCACCATTTGCCTTTAAGTTATTAACATAATCTATGGCTTTTTTCTGGTTAGCAGGAGTATTAGCTAAAGGTTCGGTTGATAATGTTTCAGCGCTATTAGCAAAGTCAATAATTGTGAAGGTATCATTTGGATTTAATCCCTGAAGAAAACGGCGCATTAATACTTTAGATTGTGCTAAAGGCGCACCGCTTTGGGAACCGGATGTATCCATCAAAAATACTACATCTTTCGGTACAATTTCTTTGGTTTGATATTCCAGAGCGGGAATTAAAGAAACTGCAAAATGTCCGCCTTTGTTGTCTGCTTGAGAGAGAACTGTAGATTGAGTTTCTTTGCCAGCTACTTGATAACGAAGAACTAAATCTTTATTGGGAATAGTGTCAGTTTGATCTAATTGTATTTGAGTAATAGAAGGCAATCCTGATGCAGCAACTTTTTGAATTTGGATTTGATGAGAGGTGGAGATAATATTAGAAATTGGTACTCCAGCATCAATTTCAACTGTGACATTAATATCATGGCCTGAACGTTCTTTTGGTGGAGTTTTTGCCGTTTGAGAAAGTAAGTTAGTCAGAGAATTTGTGGTAGGTAAACTTGCTAAATGAATTGGTTTTTCTGGAAAGCTACTTAAATTAAAATTTCCTGGATTATAACGAGGTCCGACAACCATAGGAAAGACAAATTCATAGTCACCCCCGGCAAATTTTAAAGCATCAGTGTAGCGAATTACTACCTCTATAGTTTCCCCTGGTTGAATATTAGCTAAAGACTGAGTAAAAATATTAGGTCGTTCTTGTTCTAATAAAGCAGCAGTTTTTCCTTCTTTTTTAGCTTTATTGTAGATTTTTTTAGCTTGTTCCCGTTTTTTAATAACACCTTTAATCACGCGATCGCCTATACGAATTTCCATATCATCCACAGCAGATTCATCGGGCAACGGAAATTGATAAACTGCTTCTAAAGGAGTTTGATAGGGATTAGTAAAACGTTGTACTACTTCTACCCGCGATACATTTCCCGCAATTTTAGCTGTAACATCTGTATGTTCTAATGGAAAAGCTTGTACCGTCCCTGTGGGAGATTTTGCATATAATCCGCCAAATTCTGGAGTCGAAATAACTGGTTTTTGAGGTTCTGATTTAAGCTTTGTTGATTGAATAACAACAGGTTTTTGTCGAGGAGAACTTGAAAATATCCCTGCTAAAACTATTCCCGTTAAAAATAAACAAGTTATACCTGTAACTCCACCAAAAAATAATTTGTGGAGATTGTTTTGTACTGTAGTTAATTCTGGAGAAGCATTCAAATCATGTAAAATTTCCCGTGCTGTTTGATAGCGATTTTTAGTCGCAGTTTTCAGCATTTTATCAATAATTTGACTCAACTGAAGAGAAACAGGAATTTTCAAATAATCTCGCCAAACCCAACTATCCTCACTACTATCAAATAAATCAAAAGGCGCTACTCCAGTAAGTAGATAAATACAAGTTATAGCCAAACTATAAATATCGCTAGCAAAGATAGCTTTACCCCTTACTTGTTCCGGTGCAATATACGCCGCTGAACCAATTACAGTTCCAGTTTTTGCCAAAGCAGTTTTAGATGTAAATTTAGCTGCACCAAAATCAACTAAAACTAGAGAATATTTCTGATTTTCACCTCGTTCGGAGTTAGCAATACGAACAATATTTTCTGGTTTAATATCTCGGTGTATTACCTGATGGCTATGAACAAACTCCAAGATAGGTAACATTTCATTCAGAAATTCTCGGATTTTAGTTTCACTGAAAACTCCCTCCGTTGCCAACTCTTCAGCTAAGTTTTGACCAGCAATATATTCTTGTACTAAATATTGATGATTATCTTGGACTAAATGAGCAAAAAGTTCTGGTATTTGTCGATGTTTGCCGAGGGTTTCTAAACGTACTGCTTCTTGTTCAAATAATTCTGTAGCCTTCTGAATACTTTTAGCATCTTGAACTGTAGAGAAAAATTGTTTAATTACACATAAAGGTTTTGAAAGTTGGAACTCATCCACAGCTTTAAAAGTTCGACCAAAACCACCCTCACCAATAATTTCTAAAGCACGATATCGTTCTACCAATAATAGTTTTGAACCACATTCTTCACACACTTCTGTTTCTGGCAGATTTTGATGTAAACAGTTGGGATTAAGACATTTACTCATGGTATTTATTCACTTTCTAGAATGACACTAAAAATCAAATTTTACGAGTAGACTATGATGGTTTCTTTACCTATTAATAAATTGAATGTATCAGCAAATCAAAAAAGGAAATAGGGAACACAAATTACAGCGGATTTCATCTTAGTGAAGTACAACTGTAGCGGGCAAGATACCCGCATTACAAAGGCTTTATTATTAATATTTGTACTTCATATACTTGGAATCTGCTGTATCTACACAGGGAAGAGAGAACAAAAGTTATTTGCCATAACGATAACTCAAATATTGCCACTCATCTCTACATAGCTTGGAGACCAAAAATTTACCGAATAATTAATAATTAGGGTTTGCTGAAAAAGTCTTATGGGTGAGGGTAGGAGACAGGAGACAGGAGAAAAAGGAATGAGCGAGGAGGTAGGAGTTTAAGAATTGTTCCTTGATTTTTCTGCCCAAATATGCACCTAAAATACTAATTTTTTGAGTGTGAAGAGCTGAAAACCAGGCACTTTTTAAAAGCCCCAAAAAGGCTAAAACCTTTATCTGTAAATACTTTTATATTTAATCAGCAAGCCCTAATTAAATAATTAAATAATTAAACAATTCAGCTAATTCTGCCTCCCTTTTCAACGGGAAAAAAGCGGTCGATATTCGTAGCTTCCCGAAGGGTGGGATGGCTCCGAAACCTGCGCCATATCCAATCTACCAAGAGAATAAATTTTTCCCTTATTGGTCAATCCTCTCCCTAAAAGGGAGAGGTAATTATCCATTATCCATTAATGAACTTTCCTATCAAAAACATAGTTAAATTCCCTAGGTTCATTCCAGTTTTAATATTTACTTTACAAACAGTCTATAAATATGTCATTTGCTTAAGAGCAACTATTGTTGATATTATGAATAATCAACCAAGAATTAAATTATTTGACTGAGATTTGTAACAAGAAACTATCATCTTGTTTACCTTCACCCTCAGTTTCTTATTTTCCCGAATAGTAAAAAAATTGGCGTTGGTGATTTGAGGTATGATATGATCTAAAACCCGTTTAATTCGGTATAAAAAAATGTTCCATCTTCAACGATTATCAAATATTTCTTGATTTTCCCCTCCTGGGAGGGGGAGGGGCGAGGGGTGGGTCCCCATCACCCCATCTCCCCATCACCCCATCTCCCCATCACCCCATCTCCCCATCTAATTACACCGATGCTACCGGATTTGATATGATTAGGACTTACGCAGATACGCTATATATAGCGCTCAAAACTATTGTCCAATAGTCTTTGTACTCTGTACATAGTGCCTTTGCGTAAGTCCTGATGATATGATATCTTGTCCGGATAAGAGCGCCATAGAACTTCGTTCCGCGCTCCGCGTTTTCGGTGCGGAATGCTACGCGACATCGAAAGCATAGCATTAACGTTTTCGGTAGCATTCCGTCAGGAAAGTTTTGCGGTGAAATATCTAGACGAGACGGGATTGAAAATTGATGGTCAAACTAATTGATTGCACGTGGTTTCAAGCGAAACACATACTTGCTATAAAAAAGGAAGTTTTTAGTCGCGTTTGCGTAGCATTTCAGACCGAAAGCGGAGCGGAGTTCTATCGCGCTATAAACGGACATGATATAACTCCTGCTCTCCGTTCTTTTGTTTCCACTACTTCTCACCTTTAACTAAGAAGTCTCATCACATCTAGGAATTTCATAACTCAGAAAATCATAAGCCATATCAGTATTAGGGAAAATAGCACGCGCCTCCTGTAGCAAATCATCCAACAAAATCGGATTCCCAGGAGCATATCTAGGACTAAAATGAGTCATCATCAAACGTTTAGCACCTGCGGCCAAAGCCACCTGTGCAGCCATAGTCGAAGTAGAATGTAATCTTTGAAAAGCCATATCAGCATCCCGATGAGAAAAAGTAGCCTCGTGAACAAGTAAATCTGCATCCTGTGCCAATTCCACCGCCCCATCACAAAAAACAGTATCAGTACAATAAACAAACTTCCGGCCAATCTGAGGTGCCCCACATAAATCTGCTCCACTAATTCTGCGTCCATCAGACAAAGTAATCCACTCACCCCGTTTTAACTTCCCATATATAGGACCAGGAGGAATACCCAAAGCCTTAGCCTTTTCCACATCAAAATGTCCCGGTCGGTCTTTTTCCGTTACCCGATAACCAACAGCAGGAACCCGATGCTTTAAATAACCACAACTAACAACATATTCATCATCCTCATAAATTACACCAGGTCTAGACTGGTAAACCTTCATAGGATAAGCCAAACGAGTTTGAGAATATTTAATACAACCTTGCAAGTAATTCTCCAGCTCCGGGGGGCCATATATATCGATACTTTTAACATTTCCCCCCAAACCACAACTAGCTAATAACCCCATCAGACCAAAAATATGGTCCCCGTGCATATGAGTAATAAAAATACGAGTCAGTTGACTGACCTTAAGTTCACTGCGGAGAAACTGATGTTGAGTTCCTTCCCCACAGTCAAACAACCATAATTCACCCCGTTGAGGTAAGCGTAAAGCAACACTCGAAACATTACGCGATCGCGTCGGGACACCAGAACTGGTTCCTAGAAAAGTTACCTGCAAAACCTCAAACTTCCTCAATAAACTAAAAAAATGTGATAAGTATATCCACAGCGATAATTATTTTCTAATTTTATAGCAGAAGAAAGAAGCAAGAAGAAAGAAGGAAGAAGGAAAAACCTTGCATTGTCTGAATTTTAAGCTTTTGATATGCCTTAACCTTTGCTTCGACTGTTATACCTTGTGAAATTAATTCTGGCTTGTGCCTACATTATTAGTTGACCTTAAAATCTAAAATCTAAAATATAAAATCTGATGAGTTCTGGATTGCTATTTATTTCTGTTATTAATCGTTCCATTAAACCACTAAAACACTATTTTTGGACATCCATTCTATTCTGGTTACTAGCGATCGCCCCTGCTCAAGCTTCCTTAGTCTTGCGAATTGCCATTCAAGAAGGGGCTAAAGAAGTTAAAGTTGGTAGTTCTACAAGCGCCGTAATTAGAGATGGTGCGGGTAGAGCTATTGGCGAACTACAGCCAACGAAAGGCTTTACCGCCGAATTAAAATCGGGAAAAGTTGCTTTGTCCAACTGGGTATCTGGTCAAATGTGGATCGAACCCAAAGGAGAAGGTTATGTATGGATAGGCGATCGGTGGTACCGTGGACGTACTCACATTATCCCTAGCAAATCAGGAATTACAGCTATCAATTACGTTGATATAGAACAATATCTATATAGTGTTATTGGAGCAGAAATGAATGGCAACTGGCCTCAAGCAGCTTTAAAGGCCCAAGCAGTTGCAGCCCGCTCCTATGCGCTAAATAAGCGTCAAGAAAATAGTAACAATTTCTACGACTTGGGCAATGACCAATTATGGCAAGTATACCAAGGAATTAAAACAGAGTCTCCAGGTACTTATGCTGCTGTTGATGCCACTAAAGGTCAAGTGCTTACCTACAATGGTCAAATTATTTTAGCTCTATTCCATTCGTCTTCTGGAGGCCATACAGAAAATGTAGAAGATGTTTGGTCAAACCCACTTCCTTACCTCCGCGCAGTTCCCGACTTCGATCAAGATGCCCCAGTTTATGAATGGACAGAATCATTTACTCAAGCGGAATTGAAACAGCGAATATCAGGTGTAGGAAATATCATGTCTATGTCACCTCAGACTACTACTCCTCACAATAGCGTGATTACTATAAAAGTTTTAGGGGATGCAGGAGTTAAAACTCTTCAAGGTACAGATATTACAGCAGCTCTGGGATTAAAAAGTACCAGATTTATAGTTACTCCTAATAAAGACGAAGGCCAACAAATTCCAACCAGTTTCAAAATTACTGGAAAAGGTTTTGGTCACGCTGTAGGAATGAGTCAATGGGGAGCTTATAATTTAGCTAGGAACGGATATAATTACCAGCAGATTTTGTTGTACTATTACCAAGGTGCAAATTTAGCGAGAATTGATGTACGCTAAAACTAAAATTTAGGCATTCTTTCTAATCTAAGTAATTAAATTCTACTGTTCAGTAAAAAAAATATCAAAAACCCAGATTTTACTAACAAGAAAAGATTTAAATTGGCTTAATTAATGGCGTTGAAATACAAAAATAATCCCGATTTAGGTAGTTATATAAATTTTACGTATTTCTATCATTTATTGATTATTTCATAATCAAACAACTTTTTTTTAGCTTAATTTATATGCTCATTCTATAGTTACAGATATTTTCAGTTTAATGAAGTATATAACTTCTTCCTTGAAACCAAATTATCTTTACTATTAAATAAGGGACTAGGGATTAGGGAGCAGGGATAATAGGGATACTTTTCCTGTGTAAGAAGATAGGTTTTTTCATCACTAATTATCCGGACTTGATATAATGATTTATCTCATCTACCTTCTGATAATTGAAGGGATGTAGCAACTAATATCCTGAAATATTTAAGGGATATCTAAAATAATACTAAATTTTGTAGAAACAAAGAGATGATAATTTTCACCTATTCCCTGTACCATCTTTTCATAAGAAACATCAGTAAACCTGATTTATAATGTTAATCCTGCCCTCAAACCTCTGGACAGTTCTCGCAGAAAAAAAATGGTTCTATATTTTATATTTTTAGATAACAAATGCAAAAATGGGAATATATATTAGTAGATGCTAGTCCTTATCCTTTTGGAGATAAGCTGATTAGCATATATATCAATGGTCAAGAATGGCGAGACTGGAAAGACAGAGAATTACATGAGTTAGTTAATTATTTGGGTAATCAAGGATGGGAATTAGTAGCTATTCGCCATGACTCAAAAAATGATAATAATTACTTCATATTTAAACGTCCGGTAGTGGTGCATAGTAATGGTAGAGGCAGTAGGGGAGTAGGGGAGTAGGGGAGTAGGGGGGGAGACCTCAAAGGGAAAAAACTGTGAGTAGGAAAGACACCGAAATACATCCTCTCTCTTGGTTTCATGGATATAGCAAGGAGACCCGCTCTTGACAGAGCCGCTTTCGTAGGGGAATGCTATCCCAAGTGCTAACGCCATCCCTCGACCGCTTTCTTTTAATTGGACTTGAGGTGGTCGTAGCTGACATAATTAGGTCATTTGTCCCAAGCTCAATCAATACCATTACCCTTGCAGGACTGTCAAACGCTCTAAACTAAAATTATACCAAATTAAGGGGTGGGTTGACTCCTAAGAAATAACCTCTTTATTTGTAGCAAATATTTATTAAATTGGTATAACACCTAATTCTGTGCAGCCTCACATACAATTGGTATTACAAGATAAATTATCGATATTTAAGAACTTCAGTTAATATCTTAAACATCTGATTGATTTAATCTTTTTTGCCATTCAGCATCAATTTTATCTGCTTGTTCAGCTTCCTGTTCTAGGATACTCTTTTCAGTTGTATATGCTAAACTTTCACGACCAATAATAGTTTCACTAGCAAATTTTTTAGCATATTCAATTTTCTGTGTTAACTGACTATCAGCTTGATTCAAAGTAATAACTCTTTTTTGCCTTTGTTGATTCCGTGCCTCTACTTTACCATTACGCCATTGTACCCAAAAATAACGAATTAAAGGTAAAACTAAAAAACCTACACCATAAACTAATAGAAGAGGATAAATAACTTCAACAAAAGAAATAAATCCTCCTATCTGAGCTGCCACCGTACCATCTTCTAACAAAGAACCCAAAACTAAAGCACCAACAAAATTTACAGCACCCAACCCAGTTGCTAACATTATTTGACTAGAAGTTGCCTCACTAAACCGCCAAACTTTTTCCTTTAAAAATGCAGAAATAGGTTGAGAATTCCAACCTTTTACCGTTGCTTGTAACTCAGGAAAATGATAAACAATTTGACCCTCAGAACTAACCTCCGGACGACCATTAAAACGAATTAATACTGGTAAAATATACTCTTCATATTCCAAAGCATAACCTTTACCCAAATCATCTAAATAAGGAGCAATTTGTTCAGCAACTACCGCTCCTTGATTATTCTTAATCACAGTCGCGATCGCTTGCCAACGTCGCTCATCTAAATTGTAATTTGGGTTGCCATCTCCAAACAAAAAAGAAAACACAGCTTCAAAAAAATTCATCCCATTTTTTTGACCTTGAGAATGATATTTTTGTCTTTGACGTTGATATCTATAGGGTCGGTCATAATAACCCCAATCAAACAACAAAAACCAATTAGGATTAAACCAAAACCCAGGGAAAAACATCATCCCGCCACCGGAATTATTACTCCTACCACCTGAGTCATTTCGATCGCCACTAGAATTAAGGGAAATCACAATAATAGTAATAGCCACCAGTATAATTACAAGAGAAAGTATCAACAAAATACCAAAAGAAATCCGGATTAAATAAAACAATACTCGCCAGACTTTCTCCCACCATTCTCGCCATCTTAACCGCCAGAATTTATTCCTTAAAATACCTCTAAAATTCTGAGGAAATAAATAAGCAATTTCTCCCGCTTCTGATACTTGTAAATGACCACCAGCATCTGTAGCTAAAGCTAACAATCCTTGTTCTGCCACTTTCAAATCTAATCCAGCTTTAGCTGCCACATCTCCCACAGTAACACGGTAGTCCAAATTCTCCACGGCTTTCATTATCGCAGGATTTGGAGTCATAACATTACCTCTGACCTAATTTACTTATCTACTTTAAATTATAGACAAAAAATAATCTATCTAGGAGTAAGCATTTAGTTATCAGTTATTAGCAGTCAACTATCAAAACGCTATACTAATTAGGGTTTGCTGAAAAAGTCTTTTAGTAGGGGTAGGATACAGGAGAAAGGAGACAGGAGACAACCCACCCCTAACCCCTCCCAGGAGGGGAGAAATGGGAATTTAGAGCAGGTAGGAATAACAATTTTAATAATTATTTTTCTGCCCAACTATTGCCTAAAATACGCTCCTTTTTGAAAGTTTTTGACTGAAAAAAAATTGCACTTTTTTCGTTCCCAAAAAGGCACTTTTCTTTATCTGTCAATACTTTTATATTTAATCAGCAGAGCAATAATAATTAATATTAATTATTAATTGTTGAAGAGGCATCAGGAGTCAGGAGTCAGGAGATGGAGAGAAAGCATAAGAGAAAAATGTTTAAAATACTCCCCACCTCCCTATCTTCCCACCTATCCATCTATGTTTAAATATATCTCAAATGGGTTCTATATTAATACCGGAAATTATTTGTAAAAAAATCTCCTCTAGTTTAAAATATTGAATAAAAATACTAAATGATGAATGAGATTTATTTTCTTAACTTTATTCCAGTTTCTGCATAACTCATATTGCTCAATAAATACTAATTGATATCTCTTACAATCCTATTTTAATTGTAATTTTTTAGGGAAGGAGTTAGTAGTTACAGCAGATTCCTTGCATAAGAAGTACAGAGATTAACAATTGAATTTTCCCAGTGCGGTCATCTTGCCCGCGATGGGTGTACCTCTCATAACTTTGGAAACTGCTGTAAGTCATAAATTTTGAATTTATAGTAGCATTTTGAGATAATTATCAGTATAGAGAAATAATTGAAAAAGATAATTCCACTTAGTTAGTGTTAAATTTCCGACAATAAACCCAATGTAAATTGTTTCTCAAATTAAAATCAATCGTGATTGAGAAGCTAAGAAAATCTAAATAATTCTTCACTCATAAACAATTACTAGAGTTATTAATTGATATTATACTAACAAAAAAATCACAAAAAAAATCATCTATAATCCAATTAAACCTTAATGTATTCTTCTAATTATATATAGCAATCCCAAATAATTTGTGAGAATTTTTATAATAGTTAAGATTGACGAAAAATCTTGAAAATTATGAATCCTGAATCCTGAATCCTGACTCCTAACTACCACAGAAATATTACAATTGAAATAGGATTGCTATATTATAATTTTATCTTGAAGACCTCCAAGAAAATAGAGGATTTACTGGCATAATTTTAGTCAGAGATTCAAGCCATAAACTCAAAAATTATGTTTGACCGAAGCAGGATAAAAGTAAAGTGCAAACATTTAATCTTCACTTCTTCCTTCTTCCTTCTTCCTTCTTCCTTCTTCCTTGAATAAATGCTTATATCCCTTCGCATTAATAACTTTGCTCTTATAGACCATCTAGACTTAGAATTAAGTCCCGGTCTAAATGTCTTCACAGGAGAGACGGGTGCTGGTAAGTCCATTATCCTAGATGCTCTTGATGCAACTCTAGGTGGAAAAGTAGACCGTCGCGTCATCCGAACAGGAACTAAACGAGCCATCTTAGAAGCAACCTTTGAGCTAAACTCATCCCTGGCCAAATGGTTAGGAAATCAAGAAATAGATCCAGTAGATGGTACATTAGTAGTCTGTAGCCGTGAAATTACTTGTGCCCAAACCTCTCTCCGTACTAGGTCTCGTCTCAATGGCATTCTGGTCAATCGCAAAATAATGGACCAACTGCGCGATCGCCTATTAGAAATTACAGCCCAAGGCCAAACTCTACAATTAGGAAATCCTAATCTCCAAAGGGAATGGCTCGATCTATATGGTAGTCATCCCCTACTACAATGCCGAGAAGCAGTAAGTATTGCCTACCAAAAAGCTCAAAAAGCCAAAGCAGCATTAGAAAATCGTCGTCAGTCAGAGCAGGAACGTTTACAAAGAATAGATTTATTAGAATACCAAGTACAAGAATTAGATAAATCTAATCTTACTGAACCTCAGGAATTAGAACAACTAACACAAGAAAGTCAACGCCTTAGTCATGCAGTTGAACTTCAACATCAAAGCTATCAAATATATCAAGCTTTATATCAAAATGAAGGAGATAATTCAGCAGCAGCAGACCTCCTGGGAGAAGCAGAAACCATATTAAACGATATGGTAAACTACGATTACACATTACAACCTATATTGGAAATTATTAGTGAAGCTTTATCTCAAGTTGTTGAAGCTAGCCGACAAATTAGTAGTTATGGTGAGGAATTAGAAGCAGATCCCCAAAGATTACAGGATGTAGAAGAAAGAATTCAAGAGCTTAAACAAATTTGTCGCAAGTATGGTCCAACCCTAGAAGAAGCTATTAATTATTATTACAAAATACAGGGAGAACTTAAAGAACTACAAGATGGTGGAGAGTCTGTTGAAGCACTAGAAAAAGTATACTTAGAAACTCAAGAGCAATTACAAGATAAATGTAGCGAACTTAGCTTAAAACGTCATAGTGCGGCTGCTAAATTAGAGACACACTTGGTAGAGGAATTAAAACCCCTCGCTATGGAAAAAGTGAAATTTCAGGTACAAATTACTCCCACTACCCCAACAATTACAGGAGCTGACCAGATTACATTCTGCTTCAGCCCAAATCCTGGTGAGCCACTACAACCTCTAAATTCAATAGCTTCTGGTGGAGAAATGAGTCGATTTTTATTGGCATTGAAAGCTTGTTTTTCTCAAATAGAAGGATCTGGTACTCTAGTATTTGATGAAATAGATGTTGGAGTCTCAGGAAGAGTAGCAGGAGCTATTTCAGAAAAACTACATCAACTTAGTCGGAAACATCAAGTCCTCTGCGTAACCCATCAACCTATAGTAGCTGCAATGGCTGATAATCACTTTAATGTCAGTAAACAAGTAGTCGAGGAAATACCTAATCAAAACTCTGAAGTACGCACTATAGTTAGAGTTAAAAATCTCAATAATTATCAACGTCGGGAGGAGTTGGCACAATTAGCTAGTGGTAGGCCAGCTCAAGAGGCTATAGCTTTTGCAGAATCTCTTTTAACTGAAGCTGCTACTAAACGTCGTCAAAATTTGACTGTACCTATTTCTAGTTCTGGAGGAGAATCTTAGTCCATAAAATTAATCTCTACTAAAAATACAATATCAATATATAAAATAATATTATCAATTGATTTTAACAAAGGACAAAACAAATTCTGTAGATTATGTTGAGTTATTAACTTAGATATCACACAATCCATAGTATTAATAGCAACTTTTTGTGCTACATTATGTGTATAAAACTGGAGGTCATAATTGTAACAAATCAAAACTTGCTTACTTCTATTTCTATCAAAAATGTGGATAATAAACTTGAAACTTTAAGTAATGATAGTTTTGATAATTATTAATTAACAGTTCATCAAGTACAACAAGTAAGCTTCTATAGCATCAAAATTAATATGCTTATTAAATAAAAAACATTCCAGTAATGGGGGAAAAGTCAAGAAAAAAATTATTCCCAGAATCGATTTCCCTAAGCTCATACCTATGACTTTTGTAGCAAACCTGATATAAAAAATATTTATAATAAACTTATTGAGATAAGAATAAAAATTTAATTATGTTAAACTACACTACAGGATATGAATGATTTAAAAATTATTCAGTGCCTATCTTAATATTAATTAACAAACTGAGCCATAACTACTGAAAAGCCTTAATAGAAAGAGCATCTAAAATATTTAATAAAAACGTTATGACATCTGCATCTCCAAACCAAATAGCAACAGAGTACACAATCCCAACAGAGGATGTGGAAGTTATAGAGGGTCCTAACCATCAGGTGTCTCACCCTCAAACTTACTCTAATAATGATACTTATAATAATCCAGAAATTAATCTTAGTAATGGAGATAACCCCAAAAGTTACTCAAAAGTCAACGAAAGTAGTGCATTAGTTCATCCTGGGTCTAGTTTCGCAAGCTATCTAGCTCCCTTAACAAAAGAAACCTTTGTTGAAGCGGTTAAAGATGTTGAGGAAAAGCTAAAGACAGTTAATCAAACCCTGGGAATGCTCAACAATTTGCTAGAAGCTCAAGGATTTGATGCAATTCTACATGAAATGCTGCGCTCAATTACTCTCAAAACAGGAGAATTATTAAACGCAGACCGGACAACAATTTGGTTATTAGATGAAGAAAAAAATGAACTTTGGTCAACAGTAGCTAAAGGAGCTGATGGAAAACTATTAGAGTTAAGAATTTCAGCCAATGTAGGAATAGCAGGAGAATCAGCTCAAGAGAAAAAAGTAATCAACATACCCTACGATTTCTATGACGATCCACGTTCCGCTTCAGCACAAAAATTCGACAAACAGAATGGATATCGTACCTATACTATGGTAGTAATGCCATTACTGAAAGAAGAAACAGGGGATTTAATCGCAGTTGTCCAACTCCTAAACAAGTTCAAACCAGACCACGAAAAATATGAACAACTAGGAGACAAAATAGATGTCAACGGATTTACTCAAGAAGATGAAAGAGTATTTCGTGAATTTGCCCCTTCCATTAGTCTAATTCTTGAATCTTCTAAGTCATTTTATGCAGCAACTCAAAGACAGAGAGCAGCAGAAGCTTTAATGAAAGCTGTAGACTCCCTCAGCAAAAGTAGTCTAGACTTAGAAGATACTCTAGGAAAAGTTATGGAGCAGGCCAAGGAACTAATGAACGCAGACCGCAGTACCTTGTGGCTCATAGATAACGAGAAAAATCAACTATGGACAAAAATCCCGATTAATGGGCAGCTCACAGAAATCAGGATTGCTAAAGATAAAGGCTTTGCTGGTATGGTGGCCACATCTGGCGAGCCACTACTCATTCCTTTTGATGTTTATAAAGATACCCACTCAGTTACAGCTAAGGAAACAGATGAAAAAACAGGTTATCGTACCTGTAGTTTGTTGTGTATGCCTGTTTTTAATGCTGACAATGAATTAATTGGTGTAACTCAGCTAATTAATAAAAAGAAACAGGGAGATTATCCACCCTATAACCATGCTAACTGGCCTGAAGCACCAGAGCAGTGGAAGGCCAGTTTTAATCGTAACGATTTAGAATTTATGAAGGCCTTTAATATTCAAGCAGGTGTGGCCCTCCAAAATGCTAAATTATTTGATACAGTCAAACAAGAGCAACAAAGGCAAAAGGATATTCTACGGAGTCTCACCAACGGGGTAATATCTACAGATCAAAAAGGCAAAGTTATTGCTACAAATGAAAGTGCTAGACATTTACTAGGCATCAGTGACACAGATATATTGGCAGGTAAATCTGTAAGTGAATTAGTACGCCTCAAGGAAGGTGACTTTTCTAGGTGGCTAGATTTAGCTCTTTCTCCTAATTATACTAAGGAATACCAACAGTATTATCCAGACCAAACTTTGTTACCCCTGGGAAATTTGCCTCCTCAAAGTATTAATTTGTCAATTAACTCTATGATTGATGTTTGCGACCTGGATAAGGTTAATGGCGTTTTAGTAGTGATGGAGGACATTACTGGAGAAAAACAAGTGAAAAACTTGATGTATCGCTACATGACGCCAGAAGTTGCTGAACAATTATTAGCAAGTGGTGATACTGGTTTAGGTGGAAAACGTCAACAGGTTTCTGTGCTTTTCAGTGATATTCGTAGCTACACTACTTTGACCGAAGGTATGGAAGCTGAAGAGGTTGTCACTATGCTGAACGAATATTTTGAAGAGATGGTAGATGCTGTATTCAGATATAAAGGTACTCTCGATAAATATATAGGGGACGCCCTAATGGCAGTATTTGGTTCTCCAGCTCCTCTAGAAAATCATCCTTTGTGTGCTATGCAAAGTGCTGTAGAAATGCGTCAACGCCTGAAAATTTTCAATGAAGAGCGTGTAGCTCAGAACAAAATGGCCATTAAGATTGGTATGGGCATTCACTCAGACGAAGTAGTTAGTGGTAATATTGGCTCTAGTAAGCGTATGGAGCTAACTTCTATTGGAGATGGTGTTAATTTAGCTTCTCGCCTTGAAGGTACAAGCAAGCAGTATGGTACAGATTTGGTCATCAGTGATAATACTTATCAACCTTACAAAGATATACTTTGGGTTCGGGAACTAGACCTAATTACTGTGAAGGGAAAAAGTAAGCCTGTTAGAATATATGAACTGTTAGGCTTTAAGGAAGGGGATCTCAAGCAAGAGCTAACGGAGGAACAACACCATATAGTTGAACATTATCATCAAGGACGAGAGTATTACTTAAGACCATCCAAAGAAAAAAATTTAACAGACCTCTCTATCATAGAAGCTTTTGCAATGGCGGAAGCTGAATTTAAAGAGGTCTTGAAAATCGATCCCAACAACAAAGCTGCTAAATTACACCTTGGTCGTTGTCAGCTATTTCAGGCCGAGCTTCCTCCCAAGGATTGGGATGGAGTCTGGAATTTAACTGAAAAGTAAACAATTTCTATCTAAACAAGAATAGAATGTTAGCTCTCTTTTTGAAACAAACTAGCCCTAGTTATGACTAATCTAAATTCCCACTGCTCAGATACAGAGTGGATAGAGCAGGTTTATCAATTATTGTTTGAAATTGTCCGTACTTCTTTGTCGGATAAGCCTAAACTACCAGAAAATGTTGCAGAAAAAGCTCTACCACTAGCACAGAAAGCAAAAATTATTCAAGAAAAAGCTGATGGCCAAATCATTCCTCCAGATTCATTAGAATGGGTAGAAAAAGTTCGTCAACTTTTGTTGGATTTATCTCGTGCTTCTTTGGCAGATATACCTAGACTACCTGTAAGTATGGGTCAAAGGTCTCTTGTACTGGCACAAACAGCTAAAGAGATTAAGGACAAAGTTGCTGAAAAAAAATTGTAGTTCTTAACAATCAAAGTTTAGGCCAATTCCAAAACAATTATCATACAACTTGTATTGCTACTAAGTATTACTACTAACAATTTTAAGTTTTTTAGAATGTTTCTTACTATGGAATCAGATAGTCAACCTGCTAGTTACTCAGACGATGAACCTCCTCAAAGGATTGCAAATATTTTGGGAACAGCGATCGCTGTGCTGACTCTGGCAGTACCGTTATTGGCCATTACTCGTTATTCTCATCGTAATATTAATGTGATTCCTCAAACTTCTTATGAATTGTCTGGGTATGAATGATTTCCAATAAAATTTCTAGGAACTTTAGTTTCAATTTTGATTGATTTTTCAAGGATACTGGGATGCGGTAGATTTTTTCTTAAAGCATTAGGTAGGGTTATCCATGGGAAATTTTGTAGTTGATTTTTGTATTATTTTCGATTATAATATGTTTTCTCTAAAGCCTACCTAGCGATCGATTTTATAGTTTATTAAGACTCAAAAAAAATTTATCTGTACACCTAAATATTATTTAGGGCTTGCTGATTAATTATAAAAGTATTGATATATATAGGTTTGAGTATTTTTAGGTTCGAATTGCAGTACGCCTGTTTCAGTTGAAAACGCTCATGCATGCTAGTATTTTGGGCTGACTATGGCAGAACAATCTTGGGACAAAACGCCCGCTCCTACCTCCTCGCTCCCGACCCTTTTCTCCCCTCCCAGGAGGGGAGGGGTTAGGGGTGGGTTGGGAGGGGGAGGGGTGAGGGGGTGGGTTGTCTCCTGTCTCCTACAAAGAGCAAAAAGACTTTCCATACGCAAACCCTATTTATTTATGTTTAATTCAGTAGTAATAATAAATAACTGATTAACTGAAAATAGTCTGTCTTAATTTAAACAATGTAATATAAATAAAATATTCAATAATTTGAAGCTACTACAACTCGGTTACGTCCTTCATACTTAGCCTGATAAAGAGCAGCATCAGCAGCTTGAATGACCTTTTCCCCTGCTTTGCCATGTTCAGGAAAGCAAGCAACTCCCAAAGAAATAGTAATAGAACTTAGCAGTATACCATCATATTCTACAGATAATTGTTGGACTTCTTCCCGTATTTGTTCAGCTCTTCTCTCAGTATTTTCTAAAGAACTTCCTGGTAATATCATAATTAATTCTTCCCCACCATAACGACAAGCTATATCATAATCTCGAACTTTCTGTTTTAAAAAAGAGCCTAAATTTTTGAGAATAATATCTCCAGCAGCATGACCAAATTCATCATTAAACCTTTTAAAATGATCTACATCAATCATAATTATACCAATAGGCTTTTCAGTTCTAATAGCTCGGTAAGTTTCTCTATTCAGAAATTCTTCTAAGTAACGCCGATTAAATAATCCGGTCAGAGGGTCACGAATGCTTTGAACTTTCAAAGTTTCCTGTAATTTTAGATTTGCCAAAGCTAGTCCAAATTGTTTAGCTAATGTTATCGCTAATTGATGTTCTTCTTTTGTAATGTTTGTTTTTTCTTGATAATAAAATGAAATAACTCCAATTGCTTGGCCTTGTGCCATAATTGGAATACATAATGTTGTTTTAGGTAATGGTTGTGGGAGATGTTGACAAGTTAAAGCTGTTTGAGTATCCTCTACAAAATGAACTTCTCCCCGACGTAAAGCAATACATTCATGGGGGGCAAAAAGTGTTTCTTCTGGTATTTTTTCTCCCCAATTTGCAATTGCTTCAACTAACATTCTTGAATCACTAATTTTAAAGACCGAACCATAAGTATTGGGAAATAAATTTTGAATTAATGGCAGAATAACTTGACAAGCTTCTTCAACAGTAAAGCAAGCTTGAAGTAAGTCAATCATATTATTTAGTAAAGTAATTTCTTGATTCCTACTTTCTAAAGCTTCGACCCAATTTGTTAATTTTTTATTAGCTTCTTGGGATTGATTTTGTGCTTGTTCTCTTTCCTGAATTTCTTGAGCGATCGCTTCATTCATTTCTCGTAAAGTTTTCTCTGTACGTTTTCGTTCAGTAATATCTCTAAAAGAGGCAAGATAAGCTTCTTTTCCTTCCCAAATTATATTTCCAAGTCGCATTTCAGCCATTCCTATTTCTACGCGCAATTCATTTAATGGTCTGACTATATCTATTTCAACTCTTTCTCCTACCACTAAAGGAAACCCAAAAGCTTTTCCAATTAGTTCATCTTCTGTACGACCAAAAAGCAATGCTCCCGCAGGATTAACAAATTGAATTACACCCTCTGTATCAACAATGAAAATTCCATCAGGATTCATTGTAGTCAACATTTGCATAACTTTTTTTTGTCTTTTCAGCTCATTTTCTGTTTCTTGACGAACTGTCACATTTTCAAATAATATACCCACACAATTATTAAGCAAAGGAAAGGCTTTTACTGCAAAAATACTATGGGGAATTCGTTGTTCAAAATATTCAATTTCGCCCAAATCTCTATTTTTTCCCGAATGAATGACCTCAGCATAAATTTCTGGTAAATCAGTCTTTAATAAGTGAGGAAAACATTCGCTAATTCGCTTACCCATTATTTCTTTTTCTTCATATCCAGTCAAATGAGTAACAGCAGGATTAGTCGCTTTTAATCTAAAACTACTAACATCATTCAGGTCTTCCATCTGCCAAACATGCAAACCAACTTGCATATTTTTAACGATATCTGCGTATATTTTATTTTCTGTAAGTTTTGCTTGTAATTGTTTATTAACTTCTTTTAGTTTAGTTTGTGCCCGCTGACGTTGCTTCAATTCTTCTTGCAGTTGTTGATAAAGTTCTGCTTGTCGAATAGCAATTGCCATTTGCACTGATAATTGTTGTAATAATTCAATCTCTGAATTTTGCCATTTTCTAGCATCAATACAGTGATGAGCAATTAATAATCCCCATAGATCATCACCTTGTAAAATAGGTACTACTAATATAGATCGTACTTGAAATCTAAGTAATAATTCTACATAACAAGTTGGCAGATTACTGTTAGTAATATCTGTAGCTGAACTCACACGACCATTTTTATAAAGATTGATTAAATCTTCTTTAAAACATGGATCGTATAGAACTTCATTAATTATTGTTCTTGATTGATAGCTAACTGATTCTACCTCAACAATACCACTACCATCTGATTGAAATTTATATATAAAAACACGGTCAACATTGAGTAAATCTCGTACTACTGCTACAGCAGTATTGAGGATATAGTCTAACTCCAATGATTGGCGAATTTTGAGAGATATTTCTGCCAAAATTTTAGAAAATTTCTTTTCAGATATTAATTCTGAGTCAGATAAAGAATTTGGGTGCATAATATCAATATCTCTTAAATTTATAATGATTTTTTATGATTTATTGAGCCTAGTTAAAAATAGCTAAATCTATATTGATTTTGTGAAAAATATATATTAGTATAGACAAAATATTTATATTTTTAGGATTTAGCAAAGCCTTGTGTAAAGGAAGTAAATATCTTATAATTTCATATATATTAATCCTCAATTATAAATTATACTATGTGTAAAAATACTTATGTAAATAGCATAAGTAAAAAATTTATTATATTTTCCTATGTCTTAAAAATTTTCCAAACTGATGCAACTAAAAATCATCAAGTTCATTCAAGTCATTTGTATATTCAAATGATATTTGAGTTATATCATGTCCGTTAGTATAGTCCCGTGTAAAACTTGGGGAAATATCTACCGCCATATAAATAAAATTTTTCCTTCTCTTAAAGCTTCTTCCTTTTTCCTTCTTCCAACTTCGGTCTTCCTTACCTTCTCTATACAAGACCGATGCTACCGGACATGATATTATCTGATTTTTATGAAAAATTAAGATACTTAACCATAATGAAAATTGGCAAGATTTGCAGTTAAAATTTGGGTATATAACTAATACCAGTTAAAAAAAAGAATGCTATAATAAAGTGCATTTTGAACGGAGATACTTAATAAAGAGCTGTTCCAATTCATTTGAGATTGCTACCTCTATCATTTTTACCTTTTTTTTCAAAACTTACTCCTTCCTCCAACTTCGGTCTTCCCTATTCCTTAATTCTACTATTTGTAACAAACATTTATCAAAATGGGATAACAGACTATCAAACTATGTTTCAACGCCACAGGCTAAATTTACCTGCGAGATTAGTCTATAAAAAATAGAGTTACTTGCACTAAGAAATAATTCAGCTACTAATAGTCATTTTGCTCAACTATAGCAATCCTAAATCATTTGTGATAATTTTATTGCTTCAGTGTTTCTCATTCCCATCTCCGGTTTTCCCTGTTCCCTATTGCCTATTTCTTAAAATCTAAAATATCTCACAACTCAAATAAAATTGCTATATATAATTATCTAAAACATCAAATAAATCCTCAATACTAGCATTATGATCTAGAAAAGAAAACAAATGTTTATAGCTAAGTCTACCTTGTTTATCTAATACAAATTGTCCTGGTAGAGGTGCTCCCAAAGCTTGACCAACTTGATAATTTTTAAATACCTGACAACTAGAATCACTGAGTAAAGGCATTTTTAAACTTAGATCGCTCACCACAGTCTTACTTTGTTCCCTATCTGTACTCGTAATCATTAATATTTCTACTCCCCGCTCTAAAAATTTTTCATAATTATTATTTAAAGCTAAGATATGAGGGAAACAAAATGGGCAATACTGTTTCTCAGTAAAGATACGAGTCAAAGCAACTATTACAGGTTTTACCCCCCAATAGTCTGACAAACGAACTAATTTACCATTTGTGATATCTGGCAATTCAAAATCTGGTGTTCTTTTTCCGTTATCCAAACTATTAATAGCTGGAATAGGTAATAAATTTTGAACAAAACGTTGATTTATTAAACCTCTAAAATCATAGGAAGTTAGCATAATCTTGATATAATTTAAAAGTTAAAACTCAAAACTTTAATGTGTTTAAATATCCTTGAAATTTACAACTCCAACACTTTTAGAACCAGAATATCTATGAAAGTGTTGGAGTTGACATTTTTTTTAATTATTAGGTACTTTATAGACTGCCTAAATCAATTTATTGAACAGCTGCAAAGAATTCCTTAGATTTGATTGGATCGGGATTCATAGTTTTATCTCCTGGTTTCCAACCTGCAGGACAAACTTCATCTGGGTTAGCTTGTACATACTGAATAGCTTGTAGAGTACGCAAGGTTTCATCCACGTTTCGACCAAAAGCAAGATTATTAATCGTGGCGTGTTGAATAGTACCTTCTCTATCAATAATGAACAATCCCCGCAGAGCAATACCTGCTTCTGGGTCTAAGACGTTATAGGCAGAACTAATTTCTTTCTTAATGTCAGATAATAGTGGATAGTTAAGATCTCCAACTCCACCAGATTTACGATCTGTTTGAATCCAAGCTAAATGCGAAAATTCACTATCTACTGAAACTCCTAGAATTTCTGTGTTAAGTGACTCAAACTCTTTGTAGCGATCGCTAAATGCCGTAATTTCTGTTGGACAAACAAAAGTAAAGTCCAGGGGATAGAAGAATAAAACTATATACTGACCACGATAATCAGACAGTTTAATTGTCTCGAATTCCTGATCCACTACAGCTGTAGCAGTGAAATCTGGGGCTTCCTGGCCCACACGCAGGCATCCGTCTGTCATTATTGAATTCTCCTTAAAATAACTTGTTGACACTCAAAACTAAAAGAAAACTTATGGTTTGAGATTCTTTATTCTTCCATATTGCCTCTTTATACTCCTTAAGTACAAATAACACCCTAGAATGTCTCTTGTCAGACCTCCCTAGATCAACTTAGCAGATCAAATATTTTCATACTTGGTCTCTCATTCGATTCTGATTCTCAAATATCTAGGTGGATGTACAAATAAAAGTTTTTTGAGACAGTTAATCAGTTGCGAATTAAATCTGTTTTCATGTACCTTTTTTAGTTTTGGTATTCATTTTATTGGAATGTTTCCTCCGACTAAACTACAGAGGATTTTCAGTAGTTGGACTAGCAAAGAGTCACTGAACTAAACCTTAATTTATACTTACTTTTGTCTATGATAACACAGAAAATTTAAACCTGTCTAGCGTTAGCAGAGTGCTAGTTTTCAACCCTACTATTACTATATATAAAGCTTTCAGATCAAATATGTTTGCCATTTATCCCGACACTAAAAAAAAATTCGTGCAAGTTAACAACTGTTGAGTAAAAGTTGAGTAAAATTTGATTATCCACAAAAGTATACGAAGAGTTCTTTCAGGCTTTACATTCCTCAAAGTTGATAAATCGAAGGATATTCAAATAATATAAACAAGCATGGCTGTTTCATTCTAAACTGTGCCATTTTATGTATTGATGAAACCACCTTATTTCAAGCTTTAGGAAATTTATCTTTCGCTGTCTGAAAATCAATAAATTCATTGCCAAAATCTAGAATGAAATGACCCTGAGAAACAAGTAAGAGAAAGCAGTATAAAAGTAATTATCACTCCAGTTTTTGAGATAATAGTGAAATATGCTGTGCATTCATCATTGGATTGACCAGTAAGAATAAATGAAGTATTTTAGTGTTTTAAAGTTTAGTTCTAACAGTATAGAATATATTATCAGTCATATCTGTTACAGTCATCAGTTAATATTTTTAACAGGTTCGTAATTCACCCCCACTATTCAGTTATCAGTTAACTGTTTCCAAACTCTAGTTGATGGTAAAAATTTAACCGGAACTAAATTCAGGCCCATTGAGATTTTGTATTCCCTATTTCCTCACAGAAGTGCGCATTCCCTTTATTGGTCCATTGGATATGGTGTTTTTGCGCTTCGCAAAGGGTCTCGTAGCGTCCCGTATTGAAGGGACATTAATATCCCTTGACTCCTTGCTTCTAGTCCCTTACAGAGGAGCTAACGTGCTTCGCAGACTTAGGGTACACCGCTGTTCCCATCTTCATTGTTTCCTTAGCTCCAATTGGGATATACAGCTTAAATGCCAAACCATTATACTGATAATTGATATACTGGCCTTATCACTGTTTAACTCCCCAATCATAAACCTGTTAACGCAGTTACCGAATAATTAAGGTAAAAATCCTCTCCTTATAGAACCCATTTGAGTTCTATATAATTATAGTATTCAAGTCTTTTCGCGCATCAATTTTGACCGAAAATCTTCTGTTGGTGTGTTGAATTTTGTGTATTATTTTTCCCCATATCTTCTCTTTTTCTTCTTCCCCTCCTGGGAGGGGGAGGGGCGAGGGGTGGGTTGTCTCCTGTCTCCTGTCTCCTGTCTCCTGTCTCCTTGCTAAATTTCTGAAGATACGATCGGGGGTTCTATAAAGGAGAAACAAGCGGTCGAGGGATAGCTCCGAAACCTGCGCCATATCCAATCGACCAAGAGAGAAAAAATTTTCTTTTTATTTTTTCCCCTTGAAAGGGAAGACTTTAAACCTGAATTATTTAATTATTTAATTGTTTAATTATTAATTCTTCGGTAACTATTGTCAATTTGGGATTTTTCTGCCCAGCTATGACCCTAAAATACTAGCTTTTTGAGCAAAATCAACTGAAGTATTGCCCATGCATTATTGCTATACTTGGGCAATACTTCAGTTGTCAACTAATAAGCACAAGCAAAATTACTTTGCATGCTAATTTCAGCTTGCATTAATGTTAATTATTCTTATGTTTGCTTCTCCCTATACGGACTTTGCGTGCAACGTCCCTACCCACTCCCCTACTTCCCCTCCTGGGATGGGGAGGGGCGAGGGGTGAGTCCCCTGCTCAACAAAATGTAGAAAAATTTTTGAGAAATGGTATAAAACAGGGGCACTGCAATTCGACCATAAAAATGCTCAAACCTTTATATATAAATACTTTTATAACTAATCAGCAAGCCCTAATTACTACTTTATGTGTATAATATATGGCTCAGGCGGGATTTGAACCTGCGACCTTGGGCTTATGAGTCCCCTGCTCTAACCACTGAGCTACTGAGCCTAAATTTTTAACCATTCATAACTATAGCACAGAATATTGTAATTTATTCAATTCTTTACTATTTTTTTCTGAAAAAAACCAAACTAGATTTAATTTGCACCCTAAGTTTATTTATATCTCTATCCCCATTTTCACTGACAACAATGGGGATTTTAACATTTGAGGCGTTGCACTGAAAATAGGAAGACTTTTAGATGGGATTAGGGAGTTAGAATAAGTTCTGAGTATTAGAAGGTTTTGATTTCCTCCCAATACATACAAATATGTAATGGGATTAAAACAACTGTACTATATAAAATCATCCTCATTTTGATAATTCACGGAATAAATCCGCGTAGATTCTTCAGAGGAGCTGTAAAACTGGCGCTATTGCTACGTTTTCCACATTGCTCGTTTACGAAGTATGCTGATCCGGCAAAACAACCACATTGCCAGTACCGTACCATAGTACGTATACAGCAGCAGTCCACTAGGCGGTGTCAATTGGCATCAATCTCTCCGGCCATGCATACCATTGAGGATACTTTTTAATTTTCCGGTTCATCATAACACATTTTTTTGACTACGGATTTTAATCCGTCGAGTCGTTTCCATCCACCGCTTAAAAGACGGTGCTTTCCCACTTATCGAAATTTTACGATAATTATCCAATACCTAACCTAATTAGATGCCACTCCCGAACGTAAAAGAGCCATGGGATTAACCGCTCCATTTCCAGTCGGATGGATTTCAAAATGTAAGTGTGGGCCAGTACTACGTCCGGTGCTTCCCATTTTAGCAATTAGCTCACCCTGAGCAACTTTTTGACCTTCTCTCACAAGAATTTGACTGTTATGAGCATATACAGTCAGACTACCATTGGGATGTTTAATTTCAACTAAATTACCATACCCTCCACTATTCCAATTAGCAAAGGTGACAACACCAGGAGCTGCAGCAACAATAGGAGTACCAGTAGGTGCAGCTATATCAATACCACGGTGCATTCTTCCCCAACGCCAACCATAACCTGATGTTAAAGTACCCTTACTAGGCCAGGTGTATCCAGTAAATTGCATGGAACCACCAGGTAAATAGGTATCAGCTTTACCCAAAGGTGGCAAGTCTGGAGAAACCATTTTTCCTAGTGAAGGATTATTCAGAATCTCATTAAAGTTAGCTCCTGTTGGTGCTGTGGCCATAACTGATGAACCTTGAGATGGAACAATCTCTCTTTCTAGGGGTAGTTCTTTAACAACTGTAGCAGGATTTCTGATTTCAGGTCTGTTAGTTCCCATTTCTTCAGACCATTGTCTGGTTTGGCTGCGACTTACTTCTTCCTGATAAGTTGGTTGTAAGTATCTACTACTATTGTTCTCGTTAATAACTTGAGAATTATTCGGTAAATTCTGTTCTGAAGACCACGGTTCAGGTACTGGAATATTTATTGCTTCTGAGGTAATTTTTTGAGAATCTTCAAGTTCTTTTTGATTGTTATATTCCTCTCTTAACCTGCTTATTTCTGACCTCAAACGGTTAGCATAAGGATTGTTTTGACCTTCGGATTTTGCTGTTGGTAGTAACTCACCACTCTCAGTATTTATGTCCACTGGTAATGGTTGAACGGGTTGACTATTACTAAAAGATGCAACAGAATTTTGTGTAGATTCCCTTGCACCTAGATTATCAGGCCATACTTTATTAACTAAGGGATTTTTCGGGCTATCTGTAGCAACCAACTGTGTTGAAGTTGAAAATTCTTTTGGTTTCTTGTGTATTTGATGTTCTTGATCGTCTAGACCTTCAGACCAAGAAACAAGTTGTACATTTCTGTCTGGAACTTCAGCTTCAGTCACACTTGGTACACTGTACGATAAATAATTAGACTTGATATTAGGAAGCTTGGCTTCAGGAATATTCAGTTGGTTAGCTGTAGTATCCAAAGAATGTGGACTAAATTCCTTTTTTGAATAACTACTTGTAGAACTTACAAGTGTTAATGATTCAGAAAATGGTTGCTGAGGAATTTTAAGTAATTTAGCGGCTTCAATTACATCTAGATTTTTAATATTATTAACTCTAGCTAAAGCTTCGACAGATACATTGTTTTCCTTGGCGATTAAACTTAGTGTGTCTCCTACACGCACCTTGTATACCAATGAAACTGGTGTAGATGTCATATCAGAATCAATAACCACTGCCCCTTCTAGTTTAGTCCCTTCAGTCTTGATTGACTCTTGAGCAATTTCTGTTTGACTATCAGCGATTTGTTTAGCCGTGGAACTATGGTCTAATTCAGAAGGAGTGGCTATTTCTAGAGCTGGTTCTTTAACAACTAAATTTTCTGATTTAGCACCTTTATCTAGAAATTTCTCTGTGGATGAATCAAAGGACTTTTCTACAGACTCAGAAACTAACTGCTTATACCTCGACTCTACAGAATTTTTGGCAGAGAGGTTTTCTTGTTTTTGGACAGGATTAATTCCTACTTTTAATCGGTCAATTAGCTGACTATTAGTGCCTATTTCCTCCTTAACCTGCACTTTAGCTAGAGACCCCAGAGGAGGCAACTCATTAGTTTGTAATTGATTAATTTTCGGTTCAGAAAAAACTACAGTCTCTTGCTCAGATTTTCTGGCTTTAGTCTGGCTATATTTCTGTTTAAGTTCTATAGGAAAAAAGGATTGTTCTCCTAGTGTATGTTCTAAAGGCAGAACAGTCTCAGGTTGAGTTGCTTCAACTTCAGAATCAGTATTTCCTTTTGTCTCTACATACCCTTGGGTTAATTTCTGAAGCAGTAGACCTTTTGACCTATTAACTCCAGTAACATTTAACTCTCTAGTTGAAAGTTCATGTTTGTTGGTGTCTACTCCAGGAAGTTCTGCTGCTACTGCAATATCGCCTTTTCCAGAGAACAGGATGCCTGATGCACCCATAGTAGTTGAAATAGCAGCAAGTCCAATCATGGTAGCAGCGGAAGAAGTTTTGCTACCAACTATACTTATTTGTTTTGACTGCTCAATATTTGCTTCTGTGTGAAGTTCACAAGTAGTGGCAGATTTTCCTTTACTTGGAAATGTTCGTTTCAAAGAACGACCTCCTATTGACAAGCGTTTAACTGTCTTTAATTTTTCCTTGTCAATGACCTAATTAACTCTATTTTAGAGATCAAGATCACTGACAAATATCAAACTTAGGCTAGGTTATCTTGCTTTCATAAAAAAAGCAAGGATAATTTTAATTTAATTTTGATTTAATGGCCAAAAAAAGAGCAACAAAGAGTAACTAACTTTTAAGACACTAAATATTACAACATTCTTGCTCGTAGTTTGTTTTTGCCATTTTATTTGGAAATTGTCCAATTGTATTCTTCTCTGAATAGTCCTTTAGTAAATACCCTCTAGACTAATAAAAGGATTTCAGGAGGAAATATAATCTAAATTTTGGTATACACTAACTTGGCGATCGTGACAATTACTAGAGCTATAGAAATTTCTTATAGATAAATATAGAATTACAGATTGTTATAGATAAACCTGTGTAGAGCAAAATGACCCATTAAATACTTAAATTAGAATATTTCAGAACTTAAGGATTTTTGAGTTATAAACACTATATTTAGTGTAGTACTATAGTTTTGACTAGGGATATATAGTGTTTTTCATCATTCATATCTGTAAAATTAAAGATTATAGATTTTATAGATACTATCAGAAATAATGATTTTAACTCAGATAATCCAATTGACGCCTGGCTTCAAATAAACCCAAGGCAGCACTAACAGAAAGATTTAAACTACGAACCTTTGGTTGTGTCATTGGTATATAGAGAGTTGCTACACAATACTCTAGGACATCTTGTGGTAGTCCATTAGTTTCTGAACCAAACAATAGCCAATCATTTGTTTGGTATTGAAATTTAGTATAATTAGAACTTCCCTTGGCACTAAAACCTACCAATCTTCCACCTCGTTGCTGATGATAGGTTTGAAACTCTTTGAAATTATCATGGTAATATAGTTGAACATAAGGCCAGTAATCTAAACCTGCCCGTTTCAAATAGCGATCGCTAATTTCAAAACCCAAAGGTTTGACTAGATGTAATTCTGTATTAGTAGCAGCACAAGTACGAGCAACATTTCCTGTATTTGGGGGAATTTGCGGATATACTAGGACAATCTGAGGCATTAAATCAATTTATTTTGATATTGAGAACATTACTGTTGTTAGCTAGAATATCCTACTTTTAAGTTTTAGGATTTCTCTAAAAATTCAATACAATATACAATCAATATAGGTATAATAAAAACTTAACTATAATGCCTATATAGCAATTAAGTTTTTTCCCCTAGTCTAATTTGAGTTTTGTTAGTTTTGCTTTCTAGACTATAGCAATCCCAGATGATTTCGGAGAAAGGTTCTGTATCAATTCCTGACACTGTCTAGAGTGCTTCTCTATTTCATTTAGGACTGCTATAGTGTCGTGCCTCACCGTTCTAAGAAACACTATATTTTGATTTCCTAGTTGAGGAAAAAATATTGAGACAGTAGAAGTTATAATAATTAGGGTTTGCTGAATAAAGCTTTTTGGTAGGGTTAGGAGACAGGAGACAGGAGACAACCCACCCCTCGCCCCTCCCCCTCCCAGGAGGGGAGGAATGGGTAGGGAGCGAGGAGGTAGGAGCGGGCGTTTTGTTCCTCAATTTTTCTGTCCGAAGGTTTGCCTTTTATGCTAAAAGGCATGAGGGTTTTAGACTAAAACCAGCGCATCCCTTGGGAATTAAATAATGCTAAAACCTTTATCTATCAATGGTTTTAGCATTAATTAGCAAGCCTTAATTAAAATAAAGAATGCTACTTACCTTAATTCCTAACTCCTTTTACCCTATGTAGCTGAAGTAAATGAAAGGAGTTGGATATTATGGAATAATATTACCATTACCAAAAATTAGTTTAAACTTTGGCTAAAAAAACCTAATATTAATCATTCTAGAAATTCCCAAATCCAAAATCATTCGTCACCATGCAATCCCAAATGAAATGGTCTCAGACCATATCATGTCCCTTTAGTTAGTGATAAAAACTTTCTTCAAATCTTCTTTATTCTTCCCTCCTAACTCCTAACTCCTAACTCCTAACTCCTCCGTCGTTATCTATACGTATTCAAGCAGACATGATATTAGGCCACCATTGATTGACATAATTGATCTTCTAGCTCTTCTTCTTGTTGTGCCATCTCCAAAATTGCTGCTTTAATTACGCTTCGACTGTCAAGACCACTATTATATAGTTCTAACCATTTTTGTGCTGTATTGCCTTCGCGAATAATTTTTTTGATTGGAGAAAGAAAACAACTAAAGCCAAGTTTTTTGGCATAAGGTAAAACCTGTTGATAAATTTCCTCAATCCAATTTTTCGCTAGAATAGTTCTACCATCTTGCCAATGGGAGAGTTGAGCTTCAAGACTATGATGAGCTGCTGCTATTTCATTATTATCTGCTAAAGCTACTAAATCTTCCAAACGGTTAGTTGCAGATAAGTTACTTTTTTCTAAGGGGTCGAGACTAGGATCGTCAATTAATTGCCATAAACGAGCTTCTAATAAACCTACCAAGGCCAGCTGCATAATTGGGTTACTTACAAAGTCACAAATTCTTAATTCTAGACGATTAAGATTATAGGGACGGCGATCGCCATTAGGCCGCACAGAACACCACAGATGGCGGACATTTTGCATAACACCTGTAGCAATTTTCTCTTCAGTCCATTTAATGAAATGACTATGACTTTCAAATAGAGGGACATAAGCTGGAGTTTTAGGAAAAGTAGCCCAACGAGTAGAGTGAAACCCTGTAGCTTGACCATCTAGAAAAGGAGAAGAGGCACTGAGAGCTAAATATAAAGGGGCTTCCATCCGAATCAAACGAATAGCCCGCATCAATAATTCTGGGTCACTAATACCAACATTTATATGAATACTGGTTGTCACAACTTTTACACCGTAAGTTTCTTGTATATATGTGTGATATGGGTTGTTAGGGTCAGAGCGTTCAAAGGTATGACTACCTCCTAAAGATAAGGTACTTCCTGGAATTATTGTGTAATCCCCTAAAGTGTTTAAATAACTTCTCAATTTCAGTCTTGGCTTTACTAGAGCACATAAAAGTTGAGCGTAGCTACACAATGGTGCAGTTGTGTATTCTACATTTCTACTATCTGGCTCCCTAACAAACCCCTCTACTTTGGCCACAATTTGGTCTGAAAGGCCAACAGTATCACCTTGGGGTGTGCCAGTGTACATTTCTACTTCAAATCCTTTCGATAGCAGCACAACAGGCTCCTGAATATGGTTTATTTATATTTTTAATGGTATCAGTATATTTAACATATTTGGTATATGCCTCAGAGCTTAGATTATCAAGAGATTATTACTTTATTGAAGTATGGCATTTACATTTGAACTGTGAAAGAAAAGAGAATAAAGTGCTTGAGGGGATGGGGTATAGCTGAAAGTGATAGGTAGTAGAGAGAGTTTTTATGACTTAAAAAATGACAATTTATCGCAATTTTGTTTGAATTATGAGATATTGTAGATTTCTAGGGTTTAGGAAACAGGAAGTAATCAATTTCTCATAAATTATTTAGTATTCCTATATCATAATTAATCTGAAAATACTTGAGATTAAAGCAGCTCAATATTTAATTATTTAATGATTTAATATATTTCTAAAAGATACATTTGAATAATTTTCTTCTAATTAACTAGAGACTCAAATTCTAAAGGAAAAATTTCTTCTTCCTCTTGCTGTTGAAATATATAATCAAAGTCAAATTTTAAAGCTTTAATATGGCGAGCGATCGCAAAACCACACTTCGTAACTTTATCAGTCGTAAAAGTTGCTATTACTAAAGTTACTAATTTTTTTGGAGACAGTTCAGGTATTTGCACATAATAATCTCTTTTTGCAAAAAATATTCCTTTATCTTTAGGTACAATAATGCCATTAATTTGATGAGCGTGCTGAATTGGTTTAATATATGTTTTAAGAAAATTATCCTGATTTGTTTGAAGACGAGCTAATTTTTCATGTTGTAGCCAACTCATTGTGAACATAATCTTAACCAATTCAAATCCCAAAATATAGTTAAATATGTGATTTCTTTCTTCTGTATTAATGACTAATTTTAATGCCGATTCTAAATATTGTTGAGTTTTACAGCGTACGTCTTGAGCAGAATGAATATAATATTGTCTAATATAATTTCTGAGTACATTTTCATTGATTTTTGTTTGAGTACGAAAACGTCTTAGATATTTGTTAATCCTGTTAATTGTATCTATATCTTGTAGCATTTTGACTGCTAAACCATCAGCTATATAGTCATCTAAAAATTCTGCTTGTTTTTCTGGAGAAGAGCCACATAAAATATAAGAAAAAGATAAAACATAACGGCGTTGATGCCAAGGCAAGCTAGCCGCCCATTGTTTAACTTCTTGAGGTAGTTTATTAAAGATACTATCTTCACAGTTGGGTTCAAAAAATATATTTTGATATTTATTTTTTCGATTTTTCATTATTACTATTTTGATTTTTACGGATGCTAATATAGTATTTTTTTTATTCTTGTGATTCAAATCACATTAGTTATTTTTTACTCTCACAACTAATAGTAGATTTTAATCACAGACAAGTCGAGATTAAATTACATATAATAATCATCAAAAAACCTAGTATAAAGGTTTTAAATATATTAGCAATTCATATTGGCAATGATAGTTATCTGAAAAGAATATTAACCATAATTATAATCGTTAATCACAGAATGGGGCTATGATTTTTTTGATACTTCTATAGTTAAATCAATCAAGCTATCTCGAATATAGAATGTTAGACTTGATGTGTCAATTCAGTTAGCCTCTTGAGAGAGGAACTGTGTTAACAGTTAGCCTCCTGGGGAGGAACTGCGGGGTTCAGTACCTCCTGCAATAGGGAGGCGAGAAGATGCATAATTTTCTTGATTTTCTTTTTTATCCCCTTAAAAGAGGAGCCTTAATACCTGATTTTTTTTGTTAATAGTAAATAACACCGAAATATGTGGTATTTACATTTTAGTTGTGAACATTATCTTCAGGAAAAAACAACTAAAGATTAAGTCTAAAGCCTATTTTTGATAGTTGTAACAATCTGATTATTATTACTAATAAACTCAAAAAAAAATCAACAGAGTCACTCATGTAAAACTTATACAAAATCATCAGATATATAAGTATTTTTACATAATGAAACTATAATATTTTCCTCTTGATTAAAACATTTTTTTTACGATTGCAGAATTCAAGGATATTATATATGATGAAATTAAGATTTAAGATATCAAGATAAAATAAAAAACAATGAGATAAAAGTGGCAGGTTTCACAGAACTATTTGTAAAATATAAAGATGACAATCTAGTTTGATATATAAAATAGAAAAACTATTATATAATGATTCATAGACTATCTTCCAGCTTAAACTTTGGATAGCATCTAAAGTATTCAATCAATGTAGATATAGCAATCCTAAATCATTCGTGATAATTTTATTACTTTAGTGTTTCCCATTCCCTATTCCCTGTTCTGTGGTCCCTAAAAGCCTAAGAACTCTCACAAATAAAATAAAATTGCTATATATTGAAACCTCAAATTAACTTTTTAACTATGGCTAAAAATAATAATAATTAGTATAGAGGAATAAAAAAAAGAAAATGAGGTGAGATAATTTGTTTATGATAGTAAATAAAAAAGAGTATCAGTTCATTGAACTGACATTTAGTGAAATAGAAAATATAAATTAGGAGACTGCAGATGTTTAACTCCACTGAACTTTTAATTGATGCCTTCATAAAACGGCTGACTAATGGCTACCGTCATACTTATGGTGGATATAAAGCAGATTATGCTGATATTATTGCCTGGGCAGCTGGAATGGCATTAGAAAATATTGCTAATAGTGATGCCCTATATCACAATGTGGAACATACTATTCTTGTAACTTTAGTGGGACAAGAAATTTTACGCGGGAAACATATCCGTGAAGGTGGAGTTTCTTGTGAAGATTGGCTACACTACCACATTTCCTTACTTTGTCACGATATTGGGTATGTCAAAGGTGTATGTCGTCAAGATAGAGGAGACCTAAGACTATATGCTACAGGCATAGATGGTACCAGTGTATCTTTACCTAGAGGCGCTACGGATGCCAACCTAACTCCTTATCATGTTGACCGAGGTAAACTGTTTATTCAGGAACGCTTTGGAGGCCATAAGTTAATTGATGCAGAAGTGATTAAGCGTAACATAGAACTGACTCGTTTCCCTGTACCAGCAGATGAAGATCACCAAGATAAGGAAAACTATCCTGGTTTAGTGAGGGCAGCAGATTTAATTGGTCAGTTAAGTGACCCCCGGTATTTACAAAAAATCAGTGCCTTATTCTATGAATTTGAGGAAACAGGCCAGAATAAAATATTAGGATATAATAACCCTGGTGATTTACGTCAGGGCTATCCTAAGTTTTACTGGAATGTGGTTTATAGTTATGTTAAGGATGCGGTGGCTTATCTAAATCTTACTCAACAAGGAAAACAGATAGTAGCTAACCTCAGTGCAAATGTTTTTCGAGTAGAACATGACAATGCTGTTGAAGAGGCCGTAGCTATCAGTTAGTTAGCGATCAGGCAAAATTTATTACTATCTAGAGACACCGGGTTTCTGCATCTACTGACTGGGGAAACCTAGGTTTTTCATCAAATCAGTAATTATTAGACAAAGAAACAATCGAAATAATAACTAAAGAATGGAAATTTACTTTGGCAGAATAGCAATATAGTTTACCTGACGATATTAATATATCTGAAAAAGTAGAGATACCGGGTCGATATTAATATCCAAAATATTACATTTGCCTCAGAAAAACCCAGTTTTCGATCCCCCTAAATCCCCTAATAAAGAGGGTAGTGGGGAGTATCTAGTAGTCTAGCTCATGCTTACTGAGAAATACTATACAATATTTTATAATCTGCCGTAAAATCACATTTTATCTCAACATTGGTTGAAAACCCGCGCTCTCCCGAAGGGGAACGGAGGGATGGGAAAACCAATCAATTTTGCAGCGCATACCAATAGTTTATTAGATTTACAGCGGTTTTCATTTGGGTAGACCACAGTAGGGACGTTCCATGGAACGTCCCTACAAGGTTTTGTTTGTGAAGATGTGGTTCATCAACTTGAAAAGTGCTGTAAAATTTGGCTGCTGGGTTAGCAGTGTCAGTCTGTGGAGCGCGCCACCCCTCCCAGGAGGGGGAGACAGGAGACAGGAGACAGGAGACAGGAGACAACCCACCCCTAGCCCTTCCCCCTCCCAGGAGGGGAGAAATGGGAATGAGGGAGGAGGCAGGAGTTAAGAATTGTCTCTCAATTTTTCTGCCATAATCATCCCAAAATACTAGCTTTATGCAGCTCTTGCCACCGAAAAGCTGGTACTTTTTTCAACTCTAGAACGCTAAAACCAATATCAGTCAATACTTTTAGAGTTAATCAGCAAGCCCTAATTAACACTAACTAGGGAAGAAGATTGAGCCAGATTTTTAGTAGATGTAGCAGGAAAAACTCTCAAACAATCCTCTGCAATAGATACCTTAATCTTAATCCCAATGGGCAATGCTACTTGTGGAGTTGTACGAGCAATTAGTTCTTGTCCAGATTCAGTGCGTAAAGAATAACGAAATTCACGACCTAAAAATTGGCGATCGTGAATCACTATAGACCCGCCATCATCAGGTTTTAACATCAAATTTTCCTGACGAATCATTAACTCAACTTGATCGAATTCATCTAAGCTACCAATTTTCCCACAAAATAAATGATTATCTGTTAATTCAAAATCTCCAAGCTCCGTTTCCCATAGCTGACCTTGACGACGTGCAGGTAAAAAATTAGCCTGAGTTACAAATTCAGCTACAAACTGAGAAGCAGGTTGAGTATAAATATCTTCCGGAGTACCAAACTGTTCCACACATCCAGCTCGCATTACTGCCACCCGATCGCAAATAGCCATTGCCTCTTCTTGATCGTGAGTAACAAAAATTCCCGAAGCACCAGCATTTTTGAGAATGTCTCGTAATTCTTGCCGTAATCTGATTCTGACTTGTACATCCAAATTACTCAAAGGTTCATCCAATAATACTAAAGCTGGATTTGGTGCCAAAGCACGCGCCAAAGCTATCCGTTGCTGTTGACCCCCAGAAAGTTCGTGGGGATAGCGACTTTCCAGACCAGACAAACCAACCAATTCAAGAACCTCTACTACTTGATGATTAATTTGTTTGCTTGACTTTTTACCAGAATTATGTAGTCCGAATGCAATATTTTTGGCTACTGTCAGATGAGGAAATAAGGCATAATCTTGGAATACCATACCAACATCTCGCTTTTCTGGTGGCACCCAATCATGTAGGCCAGCAACCACTTGTTCATTGATAGTAATAATACCTGACTGCGGTTGTTCAAATCCAGCAATCATTCTCAATAAAGTTGTTTTACCGCAGCCTGAAGGCCCTAATAACCCCAGTATATCCCCGTATGTTAGTGTTAAATTTACATTTTGCACTGCAGGGGTAGCAGTACCAGAAAATTGCTTGCTGACACTCTCCATCTGGAGAATTACAGATTGGGCCATTTATTAATTAACCTCCCTAGTAGTAAGTCAAAAGTTATCAAAATAATTAATAATTAATTATTAATAATTAATTATTAAGAGTTGATAGTTAATAGTTATTAATTTAACAATTCACGCCTTGAAGTCTCGCCTTTTAAGGGGATAAAAGCGGTCGATCTTCGGAGCTTCCCGGAGGGTGGGATGGCGAGGAAACCTGGGCTATATCCAATCTATCAAGATAATCAAAAAAAATACTTTTAGTCAATCCTCTTCTTTTAAGAAGAGGTAATTATTAATTATTAATTGTTAGTTGTTGAATAATCAATACTTTTGACTTTTGACTTTTGACTTCCGCGTAGCGACACTAGCTCCTAGTCCGAAACCTGATGGGGTTTCAATCCCCACTGTTATTTGCTGTGCCTAGAATTGGGGTCAAATCTTTATTCTATTGATTCTGCCTCCAGAATTGCTTTATCCTAACTCCTTCTTTAAGAATTTCAGAATGTCTTTAGTACATTTACCGCTATAGTCCTTAAAGTTGTCTATAACATTAATTATTGCTTGAATTATCTTAACCTACTTTTTAGCTTTTTAGGAAATGTTCTCATTTAAAGTTATATAATTTTTTGTAATGTCTAATATAAAAATGTTTAATATCAAAAAATTTAACCGCCTCAACTGGAATGCTTGGACAATATTTGTCATAGCGATCGCAGCCTTAATCTCAGCTCCTGTAGTATTTATTCTCAGCAGTATTTTCTCGGATACAGGAGAAATTTGGAGTCATTTAGCTTCTACAGTTTTACCTCGTTATCTCTTAAACTCCTTCATCTTAATGGTAGGAGTAGGTTGCGGAGTTGTCACCATTGGAGTAGGGGTAGCATGGTTAGTCACAATGTGTCGCTTTCCTGGTAGTCGCATCTTTGAATGGGCAATGCTGTTACCGTTGGCAACTCCCGCTTATATTCTCGCCTACACTTACACAGAATTACTAGAATTTTATGGACCTGTACAAATGTGGTTGCGAGAGGTATTTGGTTGGACAAGTGTCAGTGATTATTGGTTCCCGGAAATCCGTTCCATTGGAGGAGCGATCGCTTTGTTAACCCTTACCTTATATCCTTATGTTTACTTACTAACACGAGTCGCTTTTTTAGAACAATCAACCTGTACTTTAGAAGCTAGTCGTTCCCTGGGATGCAACCCTTGGCGTAGTTTTTATAAAATAGCTTTACCCTTGGCTCGACCAGCAATAATGGCAGGTTTAGCACTAGCACTGATGGAGACTCTCAATGATTTCGGTACAGTGCAATATTTTGGAGTTGAAACATTTACCACTGGGATATATCGGACTTGGTTTGGTATGGGAGAGAGAGTTGCCGCAGCACAGTTAGCAGCAGTATTGATGTTATTTATTTTATGGTTAATTTTGCTGGAGTTATGGTCGCGTCGCCAGGCAAAATATTATCAAACTAGCAGTCAGTATCAAAAATTGCAGCAGTTTCGCTTAGGTGGAATGCGTGGGATAGTCAGTTTCTTTGCTTGTTTGCTGCCAGTCTTGTTGGGTTTTCTGTTGCCAGCAGGATTATTATTAGAAATGACTATTGCTGAAAGTGGGGAAAGTTTTCGGGGAAAGTTTTGGAATTATGCTTCCCATAGTTTGATTTTGGCAGGAGTTACCGCTGTTTTTGCTGTGGCGATCGCCTTAATTATGGCTTATGGGGTGCGGTTAAATCGGAATTTGGGAATGCGTTTATCGACCCGCATTGCTGCTATGGGTTATGCTGTACCTGGTTCAGTTATTGCAGTCGGAATTTTGATTCCCATAGGTACGGTTGACAATATTATTGATAGTTTCATGCGTTCAATATTTGGCATATCAACTGGTTTATTATTCAGTGGAACTATTACAGCATTAGTGTTTGCTTATTTGGTGAGGTTTATGGCGGTAGCATTTGGTGCTGTGGAGTCAAGTTTGCTCAAAATCAAACCAAGTTTAGATGATGCTTCCCGAAGTTTAGGTTATGGACCCACGAAGACTCTGGTTAAAGTTCATGCACCGATGATGTGGGGAGGGTTATTAACTGGAGCAATGTTAACTTTTGTGGATGTGATGAAAGAGTTACCTGCAACAATGGTAATTCGTCCGTTTAATTTTGATACCTTAGCAGTCAGGGTTTATAATTTGGCTTCTGATGAGCGGTTAACGGAGGCAGCAGGTCCAGCTTTAGCAATTGTTTTGGTAGGGATTATACCAGTAATTTTACTCAGTTTAAAAATTGCCAAATCGCGTCAATATTAAAGATAGGGAGTAGGGGAGTGTGAGGAGATGGGGAGATGAGGGGATGGGAGATGGAGATATTTGTATATTTGCACAATTAAATGTACTTCATCATTAATATTCTCCCCAGGCAATGAATTAGCCCTGCTTCCAGGAGGGGAGGGGAACGACTGAGTCAGGAGGGAAGAAAGAAGAAGGAAGAGGAAGAATAGAAGAAGAAAGTTTTTTTTATAACTAATTAGGGCTTGCTGATTAAATCTAAAAGTCTTTACAGATAAAGGTTGAGCGCATTTTTAAGTATCAAAAAGTGCGAGGTTTTAGGTGGTAATGGTTCAATTTAGGAGCGGATTTTGGTCAAGAGTTGGGCAGAACAATCTTGGGACAAAACGCCCGCTCCTACCTCCTCGCTCATTCCCATTCCTCCCCTCCTGGGAGGGGGAGGGGCTAGGGGTGGGTTGTCTTCCCCTCCCCTCCTGGGAGGGGGAGGGGCTAGGGGTGGGTTGTCTCCTGTCTCCTACCCCTACTAAAAGACTAGTGAAGCGCAAACCCTAATTATCAGGACATGATATTATACCAATTATCCAAAATAATGCTATATTTATTGAACACTTCAGTTATTAAGTAAAAACTAAGGTTCAACAATATTTTTAAATATTATACACATGAAGTGAATACATCTTAATTCCTAATCTCCCTTATCCCAGCTCCCTTATCCCAGCTCCCTTATCCCAGCTCCCTGCTCTCAAAAAGATGTAGCAAAAATGCGCGATCTTTGGTATTATATAGAATCACGTTATATAGTATATGTTGATAATTCTATCCACACTTCAATATTCAATTTCCCCATCTCCCCACCTCCCTATCTCTTCCAACTATATAATAAGTACAACCGGATTTGGTATTTGTACGGTTGAATTCCCAATAGGATTGAAGCTAAAATTTTATATTTGTAATTTTATACTTATGATCCATGTCTACTAACAAAGATCAATTTTTAAATTCACAGATTGAGGTAGCAATTGAGCGAAATCCCCTAATAGTTACTTCAGATATGTTACTGACTCAAGCAATATATCATCTGAGTCAACCCATAAAAAAAGATAAGGTGATTGATGCAGTTACAAAATCAAATCAAACTATAGAGTCAAGCAAGCGATCGAGTTGTTTATTAGTAGTAGAAAATAATCAACTATTAGGAATACTAACCGAGCGAGATATAGTACGCTTAATTGCCCAAGAAATTCCTATAGAGAATGTGAAAATAAATGATGTGATGACTCAGAAGTTGATTACAATAGTTGCTTCAGAGGTCGATAATATTTTAACAGTTGTTAATTGTTTTCGGCAGCATAAAATTCGTCATCTACCAGTATTATCCAAGACAGGAGAATTAGTAGGTTTGATTACAGTAGCAAGTCTCCGCAATTCTTTAAAATCAGTTGATTTACTCAAACATCGACAGGTGAAAGAAGTGATGACTACTAATGTTATTCATGGATCGCCTGATTTATCTATATTTGCTTTGGCAGAAAAAATGGCAAAGTATCGAGTGAGTTGTATAGTAATAGTTCGCACAGTTCCACAACAGAGATTATATCCCATTGGAATTGTCACAGAAAGAGATATTGTGCAATTTCAATCGCTAGGGATGAATATCAGACAATTCGTCGCCTCAGAAGTTATGAGTACACCTTTACATAGTTTGACTCCCTTTGATAGCTTATGGAAAGCTCATCAGAAAATGCAAAGGTTGGGAGTAAGGCGATTAGTTGTATGTGGTAATGATGACCAATTGTTAGGGATCGTCACAGAAACTAGCTTGTTGGAAAATTTGAATCCTGTGGATATGTATGGAATGATTCAGATATTGCAAGAGGAAGTCGATCGCCTACAAACTGAGAAAATTGAAATGTTGCATCGTAATAATAATCATTTAGAGCAACAGGTACAGCATTTGCAAGAATCAGTAAATAGACTGGAGCAACGCAACCAAGAAATGGCAATTATTAACCAAATGATAGACTTTTTACAAGCTTGCGAAAAAATTGAAGATGCGAATAAATTGCTAACAGAATTTATCAAAAAATTGTTTCCAGGTTTTTCTGGCACTGTGTTATCAAGAGATGAACATAACAATAAATTTGAAAGTGTTAGTCATTATGGCAATTTAGCGGATAGTGAAATGTTGGTTGAATTTAATGATTGTTGGGCATTGCGCCATCAAAAAATTCATATTGCTAGCAATAATCAACCAGAATTATTTTGTGCTCATACTTATCAGGACTCTCAACTTACTGGTACTATTTGTATACCCCTGTTAGCTCAAGGTAAAGCTTGGGGGATATTTTACCTACGAAGTGAACTGCCACAAGGAATTAGTAACTATCAACGAGAGTTAGCTCGTACTGTCGCCGAACAAATTTCTTTAGGACTGTACAACCTCAAACTTAGAGAAAAATTAAGAAATGAAAGTATTCGTGATTCCCTCACAGGTCTATTTAATCGACGCTATTTAGATGAATCTCTCAAGCAAGAAATTATCAAAGCGAAACGTTATCAACAACCTCTAAGTATTATCATGGTAGATGTTGATCGTTTTAAAAAGTTTAATGATACTTATGGTCACGATGTAGGAGATATTGTGCTCCAAAAAGTAGCGCATTTTTTACAGAAACAAGTTAGAAAATATGATATTGTTTGTCGTTACGGTGGGGAAGAAATGACTGTGATATTAACTAATACTCCTCTAAAGATTGCTCAACAAAGAGCAGAAATTATTTGTTCTGGAGTGAGGAAATTATCATTACAAAATCAAGGAGAAACTCTACCATATATCACTGCTTCTCTTGGAGTTGCCTGTTTTCCTCTACATGGAACTACAGGAGAAAAGATTATTCAACGGGCTGATGAAGCTTTATATCAGGCGAAGAAAGCAGGGCGTAATCGAGTTGTTTTGTATCAATTAAAACAGTAAACTTAATCTTGATTTGATAATTAATTTTAAATTAAGAAATATTAAAAAAACCTGAATTAAGCATAAAGAAATAAGTCATATATAAATATGTAGGGTCATAACAGAAATAAGCAGTTTTAATGAAGCACAATCAAATTAAGCCCAATGAAAATAGGTCATTTCAGCGAAAAGTTAGCTTCCTACGGAGGAACTACACTAACAGTTATCAGTCAAATTATTGTGGTAGTTAATTCATTATTATTTGTAACAATTAATCCAGAATTATATGGGGGATTGTTCGATCAAATCAAGCAGTTGAAAATAGAAAATCCTAGCTGTCTGGAATGTGATGTCAAAATAGCTGAATGGAAAAAGAAGGAAGAACTCTTAACGAAGTCAGGAGTCAGAAGTTATTTTTGTAACGGGGATGCGTGAGCAACTCTCCAATCATAAAAAATCGGCGTTGGTAATTTAAGGAAAAACCAACTGACTGGCAGTGGCATACTGATGATTGGGGTGGGTATGAGCGAGTTCTCCCTCCAGAAGTAAAGCAGATAATTGGCAAAGACCAGACACGGCAGTTAGAGCTTTCCTAATTTGTAGGGACGTTGGATGCAACGTCCTGTAAAATTTGTTTAGGATTCGCCGACCAGGAAAAATCCTGCCCAGTTGACAGGTTCGGGATATTTTTTCATTGTGGTTAACATTGCTTGTCGGAGAGCTTGAGCTTTGTTTTGTCGAGCTTGTAGATTTTTGTAGAAATCTATCATTAATTCGGAAGTTGTTGAATCAGGAACTTTCCACAAGGAAATAACCACACTGGGAACTCCTGCTCCAACAAACGGACGGGCAATACCTACTACTCCATCGGTGGTAATTTTTCCTAATCCAGTTTCACAAGCACTTAAAACTACTAAATCTGCCGTTAAGTTGAATTTATAAATTTCCCCCTCTGTTAAAAACCCCTGGTCTTGTCCTGAAGGAGCAAAAGCTAAACTAGATGGAGTTCCGTGAGTAGCTAAATGGATAATTTTGGCATTGGGCATTAGTCTAATAATTCTGGATTTTGTTGCTCTTCTACCTGTGATGGGAATAGTGTTTAGTAATCGAGCGATCGCTACTGCTTCTACTTCAGCATCAGGTAAAGCATCAAGTCTTTGACCATTGTTATCTCTGGGCATCAGTGGATTACCTACTACTAGGTTTTGATTGGATAAGTTTGGAGCTTTTCGAGCTTTTTGTTGTTGAGTAATTTGCAGAAGTTTAATGGAAGGAGATATTCGCAGGGTATGTTTTTGAATTAGATATTTATTATCACTTCCTTTGAGGGCGGCAAAGGGAACTCGAAATAATTCAGCGTCGGGAATAATAATTACTTCTTCTTCCGGGTTTTTAGGTAATAGTTTGGCTATTGGTTCTATCAAAATTTTGTGCGTTTCTTTTAAACAATTATCTTCGTTTTGACAGCTATCTTCTGTTGCAGATTCTGGTAAGGCATCTCTTGTATTTCCTCTGACACTGGCAAAAGTATTTCTGGAAAGATTAGCCAAAGAAATTTCTGAGTTTTGATTACTGGAAGTAGTGGTTTGATTATTTATGATGGGAACAATAGTTGCAAATATGATGAAAGAACTGCTAATTAAAATAAGGTTTCGTTGATCGGAAAATTTTAGGCTGAGAAAAATTCCGGTAATAACAATAAGTAGGGGAATAAAGGGGATAAGGTTAGGAAATGAGTTAGAGTTTTTGTCGTCGGTTGATGAGTGGTTATTGGATAAAAGGCGACTATATTTAGAGTTGACTGAACTGAGATTTTTATTCACAAAATCAACTTCTCCTGTGGGTTTAACTACCCAGATATAAAGTTTTGGTTCGTAGCCCTGGGTCATGCTAATATAATTAGTACCTCTGGGAATGAAATATTTAACTAATGTTGCATTTTGCTGTTTGGCAATAGCTTTAATTTCATCAATAGTAATAGATGATTCTTGGTTTTTATTGATTAGATAAGAGAGTATACGAGTACGACCATATTCAGCAAATTCTAAAGCTTCTGTATATTTTTTTTTTGAATGCGTAATTCTGCTAATCCATTAGTAAATATTCCAGTTTCTCCTACTAGAGAGTTGTCCCATGAACCACCAGAGTTGGCAAATCTTTCCATTAGATTTACGATTGTTTTATTCCATGATTTTTTATCGTTTTTCATAGCCTCTAAAAACTTTTTCTCGGCTGCATCTATTTTGCCTTGTTGAAGTAATGAGAATCCCAAGCTTGACTGAATTACAGATAGACTAGAAGTAACTGGATCATAAACGCAACTTTTACAAGTTAATTCATCTTGATATTTTTCTATTGATTCTATAGCCTTTTGATATTGTCTAATTGCTTCAGAATAGTTACCTAATTTAAAATAAATTAATCCTAATCGTCTATACAATGTGTAAGCATGTCTATTATCATTAGACTTTAGAGATTTTTTCAGATAATTAATTGCTTTATTGTATTTTTTTGCACCAATGTAAGCTTCATGTATTGGGTGAAAAATACCTGGAACTTCTCCTGGTTTTAAGTCTTTTTCACAAGCTTTAATTGCTTTTTCCCAAACTTCAGCAAGATTATAACCTGAACATATATCTGAATAACGAATACTTTTTTTTAGAGCTTGAATTTTATCTAAGTCTTCTACAATAGCTCTTTTATCTGCTTCGGATATAGGTACATTAAATGCTCTTTTGCTTTCAATGCGTTTGAAAACAATATTAATTTCTATACCTGATGTTTTTTCTGTTATTTCTATTCGATAACGATTATCAAACCACGAATTTTGTGCTAAAGCTGAGGGAATAAAAAACTTCTTTTGACTCAAACTTTCTAGAGGATTACCAAGAATAGAAACTAAGGTAATTATTGCTGTTAACTGATAAAGCTTCATAATTAACACTCCTTTAAGTTGAAAATATAATTCACCAGAATATAGCTATACACAATTGAGTTATTAGCGTTTCTGAAATAGACTGCTGCAAAATTGAGCATCTAGAAATAAGCAAAAACTCCTATTGCGATATACGCAATAAAACCCGAAGCATCAATGAGCAAAAACTCCTATTGCGATATACGCAATAAAACCACCGAAGCATCAATGAGTAAAAACTCCTATTGCGACATACGCAATAAAACCATCGAACCCATAAACAGGTAAAAACTCCTATTGCGACATACGCAATAAAACCATCGAACCCATAAACAGGTAAAAACTCCTATTGCGACATACGCAATAAAACCATCGAACCCATAAACAGGTAAAAACTCCTATTGCGACATACGCAATAAAACCATCGAACCCATAAACAGGTAAAAACTCCTATTGCGACATACGCAATAAAACCATCGAACCCATAAACAGGTAAAAACTCCTATTGCGACATACGCAATAAAAGCATTTTAGACAACATTCAGATGGAAAATTAACCTTTAAAATGGAACTTTATATTGATGATTTTCCTTCATCTCTAACCGATTCAAAACATCAGAAAGGTCATAATAAACTCGTTTGTGTGGAACACTATCGCCCTCTCATCATAAACAAAAATTACAGCACATTCCATCAGGCGTGAAGTACACCCATAGCGGGCAAAATACTCGCACTACAAACATTTCCTCATCGAAATAAGTTCTTGCCTCAACCCCAACACTCAAAAAGAGGAACTAACGATCTAGTCAATAATGAAATAGTAAGTTTTTTTACCCAATTAATAAATTGAGGTTAGCTAGATTAATCTCAACAAAGTTTAGCGATAAATCACTCTAGTCAATAATGAAATAGTAAGTTTTTTTATCCAATTAATAAATTGAGGTTAGCTAGATTAATCTCAACAAAGTTTAGCGATAAATCACTATTTGTTTAACTTACTAATAGGACTTACGCATGAGGTACGAAAAATTAGGATTTGAGATGGCTTTCCGTCCCGGAATGCTCCGCAAACCCTGTCGGTCGCAATGACGAAAATACCTTGTACTGCGTAAGTCCTAACTAATAGAAATCTCCAATAATAAAAAATAAAATCAATTATCCCAGAGAAATTATCAATTCTTTCCCCCTACTCTGTACGGACGTTGCATGCAACGTCCCTACTGTCTACTCCCTCTTTTCTCACCATAATATAGCAATGTGCGCTGGCTTATGTACAAATTACAAGAACTGTCCAATAGCTAAAAGTCTTAGAGCTGATTTATAAAGTAAATATTAAGGCGCTGAATTAGTTGCTCTACTTAGCTTTCAGGATTTTTGCCAAGTAAATTTATAATTGCTAAAAGCTAGGTAATATAAGACTTTTGGGGAAGTTTACAAATCAGCTCTTACATTGTCGGTTTTTTATTCTCCCTGTTGCCTGTTGCCTCTCTTGGTGCGCATTCCCTCTCTTGGTCGGCGTTCCCTTGCGACTGGCGTCGTCGCGGGGTCCGACCGCTTGCGACTGGCGTCGTCGTGGGGTCGCACCGCTGTTGCCTGTTGCCTGGGCACAGCGCTATAACTAGCAATAATAGCTACCATCAACCACCAAAGCGTATTAATTTGAGGACGATACCAAACAGTATCCACCAAACCATGAGCCATTAACCCTACCATTGCCACCATTGCTCCAATTAACCAATACCCTTGACGATCGCCTGCATCTCGCAAACGTCTTAAATTTAATACACCTTGATTGAAAGTCACCAACAGCAACCACAAAAAAGCAGTAAAACCAATAAAACCAGTTTCCACAATAATTTCTAAAGGTACTGAATAAGCACTCAAAGCACTGTAACGGGGTCGCTGATAAAGAGGATAGATTTTGTTAAACACATCATTTCCCGGCCCAATACCCAAAACCGGGCGATCGCGAATCATATCAAACACAGACATCCAGACATTCATCCGAAAATTATTACTACTATCTTGACGACCTGCAAAAACACTAAAAACGCGATAACGCAAAGGCTCTAGTAACACCACCGCCAGAATTAATAACCCTGCAAAACTTCCCACAGCTATTGGCAGTGACCAAGTTTGCCAAAAACTCGGCATATAGATGCTCCACCAATACCACATTAAAATTAACAGAGCAAACATCAAAGCTATAAACCCAATCCAACTGCCTCTACTACCTGTATAACGCAAACAAGCACAATTCACTAACAACATTGTTACTGCCAGTAACTTTTGTGGCCAACTACGCCAGGCAAAAATTGCGACAAAGCTCAAAGCAATGGCAGGTAGTAAATATCCACCTAATAAATTAGGATTTCCCAAGTAACTATACACGCGAGTAATACCAGCTTGAGCAGAAGTAGGATCGTTCCAGGTAGCAAGGGGTTCAACCTTGTCTATCCATTGGCGAATACCGTAGAAACTAACTACCAAAGAAACCAATAAATATATACTAATTAACCAAGAGCGGAGTTTAGGCGATCGTAATACCATTGCTCCTAAAACAAATAGCAATAGATAAAGAGTTAACTTGACCCATCCACTAAAAGCAGCCATTCTTGCTGGGGAAGTTGCCATTGCTAATGTGGCAATACCCCAATAAACGAATATCAGTAGATGAATGGGAGTTAAATATTCCTGAGTGTTATCTGAGACGGCAAGCAATACCCAAAACCCTGCACCAGCAAGTAATAATAAACCAATCAGAGCAGTATTTACGAAAGGAGCTAGACTAAATACAATTGCCAGTAAGACAAAACCCAGAGCTTCTCCCCATTGCATTAACCAACTACCTCGTCGCCAGTTATGGAGAGAACCATTAATTAAACCATAGAGATAGCTAGCATTTAGCCATGGAGAGTTAGAAAAAGAAAGATTAGTTAATGTTAACTTCTGCCAAACTGAGTTCATGTTGTTACCAATTGGATAAATAATCTTACAAATAGTATAAGCAAGTAAAGAAAGTTATTTTGGAGAAAAATATAGCACTACAAAAATTGGTTAAGACATTTTTCAATCCTGTTAGCGGAGTGTTTCCGCACCGAAAACCCTTTTACCGAATAATTGAGGTTTAAAGCTTCTCCTTTATTTAAAGGAGAAAAAGCGGTCGTTTGCAGAGCATTCCGTTAGGATGGGATGGCGAGGTCTCCTCGCCATATCCAATCGACCAAGAGAAGAAAAAATTTTCCTTAAGCTTCAATCCTCTCCTTGAAAAGAAGAGGTAATTGTTAATTATTGCTCTGCTGATTAAATCTAAAAGCATTTACAGATAAAGGTTTTAGCATTTTTTTTGTCTAAAAAAGTGCCAGCTTTTCAGCTCAAAGAGCTGCAAAAAGCTAGTATTTTGGGACGATTATGGCAGAAAAATTATTCTTACAATTCTTACTCCTACTTCCTCGCTCATTCCCATTTCTCCCCTCCTGGGAGGGGTTAGGGGTGGGTTGTCTCCTGTCTCCTGTCTCCTGTCTCATACCCCTACTAAAAGACTAGTGAAGCGCAAACCCTAATTATTAATTATTAATTATTAATTATTAATTATTAATTATTGAAAGTTCCCTAATTAGAAAGTGGCAGAGTTAAAATATATCGATAGCCTAATTCTGTAGAACCTTGAACCCAGAAGGAGCCACCATTTTGTTCAGCTAACTGACAACTTAATAATAATGCTAATAGATCGCGGGTAGGGTTAGCTGCAACATTTTCTCCTTGTATTGACATTTTGTCAAAAACTATTGTTGTTAGCTCATCAAATGTGAGCTGTAATCTATTTAGCATTAAGCTAGACTGATTGTCCTGATTTTCAATTTCTGATAACTTTTGGGAATATAGTTGAGCATGAGGAAGATTATCTCCAAGAATAGGATGAGAAACCCACACTGCAATATTAAATTCTTCTTGCTTTTCAGACAAATGAATTTTTACTCCACTCCCTGAACCTGTAGATTTAATTACACTATAAATTAAGTTGTATAATGTTTGTTCTAAAGCTATTTTATCAAAAAAACAAACCCGATCGCTAGACCCAGCTAATAATTGAACTTTTATCTGCTGATGAACTATTTCTGGTTCTAGGTCTCTTACTATCTGCTGACAGATATTTTTCACATCAACAGGAGTTTTTTCTGAAGTTTTGCCAGACTCATCTAGTTTTGTTAAGGCAATAATTTCTTCAACTAGCAATTGTAAATATCGACTTCTTTCATTAATAACTTCTACATATTTTCTCTGTTTATCAGTTAGAGAACCATAGATTTCTTGGTTGAGAACACTTGCCATCCCCATCACAGAAGTTAACGGAGTTAACATTTCTTGGGTCAAAAGACTGAGTAGCTTATTTTTAACTATATTAGAAGATTGAGTAATAGATTCTTTAGTCATTACAAAAATTTAAGTGGGAGATAGTTATTGTCAAGTTGTATTCGTGGCATTAATGCACTCAAATTATTTCACAAATAATTCAATATTTGATATGTGAAATGATTTGATAAATTTATTTTCAGAGAAAGCTTTTAGTCTATATATTCATGATTTTAATTTTTAACTTTTGATATCTGTATTAAGTAGTTATACCAAATTAATTGTATATTTTATAGTCTGGTTAAATAGGTAGGCAAAATTATTTTTACCGAAAAGCGAGGTTGAAAGCCCCCCGTGTTTTAACCGGGGGATGAAAACAAGCAAGTCGTTTAGAATAGACAACTTTAGTTGTCCTGTGCTATTATCTTAATATAGAAATATTTAGACAAAAGTAAGCAGAAGGATAGGGTTAAACTTAAGCCGACTGTGTAGGGGCACTTTTACTTGTCCCCAAAGAGTGTATCTTTGGTCAGCTAAGAAAAAACGAAGCAACAAGGATTTATCCTGTTGCCCAGTATCAACTTAGAATCCCCTCGGCAAGATCCAGGGGAGTAGTCAAAACTACTACTAAAGTATACAAGTATATTTTATTCTTGGTGGTGGTGCATTGTAATGGTGGTATATTGTCAGTATTTTGGTCAAGGACAAAAGTAGTGGGAGCAAAATGCTCCTTTGCTCGTATCTTGCTCCCATGAAGCACCGTTGTTCATCCCCATCTACCATTAGGCAAGCATGACTACATTATTGTCTATTCTCTTTTCCCTTTTCCCTACTAACAAATGTTCAATTAACTTTTTGCACAGATATCGATCATTTAATCGTTTCTTCTAGGGCCTTTTGCAAATCTTGAGTCAGTTCTGATATGGCTGTACGACGTTTAGCTTTGTAACTCTCCCAACGCTGGGAAACAGAAATTGGTTGTCCTACTGTCATATATACTTTTTGTTTTCCTAGTATCGGACGCTTGAGAGGACTACCGCCCTTAATACGATTAATCATATCCCATATTAGTAGAGTTGTATCAGCAAACCTTTCTAATGTCGGTTTTTCGGTAATATATTTGCCACTAACCGCAACAAAACTTTCGACTAATCTCATGTGCCACATTCGCAGACTAGCTTCTTGTGCAAGTCGGTCTGCAAGACCTCTGTCTACAGAAGAAAGAGTCGCCAAATTTTCAATATCTTCTCTGTATATCAAATCCCAACCCGCTTGTTCTAAACGACGACAACGATCTATAAAATTACCGTTGGCCTGAATTTGAAAATATTCTTCTGCCACTTCCAAAGCAACATCAAGAAGAGCATTGAGGCGAGTGGCGATCGTTTCATTAATTTGCTCATCTGTTAAAGATTGTTGGGAAGAACTTTCTTGAGTTGACTTGGGTAAGTCTCGGTGGTAATTTTTTCTATAAAATTCTTCCATTTTTTCTAATAAATGACCTCCTAATCTCAAAAGTCGTTGGTATAGTGCAGAAGGTGCTAGTTTTTGCTGATCGGGAAGATTTTCTGAACCGGAAAACAAACCACTATCTTTTTCGAGCTTAGTTAAAAGTTGCTCTACATTTTTCCATGGTTCGCCCAAGTATTTGTATTGAATACCTACTGGCACGATTAAAACTTCTTCAGAACGATTTGCTTTATATATCTCTTCAACACACCAAAATCCCATCTGGGCAATACCAGGCTCTAAGGGACTGACTCTTTCATTATGGCCATTAGTACTTCCTTCTGGAGCAGCCATCATAGGTAAACTGCCATTAGCAAATAATTCACGAGCTGATTTGAGTCCCTGACGGTCTATTTTTCCTCGGTGAATTGAACTTCCTCCCAAATATGAATACCATTTACCGACAAAATTACCAGCCCATAAAGGAATACCTCGGTCAAAGATAAAATGATAGTGGAGAAGAGATGGAAGGGTAATTCCTTGTTGTTTAGCAAATTTGGGCAATAGATACCAGATCATATATCCCAGACAGTAAGGGTCGTTGGCATTAGGATGACGGAATGCCATCAGAAAGCGGTTTTTCCCCTGGTGGAAGTTTTGATATAGTTGGGCTAGGGTTTCTAGGTTATCTGCTTGTATGTCGGCGACAGATACTTGGTACTTCAGCCACCAAGGTAACATTAGTTTTGTACCTGTTCGTACTAGGGGCTTAAAGTTAGGTGGAATAAATTTTAGGGGTGGTTGAACGTGGATGGTTAAGTTGGACATTAAAATTTATCAGTTAATTATGGGTTAAATTTGACACTCCCGTCGTTAAATCAAAAATTATGACGGGAGTCCTATTGCAATATTTTTAGATAGATTTTCCTATGGGCTATTTGCCTATTCCCTAGTCTCTAATGCTTCTACCCTTTTTTCTAGTAATAGTATTCTATGAATTATAGGGGTACTATCTTTATCCTCTAAATATTCTGCCAATGCACTTACCACTACTTCTGTTTGAGACATCTTTGTTTGATTGATATAATCCTTAAGCTTTCGCATCAGTGGAAAAGGAATTCTCACAGCAATCTGAGACTTTTTTCGAGGACTATCTCCTTTTTCCTTTGGGGTAACACTCGAAGGATCTACTGCCTCTGAAGGATAAGAAGTTCCACCTTGATAGTTTTCATAATCTTTATCCCTAAGACAAAAATATCTCCTGTAATAATGTTTATTTCCTGTCGGTTTATCAATAAAACTTGGTGGTGCATCATCTTCTAAGTTTGCATAACCAATTATTTTGTGCCCAGCTCCAGATATGTCTGACATACGAGAATTAGATATACCTTGTTTTTGAAGAAAGTCCGTACTGCCTTGTCTGACCCAAGGGTATTTACTAGGATCATCAAGCCAGATAATTTCTTTTTCATGATCGAGACATTCTGGTCCTATTATTTCTGCCATTACTGTTTTTCTTTTTTATGAATGTGAATAATTATAACTTTGTAAGGCACTGTATGACAATGTATAACAAAACTTTAATACAAATCAGGACTTACGCAAATTGACTGTCAAACCACCATTTGTAGGGGTAAATGCCATTCGCCCTCTCTATATATAGAGTCTCTGCGTAAGTCCTGACAACTTTAATGATCTAGAGAATATTTCTAGACTTTTCAGCTTGAGTGACCAAAAAGTTAAGACTTTGGGCAGACAAGCACAGAAAGATAAAGGTACAATTATTAATTATTGTTCCTACTTTCTCTTTCTCCGGGCACTTCCCACACTTCCCACACTCCCCATCTCCCCATCTCCCCATCTCCCACACTCCCCATCTCCCCATCTCCCCATCTCCCTACTCCCACTCTTCTAATTCTTCTATCCAATTTTGCAATAAATTATTAATTTGTTCTCGTCGAGTTTCAAAACTTGCAGCTATCCAAATAAAGGCAACTCCTACAAGTAAACCGATTATCCACTTGAAAAAAGAGTAAAGAGAGTTCAGGATAATTAGTTGGTTAAAAGTGTTGATTAAAAATGTGACTGTTCCTATATAAAGAAAAGCTCTAGTTCGTAATCCTAATCCTGTGAAAATGGCAATTACACTAATTATTCCTGGTAGTAAACCAGTCCATTGATTTTCTAATAAAGCGATAAAACAAATTATTCCACTGCCAAAAATTCGTAAGTTATGCCGAATATTTCTGTTTTTAGGTAATTTCAAAATTGGATCTACTTTAGCTATATAAAGTAATGATAATCCCATGGGAGTAATGTAAATTAATGTCTGAAGAGATTCTCCTAAATTATTTAGCCAAATCACAAAAGCGCAATTAATTAAACCAACACTAATATAAGTTAATCGTATTTGCTGATTTACTTTGGCAATTACAATATAAAATCCGGCAGTTATGAGAATTGAAGCATACCAATACCAAGGTGGAGCAGAGTCTAATTTTAAGTTTGTCAGAAATATAGTTACTATTGGCATAATTACAGCAATTCGTCGCCAAGGTTGTAGAGGCCATCCCCAATTTTCCCAAGGTAATAAATAGATAAAGTAAGAAATTATGGCAGTTATTGCACTTAGCCAATATCGTAAAATTTCTGTGATGGAAAGTAGGTTGATTATATAGATGGCAACAGCATATCCTTCTAAAAATCCTACATAAATCCAGGTTTTTGCTTGTTGTAAATTGGAATTATTTTTGCCTTGCATAATTGCGTAGCGAGTCAAAAGTATTGCTGTGGTTAATCCCAGTATTGGATTAGATTTGAGATTAGATATTACTAATAAAAGTAAGATTGAGCTGCTGACTGCCCAATGTATATTGGCAATATTTTTAATTTCTGTTTCTGTGATTTTTAAGTAATCTAATAACCAAGGAGATAATAATCGATAACTATAAGTGATGGTTGTTCCAAGGCTGGCATAAGCAATTAATTTATCTGCTAATGGCAGGGAATAAATTTGATATAAAAGTAGTTCGGCAGCAGCACAGGATATTCCGATAATTCCTAAGTATAATATTGGTTTTAATGTGGTTTTTATCCTGCCTATTCCAATCAATATAAATGATAGAGCTAAGGAAGTTAAACCAGTCCAATTTTCAAAAGTACCTATACGGAATAAAGCACCTAAAATACCATAAAGTAATGGCATTACTTGCCAGCATCTAGGCAAATTATTAATACCTGTTTTTCTTTGTAACCAATCTCCTAAAATTTGAGTCGATAATCCTAATCCAATATTAGCGATCGCTAAATTTATTGTTGATTTATCTACAAAGCCTAAAATTTCAACTATTAGTAATTCTAAAGCCCAACCAAAACTATAAACTGTGGCGGTAGACTGAACAAAATTATTGAGACTAAATGTAATTGATGAGTTTTCTGTTGTTTGTTTAATTGAGCCTCGATAGCTAATGGCAAATAAGAGCAAAATAGTAGAAGTAATTACTGTGATTGAGGGATTAATAGTTTGCCAATAAATGCCGAAGGAGTGGATTGTTAAGAAGATTAATTCTAAACTACAGAGAGTAATTGCCCAACCATCTATTGCTTGAGTATAAATATTAAATAACTGCCCTGGTAATCTAATTATTCGAGAGTATAAAAACCACAAAATTACTAAAAATATACTAATGGTTAATAACCATCCCACTCCAGAAACATGAGGCAAACCTAATACACCTTCACCCAGGCAAAAACTTACGAAAATTAAGACGAAGCCTACTGTAATATTTGACGCCGTTTGAGTTAGTAAGTATTTAGTATTAACTAACATTAAAGCTGTACCTAAACCCAAACCAATTAATCGAGTTTCTGGCTGCCATAAAGTTAAAAGTTGTAGCATAATTACAGCTGCCACACTTAAGCCACTTGCTCTTTTTCTAAAAGATATTATTTGATTTTTTTCTTTTGGGTTTAATACCCCCTCGCCACCCGCTGTGTTTACAATTTGTTGGAGTTTGAATCCCCACCCACTTTTTCCAACTTCGCTCCTTCCTTCTTCCTTTTTCCTTCTTCCTTCTTCAAGGGTTTGAGTTCCCATCGACTTTTTCCAACTTTGCTCTTTCTCTCTTCCTTCTTCTTTCTTTCTTCTTCCTTCTTCACTAGCAATAATTGTTAGAGCTAGAGGGGTAATAAACCAAATAATTCCCCATTTTGCTGATAATTGGCAATTCATAACCATGCAAAAATCAGATGGGAAAAATTCTAACTTACTCAACCATAAAATATAACTAATAACTGCTAAAACTAAACCAAGATGCCAAGAACTTAAACAGAAATAATTTAATAGTGAAATAGAGGATGTGGGTGTGACAATTGTTCTTTCTGCTGTTATCTTTGTCTGGAAACTAAATATTCCCCATTCTCCTAACATAATTACTGAGCAAATTATTGCCCACATTTCTAAACTTACACTAGGCAAGAAATAATTAATCCCAGAAAATATTGATAATAAACCAGTTATATGAGTTAGATAAACAAGGCTAACTTTGATAGGTTGACGACGAAAGGTAAAAATAGCAAGAGTAATAGTTGAAGCTAAGAAGTTGAGAAATATAACGAGAGGATTTTGCCAAGATAATATATTTAAAAATACTCCAAAACCTAAGCAAATTTTCTCGCTAAATTTAGCCAAGTTAATTTGTTCACGGCGATAAATCCAATCTGTCATCCAGACCATAAATATTAAGTAGGGAAACCAAGCTAAACTGAGTAATGATTCTGGTGAATTTTGGGCATTAAAAATTTGGGTTGTTGTTGTAACTAACGTTTGTCTAGTTGGAACTGGAATTAATCGCCATCCTAACCAAGTTATTTGTAAACCAATCAGAAAAATTGCAGATAGGTCAATACCTCGCCAAGACTTTTGTAGATTTTCTGCTAATAAGAATAAACCAATAATACTAATGATAAATGCCTGCCAAGGTTGAGCGACTACAGAAACTAACCACCCGATTAACAGCAAACTAATCCCAATCCGATTTTGTATAAATAATGTTCTTTGAATCCGATTATTCTTTAATAAAATCCATCCACTGATTCCTAAAGCTAATCCTAATTTTGTAATATCTACATTGGCAACAAAAACTCCTCGAACTAACAAAATTCCTAAAGCATAAATTACAATCGCAATTCCCGTTAACGGGTCCCCAGTAGTAATTTGATTTTCAACCTCTCTGATTTTTGTACTAGATGGAGTTTGGTTCTGATAAATAGTAGCGATCGCTGTACCAATAACTCCTAAATAAATTGCCAAAATTGGAAATCCTGAAAATCTCCAACCATAATGTAAATAACTCAAACTTAATAAGTTCAGCGAAGTAATTGAAATCCAATTTGTAGAGACAGAATTATTAAATTTTTTATCTTTTTCTTTTGGATTTAATACGCCGCCCTCTACAGGGTGTTGACAATTGGTTGGGGTTTGAGTCCCCATCCACTTTTTCCTCTCTTGGTCCGCATTCCCTTGCGTCTGTCGCCGACGCGGGGTCGCACCGCCTCTTCCTTCTTTCTTCTTTCTTCTTCCTTCTTCAACAAAGTAAATGATTATGCTAGTGAGCAAGAGAGAAGCGATCGCTACTATTAACCATTCCCCAATATTTCCCCACAAACCTAAACCATCTATTGCCCAAAAATTTACAGGTACTAATAGTAATGTCACCAATCGTAATGTCTCAGAAGTTAACCGCAAACCCCCGATTTTTCTAGTCCAAAATGTCGCCCCCAAAAAGCATAATGTATATGCTAAAAGCACTAAATATTGTCCGGTGAGGGGAAATTTTTCCCACTGACTCGCAGCAAGTAATCCAGAAGATACTACCACCATAAATAAACCTAAAAAAAGTAGCCATCGGAGGCTAATTTCTGCCATCAATGACTGTAATAATTGAGCAATTAAATTAGGAGATTTTTTGGTGGGACTATTAGAGATAGTAGGGCGTAAATCTGTTTCTTTTTGAGTTGTTTGGATATTAGTTACTAATGTGGGTTTAGTTTCTATCAGTTGTGGTTGTGGCAGTGGAGAACTTAAATATTTTTGGCATAGTTTCCTAACTTCATCGTCAGAAATTAAACCTAGACGTAACCAAATATCTAAACCTTCTAATAGTTGTGGATGAGTTCGATCTATATTGATTAACATTAAATTTTCTTTTCTAACTTTCTAAATTTCAATAGACATCTCCTTGGATTAAAAATCAAATCAATTCTTATTCATAAATTATCAATTATTTCTTCCTGTTCCCTGTTCCCTCTTTTCTGGATATGTCTAATATTATGAATTTTACAGAAATTTGGCAACAGTCGCTAAAAGTGCTTCTGGTTTCTTGCATTCGTCTTCAAATAGAATTTATACCCCAGATATTTTTTTTGCAGATCGTACTTTTTGGTGTTTGACTTATGTTGATGATGAACCGTAATATCAAGTCTCATTAAGAACGCCATAATAAAAATGTTCTTCTCTTGAGAGAGAATATTTTTTCCGTTTTTCATGGGGAGCAAACAAATTTCGGTAGTGCATCAGTAAAGTTTGGTATAAGTAATTAGGTTGTTCCAACTCCAAGGAACGATACAGCTGACGCCACGCTCCGCTAACGCCAACTCAGCTCTTTGTGCAGCAGTATTTTCTTTGCGACGGGCGAACCCAAATCCAATTGAAGTAGGCGATACAGCTGACACCACCCTCCGCGAACGCTAACCTAACTGTGATCTCTGTCTGTGCCCAGACCTTACCAAATTTATTCTGGGGTGCGATGCCACCTACCTATCTGCTGTCTGACAATCCCCTGAGGAAAGCTGCTACTAATATCATGTCCGGATAATTATAGTAGTTTAACTTAAAAATGAGACGTTTTTTCGTCTGAAACTCCCTCATAGCAAGAAAGCTTTGTCTCAATCTAAAGTTAAATGACTATAGTTATAAAAAAACTTTCTCCTTTTCCTCCTCTTCTTCTTTCTTCCCTCTTTCCTCCTGACTCGGTCCTCCTGACTCCTGAGGACTCCGTAGTTATTTATTTGGGGTTGCACAGCGACGAATGATTTGAGATTTTTGATTGAATTGGATTGTGGATTAATCAATTGCTAGAATCATTAATATTAGGTTTTTTTTAGTCAAAGTCTAAACTAATTTTTGGCAATATCATTCCATAATGTGCAACCCCATTTATTTATCACTGTTTAACCGGACATGATATAACTTCTTATATCATCAGGACTTACGCACGGACACTAAATCAAGTGAGGGCGCAATTCGGAGCTTGGCGGAACGCCAATACCATTCGCCCCTACATTATGACGTTTTCAAGGTGAATTTGCGTAAGTCCCGATCGTGTCCGTTTAATTAGCGATCAAAAACTATCTTCTCCTCTTCCTTTTCCTTCTTTTTTCCTCCTGACTCCTCACTCCTCCGTTCCATCAGAGTTCAGATTCGAGAACTGAAGAAGGAATAGGTACCTCTTCAACAGTTGGATATTTTTCTATAGTTAAAGTTGATTGTTGAGATCCAGATAGTCGTTTGAGAAGCTTAGGTTTAGGGTCATGCAGCAAATAAATAATCCGATCGCCTGGTTGCCAATTTTCCGTGGCAGATAATACTTGAAGACTTCCTTGCCTTTCAATCAAAAGTGGCATTAACTCCCCTGCTCGAATAAGTGCTTTAAGGTGAGTCTTTTGGAACTCAAATCCCAATTGCTTAAGGACTGTTTCCCCTAATTTCACTTCTCTGTCAGAAAGATATTTATTCCAACTTTTGATATTTAACTCTGAAGTAAACGCTTGTTGAACCTTCTCTTTACCATTTAGACTTTTATTCTGAGGACTTTTCGGATAAATAGCTAATACTCTTGGTGGCTTAAATTCTTCTGCTGCTCTTTGAGCCAAAACTAAATTTACCTCTTCATTCTTAGTCATTGCTAAGAAAGTTCCTACTGATTCTAAACCCGCTTCTTCTAGAACATTGGTATCAAAAGCACTACTTTTATATACTTGCAAACCTTCCTTTTCTGCTTGCTGACAAGCTTCCTCATCTGTATCTATAAGTACCACTGATTCACCCCTGTCCTTAAATAGACGTCCAATTAATCGGGACAGAGGATTTGAACCGACAATAACAGCACCAGTAGCAGCGCTAGAAGTAATTCCCAAAAATTGAGCCACGAATCTTGCCGTTAGTCCTTGACTAAATACCGTCATAATAATAGTTAAGAACACCAAAGCCTTGATAGAGTCACCACCATTGAGACCTTTCTGAGTTAACAAGATAGCAAATAAGGAAGAAACTGAAGCTGAAACTATTCCTCTGGGAGCAACCCAACTGACAAACATTTTTTGTCGCCAATTCAGCCTACTATTCCAAGTACAGATTAATACGTTGAGAGGACGAACCAGGAACATCAAGCTTAAAACTGTCAACACACTTCCCCAACCTAGAGCAACAATACTTGCTAAGGATAGGTCTGCTGCTAGTAAAATAAACAACACTGAAACGGCCAACATTGTTAGTTGTCCTTTAAACCGCCTTAATAACCGTAACTCTGGTATTTCGGCTGCCCCAACGAAAATTCCTGCTACGACTGTGGCCATCAATCCTGATTCACTGCGGACTTCTTCTGCTAGACCAAACATTCCCCACAGAGCAGCTAAAACTACCAGATTTGCTAATTCTTCAGACAGAAACTTTGCTCTTTTGAGAGTGAATCCTAAAATCCAGCCTCCTGCTGCACCAATAATAGTCCCCATTCCTAAGCGCACAACTAGGTCCCTAAATAATCCTAAAGGGTCAGCGCCTTCATTTAAAACTATGTTCAGTACCAATACCGCCAGAATTGCTCCTACAGGATCGATGAGAACTCCTTCTCCTTCCAACAAGGTAGCTACTTGTCGGTCTACTGAAACCTGTTTTAGCAATGGTCCTACCACTGTTGGCCCTGTCACTACTACTAAGGAGGCATAAAGGAATGCGATCGCCCAGGGAAATTCTCCTAACCAGTGAGCGGCCATGCCGCCACCAATTAAGGTTACCAGTGTACCTATGGTTACTAAGTTGCGGATACTACCGGAAACTTTTCCTAACTCTCTAAGTTCCAAATTCAAGCCCCCCTCAAAGAGAATGAGGGCTACAAATAAGGATACTACAACTTCTAGACCATTACCTAGTAGGTTTGGATGCACCACTCCCAGGACATCATTGCCTACTAGAATACCAAACAGTAGTAAAAAGACTATCGCAGGTACTTTAAGGTAGGCTGCCAGAACTTGGGCTCCTATACCACTGATTACAGTCAGGATAATCAGTTGAGTTATGTCAAATGGTATTTCCATAAGTATTATCTTTTTTCCCAGACTTACCAGCTTTTATTCTTAGGCTTCAGATTTTGATTCTGAAATTATCTGTTCTAATTTTTTTTGCTGGTTAGTTTTTCTGTATTTTATTCTTAATTTTAGCTATAAAATTATTATTCAGAAGAATTGATTGTTGATTTCAAGTTAGGTAAATTTTAGGAATTATCTGAATCAAACAATTGAATCACAAAGTTTCTAATTTTTTTATTCCCTAATTAATTTCTGTGTAAATTTTCTAATCTAAATATTTGCCCATAGTTATTTTGAAATATAGGAAATCTCTTTCGTATTATAACTACTCTTAACCAAAGTGCAACTATGGTTATTTTTGACTTATATAGCAATGTGCGCTGGCATATTTACAAATTACAAAAACTGTCCAATAGCTAAAAGTCTTATATTATCGGTTTTTTATTCCCCCTTCCGGAGCTGTTGCTTTCCGGAGCTGTTGCCTGCGCACAGCGCTATACCTAAAGAGTATAATCTATCTAGATGTAGGCCATGGCTGATGTTATACAAAATCCGCCTTAGCAAGAGGGTACTTTAAAAAGTTGTAGCCTTTGCTATACATAGGATTTGTGAATAGGACAAGCCTCATTTTATACCTGGATTTGGTATTACCAGGTTTTTAGCCTAACTAGAAATTCCCTTAGATTAGGTCTTTTTGACAAATACGATTATATGTGGTATACGATGTTAAATAACAAATCCTTCTAAATACTAAATTCGGATTTAGACAAGAATTTTATTTATACGGCAAGGCAAGGGGCTTGTAACTGTTGGCTAAAATCTGGTATTATCTATAGAACCCCTGAGTGGTATCTTTGTACGCTGTATTTGCTTTTGGTGGCAGTCCTCAGTCTGAGCGAGCCAGTGGAAATTCAGGAACGAGAATAAGGGAAAAAGCGGATGCGACCCCTCGCGGCCCAATAGTGCACCAAGCAAGTAGAAAAATACTCTCATCTCTCCATCTCCCCATCCCCTCATCTCCTCCTCTGTTTTTAAATAGATCCGTTTAGGGGTTCTTTGAACATTATGAGAAAAGCAGTCCCAAATGTATTTGACCATGGGATAGAGGGTGTTGTAGTTTACCCCTCTTCCTTAAAAATTGAACTATTTGGACTTACACAAAATAGAGTTATAAAATAGTCTCAAATATATACAGGCAGATAGTTTCACGTCAAAAAGGTATCATTCCTTCACAAGCACGGGTTTCAGGCATTTTTAGGGCATTGACGTAATTCCCTTATGCAGACTGACTCTCAGACATTTTCTGGTCAAAAAATGTGTAAGTACAATTATGACGATTCGAGGTTTTTTTTATGTTCAATCAAACGGATTTGATATAAAGGAGAAATATAGCGATCGCCTCTATAGAACCCATTTGGTATCTTCATAAATATCAAGTTTTTTTAGCTAGGAGTCAGGAGACAGGAGACAGGAGACAGGAGGTAAGAGGGAAGAGAGAAGAGAGAAGAGGGAAGAGGGAAGAGGGAAGAGGGAAAAGGGAAGAGGAGAGATGTGGGTTCGTGATCATACAAAAAATTCAACACACCAACAGAAGATTTTCGGTCAAAATTGATGGGCGAAAAGACTTGACTACCATAATTATATAGACCTCAAATGGGTTCTATAGAAATAGTCGGCGTTGCTGATTCTGGGTATGATGCAAGCCCCCCTAACCCCCCAAAATTGGGGGGAATAAAACTCTAAAAGTCCCCCTTTTTATCCCCCTCCCGTCCCCCTTGAAAATCCCCCTCCCGTCCCCCTTGGGAAGGGGGAAAGCCAGAGGATGCTGCGCATTTGAAGGATGGGAAGCCAGAAGATGCTGCGCTTTTTGTTGAATGGGGGATGCGCGGGGGCGAAGGCGAGAACCAAACAATCGCGCATTCATACTTCAATTCAGCAACGCCAAATATAGCGATCGCCTCTATAGAAATAGTCTAATAATTTTATACTTTTCTCTGTCCTAACCCTACGAGATACTACAAGTTTTTCCTACAGAATGTTGGAGAGACATGCCTGCAATAGCCGTTTTGTTCCGCAACATATTTATATCATGTCCGGATAATTAGTGACAAAAAAAACTTTCTCCTTTTATCCCTTCTGCCTTCCTTCCTCCTAAGTGAAACTATTCAAGCGGACATGATATTACGCAGTATTCCGCATCGAAAAAGCAGAAGCTCTGGGAAGCGCAAAAATGCAATCCCTCCTAAGCTTTTGCCTACTTCTCCAGCATTTTGTACCTTCAGAAAGTTGCAAACTGCTACATATTTTAACTAAGATATGTTCGAGACAGAAACACTTACTCTAGGAAAAAATTAATCCTTACTAAAGTTCCGTTGCTCTTAATTATAGGGATTTCCTGTTGCTTGATTCCCAGTAATTTGTTTTCTAGCAAAAACTTTATTTATACTATTTCACTGTTTTCTGTTGCTTACTACCCTCAAACATTTAATTCTTTTTTTATGTCTCAAGTTTAAATGCTATACATAAAAGCTTTTTTTATTCAATTAGTTAGCTGAATACAACTACTAAAAATATTTAAAATAAATGACTATGTTCGCTATCTAGACATTCTCCACCTTGCCAGACTCTACCAGTATGTTCACATTCTTCTTTAGTTTTGAGCCAAGGAATTTCTGTAGGAGATATCGCAGGAATTTCCGTAGGATATATAGGTTGATTGGCTATAACCCATTTATCATACAAATGATATGCAATCGCTCCAGTTAAAAATAGAGCATCTCCACATATAATTGTAAATATTAATGTTTTTAATACTAATTTCTTGGTCTTACTATTTTTACGCTCACGCTCAAAAGTAGAATAAGAACCCTGAATTAAATTATTTTGTCTTAACATAAGCCCTCCCGCAGATCAAAAATAAGCATATATGTAGTAAGCCTCAATTAGCTCACCTCTATCTCTTATTCAAAAAAATATAGAGTAGAAATTATTAATCTTTTAGTGATTTACATCACAATCAATAATAATGGAAAATTTACTTGAAGTGCAAGTACTTCTACTGAACTTCATCAAAGCTTCATAATTAACTTCAATCTTAAAAAACTTGTTATTTCTAAAATCTTTGCAACAAATTATTGCCAGCACAATACCTGTTTATGAAAAAAAACTTTTGCCATGAAAAACTGTAAAAAATATGGTTTATTGAATTATATTGATAGTGCTAATTTAAGAATAAATAGACAAATAGTATAAATATATAGAGGTATAGAGGGTTTTATGGTTTTTATTATTATTTATAATTTCACTATTTTATTGAAGGTATAAACTTCTTTGTAGTGATCAGCCTTAAGAAGGTGAGTAACAATCTTTACCTGCAATCATTTGTAGTAATATTTAAGTAAAAAATGAATTCCCAAAAATATACTTTAGGTATACTTTAGGTATTTTAAATCGCTATAGTTATGTCTAGTTGGGGGTTTGAGCCTTAAATACCAAGTATGATTTATGAAGTTTTTGTAAAGTACTAGAACATTGAATAACTTCATCAAAGCTTCATAAAACTCTGAATTTTATGGCCTAATTGTTGAATATACTGAAAGTCAAAGCCACACTATGGCAAAATACGAAGAAGTAGAAAATTAATTTTCGTTATTATTTTATATTTTGGGTAGCCAATTAATGTATTAGACATCTCCTCCAAAAGAGGCAGTAGGCAGTAGGCAGTAGGCAGTAGGGAGAAATAATATCATGTCCGGTTGAATACTTATTATTAAGATAGTAGGGGAGCGGGGTAGGGACGTTGCATAAGGGCGTCCGTACGGGGAGTAGGGGAGTAGGGGAGTAGGGGAGTAGGGGAGTAGGGGAGTAGGGGAGTAGGGGAGTAGGGAACCCACCCCTCGCCCCTCCCCCTCCCAGGAGGGGAAAATAGAAAGATTTACTGTTTACAGCAGTTTTCCTGCACGGTAGACCACAGTAGGGACGTTCGATGGAATGTCCCTACAAGGTTTGATGTGTGAAGATGTGGTTTATCAATGAGCAAAAGCGCTGTAAGCACTCATGATAAGTTTTTTCATCACGCTATTATCCGGACATGATACAATTGATAATTTATGTGTGATAATTGATTTGATTTTTGATTTTTGGAGATGTCTATTAAGAAGAAAGAAGAAATAAGAAAAAGGAAGAAAAGGAGAAAGTGTTTTTATCGGTAATTATACGGATATTAGATAAGTCCTGTTAGCTTGATCAACCTGAGAAACTTGTGAAGATAAAATTAATCATGCGATCGCTATTTGAAGTTGCCAGGTTGCACTACTCTGTCAAGACCCCGCAGACAGATTTATTGTTCAGCTATTTACTATGAGTTGAAATTAGCTACAGTTGACGCGAACATTATAGGAGTTTGGGACTACGAATACTGTTGATGAAATCTGAGGATAATTGAATTTGAGGATAATTGAATTTAAGGAGTCTGGTATTTCTGGTTGCCAAGCAAGACTTTATTGGTTTCGCGATCGCTCCTCCCGGTTTTGACTTTCTTGGTTGTTTGTTGCTGGGGAATTTAGGGATGATGTGGTATGTGGCCAGATATGCTGTTTTGATCGGAGGTAAGGTTATGATGGGAAATGAAGTTTAAGTAGGGTTTGCGCTCAAAAGTCTTTTAGTAGGGGTAGGAGACAGGAGACAGGAGAAAACCCACCCCTGACCCCTCCCAGGAGGGGAAGACAGGAGAAAAGGATCGGGAGCGAGGAGGTAGGAGTAACTGGGATTTTTCTACCCAACTATGAGCCTAAAATACGCTCCTAGCATGAGCATTTTAGACTGGAAACCAGGCAGTTTTTCAAGGGCAAAAAAAGGCTAAAACCTTTATGTAGAAATGCTTTGAGATTTAATCAGCAAGCCCTAAGTAAGTCTGGGAAAAACAGGATTGCATTTATATAAAAATGAGATTGAATACAGTGAAAAGACTAAAAAATCTTTTTAATAGATTAGCCAATTTATTTTACTGCGTCCCATCATGGGAAAATTGATTAAGTTTTGACACTTTTGTTGAAAGGCAGCAATGAAACTTTCTCCTCTGGTAACATTGAAATCGGCAAAATAATCTATAATTTCGTTTAAATATTTACTAGCAGAGGGAGCAATAATATAGTGATTCATATAATACTTATTTTTGACGAAATTGACGTAACTTTTCTTTCAACTGATTAACAACTATTTCTCCTTCTATTCCTTCACCTCGTCTGATTTATTCAATAGCTATATCTACTTTTTATTGAGTTTATTCTATCCATATTTGATAGGTTATATCTAGTTATTCTAATAATCTAAAAGCTTCGACAATAACTTCATTGGCATCTTGATATCTGCCACTTTTTAATTTTTGTTGAATGAAGTCAATTTGTTCTGAATTTAAACTAATATTCATTGCTAATTTTTACAGATAAGCTACAGTAAGATAAATTTCGTTATCTTGATTACTAATAGCATCATAACATTTTCCTGAAAGTTGTTGGAAGGCAGAAGGCAGAAGGCAGGAGGCAGGAGGCAGAAGGAAAGAAAAGGCTAGAACAGAGTAAAGTTTTCCGACCGCTGATTATCCGGACATGATATAAAATCATACCTCTATAATTTGTGCATCTATTTTTTTTTGAGTTGCTCTAACTTTTTTCTAATCAAAATATCAACTTCTTCAACTTCAGCAATTGATTTCGGAATATCAAAAGTTTCTGTTGGAGCTTCATAAGTAAAGCGATCAACAAATAGATGAAATGCTTTATTATCATCGGGGTTAGCAATAACATAAGCTCTAAGTTGAGCTTTATTCATGCTGTAAAAATCTGGTTTCATCATAAGAACCTCTAAGTACCATCGGCATATATTTCTATCTCTATATTATCTACTGCCAAGATAAATAAATTACCCGTTCGCTCGTCTAGACGAACAAGAAAAATAGGAGTGAATATATTAGTTAAAGATTGACAAAGTATGAGACATCTGATGCTTTGTTCAGCAGTTGGCAAGTTTGTTTATCTCCTACCTTGTATTATTCTGTTGCTGTTAACTTCAGGTTTAATTACTACTAACTTTTCTGACAATACCACTAGCTGTGTAGTTTTCATCACCAGTTTGATTTTTGTAGTAATAATTCAATTTTCTTCTAGAAACAAACTCAAGTGTAATATACCCTTGATTCACACAAGATGATTTTCCGTAGGTAATATTTTCAAATAATTCAATCTTTTCTTCTGTAAATTTCTGAAGTGTTAATTCACCTCCGCATCTTAAAGATGGATAAGCAATAGTTCCAACAATGGAATCAATCGGTCCAGGAATTAGTGCTAGAAAAATTGACCACTCGCTACCTGTATTTTGAACGCCAGAACCTTCCCAAATGCCAACATAGCTGGATGGAAAATTTTCATACTCTTGTGCATTAACACTTTTGGGAGTGTTATTGAAGAATATTTCCAGTAAAAATACTAAAGATATAGTTATTAACAAAGTGATAAGATAGCGATTTTTTCTAGTTTGATTAACCATTGTTTTTTTCATTATTTAATCAATTAAATCATGTCCGAATAATTAGTGATAAAAAACCTTCTCCCTTTGAACTTTTCTTTCCCTTCTGCCTTCTGCCTTCCTTTTTTCAAAGTATAAGTATTCAACCGAACATGATATTACTGCATTCTATCAATTGTCCGATACTGAATTGCTTCAGCAACATAAGCAGGTTTCAACTCCTCATCCCCCGCTAAATCAGCAATAGTCCTTGCCACCTTCAAAATTCGATCGCTCGCCCTCGCTGACAACCCTAATTTCCTGATCGCCCCCTCCAATAAATTCCGACTGCTATCATCCAACTTACACCACTTGCGAAAATGACGACTCTGCATCTGAGCATTACAACTTAAACCAACCTCATCCTTAAACCGATGTCGTGCGCGATCGCGTGCAACTTTCACCCTCTCCCTCACATCAACCGACCCTTCCCCAGTTTCCTGCCTCGTAATTTCCTCCGGTTTCAACCGACTAACTATCACCTGTAAATCTATCCTATCCATCAACGGTCCCGAAAGTTTTCCCCAATATTGCTCTCGTTGCCGTGGCGAACAAGTGCATTGTTGAATCGGATCTCCATAATAACCGCATGGACAAGGGTTTGTACTGGCAACCAAAGTAAACTGAGCCGGAAATTCCACCGACATTCGGGTGCGAGATATTGTCACCACCCCATCCTCCAAAGGTTGACGCAGATATTCCAAAACATTGCGATTGAATTCCGTTAACTCATCCAAAAATAATACCCCTCGGTGAGATAAAGAAATTTCTCCCGGTCGCGGAAAACTCCCTCCACCCACCAAAGACGGCCCAGAAGCAGAATGGTGGGGACTGCGAAACGGGCGATCGCTCACCAAAGTCCCCTTATCTTTCAACAACCCCGCCACCGAATAAATTTGAGTCACTTCCAACGCTTCCTCAAAATTCAACGGAGGCAAAATTCCCGGTAAACGTCGCGCCAACATTGTTTTCCCACTGCCAGGAGGGCCAACAAAAATCAAATTATGCCCTCCAGCAGCAGCTATTTCCAAAGCACGACGAGCATGATTTTGTCCTTTAACTTCTTTTAAATCTAAACCAGAAAATTGTTGTTTTGCCAAAATCTCAGCAATATCTACTTCTACAGGAGAAAAGTTAGTGGGATTATTCAAAAAATCCGTGACATCAAATATATTGTCAAATCCATAAACCGATAACCCCTTAACTACCGCCGCCTCCTTTGCATTAGCAGCAGGCACAACTAACCCGCTGATTCCCATTTTTTCTGCTGCTGCGGCAATAGGTAAAATCCCAGCTACTGGTCGTAATGTACCGTCAAGGGAAACTTCTCCCAAAAATAGATGGTCTCCGAGCAAGTCTGCATTCACTTGTTCCGAGGCAGCTAAAATTCCGATACTAATAGGTAAGTCAAAACTGGGGCCTTCCTTGCGTAAATCTCCGGGGGTGAGATTAACCAGAATTTTCCGCATGGGGAAGGCATAACCGCAATTTTTGAGAGTAGCTTTGACTCTTTCCTTTGATTCTTGAACTGCTGCATCTGGCAATCCCACAACGACAACTTTCGGCAGTCCCCCCGATACATCGACTTCCACACCCACTTTGACGGCCTCAATGCCAATTATTGATGCACTCCAGACTCTAGCTAACATATTCCTTTATTCTTTAAATTATATAGTGAGTTGTTTGAATATAGATAAATGAGCGAGCAAGACACTCTTTTCAGTAAAATTATCCGGCGCGAGATTCCGGCGGACATTGTTTATGAGGATGACATGGCCCTCGCCTTCAAAGATATTAATCCTCAAGCTCCCGTTCATATCCTTGTGATTCCGAAAAAGCCTATTCCCAAGTTAGCCGATGCTTCACCTGAAGACCATAGTTTGATGGGACATTTATTGCTGACGGCCAAGCGGGTTGCTAAAGAAGCAGGACTTGAAAATGGTTATCGTGTAGTGATTAATAATGGAGCTGAAGCTGGTCAAACTGTTTTTCATTTACATCTTCATATTCTTGGAGGTCGTCAAATGCAGTGGCCTCCAGGGTAATTCTAGATATAGCAGTACGTTCTTTGGCGTTTTCCAATAAATTTGAGTGAAGAGGGAGTAGGGAGTAGAGGAATATGGGAATGTCTGCGCCCTATTTGCGTGATGCTATAGATAATCTAGTGGAGTGGCACGCCTAATATCAAGTTGCAATGATTAACCACAACAACATAATAAAGATGGCATACAACTCAAGAGTCATCTTACAGATGACTAAAGATAGCTAATTTATTATGGCTAATTTAATGAGACTTGATATAAAACTGTGCACTCTTATTTTTGTTTCTAGGTGTCTTGATCTCCCCATCTCTCCATCTCCCCATCTCCCCATCTCCCCATCCCCCCATCTCTAGGAGTCTCAAGGACAAAGCATAAGTCTAACTTATCATAAAATTCAAAAAGACTTTTCTGAAAACCCTTTACAAAACTAAATTAGATGATTAATATAGTAAACAAGAAAGCAAAAACGCTTTCGAGAACCTTGAAAAATACATAGCAATTATAAATCAATGACAACTACCTTACAACAGCGTGAAAACGCCAACGTATGGGAAAAGTTCTGTAGCTGGATTACCAGCACAGACAATCGTTTATACATCGGTTGGTTCGGTGTATTAATGATCCCTACACTGTTAANTTACTGCTTGCTAATTCTAGGTTTAGATTCTAACATATTCTGTGTGAAACCGCAAAATTGATTGGCATTCATCCCGACGCTCCCGATCTGCGGAGAGCGCGGGTATAAATGCCAACATTTAGATAAAATTTTTCAAATATATGACTAATTTGAATTGACAAAGCAATTTTTAAACTGGCATCTCCTAACCCAGAAATGTTAATAGTTTCGCGATCGCCACTCAGACGCACTGTAGTAGACTCTTAATCCGTACATCCGTGCCATAATCCGTGTGAGCTTTCTCCCTAAATTCAAACTCCAGAATAGATCCGACAAATTCTCCTTCTCGGATATTTTCAACTCCTGGGATATTTTTGGCCATATCCACCAGTTAATTTTGGTCGAATCGTTTATTTTCGCCGATCAATAAAATCAGTAATTGCACAATTTATAACATTCTTTTTTCAAATTGTTACGAGATATTTATCTCAAATTTCGAGGTAGTTTAATTGTTAAAAGTCAGACAAAATTATAAATTTTCTTACTTTTGAATTTTGACTTTTGACTTTTGACTTCAACTTAAAAGTGAATATAGAGTTTCCTAGTTTAGTAATATCAAGTCAAGTTTGTTTTATCAAAAGCTTTTTCTAATTCTGGAGTTAATTTTAGATAGTTACTCCACAGTTTCAAATAGTCAAAATCCAATATTTTTCGTCTAGCTTTTAAAACTCCTAATACATCGCGCCATTGTTTTTGAGAATAATTATCCGCTATTTTGTACCATCTTAATTTCTGTAAAACAATATCTTCAGGGGAAACAATATAAATCAATTTATTTGTAGAAAATAGTTGTACTTGTTTCCGGCGCGACATTGCTGAAAAATCAAAATCATTAGATTGTTTAATCTGACTATATAATTGCTCAATATCAATATGTATAAAAAGAACCTAATACTAAATTTATAAATTCCTGAGAGAGATATAGCATCGAAAACAAAATCCCATTGAAAAATTGTATAACCCCTCAACCCCCCTCCCTTGAAGAAAACAGGAAGGTTGGATGAGAGGTCTTAATTTCTATCGCATCAAAAGTTAGATAGTGGGAGTTGTTGATATCCCACTACTAGAAATGAAGATTAAATAAAGTCCAGAATTTTTTTGAAATAACTCAGGTGAGGACTTTAAGCAATTTTACTTGTGTAGATAATAAAATCCTCATTCCTTACTTATTCAATTTTCAATCTTCAATTTAAAATCTAAAAGTATTGCCTAAAGTTAGGATGAAACCTTAAGCTTCCTGGGAGTCCGATCCTTGATATTCTGCTTCTTCCGCCTATCAAGGGGGAAAGTCTGTATATCGCTAATAGTTTCAAAGTCTAAGCTACCAACATCAATCTTGCGGACTTGACGGTTGTTTTGAGTATGGTAATAGATGACCTTGTTTGTGATATCGTGAGCCGTTGTCCATTGGGTTGAACTCCGCATACCTGATGTGTCTATATCGTCATTTCCCTCAGATGCTCCAAGGGGAACATTAAAATTGTCAAGTATACGAAATAATTCATACATCGTTTCAGGTCCGTCAGTGGTTTCTCTTGCAGTTTGAGAAAAAGCAACAGCACGGATAAAACGTGATGGAGGTGTAAAGTCTCCTGGAAGCCCAATCATTCCACTACCGCCACCTAATGGGCTAAAATCAATTGAGCCAATTTCCTGATCTGGAAGAGCTACAGGAGATATATTGACATAATTTCGTAAATTAGTAATATGCCAGTCATATGTTGGGGCATTCGTAATAACCCCTAGTTCCGCATCAAAGATTTTTGGTTTGCCTTGTGACCATTCGATGACGATCTGTTCGCCTGAAGGATCACTAACCATCAAGTGAGCTGGTGCAGGTATCCCAAGAGCTGGTTCCACAACATTTACCACTATGATCGAGTTTATTGCCTCACGGACATCATCTACTGTGGCACAAGTGGAAAGAAGATAGTTGCCAACATCGGTGGGTGCCATTGACTTGTCTGCGATGGTTGGATCATAATCTATATATTCAGCGAAGCCTGGATGATAAAAGAGTCCGGCAGCCAATCCCTTTTCATTTATACCATCAAGGATAATTGGCTTCTCTAGACCATCTAATCCTACTATTCCATATTTGCCAGTCCACTTTATACCAGGTAAATGGACATTCTCATCATCAGACAGTTCAGTAACAAACTCATGGCCCCTGGGCAGGAGCAATATTCGAGATTTAAAATCAAATGAACTCCATTCCAGTGTTCGACCATAGACTATAGCCCCGTCTTCTGCTGTTAGGGTGATACCTGTGCAAGCATAGGCAACAGGCATTAGGTTAATGAAACAAAACAGAAAGGCTAAAGCCAATGTCAGCACTATTGATTTTATGTTTTTCATCACTCAGCTAATTTTTGATGCTGTACACAATAAATAATATTTTCTTCTCTGAGCCGAATACAACGAGTAGTTATACCTAATTTTTCTATTCGAGTAATTAGGGAATGTACTTTGACAGTCAAATATTCTTTATTTCCAGGTCTAGCTTCCACAATATATACTTTTCCTGGTTATAGATTCATCTGACTAATTGTGACAGGACTTAAGCTAAGACAATATATATTGTAAACCAAAACTATAACGTCTTAGATATAAGAAGAGTCATTATTTATTCTTAAAAATTCCAGCCAAAGATATTTACCACGAATGCGTTAAAAAAGCACTAATTAAAGATGAATGGGTAATTACCGACGATCCTTTAAGTCTGAAAATTGGTCAAAAAGATATCTTTATTGATTTAGGAGCCGAAAAACTCTTAGCTGCGGAAAAAGAAGGGCATAAAATAGCAGTAGAAGTTAAAAGTTTTGTTGGCAAATCCGAAATATAATACCTCAAACAAACCCTGGATCAATACTATGAACGTGCTGAAGATGAATATATAAATTTATTGGTTAGTTTAGCTAAATTACACCTGGAGAATCAAGAATTTAAGGAAGCATTAAAATTATACGGATGTTGCATTATTCTCGTTTCTATAGGCATTTAAACTATGAGTTAAAACCAGATTTTTTCAGCTTCTATTGTTGTATCTGCTGCTTGTTTTTTGTACATTATTGCCTACCACGATGTTACTGAAAAAATTAATCTTAACTGACTGTTTGATAAGACGACTCTAAGATTTTTTGATGCAGTTGCTCCAGCGAATTTATCTTATCTAAAACTAGCTCGAAACTGTAATCTGAATCCACGGCTATAATTGGTTGAGGATAGCATTTTTGAATTGACAAAGCAATTTTTAAACTAGCATCTCCTAGCCCAGAAATACTAATAGTTTCGCGATCGCCACTCAGAAGCACTGTAGTAGACTCTTAATCCGTATATCCGTGCCATAATCCGTGTGAGCTTCCTCCCTAAATTCAAACTCTAGGATAGAACTGACAAATTCTCCTTCTCGGATATTTTCAATTCCTGGGATATTTTTAACAATATCCACCAGTTTATTTTGGTCGAATCGTTCATTTTCGCCGATAAATAAAATCAGTAATTGCATGATTTACTCCTTATTATTTTTCTACAAGTAAAACTCTACCTGGAATATCAAACTCTTTAAGCAAACTCTCAAAGAATAATTGAGAACCTGGATGATTAGTAATTACTTCTAGGGAATTAAAGGGATTTCCAGAATCCCCAATTACTATACCAATCCTTTTTATCTCATCTGTGATCTGGTTAAGAATTTTTTGGCGTATCATTTCTGGTATGCGAGAACCAGAAATAAAGGGACTTCTCTGAGGATTTTTTACCAAATTATTAATTATTAATTATTAATAATTAAATAATTCGCGCCTTGAAACCTCCCCTTTTAAGGGGAAAAAAGCGGTCGTTAGCGTAGCTTCCCGAAGGGTGAGATGGCGAGGTCTCCTCGCTATCCGACCATCGACCAAGAGAAGAAATAATATCTCCTGATATTCAATTCCGTAACGGTTTTAACCAGAGGTAATTATCAATTATCAATTATCCATTATCAATTAATGAAATACTTAGTCTCCAAAATTATTTTTCCGCGATAGCCATCAATAAAAACCTTTGTACTACCAGCTTCAATTTGATAATTCCACTCTCCAGTATATTTTATTTCAAAAGTATCTTCTGGTTGATTGTTTGGCGTTTGTTTTGGGCAAACTTGAAACAAAATTTGTTATTTCATCAGACATCTTGTTTAATACTTATTCATTTAGTAGAGGTATTTTAAAAAAGACAAGCCATAGGAAAAATTAGATATTCTAGGAAAAATAATTTCCAAATAAATTGATAAAAATCAGCGATCGCTCTTTTATCTTCCAGGTCTACTTTTTGACTACGCCACCACATTATTCCCAAAGCTAATACATGACTTATTACCAAAAAAATCAAATTAATATTTGCCAACCAAAGTACGCCCAATATAATCATACCGACATAGCAAATTGTTAATACCCACCTTGCCAAATTAAAGACAGCAAATGCTCCTAATTTAATTGTAAATGTAGTGATATTAAATTTACGGTCTCCTTCAATATCTGGAATATCCTTAAAAATTGCAATGGCAAAAGTGAAGACTATCACAAACAAAGTTAGCGCCCATACTGTGGGAGGAATTTCGGGAATTATCAAGCTTTTTTTGAGGAGAATTATTTCACCTACTCCTTCTATCCATTGATGGAAACTTCCTGAAATTTTCTCAACTTTTTCTAATCCCCAAACAAAGCTTAAAAATAACCCTAGATTAACAATTACTCCCCGCACAGTAAAAATACATAACGCTGCCCAAAAAGGAAATCTTTTTAATCTAATAGGAGGCAAAGAATAAAATGTACCAATTACTAAACTTATTACTACCGTACCTAATAAAAAAGGCCCGCCAACTAGAGCCAAACTTAAAGCCAAAATTCCCGTTATTGCCACAATTAGTTGACCAGAAAATCGGGAAAATTCACCAGCAGCTATAGGAAGATGAGGCTTATTAATTCGGTCTATTTCGACATCTTCTAATTGATTCAATCCTACTATATAAATATTTCCACATAGACAACTTATCCAAGTTACCAAAAACAAAATTAAACTATAGATGAAAAAAGATTGATTGAAAAAATTAGAGCGATCGCCCAGAGCAATTAGATATATTGCCAATACACTTAATGTTGTACCAATAATTGTATGGGGACGTGCAAACTTCCAAAAACTGTATAGCCATGGGAAATATTTTTGCACCAAATTAGTTGTGATTTTTGCTTCCTGATAATGTGAAATTTCTCCCATAACTACCTTGAATGATTTTTATTTTAATTTACGATAATTTTATAGCAGTTTTCACATAGATAGACTACATTCAATAATTAATAATTAATAATTAATAATTAATAATTACCTCTTCTTTTAAAGGAGAGGATTGACTAAAAGGAAAATTTTTCTTTTTATCCTCTTAAAAGGGGAGGCTTTAAACCACAAATTTTCGGTAATAAAAGCATTTTTCTACTCCCTACTCCCTACTCCCTACTTCCTACTCCCTAAGCAAAAATAATTTTGTAGTCTACTTAAATGAAAAGCGCCTTCATTAATTTATAATTGACAATGGATAATTGATAATTACCTCGGGTTTTAACCGTTACAGAATTGAATATAAGGAAATATCCTAGCACTTTTTTTCCCTTAAAAGGGGAGGCTTCAAGGCGCGAATTATTTAATTATTAATTATTAATTATTCGGTAATATTAATTTGGGTGCATCTAAGTATTTGCAAAAATACTTTTTTCCTATATGTTGCCAGATGAGCTGTTGCCTGTTGCCTATTGCCTAAAAGCAATAAATTTTTGGCTTTATTCAAAATTGAGATGCACCCATTAATTTGGCAAGCGATTAATATCTTGATTAGAGCCAAGTACAATCATTATTATTCCTTTAGTTAAAATTGTACTAGGCTTCGGATTAATTTGAAATTTTTCACCTCGGTCGCTCACTGCCAGTAAATTTAAACCATATTTATTCCGTAGTTCTAAATCAGCAATAGTTTTACCATCAAATTTTTCTGGTACAATAACTTCTACGATACTATTATCTGGGTCTATATCAAATTTATCGAGTATTCTAGGTTTACTCAATAATCGTGCTAGTTCGCAACCCATTTCTCTCTCTGGAAATACCACATAATCTGCTCCAATCTTGTTTAAAAGTTTGACATGAGTCTCTGAAGAAGCTTTAGCTACTACAAATTTTACTCCCACTTCCTTAAGATTAAGAGTAGTAATAATACTTTCCGACAAATAATTGCCAATTGCCACAATTACTGTATCAAAATCTGAAATACCAGCTTGTTTAATAGCATTCATTTCTGTTGCATCAAGCTCTAAAGCATGAGAACATATTTTGTCAGTTATAGCTTGATTTACTCTTTTTTCTTCTCTATCAATAGCCAAAACTTGATAACCTAAATTATGCAAAGTTAAACATACTGCTTTACCAAATCTCCCCAAACCAATTACTGCAAATTGTTTAGTTTCAGATTTTAAATTTTGCCAAAAATTCCAAGACGATAATTTCACTAAAAATTCAACGTTATAGTTTCCATATTGTCAATAGTAAAAATAACGTTGCCTCCAAAATATCTATTTTCAGATTTTACCAATGCTGAGAAAAATTTTTTACAACTAACTAAATTTGTTCTCTTAGTTTTTTTTGGTGTATTTTTAACTTTAGCATCAATATAGCGTTTATCAAGATACTGAGTTGCAGTTGTTTTTCTTCTTTTATATTACCGAATAATTAAAGTTTAAAGCCTCTCCTTTAAAGGAGAAAAGCGGTCGATATTCGGAGCTTCCCATAGGGTGGGATGGCGTTAGCGGAGCAGGTCTGCAAGAACAAGTCTCCTCGCTGATATCCAATCAACCAAGAGGAAAGAAAAAATTTTCCTTAAGCATCAATCCTCTTATTTTCAAGGAGAGTTCATTAATTGATAATTGATAATGGATAATTGATAATTACAAGAAAGTTAAAACCGCTACGGAATTGAATATAAGGAAATATTATTTCTTCTCTTGGTCCATTGGATATGGTTAGGAAACCCATCCATCCCACCCTACGGGAAGCTACGCTAACGACCGCTTTTTTTCCCTTAAAAGAGGAGGCTTCAAGGCGCGAATTATTTAATTATTAATTATTAATTATTCGGTAATTGTTAATTATTCATTATTCATTATTCATTATTAATTGTTTAACTACTCCCTAAAACAAACGAATTTTGTACCGAAAAATTGTGGGTATGCGCCTCCCCTTTTAAGGGGATAATAAAAAAAAAATCATTATTAGTCAATCCTCTTCTTTTCAAGGAGAGGTAATTATTAATTATTCATTATTAATTATTCATTATTGAACTCACCAATATGAGAATTGCTATACAAATAAATTTTCTTCTGGATACTGAACCGCACTAGGATTTTGTTCAGCAAAAATAGTAGATACTAATAGTAAGACACCCACCCTACCTATATACATAGTTAAAATCAATATTAACTGTCCTGGAATTGTAAAATTAGAAGTAACCCCCGTAGATAAACCAACAGTAGCAAAAGCAGATACAACTTCAAAAAAAACTTGAATTGACTCTAATTCTGGGTCAGCAAAAGCAGCTAAAGTAGTAGCGATCGCCACTAATGAAGCTGAAGCAAAAACCACACCAATAGCCTTAATAATAACTATAACTGGAATCTTACGTTGATAACATAAAACTTCTTCCCTACCCTGTAAAGCTGCTTTTGTACTGTTAAATAATATTCTAAAAGTTGTAGTTTTAATACCCCCCCCAGTGCTACCCGGACTTGCACCAATAAACATTAAAGCAATAGTGATAAATAAACCAGCATCAGTCAATTGCCCAATATCAATAGTATTAAAACCCGCCGTTCTAGTAGTAACAGATTGAAACCAAACAGCAATTAATTTTTGCCCTAGTTTGAAACTTTCTAGAGTCTGAGGATTGTTAAATTCAGCAATAAAAAAAGCAATAAAACCAAAAATCAATAAAAAAATAGTTGTATTAGTAACCACTTTAAAATGTAGAGAAAAAGTGTGAAAAACTTGCTCTTTTTGCCAACGACTTTTCAGCCATAAATATATCTCAATAATCACTTGATAACCCAATCCTCCAAATATAATCAAGCCAGTAATCACCAAATTTAGTAACGGAGATTTTGCATATTTAATAAACCCATCTGCATATAAACTAAAACCAGCGTTATTAAAAGCATTTATACTATGAAAAATAGAATACCAAAAACCATCTTTAAACCCATAATTCGGAACAAAAACAAACAAAAGTAACAAAATACCAGTCAATTCAAACACAACAGTTGTAGCCAAAATAGACTTAATTAAAGGTTCTACACCAGCTAATCCTACCTGTTCCAAAGATTGCTGAAGAGCCACTTTTTCCCGCAGACGAAACTTACGACCAAGCAACAACAAAAGAATAGTTGTAGCAGTCATATAACCCAAAGCTCCAACTTGAACCAATAACAATAGGAAAAATTGCCCCCAAAAAGAATAATATTCCCCCACATTCACAACAGAAAGTCCAGTCACACAAACAGCAGAAGTTGCTGTGAACAAAGCAGTCACAGGATGACTCCAATTTCCATTACTCATAGAAATAGGTAACATGAGTAATATCGCACCAATAATAATAACAGCAATAAAACCTTGACATACAGTTCTAGCTACACTCATTTCAAATTTTTAGTATGTATATTTAGTAAGCATTTCCTACGGAATGCTGCGCAAAAAGCAGTCAGCTATCAGCTATCAGCTTATTATTTTATCAGGAGAATTCAAAATTATATTTACGCAGAATTCCACAGAAAAGAAAAAGGTAACAAACTAACCTTATTAAGTTCTGTACGTTCAAAAACTATTTGCGTAGCATGACAAACGGAAATGTTAATAACTGTTTGCGCAGTATTCCGCAGGGAATGCTTACTCTCAATCACAAATAACTTCTGGCAATGTACAGTAATAATGGCATAAATTAACATCTCAAATTACAAACACTTAAACTTTTTTCCCTAGACAAAATAACTTTTAACCTTTAACTTTTATGTTAAATATATATATTGATTCTGTCTCCTGTCTTCTGTCTCCTGACTCCTTCTTCAATTGATTAATAATTATGACCTCAACCTTAATCGAACAAATTCAACAATTCTATGATGCTTCCTCCAGTCTCTGGGAACAAGCGTGGGGCGAACACATGCACCATGGCCATTATGGACAAGATGGTAAGCAGCAAAAAAATAGACGACAAGCTCAAATAGACATGATTGAAGAACTACTTCAATGGGGAGCATTAAATGAAAAATCAAATTTTTGGCCTCCCACCTCTATCCTGGACGTCGGTTGTGGTATTGGCGGTAGTACACTGTACTTGGCCGAAAAATTTCATGCCACTGCCACAGGTATTACCCTTTCTCCCGTCCAGGCCCAAAGAGCCAAAGAACGAGCTGATGTAGCCAACTTAAGTCAATCTACTAATTTTATAGTGGCAAATGCTTTAGAAATGCCCTTTGCTGATGAATCATTTGACTTAGTATGGTCTCTCGAAAGTGGAGAACATATGCCTAATAAACAGAAATTTTTGCAAGAATGCTATAGAGTCCTCAAACCAGGTGGAACTATAATTATGGCTACTTGGTGTCATCGTCCAGTTGATGGCCCCGATGGACAACTAACTGACAATGAAAGGAGACATCTAGCCGAAATTTATCGGGTCTATGCTTTGCCCTATGTTATTTCTTTGCCAGAGTATGAAGCGATCGCCCAAAATATCGGCTTTCAAAATATCTGCACTGCTGACTGGTCAACTGCTGCTGCTCCCTTCTGGAATGTTGTGATCGAATCAGCTTTTGACCCTAAAGTAATTATGAACTTACTCTTTAGTGGTTGGACAACAATTCAAGCCGCCCTTTCCCTAGAGTTAATGAGTAGTGGATATGAACGAGGATTAATAAAATTTGGTCTATTGCGGGGGAATAAATAGTTGATTACTACAAATTATTTTTAAATCAGTGGAAGTGAGTCAAAATTTTCATACTTTTAGATATGAAATAATTTCCTGAAATGACTTTTGACTTCATCATTAACTTACTGTATTTTCAGTCCTCTTTTTATGTTCTATTCTTTTCCTTCTCTGCTTATCTGATCAATAGTATCTTCAGTAAATGTTAATTTCTGTACCAATATACCTACTTCTGCTATAATCATCGCTTACAATGGATACACCAGATGGGATATTCCTGGAGGTGTAATTTATGTTAGTTATTTTAATGGAAAATCAGCTAGTTGCTCCTCAACAAGTTTGTCAAGGTTGTTTGTTAGCCGATAGAAGTGGTCAACCCCGATGGAAAGGTGGTCAATTACGTTGTGGTCATCCAGTTCCTAAGTTAGCAGATACTCAACCAGATCAGTATGAGTGTCAAATGGGTTTCCGCGTTGCCAGTATAGAATAATTACAAATACAAAAAATTAGTTTGAGAGTAATGGTGTAATGAATCGCCAACATGAAAATTAACAGTAGATTAAAGTGGTGCATTTACCCTTTAAGTTAATAATTGAAATGTAGCTTAAAAGTAAGCATCATATCTATAGCAGTCATATTTGAGTTGCGTAGAAAATACTTTAAATGAGCGTTCAAAAAAACAGTTTTAAACACTTAACACTTTATTATCTACTTTTTTGTTTTTTTGATCAATTAAAGCTCAATGAAAAGGGTTAAAAGTAATAATTACCGAAGAATCCTGGTGCATCATAATCAAGTTCTTTAGATAGAGATGAACTACCAACATAAGGTTAGTCAAAACCGATATTTAAATGATAAATAATGGCTAGAGGATTGTATAAAACAGGAGATAATAACTTATTAAATTCTGATATTAATGGAGCATTTAATATTACTAAAAAAGTAATTCCCGATGTTTTTGGGGAATAAAGGGTTTGCCGTTTAATCCTGTAGTGCTTGACCCACTTGCGTTTGACTAGACTTTCAGACTTTCTCGTTCAGTTTGAGTAAGTTTAGTTGAGCGGTTACTTATTTGAAGAATATAGAATAATATTTTTAGAGACACCAACAGGTAGACTTATACAAGTATTGCTTCTATTGCATCATTTTTAGATGGTGACTATCTGCCTAATTATAGTGAAAAACTAGGCACTTGTGCTTGGACCTTGAGTCCGAGTAAGGAAGGGCCGATATTTAACTTTTTCCCAAAGAAAGTATTTTTCTTTTTTTCTTAAAATTACTTTAGGGCTTACTGATTAAATATCAAAGCATTGACTGATATTGGTTGTAGCATTTTTTGCTCTAAAAAAGTGTCAGCTTTTCAGTGGAAAAAGCTCAAAAAGCTAGTATTTTGGGACGATTATGGCAGAACAATCTTGGGACAATTCTTACTACTACCTCCTCGCTCATTCCCATTTATCCCCTCCTGGGAGGGGGAGGGGCTAGGGGTGGGTTGTCTCCTGTCTCCTGTCTCCTGTCTCCTGTCTCCTACCCCTACCAAAAGACTTTCCATACGCAAACCCTACTTAAAATTTAAAAGTTTAGTGATTTTTTTGGCCACAGAACACCATCGAGGGCTGAAGTTATCTAACTACTGCGCTATCCTGAATTTATATGTACTTATTATCATCAAACTCAGGAGTATTTGACAATGACTTGGCGTGGTTCTACAACTGTTCAAGACCGAATTTTTGCTAGCTTACCTTACCTATTACCCTTGCTAGATGGGTTAGTGTATGGCAGATATTTATTCCAACAGTTCCCTCCCATACAGATAATACCAGTTCTTCTAGCCCCTTTATTACAGATTTATAGAGGTATACCCTTCTTTGGCTTAATAGTTTTCTTTGCTCTGTTCTTGTTAGTTGTGAGAAATGAAAATATATCTCACTTTATTCGTTTCAATACCATGCAAGCAATTTTACTGGATATTATTTTAATCTTGTGTGGTCTAATTCTGCGAATCTTGGCAGGAAGTTTAGGAGGATTTATTCTGGAAACTCTCTCTAATATGATATTCATCGGAATTCTAGCATCATTTATCTATGCAGTAGTTCAATCAGTTATGGGTCGCTACGCAGAAATACCTACTATTTCTGAAGCTGTTTATATGCAAGTGCGCTAAATTTTTTTCACACTCACACCCTTTATTTTGTCAATGCGGGTGAAAATTTTGTAAGATAAAAGATCCTTGCTTGTGCATAAATTTGCATTAAGCCATGTAGTCCGAAAGGAGATTATTTCCATGAAACCATTCATTTACGAAACAATGTATATTCTGCGTCCAGACCTGATTGAAGAACAGGTAGAACAGACAATTGCAAAATATAAAGATTTATTGCAGGAACAGGGCGCTTACGACCTAGAAATTCAACATCGTGGTAAGCGTCGTTTAGCTTATGAGATAAACGATCATCGAGAAGGTACATATATTCAGATGAACTATCAAGGTCCTCCCACTCAAATAGCTGTATTGGAGAGGGCAATGCGTTTGAGTGAAGAGGTTATTCGTTACTTAACGATTAAACAGGAAGTACCCAAAAACACGACACCAGATACTACTACACCAGATACTCAAGATCAACCAGAACCATTAGCAGCATCAGTGGAATAGTAATATTTCACGGCAGCCAACATTATTTGGACTAAAAGATTTGAGAGTTTTGATTCACCCAAAAAAGGCAAGCTCAACAAAAAAGTAGAACTTGAGCATCTCAAATAGGGGAGACTACTCTCCTATTTCCTCATACATTATTAATTAGGGCTTGCTGATTAAATATCAAAGCATTTGCATATAAAGGTTTTAGGCTTTTTAGGTCGAAAAAAGTGCCTGATTTTCAGTCTAAAATGCTCAGACATGGAACGCATTTTGGGCTCATAGTTGGGCAAAAAAATTACTCCCCTATTCCCCTAATCCCCTACTCCTTAAAAAGACTTTTTCAGCAAACCTTAATTATATTAGTTATGAGGCTATACTATTTCTAAATATAAAATTATACAAGAACTACTGAATAATTAGGAGCCAACCTAAAGTGAACCAGATGCAAAAGTTAAATTCACAACAACTGCAACTTGAAGTATCTCGTCTTAACGAAGAATTACAAATGCGAGACCAATTAATTCAACAATTGTCTCAAGAACTTTTTCGATTAGTTAAGGGAAATACAAGTATAGTACCAACGTCAACAGTTCCTGAAAGTTACCAATCTCAAATGCAAAGCTTAAAGGAACAACTCAATGAAGTTGAACAACAAGTAAATTTTTATCAAGAACAAATTGCTGAACGAGATGCAGAAGTATATAATTTACGCCATTCTGTGCAAGAGTTAACAGACCGCTCCCAAATGTTAGAACAAGTAGTACAAGAGCTACCAGAAGTCTATCGTCAAAAATTCTCCGAACGACTTGCAGAAGTACTTGAAAAAGTGGAAATATTGCAAAAGGAAAACCGTCAGCTTCATGCAGAGTTACAAAGTGTTAGTTATCGTCTAGCTGTTAGAAATCGTCGTGCTAATGGCCTAGACTTACCTGCTTTTGGCCAGGGGCAACAAGGTTCTTCTGTAGAAATGCCGACGTTTGGAAATGCTTAATTTAAGTAAATATTTGCTGAGATAGGTACAAGCTTCTATCTTAGCATTAGTATCAAATTTTATCTCAAGAGAATAGTGTTTTTATAATTAGTGAACTGCGATAAAATCCTATTGATTTTAATTCATAAGAACGGCTCAGTTACTATTACATTTAGCATCTGAGCCGATAATTTTAAATTTGCTTAACTTAAGCAGTTAGTAATTTTTTATGAGAATCTAAAAAAATATCATCAATAGTATCAAAAATTTGAAATACCCTATCTAACTGAGTAATTTCAAAGACCAATCTAACTGTGGGATTAAGGTTACAGATAGCTAAACTATAGCCATGTTCGCGAGCCTTTTTTAAACCAATAACTAATGCACTTAAACCAGAGCTATCTATAAACTCTACATTAGCCATATCAATAATCCAAAGATTATATTTTTTTTCTAGTAAAGATACGAATTCCTGCTTAATCGCATTTGCTCCAGCTAAGTCTAAGCGGTGATTCGGAATTACAATCGTATGTTGACTGACATCAATAGCTTTCATAGGTATCACCTTTAATTAAAAGGAAAAAAATAATTTTTGACTTTGCTCTGAAATATAAGTTGCTTTAGATTGAAGATTGTTCACTACACCCTAATTATTCATAATCCAAAAGTTGTAACTATACACAGGAAATTCACTTTTCTAGGAATAGAGTTTCCTGTATAAAATACAAAATTGACAATAATTACTATTAATTATAGTGCAAGTTGTTAACTTTTGTTATATATCTAAAAGTTATTGCGTACATTAATTAATTATCTATAATCTATTATAAAGACCACTTGAGTGATAAATAAGTTCCCTTTACATATAACTACTGGTCTATCAACTGTAACGTGTAATGCTTTTCAGTATTGGCCAATCCTCAAAACCATCTTTACTGAATAATTAAGGTTTAAAGCCTCTCTCTCCTTGTAAAGGAGAAAAAAGCGGTCGAGGAATGGCGTTTTGCTCCGCAACATGTAAAGCAAAGTGGCTCTGTCACTATTCGGGCCTCCTCGCTGGCAGACCATCAACCAAGAGAAAAGAAAAAATTTTCACGCTCCGCGTCAATCCTATCCGTTTTCAAGGAGAGGTAATTGTTAATTATTAATTGTTGAAGGACCACTATCCCCCAATAAAATATAAAAAAATGATAAACTCGATTGAGTTCGCTTAAACATTACCCTATAATGCACTTGGAATTTGTATCATTAGAAACAATTCAATTAATAGCCCATAAATACGGCTATCTAGCCATTTTTTTAGGAATAGCCCTCGAAAATGCAGGAGTCCCCTTACCTGGAGAAACAGTGACACTCGTAGGTGGTTTTCTTGCAGGTAGTGGGGAATTAATTTATAGATATGTACTTAGTTGTGCAATTATAGGTGCAGTATTCGGTGACAGTTGTGGATATTTGATTGGGAAGTATGGTGGCTGGCCATTCATGTTGAAGTTAGGTCAGATATTTCGGATTAAAGAAGAAAAACTGATAGATGTGAAAAATCAATTTAGTAAAAATGCAGCTAAAGCAGTATTTTTGGGTCGATTTATTACATTACTACGGATTTTTGCTGGCCCTTTGGCGGGAATTGCTCAAATGCCTTACTGGAAATTTTTATTATGCAATGCTAGTGGAGCGACTATTTGGGCATTGACAATGGTCAGTTTATCTTTCTTTTTGGGACAGGTTGTACCTTTAGAAAAGTTAGTATCTTGGGTGGCACAATTTGGTGTGGGTGCTTTGGTATTAGTTATAGCTTGGATTTTGATTCCTATTGGGTTAGAGTCTTTGAAAAAAGGAAAAGAAAATACAGGTTGATAATTTACCGAATAATTAATAATTAGGGTTTGCGCTTCACTAGTCTTTTAGTAGGGGTAGGAGACAGGAGACAGGAGACAGGAGACAGGAAACAGGAGAAAAGGGTCGGGAGCGAGGAGGTAGGAGTAACAATTGTAAGAATGATTTTTCTTCCCAACTATGAGCCTAAAATACGCTCCATGCATGAGCATGAAGAGCTGAAAAACAGGCACTTTTTAAAGGCAAAAAAAAGGCTAAATTCTTTATATGTCAATGCTTTTAGATTTAATCAGCAAGCCCTAATTAATAATTAAATAATTCGCGCCTTGAAGCCGACCCTTTTAAGGGGAAAAAAAGAAATAATATTTCCTGATCTTCAATTCCGTAACGGTTAAAACCCGAGGTAATTATCAATTATCCATGATCAATTATCAATTAATGAACAGTACCTCTTCTTAGCATAGATAAGAACCAAAACGATTTGCCAAAAAGGCATCTAAGTTAATCTGCTCTTGCTTGAGGAAACCAGTATGTGGAATTTCCCCATGGAGATACATATCCAAGACAGCACAAAGAGAAGCAGAAGTTGTAAGCTGGATAGAACTCCAAATTTCTCCATACAAATTGAGGGGATAAATCTTGCGGACATCGCTGATTTGTTGAAGATAGCCGTTTTTCCAACCACTTACAGTACAGAAAATAACTACCACATCCTGCTTAGTTATAGGAATGGCATTTTCCAATATTTCTTGCAAGAGTTCGCGGCGATCGCTTAAACCTAATTCACGAGTCAAAAATTTTATCAGATATTGATGACCTTCATAACGTACAGTCTTGTAGTTAAGAGTACGCACTTGGCCTTCAAGAGTTTCACAAAGGGTTCCCAAACCACCAGAAGTATTAAAAGCTTCATAATTTACCCCATCTACAGAGAAATGCTCCACTTCTTCTAAAGGCATTGCCTCAATTTTACTACCGTTATGAATAGCTTCGCAAGGATTACAGTATTCATTAATCAGACCTTTTGTAGACCAGGTGAGGTTGTACATCATCATATTAGATGGATATTGGGGTAGAGCACCGACACGCATTTTTACTTCATCAAGCTTGTCAAAACCACTACACAGATGATGAGCAAGAATGCCGATAAACCCTGGAGCAAGTCCACACTGGGGTGCGAAAATCGAACCATCAGGAGTTGTTTCAGCAATGGAGCGAACTGCATTAGTAGTTGCCACATCTTCGGTTAGATCGAAATAACTAACTCCAGCTTTGGCAGCAGCACGAGCAATAATAGGATTGACTTCATAGGAGCAAGCAGAAACAACACAATTTTGGCCTTCTAGTTTTTCTGCAAGAGCAACTTCATCAGTCACATCTATGACAAAAGTATTTACTGGCAAAGATTCAGTTAAGCTTTCTAAAGCTCTAGGGTCGATATCGCCAACAAGTATGGCATAATCCCCACTGTAATGTAAGAGCTTGGCGATCGCCGATCCAATTTTTCCTGTTCCTAAGATTGTAACTTTATACATACCTCTTAATTGTCTGAGAATTTCTTAAAATATTTAATTCCAAATATCAAAAACTTTTCTATATTTTCTTGATTGGCATCGTAATAAAAATGTGAAAGTAATTCCTCCAAAATTTTATTCTTTTATCCGAATTCACTCCATCTTTTATTAACTTCTAATTACTTGAGTTCATACCTTTCTTATCATTAACAAGCCTAAGTTATTTAGATTATCATAATATCTGTTTTATCAAAATAATATGGGTTTAAAACCCCGCCTTTTAAGGCGAAATATTTTTGGAGAATTGCTTAAATCCCCGTTACAAAAATAACTTCTGACTTCCCCTCCTGGGAGGGGGAGGGGCGAGGGGTGGGTTGACTTGTGACTTCTGACGCGCGTTAACTCCCATAGCATTCAAGCTAGAGCAAACTCATATTTCATCTGGTTCAAAATGAATTGAGTTTGCAAACTAATTACTTCTCGATATGTATCTTCTGATTTTCTATCCCAAAGATTGTGTCCTGCATCAAGTATATGTAACTTACATTTTTGATCATTTTCTGCAAATTCCTTCAGTGCATGAGCATACTGGGGAAACAAGTTAAATGGATCGCCCAAACTAACCAAAGTTAGGATTGGAGATAGGGATGCTCTAGATGGATAGTTAAACTCAGGAGTAAAAGTCTTGTAAGCTTCCCAACTACGAGGATCCAAAGTAACACCGGGAGCATGGAGAAGGTCGGCCAAAACTTCAGCTTTCTCCTCCAAATATTGAACAGTAAACTGGAACAACTCTGGGTCTGGGTGTGGCGGATTAACTGCAATTGCCCCAGCTAAATCGTCATAATGCTGTGCATAAAGTATGGCAGCTATACCACCTTGACTACGTCCAGCAATAAAAACTGGGCGATCAGGATAAAGTCGTGACAAAACCAGGTGGACATGACGAAGCATGATCATTAGACCTTGCTCACTGGCAAACTCAAATGGTGCTTCTGAACCCATACCATTGAGAGGAAGGTCAGTAGGAAAAGATGCTACACGGAATGTCTCACCATCGGGTAGTAATTCAGTTAGTAAGCTTTGGTTACTTTTACGCCCACGTCCACGGTTTTTGCTTTTTCTGCCATGAAAAGTACCCGCAACATCACATAGTGTTTCGGCAACGGAAAAGGTCGTTCCCGTACCAGGTAATAGGATCTGGATGGCACGATGAGTCTCATCAACTAACTTATTTGGCTCTAAAATACCTGTGAAGGCCATCGGTAGATATAACTTAGTGAATGGTAGACTTTGTTTGGGTTCATTTGTAGCACCGACTCGATTAACCAATTCTTGGCTTTCTTGAATCACTTTCATCTCCAGCAATTCACGGCGACTTAGATTGGGAAATTTTGCCAACTCTTGATTCACTTGGTCAAGTCTTTTCAATTCTGAATTCATTTTTGACAAATTTTGTACGCTAAAAGATTAATAGGGTCATCGTAAATCGGCATTACTTTGGAATCAATAAGAGTCCATTCTGGTTGGTTTAAGACTTTCTCAAGTTTAGGCAAGAAACTCTGACGTGCGGTGAAAACCAACACACCTCCAGACTTGATATTGTCTTGAAGTTTATTCAGTTCTGCTGAACCAGCATGGTTTTCCGCAAATACTCCTGTAGCGACAATACCACTGGCTTTCTCTAAGTTTCTGAATTGCTCATCACCTATAAAACAACAAACTAAGGATTTATATATGCCTTTTTCTGCTGCTTTGGTTAACATACTAGGCGATATGTCCATACCTATGATTTGTTCAAATCCCAATTCAGCTAAGGCCACACCAACTAGACCTGTTCCCGCCCCAACATCAAGAATTGTGTCCTGTTTATTGGCCACATATTGAGCAAGCATAAGTGATGCTGCTAAAGGCACTGGTTTCCAAAATCTCTCAATATCTGTCTCATAGGTATCTGCCCATCGGTCGTAGTTTTCCACTAATTCATCAATATTTTGACTCGAACAGATCCACTTTAACCACTGGTTTGTTTCTATCTCAGACATTCTTTTGCTATTCAATATTCTCTTAATAGTAGACATTCTACTTTAGATTAAATCCTAAAACTTTGTGCTATTCCTAGTCCGTAGAAATGCTCAAACATTTCTACCAAAAAAGGGAGTAGGGAGTAGGAAGTAGGGAACCCACCCCTCGCCCCTCCCCCTCCCAGGAGGGGAATAATTGATAATTTCTATGGGATAATTAATTTTATTTTTTATGATCAAATATATCTATTAGTTGAGATTTAGATATGAGGAGATAAGTTTTGATGTTAATTGCTCAGGTTAAGATATACTAAATATTATAAAAATTTTGTGAAAAAGGTAGGTAGATTTTATGGAATTAGCAATGTTATTGGCAAAACTGCCAGAAGCTTACTCAATTTTTGACCCGTTAGTTGATGTTTTACCAGTAATTCCTGTTTTCTTCTTGTTGTTAGCTTTTGTTTGGCAAGCAGCAGTTGGTTTCAAATAAAAACTAATCCCAAAGTTAGCTATCAGTTACCATTTTAATTATCGATCAGAATTTACTCGAAATAATAATTTTGCAGCTGATAGCTAACTGCTTTAAGCAGTATTGATACCATAAGTTAAATAAACCTATAAACAAAAATTTAGGTTACTAACACTATTATTATAGATAATTTATTTTCCAAAGTAATTTGGTGTTGCATAGAGGATAAAACTACTTTTAGGGAATAGTTAATTGCTGATTGAAAATTAGCTATTACCAATTATCCATGTAATATGCAAAACTAATGATATTTCTTGATCTATGTCTTCTTTCTACTTATTTTTTACTGGAAAATCATTTGATTATCGTCGCTAAAAAACTTAGATAAATCTAAGACCGATTAGCAATTGTTTTTTGGAAAGCAGTTCTTTCAGATATACATCAGAGATACATTTTATATAAATCACAACATTAGGATAAGAACTTAAATCCAACTTTAACATCATGGGAATATAAGCTAAATTGGTGTTGCATAGTAATTAGAATCAAACTACTTTTAGAGCTGATTTGTAAACTGAGCTGAAACCCTTTTCTAGCAGGGGTTTGCCGAAAATTCTGCCCTGGGGGATTAGATAGACTCAAACCCTTACACTGTAAGGCATTTATCTTCTTAATATTTACTTTATAAATCAGCTCTTAGAGAATAATTAATTGCTGATTGAAAATTAGCTATTACTAATTATCAATTTAATATGCAAAACTGATTATTTTTCTTGATTCATAAAGGTCTTATTTGAGTTGTGAGATATTGTAGATTTTTAGGGAATAGGTAACAGGGAACAGGGAATGGGAAATACCGAAGTAATAAAATTATCACATCTGATTCGGTGATTGCTATATCTGTTTTTTCTACTTATAGCAGTCGAAGGAAAGGTTAGGAAATATCGACAGCTTAAAACTCAGACAAAGTAAGATTTTTACAACTTCAATTCTTCCTTCTTCCTTCTTCCTTCTTTCTTCTTCCCTCTTCCTTCTGCTATACTTCTTACTTGAAAATTATTTGATTATCGTTGGTAAAAAAAACTTAGATACATCTAAGATAGATTACCGAATAATTAGTAAGCATTCAGCCGCCAGCTATTAGCTATCAGCTATTAATGTTCAGAAAGGTGAAAGCAACCTTTGAAATTAGGAAAGAATAAAAAGTTACTATTAAAGTCTCCTTCTCAAACCTTAGAGGTAATTATTCATTATTAATTGCTGATAGCTGACTGCTAATAGCTGAATGCTTACAATAATTAAGGTTTAAAGCCTCTTCTTTCAAGGAGAAACAAGAAAAAATTTTCCTTTTATTCAATCCTCTTCCTTTTAGGGAGAGGTAATTATCCATTATCAATTATCAATTATTGAACAATTGTCTTTTGAAAAGCAGGTCTTTCAGATATACGTTTGATATAAGTCAAAACATTAGGATAAGAAGTTAAATCCAACTTTAACATCATCGGAATATAGGCTAAAACTGAACCTAATGCTACATCTGCTACATTGAATTCTTCACCCATTAAATAAGGTTGAGTCTCAAAAATTTGATTCAATGGAGTTAATAAACGAGGAGTTTCCTTTTCACGACTTGCCTCTACAAAAATTCCCGGTCCGAGAGTAGCATTACCAAACAATACCCACTGAAAAATTTCAGCTTTCTGTTCTAAAGAATCAGGCATTTTGCCATATTTTTCTGCAACATATAACAGAATAGCTCCTGACTCCCAAAGTTTAAGTTCTCCATCAACAATAGCAGGAACTTTTCCCATCGGATTAATCTCTAAAAAATCTGATTTGAGATGCTCTCCTGACTGCATATCAAGAGTAATAAATTCATAATCAGCTTCTATTTCTTCAAGATACCAGCGAACAATTGATGCTCGACTACGAGCGCTACCATAAAGTTTTAGCACGACTATATACCTAATTTTTCAGAACTGTAATTTCTACAATTTTACCTAAGTAAATCAACAGAAATATTAAAGAACTTTGTGAGTATATTCATGTTGCTTGACATTGTCTTCTGAACTGACAATATTTTCAGCATTTAGTATCCGTTTACGCTCCAAAGAATAATTCAAATCATCACGGCGAGTCCCTAGAGGAATTAAAGATTTAACTTCTGGGTGAATTTTATATGTACGAGTAGTAGCGATCGCTCTGGAGGCAAAATTATCAGAGAATTGAGCTTCAGGGGGAAAATCTTGAGGTAGTAGAGGTGTGTCCCCAGATAAAACTGCACCCAAAGTAGTCCCACAAGCTATTTGATATGAAGTAGGAATTCCTTTAACAATAGCTTCGAGAGCTGCTGAGGGTATTGGTTCAACAACTTTTACTTGAGAAACTTCACCATCTTCCTTGATAAAGCAGGTTGCCAAACCAATAACCAAATAATCATCAGTAGATAAATCTGGGGCATTAGGATAAGCAGAAACATTTGCCATAAGCTATTCTAATTTTTAATTTTTTAGATACTCAGTCTTATTTTATCAACTTAGGGAACTCAGCCCTCAAAAAAATCTGATACTCAAATTGAGCAAACCAAATTTTTTGTGTAAAAATAAGTCTATATAAGTTATGATGGGCTATTTTTTAACTAAAAATATATTTAGATACTACATGGGTAGTAATTAGTATAGCTCTACACAAATACCCTATTGATATTTCTCTAAAACTCAAATTTACTTTCCTAACCAAAAGACGTAGTGCTATATATTTACAAATTTTTGGAATTTCTAATTGCTAAAAAGTTGCTAGATAAAGCTTTTGGCGTTGGTGAAGCACCTGTATCATATTATAGTTATTTAACTTAAGATTGATACATTAAATTATACAATAATCACAAATAATTTCATCTAAAGATTTATGTGAAGAGGCATACATTCTCGCTCTCTTTAATGCACTAAAATCATGTTCAATGTTATTTAAATCAGGAGAATATTTGGGGAGGAATATTACTTGATGCTCTGTTTCTTCTACCATTTCTCTAATTACATTTTTGCGATGGATTGGAGCATTATCCATAATTAATACTGAAGGAATTTCGAGCTGAGGGTAATAAATATTTTGATAACCATCCTTCAAATCCTTCTGCATTTAAACTTCCTGTGAATATCATTGGAGCAATTAAGTCCTTTTTTCTTTTTCTTCTCCCCGCTACTAAATTTTATCTTTTTCCTCGCTTTCCTTGTTTGTCTCCATAAATTTTCTTACCTCTTTTTGACCAAGCATAAATACAACTGCTTTCCTCTTCAAATCCTGATTCATCTATCTATATGCTTACTTTGACTTCCATATATTTTTATTAATTCTCTCAAGGCTCTATAATATTTTATTCTTTCTTTTCTATTCCTTTCTCTATAACGCAGTTCTTTTTTTTTTCTAATTATTTTTATGTTTTTCAGAACTCCCCAAATTGCTGTTGTACTAACTCCAAATTTCTCTGCTCTTTGTTTTAGTTTGGCTTCTGGATTTTCCTTTATATCTTTTTCTAATTCTTTCCTATCTAGTTTCCTCTGACGATTCTTTACCTTTGTGGCTTCCAGCTCTTCCCTATCTAACCATCTATCTATATATAGATGCCCTTCCTATTCCAAAGAGTTTCGTCGCTTTGGTGATTTTACCACCGCTTTCTACATAATCTATCACTTTTTGCCTTAAGTCTAAACTATAACTCATTCGTAAGCATTCAGCTATTAGCGTTTCCTACGGAATGCTCCGCAAACAGCTCTCAGCTTTTTTATTAACTATGTGACTCGATAGACTATTAAAGTTAACTAATGTACTCTTACCCATACTTTTAATTCTTTGAAATCTCTCAATTGCTTTTTCCTCCTTTAAAAGTAATAAAGCTGATAGCTAATAGCTGACTGCTGAATGCTTACACTCATTCTTTAAACTATCCTCAATTATATTTGAGTATTTTACCCTATTTTTGTCTCATCCTTAAGTTAAACGACTATAATGTTAATTATTTAAGAATCAGGAGGAAAGAAAGAATAAGAAAGAGTAGTAGAAGTAGAAAGTTTTTTGTTCGCGCTCTTATCTGAACGGGATATCATACCTCTTTTCACCAAGGCAAAGCTTTTTTCCTAGCTTATGACGAGTAACTGTTCAACAATTAATAATTAATAATTAACAATTACCTCTCGTTGAAAAGAAGAGGATTTACTAAAAGGAAAATTTTTTCTTTTTTCCCCTTTAATGGAGAAACTTTAAACCTTAATTATTGGGTAATAGAAAATATCCAAGCGACTGGTTAAAAGTTATGGTTTAACCTCAGAAAAAACTTCTAAATCTAAAGATGTCAACTTATCATAAGCTGACTCAATTACTCGTTTACCCCTCAAAGCACCAGTATTAGCACCAGGACAAATGTACTGTAGAGTCTCTTGTGAAAATCGGTCAATCAAAAATTTAACACTCTGAAGCTGTCTTGGCCAATGAAAAGTCTTAGCAATACGCAATGGCACAGGTTGCCCTTGACTATTAGGCAATAAATGACGACCTGTAAATAAGACCCCACCATTTTCCGAGTAGTATAAACAAGACGAACCAGGAGAATGACCAGGTGTCCAGAAAACAGTAATATGTTGACTTAAACTAAACTCCTGCTCAAAGGTTGTTACTTTCAGATTAGGCAATAAATAGGCTTCCTGTTCTTGAATCAGAATCTCACAGTTGAAAGCTTTTTGAATCTCTTGCGCCTTGCCAATAGCACTACGATGAGTAACATACAACCACCTTACTCCTCCTTGTTGGGTCAGAAACTTTTGATTATTTTCAATATTGGCAGGACAATCAATGAGAATGTTGGTCTGATTATCTACAATAAAATAAGACGTTCCCCCAAAAGTATCTCGATTTGGCGAAAAAGCAAAAATATTTTCTAGGACAAACTGGGGATATTTGGAGACAAAAGGCTGTTGTGTCAAAGCAGTATTCTTAGATTAGTTAAAAATAAACTGAACTCATTAAACTATTATGCTCTTTTTATTGATTTTATTAGGGTTGATGACGTACTTCATGTTACAACGCAGCGTAAGTAAAATTACTCGCACTCCTATCTGGATATTATGGCTAGTAATGATGACACCAGCTTTAATATGGACAACTTGGATGTTAATTTATGGTGAAAGGCAAATACCACCAGCATTAATCATCATTCCCTTTATTTTCTGTCCTTATTTATACTGGTTACTGGTGCAATGGGGACATCATCAACCCAATCAATCAGAATCAGATCCATCGACAAAAGATAATAGTAATTCCCAGACTAAAGCAAAAATAACCCCTACTCAAACTCTCAATCCAACTCCACCGAAACTAACAATAGATAAAACAGAAGAAGCTAGTCTAAGAAATTGTTTTCCTTGGACAGTTTACTATCTCAGGAATCTTGAATTTAGACCTCAAGCAGTTATTTGTCGGGGTCAGTTACGTTCAAACCCTGAAAAAGCTTATCAAACAGTAAGGGAAAATGTAGAAGGAAAATTTGGCGATCGCTTCCTAGTAGTATTTCAAAATAGCTTTCAAGGTAAACCTTTTTTTGCTCTAGTTCCTAACCCCCGTGGCAAAAATGACCAAACTCAAGTTTCTCAGGAATCTCAAAAACCTGTACTCTTGGCTTTAGGATTATTGCTCATAACTTTATTCACCACTACTTTAGTAGGAGCTAGAGAAATAGTTGGTATTTCTGAAGATGCCATACAATCTAACCCTAATTTATTAATCCAGGGTTTACCTTATGGAGTTGCTCTAATCCTGGTTCTAGGATTACATGAGTTTGGCCACTACATCACAGCTCATTTATACAAAATTCGTACTACTCTACCATATTTCATTCCAGTACCGTTTTTCTTAGGGACTTTTGGAGCATTTATTCGGATGCAAAGTCCCGTACCTAATCGCAAATCTCTATTTGACGTTAGTATCGCCGGGCCAATTGCTGGATTAGTAGTGACAATCCCACTATTAATTTGGGGTTTGTCCCACTCTAATATAGTTCCTTTATCTGAGGAATCAGGAATATTATCGATAGACTCTTTAAATCCCACTTTTTCTTTTTTATTAGCTGTATTAAGTAAATTAGCATTAGGTACAGAATTAACTTATAACAAAGGGATAGATTTACATCCAATAGCAGTAGCAGGTTATGTAGGTTTAGTAGTAACTGCATATAATTTAATGCCTATTGGACAACTGGATGGCGGTCATATAGTACACGCAATGTTTGGGCAAAGAACTGGTATGGTTATTGGTCAAATTTCTCGGTTTTTGTTATTGCTATTAGCTTTTATAAATCAGGAATTTTTATTTCTCGCAATCTTTTTATTTTTAATGCCTCTTGCTGATGAACCTGCTCTAAATGATGTTAGTGAATTAGATAACAAACGCGACTTTTTAGGATTATTAATGCTAGGTTTATTGGTAATGATTTTATTGCCTGCACCAAAGATGGTAATACAGTGGTTAAGTTACTAAGAAGGAAGAAGGAAGAAGGAAGAAGGAAGAAGGAAAAAATAATTCTGTGCCAATTCACATAAAATTGGTATAACACCTAAGACCTAACACCTAAAAATTGGTATAAGATTTAGATGATTGATTTAGAGAGTTAATTCCACTTAATCTGGAAGATAATTTATTTAAGTTGGAACGAGAAAAAAATACAGTAGAAATTGATAGATAAAAGAAAAGAAAAACATCGGTGTCATTTCAGTTATCAGTTAGCCTCCTCCGGAGGAGCTACGCTTTGTCGCGGAGCGTTAACGGAGTTGTGAGCTAGCAAAACAGTACCTCTGCAATAAGGAGGCTTAACATAAGGAATATTCTCTTTTTTTATCCCCTTAAAAGGGGAGACTTTAGACGACAATTTCTCGGTCAAGAAGGAAAAAAATTTCAAATTTTACTTTGGTAGGAGCTATATTAACTTGAAACGAAATTATCTGAAATATAGTCTATAATTTCATACTTTTGAGCAGATATTTTCAAACTCAACAGTTGACAGTGGAAACCTCTAACTTGTAATGGAAAAGAAATGAAAGAATGCCTTTTTCAATATACAGCTAATTTCCGGAAGCGCGATATACACTTTAAGACTAATCTATAACTTTTATGTAAGCTATCAGCCATCAGCTATTGCTTTTAATTTTAAATAAAAGCTTTACTAATTGAGTCAGAATTTATACTTACGCTCTCTAGCTGGCTGAAACAGTCTATATTAATTAAAACCTCCTTCTTTTGCGCTCGAGGTGAAAGCTAATAGCTGTTTGCGCAGCATTCCGCAGGAAATGCTTACACTTTTATTAATTCCTTTTTATATCATGTCCGTTAGTATAGTCCCGTGTAAACCTAAGAGTGAATATCTACAGGAAATTTAGGTTTTTCTTGCTCAATAGTCTTCTTCCCTCTTTTCTCTTCCCTCTTCCCTCTTCCCTCTTCCCTCTTCCAACTTCGGTCTTCCTTACCTTCGCGCTTACAATACCGATGCTACCGGACATGATATTACCTATTTCATAAAAGCATAAAAATTTGTACCTTATCAACCTGAAAACTGCTGTAAATTAATTTGATGACTAATTTAAAAAAATGGAAGCTTTTACAATCTCGGTTAGTAATTAATAATAAATGGTGTCTGGTCAGACAAGATAAAGTAGAGTTATCAAATGGTACGATTATAGATGATTTTTTTATTAATGTTAGACCAGATATTGCACTTATTTTTCCTGTAACAACTCAACAAGAAATTGTATTTGTGCGTCAATATAGACATGGAGTCAAAGAAGTTTTATTAGAGCTACCTGCAGGTGCTTTTAATCCGATAGAAGAAACAGGTGAAGTTGCTGCTGCTAGGGAACTTACTGAAGAAACTGGATATATTGCGAAGAAATTAATTAAATTAGCAACTCTATATGATAATCCGGTTAAAGATACAAATTCGATTCACTTATTTATAGCAGAAAATGTTATTAAATCTCAGCAACAAAAACTTGATATTACAGAAGAAATTGAAGTAGTGCTAATACCTGTCGATGAAGTTATTAAGAGAGTATTGATAGGAGAAATAAGTGTTTCTGGAACTGTAGCAGCAATATTTTTAGGATTGGAATATTTGCACAGGTCTAAATGTTGATTTTTAACTGTGGATTAATCAGTTAAATTATTAGGTATCTATTAGACATCTCCAATAATAAAAAATAAAATAAATTATCCCGTGGAAATTATCAATTCTTTCCCTCCTGGGAGGGGGAGGGGTTAGGGGTGGGTTCCCTACTCCCTACTCCCTACTCCCTACTCCCTACTCCCTACTCCCTACTCCCTCTTTTGCGGAGATATCTATGGACTCATAATCAGAACAATATTTACATGGACCGAAAGGGTTAACAGCACAACGAATCAGAGGAGACCTAGCATTGAACTTACAACTTAGGTCTCCTATGATATATCCTAATCCATCAATATATTGTTGTTCTGGTTGACTAGATATAGTTGGTATTCCTGTATAGTTTCCTGCTAATCTAACAGATATAAGTCTTTGTCTAGTTCTTGCTCTAAACTTGTGAAGTATCCACAAAGAAAATATCCAAGGAGTCATTCCTATCAAAAAAATTAGTAAAATTTTAAACACATTATATTCTAATTTATTATAACTTCAGAATTACTCTCTCGCTGCTAACTAATAATATCAACGCAAAGTTATTTATCCTTTTAAGCAATAAATTTTGATTATCGGTTAATCAAAGCCTTGATGTTTGTTAGATTTGAAGAAGTAAAAGTTTTTTCCACAAGTAATATTTTTGGCATCTCACTGTCTGCTTTATTAGCAGAAGATAGATAAACAAAAGGCAATTTAATATCAGATAAATCTATCCCTACAAATATATGTAAAGATAAAGTAACAGCAACTGCTAACCAAATTTTTTCCCACATCTCACACCCTCCTTTAAATGCAATTAAAATATAGAACAATTAATTTGGAGGCTACCTTCAACAACTAATAATTAATAATTAATTATTACCTCTCCTTGAAAAGAAGAGGATTGACTAATTATGAAAATTTTTCTTCTCTTGGTCGATTGGATATGGCGAGGAGACCTCGCCATCCCTCGACCGCTTATTATCCCCTTAAAAGGGGAGGCTTTAAACCACAATTTTTCGGTAATAAATAGATATTACAAAACAAATCTACTAATTGTCTGTGACTTGAAAGTAGGTCAAATAGTGAGTTTAATCACTGTTTAATTAATAAATTAATCAAGAGCAATTAATTCAAATGATTCAGATGTAAGGTGGGGAAACTCTATAGCGCTACGCGCAAGTCAGAAGTCAGAATTCAGAAGTCAGAAGTAATTCCTGATTAACTTTAATCATTTATCAATGTCCGCGTCCTATTTGCGCAGTGCCATAGCTACATATCCCTAGTTAGTCCACTACGATCGGTTGAAGTTAAAAATGTAGAAATTATAGCAGTCTAAGCAAAGATTAGGATAGAATCAAAAGCTTAAAACTCAGACAATGCAAGATTTTTCTTTCTATCCTGGATAACTAAAGCCTTCTCTGCTTCTTCCTTCTTCCCTCTTCCCTCTTTCTTCTTCCTTCTTTCTTCTTCCTTCTGCTATTGAACGATAAAATTACCCCATATACCAAACATATAATGGGAGTACCTCAACTTATGCTGACAAAAATACTGGCCTTAGCTGTTGGTCTTGGTAGTTTAGCCTTATATCTGGTGGCCTTTTTCTTTCCAGAAGTCCATCGAAAAAATGATTTTATCTGGAGTGGTTTGGGTCTTTTCTATGCCTTAATATTATGGTTCTGTGCAGGTAGAATTACAGGTGCAGTGTTATTGGGTCAAGTAGCAAGTGTAGCTTTATTGGGTTGGTTTGGTTGGCAAACTCTGACATTGCGTCGCCAACTTACTCCAGTAGTAGAGCAAACAAAAATATCTACTCAGAACAATACTAAAGACAAAACTCAAGAACAACCAACTGCTATTCCTCAAGCATCATCTACAGAAGAAGTAGACACTATCCAAAAATCAGATATTACGGAAATAGCAACCTCTACTCAAGAGGTAGAAAATGAAGTCGAACCAGCAGAAATTGAATCTGAATTAGCATCATCTGAAACTACTTTAGATTCAAGCAATATAACAAAAGATTCTGAGGTAGAAACAACTCAAAGTACAACAGAAAAAAATGTCATAACAGATACGACTAAAGATTTTTCAGAAATACCCCAGGAATCACAGAAAAGTTCATCTAAAAAAAGTGGTGGTTTTTCTCAGTTATTGACACCTGTTAGTGGTTTATTGAGTAATATTAAAAACGCAATTAAAAGTAAAGATAGTAAAAATACAGATACAGATTCTGAGTTAGTATCCAAAGAAAATCAAGTTGAGACAGAAGAATCAGCCTCTAGTGAAGAAGTTACTTCTGAAGTTGATAAGTTAGTTAGTGATGGAAAAGAAAATTCATCTGAACCAGAATTTTTAGTAGAAAAAGAAACACCTGTAGTATCTGATGTAAAAAAAGAGACGACTTTGGAAGAAGTTGAGGAAGAATCAACCTTATCTTCAGATATAAAGGCTACATCTACGGATTCTGAAAAAGCTATTTTAGAGACTAATACAGAAAGTATTGAAACTCAAGATAGTTCGGTGTCATCAGACACAATAACGACTCAAGATAGTGAAAAATTGGAAGTCAAAAGTACTCCTATTTCTTCTGAGGAAAAATCTGAAACTGATAACTTAGAATCGGATTTATCAAAGGATAGTAAAAACAAGTCAGTAGACCCGTAAAATTACAATTTCACAGACTAAAAACTCAGTAATAACAAATACAAAATATTGAGGGAATTGGCAGGGCAACCATCAAATCAATTCCCTATTTTTTTATTGTATAGCAGAAGGAAGAAGGGAAGAAGTAAGAAGGAAGAAGGAAGAATCTGGTGTTGTCTGAGTTTTAAGCTTTTGGATAGTCCTGCATGGTAATGGTAGGATACATATTCTTTAATTTCTCTCATACTCCCCATCTCCCCATCTCCCCATCCCCCCATCTCCCCATCTCCCCATCCCCCCACACTCCTTTACCATTACTATGCACCACCACCAGCTTTTGATATGTCTAGGACTTACGCAGATACGCTATATATAGTACTCATAACTATTGTCCAATAGTTACTGGACTCTATACACAGTGTCTTTGCGTAAGTCCTGATGTCATCATCTTTGCTTCGACTGCTATAATTTTTTTTCTTAGATATAGAGGTTCTTGAGTGAGCAAAAATTCAGTAGCTAGACCTTTTTTAAAATGGGCAGGAGGTGTGCGACTCGTTGGCCACTAAACCAGGAAACTGGGTATAAATGGCCGTTCCAAGTCAACACATGAGGGAAACCTCGACTTGTGAATAACTCTTATATCCTTCGAGGTGAAATTCCTCCGCCTTGTTGTTGGGTAGAAAGCATAGACCACATTGGTGAGACTGAACATCAAACTGATGAAGCTGGTTTAAAAGCGGGAAAATACCAGTTACCAGGAACGATACCGCGAGCAAAGGCTGACAAGTGGACGAACAGAAAGGTAATAAAACTCTCGTTACCCATGACCATCCCAAAGGTAGCTATGGGATGTAGGACGGAAGTCAAAGGGTCAATGGATAATCGTATACCACCGCTGATTATCAACAACCATAACGAACCCTCCGGGAGATTTTACCCCACTAAATCAGTCGTAATAAAGGAATAAGGGAACGAGGAAACCTCTCTAAGACACCTAAGAATATAGGTCGAGAACTTAGGAAGCCATTCAAGGTCAATCTACGCAAAAGACGTAGGTCTTAGGGAGAGTAGGATTAGATAAGAAGCATTAATTTGCAGACGTATCTACTGTTAGACGTAATGTAAAGCAATGAATAGTAATGAATAAAGCTCAGACACTGAAAAGAAGATTAGGAAACCCTAAGCCATTTTTAAGCGTAGCAAGTGATACAGAGGATATACCCTCACAAATTTCAATCAATCCTAACCTTAAATGGAAGGATATAAATTGGAAGAAGGTAGAAAAAGCTGTATTCAAATTACAAAAATTGATTTACAAAGCATCCAGCCGTGGTGAACTCCGCAAGATGCACAGATACCAAAAACTTCTTTTAAAAAGTTACTACGCAAGGTTGCTAGCTGTTAGGCGCGTGACACAAGATAACCAGGGAAAGAAAACTGCCGGGGTAGATGGTATTAAAAATCTATCACCAATGCAGAGACTAAACTTGGTGAACCTACTAGCATCACGACATATCAAAGCAAGCCCCACCCGAAGAATCTATATACCAAAACCAGGTAAAGATGAAAAACGTCCATTAGGCATCCCCACGATGTACGACCGTGCGTTACAAGCCCTGGTGAAATTAGGCATGGAACCAGAGTGGGAGGCACGCTTTGAACCTAATAGCTATGGTCTTTTCCGGTGGTCAACACATGATGCCATTGCAGCCATCTATAGCAGCATCCACCTCAAACCAAAATATGTCCTAGATGCCGATATATCCAAATGTTTTGACCGAATTAACCATGATGCACTTCTAGGAAAGATAGGTCAATCTCCCTACAGACGATTAATTAAACAATGGTTAAAGTCTGGGGTGCTTGATAATAATCAATTCCTAAAATCTGTGGAAAGTACACCACAGGGAGGGGTAATATCACCCTTACTAGCAAACATCGCCCTACACGGTATGGAAGAAAGACTAAAAGAATTTGCTAAAACCATTGATATGAAAGATCACGAAGGCTATCAAAAAGGCTGGCAAATGAAATGCAAAAGTCTTTCACTAATACGCTATGCTGACGACTTCGTAATCCTACACGAAGACATCAAAGTAGTGCTACAAGCAAAAACCGTAATTCAGGAATGGTTAAACCAGGTAGGATTAGAGCTAAAACCAGAAAAAACTAAAATTGCCCATACCTTGGAAGAATATGAGGGGAACCAACCTGGATTTGACTTTTTAGGTTTCAATGTTAGGCAATACAAAGTTAAGTCAACCAAACAAGGATTTAAAACGCTGATTAAGCCATCCTCCAAGAGCATTAAAACTCACTATCGGAAATTGGCGGATATATGTGATAAGTACAAAACCGCTCCAACAGAGGCTTTAATAGCCAAACTAAATCCGGTAATTAGAGGATGGGCTAACTACTACTCAGCCGTAGTCAGTAAAGAGGTATTCAGAAAAATAGATAACCTCCTATGGAAAAGATTATGGAGATGGGCAAGCAGAAGGCATCCAAATAAATCGGCCAAATGGGTAAAAGAAAAGTATTTCCCCAAGGTAAAAGGAACCCAAAATTGGGTCTTAAACGATGGCGAATATATACTAAACCAACACTCAGGTGTTCCTATTGTAAGGCACATTAAAGTTCAAGGTAATAAATCCCCTTATGACGGCGATTGGACTTATTGGAGTAATAGAATCGGTAAATACCCAGGCGTAAGGAAAGAAGTCACAACACTGTTAAAACGGCAAAAGAATAAATGCGCATCTTGTGGGCTAACCTTTAGACCAAATGACCTAATTGAAGTTGACCATATAAAACCAAAGTCTAAAGGTGGTGACAACACATATAAGAATAAACAACTGTTGCACCGACATTGCCATGACAGTAAAACTGCATCGGACAAAAAGGAATATCCAAAATTTAAGCCACGGGACTTACCCGAAAATTATATATGGATTGACGATATGTTAACTCGGATGCAGGATGTACCCATGACAAGGGACGTTTAAGAGAGGAGCCGTGATGAGGTGAAAGTCTCACGTCCGGTTCTGAAGACGAGTCGGGTAGGGTAACTTACCTGGCTTAGTTTAACAGTGCGACTCGTTAGGTCGAAACCGCTTTAAAGCGGGGGATGGCCTGGGTTGATTTTTTTAGATCGACCACAACTGTAGAGAGTTTCTAGGTTTAAGTCCTAGCATTGAGATGTTCGATTGAATCCATTATCCCCATTAAGGAGAGTGGCGCTCGAATTAGTGAAGCGGGATAAAAAGCAGGTAATAACTAACCTATCTAGGTTAAATCCCTGCAAGGGAGGTCGAAAGGGTTAACATTCGTGAACTGATGATGGAAGCGTCGTCAACCCAAGATAGAGATTACGATAGGTCAAGTCTCTATCAAAATATAGCAATAGACAGATAGGACACGGACTTATGCGGATAATGATCTTTAGACAGAGAAATGTTTTTCCTACTGTTCCCTGTTCCCTGTTCCCTGTTCCCTGCTATAGGAATGAGAATCAGAGAATTTCCTCTTTCTGATTAACATCCTTCTCTTACCGATAAGAGCATTCCTCGGCGTATAGTCAGAACCCGACCCGACCAGACAAAACCTCTACGGAACGAAGTAACCCGAATAAAGTTCTCATTGAGTAGGCAGCCAAGCTATAAACTTTATTGGGGAAGGATGATGTCAAAAGCCAATGTCTGGAGTAATTTCCAGGATATGCAGACGGACATCCCTAAGTCTAGAAAGTAGAGCGCGACCTGAACTGGTCGTCTGAAATGGGAGGCCCAACTCCTCTGGTGATTTTCTCCACCAGCCCTTATAGAAAAGACTCACAGAGTCCGGCCACCTCTAGAGTAAGTAATGAAATAGAGGGAATGCAGGCCCTAAAAGTAGCCAAAGCTGCTAGGGATTGAGCAGCAAGGAGCGAAAGGGAATAGATGTAATGGTGAACACAGCTAAGTTAGTGATTAAACTGCGTCATCTAGAAAATAGCCAAATTATCCCTGACAGGCTATGGCCAAAAGGGCAAGTAGAGAGGACTAAGTACTTCTGCTTCGCTTAGTCGAGAAAACCAAACCTCTACCGCAGAATAACTAACCACCTAAAACATCTCAGCAAATTCAAACGACACAACAGGATAAGCCCTACAGGGTCTCGTGGACAGGTCGAATCCATGAGTAAGTCTGAGGCAACAAAGACCGAATCCCTTGGAGGGTAGAAGATGAGAGAAAAAGCGAATGCTGACTTGTAATGAGTCAGATAGGGGTACCCAACGGGGAAGCCTAACGGTTACAGAATTTGCCCCTGACCGAAAGGAATAGCAGACTTCTCTTGGGTCTTATACGAAAAGATTTCAGTACAAGTAGAAACCAAACGTAGGACATAAGTTAGATGTCAAATAGCAATAGTTTGATAAATGGAGTCGATGGCGGACAATTTACGGATTGGTCCCAGGTCAACTGGAGAAAAGCTCGAAAAATTGTTAGGAATCTGCGTCACAGAATCTTTCGTGCCCGAAAACTTGGTCAATGGAAGCAACTAAGAAGGTTGCAGAAATTGTTATTAAAAAGCCGAGCAAACCTACTGCTTAGTGTCCGACAAATCACTCAAGTCAACACCGGAAAGCAAACAGCAGGAATAGATAAGGAGGTTGTGAATACCCCTGCACAGCGAGTGAAACTTGTCAAGGAATGGGAAATGCCAAAAGCATCACCGACAAAACGGGTGTATATTCCTAAGTCCAATGGTAAGAAACGTCCTCTCGGAATCCCAACCGTTAGGGATAGAGTCGCGCAAGCAATAGTCAAGAACATACTAGAACCAGAATGGGAATCCCAGTTTGAAACCAACTCCTATGGTTTCCGACCAGGGAGAAGTTGTCACGATGCCATAGCACAATGCTTCTTACGTCTAAGAAATGGTAAAGACACTTGGGTTCTGGATGCTGATATTAAAGGCTTCTTTGACAACATTGCCCATGAATCCATCCAAAACACGATAGGTTCAGTCCCTCAAGGTGAATTAATAAAAGGATGGTTAAAAGCAGGATTTATCGAAAAGGGCAAGCTAAACCCTACCGAAACAGGCACTCCCCAAGGTGGTGTTATCAGCCCGTTATTAGCAAATATAGGGTTGCACGGGTTAGAGAAATATATTAAATCAACCAACCCAAAGCTAGGCATCATCAGATATGCTGATGACTTCATAGTCACTGCAAGAGATAAAGAGTCACTGGAGCGAGTGCTTATTCTGATCAAGCAATGGTTGTCAAAAAGAGGTCTCCAAATCAGCGCTGAGAAGACAAGGATAGTACATATAAACGAAGGGTTTGACTTCCTAGGGTTCAACTTGCGCCACTATGACAGCAAGTTACTGATAAAACCCCAGAAAGAAAAAGTCTTAGCCTTTTGTAAAAAGGTAGGAAACACCTTATCTCAAATGAAAGCTAGGACTCAACAGGAGGTTATCAAAACTCTTAATCCACTTCTGAGAGGTTTTGCTAACTATTACAGAGGAGTAGTAAGCAAGGAAACCTTCTCATATATAGAAAGTCGTATGTGGAAATACCTCTGGAGTTGGGCAACACGTCGGCATCCCAACAAAGGCAAAAGATGGGTCAAAGACAAATATTTCCAACGGTTTAAAGGGAAAGATTGGACTTTTATGTGTAAAAGGACTGGTAGAAAAGGAAAAGAAGAAACTCATATCCTATATGACATCAGCAGTACACCCATAGTGAGACACGTGAAGGTCAAAGGAGATTCAAGTCCTGACGATCCCTTGCTCCAAGAATATTGGGAAAAACGAAGCACAAAAGCTGGAAAGAATTATTGGGCAAAAGGTTCTAAATACGAACAAATAGCCAAGTTCCAAAATTGGAAGTGTCCAGTGTGTGGAAGTCACCTATTCAATGGGGAACAAATAGAGACCCATCATATAGTACCTGTAGCAGAAGGTGGTTCTGATGACCCAGAAAACCTAATGCACTTACACAAAGCGTGTCATAAGCAGGTACACTCCAAATCCAAGTTGAAGGTTTGAAGTAAAGGCTTGAGCCGTGTGATGGGAAACTGTCACGCACGGTTCTTAGGGGAGGAGAGAGAGGTGACTCTCGAACTTTACCCGATAACTAAGTAAGAGGCAAAATGACCAATACGAGTGAAACAACTACGGTGGAAATGAAATGGAGTGATATTAACTGGAAATCGGTTAATAGAGCAGTATTTCGCCTTCAGAAAAGAATCTACAAAGCGTCGCTAAATGGTGATACCAAAACTGTCAGGAAATTACAGAAATTACTGGTAAAGTCTAAATCAGCTAAATTACTCGCACTTAGGAAAGTAAAACAGGATAATACTGGTAAAAATACTCCAGGAATGGATGGGATAGCTAAAATAGCCCAAAAAATTAAACTGGATGGCAAAGCTAAATCTGTTCGCAGGATTGAAATTCCTCAGTCAAGCAAACAGGAGAAAAGACCATTAGGAATACCCATAATGGAAGACCAGGCTAAACAGGTATTAGCTAAAATAGCTCTGGAACCAGAATGGGAAGCAAGGTTTGAGGCTAATTCTTATGGTTTTAGACCGGGAAGATGTGCCAAAGATGCGATCGCAGCTATCTATAGTGACATCAAAAGAACGAGTTACTATGTTCTAGATGCTGAGATAGAAAAGTGCTTTGACCAAATAAACCATAGAAGATTATTGGATAAACTCAATACTTATCCAGCTATGCGCCGTCAAATTAAGGTATGGCTAAAAGCAGGGGTTATTGAGAAGGATGTCTTCTACAAAACCGAAAATGGTACTCCAAAAGGTGGTGTAATTTCTCCGTTATTAGCCAACATAGCTTTACATGGAATGCAGGAGGTATTACAAGAGGAATTTTTCCAGAAATATACCACCTATGGGATACAACCCGATATCAATTTCAATCCACCTCTATTCCACAGATATGCGGGTAATTTTATTATCTTACACGAAAGCAAAAAGGTGATAGAGGAATGCCAAGAAATTATCAATGACTACTTGGAAAATATGGGTCTAAAACTAAAAGACTCAAAAACAAGAATTGCTCACACTCTAGGAGATGGAAAAGTTCAGACAGGGTTTGATTATCTAGGGTTTAATATCAGGCAATATCCAGTCAAAGATATAAATAGTGCAACGGATGGAAATGGTAATAAACTAGGGTTTAAAATTCTGATCAAACCTGCAAAGGAAGCTATCAAACGCCATACCAGAGTCCTAAAACATACAATCCGACTGTATCGCAATGCACCGCAAGAGAAATTAATAGAAATGCTAACACCTAAAATTAGGGAGTGGTGCAATTATTATGACTCTGTAGTCAGTTCAAGAGTCTTCGCAAAGATGGATAATATCTTATTCCATCAACTTCTCAGATGGGGATACTATCGTGCACCCATGCAGGGTAAAAAGCATACTGTAAACAAATATTGGGGAGTTGATCAGGGACAAGGATGGAAGTTTATCACACCAGACGGGAAAGTCTTGCGAAACCATAAGGAGAGTTGCTCACACTGATTATGGCACGGATATACGGATAGGGAAGGGAGTGGGTAGGGACGTTGCATGCAACGTCTGTACAGGGAGTGGGGGAGTAATTATAGAATTATAAACATAGGTATTATATAACCGGATTCTGCATAATTACCAGTGAAGACAACCTGGAAATAGACCATATAATTCCCTATAATTCCCTAGTATTTTACCAGTGAATACAACCTGGAAATAGACCATATAACTCTCTAATATTTAGAGGGTAAAAACAATATGGCTAACAAAAAATTCCTGCACAATTACTGCCATCATCAGAAATTTTTTCAAGATGGTAGTCGCGATCGCAAGTCAAACTAGCTAGGAGGAGCTGAATGAAGGGGAACTTTCATGTTCGGTTCTGAAGGAGAGTTTGGGATAGTGATATCCCATTCGACTCTAACAAAGACAATTATTGCCTGAGTTAATGAAATATATTGATGAAAAATCCCTAAAAAAGCATACCTATTATGAACCTTTCATTGGAGGTGGAGCGCTTTTATTTGAGCTACAACCAACTAGGGCAGTTATTAATGATAAAAATCCGGAATTAATTAACTGTTATCAGGTGGTTAGAGATTCTTTGGATGATTTAATTTTGGAGTTAAAAAAACATCAAGAAAAAAATAGTTCGGATTATTATTATGAAGTAAGAAATTTAGACCGTATGTCTAAATATAAAAGTCTGTCAGCAGTAGAAAGGGCGGCTAGGATTATTTATTTGAATAAAACTTGTTACAACGGTTTATTTAGAGTGAATTCTCAAGGTCAATTCAATGTTCCTTTTGGCAGATACAAAAAACCTAAGATTTTAGATGAAGATGTTTTAAAAGCTGTTAGTAAATATTTAAACAAACCTCAAGTAAAACTATTAAATATGGATTTTACTGAGGCTGTTAAGAAGGCAAAAAAAGGTGATTTTCTTTATTTCGATCCACCTTATGACCCGGTTTCTGATACAGCATCTTTTACTGGATATGATGCTAATGGTTTTAACCGGAATGAACAGGAAAGATTGAAGCAAGTTGTTGATGATTTAACAGCGAAAGGTTGCCGAGTTATGTTGAGTAATTCTCAGACTGATTTTATTATGGATTTATATCAAGATTATCAGGATAAAATTCACATAGTTAAGGCAGCACGAAATATCAATTCTAAAGGTTTGAAAAGAGGTAAAGTTAATGAAATTTTAGTTTTAAATTTTTCAGTGTAGAGTTACCGAATAATTAATAATTAATAATTAATAATTAATAATTAGGGCTTGCTGATTAAATCTAAAAGTCTTTACATATAAAGGTTTTAGCCTTTTAAAGTATCAAAAAGTGCAAGGTTTTAGATGGTAATGGTTCAAAAATTTAGGATTTTAGTCAAGAGTGGGACAGAAAAATCGGCGTTGCTGAATTGAAGTATGAATGCGCGATTGTTTGGTTCTAGTCAAGACCCCTAAATCCCCCAAAATTGGGGAACTTTTAGAGTTTTATCCCCCCCAAATTGGGGGGTTAGGGGGGCAAAATCATACCCAGAATCAGCAACGCCGAAAAATCAAGGGATGATTCTTCCTACTGTCTCCTCTATAATTCTCATTTATCCTGACTCCTGACTCCTACCCCTACTAAAAGACTTTTTCAGCAAACCCTAACTATTGGACAATAGATCAATAGAACATCAATGTTTGAGGTGAAAAAGACTGAAACTTTTACCTGTAAAAGCTTTGAGGTTTAATCAGCAGAGCAATAACTATTGGACAATAAATCAATAGAACATCAATAATCGCGAAAGAGAGCGATATAGTTGCGGAATGGATGTTAAGAAGCCTACTTTCATGCAACAAAGCCACATTTAATTATTAATGTCTGTACTTCATGCTTGGAATATGCTGTATATTATTTACCAAAAATTTGTGGTTTAAAGCCTCCCTATAATTGGGTATAATACCAATTTTAAAAAAGAATGCTACAAAAAGGTAGATATTGATAGGATATTCTTAAAAATGGCTACTTCAGTTCATTTTAGATAGCTATTTATATCGTTTTCCCATTTTTTTCAATATTTATCCCTTCTTCCTTCTTCCCTCTTTCTTTTTTCTTACTTCTACCATTTGTAACAAACTTTTATCACGCTGTAAGCATTCAGCTATTAGCATTTCCTACGGAATGCTGCGCAAACAGCTATCAGCTTTTGAACATATTCAAGAAATTACTAAGGTTAGCTGAAGACATTTTTTTTATAAGTTTTAATTATCCTTGGAGACTAATCCTCTTTTGAGCTGATAATGAGCTAATAACTCATAGCTGATAGCTGTTAACGCAGTTCCTCTGAAAGAGGCTAGCTGACGGCTGAATGCTTACATCACGCTTGGTATAAAACCCCGCCTTTTAAGGCGAAATGTTTTTGGAGGGTTGCTTAAAAACAACTTCTGAATTTTGACTTCTGACTTCTGACTTCGTTATAATTCTGCCTCTGGTAACCACAATAAATCTGTTACTCCGAAGTCTTTACCACATTGACTAATTAAGGTAGTAAGTTGACCGCGATGATGAGTTTGATGATTGAAAAAATGCAAGAGTAAAAACCAAACTGAAAATGTACATTCTTGTTTCTGAGACCTACTTGTAAAAGTTAAAGGTTCAGATAATTTTCCCTATGTTAACGAATCAATATAACTCTGAATTTCTTTGTCTGTTTTTTGACGTTCTTCCCATAATAAATCGAATTCATAAATTAATTCTTGTCTTAAAGATTCAATTTCAAAAGTATAATTTTCAAAACGACTTAACCACAATTTATCTGCTAATAAAATATGGTTGAGTGTGCCGTGAATTGAATTAAAAAATGCTCTCTTATCTTCCCGACGTATTTCATCGGGTATGGATGCACAAACTTGGTAAATTTTTTCGTTCATCCATTGATTATATTTAGATAATCTTTGAAAATAATCGTTTTTTTTCATTAGAAATTTCTAGAAAAGAGGGATTAATTAATTGATAATGGATAATTGATAATTGATAATTACCTCTGGTTAAAACAGTTACGGAATTGAATATAAGGAAATATTATTTCTTCTCTTGGTTGATTGGATATGGCGAGGAAACCCATCCATCCCACCCTACGGGAAGCTACGCTAACGACCGCTTTTTTCCTCTTAAAAGGGGAGGCTTTAAACCAGGATTATTTAATTATTAATTATTAATTATTAATTATTAATTATTCGGTAAGAAGTAGTAGGGAAGTTGTATGCAACGTCCGTACAAAGTAGCGGGAAAGAATTGATGAATAACAGTGGGATAATTGATTTTATTTTTTATTCAGGACTTACGCAAATTGACTTTTAAATCACTATCTGTAGGGGCGAATGGTATTCGCCCTCACCATAAGTAGATTCTCTGCGTAAGTCCTGTTATTATTGGAGATGTCTATTAGGAAATAATACTATATCTGGTTAAGCAGTTATAAATAATCAGGGAGGAGTCAGGAGTTAGGAAGAAAGAAAGAAGAAGAAAGAGAAAGTTTTTTGATCGTTAATTATCCGGATATGATGTTACTGCGTAATCTAAAATCCGGTTATACAATATATGTCGATAATTCTATAATTACTTCAATATCCAATCTCCTCTACTCCCCTACTCCCCCTAACTATATAAACCGGATTTTATATAACTCCTGACTCCTGAATTCTAAATTCTGAATTCTAAATTCTGAATTCTAATTAAATAATCGGTTGATGAATTTCTCCTAACATTACTTTGGCTTTTGCTCCGGTAACTTCTGGCAAGTTACTGGGAATTTTTAAAGAATGCCAATAAGCTAAAACTGCAAAGGCGATCGCTTCTTTAAAATCTACATCTACACCTACTTCAGCAGTGGTAATTACTGGAATTGGTACTAATAAATTCTGTATCCGTTCTTTTAAATATAAATTATGACTACCACCGCCACATAATAATATTTGATCTGGTAAATTTGGCAAAAAATTTCGATAGCTATGGTTAATTGAAGCTGCTGTTAATTCTGTGAGAGTTGCTAGTATGTCAGCAGCACTTAAATTATAATTTTCTCCATCAGCAAGACAGTTAAATAAATAGTCTTTGCCAAATAATTCTCTACCTGTAGATTTTGGTGGTTTTTGTTGGAAAAAGTCTTGTTTTAACCATTTTTCTACTAAGTCTTGACATGGTACTCCACTGGCCGCCCATTCTCCATTTTTATCGTAGGTTTTCTTACCTTGAGAAAGGTGTTGTACTGCTAAATCTAATAGTGTATTACTAGGACCTGTATCCCAACCTAAAATACTATTTTTGAAGTCTGGTGACTTTTGACTTTTAATATAAGCGACATTTCCTATTCCACCTAAATTTTGAATGCAGCGACTATATTTTGGGTGGCTCAGTAAATGAATATCTACACAAGGAACTAAGGGTGCACCTTGACCTCCTACAGCAATATCAGCAGCCCGAAAATTACTAATAGTCGGAATACCTGTTATGTTAGCAATTACTTCACCACGTCCTAACTGAAGACTATAGCCTAATTGTTGAGATGGTGGACGGTGATAAACGGTTTGACCATGAGAGCCGATAATTTCTGCTTGTATATCACTTTTTTGATTAATTGTAAATGCTGCTTGGGCAAATTCTTGGGCAATAGCATCATCAAGTTCTGCCAATTCAGCTATTGACAGAGATGTACCGCCACAAACACTTAGAATTTGCGAGCGTAATTTTTCTGAGTAGGGATAAGTAGCTGCTGCTAGTAGTTCAACTTTTAAATTTGTTTGACCACCAGCAACATCAACCAAAGCTGCATCTATACCATCGACGGAAGTACCGCTAATCAAACCAATAATTTTGGTCATTTTTCATTACCAGCAATGACAATTACTACTGTGATATTATCGCGACCTCCTCCATCTTTAGCTGCATCTACAAGTTCTTTAGCAATAGGTTCACAATCATCACTAGAACTTAATATCGGGACAATTAGCGTGTCAGATAAGTCTTCTGTCAATCCATCACTACAAAGTAATAAGCGATCGCCTGTTTGAATATCAACAGGCAAGATATCTACTTTACCCATATCTTCCCTACCTAAACATTGAGAAAGCACATGACGCCAAGGATGTACTCTAGCTTGGTCGGGAGTTAGAGCATTCTGTCTCACTGCTTGAGCTACCCAAGTTTGGTCTTCTGTAATTTGTTCTAACTTTTGGTCTCGAAGTCGGTAGAAGCGAGAGTCACCTACATTTGCACACCAATGTTCTTGTTCTCGGAAGATCAGTACTACAGTAGTGGTGCCCATATCTGAACGTTCTGGGTTTTCTTGTTGGTCGTATAAAATTGCTTCATTGGCTTTGATAAAAGCATCTTCTAACAATTTTGGTGATTCTATAACATCCTGCCAATGGTTAACAAGATAATTTTTAATTACTTCCGCAGCAATTCTACTAGCTTCTTGGCCACCTGCGTGTCCTCCCATACCATCAGCAACAATAAAGAATCGTCCTTCAGGGTCTATGTAGTAAGAATCTTGATTAACTGAGCGAATACAACCTTTATCAGTAGTACCTGCGAAATTCAATTTCATAGAATTTAGTTGAAGGCTTTTTGTCCTATTTTGATATTTATTATCCACCTATATATTTAATATCCCAATTTTTATATACTTTATTTGTATTCTAGCACTACAATGTTGCTAATTAATACAGTATATATTTTGCCTGAAAATTACAGGAGATTCGGTGATTAATGTTCTGAAATTGACGGGGTCATTTCAGTTATCAGTTAATAGTTTACGTTGAAATTTACCTAACTTTTTGAGATTTTTTGTAAGTGGTTTTGGTGCATTAATTTTCTCACCATTACTTAATGTAGCAAAAGTAAAGATACCTAAGTCAATTGGTATTGACTTATCAGACTTTGGCAAATACTCTGCACAAGTTTTGACTACAAAATTCGCAAAATATCTATTTGCTGAATCTCTAATGATAGTTACTGATGTTGGCTTATTTGCTAAGGGTCTTGACCAAACAATTTTTATTTTGCCTATTTTTAGTAAGTAAATTTTATCTTGACCAATCTTGTAATTAGCTCCTACTAACCTAGCAGATTTTCTGGACTTTCTACTTTTCAACTTAGGAGGTTTAACTTTGATACCTCTACCTTTGCCACAATAGCTATTAAAGAAGTTTTTATATGTAATATCTAAATCTTTAAGAGATTGTTTTCATTAATTGATAATTACCTCTGGTTAAAACCGTCCTTGATTGAATATAAGGAAATATTATTTCTTCTCTTGGTCGATGGTGGGACAGCGAGGAAACCTCGCCATCCCACCCTACGGGAAGCTAGGCTTTACATGTTGCGTAGCAAAACGACCGCTTTTTCCCCGATCCAGGGGAGGCTTCAAGGCGCGAATTATTTAATTATTAATTATTAATAATTCGGTAATGGTGTAGATGAAACTTCTTTCAACTAGACCAGCTTTTTCTTAGCTTGAGTTATGAGTTGTTTGGTTAAATCAACATAACTAGGCTTTTTTTGATGATTAGCATACATTTGATTACAATACACTAATGATTTATTTCAAACATATCGCAAACAGCCAAATACTTGATTTAATTTAGTTATTTGAATCTGTTATGGATATATACTATATTTGTATCTTGCTTTCATTTTTTTCGACCTTTATTAACACTAAGACTTAACTGTCTAGCAGTATTATATACTATTATTATAGCATGATTTGTTTGTCAGTGATAGTTGGCATTCATCCTGACACCAAATTTAAAATTATGGTGCGGGTTTTCTAGCAACATTTTAGATGAATTTATCTAAAAATCAACTCACAGCTATTATTCCTAAATTGGCTCTAAATAAAAGAAGTTTTTTTGACTTGAAGAGGGAGTCAGAATCAATTAGTGGTATTCAGACCTGCCACTAATTGTGGTTTGCTGAAAAAGTCTTTTAGTAGGGCTAGGAGACAGGAGACAACCCACCCCTCGCCCCTCCCCCTCCCAACCCACCCCTAACCCCTCCCAGGAGGGGAGGGGAGAAAAGGGTCGGGAGCGAGGAGGTAGGAGCGGGCGTTTTGTCCCAAGATTGTTCTGCCCAAATCTTGACCAAAATCCTCAATTTTTGAACCATTACCACTTAAAACCTCACACTTTTTGATACTTAAAAAGGCTAAAACTATTACCTATAAATACTTTTAGATTTAATCAGCAAGCCCTAATTAAGTACTAGCAAATCATCAAACTTGGTGGAGATATTAAACCCATTTATTTATCCCCTGTTGTACAGAATCCAATTCTTACTCCTGACTCATAAATCCTGAATTCTTCCTTCATAAATCATGGAATTAACTGTTGAATTCGTGCCAAAGGAATTTCCACCCATTCAGGACGATAAGTAAGTTCATAATCAAGTTCATAAACAACTTTTTCTAAGAGATAAACATCTAAAAGTACCTGTATTTCCTCTTCAGTTTTAGGCAAGAATGAACTTGACATTGTATTGTTGAGATAAGCTTTTAAAAAAGATATACTCACCCAGCTATACCAAAATGTAGACCATTGTTCCATGGCAAGCAAATTTTCAGAACGAATCATCCCATTTTTAATTTCTTCCCGGAGAGCAACATTAACTGCATAATAGAATGACTCCAACATTATTGCTATATCTCGAAGTAAGGAACGTTTCATGCGACGTTCATTTAAAGGTCGAACACCTTCCCCTTCAAAATTAACAACTACAAAATCTTTACCTGTAAATAAAACGTTTTCTAAATGATAATCTCCATGGCAACGAGTACGCATTGCGGTAATTTTTCGTTCTACCACAGAACCTAAATGTCTCATAATTTGGTCCTGACGATTAATCACACTTTTCGCTAACTGTTGTGTATCTTGTGGAAATCCTGATAAGTGTTTTTTCAGCTTTAATAAAATTCTTCCTGTCTGGTTTCTCATGTACTGATAAACCGACCTTTGATAAAAAGGTGTAAACTGTTCGGGAGCAAAATTTGGGTTCTCTAAATCAGAGGCTAAAGCATGATGAATATTTCCTGTAACTTTGCCTAAATTTTCAGCGAAACTTATATAAGAACCAATCAGATCGGAGACTTCTTCAGTAATTTCAATATTTAAAACATTATCAACAGTAATTTGAGGAACTTCCAAGTCATTTACAGAGCTTTGTTCTACCATTATTCTGTCAAAATAATCCCTCAAAATACCAGAAGTATAAGACCAACAATCCATTGCTTCAGGAATAAATTCTTCTAATATACCAATGGTCATTAAATTAGTTCCCTGTTGATGATATTCCAGATATCCTGCTGTTTGAGAAATATTTCCTACAATTTCTGAATTTTGAGACCTAGATTTATCTGTCAAGAATTTGCCAACTTCTAAATCTGGATTAATACCAACTTCTAGTTTTCGTAATAACTTAAATATTAATTCTGTACCGAAATTAATCAGAGTTTTATCATGTTTTTCAGAGGAAATATGTGGATTGATATTCCCTGTATTTGTCTGCATTATCTCTGCTAATACATCAGTATATTTTCCTCGAAGAACACCTTTATTTCCTTGATATTTTTGGTTTTGGGCGATGGCATCAAAAGGCATATTTAAAAATTCCCTATCTCCCAACACATCAAACAAAATCCCCGACTTTTCTTGCTGCTGTATTTGCAACTCCGCAACAATCTGTTCCCGAGGAATTTGAGGAGTTATTTCTGTGGGAATTAAATAGCTCAAACCAATCAAATATGTTTCTGGCGACCCCTCTGTATAATTAAATTCTAAAAATATTAAAGCAGTTTCTTTTTGTTGATAATCAATAGGAATTACTTCTGTGATTTCTGTAGATTGAATCACCTTATTTTTACCTCCAAACCAAGGGAAGCTGCTCAAATAATTAGGTAAAATTGATTCTAATCTACCCTTGATTTCTGCCTGAGAAAATATATCTTTCCAATTACCTGCTACGGTCAAAACAGGAAGTTTACTCAGAGGTTTTGGAGTATCAATATAAGTTTGTTGTGGTTGTAAAGTAAACCAGTAAAAAGCATAAGGACTTAAACTAAAAAAGTATGGATTCTCTTGAATAGCTGGAAACTTAGTTCTACCAAAAATTTCCACAGGAACCATACCATTAAAAGCTGATAAATCTAACTCTACTACTTGCACGAAACGAGAGAGATTAGCAACTACTAAAATATGCTGACCAGAATATGTACGAGTAAAAGCCAAGACCTTCCTATTTTCCGGATGCAACAACTCAAACGAACCCCGTCCAAAAGCCTGAAAACGTTCCCTCGTAGAAATCAAACGCTTCATCCACCACCACAAAGAATTAGAATTAGCCTGTTGAGCCTCTACATTAATCGTTTCGTAATGGTATTCAGGGTCAACAATAACAGGAGCATATAACTTTTGTGGATTTGTACGACTAAAACCTGCATTCCGGTCCGCAGTCCATTGCATCGGAGTCCGCACACCATTGCGATCGCCCAAATAAATATTATCTCCCATACCTATTTCATCACCGTAATACAAAACCGGAGTCCCAGGTAAAGACAACAATAAACTGTTCAGCAATTCTATTTGCCGACGGTCATTTCCCAATAGAGGTGCTAAACGGCGGCGAATACCCAAATTAATTCTAGCCTGTGGGTCTTGAGCATAAGCCTTATACATATAATCTCGGTCCTCATCGCTCACCATTTCCAGAGTCAACTCATCATGGTTACGCAAAAACAAAGCCCATTGACAATTATTGGGAATAGAAGGAGTTTGTTTGAGAATATCAGAGATAGGAAAATTATCCTCCATCCGCAAAGCCATAAATAAACGAGGCATCAAAGGGAAATGGAAATTCATGTGACATTCATCTCCCGCCCCATAATATTTAGCCGCATCTTCAGGCCACTGATTAGCCTCTGCTAATAACATTCTATTAGGATATTTAGAATCTATGTGCCCCCGTAACTTTTTGAGAAAGACGTGGGTTCCTGGCAGGTTCTCGCAGTTAGTACCCTCTTCAACACAAAGATAGGGAACCGCATCAAGGCGCATTCCATCAACCCCCATGCTCAACCAAAAGTCTGCCAACTCTAAAACAGCTTCTTGTACCGCAGGGTTTTCGTAGTTGAGGTCTGGTTGATGATAAAAAAAGCGATGCCAATAGTAAGCTTGAGCAACAGAGTCCCATGCCCAATTAGAATTTTCAAAGTCTTGGAAAATAATCCTAACTTCTGGGAATTTATCAGCACTGTCACTCCAAACATAAAAATCTCTTTCTACACTACCTTTAGGAGCGCGACGTGCTCTTTGGAACCAAGGGTGTTTGTCCGAAGTATGGTTGACTACAAGTTCGATAATGACCCGAATTCCTCTGTCATGGGCAGCACCTAGAAGTTGTTGAAAGTCTTCTATGTTGCCGTAGATAGAGTTAATACTTCTATAGTCAGCAATGTCATAACCATCATCTCTGAGGGGAGAGGGGAAAAATGGTAGAGTCCAAATTGCTGTTACTCCCAGGTCTTGCAAATAGTCTAATTTTTCTGTAAGTCCGCGGAGGTCTCCAATACCGTCACCGTTACTATCAGCGAAAGCTCGAACTGGTACTTCATAAATAATGGCGTCTTTGAACCAAAGTGGGTCGTTTTTCAGCATGAGGTAAGGCTTTTTCTTTCTATTGTTAGAGATTCGAGGTAATTATAGCTGAAAGGGAGATGGGGAGGTGGGGAGGTGGGGAGATAGGGGGATATGTGTATTTTTCTAATTATTGTGTATAGTAAAAGTTCTACAATATAGTCAAATAATGTCAAATATATTCGTTCATTTGTACTAACCAACTACTAAATATTTGATAAGATTTAATAACTCTCTGAGATAGTTTATTTAATAGTATAATGAAATTGGCTGATAATTTCAGACTAAATAATGATAAATATTTATAAATGCTCAGAGCATTTAGTAATTTTAACTCCTTGATTTATGAGATTAGTTGAGAGACATATTATTCAGAAAAATCATCGGTTTTATACTGAGATTGACCGACTGTGTTTATTGTCAAAAAATCTCTATAACTATGCTAATTATTTAGTTCGCCAGTCTTGGATATTTGAAAATACTTATCGTCACTATTTGGACTTGCAAAAGAAACTGCAATCTCAAGAAGATTATCAAGCAATGCCAGCTAAAGTATCTCAACAAATATTGATGATAATAGATAGAAACTGGAAGAGTTTTTTAGCAGCGAACGAAGTTTATCAACATAACCCATCAAAGTTTAATACTCGTCCTCGTATTCCTAGATATAAAAATAAAATAACGGGAAGAAATATTGTAGTTTATACGACACAAGCCATTAGTAAGAGGCAATTAAAACAAGGAATTATTAATCCCAGTAAAACAGGAATTTATCTAAAAACATTAGTACCTACTTCACAAATTAAACAAGTTCGTCTCGTCCCTAGACTTAACCATTATGTAATAGAGGTCATTTATGAGAAATGCGAAAAACAATACGAGCTAGATAAAAATCGTTGCGCCAGTATTGATATAGGATTAAACAACTTAGCTACATTAACTTTTAATCAAGCCGGAATTAAACCGCTCTTGATCAATGGCAGACCGTTAAAATCTATCAATCAATACTATAATAAAGTTAAAAGCTTCCTACAATCTAAACTACCGGAAAATCAATCAAGTAAGAGGCTGAAAAAACTTTGTAATAAAAGAGAATTTAAAATCAACGATTATCTTGCGTATTGCATCCCGTTTGATTATTGATACTCTAATTAAAGAGAATATAGGAACTTTGATAATAGGGCACAATGAAGAGCGGAAGCAGAAGATAAGTTTAGGGAAAAGAAACAACCAAAATTTTGTATGTGTGCCCCATAACAGGTTAATCAAAATGTTATCTTATAAAGCCGATATGGTAGGGATAAATGTAATTATTACAGAAGAATCTTACACGTCAAAATCAAGTTTTATAGATAATGATTTTCTTCCTGTGTACAAGAAAGGCCAAAAAAATCAAATCATTTTTTCAGGAAAAAGAGTAAAAAGAGGTTTGTATCGTACTGCAAGCATTGGATTAATCAATGAGTTACGTGAACGGTTCCTTGAACATTATGAAAAAAGCAGTCCCAAATGTCTTTGACCATGGGATAGAGGAGCCAGTGCGTTGGGCGGGTCCCCCGACTTAAAGCAACTGGCGTGGTGTTGTAGTTCACCCAGTTCGGGTAACACCAACAAAATAAGGATATGTCATATTTGACTATATTTTTATGAACTATGTCGCAATAGTCAGATTTGACAATTAATTTTTCGATTCTTGATTTACTAAAAATTTTTTTGTGACTAGAGGAAATTCCGGTTAGGGAGTATAGAATCAGATATTTTCTGGGATGTAGAAATCAACTCTGAGTTACTTTGCTGTCTAGGTTTGATGTTCTACTATTGCGTATGTGGCAACAGTCAGATTTGACAATTAATTTTTCAATTCTTGATTTACTAATAATTTTTCTGTGACTAGAGAAAATTCTGGGTAGAGAAATTAGAGTCAGATATTTTCTGGAATGTAGAAATCAACTCTCAATTTCCTTGCTTTCTAGGTTTGATGTTCTACTGTTGCGTATGTCGCAATAGTGATTTTTACAATTAATTTTTCGATTCTTGATTGACTAATAATTTTTCTGTGACTAGAAGAAATTCCGGTTAGAGAGACAGTCAAATATTTTCTGTCAGTGAAAATAAAGTCTGAGTTTCCTGACTCTCTAGGTTTGATGTTCTACTATTGCGTATGTCGCAACAGTGAAATTTTACAATTAATTTTTCGATTCTTGATTGACCAATAAATTTTCTGTGACTAGAGGAAATTCCCGGTAGAGAAATAGAGTCAAATATTTTCTGGGATGTAGAAATAAACTCTCAATTTCCTTGCTCTCTAGGTTAGGTGTTCTACTGTTGCGTATGTCGCAATAGTGATTTTTACAATTATTTTTTTGATTCTTTATTTACTAATAATTTGTTTGTGACTAGAGGAAGTTTCCGCTATAAAGACAGTCAAATATTTTCTGGGATGCAGAAATCAACTGTCAGTTTCCTGACTTTCTAGGCTTAATTTCTACTATTGCGACATACGCAATAGTGATTTTTACAATTATTTTTTTGATTCTTGATTTGCTAATAATTTGTTTGTGACTAGAGGAAGTTTCCGCTAGAAAGATAGTCAAATATTTTCTGGGATGTGAAAATCAACTGTCAGTTTCCTTGCTCTCTAGGTTTGATGTTCTACTGTTGCGTATGTCGCAATAGTGAAATTTTCCAATTAATTTTTTAATTCTTGATTTACTAATAATTTTTCTGTGGCTAGAGTGAAGTTTCCCGTAGAAAGATAGTCAAATATTTTCTGGGATGTGAAAATCAACTGTCAGTTTCCTGACTCTCTAGACTTAATTTCTACTGTTGCGTATGTCGCAATAGTGAAATTTTACAATTAATTTTTCGATTCTTGATTGACTAATAATTTTTCTGTGACTAGAGAAAATTTCAGTTAGAGAGATAGAGTCAAATATTTTCTCGGATGTGGAAATCAACTCTCAGTTTCCTGACTTTCTAGGTTAGGTGTTCTATTGCGACATACGCAATAGTCATTTTTCCAATTAATTTTTCGATTCTTGATTGACTAATAATTTTTCTGTGACTAAAGGAAGTTTCCGGTAGAGAGACAGTCAAATATTTTCTGGGATGTGAAAATCACCTGTCAATTTCCTTGCTCTCTAGGAGAGATTAGAGACAGATATTTTCTGGGATGTAGAAATCAAGTGTCAGTTTCCTTACTCTCTAGGTTTGATGTTCTACTATTGCGTATGTCGCAACAGTGAAATTTAACAATTAATTTTTCGATTCTTGATTGACTAATAATTTGTTTGTGACTAGAGGAAGTTTCCGCTAGAAAGATAGTCAAATATTTTCTGGTATGTAGAAATCAAGTGTCAGTTTCCTTACTCTCTAGGTTTGATGTTCTACTATTGCGTATGTCGCAACAGTGAAATTTAACAATTAATTTTTCGATTCTTGATTGACTAATAATTTGTTTGTGACTAGAGGAAGTTTCCGCTAGAAAGATAGTCAAATATTTTCTGGTATGTAGAAATCAA
>JAAHGF010000005.1:0-90621 GCA_010672585.1 Okeania sp. SIO1I7 | reverse complement strand
GCGTATGTCGCAACAGTGAAATTTAACAATTAATTTTTCGATTCTTGATTGACTAATAATTTGTTTGTGACTAGAGGAAGTTTCCGCTAGAAAGATAGTCAAATATTTTCTGGTATGTAGAAATCAACTGTCAGTTTCCTTACTCTCTAGGTTTGATGTTCTACTATTGCGTATGTCGCAACAGTGAAATTTAACAATTAATTTTTCGATTCTTGATTGACTAATAATTTGTTTGTGACTAGAGGAAGTTTCCGCTAGAAAGATAGTCAAATATTTTCTGGTATGTAGAAATCAACTGTCAGTTTCCTTGCTCTCTAGGTTTGATGCTCTACTGTTGCGTATGTCGCAATAGTCAGATTTTACAATTATTTTTTTGATTCTTGATTTGCTAACAATTTTTCTGTGACTAGAGGAAGTTTCCGCTAGAAAGATAGTCAAATATTTTCTGGTATGTAGAAATCAACTGTCAGTTTCCTTGCTCTCTAGGTTTGATGCTCTACTGTTGCGTATGTCGCAATAGTCAGATTTTACAATTATTTTTTTGATTCTTGATTTGCTAACAATTTTTCTGTGACTAGAGGAAGTTTCCGGTAGAGAGATAGAGTCAAATATTTTCTGGGATGTGGAAATCAACTCTGAGTTTCCTTGCTCTCTAGGTTTGATGTTCTACTGTTGCGTATGTCGCAATAGTGAAATTTAACAATTAATTTTTCGATTCTTGATTTACTAACAATTTTTCTGTGACTAGGAAATTCCGGGTAGTAGAGATAGTCAAATATTTTCTGGGGTGTGAAAATCAACTGTCAGTTTCCTGACTTTCTAGGTTTGATGCTCTACTGTTGCGTATGTCGCAATAGTGAAATTTGACAATTAATTTTTCGATTCTTGATTTACTAACAATTTTTCTGTGACTAGAGGAAATTCTGAGTAGGGAGATTGTCAAATTCTTACTTTTGACTTTTGACTTTTGACTTCACCAAAGACTTCAGTGAAACGACAGCCATATTGTTACAATATTTAACAACCTTTATAAAAAAAATCTGAAATTTTATGAGTTTGGAAACAATATCATCTAATCCTCAACGAGAATATTTGAATTCACATAATAAGAAATTAGACACATTAGAAATAGAGGCAATGCCAGTGACAAATATAGATATGGTTAAGTCTCAAGATTATTCAGAACCAGAAGAAAGTAATGCTCTACGCTATGACCCAGAAGCAATAACAGCTTTCTACAGTAAACGCCCTTTGCCAGTATGGAAAAGGCGCATCAGTGTTTTATGGACTTTTTTATCATTTGCTTTTAGCTTGTGGTTGGACAAAATTACTGGTAATGCCACTAAAAATGAAGCAAAACGGGCAATTAGGTTGAGAGAAATTTTGACAAATCTTGGTCCTGCTTTTATTAAAGTGGGACAAGCACTATCTACTCGGCCAGATTTAGCTTCTCCCACATATTTAGAAGAGTTGACTAAATTACAAGACCAATTACCCGCTTTTCCTAATGAATTAGCCTATCGTTTTATAGAAGAAGAATTAGGTTTCCCTCCAGAAGAAATTTATGCAGAATTAACACCTAATCCTATTGCAGCAGCTTCCCTTGGGCAAGTTTATAAAGGCAAACTTAAAACAGGCGAAGCAGTAGCAGTAAAAGTACAACGTCCTGGTTTAGCGGAAAATATTGCTTTAGACATTTATATATTAAGAACACTAGCTATTTGGGCACATAAAAGTATTAAGCGACTCCGCAGTGACTTAGTAGCCATTATGGATGAGTTTGGCAATAGAATATTCGAGGAAATGGACTACACTCAAGAAGGTCGTAATGCGGAAAAGTTTAAACAGCTCTACGGTCATCTTCAAGATATTTATGTTCCTCAAATTTATTGGCAATATACAGGTCGTCGTGTATTAACAATGGAGTGGATAACGGGTACTAAATTAACTAATTTGGAAGCGGTAAAAGCCAAAAATATTGATGCCAAATATCTGATAGAAATTGGTGTGCAATGTTCTTTGAGACAGTTATTAGAACATGGTTTTTTTCATGCTGACCCTCATCCTGGTAATTTATTAGCTAGTCCAGAAGGTAAGTTGGTTTATCTAGATTTTGGCATGATGAGTGAGGTTAAACCTTATCAGCGATATGGTTTATTAGAAGCAGTTGTACATTTGGTAAATCGTGATTTTGAAGCTTTGGCTCAGGATTATATTAAGCTAGAATTTTTGACTCCTGAAACTGATGTAACTCCAATTATTCCTGCTTTAGCTGGTGTGTTTAATAATGCTCTTGGTGCTAGTGTGGCAGAGCTTAATTTTAAGAGTATTACAGACCAGTTATCAGCTTTAATGTATGAGTATCCATTTACTGTACCTGCTTATTATGCTTTGATTATTCGTTCTTTGGTAACTTTGGAAGGTATTGCGATTAATGTCGATCCTAATTTTAAGGTGTTGAGTAAAGCTTATCCTTATGTGGCGAAACGTTTACTAACTGACCCGGCTCCTGAGTTAAGAACTTCTCTGAAAGATTTACTTTTTAAGGATGGTGATTTTCGTTGGAATAGATTGGAAAATCTATTAAGAAATGCGAGTAATAGTGATGATTATGATATTAGCAAGGTGTTAGACCAAGCTCTAGATTTCTTATTGTCTGAACGTGGTGATTTTATTAGGGTGCGTTTAGTTGAAGAGTTGATTAATAGTCTTGACCTAGCATCCAGAAATACTTTTTCTAATGTGAGAAATAGAGTGGGTGAATTGTTGGGTATGAAGGAACAAAAACCGACCAGAATTACATCTACAAATTCTCCAGAAGAAAAAAGAGCAGAGCATATTAAACGTATTTGGGAAATTATTCAAAATACTCCTGGTTTTGACGCTATGCAGTTGGCGCAGTTAGTACCAAATTTGTTGGTTAAACCAGAAATGCAAAAGATGGGGCAACAAGTGGCAAGTGGTTTGACTCAACGGGCGATCGCTCGTTTGATTCGTCAAGTATTATTATCTCCAGAGCATTCTAATGGTAATGGTAATGGTAATGGTCATCAACCAGGTACTAAACCTCAACTTTCTTTGCCTGTTCCTAGGTAATATCATGTCCGGTTGAATACTTATAAATAAGAGAGTAGGGAGTAGGGAAAATAAGGAGATTTGCTCTGTGTAAGAAGATAAGTTTTTTATCATACTTTTATCCAGAGTTGATATTAATAGTTGATTATTATTAGTTGTTAGGAGGAAAAGTTTCTACTGACAACTAATTTTTTTATGGGAAAGAGTTGAATGATTTTTTTCTGAAGTAGTTTACAGCAGAAGAAAGAAGGAAGAAGGAAGAAGGAAAAGTATTACTTTGTCTGAATTTTAAGCTTTTGATATGTCCTAACATTTGCTTCGACTGTTATCAGTAGCGAGGAAGTTATTCTAATATCAAAAGGGAGTAGGGAGTAGGGAAAATAAGGAGATTTGCTCTGTGTAAGAAGATAGGTTTTTTATCACACTCTTATCCGGACTTGATGTTAATAGTTGATTATTATTAGTTGTTAGTAGGAAAAGTTTCTACATCTTAAGCTTCTTGTTTTAGCTATAGCAATATGATTTAAGTTGTGAGATATTTAATACTTTTAGGGAACACTGGATCTGGGAATAGAGAAGAAGAAAAAAATGAATATATGTAAGCATTTCCTGCGGAATGCTGCGCAAACAGCTATTAGCTGTCAGCTCTCAGCAAAAGGATAGGGTTTAAATGAATATAGACTGTTTCAGCCAGTTTTTGTAGTAAGTATAAATTCTGACTCAATTATTAAAGCTTTTATCTAAAACTAAAAGTAATAGCTGTTTGCGTAGCATCCCGCAGGGAAGTGCTGATAGCTGACGGCTGAATGCTTACGAATATATAAGAATAAGATAACTGCTATATTGTATCCTTTTAAGGAATATCTCAATTCTCACATATCAATTCTCACATCTCAATTTCTGATTGCTATAGAGGTACTGATAACTGATAACTGAAATTACTTTCTATGTCTTCCTTTGTTCCTTAATATTTAACTGGACATAATATTACTTTATCCTTCTTCCTTCTTCCTTATGACTAAAAAACGCGCTGAAGCTCTAGATGCTCTACGAGGATTTGCTATTTTAATGATGGTATTATCTGGCATAATTCCTCGTGATGGAACACTTCCTACTTGGATGTATCATGCTCAAACACCACCACCAAATTATGTATTTAATCCTAATCTTCCCGGATTAACTTGGGTAGATATTGTTTTTCCAATTTTCTTATTTGCAATGGGAGCATCTATACCCCTAGCTTTATCTCGATTAATAAATAAAGGATGGCGATACAGTCAAATATTTTTATTCATCCTGAAAAGAGGTTTTTTACTAGGCACATTTGCTATAGTGCTTCAACATTTTCGACCGCACATTATTAATAATGCAGAGGAAATTCCTGAAAAGTGGAAACTTGCTTTATTGGGATTTTTCATCCTCTTTTTAATGTTCAGTCGTTTACCTAAATTTTTCCCCAAGTTTCTAAATCAATTTATTAGTATTGCTGGCTGGAGTATATGTATTTTAGTACTTAGTAGATTAACATATCCAGATGGTAGTAACTTTTCATTAGAACGCAGTGATATTATCCTCATCGTTTTAACTAATATGGCTGTTTTTGGTTCGATAATTTGGTTATTTACTCAATCTAATTGGTGGTTACGTTTAGGATTATTGGGAATATTATTAGGACTAAGATTTTCTGCTGCTGATGATGGATGGGTAAAATATTTTTGGTTTAACTCTCCTTTGCCTTGGATTTTTAGATTTGATTATTTGAAGTACTTATTTATTGTTATTCCAGGTACTATTAGCGGAGATTTAATTTTAAAATGGATGAGAAATAATGAAAGTAGCGATCGCGATTCGATATTAGAAAAATGGCCAGCTAGTCGTTTTTTTATTATTGCAGTATTAATGCTGACTATTGACTTGGTATTATTGATTGGGTTACAATCTAGGCTGGTTTTAGAAACTACTTTAATAAGTGGAGTTTTATGTGCTTTTGGTTGGTTATTATTCCAGCAACCAAATAATCAGATAGAAAATTTACTCAATAAACTTTATAGTTGGGGAATTTATTGGCTAGCATTAGGATTAGCTTTTGAACCTTTTCAAGGTGGAATTAAAAAAGATAGTGCTACCCTAAGTTACTTTTTAATTACGACAGGAATGTCTATTTTTTTGTTAATTCTATTCACTGTTGTTAGAGATTATTTTCAGCATAAAAATCTTCTCAAATTATTTATCTATAATGGTCAAAATCCAATGATAGCTTATGTGGTTTTTGGTAACTTACTCTTACCTATCTTAAAATTAACTGGATGGTATGAAAAAATTACACAAATGACTCAAACTACAAGTTTAGGATTATTTACGGCATTTATTTATACATTAATAGTGGCATTAATCGTAAGTATTTTTAGCAAATTAAAACTTTTTTGGAGGACTTAAAAACAGTATTGAAGAAGGCAGAAGGTAGCTATGCTGTTTGCGCAGCATTCCGCAGGAAAGGCAGAAGGGAAAATTGCTTATAGATAGTCAACGACTGACTACTCCGTATCTACAAACACCAAACAATTTTCAGCACCCTCTAGACCGTGGGGTATTAAACCCGTCGCAGAAAAGATAAAAACTAGAATATTATAGATGGTCTTGTATATGTAGTAATTTACTGTGGAGTCACGAAACAGGGGTGCAATAGTGGGTCAGTATAAAAGTTGGTAATGCACAAAAAAGGGAACAAAAAATATTTCTAATTTTTAAGTTTCAAAAAAATAGTATTGACAAATGATTTGACTTTTTCTAATGCTAATTTATATGTAAAGCTACACTTGAATAAGTTAGCCTACTACAGAGGAACTGCGAAATTCAGGTATTATTATGGAGGACTCAGATCCGCTACAAAGGTCTACCACTAATTTTTTTTTAATATAGTGAGGGTATTAAACCTAATACTAAAATATAGATAATGATGAAATTAATTCATTTATCTCTGTCGAACTACGGTCAATTCAAATTAGAATCTTAATTTTATGCAGCTTCATTTTAATTGAGTATTAGAATATTACTACTTGTACAGTACTACTAATATTTATTGACAAAAGAAGGAGGGTTTGATGAGTAGTATAATTCCTGTTATTTTTGTATGGTTTATAGCACTATTTGGAGCTTGTTTAGGTATTGTTATTGGAGGTACTATTGGGGGAATTGTTGGTGCAATTACCAACTTAATCACTAAATTTAGATGCACGATGAGAATATTCAATGCAGCAACTTTTACTTCACTTTTGAGTACGTTCATTTTTCTAGTTGTAGCTCATCAAAAAATTCAACCTTTAAATTGTGCGGATGGTTTAGATGGACTGTATGCTTGTTTCAGTCCACTACTTATCCCATTTTGGGGCGCAATTATTGGAGGAATATTTGGCTCATTTGTAGGAGTTATAGTGGAAATATATACTAAATCTAATCGTTAAATTCAAGAGTGTATTGAAGTATCTGGTATTGATTTTGGATAAATTAGTTCTAAAGAAGGCTTTAGTTATACCGTAGGAGAGAAGGAAAAAGTGGATGGAGATACTGAAAGATTGCAACTTCGCGTCTACAAATCCCAACAAACTTGTAAACACTGTGACGGTGCTGTATTAAACCCATAAGGGAAAAGATAATTACTTGTATTTCAGATAAAATTGTTCTTTGACTCTCTAGCTCAATTTTCAGCTTTTGTGAAATAACTCTACCATTATGTTTAGTATTTCATATAATCTCAAATTCGGTTGAATAACCTCACTTCAATTTAGTAGTCAGTAGGGGAAAAAAAGATTATACCTGAGTCTTTATATGATACCAAATCCAGTTATAAAAAGTCCGTTTTTCGCTCTTACTCTCTAACCATTAAGCATAGCTGCACTCAGCATAAATACCTTACCTTCATAATAACAGTTCTTTCGATCGCCGGATTTAGTATGACTTTTTCTTTCCTAACAAACATAATTAATTCTATGAGCAATAACACAATCTCGTCCCTGTTCTTTTGCTTGATAAAGTGCCTGATCGGCATCTATTAATAATGTACGAGTTGATAAATTTAACGTAGGAATTACGCTACTTACTCCTAAACTTACAGTTACATAAGGACTTACTTTTGAACAAGTGTGAGGTATTTCAAGCCTTTTAATTTCTCTCCTAATTAATTCTGCTCTTCCTAAAGCTTCCTCAATATTTGTATTCGGTAATATAACTCCAAATTCTTCGCCACCATAACGGCAAACTAAATCTGTAGAAAATTTAGCTACCTTGCTAATAGCTTGAGCAACTTTTTTGAGGCATTGGTCTCCCTCTGGATGCCCATAAAAATCATTATAATATTTGAAATAATCCACATCACAAAGGATGAGAGATAAATATTTTTTTTCTTGTTTAAGTTGCTCCCATTTTTGATGAAAATATTCATCAAATGTACGACGATTAGCTAGAGAAGTTAAACTATCAAAACTGGCAATTCGTTTTAAATTTTGGTTTGCTTTTTTAAGAGCTATCTCAGATTTTTTCCGTTGAATTAATCCGCCTAACTGAGTTGCCACAGCATTAACTAACTGTATAGAATTTTGATCTAATTTTTGAGAAAATTTCTGGAAAAATACTAAGATAGCTAAAACCTGTTTATCGAGAATAATAGGTATTCCTAAAGCAGATTTAATACCTATTTTTTCGGCAATTTGAAAACCAATCAAAACCGATTCTTTTTCTTGAGAAATATCTTTTACCCATTCTGCTTGCTGAGAATACCATACCCTTTGTAGTAAGCTTTGTTGAGAAGTGAAGGTAATAATTTGATGCTGTTGTCGAAATTTCAGAGTTGCTGGTAAAGTACCGTTATTACTATTACTAGAATACCATCCTCTACTAAATTTAAGCATTGTAGCTTCTGGGTCAGGAATCCATGCTTCTCCAAAATCCCAATTCATTGTTTGACAAACTTCTGCTAAAGTTACTTCTAATGCTGATTCAATATCAGATGCTTCACTAATAGCATGAGTAACTTTTAATAATAGTTGTAATAAAGCGTTTTGTTGTTGTAATTGCTGCTGTAGAGACCGCAGTCGTAATTGATTTTCAATTCTGGCTAAAATTTCAATTAATTCAAATGGTTTTGTAATATAATCTACTCCACCCACAGTAAAGGCTTTAACTTTATCCATTGCTCCATCTAAAGCAGAGATAAAAACTACGGGGATATTAGTGGTTTGTTTATCTATCTTCAGACATTCACAAATTTGATAGCCATCCATTTCTGGCATTTTAACTTCTAATAAAATCAAATCTGGAAGCTCAAAATGAATATTTTCGAGAGCTTCTTTTCCACTGGTGGCAATTTGCACTTTATACCCTTGTACAGATAACAACTCAGTCAACAGCTTTAAACTTTTAGGATTATCGTTAATAATTAAGATACTTTCTCTAAGTATAGAATTTTGTTGTTGATACATGATTGAGTCGCGGTAGAATAAATATGCTTACCAATGGATAATTGATAATTGATAATTAATTAATTAATTAATCTTTAAGGTCTCTTCTTTTGAAGAAGAAAAAATTTAACAATTTCTTCGATTGTATCAATCTTCTTTCTAAAAGGGAGAGTTCATTAATGGATAATGGATAATGGATAATTGATAATTGATAATTGATAATTACCTCGGGTTTTAACCGTTACGGAATTGAATATCAGGAGATATTATTTCTTTTCTTGGTCGATTGGATATGGTGAAGTAACCCATCCATCCCACCCTACGGGAAGCTACGCTAACGACCGCTTTTTTCCCCTTAAAAGGGGGAGGCTCTCAACCATAGTTATTTAATTATTAATAATTAATAATTCGGTAATTATCAATTATTAAATATTTTGTGTAGCTATTGGCCAAGTTAATTTTTATTAAATTTGTATTATATATAGAGGAGGTATAGAGTTGTTATTTTAACTCTATCAAATAATAATTAATAGCTATTTAACTGAATTTTATCTACTTTATTAAGGAAGCTACAACTATTTTTCAATTGCGATATGTACGCTGAAATGTTTGAAACGTAGCAGTTTTCAGTTTAGTGGGGTACTTTTAGTTTTTCTGATTTTTTGTTCCCAGAATTGGTTATCTCTAAAACCTAAATTTTTGCACCTCATCAGTATGGAAATTGCTATCTTCATGTATAACATAACTTTAATATAAAAATACTTAACTTGTAAGCATTCAGGAACAACTATCAGATTCATTAGCTTGAATTGTATGGATTAAATACTCAAATAAGTCTTTCTTGTGCTTCAATTTATGGGTGGAAAATGTAGTATAAGTTAAATGATTTTTTACTTCATTCATTAAAAAGCTGAATGCGAGCGCATTCCGCAGGAAATGCTTACCTTAATTTTAACTAATATAACATTTTCATTTGAGTGATGAAAATACTTTTGAGGAAAATTTAATAAAGAATCAAGAAGAGTGATATTTTTGATTGTGGAATAAAGATACAGCCCTTTTTGTCTATTTTATATCAATGATTTTTATTAGATTTAGAAAATTATAAAATTAGCTTTAATATATAGTGTTTTTATTTGAGATTTAAATCTAGATTGAGGTGTTTTCTAAAAAAAATCGTGGATTGAGTACCTTATATCCTTGTATTTGCTACTACTTAATGCTGTTTTCCCTCCTTTACTATTCCCTATTCTCTTTTTAATAGCACTTTTTTTCCACATCCCAGATAAAAACTCTATAGTTTATTTTCTAATAATTTCTAGTCGGAGGACATTAGCATAGGAGGATCAAAAAAAGGCTTAATTTTAGATTTTATATCAAGTCCGGTAGCATCAGTATTGTAAAGGTAAGGAAGAAGGAAGAAGTGAAGAGGGAAGAAGGCTTTAGTTATCTAGAACAGAAGACTTAAAAGTCCGAAAAAACTTAAATTTTCTATTGACTTTTATTTATCAATGCTGAGTTACAAAACAAGTTGATTTTGAAGCTAACTTTGGTGCAACTAAAGCAACTACATGAGGAACAGGACGTGGAGTATATCTAACTAAAGATTTACCTTCATAAACTAGAGATGTGCTAGCTCCAGAATCTAACATAACTGCATCCCGAAATCCTACTTGTGCTAAAAGTTGGCCAAGTTTTACTGAACCAACTCTTTGATAGGATACGCCAATGATAGGTTGACCACTACGATGAATACCCCAAAATGCTCGGTGACGAGGTTCGTTGAACTTGAATAATTTACCAAAACTTTCTGGTGGTTGAGGTTGATAATTTCTCACTAAAAATGCAGCTCCGACAAAAGCATCTGTAACATTTGGCATCTCTGCTTTTATGCCTTTTATTGTATTGTGATGTTTGGGATGAAAAGGAATAAAATCGACTTTATCCTCACTAATTAATACTAACGGACGATTCTTTAATTTATCGTTGTCATAGCTATCTCCAGGGACAAATTTTTTTGTATTCTGACTAAAAACCGGACCTATTATTTCGTTAGAATCTAGTTTTTCCAGAGAAAAAAATACTCCATCCACTCCGGCGATCGCCTGATGTTTTGCCACAATATCTTTGACTTGGTACCGACTATCTGCATGAATAGTTATTGGTTTTCCTCCAGAAATTAAAATTAATGGAACTCCTTGAATAGTTATTTCATTTTTGATAATTTGACCAGTAAAATCAAACCCAAATTTCCAGGGAGGTAATTGTAATCCGCCAAAAGTTTTTGCAATTGCTTTTTTTAATCCTGATTGACCAAAGCGGTCTATTGCCAATAAACTTTTTGATTCATTACTAAAGATATTTTTATTATTTTTCATTGTTAATGCTGCTTCATATCCCGCGACTTTTACCCAAGCACTAACACGTTCGTCATATTTACCTTCTGGATAAGTAAAATAGTGAATTTTTATCCCTAATTTTTTCTCTAAAATCTGCTTTGATTTGAAAATTTCTGCTTGTAGTTCTCGGTCAGATAATTTTGTTAAATCTTTGGGATGAGTAACACTATGGGAAGCAATTGTTACTAATGGATTTTTTGCCATTTCTTGTAATTGTGACCAACTGAGAGTAGAACGACCAACTATTTTGCCTTCTATTTTGTCTGTATATACTGAGAAAACTGCTGGATAATTATATTTTTTTAGTAGGGGATAAACTATTTCATAATGACCAATATATCCGTCATCAAATGTCAGAACTATTGGTTTTTCTGGCAAGGGTTCTCCTGTGCGTAAATGCTGAATTAATTGGTCTAAACTAATGGGGGTTACTTCATTTTTTTTGATTAATTCGAGATGCTTTTCAAATTGTTTGACTGTGACATCAAAAGAAACTTTTTTCTTGGGTAAAATATCGTGATACATAATTATCGGAACTTTCCCTAATCTTGCTCGTTCGTGAATTGTCGGCCAAGGATTAGGGATGGTATTAGCAGCAACAATTGTTTGTTCTCCCACTGTTCTAATTAAGTTGGCTAATACTATTTCTGGATTTATCATCCAGTTAGAAATAGTTAGTAACTTATTTACTGCATTATCGGCTGATATTTCTGATAATTGAATATTTTCATTTTTGCAAGATTGAAGAGATTTTATATTAGAAGTAGTTTGAGCAACTATTGGTTCTGAAAATAGTCCGATTAATAGAGTTAAACTCAGATATAAACTGAATTGATTGTGAATTTTAGCCATTTTTAGTAGATGTTTGAAGGAACATAAAAAGCAAATCATGGAAAGTTTTTTAAGGTTGTCTATAGGTTCAAGAAAGAAGAAGGAAGAAGGAAGAAGGAAGAAGGAAGAAGGAAGAAGGAAGAAGGAAGAAGAAAAAAATGGATAGGGATAGTCTTCGACAAGCCGCTCCGCGTCTACAAACAACAACCAATTGTAAACACCGTGTAGACGGTGGGGTATTAAACCAAAAATAAAAAGATAAAAAATGACAATCTAGTTTGAATTTATCTAGATATTTGAAAAATACCAATCAAAAGAATAGCAAGATTTGTTAGACAGTTTATCAATATTTTTATTTGTTTTAATCAATGTATAACAGCGAACAAAACAGAAATTAATTGTTTAAAGGGAGTTTAACAATAGATTAATAAAATCCTATATTTAACACTAGGCTAATCAAACCTTTACTTAAAGTTCAGATAGAATTAACCTAATTAATTGTAGTTGTGGAGAAAAAAATGAAATTCAACCGTCGTTATTTCCTAATTTCTCTCGGCAGTACATTAGGATTAGCTTTTAATTCTTGCAAAAATTTTCAGCAAACCAAGACTACAAACGCAGAAAATTTTGATTCTCAAACTCCGGCAAATCAGACTATTTATCCCTCAGAAATATCAACTCCATTAACACCAGCTCCTCCAGGAATGTTTGCCCCAAAACGAGGAGATATTCGACTCGTAGTTATCAGTGATTTAAACAGTAGTTATGGTTCCACAACTTATCAACCACAAGTAGAAAAAACTCTTCCTTTAATATCTGAATGGCAGCCAGATTTATTACTTTGTGTCGGTGATATGATTGCCGGACAAAAACTATCACTTACTGAAGAAAATATTCAAGCCATGTGGAATGGTTTTGACAGTTATATTGCCACACCATTACGTCAAGCAAAACAACCTTTTGCTATTACTATTGGTAATCACGATGCTTCTGGTTATATGAAGTCTGGAAAATTTATATTTGCCACAGAACGCAGACTAGCACAAGATTATTGGAGTAAACATCAAAAAGATTTAAACCTAAAATTTTTCGATGCAAAAAGCTTTCCTTTTTACTATAGTTTTCTCCACAAAGAAATTTTTTATTTAATTTGGGATGCTTCTACATTTCAGATTCCTAAACAACAATTAGAATGGGCAGAAAAAAGTCTAGCAAGTAGTCAAGCACAAACAGCAAAAATGCGAATTGTAATGGGGCATTTACCTTTTTATGCTGTTGCTCCTACTAAAAATAAAATTGGTGAAGTTTTAGCTAAAGCTGATGAGTTAAAAACTATATTAGAAAAGTATAATGTTCACCTATATATTAGCGGTCATCATCATGCTTATTTTCCTGGTTATAAAGGTAATTTGAAATTGCTTTATTCTGGTGCTTTAGGTAGCGGTCCGCGTACTTTAATTGGTAGTAACTTATCTCCCAGAAATACCTTGACAGTTGTTGATATTAATCTAGAGCAAAATAAGAGTTTTTATACTACCTATGACATGAATACTTTAGCAGTGGTTAATCCCCAGGAATTACCAGAAAAAATTACAGGTATAAATGGTTCATTTTTACGGGAAAAAGAAGCAATGTTGCCTAATTAAAGAAGCGGTCAGCACTCAGCAATCAGCACTAAGTAGGATTATTTAAACCCTACTCTCTACTCCCTACTCCCTACCCTCAAAAAGATTAGAAATTACCCCAAAAAATTACAGCTTTAAATGATTAGGTTTTGCTGGAATAAAGAATTCATTAATTGATAATGGATAATTACCTCTGGTTAAAACCGTTCTTGATTGAATTGAGCAGAAATCTTATTTCTTCTCTTGGTCTTGGATATGGTGAGGTAACCCATCCATCCCACCCTACGGGAAAGCTGCGCTAACGAATGCTTTTTTTCTCCTCAAAAGGAGAGGCTTTAAACCGAATGGATTACAGCACTTTTGAGGATGGTGAGGTACATTTGAAGACTAATCTCTATTCCCTATTTATTAATTTATTAAAGTGATAAAATTTTGTACCTCACTAACTCCGAAACTGCTGTAATTATCAATTATCAATTATCCATTATCCATTGGTAATGTTGCCTAGTTAACAAAAATCGGGATAATCTGACATACTGTCTGTGTTGAATTATTTTTGGCAATTTATACATATATGGCAACAATTAACGATAATTACCTCAAACTTAAAGCAGGTTATCTATTTCCAGAAATCGCCCGTCGAGTAAATACCTTTGCTGAAGCTCACCCAGAGGCCAAAATTATTAAACTAGGTATTGGGGACGTCACCGAACCCCTGCCAGAAGCTTGTCGTCAGGCCATTATTAAAGCAGTAGAAGAAATGGGCGATCGCTCTACTTTTAAAGGTTATGGCCCAGAGCAAGGTTATGGTTGGTTGCGGGAAAAAATCGCTGCTCAAGATTTCCAAGCTAGGGGATGTGATATTGATGCCTCCGAAATATTCATTTCTGATGGATCTAAGTGCGACACTGGTAATATTCTCGACATTTTTGGTCACGATAATACTATTGCAGTGACTGACCCAGTTTATCCGGTGTATGTAGATACTAATGTAATGGCAGGTAATACTGGAGATGTGAATGAGAAAGGGGAATATGAGGGTTTAGTTTATTTACCCATTACCGCAGAAAATAATTTTACTGCCGAACTTCCCACTCAAAAGGTAGATTTGATTTATCTGTGCTTCCCGAATAACCCCACTGGTGCAACTGCCACAAAAGAATATCTCCAGACTTGGGTAAATTATGCAAAAGCAAATGATGCGATTATTTTGTTCGATGCTGCTTACGAAGCATTTATTACTGATGCAAGTCTTCCCCACTCCATTTATGAAATAGAAGGAGCAAGAGAATGCGCAATAGAATTTCGCTCCTTTTCCAAGAATGCTGGTTTTACAGGTACTCGTTGTGCGTTGACTGTCATACCCAAAACCCTCAAAGGGAAAGCTGCTGATGGTAGCGATGTAGAATTATGGCAGTTGTGGAACCGCCGTCATTGCACAAAATTTAATGGAGTTTCTTATATTGTGCAGCGTGGTGCAGAAGCAGTTTACTCCGATGAAGGGAAAGCACAGGTGAAGGGGTTAATCGAATTTTATTTAGAGAATGCCAAAATTATTTGTTCCCAGTTACAAGCGGCAGGGTTAACTGTTTATGGTGGTGTGAATGCGCCTTATGTTTGGGTGCAGACTCCTACAGGTTTGTCTAGTTGGGATTTCTTTGATAAACTGTTGCACAACTGTAATGTTGTTGGTACACCCGGTTCAGGTTTTGGTGCTGCAGGTGAAGGTTACTTCCGAATTTCCGCTTTTAACAGTCGGGAAAATGTTAATGAGGCGATGAAACGGATAACTGAGAAATTTAAAGTTTAGATGAGGAGCGATCGCTAAAATCAGTAGTAGGTTGGGCAAATCTTCAGTGATGGAAAATATTCCTAACTCAAGCAACATTTGCCTACCTGCTTGTAAATTAAATGGAAAAACTATATGTCTTTTAGTAACTATAAAAGTATTAGTGCAGTTATCCAAGAATTTCAAATTACCTACATTGAATCTGATTTTATTTTGGAGACAAAATTTAGCATTCCTGAATATTTCAGAAATGATATAGAAATAGTTATGCGGGAAGGAATAGTTGATAATTCAGAATTTGCTATCTGTGAAAATTTAATTTATCCAGTTTTAAAAGAAGTCTGGAAATCTTATTGTAGTAAGTTGATTTTGTGGAGTCATCAGTCGCTGGTTTATAACGATAATCTTGCGGGTTTTCCAGAATATATTCTAGCGAAACGTTCTCCACTAGGAAAAGTTGTCTTTGACAAACCTTATTTACTTTTAGTAGAAGCAAAACAAGATAAATTTGAGGAAGGATGGGGACAATGTTTGGCAGAAATGGTAGCTGCTCAAAAATTAAATGAAAACCCAGAGATGATAGTTTTTGGGATTGTTTCAAATGGCAAAATTTGGCAATTTGGTAAACTACAAGCAAATATTTTTACCAAAAATCTGACTTTTTATACTTTTCAAGACTTAGACCAATTATTTGCCGTGGTTAACTATATTTTTCAACAATGTGAACTACAGCTAGTGCCACTACGCGGAAGTTAAATAAAAGTCAAAAGTTAAAAGTAAATCATTTTTGATTTGTAATTGTTTTAGGATTTTGTAATTGGTCAGTTATTTCCACCATCCTACACTAGATTCTCAAGTCTCTGTTTAATATTTTATCTAACGAGAATCAAACTTTTCCTAGGAAACCAAACCTAGTTGTGTAAATCCTGAGTTAGTATTAAAATAATAATTATCTATAGCTTTGTTAAATTAAAAAAAAACAGATAAAAGTATTATGATTAACCCCTTAGAAGTAGTCAAATATTTCATCATGCGGGCTTATAAAGATGGTAGAGAAGCTCACATAACTAATATGAAAATACAAAAACTTATCTACTATAGTCAATGCTTATATTTAGCTCTTCATGATGAACCTTTATTCACTGATGAAATACAAGCTTGGCGATATGGTCCTGTTTGTCCTCCTGCTTATAAATTTTACAGTAAATTTGAAGCCGAACAATTACCAATCCCAAACCAGGAAAGTATTACTAATATTCCCTCAGAAGTCAAGGAAGTTTTAGAGGAAACTTGGCAATACTTCGGTGAATATCATGCTTACTATCTAAGTAATTTAACTCACTTAGAATTTCCTTGGAAAAAAGCCAGAAAAGGTTTACCTAGTTATGCAAGTTCAACCGAACCTATATTATTAGAAGATATGCGTTTATTAGGAGAAGAAAAACTTTTAGAAATTGAGAAAGAACATCCTCACTACGCTTCTATTATTTCTCATGTTTTAAAAGCAGCAATAGAGTTTCAAGAAGAACCAAAATATATTCAGCAAGGAGAAGTAAATGACTGGCTCAACTCCCTTCTTAATTGAGAAGTCTACTAACTTTGAACGGAGTTTAAAAAAGTTAGTCAAAACCTATAAATCTCAATCTCAACAACAGGAATTTATTCAGATTATTAGTCAGTATCTTGATGAACTAATTATTCATCCTTATCCTCCTCAAGCCAGGGTTGAACCTTTACCAAGTGGTCTGAAATTACCTGATGAATGGCAATTTTATAAATTAGTTTTAACCATTGCTAAAGGTGCATCAGGACAAATTAGATTAATGTATTTAGTTGACGAGAAGCAAAGAGTGATTAAGCCTTTATGGATTTATAATCATCAACAATTTGAAAAACGACCTCCTGCTCAAGATATTAAAGATGTCATTCAAGAAATTTTTGAGGAATAATCTACAGACAAAGAAACTACTCTATTAAAAATGAAATAGTTGTTTGACTATTTTTGCCAAAAGTATTATTTATGAAACCATTAATATTAGATATTTTTTCTGGTGCAGGTGGATTTAGTCTTGGTTTTAAGTGGGCAGGTTGTCAAATTATTGGTGCTATAGAAATAGATAAATGGGCATCAGAAACTTTTGCTTATAATCATCCAGATGCAGTTGTTATCAATCAAGATATTACGACTATTACTAATAAGGATATAGCAGCAATTTGGGATAATAATAAACCGCAAATTGTTATAGGGGGTCCGCCTTGTCAAGGATATTCTATTTGTAATAAAAATTCTGGAGACCCTAAAGACCCTAGAAATAATCTTTTTAGAGAATTAATCAGAATAGCTGTAGTTTTTGATCCAGAAATATTAATTATGGAAAATGTGCCTAACCTGATTAAATTTCGGACTCATTCTCAAGTCAAAGTTATTGACATTATTGAACAAGAATTTAAAAAGATTGGATATAACGTCTATATAAATATATTAGAAGCTACAGCATACGGCGTACCTCAAATCAGAAAACGTTTATTTATTGTTGCTTCAAAACGGGAACTAGAAAATCCTTTTCCCTTGCCAACTCATGGAATATTAACCAATCAGCAAATGTCTTTATTTGGAGAAAATTTAAAGTTCTGTCCGACATTATGGGATGCTATTTCTGACTTACCGACCTTAGAAGCTGGTGAAGGAAAAGAAGAGTCAAATTATGTCAAAAAGCCATTGAATGAATATCAAAAATTGTTGAGAAATGGAAATAATATTCTATTCAATCATAAAGCCATGAATCACACTCAAAGAATGGTAGAAAGATTTGCCACAATGACTTGGGGAAGTTCTGGAAAAGATGTACCAAAACATTTACAACCACGACAAAGAAACTCTACAAAAATATCTCAAAAAATCTACGATCAAAATAATAGAAGACTCCATCCAGATAAACCATGCCATACAATTCCAGCGTCATTTTATGCTAATTTTGTTCACCCTTATCAACATAGAAATTTCACAGCTAGAGAAGGTGCAAGAATACAATCATTTCCAGATAGTTTTAAATTCATGGGTAAACCAACAGTTGTTAGTCATAAACTACTATCTAGAGAAGGTCGTTTAGCAGAAAAACATTTATGTCAATACAATCAAATTGGAAACGCCGTTCCTCCTTTGTTAGCTAAAGCTATTGCTGATAATATATTAAAACAGTTGTAAAATAGAGCTAGATAAAATGTATGTTCATGGCAAAAATTTAGAGCAGAAAGAAAATCATAAAACGAAATATAGAGACGAAGATTCTCGGAGATATTTGAGAGAAATAAGAGAAAAATATAATGAGTGGAAATTGGCTAATGAAGGGCTAATTGGTCCATTAATTGAAAAAACAGACCAAGATAGCGAATTATTGATCAAGCGAGTAGAATTGTTGAATCAATATAAAGATTTTCTAGAACAACAACACTATGCTGAAAAATTTGATTCTCGTTCAAATCTTCATTCATCTGTGTTAGAAGAATTTATGTATTATCTCTTCAAAGATTTGGTTAGAGAATTTTCATCACAAGCTTTAATTGGTAAGTCTCGTACTTTTAAAGATATATTTTTTCGGTCTGAAAATTATCAGGATATGCTCAGTCATCCTCATGCTTTAATTGAACTCAAAGATAATGATTTTGCCATAGGAGTGAGAATTAACGCCCAAATTAATTGTCAAGGTTCCCAAGAATTAGAAAGTCATATTTGGGATGTACCTGCTGTAGTTATAGAATGTAAAACTTATTTAGATAAAACTATGCTTCAAGATGCAGCAACAGCAGCAGAACAACTTAAATATAGAAACCCTAATGCCATTTATATTTTGGTAGCAGAATGGCTAAAATTAACAGATGCAGTAAATTTACGAAAATTCAAAATAGACCAAATATATGTATTAAGAAAACAAAAGAATACAGATAGAGAATTCCGATTTCAAGAAGGTTATGTGAAAAATCCTATATATGCAGATGTAGTAGAACATTTATTTGTTAATATTCGAGATTATTTAACCTCTGATTGGGAAGGGGGTATTAATTTTGGTTTGAAGCGTGGTTATTTAATTTAGCTAGCTAATCATTTGTATTGAAACTATTTCAACTGTGCCAGTTTAGAAAAATCACTACAACTGTCTACCCTCTTCTATGACAACTAAATAACTGTCACCTCCATACTAAGTTCTACCTTAATAGTTAGCTTAGGATTGATATTAAGAAAGGCAAGAACACAAGAGTGACACCTTATCATCTGGTCAGTTTCTATTAACAAGCTGCCAGAAATCGGGTAACACTTTCTCCCATCTGCCTAAATCATTAAACCAAAAATAACTTAACTGAAAAACCATGAACTTAGTAACAACAATTAATTCTGCTAATCAGACCCAATTTGACCTAGCTGGTTATTGTCATTCCACTCCTAATTATCTACAAACTAGAGCCAGAATTAATTATTTACTCGAACGCTATCTTTCTCAAGACATTCTCACAGAAAGACTATTAGACTTACCCCAACAATTTGAAAATCCTAAACAAAGACCATGGCAAAAAATTAATTGGCAAGCTATAAATCATAGTCAAATTATTGGTATCGAACCAAAATTATTTTTACAAGTAATTGCCTCCGCTGTAGAAATAGAAGCACCAATTCGTTCCTATTCCCAAGAAAGTTGGGGTTATTTACAAACAGCTCATCCTCAACTAGCTAGATTTATGGGAGGTGTAATTGATGAAAATGGGAAAATAATTGAAGTTGGTATTTGGGAAAAAGAAGAACGACAACATGCCCCTGCTTTTAGCAAGATTTATCAACAACTTACAGGGGAAAAATTACAGCAAAAACCTAATACTGTTAATGGTTATCAACCTACTGGAAATGTACGGGCAGAAATCTATAATCATGGAGTAAGTAGAATCAGTTCCGAATGGAGTGCCGTATCTATTTATATATGGTTAATGTCTCATTCTACAGGAGCATTACAAATGGCGATCGCTCAACCTTTACAAGATGAAGTTAATCATTTGGGTAAGTTTTGGGGAATCACTAGATGGGGTTTTGGTGATTCGGTTTTGCGGCGAGTTATTGGCAGTATTTATCGCCTAATTAGACTCTTAAATCATCATCAAAAAGAGCGAACTTCTGGTCAAGATATTATCAAATTTTCTCATCTCAAATATGGTATAGAGATTGGCTATAGCTTGATGAAAGTAATGACACAAATGTGTCGTTGGAATTATCATTTAAAAGCTGATGCTTTGAGTCAAGTTTTTGGTAATTCTCTCAGTCATACTTCTTTAGAAGTCAGTCCTCAGGAGTCAGGAGTCGTATGGGAATAGCTTCAATACCAGTTTTTAGGCCATAAATTCTCTTTTTCTCTTGGTGCGCGTTCCGCAAGCGAGCTGTCGTCGTCGCGGGGTCGCACCGCTTGCGTCTGACGCCGACGCGGGATCTGACCGCAAGCGAACTGGCGTCGTCACGGGAATGTTTACTCCGCGTCTACAGACCCGCCATCAATACGCATTACACACTTTTCAAAATATTGTTAATTGTTGAAAACCGTAATCAGTATACTAGCAATCACCGGATTTGGTATAACTAGAAAATAAGAAAGTAGTTGATACAGCAGAAGTCAGGATGCTGGAAAACTCATATATCTGGTACTGTGGATATGTAAAGTACATAAAGTTTTATCTATTGCGACCAATACACTATGCTTCGCCACGTCCACTACCTCGTTCATCACAGTACACCCTAACTTGAGCAAAAGATTGTTGGGTATTTGAGGTTGAGTAATTTAGTTGTAAACTGCAGATATTACGGAATAAGATCGTCGAAATTACGATGGAAATGTAAATAAATAGGTAGAGACTCATAGGAGTTGTCCATTGTTCATGCAAGGAGTTTCTACTATTAAATACAAAACTTATATAGTCTTTTCAGGATATAATTCAGTGTCTTTACCTATTAGACATCTCCAGAAAAGAGGCAACAGGCAACAGAAAGAAATAATTGATAATTTATGGATAAGAATTGATTTGATTTTTGATTTTTACCAGATGTCTATTCCAGGAAAATTGCGGCCAGATGATCAATTATTTAGGTGATGAGGAATGAGCGATCGCTGAGTCTACTTGCTTCAACAAGATTTCTAAGGTTGAGGAGTTATCCAAAACTACGTCTGCTTGTTGACACTTATTTTCTAGAGGTATTTGATGATTAATTCGAGTGTAAGCTTGTTCTTGACTTAAGCTATCACGTTTCATCAATCTCTCTATTTGTTGTTGAGGTGAAGTGTATGTAACCCAAATTTCTGTTACTAAATCAGTCATTTTGGCTTCAAACAGCAATGGTATTACTAATACTGCTGTGGGGTATCGACCGGAGGTATTATACCCAGGTTCATTATTTTTGACGACAAACTGCTGAATATTCTCCTCGAAGCGATCGCGTACATAAGGATGAATTTGTTTCTCTAACCAGAATAACTCTTCTTGATTGTTAAAAACAATCTCTCCTAATTTTTGCCTATCAAGATTACCATTAGGTAACAATATATTTGTGCCATAGTGTTCTACTATACTATCTAAAATCAATGAATCTGGTTGTACAGCTTTACGGGAATAAATATCTGCGTCCCAAATTGGGAGATGGTAAGTTTTGTTCAAATAATTTGATACAGTAGTCTTTCCTGTACCAATACCCCCAGTTAAACCAATAAGACGCATCATAAAAAAGTTAAAAGTCAAAAGTTATACCAATTTCATAAACTTAAACAACACTTGTAAAAGTATCTATCAAGTTTGAAATCCAAGATATCAAGTTATGTGTAGTCTGACTTTAGGAAATTGGTATTAAAAGTATAGCGCTGCGCGCAGGCAACAGGCAATAGGTAACAGCGGTGCGACCCCGCGTCGGCGTTAGCTTTAGCTCTTCCGGAGGAGACTAGACGCAAGGGAATGTGCACTCCTGTGAGGCAATAGGGGAATAAAAAGCTGATCACATAAAACTTTTAGCTATTGGACACCTCCTGCAATTTGTAAATATGCCAGCGCACATTGCTATAGTATAGACAGGGCCCAACTTTCAGTGCAAGTTACAAGCAAGTTACTGAAATTTTAGATTACAGTAGAAATGGAAATAGCTCAAACAGAAATTTTCTCTATAATATTTATTTGATTTGACGTTAGATGTAACTCATTGGGGGAGCAAAAAATTTTGACTAAAGAGTAGTTGTATGATAAGTAGGATAAAGAGTCATAAACCAATGAACTATGCACCCATCTATAAAATTTACCAGATTCTCATAGCCTTTCCCCTGACTGGACTTTGGGTCTTTGATAGTCCTGCCCTCCTACCATTCCATAACAGTGGTAGATTAAGAATGATTCCATGGAAAATTTTTTCCGCTCAAATCGCATCAGCTCAACCAATAGTTCCCGAAGCAAATTCAACCAATACAGTAGTAACTCCGGTAATACCATCCCCAGATTCTTCCCAAACTCGCTTTGATATTACAGGTGGGAAGCAATCAGAAGATAATACTAATCTTTTCCATAGCTTCGAGAGATTTAATTTGGGAGAAAACCAAATTGTTAACTTTATCTCTAACCCAAATATCAAAAATATTCTGACTCGCGTCACTGGTGGAGATGCTTCTGTAATTAATGGTCTAATTCAGGTAACAGGGGGCAATTCTAATTTACTGATGATGAACTCTGCGGGTATAATTTTTGGTGCAAATGCTAGATTGGATGTGCCTGCATCTTTTGTCGTAACTACTGGTTCAGGTATTGGTTTTGACTCTGGTTGGTTCAATAGCATAGGTGAAAATAACTACGATAATTTAACAGGAAATCCCAGTGCTTTTTCTTTTCCGATGACGAATCCTGGAGTAATCTTAAATGAAGGTGAGCTAACTGTTGAAGCAGGAGAAAGTGTCACTTTATTGGGGGGGACAATTATTAATACAGGTAAAATTTCTGCACCAGGTGGTGAAATTACGATCTCTACAGTTCCTGGAGAAAATTTAGTCCGTATTAGTCAAGAAGGACGTTTATTAAATTTAGAAATGGCGACAGAGGATGGAGGAATTTCTAATGATTTATCAGAAGAATTACACAGTTTAAATCCCTTATCTATACCAGAGCTTTTAACAGGTAATAGTGAAGTGATGGAAATGGCTACTGGAGTTAGAGTTAATGATAATAATGAAGTGGTTTTGATAGGTTCTAATCAAGTAATTCCTACAGATTTAGGTGCAACGATTGTATCTGGTTCTCTTGATATTTCTTTGGCAGAAAATTCTGAATTTTTAAATACAAGTAAAATTAATATTTTTGGAGAAAAAGTAGGATTATTTAATGCCAAGCTTAATGCTTCTGGTCTCTATGGTAGTGGCAATATTAGAATTGGTGGAGATGCTCAAGGTTTAGGAACAGTTCCTCGTGCTGCTCGTACTTATGTAGATGAAAATACAGAAATATTTGCTACTTCTCTTAGAGGTGAGGGTGGAAATATAGTTATTTGGAGTGATGAAGAAACTAGCTTTTTTGGCAAAATAGAAGCTATTGGTCGGATTGAGGAACAGTCTATATCGGCAGAACAAAATTCCAGTGAAAATCTAGTAGAAGTTTCTAGTCAAGGAAGTTTAATTTTTGATGGTACTGTTAATTTAGGTTCTCCAGATGTGTTAGGTAGTTTATCATTTAAGGCTGAAAATATTAATATTGTAGATACAAATATTGAGGTAGCAGATAATCCTTTAAGAGGGGAAACGGCAATAGAATCTCAAATATCAAAATCATCAATAGAAAGCATATCAGATAGTACAAATATTACTTTTCAAGCATCTGATGATATTACTATAAACAATTTATCTGAAACTCAATTAAACTTTGCTCAGACAAAAGGTGAAATCTCATTTGTTGCAGATAGTGACCAAAATGGTTTGGGGTCTTTGACAATAGACTCAGAAAATACTATCAATACTCAAGGAGCGACAGTTAATATTTCTGGGACAACGATAAATACTGGAGATATTAATACAGCAGGAGGAGAACTTAATATTACCAGTACTGAAGGTTTTGTGATGACTAATAACTTATCTACTGCCAATTCAAATACGACAGCAGAAAGTAATGGTGGAAATATTGAGATGACAGCACAGGGAGATATTACGACAGGAGACATTGATGCGAGTGGAGACTCTAGGGGTGGGAATATCACTATGAATGCTGCTACTAATATTGATACAGAAAGCATTCATGCTGAAGGTACACAAAGTGGTGGGAATATTGATATTAGAGCACAGGGAGATATTACCACAGGAGAAATTGATGCGAGTGGAGACTCTAGAGGTGGGAATATCACTATGAATGCTGTTACTGATATTGATACAGAAAGCATCCATGCTGAAGGTCAACAAAGTGGTGGGAATATTGATCTTACAGCACAGGGAGATATTACCACAGGAGAAATTGATGCGAGTGGAGACTCTAGAGGTGGGAATATCACTATGAATGCTGTTACTGATATTGATACAGAAAGCATCCATGCTGAAGGTCAACAAAGTGGTGGGAATATTGATCTTACAGCACAGGGAGATATTACCACAGGAGAAATTGATGCGAGTGGAGACTCTAGAGGTGGGAATATCACTATGAATGCTGTTACTGATATTGATACAGAAAGCATCCATGCTGAAGGTCAACAAAGTGGTGGAAATATTGATCTTAGAGCTGGAAATACTCTCAACTTGCGAGGAATATCCACATCAAGCGATAGTCAAGAAACTGGCAACATTACTATTACTGGAGATGAAATCAACCTTTTAGGTGGAGAAAACAGTGTCAGTAGTAATGGGAAACTTATCTTACAACCAGCATCAGAAAATCAAAATATTACTCTGGGAGGATTTGAAAATATAGAAGGGACAGACGGTAATTTACCTCTACACCTGACAACAGGAGATTTAGCAACTTTGGCAAATGGTTTTGAGTCTGTTAGCATTGGCAAATCTGAAAACTCTGGCAATATTACTATTGCTTCTACAGAAAACAGCAATAACAATGGAGTTGTATTCAATGACCCCACAACTATTCAAGCAGAAACAATTACAGGTACAGGTACAATAACTGGGGTAGATAATGCTCAAATTACTCTAAATGCTAATAGTGATATTTCCACTGGCAATATTTCCACATCCACAGGTGTTAGTATTACCAGTATTCAAGGCAATGTTAAGACTGGAGATGTGACTGCAAATACATCAGATAACAGTATTGGTAATATTGATATTGCTAGTAGTGGTTCTATCGAAACGGGAAAACTAACCACCACAGGAACAACAGCAGGAGGAAATATTAATCTACAAGCAGGCGATCGTATAACTATAGGTAGAATAAATTCTAGCGCTACACCAGGAAATGCAGGAGAAGTTAAACTGAATGCGGAAAACGCTATTGAAGTCATATCTATACAATCAGAAGGCGGAAATAGTGGAGGCAATGTAGAAATTACTACAGGTGATACTCTCAGGATAAGAGGTACTTTTTTAGACCAAAATCAGAATATTGCTAGTATTTCTACCGCAGGAGAGATAGTGGGGGGAAATATTGCTATTAGCACCGGAAATACACCTTTTATCGTTGGAGATGCTACAATTAATGGTTCTGTAGGAGCAATCACAGATGGAAAATTAACAATTTCACCCGATCGCTCTTTACCTAGTAGTTTTCAACTCAAAGAAGTAGAGAACTCTCAAGCACAAAATTCTGAGTCTAGTGAACCTGCAACGGAATCAGAAAGTCAAGAAAATCAACCTCAGTCAGAAGAATCAACCCCTGAAAATGTCACTCAAGCAGAATCAACAGAATCTAGTAATTCCGAGGAAAATCAAACTACTACCGTTACCGAAACTCAACCAGAATTAGTCGAGGAACCACAAAATATAGAGGAGTCGCAAACTCAAATTCCCCCTGAAGTAGATAACGAAGAACCCTCAAACACAAATCAAGATATACAGATAGTATCTCCAAACCCCAACGACGAATCAAACTCACCAGTTTTAGATAATTCCGAACCAACAACCCCGATTGCAGAAAACACTGCATCCTCAGTGAGCATTATAGAGCAACCAACAACCCCGATTGCAGAAAACACTGCATCCTCAGTGAGCATTATAGAGCAACCAACAACCCCGATTGCAGAAAACATTGCATCCTCAATGAGTAGTTCAGGGGAACAAATTATCCCATTAGTCGTGGAAAATCAAAATCAAAATCAAACTACATTAGAATTTGAACAACCGAATAACTCTCAACTTATGATTGCCGAAAATGTAGAGACAAATATTCTTGTAGAAGATACTAACTCCAGTTCAATTCCATCAGTTTTAGAGCAAACTGTTGCTATAGAAAATCCCGCTCAAGGTAAGTCCTCTCAGAAACCAACTCCAACTATAGTCGTAGAAGAAAGTATAACAACCACTACTTCCGAAATTTCTCGCAACGATAATTATCAAATTAATTTAACTGATACCCTATCCCAAATAGAGTTAAACAGAGGTAGAGAATTCGCAGGTTATTTCGGAAAAAATATTACTAAAAAAACTGTCACAGCAGCAAATATCCGAAATACTCTCAGCAGCGTTGAAAAAATTGGTATAAGACCAGCAATTATATATGTATCTGCACAACCTAATAATTTAGAACTGCAATTGTTTTTGCCAAACGGTAAACCTATTGTCAGAAGTAGTGGGAAAACAAGAGATGAAGTGATTGAGGTTGCCAAAAAATTTACAAATCAGATTAGGACTCCCAGTCAATTAAACTCTCATAATTATTTACAAAATGCTCAAAAATTACATCAATGGTTAATTGCACCAATTGCTGAAGAATTGGCAAATCATAATATTAATACGATCGTTTTTTCCATGGATAAAGGTTTGCGAACTATTCCCATAGCAGCTCTACACGATGGTCAACAATTCCTGGTCGAACAATATAGTTTGGGATTAATTCCTAGTTTTACTTTAACTGATACAAGCTATGTTGGATTAAATGGTTCTCAAGTTTTGGCAATGGGAGCATCTGAATTTCCTGGTAATACCGAGCAAACTCCTCTACCTGCAGTTCCTGTAGAACTTAAAACTATCGTGAATAATCTTTGGCCTGGTCAATCTTTTTTGAATCAAGGATTTACTCTCGAAAATTTAAAGCAACAAAGTAGCAAAGAAAAATTCAAAATTATTCATTTAGCTACTCATGGAGAATTTCATCCAGGGGGTGCTGACAATTCTTATATTCAACTCTGGGATACTAAGTTACGCTTAAATCAATTACGTCAGTTACGTTTGTATAATGCACAGGTAGAGTTATTAGTTTTGAGTGCTTGTACTACTGCAGTCGGAGATGAAGAAGCTGAGTTAGGTTTTGCTGGGTTAGCAGTGCAAGCGGGGGTCAAGTCTGCTTTGGCAAGTCTTTGGTATGTTAGTGATACTGGTACATTAGCTTTAATGACCGAGTTTTATCAGAATTTATCTAACAGACCAATTAAAGCACAAGCGTTACGACAAGCGCAGTTAGCAATGTTACGGGGAGAGGTACATTTACAAGATGGTCATATACTCCGAAATGGAAATAAACATCTTCCTCTACCACAGGAGTTAGCTAGAGGAGGTAGAAGGGATTTATCTCATCCTTATTATTGGGCAGCATTTACGATGATTGGTTCGCCATGGTAAAGGAATAATTAATAATTAATAATTAATAATTAATAATTAGGGTTTGCTGAAAAAGTCTTATGGGTAAGAGTAGGAGACAGGAGACAGGAGACAGGAGAAATGGGAATTTAGAGAAGGTAGGAGCTAAGTTTTGTCCCAAATATCATGTTCGGTTGAATACTTATAATATCTGTGGACCGAAAGCAGAAGGCAGAAGGGAAAGAGTAAGGTTAGAAGGCAGAAGGTTTTTTATAACTGATTATCCGAACATGATATAAGAGGGAAAAATAGCGAGGTTGAAGTTGCTATCCCGCGATCGCTATTCAATACCGTTCTACATACCATCCAGGAATGCCATAGTTCCATCCTCTCATAGTTTCAAAAGGGTCTGCTTTTCTGAGTCTCTCATCATCAGACACAGCTACCAGAGGTTTTAAGTTATTATTAATTTGTTGTTTTTCAGTTACGTTATTCAAAGTATTTCGTGGGAGATTTTTTTCTTTATCAATCATTTTTTCTATCCACAATTGTTTGCTAATTTAACATTAACCTACTTATTGAATAAATTAATCCCTCCAGTCGTTAATCTCAATATTTCATAAAATAAATTTAAACTTTGTTATCTCAAGTAATATCATGTCTGGTTGAACAGTTATAGCAGTCGCCACTATAGTTAGGACATCGGATAATTAGGGCTTGCTGATTAAATATCAAAGCACTAACAGATATTGGTAAGTGCCTTTTTTGGTCGAAAAAAGTACAAGGTTTTCGGTCTAAAAAGCTCAAAAAGCTAGCTAGTATTTTGGGATGATTATGGCAGAACAATCTTGGGACAAATATACCCGACTACCTGCTCTATAATTCCCCGTTCCTCCTGTCTCCTGTCTCCTGTCTCCTGTCTCCTACCCCTACCAAAAGACTTTCCATACGCAAACCCTAATTATGATGATTTATGACGCGAGCAAGATGCTCGCACTAATTGTCCTAACTAACCTAGCGGTTGCTATGTTGAATTTCATATCATGTCCGGTAGCATCGTTTGTGTATAGAATTAGGTTGAAATTGCGGGAAACCCTTCTGCCTCCTGCCTCCTGCCTCCTGCCTTACCTCCTCCAAAGTGTAAGTATTCAACCGGACATGATATCATACCTCAAATCAGCAACGCCAAAAAATCAAATCAATTATTGCACCACAACAATACTCGATTATTACCAGAGTCAGCAATAACAACAGTACTACCACAAACAGAAATCCCATAAGGCCAACACAAACTTTGACGAGTCGGATGCAAACTCAAAGCATTTTCACCCTTACTCTGAAAATCTGACTGACCAATTAATGCAACTGCCGGAGTACCAATATCCACAGTATCCCGCCAACCCAACAACCGAGAATTAGCAGTATCAGCAACAATCAACCAATTAGCAACTGCAACCACACCATAAGGCATACTCAAACTAGCAGCAGAAGGAAAATAAATCCCCTGATTTAGCTGTACTGTATTAAATTGAGACTGACCGAGAACTACAGAACAAGGTTGATTATTCTCAGTAGGGATAGTATCCCAAATCATTACCCGATTATTTCCAGCATCAGTCACAACCAAGCGATCGCCATACTGTTGCGGAACATTATTGCCCCAAAAAGTAATTGCATGAGGCCAACGCATACTCGCCGCCGTAGCTTCACCCCCTCCATTCTCATCCCGACAACTCATATTTGCCTGCCCCAAAACTAGATCGGCAGGTTGTCCGTTAACCTCTGGTAATTGCTGCCACATCAAAACCCGACGGTTCCCCGTATCTGCTACCCAGAGTTTTCCTTGATGGTAGGCGACACCATAAGGCCAGTGCATTCGGTCCGCAGCAGTTTCTGATTGACCCCGGTTAGATTCATTTTGAGAAAAATCTGCCTGACCTAAAACAATATCAGCAGGAACATTATTATCTTCGGGTAACTGCTTCCAAATTAATACCCGATGATTCCAAGCATCAGCTACTGCTAACCCTTCTCCACAAGCACAGATACCAGTGGGGACGCTTACTGTTGCTGCGGTGGTTGTACCATTAGCATTTTGCCCTTCTTGAGAAAAGTCAGGTTGTCCGATAACCCAGTCAGCAGGTTGCGTATCAACTTCAGGACATTTTCGCCATCCCAATAATCGATGATGTCCGGTATCAGCAACCCACAGAGGTCCAGTTTCTGAGATTAAGCAAGCTCCACGGGGTCCGAACATTGTGGTTGAACTGGGTGTGAGTGGTATAACTAGGGAATCAGAGGATGGTGTACCGAGAATGATTTTTGCACCATTAGAATTAAGCATTTCAGTTATTAGTTATCAGTTATCAGTAGACATCTCCAGAAAAGAGGGAGTAGGCAGTAGGGGCGAATCGCGATTCGCCCGTACAGGAGTAGGGAACCCACCCCTCGCCCCTCCCCCTCCCAGGAGGGGAATAATTGATAATTTCTGTGTGATAATTGATTTTATTTTTTATTATCACCAGAGTATAGTTATATAGATAGGACTTACCGAATTATTAATTATTAATAATTAATAATTAAATAATTCGCGCCTTGAAGCCTCCCCTTTTAAGGGGAAAAAAGCGGTCTCCGGATGGCGAGGTCCCCTCGCCATATCCAATCAACCAAGAGAAGAAATAATATTTCCTGATATTCAATTCCGTAACGGTTAAAACCCGAGGTAATTATCAATTATCCATTATCAATTATCAATTAATGAAGCAGATACGCTATATATAGTTCTCATAACTATTGTCCAATAGTTACTGGACTCTATACACAGTGTCTTTGCGTAAGTCCTGATAGAATCCGGTTATACAGTATATGTTGATAATTCTATAATTACTTCAATTACTTCAATATTTAATCTCCCCCACTCTCCCGCTTCCCTGCTCCTTTCCGTATCCGTGTATCTGTGCCATAATCAGTGTGAGCCACTCCCCTACTCCCTACTCCTCATCCAAAATTGGTAAGGCTACAAAAAAAGTGCTACCTTCTCCTAAAGTGCTTTCAGCCCAAATTTTACCTTGATGTTGTTGGACAATATTGCGACAAATGGCTAAACCTAAACCTGTTCCTCCTTTCTGGCGAGAGTCAGAAGCATTAACTTGTTGAAAGCGACCAAAAATACTTTCTATCTTATCAGCAGGAATACCTCGCCCTCGGTCTTTAACTGCAATCAAAACTTGATAGCTATGATGAATATTACAGGTAGTTGCTTTAGTGCATTTGGTTTTAACTGTTGAAGGGAAGTTATCGGAGCTAAAAGTATGATTTATATTGATAAATTGTTTGTTGGCAGTTAACCAGACAGTTGTTCCTTTCGGGGAATATTTGATGGCATTACTAAGTAAGTTAGTGAAGGTTTGAATTAATTGGTCGGGACATCCCCACAACTTAGCATCCACTGTTCTTACTGACAAATTAACTCCTGCTTCCTCTGCAATAGGTTGCATTTCATTTACTGTCTGGAGCATTAATTCAGCAATGTTACAAGTTTGTTTCAGCGTTGTTACTTGCTGGGAATGAAGGCGTTCTAAATCTAGAATATCGTTGATTAACCGTATTAAACGGTCTGTGTTAGCAATGGCAATATTTAGCATCCTGTTACCTCTTTCTGGCGCTTGATTAAGTAATCCACTTTTCAATAAAGCTAAAGCACCGTGAATAGAAGCAAGAGGAGTGCGTAACTCGTGACTCACAACAGAAATAAATTCGTTTTTCATCTGTTCGACTGCTTGACGTTCTGTTATATCTTTAAATGTTACAACTGCACCAATAATTTTTTCCTGTTCTAAAATAGGTGTGCTTACATATTCTACGGGAAAATGTGAACCGTCTCGTCGCTGAATAAATTCATCAGTAACTTGGCAGACTATACCTTTTTTTAAAGTTGTTGTAACTTGACTATCTGAGTTATTTTTTTGTGCTGAAAATTTATCATTTTTGTTGTTAACTGTATCTTTTTCTTTGAGGTTTAATACCCCGCTGTCTACACAATGTTTACAATTGGTTTGAGTTTGAGTCCCCATCAATTTTTTCCTCTCTTGGTGCGCATTCCCTTGCGTCTGTCGCCGACGCGGGGTCGCAGCGCTTCTTCCTTCTTCCTTCTTACTTCTTCCTTCTTCCTTCTTACTTCTTCCTTCTTCCTTCTTACTTCTTCCTTCTTCCTTCTTACTTCTTCCTTCTTCCTTCTTACTTCTTTCTTCTTCCTTCTTACTTCTTCCTTCTTCCTTCTTACTTCTTCCTTCTTCAACCCCAGAAATTATCAAACTCCAGTCACTATTTACCAGCTCTTTAATTGTATAACCAGTCATTCTTGCTGCGGCTGGATTAGCAAAAGAAATTTTTCCCAATATATCTATTCCACAAATTCCTTCTCCCGCTGAATCTAATATTAATTTATGTTGGTAACGAAGCTGTTCAAAAGATTTTTCTATTCGCTTACGATCGCTTATATCCCGAGCAATAGTTGAGACTCCTATAATATTACCTTCAGTGTCTTTGATTGGAGATATTGTTAAAGCTACATCTATATGTTTACCATCTTTTCTAATATGTACAGTTTCATAATTATTTATACTAGCTCCTGCCCTAATATTTGCTAAAATTTGGGAAATTTCATTTGGTCTTTCTGGCACAGCTAACATAGAAATAAAACGGCCTTTTACCTCATAAATAGAGTAACCATAAATTGCTTCTGCTCCTGAATTCCAACTATAAATAATTCCTTCTAAGGTATTACCAATAACTGCATCGTTAGAGGATTCTACTATAGAAGCTAATCTAATCATCACTTTTTCTGTTTGTTTTTTCTCTGTAATATCACGCCCCAAAACAACTATTCCATTCCGTTTTCCATCTTCATAAAATAACGGTACTTTAATTACGTCATAAATTTTGACACTGCCATCTCGTTTGGGAATTATTTCTTCACCCCTAGACAAAGTTCTTTTCTTCCATGCTTCTCGATCGCTATGATGACAAGATAAAAAAGCCTCTCGATAAAAACTACTAATTTCTCCCAATTCAATATCTGATTTACCACGATAATCTACTTTTTCTATTTCAAATAATTCCTGCATTGATTGATTAGCTTCTAGCCATTTACCTGTACCATCTTTAAAGCACACAATATCTGGCATAGCGTTAATTAAAGTTCGGAGTTGTAAAGATGTTTTTTGATATTTTTCTACTAGCTCTTGTAGTGCTTTTTCTGCTCTTTGACGCTCCCTAATTTCTGCTTTTAATTGAGCATTAGCATTTTTTAAAGATTCTATTAAATTGGTTTGATTTTCAGTAATACTTGGCATTTTTTTCATCCTATTTTTTTGATTTTTACAGTTAATTAGTTGCATAATTAAACACTTATACTACGTTTAATCCGATTAATAATACGAGTAATTAAATCAGAATATTTAAATGATTTACAGATATAATCATCCGCACCAGCAGTAAAAACTTGATGACAAATAATAGGGTCACAATGAGCTGTCAGAAATATAACAGGAAGCCAATTCCAATGTGGATCGTTACGAATAATTTGACACAAATCAATTCCATTAAAATATGGCATTTCTATGTCTAAAATTAATAAATCTGGCACTGTATTTTCTAAGGTTGTCCAGAAATATCGCTCATCACTCAGGGTTACAACTTTAATTCCCCACTGCGTTAGTATCTGTTCGATGTTCTCTAAAATTTGCAGGTCGTCATCTACAATCATCACAGTTGCTAAAGTCTGATTTTTTTGCCAGATATCTAATACTATGTCTATAACTTGAGCTGCGGGTAATGGCTTTTTTAGATATGCTGATGCTCCTAGTTTAGCAATTTTTACGCGATCGCTCAATTCACCTTTAGTATTAAGTACAACTACAGGTACAGATGGCATCTGACTAGAAAATTGGCCTAATATTTCCTCTGAATTAGCAGCAACTTCAAGGTCAAGTAAAACTACATTAGGACAAAATGATAAATCTTGTAAACTATTGTTTAAATTATGATTAATATAAGCATCTATATCTGTGGTTATTAAAACATCTGGAGCCAGCTTAAATTGTATTTTTTTTGTGACAGCCTCCTCAATTAATTGTTTGGCGAATAAACTATCTTTGTCTAGTATTAATAATAATTTACATTCTGGAACAATAGGAATAGAATATTGACAATCGAGATATTTTATCTGTTGATTATCACTTTTTTCTTTGTCGATATTACTATGCTTTTCTATCTTGTTGCATAGACTTTTTACTAATTTAGATAGATGAAATATTTCGCTATAATTAAGAGGCTTTTCCGCTGCCAATAAACTTTCTATTTCTCTAGCTAAATCTGAGCCATCTACTAAACCAAATGTACCTAGAGAACCTGCTAATTTATGAGCTTCTTGTTGTGCTTTTCTTTGTAAATCAATCTCTAATATTTCATTTTTTCCAGCTACTACTACTTGTTCTAGTACATCAATCCGCTCATTAATACCTCCTTTAAATCTATCCCATATTTTACTGATGGAATCTTGCAGTTTTTGTTGAGATTCCTGATATTTTTGAGGCTTTTCTTGATCTTTTATTTGATTATTATTGACTGGTAAATTATTTTTATCTTTTTCTTTTGAGTTTAATACCCTGCCACATAAACAGTGTTTACAATTGGTTGTATTTTGAACCCCCATCCACTTTTTGCTTCTTCCTTCCTTCTTCTTCCTTCTTCCTTCTTCCTTCTTCCTTCCTTCTTCTTCCTTCTTTCTTCTTCCTTCTTCAACTTGTTTTAACCGATAACCTAAACCATAAACAGTTTCGATTAAATCACTAGGCGCACCTACTGCTTTTAATTTATTTCTTAAACCTTTAATATGCGCTCTAACTGTATCTTCTGTAGGAGTGTCTTCCCAACTCCAAACTTTATCTAAAATTGCACTACAATTAAATATTCTTTGATTATTGTGCATAAACAGATTTAGAATTTCATATTCTTTAGGAGTAAGATTTAACTGTTTGTTATTGTAAGTAACTTCACAATTTTGAGGATTTAAACATAAATTACCCCATTTTTTGATGAGAGAAGCAGACTCGTTTCCCCGCCGCAATAATGCTCTAATTCTTGCTAAAAGCTCTTCTAAATTAAAAGGTTTAACTACATAATCATCAGCTCCAGCATTTAAACCTTTTACTTTATCTTGATTGTTATTACGAGCTGTTAAAAGTAAAATAGGAATGTTTTTATTAAAATAACGTAACTTCTGACATAAAGTAATACCATCTAATTTAGGCAGCATTACATCTAATAAAATTAAATCATAATCGCAGGCTTGAGCTTGCTCCCAACCTGCTTGACCATCTGTGGTTATATCAACTACAAAAAGTTGTTCAGTTAAGGCATCAGCTAAAGTTTCGGCGATAAATCGATCATCTTCTACAACTAGAATTTTCATTGATAAAGGTCGTTAAACAATTAATAATTAGGGTTTGCGTATGGAAAGTCTTTTTGCTCTTTGTAGGAGACAGGAGACAACCCACCCCCAACCCCTCCGGTGGAGGGGAAGACAGGAGACAGGAGAAATAGGAATTTAGAAGAGGTAGGAGCGGGCGTTTTGTCCCTTGATTTTTCTGCCCAACTATGAGCCTAAAATACACTCCTTTTTGAGCGTGAAGAGCTGAAGACCAAGGTATTTCAGACCTAAAAAGGCTAAAATATTTATATGTCAATGGTTTTAGATTTAATCAGCAAGCCCTAATTAATAATTAATAATTAACCATTATCTCTCCTTGAAAAGAAGAGGATTGACGTGGTAGGGAAAATTTTTTCTTCTCTTGCTTGATTGGAGGCCAGCGAGGAAACCTCGCCATCCCATCCTAAGGTCATGCTCCGCAAACGACCGCTTTTTTCTCCTTTAAATAAAGGAGAGGCTTTAAACCTTAATTATTCGGTAATGGGTAATAAGTAATTGGCAATGGCTCAAACAGTTATTGCAGGTTTGTAGATGAAAAAAATTGACCTAACAATTAATACTTAATTCTATGAACAACAGCTTTGCAGAACTTTATTTATCTACTGATACTGGCTATTTATCTGTGATTACCTTAGTTACGATTTAACTATCAAGATTTATTTCTATAGCAGAAGGAAGAAGGAAGAAAGAAAAATCTGACCTTGTCTGAATTTGAAGCTTTTTATCTGTTAAATAAAGATATTTAAGATACAGTTGTTTAGGGGTAATTAAGTAGATTTTTAGATAATCAACTGTATGTTTTTTTAAGTAGATTTAGAGTTATTGTTAACAGATTATTTTCTTAGTAGATAGGCAAAATTATTTGTATATTTACTACTCAGATATTTTTCTGTTTAAAGTTTTCCGTTCTCTGTTTTGCTACCCTTGAGTATCCCCCATTATACACCTGGAAAAGCTGATAGCTGATAGCTGAGTGCTGACTGCTACTTTAATAAATTTCCCACCCACACCAAAAATAATGTGAGTGGGGAAAATTATCTCTACATCACAGAATTGACTTCAGAAATTTCAGGAATTTCTTCCCTAAGTTTGCGCTCAATACCCATTTTGAGAGTCATAGTAGAACTAGGACAAGAACTACAAGCTCCTTGTAGTTGAAGATTTACTATCGGACCATCAATGTCTACTAATTTTACGTTACCACCATCTGCCGCGAGATAGGGACGTAATTCATCTAATACATTTTCCACATTTTCTTTGGTCAGTGCTTTAGGCATTTTTTTCTCCTTGTTTTGTTGAATTTATAATATTTAGAACTATGGTTCTCCTAAATTAATCCTAGCGGAATTAACATCAAAATCAACCAAAAGTTCAGATTGTCTCTACACAACTGCTGGTTCTAGCAATTTGATATTAGAGTAGTTAAATTCGGTTGTTGTTACTTGACCTTTTTCTGTAGAATTGACTACCTGACGAGTCATTATGTAATAACTGCCAATTTTTTCATAACTGTCCTCAAATTCTAGTTCTCTTATAACTTCATTGGTTTGAGGGTTGCGGAAAATGGCGTTATAGTGAGTAGCAACAGAACCTTCTTCTGTATCCAAGCTTTTGTGAGTATTAATTACGAAAGCCATTCGGCCCATTACCCGACTAACTAGACAAATTTCCCGATCTCTAACCTTATAATTTGACCCCATCGCATCACCTTCAACAAGAATTTCAACTGCACCAGTCTCATCCCGATTGCCTAGACTGAAGCTATTTTTACCGTGGGATGCTTCAAAGGATGAACGTTTGCGGTGAGTAACTACATCCCGCATTTGAGTATAAACGCTTTGTTGTACTTCCTCGTCTGAGATACCTGTGACTTCTACACTGAAGTCTGCTTTTATCGAAATTTGGCCATTGTACAGTTCTGACCCTTGTTTTAGTTCAATATCGGCACTATAACCGGGAAAATTAGAGTCCCAAGTATAACGATGTTCGTAGGCAGCTTTAAATAAATCACGAGCATTTTGTTCTGTCATAGAAACCTCTTTTTCTGAAAATAGTTTTACATTATTTTACCATAAAAGAGTCGTTTTGAAATTTATTAGTACTGTTTACAACTCATCTTAATAATAGGTAATAAAAAATAGTCTCTCCAATATATCGATACTTACTATTGTATAAAAAGTATCAAAAAATACCATCTTTAGGCAAAAATTTATTGTAAATATTTTAGCTATAAACGGCAATTAATATATCTCCATTATTCCACTTATTTTCAGGAGAATTAAGTACAAGTATAATAAAAGTTGGTGAGCTAACTAAGTAACTAAATAATTTCTGATGTACTTAATTTTTATTTCATCAAAAAAAAATTATAATTCTGAAATATTTTTGGCAAAACGAGGAATAGTGACAATTTGTAATTGCTACTCAATCAAAAATATGATATAATACTCAATCAGAGTTATTGCATTAGCGCCCCATTTACAGATAAAAAAAAACGGTGGTACTATTAACATGAAACAAGACCTTTCTAGCCAAGGCTATCAAATTATTCGAGAAATAGAACGTCACCAAAACGAAGGAGAAGTGACATACCAGGGACTAGCTCTCAAACAAGACCAAGAGGTTGTCATTAAAGAATTTCGTTTTGCAGATAGTGATGCAAATTGGGCAGGGTTTGAAGCTTATGAACGAGAAGTAGAAATTCTCAAACAACTACAACATCCTCGTATTCCCAATTATGTAGACTCTTTAGAAACCACCGAAGGATTTTGCTTAATTACAAAATATCAAATAGGCAATTCTTTAGCAGAAAGAAGAAGTTTTACTCCCGAACAAATCAAGCAAATTGCTGTTTCAACTTTAGAAATTTTAGTTCATTTACAAAAGCAAACTCCACCAATTATTCACGGCAATATCAAACCAGAAAATATATTAGTTGATACCCACTCCCACGGTGAAAGATTCCCTATTGCACATTTAATTAATTTTGGTTCTGCGCGTATAGGAATAGAAGATATTTTAAGTGATGGTATAAGTGGTACTCCAGGGTTTATGTCACCAGAACAAGAATTAAATGGTACTGTCACTATAAATTCTGACTTATATAGTTTAGGCGCAACCTTGATCTGCTTATTAACCGGTACCCGCAGTACAGATATCAAAAAATTAATAGACCGCAACTATAATTTCAACGTCAAAAAATTAATGCCACAACTGAGTACATTATTCACAATGTGGCTAGAGAAAATGGTATCTCCCAATAGCAAAGACCGCTTTGAAAACGCAGCAGCAGCAATAGCCGCGCTGAAACCAATTCCTATGTTTGGCGATGCTACTAATTTTCGGAATTTAGCGATGGCAATAAAACCCGTAAAAACATCTGCAATAGTCGGAATGGCTAGTATTGCGGCTCTTGCTATACTAGCTACGAGTTTAACAGTTTTTCGACAGCAACGACAACAAACGAATTCCCCAATAACGGAAAGAACTCCACAGGAAATTGCTATCCAAAAAATCTCGGGCAAGAGTGTAGTAGAGCAATTACGAACAACTGGAGAATGTCAAGGTTGTAACCTTCGTGGTGCAAACTTGGCAGCTATCAAAATTGAAGATGCTTATTTGCGAGAAGCAGATTTATTCAAAGCTAATTTGAGAGGTATCGAACTTAGGGAAGCCAGATTGCAAAATGCCAACCTCAAAGGTGCGCAACTTCAAGGAGCAAACCTAATTAAAGCTAAACTACAGCAAGCTAATTTGTCTCACGCTCGTTTAGAGGGAGCAAATTTGATGAGTTCTAATTTGCAAAATACCGAGTTGGAAAGAGCTTTCCTTGGTGGAGCAACTTTAATGAGGGCAGTATTAGAAAATGCTAACTTACGACAAGCTAATTTATCTGGTGCAAATTTGATGAGTTCTAATTTGCAAGCTGCTAATTTGCAAGTGGCTAATCTCAAAGATGCTAAACTCACTAGAGCGAATTTAAAAGGAGCGAATTTAAAAGGAGCGAATTTAGGTGGGGCAATGATCAGTCGTGCTAGTCTCCGAGGTGTCGATCTCAGGAGGGCAATTTTAAAAGATGCTGACCTCAGGAGAGTAGACTTAGCAGGAGCAAATTTGACTGGTGCTAAGTTAATGGGTGTTGACCTTCAAGGAGCTAATCTCAAGGGAGCTAACCTGAAGAATGCCAATTTACAAGGAGCAAATATTGAAAAAGCAAATCTGCAAGGGGCAAATCTGCAAGGGGCAATTATGCCTGATGGTAGTTTGAATGAGTAGTTGAATAATTCAGGACTTACGCATAATATCATGTTCGGTTGAATACTTATAAATAACTATTCTCAGGAGTCAGGAGTCAGGAGTCAGGAGTCAGGAGGAAATATTGGAGAATAGTATTGATAATTTCAGTATTTCTTTGGTACAGTCGGTACTGTCAGTCCTTAAATTTTATTTATAACTGACCCGTCCGAACATGATATAACCATCACATATAGCAAAATTTGTAGTAGACTGACACATCTTAAATGGTGCAATAAGTGTAGGTTGGGTTGAGGGACGATCTTCGCAGCTTATCCGTTAGGATAAACCCAACAGCAATCTTTCTCCCCTACTCCCCCTCTTCCCCTCCGGTGGAGGGGAAGACAGGATAAATGGGAATGAGCGAGGAGGTAGGAGCGGGCGTTTTGTCCCAAGATTGTTCTGCCCAACTATGCGCCTAAAATACGCTCCTTTTTGAGCGTGAAGAGCTGAAACAGTCGCACTTTTTCGACCCCAAAAAGGCACTTGTCTTTATATGTCAATACTTTTAGATTTAATCAGCAAGCTCTAACTATTACAGCACTTTTGATAAAACGTGAGGTAAAGTTTAAGTTTCATGCTAATCTCTATTCCCGATTCCCTAAACTCGTAAAACTTTGTACCTCATCAACTCCAAAACTGCTGTAAAAGAGTAAACCAACAAATATCACTATCAACACAACTACCCAACTTAAAATCTCCCACTTTTTAACCGCACTCGCTCGCCATAATTTAACAACATTTCCAAAGCAGCTAAACGATTTTGCCAAGTCTGAACTTGATAAGCATTTTCCCTAGCATGAACACCCATAGAACCCCTAAACTGTAACTGAAATCTTCTCAAACTATTTCTAGCTTGATTCAAATTACTATTATCCGGATTTTCAGCCAATTGATTCAAATCTGCTGCCAACTCCTCAGCTTTATTCCGCCAACTCTCAAGTTCAGACTGCCTTATAGAAAGTTGCTCATTTGCCAACAAAAAACTCCATTCCTTTTTCAAAGCTTGAAAACGATCTGCTGCTGCTGCAAATGGTTTTCGATAGGGAATAGGACCCTCCACAACATGAGAAGGGTTCGCAAAAGTACTTAACGAAGCTCTATTATTCTTCCCAGTTTCCGGTCCTCCCTGAGTACGAGTCAAAAATCCATGTAACCCCCCAGTAATTCTTTCTGCAGCAAAAATAATGTAACCCCCTGTAGGCAAATCCCTCGCCGCTTGAATTTGGTCAACCGCAACAATTTCAGGAAGATTCAAAAGCTTAACTGCAGGCGTTATCAAAGTACTACCTAATACTCGCGTACTGGTCAGCGGTTGCGTAATTTGCTGGAAACGATTCGTATCCAAAGCATAAGTCATCGGAGTCAACAAATCAATATCACCCCTGAGAACCCAAGTCTCCCAATCTTGCTGAATTTTATCAAAACGCTCATGACGTGGAAAAGGAAACACCGCCGCCGACAAAATCATCCTTGGATATTTCTGTTTGAGAAATCTCGAAGTATCCGCAACAAAGCTATTAACTTGATTAATTTTAAACTCAGTCCATTTCCACCTATTTTGGCGATCGCGTGAAGAAATCTTCATCGGGTCTACACCATGCAACCGCTGAAACTGTTGACGAGCTATCGTGCTGTAACCATAAGAAAAATTCCGACCAGGATTTTGAAAAGGATAGCGAATATAGTCAAGTTGAATCCCATCAACCTGATAGCGACTAGCAATTTCATCTATTATCCTCAGCAGATATTGCCGAACATAAGGATTAGCAGGGTCCATATAAACCTTGCCATCAGAAGGGTGTCTTTTCCGACCCTTGTTATCAGTCATCACCCAATCAGGGTGAGCTGAAATCACCGGACCCAAATAACTATCTGGCTGACCGAGAGCGCGGTTATGAGCCTTATTTCCCGTCGCAAACGTCCATATCCAAGCGTGTATCTCCATATTCCGCTCGCGAGCCAATTTAACAGCAGACTCAAGGGGGTCCCAAGAAATTGTCAAAGGATTCTGTCTGGGAGCAACATTACTAGGATAAATTGTGTAACCAGCATTCAGAGTTTCAAAGAAAACAGTATTAATACCAGCAGCAGCAAGTCGGTCAAAAACCATTGCCAGACCTCGTTCTGACCGCGCCCTAACAATTGTACCCCTATCTAACCACACAGCTCTAATCTCAGCCCCCGCTCTTTCCCCATCAGTGGGATAATTCTGCCACAACATTTGCCTTGTTTGCAGCCATTGATTCCTAGCAGTAGCATATTGTTTGGATGCCACCTGTTGGGGGAATCTTTGAATTACTAAACGTGCTCGTTCGACTATTTGTTGAGCATCACTTATTTCTCGATTTCTTTGAGCAATAAATGTACTACGATCGCTATTGGTAGCTACCAAACTACCCTCATCTGCTGACAAATTCACTTCTACATTTGCTGATTTTGCTGCAACCAAAGCACTTTCAAATCTACCCAAGAGATTATTTAACTCTTGCAACATTGCATTAGCTTCTGCTCTACTAATTGGATAGTTTCCTTGTCTGACTTCCAAACCTGCAGGTGCTGATTCTGATGAAGGATCTTTTTGGGAATTTGGTACTTGTACCTCTGGTGGAGGCAAAGGTCGGAGTATTGCAGCTAGGGGGTTACGGCGAGAGGATGGTGTTGTTGTTTGTTGTCTGGATCTATTCCAAATATTGTCTCTATTATTTGCGGTTTCTGAAGTAGGGTTATCGGTTTCCTTGGTACTGATTTTTTCAGTTGGTTGATTTTGTTGCTCAGTTTGCTGTCTAACTCTGTTCCAAATATTGTCTCTATTATTTGTGGTTTCTGAACTAGAGTTTTCCAGTGAATTAACAACGCTTTCCTTGGTATTGATATTTTCAGCTTTCTGGTTTTGTCGTTCTATCTGTTCTCGAAATCTGTTCCAAACATTATTACTCTGGGGAACTGTACTTGTCTGTGAGGTTAAATTATTATTTTGACTACCTAATGTTCCTGATGCTTGATTTGGTTGTAGCGGTTTTTGTTCGGTGGTTGTCTTCTGTTGCTGACTTCTCAGCCAAATATTATCTTGTTCCGTAGTAGAATTTTGAGTTGTAGTAGGAGGTTGATTTATGTTTGAATTTACTGGTGCAGTTTGAGGTTGAACTCTAACTTGATTGGTATTTTCAGTCGAATTTTGAGTTGTCGTCGAAGGTTGATTTATATTTGAATTTACTGGTGCAGTTCTAGGTTGAACTCTAACTTGATTGGTATTTTCAGTCGAATTTTGAGTTGTAGTAGAAGGTTGATTTGTATTTACTGCTGCAGTTCTAGGTTGAACTCTAACTGGATTTGTCTTTTCAGTCCTTGGTGGTGCAGAGGAAATACGGGGTCTAATTTTAACTGGGTTAGTGCTAGGAGTAATGGGAGCAGTCGGACTACTATTCGCTGTGGGTAATGGATTATTATTTCTGGCTGTAAATTGTGGCTGACTCTGATAGCGATTTAACACAGCTTGCAACCAAGCACTATCTAACGTTGCAGAGGTACTACTACCCCAGTTCCAACCGAAGTAGGTTGCTTGAGGAGTAATAACTACCGCTGAAGAACCCGAACTTCCTTTCCAAGTAGCTGCAGTTGTGCTGCTTAACCCTGCCGGAATTAATACTCCACCCTCAACAGTATCTTGGTCATTTCCCATGGGTGCCCAACTTGTAGACTTTTTGCAAGCAATATCTAAACAACGATATCTTGCCTCCGGTATTGCAGGTTGACTCAATGGAAAAGCCCAATAAGACCCAAGAAGCGATCGCAATTCTTGCCTTACCCCTGGTTTAGATTTTCTCCCTACCTGGCCACTAGCTATTAATTTCCCTCCCTGTTTTACCCACTCTTCTATAATGTCTACTTGAGTTTCAGTTAAGGTTTCAATGTTTGGTAAAAAGATAACTTTCACCCCAGATAGGTCAGCTACTGTATTAATTTGTCTTAAATCAATAGGTTCATAACTAATACCTAGATTGCGTATTCGTGTAATGATGTTATTCCATTCATCTGTATTTCCATCACCTCGAATTATTCCTAATAAAGTATTAGCTCTACTTGGGGTTGGTAACAGTACAATTAAACTTAGTAAGCCACTTGTTAGCTGTAGTAAAAGTTGTTTATATATAGGCTTTTTTTTACTCATTACTCTTCTTGATTTAATTAAATAAGTATTCAAATAAAATTCATTAATAATTGCTTTAATTAAGAGGATATCTGAAAAGTTTTTTGATACTGAATTTTGCCCCCCGAGCAAGCCAACTTTGGGGGGAACAAGAGTCAATTTGCTTCTAAAAGTCCCCCAATTTTGGGGGATTTAGGGGGCTTGGATCTAGCATATTGGACTTCTCAGACAACCTCTAATAGTTATTTTATTTCACAAGTTGTTTCTTTCTGATAAGTTTTATTAGCATGAAATGATTGAGAAACTCATATTTATCCATAAATTAATTGCAATTCTCTACTTTAGTTAACTTCATAAATTTTTTATTTAGAAATATTAGGCATTTTGATTTCATCTTAAAAATTAATTTATTTAGCAGACTTGAGGCCAGTTTTATCTGTTCTCATTTCCTCAAAATATGGTGGCAATTACTATTTTTTCTAACATATTCAATCTTTTATGTCAAATAAAAATATTTTTATACACATAAAATAAATAATATAAGTACTTACTAGATTTTCAAAATTGTCTCATAATTTATTTAATCAATCTACAGGTGAAAATTAAGTAGTGTCTATTGATTCTTTATCAATAAATACAACTAACTTTCAGGATAAAATTATATTTAATTTTCCATGATTTTCCTTAAGTATTTTGATATAACTTACTAAAATATTGCAATAAATGAAAACTTTGTGTCATTCAGCAATTAACAATTAATAATTAAAATTACCTATTCTTAAAATAAGAGGATTGACTAAAAGCATTTTTTTGATTTTATCCCCTTCAAAGGGGGAGGCTTTAAACCTGAATTGTTGAATGAATAATTATTAACTATCAACTCTTCATTATTAATTCTTCATTATTAATTCTTCATTATTCGGTAATTTAGTAGTTTGATTTGAATGATACAGAAAATATCTTGCAATTAAAGAAAGGCTGAACTCAGAAAAAACTTAAAACTTTCCAAGCGTTTAAATATACAGTATCAGATAAAGTAAACTCCTATAGAATTAAAACTACTGCTGATAATTAATAGATAATTACTATGACTATTTTTAGTATCTATAGGTACAAAAAAAAATAAGAAAAATCTGAAAAGCTTAACGAATATAAGTTTTAGCTAATTTGTAAAATAAAAATTAAAGATTATTGCTAATGTAAGCATTTCCGTTTGTCATGCTGCGCAAACAGCCGTCAGCTAGCCTCCTGTAGGAGGAACTGCGTTATCAGCAATCAGCTATTGCTTTTAATTTTAGATAAAAGCTTTACTAACTGATAACTGAAATGACCCTTGATAGAACAACTGATAACTGAAAAACGGGGTTGACAAAAAAACTTGACATGATACTATAAATATAATGGAAAAGGTGCGCTCATATATACTCAAAAAAATTAGGCCAAAAAAACTATATTCCTCTACTAGGCAGTCTAATAACCGATAACAGAATTTATGATTCTAGATAATAGGGAAGTAGAGTAGGAACTAATACAAAATTCTCAGGACTTACGCAAATTAATATTCAAAACGCCATATGTAGAGGAAGAATGATCATTTACCCTCACTGGATTTAGTTTCCGTGCATAATTCCTGATTCTGTTGGGAAAAACAATTTCTAGTACAAAATCTTAACGACAGGCGATCGCTCACCAAAGAAAGTATTCTAATTATCCTGATTATTCTAAACATTCTTTTTTAACCCTTGGTACAACAACTGATAACTGAAAAAAAGGGGATTGACAAAAAAACTTGACATGATACTATAAATATAATGGGAAAGGTGCGCTCATATATACTCAAAAAAATTAGTCCAGAAAAGTCATATTTCTCTGCTAAACATTCTAATAACTTCTAATAACAGGTAACAGAATTAATGATTCTAGAGAATATGAAAGTAGAGTAGGAACTAATAGAAAATCAGATTGGGAAAAACAATTTCTAGTACAAAATCTTAACGACAGGCGATCGCTCATCAAAAAAAGTATTTTAATTATTCTGATTAGTTAGATATCTCCACAAAAGAGGGAGTAGTAGTTGCATACAACGTCCCTACAGAGTAGGGGGAAATAATTGATGATTTGTGTACGATAATTCATTGAATTTTTGGGCGTTACTGAAATCTCCTTTGTTTGTAGTAGGGTTTCAACCCATGAAATATTTATTCTATTTCTCAACTCCTACTACTAACTGGATACTGATAACTGATAACTGAAAAAAGGGGGTTGACAAAAAAACTTGACATGATATTATAAATATAATGGGAAAGGTGCGCTCATATATACTCAAAAAAATTAGGCCAAAAAACCATACTTGCCCACTAAAGTAATTAGTAATGAATGAGTTTAATTCTTTAATGCTAATTGTTGAAGAATAGCTGATAACTGATAACTGAATAAGAAGAAGTCTAATAACTGGTAACTAATAACTAAAAAAGCTGATAACTGATAACTGATAACTGAAAATGCAGTCTGGAAAAATCCTGAGAAACCACTACAAAATTATCGACACTCTAGGAAGTGGAGGATTCGGAGATACCTATTTAGCTCAAGACTTAGACTTACCAGGCAAACCAAAATGCGTAGTCAAACATCTATCACCTAAAAGTTCAGATCCAGGAGTTTTGACAATTGCCCAAAGATTATTTGAGAGAGAAGCAGAAACCTTATATAAACTAGGAAAAGACTCAGACCAAATACCAAAATTATTTGCTCATTTCCAAGAAAGAACAGAATTTTACCTAGTACAAGAATATATAGAAGGTCACGATATAAGTAAAGAACTAACACCAGGAAAAAAATTAAGCGAATCTTATACCATTACCCTACTCAAAGGAATATTATCAGCATTAGAAAAAGCTCATCAAAATAATATAATTCACCGAGACATCAAACCAGAAAACTTGATGCGTCGTAAATCAGACAAAAAAATAGTATTAATCGACTTTGGAGCAGTAAAAGAAATAAACGTATTAACCACAGCAAACAAACCAGGAACAACCACCTTAACTGTAGCAGTCGGAACCCCTGGATATATGCCAAGCGAACAGGGGATAGGTAAACCAAAACTGAGTAGCGATATATATGCAGTAGGAATGGTAGGAATAAAAGCACTGACTGGTAAAAACCCAGGAAATTTACCAACAGACCCAAATACAGGAAATGTTATCTGGCGAAATGAAGCAAAAGTAAGTAACCGTCTGGCAAATATATTAGATAGGATGGTACATGAATATTTTCCACAGCGTTATGAAAATGCTACGAAAGTATTAGAAGCATTAGGTTTGACAACCCCAACACTTAGACCACAACCAAAACCAGCACCCCAACCTACTCAAACAAAAACAGTAGTCGCAACACCCCAACCCCAACCCCAACCTAATAAAACTAGAAGACAGATTTTAATATTAGGAGGTTTAGCAGGAAGTGGGTTTGTCGCAGCAATATTAAGTAGAGGTTTTGGTAATAAACCATCTCCAGAAATTATTTCTTCTCCCCAACCAATACCAGAAACAACACCAGAAAATATTCCTGCTCCCCAACCAACTCCAGAAAAAACTCCAGAAATTATTTCTACTCCCCAACCAACTCCAGCACCTCCCCCTCCACCACAACCCAAAATTCCCATTCAGATATTTACCACCGTCACAGTTAACCGCAGAGGAGAAACAATAAGTAGTCGTGAAGGTAAGGCAGAAGTAATGACAGAAAACTTCAATGGAGTCTCCCTAGAAATGGTAAAAATTCCTGGAGGTGGTTTTCTCATGGGGTCTCCAGAGACAGAAGCAGGGAGAACAGATAGTGAAGGTCCGCAACATTATGTAGATGTGCCAGAATTTTTCATGGGAAAGTATCCAGTCACTCAAGCACAGTGGTCAGCAGTTATGGGAAATAATCCTTCTGTGTTTAAAGGTGCAAACCGTCCTGTGGAAAGAGTAAGTTGGAACGACGCGACAGAATTTTGTCAGAAACTCTCACAAATGACAGGTAAACTATATTTTTTACCCAGTGAGAGTCAGTGGGAATATGCTTGTCGAGCAGGAACAACCACACCTTTTTATTTTGGTGAAACTATAACGTCTGAGTTAGTTAACTACAATGGTAATCATCCTTATGCTGATGCACCGAAAGGAATATATCGTGGAGAAACAACAGATGTAGGAATTTTTCCACCCAATGCCTTTGGTTTGTATGATATGCATGGCAATGTCCTGAAATGGTGTCAGGATGTTTGGCACGATAATTATAATGGAGCGCCTAATGATGGTAGTGCTTGGGAAACTGGAGGAGATAGTAATTACAGACTGCTCCGTGGCGGTAGCTGGGTCAACAATTCTAGGGATTGTCGGAGTGCCGTGCGTTACAACCACGATGCCGATAAAGTCGTCAGCAATGGGGGTTTTCGGATTGTCTTGCCTGTCTCTGGTTCCTAGAATTCTTCCCCTTTATTCTTTTCCTCTTTTCCCCTTTTCCCTCTTTTTCTTTTCTCTTTTCCCTCCTGCAGAGCGGGTAAATTTTTTTTCAGAGCAAGAGAAGTTGTTGTCAGAAAAGGATTTTGCTACAGATGTAGGGATGTTAATCTGCATTCTGTGAAGCTCTAAAAATTAAGTCGGGCGGGAAGGAATTTCCCCTTGCATTCCTAAAAAAATCATAGTAGTATGTAATTATTGGGGGTTACTTGCCCCTACGTATGACTTTTTATTCAACCCCAAAATAGCATATCGCCACTGAATATATATAGAAGAGATACTTGCACCATTAGCCAGACAAGGATTTTGCCACAGATACACGGATGATTAATCTGCATCTTGTGAAGCTCAAAAAATCGGCAAGGATATTCCTCTTGCATCGCCAAAAAAATTATGATACGATTTAATCGTTGGGTGTCGTTCGCCCCTGCGCATGACTTTTTATTCAACGCAAAAACAGCATTTCGCCACTGAACATATATAGAAGAGATACTCACACCATCAGCCAGACAAGGATTTTGCCACAGATACACGGATGATTAATCTGCATCTTGTGAAGCTCCAAAAAACGGCAAGGTATTTCCTCTGAAAATGCACCACCACCAAATTTTCTACCATAGGCAAATAAAGAGATAAAACTCCGTTCCCTCGTCGCGATCGCTCATCAAAGCTCATCAAAGCTCACCAAAATATAGAATCTGCATCAATCCGTACATCCGTGGCCAAATCCTTGTGTGCATTGGGGGTTGCTCGCCCCTACCCATGACTTTTTATTCAACCCAAAAACAGCATATCGCCACTGAATATATATAGAAGAGATACTCACACCATTAGCCAGACAAGGATTTGGTCACGGATACACGGATGATTAATCTGCATCCTGTGAAGCTCAAAAAATCGGTAAGGTATTCTGAAAATTCACCACCACCAAATTTTCTACCATAGGCAAATAAAGAGATAAAACTCGGTTGCCCCGTCGCAATCGCTCATCAAAATATAGAATCTGCATCAATCCGTATATCCGTGGCCAAATCCTTGTGTGCATTGGGAGTCGTTCGCCCCTACGCATGACTTTTTATTCAACCAAGATACAACTTGAATATTAATACTAAATTGAAGGAAAACCCACCTCTACCATTCCAACATTTGAAGGGTGTCGGTCTACTACAAGGTAGAAAATTTTTGACCATCGGCAAATAAAGGGATAAAACTCTGTTCCCCCGTCGCGATAAAACTACGTTTTGCTGACGCATAGCTCCGCTAAACGCTCCGCGATCGCTCATCAAAATATAGAATCTGCATTCTGTGAAGCTCCAAAAAAACAGAAAGAATTTCCCCTTGCATCCTCAAAAAAATCATGGTAGTATGTAATCATTGGTTGTTACTCGCCCCTACGCATGACTTTTTATTCAACTATTGTACAATAATAGTAATAGCAGTCGAAGGAAAAGGCGCAGACATATCAAAAGCTGAAAACTCAGACAACACAAAATTCTTCTCTCTTGCCTCTTCCTTCTTAAAATCTAGGTTATTTAAACTCCTAGTACAGGATGGCGGAAATAACTGGTTACGAAATCCTAAAAGTCTTACCAATCAATACTTTTGAGGGCGTTAGCGGAGCTTGGCGCTAGCCAATGCCATTCGCCCCTACGACTTTTGACTTCCGCGTAGCAGCACTAGAAACTTCAACGATTACTTAACCTCCTCATTAACAGGAAAACGGTCTATCAACTGCATAGCCCGATAAGCATTCCGTCGCAAAACATCAGATAAATGAGGCACATGAGGAATCTGAGAAAGAAAATCCAGAGTCCGACGTAAAATCCGGACAACATCACCCTCATCCAGACTCGTATTGTCCACCAACACCTGCCATTCCACCTCCAGTGCCCACTGTTCAACCAAACTAATCAAATCCCTCTCCAGCCAAACAGGTAAACTTACCCGATACCGACGCTGCACCTGAAATAACTGATGTCGTAAACTACGCAAACCACCTAAAGCATCCTCTACCTCCATAGACAAATCATAACGCGACCAACTATCAGGTCTGGTAATCTCCATCACCAGAGCAGCACAAGCAGCAGCCAAATGATGAGGGTCCAGTTCATCAAGAACACCAGACATCAACGCCAAACCAAGCCACAATTCATTATCACCTCGGATTGCCGCACAAGCTTGACCAATATCCGTAGGCACCACCTCATGCAGACAACCAAAATATTGCAAAATTTCAATGAGATTGAGAAACTCCTGCCAATGACGAGCCAACTTATCCTCCAACTCAGTTTGGCGATCGCCTATTTCCATCTGCAATATACCCATTCGTCGCCAACCCTTCAACAAAATACGAGGACTTCCCCATTCCTTGAGCGGATGTTCCTGAATCTTTACTTCCACCGTTGCTACTTTCTGCATTTGTACCAAAACTTCTGGAGCATCTATTGGTGGAGGTACCTCTGGAATTTGTTCAGATAAACTCAGATAAATTTCATCTCCTTTACGACATTGTCCTAACCTAAAATCTATCTCAGCAGGCAATTCCATCTGTTCTACCGCCACTAAGCGGGGTACATCTGGGTGTAAACCGACAACATCCATAGCTGCCACCACATACCATCGATTATCCTTACCCAAACACACATAGTAAGAAGACTGACCAGAACCAGGAATTTTAGCTACCAAAGCAGCAGCAATAGGTTTAGCATCAGACCTCTTCGCAGTAGGAACGTGCTTTCCTTTTAAACTCATAATAGTTCCCGATAGAGCAAAAGACAAAGACAAAGACATCTCCTTAATGCGATTTTCATCCGCTTGCCTTTGCAAAATTTTCAGCAGTCGTTTTTCTTCTTTTACTCTTTCTCGTATCTTCTCATAATCTCTCAGCAACTCCTCCAAATTTACCAAATCATTCTGTTCATAAATCCCCAATTTATTTTGCAAAGAAGTTAACTCTGCCTGCTGTTGCTCAATCTCTATGCGTTCTGTTTCCAGGGAAAGGGTAGATAAATATTGACCAAAACTACGTTCGACTAACTCCTTTGCCTCCTCCAAAGTATGAGTTTGTAGCAAATTCAGCACCATACCATAACTAGGAGTAAACTGACTAACCAGGGGGTCAGCTTCTGAAGTTGCTAAATAAGACGCCTCCTTCGCACCCTCAAACCTAGTTTGGACAGTTAAAACGTAACCTTGAACATCCATCCCCCGGCGTCCAGCTCTACCTGCCATTTGCAGAAATTCTGATGGTTTTAGTAATCTGTGGCCTTCATCTGTGCGTTTGGAGAGGCTAGAGATTACAGTAGTACGAGCTGGCATATTAATTCCAGCAGCTAGGGTTTCAGTGGCAAATACTACTTTGATTAAACCTAGCTGAAATAATTCCTCCACTAATCCTTTCCACACTGGTAACATTCCCGCATGGTGGGATGCTATACCTTTACTTAGGGGTTCGAGTTTTTTAGAGTGAGTTAGGTCTGGGTTACTATTAAGAAATTTTTGAATTAAATTTTGCAGTTGAATTTTTTCTGTTTCGTCCAGCAAAGTAAGATTGCTGACTTGTGCTATTTCTGCTACTGCGCGATCGCAACCTCGACGACTAAATATGAAGTAGATAGCTGGTAACATATCCCGCTCTTTGAGTTGAGATAAAACTGCCGGTAATATTGGTTCTAATTGTTTTTCTCTTCTATCTCTACCTATATGTCGATTTTTAGGCTTGAGCAAAGGATTTACTCTTTTTTGGTTGTTGCTCAGTAGAGGAAATAGACCTTTACTATTAGAAAAATTAAATTGGAGAGGTACTGGCCGAAAATCAGAGTAAATCAGTTCAGTTGGCCCATGTACTTTATTAATCCAATCTGTAAGCTGGTCGCTGTTGGCTACTGTAGCGGAGAGAGCTAATAGTTGAATTTCTGGTGGACAATAAATTATTAATTCTTCCCATACTGTGCCTCTTTGGCGATCGTTCATGTAGTGGCATTCGTCCAGGACTACGGCTTCTACTTTTTCTAGAGATGTGCCTATTTCTCCTATGGGAGTGCCATAGAGCATATTGCGGAAGACTTCTGTAGTCATTACTAGGACTGATGCTTCCCTATTGACGGAGGTATCTCCCGTGACTAACCCTACTTTGTCTGCTCCAAATTTGTCCCGGAAGTCCCGCAATTTTTGGTTTGACAGAGCTTTTAGAGGTGTGGTATAGAACACTCGTCGCCCGCGACTTAGGGCACGGTAGATGGCATATTCTCCAATGAGGGTTTTGCCTGAGCCGGTAGGGGTACAAACAACTACGGATTTTCCAGCGTTTACAGCGACGATCGCCTCTTTCTGGAAGTTGTCTAATTCAAATGGAAATAAGGTCTTCAGATCCAGCTCTCGGCTGTTCTGGGTTGAGTATGACACTAATGTTTATTTTATTGACTTTATACAGGTTTTGTGATATTGTCTATTCTGTTTTTTTTAATTAACGAGTAAATAATAGACTTTATCTTTTAATTTTAACTACATCTCTCAAATTGACACTCTCACCGTTAAATCGGAGATTATAACGGGAGATTCTTGTATCACAGATTCTCGGGCTAGATCGGGACTTAGGGAAATGCACTATCTATAGAGTCATGCCACTATTGGACAATAGTTTTGAACAATATATATAGCGTATCTGCGTAAGTTCTATAGATAACAAATCAAATAAACTGAGTTGTACCCCCGCTACTACCATCTCCACAAGCTTTCTTGCTCCGTCTTTACGCCCTCGGGAACCTCAGCACAGGCGGTGCGCTTTTCTCGGGCCGTGTGCCCCACGGCTATTAATCCTCACCCACCCCTCTTGCTCTCCTCCCGGGAGGGGATGGGGGTGGGTGCAGCAGCTACATCCTGATTCAGTTGATAACCACAGTTGCTGCAATTATGTTTTCTATCAGAGAATTTCTGCTTCTGAATATGCCCACATAACGGATATTCTTGAGAGGTATAATTATTGTCAACTTTGGAATAGTACTTACCGAATAATTAATAATTAATAATTAAATAATTCAGGTTTAAAGCCTCCCCTTGATCGGGGAAAAAAAAGAAATAATATTTCCTTATATTCAATTCCGTAACGGTTTTAACCAGAGGTAATTATCAATTATCCATTATCAATTAATGAACTCGTTTTCAGCACACATAAGGCAATATTTCATTGATAAACTGACCAATTCCAGAATCCAAGGATTGTTTTCTAACAATACCTTGAGACCAAGATTTAAAATTCATATCTTCAACAAAAATATTGTCTTTAAAATCGCAAAGTTGATGAGCTAGTTTTAAATGCAAATCACATCTAGTATTAGCTATTTTTTCATGTAGTATAGCTATTTTATTCTGGAGTTTTAACCAGTTATTTGAGCCTCTGATTTTCTTCTTAAGTCCTCTTTACCGAAGAATTAATAATTAAATAATTAAATAATTAAATAATTTAGGTTTAAAGCCTCCCCTTTCAAGGGGAAACAAGAAAAAATTTTCCTTTTATTCAATCCTCTTCCTTTTAGGGAGAGGTAATTATCAATTATCCATTATCAATTATCAATTATTGAAACCAATTGCCTCCTCCGGAGGAGCTTCGCTTTCAGCTCGCGCAGTGAACTCAATAAAAACTTAGGAGATTTGATTAACTTTCCAGTGGAAGTAGCTACAAAATATTCTATTCCTGCATCAATGCCTAATGACCTTTCACCTACTGGATTATCTGGAACTAATTCTGATGAAGTAAAGGTAATCATCAGATAATAACCACTAGCTTTTTTGACTATCCTGGCTTGTTTAGCCACCATTTATTCTTGGCATGGCCTGCTTTGTTTTAATTTAACTCACCCCAATTGAGGTAACTTGAATCTACCGCAACCCAGACAATTTTTCAGCATGGCAGAAAAGACAAAACTCCTCATCCTATTCTTGAATCTAGGAAAGCTTTTGCCTAAACTTTTCATCTCAGAAAATGCCCTGTCTAATTGTTTTAAAGTTTGTTGTAAAACCTGAGCATTTACTGATTTTAATCTAGGATTAGTTTTCTTAGCTATTGTTAAGTTTTTTGCTTGATGATTGTAATTAGGACAAAGGGCATCAGCAGGAATAATATACTCAGAAATAATTGAACAACTACTAATTGATGATTTTATCGAATTTAACCAGTCTTTTCGTTCTCTTAAGGCATAGTTATATACACTTTTACAGACATCAAGAATGTGATTAATTTCTGCCTCTTGATGCTGAGTTAGTTTCAGCTTGTACTGGTAAGTTAAAGTAATCAACTTTGTTATTCAACTTCTAACTAAATACTATTTAATTATCACACAAAATTTGTTTCGTGATCGCTCAGTTAATTAGCTGGTTGAAATTCATCTCACCCCTAAGTCTCCGATTATAGCGACTCGAACTCTTTCCACATTCTCTGATAGAGTTCGCATATTTGAGGTTAGAAATTATTAATTAAATAGAAGGTTTTCCAGAGGGAAGTTATACCATTTCACTAAAGTCAAAAATTAGAAATCAGAAGTGATATTAATGGAACTTAAAACTTTCATTATACAGTAATTTCAGCTTATTATTTGACTTCATCAGTTACCGAAAAATTGTGGTTTAAAGCCTCCTCTTTTAAGGGGATAATAAGCGGTCGTTAGCGCAGCGTCCCGTAGGGTGGGATGGATGGGTTTCCTAACCATATCCAATCGATCAAGAGAAGAAAAATTTTTATTATTAGTCAATCTTCTCCTTGAAAAGAAGAGGTAATTATTAATTATTCATTATTCATTATTCATTGTTGAACAACTGTTTGTGACATTTTTTAAGTGAATTGGTAATTAGTACAATTAATTTTTTTACTTAAAAAAATTGAATATCTTAATGACATAGGAAAACTTTTTATTTTAGAGATTAAATCTTAAGATATTTATAACTAATACTTTTACCGAATAATTAAGCTTGAAAGCCTCTATTTTAAAGGAAAAACAAGAAAAAAAATTCCCTACCGCATCAATCCTCTTGCTTTTAGAGAGAGGTAATTATCAATTATTCATTATCAATTATCAATTATTGAAATCTCTTCTCATATCCTTTCTCTTTCAAAATATTATCTATGCACAGCCTTGACAACTACTAGAAAATTAAGCAAATTAGAAGAAAATTGGGAAACTTGCCTGAAAATTGGCTTGAGAAAATCCACAAACATTACTGAATTTTTGACTTAAAAAAAAGTAGTATGACAACAGAAATTAAAACTCCAAAGATAGTAGTAGTTGGTGCTGGTTGGGCTGGTTTAGGAGCCACTCACCACCTAGCCAAAAACGGCTATGACGTTACACTCCTAGAAGCTGGCCCTTATCCCGGTGGTTTAGTCGCTGGCTGGAAAACTCCCGGAGGCCGTTCCGTAGAAGTGGGCATACATGGTTTTTGGTATCCTTACCATAACATATTTTCTCTTGTCAAGAAGTTAAACCTTGATCCATTCACTCCCTGGACTCGTTCAGCTCAATATTCTCCTGCTGGGTTAGAGGTAGAATCACCTATTTTTCAAGATTTACCACCTTTACCAACGCCTCTTGGTACTTTTATTTATACTCAATTTAAACGGTTGCCTTTAAGCGATCGCCTTTCTGCTCTCCCACTGCTTTATTCTGTGATAGATTTTGATAATTCTGATGAAGCTTGGCGAAGATATGACTCAGTAACAGCGAGAGAATTATTCAAACAATATGGCGTGACTAAAAGATTATATGATGATGCTTTTAACGCCATGTTATTAGTTGGTTTATTTGCTCCGGGAGAACAATGTTCGGCTGCTGCTGCATTGGGAATGTTATATTATTTTATCCTAGCTCATCAACCAGATTTTGATGTAGTTTGGTGTCGGGGAACTGTAGGAGAAATGATATTTAAACCTTGGGTAGAAAACATCGAAAATCTAGGTGGAAAAGTTCTGACAAAACAGCGAGTTACTGACCTAATTGTTGATGATAATAGCAAAGCAACAAAGGTTGTTTGTGAAGACCAAATATTTGAAGCAGATGCGGTAATTTTTGCTGTTGGTATTAGTGGAATGAAAAAGATTATGGCAGGGAGTGAGGCTCTGCAAAGTCGTCAAGAATTTAGGAATATTAATAATTTAGGTGGAGTTGATGTATTAGGAACCAGATTATGGTTCGACCGAAAAATTTCAATTCCTCGTGCTTCTAATGCTTGTTTTGGATTTGATACAACTACAGGTTGGACGTTTTTTGATTTGAATGCTTTACATGATGAATTCCACCATGAACCAGGAACAGTTGTAGAAGTAGATTTTTATCATGCTAATCAGTTTTTACCTTTGAGCGATCGAGAAATTATTAAAATGGTACAGACATATTTAGCAACTTGTATTCCAGAATTTATAGAAGCAGAAATTATTGACCAAAGTGTCGTTAGAGTTAGAGAAGCAGTCACTCACTTTTTTCCTGGTAGTTATCAGTATTTACTCCCTGCTAAAACAAGTTTTGAGAATGTATTTATGAGCGGAGATTGGATTGTTAACCGTCACGGTTCATGGTCTCAGGAAAAAGCTTATGTAACAGGTTTAGAAGCAGCTAACTTAGTAGTAGATAAGTTTAAATTAGGACAGAAAGCTAATATTATTCCCGTAGAAAAAGATGAAGAGCATATTCAATTTGCCAGGACAATTAATAAGTCTGTCAGAGAGATAGGGAAATCAATATTTCCTAATATTTGGTTGTAATATCATATCCGCTTGAATACTTATACCTTGGTGGAAGAAAGGCAGAAGAAAGTCAAAAGTCAAAAGTCAAAAGTTAAAAGTAAGAAGAAAAATATATTGGTCAATAGGAATCAACGAAGAAAGTTAAAAGTTCAAAGTTAAAAGTTCAAAGTAAGAAGAAAATTATAGTGGTCAATAGGAATCGTTGATTCCTTGTAAGGAGTAGGGAGAGTAGGTAGGGACAATGAAAGATCAAAAGCCTAAAACTAAGACAAAGCAATATTTTTCCTTCTTGCCTCTTCCTTCTTCCTTCTGCTATAAAAATCAACTAAAATCGCCAAAAATTTGCCAGGACTTAGGCATTTCAATATATATAGTGCTTTGTGCGTTACCGAAAAATTGTGGTTGAAAGCCTCCTCTTTTAAGAGGATAAAAAGTGGTCGTTAGCGCAGTTTCCCGTAGGGTGGGATGGATGGGTTTCCTAACCATATCCAATCGACCAAGAGAAGAAAAATTTTCCTTTGATTCAATCCTATCCGTATTTAAAGGAGAGGTAATTCTAAATTCTAAATTCTAAATTCTAAATTCTTGAAGCTACCACTAACACACCCTACCAATAGCGTTCATGCGTAAGTCCTTAATTATTTCTCCCTGTTTCCTATTCCCTATTCCCTGTTCCCTCTTTTCTGGAGATGTCTAATATATATATTGAGAAAGGTAAACCACAGAAAAAATCAAGAATGACCTCAACCCTAGTCCAACCAACCCTCGAATCTCTAAACACCCCTACTATCCACCAACTACCAAATGGACTTACTATCATTGCCGAACACCTACCAGTTGAAGCAGTTAATCTCAATATTTGGCTAAACGTTGGCTCTGCAGTTGAGTCTGAAACAATTAATGGCATGGCCCATTTTCTTGAGCATCTAATTTTCAAAGGCACTCCCAAACTCCCTGGTGGTGAATTTGAACGCTTAGTGGAACAACAAGGTGCGGTAATGAACGCCGCCACTAGCCAAGACTACACCCACTTTTACATTACCACTGCTCCTAAAGACTTTGCCAAATTAGCACCTTTGCAGTGGGAAGTACTCCTCAATGCCAGTATTACTGATGACTCTTTTGAAAGAGAGCGGTATGTTGTACTAGAAGAAATTCGGCGCTCAGATGATAACCTTAACCGTCGTTGTTACCGAAAAGCTATTGAAACCGCCTTTGAAAAATTACCCTATCGTCGTCCGGTATTAGGTCCTGCTAAAATTATTTCTCAACTGCAACCCCAACAAATGCGCGACTTTCACCATACCTGGTATCAACCTACTTCCATGACTGCTACTGTAGTCGGAAATTTACCAGTAGAAGAATTAATTGATATCGTTGCTAGCTCATTTACCGAAGCTGAAAACAGCCAAAATATTCCAGAAATACCTCCACTACCACCCACAAATAATTTAACCCCAGAACCACCTTTTACAAAAATAGTTCGCCATGAAGTAGTTGACGAAGCTCTTCAACAAGCAAGGTTAATCATGCTTTGGCGAGTACCGGGGTTAACTCAATTACATGAAACTTATACCTTAGATGTACTGGCAACTATTTTGAGTCGGGGAAAAACATCTCGCCTAGTGCGTGACTTACGGGAAGAACGAGGTTTGGTTTATTCTATTGGTGTGAGTAATATGAGTCATCGTCATCAAGGAGTTTTCTATATATCCGCTAGGTTGCCAGAAGAAAATTTATCTGAAGTAGAAGCAGCGATCGCTCACCACATACATACTATCCAACAAGAGTCAGTGACAGAAACAGAAATTAAACGTATTAGGACATTAGTCGCCAACAGATTTGTTTTTGCCAACGAGACACCAAGCGATCGAGCTAATTTATATGGTTACTATCACTCAATAGTGGGAGACTTAGCACCAGCACTCAGTTATCCTCAACATATTCAAGCACTTGACTCGTCAGATATTCAACAGGCGGCATCAAAATATTTATCTGTTGATGCTTATGGAGTAGTAGCGTTTCGACCTAAGTAGGTTTCAACAATTAATAATTAATAATGGCTTTGTTACACAAAAGACGATCTGGTAAGCTATTTTTTTGCTAGTCCCTTACTCAAGCGATCGCTCACTTTCAGGGGATTGATGTTTGATTTATCTATTGTCCAATAGTTATTTTGAGTTTAGATACAGTCAGGGGAAAGCGATCGCTGAGTTTCGGGAGATTGATGTTTGATTTATCTATTGTCCAATAGTTACATAAGTTATCTGGCTCATTGACATCCTCCCGACGCTGACCTGACGGTACAGCGCGGGATTCCTAACCATCGCTGATTAGGCCTTTCTGCTTCAATGCACCAGCCTCCAAGGTCGAGCCTCTTTTCGGTCTTACAGTCGCTCCACAGACTGACACTGCTAGCCCAGCAGCCTAGATTTGTTTACTATAGCATACTATGTGTAAAAACCGCTCTTATTGATTGGTTTTCCCATACGACGCTCCCCTTCGGGAGAGCGCGGGTCTTCAACCAACGTTGAGATAAAAATCATGATTTTTTGGACAATTTTTATTTTTTCTATTTAAATTTGCATAAATTCTCGGAGAGGGGTTATAGATATCTGGATGCTTGCAAATATAGAAGATTAAATAAATGGCAATAACTATTCCGATACTATTTTGCTAAATTGAATATGTTCGCCTTAACGCACCGAGCAATCAAAAGTAGTAGTCTGTCAAGATTCAGTTGTTGGCCAGTGGGAGCATCTTGCTCCCGTGCGTGAAGGTCTAGTTACCTAAGAGGTAGCAACTTCCCTTTAGCTCCCTCCAATAATTAATTCTGTCTCCCCATTGCCCAACTCTTTCTCAAAAGTGTCCCATTTCCGAGTTGAGTCTAGAGTCAGAGTATACTATGCTGCTGATTAGCTATTTCCTAGTGATCATTAACCTAGCATGGAACTCAAAGACTTTCTGGGGACAGACCTTAAATACGATGTCAAAACCCTCGCCGATGATGAGCACCTCACTCGCGAGATTCAGGCCATACTCATTGACCTAAATATGCTTAACCCTCCAGTGGATGGCATATTTGGCCCATTAACTACAGCAGCACTTCATCGGTTTCAAGTGGATCAAAAAAGTGGTGAGGCTGGATATTTAGGTGAGAAAACTACGAAAAAGTTATTCGAGGCCAAGGAAGCAAATATTCCGGCAGCCCCAATTATCCTCAAAACTAAAAAAGATACTATTCTTAAGTCTAGACCCCTTCAATCTTCTCAATTAACTGAGTCAGAAAAACACCAGATTCCGGCCAATCAAGAATTTCAACTTTTGGCTTATGTTCCAGTTAGAAACCACTTCCGAATTGCTTTTCGGAATAATAAGCACAATAGTTTAGGAGTTTGGTATATTCATGAAAAACATATTGAAATTTTAGAAAATAATCAAGTTGTGCATCCCAAGCTTAAACCAGATACTGTTAGAATTAAGGTTCCCTACAAATCAAAACTAGATGATTGGTATAATCCTACAGGTTTATGTAATATTACTTCTATCGCCTCCTGTTTAGAGTTTTTGCAGGCTAATCGAAGGTCTAATTATGGTCAATTTGAAGATGAACTTTATGAATATGCTTTAAATCAAGGTTACAGTCGTCATAGTCCAGATCATCTAGCTAGGATTGTGAGAGATTATGGATGTAGAGATAATGTTAAAACTAATGCTACTATTGAAGAAGTTAAAGATTGGCTAATAGCAGGAAATCCTGTGGCTGTACATAGTTATTTTACTGCTTTTGGTCATCTGATTGTCGGTGTTGGTTTTGATAATGAAGGATTATTTATCCATGACCCCTATGGCGAATGGTTTTCTACTGGATATCGCACTGACCTAAGTGGTGCTTATTTACATTATTCTTATCGATTAATTCGGAATGTTTGTATGCCAGATGGGAGTTTTTGGGTACATTTTATTTCAAAGTAGAAAAAGGAAGAAGCAAGAAGGAAGAAGGAAAAAAAAAGTAAGGGTCAGGAAGAAGCAAGAAGGCTTTAGTTATCTAGGAGATAAGGTTTAAAAGCCCGAAAAAACTAAATTTTCTATAGATATTCACCCTTGGATTTATACAAGAGTATCAAGCAGTTGCACCGACATATCTGCAATTTTGTCTGTATATTTACCGAATAATTGATGTCTATTGTCTAATATTATTTTTGGTGGTATAATTAGATTTCATAATTTTTTCTAAAGAAAGTTGGTTTACACTGACATATTAATAATTTTGTGTAAATCCAAGTTCTTAGTAGAATATATTAGGTGAATTCCGACTATAATTATAATCTCTCTGTCTCCAGCAATGCCCTCCGCATAGCATTTAGGCTTTCTTCTTGATCCACCAGACGGTTTAGAGCTAATACAATATCATCAGGAACTCCTAAAAGTTTAGCTGCTTTTTTGACTGCCATTTGTTCTTGAGTGGCGAATTCTGAATCTGCTCTACACATTTGAATGGCATCAAAAATTAATGTCCTAGGAACACTAAAAGGCACATCACATCTATTAATATCAGGAACTAGCTCTTCCAAGTTAGCATTTTTATAGTCAAATACTTTGTATGCCTCAATAATTTCTTCTGGCACATTTATAGAACGTTGATGATTTATCAACCAATTCATTTCTGCAACGCTTACTTCTCCATCTGCTCCAGCAATAGTCAACATCGCATAGCCATATTTAAGAGTAGCTATTTCATCTGCATAGGATAAACCATATGTCTGTTGATAAAATTCAGGAAATTCTACTTTTTTTCCAGATAAATTGCTCATAGTTATTAGTAATGAGAAATAAGATTAGTCTTCAGGATAGTATCATAACTATAATCAATCTAATTTGTGTTTATCATTATTTCAACATCTTGATGACAGTTTTATGACAGTACAGGCGTTTCAGGGTTTGCTGATTAAATCTAAAAGTATTTACAGATAAAGATTTTAGCCTTTTTGGACTCGAAAAAAGTGCAAATTTTTCAGCTCTTCACGCTCAAAAAGGAGCGTATTTTAGGCGCATAATAGTTGGGCAGAAAAATCATTCTTACAAAACCTAGCTCCTACCTCCTCCCTCATTCCCTTTTCTCCTGTCTCCTGTCTCCTGTCTCCTACCCTCACCCCTCCCAGGAGGGGAACTCAGGAGGAACGAGTCAGGAGAAATAGGAATTACAGAGGATGTAGTTGGAAGAATTGTCCCTTAATTTTTCTGCCCAACTCTTGCACAAAATGCTAGTTTTTTGAGCTTTCTTGACCGAAAAGCTGGCACTTTTTTTCAAGCTAATAAGGCTGAAACCTTTATATTTCAATACTTTGATAGTTAATCAGCAGAGCAATAATTATTAATTGTTGAACCTACCCTGTACTTCATCTAGCTGAAAACCGCTATAAATTAAATAAATTCACTAAAAAAACAAAGGCTCCCTCGTATCGTTAAGAGAACCTTTGTTTATATTTAACCTGGCATCGCGCTATTTTACCGGGCGGCTACCCACCGAGTATCTTCGCCACTGTAGTGTTTAACTTCCGAGTTCGGGATGGATCGGAGTGGGTCCACTACGTCATAGACACCAGGAAAAGCTGATAATTATATAGATTAATTATTTTTGCCTTAAACCGTTTAAAGTATTGGGCGCTTTCTTTTCCTTACATTTACTACTATAAATATCTTTTTCAGAAATGTCAACCCCCTAAGCAAATTTTTTTTAATCTCTGAATTTTCGGCCAAGGGGAGCAGGGCAGGGTCTATTTATTGTCACGCGAGCGAAAAATTGATGGGGGGATGGGGAGATGGGGACCCACCCCTAGCCCCTCCCCCTCCCAGGAGGGGAATTTGGGGGGATGGGGAGATGGGAGATGGAGATATTTGTATATTTGCACAATTAAATGTACTTCATATTAATATTCTCCCCAGGCAATGAATTAGCCCTGGAGGAGTAGGGGAGCAGGGGAGTAGGGGAGCAGGGGAGCAGGGGAGTAGGGGAGCAGGGGAGAAATTCAGATAAATCAAGGTAATTATCAATTATCAATTATCCATTATCCATTATCCATTATTCATTATTCATTATTGAATTCCCTCTTTCTCATACCATTTAACCACCTGTTGGACTGTCAAATCTTGAAGTGGTACGCCAAATTCTTGAGAAACCTCTTTTAAAGGACGTAACGAGGAGATGACTAACCTAGTAAAAAAGCTCTCAAAGTTAGCATCTACATCTAAATGTTCCTTAATATTCTCGTCCTTTTGAATCCAAGTAGTTATTTGCTCTGAGGGTATTTCTTCTGGAGCTAAACCCGTTTCCTCTGCTATTTGCTTCAGACACCTCAATGAATAAATGGCCAGTCGCGTTGAAAACTTGTCTTTGGAAGTTAGGAGCGCTGCATCAACTTGAGCAGATTCCTCCGCTGTTAAAAATTCCAGAGATTGTTGCATATGAATTTTTGATTTAATATTTTTAATTGACGATAAAATAGGTTGATACAAATATAGAATTACTTTTGACTTTTGAGTGTTTTGAGTAGGTCTTATATTATGTTTGCGTCGCATTTCCGCCAGAAAAGTCTTCTCAGAATTAGACACTAATTTTTAAAGTTGTTTAGGACTTATCAAAATAATTGGGTCGCGTCACCCCGTCAGGAAATGGCGAAATGTTTTTGGAGACTTACTCAAATCCCCGTGACAAAAACAACTTCTGACTTCTGACTTCTGACTTCTGACTTCGTTAAGCTGATGATGAACCTCAGACAGGAAAATATTTTTCTCCCTCTTCCCTGCTGTAACTTTTGTCTTTCCTAGTTATTAAATAACCACAACGATGTTCTCCATTAACAATCCAATGAGTTCTCTCCACAGTACAATCAGGCAGTACAGCACCAAACATCTCTAATTCATGGCCACAAACACTGGGGAAAGATTCGGCCACACTGGAGATAGCACAGTTATGCTCCATAAATATGTAGCTTTCAACAGGCAACTGTGGTTCGTCTATTTCTGCTGAGGAAGCTGAATCACTTTTGACTTCTGAGTTCTGAATTTTGAGTGGCTGATTATCTACTTCCTGAGATTCTACAGGATACCACTCTGCCATGAAACCCTCTGCTTTGCGGAGTTCTACTAAATGGGCTACGCGTTCCTGCACTTTTCCTGTCCCTAATAGTTGGCGATAGTGCATTGCTTTACGCTGCCATTGTTTGTGGAATACTTGACTGAGTTGGTCTGGGCCAATAGTTTCGGCTAAGGTGTCAAGGAAGGAAACGGCAAATTCATCATAATTATGGGGAAAGCGATCGCGTCCTTGAGTTGTTAATTGATAAATATGTTGTGGCCTTCCCATCCCGGTTTGTAGTGACTTATACATAATAAGTCCTTCTGTTTCTAAGTCTTTTAAATGGCGACGTATAGCTTGGGGGCTAATTTCTAAAGATTCTGCTAACTCTAAGGCGGTGGCTTGAGTTCGCTTCATTAAATGTTGTAGGATTTCTTGTTTGGTCGAATTTTGTTGGGTAATTTCCATTTTGTCAAAAAAAAATATTTAAATTGGACTTTGACAATATCATTGTTGTTAATGTAACCTAAAATAGACTTAAGCAACAAATAAGTTGTTTAAGTGGCTGCTAAAGGCCATTTGAAAAAGGCAGAAGGCAGAAGGGAAGATTGCTTATGAATTCAAACCCCAAACAATTTTAAGCACCCTGTTGACGATGGGGTATTAAACCCGTCACAGAAAAGATCAAATTACTAAAGAAGTAAATATAACTAGGAAATAAATACAATGACTGCTAAAGTAACAACCTTAGTTAATCAACCTTATAAGTATGGTTTCGTTACCGATATCGAATCAGAAACTATTCCTCGTGGACTGAGCGAAGATGTAGTTCGTCTGATATCTGCTAAAAAAAATGAGCCAGAGTTCATGCTCAACTTTCGTCTGAAAGCATATCGAAAGTGGCTACAAATGAAGGAACCAATTTGGGCACAGGTTGACTATCCACAAATAGATTATCAGAATATTATTTATTATTCTGCGCCAAAAGTTCAAGATAAGAAGAAAAGTCTGGATGAAGTAGATCCTACTTTGTTGGATACTTTTGAGAAACTTGGTATTCCCCTTTCGGAACAGAAGCGTCTGAGTAATGTTGCGGTTGATGCTGTATTTGATAGTGTTTCTGTTGCGACTACTTTTAAGGAGAAACTCGCTGAAGATGGTGTGATTTTTTGTTCTATTTCTGAAGCGGTGCAGGAATATCCAGAGTTGGTGGAAAAATATCTTGGTAGTGTTGTACCTGTAGGGGATAATTTCTTTGCTGCTCTTAATTCTGCTGTATTTAGTGATGGGTCTTTTGTGTTTATTCCTAAAGGTGTAAAATGTCCGATGGATCTTTCTACTTACTTTAGAATTAACAATGGAGACGCTGGTCAGTTTGAGCGGACTTTAATTGTTGCTGAGGAAGGTAGTTCGGTAACATATTTGGAGGGTTGCACTGCTCCAATGTTTGATACTAACCAACTTCATGCTGCTGTAGTTGAACTTGTTACTCTCGATAATGCTGAGATTAAATATTCGACGGTGCAAAACTGGTTTGCTGGTGATGAAAATGGTAAGGGTGGTATTTATAATTTTGTGACTAAGCGCGGTTTGTGCAAGGGAGTAAATTCTAAAATTTCTTGGACGCAGGTAGAAACTGGTTCTGCTATTACTTGGAAATATCCTAGTTGTGTGTTGGTGGGAGACAACTCTGTGGGAGAATTTTATTCTGTTGCTCTGACTAATAATAAGCAGCAAGCAGATACAGGTACGAAAATGGTGCATATTGGCAAAAATACTCGCAGTACAATTATTTCTAAAGGTATTTCTGCTGGAAACTCTGCTAATAGTTACCGTGGTTTGGTGAAAATGGGGTCTGGTGCTAAGGGATCGCGGAATTATTCTCAATGTGACTCAATGTTAATTGGCGATCGCGCTCAAGCAAATACTTTTCCCTATATTCAAGTAGATAATAATACTGCTAAGGTTGAGCATGAAGCTTCTACTTCTAAAATTGGTGAAGACCAACTTTTCTATTTTACTCAACGGGGTATTTCTGCTGAAGATGCGGTGTCTATGATTATTAGTGGTTTCTGTAAGGATGTTTTTAATGAGTTGCCTATGGAATTTGCTGTTGAAGCTGACAAATTATTGAGTTTGAAATTAGAAGGAACAGTTGGATAATTAATAATTAATAATTAATAATTAATAATTAAGAGCTGATTTGTAAACTGGGTTGAAACTTATTTATACTATAGGTTTGCGGAAAACTATTTCCTGGGGGGATAGTGTCGAACTCTTACACTGTAAAGCATTTATCCTCTTAATATTTACTTTGTAAATCAGCTCTAATAATTGGTAATTGGTAATTATGAAAAATAATGTAGTTAAAGAAAAATCATTTGCATTTGCACTACGAATTGTTAAATTGTCAAAACACCTGAATCAAGAGAAACAGGAGTATGTTTTATCAAAGCAATTACTTCGTAGTGGTACAGCAATTGGTGCTTTGGTGCGTGAAGCTGAATATGCTGAAAGTAGTGCCGACTTTGTACATAAAAATGCTGTTGCTCTGAAAGAGGTCAATGAAACTCTGTATTGGTTAGAGCTATTACATCAAGCAAATTACATTGATGTCAGAGGATTTAACTCAATTAATCAAGACTGTATAGAACTCTTGAAACTCCTGACAGCTATTGTCAAATCGACAAAATCAAATAATTATTAAGCGTTATATAAAATGGTTTTCAGTTAATAGTTTGGCAATTGCCATTAAAGCAAAATCATAGCCAAAATTACCAATGCCAATTATTAATTATTCATTATTAATTATTCATTATTTACGGATGACGGCTATTGTCAAATCTGCTAAATCAAATAATTATTAATTGTTCATTATTAATTATCCATTATCAATTACAAAAGAGGTAAATATGATTAAAGAAAATAGCGAAGTTATTTTATCTGTTAAAAATTTAACGGCTAATGTAGAAGGAAAGGAGATTCTCAAAGGCTTAAATTTAGAAATAAAAGCTGGAGAAATTCATGCCATTATGGGTCCTAATGGTTCGGGCAAAAGTACTTTTTCTAAAGTATTAGCAGGTCATCCAGCTTACGAAGTTACAGGGGGAGAAGTAACATTTTTAGGCAAAAATTTATTAGAGATGGAGCCTGAAGAACGTTCATTAAATGGTATTTTCTTGGCATTTCAATATCCCCTAGAAATTCCTGGAGTTAGTAATTTAGACTTTTTGCGAGTTGCTTATAATACTAAACGTAAACATCAGGGATTAGAAGAATTAGACGCTTTTGATTTTGACGATTTAGTGCAGGATAAATTAGATATTGTCAAGATGAAACCAGAGTTTTTAGACCGGAGTGTAAATGAAGGTTTTTCTGGTGGAGAAAAAAAGCGCAATGAAATCTTACAAATGGCATTGTTAGAGCCAAAATTAGCAATTTTAGATGAGACAGACTCAGGGTTAGATATTGATGCTTTGAGAATAGTAGCAAATGGAGTAAATCAATTAGCAAATGAATCAAATTCTCTGTTAGTAATTACTCACTACCAACGTTTATTAAACTATATTGTGCCAGACTTTGTTCATGTAACAGAAGGCGGTAGAATTATTAAAACTGGTACAAAAGAACTAGCATTAGAATTAGAAGAAAAAGGTTACGATGATGTAGTTGAAGAGGCAAAAGCTTACATAATTAATTATTAATTATTAATTATTAATTATTAATTATTAATTATTACCTCTTCTTTAGAGGCTTAAGGAAAATTTGGTCTTCTCTTGGTCTAATGAATATGGGGAGAAAATATCGCTATCCCTAGACCGCTTTTTCTCCTTTAGAGGAGAGGCTTTTTTGGCGTTGCTGAATTGAAGTATGAATGCGCGATTGTTTGGCTCTGGTCATGCCCCCTAAATCCCCCAAAATTGGGGGACTTTTAGAGTTTTATTCCCCCCAAAATTGGGGGTGGGGGGGCTTGCATCATACCCAGAATCAGCAACGCCACTTTTTTAAACCTTAATTATTCGGTAAAAAGTATGCAAGTGTCCGTAAAACCAGAGATATCTTATTTAGACAAATTGCTGAAAGAGTGTTGTAAAGGAGTATCTCCAACGGTACCGCCAGAATTTCCTCTAGATGGAAATATGGCAAGTTGGTTACAGCAAGTACGCGATCGCGCAGCAACTTGGGTGCGTGAGTTGGCCTTTCCGACAAAGCAAGATGAACAATGGCGGTTTTCTGACTTGTCTGCAATGATGAAGTTAGATTTTCAAGCACCTGCACCAGTAAATTTGGATGCTTTGAATATTGCTCCGTTTATTTTGCCGGAAGCAATAGGCAGTCGGTTGGTATTTGTGAATGGTGTATTTGCACCAAAGTTATCATCAGTTGAAGGTTTGACAGATCGAGTGTTTGTGGGAAACTTGGGGCAGTTACCTCCCGAATATCAAGACCGCATTGGAGATTATTTGGGGCAACAACAGGGGAGCAAGGAAGTATTTACGTCCTTAAATACTGCTGGTTTAACTGATGCAGCAGTGGTATGGTTGCCCAAAAATCAAGTTGTAGAAAAACCAATACATCTATTATTTATTGCGACTCAGACAGAAATTCCGATTTTGACTCAGCGTCGTTGTTTGGTAGTAGCGGAGCGTAACAGTAGTGCAACAATAATTGAGCATTGTGTTACAGCAGAAGTTATTTGTCCGGAAGCACCCAGTTCTCGTCCTTATCTGACAAATACAGTTACAGAAATATGGGTAGAGGAAAATGCCGAAATTAATCATACCCGCGTCCAACGAGATGCAGGTGCAGCATTTCATATCGGCAAAACAGCGATCGCTCAAGCTAAGAATAGTCGTTATACTTGCAATGCTATCCATTTAGGAGCAAGGTTATCTCGTCATAATTTGGAAGTTGCTCAAATGGGAGAGGGTACAGAAACTAATCTTTACGGTTTGGCATTTATTGGTAATGAGCAAGAAGCGGATACTCACAGTGCCATTATTTTGAATCATCCCAATGGTGTGACTGACCAAGTTTATAAGTCTATTGTTGATGAGAAAGCGCATTCTATATTTAATGGCAAAGTCTATGTTTCTCAAGATGCACAGTTGACTAATGCAGCTCAGTTAAATCGTAATTTGTTACTTTCTTCTGGTGGGAGAGTTGATACAAAACCGCAGTTAGAAATTATTGCAGATAATGTTCAATGTTCTCATGGTGCAACTGTTAGTCAGTTGGATGATGATGAAGTATTTTATTTGCAAAGTCGAGGTTTGAATGAAGAAGTAAGTCGTAACTTATTAATTGATGCTTTTGCGGCAGAAATTCTTAACAAGTTGCCACTACCTTCTTTGCAAAATATTTTAAAACAATGTGTTGCTTGTAAAGTTTAGAAGAAGGAAGGAGGAAGAAGGAAGAAGGAAGAAGGTAAACTTAAAAAAAGAAAGAAGAAAGGAGGAAGAAGGAAAAAGGTAAATTTAAAAATTTATTTAGACTATGTCATGGAAAAAGATAATCTTGGAAAATTGACAGGAATATTTTGAGTCAAAATCTAATAGATGAGAAACATCAGCAAAAGTAGACCTTTGATTTTTCCACTGGGCAAAATATCTAAAAAAGAAGGAAGAAGGAAGGAGGAAGAAGGTAGGTTGACAGAAAATTTGAGGAAGGGTGAGGTAGAGTTTAATACTAATCTCTATTCCCTATTCCCTAAATTTGTCAAACTTTGTACTTCATCAACTCCAAAACTGCTGTCAAAGTTGATTTAGACTTATGTCATAGAAAAAGATAATCTTGGAAAATTGCCAAGAGTATTTTGATTCAACATTTAATAGATGAGAAACATCAGTAAAAGTAGACCTTTAATTTTTCCACTGGGCAAAATATCTAAAGCATTTGAGAATTTTCCCTTTTTGTCTTTTGCCATAGTGTGAAAATTGCCAGGAGTATTTTGAGTCAACATCTAGTAGATGAGAAACATCAGCAAAAGTAGACCTTTGATTTTTCCACTGGGCAAAATATCTAAAAAAGAAGGAAGAAGAAAGGAGGAAGAAGGTAGGTTTACAGAACTTTTGAGGAAGGGTGAGGTAGAGTTTAATACTAATCTCTATTCCCTATTCCCTAAATTTGTCAAACTTTGTACTTCATCAACTCCAAAACTGCTGTAAAAGTTGATTTAGACTTATGTCATAGAAAAAGATAATCTTGGAAAATTGCCAAGAGTATTTTGATTCAACATTTAATAGATGAGAAACATCACTAAAAGTAGACCTTTAATTTTTCCACTGGGCAAAATATCTAAAGCATTTGAGAATTTTCCCTTTTTGTCTTTTGCCATAGTGTGAAAATTGACAGGAATATTTTGAGTCAACATCTAGTAGATGAGAAACATCAGCAAAAGTAGACCTTTAATTTTTCCACTGGGCAAAATATCTAAAGCATTTGAGAATTTTCCCTTTTTGTCTTTTGCCATAGTGTGAAAATTGACAGGAATATTTTGAGTCAACATCTAGTAGATAAGAAACATCAGCAAAAGTAGACCTTTGATTTTTCCACTGGGCAAAATATCTAAAAAAGAAGGAAGAAGATAGGAGGTAGGAGGAAGAAGGTAGGTTTACAGAACTTTTGAGGAAGGGTGAGGTAGAGTTTAATACTAATCTCTATTCCCTATTCCCTAAATTTGTCAAACTTTGTACTTCATCAACTCCAAAACTGCTGTAAAAGTTGATTTAGACTTATGTCATAGAAAAAGATAATCTTGGAAAATTGCCAAGAGTATTTTGATTCAACATTTAATAGATGAGAAACATCACTAAAAGTAGACCTTTAATTTTTCCACTGGGCAAAATATCTAAAGCATTTGAGAATTTTCCCTTTTTGTCTTTTGCCATAGTGTGAAAATTGACAGGAATATTTTGAGTCAACATCTAGTAGATGAGAAACATCAGCAAAAGTAGACCTTTAATTTTTCCACTGGGCAAAATATCTAAAGCATTTGAGAATTTTCCCTTTTTGTCTTTTGCCATAGTGTGAAAATTGACAGGAATATTTTGAGTCAACATCTAGTAGATGAGAAATATCAGCAAAAGTAGACATTTGATTTTTCCACTGGGCAAAATATCTAAAAAAGAAGGAAGAAGAAAGGAGGAAGAAGGTAGGTTTACAGAACTTTTGAGGAAGGGTGAAGTAGAGTTTAATACTAATCTCTATTCCCTATTCCCTAAATTTGTCAAACTTTGTACTTCATCAACTCCAAAACTGCTGTAAAAGTTGATTTAGACTTATGTCATAGAAAAAGATAATCTTGGAAAATTGCCAAGAGTATTTTTAGTCAACATCTAAGAAACATCAGGAAATTAACCTGAAATTTGTTAACCTTGAAGACAAAAGTCCTAATTTAAACCTTCTTACTACTTCAAGTAAACAGATTTAAAATTAATCAAAACAAAATCTTACTTAAAAGAAATATGACTATTATTCAAGAAAAAACATTAGGTGAAAAAGTACGGGAAGATTTTCCGATTTTAAATCAGGAAATAAATGGTAAACCACTGGTTTATTTAGATAATGCTGCTACTTCCCAAAAACCCCTAGCAGTTATTAATGCTTGGCAAGAATATTACCTCAAATATAACTCTAATGTGCATCGTGGTATTCACACCTTAAGCACAAAAGCAACAGATGCTTATGAAGGAACAAGAGATAAAGTAGCTGCTTTTGTCAATGCAGCATCTCGGAATGAAATTGTTTATACTCGAAATGCTAGTGAAGCAATTAATTTAGTCGCCTATTCTTGGGGTTTAAATAATCTCAAAGCGGGAGATGAAATTATTGTTTCAGTTATGGAACATCATAGTAATTTTGTTCCCTGGCAAATGATTGCTCAAAAAACCGGAGCAGTTTTAAAATTTGTAGAGCTAACCAATACTGGAGAATTTAATTTTGAACAATATAAAACTCTATTTTCATACAAAACAAAATTAGTAGCAGTTGCCCATATTTCTAATGTTTTAGGTTGTCAAAACCCAGTGCAAGAAATCTGCACCATCGCTCATCAATATGGAGCAAAAGTATTAATAGATGCTTGCCAAAGTGTACCTCATATCAGAGTAGATGTACGGGAAATAGATTGTGATTGGTTAGTAGCTTCCGGTCATAAAATGTGCGCTCCTACTGGTATCGGTTTTCTCTATGGAAAATTAGAATTATTAGAAGAAATGCCTCCATTCTTAGGAGGAGGCGAAATGATTTCCGAAGTATTTTTTGACCATTCCACCTATGCAGAATTACCCCATAAATTTGAAGCAGGAACACCAGCTATTGGAGAAGCGATCGCCCTTGGTGCAGCAGTAGATTATCTGACAAATATAGGTATGGAAAAAATCCATAATTATGAAGCAGAATTAACTACTTATTTATTTGAAAAATTGAACCAAATTCCTGAAGTTACTATTTATGGACCTCAACCAAATGCGAATGGTGAAAGTAGGGCAGCATTAGCATCTTTTACCGTAGAAAATCTTCACCCTAACGATTTATCAACAATGTTAGATGAAGCAGGTGTAGCAATTCGTTCCGGTCATCATTGTGCTCAACCTTTACATCAATATTTGAATATTTCATCCACCGCTAGAGCAAGTTTATCTTTTTATAATACTCGTGATGATATTGATGCTTTTATTGTTGCTTTGAAAGAAACAATAGAGTTTTTTAGCAATATTATGGGATAAGAGAGGAGTCAGTCCTCAGGAGTCAGAAGTCAGGAGGAAAGAAAGAAGCAAGAGGAGGAAAAGGAGAAAGATAAAGTAGCTTGGGTTAAGCGGAAGCGCAACCCAACAAATACCTAAACCAAACCTACATTAACTGTTATTTTTCACTTGACTTTAACTAGAGGTACTGATAATTGATAACTGAAATGACCGGATAATAGTTGATTATATTTCTTTGTTTAAGCAGAAATAATGTAAGTTCTGCTAATGTCCTATGTGTTGAATTTTGTTCCTCAACCCAACCTACAAAAGTGAATATAGAATTAAATCATAATTGTAAGAAACCCTTCTGCTTTCTGCCTTCCTTTGACTAAAGTGTAAATATTCAAGCGGACATGATATGAGAGACTGGAATCTAAATAAACTGATAGTTATTAACTTAATTGTTTTGAATATTGCGATTATTTTTCTAGCGGTGGCGTTAATTTTTTCACCTAATAAAACTTTGGCAACTTCCATTGCTGAAACTAGACCTAAAATAGAGCCAAAAATTGAGGCGTTCGAGTCAGAAAAGTTAAGTCAAGGTAGAGGTAGGAAATATGAGTATAAGGTTGAATATCAATTTGGTTTTCCTCAAAGTAATGAAGAAAGAGACCGCTATATAGAAGCTTTAAATGATGCGGGTAAAGATGGATGGGAATTAAGTCAAACTGATGTGGTTTTTAATCCTTCTAGTGGGCGAGGATTATATATTCTGATATTTAAAAAAGATAAATAGTTGAAGAAGGAAGAAGTAAGAAGTAAGAAGGAAGAAGTAAGAAGGAAGAAGGAAGAAGGAAGGGATGATTATTTATCAGTTATATCAAGTTTCATTAATTAGCCATAATAAAAATCTTTTCTCTGATAAGTTTCTCCCTGTTCCCTGTTCCCTATTCCCTGTTCCCTAAAGCAATAAAACCTTGTACTTCATCAACTCGATAACTGCTGTAATTAATCCTATTTTTGGGGTGCATCTCATATTTGCAAAAATACTTTTTTCCTATATATTCCCTATTCCCTATTCCCTGTTCCCTGTTCCCTAAAGCAATAAATTTTTGGCTGTATTCAAAATTGAGATGCACCCTATTTTTGTGCTGTCACTTCAATAATTTCTGTATCCATAATCATCTTACTGTTACTGACTAAATCTTCGTGTTTATTCGTATTTAAAGTAACAGTTATTTTATTGCTGCCTGGGTCTAAATTTCCTAGATAATACCAATTGCTATAAATTCTAGTAATTTTTTTGTCATTGATATATAAATGAGCATGACCTTCATTAGGATTACTACTTTGATTTACTGTTTCCGGGGCAAACTTAAAGTTAGTTAGCTTCAACTCTAAATTCCATCCCTTCATAGTATCCTTATAAGCAACTAAATCAACTTCAGGAACTGGTTTATCTGCTGGAATTTCCATTTTTTTATGACTATGATTCATACCTCCGTGAGACTCATCAGCAATTAGATTGTTACCAGAAGAATGAACTGTTTTAGCAATTCCTAATCCCGCAGTTACAATTAATATGATTGATGTGAGTTTTAGTAGTTTTTTCATCCTTGTTTTTCCTTGATTTTATGATTTTTAATTTTGTTATGATGGGTAAGAGTAGTAAAAATGTCAAAAGACAAGCCGTCATACTGTAAGCATTCAGCCGTCAGCTATCAGCTATCAGCTATCAGCTATTGCTTTTAGTTAGTGATAAAAGTTTTATTAATTGAGAAGCGAAAAATCTTACTACAAAAGTCAGCTCTAAAGTCTATATTCATTTAAACCCTGTCCTTAAATACAGGGTCTTATTGCTGACAGCTGACGGCTAATAGCTGTTTGCGCAGCATTCCGCAGGAAATGCTTACGTCATACTTAAAAATTTAGAACGTAGGAAATATTTTCAGTACAAATTATATTATGTCCGTCTTGATAGTTAGTTAGGTTGAAAGTTTGAGATAGCGATCGTTATTTCATTAAAAAGCGTTTCCTGACGGAATGCTTCACAAACGTAAACAGGGTTTATAATTCAGCTTTTAAAAAGGGGATTTAAACTCCTCCTAAAATTAAATAACAAGCTAGAAGTTGGGGACTTAAACCCAAGCTTTTAGTGTGCTGAGTGCTGAAATGCTGATAGCTGAAATGCTGATAGCTAGTTAAAAGGAGAATATAAATTGAATAATATTAACAAACTCAAAGCTATAGAATTATTTTCTGGAATTGGTGGATTTTGTTTAGGAATGAAAGCTGCAAATATTGAAACTATTTGGGCTAATGATATTAACGAACTTTGCTGTCAGGTTTATCAAAGTAATTTTGGTAGTGACTCAATAGTATTAGGTGATATTAATAAAATTCAGATATCAAAAATTCCTGAACACGATATTTTAACTGCTGGTTTTCCCTGTCAACCATTTAGTCAAGCTGGCAAAAAAATGGGAATTAGAGATAAAGTTAGAGGAACACTTTTTGAGCGGATTATTGAAATTATTCAAGCCAAACAACCCCAATATTTTTTATTAGAAAATGTCAAAAGAATCTTGACAATGGAAAAGGGGTATCATTTCCGAATAATTTTAAATGCTCTGGCTGCATTAGATTATTTTATTGAATGGCGAATTATTAACCCAATAAATTTTGGTATCCCCCAAAATAGAGACAGAATTTTTATTTTTGGCACAAGAGTAAATTCAACACAAAAAATACTCGATCTAGAAAAATTTTCTGTATTTTTAACAGAGAACGATATTGACAGCTTACCCTGGAATAAAAATAGCGAAATAGAAACATCTATGCAGCCTATTCTTCATGGTACTAGCAAAAATTATCACTGGGGTATTGCGTATAAAAATAAATTTTATAGTCAATCTTTACCTTTAATGTCTGACATCAAACCCAGAAAAAAACTCAAAGATATTCTGCAACATGAATCAGAAATAAATACACAATTTGATTTTACTTCTGAAACTATTGAAAGAATCAAACAGAGCAAAACTATCAATAGATATTGCAACGGTGTTGAAATATTATATAACCAGGGTGGAGGAGCGCGTCTTGGCTATACTATCTTCGGTATTAATGGGGTTACTTCCACATTAACTGCCTCTACTTCTAGACATTATGAAAGATATCAAGTTGGTGATAAATTTCGCCGTTTAACTAATGTAGAATATGCTCGCTTAATGGGATTTCCTGATAATTGGTGTCGGGTTGCTAAAATTTATCACCAATATGCTTTATATGGTAATTCAGTTGTGCCAGATTGTGTAAAATGGATCTGTGAAAGAATAGGCAAACAAAACTTTAAATTTAACCATCGGACTTGGCAACAATTAACATTATTTAGTTAATTCAATATTAATAAATATATGAAAGAACTGACACTATCATTATTTAAAACTGAGGCAGCAATTTTTGTTAGAGAATTAACTGCTAGACCAATTTTTGATCTGTACGGTATTACGGATGGTAAAGCAATAGGAACTTATGTAGAACAAGCATTCAATAAATATTTAATATCCAAATATTTATATATTCCAGGTAGTGCAGCTAGTGGAATAGATTTTCCAGAATTAGAAGTAGATTTAAAGGTGACATCTATTCGACAACCACAATCATCTTGTCCGTTTCGAGATGCTAGTCAAAAGGTTTATGGATTAGGCTATCATCTACTTATTTTTGTGTATGAAAAAATAGATAATCAAGAATTACGAGCAGCAAATTTAAATTTTAAAAGCGCGATATTTGTAGCCAAAGAAAAAACAGGAGATTATCAAACTACACGGGGTTTACTAGAAATTATCAATCGTAATGGTAATCAAGATGATGTAATAGGATTTTTAGAAGACCGTAACCTTCCTTTAGATGAAATAGGACGTGAAATTTTGGCTGAAAGAATAATAAAAGAACCTCCACAACAAGGTTATATTACTATCTCTAATGCTTTGCAATGGAGATTACAATATAGAAGAATTATTGAACAAGCAGAAATTGGAAATATAGCTGGAGTGGAAAATATTCTGGTTTAAAATATCTATCAAATATAGCAGAAGGAAAAAGGAACAAAGAAGAAGGAAGAAGGAAGAAGAAAAAATATTGCTTTGTCTGAGTTTTAGACTTTTAATATCTCCTAACCTTTCCTTCGAGTGCTATAACAGGTAATATCATGTATCTTTAAATACCCACAAATAACATTTATCAAAATAATTGGGTCTAAAACCCCGCCTTTTAAGGCGAAATATTTTTGGAGAGTTGCTCACGCATCCCCGTTACAAAAATAACTTCTGACTTCTGACTTCTGACTTCTGACTTCCTTAATAGCTAGGGGCTATTTTCTAGTTCAGTAATTAACAATTAACAATTAATAATTACCTCTCCTTAAAACGAATAGGATTGACTAAAAGGATTTTTTTTGATTTTATCCCCTTCAAAGGGGAGGCTTCAAGGCGTGAATTGTTGAATGAATAATTATTAACTATCAACTCTTAATTATTAATTATTAATTATTCATTATTAATTATTTGCTAATGCTCCACAAACGCAAATCTCCCGTACAGGAATAGGGAGTATCGGAGTAGAGAATGGTGGGAAATTTCAGACATTTTAAAGAGAATCAAGAAGAGTATTTTTATTACATCTCATTAATGAGACCCGCTCTAAAAGCACATCACTAAATCCACTCAAAATCGTCAATTTTAAAATGTGTAGAAAGGTGTAAAAATGAAAATATCTAAATATAATTTTCTGATTTTTTCCAAGTAACTCATAAACAGATAAAAACCTACACAAAAATTATTCAATTCTTGCTAAATCAAAAGCAATAAAATACAAAAACTTGCCAAATAAAAATAGTTGTGTATTAATAATTAAAATATCCCGAATAAATACATGAATTATGCTAGAAATTATTGACTTATTTGATGAAAACCTTTATCTAGATGTTAACCCCGACGTTGCAGAAGCAGTAAACAATGGTATCGTACAAAGCGGCTTCGACCACTTTATTCGCTTCGGTCAATTTGAAGGGCGAGACCCCAGTATTTTTTTTGATACTAACTTTTATTTAACCAATAATCCAGATGTTACTGCCTTAGTTCAACAAAATTCAATTACTCCCATTCAACATTTTATTCAAGTCGGTCAATTTGAAAATCGCGACCCTAATTCTCAATTTAATACCGATATTTATCTCCAAACAAATCCAGATGTTGCTGATGCAGTTCAACAAAACTTATTAACTTCCATCGAACATTTCGTTAATTTTGGTATTGCTGAAAATAGATTATTTTCCCAAAATTTTATCGGCACAATATTTGATGTAGTTGTTACAAGTGCAGCTAATAATGGTAACGATGCAGCAATTCGTTTTGATGGTTTAACTGGTCGATTAATTGGTGAATTTCCTAATGGTGGAGGATTAACCGACCCCAGAGATATTGTACAAGAAATTGATGAGTCTAATACTGTTTTAATTAATGGTGGAAATGACAATGTTTTACGCTTCGATGCTACTACAGGAAACTTCATTGAAACATTTATAGAATTTCCCGAATTAAATGGTGGTGGTGCCGTTTTTGGACCAGATAATAATTATTATGTAGGGGCGCGATCGCTAGGTTCAATTGTACGTTTCAACGGTCAAACTGGAGATTTTATTGATGAGTTTATTCCCTCAGAATTAGTAGATTTTCCCAGAGGTTTTGTATTTGGTTCCGATGGCAATTTTTACTTAGGAAATGGTGCCGATCCAGCAACAGGTGGTGGTGGTGGTACAGTCATTCAATATGATGGTCTCACGGGTGAAGTATTGAATCCTAATTTTGTCAATGACCCTGAATTAAGTCCCCTAGATGTGATTAATGGTCTGGATGGCAATATCTATGTCAGCAGTGAATTTCCATTTGGTCAGGATGACTCGGTAGCTACTGTTCGCGTGTATGATGTTGATACAGGAGCATTGTTAGATGTACTTGATGCTGGTTTAGATGCAGAAGGAACACCAATATTGGATGCGCCAAGAGGTTTAGGTTTTGGACCTGATGGTAATCTCTATGCTAGTAGCACTGGTACTGGTAGTGTGGTTCGTTTTGATGGTGCAACGGGTGACTTGATAGATGTGTTTATTGAGTTTCCTCAGTTGAATGGTCAAGCATTAAATTTCGTTCCTGCAGAAAATTAAGCCTAATTAATATGATACAGTAGGTTGGGTTAAGCGGAAGCGCAACCCAACAAAACCTTACTATTGTTGGGTTTCGGTTCCTCAACCCAACCTACATTAACGACATTTAAATTTATGGTTAGGGATGAGGGAGTAATAAAATATAATTGTCATTGGGTTAAAGACGAACCTGTGGCAAGCTATAGAATTACTGATTTAATGAAAAAGCGGGATTTAATGTACTCGTTAGGATTAATTGGCGTTTATGAAAATGGTATTGGTTTTGGGAATGTCAGTCAGAGAATAAATGACTCAAATCAATTTATTATTACTGGCACTCAAACCGCCCATTTAGCAATTTTAGGAACAGAATATTACACGGTAGTTACTGATTTTAATATCGAGGAAAATAGCCTAACTTGTTGCGGACCACTCAAAGCTTCTTCTGAATCATTAACTCATGCTGCTATCTATTATTATCAACCAGAAATTATGGGTATTATTCATATTCATAACTCTCAGCTTTGGCAAGAACTTATGTATAAAGTTCCTACTTCTAATCAAGAAGTACCTTATGGTACTCCACAAATGGCAAAAGAAATATTTCGTTTGTTTGATGAGGAGAAGTTAGGAGTAGAAAAAATATTAGTAATGGCAGGTCACGAAGATGGGATAATTTCTTTTGGGAAAGATTTAGATGAAGCTGCTAATATTTTGTTTAATTTCTATAGATGATTAGTTTGTAGATTCATAATGTAAATTTTTCTCCCTAATTAATAAATTTATTATTTTTTATTTTGAGGGCATCTAGGAGCGTTAATCATCAAATTAATAAACTCTTGTTTCAGTGTATTTAAAAGTTCAGGTGATATCAAATCCGGTTAATTGCACATAGAATCTGGTTATATAGAACCCATTTGAGAGCTATATAATTATGGTAGTAAAGTCTTTTCGTGCATCAATTTTGAGGAAAAATCATCTGAAGGAGTGTTGAATTTTTTGTATTATTTCTCCCCACATCTTCCCTGTTCCCTCTTCCCTGTTCCCTCTTCCCTCCTGTCTCCCCCTACTGGGAGCTAGGGGTGGGTTGTCTCCTGTCTCCTGACTCCTTGCTAAATTTATGAAGATATGATCGGGGGTTCTATAATATCTGTTTATACTTCTATAATTACTTCAATATTTAACCTTCCCTACTCCCCCACTCCCCTACTCCCAAGTATATAATAAGTATTCAACCGGATTTGATATGAGGCAACTAAAAATTCTAGTTTTTCTACCTGAAAATTGGTGTCTTTTTCCCTAGTCTTAATTGTCTCTTTGAGTGCTATTATTTCCTTTGATTCTGGTTTTGAATAATTAGAGCTTGCTGATTAAATCTAAAAGCATTGACATATAAAGACAAGTGCCTTTTTGGGGCCTTTAAAAAGTGCGCCTGTTTCAGCTCTTCACGCTCAAAAAGGACTGTATTTTAGGCGCATAGTTGGGCAGAACAATCTTGGGATAATTCTTACTCCTACCTCCTTGCTCCCGACCCTTTTCTCCTGTCTTCCCCTCCACCGGAGGGGCTAGGGGTGGGTTGTCTCCTGTCTTCCCCTCCACCGGAGGGGCTAGGGGTGGGTTGTCTCCTGTCTTCCCCTCCACCGGAGGGGTCAGGGGTGGGTTGTCTCCTACCCTCACCCATAAGACTTTTTCAGCAAACCCTAATTATATATTATCCAATACCATTACCATGCACCACCACCAAATTTATTTTGAGTTCTTTCGTCCGTTTTTTTATGAAAATTTTGAATTAATTAACCCCAATGATCGGGAAATACAGAAAATTGGGGCAGTTTTTTGAGCATATTTTATGAGAGATTTTTCAGGTGATGAAAGCGACCGCCAAAATCAAGCTAAAGCAGACTCTTGAGTCCGGGCAAAAATCATTCTACCTGCAGAAGTTTGCAGGGAACTGGTAACAATAACTCTAACCTCATCTCCAACATATTCACTACCTGATTCCACAACTACCATTGTGCCATCATCCAGATATCCAATACCCTGAGATGGTTCCTTCCCTGCTTTACGAATTTTGATTTCAATAGTATCGCCAGGTAGATAACTGGGTCGTACTGCTTGAGTCAAGTCATTAATATTTAGTACCATAACTTTTTGTAAACTAGCAACTTTAGACAAATTGTAGTCATTAGTTAACAGAGTACCATTAATTTCCAGAGCAAAATGAACCAATTTAGCATCTACTGTAGAAATATCTTCATAGTCTGCAAAATGAATTTGAATCTGAGAAGGGTAAACTTCTTTGATTCTATTTAAAATGTCTAACCCCCTTCTACCTCTAACTCTTTTTTGATCGTTAGAAGCATCAGCTATAAGCTGTAGTTCCTGTAAAACAAACTGTGGTACCAGAATTTGCCCCTCAAGAAAACCTGTTTCCAGTAAATTTTCTATTCTGCCATCAATAATACAGCTAGTATCCAAAATTTTAGTAGTAGCAGGCTGAAGAGTACCTTCTGCTATTAATACTGCATCTAGACTGTTAGGATTGATCAGCCGTAAAAAACCACGACCATGAGTATCAGCAACGTTAACTCCTGTAAACCCTAACATGACGCTGCCTAAAACTGCCACAAGAGGCTTAATAAAGCTAAATTCCTCCGGAATAGGAAGTAAAAAGAGTGGCGCTAGCATTAAGTTTGCCACTAATAATCCAATGACTAATCCTATTGCTCGAGTTAATAATAAATCAACTGGCATCTGGGCGACTTTTGCTTCAACTCGCCGATATGTAGTTTGAAATACCAATCCCAATACAAAGCCAATCAAGGAAGTAAAAGCAGCTAACACTGAACGTAAACCTTCAATATTAGTAACTTCTAATAATACATTGGGGGGTAGTAATTCTATGCTATAGAATCCTATTCCTGCTCCAGCGAGTACAAATGAAATGATAATGATTGCGTCAAGCATTTTTTTAGTTTGTTTTATAGATATAGAGATTTTCCCAGTAGGTACTCAGCAATAGTGAGTAATAACCATAATTTTTGGGCTGCTCAATGTTGCTTCTATTATATCTTCCAGTTGATGTTCCATTTTGTAGAGTTTTCTTGTTATAAGCTTGTTCAACTCATAAAAGTTTGAAGCTATTCATAATTAACTCTACTCTTCAGAGCTCGTCCTAAAGTATAAAATCTATCTCGCAACAAGGATAATGTGATTATTATTACTTAAGCTTTGATGACAATATTTTTAATATTAGGTATTTAAAGCAGTAATACAGTCATGTACTAAAGTTATTTTTTTTACTTTTTACTTAAGTAATATTTCTATTGATCGGTATTAATTTTTTGTAATTGATTGTACAGCTACTCTTAATTAAATTCATAATTGTTTAAGATAGTTTTATATAAGGATATATTTTGTAATGAAAAGGCCAATCGGAAATTACTGTATTCCTAGTTCGGCTTATGTCCATATACCTTTCTGCCGACGGCGGTGCTATTACTGTGATTTTCCGATTTCTGTAGTGGGGGATAATAAAAGAGGCGATAACTATTCTCCTATTCAAGAATATGTGGAGGTAATTTGTGAGGAAATAAACATTACAAAATCTTTCTATCAACCCCTAGAAACTATTTTCTTTGGCGGTGGTACACCCTCCCTTTTGTCAATTAGCCAATTGAACCAAATTCTAGATGCCCTAGAACAAAAATTTAGAATTGTGGCCAATGCTGAAATTTCTATAGAAATGGACCCAGGAACTTTTGACTTAGAACAGGTACGAGGATATAAATCTCTAGGGATAAATCGAGTTAGTTTGGGGGTACAAGCATTTCAAGATGAGTTATTAAAGGTTTGTGGGAGAACGCACAATGTCTCGGATATTTACAAAGCAGTAGACATATTACATCAAGCAGGAATTGTTAATTTCAGCATAGATTTAATTTCGGGACTACCACATCAAACTCTAGAACAATGGCAAACTTCTTTAGAAGCTGGAATTGCTATTTCTCCAACTCATATCTCTAGTTATGACCTAGTGCTAGAACCTGTTACAGCTTTTGGACGTTATTATCAACCTGGTAATCCTCCTTTACCTACAGATGAAACAGCTGCACAAATGTATCGAATGGCACAGCAGTTGATATCAATTTCAGGATATGAACATTATGAGATATCAAATTACGCCAAGCCAGATTATCAGTGTGGTCATAATCGAGTCTACTGGGAAAATCGTCCCTATTATGGCTTTGGTATGGGTGCAGCAAGTTATGTAGCAGGGGAAAGATTTACCCGACCACCTACACGCAAAGAATATTATCAATGGGTGCAATCTGTCGATAGACAATACAAGCTATCGCTTCAAGATCTTAGTTTTAAACATCAGGGTATTGATACATCTAATAACTGCTTAGAAGCTAATCAGGAGTGTTTGTTAGAAACACTAATGTTAAGATTCCGCTTGGCAGAAGGGGTGAATCTATTAGCATTATCTAAGCATTTTGGTCAACGAACTGTAGAGCAAATATTAATCTACTTGCAACCCTATCAAAAGTTAGGGTGGGTAGAATTGATTAATCCAAAAGGTATAGTGACCTTATTCTCAAATAACCAAAAATTTCCAGTAGAAGGATATTTGAGATTAACTGATCCTGAAGGTTTTTTGTTCTCCAATACAATTTTATCGACGTTATTTAGTAAACTGAGTAATTCTATCAGTATGGAGTACTAAAATATGAGTATTTATACTGGAAAAATACTGGGTTTATAGTGGACGACTTAAGCCTAATTAATTTTCTTCAACAAAAGCAATTAAAAGTACGCTGAAGCGATCCCTATTAGTTTATAATAATTTTATTGGCACTCAAAGATATCAAGGTTCAGTAGGGTTGCTAATTAGCAGCAAAAACTTAGAGGGAATAAAAAATTGTGACTATAGCACTAGATAGACTACCAAAAAAACAAGCTCAAAAAATTCTCTGTTTCTATGTGAATACTACTCACAAGATACAGATTGCTAGAATTAGTAATCCTAACAATGAATATTGGGAACACACTGTTTTCCCAGGAGAACGTTTCTTATTTGAAGCAATTCCAGAAGCAGAATTAGAAATTCATCAAAGCCTAGAAAATGGTGAAATTAGGTGTGAACGTCTTTTGTGCAAAGACTTGAAAGTTCATGAGTAGGTAATAGTTGAAAAGTACTCAAAATTAGTTTCATCAAGTAAGAGAGTGTTTGTAAAATGAATATTAAATCACATAGGGTGCGTTACGTGACACTAACGCATAATCCCACAACACGCAGTGCGTGAGGTGTAAAACTGACTATTATTCCAGAAATAGTCAGCGTGTCGTCACACACCCTACTTAATCTTTTGTTTACAAACAGTCTCTAGGTAGGAATAGTTAGTGATTGATATTTTGTTTAGATTCATCACTAACTATTGTTATGGATCGACTTAGGTAAACTATAGTTAACTTCTCAACTTTATGATTACACTGAATAAACTTTTGATATGCTCTCCAGTGGTCAGGCACAGAGATTCCTGTTGAGTCGTAGATATTCGGCGAGTTGACGCTTCTTAGGCTGCTGCACCCACCCCTCTTGCTGCCCTCCCGGAAGGGGATGGCGGTGGGTTATGCTTGTCTCCACGTCCGTTTATAGTTTTCGTTTCGCTCCGCAAATATGTCGCGAAGCATTCCGATAGGAAAAAGCGCAGCTCCTTTGGGGGAGGCGTGCCCTGAGGCTACTAACAACACTGTAGCATATATTCAATTCACTTGCAAATCAAATAAAAAGTCACCCTACAAGGGCGAGGCGTATGATTTTACGTCGAAGCGATCGCTCTTCTATGAAACAACCCCTTCTGGAATACCCCCTGGCTTTGAAAAGTGGTGTCAACAATTTGATGATTGTTGGCAAAACACACCTCAAAAAACAGGATTCCGCCATTATTTGGGTGGACTACTAGGGGAGAGTGAAAGGAAAAACATATCTCAAATGGCCAATAACTCTATGGGAGTAGTTTATAATCGGTTACATTATTTCGAGGAATTGCCAAAAACCAAAAAGTAGTAGTTAAACAAAAATTCCAACAAGAAACGGAAATTAGAATAGATGAATTAGTAAAAAGCTTACCAGTAGAGAAATTTGAATTAGTTATCTTAAGTATAGAAAAACCAAAAATAGTTTTGGGGACCACCTAAACGAGCATCAATTTCACGCCTCACAGCAGAAAGAACTTTTGCTATCGTAGGAGATGCTAATTCTCTAGAATAGGCAACAGAAATTGATTATTTTATTACCAATTTTGACCAGTCAAAAGTGACATCTGAGTGAATAGTAAATACTGACTCAAGCAGAAATTGGATAGAGGTTTTTTACCGAGAAGCAATTATGATGGTTAGGGCTAAAAGAATATCAAGTAATATCATGTCCGGATAAGAGCGTGATCAAAAACTTTCTCCTTCAACTCCAGTTCTTCTTCTTCCTTCCCTCTTTCCTCCTGACTCCTGACTTCCCCTCCTGGGAGGGACCCGCGGGTGGGTTGACTCCTGAGGACTCCGTCGTTATTTATTTATAACTGTTCACCGGACATGATATAAGAGATAAATGGAGCCGGGAGCGCCATTTTATATTAGTATTTTGTGCCTATACTTTCATCATTCGGCATAAGTTAACTGGAGGGTGACAAAGACAATGGGGAAGTAAACCTTTGAAGACATTTACTGAAGCTTTAGAAGGGTTTCGTACAGCCATGTCTTTTCGTTTTTTTGATTGGTTAACTAAAAATATCGACGTGTTTACCTCTTATAAAAAGAGTTTGGGCTATATTTGGGGTTAAAAGTTCAGGACTTACGCACAACCACCACATGTAGTTAGTAAGGGGGGGAACGGCCGTTCCCCCCTACAGATGGTGTATAATTTCGTATGCGTGCGTAACTCCTGCTAGTTTCAATTCATCGTGCCCGTTAAATAAGAGCGATTATAACGGCTCAAAATCTTTCAACATTTATGATAGAATTACTAGGGCGTGTCATCAATTAAAAAATTGACAAAATTGGTATAGTATGGTCTAGGTGGATAGCGATCGCTATGCTAATAAAATGACTGAGGCTACCAAATAAATTCCTCCCAGAAAGTTTACGGAACGCTTGTCATATCTTGTAGCGATCGCTCTATATTGTTTGAGTTTGGCAAAGAAATTTTCTATGAGATGGCGTGCTTTGTACAATATCTCATCGTAGTTACGGAGTTCTTTTCGGTTTTTTTTAGGGGGAATTACTACTTCTATTCCTCTCTCAGTTAAAGGCCCAATTACTCGCTCCTGAGCATCATAAGCTTTATCAGCCAAAACTGCTTCAGCTTCTACCATCGGTAATAAAACATCTGCTCCATCTAAGTCGCATGCTTGACCTGGGGTTAAAAAAAATGGGTGGGATTACCCAGAGCATCTACTACCCCATGTATTTTCGTAGCCAATCCTCCTTTACTACGGCCAATATTTTCCTGTTCTGCACTACTGTATGCGGCTCCTGCACTATGTTGATGAGCGCGAACAATAGTAGCATCGATCATGGCATATTCATTATCTGCATCCTCGGCTAAAACCTGAAACACTCTTTCCCAGACTCCAGAGCGACTCCAACGGCTAAAACGGGTATGGATAACCCGGAAGTCCCCAAATCTTTCTGGTAAGTCTCTCCAAGGAATTCCTGCTCTATATCTGTACAAAACAGCTTCCACAAAGAGGCGGTTGTCCTTTGCTGTCCTTCCTACAGTTCCTTGACACCCTGGTAGTAAATTTTGAATGCGTTCCCATTGGTCATCCCGCAAAGCATAACGTCTAGTCATTTAGAGCAGTCCTATGCATGTTGTTCCTGTCATTATTCTTCATAAGCATACTATACATTTAATGTCAACCTCTTTAATTGATGACACGCCCTAACTATCTCTTAACTATCTCCGAGTCAAGAACCTAAAAATTTTTAAACTCCCCGGGCGGGATTCGAACCTGCGACCAATCGGTTAACAGCCGACCGCTCTACCGCTGAGCTACCGAGGAATGTCAACTTTATCTCTGAGCTACGATTACTAATCTTAACCCTAACTCAACATATTTTGCAACCCTTTTTTATATTTTTTTTATTAATACTTATCATAATATAGTTTTATAAAACTAATTTGACTTTCAGGTATTATTATGATTAGCAAAAATTATTTGCCCATTCTTAGTTCAGCTAGGCGCTTTTGAGACTCTAGGTCTAGGTAATTAGCCAAAAAACGACTTGATGTTCTTTTGCTTCGTTGACATCTACGCCGAACGCTACTTGCTACACTTTCAATATCATGTGCAAGCTGTTGAGAAGATATCCATTCTGCACCATAACCTGCCACAGTAAGTTGTTGAACACGATCTGAAGTCGCAACAATTAACCTACTCTTAGACAAGCGCATCTCTTGACGAAGATTAGCACAAGCTTTCTCTATATATGTATCTGCGGTCTGGCCGAATTCTGTATAATAAACAGATAAACGGTCAGTAATAACCTCTTTAACTGTGGGAGTATGCTGGTATTGAGAATCAAATACTATGCGACTATTCAAGTCTTGACTAGCACTATAATTTACCATCGCTTCTATCAAATCTCGTCTCGCTGTTTCCAAGCCATTAATCCTAAAGCTTTCTTGGAGGCGAGGCCAGATACCAATGACATTATAGCCATCTACGAACATAACCTTTCGTCTTAAAGAGCGTGACATGATTCAAAGGGATAATTCTCCACAGAATGTTAACAAATACTAATCTAATGTAATATAACATTTATTCAGATTCTATCGTGGTCAAAAAAAATAATCCCTAAACTTTCAAAGCTTGAGAGTTTAAGGATCGGAAATTTGGCTGTAATCTTTCAGGGAACATCGAATCACTATCTGCGTAGTTTAATTTTCTTCATACTATCACCCGTGTTTGCCATTCCTTCTACTCCTACTTTGTATATTTGAGAATGTAGATTAGGAAGTGCTAGCTTAAGCTCAATATTTAATCAAACTTTTTTTCAACAGTTTCGGGTTTGCGTATTACTGCTTGACCTCTATCTAATACAAATGCTCCATCGCAATAATCCAACTCATTTAAACGATGAGTAACCCACAGAGCAGTAATACCTCGCTTTTTCACCAAGCTTTGAACTTGAGTGACCAAATCTAATTGACTGTCTGGGTCAAGTAAAGCAGTCGGCTCGTCCAATAGCAATATGTCACAATTACGGGCAATAGCTCCAGCGATCGCTATCCTTTGTTTTTGACCACCACTTAAAGCATATATAGGACGCCTTTGTAGCTCTAAAAGATTTACTGCTGTTAAAGCATCTTCTACCCGATGACGAATTTGAAGTTGAGAAAGTCTCTCTTCAACCAGTCCAAAAGCCACATCTGCTCCCACAGTAGGCATCACCAATTGATGGTCAGGATTTTGGAAAACAAAACCCATTCGCCCTTCAAAATGAATTTTTCCAGACTGAGGAGACAAAAGTCCTGCTAATACCCTTAACAAAGTTGATTTACCACTACCATTAGTACCCAAGAGCATCCAGAACTCTCCCTTAGGTACTTTTAGAGAACAATAACGTAAAACATGGCCACCATTAGGCCAATCAAAACAAAGGTTTTGTACTACAATCGCTGGATGAGTAATTTGAATACTATTATTCGTAGGGTTCATTGTGTCAGGGCAACAAAACCAGGTGGTCTTCCAGTAGCTGCAGCACCAGATTTTTGGGAAATCTGGACACCAGAAATTTCACTGGCTAGTATAGCAATCTTTTTCTCAGGCATTTTCTCGCAAGTAAGTTCTATAACTTGAGGATTACCAGAACGAATAGACTCAAGGACTTGTTGATAAACAGCTTCAGCATCCTCAGCTAACTTACGTTGTACTGAAAATGGTGCAGGGGTATACTTCACAATAATGTCAATAGTGAACATTTCTTAGTTAGATAAGTATATTGACATCCTCCCGACGCTGCACTTGCGTGAAAGCGCGGGATTCCCTAACATCACTGATAGGGACTTTCTGCTTCAATGCACCAGCCTCCGAGGCCGAACCTCTTTTCGGTCTTACGGTCGCTCCACAGACTGACACTGCTAGCCCAGCAGCCTTATCCTATTTAGGATAGCACACTATTGTAAGAACCGCAAGATTGATTGGTTTTCCCATGCGACGCTCCCCTAATAGCTGCCGCTAGGATCCGCCAACGGGAGAGCGCGGGTCAAGTATAACGTTGAGATAAACGTTATACTTGACATCCTCCCGACGCTGCACTTGCGTGAAAGCGTGGGATTCCTAACCATCGCGCTCTTAGGTCTTTCTGCTGCCTCTTGCAGAGGAGCTGCGCGCTCCAATGCACCAGCCTCCAAGGCCCTCGCCTCTTTTCGGTCTAAAGGCGCGCTCCACAGACTGACACTGCTAGCCCAGCAGCAAAATTTTAAGTCTAACATACTATTGACATGCGCCTCAAAATTGATTGGTTTTCCCATCCCTCCGCTCCCCTAATAGCTGCCTCTAGGCTCCGCCAACGGGAGAGCGCGGGTCAATGGCCAACGTTGAGATAAATATAGTCATATATATTCTAACGATTTCAAAAGTCTTCGTGAATTTGTACAAAAGAGCTACTAAGTATTTGACAAAATTTAATAACTCTCGGCCATACGTTTAATAGTATAATCAAGTAGGCTGAGAATTCAAGGCTGAATCACCATTAAAGAATCTTGCGTAGTGGCTTGTTCAGCCTTAGATGTTGTATTAGGGTTTTGGACAAAAACAATACATAGCTTAGATTTTGCCATTTTCCTATTACCCCTATTTTAAGCTTGACACGACAGTAGTGGAGTGGCACACCTAAAACTGTACAATAGATTTTTGCTTCTAGGTGTCTTTATCTCCCGATCTCCCCATCTAACGCATCATTGTAGTGGATTGTTTCATCTTAAATGTTGCATCTTATCCAACTGCCAATCTATACTTTGAATACTTTTGGCACAGCTCTCAATTCCCTAATAAGATTCAAGCAAAGTCATCTGAACTGGCCCCATAGCAATTGAAAATACTTAACTTCCCAGTCTAAATCTAAAATATAAAAAAAAATCGTCCCTAAAAACTATTTTTTTTTGTTGCTCCAAAAGAAAATTACCTATATAATGATAACTAAGGTAAAGAAATTTAAACAATGTTTACAAAACCTCTCATATTCTGCTACTGCAGAACAATAATTATTAAGAGAAGGTTGAGATAAAAACATTACCTGTAGTTATCATAATTATTTGGAGAATTCCGTAATGACTGTAGCAGTCGGACGCCCGCAGAGTCAAAGAGGACCATTTGATGTCCTGGATGACTGGCTGAAACGCGATCGCTTCGTATTTGTAGGCTGGTCTGGTGTACTATTGTTCCCATGTGCCTTCTTGGCCATTGGAGCATGGTTAACTGGAACCACCTTTGTCACATCCTGGTATACCCACGGGTTAGCCAGTTCTTATCTAGAAGGCTGTAACTTCCTGACCGTAGCTGTCAGCAGCCCAGCCAACAGCAT
>JAAHGF010000049.1 GCA_010672585.1 Okeania sp. SIO1I7 | reverse complement strand
GTTCCTGGTACACCTGCCGGACCTACTGGACCAGCCGGACCAGCCAGACCAGGAGTACCATCTAATCCTGGAGTTCCTGGTACACCTGCCGGACCTACTGGACCAGCCGGACCAGCCAGACCAGGAGTTCCTGGTACACCTGCCGGACCTACTGGACCTGCGAGACCAGGAGCACCAGGAGTTCCAGGTACACCGGGAGGACCAGGTATTACTGGAATAGGAACTTCTACAAACTGATTAGAAGGAATTGATGGCCCAGGAACTAACTCAACACCAGTTACAGTTGTTTGTTGTCCAGGTACAAGGGTTTGAATTTCATTATTAACGACTTGTTGTGCGGCATCTGGAGGTTGAATTTGTTGGGCTTTGATCAAAGAATCATTTTTTTCTATTAGTGCTAATACTCTGTAAGTCTGAGCATGGTCACCTACTGCCTTGACTTCTAGGTATTCTTTGCCAGCTATTTTTATATCTGATATTTGTAATTCATTAGCTCTGACCCCATCTAATAAGAATGGAATTTGTAACCCATCCAGATTATTATCTGCAAACGAAGTTACTACATCGCTTTCGCTATCTTGATCTGGAATAAATAAATCTCTTAAATTTGAGCCTGTCTCAGTTTCAGGACCAGGCTGTATAAACGGAATCTCATTGCCAAATGATATCGGGATTTCATTGTTTGTTATGATTTCTACGCTGACATCTTGTGGCCCTATTTCTCTTTCATTGCTCAAAGCATCTTCAGAGAAGAATAAGACTAAGTTTTCTTCAGCAGAATTACCAACTGGAAGAGGAACCGAAAATGTATTCGATTCCTGAAAAGAGTTAAAAGGATCGCCCATTGGCCATTTTTCTCAATAAAATAATTTCTCCCAAATTATAAGTGAGAATTTCACTTTTGAAAATAATAATTCTGTAACCTATTCTATAGACATACTAAACAGAACTAAGTAATTCTAAATTAGTTCAATGGCCAAATATTTATGTTCTCCAAATCTCAATTTTCCTTGAAGTCAAAGATCAAAATAATTTATACTTAACTTTCATTGAATATATATGCCATATTCAAAAACTTTTAAATTCAACTACTCTAACAACTATCCCTATTTGAGATTTTTCAGAATGTAAACACATCAGATATGATTACAGCTAATAATTACTTTTATTCTCAATAACTTACTTACCACCTATATTAAAATCGCAAGATAGTGTTTAGTTTAATCTATATTTAAATAAATCAAAAATACAAAACCAAAACACATAAAAAAATAATTCAAAAAATATTTCAATAGCTAAAAAAAAAAAATAAATATTATATGAGACGTTGATTTTTTTGATAAAGTTCCCTAATTACAAAATAAAATATTAAGTATTTTATTTGAACTATAATTCCGAATTTACACTCAATCAAAATGACTAACTCAACAGACATTCTTACCTTGGCACGTTGGTTAGCAGCCGACTTTAGTAACCAACAGCAAGCCTTTGAAAACCCTCCCCTCTTTGCTCACATTCGCGTTTGTATGCGCCCACTTCCCTATGAATTATTAAATGGACTCAGCCTCTATCTAGAGCAAGCTTACGACATTACCCTCAACCAACCCTACCGAGTCCGAATATTAAAATTAGTCCCTACAGCAGACCATATCGACATTGAAAACTATGCCATAGATCAAGAAGAAGCATTTTACGGAGCTTCTCGCGATCCTCAACGCTTACAAGCATTCAAAACTGAACAAATAAAGAAACTACCTGGTTGTAACTTTATTACAAAATGGACTGGCCATAGCTTTAAAGGTGAAGTAGAACCAGGAAAAGCTTGTACTGTAGTCCGTAAAGGCCAAACTACCTACTTAGATAGCCATTTTGAGATAGACGAACATAAATTTATCAGCCATGACCAAGGGCGCAACCCCGAAACTGATGAGCATATCTGGGGAGCGATCGCTGGGCCTTTTGAATTTACTCGTTGGGCTAGCTTTGCAGACGAAGTTACACTATAAATGTTCTTAAATTTCAGAAAATATACTATAACAAATAGTAGGAATATAGTTCATCAGGGTATAAGAAATATTTATTGGTGGAATTTTTAGCTAGTTGCATTTGATTTAAACAAGAAATGCCATAAAGTTCCAATACCTGATACATTAAGCCAATATCAGTAAGCAAGATTCAAAGTAAGTTTATGAAAGTCCTGGTAATTGGTGGCGATGGCTACTGCGGTTGGGCAACCGCTCTTTATCTTTCCAATCAAGGTTATGAAGTAGGTATCCTAGACAGTATGGTTCGGCGACACTGGGATATGCAACTTAAAGTCGAAACTCTGACACCTATTGCCCCGATCCAACAGCGCATTCAACGTTGGAAAGAGTTGACTGGCAAAAAAATTGACTTATATGTAGGAGATATCACTGACTATAATTTCCTGAGTAAAACACTACGTCAGTTTGAACCAGAATCTATAGTCCACTTTGGCGAACAGCGTTCTGCTCCATTTTCTATGATTGACCGCGAACACGCTGTTATGACTCAGGTCAATAATGTAGTGGGGACTCTAAATATTCTTTATGCAATGAAAGAGGACTTCCCAGATTGTCACTTGGTGAAACTGGGAACTATGGGAGAATATGGTACACCTAATATAGATATTGAAGAGGGCTATATCACCATTGAACATAATGGGCGCAAAGATACTCTCCCTTATCCTAAACAACCAGGGTCTTTTTACCATCTAAGTAAAGTTCACGATAGTCACAACATTCACTTTGCCTGCAAAATATGGGGACTCCGTGCCACAGACCTCAATCAAGGAATTGTATACGGTGTTGCACTAACTGGCCTCCTAAGTGATGAGATAATCAAAGATGAACTCTTGATTAACCGTCTGGACTATGATGCAGTTTTTGGTACAGCTCTCAATAGATTTTGTATTCAAGCAGCTATTGGACACCCACTCACTGTGTATGGCAAGGGTGGACAAACTCGTGGCTTGTTAGATATTAGAGATACAGTCCGTTGCATGGAAATAGCGATCGCTAATCCTGCGGAGGCTGGAAAATTCCGAGTATTCAACCAATTTACTGAAATGTTCAGTGTGGATGATTTGGCAATGATGGTCCAAAAAGCAGGTAAAGCTTTTAAAGACAAAGCAGGTAAAGATTTGAATTTAGCTCCAGATGATTTAGATAATTTGGATAATGTAAAAATTAATTACCTCGAAAATCCTAGAGTGGAATTAGAGCAACATTATTTCAATGCCAAAAATACAAACCTCTTAGATCTTGGTTTGCAACCTCATTATCTGTCTGATTCTCTGTTAGATTCTCTGCTAAATTATGCTATTCAATACAAGCAACGTGTAGATAAAGATCATATTCTGCCGAAGGTATCTTGGCATCGATAAACTGTTGCTTGCTAGAAGCTTAGAAGCATAGACTATCCAAGACTTATATCTACAAAATGTCTATGTTTTTACGCTATTAATTTGTGTTATTATCACTTATGTCTGCTAAGACCAGAGGATTTTAGCAACGATTATAGAGTGTTTTGCACTCGACTTTTCATAAGGATGAAAACCCCAGAGGGAATCCTAAACTCAATGTGCTTGAGCGGAACATCACCCTTCTTTGTGAGTAGACTTATGGACGGGTGAGTCGGAAAATCCCTTGACCTCACCGATGAAGAGCGTGTCTAGGATTGTCTAGATTTTTAGAAGGTGTCTATAAACATCATGGGGGTAATAGTAAAAACTGTTACCTCTTTTTGGTTAAATAATTTTAAAAAAGAAGCGATCGCCACTTATAAGTGTTAATGGTTTCGTTGATATGGAGCTAGCTACAGAAAACTATTTAACTCAAGTTAGTAATTGGCCTACTACTGGTAGGCATATTTTAGCACAATTTGATGAAAACTCTGTGGTTGTCTACCAAGCATATAGGCCAGAAATCGGTAATTTCGCAGCGTCAAAAGGTTATTTTGGTGGGGAGTTTAGCCTGAATAGAATGAGTTGGATTAAAACCAACTTTTTGTGGATGATGTATCGTTCTGGGTGGGGCAGCAAAACAGGACAAGAAATAATTCTGGCTGTGAGTATCAAACGCACAGCATTTGATGAAATTTTAACAAAAGGAGTACATTCAAAATTTATTCCAACTATCTATAAAACTCAAGAAGAATGGAAAGAAGTTGTGAAGCGATCGCCTGTAAGATTGCAATGGGACCCAGACCATAATCCCATGGGTCAAAAAGTGGAACGACGAGCAATTCAATTAGGACTACGGGGTGAAGCTCTACGAAATTATAGCCGAGATTGGATTGTGAAGATAGAAAATATTACAGAATTTGTACAACAGCAGCGTATCTATAGAGAACCTAGTAAATGGACTGACTTAATCACACCTAAAGAAAATGTTTATCCAGTTGAGAATTCTGAGATAATACATAAACTGGGATTATCAATTCGTGACTAAAATCAATAGGCAATAGGTATCATAAACATTTAACAGAGATATAGTCTTATGTAGTTAAATATAGTCATATGGTCTCCAGAAATTTGGGCGAATATTTAAGATAATCTAACAATGTCTGCGATCAGAACGAAAATCAAATAGCCGAGTCGAGTCAGGGATCTGAGTTCAATAGGGTTTTCTGGACTGATACGCTACCTCTAGACACATAAGAACCTACGTCCAAGTCTCTGTATGATGACCAACCAGAAATTGAATCAGGGAGATAATCAAAAAAGAGGCAAAGAAAAAGAGATCTCTTATGTCTTTGACTATGGGAAGCGAGGGTGTTGTAGTTCACCCAGTCAGGGCAACACCTGCAAAATAAGGATATGTCTTATGTGACTATATTTTTATGAACTATAGCTATTACCAAGTTGAAAAATTAATATTCTGACTAAATATTTTCCAAACAATTTATGAGGATAGCCCTTTTTACCGAAACCTTTTTACCAAAAATAGATGGTATAGTTACACGTCTATGCCACACTGTTGAACATCTGCAACGTGCTGGCGACCAAGTGCTAATATTTTCCCCCGAGGGAGGACTAAAGGAATATCAAGGAGCAACAATTTGTGGCATTGAGGGTTTTCCCTTACCTCTCTATCCAGAATTAAAATTAGCAATACCAACTCCCACTATTGGCAAACAGCTAGAGCTGTTTCAGCCAGATATAATTCATGTAGCTAATCCAGCAGTATTAGGTTTAGGTGGCCTGTACTATGCGAAAAAGCTGAATATACCACTTGTAGCATCCTATCATACCCACCTTCCTCAATACCTACATCATTATGGTTTAGGAATGCTCGAAGGGTTGCTTTGGGAGTTACTTAAATCAGGCCATAACCAAGCAGACTTAAATCTTTGTACCTCTACAGCAATGGTAGAAGAATTAAGCAACCATGGCATTGAGCGAGTGGACCTTTGGCAGCGTGGAGTTGATACAGAATTATTTCAGCCCCACCATGCTAGTCAAGAAATGCGCGATCGCCTCAGTCAAGGAAATCCAGATAGTACAATACTACTATACGTTGGCCGTTTAGGTGCAGAAAAAGAGATTGACCGTATTAAACCAATTCTGGAGGCCATCCCCAATGCTTGTCTAGCTCTTGTAGGAGATGGACCCAACCGAGAATCCCTAGAAGAACATTTTGCAGACACTCCCACACACTTTGTGGGCTATCTCCGGGGTCAAAAACTGGCCTCTGCCTATGCTTCTGCTGATGCTTTTATTTTTCCCTCTCGCACCGAAACTCTAGGATTGGTACTTCTAGAAGCTATGGCCGCTGGCACCCCTGTAGTAGCAGCTAATTCTGGAGGTATTCCTGATATTGTTACAGATGGAATAAATGGTTATCTGTTCGATCCTGCTGATGAAAAAGGAGCTATTAAAGCTACTCAAAATCTCTTAGCTCATTCTAAGGAACGAGAAACTCTACGTCAAAATGCCAGAACTGAAGCAGAACGTTGGGGATGGTCAGCAGCAACTCAGCAGTTAAGAAACTATTATCGAAAAGTTATCTCTGCTCATTCTATACCATCAGCAGCATAACCTAAGACTATCTGCAAAGATCGCTAGGGCGTGTCATCAATTAACAAATTGACAAAATAGCCATTCTATGATTGACGGAGGTCTAGTCATTTACAGAAGTCCTTTTTTGTTGATTTCTGTAGTTATTCTTCACAAGCATACTGTATCTTTAATGTCAACCTCTTTAATTGATGACACATTCTAGAAATTGTAAAGAGAGTAAACCTTCCACCGATTAGGCTTGACAACACAATTTTACCGAAAAACTGGGTTGAAAGCCTTGCTGTTCCAGGGCAACTTTGTGTTAAGCTCGGACTGGTTGCAATACCCAACCCCCTACTCCGTAGGCTAGATAAATCATCTAGAGGCAAAGAGTCCGAAAAGGTCGAAACTAAGAACTTGTGGTAGTAAAAACACAGTCAAAACAGCTATGGAAACTAACGAAGTACCAATAATTTAATCACATTGTATTTTTGTAAAAGAGTATGGTAGGGCATCCGAGAACTGAGGTTAACCACCTAAACGACTAGGGACATCTCCGCCTCTGGCTAGTTACTGGGTGAGTAGAGATAGTTAAGCGGTCTGAATTAGCCAGTAATCCCTGATGGGTGAGTCTGGGAGAATCCACTCCCTGAAGTGAGTGGAGTATGTCAAAGAATCTATACTCCTACTAACCCAGTTCTAAATCATAGATTTTAGATATGGACTGCGGGATATTAAATTCAATCTTGTGTGATAATTAAGTAGACTAAAACTAATCATCGGATTTAGCTAATCATACTAAGCAATATAATTCTAAATACTTCTAATAGTCCTAACTTTTCTAGATTTTTGCCGTACTATTGCAATAAATATACTTAGATATAGTCTAGTTTAGTATAATAACATTTTTTTGTAAGTAAAAAACTTTATCTGCTTGGAAAAAATTAAACCCAGAGAAAATATACACTTAAGTTGGAGTAATTTAACTTTAAGATAAAGCAGTTCAAATGACATTCTCTAACGCTGCTGGTAGTATTCTGGCAACATTGACTCAAGTTGATCGTATGGGTCTACTGGCAACTCGCGTCAAAGATTTGCCAGTAGGAGAGTTTGTTTGTCTGCTAGACTTTATTACTGCTGAATTTCATCAATATCTACGAGCTATTGACTTAATTAACAATGAAGGTGTTGAAACTTTACTAGAACAACTATTAGATGCTTTTACTATCAAAATTGGTCAAATCCTGAAAGCAGATCAAACAACTATTTTCTTAGTTAACCAAGAGAAAAAACAACTTTGGTACAAGACGGTTCTCGAAAGTACTGGTAAGTCCCAAGATTACCACTTACCAATTCATGTCGGTATTTTAGGCCATGTAGCTACAACAGGAGAAGCACTCAATATTGCTGATGCCAAAACTCATCCACTCTTCAGCGAAGAGGTAGACCAACCTCCAGGCTATGATACTCGTACCATCCTCTGCATACCAGTTTTCAGTACCACCAACTCTAACAAACCAGTAGCAGTAGTACGACTACTTAATAAAGCAAATGATGTCCCTTTTGATGGAGAAGATGAGCAACTATTCCGCTCTTTCGGAGACTCAATGGGAATTATTATAGAAAGTTGTCAATCATTTTATGTAGCAGCTCGGAATCAGCGAGGGGTCTCAGCATTGCTCAAAGCTACCACAACTTTAGGTCAAAGTCTGGACTTGGAAACAACTTTAAGATCTGTAATGGATCAAGCTTGTAATTTAATGCAAGCAGATCGTAGCACATTGTTTCTACTTAGTAAAGAAACAAATGAACTTTGGACTAAGGTAGCGACAGCAGATGAAAAAAAAATGGTGGAAATTAGAATTCCTGCAAATCGAGGTATCGCTGGTTATGTTGCTTCTACTGGAGAAACTCTTAATATTCCTGATGCTTATATAGACCCTCGTTTTGACCCTAGTACAGATCAAAAAACAGGTTATCAAACAAGAAGTATTCTTTGTATGCCTGTGTACAATGCTAAGGGCGAATTGATTGGGGTAACTCAGTTAATTAATAAAAATCAAGGTAGTTTTAATTCTTCAGATGAACAATTTTTACTAGCTTTTAATGCTCAAGCAGGTATTGCCCTTCAGAATTCTCAACTTTTTGAAAATGTTTTAGTAGAAAAGCAATATCAGAAAGATATTCTACAAAGTTTGTCTGATGTTGTAATTTCTACAAATATGCAAGGCAGAATTGTGACTATCAATGGAGCAGCTTTAGAAATGCTAGGTTGTCCTATTGACCAAGAAATAAAAGGTAAAACAAGTAGACAACTTTGGGAGGAAAAACTGATTGGTAGATATGTATGGGAAGTTATACCAATTGAAAATTTACAGTTTCGTTTAGAAGATAGTTTACAGCATGGCACTAGACAATATGTTCCAGAGCAAAATTTACGAGTAGGTTCTTTTATAAAATTTGAAGGTGAAGAAGAAACAGCTTATATTTTAGCAGTTCCCGAACCAAAAAATCCTAATATTTTTCTTCCTTGGGGGGAACAAACACCAACAAATCCTAAGGCAAATTTAGTTCAAAATAACCACATGGATTTTAGCAGATTAATAGATTTATCTGAACTAGATCGAGTCATTGAACGTAGTTTGAATCTAACAGTTAATCCCCTAACTAATCCTGAAGGTGGTGTGCGTGGTGGATTGGTAGTTCTTGAAGATATTAGTCAAGAAAAACGCATGAAAAATACTATGTATCGCTACATGACTCCAGAGGTTGCAGAACAAGTAATGGCTTTAGCTGAAGATGCTTTACTTGAAGGAGAGCGTAAGGAAGTAACTATTTTATTTTCTGATATTCGAGGTTATACAACTCTTACAGAAAATCTAGAAGCTTCTGAAGTAGTTAAGCTTCTAAATCAATATTTTGAAACAATGGTAGAGGCAGTATTTGACCATGAAGGGACTTTGGATAAGTTTATTGGGGATGCTTTAATGGCTGTTTTTGGTGCACCATTACCTTTAGAAAATCATGCTTTAATGGCGGTTAAAACTGCTTTAGATATGCGTCATCGTCTCCGAAAATTTAATGAGTCTCGTCCCGATCAACCACAATTTAAAATTGGTATTGGTATTAGTTCAGGAGAGGTAGTATCTGGTAATATTGGTTCTAAAAAACGAATGGATTATACAGTAATTGGTGATGGTGTAAATTTGAGTTCCCGTTTAGAAGCAATTACTAAACATTATGGCTGCGATATTATTTTAAGTGAGTTTACTTATCAACTTTGTCGCGATTATGTTAGGGTCAGAGAGTTGGATAAGGTTAAAGTTAAAGGTAAGCAAAAATCGGTGAGTATATATGAATTGATTGGTGCAATTTCAGATAATATTGACCAGGAAACAGAACAGTTTTTAGAACTTTATTCTAGAGCTAGGACAGCTTATATGGAAAGGAATTTTGCTTTGGCTGTTAGTTACTTTAAGAGAGCTAAAAAAATGAGACCTGATGATGAAGCTGTTGGTACACATATTCAACGATCGGTTAAGCATATAACAAATCCACCACCACATGATTGGGATGGCAGTTATAGCATGATAACTAAATAGTTAAAATTAGGAATATAGCAGAAGAAAGAAGGAAGAAGGAAGAAGGAAGAAGGAATATAGCAGAAGAAAGAAGGAAGAAGGAAGAAGGAAGAAGGAAGAAGGAAGAAGGAAGAAGGAAAAATCTTGCGTTGTCTAAGTTTTAAGCTTTTGATATGTCCGCACTCTTTGCTTCGACTGCTATAAGCAAGAATTCAATCCCAATTGAATACTTGACTAAATGTCAACTATTTAATAATTAATAATGTTTTAAATTTGTCGGTCTAAAAAATTTGGATGTATGATAAATTAAGCAATTATCTCTATAAGTAGATAGACAAAATTATTTGTATACTTACTACTCAGATATATTTTCTGTTCAATCATTCTCTATACCCTCAAATACTGAATATGAAACTGACAATATTAGCAATCATAATGATTTTATCCCAACTTGGTTGGATAAATTCAGCAAAAGCAGCTAATCCAGCAGCTATTAGAAGACTATTAGAAACTAATGAATGTTCCGGATGTGACCTTAGTAAGGCTAACTTATATAATGCTAATTTGATTGGAGCTGACCTTGAAGGTGCAAATCTTGAAGGAGCAAATTTATCTGGGGCAAATCTTGCTGTTACTAATCTTATTGGTGCTAATCTTTCTAATGCCAATCTCTCTAGAGTAAAAATGAATGATGCGGATCTTCGAGGTGCAGATTTAACAGATTCTTATCTAGCTCATGCTAATTTATCTAGAGTTTATCTGACAGGAGCAACTTTAGAAAATGCTAATCTATTTGAAGCTAATTTGATTGAATCTGTTGTTAGTGGGGCTAATTTTTCTAATGCAAATTTACGTCAGTCATATTGGTTTAGAGCTAATTTAGAAAATGCCAATATGAGTGAGTCTGATCTTTTTAATGCTGATATGCGTCAAGCAAATTTGAAAGATGTAAACTTTTCTAATGCTAACCTTGCTAAGGCAAAACTAATTGAAACAAATATAACTCTTGCTAATCTTAGTGGAGCTAATCTAGAAGGGGTTAATTTGCGTGGTACAACCATAGGTCCAAGTGTATGTTTACTAACTAATTTTGTTGCTTGTGCTCCCAAAAAAGTAGTCCCTGAAGTATTCCCTGAAGTCGCTCCTAAAGTAGTTCCTGAAGTTCAAGAAGAAGGTAAAGAAAAGGTTGATAAATAAATAGTTTGGAGTCAATTAAGTTATCTGTTAGCCTCCTCCAGAGGAGCTGTGAACTTCAATTATCAGTATCGCCTGAAATAGGAAGGCAAGAAAATGCAGAATTTTCTTTTTTATCCCTTTAAAAGGGGAGGTTTGATAACTTATTTTTGCGGTAAAACTAATATAAAGTTCTAAGTAGTTTTAGGATGGTCAGTGTTGACAAGAGGAAATGAAAGAAACTGAATTTTTCTCATTGCTTACCATCCTACAAAATAAACCTTACTTCTTATTTAATAACTGAAGTGTTGAAGAAGTATAGCATTATTTTTGGGAATTGGTATTAAGTAGAACATGGTAAATTTTGGGCGCTATGTATCAAATTGTAAATTAGTTCAAAAGTTCATATTCATTGCCTTTAGGGGTTTTTTGATTAAAAATGCGACGTCTTTTTTCTAGCTTGCTCTACTTAGAGTCAGGAGCAGGGAAGAACAGGAGAAAGTTTTTTTTATAGCAGTAGAAGAAGAAGAAAAGGTTAGGAAATATTAAAAGCTTAAAAATCATACTAATTTCATAAAATATTGCTACATTCATCGAAGATGGATTTGGGAACAGAGGAAAATTAGCAGAAAAAAAAAGAGAAAAAAATATTAAATATTGACAATATCTGCAAGTGATAAAATTTTATACTTAAGGTAAAAAATATAGATTAAGATGTAACTACCTTTGTTGAATTTGGTATCAGACAACGCCAGATTTTTCCTTCTATCCTAGATAACTAAAGGTCTTCTTCCTTCTGCTATATCGCTAATTATCTGAACATAATAATATAGCAATCCAAGGAAAGGTTAGGACAGATCGACAGCTTAAAACTCAGACAACATAAAATTTTTCCTTTTTCCTTCTTCTTTCTTTCTTCTGCTATAACAATCTATTATGAGCAAACATGGGTTATGGTGTCTAAAAATTTCACCTGATAGAAATCACAATGTTTACAAAATAAAGTCTTGTTGCTCAACTTAAATAATTTGGTTGATAAATTTTGCCAATGGAATGATCGGAATTAATTTCTATGATTAAATCTACTAATTCAGTATTGTTTATTAGTGGCGTAATAAATAATTCTGGATGTAATGCTTTCCAAAAATACTCCACAAACTTTTCAATTTTATCGTCGCTCATTCCCGACTTTCCAGAAGCAATCATTTGTTGTTCTGCTTGTTGTCGCCATTGTTTAGAAAAACGATAATCAGTAGGGTATAAAACAATTAATTTATCTAACTTTTGCCAAAGAGGTAAATAGTCTATTAATTTTCGATTCATATCACGGGCAAATTCCCGGTCGGTTTCTGTAATAATAGGTGGTGGTGCAACATTAAAAACTTTCTCAGAAATTGGTCTAACTCCAACAAACCAACCTTCAAATAAAACAATATCAACTTTACTTACCATCTCAGGTTCAATTCTATCTCCAGCACCATGAAAAAGAGATTTATTAAATCTGGGAATTGGAATTAAACCATCGGAATTTTGATTATGAAATTGACGTAATTTATCTAAAGTTTCTATTCCTAAACTAACATCATGGGTCCCTGGGGGACCGCGCCAAATTAATCGAGAATCTTGTTTTTGTAATAGTTGACGTTCAGCGTAGGTTTTATAAATATCATCAATAGAAATAGCTATTGTATTGTAGCCAAGTTTATCTAAAATCAAGATTAAAATTTTAGCCAGAGTAGTTTTACCTGTTCCTTGTGCGCCTAAAATACCTTGAACTAATAGATGACCTGAATTTTGACATTTATCTGCTAATTTTATCCCTAAAGGCAACCAAAATTTCCATAAGTTTTCTAGAGTATTATTATCCTTCAAGGGTAATTTATGATAGTCAGTAATTACAGATTGAAATATAAGCGATCGCTCTCTAATTACTTCTCTGACATTTTCTGAAGTAATGTTAAAAAACTGGGCACGTTTTCGGTCTATTAATTCCTGAGTTTCTAAGATTTCTACATCTTTTTTTCCTAGAAAATTTCCTAGTTTTAAAGCTTCTAAAATTTGTACTAGAGATAAATTGGAAAATTCCATAAAAATTAAATTAACTATTCAAGAAGGTGGTAGGTAGTAGGTTTTAGTTTTTAGGTTTTAGGTTGAAAAAGTTGATCGCCCGATCTTCAGAGCATAGTGACAATAATAACAGGACCCTAATAGTTTAGGAAATGTAGATATTGGTTTAAAGGGAAGATGAAATATAAATATAGTAATCCTATTTCAGTTGCGGGTAAAAATATCTTTTAATTTAGGGAATAGGGAACTCTTAACAGAGAATAGGGGTAAAAGTCTCAGAGTTTTGATATATCCTGAGATTTTTTACAAATTATTTCTCATTGCTATATCATTGCTATATATTAATCATTACTTGAAAAAGCGGTCAGCAATTCAGCAGTCAGCAAACAGCTTATTTATATTTATACTTAAATCGAGAATCGATCAAAATCCTTTTTGAAATGTCATTTCAACCCCTCTTAAATTATCCTGCTTGTAGAAGTATAGAATTTCAACCCTAGGTGATAATTGAAAGCTAGTTAACTACTAAGTAGTCGGACAAAATTAAAATTTAATACTTAATACCTACTTCCCTACAACCTACTACCCTAAGCTGATAGCTGAAAGCTAATTAACTACTAAGTAGTTAGACAAAATTCAAGTTTAATACCTAAAACCTACTACCCTAAGTTGATATCTGAAAGCTAGTTAGGGTTGGCGCTCAAAAGTCTTTTAGTAGGGATAGGAGACAGGAGACAGGAGACAGGAGAAATGGAAATTTAGAAGAGGTAGAAGTAAGAATTGTAAGAATGATTTTTCGGCCCAACTATGCTCCTAAAATACTAACTTGCATGAGCGTTTTAGACGTGATACCAGGCACTTTTTTTAGCCCAAAAAAGGCTAAAGTCTTTATATGTAAATACCTTTAGATTTAATCGACAAGCCCTAGTTAACTACTAAGTAGTTAGACAAAATTCAAGTTTAATACCTAAAACCTACTACCTTAACGTAGAGAAAATCTAAGAACCTAATTTGAAAGCTTCTAAAAATAGACCATAAGTAAAACCAATTTTAAAACCATTCAAAATATCTATTCCCAAAGAACGTGCTATTTTCCCCTTAATACCATAAGTCAACCAGTTTAAGAATTCAGTAATCAGCAAACATATTAAAGCATAAATAACATCTAAGTAACCTTCTTGTCCAGCGATCGTAGAAACCGCAGTCCCAGCAAAATTACCAAATAATAAACTAATAACTAATAGAGAAATTCGACGCCAAGGATTACTCAACCATCGCCTAAACCTTTCACTAATAACATTAAATAATCTATTGAGACGAGTATTTTGCATAGATATAGATATTGAAGTTAAATATATTTTTGTTTTTTTGACTTTTTAAATCAATTTGAAAGTTAAAAATACTCTAGGTAGTTTAACATAACAGAAGAGCAAGCTGTAATGTATCAGGTTAATTGAACAAAATCAGGGTGTCTAGTTAAAGAATGAAAAGAAAGAATTCAATTCAAATTAAATTTCAACCTTATACACAAACTATTATTACTTTTATATTTTTTTTGTTAGGATTAATTATTGGCAGATTTCAGTTAACAATATTTTGGGAAACAAATGATTCTGAGACATTTTCTCAACCTCCGTTACTCAACATTCCTACCCAGAAACCCGTACCAAAATCTCCAACAAAACAGATTCAAGAATGTGGTCTCCTCATAACTACTTCTCAATCATCTATAGTAAAAACCGATAAAGGAGCTTTTCGAGTTAGTAACTGTACAGATCGTCCAATTCGTCTAGCACTACTAGCTAAATCCTCAGACCAATCTTACCAAAAATCTGCTCACTGGGATTTTGCTCCGGGAGAAGGTAGCAATAAGGGATTAATACTTTCTTTGCCAGAAGAAAAATTAACCTTGAAACCAGGAGATATTCTAGTTGTCTTTGCCCAAGATGGCTCTCGTTTATACTGGGGACCTTATGTTGTAGGAGAAACAAAATCTCCTATTTGGAATAGAGAAACATTAGAATGGTTGTTAATTTTAAAGCCTTGAAAAAATATTATTAATGGTCATTCTTTCAATTTCTAGCTAAATTAGGGTTGAAATTTTTAAGACAAACAAAGGATAACTAAATCTGAATGAAACTAATACAAGAATTAGAAATTATCAATTGGTTGAAAACTCAACCCAAAAATCATCTTTTAACATTAGGACTTTCTATTTTATGGATATTTTTACTTGCTTGGTTAGCCTTTTTTTGTAATTTGGGAAATATTGGTCTAATTGATGAAACAGAACCACTTTTTGCTGAAGCTGCTCGTCAAATGGTAGAAACTGGAGATTGGATTACACCTTATTTTAATGGAGAAACTCGCTTTGATAAACCACCTTTAATTTATTGGTTAATGGCGATCGCTTATCATATTTTTGGTATTAATGAATGGTCTGTGCGTCTCCCTTCAGCAATATCTGCTACTTGTTTAGTATGTTTTGGATTTTACGTCCTCTACAAATATGGTAATTATCATTTGAGTAATCAGGAATCTACTCCTAAGAATAAGTCTTTAATCGTAAAATTATTAATAGCATGGATTGGTGCTGCTATGATTGCCTTAAATCCAGAAACTATTGCTTGGGGACGTATTGGAGTTTCTGATATGTTATTAACAGGTTGTATGTGTTCGGCTTTATTCGCCTTTTTTATCGGATATGCTTCACAAGTAGATAATCAAGATAATGATCAAATTTCTCAAGTAAATTATCCTCAAAAGCAAAAAAATCAACAGCCAAAAAACAGCCAAATACTCAGCAAAAAAGTTTCATCACTGCCAAATAAAAATAAATTATCAATAGGTACAAAAAATCCCAAAATTAACAGATGGTATTTAGCTTTTTATATCCTAATATCTTTAGCAGTTCTCGCCAAAGGTCCGATTGGAATTGTTTTACCAGCACTAATTATTGGTTCATTTTTATTATATGTGGGTAAATTCGTTCAAATTTGGCAAGAAATCAATATTTTGCGTGGTAGCTTAATTTTTTTTACTATTACTTTGCCTTGGTATTCTTTAGTCACCTTAGTCAATGGTAAAGAATATATTGATAGTTTTTTTGGTTATCACAATTTTGAACGTTTTACCAAAGTTGTTAATCATCATGGAGCACCTTGGTACTTTTACTTTTTAGTCGTACTAATTGGTTTTGCACCTTGGTCTATTTATTTACCAATAGCGATCGCTCAAACTAAATTTTGGCAACGTCGTTATTGGCGCAATAAACCTCGAAATGAACAGTTAAGTCTATTTGCTTTTTTCTGGTTTATTTGTATCTTCATTTTCTTCTCAGTCTCTGCCACCAAATTACCTAGCTATGTCTTACCATTAATGCCAGCAGCAGCAATATTAATAGGATTATTGTGGAGCGATATTATTATTAATAGAGATTTAGTTCCTAGTCCCAGTCAGACTAATAAAATTACCAATAACTCCACATCAACTTTTAATACAAGCAATAATTCTGTTAAACCTATTGCCAAATTAGGGAGAAATAATTCTAAATTAATAAGTCACTTTTTATCTGCTTCAATTGTTGTCAATATCATTTTTATGGTCATTTTAGCCATAGGAATTATCTTCAGTTTTAACTGGCTAGATAGAGACCCAGCTATGCCATATTTCCCAGATTTAATAAGAGAGTCAGGTTTATTAATTCGTGGTGGATTAATTTTAATAACTGCAGCAATAGTTGTGGGATTTCTTTTAGTTAAAAAACAAACTTCTTGGATTTGGAGTACTAATTTTATTGGATTAGTAGCTTGTTTAATTTTTACTATTAATCCGATGATGTTTTTAGTAGACCAAGAACGTCAATTACCCTTACGTCAATTAGCTCAAACTATTGTTGAAGTTAGACAACCTGGTGAAGAAATAGTGATGATTAGCTTTGAAAAACCTAGTTTAGTTTTTTATACTCAGCAACAAGTAGAATTTTTCCGACGCGCTACAAATGCCAGAGAATATTTAGAGAAAGTTGTTCAGAAAGACTCTTCTGGTAATGTTGTAATGATTGGTTATCCAAAAAAGTTTATTCATGTAGGATTACAACCAGGACAATATCAATATTTAGATAGTCGTGGAGCTTATCAATTAGGTAAAGTTCCTAAAAATATATTCTTGAAAAAGCAGTAATAGTTAATAGTTCAAGAATTAATAATTAACAATTAACACAGCAATTATCAAGAAACGTGAGGTACAAAATTCGTTTATTTTAGGGAGTAGGGAAACAGGGAATAGAAAATAAGAAAAACAACTGTACCTCAGTAACTTGAGAAACGCTATAAATAATTACCGAAAAATTCTGCTCTAAAGCCTTCCCTTTTAAGGAGATAAAAAAGCGGTCGAGAGATGGCGAGGTCTCCTCGCCATATCTAATCGACCAAGAGAAGAGAATGTTTCATATTTCAAGCCTTCTTATTGCAGAGGTACTGATAACTGAAATGACCTCTCTTTAAAATAAGAGTATTGGTGAACATGATTTTTTTTCTTGATTTATTCAAAGAATAAGAGGCTTTAAACCTTAATTATTCGGTTAATTTTAATTTTCAATATCTTATATCATGTCCGGATAATTAGTTATGAAAAAACTTTCTCCTTTTCCTCCTCTTTATTATTTTATTGCTTTTTTCTTCTTCTTTCTTCCCTCCTAACTCCTGACTCCTCCGTAATTTATTTATAAGTATTCAACCGGACATGATATTACTGCAATATCTTCAAAATGCTTATTATATTCAACTGGTTGTTCCTGATATCGAAGTCTCAATAATAAATCCCAATCTTGACGAGCTGTGGGAGACCATAACCAATTTTTTTGTAATTGTTGGATATGAAACTCTTTGGCAGCTTCTCTCATCACTTTACTAACATATTTTAAAGCTTGGTCGGGAGCTTTTTGGAAATTTTTAGCAGATTTTAGTTTGACTAAACCTAGACCTGCATAAGCATTCATAGCTTCTCTCTTATTGATAGATAAATTTCCCTGACCGCCATCAGAAAAAGGACGAAATTTTTCCATCTCTAGAGATATTTATCCTGAAAAAACTAATACTTTTAACCAAGAACCATAAGCTTTTTCCATATCTCCTTTAGTGTAATAAGCAAAACCTAAAGCATTTTGATATTGAATATTTTTTTGACTTTTAGCAGTAGCTTTTTCCCAATAACTTATAGCTTTATCTATCAGATTATTTTGATTACTATCTTGGAAAATTTCCCAAGCTAATCTACCTTTAAGAAAATTAATTTCTGGATGGTGTTTGAGTTGTTCCGGTACGGCAGCGATCGCTTCTCTTGCTTTTTCTAATTTTCCTGTTTCTAGTAATCTTTCTACAGCCCATTTGCCAGCCGGAATATCATTTTGATGAAACTGTCTAATTGCTAAATTTTATTCCTGGGTATTATTAACTCTTTCATCAACAAGTCGAATCCTTTTATAGTTATTGTTCATACCTGGAGCAGGTGCTTTAGGCAATTGAGTATTTATTTGTGGCAGTCGATTGAAAGTAATGGTATTAGTACCAAAGACTAACATTACTACTGATGCTGTAGATACTAATATTTTTTTGCAGGAAAACTTATTAGACTTTTCCTGAATATTTAATGTGGTTAATACTGACTGATTTTGTGTTACTATCTCTTCTTGTTTTTCATTACTTTGATTCCTAAGTTTTTCTATTATTTCTCTTTCTTGTAAGAACTCCTGGAGAATCATTACTTCCTCTTGATTATCTGTAGTCTGCCAATTACAACTATCTGTTTGAGGTTCAGTAGGATACTCCTCCAAATTCTCTAATTCAATATTTTGTTCTACGCAAATTGAATCTTTTGGCAGTTTTGGTGATGCAATTTTTTCGTCAATAGGTGTCAGTAAATCCTCTTCTATTTCATTTTGATAATTGCTTGTCGTTGCATACTTTGGTATCAAAATAAAATCAGACATTTCAATTGGGTCAGCTACAACACAAGGAGTTTGTCGTCCTTTCTTTTTTGTTAATTGTTTCACCCTTTTTTGCAGGGATTTATTTAACTTTTTAACAGTTTATCCTTTCTCTTTACCCAATAGTTTTAACAATGCATAAGTAAAAGCTCCATGCTTTTTTTCTTGTAGTTCCCAAGAATATTCATTAGAACTACAAGAAAAAAAGCTAATCATTCCCATTTGACGAGCTTTTTGTTTAGTTTGCTCTCCCGGTCTTTCGATACTTTTAATACCCTGGTCTCTGCACATATCTAGAAACAATACAACATTCCCCGCTCCACATTTTTTGAGCTGCTGAATGACATAGTTAACTGAAATTCCACTTTTTTGAATATCTTTATGGGTATCAGAAAGTATGAGGTACTCAATACCATCATGTATGGAACCATGGCCACTGAAAAAAAACCAACAGTAATCCTCAGACCCCATTGATAAATTTCCAATCTCTTCCAATTGTATTTCTATATCAGAACGTCCTGGATATTTATATTTATTAGAAGAATAATCTGAGTAGTGCCAAACTTGATCAAAACCTGCTTTCGTAAGTAAAAAGTTTCGCATTTTTTTAGCATCATTTGCAGCATACTTGAGAGGACGAATGAACTTATATTTCTTAACTCCAATAGTCATTGCAAACTTCTTAGCCATTTTGTTGATGTCCCTTGAATTTAAGTTTTATAGCACCCTTTCCAACAGCTTTTACCGAATAATTAATAATTAAATAATTCAGGTTTAAAGCTTCCCCTTTCAAAGGAAAAAAAAATCTTTTTTTCCTTAAAAGTCAATCCTCTCCCTCAAAGGGAGAGGTAATTATTAATTGTTAATTGTTAATTGCTGAAACCACTTCCAAAAAGACTAACTTTTCTTTCTCCATCAACTTCAACAGAAAGTTCTATCTCACCTAGTTGAATTTCAGTTTTGTAGCTGTCGCTTAAATTTAAGTTTTATAGCACCTTTTGCACCAGCTTTTCCACCACTTCCGAAAAGACTCACTTTTCCTTCTCCATTAACTTCAACAGAAAGTTCTATTTCATCTAGTTGAATTTCAGTCTGAGTTTGTTTTTATGCTCTAGTTAGCAACCGCTCAAAAACATTTATCAAATTACCCATTTCTGCCTCTAAAGTATCCACTGCAACTTCATACTCTCTAATCTTTTTATCGGATGATTTAGAATACTTTTCTGTAGAAAATCTAGAATTAATACTTTTTGCACCTTCTTTATTATCAGTTGTAGCGGTGTTAATACTGCCATAAGTTATTACTCTAATGGTGTCTGATATAAGAATAACTGCTCCTTAATTATTTATTGATTAAATATTCAATCAAAAGACAAATATCTTTCCATTTCAGAAAATATCTGAGTAAATTTCACCTCATCATTGATACCTAGACAATCTCTTTCTTAATCCTGAGAGAATTTTCAGGAAATTTTGCGTTGAGTAATAGAATTAAATTGAGCATCAAACTAGAGAAGAAAAATATTTACCCAGAATGTTGAGTATTGAATTTAGTTATCCCAGAAGTCAGAAAATGTATAAACCTCAAATTACATTAACTTCTTGCTAATTCTTAATGCTGAGAGAATTTTCAGGAAATTTTGCCTTGAGTAATAGAATTAAATTGAGCATCAAACTAGAGAAGAAAAATATTTACCCAGAATGTTGAGTATTGAATTTAGTTATCCCAGAAGTCAGAAAATGTATAAACCTCAAATTACATTAACTTCTTGTTAATTCTTAATGCTGAGAGAATTTTCAGGAAGTTTCGTGTTGAGTAATAGAATTGAATTGAACGTCAAACTAGAGAAGAAAAATATTTACGAGGAACTGAGAATATTGAGCTTTCTGAGAGTTGAAAATTTCTATAACTGATAACTACAACGTCTTAGTTATCAGATTTTAGAGTCACCGAGAAAATTGAGCTTTGCTTGTGGTCGAAAATTTCCCTAACTACAACGTCTTAGTTATCAGATTTTAGAGGAACTGAGAATATTGAGCTTTCTTTGAGTTGAAAATTTCTATAACTAATAACTACAACGTCTTAGTTATTAGATTTTAGAGGAACTGAGAATATTGAGCTTTCTGTGTGATTGAAAATTTCTATAACTGATAACTACAACGTCTTAGTTATTAGATTTTAAAGTCACCGAGAAAATTAAGCTTTGCCTGTGGTGGAAAATTTCCCTAACTACAACGTCTTAGTTATCAGATTTTAGAGGAACTGAAAATATTGAGCTTTCTGTGTGATTGAAAATTTCTATAACTAATAACTACAACGTCTTAGTTATTAGATTTTAAAGTCACCGAGAAAATTGAGCTTTGCCTGTGGTGGAAAATTTCCCTAACTACAACGTCTTAGTTATCAGATTTTAGAGGAACTGAAAATATTGAGCTTTCTGTGTGATTGAAAATTTCTATAACTAATAACTACAACGTCTTAGTTATTAGATTGTAGAGACACCGAGAATGAGGAACTTTCTGAGTCGTTGAAAATTTCTCTAACTACAACGTCTTAGTTATTAGATTGTAGAGGAACTCAGAATTAAGGGCTTTGCCTGTGGTGAAAAATTTCCCTAACTGCAACGTCTTAGTTATCAGATTTTAGAGGAACTGAGAATATTGAGCTTTCTTTGAGTTGAAAATTTCTATAACTAATAACTATAACGTCTTAGTTATTAGATTTTAGAGGAACTGAGAATATTGAGCTTTCTGTGTGATTAAAAATTTCTATAACTAATAACTACAACGTCTTAGTTATTAGATTTTAGAGTCACCGAGAATTTTTGAGCTTTGCCTGTGATGGAAAATTTCTCTAACTACAACGTCTTAGTTATCGAATTCTAGATATAGCACTACGCAAATAGGCCACAAATATTTGTAAATGCTCAAACTAAGTCAAGAATTACTCCCTACTCCCTACTCCCTACTCCCTAAAATATCAACTGACCCTTAATTTCTTCCAACAAAGCTACTATTGACAAATCAGAAGGCAAAATTTTTGTAGCTACCTTGCTCAAGACTAAATTTAAACTTTCTACTGTCATATTTTTGGGTAGTTTATAATCATAATATTCCAACACTAATATAGGAGGTTTTGTAACTATTTGCTCTAAATCAGATAATGCTTTATCCAAACCAGGTGGTAAATTTCTCCGTAAACAAATTAATAATAAATCCACACTCTGATTTTTCAATTGTGACAAAACTTCAACCCAAGATTTAGCAATTAAACCTTTAAACCCAGAAGTTTGAATATATTGAACTAATACCTGTGTACTATCAATTGGTAATTTTGTTTGTTCACAATATTTCCAACTTTGATTAGCCACTTCTAAATCAGAACTCAAAGCAGGAAAAATCGGAGAACTAAAAGTATTATTTCCTAAGTCTCTCCCCTTTTGTTCAGAAGTCAAATCTGAGAAATTAACAATAGCTTCCTCAGACAAAACATCTGTTAAAGGTACTGTAAAATCCTCAATATTTGCCACATCCATAACTAATATAGTAGGCAGCCAACTCATACCCGCAGCAATAGAAATTACTTGACACAACGCAGAATTTAAATATTCATAATCAAGTTTTGTTTCTGTTAAATTATTGTCATTTTTCTCAAAAGCCAAAAAAGGAAACACAGAAAGTTGTTTAAATTGATTAGCCACTTGAGTAGTTTCAGAATCTAGAGTTACTAAAGGAATAGCTGTTAAAGTAGAATATTGACTGAATTTATTAATAAATTTAACTGGACTTACTGAATTACTAACTTTTTCGATCAGAATGACATTAGGTTGCCAAATCTTAGCAAGTAAATTTGCTTGAGCTAAATCATCTGCTTCTATTACTGTGTATTCTCCTGGCAGCGAAGGGAACTTCTCCTCATAAATATAATTTTCTTCTGTAGACTGCTGAAACTCATATTTACCTGGAACTAAGCGCATAATTACTAACTTTTGATAATGATTTTGTGATGCTGAATCAGGAAATTCTGCCAGTACTTCTTCTAATTCTAATTGTTCCACAGGTAAACTTAAAAACTTATTTGCACCATTATTTATCGCTCGTTCTTTATCCCCTCTAGTTGCAGTTATTACTACAGGAATCTGACAAGTATCAACATCCGTTTTCAGCAGAGTTAATACATCCCAACCCGATAAAAGAGGCAGTAATGGATTAAGAAATATAAATTTTGGTTGTAATTTTCGCGCCTTTTCCACCGCTTCTGTGCCAGAACGTGCAATAACAACTCGATAACCTAAACCTGTTAATTTATTTGTTAAATCTTCAATAAATAGTGGTGCTGCTTCAACAATCAAAACTAAACGAGATGAATAATTAATAACAGGTACTTGGTAATTGTTAACAGGTAACTTACTATATTTTTTTGTACCAACTTCACTTTTCCGAGTAGGAATTAATCCTTGTTCTTTGAGATAATCATTTGTTTCCCATCCTTCAGTTCCTAAATCTTTTTGAGGCGGACTTGGAGGCAAAATTAACGTAAACTCACTTCCTTTACCTTCCTGAGAAATAAACGTAACATCCCCACCATGTAAACGAGCTAAACGTTGAGTTAATACCAAACCTAAACCAGTCCCTTCAAACTGACGAGTCAGAGGATTTTCTAATTGTTGAAACTTCTGAAAAATCAAATGTTGCTTGTCTGCTGGAATACCAATGCCACAGTCCCAAACTGTAAAAGTTATCCACTTTTCCCATTTAGCTACTTTCAATCCCATCTTGCCATCTGCTGGAGTAAACTTCAAAGCATTGGATAACAAATTTACCAACATCTGACGCAAACGCAATTCATCTGCAATAAAAGTATTTAGACCAGATTCTATTTCCAATGTATACTTTGCTTTTAAAGAATCAGGTAGTGAGGAAGAAGATGAATCTTGAGTATTTTTATACTGAAGTTGTAAAGCCTCTTGAAAAGCGCGATCGCAAACCTTCTGAATATCCACAGGTTCAGAATTCAACTCCATCTGACCTGTTTCCATACGAGTCAAATCTAGAATATCATTAACTACAGCCATTAAATGACGACCACTTTGATGAATTAGTTGAGCATAACGAGCTTGACGTTCATTAAGACTCCCCAGAGCTTGCTCCTTCAATAAACTAGATAAACCCAATACAGCAGTTAAAGGCGTTTTCAGCTCATGGCTAATACAAGCCAAAAATTCGTCCTTAAGTCGATTAAGCTGAATCAAATCAGCATTTTTAGCTTCCAACTCTTTTGCTATCAAGCGTTGCTCCGTGACATCCTGAGCTAAAATTAATGTCAAGTCAAATAATGGTTGACTACTAAACTGCCATACTCGTTCCTGGCCATTTTCTTGAGGACAAGTACAAATATAGGTATCTGGTTGAGTGTAATAACAAAAGCTAGAAGCAGAATTTGACTCTGGCAATTTTGCTCGTTCTTGTAAAAGTGTTGCAGGAGAAAATCTCCAATTAGTTGTAGCTGGACATGACAATGTAATCATATCTTTCACTACTGCTAGAGAATCTGGCATTTCTACTCTTCTGGACTGTTGTTTGATATTTTTGGTAGATAAACTTACAACAGCATCTGCAATTTCCATCAAATCAGATTCTTTTGTGATCTGAGAACGCCATGCCAGATTTTGCTTAATAATTTCGCCGTCATTGCTCTGTAACATTAAAGGTAGAGGCAGTTTTTCTAAAAGCTCTATTAGTGAATAGAGGTAAGAAGAAGTCTCTGCTGTTGTCTGGGGTTGCAAATTTTCCTTGGGAGTAGGTGTAGGTAAAAACTTCCCAGATGTTTTTAGAACATTTTCTGGAGCAGAGATACAACTTTTTCTACTTAATTCTGCCTCTCGATCTTGATTTATGGCAATAAATTCTAGTAGACGCAAGGTATTTAGCAACCCTAAAAATTTACCTTCCTTGTCTACCAATGCAATAGGTGTACTAGGAGATGCAAGGTCTAAAGTATCAGATTCTTGATTAATTTGCCCTTCTGATTGTGCCTGGAGATATGGCCATAGCTTAGTAATAGGTAAATCTGCTGATAAAACTCTCAGACTATTGAGTGTCAAAGAACTTACTTCAGATAGAGGTTGTTGCCAATTCAAAATTAGAGCATGATTTTGAGAAGATTGAGTTTCAGACTTTAAATCTATATCGGGAATTAAATTATGTAAGTAAATTAGTCCTAGTGGTTGGTGCTGATGATTTACTACTACTAACTCATTGTATTTTTCTTTACAGAGAATTGACCATACTACCTGCAAATTTTCTGTGTGTAAGCAGATTGGTATAAAAGATATAAATTTTTTTAAAGTAGTGTAGGCCATTGACATGACAGTTAGAGCATATTATATGCTGAGAGTAAGTTCATTAGCGATGAGTGTATTTTGACTAACCTAACTATAATTTAGGCCATTATTACCAAACCCAATTATCCCCACATTTATCTACAAGATTATTCAAAATAGCTACGTTAACACTCTTTGAGAAAACTGCTCTATAATTTATGGCTTGTTATAATCTTAATACTGATTGGTGAGAACAACAGAAATAAATGCCTTGTAAACGGATACCATTCCGTTAAGCTGACGCTATGTTAGAGATATTCTTGGGTTGGGAAATTAAATATAATTTGAGAAATATTATTCATCATTAATCTATATTTTTTATTCCTTATGCTATCTTCCTGACAAAGAAAATATAGAGGCAGTCTATGTTAATATTTGTTAAAATTTGTTTTTAGATGTTTAATATAATAATAATTTTGTAATGGAGATTTCTCAGATTACAGATTCTAACCCTAACCAAGATTTAGCTACTTTACCTAAAACTTTGTCTACTCAAATATCTGTCTGTGTATACCTATATGATGATCGATTTGCTAATTCAGTAACGAAATTACTGAGTAGCGATCGCTATCTTGTAGCACTGACTAATTCTTCCAGAGAATTTTTTCAGCTTGTTGAGGAAAATACTAACATAGATTGTTTGATCTTCCAAGAGTATTCTCAACTAATTTCTTTGATTGAGAAGTTACAAGATAAATCAATTTTACTACCTGCTGTAATTATCAAACAACTTGAATCTGAACGCGATCGGGAAAATCCGAATTTAGCTAATACTAATTTTACTAAATCTCAGGAACAGCATAACGATTCAAGTTTTATTTACCATGAGGCAGAAGTTTCATTACTCATTGAACAACTAAGCCAAATTGATTTTTATATTGGGCAGTCAATTCAAAAATTTCTGAAACTTTCTCCAAGTAATTCCTCAACAGATAAATCTCAAAAGTCTAGTCAAATTGCCGATGAGAATACCAAAAATTTACTCAATCAACAGCAACGTAGACTGTCTGAAAAATTAAGAGAAAGATTAGGATACCTAGGTGTGTATTACAAAAGGAATCCCATAAATTTCATTAGGAATATGCCTCCAGAAGAGCGGCGTACGTTTTTAGATAAACTTAACTTAGAGTACCGTCACATTGTGCTCAAATATTTTTCTAAAGATAATTCCCTCAACAATCAAATAGATGAGTTTGTCAACTTATGTTTTTTCTCAGATGTTCCTGTAACACAAATTGTAGAAATTCACATGGACTTAATGGATGAATTTTCCAAACAATTACAGTTAGAAGGACGTAGTGAGGAAATATTACTAGATTACCGATTAACTCTTATAGATACAATAGCACACCTATGTGAAATGTACCGACGTTCTATTCCTAGAGAATCTTAAAATTTTAAATTATAAAATAAAAATTAACTAGCTCAATATTATGGCACTGGAATGATACCTTAAATATTTATCAAAAGTAAGTATAAAGTACATAAATATATAGGTAAGCTTAAGAACTTTCAAGATACATATCAGGTAAAGTATCCTAGGTGTAAAATTTTATATTGCAAATAAATAATTTACCTTTAATTAAAGTTTAATACTTTTACTGGAAAGTTGGGTTTAAAGCCCTGTCCTTTTAGGAAAGCTTTCAAATTGATTATGGTATAATAGACAATAGATTCAGGTTGCAAAACCGCCGGAGTGTGCCCATCAAAATTGGCTTGGCTAGGGGCTAACTACATAAGTTAAAAGTTAGACATAATTATACATAATTATATGTTTATTGTGATATAATTGGGTCAATATCTAACTTGATGACAGGAGGTAACTGATCGCTGACAATGAAATCCTTTAAAACTAAGTTAAAAGTTAATAATCAGCAAAAAAAAATACTTGATAAACACCCAGGAGTTGCTCGTCATGATGATAACCGGGGAGTGGTAACTTGTGCCAAAGAGTACGAATCAACCAAGAAACGTCCGAATGCAATTACCTTGCATAAACCTTTAGTAGCTGAAGTAAAATCAATTAATCCCTGGTATTATGAAGTATCGATCGGGTGTGCCAAGGGCAAGCCTTAAGAGATTTAGACCGGGCATTTAAAAACTTTCTAACTATTCCTAAACGTGGATTTCCGGCCTTTAAGAAAAAAGGTAGAAAAGAAAGTTTTTATTTAGAAGGAAGTATTAAGATTATTCAAAGGAACTACATACAATTACCAAGCTGTCAACCTGAAAAACTATGTGTATCAGTAGGTGGAGTTCCCACCGATTTTAAGCCTGTGGAGAGAAGAAGGTGAAAGACTGCGGTCGGTGATTCTCACAGAAGCAGGAAGCTAGCTCCAAAGATCAAAATATCGTTTTGGGTAAGTTTGGTTAAGTTTAGTAGAACGGAGATGCTACAGTGTCGCACAACATCCGGAAAATAATAAAGCCTAACTAAAGTGGTGGCGATCGCACTTAAAGCAGCTAGGAGACTTCATAAAGTCCACACCAAAAAAAGTTGAGATTTGGCAACACATTATCGTATCTTGCTGGAGATATAACCCTCTGGAATTAGCTAAATTAAGCTTGTTCATTGGTTCTATTGAACGGTGGAAACAGTTTAAACATTACTCATAAGAGATAGCTGATTTTAAGGTTTCTCAAAGAAAGAGGAAACCTTGGAAGTGATTCCAAGAATCTCTCTGCCTTTAGGCCGGATAAAACATCAAATTATTAAATATATTTTAACTTTCCTGGCGGGAAGTCCCGCGCTCTCCCGCAGGGGAGCGTCGTATGGGAAAGCCAGGGCCAGGATTCGGATACCTTCATAAGCTAAACGTTCACAAGCCCTTGACAAGCTAGCTACATTTTGTTATTCTCCAGTTCAAAACAGGGGGAGGACATCACCTCTGTCTAAACAGCGGTCAGGGTTTCCCAGACTGAAGAATCCCGCGTTGTCCCGTAAGGGCAACGTCGGGAGTATGTCAATGAATATATGAACCTTCAAATTGTAGAAAAGAATCAGGTAGATGAACTGTCGGATTAGGGACATATAGTAGTTGGGGCAATTGAGGTAGAAATTAAACTCCACCCAGATTGATTAATATTAAAGATGAGGTGTGGAATATTAAACCCAATAGTTAACGGGGGTACACAACAGAAAATATCCCTTACTCCTTACTACTGTCCGCCTTAGATGAATAAAAAATATAATTTTTTTTGTAAATTTTGTAAAATTTAAACATAGTTAAAACCTCTGTTCATCAAGAAAAAACTCCTCAAACAGCAAAAAATCACTAGAGAATAACTATGAGTCCCCTGAAGAAAACCTACGTTTTAAAATTGTACGTTGCTGGAAATACTCCTAATTCTGTGCGGGCACTAAAGACACTCAAAGATATTCTTGAGCAAGAATTTCAAGGAGTTTATGCCCTAAAAGTAATAGATGTACTAAAAAATCCTCAATTAGCAGAAGAGGATAAAATATTGGCCACACCAACTTTGTCAAAAATATTACCCCCACCTGTAAGAAAAATCATTGGGGATCTTTCAGATAGAGAAAAGGTATTAATTGGATTAGATCTACTTTATGAGGAACTCAATGAAGACGAATTTAATCTCTAAAATGAACTTATTGATACAATTAACATAAATTTTAGTATTTTGTGATATAAATACTCTGGACATAGTCGCGATTTTCATTTAGGTATGGCATTTAACGAAGTCAGAAGTCAGAAGTCAGAAGTCAGAAGTTAACCCACCCCTCGCCCCTCCCCAACCCACCCCCGCCCCTCCCAGGAGGAGAGCCAGGAGGGAAAGTAGGGGATGCGTGAGCAACTCTCCAAAAACCCGAACGCCAATCAAGGCGGGGTTTTAGACCCATATTATTTTGATAAACTTTTGCCTAAAGACAAAAGTAAGAGAGCAGAATATTCTGTATTCTCCCAAAATTAAAAATGCCATACATTATGATGCGACAATCCTGATATATGTAGATATACTTATATACTTGCGGATAGCTAAATTTTTTTAACATTCCAAAGATAAAAATATGAATGAAAATAGTGAACCTATTAAAAGAGATGGAATAGCAACAGTAGGAGTTGAGAAAATTCGGACTATGATTGAGGGGTTCGACGACATCAGTCATGGAGGTATGCCAGTTGGCAGAACCACATTAGTAAGTGGTACATCTGGAACAGGTAAAACATTGCTTGCTATTCAGTTTCTTTATAATGGAATTATCTATTTTGATGAACCAGGAGTATTTGTAACCTTTGAAGAATCTCCCCACGATATTATTAAAAACGCCTACAGTTTTGGTTGGAATTTACAGAAATTAGTTAATGATGGGAAATTATTTATACTAGACGCTTCTCCCGATCCAGAGGGGCAAGATATAGTCGGAAACTTTGACTTATCTGCCTTAATAGAAAGAATTCAATATGCTATTCGTAAATACAAAGCAAGAAGAGTTTCTATTGATTCAGTAACTGCTGTATTTCAACAATATGATGCTGCTTCTGTAGTCAGAAGAGAAATATTTCGTTTAGTTGCGCGACTCAAACAAGTTGGTGCAACTACAATTATGACCACTGAAAGAGTAGAAGAATATGGTCCAGTAGCCAGATTTGGAGTTGAAGAATTTGTCTCAGATAATGTTGTTATAGTTCGTAATGCTCTAGAAGGTGAGCGTAGAAGGCGAACCATGGAAATATTAAAACTGAGGGGTACAACCCACATGAAGGGGGAATATCCATTTACGATTACTAATGATGGTGTAAATATATTCCCACTAGGAGCAATGCGACTAACTCAACGTTCTTCAAATGTTAGAGTTTCCTCTGGAGATGATATTTTAGATACAATGTGTGGAGGTGGTTTCTTTAAAGATTCAATCATATTAGCAACTGGAGCTACAGGTACAGGAAAAACTCTTTTAGTAAGTAAATTCTTAGAAAATGGTTGTACAAATAATGAACCTGCGATGCTTTTTGCTTATGAAGAATCTCGCGCTCAATTATTTCGTAATGCCTATTCTTGGGGTATAGATTTTGAAGAATTAGAAAAAAAGGGACTATTGAGAATCTTGTGTAGCTACCCAGAATCAGCAGGTTTAGAAGACCACTTACAAATTATTAAATCAGAAATTGCGAACTTTAAACCCTCTAGAATAGCGATTGATTCTCTATCTGCTTTAGCAAGAGGAGTAAGTAATAATGCCTTTAGACAATTTGTGATTGGGGTTACAGGTTTTGCCAAGCAAGAAGAAATAACAGGCTTTTTTACTAATACGACCGATCAATTTATGGGGTCTCATTCTATTACAAATACTCATATTTCTACTATTACCGATACAATCATAATGCTACAGTATGTGGAAATTCGTGGTGAAATGTCCCGCGCTATTAACGTCTTCAAAATGCGTGGTTCATGGCATGACAAAGGAATTAGAGAATACACAATAACATCAAATGGTCCAGAGATCAAGGATTCCTTCCGTAGCTATGAAAGAATTATTAGTGGTTCTCCCACTAGAATTACAGTTAATGAAAAAAGTGAATTATCTAGAATTATACAGGGAGTTCAAGAGAAGACACCAGAAGAATAGGATAGAATTTGAAGAAGGAAGAAGGAAGAAGGCAAAATTGCATCGGGATAGTCTCCGAAAGGCCACTTCGTGTCTTAAACCCCAGAAAATTTTAAGGTTTCCCTTTTCTGATCGGAAGTGGGGGTATAGGAAGTAGGGGTGGGGAGATGTCTAATAATTAACTATTACATCTTAATTTTCCAGGAGATGATTGACTAAAAGGAAAAATTTTTCTTGCTTCTACTTGTAGAGTGTAGACAGGCAGAGAGAGGCTTTAAATATTGATTGTCCAGTAAAATCAAACTTGAGATGGCGATGGCCTTTTGGCCAATCAAAAGTAATAAGTACCTATAAAAATATATCTATTTTCATTAATACTGGGACTTTAGCTAATAATTAATTAAATTTAGGGTAACAAAATAATTACCATAAGTTTAACTAATAACTAGATTTATTTTATGGGCGGTACTGGATTTGAACCAGTGGCATCCTGCTTGTAAGGAGTGAGCTTTACATTGAAAAAAGATTGATTTTTTAGGGGTTTTCGGATGGGGTGCAGAAGATAAAAGTGTAATACCCCAGAAAAAGCAACAATACAATGGAAAAGGCCAATAATATAATCGAAAGTGGTGGACGAGGGAAGGCCAAAATACACAGCAAAAAAGGCCGACTAGAAATAAGGTTTTCTAAACAGATATTTGGTAAGGACAAGGTAATGGCCTTGAGGTTGGCCGACTCTCCAGATAATTATCCTCAAGCGAAATCTGTTTTGGCTTTGATCAACGCTGACATCTCTGCTGGAAAGTTTGATTTCAGTCTGGAAAGATATCGCCCCACTTTGCAAGCACCAGTAGAGGCGATCGTGAAATCCCCTTTGATAATATTTGTTTGGGAAGAATTTTTGAAAGCTAATCGCTACCGATGGAAAGATTCAACGTGGAATTATCTAAAGAACACTATTAAAAGATGGATTCCTGAACAGTTCTGTGTCAATGATGCTGAGGTATACAGGAATTGGCTGTTAGAAAACACTACAGTTTCTATGAGCAAAAGAGTGCTCACTTGGGTTAGAGCTGCTGTAACGTGGTGGAGTGACTTGCATTCAACTTCAAATTTTTTTAGCAATATTATCAAGGGGTTGAAACATAGATGGGAAGAATCTCCGTCTCCCAGACCTTTTACAGATATTGAGGTTGAGTGTATTTTTGATAATTTCAATAAGAGTCAATATTACTCATTTTATACTGGGTTTGTGAGATTCTTGTTGGCTACTGGTTGTAGACCTAGTGAAGCTGTAGGTTTAAGATGGTCTAAGGTTTCTCACAAATCTATTACTTTTAGAGCTGATTTATAAAGTAAATCTAAAGAAAGTTAAGTTATAAGTGAATATAGTGTTATTCTTTACTATACTTGCTCCATTTTATAACTAATGAGTCGTCTACCTGCGATCGCCAACCCTCAACGTCAACCATACCCAAGTGATATGAGTGACTCAGAATGGCAAA
>JAAHGF010000048.1:24245-32823 GCA_010672585.1 Okeania sp. SIO1I7 | reverse complement strand
CACTTGTGAGTTCTAAGTTCTAACTTCTGACTTCTAAAGATATCCCTTTGACAAAAAAAAGAGAATTTCCCACCTCACTCAAAACTTGTATTTAAGTCATTTATTCTGAGTTCTGACTTTTGACTTTCGACTTTTAACTTCTGAGTTCAGAAGATATCTCTTTGACAAAAAAAGAGAATTTCCCACCTCACTAAAAACTGGTGTTTCAGCGATTTATTCTGAGTTCTGACTTTTGACTTTTAACTTCTGACTTCTAACTTCTAACTTCTGACTTCTAAAGATATCTCTTTGACCAAAAAACAGAATTTCCCACCTCACTAAAAACTGGTGTTTCAGCGATTTATTCTGAGTTCTGACTTTTGACTTTTAACTTCTGACTTCTAACTTCTAACTTCTGACTTCTAAAGATATCTCTTTGACCAAAAAAGAGAATTTCCCACCTCACTAAAAACTGGTGTTTCAGCCATTTATTCTAACTTCTAACTTTTGACTTTTAAATTTTGACTTTTTAATTCTGACTCCTGAGGACTGACTCCTGACTCCTTCTTCAAAATTACTTTTTTCCTAATAACCAATAAGTGACCATTTTACCTCTACCTTTAACTGAAGTTAAACCTCTTTCCTGAAAAATATATTTATCTTTTAATAGTTCATAAGTAGTAGTTGTAACTTGAATTTTTCCAGCTTTTCCAGAAGACTCCATCCTCGAAGCTACATTCACAGCATCTCCCCACAAATCATAAATAAATTTCTTTGTACCAATTACACCTGCTACTACTGGTCCAGTATTAATACCAATTCTAATTTGAAATTTATCGCCCATATCTGTTTGAAACTTATCAATTTCTTGCTGCATATCTAATGCCATATTAGCGATCGCTTCTGCATGATTTTCTTGAGGTACTGGCAACCCACCTGCTACCATATAAGCATCGCCAATAGTCTTAATTTTTTCTAAACCATATAATTCAGCTAGATAGTCAAATTTAGAAAAAATTTGATTGAGCAGGTTAACTAATTCTATTGGAGAAACCCTCGCAGCAATAGGAGTAAAACCAACTATATCAGAAAATAAAATTGTAGCTTTTTCAAAATAATCAGCTATTGCACTGGTATCCTGTTTTAATCTAAATGCAATAGGTTCTGGCAAAATATTCATTAGTAGACGCTCAGACTTTTCTTGTTCTGCGCGTAATGCTGCTTCTGCTTGTTTGCGAAGAGTAATATCTTCTACAGTACCTTCATAGTAAAGTATTTCTCCATTAGCATCCCGTACAGCACGAGCTTTTTCAGACATCCAAATAATACTACCATCATAACGATAAATCTCTGATTCAAAATTTGATACTTCCTCATATTTATTAATAGCATCAATAAATTCTTGCCGACGATTAGGATTAACATATAGCTGTTGTGCAATATCCCTAATATTAGCAATTAATTCTGAACAATCAGAATAGCCATACATTTTTGCAAAAGCAGGATTAGCACTTAAGAAAAAACCATCAGGTGTAGTTTGAAAAATACCCTCAATTGAATTTTCAAATATACTACGATATTTTGCTTCAGCCTTTCGTAATGCTTCTGCTGCTTCCTTGCGTTCTGTAATATCATTAACTATTGAAAGTAAACAAAGTTGCCCATCAAGAAAAACAACTTCTCCTGATAATAAACCAATTCTAATTTGTCCTGACTTTAGTCTCAAATTAATTTCTTGATGATGAATTCTGCCCTGAGTTTCCAATATTTTATAAATATTACTTCGCTCTTCAAGATTTACCCATAAATTTAATTCTGTTCCCGTTTTACCAATCACTTCTTCGCGACTATAACCTGTGATTTCCAGAAAACTATCATTAACTTCAATTATCCTACTGTCTGCAATTTTACTAATAGTAATTACATCTGGACTTGCCTGAAAAGCTAAAGCAAATTTTTCTTCTGACTGACGCAATGCTGCTGTTCTTTCTTCCACTCGTTCTTCTAGTTCAGCATTTGTTTTTTCTAAATTAGCAAATGATTGCTGTAATTGTTTTGCCATTAAATTAAAAGATTCTGCTAATACTTCTAGTTCATTTACTGCTTTTATTTCAACTATTTGGTCGAATTTTCCACTAGCAATTTCTCTACTAGCAGCACTTAAACACATGACAGGATAACTAATCCAACGAGAGGTCAAAACTCCGATTACTGTTGCTACGAATAAAGCTATTAAACACAGTCTAATTGTGGTACGAGTGTTAACATTAATTTTCTCCATAAAATCTTCTTCTGGCACCACAACTACAATTAACCAGTCTAAATTTTCACCATCAGAAAAAGGTACTACTTGTAAAAATTGTCGCTTGCTATTGAGTAGAAATTCCAATTGTTGAGATTGCTTGATTTTACTAAAGTCACCAAAATATTTTATTAAATAATTTGCTGTGGTACTAATTAGAGAATTATTAACATTTTCAGCTTTGATTCTTGTGACTTCTTTATCTTTCAAACTAAATGGTTTTTGAGAAGTAGAAGAAGCTACTAAAAACCCGGTACGTTCGATAATGAAAGTTTGTCCTGATTTACCTATTTTTAAACTTTGGAGAAATTCTCTAATGTGAGAAAGAACAAAATCAACCCCAACTACTCCTATTAATTCATTATTATCTTGATAAACAGGTTGAACCAAAGTTATTTTCAATCTTAGCTCTTTAAAGTCAGCATAAATATCACTCCAGGTTGGTTTTTTTGTCTCTACTGCATTTTTATACCAAGGTCTAATTCTAGGGTCATAATCATTGCCAATTTCTAATAATTCTGTAGGTTTTCCTTGATTATCAATACCAAGGCTATGAAATTTACCCTTTGTAGATTTACCTGCTCTACCAATTTGCCATTGATTATTATTTTGAAATCCTAAACCAATAAATTCTGCTTGGGCGCTACCAAAATAAATAGCAGAAATATTAACCGAATCAAACAAAAATCTTTGTCGCCAAAATTGTTGGGTTAAACTAGCCGTATCCTGAAGATTCAAATGACCTAAATTAATAGCATCCCAATTAATTTGAGCAATAACTTTGGGTGCTTCTAAATAATCTTTTAATCTTTCTTGAATATGAGTGCTGACTTCATTTCTTAATTGGGTTGTTACTTCATTAACAGCTTGCTGACCATTGCGTAGAGATAGCCATCCTGTTAAACCTACAGCCCCAAAAATCTGAACCACAAATGGTACTATTAGAATAGCTCGTAGAGGTATATGACTGCTCACTTTAATACGGGGGAATAGTGATTTCAGAAACATTGTGGTAGCCTGGCTTAAGGCCATATATTTCTATGAGAATTCTTTGATTTGGCCAGTTTTTGATGAAGATGAGTTAGTTTGAATATTAACCCCCCAGTTTTGCGATTGACACTAACTTCTCCCTCTTTGGTTGGAGATGTCTATTAGCTATAGTAGCAAAGGTAGCCTGACAAGGACAATGCTTGAGACCCATATTTTCGTCAGACTTTTCACCTACAACCGGCGTTATCCATTATCCATTATCCATTATCCATTAATGAACAACGCCCACCTAAGACCTAAGACCTAAGACCTAAGACCTACCACCTACAACCTTCTTTATTCTTTAGCCTTAGCCTCCAAATTTTCCAAGCGACTTTTCAATTCCTGATTTTCTTTTTTCATTTTATCAAATTCCTGACGTAATTGCTTCAAAGCCTGATCAGAACCAATATTTTTCTGCACTTTCTGTACCGCTTCCTCTGCTCGACGACGTACTCGACCATCAGCAGTTTGATCGGCTATACTCTGCAAAATTGCAATTGCTTTAGCAGTTTCCATTTGCGACAATGCAGCTACTACAGACATCTGAGTCAAGAAAAATGTTTCCCGTGATAACTCTGTCAGTCGTTGCAAAATACGTTCCAAATTAACAGGAGACTGAGCAGTAGAAATTGTTCCTAGAGAACGAATAGCACTCAAACGTAACGCTTGCGGTACACCAATAACAGTATATTTCAGAATCTGATTCAAAGCAGTTTCAGAAGTCTTCATCTTACTCAACGCTGATATAGCACCAGAACGCACTACCTCGTTCCAACCCTGTTTTTCTGCCAATACCCACTTCAACAATTTAATTACCTTTTCCTCGGTTGGCTTTCGATCGGAGTTCGCATTGGCAGCAGCAATATCTCCAATTCCAGACACAGCAGCAGCTTCTACATAATAACTAGCATCGCCATTTTTCACTAAAGATTTTAGTTGCTGATAACTTTTATTGGTTTTTATTTGTGTTAGTGCTTCCACCACAGCACGACGCACCCGAGCATCTTCGTCGTTTAAACCTGTAACCAAACTATCAAAAACCTGGTCTAGTTGAATTTTTGCCAGTTGCTTCACCACTTCAACACGCACCCCCCAAAAAGATTCCTCTATCAGCGCTTTTGATAATACTTTCACAACTTCTAAACCGCCTTTTTTCACCAACGCTTCGGCAGCATAAATACGAGATATGGGGTCTGGATCAAATTGTAATTGTGCTTTTAGCTCCGCCATTGGATATGCCAATTTCACTGTTTTGAGATAGTTATTACCAACATCAAAACTGATAAATTTTGGTTTCTCTGGAAGGGGAAAATAAAAAGTTTGTTCCTGCTCATGTATTCGTACAGTAAATGTTGTCAATTCTGGTTTTTCTTCTTTGAGATAACCAAAGGCAATAGGGATTTTTAAGTCAAATAATTCTTTACTTGAATCCCCATTTTTATCCTTTTTAACCAGGGTTTGTGTCACTGTTACTTTAGCTAATTTACTATCACCATCCCAAGCATAATTAACCTGATAATCAGGATGACCGCCCCGAAAAACATATTGGTCAAATAAGAATAGTAAATTCCGTCCTGTCGCCTGTTCAATTGCTCTTAATAAATCGATAGTTTCCACCGTTTGATGAGCATTATTTTTCACAAAAGTATGAATAGCTTTTGTAAATAATTCATCTCCTAATTCAGTTTTAATCATGTGATAAACACAAGCACCTTTTTCATAAAGATGACGGTCATAAAGCTCTATTGCTTCCCGATAAATATTAGTAACAATCGGACGACGATAGCGAGACTTATCCTCAGCAATATAACTTCGAGCTTCTTTCAATAGATAATAAGCAGCATCATCTTGACCATACTCATGCTCTGTCCATAATACTTCTGAGTAGGTAGCCATTCCTTCTTTAATCCAGGCATGAGACCAATGTTTAATGACAATTAAATCGCCGAACCATTGATGGGCAAGTTCGTGAGCAACTAAACTTTCAGAATTACGGTTATCTAAGGCTGCTCTTTCATCTAGTAAACATCTATCTGTTAGTAAAGTTGTAGAGGTGTTTTCCATCCCTCCAAAAATAAATTCATTAACGCAAACTTGAGCATATTTAGGATAAGGATATTTATAGCCAAATTCTTGACTAAAAAAATCTATCATTTGGGGAGTTTTGCCCATAGTTCGTCGAGCATCATCTTGACGTTTTTTTTCTACATAATAAGTAACGGGAATACCATTCCATTCATCTTTAATTTCGGCAAATTTACCCACTGCTAAGGTCATTAAATATGTAGGATGAACTTGTTTTTGCATCCAATGATAAGTTTTGTTATCTTCACTTTCTTCAGTGTTAATAAGTTCACCATTGGAGATAGCAATAAATTTATGGGGTACTTTAACGCGAATTTCTGATGTTGATAGTTGACCGGGGTAGTCGAAACAGGGAAACCAGTAGCGAGAGTCTTCGTCTTCACCTTGGGTCCAGACTTGGGTAGGTTTATTTGGATAATGTTTGTCCGGAGTAATGAAATAGATACCTCGTTGAGGGTTGTTTGCAGCGTAGGCTATCGCTACTTTTATTTGTTTACCTGCTTCAGTAGCTGGTTGTAGATAAATCTGTAATTCTTTGCCGTCGTAGTCAAAAGTTTGTTCAGCGTCGTTAATTTTTATAGATTGAATTTCTAAGTCAACTGCATCAAGAGTTAATTTATCAATGCCACTCCGTACAGGGTTTAAACTAATGATACAATTGCCATGAAAACTATGATTAGGAATATCGAGTTCTAGATCGAGGAAAATATGTTCTACTTGGCCTGGACGGTCGGGGTTATAATGGGGTTTGGCACCTGGTAATTCAAAAGATTTGGAATTATTTTCAGAATCAAAGTAAATATTGGACATTCGATGTGGTTTTTTGATATGTATTGGACAAAAATCTAGTATATCTGTTATATCATGTCCGTTTAATTAGTGAGAATAAAGTTCTTAGGTGGTAGATGGTAGATTGTAGGTTTCAATAATTGATAATTGATAATTGATAATTGATAATTAGGGTTTGCGCTCATCAAGCTAAAAGTAAGGATAGATAAGGCTTAAGAGCTTTTTATATTCAATTTATCTCCAAGTTTATGGCTCTTATTAGCATCAATTTACTGAAATTTTTGGCTGAAATTCAAGAAAATTTCTTCACATAAAATGACCATAACCGTTGTCTGTTCCCCCATTTTCCGCGTCTGGTACCTCCGATGTGTCCTACCCCCACCAACCAATTTTTTCAGCAAACCCTAATTACCTCTCCCTAAAAGGAAGAGGATTGAATAAAAGGAAAATTTTTTCTTGTTTCTCCTTTAACGGAATACTGGAAACGGAGCAGAAATTTGGGATATTTCTTCAACATTGAGAGGAGAACATTTTTACTATACTTAATAGAAATCTCCGGAAATTACACATATAGATCATTTGTTGTGTCTTTTTTCAGAAATTTTCTTCCCTGTTGCCTTTCGGAGCTGTTGCCTGTTGCCTACTTTTGCAAAAAGTCTATTCTTTTTTGGAGATGTCTAATCATCTGGACATGGTATAATTTAATATTTAGGGCTTGCTGATTAAATCTAAAAGCATTAATATCATGTCCGGTAGCATCGGTATTGTATAGTGAAGTAAGGAAGAAGGAAGAAGGAAGAAGGAAGAAGGAAGAGGGAAGAGGGAAGAAGGCTTAAAAGCTTGAAAAAACCTAAATTTCCTGTAGATATTCACCCTTAGTTTTACACAAACGATACCAGCGGACATGATATAACATATAAAGACAAGTGCCTTTTTGGGATCGAAAAAAGTACCTGGTATCACGTCTAAAACGCTCATACATGGCTCGTATTTTAGGCGCATAGTTGGGCAGAAAAATCATTCTTACAATTCTTACTCCTATATCATGTCCGGTTGAACAGTTATAAATAAATAACGACGGAGTCCTCAGGAGTCAACCCACCCCTCGCCCCTCCCCCTCCCAACCCACCCCTAACCCCTCCCAGGAGGGGAAGTCAGTCCTCAGGAGGAAAGAGGGAAGGAAGAAAAAGAACTGGAGTTGAAGGAGAAAGTTTTTGGTCGCGTAAGCGGAACGGAGTTCTATCACGCTCTTATCCGGACATGATATAATTCGGTGCAAAAAAATGTTCCATCTTCAACCATTACCAAATATTTCCCCATCTCCTCATCCCCCCATCTCCCCATCTCCCCATCTAATTACACCAATGCTAACGGACATGATATAACCCACTATTATCTAACGCACTCTAAAGTCGGCAGCTTCAAGTGCAGGAGTATTTTCTAGAAGTGCGAATTGACTACCATTCCCAAAACCAGTTGCACTGCCATTTTGATTATAGAATAATCCACCAGTAGTAGAATTGTAAGTAATTAGTGCATCGCTAGTTGCAGCATCTGCATCAGTAGTCACAACTTCAAACTCACTAGCAGTAATGCCGTTTTCAATAGCAGTCAGGGTAGTAAATGTTCTCCTGTCAAGCAGAATTAAATCTTGTCCAGGGGTAAAGTCTACGATAGTATCAATACCAATATCTGTTGAAAATTCTGCATTGGTGTTGAAGATGAACAAGTCGCGACTAGCGCCACCAGTCATAGTATCAGAACCAGGACCTCCGTTTAGACGATCGCGACCAGGGCGACCCTCCAATATATCTGCACCATTACCACCAATAATAATATCGGAACCACGACCGCCAATTAAAGAATCATCACCATTCTGTCCTCTGATGTCATCGTTACCTATTCCACCAATTAAGGTATCATCATCATCACCACCAATGAGGCGATCATTACCAAGGTTGCCTTCGATTCGATCATTACCTTCATTGCCCCGCAGTATATCGCGTCCTCCAAGACCGCTGATATTATCATTGCCTTCTAAACCGTTAATAATATCGCCATCAGGAGTTCCATCAAGGTTATCATCACCGTCTGTACCATTTATTACTCCAGGAGGTGGTGGAGGTGGTGGTGCTGGTTGATTAACTGTAATGTCAAAGGAAGTGGCTGCAATTTCTCCTCCTTCACCGTCGCTGACTGTAAAGGTAAAGTTATCGCTGTTTTCATCTCCACCAGCAGTGTTTTGGTAAGTTAATAAACCAGCGTTAATATTTGCCTGAGTGAATGTACCATTTACTGCTACTGCTGCACCGTCGAGTATTAACTGACCGTTAGTTGGTAACTCAGTAACGGTGTAAGTAACTTCATTTGGTGGATTATCAGTATCTGTGA
>JAAHGF010000048.1:0-24145 GCA_010672585.1 Okeania sp. SIO1I7 | reverse complement strand
TTAATATTTGCCTGAGTGAATGTACCATTTACTGCTACTGCTGCACCGTCGAGTATTAACTGACCGTTAGTTGGTAACTCAGTAACGGTGTAAGTAACTTCATTTGGTGGATTATCAGTATCTGTGACTGCTAAGACAGCGTTAGAAATGGCTGCGTTAGCACCATCATCTAGACTAACTCCAGCGTTAGTTGCTAATACTGGGGGTTCATTTGGTGGAGGTGGTGGTGCTGGTTGATTAACCGTAATGTCAAAGGAAGTAGCTGCAATTTCTCCCCCTTCACCGTCGCTGACTGTAAAGGTAAAATTATCGCTCTGTTCATTTCCACCAGCAGTGTTTTGGTAAGTTAATAAACCAGCATTAATATTTGCCTGAGTGAATGTACCATTTACTGCTACTGCTGCACCGTCGAGTATTAACTGACCGTTAGTTGGTAACTCAGTAACGGTGTAAGTAACTTCATTTGGTGGATTATCAGTATCTGTGACTGCTAAGACAGCGTTAGAAATGGCTGCGTTAGCACCATCGTCTAGACTAACTCCAGCGTTAGTTGCTAATACTGGGGGTTCATTTGGTGGAGGTGGTGGTGGAGGTGCTGGTGTCTGGTTAACTGTAATGTCAAAGGAAGTAGCTGCAATTTCTCCCCCTTCACCGTCGCTGACTGTAAAAGTGAAGTTATCGCTCTGTTCATTTCCACCAGCAGTGTTTTGGTAAGTTAATAAACCAGCATTAATATTTGCCTGAGTGAACATACCGTTGACTGCAACTGGCGCACCGTCTAGTAGTAACTGACCATTAGTTGGTAACTCAGTGACGGTATAAGTGACTTCATCTGATGTATTGTCAGGATCTGTGACTGTTAATACAGCATTAGAAATGGCTGCGTTAGCACCATCATCTAGGCTGACTCCACCATTGATGGACAATACTGGGGGTTGGTTTGGTACAGGAGTTACAGTAATATTGAATGTAGTTTGCCCAATTACACCACCTGCTCCGTCAGTTGCAGTAAAGACAAAACTATCACCAACATCTCCACCACCATCGTTATTTTGATATAATAACTGGCTACCGTTGATGTTAGCTTGAGTGAAAGTCCCACCAACAGCTAGAGGAGTACCACTTAAAAGTAAATTACCTACAGTGGGAAGAGTATTAACAGTGTAAGTAATTTCCTCTGCGGGTTGTTCTACATCAGTAATTTGCAGGTTAGTATTTAAGATTGGTAGAGTTGCACCATCCTCTATAGTTAATCCCGCATTAACATCAAGTGTTGGAACTGTATTTTGAGCGACAACATCTGTTTCAGTTAGATCGACAGTACCGTTAACTTCTGTAATAGTACCACCATCACTAACAAAAGTCTCCCGAACGACTGACAGATTTCCCTCTTGAAGTTCTATCGTTCCAGAGTTGGTAAAAACAACATCTTCAAACTGAGTATCACCAGCGGAAGTTTTAACAACACTACCAGCATTGTTGAATTGTTCGGCAGTAGAGCTGAAATCACCATTGTATGTAGCGTTATTGGAAATATTGAATGTGCCATTATTGTTAAAAATGGCTCCATTATTAGCATTAATATTTCCAGTACCCGACCAGTTAGTAGTACCGTTGTTATCAATAGTTCGTTCGTCGATAGTTTGGCCAAAATTACCAGTAATATTCAGAGTACCTGCCGCGCCAATAGTTGTACTACCAACACCGCCTTGAGTACCGCCACTCCATTCAAAAGTACCTGTGGTATTCAGATTTCCAGGACCATTAACAGTACCACCACTCTGCTCAAAGTTTACCGCATTGATGGTGTCAGTCGTAGCACCACCTACACTGAATGTACCTCCTGAAACTATGGTTGTACCCTCACCTGTAAAAGCTGCTCCTTGATTTAAGTTATGAGTGCCACCATCAAATTCTACTACGGCACCTTCAGCAGTATTGAATGTACCAGTGCTAGTACCACCATTACCAAGAAGAATTGAACCTATCTGAGCATCTACAGTACCAGTGTTGTTAAAGACGTTATCCTCAAAATCAGTAGCACCTGTACTTAATGTTTTGGTTATGGTACCGCTGTTATTGAAAGAGGTAGAACCATCAAAGTCACCAAAAAATGACTCAGAGTTCTGAATATCAAACGTACCAATATTATTGAAAGTAGCACCATCTTGAGCTGAGATATTTCCTGTACCTGTCCAAGTAACAGTGCTTTCGTTAGTGAAAGTACGTTCAGTAAGACTTTTCTGATCTGTACCGCTAATATTAGCAGTTGTGCCAGCCACAATAGTCGTAGTACCTGTACCACTTTGAGTACCACCACTCCAAGTGAAGCTGCTAGTTTGAGGAGTTTCTCCTTCTGCTGGTGTGGGAGCTGCTACTCGGAAGTTGCCAGCACCAGCAAGAGTACCACCAGTTTGTTCAAAGTTAGCTATAGCTATTTGTGAGTCAGCAGCAGTTTCTACGTTGAGAGTACCATCTATGAGCCGAACTAAACCTTGCCCGGTAAATGTTACACCGTCATTAAGAGTGTTAGAACCAAAACCAGAAGCTTCGCCAAATCCTAAAACGGCTCCATCAGCAACATTAAATGTACCAGTGCTGCTGCCGCCCCCATCTCCAACAAACAGAGTACCTGTCTGTACGTTAACTGTGCCGGTATTGTTAAAGGCGTTATCCGCAAAATCAGTAGCACCTGTACCTGCTGATTTAGTTACAGTACCCGTGTTGTTGAAAGTAGAGCCATCTGCGTTATCACCAAAAAATACTTGAGAGTTTTCAATGTCTAACGTACCAGCATTATTGAAAGTAGCACCATCTTGAGCTGAGAGATTTCCTGTACCACTCCAAGTAATAGTGCTTTCGTTATTAAAGGTACGTTGGGTAAGAGTTTTTTGAGTTGTACCGTTAATATTAGCAGTTGTACCAGCCCCAATAGTCGTAGTACCTGTACCACTTTGAGTACCACCACTCCAAGTGAAACTGCTAGTTTGAGGAGTTTCTCCTTCTGCTGGTGTGGGAGCTACTACTCGGAAGTTTCCAGTACCAGCGAGAGTACCACCAGTTTGTTCAAAGTTAGCTATAGCTATTTGTGAGTCAGCAGCAGTTTCTAGGTTGAGAGTACCATCTATGAGCCGAACTAAACCTTGCCCGGTAAATGTTACACCATCATTAAGAGTGTGAGAACCGAAACCACTAGCTTCGCCAAATCCTAAGACGGCTCCATCAGCAACATTATATGTACCAGTGCTGCTGCCGCCCCCATCTCCAACAAACAGAGTACCTGTCTGTACGTTAACTGTGCCGGTATTGTTAAAGACGTTATCCCCAAAATCAGTATTAGCTGTACCTGCTGACTTAGTGACCGTACCACTATTATTGAAAGAGGTAGAACCATCAGAGTCACCAAAAAATAATTCAGAGTTCTGAATATCTAACGTGCTACTATTATTGAAAGTAGCACCATCTTGAGCCGAGATATTTCCCGTACCACTCCAAGTAGTAGTCCCTTGGTTATTGAAAGTACGTTCCGTAAGACTCTTTTGATCTGTACCACTGATATTACCGATCGCGCCCGCAGCTAGAGTAGTATTACCTGCGCCTCCCTGAGTTCCACCTGTCCAATTAAGATTACCAGTAATATTGAGGGTACCACCCCCATTGAAAGTACCGCCTTCTTGGGTAAAGTTAGCAATATTTACAGGTGTAGCTGGTGAGGTTTCTAGAGCAATAGTAGTACTAAAACCAGATAGTCTGACTAACCCTGTGCCAGTGAAGGTAGTTCCAGGGTTCAGAGTTAAAGTGCCACTACTAACTTCCAGAGTTGCTCCGTCAGCTACATTCAAGGTTCCGGTGTTGGTGTGGTTTGCACTAAAATCACCTAGACTAACAGTCCCTATTTGAACATCTACTGTCCCGCTATTATTTATATCATCATTAAAAGTTACAGTTCCATTACCTGCTGACTTAGTGACTGTACCTGTGTTGTTGAGTATCGGATTGAAGGTTTGGGAGGTTTGGATATCAAACTGGCCAGAGTTATTGAAAGTTCCGTCAAAACTAGATATATCTGCTGTACCTGTCCAAGTAGCAGTACCAGCATTATTGATAGTTGTATTTAAAGTCTTGGAACCTGTACCACTGATATTAAGAGTACCTGTAGTTGCTGGAATATTGATACTGCCAGTACCAGCGAAGGTTCCAGCCGTCCAATTTAATGTTGTAACATTTAGTTCGCCTGAGTTAGTAAGATCCGCACCCCCGTTTAAATTTAGTGTAGCGACTGTTGCGTTTGTGTCCAGAGTTACGTCAACAAAGCCGTTAATTGTAACGTTATCTACTGCTGTAGGGACAGTATTGGTGTCCCAGTTGGCTGCATCGGTCCAGGATGAGCCATCACCATTTCCCGTCCATAAAAGGTCTGCCATTTAGTCCTCCAAGGTGAAAATTGGAAAAAAATTTTGCCTCCTATACTAACATAATTAATTTGACAACAATCACATCTTTAAGTTGAATTATCAAAACTTATTAATATAGCAGTTTAAGGATAAGTATAGACATATCAAAAGCTTAAAACTCAGACAAAGTAAGATTTTTCTTTCTCTGGTAGATAACTAAACACTTTCTTTCTTCTTTTCTAGATAACTAATATCCTAGATTAAGTATTTAGATATAATTAAAATGTAAAATGTCATTGCAACTGGAACGGATTGGAAAGAAACAATCTCAATTACTTCTGGAATTTCCAAATAATTTCCTTTTTATTAATTACCAAATAATTAAGGTTTAAAGCCTCTCCTTTAAATGAGAAAAAAGAAAAAATTTTCCTTTGAGTCAATCCTCTCCTTGAAAATAAGAGGTAAGTTGTTAATTATTAATTATTAATTATTAATTATTAATTGTTGAAACGACTTATCCATAAGGTAGGAAAAATTAGGATTTGAGATTGCTTCCATATCGGTCGCTTCGGACGGAAATACCTTGAGGTGCTTCAACAATGAATAATGAATAATGAATAATGAATAATTACCTCTCCTTGAAAAGAAGAGGATTGACAAAGAGAAGAAAATTTTTCTTCTCTTGGTCGATTGGATATGGCGAGGAGACCTCGCCATCCCTCGACCGCTTATTATCCCCTTAAAAGGGGAGGCTTTAAACCACAATTTTTCGGTAAGTCCTAAATTATTTATCTCCGTCTACTTAAATAAACACTTTCTTCCCTCTTCCCTCTTCCCTCTTCCTTCTTCCTTCTTCCTTACCAAAAAAGTCTATACCAACTCCTGATAAAAATTAAATAACTGCCTAGCCAAAGCTTGATTTGTATACTGATTCATTGCTTTTTCATAACCTTTTCCCCCTAATTCTTCAACTAATTCTTTTTGCTCCATCAACTGCATTAAACAACTTCTCAAATCCTCAAAATTTCCCTCTGGAAAAACCAAACCAGCATCTCCAATTACATGAGGAATTTCTCCAGAATCAGAACCTATTACAGGCACTTGACAAGCCATTGCTTCAATTAAAACATGACCAAATTGTTCTTTCCAACCCACAGAAGTTAAAGTTTTAAACTTATAAGTAGTTTCTGATGGCAAAACTAAAGTATTCATCAGATTAATATATTTTTGTACATGGTCATGGGGAACACTTTCTACTAAAATCAGCCTATCTTTAATTCCTAATTCTGCTGCTTTTTCTAACAGCGTCGATTGTAATTCACCTCTTCCTAATAATAACCATTTCCACGATTTTTCTTGTAAACCTGCCAAAGCTTCAGTTAGTGTGAGTAATCCCTTTTCCTCAACAAAACGACCCACAAAACCCACCACAAAATCATCAGTTTTAATTCCCAAACTATCTTTTAATTCTGGCTGAGGTGCTGGTTTAAACAAACTTTCATCTACTCCCAATTGAGGCATGACTTTAATCGGCCCTTTGTAGCCTCGTTCTCTTAAAATATCTTCTCCATCCTTATTTCCAGCAACAATTCCATCAGTATTCTTAAGGTTATAAGATTCCAATAAAGAAATGGGAAACTTAAGTTCATAAGGTAGATTCCACCAAGTAAAAAAGAGATTTTTAGCTTTGAGTCCTAAAAGTTTATTAAAAGTAATAAATTGAGCATAAGTTAAAGCTTTAGAACCCTGTTCTACTTGAATAATATCGGGCTTGAATTTTCTTAGCAAACTAATTAAATCAGGACCAAAAGTTAGTAAAGCTTGATTATTTTCGCTGTAATTAGAAATAGGTACTACTTGAAAAGAACCCTCATCAATAAATTGGGTTTCAACAATTTGACTTTGTACTCCTTTTGGATTCCAACGTTTAGGAACAACAACCGTAACTTCAATATCAGATTCAAGTTTAGCTAAAGCGCGTAATTTTTCCCGGTTTAAGTCAACAATATAAGTGTGGCTAGCTACTAATATTTTCATAGTTTTTCTTGTATGATTTAGTATTTATGAAACGTAAGCATTTCCTGCGGAATTCTGCGCAAACAGCTATTAGCTGTCAGCTATCACCAACAAGATTCTCTCATATAGGACAGCGTTTAAATTAACAACTAACTTTAAGGGTAAGGGAGGCAACTTTTGTAGTAAGACAATTAATAAAGCTTTTATCCTAAACTAAAAGCAATAGCTGAAGTTCGCAGTTCCTCCGGAGGAGGCTAGCTGACGGCTGAATGCTTATAATAGGAGCAGTAAGGACGAATGGCTATTTACTAACGCAAAACTGACGCTTTATATGTTGCAGAACAAAGCCCCCTACTTTACTTGTTAATGATTCATTATTCATTATTAATTATTCATTATTAATTATTCATTATTAATTATTCATTCCTAGTTTGATCTAACCAAGCTACTAAATCAGATATATTAACGTAAGCATTCAGCTATTAGCGGTCAGCTCTTCCTGCGGAATACTTACCTTGTAACTTTCTTTAATTATTACCTTTTAACTTTTGACTTTTGAATTATTACCTTCTTACTTTTGACTTTTGACTTTTGAATTTTGAATTATTAACTTTTGACTTTTTTTGTATAAATTTGCCCGTCATCCCAAATAGATTTAACCCTTGTTTGAACAGCACTCAAAAAACCAAGAGTATAGAAACCTCCACGGGTAATTATTTTGATAGGGGAGCCACCTTTATAACAAGGAGGGTTTCCCAAAACATGACAATCAAATAATTTAGCAAAGAAACGCAGACATTGATTAGGAGTCAGATTTTTTAATCCCATGAAAAAGTGATTGTGATAAAAAGTAACTTGATATTTGAGCGATCGCGTTGAAATATCATGGCAACCCCCGCTTTCTTCACCCAAGTGAACTAGATAAGCTTCAGGGTCATACCAAATTTGATAACCAGTTTGTCTTAACCTCAAACAAAAATCTGACTCTTCGCGTACTGCACTACCCCGAAACCGCTCATCAAAACTAAGACCATACTTAGTAAAAATATCTCGGCGATAAGACATATTACAACCTCTAGCTGATATCACTCGTTGAGCCTTAACTGTATGTACCAAATCTATGTGATACCAAGCAATACCAGGATCTGATGCTTCAGGGGGCAAATCTTCTATTTCCAACTCTCCACCAGAATCTCCTAATTTCATGCGATCAAATACTCGTCCCGCCACTGCTCCTACTTCTGGGTGAGCGACATAATTGCGAGCATGAGCCGCTAAAAATCCTTCTTCCAAACGTACATCATCATCAATAAAAAGAATTATTTCGCCACTACAATGTCTGACAGCATAATTTCTTGCCCCTGGTAAACTCGCCCAACTGAGGTGAAACAATTTAATTTTTTCAGCATTAGCTACTTCCTCTAAATAAGTTTGAGTTTCTGGTTTATGAGTAGCAGTCTGGTCTACTACCAAAACTTCAAAATTAGGATAATCTTGTTTTATAACATCAGCGATCGTATCTACCAGAGCTTCTTCCCGGTTATAGGTAGGAATAACAACAGAAATAGGAATAGTTAATTGTTTATTTTCTTCTGTTAGAGATTGTGCGTTCATTTTTCTCCTTCTTATTTTTTACCATTTTCCATTTCTTCTTCCGCTTTAATTCTTGCTTGCTCCTGTTTATCAATTACTGGCAACCTGAAAACTACCCCAGCAAAATACCAATAATAAACTGCAACTGGGTCTACATCAAGAGGGTAATAATAAGTGTTATAGCTAATAATTAGAACAAAAACCCAATAGCTTGCACCCAAACTGCGTAGATTTTTATCTTTAACTGAGCGATAAGCTTTAAAGCCAGCAACAGTAATACTTGTTAATAGGACTAACATTGCAATTGTACCTATAGGTCCTATTTCATAGATTAATTTAGGGTAATAAGTCTCAATTAACCTAGTTCTACCAAAAACTCGGGCTGAGTTGGTAGCTCGCCCTAACCCATTGCCAAAAAATCCTTCTTGTGAATGACTAGACTCTTCAAATTGTTGGGTAATAAAAGCAGTTGGTGGTGAAGCTTGCCAGCGACTGATAAAACTATCTATCCGCTCCTGAACAACTGCGGGATTGGATACTATTGCTCCTCCCAGGACAACACCGAGTCCAATACCAATAGGAAGAAACTTTTTGAGGTTAGCGATCTGACCTGTTAAGACTAAGAGTATTATTGTTACTGTGGGAACCAGAGCTAGAGCAATTCTTTGACCGCTAATAGCTGCATTAACAAAAACTACTGCCATTCCAAGTAAACCCCCTATTCGCCAGAGAGGAGAGGGGTCACTAAAAGCAACTGCAAAAGTAAAAGCAGCATTAGAAATCAAGAACCATCCCCATTGCCAAGGTGCAACAAAAGTACCAGGTAAACGAATTACACCCTGACTAGGGCTAAATAGCAGAGCGCCTCCTATTAAACATTTAGCTTCTAAGCTTGCCTTAAATAATTCGCCTCCAGTCAAACCACGAGTACCGTTACACTTTCCAGAAGCAAGGAATTGGTACTGTACTATACCAAGTAAACAACAGATAATAGCTAAAATGAGTGTAAGACGAGCTGCAAATAATAATTCTTTTTTACTTTTGAGTTTATAATAAGCCCCTGTGATTAGAGGTAAGTAGCCAATCATTGCTTTGAGTCCCAATATTCCCATACCAATTGGTTGATCTCCTGGTCTGGGTGGGTCAAGCTGTTGAGCACCATTAACCATCACTAAAGTAAGTAGACAAAAGCCCAATAAAAGGTACAGGGGATTTTTCAGTGCTTTGGGAATGATGAATGGATTTCCTGTCTGCTTACACCACATACCAATGCCAATCATTGCTGGAATGAAGAAGCCATCTTTAGCTAACTGAAATATGGGACTTCCTCCACCGATCCAGTAAGTCACAGTGCCAGCAAAGGGCATATAAATCATAAATCCCCAAAGCCCTAAAATTGGATACTTGAAGGAAAGACCTAAAACTACTATGCCACCACCACCAGCGAGGGCTATTTTTGGTTCCGCTACGAAAAATAAGGTTATACCAATAACAAGACCAAGACCACCATAAGTAACCAGATCGCCAATAACCTTCTGAATTTGTTTAGCTCTTTGGCGCTTTCTGGCAGCTAATTCCTTTTTGCTAATCGCAGGAGCAGCAGGTTTGCCTTTCTTTTTTGATTTGCTTTTTGATTTTTTTTTAGACTTTTGTTTTGTCGGCATTCTTAGTAAATTAAGAATTTAGAATTTAGAATTTAGAATTAAAAAATGGTCTATATGAATTTAGAATTTAGAATTAAAAAATGGTTAATACCAGTTTTATATGAGGTTGCATAGAATTATGAAACTCATTAAATCGATCTATCTCTATCTACTCCTATCTGCGGTCAATTATGCTTGAAATATTATTCTATGCAGCTTCATTTCAATTTGGTATAATTTGTTAATTTCTGAATTTAATAATTCTGGATTCTTGATTCTGGATTCTGGATTCTAAATTCTAAATTTAGGAAACGTCACACCAGATGTTGCTGGACTGCTAAAACTAAGTTCTCTGTCCAGTAGCTTGCAAGTTCAGCATTAATTGCCTCTACCATAACTCTAATTAGTGGCTCTGTGCCAGAGGCTCGGACTAAAACCCGCCCTACATCTGCTAAAGCTGTTTCTGCTTCGTCTATAGCTCTGACTAATGGTTCGCATTTTTGCCAGTTGGCTCGGCGATCGCGGTCTTCTACCCGGACATTTCGGAGCAGTTGGGGATAGGTCTGGAAGCTTTGTTCTACTAATTCTGCTAAGGAGACTCCAGAATTTTTGACGAGGGTTGCCAAATGCAAGGCTGTCATTAGACCATCTCCTGAAATGCCATAGTGAGGACAGAGAATATGTCCTGATTGCTCCCCTCCTAACATTGACCCTGTCCGTTGCATTTCTACATGAACATATTGGTCTCCTACTTTTGTCCTTAATATTTGTCCACCCTGTTTGTGCCAAGCACGTTCAAAGCCTAAATTGGCCATGACTGTAGTTACTATCAAATTGTTTGGTAGTAAGCCAGCTTGACTTAAGCTTTGACCCCAGAAGTAGAGTATATAGTCTCCATCAATAGAACGACCTTGAGAATCTACTGCTAATACTCGGTCAGCATCTCCATCAAAGGCAAATCCCATATCAGCATTATGTTCTACTACTGCTTCTTGGAGGTGATGGAGATGGGTTGAACCGCAGTTAACATTGATGCGATCGCCGTTTGGTTGGTCATGTAAGCAAATGACTTCTACCCCCATTGCCTTGAAAACTTCTGGGGCGGTATGAACTGCTGCTCCCCAGGCCAAGTCCAGAACTATTTTCATTCCCTGCAAATGTCCTGGTATTAAAGGAGAATGTAGAGATGCTTGGTACTCCTTGACTAATTCTGGTCTATGGTAATGTTGTCCCCAGTTACTATGGATGGCAGGAAAATCTGCTATTCCTCTAATTCCAGATTCTATCTGTTTCTGTAATTCTGAAGAGAGCTTTGTACCATCGGAGCCAAAAAATTTTATTCCATTGTCTTCGGGGGGGTTATGACTAGCAGAAATCATTATTCCACCTATTGCTTCTGAAACACTTGTAAGATAGGCAACGCAAGGAGTGGGACATAAGCCTAAATTCCAAACTTCTAATCCTGCTGCTGTTAAACCTGCTGATAAAGCCATTGCCAGCATATTGCCTGAGTTTCTGGTATCTTGACCCATAATTACAGGGCCACAGTTTGGAGAATATTGGCGCAATACCTGTCCGGCCCAAAAACCTATTTGTAGGGCTAGGGGGGCGTTTAATAGTTCCCCTGCTTTGCCCCGGATGCCATCTGTACCAAATAGGGGTGTTGTGGGCAGTGAGGTATTGTTCCAAGGCAATGTTGTTGTGATTGCTGTGGATGATAAGTTAAAAGTTTTTTGTTCGTAAGTTGGTTTGAATGATGGTGTTGCTACCATAATTTTCACTCCTCGTCAAGATTAAGTTATTCTCACTCTCAACAAAGAGAATAGCACTTCCGGATTGAATACATAATTTTGAATTATTTACCTATCATTTTGAGAATTTTTGCAGATGAAGGGCGATCGCTCCATAGCTAAGAAGGAGGCGATCGCTTTTTTTCCAGCCTACTTCTGGGCCTTTGAAGTAGGAGCTTCTGGCCTCCCTCTGGGGAGTAGGGGAGATGGGGCAAATATGGAACATTTTAATTAGGGTTTGCGTATGGAAAGTTTTTTGGTAGGGGTAGGAGACAACCCACCCCTCGCCCCTCCCCCTCCCAGGAGGGGGAGACAGGAGACAGGAGACAGGAGAAATGGAAATTATAGAGGAGGTAGTCGTAAAAATTGTATGAGTGATTTTTCTGTCATAATCATCCCAAAATACTGGCTTTTTGAGCTAGTATGACCGAAAATAGGCGCACTTTTTAAAGGCCAAAAAAGGCAGCAAACCAATACCAATCAATGCTTTTATATTTAATCAGCAAGCCCTACTTCTGACTTCTGACTTATGACTTCTGACTTCGTTAATGCTTGCTGTCTATTGTTTGTTGAATAAATATTCATATAGGTTTTATGAGATTGACAAATGATTTAACTTATGGGTACGGAAAATTTATATAGGTTTTATGAGATTGACAAATGATTTAACTTGTGAAAGCTAATAACAGTTGATTTTCACTATGAAGAAAAGCCTAATTATATGAGGTTTTATATGAGGTTTTATATGAGGTTTTATATGAGGTTTGATTAGTCATATCAATAAATACCCTTACGTCTTTATTTATGTAGATAGTCAGCAGATGGAAGAGAAATATAATGGACTTTGCTTTAACCAAAAGGAGCAATTCCGGTCTGGTTGATCAGTTTTGGGAGCAATGGACTGAACATGAAGATATGCTTTATCGGTGCTGTCTGAGGTTAATGAACTCTAACCGAACAGACGCGGAGGATGCTCTGAGTCGGGCGGCGCTAAAAGCTTGGGAAAAGGTACAAAAGTTTGAGGGGAAAATTACTAATTTTAAGGCCTGGTCGATCAAGCTGACTCGTAACCTCTGTATTGATATTATTCGAGAACGTTCTCGAGGCGCTACGGATGTTGAAAGTATTGAATTGGTGGGGGATACTCAGGATATGAGTATAGCCTCTTCGGTGGAGTCGCCAGAGAGTTTTCTGGAGAGAGAGGAGAGGTCTATTGAGATTCGACGGGCGATCGCTGATTTACCGGAAAAATTACGGGAGACTTTTATTTTACATTTTTATGAAGAGCTTACCCATACAGAAATTGCGGAACGGCAAGGGATATCCTACAACAATGTATCCAGGCGGATATATGTGGCCAAGAAAAAGCTCAAAGAGAAGTTGAGCGACTATTTTCTAGGGAGGGGGGAGAAAGTAAGTGTTACGGCAGGTTATGGTCGGAAGTTGTCTACCCAAAGGAAATATGAGGAAAAGCAGCAGAGAATTGAGTCGGAAGAAAGGAAAGGGTTGGAAATAGGGACGAAACAATTGCAATGCGATCGCGCTATATTTGATCGTTATTCTATCTCTCTATCACCCCACCTTCCCCTCCTGGGAGGGGGAGGGGCGAGGGGTGGGTTCCCATCACAAGAAGAAGTGGTAGAGGTAGAAAAATCTGAGTTTGTGGATGGTTGTGTGGAGTCAGGGGATAATGTAGGTCAGACTATTCAGGAAAGGCAAATAGTATGGGAAGAAGTAGAGAGCGATCGCTTAGTTGAGGCAGAAAAACAAGAGTATGTGGAGGGTGCTGTCGAGTCAAGGGAGCAAGTTGATCGGGAGATTCAGGAGAATGCTACAGAATTAACAGAAGTAGAATGTGTCGAGGTAGTTGAAGTAGAAAAGGATGGGTGTGTCGAAAGTTCGGTAGAGTCATATCAAATCCGGAGAATTACTATATCCAAGTCATTGCGACGGTCACGGAGTGGAAGGAAGCAATCTCAGGGGTTTAGGAGATTGCTTCCTATAGTCGCAATGACAACTGTTCAACTGGATTCTGTGTCAAAGGATAATAGATATTTCGAGAAAATCAGTAATTTTATTAAACCAATTCTTGGAACTGGAAGCAAAAGTTACCAGAAAAATCTTTTTTTGTACCGCTCATTATCTGAAAAAATTGCTTCCTTTTTGTCTGTTGCTTGTTGCCTATCAACTGCTAGCAAAAGTTACCAGAAAAAATCTCTTGCTTGTTGCTTATCAAGGGAGCAGAGGCGATGGTTGAGACCGTATGTTATGTGGTGGAGTTTGGCAGGGGATAATAGTAAATCTGGGTTAATATCTCGGTTAATGGGAGAGATGAAACTTTTCTCTAGTGTTTGGAGTTCATTGAAGGGTATTCAGTGGATTTGGCATAGGTCGTTGATGGATACAGGGGGGTGATTAACTGTTGAACTAAAAATGTAGAAAGTTGTTGTTATTCGTATAAAAATGGTATAAGATGAAATTAGGTAACAAATGAGTGGAATGAGGCAATGGATGAAAACTCAATCAAGGTAGTCCGAGTGACGACAACAGAGTTTGAATTAAGTGACGGTAATGTTTTTGGTTAGAAACATTGATAATAGGGCACAATGAAGAGTGGAAGCAGAAGATAAATTTAGGAAAAAGAAATAATCAAAACTTTGTATCTGTTCCCTATAACAGGTTAATAGAAATATTATCTTATAAAGCCACGATGGTAGGGATAGATGTAATTATTACAGAAGAATCTTACACCTCCGCATCAAGTTTTATAGATAATGATTTGATTCCTGTTTACAACAAAAGTGAGAAAAATCATGTCACCTTTTCAGGAAAAAGAGTAAAGCGATGCAGCGCGGTCTTGGGGGTTTCCCCCATGAGCGACTGCATCAAGACAAAGAGGTTTGTATCGTACCGCAAGCATTGGATTAATTAATGCTGATGTCAACGGTTCTCTGAACAGAATGAGAAAAGCAGTCCCAAATGTCTTTTACTATGGGAAGCGAGGGTGTTGTAGTTCACCCAGTCAGAGTAACACCTGCGATCCGAAGGATATGTCATATTTGACTATATTTTTACGAACTATAACGTCAAAAGTAGTATAAAAATCGGTAGCTTGATAGATATTATTCAGGACTTACGCAAAGACACTGCATATAGTAGATAAAAACTATAGCACTATGGTATATATAGCGTTTTTACCATAAAAATGCGTAAGTCCTGATTATTTATACTATGTGACCCGCTCGAGGAATTAGAGAAAACAAACAAAAAGGAAAAGAATAAGTCAAAAAAAAGAGAACCGGAACGTCTTAAAGACAGAGTTGTAAGAGAAGCTTACAACCGTAAATCTAAAAGAGGACTAATAGAAATGAAAAAACTAGCAAGCATCCTAACAGCTATTGTAATGATGATTTCCTTGTGGGTTATGAATCCAGCAACTGCTTCAGCGAGTACCGATATCGCGTGTGGCAGGGCTGCCATTGAAAGTAGCCAGCCAGGTTGTGCTCTATTCATCCCATTGGCGAACACAAATATCTCGGATGCAACGGTCAATTATGAGATATACAACAGCACTACGAGTACCTTAGTGTGTAGTGGGTCTCTACCTAAGGGATCGACAACTTCTTGCATCGTCCCTGCTGCGAGTAATCCTAATATCGTCCGCCTTCAAAATAACACGGCTTGCGATCCAAGTAATATAACTCCCACATTAACATACGACGCAGTAGATCAGTGCCCAAGACTACAAGGCAAAGTGACTATAAACGTCAAATAGTTAATGGTTGCCTATGTATGAACAAACGCAATCGCTATCGTATATTTAGGCTAATCGCCTGACGCTAGGATGGAAAGGTAAGGAAGTTTATCTTCTTTACTTTTCTCCACCAACTGTGAGCATATTCCTGAAAAGGAGACACTTTATAAACTGTTTAAAGGTCAAAAATTAGAAACCTGATAGATGAGTTGCACCACAAAACAGCTAAGTGTAGTGGATGCGGTTTTCAGGCTGACAGAGACTTTAATGCTGCCGTTAACTTGAAAAACTATGTATATCAGTAGCTTGAGTCAAGATCGAATTTAAGCCTGTGGAGAAGATGAGTTGCAGACTGCGGTCGGTGGTCTTCAGTGTTTGCGCAGCATTGCGTCAGCAAAGCAGGAAGCTAGCTCCAAAGCTTATGCAATCGTGTATGGGTAAGTTTGGGTAAGTTTAGTAGAACGGTTAAATTTCCATGACTAATATAAAAGGAATGAAAAAACTAGCAAGCATCTTAACTACTGTTGTAATAATGATTTACTTCTGGGTTATAAATCCAGCAATTGCTTCAGCCAACCAGAACACAATCAGTTGCGAGAGTTTTGCTCCGGTAAATACCGGAAATTCTGCTCTTTTAGTCTCATTGTTGAACAATAATATCAGCGATGTCACCATCAATTACTCGGTGGACACGGAGGAAAACGGCATAATTTGTCAGGGATACCTAGAAAAAGGACAAGGAGAATTATGCACCATTCCGGCCTCCCCATATCCTAGTGTAGGCTACATTAGAAACAAGACGAAGTGCGATCCAAGTGGTATAACTCCCTATTTAGAATACCAAATAATAGCGGAGATTTCCTTCTAGGCCCCATTTGGTATATTTATAGCAGTTTTCATTAACATAGAATACAAAGATTTTGGCTTAAAGGCAGCTATGCTGGAGGCCGAAAGCACAAGTTTTGTAATCTACCTTTGTGAAAACCAGTATAAAAACTTAGGCGAACGTCAATCTCTTGAGTATTAGTAGCAGAACTTACACAAAATATTAAATTATACATCACCTGTAGGGGCGAAGGGCCGTTTGCTGATTTATGGTTGTGCGTAATATCATGTCAGCTTAATTAGTGATCAAAAAACTTTCTCCTTCTTCTCCTCCTGATATATTCTTTATTTCCTCTCTTCTCCCTCCTGACTTCTGAGGACTGAATCCTGAGGACTCCCTAGTTATTTATAACTGTTCATCCGGACATGATATAAGTCCTCAGTTAGGATAAAACAAAACAAAGACTAATCTTGGCGGTTTGTTCTTTCTATCACCATTAAAATTAGTACAAACCGAGGAATTGAAGAAAACAAAGGAAGAGGTCAAAAAAAAGAGAACTGCAATGTCTTACAGCGGTTTTCATTTGGGTAAACCACAGTCAAGACGCTCCATGGACAATCCCTACAAGGTTTTGCTTATGAAGATGTGGTTCATCAATTTGAAAAGCGCTGTAAAGACAGAAAAGGTAAACCTAATAGTGAGGACAAATAGAAATGAAAAAAATAGTAAGCATCCTGATGGCTGTTACCATCATGATTTCGTTGTGGGTTATGAGTCCGGCAATAGCTTCAGCTAGCCAAAATCTCAAATGTAAGGAGTCGAGCATTGCAACTACCGACTCAAATTGTAGTCTGTTCATACCATTGGCGAACACAATGCCCACCAATCTCTCCATTTCTTACTTGGTATTCAATATCGAGTCGCAATCAGAGCTTTGTAAGGGAACCCTAAATCAGGGGGAAACATCATTATGCATAGTTCCAGCCTCAAGTACTCCTAATATGGTAAAGGTTGAAAACGAAACTGCGTGCGATGGCTGTGGTTATTATACCTATTTAACATACGACGTATTAGAAAATTGTTATGGCACCTAGAGTCAGTGATTATAAAACTTCCAGGTCTGATGTAAATGAGAAAGAAACAACGGAGGTGAAGTTCACAACCCTAGTTCTGACTTAACATTAGGGACCAAACGGATTTGATTTTGTTGTATATCAGGTGAAACTAATGAGGATCAAACAGAAAACCATTGAGTACGTAAAAATGCTTAGTGCAGTAATAATGTTAATGTTAATAGTCCAAGTAACTCATGTATCATCGGCGATGGCATGGACGCAAAAATCCTGCGAAGTAACAGTACCAGAGCAATGTGCAGAAGTATTGGACAAAGGGGATGTGTTGTGGGTTAATTTCGGCGAAGATGTTGTACAGGCGAAGATGATGTCGATAAATGTAAGTGCAAATGATGCAGTCCTGTGTTATCCAGTGGTTTCTGACTGTGTGGAATTACGTGCGAATAGACAAATGATTGATTTAGTGCGTGATCCCGAAAATGTGAGTATTATAGAAAATAGTAGCGTCAAGGTAGAAACTCCGGTGGAGATCAGGATAGTAGGTTATGGCGCGAAGTAAGAGATGGAACGGCAATCCAAACATGGAATACGCCTCGAAGGTAAAAAAAATACAGTTTAGTAATATCAAGAGAAAAGTTAACCTCTGAGGATTATTTTAGTGGAAGGCAAGACACGGAAAGAAAGGAAAGAGAGCAAATTTCGGAAAAGTTCCGGTACGAGCGCACATAGAAAGCAAACATAAACCCGACAAAACTACGGTTCGCAGAGTCTTAATGCGGCAAGCCGTGGAGACGGAAAAAAGAGGAGTAGGAAGGAAATCCCTTGCCTCGGCCCCTTTATGAAACTGGATGTTCGCTTCCTCTGGTACCTGTGTTAAGTCTACTCTCTCCACTCCACTTCTAACCCAAATCCACCAACGGCGAGCGTATTCCTCAATGCGACTCGCCGTCGCATTTTGCTCGTAAAGCCGACGAACACGCTCAAATAGTTATTGAATCTTAAATTCAAGTCTTGAACAATCCACAAATATTGTATAATCGGATTCTTAATCTAAGGTTCCTCCAACCAACCAGACAAAACTACCAAACTATTAAAACGTTGCATTTATTTTCCCATAATAGTTCTGAATTACTTCCCTAGTAGCTAAACCAGTTTTTTCCCAACTAAACTCTTTAGCTCTAGCCAAACTTAAGGTTGAGAGGCGCGATCGCTCCCCCCCCCATCTTGAACAATAATATTCATCCCATCTGTTGTTTCTCCCACATTTTTCGGATTAACTAAAATAGCTGCATTTCCAGCAACTTCTGGCAGGGATGAAATATTAGAAGTAATAACAGGAGTACAACAAACCATTGCCTCCAATACTGGAAAACCAGAGCAATATCAATTATCAATTATCAATTATCCATTATCCATTAATGACTCGATCCAACCCCGATTAAAAATTAATTCATAAATACGGTTATGAATTTTTAGCAACCCATTTTGCTTTATTGCTAGTCCTGACAAACATAATTCTTTTTGTACTGGAATATCTACGCTTGCTATCTCTTTTTGCTCCCATAATTGTTGATAAATTGTGAGAAGTTGGGTTTTGTTTGGACTGTAAAGAATGCGATCGCGAATAGTTTTTAAATGCTCTGGTTCATCTTGAACTTCCCAATTTGTCAGAATTTTTTCTTGTACTAGGTTCTCTATCCATTCTGTTTCACCATTAACAGGAATGGGTATTTTTGAATTACGAATCAACTGACATAGTTTTTGAGTTAAAAAAGGCTGTCCTCCCGTCCAGTTTAATATTTCTTGAAGCATAGTTTGAGGATTACTAACTTTTTCAGTTATTCCAAATAATAAAGGTTGTGCTTCATGTGGTTTAAAGCTTTCTAATTCAATTGCTTGACCGATATTAAAAGGAGTTCTCCTAATATCAGTCATTAATTCTGAAGGAGTTGCTACCCCAAACAAGGCAAAGGTGAGATGTTGATATCTAGATTTTGGATTAATCATTCGTTGATTGTAGCAAGACCGAATCAGGGCAAAAAAGCTATCCACCGGAATTTTTAAGCCTAAAATACTATCAATTTCATCAATAAAAATGAATACTTTTTTGGGAGTTTTACTTTCGTTCTTATTCAGTTCAACTAATAAAATATCTTGCAGAAATCTATCGAATCTTTGTAACGGAGAAATATTTAATCGGTCATTCCACCAAGCTTTTAAATTAACTGTAGTTAGTAAATCAAAACTGTACAATAGATCGACGGCTAATCCTTGATACCATTGTTCTATTGTCACATTTTCATCAGCAATGCGGGTTAAATCTATAGCAGCACAATGATATCCTTCATGGTTAAAATGGTGCATCATCCTCACCATGAGACTAGATTTACCCATTTGTCGGGAGTTCAAAATATAACAAAACTGACCTTTTTTTAAGGCTTGATAGAGAGTGCGGTCTGCTTGTCGGACTACATAAGTAGGAGCATCCATGGGCAAACTTCCTCCTACTTGATAATCAAAATTAGAGCTAGGTTCGGCAGTTTTTAGTAGCTCATTTTCAAAGATAAGTTCTGCTTGAGTTTCTTTGAGAATTTCTAAGGTTTGAGACAGTTCTTTTGTGCGTTCTTCGACTCTTTGTTCTAGGGTTTGATACAGTCTGGAATTGTCGATGGAAATTGCAGCTTGAGCAGATAATATTTTTAATAGTTCGACTCTTTTTGCTGTGAATGTGTCTGTAGTTAAATTATTTTCTAAATATACAATTCCTCTTAATTGACTTTGATTAATTAATGGAATACAGAGAATTGATTTAGTTTGTGTGGCAATAATATAAGGGTCATTAATAAATAGTCCTTCGTGAGCTGCATCTTTGAGTACAATATTTTCTTGACTGCGGGCTACATAATTGATAATTGTAGTTGGTAAAATCGGAATTGATGTTTCTGAGTCTACAAATTCTATAGGAATTGATTGTAAAATTATTACTTCATCGCTATCTATTTTTCCTTGAGCTTCAATAACCCAATTATCTTCGCGATCAAGAATTAAAAAGCCTGTTTGCGCTCCAGCATTTTCAATGACAATTTTCATTAAATTGTGCAGAAGATTTTCCAGTTTTATTTCACCAGAAATTGCGTTATATACTTTAATAACTGTAGCTAAGTCGAGAATTTCTCCATCAGTTTCAGAGGTAGAATTAGTTGTATCAATAATTTTTGATTTAGTTTTATTTGCTATTTCTAATAAATACTGGGGATATTCTGATTCTAATTGTTTGACTTTAGCTTTAGCTCCCCAACGGATGTAACAATGATGGGCATTTCTTAAGTAAAATTGACCTATTTTTTTTCTGCCAAGGGCGAGATAAAACTCTGCTGCTCGTTCGTAAGCTAAAGCTTCTTCGTGGATAAATTCATATTTTTCTGCTCCTTGAATTGCTTTTTCATAAAATTCTTCTGCTTGCCAATAATTTCCTAAAACTCTTGCTTTTTCCGCTTCTACTAAATCGTATTTGTGTTGAAAATTCATTGGAGCATTTTCAGCCCAAAACTTCATAGAGTTTTGATTGATTGAAACTTTTTTTAAATATATATCCTGCTTAGTTTTATCCTGATCGACACAAACAGCGAGGAGTGCTAAAGAATAGTAAAAATTATTTTGAGACAATGTAATAAGACCACCAGCATATTTTTCGTATTGTTCTCCTACTGTTGCTATTTCAAGAGAATTCTTAAAGTCTTTGAAAAAATAAAGCAGTAACAATCTAGCAAAGTATAAAACATTTAAGGTGGAACCATCTCCTATTTTTTCTAAATCTTGTTGAAGTTTCAATTCATCAAAATCTTCAGAAAATAAATTTAATTTATTCTCTAATTGTCCTGAAAATTTTAAAACAACTTGCCTGCATACTTTAGTATATGTAACTGAATAACTCTGTCCTAGCTTGACTATTAAATTAATATAATCATCATACTTATTTCTCACTACTTCAAGATTTTCTCCTACCAAAAATGAGTGGAAACAATAATTAATTGCACAATAACTAGCAAATTCAAAATCTCCACTTTCAATACCGCTATTAATTCCATCAAGCAATGGTTCTATTGTTCCTCGAAGATGCTCTTTATAGTACCTAGCACAAGAATTAAATGCCAAAAAAATTCTAGCTTTGAATTGATTAGCATTGAATTTATCTAAAAGCTTTAAAGATAATTTAGAAAGCTGATACGCTAAATCAATTTCTTTCATTTCAATTAGACGAGAACTAGCATAAACATAAGCTGCTGCTGCAAATGATGAATTACCATAGTCCATACAGAAATTGATTATAGTAAGTAAAATAGGACTATGCAAGGAAGGAGCTGCAATATGGGTAATAGAACTAATGGAAAGCATAATTCTCAGAGCTGCAAGTTTGTAGGGATCGGTCATTGTTGGTAAATTTACTAAATCCTCAACTTGCTTTCCTTCTAATGACAATTTTCTTTTAAACTTTGCTAGTAATGTCTGATATTTAATATGTTTTTCAGGAAGAGGAAATCCTAGCTCCTCTAAAACTTCTTTTGCAGTTTCTAGCGCATCATTAAACTTAACCCTAGATAGATATGAATGAATTTTAAACTCATAAACATTCACTCTATTAATGTTAGTTTTTGCATTTTTTAAAACACAGTCAGCTTGTTTTTCTGCTTCTTGAAAATCAGTATTTAAGAAATATAGTTCTACAGCTTCTACATAGATATTTAAAGTTAAATTATATTGTTCAGTCCAGCTATTTGATGCTAAGAGTTCAAGACTTATTTCTATATATTTGAGAGCTTGTTTATAAGCAATCGCTGCTTTAGCTTTTTTAGCAGCTATCAAATTTAATTCAGCCAATTTATTTCTCTCTGATTGAGTTTTGCTGAGTTCTCTGCTAATATTTAGGTGGTTGACAATCTCAAAAATATTTTCTTTCCGATCTTTTCCTTTAGTTCTTTCTAGAAGCCATTCGCCAATTTTTAGGTGAATTTCTTTTTTCTTGTCATCTGAAATTAGAGCATAAGAGGCTTGCTGAACTCGGTCATGTAAAAATTGATAGCGAATATAATTTAGCTCTTCAATAGACTTAATTTCCCTTTGAATTAGAGGAATTTTGTAGGCGTTATTTAAAGGTAAAATCAAACCCTCTTGGAGAGCAGGCCAAAGTTCAATTGCTGTTTCTGATGAAGGTTTGCTATTAATAAAACAGAGAATATCTAAAGTAAACTGATTACCAATACAGCTAGCTAATTTGATAATTTTTATTGTTAAATCATCGAGTTTATTAATTTTATTGACCATTAATTGAACTACATTATCTGTTATCTCTACTGTTTCGATCTTTTCAATATCCCAGTCCCATAATTCCTGTTTATTTTTAGACTCAGAAGGATTAAAAACGACCAGTTTTTCTTGAGATAAGGATTGGAATAACTGAATAAAAAAAAATGGATTGCCATGAGTTTTATTCAGCAGCAATTTAGCTAAAGATTTTGACCTTTCTAGTGAACAATTCAGGGTATCGGCAACTAATTGGTTTATATGATCGATTCCTAATGGATGAAGAATAATATTATTAATCTTGACTTTGAGCTTTTTTATCCGCTCGAAAGAAACCATTAAAGGATGGGTTGCATCTACCTCATTATCTCGATATGCTCCTATTATTAATAAGTATTGACTGTCTGGATTAGTGATTAGTTTTTCAATCAGTTCTAGAGAAGCTGAATCTGTCCATTGCAAATCATCTAAGAAAAGAACGAGGGGATGTTCTTTTTTACTGAAAACACCAGTTAATTTTTGAAAGACTAAGTTGAAACGATTTTTTGACTCACTTGAACTAAGTTGAGGTACAGATTGCTGTTTGCCAACAATTAATTCTAATTCAGGAATTACATCAATAATAACTTGACTATTATTACCAAGCTTCTCTAAAATCTTTTTCTTCCAAGTTTGGATTTGGATTTCAGTTTCTGTGAGTATCTGCTTAACTAAATCTTGAAATGATTGAATTAGAGAATCATAGGGGATATTTCGCTTATATTGATCGAATTTACCAGAGATAAAATATCCTTTTTTTTGTACTATTGGGTAATAAATTTCATTGACTAAACCTGATTTACCTATTCCTGAATAACCAGAAACAAGCATTAACTCAGTTGCACCTTGACTCACTCGTTCAAACGTGGCTAATAATTGTTGTACTTCTGCTTCGCGGCCATAGAGTTTGTGGGGAATTTGAAACTTATCGGTAATATCGTGATAGGTTAGGGATAAATTAGCAATCTCACCATTAGTTCGCAACTCATATAAACAAGCTGACAAATCCGCTTTTAATCCCCAAGCACTTTGATATCGAGCTTCTGGAATTTTAGCTAACAATGTCATCACAATTTGAGAAATTGACTGGGGGATCTCAGAATTTTTCTCAGAAGGAGGTGTTGGTTGTTGAGCAATATGACAATGTACTAACTCCATTGGATCGGTTGTCGTAAATGGTAGTTGATGAGTTAGTAATTCATAAAAAGTGACACCCAAAGCATAAAAGTCAGTGCGGTAATCTACTCCCCGATTCATCCTACCTGTTTGCTCCGGTGATATATAAGCTAAAGTTCCTTCTAGGAGATTGGGGTTGTCAATCGTAGAATTTTCCCAAGCTAAACGAGTAGAGATACCGAAATCAATAATTTTGAGTTCTCTAGTTTGGGGATTATAAACAATATTAGAAGGATTAATATCTTTGTGAATAATGTTTGCTCCATGGATAGAAGCTAGACTCTCAGTGATTTGAATTGCAATCACTAAAAATTCTTCTAAGTTGAATTTATTTTCCAACATTAGATGATTTAAAGAACTACCACCAAAGTCTTCTATAAGTATTGCTAGACTATTCTCATGTCGCTGTATATTAGACTTGTCGCTTTATAAGGTAAAGTATAGAGTTAGTAGGGTGTTTGAGATGGGACAATGTTAGATATCAATCGGGTTCTAAAAGAAGACCGCTTATTAAGGGCATTGACTGGACTAAACCGTAAG
>JAAHGF010000047.1 GCA_010672585.1 Okeania sp. SIO1I7 | reverse complement strand
AAACCTTGTTCTTACTCCCATGAATATATTATATCATATTTTTGGGATACAGGAGATTAAAATCTCCAATTTGTTTTCATCCATCGGCTGAAGCCTGATGGCTTTCAACTGCCAAATTGAAGGTAAAATTTGCTCCATTTGCTCTCGGTCAATTTCTTCGTCGCGCTGACTAGATAATTGCTCAACTTCTGCCACCAGTTGAGTAAATTGTGCTTGTGTTAGTCGTTCTTGTGCCATATTTTATACCAATTTGATAAATATTTGCTACAAATAGGTAGGCTGTTTTTTAGCACTCAGGAGTGAGGACTCAGGAGTCGTATAGGAATGGCTTCGATATCATTTTTTAGGTCGGAACTTATCCTTATAGTCAAAGGGACATCTACTTTCATTAATGGATAATTACCTTTGGTTAAAACCGTTACGGAATTGAATATAAGGAAATATTATTTCTTTTTTTACCCTTGAGAGGGAAGGCAAATATTGCTGAATTATTTAATTATTAATTATTAATTATTAATTATTCGGTAAAGTCTTTGTAATTACCGAAAAATTAGGGTATAAAGCCTCTCCATTCATGGAGAAAAAAGCGGTCGAGGGATGGATGGGTTTCCGAACCATATCCAATCGACCAAGAGAAGAAAAAAATTCCTTTTAACCCAATCCTCTTCTTTTCAAGGAGAGGTAATTCTAAATTCTTGAACCAAATTATTCGTAACATTCTTTTTTGAAAATGGTATTATATAGTATCCAGATAATTAGTTATTGTATAATTCAGTAGTCGGGAGTCGGGAGAAGAGAAGGATGATCGTCGGAATTATCTAGGGATATTCCGGCATTTTATGTCTGTATTGAATGGAAGTAGAAAGTGCGATCGCTGTCTCACCAGATTTCATTTCAGGATATGGAGGGAAAGAATATGAGAAAAAGGTTGAAAAATACTCCCCATTTCTCCAATTACTCTTCTCTTTTTCCATAAATTTCAAATAGGTTCTATAAATCAAATATCAAGTATTTTCCATAGAGGAGAAAGAAACCCCATATATTTCAATTTCTACTCCCCCACTCCCCCACTCCCCTACTCCCCTACTCCCCTACTCCCCTACTCCCCATGTCGCTGCTGATGCCATTGCCAAGCATGGGTAACAATTTCTTTAACCTCTGGATATTTAGGAGACCAACCCAATATTTTCCTTACCTTGTCGCTACTTCCTACCAAAACAGGTGCATCTCCTGGTCGGCGATCGCATTCTATTACTTTAAAATCTTTCCCAGTTACATCCTTAACCGTTTCTATCACTTCTCTAACAGAAAACCCATTACCATTACCCAGATTAAATACTTCACTTTTACCACCATTCAATAAATATTCTAGCCCCAACACATGAGCATCCGCTAAATCACATACATGGATATAATCCCGAATACAAGTACCATCATCGGTAGAATAATCTGTACCAAAAATTGATATAGCATCTCGCTTGCCTAATGCTGCCAATAAAACCAGTGGAATTAGATGAGTTTCCGGATTATGATCTTCTCCAGTTAAACCATTAGGATGCGCTCCTGCTGCGTTAAAATAGCGAAAACAAACAGACTTAAAATCATAAGCAACCTCAAAGTCCGAAAGTATTTGCTCTACCATAAGTTTACTTGCACCATAAGGGTTGATGGGATTTTTTGGGTGGTCTTCAGGAATAGGACTACTCAGTGGTTCCCCGTAAATAGCAGCAGTAGAAGAAAATACAAATTTTTTCACAGATGCTGCCAACATTGCTTCTAATAATGTCAATGTACCTACTACATTATTATGATAATATTTTTGGGGGTCCTTAACTGACTCTCCGACAAAAATATATGCAGCAAAATGCATTACCGCTGCTATATTGTGAGTGGCAAAAATTTTGTCTAATAGAGAGCGATCGCTTGTATCTCCCACAATCATTTCTACTTTTAGGACATTTTCTACTATATCCCGATGTCCATAGACAAGATTATCCAGAATTACGACTTCATAACCTGCAGTTTGTAGGGCCTGCACTGCATGAGAGCCAATATATCCCGCTCCCCCAGTCACTAAAATAGTTGGCTTAGTTTGTGACACTTTTTTAGTATTCCTTAATTACTATTAATTTATTAGTAGCTTCCCTGAAATTAATATTCGGTAGGCTTGAAATAACTTTTTTGTCTTTACCCTACACTATTTTAATTAGGGTTTGCTGATTAAATCTAAAAGCATTGACATATAAAGGTTGAGCGCATTTTTTAGTTTAAAAAAGTCCAAGCTTAATGGTCGTAATGGTTCAAAAAATTAGAATTTTAGGCGCATAGTTGTGCAGAATAATCAAGGGACTATTCTTCCTCCTACCTCCTCTATAATTCCCATTTCTCCCCTCCCCTCCTGGGAGGGGGAGGGGCGAGGGGTGGGTTGTCTCCTGTCTCCAGTATAGCTGTCTCCTACCCTTACCCATAAGACTTTTTCAGCAGACCCTAATTATATTACAAATAAACAGCAGAATATTTCCAACCCCCAACAAGAGATTGGAATCAGAGAAACTTACTACAAATTAGCAATCTTTTATGTTATGCTTCTAAACTAAAATGTTTTTCAATAACATCAGGAACTTCTGATGAACTAATCCGGCTATAACGTGCTTTGTTAGGCATAATTACTAGATTAGGTCCTGCTTTACACTTTTTCAGACATCCAGTCTTCTTAATGGTTACATGGTCTTGTAAGCCGCGATCGCTTAATACTTCTGATAATGCTTTACAAACTTTGCCTGCACCCCTTTTTTGGCAATCTGATTTTTGGCACACCAAAATCTGAGCTTTCTTCGCTGCACATTTAGAATTAGTTCCAGTGATTTCTTGTGGAGATTTACTACAACTATGTTTAGTTTCAGACAACTTCTGCTCTTTTAGTTGGCTAGATAAAGTTTCAACTAATCCCACACTATGATTTTGACATGGTGTTGTTGCATTTTTGCTAAAATCTGGTACAATTTTTAAAGCCTTTAGTTCTTCTTCACCAGTTTTCCGATAAACTGTTCTTTCTCCTGTTACTTTTACTCCTAAACCTGGTATTAATACTGAGGCAAAAATCTTCCTTAAAGGTTTGGCAAGTTTGATGATATAATTATTCCCGGCTGGTGTTTCTACATGAATATATTTTAGTTTGTAGCCGTCTTTAACGGTAACTTCTTGTATTTGTCCTTCTAAGATAAATTTTGTCATTTGCTTCTTGGATTTAGACATTGTTAGTTATTTTTGCTTGGTCATGGTCATCTATGTGGCTAGGGGAAGGTTTAAATACTTACTAAAAGTTTTGTATCTCTACAGATAAATACATTACTTTTGCCCCTCTCTAACTTATGGTATTAATTCAGCATATTAGCTAACTTGCCAACAGCGTTGTAACAATTGCACCAATTCATAACGATTTGCTGTGAATTGTTTTAAAACACTTTCTAATTGGGTAGCTTCATTTGTGTTTTTGAGCTGTACCCGCAATGGCTTTTCTGCTTCACACCAACAATGAATATCCAATTCTTGTAAGCGTTTATAGACTTCCCATCGGTCTACCGAGCTTATTTGTAAAATTTCCTTGGTGTCTGGCCTCTGGTTGAATGTACTCATTTTTTTTCAATTGCAATATATTAGCACTAAATTTACCTTTAAGACCTCTAGCAGTTCTGATGTGTTTCTACCAGAGTAACTATATTTTTGACTATACAATAGCTGCTAAACTTTCTCAATAGTTTTATCAAAAAAATTTGCTAACTTAGAATATCTTCTATCTGCTATATTGGCTCAGGTTGACTCTCCTTTTAACTGTGGTAGACTTAAAACTGTTAGCAATAAACCAAGCTAGATAACTAGCAATAAATTAAGTTAATTGAAAGGAGAATACATAAGATGGCTACAGCAACTCCAGTACAAGTATTTGGTCAGATTGCCGATAACCCAATTGGATTAGAAAAAAGTGTTACTGAACCTATATGTGAGGGTATGAATATAGCTTTGGCCACTTTCCAAGCTTTATTCCTCCAATATGAGAAACATCATTTTGTTGTAGAAGGAGCAGAATTTTATCAACTGCATGAGTTTTTTCAAGAAAGTTATGATGATGTAAGAGGTCATGTCCATGACTTGGCTGAACGTTTAAATGGTCTAGGTGGTGTTCCAGTTGCTAGTTTTGCTAAGTTGGCTGAAATGTGCTGTTTTACTCCTGAAGAAGATGGAAGTTTTAACTCTAGAGCTATGGTCGAACACGATCTAGGAGCGGAACAAGAAGTTATTAAACTTCTGCGTCGTCTTGCTTCACAAGCTGAAAGCTTAGGCGATCGCGCTACTCGCTACCTCTATGAGCAAATTTTACTCAAAACTGAAGAGCGTGCATATCACTTAGACCACTTCCTTGCTCCAGACACATTAGTGGTCTTGAACTAGGTTCACATAATTATTAAGTAGCAATTTAAGAATTTCCTGGAAAATGAACTATACAAAAGAAGCTGGTAGATGCAACGCCTAAACTTTTGTTGTCATAGAATTTTCATACACTAGCAAAAAACTCTATTTTAGTAGGTACTTGCAAGCAAAGCTTCAGAAATTCAACTTCTTAAACTTTAATTGCCTACAAAACTTTCACTCAGATATAGAATAAGATAACGTAACTGGCAGAGAGGTACACCCATTCTCTCTGTCAAATTTTTTTTGCTAGATAAGTAGTTCGTTACTAATTCAAAGTATATCTCTGTTGCAAAAATTTTGCAACTACTCTGAATAAAATTTAATTTTTGTAAAATTTGTTACTTATTTTTAAACTATTTATTATATCACATCCGGATAATTATTGACAAAAAAACTTTTCATCATACATTCTGAACTTCAAAATGTAGCATGAAACATCAGGAATCAGGAGAAAATAATAGTGGTCATAATTGAGTATTTATGCTAAATACTTTCCGGAGAATTTGACTCTTGAGAAAGGTCAATGAAGATGATTTATATGGTATAATATCAAATCAATAAATGTTTGCTACAAATAGCTAGGATATTTCTTAGGAGTCAGGAGTCAGAATGAATTGTTTTAATACCATTTTTTAGGCCGGAAATCATCCTTTTTGTCAAAGAACATATCCTGTTAAAGTCTTTTTATTCCTCTTACTATTCGTAACATTCTTTTTTAAAATTGGTATAAATACTTATATTGAGTTAATTCCAATCAATTGGTCAAGAATTGGACAAAAAAATTAAGTAGCCTCTAAGAAAGGCGACATCTCCCAGACTGATTACAAGAATCAGTCTGGGCTTCTTAAGGACTCTACTATGTAGACATTAGTTGAGCTAGCACGGGATGTCCCACCGCTGCAATTGATTTTAGAATCGGCTCAATTGAACACCCTTTGTTCCTTCAAACTTTCGTTTTGGCAGCAAATCTTTTAGCATTACTTGAGCTGCTTTCTTGATATTAATTGCAGCATTCAAATCACGTCTAATTGATAGATTAAATTGAGGACAATTATGCTGTCTTAGCAGCCAAAGTTTTCTTGACTTTGTGACCACATCTAGAACATTCTATACTTGTGCAATGAGCTTTAACTTCAACTACTGACTGACCAGCTTTTGTGGCTTTGTTAGTTAATATTATTCTGAAATTACCCCAACCAGCATCATGTACAGACTTAGCAAATCTAGACTTTGCCATACCTTTAATCTTCAATTTTTCTACTGCAATAATATTGTATTTAGATAACAATTCATTAGCAGTTTTATAATGAAAATCTTTTCTAGTACCAGCTACTTTCCTATGTTTCTTAGCCAATTGTTTAATGGCTTTTTGTCTACGTTTTGAACCTTTCTTTCTCCTAGATACTTTTCGTTGAGCTGACTTAAGTTTGCGTTCTGACTTTCTCAAGTATTTAGGAGCAGGTACAGAGTTGTTATTAGAATCAACATAGAAGTCTATGCGTTGTCTGAATTATAAGCTTTTAATATGTCGGAGCCCTTAGCATTTTCCTACTACCTGCTCTCTAACCCAAAATGATTTTATAGTTTACCATACGGTAGTCCTGCATGGTAATGGTGAAGATATATATTTTTTAATTTCTCCCACACTCCCCATCCCCCCATCTCCCCACATTCCCCTCCTGGGAGGGACCCGCGGGTGGGTTTCCATCTCCCCATCTCCCACACTCCCGTTGCTTCCTTTTCCATTACTATGCACCACCACCTACCATACGATAACTAATTAGCTGGATTATATATAGCGTTTCTCAGTAAGCGTGAGGTACAATCTTGCCTTTACTTCACTATTGCCTTCCGGAGCTGTTGTCTAGAGTTTTGTACCTCACGCTTTTTGGGAATTGCTATATAAGTGACACAAGTCACAAAAAAACAAAAATATACTCACATTTTGAGATGATATTAACTACAAATTGAGTTGACAACAATTATGAACTAAACATTACTTGAATCACTTTATTTAATTGCAAAATATCTCATAATAAAAATGAAAGCTTTGGTTAGTCATTAGTTAATTAATTTGTATGAAATTACTAAATATATCATCCAAACAAAAAGCACTTGAAGAATTATTTACTCAAGTAATGTGTTCCAGTGTTATTACTTCCAATGAACGCCAACAGATTCAGAACATCTTATTAGCTGGTTATCTAAATGATGATGAGTATGCCATCATTAATAGGTTATTTTATAACCTCCGCCGTGGTTGGATAAAACTTGTTGATTAGCATTTTAGTATTCAATAAGTAGGAGAGGTTCAACAATTGATAGTTCTAGCATAAATAATTAATAATTACTTCTGTCTAAAAGGAAGAAAATTGATATAGCCGAATAAATTGTTAATTTTTTATTATGAAAAGAATATGCTTTAAATATTGACTAATTAATTACCAATTATCAATTGGCAATTAATATTATGTATCTTTAAATACTCACAAATCAAAAAAGTTGTAAGGGAGACCAGAGTAGGGAGTAGGGGAAGGAGGCAATGGAGAGAATTCAGAATAGCTTTTTTATTACGTCTAATTAATGAGATTCGGTCTAATGAACCTATCTCACTATTTTTAATAGACTTATTTGTTTAGGTTAAATGTGTGTTAAAAGCTTGATTTTTCGTTTTTAACTCTCAAAGTATTTAGGGTTTTTAGCAAAAATATTATTAATGGGATAGGTTCATATATTGAAGTAAAACACATAATCAAAAAACTATCTTTATCATTATGAATATATGTTTTATCGTAAGCATTCAGCCGTCAGCGCTTCCCTGGGGGATGCTATGCAAACAGCGTTCAGCTATTGCTTTTAGTTTTAGATAAAAGCTTTAGTAATTGAGGCAGAATTTATACTTACTACCAAAGTCGGCTAAAACAATCTATATTCATTTAAAACCCCTAATGAGAGCTGAGGGCTGACAGCTAATAGCTGTTTGCGCAGCATTCCGCAGGAAATGCCTACGTTTTATCTTCCGGAAAACTACTATTTGAGTTTTAAGAAAACAAATTAATATTTATTTGACATCTAGATTAATCAAATTCTGCTACTACTGGAAAATGGTCTGAAGGAAGTATTCCATCATATTTTTTATTCTCTACTTTCACACTGTGCAAATTTAATCTACTGTCATAATAAATAGTATCAATAGCTAGAAAAGCTTTGTCTGTAAAATCGTTATAAGTCATCTGCTTACTTAACTTTAAATCAGATAAAACATCTAATAAACACAATCCATTTTTCAAAGGATTTAAAAAAGTATTTCGTGCGTTCGATCCTGGTTGGTCGTTAAAATCTGCTGTGACAAAAATAAATGATTCTTTGTCAGGATTTAATTTTTCTGTTTGTAGAGAATCAAAGATTAATTTAGCACCCAATTCTCTAGCTTTTTTACTGTCATAATCCAAGTGCGTATTAATAATAACTATTTGCCGATTATCTTCAAAAATATTAAATCTTGCCCAACTAGCTATTCTGGGTAAATGATTTCCCCAACTAGAAGTAATACTACCTGGTACATCTTGTGTCTCACTCAGCCAAAAATCTCCATGGTCGAGACAATTTAATCTATCTTTCTGATAAAATATTGCACAGTGTTCGTCATTACCCGTACCTCTTCTATCACCTCCAAGACTGTAATAATTAGGCAATAATTGCTGTAAATCTAATAACTGATTTACTTTAACTTCTTGAGTGCCAATTATATCTGGAGTATATTCATAAATTAGACTAGCTACAGCATTTTTTCTGACCTCCCATCGATAATTTCCAGGGTCGGGTTTATCATATCGAATATTAAAAGTAATAATTTTGATTCCCATGGTTTTGTAAGCATTTAGCTATCAGCTATCAGCTATCAGCTATCAGCTATAAGTTATTAGCTCATTATAAAGTCTTTTTACTAGGGTAGGAGACAGGAGACAGGAGACAGGAGACAGGAGAAATGGGAATGAGCGAGGAAGTAGGAGTAAGAATTGTCCCTTGATTTTTCTGCCCAACTATGCCTCTAAAATACGCTCCTTTTTGAGCGTTTTAGACGTGATACCAGGTACTTTTTTCGACATCAAAAAGGCACTTGTATTTATATGTCAATGCTTTTAGATTTAATCAGCAAACCCTAATTATTAATTATTAATTATTAATTATTAATTATTAATTATTAAAGGAAAGCCTCTCAGAGAGCAACAGCAACACTGTGAGGCCGATCTATCTATACAGAATCTAGTTATCTTCTGACAAGAAATTTTAGGTAAGGTTCCCTAATTTCTCAAAATTCTTAAATTTTAATTTAAACTCTATCAAAATCTTTAAGTATAATTGAGAATAAATAGGCATAATTTATATTAGTGAATTATGACCTTTAAAGATAGTAATAAATATTTTTGATTTTTGGGAACAATGATAGAAAAAAACAAAGTCAAACAATCAATTTTAGCTAGTCAAGAATATCTATTGAATCTACAAAAACCAGAGGGGTACTGGTGGGGGAAATTAGAATCAAATGTGACAATAACAGCAGAAATAGTTTTACTACATAAAATTTGGCAAACTGATAATAAAAGACCACTTTATCAAGCAAAACTTTACCTAATTTCTCAACAACGAGAACATGGTGGTTGGGAACTATTTTATGGGGATGGAGGAGATTTAAGCACTTCTATTGAAGCTTATATGGCTTTGAGATTATTAGGTATTTCAAAAACAGACCCCATAATGTTAAAAGCACGAGAATTTATCATCAAATTAGGTGGTATTAGTTGCAGTAGAATTTTTACTAAATTACATCTGGCTTTAATTGGATGTTATAACTGGCAGGGTATCCCTTCTATTCCACCTGGAATAATGTTATTTCCTGAAGACTTTCCATTTACAATTTATGAAATGTCTAGTTGGGCAAGAAGTAGCACAGTTCCACTTTTAATTGTGTTTGATAAAAAGCCGATTTTTTCCCTCAACCCTACAATTAATCTAGATGAACTTTATGCTGAAGGCATTAACAATGCTAGTTTTGAATTACCAAGACAATACAATCTGACGGATTTATTTTTGGGGTTAGATACAGCTTTTAAATTTCTAGAAAATTTGAATTTAATGCCTTTACGAGAAGAGGGTTTAAAAGCAGCAGAAAAATGGATTCTGGAAAGGCAAGAAGTTACGGGTGACTGGGGAGGTATTATTCCGGCAATGCTAAATTCTATGTTGGCATTGCGGTGTTTGGAATATGATGTAGCAGACCCCATTGTGGTGCGGGGGTTTGAGGCTATAGATAGGTTTGGTATAGAAAGTGAGGATGGTTATTGGGTACAACCTTGTGTTTCTCCTGTTTGGGATACCGCTTGGGTAATACGTTCGTTGGTTGATTCTGGTATTCCTCCTAGTCATCCGGCAGTGGTTAAAGCTGGGGAATGGTTATTGGAACAGCAAATTTTGGATTATGGTGACTGGGCAGTTAAGAATAAATTGGGTAAACCGGGGGGTTGGGCGTTTGAATTTATCAATCGTTTTTATCCAGATATAGATGATACGGCAGTGGTAGTTATGGCTTTGGATGCTGTGGAGTTGCCTGACCAGGAGCTGAAACGAGTGGCGATCGCTCGTGCTATGGAGTGGGTAGCTTCGATGCAATGCGAACCTGGGGGTTGGGCAGCTTTTGATGTGGATAATGACCAAGACTGGTTAAATGGTATCCCCTATGGAGATTTAAAGGCCATGATTGACCCGAATACGGCAGATGTGACGGCGCGGGTGTTGGAGATGGTCGGTTTTTGTGGGTTATCTATGGATAGTAGGCGGGTCAAACGGGCGATCGCTTATTTGGAAAGGGAGCAGGAAGGGGAAGGTTGTTGGTTTGGTCGGTGGGGAGTTAACTATATATATGGTACGAGTGGAGTTATTTCGGCTTTGGCTGTTGTGGCACGGGAAAGTCACGGAGGTTTTATTGAGAGGGGGGCGACTTGGTTGGTTGGTTGTCAAAATTCGGATGGGGGATGGGGTGAGAGTTGTCGGAGTTATAATGACCCGTCGTTGAAGGGGAGGGGGAAAAGTACGGCTTCTCAAACTGCTTGGGCGTTGATTGGTTTATTGGCTGCGGGGGAGGTGACTGGTAATTTTGCGAGGGAGGCTATTGATAAAGGGGTGGATTTTTTGGTTTCGACTCAGAAGGATGATGGGAGTTGGTTAGAGTCGGAATTTACTGGTACTGGGTTTCCCTGTCATTTTTATATTAAATATCATTTTTATTCACAGTATTTTCCTTTGATGGCTTTGGGGAGATATGAGAATTTGTTAAGTGGTTGAGCGATCATCTTATATCATGTCCGGTTGAACAGTTATAAATAAATAACGACCGAGTCCTCAGGAGTCAGGAGGAAAGAGGGAAGGAAGAAGAAGAACTGGAGTTGAAGGAGAAAGTTTTTGATCACGCTCTTATCCGGACATGATATTACCACTCAGCAAAGGGAATCGCTCAACTTTACCTCTTGTCTATAGTCCAATTAGCTTTTTCTAATCTCCAGTATAGCTGTCTCCTGTCTCCTGACTTCTAGCTAAAAAAACGCGCATATTTATGAAGATACGATCAGGGGTTCTATATGAATAGCTCTGAGATTGAAATTGACTTTATAGATAGCTTCTGATTGTATTGTAGTAGAAATTTATGGAAATGAAAAATGAAAAAAAGACTGTTTGGAGATTCAGGGGTAAAGGTTTCAGATGTAGGACTTGGTTGTTGGCAACTCGGTGGAGACTGTTGGGGTAACATTGACGATCAGAGGGCTTACGAAATACTTTCAACAGCGATTGACAACGGCATAAATTTTTTGGATACTGCTGATGTTTATGGCAACGGACAGAGTGAACTTTTAATCGGGAACTTCTTGAAAGGTTGTTCGGAAGAAATTTTCGTTGCAACTAAATTGGGTAGAGGTGAAATGTGGCCTGATAACTATAATGAAACAACTGTCCGTATGGCGATAGAGGCATCTTTAAAACGTTTAGGCGTAGAGTGCTTAGATTTGATACAACTTCACTGTATTCCTGGCACGGTTTTGCGCGAAGGGGATATCTTTGAGTGGTTAAATAAATTAAGAAATGAGGGAAAAATTAAGCGATTTGGGGCAAGTGTAGAGTCTGTTGAAGAAGCATTGGTTTGTTTGGAACAAGAAAACTTATCTTCATTGCAAATTATTTTCAATATCTTTCGGCAGAAACCAATTAATGAACTGTTTCCTAAAGTTAAGAAAAAAAATGTAGCGATTATTGTACGTCTCCCCTTAGCCAGTGGACTTCTTACTGGTAAGATGAGGAAAAATCAGTCATTTCCCCCGAACGATCATAGATATTTCAATCGAGATGGGCAATACTTCAATGTTGGGGAAACTTTTGCTGGCCTTCCCTTTGAAATAGGTGTAGAACTAGCAGATGAACTTCTTCAATATGTTCCAAAAGAAATGACTATGTCACAGATGGCTTTACGGTGGATTCTTGATTATGATGTAGTTTCAACTGTTATTCCAGGCGCTAGCCAACCTAGCCAAGTTTCTACTAACGCACTAGCATCCGACTTATCTAATTTAAGCTCTGATATGCACCAAAAATTTAGCACATTTTATCAACAGCGAGTGGTGAAACATATAAGAGGTTCATACTAATAGACATTTCCAAAAATCAAAAATAAAATCAGTTACTCTACAGAAATCATCAGTTTTCATAAAATATTGCGACAGTGAGGACACAGGGAACAGGGAACAGGAAACAGTTTAAAGCATCTAAGTAGGGTTTGCTGATTAAATATCAAAGTTTTTATAGATAAAGGTAAGTGCCTTTTTAGATCGTGAAAAAGTACCTGATTTTCGTCTAAGAAGGCTCAAAAAGTGAGTATTTTGGCATATAGTTGGGCAGAGTTGGCAAGGGATAATTTTTCCTCCTACCTCCTCTATAACTCCCTCCAACTCTTGAGTTTTAGCTACTCCCTACTCCCTACTCCCTACTCCCTGCCTTAGCAAAGAGACTTCCATAAGCAAACCCTAAGTAGGGTCTGCTGATTAACTATCAAAGCATTGACAGATAAAGGTTTTAGCCTTCTGAGATTCCCAAGGGGTGCGCTTGTTTTAGTCTAAAACATTCAAAAAGTTAGCATTTTAGGCAAATCGAGGACAGAAAAATTGAGAGACAATTCTTACTTCTACCTCCTCTAAATTCCCCGAACTCCTGTCTCCTGTCTCCTTACTCCTGACTCCTTCTTCTATATTTTGTGGGTTAAACAGTTAGCAAATATTTCTGGATAGGATTTAATTCATTTCTCCAAAAGACACATTCTCTTTGATAGTCCGATAAATTCTCTGCCAAATAGTGTCTGTGTTTTTCTGAAAAGTGACCAGGTCCACAGAAAAAGGGATAATGTGGCGTGCGAGTATAATAGCTGTAAAATATACCGCATCTATCTACTTGAGTAGATGGTTTTCCTCGATGAAAAAGTCGGACTGGATCAAAAAAAATCACAGTTCCTTGTAAACCTGTAAACGATTTTAAATTATCTAATAAGCTGGTGGGAATCAACTTTAATAGGTTTCGGTGACTAAGAGGTTTATAGGGTCCCAGAAAAGGATAATGCTTTTTCAAAATATTCAAGATAATTGAACTGCTTTGTCGATCAAAAATTTCAAAAGGACCACCATCCTCAGTTACATCGTTAAAATACACTGCTACTTTAAGCATACGTTTATCTTCTCTATCAAAATGCCAATACCCATCCTGTTCGCTAACAAATTTAGACCGATGAAGACGAAATGAAGGAAAGCCGTAGGCTACTGGACTCTTAAGATAATTCTCAACAACTTTCAACAGAAAGGTATTCAATCCCCAACGATAAATATCACAGTATTTAACAAACTCAGTAGAAGGAGCAACTACTGCATATTGATTACCATCAGAATTACCTAGAGAGGAATTATCAAGTTCTTGACGCAATAATGATGATTGCAGAATAAGCTCAGTAGTCCTCGGAAGATTTAAAGATTCTAAAGAAGATATATACACTCCTTTTTCTTCTAATTCTTTTACAATAACCGAGACAGATGAATCAATAGAAGATAAATGGTTTCTATGAAGATCATGGTCTTCTTTTTGCATCAACCAAGCATCAATTGATAAAACCCGCATCAGATAAACTAGTAGTTCTTTTTTAACCTGAGGAAGTCTAGATAATATTTTTGAAGGTAAACAGGCAAAACTTTGTAGGCTCATAGGTTTTTTTTTCTAAAATCACTGGTAATCTCTTTCAATAGTAAATATACAAAAATAAAGCAATAACAAATCAGCATCTTAACTAAATCTTTATCTAGATAAATATATGTAAATACATTAGTTTTTCAAATATTTCTAACACCGGATGAAACAATTCAAATTTTCCAAAATTATACTAAGTGTAAAAATAACACAATTATGTCTATACAAAAATTTGATGAATTTTATATTTAATACCAAGATTATCTATCACCATAATTTTAATCATTAAATAATGTTGATTTATATTAATAAATAATGCCAATATCTCTCACTATTTATCAATCAAAAATCAAGATATAATCACGATTTAAAACTATTTATATGTGGAATTTGAAAGCAAATTTGATATTAAGAAGTAAAAACCGTGTAACAACGGAGACACGTTAGACTCATCAGTACTACTTATAGAACCCCTAAACGGATCTTTGGACGCGGTATGTGCTTTTGGCTTCCGTCCTCAGTCTGAGCGAGCCAGTGGAAATTCAGGAACGAGAATGAGAATAGGGGAAAAAGCGGATGCGACCCCGCGTTGCCCAATAGCGCACCTGGTAGCTTCCCTTGCAGATAGAAAAATACTCTCATCTCCCCATCTGGCCATCCCCCCATCCCCCCATCTCCCCATCTCCCCATCTCCCCATCTCCCCATCTTCTCCTCTATTTTTAAATAGATACCAAATGGGTTCTATAGTGGATTTACAGAGATAAGAGAGGTTTGTTTTCATCTCATCTTCATAAAAGTCAGCAACTACTCTAACGGTACTTTGATATTTTTTATAGCGAAAATGGCTTCAAACTCAATAGGGGCAAGGGAAATACACGAACTGGCTAAGAATGGCTCACGCCGTAGTGCAAGATGGCGGAAATAACTGACCAGTTACAAAATCCTATTTCACTAACTTTTTTAGTGGACGCGCTAAATACCCCAACTTTAAGAAAAAGCGTATGGGGTGGTAGTCCTGAGTTCACAAAGTCTGCTTTCAAGTGGAAAGATGGTCAAGTCTATCTAGCTAAATGTGCAGAACCATTACCTATTCGATGAAGTAGGCAACTGCCACAAAACTGTGTACCAAGTACAATTACAGTGAAGCTTGACCCCTCTGGTAGATGGTCTGTATCTTTGAGAATTAATGATACAAGAGATTTAATCCTTGAGGAGTTACTTCAAGATGGAAAAGATATCGACCGTTAATCATGTGAATTGTGGTTAAAGCTCCAATAGAAAAAATTAGGATTCCGCAAAGTGGTAAGTTGAGTTGCCAGACCGGAAACTTTTACTTCATAGAATACTTACCTAGTGGTTAAATAAATGTATTTCTTACAGAGAGTTCCTACTAACTTAAGACTTAGTTCAATCCCTCTATTATTTATGTGGCTTTTCCATGAAGTGTCGTGACACTGTTAATACTAAATCCGCAACTTAAAAACCAACAATTTTTCCCTTGACTTGGGATATAGAGCAACTGTCAGAAAACTTTTCAAGCATATAGCAGTCAAAGGAAAGGTGAGGATATATCAAAAGTTTAAAACTCAGACAAAACCAGATTTTTTCTTCTGCCTTCTGCTATATTTTGTACTTGCTAAATGGCATTGCTGAGGAGCGGGATGAATATAAGTGGTAAGTGGAGGCAGGCATCCTGCCTGTCCCTGCCTGCGGTGAAAATATCAGGAACGGGAAAATATCAGGAACGGGAAAATATCAGGAACGGGCAAGATGCCCATTCCACTTCCACTTCCACTTCCACAAAACTATTAAAATCCCAAGCGCATTTATGCAACGCCTGATAAATTGAGCGATCGCCAACCAAAATCTCTAACCTTTCACAACTGCTACCAAAATTTTCACTTTCTTCTCAGGAAAGCGATCGCTAATCATCAAAAAGTAGTTTCAAAGCAAAAATTAGACAAGAAGGAAAAAGTATAGGTTTTACTTATCAAGTCAGTTATTAAAATTGTTTATTCCAATCAAACAAGCCCTGATTTTTCCCAAATCATTACAAAATATTTCACGAACTTGCGTTATTTCAGCGATTTGGTATCATACAGATACATAGTTTATTGTGCCAATGTTGTGTTTAAAAATAAGAAATTTTGTCTAGAAAAAGCTACAACCTTCTATTTTTCGTCAAGATAGGGTGCAAAAATTTATACTTTCTCCACGGTTGAATAAATCTCAAAAAAACAAATTTTGAATAGGTATTGGTGCTTAAGCAATTATAGCCATTGACAGATTTTTTGTTTATAGGGTAAAAAACTTCTCTTCAAGATAAAATATTTCAGAAATGCCCAAATAATTATCGATCTATTATTTTGTTCTTAGAGCGATCGCCAATCAAAATTGTTAATTTCAACTTCAAGAGGCGATCGCACAAAATTATGGTGGTTTTTATAAAAATGGAACACAGACTAATATCATGTTCGGATGATTAGTTATAAAAACTTCTTCACTTCAAACTTTCCTCCCCAGAAACTTGCTCTCCACATTGGCAACAAAATCGACGCACTTGTTGGTATTCAACGATTTCTATGGGACGTTCTACCAGTTGGGCTACTTGGTAATTTCTGGTAGTTGTTCCCCTTGTTTCCCAGTGATTTACTCCACATACTGGGCATATGCATGGGTTCCACTACTTGGTAACGGTCTACTCGTCCAAATCCTTTTCTTGTTTTTCCTGGATGTCCTGGTTGTCCTCTTGGTTTTCGATGGCTGGAGTCTGATTCCTTTTCCTTTTTGACTGGGGTTTTTTCTGATCGCTTTAGTAGATCGCTTGAGGGGGGTAATATCATGTCCGGATAAGAGCGTGATCAAAAACTTTCTCCTTCAACTCCAGTTCTTCTTCTTCCTTCCCTCTTTCCTCCTGAGGACTGACTTCCCCTCCACGGTCGGGACCCGCGGGTGGGTTGACTCCTGAGGACTCCGTCGTTATTTATTTATAACTGTTCAACCGGACATGATATAATGATGAGATTTGACTATCTTTATTACATATTCCTTTGAGTCGTTCTACCTCTTCAATCAGTTTTTCTATGAGGCGTTGCTGTTGCCAAACCAGTTCTGCCAGAGCTTCTTTGGACAGTAGCTCTATATCTTTTCGGTCTTTTGGGATATCTGGTGGCTTGAATTTCATTTGTGATCAGTAATACAGACCTTTCCCTTTTTGTCAACCCCTACACCTGAATGCTTACATAAGTTTAGCCATCTAATTAAATTTTGAGCTAATTTAAAACAGATATATAGCTTACAATTTATTTATATGATTGCAGAAATAATATGTGTTGGAACAGAATTACTATTAGGGGATATTCTGAATACCAATGCTCAATATTTAGCCCAAGAGCTAGCAAGATTAGGAATAGCTCATTACTATCAAACTGTAGTAGGAGATAATCCAGAAAGAATCAAACAAGTATTAGCGATCGCTACCCAACGCTCCCAAATATTAATTTTCACAGGAGGTTTAGGCCCGACCCCAGACGATCTAACTGTGGCCACCATCGCGGACTATTTTAATACTCCAGTGATAGAAAGACCCGAAATAATAGAAGATATTACCAAAAAATTTGCCCATCGGGGTCGCACCATGACTGCCAGTAACTGGAAACAAGCCTTAATTCCCGAGGGCGCAAGTATTTTGCCTAATCCTATTGGTAGTGCCCCAGGAATTATTTGGCAACCAGTGACGAATGTCACAATAATGACTTTTCCCGGAGTTCCCACTGAAATGAAATTAATGTGGCAAGAAACTGCTGTACCTTATATGCAGAATCAGGGTTGGTGTGGTGAAACTATCTATAGTCGGACATTAAAATTTTGGGGCATTGCAGAGTCAGCTTTGGCAGAAAAAGTAGCCCCATTGTTGGAAATGAAAAATCCTACTGTTGCTCCCTATGCTAATTATGGAGAGGTAAAATTACGAATTTCTGCTTGTGCTAAGTCTCAAGAATTAGCAGATAAATTAATTTTGCCTGTAGAACAAAAAATACGAGATATTGCAGGAATTGACTGTTATGGCATTAATGATGACTCTATAGCTTCAGTAGTAGGAAAATTATTGTTAGATGCAGGGGAAACTTTAGCTGTGGCCGAATCTTGTACTGGTGGAGGTTTAGGTAGTATGTTGACTTCTACTCCAGGTAGTTCGCAATATTTTTATGGTGGAGTTATAGCTTATGAAAATATTGTAAAAATTTCTTTGTTAGATGTTAGTCAGGAAGATTTAGCTACAGAAGGTGCTGTAAGTCATCCAGTGGCAAAACAAATGGCAAATGGGGTGGTGAAGAAGTTAGGAAGTAACTGGGGAATTAGTATTACGGGTATTGCTGGACCTGGAGGTGGCACAGAATCTAAGCCAGTAGGTTTAGTTTATATTGGCATTGCCAAAATAACTGGTGAGGTAGAAAGTTTTGAATACCGCTTTGGTGCTTTACGCAGTAGAGATTGGATTAGAAGAGTGAGTGCCTGTACAGCTCTCGATCTGTTGAGAAGAAAATTATATTTATCTGTAGGAAAAACACAATAATAAAGGACTTGATTATAATAACAATAATAAATCAACTTATGGACAAAAGTTCATATTTTTTAAGACAACTTAACTTATCATTGCGGAATGGCCATCTAGCCTTATAGCAAAGATAGTGTTAATATATAAAGTAAAGATAGATAAACAAAAGGCCACGATGAATATTTATTGTTTTGTGGCTTAGTTGTTAAAATCTTTCAAAACTTTTGTATGAAAAGGGAAGCGGCAGAACCCGCCCCGCTTACCCCTCACTATAAAAGGTGAGAGTATTCAGCGGGAATATAATATTGATGGATTACATTGACAAGCTAATAGAAAAATTAAAGGAATGGACTCGCAGACTGGTTGATTCTTTATTAGGTCCAGAACCAGAACCAGAACCAGAACTCATTCCAATTCCAGTCAACGACCGATCTCGTCGCTGATCATTTTATCATTCAACGTTTAAATTATTTGTTTAGCATTTTAGTTTTACATGGGCCAAATTTGAATCTCCTGGGTCTACGAGAACCAGGAATATATGGCTCTGAAACTTTAGATAATATAAATCGACTGTTAGAGCAAGAGGCGGAAGCCCTTGGAATAAAAATCTCTGTATTACAGTCTAATCATGAAGGTGTCTTGGTGGATGTAATTCACTCAGCTAGTGAGCAACACCAAGGCATAGTTATTAATGCCGGGGCGTATACTCATACAAGTATTGCTATTAGGGATGCTATTTCTGGGGTTAATATTCCCACGGTAGAAGTACATCTGAGTAATATTTATCGTCGAGAAAAATTTCGACATCATTCTTTTATAGCACCAGTAGCTGTGGGTCAGATCAGTGGCTTTGGTTCAGAAAGCTATATTTTAGGGCTAAAAGCAATAGTTAATTATCTTCAAAAAGAATCCGTTAAATAATTGCCAAAATCTAAACATGGCTGGAAATTTTATATTTGAAAAAAATATATCAATTACAGTGCTTTTCATTTAAGTAGACTACAAAATTATCTTGGGTTAGGGAGTAGGGAGTAGGATGATGCTTTGGCAACTCTAGTCTATCTATTTGAAAACCTCTATAAATTATTCAATAATATTTAATACATAAAATAGCGTAAACTTTAATGATTCATTCAAGTAATAACTATGTAGCTAAAATCATAGAATACTATAATTACTCAAAGAATTAGAGAAACAAATTTTTTACAACTGTTATATAAAAAATAATACTTATTCAATAATAACTATTATTAATGGCATCAATATTAAGAGAGTGTTTGTCAAATAAATATTTGTCAAATAAATTAGATAGTGTAGGGTACGAAGCTTGTTACTTAACGCACTCTTCCCGCAAGCAGAGCGTGGCAGTAAAACCGACTATTATTCTATAAATGTTAAACGTACCGTCACACACCCTACTTAATCTTTTTTTGACAAACAGTATCTAATGCCAGTCACAAGAATTAAATTATTCATATAAAGAACATTTATTTTGAGAATAAGTAGTAGTATAAATCTGTACAGATGACATAATAAAATTCAATTATAGATAGCGACCTTAAATAAGTTTTGAACAAATGTTAGTCTGAAAAAGTATATATAAAACTTACAGCACTTTTGAGGAAGCGTGAGGTACAGTTTAATACTAATCTCTATTCCCTAAACTCGTAAAACTTTGTACCTTATAAACTCCAAAATTACTGTAAGTCTAGCTTGATTAAATTTACCTCTACTGTTCATTAACCTGTATAAGAAAAATAAATTTATAGAAGAAATGAATAAATAATGCAGCATTCTCTATTAACAAAATTCCAAGGTACTTTATTAGGAGCAGTTTTAGGTAATCATTTAGGTTATTACTTTGAGTATCAACAAACAGAGAAAGAACGAAAAAATTATAAAATATTGATAAATAAACATAAATTTTACGCGTTATATTTAGATAAACAAAATTTGCAAAAATGGGGAGAAATTACAGCTAATTGTGCAAATAGCTTAATTATAAATCAGGAATTTAATCAAGAAGATTGGCAGAAAGTTTATGGGGAATGGCAAGATAACTGGGCTAATAAAAAAGACCAAAGCAGCAAAACAAGTCAGGTAAAATATTTTCAAAAAAAAGCAGAAAAATTTCCAGAGATATTCGATCGTAAATTGCCCGGTCTTCACTACACGGATAAAGACGATGTATTTTATCCCACAGCTAGTAATGCAGTTATAGCCAGTTTGCCAGTAACCTTGCTATACCACGAAGATAAATTGAAACTGGAAAAAAAATTACAGCAATGGGGAAAAGTTTGGCAAAATTACTCAGATATCAATCCAAGTAACTTAGTAATTGGATATCTTATAGCCCAAGCTTTGACAGAACAACTAGATACCCAAACTATAATAGCCAAAATTATCGACTATATTGGAGAAAAAGAACCATTAGTAAGGCAACTAAGACAAGTAGAACAATTGATCGATCAGGGAGCAAATTTAGATACTGCAATAACTCAGTTATCAAAAAATGTTAAATCTTTTTCCAGACAGCAAATATTTTCTGAACAACAAGAAAACTCAATCTCTTGTACTTTTTTCATACCTATCTGTTTAGCCTTATACTGTTTCCTCAGTACCCCAGAAGATATGAATTTAGCAATATTACGAGCTGCAAGAACAAAATGGGCAACTCAAATCTGTAGTATAGTAGGTACTTTATCAGGAGCTTATAACAGTACTGCTGGAATTCCTGTAGAATGGCGACAAAAAATGGGAGGAGAACTTTTGGGAATAAATGAAGCAGAAATTATGAAGTTGGCCAAAAAACTTTGGGCCGTTTGGTGTGGAGTTTATGACCCAAACAATATGACACAAAATATAGTGCCAGCAGTTGCTGCCAGCAATGTAATTCGTCCTCGCCCACGCAAAGCTAGTGGATATTGAAAACTCTATGATGTCTAGACATCAAGAAATATGCATCTGACACATTTAATTGGGAAATTATTGAAGCCCCAGAAAAAACAACAATTATCGAGTTGGTCTACTCTGGCAACTTCACCAATTTTAGTGGTGCTGGCAATAGCATCTCTAACAGCTACTATGGGTCAACGTTACTACAGTCAGCCAAAGTTAGATGAGGGAACTGTTGCTCCTCAGACTATCCTGGCTCCGGAAGGTGCTATAGTTCCTGACAATAAAGTTACTGAAGAGCAGCGCAAATCAGCTAGACTTGGTGATATCACAGTTTTGATGATTAATGAGTCAGTTAATCAAAAAGTTAACAAAGAGTTAGCTGAAATACTGGTACTGGGTAATCAAGTTAGAGAGATAGTTGTTAATTTCCCATTTGTGAATACAGGTATATTATCAACAGCTACTCAACGACACCTGCGACAAATTTCTCAAGAAAAATGGGTGGCTATTCAACAAATAGTAGAGGAAGAGTTAAGAGAAAGACCTCCTGGACCTCAACCAGGAATAACTGCTGATTCTATATTAACTAAATTAACGAAAGAGTCAATAGACTCAATAGAATTTGTCAGTAACAATAATAATTTGATAGACAATAATAAATTATTAAGTAAGCCATTAATCCTAGCAGACTATCAAGAAAATAGTCAAAATCAAAATTCTATAGTTATTAGTAGTAAAGATCGACAAGCAATTTCAGAATTATTAGCTTATCGCAAAAGAAGTTTATTCCAAAACTATGACAGAATTTTGTACGAGATTTCACAAGCTCGTGATGTTTACGAGGAGGCAACAGAAGCTCTGACTAAACAACAAGAAATTGAAGGTTATGAGGTATATGATTCTATTTTACTAGAACTGTCTGACACTGCCTGGGAAAAAACTCAAATAGGTATTAAAACTGTAAAAGATCGAATGCTGGCTCAAGGAATATCGCCAAATTTACCTAAGCAGGAATGGGTTAAAGCACTAAAGGTACAAGTAACTGGTGTAGTTCCTGTGGTGGCGGAAGATTTAGCAATTAATGTTTTGAAGGCTGCTTTGGAGGCTAATTTATCTCTAGATCCAGAAGGCACTAAACAATCAGTGGAACTGGCAGCACAAGATATTGAAACAGTAACATATAAAGTCCGAAAGGATGAAGTCATTGTTCACAGGGGGAGAAATATTAGCCGTAAGGCATTTGTGTTACTAGATCATTTTGGCTTAAGTCGCCGTACAGTTAATTGGGGTGGTTTGGTGGTTTTTGTAGGTATTGTTAGTGGAGCTGTAGGTATAGTAGTTATAGTAGAAAGGCAATTTAAACCTTGTTTCAGGCGTAGAGATAATATACTTTTGTTGCTTTTGAGTTTGAGCGTACCATTGCTGATTACCTTGAGAGTACCATGGAGCAGTTTACCAGCTATTGGATTATTGGTAGGAACTTTCTATGGTTCAACTATGGGAGTAACAGTGGTGGGATTAATTTCTGTGATACTGCCTATTGGCATGGATGTTGATAAAATAGATTGGTTTGCTAGTGCTGCTGGTGGTATTGTTGGCAGTTTAATAGCTGAAAAAATGCGATCGCGTGAAGAACAAGCATTGTTAGGTGTAGGAATAGGATTAACTCAAGGTACTGTTTATTTGTTGACAAATTTGATTGTTCGTGCCACACCAGGATTATTGTGGTATGCAATCATAGGTCCGGTGGGTTTGCAAGCAGTAGCAGGTTTGGTTTGGAGTATTGTTGCTTTGGGTTTGAGTCCATATTTGGAGCATTTGTTTGATTTGATTACTCCGATTCGTTTGTCTGAATTGGCTAATCCTAACCGCCCTCTGTTGAAGCGTTTGGCATCGGAGGCACCTGGTACTTTTCAGCATACTCTGTTTGTGGCTTCTTTGGCAGAAGCAGGAGCACGAGCAATTGGTTGTAATGTAGAATTGGTGAGAACTGGTACTTTGTATCACGATATTGGTAAAATGCACGATCCATTGGGATTTATTGAAAATCAAATGGGTGGACCGAACAAACATGATGAAATTAAGGACCCATGGGTGAGTGTGGAAATTATCAGAAAGCACGTTACTGAAGGATTGGTAATGGCTCGTAGGCACCGATTACCAAAGGCTATTAGGGCGTTTATTCCAGAGCATCAGGGTACAATGTTAATTGCTTATTTTTATTATCAAGCTAAACAAAGAGCTGAAAAGGGAGCAAGGGTAGTTAAGGAAGATATGTTTCGCTATGCAGGACCAATTCCACAATCACGAGAAACTGCTATTGTGATGTTAGCAGATTCTTGTGAGGCAGCTTTGCGGTCGCTTAAAGATGCGACTCATAAAGATGCTTTACAGATGGTGAAGAAAATTATGCGGGCAAGGTGGCAGGATAATCAGTTGGTTGATTCTGGTTTGACGAGGGCAGAAATGTCAACTATTGCTGAAATTTTTGTACAAGTTTGGGAACAGTATAATCATAAACGTATTGCTTATCCGAAAGCGGCAATGAATCCAAACCAAGTAAAAACTGTAAAGTCAGTTGTTAGTTCTAATTGAAGGAAGAAGGAAGAAGGAAGAAGGAAGAAGGAAGAAGAAGGAAGAAGGAAGAAGGAAGAAGGAAGAAGGAAGAAGGAAGAAGATGTTTAGCTATCTAGGAGGGAAGGAAGAAGGAAGAAGACTTTTATAGTGCTACTTAGACATTTTTTGGTAGGAAAAATGCGTCAAAGTCAGTCTAGAGTTGGGAATTACGTCAAAGCCTTAAAAATGGCTAAAACCCTTGCTAATTCAGGATTTATGACTTTTTGACGTAAAAGCCTCTGCCTATCTATATTTGAGCGTATTTTCTGCCTTTATTTTGTGTAAGTCCCAATAGTCAAATTCTCAGGGAAATATTCAGCATCAATACTCAATTATGACCACTACTATAGTCATTCTGAATAAGACTGGAAAACTTTTTCAGCTGAAACTCTTTCAAGGCAAGAAACCCTTGTCTTAATCTTAACTGGAATGACTATATTTTCTCCTGAATTCTAAATTCTAAATTCTAAATTCTGAATTCTCTCATATCAATCTCCTTGAGGATATTCTTCCCACAAATTAGTTGCCTGACGCAGACTGGAATGTTCTCCATTACCCATAATGATATGGTCGAGTAGGGGAATGGCTAAAAATTGCGCTCCTGCTAAGAGTTGCCTGGTTAAGTTGATATCTTCGGGACTTGGTTCCACATTTCCAGAAGGATGATTGTGAGAAATAATAACTCTGGTTGCACCTTGGCGAATCACTTCTCGAAAAATTTCACGGGGATGAGCTAATGTTTCTGTTGCGGTACCGATGGTAATTACTTGAGTTCCGAGTAAGCGGTTATTTACATCTAAGAGTAAAACGGCAAATTTTTCTTGGGTTTGCCACATTAAATCTTGACTTAAAGCATCTGCGGCAGCTTGGGGACTTTCAATAAGAGCTAATTCTGGAGGGCGAGATTGAAATACTCTTTTTCCTAATTCAATGGCAGCCAAAATAGTTGTTGCTTTTGCTGTACCAATACCATGAATTTGAGTTAATTCTTGAACTGTAATATTACGGAGAATTGAGAGGGGGTCGCGTTGATGTTGACTTAATTGATTGAGTATATATTGTCCGAGACCTACAGCAGAAAGTTTCCCTTTTCCTTGACCTGTACCTAAGAGAATAGCAATTAATTCTGCAGTGGAAAGACTTTTCGGACCAGAGGCAATTAATCTTTCTCGTGGTCGTTCATTGCTAGGTAAATCTGCAATTCTGAGACTGTAGGTCATTTCAGTTATCAGTTATCAGTTTTTAGTTATTAGTTTTTAGTTATTAGTTAGCCTCTTGACAGAGGAACTATACGATCAGTAATTTGGAGTAAAATTGAAGCATAACTAAATCAAATTACTCTAAATATTCCGAATTACTCCGGGTTATCAACTACTCATTTATGTACTATGAAAAAACTAAGGTCGATAATTTCTAAACATAACATAAGTGACTCCAAGAAACTAGACACAAAACAAAAACTTCATATAACTCCGTATTATTTTGGATATCTATAATTTTTACTTCCAGATTATCCCTGAGTTATTTCAGGAGATGACAAGGAAACTATTAGTACCTGTGCAAAATTAATTTAATATTTGTCAGTAGTGAGTAGGGAGTAGGGCATAAAAAATAGGGTGCATCTCAATGCGTGAATAAAGCCAAAAATTTATTGCTTTTAGGCAACAGGCAACAGGGAACAGGTAACAGGGAATATATAGGAAAAAAGTATTTTTGCAAATATGAGATGCACCCAAAAAATATACTTTTGTGTACAATATATCAATCTAAAAATACACCATATTCTACCAAGTTTTAGGTACACCCATAGCGGGCAATATGCCTGCATTGAAAACATTTAATTGTTAAGATCTGTACTTTATATACGACCGAATATGCTGTATTTTTTCCTACCTATTTAAGCTGACTATCAAATATACAATATACATCTCCAATAATAAAAAATAAAATTAATATCGTACAAAAATAATTAATTCTTTACTGTATACTCCCTACGAACCTTCCATGCATCCCTAATGCATAATCCCTACTTCTTCTTTTGGAGGAGATGTCTAATTAATATTACTTTACTACTTAAAGAATAAATAGAAAAAAAGCTTTGATAAATAATAGTTTAAGACCAAGATAAAGCTGATTTAAAATTATCAGGAGTTTGTATTTACTGAGGGTTAAATTAGCAGTATCGCTAACTTTAATCTAGATTTATCTGCATATAATTTTAGGTTTATTAACTAATACAACCAACTCTGATATTCATAATTATTATCTTTCATTTCTTCGTATAACCAAACCATGCGATCGAGAAACCACATTTTACCTAAAAGTACCAGAGTAATTCCTAATAAAGTCGGCCAGATATTCAACTGAATTAATCCCCAAATACAAAATGGTAAACCTACAAAAGAAATTAAATTAAGAATATTAATTACGGGTTGATGATGTTGGGGAATTTCTATTTTTTGACGGTTTAACCAAACTCTTTCTCCGAATACTGCTTTTGAGAACCAATTATTTGTTGAGGTTGGTTTTGGGAAAATTCGGGGATTTATCCAAGTCCAGATAATGGCAATCATAATGGGAATTAGACACCACCAATTAATCCAAGTTCGACTCCAAATAGAAATAATAATTAAAGGTAATATAGGGAACCGAGTTAAGACACTCCAGGGATTAGCATGACGTGCCCAAACTTCGTCTTTCATTTGAAATAAGTTAGCGATTTTTTGTTCGGTTGTCATAATATTTTTTTTGTGTTGAAGGAAGTTATAAGTTGAAATTGTAACAGCTAATATTAAAGCTGGTAGTATGGTTATCAAAAGTGGTTTTGGTAAGTAACTGATGATTTTGGCAGTTTCTTTTCTGGCAGTTTGAAAAAATAAATTAAGCAATATTTTGAGATTTTATATCAAAAGTTTTGCTACATATCTTTGGTTGGGAGGTAGGGATGTTGTATGCAAGGTTTGTACAAAGTGCTGAATCTTGAAGGCGACTGCTATACCTACTTCTCCTTTTTATTGCGAATATGGCAATAGTAGTTTCATTTTGTGAAGCGCATAATTTGAGAGTCTGTAGTAGGGAAATATCTAACTTCTCCTTTTTATTGCGGATATGGCAATAGTAGTTTCATTTTGTGAAGCGCATAATTTGAGAGTCTGTAGTAGGGAAATATCTAACTTCTCCTTTTTATTGCGGATATGGCAATAGTAGTTTCATTTTGTGAAGCGCATAATTTGAGAGTCTGTAGTAGGGAAATATCTAACTTCTCCTTTTTATTGCGGATATGGCAATAGTAGTTTCATTTTGTGAAGCGCATAATTTGAGAGTGCGTAGTAGGGAAATATCTACTTCCCCTCTGGTCTTGCGAATATGGCAATAGTAGATTCATTTTGTGAAGCGCATAATTTGAGAGTGCGTAGTAGGGAAATATCTACTTCCCCTCTGGTCTTGCGGATGTGGCAATAGCTATTTCATTTTGTGAAGCGCATAATTTGAGAGTCTATAGTAGGGAAATATCTACTTCTCCTCTGGTCTTGCGGATGTGGCAATAGCTATTTCATTTTGTGAAGCGCATAATTTGAGAGTCTATAGTAGGGAAATATCTACTTCTCCTCTGGTCTTGCGGATGTGGCAATAGCTATTTCATTTTGTGAAGCGCATAATTTGAGAGTCTATAGTAGGGAAATATCTACTTCTCCTCTGGTCTTGCGGATGTGGCAATAGCTATTTCATTTTGTGAAGCGCATAATTTGAGAGTGCGTAGTAGGGAAAATATCTACTTCCCCTTTGGTCTTGCGAATATGGCAATAGTCATCTCCTGTGTGTGAAGCACCAGAATTTGAGGTGTGTGAAAATGAAGCGATGAAAACTACAACGTCTTAGTTTTTGTGGTGGTGATAAATCAGCCACTGAAAACTACAACGTCTTAGTTTTTCAATCTATATAACTATTATATGACTTTTACTAAAATGGTATTCTGGCACACTACTGAAATACTGAGAAAATTTCTAGCTCAAGGATAGGGTGGTTATCTATCAGAATTTTTTGTAGGTTGGGTTGAAGTAAGAAAGTTCTGATGGTTATGGAAAATCAATATTTGTATCAGGCACTGAAAACTACAACGTCTTAGTTGTTCAATACTTTGAGAGTTAATCAGCAAGCCCTAAGTAAAGCATTCTTTTTTCAAAACTTCAGAAACACCTAAGCATTGATAAATTTCTAAAGTTTTAATTCCTCTGTTAGTAATCATAATTTAAGTATTCAATAAGTTTTACAAAAGATTAGATATTAGCTGATGAAACTACTATAAAATCAACCTCTCAAAATTTTATTTTACTGACAATAATCGTCTCGAATATAATAAATTAATTCCTTGTAATTGCGCGACTTGTAATAATAAGAGAAACCAAAAGCAAACACCTATGAAAATAGCCCGACCCTCAAACTTGATAACAAGTTGCATCTGAAAATGAAGACGACAACTTGGTAGTAGGGGATCGAGCTACAACGGAAAAATAAAACTCTATATAGTATTAGTGATGAGTTTCGTAAATTATGCAGTACAGGGTATAAAGCAAAGCTATAACGAGGAGCAGTATAACTTAAAATCATTATCCCGTAAGCGTTTCAGATTTTATAAAATAAATTTGCTTTAATTTCTCTTGAAATATTTATTAACAAATTTTTACATTATTTTTCTATATTCATAGACTTTGATGGTGGTCTCTGTGCTATCACTAAATAATAATGAGACTCAGACTAGGGGTATCGAGCTACAACGGAAACATAAAACTCTCTCTGTTAATAAGTGCTTGCTAGCTAAATAGCAAGCTAGTCCATAAACTGCTCCGGAATTCCGTGAGCATCAAATTTTTGTTGTGTTTGTTGTACCCATTATCTGATTTCATGTGCCCAATTTATTAGCATACCAGATATGGCCAATATTAATTACGAAATCGCGTCAACAACTGAACAACCAGCACTAGGTACACCCAGCTTAAATACATTGTTGTATGTTGGAGGACCTACTGTTGCTGTCATAGTTGCAGTTAGTCTACTGCTATATGTAGTAGGTCGATCCCAAAACTCCCTGCTCAAAACTCTGATGTCAGGGTTGCGAAAGCTAGATGATGACAGGTCGAATTAGAGTTAGATGATCTATTAAACTTCCTCCTTTGAAGTAATTCCTAATTACTAACTGGAATGAGTGTCCCTGGTATAAACGCCAGGGATATTTTAGCTGCAAAAATATAAATTTCAATGAGAATACGTATACGTACCTCCATTTCTGAAATGTTTTCCACGTTTCTTGATGTTACAAACGATTTTAATCTCAAAAAATTTACTTGGATAACTGATTATCAGTTAAAGTCCAATATGGATTCAATGATGAAAAAAAATCCAGATAAAAACGATGAAGAATATTGGAGTAAATATTGGTTGAAAAAGGCTATTTCCGAGCAAGATATATTAGCAAGGAAGCACTTAAATTCTTATCTAGAAGAAACTTGTTTCTGGGCAGCCATTTCTGTAGAAAATAAGTTGAATAGATATAATAAGCTAATATGGTCGATGATAGATTTAATTCAAATTGCTAGAGAAATGACTTGTTATCCAGAATTTTTTTTTAAAATATCTGATTTATACGACAACAGTAAAGTTAAAAACTATGCGTCAATTGCACTAAAAAACTATCTGTTAGCAGTAGTTAATAAGCACAACAATTTAAATAGATATTCGGAATGGGGAATTCTACGAAATATTACAAAAAAAACTTTGATAAATACTTTACGAGAGGTAGGTTTCAATGAGCCGAAACTTTCCAGCTTGATACTTGCTTGGAAAGCATTTAATGCAATTTATATTCCTAAAAAAATACCTGGTTATGCCTCTTCGAGATTAAAAATACCGACTTCAGAAGAGTTTAACAGCATGGCAGATTATTATAATAAACAACAATCGCTAAATTATTCTATGAATAAATCAGTTAATATTTCTGATATTAAATACTTGTTAAAAAGTTGTATTCAGGCAGTAAGGCAAAGTAACAAAATTGAGTTTCCTTCTATTTTAGAATCAAATAACTTAGAGGTTATCAGCAGTTTACCCGATCAAAGTTTTAATTTTAATGATTCAGAAGAATATTTAGAACTGAGAATTGTTCTGGAGGAGAAACTAGGAACACTACCAGACGAAGCTAAAAAAATATTTATTTTGTATTATGGTTTGGCAATGAGTCAAACTGAAATGTCTAAAATTTTGGGTTTTCAACAATATCAAATATCTCGCAAGTTAAAAAGATATGAACAAACTTTCTTAAAGGTTATAGTGAACTGGAGCCAAATCAATAAGTCTTTACAATCAGACAAATTACGCGAATTTTCAAGGCTATTGGATGAATGGTTAACCAATTACTTCAAAAATAATTTTTATGAATTATTAACAACTATTTTGATTCAAGAATTAGATGATGAAATACCAATATTACTGTACTATTATGGAGCTTCAAACTCAGTAGAATTAGTAGCAGGTCGTTTCAATATCAGTAAATTTGAGGTATTGGAAAGAGTTAAAAAAGTCAAAAAAATATTGCAAGAAAAATTGCACATTTGGATACAAACTACACTCGAAATTGACTTTGATTCTCTCAAGTCAGTAAAAGTCAATAAATCAATAGCAGCTCTAGTTGAGGAATGGTTAAGTATTGCACCTTATGCTGCTTTTCAAATCGAATAGAAGAGTCAGTATAACGACTAGAGGAAGAAATAATTTTTGTCATCCTTTAATGTTTAAAGTCTCTCCTTTCCAGAAAAAAGAAAGCAGAGGTAATTTTCATTCTTGAATTTTTACCTCTGATAACTGATAACTGTTAACTGATAACTGTCATAGCAAACTATCTCCAAATTCTTCACTAAAAATATCTAACTGCTCCACAGTTATTACTTCTTCCTCCTCTTTTTTCTTAATACCTTTCCGCAAACCAATAGCTATCTTACTATGCTTTTCTATCTCCCCCATTACCTGTCTAGCACGCTGAATTACCGAATCTGGTAAACCAGCTAACCTTCCCGCTTCAATACCATAAGATTTATCCGCTCCACCAGGTTGTACTTGATGCAAAAATACAATTTTATCTGGCAACTCTTTCACTGTTACTTGATAATTTGCCACATTATCCAAAATAGAAGAAAGTTCATTTAATTCGTGATAGTGAGTAGCAAAAATTGTCCGAGACAAAATTTCCGTTGCCAAATATTCTGCCACCGACCAAGCAATCGAAATTCCGTCAAAAGTTGCCGTTCCCCTACCAATTTCATCCAACAAAACTAAAGACTTTTCCGTAGCATGATTCAAAATATTTGCCGTCTCATTCATCTCCACCATAAAAGTTGATTGCCCAGTTGCTAAATCATCCACAGCTCCAACACGAGTAAATATCCGATCACTCACCCCCAAAACAGCAGAACTTGCTGGAACAAAACTACCAGTTTGTGCCATTAATTGAATTAATCCTACCTGCCGTAAATAACAACTTTTGCCACTAGCATTCGGACCAGTTAAAATAATTAAATCTGGCGCAGAATAAGGAGTAATGCCTGAATTATTTTCCTCTATATTTTTATTTCCCAATATGGCAGTATTCGGCACAAAAAAACCAGCAGGCAAATATTTTTCTACCACCGGATGACGACCCTCAATAATTTTCAATTCCCGACTATCAGTCATAGTAGGACGAACATAATTTTGATAAATTGCTACTTCCGCTAAACCACACAAAACATCAATAGCTGCCACTGCCCGAGAAACATTTCTAATCTCCTCTGCGTGTTCCCCCACCTCAGTTCTCAGACCAACAAAAATATCATATTCCAACTCATTCAAATCATCTTGTGCAGTCAAAATTCTGACTTCTCTTTCCTTTAATTCCTCAGTAATATAACGTTCCTCATTAGTCAAAGTCTGCTTCCGAGTATAATCATCCGGTGCTAAATCTGCCTTTGATTTAGAAATACTAATATAATAACCAAAAGCCTTATTATAACCAACCTTTAAATTAGAAATTCCCGTCCTTTCTCTCTCCGTAACTTCCAAATTAGCAATCCATTGTTGGTCTTCTTCAGCTAACCTCCGCATCTCATCTAATTGTTGATTTATACCAGGAGAAATTAACCCACCTTCTTTTAACTTTTGAGGAGGAGACTCTACTAAGTGAGAATGAATTTTTTCTCCCAATTCTTGTAAGATTGACGGAATTTTTTGCAAGACTTTTAAATAAGGAGAATTACCCGCCAATGCTAATGCCGAAAGTTCAGGAAGTTTCGTTAAAGAATCAGCTAAAAAAACTAAATCTCTAGCATTTGCAGTACCAGCACCAGTACGCCCAGTTAGACGATCTAAATCATAAATTTGACGCAATACTCTTTGAATATCTTGACGCAAATCGTTATTAGTTATCAGTTCATCAATAGTGTCATGTCTAGCACGAATACCCTTCAAACTCAGAAGTGGTTGCTGCAACCATCGTCGTAAAGCACGCCCACCCATTGCAGTGCTAGTTTTGTCGATCGCCGATAACAATGACCCTTGATAACTCCCATCTCGCACCGTTTGAGTAATTTCCAAATTCCGGCGAGTCTGGTGGTCGATAATCAAAAAGTCTGCCAAAGTATAACTCCGCAGACGTTGTAGTGGAACTTGATTTTCCTTTTGAGTTTCTTCGAGATATTCCAGCAACCCACCCGCAGCACGCACCCCCAGTGGAATACGTTCGCAACCGATACCCTCTAAGGATGTCAGTTGAAATTTTATCAACAGTCGCTCCTTTGCCTCCCCTAAAGTAAAGGGTTGTTGCGGACGTAGAGAATAACAGAAAGAATTAGGCAGACATTCTGGAAGATGATCCGATTTTTCTCCCGGTCGCAACATAAAACCGATATCCGGCGCATTTGTAGGAAATAGTACTTCTGATGGTTGCAAACGCATCAATTCTTGAGTGAGTTGGTCTAAACCTTGGGTCTGAGTGGTAAGAAACTCCCCGGTGGAAATATCAGTGTAAGCAAGACCCCAATAATTTTTGGCAATAACGACCGCAGCTAAATAATTATTGTAGCGAGGTTTGAGCATTCCATCGTCGGTGAGAGTCCCAGGGGTAAGAATACGCGTAATTTCACGCTTGACTTGACGGTTTTCTTTTTTCGCAATAGCAGAATCTTCTACTTGATCGCAAACAACCACAGCGTAACCCTTTTCTACCAACATAGCAGCATACTTTTCCACTGCATGGTGAGGTACTCCCGTCATCGGTACTCTACCAATTTCTTTACCAGCGTGCTTAGTAGTTTGTACTAATTCTAATTCTTGAGCGATCGTCACAGCATCCTGAAAAAAACATTCAAAAAAATCACCTACTCGAAATAGCAAAAGAGCGTGAGAATATTGTAATTTTACTTCCACATAACGCTGCATCATTTCTGATAGTTTGCTAGTGTCAATTTGACTGTAATCAGTATTAGGAGGAAGAGAATTTTCTGCTTGATTTTGTTTTGCTTTTGGAGATTTTTGAGTAGATGTAGATGCGGAATATTTCATAGATATTTAGATAGATAATTTTATTGATTTAATATTATAGCGACCTACCTGTACCAACACAGATACCTGTATTTTTGAAAGGATTAATTTTTCTTCTAAGGCTTTGATAAATAATGATAAAAATTTTATAAAATTTTCAAGTAATTGATACTGCTCCCAATTTTAATTGTTTAGCAGACATTATCAGGACTTACGCAGAGACTCTACTTATGGCTAGGGCGTTTTGCTCCGCAACATATAAAGCGGAGCTTTGCGGAGCGCAAATACCATTCGCCCCTACAGATGGTGGTTTAAAAGTCAATTTGCGTAAGTCCTAATTATATTGTTTATTAGCATAAAATCCGATAAAAAGCAACCTGTATAATATAAATTGAGTGAATGTACTGCTTCATTTATTATGTATTAAATGTAAGCATTTCCTGTGGAATGCTGTACAAACAGCTATTAGCACTCAGCTTTTAGCTGTTTCATAAATAATGAATATGCATTCTCTCTCGTCAAGGTCAGTTTTTTTCTAATACTTTTAATTAGCTATCAGCTTTTTGAACTTGGGTTAAAATTCCCTGCTTCTATAATCAGGATTGTTTAGGAGGGCTTTAAATTCCCTTCTTTAGAAAAATAATCTTGCTGACTGCTGACTACTAACCGCTTTTTTAATTATCCTGAAATCTATCAATGTTAATTTATGTTCAAAAAGCAATAAATTCATAGCTGATAGCTGATAGCTGAGTGCTGAATGCTTACTATTAAATTACAAAGTTTAATGATGAATAACCAAGTAAAATTAGACCCATATAAACAGGAATTAGCTAAAATTTATACTCAGAGAAGCCAAAACTACGATGAAAGTAAATGGCATTCTCAAATTACCCATCGTCTGGTTGAATCTGCACAAATTAAACCAGGAGATAAAGTTTTAGACATTGCTACTGGAACAGGTCATGTTGCTATTGAAGTAGCTCAATTAGTAGGTGATGATGGTCGGGTTGTGGGGATAGATATTTCTAGTGGAATGCTCGAACAAGCAAGAAAAAAAGTTGTACAATTAAACCTGAAAAATATAGAATTTCAGTTAGCAGATGGGGAAAATATCGACTTTCCAGCTAACAGTTTTGACCTAATTTTCTGTGCTAATGCTTTTCCCTTAATGGCAGATAAAGCAGCTACTTTACGTCTTTGGTCTCAGTTTCTTAAACCAGGTGGTTACATCGGTTTTCATAGTATAGCTGAAACAGGTTTTACAGGGATAGTTGTTTTGGAAAAAGTATTAGAAAATCATGGCATAAATCTTGATTTTTTTCATTTATCAGATACCGTAAATACTATTGAAAAATACCAGGACTTATTAACCCAGGCAGACTTAGAAATAATTTCTGTTAAAATGGAAAATCATGGAAGTTATCTAAGTTTAGAAGATACAAAAAAAAGGTGGAATTTAGTTTATTATCCTTCCCCAGGAAATATTCCTAATCCAATTACAAAACTTTCCTCCGAGGAAATAGAACAAATGAAAGCCGAATTTGAAGAAGAATTAAAACGGTTAATTACACCAGAAGGAATTTGGAATAATGGTACTACTTTTTTGGTATTAGGTCGCAAAGTAGTAGACTAAGACAGCTAAAATATGAGGAGTAGGGGAGTAGGGGAGTAGGGGAGTAAGAGAGTAGGGGAGTAGGGGAGTAGGGGAGTAGGGGAGTAGGAAGTAATTATAGAATTATCAACATATATTATATAACCGGATTTTATATCACAGGAGGACTGGGTCAGTAGGTAGAAAGGAGTTTTTCGGTGACTTTAGAGTCAGAAATAAGTATAATTCCCACTATTGTTTTGGCTGAAAATTACTTTCCATAAACCCAGTTTTGGATAAAAAGTACAAACAAAAAAAGAGGTCAAAAGACCTCTCTGTTACTACCATTTTTCAAAATAGTAATTTAAAGTAACCCAGTATTTGTTCCTTGCTTACCAGTAGCTAACTTGACTTTAACAATTTTACCGCCCATTTTCATAATTCTTTGTTGTTCCTGGAACCAGCTATCATAAGGAACAAGCTTAGTAAAGTAGGTATTTTGTAATTCTCGTTGGGTACGAATACGAGTTTGGCTTGGAACACAAGCAGTAATCTGAAACATTCTCATAATACAAATTTCTCCTAATACTTGGTGAAGATTTTCTTAAATCTTTTTGTAAAACATTCAGGGTAAACAGTCAAATACTTATCTAAATTATCATCAAGTTTTGAGATTATCTAAACCCATATATTGACACTTAAGCGATCGCCTCAAATCTCAAACCTAAAAAATCCTAAGGCAGGGAACCTATAGAATCAATGCTAGTTTACTAAAACAAATTATTTATTCAATAATTAGCCTTTGGTAATCTAACACTCATACTAGGCTTCCCTAGCCTTATAGTACAACATCAGTCAAATCAAAAGGGTAAATCTACCTTTTTTTGTCTTTTTTACTGATTGCTAAATTAGCTCAACCCAGAGCAAATGTAGTCGAAATAAACACCCATTTCCTTTCCAGCATCAGGACCGACTAAGCCAGCAGTAACTTCCTTCATAGCTTGAATAGCTTGTACAGTAGCACCGATGGGAACACCCAAAGAATTGTAAGTTTCTTTTAAGCCATTTAGTACGCGCTCATCCAAAATAGAAGGATCGCCAGCTAACATAGCGTAGGTAGCATAACGTAGATAATAGTCCAAATCGCGGATGCAAGCAGCATAACGACGAGTGGTGTACATATTACCACCAGGACGAGTAATATCAGAATAAAGTAGAGACTTAGCTACAGCTTCTTTAACAATAGTTGCAGCATTCGCACTGATAGTAGTTGCAGCGCGAACTCGTAGTTCACCTGTGGCAAAGTAGTTAGTGAGCTTCTCTAGAGCACCAGCATCAAGGTATTTACCTTGAATGTCAGAAGAATTGATAACGGAGGTAATTGCGTCTTGCATTATTGATTGATTTCCTTAAATTTGCTGAATCTTCAAAATTATTGGATAGTGGAAGGCCAGGATTTTAGAGATTTAATTATAGACTTCAACTTGATATTTTAGGAAATTCCAAATTCTTGAAATCTTCCCTTCTCATCAATTTTCATCTAACCTCTAAAAAATATTTAGCCTTAACTCATAGCACCAATAACATAGTCAAAGTAAGTACCAGCTTCTTCAGAATCTTTACCTGAGAGAAGGGAAGTAGCAACACTCTTCATGCAGCGAACACCTTCAGCAACAGCTTCGATGGGAGTTCCCAAAGACTTATACATTTCAGTAACGCCTACGAGTCCGATCTCTTCAATAGGAGTAACGTCTCCAGCAACAATACCGTAGCTGATCAAACGCAAATAATAATCCAGATCGCGCAAGCAAGTAGCAGTCATTTCTTCACCGTAGGCATTACCACCAGGAGAAACAACATCAGGACGCTTTTGGAAAAGCTGGTTTCCAGCCTCCTTAAGAATACGCTCGCGAGATTCACTCATAATTTGAGCAATCCGAACGCGACGCTCGCCAGAGGTAACAAACTCTTTGATTCGGTCTAATTCGCCGGGACTCAGATAACGAGCCTCAGCATCTGCATTAACGATTGATTTGGTGATTATACTCATGCTTTATTCCAACAGAGTTAAAGTAAAGGTAAAAGGTTGCTTAAAAATTGGTGAGCTAGTAAGAAGGACAAAGTACCCTCTGACATAACTACCTTCAGCAAGTATTTTGAGGCATTTTGTTCACTTTCTCATTATTTTCTTAATAGTTTGTAATATTTCCATAGCAATCAGGGTGATTTTGGGCCAAAAAAGCTTTGATTGTTTAACAAATGACAATATATTTAAAACTTTTGTCTGAATATACATTTTTTTATTTCCGGTCCTAGGCAAAGGCCATTTCTAATCTTCTCTAGATGGAAGGCCATTACCTACAAAAATATACAAACAAAAAATTTGACCCTAATTAGGGTTTGCGCTCGAAAGTCTTTTAGTAGGGGTAGGAGACAACCCACCCGCGAGTCCCTCCTTGGAGGCAGGGTCTATTTATTGTCACGCGAGCGAAAAATTGATGGGGGGATGGGGACCCACCCCTAGCCCCTCCCAGGAGGGGAATTTGGGGAGATGGGGGGATGGGGACCCACCCCTAACCCCTCCCAGGAGGGGAATTTGGGGAGATGGGGGGATGGGGACCCACCCCTAGCCCCTCCCAGGAGGGGAATTTGGGGGGATGGGGAGATGGGAGATGGAGATATTTGTATATTTGCACAATTAAATGTACTTCATATTAATATTGGACTTTGGACAAAAAGAAAAAATAGTTAGTGTAATAATTACACTAACTAAGTCGGACTATGTTCCTCTGTCTCCAGTGAATTTAATCACTGAAAAATAGAAATAATTGAGAGCGATCGCCGACGGGGATGCCAACTTTTAGTTATTTTCGAGAATTTTTGTTCCGTTCCCTTGATAACTTGATGACGAGTTCTT
>JAAHGF010000046.1 GCA_010672585.1 Okeania sp. SIO1I7 | reverse complement strand
ATCATAAGTTATAAACCGTAAATTGTCAATATCTAAACACGCATCCTTAAAACTTTGACGAGGGCACGATCGCGTAATTTGTGAAAAATGCAGGCCATACACCTACCCCAATACTACATTAATATTTAATCTATAGTATGTGACTTTGATGAGGACGCGATCGCGTAATTTATGAAAAATGCAGGCCATACACCTACCCACCCCCATACTACATTAGTACTCAATCTGTAATATGTAAATATGCCAGCGCACATTGCTATATTTAGGCGTTGGTGAAGCGCGTGTATGATCAGGACTTACGCAAAGGCACTATGTATAGAGTCCAATAACTATTGGACAATAGTTTTGAGCGCTATATATACCGTATCTGCGTAAGTCCTAATGATATTAATCTTGATTACTTAGGAGTCAACCCACCCCTAACCCCTCCCAGGAGGGGAACAGGAGTCAGGAGTCAACCCACCCCTAGCCCCTCCCAGGAGGGGAAGAAAGAAGAAGAAAGAGCAGTAGAAGGAGAAAGTTTTTTGGTCGCGGAGCGCGGAACAGAGTTCTATCGCGCTCTGCTCCGGATTTTATATCATACCTCAAATCACCAACGCCTTTATTTATAACCCACATTCGGAACTTCAAGAGCGTATCATTAAAAGTAGTATATAAATCCTGAGCTTGTATAGATATTTATACTATGCAAATCATCTCAATTACTTTTTTCGTCGATCAAATTCCGAGTAAATAATTAAGCATTAATACTTGCTTGATTGATTACTCAATCACGGCAGCTATGATTTTCTGATAAAATTCTGTCTCCTGTCTCCTGTCTCCTGACTCCTGATTCTATACTACATTTTGTGCTGCGGAATGTGGGTTCTAGGGCTACCAAAAGCCCACACCATAGCCTAGCTTGGTGTCGGGTCATCTACTTAAAATCTTTCAACACTAGAATTAAATATAGGTTCAACCCGGATAGCAATTATAGCAGAGGGACGAACAACCATATATTCTCCTTGAATAGTCTTAATTGGCACATTGACAAACTCTGGAGAATCATGCTTTGGAACTATAACGCCACTGTACCAAGTTTGAAATTCTTTAAGAGTCAGAAAACGTACTTCTTCGCGAGCGCCACCTTCTAACAATAGGTGTATAGCAAATTCATCAGGATTTCTTGGCATATCTAAAAATTTTCAGTCAAAATTTAAAATTCAAAAGTATTAATTAATAAAGCTTTGAGTATCTTGTCAATGGGTAGTTTCGCTAAAATAATTAACCATTAACAAGATTAAATTTCAAAAGTATTAACTTAAGCTAAAGGCTAATAGCTCTTGGACCCTTAATTTTCAGTATAGTATTCTTGCTGACAACTCAGGGCTAATTGCTTTAAATGCCCAAATATAAAATTGCTCTGTATATCATAACACTACAACTATACTAACCCTTAAAATACTGTGGATTAACCCTTAATTGTCAAACAAATAAATATAAATCTATGCCGCGACGCCAAGATATACGCAAAATTCTACTGGTTGGTTCTGGTCCGATTGTTATTGGCCAAGCCTGTGAATTTGATTATAGTGGAACACAAGCTTGTAAAGCTCTTAGGGAAGAAGGATTTGAGGTTGTGCTGGTCAACTCCAATCCAGCTACAATTATGACAGACCCAGAAATTGCCGAATGTACTTACATCGAACCCCTGACCCCTGAACTTGTAGAAAAAGTCATTGCCAAAGAACGACCAGATGCTCTCCTACCCACAATGGGGGGTCAGACAGCTTTAAATATAGCAGTATCTTTGGCCAAAAATGGTACTTTAGCTAAGTATGGTGTTGAGTTAATCGGGGCTAAACTACCAGCAATTGAAATGGCCGAAGACCGACTGCTATTTAAAGAAGCAATGGCTCGAATTGGTATCCCAGTTTGTCCATCAGGTATCGCTAGTAGTTGGGCAGAGGCAAAGGCGATCGCTCAACAAATTGGCACTTATCCCTTAATTATTCGTCCTGCTTTCACATTAGGGGGGACAGGAGGAGGTATTGCTTACAATCAGGAAGAATACGAAGTAATGGCACAAGCAGGGATAGATGCTAGTCCAGTATCTCAAATCCTAGTGGAAAAATCGTTGATTGGTTGGAAAGAATATGAACTGGAGGTAATGCGGGACTTAGCAGATAACGTCGTAATTATCTGTTCGATTGAAAACATTGACCCGATGGGTGTACATACTGGAGACTCGATCACTGTTGCTCCAGCTCAAACATTGACAGATAAAGAATATCAACGACTGCGAGATGCTTCGATTAAAATTATCCGGGAAATAGGGGTGGAAACTGGGGGTTCCAATATTCAATTTGCTGTCAACCCGGTGAATGGAGATGTGATTGTGATTGAAATGAACCCACGGGTAAGTCGTTCTTCTGCTTTGGCATCAAAAGCTACTGGTTTTCCTATTGCTAAAATGGCAGCAAAGTTGGCAGTTGGTTATAGTTTGGATGAAATTCCTAATGATATTACTAAAAAGACACCAGCTAGTTTTGAACCAACGATTGATTATGTAGTTACGAAAATTCCTAGATTTGCTTTTGAGAAATTTCCTGGTTCCCAAGCAGTGCTGACAACTCAGATGAAGTCGGTGGGTGAGGCAATGGCAATAGGTCGGACATTTCAGGAGTCGTTCCAGAAAGCTTTGCGCTCTCTAGAAACAGGTAGAGCTGGTTTCGGTGGCGATCGCTGGGAAAAGTTACCCAGTTTGGAACAAGTACGCTCCGGGTTACGCACACCTAACCCAGAGAGAATGTTTACGGTACGTCATGCTTTGTTGTTGGGGATGACAGTAGAGGAAGTCTATGAGCTGACCGGAATTGATATTTGGTTTCTGGATAAGATGCGGGAGTTGACCGATACAGAAAAATTGATTAAGCGCACTCCGCTCAAGGAATTGACAAAAGAGCAGATGTGGGATATTAAACGGCAGGGTTTTAGCGATCGCCAAATTGCTTATTGCAGTAAGACTACTGAGGATGAAGTCAGAAGTTATCGGTTGAGTTTGGGAGTTAAACCTGCTTATAAAACGGTGGATACTTGTGCAGCAGAATTTGAGGCGCTGACACCTTACTATTATTCTACTTATGAAGAAGAATCAGAAGTTTTGCCTTCTGAAAAACGGAAAGTAATGATTCTGGGAGGTGGACCCAACCGCATCGGTCAGGGAATAGAATTTGATTATTGTTGTTGTCATGCTAGTTATGCTTTGGGAGCAGATGGGTTTGAAACAATTATGGTTAACTCTAACCCAGAAACTGTTTCGACTGACTATGATACTAGCGATCGCCTTTATTTTGAACCTTTGACTAAAGAGGATGTACTCAATATTATCGAGGCGGAAAACCCGGAAGGAATTATCGTTCAGTTTGGCGGACAAACACCTCTGAAATTAGCAGTTCCCCTGCAAAAATATTTAGAGCAAACAGAAACGAAAACAAAAATTTGGGGTACTTCCCCAGACTCTATCGATACCGCAGAAGACCGGGAAAGATTTGAGAAGATTTTGCGAGATTTGGATATTCGCCAAGCTGCTAACGGTCTTGCTCGCAGTTTTGAGGATGCGTTGGAGGTGGCACAGAAAATAGAATATCCGGTAGTGGTGCGACCTTCCTATGTTTTGGGAGGTAGAGCAATGGAAATTGTCTATTCCGACCAAGAGTTAGAACGTTATATGAAGTTTGCAGTACAGGTGGAACCGGAACATCCTATTTTGATTGACAAATTCTTGGAAAATGCTATTGAGGTAGATGTGGATGCTATTGCTGATGCTACGGGTCAGGTAGTTATCGGTGGCATCATGGAACATATTGAGGAGGCAGGTATTCACTCTGGTGACTCTGCTTGTTCTATTCCTTATCAAACTTTAGCTCCTGCTGCGGTGGAAACAATTCGTCAATGGACTGTTGCTCTTGCAAAAGCGTTGAATGTTATCGGGTTAATGAATATTCAGTTTGCGGTGCAAGGGGAAAATGTATTCATTTTAGAAGCTAACCCCCGTGCATCACGCACAGTACCTTTTGTTTCTAAAGCAATAGGAACGCCTTTGGCAAAAATGGCATCGCGGGTGATGTCTGGGAAAAAATTAGAGGAATTAGGTTTTGTAGAGGAACAAATTCCCGGTCATGTTTCTGTGAAAGAAGCAGTGTTACCATTTGCTAAATTCCCTGGTACAGATACAATATTAGGACCGGAAATGCGCTCTACTGGTGAGGCGATGGGTATTGATGTTGACTTTGGTAAAGCGTTTGCTAAAGCACAGTTATCCGCAGGGCAAAAATTACCTTTGGAGGGAACAGTATTTGTGTCAATGAGCGATCGGCATAAAGAAGCAGTTGTGCCAGTGGTTAAGGATCTGATTGAGTTGGGTTTGAAAGTGATAGCGACTGAGGGAACTCGGAAGGTATTGTGTTTGCATGGTTTGGATGTGGCGTTGATGTTGAAGTTGCACGAAGGACGGCCAAATGTTTTAGATGGGATTAAAAATGGAGAAATTCAGTTAATTATTACGACTCCTTCTGGGGAGGAAGCGCGTGCTGATGGGATTAAAATTCGCCGGAGTTCGTTAGATTATAAGGTGCCGTTAATTACGACTATTGCAGGTGCGAAAGCAACGGCGGCAGCGATTCGAGCGTTGAAGTCTGAAGTGTTGGAGGTGAAAGCGATGCAGGATTATTATTAGGAGTCAGGAGATAGAAGACAGAATTAATTTAGTTGTAGGGTGCGTTGCAACGCACCTGATAATATGAGGGCGTTGTGTTACAGCGTTACCTAAAAAAATCGTCAACCCCGTAGGGACGTTCCATGGAACGTCCCTAAATTATTTTTGGAAATGCGTTATAATATCAAATTAGGTTGAATACTTAATTCTATACAATACTTACGCAACAGCACTAATTATAGTGGTTATATCGGCAATAATGACCAAATTATACACTATATGTAGCTATACTGCGTAAGTCCTGATATAGTTGGGAGAGATAGGGAGATGGGAAGGTGGTCTGATTTAATATTGGAGTGTGGATAGAATTATAAACAGATACTGTATAACCGGATTCTATATAATACTAGACACTAGGAAGTTCTTGGAATAACTATTGCTAAGTACGATCATCGAAACAAGGTTTTGGTTGTGACGATGTGGTTGATAAATCTGAAAAGTGCCGTAACTGATCAAGAGGGAAGCAAAGTTTAATTTGTCACCCTTAACTTTTAACTTCCCTTAGCGATCGCAACTTTCATGCTACAAAGTCATATATTATCGAAAATTATAGTCAAATGAAAACTTTATTAAAGTGGACAGTTAAAGAATATCATCATCTAATTAATACTGGAATATTTGTTAACCGTCATGTGGAACTTTTGCATGGGGAAATTGTAGAAATGTCACCGGAAAGTCCAATACATACTCAAATTACAGAAACTAGCGTTGAACATCTACGCTCTCTGCTCAAAGATTTAGCTTATGTTCGGGAAGCACATCCTATTACTCTGTCTAATTCTGAACCTCAACCTGACATTGCGATCGCACGCCCACCCAGAAATAATTACTATCAACGTCATCCTTATCCTGAAGATATTTTTTTGCTGATAGAAATTGCTAATACTACTCTAGGTTATGACTTAGGGGAAAAAAAGCAAGCTTATGCAAAAGCGGGAATTTTAGAATATTGGGTAGTAGATGTGGAAAATCGACAAATTTATGTTTTTCGACATCCTCAAGCAGATAATTATGAATCGGAAGTTATTTTCCGGCAAGGAAAAATTAATCCCCTAGCATTTCCAGATATTTCTGTTTCAGTTAGTTCTTTTTTCGCAGAAAATTAATTACAAAAAAGCGTTTAATTAATTGCCTTTAAGACAAAGTTTAGAGAGATTATAAATACAATAAATTTGCATACTTACTTATTTCACTAAATATTCAATTACTTCTTATTTTCAAAAGTCTAAGAGCTGATTTATAAAGTAAATATTAAGAGGCTGAATTTCTCGCTATACTTAGGTTTGACGAATTATCGTCCTGTAGACTTCAAATTCCTGAAAGCTAGGTGATGTAAGACTTTTAACTAAGTTTATAAATCAGCTCTAACAGTAAAAAAACAGATGCTTTGAAGAAATTATATCATGTCCGGATAATTAGTTATAAAAAAACTTTCTCCTTCTTCTCCTGTTCTTCTTCTTTCTTCCCTCTTTCCTCCTGACTCCTAACTTCCCCTCCTGGGAGGGGTTAGGGGTGGGTTGACTCCTGAGGACTCCGTAGTTATTTATTTATCACTGTTCAACCGGACATGATATTACCATTGATAATATCGGACGAGTTAATTTAATGAGAGCCATGAATAATGTTGGCAAAATATATCTCGTTGAAGCAATTTTTATGTGGAAATGTAGTTTACTTTGAGAGGTCATGTGATGAACAAAAAAATAAAAATAGGTCTGTGTATGATTGTATTGCTTTGTTTAGGAGGGATAGGAATTACTATTTTCCAAGGGGCAAAAAAATCAGACAAAAAAAGCATTTATCAGCAAACTATCTATCCTGATTCGAGTTTTCAAGATGGTGAATTTATGGCATATAAATTCAATAATTATGACATGACTATTGTTTCTTTTGTTGGAAATTTTGATTTTCTATACAAACCATCCCAGACTGAATCCATCAAAACTGTTGCGACCAAATCAAACTATAAATATATAGTTAATGGCTCATTTTTTGAGAGATCGAAAGAACACGCTGGATGGCTTTCTGTATTAGGTAAAGTAAAAACTCCGGTCAAAGAAGATAAACAACTTTCCCATATTATTAGCTTTAACCCAAATACAGAAGAGTTGAAGTTTGTTGAAACTAAACTATTTGAACCTTCAACTGAGAAAACTAATATTGAATTTCAGTCCGGTCCGTTAATTATAGATAGTAATCAAGTAACAACAAAATATATTAACCAATCTCTTAATGGTCTTTTGCTATTTGAAAGAACATTATTAGCCTATACAGAAGAAGACCGAAGAAAATATTTTATTATTACTAAAGAGAATGTCAAATTAGATGAGCTGGCAGACTATTTGTTAAAGCTTTCTGTGTTTTCAGGTAAGACCTTACATATTGTTAATTTAGATGGAGGATCTTCGGTGGCATTGTATTCTCAAACCCATCCAGAATTGAATTTTAATGAAACAGCTATATTGCCTATATTATTAGGATTAAAGTGAGGCATTGTTTCAATAATTGATAATTACCTCTCCCTAAAAGGAAGAGGATTGAATAAAAGGAAAATTAATTAATTGTTTCTCCACGGCGAGTGAGAGGCTTTAAACCTTAATTATTCGGTAAATTTGGGCTTGATTATGTAGCGAATATTATTTATCGTTCAACAATTATGAAAATTAGGAGTAAAGGTTGTAATTGTAGGTTGGGTTAAGCGCAGCGCAACCCAAAAAAACTTTTAGAATCAAAGGATAAATTTTAGTATTATATAATTTTATATAATCAAACAGGAGAGAATTTAATGCAGGCAACTCAAACCCGTTATTCTGTCGAAGAGTATCTAGAGCAGGAAACAACTGCTGAATTTAGAAGTGAATATCGCCATGGAGAAATAATACCCATGACTGGAGGAACAGTAAACCACAATCGAATTGTTGGTAACTTTTACGCAACATTAAAGTATGGCATCAAAGGGCGACCTTACGAAACTTTTATGAGCGACTTGCGCTTGTCAATACCAACAAAAAATATTTACACCTATCCAGATTTGATGGTTATTGCTACTCCAGTTATTTATGCTGAAGGTCGCCGAGATACTATTACTAACCCTCAGATAATTGTGGAAGTATTGTCGCGATCGACAGAAAATTATGACCGGGGGCAAAAATTTGAGTATTATCGCAGAGTAAATAGTTTCCAGGAATATATTCTCATTGACCAATACAGATATTATATCGAACAATTTAGCAAAACTGAGGATGGTAAATGGTTACTGTCAGAATATGAAGGTGATGAAAGCGTTTTATCTTTGAGTTCGGTGGAGTTTCAAATCTCTTTGTCAGATATCTATGAAAATGTAGAATTTGAGTAGGGGGAAAGTAGGATAGACTTGACTATTATTTGAGATTTAATCAATTTTTATCGAGCTATTATTCTAAGGTATAGGGGCATTTTGTTTGAAAATAATTAAGTTTATTCTTAGCTTTAATAAACTTGAGGATGTCTCGATCGATAAATAATAATTCTACTGTTAAATAATTGAGCAAATTATTAATCAAACGGCGTTTTAATTGAATTTTAAAATGAACAATTTTTGCATCTCAACAATTGGCATTTTCGGTAAGTTAAGTTTGCCAATATTTATACAGAAGTAGAGGTCGGGTTATATCATGTTCGGACGGGTCAGTTATAAATAAAATTTAAGGACTGACAGTACTGACGGTACCAAAGAAATACTGAAATTATCAATACCCCATCTCCCATATTTCCTATTTTTCCCCTTTCTTCCCTCCTGAGGACTGACTCCTGACTCCTCACAACAGTTATTTATAAGTATTCAACCGTTAGCGTAGCTCCCCCTCCGGGGGAACATGATATTATTTGTTGGAGGAAACTTTCTATAGCTCATTATTCAGAATTTTGAGTTTTGAGGATATTTAGGGTATATAGTAGACTTTACAAAATTTGCAAAAATATACTCTATGAAATTTGCTAATCGTGAAAATCTAATCATCAAGGGTTTAGTTGAATTCTCTTGGGAAACTCTGGCTAATCATCGTGGGGATATTCTGCTATACCAAGAACGTAATACGAAGCCAGATGAACTGATAGATGAGTCAGATAAATTAGCATATCGGTATAGTTTAGAAGATAATATTGCTTTGTCTAGTTCACTCAAAGCTACCCGTATGGGAAGACCTAAAAGGAGACATCCACCACCAATTATTGCTGTTGATGCTGGAGTAGTGAATTTAGGTAGTCTGGCTAAAGGTGGGATTGTTTTTGCTGTCAGAGGTACTGCCTGTTTTTACACATCTGAAGGTAGCATAATTGTACTTCGCTATAATACGGGAGCTATAGCTATTGACAATACAAACAAGTTAAAAGTTCTACACGAGATGGGGAGGTATTTAGGAGAGCCTGAATTTTATGTCAAGGTTACAGAGGAAGAGCCTTTTTTGACAGAAAGGTCTAGTTTCACAGAAACAGCAGATCAAACTCAAGATCGCTTCCGTAATTTTGTGGAGCGAATTATTCAAGCTGAGGCAGTAGGTATTTTGAGAAAATATGGAGGTGGAATTCTTTTAATAGATGGAGCTATAACACCTAGAGCTTTTGATACGCCAGATTCTTATGTAAAAAATTTGTTAGATGAATGTAATAAAAATCTGATAGATGTTGTTGCTATTAGCAAAAAAACAACAATAACTGTAGCAGGAATTCCTATTCAAAAATTTTTAACAGAAGCTTATGGTCCTGATTTTATTGGGTATGTTCCTATCAAGAAACTTTTGGAAGATGAAAGGAGAAAAGCTCAGAAAGCAGGTGGAAAGAATAGAATTAGAGTGACAAAAGCTAGTGAAATGTATGCAGCTAAGTTTGGGTTTAGCCCGACTAGCATGACTTTTAGGGTAGACTTACATAATTGCCGGGGTATGACTACGGATGAAGTAATTAATGATGTTTATAACTATTGCCGAATTTATGGTGGATATCCGAAACCATTGATTGAAGCACATCAAAATAGTTGCTTTTTATTTCAGGATTTCCAAAATCTTTTGGCTCAAGCTACAGTAAAATTAGGCTCAAAACCACAATTCCAACCATCTATGGATATTTTATTTCAACCTTTTGGAGCATCAGGAAAATAGTAATAAAAACTCATAAAAAATTATGGTAACTGAAAAGAAATCAAACAACAAAAAAAATCTAAATAGTGACAATAATCAAAGTCCTCCTTTGCCTAAACCTATAAGTTTTGAAGCTCCAGAATTAGATATAGAAAAAGAGGTTGATGAAGAAGCTCCTCAGTCTAATTTATCAAATGAATCGGCTATTCAATCGGCACAACTTCTGGAACTAACGGGAAGTGAAGGTAGTATAGTTTTTTATCCTAAAGATAGAGATTTTGATGTAGGTGATGTTATTTTTTTGCGGGAAAAAGTATTTTCTGAAAATAAATTACCACCTAAAGATTCTGAAAATGGTTTGATTGCCCAAATTATTTCAAAAGGAATTGCTAGTTATCCCCAAGCAGATAGTAAAGCTTTATTTCGGTTAGTAACAACTGCTCATGCTAAAGATATAAAACGTTCTTATAATGAACCAAAGGAAGTTATTGATGAGTTTTTAGTGGCAGAATTTATAGTTCGTGCTTCTATCCAAAAAGGAGAGTGGAAAGAACCAGAAGGTAAGGTAGTAACAAGGAATGTTGATATTTTTCCAATTAATCCTGAATTTTTAACAAAACATATTATTAAATCTTTCCCTGAATTAAATTTATTTTTAGGAGATTATAAAAAACATCCTATAAATGTTGATGCAAGTGGATTTGAAAAGGTTAATTTAATCACAGGAATGAAAGGTGGTGGTAAATCTCATATTACAAAGGGAATTATCCATTTACAAACTAAATTGGGTATGCCTTCAATTGTTTTTGATATAAATGGAGAATATTCTTCTCTACAAAAAGTTAAAAAACTTCGCCCTACTGAAAATTTCAAGTTCCGACTAGATCAGCTACCAATTTCTAGTCTTTTTAAAGTATTTGAACAACTATCTCTGTTTAATACTCCTGCTACTGATAATGCTGTTAGAGCTAATTTACCTGGAGTTATTGAAGATAGGATAGGAGTTAATAGGATTCCTGACCTAGAGTTTATACTATCACAAAGTCAGGATGTAGTTGGAACAAATCAACAAATGCTAGGTGCATATGATCGGGGTATTAGTAATTTAATAAGCTACGATCTTTTTTGCACAGAAGACGAAGCAAAGGAAGAGGATAAAATTATTAAAAATAATCAGCAACCAACAACTGAAGTTGTTTCTCTAAGAAGTATTCTTTATAGAATGGCACACGATACAGAAAATAGAAATTCTAGTGAGAATCAAAGTTTAAATGACCTCAAAAATAACGCTGGAATTATTGTTTTTGATCTAGGTGGTTTAGCTTCAAATATACAAAAAGTTGTGGTTACTCTAGTTATTGACCAACTCAAGTCAATATGCAATAAGCAGTATCAAGCATTTGATTCTCAAAAAGTACAAATTCCCATATATCCTTCTATCTTTTTTGAGGAAGCTCATATGTATATGGATGCAGAATATATTGATGAATTAATTCCTCTAATCCGACATTTAGGCATGAATTTATTTTTTGTCACCAACACACCAGGAGCTTTACCGGATTCAGTATTTCGTCTTTTAGACAACTTAATTATGACGCGAATGGTTAACCAAAAAGATATAGATAAAGTGATTGATTGTGGTTTAGCTGATAAAAAGACAATTGAAGGATTTGCTAAGGATTTACCAAAGTATCACAATTTGTTTCTCAGTGGTATTAATGGAGCTACTAAAAATTTCCCACTTGTATTTCAGGTAAGAGATTTTACGGCTCCAGAGAAGGATGGAGGAGAGGGTTTACCCAAGTCAGGAGTGACTCGCTCAATGTGGGAAATAATCAAACAAAAAGTAGAGAATAAAGAGGATTAGTTAAGTCATTAATTTTAGAGTTTAGTTATAATTAGGGTTTGCGTATGAAAAGTCTTTTTGCTCTTTGTAGGAGACAGGAGACAGGAGACAGGAAAAATGGGAATTTAGATGAGGTAGGAGTAAGAATTGTAAGAATGATTTTTCTGCCCAAATCTTGCCAAAATACTAAATTTTTGAGTGTTTTAGACTGAAACAGGCACACTTTTTTAGACCCTAAAAAGGCTAAAACCTTTATCTGTAAATGCTTTGATATTTAATCAGCAAACCCTAATTATATCATGTCCGGATAAGAGCGATCTGGAAAAAACTTATCCTCTTACTTAAACAGTAAATATTTCTATTTTCCCTACTCCCCTACTCCCCCGCTCCCCTACTATTTTAATAATAAGTAGGGCTTGCTGATTAAATCTAAAAACATTGACATATGAAGATTTTAGGCTTTTTGGGGCCTTTAAAAAGTACCTGGTATCACGTCTAAAACGCTCAAAAAGTTAGTATTTTAGGCGCATAGTTGGGCAGAAAAATTTAGGGACAATTCTTACTCCTAACTTCCTCGCTCATTCCCATTTCTCCTGTCTCCTGTCTCCTGTCTCCTGTCTCCTACAAAGAGCAAAAAGACTTTCCATAGGCAAACCCTAAGTATTCAAGCGGACATGATATTAGGTGGGGCGAAAGAATGGTAAAATAACCTCAGATGCAACAGCATTTTTCTTAAAAATATCCCGCGAAGTTAACATCTCCATCTCAATTTGTTCTACTATTTCCAAACCTACCATTTCTCCAATATCTACTAATAATTTTGCAGTTTCAATCTCAACTCTTTCCCCACCAGCAATTGTATGATTATGACCAATCACAATATAAGCAAAAGCTCCTGGTTTTAAAAGTTGTAATATCTCCTGGAAAACTTCTCGCATATCAAAAAAATACTTTGCCAATAAAGCAGCTAAATTTCGTCTTCTAAAACCAGCATTTGATTGTGTATTTAATCTGTCTATTTTTTCAATTAACGAAATTACAGATTGAGGAAAAAGTGCTTTTTTATGCTGAAAAGATTCCCAATAATCTCGCCGTTGTTTTTCTGTTATTTCTCGGTTGCCAATCATTTTTAAATCTTGTTTGCGGTGTTGCGATCGCGATAACAAACCTAAATAACATAAACTCAAGCGATCGGTATCTAAATAAGGTAGTGCTGTTGCATAGGGGGGAGAGGTAATTACCACATCTACCTTACCTATTAAATCCTGCCAAATAGTGGTTACTTTTCTGGCATCGCCACCTTGAATATCAAAAGTTCCTAACTGTGAATCTTGATTTTGATACAGGAAAGAAAGAACAGTTTTAACTGAATTTTCTAGCTCATTTAAAAACTCTTGTGTTGGATGAATATTTGCAGTATTAATTATTTCTTTGCGAACTCTTAAATCGCTTTCTTTTTGCCAAGAAACTTTCCGAATAATATTACTCATGGAAACCTGCATTAAATTTTGCATTGTATTATTTTCCACCGATTTTATCAAAATAGCAATTTTGTCAAGTTTGGCTAAAATTTCCGGTGCAAACCAACGATTAAGATAGATTTGATTTTCTCTGGGTAAACTAGAAAAGTAATGTAGTTTAGCTGAAGATTTTGTAAGTTTTAAGTTGCCGATGGTGTCAGCAACTTGCTGATAATTTTCTAAAAGTTTATCTGGTGGAACTGACAATAAATCGCACTTTGTTTTTCCTATTAATACTGATAGAGGATTCATATCTAACCCCACCCCATGATAACCTCCTAAAACTGCTTCTACTAAAGTCGTACCACTTCCACTCATTGGGTCAGCAATAATTCCTTTTTCTGGTACTTTAGCAATATTAATTAAACTCTGAACAAGTTGGGGAAAAAACTTACCTCGGTATTCATGTATGCCATGAGTTCCGTATCTTAAACAGCGCCGTTTTGGGAAAGGTATTGATTGAGAAAACGGTAAATTTTTGGAAATTTTTTCTAATTTTTGATGAGTAGTATTAACAGTAGCTTCTCGTTTTACTTGGGTGGTAATGTATGTTTTATCTTCCTGAGTAACTGATTCCCAGTAAGATAATTTACTGGCTAAAATGTTAGCTGGTAAATTAGAAAAAACTTGAAAATTTAATACTTCTTTTTCTGTAGTTAAAGCATAAGGTTCTGAACCTGTAAGTGTGGTTAATTCAGATAGTGCTAATTTTCGTTCAAAGGGTTGAATATATGGTTTTATTTTACACTTGAGCAATGGTTTTCCAGAATTTTGCAGAATAAGAATTTGTTCAGTTTTAATTCTGCCAATAGCTGGATTAAAATATTTTTTTCTATCTTGCATTTGTCTATGAATACGTTTTATTTCGGAGAAACCATAATCTTTAGCTACCTCAGAAATTAGATCGACATTACTGATTTTTTTACCTTTAATTAAAGAATCTCCCACAACAAAACAGGCATATCTGTTAAATTTTAAATGTTCTCCTAACCACTCAAAAATAGTTTCCATTTCTGAGCGGAATGTTTCTATTGTCGCACCTTTAGAACTTTTACTACTATATTTGCGATGACTACCAATTTCTTCTTGTTTAAATTTAGGTTGATTCATACCTAACCAAATCATCCTAGTCATGTGATAAAGGTGATAGCTATAAGCATTGGGATAAGGGGGAGAACAGACTACTAAATCTACATCGCCAATATCAGGTTTTGTCAGTAAGTTGGCACAATTTACTTGGCAATTTAGGTTAGCTTCGACTTGGTTTGTAAACTCAGAAACAGAGACGATCGCTTCTTTTAAAGCTTTAGTAAAACGTTTGCAAGTATCCCCTGGGACAATCTTTTTTTGCCTACGAACATATCGAGTATCTGAATCTTGTTTGGAAACAGTAACTACAATAGAAGAAAATACTGTCAAGGCAATTTTTCTACTAGATTTTGTGGAGAGTTGCTGACACCAATTTAGTATTTCTGCTAATTCTTCAACGACAAATGGTTCAAACCAAAAGGATATTGCTTTATGATTGGGACGAGCAGCATATGAGGTAAATTTTTCTGTGTTTAACAGGGGAGATTTAGTATTAATATAGATTGACTGAGATAAATTTTCTGTGCGTTTTACAAGAGAATTTAATAATGCTTTATCTTCTGTATTGAAGCAAGTTGTTTTGGCTTCACTGATTAAACAAGCAATGGGGTTAGCATCAATACCAATAGTATGACGTTTCTGAGTTAGTGCTTCGACTAATGTTGTACCACTACCGCAAAATATATCAGCAACTATTTCCCCTGGTCGAGAAAGTTCTTGAATGAGTTGGTGGGGAATTTGAGGAATAAATTTTGCCGGATAGGGATGAAGTCTATGGGTTAGATAATTGGTTTGAGCTTGGGAGAAATTCCAATCAATTTCTGTGAGTTTTTTCCAGTTAGGATTTAAGTCAATATTCATTAATAATTAAATTTGAGTTTAAATTTTATGGTATGATTGTAATCTGATATTATATCAAACTTATTTAACTATTATCTAACTGCAGCAAGCATTCTGGAAACACATAATTTACAATGGCAAATAATTTATCCAAATCCCCGATACTATAACTAATAATATTTCTCGTAAAAACATCATTCGTATACAAGTAGATAATAGTATAAATATCTACCAAGCTACGGATTTTTATACTACTTTTAATCTGATAAATTGAAGTGCGGAATGTGGGATAAAATGTTATACCAAAAAGCGATCGCTCACCATAAAATACTAGATTTTAGAGATTTTTTTCACTATTCTCTAACTGCAATCAACATTGCTGAAATACAGAATTTACTATGGCAAATAATCTATCTAAATCTCCAGTGTTATAGCTGATGATATTTCTCGTGAAAATATCTCCTTTCAATTTACCAAATTCCCAAAATTTACCCTTAGAAAGGCTTTGTTGCATGAAAGTAGCGATCGCACTGCAACCGTTAAATCTGAGATGATAACGGGAACTTCAACACAAGGATAACTGTACCCAATTTCCTTCTGAAGTTTCTTGTTTTGTTGAGGCAATGCTACACTTTATATGTCGCGAAGCGTTAACGTACGTTGTGCGACAGCTAAACACAGGCTGACTAATATGGATGTTCAGGTAATAGGTATTGATATAGGGGGGACAGCAATTAAACTGGGGCGTTTTGACAAAAATGGAGTTTGTCATCAATTTTTGAATGTGCCAACTCCTCAACCTGCAACCCCAAAAGCAGTAATTGATGTGGTGGTAGAAGCGATTTTGTTATTGCAGCGCTCTGCAAACTCTGGTTTAAGATGTAATTCTTCACTCAACAATTATAGTGTTAATCCACCGAATTTATCTGTAGCTAAATCTCAACCAGTTAACTCAGCAGTTATTCAAGCCATAGGTATTGGAGTACCTGGCCCTACTGATGTCCAAGGTAGAATATCTAAAGTAGCAATTAATTTGACAGATTGGCAAAATGTTCCCTTGGCTGAATGTTTGGAGGAAAAGACAGGTTTACCAGTAGTTATAGCTAATGATGCTAATTGTGCTGGTTTAGGAGAAGCTTGGCTAGGTGCGGGTCGTCCTTTTAAAAATATGATTATGCTTACCCTGGGTACTGGTGTAGGGGGAGCAATTATTTTGGACGGCCAACTTTTTGTGGGTCATCAAGGTGCTGGTGGAGAGTTAGGGTTAATTACTTTAAATCCTGATGGGCCAGAATGTAACAGTGGTAATAGTGGGTCTTTAGAACAATATGTTTCTGTTCAAGCAATTCGTCGAGCTACTGGTAAAGAACCCTTGGAATTAGCAAACTTGGCTCAAACTGGAGACAAATTTTCCCTAGAATTCTGGGATTATTATGGCAGACTTTTGGGTGTAGGTTTGGCAAGTTTGATTTATATCTTGACACCAGAAGCTGTGATTATTGGGGGGGGAGTGAGTGCTGGTGCAGAACTTTTTTTGCCTGTAGCTAAAGCTGAAATTGAGCGACGAGTTTTGTTGAGTTCTCGTTTGGGCTTACAATTATTAACGGCTAAATTAGGTAATCATGCTGGTATTGTAGGAGCTGCTAAATTAGCTTGGGCAAGTTTGCATAATAACTAAGTGACGTTCTCCTACATCAAATCAAAGATTATGATGTAGGCTTCCCCACCTCACGGACGCGGGCTTTCTGTTTCAAGGGGAGTGAAACCACTTAACCCTCCACAGACAGAGACGATGAGACCCACCGCCTTTTTGTACTAAACAATTCTGTACTCATCTAGTTCCCTCAAGAGTTTTACCTTTTCACGGGTTGACTAGAACTTCTGAATTGAACCCCATACTCTATGTCGTTTTCGAGCGTGCTGTTATCAGGTGCGTATTACCGCTACTCCTTATTCAATCAAATTTAACACAAAAAAGTACAAAATGCAAGAAACTAAGTGGACGCTACGCGGTTTATTTGTTGGTCGGCAATTCCCCTCCCGTTAACATTCGTATAACGGGAGACCCCTTGCCGACATCAAAGTTGGGGTTTGCGGAAAAAGTCTTTTAGTAGGGGGAGAAGACAGGAGACAGGAGACAGGAGACAGGAGACAACCCACCCCTCGCCCCTCCCCCTCCCAACCCACCCCTAACCCCTCCCAGGAGGGGAGGGGAGGAATGGGGATTTAGAGGAGGTAGGAGTAAGAATTGCCTCTCAATTTTTCTGCCATAATCCTCCCAAAATACTAGCTTTTTGAGATTTTTCCACTGAAAAACTGACACTTTTTTAGATCAAAAAATGCTACAACCAATATCAGTTAATGCTTTGAAATTTAATCAGCAAACCCTAATCAACAAGAACTAGCGTGCTAATTATCAAAAAAGTTATTCAGTCTGTGTTAATTACTTAATAATTGAAGTACAGTTTAAGTTAAGCATTCTTTTTTCAAATTGTTATAAGACACTAAATGACTGGTTCAAGACTATCTCCATCAACTTTTTCAGTCTTTATTCCTTCTTCTTTCTTCCTTCTTGCTTCTTTAAGGTAAAGAATACCCTGTTACTTTTGTGATAAATTCCACAACCTTTTCATAAGCTTCCGGATTGATATTAGGACTAATAATAATATCTTTTGTACTATCTGGTAGCCAAAAAGTTATACGACCATTCGGTTCAAAAACAAATGTACTAATACAATTCAAATTTATAAACCATTCATGGCGATCGTACATAATTTGCACCCAAAATTCATCATTAGGTGGATAGTTTATCTCAATTTTGTCTTTAATATATCCTAGTACTAACTGATAGTCATATTCGCAACTTTGTTTATTTAAAGTAATTGGCTGACTGCTATTTGGCAACCAGAAAGTTAGTCGCTTATTTGACTGACAAGAAAAAGCAGTAATACGATCAAGGTCGATCAAGTATTTACTTCTTTCATAATCTATTTTAATCCAGTAGGCCACATGACCCCCTCAAAGCTTTGATTTCTTGCATTTCTCCAAATTAGTGCAAGTTACCCTAAAAGTCCGATAGACACTATTGAGTTATCCTCGATCTGGTAAATTACTACTCAATGAACCTATCCCACTATTTTTAACAGACTTATTTATTGAAGTAAAATGTGTTTTAAAAGTTCAATTTTTTGTTTTTAACTCTCAAAATATTTAGGGTTTTTAGCAAAAATATTCTTACTGGGATAGGTTCACTCAATGAAAAATATTTTTTCTTGAAATCAAGAAGTTCACCACTACTAAAAGTTTGACAGATCGAAGGTAACTATCAGCGATTAATATTAGAAAATATAACAATGTTTAATACTGTACTTAAGATTATTAGTAATCGCCTAAGATCAGGAAATTAAACCAGATAACAAATAATAATAAAAAATTTTTAGTAACTAATAACCTAGTCAGCATTTAGGATAGAACCTGTACTAACTACATTATCTAGAATAGTTTCAGCATTATTTACAGACAAATCATAACATTTTTCTTGTGAACTAGCAGCTTGAAAAAAGCTATAAAATAGAGGGTGAGGAGTGCTAGGCCGAGATTGAAACTCTGGATGAAATTGTGTAGCAATAAAGAAAGGATGAGTAGGAAGTTCAATAATTTCTACTAACCTACCATCAGGAGAAGTTCCGCTAATAACATATCCTGTTTCTAACAACAAGTTCCGGTAAGCATTATTAAATTCATATCTATGACGATGACGTTCATAAATCACTTCCTGTTGATAAGTTTTAAATGCCAATGTATCAGTTTGAAGACGGCAAGGATAAAGTCCCAGTCGCATAGTACCGCCCAAGTCTACTACATCTTGTTGTTCGGGTAACAAATTAATCACTGGGTTTGGTGTTTCAGGGTCAAACTCCGCACTATGGGCACATTCCAATTTTGCTATATTGCGTGCCCACTCAATTACTGCACATTGCATTCCCAAACATAACCCCAAAAAAGGAATTTTTTGCAACCGAGAATATTGAATAGCAGCTATTTTTCCATCAATACCTCTCACGCCAAACCCACCCGGAACAATAATTCCATTCACCTTTTCCAGGTATGTCTTTGCTCCTTTGGCCTCCACATCTTCAGAACTAACCCAACGCAGATTTAAGTCCACACCAATAGCTATTGCAGCATGGCGTAATGCCTCTACCACTGATAAATAAGCATCGCTCAGTTGAATATATTTACCTACTATGGCAATTTCGATAGTTGTCGCAGTAGATGATTGGACCTTTTTTGTCTCTATTTCAGGATTGTCCCGATGATAAAGACGATTGACCAAAGTTTGCCACTTACCAAGATTTGGCTGGCGTTGCTCCATATTTAATAATTCTAGAGCTTGCACCGCTAGTCCTTCTGCCTCTAACATTAGAGGTACTTCATAAATACTTTGGGCATCTTTTGATGTAATTACGGATGCTACAGGTACATCACAGAATTCAGACATTTTTTCTTTTAAGCTGGGACTAAGTTGGCGATCGCATCGACAGACTAGAATATCTGGCTGAATACCAATAGAGCGCAACTCTTTGACTGAATGTTGAGTGGGCTTAGTTTTCATCTCCCCTGCCGCTGCAATCCAAGGGACTAGGGTAACATGGATATATAACACATGATTTCGTCCCACATCTTTACGAAATTGCCGAATAGCTTCTAAAAAGGGCTGAGATTCAATATCTCCTACAGTCCCCCCAATTTCTGTAATTACTACATCTGGATTAGCATTTTTGTCAACTCTATGTATCCTCTGTTTTATTTCATTGGTAATATGAGGAATAACTTGAACTGTGCCTCCTTTGTAATCACCTCGTCTTTCTTTATTGATGACTGCTTGGTAGATTGAACCCTGGGTAACACTATTTAGGCGAGACATGGAGGTATCTGTAAATCGTTCGTAATGGCCCAAGTCAAGGTCTGTTTCTGCGCCATCTTCTGTGACAAATACTTCTCCATGTTGGAAGGGACTCATTGTCCCTGGGTCTACATTTATATAGGGGTCCAGTTTAAGAATGGAAACGGAATAATCCCGTGATTTGAGCAAACGACCTAAGCTTGCTGCTACAATTCCTTTACCAATGCTGGAAACTACTCCACCAGTTATAAATACAAATTTACTCATAAATTTTTTTTTGAAGAAGGTTTTGGGGTTTAGGTTTTAGGTTTGAAGAAGGTTTTAGGTAGTAGGTCAAAGGCTGGAAAAATCTCATTTCAATAGTTATAATTTTTGGCATTTTTGTATAGATTTTAGGTAATAAATACTTAGGGTTTGCGCTTCACTAGTCTTATGGGTAAGGGTAGGAGACAGGAGACAACCCACCCCTCGCCCCTCCCCGACCAACCCACCCCTAACCCCTCCCAGGAGGGGAGGGGGAGACAGGAGGAACGGGGAATTATAGAGGAGGTAGGAGAAAGAATAATCCCTTGATTATTCTGCTCAACTCTTGCCTAATATGCGCTCTTTTTTGAACCATTAAGACCATTAAGCTTGGACTTTTTTTTACTAAAAAATGCGCTCAACCTTTATATGTCAATGCTTTTAGATTTAATCAGCAAGACCTACTTATAAATACTTAGATTTAAATTTATTATTTGCTTTTGGACAGTTAATTTACATCATCACTAACTTTTATACTTACAATTACTTTTAATCTGTTTCAGCTAAAGTTCAACTAAAATTTCCCACCTACCTAATTAATATCTTATGTTTTGTTAAAATTTTGCTTTAATTGTAAAATAGTAATCCCCACCAGCTTCTAGTTGATAATCCCATTTTTCTAAAAACCTACCTAAAGGTTCTTGAATTAATGCACGTCCTTGAGAAGGTTGAATGGAAAGAGTTTTTTTATGGCGAAAACCCCATTTAAAATTCCAATTAAAAGAACCAGCACTTACTTCTCCTTCGATAGTCCCTTTTTGCCAAGACTGACGAGTTACTCTGACATAAGCAGTAGTTTCTGGTAAACCTTTATAACTCATTAATAGTTAAAAGTCACACTTTGATGAAAGTCAAAATTTTAAATTCTTATAATACCCTGACTTATACAAATCAAGGCACTTTTAAATACTTTCTTAAATAGTCAATTAATCTTCTGGTAAGCTGACACTACGACTGTTATAAAGACTCATTGCTTTTTCTATTCCTTGTCTCAAAGAAAGCTCTACAGCTTCTACAACTAACTTCAGCACTTGAGTCATTAATTGACTTTCCGTTGGGCTAAACTTTCCTAAAACATGACCAACAGTATTTGGATCTCTACTTTCAGTACCAGCATTCTTTGGCTTACCTATACCTATTCGCAAACGAGGAAATTCTTGAGTCCCTAAATGAGCGATCGCTGACTTCATACCATTATGGCCACCTGCTGACCCAGATAACCGTAGTCGCAATCGTCCCATCGGTAAATCCATATCATCATATATGATTAGCACTGAATGGGGTGGCAATTTATACCAATCTAACACTGCACGCACTGCTTGTCCTGACCTATTCATATAGGTTAAGGGCTTAAGCAAATAGATTTTATCAGATTTTATACCTCTGCCTTCTCCAAATTCCGCTTTAAATTTCCGGTTTTCAGATAGAGAAGTCTGCCACATATTAGCTATAGTATCAACTGCGGCAAATCCTATATTGTGCCTAGTTCTTTCGTATTTTGGCTCTGGATTTCCCAAACCTACAATTAATTGAGGAATCACTAAATTTGGCCCTGATGCCACCTCTTTCATTACGTTAAGAATTAAAATTAAATCGTCAAAAATATAATAATTTTTTGGGTACATCTCAATTTTAAATAGAGCTAAAAAATTATCGCTTTTAGGGAACAGGAAATAGGGAACAGGAAAAAAGTATTTTTGCAAATATGAGATGTACCTAATTTTTTGGATTGGCTCAGGTGATTTTTTTCTCTAGTTTGACCAAATAATTAAGGTTTAAAGCTTCTCCTTCAAAAGAGAAACAACAAAACAATTTCTTTTTAGTCAATCCTCTTCTTTTCAAAGATAGGTAATTATTAATTATTAATTATTAATTATTAATTGTGAACTAGCTTTTCTGACTTGCATCTGTAGGGGAAGAAACAGTTACTACTTTTTCTGACTCAGATTCAGTTGCATATTGACTAACTTGAGACCCTTCTTCTAACTGTTTTGCCTCCCGTTTTAACTCATTTTCAAACTCTTTAGCTCCTGCTTTAAAACTATTTATCGCTTGCCCTAAACTACGACCAATTTCTGGTAGTTTCTTTGGACCGAATATCAAAAGAGCTACGACTAAAATTACAATCATTTCAGGCAGACCAATACCAAAAATATTCATTTTGTTTTTTACTCCTAAAACTTATCTGAAATTACTACTAAAGATATAGCTAGGGCTGGAGAAATTTTAATTAATTGAATTTCTTAGCCCTACTCTTTAATTTATCTTATTTAGTTAGACTAGCCCAGTCCACATCAACATTCTCTAACAACAACGAAGAGTTGTAGATTTGGAGAATAATCAACAAGAAGACAAAGAACAAGCCCATAAAAACGGCCATTAATGGTGTAGTTCCCCAACCGGGAGATACTTTACCATATTCAGAGTTTAAAGGTTTGAGCAGGTCTCCTAATCCAGTTCTTTGTGCCATAAGTTTCTATGTAATCTATAATTCAGCAGAATTTTTTAATCTTTTGTAATAATATTGTATAATAAACGTTGTAAATAAATAACGCAGTTAAACATAGTCTTTTGTCTCCAGAAATTTGGGCGACTGTTGAGATAATTTAACAATGTCTGCAATAATAGAGAATAAAATAGCCTCAAGAGTCAACGATCTGATTTCAATAGGGTGAAATTCCTGGACTGACACGCTACCTCTAGACACATAAGAACCTACGTCCAAGCCTCTGTATTATGACCAAGCAGAAATTGAATCAGGGAGATCGTCAAACAAAGAGGAAAATAAAAAGCAACTCCCTTATGTCTTTGACCATGGATATGGGAGCCAGTGCGCCCTTGCGGGTCCCCCGACTTAAAGCAACTGGCGTGGTGTTGTAGTGCCTCCTCCGGAGGAGCTACCCTAACACGAGCGTCAGGGTAACACCTGCAAAATAAGGATATGTCATATTTGACTATATTTTTATCTCAACTTTGGTTGAAGACCCGCGCTATCCCTTTGGCAGAGCCTAGAGGTAGCTATTAGGGGATCGAAGAGATGGGAAAACCAATCAATTGTGCGGTTTTACCAATAGTGTGTTAGCTTTAAATAAGGCTGCTGGGCTAGCAGTGTCAGTCTGTGGAGCGACCGTAAGACCAGAAAGAGGGAAGGGCCTTGGAGGCAGGTGCTACGAAGCAGAAAGTCCTAAACCGCAAGGTATAGGAATCCCGCGTTGTCGCGCCATGCGCAACGTCGGGAGGATGTCAAGAACTATAACACTCATAATTTTAATGAATTATATGGAACCGGCAACAGTTCTTAGTATATCCATCGGTGTAATGGTTGTGGCCATTACTAGCTTTTCAATTTACACAGCCTTCGGACCTCCCGCTAAGGAGTTAAGAGACCCTTTTGATGAACACGAAGACTAAGTCTGATTAATGCTCTCTCGTTATTATTATCTAAATTTAGCGGGAGATTATTAGGGATTTCAATTGGCCTCTTAGCTAGGCCTTTGAAAGTAGGCCGATAAAATATTTTTAAGGAAATTATTTGGTTGACGCTACAATCTTCCTGAATGACAGTATCTAGACCGAATTTTCCTTCAACAAACGCGGTTAAGGTTTTACACGCTCATAGTCCTAAACCTCAAAAACCCTAGATCTAGCGAAGTATTTGCTGATATAGCAGTCGCCATTATTATTAGGATATTCTCGCTCCTCTCAAATTTAGTCACAGCAAGAGTTTAAATTATAACTTCTGACTTTTGATTTCTGACTTCTATAGCTGAGTGCTTTATTTAAAGAAAACAGGTTAAAATAAATAAAGGTCTTAATTATTTATTGTAGTTTGAGTTTCATGGGCAACACATTTGGACATCTGTTTCGGGTCACAACATTTGGTGAATCCCACGGAGGAGGAGTAGGAGTTATAATTGACGGTTGCCCTCCCAGACTAGAAATAGATGTTACAGAAATTCAATATGAGTTAGACCGTAGGCGTCCAGGGCAAAGCAAAATTACTACACCCCGCAAGGAAACTGATATTTGTGAAATACTGTCTGGAGTATTTGAAGGTAAAACTTTGGGTTCGCCAATGATGATTTTGGTGAGAAATAAGGATGCTCGTCCACAAGATTATCAGGAGATGGCTAGTAAATATCGTCCATCTCATGCCGATGCAACTTATGATGCTAAGTATGGTATTAGGAACTGGCAAGGTGGAGGACGCTCTTCAGCTAGAGAAACTATTGGACGAGTTGCTGCAGGAGCGATCGCTAAAAAAATTCTTAAACAATATTCTGGTGTGGAAATTGTCGGTTATGTGAAGCGCATCAAAAATTTAGAGGCCATTGTTGATCTAAAAACGGTGACTATAGAACAAGTGGAAAGTAATATTGTTCGTTGTCCAGATACTGAATGTGCAGACAGGATGATTGAATTAGTAGAGCAAATACGGGATGTGGGAGATTCTGTGGGGGGTGTGGTTGAATGTGTGGCCAGGAATGTCCCGAAAGGTCTTGGTTCTCCTGTATTTGATAAATTGGAAGCAGATTTAGCTAAGGGTGTAATGTCTTTGCCAGCGAGCAAAGGATTTGAAATTGGTTCTGGTTTTGCGGGTACTACTCTGACAGGTAGCGAGCATAATGATGAATTTTATACAGATGAGCAAGGGGAAATTCGGACTGTTACTAATCGTTCTGGAGGGGTACAGGGAGGAATTTCTAATGGAGAAAATATTGTGTTACGGGCAGCATTTAAACCAACTGCTACAATTCGTAAAGAGCAGCGTACTGTTAGTCGTAGAGGTGAAGAGGTATTGTTAGCAGCGAAAGGAAGACATGACCCTTGTGTTTTACCTAGAGCTGTGCCTATGGTAGAAGCAATGGTAGCCATTGTGCTATGCGATCATTTATTGCGCCATCATGGACAATGTGAGAGTTTGAAATATAATTAGTGGTTTGCAGGTTGGTTAATTATTAAAATTGGAAAAATTTCTCAATTGGTAATAATTAACAACTTATAAAAATGCAAGCTCCTTTATTCCCTGTCCCTAGTTAAATTTCCCAAAAATCCAGAAATCTTTAAATTCATAAAGTGGAAACTGCTAAAAGAAAATTCATATGGAAACTAAACTTTCTTCTGAAGTGCTAACTAAAGATAATGTTGATTTCTCGAAGATGTCTGAACAAATGGGAGATTTTTTAGTGAAGTTCTGGGGTGTACGAGGTAGTGTTCCTACTCCAGGAAAAGATACTATTAGATATGGTGGAAATACTTCCTGCATAGAAATGCAAATAGCTGGTAAGCGCCTGATATTTGATGGGGGTACTGGTCTACGAGAATTAGGCGAGGAAATGATGCAGGAAATGCCAGTAGAAGCTTATATGTTTTTCACTCATTATCACTGGGATCATATTCAAGGTTTCCCTTTATTTACTCCTGCTTTTACCCAAGGAAATAGTTTTCATATCTACGGAGCTATACCTCCAGAAGGGGAGTCCATGAGAAAGCATTTTATACAAAGGGTTTTACACTATAACTCTCCTATTCCTTTAAATGGTATCCAGGCTGACTTACGTTTTTATGAGCTTCAGCATGGGGAAAAAATGATGCTGGATGATATTGAGATTGAGACTGGTTCTCTGAATCATCCTAATACAGCAATGGGATATAGAGTGACATGGAATGGACGGACGGTAGTTTATTGTTCTGATACAGAACATTTTCCCGACCGCTTGGATGAAAGTGTGGTAAGTTTAGCCCGCAATGCTGATGTATTAATCTATGATGCTATGTACACTGATGATGAGTATCATAATCCCAACTCTTCTAAGGTAGGTTGGGGACATTCGACTTGGCAGGAAGCAATCAAAGTAGCTAAAGCTGCTAGAGTGAAGCGGGTGGTAATTTTTCACCATGAACCTACTCACAGTGATGATTTTCTTGATGAAATAGCAAAAAAAGTCAAAGCAGCTTTTCCCCAGGCAGTTATGGCCCGCGAAGGTTTAGTCCTGCCAATGGGAGTTTAAAGATCCACATTCCGCACCACAAAATGTAGCAACCGAAGAAGGAGTCAGGAGTCAGGAGTCAGGAGACAGAATTTAGGAGAAAATCATAACTGCCGTGATTGAGTAATCAATCAAACAATTATTTATGCTTAATTATTTACTCGGAATTTGATGAACGAAAAAAGTAATTGAGATGATTTGCATAGTATAAATACTTACCAAGCAACGGATTTATATACTACTTTTAATTTTACAAATTGAAGTGCGGAATGTGGGTTTTATAGTTAAGTATAAATTCTGCCTCAATTAGTAAAGTTTTTATCTAAAACTAAAAGCAGTAGCTGATTGCTGATAGCTGACGGCTGAATGCTTCTTACAAATGAAGAACTACTTTTAGTACAAGTTTAATAATAGCTGCTTTCGATATTCTTTACTGGTAGAGTTATCATCTCCTAATATATTAAATATTGCCAGCATTGCTTTGCGTGCGCCATCATTTTTATATTTACGATTCCTGGTGACTATATCTAAAAATAATTTTAGTGCTTCTTCATAGTTAGCTGATAGTGTTAAATTACAAGCTTGAGCATATATTTTATCTAGTTCACTATCACCAGGATTTTCTGCTTCTTGTTTAAAGTGAATTAGTCCTTTTACTGCTTGTATTTGGGGATAAAACTCTCGGTTATTTTCTCCAATAGTTTCTATTAGTTTTTGAGCTTCTTCTAATCGATTTAAGCTTACTAAAAATTTCGCAGCTTCTATGATTAAGCTAATATTACGAGGGTATTTTTGAAAAAGCTGGTCTAAAAGATTTTTTGCTTGTTTTAATTCACCAGATTTTGTCAAGTTCCGCAGTGTTGCTAGTTCTGTTTCTAGTTCTGATTTAAGATTAAGTTCACCTAGAAAATTTCGTAGTTTTGGCTCTGAAAGAACTCCTACAAAACCTGGTTTTACTTCTCCTTGATTTACGACTTTAACATCTGGTACTCCCTCTACACCATAAGTTTGAGCTAATTCGGGATTTTGATCGACATCCACTTTAGCTAGGATAAAGTCATATTCTTGAACCAACTTTTCTAAGATTGGTTTGAGCATTTTACACGGACCACACCAAGTAGCATAAAAGTCTACTAAAACAGGTTTTTGGTGGGAATTTTTTAAGACTTCGGTAGCAAAGGTTGTGTTGTCAACTTCTATAGATATACCCATTGAATTCCTAGAATATTTTGTGTTATTCACTATTATGTCATTATCTCGGAATTGAGCAAATTTTTGACTATATAATATGAAATAGGTGAATGTTTGCTACAGGCAATTGATGGTGAGATAGAGAGATTTGGAAATGGGGGAATGGGAAAATAGCATAATTACTTGTATTTCAGATGAAATTTATCTTTTATTCTCTCGCTCAACTTATTTATTGAGGTTTTGTGAAATAATTGTAGTATTATTTTTTGTATTTCATATAAGGTTAAAATTTTCAATTCTTTTAACCTTGCTACCCTAGAATTTCTATCAAGTTTGAATAAGTGCGTTATCAATAAAAAAATCTTGTTTATAGTTATGAGAAAGAGAGATTATACAAAGTCTAGTTTATCAAACAGATTGATGATTTTTCCCTATTTCCTGTTCTCTCCTTTAAAAAATATCATATTCGTATAATCAGTTATGATTAAGATTGCTTTACTCAGAGTTTTGTTGGAATATATGTAGAAAGTTACCATTTCTTAAATTACTGTAAATTGCAAGTATATGAAGTACAAATATTTAAGACCTCTCCCTTAAGGACGGAGTTTTAATTTTTGTGGTGTGGGCATTTTGTCCACGACTTATACCAATTTGATAAATGTTTGTTACAAATGGTAGAAGTAAGAAAGAAGGAAGAGGGAAGAAGGAAGAAGGGTAAAATTTTGAAAAAAAGGGAAAAACGATAGAAATAATTATCTAAAATGAACTGGAGCAGCTATTTTTAAGCATATTCGATCAAAATCTACCTTTTTGTAGCATTCTTTTTTTTAAATTGGTATTATGTACCTCACTTATATCATCTCCGCTTGAATACTTATAAATTAAGAGAGTAGGGAGTAGGGATAATAGGGATATTTTCCCTGTGTAAAAAGATAGGTTTTTTCATAACTAATAACTCAAATTTATTGTCATAACCAAAGAAGGTGCTGCTATATAAATGTGCCAATTACCTATTACCAACTTTTATGTCGTCAAGCAATAATTTCAATCCGAATACACCTGAAGAGTATGCCAAACTTGCGACTATATATGCTAAACAGAAAAAATGGGAATTAGCAATTGAAAACTACCGTCAAGCTATTATACTAAAACCCAATTTTTCTTGGTATCACTATCATTTAGCACAAGTTTTACATCAACAAGAAAACTGGGATGAAGCTATAAAATTTTACTATCACGCTATAGAGTTAAACCATGATTTTTCTTGGTCTCATTATAATTTAGGAGATGCTTTAAGCAAATTACAAAGATGGGAAGATGCTGTTAATGCTTATAAAAAGGCAATTCAACTTGATAGAAATTTTCCTTGGTCTTACTACAATTTAGGAAATGCTTTAGTAGAGTTAAAACAATGGGATGAAGCGATATATAACTATATTTATGTGATTAAGTTACAGCCAGGAGCGCCAGGAATTTATAGTAAATTAGGAGATGCTATAGAGCAAAAATATCATTCAAATATAGATGCAGCAATTCAGGATTATCATCAAGCTATTCAGCATCGAGGGCAATATCCTATTTACGATAAATTACTGGAATTTTTACAGGATAATCCAAATTTATTTGTAGAAATAGCAAATAATTTAGCTAAAGCAGATAAGAATAATGGGGCGATTATTTTTTATAAAATAGCTCTAGAGATTAATCAAGATGATTTAGACATTTGCCACAAGCTACAGGAAGTTTTAGATAAAAAACATCAGTTATCCCAAGAAATTTTAGAACTCCGAAGAAAAATAGAATTAAATCCAAATAGTAAGTCTTATTATAATTTAGGAATTGCCCTAACTCGACAACAAAAATGGGATGAAGCAGTTGTAGCTTATCGTCAAGCTATTGAAATTAATCCAGACCTATATTGGTGGTTTTATCCCAATATATGGGAAGCTTTTTCGAGAGAAGATCAACTATTAGAAGTACTAACTTTTTTCCAGCAATTTCAAAAATCTCATCCTGATTCTTTTTGGTCTTACTTAAATATAGGAGAAGCTTTAACTCGTTTGAATAAAATTGAAGAAGCTATACCTTATTATCAAACTGCTTGTTATCAGCAAACTCAGAAGTTATACCCTGAATTAGTATCCCAACTATGGAATTTAGAACAAGTACAAGGACCGAATTTTATCATTATTGGAGTTCACAAAGGAGGTACTACTTCCCTTTATAGTTATCTGACTCAACATCCACAAATTATTCCTCCGATTAAAAAAGAAATGGATTTTTGGTCTTGGAAATTTAATGAGTCTATAAATTGGTATTTAGCTCATTTCCCAGCAATTTCAGAAGGGAAAAATTTGCTCACAGGGGAAGCTAGTCCTAGTTATTTTGATTATCCGAATGCTGCAAGAAGAATTTTTCAAGTGTTCCCTAAAGTTAAGCTAATTATACTATTAAGGAATCCTGTAGATAGAGCTATATCTCAATATTATCAATGGCTACGATTAAACTGGGAAAATCGATCTTTTGAGGAGGCAATTCAATTAGATTTAGAGCAGCTAACAAAAGCTCCTGAAAAAGTTAATTACTGGATGAAGGAATTAAATTATTTAGCACGAGGAGTATATGTTGAATTTTTTCGGGAATGGATGAGTTTATTTCCACGGGAACAATTCCTAATTTTGAAAAGTGAAGATTTTTATGCCTATCCAGAAGTTACTATGGGGAAGGTTTTGAAATTTTTAAATTTGCCAGAATATCAACTCTCAGAGTACAAAAATTATAATATGGGAAATTATTCTTCTATTGATTCATCAATCCGCAGGAATTTAAATGATTATTTCCAAATTCATAACCACAGATTAGAAGAGTATTTAGGAATGAAATTTAACTGGGATTAGAAGTTAATTCATTTATAAGTTATGAATTAACAGTTATCAGTAGTTCCTGGAATAGGGATAGGATAAGATGGATAATTTGATTTTTTATCCTCTGAAAAAGTCGGGGTTGAGAGCCGATATTTTTGTCAAAAAAAGAGAGATTGAAATCTGGGTGAGTTACCATCAGGTTATGAGATTATTTCAAATATTTATTGATTAATCAATCCCTAGAAGTTTAAATGATTATTTCTAAACTAATAACCAAAAACTAGAAGAGTATTAGGAATGAAATTTAACTGAGATTAGGAGTAAATTCAGTTATCAGTTATCAGTTATCAGTTATCAGTACTTACTGGAATAGGGATAGGATAAGACGGATAATTTAATTTTTTATCCTCTGAAAAAGTCAGGGTTGAGAGCCGATATTTTTGTCAAAAAAAGAGAGATTGAAATCTGGGTGAGCTACCATCAGGTTATGAGATTATTTCAAACATTTATTGATTCATCAATCCGTAGAAGTTTAAATGATTATTTCTAAACTAATAACCAAAAACTAGAAGAATATTAGGAATGAAATTTAACTGAGATTAGGAGTAAATTCAGTTATCAGTTATCAGTTATCAGTTATCAGTACTTACTGGAATAGGGATAGGATAAGATGGATAATTTGATTTTTTATCCTCTGAAAAAGTCAGGGTTGAGAGCCGATATTTTTGTCAAAAAAAGAGAGATTGAAATCTGGGTGAGCTACCATCATGTTATGAGATTATTTCAAACATTTATTGATTCATCAATCCGTAGAAGTTTAAATGATTATTTCTAAATTCATAACCAAAGACTAGAAGAGTATTTAGGAATGAAATTTAACTGGGATTAGGAGTAAATTCAGTTATCAGTTACAACCTATTCCATGTAAGTGTGGTACAGTAATTCTAGTAAATTGTCTCAAAAAGAATGAAAATTTAATTCCATACTTCAACAACTATTTAAAAAACTAATGCTACTGTACCTCATCAGCCTGGAATACCCTTAATCGGTACTTCCTGCAATAGGGAGGCGAGAAAATTCATAACTTGATTTTTTATTCCCTGAAAAATGAAGGCTTGATACCCGATATTTTTGTCAAAAAAAGAGAGATTGAAATTTGGGTGAGCTACCATCAGGTTATGAGATTATTTCCAATATTTATTGATTCATAAATCTGTAGAATTTTCAATGATTATTTTCAAATTCATAACCAAAAATTAGAGGAGTATTTAGGAATGGAATTTAACTGGAATTAGAAGTAAATTCAGTTAGCATTCTACCGGATGAACTGTAGACTTCAGTTAGCCTCTTTACGGAATAGTTACCCTATCAGTACTTCCTGGAATAGGCAGGCAAGAAAATACTGAATTTGATTTTTATCTCTTTCAAAATGAAGGCTTGATGCCCGATATTTTTGTCAAAAAAAGAGAGATTGAAATTTGGGTGAGCTACCATCAGGTTATGAGATTATTTCCAACATTTATTAATTCATAAATATGTAGGCGTTTCAATGATTATTTTCAAATTCATAACCAAAAATTAGAGGAGTCTTTAGGAATGAAATTTAACTGGAATTAGAAATAAATTCAGTTAGCATCCTACCGGATAAACTATAGACTTCAGTTAGCCTCTTTACAGAAGAGTTACCCTATCAGTACTTCCTGGAATAGGCAGGCAAGAAAATACTGAACTTGATTTTTATATATTTAAAAAGGAAGGCTTGAGACCCAATGTTGTTCTCAAAAAAAAGAGAGATTGAAATTTGGGTGAGCTACAATCAAATTATCATATTATTTTCAAAAGTTTAAAACATCAATATGTATTCAAATTTAACTCCTGAAATGTCAGCTTTTAGTTTGTATCAAGAAGCAGAATCTTATTTAGAAGCTGGAAAATTAGATGAGGCTTATTTATACTGTGAAAAATCTCTAGAAATATTACCAGTTTATCCTTTGACTTGTAAAACATTAGGAAATGTATTACAGGCAATGGGAAAATTAGAAGAGGCGATAAATTGGTATACAAAAGCTATGATGCAGCAGCCAAATTGGGCGGAGATATACATAAATATTGGGAGTTTATATGCTAAACAAAATGAATGGTATCCAGCTATAGCTTGCTATGAAACAGCTATTGAATTACAACCAAATTTGCCTGGTGCTTATCGAAATTTATCTAGGGTTTGCCAAAAATTAGGTCAGTTAAGTTTGGCAGAAAAATATTGGTATCAAGCTCAAAAAATAGAATTAGAAAAGATTGCTTTAGAAAAAGTGAATCATGGAAATATTTTTTTAAATGAAGGTAAAACGGAAGAGGCAATAGCTGATTATCGTGAAGCTATAGAATTAAATCCTAATTTATCGGAAGCTTACTCTAAATTAGGGGAAATTTTTGTAGAACGAGGAGAACTAGATTCAGCTATCAATTGTTATCAACATTTAATTAAGCTTTTACCTGAAAATTGGATGTTTTATTACAAACTAGGCAAAATTTTCCAAGATATAGGCAAGTTAAATGATGCATTTGAGGCATTTCAACGAGCTATAGAACTTAATCCTAATTTTCCTTTATCTCACAAATATTTAGCAGATATTTTGTATGAACAGGGTAAGTTAAATCAAGCTATTACTTGTTATCATCAAGCGATTAAAAGTAACCCTAAAAATTGGGATGCTTACTGTAAAATAGGAGAAATATTACTCAAGCAGGGAAAAATAAATCAAGCACTTATTATTTATCAAAGTGGTCTCAAACTTAATCCTAATTTAGCGAGACTTCACTATAAAATGGGCGAAGCACTAAGTAAACAAAAAAAACTGCACTTAGCAATTCCATCTTATCGTCGAGCTATAGAATTAAAAGTAGATAATTATTTATTTTATCGTAAATTAGCAGATGCTCTACAACAACTAGGACAACTAGATGAGGCAATTATTAATTATCAAACAGCTATTGAAATTAATCCTAATTCTTGCTGGTTATACACATCATTAGGAAAAACATATATCCAACAAGAAAATTGGTCTGATGCTGTCGAATGTTTGAAAAAAGCAATACAAATTAAACCAGACTACCATAAAGCTTACGAAAAAATAGCCTATATTTTTGAACAGTTAGGCGATCGCTCTGCAGCAGAAAAATGTAGAAATCAACATCAATTACCATCTGAAACCGGAGAGTAGGGGAGTAGGGGAGTAGTAAACATGATAATCATTAATGCTAATCAGCTAATAATTATCAAAAAAGTGATTTGTTTCGCGTTAATTACTTAATAATTGAAGTGATACCTAAATTAAGCATTAATGCATGGTAATTTGTCTTATTGAAAAGAGAGTAGGGAGTAGAGGGTAGGGAATGCTGGGAAATTTCCGACATTCTCCAGATAATCAAGAAAAGTATTTTTATTATCTCTAATTAATCAGACCTGATATAATACCATGCATGAAAAAAGAATGTTACGAATAATAAACACCATCGCGCATACTTTATATGAAAATCTATTTGATGAAAAAGATAATTTACAACACCAAAAATGGTATTAAATCTATTCCCGTGTGACTCCTAAATTCTGTTTGTGGAGCATTCCGTAGGAAATTCAGCAATTCTAAGAAATACCCTAGCTATTTGTAGCAAACATTTATAAATTTGGTATAACTTATTGAAAAAAGAGTAGGGAGTAGGAGGTAAAGAATGGTGGAAAATTTCTGACATTCTCCAGATAATCAAGAAAAGTATTTTTATTATCTCTAATTAATCAGACCTGATATAACTTATTGAAAAGAGAGTAAGGAGTAGGGAGTAGGTAGTGGTGGAAAATTTCTGACATTCTCCAGATAATCAAGAAAAGTATTTTTATTATCTCTAATTAATCAGACCTGATATAACTTATTGAAAAGAGAGTAAGGAGTAGGCGGTAGGGAGTGGTGGGAAATTTCCGACATTCTCCAGATAATCAAGAAAAGTATTTTTATTATCTCTAATTAATCAGACCTGATATAACTTATTGAAAAGAGAGCAAGGAGTAGGCGGTAGGGAGTGGTGGGAAATTTCCGACATTCTCCAGATAATCAAGAAAAATATTTTTATTATCTCTAATTAATGAAACCTGATATAACTTATTGAAATATGTCTAATAATGAGAAGACAAAAAAAACAACAATTAATTTAAACCAAATAGCAACATCTCATTTAGCGACAGGAAAGTTAAATGAGGCTTATGCAGCTTGTTTAAAAGCATTAAATAGCCAACCAGAATTTGCACCAGCTTACAAAACTATGGGAGATATTTTTCAAGCACAAGGTGACATAGAAGCAGCAAAAAATTACTACAATAAGGCTATTCAAATACTACCCAATTTTGCTGAAGCTCATGCCAACCTGGGTAGTATGTATGCTAAACAACAGGAATGGGAACAAGCAATTTTAGCTTATGAAAAAGCCCTCAAAATTCAACCAAATTTAGCAGGAGTTTATCGAAATTTAGCTAAAGTATGGCATAGTATTGGTCAAGAAAAATTAGCCACAGAATGTAATTATCAAGCAGTTATTCTAGAACCAGAATCATTGACGGCTACAGAACATCTAAATTTAGGAAATAAACTTTTAGAGTTAGACAAAATAGAGGCAGCAATTAACTGCTACCGTCATGCTATTAAAATCAACCCCAATTTATCAGCAGCATATCAACATTTAGGAGAAATTTTGAGTCAAAAGGGAGAATTAGAAGAAGCATTAGTAGTTTTAAACCAAGGCATAAAATTAGCTCCTAAAAATCCTAGACTTTACTACTTACTAGGGAAAGTGTTCCAAGAAAAAAAAGAATATGATTTAGCCCACTCCGCCTATAGTAGTGCAATAAAACTCAAACCAGAAAATCATTTATTCCACAAAAAATTAGGAGATGTCTTTCAACAAAAAGGTGAGCTAGAGCCAGCGATCGCCTGTTACCAAAAGTCTATAGAAATCAACCCTGATTTTTTTTGGTCTTACTACAGTTTAGGGAATATATATATTAAGCTACGACGATGGGATAAAGCAATTTTTGCTTACCGTAAATCAACTATTATCAACCCAAAATTTTCTGGCGCATACTATAACTTAGCTGATGCTTTTTTGCACAATTCTCAAAAACAAGAAGCTATTAATGCTCACTTAGAAGCTGTTAGACTTAGACCAGAACATTCTTGGTTTTCCTATCATTCAGTCTTATGGAAGCATTTATTAGAAAATAGGCTTGAGGAAGTATTAAATTTATATCAAAATGCCACTAAAATTGAGCAAAATAGTTTTTTTGGTCATCTTAATTTAGGGGAAATTTTTACAAAAATTGGAAATATTGAAGCAGCCATTAGCAGTTATAAAAAAGCCTGTTACAATCAAACCCAAAAAATCCATCCTACTTTTGTAGAAAACCATTGGGATTTTCATAACGCATCAAGTCCTAATTTCATTATTATCGGTTCTCAAAAAAGTGGTACAACCTCTTTAGCAAATTACATTAACCAACATCCTCAAGTTTTACCAGCTATTAAGAAAGAAACACATTTTTGGTCAGGAGAATTTCATCGAGGAATTGATTGGTATTTAGCTCATTTTCCTTCCATTCCTAAGTCACAAAATTTTATTACTGGAGAAGCTACTCCTAATTATTTAGTCAATTATCAAGTTCCAGAAAGAATCTATAGTTTACTACCTGATATTAAACTATTGGTCATTTTAAGAAACCCTGTAGATAGAGCTTTTTCTCAATACCATCATTGGCAAAGATTAAACTGGGAAGACCGCTCCTTTGAAGTAGCTATTAATCAAGAATTAGAAATACTCAAAACTACTCCGAAACAACCTCAAGGAGATAAAAAATATTGGCAACTTCCAGGAAATTATATAGGGAGGGGTGTTTATATAGAATTTATCCAGAAATGGATGGAAGTATTTCCGAGGGAACAATTTTTAATTTTGAGAGGAGAAGACCTTTATCAAACGCCGGATGAGAAGATGAAACAAGTTTTTGATTTTTTAGGTTTGCCAGAATATAAACTGCCAAAATATAAAAAGTTGAATTCTGGTTCTTATGCACCAATTTCCGATCTGCTCCGTCAACAATTATCTGAATATTTCCAAACCCATAATCAGAGATTAGAGGAATATTTAGGGATGAAGTTTAATTGGTAATTATTGAAGAAGGAAGAAGGAAAGATAGAACAAAGAAAAAGTTGATGGAACTCGCACCCCAACCAATTGTAAATATCCTATAGAAGGCATTTGGTATCTTTGCCTGGGTAAAAATTGATGTAGTTAAAAAATATATCTAAAGTTGATCGAACTCTGTTCCGCTAGGCGATAAAACTACGTTACGCTAGCGCGAACGCACTTCCACTCACTAATTCTCTTTTTTTATTTTAATAAGCTCCTACGCAGAGCGAATTACTTACTTCAAAAATACACGAAAATTTCTTCACAAGCAACCACCCTGTATTTCTTATGTATCAACACTTTTAATAAATGGCCAAGGGTAGACCGTTCGCACTCAAATTATCCCCATTTTTCCCCATAAATAGCTCATTTAAACTTTTTTGGGAAAATTTAGTTTAAATTCCAAATATATTTGACAATATTTTATAAGCTTAATTTATATAAATGTTTTTTTAACCAATTATTAAACCTTAAAAAGGTTACAGATAAAGCTTTTCAGAAGATAAAACAGGAAGTATATTTTCTATAGAACCCATTTATCTTTGATTCTCACCACTACTTTTCATTAATGGATAATTGATAATTACCTCTCCCTTTTAGGGAGAGGATTGACAAATAAGGAAAAAATTTATTCTCTTGGTTGATTGGAGGACAGCGCAGGTTTCGGAGCCATCCCACCCAACGGGTGCGCTCCGAAGAGAGAACTCCGTTCCGCTGTCGCGTTTCGCGTCAGCGTTGCGTTACGCCAGTTTTGCGAAGCAAAAGCAAACGACCGCTTTTTTCCCCTTGAAAGGGGAGGCAGAGTAAGCCGAATTGTTTAATTATTTAATTATTTAATTATTAATTATTCGGTAATGCCAAAATACTGTGGATGAGAACTCACACCACAACAAATTGTAAATATTCTATTACGTTGCGGGATATTCAACTCAAAACAAAAAGATAATTGCTGGTTTTTCATGAGTCGTTAACTATTTGTTTTGAGGAGTTACTGAAAAAAAGATAATTGCTGGTTTTTCATGAGTCGTTAACTATTTGTTTTGAGGAGTTACTGAAAATATGTTGTATGTAAATGTTGAACCAAGAAAAAGTCAAAAGTGGATGGGAACTCACACCACAACAAATTGTAAATATCTTATAGACGCCGGGGTATTAAACCCAACATCAAAAGATAATTGCTGGTTTTTCATGAGTCATTAACTATTTGTTTTGAGGAGTTACTGAAAATATGTTGTATGTAAATGTTGAACCAAGAAAAAGTCAAAAGTGGATGGGAACTCACACCACAACAAATTGTAAATATCTTATAGACGGCGGGGTATTAAACCCAAAATCAAAAGATAATTGCTGGTTTTTCATGAGTCATTAACTATTTGCTTTTAGAAGTTACTGAAAATATGTTGTATGTAAATGTTGAACCAAGAAAAAGTCAAAAATGGATGAAAACTCACACCACAACAAATTGTAAATATCTTATAGACGCCGGGGTATTAAACCCAACATCAAAAGATAATTGCTGGTTTTTCATAAGTCATTAACTATTTGCTTTTAGAAGTTACTGAAAATATGTCGGATGTAAATATAAGGACTCAAAGACAGAAAAAAGGAAAAGTAGATGGGAACTCACACCCCTTGTTTTTAGGAGTTATTGAAAAT
>JAAHGF010000045.1 GCA_010672585.1 Okeania sp. SIO1I7 | reverse complement strand
GTTTTCTTAGATAATGACTTGCTTAACTTTCTATATTTCTTAATTCCTTTCTTTAGTGGCTTAGGAGCATCAACCTTTGTACCGTCACTAAATGTAGCAAAGGTTTTAATACCTAAATCTATACCTAATGAATTATCAGTTTGAGGTAAGATTTCTGGTTGTATTTCTACTACAAAACTCAAGAAATATCTATGAGCTGAATCTTTGATTACTGTTACTGATGATGGAGCAGCAGGTAACTCTCTTGACCAAACTATTTTCAACTTTCCTATCTTGGCTAAATAGACTTTATGTTGACCAACTTTAAACCCTCCTTTTGTAAATCTTGCAGTTTGTTTTGATTTCCTGCTTTTGAATTTAGGAGGTTTAACAGGTTTACCTTTTCTCTGGTTTTTTGTTGATTTAAAAAAGTTTTGGTAGCCCTGGTTTAAGTCATTCAATGATTGCTGCAATGGTATGTTAGAAACCTCTGACAACCATTCTCTGTATTGAGTCTTTTTAGCAGATGTAATAAAAAGCTTTTGTAGTTCTGAATTAGAAGATTTCTTTTCTCCTGATTTATACCTCTGTTGGCAGAAAGCTAGACTATCATTCCAAACCACACGGACACAGCCAAATAGCTTGGCGCTCTCGGTATTTTTGTCCCGGGGTTGGATATATACGGTACTTAAATCTAGCTTTCATAACCTGACTTTCAAACTAATAATATAATAACATATTTATAGACAAAAATCAACTAAAAAGTCGCCCTAGAAGGGCGAGGCTTGAGGCCCATTTTTTCGGTCAATTCCAAAAAGGAAGAAGGAAGAAGGAAGAAGGAAGAGGGAAGAGAGAGGAAGGTTATTGAGCCAGAAAAAACCTAAATTTAATTACAGCAATTTCGGAGTTAGTGAGGTACAAAAATTTAGTAATTTTGGTAAGCATCCTGCTTGTTACAGGCTAGAAGCCTTACAAAGATAGAGATTAATCTTCAACTGTACCTCACCATCCTCAAAAGTGCTGTAAATTTAAAGTTTTTTAAATAAAAAAAACTGGAATTGATGATTATCAAATCCAGAAAAAAATAATGATAAAAATTTATCTTTTTATTTTGGGTTTAATACCCCACCATCTATACGGTGTTGACAATTGGTTGGGGTTTGAGCCCCCATCCATTTTTTCTTCCTTCTTCCTTCTGCTTTCTGCCTTCTTCAATTAACCAAAACGACCACTTACATATTGTTGAGTAGATTCTTCTTTTGGGTTCTGGAAAATATTGTGAGTTTCGTCAAATTCAACCAAATAACCGAAACGTTTACCACCCTCGGCAGCTTTAGCATTAAAAAAGGCAGTTACATCCGCTACCCTAGTGGCCTGCTGCATATTATGAGTCACAATAATAATAGTGTAATTTTCCTTAAGTTCATTAATTAACTCCTCAACCTTAATAGTAGAAATAGGGTCAAGAGAAGCACAAGGTTCATCCATCAAAACCACATCGGGACTAATAGCAACCGCACGAGCAATACATAAACGTTGTTGCTGACCCCCAGAAAGAGCAAAACCACTTTGTCCCAGTTTATCCTTAACCTCATCCCAGAGAACAGCTTGTCGTAGCGATCGCTCTACTATCTCATCCATTTCTTCTTTGGACTGAGCCAGACCATTAATTCTCACCCCATAAGCAATATTATCGTAAATTGACTTAGGAAAAGGATTAGGCTTTTGAAATACCATTCCAATACGTCGCCGTACTTCTACAGGGTCAATATCTGAGTCGTAAATATTTTGATTATGATAAAGAATACGACCTTCTAAATGAAAAATACTAATCAAATCATTTAGACGATTAAAACATCTTAATAATGTACTTTTACCACAACCTGAAGGTCCAATAAAAGCAGTTACTTTATTCCTTGGAATTTCCATAGAAACATCTTTTACTGCTTTAAAATCTCCGTAAAAAACGCTGACATTTTCTGCCGAAAGAGCGGGAGCAGATTTTTGCAGAGAAATATTTTGTTGAAATTCTGGCATGAGATATTACCTCCTAAATTTAGTCTAAAAATTATTTGTTTATTTGCTATTTATAACTATCAGCTTCACCTCAATCATTTACCTATACAAGTTATAGGGTTTAATCGCTGTTTTTCTTCTCTTTTCATAGTGCTGTAATTATCTTTTACCGAATAATTAATCATTAATCATTATTAATTAAATAATTCAGCTTACTCTGCCTCCCCTTGGCTACGCCGCGAGCTGTCGCTCTACAAGGGGAAAATAAAGAAATAATATTTCCTTATGTTCAATCCTCTCGGTTTTAACCAGAAGTAATTATCCATTATCCGTTATCCATTATCCATTCATGAAATAACCTTTATTCATTAAATTGAGGTAAAAATTTACGCCTTTTAGGAATACATAATTGAATTCCACAAATTAATCAATCTTTATTAGCCAATTGATTGATATTAAAATACTCAAAAAAGAAGTGATTTTGCGATATCAAATAATGTAAGCATTCAGCCGTCAGCTATCAGCTATCAGCTATGAGTTATTAGCTCATTATCAGCTCAAAAGAGGATTAGTCTCCAAGGATAATTAAAACTTATAAAAAAAATGTCTTCAGCTAACCTTAGTAATTTCTTGAATATGTTCAAAAGCTGATAGCTGTTTGCGCAGCATTCCGTAGGAAATGCTAATAGCTGAATGCTTACCAAATAATAAATAAAGCATCATTAATTAATCGCTATTATTTATCTTTTTTTTTGCAAGTTTAATACCCCGCCGTCAACAGGAATGCTTAAATATTGTTTAGGTTTTGAGTCCATAAGCAATTAAACCTTCTGCCTTCTGCCTTCTGCCTTCTGCCTTCTTCCTTCTGCCTTCTTCCTTCTTCCTTCTTCCTTCTTCCTTCTTTAATTAAAACTGTTTTTGACTCGTTGCCCAACGAGAAAGAATACTGGTAATTAAAACCAATAAAACCAGAACTAAAGAACCTGCCCAAGCAAACTCCTGTAAAACAACATCAAAGCTACGAGCAAACTCATATACTAAATAAGCCAAAGATGGTACAGTCGGAGCGAACGGACCGCGAGGCCAATTATTAGAATAAACAACAGTAAAAAGTAATGGAGCAGTTTCTCCAGCAGCACGAGCAATAGCAAGAGTAATACCTGTAATAATACCCGGTAAAGCAGCAGGTAAAACTATTTGTAAAACAGTTTGATAATTAGAAGCACCAACTCCCACCGATGCCCATCTAATATCCCTTGGAACTATTTGTAAAGCCTCATCAGTAGTTCTAACAATGGTCGGTAGCATCAAAACTGCTAAAGCAACTCCACCTGCAAATGCTGAAAATTTCCCCATAGATAGTACCAATAAACTATAGGCAAATACCCCAGCAATAATTGATGGTACACCACTCAAAACATTAGTAGCAAATCGAATTGGACGGGCAGTTTCCTCATCACTAAATTCTGATAAATAAACTGCTGCTAAAACACCAAAAGGAACAGCAATTAAACTAGCAATTGCCACCACCATAATTGTGCCTAAAATCGCATTAGCAATACCACCAGTAGTTTGACCTGCTGCAGGTGGTAACTTAGTAAACAAATCTAAATTTAAACGAGATAATCCCTTAATAAAAACGTAAATTAATACAGCAAATAGAGGAATAAGAGTGATGCCAATACAAGCACCTGATAGTATAGTCATCACTTTATTGAATATTTCCCTTGGTCTGCTTGGGTTTCTTTTCAAACTCACAATAGATTCTGGTTGTTGTTGATTATAGGTCATGTCTGCCATGATTAATTCAAGATAGTATTCAACAATTGATAATGAACAATGAATGTAAGGATTCAGCTATCAGCAGTCAGCCATCAGCAATTAGTAATGAATAATTACTTATAAGGTTTTATCTAGAGACTTTGGCAGTAATTTTTTATTCTTTTTCCATTTCAAAGGTTGCTTTTACCCACACCAAAAATTAATAGCTGATATCTAATAGCTGACGGCTGAATACTTACCAATGAATAATGGATAATTACCGAATAATTAATAATTAGGGCTTGCTGAAAAAGTCTTTTGGTAGGGGTAAGAGACAAGAGACAGGAGAAATTGGAATTTATAGGAGGTAGGAGCTAAGTTTTGGATATAGTGATTTTTCTACCCAACTATGCGCCTAAAATACTAACTTTTTGAGCATAAAGAGCTGAAAAATCTGCACTTTTTTCGACTCTAAAAAGGCTTTAGTATTTATACATCAATGCTTTTAGATTTAATCAGCAAGCCCTAATTAATAGTTGATAATTAATAATTATTAATTCAACAATTCATGTCTTGAAGCCTCCCTTTTTAATAGGAGAAAATAAAAAAATCATTTTAGTCAATCAATTCCGTTTTAAGAAGAGGTAATTATTAATTTTAAATTGTTAATTGTTAATTGCTGAACTCTCTTTGAAAGCGGATAGGATTAAACTTAAGGAAAATATTTTCTTTTTATTTCATTCATAGCTGAACCAAACACAACTTTTAATTCCCCTTAGAGACTTCCGTTCGATAATCAGTTAATAACTCATAGCTGATAGCTAACCACTGAATGCTGTTTGCGCAGCATTCCGTAGGAAATGATGACTTGAACAGTAATTAATACTTGGCTTTAATTCGATTAACAATCCAATTAGCTAATATATTTACGAGTAGGGTTAAAACAAACAAAATTATCCCTGTATACATCAGAGCAGAAAGTTGTAAACCAGAAGCTTCAGCAAATTGGTTAGCCATCAAAGAAGCAATAGTATTTGCCGGAGCAAAAAGAGTAGGTTTAATCGAGTTAGCATTACCAATTAACATTGTTACAGCCATAGTTTCTCCCATAGCTCGACCCAAACCTAGCATAATTCCACCAACAATTCCCGAAAAAGCTGCTGGAATTAATACCCTAATAATAGTACCCCAACGAGTAGCTCCTATACCCATAGAAGCTTGTCTTAGATCGGGAGGAAGACTAGCAAGAGAATCACGAGAAATTGCTGTAATAATAGGTAAAATCATTATTGATAAAACTAGAGCTGCAGGGAACATTCCCGGACCCCCCGCACTAACACCCTTAGGAAGAGAAAAAATAAAAATCCAGCCTAAATAATTACCTAGAAAAGCCTCAACTGGTTTGAGTAAAGGAAGTAAAACATAAATACCCCATAAACCATAAACTACACTAGGAATAGCTGCTAATAATTCCACCATAAAAGTTAATGGAGTAGTAATTTTTGGAGGAAGAAATCCTTCACTCAAAAATATTGCTGTACCTAGACCGAGGGGGACTGCAATCAATAGGGCGAGGAATGAACTAATTAAAGTACCCACAATCATTGGCCATGCGCCATAATCCCCCTTTCCATCATTAGCAACAGGGTTCCAAACACTTTTAAATAAAAAGCTTAGACCAAATTCATTAATAGCTGGTATAGCTTGCCAAGCTACTGTTAAAGCTATCAATATTAAAATAACTGCAATACCCCAAGCAAAAATTTTAGTTACAGTAATAAAACCATCATCAAACTGTCTTTCTTTTTTAGTCCGAGATCTACTATCTTGTTTAACTTTAGATTGTGCAACCATAAAATTGTTTACCTTTATTTACCTAAAATATGTATATACATTTTCAAGGAATTATTGAGTCAACTTCAAGGATTTTATCGGACAAATTTTGATGTTATTTTATCTCAAAATTAGTGCAATGAACTGAATTTATAATTCAGAATTATATTTTTCCTGAGTGGGTTTAATACCCCACCATCTACACAATGCTAATACAGTTTGTGGAGCAAGAATTCCCATCGATTCCATTTTCGGTCCTACTGTATAAGCGTTAACCTAACTGGTTAATCTGACATCTCCTCTAACTGACTACCTCATTTAATGTCACTATCGTTCAAAGGTGATAGGTGTAGAACTCTTACCGAATAATTAATAATTAATAATTAATAATTAAATAATTCTGGTTTCAAGCCGACCCTTTGAAAGGGAAAAAGCGGCCGAGGGATGGTGAGGGTAGCTCGCCATATCCAATTGACCAAGAGAAAAGAAATAATACTTCCTTATATTCAATTCCGTAGCGGTTTTAACCAGAGGTAATTATCAATTATCCATTATCCATTATCCATTAATGAATTGATCGCTTAGGTTTAAAATAACATCATCAATCTGTGGTTTCTCTAAGCATATTTTAGATTACTCACCTAACACCTACCACCTTATTTACCGAATAATTAATAATTAAATAATTCTGGTTTCAAGCCGACCCTTTTAAGGGGAAAAAAGCCGTCGAGGGATGGTGAGAGTACCTCGCCATATCCAATGGAACAAGAGAAGAAATAATATTTCCTTATATTCAATTCCGTAACGGTTAAAACCAGAGGTAATTATCAATTATCCATTATCAATTATTAATTAATGAATTGATGCTACTTGAGAGTAATGTTGTAATCTGGGCTAATTTTATCGGCAGTTTCTAAAACTTTTTGACGTACATTATTAGGTAGAGGAATATAACCTATTTCACCACTAATTTTTTGACCTTCATTTAAGCCAAATTCAATCATTTTTTCTACTCCCTGAGCTTTACCTGCATCATCATATTGACCATAAGCAAGCATCCAAGTATAAGTCACAATTGGATAAGAATTATCTCCTTCTGGGTCAGTAATAAAAGCTCGTAGATTTTCAGGTAATACTACTGCTTCTAAAGTGGCAGTTGCTGATTTAGCAGTAGCTTCTATATAATTACCAGAACTATTTTCCAGGGAAGCCATATTCAGACCAGCACTCTTAGCAAACCCATACTCAACATAACCTATTGCTCCCTCGGTTTGACGGATGCTAGCAGTTACACCATCATTCTTGGCACCACCAATACCTACTGGCCATTGAACAGTTTTACCTTCCCCAACTTTCTCCTTCCATTCTGGACTAATAGCACTCAAATGCTTCGTGAAAACTCCGGTTGTACCACTACCATCAGAACGATATACAACCGTAATTGTTTGGTCTGGCAAAGTTATATCGGGATTAATTGCAGCTATCTGAGGGTCATTCCAGTTAGTAATATTACCCAATAATATGTCTACATAAACTTCCCTCGAAAGCTTCAGACCAGAAACATCAGGCAAATTGTAAGCTAATACAACACAACCAGCAGTCATCGGTAACAAAATTACTCCTCTGCTAACCTGAGCAATTTCCTCATCTGTCATTGCCACATCACTAGCACCGAAATCTACTAATTCTTGAGTAAATCTTTCAATACCAGCACCACTACCTACTGACTGATAATCTACCTGTAGGTCAGGGTCACTCTGACTCAGCTCTTGAAACCAACGTTGATAGAGAGGTGCTGGAAAAGAAGCTCCTGCTCCAACCAGGTTGACTTGAGCGCCTGGAGCTGTACCGTCAGTGTCACCGCCACCACCGCAGGCAACTAAACCAATTGTTAAAGCTACTGCAGAGATTTTAGCAGTAATACGAGTTATTCCAAAAAGATTTAGACTACATTGCATAACTATTAGGTTTCTATATTTCTCTATACGTTAAAAGGAATAGATGAAAGCTTAACCTACTCAGGTTAAGGAAAGGTTAATAGTTCTTGATATAGCCCTAAGCGCAAGGCAACAGGCAATAGGCAACATATGAAGACAAAAGGGTTCCAGCTTATATTCATGTCAAACACCTTAATGCGTAGGGCGATTATTGATCATAATTGGCTAAAAAATAGGAAATAGTTAATATTAAGTTGTCATGGTAGTAGGCTATCTATCCTAAATTAATACCAATTTGATAAATGTTTGCTACATTTTATTGAGCGGAATAGTAGGGGAAAAGTAAAAATAAAAATAATTAATAATAACTGGCGTGCTAGTTATCAAAAAAGTTATTCAGTCTGTGTTAATCACTTAATAATTGAAGTATCACTTTAGAGTATTTGGGAAATATTTATTCAGACAAATAATCCGACTCGTTGAAAGAGAAAGCTCTCTTAGCGATAAGAGAATCCCCGTCTCTTTAAGAGCGGGGAAAAGTCAATCTCAGAATTAAGGCTTGCTGATTAACTTTCAAAGCCTTTATCTGTAAATAGGGTTTGCGCTCAAAAGTTTTTTAGTAGGGATAGGAGACAGGATACAGGAGACAGGAGAAATGGGTCAGGAGGGAAGATATAGGATTCAAAAATTAATTATTAATTATTAATTATTACCTCAAGAGTAAAAACGGAATTGATTGACTAATAATGAAAAATTTTTCTTGTTTCTCCTTGCTCATAAGAGAAATTTTACCGAAAAATTGTGGTTGAAAGCCTCCTATTTTAAGAGGATAAAAAGAAAAATTTTCCTTTGAGTCAATCCTATCCGTTTTAAAGGAAAGGTAATTCTAAATTCTTAATTCTTAATTCTTGAACTTAATTATTCGGTAAGAATTGTCAATTTGGAATTTTTCTGCCTAACTACTATTATGAGCCGAAAATACGCTCCATGCATGAGCATAAATAGCTGAAAAATTTGCACTGCAATTCGACCCCAAAAAGGCACTGATCTTTAATATGTCAATGCTTTTAGATTTAATCGGTAACTCCTAAAAATTTGAGAATTTTTAGAGTGAAAAAAGGTGCAAGATTTTCGGTCTAAAAAGCTAAAAAAGTTAGAGTTATGAGTAGATAAGGATAGAAAAATCAACGGATATTTCTTCTCCCTAACTCCTCTATATTCTGATAAATTCTGAATTCTGTTTGCGGAGCATTCCGTAGGAAATTCTAAATTCTGTTTGCGGAGCATTCCGTAGGAAATTCTACTTGAGACTTATTTGGTAGCCTGAGCTAATTTTATCAGCAGCAGATGCAACTGTTTGACGAACATTGTCAGGGAGTGGAATATAACCTAAATCAGCACTTACCTTTTGACCCTCATTTAAGCCATACTCAATCATTTTCTCAATACCCTGAGCTTTAGCTGCATCATCATATTGGCCATAAATCAGCATCCAAGTGTAAGTAACAATAGGGTAAGAACCACTACCTTCAGGATCGCTAATAAAAGCACGGAGATTTCCTGGTAATTTCACTGCGGCCAGAGTAGACTTAGCAGACTCCAAAGAAGCTTTTATATAACTGCCAGATTTATTTTCCAAAGCTGCAGTGGGGAGACCAGCACTCTTAGCAAAGCCAAACTCTACATAACCTATGCCACCCTCTGTTTGACGAATTAAAGCAGCTACACCATCATTTTTTGCACCACCTACACCTGTAGGCCACTGAACAGTTTTTCCTTCGCCTACCTTCTGCTTCCACTCTGGACTAATAGCACTCAGATGCTTAGTAAAAACTCCTGTAGTTCCACTACCATCAGAACGATGAACTACAGTAATTGGTAAATCTGGTAGACTTACACCAGAATTAGCAGAAGCAATTTTTGGGTCATTCCAATTTGTAATTTTACCCAAAAGGATATCTACATAAGCCTCTCTGGATAATTTTATGTCGGATACACCTGGTAAATTGTAAGCCAAGACAACGCTACCTGCAGTCATAGGTAACATCATTACTCCCCTACCAACTTTGGCAATTTCATCATCTTTCATGGCCACATCACTAGCACCAAAATCTACCAATTCTTGAGTAAATCTCTCGACACCAGCACCACTACCAACTGATTGATAATCTACCTGAACATCGGAACGACTATCTCTCATATCAGCAAACCAACGCTGATATAAAGGAGCTGGAAAAGATGCCCCAGCACCAACTAGGGCGACTTTTTGTTGAGCAAGGCCATATTTAATTCCAGTAATTGTAGTAGCCAGACCAATTGTTAGAGCTACTAAGGATACTTTAGAAGTATTACGAATTATTTGACTAAAATTGATACTAGGTGGCATAACTAATAAATTGTGATATTGACTTTAAACACAAGACATAACATTAATGCAAGTTGAACATATAAAGGTAAAAAATAAGTAAAAAATAGGTTAAGTAAAAGTTAACAAATTTAGCTGACCCGCCAAGAAGCCTCACACCATAATTTTAATTTGGTGTGAGGCTTCTTGGCGGTAAATTAGTGGGACTCGATGTCCCACTAATTTACAATATTATTCTGGGGTTTTCTGATTTTCAATGTACTTTTTCAAAGTGGAAATTGTTACCCCACCGCAATTCGCAATAAAATAAGAGCCATTCCATAAAACATCTTTCCAGTAAATAGCATTAAGCAGATATGCGCACTGCCTACCAATACAAGTTAAGGCCGAACAAAGAACAAATAGCCACAATAGAACTGTGGTTAGAATTGTTACGTCGGCAGTACAACTATAGATTAGGCGAGCGGTTTTCATGGTGGTCAGAAAACCGTTGTCCGGTTAACGCTTGCCCCTTAGTGATGCCAATTCCTCAACTAAGAGATAATCCAGATTATTACTCTCAGAAAAAGGATTTGGTCAATACCAAAGATAAATTTCGGGAGTACAAATTAATTCATTCTCAGGTATGCCAGGATTGCATTAAACGGGTAAAACTAGCTTTTGATAGGTGGTTTAAAGCAGATAAAAACGGGCAGCGATTAGGCAAACCAAGGTTTAAAGGAAAAGGACGTTATCGCCGTTTTACTTATCCTCAAATCAAACTTAACTGTATTGAAGGAAATCAAATTAATTTGCCCAAAATAGGAAAAGTAAAGTTAATTCAGCATCGTCCAATACCAGAAGGTTTTCACTCTTAAACAGTAACAATTAGCCGTAAAGCAGATGGTTATTATGTAACTTTATCCCTAGAAGACAAATCAGTTCCAGCTTTAACAACTAAAGTTGAACCTACATTAAAAAACACTCTCTTAATTGATATGGGACTGAAGGAATTCTTAGTAACAAGTGAAGGAGAATCTGTCCCCATACCCCAAAAAATATCGAAAATCTCAGCAGCGATTAAAGACTAAAAAGAAACGTTTATCTCGTAAAAAGAAAGGTAGTAAAAGATGGTTAAAAGCTCTTCTATCTGTAGCGAAACAACACAAAAAGGTAGCCGATAAACGTAAAGACTTTCATTTCAAAACAGTTAATGAATTGTTATCAAAAGCCGAAGTTATCGCCCATGAAAATTTAAACATTAAAGGGCAAGCATTGACTCGTTTAAGTAAATCAATTAATGATGCTGGCTGGGGACAATTTCTAACTATTTTAACTGTCAAAGCCGAAAATGCTGGACAGAAAACTATAGCAGTGAACCCCAAAAATACCAGCCAAAATTGCTCAAACTGTGGAAAAAAAGTTCCCAAAAAATTAAACATACGAACTCATTCTTGTCCGCATTGCGGTATTGCGATCGATCGTGATATGAATGCAGCAATAAATATCAAAAATAGGGCGGTAGGGCATTCCGTCCTTAAAGCTCGTGGAGTCCGACGGGGTACCGGGACTGCGAAACGAAAAGCCCACACTATACCGCAAGGTTAGTGTGGGAGTATGTCACATAAATCGCCTAACTATCTCAAATAATTTCAAAAAATAGAAGTCAAAATTAGTAAAGAATTTTGTAGCGCTGAAGCTAATACTGTAGAAAGGTGGAAAAAAAATGCTAAAATTTTACGGCATTTAGATAAATTATTACAACTAAAAGGCTAGCCGTGGTTCAAGCACCCCCATCGACTAATACACAAACAAACACTAAAACTTTCCTATCTTTATCAGATACGAAACTGCATCTAGAGAAATGGCTGCAAAACTTGGCCGAGCAAATTATCTCTGGGTATCGTCTAAATAGAGAAGAGGCCATTACCCTGACCCAGATTGCAGGACAAGAAGATATACTCCTACTTTGTGAAGCTGCGGATCGAGTCCGTAAAGCCTGCTGTGGTAACGTTGTAGACCTATGTAGCATAATTAATGTCAAATCAGGAGGCTGTTCAGAAAACTGTAGCTTCTGTTCCCAGTCAGCTCATCACCCTGGAGAAGCTTCCCCAGTTTATGGCCTCAAATCTACAGAAGAAATATTAGCTCAAGCAAAGGCAGCAGAAGCTGGTGGGGCCAAAAGATTTTGCTTGGTTTCTCAGGGTAGAGGTATTAAGTATAACAGTCCCAAATCTACAGAATTTGAGCAAATTTTAGATACAGTCAGGCAAATTATTGCAGAGACGAATATTAAGCCTTGTTGTGCTTTAGGAGAAGTAACACCAGAACAAGCTCAAGCATTAGCAGAAGCAGGAGTAACTCGCTATAACCATAATTTAGAAGCCTCCGAGGAGTTTTACCCCGAAATAGTCACTACTCATAGCTGGAATGACCGAGTAGAAACTGTGAAAAACCTGAAAGCAGCAGGTATTCAAGCTTGCACAGGAGGTATTATTGGTATGGGAGAAACTTGGGAAAACCGGATAGATTTGGCCTTAGCTTTACGAGAACTACAAGTTGAATCAGTACCCTTAAATTTATTAAACCCTCGTGAAGGTACACCTTTAGGAGAATTGCCGAAGTTAGACCCCTACGATGCTTTAAAGGCGATCGCTATATTCCGTCTGATTTTACCAGAGCAAATTATTCGCTATGCTGGTGGCCGAGAAGCTGTAATGGGAGAATTGCAAGCCTTGGGCCTTAAAGCTGGTATTAATGCTATGTTGATTGGCCATTATCTGACAACTCTTGGTCAACCTCCAGAAACAGACCAGGCCATGCTTGAATCTCTAGGACTAAAAGGTGGGGAAGCTCCTATTCCAAAAGCATTTAGCTATTAGCTGTCAGCTATCAGCATTGCAGAAGGCAGAAGGGAAAATTGCATATTGTTATCTAAAAAAACAATAGCTGATTGCTGATTGCTGACGGCTGAATGCTTACAGAGGTGGTAGAATAATTATTTATATTTAAGAAATAATTGTTAATTGCCGTGACAATTACAGTTCAATTACTTTGGGCAATTACAGGTTTACTCTTGACAATTGCTGCGACATTTTTACCTGCCTCTTTTGCAAGTCCAACTTGGATTTGGGAACAACAAGAAGTTAAAACTTTTTCCTTAGGAGTAACTTACCAAGTTGGTGCTGTTTTGTTTGTCGGTTGTTTGGGTGGAAAAAATGCTGCTGTTATTTCTCAAATTGCTTATATATTTTTAGGTCTAACTTTATTACCTGTCTTCAGTCAAGGCGGTGGTATAGGCTATTTGAGAGAACCTAGTTTTGGTTATTTATTGGGTTTTATTCCTGGAGCATGGATATGTGGGAATTTAGCTTTTCAAGCATATCCCAAACTAGAGTCATTAACTTTTAGTTGTTTATGTGGCTTGTTAAGTATTCATGTAACTGGATTAAGTTATCTAATTATTAGCAGTATTTTCAGCTGGAAAGAGGCAGGTTCATTATCTTTATTGGAAGCTATTTATAGATATTCTATTTTTCCTTTACCAGGACAACTAGGAATTATATGTGCTGTAGCAGTTATGGCTTATTTACTACGACGTTTACTATTTTATTAGATATATCTAAATTCTAAAAGAGAAAAAGATTAGATTTTTTACAACTACAAAAAATTTCTATATATATACCCTATTCCAAAAACTAAAATTATAATATTAGTGCTAACTTAAAAAGTTCTTGCTCAATTGTAGAATAAATGTAAGCATTTCCTGCGGAATGCTGCGCAAACAGCTATTAGCTGTCAGAGCTGATAAGGGGATTTAAATGAATATAGACTGTTTCAGCCAGCTTTTATAGTAAGTATAAATTATGGCTCAATTAGTAAAGCTTTTATCTAAAACTAAAAGCAATAGCTGAAGTTCGCAGTTCCTCCGGAGGAGGCTGGCTGATAGCTGACAGCTGAATGCTTACGAATAAATTAAAATAAATATAGTAATTGTTAACCTTGAAATTACGTTTTCAGAAGAATCTTTTATTCTGGATAGCTGCTATTATTAGCATTTTATTAGACCACTTGACTAAATTTTGGGTGGTACAAAACTTTCAACTTGGAGAAAGTCTGGCTTTGTGGCCTGGTGTATTTCACTTTACCTATGTTACTAATACCGGAGCAGCTTTTAGTTTATTTAGCAATGGTGGAGTATATTGGCTGCGATGGTTGTCTTTGATTGTTAGTCTTGGCCTCATGGCCTGGGCTTTATTTGGGCCGAGATTTGAGAAATGGGAACAACTGGGCTACGGTTTAATTTTAGGAGGGGCGCTGGGCAATGGTATTGATCGGTTCATTTTGGGTTATGTTGTAGATTTTATACACTTTCGCCTCATAGATTTTCCCGTGTTCAATGTGGCAGATGTTTCGATTAATATTGGTATTGTTTGTTTACTAATTGCTACATTTTTTAGTGGAAGACCAAAACGTAGACCGCAATAGTAGAAGGAAGAAGGAAAAAGGAAGAAGGAAGAAGTTTTTCCTTCTCTCCTAGATAACTAAAAATTTGGCGTTTGATATGTTAAATACAGTAATGGCAACTGCTATAAATTGACTTTTATACGATTAAATTCTAAAGAGCGCGATCGCCTCTAAAAGGTCTTCCCACTTCTAACTTCTGACTTCTGACTTCGTTAACGGGCTCCCACCCCTATCTGACTTCTAACTTCTGACTTCTGACTTCGTTAAGATGGTCTCTAATTTGGTATATTAATTATTTAGTTATACTCAACTTTGGGAGTGATTTTAGTGGTGAAAACAGTATTTTTAGTATTGGTCTTAATATTAGCTGTCGTAGGTATTTTGCCAATTCATATTGATTCAGCTCAAGCACAGGAAAATACCGTAAACTATACTCTTACAGATTTAAAAAATCGAGATTTTTCTAATAAAGATTTGCACGGTACTTCCTTTGCAGGTGCAACAATGTGGGGTGCAAATTTTCAAGGGGCAAATATGCAACAAACAATTATTACTAAAGGAGACTTTCTTCGGGCAAACTTAAGTGATGTAGATTTTACTGATACTTTTGCAGATCGAGTCACTTTCGATCAAACTAACTTAACTAATGCTATTTTTATAGATGCTATGTTGAGTAGTAGCACCTTCGGTAATGCAGTGGTGACAGGGGCAGATTTTTCTGGAGCAATAGTAGACCGCTATCAGGTAAAATTAATGTGTAAAAATGCTTCAGGTATTAATCCTATTACAGGAGTATCTACCCGCGATAGTTTGGGGTGTCCTCCTTAACTCTAATTTTGAGAAATTGAGGTTCTTTTTTCATAAACATGAAAAATATAGCAGAAGGAAGAAAGAAGAAGTTTGATTATTGATCTTCCCAAGTTTGCAGCTATTTCATAAGTCAAATACAGTAATATTGACTGCTATATATCCAGTATGAAATTGTTGAAAAGAAATAACCAATTCACATTAAAAGTATTTACGTATACTCAAGAGACCATCGCTCTGAACTGAAGCAATTTATATTTTATCTGATGTTTAGTGGCGATGGGAATTTAATTAAATACCTGATTTTTCTTTTAATCCTTTTCCTGATTTCCTTTTTTTTCTATCTATTATTTTCTACCAATTAATAAATAGGTTTTCATTTCACCCTTGCCCTTAACTACTATGGCACCGCGTTCCTGAAAAATATACTGACTATGTAAGAGATCGTAAGTTTTTGTAGAAACTTGAATCGTACCGGGAATTCCATGAGATTCCATGCGACTGGCAGTATTCACGGCATCACCCCAGAGGTCGTAAATATACTTTTTAGTCCCAATGACCCCAGCAACAACAGGTCCGGTGTTAATACCAATGCGGATACAGAGTTCAAAATTATGTTGTAAATTAAATTTGCTGATTTCTTGCTGCATATCAAGAGCCATTTCTGCGGCAGCTTTGGCATGGTCTGCTCGTGGAATAGGTAGACCACTAGCAACCATATAAGCATCTCCGATAGTTTTAATTTTTTCTAACCCGTGGCGATCGCTCAACTTATCAAATTCTGAAAAAATTTTATTGAGCAATATTACCAAATCTTCTGGTAGAATTTTTTCTGAGAGTTGAGTAAAATCAACAATATCAGCAAATAGGATCGTCACTTCTGCAAATCCATCAGCAATTTGATGATGTCCTTGCTTGAGTCTCTGTGCTATTTGTTCTGGTAAAATATTTAGTAGTAGAGATTCTGATTTTTCTTTTTCTGTCTCTAATTCTGCTGTGCGTTCAATTACGCGTTTCTCCAATTCTTTTGAAGTTTGTCGAAGTTTGCTAATTACTAAAGTTATACCAATAATTCCTAATACAGACAATCCTGCCAAGGTCAAAAATGTATCTCGTAATCCCGCATTAGTTGTCTTAATGATGCGATCGAGTGGTTGAGTAATTTCCAAAACACCTCGTACATCTCCGACTTTCCAATCCTTTTTAGGACTGTCTGGGTGGTTATTATGACAACTAACGCAACTTGGTTTCATAATGTCTGCTTGAGCATATCGAAATGAAGGACGCCCCTGAAATTTGACAAATCGATAAAATTCTGAGTTAGGTTTTTTTTCTAAATAGCGGATGGCTTTGACTTCAAAATTGTCTCTGGGGCCACCTTCTGCTTGACGGGAGGGAAAAGGATAGTTGCTGTAGAGACGGACTGACATTCCTGGATTTTTAAGCTGGATGTATTGACCTAATTCAATCAAAAATGTTGTTGGTATAGGAATTCCTCCTTCTATGATTTTATAGTCGTGAGTGATACTAATACCTTCAACTGTTTTAGCACGAGTTACTACTTCTGAATAAAGTGTACGAGATGCTTGGATAGTCTCGGCGTAGTGGCTGGCATTTTGCAGTACCTGTGATTTAATTAGCTTAGATGAGAGACGATGTGTATTCCATAAACCAGCAATAATACATATGCAGAACATTATGCTTAACACTAATGCTGTACGTTTGTAGAGTTGTTGGATGAATAAAGTTTTTACTCTATGAATGAGTTTATACATAATACCCAAACTGAAAAAAATTCGTGCGCCATATCAGCCAAAATGCTTAAGGTTTGGCGCTGGTGTACCTCATCTAATTTAAAAACCTATTATACCAATTTTCAAAATTACTGCTATGGAAAAATCTATACCTGACAAGGATTTTAAATCACTCATTTGTAACATTATTTTATTGAATTAGTATTAAATACACTTTAATGTTTTTAATCAATTATAGCTAGAAAAATATAGCTAGAAAAACAGAATTTATTAAGATATCTAAAGCTATGGTCTCATATTAATTAATCCTGATGGAAAATATTAATCCAGAAAGCAACTTGAGAAATTTTTTCGATTCTTAAGATTTACCTTTAGAAAAGCAAAATATTTTTCCAGGAGAGCTAATTTTATACCTGTAGCTGTACCTTGGAAATATTATAAACTGGCAGTATTTGGTGGTTTTGTTTAGAATGATTTTTGTGTTTAATATCATATCTGTTTAATAGTGATATGGAAAAAATCGATTCTCTAAAATAGGAATTTTCAGCAATGATTAGAATTATTGAAAGTTATATTGAAGAAGGTTTTAGGCTTTAGGTGAAAAAAGCTTACTACGCTACTTAAAAGCTAACGCCTTTAGAGTGCAACAGGGATAAATACTGGCAATTATCAAATAAACTTCCCCTGTTTTTTTATCATTTCCCTTTTGCCTTCTGCCTTCTGCCTTCTGCCTTCTTCAAAGAATTGCCAACTTATCAGTTGCCCCAATTAAAGCATCTATAATTCCTGGTTCAGAAACTGAATGTCCGGCATCTGGCACTACAATAAATTCAGATTCCGGCCAAGCTTTATGTAATTCCCAAGCTGATACCATCGGACAAACAACATCATATCTTCCTTGTACAATTACTCCTGGAATATGCCGAATTTTATAGACATTTTTTAATAACTGTTCTTCATGTTCAAAAAAACATTTATTAATGAAATAATGACATTCTATTCTAGCAAAAGCTAAAGCAAAATAACTATCCCCAAATTGTTGTGATACGTTTGAATTTAGAATTAATTTACTGGTACTTCCCTCCCAAATTGACCAAGCACGTGCTGCTTCTAATCTAACTTTTTCATCAGCACTGGTTAATCTTTGATAATAAGCTTTAACTAAATCACCTCTTTCTTCTATAGGAATAGGTTTTAAATATTCCTCCCAAGCATCAGGAAAAATATTACTTGCACCCTCTTGATAAAACCAAGAAATTTCTTTCGGGCGCACCATAAAAATACCTCGTAAAATTAAGCCTATACAATTTTCTGGATGAGTTTGACTATAAGCTAATGCTAGAGTGCTTCCCCAACTACCTCCAAACACAACCCATTTTTCAATACTTAGATGAACTCGTAATTTTTCTATATCGCTGACTAAATTCCAGGTAGTATTTTGAGATAGTTCAGCATGGGGAGTACTACGGCCACAACCTCGTTGGTCAAATAGAATAATTCGCCATTTTTTGGGGTCAAAATATTGACGATAAAGAGGCATAATTCCACCACCTGGTCCACCATGTAAAAATACTACTGGTTTACCTTGGGGGTTGCCACATTCTTCATAATAAATAGTGTGAAGATCGGAAACTTTTAGATTGCCTACTTTATAAGGTTGAATGGGTGGATAAAGTTCTCGCATAGTTATATTTGAAGATTTATATTGATATTTTATGAAAAATTTAGGATAAATAATATTTATTTCAACTGTTAATTATTAATTAAAATAATTTTTAGTATTAAAAAAGTAACATATTATTCTAAATAGTTCTATAAATTGCTAAAGTTTTAGCAATAAATTAAAGATTTTTAACACAACCCTAGATTCATATCAGGGAAGCCAAAAAATCAATAATTTATAACTACAAATACAAAAAACACAAAGTGTTAGCGTCTAAAGCGTCGTAAGTAGATTTTTCCTCTGCCTTATAGAAGCGATCGCACTGCTGCAATCATTCACAGAATACCATACGATACTTATATTTTTATTTTTTCCAGGAGTGATACCTATCACTTACTTATAAATTTTATGATGTCATTATCTTAGTAGTAAACAGTTAATCTTCCCTTTTTAACCTATAGGCAAAATTAATGTATAGGCAACTAGCTGGACATATTTTCCTGAATTCTCGAATTTCAGGAATTTACTTATACAATTATTAGTCTATATAAAATCTATTCAGGATGCAATTCTATTCATTTAATTTATAAGTAATTTAGCTTATAATAGATCGAGTTTGTGAAACTTTCCCTACAAGTATCCAATTTACAAGTAAAGCTAAAAAAATTATTAACTTACATAGGCCACTATGATAATGCTTAAAAATGACTCTCAAACGTTATCTTCCCTGAAACGTCAAGTAGTCTTTGACGAAGACCCAGAACAGCGAATAGCAGCATTGGAAGAGCTAGCCATAGAATGTAAAAATCACCCGGATACTTTAGCTATTCTTAAACAATTAGCTATATCCGATGGATGTCCAGATGTGCGGAGAGCTGCAACAGAATATCTTGTCCAAGGTTGGCAAAACGATCCTAGTATTTTACCTTTTCTTAAACAATTTGTAGTATCTAACAACGAATATTGGTGGGTGCAAGAAGCCATACTTAGCAAATTAACTGCAGGTTGGCATGACGATCCAAATACGATCGCTTTCCTCAAACAACTGATTTTGGCAGATCAATATCGTTCCTCAAATGTACGTTATGCAGCACTCAAACAGTTAGCCCAAAACTGGCAAAATGAACCAGAAACTCTAGCATTTTTGAAACAACGAGCTGTCTCTGATGTTGATGAAGCTTTGCGGGAAACAGCAGTAGAACTTTTAGCTGAAGGTTGGCAAGATATAGATACTCTGACCTGGATCAGACAAAGAGCAGAATCAGATAAACATTGGGGAGTACGTTTAATCATCATAGAAAAATTAAATCAAGATGGGAAATACGATAGTAAGACTTTAGCCTGGCTCAAAGGAATGGCAATGTCCGATCCAAGCCCTTATGTGGCTTCAGAAGCAGTATTCAAGTTAGCCAAACTGGCAAAAGATGACATTGATACCGGAACTATTCTGAAACAGTTGGCTTTGTCTGCTCAAGCTTCAGAGGTACGACGAGCTGCGATGAGTCAACTAGCAGAAAATTTGGAAAACGATCCAGATACGTTATCAACTCTCAAACAACTTGCAGAATTTGACCAGTGTTCTCATGTCCGACTGGCAGCAGTGGAACAGTTAATCAAAGATTGGAAGGAAAATTCTGATACAGTAGCTATTATGAAAAAGTTGGCGATATCAGACACAGCTTCAGAAGTGCGAAAAGCAGCAATGGGCTATTTGATCGAAAACTGGCAAAAAGACTCTGATACAGTAGCTATTCTCAAACAGGTTGTACAGTCAGATGAATGTTGGCGGATGCGAGAACTGGCAGTGGTACAGCTGGGTGCATTTTGGCAACATGATCCAGATGTGTTGACTTTTCTCAAACAACAAGTGGAGTCTGCTGAATGTTGGGTGGTGGGAGAGATCGCAGTAGCACAATTAACTGTTGGGTGGAAAGAGGACCCTAGTGTTTTAGGTCTGCTGAAAAAATTGGCTTTGTCTAACTCCAATGCACGAGTGGCAGCAATACGAGAATTATCTATAGGTTGGAAAGATGACCCTGATACTTTGACTATTCTCAAACAAGTTGTTTTCCAAGATGATTGTTGGCACGCTAGGAAGTTAGCAGTTGAACAACTAGCTACTACTTGGCATGACGATCCTGAGACTTTTGCAGTTGTCAAAAAAGTTGCTTTGTCTGACGATCGCCACGATGTACAAATTGCAGCAATGGAGATGTTGGTCAAAGGTTGGAAAGATGACCCAGAGGCGATCGCTACCATTAAACAAGCAGCATTGTCCGATAATTTTTCAGAAGTACGCATAGCAGCAATGGAATTGTTAGCTACTACTTGGAAAAATGATAATGATACTTTGGCAACTCTGCAACAAATTGCTGTATCCGACCAATGTTCTGATGTGCGAGTAGCAGCGGTTGTTAAATTAGGCAATGAGGGTAAGGATGACCCTAATATCTTAGCTTGGTTGAAACAACAAGCAGTTGACGATCCGTCTTCTGATGTGCAACAAGCAACAATGGAACAGTTAGCTACAGACTGGAAAGACGATCCCGACACTCTAGATATTATCAAACAACTGGTTGTGTCTGGCAATTGTTCTGAGCTACAACAGTCAGCAGTACTGCAATTAGCTACTACTTGGAAGGATGATCCTGAGACCATATCTGCTCTCAAAAAGTTGGCTGTATCGGCTCAATGTCCAGATTTACAACAGCTAGCAATGCAGCAATTAGCTCTCGGTTGGAAAGATGACCCCGATACTTTGACTATTCTCAAACAAACGGTTGAGTCTACAGATGAGCGAGAAGTACGACAAGCAGCAATGCAGCAATTAGCTCTCGGTTGGAAAGATGACCCTGAGACATTAGCGTTATTTAAAAGATTAGCTATTTCTGATGAGGATGTATGCGTCCGACAAACAGCAGTGGTGGAGTTGGGTATTTGTTGGCAACATGACCCTGAAGCGATAGCAATTATCAAACAAGTAGCTATGAGTGATAGTAGTTTTTATGTGCGACAAACTGCTTTAGAATTATTTGCTATGCTGGGAAAAAACGATCCTTGTGCTGTTATTATGCTGAAAAAACTAGCTGAGTATGATGATAATTTTTATGTACGACGTTCAGCAATACAGCAGTTAGCTTTAGGTTGGCATGACGATCCTGAAATGTTTGAATTTTTCGGCGTTCGAGCCTATTCCGATCCATTTGTACGTCAGGAAGAATGGGAGGATAACCCGCGCCAAACTGCGTTAGAGGTAATTCTTGAACAATATCAAGAAAAGACTCAAATTTTCCAGATATTGTGCGATCGAGCTGAAAATGATTTAGATGAGCAAGTACAAAAGTTTGCTTTGAAAACTTTAAAAGGATTTTAGCGAATCTAGGCTATATCTGCAGCAAGTTTAACTAGCTATCAGCTATCAGCTATCAGCTATCAGCTATCAGCTATCAGCATTTCAGTTAGCCTCTTGCAGAGGAACTTTCCTAGGTCATGCTACGCAAACGTTAACAGCTTTTTGACCTTGGGTTAAATCCCCAGCAATTATTGCGCCGGATAGTTTAGGAGGGATTTAAATCCCTGACTCAACGTAAAAAAAGTCCTAATGCTGAGTGCTGAGTGCTATTTAATGGTAGGGGTTAACGGCTGTTAACCCCTACAAATGGTGTATAATTTCGTTTTTTGCCTAAGTCCAGAGAGTTGTCAAAATAGATAAAATACCTCACCTAAAACTTTTTTCCGGAAAGTTGACAAGTTCACTTGTTTATGATAGTTAAAGCCAGATTATGAAGTCTGAAAATCTATGCTTACCTATGAAGGTTAGTATTAAATTATGGTATTACTAAATATTGTTAGGAGTCAGGAAAGATTCCATGAATAAATTCTCTAAAATAATATATTTAATTATCAAATTAACTCTGGTTTCTTTCGGAATAATTGTTATTTTTACAACTTTTATAAAAACAGAACATTCTGCAAATTCTGTTTCCATCGAAGCAGCAGAAAAAATTGCTGAGATTAGAAAGACAAAAGATATCCAGGATGTTAATACTTTAGATTCACAAGTAACTGAAAATAGTGAAGAATATGATGTTATTCAGCTACAAACTAAATTAAAACAAAAAGGTTATTATCCCGGAGCTATAGATGGAATTTATGGAGAACAAACTCAGGATGCTGTTTATAACTTTCAAATTAGTTTGGGGTTAGAAGCAACGGCAATAGTTGATGAAAAAACTTGGGCTTTGCTTCAAGGAAATACTAGCAGCTTCCCACAAAAATCTTCCTCAGTAAAGTTGCTCTCTCCGGATATACAAAAAATTGTTGACCGAGGTGAGTTAATTGTTGTGATGACTGAGTATGATAATTCACCTTTTTTTGTTGAAAATAATAGGGGTGAATTGGAAGGATTAGATATTAAAATTGCTAGAGGTTTGGCTGAAGCTTTAGGGGTTGAACTTCAGATTAATCGTAGTGCTAAAACTTTTAATGAAGTGGTTGAAATTGTCGATCGAGGTCAAGCAGATTTAGGGATTTCTAAAATTAGTCAAACTTTGAATAGAGCTAAGATAATTTCTTTTTCTCATCCTTATTTGACAATGCGCCAGGGTTTATTACTCAACCGAATACAATTAACTAAAGCAGCTAAAAATAAAGAGACAGTAGAATTTTTGAGGGATTTTGAAGGAAAGATTGGAGTAATTGATGGTTCTTCCTATGAAGGATTTGCCAAACAGAAATTTCCCAAGGCTACAATTGTGACATATCCGAGTTGGGAAGAGGTAGTGAAAGGTGCTATTCGAGGAGATATATTGGCAGCATACCGGGATGAATTAGAAGTAAAAAAGATTGTTATAAATCAACCAAATGTGGCTTTGAATTTTCAAACTGTTGCCTTAACAGATACTCAAGATCCGATAGCAATTGCTCTGCCATGGTCTAGCAATCACTTGTTAGAATTTGTTAATTTATATCTACAAATTACCAATAATCATTATAGTGTTAAGAGTTTGTTGGATGAGTATTCTGAGTTATTAGAAACATCTAGTGCAGATAAATTTAATTGAAGAAGGAAGAAGGAAGAAGGAAGAAGGAAGAAGGAAGAAGGAAGAAGGCAGAAGGCAGAAGGCAGAAGGCAGAAGGCAGAAGGCAGAAGGCATCCCCCCCTACCCCCCCTTTGAAAGGGGGGAGGTAGAAGGGAAAATTGCTTATGGATAGTCAATGACAAGTCACTTCGTGTCTTATGAACCTAAATAATTTTAATTACCTCTTGTCATTTCAGTTATCAGTTATCAGTTATCAGTAAAGTAGGGTATTAAACCTACATAAAAGATAAAAAAAATTTATAATTATTTATGATGACAAAAAACAAAGGATTCAATTTTTATTCATTAATTAAAGTTTTGCGTAATCCATGGTATATTTTACCTGGAATTTTACTAGGATTATATATAGGAATTTTTCAAAAAGATATAGCTGCGATTTTAACTCCTTTTGGAAATCTTTATCTTGAGCTGTTGAAAATGTGTGTTTTACCTTTGTTATTTTCGGCAATAACAATGAGTGTAGGCAGGCTAATAGGTAGTCAGGATGCTAATAAATATGTCAAACGTATTTTAATTGTATTTTCAATGGGACTTATTGGCGTAAGTTTAATTGGAGTAATTGTTACATTACTCACTAATCCTGGAGGGAATTTAGACGATTCAAGTTTAACAGCTTTGGGTATAATTGTTAACAAATCACAATTAGATTTAGAGGTATCTCTTACTGGTGAAATTATTGAAGAAGTGGTCGAGCCAGAAATAAATTTAATATCTTTTTTATTTAATTTAGTTCCTGAGAATATTTTTGCATCTTTAAGTGAGGGTAATGCTCTGGAAATACTATTTTTTGCTATTGTTTTTGGCGTAGCAATGGGATATCTCAAAGAATCTTATAAGGAAGAAGTGTTTAATATTTTAGAAACTATATTTAAAGCTTCAAAAAAGTTAATTGATTGGATAATTTTATTCTTGCCCATGGGTTTATGTTGTCTTTTGGCTAGCCAAATAGCGACGACTGGTTTTGGTATTTTAGCTGCTATGAAAAATTTTGTAATCATTACAATTTTAATATTTTTTATTATTTATGTAGTTAGCACCCTGGTTGTTTGGCAAAAGGCAGATTGTTCTTTGTGGAAAGTGTTGATTAGTTTAAAAGAACCAACAATTTTAGCTTTGGCAACTAGGAGTAGTTTTACCTGTTTACCGTCTTCCATTTCTGCTTTAACTGAGCTACTGAAATTTGATAAACAAACAGTTAATTTAGTGATTCCTCTGGCAATTACTGTTTGTAGATTCGGTCCCGTGGTTTATTTTGCCACAACTTCCGTATTTGTAGCTCAACTTTATCAGCATCAGTTAAACTTATCTAGTTTTGTAATTATTATTGTTGCTTCCATTTTAGCAGGGATGGCAACAGCAGGAGCGACGGGAATTTTAACTTTAACATTATTAGATTTAGTACTGCAACCTTTGGGATTACCACTAGAAGCAATACTGGTGTTATTGATTGCGGTAGACCCAATTATCGATCCGTTCCGGACTTTGGGGATTGTCCATACAGGAATTGCAGCTACAGCAGCAGTTGCTGATTATAAGCGATCGCCTGCATTATAGCGCGTAGCGCAAGTCAGAAGTTAGAAGTCAGAAGTCAGAAGTTAGAAGTTATATTTTAGTGACTTGAAACCTGAATTTTACAGTTATTTCAGCCTATTATTTGGCTATTTGTGACATTTTTTAAGTGAATTGGTATAATTTTTGAGTAGATGAGTTGGGTCTATTGATTGGAATTTCTTGATGACCAAATGCGAAATCTAAAGTCAGATTGGCAAGAATATCAAGGGGGTCAATATTAATCAGCGAGTGAAGTCTGAGTTGTTGCAATACTACTGATATTTCAGTACATCCAGCAATGACTAATTCTGCTCCTTGCTCTTTTAACCAAGTTATAGCATTTTCTAAAATTGAAATTGCCGGTGGGAAAATTTCGACTCCTGTAGCTTTAATTCCCCAAACAGGATTGTAAATTGCATTCATAATATCTCTTTGTAATGGAGAGTTTAAGGGTGGTGCGATCGCAGTTAATCCTAAAGCACTTAAACTATTATGATAGAGTTGAGCTTGCAATGTTCCTGTTGTTGATAAAACACCTACTCTGCGACTATGAGGATAATGACTTTGAATATATTGTGCAGTAATATTCATCAGATTAATCCAGGGAATATCTAACTGAGATTGTACAGCTTCGTAAAATCCATGAGCTGTATTACAGGTAATTACCAAAAAATCTGCTCCTGCCATTTGTAGTATTTTCCCATATTTCACCAGTGAAGGAGTACAACTTGGGGCATTTCCCAGCAAGCTTTGAGTACGGTCTGGAACATCAGTTGCATTAATTAGAATCGAAACGGGATGATCGCTATCGGAGGTAGCACCTCGTTCTGCATTTAAAGCAATTAGACGACGTTCAAATTCAATATGTGCTAGTGGTCCTAATCCACCAAGAATTCCTGGCATTGCTTGTTGTCGAATTGCTTGTTTCATAATGATTTGGTTTTTCGTATTTTTTGACTTTTGTTTTTAACTTCTATACTTTAATCATCTTCCTAATTTCTGGTGGTGGTGGTGATTTAAAAATGAAATTCGAGTGATTTTCATCAGGTAAGGGGGTCAACAATTAATAATGAATAATTAATAATTAATAATTAATAATTACCTCTCCTTGAAAAGAAGAGGATTGACTAATAATGAAAATTTTCTTTATTATCCCCTTAAAAGGGAAGGCTTTAAACCACAATTTTTCGGTAAGGGAGTTGGGGAGATTGAAGTATAGCTATAAACATATTCCCTATTCCCCATTTCCGTAGCGCTATATAATAAAAAATAACGTAAGCATTCAGCCGTCAGCTATCAGCTATCAGCTATCAACTATTGCTTTTAGTGAGTGATGAAAGTAATATTTAATTGAGAAACGAAAAATCTTGCTATAAAAGTCAGCTCCAAAGTCTATATTCATTTAGACCTCGTCCTTAAGCATAGGGTCTTATTGCTGATAGCTGATGGCTAATAGCTGAATGCTTACAAAATAACTAAAATATAAGAGATTAAATAATTATGATTGAATGGTTAATTGCTTGGGGGGGTAGTGAAGCGGTTAAATTTATTGCTCAGGAAGTTATTGGAGAATTAGGTAAGGGTGCCGCTGAAGACTATGTTAAAGATTTTTTAAAGCAAGGTCTCTCTGATGCTATTGGTGGGATAACAAATGGAAAAGTTTTACAAAAAGCTACGGCACAAGCTATTAAATATTTTTTATATTTGGTAAAGCAAGAATTAGAAAATGCTGAATTGAATGAAGGTCAGTTAAAGCAATACGACCGACCTTTAAAACAATTTATTAAAAATCAGTTGATTTTAGAAGTTTTGATTAGAGCTTTTGATAATTATATAAAAATTTTAGATACTAATAAACTAGCTATTACTTGGAACGAAATTAATCCACCTTTACCAGATGATTTTGACTGGGAATTAGTTGCCAAGCAATATCAGAGAAGGGTGAAAAAAATTATTCGCGAGTCGGATGAACTACGGAAAATATTGGATTCAGAAAATCTGGATAAATTGGCAAATCAAAACACCGAAATTAAACCAGATTTTGACCTAGAAAAATATCAGGAGGGAATCCGAGAACAATATGGAAATCTGAAATTAGAAAGTTTAGATACCAGTGGTTATGCCTATAATCAATTGAAATTATGGCGAATGTTTATTCCTCAAAATGTCCGGGAATCTCAGGAATTTCTGCCTCGAATACATGAGATTCCTAAAGAATATTTACAGCAGTTAAAAGATAGTGGGCAGTTTGATGAAGAACTTTCTCCAGAACAATTAGAATCTTCCCGACGCAGATATTTTGAGCAACATACTCGCTCGATTTTAGAGTTAATAGAAGACAAGAAATATAAATATTTAGTGATTCTGGGCGACCCTGGTTCTGGTAAGTCTACTTTATTACAATATATCGCTCTACAATGGGCAGAATTATCTCGGAAAGATTTATATTTACAGCCAATTCCTATATTAATTGAACTACGGACTTATGTGAGGAACTATGATGCTAATAAATGCCAAAATTTTCTGGATTTTCTGGAAAAAGGTAGCGGAATAACTTGTCAATTACCTCAAAAGGAACTCCATGCAAAATTACAAAATGGCGATGCTATTGTGATGTTTGATGGATTAGATGAGGTTTTCGAGCCAGCAAAACGAGAGGAAATAATTACTGATATTCATCGGTTTACTAATAACTATAAAAATGTGCGGGTTATTGTTACTTCGCGGGTGATTGGTTATAAGCCACAAAAACTCCGGGATGCTGAATTTAATCATTTTATACTGCAAGATTTGTCAGCCGAACAAATTGAGGATTTTATTCAACGTTGGCATAATCTGACTTATCCAGATGAAGCAGAAAGAGAGAGGAAAAGGGAAAGATTGAAACGGGCAATTAAGGATTCTCCACCTATTAAGGAATTGGCAAGAAATCCTCTGTTATTAACTATGATGGCTATTCTGAATCGTCATCAAGAATTGCCGAGAGATAGAGCAGAACTTTATAATCAAGCTTCGCGGGTTTTACTACATCAATGGGATATGGAAAGAGCATTAGTTGATGCAAAGATTGATCCGATAACTATTGACTATAAAGATAAGCAGGCAATTTTGCGTCGAGTTGCTCATTTTATGCAGGGGAATATTGCGGGTTTAGCTGGCAATTTGATTTTGGGAGATGATTTAGAAAGGATTATTTCAGAGTATCTCAAAAGTATAGACATTAATGATGTGAGAACTGTTGCTAGAGCGTTGATGGAACAGTTGCGGAGTCGGAATTTTGTTTTGTGTTTTGTTGGTGCAGAATATTATGCTTTTGTGCATCGAACTTTTTTGGAATATTTTTGTGCTTGGGAGTTTGTTTGGCAGTTTAAGGAAACACAAAGTATTTCAATAGATGAGTTGAATAAAGATGTTTTTGGTAAGCACTGGCAGGATGAAAAATGGCATGAGGTTTTGCGGTTAATTGCTGGCATGATAGATGCTAGGTTTGTGGGAGAAATTATTAGTTATTTGATGGAGCAAGAGGGGGAAGAGGAAAAGTTTGTAAATTTATTTTTGGCAGGTAAGTTGTTGTTTGAAGTTAGGAGTCGTCAGAATATTGGTGATGTAGAGGATAGGTTGTTAAATAGGATAAAAGATTTGACTGGGTATGACCTTGGTGATTCTTACAAACCTTATAGTTATGAGTCAGAGCTAGTTCGCAAAATTCGTACTCAAGCTTTGGCAGTGGTGGCTGAAACCTGGAGAGATGACCCTTTAAGCTATAATTGGCTCAAACAAAAGGTAAAATCTGATACTGATTCGTATGTGCGAGGTGAAGCGGTACGACAAATTACTACTGGTTGGAAACATGAGGAGGGAATTTTAGAATTACTCAAACAAAAGGTAAAATCTGATACTGATTCGTATGTGCGAGGTGAAGCGGTACGACAAATTACTACTGGTTGGAAACATGAGGAGGGAATTTTAGAATTACTCAAACAAAGGGTAGAGTCTGATAAAAATTGGAATGTGCGACTTGAAGCGGTACGACAAATTGCTACTGCTTGGAAACATGAGCCGGGAATTTTAGAATTACTCAAACAAAGGGTAGAGTTTGATGATGATCGGGATGTGCGAGTTGAAGCGGTACGACAAATTGCTACTGCTTGGAAACATGAGCCGGGAATTTTAGAATTACTCAAACAAAGGGTAGAGTTTGATGATGATCAGGATGTGCGAGTTGAAGCGGTACGACAAATTGCTACTGCTTGGAAACATGAGCCGGGAATTTTAGAATTACTCAAACAATGGATAGAGTCTGATGATGATCGGGATGTGCGACGTGAAGCCGTGCGACAAATAGCTACTGGTTGGAAACATGAGCCGGGAATTTTTGAATTACTCAACAATGTGTAGAGTCTGATGATGATCACGATGTGCGAGTTGAAGCAGTACAACAAATAGCTACTGGTTGGAAACATGAACCCGGAATTTTTGAATTTTTTGATCGCACTGCCGTCAATGACCCCTTTCAACGTGAAAAAAACTGGGAAGACAACCCTCGACAAATTGCACTAGAAGAAATAGTCAAACATTACCCAAACCATCCGCAAACCCTCCCACTATTACAAGACAGAGCGGAAAATGACCCAGATGAAAAACTGCGGGAGTGGGCAAAGAAGAAATTGCGACGACTAGATAATTAGTCCACGTCCGATTTTTCACTTTTGTTGGGTTGCGCTGCCGCTTAACCCAACCTACTTCCTTCTTACTTCTTCCCTCTTCCTTCTTACTTCTTCCTTCTTCATTACTTCTGAGTAAATGCCCAAACTCCATTCCAGTTTTCTGGTATACCAGTGGATGTTAATTTATCAATTCTATCTAAATAAAGTTTAGCTGTTTTATCTGAAGAATTAACTGCTAATACTTTGTCGAAATAATGTTTAGCTGAAACTAAATCTCCCAACCGAAAATATTTTGTAGCATTTTCAAAATCTGCCTGAGTTTTTAACTTTAATTCTCGCACTTCATCAATTTCACCATCCATCACTTCATAAACATTAATTGGTTCATCTCTACCCTTAACAGATGCTCGGTCTAAAAACCTAATTTGATATTTTTCTGGATTTTTTAAACCCTGAAAAGCTGATTCAGAAATTAACAAAGAAACTCCATAATACTTAGTTAAACCTTCTAAACGAGCTGTCAAATTGACATTATCAGAAATTGCATCTCCCGACATTCGAGTTTTCTCTCCCACTATACCCACCATCATGCGACCCCAATGAATTCCTACGCCAATTTTAATGGGAAATAAACCTGTAGCTTGTAGAGTTTGATTATATTTGTGTAATTTATGAAGCTGAGAAATAGATGACTGTAGAGCATCATCAACACCATTAGGAAATACTGCCATAATGCCATCTCCCATAAACTTAATAATCAAACCATTGCGACCGCGAATTTCTGGGGCAACTTGTTGTAAATAACCGTTAACAAAAGCAAAAGTTTCTTGAGCTGTCATCTTCTCAGATAGAGTAGTAAAAGAACGAATATCAGAAAAGAAAATTGCCATTTCCTTACAAACTCGATCGCCTAAGTTAACATCAATAATATTTTCTTTAGAGAGTAATTTTACATATTCGTGGGGGACAAAACGTCCGTAAGCATTAGTAATTTTTGATAATTGAAGATGAGTTTTCACTCTAGTTAATAATTCATCTTTGGCAAAAGGTTTAGTCAGATAATCATTAGCACCAAATTGAAAACCCATGACTAAATCAGCTACTTGATTTTTTGCGGTTAACATTAAAATTGGCAAAGTTTGGGCAGGATATTTTTCCCTAATTTTAGCACAAACTTCGTAACCAGACATATTAGGCATCATTACATCTAGCAAAATTAAGTCTATATTTTCTTCCTTATCTAAAGCAGTTAAAGCACTTTTTCCGTTTAATGCTTGGGTAACTTTGTAGTGATTTGCTGTTAAGTGATTGTTGAGAACTTGAATGTTTATTGGTTCATCATCAACAATTAAAATGTGGAAATCACCATCAGCTAAATAACATTTGTTGTGTTCATTTTCTACAGGTATTTCTAGTTGCTCGACTGGATGACGAATACTGCTGATTTGAGGAGTAGGAAGAGATGGGGGATCGGTTACAGGTTTTTGAGAAATGGGTAGGGTAAAGTGAAAATGAGAACCGACACCGACCTCAGACTCAACCCATATCCGACCGCTATGGAGTTCAACTAATTGTTTCGTGACTGCTAACCCTAAACCTGTACCCCCATATTTTCTAGCTGTGGAACCTTCTCCTTGCTCAAATGATTCAAAGATGCGCTCTAGTTTATCAGCGGGAATACCGATACCAGTATCGGAGACGACTATTATCAGTTGCTGAGATTTATCTATATCTAGCTCTTGGGTGCAGGGTTGTCGATCGAAGTTTGTCATATTGTTGTCAACTAATTCTGCTGAGATTTTGACTTGACCAGACTCAGTAAATTTAATAGCATTACCGATTAGGTTATATAGAATTTGTTGTAGACGGTTTTCATCAGCATAGACAGGGGGTAAATCTTTAGGAGTAGCATTTATTAGTTTGAGATTTTTCTTTTTGCTGAGTAAAAGATTTAAGATGACTACTGCTTCTACCACTCCATAAACATCAACAGGTTTAAAGTCTAATGCTAGTGTGTGGTGTTTTATTTTAGAAAAGTCAAGAATGTCGTTGACAAGATTGGAGAGACGACGAGCGCTAGAAACTATCATCGTTAAGTTGCTAGTGGTGACTGGATTCAATTTTTCTGTATTGCTTTCTAAAAGAAATTCACCAATACCGATAATACCATTGAGGGGTGTTCGTAGTTCGTGAGAAGTGTTGGCTAAAAATTCGTCTTTGATGCGATCGAGTTGCTTGAGTTGTTGGTTGTTTGCTTCCAGAGATTTAAAGGAATTTTTTAGTTGGTTTGCCATACAATTAAAAGAGTGAGTCAGTTCTCCCACTTCATCGTTACGGTTAATATTGAGTCGAGTGTCCCATTTACCTTGAGTAATTTTTTTGGCAGCAGAATTAAGTTTGAGAATAGGTGCAGTAACTAAACTTACTGTCATAATTACTACTACAATTGCTATAGTTAAAGCTCCAATACAAAGTAATATGGTGGTGCGTGTATTAGCATGAATCTCTCCCATCACATCAGAAGTCGGGACAGTTATTACAAGTATCCAGTCTAAACCTTGCTGAAGTTCGAGTGGAGCAATATGCAGAAAATGAGCTTGGCCATTAACTTTAAATTTAAATTCTTGAATTGTTTTAATTTCGGAAAGGTTGTCTATTTTTAGGCTCAAATATTTGGCAGCTGCTTGAGTTAATTGATTTTGACTAGCTACTGCTTTTATTCTCTGTGGTATTTGATTTTCTTCTGATAAAAAATAGGGCTTTTCCGGTGTGGAACTAGCAATCAAATCTCCAGAAGTTTCTAACAGAAAAACTTGACTACTAGAGGGAATTTCTAGTTTTCTGAGAAAATCACTAATATCACTCAGAATCAAATCAACAGCAATTACTCCCCTGAATTGCCCAGTTTTGTCTAAAACAGGTGCAGAAAATGTAATGCCTAGTTCACCAGGGCCAACAAAATTATAAATTTCAGTCCAGGTTGGTTTCTGTGCTTTGATTGCAGCTTGATACCAAGGTCTTATTTGGGGATAAAAATCTCTACTTTGCAGCTTTTTAATACGCTGACCTTCTTTATTTACGAGATAATCGACACGATTGGGAAAATCTTCATATACTTTTATATTTAGAGTACCATCTATATTTCGTCTACCTTGAGCATATTCTCCATTTTCATAGTCACCTGTAAAATAAATAGCAGAAACAAATTTATACAATTGAATTTGTTTAATGAAATGAAAGGCTAAGGTATTAATATTTCTGGTATTTAGTTGTTCGAGTTGAATAGCATTGATATTACTTTGAACAATAATGTGAGGGTATTCTAGGTAATGATTTAGGTGGTCTTCGACACGGTTTGTAACTTCATGTTCCCATTGACTTGCTAATCGATTAACTGCTTTTTCTCCATTTCTAAAAGAAAGATAACCAATTAATGCAAATGTTGTTAATATTTGTAAAATAAAAGGCACAATAAAAACGTTACGCAGGGAATTTTTTCTAGTATTCTGGATCGAGAAATCTTGATTTATAGATGCCATAGTCTTTAAATATTTGTATTTTTACAATCTGATACTCAATCTATTTATTAGACTCGATCTTATCTACATATAGCAATCCTATTTAAGTTGTAATATTTTGGTGGGAGTTAGGAGTTAGGAGTCAGGTAGGGGAGTCGTTGGATTGGGGACGTACAGGGGTCAGAAGATGAAAGGTTTTCAGTTCAAATTAACTATTATAAAAATTGTCACAACCAATGCGCGGATTGCTATATTTTAGATTATAGCAATTCCTAAAAAGCGTGAGCTACAAAATAATTAATAATTAATAATTAATAATTAATAATTAGGACTTGCTGATTAAATATAAAAGCATTGACATATAAAGACTAAAGGTAAGCATTCAGCTATTAGCTGTAAGCTATCAGCAAAAAGATTTTCTCTTTAAGAACAGTGTTTAAATTAACAACTGACTTTAAGGTCAAGGGAATCAACTTTTGTAGTAAGACAATTAAATATTGCTTTGATTGTAAACTAAAAGCAATAGCTGATAGCTGATGGCTGACAGCTGAATGCTTACGACTAAAGCATTTTTGGAGTCGAAAAAAGTGCAAATTTTTCAGCTCTTTATGCTCAAAAAGGAGCGTATTTTAGGCACATAGTTGGGCATAAAAATTAAGGGACAATTCTTACTTCTACCTCCTATAAATTCCAATTTCTCCTGTCTCCTGTCTCCTACCCCTACCACTCATACTTTTTTAGCAAACCCTAATTATTATTCAGGAGCGGAGGAGTAGGGGAGTAGGGGAGTGGGGAAGCAAGGGAGCAAGGGAGAAGTAAATATTAGAATAATTAACAATAATTGGGGTGCTAATTATCAAAAAAGTTATTTAGTCTGTGTTAATTAGGGTTTGCTGAAAAAGTCTTTTAGTAGGGGTAGGATATAACCCACCCCTCGCCCCTCCCCCTCCCAGGAGGGGAAAATAGAAGAAATGGGAATGAGCAAGGAGGTAGGAGCAAGAATTGTCCCTTGATTTTTCTGCCCAACTGTTGCCTAAAATACTAACTGTTTGAGCGTTTTAGGCTGAAAACCAGGCACTTTTTAAAAGCCCCAAAAAGGCACTTTTCTTTATATGTCAATGCTTTTAGATTTAATCAGCAGAGCAATAATTATTTAATAATTGAAGTGTCGTCTAAGTTCATAATTCTTTTTTCACGCTTGGTATAGCAATATGATTTTAGTTGTGAGATATTGGAGACTTTTGTTTTAGGTATGGAGGGAATAGATATGGAGGGAAGAAACGAATACATAAGAATAAGATAACTGCTATATTCTATGCTTTAAAGGAATACCTCAATTGTCACATCTCATTCCTGATTGCTATATAACACAATTAAATTAAGTGTAATTATCTCATGTCCACTGGTATCGTTTGTGTAAAACCAAGGTGAATATCTACAGAAAATTTACGTTTTTTCAAGCTTTTAAGCTTTCCTCCCTCTTCCTTCTTCCCTCTTCCTTCTTCCTTACTTTATTAGTAGATATGAAGTTTAATTTTTTATCATTAAATAGACAATCATCGGTTCCTACAAATAAAAATTTAGTTACCCCTAATTGGTATCTTGCTTGGGGAAAAATAGACCAGATAAAGGCAGATACTTATTGGAGCGATCGCCACTTTTTGATTCACCAAATTCAACCGATTTTTAGCTCTAATGAAAGGTTTGTTGTTGTGGGGGATATTTGCTTAACTAATCTGTCACAATTACAAAAACTTTTAGATATTTCTGCCTCTCTTACTGCTACTCAAACAGTTGCGGAATTATGGCAAAGTTATGGGGTAAAAACTTTTTTGTTATTAGAAGGAATTTTTGCTTTAGCTGTTTGGGATAGGGAAGAAAAAGAATTATGGATTGGGCGCGATCGCGTGGGTGGACGGACTTTATATTACACTACTACAGACTCAACTATTTGGATTTCTCCTCGATTAAAAGTTCTTTCTTCTTACCATTCTAATGAATTAGATTTAATAGCTTTACGAGATTATCTTTGTTGTGCTTTTGTGCCTGGAGAACGTACTCTTTGGCAGGAAGTAAAAGAATTAAGGCCGGGAAGTTTTATCCGTTTTACTAATGATTTGAAAATTCCATCACCAATGTCTTATTGGCAACCACAAGAACAAGTTAAAAATGCCGACCGACCTTTAGAATATCATGGTAAAAAATTACGTTTTCTTCTAGATAAAATTATTCCTGAATATTTACCAAATAATCAACCAGTGGGAGCCTATTTATCGGGTGGTTTAGATTCGAGTTGCATTGTGGCATTAGCAGCAAAAAATCATGATTATCCGGTACATACTTATTCAATACATTTTGGTGCAGAATTACCCAATGAATTAGAATTTTCTAGTTTAGTTGCTCAACATTGTCAAACTCAACATCACATCCTAGAAATTACGCCGGATGATATGTGGAATAAACTGCCAATTACTATGGCAAATTTAGATGACCCTATTGGCGACCCATTAACAGTTCCTAATTATCTTTTAGGAAATTTAGCAGCAGAAAATGTGGGAGTTATTCTGAATGGTGAAGGTGGGGACCCTTGTTTTGGCGGACCGAAAAATAAACCAATGTTATTAAATAATATTTATGGTGGTTTGCAGTCAGGAAAGCCAGATATTGTTTCATCTTATCTAAGTTCTTTTCATAAATGTTTTGCAGATTTATCTAAGCTATTAAAACCCGATATTTGGGAAGCTGTAAAAACAGAACCTTATATATTTGAGTCTGACTTAAATTCTGATGCTGATTATTTAAACCGCTTGATGTTACTCAATATTAAATTTAAGGGAGCAGACCATATTTTAACGAAAGTAAATAATATGACTAGGGCGGCTAGTTTAATCGGACTTTCCCCATTATTTGACCAAAGAATTGTGGAGATGAGTTTAGAAATTCCACCAGAATATAAATTATCTGGTGCTGATGAAAAAGCGGTATTAAAACGAGCAGTGGCAGACTTATTACCAGAGAAAATATTAACTCGTCCAAAAAGTGGAATGATGGTACCTGTTAACTTTTGGTTTCGACAAATTTGGCAACGTCGAACGAGGAATTTATTGTTAAGTAAAAAAGCAGCGATCGCTCCTTATTTCAATCAAGATTTAATCAAAGATTGGTTAAATTATCGTGGGGATACTTGGAAGCGTTATGGTATTCAACTTTGGTTATTAGTAAGTTTAGAAATTTGGTTACAAGTTAATCAAAAATAGACTCCCGTAGGTTGGTTTGAGGAACCCGAAACCCAACAGTTATTAGCTATTAGTAGGTTAGGTTGAGACATCTTAGCGGAGCTTATTCGCAGGAGAAACCCAACATATAGACAAGATAAGCTAAGAATAATTTAGATTCTATATTCTCTGTTCCCTTTGACAAAAATTGGATATATGTTTTAAGTGCAAAACAGCTTAGATATATGTTTTTGTTGGGTTGGGTTTCACTTAAGCAAACCTACATTAACCAAAACTATCGGATAGGAAAAACCTACTTTAGTGAAACGGTATTAGGGTAGCTTATCCACAGGAAAAACCTCACAATTATAGATATAGATATATATGTTTTTGTTGGGTTGCGCTTAACTTAACCCAACCTACAATATTTAACCAAAACTATCAGATATGAAAAAACCTACTTTAGTGAAACGGTATTAGGGTAGCTTATCCACAGGATAAACCTCACAATTATAGATATAGATATATATGTTTTTATTGGGTTGCGCTTAACTTAACCCAACCTACATTAACCAAAACTATCGGGTAGGAAAAACCTGCTTTAGTGAAACGGTATTAGGGTAGCTTATCCACAGGAAAAACCTCACAATTATAGATATAGATATATGTTTTTGTTGGGTTGCGCTTCACTTAACCCAACCTACAGTGTTTAACCAAAACTATCGGGTAGGAAAAACCTGCTTTAGTGAAACGGTATTAGGGTAGCTTATCCACAGGATAAACCTCACAATTATAGATATAAATATATGTTTTTGTTGGGTTGCGCTTCACTTAACCCAACCTACAGTGTTTAACCAAAACTATCAGATGCGAAAAAATCTACATTTCGATTATTATCATCAACATCAATAAACATTACCCCATCATCACTACTATCTCCAGAATCTAAACTATTATCTGAAGCTGAACTATAACCATTAGCAACTGCTTGAGTTTTAGCAATACCTTGAGAAACTACTTGTAGTAATTTACGGGGTGAAAAAGATTCTAATTCTACATGAAATCCTGCCTCTAACCATTCTAGTTCATCTGTTGATAAAGTTTGCTTGACTTCTGCTGGTATTTTTCGCCCTTGTTTTGCTGATTCATCTGACTTTAAAATCCACATATTCTTACTAGGAAATACATGACGTGGCAATAATCCTAAATCATAAATAATTAGATTATTTCCGCTAAACCATTTAGGACTATTTCGCAGTTCATTTATCACTGTAACTCCACGGGGGGTAGCACTATGAAAAGCATAGACTTTTAAATCTGGATTTTGTTTTAACATGTGCATTACTGTACTAAAAATATTCTGGGGATATCCATCAATACTTAGTACCGCGCAATTATATTCAAAGTGGAAATTATTCGCTATTAAAAGTGGAAATTATTAGCTATTAAAAACTGAGCAATTTCGGCAGTATCACACACAATAACTCTGTCAAAACTATAAGCTGTAACTTCAGAATTAATCTGTATAGGTTCGCTCATTTCTCTGGAAGGTGGTAAAACATTTGTCACCTCACCATTAATTTCTTCCCAACGTCTCAACCATTGGGTAATTTCACTTTGCTTAAACTTAAATGGTTGAGGTATTTTATGTTGAACACTTAGTTGTCGCATACCAAAATAAATTAAGAATATTCCTAAACCAATACCTAACAAAAATAAGAAAAATGCCGTATTTGTCACGGTGGAGAATTTAAAAAACCAAATATTCTGGGGATATCCATCAATACTTAGTACAGCGCAGTTATGTTCAAAGTGGAAATTATTAGCTATTAAAAACTGAGCAATTTCGGCAGTCTCACAAACAATAAGTCGGTCAAAACTATAAGCTGTAACTTCAGAATTAATTTGCATAGGTCTACATTAGTTGTAGCTTAACTAGATGAAACTTGTATCAACCAAAACTATCAGATGCGAAAAAACCT
>JAAHGF010000044.1 GCA_010672585.1 Okeania sp. SIO1I7 | reverse complement strand
AGCAAGCTAGACTATCGTTCCAGACTGTGCGGACACAACCAAATAGCTTTGCGCTCTCGGTATTTTTGTCCCGATGTTGGATAAATTCGATATTTGTACCTGGCTTTCATTGTTGTTGTTTTTAACTAAGAATATTGTAGCATATTTATGGGTATTAAATCAAATCAAAATTCCCCCTAGAAGAGCTATGCTTTATAAACATCTTTCTTAACATAAAACGTAGACATTATAGACAAATTATGTTTAAGTCTTCAAAAGGCTTTTTCCTGAGAAAAAATGTATTTAAAAGCACATTAATTTGGATAAGTTAAGTAGTTTTGCCAAGCTTTATTGACTATTTCTCCCTTCTTCCCCGCTCCCTTCTCCCCTGGTCCCCACAAGGTTTTCAGGAGTTATTTATCAGGGATAGCTAGAAGGGGGAGGCGTAACTACCCAGTTTTTTGGTGACTTTTCCCCTATGTTCTTAATGTCAGTGTTTTGCTAGTCAACTAAAGCATGAATCAGAATATCTGTGAGAGATTTTTGCTTAATTTCATACCAAAACTTCGTGTCAACAATATCACATTTTGCACCAGCGTTAACAAGATGATCGTCTAGGAAAGTCAAGCATTCTGTTGTTGGTGGATCTTCACCAATTTGTAAAAAACTAATTCCTAGTTCATAACTATTTTCTGTACCTGGAATTAGGTCAATTTTTTCAGTAGCATTAATAATTAAATTCACCAAAGCTTCTTGTTCATCAGAAATTTTATCTACTAATACTAAAATAATATCCCCATTTTTAGTTTGCTTTGCATCTCTGCGTTGAAAATAGTCATCAAGAGCATCTTCCAAACTACTTACTACATCTATTATTTCTGGAGGATTTTTTAGTTGAAATAGTTGAGCTAATTTTACGACTTCTGTGTTTGTATGCTTGATAAAAGGACTAGAAGCAAGATAAACAGTAATTCCATCACTATCTAATGATTGACAATGCTTGGCTAAATCAATGATTTTTATTTGTGCTGCAATCCAATCTTCATAGTACAGATTAGAGGCAGACCAGCTTTCAAAACTTCGAGCAAAAATAAATGTGTAGTCTCGATTTTTTAGTAATGAAAGATTATCAGACATAAACTTTTACCTAGAATTATAGTTGGGAGCAATATAGTTTTTTGTACTTCTAATAAAAATAGTAGCAACTTAAATAAGTGTATGTCTATTAAATTAATATGAAATTATGCACAATATTACTCTTAAGAAAATTCATGTTTAATTTAGTTATGGAAAAACTAACTATTACTTAGTTTTAATATCAAATTCATTTCTAAGCTGCATAGAATAATATATTAATCAGAGTTGACTGTAGGTGGAGATAGACAAGTGATAGTCATTTCAGTTGAGATTGAGACAAGTATTTCTTGCCTTGAAAGAGTTTCAGCCGAAAAAGTGTTTCATTCTTATTTGAAATGACTATATATCAAATCCGCTCGGGTTCGGTATAAAAAAAATGTTCCATCTTCAACCATTGCCAAATCTTTCTAAATTCTCTTCCCTCCTTATAGCATATCTGGATGATTAATTATCATAAAAAAGTTCTTCTCTAAATGTTAATTGGACTTTGGACAAAAAAAAGTTAGCGTAAAGTTTACACTAACTGCTTTCGTTAAAGTTTAAAGACCGAATTAAATCTAGAATTATCTTCATTTCTGACATTATTTATCATCCTGAAAATTATAGGATGGGTCTGGTTCAATTTCTCCACCAAAACAAATATCTAAATAACTTTCTTGAAGGGAATGAACAACCCTTTCCAACTCATTAATAATATTTCTTCGAGTCATTTTTTCCACTGCATTAATATGAGCTTCACTTCCGGCTTTTCCTAAATATTTATATTTAGTTTTTTTCTGAGAATCAGTAGCCATTGGAAAAATTGGCTCCGCAGATTGTAATTTATAATAATAGTAGAGTTTCTGATTTCTATTGACTTGATAACGAATGATATGACAATCACGGGGAGTTACCTCTCCTTCTCGTTCAATTTTCTGAATTTTCTGCTTGAGCTTACGAATTAAACTCTGAATTTGTTTTCCTCTGAGAGCTGGTGATTGAGTGGTTTGCTCTGATGTTTGACTAGCCATGATACTGAAGAATTAAAAAAGGCAAATGTTAGCGTAAAATATACACTAACATTTAGGGGGTATTATTAACAACAATGAAAAATCAAGAAAATAGGCAATCAATCAAGGAGTTCTTATCCTGGAGGGAAAACCTCTATCATGGACTTAATGTCAGAAAAGAAACTATCGTAGAATTACTAGATGCTCTCTCATCAAATCAAATGGCCAACTCGGTAGTAGGATTATCTGAAAATCCTTTATTTAGACGAGATTATAACAGTAGTGCGAATTACTGTCACAGATGAAATTGGTAATCAGATTTGGAAACCGATGTGGCTAATTGTGATTGGTTCTAGTCGTGAAGAGTTAAGCCTCATTGATTGCTATGAATCTTATCGACAACGTTATGACATGGAACATCTGTTCCGATTTGGTAAACAAAGATTGTTAATGACAGCTTATTCAACTCCAGATGTCAAACATGAAGAAAATTGGTTCAAATTAACACTTATTGCTTATGTTAATTTATGGGTAGCAAGGAATTTAGCTGTTGTTTTACCTCATCATTGGGAACAGTATTTGAAGAGTAATAAATCAGTTAAAATTACTCCCAGTTTAGTTCAAAGAGACTTTTATAGAATAATTTCGACTTTGGGTACAATGGCTACATCTCCCAAACGTCGAGGTTATTCTACCGGACGGATTAAAGGATATAAAACAACACCACGAACTCGTCATCAAGTTATCATCAAAGGCAAAAAAAAATCCAAAAAACAACGAAAAGTTTCTTAGTAGTGGGCGACAACTCTTAATTATTGCCATTTTTCAGTGATTAAATTCACTGGAGACAGAGAAATATTTCTCTAAGTTAGTTAGCGTAAATATTACGCTAACTGTTTTTCTTTTTGTCCAAAGTCCAAAATGTTAAAGAAATATCCCAAATTTCCGCCAACTTCAGTGTTCGATCTTGAATTTACTGAATATAGTCATTTAACTTTAGATTGAGACAAAGCTTTCTTGCTATGAGGGAGTTTCAGACGAAAAACGTCTCATTTTTAAGTTTAACTACTATAATTAAGGTAAAATGCCTCTCTTTTAAAGAAGAAACAAGCGGTCGTTAGCGCAGCTTCCCGAAGGGTGGGATGGCTCCGAAACCTGCGCCATATCCAATCGACCAAGAGAGAAAAAATTTTCCTTTTATTCAATCCTCTTCCTTTTAGAGAGAGGTAATTATCAATTATTGAAACCTACCACCTAATACCTAGCACCTACGATATTTAATTACACCGATGCTACTGGATTTAATATTAATAAATTTCATAATTCTACACCACCTCAGATAAAATTGGTATAATATCATGTCCGGATAATTAGTGATAAAAAAACTTTTTCCTTCAACTCCAGTCCTTCTTCTTCCTTCTTCCTTCTTCCTTCTTCCTTCCCTCCTTCTTCCTTCCCCTCCTGGGAGGGGGAGGGGCGAGGGGTGGGTTTACTCCTGACTCCTGAGGACTCGGTCGCTATTTATTTATAACTGTTCAACCGGACATGATATAACACTCAATACTAAGAACTAAGACCTAAGACCTACCACCTACTACCTAATTCTGTGCAGCCTCAGATAAAATTAGTATAAGTAGGTATTAATGCTGTGACTGCATAGCGATTTGGAGATAAGTATTTTTCAGCTAAATTGAGTAATTCTTTTGGTTGAAATGCTGCTATTTTTTGCGGATAACGGATTGCCAACTCTGGATTTGCTATAATAAAATAATAACCATAAAGACCTGCTAGCTGTCCTGGACTTTCAATGGAAAACACATAATCATTACATAATAAACGCTTAGACCTAGCTAATTCTGCCTCTGAAATCTCTTGAGTTAATAACTCATAAAGGCGATCGCCAATCCGCGCTTCTACTTCTGGAATATCTTTCGGTTCTAGCATAGCGCTAATTGTAAATAAACTTGAGTCTTGCTGCAAAGAGAAACTGCTAACAATTCCTTGCACTAAACCTAAATCTTCGCGCAATTCTCGAACCAATCTAGAACTTCTACCATCAGCTAATAATATTGACAGTAAATCTAATCCATAAGCATCATCTAGCTGTTCGACTCCAGGTCCGATCCAAGCCATTGTGAGACGACCTTGTTCTAATCTTGGCAAATATATTTCCTGGCGACGAACTTCAGTTATTAAAGGTTCTGCTACTATTTCGACTCGTGGACAATGAGAACATTTTTCCGCAAAATTGGCAAAAGCTGCACTGACTAATCCTATTACCTGGGTTTGCTCTACTCTCCCAATAACTACCACTGCCATATTCTCTGGCTGATAGTGATGATTGTGAAAACAACGCATTTCATCAACTTCTCGCTCTATCAGAAGTTCTGCTGTCCCCATCACTGAACGTCGGTAGGGATGATATTTGTAAACATTCTCCATCAATGCTTGAAAACCTACCGAATCAACACAGTCTTCTGATTGACGAATTTCTTCTAATACCACTTCCCGCTCTCTAGCAAATTCAGATTCTGGTATGGAGGCGCGCAACAATAATTCTGCCAATGGATGTACTACTTCCTCTACATATTGGGCAGCAGTTGTAATAAAAAAATGAGCATAGTCGTGACTTGTCGCAGCATTTGCTACTCCGCCACGATTTTCAATTATTCGATCGAAGATTCCAGGACCTAATTTTTCTGTTCCCTTAAAAATCATGTGTTCTAGGAAGTGAGCCATACCTGACCATTTATCCGGTTCCTCCCTAGCACCTGCTCTTACCCACACATCTATCACCACTGCTGGAGTGGCTGAAATATATTGATGAATAATTGTTAGACCATTATCTAGCTTAAAAACATTAGCTGGAAAATTATGAGTAGAAGTTCGTACAGACAATTCTTTTAATAACTAAATTTGGGCTGAAATTTTATTTGCATTGAGGTTCAATATTGTAGAGCTTTTTTCTGAGATTATTTGTAACATTTAATACAATCCATAGGTCATTGCTGAGGGGCGAATGGGAATATGAAGTGGTAATAATACTAATTAGGGTCTGCTGAAAAAAGCAAAGTGTGGGGAGGGTGGAAAGATAGAGAAAGTAGGGGTGAGAATTGTCCCTTGATTTTTATGCCATACAAGATGCCCATTCCACTTTCACAAAACTATTAACCTACATTCGGCATTTTATGTTTAATAGTGCTATTATACCTAGGGGAGGTATATATCAATGTACGGATGTCAGCAACATTTAGTTGAAAGTAGTCCAGAAGTAATGGCTATTCTTGAATACCTTTGTACAGAGGCTAACAAGTTGACCAATTGTGGTATTTACTATTGTCGTCAAATGCTATTTAAAGCAGGACGGTTTCTGTCTAAAGCTGAACTAGATTTTGAGTTAAAAAACAATCCTCATTTTAAAGCTATGCGTTTGCTCCGCAACGCTAGCGCGAACAGCTTGTGCCCAACAAACACTGCACTCTGTAATTGAGTCCTTCAACTCTTATGCAAGACTTGCCAAGATGTTTAAATCAGGTGAACTGACACAGAGACCAAAGCCACCAAAATACCGTAAAAAAGATGGTTTAACTGTTGTTAGTTACCCGGCGCGTTGGGTGAAGTTGGTTGATGGTATGCTTAAGTTCCCTCTAGGTAAGCAAGTCAAGGTATGGTTTGGTATTGACCATTTCTTATTACCAATGCCTAATAACTTAGATTTTAATCAGATTAAAGAGTATAGGTTCGTCCCTAGAAATAATTGTTTCTATCTAGAGTTTGCTTATGAGCAATCCACACCAGAAACAGGCAATCCTATAGCAGAAAACGTTTTGGGTATTGACCCTGGCTTGAGCAATTGGTTAACCTGCGTGAGCAATGTAGGTAAGGCTTTTATAGTTGATGGCAAAAAGGTAAAATCTCAAAATCAATGGTACAACAAGCAACTAGCCCAAATCAAATCAGGTAAGTCTGCTGAGTACTGGGACGATAACTTAGCAGCTATTAGTGAAAAGCGTAACCGTCAGATGCGGGATAATGTGAACAAAGCAGCTAGGTTTGTTATCAACTGGTGCATTGAGCATCAAGTAGGCGTAGTAGTTTTTGGGTGGAATCAACGCCAAAAAGATAGTATTAACATTGGCAAGAAAAATAACCAACAGTTTGTTCAAATACCAACAGCCAAGTTAAAAACCAGGATAGCTGAATTATCTGAGCAGTATGGGATTAAGTTTGTTGAGACTGAGGAAAGCTATACGAGTAAAGCTAGTTTTTTAGATGATGATTTTCTACCGACATTTGGTGAAAAACCCGTTTGCGTAGCATTCCGTAGGAAAAGGTGGAAAGCATCAGGAAAGCGTGTAAATCGTGGCTTATATCGTTCAGCAAAAGGTCAAGTTATCAATGCTGACTGTAATGGTGCAGCCAATATTATCAAAAAAGTAGCAACACAGCTAAGTATTGACTTAGCCAAGGTTGGTAGAGGAGTTTTGATGCTCCCACAACGATATAAGTTAGATTGTCTAACCAAAAAATATCGTAAGCAGTGCGTTGCGTGGCAATAGCGCCCGCACCTATCACATCTGCTTAGAATCCAGGGTGTTTTAACCCCTGGAGACATCAAAAAAGCGTAGTCAAATTCCCAAGAATGATTGACTACGCTAAAAATTTAATTTTATAGTTCTATCTCAGTTTCCACCCTGAGCTTTGTTGCTATCTCAATATCTAGATTTATCTGGATATTTATAGACGAATATTGCCAATGTTAACACCAGGTACATTAGCACCACCAAAAGTGCTGATAAATACTGGTTCATTAGGACCAGGAACAGTTTGAGTAAAGATTGCGGCCTGCTCTGGGTTTAGGTCTTGGCGAACTGTATAACTAGCATCTGCTAAGTTTGAGAAACCGTAATTACCGTTGACATCAGTAGCAACGAATATTTCATCAGCATCTCGAACAGAGTTGTTGTTTTGATCGAAGTAAATAACAACACCACCAATACCAGGTTCGCCAGCATCTATGAAACCATTACCATTGAGGTCTTCAAAAGTTATCCCACTAATGCTACCAGCACCACCAGAAGGTGGAGGTAGAGGTGGTATAACAGGTGGGTTAGCACTGTTGCCAATGTTGACAAAATTAGCATCATCCCCTGCAAACAGAGTTAGAGTTGGGTCTTGGGTAGTCTGGAATAGACCTGGTGGCGGAACTTGAAGCACTGTATATGTACCAGGAGGTAACTCATCAAAGTCGTATACTCCGAGTGAATCAGTAATCGCAGTACGTTCCTCATTGTCTAGAATTGAGTTATCATTGCGGTCGAGGAATACTGTAGTACCAGGAATACCATTCTCTCCTGGATCTAACAGACCATCACCGTTGATATCATTGAAAACAATACCACCAATACTAACAACAGGAAGGACAGCTTTTGGTAGTCCTGTTGGATCGTTAGCAAAGTTAACAAAGTCAGCGTTATCCCCTTCTATCAAAGTGATTATCACTGGTTCTGGAGTAGTAGAGTCGGTAAAACCTGGCCGTGGTTCCTGACGAATTACAAAAGTGCCTGGAGACACATTGGGAATATCATAGAGACCAAATTGATCGGTAAGTGCAAATCGTTCCCCATCATCTCGTTCCCCATTATCGTTGGCATCTACATAGACAACAGCATCAGGTAGTGGAGGTTCGCCTGGATCTGCAAAACCATCTCCGTTTTCATCTATGAATGCAATACCTGAAATATTTGCAAGACCAGGGGGAGGAATTATCGGAGACTGCCCAAAGTCAATTTCCAGATTGGAGTTGTCAAACTCATCAACAGTAATTGTGAGGTCTGTTAGAGTAGTAGAAGTAAAGTTTTCCGGATCTGGAATCAGACGTAGTGTGTAAGTACCTGGTAACAAACCAACAATTGCATATTCTCCGTCTGTGTTTGTGAAGGTATTAGGCTCAATATCGTCATTATCAAGAATGCCATTTTCATTGAGATCGACATAGATACGGAAACCAGGAACACCCCTTTCTACAAATTCGTCTGGGTCAAGGATGCCATTACCGTTAGTATCGTTAAAGTCTTGGATACCATTACTGTTAAAGTCTTCAAAAACAGTTCCAGTAATTAAGGTTTGAGCTTGGTTACCAAAGTTGTAGACAACACTGTCACCTCCCACACCTACCTCTACATGGGCAGTAGTCTGGGTAAAGCCAGTGCGAATGATTTGTAGAAGCGGATACGAGCCTGAATCTACATCAGACACATCTAAACCATAAGTACCACCAGGACCACTAATTTGATTTGGTTCAAATCCTTGTATCTGTCCATCTCGGTGTACATCTAGGAATACCTCAACTCCAGGCAAACCTACTTCCCCTTTCAGAGGTTCAAATAGTCCGTTACCGTTGTTGTCAGCAAATACAATTCCACTAACAGTATCTCCTCCTGGTGCTGTGACGTTAACACCAACGTCAACATCATTTAGACTCTGACCGAGGGGAAGATTAATTGGAGTGGGTGAAATATTGGGATCTGGTGGTACCTGACCAACAGTAACACTAATAATGGGGTTACTGCTAGTTAGGAATAAGTTTTCTTGCTGAACAACATCAACTGTGTAATTCCCTGGTGTTAAACCATTAAAGAAATAACGACCATCAGGATCGGTGAAAGTTTCAGGTTCACTTATATCCAGGTTACCGTCACCGTCTACATCTTCGCCATCATCCAGTGTACCGTTAAGGTTGAGGTCTTCGTTGCTATCCAGGTTTCCGTCGCCGTCTATATCTAGGAAAACTTGAGCAGTTGGAATACCTGCTTCCCCAGACTCTTGAAAACCACTGTTATCGCTATCAGTGAAGATTACACCACTAATGCTGGTGTTGGGGTCAAAGATACTACTATCACCGAAGTTATAAACGACAGTCTGACCTGGAACAACAGGAACAAAAGGAGTAGGAGTAGTGTTAACAAAACCAGCAGGTGGTGTTTCTCGTACTCTGTAGTTACCTGGTGGCAATGTAAACCGATATTCCCCATGAGCATCTGTAAGAGTAAATGGTTCATTAGCTTCTGCTAAACCATTATTATTGAGGTCTACAAAGATTTCGACACCTATAAGTCTTGGTTCATCTGGGCCTGCTAAACCATCACCATTGCGATCGTCAAATTTAACACCAGTAATTGTACCCGTGCTATCAGTATTTACAATTGGGGGAAGAACTGGAGGAGGGACTGGGGTAGGAGGAGGGGGAACTATTGGTACATCAGGTTGGTTGCCAATATTCACGAAGTCAATATTGTCACCCCCAACTATGGTAATTACTGGATCGGGAGTAATTTGGGTAAAGCCTGGTTGTTGAACTTCCCTGACTACATAAGTATTCGGTGGTAAACCTTCAAAGCTATAACTACCATCTACATTTGTAACAGATGTAGGTTCATCAGGATCTAGAACTTGGTTATTATTGGTATCTAGGTAAATAGTGAATCCACCAAGACCAGGTTCATCTGGATCTACTATATTGTTGCCATTATTGTCACTAAATTTAGTACCAGCGATTCTGCCTGTTACTGTAACTTGAGCAGCAGATCTGCTAGCTTCTGTTGTAGGATTATCAGTTACGCCAGTATCAGTAGGAATATCAATATCAGTAGTAGTTCCTTCTGCTGTGGCAGTATCAGTATCAGTGGTTCCTTCTGTTGTGGCAGTATCAGTATCAGTAGTTCCTTCTGCTGTGGCAGTCCCAGCATCAGTAGTTCCCTCTGGTGCTGGTTCTGGAACTGTTTCTGGAACTGGTTCTGGAACTGGTTCTAGAACTGGTTCTGGAACTGGTTCTAGAACTGGTTCTGGAACTGAAACTGGATCTACAATTACAGCATTACCAACATTCAAGACAATGGGAGCATCACCTTGCAGAACATTAATAGGTGCATTCAGAGTAATTTCTTGATCTGGAGTAGTTTGCACAAAACCTGGTTGGGGAATTTCTCGCAGAAAGTAAGTTCCTACAGGAGGATTAGTAAAGCTAAAATCACCAGCAACATTTGATATTGCGGCTGGTTCTGTAGGATCTAGTATATTGTTGCCGTTTTGGTCTAAATAGAGGGTGAAGTTAGCTAAACCTGGTTCTCCTGGGTCCAAAACTCCATTTGAATTAAAATCGTTGAACTTATTGCCAATTAAGTCACCCTGAAGTAAAGGGGTGGCAGGAGCACTACCAATATTAACAAAATTAACATCGTCCCCACTGGTGACAATAATCACTGGGTCTGGAGTTGTTTGAATAAATCCTGGTTGCGGTACTACTCTGACAACATAAGTATCTGGTGGTAAAGTATTAAAGCTATACTCACCTTCACTGTTAGTAATTCTGAATGGTTCTTCAGGGTCAAAGATACCATTTTCATTAAGGTCTAGATATACAGTAGAGTTTGATAAACCTACATCTCCTGGATCGATGGCACCATTGCTATTATTATCTACAAAATTGACACCAGCGATTACATTTCTTTCAGCATTACCAAAGTTAACACCTAATAAAGTTCCCCCATCAGGTACATCAACAGTCCGAGAATCAGTTGTCAGATTAAATCCCACTTGTTGCTCTGCTTCCCGAATAGTCAGGCGAGTTGCTGGAAGATTAGGTAAGAAGTAAACACCATTAGTATCAGTGATATCAAATGGTTCACCCACATCTAGAATGTGATTACTATTGAGGTCTGCATAGATAGTAAAGTTTGGTATTCCAGGCTCGTCAGGATCTAAAATACCATTAGCATTAAGATCGAGATATTTAGCTCCTTCAACATTACCAGTCCCGCTAGGAGTAACTATACCAATATCTAGAGCTATATCTGGTGGTGTTTCTTCAAAACCAGTAATTATAACTACTGAATTAGGGGTTGTTCTTGCTTCGTCTGGTTCCCTGATCACATCAATGTTGTATTGGCCAGGGAATACCTCTACATATGAATAAAAACCAAATTCATCTGTAAAAGTACTAGCTTCCCCCTCCTCTAAAATGCCATTTCGGTTGGCATCAAGGAAGACTTGGCTGTTAGAAATTCCTGGTTCCCCAGAGTCACGGACACCATTAATATTTAAGTCTTCAAATAATACACCACTAATATTACCTCTACCTGGTCCTGTCACTGGAGTGGGAATTGGAGTGGGAACTGGAGTAGGCTCTGGAGTGGGAACTGGTGTTGGGACACCTATGCCACTGCCAAGGTCTATTGCGCTCTGTGTGACCATAGTCCCATTAACTATGCTCACTGGTACTGGCAGTGGTGTAGTTGAAACAGTGCCACTGGGTGGAACCTGTCTGACAAAATATTCACCATCTACTAATCCCAAGAAGTTGTAGACACCATCTGGACGACTAATGTTAGATAATTCATTGGGATCTAGAATACCGTTATTATTCTGGTCTAGATAGACTGTAACATTACCTATTACTGATTCTGATGTATCAAAAATACCATCCCCATCTATGTCATTAAATGTGACACCTACTATATTTGCGCTCCCGCCAAGTTGGGAGCTTTGTCTTATATCTTTTATATCTTCATTACTGCTCACGTTCTAACTCCTCCACCGTAAATTTATGCTATTGACACTCCCATCGTTAAATCGCTTGATTATAACGAGGGGTTCTTGCTTCACAAACTCTTAACTAGATAACAAATCAAACAAGTTGAGCTGTACCCCCGCCAGACCGTCTCCACAAGCTTTTTTTTGAACGGTGTGCCCCACCGCTATTAACCCTCTACTATTGATTCGCTACCGCTCAATTAATTTATAACTTTGAAATTCATCTCACCGCTAAATCTCGCGATTATACCGGGAGTCCTCTTTCAAGATTTTTTGATAGCGATTTGTATTTAAATAATGGCTAAAAACCACTACACCAATAATACAGATATACCTTAAATCAATATGATGCTTATAACCCAATAACGAGTAAAGCTAAAAAAGCTAAAGCGTAGACGCTGAGGATTATATCAGGTTGACAAGAATGTGACAATTAGATTAGAAAATAGACTAGAACAGTTTATTCTTGAGGCCATAAACAAAATTTAATTATTTAATATCTAGTAATATGAAACACCCACCTATAAGGAGGGGGGTGCTATGGTGTCGGGACGTTATTAATATATGACAAGTTCCAATTCCAGAGAAATTTTCTCCTATTTCCTGAAACCTTAAGAAAATAGATAGAAATTGACTTGAATTAATGTTTTTTTACTGATTGCCTACAGGGTATTATTACTAATATTGCTTAGTTGACATCCTTACCTTCCTATAAAAATGGTTATTACTCAGCACGTCACATTTTTAGGGATGGTTACTGAATGGGGTTAACAGTTCTACGCACACCGCTTTATCATAAGTCAGAAGTCATAAGTCAGAAGTCATAAGTCATAAGTCAGGGGTTGACCCACCCCTCGCCCCTAATATCATGTCCGAATAATTAGTTATAAAAAAACTTTCTCCTTCTCCTCCAGTTCTTCTTCTTCCTTCCCTCTTTCCTCCTGTCTCCTGTCTCCTCCGTCATTATTTATTTATCACTGTTTAACCGGACATGATATAACCCCTCCCAGGAGTGGAATTAGGGGATTTGATCCCCCCTCCAAAAACATTTCGCCATTTCCCGGCAGGGTTGCGCGACCCAATTATTTTGATAAAATCCATGTCCACTTTAAGTCTCGGAATGCCCTCCCGCGACTAGATGTATCATTTAGACAAAAAAACACAAACAAAGCTTTTTGTTTTGCTTCCAGTTTGGATTTTACCGAGAAATTGTGGTCTAAAGCCTCCCCTTTTAAGCTATCCCTTACCCATAGGTCTTGAAACCCTTGTGGGACCCACCCCTCGCCCCTCCCCCTCCCAGGAGGGGAAGGGGAGCAGGGAGCAGGGGAGAAAGGAGAAAAAATCATAGTAGCTAAGTAAAACTACTGAAGTTGTCAAAAAAAAGTATTTTTCTATACATTTTTTTCTCCCGAAAAACCTGAACCAAGACTTACGCATAACTCGTCTATTTTGTCAAGCTTTATGTTAAGCAAAGATGTGGTTCATTAATGGATAATGGGTAATGGATAATGGATAATTACCTCGGGTTTTAACCGTTACGGAATTGAATATAAGGAATATTGTCTTTTCTTGGTCGATGGTCGGACAGCGCAGGTTTCGGAGCCATCCCACCCAACGGGAAAGCTGCGAAGAGAGAACTCCGTTCCGCTGTCGCAAACGACCGCTGTCTTGGTCGATTGGATATGGCGAGGGGACCTCGCCATCCCACCCTTCGGGAAGCTGCGCTAACGACCGCTTTTTTTCCCCTTAAAAGGGTCGTCTTCAAGGCGCAAATTATTTAATTATTAATTATTAATTATTAATTATTCGGTAATAGATAGCCTTTTAAGGCAGGGTCAATTTATTATCACGCTTAGAAAAATTGATAGGGAGATGGGGAGATGAGGAGATTCTTAGATATTTGCACAATTAAATGTATTTCATACCCATATAAATATTCTCTGACGACAATAAATTAGCCCTGCCCCTTTTGGAAACAAGAAAAAAATTTCCCTACCGCGTCAATCCTCTTCTTTTCAAGGAGAGGTAATAATTAACTATTAATTATTAATGCCGAAAAATCACTCTTACTAATGTTTTGGCCACTGAATCTGTAATTCCCATTTATTCTACCTCTTAACTACTGCCTACTCCCTACTCCCTACAAAGAGCAAAAAGACTTTCCATACGCAAACCCTAATTATTATTAGTACCAGTTTCAAGTTAATGATTAATGAGCGTACGATCGCTACCAACTTAGGTTGGGTATTTCAACCACTTTCACCATAGCAAAAAAGTCCCCCTAGAAAGGGGGAAGCTTGTGACCCAAAGAGTCCGCTCAAAGTTTCAACCTAAAATTTAGTAGGCATCTTGTAATTCATAGAATTCTGGAGAAATATAATCTTTACGCAATGGCCAACCTACCCAATCTTCAGACATCAAAATGCGTTTGAGATTAGGATGTCCTTCATAGATAAGGCCATACATATCATAAGATTCCCGCTCTTGAAAATCAGCCGATTTCCAGATCCAATAAACTGAAGGAAGTCTAGGATCGTCTCTGGGCACAAATACCTTTAAACGTAATTCTTCTGGTTGGTCTACATCGTCCTTGACCTTAACTAAGTGATAAACACTTACCAAGTCTTGTCCAGGACCTGCATCATAAGCACATTGACATTGTAAATAGTTAAACCCATAAGCATATAAAGCTGTAGCTAAGGGAATTAAAAATTCTCTGTCAACTTTGATCATTTCTACTCCCAGATGATCGGGTTCTAGAAACTCATGCTCAAAGCCATTTTCTGTCAGCCATTTTGAAGCTTTACCTGCTTCAACTATTGGAGCTTCTGACTCAGCCACGATTTACCTCCTCTTTTTGTGCAGTTTGCAGTGCTGGTGGTATTGGCATACCTATTGCTTCTGTTAATTCTTTTGGTGGTGTTTCACGGTCTGATGTCTTGAGATAATTACCATTCAGAATTGGTTCAACCACTTTCATATTGTGTTTAACAGTGTGGTAGCGATGTACCTGCTGTAGTTGAGCACGTTCTTGCAAAGATTCATTGGCAACTTTTTTTCTCAGCTTGATCACCGCATCAATAATTGCTTCTGGACGTGGTGGACAACCAGGAATATAAACATCTACCGGGATTAATTTATCTACTCCACGGACTGCGGTAGGTGAGTCCATGCTGAACATTCCACCAGTAATTGTACAGGCTCCCATAGCAATTACATACTTAGGTTCTGGCATCTGCTCATAAAGACGCACCAAAACTGGGGCATACTTCATGGTGATTGTACCTGCAGTAATCAACAGGTCTGCTTGTCTTGGACTAGACCTTGGCACTAAGCCAAAGCGGTCAAAGTCAAATCTAGAGCCGATTAGAGCTGCAAATTCAATGAAGCAGCAGGCTGTACCATACAGTAGAGGCCACAAGCTAGAAAGTCGTGCCCAGTTGTAAAGGTCATCAACTGTAGTTAACACAACGTTCTCTGATAGTTCTTGAGTAACCTGGGGAGATTGCTCAATAGGATTGATAATTTTTTGATTTTGATTAGGACTTAAGACCATTCCAAAGCTCCTTTACGCCATGCGTAGACTAAAGCAACAACTAAGATTGTGATGAAAATTAGAGCTTCTATAAATGCTAGAAGTCCCAATTGATGAAAGGCCACTGCCCAAGGATACAAAAATACTGTTTCTACATCAAAGATGACGAAGACGAGAGCGAACATATAATAACGGATATTGAATTGTATCCAAGCTCCACCAATTGGTTCTACACCCGATTCATAAGTAGTTCGTCGCTCTGGGCCACGAGTTTTAGGCCGCAGTAGTTTAGATGCAGTTAAGGCAATAACTGGAACTAGGCTACTAATTAGTAGGAAGCCTAGAAAATATTCGTAACCACTAAGAATAAACACAATTAACCTACATTTCTGAAATAACTAGGACTTTTATCTGTTAACATTTTGACACTCTCCAGTTAAATTAAAGATTATAACGAGAGATTCTTTTTTTAGTGATTGTTAGATTAGATGAAAATTAAAAAGCTGCCCTTTTTAACCCTCATCAGATCATAATCCATTAGCTTTTTCAGTTTTATTTTTACTGCTAGGTAGTTAGTAAAAGGATTTAAAACTTATTTATTTTTTGTTTTCTGGCTATTCTATCAATGCTGTGAGCGATCGCTCCCATTACCATTACAATTTTTTTGTGATATTTGTCTCAAGGAAAGAAGTTAGGGAAGCCAAACTCTGTAATCTTTAGATTAGCATTACCAATTTCTTAAGCATAACTACTGATCGATCAAAATTTCTCTCTTTGGTCGTTTTTCTTATTGGCCACAATTTCTCTATAGGGTTTTTACCCACATTCCGCACTTCAATTCATAGCATTAAAAGTAGTATATAAATTCGTAGCTTGGTCAGTATTTATACTATGCAAATCATCTCAATTACTTTTTTCGTTCATCAAATCCCGAGTAAAAAATTTACGCATAAATACTTGCTATACATGATTACTCAATCACGGCAGCTATGATTTTCTGCTGAATTCTGTCTCCTGTCTCCTGTCTCCTGTCTCCTGTCTCCTTCTTCTATTTTCAATACCCATCTCCTCGAATTACACCAATTCTGTAATAATAATTAAAGATGTTCTCATAATAGCTATTCAATTTTTTGGAACTATGAGCGAGGAAGCCACTGAGGCCACAGAGGAACAGGATCGGTATGAATGTCGAGCCTGTGGATATATATATGAACCGAAGAAGGGAAGTTCTACTGGTAATATTCCACCGGGAACTGCTTTTTCAGATTTGCCCCCTAGTTGGCGCTGCCCTGTTTGTGGAGCGATTAAGGTTCAATTTGTGAATGTTGGACCAACTGAAGGTCCTTCAGGATTCAAAGAAAACCTTGGGTATGGTTTTGGTGTTAATACACTCACACCAAGCCAGAAAAATATCCTAATTTTCGGCGCTTTAGCCGCAGGATTTTTGTTTTTCTTGAGCTTATATGGTTTACGATAAGATGGCCTTAACAGCCTTAGGCTGGAAGTCAGGAGTCAGGAGTCAGGAGTCAGTAGGTTTTTTTGGGCGCGATAGATGGGAGTAGCTGGCTCCTGGCTGGAAGCCTTGCCGGGTATAAATCCCTACCCTCACCCACTGTGTCCACAATTGGTTGGGGTTTTGTAGACAGGAAGTGGCGTGTCGGAGACTATCCCCACGAACATTGATTCTGTCTCCTGTATTCTGTCTCCTGACTCCTTCTTCAAGGCTAATTAATGATTTAATGTGATGCACTCAATAGTAAAGTTCTGGAAACAAATTTTCATAATACTAGCAGCAGTTATACTTTGTAGTGGCTGCAAGAATGCCTTTTTACCGGGAATAGGTTACAATCCCTGGGAGATAATTCAACTACCAACTCAGGCTAAACTATTTGATATCGGATTTACAGGCAATCTTGATCATGGTTGGATTGTTGGTGGTGATTCTACTCTCTTAGAAACTACTGATGGTGGTAACACTTGGCAACCTAAAAGTATTGATATAGAAGAAAGAGTTCGCTTGACTTCAGTGAGTTTTAATGGTAAAGAAGGGTGGATTTTAGGACAGCCTTCTTTACTTCTACACACAGATGATGAAGGAGAGTCTTGGACTCAGATTCCTCTAAGCTCTAAATTGCCAGGTGCTCCTAATACTATTATTGCTCTTGGGCAAAATTCTGCCGAGATGACTACTGATGTGGGAGCGATCTATCGCACAGCAGATGGTGGCCAACATTGGCGTGCTCAAGTAGAAGATGCGGTGGGAGTAGTGAGAAATATTTCCCGTTCTCCAGATGGTAAGTATATTGCTGTTTCGGCAAAGGGTAATTTTTACTCTAGTTGGGAACCAGGCCAAAGAGCTTGGACTCCTCATAATCGTCAAGACTCTCGCCGTTTGGAAAATATGGGGTTCAGTGATGATGGTCGTTTATGGCTATTGGCACGAGGAGGCCAACTGCGGTTTAGCGATCCAGAAAATCCTGAAGAGTGGGGAGAAGCTATTACTCCAGAATATGCCACAAGTTGGGGTTTATTAGATTTGGCTTATCGAACTCCTGATGAAATTTGGGTTTCTGGTGGTAGTGGTAATTTACTTCGCAGTGTTGATGGCGGTCAGACTTGGGAAAAGGACCTTGATGTAGAGAATGTTCCAGAAAATTTCTACAAAATTGTTTTTATTAACCAAGATAAAGGTTTTATTCTTGGTCAAAGAGGAACTGTGTTGAAATACAATAGTTCAGCAGTTTCAGAAGCTGCTTGAAACTCAATACAATATTTAGAAAAAAATTCTTCCTCATAATTTTAATTGGGTAGTATTACTCAGATGGGAAAAGGTAATTTCTTGATGTTGTTTGAGTTACTGAAAATTTAGACTGAATGTGTTAGAATTGATCCCGTCTAACTAACAGATAAAAATAACAGATGTTAAAGAAGGCAAAAAGTTAGTCTCTCTTTAGCTCTTAACAAAGACAAAAAACTCATACCATTAATTAGTTATGGGATGAGCTATTTAGCAAGGTTTTAAAACTATCAGATTAGATGATGGTTATAAATAAATTTGGAGGATAAAATTAGATGGCAGGCGGTAATACAGGTGAGCGTCCGTTTGGAGATATCATCACAAGTATTCGTTATTGGGTAATACACAGTATCACTATCCCAGCACTGTTTGTTGCAGGTTGGCTGTTTGTAAGTACAGGTTTGGCTTACGACGTTTTTGGTACACCTAGACCTAACGAGTATTATACTGAGCAAAGACAAGAATTACCAGTTGTATCAGACCGTTTTGAAGCTAAAAAACAAATTGATGAATTTATTGGTGAATAGTTGAAAATTTAGGAGATTTTTATTATGACTAGCGGAAATCCAAATCAACCAGTTAGCTATCCAATTTTTACAGTTAGATGGTTAGCAGTTCATACCCTTGGCGTGCCTACAGTTTTCTTTTTAGGTGCGATCGCAGCTATGCAGTTTATTCAAAGATAGGAGTATATTATGCCTTTAGATCGTAGCGAAAATTCTAATAAGCAACCAGTAGAATTAAACAGAACTTCACTCTACCTTGGTTTATTATTAGTGTTTGTTCTTGGTATTCTGTTTTCGAGTTATTTCTTTAACTAATTTGAGAAATAAAACACAGAAATTACTTAGTATTTAAGTCACCCTATTGGGGTGACCTATTGCTAGTAATATTGAGTAGAAAGTTAACAAGTATATAGTTGACTTAATTACCTAGTAGGTAAAATTTTTTTAGTACGAAATAGTTTTGAAATAATGAGGTGAAATATTATGATGTCCGAACCAGGTAGAATTCCTTTATGGTTGGTTGCTACTGTTGCCGGAACTGGCGTACTTGTAGTTTTGGGTCTTTTCTTTTACGGTGCCTATGTTGGTGTAGGTTCTTCTTTATAAGAAAAACTTGAAATTTAATCTTGTTAAATAATCTCACTCTTTTGAGAGTGGGATTATTTTTTTTTGAGTTATAGAAAAGTTAAATTTCACAATCATTTTAGTGACAAGTTATCAAAATAATATGGGTCGCTCAACCCCGCCTTTTAAGGCGCAATATTTTTGGAGAGTTGCTCAAATCCCCGTTACAAAAATAACTTCTGACTTCCCCTCCTGGGAGGGGGAGGGGCGAGGGGTGGGTTGACTTCTGACTTCTGACTTCGTTATATCATGTCCGGTAGCATCGGTCTTGTATAGAGAAGGTAAGAAAGACCGAAGTTGGAAGAAGGAAGAAGCTTTAAGAAAAGGAAAAATTTTACTTATATGGCGGTAGATATTAGGCAAGAGTTGGGCAGAATAATCCCTTGATTATTCTTTCTCCTACCTCCTCTATAATTCCCATTTCTCCTGTCTTCCCCTCCACGGTCGCAGGGCTAATTCTTTGCCTGGGGAGAATATTAATATGAAATACATTTAATTGTGCAAATATATAAATCTCTCCATCTTCCCATCTCCCCATCTCCCCATCCCCCCATCTCCCCATCCCCCCATCTCCCCATCCCCCCAATAAATAGACCCTGCTCCACGGTCGGGCCCCGCGGGTGGGTTGTCTCCTGTCTTCCCCTCCTGGGAGGGGTCAGGGGTGGGTTGTCTCCTACCCTTACCCATAAGACTAGTGAAGCGCAAACCCTAGTTACAAGATGTTACAAATTCTCAAGAGGACGACACCCCCTCAATTGGATGTGAAACGTACAACAGAAAAATCCCACTCCCTATTTTGAGCCTCCATGAGTTCAAGCCCAAAAACAAACCGTGACCACGCCAAAAATACCCAACGTCCAATGATGGAAGATGAAGCGGTAGAAGCATTAGTTAAATCAGTGGTGGTTCCCCAAGAAAATTATTATCCTCAACTAAGATTAAGAGACTTGGATTTTCAAACTCCCTTGATGATAGTTGTGGTGTTAACTTTACTCTCAATCCAATAAATAGTACGATCTTAACTTCTGGCATAATGTACTAAATTGTTGCCGTATCAGCAGTTCAACTGAATGTTTCTGACTCCAGTCAAAATTGCTATATACTAATTTCACCCAGTAAATACTAATGAATTGAAGGTAATATATTTAGGCAATTATTTAAAGATTGAGAAACATCAATGATACCTATGGATTTGTATAAAGGTATGTCCGATTTCTATAATAGCTTTGTGCAAAAGAATCGGAATTACAAAGCAATTGCCACCGAGCTGATCGAAAATTTCGGCGATCGGAAGGACATCTTGGATGTGGGTATTGGCACTGGTTTGCTTGTAGAGCAAATTCTTCTGTTGCGACCTGAACTCCAGATATCCGGGGTGGATACGAGTGCGTCTCTACTTGCTCAAGCTCAAGAATGCTTAGGCGCTCGAGTCGATCTCTACTGTCAAGATGTCGTCGATATGCACCTCAACAAAATGTTCGATCTCGCCTATTCTCGTGGTGGTGCATGGGCTTTTGTGAATGATGGCCATACCATCTTACTTGCTAGCCACATTCTGGAACTTGATGCGATTCAGAGGAGTTTTGAACGTATTGCCGCACACTTACGAGACAGAGGGCGATTAATTATCATCTCATCGAATTCTAATCATAGCAAATGTGAGAATTTGGATGAGGAAGTCTCATTCCAGAGAACCGTTACCAAGAATTGGATTGATGGAGAGCAATATCTTAGTCTTGATTACACTTGTCATAAGCAAGGGAGTCTTATCGGACAGCAAAAGCTACGAATGCGATTACTCGAGATAGATGTTGTCGAAGAAATGCTGAAATCGGCAAATTTGCGCTTGGTCTCTGTTCGAGATAACCAGTACCATATCTATCAAAAAGAGGTTTCCGAATGAGTGAGTACTTCAATCTTATGAAAGAGACATCCCAAGCAACGGATGTGCTGATCGCTGACTATACAGAGAAGTTAAGCCCAGAAGTGCAGCAGCTTCCTATGAAACGTCATGGTCACCCTCGACTACGAGACCTCCAGATCCGAACAGGTTATGAGATTAATGGAGGTCAAAACTGGAAGGAGATTATTCCCGTCTGTGCAAGTTTTGAGATCCTGAACTGTTCGACTTATGTTATCAATTGGTTTCTTGATGAGAAAAATGGGTATGATAGCACTGATAGTAAGCGAAAGCTAGTTATCGCAGGGTTTCAACTGAGGGAAGTTGCTCAACAGATTTTAGAGGATTATGGCATGACTTCGCTCTTAACGCTCCTCAGCAAAATCAACCACCAAGTCTATCTTGGTCAGAGGATGGATATTCACGATCTACAGGTTTCTAGAGTGAGTGATTATCCAGACTACGACCAGTTCCTAGCAGCGTATCAGCAGCGATGTAGATTGCTTTCAGGTGTGTTCTATGGAAGTTGTTTCTTTGCCGGTTCGATCGTTGCAGAGCAGCCTGACGAACTGCTGTATGAGATGGGTGCTATCTATGGTGCAGCTACTCAGGCGGCTAATGATTTTGGTGATTTTGCACTGCCTGTTCAGCGCCTATCAAAGCTGGAGAAACCTTATCAGGATCAATTTTCGGACTTCATTAATGGAAAACTAACGTTGGCAGTGTATCTGATGACTCAAAGATCCAACGAGCAAGAGCGGGAGCGACTTGAAGAATTGAGGTCTAATACCATTGATGAGAATTCCTATCGCGAAATTCTAGAGATACTGGTTAATAAGGGTGTCTACTCTGACTGCCTGACTTACCTCAAGCATGAGCATAAAAGATGTAAGACGATGCTCTATTCTAAAGAGAAAACAGTACATCGAGACACGGTTGCTTCAATTCTAGTGAGAATCACCTCGAACAAGTTCCTGTCACAGCTCAGAAAGAACATCGAAATGTTTAGCATTGGATGATACTTTGTAGAGATTTAAGGCTTAAAGGAGTTTTTAAATGGGTAAACCACAGTTAAAAAGTTAGGTGGTAGGTGTTAGGTGGTAAGCGAAACGAGGGCTGCGAATTCCACAATAGATGCCTGACTTTGTGTTTCATTCCAGTGGAAAGCGCTGTAAAGGGTGAATATCTACAGGAAATTTAAGCTTTTTTTCTTGCCCTTAAGTAAGGCTTGCTGATTAAATACAGCAGTTTCCGAAGCTATGAGGTACAGTTGTTTTTATTCTTTTCTGTTGCCTGTTGCCTGTTGCCTCAAACCTAAAATTTTGTAGCTCATAACAACGGGAAACGCTGTATAAAAGCATTGACTGATATTGGTTTTAGCATTTTTTTTGTCTAAAAAAGTGCCAGCTTTTCAGCTCAAAAAGCTCAAAAGTCCAGGTATTTTGGGACAATTATGGCAGAAAAATCACTCTGACAATTTTTCCTATTACCTCCTCTATAATTCCCAGTTCTTTCTGTCTCCTTTCTCCTAAACCTACTAAAAGACTTTTGAGCGCAAACCCTAAGTAGGGCTTACTGAATAAAGATAAAAGTCAGGAAAGCTTACGGTAATTGAGCTTTTTATATTCAATTTATCTCCTAAGTTATATCATGTCCGTTGGTATCGGAGCGTGTATAAAGTTGGGGAAATATCTAGCGCCATACATATAAGGTTTTTCCTTCTCTTAAAGCTTCTTCCTTCTTCCAACTTCGGTCTTCCTTACCTTCTTTATACAATACCGATGCTACCGGACATGATATTATTGGCTAGTTTTGCCTCAAAATACGGAATTTTTCTGCTGAAATTCAAGAAAATTTCTTCACATAAAATGGTCGAAACCGTTGCCAGTTCCACCCATCTCCGCATCTCCGGGTCTCCGTGTCTCCGTGTCCTACCCCCACCAACCAATTTTTTCAGCAGACCCTAAGTATTTCTGCCTGTTGCCTACCTTTGCTATAGAATAGCGATGCTGCCTGAAATGTTTAGTTGCAACAATTCGTAATATAATTTTTCCCTTAGATTTCCTGAGCCTTAAGTTGTTTCTATTTTTCCAACAAGTATTTTAATTTATGTAATTAGACACTAAATGTTAAGATATTATTTAGAAAATCTTGAAATGTGACTTTGACCTAATTGTTCTCAACAATATACTAAATTATGTTAACTTCTTCAAGTATCAACTTTTCAGTTCAATCAATTGAGAATTATCGAACATTACTGGGGCAAAACCACTTTATTTACGTGGAAACTCAAGATCCCAACTGTGAATGGATTAAATTTGCTAAATTGGTCACAGGTGAGGATTTAATACCCCAATACGGGAAAGATATATTCCATGTCAAATATGAACCAGAATTTCTGAAATTTTCTGATGCCAGGGGTAAAAAGCCTTTGCTTCCTCATACTGAAGCTACCGATTATCCAAGTCCACCAAAATATCTAGCGCTCTGGTGCAAAAAGCCTGCTGATTGTGGTGGTGGATTGACTACCTTAGTTGATGTGGAAGGATTCCTGAAAACCCTTACGGAAGCAGAAAAGCAAAAACTGATGGAGACTCAACACTACTTTGGTGCAACTGGAGGAGTTCACGCCAACCGAACTAAAGGAGCAGTTCATACTATCCTCTCATTTGATGAGAACAAGCCAATTTTTCGATTTTCTTGTAACTATATTACACATGGTGACTACAGCCCCGATCCAGATAATCTCAAGCCATTTACTCCCGATCAATTTTTGGCAGACATTTCCGACCGCTTTATAAAGTATCACGAGGAAAACCACATAGCGATTCGGATGGAACAATACTCATTTTTACTTTGGGACAACCAATGTATGGCACATTCAAGAACCACCTATAGCGATCCAACTCGAATCCTAGAACGCATCTTCTTAGGTTGACTTTTGAAGCGTTTTGGGGGTTTTCAAGCAGACAGAGATTTTAATGCTGCTATCAACTTGAAAAACTATGTGTATCAGTAGCTTGAGTTCCAAGCGAATTTAAGCCTGCTCTCGAAGATAAGTTGCAGACTGTGGTCAGTGGTCTTCTGTGTTTGCGCAGCATTCCGCAGGAAAGCAGGAAGCTAGCTCCAAAGCTCATGCGATAGCTTACGCTTAACCGGAGGTTATCGTGTATGGGTAAGTTTGGGTAAGTTTAGTAGAACGGTTACACCTTGTTACCTCTCGTAATTCTTTTAACGTTTGTTATATCGCTATAGTAGAGGGCAAATCTACGCTGTTTATTTAATGATGCGATCGCGACAAACCAAAGTTCAATGCCTCAATATAACCTACAAGTGGATTTTTCTGGCACTCAAAACTGTGTTTACAGGATATAGATATATTTAAAGATGAAGGTTAAAATTGAAATATAGTAAACATCTTAGACCAGAGTTTATATTAGTATTCTATTGCTAGTCGCGTATGATATAATGGATTAGCAGGTGCCAATTTTCAACAATGAACTCTTTTACTATAGCTAAAACAATTGGGTCAATTTATTGTGTAGGTCGTAATTATGCTGGCCATGCAAAAGAACTACACAACCCAGTTCCCAAAGAACCAATAATTTTCACAAAATCTCCTGCATGCGTTGTAGCATTTGAAGGAAAGATATTTTTACCTCTTAATTTAGGACGATGCGATTATGAAACAGAGATTGCAATCCAACTTGGCACTGATTTGTATCAAGCAGATACAAATCAGGTTTTACAGGCAATTAGTAGTGTTGGTATTGCTCTAGATTTGACTCTTCGTGATCAGCAAAATGAGTTGAGAGCTAAAAAGCATCCTTGGGATCTAGCCAAAAGTTTTGTAAATGCTTGTCCATTGTCAAAGTTTAGGAAAGTGAATCATGTCACAGAAGTAGAAGAACTTGAAATCAGACTTGAAGTAAATGGTGAAGTTCTTCAGCAAGGGTCTACCAAACAAATGTTATTTTCAATTCAAGACTTGCTCTGTTTCATTAGTCAGCATATACCGCTACGTTCGGGGGATATTATTTTAACTGGGACTCCACCTAATGTTGGGCCTCTCAATCATAATGATTATTTGCTTGCTTTTCTAAATGGGGAAGCTATTGCGGAGGCTGAGATTATTAGAAATTGATGTATAGCAGGGAACAGGGAATAGAGAACAGGGGTAAAAACATTTCCCTGTCTGAGGTTTGTCATCCGCATAATTCCTAACCGTCTTGGCAGTTACTATAGTTGAACTTTGAGTTAAATTGTCTGATTATGAATAACTTTGTTGGTCAGTATAATTTTGAACAAATTGACGATGTTTTCAGGATTAAAAAATTAGATAAATTGAACGAAGGCTACATATTGATGGATACCACAAGTTTAAAATACGAGATATTTATGTTGAAGATATCAAGAGAAATTCAGTTTAATTTAAGTGATTAATGCTATATGAATTCAGGACTTAGGCAAGGGCAACAAAGCCGTTACAATACCAAAATAATCGGGAAATTATACTCCATATATAGCAGTGCTGCATAAGTCTTGTAGTTAACAAAAAAACGATAAGTTTCAAGCAAAAGTATTAAAATGATCGGCATCTATTATGAACTTACTAACAGCTCTAGGACTACTAGCAGGCAGTTTAACAACTATTTCATTTTTACCTCAAGTTATCAAAACTTGGCGCACTCGCTCCACAAAAGATATCTCCCTAGAGATGTTTGCTATTTTCTGCTCTGGTGTATTGATCTGGATAATTTATGGCATTTTAGTTAAAGATGTACCAGTGATTTTTACCAACGTTGCTACATTGACTTTAGCTTCCCCGATTTTGTGGTTTAAACTAAAGTATAAATAACTCAATATACTTCTGAGAAAACGACTAGGGTATTTATTAGGAGTCAGGAGTTAGAAGTCAGAGTGAATAGCTTCAATACCATTTTTTAGGTCGGAAATTATGTAAGCATTCAGCGGTCAGCAATCAGCAATCAGCTATTAATTCACTGCCTTTATAGCAGGAATTAGTATTGAGAGGTTTAAGGAAAATTCAAAGTATTGAAAAAACAACTAACCTTGACCTTAGCACTGTATATTCATTATTTATGAAACAGCTAAAAGTTGAATGCGAGCTAGTTGAATACTTACAAAATTATCTTTTTTACTAATGGGAAATCTACTTTCAAGGGCGAATAGCCATTTGCTAACGCAAAGCTGACGCTAACGCCCCTACTGCCCTTATTATTCATAATATTCTTTTTTTAAATTGGTATAATAACTGATAACTAATAATTGTTTAAGTATGTCTACTAATATATTTAATACTGAACGTTTACTCTTTACTCCAGCAATACCTGAATCTAATGCTATTCCGATTATTTTTGCTTTTCCTAATGAATATACTGTAGGAATAACTAGCCTTGGTTATCAGATTGTTTGGGCAACTTTGGCAATGCGTTCCGATCTACAAGTTAGTCGTTTATTTACTGATATTAATGAACCTCTTCCATCACAAGTAGAATTATTTGGTTTTTCTGTTTCTTGGGAACTTGATTATGTGAATATTTTCAATATTCTGGAATCTTTAGAAATTCCTATTAGAGCTAAAAATCGTTCAGCGAAAAATTATCCAATAGTATTTGGTGGCGGGCCTGTTTTAACGGCAAACCCTGAACCTTTTGCTGACTTTTTTGATGTAATTTTATTGGGAGATGGGGAAAATTTATTGGGAGATTTTATTGAAGCTTATAAAGAAGTTAGGGGGGCTGAAAAACAAGTACAATTAAAACATTTAGCACAAGTGCCAGGAATTTATATTCCTAGTCTTTATGAAGTAACTTATGAAAGTGTTGATGGTGCTATTAAATCTATTGAACCTATAAATAAAGATATTCCGTCTGTGGTGCAAAAACAAACTTATCGGGGTAATACTTTATCTGCTTCTACTGTCGTGACTGAAAAGGCAGCTTGGGAAAATATTTTTATGGTAGAAGTGGTGAGAAGTTGCCCGGAAATGTGTCGTTTTTGTTTGGCAAGTTATCTGACTTTACCATTTAGAAGTGCCAGTTTAGAAGGGTCTCTAATTCCTGCCATTGAACAGGGATTAACTGTTACAAAACGTTTGGGTTTATTGGGAGCTTCGGTAACTCAACATCCTGAATTTGATAGTTTATTGGATTATTTGAATCAGCCAAAATATGATGATGTGCGGTTGAGTATTGCGTCGGTAAGAACAAATACGGTGACGGAAAAATTAGCAAAAATTTTGAGTAATAGAGATACAAAATCAATTACTATTGCTGTGGAAAGTGGGAGCGATCGCCTACGAAAAGTTATAAATAAAAAGTTGGAAAATGAGGAAATTATTGAAGCTGCTGTGAATGCTAAAGCTGGTGGTTTAAAAGCAATTAAATTTTATGGAATGGTGGGTTTACCTGGAGAGGAAGTAGAAGATTTGGATGCTACTATAGAAATGATGTTTGCTTTGAAAAAAGCTGTTCCTGGTTTGAGATTAAGTTTGGGATGTAGCACTTTTGTACCGAAATCTCACACTCCTTTTCAATGGTTTGGGGTAAATTATCAGTCAGAAAAAAGGCTGAAGTTTTTGGAGAAACAACTACGCTCAAAAGGGATAGATTTTCGCCCAGAAAGTTATAAATGGTCGGTGATACAAGGATTAATTTCTAGGGGAGATAGAAGGTTATCTAATTTATTAGAATTGGTAAGGAATTATGGGGATTCTTTAGGCAGTTATAAGAGAGCTTTTAAGGAGTTGCGTGGGGAGTTACCAGAGTTGGATTTTTATGTTTTTAATGATTGGAAGTTAAAGCAAATTTTGCCTTGGAATCATATTCAAGGACCTCTACCAATAACAACTTTGAAAAAGCATTTAGCAGAAGCAATAGCAACTCAGAAGTCAGTAGGGGCGAATGGCCATTTGTCCGTAAACGGCCGTTAACTCCTACAAATGATGTATAATTTCGTATGCGTGCTTCAGCAATTAACAATTAACAATTAATAATTAATAATTACCTTTTCTTAAAAGAAGAGGATTGACTAAAAGGATTTTTTTTTATTTTATCACCTTAAAAGGGGAAGCTTTAAACCTGAAATTTTGAATGAATAATTATTAACTATCAACTCTTAATTATTAATTATTCATTATTAATTATTCATTATTCTGTAAGTCCTGTGTATGTCATTGTGACTGGAACAAAGTGAAAGGTTTCGCAGCATTGGGTAAGGAAAGCAATCTCAGGGGTTGGGCAAGATTGGTTCCTATGGTCGCAATGACTATTTTTAAGCTAAACTATATATTATAGCATTTTGCTTTGTAATTATCTGTTTTAATTAGTTAAAACAACAATTTTCTATGGGTAAAGACGAACATGAAATTCAGGTACAACATTTTTCTCTTCTCAAGTCTAAGTATCACGCAAATAAATATAAAAATTCATCTCCTTTAAGCTTTCTATATCTCATACTTAGAAGAGTTGATTTTGGTATTTCAATTACAGACATAGAATTTCAATACTTAGAAGCAAATCAACTTTTTGAAACTATCAAACTAATTAAGTTAGAGCTTAACTTAGAGCAATACAAGAAAACTGAGTTTAAAGCATTAAAAAATGAGTTATTGGTTCTTAAAGAAAAATATAAAGTACCAAAAAATATAGAATTTAGTCTTTTACATCCGCTACTTTTTAAACTTGATACTGAAAATATATTAACTGATTCAGAAATTAGATTACTTGAAGATAATTGTCTTAAGGAAACTGTGGCGATCGCTAGTAATCTTACAGAATTTGCCAAATTAAAAATTAAATACCATGCCACTAAGTATGAAGATTTTTTCCGGGATACACCATTGTTTTTTATCCTCAAAAAACTCGACTTAACAGAGAAATTAAGTACGGAAGAGTCTGATTGGTTATCGAATAATGGTTTCTTGGAAACTCTAGAAATTTATTTCGAGCAGGAGAAAAAAAGAGAGGCTGAAGCTAGGTTTGCAAAACTAAAAGATAAGTATCAAGCTACTAAATATCCCGATAAATCTATATCAAGTCCATTATTTTCAATATTGGAAAAACTAGAAACAGAAACTATTCTTGAGCAATCAGAATTAGATTGGTTAGAAGAAAATAAACTAACTGAGACATTTTCCGTTGCAGAGAAACAAAAACAAAAAAGAGATGATATTGCGGAGAAACAAAAACAAAAAAGAGAATTTACTAAACTCAAGAAAAAATACAAAGTGACTGAATTTGAAGACTCATTACCTGATAGTAATTTGTATAAAATTCTCCAAAAAGTAGAGCAAGTTGAGGGACTAACAGAGGTAGATATTGATTGGTTAAAGTTACATGGTTTGACTGAAATTATTAAAGTAGCTGAAGAAAAATATTTGGAAAAAGATTGGATGAGACTCCAAGATAAATATGTAGCTACAGTCGGGGAATTAAAATTCGATCCTTTCTACAATATTCTTAGTAAGTTAGATAAAGGAGAGCGATTAGAAAAATTAATGGTTACTCAGTTAAAAACTGAGAATTTGCTAACTCCTGGTAGCAAGATTACAACTACTTATTATTGGATTGAGGCTAGTTTTTTTGAGAAAGAATTTAAAAGAACTAAAGATAAATGGCTAATTCCCAAAATTAGTAGTTACTGGCGTAAGGCAAATCTATCATTAAAAGCATTAGAAATTACAAGTAAAAGTAAAGTCAATTTAGAGAAATTAAAGGATAATGACCTTAAGTCTAGAATACTTGTAACTAGAGGCGCTGCTTTTAGAGATGTTAGGCAATTAAATGAAGCCAAAAATCTTGCTTTACAAGCGCATGAAATTGATTCTAAAAGTCATCATCCTTGTACTTTATTGGGAGCTATTTGTTTTGGTCTAGGAGAATATCAATATGGAGATTATTGGTTTGAAGAGGCACGAAAAAGAGGAGCTGATACAAAAGATATTTATCAAGAAATTAAGCGATTAGTTAAAGATACTAGAAATAAGAAGAAGCGAAAAGAAATTATAGAATATCTACTGAAAAAAGATAAAAGGAAATATGCTTGGGCTAAAAAATATCTATAACATTAATCAATATAAGCTTAGACTATCTAATTAATTAACAGAAAGTAGATGATTTTAATAGTTTTGTGGAAGTGGAATGGGCATCTTGCCCGCTCCTTATATTTTTGGGCAGGCAGGATGCCTACCTCCACTTACCACTTATATTCATCCCGCCCCTTAGCAATGCCTTAATTAGTGGTTATAATGGGTAGAAAATGATAGATATTTTTATACAAAGGTAATCTCTTAGCAACCTATCCGATAAAAGCAGGAATTATTATCATAAATTTTGAGTTTTCCCTAGTACAACAATTATTTCCAAAATTCTATTAAATTAAAATAATGAAATCTAATAAAATTACTTTTTGTTTGCAATTACTCAATCAAAGCTATAGCCTATTTTCTCCTAGTAAAAACAAGCTATTAACCTGTTGCTTTGCCCCTATTTCTAGAAGCAAAGCGATATGTATTCAAGTGTGAGTATGAATCATTGAAGAAAGTCACTACCAATAAATATTTAATTGTATTATCTATTATCTCTATTAGGAAATAGGTGTCAACAGAAAAGCACAACAACTTTGACCTTTAGTTCCCCATCCCACAATTTGCCCATGACTATTAATAGAGCGCGCTTCTCTCAGCACCCAACCGGAGGAAGGATCGATCAAATCATTTAGGTCTTGCATCTTATTAACACTATCCCAAATAAAAGCTCTTTGAGCAAATCCTTCTTGCTCTGTATTTATTAGCTTGTCAGAAGAACCAACTATTACACCAGAATCGTTAATACTATTAGCTTCACTGTCAAAAAATTGTAAGTTGACATTATTAGAAATAGTACCAAGGTCTTGAAATTCCTCAGTGTTATTCCACAAGAAAGCTCGGTTATTGTGTTGAGGTACAGAATAAAAACCAACCACCTGGCCAGATGTATTAATATCTGAGCCTAAAAAACCTGGTAATTCTTGGATATCTTTGTCACTATTCCATATAAAAGTTTTGACGATTAAATCTGAAGAGACAGAATACCCTACTACTTGACCAGAATAGTTAATTGCGTAGGCACTACTTTCTATATCATCAGAAATACTAAGATTTTGTATGCCTTTTGTCTCATCCCAAATAAAAGCTTTTCTTTGACCATTATTGGTGACAGAAAAACCTACTACTTGACCAGAATTATTAATACCATAAGCCTCACTCAAATTATTACTTTTGGCATCAAGGCAATGTATGCCTTTTATCTTATCCCAAATAAAAGCTCTCCGTTGACCACAATCAGATACAGAATAGCCGACTACTTGGCCATAGTCATTAATACTATAGGCACAGCTAGAATCATTGCCAATAGTACCAATATCTTGCATACCTTCTTTAAGGTTCCATACAAAGGCTTGTTTTTGACCTATATCGTTAATTGAATAACCGACTATTTGAGCAGAATCGTTAATATCTTTAGCTACACTTATACCACCTCCAAGTGTTCCTAAGTTAGTCAGATCGTAGTAAGAAGCAGCAGTAGGATTTAATGGTTTTACACGTGGCATCAGTAGTTGTGCTGAGGCTGGGGATGGTTTGATTTTCTGATTTATAGATTGAGGTAAAATCATAGTCATTTGTTTTGTAATTTATTAGGGGTCATCTACATTTTCGTTTCACTACTTAATTAATCAAGAATCAAATAAGTAATTACGTTCAACTTCATAATAAATCAGCCATTTATCTTAGTCTTTTTTGAGACATTTTTTGCTCCCATGAAGATTGTTTACTTGAAAGTTTAATCACTTAACTTAAACAACATCATAAATTAATAAGACTTTTATAGCTATACTTACTGAATATCTTTATTCCATCTTCATAAAACTAGCAATTATTTGAAATTTGCTTTACCAAATCTTTATAAGATAAATTTGTCAAAAGTATATAATTCTATATCAATTCCAAGTCTGCAATATCTCTAACTTTCTACTGGTCATGTTCGATTTTACTCAAATTTTTACATTCGTATGTGGCGAACTATACATTGTTTTTCTATACAATATTTTTCCGTAAACCCGTAAATTGAATTAGCAGGTTGTGCATTATTAAAAATATATAAAATTGAATTTTAATTAGCGAAAAAACTTGTATAAAAAAGTACAATTCATACTTAATTAATAGACTAATTTGCAGAAAGTAAAGTTTCTTGAAATAAAAAACTCATCTAACTTTAGAGATGTTGTTGTGTCAGATTAAGTATTTTTGATTAGTTTTTGACATTAGCTTCTACTTCTAGTCTGAGACTAGAGTACTAACCACCAAAAAGCCAAGTAGAGCTGTAACTTCAGGGACAGTTAAAATAGCAATTTGGTAATCGCCTTACAGAGAAGTAGCTCTTACAGTAATACCAATAATCGGTAAAATCAGTTAATTTCAATTGCTGTACTTATAAGCAGAAGGAAGAAGGAAAAATCTGGCGTTGTCTGAGCTTTAAGCTTTTGATATCTCCTAACCTTTGCTTCGACTGCTATATAGCATTACCCAATTATGTTAGGATATTGTTGAAGGCCGAAACTTATGAGAAGTCAACTTTTGAATACATGACTGTCTTGAATTCGTCTTACCCAACTGTTGGCATAGTCTTTGCGAAAGCAACGGAGACCGACAAATTACGCACTCGATGCATGACTTTTGATTAAAGTCCAGTTTCATTTATTTCACTAATTATTCCTGTTTCTACAATATATCCATTAATATTGTCTAAGTTGAAGAATGCTGCCAAAGCATTAGGAGCAGCAAGAATACCCAAAGTAGACAATACAGTAGCGATCGCTAGATAGCTTTTCATAGACTACATATTTTGGAATACAGTTCTAACCTGAGTTTTTGACTAATATTATGTGCTAACTCCGGGGGAGCTACGCTATTGGATAATTACTGATATACACGATCGCGATCGGCAGTATAAAAAAACACGCTCATACAGTAGATTCCTCGCATAAGAAGTACAGAGATTAACAATTGAATTAATGCAAGTGCGGGCATCTTGCCCGCGATGGGTGTACCTCACCCTTGGTGGAATCTGTATATATTTTCCCTTTTCTCCCATCTCTAAAAATTATTTAAACTCTCTAATCAAGAATCATATACCTTGAATATGGTTCTTGAATATTATTATGGAATAAAATCAGTAATATTGCTGTACTCTCAGGACCAACTTTGCCAAATCTTCATAATTTTATAGTCAAATACACTTAAAATTTAAAGATTTAGTAAAGTTTGGAATAAAAATAGTTCAGAAAACAATAATTGTGATAACTCTTGAGGATTAAGAATGTTGCACTTTCGGTATTCAACGTTAATCAATGCACCAGTTGAAGTTGTTTGGGAATTTCACGAACGTTCCGATATTCTGCAAATTCTGACACCGCCTTGGCAACCAGTCCAAATCATCCGTCGTCAAGGTGGACTGGAAATAGGGGCCATATCAGAATTTCAGATTTGGCTCGGTCCAATTCCTGTGAAGTGGGTGGCCGTACATACAGAGTGTGAAAAATATCGTCTGTTTACTGATGAACAGAAAGAAGGGCCAATGGCTAGTTGGACTCATCGTCATCAGTTTAGTGAAGAAGATGGTAAGACGAGGTTAACTGATGCGATCGCTTTTTCTTTGCCTGGAGATTGGTTAGCGGAATCTTTTTTAGGTTGGTGGGTAGATTCTCGACTAGAGGATATGTTTCGGTATAGGCATGATATGACAAAACGGGAATGCGAGTAGGGGAGTGGGGGAGTGGGGGAGTGGGGGAGTGAGGGAGTGGGGGAGTGGGGGAGTGGGGGAGTGAGGGAGTGGGGGAGTAGGAGAGCTTTTATTCTGGATTGAGATCAAATCCGGTAGCATTGGTATAATTCAAGATTAGGGGAAAATAGTCAATATTGTAGGGGCGTTAACGATAGTTATGCGAAGCAAACGGCCGTTCGCCTATATTTCAATGCTTTTAGATTTAATCAGCAAACCCATTATTAATAATTAATAATTAATAATTAATTATTAATTGTTGAATGTAGCTTCTTGTTGATTTGATATTGTAGAGGCATCTGCTGCTAATAGAGGTGAACGTACAGATAAATAAATTAATGGACCTAAAAGTGGAATTAATGCTATCCAATACCAGGGAGATTTTTTCATTTCTCGCCTGCTCATATCATCTCCTAATAAAGTAGGAAATAATAGACACAACAGACAAAAATCTAGACTCATTACATGAATAAATCTACTACTTTGCCACTGTTGAATAAAATCTTCCCAGTCGCCATTTGTTAAACCGTATATTAGTAATAAAATTGTACCTACTGTTAAAGCAATTCCTAAAATTCGAGAATCTAAAATATTTAAAAATAAGTTCTTTTTTCCTGAAAAATTTGGATTAGGTTGACGCCATCCTAGATAGGGTAAAATAGCAAATGCTCCGACTCCAAATGATAATGTTGAAAATAACCAAGCTGGTGTTTTTTGTCCTCTGCCATCAAAGAATAGTAAGCAACTATAAATCAATGGCCATATTCCCATAATATTAAATAGAGATACAATCAACGGATTGATATTTTCCCACTGACCTGTTGACAATTTTTGAATTAATTCTAAAGTATCTGGCTGGTCAGGAGGTGCTAGCAGAAATGCGTAACTGCTAAACCCAATCCAAAGTAACCACAAAGCTATTTTTTTTAACATAAGTTGTTTAATGAAATCTTTTTCTTGCTTTGCTGAAAAGTAAAATGAAGTATGGAGTATGATTACATTTACTGTTGATTTTGCAGCTAATTTATCACGTAATTTTCTAGTAAAATCATTGATTTAACTTTAATAGATAAAGGTAAAAATTTATCCGAAAAACATAATAAATTAAGGTAAAAATCGGTCTAAAGCAGACTTTAAAGCTTCAACTTCAACATCAATATCTCCATCTTGAGTTGCCCGGGCAATACAATCAGATAAATGGTTATCTAAAACCATACGAGCTACTCGGTCTAAAGCACCACGAACAGCAGCTATTTGTACTAAGACATCAGGACAAGGACGACTATCTTTGATCATAGTTTTAATTCCTCTAACGTGCCCTTCAATTCTTGATAATCTATTCACAAGACGTTGTAGGGATTCTTCACTATGAACATGAGGATGAGCAGAGGAGTTGTGGTTATGTTCCGAATTTGACTCTGCTTTGGCTTGATTATGAGGTAGCTGTTCTTTTTGTTGTTTCTGAGATACAACCATAGATTTTGAGTATAATATAGTTAGGATTAGGAATATTATAACACCAATCCTACTTAGTTAGTCTATCAAACTTTAATGCTATGATATTGCGCAAATTTTCTCAAACAACTACCAAAATAACTTCTCAATTATTGGCCATTATTGTTGCTTTTACTTTAATAGTTGCTTGTCTACCTACCCTTCCAGCAATGGCAGCTTCAAGACTATTCCAAGGATTATCAAATCCTCAGTTATTAGCATTGCAAACTTCACCAGAGAATATCAATACTAGAAGTAGTCATAGTTTTGTGACAGAGGCAGTAAATAAAGTTGGTTCAGCTGTGGTGAGAATTGACACAGAAAGATTAATTACTCGCCCAAACAATTCTTTTTTTGAAGACCCTTTTTTTGAACGTTTTTTTGGTAGTGAATTACCAATACAACCTCCTTCACAAGAATTATTAAAAGGTCAAGGTTCGGGTTTCATTATTGACTCTAAAGGCATCATTTTAACTAATGCTCATGTAGTAGATCAAGCTGACAAAGTTACAGTAACTTTAAATGATGGTAGACAGTTTATTGGGGAAGTAAAAGGAACAGATGAAGTTACAGATTTAGCAGTAGTTGAAGTTGAAACAAAAGGTGAAATTTTACCAGTAGCAGCTCTGGGAAATTCTGATGCAGTACAGGTAGGAGATTGGGCAATAGCAGTAGGAAATCCTTTGGGATTTAATAATACTGTAACTTTAGGAATTATTAGTACTTTAAAACGTCCTAGTTCAGCAGTAGGAATTCCTGATAAAAGATTAGACTTTATTCAAACTGATGCAGCGATTAATCCTGGAAATTCAGGAGGTCCGTTGTTAAATGGAGTAGGTGAAGTAATTGGGATTAATACTGCAATTAGAGCTGATGCTATGGGTATTGGTTTTGCTATTCCTATCAATAAAGCTAAAGAAATTAAAGATGTATTAGCTCGTGGAGAACAAGTACCCCATCCTTTTGTTGGTATTCAGATGATTTCTCTGACACCAGAAATTGCTAAAGAAAATAATGCTGACCCCAATTCTGTTTTAATTTTGCCAGAGGTAACAGGAGTTTTAGTAACGAAAGTTTTGTCTGGTACTGCGGCAGAAAAAGCAGGCATTCGCAGAGGAGATGTAATTGTAGAAATTGACAATCAACCAATCTTTAATGCAGAACAATTACAGAGGAAAGTTGAAGCTGGTGGTGTTGGTCAAAAATTGCAATTTAACATTCTACGAAATGGTAGAGAAAAACAGTTATTTGTTGTAAGTGGACAAATGATTTCTTCTGCTCATGTAGTAGATAAAGTTGACACAGTAACTGTGAGTTTGAATGATGATAGACAGTTTATTGGAGAGGTAAAAGGAACAGATGAAGTTACAGATTTAAAAGAAATCAAATATATACTAGCTAGTGGAGAACAACTACCCTATCCTTCTGTTGGTATTCAGATGATTTCTCTGACACCAGAAATTGCCAAAGAAAATAATGCTGACCCCAATTCTCCTTTAATTTTGCCAGAGGTAAATGGAGTTTTAGTAATGAAAGTTTTGCCTGGTACTGCGGCAGAAAAAGCAGGCATTCGCAGAGGAGATGTAATTCTAGAAATTGACAATCAACCAATAGTTAGTGCAGAACAATTACAGAGGAAAGTTGAAGATAGTAGTGTAGGGGAAAAATTGGAATTCAAAATTATCCGAAATGGTAGAGAAAAACAGTTATTTGTTGTAAGTGGACAAATGATTTCTTAGAATGTAGTAATACAGCAGATTCCAAGTATATGAAGTACAGATATTAATAATTGAATGTTCCCAGTGCGAGCATCTTGCTCGCGTGGGTGTACCTCACCAAGGTGGAATCCGTTGTATCTGTTAAGGCAAGAATAGTTAGGGAGCAAGATGCTCCCACTGTTTCCTTGATTTATATATTGATTTATCCATTCAAAAAAAATAATTAATACCAGCTAAAGACTTCGATCACGATACGTTCAACAATTATTAATTGTTAATTATTAATTATTAATTATAATGGATACCTTAGTTCAATATCGATAAATTATTCGACAGCAACTTCAGGAATATACAGAAATTCCTTATGCTTATGGAGATTTACAATGTCGTTTAATTATTAGTGAAGATAGGAATAATTTTTTATTAATTACTCAGGGATGGGAGAATGATGTACAAGTTCATGGATGTCTAGTTCATGTAGAAGTAATTGGAGATAAAATCTGGTACATCGGGATAGTTTAGAGGATGGTATCGCTTTAGATTTAGTCAATGCAGGTATTCCGAAAAATCAAATTGTTTTGGGTTTTCATCCACCAGAAGTACGTCCTTATACAGAATTTGCAGTTAATTAGAAAAATAAGCTTTTTTAATTGTAAATGGGGATGAAAAATGTCTGGCAAGGAAGAATGATAACTTTGTAGGGACCTTGCACGCAAGGTCCCTATTTAACTATTCGTCGGTATCTTTTAAGCTTCTTAGTAAAGCATATGTACTAGATGTCATAGTTACTCCTATTCCAATAGCTTGACTAATTTCTTTGGTATTTTGATCATTGCTGACTGAGAGAAAACCGAAAGTACCTCCAGCAATAATTGAGATTAATAAGATTTTGATTGATTGAGACATTTTTTCCTCTTGGTTTTTTTGAACTATAACTATTACCTTAAATGGCAAATTTAGGAATGCCAATAGAAGTGGTTAGAGCTATTGGAGGGAACACCCAGAAAATCTTTTAAACTGAGTGGTAAGACTGGGGTTGAGGAGATAATAGTAGCGATCGCTCCCAAACGTCCAAAGTTAGATTGGTTGCCGAAACCAGAGGAAGAACCTTTGCAGTTACAGGGAAAGCATTTGCAGGAATTTTTGGTATATTTTGAGGGTGAGTCAGACTGTACTTTGTGGTATACGAATTATCGGGTGGCGGAAGCTTCAGCTAGACACTGACTTTGCCACGGATGTACGGATTTATTGTTGCTACTGAGAGGTTTAAAACCTGAACTTTGAAGTTTTAAACCTCAACTGATTTAAACTTTTTTATGTAATAGATAAAAAATCTGTAAAATCTATAAAATCAACTTATTAAAGTCTGAAAACCAGCTTGTCTGAAATGGCGATCGCAGGTTAAAGCTTGAGTAATATTTGCCTCACGCATAACTACAAAAGAAATACAATCTACTAATCCCCAAGATTGATCTTGATAACTTTTGTACAAAGCAAATCCTTTGTCAAATAATTGAGGAGTTAACCGAACAATTTCTACCTGTTGGGAACTCAAAAAGTGTTCGATTATTTCGGTCGCTTTATCTTTATAATTTCGCGCCAGAGCATTACCAATTTCTAGCAAAATGGCATCGGTACTTAATAAAGGATAGCCATCAAAGCGATCGGCTAATTCCCTAGCTTGTTGATGGTATCGGTGTCGCTTATTGATTAAAGCTATTACAAACGAGGTATCTACAAATGTTTTATTCGACACTTTTCTCTCCGTTTAGATACAAATCTAAATTAGCAGCAAAATCTTCTGGACCTTCTATTTCTATACTTTTCAATTTAGACATAAATGTAGATTCTTTTTTAATTGGTTTTGCATCTGCAAACTTTTTAATTAACCAGTAGAGTTCCTCGAAATATTCTTCTGAAATACTCTCTATTTCTGCGTAAATTTTTTCTTTATTGGTCATTGTTTTACTCCATTTAAAAAGCGATCGCCTCTATTTCCCGAAAAAGGAATTGAGGGAAAAAATTGCCTTAGATGGGTATTATAACAAATTAAGGTTCTTTTAGTATAATTTCAATAACTGTAGGTTGGGTTGAGGAAACCGTTAGCGCCAGCTTATCCGTAGGATAAATCTAGCAAAGATAACCTTTTGTAACTATTTTGTTGTGCCACTTCTCATAATACTTTTCCAATAAAAGGAGCAAATTAATATGTACAAAGTTCTACAAGCAACTTGTCAAAATGGCAATCTGATATTTAGCGAACAACTCAGTCCAGAATTAGAGGGAAAAAAACTTAAGGTGATTTTGGTAGAAGCAGATGCTATTCAGGATAACAAGGAAAGTTTAGCTAGCAGTTGGTCTGGTATTGAAAAGACTCCCGGTGTTTGTGGTGGTGATGCTTGTATTTTTGGTACTCGCATTCCTGTGTGGGTGTTGGTGAATTATCGAAATTTGGGAGTAAGCGATGCTGAACTTCTCAAGTGTTACCCTAGTCTGCGTATTTCCGATCTAGAAAATGCTTGGGTTTATGCTGAAGCTAATACGGAAGAAATCAAACGTGCTATTCAGGAAAATGACGCAGCTTGAGCTATGGCACGTTTATATGTTGTTGCTGTCGTCTATAGTTATCTGAAAAACCTTTGTTGTGCTACTTCTCAGAAGAATTTAACAATCCAACAAGAAACAAAACAAATTATCTATTAACAAAAATAAAAGAAGTAAATCATGTTGAACTGGATAAAAGTATTCATTATTGGCGCGATAAATGCACTTATTTATTTCGGTTATTATGTTTCTATTTTACTTTTTTACATTTCCTGCATTTTATTCGTTTATATAGTAATTCAAGGAATACGTTATAGATTTTTGAACTATCGTGCTAATAAACTCCAAAAGTTAGGTCGATATGATGGAGCTATTCCCATTGCCCAACAATCAGTAAAACTAGCGCAGCAAATCAGCGGAAAAACCTACTATGCTAAAAGCCAAAATGCTTTAGAAGCTATGCTCAACATCCTGGGAAAATTATACCGTATTAGTGAAAAGTTATTGTTATTCGGAAAAAAAAATAATTATAGAGCTGTAACAGTTGCTATTAACAACTTAGCAGAATTATATCGCTTAACTGGGCAATACAATAAAGCTGAACCTTTGTTCAAACAAGCTATAGAAATTGATAAAATTGCACTGCCAGAAACTTACCCAGACCTTGCTCACAAGATCAACAACTTAGCATTATTATACTCGGCACAAGGACGGTATAAGGAAGCGGAACTATTGTTCAAAGAAGCTCTAGAAATCTACAAAATAGCACTACCAGAAAATAACCCCTACCTTGCTCACCCACTAGGTGGCATAGCATACTTATACCGTACTCAAAAGCAGTACAATGAAGCCGAAGCTTTGCTCAAACAAGCTCTAGAAATAAAAAAAATTGCACTGCCAAAAAATCATCCCTCTTTAGCCACAACTCTTAACAATATAGCATTATTAGACTTGTCGCGAAATAAAACCTAAAAGTGACATGGAAAATTCTGGCTTTCACTGATGAAACTATGCTGCCATCAGGTAGAAATTCCAGAGTCCAGCCGCAGTGAACATGAAGCGATCGTCTAAAT
>JAAHGF010000043.1 GCA_010672585.1 Okeania sp. SIO1I7 | reverse complement strand
AAGACCTATTCGAAGTCTGTCAAACTGTTTGAAGGCTGGCATTTACCCAACTGTTGTTGATGATAATTGGCGTACGCTGTGGGCACAACGCCAGCTCTATGACTAACTAAGTATACCTTTTCTTCAAAAGATACCACTCAGGGGTTCTATAGATATTAGCAGCGATCGCGAATTTCTCCAATCATACCTTAATTCACCAACGCCGTCTGATGGTATTGAACGAACAAAACAAAGACTGCAGAAATTTGAGACTAAATATCAGTTATCTACAGAAGAATTTCTCATAAGATATGAAAATTATGTACGCATATCAATATAGGAAAGAGTCACACGTATTTACGCATCACACTGAATCAAAATCCGATCGCCTCTCATAGTTACCGGATATTGTTGTAAGGTCATTTCTGGAGCAGTTAAACATTCTCCGGTTGCTAAGTTATACTTAAAGTTATGAAATGGGCAAGTTAGAATACCTTCTATTACTTCTCCTTTATCTAAAGGTTTAGCTAAATGACTACAACTATTACGATAGGCAATGACATTATTACCCACACGAGTCAAAATTAATTTCAACCCATCCACATCAATAGTTAAAATACCACCTTTCGGTATCTGGTCAATATTTGCTAAAGCAACCCAACCTGTTTCCTCTTGTGCAGCAAAGGGACTCGCAATAGTATTGTTTGCTTTTCCACTAACCGGAGTATTGACCGAAACCACATTTTTGATTTCCGGACAGTGGGTTTTAATTGCCTGCTCGACTCCTTCTTTCATGGTTAAGGTTGAAGCAGGACAATTACTACAATTTCCCACTAATTTTACTTCCACGGTATCGGGTAGTTTGATGGCGACTAATTCCACATTGCCATTATGGCTTTGCAAACCGGGACGCACTTCATCTAATGCCTGTTGAATCCTAATTTCTAGAGAAGGTGTAGGTGGTTTAATCAATTCGTGGTAGCGCAGTAGACTATAAACTACTTCATCTTGCACTGCCTGACGCAATGCTGGCATAGACTCCTGTTTAACACTACGAATTAATCGGGTTAAAGCTTCTTTGTGTAATGCTTCTATGGCATTTTTCAACCCTTCAACCACTACCTTTTGATTTTCATCCCAATGAGCGATCGCCTGCTCAAAGTGAGTAATATCAGATACTAGAGATTCTAGACTCACAGATTCTTGCAAAGGAAGTTTAGCTTGAGTCACTTCAGTTATCAGTTATCAGTTATCAGTTATCAGTTAGCCTCCTGTCGGAGGAACTGCGTTAACAGTACCTCCTGTAATAGGGAGGCTTGAAAATACAGAATTCTCTTTTCTTTTGGTTCATTGGATATGGCGAGTTCCTCTCGCCATCCCACCCTACGGGAAGCTGCGCTACGACAGCTTTTTATTCCCTTAAAAGGGGAGGCTATTGACCTAATTTTTTGGTCATTTTAATGATTTTCTTCCTATTGCAACTTCAGATCTTTCAGCAAAAATGGCATAGAGATTCCAGTTACCAGACTAGAAATAATAATTGGAAGCAATAGTGTTGTGCCCATTTTTGCCATTGCTATTAGTAATAAAGCACCAAAAGAAGTAGCTATAGTTACTTGTTTGAAAAAATAAAATGGATTTCGTAGTAGTTTTCCTTTGAGTAATAATTTGGTGCTAAACCAACCAACTTCTAGCATAATTGTTTCTCCTTTTTTCAACTGAGGGTTGACAAATACATTAATTAGACATCTCCTCCAAAAGAGGCAGTAGGGGAAAGAATTGATAAATAAGAGTGTGACAATTGATTTTATTTTTTATGATCACCAGATGTCTAATCAGCGAGCAAGATGCCAAACATCTGTGCATCCTCCCCAAATTAATGTCTTGCTCCTAAACAAATTTTAAAATTGCCAAGCCAACAATAACTGCCGGAATTACACCAGCAGGGCCAAACAGCCCACCAATCATGGCAGCTAGACTATAACCTAAATCTTTTCTTGCTAACCATATTCCACCAATAGCACCAGCGATAATCGAAATTCCGCTAGCAAGTCCTAGCCAAAATATGGCTGTTAGTAGAGTAATTTCTCCAGTAACTAAGTCACTGATAAAAATTTGAAAGCTTGGTATAGCTTCCAAGTCTGTAATCAGAGTATTGAAAACAGTAATTAGACTGCTCATTTCGTTGATTCTCCTTTTTATTTAGTAACTGCTGACTTAACTAGCTATCAGCTATCAGCTTTTAGCTAAAATCGGCGGGTTCGGTGTCCCCCACGCTTATTCTAAAAAATTAATGGTGTGTGTGTTCTGGGGGTAGGAAACCCCCATCATACGCCTTGAGAGCTGATGGCTGACCGCTGACCGCTGACTGCTATTTCAACATCAAAAAGTGATAGTTCACTTTCTACTGCTGCTAATGCTTCCGAAACTATTGTTGCTCTTTCTACTTCGCTATACTGACAAAAAATTGCTTGAGCTTCTTCGTAGAGCATTTTTGCCTGGAGTAGATTTTGCTGATTTCCTGCTTCTGGGTGTTTTGGATTATCTGGTAAGTTGTATAGCAGGTTGGCTTTATTAGAGATTGTAGCTGCATACTCTAATGGTGTATCTTTTGCAGTACGGACTTTCAAGGCTTCATTGTATGCAGTTAATGCCCGCAAATTATTATCTACCGGATGCAGACTGGGGAGGTATTGTAAGGCATTGGCCAAGTTGTTTTGCAACATCGCATATTCCTTGGGATGTTCGATGAGGTTAACTGCCTTTAATGCTTCCTCAAATGATTGTACTGCCATTGCTTGTCGCATACCTTCTCTTTCTGGAGATAGGGTCATCGAGAGATAGGCGATCGCGATATTATTCTGTAATATGGCATATTCTTGCGGGTGTTTATCTGCGGTAAATATTAGTAACCCCCGTTGATATGTTTCTATTACCTGTTTAGTTGTTGCCAAGTTAAAATTAACTAATGCTTGTAATACCAAGCCTAAATTCATTTCCACTTCTGCAACTTCTTCAGGTATTCCTTCTTCCCGTAATATTTCTAGGGCAGTTTCATAAGCTTCTCTTGCCTCCAGCAATAGATCTGGTCCTTCTCCTGGCATAGATCTTAAGGCTGTTGCCATTCCTACCAATGCTCTTGCTTGCAGCAAAGGATAATCGTTGCTGGATAATTCTATAGCTTGTTGATATAAACCAATAGCATCATCTAGTTGTTTAGGGTCTTTTGGTTTTTGTTGCAACCCATTTGCCATTTCTATCAGCATCTGAATTTTTTCTGCAACATTTGCTGATTCAGATTCTATAGCTTTCAATGCTGCTCTAACGGAGGTATCACTAATAGTTTGAAGCACAGTTTTTAATAAATTAGTATTTTCAACAAAAATATGTTGTTTTTGTTATGATTATCCAAGTCTAACTTTAAAGTTATTTTTATTTTATCAATATACTCAATTACCCTCTTATTGTTTATACTCTTTTTATATTTTTGCCGAATTTGAGTAATATTATTGATCGCATACTACGCTAAATCCGGCGATCTACAGAACCAATATTTATGAAGGTAAGGAATAAGGTAGAGGGATGAGAGAGAAAGCAGAGCAGACTAATTTTTTGATGAAAACGACACTATTAATATCATTTACCATTAAAAAAAACTGTTATCTTGGCTACTTATTTAGATGAAAATAAAATTGGTATTAATAACCGTAGGTTGGGTTGAGAAAGGATCTTCGGAGCTTATCCGTAGGATAAACCGAACAACAACGCGCGTGTTGGGTTTCCCTCCGGGAAACTGCGCTAACACTTCATTCTACCCAACCTACATTTTTAGGTGGTTCACGCCACTATCAATAGCTAACTCCTGACTCCCGATCTTAATACAGATGTTCTATTGAATACGAATTTAAAAATTCATGCTATTCAAATCCTTTCTTTACTTCTAAATTCTGAATTCTGAATTCTAAATTCTAAATTCTGAATTCTAAATTCTGACGATAAACATCCCAATCAACCCAAACAAGCAGCTAAATCTTCATCCGGAGTAGCGATCGCCTGTAAATTATACTTTTGGCTTAACAACTGGAACACATTGGGCGAAATAAATGCAGGTAAAGTTGGTCCCAACCGAATATCCTGAATTCCCAAATATAATAAAGTCAACAATACAGCTACTGCCTTCTGCTCATACCAAGACAAAATCATCGACAACGGCAACTCGTTCACACCCACATCAAAAGCTTTTGCCAAACCTACAGCAATTTGAATTGCCGAATAAGCATCATTACATTGACCAACATCCATCAACCGAGGAATTTCCCCAATCATACCCATTTCTTGATCGAAAAAGCGGAATTTACCACAAGCAAGAGTCAAAACCACACAATCTTCTGGTACCTTTTCCACAAATTCCGTATAATAATTGCGGTCAGGTTTTGCTCCATCGCAACCACCGACTAAAAAGAAATGACGAATTTTTCCTTGTTTCACTGCCTCTACCACAGTATCAGCAACATTCAAAACTGTATTTCGAGCAAAACCAACCATTACCTGTTTCGGTTCACCATCTTCAGTAAACCCAGGCATCGACAACGCCTTTTGAATTACAGAAGTAAAATCAGGGATACCATCTGTTGTCGCATCCAAATGAGTCATTCCGGGATATCCCACCGGACCAATACTAAACAACTTATCCTCATAATTTTCATGGGGAGGCATCAAACAATTAGTTGTGACGATAACTGGACCAGGGAACTTAGCAAAATCCTTAGTTTGATTCTGCCAAGCGGTGCCATAGTGACCGTAGAAGTGAGAATATTGTTGCTTCAACAGCGGATAACCGTGAGCAGGTAAAAGTTCTCCATGAGTGTAGACGGTAATGCCAGTATTAGCAGTTTGTTTTAAGATTTCTGCGAGTTGTCTAATATCGTGCCCAGAAACTAAAATTGCTTTTCCTGTCCGGGGGTTCAAAGGTACGGTGGTGGGAACGGGATGACCGTAGGTTTTGGTATGACCTGCATCTAAAAGTTCCATTGTTTTGAGATTAATTTCTCCCACTTTCAACGCTAGGTTTACCCAGTCATCCAGGGTAAGGTCTTGGTTATCCAGGGCAACTAATGCTTCGGCGATGAAGTCATAAATTTTTTCATCTTCTTCTCCCAACTCCTGAGCATGGAAATTGTAAGAAGCAACTCCTTTGATGCCATAAATAACGGTGAGTTTGAGGGAGAATATATCAACGTTACTGCCAGACTGAGTAAGAAATTTCAGGGAAACATTTTCGCCTTGGAGGGATAAACTTTCTGTATAGTCTGGTTGGTAGTTAACTAAAGCAGACCATTGAATAGATGTATTAGTTTCTTGGATTTTTGTTTTCAGATTTTCCCGGTGAGCGATCGCCTGTTTGATATATTCAGCAAAGCTTTTTTTGTTAAAGTTAACATTTGTCATTGTGGCAAATATTGACTCACAGATGAAAATATCTATTTCTGTTGTGGGAATATTTAATTCTTTTGCTCGGAGTCTGACTTGTGCCAACCCACGCAAGCAGTAAACCAATAAATCTTGTATGGCGTTGAGTTCTGGACTTTTGCCACAAGCTCCCCATTGATGACATCCTTGTCCACTGGCAGTTTGTTCGCATTGTTCGCAAAACATAGACATAATTTTTTCTCCTGTTTGGTGTTCTCTCTTCAGTCTTTTTAGTCTGAGTTTTAACGAAGTCAGAAGTCAGAAGTCAGAAGTTAACCCACCCCTGCCCTAACCCAACCCACCCCCGCCCCTCTGGTGGAGGGGAAGTAGGGGATTTGAGCTTCGCTCCAAAAATATTTGGCCTTAAAAGGCGGGGTGGTGGGACTCAATTATTTTGATAAATAATTTAATTTTTGTAGTTCAGAATTGGTTGATTTATTTTCTCCTGACTTGTATTTTTCTTGACAACAAGTTAGGCTATCGTTCAAGACAACATGGGCAAAATCAATTGCTTTGCGCTCTCAGTATTTTGCTCTTGGTGTTAGATAGATTCGCTATTTGTACCTAACTTTCATTATTTTGATTTTAAACTAACAATATTATAACATATTTATGGGTATCAAAGAATCTGTTGTATCTATTTGCATTTCTTCACAAATTTAAACGTAACTATCAAATATTTTCTGTTTCATTAGACATATCCGAAAAAGAATATTTAGGATGAGTAGATTATATTATTTTTAAACAAGAATTTTACGAATAATTTGAGTATTTAAAAGACTTTTTTGGAGATGTACTTTTGAAGAAAAAGATAAGTTACGACCTTAAAAATGATATCAAAGCCATTTATTCTGACTCAGTCCTTCCCCTCCTGGCTCCCCTCCTGGGAGGGGCGGGGGTGGGTTGGGGAGGGGCAGGGGTGGGTTGAATCCTAAGAAATAGCCTACCTATTTGTAGCAAATATTTATCAAACTGGTATTACTCAGTTCATCTTTCTGTTTAGCAACGCCAAATTATTAATATATGTACTTAATCAAGTAAGAAACTTCTGTATATAAAAAATCAAGCTCGTATCAATGTTTATTAATAGAAAAAAATCAGAATAAATAACCAATTTCAACTATTAATATTTCCCCAGATATCGAACTTGATTTAGTATTTTATATTCAAACTTTTGCTGCTTCAGACATTTGTGAATTACGCTCAAAGCTAATCATATTAGCAATAGATTCTGGTAATTCCTGCAAATCATCTGTATCTTGAGAACCACTTAAAGGAGAGACAAAAGTATAACAAGGGTCACATTCACCCGTATCATAAACCTGAAGAATCCAATAATCAGGATATCCTTCTATTGCTACTTCCACAATATACCAATTAGGCTCTTGTTTCGTATTTCTAATAGTAAACCACTCTTGTTCTGCCTGGGGAATTTCCCAATCATTCCCCAAAAAATCAATGGCTAATTTTTCTGCTTCTGTCTGAGAAAACATAACATTAATTATCTACTTATTGGGCAGGTGCTGCAGCAGCTTCAGGGTCAGGATATAATCCTAATTGTTTAGCTAATTCACGAGCAAGATGGAATAAAAACTTAGCTCCATCTTGATTACCATGATGAATTTGTGCTTGACCAACTTGCATTAAAACTGACACAAAACCAGCATCAACTAATTCAATATTTTCATCTAAAACATCAGGCTCTTTTCCATTAGGACATTGTACTAATTTATCAATTAATTCATAATATTGTTCTGTTCTTTGTTCGTCCATGATAATTTCCTTGTGTTATGGGTAAGCATTCAGCCGTCAGCTATCAGCGGTCAGCTTTGCGCGTTTGCGTAGCATTCCGGATGAAAAGATTTTAAACCCCTCCTAAAATTAAGCGACAAGCTAGAAGTCGGGGATGTTTTACCCAAGCTTTTCCGTTCCGGAATGCTCTGCAAACAGATGCCTAATTATATGCGCAAATTTTTAGGCTGATAGCTGATAGCTGATAGCTAGTTAAATTCATTTTCAGGCGTTGCTGATTCTGGGTATGATGCAAGCCCCCCTAACCCCCCAAAATTGGGGGGAATAAAACTCTAAAAGTCCCCCCTTATTAATCCCCCTCCCGTCCCCCTTGGGAAGGGGGAAGCCAGAGGATGCTGCGCATTTGAAGGATGGGAAGCCAGAGGATGCTGCGCTTTTTGTTGAATGGGGGATGCGCGGGGGCGAAGGCGAGAACAAAACAATCGCGCATTCATACTTCAATTCAGCAACGCCCATTTTCACAGATACTTAATCAATTAAAGTTGATATAAGTTCTTGAAAAACCTTCTCAGCAGAACGTTGAACTACAGAAGAAAGTTCTAGACCAAAATCCAAATATTCAGCTTCTATTAAATAGACAATTACATCTTGAGGAAAATCCTCCCGAAATATTTTTCGACCCACCGCTAGAGCATTATCCCAACGAAAATCATGCAAACTATAACTAGGTTCTGGTAGTGCTTCCAACTCCGAACTAGGCACCTTAAATATTGCACCTGGTTCAGAACCTGTAGCACTAGCATCCAGAATAATTAATTGCTGAGTTCCCCGTGCCTGAAACATCACTTCCATTCCCGCAGTACCGGAGTCATAAACTCGGACATTCGGATGAGGATGTTCAGTCAAATATTGCTGCAAGCGTTGAGCAATAATTACTCCTACCCCATCATCACTACGGTTAAGATTACCGCAACCAATAATTGTCAACATTATTTATTTGTTAGTAAGCATTTCCTCCGGAATGCTGCGCCAACAGCCGTCAGCACTTCAGCCATCAGCTATTGCTTTTAGTTTGAGATCAAAGCTTGACTAATTGTCAGAATTTATACTTACTATAAAAACTGGCTGAAACAGTCTATATTCATTAAAGCCTCCTCATGAGAGCTGATAGCTGACCGCTGACCGCTGACTGCTATTTCAAGTGGGGTATTAGATGTGCTGAAAAGTAGATTTTATCTAGTTTATTAACTTTACGTACTCAACACTAACCCATTTTTTAAACCATTTTTGTAACCTGGTAACATATATTTGAAGTCAGAAGTCAAAAATCAGAAGTCAGAAGTTAATTTATTGCTGTGAGTGAAGCAAGAGAATTTGATAATTTTGGCGATCGCTCTGTCTACTGATATATTGCGAAAAAAATTAAAATAATAGCATTTAATTCTTAAAAAGATAATGATTATAAGAAAAGCTTTAGATTCAGAGGATGTTCTGTCGGTCGAACGTGCTGCATTTATTTGAAATCAGAAGTCAGAAGTCAGAAGTTAGAAGTTAACTGATTATCGTTTGCCTTTTTTTATATGGTAGTGGAAATTTCTTTAGGACTTTTTGTCTAAGTTCTACTATATCTACGGATTAACCACAATGTTATAAGAGCAATTAAATCTAATAACTGGATTATATATAAAATATGCATATCGCTATCTAAAATACTAGATATCCACGGCCACATTATTCTAAAAGTACTATAGAATCCAGAAACAGAGAAAACTGTTAACATTAATAAATCCCAAGCATATTCTCTTTGTTTGAATTTATTTATACTATCAAACAAATTATTTTCCAAATTATAAATTTTTTTTTCGATGAAAATGAAGCGTTTATAAATAAATGGTAAATAAAGAAGCAAAGCCAAAAAAACTATAAAATAAATTATAATTACATCCCACAAAGGTAATTGATTAATCTCGCTAAATAATTTGCCTAAGGAAGCTATAACAGGAGATATACAAATTAATCTAAAAATGTATATATAAGTCATATTTAGAGAAGAGACAGAAGAAAATTCTTTACATTCTTCAATAAGCGGTTTCAGAAAATCTTTTATTGTGCCATCAGAGGTTTGATTACTTTTGAAAATGTAAATCTCTTTCATTTGAACCAACCTAGATTTAATATGTGATATAACAAATATTCTATTAATGAATTGGCTTACGAATGGAATCTTTGCTAAGATAACAGTGATAATAAAAAAGTTTAGATTAAAAAATATATAAATAATGATAATACCCTGTAAAAATTTTGAAAATACTTTGGCAATCCGGCGGTGGTTAGGCATTTTTTCGCGAAGACAATAACTAATATCACCTAAAGTTGTTGATAAGTATTTTCTGGCAATTTTACAAGGTTGGTAATTAATGCTGGAAATGTTTTCTGTTAAACTTGAATATTGACTAATTAACTGTTGGTGAGATTGTTTAACCTGTTCTTTATCTAAATCTAAGCTCATATTTATATATCCTTAAACTTTAAGTTTTGTAGATATCAGTAACTATAGCATTACTTTTTTTACCCTTGTTTTTACATGCAACTTATTTTATATTATGTCCGGATAATCAGTGATAAAAAAACCTTTTCCCTTTGAACCTTTCTTGCCCTTCTGCCTTCTGTTATTTGCCTTCCTTCCTCCAAAGTGTAACTATTCAACCGGACATGATATTAATAATTAAAAATATGGAAGACTACCTCAAAAATTATGATTTATCTTTGAGAAATTGGTTTAGAAGTTAAAACCAAGTGTAAACGAGCATGAATCAAACTTAACTCTGCTAACCCCAAATCAAGACTGCCATCCAAAACCACCCCAGTATTAATGATTCGGTCTAATAATTCCAATATAGAAGGACTTTCAGAATTTTCTCCTGGATAATACTCTCCCGACTTGGGCAACAAAGTACCAATTTCACCCAAATCCAAATTCAAATCTTCGGGGTCAATATCAAATACTTCGCACAGTTTAATCACCTGTTCTTCCAACTGTCGCAGACTTTCGGCAGCACGGTCTAATTCTTCATCACTCAACATTTCTGCATCCATTCGCCGAATTACCTGAGCTTCCATTAATTGCCGTACTAACTCAATTACTGTTAATAACAATGGAGCTAACCCTGCTTCAGACTTACTTTTAGATTTGCCAATAGGAATTATTGAGGGTTCTTCTGGAGACATAAGAAGTAGGGGAGTAGGGGAGTGGGGGAGTAGGGGTGTAATTTTTTGGCTCTTGCTAACTAACTGGTCAGGAATTACTTCTAAATTCTGAATTCTAAATTCTAAATTCTCAAACGTTGTAAAGCTTGCCATCGAACAAACCGCCATTGTTGAAGTTCTCTGTGAGACATAACTTCAGTTCTGGCAATACGCATTCTAGCTCTTTCCACTGCTCTATTATTGCGACCATGGAAACCGCGACAAGACAAACACCCACGAATAGCTTTACTACTGAGAATATCTTTGCTAGTTTTGATTTTTATTGCTGTATCTATTGCCATGTTTTCCCGTTATTGTGACCATTATTGTTACTGTTATTTGGAGACTGACCATTGGTATGATATTCATATCCATCGCTCTTAAGTGCTTTTATCTCTGACTCTAGGGAAGCAACTCGGTCAAGAAGTTTTTGATTTGCCTCCATTAGAGAATTGCTTTGACTGCTGAGATAGGGGTCGCTTTCCCACCAGTTAATCCCTATTTCTCTAGCTTTATCCACAGAAGAAATTAACAGGCGAATTTTAATGCTGAGAAGTTCTGTCGAACCAACGGAAACAGAAATATCTCCAGCAATGACTATCCCCTTATCCAGAACTCTTTCCAATATATCTGCTAAACTAGACCCATTAGTTGCTGTCGCTAATGTATTGTTAGTTTTGGTATTCATAATTTCTATTTCCAGTTCTATATATATCTTATCATCGTGAGATTACTTCTTAGTACAACGGCGACTACTCTGCTTTACAGTTTTCTGTTCAACTTCTGTGGGAAATAATTCCTGTAGAACTTCCTGAAGTTTCTCCATAGCTTCTCCTCTAGGTAAACTAGCTCGCGATATTAATATATCAGCACAAATATCTTGAAAATTAGGGTCTTGACCATTCACAGGAACATCATGGTCGTGACAAACCTTAGCAATAATTAGGCAGGAACGCAAACCACCTAATTTTTCTTCCCCCACTGTTGTCCGAAAAGTACGCACTAGATTAACTATAGTTTCGGCTTTTTTCGGGTCGATACCTGTTTGACGTATAACTATTTCTTGTTCGGTCAGAGCATCCGGTTCTCCCATATTAATTGTCACCACTCGGTCTAATAAAGCATCTTGAGTAGCATGAACTCCACAATATTCTTCAGAGTTGGAAGTTAAAATTACTCTAAACCTGGGATTAACCTGAATATATTCTGAGCGGTCTTGGTTGGGAGGCAAAACCAACATTTTCTCTTCTAAAACTGAGAGTAAAATATTGTTTACCTCTGGACGGGAGCGATTAAATTCGTCATAAACTAGAGTAAAACCTTCCTTACAAGCTAAGGTTAATCTAGAGTCAATCCAATGATGTTTCAGTTCATCTTCAACTTTTAATACGGTATGGATATAATTATCCACAACTTTTTTCCTAGTATATCCAGATTGATTTCCTATTAAATCTGAGGTTTTAAATTCATCATCCCCAAACATTAAAACAATGGGTTGACGACGTAGATGAGCTAAGTGTAATGCCAGGGTGGTTTTGCCGACTCCTGCTGGACCGCGCAAATGAACTGAATAGCCAGATTTTAAATAACGCAAAGCACGTTGAGCTATGCGTTCGACACCGGGGGTGCTGACAAATTGTTGGGGTGAGACATTAAGTACAGTAGTCATTATTAAGTCAAAAGTCAAAAGTCAAAAGTCAAAAGTAAGATTTTGTCAGGATAGGTCATTATTAAGTCAAAAGTCAAAAGTAAGATTTTGTCAGGATAGGTCATTATTAATTATTAATTATTAATTATTTTAACTCCCCCAGCGGGAAGTCCCGGGCTGTAATTTTCAATTCAGCGCCGTATGGGAAAGCCGGGCATTATATGTGTGGTTCCTCCTGATTCTCTATGTACTTTTTTAGCACTGAAACACTGACACCACCACAGCTAGCTATAAAATAGGATTCGCTCCACAAAACAGCTTTGAAGTAAACCTGATTTATTTGTTCTGAAAACTCTGCCCTAAGTCTTCTACTGCTTACAGATTTGAGGTTAGTAATAAATTTAGGTAATTCTAACTGTGGGTAGTATTGAAATAACAAATGTACATGGTCGGGTTCACCGTTGAACTCTATTAGTTTGCAGTCCCATTTAGTGCATAGATTGTCTACTATTTCTCCTAAGCGCTTGAGCATTTCCTGGTTGATTACTTTTTTTCTATATTTAGTTACCAAGACTAAGTGAGCTTTCATGTCAGAAACTGCTCTACCACTTGATACAAAATCATTTTTCATAATTACTTCAATATAACTGTTGACAAGAAAACATACAGTCATTATAATAACAAGTATAGGGATAAAGGTCGATACTAGAATGCTACTGAAATATAAATACAAGCTAAAACCTCATAAAAGGCAAACGGTAATTATAGCTAATTGGTTGGAATTAGCCAGAAAGCAATACAATTACCGTTTAGCTGAAAGGTTAAACTGGTTTGAAGCAACCCGCACACCAGTCAACGCTTGTCCACTTAATGTTTCAGTAGTGCCAGTAGAACGGATTTATCAAAATATTCCAGAGTTTAGAGTACAAACACGGGACGGCAGAAAGAAAGACAGCGATGGTAATCCAATAACGAAGAAAGGGGACAAACATCCGAATCTAGTCAATGGCTATGTTTTGTGGGAGACTGTTCAACTAGCAGACTTAGCACAAACTAAAAAACTATTTCCTGAATATAAGTCCATACACTCCCAGGTTTTACAAGATGTTATCCAAAGAGTACAAACAACAATGGATAACTTTACTAAAGCTGATAAAAACGGTAAAACCAGTGGTAGACCTAAATTCAAAGGTAAACATTACTACAATTCGTTCAGTTATCCTCAGCTATCAAATACCAATATTGTCAAAAATGCCAACGGCCGTTTTTGTATACATCTGCCAAAGATTGGTTTAGTCCCTTTTGTCTACAATCGTCCAATACCAGTAGGATTCAAGGTTAAGACAGGTACAGTGATTCGTGAAGTTGACGGGTGCTATATTAGCTTCACGATAGAAGATAAGGGTGTACCTTGCGAGGTTGTAGAAATTCAACCCACCGAAGATAACTCAAAAGGTATTGATTTAGGACTGTTGCACTATGCTGTTACCAGTGATGGAGAATTTATAGAAGTTCCTAAGTTTTTCAGGTTCTCTGAACATCGTTTATCTACACTTCAGGTGAGATTGGCTAAGAGACAAAAACATTCAAAGCCTTGGAAGATTCTCAAGCACAAAATAGCTAAACTCCATCAATTGGTGGCTAGACAACGCTTAGACTGGCAATTCAAATTAGCTTATCATCTGTTTTCAGATGTAAGTGTTATTTTCATCGAAGACTTACAGATAGCTAATTTAGTTCGACGTTGTAAAGCTAAATTAGGCGACAATGGTCAATTCTTACCCAATGGTCAATCAGCTAAGTCAAGACTCAATAAGTCTTTGCAAGATGCAGCTACTATCAATTTCTTGATTTCTAGAGTATGTAGCCTGGAAATTGGGAAAGCGAGTTATCAAAGTAGACCCCAAAGGCACATCTCAACATTGTTGGGAATGCTTGAGTAAAGTCTCTAAAATCCTATCTGAGCGCTGGCATTCATGCCCTAAGTGTGGACAAGAGTTGGACAGAGACTATAACTCAGCCCTTCTAATACAAAAAATAGGATTATTATCAATACAGGGGGAGGACATCACCTCTGTCAAAACAGCGGTCAGGGCTTCCCAGGCTGAAGAATCCCGCGTTGTCACGAATATAGCAACGTCGGGAGTATGTCAATAGCCTAAAGTAATTGTTTTGAATTTTGATTTTGGTGGTTCTTGTGTCCTAGTTTGAGATTTTTCTAGTTTCTTACTTGTTAATTTATTCATGCTGGTTTTATTAGATTTAATTGGTTGCTGAGATTGACTTTTTAGCTCTTTATTTGTTTGTTCATCCAGAACAGCAAGACGTTCTTTTATTTGATTACATCGCCTTTCTAAATTTTGTAGTTCTTTTTGTAAACGTTCTTTTTCTACAACATTTTTATATACTGTTAAATATGTAGTTGCTTCCGAACGTTGGCGAGGCATACTACTAATTTTTTGTGGGATTTTTCCACGTTTGGCTGAACGGTGCATAGTTAATAAATTAGTTAGTTAGTTATTTATACCAATTTTTTAAAGATATAGAATAGTTTTATCCCCCCAAACCCCCCTTGGAAAGGGGGGCTTAATAATTCAGGCTTAAGCCATAACTTTATTAAAATGGTATTTGTTAGTATTTTGCATATTTTTCTGAGCTGATAGCTGATAGCTGATAGCTGACGGCTAAATCAAAATAAATAATTAGCTGCTCCTTTAATTTGTTCGATAGGTTCAATTGAACGAGGTAACATTGGCATACAAACAATTTTTGCTCCTGGAAATTTATCTCTAGGAACAAGGCTATTAGAGGTAAAACAATTTAAAACTACATAATTTTGTGCTATCTCCTTTTCTACAAGAGATTGATAAAGACGTTCTGCTTCGGCAATAACTCCAGTCTGGGGACGCATGACTCCAATAAATTCTGTTTTTTGTGAATCTTTGAGAATTTTTTGTGCATTAACTACCCGTTTTCGTAAAGTTCTTAAACGCCCCATAAATTCGGTTCGACCAATAATATCTTGATATTTTATCCATAGTTTAAAAATCCAACTTAACCAATCTTGCATGGCACTAGGCATTTCTAAAAAACGTAATAAATGACCAGTCGGAGCAGTATCTAAAATAATTAAATCTTCTTGGTTTTCCTCCAACAATTCAATTACTGTTAATAAGGATAATATTTCATCAATACCAGGTAAAGCTTGCTCGACAATTTGACGCCATCCCTGGGGAGCAAATGCCATTTCAAAAGATGCTGAATTATCTGGTTTTTCCCCACTCATTATTTCTGCTAATTCCCACAAATAATCTTCTCGAAATTTGTCAAGAACTCGATCTGATTCTACTTCTTGTCCTTTGAGATTAGTATTAATTATAGATGGTTCATGGCTTAGAGTTAGACCAAAAGCATCTCCTAAAGAATGGGCAGGATCAATAGAAACAGTCCTAATTTGACAGTCAGGATGTCGTTGTGCCATTTCCCAACCAATGGCAGCAGCTATAGTAGTTTTCCCTACTCCTCCTTTTCCCCCAATAATTAATAAACGCTTACCCTCTTCAATAAAGTCGGTAAAACCAGGAGGAATTTTTTCCGGCCATTTAATATCTACTTTCCCAGAAGTTGAGAGTGGTAGACTTTCTGCTGGAGAAATTTGGTCTATTAGATTTTCTAGGGCAGTTATACCTAAAGGTTCAAATTTTTGTTGGGGTATCAGGTATACCGATTTTTCTCCTGCCAGTTCCATAAACTGACTAACTAACTTTCCTTGTTCCAGACAGCGATCGCCACTACTATCCTTATCTATAACAATTTGATTCACAAAAATCGCACCGTAAGGAATTTTCAGATTTTCCAAAGAATCTAAAAATCTCCTGGTCTCCTGAAAACTCATAGGTTCGGGTAGTGCCATAACTAAACAAGCGGTATTAGGAGACTCTTGTAATAAATGACGACCTGCTGCTAATTCTTCCTTAAGATTTTTTAATGTTTCATCTGCCTCATCTGGTGTATACTTACCCGCGAAACTTTCCTTTATGTAGCGATATTTCTGTTGAAAAAGTTCTAGGGAGTTGAGTAGGGTATCCAAAAAATCCATTAGTCGGAATAAGTTGAGAGTATGACCACTCGGAGCCATATCTACTACTACTCGATTGACTACCTTTTCGTTACAGAGGCGTTGTATTTCCAGTAAACCCATTAATTCGTCTAATCCTGGCCAATCTAAATCCCAGACTGGGGTGAGGTCTTCCCCTTCAACAAAACTACCTCGTTCTACCAGTAGTTCTAGGATATCGCCGTAACGTTGTTTGAATTCTTCGAGCAGGAGATTAGCGTCTAAAGCTCTAACTGAAAGATTGGGTAAAGTTTGTAAGGGTATTGGTGTATCTGTGACTTGTATTTGCAGGACATCTCCTAAAGAGTGGGCAGGATCGGTAGAAATTAAGAGGATTTTTTCATTAGGGAATTTTTTCGCCCATTGGCAAGCAAAAGCACAAGAAGTTGTGGTTTTTCCCACGCCTCCTTTGCCACTAAACATTGCTAAGTTTAGGTTATTAAAAAGTTCCATCAGTTTTTTTATGGATAAAAAGGAACAGGCAATTCAGAATTTTTTTTATTTCAATTAAAAAGTTTATCTTTTGAGTTTTCTACAACCTTTTCGGCTTTTTCGATTGGCATTAAATCTGCCTTTTGTACGCCATCAAATTCTTGAATTTCCGACAACATATTTTCGGTATCTGTTTGAAGTCTCTCCTCGTCATCTAATTGTGGGTCAGATAGAGTAATTGTTAGTTGAATATCTTCTAATGACATAATGTTTAATTATTATTTTTCAGGAATAAAATGATTATACCCTTAAATGAGTTCTTGAAGCAGAAATCATAAACTGTAGAGGTTTGCTCTCTAAACCTAAGTTAAAATCTGATTTGGAAACTAAAACCCTACTAGACTGACACATATTCAATGGTGCGTTACGACAGATTGCTAAATCTATTTCATAGTTTAAATTTAAGCCGTCTAACTGAGCCTACAAATTTAGCTATTAACTAATAACTAATATAAGTTCATAAGCAAAATTAATCACACATTCTATTGGCTCCCTATTCCTTATTCCCTATTCCCTATTCCCTCTCTTTAAATTGAGAAAGTAGGGAGGCAATAACTTGATTTTGATTGATACTTATACTCTGTTGTAAAGCCTCTTTTAAAACATCTATTACTAATCCTGGTAAAACTTGAGATTCTGTAATCCTTTTACTGCCACCATCAATCATAGTAAAAGCAATAATATCTACATTTTTTACGTCAACTATCCAATATTCTTTAACTTTTAAATCTTCATAAATCAACCTTTTCTCACCTTGATCATCAGACAGTGAAGTATTGGCTATTTCTATTACTAAATCTGGCGATGGATATGTATCTAAATCTATAATATAATTTCCCCTGGGAAAAATATTAGCATTATCACCTATATAATAAGAAATATCTGGTTGTATTTCTTGAACTCCAGTTTTTCTATAACTACAATTAATTAAACCATTACAGTCGATATTTTTGAAAGTACAAAAAATAATAGTAGCTGTGGCAATAAGAGAATGGTCGCTAGCATGGTCGTAACCTACTGGTGACATTTCTATTCTAAATTTTCCTTGATGATAATATGATTTTGCTTTAGCATAAATGGGATTTTCAATAGTTTCGAGATATTCATCCCAAGTAGCTGAAACCCATGTATCTGTTGGAATTTTTACTTGTAAATTTGTCAGAAATTAAATTCCTGTTAACTAATACAGAAGTTTTGAGGTCAATTAACTAAATAAAAAACTGAGGGTAAAATAACTATTCTTCTTCCTCTTTAAGTCTTTCTTCTTCTGCCGCCTGAATTGCTAATAAAAGCTCCTCTTCTTGTTCTTCAAAATCTTCTTCTGAAACCTCTCCCATGTCAAAAGCAAGTTGAAGAGCTAGAAGTTTTTTACTCAGATTTTCCTTATCATCTACTTCTGTATCAACTTGTTCTTGAATTTTTTTCCCTAACCAAACTATTCCTCCCAATGGACCAGTAATAGGCAGAGTTAATAAACGGATAATCATAATAATGAAGTCCTAAAATTAGTTTTGTAAGCAAAAATTGTCCCATTTGCTGAAGTCAAAAGTCGTAGGGGCGAATGGCCATTCGCCCGTACAAAAGTCAAAAGTCAAAAGTAATATTTATTCAATAGACAGAAAACTTTGACATTTCAACGGATTATTTGACATTATAACTTTGAGACTATTTGTTACCTTACTCGAAGAAATACTAGGTCAGTTAGTAAAAATGACTTCATCACCCGAAAAATGGACAATTTCTACTACTCGCTCTGTTCATCAAAGAAAGCACTAAATCCCCGTGTCCCCGTGTCTCCGTGTCTCCGTGTCAAATCTTAAAACTTACCCTTGTAAGACTCCCCTACTCCCCCACTCCCCTACTCCCCCACTCCCCTACTCCCTCACTCCCCCACTCCCCTACTCCCTACTCCCTACTCCCTACTCCCTAAATTAATTATGAAATCTGGTTTCTATGTTTATGGTATATTCCTACCACCTGGTCCGCAAAATTTAAGTTTACAAGGATTGGATAAAGAAGCTGTAAATATTCAAATTGTTGATGAATTTGCAGTACTTTACTCCATGGCAAAACAGGAACGTTATCTGGCAAGTCGTCGCAATTTAGTTACCCATGAAAAGGTGCTTGAGTCAGCGATGGAGGCAGGTTATAGAAATGTTTTGCCTATGCGATTTGGTTTAGTAGTTTCTGATTGGGAAAAATTTTCTCAACAGTTGACTAACCCTTTTGAGCAGGTAATGAAAGAACTTTTTGCTAAGTTAGAAAATAATCGAGAAGTAGGAATAAAAGTATATTGGGAACCAGATGCAGAAATTCAAAAATTACTTGTAGAAAATCCAGAATTAAAAAGTAAAAGAGATAGTTTAGTTGGCAAAAATTTAAGTATGGATGAGGTAATTCAGATTGGGCAAACTATTGAGCAAGAAATGAATAATCGGAAACAAGATGTTATTGAAATTTTCCAAACAACTCTGAATGAAATGGCTATTGAAGTAGTAGAAAATGACCTGCAAACTGAAAAAATGATTTATAATGCAGCTTATCTAATACCTTGGGAAAAAGAATCAGAATTTGGTGAAAAGGTAGAAGTTATTGATAGTAAATTTGAGGGAAGATTTAAAATTCGGTACAATAGTTTTACTGCTCCTTTTAATTTTGCTCGAATCGAACAAAAAGATTGATTTTGCATTGATAAGTTTAATGTACTGGGGCGGGTTTTGAAGTGGGGCGGGTTTTGAAAAAATTATTGCTAAGATTTCAAAGTTTTTGGTGAAACCCGCCCCTACAATAATTACTGTAGGAATCCTAAATAGGTTGTGATATAGAATCCGATTGAACACTCGTCATTGCGACGATAGGAAGCAATCTCGTAGGACCCCTGAGATTGCTTCCTTCCACTCCGTTCCACTCGCAATGACTTGGGTATAGTAATTATCCAGATTTGATATGACAAATCAAAAAGTAGATAAAAAACTGAAACTCCCGTCTGTTACCTGTTGCCTAAAAGCGGTAAAATTTTTATACACAAATAAAATAGGATTGCTATATTGATTCAATTATAATTACTGTGATACAAATAGTTTAAATACTGAATAGTTTACAAACAAAAACAATTACTTTAACTATCAAAAATTAAAACAATGAATCATTTTTTAAGATTAGACTTAAGACAAATAATAGAATTAGCAAAAGTTCTAGAAAAAAAATCCGAAACAGGGGAAGTAAAAACTTCCTATCAGGTACAGTCTCGAACTATTAACAATACTCCCAGAAGAACTAACACTAACATACCAAGAAGAAGAGACCCTTATCAAACCCAAATCAGACAACCTCCCAGACAAACTAGACCTCCACAACCAACTAATTTTACTCCCCCACCGCCAGACACAAAACCAGCACCCACCCCAAAAGAAACTGGCGGTGTCACAGAAAACAGACCTCAACAGCAAACTAACTTTACTCCCCCACCCCCAGAAACTAAATCAAGACCTACCCTCAAAGACATTGGAGGTATGTCCGAAATAATTCAAGAATTAAGAGAAGTAATAGAACTCCCTCTCAAACGCCCCGATCTATTATCACAATTAGGACTAGAACCTGCTCGTGGAGTTTTATTAGTTGGACCGCCAGGTACGGGTAAAACTCTCACAGCTAAAGCAATAGCAGAAGAACTGAGACTCAATTATATTGCAATTAACGGGCCCGAAGTAATCAGCAAATATTATGGGGAAGCAGAAGCGAGATTACGCAAAATTTTTACCAAAGCAAAACAATCTGCTCCTTGTCTGATATTTATAGATGAGATTGATAGTATTGCTCCAGACCGTAGCAAAGTCGAAGGAGAAGTCGAAAAACGATTAGTTGCCCAATTATTGGGACTAATGGATGGATTTGTCGAACATCAGGGTGTCTTAATTTTAGCTGCAACAAATCGCCCAGACCATATCGATCCTGCTCTCCGTCGTCCGGGAAGATTTGACCGAGAAATTAATTTCCGTATTCCAGACCGCAATGGAAGATTAGAAATTTTGCAGATAATGACAAATTCTATGCCATTAGATAGTTCTGTTGATTTGGGAGAAATTGCTGATATGGCAGTTGGGTTAGTGGGTGCTGACTTAAAAGCTTTATGTCAAAAAGCAGCTTATTTAGCTCTCCGTCGTCAAGTTCCATCTTTGGATAGTCCGACTCCGGAGGATATGAGTTTGTTGCAAACTGATTTTCTGGCAGCAATTAAAGAAATTAAACCTTCTGTGTTACGGTCTGTAGCGGTAGAAGTTCCTAATGTAAGTTGGCAAAATATTGGTGGTCTGGATGCAGTCAAACAAAAATTACAAGAGTCAGTGGAGGGAGCATTACTGTATCCAGAATTATACGAACAAACTAAGGCAAAAGCTCCCAAAGGAATTTTATTATGGGGCGAACCAGGAACCGGAAAAACTTTGCTGGCAAAAGCAGTTGCTTCCCAAGCACAAGCTAATTTTATTGCTGTCAACGGACCAGAGTTGCTCAGTAAATGGGTGGGAGCAGCAGAAGAAGCAGTACGAGAACTTTTCTCTAAAGCTAGACAAGTTGCACCTTGTGTAATATTTATTGATGAGATTGATACTCTAGCTCCTGCTCGTGGTAAATTTATCGGAGATTCTGGAGTAAGCGATCGCCTAGTTGGTCAGCTATTAACAGAATTAGATGGTTTACGCGACTGTACTCAGGTATTATTGGTAGGAGCAACTAACCGTCCTGATGCTCTAGACTCAGCATTACTGCGAGCGGGAAGATTAGATTTGCAAATTAAAGTAGACTTACCAGATAAAGCAGGTCGTTTAGCAATTTTGAAAGTTCATAATCAAGACCGTCCACTGCAAGGAGTAAATTTGGATGATTGGGCAAATTGTACCGAAGGTTGGAATGGAGCAGATTTGGCATTGTTGACTAATCAAGCGGCTTTAGCTGCTATTCGTAGTTATAGTGCTAAAGGAATTAAGTCTCCAAACAAAATTCGGATTAGAAATGCTCACTTTACTACTGCTTACAATGCTCTAATGAGTCAAAAACAGTCTCACAATTTTAATTCTGATTCTAGCAAGTAGGGTGCGTTAATGAAATGTAACGCACCTTCTATCCGAAATATTTCGCTCAGTTACGCTTTCGGTGCGGAATGCTGCGCAAACGGTTACTCTGCCAAATATTTCGCTCAGTTACGCTTTCGGTGCGGAATGCTGCGCAAACGCTAACGCACCCTACTGGACTACTATTCGTAGTTATAGTGCTAAAGGAATTAAGTCTCCAAACAAAATTCGGATTAGAAATGCTCACTTTACTAATGCTTACAATGCTCTAATGAATCAAAAACAGTCTCATAATTTTAATTCTGATTCTAGTAAGTAGAATAATGTAGGTTGGGTTGAACCAGTGAAACCCAACAAATTCTTATACCATTTTAATAAAGTTTTGAGCCTATAAAATCTTACTTTTAACTTTTAACTTCCGTGAAACGATATTACTTGTGTTGGGTTTATCCTACGGAGAAGCTGCGCTAACGGGGCACCCTCAACCCAACCTACGAGCAAAAAAAACTCACTGCCATAAAACCAAGCACGCAAAATGTCATTTTATGTCTACGCTTTCGTTAATTTACCCAAATCATCCCTAGCATTGCCAAAAGGTATGAAACAGGAAGTCGAATTAATTCCATATCAAAACCTTGCTGCTGTAACTGAAGCAAATATATCTATTGAAGCAATACAGGAAACAGACAAAAAATTACTCCAAGCTGTTTTAACTCACGATCGCGTAATTAGAGAAATATTTCAGCAAACTCCCCTAATACCACTCAGATTTGGAAATGCTTTTGCTACTGTTGAAAATATTGTTAATCACTTACAAAATCATCAGCAACAATATCTGACTACTTTAACTCAATTGGTAGAAAAGGCAGAATATACCATCAAATTTTCTCCTGTTTCTCCTCCTTCTACTCTAGAAAGTAGTAATGCTCGTGGCAAAGCTTATTTATTAGCAAAAAAACAACGCTTTCAACAACAACAAGCTTTTCAAACTGAGCAACGTCAACAGTGGGAAAATATACGTCAGTTAATTCTCAAAGAATATCCTGAAGCAGTCTGGAAAAATAGTACAGAAAGCGAAATTAAGCAAGTCCATTTGTTGGCCAATAGTGAAGTGGAAGTTCTAACTACTCAACAATTACCAACTTGGCAAGCTGAGTGTTCCTATTGGGAAATTAGTTTGAGTGAAGCACTTCCTCCTTATCATTTTGTATAGCAAGAAACAAAAAGAAATGTTTTTCCCACTGTTGCCTATTCCCTGTTTCCTGTTCCCTGCTATATGAAAATTATCATCAGAATGACAAGTCTAATGTTATAGTTAACTGAGACTTAAAAATCTCTGTAAAGCTCATTATCTCAGCATCCTAATATTTAACAGTGTCTACTTGTAAAGTCAACTAAAAAATTACATAGTTGCTGAATTGAAGTATGAATGCGCGATTGTTTGGTTCTGGTCCACGCCCCCGCGTATCCCCCATCCTTCAAAAGCGAAGCAACATCTGGCTTCCCCCTTTCCAAGGGGGACGGGAGGGGGATAAAAAAGGGGGACTTTTAGAGTTTTATTCCCCCCAAAATTGGGGGGTTAGGGGGGCTTGCATCATACCCAGAATCAGCAACGCCAAAATTACATAGTTGCTAAACCAAGGAATAAAACTGTTAAATTGATGCTTATTGCAAAAAAGGAATAAAAATTATGGCAGTAGAAAAAATCAACTCATCTTCCAGTCTAGCCGAAGTTGTAGACCGCATTCTTGACAAAGGTGTTGTCATAGATGCTTGGGTTCGTGTTTCCTTAGTCGGTATTGAATTACTGGCAATTGAAGCTAGGGTAGTCATTGCTTCAGTAGAAACTTACTTAAAATATGCCGAAGCAGTTGGTTTGACAGCTCTAGCCGCAGCACCAGGAGAAGCTATGTCTAATGATTTAGATGATGAACCTATGGACGCAATAGGAGTAACAGAACCTTCTGCTGCTGGAGCTTATTAATACTAAAGCACAACTTTAATTATGGCTCTTAAAGATACATGGGCAAAAGAGCGATCGCAAAGATTAACGGAAATTGCCGAACGCAAACTAGAGGTTGCCCAACACAGACAACAAACTCAAGCGGAACTTCGTGCTATTAGACAAGAGCTTAATGAAGAAGCTCAGATGCTTCACACTATGTTACAGGAGTTTGTGACAAAACTTCAGGAAACAGGTTTGGCAGAAAAACAGCAAAGACAACTGGATAATGCCGAACGTCATCAACAAGTGCGGACAATGTTAGAAGATTATGTTGAAGCACTTCGTTTGTATGAACAACAAGCACGTCAGGAGCGGTTAGAAGATATTGCTAAACGCAAACAAGAAGTATTAGAACTTAAGCTTGAGGTGTTGCAACTTCAGGAACAATTCAGTTCTGAGCGGGCATTAATGTCTCAGGAGTTGACTGAGAAATTACAGCGCTTCCGAACTAAATTGCATGATTATGTTTGGGGTTCTTAAGTAGTTCAAGACTTTGAAGTAAAGGAATAAATCAAAATTATGGCAGTAGAAAAAGTTAACTCATCTTCCAGTCTAGCAGAAGTCGTAGACCGCATTCTTGACAAAGGTGTTGTCATTGATGCCTGGGTACGAGTTTCTTTAGTAGGTATTGAATTACTTGCAGTTGAAGCTAGGATAGTTATTGCTTCAGTAGAAACTTACTTAAAATATGCCGAAGCAGTTGGTTTAACAGCTCTAGCAGCAGCACCAGGAGCAGAAGTTGTTGATGAAACTGAAATAGGACAACCGATGGCTTCTCCTAGTTTAGTATAATTTGAAATAGCAGTCAGCCGTCAGCCGTCAGCCGTCAGCTCTCAAGGCGTATGATGGGGGATACTCAAGAGAAGCCGTTCCGCGTCTACAAACCCCCAGAACACGCACACCACTAATTTTTCAAATATAGTGGGGGATACCGAACCCACCGATGTTAGCTAAAAGCTGATGGCTGATAGCTGATAGCTAGTTAAGGAGATGTCTCTTTTTAAGTAAGCATTCAGCTATCAGCAGTCAGCTATCAGCAATTAGTAATGAATAATTACTTTACTTATAAGGTTTTGTCCAGATACTTTGGCCGTAAATTTTTATTCTTTTTCCATTTCAAAGGTTGCTTTTACGTAGACTCAAAATTAATGGCTGATAGCTAATAGCTGACGGCTGAATGCTTACCTTTTTAAACCTTTTAATTGATTAAAGGAGTTTGAGATGAAAAATTTCAAAAATCTGCAAGAGAAAGGGAATTTACCTAGTATTCCCAATCCTTTCAATAAAACTACTGATGTCGTAGAAAATATTACTGAAAATTTGCCCACAGAAAATTTATCTTCTCTCAAATATTTGCCAAATGAATTAACAGATAAGGTGGAAAATGTTACAGAAAAACTACCTTTACCAGGTTTGAATCTTTTGATAGGAATGTTTAGTTATATCAAAAACTTTTTTCCATTCATTTTCACTTTTATTAGCAATATATTTTCAGGGATAAAAACACTATTTCAAGTATTTATTGCGATTCCCGTAAAAATATATCTCTTTTTACTTCAGGCGATCGGCAAAATTTGGTCATGGCTGAAAGCTGTTTTTAAAGCTTGTGTGAATTTAATCGTCAAAATATATGAATTTATAATCGATAAAATTAGCCAAATATTTTTAGGAGTCAAAATACTATTTCAAATATTCATTGCTATTCCAGTTAAAACCTATTTATTTATAGTTCAAATTGTCGGCAAAATTAGGTCATGGATAAAAGCTGTTTTTAAAGCTTGTATAAATCTAATTATCAAAATCTATGAATTTATAATTGACACTGTTAAGAAAATATTTTTATGGGTGAAAATACTATTTCAAGTATTCATTGCTATTCCAGTAAAAATTTATTTATTTATAGTTGATGTAGTTGGTAAAATTTGGTCATTTATCAAATATATTGTTAAAACTTTAATAGCATTTATTACTACAATTGGCAATTTTTTAAAACTTCTCTTTTTGAACCCTTTATCCCTACTTACTAATCCATTGCAAAGTTTGAAATCTCTTGGTAATAGTGGAGGAGAAATAGTAGACAATTTATCTGGAGGACTAGGAGAAGTTACAGATAATTTATCTGAGGGACTAGAGGAAGTTACAGATAATTTATCTGAGGGACTAGAGGAAGTTACAGATAATTTATCTGAAGGAATAGGAGAAGTTACAGACAATTTATCTGAAGGAATAGGAGAAGTTGTAGACAATTTATCTGGAGGAATAGGGGCAGTTACAGATAATTTACTTGGTAGTAAGCAAAACAAAAAGACAAAAAATCAGAAGACAAAACCCCTGGGAAAGCCAAAAAAAAAACCAGAATCAGATCCACCACCGTCACAACCAGACTCCTCGGAATTACCAACCGATATAGTAGAACAATTCCAACTGCTAGACGAAGCATCCCCATCAGGTATCCCATTACCCCCAGAGTCCTCGGAACCCCCCACCGATATAGAACAAGAAGACCCAGACGAAGTTTCCCCCTCAGAACTTCCAGAAACATTAGACGTAGTTTATAAAAAGACTAAAGGATTAATCTATATTCAAGATTTGTACTCTAGAGGCAAAGCAAGTAATCTCTATACCCTAGATATAGAATCAGGAAAAACAGTCTTAATTGGTTCTATGGGTATGCACATAGTTGATATTGCTTTTTGTGGAAATATACTCTATGGTATTCGGTGGCGCGACCAAAAAACAACTGATTTAGTCAGAATAAATCCCACCACTGCCAAAACTACAATTATTGGGAAATTAGGTAATAGTAAAGTAGCTAGTTTAGCTTTTTCTAAACATAGAAAAACTCTTTATGCAATGAGTCCTCAAACATTATTAAGAGTAAATGTAAAGACAGGCGCGGGAAGAATTATTAGGTCTTATAAATCTTATTATCCTTTTTATTGTGGTGGTTTAGCTTTTGATAGTAAGGGCAGAGCATATTCAAATTTTGGTAATAATAATAATCGGCAAAGATACCTGATGCGACTTAATCATAATGGTACTCCCATTGCTGTTGGTGGTGCTAGTGGAGTCAAGAATTATGGTTGTCTAGATTTTTATGGTGATGAATTATTTGCTATATTTAATGGTCAAATATTTAAGTATGATTTAGTTACTGGTAAAGCAAAGTTTGTAACTTATATAGAACAAAATGTTTCTTGGGCTGGAATGAGTGTAAAATTGCATCCTAGTATAAATAAAATGTCTTAAATTTGAGTTAGAGAATCAAAGAAAGTCATCAATTTCTGCCTAGAATAAGTTTTTAAAATTGTATAAACTACCTATCTCTATCATTATTTACCTTTTTTGATTCAATATTTATTTCTTCTTCTTTATTCCTGATTCCTTTGTGATATATTAAATTAAATAACTAAAATGTTAAAATTTTAGGATTTAGATGTTTATTTGAGAGGTATTGAGTGATGAGGGATCTTAGTAATGTTCCGATACATTTGCTGAATCACGAACATTATCGTCAAATGTTAGTTCGTGATGGTCAACGTCGTTTTAATGAGTGGCATACAAAATATCTCAGATATCAGCAAGAATTTCTCAAGGATCAGCGACGTCGGATTAAGGAATTAGAAAATTTGCGTGAGTCTATTTATCAATATAATAAACGTCGTACCCAGGAGTCTCGGAGAGAATTTTTGCGTTATCAGAATAAGTTTCTGAATGAGATGCGTCGTTATTAGGTTGATATTTTTCCACTCCAAATTAATTTCGTGGGGTGGAAATTTCAGCCTTGCTGAATTAGTGTATAATATTAATCTTAATTACTTAGGAGTCAACCCACCCCTCGCCCCTCCCCCTCCCAGGAGGGGAAGTCAGGAGTCAGGAGTCAGGAGGGAAGGAAGAAGAAGAAACAGGAGTAGAAAGAGAAAGTTTTTTGTTTGCTGGCGCACAACGCACGTTAACGTGTAAGTGGAACGGAGTTCTATCTGGCTTTTATCCGGACATGATATCATACCTCAAATCACCAAGCCGAAATTTATTTTCCTCTACGTTTCAATTAGTCTAGTTGTTAATATATAAGGTAGAGATTAACTATAGCATTAACAAATAATGATTATACGAGAAGCTTTAGATTCAGATTTAGACGATGTTCTGTCTGTCGAACGCGCGGCATTTATTTGAAGTCAGAAGTCCCCAAGTCAGAACTCAGAAGTTAATTTATTACCGTGACTGAGGCAAGAGAATTTGAGAATGTTGGCGATCGCCAACTCCACTGTTATATTGGGAGAAAATAATAGGATTAAATTCTGAGACAGATTAATGATTATAAGAAAAGCTTTAGATTCAGATTTAGACGATGTACTATCTGTCGAACGCGCTGCGTTTGGTTCAGACGAGTGTGTTGAAATTGTGCAACTGCTTCTTGGGGACGATAGTGCTAAACCTATTATTTCCCTGTTAGCTTTCCAAGAAAATAGAGCAGTAGGACATATTATGTTCTCTAGAGCTACTCTGGAACCCAACACTCCCTTATCAATTTCAATTCTGGGTCCCCTAGCAGTTATGCCTGATGTTCAAAAACAAGGTATTGGTAGTAAACTCATTAAAAATGGATTAGATATTTTATCGAAATCTGGCGTAGACCTCGTTTTTGTTCTCGGTCATCCCACATATTATCCACGTTTCGGATTTAAACCAGCAGGAAATCTTGGGTTTGAGCCTTCCTATCCCATACCAGAAAAAAACGCAGATGCTTGGATGCTTCAAGAATTGCGTCCGGGAATTATTGGAAATTTCAGTGGAAAAATTATCTGTGCAGATAGTTTGGATGACCCTAAATATTGGCGGGAATAGGATTAACGAAGTCAGAAGTCAGTAGGGACGAATGGCATTTGCGTTCCGCAAAGCTCCGAATTGCGCCCTCAATAGATTTAGTGTCCGTGCGTAAGTCCCGATCAAATCTGCTAGCATTGGTATTAAGATGAACTAAAGGTAGGATTAGTAATGAGTGAAACAAAAATAAAAGTAGAACTACCGCCACCTTTTCCAGACCATACTCAATTACCAGATGAAGACGGAACCTTTGTGAAAAATTTCCAGGAACATCCCCAAAGTATTCTTTTAACTGATTCCATCGGACCAGTTTTACAACAGCGACACCCGGATGGAAATTATGCTATTGGACAAGACTGTGGCATCTATTGGCGGGAAACGGAACCTCCAGAAAAAGGCGCGGAAGCACCAGATTGGTTTTATGTTCCTGATGTACCGCCGTTATTGAATGGTGAGTTTCGTCGTTCCTATTCTTTGTGGCGAGAACATCTTGCTCCTTTCATTGCTCTGGAATTTGCCAGTGGTGATGGTTCAGAGGAATTAGACAAAACTCCTTTATCGGTTTCTGCTGAAGGGGAAACAACAAAACCAGGTAAATTTTGGGTTTACGAACGCATCATTAGAATTTCTTACTACGGAGTATATATTATCAAAAGCAATCAATTAGAAATGTATTGTTTTGGTAATGGTGGTTATAAAAAAATGTCTCCTAATGAACGAGGACACTATTTCATTGAACCTCTGGGAGTAGAATTAGGGATATGGCACGGTTCCTATCAAAATCAAACTCTATCTTGGTTGCGTTGGTGGGACAAAGATGGCAATTTGTTGTTAACAGGAGCAGAAAGAGCAGAAATAGAAAAAGCCCATGCAGAACAAAGTGAACAACGAGCTGAACAAGCTGAACAACGAATGGAACAAGCTGAACAACGAGCTGAACAAGCAGAACAAGCACGGATAAATGCTGTTTCTCAACTATTAGCAACAGGAATGGATGTGGCACAAGTGGCACAAATTCTTAATTTCACTGTTGAGGAAGTAAGGCAAATTTCTGGCGGTTAGGTTAATAATCATAACTTGGGCGATCGCTTTACTCTGAAGGTGAGTTCTAACCAAGTTAAATTTTCCTATATTTACACATTATCCTGAAAATTCAAGAGATATTCTGGAATAGAATAGCTGTTAAGTTTACCAATAATTATATATGGCCACCAGATTAATTGAATTAGAAGATGGTATTTTAGTTGAGGCAGAAGTCCCAGAGAATGAAGCCCAGCCTATTTCTACTAATGGTATTAAAGAAGTTAAGTCTAGTTTTGCTAAAGTTAAACCTATATTAATTAGTATTAGTCGCCCTATTGCTGAAGCTTGGCAAGAAATTAATAAAGATATGGAAATTGAACAAGCTGAGGTGGAAGTGGGTTTTAATTTTGAGGGGGAGGGTAATCTTTATATTACTAAAGCAAAGGCAGGTACGAATTTAAAGGTTAAGTTAGTTCTGAAACCTAAAAAGTCAGAGAATGAGTAATTTAGAAGAATCTATTGTTTTAATTTCCAGTGCTAGTGACAACTCTCGCAAAGCGGATGTTATTGGTACTGGGTTTGCTTTTTATCGAGAGGATAATTATACTTATTTGCTAACCTGTGCTCATGTTGTTGAGGATGTGGGTGGTGAGGAAAATGTTTTGGTTAATGATATTCAGGCAGAAGTTGTTGCAACAGGAGATATTCGGGGCTGTGATCTAGCTGTTTTGCAAGTTGAAAATCTCAATATCCCACTACTGACAATATGTTTATTTAAGGTAAAAGAAATCCCCGATAATTCAATTTTTGAACCTCTGAAAAAATGGTGGTCAAATCTTAATTTACAGATGGATCTAAACAAGAAAAGGGTTCAGATAGTAGGTCATTCTCTCTATGGTGAAGAGAAAAAATATTTTTTCAAAAAAGTGGATGGAATTTTGATTGAAGAGGTTTCTCTCGTTCACAAATCTACTGAAAAGGTCAAAGCTTGGAGATTGTCAATAAATCAAGGTGATCGCCTCCGTAAAGGTTATAGTGGCGCACCTGTTGTTGACTTGGAAACTGGTCATGTGTTAGGTGTAGCTACGAATATGGAGAAAGATGGAACGGAGGGGTTAGCTATTTCGGTAGAAGCTTTGAAGAAAATTTGGCCTCAAATTCCTCTTGCCATTTTTCGACAACCTTTCACTGAAGATTTGGGTCAAGGTGTAATTTTAGAAATGGTTTCCATTCCTAGTGGTACTTTTCTTATGGGTTCGCCAGAAAATGAAGAGGGAAGATATAAAAATGAAAGTCCTCAACACCAAGTTACTCTCCAACCTTTTTATATGAGTAAATACCCCATTACTCAAAATCAATATCAAGCCATTACGGGAAAAAACCCCTCTAGTTTTAAAGGAGGAAACCGCCCAGTAGAATGTGTGTCATGGTACGATGCTGTAGAATTTTGTCAAAAGCTATCTCAGAAAACTGGGAAAAACTACAGACTACCGAGTGAGAGTCAGTGGGAATATGCTTGTCGCGCTGGAACAAACACACCATTTTATTTTGGAGAAACTATAACGTCTGAGTTAGTTAACTGTAATGGCCGTTATGCCTATGGTAATGCTCCTGAAGGCAAATATCGAGAACAAACAACGGATGTGGGAAGTTTTCCTGCCAATGCTTTTGGTTTATATGATATGCACGGGAATGTTTTGGAATGGTGCGCTGATGATTTCCATGATAACTATGAAAGTGCTCCTACTGATGGCAGTACTTGGCTAGAAAATGATGAAAAAGAACATTATTCCGTACTGCGGGGCGGTTGCTGGTTCTTCTATGCTGATTCCTGCCGTTCTGCGTATCGCGACGACTTCTCTTGGCGCAACAATCACTACTTTTATATTGGTTTTCGTGTAGTATGCGATGCCGGGAGAACTGGATGAAGTCAGAAGTTTTCTGACTTCAAATAACTCTCTCCATAGAACCACTAAAAGAAACAGCCACTTTATATCCAATACGAATGCCAAATAATCTAGCTAGGGGATTTTTCTCATAGAGGTAGTTTGCTGCTTCTAAACCATTTTTATTAACAGAGTAATCTCCTGTTTCAATATCAATAATCACCATTTTGCCTATATTTTCTGGTATTTCAACAGCAGCGCGGATACTATTTTGATAAAGCTGTTCAGCAATCTTCCCAACTTCTTCATAACTTAATAAGAGTGTTTCCATCAATTTATGCTCCCAAAAAAGGATTGTCTGTCTATAATAGCAAAAGAAAGTATTTATAGCATACTGCCATGAACCAAATAACTATACAACTATCAAAAGAACAATACCAATGTATCCAACAAATTGCCAACCAGCAGAAAACATCACCGGAGAAAATTCTAGAATCAAAAATTGCTGAATGGTTACAGGAATCTCAAACTGACTTTAATCAAGCAGCCAATTATGTATTAACTAAAAATTCTGAACTTTATAAGCGGTTAGTATGACTCGCTATCTCACTCTATCAGAAATTATGGAACTGCATCAGCAAATCATTACTCAAACAGGAGGAGCTAATGGTTTACGCGATCGCCCTGCTTTAGAGTCAGCAGTAGCACAACCAGCAGTAACATTTTCTGGGCAAGACTTATATCCAACTGTCATTGATAAAGCTGCTGCCCTCGGTTTTTTGATTATTATGAACCATCCTTTTCTTGATGGTAACAAACGAACAGGACACGCAGCAATGGAAGTTTTTTTAATCCTGAATGGACTAGAAATTAATGCTTCTGTGGATGAACAAGAACAAGTTATTTTAGCAGTAGCTTCTGGAGAATTAAATCGAGAAGCATTCACCCAATGGCTACAAGCTCATATTAAAACCATCTCTCAAACTTAACTATAACTAAACCAAACTAATAACTTTTATTCTTTAGCTAAAAAACGTTTAGAGTCACAATAGGGACGCTGCATCCAACGTCCCTTTTTGACCTGATCGCTGACTGCTGATAGCTGAAAGCTGACAGCTAATTATGATGTCCGAAACCTAGCCAACTCTTCCCCAGTCTTCGCATCATGAGCGTGAACGGTACACACCAAACAAGAATCAAAAGACCGAGCAACATGACCAACCTCTACAGGGTCATTCACATCAGCAATAGGAATACCTACTAACGCTTCCTCAATAGGTCCGCGCACACCTTCACCATCACGGGGCCCTACATTCCAAGTAGTCGGCGCAATAACCTGATAATTCTTAATCTTGCCGCCTTCTATTTCTACCCAATGACAGAGAGAACCACGACTAGCATTAGTGGCACCCCAACCACGACCGTCTTTTTCTTCAGGCTTAATATACCAAGGATCGCGCAACTTCAACTCCCGCAAACAACGTTCTGTTTCACGGTACAACTTAGTTAATTCGTGCATTCTGGCAAACACGCGCAAATGTACGTTCGGTCCGCCCATTTTCTTGAACATATCCAAAACTAAACCGTCTTTCTGCTGCCAACTTTCCCCATGGTCGCCACCTGATATCAACTCCCGCGCCAAAGCACCAACTTCCATCCGACCTAAATCTTGGTGAGATACAGCAGTTGACCAAGAATAAGCACCATCAAAGTCAATATCATTATTAGGAATGGGTACGGTAGTCCGGTCAAAAGGATGTACATCTCCATCACCCTCGTTATACCAAGCGTGGGCAGTATTCTCCCGCGTAAAAGTATGCTCCATCAATTGATGAATATCTGTAGCGCTATCGTAGACACCACTTTTCATAATCATCGCAGCATTGCGACCTTCAATAGTCGGGCGTTGATATTTATCTTCGTGAGGCAAATATCCCCAACTCATATATTTACCAACACCCGCACCAATTTTATCTAAACCAATATTCAGACCCATGCGCCAATAGAAACCGAGGTCAGAACTAGCATGATTAGGATTTTCATCCAACCATTCCATGAAATCTTCATAAGTTTGAATTTGTTCAAACCTGTCAATGGAACAACCCAACCATATCGGTTCTAACCAGTTGGTGCGGTAATATTCCAACATTGCCCAGGCGCGGGTAACATCGGTGAGAGTGGGAGCGCACATGACGCCACCGGGAACCATGAAACTAGAGTGCGGCCATTGACCGCCGAATAGAGCGTATATTTCTACAGGTTTGGATGCAACGGTAATACCTGGTTCGTAGGATGTACCTGTAAATGCTGCGAAACGCTTACAAGCTTCCTCGTAGAAAGGACTATTGTGGTATTTTTTGTTAGTTAAGTCGATCGCGTATAAACCGTAGAAGAAGCGCGGATGACTTTGGAGAGTTTCTACCAGTTGACCGAGGTTACGAGCAAGGATAGCGTTACGAGGTACTTCTGTTTGCCAAGCTGTATCTAACGCCCAGGATGCACAGGTGAGGTGGGAAGCACCGCAAATTCCGCATATTCTGGGAGTGACAATGAGACCAGCTTTAGGGTCTTTACCTTTGAGAATGACTTCAAAACCGCGGAACATTTGAGCTTGAGTCCAAGCATTGGTTACATATCCGTCTTGAATATCAACTCTTACATCTAGGTCGCCTTCAACACGACCTACGGGAGAAATATCTAATGTTTGTACTTTAGTTTGAACCATTATTTTAGTTATCAGTTATTAGTGCTGTAGGTTAGGTTAAGCGGCAGCGCAACCCAACAAACAATATTAAATATTATTCCAAAGCTCGTAGTAGGGCTTTAGCAATATCTATCTTCGTGCTAAAGTCCTACTACAAACAAAAGCTTCAGTAGGGTGTGTTTTTGCTGGCGCAAAGCTTTCCTATCGGAATGCTCCGCAAACGCTAACGGCTAAGAGCCGACATGAAACGCTCCGCGACAAAGCGCCAGCGTAACGCACCATCATCTAGTAACGTAACGCTGACACATCTAAAACGGTGCGTTACGACAGATTGTTGAATCCCTTTCATCATCTAGATTTTCGCTGTCTAACACACCCTACTAGACTGCTTGAAAGTCCCGGCCTCTCCATCCCCCCTTTCAAAGGGGGGTTAGGGGGGATAGATGAAAGCATTGGTCAACAGTCGGATACCTCCACAGATAAAACCTTCTGCTCCCCTTGACAAGCAGGAAGTATTTTATTATAATCAATGTCAATAAACACAGGGGGAGGACATCACCTCTGTTAAAACAGCAGCCAGGGTTTCCCAGGCTGAAGAATCCCGTTTTTTCGCGTAAGCGCAACGTCGGGAGTATGTCAAACTGTAAAGAAATCTTCCTCAGCCCATGCTGGGGTTGAATCTTTGGCAACCATAGTCAGCAAAGCATAATCTTTACGGTTAACTCCCGTGGGTAATTCTTTGGGAACACCCATAACTGTTTGAGTCTTAAATACTGTTCCCGGTGCGAGGTCATGGAATGGAAATTCTGGCTCCGTACAACCTAAACATGGCATTCCCGCGCGAGTCTTAGACGAAACCCGGTTCCATAAAATGCGGTTACAAGGAGAATGAGTCATCGGTCCGCGACAACCCAAGTCATAGAATAGACATCCTTGACGCTGCCCAAAATCTGAGGTTGAAGCTTTGTAAGCAAAGTGAACGTTGCGAGTACAACCTGTTTGAGTGAAGCTTTTGAAAAATGTTTCCGGGCGGTGAAATTCGTCTAAGGTAATGTCATCAAGTCTACCAGTGGCAACTGCTACTAATATTTGGGAAATCCAATCTGGGTGAGCGGGGCAACCAGGAATATTGATAACAGGATATCCAGCTTTACTTTTGAAGTCTTCTCCTAAAAATCCGCCTTTTTTCCGTTTGAGAAATTGCAAACCTTCAGACTCACTGGGGTTTGGTGACATTGCTGGAATACCGCCATAAGTAGCGCAGTCTCCCACCGCGACCACGAAACCAGCAACTTCCGATAATTCCTTTACCCAATCTTTCATGGGGCGATCGGCAAAACGGTTCCATTCTCCCGTACCATTGGGAGCGTTAATTATAGTTCCTTCGTATACTAATATATCTAAATGTATTGTTCCCGAAATACAATCTTTTAATAATTGTTGAACGTCTGTACCAAGTTCAAATCCTAAAGAAGGATGCCAAAGTACATTAATGCCGAAGTCTGTAATTAAGTCACAAATATTTGGTTCTTCAGCATTGAGAAATGATATGGTATTGCCAGAACAAGCTCCGCCTTGAAGCCACAGTAGATTTATCATTCTGTCCTGATTCTCCTCTCTGTTATATGAGGTTGAGATGGAATTCACGATAGAATTTGTCGCACCCTAATTCAACCTTTATGAAATTATAAAGGATAGATAATGATGATTTTGTATATTTTATGAAATTTTTAATTATTGATTAATTGTTGGCTTTTTGATATTTTTTTGTTGTTTTTGATACTTTATTTTCAAGATTTTATTGGTAAGAAAATATAAAAAAAACTAAAACTTAATTAAATTTCTACACTTATACCGCTGTGCGCAGCTCCGGAAGGCAACAGGCAACAGGAGGAATAAAAAACCGATAGTATAAGACTATTGTCCAATAGTTATCTTGAGTTTAGATACAGTCAGAAGAAAGCGAACACTCAGTTTCAGGAGATAGATGTTTGATTTAACTATTGTCCAATAGTTATCTTGAGTTTAAATACAGTCAGATGAAGTGATCGCTCAGTTGAGGGAGATGAATGTTTGATTTATCTATTGTCCAATAGTTATCTTGAGTTTAGATACAGTCACACGAAGCGATAGAACATCCGTTCCGCGAGAGCGATCGCTCAGTTTCAGGAGATGGATGTTTGATTTATCTATTGTCCAATAGTTATCTTGAGTTTAGATATAGTCACACTCAAGCGATCGCTGATTTGAGGCAGATTAATGTTTGATTTATCTATTGTCCAATAGTTATCTTGAGTTTAGATATAGTCACACTCAAGCGATCGCTCAGTTTCAGGAGATTAATATTTGATTTATCTATTGTCCAATAGTTATCTTGAGTTTAGATATAGTCACACTCAAGCGATCGCTCAGTTTCAGGAGATTAATATTTGATTTATCTATTGTCCAATAGTTATCTTTAGTTTAGATATAGTCACACTCAAGCGATCGCTGATTTGAGGCAGATGGATGTTTAATTTATCTATTGTCCAATAGTTATCTTGAGTTTAGATATAGTCACACTCAAGCGATCGCTCAGTTTCAGGAGATTAATATTTGATTTATCTATTGTCCAATAGTTATCTTGAGTTTAGATTAAATCAATATTGTTGTTCAATGTTCACAGAAAAATACCTTCTTGATGAATATTCAATAATAAGGGACTTTTCTCTTGTTTAAATTGATATTCACTCACATAAACACAACTTACTAACACCCCATATTCGATACATATATCGGAAATAAATTCAATGATTTTTTGACGCTTATTATCTAGAGTAATCTTTTCTTTTAAAACTACTAAAACATCAATATCTGAGTCAGGTTTTGCGTCTCCTCTTGCTTGAGAGCCAAATAAAACTAAACTAATTAAATTATCTTGATAAATTTGTTGAAATTCCTGCTTCAACCTAGTTAGAATTTCTGCTAAATTTTGATGTTTTCCTAAATTTTCAACTGTAGATAAAGGAATATTTATCATTTCAGATTATAACTCCCTTCTTTCAATATTCAGCCTACGAATTTTACTACTCAAACCTAAACTTCCTGAATGTTGTCTAACAGTTTTTTTGATGATTTAGAAAGAGACGATATCCTAGCTACTTTAATGAGTAAAAACTCTATTATTGTTCAATAATTTATAATATTCAGTATTTCCTTAAATATATCTATTAGAGTTAAATGAGTCTACCCCTAGAAGAATCTATAGTTTTAATTACCAGTGCTAGTGACAACTCTTTCAAAGCAGACGTTATTGGAACTGGATTTGCTTTTTATCGAGAGGATAATTATACTTATTTGCTAACCTGTGCTCATGTTGTTGAGGATGTGGGTGGTGAGGAAAATGTTTTGGTTAATAATATTCCGGCAGAAGTTTTGGCAACGGGAGATGTTAAGGGTTTTGATTTAGCAGTATTGCGAGTTGAAAAGCTGAATGTGCCACTTTTTCAGTTAATAAGTTTATCTGAAGCAAAAAATCGAAAATTTCGGACAGCAGGTCATTATCTCTATGGTGAGGAGAAAAAAATCTTGCTGGAAACTATTGATGGAACTTTTGGGAAAAAGCGTTTCGCTCGTCAAAATAATGAGAGGGTGGCAGTTTGGAATTTGTTGGTTGATGAAAGCGATCGCCTCCGTAGAGGTTATAGTGGCGCACCTGTTGTTGACTTGGAAACTGGTCATGTGTTGGGTGTAGCTACGAATATGGAGAAAGATGGGGCGGAGGGATTGGCTATTTCTGTAGAAGCTTTGAAGAAAATTTGGCCTGGAATGCCTCCTGCTATTTCTTATTTGTACCTATTTGATGTAATAACGGTAAACAACAAAGGAGAAGAAATTGATCGTCGTTCCGATGAAGCAGTATTTTTTACTGAAGATTTGGGTAATGGTGTGATATTGGAAATGGTGGCTATTCCTGGTGGTAGTTTTATTATGGGTTCGCCAGAAAATGAAGAGGGAAGACGTGATAATGAAAGTCCCCAACATGAAGTTACTCTGCAACCTTTTTATATGAGTAAATATTCTATTACTCAAAACCAATATCAAGCCATTATGGGAAAAAATCCCTCTAGCTTTAAAGGAGGAAACTGCCCTGTAGAAAAGGTTTCATGGTACAATGCTGTAGAATTTTGTCAAAAACTATCCCAAAAAATGGGAAAAACTTACACACTGCCAAGTGAAAGTCAGTGGGAATATGCTTGTCGCGCTGGAACAACCACACCATTTTATTTTGGAGAAACTATAACGTCTGAGTTAGTTAACTATGATGGCAACTATACTTATAGCAAGGCGCCTAAAGGAAAATATCGACAAAAAACAACCGATGTGGGAATTTTTCCTCCTAATGCTTTTGGTTTATATGATATGCACGGGAATATCTGGGAATGGTGTCAGGATGTGTGGCATCAGAACTACGAAGGTGCGCCTACTGATGGTAGTGCTTGGGAAAGTGAGGGAGAGAGTTATATGAGATTGCTGCGTGGCGGTTGCTGGAACGACTATTCTAGGACTTGCCGGAGTGCTAGGCGTAGCAGCAGAAATACCGTCAACCGCAGCATCATTAGGGGTTTTCGGATCGTTTCGTCTATTCCGGTGGTTTCTTCCCGTTTCTAAGATTCTTCCTCTTTGCTCTTCTCCTTTTTCATAAATCTTCAATAGTTACCAACCAACCTTCAGTAAACTGAATTACCAATTCTGCTTCTTCTAACATCGCCGTTCCCAATAAAGGTCGTTTTCCAGTTCCCAAAACTCGAACTGTCTTTTCTTCTCCATTCCAGAGAATAATTGCTTCATAAATTGGTAACATAACTTCTGTATTATCAGCTAAATTGGCACGGGTAGCCCACTTAAAAGGTAAACCTAACGAAGCAACAACTTCACTTGGTAAGCATAGTTCACCTGTAAATCCAGTATCAACAACAAACTGAATGGAAAAATCAGGATAATTAGGGAGACGAAATGTTATTGATACTGTAGGATGTCCATTATTAACAATACCAGAAATCACTCGTTAACACGCTCCATATTACCACAAAAAGAGACAGCTACCTTATATCCAATACGAATGCCAAATAATCTAGCTAGGGGATTTTTATCATAGAGATAATCTGCTGCTTTTAAACCATCTTTATCAACAGAATAATCCCCCGTTTCAATATCAATAATCACCATTTTGCCTATATTATCTGGTGTTTAAACAGCAGCGCGGATACTATTTTGATAAAGCTGTTCAGCAATCTTCCCAACTTCTTCATAACTTAATAAGAGTGTTTCCATCAATATTATGCTCCAAAAAAAGGATTGTTTATTTATAATAACAGAAGTAAGAATAAATTAGCTATAGCAATTCTTTAATCTGTGAGGTACAGATATTCGATTCCCCCTAGCCTTAAGAAGGGGAGAACTTCAAAGTCCCCCTTGAAAAGGGGGATTTAGGGGGATCGTAAGTGTACCTCATCGATTCGATAATTGCTATATCTCATATAAAATCTGGTAGTATTGGTACAATTCAACATTGTCAGGGTTGAGAGATAAAACCCCTACTAAACTAACTAACAAAAAAAGATAAATGAGCGATCGCTATTCCGGTCAGTTAACAATTTAGTTATTATTATTTTGGGATTCAAGGAATATGTAAAAATGGCTTACAGTGATTTTCAAACTATTAATCAAGCTCAAGCCAGTTTTGACCTTAGTATTAATATGATTAATCTGTTTCCTAATATCGAGTTAGTTGAACCGAGTGAATATTTGAAAATGACTCTGAAGCCTAATCTCAAAGTTGCTTTTGATAATAATACTGAAAAAGCTCGTTTCCTGACGGAATGCTCCGCAAACGGAGTTAATTATTGCACCCTTGTTGATAGAAATTAGAGAAATATTTGATGGTAAAATTAGTTTCTTTTATGGTAGATATTTAATGTCGATATTACCAGCGGGCTAAATAGGTTTTGTTACTACATTTTGAGTGTTTCAGAGTTCACTTTAGAAATAGAAACTCCTTTCATTAATGGATAATGGATAATTACCTCTGGTTTAAACTGGAACAGAATTGAATATAAGGAAATATCCAATCGACCAAGAAAAGAAAAAAAATCCTTTTAGCCAATCTTTTTTTTACAAAGATAGGTAATTATTAATTGTTGAAGACTGGTCGTATCTGGCGCTTTCTCAAACTTTTTGGTCAAAATGTTGCCATTGATAATGAGGAATTAGTCATTGAAAATGCAGAAGATATAAATGTTTCTAAGATTTTAGCTATTTTAAGTTTACCCATTAAACAATTGAACAGTTAAATTTTTTGGTGTTGCTGAATTGAACTATGAATGTGCGATTGTTTGGTTGTTCTCAAGCCCCCTAAATCCCCCATTCAACAAAAAGCGCAGCATCTTCTGGCTTCCCATCCTTCAAATGCGCAGCATCCTCTGGCTTTCCCCCTTCCCAAGGGGGACGGGAGGGGGATTTCCAAGGGGGACGGGAGGGGGATTAAAGGGGGACTTTTAGAATTTTATTCCCCCCAATTTTGGGGGGGTAGGGGGGCAAAATCATACCCAGAATCAGCAACGCCAATTTTTTAATAAATCATATTTATCCTAAACTAAAACCAATAGCTGATGGCTAAATACTTACAACATTAGTAAGGTTTTTTTAGGTTTAATTTCGTATATAATATATTAAAAAAATCCCAATTAATCTGGAGGTAATTATGTCAGAAAAATTGACTATTCTGCCCCATGAATATCCAGACACCAATAATATGATTCTGGAGAATGATACTCACTTCCCCCATGGAGAACCAGACACCAGTCACATGATTCTGGAGGATGATGCTCCCTTGGATAGTTTTATTAATGAAAAACAACAACGTTTACTCACAACTGTATTTTATAGTGGTGCGGAAATACCTATAAATGTTCCTTTTATTGTTGCTGCCAATGTAGGTTTATTTTCTCATCTCCGAGATTCAGGAATTGTGCCGGATATGTTTTTAAGTTTGAATATTATTGGTGAGAAAGAATGGTGGAAACGTAATGTTCGTTCTTATTTATTCTGGGAATTTGGCAAAGCACCAGATGTCGTAATAGAAATTGTTTATCCCACTCCCGGCAATGAATTAGGAAGTAAATTAACGGACTATGCAAAGTTAGGAATTCCTTATTATGTTGTCTACGATCCATTGCAAAAACTCAGCGAAAATGTACTGCAAGTATTTCAACTACAAATTAATTCTTACCTTCCTAAAAATGATGCTTGGTTTGCCCATGTTAATTTGGGACTAACTCTATGGAATGGTGTATTTGAAAATATTAATGGTACTTGGTTACGTTGGTGCGATGCTGATGGGAATGTAATTAAAACAGGAGATGAAATAGCAACAGAAAAAAACCTTGAAATATCCCAAAAAGACGCTCAAATTAAACAGGCGTTATTATTGGCAATTGAAATGGGATTAAAACTCAAATTTGGTGATGAATATGTGGGAATTTTATCAGATATTTCAAAAATAGATGATGTGAAATTGTTAGAGACTATTGTTTCTCAAATTCCCCAGATTTCCTCAATGGATGAATTGCGAAAACTATATACTGAATAGTTGAAAATTTTGGTGCATATTCCGCACCCTAAATCTTCAAATAGGCAGTAGGAAGTAGGGAGAAATAATTGATGAATAAGACTGGGATAATTGATTTGATTTTTTATTATTGGAGATATCTATTTATTAATGGCGAAAATATTAATCATAGGTTACGGTAATACCCTCCGCAGTGATGATGGTGCTGGTCAACAGGTGGCAGAGTTGGTGGCGGAATGGAAGTTGCCCAATGTGCGATCGCTCCCTGTTCATCAACTTACCCCAGAATTTGCAGAACCTATATCTCAAGCAGAATTAGTGATTTTTGTGGATGCTTATCCGGCAACTTCTGAACAAGGTTTACAAATACATCAACTTTGCGTTCCCCCCTCTCCCCAAACTCCCCCCTCTCCCCACACTTCCCACACTTCCCACACTCCAGAAAGAGGGGAACTTGAGAGTCAGGGTTTAAATATTGGGCATACTGGAGACCCGCGATCGCTACTTGCTCTTAGTCAATTTGTTTATAACAATGTGCCTCCAGCTTGGTGGATATTAATACCCGCAGTTAATTTTGAATTTGGAGAAGATTTTTCGAGGGAAACATCCCAAGGAATTACAGATGCTTTAGCACAAATTCAACAAATTGTTGTTAAGCAAAAGTTGAAAAACTATTGGCAGAGCATCACCCTTTAGACAAATAATAATTACATCAAATCCGGTTAAACAACCTCACAAAAAAATAGCTGAAATCTTTGTGATGAGACAATTGTATCTTTCAGCAATTAGGCAAATTTGATATGAAGTAGACTAGAAGTGAGTCTGTTAAGAATAAGAATCAGCACCGGATTTGACCAAGAAAAGAGGGTTTCAAGCCTCCTCCTAGAAGGACGGTCAACTTAAATCGAGTCCCCAAAATTGGACTGAACGTGCTAAAATCAGGACTTATGCAAAGGCACTATGTACAGAGTCCAAAGACTATTGGACAATAGTTTTGAGCGCTATATATAGCGTATCTGCGTAAGTCCTAAAAATATTAAATCTACCCTAAGCAAGCCAGTATCGGAGTTATGATCGTCTACGAATTCAAGGTCAAAGGAAAACCTCAGCAATATCAAGCGATTGATGAAGCAATCCGGACGGGTCAATTCGTCAGAAATTGCTGCTTGAGATTTTGGATAGACAACATTGGGATAAGTAGAAAATAGCTGTATAGGTACAACACTGAACTGCGTGCTATGTATCCCTTTGTGAAAAATTTAAACTCCCATCCTTGCCAGGCGTCTGTAGAATGATGTTGGTCAGCAATTGCTCGTTTTTTTGAGAATTGCAAGAACAACATCCCTGGTAAGAAGGGATACCCACAGTTCAAAAAACGTAGCCGCTCTGTTGAATATAAAACATCTGGTTGGAAGTTATTAAATCCCAAACACATTGAATTTACCGACAAAAAAGGGATTGTTCATTAATTGATAATGGATAATGGATAATTACCTCGGGTTTTAACCGTTACGCAATTGAATATCAGGAGATATTATTTCTTCTCTTGGTCGATTGGATATGGCGAAAAGACCTCGCCATCCCACCCTGCGGGAAGCTACGCTAACGACCGCTTTTTCCCCCTTAAAAGGGTCAGCTTCAAGGCGCGAATTATTTAATTATTAATAATTAATAATTAATAATTCGGTAAACTCAAACTAATTGGAGGCTGGGACTTAGCATTCTATCCGGTTGAGAAGATGAAACGAGTGAGACTGGTCAGACGAGAGTCACGGTTGGATGTTGGATTCAAAGAATTCTACACCGACTCAGATGGCAAGACTGAACCATACCCACGATTCTACAGAAAAAGCGAGAAACTAATGAAGTTCTGTCAACGTCGCGTTTCTCGCAAGCATCAAGGCAGTGCCAACCCCTTCAAAGCCATCAATAAACTAGGTCGAGTACACCTAAAAATAAGTAGGCAACGTGAAGAACACCCCAAGAGACTGGCGCGCTGCGTAGTCCACTCTAACGACGTGGTCGCTTATGACTGGAGTTTAGACTAAATAGGGTTTGCGCTCAAAAGTCTTTTTGGGAGGAGATGTGGGTGTTCCAATTAGGGCAATAACTGCTCCAAATCCCTGGGCAACCCTATAGAGGGATGGGGAATTCTTGGGACATGGGATTAAAAATTATTAATACTAATCAAACTGAGAATAAATAAAATAGTAGTACCAGAAGAGCTAACAACAAACATTAGCGATCGCCCGATCGGCACATTCAAAATATAAAATATCGAATAAAAAAATCGCCCAACGACAAAAGCAACTGCCGCTCCTATTGCCCAAATAGAATCTTGTTGTGTTAAATATGCCATCAAAGATGCTGCTGTAAACACAATAAAAGTTTCAAAAGAATTTTGATGTGCCCAGGTTGCCCTCTTAGCATAATCAGGCAATTTTTCAAACATAGCCCGAGGCGCACCCAAGTCATAGCCTACTTTAACACGACCGTAGGCTACTACTAAAAAAGGTGCGTAGACTAGCACTACTGCTATTACTATGGAATCTAGTAATATCGATGATGCTGGTAACTCCAACAAACTCATTTTTTTTCGCTATGTTAATCTAGATAGAACAGAGTTACTACTTTACGTTGTTCTTCTGCATCTTGACAAGTCTTCAACAGAGTATTACTTTCGTGAAAAGCAAAGCAAATAAGCTGTTGGCATCGAGAAATAATTTCCTGGTTACAAATAGAGCTTGCTTCAGCTAAAGATAATTGGTCGTTTTTAGGATTTTCCACTAAATGAATAACCTTATCCAATTGCTGGCGAGATTCTCTTGGTTGCCGTTTCATACTTTGAGGTAAAATAACAGTAACTAAGTTAGGATCGGCTCTCATTGCCCCCCGAACTACTGCTAAATTAGTACCTGTTGCACCTGATGTAATAACATGATTCGATCCTAAAACCAAGGCATAACTTAACAACTCAATTAATTGTTGATGAGTAATAGGAACATGACGAGAACCCAAAATAGCAATTCGTTTAGAACCTGTTTGTTGGATTGCTAAAAGTTCCTCTAAAAAATCATCTACCTTGGGAATATCAATTGATTGACTCAAAGATTTTATCTACTGTAATAAAATTGCCTAAAGGATTATAACAATTAAATATATTTTTGTACATCTATAATTTGTAGGAAAAATAACAATTGATCGTTAAAAATCAATCACTAAAAACTCCAGCATGGGCAAAGGCTTTTGCTCAACCAGCTCAAGAATTTTCTCCTACTCCCCTACCAATTATTTCTGGTGTTGTCCCCTCTGGACTGAAAGGTTGTTTATATAGAAATGGTCCTGCTAGATTATCCCGTAATCAACAACAAGTAGGACATTGGTTTGATGGAGATGGTGAAATTCTAGCACTGCATTTTAATTCTTCTTTTCTGGAAAATCAAGAACCTTGGACTACTTATTTTTATGTCCAAACAGCAGGGTATCACCTTGAGACAGAAAAAAAAAGATTTATTTTTGGTGACTATGGAATGAACCCTCCAGGAAATCTGTAGGATAAGCTCACTCAACCAATCAAAAATGCTGCGAATACTTATGTTTTGTTATGTTTTGGCTTTGCCAGATCGGCTTTTAGCACTATGTTCAGGTGGACATCCCCTCTCAATTTGGAAACCTTGGCAACTTTTGAACTAGGGCATGTCATCAATTAAAAGAGTTGACAAAAAGTTGTTGATATGTATATTTGACTAATCAGATAGTTTTTAGTTTCAAAGGAACGCAATGACTCGGCGCTATGCTCTAGGTGATCACCAATGGGAACCTATCAAAGGCCTGCTACCTGGTCGCCCTGGTTCGATGGGAGTAAAAGCCCAAAATAACCGTTTGTTCCTCGAAGCGGTGCTTGATAGATTTCGGGCTGGCATCCCCTTTCGAGACCTTCCCGAACGCAATGGATATTTTCGGGTCATCCACACTAGCTTTAGTCCCTGGTCTAAGACTGGAGTATGAGAGCGGGTCTTCCTCCAAAGTGTAAGTATTCAACCGGACATGATATTAGTCAAGAAATGTTTGGGGCGATCGCCTGTTTCGACCATCAAAAAAATATCCTCACTACAACCGACTTAAGGCCAAATTACTACCCAATGGAACCTATCTATGCCCCTGATGCTGAAGATTCTCATAAAGGATGGGTATTAACTGTTATTTTTGACGGTGAGCGGAACTGTAGTGAGGTCTGGATATTTGATGCTTCTAACTTAGATGCCGAACCTATTTGTCAGCTAGCCTTGCCAAAAGTCGTACCAATGGATTTCCACGGCACCAGGAGTCAGGAGTAATAATTTTCTGACTAAACCCCTAGCTGAAAATGACTAAGCAAATGCTCAAAGTCGAAGCCTTGTGCCATTAGTCTATTGACACATTCCACTTTCGCAGGTTCGTGTAGACGGACACTACCAAAAGTTCTATCTATAATTTCTACAGTAGATAGAGTATCACAGTCCACTGACAACACAGGTACTTCCACATACTCAGCACGACTTAGCACTAACTCATCCGGAGGTAGTTGCCCAGTTAAAATTAGACAATGGGTAGAAGTCTCTAAAGCTGCTAGTTGAATGTCTGTACGATCGCCTCCGGTAACTACTGCCATATTTGTAGCTTTACGGAAATATTTTATAGCTGCACTAACATTCATTGCACCAATTGTCAAGCTTTCTACCATTAAATCCAGGCGGTCAGGGCGACAAAGTACCTGGGCGTTTAATTGCTTCACTAATTCTGCCACTGTGACACTGCGTAAGAGACTGCTTCTCGGCAATATTCCTAATACAGGAATGTTCCTAGACTCTAGAAAAGGTCTCACTAAAGTAGTTACTGTTTCCTGTGCTGCTAGTGGTACATCATTGATTACCACACCCAACAGGGAACTACCCAAACGTTGTTTAGCTGAGAGTAAAGAGTCTATATAAGACCCTGAATTTGGACGAGTAACCAAAATTACGGAAGCATTCAGAATTTCCGCAACTTGTACTAGGGATAATTGAAATAGATTACCCTCATCTAAGTTACTTGGTCCTTCTAATATAACTAAATCTCCTCCTTCTACCTGTAGATATTGGGCTAGAGATTCTTGATAGTCAGTGTTGTCCTCTCCAAGCAAACGCTTTTTTATAGTACTTTCATCCAGCATCAACAGAGTTGGCCGAATACTATTTTCTGAAAGCTTGAGAGTTTCAGTAATAAACTGTACATCAGCATCCATTTCTACAGATACTGAATTTAAAGAGTTTCCCAAGGGTTTTCCATAAGCAATGCTTATCCCTTGCTTTTGCAGCTTATGAGCTACTCCTAAAGTAATTGTAGACTTGCCACTATAAGCTTCGGTCGATCCAATTAGCAAATGATTGGCAGATTTTGGCACACCCTCACTCCCGCAATCAATGAACTTTTCAATATAATTTGGATTTTAGATTAAATTTTGTCAATTTGTTTCACATTTTTAAATTCTAAGGGTGAAAAATATTGATTTTTTTTAATCAAAAATATAAAACCAATTAAATAATCAATAAACTGTTTTAGTATTACAGCGGTTTTCATTTGGGTAGACTACAGTAGGGACGTTCCATGAAAAGTCCCTACAAGGTTTTGCTTGTGAAGATGTGGTTCATCACTTTGAAAACCGCTGTATTTAAACTTTCAATTGACACTCCCGCGCGGTAAAATGGGGGGAATTCTTAATCTGATGCTTCCCTCCACGTCCGTTTTGTGTCTCCGTTAGCGCAGCTCCTCCGGATGAGGCATGTCCAAGGAGCGACTAATATATTTGCTGCGTTTTCATCGCGGTCGTGTTTTGTACCACAGTTGAGGCACTCCCATTCTCGCACTTTCAGGTCTAATTTTCCCCCTCGAAAATGGCAACATGAACAGATTTGGGTCGTAGCTTCCCAACGACTAATTACTCTTAGCTCGCGACCGTACTTTTCTGCTTTTCCTTCTATCTAAGTAATGTACGAAATTGTCTCCAACCTAGATTGCTGATTGCTCTGGAGAATTTCCGCTCTCTTGGTGCGCGTTCTGCAAGCGAGCTGGGGTCGTCGCGGGGTCGCACCACTTTTTGATCATACCTGAAACATTTAAATCTTCCAGAATAATTGTTTGGTTTTCACGAATTATTTCGGTGGATAATTTATGCAGAAAATCGCTTCTAGTGTCTTTTAATTTACAATGTTTGCGCAGCATTCCGAAGGAATACTTAGCTACCCTCAGTCTGGCTTTTTCATATCTTTTAGAGCCTTGAGTTTTCTTTAGATAATGATTTACTTAATTTTCTATATTTTTTAATTCGCGTTTTTTTAATGGTTTTGGTACATCTACTTTTTTACCATTGCTGAATGTGG
>JAAHGF010000042.1 GCA_010672585.1 Okeania sp. SIO1I7 | reverse complement strand
TATCGTTCGCGACCGATTTCAAAAAGAAGCACAGATGTTAGAAAAACTTTCTCAACACGATCGAATTCCTGAACTACTTGCATATTTTGAGCAAGAGCGAGAGTTTTTTTTAGTTCAATCTTTTATTCCTGGTCAATCTTTAGACAATGAAATATTACCTGGTAAACCCTTATCTGAAAAACAAGTAATTTCCATTCTTAGTGAAGTCTTAGAAATTTTAGTATTTGTCCATGAAAATAGTGTAATTCATCGAGATATTAAGCCTGCTAATTTAATTAGAAGAAAATCGGATAATCAATTAGTTTTAATTGATTTTGGAGCTGTTAAAGAAATTAATATTGGTCAGCAAAATCCTACAGCTCGGATTGGTACTATGGAATATATGCCCATAGAACAATTTGAATATAATCCTCAATTCAATAGTGATATTTATGCTTTAGGAATGATTGGTATTCAGGCGATTACGGGATTACCTAGTAGCGAATTATCGAAATTAAAGGAGCATGAAAATGGTGAAAAAAAAGAGATTTTTTGGCGATACCTAACAAATTGTTCTACTCCTTTAGCAGATATTTTAGATCAGATGGTGCGCTATAACTTTCACGAACGTTATCAGTCAGCAGCAGAAGTTATTGCAGATTTAAAAAAAATTAATGACTTTCCAAATTTAGCTATAGATAATCAAGAAATTTATCGGGAAGAGGTGATTCGTCGAGCGAGCGAGCGAGGAGATATTTCTCTTGTTGGGAGAAGAATTTTAGATGAACTTAGAGAAAGTTTAGAACTCTCCCGGGAAGAAACGGAAATAATTGAGGATGAAGTATTAAATCCTTACCGTAAATATCGGGTGAAAGGAGAAAGATATGAACAAACATTAAAAGCTGCGATTCAGGAAGAATATCCTTTTAGTTCAGAAACTCGCCAGGAGTTAGGGCGTCTACAGCAAATTTTAGGACTAACTCAAGAAGATATAGAGTTAATAGAAAACAGAGTTTTACCGAAATCTCTACTTACTAAGTTAAAAAAAAAATTTAGCAATAATAACCAACAATCATCTTTTAATTGGCAGTTTATTTTAGGATTTATCGCTACTTTGATTGTGATAATTTTTGCTATATATAGATATCTGAAATTCCCCAATTATTTACAATTAGGTCAACAAGAGGTATTACAAAAGCAAGAACAAGAATCGACAAAATTGAATGTTGTCAAAAACTTATATATAGAGCGCAATTATGAAGAATGTATCAATCGAGGAACTCTAATTAGTGAAGAATCTAGCATTTTTGCTGAAGTTCAATCTCTTTTACAAAATTGTCAAAAAGGTATAAATTGGCAGAATTATCAAGTTGAAGATTTGTCTAGATTTAATGCTTCTATCGGTGCTCTTACATTTAGTTCTAATGGCAAAACTTTAGTTACTGGAAGTAGAGATACAACGGTAAAAATTTTAGAAGTTCCTACAGGAAAAGTTATCAACACATTAGCTGCAGATGATTCTCCAATTTGGTCAGTTGCCTTGAATGATAATGGTACTAAATTAGTGGCAGGTACTTATGATTGGAGAGTAATGATCTGGAATTTGGAAACAGGAGAATTATTTCAAGTATTTGAGCATTGGGCACCTGTTTGGTCGGTTGCTATGAGTTCTGATAATCAAACAATTGCTAGTGCTAGTGGGGATAAAACAGTTAAAGTTTGGAATTTAGAAACGGGTTTGTTAATTTTTAATTTCCCTGATCACTCAGATGTTGTTTATTCTATTGCTATTAGTCCCGACGGTAGAATATTGGTCAGTGGTAGTGCAGATCAAACTATCAAAGTTGAAGATTTGAATACTGGAGAATTAATTCATACTTTGACTGGACATGAAGGTGTAATTAGGTCTGTTGATATTACTCCAGATGGGGAAAAAATAGTTAGTGGCAGTTACGATAATACTATTAAGATTTGGGGCTTAAAAACAGGGGAGTTAATCAAAACTATTGTTGGTCATACTGCTGAAGTTGTGTCTGTTGATATTAGTCCAGATGGTCGATATATTGTTAGTGGTGGTAAGGATAATGATATTAAGCTCTGGGATTTAGATACTGGGGAATTAGTTCATACTTTGAGTGGGCATCAAGATGAAATTTATCGGGTTACTTTTAGTCCTGATGGTCATAGTATTGCTAGTGGTAGTAAGGACAGAACTATTAAACTTTGGCGACGATAGTCATTAAAAAAAGCACTCAGCACTCAGCTTTGTTCGTTTTTTTGAATGTGTGAGAAGGGGATGTTGAGAAAACCTAAAAGATATCGGGAGGAAAGTTCCCGGAAGATTTATCCCCTGGTTGAATAACGACACGCGGGTAATAAAGCGGAGTAAAAGTCTGTTATACTAGAAACCATAACAAGTAAGAACAAGGTTTGTCGCTATGACAAGAACGCTAGTTGGCGTGAAATTCTGGCGGACAGGAGACGGGGGCTTAATTTCCTACGACGGCTGTTAGCTCCGCATTCGGCACCGAAAAGCAAGTAATGCAGCTAGAGTAGCGAGAAGATTGCTCCAACATTTTGAGTAAAACCACTCGTGAAAGCTAACCAAAAAAATGTAAGCTCACAGCTAGATAATGGTCTATGCCAAGGAGTGTAGAAGTCTGTTGACAGGCTTGAAAAAAACGTGGGTAAATCCGCGTTTTCGGTGGATTTTCCACAGAATTCAGGGTGTTTCAACCCCTGGAGATGTCAAATACCCTGACTTTGAGAAATTAAAGTTTCCGAAAAATATCATTCTGTGAAGCTCAAGAAAAAATCGTTGGAGGCAAGGTATTTTCTCTTGCATCCCAAAAAAAATTGTGATATGATGTAATCATTGGGAGCTACTCGCCCCTACGCATGACTTTTTATTCAACTAAAAATCAGCAGCATTGTCCTATAAATATGCAATTTATTGACCAAGCAGAAATTCAAGTAGAAGCTGGTAAAGGTGGCGATGGTATGGTTGCCTTTCGCCGGGAGAAATATGTGCCTGCTGGAGGCCCATCTGGTGGTAATGGTGGTCGTGGTGGCTCCGTGATTTTAGTGGCGGTTGAAAATCTCCAAACTTTGCTGGATTTTAAATTTCAGCGTATTTTTAAAGCAGAAAATGGTAAGCGTGGCGGTCCAAAAAATATGACTGGTGCTGCGGGGAGCGATCGCTTAATTGAAGTGCCCCCTGGTACGATGATTTATGATGCGGAAACTGAGGAATTATTGGGAGATTTGGTTAAACCGGGACAAAGTTTTTGTGTTGCAAAAGGTGGTAAAGGTGGATTAGGAAATAAACATTTTCTCAGTAATAGTAATCGCGCTCCAGAATATGCTTTGCCTGGGTTGGAAGGTGAAACTCGAATGTTAAGATTGGAATTAAAACTATTAGCTGAAGTAGGAATTATTGGGTTACCAAATGCGGGAAAATCTACTTTAATTGCTGCTCTTTCTGCTGCCCGTCCGAAAATTGCTGATTATCCTTTTACTACTTTAGTTCCAAATTTAGGAGTTGTGAGAAAACCGACGGGAGATGGTACTGTGTTTGCTGATATTCCAGGTTTAATAGAAGGTGCTTCTGCTGGTTTGGGTTTGGGGCATGAATTTTTAAGACATATTGAACGGACTAAATTATTGTTGCATTTGGTTGATATTACAGATATTAATCCGGTGGAAAATTATCAGACTATTCAAAATGAGTTGAAAGTTTATGGGCAAAACTTGGAAAATAAAAAGCAAGTTTTAGCTTTGAATAAGGTTGATGCTGTAGATTTAGAAAGTGTAGAAATTCAGGACTTGGTAAGTAGATTTAGGGAGATTAGTGGGGGAAAATTTTTCTTAATTTCTGCTGTTGCGGGTGTTGGTTTAAAGGAGTTGATGGAAGAAGTTTGGCAAGTTTTGGACTTGGAGGAAAGTGTTATTCAATAATTAATAATTAATAATTAATAATTAGGGTTTGCGCTCAAAAGTCTTATGGGTGAGGGTAGGAGACAACCCACCCCTCGCCCCTCCCCCGACCGTGGAGGGGAAGACAGGAGAAATGGGTACGAGCGAGGAGGTAGGAGTAACAATTGTAAGAATGATTTTTCTGCCCAACTATGCGCCTAAAATAGCCTCCTAGCATGAGCATCAATAGCTGAAAATCAGGCACTTTTTCAAGGCCCCAAAAAGGCACTTACCTTTATCTGTAAATACTTTTAGAGATTTAATCGGCAAACCCTAATGAAGCATAAATACTTGCTTGATTGATTACTCAATCACAGCAGCTATGATTTTCTTCTAAAATTCTTTCTCCTGTCTTCCCCTCCCCTCCACCGGAGCAGGGCTGTTTCAAAGTATTGTAGATTAAGGATGAGCGGGAGAATGGGAGTAATGGGGATAGTGGAACAGTGAAATTTGCCAAAATTTGCCGATTTTGAGCGCCAATAAGCGTCTTTAAGCTCTAAGAGAATATTTGGTTCAACGTCGCTTAAAAGCCTCCATCCCCGTGTCTGGTGTGTCTGGTGCGTCCCCGTGTCTATTGAGAATGAAACAGCCCTGCCCTCCACCGGACTAGGGGTGGGTTGACTCGGCCCTCCTGATTCTATACTACATTTTGTGGTGCGGAATGTGGGTTTTAATGGCAGTATTTTCCGTCTAAAGCTTTGGCATGGTCTTTTCCAGTTCGGACTACTCCTAATAAGGTGGAAATAATCACGCACCTTTTTGGTTTGTCTTGGTTCTGGTGTTTTATAGCAATACGCCCTTTTGCTTGGATGCTAGTTTGTGTACATTGGTTAGTAGGTTTATAAACTGGGCAACCTTTATAGTTAAAAAGAGCACGGTAAATGGGGTCTGTTTTGTTGGTAGTAACTGTATTGGTGTCAGGTTTAACTATCCGGAGAGTGGTTTCATACTTACCTTTGTCATTTGTCTCGTTGTCGTCTATCTCAATACCTACTTCTAGATATTTCCAACTTGAGGTTGGCAGGTCGTTGGGAGCGATCGCTGGTTTATGTAGCGCATACCTAATGACGGGTTGCCCAATAATATTGGTGGTTTCTTGGAAACTTGCTTGCCAAGCTGTTTTATCTCGCATGGCATTGCGACGAGCTGCGAACATTGCTTGGTATATTCTGTCAGTGGAAGTGCGGAGGCGTTGGTTATTGGTGAATGCTAGCCATCCGGGAGTGGCGATCGCGGCAATAATACCAAGAATTAGTACGATTAATGTTAATTCTGTGAGGCTATATCCTGCTTCTTTTTGCTTAAGTGATTTTTCTGAGAGATTTTTCGCGGCATTTTTAATAATAGTTGATTTTGCGGAGTTTAATATTTTTACGTTCATTTTAACCATTATTTACTGTTTTAAAATGTTTTTACCTCTGTTTATTATTTTAACAACTTAAAACTTAACGTCAAATAGAGTAATATTTTTTGACATAAAAAAATGCCCTGTCGTTAGCCTGGGGTTGCTTTGACCAGAAAATTGGGTTTCAAGCCTCGCCCATAAGCGGGCGACGTTTCTGGAATGGTTAGAAACCGCAAATTATCAAGAGCAATTTCTGATTTAGGTTGGCGACAATTCCGAACGCTATTAGAAGGAAAAGCAGAAAAATACAGTCGTGATTTTAGAGTAATTAGTCGTTGGGAAGCGACATCTCAGAATTGCTCTAGCTGTGGATTTCAAGGTGGAAAGGAGCGACCTTCAGGTGCGAGAGTGGGAATCTCTCAACTGTGGTACTAAACAGGACCGTGATGAAAACGCAGCAATAAATATATTAGTCGCGGGCGGGCAGTCCGAGACAAAAAACGGACGTGGAGGCAAGCGTAACCCACCCCCATCCCCTCCCGGGAGGGGAGCAAGAGGGGTGGGTGCAGCAGCCTGTGTTAGCGGAGCTTTGCGCCAGCAAAACGTCAACTCGCCGAGGAGCTACCGCTCGGTAGGAATCCCCGCGCCTAACAGCCGGGGAGGATGTCAAAGAGCAGTTATTTTGTGGTAAGCATAGGCTGAAATTAGATTATGGGCAATCAGCTCCTTCTGCTGTTCTCATTCCACCTAAGAGAGTTTGAATAATTACACATCGTTTGAGTCCATCATCTGGTGTAGAAACACTAACAGCAAAAGGTAGTTCTTGGATTGGATCATCTATCGCACCTAGATAGTTAAATTGAATTTGATCGTCTGCATCGTCTTTATAAGAGGTACAGTTACCATCAGCATCTTTAGTCTCACATTCTTTTACAACTAATGCAACCATTCCTGCTTTTATTTCTCCATTTGCATTTAACTGTTGCTCAATACTATTAACAATTACTGTTGGTGGATCTACAGTAGTATTAAACTCAACATTCCCCTCTTCCTTTTTTAATTTAGCTTGACTTTGTGCTTTCTGTAAAGCCTGCAATACTTGGCTATTAACGGTACGAATACGCTGTCTGGTGATAAAAGCATTCCAACCGGGGGCAACGATCGCTGATAATATTCCGAGAATTAAAACTATGACTACTAGCTCTATTAAACTAAATCCTGCATTAGAGCTAGTACGTTTAGTTGATAGTTGCTTAGAATAGATATGTAAAAGTTTTAATATTGTAAGTTCCATATAATTTTCCTATTTTTAATACGTTCATATTTAGTCAGGACTTACGCATAATATCAAATCCGGTAGCATCGGTATAATTATAGAGTTAATCTAGGAGTCAGGAGTCAGCTAGGGGAGTCGTCGGTAGGGCGACGTACAGGAGGGAAGAGAATGCCCGAAAGATTTGCACATTTGCGCTGAGGATGAAAAATTTTTTATACCGAATTAAGTGGATTTGATATGAGGCAGGAAAAACTAAGATTTGAGATTGCTTCCCTGTCGATCACTTCGGACTAAAATAGGTTGTAATGTGTAAGTCCTATCAGTTTTAAATTTATTGACTACCAAATAAGCTACGTCCTTGGACTGTAAGACTTCCAGTAGGACAATAAGTAGAATTGGCAGTACAAGTAGGAGCATTATCTTGAATTCTGGCTAAACCATTACCTCGAATAAATACTTTTGCTAAGGTTCTTGATGAGTCTACACAGGCATAGAAACCACTATTGGCAGTTCCTATTAACTGTGCATCAGGGGAAACATTTGTGCAATCAACAGTACCTGTAGCTGTACCCTGGTCAACGTAATCAATTAATACTTCTGGATTGCGACCACCAAAATCACCGTTTTTTGTCCAGCTATTCATCTGTTCTTCAAGAGTGCCAGTACCACCAATTGGTATATCATTAAAACCTGGATCTGCAGCTTCAATAATATAGTCATCATCATCATCATCTAGCCAACGATTCACTACGGCATCCCTCAGCTCAAACCTTTCAATTCTCACCTGGTCTGACCAGATACCATTGGGGTTGTTTGTACTCAGGTAATAAGCTATCAAGGAGTAAACATGAGTATCATCAGGAGGCTCACTATTATCACCAGGAACAGGAATTACATCAGGAACAAACTGTCGTTTCCAGAACACCAATATAGGAGTTCTATTAGTAAAGCTTACTTGATTCCCTATACCAGCAGTCACTATTCCATCATTATCATAAATATATAATGCTTGACTAAGATCTTGCTCAATATAATCAAGTGCTGTCTGAACTTCTTGCTCTGTATTTGCTTTGGCTTCTTCTTTGACATCTGTGTTTAAAACATCAACTACAAAACTGAGCAGAGGGATAGTGATTAAAAAAGCAATTATTGTTCCTACCAGTAGCTCTATCATTGTGAAACCACTATCAGTATTCACTGATTTTGATGAGTCTGGTTTTATGTGGGCTTTTATTAGTAATCTTATTAGAGTTTTCATGTTAAGTTTTTGCTTGGTGAGAAGTTTTTAGAATCATGGACACTCACTCTTTCTATTTTTAAAGATGTTAGCAGCCACCTAAGCGATCGCATAAATTCTTAAAAGAGTCTTCTGTTGGAGCAATATCCACTTTAGTTGTGAATAAAGGTCTTTCTACTGTGTTATTGTCACCATCAGTGTACCTAGTTGCTAAACCTGCATTATTTGCCAGAGTTGGAGGTAAAATTTTTGTTATTTTGTCTACACTTGTTAACCCATTTGCTCTGTAAACTAAAACTTCCATTTGATAACCTATGGTTGATGGATCTCCTCCTGCTGCTCCAAGATTTGCAGCATATTCTGGAATTACATTACCACCACTATCTGTAGGTAATATTGCTCCTGCATAAACGATCATATCAGTCATACTATCTGGAGAACATTGTTGGTCGCCATCACCATCAACACAATAAAAATTTCCTCCTTTATCTGCTACTGGAGAAGTACAATAAGGAGCAGAAGAAGTAGACTGACATGATGACAAAGCCGTTGTTATGTCGCTCTGTTCATCATCATCTCCAAAAAACTGTGGTGCAGAGACCGCGTCGGAGTTGACTGCATCAATATAACTTTTAGCAGCTTTAGTAGCTAGTTCCACTCGCCTTGCTTGAACACGAACCCCCACAGACAAAGCAATGACTGGGCCTATTGCACTGAGTAAAGTTGCTACTACAATTATTGCTACTAATCCCTCAATTATTGTGTAGCCAGATTCACTTGCTTTTCGGTATTTATTCCAAATTTTCTGTAATTTCATAATTTATACCTCCTAATTTTGTACTTGTTAATTATATAGAACTCATTTGAGATATATTTCAAAAGAGATAGGGAGCCACCCCTACTGGGAGCAGCAGGGGGAGATAGCGAGCTGGGGTATGTTTCAACCTTTTTCCCGTATTCCTTCCCTACTCCTGACTCCTGGCACAAAAACTCTCATATCTAATCTTGAACCAGAGGTCTAAGCAATCACTATTCTTCATAAGAATTGTTTGTACACCAATCACTAGGGCGTACATAACCTGCAAGAGCTGGTTGGTCATTATCTTGCCTTTTTGCACAGAGTAAAACTCTTACCCAGTCATCATCTGAACTTATTTCTCGGAAATATTCATCAGGGTCATCAACAGGTTCTCCTGTAAACCTTTGAGCGAATAAGTCGGGAGTCTGAGATAAAAGACCCACATCAAAACCCCAAGCACGATCTGCCGGCCAGTAAAATGGAGACCTTTGAGAAAATGCACCACCTCTGTAGGGAAAACCTTTATCGTTATTGTTATATCTGTATATTGCTTTATCGCCTCCATCTAAACTGTAAAACAAACCTGCTTCAGTGTTGCCTGTTTTATCTGTTGGCTGAATAGGTGCAGTTGCATATGTACTTTGTCCTGACTGAATGAAGTTACCGCTAATTGTAATTGTTCTTTTTTCGTGAGAACTATTTGGATCGTTGTCTCCCCAATTTTCTAGAGTGCGGATAAAGTTGTGTAAACCACCTCCAGTTTCTTCTGGTTGAGTGTTGCCTGCTCGATCTGCTTCTGGGCGGGAGGGACTATTTCTACTGACAAATGTGATGTTATAAATTGTTTGACGGGTATTTGTCGGATCGATACCTTCTGCTGCAACTTGTAACCATTTCTCTTGAGTTGTGTTTCCTTTGTTACTCTTATTGCCAAATACAGTGTTATCGTTGCCACCTGGTTCTCCTGTAGGAGAGTGAATTTGCAGCATAGGTACTAGAAGGGGTTGATCTGTTAAATTTAGAGGATCGATAGGTGCAAATAGCAATAGTGGTTGATTTGCACTATAAGTTACAGTTGCGACAGTTCCTCCTGAGCCTGGTTTGAGATAAGGGGTTGTTGGAGTAGAGGTTGTCTGAAACCACAGTGATTCATTAGCGGTGCGTGGCTGATTACTACTACTGAAAGCTTGGCAAGATCCTGAAGTGCCGGAATAAGTATAGCAAGCTATATTTCCTGAACTATCTATACCTATAGGAATAGGAAAACCTCCGCTCAAAACTAAATCATTGCTGCCTGCATTCCGCATAAAAGCTATTCGCCGTGCATATTGTGTTAGTTCTGGGTCTGAGTCGGTAGTATCTGAATCGTAGGCAGGAGCAGCAGTTGTTCCTGCTTTATGTACATTACTGCCAATAGCATCAGGAGTAGCAGGGTCAGTAGATAGAGCAAATGGCTGATTTAGCGAACCAGTTGCAGTGAGTGAAGACCCTGGAACTGGATCGACATACCAATCACCCGGTCCACATTCAGAAACAGGCAATTTTGTACACACTTCCATCAAATATTCTGGAAAATCATCAACCCGCCTTTGAATAGGAGTTACACCATTAGCCAGATAAGAAGTCATGTAGTTATCTGGAGCAGTAGTATTAGGCCAACCACTAGCATCAGCCCACTGAGAAGAGGTAACAAAATTATTGAACAAGAACCCATTTTCCAGGAAAGCTGCTGCTGCTGCATTACCAAGATTATTGCGTAAGTCATAATCTCCTTGATTACGATAACCATCTTCCCAATCACTAGACAGAAGTGTGATAGAGTCAGCTAGAATTGATGCCGGACGCCATTGATCGCCACTGTCGGTACAGCCATCTTGGCCATCACGACAAGCAAAGGCACTATTAAAATCAGTATCGCCACGAGTATAGAAGTTATTCCAAGTTGCACCATCAAGCTGTTCATCAAATTCTTCCCTACGAGTACTATCACCAGGTTTTTTGTGTAAATTAAAACCATATAACCCGTTTTCATCTGATGCTTTGATGTATACTGGTAAATTCGATGCCAAAATTAAACCTTTTTCTACAGCCACATCTCCATCATTGGCATTCGTCCGAGATAGATTTGTACCATTGATCAACCGGATACCACTGGGACGACGAGAAGGATCGAGTTGAAAATCAGAGGTACTCAAAAGTTCTTCTTTAACTCCTGGATCATTGATATCACCACTTGCATCTACAGCACTGACATCTGGCAGTGCATCATCTCTGGTTGCATAAATAACACCACTATTTGGCAGCAAATACTCACCTGTACCTATTGTTGCACCTGACTCTCGAAGTTGGCTCAAGTCTATCTCTGTAACTCGAACTTCTAATGGTTGGCGTTGTTCTAAAGGCAAGTTGTACCTTACAGGAGTAGCTACAGGAAAAGATGCTGCACTTGGCTGTAGGTTTTCTAATTCGGCTATTTGCAGCCATTCTGGTAAAGTGTCGTCGGTGCTAAGACGATTTAGTGATTTCACTTCCCTTGCATCTAAGAAAGCAGCTTCTCTGATTGCTCCATGAGGAATTGCTGTTGAGAAGGAAGTTGGAGCGTCTAATATATTTAAAGCACATTGTGCTGCGTGTATTGCGGAATAATGTTGTAGTAGCCGATCGCCTGCTGGTGTGTCCAAAGCTGTTCTCAGGGGCTGATTTACATAACGTCCATTTGGGTACTGTAAATCAGCTTGAACTGTTAGTCTTGGATCGGACTCACTCACTGCTACATAATTATAAACGATCCCATTATTTGAGCGACCGTCTAAATCATCATTCCATGGTAGTCCATCCTGATTAAGAGCACTTGTTATATCTGTAGGATCGTAATAGCTGCTAACACAAGCTATTGGTGTTTGATCTGTATTCGGACTAGGAGTTGAGCCTCCAGTTGTATAGTGATAAACTGCTGTTGCCCGCATCCGTAAAAAAGGAATGAAAGCAGGATTTGCACCATCTAGGACGACGTCGCTACGCACAGCATCATCACCTGGAGTTGTAAGAGTATTTGGTTCTAGAGGTACTGGCATAGCATCAGACCAAACATTTTCCTTTTGCCAATTATTAGGATCTGGATCTTCAGCCAAATAAATTCCTGCACCAGTAACGACCCGCAAACCCCCAGAATTATCAAAAGCCTCTGGAACTTTAGCCGCTTCTTTTTCCCAAAACAGACCGCGTTCTGTTGCACCTAAGTCTGGCAAAGAATCTATTTGACTTTCGCGAGTTCTGGAATTACTGGAAGCAGTAATTTCTAGATTTGCTGCATCAGGATCGTTCCAGAATATTCCATTACCAAAATCTTCAGTCGTTTCATTTCCATCCAAATCTAAAGCTGCTAAACCATAACCAACAGAAATGCGATCGCCAATTAGTTTTTCTTCTTCCTCATTATTAGCTAGCTCTGGATCGCTAGTTGGTAGAAAAGCTAGACTACCAGTTTCCTTAATTGTTAAACCATTATCAGCAATATCTATCCATTCATCAGGAGGATCGTAACCAGTCATTGTTGCACCATCATTCGTTGTTCCCTCGGCAAAAGGTACTCTTCGAGTTATGGATTTGTAGTAACTTTCTAGCACATCTTCTAGTAATTCTCTATTATCCTCTCCTACATCTGCTCTTTCTTTATACTGCTCTTGTACTGCAACAGGCAAAGCCCCACAATTACTACATTTTTCATCACCAGGAGCAGTTGGTACTGTTGCTAAGGCATCATCTACCATGCCACCTATTCTTTCGTTGTAAGCATTGATATCGTATCCGACTTCACTTCCACCAACTGAAGTTGTAGTTTTATTATCTCCATTAATTTCATCATCTTTAATAGGTTCTGCACCTTGCTTATACTTGTGAATAAATACCTCTTTCCTTCCCCCTTCTTTTGCAACTGAGTCAGTTATATCACCATCAGCTACATTACCACCTACAATAATCTTGCCATTTTCTGCTTCATAAAAACAAGATTCCGGATCGCTAACTTGGTAAAAAGTGATCGGACCATTGAAACCTGCTCTGGGCATGAAGTTTCCATTTGTTAGCACCCTACCATTAAGTCTAAAGTTAGAAACAAGACCTAACTCCAAGTCCTCTTCAAACCATACTGCATTATTATTTAATGGAATACGGAGACGGTCTTGTTGGTATTCAAGAGCTGAAACACCAGCTTTTCCTACTTCATAATCATTAGTATTGAGTGTCGCCAATTGTTCTTGTGTAATTGGCACATTAGTTGTGTAGACAAAGAAGCTTTTTGTTAGGTTACTACTACCTTTATACCAATCTGAATCTCCCACAATACCAGAAGCCGTACCAAAAGCATTTTTACATTTCTCTGAAATCGTTGCCACATCAGGCATTGGTGGAGTTCTTGCCTCTAAAGGACTTCTAGTGCGGTCAAATTCTCCATCATCATTGCGACTGGGACTACGAAATAAAATACTATATAAAGTGTAAGTATCAAATTGACCATTGTTATCTGTATCTACAGGAAACATCCAAGCAGTTCTTGTTTCCTCATTATCTTCTAGTCTCAGATCGTCTGGATCTCCTGAATCATCATTCGCTTGAATACCACCTCCATTAGAGTCAAATGCTATTTTCAGAGGTATTTCGTCTCCAAATCTATATCTAGTATCAGAATTTTCACCTATGACATCATAAATTGCTTTATCTCTAGGAGTAGAACGGGGTAAAGCACTATCATTAAATAATTGGTCTATTTTGGCTTTAGCCCTATCTAGAGCTGGTGTAGCTGCTGCCAAAGTCGCTTGATCTACCCTAACATTTCTGGCAACTTCTGCTCTGTCGAAAGAACGAAGCAGGATAGCGATACTAAGTAAAACTACTACCAACATCACCATTGTTACAGTAGGCAACACGAACCCAGAGTTGACGAACCTAGTGCGATGGTTGATGATTTTGGTCACTCTTAGCAATAACCTGTTTGTATGCTTAATAAAAAGTCGTAGCAGTATTCCTACCTGTTTAATTAAATATTGGATGCTCCTGACTAACTTGTGTTTGGACATAATACCTTCCCAAGGTGTATTATTAATGAATAATATAAAATAGACTTTTAGTTTTTGTGTGTGCAGTACCTATTATTTCTGCACCTATCAGCACTTATATTTCTATGCTAGCATTGCCAACTGGTCACGCCTACTTCCTAGCTCAAATATCTATTAAGTTGTTATTGATTAGATAGATGACCCAATGCTTTTTTTATCTACAGAAATAAAAAAGCTAAAATTAATTAATTAAGTAAAGTAAAGTCAAATAGCATAGTTAGGAATTTAGATTACAAAAAGTCTAATGCTTAGTATTCCCAATTTATTAAACAAATCGATCTGGTCAGCTAAACTTCTAAAGCTAATTATGTACAGGGTAAATGGTGAAAATATTATAGTGCGGGCATCTTGCCCGCTTCGGGGTGTACCTCATAATAGCGGGAATCGCTGTAAGTCTGTTTTACTATTTATTACCCAACGCCACACCTGCCAGTAAAACAAAAGTTCCTGCTCATAAGAAAACTTGCCTGGGTTACTCTTAGTAAAATCCTGAATAAGTCTCACCTGCTCAGAGTTAAGCTCGGGATGACCGATATCTACCTGAGCAATAACCCGGTCCAAAAACTGAGAAGGCTGAAAAAAACTTTGGTGGGGTGGCACTCCTAAAATTTTCAGCAACCCACGTCCTATTTTCCCTTTTCCTAAAGCTAACTGAAGTTTGTAGGCGTTCATAAATATTTCATGCCACAGAGAAAAAGCTTTAGGTCTTACTAACTTACCCCCAGAAACAAATGGTACGGTTAACATTTTCGGGAAGTACTTCTGAAATATCTGCTTATATAGTCTAAACTCAGTCTTAACTTCAAAGGGTAAAGCACCAGCGATCGCCCAGAAATCTTTTGTTAGTCCAGGGGTAAAAGTTGGGACAATATTGAAATATATTTGTAGAGGGTTTGGTGCAATACGGTTACGAGTACGGTTGCGGACAATAAATTCAGACACTCCAAAACTATCGTCACTATACTGAGACTTTTCTATTTCTAACTTCTCTAAAAATTCTGCCTGGATCTGCTTTGCTAAGGATGGGGCAAAAATTCTCTGAATTGCCTGCCATCGAGGAGAATTAGGCGACATTGCCAGAGTAGCCAAGTATTCAGAAAAACCTCCCTTTGGTTGTTTTCCCACAGGTACAAGTATCGCTCCGGGATAGCACCCCTCCCACACAGCACCCATATTAGGCTCCAAATGCTGCAATACCTGAGAAATAAACAAAAACAAGCTTGGTGTCGCCACTTCATTCATCACCAAATAATCCAAATAACCCTGAGATGAGAAAAAATCTGGGTCGGAAGACATCCTTTTGATCGACACCCCTACTTTTTTAGCCACCCACTCCCCATAAATACCATCAGCGCCAAAAAATTCATCCTCATGGGTGAGAATAACTGCCTGAGCATCAATACCCATTTTATAGAGCAAGGCCAACAACAAGCGAGAATCAAATCCCCCACTCAATAATATTGTTCCTGGTTGGTGATAAGCCAGATAACCTTTGATATTCTGTTCCAATAGCTCAATTATCTGTCCCGTATCTACATCGGCCAAAGTTTTTTCTGGTTTAGGTTCGGGCCAATGCCAATAATGCTTTTCTTCCAGGCGATCGCTACGATGGTCATAAATCAAAATCGCACCGGGAGGTACACGCTTAACTTTATCAAGAGTAGTATCATTGCCCAAGGTATGACCAAAGGTTACAAAAGCACCCCAAGCACCAGGATTCATTTCTAAATCTATTAATCCACTAGCAGCGATCGCTTTAATTTCACTGGCCACCAACAATTTTCCAGAGACTCTGGCCATATACAAAGGCTGCATCCCCAGAATATCGGTAACGATCGCTAATTTATTTGCTTTTTGGTCCCAATATAAAGCTGCAAAAGCTCCATCAAATTCTGTTAATGCTTCAGCAGCGGTCAGATAATCTAATTCGACAATTTGATTTAATTTTTGTTCTAAATTCCCATTAATAATAATAGGTATTCCGGCAATAATTAACTGATTATTAGTAGTACCTGTTCGGTGTAGATAAATATTACCAGTAGTTCCTGTAGCGGTGGTAATTTTTGCTAAAAAGCCACCAGAAATTTTGAATATTTCTGACTTATTTAACTGCGCTCTAATTTGAGCATTAGTCATTGATGTTATTGTCTGTTGCTGACAATTTTCTCCAAAGATTCCTGCTAGTTTCATTGTTCAATTTTCCACTAAACTACGAGTATAAAGAAGCTTACCTTGGGGTGTTCTGGGTACTTCTTCTACCTGATGCCATTTTATCTCACATTTTTCACCCATAGCCTGTTTAATTTTATCGCAAATTTCTGCCATTTCATCCTCCACAGGTTGACCGATAGGCACATAATAAATATCTATTTTTTCAAATTCAGTTTGTAATACTTGAAATTCATCTATCCAGTTTCTGAAATAAAATTGACGAGTAAAATATCCCCCATCTATTAGGGTTCCTTCTCTGGTAAGAAAATGGTCTTTGACTCTACCAGTAATTTTTTCTAAAGTCGGTAATTTACTACCACAATTACAAGGTTTACCTAAAATTCCTGTATCACCAATTTCATAACGAATTAAAGGCATAGAATAATTATGTAAAGTTGTGATTAAAATTCTGCCTTCTTCTCCAGGCTGTACGGGTTTATTATTTTTATCCACAACTTCTAAGTGATTATTAAAATTAAAAATGTGCATTTTTCCTTTTGCACATTCACCAGCGATCGCTCCTACTTCTCTAGAACCATAAAAGTCGTAAATTTTGCAGTTAAAAACTTCTTCTATTAGTTCTCGCATGAATTGTCGTAAAGTTTCAGCAGAAGTATGTATTCTTTTTGGGCTGTGAATTGATAAATTATTTTCTTTAACAAATTTGGCTAACTGATATAGAGAACCTGCATAAGATTTAATTAATTTGGGTTTTTTATGATTAATTGCATCTACATATTCATGCAAATCCTTTTTGGTCATTTTGAAAGAATTTAAAAATGTTTTTTGAGGCTGAATTATATTTAATAACTTTTGTCTAGTTGTCAAATTCTTTTTCTTAGTTTGCTGCTGAATGTCTGTTTGAGAACCCCACAAAATAACTTGAGAAGTAGCCACTGGTTCAATATCTAAAAATTGGCGATAAAAAAATAATTCTGTAGCCTCTCGCCATTCTTCATATTCAGCATCTTGAATTACTTGTAATGGTTTTCCTGTGGAACCACCAGAACTATTAAAATAATAACCACGACTTGCCAATTCATCTGACTTGAGATTGTCAAAATTTTCCCGAATAATTGATTTAGTTAAAATCGGCAATTCAGAAAAGTTAGAACTATTGTAGCTGTGACTAGAGATTAAATTTTTGTAGTAGGGAATATGTGCTGTGGCATATTCTAGTAATGCAGATAAATAACTATTTGTTCTTGCTGGAGAATCATTAATTATTTGCTCATACAAAACTTCCCTTAAACCTAGATTTTTAGAGGTTAATTTTCTATAAATTTTGCGTGCCGAAACATAGACTTGACTAGGAATATCCATCATAAAAAAAGAATATTTAAAAAACAGAAAAATTTCCGCAAAATATAGTGTTTCTCAAGTCAGAGATTGAATGTATCAGTCGAAGGAAAGGTTAAGACAGATCGACAGCTTAAAACTCAGACAACGTAAGATTTTTCCTTCTTCCTTCTTCCTTCTTCCTTCTTCCTTCTTCCTTCTTCCTTCTGCTATATAGCCTAAGTTAAGCCTAAAAATTCGAGATATTGTTGAGCAACATTTTCTACTTTAAATTGCTCCAGCCAAGCTGAATCGACTTGCCGAGAATTACCTGATAATATATCTAAAATTTCCTTTGCTATGGCCTCATAATCTCCCACTGGTACAAGAGAACCATATTTACCACCATCGAGAATTTCTTCAGGGCCACAAAGACAATTCGTAGAAATTACAGGAGTTCCTAAAGCTAATGCTTCTATCAATACATTTGGTAAGCCTTCCCAGAGAGAAGATAGTACAAATACTGCTGCTTTTTTGAGGTAGGGATAAGGGTTATCAGCAAATCCTGGTAAAGCTACATCATTTTCTATATCTAATTCCTTAATTAAGGCTTGAAGTTGTACTTTTTCACGACCCTTACCCAAAATCATCAAGCGACATGGCTTTGTCTGACGCACTTTAGCAAAAGCTTTGATTAGAGTTGAAAAGTTTTTTTGTGGATCTAATCTCCCGACCCCAAGCACTACAGGTGGTTGCCCTAGCTGAAACCAAGGATGGTCTAAAGTTTGTTGCGATTTTTCAAATATGTCAGGAGTAATAGTGGGGTTGTAAATAACTTTGATGCGCTTTGGAGAAATACCAGTAATATTAGCTAAATCTTGAGCTACGCCGTTAGAATTTGCGAGAATGCCATCTGCCAGAGGATATAAAAGTTTTGTACTAATAGTTGACCACTTCTCGCTACTGGGTTCATTTCCAGCGTGCATTGATAAAGCATTACGTTCTGAAACTATTACTCGCGTATTTACAAAGGCCAGAAGCTTTGCCAAAATAGCTATTTCATTAGGATAATGCAAAAAGGAAAGCAAAACTTTTGGGCGTTCCTGCCGTAGATAACGCACTAACTTGGGAAGACCTGCTAAAGTTTTCTTAGTCTTAAGGTCAATAATTCTAACTTCTGGTGGTACTTCTAATAAATATGGTCCTTCTGCCATATTCATCACTAAATCTACTTTTACCCCTTGTTGAATAAAAGCTGGCATTAAATTTACGAGTACACGCTCTGCACCACCACCATATAAGAAGCGGATATGTATAGCTAGATGGGTTTGAGTTGTGGACATACTTTAGCCTCTACTGCTGAGAGAACGATTTGTATTTTTTCATCATAACTTGCTTGCTTCCTTTGACAATCCTCCGGCTGAAGCACGGAGGATTCTTCGTTCTATGACCCTGGTTGCTGAGACAGGATTTCTCCAACCTCAGTAGTGCCAGAATCTCCCGTTTGCGGAGCATGACGAGTCTAGCGAGTCTAGCGTTTGACTCATTGAGCCAAGTTCCGATGTGCCCCATCGTACTTAAGGCAGAATTGAGAATATTAATTGCGGCGTTGTGGTCTCTATCTAAAACACATCCACATTGACAAACATGAGTTCGAGTTGATAGTGATTTCTTCACCGTTGTTCCACAATTTGAGCAATTTTGGCGCTTTTTAGGCTGGATTAACTGCAACCGTTACCTTGCCAAATTTATGACCAAAATACTCGCGCCCATTTCCTGAATTGATACCAACCTGCATCATTAATAGACTTGGCCAGACAGTGGTTTTTGACTAAATTTTTAATCCTCAAATCTGCCTTCGGCGCGCCGCTCCGCGTCTACATAAGCTACCACGTCGTTAGAGTGGACTACGCAACGCGCCAGTCTCTTGGCGTGTTCTTCACGTTGCCTACTTATTTTGAGGTGTACTCGACCTAGTTTATTGATGGCTTTGAAGCTGTTGGCACTGCCTTTGTGCTTGGGAGAAACACGACGTTGACAGAACTTCATTCGTTTCTCGCTTTTTCTGTAGAATCGTGGACATGGTTCAGTTTTGCCATCTGAGTCGGTGTAGAATTCTTTGAGTCCAACATCCAACCCTACATTCTTTTTAGTGGGTTGAGTTTCCACTTTCACTTCTACACTGATACAGAATTGGGCGTAGTACCCGTGACTCTCGTCTGACCAGTCTGACTCGTTTAATCTTCTCAACCGGATAGAATGCTAAGTCCCAGGTTCCAATTAGTTTGAGTCTACCAATCCCTTTTTTGTCGGTAAATTCAATGTGTTTGGGATTTAACAACTTCCAACCAGATGTTTTATATTCAATAGAGCGGCTACGTTTTTTGAACTGTGGGTATCCCTTCTTACCTGGGATGTTTTTCTCGCAATTGTCAAAAAAACGAGCAATTGCTGACCAAAATCGTTCTACAGATGCCTGGCAAGCATGGGAGTTTAAATCTTTCACAAAGGGATACATAGCACGCAGTTCAGTGTTGTACCTATACAGTTCTTTTCTGCTTATCCCAATGTTGTCTATCCAAAATCTCAAGCAGCAATTTCTGACAAATTGACCCGTCCGGATTGCTTCATCAATCGCTTGATATTGCTGAGTTTTTCCTTTGACCTTGAATTCGTAGACAATCATAACTCCGATACTGCCTTGCTTAGAGTAGATTAAGATTGTAGCACGTTTAGTCCAATTTTGGGGACTCTATTTAAGTTGACCGTCCTTCTAGGACGGGGCTTGAAACCCGCTTTTCTTGGTCACCATTTTTTTTAAATAATAAAAAGGACTAAGCAAACTTCCCCATAAAAATTCAAATTTGAATGCTGCAATTAAGTTTTTTTTCACCTGAAACCTGTTCTTAATTAAAAGTAATAAAATTCGCTTAATATTTCCTAGTATAGTCTTCAGAAAAATCAAGGGTTTCTGCCAACTTTTAGCATTAATCATTAGTAGTTGAAAAGTTGCTAAACCTATACCTTTTGCTAAAGGAATTAGATATTCTTTTTCTAAGCGGTGCTTGGGAATTTTATGGTGAATACACATAGTTGGATTGTACCAAATTTTCCACCCTCCTTTATGTAAATAAAGTAAAGCCTCATAGTCTTCACCCGCAACGATTGAATTTCCAACTCTTCCCACCAAAGCTAACCGAGTAGGAACATTTTCAGACCATGCTTGCTTTCTAACTACTAATCCAGCACCAGGAGGAAGCCTTAATTTTTCTGGTTCAAATAAGCAGGTTTCAGAACCATGTTCTCTAATAGCTAAAAAAGCTTGAATCGTATCAAATTTTTCTGGAGGTTCGGCTTCAAAATAGCCTATTATTCTACCACTATATGCACCTGCTGTTTGATGTTCTTGACCAAATTTAACAGCTTCAATCACCCAATCTGGTTCTGGTAAGTTATCATCGTCAAGAAAACCGATAAAATTACCATTAGCTTCTTCAATTGCTTTTTGTCTAGCAAATGCTAACCCTTGTTCTGCTTCAAAACAATATCTCAGTGGTATGTTATCTGGCCACTCATGTTGAAAACTATTAACAACTTGAGTAAGATTATCACTGCTATTATTGTCAACTACAATTACTTCCCAAGAAATATTCTCTGTATTAATTTGCGAACGTAGTTTCTCTAATACTATGGGTAATCTAGTAGCTCCATTATAGGTTGGTATCGCAATGGTAAAGTCTAACATTATTTTTCACTATGATATTTTTCTGTACAACCAAAATTAAAAACTCTATATAATAGAATAGTTTCATTCAATCAAAGTAAGCTGGCTCAAGTTTGAAAATCAAGTGTTTCAAGATAATGTTTCTCCTGTAAATCTAATTTATATCCTGAGTTCTGGTCATAGTGGCAGTACCTTAACCGATCTGCTTCTAGGATCTCATAGTTGTGTTGAAAGTGTTGGGGAAATCTTCAAACTTTCTAGTTATCTTTCTGATAGCTCTAATATTCCTAATAAAAATAGGATTTGTACTTGTGGTACTTTAGTCGATCATTGTCAGTATTGGCAGAGTGTAAAAACAAAACTAAGTCCATCAGTTATTAACAAAATTAATGTTCTTGGAGATAACTTTACTAAACACAATTATCAGCTAATTAAAACAATTCTTGATATATCAGGAAAATCTATTTTTGTGGATAGTTCTAAAAGTATTCCTAGACTTGAAAATTTTCTTAGGTCTAACTTATTTGTAATTCAGATTATTCACTTAATTAGGGATGGTCGTGCAGTAGGTTTTAGTTCTAAGTCTAAATATCAAAGAATATTGTCTGAATTAGAAGAGGTTAATCAAAACCTATTCCTAAGAATCAAGTATAAACTTCTCGACCGAAAGTACAAAAAGTACAATTTTTATAGCACTATTCGAGATTGGAGTTATTTTAATCTTAAATGCCACAAGAAATTTGGTCATTTGCCAAATTATCATCTTTTAAGATATGAAGATTTGGTAAGTTCTCCTGAAAATACTATTAACGAAATCTTGCAAAAATGGAATCTAATTTTTGAACCAAGTCAGTTAGAATTTTATAAATTTAAGCATCATAACATCTCAGGAAATCGTATGCGAATGAAGCCAAACCAAACGATTAAGCAAGATATTAAATATCTTGAAAAACTGTCTTTTTGGGAATGGTGGATAGGTACAGTACTAGCAAAAAATGAATTAGAATATTTTGGTTATTCCCTCAAGCGCTATTAACAATCAAAGACAATTTTTCATAACTTTAGACTAATGCAAATAATACAAGGGTATTATATCAAATCCGGTAGCATTTGTATAATTAGGGTTTGCGCTCAAAAGTCTTTTAGTAGGAGGAGGAGACAGGAGAAAACTCACCCCTAACCCAGACCGTGGAGGGGAAAACAGGAGACAGGAGAAATGGGAATGAGCGAGGAGGTAGGAGTAAGAATTGTAAGAATGATTTTTCTGCCCAAATCTTGACCAAAATCCGCTCCTAAATTGAACCATTACCACTTAAAACCTCGCACTTTTTGATACTCAAAAAGGCTAAAACCTTTATCTATAAATACTTTTAGATTTAATCAGCAAACCCTAATTAGATAGTTAATTAGGAGTCACGAGTCAGGAGAGATTAGAGAATTTAGAAAGATTTGCGCTTTGGCGCTCAGATGAAACATTTTTTTATACCGAACCCGAGCAAATTTGATATTACCTAGTTTTTTTTCTTCTTGTTTTAAAAAATGGTATAATTGCTATACATTGCAAAGTTTTAAATTGAGTGATTTATGGCTATTAACAAGTCACTAATAGAAGATCCTTTTTTGCTTGTGTACGATTCTAGATCCGGTTCCACTTTCCTATCAAATTTACTCGTTAAGTCTGCACCGATTGCTATAGCACCAGAAAGTGATTTTATCAGCGCTATTATCCAGAATTACCGTCAGAAAATAATTACAGATAAACAAGATTTAGAAAACATTTTAGAAATTACATTTAGCGATCAAAAATTTAGTGATTGGAATTTGGATTGTGATGAAATATATAAGTATATTCAGCTTAATTCTCCTACATCAATACGCGATTTTATTTTACTAATTTGTACCTTATATAAGGAGAAAAAATTTCCAGATTCTGAAGTATTTGGTCTCAAAAAGTCAACTTATTTAAAACTACATCGAACAATAAATAAACTCTTTCCCCAGTCTAAGTTTATTAGTATTGTTAGGGATGGTAGAGCTGTCTTTAACTCCAAAAAAAATAGTATTTACTCTGTAACTGGTAAACCTTTTGAAACCAACCCCTACTCAGCGGCATTAGAATGGTCGAAAATTCTCAAATTAATTCGAGAAGTCGATCAGAATTATCCTGGACGGATGGCTATTGTCCAATATGAGCAGATGATTCAGGAACCAGAAGCAACTGTAAAAACCTTATGTCAATTTCTAGGAATCAAAAGTTCTGAAACTAATAATCAATATTCTATTCCTGATCGCTATGGCAAAGATTTACATCAAAATATCCATAAAGAACCTTTAGTTGATCGTATTGAGGCATGGCAACAGGATTTATCAGATAGAGAAATTTTGGCTTTTGAAGTAGTTTCTCATCAAGATTTACTTCTGGAAAGCTATGAGCTGCTCCATTCCAGAGTAGTTGTTACTATGTTAGGTTTGTTCTGGAAAATATTTCTATCTGTAAAAGTTTGTCTCAAAGAGTTTTTAATTTGGACAGGCATTAAGCAATATTAATCATATTATACAACTTGGAGAAATTAATATGACTACCCTTGAGTCACTCATTTACATTTCTGCAGGGAATTTACCCTCCTTGTGGGCAAATACAGTACAGACAGCAAAAATGTCTCAAGCTTTTTCTCAAAAACTAAAGCATTTTGAACTGGTGACCAGTGGAGATATCTGTTCGGCTTTCAGAGGAATGGATAAAGATTTTCAAGCCTGGTATAGCTTGGAAAGACCTTATAATCTAGTCCGTCTGCCTATGCACATTCAAGTAAATTATCCTTTTTCTAAATCTTATGGAAACTACTCATATTTTAGACTTGCAGCTCTATATGCTTGTTGGAAGTTTCCCTCCTTGATTTATACTCGTAGCCCAGAGATTGTAGGCTTAATGACAAAATTTGGGATTCCTGTAATGTGGGAATGGCATGAACCAATACAGCCTAATTCTCCATTAGTACCACTCCTGAGCTCTAACTATTTAATTGGCTTTGTCACCTTGTCACCCTATTTAATGGACTCTTTACTCCAGTCTAAAATAAATCCGAATAAAGTGTTTATTAGCCCTAGTGCTGCAGATATTAGCACTTTTTTACCTGCTCAAAGTAAGACAGCAGCTCGCCAGAAACTAGGGTTACCACAAGATGCAAAAATTGTTGTGTATTCTGGACATTTATACGATTATAAAGGAATTCCTACTATCCTAGAAATAGCTCAACTTTTACCCGAATGCCAGTTTCTTTTGGTGGGTGGCTGGCAAAAAGATGTTGAGAGAGTGCGTTTGTCTTGTCAACAGAGGCATTTAACAAATATTCAATTAACAGGTCATGTCGCCCAATCTGAACTTGCAACATATTTATATGCCTCTGATATTTTTTTATTACCCACAAGTCAAACTTGGGCACTAGCTCAAACCACATCACCACTGAAGTTATTTGATTACATGGCCACAAACAGGCCGATTATTGCATCAGCTCTCCCAACGATTATGCAAACAGTAGAAGATCGAGAAACCGCACTTCTAGTTAAATCAGATGAACCCAAAGCCTGGAAAGAAGCGATCGCTCAATTGTTAAAAGATCGAACCTTGAGTAAACGTCTTGCTAAGAAGGCTTTTCAAAAGGTTCAAACTTTGACTTGGGACAGACGTGCCGATCAAATTTTAAAGTTTGCAACACATCAGTTACAAGGGATTGACTCGCAAAATTTCCAACCTAGAATTAATCTGATTCGTCATACAATTAAGCTTGTATACGGGAAACTAACTACTAAGTTCAAAGTAAATCCATAAATAGCTGTTTACCGGTTTTTACTACCACATCCCAATTTAATTGTTGTTGATATTTATAAAATTATGACATTGCTAATTTGTAGTAGTCAATATAACCGAGAAAAGTACATGGGAGTCAAAAGGAACATCTAAATTTGTTTTAGTAGTGTCCCATTACTACAACAAGGCTTGAGGCATCTACAAACTGCTTTTCCTTTCAACTAATTACAGAAAACCGAACGATAGTAGGTGAGGATTTGGCAATAAAAAACATGGTCAAGAATCATAACCCACCCCCATCTACTCCCGGGAGGGGAGCAAGAGGGGTGGGTGTAGCAGCCTGTGTTAGCGGAAGTTCTGAACCAGCAAAACGTCAACCCACCTAGGAAGCTCACGCTCCCTAGGAATCCCCGTGCCTTTAGGCCAGGGAGGATATCAACGACAATCAATCCCACCGAAACTTACTTGAGATTTTACTACTGAAGTATAGTCTGTTTCAACTTTATTCAAATAGCCATTCTTCCACAAATAGAAAGGACTTTTCAAGCTATTGATATATAATTCCAATTCACAAGCTGCTACTACATCTGTTCGTAACTTTAGATTATATTTAAGTAAATGGCGGATAATTTTCCGAGTATCATTTGCCGTATAAGCTAACAAAGCCAATGGTTTTAACCATGGTTTAACTCCTAACATTCGAGTAACATAACGACTCAAACCAATACCACGGAAAAATTTAATTAGATAATCTTTTTGTGTTCGGTGTTGAGGAATTTTGTGGATTACTTCCATTGCTGGGTTATACCAAATTTCCCAGCCTGCTTGTTGAATATAACTAATAGTTTCCGTATCTTCAGCAGTTAACATTGAACCCGGTACTCTACCACTTAATATACATTGTTCTGGAACACTCTTTAACCATGCTTCCCGACGAACTACTAATCCAGCAGAAGGAGGTATTACCTTCATTAAAGGTTGATATAATAATGGTTCGTCTCCTTTTTCAGTAATGGCAAAAAATGATTTAATTCGCTCAAAATCAGGTGGTAGTTCTCCAGCAAAATCGCCATGAATTTGACTCGCATAAGCACCTGCTTTTGGATATTTTTGAGCAAATTCATAAGCTGCTGCCACCCAATTCTGTGCTGGAATATTATCATCATCAAGGAAACCAATTAAAGGAGAATTGGCTAATTCTACTGCTTTTTTTCGGGCGAATCCTGCACCTTGTTTTGCTTCATAACAGTATCTTAATCTAATTTGCTGATGCCATTTATTTTGATATTCTATAACAACTTTTTTCGTATTATCTGTGCTGCTATTGTCTACAACAATAATTTCCCAAGATAGTCTTTCTACTCCGATTTGAGAACGTAATTTGTCTAGCACTAATGGTAATCGTTCAGCTCCGTTATAAGTAGGAATTGCGATAGTAAAGTTAGTGATCATAATTTACTTTTTTTTCACCCTAGCTATGTAAAATATACTCAATATTTTCGTGATTCGGCAACAGTATTTTTTCGTAACTTACTAATGCATTACCAAATTTTCTAGGAAAAAATCAGGACTTAGAGGTTGTTTATACAAATAAAGTACACCAGTAAAAATTTCAGAGGTGGATAAGACAATAGACAAAGAAAAATTTCCCAAAACTATCCAGAAATGATGTTTAGGGCTGCATCGTGGAAGTCAATTTCAATAGACTTCTATAAACTTAATCCTCTTGAGAGCTTTTTTGCCATGAATACAAAAATTGGAAATCCTTAGCAGTAATCACTCTTTAATATTTATACCTCCTGGCTGAAAATTTTATTATTCGTAGGCTTAAACAAAGCCATTAAATTAACTAATACAGCTCGATCAAAAAGAATCCGGAAAAAATTAGAAAAAAATAAATAGGGCTTGCTGATTAATGCTAAAACTATTTACAGATAAAGCTTTGAGCATTTTTGTATTCCCAAAAAATGCGCTTCTTTTAGTCTAATACCGATTTGAAAAAAGAATGCTACAAAAAGGTAGATATTGATCGGATATGCTTAAAAATAGCTGCTCCAGTTCATTTAAGATAGTTATCTCTATCTTTTTTCCATTTTTTTCAATATTTACCTCTTCTTCCTTCTTTCTTACTTCTACCATTTGTAACAAATATTTATCAAATTGGTATAAAACCCTCAAAAAGTTAGCATAAAAGGCAAAACTAAGGACAGAAAAATTGAGGAATTTCGACTTAGTTAACAATTTGCGATACGGAGCGCGATATAATACACTAGTTCTCACACGCAAGTAGTAACGATCGTGACGTTTTGTATCTTCTGCACTAATCGCGACTTAAACATTTCTGGCAGTCTATCTATATAGACATAGACTTCACAAGAAATCCCGCTCCCTAGGCTAAAACGGCGCACTCAGGGTTTGAGGATTTTTTCTGATGTTGATTGACAAAGACTTAAATGTAGGTCATGACTCAACAGATGCGGTCGGCTCGACCGTGAATGCCTGTGGATGAGTAACCGCCGACGGCCTCACAAGAAGCAGGTAGGGACGTTGCATAAGGGCGTCCGTACACATCAATTTGTCACATTATGTGACGCTTTGTATCAGTTTTATAGAGCAGCAACTCTTACTCCTACCTTCTATAAATTCCCCGTTTCTCCTGACTCTGTCCTTCCCCTCCCAGGAGGGGAGCAGGGCTAATTCATTGCCTGGGGAGAATATTAATATGAAGTACATTTAATTGTGCAAATATACAAATATCTCCATCTCCCATCTGGCCATCCCCCCACATTCCCCTCCTGGGAGGGGCTAGGGGTAGGTTCCCATCCCCCCATAAATTTTTCGCTCGCGTGACAATAAATAGACCCTGCAGGAGGGGAGGGGCCTGCGGGTGGGTTGACTCCTACCCCTACCACTCATACTTTCCATACGCAAACCCTAAATAAATAGCCCTGTCCTACAATTGATGAGAACAGAGCTAAATAAGAGGAGTATAAAGAAAAATATATCAGCACTTATTCAAGTTAATGCCAGCGGCCTTAGCCATAGCTTGTACACCTTTGTTTTCTAAAGTTTTAATTGCTTTAGTCGATAGTCGCAGTTTCACCCAACGATTACCTTGAGGCCACCAAACTCTCTTCCATTGGAGATTTGCTTGCTGCAACTTGTGGGTGCGGATATGGGAGTGGGAAACTGCATAGCCATTATTAGCTTTCTTTCCAGTCAATTGACATTTACGACCCATGATTTGTCTACCTAGATTTTTTTTACAACCTATTTATTATATAGCTAAGTATCTGTACAAAATTAATTCAAATTTGAAACAGCTTATCCCCTCTAAAAATCAGACTTTTTTAGATGAGGACTTCTGTCAATTTCTGTTACAGAAAGGAAGAAGTAAGAGTTGATTAAAATCAGCTACTTTGCCAAAGTTAAAAGTAAAAAAAGTGTAAGCATTTAGTGGTCAGCTAGTCTCCTATGCTCGGAACTGCGTTATCAGCGCTTCCCTAAAATTAATCAACCTTCTTCCTCCAACTTAATTCGATCAAATTACTTTTTCAGTTAACTGAGTCAAGACCTGATTAGACCTTTCGACAAATTCTTTCATACCCTCAGCATCAAAACCTTTTTGTGCCATTAAAGCTAAATCATAAACATGATGACAGATTTGTTTGGCCAATTCTGCTGAAGGAGATTCTCCACTACCCTGAATAATACTACCTTGACTAAGATTGGCCAGATTCTGAATCAGTGGGTGAGCTGTATTTACCACTAAAACGTGGTCTTCTGGAAATTCTGATTTTTCCTGCTGCAACATAGCAGTCATATCCCTTAAGCGTCGCATAGCTTCTGGCAACAATACCATTGCTGGTGGGGTGGTTTTGGCATCTTCTGATTTTAATGCTTGAGCTTTAACGTTTATTTTGGGTTTATTCAGCGCTTTTTCAAATAGTTCTTTAATTTGTTCGCTGCGAGTTTTATTGGTAGCTGGATCGACTATTTCTGATTGATTTTCCTTGTCGATTAATGTCTCATCTAAATCAGAATCTACTCTAGAGAATTTAACATCTTGATATTCTCTTTCTAGAAAACTAATAAAGTGGGTATCGATGAAAGAGTCAAGAAATAAAACTTCTAAACCTTGATTTTTATGCAGCTCTACATAAGTTGCTTGAGATGCAGGTTCAGTACAATAATAGACTCGGTTTTCATGGCGTTCTTTATTACGTTCTAAATATTCTTTGAGAGTGGTGTAATAAAAACCTTGTTCATCAGTGTTTTTAGCTTCAGAATTTTCTGGAGTTACTTCTTGCCAAACATCTTCTCCTTCTACTTGTACCTCTACTGCTGGTTTGGCTTCAGTTTCAGTTATTTCAGTTTGGTTAAGTTTGGCTGTAGTGCGGAAAATTATTATATCTTCTACTTGCTTTTTAAACTTATCGTCATTTAAGGCACCAAACTTAACAAATGTACCTACATCTTGCCAACAACTGATATATTTATCTTTTTCATCGCGATAAATTTCTTTCAGGCGATCGCCTACTTTTTTGGCTATATAATCGGCGATTCTTCTGACAGTTCTATTACTTAATAGGGAACTACGAGAGACGTTGAGAGGAATATCTGTACTATCAATTACTCCTCGTAAAGGCATTAAAAATTTAGGAATAATTTCTTCACAATGATCGGTGACAAATACTTGATTACAGAATAGTTTTATATTACCTTGGGTAACATCTACATCTGGCTTTAATTTAGGAAAATAAAGAATTCCATTAACAATAAAAGGATAGTCAGTATTGAGATGCACCCATAATAGAGGTTCTTCTTGGAAAGGATAAAGATGACGATATAGTTCTAGGTAGTCTTCTTGAGTAACATTTTGAGTAGATTCTCGCCAGATTGCTTTGTGTTTATTAACTACTTCATCTTCAAATTTTATTGCTACTGGCATAAAATCACAGTAGGTTTTAATCAACTGTTTAATGCGAGTAGTTTCCAGATATTCTTGTTCTTCATCTTGGAGAGTTAAAGTAATAGTTGTACCTCTTTCTGTGCGGGGAGAATCTGATAATTCAAATTCTGGAGAACCATCACAACTCCAATGAATTGCTTCTGCACCTTCTTGATAGGAAAGGGTATCAATTTCTACTTTTTTAGCAACCATGAAGGAGGAGTAAAACCCTAAACCAAAGTGACCAATAATTGCGTCCTCTTCGCCACCTTTATATTTTTCAATGAACTCTTCAGCACTGGAGAAAGCCACTTGATTAATGTATTTTTTAATTTCATCGGCGGTCATCCCAATTCCATTATCAGTAATGGAGAGAGTTTGATTTTCTTTGTCTATTTTGATTTCTATTTCTGGATTAGTAACATCACCACTATACTCTCCAGTTCGAGCCACCATTTTAAGTTTGGCAATAGCATCTACACCATTAGAAACTAATTCTCTTAAGAAAATTTCATGGTCAGTATAGAGAGATTTTTTGATAATTGGGAAGATATTTTCAGTATGGATACTGATCTTACCTTTTTCTAGTGTTGTACTCATCGTGTTTATGTATTTTATCTATGGAAATTAATTTGACTTGAGCATTTAGGTAGTTATCCAGGTTTGTTTTCTCTTGATAAATATAAAATCATAGAAATGTTCTGGCCATTTACTCCTAGATTTCTTGCTCGATACTATTTAATGATTGTGATTTATTGAGTCTTTTTTTTAAACAGGGATTGCACCAAACATCTGATTCGGATTTCACTACCTAAGCAGTTGTAATATTAATATCAAGGGCGATCAAGGCATACCACAATAGTGAGGGTAAAGAAGGAAGAAAAATCAATAAATCAATAAATAATCAAGATAAACAATTTATATTAATTACATATATTATAAAAAGTAGGGCTATTCAATTTTATTCTGATTAATCCAAAAATTTTCCTCTTTGATATCTAAATGTAGAATATATCCATAAACTATAAATTGATTTTGCTAACCTATATTTACAATTTAATAGTTATGGTTTTCTGTATCAAAAACAAATTGTGATTATATTTGATTGAGTGGTTTATAGCGAGCAGATTCTTTCAATAGTTTTTGAATTAACTTACTATATCTATATATATTATCCATTGTTGAACTACCTCCGATACAGGTTCATAAGCAATAAATTTAAGTTGTTGTTCTTAGGTGATTTTCTTAATTAATTGTCGTCTAAAAAATACCTGATAAGTTTCAGATAGAACTGTAAATATAGCTGACGTTCAGGTTCAAAGTGCATGGTTTTCAGCTCTTTATACTCAAAAAGTTAGTATTTTAGGCGCATAGTTGGGCAGAAAAACCAAGGGACACTTCTTACTCCTACCTGCTCACTCATTCCCATTTATTCTGTCTCCTATCTCCTGTCTCCTACAAAGAGCAAAAAGACTTTCCATACGCAAACCCTAATATAGATCCCAAATTTCTTCTATAGGAGTGTATTTTTTTTGTAGTTGAAAGTATTATTCTGATATACGCAATAGTAAGAAAATATGTTTGTTGGCACTACTGAAGCAGCAAGTCTATTAAGTATTTCTGCTCAACGAGTCCGAGTTTTGCTCAAAGAAGGTCGAATTCAAGGGGCTAGAAAAATTAATGGTCGGACTTGGGTGATTCCTTTATACAAAGGTATGCCTAGAATCTCCGGCAGAAAACGTGGTCCAAAACCCCGTTGGCATTCTCGTAAACACTGTGGAAAGAATACTATTCATTTTAATCGCCCTAATATTGGCATCAATCAAAGAGAGGAAAATACCAATCTTGATGTGGTTTCTGCAAAACGGGGCAGCAAGAATTTAGCTACAGGTCACGAAATTGAGATTCACGGTCCTTGTCGAATTGTTTATCGGCCGGAAAAACCTCACACTTGTGGTGCTACGGTTTGGATTGAGACTTTGGCAACGGCGACAGTGTTTGATTTTGACGGTAGTGTTTATAGAGTTGATAGTAGGTGGATGTGGGAAGAAGAGGAGATGTGGGAGATTAATAAGATTAATATTGATGAGTTGATATAGCAATTCTATTTAAATTACATCTTAAAACTTTACTCAAGATTTGAGTATTGTAAGTAGTCGTGCAAAATAAATTTCCTAATTGAGGAAAGTACTGATGCAATAGAGGATTGCCAGAATGTGTAATTAATTTTGCATAGTTACTTATACCAAGCATGACAAACAGTTGATATCTAATCCGGCTATGATGTCTCACGTTTTTCATAACTTTGCTTTTTCCGTTTATATTATTTTTGATAATAGTCCTCAGAATACTCACTTTTTAAAGATTCAACATCTAGCTTATGAATTTGAATCCATTCTTGAATCTTATAATCACTAATTTCATCAAGTTGATAATCTTTAAACTCTTTAAAAAAAGACTTGACGTTATCTCTCAAAAGTTTGAGTTTTCCTTTTCTCATAATCTCAACATGATGAGTAAAGTTTCCTTGATGGGAAACATTTTTTGTTGGAATAATTAATATTCTTTTTACTTGTTCTGCATTGTATTCTTGATCAAACCAACCACAGTGATTATTCATCTGACCTGTTTCAGTTTTGGTTATTTCTTTGCGTGAGTCTTCAACTTTACTTTTACACTCAAAGATAAAATAATCATTTAGTTGAAGTAGTTTTTTATAGAGCTGATGTTCATTATTTACTTTAATTTTAAATGAATCATTTATAGAGTCTATACAAGCGTGTGAGTCATCCAAGATAACTGTATTGACTTTCTGAAATTTACCACCTACACCAAACTTTGATTTTCCATTAAAAACTTTTTGAACATGAGTTATTAGGATTTTTTCTGAGTTTAAAAATTCATCAGGTAAAGAATCATCAATAGTTACATATCCAATACCAAATTTCTCTGCTTCCTGAGCTGTTTGTTCTACTAAATATTTATTAGGGCAGACATATAAACACGGACCTTTCTTTTGATTTAATCTTGATTGAAGTATCAATAGCATCATCCCGGTCAAATAAAAATCCTGCTAAAGCTCTGGCTAACTCAGTTTTACCAACTCCAGTCGGACCCAAAAACATAAACGAACCAATAGGTCGTCCTGGGTCTTTCATTCCTGCTCTGGCTCTCCTAATAGCTGCTGCTACAGCAGACACAGCTAAAGAATATCTTTAATTACTGCTAGGTATCAAACGAGTTCTACCTTTCTATACTCTTTATTTGTCATCTCTCGCAAACAATGCCACTTTTTATGAGCCATTAAACTATCATTTAGTTGATAATTTAGACCGGTACAAAATCAAACAGAGCAAGTCAAATTACAGTTTTCTTATACCCTTTCTGGGGATTATTTTGCGGATTATTGTTTTTTTTGACAGAGCAACTTTAATGAACTTCTTTAAAAAATAGTTTAAAAAATAGTTTAATCTAACCCATATTGGTTCCATAGTGAATTGAGTGTTACTAATTTGAAAATAAGAAATATAAAAAGCTTCAGAAGGATTAGACTCATCAAAAGAGCATTTATTCAGGGTTTTCTTCCACGTCATAAAATGAAGATACATAATTTCATCCTGACGATTGTTCCTTTCTCCTCTTTCATACAATTTACCCCGTTCCCAATACCATCTATCTTTAAATTCTCCTAAGAAAGAAGGAGCTTCACTGATTTGATGAGCAAAGTTAAGTAAAAATTTAGGCCAATAAACCTTGAGACGCTTTTGTTGTTCTAAACGCTGAACCACAGGTTTCATTTGAGTTTCATCAAACGCAAAGGATTGTTCTGACTGTAACATAGCTTGGTAATTTGGCTTTTCTCTAAACAAAGTATTGGTGAATGATGTATTCCGATATAAGGTAAAATGACCGCACAAGTTATGTTTTCTGGCAGAGATAATATCGTAATTCAACAAAATGTTGTCTGTGATAAATGTTCTGATTTGTCCCCAGATAATATCAAGGTCGCAATGTCCCCAGAAATCGTAATTAGCAAGATATTCTTCAAACACAAGACCATAACAAGGTCTGAAATCACAAACCTTATAAGGAGCCGATAAAGAGATTGGAAAATCAAGTTTATGGGATGCTAATTCATTAAATTCTTTAATCGTAAAGGGAATAAAGTTAACATTATTAATCTGAGTTTCAGGAATTGGACAATCAGTGAAAAATAACCAATCGACATCTGGATTATACTTGCAGGACTGCAAGAAAGCTGGAAACCAGACTGGCCATTCTCCAAAGTAGATGATGATTAATATAATTTTCATGACTTTCGATTTCTTTGAACTCTGTTTTTTTAATAACTTTATTTTATAGCAATTTGCCCTGGCATATTTACATATTATTTTTTGTACACCTTTTCTAGAATGAACTTTGAGCTAGGCCTTGTAAATACCTGAGCCCTCATTGCTATCATTCCACCTAGGAGTGTTCCATTGACATACTCCCGACGCTGTCCTTACGGGACAACGCAGGATTCTTCAGCCGGGGAAACCCTGACCGCTGTTTTATGTGAGGTGATGTCCTCCCCCTGTGTTGATAATAATCCGATTTTTTGTATCAGAAGGGCTGAGTTATAATCCCTATCTAGTTCTTGTCCGCATTTAGGGCAAGAATGCCAGCGCTCTGATCGGATGCTTATCCCCTTTCTTGGTTATTGGATTACCATTACTGTATTTTTTTCTGCCATCTCGTGTTTGTACGAGAAACTCAGGGATATTCTGATAAATTCTTTCTACTGGCACTACTGAAACATTCAAAGGACAATGCTGTACTGGTGTGCGCGTGGCTTCAAACCAGTTTAACCTTTCAGCTAAACGGTAATTATATTGCTTCCTTGCCATGGACAACCAGTTAGATATAATCACCGCTTGATTTTTATGTGGCTTGAGCAAGGACCTTATATTTCAGTAGGATGGCAGAATCTACCTGTATTTCTCAAATAGTTGTTATAATGGCTGTGTTAATAAATTGTCAATAGCTATAGCAAACAGGACTATAGGAAAACCGCACACCCTAGCCCGGCTCTCCCATACGACGCTCCCCTACGGGAGAGCGCGGTACTTCCCGCCGGGTAAGTTAAATAGGTGGTACATTATCACTACCAATAAATATCTAAAATTTATCATTCAATTATACTGGCGAGCTAGAAGCTCGCACTCTTATCAAATTAACTTTTCACCAATTCCAATTCCTCTTTTTTCCCAAACACTAAACCACCATCTACACAATCAATTACCACAATATCCCCACCAACAAATTTATTCTCTAAAATCAAATTTGCCAGAGGATTTTCTAATTCTTTTTGAATTGCTCGTTTCAAAGGTCGCGCTCCATAAACCGGGTCATATCCAACTTCAGCAATGTGGTCTAATGTTGCAGCAGTTAACTTCAAACTAATCTTTTGTTCCCCTAATAATCTCTCAATTCTCTTCACTTGAATTTCCACAATTTGACGTAATTCACTCTTCCTTAAAGTGTGGAACAATATAATCTCATCTACCCTATTTAAAAATTCTGGGCGGAAATGTTTTCTCAATCCTCCTATCACTCGCTTATACATCTCCTCATACTTAGAATCATCTCCCGCTACATCCAAAATATACTCACTGCCAATATTACTTGTCATTACAATTACAGTATTACTAAAATCAACCAGTCTTCCTTGAGAATCAGTAATCCTACCATCATCTAATACTTGCAGTAATACATTAAATACATCTGGATGTGCTTTCTCGACTTCATCAAACAAAATCACAGAATAAGGATGTCGCCTTACTGCCTCCGATAATTGACCCCCTTGATCGTAACCCACATATCCCGGAGGGGCACCCACTAACCGAGAAACGGCGTGTTTTTCCATATATTCAGACATATCAATGCGGACTAAAGCATCATCTCGGTCAAACAAAAACTGTGCCAAAGCTCGCGCCAATTCTGTTTTACCGACTCCAGTCGGACCGAGAAACATAAATGAACCAATAGGTCGCCCTGGGTCTTTCATCCCTGCTCTAGCACGTCTAATAGCTGCCGCCACAGCTTCCACCGCTTCCGACTGCCCAATAACCCGTTGATGTAGATGTTTTTCCAACTGTAGTAACTTCTGGCGTTCCGACTCCAATAAACGATTTACTGGAATACCAGTCCACTTAGCTACGATAGTGGCAATATCAGCATCCGTAACTTGTTCCCGAAGAAGAGACGAACCTTGAGCTTGAACTTTTAATAATTCTGCCTCCTTAGCTTCGCGATCGCGATGTACTGTTTCGAGTTGGCCATATTTTAATTGAGCTGCGGTATTCAGGTCATAAGCTCGTTCTGCTTGTTCTATTTGTACTTTTAATTTATCCTCTTCTGCTTTGAGAGAATTAATTGTATTTAACAATTCTTTTTCCCCCGACCATTTAGAAGAAAATTTTTCCTGCTTTTGCTTCAAGACATTAATTTCATTTGTAATGCGTTGCAATGCTGGAGAAACTTTTGCAGGTGGGGTAGGTTCAGAATTTTGATCTTTTTTGCTGCTTTGCAACTCTCCCTCGATGGAAAGTTTCTCCATTTCCAACTGCATAATACGTCTGTCAATAGCTTCTAGTTCCTCAGGTTTAGAAGTAATTTCCATTTTTAGTTGAGCAGCAGCTTCATCTACCAAGTCGATTGCCTTATCTGGCAAAAAGCGGTCCGAAATATAACGGTTAGAAAGAGTTGCAGCAGCTACCAAAGCAGCATCAGTAATTTTTACACCGTGGTGAGTTTCGTAACGGTCTTTTAACCCCCGTAAAATAGAAATAGTATCCTCCACACTTGGTTGACCAACCTCTACCTTTTGAAACCGACGTTCCAGAGCAGCATCTTTTTCTATATGTTTACGATATTCATCAATAGTTGTCGCACCAATACAACGCAATTCTCCACGAGCAAGCATTGGTTTGAGGAGGTTACCTGCATCTACACCCGAACCCGTACCGCCACTAGAACCTGCTCCAACAACAGTATGTAGTTCGTCGATAAATAGAACAATTTGACCATCAGAGTTGGTTACTTCTCGCAAAACCGATCTGAGCCTTTCTTCAAATTCCCCTCTAAATTTTGCCCCTGCGATGAGACTTCCCATATCAAGACCAATGAGTTGTCGTTCTTTGAGAGACTCTGGTACATCACCATTAACAATGCGTTGAGCTAAACCTTCAGCGATCGCTGTTTTTCCAACTCCTGGTTCTCCAATAAGTACAGGATTATTTTTTGTCCGACGGGATAAACAACTAACCACGCGCCGAATTTCTTCATCTCTACCAATAACAGGGTCAAGTTTGCCTGCTTTAGCTAACTCTGTCAGGTCGCGCCCATATTTTGCCAAAGCATCATAACTAGCTTCTGGGTTTTGGTCTTCGACTTTGGTACTACCACGAACTGCTTTAATTGCTGCTTCTAGTTGTTCAAATTCAACTTTGGGTGAGGTTTGGGGGCGCTCAAAACCAGGACGAGTTGGTAGTTGGGGAGTACCTCCACCGAGGAGTTTATTACCAAGGCGTTTGTCTTGGTAAAAAGCTAGTAGGAGGTGTTCGACAGCAATAAATTTGTCTTCCCATTGTTCTCTTGCTTCATCAGCTAGGTCTAGAAAAATTTCCAGACTACGTCCTAGATAGAGATGTTCAATACTACCAACTTTGGGTTGGCGTTTGGCGAAAGAGTCTATTTGTTGGAGGAGATTTTCTGGTTCTATACCAACGCGGTTTAAAATTTTGTTAGCTGTCCCCTGTTGTTCTAAAAGAGCAATGATTAGGTGTTCTACTTCTAGTTGTTGGTTTTGGTAACGTCGGGCAACGTCCTGGGATTTGACTATAGCATCCCAGGCTTGTTCTGTAAATTTGCTTGGGTCGGTTGGCTGCATTTGGACTATTTTAAATTTTTTCCTTTGAAATTTTTTCTGGTGGTTAAATAAAACTATTTATATAGAATATGGTATCTTTGCTGTGCTTTTGGCTGCTGGAGTCATAACTCAGAAGTCAGGAGTCTATGTGGATGAATCGCCGATGGGGTCTTGATTACTAAACAACACGACTTAAACCTCCGTTTCTTCTGATTGATTTGACCGCTTTCGGTTTGACAACCTTATTTGCTACTGCTGTACAATACCTATACAATTCCGGCAAAACTCGGTAAAACCTGACCCACCCCTCTAGCTCCCCTCCCAGGAGGGGATGGGGGTGGGTGATGTTTGCTTCTTGCTTCAACCTGGGAGGCCGCCCTCGTCCAGTTCACAAGCGTAAATTCGGGTACAGCCTACCCTATTTTTTTGATTAATTTCTCCATACTGAGATAGCACCAGTGCTGCATTCAGGTCCCGGTCTATTCTCATTCCACAATGAGGGCAGTTAAAAGTACGGTCTTTTAGCTTTAATTCTTGGTTAATACAACCACAATTATGACAAGTTTTGGATGATGGAAACCACTGGTCAGCTAGCACTACTGTCCCACCAGAGCTTACGATTTTGGTTGTCAATCGTTCTCTAAATTCATAAAATCCAAGCCTTGCTATTGATGCTGCCAATTTACCATTTTGTATCATCCCTTTCACATTTAAACTCTCTAAGCAGACGTGCTTAACTTTACCCACTAATTTTGTAGTAGTTTTCTCTATGAAATCCCTGCGCACGTTCTTCACACGGTCATGGTACTTCGCGAGTTTTTTGTAATATTTAATAGCATTTTTTGAAGGTGGTTTACCTTTACCTCCTAGTTGTTTCTTCCGATTACGCCATTGAAACTTAGCAATTTTTAATTGCTCTAGTTTAATAGAGTCTGGGAGACTGAAAACTTCGGAGTCCGCCTTTTTTTGGTTTGCTATACTGGCAAATTGTTTGACCCCAACATCTATACCAAAAGTTTCTTGAACACGTCCATCTAATAGTGGATTAACTGGCAAATTCTCAGCTTCAATACTAAAACTAACAAACCATTTTTCCCCTGTTCTGCTAATAGTAAAAGTCTGACTTGCTGTGGTGCAAGGAATTGATTCCCATAATCGAAAAGTCCCTAATGTTGGTATTTTAATTTTTTTACCAGAGCTAATTGTAACTTTTCCATTACTGTCATAAACAGTAAAAGATTGGCGGTCTTTTTTCTTTTTCAATTTAGGATATTTACTAATTCCTTCTTTATACCGTTTAAATGCTTCACCTAGATGTTGAAAAGCACTTTGATAAATGCGAGACGAATAATTATTTGTCCAGGCATATTCTGGTTGCTTCTTTACATAGTTAGTAAAGACTTTTTTAGCTTCTAAAATTCGTAATGTGTAACTCAAGCTAACTTTCTGACCACGTTTGTTAACTTTGGTCATGGCAGAAGTTCCATTAACCATACTGAGGCCATAATTGTAAACGAAACGAGCATAACCAGCGCATTGAGCCATTTTTGAGCGCTCCTGGTTACTGAGTTTTAATTCAAATTTTTTGGCGTACAATCAAATCACCTCCAAGCACATTGTCAACTATTTTTTGGCCTTGTCAAAAAAATCCCTATCAGATGTGTCAGTTATTGCCGGAAATTGCCATAGATATTGATACTAGCAATCAGCTCCTTTGCCTTTGTTCTGCATTCCAATCACAGAAAACACCTTACCTTCATAAAGAACTAAGTCATGTTGACTGTACGGGTAGCGATGTACTTTAATTCTTCTTTGACCTTGTTTTACTTTCTGACCTCGATACTTTCTTAAGTTTTCAGTGTTCTCATTCTTATTTCTAGTTCGTCGTCCAGAAAATAATTCTGTACCTGAGTTTATATTTCCATCTCGTAAATCAATATATTTGGCATCATAGAATTGCTCTATTGAACGCTTATTCCTTCTAACTTGTTGATATTTTATCGGTTCGATTCTTCGTTGATTTGTTCCACCTGCAATTACAAAGGCATCATTGTGATGGGATTTCTCAATTTGATATTCTCTCCGTACATCTTTGGTGATGTAGCCATAAGTTGCTTCGTAGCCTACATCAGTTGTTAACTTTCTCCAGACCAAGGTCATAAATGTTTCTGGTTTGAAACTTTTAAGTTTTGGTTTCCATCCGTGTAGAAATTTGCCTGGTTTATGGTTTGCAGGCGTGTGGCATTTTGAACACAGAGTAATTAAATTACTGGGTCTATCACTTCGGTCTTGGTTCCAGAAACCAAGATGATGAACTTGTAAAATTGGTTGTTTTGCTTTGTTTTTGCAGTTGGGATTCTGACATTTATGGTTGTCCCTATGGAGGATGTATTCTCGCAAGTTAGAAAACCCTAATTGCTCTCCCTGTTGATCACCTTTGCCTTCGATGTCAGGATTCTTGATTTTTTGGAGATCGAAGCTGGCCACCTCAACCGTTACCTTTTTGATAGGTAGAATCTCTTTAACCAGCTTGATAATCTTGTGATGGCTATCAAGTTTATGTTGGATGCTAGGAGCTAGCCACCCTCTCAGACGACAGCGATTATTGAATCTGGGTTGACGGTGGCGTAGTCTGTTTCGTCTTTGACGACGATATTGACGACGTTCTGCCAATCGCTCTGATATTCTCTCAAGTAGCTTAACTTCACCGCCAATTAACTCTTCTGTGGAGTTGACGGCGCTGAAGCCGACGCTTTTATAACCTGCATCAATACCCAAATTGCCTGGTTGAGTGTAGCCCGTAGAACCATAAATTAATTTAATAGTGAAAGGTTCTCGACGATGGATGGTTGCTTTACCAAATTTAAGTAGAAGTCGAGCTTTTCTGGCCGTAGTAGGCATTAAAGGTCTGTCCCGTTTGTTGATAACGTAAACTTTCATAATGTTTGTGTATCCTTAACTTCAAAGGATTCAGCCCGAAGGCTGTGGTGTTCTTCGCCAATGTTCATTTAGGGTTTTGATGTTACGACACTTCGCCTCTCCCACAGCGATGTTTAATCGCAACCACAGAGCTTGGAGCTAGAACACGGATGCCAACCCTACACCCCAAGGTGTCTATGTATTCCTAATGAACGTAGATTTTCTGGCCAGTGCGAAAATCTGAGGCTAATGACGAGACTTCTTAAGAAGCCCACACTGAAAGGCATAGCCGTTAGTGCGTGGAGTCGTCACTGCTAGCTGCAACTTCTTTTTCTAAATTGCTACTACGAGAGCTTAATTGAATTAGTTCTACTTTATATCCATTTGGGTCTTCAATGAAGGCAATAACTGTGGAGCCATGTTTCATTGGCCCTGGTTCTCTGGTCACTTTTCCTCCCTGTGCTTTTATTTGTTCACAAGTGCCATAAATATCATCAACGCCCAAAGCAATATGGCCATAAGCATCGCCCAAGTCGTATTGGTCTTTGCCCCAATTATATGTTAATTCAAGTACCGTGTGGTCTGACTCATCGCCATAACCAACAAAGGCTAGAGTAAATTCACCACCTGGATAGTCTTTTTGGCGTAATAATTTCATGCCGAGGACATCGCAGTAGAATTTTAGGGATTCTTCTAGGTTGTTGACTCGCAGCATTGTGTGTAGTAGTCGCATGGTCTACTCCTTATTCCTTGACTATATCTACTTTTTATTGTGAAGCAATTTGGTCAATCTTGGGAGTCAATGTTGCCTTACTGGTAACTATTAGACATCTCCAGAAAAGGGCAACAGCTCATCTGGCAACAGGGAGAAATAATTGATTTGATTTTTGATTTTTATCGAATAATTAAGGTAAAAATTCTCTCCTTTAAAGGAAAAACAAGAAAAAATTTTCCTTTTATTCAATTCTCTTCCTTATTAGGGAGAGGTAATTATCAATTATCCATTATCAATTATCCATTATTAAACAGATGTCTATTAGCACTCACAGAACTTACACAGAAATACCATATCTAGTAGGATATAACTGCCGTTAGGCTTTTAACACGAAATGCTTTTGGAGGCTTACTCAAATCTCCGTTACAAAAACAATTTTTGATAGAATTTGATATCTGTGCGATCGCCATCTTACTTTTAGGTCATATTACTAAAATAAATACAATTTATATCTTACTCAAACGTGACAATCGTGAGATAGTAATCAATATTCAATCGTAGTTATTTTGACTAACTATGAGAAACTAATTTTTCTAATTTAGACTTTTCTTGAATCAAAGCAATGTCTATTTTTTTGACTCCTTCTAATGATATTAATGACTTGCATTGTTTAACTAAATTTTCCCAATTATGTAATATTGAAATTGAATTAGATTTCTGAATTTTATCAACATAAAATTGTGCCCAAAATTTAGGGACATACTTTTGCTTTCTAGCCTTTATTCGCTTTCTCCATTTAGTAAAATCTGATTTTTTTGGTGGTTCTACCCCCAAAATTGGTGGCATATCGGCATAACTTACAAACCTACTTTTACCTTTCCCTACAACATGAATTACATATTTCCAACAGTTTATTTTGTAGATATTATCTGATTTAATTCCCAAATGAAATGCTAATGCGTCTCTAGTTACAAATCTACCCAATGGATGAGCAGAAGTAGATTGATTTTTGATGGTTCTTTTCATAAAATCTACCTTAAGTTTATATATATTTTTTTGGGCCGTATTTGTTTATTTATGTGTCTATAATTCTATATTAAATAATACTTGGCTATTTTGTCAACATATAATAGTAAGCTAATTTTTTACACAAACAAATCAATGATAATTGCCCATTATTAGAATAGATTATGGATAGTAATTTTTTCAATATTAGAGAATAGAGAAGCTCAATAATAGAGTTTAATGAGGCAAGTCTGGCAACCGTCAAATTGGCAACGTACAGTAGTCATAATTCAAGAGTAATTTTGTCAGAAGAATTGTTTTATGTACACCACTTGTTTCTATTTGTCAGTTATCTCTGTCACTTTTTTCAAAAAAAGTATTATAGCGCTAGGGAATAGGGAATAGGGAATAGTAAACTTTTGTCAAAAATTAGAATATTTTTGAGTAAAATGTAAAAATAGATACAGAAATAAAAAAGTTTTTTGGGAAAAGGGTCTGATGATATGAAACTAAATAATGACTATCAGCGTAATCGACAAGAACTTCCTACTATTAATATGATGATGGGGGAAGTAGTGGAGGAATACAGGGGACAACATAGAGGCCAAGGATGGACTTATCCTTACGTTAAACATATTCCTATACCTCAGCATCCTTCTCAAAAGTTGTGTTGTGCTAGAGATGATGAGTTAGCTCAGGAAAAACAAACTATTAATGTTGCTCAAATAGTAAAAGAGAAACAGGTTGAGCCAAAAAATATAGCTCAGGTAAATGGAACAAATATTTGCGATATATTACAATGGCGACGTTTAATAGCTAAGGCCAAAGGAGATGAAAGGTTATTAAGTTTATTAGAGGATGAGTGGCGAGATAAATCTTGTGGATAAAGTTATGATTTCTTATTTTTAGGATGCGCTTTTTGAAGAGAAATTAGTCGATTTTGAAAGTAGTCAGAGTTATCTTAGAAGCGGAACCAACATAAAAATATTAGGAGGTAAATCTGAATTATTAAGTAGCGATAATATTTAATATAGTTCAGTTTAATACTGTTTTTGAGGTTGATTATTAGGAGAAAATCACAGAATTAACTTTTTATCTCAACATCGTAGATATATCTTTATCAAAGTAATTGGGTCGCGCAACCCCGTATTTTAAGGCGAAATATTTTTGGAGAGTTGCTCAAAATTCCCGTTACAAAAATAACTTCTAACTTCTGACTTCATTAAAGCGCCACTCTTAAGAATAGAGTATCACAAGAGTGGCACAGATTTGCTAAATAAAAGCCTGAAGACTACTGGATAATACCGAAATAGTAGCCCGCAACAACCAAGTTGATAGCCAATAGTAATAAAGCCCAACTTGCACGAAAAGAATATTTCATCTAAATTTATTCTCCATTATTTTAGTGACGTTCTCCTACATCAAATCAAAGATTATGATGTAGGGTTCCCAACCTCACGGATAGGGCTTTCTGTTTTGCTGGCGCAACGCTGCGCGAACATAGGGAGTGCAACCACTTAACCCTCCGCAGACAGAGACGATGAGAACTACCGCCTTTTTTTGGGATCAAGAAAATCTTATCATGCAATTGATTCAATATTATACAAACATTTAAAGAATAGGAAATTATTTGTTCTCTTTTTACTTCTTGCCCACCCACACGCACTTCAAGAGCGTATTATTAAAAGTAGTATATAAATCTGTAGCTTGGTAAGTATTTATACTATGTAAATCATCTCAATTACTTTTTTAGTTCATCAAATTCCGAGTAAAAAATTTACGCATAAATACTTGCTCTGATGATTACTCAATCACGGCAGCTATGATTTTCTTCTAAAATTCTGTCTCCTGTCTCCCCCTCCCCTCCTGGGAGGGGCTAGGGGTGGGTTGGGAGGGGCTAGGGGTGGGTTGTCTCCTGACTCCTTCTTCCATACTACATTTTGTGGTGCCGAACGTGGGTTAAACACTTTCTCCAGCATGATAAGAACTACGCACTAGAGGGCCAGAACGCACATGAGAAAAGCCCATTTGTTGAGCGATCGCTCCAAGCTCGTCAAATTCTTCTGGTGTCCAATATTTTTGTACGGGCAAATGGGCTAGAGAAGGACGCATATATTGGCCTAAAGTAATGCGATCGCATTCTACTTTTCTCAAATCTGCCATGGCCTCGATTATTTCAGTTTTTGTTTCTCCATGTCCCAACATTAGCCCTGACTTAGTAGGAATATTAGAGTTTAACTCCTTAACAATCCGTAATACATCAAGCGATCGCTCATATTTTGCCCCACGACGTACAGGGCCTTGTAATCGTCGTACTGTTTCAATATTATGGTTATAGCAAGCAGGTTCAGCATCTATGACTATCTTTATCCGCTGCTTTTGCCTTTCAGCTAGAGAAACAGATAACTTCTCAACCCCAAGTCCATCTTGACCACCCCAAAAATCAGCAGTCAAAACCTCAATTTTCGTTTCTCGGTTCCGTTGTCTAATAGCTGTCATTGTTGCTACAAACCAACTAGCACCGCCATCTGGCAAATCATCCCTAGCAACAGAAGTCAATACTACATACTCCAAACCCAATAATTCCACAGCTTCAGCTACTTTTTGTGGTTCCTCCGGGTCTAAGGGCATCGGAGCATGACCCTTATCCACTTGACAAAAAGCACAAGACCGTGTACAAGTGGGACCCATCAATAAAAAAGTAGCTGTCTTCTGGGCATAACATTCGCCTCGGTTAGGACAGCGACCTTCTTCACAGATAGTATGGAGCTGACGCTGCTTTATAATTTTCTGTACAGTAGAAATATCACTAGCCTTCCCTAAAGAAGGACGCAGCCACTTTGGCATACTCTGAATTTGGGCTTTCATCTCAGAAGTATTGACCTGAGTTGATATTGACCGACCATTTTTTGTAGCCATAAAAAGTTAAAAATAACAATTTTGTGCGCTTTTATCTAAATGTTGGCATTTATACCCGCGCTATCCCGTAGGGGAGCGTCGTATGGGAATGCCAACCCATGCTATAGTAATACTGCTTAATATTAGTAACAGGCTAAAACATTGAAAGCCAGATACAAGTATCGCATATATCCAAATCATATTCAAATAATCAAATTAAATCAACTATTTGGTTGTTGCAGATATGTTTGGAATAGTGCATTAGCACACTGTAACCAATTGTATACTAATGGTCACAAGAGACCTAGCTATGTGGACTTAACCAAACAATTTATAACTCAAGCTAAAAGAGAATTAGTTTGGTTAAAGGAAGTAGCATCTACTCCATTGCAACAGTCTCTCAAAGATTTAGACCAAGCTTACAGGAATTTCTTTAATAGTTGTACTGGAAAACGTAAAGGAATTAAAGTTAAACCTCCTAAATGCAAGAGTAGAAAGTCTAGACAAGCAGTTAGATTTGTCGGAGCTAATTACAAAATTGGTCAAGATAAAATCTATTTCCCAAAAGTAGGAAAAATTAAAATTATTTGGTCAAGACCATTAGCTAGCAATCCTAGCTCAGTTACTATAATTAAAGATAGTGCAGGACGTTACTTTGCTAGCTTTGTAGTAGAAACTTGTGCTGAAAATTTACCTAAGACTGAAAACTCAATAGGTATTGATTTGGGCATTTCAACTTTTGCAACTTTGAGTAATGGTGAGAAGTTTAAGCTATCATTACCTCTTAAAAAAAACCTCAAGAAATTAGGTAAGTTTCAACGTAAATTTGCCAAAACTGAGCTAGGTAGCAAACGTCGTGAAAAGGCAAGGGTTAGAGTTGCTAAACTTTCCTTCGGAATGCTGCGCAAACACGCAAAAGTCAAAGACATTTCCTTTCCTTCGGAATGCTTCCCTACGGGATGCTACGCAAACGCAAACGGAATGCTGCGCAAACGTACAGATTTTCTACACAAGCTATCAACTGATTTAGCCATAAATTACGATACTATCGTATTAGAAGACTTAAATGTTTCCGGCATGGTTAAAAAGCGGTGCGACCCCGCGACGACGCCAGTCGCAAGCGGTCGGACCCCGCGACGACGCCAGTCGCAAGCGGTGCGACCCCGCGACGACGCCAGTCGCAAGCGGTGCGACCCCGCGACGACGCCAGTCGCAAGGGAACGCCGACCAAGAGAGGGAACGTGCACCAAGAGAGGGAATGCCGACCAAGAGAGGGAACGCGCACCAAGAGACCGCAAATTAGCGAAAGCAATTAGTGATTTAGGTTGGAGGCAATTTAGAACTTTAACTGAGGCTAAGTGCGAGAAATATGGTAGAGAATTTAGAACTATTTCTAGGTGGGAGCCTACATCTCAAAAGTGGTCTAATTGTGGTTTCAAAGGAGGCAAAAAAGAGCTAAATGTTAGAGAATGGACTTGCTTAAATTGTGGCACGTTTCACGACAGAGATATTAATGCAGCAGTTAATATTTTAGAAGCTGTTCAACCGAAAACCAAGGTTGAAATAGCCAAAGGAACAGTAGCAAAAAATCCTGTACAGCTATCACTTTTCAATGAAGTCGCCGAGGGTCAACGGTCGATTATTTATCGGACACGGAGGAAACGTCAGACTGAAAAGCCAGCAGATTCCAATGATGTGTCAACCCACCCTGAGTCATTCCTTCAGCGAGCGTCTGTTTGATTGATGGATGGGAATCCTGCGCTGTCTCACAGAGCAGCGTCGGGAGGATGTCAAATTAGAACAAATAAATGTAGAAGCCGTGATTTAGCTATCTTTAATGGCTGATGACAGGAATATAGATAAGATTAATAAGATTAATTTGAAAAAACTAACTGATAACTGGAGGAGCTAGTCGTGGCAGGACACAAAATTTTAGTTATTGATGATAGTAAGGTTATTAGGGTAAGAGTCAAAGAAATGCTTCCCCAAGGAAACTTTAATGTTATAGAGGCAAAGGACGGCCAAGAGGGACTGAAATTTATTAGTAAGGAACGCCCGAATTTAATTATGTTGGACTTTCTACTACCAAAAGTTACTGGTTGGGAAGTGTTCCAAAAAATTCAATCCCAGTCTCAACTCAAGAAGATTCCATTGGTATTAATGTCAGGTCGTAAAGAAGAGGTGACAGATAAAATTCCTGAACCTTTTGAGAAACATTTTTTTGCTTTTCTAGAAAAACCTTTTGAGAAAAAAGAATTAACTGCAGCTATTAAGTTAGCCTTTGAATTGGCCAAAATACGTCCTAGCGAGGCAGAGGCAATGGAAGTTCCTGCTCCGGAGCCGAATTCTGCTAATGTTAAGGCGTTGCAAGCTCAAGTTAAGAAAATGCAAAATGAAATTGTAGCATTGAAAAAGCAAATGGCTCAACTTGTGAAACTTGTGACTGTTATGAAACAAAAGTTGAAGTAGTGAAATCAGTCATTAAATATTGGTTATCGATCATTCTGGTATTTTTTTTACCCTGGAATATTGATATATTCTGGGGTTAACGAAGTCAGAAGTCAGAAGTCAGAAGTTATTTTTGTGGGGATTTGAGCAAGCCTCCAAAAACCCGATAGCCTTAAAAGGCGGGGTTTTAGACTCAATTATTTTGATAATATCAAATCTGATTGAACAACCTAACTTCAATTTATTAGTAATTATTTAGTAGAGGATGCTAAACTCTGAAACGTTTAGTATTGCTCGGAATTTTACTATTTCTATTCCATATCAGTATAAATTGGATCTATGTACAATTAAACTAACTTGATATAATTTATCGATATTGCTCTGTACTTGACTAATTTGACGAATTTGTTCTCCCCTAACTCCTTGATTCAAAGAAAAACAAATTATGGTATTAGATTCAGAATTTCTTACTCAACTAAAAGCTGCTACACCTAGACTATTTGATTTACTTGCAGGTTTTTCTCAGGTTAAGGTTTTAGTAGTGGGAGATTTGACTCTGGATGAATTTATGACTGGTCAGGTAGAGCGCATTTCTCGTGAAGCACCTGTATTAATTCTGCGTCACGAAACTACGGAGCAAGTACCTGGTGGGGGAGCTAATGCGGTTTATAATTTTGCTAAGTTGGGCGCTCAAGTTAAGGTTGTAGGTTTGTTGGGAAAGGATGAGCAAGGTAAAGCACTGCGTCGTATTTTTGAAGCGGCTAGAGTTGATACTACTGGAATTTTAGTCGATCCAAATCGCCCGACGGTAACTAAAACTAGAATTTCTGGTCACGCTCGTCAGTCTGTAACTCAACAAATTGTTAGGGTAGACCGAAAATCTGAGGATCTGCCAGAAGTTGATTTGCAGTTGCAATTGGCAGGGTATATTCAACGACAAGTTGCTACGGTGGATGCTGTAATTTGCTCAGACTATGGAGATGGTGTTTTGACTGCTCCTGTTATAGAGGCGGCAATATCTCATCCACAGAGAACTATAGTGGATACTCAGAAAGATTTACAACGTTACAAGGGTGCTACTCTGTTTACTCCTAATCTTCCTGAAGCGGAGAAAGCAGTGGGATATGCTATTACTAATTCTGAGACTCTATATCAGGCAGGGTTTGACCTCTTGAGGTTAACGGATGCAGAACAAATTTTGATTACTCGTGGTGAGGAGGGGATGAGTCTGTTTGATCGCGTGAATAGTTCTAATTCTCCTTCACCTTCTTTTATTTTTTCTGGTACTGGCGATATTCCGATTTATTGTTGGCATATTCCAGCTTTTAACCGGACAGATGTTTTTGATGTTACTGGTGCTGGTGATACGGTTGTTGCTGCTTTGACTTTGGCTTTGAGTATGGGTGCTTCTAGTTGGGAAGCGGCTGTTTTGGGAAATTTGGCTGCTAGTTTGGTAGTGCGTATATTTGGTACTGCAACTACGACGGTGGATGAACTCAGGGAGGCTTTGCAAGCATTGGTTAGTTAGAGTTTAACGAGTTGGGGAGTGGGGGAGTGGGGGAGTAGGGGAGTGGGGGAGTGGGGAAGTGGGGGAGTAGGGGAGTAGGGGAGCGGGGGAGAAGTAAAAGTATCAGAATTTTTTGTAAGAGCTGATTTATAAACTTAGTTAAAAGTCTTACATCACCTAGCTTTCAGGAATTTGGGGTCTACAGAGCGATAATTTGCCAAACCTAAGTATAGCGAGAAACTCAGCCTCTTAATATTTACTTTATAAATCAGCTCTAAGTTTGGTTGAATTAAGAAAGTTCTGTTTTTATAGCTTTTGTGGCGGTGAAAAATCAGGTTGTGAAAACTACAACGTTTTAGTTTTTCTATTGTTGTAGCTTTTGTGGCGGTGAAAAATCAGGTTGTGAAAACTATAATGTCTTAGTTTTTCTGTTGTGGTGGTGGAAAATCAGGCACTAAAAACTATAACGTCTTAGTTTTTCTGGCGTTGCTGAATTGAAGTATGAATGCGCGATTGTTTGGCTCTGGTCATTTCAGTTATCAGTTATCAGTTATCAGCACCTCTGCCTGTTTGCTCCGCATTCCGCAGGAAAGTCAGAGGCTTGAAATATTGAACTTGATTTTTTTTCATCCCCTTAAAAGGGGAGGCTTGATATCAAATCCGGTAGCATCGGAGTAATTAAACCTGAATTTTCGGCCACCAATGGTACTGGGTTATAGCCTTGATTGCAAATTGCTGTGTTAAAAGAACTTGACAACGCTCAAACAGAATTTCTTCT
>JAAHGF010000041.1 GCA_010672585.1 Okeania sp. SIO1I7 | reverse complement strand
TAATCTTCCAATATGCATCATTCAACAACAGCCGTTCCTTACACTTCTTCTTAGGAGCATGGCCAGTAGTAGGTATTTGGTTCACAGCTTTAGGTGTATCCACAATGGCCTTCAACTTGAATGGTTTTAACTTCAACCAGTCCATCATCGACTCCAGTGGTCGTGTGGTAAATACTTGGGCAGACATCATCAACCGTGCGAACCTAGGTATGGAAGTAATGCACGAGCGTAACGCTCACAACTTCCCATTAGATTTGGCGGCTGTAGAAGCTCCTTCTATCAATGGTTAATTTCTAGTTGATTGATTGAATTAAAAAAAGTCCTCTATTTAGAGGGCTTTTTTTTTGGTTAAAAGAAAGTTTAATGAGGGATGGATAACATTATTGCTTACTCTCAAAATCCCTTTTAACCTTTTCTTCTCTTCTGCCTTCTGCCTTTCTTCTAAAAGAGGAGTAAATTCAGGATTAATAGCTTTAGGTATTCTTAGTAGTAAAATTGTTTGACCTTTTCAACCTCCTGATTTGAGGAAAGATGTTGAATTTTCTAGTTTTTTCGAGCCACAATTTCTGATTTGTTTTGTTTTTTTTACTTCCACTAGGAAATTAAGTTTAATTAATTATTTATTTTTCTATATTATTTAGTAGTTTTTTTTGCGAATAATTAACTTCATCAAAATCAGTTAGATAAATTTATTGAAAGTTTGTCAAACAAAAATTATCATAAAATTTGTTACTCTTTGTTATTTATGGGTTTAATATCCCACTGTCTAAATGATGTCTATAATTGGGTAGATGCGGAGTGTCTTGTAAAAGATTATTCCAATACACTTTTTTTTCCTTCTTCCTTCTTCCTTCTTCCTTCTTCAAGCTCAAAGAGATTATTTAATTATTAAAACTAAGTTCTTAAGCCAAGATTGGTTTCTAGAAATCTAACTTCAATATTTGCAATTTGTTTGCCTATATCGTGAAAACCACTTAATTTTTTGATGTCATTGACATCATTTTCAGATTCTATATTCGCGAAAACACTGAGTTGATTTAGAGCAGAATTTTTATCACTATTTTCGAGATAGTTATCTAGTAAAATTTGAAAATGTGCCATCAGCATTTTATTTGTTGTACATCGAATAATATCTTTGAGGTTGTCTACTGAAAGTTTCTGATTATGGTTATTGGGATCGATTTTAAACTCCTCGCAGATTTGCTCAATAACTATTTCTTGAATATTCATTTTTATTTCTCCTTAATAATTGAGTTATTTGACTCAGATAGATCAAAATAGAAATTCAGTTTCTCAATTTACTGATGAAGAGACTTTTACCCCTATCTAACCTACTAGAATGTATGATAGCCAAGGCTAGCAATGGATGTCAAGGGATTGGTCTAGATAAATGTATTTGTTATCAAACTTTATATCCCTTGCTAAAATAGAATTTAGCAATGGCTAGCAAAGGTTAAAGGTATGAAGAAACGAAGACCGAGAAACTCTGATGGGACATTTAAAGAAGACCCTGAAGCCTTGACTAAAAAATCTATAGGTCTGAGGATTAGTAAAAAGAAGATGCCCAAATTAGAGAAAGTTGCGAAACAGAGCGGAAAGTCTACAACAGAAATTTGTAGACTGATTATTGAGGAATGGCTTGATTCTCTTGAATCTAAAGATGAGCAAAAAAAATCTATGATTTCTGAGGGAAAGTTATTGGCCTGATTGGAGATTATTTGTCCAATCAGGTAAATCAACCTCTCTCTTCAAAATATAGTCCTACAAAACTTCACAAACAAAGAGCTTTAGAACTTTATCGTGATGGGCTTAATTATCAGGATATAGCTGAAAAATTAGAGTTTGAGGGTTATAGAAATCGTAAGAATAACCCTTTTAGCCCTACTTCAATTAGGAAATGGATTAAAGATAGCAGTTAGTAATTGAGTTGTACTAACCATACTTTCAACAATTAATAATTAATAATTAATAATTAATAATTAATTATTACCTCTCCTGGAAAAGAAGAGGATTGACTAATTATGAAAATTTTTTCTCTCTTGGTCGATTGGATATGGTGAGTTCTCCTCGCCATCCCACCCTACGGGAAGCTGCGAATATCGACCGCTTGTTTCTCCTTTAAAGGAGAGGCTTTAAACCTTAATTATTCCGTAAAAGAAATAACTGAAGTGCAACTAAAAGTTTTATTATATTCTAATAATTATTTATACCAAATTGATAAATATTTGCTACAAATAGCTAGGGTATTTCTTAGGAGTCAACCCACCCCTAGCCCCTCCCAGGAGGGGAAGTCAGGAGTCAGGAGTCGTATGGGAATGGCTTTCATACCATTTTTTAGGGCGTAAATTATCTTTTTTGTCAAAGGGACATCTCCTGTAAAGTTTTTTTATCCCTCTTACTATTCGTAACATTCTTTTTTCAAATTGGTATTAGACCGAACATGATATAGAAATCTGTGCAATACCTGTAAAATTTTGTGGAGCATTCCGTCAGGAAACGCTTTTTAATTACACGAAAAAATCTAAAATTATTCCCGAAATTAAGCTGTATCATCATTAATTAATATATTTTTATACAATCGTATATTAAAGACTTCTATAGGAACTGCCATGACGACTCTTGACTTATGAAATATCTAAAACAACGGAATATTAATAATTAACTTTCCTTCTTCTTACTTCTTCCTTATGCTATAACGTAAGCATTCAGCTAGCTTGCGGTCAGCTATTAATTGTTTCACAAATAATAAATATACACTCTAAAATCAAGGTCAGTTTTTTCCAATACTTTTAATTTTACTTAGGCTTGCTGATTAAATCGAAAAGTATTTACAGATAAAGATTTTAGCCTTTAAGGCAATTGAATGCAGACGCTATAACTGATAACTGAATTGACATAGGTTCAAATTTTTTGCTAAATCAAAAACAACTAATTAACCTAATAAATTTTACTTTATAGGCAACAATATTTCAAATTCAGTTCCTACTCCTGGAGTTGAATTAATATGTAACTTTCCCTGATGGTTATCAACAACAATTTGATAACTAATTGCCAGCCCTAAACCAGTACCTTTACCTACAGCTTTTGTAGTAAAAAATCTATCAAAAATTTGCTTTTGAATTTCGTAGGGAATACCAGGACCATTATCAACGATACGAATTGAGAGCCAACCATAAATTGCTTTAGTTTCTTTAGTAGGAATCACACTACCTTTCACTTCATAAATAGAATTTAATTCTATGTCATTAGCAGATTTATCCACATTTTGAGCTGTATTTTTAGATAAATTTTTAACTTCAGTATGAATCCATATTTTACCAGGTCTACTATCAGTTTCTTTTTCTTGATACTCTTCTAGAGCATCAAGAGCATTCGTAATCAAGTTCATAAAAACTTGACTAACTTGACCAGAATGACACAAAATCAACGGTAAATCCCCATAATTTTTAATAATTTCAACTCCACTAATCTTCCAACGATTCTTTAAAATTAATAGAGTACCATCCAAACATTCATTAATATTTGTTTCTTTGTGTTTAGTACCTTCCATGTGAGAAAAATTGCGGAGACTACTAACCAGTTGCATCATCCGGTCAGCCGAAATTTCTATACTATTCATCATCTCCAAATAATCCTGTTTAACAAATTCAAAATCAATATCTTCTTTTAAATCTTCAACTTCTTTTATCGGTTCAGGAATATTTTTATCATAAGTATTAATCAATTTAATAAAGTCTTGATAATAACCAGACATAAACTTAGAATTACCTGCCACACAATTAATTGGATTTCTCAATTCATGGGCTAAACCTGCCACCATTTGCCCTAACATTACAAGTTTCTCAGTTTGAATTAGTTGTGCTTGAGTTTGTTTCTGTAATAAATCTTTAGCAAGTTGATGAATATAAGATTGAGCAATCAGTAACTTTTGAGTTTCTAAGACTTGATAATCTTCTGGAGAATTTTCTACAATAACTGGTTCATAAATAAATTCTTGAGGTCTCTTTACTGCTTTATCAGCAGCATCCACAATAGGTGTATCTCCTGGGAAGATTAATAATTCATACTTAATAAAGTCGTATAAGACCTTAACAGAACGATTTAAAAAAATTTCTCTTCCATATTGGCGACTCAACGTTTTGATAAATTGCTGTTGAGAAATCATACCAATGAATCTACCAGAACTTGTTAAAATAATACCTGGAAGTAGAGGATTTTCTTCAAAAAATTTAGCTAATCTAATTCCTGATTCATCAATTTCAACTCGGATACTATGAAGTGGTAAATCTTTTACAGTGGAGCCTAAATCAAGATGGTTATTTAAGTAAGGAAACATAGGTAGTAAAGAATAATTCATGACTATTGTAAAATTTGAGTAATTTGTTCTGAAATCCTTTTAGCTAAGATGCCGAACTAATTCAAATACACTTCTAGATGAAGCAATAACTGGTAAATCTTGATGGTTTTCTGATGCCCAAATTCTTTACATTAATTCACTAAAAGCATTACCAAATCAGTAATTATTAACTGAGGATAAAAAACCTGAATTTGCTCCTAACCCTGTTTAGCATTGCTGACCTCTATCACCTTGAAACCAAGTGGACAATTTCTGAGTCAGAATATCCCAAAATTGCTTTTCAGTTTATGGAATAAAATATTTAGTTTGTCTTGAGGTTCCAATCAAATATGCCGTTGCCTGTTTTTTGAAGAGCTAATTACTAACATTCTTGAATATTCCGGTCTACAGATATAAACATATTTTACAAAAATTATAAACTATGTATTTTTGTATTTTACTTCAAATTCAGTATTTATACTAGACTAACATCTAAAATTTCTAAGTTTATTGATAGTTTTCATCATATCCTTAACCTTTCCTTTACCTAAAAATAATCTTTATCTTTATTTTTATCAAATTATCTTGAGCTATTTATCTCTATATAATTATCCATAAAAATTTATTTATATATGGTAATCTCAGACAATTTATAGCAATTTTCAATAAAAAAGTATTAGATATCTCTAAATATAAATCAATATTATTAGCTAAAGAATCTTGATTATTAATAAAATTATTTAGAGTTACTTAACTCGCAAAATAGAGTAATATCAAATCCGTTTAATTCGGGACTTCAATAATGAATAATGAATAATGAATAATTACCTCTCCTTGAAAAGAAGAGGATTGACTCAAAAGAAAATTTTTATTTATTATCCCCTTAAAAGGGAAAGCTTTAAACCACAATTTTTCGGTAAAAAATGTTCCATCTTCAACCATTACCAAATATCTCCCCATCTCCCCATCTAATTACACCGATGCTACCGGATTTGATATAAGATTTCTTGTTTGCACCAGCTACATCAAATACTTCTTAAGAAAAAATTTTGCCATTGTGTTTTCCATAAGTAATACCTAATATTTGACTTTTGACTTCTTTTTTTTAAATTTTGGCTCAGATGAGTAATCTCAACAATTAGATTTAAGATTCATACTAAATCCGGTTTCGATCGACACTATAGTGCTTAAAGGTAAAGGGTCAGCAGCAAATTCAGATGCTAACCCTAATTTATTCCTATCTAGAAAGGTTTGGCTCCAAACCTACTATTTTTTGTCAATTCTATTGTAACGATGACAAATATTTTTTATCAATTTAATAAGGGTAAATATATTACCTCTTACCCAGGGAAAACTCAATTTAGACAACTACAAAGATATCCAATTGGCATCTTTGATAGTGGTGTGGGTGGAATTGGTGTCTTAAAAGAATCATATCGCCAACTCTCCAGAGAGACCTTTATATATTTTGCCGATACAGCACGACTCCCCTATGGTACAAAATCTCAGGCAGATATTGTAAGATTTGTACGTCAAGTGCTAACATGGATGCAAAATCAAGGCGTAAAAATGGCGATCGTTGCCTGCAATACTGCCACTGCTGCAGCAATAGATCGAGTAGCAGTTGAATACAATTTTCCCATTATTGGTATGATTGAACCTGGTGCAAATACAGTTGTCAACAGAGGTAGCAAAAAAATAGGTGTCATCGCCACTCGACAGACAGTCAACAGCAATGCTTATCTGAATACTATTCTTAAATTAGATCCTTCAGTTTTGGTATTTCAAGTAGGAGCACCTGCTTTAGTACCATTAATTGAAGAAGGTCGCATTAATGATGTGTATACTTTTGAAGTAGTGCGACAATATCTTGAATCCCTAATTGTACAACAGATAGATACCCTGATCTTAGGTTGTACTCACTATCCCCATCTACTTCATTTCTTTAGACAAATTTTAGGTAATTCAGTCCAAATAGTAGACCCTGCCATCGCTGTTGTTAGCACTGCTGCTCGGGAGCTTCAACGTTTGGGGATATCAAGCGATCGCCCTCCGCACTGTACTAACTTCTATGTCAGTGGTAACCCAGAAGAATTTGCCAAAAAGGTGCAACTATTTCTGGGTTTTACTCCGACAGTAGAGCAAGTTTGTTTAGAAGTCGAAAGAGTAAAAGTTCAATCTGAATCTGTAGCTTGACTTATATATCAGGAAACAGACAACAGGGAACAGCTCATCTGTGGGAAAAGTATTTCTAATACTATTGAAGAAATAATTGATGTATCTAGTTAGGGAGTAGGGAATATAGGGAAATAATTGATTTAATTGTTGATTATTGGAGATGTATATTTATCTACTTACAGCACTTTTGAGGAAGCGTGAGGTACAGTTGAATACTAATCTCTATTCCCTATTCCCTCAACTCGTAAAACTTTGTACCTCTTGAAAATATCCTTTTTATTTGGCGCTATTTATGAGACTTAAATTGTATTCAGCAGCGTCAAATATTTTTTTGATAGTAAAGAAATAGTTGGTGAGGACAATAGTCAAAGGTAAAACGAAACGGTTAACAGAAAATAGGGAATAAAAAATGTCCCAAGTATCTCTTTCCCTGCAATAGTAGAAAAAGGTGAGTTTGCGTAAGTCCTGTAATTAAGATTAATATCAGACACGCGCTTCAGCAACGCCTTTTAGACATTATTTCTATTTTGTCCCATTTTAATTTAGCCTTAATTAGTTGATTTGAATCAAGTTAAATTAGTTTATATGTATCAAAACAAGGCATAAATATATCCTATCTGTTCACAAATTGTATTTGTTATGCTAAACTCTTGTGGATCAATCTGGTCATTACTGAGGAAAAAAATTTATGACTAATATTACAATTGTATCTAGTAACGTAGCTTCTGGAGCAAGCGAAAATAGTAGTATATTCTTCTCCCCGATGTGGGTGGGATTTCATGATGGTGGCTTCGATCTTTTTAATGAAGGCGAAGCTGCTACTCCTGGTTTGGAAAGGTTAGCTGAAGATGCTATTATTGACCCAACAGGTGGATTTACAACTACCCTATCTACTGAATTTACCAGTAGTGGAGCTGGTAATACTCAAGGAATAGTTGGACCAGATTTTTTCCTAGGAGATATTGGTGTTGGGGGATTTACCGTAGATGAAACTCAGGACAGATACTTTAGCTATGCTTCTATGATCCTGCCCAGTAATGATGCTTTCATTGGTAATGGCAATCCCGTTGCTTTTGAGATTTTTGATGACAATGGTAATTTCTTAGGAGCTGATTTTGTTGTTACTGGACAGGGAGTTTGGGATGCAGGAACAGAAGTAAATGACGAAGAACCTGACAATACAGCAGCGCTAGGTCAAGAAGTTCCAGATACAGGAACAGATGAAAATGGAACTGTTATGTTACACCCTGGTTTTATTGGCAGTGAACGAGAAGGTAGCGACGAACAAGGAAATATTTTACAAGAACGCTCTGACGCTGATTTCACGACAGAAGATGATGGTGAAGGTAATCAAATAGCGCGCATCAGTGTTTTACAAAATACGGTCGGTAGTTCTGACAGCGAGCTTATCAACGGTTTCGAGACAGAGGATTTTCTCTCCGGTCTTGGAGGTGATGATACTTTAAATGGTTTTGATGGAAGAGACTGGTTAGTTGGTGGTGGAGGTAACGACCTGCTCAGAGGTGGTGATGATGATGATATTTTGGCAGGTCGGATTGGAAACGATATTCTACTTGGCGGTGATGGTGATGATATTTTAAGTGGTGGTCAAGGTCGCGATCGCATCAATGGTGGTGCTGGTAACGATACTCTAACTGGTGGTGCAAGTATTGACCGCTTTATCTTTAACACTAATGATACATTTTCGACGGATGATGTAGGTGTAGATACAATTACTGATTTCAATCAAGAGCAAGACTTGATACTCCTTGACCTGAGTACTTTTGCTGCTATCACAAGTGATGCTGGAGAAGGATTTAGTGTTGATGGCGAATTTGCTGTGGTTGACTCAGATGAAGCTGCTGCTACTTCTGAAGCTTTAATTGTTCACAGTACAGAAGCTGGTAATTTGTTCTATAATCCAAATGGCGCTGCAGAAGGTTTTGGTAACGGTGCTCAGTTTGCTAATGTACTTCCTGCTTTAACTGCAGACGACTTTGTTTTGCGAGCTTAGTTCCCATTTGTACCTAACTTCTAAGCAATATTAGAGGGCAGGTTTTTAGAACTCGATCGCGCTTAAGTTAAAGCTTTCGGTTCAACCTGTCCCTACATTTTTTGGCGTTGCTGAATTGAAGTATGAATGCGCGATTGTTTGGTTCTGGTTAAGCCCCCGCGCATCCCCCAAAATTGGGGGACTTTTAGAGTTTTATTCCCCCCAAAATTGGGGGGCTAGGGGGGCCAAATCATACCTAGAATCAGCAACGCCCATTTTTTTTAACCTTTACAGGACTTACGCATAAGGTACGAAAATTTAGGATTTGAGATTGCTTCCCTGTAGGTCGCTTGGGACGGAAATACTTTGTACTGCGTAAGTCCTATTTTAATTAGACCTACCTACTTACCTCTGATTTTAACGTTTGTTTATTCACAGAATTTCAATCCAGAAAAAGGGTAGAAACAACTGCTTTGAGTACAATCAATAGACCATATAATCCCCATTTTCTCTTGTTTAACCAACGTTCTCTACCACACCTAAGACACATATAATGGTTGCTGTTGTTGTTATCTTTTACCCATAAGCAATTATTTTGCTTACATTCTTTTTGCATGACTTTTGTTGTTCCTAAAATTAACCTACAATTTCAGGATATTTAATTGTTATTTGGCTGTACAGGTAGACTTTTTGACTCTACCCTAATTCTAATTAAGAGTAATTTGGGGTAATTTGAGGTAATTTGGGGTAAATAATTTACCCTTTTGTGAAAAAGCACATTTTCAGCTATACTCAATGAAGAGAAAGTACAAATTAGACTGATGAGGAACTTTGAACAGTGGGATGAATTTTTGGTAACTATTGCTAACCAAGCTGATTTGAAGGGTGAAGATAGAGATTTTTTTTTAAAGAGATTTGACATAAAAAATGAAAATTTGACGGAAGAAAAATTTCGCGAGCAATTCCTTAGTAATTACTCTAAATACACATTTGAATATTACAGAAAAGCAGTTTTTCGTCAATTAAAAATTATTTGTAAAGATATAGACCATGATAGAAAAGGTAAATCTAAAGAAATCTTCAATTGGCTGGAAAGAGAATATAAGACTTGGTATACTCGAAAAGAAAATCCTGATATTTTAACAGAATTTCCACAAAAAGTTTCTACTGTTAACAATTTTGATGTTTTACCAGAATCTCAACAACAAGTTTCTAATCCATTTATTCCATTGACAGGAATTATAGATAATCCAAAGTTATTTTTTAATAGAGAGCGAGAAATTAATAGAATTTTTGAGGTACTTAATAGTGGTAGTAGTGTTGCTATTATTGGTGAGAGTGGAGTGGGAAAATCTTCTCTGTTGAGGGCGATCGCTCAAAAAGCTAGTCAATATCTCAGGCAACCTAGAAAGTCAATTTATATAGATTTGCAGCATATTCATAGTGATGATGATTTTTATGCAGCACTTTGTGATGAAGTTGGTATTGAAAAGTGTAGCGGTTATAAATTAAATAGAAATATCAAGAAATATCGAATTTTACTATTGCTTGATGTGGTAGAAAATATGAGTTATGACTGGTTTACCAATCAACTTCGTGGTCAGTTACGAGGATTAGCAAGTGATACAGTTCCTCCTTTACGTTTGGTAGTTGCTGCTTCTAAACCACTGGATATTTTATTTCCATATAGTGGGGATAAAACTTCTCCATTTAAAAATATTTACACTCCAGAAACTTTGGAACCCTGGAATCAGGAAACCATTCGTGCTTTTATTGAAAGTCGCCTTCATGCTGATTTTTTAGAGCAAGAATATCAAGGAATTAAGTTTAGTGAGGATGAGATTTCAGAGATTATTAAAACAAGTGGTGGTTATCCTGGTAAAGTAAAGCATCAATGTTATGAAAAATTTGAGAGGAAAAAGCAATAGCAGTTCTTTAATCTATGAGGTATAGTTCCAACTATTCTTTATTCCCTATTCCTTCCTTTTTTCACAAAAATGACTATATTTCCCCACGATCAATTTGCCAAACAATATTTAGAAGAATTACTATCAAGTATTGGGGAAGTAAAAGCACCCCGTGAAGTTAGGGGAGAGGTCAGACAAATAGATGTTTGGTTTTCACCCCAATCACAACTTCAAGGAAATCCAGAAGAATTAGGATTATTAGGTAGTTTGGCTACAACTTCAGCTTTATTTGAACCTTATCGTAATCCTGTCACCCCTGATGAAATTGATAGTTGTCTTCTTAAATTACTGGAAGTTAAAGGAGAAATCAAACGGGAAGCAAACCGAAATAAAACTCGTATTTCTATGGATGATTATCCGAAATTATGGATATTAACTCCTACAGCTTCTCAGAAAATATTAGATGAATTTAGAGCCATTTTAGATGAAGAAAACTGGTGTTCGGGAATTTACTTTTTAGGAGAATATTTCCGCACAGCAATAGTAGTGATTCATCAATTACCAAAAACTCCAGAAACTCTATGGCTAAGAATATTAGGTAGGGGAAAAGTACAGTCTCAAGCTATTGATGAATTAGAAGCATTACCCAAGGATAATATCCATCGAGAAAATGCTTTATTGTTATTAGCAGATTTGCTGAGTAATATAGAAGTAAATCCAGATAAAGATCCAGAAGATAGGGAGTTAATTATGAGATTATCACCACTTTTTTCCCAACGTTTAGAAAAGGCTACTCAGTCGGGAAAACAAGAAGGAAGACAAGAAGGAATACAGGAAGGAAGACAAGAAGGACGTCGAGAAATGCTTGAAAATTTACTTGTATTTCGCTTTGGCCAATTAGATAACCAGCTAGAGGTAATTATTGAACAGATTATGGAGTTACCAAAAGAAGATTTGAACAGGCTAATTTTACAGTTATCTAACTTATCTCGTGAGGAACTATTAGCTAGATTTGGAGGAGAAAATTAATGAAATTATAGTAAGCATTCATTAGTTGATGTACTTGTGGGGATACTGGAAACCTAAAAGTAGGGGCGAATGGCCATTTGACCCTACAACATTTCAATTATTAATGTTCTTAAGATGAAAAAAAATAGTGATTCTGTTCCCCGTGATGTCTATTACTCAACCTATAGAAAATCCATACATCATTGGCGACCCAGTAGAGGGCAACTTATCTGTAGTTAGGGAAGAAATTATTAGAAAGCTTAAAGAACTGTGGGTTATGAGTTCTCAACTACAGTCTGTTGTTCTCTACGGTCATCGTCGCATGGGAAAAGGATCAATTTTACGGTATTTTGCTCGCTCTTGCAGTGCAGATTTTCAAGTTGTTTATGTTAACCTCCAAGGTTTGGGAGCTATTTCTCAGGGAATGGGTGAAGTATTTTTAGCAATCAGTGATGAAATTTCAGATGCTATTAACCTTCCCCCACCCAACACAGACGAACTCCTGAAACTTCCCCAACGAACTTTTAAACTCTACTTAAAACAGGCAATTCAAAAATTAGACAACAAAGGCTTAATTATTGCCCTCGATGAATTTGAAACCATTGAAGACCTAATTAACGCCCAACAACTCCCCCCTAACTTCATGGCAGTATTACGGGGGTTCGTGCAGATGAGTCCGAAAATTGCCTTTGCCTTCGCCGGGTTGCACACTCTTGAAGAAATGACAGAAGATTACTTTCAGCCATTTTTTGCCAGCGTTATTCCCATCCGCGTAGGTTTTTTGAATAGAGCAACAACCAGGCAACTCCTTGCCAACCCAAACCCAGACTTCCTGCTCAACTACGAACTAGAAGCAATGGACCGCATTTATGACCTCACATTCGGACAACCCTATCTAGTACAACTACTGGGATTTTTACTTGTCCGTCGCTACAACGATCAAATGTTTGAGCAGGGAAAACCACGGGAGTCAGTTTTTACCGTTGCAGATGTGGAAGCTATTATTCGTCAAAATGAACTATTCCAGAATGGGCGTTATTATTTCACGGGAGTTTGGTGTCAAGCTGCTCAAGATGCACCGGGACAGCAAGATATTCTTAGAGGTTTAGCTGACTATCCAGAAGGTTGTAGTCGTGCCACTATCCAGGAAATTACAGGTTTAGAAGAAAGTAAATTAAATGATGCTCTTGAAACTCTTGCTCGCCACGATGTCATTATCGAAACCGAGGGAAACTTGCGGTTTGCAGTGGAACTTTTTCGGCGTTGGGTAGAGAGTTAGGAGTCGGTAGGGGCGTTAATGATAGTTATGGGAAGCAAACGGCCGTTCGCCCGTACATCCGTGAGGTACACATCTAGCGGGCAAGATGCCCGCACTACAAAAGGACTTACGCACGGACACTGAGGGCGTTAGCGGAGCTTTGCGGAACGCAAATGCCATTCACCCCTACATATGGTGTTTTTAAGGTGAAGCATGGGTAAGTCCTGTGTAATTATTCTGGTCAAGGACAAAAATAGTGGGAGCATCTTGCTCCCTTGGTGGTATCTTGCTCCCTTGGTGGTATCTTGCTCCCTTGGTGGTATCTTGCTCCCTTGGTGGTATCTTGTTCTCTTGGTGGCATCTTTCTCCCACTGAGGGCGAATGCCATTCGCCCCTACATATGGCGTTTTTCAGGTGAAGCATGGGTAAGTCCCGTGTAATTATTTTGGTCAAGAACAAAAATAGTGGGAGCATCTTGCTCCCTTGGTTGTGTTTTATTCCATTGGTGGTATCTTGCTCCCTTGGATGTAGGGTTTGCTCAGTTACGCTACCGCTAACACACCCTACCAATAGCTTTTCCTTCTTCCTTCTTCCTTCTTCCTTCTTCCTTCTTTCTTCTGCAACCTAAAAATCTAAGCGATCGCTCCGCCAATATGCTCTAACTAATTTAATTTCATTATAATTATAACGTTCTTGTAAATATTCATAAATAGGTTTTAATGCTCCATCTCCTACTTCTTCTATTGCAGCAATAATTTTTTCCTGATGTTTTGGTGTTACTAATTTATCAATATCTACTGGTTGCTCCTTTTCTATTAATTCGGCTAAATGACCAGTAACAGTACCAGAACTAATTCCTCTTTGATTAGCAATAGCATCAATACTTAATCCTTGTTTATGCAATTCTAATGTTTCTATTTGAGTAAAAGAAGGAACATTATCTACAACTTTTGCTAATTCTCGAATCGGTTCCGAATTAGTAGGTAAACCAGACTCTGCACAATAATTTCTAATCGCTTGAATAAACTTTTTTCCATACTTATCTTGTTTCCGACTACCTACTCCAGAAATATTCATAAATTCATCCAAAGTTTGAGGTCGTTTCTGTGCCATTTGTTGTAATGTTGTATCTTGAAAAACTACATAAGGAGGCACATTTTCTTCATCAGCAATTCGTTTCCGCAATGCCCGTAATTCTTCAAATAATCTTAGTTCATCTGCGGCTAAAGAAGTAGTAGTTTTTTCGATTTTATGTTTCTTTTCTATCGCAATTTCTACCTTTTTTCTTCGCCCCATTACATCCCAACTATTTTGATTAAGTTTCAACACTGAATAACCATCAGTTGTTTCATCCATTAAACCTTGATGTAAGAGAGATTTTGCTAAATGTTTCCATTCATCAGCACTTCTATCTTTACCAATAGCATAAGTAGAAAGTTTGTCATGTTTTTTGTCTAAAACTTTCTGACTTTTAGAACCTCTTAAAACATCAATAATATGATTCATTCCAAACCGTTCTTTAGTTCTCGCCACACAGGACAAAAACTTCATTGCTTCAATCGTCCAATCCTCTATTGGTTTGGGATATTTACAATTATCACAGTTTCCACAATTTTCGGGCAAATCTTCACCAAAATAGCCTAATAAAATTCGGTGGCGACAATCAGTAGCATCAGCATAATCAAGAATTCTCCTTAACTGTTGATAACCAATTCTTTGTTCTTGTTCATCAAGTTTTTGAGCGATTAAATATTCAATACTTTTCTTATCGCCATAACTAAAAAATAGAGTACATTTAGCAGGTTCCCCATCTCGACCAGCTCGACCAGTTTCCTGATAATAACTCTCGATATTTTTAGGCAGATCGTAATGAATTACAAATCTGACATCTGGCTTATTAATACCCATACCAAAAGCCACAGTTGCCACAATTACATCAATATCATCTCGGATAAATTTAGTTTGATTAATCGCTCTTTCCTCATCATCCATTCCAGCATGATAAGGTAAAGCAGATACACGATTTTGTCGTAGTTTATAAGCAATTTCATCAACTTTTTTTCGACTATTACAATAGACTATTCCAGAACCACCAAGTTTTCTAATTATCTGTAATGTTTCAGCAAAAGTATTTTTAGCATTAGTTTTTTGACGGACTTCATAATATAAATTTGAACGGAAAAAACTAGCAATATGAATATAAGGTTGTTGTAAATTTAATTGAGCAATAATATCTCCCCGGACTCGTTTTGTTGCCGTAGCAGTTAAAGCCATCATCGGCACATTTGGATAACTTTCTCGTAACATTTGTAACTGTCGATATTCCGGGCGAAAATCGTGACCCCATTCTGAAACACAATGAGCTTCATCTATGGCAAAAGTAGAGATACCTTGTTGAGTATTAATTAACTCTAAAAATGGTAAAAATCTCTCTGACAATAATCTCTCTGGAGCAACATATAAAAGTTTTATTTTGCCCTGGATAATATCTGTTTCTCGTTTGCGAGTTTCTGTCAGTGCAAGACTACTATTTAAAAATGTCGCAGCAATACCATTATCTTGTAAACTTGCTACTTGGTCTTGCATCAAAGAAATGAGAGGAGATACTACTATTGTTAAGCCTGGTTTGAGTAATGCTGGTAATTGAAAACATAAAGATTTTCCCCCACCAGTAGGCATAACAATTAACATATCTTTTTGTTGAAGTGCTGTTTCAATAATTTGTTTTTGCCCAGGGCGAAATGAATCATAACCAAAGTAATTTTTTAGATGTTTTTCTAAAGATGGTTGATTAAGTTTTGTTTGATTTTGCACCGACATAATGATAATTAATTTAAAAATTGATTCTATTGTAGGTTGGGTTAAGCGCCAGCGCAACCCAACAAATCAGTTATCAGTTATCAGTCAAAGTTTTGAGCCTATAAAATCTTACTTTTGACTTTTGAATTTTGACTTTTAACTTCCGTGAAACTGTTTGTTGAAGTGCTGTTTCAATAATTTGTTTTTGCCCAGGGCGAAATGAATCATAACCAAAGTAATTTTTTAGATGTTTTTCTAAAGATGGTTGATTAAGTTTTGTTTGGTTTTGCACCGACATAATGATAATTAATTTAAAAATTGATTCTATTGTAGGTTGGGTTAAGCGCCAGCGCAACCCAACAAATCAGTTATCAGTTATCAGTCAAAGTTTTGAGCCTATAAAATCTTACTTTTGACTTTTGAATTTTAACTTCCCTAAAACGGTACAATGCCTGCAAAAGATATTTTTCATCAGCTTGTTAGAACTGCTCTTGAGAATCAGGGTTGGATAATTACTCACCGAATAATTAAGGCTTGAAGGCTCTCCTTTAAAGGAGAAACAAGAAAAAAATTTCCTTTTAGTCAATCCTCTTCTTTTCAAGGAGAGGTAATTATTAATTATTAATTATTAATTATTAATTATTGAAGACCCCTATAGTATTGATTTAGGATTTGTTGATTTTTATATTGGTTTAGGTACAGAAAGGTTAATTGCTGCAACAAAAGATGATGAAAAAATTGCTGTTGAAATTAAAACTTTTTTGGCAGCTTCAACAATTTCTGAATTTCATACTGCAGTCGGGCAATTCATTAATTATCGTATTGCTTTGGAAGAACAAGAATCAGAAAGACGATTGTATTTAGCAGTTCCTTTAGATATTTATAAACGGTTTTTCAAGTATCCATTTATTCAAACTGTAATTCATCATAACCAAATTCCCTTAATTATTTATGATGTTGAAAAGGAGGCGATCGCTCAATGGATAAATTAGATTTATATCGTCAATTAATTCAGGAATTACTAATAGCAAGGGCTAAGTTACGTTCTCCTAATGACCCAATCAAAAGTCAAACTGTTTTTGACTGTGAAAGAGACCACTATCAACTTGTTAATTTAGGGTGGAAAAATAACAATACCAGAATTTATGGTTGTGCTATTCATGTCGATATTATTGATGGAAAAATCTGGGTACAACATGATGGGATTGAAGAAGCGATCGCCGACCAATTAATAGAAAAAGGAGTTCCAGCACAAGATATTGTTTTAGCATATCATCCACCTAATCTGAGGAAATATACAGAATTTGCCCAAAATTAACTATTATTGTAAAGCGGATGATATGGCTCGCCAAACTCGCCAAGGATTTCAATCCTTGGCTAATAATTTAAGTCATCTTAAGATGACTCTTGAGGAGTATGCCATCTTTTTCATCTTTTTATAATTTGACTTTTGAATTGAAAGTTTTGAACCTATCAAATCTTACTTTTAACTTTTGACTTTTGACTTTTGACTTTTAACTTTTCAGGGGTTGCGAGAATTTAACCAACTCTCCAAATCTTCTAGACTGTTGAAATCTAACAAATCTTCTCCTAAACTTTCCAACTCTTCAACAGGTAAATCTTCAATTTGATTATTTATTGAAGTGGGAATATCTTTAAATCTTTTTTTCAGTAAACGCATAACAAAAGCGATCGCTTCAGATAGACGTCCTCTTACTTCTCCTGTAGCTTCTCCTTTAGCTTCTGCATAAGCTATTCGTCCTCTTTCATCCTGCAATGCTATGGCCCGACGTTCAACCATTTCTAACTCTTCTGGTGTCATGTTAATTTTATTAGCAATGTTTAAAGCTTGTTCAATTTCTGCAACTACTCCCAAATTCTCTGGAATATAATCTAAGCGAGCAGCTTCTTTAAGAAAGAAAATCCACTTCTCTGTCAAAGTTTCTAACTCGGCCAAAGTTTTTTTAAACTTCGGTAACTCCACAAATATTAGTCGCAATTCTACATCGGGATATTTCCAGTTTTTATCTTCATGTTTAAACACAAAAGAATTAATTACATCTACTACTTTTTTGTCTTTAAAGAAGATAAAGTCTATAATCGTTACTACTATTGCCGGACGTAGTAGAAGATAATCATCTCCTGTTTTTAACTGGTTGCCATAACCTTTAATTAAATTGTACATGACTCGCTTACTAAAACCAGTCATCGATGCTACTTGCATTTCAATAACTACAACCGAACCATCAAATAAAACTGCTTTTATATCTAAATAGGTATCCTTTAAACTGATTACTTGACCCTGATTAAAGGGGTTAATAATCCTTAAAGACTCAATTGTTTTTTCTCCATTATAAATTATGGCATTTAGGAAACTGATTAAAATTTCTGTGCTTTCCTCGGAACCAAATATTTTTTTAAAAGCATAATCAACTTTGGGACTAACAAAATCCATAGTAATTTTTCCCTTAAGAACATTTGAATTATTAAAAATATTATAGCAATTTCCAAAAAGCGTGAGGTACAAAATCCCTTGTCATATTTGACAATAATAATAGTTTCTGAGACACAATAATTATTATAAAATCAACAACTAAAAGTATCTATGAAACGAGAAATTATAGTTCATTTTACCCCAGACAGACAGTTAAAAATTCCTGCGGAAATTCAACAGCAACTTACTCCAGGCGATCGCTATAAAATTACAATGACAGAAGATAGCTTGTAAGTATTTCCTGCGGACTGCTGCGCAAACAGCTATTAGCTGTCAGCTAGCCTCCTTCGGAGGAACTGCGTTAACAGCAACAAGACTCTCTCATATAGGACAGTGTTTAAATTAACAACTGACTTTGAGGACAAGGGAACTAACTTTTGTAGTAAAACAATTAAATATTGCTTTTATCGTAAACTAACAGTAATAGCTGATGGCTGATAGCTGACTGCTGAATGCTTACGATAGCTTAGTTTTTCAGAAGATTAAAAAAGGTTTTGACTGGAATGAATGGGAGCGACGAGTTGAAGCAACTAACCCCGATCCTAATCAATTAATAACAGAATAAATTTGCAAAATTGTGCAGAAAGTACGTTATCAAAACAGTTTAAAAAATAACTAAAAATTGTGAAATTGGAGTTGGCACTTCGTAACAGCTTCTCTAGCATTAGCATTAGACCAATTTATGATAAAGTAGTTAAAGTTCAAATCACTATGTCATAAAAGATCAAATTATGAAATATTTTTTCAAAAATATTGTTTCCCAAATTCTCCAAAATGATATTGGTTGGAGAATACTTTATAATACTGTAGTTAGGGCTTCGGAATTTATTAAGTCTGAAAGGATTATTTTACAAGAACCAAACTGTAAACAGGTTGTTAATCATAAAGATGAAGTTTTATCAATATCTCCTGATTTAATCGTTAAAAACGGTCCTTTTAAAGGGATGAAATATCCTGACCAGAAATCAGTTGGTAGTGCTTTAATCCCTAAAATTGTAGGTTCATATGAATCAGAACTTCATCAAATTATAGGCAAAATATGTAACACGGATTATAGTGAAATAGTTGATATAGGATGTGCAGAAGGATATTATGCAGTTGGTTTAGCAATGCGAATACCAACTGCTAGAGTCTTTGCATATGATATAAAGAGTCAAGCAATAGATTTATGTAGACAAATGGCTCAAATTAACAATGTAGCTGATAGAGTAACTACTGGATCTTTCTGTGATATAAATACCCTTAAAAGTATTCCATTTACAAAAAAAGCTCTGATTATTAGTGATTGTGAGGGCTATGAAAAACAACTATTTACGCAACAAGATGTTTCCTTCTTCGCGAACTGTGATTTATTAATTGAAATACATGATTTTATTGATCCTAGTATTTCCTCTACATTGCGAAAATGCTTTTCTGATACTCATTCGATCACTGTTATTGAAAGTATAAGCCATGTTATCAAGGCAAATTGTTCTTACTGTTATGAGGAATTACAAGATTACGGATTACTCGATCGCAGACGACTATTATCAGAAGGGCGTCCAACAATTATGAAATGGTTTTATCTCAAACCAAATCTGTAACTTTTTCATCAAAAACTAATAAATTTACAAGATTTTGTTTTAATAAAATCTTACCGATAAATTGTGGGTATGCGCCTCCCCTTTTAAAGGTATAAAAAAAAGATAATTCCGTATTTCAAGCCTCCTTATTACAGAGGTACTGTTAACGAAGTCAAAAGTCAGAAGTCAACCCACCCCTCGCCCCTCCCCCTCCCAGGAGGGGAAGTCAGAAGTTATTTTTTTAACGGGGATTTTGAGCAACTCTCCAAAAATATTGTGCCTTAAAAGGCGGGGTTTTAGACCCATATTATTTTGATAACTGATAACTGATAACTGAAATGACTAGCTAATAGCTGATAGCTGACCGCTGAATGCTTAGATTAATAAATTAAATCCAGGTAAAACATCTTCTCCAGATAAAGATATAGGTAAAGTTAATATTTCCACAGGTTTTTGAGGGCGATAAATTTCTACAGTTTTATCTTGAGGATTAATTAACCATCCTAATCTCAAACCACAATCTAAATATTCTTTCATTTTTTCTTGTAGAGGTTTTAATCTATTCCTGCGGAATGCTGCGCAAACGCTAGGAGAGCGTAATTCAATCACAAAATCAGGACAAATAGGCGGAAACTTTTTCCTTTCATCGACAGTTAAAGCTTCCCATTTTTCTCGTTTTACCCATGAGACATCAGGAGAGCGACTACCACCACCAGGTAAATTAAATATTGTTGAGGAGCTAAATACACATCCTAACTGAGTTTTTCGATTCCAAATAATAACATCAGCAATTAAATTAGCCTCTTGATTACCACTTTCTCCACCTACAGGTGACATAATAATCAATTCTCCATTACGACTAAGTTCTAATGATACCTCTGGATTAACTTGACAAAGTTGATAAAAATCTTCTTTTGTTAATGTAATTAATGGTTTTAAATCTAAAACAGTTCTCATAGTCAATTATTATCAATTTTGTTCTATTTTAGGTGTATTTTAGGTGGTTATTTAAGCAACACCATAGCCTGTATAAGGACGCTTATAAGGTGGATGTAGCCCTAATACAATATCCTCTTTATCAACGCCCATTTCTATTAATTATTGACCAACATCACTCTCCGTTGCATTTTGCTGAAGCCAAATTTTTCCATCTTTAATATCAAAATGTAAAACGGTATAATAAATTCGTTCTAAATCTTTCCAACCTACTCGCATAAATTGATAATGATTTCGTATTGGGTCAAAAAATAGTTGATTTTCTACCTCTTTATTTTCAGTTTGAAATTGAGCATACTTTTCTAACAAAATTTCAATGCAGGAACGATAATTTTCTAACTTATCCATTGAATAATTTCCTCCGTTTTGGGTTTGTAAATAATAAGTTTAAGTTGATAACGCTTAATTACCACCTGAGCTAAACGACTCTGAAAGAAAGTTTGATAAGCTTCAACAGGAACTGCTAGATAAAGCAACCTTTCTGGGTCATTCACTTCTAGCATAATGCGGTAGTTCAAAAACTGACCTAAAGCAGTATGAAAACTACTGAGAGCAGATATACTGACAAAGATCTTAATTTCCACAGCAATTTTTTCGTTGCCTCTATTAGCAGCAATTAATCTTTCTGCACCTAAATCAATCTTAACTAGAACTTCTTCCCATTCTAATTCTAGTGGATCTTTGGTAATAATCCATTGGTCTTTCTCTAAAGCTCGTTTTACAGCTTCATGGAAAATATCTTTTGCTGCCATTTTTTCTATTTTTGATTCAAAAGCAAATTTGTGCAATAGGAGTCGAACAACAAGTTTCTTAATAGTTATTTTACCCAAAAATCGTGGTCTAAAGCCCCCCCTTTTAAGGGAAAAAAAAGAGAATTCCGTATTTTCTTGCCTCCTTATTGCAGAGGTACTGATAACTGATAACTGATAACTGATAACTGAAATGACCAACAGTCTCTAATTTGATTTTTATGATAATAAATATTTTGCTCGTTACCCATTACCTTTTCCCTCGTAACACTTTTCCACAAAATTTAAGTAACGTTTTTGAAACACTTCTGGAGAAAATTTATAGGCGTGTTTTCTGAGAATTTCCGGCTGAAAATATGCCTGAGAATTTTCAAATTTTTCTACTGCTTCTATTAATGATTTTTCTGTCTGTTCAGCAAACAATAAACCAGTTGCCGAATCCGGATATTTTCTCATATCTAAAACTGTTTCTGTTGCTCCACCTAGACCATAAGCAATAACTGGCGTACCGCAAGCTTGTGCCTCTACTAAAGCCATCCCAAAATCTTCACAAGCAGCATAAATAAAACCTTTAGCTTCTGACATATATTGAGTAACTACTTCTTCAGTTTGCCAACCCATAATTTTCACATTAGGTTTAGCAAGATGACGTAATTTATTTAATTCTTCACCAGCACCAATAATTATTAAATCTCGTCCTAACTGATTAAAAGCTTTAACAATTAAAGATACTTTTTTGTAACTCACTAATCTACAAACTGTCAGATAAAAATCTTGTTTCTGAGATTTAAAAGGAAATTTTTCTACATTTACTGGCGGATAAATCACCTCAGCTTCACGTCGATAACAACGCCATATTCTTCTAGCTGTATGTTGAGAATTAGCAATAAAATAATCTACTCGATTAGCAGAAACTACATCCCATTCTCTGAGTCTATGTAAAATATATCTGGTCAAAATTCCAGGGATACCTTTGCCTAATTTACTACTATTGAGATAGTCAAAAGTTAAATCCCAAGCATAACGCATAGGAGTATGACAATAGCAAATATGTAATTGATAAGGTGTAGTAATAACAGCTTTAGCAACTGCATGAGAAGAAGATAAAATCACATCATATTCTCGTAGGTCTAATTGTTCAATTGCTATTGGTAATAGAGGTAAATATTTTTGTACTCCGTTACGAGCTAAAGGCAAATTTTGTAAAAATGTTTTGCCTATTTTACGTTGATAAAGATAGCTTTCAGGATTGCTTGACTCGAAATCAATTAAAGCATATAAATCTGCATTAATATGTTTGAGAATTTCCTTAACAACCAGTTCTGAACCTCCAGTTGCTTTCGGTGTTAACCATTCGTGAACAAGAGCATATTTTACTTCCACAGTAGATTTTTTAGTATTTAAAGATTGAACAATTGTAGAAATAGTTTAACAATTAATAATTAATAATTAATAATTAATAATTATATCTTCTTTTCAAGGAGAGAATTGACTAATGGAACTTACACAAAATAAACATAAAATAGACTCAAATATAGATGGGCAGACGTAATTTCTTTGTCTAGACTGACTTTGACGCATTTTTCCTATCAAAAAATGTCTAAGTACCACTAAAAGGAAAATTTTTTCTCTCTTGGTAGATTGGATATGGCTAGGAGACCTCGCCATCTCTCGACCGCTTGTTTCTCCTTTAAAGAAGAGGCTTTAAACCTTAATTATTCGGTAAGATAAGGAGCAGGATAGGGAAAAGCAAAAAATATTTATCCCGTTAGCTATACAACATTAATCTAGAATTTACTGTACAATTTTTTGGGTTATTTTCTTCTTCCTTCTTCCTTCTTTTTCTCTCCTGACTCCTCCATAGTTATTTATAAGTATTTAACCAGACATGATATTACTTCTTCCTTCTTCCCTCTTTCTTCTTCCTTCTTCCTTCTTCCTTCTTCCTTCTTAGTTAGAAGCTAATTTATCTGCCCAACGAGTTGTTTCAGGTAACCGATATTTAGTAGTACATTTCAACACATAATTTATGGCAGTTGTTAAGCTAATTCTATGACCAATTGAAACATAAATTGGCTTAACTCCAGCACGAGTTCTCACAACTGCACCAATCACTTCTTCTTCATCTATTATTGGTTGCCAATTACCCCTTTCTAAACCAACAGAATTATGTTGACCAATATAGTGAGATTTAGCTACACCAATACTAGGGATATTAACTAAAACTCCCAAATGACAAGCTATACCAAATCGACGAGGATGAATCAATCCTTGACCATCACAAAGCAATAATTCAGGAATAATATTTAGCTTTTCTAAAGCATCTAAAATAGCAGGTATCTCTCGAAAAGATAATAATCCAGGAACATAAGAAAAAGAAGTAGGACGTTTAACTATAGACTGTTCTAATAATTCCAATTGTGGAAAACTTAAAACTGCTACTGCTGCTTGAGTAATCCGATCTGAATCACTATAACCAACATCAATACCAGCTACATATTTAATAGTTCCAAATTGGTCTTCAGTTATTACTTGATGACGGAGTTTTTGTTGCAGAGCGATCGCTGTTTCTACATCGGTAGGAAAAGGAAAATTTTGGTCTATTTTCATATATATAGTCTTGATGATTCAACTACAGCAATTTCCAAAATTATGAGGTACAGTTGACGAGGTAAATATTTTTTACTTGTTTCCTATCCTGCTCCTTATATTACCAAATAATTAAACTTTAAAGCCTCTCCTTTAAAGGAGAAACAAGCGGTCGATCTTCGGAGCTTCCCGTAGGGTAGGATGGATGGGTTTCCTAACCATATCTAATCGACCAAGAGAGAAAAATTTTTCCTTTTAGTCAATCCTAAGTAGAACATGGTAAATTTTTGGCGCTATGTATCAAATTGTAAATTAGCTCAAAAATTTATATTCATTACCTTTAGGGGTTTTTTGATTAAAAATACAACTTCTTTTTTTTAGCCTGCTCTACTTATCCGCTTTCAAGGAGAGGTAATTATTAATTATTAATTATTAATTATTAATTATTAAACTATTCCCTTCTTTAAGAAGATGTACTATCTCTTCTTCCTAACTCATAAACAGCACCAGTTACACAAACAATTATCCCTATACTAATTGACCAACTTTTATCTAAACCAATTTCTACACCCCAATTGCATAAACTGCCTACAATTAAAAAAGGCACAATACTAAAAATAGAAGCATAAAAAGCATTTTGAGATTCTCTAGCTTTACGCGTCTTTTCAAATTCCTCCTCGGATGTATACAATGCTCTTTCTGCAAAATTAAACCAACGGTTAAGTTGTAATCTCACCCACTCACTCAGAGGGGAAAAACCCCAATATAAGGCCAAAGACCAGAGAGATGCACCTGCGATCGCTGTGGCATCTATGGCCAGTCTAAAGGGAAAAATTTCTTCTAGAATCATTTTTTAAAATCTTAAATTATTTTATTCAAAAAAATTTTAAATCCTTTGATTATAGCAAATTTCAGAAAAGTATAGAATTTTTGGCAAATTCTACCCGCTCAAAAAAGGTTGTTATATCTGATTTATGAAGTCAGTATTAAGAGGATTTGTTGCTTGTTAGACTTAGGTTGGACAACTTATGCTCTTCGAGGTTTAATATTCCTCAAAGCAAAGTCAAATAAGAATTTTCCTGGTTCATGTGGAGCTAACAGCTTGTAAGCATTCAGCTAGCTCGCATTCAGCAATAAAAATGAATGAACCAAGTATTTGCTTAACTTCTACTACATTTTTAAACAAAGAATTGAAGCACAAAAACAACGCAGCTCTAATTGTCCACTAAAGATAATAAAGCTGAAGTCCGCAGTTCCGACCTTATGAGGCTAGCTGATAGCTGACTGCTGTTTGCGCAGCATTCCGGAGGAAATGCTTACCGAATAATTAAGCTTTAAAGCCTCTCCTTTAAAGGAGAAAAGCGGTCGTTTGCTTTTGCTTCGCAAAACTGGCGTAACGCAACGCTGTCGCGTTTCGCGTCAGCGGAACGGAGTTCTCTGTTCGGAGCTTCCCGTAGGGTGGGATGGCGAGGGGTCCCCGCTGGCCTACCATCGACCAAGAGAAAAGAAAAAATTTTCACGCTCCGGGTCAATCCTCTTCTTTTCAAGGAGAGGTAATTGTTAATTATTAATTATTAATTGTTGAAAACAGCTTGAGTTAAGGAATCAGCTCTTAGAATCAGGAAATCCAATTATGCACAGAGATATTATCTATGAAAAATCTCAAATTACATAAGTTATTATAGGTACATTCTTAGCGAGATATCCTCAATAAATTTAATGACAATTGATAATATTGATAATTTTGACTGGGAATATCATCTCAAACTTATTGTTGCGGGAGTTGCATCTAAAATTGGCGAAGAATTTTTTTACGCTTGTGCTCAATATCTTTCTCAAGTTTTACAAATAAAATATGGATTTATTGCAGAATGTTTAGACAGTTCTCAGCCACAAGTTAGGGTGTTAGCTTTTTGGTCAGGAGACAAATTTATATCCAACTTTCAATACTATTTAGATGGAACTCCTTGTGGTGCTGTTTATCAAACAGGTCTAGCAATTTATCCCCATTCAATTCAACAACTTTTCCCAAAAGATCGAGATTTATTAACATTGGAAGCGGAAAGTTATTTAGGGATTGCTATTATAGATAGTCATGGAAAAAGTATAGGTCATATTGCAGGTTTAGATACTAAACCTTTAAAAAACAATTATGAACAACAAAAATCTATATTAAAAATATTTGCAGCTCGAGCTGCATCCGAAATTGAGCGCCAGTTAGGTGAAAAAGCATTAAAACAGCAAAATATTTATTTACAAGAAACTCTGGAAAAATTGAAAAAGACTCAAGCTCAACTCATTCATGCTGAAAAAATGTCTAGTTTAGGGCAAATGGTTGCCGGAGTTGCCCATGAGATTAATAATCCTGTCACCTTTATTTTGGGTAATTTAGATTACGTCGGGCGCTATACTAAAGATTTATTAGATTTAGTTCACTTTTTGCATAAAAACTATTCAAATTTACCCGATGAAATTGCAGACAAAATTGAAGAAATTGAATTGGATTATATTGAAGAAGATTTACCCAAGTTATTAGATTCAATGGAAGGAGGAGCGAACCGTATTAGTAAAATTGTTAAGTCATTGCAAGTTTTCTCTCGCTTAGATAAAACAAAAATAATATCTGTAGATATTCATGTAATTCTTGACAGTATATTACTAATTATTCAACCCCGTTTAGAAAATCCATTGTTTCAGATTAAAGTCATTCAATATTATGGCAAGCTGCCTTTAATTAATTGTTATCCTAACCCATTAAAGCAAGCAATAATGAATATTATTAATAATGCCATTGATGCACTAGAAATAAAATTTTATCAGAATAAATTTGCAGAAGAAAAACCAAAAATTTCTATCAGAACAGAAAAATTAGAAAATGATTGGCTCGGGATTTATATTTCTGATAATGGCTTGGGTATAACAGAGGAAAATTACTCTAAAATATTCGACCCCTTTTTTACAACTAAACCAGTCAGTCAAAGCACAGGTTTAGGATTATCAATCAGTTATCAAATTATTGTTGAACAACATCAAGGGAGAATAAAATGTATTTCTTCTCCTGAAAAAGGAGCGGAATTTGCGATTGAAATACCAACTTGAAATTTTGTGAGAAGGAAGAGGGAAGAGGGAAGAGGGAAGAAGGAAGAAGGGAAAATCTTGTGTTGCCTGAGTTTAGAGCTTTTGATGTCCCTGCTCCCTTTTCTTAGACTAATACACAAATAGACTAATTCTATATTGAGCCAAATGATTGACTACTCCCCAGGCTCTTGCCGAGGGGATTCTAAGTTGATACTACGCAACAGGATAAATCCTTGTTGCTTCGTTTTCTCCTTAGCTGACCAAAGATATATTCTCTGGGGACAAGTCAAAGTGCCCCTACACAGTCAGCTTAAGTCTAAACCTAGCTTTCTGTTTACTTTTGTCTAAACATTTGTAAATCAACATCATAGCACAGGACAACTTGACATACTCCCGACGTTGCCCTTACGGGACAACGCGGGATTCTTCAGTCTGGGAAACCCTGACCGCTGTTTAGACAGAGGTGATGTCCTCCCCCTGTTTTGAACTGGAGAATAACAAAATGTAGCTAGCTTGTCAAGGGCTTGTGAACGTTTAGCTTATGAAGGTATCCGAATCCTGGCCCTGGCTTTCCCATACGACGCTCCCCTGCGGGAGAGCGCGGGACTTCCCGCCAGGAAAGTTAAACGACTCGCTTGTTTTCATCCCCCGGTTAAAACACGCTTGCTCTCAACGTCGCTTTTCGGTAAAAAGATGTCAGGATTTCCGCTTTTAGCCATTAAAACACTACATATATGTAGCACTATAGTTTTTTTTTCTATATCTAGCGTTAACCTCTAAATTTCTGGAAAAAAACTCATAGATTTGCCTATAGCTAACAATGCTACTTATTAATGGCGACTTAGTTAAATTGATGATACAATTCCTCAGAATCTTCAGATGTATCAAATCATCTCTGGTAACAAGTAATTGAGGAGTGAATAAAAACCATGTCAAATCCAATCCCTCTTGGTTTGCCTTTGGTATCTAATCCTATAAAGCAGTATTTTAATAAATCAAAAAAAATTTTACTATTACTAGGAATTATCGGAGTTGGATTCACCACCACAGGACTCAAACAAGAATTAGTCACAGCTCAAGAACCCACAATTAATAATCAACAAATAGCCTACATCAATAACTGGCAAAACGCTTCCTTTCCAGTAGAAAACTTTCAAGGATATACATCCCCCTTTGGCCCTAGAGGAGGGGGATTTCATTATGGGTTAGACCTAGCAGCACCTCGGGGAAGCTACATCCGAAATTGGTGGGCAGGCAAAGTTGTAGAAGTCTGGGAAGATAGGCGATGTGGTACTGGTATTGTTGTTAAGTCAGGCTATTGGGAACACGTTTACTGCCACGTTCAAGGAGGCGTAGAAACTCATGGTGGACGTCGTTATTTAGTAGATCGTGGTGGTGGAATTATGCTACTTCAAGGTCAAGTGCTACCCGCTGGGACTCGAATAGCGAGAGTGGGAATGACTGGTAGAACCAGTGGCCCCCATCTTCATTGGGGTTTGAAATATGGGGGTCGTTGGGTAGACCCTGGTTTAATTTTACGAGAGATGTATGCTCAACAAACCAGGAGTCTATCAGGCTTACAAGGTAGATAGTTCAATAATTAATAATTAATAATTAATAATTAATAATTATTGCTTTGCTGATTAAATCTAAAAGTATTTACAGATAAAGGTAAGTGCCTTTTTGGGGCCTTTAAAAAGTGCAAATTTTTCAGCTATTGATGCTCATGCGTGTTAATATTTTAGGCTCATAGTTGGGCATAAAAATCCCAAATTGACAATTGTTACTCCTACCTCCTCGCTCGTACCCTGTTCCTCCTGTATTCCCCTCCACGGTCGGGGGAGGGGCGAGGGGTGGGTTGTCTCCTACCCCTCACCCATAAGACTTTTGAGCGTAAACCCTAATTAATTATTACCTCTCCTCGAAAATGGATAGGATTGACGTGGTAGGGAAAATTTTTTCTAAAGGAGAGGCTTTAAACCTTAATTATTCGGTAAGTTAGAAGTCAGTAGGGGAAATGGCCATTTGCTCACCTAGAGCTGCCGCTAACGCCCGTACAAAAGTCAAAAGTAATCTCTGACTTACTTTCAGCATTTAGTATTGTCCGCACCCTAATTGCATAGTGCTATATAGCAAAGAATGGGTTGATTATACCGTTTCACGGAAGTTAAAAGTCAAAAGCGAGTGCGTAATTCTGAGGTTTCTTCAGAAAGTAAGACGCATATCTGACAGTCAAAAGTTAAAAGTAAGATTTTATAGGCTCCAAACTTTTTATGCCACAGTAATTTCAGGAAATTATTTCACTTATTTGACTACTCCCCGCAGCTGTTGCCTAGGGGATTCTAAGTTGATACTACGCAACAGGATAAATCCTTGTTGCTCCGTTTCTTCTTAGCTGACCAAAGATATATTCTTTGGGGACAAGTCAAGGTGCCCCTACACAGTCAGCTTAAGTCTAAACCTAGCTTTCTGCTTACTTTTGTCTAAACATTTGTACATCCAGGTAATAGCACAGGACAACTAAAGTTGTCTAGTCTAAACGACTCGCTTGTTTTCATCCCCCGGTTAAAACACCTATGCTTTATAAGCAAAATTATTTACAAAAGTGGATAATGCCTACTATCAAAAGCTTACGAGCATTTTGTTGGTTTTACAAGCTTTGACAAATTGACTAACTTGTGTGCTCCTAAAAGTTGTTTTTTGTCGTTGCGATCGCAACGACACTAGGAGCTTTCAGCCTCTAATACATCAAATAATATTTTTGTCAAGTTTTATGTGAAGAAAGATGTTTATAAAGCATAGGTTAAAACACGGGGGCTTTCAACGTCGCTTTTCGGTAATTTTAAACTATTTGTAACATCTTTAAAGTGAATTAGTATTAGGACTTATGCTGATAATAAACCTTATACAGGGAAATATTTTCCCACTTTTGCCTGTTCCCTGTTCCCTATTCCCTGTTTATAGATTAAACCCTAACTTTTCTTTTCTAAAGAAACAGAAAGAGCCTGTTTCTCAGGTAATGTTGTGTATTCCGAAACAATTCTCCGGAACTCTTCACCCTCAATAGTTTCCTTTTCTATTAAAAGGTCTACCAACCTGTCCATCACAACACGATTTTCTCTAATGATTCGGCGAGCTTCCTCATAACAATGAACAGCTATTGCTCGAACTTGATGGTCAATTTTAGTAGCTACTTCCTCTGAATATTCTGACTGTGACTGCCAACCTCGACCCAAAAAGACTTCCTCACTAGGATTCTCTAAAGCAACTGGCCCTAAATCAGACATTCCATAACGAGTTACCATTTCACGGGTCAAATTAGCCACACTCCTAATATCGTTAGCAGCTCCCACCGTTACCTCCGCAGGGCCAAAAATCTCTTCCTCCGCAGCACGTCCACCTAGAGAAATTGTAATTCTATCTATTAACCAAGAGCGGGTATATAACCCACTGTCAACCATTCCCTCATCCATAATTGGTTGAGCAAAACCACCCACTCCTCCAGAACGAGGAATAATACTCACCTTATTCAGAGGGTCAGAATTTTTGAGCAAAGTCATTAATAAAGCGTGTCCGACTTCATGGTAAGCAATTAATCGTTTTTTCTTACTATCCAATAATGGAGTTAAACTCAAACCGATGGTCACTCGGTCAATAGCATCATCAATTTCTGAAGGTGTAATTGCTTCCTTACGTCTTCTAGCAGTCAGAATAGCTGCTTCATTCAGCATATTCGCCAAATCTGCTCCTGAAAAACCTGGTGTCCGTCGAGCGATCGCCTCTAAGGAAACCTCTGAAGTTAGTTTTTTATTCCGAGCATGGACTTCCAAAATTCCCAAGCGTCCATTATAAGTAGGTAAATCTACAGTTACTTGTCTATCAAACCGACCAGGACGTAATAATGCAGCATCCAAGACATCAGGGCGGTTAGTTGCAGCGATAATAATTATGCCCGTATTGCCTTCAAACCCATCCATCTCTGTAAGTAACTGGTTAAGGGTTTGTTCCCGTTCATCATTACCCCCACCAATACCAGCACCTCGTTGTCTACCCACCGCATCTATTTCATCTATAAATATGATGCAAGGAGCATTTTCTTTAGCTTTGCGAAATAAGTCCCTGACGCGAGAAGCTCCCACACCCACGAACATTTCCACAAATTCTGAGCCAGAGATACTGAAAAATGGAACTCCTGCTTCTCCAGCGATCGCTTTTGCCAATAGAGTCTTACCTGTTCCCGGAGGTCCTACCAAAAGTACTCCTTTAGGAATTTTTGCCCCAATAGCTGTAAATTTTTCTGGCTTTTTGAGGAAACTAACTACTTCCTGAAGTTCTTCTTTTGCTTCTTCGATACCTGCCACATCATCGAATAATACTCCTGTTTTGGCCTCCATCTGAAAACGTGCCCTGGACTTGCCAAAGTTTAAAGCATTTCCCTGTGACTGACTAGAACGACGCAGAATACTTAGCAGTACAATGATAACTACAAAGACAATGAGGATATTGAATATAATACCCATAGCAGCGCTATTGTCAGGAGAGCGCTTCAGTTCAAAGTCAATTTTTTGAGCGCGAACTCGGTCCAGTAGCTCTGGGTTATACTCAAATAAATTGACGGTATACATAGATTCATTACTTTTTTGCCCTTTCAGGCTAACTTTAGCAATTCCTTGAGAGGGATAAGCATCTATTTCTGTAACTTCTCCAGCGTTAATTTTCTCTAATAGTTGAGTATAGGTGAGAGTGTTTTGATTATTAGCTTTATTAGCAAAAGCTGGAGTTCCTAGTAAGGCACCTTGAGCAATTATCCCAGTCGCCAAAATTCTCCATATAAGTTTTTTATATTTTTGAAAAATAATAGTTTTGGTATTTTGGGTATTAGCTTTAGGGTTGCGTGGCGATGGGTGATGGTTGTTAATTTTATTCGGCCCATCTGTTTCTATTTGTTTCCAGAAATTTTTCATTAGTATTCTTAAGTAGTGGCCTTTTATTTAGATTAAGGGTACATATCTATCAATAGCGTATTTCATTATTTTTGCAGTAGTGGTAGTTTGATATCATGTCCGGCTGAATACTTACACTTTGGAGGAGGTAAGGCAGGAGGCAGGAGGCAGGAGGCAGAAGGGTTTCCCGCAATTTCAACCTAATTCTATACACAAACGATGCTACCGGACATGATATGATTCATATCTGATACCAATTACCGAAAAATTGTGGGTATGTGCCTCCCCTTTTAAGGTGATAATAAAGAAAAATTTTCATCTCTTTGTCAATCCTCTTCTTTCAAGGAGAGGTAATTATTCATTATTCATTATTCATTATTAATTGTTGAACATGGATTAATGCTTAACTTAAGTAGCACTTCAATTATTAAGTAATTAACACAAGCCAAATAACATTTTTGGTAATTATTAGCTAGTTAGTATTAATTATTCTAATTTTTACTTCTTCCCCACTTCCTCACTCCCCTACTCCCCGGCTCAAGAAAATAATTAGGGTTTGCTGAAAAAGTATGAGTAGTAGGGGTAGGAGACAACCCACCCATCACCCCATCCCCCCATCTCCCCATCTTCCTCACAACAACCCCCGATAACGAATAAACAACAAAATCACTGCCCACGAACCCAATGCTACTTTTAGTGCCACCAAAATATTAAGTATCGGCAGAATTCCCCCACTAACAAGAGTACCCAACTCTCCTTTAGGTAATTCCAATCCCATCAGAGTTATAGCTGCCAATACAATGAATATTAAAACCGAAACCTTTTCCCAAGTAGCAGCATTCCATTTTTTATAGATTTTCTCCATATACTCAGATGATGAAGTAATGGCAATCAAACCAATAGCAGTTCCCCCAGCAACCCCAGCAGCAAACCCACCACCAGGACTCAAATGCCCCCTAATTGCCAGCTCAATACTCACCAGCGCTGTAATAGTAGCTCCCAAACGCGCTAGCACAATTGAAGGTTGATCGCTAAATTGATAAACTTTTTCAGTGGGTTTTTCATTTGCGAGGAGAAAACCCACGCCCAAAATAGCGATCGTAAATACCACTACTTCAAAAATTGTGTCGTAGAGTCGATTTCTAAAAATGATGCCAGAAACTGCATTTGGTACTCCACTATCATCTACGATCGCTCCTACAATAGAAATTTCTTCCCATTGTGCTTGTGGGTTTGGCATAACTAACACTTTGATGAACAATGCTATTCCAGCTATAAGATAAACCCATTTCATTAATGTTTTCCCTCCAAGTTTGGTACAGTTATGTAGGTCAGAATTGTTTTTGATGAAGTTAGTTCGGTTTGCATAATCTCAAAAAGACGATGCACTCTAATGCTAGTTTGATAAGTGGGTTCGCTGTCTGGTTCTAATTGTTCTGATTTACTACAGATAGCGTGAACCTCTTTACCTATCAATGCCCATTCTAAAGCTTGTTTGTTGGGATATTCAACTAATTCAAGACGCAAATGATATTTATTAATAGTTTTTCTGATCTTAGCGATTAATTTAGTAAAACCACTGTCTGTTTCTACCTCTACCTCTTTAACTATTCCCAGACGCATTACTAAAGAGGAACGAACTGCCACAACATAAAGAGTAATAGCTAACATTGTACCGACTAAAGCTTCAGTTAAAGCTACATCTGCAGCTCCTAAAACTGCATATACCAAAGCTGCTACTGCTCCTAAAATGGCTCGGATAATTAAAGCATTATAGGGATTAACTTGAAATACCAGTATCAAAGCGGATAATGGTAGTAGAGCAATGATGACATAAACATAACTATCAATCATTTTTCCCTCCACTACTAGAGCAATATGCCAACACATATCCCAAAACCGTATTCCAAATTGCCAAAGTAATCAGTGCTAGGAGCAATAACGGCCATTCAACAGGAATTTTGAGTAGTAAACCGACAACAATACTCATCGATCCAAGGGTATCCGCTACCGAAAGACTATGGAGTTTAAATAAAACCGATCTATTCCCGAGCAGAGGGAATGTTCCCCAGAACCAGAAAATAATTCCGATAACTATCAAGCTATAACTTAAAATGTCAATCATACTTCGTTTAACCTTTTGATTAAATTTGCCAGTAGCATTAATCCCGCATTACCCACACTCAGAATGATAACTGCAACTACTCCAATTGACCAATCATCTCGCAAAACTGATACCACCAACATCATAATCGAGGTTTTGGTGGCAATACTAGCAAAAGCGAGTATTTTCTGCCAAATATTATTATCTTGCCAAGCTTCATAAATGGGTATGAGCAGAGCTAAAATCATAGAAATCAAAACATAGTTCATTTGTTTTTCCTCCGTTGCACTACGTGTACTTCATACCAACCTTGTTCGTGGTATTTCAAAACAATGCTTTTAGGGGTAAAAGTAATCAAAAATATATCCAGAAATATCAATCCTGGCGTTCGTTTTGGTTTAACTTTTTCGCAAACCAACACTTCATCATTATGGGGTCGAAGCATGATTTGTATTGCTTCTATATATGCCTGGGGAATTGCGACCACAATTTCCCATAACACGTCTAACCAATCTTTTAGAGCGCCTAATGACTTACGACTGCGGGGTAATAAAAAGGCGATACTGACACCAATGATAATATTTGCCACACTAAAATCAGCGGTAAGTAAAAACCATATTGTCAGTCGTAATATTATATTGAAAAATGCAATTGCGTCCATACTATTCAGTAATTAAAAAGTAATCAGTTAAGAAAATTCGCTCAATTGATGGCTAGACTGAAGTTGGCAGTGAGTAAAAACCATATTGTCAGTCATAATATTATATTGAAAAACCCGATTGTGTCCATACTATCCAGAAAAGTAAAATTAACATGAAGCTCATAAACCCAATCAGATGGTCAAATTCTTCGACCACACGGGGGAATTTAATCGCCAATTTCTTAAAAATAAATAGATATGCTAGCCAACCAATAGCTATACTTACCAGTGGTTTGATTATATTCTTGAGGGTGTAAGCTTCATAATAAAAAGCATTTGCCACAATTAATCCCCCGAGTAAGACCACTATTGCCCACCAAAAACCCAGTTTGACTTTGATTTTTTCCTCGTTTTTCTGGTGGGGGAGAAAAATGAATTTCGCAAAAGAAATGGCTGTTCCCACAGCAGCAATATTCATCCCAACAACCTGCCAGGGTAACAGATTTTTAGAGGTTAACACTTTTGCCCCAAAACCAGACAATAGTGGGAAACCAGAGATAGAAAAACTAGCGATCACTAAAGCTACCCAAATCTGATTATCAATGGGTTTATAATGCAATTCTTTAAAATTACGGCTTGGTAGAACCCCTGCAATTAAAAACAAAGCAGATTTAACTAAACCGTGGGTCAAAGCATAGAAACCCGCTACTACTGGCGCAGCAAGCACAAAACCTAACTGCGAAATAGTATGAAATGCCAGCATCCGTTTAGTATCTTTTTCAAATACGGCATAACCCACCCCTAGAAGTGCTGTACTAACACCAAAAAATCTCACGATTGGATCGATTTCCTCTAATATTAGCGCACAACGCACTAGAGGAAAAACACCAGCTTTGACCACTACTCCTGATAACATTGCTGATACAGGACTCTGTGATTCGGAGTGGGTTAAAGGCAACCATAACCCTGAGACAAAGATACCACCCTTGGACAATAATCCCAAAAATATGAGGGCGATCGCTTCGGGAGGCGAACCACGCAAACCAGCAAAATAAAAGGAATGATGTGCCTTATATACGATTACTGCTCCTACCAAATAAAACAGCATTGCCGTATTACTGACAAACAGATAGCGCAACCCTACCCAAATCGATCTATCTGTACGCGGATAAGCTACCAGGAGGAACGCAGCAATACCGATCACCTCTAGTGCTACATACACGCTCATAAAGTCTGCACAGATAAAAGTAGCATTAACGCTACCATGCAGAATCACTATTTGCATATAGAAAAAAGCAGTTTTTTCGCTACTCCAACAGTAAAAAATAACTGCGAGTGTTACTAGAGCATTAGTGATGATAAAAAAGCCACTCAGTTGGTCGATGATTAAAGTTACACCGAAATTATCGAGTAACTGTATGTTCAAAGGAGACGGATCTACAAATATCGCCAACGCATAGTTAGTCGAAACCAATGCTATCCCCAGTGCAAGAAAGCGGTCTAGTTTGGGTAATAAATAGATAACGAAACCAATAAAAAAGGGTAATGCCATCCAGACGATCGTAATATTGGTCATATCTGCACCATCCAGAAAACGATAATCAACATTAGACTCATTACCCCAATCAAATGATCGAATTTCTCGACCCCACGAGGGAATTTCAGAATTAACTTCCTAAAAATCAAAAGATATGCTAACCAACCGATACTAATAGTTACTAGAGGTTTCAGTATATTACTTAAGGTATAAGCTTGGTAATAAACAGCATTTGCTACAATCAATCCGCCGAGTAAAATTACCATCGCCCACCAAAACCCAAATGATGCTTTCCCTTTTTCTTCGCTCTTTTTGTGGGGGAGAAAGATAAATTTGGCAAATACAATTGTTGTTCCTACTGTAGCAACATTCATTGCTACAACCTGCCAAGCTAATAAATTCTTGGAGGTCAATATTTTAGCCCCAAAACCAGACAATAGGGGAAAACCAGAAATTGAAAAACTAGCGATCGCTAAAGCTATCCAGATTGAGTTCTTGAGCGGTTGGTCTTGCAACTCCTGAAAATTACGACTGGGTAAAATACCTGATATGAGAAAAAGTGCTGATTTCACCAATCCGTGAGTCAATGCATAAAATCCTCCTACTTCTGGCGCGGCCATAATAAAACCCAATTGAGAAATGGTGCTAAATGCTAGGGTACGCTTGGTATCTTTTTCCACAATGGCATAACCTACTCCTAATAATGCTGTCGTCACACCAAAAATTCTCACTATTGGATCGATCTCCTCTAAAAATAGGGCACAACGCACTAAGGGAAACACTCCAGATTTGACCACAACTCCTGATAACATTGCTGATACTTGACTCTGTGATTCTGAGTGGGTTAAAGGTAACCAAAATCCTGAGACAAAGATACCCCCCTTAACTAATAATCCTAGAAATATCAGAGCAACTGCTTCAGGAGGCGAACCGCGCAAACCTGCAAAACTAAAGGAATGATGTGCTTTATATACCAGTACTGCTCCTACCAGATAAAACAGCATTGCCGTATTACTGACAAACAGATAGCGCAATCCTACCCAAATTGATCTATCTGTACGCGGATAGGTAATGAGAAGAAATGCACCAATACTGATTACTTCTAATGCTACATACAAACTAATAAAATCTGCACATATAAAGGCAGAGTTGACGCTACCATGCAGAATCACAACTTGCATATAGAAAAAAGCAGTTTTTTCGCTACTCCAACTGTAAATAATAACTGCGAGTGTTACTATAGCATTAGTGATGATAAAAAAGCCACTCAGTTGGTCGATGGTTAAAGTTACACCAAAATTATCTAGTAACTGTATATTTAACAGTGATTGGGTTGAAAATATCGCCAAGGCATAGTTAGCTGAAACTAATGCTATTCCCAGTGCGAGAAAGCGGTCTAGTTTGGGTAGTAAATAAATCACAAACCCAAGAAAAAATGGTAATGCCATCCAGGCGATCGTAATATTGGTCATTTCAGTTATTAGTTATCAGTTATCAGTTAGCCTCCTATGGTCGGAACTTCGTTAACAGTACCGACCGCTGTTTGCGCAGCATGACCTAGGAAAGCAAGAAGCAAGAAAATACTGAAGTATTAGTTTCTATTGGTCGATTGAATATGGCGAGGAAACCTTGCCGTCCCACCCTACGGGAAGCTCCGAATATCGACTGCTTTTCATCCCCTTAAAAGGGGAGACTTGAGAGCTGAATTTTTGCTTATGATGGTGTGTTATTTTCTTCGATTGCGCTAGTTTCCAAAGTGGGATTATCCTTTGCCAACTTCATCACACCCACCAACATCAAAGCTTGAATTGAAAAGCCAATTACAATTGCTGTTAAGATAACGGCCTGGGGAACGGGGTCGGAATAAGCAACATTTTTGGTTTTGTCCGCAATTGGTGTAAACAAACCATCTAGGGATGCTACTAGCACATAATAGGCAATAACTCCCGTACTCATAATATCCATTGAGACGATTTTCATCACCAGATTTTTCTTAAATATGATGCCGAAAAATCCAAATAATATGGTTAAAAATATACAAGCTTCTAACATATAAATCAGCTAATTAATTGTTATTTTTTTGCAGGAAATTAATGTTTAATTCACAAAAAATTAATGATTAAATTTCCATAATTAAGGTAATATAATTAATGGATTTCGCAAATAATCAAAGACTTATGGCAGTTGAAATCAACTGATTAAATTGAATTAACATGAGCATATTTGACAATTGCAAAAAATAGATTAGAAAACCTCAGATTCAAGTCGTCTCTTCTTTAGTCAATACATAATTAATTTCTATTTCCCTGGCTAACTACTCTTTTTTATTTTCAAGTTATCTAAAATTTATAGCAGTTTGGACTTAATGAAGTAAAGGGTTCTTAGATGTTCAGCCAATTGCTTAACTGGGATTAAGATTAAGCTATACTACATTAGCTACCAATATGCTATACATTATTAAACATGAAATTGGGTCAAAAGAGAAGAGACATTTAATATGAGTTCTGATAGCTGGTTGGATGAAGTATTAATTCTGCCTTGGGTGCTTAAGAAAAATAAAAATTATTTTTGTGGTGCTTGGTTAAAAGTGGCCAGATTATACAAAATCTCAAAAACTTTTCTATGTTTTCTTGAGGGGGGGAGTAGGGGAATAATAAACATAAGAATAATTAACACGCTACTTGCTAATAATCGCTTTTCACGTTATTGAATTCTACTAATTACTTAATCATTGAAGTTTTGCATAAGTATAGCATTATTTTTGAGAAATGGTATTAGTATTAATCAATTCAATAAATTAGACATTTTCACTCATTAGCTTCTATAACTTGACGCATTAAGAAAAAAGCTGACTTTAGTGATTGGCCATAACTTTTCTCTTCTTATGAGAATTTAGTTCTGATGCCAAGAATGAAATAAAGAATGTTATTAATAATAAAAGTTATTGAAAGACTTTACTTAGGGTTTGCGCTTCACTAGTCTTTTAGTAGGGGTAGGAGACAGGAGACAGGAGGAACGGGTATGGGAGCGAGGAGGTAGGATTCAACAATTAATAAGGAAGAGGGAAGAGGGAGGAAGGCTATTGAGTAAGAAAAAAACCTAAATTTCCTGTAGATATTCACCCTTAGGTTTACACAAACGCGCCCCAACGGACATGATATAACTGATGAAGTCAAATAGACATCTCCTCCACGCATAGGCAGTAGGGAACCCACCCCTAGCCCCTCCCCCTCCCAGGAGGGGAAAAAATTGATAATTTCTGTGTGATAATTGATTTTATTTTTGATTTTTACCAGATGTCTAATAATAAGCTGAAATTATCGTATAGTAGAGGTTTTAAGTACCTAAAATATCACTTATGACTTATGACTTATGACTTTAGTGAAACGGTATTAGCACGGGAGCAAGATGCTCCCACTGCCGTGCCTGGTAACAAAAATAATGACAATGCACTACCATTACAATGCACCACCACCAACTTCTAAAGTTATGCTTGAACTACAGAATAAGGACTTGTCAACTGCTCTAACTGGGCAACCAATAAACTGAGGAACAAACCAACATCAGTCACAACTCCCACTGATTCAATAGAACCTCGATCGCTCAATTTAGTCACCACTGCTGGATTAATATCCACACAAACCATCTTCACTCCAGCAGGTGTCATATTTCCTACTCCAATAGAATGCAACATAGTTGACAACATCAAAACCATATTAGCACCTTTCAACAACTCTGTATATTCTTCCTGTGCCTTAATCAAATCCATCTGAGTATCAGGTAGAGGTCCGTCATCACGAATCGAACCTGCTAAACAGAAAGGTACATCATTCTTAACACACTCATACATCACACCCTTTTTCAAAACACCAGTCTCAACTGCTTGAGCAATGCTACCACAACGCCGAATAGTATTAATAGTCTTCAGATGATGTCGATGTCCACCATGAACTGCAACTCCCTGTTTCATATCCACACCCAGGGAAGTTCCCATCAGTGATTGTTCAATATCGTGAACTGCTATAGCATTACCACCCAACAACGCTTGCACATATCCTTGACGAATCAAATGTGCTAAATGTTCGCTACCACCAGTGTGAATCACAACTGGACCTGCTGTAACTACTATTTTGCCTCCGCGATCGCGAATTTGCCGTAATTCCCAAGCTACTTGTTCGACAACCAATTCTACTCTACGTTCGCTAGAAACGCCAGAAGACATAAAACTGAACTCTTCTTTATTTCGTTTTTCACGGGATTCTGTTTTGCGGATAGAGCGAAGACCGATCGTATCTACCACCACTTTTTCGCCAATTTTTACATCCCGCAACACTTTACATTTTGCTTGAATCTTACCGTCAGTTTCAGTAATGGCGATCGCTCCATCCATTCTTTGATTTTGTACTCGTATCCACTGACCTTTGACTCTAACTTCAGTAGGATAAATAGTAGATACATAAAAATCATCAGGGGCAACACCATCTTGTTCCACTGACTCCAACTTAGCATCCTCCACATCCTCGGTTGGCACTACTGCACCAATGTCAATGAGTTGACTCATTATTTCTTCCATGACCTCATGGGAAGGTGCAGAAACTTTCACTTCAGCGAGGGAAGTGCTTTGACGTTGTTCTCCGAGATTAAAGTTGAGTACTTTGAAACTACCCCCACCTTCAACGATTAAATCTAAAGCTTGGTTGATCAAACCAGAGTCTAGTAAATGTCCTTCCATACGAATGGTACGACTTTCAACTTGGACAACGGCATGGCGATCGGGTATAATTGGTTCTGTAACTCTCAGAGTGAGGCATTTCGCTGCACCACCTGCTTTGAGAAATTCACTTAGAGGTGTTTCAATGACGTTGAAACCTACTTCGGTAAGGAGTGATTTCAAGCTTTCACTCACCTTGTTCATAATGATGGTTTGGTTGATGTTAACTGCATTGCAGGCAAAATTAACTGCATCTGCTTCTGCTACAGTTATTCGTTTTTCTGGTGGCACTCGCATTTCAATTAGGCGGTTGGAGTAAGAGTCGAATGCCGGAGGATAGTAAAGTAAGTAACCTCCTGTTAGAGGACAGAAGCAGGTATCAAGATGATAAAAGCGCTCGTCTATAAGTCTCAGTGATAGTACTTCGATGTCTAACCATTTTGCCAGAAGTGGATGGGAGTCTAATTCTGAACGAAAGCCATACCCTGCCCAAAGATAACGACCTTCTCTATCTAGGAGAGCATCTCCTGCTCCTTCAAAGGGGAGGTCTTTGGGGAGTTCGTGAACGATAAAACCCTGATTTAGGAACCATTCTTTGAAATGGGGTTCTTCTCCTTGACGTTCCTTGTGGTAAAAACGACTGAGAACAACAGTATTTCCCAGAATCAGACCTGCATTGGCAGTGAATACCATGTCAGGCCATCCTTTTTGAGGTGGTACTAGGTCTAAGACCGCGTTTTCTTTAATAATGTCGTGGAGTTTATACCATTGTTCGACGGAGCGATCGCGTGAGGATTTATGGATATTTCCCTCCATCCAAGGATTAATTACATAGTCTACATCATAGTGGTCGGGGGCACACATCAGAAAGCGAATTGAATCATTCATAATTTATTACCGGGTAGATGTCGTGTATAGCGCTACGCGCAAGTCAGAAGTCAGAAGTCAGAAGTCAGAAGTAATCTCTGACGATCGTTTGAGCATTTAGGAATATCCTAAGCTTTGCTTCGACTGCTTATATATTGGTCTACTTAGTTTGTTTGATAGCCAATGGAAAACCCACTCCTAAAATTATTTAGGAGTGGCATTTTAGCTTGAAAAGGCTAAGACTTTATATTATCACAGTAGCGTTACATCAAATGCTGTTTGTAATGAGAATTATCAAAATAATTGGGTCGCACGACCCCGCCTTGATTGGTAAAATGTTTTTGGAGGCTTGCTCAAATCCCCTACTTCCCCTCCACGGTCGGGGGAGGGGCTAGGGGTGGGTTAACTTCTGACTTCTGACTTCGTTAATTATGCTTCTTCTGCTGCACGCTGTATCAACTTTCTAGCTACAGATTGAGTACCTGTATGTTGAAAGTAATTTGTGGTTTTATCTAGAAATGCAGCTACAACATCTAAAGCGTCATCAGAAAAGTCGATAAAGCCACCAATTTTGTCAAAAATACTTTCTGGGGTTAAACCAACTGACCCAACCAAGTTATCCATCCACCCTTGAACTGCTCCGAAGGTCTCACTAATAAAGCCAAATTTGTCATCTCCAGGAATAGTGTCGCTAATTGCTCCAAAAACTGCATTATCTGCAAAAGCACTTTCACCTTCTCCATCAAGGGTATCTTGTACTTTTTGCAGGAAGTCTGGACCCAAAGGTATCAAACCATCAAGACAAACTAAGGCAGCCATTCGCATTAGAGATGGACCACTATACTCCTCAGTCAGGTTTGTGACAAATTCTCCTGGATTAAGAATGGGCAGACCATTGAGTTTACTATAAGCTATCAACTCTGCTACAATTTTTAGGCACAAGTCAACAGATTGAGTTGTATCAGCTTTGGGAGTTAAGCTTCCTAAAAAGCTTAAAAAGGGGATTTTTTCACTGACTATTTCTGCCATAGCTGCTGCAGCAAGAGCGCCGTCTACATTATCAACTAGGTTGTAATACCATATAGCTCCCTGATATCCATTATCCGCGTCATTGTATAGCTCGATCGCTTTGTTGCGGATATCCATAATTCTGTCTGCATCTGTCTCACCTGTAATTACTTCAATAGTTTTATCAAAACCTACTACATTTTCCCACTCGCCAGGTACTACGAAATCTAGAGCATTGAGTGTTTTTACTGTTAGATTATTACTAGGTAGTTCGTCTAGTAATTCAATTATTGAATCGCTCACTTTTGACTCCTTTTTCTTTGTTTGTTGTTTGCTCTCGATCTATAGAACCCATTTGAGAACTATAGAATTATGGTAGTCAAGTCTTTTCGTGCATCAATTTTGAGGAAAAATCATCTGAAGGAGTGTTGAATTTTTTGTATTATTTCTCCCCACATCTTCCCTCCTGTCTCCTGTCTCCTAACTAAAAAAACTTAATATTTATGAAGATACCAAATGGGTTCTATATTATTTGGAACGTCTAGTGCAGTTTGGAAGTACGATCGCAGTAACTCTTAGTCCTCTGCGATCTTTCCTAGCAAAATTTATTTGATGAGTTGACATCTCCAGGGGTTGAAACACCCTGGATTCTGTGGTTAGTCCACCGCAAATGGGACGGGGCGTTTAAAGTGCGGAATCTACTTCCGCACGCAGCCCCTCATAAATCCACATTTGCTTAAAGCCTGTCAACAGACTCCTAAACTCCTCGGCATAGACGGAAATCTAGCTGTGAGTCTACTTTTTTTTGTTAGCTTTCACGAGTGGTTTTACTCGCGCTGGTTGGAGTAATCTTCTCGCTGCTCTAGCTGCCTACTTGCTTTCAGCCGTCGTAGGAAGTTAATTCCCCGTCTCCTGTCCACCGGAATTTCACCGTACTAGCTAAAGGTCATGGCGACAAACCTTGTTCTTACTTACTATTTCTATTATACCAGACTTTTACTCCGGGTTAAAACCCGCGCGTCGTTATTCATCCAGCCGTTAAAACAGGCGCTGCGTACTTCCTCCCGACGCTTTTTAGGTTTAACAATGTTTCAAATAATGAGCATATACATAACCATAACAAGGATATGAAATTTTTGCCCAAGCACCATCGTAACCAATAACACGAACACGAGTACCTCGATGTAATCTGTTTATAACTTTACCCCAAGGATATGTCCTCACCCGCAAGTTGCGATGACGAGTTGCCACTCGACGACAACTACCGTAATGCTTACTACCATGACCATAACTATGAGCGAGTTGCTCTTCCGCTTCGGTGGGGATTGTAGTGATAGATTGCTCTACACTTTTAGTATTCTGAGGCGATCCTACTGCTATCGAAGTAAGACTCATACTACCAATAGCAGCAATTGATAATAAAGTACTCACTGCTACAGATTTTGTCCAATTTATCATCTGTTTAATTCCTTGAGCTGATTGAAGAAATTCCGATGCCTTCTTATCCTCTCAGAAAAAAGACCCTTGGACAAGACATTGAACATTAATTTTGTTTAATCTAATCTAATTTTGTTATCTGTCTATAACAATCTTTTAAGATTATAGACAGCTTCAATCTTGATAGAAATATTGACATTAAACTTCTACTGTGATATGCACATAAAAGAGTAATTAGTAATAACAATTCACTTTAAGGATGTCACAAATGGTTTCGCTCCTGATAAATGTCAAATAATTGCCTGAAAGTATTGTCTTGTATCTTGTCAAAGTTTTTGGCCGATCAAATATAACTTTTGACTTTTAACTTTTGACTTTTGACTTCTGACTTCCATGAAATGTTATAACAATCGCTCTTCACTCTATTTTTAGTTTCTATATCAAGAATTTTTATGTTATCTAATCAAAAGCTTTATGAAGGTAAAGCAAAAATTTTATATACTACTGACGACCCAGAAATATTACTTACTTATTTTAAAGATGATGCCACAGCATTTAATGCTCAAAAAAGAGGCACAATAACTGGGAAAGGTAAAATTAATTGTACTATTTCTAGTCATATATTTAAACTACTGGAAGCTAATGGTATACCTACTCATTTTATTGACTGTCCTGCACCAGATAAAATGAGAGTCCGAAAGGTGAAAATTTTGCTGATCGAAGTTATTGTGAGAAATATTGCTGCAGGTAGTCTTTGCAAACAAACTGGATTAGCAGAAGGAACTGTGTTGAAGTTTCCCTTAGTAGAATATTGCTATAAAAATGATAGTCTTCAGGACCCACTTTTGACACGCGATCGCCTCTTAATAATGGAATTAGCGACCCCAGAGCAATTGGAGCAAATACGGACTTTTGCCCTAAAAATTAATGATATTCTCAAAAATTTCTTTAACCAATGCCAAATTACTTTGGTGGACTTCAAAATCGAATTTGGCCTAGATTGGCAAAATAATTTGATTCTTGCGGACGAAATAAGTCCAGATAGCTGCCGACTTTGGGACCAATCTCAAACTGATTCAAATTTGAGAGTAATGGACAAAGACCGCTTCCGTCGCGATCTTGGTAATGTAGAAACAGCATATCAACAAGTCTTAGAAAGGATTTTGGCTCAGACGGGTTGAGAACCCTGGCAATGGTGTACAATTTTACGGTTTGTATGAAAAATTTAACTGGTGTGTGGATTGTAGGGGATAGAATAATATGCGGTTGTCTCCGTTCTTAGCGATCATTTTTGCTGCTTCAACAACTTTTGGAATTTCAAAATCTGCTAATGCTAAAATACCGAAGAGTAATTCTGATATAGATAGTAATTTTATTGCTATATCGATTAATTCAAGAAAACAATTTAACAAATTTTCTGCTACTAAATATTTTTTAGAGTTAGGGTCTAATTTACCTTCAAAAAAAGTATTTGGCAGTATTGATAATAATTTTTCTGATATATCTTGGTCAAAAGAAGCAGCAAAACTTGATTTTTATGATTTTATTAAGGTTAGAGAAATTACAAAACCTGTAATTATTGGTAAAAGTTTAAATAGTAAGTACAGTTCTGTTGTTAATAAGGAATTTGCAGAATTTTTCGCTTTCGCTTTAGAAAATTTTGAAAATCAACATATTCCTCAACTAGCTCTAATTAATAAAACAGTAGAAACTAAATTAGAACCAACTACAAATAAACAGTTTGTTTCTCATATTACTACTTCAGAAATTGTCGAAAATAGCCGGGAAAATTCTGATAATTTCCAGTTGGCAAAGGGTGGAGAAACTAAATTAGAACCGACTACAAATAAACAGTTTATTTCTGATATTCCTGATGTAGAAATTGTCGAAAATAGCCTGGGAAATTCTGATAATTTCCAGTTAACAAAGGTTGGAGAAACTAAATTAGAACCGACTACAAATAAACAATTTACTTCTGATATTCCTGATGTAGAAATTGTCGAAAATAGCCTGGGAAATTCTGATAATTTCCAGTTGGCAAAGGGTGGAGAAACTAAATTAGAACCGACTACAAATAAACAATTTACTTCTGATATTTCTGATGTAGAAATTGTCGAAAATAGCCTGGGAAATTCTGATAATTTCCAGTTGGCAAAGGGTGGAGAAACTAAATTAGAGCCAAACATAAATAAACAGTTTGCTGCGGATATTTCTGATGTAGAAATTGTCGAAAATAGCCTGGGAAATTCTGATAATTTCCAGTTGGCAAAGGGTGGAGAAACTAAATTAGAACCGACCATAAATAAACAGTTTGTTTCTGATATTCCTGATGTAGAAATTGTCGAAAATAGCCTGGAAAATTCTGATAATTTCCAGTTGGCAAAGGGTGGAGAAACTAAATTAGAGCCAACCATAAATAAACAGTTTGCTGCGGATATTCCTACTTCAGAAATTGTCGAAAATCAAAGGGAAAATCCTCAAATTTTTGAGTTAGCAAAGGGTGGAGAAACTAAATTAGAGCCAAACATAAATAAACAGTTTGATGCGGATATTCCTACTTCAGAAATTGTCGAAAATCAAAGGGAAAATCCTCAAATTTTTGAGTTAGCAAAGGGTGGAGAAACTAAATTAGAGCCAAACATAAATAAACAGTTTGATGCGGATATTACTACTTCAGAAATTGTGAATGACTGGAGGGAAAATCCTCAGAATTTCCAGTTAGCAAAGGGTGTAGAAACTAAATTAGAGCTAAACATAAATAAACAGTTTGCTGCGGATATTCTTACTTCAGAAATTGTAGAGAATCAGAGGGAAAATCCTCAGAATTTTGAGTTAGCAAAGGGTGTAGAAACTAAATTAGAACCAACCATAAATAAACAGTTTGCTGCGGATATTCCTACTTCAGAAATTGTAGAGAATCAGAGGGAAAATCCTCAGAATTTTGAGTTAGCAAAGGGTGTAGAAACTAAATTAGAACCAACCATAAATAAACAGTTTGATTCTATCCTTTCTCAAAAAGTAAATTTATCTAATGGTGAAATTACTCAAAATCAACAGAAATTCACATCAACATTAGACCCATCAGATAATTTGGCCCAAATTTCATCTCCAGAACATGAAGTCCTCGAAGAACCAGATAGCGACACCCCACCCTCCGCAATAGAATCAGAAGAATTTACTCTTTCTCAATCACAACCAACAGAACCCTCTACAGAAGAAGCAGAACCCTTAGTGCTAGTCGCCGAAGTTGTAGTTAGTGGAGTAGACGGAGAACTAGAAGACCAAGTGTACCAAGTAATTAGCACTCAAGCTGGACGCACCACAACTCGCTCTCAACTACAGAGAGACATTAACGCCATATTTGCCACTGGTTTCTTCCGAAACGTGAAAGCATTACCAGAAGATACTCCCCTTGGTGTACGAGTAACTTTTGAAGTTGAACCCAACCCTGTATTGAACTCTGTAACAATAGAAGGTGCTCAAGTATTCCCTGAAAGTGAAGTAGACAGAATATTCGCAGAGCAATATGGTGAAACTCTAAATCTGAAAATTTTTGAACAAGGTGTCGAACAAGTTAACCAATGGTATCAAGATAATGGTTACGTTCTCGGACAAGTGATCGGCGCCCCTCAAGTCAGTGACGATGGTGCAGTTACTCTGGAAGTTGCAGAAGGAGAAATTAAAGATATTCAAGTGCGCTTTGTGAATGCAGAAGGAGAAACAACAGATGAAGAAGGTAATTTAATTGAAGGTCGTACTCGTGAATATATCATCACCAGAGAAATTCAACTTCAACCAGGAGATATCTTTGAGCGACAAACAGCAGAAAAAGATATTAGGAGAGTGTTTGGTTTAGGAATTTTTGAAGATGTTACGTTGGGTTTAGAACCAGCACCAGACGATCCTAACAAGGCAAATGTGATTGTGAATATTGTAGAGAAAAGTACAGGTTCTCTAGCATTTGGCGGTGGGGTTAGTTCTGCCAGTGGATTATTTGGTACAGTCAGTTATCAACAACAAAACATTGGTGGTAATAATCAGAAATTAGGTGGCGAGTTTCAAGTAGGTGAACGATTATTACTTGCTGATATTAGCTTTACCGACCCCTGGGTAGGTGGAGATGACCACCGCCTTTCTTACACTGTTAATGCCTTCAGAAGACGGGCAATTTCGGTGATTTTTGATTCTGACGACGAAAACGATCAGCGCGATGTCGATCTGCCTAATGGTGATAACCCACGAGTTATTCGTACAGGAGGTGGAGTTAGCTTCACTCGTCCGTTTATTCCTAATCCATTTGTCGAACCGGAGTGGACAGCTTCTTTGGGAATAAAATATGAACGAGTAGAAATTCAGGATAGTGATGGTGATACTGAACCCAGAGATGAATTAGGTAATAAATTGACTGTTGATGACTCTGGGGAAGACGATCTACTTACTCTTCAATTTGGTATTATCAATGATCGACGCAATAATCGCCGACAACCTACTTCTGGTAGTTTACTAAGAATTGGTACAGAACAGTCTATTCCTATAGGTTCCGCAGAGATCGCATTGAATCGTTTACGAGCTAATTACAGTTTCTATATTCCAGTAGACTTTACTAATTTCATTGATGGACCTGAAGCTTTGGCCTTTAATATACAAGGTGGTCATATAATTGGAGATTTACCTCCTTATGAAGCTTTTCCTCTAGGTGGTACTAACACAGTTCGTGGATATGATGAAGGTTCTGTAGGAGCAGGTCGTACATTCTTGTTGGGAACTGTTGAGTATCGCTTTCCTGTATTTAGATTTCTTGGAGGCGCTTTATTTATTGATGCTGCAACAGTATTTGATAGTCAAAGTTCTGTTATTGGTAATCCTGGAGGTGTGAGGGAGAAACCAGGAGATGGTATAGGTTATGGTGCTGGTATTCGGGTACAATCTCCTCTCGGTCCAATTAGAGTTGATTACGCTATTAATGATGAAGGTGATACTCGTTTCCACTTCGGTATTGGTGAGCGTTTTTAACTTTCCTGGCGGGAAGTCCCGCGCTCTCCCGCAGGGGAGCGGAGGGATGGGAAAGCCAGGGCCTGGATTCGGATACCTTCATAAGCTAAACGTTCACAAGCCCTTGACAAGCTAGCTACATTTTGTTATTCTCAAGTTCAAAACAGGGGGAGGACATCACCTCTGTCTAAACAGCGGTCAGGGTTTCCCAGACTGAAGAATCCCGCGTTGTCCCGTAAGGGCAACGTCGGGAGTATGTCAATATTAAGTCCTAATTTAAGCCCTGGTGAATACGTGACGCTTTAGATGGGAATTGGCAGAGTCTTAAATTTTAAGTAGTACAGTAGTAAGGAAATGGAATACTTACAGCAGTTTTCATTTGGGTAGACCACAGTAGGGACGTTCCATGGAACGTCCCTACAGGGTTGTGATTGTGAAGATGTGGTTCATCAATATGAAAAGCGCTGTAAGCATTTTTAGAGATGCGTGATACCGTTTCATTAAAGTCAGAAGTCAAAACTCAGAAGCGAGTGTGTAATTCTGAGGTCTCCTCAGAATGTAATATCATGTCCGGATAATTAGTTATAAAAAAACTTTCTCCTTCAACTCCAGTTCTTCTTCTTTCTTCCCTCTTTCCTCCTGACTCCTGACTTCCCCTCCACGGTCGGGGCCCGCGGGTGGGTTGACTCCTGAGGACTCCGTAGTTATTTATTTATCACTGTTTAACCGGACATGATATAAGACACACTTCATTTCAGTCATAAGTGATATTTGAGGTACTTAAAACCTATATTTTACACTAATTTCAGCTTATTATTTCACTTCATCAGTTTCCAACTATTTGTGACATTTTTTAAGTTAATTGGTATGAGTAATATCATGTCCGGATCAGAGCGTGATCAAAAAACTTTCTCCTTATTGCTCCCTTTATTCTTTCTTTCTTCTTTTGGCGTTGGTGATTTGAGGTATGATATAATGTCCGAATAATATCATGTCCGCTTGAATACTTACTATTTAATTTTACCTACTTACTGAATAATTTATGCATAATTACCCTCAGTTATTCAAATGATTCTTATGACTTATTCATTCTGAATGATGCTGTATTTCTATTTCTCTTCGCTTTTTCTATCTGTACGACTGTCACCTCGTTTAAATGGCTCTCTCTGAGCAATAAGCTCGGATTGAATTTTGTCTTCAGATTGTAATTTGTCTAATTTTACATTAGTTAAATTACTTGTTATTTCTGGAATAATACCGATTACTGCTAATGCAAAATTCACCAAAACAATTGAAAATATTTGTTTGTTCATAACTTTAAAGATTGAGAATAGTCTATATCCGCTTATTCTCAATCTCTATATAGGAATCAGGATGATTTTAATTACATCAATTTAATCCTCCTGAGTCATACATTCAACACTAAAAATATATTTTTTCTAGAAAAAATTTCACATATTAGTCTGAGAAAGTGTTTGCAAAATATTGAGTTTTTTTTATCTCTTCTAATGTGAAATCCGCTTCCTCAAAATTTAATCCCTTTAGAATACTTAACAATTAGGAAATAGGGAATAAAGGGAGAAAAGTGAGTGAGGAGAATTATTTGATTGACTATAGGTATGATGAAGTGGAAAATGAGCAAAATTATCTATCTAGTGCAAAAAGGCAGCTATGCTGGAGGCAGCTATGCTGAAGGGAAGAAAGGTTATTGTACAAGCTTTTGAACCTTTTTTAACTGGTTAGTTATTTCCGCCATCCTGCACTAGCCATGTAATTAGGGCTTGCTGATTAAATCTAAAAGCATTGACATATAAAGACTTTAGGCTTTTTGGGGTCGAATTGTAGTGCCTGGGAATCAGCTCTTGACCCTCATACATGGTTCGTATTTTAGGCAAGAGGATGACAGAAAAATCAAGGAACAAAACTTAGCTCCTACCTCCTCGCTCATTCCAATTTCTCCCCTCCACCGGAGGGGTTAGGGGTGGGTTTTCTCCTGTCTTCCCCTCCTGGGAGCAGGGCTAATTCATTGCCTGGGGAGAATATTAATTTGGACTTTGGACAAATACAAAAAAATAGTTAGTGTAATATTTACGCTAACTACTGGGTGATGACATTAGAAATAAAATCAAATCTGGAGTTATCTTCTTTTATCATATTATTTATCATCCTGAAGATTATAGGATGGATCTGGTTCAATTTC
>JAAHGF010000040.1 GCA_010672585.1 Okeania sp. SIO1I7 | reverse complement strand
TTTTTTTTTTTAAAGCAGAAAACGGAATACGGTGTCGGGATCGAATGGGGACTGGAGTTGAGAGTCGTTCCCCTCCCAGGAGGGGAGGGGGGGGGTGGGGGGGTGGGGGGGGGGGGGAGTAGGGGAGTGGGGGAGTAGGGGAGTAGGGGAGTGGGGGAGAAGTAAACATAATAAAAATTAAGGCGCTCCTGACTAATAATTATCAAAAAGTTTAAAAAGACTGTGTTAATTACTTAATAATTGAAGTGTCACCTAATAATTGAAGTCTCACCTAAGCATAGCATTCTTGTAAACATTCAGCAGTCAGCTATCAGCTATCAGCTTTTAGTTATTAACTCCCAGGGAAGGAGGAAGTAGTCTTTCCAGTAGAATTAAAAGTTATGGATGAAATTGTTAAACTAACTAATTTTAGTAACTTATTATATTCATCCATCTGAATGCTAAATGCTAATAGCTGAATGCTTACGCATTATTTTTTCACACTTGGTATTAGTTGATAGGAGAAAGCATAGTTGAAATATTTAAAGTTTATCCAAATAAAATCAATGAAAATATTCTCTATTCCGCGAATACTAAAATTTTCTATTTTAATGATATTTGTGCTAATTATGATGATTATTTTTTCTTCGAGAGCAGCTTTTAAGGGAATAGATATTGAACCTAAAATGCCGGAGTTGATATCAGCTAATACATTACAACCTGAACGTAGTGAAAGTATATTAAATCTACCTGTGAAAATTCCTTTGACTAATATTCAAAAAGCATTAAATTTGAATATTTCCAAGAAATTTTCTGGCACAGAGGCTGACCCTACAGATTTGCTTTCTAATGATACTCTTACCTACGAAATTAATCGCAAAGATTTGAGTATTGGCACTCAAAATAATCTGATAACTTTTTCAGTACCAATATCAGGAACTGCAAGAATAAAAGGTAAAGTTAATTTAGGTTTTACTAAGATTCCAGTTAGTGCGCGGACAAATATTGCAGGTACAATTTTTGGCGATCTTTCTTTAGGAATAGATAATGAATGGAATATTCAACCGAATCTAAATGTATCGACTAATTTAACTAAAGCAGATGTACCAATAAAAAATGTTGGCACGATTAGTATTCGTAGTATTCTGAAAAAACAGGTGGATAAAGCTATCAATAAAGAGAAACCTAAATTAATTGCAGAACTTGTTGAAAAGTTAAATTTAAAGACAGAAGTAACAAAACAATGGAATAATTTGCATTTGTCAGAAAGGGTAAATCAAGACCCTTCAATTTGGATTAAAACTGAACCGCAAAGTGTTAGCTTTAAAGAGTTTGATTTGAGCGATGGTGAAAATGTTCAGTCTGGAATTGCTATTAAGATGTTTGTCGATACTTGTATATGTAAAGAAGCTCCTGTTGTTAATTTTAAGCCGTTGCCTAATCTTATTATTCAAGACCAGATAATAGATAAGTTTTTAATAAATTTGCCTGTGCAAGTTTCTGTTGATGAATTGAATAATACTCTTCAATCTGAGGTTAGGGGTAAATCTTTGTCTGTTGATGAAAATTTGAAGGTTATTGTTAATGAAATTAATTTATCGCCATTGGGTGAAAAAATTCTTGTTAAGGTTGATTTTAAGACTGATAAAGGCAGTTTGCTTCAGGGAGCAAAAGGAATATTATATCTTTGGGGTAAGATTTTTTATGATCAAGAGTCTAATAATCTGAAAGTGGTTGAACTGGATTATGATGTTGATACAAAAAATGCTTTATTATCAACAGCAGATTCGCTTTTGAAACCTGTTTTGCTTCAGCAAATTGAAGAACGTCTTTCTTTTCCTTTAGACAAAGAATTGAATCGAGCTAAAGATGAAGCTAATAAATATATTCAGCAGATAAAGTTGCCTCCTGAAATTGATGCAAATATTGAAGTTAAAAAAATTGAAGTTGAAAAGGTTGTTGTGACAAATAATGATATTTTTCTTGTTTTATTAGCAGATGGAAATATGGCTGCTATTTTAAATTTAGAGGATAGGGAGTAGAGAGTAGGAAAGAAAAAATAGTGTATCTCATATTAACGAGATACACTATAAAAGTCAAAAAATCTATATTAGTTCTTTTGGCAAAATTAATAAATTAATAGCTTATTGCTGAGAGTTGACTGCTGAATGTTTACCTAAACTTTTATCTCTATCTACCCTCTCTTATCTTCTCTAAAATTCTATTTTCCTTAACTATCTCTTCTACTTTCGAGGTCAAATCACTTATATTTGTTCTTTTGATGAGATATCCTGTATCAATGAATCCTATGATGTAAGATAAAACTCCTCTAGCTGGCCGAAAAGAATAATTAATTATTTTTGTTGTCGTTTCAGTTCTTCCTCTAAGCAAACTATCAGATACATCCATTTGATAATAGATATACCCTCCATAGTTTCTTCTTAGACCTTTCATTTTTTCCTCTTTTTTCCATTCTACTTGGAGTAATATGTGCAATTGATTCTTCAAAACTCCAATTTTGGCATCATGTGTCCAAACCTTATTATGATCGGTTCTCTTTAAATCAACTCCCTCAAAGTATTCTGAGTATTCTGGATAGAGTGTTACATATTGGTTAATATTGATTTCTTTAGTGGGAAAAGCACTAAATAAAATGCTTTCTAATAACATTATAGATATCAAACCTACTAATGCTATTTTACTCCAATCAATATCCAGTTTCTGCAATAAATAGTTGAAAATTATTGGAGTAATTAATATAAAAATTGCTGTACTAATGGTTTTATATTGTTTAATTTCTACTACACCTGGTTGAAAATAGTTAACTATTGAAACTGTAATAAGATTAGTTAAAATTCCAGCAATTATCCCTAAAGTAATGTTTTCTAAATATCCACGAAGTTGTGTGTTCATATCTACTTTTGATTTGATATTTAACTATTGACATCATAACAAATCCTAAATTCTAGGAGTCGGTATTTAGGAAGAGAAATAGTTATGTGATTTTATTTAATTTCTTTGGTGATTTTTGGCTGAGTTGTTGATTTTTCTGGATGGGATAGTAAGTTAAATTTGAACAGGGGTGTCGGAAGTAGAGTTGAACACTGACTCACTACTCCCTGCTTCTTATGACGGCTGATACATAGAAGTTACTTGACAAAAAAAGTTTTATATGGTATTAATTATATAATGGAAAAGGTGCGCTCATATATACTCGTTCTAGGTCACTGCAAAATATTGTGTTGAGGATATTTTGGTATCTTTCTTAGTTCCTCTTGAATGAAAAAGGATAGTTTAAGGTTTTTCTGTCTTCTGGTTCTCAACCTTTTCTACTATTGCGTATAGAGAAATAGTGGTTTCATTCTCTGAAGCACTCCATTTCAGAGGTGAGTTGTGAAATTTCCGACTATTGCGTATAGGGAAATAGTAGCTTCAGGGAATAAAAAATTCCCACTCAGGGAGTAGTTGTGAAATTTCTGACTATTGCGGATATAGAAATAGTAGTTTCATTTTCTGAAGCACTCATTTCAGAGATGAGTTGTGAAATTTCCGACTATTGCGTATAGAGAAATAGTAGTTTCATTTTCTGAAGCACTCCATTTCAGAGGTGAGTTGTGAAATTTCCGACTATTGCGTATAGAGAAATAGTAGTTTCATTTTCTGAAGCACTCCATTTCAGAGGTGAGTTGTGAAATTTCTGACTATTGCGTATAGGGAAATAGTAGTTTCATTTTCTGAAGCACTCCGGAGATGAGTTGTGAAATTTCTGACTATTGCCTATGGGGAAGTAGAAGCTTCAGGAAATGAAAAATTCCGACTCAGAGAGTAGTTGTAAATTTCTGACTATTGCGGGTAGAGAAATAGTAACTTCATTTTATAGAGAACTCCGACTGTGAGATGAGTTGTGAAATTTCTGACTATTGCCTATAGGGAAATAGTAGTTTCATTCTCTGAAGCACTCCGGAGATGAGTTGTGAAATTTCTGACTATTGCCTATAGAGAAATAGTAGTTTCATTCTCTGAAGTACTCCGGAGATGAGTTGTGAAATTTCTGACTATTGCCTATAGAGAAATAGTAATTTCATTTTCTGAAGGAAAGGTTTCTGTCAGAAAGACTTAGTTAAAAATACCTTTAACTTTTAACTTTTGACTTATGGGTAATAGTTGAACTGACGATCGCTTTGTTAGTTGAGAAAAAAGATAAAAGCTACGAATATATCAAGTCAAATTCCCAATTTCTGTCTAATTCGACCAACAAAAATATCAACCTCCGGCAAATTCATTTTCATTACTATCAAGCCAAAAATACCTAACCCCGAAAAACTTGCCAAACCAAGTTCCAATAACTGCACAAAAAATCCCTCACTTCCCAACAGTAACTGACTACCCCAAAGCACACTCCAACAAACAAAACCTGTCGCCAAAGCTCCACCAATTAAACCAGTAAAAGGCATCAACCATTCACCCCAAGGCAACCCATCAAGTTTCCTATCTAATAACCAGAGAAAAATTATCATTGAAATTAAATTTACCCCTACCGTCGCCAAAACCAAACCAGGAGCACCAAAAGCATTAACTAACAAATAATCCAACACCACATTCAGAAAAATATTAATCACACTAATCTTAAAAGGAGTCTCTCCATCTCCCAAAGCATAAAAAACCCTGACTAAAACATCCCTTCCCAAGTAAACAAACATTCCTACTGCATAAGCCATCAATACAGAAGCGACAAATTTTGAAGCCGATAAATCAAAAGCATAACGTTCATAAACTACCCTAACAATAGGCAAAGCTAACGTCACCATAATTGCACTTAAAGGCAACATTGTAATTCCTGTTAATACCAAAGCTTGCCGAATTCGGTATTTTAAATCTTGCCAATTTTCCGGTGCAGCTAATCGAGAAAATATTGGTAAAAATGGAACTAAAATAACATTAGAAATAATTCCCAAAGGTGTTTGTACTAATAAACCAGAATAAGCTAATGAAGCAGCAGCTTGGGGAATATAAGAAGCAAAAAATAAGTCTGTATAAACATTAATATGTAACATTCCAGAAGATAAGGTTGCAGGTATCATTACTTTGGTAATTTCTTGTACTCCTGGGTGTCGAAAATTAAATCTTAAACGTAATTTTCCTAAACCATTTCGCCACAAAGCGGGAACTTGAATTAACCATTGTAATATTGCTCCGATGAGGGTACCCCAAGCTAAAATTAAGCCTCCTATCATGGCATTTTCTGGTTGAATAATTTTTTCCCCTAGCTGTAAGGCTAAAATAAAAAGTCCTCCTATTAAAGCCACACTAGAAAATAACGGACTAATAGAAGGCAACCAATACATATCCGCAGCATTAAGCGCGCCAAAACCAATACCTATTAATCCTGCTAGTAAAGCCATTGGGGCCATAATCTGGAATTGTTGGATGGCGATCGCTCGAATTTCTAGACCTGTTGTTGTTTGATTTAAACCTGGTGCTACTAGGTCTATTAATGGATGGGCAAAAATAATCAGACCAACTGTGACGAATAATAGGACTCCACCGACTAAGGTTGTGATGGTTTCTATTAGTGGTGCTGCTTCTGATTTGTCTCGCTTTGCCAAGACACTTACTATGGCACTATGAAAGGGTCCGTTAATTCCTCCTAATAGGACTAATAAAAAACCAGGGATGACATAAGCGTAGTTATAGGCGTCCACCGCAGGACCTACTCCGAAGGCGGCGGCGATCGCTTGTTGACGTACTAGGCCAAATATTTTGCTAATTAATGTGGCGACTGCTACGATTCCAGCTATTCCTGCTAGGGAACGAGAAGATTTTTGTGATTCAGGCACGACGACAAATAGTGATGTTGATTAAAATAAGTTTAATCACGATTCGGTATTGAGTGATAGGAAACCGGAGAATAGATTATGTGTATAAATTATATTCCCCTATTTGTTTGGCTGTTGTCGAAATTTTGATAACAAGGAAATTATGCTGAGGGCAAAAGGTAGAAGTGAAGAAGTTTTTGAAGGATTTTTCTTTTCCTTATATAAATATGGTTTTTTCTTCTCTAACTACCTATTTAGTTTCTGGTTGATTTTTGGTATTGAAAATCAGTTAGTGGTGTAGAAGTATTGATTTTATAAAAAAAGTTAACTATAGGTATAAATACTATTCCTGTAAAAACTTAAAATTCGGTTTTTTTCTGTTATTTATTCCCTATTCCTTATTTTTTATCTCCACAATAAATCACTACATATACAGAAATGCTAAAAATGATATCTGGAGGTTTGTAATTTTTTTTCTTTTCATTTGGATATGGTTTAGCAAACAGTTAATCTTAGGTATTACAGTTAATTGGAAAAAATATTATTTTTAAGGCTAACTTGACTAATGTTTTAGTGGATAACAGTTGACTAAATCATATCTTGAAAATTTTAATTAGAAAAGGAACAGATTTTTTGGAAAAAATATTGTTCCTGCATTAGTTTGATTTTATTTAAATTAAACTTCATATCCAATTTCTTTTAGTTGATTTCCGGCAATTTGATTAAACTTATTTATTTTTTCTGGAGTTAATTCTTGTTTATATCTATTTATTCTGGAACTATTAATTGGTTTAGATAATTGAGCAAATTCTGGTCTTTTGCTGTTAGTAATTGTATTTTGAGAATATTGATTTGGATCTAATTGGATAGGATGATAATCTTCTTCGAGAAAATTCATCACTTGCTTAACTACTGCTTCTGGGTCTAAGGTTAATTCTTCATATTTAATATCTAAAATATTTGGATTATTTCCTTGATTTAGCCTAGCATCTACACATTTTTTCCAATACTTAGCATATCTTTCAATACTTTTTCCTTGAACTACATTTACATGATTACGAGCTGAACAATAACAATCTCGACCATCCCGATACATATTTATGAACTGTGCATTAGGAAAATATTTTGCTAAAAAATCTATTCTCAATACATGGGGTGGTGTTTTTTCAATAAATCTTGTGCCGCCAACTTTTTTTAAGGTACATTCAGCCAATCTGTCAAAATAATCTACAATATCTTGTGATTGTTTCTGAATATCTTCTATTTCTGATTTAGTAATTTCAGAAAATGGTATACTAAATAATTCTTTATACATAAATATACCTGTTTCATAACCAGGACCGGTTAAGTTTGGATGTACTCCTAGTATTAATTTCATCAGAGTAGTTCCAGTTCTAGGAGCACCAAAAACAAATATATGTCTTTGATGAGATTTTGATTTAGGAAAACGCCAGATAATATTTTTAGGTAGGCGAGTAGGATTTTTTAGCAATTGACCAATTGTTTGTGTTAAAGTCATGTTAAATTCATAAAAAATTATCAAAGTCTATAGCAATCCTATTTTATTTGTGTATAAAAATCTTACTGTTTTTAGGGAACAGGGAACAGGGAATAGGGAACAGGTAATAGTTTCAGTTTTTTTATCTACTTTTTGATTTGTGACAACCAATTTAGGATTGCTATATAATTATTATTTTACTTAAGTCTAATAAAAATTGTCAATAACCTATTGGTTTTCTTTTCAAAGTAATTTGACAGTTCGATTTTAATCAATTTTTTTTCAACTAATTTAAAAGTTACCGAATTATTAATTATTAATTATTAATAATTAAATAATTATGGTTTAAAGCCTCCCCTTTTAAGGGGAAAAAAGCGGTCGAGAGATGGCGAGGTCTCGGAGCCATATCCAATCGACCAAGAGAAGAAATAATATTTCCTGATATTCAATCAAGGACGGTTTTAACCAGAGGTAATTATCAATTATCCATGATCAATTATCAATTAATGAAATATAGCAATATGATTTTAGTTGTGAGATATTGGAAACTTTTAGGGAACAGGGAACAGGGAACAAAGAAGAATAAAAAACGTATCATATGAATATAATAATTGCTATATTCTATACTTTTAAGGAACACTTCAATTCTCACAACTGATTCCTGATTGCTATAGTTTCTTGTAAAATAATTATGAATAATCCTCCTAAATTCTCTTATAAATATCCAACTCTTGAGTCTGGAATTTTGATTAAACGTTATAAAAGGTTTCTGGCAGATATAGAGTTAAAGTCTGGGGAAATTATTACTGCTCACTGTGCAAATACAGGTCAGATGAAAGGAGTTTGTGCTTCTGGTAGTCCTGTGATGGTTTCTCATAGTAATAATCCTAAACGAAAGTTGACTTATACTTGGGAATTAATTCAAGTAACAGATAATGAACCGACTTGGGTGGGAATTAATACAGCTTTACCTAATCGAATTATTAAGTTAGCTTTGGCAGAATATTTATTTCCTGAATTGGGAGATTATTGTGAAGTTAAACCAGAAGTTGTTTATGGAAAAGATAAAAAAAGTAGGGTAGATTTTAAGTTAATTAGCAATAGTCAAAATATTTATCTTGAGGTAAAAAATACGACTTGGGCAAATCAAAGACTTGCTTTATTTCCAGACACGGTTACAGAAAGAGGACAAAAGCATTTGCGAGAATTAATTGAAGTAGTAAAAGAAGGGGAAAGGGCAGTATGTTTATTTTTTATAAATCGTGGCGATTGTTATCAGTTTGCCCCTGGAGATATTGCTGACCCTGATTATGGTGAAATCTTGAGAGAAGCTGTTAAAGAAGGAGTTGAAATTTTGCCCTGTAGATTTGAAGTTACTCCCCAAGAAATTCGCTATTTAGGTATGGCGGAATTTATTAATTAGGATTTTTTGTATGGATTAATTAATTTATATTTTATGTGGCGGGTTTAATACCCCACCGTTATTTCAGTTATCAGTTATCAGTTATCAGTTATCAACGGGGAAGTTTAAAATTGTTTGGGGTTTGTAGACACGAAGTAGTCGGTCGTTGACTATAAGAAATTCAAGATGTAATTGAAAGCAGAGTTGATAATCAGTAGATAAGTTAAAATTAATAGGTTCAAAATTGACTTGAATGCGGTGGTAGGTTTTAGGTTTTAAGTTGAAAATTTTCGAGTACATATATATAGTTTCCAGATAAGTTGTGAAACTAGAGAAGATAAGAGAAGAGAAGAGGAAATAAGCAAAAGTGGTAAAAATATTTCCCTAACTGTAGTCTCTAAAGAATGTTTAGTAATTTTCAAAACAATTTCATTATTTAATGAAATTCCCTCTCCAAATTCCCAAATAAAAACTTCAAAAGGATAATCAGATTCACTCATCCATAGCAAACCTTTTACCACTTCATCTAATTGCTCAAAAATTTCTAAATTAGTTAAAGCCATTGTAATTAATGCTCAAATTACTAATACATTTATAGACTATTGAGGTGAAATATCTAATCCTTGTTTACCTCCCCATAGGCCAACACATCAATAATAGGCGTTGCTGAGGGGCGGGATGAAACTTTTGGGAGAAGGTACATCCCATGCGCGTGTTTTTTATACTTCCCGTGTTTGAGAGCCTAAAATTCATCCCCCACTCTATGCAACGCCATATATTTACTCATCTAGAAGCGATGTAGCTACCATAGTTGCTCTGCCAACGCAATATTCACAAATCCAGAAAATTATCATCCTGTGAAGCTCCAAAAAAACGGCAAGGTATTTCCCCTTGTATCCTCAAAAAAATCATAGTAGTATGTAATTATTGGGTGCTACTCGTACCTGCGCATGACTTTTTATTCAACCCAAAAACAGCATATCGTGACTGAATACATATAGAAGGCATACTCACGCAATCAAAGCAGAGAAAACTATCATCCGGTGAAGCACTTCAATAATAAAGAAATGACAAGAAGTAGCGACACCGAAAAATTTTCACCCCATCAACAAATCCATACATTGACTCATGCAGAAGCGATCACTATCTTCACAAATGCAATACATCATCTTGTGAAGCACCAAAAAAAACTGCAAGGATTTTCCCCTTGCATCCTCAAAAAAATCATAGTAGTATGTAATTATTGGGTGCTACTCGTACCTACGCATGACTTTTTATTCAACCCAAAAACAGCATATCGTGACTGAATACATATAGAAGGCATACTCACGCAATCAAAGCAGAGAAAACTATCATCCGGTGAAGCACTTCAATAATAAAGAAGTGACAAGAAGTAGTGACACCGAAAAATTTTCACCCCATCAACACATCCATACATTGACTCATGCAGAAGCGATCACTATCTTCACAAATGCAATACATCATCTTGTGAAGCACCAAAAAAACTGCAAGGATTTTCCCCTTGCATCCTCAAAAAAATCATAGTAGTATGTAATTATTGGGTGCTACTCGTACCTACGCATGACTTTTTATTCAACCCAAAAACAGCATATCGTGACTGAATACATATAGAAGGCATACTCACGCAATCAAAGCAGAGAAAACTATCATCCGGTGAAGCACTTCAATAATAAAGAAGTGACAAGAAGTAGTGACACCGAAAAATTTTCACCCCATCAACACATCCATACATTGACTCATGCAGAAGCGATGTAGCTAACGCTAGGCTCCGCCAACGCTATCTTCACAAATACAAGACATCATCTTGTGAAGCACCAAAAAAACGGCAAGGTATTTCTCCTTGCATCCTCAAAAAAATCATAGTAGTATGTAATTATTGGGTTCTACTCGTACCTGCGCATGACTTTTTATTCAACTAAAATAGAAAAACTTATATTTTGCGTTGATACTTAATCTAAAAATCATTACTACTCAGCAACGCCCTTTTAATGGTGCTTATTATTAATAAATCTACCCGTAAATTTTTTTCAAATATTGCTCGTTCTAGTGGCACTATGGGGAAGTTAAAAGTCATGCATTTAAAAGCGAGTGTGTAATTCTGAGGTTTCCTCAGAATGTAAGACACACTTCATTTCAGTCAAAAGTATTGAAGCGTTTCCCAAGGTAATAAGGTACATTTGTCGATCTTCATTTATCAATTCCTACAGAACCAGAATTACTACTCCCTAAAACCAAGGAATTTTGTACAGAAACGCTTTTTGGGAATTGCTATATGTTTTGAACATAATTATATTAACTCCCAAAAACTACCCTTTAATATATTTTGATGATTAAGCGATCGCTAAAATAACTTATTTGATTGTTATTGTTTTTGTATCACCTTTAGCTTTCAAAATCACAAAAATAAAGCAATTTTAAAATCAGAAGTCAAGAGTAGAATGTTGTAACTTTTAATTTTTGATTTTTTGCTTACTTTCTAGAGTGTTTCTAACATTTTGAGGCACTCTCAGAATTACCTCCTCACCCTTGACCAAAAAGTAAGGTCAATAGCCTCCCCTTTTAAGGGGATAAAAAAGCGGTGAATCTTCGGAGCTTCCCGGAGGGTGGGATGGCTCCCAAACCTGCGCTGTCCGACCATCGACCAAGAGAAAATAAACTTCAGTATTTTCGTAGCCTCCCTATTCCATGAGGTGCTGATAACTGATAACTGATAACTGAAATGACTTGCCCGAAACAATATTAGGTTGTCTAAAATACACTTGTAAACTACTTAAATTATCACCAGTAGAGGAAGCATTTATGGCAATGACTATGGTTGAAAAAATCCTGGCCAAAGCATCAGGAAAATCTACCGTTACCCCAGGAGAAAATATTTGGATTAACGTAGACGTACTAATGACCCATGATGTGTGTGGTCCTGGTACTATTGGCATCTTTAAAAAAGAATTTGGCGAAAAAGCCCAAGTTTGGGACCGGGAAAAAATCGTTCTTATCCCAGACCACTATATTTTCACCACCGACAAACGAGCTAACCGTAACGTAGATATTCTGCGAGACTTTGCCCAAGAACAAAACATCAAATACTTTTACGACATTATCGATCGCTCAAACTTCAAAGCGAACCCAGACTACAAAGGAGTTTGCCACGTTGCTCTCGCCCAAGAAGGGCACACCCGTCCAGGGGAAGTATTATTTGGCACAGACTCCCATACTTGTAATGCAGGTGCTTTTGGACAATTTGCCACAGGTATCGGCAATACCGATGCTGCTTTTATCTTGGGTACTGGCAAACTGTTGGTAAAAGTGCCAGCAACTATGCGGTTTGTCTTGAACGGAGAAATGCCGGACTATTTATTAGCAAAAGATTTAATACTGCAAATTATTGGAGATATTTCTGTTTCCGGCGCTACTTATAGAACAATGGAATTTGCTGGAGAGACGGTGAAACAGATGACAATGGAAGAACGAATGACCCTTTGCAATATGGTCATTGAAGCAGGTGGTAAAAATGGAGTTATCGCTGCGGATGAAACTACTTTTAAATATTTGCAAGGTCGAACAGATAAAACATTTGAGTCATTTCAGACAGATGAAAATGCGACATTTTATAGCGACCGCTCCTACGATGTGACAAAATTAGAACCAGTCGTAGCTAAACCTCATTCTCCAGATAATAAGGAACTTGCTCGTAACTGTAAAGATGTCAAAATTGACCGAGTTTATATTGGTTCTTGTACAGGTGGAAAAACTTCTGACTTTCTTCATGCAGCTAAACTTATTAAAGGTCATCAGGTGAAAGTTCCTACTTATTTAGTACCAGCAACTCAGAAAGTTTATGAGGATTTATTTAACTTAAAACATGATGGAAAAACCCTCTCAGAAATATTTTTAGATGCTGGTTGTATTGAACCTGCTGCTCCTTCTTGTGCTGCTTGTTTAGGCGGACCAAAAGATACATTTGGGCGATTAAATGAACCAGAAATTTGTGTGTCTACAACTAATCGTAATTTCCCTGGTCGAATGGGGAATAAACAGGCACAAGTTTATTTAGCTTCTCCCTATACAGCAGCAGCTTCAGCACTGACTGGATATGTTACCGACCCACGAGAATTTATGTAAATTTGTTGCCAGTTTATCAATAAAGAATTTAGGAGTCAGGAGTCATAATTGAATTATGTATGTAGAAATAAATGAATATATTGTTTAAATTTTTCCAGTAAATCTAATATTGATTGATATTTGATTAGTGGAAATTTACCAACTACAGCATTAATTAATTTTGACTCCTGACTACTTTCATATTGCTAAGATCGCAAAAGTTTATGATACTTTAATCTCATAACTAAGGCGCTATAGTTAAAAAAATCATCAATCTACCATTTACATCAGAGCGAACCCCACAAAAAAACCTATCTAAAATCTAATAACCCAGGCGCTATAGTTGAAAAATCATCAATCTACCATTCATACTAGAGCGATCGCTATACAAAAAAACCTATCTAAAATCTAATAACCCAGGCGCTATAGTTGAAAAATCATCAATCTACCATCTACATCAGAGCGAACCCCACAAAAAACTTATCTACAATCTAATAACCCAGGCGCTATAGTTGAAAAATCATCAATCTACCATCTACATCAGAGCGAACCCCACAAAAAACTTATCTACAATCTAATAACCCAGGCGCTATAGTTGAAAAATCATCAATCTACCATCTACATCAGAGCGATCGCTACACAGAAAATCTATCTAAAATCTAATAACCCAGGCGCTATAGTTGAAAAAATCATTAATCTACCATCTACATCAGAGCGATCGCTACACAGAAAATCTATCTAAAATCTAATAACCCAGGCGCTATAGTTGAAAAATCATCAATCTACCATCTACATCAGAGCGAACCCCACAAAAAACTTATCTACAATCTAATAACCCAGGCGCTATAGTTGAAAAATCATCAATCTACCATCTACATCAGAGCGATCGCTACACAGAAAATCTATCTAAAATCTAATAACCCAGGCGCTATAGTTGAAAAATCATCAATCTACCATCTACATCAGAGCGATCGCTACACAGAAAATCTATCTAAAATCTAATAACCCAGGCGCTATAGAAGAAAAAATTTTCATTATTAGTCAACCCTATCCGTTTTCAAGGAGAGGCAATTATTAACAGAACTTACGCATTTTTCCGACAAAAACGCCATATATACCATAGTGCTATAGTTTTTATCTACTATATGTAGTGCCTTTGCGTAAGTCCTGATTAATTAGGGTCTGCTGAATAAATTGGTTGGTGGGGTAGGACACAGGGACGCACCAGACGCGGGGACGGGTCGATTTGTGGTGAACAGGCAATGGTTTCGGCCATTTTATGTGAAGAAATTTTCTTGAATTTCAGCAGAAAATTTCAGTAAATTGATACCAAAGTAGCCAATAACTTAGGAGATAAATTGAATATAAAAAGCTTCATTACCTTGTATATCCTGATTTTTAGCTTTATGAGCGCAAGCCCTAATTATTAATTATTAATTATTAATTATTAATTATTAATTATTAATTATTAATTATTAATTATTTAATGCCAATTTTTCCAAGGATTTTTCGATAAATTAGAATTAGTATATCTTTTATCGTGAGATACTTCTTCTCCGATCCAGTCTGGCAATTCAACTTCTTGATTTTCATTATCAAGTTCAACTTCAGCCACAATTAAACCTTGATTATCTCCAGCAAACTCATCAACTTCCCAAATAAAATTATCATGAGAAACCTTATATCTAACCTTTTCAATTAAGGGCGAACCACACAAAGTATTCAACATCTCTTGAGCATCTTCAACTGGGATAGAATACTCATATTCTAACCGTGAATTACCCACAGAAGGTCCTTTAATAGTTAAATAGCCTTGGTCTCCCGCAATTCTTGCCCTTAATGTTATGCCATCTTGTTAAACTAAGCCAGTTTGTTACCAAACCGACTCGTCTTCAGAACCGGACGTGAGACTTTCACCTCATCACGGCTCCTCTCTTAAACGTCCCTTTTCATGGGTACATCCTGTTTCAGAATTAACATATCGTCAATCCATATATAGTTATCAGGTAAATCCTGGGGTTTAAATTTTGGATATGTCTTTTTGTCTGATGCAGTTTTAGTATCGTGACAATGTCGGTGCAACAGTTGTTTATTCTTATATGTGTTGTCACCGCCTTCAGACCTTGGTTTTATATGGTCTACTTCCATAAGGTCATTTGGTCTAAAGGTTAGTCCACAAGATGCGCATTTATTCTTTTGCCGTTTTAACAGCGTTGTGACTTCTTTCCTTACGCCTGGGTATTTGCCGATTCTATTGCTCCAATAAGTCCAGTCACCGTCATAAGGGGATTTATTACCTTTTACCTTGATGTGCCTTACAATGGGAACATCTGAGTGTCGGTTTAGTACATATTCACAGTCGTTAAGTAGCCAATTTCTGGTGTTTTTAACTTTGGGAAAATACTTTTTCTTTACCCATTTGGCCGACTTATTAGGATGCCTTCTACTTACCCATCTCCATATTCTTGTCCATAGGAGGTCATCAACTTTGTTGTACACTTCCTTACTGACTACAGTGGAAAAGTAGTTAGCCCATCCTCTTATTACCGGATTTAATTTAGCTATTAGAGCTTTGGTAGAAGCATTCTTGTGAGAGTCACATATATCAGCCAATTTCCGATAGTGAGTCTTAAGACTCTTGGGGGATGGTTTAATCAGCGTCTTAAATCCTTGTTTGACTGTCTTTACCTGATGTTGCCTGATTGTGAAACCTAAGAAGTCAAATCCGGGTTTATTACCTTCATACTCTTCCAAGGTGTGGGCAATTTTGGTTTTTTCTGGTTTTAGTTCTAATCCTACTTGGTTTAACCATTCCTGTATTACGGCTTTTGCTTGCAGGACTACTTTAATATCTTTATGTAGGATTACAAAGTCATCAGCATAGCGTATTAAGGATAATGCCCTTTTATTGCCTCGTTTATCTCCTGGTAAAGTTTCGGCAAATTTATTTAGACATTCTTCCATGCCGTGTAGGGCGATGTTTGCTAGTAAAGGTGATATTACCCCTCCCTGTGGTGTACCTTCCACAGTTTTTGAGAATTGTTTGTTGTCAAACACTCCGGCCTTTAACCATTGCTTGATTAATCGTCTGTAGGGTGTTTGACCTACTTTTCTCAACAGTGCATCATGGTTAATTCGGTCAAAACATTTTGATATGTCAGCATCAAGAACATATTTAGGTTTTTGATTGATGCTTTTATAGATGGCCTCGACAGCATCATGCGTTGACCGTCCTGGTCTAAAACCATAACTGTTAGGTTCAAAGTGTGCCTCCCACTCTGGTTCCATTCCCAACTTAACCAAGGCTTGTAACGCTCTGTCGTACATCGTAGGGATGCCTAATGGACGTTTTTCATCTTTACCTGGTTTTGGTATATAGATCCTGCGGGTCGGGCTTGCCTTAAGGTGTCGTGATGGGAGTAGGTTCACCAAGTGGAGTCTTTGTATGGGTGTCAGGTTTTTGATTCCATCTACCCCGGCAGTTTTCTTTCCTTGGTTATCCTGTGTCACGCGCCTAACAGCTAGCAACCTGGCATAATAGCTTTTTAAAAGAAGTTTTTGGTATCTGTGCATCTTGCGGAGTTCGCCACTCATGGATGCTCTGTAAATCAATTTTTGTAATTTGAACACAGACTTCTCTACCTTCTTCCAGTCAATATCCTTCCATCGAGGGTTAGGATTGATTGAGACTTGTGAAGGTATGTCCTCTGTATCCCCTGCTACACTTAAAAATGGTTTAGGGTTTCCTAATCTTCTTTTTAGTGTCTGAGCTTTATTCATTACTATTGATTGCCTTACATTACGTCTAACAGTAGATACGTCTGCAAATTAATGCTTCTTATCTAATCCTACTCTCCCTAAAACCTGCAACCTCTGTGCAGATTGACCTTGAATGGCTTCCTAAGTTATCGACCTATATTCTTAGGTGTTTTAGAGAGGTTTCCTCGTTCCCTTATTCCTTTATTACGGCTGATTTAGTGAGGTAAAATCTCCCGGAGGATTCAGTATGGTTGCTAATAACCTTCTACAGATAGGGTTATCCATAGATCCTCTGACTTTCGCCCCACATCCCATAGCTACCTTTGGGATGGATAATATTTACGAGAGTTTGATTACCTTCCTGTTCGTCCACTTGTCAACCTTTGCTTGCGGTATTGTCCCTGGTAACTGGTATTGTCCCGCTTTTAGACCAGCTTCACCAGTTTGATATTCAGTCTCACCAGTGTGGTCTATGCTGTCAACCCAACAACAAGGCGGATGGAATTTCACCACCAAGGTAATAAGAGTTATTCACAAGTCGAGGTTGTCCTCATGTGGTGACTTGGAACGGCCATTTATACCCAGATGTACTGGTTTAGTGGCCAACGAGTCGCACCTGTAGACATATAACCTTGACGATAAACTTTTCCAACAGCTTGATTGCGCCACCCGTTACCTTTAACTAAAAATTTGCGTTCTATTTCTATTGCCATTTTAATATTTAAGAACTTTTGAGAATTAATACAATGATTATTATCATAATGGGAGTTTCTGGTTCTGGTAAATCTACTATTGGAAAATTATTAGCAAAATCTCTAGATTATGAATTTTATGATGCCGATTCTTTTCACTCCCAAGCTAATATTGAAAAAATGAGTAGTGGTAATCCCTTAAATGATGCAGACCGGATTCCTTGGTTAGTAGAAATGAGAAATGCAATTGAGCAATGGTTAGAGAATAATAAAAATATTATATTAGCCTGTTCTGCTCTGAAAAAAGCTTATCGTCATCTACTGATAAAAGACTCACAAAATATTAAACTTGTCTACTTGAAAGGGTCTTTTGATTTGTTAACTCAAAGACTAAAGGAACGAGAAAATCATTTTCTGAAAGTCGAAATGTTAAGAAGTCAAATTGACGAGCTTGAAGAACCAGAAGAAGCAATAATAATAGATATAGATGCTGTAAAATCTCCCAAATATATTATCAATTCTATTAGGAATAGTTTGTAGAAATTTTCTTTATTATAGGTAGTCAACTGGGAGAAGGACAGGAGATAGAGAATATGGAATTCAAATATATAGAAAACCATCTAAAAAAAGGTATTTAGAGAGCAAAATTGTTTGAATATTTGCGTAATAATTCTCCCTTCAAATATTTACTTTTCTTCTCCCTAATGGAAAAAGCTTTAAAGTCTTTTTGCCACTCATTTATCCCTAACCTTTAATTTCTAATACCAATTTTATGTAAGACTGCACAGAATGAGGTGTTAGGTCGTAGGTGTTGGGTTTTATACCAATTTTATGTGAAGTGGCATACAATTATGAAATTTATTAACTTATCTATCTCGATCTACAGTCAACTGCAATTTTGCCTTCAGCATAGCTGCCTTCTGCCTTCTTCAAATCACCTAAAACCTAAAACTTTTCCTTTACTTCAAAAAACGACTTGCCATTCCCATCATATCTGAAATATCAACATCCCCATCTCCATCAGCATCCAAAAAGCTATTTAAAACATTATTAGATGCCTGATTAGGATTTTGAGTATCATTACCAGTTTTCAATAAATTCAGAATTAGTGGCACTAAAGTAGGCAATAAATTCTGGATTTGTGAGAGGTCAAAACCTGTTTTTTCAGATATACTCTGAACAATTTCAGTTATTTGATTAGCTGAAAATAGAGATGCAACAGCTTGGGGATTAGGATCTGTACCTGCAAACTGATTAATAATTGCTTGAACTGCTCCATTACCAGACTCTTCTCGCTTCTGCTGTAAAGCTGAACGTACATGACCACCTAAAATTGACATAGCAACTTGAGTTGCACCAGAATCTCCTCCGAGATTGCCACTTAGTTGCTGCACTGTACCAAGAATACTACTCAATTGATTTGTGCTAGCTTCTTGATTAGGGTTATTAATAGCACCAACAATTTGATCGAAAAGTCCCATTATTTTTAAATTGTGATTACTTAGTTGACAACGAGCTTTATAAAGGCCAATAACTTCTACCGAAGTCGTCTTTAATTATCTATCTTTGTTACCGCTCAACTAAACTTACTCAAAAATCTGAAAGTTTAGTTGAACGCAAGTGGATCGACCACTACAGGGTTAAACGGCAAACCCTTTATTCCTTGGTCTAAGACATCTTTACCAATGGATAATGGATAATTGATAATTGATAATTAGAGATAATTTTCATTATTCATTAATGAAATATGCATTTAATAATTTATTTTCCTTGGTTTTATACAGTCCTTTTGTTACTCTTTTTCCACTAAATTTCGGTTTTTGTTCTCCATATTTTGGTAAATCATCCCCATCTAAGCAGCTTGATTGAGATGTATAAGATTCTTCGGTAATTATTACTTTTATTCCTCTTAGTTGGGCTTTATACGTTAACATCTCTATTAACCTATAGTGAGGGATATTCACAAATTGTTGATTGTTCTTTTTACCTAACTTTCTTTCTTGTTTCCAATTTGGATTCTGCCCAATGATTAAGATTCCTATTTCATGGTTTACACACCAGTCTATTACTCTTTTACTTGCTGTATGAAGATAGTTTTCTACTCGACAATTTCGTTTGTGAGTTAATTTTTTTAACCGATGATAATTAGTTTTATTGTGGTTGGTTTTTAATTGAGATTGTCAACAAGAGCGTTGTTTATTATAAAAGGTGTTAATTGCTTTTAATGGTCTGCCTTTAATCAATAGAGGTGAATTTCCTGTTTGATTTGTAGTTACAGCTATTAAATTATTTACTCCTAAATCTACTCCTGCTACTTGTTGATTATTTGTTATTTCCTCCTGTTTTTCATAGACTATTTCTATTATGTAACAACTACTTTTGGGGATGATTCTGGCTTCTATTATTTCTGTCTGTGAAGTGGGTATTTTTATTTCACTCATCGACAGATGAAAAATCCCTTTTTTTAAGGCTTTCTGATAAATTGATTCATCTGGATAGGGCAGAATATTTGGGCATTTTGTCTTATGTTTGTAATTGGGGATTTTTGGTTTACCTAAAAATTTATTTGGCTGTTTTTTCCACTCTCTTAAGGCTGAAAAATAACTACTCCAAGCTGAATCTAATCTCCTGATTATCTGCTTACTTACTTTGGTAGGTAAAGCTTGATAATCATCACTTTTAGATACATTCTGATAAAGTTCATTAAAATTTAATTTCTTTTGATAGGAAAAGAAATGTTGGCAATAATGGTAATTGGCTAAATTGAACAGATTTTTCGACAAAAAAGCCTTGTGGTAACAAGCTGACCACAAATAATGCGATTTAGTAATAACATGACGTTCAACTAGCTTCATATCTTATATTGTAGCTGATAGTGACTCAATGGATAGACAACTGAATAAACTTCTCATTTTAGTTTGATAGCTATAGTTATGAGTCAGTTTGATAAACTTTAGACAAGTTTCTACTTGTATTTACCCCAAATAGCTACTTAAAAATGCCTCAACTTCATCTAAAGTAGGTTGAGCAGACATTGCTCCTTTTTTAGTAGCACTTAAAGCACCCACCGCACTAGCATAAGTAACAATTTTTTTTGCTACCTCTGGTTGCTGTAGTTGACGAATACCATATTGGCGCAACTGATGCACAAAACCAGCGACAAAGCTATCGCCAGCACCAGTAGTATCTACCACATCTATGGAAAAAGCTGGTACTTTCCCTTCATTTTCTGACAAGTAGTAAGCACAACCTCGATCTCCAGCAGTTATTAACGTGCCTTCTACTGAATCTAATTGGTAAGTAATTGCAGCAGGTTCGGTAGATTCAAATAGCCACTCAGCTTCTTCTATAGAGAGTTTGACAAAATCCACTCTTTTTAGTAAAGAATATATAAGCTCCTTAGCTTCATCTGGATTCGGCCAAAATGAAGGACGCCAGTTGACATCTACCATGATTTTGAGATGGTATTGGTCAGCCAATTCAAGAGCTTGGTCAATTGCTTGTCTAGTTTCAGGATAAGCTAGTCCTAGGGTTCCTAAGATTAAAAACTCACTATGCAAAAATAAAGATTCTGGCAAAAGTCCAGCTTGTAAATGGGTATCAGCAAATTCCGTTGTCTGGCGATCGCCAAAACCAACAAATTCACGCTCCCCTGTTGTAGAGTGTAATACATAGACCTTTCGTGTTGGTGCATCAGAATTGTGCTGGATACCAGTAGTGTCTACTCCCACTTCTTGCAAAAGTTTTACCAGTGTTTTGCCTTCTGTATCTTGACCTACTGCACTAATTAAAGCGGTAGGAGTCCCTAGTTTGACTAAACCACAAGCAACATTGGCAAGGGCACCACCAGGGTAGATTGTCCAAGACTGAACTTGATTTAGAGGTATTCCAGGTCGATCGGCCAAACAATCAAATAAAATTTCACCGAGACAGAGAACATGAAGATGGGTCATATTGATTAGAGTATCTCAAGTTATATATAGGTTAGGTAGGGAAATTAGGGATATTTTAGTGGTGATTAAAATCTAAGGTATATTTAAAATCAATAATTTTTTATTTTTTTTTAAAACATAATTAACTAATTTTATCCTCCCTCAGCTTTTTTATACTTTTCCCACTTATAGATTGTCATTAAGGTGAATTTTGTCAAGATGTCTCTAAAATTATAATTAGGCAGATATACATATATAGGCAAAAGTTATGACTGGTTGCGAGTCTCAAACCAAAATATCCCTTTCAGAAAGGGAACTTCAAGTTGTGGAGCTAGTGGCAGATGGGTTGACTAATGAAAAAATCGCCGAGAAGCTAGAAATTAGCAAGCGAACAGTAGATAATCATATCAGTAATATTCTGAGTAAAACTTCAACCCATAATCGAGTAGAACTGGTTCGTTGGGCTTTGCAGTGGGGCAAAGTATGTTTGGATAGTATCAACTGTTGTAATTTACCAGATACAACGGAACAATTGGTAAATCATAGCTTAGAGGGCGATATATTGGGAAGGTAAATATCAAGATGCAGACTGCGAAACAAAAACAACAACGTTATCAAATTAGCTGTCAAGGATTACCACTAGCAGTATATCGAGAAGTAGCAGCTCATTTGCGTCAAGTCGGCAAAGTAAAAGTGGACTTATTTTTTCATCCTGCCTCAGAACCATTTGACTATGAAAAAAGCCAAATAGGAAATCTGTGCTTGGAGTATGCAGAAGATGCTGAAGATACTGTCCGCCAAAAAGTAGACCAAATATTGGCCTATTATCAATCTAAATTCGGGCCTTGGGAAGCCAATCAAATTGCAGGTAATGGTGAGGGAGATTAGTCATTGCTTAAATACCAGGGACTAATGACTGTCCCCTCTCTCAATTTTTTAGTAATTATTGTTCTAATATCTGGTATTAAAGTTACTCTAGAAGATCAAACAAAAGTCTTAATTTTTACTAATAAACTCTATTTTCAACAATAACAAAAAGAGCTATAGCAATTCCCAAGAAGCGTGAGGTACAAAATTCGTGTGTTTTAGGGAGTAGGAAGTAGAGAGTAGGGAATAGAAAAACAACTGTACCTCAGTAACTTGAGAAACGCTATATGTTAGTATGTAATTATTATTTATAAGAAATTAGTTATTATGTCTCAATCTAAATTACCTAATTTTATTATTTTTGGCTCTACTAAATCAGGCTCTACTTCGCTTTGTAATTATCTTGTTCAGCATCCAGATATTTTTATTAGTAAAAAGAAAGAACCTAATTTTTTCTTGTATGATGAAGGTAGCATTATAACTAATCAAAAAGGAAAGACTACAGTTTATACTATAGATTGGTACAAGTATTGGTTTAAAAAAGCACAAGAAAAAGCTATTGGAGAAGCTTCTGTATCTTACATAGCTAATGAACAAGCTCCTATTAGAATTAAATCAAGATTACCAGATGTTAAATTAATTGCTTTATTACGCGATCCTGTGTCTCGTGTCTATTCTCATTATTTATTTAATCAAAGAAACAATAAACACGAAGGTGAAAAATCTTTGTTAAAAGTAATAGAAGCTGACCAAAAGCAAGGATCTCCCGAGCAATATTTTGAAAAAGGGTTGTACTACTATTACCTAAAAAAATATTTTGATATATTTGACCGTCAAAATATTAAACTTTTTTTATTTGAAGATTTTACCTCAGCTCCTCTAAAGGTTGTCAAGGATATATTTACATTTTTAAATGTAGACAGTAGCTTTGTACCTGTTGTTGGAGCCAAAGATGCTTCTTCAGGAATCCCAAAAAATCAGACTATTTATAATTTTATTTATAAAGATAATTTCCTTAGAAAAGCTTTACGTCCAATGATGAGAACTTTATTTCCTAACCGTGAAAAAAGAAGAGTATTGTGGACGAATCTAATAAGTCGAAATTTATCTCGCCCTTCTCTACCTCCAGAAACGAGAAAAGTCATATTGGAAATGTATAAACCTGATATCATAAAATTACAAGAACTAATAGACCGAGATTTGTCAAAATGGTTGTCTTAATTTGAGCAATTGTAAGTAATACTTTTACCAATTATTCATTAAGTAGAACATGGTAATTTTTGGGCGCTATGTATCAAATTGTAAATTAGCTTAAAAGTTTATATTAATTGCTTTTAGGAGTTTTTTGATTAAAAATGCAACGTCTTTTTTTTGCCTGCTCTATTTATCTATTAGTAATTATTGAAGACTATATTGCTCCTACACTAGCTTTCTTTAGAACTGACTGATATCGAGAGATAAGCAGAATTATTATAATTATCAATTAATTAACTATTGAAACATCAGAGATGTTACTATGCCACCAATACCATCTTATTTAATCCCTCTAGTAATTGTTTTAGTAATTGTACCATCTGTAGTTGCTATATTATTAAGAATTTTACTTCATTTTGACTTAGTAAATCAAGGAAATAAAGTTAGAAGACTAATTAATCAGCAGTCAGTAAACAAGCCAAGATTTATCGAATATTTAGAGGACAGATTTACAGATGCAAGTAGTAAGCTAGAGCAAGTTAATACAGGAGCATTAATAGACCAAGTTTATAGTAGACAAAGATTATTTGGATTAATATCTTATGAACAAATAGAATATTTCTGTCGAATTTTACCTAATCTACTTGTGTCTTTTGGATTATTAGGTACTTTTATCGGGATTACCATTAACTTGACTTCTTTAAGTCAAACAGTTAGTGATACTAATGCTACTGATGTTAGTAGTTTGCTCCGGGAATTACAAGTACCATTACAAGGAATGGGAATTGCCTTTACTAGCAGTTTAGTAGCAATATTATTTAGTGCAGTAGTTACATCAGTTAATTTTATTTTTAATACTAGCCTTGCCAAGACTAGATTAATCAGTTTAATAGAAGACTATTTAGATAATATTTACTTACAAACCATAGAAGGTCAAACTCAGCTTGATAAAGTAGTAAAAGCTGTTGCTTATTCTTTTGAAGGATTTTTAACCAGATTTGGTCAAACAGTCAGAGTAGGAGTAGAGTCAGCCCTACAAGATAAAATTCAAGAAATTCATAATGCTAATACTACTACCAGTAAATTAGCAGAACAGACCTTTGTGCGATTAGGAGAAGCTGCTGCTACAGTGGCAAAAAGTTCTAAAGATTTTCAGATAGCTTCTGATAAGTTTCTAGAAGTAGCACAGATATTTGAACATAGTCAATTTCCGCAAAAGTTAGCTAATTCAACAGCAGAATTAGCCAATATTCAAAGTAATTTTTCTCAATCAACTTCCACTCTAGCTACTGCTGTTCAAGCAATAGAAATAGTAGTAATTGAACTACAGGGATATAGTAAGAGATTAGCAAAATTTGGAGAACAAATTACCAGTAATAACCAAACTTCATTAAGACTATTAGAATCTCATCAAAGTAATCAAAAATCTTTAGCTGAGATGATTCGACAATTACAAGAAGCATCACAAGGTTTTCAATTAGCGGTGGGAACCCTGGATACTTTACAAAGAAGAGTAGTATCCAAAGCAGATAATTTAGATGAAGTACAAATTCAACTCAAAACTTTAGCAAATGCCTTGAATAACTCCACAGATGGTATTAGTCAGAGCATTAAATCTTTAGGAGAGCAAATAGGGAAAGGTATGAGTAACCAAGCCAATCTAAATAACTCCCATTTAAGCGTCATTGCCACAAATTTACAGGAATATATCAGTCAAATGAAAGAAACCAAAAATGAAATTTATCGGCTGACACATATTATTGATAGATTAGCAAATAAGTAGGTGTAATCTCAGTTAACAGTTAACAGTTATCAGTTATCAGTACCTCTGCAATAAAGAGGCTTGAAATACAGAATCCTCTTTTTTTATCCTCTTAAAAGATGAGGCTTCAGACCCAAACTTTTTGGTGATACAATATATCTTTATAATTCTATAATTACTTCAATATTCACTCTCCCCCACTCCCTGTACGGACGCCCTTATGCAACGTCCCTACTTACTCCCTTCCGTATCCGTGTATCCGTGCCATAATCCGTGTGAGCCACTCCCCCACTCCCTCTTTTTAGGAATTAAAATAATTATGCGTCATCGTTCACGACTTGTTGAAGATAATCGAGACCTGGAAGTTTGGCCAGCGTTTACAGACTTAATGTCTAACTCTTTTATGATATTAAGTTTATTATTGCTATTAGCTATTATTAAATCTCTGTTTATAGAGTCAATTTCTGATGCTAACGAAAATCGTGCCCTACAACTGCAACAAAAAATCACTAATTTACAAAATCAAATTCAACAAAAGACTGGTGAAGTAACAGGATTACAAGGACAAATTGGTAATTTACAAAATCAAGTAACAAAATTACAAGGATTAGTAACTACATCTAAAGATGAACTAGAGCAAAAGTCAAATAGAGTCACACAACTAGAAACAGAAATTGAAAAATTGAAGTCTCCACCTGTGATAGTAATTAGAGATTCTCAGTCTCGAAGATTTGAATCAGGAAGTGCGGAAATATCGGGAGATTTAAGAAGTTTTATTGAGGGAGATTTAATCAAACAAATAGAAGATTTTGCTAAAGAATATAAAGGTTATGTTGTTGAAGTAATAGGTCATACTGATGGTCAAGTAAATCAGAGAAGTGGAAGTAATTTAGATACTCAGTTAGAACAAGTTGCTAAGGGTAATGAATCTGTTAATATTCTGACACCAGGTTCAAATGCAGATTTAGGTTTGATGCGTGCTTTATCTGTCGTACAAGAACTTCAAAAAAATCCTCGTTTGAAAGAATTAGGGTTAAAATTTCGGGCTTATTCTGCAGCACAATTATATAATCCTGGTGGAAATTTTGCGGGGGTAAATCGTAATCCAAACCAGAGTCGGCGTCGAATAGAAGTTAGATTTACTCCTAGTGCGGTTGAAAGGTAGGAGTCAGGAGTCAGGAGCTAGGAGTCAGGAGTCAGGTAGGGGAGCCATCAAATTGGCGACGTACAGGAAGGAAAGCAGTTATAAAAATTTGGAAATGGTGAAGATGGGAATGTTTTGATACCTAATTAAACGGATTTAATACAATCTTAAACTTTGTTGATTTTTCTCTTGAGCAAGGAACCAGCAAAACCAACTATGAACAACCCAATTAATACAGAAGGTTCAGGAACATCTTCAGGTGATTGAGAACCAAGAATACCTGTAGGCATATCTGTAGGCATATCTGTAGCCATATCTGTAAGTATACCTGTAGGCATATCTGTAGCCATATCTGTAGCCATATCTGTAAGCATACCTGTAGGGGTATCTGTAAGCATACCTGTAGGGGTATCTGTAAGCATACCTGTAGGGGTATCTGTAAGCATACCTGTAGGGGTATCTGTAGGCATACCTGTAGGGGTATTTGTAGGCATATCTGAAAAACTATTTGCCTGGATAAATACAGCAGAATCGAGAAAAGCATCACCAGCATCAGCGATCGCTAATCTAATATGATGAGTTCCAGCACTAAGTCCTAGTGCTTGTGCAGTAAATAGATTAGTGAAGCCATCATATTCTATGTCAAAAAATGGTCCACCCTCACTAGGGTCATTGTTATTGAAAAATTCTGGGTTACTAGCATCAGTTCCTAGTGGCTTACCCCCATTAACTGTATTAATGGCAACTGGAGTAGATGTACCAGGAATTAGAGCAATATTGGTTCCATTTAGGAAGAAACCGAAGACATCATTGAATTTAGAGTTTGTCCATTCTACATATTCTTCAGAAGCAAATACATAATTGAAGTAAAGGTCTCCCCCTTCACTTTCAAAGTCAAATTCCAGAATCGTTGCATCAAAAGTTGTTTGTTCTTCAAGAATCAACCCATCCAAATCTGAATCTCCAGGCAATTTATTGTCGGTAGTTTTCTTATCTGAACTATTCGGACCTTTAGCATCGGTAGCTGTACCTGTAGTCAGAATAATACCGCTATCGATGCCAATACCAGATAATAATCCATCGGTGAAAATTCCTGAAGCACCTCCTGTACCTATATAGTTGATAGAATCTGGTGGAATGGTAATACCACTGCCTAGGATTTCATTAACTAAATCATTGCCATTACTGGTAGGAGTTATAGAAATAGCCTGAGCTGCTGTGATGCCACTGAGAGCAACGAAAGCTGTTCCAGCAAAGGTCGTTGAAAGTTTTTTGATGAATTGTGAAATAGTCATAGCTAGATTAACCCTGAAAAAGTAAGATGTTGACATTACATAGTTGAGTTATTTGTTTATTCCTCAACATATTCTTACTATCAGTAATTTTTCGGACTTTTAGTGTGATTCTGATCTTGAAGAGGTGGTGATATTTACTTAGTATATTTGTGAACGCAAGCAATTAGTATTGGGAACCAGCTCAAATATCAAAAATTTATGGAATAGTTATGAATAAAGAACTGTATCTAGCTACTAACTCCTGAGTCCCGACTTCTTTTTCATATACTGCAAAAGTAGTAGACAAGTATTCCAGGCAACAGATGCAAGAGCACTATTTTTTTTACCTACGACATATTACTTACGACATATTACTTACGATATATCAGTTACGACACATTACTTACGATATATCAGTTACGACATATTACTTACCACATCAGGACTTAGCCTTCTTCAATAATCACAGATAAGTCGATCGCTCTCACTGAGATTAGGATTAGTTTGCAAATAATCATATACCTGTTGACAAGCTTCTATCAACAAATTATCCAGATTCAAATTCCATAAAATAATCTTGCCATCAGCAGCAGCAGAAGCTAACATTTGACCGTCCGGACTAAAACTCACACTCAAAACATTAACCTGATGAGTATTCAAACTTTTGAGCAAAGTACCTTCAAAATGCCAAATTCTCAATATCCCATCTGTACTACCAGAAACTAATATCTGACCATCTGGACTGAAGTCAATACTATTTACTTGCCCTGTGTGTATGAAAGTATGTAGGAGTTTTCCATTGGTTAGCCAAATTTTGACAGTGCCATCACTACTCGCAGTAGCTATTCTCTGGCGATCGTTGCTCAACTTAATGTCTCGAATTTCCGAACCGTGACCTTCTAGAGTCAAAAGCAATTTTCCTTCATCGCTGAGAATTTTTACTGTGTTGTGATTAGCAATAGCTATCATTTTGCCATCCGAACTCAAAGCTGATAATTTTGGCAGCTTTCCCTTTTGAGTGTCCAATAATTTGCCGTTTTCGGTTTGCCAAATTTTGATATTTCGATCTTTACTCGCTGAATAAAGCTTTTTGCCATCTTTGCTAAACTCAATTTTGTAGACCGGAGAATTATGCCCTATTAATGGTTTCAACCTATTGTCAAAGTTCCATAAAATTACAGCTTCGTCAGCACCAGTTGAGGCAAGGATGTTTTCAGTAGGGCTAAAATTGACACCATAAACGGGAGCATTATGTCCCTTAAAAACCTGTAGCAATTTACCATCTAGACTCCAAAGTTTCACAGTCTTGTCATAACCAGCAGAGGCAATAGTTCGATCATCAGGGCTAAAACTGATACTCTGAATTAGACCATTATCCCCTTCTATGATGTTGAGTAGTTCAAATTTTTTGTTTTGAAGACTCCAAAGAGCGATCGCTTTACCACTTGTAGATGCTAATAGTTGCCCATCTGAACTGAAATTGAGGCTTTTAACTGAAGCGTTATTGTTTTTTAGTGTTTGAAGTAACTCGCCGGTTTCTAGATGCCAAAGTTTGATAGTTTTGTCGGTTCCACCAGAAGCTAATAGTTGACCATCAGGACTAAAACTGACACTTTCAACCCAACCACGATGTCCGCCCAGAGTTTGTAGTCTTTGACCATCTTCACTCCAAACAATTACGCTACCATCTGCACTTGCTGATGCTAATGTTTTACCATCTGGGCTAAAGCTGATATCTCTGACTTTGTGTTGATGTCCGACCAGAGTTTTTAGTAATTTACCCTCAAGACTCCACAGTTTAATTGTTTGATCATGGCTAGCAGAAGCAAGTAATGGTTTATGGGGATGGAAGCTAATACTACGAACTTCAGCATCATGGTCTGTAAATGTTTGCAATAATTTTCCTTGAGTATTCCATAGTCTGACTGTGTTATCGTCACTAGCAGAAGCAATGAGTGTACCAGTAGGGTTGAAAGTGACGCTAATTACTGTGCTTTCATGTCCATGAAGACGGTTACGCTCTTTTGATAAGTAAATTCCTTGATGCAAAGCCATTATTACTCGCATTCTAGTATCTGCACCAACACCCCATGATTTTTGGAGTTTTTTTCCGGCTTTTATTTCTGCTATTAAAGCATCTAAACCACGGTCTGATTCAAATAATGTTTCTGATGAAATACTGAGTAAGTCTAGTTGAATTTTTCTCTCACTAATTAGTGATTTAATTAAAAATATACCTGTTAAAATAACAAGAATAGCCATGGCAATACTACTAAAAATAGCTATTCTTAGTCGTTGACGCAAAACTTTATTTATTTTTAACTGGGAACGCTGTTTTTCTTCTTTAAGTTCATTTTCTTGGCTAGCAGTTAAGAATTTATAGTCTTTGTTACTTAAACTTTTATTTGTTGCCCATAGTTGAGCATCTTCTAATGCTTGACCTCTTAATAATCGAGATTTATCTTGATAGTTAGAACTCAACCAAGCTGTGATTGCTTCGGAATAGGGGCGTAATTTTTCAAGTTCTTTTTCTATCCATTCTAAGTTAAATACTTCTTGATAGATGCGATTATAAACTCTTAATTTATTACCTCTTTTTACTACTAATCCTGATAAGCATAATTGGGTTTGTTCGAGGCTAGAGTCAGTATCAATTTCTCCCTTATTTAAAATTTGTTGATAAAGTCCTAATAATCTATTAGCTGTTTGTTTGTTGTTCAGGAGGCGATCGCTAATTGTTCTTAAATGTTGTGGTTCATCAATTGATTGCCAATTTTCAATTATTTTTTGTCTGACTAAATTTTCTACAAAAGCAGTCTCAGAATAATTTATGTTTTTTTCTACTATCTTATTCAAAGATGTTCCAGTATTTTTTTTGTCTGTATTTAATCCTTGATAATTATGTTCAATTAACTCTATATCTTTTCTTTCTAGTGAAGATTGAGGTGAATATAACTGAATCAATCGACAAACTTTTTGAGTTAAAAATGGCTGTCCTCCAGTCCAATCCAAAACTGCTGATATTACTGCCTCAGAATCATTAACTTTTCCTATTAAGCCTAAAGTTAATGGTTGAGTTTCATCTATTTGAAAACCTGTTAATTCAATTGCTCGACCAATATTAAAAGGAGTACGTTGTTTATCCCTAATTAAATCTGAAGGGGTAGCAACTCCCATCATTACAAATGTTATCCGTTCATATTTAGGTTGATTGGCTCGTCTATTCTTGAAATTTCTAATAACAGCAAAAAAATCGTCAGCACTAAAAGGTAAATTTAATATGCTATCAACTTCATCAACAAAAATTACTATTTTTTGGGAAACTTTATTTAAGAGGAAATTATCGATAAACTTATCAAATTTGTTGGTATGAGAGAATTGATTATGAGTTTCCCACCAACGATCGAGATTAAAAATATTATTTAGCTCTAAACTACTAACAATACTATCAATTATTCCGGCATACCATTGTTCATTAGTAATTTCCAAAGTACCAATTCCTGTCAAATCTATGCTAGCACAAAGAATACCTTCTGCTTGTAATCTTTGAATTGTTCTAACTCGCAAACTTGATTTACCCATTTGTCGGGAGTTCAGTACAAAACAAAACTCACCTGCTTTAATTGCTTGATAAAGCTCTTCGTCAGCTTTTCGTTTAACATAACTAGGAGCATCATTGGGTAAACATCCACCTAAATGATATTGGTAATTATTCATAAAAAAAATTAGGCGATATAGCTGCCGCTACGCTCCTTCAATAATTAATAATTAATAATGTAAGCATTCAGCCGTCAGCTATCAGCCATCAGCTATTACCTTTAATTTTAGATAAAAGCTTTATTAATTCTATTAGTACAAAAGTTGGCTCCCTTGCCCTTAAAGTCTATATTAATTTAAACACTATCCTGTATAAGAGAGTCTTGTTGCTATTAGCTGTCAGCTTTTAGCTTTCATAAGAGGGTTTAAATGAATATAGACTTTAAAGCAGACTTTGGTAGTAAATATCAATTCTACCTCAATTAGTAAAGCTTTTATCTAAAACTAAAAGTAATAGCTAAAGTGCTGATAGCTGACGGCTGAATGCTTACGGATTTTTTTTCTTGTTTCTCCTTGAAAGGAGAGGCTTTAAATCTTAATTATTCGGTGAAAACTACTTTTTTATTATTTTTTATCAGATTTTTTTGCCTAATCATTAATAATTAATAATTAAATAGTTCTGGTTTAAAATCTCCCTCTTTTAAGGAGATAAAAAAATAAATAATATTTCCTGATATTCAATCAAAAAAGGTTTTAAGCAGAGGTAATTATTAATTATCCATTATCAATTATAAATTAATGAATAAAACTATCTCTATAACCCCTATAATATTAATCGAAACCAATTAATTAACTGATAATCATCTCACAAAAGTTGAATTGAAAATGTCTACAAACCTCTGGACTCGTCGTCATATTTTATCTCTAGCAGAATTTACACCCAATGAATACAATATTGTACTACACACAGCAGCTAGTTTTCAAGAAGTTTTAGGTCGCCGGATGAAGAAAGTACCAGCATTACAAGGTCTAGTAGTAGCAAACTTATTCTTTGAACCCTCCACACGCACCCGCAATAGTTTTGAACTAGCTGCGAAACGTTTGTCAGCAGATACTCTAAATTTTGCCCCTGGTACTTCTTCTCTGAGCAAAGGAGAAACTATCCTGGATACAGCAATGACCTATCTAGCAATGGGAACAGATATGATGGTCATTCGACATCGTGATGCAGGAGTTCCCGCAGCGATCGCTTCGGAAATGGATCGCAAGGGTTATGGAGTACGAATTCTGAATGCTGGAGATGGTCAACATGAACATCCTTCTCAAGCTTTACTTGACCTATTTACTATCTGTATGTTGTTAGACTCAACTCAACCTAGAATAGAACTTTTAGAAGGAAAAAAAATTGCTATCGTGGGAGATATCCTCCACTCTAGAGTAGCACGGTCTAATATTTGGAGTTTGACGGCTTCCGGTGCCGAAGTACATTTAGCTGGAACACCTACTTTACTACCTAAATATTTCGCCGAATTTGGCAAAAATAGACCGAGTAAACTATTTGTACATTGGGATATTAAACCAGCTCTAGAAAAAGCTGACTTTGTAATGACCCTACGCCTCCAAAAAGAAAGAATGAGCGAATCTTTATTGCCTAGTTTACGAGAATATCATCAATTATTTGGTATTACACGCGATCGCCTCAAACTTTGTCAACCAGGAGTCAAATTATTACACCCTGGACCTGTTAACCGAGGAGTAGAAATTAGTTCTGACTTAATGGATGACCCTCAATTAAGTTTAATTTCTCAACAAGTCACCAGTGGTATTGCTGTACGAATGGCTTTACTATATCTTTTAGGTGGAAGCAAAACAGAATCTTGAACATAGTTAAGTATGATATTAGTGAGGTCATTTCAGTTATCAGTCATCAGTTATCAGTCATCATTCATCAGTATCTCTACAATAAGGAGGTTTGACATAAGGAATATTCTATTTTTTTATCCCCTTAAAAGGGGCTTTCGACCAGAATTTTTCTGTAAAAAATTACAGATTTTAGAGAATAAGGAAAAAGTAACATAAAAAGGAGAAATAAATGTGTACTGTTCTCTAAAAAATGCCATAATATAATAGCAATAATATTTTCTTTCTGTAGACAGACATTTTATAGATATTTTGAGTTATACTTCAGTTGATAAATACCAATATAGACTGCTGAATATAAACAATTATACTTAAATAATTTTCAATCCAACTACTTTATTTAAACCAAGCAAAAATATATAAAAAAATAAAAAATGAAGCAGTAAATAACTCCTGATTTTCCCTAAAAATATATAAACTTTGCTACGTTCGATATAATCTTTAACATGAGTGGAAACCAATTATTAATAATACTATGAATTCTAGTTTAAAAGTACCTTTATCTACCAAACTAAAACCAGAACAAAATCATTTTGCTATTACCATAGCTCCTTTGTCTATTGCTGAAATCTACACATTAGCCGATAATCCTGCCAATGGTGCTGTAGTAGTAATGAGTGGAATGGTTCGCAATCAAACAGACGGTAAATCTGTAGTGTCCTTAGAATATCAAGCCTATCAACCTATGGCCATAAAAGTTTTTGAGCAAATCTCTACAGAAATTCGTAGTCAATGGCCAGAAGTCGAGACCGTGGTCATTCATCATCGAGTGGGACGTTTAAAAATTGGTGAAATAAGTGTTTTAGTGGCCATTGGTTGTCCACACCGTTCAGAAGCTTTTGAAGCTTGCCGTTATGGCATTGATACTTTGAAACATACAGCTCCTATATGGAAAAAAGAACATTGGGCCGATGGGTCAAGTAGTTGGGTCAGTATTGGAGCTTGTGAAGAGCAATAGATATAATTAATAATTAATAATTAATAATTAATAATTACCTTTCCTTAATAAAGAAGAGGATTAACTAATTATGAAAATTTTTTCTCTCTTGGTCGATTGGATATGGCGAGGAGACCTCGCCATCCCACCCTTCGGGAAGCTGCGCTAACGACCGCTTATTTCTCCTTTAAAGGAGAGGCATTTCACCTTAATTATTCGGTAAAATTGCTTATGGATAGTCAACAATTGGCCACTCCGTCTCTTAATAACTCCAAACAATTTTCAGCACCCCCGTTGACGGTGGGGTATTAAACCCTCAAAAGAAAAGATCAAGGAAAAAAGGGAAGTCGGGAAAAAGTTATTTATAGCACTACAAGAATTGGTTAAGACATTTTTCAATCTTATTAGCGGAGCGTTTCCGTACCGAAAACCCTTTTAAAGTTAGCTATTCCCTATTCCCTATTCAAGTAGCGCCATAACAAATTTTCTGATCGCCACTCTCTTCCACCGAAAGTGGAGAATTGGGAACTCTAGAAAAGATTTCTCGTCTAACTGGAATTAGAGCTAAATAACAAAATTATTGAGCCAGTTCCGCTGATGAATCAATATATATCTGTACCCTGGTCTAAGGTTGAACAAACCCTTTCGCAAGTGGAATTGCCACCTGAAAAACTCTCTAACTACGATCTAGTACTGCGTTGCCAACAAGGTCAGCGCCCAGATCGTGCAATCTTTGCAGAACTTCTACATCGATACCAACTCCATGTAGATAAAATTTTGTATCATTTAGCCCCTGAATGGCAAGACCGCTCAGATTTGGCTCAAGAGGTTTGGATTCGTGTATACCGTAACATTAAAAGATTACAAGAGCCAGTAAAGTTTAAGAGTTGGCTGAGTCGTATCACAACTAATCTGTTTTATGATGAGTTACGGAAGAGAAAACGAGTTACCCCTCCTCTATCGTTAGACGCTCCTTTGGCTTTAGATGATGGTATTATAGATTGGGAGATTGCTACAAATGCTCCAGGGCCAGAAGAAGAGTTAAGTACACAAGAATTTTATGATTATCTGAGGGATGCAATCTCTCAACTACCAGAAGTATTTAGGGTGACAATTGTACTGAGAGAAATAGAAGGTTTATCTTATGAAGAAATTGCAGAAATTACTGGAGTTTCTCTAGGTACTGTCAAATCAAGAATTGCTAGAGCTAGGCAAAGATTACAATTACAGCTCCAAAAATATCTAGATATTTGAATGATATACATATAATAAGTAATTGAATTTTGAGTAAAAATTTAGTCAAGAAAAATCTCTAAATATTAATCAAATTTAATAGAATAAAACAAAAATAATTCAATTAACTTTTCTGATAAAATATCAAAATTTTCTGTAATGTGAACTATGAATAAAAATGTTAATTCAAATAACTTAGATAATCAATTTCAGGGTGAAAAAAAATGATGGAACAAGAAAGGTTTGAATTAGTAAGTGCATATTTAGATGGTGAAGTAACTCCATCACAACGTAGAGAAGTAGAACTTCTACTTGCTACAGATCCAGTTGCCAAACACCTCTATCAAAGACTACTACAACTACATTCTGAATTTCAAAGAATGCCAGTACCTCCAAAAGTAGAACCTGTGGAGATAATGGTCGATCGAGTATTTGATAAAATTGATCGTAGATCGAAACGAAATTTTGTTTTAGGTGGTAGTGCTATTGCTGCTCTATGTATTGCATTTATATCGGGAATAATCTCAAATAGTCGGACCAATATTCTGCAGCTAGCTGAACATTCTAATTCTGAAACTGTACAAATTGCTTTAAATGAACCTGTAATAGAAATAGTGAATCCTAATAATGTGATGTTAACTATAAATGATCCAGTACTTCAAATTCCTCAACCTCCAATTGCACCACTAAAAAATCAATAAGCAACAATAAGATTGCCAAATTAAAGTAGCGTGCAAATTATATTCCTTTAATATCTTGGAATTAGAAGGGTTTATCAAAATAATTGGGTCTTTAACCACGCTTTTTAAGACCAAATATTTTTGGAGGGTTACTCAAAATTCCCGTGACAAAAATAACTTCTAACTTCGTCAATGGTTTGTCCAAAATCCACTAGGTAATAATTTACCACCAAATAACTGAACCTTTTCTGGTAACATTAGGTAGCTCCAGACAGTGCATAAATATTCTCCATTAAGTCCAAAGGTATCAATTTTTTGTCTCTGGTACTCGTTTTCTTCTGGAAGGCGTTTAGGATGATAATCTTCTAATAAGTCCAAATCTAACAAAACCTCTGGATTTCTGAATGATAATACAAATCCATGTACATTCATATCTCCTCTAGTCATAGCTGGATAGCCAAAAGGCAGCTCATACAACAGACCATTAGTCATTGCCGGAAAAGCATCCACAACATATTCAGCACAATAGAATTTGTAGTTTGCCTCTCCTGGTTTAAGAGTACCGTAGACAAATACTTGAAGATATTTCACTTTGAAGAAGTCAGAAGGCAGAAGGCAGAAGGCAGAATTGCTCATGGATAGTCAGCGATTGGCCACTCCCTGTATCATAAGCTCAAACAATTTTTAGCACCGTATACACGGTTGGGTATTAAACCCGCCACAAACAAATAAAGATAATTACTTCTTAAGGAATTACCTTTGCTGTTGAGTACTTCAGAACTACTCTATAATATAATAGTAAGGTTAAACTTAATTAAATAAAGTTTGTGCTAAGACCACAAAAATTAATCATCATAAAAAATCGGTAAGTGTGAAACCACCGTCTTTTAAGCGGTGGATGGAAACGACGGGCGCGGATTTTAATCCGTAGTCAAAAATTGCAGTATTTGAATATTATCGCCTAAATGTGTATTATAAGCGCAAAAATTCACTATGTATCTTACCCAAAAGAACAAAATTAGAAACCTGTCAAGCCAGGAGTTTAAAGCCTTAAGACAATTGTGCAGATTATCCAAAAATATGTACAATGTGGGCCTTTACTCTGTGAGACAGTTCTATTTTGCTGAAGGCGGATATCTAAGATATGAGTCAAATTACCATTACTGCAAAGATAACGAAAATTATCAACTCCTTCAAACCGATATTGCACAGCAAACATTAAAAGTGGTAGATAGGTCTTTTAAGTCGTTTTTTAACTTAATCCAAAAAGCTAAAGAAGGTAATTATAGTTTTGAACAAATACGATTGCCTAGATACCTCAACAAAGAAGGATATTTTCCTTTAATAATACCTCGAATTAAGGTGAGAAATGGATATTTCAATATTCCTATGTCGCGGAAATTTAAGGCTGAATATGGTGCAGTTAAAATTCCATTTCCAGAAAGATTAGTAGGTAAAAATCTCAAGGAAGTTAGAATAATTTCTAGATATGATGCTAGGTTTTTTGAGGTAGAATTTATTACTGAAGTTGAATCGCAGCAGATAGTAAAATCTGACAATGCTTTAGCAATAGACCTTGGTCTAGACAATCTAGCAACTTGTGTATCGAATACTGGGTCATCGTTTATTTTAGACGGTAGAAAGCTTAAATCAATCAACCAATGGTACAACAAGGAACATTCTAGAATACAGTCTATAAAGGATAAACAAGGCATCAAAGATTTAACCAAAAAGCAAGTCAGCATAACAGTAAATCGGAACAATAAAGTTAGAGATTACCTGAATAAAGCAGCTAGATATTTAATCAACTGGTGTAGTGAAAACAAGATATTTACTATTGTTGTTGGCGTAAATCACCGAATAAAACAAAGTATCACCCACCCCCATCCCCTCCAGGGAGGGGAGCAAGAGGGGTGGGTACCAAAAATTTGTACAAATACCACACCATAGTTTCAGGTTTAAACTAAAAGCTATGTGTGATAGGTATGGATTAACCTATATAGAACAGGAGGAGTCTTATACCTCTAAGGCTAGTTTTTTAGACGGTGATCGGATACCTGTTTACAATGCTAATAACCCGAATGAATACAGTTTTAGTGGCAAGCGAGTCAAACGCGGTTTGTACAAAACTAAGCAGAATAAATTGATAAATGCAGATTGTAACGGAGCTGCAAATATTGGAGTCAAAAGCAACCTGAATGGGTTTACCCCGGACAGACTAGAGGCATCTTTGGCTATGCCATTAAGGGTAAAATTTGACGTGGATTTATCCCGGCAAATTTGTTCCGCTTAAGAATCCACGCGGATTTATCCCGTGGAGTGTCAAAATTCTTAAATATTTGATTAAATGATGTTAGTAGTAAATATGATGGCTTTTCTACTCCCCCAGTTACCTTTAGGAGCTTTTTTACCAGAGTTACCACTTGATAGTTTATTTTCTACCCAAGGAATAATGGTCATGCTACTAGCAGCTTATGCTGTAGCTATGTGGATGTTTCTTACTAGCGCCCCGAAAGTTTACACAATCATGGTTTCAGACTTAGCCATTGCTCAACAATTTTATGAAGGAATGTTGGATTTACCAGTAGCAGAAGTACCTTTACATTACTACTATAATTATGAACAAACATTAGGTGCAACAGGTATAGATCCACTTTATCTATCAAGCGATTATTCCAGACCAAGTACTACTAATCAAGGAACAGCAGTTTCAGATGGTTTATGGTATCAATTGATGAAAAATACTCAGGTACATATTATTAGTGGAGCAAGTCTAGGTACAAGAAATAATCAACGTCATGTTTGCTTTGATAAAGATTGTTTAGAACAAATATTAATGCGCGTACAAATGCGAGGTATTAAATACAAAATTAGAAGTGAGAGACCCCTAAATTTATTAGTTAAAGACTGGAATGGTCGAATAATAGAAATAGCTGAAGTCAAAAACTAAAAATATAGCCGTTAATAACGGCTTTGAACAAGAAATAAGTTCTACCTCAAATAATATTAATAATCTTCAAATTATCACCCTTAATCTATATATTAATTATCTATCTTTTCTGTGGCAGATTTAATAACCCACCGTCTACAGAGTACTTAAAATTGTTTGGGGTTAATAAGACACGAAATGGCCAGTCGTTGACTATCAATCAGCAATTTTCCCTTCTACCTTCTGCCTTCTTCAATGAACAATTATTTCTTATTTCCAGGCATTAAACTGTAGGGACTCATACTTAAAGATGCTCCTAGAAGTTGAGAAAACCAGATCTCAAAAGAGCGAACTCCATAATTAGGAAATTCTGAATCCATATTATTAGATATAGGTTCAACAAGAATAGTAAACATTCCTAAACGATTTCCTGCTAAAACATCAGTAAATAAGCGATCGCCTACCATTGCAACTTGTTCTACTGGTAAATTCATCGCATCAACAGCTTTTTTTAATTTACGGCGAGAAGGTTTACCAGCTCCAGCAATATAAGGTATATTAAGAGACTCGGCAATACGAGCTATTCTATATTGGCTCAGATTATTACTTACTAACCATAGACTTGTGATAGCTCTAATTTCTTCTACCCATTCACTTAATTCTGGAGAAGTATTACTGTCACGAATTGGTACAAGAGTGTCATCTACATCTAAAACTAACCCTTTAATTTGATTTTTTTGAATAATTCCCAATGTTAGACTTAAAATTGAGTTTCCCAAAACTAAATCTGGCTGTAAAAGTTTACCCCAAGACATAAAATTAATATTTATTATAAATAATCACAATAATTTTCCATGAAATAAGTTAAAAGTCAAAAGTAAAATATTAGTGCAGTCTAAATATTATTCATAAACTGCTAATTTTGACTTTCTTACTCATCAAAAAAAACAAAAAAAACTACTAGCTACTGAGATGATAACATTCTTTCTACCTCTGCAATAGCAGCCTCATGTTCTGCCGCAGTACGACTGAAAATATGAGTACCATCATACCTGGCCATAAAATATAAATATTCAGTATCATCTGGATTAAGAGTTGCTTCTAAAGAAGCTAAACCAGGACTAGCAATTGCTGTTGGTGGTAAACCAATATTCAGATAAGTATTATAAGGAGAAGGAGTTTCAACCTGACGATAGGTAAGAGGTTTCTCTTTTGTTTGACGAATACCAAGGCCATATTCCACTGTTGGGTCTGCAGCTAACCTCATACCTTTCTTCAAGCGATTGTTAAATACACCGGAAATTACACCTCGTTCCTCAGCAACTACAGATTCCTTTTCTACAATACTCGCCAATGTCACCCACTCATGGAGGTTAAAATTTTCGGCATTATTCTGATTTTTCTGATATACAGGCAATGCTATTTTTTCAAACTGCCCTAACATTTGATTAATAATAGCTTCAGCAGTGTTTTGTTCCGCTTCTATCTTATAGGTATCTGGGAATAAATAACCCTCTAAGTGAGGTATATTACTTGGTAACCAGGGAAATTTGTCATAAGGAATATTTTTAGTAGCAGCAATAAAATCAGCAGCAGGAAAAAATCCTTGAGCTTCTAAATATTCAGCCATTTGTTGAATTGACCATCCTTCACGAATGGTGTAGCTGAGTTTAACTACATCTCCGTCTAGAATTTTATCTGCGATCGCGCTGAGTGGTTCTGTCGGCGATAATTTATAAGTTCCTGCTTTAAACTCTAAATCAGAATTTTGCATTCCCAACCATTTGACCCAGAAATTCCAAGCTGTTGCAGAACGAATAATACCAGCAGCTTCTAAATCTTCACCTATTTGTTGACCATAAGTTCCCACTGGAATTTTAATGGTTACAGCATTTTCTTCTGGAGACTGAGTAGATGATGTGTTCGTTACTAGAGGGCCACTAACCCAACTCCACCAGGCCCAACCCTGCCAAGCAAAAATACCACAGCTTACAGGCAAGATGGCCAAATAGAATAGGGCACGATTGGAAATTAGTTTAATACTATTTTTCATTTGATTAGTTAATACTTTATCCTCAAGGTTCTCTTAGCTGAGTTTGTAGCGAAGATGATTATTTAGGTTATTCTAGAGCATAATTGTAGGTCTAAATCGTTGACTAAATAACCCTGATTTGATCAAAGTTTTAAATAGGGCTTGCTGATTAATGATAAAAATATTGATATATAAAGCTTTGAGTACTGTGAGGGTCGAATTGCAGTGCGCCTGTTTCAGTTGATTTGGCTCAAAAAGCTAGTATTTTAGGTGCATAGTTGAGCAGAACAATCTTGGGACAATTATTACTCCTACCTCCTTACTCATTCCCATTTCTCCTGTCTCCTGTCTCCTTTCTCCTGTCTCCTGTCTCCTACCCCTACAAAAAAACTTTATTCAGCACACCCTAAATAGTTTATTCCATATCATTGAAAAGTTGATCTTCTAGCATTGATTGAACCATGGGCTGAATTTGCTGAAACTCTTCTTCTGAAAGCAATTCTAGTTTTCCATCATCACTTTTACGAGCTGGAATTAAAAATGGATCTAATGGTGTATATATTGCGTATTTCTGGTCTTTATATAAAAAAGTGGCCAATTCTTCGTAATATTCACCTTCTTCATCATTTTCATCTACTTCATCTAGTTCATCTTCATCCCATTCTGGTAACTCCCCAGTAACAGTTAAAATTATAGCTGTTCTTTGAAGTGTAAGGTTTTGTTCTTCAAGTACAACTTTGGCAGTATCAAAAATTCGATCGATTTCCATTTCATCACCTACAGGAATACTTGCCTGGTCTGAATCTCCTTGTGCCCAAGTAAATATTTCTATCGGTAAGTCTATTGGTAGTAACATTACATACTCTTGGTTATCTAACTCCAGAGAATACTCTACAGTACAACATAGCGATCGCTCTGCCTCATCAGTTAAAGTGACATAAGTTTCTGGAAATTGTCCATTTTCTTGTGATTCTGGGGATGAAAACATTTTGGGTATTTGGATGATTTTTTCACTTTAGTAGTGCTCTAAGTATAGATAAATATAGATAAATTATGTTCATCAAGGTTCAAACAAGGTCTAATAGATCGAGTTTTTGTTAATGACCATTAGGCCGATTTTTAGATTCTGCTAGATAACTGTAGGTATTATGTATTTCAATACTCAACAGTTTTCCTATCAGATTCTCAAATATCATAGATCTTTTTCTAGAAAATTAACAATTAACAATTAACAATTAACTATCATTTATCAGAGTTATACTTGAGCACAGTAAAATTTAACTAACCTGATTATAACTCTACTTTTATATTTAGTATTTATTGGCTATTTTTCAAGATATTAAGATTACTTGGAATTTTAATTTGTGAAGTTTTTTCTCTATAGTATTATGTTGATTATTGAATAAGTATAGTCATCTTAAATCATGCCTGCAAAATTGATAATTGGTAAAATGTACTTTACATAATACTATATTTTATAGATATCATAATTTTTTATACATTAATTGAAATAAATTTATTTCTCTTCTATGTAATAGGTTTTTCTATATCTATTGAATTATTTACTTGTGAACTAACATTGTTTTTGTTTTTTCTACGTTCATCCAGCCATTGCTGTAAAATCAAAGCTGCCGCTTTTCTATCAATTAAATGTTTATTCTGAGAAGGAGAAATATTCGCAGCTTTCAACATTTCCTCAGCTTGAACTGAAGTCAAACGTTCATCAACATATTCTATAGGTAGATCTAGAGCCTGTGACAATCTTTGAGAATATTTTTGTATTTGTTTAGCTTGAAAACCTATAGAACCATTCATAGAGTATGGTAAACCTACGATCAGGACTTGTACTTGACGTTCTTGGATAATAACTTTTAACTTAGCTATATCTTCTTGAAAAGAGGTACGTCTAATAGTAGTAATACCAGTAGCAATTAAACCAGTACCATCACATCCTGCGACCCCCATACGTTTTCTACCTACATCTAAACCCAGTGCTGAAATTCGAGATTGAGACATTGAACATTCAACTCCTTAATCTACATATTATACTTCTTAGGATTTGTGACAAATATCTCACTCCTGTTCGTGATCGATTGGAGATGTTTAACAATTAATAAATAACAATTATAACAATTATAACAATTACCTCTTCTCCTCTAAAAAAAGTAGGTTTGAGTATAATTTAGGGAGGATTTCAGCTTCTGTTTCCCCCCCAACCTTAACCCGCGGTATTAACAAGCTTACCCTTGATCAAATCTCGCAAATAACAAAGTATTGTTGTCATCTGACTGCTTATTCAACTTACCACCTACAAACTTCTTCAATTAGACACAAATAATTCCTCATCTCTAGATTTTTCCATTATCATCTTCATCTCCACTTTTTGAATTCGGAGATATAGACGATTCTGATGCAGAATTTACCTGTTCGCTTGTAGCTTCCCAATAATAATTATTATTAGTCTTGATCTGAGAATTACTACTTTTACCATGGTTATTTTGCATGATTTTTAACAAAGAACTACGACTAGGAACTGGTTTACGAACTGGTTGCAGACCTTGAAGAACTTCCGAAAACTGGAGGTCAGAAATGACAGACTTAGACTCTCGAAGTTTATGCCAAACAGAGCGAGACATCAACAAAGAATGTTCAATTTGTTGAGCTTTTATATTTTCTAAATATGCTTCACGTTCAGGTTGATAATCAATAGAAGCAAGTTGTAGAGATTGATGGGGAAAATCTTGAGCAAGTGTTGCCATTTGAGATAATAACTCTGGATACAACCAAGTATAAGCTGGATGTACAGTTAATTGAGCTATATGTGGTTGTGTACCATCACGACATAATTGTACTTGAAAGTAGCCGATCGCTGCTTTACGTTGAGGTTCAAACACATACCCACTAACCAATTCAGTATGATTTAGCCATTGCCTTACTCCCTCCATTAAACTACTAATAAAACCAGTTTTAAAATCTGGGATATGGCGGTCAAATACTTGCCGTACTAGAGGAGGCATAGATGCTGTGTCCAATTGATAGAGCAACTGAGCATCAGCATTACTAATAGGTAGTAAGTTTGGTAAATTGGGCTGAGAAAGGGCTAACTCTTGTAATTGTTGAGGAGTAATTGTCCAGTAAGTAATTTGGGCTAATGGCTGAAAACCATTTTGGCGATAAAGGGCCATTGTCTCCTGATCATTAACATTAACTTCCAATAACCATGTCCGTGCTTCCCAAATTTTCTCAAAGCAGTATCGTAATAGTTGAGAACCTATTCCTCTGTTCGTCCCTGTTTCTTCCGTAACTATCCCTTCTACTCGCCAACTGCTGCGAGTGCGGTTGCTAGGAGATACCTGGATTGCCCCTTTAATTTGTCCATCTACTTCTGCAACATAGGAAGTTAGCAAATATTTGCAGGGATTAGGGAAAAGGCTCAAGAATTTTATGGGCCAGTACCAACGACTAATTTGTGGTAATTTTTGGCTTAGGCTAATAGGAGAGAGGTTAAAAGTAACATCTCGATGGTTGTGTTGTACCTCTGGAGTTTCCCTACATAGGTTCTTGATCGCTTCTAGGTCGCGGTACTCTAGGGGACGGATGACCACCTGACTTTTGTTTTGGCGGGTTAAAGGTTTCATTATTTTTTCTTCTAGATTTTTAGGTGCTTATCTCAAATAAAGTTTTGATTTTTGTGGAACTGAAAATTTGGCTAAACCAGGTTTTAGTCATCCAGATAATTTTGAATGACTAAAATAGGTGTGAGTTTATAGTTGTTTCAGATTAGTTATATAAGCATTATTAATACTTTATATCTTGTCATTAGTCATCTCCAGAAAAGAGGCCACAGGCCACAGGCAACAGGCAACAGACAACAGGCAACAGGGAGAAATAATTGATAATTTATAGATAAGAATTGATTTTATTTTTGATTATTGGAGATGTCTATTAGTCATCTTCACTTTTTTTGCTTTCATTTCCATCAACTTCTTGTTTTATCTTTTCTTTTGCGGGTTTAATCCCACCGTCACTTGTGGTACTTAAAATTGCTTGGGGTTATAAGACACAGAATGGCGTGTAGAAGACTATCCATAAGTAATTTTCCCCTCTGCCTTCTGCCTTCTGCCTCCTGCCTTCTGCCTTCCTCAAGATGATGATGGCCTGATCAAAACTACTGGGGTTTGTTCATCCGCGTTTCCTGCAGGATTACTTCTTAAAGCTTCCTCTAATAAAGAGGTAGACACATTAGAGGTTGCTGCTAATATTTTAACTGCTTTCAAATCGTTAACATCTACGATCGCCGCACCCAGGCCAGTTGCTTTTTGGATTTGTTCTACTAATTGTTGAGGATTTTCTGGGCCTAAAACTATAAATTGGTCATAAGGAGGTAAAGTTCCGGTAACATCATCTATTAGTCTGGCTTGTTCTCCTGCAAATTGATAGAACATACCGGGTTTACCTAATAATTTGGCTATAGCTCCTCCCAAAAAGGCCATCAAGACTTTTACTGGTCCAACAATATCTACCAGAGTTTGCATCCCACAAGCTGTTGCCAGACTTGAAGTGGGCAGAAAGAAGTAACATATACGTTTGGCTACCCATCCAGGTTTAACGTCAGTGGGGTGACGAAAACGACCTTGTATTAGGGCCAGGGGTGTTTCACCAATAGTCACTATGTCCCCTGGTTGAGCATGAGGAACTACATAACGTTTGACAATTTCTATCGGATCGTCTAATTCTGTTAATAAGTGAGTGCGAATGGGAAATACTGTTGCATTCTGCGCTTCTCGCTGATTTGGAATAGCTTTAGGGTCGGGAAATTTGAGAGGCACTACAATATGACGAACTTTGAGAATGCGACCTTGAGGTCCATAGGTAATATAATTGACTTTAATCCAAGCTGACTTGAGTTGGTCTAGATTTTCCCCGCGAATATCAATTGATATTTTCAGTTTTGTCTTTTTTCCTACTTTAACGATATAAGCAAACCAATAGTCATCGGGTCTAGCTGAGGCATCTTCATGGAAAGGAATAATTCGAGTTTGATAATTTACTTTTTCTAAACTTGCACCAGACAGCAGTTTTACTTCTGCTTGTATTTCTGGCACCATAATTTCTAAGCTTTTGGTACGGTTGCATAATTCCATTTCACCTACTAATAGGTAATTTTCTGGTTCTGCAACTGCTAAATGCCATTCTCCAGAGGTTAGTTCTAAAGCATTTCCTGGACGACTACGGTATTGTAATTCTAGTGCTAAATAGCCTAAACCTAGAACTATAGTTAAGACTATAATTCCTGTTGTGAAAATTTCTATAATCACTTAATCTCCTGTTAATATTTATTTTATTTGAACTAAGTTTATACAGAAGGAACAAGGTTGAAAGCTCCTCGCCTTTAGGCAGGGGATGAAAGCCAGAACATGGTATGCTTAAGGACACAGGGGGAGGACATCACCTCTGTATAAACTGCAACTCCTTTGCGGGTTGAAGAATCCCCCGTTGTCGCAATTGCGCAACGTCGGGAGTATGTCAATATAATTTCCTTAATCTTATTTGAAAAATCAGCTTATTTTGCAGAATACTTTTTGCAGAAGCTAGTGCCACTAAGCGGAATTCAAAATTCAAAAGTCTTGATTGGTAAGGCTTTTATTATTTTTTAGCTACTGGATTATTTCCACTGCGTTGCACTATGTTGATTTAGACGATTATGCTCATCACAGATATTGACATTTTCAATTAAGTATGATAATATTAATAATTTTATTTATGATAATTTCTTAAAACGAATTTTAAAAATACAAAGTAAAACAAAAGATATAAGTTATTCTGGTTCTTTTTCTTGTAAAGATTTGTAAACTAATAGGTAGTGTTTTGCAGGATTGGTTTCTCGAAAAAATTAGTCCCACTCAGCAAAAATACTTCCAACTTTCTGCTGCTGATGTACAGAATAGATTTGGAGTATTTTCGCAAGAACACAAAACTAGAAATTTACTGATTTTTGAACTCAGAAATAGGACTTCTATGAAGCAACTTATGATTGCCGAACGCTATCTATTACTCGTACACATTTTGTCAACAGTTTTTGGACTAGCAGGTCTGTTAATAGTTCTACCTAATCCTGAAATTATTGTCAGCTTACCCCCAGTAGGACAAACTGCGTTCCAATGGAGCATGGCAGGAGGAGGAGCAACTTATATTATCTTTGGAGCATTAGCAGTTGCCTTATATAGCATGAGGAACTTAGGAATAGGTACAACTCTGGCTTTTATGCTGCCTTCTATGTTTCTATCTTTGAGTAGCGAACTATTGGGCACTAGCACGGGTTTTCCTTTCGGGAATTATGCTTACCTGAGTGGCTTAGGATACGTGCGACTCGTTGGCCACTAAACTAGGTGACTAGGTATAAATGGCCATTCAAAGTCACCACATGAGGACAACCTCGACTTGTGAATAACTCTTATTACCTTGGTGGTGAAATTCCATCCGCCTTGTTGTTAGGTTGACAGCATAGGCCACATTGGGGAGACTGAACATCAAACTGATGAAGCTGGTCTAAAAGCGGGACAATACCAGTTACCGAGGAACGATACCGCGAGCAAAGATTGACAAGTGGACGAACAGAAAGGTAATCAAACTCCCGTCAAGCTAAACCATTCCAAAGGTAGCTAAGGAATGTAGGACGAAAGTCAGAGGGTCATTGGATAATCTTATGTATCCGGGATTATCGACAACCATGCTGAACCCTCCGGGAGATTTTACCCCACTAAATCAGTCGTAATTAAAGGAATAAGGGAACGAGGAAACCTCTCTAAGACATCCTAAGAATATAGGTCGAGAACTTAGGAAGCCATTCAAGGTCAATCTACGCTTTGGACGTAGGTTTTAGGGAGAGTAGGATTGGGTAAGAAGCATTAATTTGCAGACGTACCTCACTGTTAGACGTAATGTAAGGCAATGAATAGTAATGAATAAAGCTCAGACACTGAAAAGAAAGTTAGGGAATCCTAAGCCATTTTTAAGCGTAGCAAGGGATATAGGCGACATACCTTCACAAATTTCAATCAATCCGGTCCAAAAATGGAAGGATATCAATTGGAAGAAGGTAGAGAAATCTGTATTCAAATTACAAAAATTGATTTACAGAGCATCCAGCCGTGGCGAACTCCGCAAGATGCACAGATACCAAAAACTTCTTTTAAAAAGTTATTACGCTAGGTTGCTAGCTGTTAGGCGCGTGACACAGGATAACCAGGGAAAGAAAACTTCCGGGGTAGATGGAATCAAAAACCTGACACCCATACAAAGATTCAACTTGGTGAACCTACTCTCATCACGCCACCTCAAGGCAAGCCCGACCCGCAGAGTCTATATACCAAAACCAGGGAAAGATGAAAAACGCCCGTTAGGCATACCTACTGTGTATGATAGAGCGTTACAAGCCTTGGTTAAGTTAGGTATGGAACCAGAGTGGGAGGCACGTTTTGAACCTAATAGCTATGGTTTTAGGCCAGGACGGTCAACACATGATGCTATTGATGCAATCTATCTCAGTGTCCACATGAAACCTAAATATGTATTAGATGCTGACATATCTAAGTGTTTCGACCGAATTAACCATGATGCACTTCTAGGAAAGATAGGTCAATCTCCTTACAGACGATTAATCAAACAATGGTTAAAGTCTGGAGTGTTTGACAATAATCAATTCCTAGAATCTGTGGAAGGAACACCACAGGGAGGGGTAATAAGTCCCCTGCTAGCAAACATCGCCCTGCACGGTATGGAAGAAAGACTAAAAGAATTTGCCAAAACCATAGACTTTAGAAATGCAAAAGGTCGTCAAAAAGGCTGGCAAGATAAAGTAAAAAGTCTCAATCTAATACGCTATGCTGATGACTTTGTAATCCTACATGAAGACATCAAAGTAGTGTTAGAAGCAAAAACCGTTATACAGGAATGGTTAAACCAGGCAGGATTAGAACTAAAGCCAGAAAAAACCAGAATTGCCCACACCTTGGAAGAATATGAAGGGAATAAACCAGGATTTGACTTCTTAGGTTTCACTATCAGGCAATGGAAAGTAAATACAGCCAAACAAGGATTTAAGACGCTGATTAAACCGTCCCCTAAGAGTATAAAAACTCATTATCGAAAATTGGCAGAAATACTTAATTCTAATAAAACTGCCTCTGTAAAAGCTTTAATAACCAAATTAAACCCGATAATAAGAGGATGGGCTAACTACTTTTCAACCGTAGTTAGCAAAGAGATATTCAGTAAAACAGACCATCTCCTATGGAAGAGATTATGGAGATGGGCAAGTAGAAGGCATCCAAATAAGTCCGTTACTTGGGTTAAGAAAAAGTATTTCCCCAAAGTTAGCAAAACCAGAAACTGGGAATTTAACGACGGCGACTATATACTAAACCGACACTCAGATGTGCCTATTGTACGACACATCAAAGTGAAAGGTAATAAATCACCCTTTGACGGTGACTGGACTTATTGGGGTAGCAGAATTGGCAAACATCCAGCCGTAAGGAAGGAAGTAACAACGCTACTTAAGCGACAAAAAGGTAAATGCGCATCTTGTGGATTACACTTTAGACCAACCGACCTAATTGAAGTTGACCATATAATTCCAAGGTCTAAAGGTGGTGACAACACATATAAGAATAAACAATTGTTGCACCGACATTGCCACGATACTAAAACTGCCTTAGATAAAAACACATACATACAACCGAAGTTACAGGACTTACCTGAAGGTTATTTATGGGTTGATGATATGTTGATATTAAGGCAGGGGTGTACCCATGAAAAGGGACGTTTAGGAGAGGAGCCGTGATGAGATGAAAGTCTCACGTCCGGTTCTGAAGACGAGTCGGGTAAGGTAACTTGCCTGGCTTAGTTTAACAAAATTGCAGGTTTAGTACCTTTTACTATTCCCTTATCTTGGTTTTATATGGGATTGGTTTGTTATTTACTAGCTCGTTGTGGTTTACAAGTCAATAGCTCTAGTTCTTGGATACGTCATGTAGGAGCGATCGCTACAGGAGCAGTGCTTCTAACAGCTTGGGACTTAGTCCTTGACCCAGCCATGAGTCAGGCACCATTTCCGTTTTGGACATTTCAAGAGGAAGGCTCTTTCTTTGGTATGCCTTACCGCAACTTAGTAGGATGGGTAGGTACAGGTGCAATATATATATCTGTAGCTGCTTGGTTTTGGCGCAAGAAAACAATTTCATTGTCCCGTCAAGAGTTAAATCTGCCACTCATTACCTATTTAGTTAACTTTGCTTTTGGAGCAACAATTACTGTAGTTGCCTTAGATTCTAGATTCTTATTACCCACTTGTTTGAGTGTAGTTCTAGGGGTAATTCCAGCGATCGCCCTGTGGTGGATATCTCCAGCTAATCAATTGAGTGAGGTGGATATGTCCCTCGATAATGCGATGAGTGATGATGAGGTAAAAGTACCTGCGACGCAGGTAAAAATGGCTATTAAATAACATAAGCATTCAGCCGTCAGCTATCAGCCATCAGCTATTGCTTTTAGTTTTAGATAAAAGCTTTACTAATTGAGTCAGAATTTATACTTACGCCTAAAAGCTGGCTGTAAAGTCTATATTCGTTAAAACCCCCTTGAGAGCTGAGAGCTGACAGCTAATAGCTGTTTGCGCAGCATTCCACAGGAAATGCTTACAAAATAACTCAAAAGTTATATCAGTTTTAAGTTTGAGAGAGTTTCGACTTAGTTAATAATTTGCGTAACTTAGAGATATAATACGCTAGTTATCACAGGCAAGTAGTAACGAGGGTGAAATTTGTATATTCTGCACTAATCGCGGCTGAAACATTTCTGGCAGTCTATCTATATAGACATAGACCTCAGAAGAAATCCCGCTCCCTACTAGGAACGACGCAATCAGGGTTTGAGGACTTTTTTCTGATGTTGATTGACAAAGATTTAAATGTAGGTATAGAGTTTAGATATGCGGTTGGCTTGACCGTCAATGTCTGTGGATGAGTAACCGCCGACGGCCTCAGTAGAAGCAGGAAGTAAACATCAATTTGTAACGTTATGTGACGCTTTGTATCAGTTTTATGAAGCAGAACACCAGGGGCAAAGGTATTTGAAAAAATAAATTCTTGGCTTTGTTTGAGAGATAATATAAAGTCTAAAATATTGCCCAATAGAATACCAAATCATGCCTGAAGCCTTTTTTTTTATCATTTTACTGTTGCAACTACCAGCAACAGCTATCCTACTATCGCGTCTCATTAAAGGTCCTACTCGCCAACCGCCATTAAAACCTGATTCGCCCACACCAGAATTAGTAGGTAAAGTAACTGTTGTCATACCAACTCTCAATGAGGCCACTCGTATTACTCCCTGTTTGCTTGGGTTGAGTCGGCAAAGTTACGAAGTGCGGGAATTTATCATTGTTGATAGTAACTCGGTAGATGATACTCAATATATAGTCAAAACTAAGGCAGAAACAGACCCAAGATTTCGCTTAATTACGGATGACCCTTTGCCCTCTGGATGGGTAGGTCGTCCGTGGGCTTTGCATACAGGCTTTTTGAGAAGCTCTCCAGAGAGTGAATGGTTTCTCGGGGTAGATGCAGATATTCAACCAAACCCTGGGTTGGTCGCTAGTTTGGTCAAAAAGGCAGAAGCTGAAAACTATGACCTCATTTCGTTGTCGCCACAGTTTATTCTGAAATATCCAGGAGAACTGTGGCTACAACCTGCTTTACTCATCACGTTGGTCTATAGATTTGGACCTACGGGCACGGGGGCACAAACACCGGAACGAGTTATGGCCAATGGTCAGTGTTTTCTGTGTCGGCGCTCGGTGTTGTCAGAGGTGGGAGGTTATAGCAGTGCTAAGGGTTCTTTTTGTGATGATGTAACTCTGGCTAGAAATATTGCTGCCCAAGGTTTTAAAGTGGGGTTTTTGGATGGGGCGGAGGTTTTGCAGGTCAGGATGTATGAGGGTATGGCAGAAACTTGGCAGGAGTGGGGGCGATCGCTTGACCTGAAGGATGCTTCCCCTACTGCTCAAGTTTGGAGTGACCTGTGGTTATTGTCAGCTACCCAGGGTTTGCCTTTGTTGATAGTTTTGAGTTATTTATTGTTTAATTTGCCTGTTGATGTTTCTTTGTCTTCCAGGTTTTTGTTATTTGGATTAAATTTATTTTTACTATTAATTAGATTTGCCTTGTTATTAGCGATCGCTCCTGCTTATGATTTGAGTAAAGCTAAAGTTGGTTGGTTATTTTGGTTATCTCCTTTAGCAGATCCTTTGGCAGTTTTGCGGATATTTTTATCTGCTATGAAAACTCCTAAAAAATGGAGAGGTAGAGTTTATGGGTAATTAGTAAGGATATTATTTTTTTTCAGACAGTAATTTCACGTTTTTGTGGGAGGATGTTAATATACTTCGCTAAACTGATAAATGCTGTACCTGCTCGAAGTATTGGCTGGCTAAGATGCGATTTGCCTACCATTACCTTGCCACGGGACGATGTGAACTATTAAACTGACACATCCCCTTGCAGCGACATTGTGTTTGCCCGCGAAGTTGCAAAGTTCAACGCACGATCTATCTGTCTTGTCGCGAACTGGATAGATCGCAATTCGATAACTAACTAAATGAAGGGAAGTTTTATAATGTCTAATCAGAATTCAAATGTCCCACCGGGATGGTTAGGTGGGTTCGCCGAATCAAAACCCGCATTTGCCTATCCAGATCCAGACCTGAGTTCGTTGCCAATGTTGTGTAACATGGACAACATCGAGAGAATCAAACGCCAGCAACGTGTCTATTGGCCTGAGTTCAGTTGGCAAACTATTAAAGACAACCCTGAATCCAGATGTTTTCAGAGGTTTGCGCACAACATTTCCAGCATTGGTTACGATGATAGTGGGAGAATATGGTCCATCATCTGTCCCCAGCAAGGTCTTTGTGCTCATGAGATCGGTTGCCTGAATGTAGAAGTTACTGTTACCGGACAGAGAGGTTGGGTCAACGAGACAACTAAAGAGCTAGCAGCGGATATGACCGTCGAAGGTAAGATTTGGTTTAGTCCGAGTGCGATCCAAAATGGGATTGTAAAGCAAGCATGGGAGCTTTTTGAAGAAGCATCTCTTCCCTTTCCCTCAGACAAAGCAAACGCGATTCAGGTCTCTACCCATAAGGTCGGAAACCCCGATCAGCCCATATTTACAATTCGGAATGGCGAAAGTGAACTATTTCAGGCTCCTTGGTTTGCTAGACACCCAAAAAGAGCATGGACAGTTGGGCATATAGAAGTGGAAATTGGCGAAGTCGTAACGCACAATCATCCAATTGTCGATGCCTTCAACCAAAAAATCATAGATATTTTCAATTTTGGTTCTGGCAATATGCTACTGGCAGGCAACGTACTGACTTGGAACCTCTGGTTCACAGCACCCAAGCTCGTTAACACGGTGATGTGGAAAACTCACGCAGAGAGGTGGCGGCATTCTATTGAAGCAGATCACGGTCGTCATCAATCAAGCAAAAAAAGATACGCCGATGGTTCTGAATTTGAAATTTTGGACTTATTAGAAGGGAAGAAGAAGATGATTAGCAATAAGAAGAAGATGAAGAAGATGGAGGAGATGAAGGAGAAGAAGAGGATGAAGGAGATGAAGGATATAGATGAGATTATTGAAATCATAGAATCACTCCTGTAGCTGGCCTTATTAGCGAATGTGTAAAACCCGGCCTCTTTTGATAAATGTGTGAGGCTGGGTATCTTTTAATCCAATACGGTTCAGTTCAGGATTTTTTTTTGCAGTTCTGTAATCTGAAAACCTCATCTAATGGTTCCATACCTTATGAGTTTTAGTCTTATCTGAACTGTATTGTGTTTTAACTCACATTATGCACAACAAAATGTATAGCACTACCTCTGACCTCTAAATAAAACTCTACCTGGCAATACTTCCTCTTGAATCTTTGCATATACTCGCAAACAAGCCAAAACTTCCCCTGGAGTCCCCCCGCTATCAAGTTCTAAATCATCCTTGGAACGACTGAGAATATCAGCATAAGACCCCCATAAAGGACGAATTTTGACTTGATGACCAGCTTTTTTAGCGCGAGTACTTATCACAGCTAGTGTATCGCGGCATTTCTTTTGCAACTGACCCCACCAAGAGTAACGCTCTACTGGTGGTACATACACTAAAGAATGAATTGCCTCATCTAGGTCTAGTCTAGCTCGCAGCATTTCCAAGATATCGCCACTCTCCT
>JAAHGF010000004.1:442872-750120 GCA_010672585.1 Okeania sp. SIO1I7 | reverse complement strand
GGATGAGTGCCATAGGTGTGGTAGGCTTAGGATTAAACCTACGAGCTTATGACTTCGTATCCCAAGAATTACGGGCAGCAGAAGACCCAGAGTTTGAAACATTTTATACCAAAAACATTTTGTTGAACGAGGGTATCCGAGCATGGATGGCTCCTCAAGATCAACCACATCAAAACTTTATATTCCCTGAGGAGGTTCTACCACGTGGTAACGCTCTCTAATTCTTCCATGATGGGAGGTCGCGATATCGAGTCCACCGGTTTCGCCTGGTGGTCTGGAAACGCCCGTCTAATCAATCTATCCGGTAAACTACTAGGCGCTCACGTTGCTCACGCAGGTCTAATAGTATTCTGGGCAGGAGCAATGACTTTATTTGAAGTTGGTCACTTTGTCCCAGAAAAGCCAATGTACGAACAAGGCTTAATCCTAATGCCCCACATTGCTACTTTAGGCTGGGGTATCGGTCCTGGTGGTGAAGTAACTGACATATTTCCATACTTTGTAGTAGGTGTTTTGCACCTAATTTCATCTGCTGTTCTTGGTTTAGGCGGTATTTATCATGCCGTTCGTGGTCCAGAAACACTTGAAGAATATTCTTCTTTCTTTGGATATGACTGGAAAGATAAGAACCAGATGACTAACATCATCGGTTACCACTTAATCCTATTAGGTTGTGGTGCTCTGTTGTTGGTATTTAAGGCCATGTTCTTTGGTGGTGTCTATGATTCTTGGGCACCAGGTGGTGGAGATGTCAGGGTAATCACGAACCCTACTCTCGATCCTGCTATTATTTTCGGTTATCTAGTCAAAGCACCTTTTGGTGGTGAAGGCTGGATCATCGGTGTTAACAACATGGAAGATATTATCGGTGGTCATATATGGATCGGTCTGATTTGTATTTTCGGTGGTGTTTGGCATATTCTAACTAAGCCTTTTGGTTGGGCACGTCGTGCTTTCATCTGGTCTGGAGAGGCTTATCTTTCCTACAGTTTGGGTGCTCTATCCTTAATGGGTTTGATTGCTGCGTGTTTCGTATGGTTTAACAACACTGCTTATCCTAGCGAATTCTACGGCCCAACTAACGCTGAAGCTTCTCAAGCTCAGTCTTTTGTATTCTTAGTCCGCGACCAAAAGTTAGGTGCTAATATTGGTTCTGCTCAAGGTCCAACTGGTCTTGGTAAGTACCTGATGCGTTCTCCTACTGGTGAAATCATCTTCGGTGGTGAAACAATGCGTTTTTGGGACTTCCGTGGTCCTTGGTTAGAGCCTCTTCGTGGTCCTAACGGTCTCGACTTGAATAAATTAAAGAACGATATTCAGCCTTGGCAAGTACGTCGTGCTGCTGAGTACATGACTCATGCTCCTAACGGTTCCATCAACTCTGTAGGTGGCATTATCACTGATATTAACGGGTTTAACTATGTTAACCCTCGTGCTTGGTTAGCTGCAGCTCACTTCATTCTTGGCTTTTTCTTCTTGATTGGTCACTTATGGCACGCGGGACGCGCTCGTGCTGCTGAAGGTGGTTTTGAGAAAGGTCTCGACCGTGAAACAGAGCCAGTGCTATCTATGACTAACCTTGACTAATATCTAGTTACTGTAGGTTACTGATAGCTAAATTTATTTAAGAACCTCACCAAATATTTGGTGAGGTTCTTATTTTTTTATCAAAATGTTGGCAGAAGACCCGCGCTCTCCCGCAGGGGAGCGTCGGGATGAATGCCAATCAATCTTGCGGTTTTACAGATAATCTGTTAACTTACAAATATTGCTTAACTAAAAACCAAGGTTAAGACTACTATAACTGTTCAATCAAGTCGCCGAGGGGCACTGGTCGATTATTTATCGGACACGGAGGAAGCGAATTTACTGGTTTTGCCAGAATTTTCCAGTGAGGTGTCAACCCGCCCTGAGTCATTTGGTCAGCGAGCGTCTGTTTGAATGATGGATGGGAATCCTGCGCTGCAGGTGCAGGTCAGCGTCGGGAGGATGTCAAAGAAACCATTTGGTAACTTGGCACGCGGTACAGGTTTTTATAGCACTACGCGCAAGTCAGAAGTCAGAAGTACCCTGACTAAGTTTGAGTATTTATAATTGTCCTAACCTATTTGCGTAGTGCTGTCGTTTTATTTATTAGTATTCAACCGAACATTATATAAGTCCTGATTAAATTCACCAACTTCAAACCTTTTTCTGAGTTCCTGACGCTGAATTTTGCCGATCGCTGTTTTCGGAATGGTCTCTTTGGGAACCGGAATTAGGTAATCTGGATTCAACCCAATCTTTTCAACAACATTGTTATTAATTTTCTGTATCAGTGTCTTTAAGGAATTCTCCTTAGTCTCAGTTGCGCTGAAAAAGATTGCTAATCTATCAGTATTGTCCCCAGGTTTTCTGACCGCACAGGCAGCAGTATAAGTAACTTCAACTCCTTTCACTTCTTCCACCGCAGCTTCAATATCGTGGCTATAATAGTTGTTACCACAAATAATAATTACATCTTTCTGTCGCCCGCTAATAGTTAAACGCCCATCCTTGAGAAACCCCAAGTCTCCCGTGTTGAACCATCCATCCTCAGTGAAAGCTTGTTGGTTCGCCTCCTGATTTTGGTAATAACCAGATGTTACCGTTAACCCCTTAACCTGTAATGCACCAATTTCTCCCTCTGCAACTACGTGGTTTTGGTCATCTACAATTCGCAGGTCAACTCCAGGAATGGGCGCTCCAACTTCCACAAATAGATCGTCGTCTGTGGTTGATGAGAGCGAAAAGTTATTGGAAAAAGTGACGCCGGAGGAAATTTCTGCCATCCCCCAAGAAGGACGCATGGTTGTAGGTGCTAGTCGGTGAGGAGTCAGTAGTTGCAAAAAACGCCGTGCTGTTTTCGCAACAATGGCTTCAGCTCCGTTTAAGAAAAATTTCATCGACGATAAATCCCATTGGCGTTTTAGGTTGGCACCAGCACAGTCATTAACCAAGCTATATGCAAAATTCGGGCCCAAGGCAATGCTAACCCGAAATCTATCGATTAAATCTAGCCAAATAAGGGGTTCTTGTAGAAATAATTGCAAAGGAAAATGTATCTGTCTACTTCCTAGATAAACATCCCGAATATGAAAATATATTAGTCCCCCCACATGATCTATCGGAATCCAGTTTAAACTAATATCTTCTCTGCTAAAACCGTTCATTTGCACTGAACCCATCGTTTGACTCAACAAATTTTTGTGGCTGAGTAAAACTCCTTTTGGCATACCTGTACTACCCGAAGTCAACATCATCACGGCAACATCATCCGGTTGACTATGGTAAAAGTTGGAGTCTGGTTCGCAGTCGCACAACTCTGCAACTGTCCGCACCGGAAACTTTCCGAGCTGCAAAAGTTCTGGCAAATTAGGAATCTCAGCAGCAAAACTAGCGTCTGTCAACAATAATGGTTGTTCCAGCATCTGTAAGGTATAAGCAAGTTTGCTAACAGTTTTGTTGACTTGTTTGGGTGTATAGTGAATATGAGTGACGGGAACTGGGATAAAACCACCGAGGACGCATCCCCAAAAAGCACTGATAAAGTCTTGATAGGACTCAATTTGAAACACTACTCGATCTTGAGGTTGCAATCCTAATTTTCTTAGACCAGACAGAATTTTTTGCGCTTCTAAAAATAAGTCTTTATAGGATTGAAATTTCTCAGACTTATCTGGTTGGATGTAAGTTATTCCTTGCTCTGTAGTAGCTGCGGTTTGTAAAATTTCTACGAGGGTAGTTGGGCTGTTTTGTGAGAGGTTTACAGACCCTCCATAAGCGATCGCTGGTTTAAAGCGGCAGTCTCTTGAACTTGTTTGAGCTAAATATTCTTTTTGGTGATTCAACATTTTTTTGATTGAGGAAATGTTAGCAAAAATGTATCTTTCTCAAATCTAAGTTGGTAGTAAGGAGCAATAGTAAATCTATTGCCCATTACCTATTAAGTATTAACAGTGTTAGCAGCGTTAGAAAGATCCGTAAAACCACTTCGACGCATCTTCTGGATCGTCAGAAGAGAAATAACCACTTCTCATTTTAGCATATTCATCTCGTGATATTGAACCATTCTTGTCTAGATCCATATTTTCAAACCCAAGTTTAATACTTTCCTCATTGGTTTCTCCCAACGCTTTTAACAATATCTCATATTCTTTAAAACTAATTGTGCCACTTCCATCTATATCCAAGCAATCAAACATCAGTTTGTTGACTTCTTGATTTTCTTCTATTTGACTGGGTTGCATTTTTTCTCGAACTTCAAAAAATTCAATCAGAGAAACTTTTCCATCTCCATCTGTATCAGCAGAACTCAAATAATGATCCCAAACTTTAGCATAGGTATCAAGAATTTCCTGATATTTGCTATCTTCCTTTTTGAGACCAAAAGACTCAGCTATTCTTTTGGCAATTAGCTGCAAGTCTTCTTTTTCTAGCAGTCCATTTTTCTCTTGGTCATACTTATAAAATGCCAAGGCAAGTTTGCGTTGCACAAATGGCGATAACATAATTTTTCTCCTGTTGTATTTTCTCAGCTATTTCTTGAGTTGTAAAATATCATATTTGAGGCCAAATGTCAATTAAATTGTGCTAGGTTTGAATCAATTCTAATTCATTGATAGTAAAAATCGGAAAGTAGAGATTTATTGACAAAATCGGGAAGTATAAATATGGGAAAATCTTAATAGTTAATCTGGGGAAAATATATTGCCGAGATTTATTTTAGATTTGACATAAATTTGGGATTAGGTAATGGGAAGTTATCATACTGTAGGTTGGGTTCGACGATAGTGCAACCAAAATCAATCAGATATCGTGTTGTTTTTATCCTGCGAATAATCGTCCTAAAAATTTTCAACCCAAGCTACTAAATTTCATTAATGGATAATGGATAATGGATAATGGATAATTACCTCTGGTTAAAACCGTCCTTGATTGAATATCAGAAGATATTATTTCTTCTCTTGGTCGATTGGATATGGCGAGGAGACCTCGCCATCCCACCCTTCGGGAAGCTGCGCTAACGACCGCTTTTTTCCCCTTAAAAGGGGAGGCTTTAAACCTGAATTATTTAATAATTAATAATTAATAATTAATAATTCGGTAAAATATTGCTTTAAATTTAGCAATAATTGAGAGATCCCACCTGATAATTTTAAGCTGACTACTGATAACTGAGTACCAATTTATAATGAAACCATACCAAAAAATCAAAATTCAAGAATGTCACGAACCACTCATTCCAATTCCCTTAGAAAAATTTGCCACTGAATCACCCCACCCCTATAAAAAATTAGGGGCACCTTACCATTTATCTCCAGCAAATTCACCTTATTTTTTACGTCAAAAAGTATTAGATAGTTTGATAGCAGCTCAAACAAAACTACAACAAAAATATCCCAGTTGGCACATCCAAATATTTGATGCTTATCGCCCCATTGCTGTACAACAATTTATGGTTGATTACACTTTTGTAGAAACAGTAAAAGCTGAAGGTTTAACATTAGATAGTCCGGAGCTGACAGAAGCAAAACGTCAAAAAATTTTAGAGTTAGTTTATCAGTTTTGGGCTGCTCCTAGTCTAGACCCCGCTACCCCACCACCTCATAGTACGGGTGCTGCTGTGGATGTAACCTTGGTGGATGCTAATGGGAAAACTGTTGATATGGGTTCTCCTATTGATGAGTTGTCACCCCGCTCTTATCCTAATCATTTTTTGGAGAGTAAAAATCAGGAAGCTCAGAAATATCATCAACATCGACAGTTATTGGCAGAAGTAATGTTATTGGTGGGGTTTCAGCAACATCAACATGAATGGTGGCATTTTTCTCTGGGCGACCAAATGTGGGCTTGGTTGACAAGTCAAGAGGATGGTGGAGGTGAAGTTGTGGCACGGTACGGACGAGTAAATTGAAACAGTTATAAGTTATCAGGGGCTAGTAACTGTTGTCTATAATCTGGTATTATCTATAATAATCTCTGATTATCTATATTTCATTTTATGCTATTAGGATTCAAAACTGAGTTATGCCCAAATAATCAGCAAAAAACATTGCTGGCTAAACACGCTGGTGTAGCCCGTCATGCTTATAATTGGGGACTATGGTTGACGAGGAACATCCTTAATCACAATTCCAATAATCCTTCAGGTAAACTTAAATTTCCTACTGCAATTGACCTGCATAAACTTTTAGTAGCAATGGTTAAACCTAATAATTATTGGTATTATGAAGTGTCAAAAACAGCACCTCAATATGCTTTGAGATATTTATCATCAGCCTGGAAACGCTGCTTTACCAAAATGTCTGGTCAACCTAAATTCAAGAAAAAAGGTAGGGATGATAGTTTTCCTACGGAATGCTACGCAAACACTCTAGATGGCTCAATATCAGTAGGTTTTGATCGCATCAAACTACCGAGAATTGGATGGATTAAAACTTATGAAATCTTGCCAGATAATGTCACTCCTAAATCTGTAACTATTAGCAGGAAAGCTGATAGATGGTTTGTCAGTTTCAAAGTAGAAAGAGAATATGAAATTACTGAGAAATCAGTAGATATAGTTGGTGTTGATTTAGGTATAAAATCCCTAGCTACGTTATCTACTGGTGAAGTTTTTGTTGGTGCTAAATCTTACAAAAAGTTAGAGTCTAAACTATCACGACTGCAATACCTAAACAGGAATAAGACTAAGTTTTCCAATAACTGGAAAAAAGCACAGCTAAAAATAGCGAGACTACACAGTAAAATAGCTAACATCAGGAAAGACACATTACATAAACTAACCACCTATTTGGCTAAAAACCACAGTCAAATAGTAATAGAAGACTTAAATGTATCAGGTATGATGTCAAATCACAAGCTAGCTAAAGCTGTTGGGTCTATGGGTTTTTATGAGTTTCGTAGACAGTTAGAGTACAAGTGTGAGTTATACAGTTCTGAGTTAATCGTTGTTGATAGATGGTTTCCTAGCTCTAAGACTTGCTCTAACTGTGGTGAGGTGAAACAGTCTCTGTCTTTATCGGAGCGTGTATTCAATTGTGAGCATTGCGGTTTCAGTTGTGATCGAGATTTGAATGCTAGTTTAAATCTAGCTATGGCGGTCAGTTTGCTCCGCAACGCTGGCGCGAACGACCGTGACAGCCTGTGGACTGGATAACGCCGACGTGGCCAGATAGAAACAGGAATAGAACAGACTATCTAGAGATAATCATAGATTTATATAGATAATCGTAGGTTTCTAAGAACGGTATGCTGTGGGATTCAAATTTGATTCAGCGCTGTATGGGAGAGCCAGAACATGGTATACTGAAAAAGACAGGGGGAGGACATCACCTCTGTATAAATTGCAAGTCCTTTGCGGGTTGAAGAATCCCGCGTTGTCGCTCAAGCGCAACGTCAGGAGTATGTCAAATAACATCTAAAATTATTATAAGCTGTAACATTTTGATATTGAAAAGTTACAGCTTATATAAAAGTATATTCAGAAAAATAACTTGTTTATGGGTGTTGAAAATCAAAGATTATCTCCGCTTCGATGGTATAAATTATCGACCTAGCTCGCTCCACAAAGAAGCTGGATGGGGAATAACATTAGAAGATTTAACTTGAGGGGTTTGTTCAGATGATTGAATTAGATAAACACGGGTTGCACTATAACTCACTATGAACATAGAAAAAGCTACCAAGAATGTTACTACAACTCGATCTAAAGCAGATATATTATCTAAGTGCTGAGAGTTTTGAGAGTTCATAGAACTTAAGTCTCCTCAATTCCTTACTTTTTCATTATCTCAGATATTTTTGTATTAACAGATACTTTTAATAAAAATTTATCTTTGCGGTTCTGGGAACTGACCAATTTGTAGGGGCAATGCAACTTGCTCAGTTAAAGATACTGGAAGGTCTGCTTGATGGGAAATGATTCCATGACCTACTCCAGTTATTATTCCTAAGATGGCTGGCAATACTAAAGAAGCGAAGTTATTCATTGATGATTACTGAGAAAATTACAGTTACAGCATCTCAATTTCACGATGTTTAATTCTGTAACAAAGTTTACTTTTTAGTTAAATTTTGTTAAGCAGTCTAGTACAATTTCCCAATTAGACAAATCTCAGGAATTCTGAGTCCCTAAATTAAACCTAAATAGGGTTTGCGCTCAAAAGTCTTTTAGTAGGGGTAGGAGACAACCCACCCGCGGGCCCCTCCCAGGAGGGGAAGACAGGAGACAGGAGGAATGGGAATGAGTGAGATCAAATCCGGTTAATTGCACATACTATGAACTATCAGGCCACCAGTGGTAGCAGGTTAATCTATGAATTAGCTGACAGTGATTAAGCAAAGCACGACAACGTTGAAAGAGAATCTCTTCCAATTCTGTTAATGTTTCAAAACATTTATTGGCAATTGCTTCATTAGTTAAAGGCCACAAGCGTCCTGCTGTTTGCAATTCTGGTGAGTAAGGTGGTATAAACACCAGGTCCATGCCATTTGGAACTTCTACTTGCGGACTGGTATGCCATCCTGCGCGTTCGCGTTAGCGTTGCGGAGCAAATCGCATACCAATATGACCCCCTTGTCTTCGCCAAGACCAAAATGTTCAGCAAAGTCGGCCAAGACTCTATTAAATAGGTCAATTCTGACATAAGGTAGAATCCACTCTTTTGGTTTCTCCAGATTGTGGATGGACACGCGCCATAAAGCCATAACCACTTAAACCGCCAGTTGACAGCAGCATTTGGTTGTTCCCCTTCGGAAACCCAAACTTTTCTGAGTACAGGCTTTAACCCTAAGCGATGCTCATCCATTGCCCATACCTGAACCTCGGCATCTGGATACTCTTTGTGCACTCGAACTGTTTCTATAGCTAGTTTTTTTTTCCACTCTTGTTGTTCTGCTTCTGAAGACTTTTGATGTTGTGGTCTTGGTGTTCTTCTGCGTAACCGTAACCCCTTGAGATACTCCCACCCACGCCCTCGGTGACACATGGCGTCCTAGTAATTCACCGATCCATGCGGCGACTTTTGGCCCATTCCACAACCCTCCATCTGGGGGTTCTGACTGTAGGACTTGTCACAGCTGGGCTTGCTGCAAATCGTTCAATAAGGGTTTGGCCCCTTGATTCCGGCTCCTTAAGTCTCCCAGACTATCGGGGCTAATTCGGTTATAGCTACGAACTATCTCATAAATCCAATTCAACCCGAAACCAGTAACTTGTGCTACCTCTGCTGTAGTTTTACCCCTGCTTAATAACCAGATGACTTGGTAGTGAGTGCGAGCGATCGCGTAGTTCTTCAAGGGTCAGATGGGGTTGAATGGTAAGCTTTCTAGGCATTTTGACTTACTAGCTACAGCAATACTCCTCTATTATTATACTATGTGCAATTAACCGGATTTGATATAACTTGTTTCCATTGGTGGCCTCAAACTAGGGATGTTCAGTTATAAGCGATCGTCAGAACATAAAGGTAGTTGGCGATCACAATTCTTTTGGCCATAAAGTTTGAATACTTCTACTGTAATGATTCTGGCTTTATTATAAGTGATCATCCGAACATGATATTAAATACTTAGCCAAATATTTCTTGATCTCCTCACCCTTCTCACACTTCCCATAATAGCGCTACTTTTTAGCTTACCATATTATCTTTTTTCCTTCAGCATAGCTCCTGAATTATGACTCCTGCAACTGATGAGTGATAACTGATAACTGATAACTGAATTCACCCTTCTCCTTGACAAACAAAACCTGCCCAATAAAAAGGATGATTAAAGGGTTTTTCACCCCCTATCAATTCTTGAGCTTCCTCTACTAAATCATAAACTTCCTGACAGTTATCAGCTATTTTCTTCTTTTCCTCATATTCTGTATTTCCTGGAGTTTCTGGCGAGCAAGATGCTCCCACTGGATGATTTCCTTCAAACTCTTCTAATACCGCTTCTGCATCGTCCAAACTCTCCTCCGCTTTTGCCAGTGTTAACTCTTTCAACTCCATCTGTGCTTGCCATAACGCATCTGCACTGGGAATACCTTCGGCGCGGTTGCGGTGGTAAAAATATGATAAAATTGTCGTTGCCAAATCATTCACCGACCACAAACTACTGATGACATTCGATGCTCCTGCGGATAAAAATGCTGCGCTGAGAGTAAAAATATCGTCCGTTAATTCTGAATTTCCTAACGCCGTTTCACAACAGGAGAGAAATAAGTCTCCTAACTGCGGGAAACGAATGCTGGCATTGAGCAACTCCCCTAATGTTAAGTCCGTGTCTCCTAGCAATAACTTTGATTCTAATGGTTCGGTTAAATTAGACTTGGCGTGGTGACTGGAGAGTAAACCTAATACTTTCTCTCTCGTCAACAACTGTTTATACTTAGCTTTGGTTGCCTGTTTGCTGCCTTTGAGATGGTGTTCGGGGGCGACTCCATAAATTTGTGCTACTAATTCGCATTCTTTGGGAGTGTATGGTAGATCGTCTCTAGTATTTTCGACGATACCGTAACGTGGCAGGTTTGCTTCTCGGTTTTGGGGTTGTTGCCGACAAAATGTTAATACTTGGGTGCTTGGTGCTATTCTGACCCGGAATTTATCCCCTAAATATTCGCCGTTGTCTAGGGGTAATGCTGGTAAGGGAATTTGATGCAGATACATAAACGGCACCAGAATAATTTCTTTGATATCCGTGAGTTTTTCTATGAGTTGGTTTATTTGCAGTCTGTCAGCTAACTCTTTTAACATCTCTTCCATTTTGTCTTGCCATTGTTTGTATAATTCCTGTTTCTTTTGTTTCCGTAATGCGTTAAAGTCGGAAAAACTGATTTTTTCTTCCCTACCATCCTTGAGTTTAACTACTACATTGGATGGTTTTTCGTTGATTGACTCAATGGCATAAACATGACATTTGATTAAAATCGCACCTGCTTCTTCTGCAGCTAAATAATCTATTTGGGAGTAGGGTAGAAACCAATTGCCCCATAGCCGCAGTTGCAACCTTTCGTAATGTTGACAACGGTGTAGTTTAACTCCTGCTTGAGTGAGGATAAAAATATAAGTATTATATCCTTTTCTGGTGGTGTAGAAACTCAGGAGAGCAACATCTTCTCCCTGTTGCCTGTTGTCTATTGCCTGTTGCCTAATTTTTAACAAATCTTTCATCCCCTCCACACTAACTCCCGGTGCTTGTTGACCTTCAGCTAAAACCGGGTCTAACCGACGCATCTGTTGCCAGATTTCCTGTTTTTCAGCTATTAACTTTCGGATGTCCTCCGTAATATCATCCCACTTGTCGCGGGTAAGGTTATGACTAGCACCTACTAATTGCTTTTCTTCTGGGGTTTCTAACTGCCGACGTAACTGGTCGATTTCCCACTGTTTTGCTTCCATTTGTTTTTCCAAGTTGCGGATGGCTTCTGGTACTTCGGCATTTTTGTATAATTCTTTGGTGAGGATTAAGTCAAGCAAGCGACGACAGCGAAATCTTTCTACTGTTTCCAAGGCTTTGTCATATTGTTGAGTGTTAATGCAAGCTTGAATCATCTTGTCATAGACATATCTATTGTCACGCAAGATTTTTTGCCTGGCAATTTCGTCGGGTATCCAATCTCGACTTTGCTCGATGGCGGCAATAGCTGTTTCATAGTTATCTATGGCGAGTTGCGAGTTTTTTTGTTTTGAGGCTAAGTTTGCTAGGTTATTGGCGATTCCTAAACATTCGGCTGGTAAGGTTTCTGGTTTATATACTCTCAAAGCGGCTTGGTAGCAGATAATGGCAGATTCTATGTTCTCGGCTTTGTTACCTTTGATTCTGTTAGAGTAGGCATTAGCTAGGTTATTTTGAGTCGTTGCCCAATCTTGGGGATAGGCAGATTCGGTGAATACTCTCAAAGCAGCTTGGTAGTATGCAATGGCAGATTCTATGTTCTCGGCTGTGTTGCCTTTGATTCTATGACAGAAGGCATGAGCTAGGTTATGTTGAGTCATTGCCCAATCTTGAGGATAGGCAGATTCGGTGAATACTCTCAAAGCAGCTTGGTAGTATGCAATGGCAGATTCTATGTTGTCGGCTTTGTTACCTTTGATTCTGCTAGAGTAAGCATTAGCTAGGTTGTTTTGAGTTATTGCCCAATTTTGGGGATATGCTAATTCGGTTCTCACTCTCAAAGCAGCTTGGTAGTATGCAATGGCCGATTCTATATTATCGGCTTTGTTACCTTTGATTCTCTGACAGTAGGCTATAGCTAGGTTGTCTTGAGTCATTGCCCAATCTTGCGGATATGCAGATTCGGTGAATACTCTCAAAGCAGCTTGCAAGCAGGTAATGGCCGTTTCTATGTTCTCGGCTGTGTTGCCTTTGATTCTTTCTTTGTAGACTAATCCTAGGCTGTTTTGAGTCTTTGCCCAAGCTTGGGGATATGCAGATTCGGTTCTCACTCTCAAAGCAGCTTGGCAGCAGCCAATGGCAGATTCTATATTATCGGCTTTGTTACCTTTGATTCTGTTTTTGTAGGCTACAGCTAGGTTGTTTTGAGTTATTGCCCAATCTCGGGGATATGCAGATTCGGTGAATACTCTCAAAGCAGCTTGGTAGTATGCAATGGCCGATTCTATGTTATCGGCTGTGTTGCCTTTGATTCTGTTTTTGTAGGCTACAGCTAGGTTGTTTTGAGCCTTTGCCCAATTTTGAGGATAGGCAAATTCGGTGAATACTCTCAAAGCCGCTTGGTAGCAAGAAATGGCAGATTCAATGTTGTCGCCTGTGTCACCTTTGATTCTGTTTTTGTAGGCTGCAGCTAGGTTGTATTGAGTCATTGCCCAATCTTGGAGATGTGCAGATTCGGTGAATACTCTCAAAGCAGCTTGGAAGCAGGTAATGGCCATTTCTATATTGTCTGCTTTGTTACCTTTGATTCTCTGACAGTAGGCTCCAGCGAGGTTATTTTGAGTCATTGCCCAATCTTGGGGATAGGCAGATTCGGTTCTCACTCTCAAAGCAGCTTGGAAGCAGGTAATAGCCATTTCTATATTGTCGGCTGTGTTACCTTTGATTCTCTGACAGTAGGTACCACCTAGGTTGTTTTGAGTCCCTGCCCATTTTTTGGTGTTTTCTTTATGGTGGCTGAGGTTGAAGAGATATCCGGCGATCGCTATTTCTATTTGTGCTTTTCTGTTTCCCCTAGGAAACTCCCAAATATGAAAACTCAGGTTTGCGATTAATGCAACAGTATTATCCGTAGTTTCAGGAGAGTTGTTGCTAATGAGGTTGGATGCGTATTGTGGCAGGATGTGAGCAAGGTTTTCATCAAGGAGGTGTTGGTTATTGTCTAGGATGTGGTAGACAATGTTTCTGTCTGCTTTACCTGTACCTACCTCCCATTCTGCTTGTAGTAGTTGTTGCAGTAGGGTGTTGTAAGAAACAGGATTTTGCGATTGATTTAACCATGGTGTTAGTTGTTGAGCCATATTCATTAGCTGTCGGGCGTTATTTGTTTTGCCTGCTTTTAACATAGCTTTTGCATACTGCTGCATGAAGGCGATGAATTCCTTATCGATTAAGTGTTGATGCTTTTGGAGAATGTTTGGCTCCTGGCCTGGCGGACATTCTAGGAGTTGTTGAATTAGTTGTATGTATACTTTTAGACGTTGTTCGTTCATTTTTAGTTGATATTTGTAGATTGTTATTGAGAAATAGAAATCACCCGAACTTCAGTTATTCGGTGCATAGGTTTACTCGGTTTTTCAGTAGTTATTAACTCATCAGCACCCACAGAAATTGCCGCCGCTACATGAAGAGCATCCATTGCCCCCAACCCAAAATCAGAAGCTAACTTTTGTGCAGATTCAACAATCTTTTCCAATTCATTTGCCCAAATACTACAACCAGCAAAAAAAGTTTCATAAAAATCAACTTCAGCCAGTTGTTTATTATATCTAGCTTTGGGCAATACCTCTAATTTCACAAATAAGCTAGTTGCATATTCTCGTTGAGGGTCGTCAAGAACTTCTGTCGCTTTAACTGCTACAGTTGTTATACCTCTAAATGCTGCAATAAGTACGCCAGAATCTATATAAGTTTTGGTAAAAGTCACTCTCTTTCACCCCGGCGATCGCTAATTTCTGCTTCAACTTCATCCCAAGTTAGTAACTTAGGTTGTTTAGCAAGTGCTTGAGAACGAATTTGCCATAATTTTTTACCCATTTCCGTTTTAGGTTGATAAATATTTTCCCGATCTATATCCAGATTTTGTCTATAAAATTGTTCGACCAAATCTAATACTTCCTGCTGTTTTTCCACAGGTAAACTGCGCCACTTATCTAACAAAACTTGTTCTCTATTCATTTTTTTCAGTTATCAGTTATCAGTTATCAGTAGTTTTAGCGATCGCTAATTTCCACCTCACATTATCCGTGCATCCGTGGCCAAATCTGTGTATGGCCTCTTCTTGCTCTTGCTGCAATTAAAACTTCTAGATAGAGGCGATCGCTTAGTTTATCCCCCCTAACCCCCCTTGGAAAGGGGGAGACTAGACTGGGGAAATGGACTGGGGACTGGACTGGAGAGAGGCGATCGCAAAAAAACTAATACTCACCAACAATTTCCAGGATGCGGTCGTAAAGAGGTTTTGCGACCCAGAAACCCGCTTGATGGATGAGCGCTTCTAGCAAAGGCTTAACTTCCGAAATCATATTTTGACTTTTTGCCTCAATTAAAATTCCCAAAATCCCTGTATAGGGTAAATTCAGCCTAGCTGCTACCACCCGACCGCGACGTTCGTCTAGCAAAAGTTGTTCTGCTGATATCTCAATTGCCAAAGCTATTGCTTCTGCCTCTCCACGGTCTAATTCATTTTGTAATAGTTCCACCAGAAGTTGGTTAGTGACTGGGGAAGTTGAAATCCAATCGTATGTTTGGACTTCAGTTGCACCTGCCACAGGAAAAGCTGTTTCTGTCAATTCCAGATAAACTGCTGTAGGAATAATCACCTCACCGTATAGTTGGCGTAACAAGTGGAGTTGGTTAATAGAAGCTAGGTTGTTGATAGCTGAGGTATCGCTGACAACAATCATAGTCTCCCCATCTGTTGTAAATTTTTAATATCCTGTTCCAAATCTTCCACGTCATAGTGAACGGGAATTTGGCGACTTGCCAGTAGATGCTGAAAAGCGATTCTATTCATACCAGCAAATTGACTTGCTTGACCAAGAGTCAGCTTATCTTTTTGGAAAAGCATCACAGCAATTTCTTGTTTCATCTCAGATGGAGTCATTCTAGTAGTAGCCAATATTTCATCAGAAATAATAATGCTCATGGTAAGTTCCGTATTTTTTTCATTATTTTAGCAGTGGGAGCATCTTGCTCCCATCCATAATTCTCCGTTGGGTATTCTTCAAGTCCCCCCCTTACAGGGGGTTAGGGGGGATTAAAACCCAACCTACTCCCAAATCTCTTTCAATTTACCCAAAAGCTGTTTAGCCAACTTTTGAGTAGTACGCGACACTGACTTAGTTTCTGCCACAGGTGTCCCTACTTCATCTCTGGTAGAAATAGCCATTCTTTCCTCAACAACCTTACCGACGGCGGGCAAGTCACCCGCCAATACCTTTCCCCCTTTACCGCGCCAGTTACCGCCATCATCAGGAGATTGACGATAAATGGCCTCCAATGCTGCTGCCATCAAACCCAAAGATTTTTCCTGTGTTTCTGCCTCCACAACATTACGAAATTGCACAGCTAAGGGGTCATTACTCAACAAAAAATCTCTACCCGCTTCTAATTGCATTAAATAATCCAATAAATTTTCAGCAGGTTGTAAAATTTCCAGAGAAATATAACCATCAGATTCAGTTAAATCGCTCAAACAAATAAATCCCAAAATGTCGCAAAAATCCAAAGATTCATCAAAACCAACTGCCACATAAACCAGTCGATTTTCTCTGACAAATTCAGGAATCAAAAAACCTATTTCTCCTGGTAAAACGCACCGAAATTCTATTACTCCTAAATCGGGAATAATTACATCTGCCACATCTTCAGCCATCCGCCAAACAGGATTAAAACAGTCAGCATTCTCTAAATTTGTCTCAAAATCTAAGCTATTTAGAAAATCTTGCCCGATATATACTGCCAGAGTATTTAGATAAACTTCTTTTGCCCGTTGTTGAGAAATTTGTTGTTGGGCAAATTGTTCAGCTATAGCATGGCTTTCTGGAGATAGCGGAATTCTAAAAATCAATGATTCGGTGATACTATTCATAGTTGAAGTTAATAATTATAGATTGACAATTTATTCAAAAGAAGTGTATTTAGAGACCTTTCATGGAACTACAGAGTGGAATATTACCCCGGATTGCTGATTCACTTATTCAATATTATTTTCTGCAATAACTTGATCTATACATTTGAGGCATTTATTCTTCCAATTTCGATTAACAGTAGATTGATTAACACCTATTTTATTGGCAATTTCTGTTTCTGTATAACCTTGACATTTCAGCAGTAAAAATTCCCAGCAATCAACTTTTTTAGTACAGTTGCGCAACTTATCTATAGAATCACCAAAAATAGGTAACTTATCTATAGTTTCCTGAGAAAGATCCCCTAGGTTAAAATTATCTAAATCATTGAAATTTTTATGGTCTTTTATCTTCTCACCCACCGTTGAATATTCTTGACCATCAACATCATTTTTCGGTTGGTCTAAACTAACAATAATCTTCCCATCAACTTTACTTTTGCTTTGCCATTGACGATATAAATTGCAAGCTGTATTGTAGTGGGCACGATTAAAGTAACAAATGAATAGATTACCAAGTTTATCCTCAGAAATATTATCTAGTTGATCGAGAGTAATTTGATTTCTCCTACAAAAATTTGTAAGAATTTTGTCAAACTTTAAGAATGTTTCCTGTAGAGAATTATCATAAAACTCATTTGAATCATCAAAATTAGTCTGAGAAAAACTTTTCTTAACTATTAGACCAATTTTCTGATGTTGCCAAAGCCATGTTGACAACTTATTTCTGGCTCTATTACGAATATCAGCTTCATCCCTAAGGATATCCTTGAATAACTGGCTCAAGTCTTCCGGTTTTAGATTCATTACCTGTTGCTGTGGACTTTTTAATAGTGCTTTTATCATATTACTACTAAAATTTCAGGACAAAAAAAGCCAAAATTAGGCCAGACAAATTCTCTTGTGTGCCTTTAATAATTACTTGTGCAATTCGATGCAAAAAAATGCGGTTTTGGAAAAATATCAAATTTCGTAGATCGTATTGCAGGGAAGTTTTATGGAACATCCCTACAAGTTTATTTATTGTCAAACTAAGAGTTAGTAGAGTGGGCAAATACTGATTGTTTTATATTCACAGTTAACCAGTTAATGTATTTAGATTTGCACAACCTACCTCTGCCTCTACTAAAAAACCATCAAACTTATCACATTCTGAAACTAGACAACTGACTAAATTCACAAAATAACCTGAATCAACAAAGTTCATATCTACATTGTGCATGAGAGAATAAACTACCTTACCCTGGATTTTTTCCAAACACCATTCCCCCAATTTGTATTCAGCATTTTTTGTTAATAAGATGCTAGAAATAATATGTGGAATCTTATCTAAAGAATCAAATACAGCAGCACTAGGAACAGAAAATTTCAGAATAGAATCATATTTAGTGATATAAAGTATTTGTTCTATTCCAGAATCCATAATAAACTTAAGCATTGCCTCTCTATGATTTAATTTAGCAATGTTCCCACCAGCTTTTGCACAATTATTTCTGACAAAAGTTTCAAAAGATTGTTGAGCCATTTTTACTCTACTCCTAATTTATTTGTTCTAGTTACTTAACTATTAGGAGGGAAGGAAATTATGCAGTTATTCAAATTTTTGAGGTTGCATCCAGAAAAAACCGTGATAGTCTAAATATAATAGGGTATGGTAAATCACTTACTTGAGTTTTTATTCAATTTAAAAAGATAGCTTTAGACAAAAAGGCGTAAAACTAGAGTAACTGGAATTAAGTGCCAAGTTCTCTGCATTCACGTTCGCTGAAAACGAATTTACGTCATTTCAGCTTTCATTACTTACAAAAAACCGTCGATAACAAACATAGTCCCGGAAAGTTATACAGTTTAATGTCAGGAGGAGAAAGCCTTGCATTGAAAGGGTTATAAAATCAGTTGGCACGCTTACGACAGCTTCTCTATAAATACCCCTATATGTGCTGTAAACCTTTACCAGTAATCTTTTCAGTCTTGAAAGTAAAACGTTTTTTAGAAGAACTTTGTACTCTCCAGTTACTAAAGAAAAATAATATTATGAATATTATGTCCGGTTGAATACTTATAAATAACAACGGAGGAGTCAGGAGTCAGGAGGAAAAAAGAAGAAAGTTTTTTATCACTAATGAAGCTGACATGATATAAGACAGTAAAACTTATTCATCTGTGAATTAATACAGTTTTTTTAATACATAGCATTGATTATAATTACTTTAACATCGAATAAAATTTTGGAGTAGAAGTCGTAATGAAAAGACTCAAAGTAATCTTTTTAGGAATTTATATTTGGGTAGGGATACTGCTTATGCAACCTTACCTAAATGCCAATTCTACTTCGCCAGAAAATTTTTCTACCTTTAGAGAATGGTGTTTAAATCAAACAAATATTTCTCCCACTTCTCAATATACAGTTAAAATTCTCTTGCAAAAAGCCAGAACGAATGACTGTATTGAAGCAGACAAAAAACTTTCTAGTCTTTCTGCTCTCTCCCTCAATAATAATTATATTGTAAGTCTTGCTCCTGTCTCCAGCCTGAAAAATCTCACCAAACTATCCCTAAATGCTAATCAAATTCAAGAATTATCACCTCTATCTAATCTTCCTAAACTAACTCATTTATTTCTCGATAGTAATAAAATTGAAAATATTTCTGAATTGTCTAAATTAACTAATTTAACCAAACTCGAACTCAACGATAATAGAATAAAAAATATATCTCCTCTATCTAATTTGACTAAATTAACTAATCTTAGCCTTATTTTTAATCAAATTGAAAATGTATCTTCTCTATCCAATTTAACAACATTGACTCACCTAAATCTCGGAGTTAATCGCGTTATAAATCTCAAACCTCTAGCAAATTTAACCAATTTAACTCATCTATATCTTAACGATAATCAGCTCAGAAAAATTGCGCCCTTATCTAACTTAACTAACTTGACGAATTTGTATTTATATCGCAATCAAATTAGTGACATTTCTTCTCTTTCTAACCTCACTAATCTAACTTATCTGAATCTTAGCGATAATTACATTGCTGAAGTTTCCAATCTTTCTAGTTTAAGGAATCTGAAAATTCTGATCCTGGTTTTCAATCAAATTCAAAAAATTGATTCTTTATCCACTTTGACAAATCTTAGTTTACTAGATTTAAGTCGTAACAGAATTACAGATATTAATTCTCTCTCTACTTTAATTAAATTAGATGTACTGAATTTGCGAAATAACCCGGTTGCTAGAATTTGCCCGCTCCAACCTGAATCAATTTGTCGCTTCTAAAAGAAGGAAGAAGGAAGAAGGAAGAAGGAAGAAGGAAGAGGGAAGAAGGAAGAGGGAAAAATCTTACGTTTGAAGTTTTTTTTGATTTTTTGAGCTGCTCCTTGCAGAGTAAAATTATTAGCTGATTCTCGATATAACGCCTGTATTTAAGGGCTTAAAAATAGAGTATAGTTTGGCTTTTAACTGCCAATTTAAAGTATAAACCTAACTTAATCTTGATAAATTGACTAAAAACTCAAGATATATGATTGGTAAAGATCACCCTTAGATATGAGGAATAATTAGGGCTTGCTGATTAATTCTCAAAGTATTGACAGATAAAGGCTTTAAAGTTTTTGAGTTAAAAAAAGTACCAGCTTTTCGGTGGAAAAAGCTCATGCATGCTAGTATTTTGGAATTATTATGGCAGAAAAATTGAGGGATAATTTTTCCGACTACCTCCTCGCTCATTCCCATTTCTCCCCTCCTGGGAGGGGGAGGGGCGAGGGGTGGGTTGTCTCCTACCCCTACTAAAAGACTTTTGAGCGCAAACCCTAATTATGTGGCCAACCTGTATAAATAAGCTATCTCCTTTTGACATACTCCCGACGTTGCGCTAACGCGACAACGCGGGATTCTTCAGTCAGAAAAAAAAGCTGACTGCTGTTTATACAGAGGTGATGTCCTCCCCCTGTTTTTAGAAAAATCATAATCTATTTATTTGTAATTGTCAATAGCTATAGTAGAATAACTATAATGTAGATACTACAATATAATATGTATGCTACAAAGAGAAAATCCCCGATGAACAACACAGATAACGCCCGGCTTTCCCATACGACGCTCCCCTCCGGGAGAGCGCGGGACTTCCCGCCGGGGGAGTTAAAAGTATCGCTAAAAACCTTGCAAGTCAAGGATTTTGCTTTTGTCACAATTAAAAACAACTTATTATGTCAATAATAAAAGCGTTTATTATTACAACGCAACTCGACTATCGCCCATCGGTCCAATATTAATTCGCCAGAGCGCGATCGCGACAAAGCATCAACCTTTCTGCTAAAACCCGCACTTGAGGTTCCCGGATAATCGAGAAATGTTCTCCGGGAATCTCGTGGATTTCAATTTCTCCCGCAACAAAATCCCGCCAACCTAAAGTGGGATCGCCCCCTACATCTATTAGCTGCTGGCTGGCATTAAACAGCACAATATTACCTGGATAAGGTCGCGCTTCATAGTTATAAGACGCAATAGCCGTGGCTTGAAAAACTTCAAACAAATTTTCCAAATCCTCAACTCTAACTTCCTCCGGCAAGAGATCGAATATCTTAGCTTGTTCGAGGACATACCCCAATCGCTCCTCTGGCATCAGTTGTTGTAGTTGCTCGCAGGATACGGGTACTTCTTTCCCGCGAGGAGCGCTCATTTCTTCAGCAAATAATCTGGAATAAAAAATATCAGTACCTAGCATCCTTCCTGGCGTGCTATCAATCAAAAGTCTGTGGTGTTCTGGAGCAGAAGATTCTATTAGTGCTAGCAATGCCAGGGTATCCCCTTGTTGGTGTAACTGTTGCGCCATTTCTAAGGCTAAGTGACCACCCACGCAAAAACCAACCAAGTAATAAGGACCGCGAGGTTGAATCGTTTTAATTGCTTTTAGGTGGTGAGTGGCGAGTTCCTTGAGAGTAGTAAAAGGCGATCGCTCTCCATTGAGACCAGGCGCTTGCAAACCATAAATCGGTTGTTCGCTCCCCAAATTGCGGGCTAAATCTAGATAAAATAAGACAGTGCCGCTGCTGGGAGGGATTAAGAAGAGAGGCGGTAAATCTCCATTGGACTGAATCGCAACTAGGGGTGAGGTTGACCCAGAATCTTCGCCGGAGCGCAGAGAAATGGCGAGTTGCTCAATAGTCGGACTTTGCAAAAGTGCTGCCAAAGAGAGGTTTTTGCCTAACTGTTGTTGCACCCTAGCAATTAAGGCGATCGCTAACAAAGAATGACCGCCGATGTCAAAGAAATTATCTCGGATTCCTACGGGAGAAACTTCCAAAACATCAGACCAGATTTGTGTCAGTTGCAATTCTAGAGTATCCCGGGGTGCAATAAAAGTGGCATCGCTACCGGTGCTAGTTCCGTCCGGTGCGGGGAGCGCCCGCCGGTCAATTTTGCCGTTGGGAGTTAGGGGTAGGGAGTCTAGCATCACAAAAGCCGAAGGCATCATATAGTCCGGCAGTTTTTCCTTGAGAAAAGCACGCAGTTTTGGTGTTAGTTTCTGCATTTGCTTCCCATACAAGGGGTTATTGACAAAGTCGCTACAATTTTTCTGGGAAGATGGAGAAAAAGATTGATTGGGAACTACATAAGCCACCAGGCGCTTGTTACTCGGTTGGTCTCCGAGAACTATAACTACAGCTTGCTGCACTTCTTGGCGTTTCGCCAGTAGCGCCTCGATTTCTCCTGGTTCGATCCGGAAGCCGCGAATTTTTACCTGGTTGTCGATGCGACTGAGAAGTTCGATGTTGCCGTCCGGGAGATAGCGTGCCTTATCTCCGGTTTTGTGCAGACGCGCTCCCTCTTCTTGGCTAAAAGGATTAGCAATAAACTTTTTTGCAGTTAAGTCCGGACGGTTGAGATAGCCTCGGGCTAAACCGATGCCACCGATATGCAGTTCTCCTGGTACGCCAATGGGAACTGGTTGGAGACGATCGTCGAGAATATAGAGAAGAGCGTTAGCAAAGGGTTTACCGATAGGAACTGGAGATTCAGGGGGTCGTTGGATATTGGCGTTTTCAAAATAGCAACTGTCAATGGTTGCTTCGCTGACTCCATAAGAATTCACTAACCGAGTTTCTGAACCGCAGAATTGGCGAAATCGTTGGTATTCTTGCACGGACCAGCTATCCGAACCGATCGCCAATACCTTCATGAAATCTAGGTTTTGCTCGGTGTTCTCCAAATACTCGATTAAGTTTCTCATTACCGCTGGCACAAATTCTGCGTAATTGACTTGCTCTTGGATCATCAATTGATACAGCTTTTCTGGCTCTAACAAAAAGCCCCTCGGACATAGAACTAATTTGGCTCCCGAGCAAAGAGCGCGAACCCAATCTCCCGTAAAGACATCAAAGGAGAAACTCGCCATTTGCAGATGGCTGCTCTGGGGATGTAGCTGGTAAGCTTGCTCCCAGGAATGATAGGCATTTACCAAACTTTTATGCTCGATTTCCACCCCTTTTGGCTTTCCAGTAGAACCTGAAGTGTAGATGACGTAAGCTAAAGAAGCTGGTTTGGTACGAAGGGCAAGATTTTCCGCGCTATTGTGAGAAATGACCGGCCAATCTTTATCCAAGAAAACAACTCGTCTCTTGCTTTCTGGGAGTCGAACTACTGACTTTTCGGAAGCCAACAGCAAAGTTACTCCCGAATCTTCTAGCAAATAAGCCAGGCGATCGCGTGGATAGCTCGGGTCTAAGGGTAAATACGCTCCCCCCGCTTTGAGAATGCCCAACAATCCCACCAGCATTTCAACCGAGCGCTCTATGCAAATCCCCACTATTACCTCTGGATCTACTCCCAGAGATTGCAAATAATAGGCCAATTGATTTGCCTTAGCGTTCAGATCCCGATAGGTAATTTGTTCGTTCCCAAAAACTACCGCGATATTGTCTGATCTCCGTTTTACCTGCTCTGCAAACAACTGATGAATGCACTTATCTTGGGGAGCATCTGTCTGAGTATTGTTCCAGGACACCAACAATTGATGTTGTTCCTCTGACCTCAGGATTGGTAAAAACGCAACGCGCTGTTGTGGATTGGCGACAATCGATTCTAGCAAGCATTCTAAATGTCTCGCCCAATGGCGAATAGTGTTAGCATCAAACAGGTCGGCACTATATTCCCAGATGAAATGGAGAGATTTGTCAAGTTCCTCAATTGCCAAACTTACATCAAATACCGAACCCTGTTGGTGTACGGCTAAGTATGGCTCGATAGACAGTGCTTTCTCACCTGCTGTGAGTTCGGGTCTCTCAGGTTTGTACCAGCGATGCTTGCGCCAAGTGAAATCGACTTGAATTAAAGGGTGTCGGTTAGCATCTCGACGAGGGTTGAGTCGTTTTACTAATAAGTCGAAGGGATAATCTTGATGAGTCTGTGCCTCCGTTACCGTGCGATCGATGCGGGCGAGAAATTCTGCAAAGGTGGGGTTATCCGCAAGAGTTGCCCGCAACACGACCTCTTTGTTAAAGTAACCGACAATGCTTTTAAGCTCCTCAACGCTCCACCTTGCCGCCATTGCGCTTCCTAGCAGGATGTCTTCTTGACCCGATAAGCGATGTAGCAGGACAAAGAAGGCAGCCAGCATAGTCCGGTAAAGACTGACTCCGAGATCGGCAGCGAGTTGTAGCAGTTTCTCTCGGAGTCGTTGGTTGAGTTCGACAATATGAAATTCATTCCGACCGCTCAAATCCCTTGGTCGCGCTTTGTCTGTTGGTATATTCAAAATCGGCAAGCAGTCGGCTAGTTTTTTCTGCCAGTAGCGAAAGAGTTGTTCTCCTCGTGCAGACAAGAGCATCTCCGACTGCCAGGACACATAGTCGGCGTATTGCCAGGGAGAATCTGCTAGCAAGTTAGCTATTTTTGCTTCTGGAAGGTTCTGGACGGAAGCCGCGTATAATACCCGGAGTTCTTTGAGCAGCAAGTCAAATGACCACCCATCCCCGGCAATGTGGTGCATGGTTATCAATTGGACAAACTCCTGGGGCGATCGGGCAAACAACTCCAGGCGCAGGACCGGACCCGTTTCTAAATTGAAGGGACTCTCTACTGCTGCCATAATTTTGGCTTTTAATTCGTCGGACCCCCACCCAGAAGCATCTGTTACCTCAATCTTGACACTGCAGTCTTGACTAACTACTGCAACGGGTTTGCCGTCTAGAGTCCTATAGGTAGTTCGCAGGATCGAATGTCGTCCAACCAGTTTCTGCCAAGCCTTTCGCCAAGCCTCTAGGTTTAACTCTCCAGCCAGACGAGTGGTTATAAATATGTTGTAAGCTACGCTTTCTAGATCCTTCTGGTAGATGAACCATAAGGCTTGCTGTCCCCGCGATAGAGGGGAAGGGAATTGGGAGTTTTCTAGAGATTGATTCTGCATCAAGATGCCTTTTACCGAATGAATAATTAGGGTTTGCGCTTCACTAGTCTTATGGGTGAGGGTAGGAGACAACCCACCCCTCGCCCCTCCCCCTCCCAGGAGGGGAGAAAAGGGTCGGGAGCGATGAGGTAGGAGTAACAATTGTCAATTTGGGATTTTTCTGCCCAACTATGCGCCTAAAATATTAACTTTTTGAGCATCAATAGCTGAAAATCAGGCACTTTTTAAAAGCCCCAAAAAGGCACTTACCTTTATCTGTAAATACTTTTGGATTTAATCAGCAAACCCTAATTAATAATTAAATAATTCTGGTTTCAAGCCTCCCCTTTCAAGGGGAAAAATCGGTCGTTAGCGTAGCTTCCCGCAGGGTGGGATGGCGAGGTCTCGGAGCCATATCCAATCGACCAAGAGAAAAGAAATAATATCATGTCCGCTGGTATCGTTTGTGTAAACCCAAGAGTGAATATCTCCAGGAAATTTAAGTTTTTTCTTGCTCTTAAGTATTCCTGCCAGATGAGCTGTTGCCAGATGAGCTGTTGCCTACCTTTGCTATACAAGACCGATGCTACCAGACATGATATAATATTTCCTTACATTCAATTCCGTAACGGTTTTAACCAGAGGTAATTATCCATTAATGAATTATCCATTATCCATTAATGAATTATCCATTATCCATTAATGAACTTCCTATTCCCTACTCAAATATTGCATTAAATAATCGGCTATTTTTTCACTACCACCAGGTCTACCCATCCTTTCAATACCATTGCGAATACAAGCTTCTAAATACTCCTTATCTGCCAAAGTTTCTTTTACTTTTTGAGCTGCTTCTTGCAGAATAAAACTATTAGCTGGTTGTTTACCAATAACCTGTACTGAACAACCTAAAAGTCTGGTTTGAGCTTCCGCAAACCGATAAGTAAATGAAGGACCTTCACCTGGAATAGTAATAACAGGTTTTCCTAATCCTACCGCTTGTTCAATTGCAGTTCCTGCCATCCCAATTACCAAATTTGATTGTTGTAAAATATCGGCAAAAGCATCCTCATAACAAATTACTTCTATTGAATATTTATCAGTTGAAAATGTCAACTTACCTGCTTGATATTGCCAATTTTCAGAAGTAGAAATTCCTGCGCAATGCTGCACAAATGCTTCTAATTCAGACATTAAAACAGGAACGGCAGCTACTCGGAACTGACAAACATTTTCTCCCATAACTTTCACAATTTTTCTTACCAATTTAAGTAGCAAAGATAAATTTATACTAGCCTCCGGTAAACGAGAACCAGGTAAAATACCAATAGTAAATAATCCTGGTTTAAGCTCTAAATCTTTTCCTGTAGAAATTAAATTATCCATCACAGGCGTACCTACAAATTCTGCCTTTTTAATTCCTTGTCGGTTTAAATCTGTTGCAGTCAAAGCATCTCTAACAAAAACTTTTAAACATCTAAAATTATTCAGTAATTTTGGCAATATTAAACCCAAATTAATTCGACCTTCATAATAACTAGAATCAGCCGAAAGAAACACCACATAAGGCAACTTTGTCCAATAAGCGATCGCTGCGACGACAATATCTCCAGTAGCCATAACTAAATCGCAGTTTTTCGCAAATTGTCGAACTATTTGTAACTGTCGCCAAGTTAAACTAATTAATCCCTGTCCCAAGTCTTTAAATAATAATAAAGGGTTCAAATAAAAAAAACCCCCCGATGGCATATTTGCTGTGGGACCAATAATTGGTATTCCTAAATTTTTATAGTTATTACCAGCGCCAACAATAGGCATAGCTGATATAGTTGTATCTGAAGAAATTTTTGTAAAAGCTTTAATAATTTGACAATTATGTGTATCTTCTCCATGACCATTACTTAAAAATAGAATATTTTTTGTTTTCATAATTATTATTGAGACGAATATAAATTTTTTAAGTTTTCCTATTGTCAAAATTAAAGACAAGAAGGATTCAAGGTAATACCATTTCTCTGTAAAAATGTGCTTAATAATTGTTACTCAGACCTTATTACACTGACTATTCTCGTCTTTAATATTAAGTGCAACTTCATGGAGAAATGGTATAAGCATTCAGCTATTAGCTGTTAGTTAGCCTCTTACTGAGGAACTGCGTTAACAGCAACAAGACTCTCTCATATCTCATATAGGACAGTGTTTAAATTTAAATAGACTTTAAGGGAAAGGGAGCCAACTTTTGTAGTAAGACAATTAATAAAGCTTTTATCCTAAACTAAAAGCAATAGCTGATAATTGATGGCTGAATGCTTACGATTCAATAAGTCAGAAATCACAATTTTTTTTGTGCAGCATTCCGCAGGAAAGTCAGAAGTTAAAATTAATGTGAGATTGTTGTTCACCACTAATTTTCAACCCCCTAAAATTAAATTTATCAAAATAACATGGGTCTAAAACCCCGCCTTTTAAGGTGCAATATTTTTGGAGAATTGCTCAGGTATCCCCTACTTCCCCTCCTGGGAGGGGGAGGGGCGAGGGGTGGGTTAACTTCTGACTTCTGACTTCTGACTTCTGACTTCGTTAAAGGGGAGTTGTGTCATCCTATTTCTCCAGGGTAATTTCATTCTAAATTTTGGCAATGAATCTATTGATTTTCATACAGCGAAAAATAAATTTCCTAAAGCTTGAAATAAGGTTATTTGGTCAATACATAAAATGGCACAGTTTAGAATGAAATAGCAGGGCTATTTCTCAGTCTAGAAATAGAGAGTATTAACCTAAAATTATCGCGGTAGGAAAAAACTTTTGAATTGTGACTTCCTATTTCTGATTTTCCATTTGTCATGCTGCACAAACGAGTGCAGGGATAAGGTCAATTTAATCAATTTAAAAAGATATTTCAACCGCTTTTATCAAAAAAATCAAGTTAAAAGAAAATTACCTTATTTGACTTTATTTATCAAACTTAAAATTATTAGAAGTAGTACTTATAATTTTCAAATTATGGCATATTCAATCAATGTACAACCTAATCCTGATGAATTACCTTCAGAGGAAGAAGAATCTTATGTTGACTATTATTATGACGATCCAGAAGATTTACCTGGAACTCTCGATTTAGAACCTGATGCTCCACCATCAGAAATTGCTCTAATAGATTATACAGAAAATATAGCTACCAGAATAAAAATAGTAAACCCAGAAGTTTGTATTCCCTACCTAAAATCAGAATCAGTTTCTTGGATTAATGTACTTGGTTTGGGCAATAAAACATCTTGGCAACAGATGGCAAAAGTATTTCAAATACATCCTCTGAGTGTTGGAGATATTGTTAACGTACCACAAAGACCTAAAGTTATACATGACAAAAATCAACTTATAATTATTACCTGGATGGTAAGAATAAAATCAGATTCAGAACCATTTGAAAAAGAGCAAGTCAGTATTATTTTAGGAGAAAAACATTTAATCACAGTCCAAGAAAATCCTGAATATGATTGTCTGAAACCTGTACGAGAAAGAATCAAAAATAATCAAGGAATTATTCGGAAACAAAAAGTAGATTATTTAGCTTATTCTCTAGTAGATACAATTATTGATGGATTTTTTCCTGTATTAGAAGAATATGGAGAACGGATAGAGATACTAGAAGATGAAGTAGTATTTAAACCAGACCGTCATACCATGCAAAAAATCTATAAACTGAGGCGAGAATTATTAACACTACGTCGAGCTATTTGGTCATCAAGAGAAGCAATGAATATTCTGATTCGAGATGGTAGTAATTTAATAAATCCTGATGTATTAGTTTATTTTAGAGATTGTTATGAACATACAATTCAACTCAGAGATATAGTAGAAACCTACAGAGATTTAGCTTCTGATTTAATGGATATTTATTTGTCCTCTGTCAATAATAAAATGAATGAAGTAATGAAGCTACTAACTGTTATCTCATCAATTTTTATTCCATTAACTTTTATCGCCGGAATTTATGGGATGAATTTTGACCCAGGAGAATCTCCTTGGAATATGCCAGAATTAGACTGGTATTATGGTTATCCTCTTTGCTTAGTCATAATGTTTTCTACTGCTATTAGTTTGATTTACTTCTTTTGGCGAAGAGGATGGTTCAAAAATCTTTCAACTACTATCGAAGCAGAAGATTAGGAGATATAATGCCCACAACATTAAAGTCTACATTAGGTACTTCAAAATGTAGAATTAAAAATCAGAAGTAAGCAACCTTTTAGCATTCCTAATAAATTATTTTATAGATACCTTATAGTCACAAGATAGTAGTTATTTAGAAAAATCAGAAAAAATTAGAAGATAAAAAAAATACATTGCTACATTAATACGGGATGATATGAAGTTTCAGATAGATGGCTAATAGACATCTCCAATAATAAAAAATTAGTAAGCATTTCCTACGGAATACTTACAAAAATTAAATAAATTATTGCACTCTTATTCAATCAATTATTTCCCCCTACTCCCTACTCCCTACTCCCTATTAATTGTTTCTATATTCATCATCAAAATTATCCTGGATAAAAAATTAACAATAGGTGATTTATTTGCTAATATGTAAATATAGGGATAAAGTAGGCGAGGCAGTTGCGGACTCAAGATATTGGGTCTGAGGAAAGTCCGGGCTCCCAAAAGACCAAGCTTGCTGGATAACGCCCAGTGCGAGCGATCGTGAGGATAGTGCCACAGAAAAATACCGCCCTGGAGATGAGATATTATTCAAGTTTCTGAGGTAAGGGTGCAAAGGTGCGGTAAGAGCGCACCAGCAGTATCGTGAGGTACTGGCTAGGTAAACCCCGGCGGGGAGCAAGGTCGGAGGAGCAATGGTTGGTCTTTTTCCTGCTCCGTTGTTAAGTGTACCGCAAGAGGTGTCTGGTAACAGGCATCCCAGATAGATAACTGCCCTCTTAGCTGGTTTCAGGTAGGAGAACAGAACCCGGCTTACTTCCTACTTTTTCCTTATTTTTTATCCTAAAGTAATTAACAATTAACACTGGCTTTGTTGCATGAAAGTAGCCTTCTTAACATCCATTCCGCAGCTATATCGCTATCTTTCGCGATTATTGATTTTCTATTCATCTATTGTCCAATAGTTATTACTCTGCTAATTCGCGTTGGCGTAGCCTAGCGGCAGCTATATCGCTATCTTTCGCGATTATTAATGTTCTATTCATCTATTGTCCAATAGTTATTGCTCTGCTGATTAAACCTCAAAGCTTTTACAGGTAAAAGTTTCAGCCTTTTTCTGTCAAACATTAGTGTTCTATTCATCTATTGTCCAATAGTTACAGCAGTTTCCGCGTGTGATGAAGTACATATGCGGAGCAAGTGCAGCAGCTATATACTTTCGTGCAACAAAGCCATTAACACTTATAAAAAATAATGAAAAAAAATGCCTGAATATTTAGCTGAGAAAACTCCATCCACAGAACAATTAAATACATGGATTGAAGATTTTCATACTAATGGTTTTTTAGTCATTCCTAATGTATTAACACCTGAAAAATGTGAATTTCTTAGAAATGACTTAGATGAAATTTTAAAGAAAACTGAAAAAGAAAAATTAGACAGGTCTAATCCAGTAGCCAAAGCTTACACATCAATCAAAATAATGGAGCGAATGTTTGAGCATTCCAAAGATAATCTAGACTTGTTTGCGATGGAACCAATTGTTACATTTGCAGAACATTTAATCGGTGGAGCAAATGGAACAGGTTACTCAATAAATGATGGAATTCCTAATGCTAATGTTGTTCATGTTATCCACAACAATTCTTTTAAAGTTCCTCCTCAAACTGATGGATTAGCAAAAAATGCCTGGCATCAAGATGATACACCACACGTTCTTTCTCTTGATGGTAAACCCCTAAACAATATTCGCTTGAATGTTCTAGCATTTTCAGTTAATTATTACTTAACTGATGTATTTTCTCCAGACAACGGACCAACCCAAGTTATTCCAGGTTCACATCTGTTTGGTAAGTTTTGTGATGGTAATGTTTTAGGATATGAAAATCAAATTCATAGTTGTCTTGGAGGAATGGGTACTGCAGTTTGTTTTAACAATCAAGTTTGGCATAGAGGTTCTAGAAATTCATCTTCTGTCACCCGCTACATTACACAAATTACTTATGCTAAAAGATTAGTTGGACATAAATATTCACCATTTATGAATTATCAGATGCCAAGTCATTGTTATGAAGAAGCAGATGAAAGATTGAAGCGAATTTTGGGATTTCTACCTCATGGTGCTTATGGTTAATTAGGGTTTGCTGAAAAGTCTTTTAGTAGGAGTAGGATACAGGAGACAGGAGACAGGATAAATGGGAATCTAGAGAAGGTATCAGTAAGAATTGTACCTTGATTTTTCTGCCTAACTCTTGCCTAAAATACTAACTTTTTGAGTGTTTTAGACTGAAACAGATGCACTTTTTTCGCTCCTAAAAAGGCTAAAGTATTTATATGTCAATGCTTTTAGATTTAATCAGCAGAGCAATAATTAATTATAGAATTTACTTAGTATTAAGTTTTTTAGGCTTGAGAAATAATAATTACCTTAAAATGTCAGTTGAGTAATCTGGAATAGGGGCAATACAGGAAAAAGATTGAAAAATACTCCCCTCTTTTTAAGATTAGAATCAGAAAATTTATTCCCTTAGACTGCTATGTCAGCTAGCACTAACTTTTGCATTCTGTGAAGCTTTAAATAGGGCTTGCTGATTAAATCTCAAAGCATTTACATATAAAGGTTTAAGCAATTTTTTGTCTTTAAAAAATACCTGGTTTTCAGCTCTTCATGCTCAAAAAGTTGGTATTTTGGGCACATAGTTGGGAAAAAAAAATCTCCCCTACTCCTTAAAAAAGACTTTTTCAGCAAACCCTAAATAAATGCTGGTTTTTCCTATCATCTAATCTTTCCATCTATAAACCTCCTCAGTGGGAAATAACTAACTTTTGCATTCTGTGAAGCTCCTGAAAAATCCGCGCGTCAAATGATTTTTGGCTGGATTCTCGCAATTTTTGTGATATCATAAAGACTATAAGGGGTCGTTCGCCCCTGCGCATGACTTTTTATTCAACTATTTTTTTTGCTCAGAGACGATAGAACATCCGTTGGCTTTTCCTATCATCTAATCTTTCCATCTATAAACCTCCTCAGTGAAAAACCACTAAATTTTTCATTCTCTGAAGCTTCCAAAAAATCAGCGTGTCAAATGATTTTTGGCAGCATTCTCGCAATTTTTGTGATATTATAAAGACTATAAGGGGTTGTTCGCCCCTACGCATGACTTTTTATTCAACTAATTTTCCTTGCTCAGAGACGATAGAACATCCGTTGGTTTTTCCTATCATCTAATCTTTACCATCTATAAACCTCCTCAGTGGAAAACCACCAACTTTTTCATTCTGTGAAGCTCCTGAAAAAATCAGCGCGTCAAATGATTTTTGGCTGGATTCTCGCAATTTTTGTGATATCATAAAGACTATAAGGGGTAGTTCGCCCCTACACATGACTTTTTATTCAACTAAATTTCCTTGCTCAGAGACAATAGAACATCCGTTGGCTTTTCCTATCATCTAATCTTTCCATCTATAAACCTCCTCAGTGGAAAACCACCAACTTTTTCATTCTCTGAAGCTTCCAAAAAATCAGCGCGTCAAATGATTTTTGGCTGGATTCTCGCAATTTTTGTGATATCATAAAAACTATAAGGGGTTGTTCGCCCCCTACACATGACTTTTTATTCAACTAAATTTCCTTGCTCATAGACGATAGAACATCCGTTCCGCTGCGCGACCGAGTATTCAGGAATTTTCCCCACAAGCAATAGCAGAAATATCTTCATCTTCTGTAGCTTCCGATAAACATAAAAACTGGGATTGAAATAAAAAATTTACAATAGTTGTAAATATCAAAATTAAACAATGCAGACAGTAGAAAAACTAACTACACAAACTCCAGAACAACCTCTAATTATCGCAGGTAAAAAATTTAGCTCCCGTCTAATGACAGGTACAGGCAAATATCCCAGCATAGAAAAAATGCAGCAAAGTATAGAAGCTAGTGGATGTGAAATCGTAACTGTAGCAGTACGACGGGTACAAACTCAAGCTCCTGGTCACGAAGGTTTGGCAGAAGCTATAGACTGGACAAAAATCTGGATGTTGCCAAATACCGCAGGTTGTCAAACTGCTGAAGATGCGGTGAGAGTTGCCAGACTGGGACGAGAAATGGCTAAATTATTGGGTCAAGAAGATAATAATTTTGTCAAGCTGGAAGTTATTCCCGATCCTAAGTATTTACTCCCAGACCCTATCGGTACATTAGAAGCAGCAGAACAATTAATTAAAGAGGGTTTTGCAGTTTTACCCTATATAAATGCTGACCCACTATTGGCCAAAAGACTTGAAGAAGCTGGTTGTGTCACAGTTATGCCTCTCGGTTCCCCTATAGGTTCTGGCCAGGGAATCCAAAATGCAGCTAATATCCAAATAATAATTGACAATATTAAGGTTCCCGTGGTAGTCGATGCAGGAATTGGTACTCCCAGTGAAGCAACTCAAGCAATGGAAATGGGAGCAGATGCCTTACTTATTAATTCAGCGATCGCTCTAGCGAAAAATCCATCAGTGATGGCCAAAGCAATGGGAATGGCGACAGAAGCAGGACGTTTGGCTTATTTAGCAGGAAGGATACCCAAAAAAGATTATGCGATCGCCTCTTCACCATTGACTGGAAGGATTAATTCGGCTCAAAGCTAGTAATAATTTCCTATATTCACCAAATTTATGTTAAGCTAGGTAAAGATAAAAAAAAAATAAAGGATCTAATCATGCCATATACAACAGAAGAAGGTGGACGTCTAAATAATTTTGCTGCAGAGCCAAAAATGTATCAAGCAGACGCTCCAGATCAAAAAGAACAAGTTAACTATTTAGTTTTAGGAACTCTAGGAGCTGTATTAGTAGGTAGTTTAGTATTTGTTGCTTTTTCTGTTTCTGCTTAAACTTTAGGTAAAAATTATTTAAAGACTGAACCAGGTTCTTGAATTTTCAAGAGTCTGGTTTTCATGTTAATAAACTAAGAGTCAATTAAATTAATAGTAGTTCCTGCAATAGGGAGGCGAGAAGATGCATAATTTTCTTTTCTCTTGATTCGATATGGCGAAGAACCCCGAAGAATGCAGAATATATCTGGTAACGACCACTTTTTATCACCTTAAAAAGGGAGGTTTGATACCTGATTTTTTGTAAGCATTTCCTACGGAATGCTGCGCAAACAGTCGTCAGCTAGCATCATAAGGTCGTAACTACATTATCAGCTATCCTGCCTAGGAACTACGTTAACAGTTATTGCTTTTGAGCTTTATTAAACCCTATATTAAGGGGTATTATTAAGCCAGAATCCAGTAATAATTAAATCTTACAAAAGCAGGTTACTTTGACGTTAAAGTCTATATTCATTTAAATACTTCCTTCACAGGAGAGTTTTATTGCCCTCGAGCTGACAGCTAATAGCTGTTTGCGCAGCATTCCGCAGGAAATGCTTACCGAATAATTAATAATTAATAATTAATAATTAAATAATTCTGGTTTAAAGCCTCCCCTTTTAAGGGGAAAAAGCGGTCGTTAGCGGAGCTTCCCGAAGGGTGGGATGGCGAGGTCTCCTCGCCATATCCAATCGACCAAGAGAAAAGAAATAATATTTCCTTATATTCAATCAATAACGGTTTTAACCAGAGGTAATTATCAATTATCCATTATCCATTAATGAAGATTTTTTTGGTTAGAAGAGATAAGTATTACAAAAGTGCTGATAATTAGGCTTTATTTTTCTCAAAATCATGAGCAAAGTCCTTAAAATACTCAAATTATTTGTAACATTATTTTTTCAAATTGGTGGAACTTCCCAGAAAAATTATTCCTGACTTAGCTTGAGGAAATTGAAAAATTTAGCATCAATGATAATCAAGGTATAAGCAAGTATACAAAATTAATTACACATCTATATAAGCTGAATTATTGGAATTTTCAATATCTCATAGCATTAGAATAGGTAAATAATTTTGTTTAGTTACTTAATGATAGAAAAGGAAACCATATCACTCCAATTCAACCGGATTTTATCTAAAAACAAAAAATACAAGATAAAGAATAAAAGCATGGAAAGTTATTGAACACTTAATAAATTTTGGGTTCGCTAAACTCAGAAAAATATTTTTTGGGCTTTGACTTATCCATTAGAAATCTCCGATAATAAAAAAGAAAATCAATTATCACACAGAAATTATCAATTATTTCCCCTCCTGGGAGGGGGAGGGGCTAGGGGTGGGTTCCCTACTGCCTACTGCCTACTGCCTACTTCCTCTTTTCTGGAGATGTCTATTAATAACCTCTAATCAATAGAAATTTTAAATTTAAACCAGATTTATTATCTCCTTCCTTCATACTTAATAATCTCCGATTATTCATATTTTATAATTATTGAATTAATATCAAACTAATAATGAAGTTGCAGAGAATAATATATTAATCAAAATTGAGTATAGCTCGATATAGACAAGTTAATAAATTTCATAATTCTGTGGTGCAAACTCATATAAAATTGGTATAACACCAAATTAATAAATTTTTGCTACAAATAGCTAGTGTCCCTACGCGGAAGTTAAAAGCGAATGCGTAATTCTGAGGTCCCCTCAGAATGTAAGACGCACTCAAGACAGTCAATCATTTTTGATTTGTAATTGTTTTAGGATTTTGTAACTGGTCAGTTATTACCGCCATCCTGCACTAGGATATAAGTCAAAATCATTTACATTCATTTACCCCCCTAATAGAACTGTGATAGACATTGGGTCCACAACAATTTCTCAATTGAACTGGCAAACCTATCAACGCTTGAAAAAAGCTCTATCATTAAATCTACGTCGCCAAATTTTTATAGCTGTATGCGATAATCAACAGCTAAGAAACAGCCTAGTAGAAAATTTAGAAGTAGATCCAACCAATACTATCGACTGCACAGAAAAAAACCAAAATAACAATAAAAATATTTTATTTGTTACTCTCAATTTAAATTTAAGTAATCCTAATCCAGTAACTCAAATTAATCAATGGTTTACCGAAAATCCTGAATATCAAAAAACACAAAAATATCAAATATTAGGATTTCAAATTATTGGAGTAGAAAGCTTAACCAAACAACCTTCAACAGTTCAATGGTCATTTATTAGTAATCTCAAAAAAATAGAAACAAATCTATCTACCCTAGAATCCAGTATATTACTTTGGATTAACCGACCTTGGCTCAATAGTATCAAACAATCAGCCCCAGAATTTTGGCATTGGCACACAGGAATATTTGAATTTGAAGGAGACCCCACCCCCATAGCTCCTAGAAAAAATAAATCATCATTGCCAAATCAACAAAACTCTCAATCTTTCTTATCTCCAAAAATTAGCCCACCTTCTATCAATACTGTAAGACCATTAATGGCATTAGAACAAAAGTCTTACACTACTATTGATGTTGAATCAAAAAATCTGACAGTTCATCTTCTCCCACCCGCTCCACAAAAATTACCAGAATTGTCCATTGGTGTTGACCAAGAACGGGAGAATGTCCCACTGCCGAAGTGGGAATTAGTTGAACTAGCAAATTTAGTATGGTCAGAAATTTCTAGAAAGTCTGGTGAAGAAAAGACATCCCTAGAAAAACAACAGTTTCAAATTCTCAAACAGATTCAAGATTTAAACAAGTCCAAATATCCATCTCCAGAACTAGCCATAGCTTATCAAGCTTTAGGAGACTTTCATCGCGATCGCGTCTTAGCAGGAGAAATATCAGAACAAAGTCTAATTATTGCCATTCGTGCTTATGAAATGGTAATTGAGTGGACATTTGAAGATACAGGAAATATGAGCCAATTTTCTCCATCCCAAATTCCTGTTCTTGACATTTTCAACGATCTTGCCAGTCTTTACTGGATGTTATCTCGTCAAATCAAATCTAGTAAATCTGATTCATTAGTTTATTTAGAACGAAGTATGATTTTATATCAAATGGCGATAGGTGAGATTAACCCATCTCAGGAAGAGACTTATGCCAGATTACAAAAAAACTTAGGTCTAGCTTACGGAGATTTAGCTAATTATCAGGAAGCAGAAAAGAATTGGGAAAAATCAGTTATGGCCTATCAAGAAGCAATCTTGTATTTAGATACAGTGAATTATACTCAAGATTATGCTTCGACCTTAAATAATTTAGGTGCAGCTTATTGGAATTTGGCTCAACATACTCAAGCAGTGGCTCATTTGCAAGGGGCAATATCCGCTTATACCGAAGCTATTGATTACTTTACACCAGAAATTGAACCCCTCAACTATGCCATGATTCAAAATAACTTGGGCATAGCTTATTGGAATTTAGCTCAATTTCAGCAACAGCCATCAGAAACTTTGATGTTAAAAGCTGTTGATACTTATTTAGAAGCTTTAAAATATCGAACCCCAAAAATTGCCCCCCTTGCTTGTGCTGCAACAAAAAATAACTTAGGTACTACTTATTGGTACTTGGCCAACCAGTTTGAGGAACATCAAATACGGAGTCAACTTTTCCATCAAGCGATCGCTGCTTATTCCCAGGCAGTTAGTATAGCTCAACATTTTTCTCCTTCTCAGCTTACTTTTGATTTGTTGGCCGCTTATAATAATATTGGACTTGCTTATTATCAAATAGTTATAGAAGCCAAAATCACATCAGACAAAGATAGTCAAATGAGTAATCTAGAATCAGCTTTGGATTATCACTTACTGGCTTATACTGGTTGGCAACAAACTAATATTTACACAGTAGAAGGAAAGGAAACTACTGTGAATCATATTGTTAGAACTATTCGCACATTTTACAATAAGTATGGAATACAAGGGCAAAATTTAGCTCTTACCAAGATCCCTAGGGACTTGTTACCTAAAATTTTAGGTATGTTGTAACCAAAAAAACATAAGTTATAGTATTATTACTGTTGAGGGATAAAATCTACAGATTAGTAGATCGTTGTTATCAACTCAGACTGAGAATTAGTTTAAGTAAGTTACTTTCGCTATGATAGAATAGTCTAGACATATTTTAGTTATAGGTATAAGTTTAGTTGTGCTATTACTATTACTAAAGTTAATACCTAAACTATTCACCAAATTTACACTTCTCAAAAATATATTTAAAAAAAATTGCCTAAATAAAAAAATGAAAATTTTGTTCTTGATCAGATTAAATAGATGAGTATAATAAAATAATTTAAGCTATAATTGATTATTTTGGTTATCAGCAATCATCAAAACCATACTTTAGTTTGAAAATAGAACAAACTTTCCACTTTTGTAAAAAATATTGCTAATTCTTAATTGAAAACAGCAATTTAGTTATATAATAGTTAGTTTATCCTGATATTTATGTCATGGCCCCTGTAAAAATCCTTGCGGTTGATGACGACCCAGCCATCCGAACTTTAATTCACAGGTATTTGAGTCAACAAAACTATCAAGTAGAGTCTGCTGGAGATGGTAAAACAGCTCTAGAATTATTCAATAAATTTTTACCAGACCTAGTAGTGTTAGATGTAAACTTACCTGATACAACAGGCTTTCAACTTTGCAAAGAAATGCAAAGTCATACGAATGTATTTGTGCTAATGCTAACAAGTCTTGCAGATGAGGATAGTAAGTTACACGGTTTTAAAGAGGGTGCCGATGATTATATTACAAAACCTTTTGGTTTAGTAGAATTAGGCGCTCGTGTCGGAGCTATATTAAAACGTCAGAGATTAGTTTCTAACTCACAGCCAGAAGGTCTACAATTAGGAAATCTGACAATTGACCCTCAGAGTAGAGAGGTTAAAATTAATGGAGAATTAATTGCTTTGACGGCCTTGGAATTTGATATATTACACTGTCTAGCAGGTAAACCTGGCCGTGCTTGGAAGCGGTCGGATTTAATCCAAGAAGTCTGGGATTATGAATATATGGGAGATGAGCGAGTCGTTGACGTGCATATTGGCCAAATACGCAAAAAGCTAGATAATAGTAACGACAATTCTCCAAAGATAAAAACTGTTAGAGGTATTGGCTATAAGCTTGATATTTGATTTCGATAATCATACATAAATTCAGTCAAGGAATAAAGATCGATTTGAACAAATTATTACCATAAGGTAAGGGGTGGATGGATGACCAGGAAGCCTTGGCATCCCTCGACCATTGAATTAGTTATCAAGAAAATGAATTGAGAATTTTGTAAGGGAAGTCACTCCACATCTGTAAACCCACCATCAATAATGTGCCACTTGCTTTTTAACCAGAACTGTGACGAACCAGTTAATATTTTTGTCATTTTTGGCGTTGCTGAGTAGTAATGATTTTTTAGGTTAACAGGACTTACGCTAAAGACAAAATTATAGACTATTTGTCAGGGTTAACGGCCGTTAACCTCTACCATGATTGTTGATTGGTAACTTATGATTAAATATCAACGCAAAACATAAGTTTTTCAATTTTACTTTCACCTGCCTACCATTACATTTCACCAACACCGATTTTTCCTTCGATATCATGTCCGCTTAATTAGCGACCGAGAACTTTCTTCTTCTCTTCCTTCTTAATTTCCTCCTGAGTCCTAACTCCTGAGTCCTAACTCCTGAGTCCTAACTCCTTTCAAACTCTAAAATATCAAGTCTGCAAACCTTGATAAATCTCAGTCGCTACTTCTGTACCACGGCGAACACAATCTCCCAAAGCTATACCACCGGTATAATTACTGCACAGATATAGACCAGGCAAAGATTTTAAGCCATTATTAATCCGTTCCAATTTAGAATTATGGCCTAAATTATATTGAGGAATAGCACGAGACCATAAATGCACCGCAAGAACTTTTGGTTGTTCAGCATCCTGTTTTAACAGAGTTTGACAAAGGTCTTGATGTACCTGCTGCACTATTGCTTCACTATCTAAGTTCGCAATTTCCGGGTCTGTTGCACCCCCAATAAAATTAGTAAAAATTTGCCATCCTGGAGGTGTCCTACCAGAAAATAAAGTAGAAGACCAAATAGTACCAAGAGTGCGGATACCTTGACTTCTAGGAATCAAATTACCAAAGCCATCTATCTTAACCTTGATAGAAGTATCAGGATATGCCAAGACTACACAGGCAACAGTAGGATAATAAAACTCATTGAAGATAGAAGCAATTTCAGGCTGCAAAGTTTTGAATAATTCTGCACAAACATAAGCAGGAGTGGAAAGGGAAATAGTACGAGTTTCTATTTGCTCAGTACCATTAGGAGTAGAAAATTCTGCTATATAAGTTTGTTGCTCAGTCCGGCGAATATTAGTAAGATGCCAATTTAATTTAACTACTTCTCCTAAAGAAGAGGCGATAGCTTTTGGTAATGCCTCCAAACCACCTTTAAAAGAACCCAATTCTCCAGTTTTGGTCTTAGGAATATTAGGGTCAGGAGCAACCTTGAACTTACGATTTTTTTTGGCAGACAGCAAAGCACCAGCTACAAGTCCACCACCTAAGTCAGCCATTCGAGCCACTTTAGCAAAAGCAGCAGTAGCACTCAGTTGACCAGGGTCTCCTGCATAAACACCAGAAACGAAGGGTTCCACCAGTCGCTGCATTACTTCAGGACCAAGATGTCTCTGGAAAAATTGAGATACAGTTTCTTCTCCTCCTTGCTCTGACAAATCGCCAATAGCAGGTGATACAAAACCTAAAGCACCAACCAAGGCGCGTAGCTTACCACCATCACTCAGTAACTTAGACTGTAGCATAGTTGTTGGACTCATAGGCACTGGTAATAATTGTCCATTCCAATAAACATAGCGAGGCAGTTTGCGATCGGCAAAAACTAGCTCCTGTTTTAGGCCAACATCTACAGCCAACTTTAACAATTCTGGTGTGGGAGAAAAACTATTTGGCCCTTCTTCCCAAAGAAAGTCTCCTAAAGAAACTGTTGTGATATTTCCCCCTACTCGATTTTGGCTTTCAGCAACTAAAATCTTTAAGGGGGAATTATTACTTAATTTTGTCAGTGCATGGGCTAAAGTTAACCCACTAATACCTGCGCCAACAACTAAGACATCTAAAACTTCAGTCATTATTTTTCCTAAAAATTTAGTTCTACTATTTAGTATTCAAGCCTAGCTTGGTCATGTAAACTACTTTAGTTTCAAAGTGTGATGCTTTTAGCTCAATTCTGATTTAATTAAGGTAGTGGAAAAAATGTTTCAGATTTGCATTAGTTGAAAATAGTGCAAACTTATTTCATCTTCCTTCTGATGTAAGCATTTCTTGCGGAATGCTTACATTTTTATTTCAAAATTATTTTCTAGTATCGAACTTTGAAATAGCTCTGCTCTGAAGCAGAGCTTAATCCATACATATAAAAATTTAGTAATTTAGAATACATTAGTATGAGCAGCAAAGATAGGTTCAATATCTGTACCACCAAATGCTGCTTATACATGATGTTGGAAAAGAGTTTCTAGGTAAACTCTAGCAGCTTGCCGATAACAAAGAGATGTTTCTGGTGTACTGCTATCTCCATTCTGTAACAAGAATAGTGACAAAGCGGCTGAAAATACACGGTCTTGATCCCAGTCAGGGTGGGTTTCTAAGTAGGTTTTAAGAGATTCATGGAGTGCTTCAGGAATTTCGGCCAGAATACTAACGCTTAAGTTCATGTTTAAGTAAGATTCTCTGTATATTTTTTCTTCTTCATAGTCCCTAGTTATGGCCACAAACCACTGACTTTGAACTACTAATGTCGCACTATTGTGTACTAAGGAGGGGTATGGTTGTCAATGTAGAGAAATGTTACAGCAGACTTTCAACAAATAAAAGATTTACGAAATAATCAGTATTTAGGGTCACTTTTTGTTATAAAACTTTATAAAAATCGGCTAATATGAAGCTGTTTACTCCCCACTGAACAAAATCCCCAATTCAGTTGCAAGAGTATGATGATGTCGTTGAGGCCTGTGGAAAACCCTGTTTAATCTGTGGAAAACATTAAACTTGCTTGTGGAAATGCTGTGGAATCTATGTGGAAAATTATGGCAAAAAATAAGAATTCTGAACTCTTTGCTAAAGTCAAATTTTAAAAGTCAAAAGTCATATATAGCAGGGAACAGGGAACAGGGAACAGGGAACAGTTGCAAAAGCTTATCACTGTATCAGGTTCATCATCAATATAAGTCCTAACCAAGTCGTTCCTTGCTATAGACAGCTTTTATCAAAATAATTGGGTCGCACAACCCCGTCTTTTAAAGCGAAATATTTTTGGAGAGTTGCTCAAATCTCCGTTACAAAAATAACTTCTGACTGAAATGAAGTGTGTCTTACATTCTGAAGGGACCTCAGAATTATACACTCGCTTCTGACTTGGGGACTTCTGACTTCGTTATTCCCTATTCCCTATTCCCTGACTTCTGCAAGAAGTCTTTTGAGAATGCCATTTTTCTGCTTTGAGATGAATGTTTTCTAATTCTTCAGAATCCATTTTATCTAAGTTAGCTAACACAAAGTTCATACGACCCTGGGATTTAAGTTTATCCCGATGTCTGGCCAGAAAATCCCAATAGAAATAATTAAATGGACAAGCTGGTGAATTATTACCCTTGTGTTGAGGTGATGTAACTCGAACTTTCCAGTTGTAAACACAGTCTTTACAATAATCGCTCATTTTGTTGATGTAATTTGCAGAAGCAGCATAAGGTTTTGATGCCAGAATACCTCCATCAGCAAATAATCCCATTCCCAGGACATTAGTTTGCATAACCCAATTATAAGCATCAATAAATGCTGCATGAAACCAATTTTCTATCTCTTGAGGAGAAATACCAGAAATTAAAGCAAAATTACTCAATACCATTAAACGCTGAATATGATGAGCATAACCTGTATTTTGTACTTGAATTAGAACTTGATGTAAACAATTCATATCTGTTTTATTAGCATCCCAGAAAAACTCTGGAAGTGGTTGATTATGGTTAAACCAATTAGACTGAGAATATTCATCATTCATGAGAAGATAAACACCCCGCATATATTCTCGCCAACCTAAAATTTGCCGAATAAAACCTTCTATACTATTTAGTTTTAATTGTTGATTGTGATAAGCTGACTCTACTTTTTTAATTACTTCTAAAGGATGTAGCAGACCAAGATTAATATAGGGAGAAAGTAGAGAATGCCATAAGTTTTCTTCTCCTGTTACCATAGCATCTTGATAATCACCAAAATTAGGCAAGCTATATTTAATAAAATTGTCTAGTACTTGCAGTGCTTGTTGACGAGTTACTGCCCAACGAAAAGGTTCTATTTCTCCATATTTAGTAAAGTTCAAAGATTTAACTTGATTGATAACTTCTCTAGTAATTTCATCTGGTTTAAACCATAAAATTTTTGGTGTATTTAATTTGCCTTTGGGGTATTTGCGGTTTTCTTTGTCAAAATTCCATCTTTCTCCTAAAGGTTTATTTTGATCCATTAAAATTTTAAAACGTTTACGTCCTTCTCGATAAAAATCTTCCATTAATAAGCGTTTTCTATTTTTAGCCCATGCTTGAAATTCCGTTTCATGCCAAATAAACAAATTATTAGGAATTATTGTAATATCGCAGGGAATTTGGAGATTTTTAATGACTTCAAGAAAAGGTTTATCATTGGGTTTCATTACCCGTAGTTCAGTAATTTTATTGGTTTCGATCCACTGTTTAAGTGGTGTTTCAAAATCTGTGGATTTTGTGTGCGTAACTTGCCAACCTGCTTGACGCAACTCAACGGCAAAATGACGCATAGCTGACCAAATTAAGACCAATTTTTGCTGATGATATGGTCGAATTTGGATATGCTCTAAGGATTCAATAATAATCACAAAAATGTTATCTTTTTCAGTACAGCTTTGAAGAGCTGCTTGATTAATATTGATTTGGTCTCCTAAGACCCAGATTCCTATATTCATAAGTACAGTTTGTTGAGTTGGAAATTTTTAGAGATGTTTTTAAGGATATTAAAAATGATGATCCTCAAATATATTTATTGAATAATTTATCAAAATACTTGTGAAAATATAATTTTATGAACGAGAGATTTAAAGTTAACAAAAAAATGATGTTTGCCAGAGTATAAGATTAATTATCAAAAAGCAATTATACAAAAAAAAATTAAAATTATATTTCTATAGGTACGCTCTCAAATCTTATTTGGCACCTACATTATCTCATTTTTTCTATTTATTTGATTCTTCTTTATTTACTTATCAGTTTTACTGTATGGTAGCTAACAAAGAGATATTTTATAATAAGTAGAACCACATATAAAAAAAAACCATGAACAGTATCTAGCATATATAACTTGAAATGTAAGTAGTTATACGATGAAAGTAAATTTGTATTAATGGCAGAATATCACAGGTTTTTGAGTTTAGAACTTTATATTGTCTAGGCAATATTATCAAATGCGGTATACCATGGAAGAGTTAATAAATAAAAAACTCAAATCAAATTAACTGAATTCTGATAAATTCTATATTCATAGACAATAATTATAGTTTTCGGAGATTCTCAGAAGTCAAAACACAAATAATTGTCAAAATTGTTGCAAGTTGCAGCTTAAGTAAAAAATCTTATGATGAAGCAAGTTCAATCCTCCTTTCGTAGGATTCTGCTGTCGCGAATTTTACTAATTACTGTACCCGTATTAATACTGGGGCAGTATGTTATCTACAGAAAAGCACGTTCTACACTTCTAGACACTGCTCGTCAAAATCTGACAGAAAGCGCAGACAGAAAGGCCGAAGATATTCAACAATGGGCTAAATCTTTAGAATCTAATCTAGTTAATGCTAGCGAAAGTTATGTATTTCAATCTGGTCAAACTCAAGAGTATCAAAAATATGTTGAGCAGTTATACCAAACTTTACCAACTCAGGTAAGATGCGTTCAATTGATTAACTTACAGACTTCTGAGATTATAGCTAAAACTTGTGATGATGAATCAATAAATTCTCCATCACTAAGTATGTGGCCTCCGCAGCAGAGACAGCTAGTTAAAAAGATTTCTAATGTTAACATAAATTATATATGGCCAGAACAGTTCAACTCAGATAGTTTCTCAAGTGATGATACGATTACTCAGAACAAACAAGTTAGCTTAGGTTTGAGTGTACCAGTGTATGTTGCTGAAGGTAGTGAAAGACAATTGCGTTATGCTTTGAGTATTAGGTCAGATTTACCAATGCAAACTAATCGCAGAAGAGGTTCACTGACAGGTTCAACTGTAGTCATTGATCATAAAGGTACAATTTTAGCTAGTCCAGACCCTGATAGAGTAGGGAGTAATATTTCTGATGGACCAGATGCAGAAAGACTCAAAAGTATTATCAGAAATGCACAGGAAGGTAGAAAAGATTTTCTCCACATATTCTCTTTTGAAGAAATAGATGTTTCAAAAAATAATAAGAGTAGTCCCCTGAGAGAATTTATTGATGAATTTAAAAAGATATTACCTGAATTATTAGGACTCAAATTATCAGCAGATGATGAATTTTTAGTAGGATATGCACCAACTTCTAGCCCTGTAGACCGTGATGACGCTCGAAAGTGGATTGTTTTAGCTATTACACCTATAGACTTTGCTTTATCCGGTCTTAGAGAAGTTCAAAAAGTTCTAATTATTATGATTTTTGGCTTAGTTGCTGCTAGTGTTATAGCAACTATTTATTTGGCTCGCGATTTAGCTCGTCCTTTGGAAAAACTGAGAGATTATGCTCTTGCTGTCAATGATTTAGACTCTCCCAATAAAGTACCTAGAAGTCGAAGAATTCGTGAATTTCATCAATTAGCAATTGCATTAGAGAGTATGGTATATAGGCTTAAAAGGTGGGCAGATCAATTAGAAGTAACTTCTAAAGAAGCTCAAGTTGCTAACCAGTTAAAAAGCGAATTTTTGGCTAATATTTCCCATGAATTAAGAACTCCTCTCAATGGAATTATTGGCTCTATTCAATTGATTTATGATGGATTTTGTGACACGAAAGAAGAAGAAATGGAGTTTTTGAAACAAGCTAATGATTCTGCTATTCATTTACTAAGAATTATTGATGATATCTTAGATATTCGTAGAATTGATTCAGGAACTTTATCAATCTATTTGACAGATGTCGATATTGTCAAATTATTACACGAAACAATAGATTCATTTAGACAAGATATCGCACAAAAATCTTTATTATTGAAACTAAATATTCCTGAACAACTAATAATTGTTAACGCTGACCAAGAAAAGTTGAAGCAGGTGTTTAAAAATGTTATCAGTAATGCAATTAAGTTTACGGAAAAAGGCAGTATTAATATTTATATTAGCCAAGAAAACAACAACTCAAATTTTGCTGGAAATACAAATAATTTATCTGATAATTATGGTAGGAAAGAAAATCAGGTTTTAGTTAAGATTGAAGATACGGGAATTGGTATTAGTCCAGAACAACAAGATAAATTATTTCAGCCTTTTGTGATGGTAGATGGTACAAAAACTCGTAAGTTTGGAGGAAATGGATTAGGATTAGCTATTTCTCGCGGTCTGATGGAAATGATGAATGGCAGTATTAGTCTCTATAGTGAGGGAATAGACCGAGGAACTACAGTTGATATTATTATGCCAATCAAGGAAAAACAAAGTATTCAAAATGAAATTCAATTAAATTCTCAGAGTGAATTAAACATTGCAGAAAGAAGAATGAATTATTAATACCAATTTTATCGGTTGCACAGAATTAGGTGTTAGGTCGTAGGTCGTAGGTGTTGGATATTATACCAATTTTATCTGAAGTGGTACAGAATTATCAAATTTATTAACTTGTCTATCTCGATCTACAGTCAACTCTAATTAGGGTTTGCTGAAAGAGTCTTTTGGTAGGGGTAGGAGACAACCCACCCCTAACCCCTCTGGTGGAGGGGAAGACAGGAGACAACCCACCCCTCGCTCCTCCCCCGACCGTGGAGGGGAAGAAAGGAAGAACGGGGAATGAGCGAGGAAGTAGGAGTAACAATTGTAAGAATGATTTTTCTGCCCAACTATGCGCCTAAAATACGCTCCTAGCATGAGCGTTTTAGACGTGATACCAGGCACTTTTTCAAGGCTCCAAAAAGGCTAAACTCTTTATATGTCAATACTTTGATATTTAATCAGCAAGCCCTAATTAATATATTATTTTATTCTATGCAGCTTCATATTAATTTGGTATAAAACAGCAAAAAATTATTAACTTAATAAATATTTGTAGCAAACATTTATTAAACTGGTATAATACTAAGCGTGCAAAAAAAAATGCTTAACTTAGGTGAAACTTCAATTATTAAGTAATTAACACAGGCAGAATGACATTTTTGATAATTAGCACGCCAGTAGCGTATTAATTATTCTAATGTTTACTTCTCCCCTAATCCCTCACTCCCCTGCTCAAAAAAATGTAGCACACATTTATTGAATTGGTATTACTTTTCCTCCTTGCTGAAGAGAATCATTTAAAGCACATAAGATTCCCACTAATTCAGCACCGACCCAACCAGAAGAAATTTGTGAAGCAGTATTTTGACGAATACAATTTAAAAATTCATTGCATACTTGAGCTAAAGGTTCAGCTTTGGCGATCGCTAGAACTTCCCGACTGACACCTACTGCTTTCCAGCGATTATTTTTTTCTTCTAAATGACCATGCTGAATAACTAAAGGTGCATCTGCTGACATTTCATCAAAAATCAATGTTCCTTGAGTACCTACTACTCCTAAACGACGTTGTTTATCAGGATTTAGCCAACATAAATGTAAAAAAGCTTGAAAACCACTAGGATAAGTTAGTTTAGCCATCACTAAATCTGATTGTGGGGGTTGTTGAGGTAGCCAAACCGTACCATTTGCTTGTACCTCCACAGGTTTTTGATGGAGCCAATTGTTCAAAATACAGATATCGTGAATTGCTAAATCCCAGAGAGCATCTACATCTGGACGAACAGGTTCAATATGAGTGCGTGTAGCATACCCATAGCGTAACTCTCCTAATTTACCTTCTGCTACAATAGCTTGACCACTTTGGACAACTGGATTAAATAAATAAGTATGATCGATAAAAAGTTGACATTGTTGTTGTTCAGCTAATTCGCATAATTCCACTGACTCTGAATATTCAAGAGTCAAAGGTTTTTCCGAAAAAACATGATAACCTTTTTTCAGAGCAGCACTAATAATTTTGTAGTGGGAGGAAGCAGGAGTAGCGATCGCCACTGCTTCTATTCCTGGTAACTCTAAAGCTTTTGTCCAATCTTCTAGTAATACGATATCTTTGTCCAATTCCAAGCGCTTTTGAACTGCTTGCAACTGTTCTAGGTTAGGGTCTACTATGGCGACAACACGAGATTGAGGATGATTGCAGAAGTTACGAATTAGGTGAGTTCCCCAACGACCTGCGCCAAATATAGCAATTCCTATTTCCATTAGTTTTGATGTAAAAATATAGGTGATTCAATCGGAGTTTTTTCACCCTATCATATTCAGGATAATATGGCAATTATAGCCCTAGGAAATAGGGAATAGGGAATAGGGAATAGTAAACTGTTAAAGGGTTTTCGATGCGGAAAAGCTACGCTAACAGGGTTTAGAAATGTCAAACACCTTAATGCGTAGCGCCATAGCATTCAATTAACAGGTTATTATTATCTCCGCTAGGGTAGTACGCTCAGGTGGTAGGTCGTAGATTTCAAGAATTAAGAATTTAGAATTAAGAATTTAGAATTACCTCTCCTTGAAAAGAAGAGGATTGACTAATCATGAAAATTTTTATTTATTACCCCCTTAAAAGGGGAGGCTTTAAACCACAATATTTCGGTAAATTCAGGAGCGAAGACTGGAAACTGAGTATAAATTTGGAATATTTATTCAACATTTAGAGGAGAACATTTTTATTAGACATATCCAGAAAAGAGGGAGTAGGGAGCAGGGGCAAATAATTGATATATTTAGTGCGGTCATTGATTTTATTTTGTATTCTTGGAGATGTCTATTACACTTAATCATCCGGACATGATATTTCTTCTTCCTTCTTATACCAATTACCGAAAGTCATGCTATACTTAGGCGACACTTCAATTATTAAATAATTAATACAGACCGAATAATCTTTTTGATAATTATCAGTCAGTTCGTGTTAATTATTCTTATGTTTACTACTCCCCTGCTCCCCTACTCCCCTACTCCTCTACTCCCCCACTCCCCCACTCCCTACTCCCTACTCCCTACTCCCTAAATCTAATGAATAACCCGTCCCTCTTTAAAAATAGTTTGTTTACTAGAATGAGTAGTCAAACGGTCTAATAAAGTTGCACTCGCCTCATTCAACCCAATTAAATGTACCTTAATACCCCGTCTGCGAAAACGTAGTACAACTTTATCTACTGCATCTACAGCAGATTGATCCCATAAATGAGCATGAGTTAGGTCAATAGTTACAGACTCTATATGTTCCCGGAAATCAAAAGTGTTGAGAAAATTTTCCACAGAAACAAAAAATATTTGACCATTAACGCTGTAAACACGCTCAACACCATTTTCTTTTAAATAAGAGTCAACGAAAATCAGTGCAGCAATTTTACGACTGAAGAAAATTGCACTCAACGCCACCCCAACAACTACTCCAATAGCTAAGTTATGAGTCAAAACTGTCATAAACACAGTTGTCATCATCACTGCTGTTTCACTCTTGGGAACTCGACGAAGATTGCGAATAGAATCCCAATGGAAGGTGCTGATAGACACCATAATCATCACTGCAACCAAAGCCGCCATTGGAATACGCGCTACCCAATTATTGAGCAGAATAATACAAACAAACAGAAAAATACCTGAACTCAGAGATGAGAGTCGCGTCCGTCCACCAGACCCAATATTAATCATAGACTGACCGATCATCGCACATCCTGCCATTCCACCAAAACATCCGGCGACAATATTAGCAATTCCTTGTCCGACTGCTTCCTGATTTTTATCACTAGAAGTATCGGTGAGGTCATCAATAACATTAGCTGTTAAGAATGATTCTAGTAACCCCACTAAAGAAAGTGCTAAAGCATAAGGCAGAATAATATCAAGGGTTTCAAAGTTGAGCGGTACTATTGGTAGGGCAAAACTGGGTAGAGCATCGGGTAATGTTCCCATGTCTCCTACAGTGGGTATGTCTAATCCCGTAGTTAGTACGAACCCAGTGATCACAACAATAGCAACTAAAGGAGAAGGTATTGCTTTAGTGATGCGAGGCAACCCGTAAATAATTCCTAATCCTGCTGCTACCATTATATAAACCCAGATAGAAGCATCTTCAAACTGAGTTAATTGAGCATCAAAAATTAATATTGCTAGAGCATTGACAAATCCTAACATCACTGCTCTAGGAACAAATCTCATTTGATTTCCTAACTTAATCCATCCTAGAAAAATTTGCAGGATACCTGTGAGAATAGTGGTTGCGAATAGATAATTTAAACCATAATCTTTAACTAAGCTTGTCATCAGCAATGCCATAGCTCCGGTTGCTGCGGAAATCATTCCCGGTCGCCCACCTAAAAAAGCTGTCACAATAGCAATACAAAATGAAGCATACAACCCTACTTTCGGATCGACACCAGCAATAATAGAAAAACCAATGGCTTCAGGAATTAAGGCTAAAGCGACTACAGCGCCTGCTAATAAATCTTTTTGGACATTGGAAAACCAGGCTTGTTTGGTTAAGATATTATGTTTCATTTTCCCCATTTCTAGCACAATAACAGTTGAAATAGCAGTCAGCGGTCAGCGGTCAGCGGTCAGCTAGCCTCCTGCGGAGGAACTTTGTTAACAGCTTCTCAAGGTGTATAATGGGGATTTTAATCCACCATAAAAGGCGCACCACTAATTTTTCAAATATAGTGAGGGACACCTAACTCTTGGATTTTTAGCTGTTAACGCAGTTCCTCTGCAAGAGGCTAGCTAAATGCTGTTTGCGCAGCATTCCGGAACGGAAAAGCTAATAGCTAGTTAATACTTTTCTCTGGAAGTCAGAGGCACATTTTGCTCTGCGAAGAGTCTACAGTTAGGCGTGGTATCTCAACATGATTCATCATATCCCTAAGTAAATTAGGTAAAGTAATCAAATTAGACAGATTTATGGGGAAATATTTGCTATTAATGGCTTTTCTAATGTGGTAATGATATTAACTTTTATCTTGTTATAGCAAGGGAATATTCGAGGGAATATTATTTGCCAATACATTCTCTTTTCTACCCACATTTTCAACAACATGGGCACAAGTTAGAAAATCAGTATAATTTTGCTCCCGATCAAAAGGAAATCCAGTACCAATAACATTTGCTTTATTTGTCAATAGTACTGGTAATTAAAACAATAGATTGTTCTAAATCCTTCTATGATAGTAGAGTAACAATTGCAGATAAATAAATGTCTAAAGTAGCCAATATAGCCCTTAATTTGTTTAATTATTCTTAGCTTTTTAATCTACTTTTTTAAGAGAGATTTGGTATGATTTTTTCGGTTTCAGCACTAATTGAACTTTTAAATTTGTACCAGTTGTTCCTTTTGGAATATATAGATTGCCTTCCCCTTCAAAGTTAAGATTAACTTCCACCTCAGCTTGTTCAATTTCCATATCTTTGTTAATTTATTGCCAAGCCTCAGTAATTGGACGACTAATATTTATTAATATAGGTTTAACTTTAGCAAAACTAGATTTAACTTTTTTAATAACATTAGTAGAAATTGGTTTAGCTTCATTGTCTGGAACTTCTGCTTCAACTAAAATCCCATCTTCTAGTTTAATTAATCTGGTGGCCATATATGTTCATTACTGAATTTAATTGCTATTCTATTCAAACACATTTTAGTGATTTTCAGAATAATGTATAGATATACAAAAGCTCAACTTTGTTACCACTAATTTGTATAGGTGCGTTGCAATGCACCCTATATAATTAAATACTAATTAGTATCGGTGCTGAATTTAATTGCTATTCTATTCAAATACATTTTAGTAATTTTTATAATAATATATAGATATACAAAAGCTTAACTTTGTTGCCACTAATTTGTATAGGTGCGTTGCAACGCACCCTACATTAAATACTCAAAAAAAATCTACTTATCGCTGAAAAATGAACGCTGATGTGCTTCTTTAATTTGGTGATTCTAGTGCTGTTTTCAGGGTGTGCCAACTTAGTAAAACACATTTAATTCTGATGGGAAATTGTGAAACTCCTTGAAATATATTCAGTTTTGGTAAATTATCGGAAAGACTAATTTCTCCTTTGAGCATTTGACGAAATTGTTCTGTTATTTCTAATGCTTCTTCTCTAGTTTTTCCTAACAATATTTCTGCCATTAAATCTGCGGAAGCAATGGTTAATACACAGCCTTTTCCTTGAAATTTTATATCTTCTATAATTTGCTTTGTTTGACTAAATTTTATTGTCAGTTCAATGCGATCGCCACATAAGGGGTTATCTCCTATTTGATAGCGGTCTATAGGGTTTGTTTTTCCTTGATTTTGTGGATGTTTAGCACGTTCAAGAATTGTTTGATGTTGGAGGTTACGAAGATGGTTTTGAGTATTCATAATTATCCTAATTTGAGTGAATGATTTGACAAACTAATATCATTTCCGGTAGTATCAGTATTGTATAGCGAAGGTAAGGGAAAAGAAAGAGGGAAGAGGTAGGAAAACTAATGCTTAACTTAAAATGAGAGGCTTTAAACCTTAATTATTCGGTAATTATTAATTATTAATTATTAATTATTAATTATTAATCTACTCCCTTCTTAGAGATTCATAATCAGTAAAAGTATCAATATCTATTTCTCCTCTAGGAAAATTAACTGTTGCAACTTGGCGTGAATATTTATTGATTATTTGTTTAGCACCTTTATCTGTTTTTAAGTTGAGCATTTCTGGAAAAAGGCTAGAACTAAATAAAGCCGGAACCCCTAAAACACCAGCATATTCAGAAGCAACTATTGGATTTGATTTTAAATAATAAACATCAATCATTTTCTGGATTAAATTAGTAGATAAAAAAGGCTGGTCGCAAACCATTATTATTACTGCTTCTATAATTTCTTGAGTAGTTTGCAAAGTATTAATACCAGCTCCTATCGAAGTATTCATTCCCTCCTGCCAATCAGAATTTTCGACTATTTTTACTGGGAAATTACTAATTTCAGGAAGTATTAAATCGGCATAAGCACCAAGCACTACAATAATTGGCGAACAACCAGAATTAACAGCAATTTCAACAGTATTGAAAATCAAACTATTCCCTTTGTAAATCAATAATTGTTTGGGCTGACCCAAGCGAGTTGATGCACCAGCAGCTAAAATTATAATTCCGATAGATTTATTCATTATTTTGACTATGAATTGGTAGGTTACGATGACGTAAAAAACCTGCCGAACGATTAGAAATTACTGCTTGAATTTCTGCAATAATAGCTAAAGCAATTTCTTGTGGATTATCAGCACCAATATCTAGACCAACTGGAGCATATAAACGTTTTTTGTATTGCTCATCTATAGGAATTTCTGCTAATAATTTTTCGGTTCTTCTGCGGGGTCCTAGTATTCCTAAATAACGTAAAGACAAAGGTAAAATATTTTTGAGAATTGTCAAATCATAGAGATAGTTATGAGTCATTACAACTGCTACAGTTTTTTTATCTAATATTACCGATTTTGGTAGTTTTTCATATTCGGAAATAACTATGGAATTTGCTTCTGGAAATCTAGCAGATGTGGCATAAGCAGGACGACAGTCTAATACTGTGACATACCATCCTAATTGTTTGGCAAAAGATGTGACAGGTATGGCATCATGGCCAGCACCAAATATTACTAGGGGTAGCGGTGGGTAAATGACCTCAATAAAGGCTTCTATATTATTAATAGATATTTGAAATGACTTACCCGAACTCTGGGCTTTTTTGGCACGATCTACTAATAGTTGAACTAGGGAATTATCAGTTATTTTAGTAGTAAAATTACCATCCGGAGATAACATCAAATGATATTGCTCCGCAGCTTGACTTCTAAACACAGTCACTAAAACTCCTGGTTGCCTATGCTGAAGACAGTCAGCAAAAAATGACATTAAGTCTACTCCCTTTTCACCGGATAGAGGTTCGATGAATACATCAACTATTCCCTGACAACCCATTCCCAGACCCCAGATAATATCTGCTTCAGAAGTTGTGTCATAGGTAACAAGGCGATACTTACCGGAACTCATTACCTCTTGTCCTTGTTCCAAAACATCACCTTCGAGACAACCACCACTGAGGGAACCGACCATTTCTCCTTTAGCAGTCATCAACATTCGGGCCCCAGCTCGGCGATATGTGGAACCCGCAACTTTGACAATAGTAGCGAGGGCGAAGGTTTCATTAGAGTGTTTGAGTTTGGTGTAAGTTGCAATAATATCTTGTAATTCTTTCATTAATAAAACATTTAGGAAACAGGGAACAGGGAGAAATTTATCAGAGAAAACATTTTTATTATGGCTAATTAATAAGACTTGATATTATTTGATATTTTTGATAAATTCCAGTAGACTCCAAGTATATCAGTTGAGGGAAAAGTTAGGATAGATCAAAAGCTTAAAACTCAGACAAAGTAAGATTTTTTCAACTTCGGTTCTTCCTTCTTCCTTCTTGCTTCTGCCTTCTGTTATTGTTTTAATTAACTCTTACTTCTAACTCCTGACTCGGTCCTCCTGAATCCTGACTCCTTCGATAATTGCAGGTACTTGACTTTAGCCCATGCGGCAATAACATTACCTAGCCATTTAGTTTTGTCATAAGATTGATAGGAAAGAAGATTATACTCTCGATTTGCTGTTTTGATTAATAAGCCCCATGATGCAAATCTATTTCCTTTAAAACCGCTAGTTTTAACTTGTTGTACATATTTAATTTTTGACCGTTTAATTTCTTGTATTTCATTTGTTAAAACACCTATGTTTTTGGTGAAAATTAAGCAATTAAATCTAAAGTTAAAACTTAATTTACCTAGAAAAAAATAGAAAATTATATAGACTTGATTAAATATTTTAGCAGCAAAAAAATACAAAACTAAAGGGATGAAAAAAAATAGAAAAGTCAAAATACTAATCAAATAATCTTGAGTCAGGATAAATGAAGTTATTAGCAATGTAGCAATAAAAAAACAAAATAGTATCCATATGAAAAAGCAGATAACTGAGAATATAAGTAAGTATGTCATACCGTTGGGACGGTAAACTAATAGGAGGTCCCTTTTAGGCAAATAAAATATTCTGAACCCTTTCGGAGGTGGAATAATTGGTAACATGAAAACACCAAAGATAACAAAGGAAGTAAGTTAAATAATTAATAATTAATAATTAATAATTAATAATTAACAATTACCTCTCCTTGAAAAGAAGAGGATTGACGCTTAAGGAAAATTTTTCTTCTCTTGGTCGATTGGATATGGCAAGAAAACCTCGCCATCCCACCCTACGGGAAGCTCCGCTAACGACCGCTTTTATCCCCTTAAAAGGGGAGGCTTTAAACCACAATTTTCGGTAAAAGTAAAAGCAGTTGATGATTTGTGTATCATAATTTATTTACTTTCAGTTTTTCAAGTGAAAATTATAGTAGGTAACAGAGAACAGTGAGAAAAACATTTCCCTGTCTGGTAGTTCTGCATAGTAATGTTATACAAGGAACAAGGGATGCTTTGCACGGGAGCAAGATGCTCCCACTGCTGTACCTCGTGAAAAAATAATGCAATGCACCACCACTTGTTCCTTCTTTTTCCCTCCAGACTCCTGATTCCTGACTCCTGACTCCTCCCTCCTCCCTTTAACCTTATTTTAATAACTTATCTGGAGTAATAGGCAAATCTCGAATACGCTTACCTGTGGCATGATAAACAGCATTAGCGATCGCTCCTGCCACTCCCACAATAGAAAGTTCCCCAATACCCTTAGTACCCAAAGCATTCACATAAGGGTCTTCCTCCTCTACAAACTGCACCTGAATATCCGGCACATCTAACTGCACGGGTATCAAATAATCAGAAAGATTATGATTGAGAATACGTCCGTAGTGAGGAGACATTACCGTATGTTCCATCAACGCCATACCAATACCCCAAGTCATACCCCCTATCATTTGACTACGAGCAGTCTTAGCATTAAGAATACGTCCAGCACCGTAGACACCAACACACCGCTTCACCCGCACTTCTCCCAAAAGTCGGTCTACTTGCACTTCCACAAAAACTGCCCCAAAAGAATGTTTAGCATATTCTTGTTGTTTCTGTTTCGGTGCGTTATCACCAACCGCTTCAATATTTTCCCCACCATGACGAGTCAAAATTTCCTGATAACTTTCTCCCACGGTAGGATTATTTTGCAACAATAATTTCCCTGAATCAAAAATAATCTCCTCTGGTTTTGCTTGATACAGTGGAGAGTTTGAGTCAGAAATTGCTATCTCTAATATTTTATTCCGAGCATTCATTGCTGCTGCTTGTACTGCCGAACCCACACTACTTGCTGTAGTCGAATTTCCTGTTAGTGGAGCATTAGGTAAATTTGTGTCACCGAGTTTAAATTCCACCTGTTCTAGAGATACCCCTAAAACCTCTGCTGCCACTTGGGTCATCACAGTGTAAGTTCCGGTACCTAAATCGTGGGTTGCACTTTCGACTAAAATTTTCCCACTATTATATATAGTTACCTTAGCAGTGGCAGGCCAAGTATTTGCTGGAAAAGTCGCGCTTGCCATTCCCCAACCAATGAGACGATCGCCGTTACTCATAGAACCGGGTTTAGGATTGCGGTGTTTCCAACCAAATATTTCTGCTCCTTGCTGATAACATTCTTTCAGAGATTTACTCGACCACGGGTGTCCAGTAGCAGGGTCTACATCTGCATGGTTGCGAAGACGGAGTTCGATGGGGTCTAACCCCAAAGCGTAACTAAGTTCATCCATTGCTGACTCTAAGGCAAACATTCCTGCTGCTTCCCCCGGTGCCCGCATAAAAGTGGGAGTACCAGCATTGATAGAACCGAGATTGTAGTTGGTGTCCAGGTTAGGGCAGGCATATATCATATTTGTTGCCATTGTCACCGCTTCGGTAAATTCCTCAAAGGATGAGCTGATGTTTTCGCCAATATGTTTGATGAGTGTAAGTTTCCCATCTTTAGTTGCACCAAGGGTCAGATGTTGGCGAGTCGGGGGGCGGTATCCCACAGAAGTATACATCTGGGCGCGGGTGAGTGCTAGTTTAACGGGATGCTGAACATAACGCGCTGCCAGTGCAGTCAGGATAGTGTGAGGCCAAATAAGTGCTTTACAACCGAATCCACCACCGAGATATTGACAAATAACTCGGATGTTTTCTGGAGGTATCTCGAATACTTTGGCGATCGTTTCTTGTGTTAAAGAAACTGCTTGAGTTGTATCGTAGAGGGTGAGACGGTCATCTTCCCAAATTGCTAGAGTTCCTGAAGTTTCTATGGGGTTATGATTTTCTATGGGGGTGCTGTAGGTTTGTTCGACTAATACCTCTGCTTGGGAACGCCCAGAGTTAATGTCGCCCCAGAAGGAATGAGCGGGTAGCATCCCCAGAAAAATTCTTTCTGGTTTATATCCCTGTTGGAGTGCTGTATCTATATCTATAATTGGTTGTTCAATTTTATATTCGACTTTAACTAAGGTAGCTGCATATTGAGCTTGCTCTAAAGTTTTTGCCACTACTATCCCAATGTGTTGTCCTTGATAATAGATATTCTCGTCCTGGAGAATGGGAAGACTTTGCCCACCAGGAAAAAAAGTAATTTGGTTAAATTTGGGAACGTTGCGGTAGGTAATGACTGCCAATACTCCTGGAGCGGTTTCTGCTGCGGTAGTTTCGAGCTTGGTAATTTTGCCTTTAGCAATGGTGCTTTCTATTAATACGCCGTAAGTCAAGTTTTCAACTGGCATATCAGCGGTATAACGTGCGCTACCTGTAACTTTAAGTTTTCCGTCTACACGGTTGATGGGTTTTCCGATAACTTTATTCATGTTTGGTGTTTACTTAAATAGTTCGTAATAGTTAGTTTTTTTGGCGTTTCGCGAAGCAAAACCGTTAACGTTTGCGCCCTTCATTCCGACAGGAGGCGTTGTGCGCTAGCTCAACAAAAAACTTTCTCCTTCTACTGGGGGTTTCTTATTGTTTCTTCCCTCCTGACTCCTGAGTCCTGTTTCATTTACTGAAAATAGGTTCGTAATAGTTATTTTTTGCGCTTCGCGAAGCAAAACCGTTAACGTGTGCGCTCTTTATGACCTTAGCGCAGCTTCGACCCAGGAGATAGGATGCGTTGTGCGCTAGCTAAAGAAACAACTTTCTCCTTCTACTGGGGGTTTCTTATTGTTTGTTCCCTCCTGACTCCCCCTCCTGGGAGGGGGAGGGGCGAGGGGTGGGTTGACTCCTAAGTAATACAGTTGACAGCGCACGAATAATGCTATGTTTAGCTAGTTCAATTTTGAACTGGTTATATTGTTGTGGTTTTGCTTGTGCCAAAGCTGCTTCTGCTGCAGTGGAAAAAGTTGCTTCATTTATCGGTTTTCCTTCCAATGCTGTTTCTGCTTCCTCGGAACGCCAAGGTTTTGTACCAATTCCTCCTAATGCTAGTCGCGCAGACTTAATAATATTTTGCTCAACTTCCAGAGCAAGAGCTACAGAAACTAGGGCAAATTCATAATTGGCGCGGTCGCGTACTTTGAGATAGTGGGAATTGCTAAACCAAGAAATAGCAGGCACTTCCACAGCAACTATTAACTCCCCATGCTCTAAAACATTTTCTTGGTGGGGTGTATCTCCGGGTAAAAGATAAAAATCATTGATCGGCACTCGGCGTTGTCCAGTTTTACTTTGAATACAAACCATCGCATCTAAAGCAACTAATGCTACTGCCAAGTCTGAAGGATGAGTGGCAATGCAATGTTCGCTCGTACCTAAAATAGCGTGCATTCTATTGTAACCTTCCATCGCAGGGCAACTCGTATCTGGAAGACGACGGTTGCAGGGAAAAACCGGGTCACGGAAATAACTACAGCGCACCCGTTGTAATAAATTTCCTCCCACTGTTGCCATATTCCGCAGTTGAGGAGAAGCACTTTCTAATATTGCTTCTGAAATGACAGGATAGGAATTTTTCACTGTGGAATAACGGGCAACATCGCTCAATTTTGCCAAAGCACCGATGCGGAGGTTGTTGTCAGCATCGACTTCCACTGAGTCTAAAGGTAGAGGGTTGATATCTACAACTTGCTTTGGTGTTTGTACGCCATCTTTAATTAAACCTATTAAGTCTGTACCACCAGCAATAAAAGATATAGTCTCATCCTCAGATACTGTGGTTATGGCCGTATTTTCTTCATTAACTCTGGCATAACTAAATGGCTGCATTTTCTGTTTTCTCCACTACTTCACGAACTGCTGCAACGATATGATGATAAGCACCACAACGACAGAGGTTGCCACTCATACCTTCCCGAATTTCTCGGTCTGACTTTGGTTGTGCTTCTGCTAGTAAACCTACTGCGGAAACTATTTGACCGGGAGTGCAATAACCACATTGAAAGGCGTCATGCTCAATAAAAGCTGTTTGCATTGGGTGGAGTTCTCCATTTTCTTCTGCTAAACCCTCAATAGTAATAATTGACTTTCCCATTTGCATTACTGCCAGGGTCATACAAGCATTAATTCGTTTTCCATCGATTAATACCGTGCAAGCTCCGCATTCTCCGCGATCGCATCCTTTTTTCGTCCCTGTTAAACCTAGATATTCTCGCAGTGCATCTAATAATGTCACGCGAGGTTCTATATTTAGATGATGTGGCACTCCATTAATTTTTAATGTTAGTGCTATTTTTTCTTCTCCTAACATTTTAATAACCTCTAAAACTAGATGATTACAATATTAATATATCGTATCAGAGCAGGGCAATTTTGGTCAATTTATCTGATTAGGAAGCTGCACCTAGATATCAATTAGACATCTCCTCCAAAAGAGGGAGTAGGGAGTAGGGAGTAGGGAACCCACCCCTAGCCCCTCCCCCTCCCAGGAGGGGAAATAATTGATAATTTCTTTGGGATAATTGATTTTATTTTTTATTATTGGAGATGTCTATTAATAAAATAAAGTTTCTCAAATAGTGGTTTTTATCTTTAAGAAATATGCAAAATATTATCTAGATTATTCATTAAGGAGGGAATATTATATTCTCGTTCATCCAACTTTTAAATGTCAGCTGTAACCCACTAAAATTAAGCACTATAGCTCTCCTGATCTTGACTTTACAAAAACTTTCTAAGAGCTAACAATAAAACTACAAGCTCAAAAGATAAATTTCCTCAAACTTGATTTTTTTTTTCAAAATTGATATAATAAAAGTGCTTTAAAGCAAAAATTAATTAACTATTTGAAGTAAATATTATGAGTAGCGCTTTATTTTATGGCCGCTATCAATAAATTAGGGAATTAGGGTCTGGAGGACAAGGCTAAACATTCCTCTGTCAAGATATACAACTCTCAGGACATCTCTATTGTTTAGATAGTTTTCAAGAGGATAGTTAATTCTACTTAGTATAAGAATATGTAGAACGGCTATCTCTCAGTAATGAACTACCTCCTGGTAAAGCTTGTTCATTAATTGATAATGGATAATGGATAATTGATAATTTCTTCTGGTTAAAACCGTCCTTGATTGAATATAAGGAAATATTATTTCTTCTCTTGGTCTCATGGATATGGCGAGGAGACCAGCTCTTGACAGAGCCGCTCCGAATGGCGCCATCCCACCCAACGGGTGCGCTCCGCTAACGACCGCTTTTTTCCCCTTAAAAGGGGAGGCTTCAAGGCGCGAATTATTTAATTATTAATTATTAATTATTCGGTAAGAAAACCAGGTAATATAATGTTGTGAAAGGTTTTGGAAATTCTCAAGTTTATTCACCAACAAGAAGTTATCCATCTGGATATTAAACCTGACAATTTAGCAGCACTTTTTGCACTGCATCAAGAAAAAAATAATATAACCAGTTAATCTCAAAGTCACAGGAAAATAACGGGGATTAAAAATGAAAAATCAACATCTTAAAATAAATAATCAAAGCTTATTTTTATACAGGTATAATAAGGCTTTAATTCAAATAGTAACTTACTCTTTTTTAACCACCTTTTTTCTATCTTTTCAAATAGCTGTTGGAATAAGTTTACCTCCGTCTGCTATGGCAGAATTATCAACAAATGAAAGCTATAAGTCTTCTTCTAACAATTCACCAAAATATCTAGCTCAATCAAATCCTCTTTATGGTTGTTTAAGACTAACTTATAGTGTTTTAGGTACTGTTTACGAAAGTATTTTAGAGATGAATGGTTATGAAGGAATTATGATTACTCAATATTTCAATCCAAACATTAGAGGTACTGATTATGTTCAGCAAACTATGAGGATGCGTAGCTCTCCAAGAGGAATAGTGATTCTCGGCTATAACCCTGTATATCCTGGTACGAGTCGCAAACATCCCACTTACATTCCGGACAACTTTTTCTTCCAAGTTAGACCGAATGGTGATTATATTTTTGCAGTTATGGATGATGCGGGTCAGCTTTCTCCTGTAGAAGTAAATCAATGTTCGAGACGATGAATTGGGATAGTTAAAACCAAAACCTTGTAGGGAGGTTCCATGAAGCTTCCCTACTGTTTATCCCAACGAAAACCGCTATAGTATTAATTTTATGTTGCCTAGTATCAGAGTTTTCAATGGTTCCAAATACTGTTTAATTTTTGATAGATAAATAATTTCTAACTACAACGCTTTAACTGAGTCAATAACAAAACTACTTCATCAATAGCGCTTCTCAAATTTTTAGTTTCTAAGTCAGATTGATTGACAATAATACTAAATACTAAAGGCTCAAAATTAGCAGGTTGAATATATCCTGCCAAACCAGAAACTCCACTAATTGTTCCTGTTTTTGCTTGTACATTTCCCTCGGCAAAACTATTTCTAAAACGTCTACTCAATGTACCACTTACACCAGCCACAGGCAAAGAATTTCTATAAATATTTGCCCAAGGAGAATTAGCCATTATTCTGAGGGTTTGCACCAAAGCTTCTGGACTAACTAAATTATGACGAGACAAACCAGAACCATCATTTAATACAAAACTATTGGGAGTTACTCCTAATCTAGTTAAAATTACTTTTATCTCCTCCAAACTTTTTGCTAAAGTCTCATTATTAGATTTTTTCCTCGGAATTAATCTACTCCTAACTCCCATTTGCCTTAACAAAGATTCTGCATAAACATTATTACTCTTTCTATTAACTTCCTCTACTAATTCTCCTAATGTTGGAGACTCAACAAAAGCTAATTCAGTCAAATTGATATTAGAGGCAATCTGTGATTTTTTTACTACTTGAGAAACCTTAATTCCTGTTGTTGCTAAAACCCCACTAAATTGATTTAAAAAATTATCCACAGGTTCTACAACTGCCACATAAACAGGTTCCGATGCCGAACCAACTCGTAATTGCCCAGATATCCGAATTATTGGCTGAATAAAATCTCGCCCTACTTCTAAAAATTCTTTTTCATTCTTCCCTACAGTAACCGAATTATTTTCTATCTGCCATTTTTTACCTTCAACAGAATTAACAAAACTAACTTGTAAAGGTTGACCTAAACTTTGAGGCGACAAAACCAAATCTATAGCATTTTGATTCAGAATCAAACTATTAATTGGTGCGCCATAACCAGCCTGAACATCTTCCCATTCCCAATTAGGATTAACTCCTGTTCCTTCAAAATAACTATCATCAGCAATTAATTGATTAATAGTTTCTATCCCTTGTTCCTTTAATTGTTCAGCCAAACTTTGCAGTTGAGTTTCTGTTAAACTAGGGTCGCCTCTACCCACAACATATATATTGCCATTTCCATCACCATAAACTGAAGTTCTAATTCTAAATTGAGGGCGAAGTTTTTGTAATACTGCTGCAGTTGTTAATAGTTTAGCCGTAGAAGCAGGAATAAAATAATATTCCGCATCCCGGTTATAAACCGTAGTTTTTTCCGATAAAGTTTCGACTAAAATTCCCCATCGAGAACGATTAAAAATTGGGCGATTAATTACAGCATCAATCCGATTACTTAATTCAGAAGGACAAATTGTTGTAGCAGTTTCCTGACTAAGTGCTATTAATGGATTGAGAAATACTACAATAAAAGTAATTTTCAAGAATTTAGAATTAAGAATTAAGAATTTAGAATTACCTTTTCTTATAAATAAGAGGATTGGAGAGGCTTTATACCTGAATTTTTCGCTAATTTGTTTGAGAGAAAATTTAAACATTTGCTATTAATTAAAAATAGATTGTGAGATAAAATCTGCTTTTCTTTAGTATTATTTGGCATTTAGCAATAAGAATCAATATTATAGGGGCAAACGGCCGTCTACCTCTACTGACAGTATAAATTCTATTACTCCGATTTTTTCCGCATATTTGAGTAAGCATTCAGCTATAAGCAACAATACTCTATCTGTAAGTATTCAGCTATCAGCTTTTGAACATATTCAAGAAATTACTAAGGTTAGCTGAAGACATTTTTTTTATAAGTTTTAATTCTCCTTGGAGACTAATTCCTCTTTTGAGCTGATAATGAGCTAGGTAAGCAGTGCGCATGGTGGAAAGTTTCTGGGGTTATTGCAATATCATAATACAAGTTTTTCAACTAGGGCTAAGGCTTTTGCTAGGATAGCATACAAATTGAATGGGCATCGAACCCATTCAATTTGCTGCCGATTCATCTGGTCGCCAAATCACAGATTATGGCGTGAGGCTCAAGGGCGATCTAGCTAAAACCCAACTACGAGAGCTTCTAACTTATAACTATTCAACCGGACATAATATAAGTCCTAGCTATATTTGATTACCATCTCCCTACCTGCCCATCTCCCTTATTACTCAAAAAGATGATATACAGCAAAGGTTTTGAGATTTGGTATTAGATTTAGCGATCGCCACCTCAATCAATAAAATGTTGTCCTTTCAAATCTTCTCCGGCGAGAGTGATAAAAGATGGATATAAATTGTGGTAAAATATTTATCAATTCCGGATCGATTGCCTATAGTATTGTAGTTATAATTAAGTTCAAGTAATTGGTGATGGCCCACATTTACCCTCTTATACCCTCTTAAAAGATTGTAAGTACCTAGTTAATATTATGGAGTATGTAAAATTTTTTTAAAGACTCACTATATCAGGGATTTAAACGATTACTTGGTGGGATATGATAGACGCAAGGGTTAACTATGAGTTAAACTATAAATAGGATATGTAGTTAAATACTATCTCACCATAGTATACAACAGTATACACACTTAGATTGAGTTAGAAGAGTTACTTAGGAGAAGGACAATGACACATAGACAACAAAAACCAAACCCAAAACGAGAAAGTACCTGGAAAAAGCCTACTGCTGACAAGCAGCCTAAATTGGAAAAGCTAACTGACAATGATTTAGACTCAGTAGCTGGTGGTCGTCGTCAAATCCGTCGTCGTTAATGAATTACAACGATTGCTGTGTGTGCTAATTAAGTAATGACAGTAGTAGTGCTATCTATCACAGACATTTAGTCTTAACTGCAGGTATACCACAAAGAAAAAAAAATTGATATTCCATTTCATTCTACCTAAAAATTTCCCATATTTTAAAGATAGCGATTACTAACTAGAAGCTCTAGGCCTAATGTAATCAGCTATCTTTTAATGATTCCAGGGCTTGATATTAACTTCTACAGCTAGAGTTAAAAATTTTCCTCTAGCCTATTTTATGTGTAATTTTGATCATAATTTTGGTTGAAGACCAACACTCTCCTTGAAGGGATCATCTTATGGTAAAACCAGTCAATTTTGGGGTTCTGACAATAATGTGTTTTAGTAGAGCAAATAAGGTTCCTGGGTTAGCAGTGTCATCGCTAGTCGCTCATGGGATAAACCCAAGACCTAACTAGCTTGTCCGTGCAGAGTGCTTTCACAGATGCGTCGGGAATGCCATTTAGCTGGTAAGAGCAGGGTAGGGAAGATATAAATTATTGTTGTCGATACATGAAAATTTAGTATAAAGGTTAAATTTTGATTAATAGGGAAAAGGGAACAGAGATTTGTGGCAGATATTTATCCTGAATGACATAGTAAAAAGCTCAAGACTTAGTCAGTCGCAATGATGGAAATACGCTCTACTGCTTAAGTCCTAAAGATTAATCAGGATATACAGTAACTAATTCATTCCCCAACACATCATTTACTATCGTTGCAAAGAAGATTGATATAAACTATCAAGTTGTTCTAAAGCAGATTGAGGCTTAAAAGTAAAGCGGATGTAAAAAGTCTTTGATGCTTCTTCTACTCTTAATACTTTTCCATAAATATGCTCACTCATAAACGATTTATTGCTAGGGTTTAATAAATTAAGTTGGATATTACTGTGAGCTAATGGTAGTGAATCTTCTGAAGCATATCTGTTAATTTCTATCTCCGCTCCTCTTTGAGAAAGCTTAACTAACTTTCCCTTAAACACAGTATTACTAATATGTTTACCTTCTACAATTAAATAAAAGATAGGAATTGGTTTTTCTATCGGTAATAGAATTTCCTCTTCTTTCGGCAAAAATAGATTATATTTATCGCTAATTCCTCCCACCTCATAAATATTAATTGGATTACTAATACCTTTAGGCCTAATTTCCTTCGTACTATCTATCCTTAATTGTGAGGTGCCGATCGCTGCCCTAGTAGCATTAGAAATCAAAATTTGATTTCCAGTTGCATAGCTTTCTATCCGAAAAGCCAAATTAACTTCCCAACCAATAGCAGTATATTCAGTATGCTCTTCAGAGCCAATATTTCCTACTACAGCATCCCCTGTATTAATACCGATACCCATTTCTAAAGCTGGCAACCCTAGAACTTTAATTTTTTGATTAATGGATTTCATTTCTAGCTGCATTGCCACTGCACAGGCCACAGCTCTATGTGCATCATCTTCCCTAGCTATGGGAGCGCCGAATAGAACCATTATCCCATCACCTAGTAGCTTGTCAATACTACCACCATATTTTGTAATTATTTTTAATATATCTTTGAGATAAATATTAATAATTTCTACAACGCTTTCTGGGGATAGTTGCTCAGAAAGGGCAGTAAATCCTCTTAAATCAGAAGTTAACACAGTTATACATTGCCTCTTACCTCCGATTTTTAAACCCTCTTTACTTTCCAATAAGTTCTTGACTATTTCATTGGAGTGATAACGAGCAAAAGTTTTTCTAATCAGACTAGCAGTACCAGCAACATAACCTGTAATGGCAAATGAAGAAACTACTATTGCTAATAAAGGAGGCACTACAGGAAGCCACCATCCCCAAATAAACATAATATAAGTGCTCAGAAAAATGATCCCAGCTTCTAGGGTGAGGTGCTTCAATAATGTTAGTGACAAGAATTTTTTTGTTTGATTTCGCCACTGCCATGTAACGATGGCACCAACTCCAGACCAGATAAAAATCCATAACCATTCCTGGGGTTCAGACCAAGTTTTGATTAAGGGACGTTCATTTAGGGCCGCACTAATAATTTGACTAATAAAATTTGCTTGTAGTTCTACTCCTGCCATTGGTTTTGGTGGAGCTAACAAATGACTACTATAGGGTGTATAGAATAGATCATTGAAGCTTTCTCCTACTGCTCCAATCAGAATTATGCGATCGCGTCCCCAGTCTGGAGGGACTTGCCCATCAAGGATATCTGTCAGAGACACTGTTTCAAAATGACCGCTCGGCCCTCTATAGTTAATTAATAACTGATATCCACGGGCATCGGTTCTCACATAACCACCTTCATTTTTTTGAAAAGGAGGGAATACCTGATTTCCCACACGCCAGCGATCGGTTCCCTCTACTATTTCTGCCCTAATATTTTCCTGTTCTAAATAAAACAATGCTAAGTGGAGGCCAAAACTATAAATAATTTCCCCATATTTATTATCTAAGTAGAATAAGCCTCGCCGAGCTCTATTATCTGCATCGACAGGGGTATCATTTGCTCCTACTTGTCCTTTTTCTTGTAAAGCAGGTGGTGGTGCTACTCCTTCTCCTCTATCATCTCCTACTACTTTTTGGATGCCAACTAGATTAGGAGTGTTTTGAAATACTTCAACCAGTTTTCGATGACCAGGTGGTACAGGTAAATTTCGGTAAATATCTAAACCAATAGCTCTGGGTTCCATTGCTATAAGTTTTTTGAGCAGCTTGGCAAGAGTTGCATCAGGAATTGTCCCCCGACCTACTCTGCGGACATCGGCTTCATCAATACCAACAATGACAATACGTTTGTCCCTGGGAGGTAAAGGTCTATTTCTGATATAGAAGTCGTATGTACCCCACTCCCATAGCTGTAATATTCCAGTTAGGCGTAGTAATATTACTAATATAGTTACGCAGGGAGTAGTTATCCACACCCCGCGCCACTGCCAAATTAATGATTTAGCTCTTGATCCACGAGAATCATAATGAGATTTCAGTGACATACTCCCACACGCTCGCTGGCGCTATAGTGTGGGCTTCTCGTTTCGTAGCCCTGCTACTGCATCGGGTTCCACGAGCTTTCAGGACGGAATGCCCTGCCGCCCTATTTTTGATATTACGGTTTTCTTCCCACCACGAGAACTGCTGGCCTAACCGATAGTTGTATTGCCGACGCAACAATTCTAACCACATTTCTATTGTGGCTAACTGTTCTTTGTTTGGCCTTAATTTATATTGGTAGGCAGTGCGCATGGTGGAAAATTTCCAGGGTTATAGCAACATCATAATACAAGTTTTTCTACCAGGGCTAAAGCTTCTCCTGAGATGTTCGCAAATTGAATGGGCATCGAACCCGTTCAATTTGCTGCTGATTCATCTAATGTTGACATCTCCAGGGGTTGAAACACCCTGGATTCTGTAGTAAATCTACCGCAAATGGGACGGGGCGTTTAAAGTGCGGAAGTAAATTCCGCACGCAGCCCCTCATAAATCCACATTTGCTTAAGCCTGTCAACAGACTCCTAAACTCCTCGGCTTAGACCGAAATCTAGCTGTGAGTTTACTTTTTTTTGTTAGCTTTCACGAGTGGTTTTACTCGCGCTGGTTGGAGCAATCTTCTCGCTGCTTTAGCTGCCTACTTGCTTTTCGGTGCCGAATGCGGAGCTAACAGCCGTCGTAGGAAATCAAGTCCCCGCCTCCTGGCCGCCGGAATTTCACCGCCCTAGCTAAAGGTCATGGCGACAAACCTTGTTCCTTATTCCTCTAGTATACCAGGCTTTTACTCCGGGTTGAAACCCGCGTGTCGTTATTCAACCAGGGGATAAATCCGCCTGGCTAACTTCCTCCCGTTATTTTTTTAGGTTTAACTTTTAGGTCATCCAACAATTTATATTACCTTTGAGCAGGTTGTATTTCCTGACAACAATCAAAGATTTTACTATCAGCATAGTCCCCTAACCCAACTGATTTTAACAGTTCTTTCCAGGCATTAGGATAAGCAACACGAGATTTTTCTAAAGTTGTAATTGTTTCACTCCAAACTGATGATTCAGCATAGAGTTTAGCTTGCTCTAGTGGTTTTTCCTGCAGTTCTTTTAATTTAGCTTCTATTTCTGGCTTGAGAGGGGTACGTTTTAGCCATCCATTAATGTAATAATCTAAAGCACGTTCTTCTGGATCACAAATTATGCCAAAGTGCCAAACATAAGTGTTATTAGGTTCTAGTTCAACTGTTTTTGGCAAACTTACTTTGACAATTCCAGCAGAATCAGGCAGAGATACACCTACTTTATATATTGGTTCTCTGACTCTATTTGTCCAATCAAATAAAGCAAATTCTGCCTTTCGTTTACTACTTTTAGGAACATAAAGGTAAACAGTTGGGTTAGGACTAACTGTTGTACCAATGTTATTTTCTGGTACTACAGCAGTTAGGTTGCTTAATTCTTGCTTAATTATTGGATTACAAGGACCGCGAGACCCAGCTCCTCTAGTTCTCGATGGTGCACCTCTTGAAGTTGTTGGTGGAAATGTTACTGCCTGTAATTGTGGGCTTGATTCCACCTTAGTTTTTGCAGTTTGAGGGTGATTGACTGGAGGAGCTGAAACTAAAAGACCTACTAAAGAAAGTCCTAAAAAGTTTCGTACAAACATGATAAAAAATCACCACCGTATAAACTAATGTTATATAGCTATTGGTATTTTTAGCTACTTTATCTAAATTATAACATATAGTTGTTTTATATTGTCGATAATTAATAGAATAACGAACTTACAGTTATTAAGTTTGTGTGGAGTAATTATTATGCAAAAATGGAACTGCTAATTTAGCAATAGTAATTAAGAGCTTCAATTTTTTTATCTATTAGTTAGTATTGCTTTACAGAGTTGCCAGATTATTTGTAAGCATTCCGCAGGAAATGCTTACGAATTATTTAATTAATAATTATTAATTAGGGCTTGCTGATTAAATCTAAAAGTATTGACTTATGAAGACAAGTGCCTTTTTGTGGTCGAAAAAAGTGCGAATGTTTCAGTCTAAAATGCTCATGTATGGAGCGTATTTTAGGCTCATAGTTGGGCAGAACAATTTATTGGGACAATTCTTACCGAATTATTAATTATTAATTATTAATAATTAAATAATTCTGGTTTAAAGCCTCCCCTTTTAAGGGGGAAAAAGCGGTCGTTTGCTTTTGCTTCGCAAAACTGGCGTAACGCAACGCTGACGCGAAACGCGACAGCGGAACGGAGTTCTCTCTTCGGAGCGCACCCGTAGGGTGGGATGGCTCCGAAACCTGCGCTGTCCGACCATCGACCAAGAGAAGAAATAATATTTCCTGATATTCAATTCCGTAGCGGTTTTAACCTTCTTGTAATTATCAATTATCCATTATCAATTATCAATTAATGAATCCTACCTCCTCATTATTCCCATTTCTCCTGTCTCCTGTCTTCCCCTCCCCTCCTGGGAGGGGCTAGGGGTGGGTTGGGAGGGGTCAGGGGTGGGTTGTCTCCTGTCTCCTACCCTTACTAAAAGACTTTTGATCGCGAACCCTAATTATTAATGGTTCGGTAAGTTTTTGTTTACCGAATAATTAAGGTTTAAAGCTTGTCCTTGGCTGCGCCACGGGATGTCGTTCTACAAAGATAAAAGATATTTTTAGTCAATCTTCTTTCCTCTTCTTTTAAGGATAAATAATTGTTCATTATTCATTGTTAATTTTTGAATTATCTTGTCCCTGGTTTAAGGCGGTTATTACTGCCTGCTGACTAATATTTTGATAAATTTTCTGAAAATAATCCTCGATTGTATCAGCAGATGTACTCAAAGGAAGAGGTCCTAAAACATCTAAAACTGTCTCATTACTTGGGGGTGGTGTAATTACTACTAGGGATGAATCTAGCTGTTGTTTGTATTCCCAAAATTGCTCAAAATTTGTATATTTTTGAGTTGCTGAAGTTGGTTTTTTTTCTCTTGTAATTTTTTCTTTGATTGTGGAATTTTCTTCTTCACTTTGACCGCGTTTTTGGCGTAGAACTTCTAATATTTTTTCTTTGGTACGACCGCGTAATTGAAATAATAAAAATGGGTCGTCACTAAAGCGATCGCCTAATATATAATAAACTGCTGCAATATGTTTACAAACTCTAGCTTTATCAGGGCAGTCACATTTAGCATGGATATCGTCTAAGGTAAATGGAAATAGTCTTAAACCATTAGCAGCAAAAACTTCTTCTATATTTTGAGGCATTTCTCCTGCTAATAATTTGGCAGTAAAAATTGCTCTTTGTGACATTGTTTCAATGACATAATTCCAGTCTTCATCACTAAAAGTATCTAACCATAATGATTGTTTATATGGTTCTGGAGCTGTTCCTTGAACTTGGGAAATAATTTCTTTGTCTCTAAATTCTAGACTCAGAACGTTTCCTTGTCTGGCATAATTTCTTGCTCTCTCTAATCGTTTTTTAAATCGATAAGAATTTAACAAGTCTATCCATTGTTGAGTCCACCATTCTTTATCACTTTGTGAGTTGTTGTAGTTAGTCATTTCAGTTATCAGTTATCAGTTATCAGTTATCAGTTATCAGTTATTAGTTATTAGTTATTAGTTATCAGTACCTCAAATCTGAGAGGAGATCTGAAAATTTTTTTGATACTGAATTTTGCCCCCCTAGCCCCTCAACTTTGGGGGGAACAAGAGTCAATTTGCTTCTAATAATACCCATTCTCAAAACTAACGCTATACTTGGATGATACTTCAGTTATCAAATAATGAATACAAGCAAAATACTTTTTCTCTAATTATTAGCCAGTTAATGTTAATTATTCTGATTTTTACTTCTCCCCTACTCCCCTACTCCCCTACTCAAGAAAGTGTAGAAAAGCTTTTGAGAAATGGTATAAGTCCCCCAATTTTGGGGGATTTAGGGGGCTTGGATGTAGCAAATGGGACTTTTCAGACAATCTCTGAAGCAGGAGGCTAAATACAGAATTCTCTTTTTGTTATCTAATCATTTGATTACTTTTCCAATACTCAAATTTATTCTTCTTCAATTACTTTATTTCTATCAAGTATTAATAAATTTCTCAACTGGTCTGTATCTAGTTCAGTTAACCATTGTTCCCCTGCACCTACTACTTGTTCTGCTAATTCTTTTTTACTTTCAATTAAGTCGTGTATTTTCTCTTCTAAAGTTCCGGTACAGACAAATTTATGTACCTGAACATTTCGGGTTTGACCAATTCTAAATACCCGGTCTGTAGCTTGATTTTCTACTGCCGGATTCCACCATCTATCAAAGTGAAAAACATGATTAGCACGAGTTAAATTTAAACCAGTACCTCCCGCTTTTAAAGAAAGAATCATTACTGGTGGACCTTGAGGGTCTTGTTGGAATCTGTCTACCATTTCTTCTCTTTGATTTTTGCGAGTCGAACCATATAAAAATGATATTTCTCTACCTAATTTTTCTTGCAAATAAGGTTGTAAAACTTTTCCCCATTCGGCAAATTGAGTAAAAATAATAGCTCTTTCTGTTTCTGAAATTATTTCTTCTAACATGGCAAATAAACGTTGCAGTTTTCCTGAGTTTTTATCGCTAATTTCTACTTTTTTCCTACTACCTTTTTTAATCTGTAGAAGTACGGGATGATTACAAAGTTGTTTGAGTTTTACCAATAGGGCTAAAATTTTACCTCTTCGCTGAATACCATCGGCAGCTTCAATTTCTGCTAAGGAAGTTTCTACTATGTCTTGATAAAGTTTTGCTTGCTCATTTGCTAGTGGGCAAAAGATAGTATTTTCTTGTTTTTCTGGTAAGTCTTGAATAATATCTTTATCAGTTTTGAGCCGACGTAGAATAAATGGTTGAACCAGAGAACGCAAAGTTTGTAATGAATTTGTATCTCCATATTTTTCAATAGGAATAGCAAAGCGACGTTGGAAAAATTGTTTTTTTCCTAAATATCCAGGATTCAAAAAATCTAAAATTGACCATAATTCTGAAAGGCGATTTTCTACGGGAGTTCCTGTTAAACCAATTCTAAAGGATGCTTCTAGTTTTCTTGCAGCTTGAGATTGTTTTGCCTCTGGATTTTTGATATTTTGAGCTTCATCAACTATTACTGCTTGCCATTTTATTGTCTGTAATATTTTTTCATCTCGATACAATAAAGCGTAACTGGTAATCACTAAATGTTTGTCTTTAACTACTTTGAGAAACTCTTTACCTTTAGCACGTTTATCACCATGATGTACTATTACTTTTAAGGTTGGTCCGAATTTTTTAACTTCCCGTTCCCAGTTCCCTAATACTGAAGTAGGGCATACTAATAATGTGGGTGCTTCTAGTAATTCTTGTTCTTGTTGATTGAGAAGAAAGGCTATTGTTTGGATGGTCTTACCGAGACCCATGTCATCTGCCAAACAAGCACCCAAACCCCAACGTTCCAAAAATGTTAACCAACTTACGCCTCGTGCTTGATAAGGACGTAGTTCACCCCGAAAATTCTTTGGAGTCGGAATTTCCTCTAAGGAACGATTATTTGTCAAAGTGTCCAGAAGTTCTTGGAGTTGACCGCCAGCTTCAAAATTAACGACGGGCAACTTTTCCATCACCTGAGTATCCCCGGTGGCCAATCGCAAAGCATCTTCTAAAGATAAGGCCATTTCATCTTGACGACTAGCAAAGAAATTTTGGGCTGCCCGGATATCTTGGGGTTGCAGTTCGACCCACTCGCCGTTAATTTCTACTAAGGGACTATCTTTTGCCACTAATTGATTAAATTCGGCTTTAGTTAATTTCTGACCTCCAATAGACAATTCCCACTGGAAATTGAGGAGACTTTTTAAGCCTAGTCTTTCAGTTTTTTTAATTTTTGGAGCTTGGGCACGAATACTTAGACCTAAGCGGGAAGCCCATCCTTCTCTATTAGCTAAACTAGGTGGTAAAATCACTCCTAAACCACTGTCTGTAAACCGCCAACTCCCACTTTTAATAAATTCATAAGCTTGGTGTGGAGTTAATTGACAATTTTGGGGGGTTGCTTGTTGTAAACTAGGTTCAATAGTTGGATAAATTCTTGATGCTAAACCTAAGCCACTTAGCAGTGTTTCTTGAGGGAATTTAATTGTTCGTCCTTGATAGTTTAAACTTGCTACAGGATTTTTCCAAATTGTCTTGGCATCGACTATAAATTCTGGATCATCTATTGCTTGAAGAGAATATTCTAGAATCCAATCTTTAGAATTGTTGGATGGTGAATGAAGATGAAAGCAGGTAATGAATTGATTTTCTGTAGTTTGATATTGTTGGAGTGGGGATTGCCAGTTATCCAGTATTTTTCTAATTTGCTGTGTTTCTTTAGTGGCAGGTAATTTTAAATTTGATTTTGCTGATAAGGATTTTAACCATTGTTTAATTACCGGATTTAATGAGGATATTTCTGTTTGAGATATTTCGGATGATATTTGCCTAATTTGTGCGTCTATTGTTTTTTGCAAGAAATCTTGGAGTAGTTCTTGACTTGCTCTGAAGTTTGGTAATTTTGAAGTGTTATTTTTGGGAATAATTTGTAGATTTTCTAAGGAATCTAAGGAAATAGGTGACTGCCAATCTAGTTGATATGTGCGACAAGCAAGAGGCATTTGTAGGGTAAAATTTTTCAGTCGATTTTGGTCTGTAGCACTATCAAGTAAGGGTTGCCAAATAGCAAAGTTTTGTTCATTTGATTGTTGTTCAATAGTTGGTAAAAATTTACATCTTGCTAATAAGTCAAGATTCCATCTAGCAACATGAGACCAAAATCTTAAATCTGCCCCAATAAAAGATTCAGCGATGTTACCTAGAGCAAAAGAGCGTAAAAATTCTATTGCTTGTATAGGGTTTAGGCAAATTCCTTCTATTTGCCAGGGATAAAGATATAACTTTTCTGTGGTTTCTGAGAAATTAGTGGCAGAATGAAGTGGGTATAGTTTTTGGCTAGATTCTAATGATTTTGTGGGAAGAGCTAAAGTTTTGTTTGTTGTGATTTTCTGATTTTTTAAAGAAATATCAGTCTTTTCCTGGAATAGCTTCAAAAGTTCATTTCCAGTTATTGCATAAGGATTATTAATTATTTTTCCTGTTTCACCAGCGTCATCTTCTGTAATTCTTCGCCAAGTTTCTCCCCAAATAAATAAAGAACTAGGTTGTTGATTTTCGGTCAGCCAAAAACTATGTAAAATTGCCATATTAAAATATCTATTAAAAAGTTTATATTTTGACTACAAATTTTTTCTAGTGAAAATTTTTGAACAATGAAATTCAACAATGAAAAATGGCATCCGAGTTAAAATAACTGGATGTAAACTTCATCATTTGCGATGAAAGGTAAGTAGGATTATTATAGCGGTTTATCTTCAGTAAAATTCTAGAGATATGTAGGAGAGTTGGAAAATTTCACTACTCATCCCTCTGAGATGGTGCTTAATAAAATGAATAAATTATTGCTCTATACGCAACAGAAGAAAAATTTCACTGCTCATCTCCTCTGCTGGAGTGCTTCACAGAATGAATTAATGATTGCTCTATACGCAACAGAAGGAAATTTCACTGCTCATCTACTCTGGCGGAGTGCTTCACAGAATGAATTAATGATTGCTCTATACGCAACAGAAGGAAATTTCACTGCTCATCTACTCTGCTGGAGTGCTTCACAGAATGAATTAATGATTGCTCTATACGCAACAGAAGGAAATTTCACTGCTCATCTACTCTGCTGGAGTGCTTCACAGAATGAATTAATGATTGCTCTATACGCAACAGAAGGAAATTTCACTGCTCATCCTCTAAAGCTACAGAGTTTATTAAACAGGTTTTCTCTGAATACGACAGGACTTACGCAAAGACACTGTGTATAGAGTTCAGTAACTATTGTCCAATAGTTATGAGTACTATATATAGCGTATCTGCGTAAGTCCTATACGATCTAGATCAAAATAAACCGGATGAAAAACTAGATGTAACAGGACTTACGCAAAGACACTATGTATAGAGTCCAGTGACTATTGGACAATAGTTTTGAGTACTATATATAGCGTATCTGCGTAAGTCCTATGTAATTAAAGATTCTGTACCAAAAGCGATCGCATAGTTTCCATTTGAATTTATTAGGACTTACGCAGAAACCGGGTTTATTTAATGATATAAATAACTTTATTTATCCGGAATGAATTGAGTTGGTGTTGAAGGGTAAAAAAAACACTGAAAGTTGCTTGGCAGCAACAACTGGCTAGGCAATTAATAAGAATTATTTGTATTAAACATCTCCAGGAAAGGTTCTCAAATACTTATGCTACGGTTCTAAAATCCGTATTTTTTGGAAAGGTCTATTGATGAGATATTAATAAACATTTTAGAGGTATTAAGTAGCTGAAATTTTTCCAAAGCATGAATATCATGTTGAATAGGAGCAAATTTTAAATGTTTTGTTTTAGTTGCGTAGCGAGCAAGATGCTTTTAAACTAATTTTTTGCTAGATATCCAAAAACGAAAACTTTTGTCACTTTTAAACTTCATCGTTATAGAAATTTATGGGAGAGTTAATTAATGATAAGAATAATAAGATGGTCATGGTAAAATAAAACATGGTTTTATGCTCTAGTTATTGGCATTATCGGATTGATGTTGCAATTTTGTTCTCCATCAAATACCAGTTCTACTAACCCTACAAACTCATCTAATGAGAAAACAGAACAGAATCAAGAGTCTAACAATTCTAGTCCTAGTGTTCAAATAAAAAATGAGAGAGGAAATATTACTATTATCAATAATGAAAACACAAATTCAAGTTTATTACCTTCCTCTCCAACTTCTCCTAGCACATCAAACTCTCTTAAACTTGTCTGTAAAAGACCCAATAAATACTTTCAAAAAACTGCTGCTCGGTTGGTACGCAAAACTTGACAAGTTTGAACAGAAAGCAGCTAGCAATGTAGATAAAACTTCATGGGAAAAACTTAAAAATTTATCGCCGGATTTAGAAGATTCAATCAGAGAAATAGAAAGACTTTTAAAATTCCAAAATTGAAGCGATAGCCAGAAACGAAAAGCTACATTTTATGTAAAATATTGGTTAGACTTCAAGACGCGCGTTTTTGAAAGAAGTAACAACTCAATAGAATGCGTAAGAGCAAGTAGTCTTTATTCAGATTCTATTGATTTGTACTTAGATTTCTTTAAAAACGTTGGTGAAATCCAAACAGAAGAAGAATTTTTTATAATAATTGAGCTTGCACATTGGCTAGCAAATCGAGACGGTGGAGGGTACGATATTAGTAAAGCCCATAGACCAAAATTAGCTAAAGGTTTTGACACTGCACTGAAACTACTCAATAACCTTGAAAAAAATCTCGAAAAATTTAACAACTTAAAAGGTGATTTTTATGCTACTAGAGGTGTAATTTCTTTTAACAGTACCTCTTACAAGTCTGCTATTGATGATTTTGAAAAAGCCATGACTTTTGGCAATGAATCAATTGAATTAAAATATAATTTAGCATCTGCTTACTTTTTAAACGGTAAATATGACAAAGCTATCGAACTATACGAAGAAGTTGCGAATAGCCAAAACAAAAAAATAAATCCTAATATTTTAAACAGGGATTTAGGATTTGCTTATCTATTAAGATGCTATGAAAAATATCGGATAAATAATACCAGTGACGCAAAACTTTTATTTAATAAGTCAAAGACGGCTTTTGACGCTATAATTCAAACTGAATTTTCAAAACATCACGATATTGCTATCGCAGGAAAAGCAACAGCAATTTATCTATATGAAAAAGATGATTCAAAAGAAAAAGCTTATTGGGACGCAAGAGAAAAATTAATGCCAATTATCAACACTAACATTGCTAAAGAAACAAAAAGAATCTTTGGAGACTTAGACGATAGAATAGGTCTTTCTCGTTTAATAGGACTCAAGAAAGGTATTGCAGGCACTTATATAACTCACGATGAAATTGCAACAAAGAAAGGTGATTTATTTGAAATTTTTCACGACAATTTTTATTGTCCTTCAGATGCTATGAGGAAAAATCACAGAAGTAATTAATTTGAAAAAACATCAACACTTTTGCCAATGGTCGTAGACACCCTCAACCACAGCTTTTGTCTTGGGTATAGGGCAATAAATAGTGGGAAAATTTCTACAATTCACCACCTTTGGCTAAGTGCTTCAGAAAATAAAATAACTATATAGAAAAGAAATTTTACTACTCATCACGCTCTTTTTAGCTGAGTGCTCGATAAAATGAAATAACTATTACCGAATTATTAATTATTAATCATTAAATGATTCTGGTTTAAAGCCTCCCCTTGATCGGGGAAAATAAAAAAATAATATCTCCTTATATTCAATTCCGTAACGGTTAAAACTTTCTTGTAATTATCAATTATCCACGCTTCAATTATCAATTAATGAATCTATACCCATGGGAAAGAAAAATTTCACTACTCATCTCCTCTGGAGGGATGCTTCATAGAATGTATTAACTTGCTCTATACCCATGGGGAAGAAAAGTTTCACTATCCATCATTAGCTTTTTTCGTATAACTTTTGTTATGGCAAGGTTTGACAATTTTGTTTCTCATGCAAAATTTAAGGACTGTCAGTCAACTACTAGACTTCAAAAAACTTCTGACTTCTGACTCCTAACTTCTGACTTCTGACTTCTGACTTCTGACTTCTAACAATTGCCCCAGTAACAATGTTACGATTTCCACAGAAGCGAAAGAATAATATGATTAGAGAAGGAAAAAAAACTGGATGGAAGAGATAGATAAATCCATATCCTTTGATGGACGGGATATTAGACTAAAAGTTGGTTTATTTGCGCCTCAAGCTGGTGGTGCCGTAATGATAGAGTCAGGAGACACAGCAGTGTTAGTGACGGCCACCACTGCCCCAGGTAGAGAAGGAATAGATTTCCTACCTCTTTTAGTGGACTACGAAGAAAGACTCTACGCTGGTGGTAAAATTCCAGGTGGTTTTTTGCGTCGGGAAGGACGCCCACCAGAAAAGGTAACACTTACTGGTCGTTTGATTGATAGGCCGCTACGCCCTTTATTTCCTAGTTGGTTGCGAAATGATATTCAAATTGTGGCCACAACTTTGTCTATGGATGAAGAGGTGCCACCAGATGTGCTAGCTGTGACGGGTGCTTCTGTGGCAGTATTACTAGCTCAATTACCATTTTATGGCCCAATGGCGGCAGTGCGGGTAGGTTTGGTAGGAGACGATTTTATTATCAATCCAACTTACCGTGAAGTCAAAAATGGCGATTTAGATTTGGTTGTTGCTGGGTCTCCTCAAGGGGTGATTATGGTAGAAGCAGGGGCAAATCAGTTACCGGAACAAGATATTATTGAGGCAATTGATTTTGGTTATGAAGCAGTTTGTGACCTTATTCAAGCTCAACGAGAAATTATTGCGGAAATGGGTATTGAACTTGTTGAGTCGGAAGCTCCGGCAATAGACCCTACTTTAGAAGACTATATCAAAGACAAGGCAACAGATTCTATCAAACAGATATTATCTGAATACGACCTGGATAAAAATCAGCGCGATGAAAAACTCGATGCAATTAAAGAGTCTATTGCAGAAGCGATCGCTGAATTACCTGAAGAGGAACCAGTAAAGGTATTCATTGAATCAGATAGTATGGCATTAGGGAATGTCTTTAAGGGCGTCACCAAAAAGCTGATGCGCAAACAAATTATTGATGAAGGTATCAGGGTTGACGGTCGTAAATTGGATGAGGTACGTCCTGTTTCTTGTCGGGTAGGAGTTTTGCCACCACGAGTCCACGGTAGTTCTCTATTTAATCGAGGTTTGACTCAAGTAATGTCTGCGGTAACTCTGGGAACACCTGGTGATGCTCAAGAATTAGCAGACGACTTACATCCACAGGACGAAAAACGTTATCTGCACCACTATAATTTCCCTCCTTTTTCTGTGGGAGAAACCAAACCATTACGATCGCCTGGTCGTCGTGAAATAGGTCATGGTGCTTTAGCTGAGCGTGCGTTGAACCCAGTCATACCAACAGCGGATATTTTTCCCTATGTTATTCGAGTGGTTTCTGAAGTGCTTTCTTCAAATGGTTCAACTTCTATGGGTTCCGTTTGTGCTTCGACCTTGGGTTTAATGGATGCTGGTGTTCCGATTACGAAACCTGTAAGTGGAGCAGCTATGGGTTTAATTAAAGAAGAAGATGAAGTTCGTATCCTGACAGATATTCAAGGTATAGAAGATTTCTTGGGTGATATGGATTTCAAAGTTGCTGGTACTGATAGTGGTATCACAGCTTTGCAGATGGATATGAAAATTACTGGTTTGCCTCTAACAGTAATTTCTGATGCAATTCATCAAGCTAAACCTGCACGGTTACATATTTTGGAGAAGATGCTTGGTACTATCGATCAAGCTCGTCCAGATATGTCACCTTTTGCACCACGACTATTAACATTCAAGATTAGTCCAGACATGATTGGTTTAGTTATTGGACCCGGTGGTAAAACTATTAAGGGTATTACCGAGGAAACGGGTGTCAAAATTGATATTGATGATGATGGAACGGTGACTATTGCAGCGACTGATGGCGAAAAGGCTAAACAAGCTTGCAATATTATCCAAGGTATGACCAAGAAACTGAATGCTGGGGATGTTTATGTTGGTCGTGTGACTCGAATTATTCCTATTGGTGCTTTTGTGGAAGTGTTTCCAGGAAAGGAAGGAATGGTTCATATATCTCAAATTGCAGATTATCGTGTTGGTAAAGTTGAAGATGAGTTAGCAGTTGGAGATGAAGTGATTGTTAAGGTACGAGAAATTGATGCTAAGGGTCGGGTGAATTTAACTCGTTTGAATATTCATCCAGATGAAGCTGCTGCTGCTCGTGCTACTGCAATGCAATGAGTTCTTAAATAAGCGATCGACAGTAAATATGTGCGTTTGCGGAGCATTCCGCAACGGAAAGGGGATTTTAAACCCCTCCTAAATTTTCCGGTTTATAGTAACCGGAGATTTCAACCAGAGCTGCTAAAAGCTGATAGCTAGTTAAAGATAGTTACAAGTCAAAAGTCAAACGTCAGAAATGGGTAGTAATCATTCTGTTGTTTTTGTGTCGATAGAAAATTTAATTTTTTGTATGGGAATATCCCATTAACTGGCACACTTTTGACTTGGTAAGTAGGTTGTTCAACAATTAATTATTAATTATTAATTATTAATTATTAATTATTAATTATTAATTACTACCTCTCCTTAGAAAACGGATAGGATTGACTAATTATGAAAATATTTTCTTGTTTCTCCTTTAAAGGAGAGGCTTTAGACCAGAATTTTTCTGTAAAATTACAGCACTTTTAAGGAAGGGTGAGGTACAGTTTAATACTAATATCTATTCCCTATTCCCTAAACTTGTAAAACTTTGTACCTCATAAACTCCAAAATTGCTGTAAATAAAAAAAGCTTAAAATAGGGAACATAAAACAGGGAATTTTGATTAAAAAATATTTCACTTTGCCCTAAATATACATCTTAAATTTTTATACTTATTTATAACCACTTATAGCAGTTTTCATTAATGTAGAATACAGAGATTTCTGCTTAAAGGCAGAAGATAGAGGACAGAAGCTTTGTAGTTTACCCTTGTGAAAACCGCTATAATGATAGTACTTTTTAGGATAATAAGGTACGGTTTTAAGATTAATCTTTTTTTCCCTACTCCCTACTCCCCTACTCCCCCGCTCAAAAAAATGTAGCAAACATTTATTGATTTGGTATCATACCAATTTATTTGAAAAAAGAATGCTATATTTAAGAGACACTTCAATTATTAAGTAATTAACACAGACTTAATAAGTTTTTTGATAATTATTAGCTGATTATTGTTAATTATTCTTAATTTTTATCTCTCCCCTACTCCCTCACTCCCCTACTCCCCCGCTCAAAAAAATGTAGCAAACATTTATTAATTTGGTATAATACCATTTTGAAAAAAGAATGTTACAAATAATAAGCACCATGGCACATACTTTATCTGAAAGTCTATTTGACGAAAAAGATAATTTATATTATTTCCGGATAATTAGTGATCAAAAAACTTTCTCCTTTTCTTCCTCTTTTTTCTTGCTTCTTCCTTCTTCCTTCTTTCTTCCCTCCTGAGGACTGAGGACTGACTCCTAGAGACTTAACCATTGTATAACTGTTTAACCGGATTTAGTATAATATCATGGCAAAATTTAATCAACTATTTCATCCCATAATTAAAAAACAACTGCCATTACGTTTGGTTCTTACTTTACCAGTAGCATTACAAATATGCGCTTTTATTAGCATATTAGGATGGTTATCATTAGTTAATAGCCAAGCAGCAGTTAATGAAATTGTTAATCAGCTCCAAAAAGAAATTAGCAGTCGGGTAGAAGAGCGGACAAAAACTTACACAAAGATTCCATATTTATTTATGAAAATTCATAGTTCAGCAGTAAAAACTGGCGAACTAGATTTAGAGGATTTTCCTAAATTTCAACGCTATTTATGGGAACAAGTACAACTATACGAGTCAGTTCCTTTTATTTACTATGCAAATGAACAAGGAGAATTTATTGGGGTTGAAAAAAAAGAAGATGGTACAGGAATTCTCTGGATTTTAGACAAACCAAAAATCCCAAGATTAACATTTTATCAGTTAAATAAAGAAGGCAAAAAGGGAGATTTTATTGAGAGCAAAGAGTACGACCCTCGTACTCGTCCTTGGTATCAATCAGTTATTAACAATGTTAGTAAAAAACAATCGGGTAGAATTGGTGAACCTATTTGGTCTCCCATTTATGCGGATATTAGACGACCGATATTAGTTACTAGCTTAATGGTTCCTATCTACACAAAAACAGAAAAATTTCAAGGTATACTAGCAACAGATTTAAGCTTAGTTTCATTAAGTAGCTTTCTGCGCGATCTAGATGTTAATAAATCTGGTAAAGGGGAAGTTTTTATTGTTGATGATTCTGGCAAACTATTTGCAACTTCAGGAGAAGAATTACCATTTAAAGTAACAGTGAATGGTATCGAAAGAATTCATGCCATAAATAGTATAAATCCATTAATTAGAGAAACAGCTAAATATTTACTAGATAATTTTGGTGATTTTTTGGCAATTAATCAAGATAAAAGTTTAAAAATTTCCATAGAGGAAGAAAAACATTTTGTAGAAATAAATCACATCAAAACTGAAGGTGATTGGGAATTACTGATTGTGGTAGTAGAGCCAGAATCAGACTTTTTAGAAGAGATTAATCAGAACACTCAGCGCACAATTAGATTATTGATTTTAGCATTAGTAGCTGCCGTAGTTCTCGGTTATTTTACTACTCGTTCGATTACACAACCAATTCAAAATTTGAGCCAAGTTTCTCAAGAAATTGCTAATGGTAAGTTAGACCAACATCTGAATATATTTTGGATTAAGGAACTGGCAATTTTAGCTCAATCTTTTAATCAAATGATCGAGCAACTAAGGGAGTCATTTACTGCTTTAAAAAATACAAATGAAGAACTAGAACAGCGGGTGGAAGAAAGGACTAAAGAGCTACGAATATCAGAAGAAAAATTCTCTACAGCTTTTCGCAGCACTTATCATGCAATTACTCTTAAACGTCTTGAAGACCAAAAATATATTGAAGTCAATGAAAGTTTCTTGAAGTTGACAAATTACAGTCTAGAAGAAGTGATTAATTCTACAGTAGAGGATTTGAATCTTTTGCCTAATTTTTCAGAGCGTAACTTATTAAATCTCTTAGAAAAAAAAGGAATAATTCGGAATTATAAACTTGATATTCAAACTAAAGATGGTGTAATAAAAACAGTTTTACTATCAGCAGAAGTCATAGAAATTGATGGTGAAAAGTATATATTGACTGTAACCAATGATATTACAGAAACTAGGCTAGCTCAACAAGAATTGAGAAAAGAAAGAAGATTATTGCGGGTTTTAATTGACTCAATTCCAGATATCATCTTTTATATGGATGAGAATGGAACTTACCTGGCTTGTAATAAAGCTTTTGAGCAATATTTAGGTAAAAGTAGAGAAGAAATTATTGGAAAAACAGATTTAGATTTGTTCTCTCCAGATTTAATTGAAACAAGTCGTTTTCACTGTGCAAAAATACTAAATTCACCTGAAACTCATCAATATGAAGAAGTTTTAAAATATCCTGATGGCTCATTTTATGCAGTTGATACTTTGATTAGCCCTTTATTAAATGAAGAAGGAAAAATAATCGGTATTATCGGAGTTAGTCGTGATATTTCCCAACGTAAAGAAGGAGAAGAAGAACTAAAACAAGCAAAAGAATTAGCCGAGCAAGCGACTAGAGCAAAATCTCAATTTCTAGCAACAATGAGCCACGAAGTAAGAACTCCTATGAATGGAGTTTTAGGAATGACACAACTATTAGCATCAACAGAACTTACTCCCGAACAACACAAATATGTCAGAACTATAGATATTAGTGGAAATACATTATTAACTGTAATTAACGATATTCTTGATTTCTCAAAAATTGAATCTGGCAAATTAGACATCGAAAATCGACCTGTAGATATTCGGGCTTGTATTGAAAATGTTTATGATGTTTTGGCAATAAAAGTTGAAGAAAAAAATATTGATTTATTATACTTAGTAGACCCAAATGTTCCTGCTTATATTATTGGTGATGAAACTAGAATTAATCAGATTTTAATGAATCTTGTTAATAATGGAATTAAATTTACAGAATCTGGAGAAGTTTATATCCGAGTTTCACAAGAAAAGAACAATAGTAATAGAACCAATACTAATAATAAAAAGATGAGGCTACATATTTCTGTAAGTGATACAGGAATTGGTATGAATGAAGAACAAATTAGTCGTTTATTTAAACCTTTTTCTCAAGGAGATTCTTCCACTACTCGTAGATATGGAGGTACAGGTTTAGGGTTAGCTATATGCAGTCGTTTAGTCCAATTAATGGGAGGAAGTTTTTCTGTTGAAAGTGAAGTTGGCAAAGGTAGTAAATTTTCATTTACTATCCAAACTAAAGCAGCTCCAGCACAACCAAAACGATATCTAAATAAACAAACTCCAGAAATTAAAAATAAGCGAGTATTATTAGTAGATGATAATCAAACTAATCTGGAAATTTTAATCTGGCAATGTCAACAATGGGAAATTTTACCTTTTGCTACAGATAATGGTAAAGAAGCAATTTCATGGATAGAAAGAGGAGACTTATTCGATCTAGCAATTCTCGATATGGCAATGCCAGAAATGGATGGTTTGACCCTAGGTTTTGAATTGCGAAAATTGAAATCTCAACATGAATTACCACTAATTTTGCTAACTTCTCTAGGGAAGTATAATGAAGATGTTGATTTGATAAATCAAATTTTTTCCGCCCATATTTCTAAACCCGTTAAACAGTCTACTTTGTTGAAAACTATAGTGGATATTTTTGCTACTGTTAAACAGTCATATCACAAACAACCAGCAAAACAAGTGCAAATTAACCAGAAATTAGCAGAACATTTACCTTTAAAAATATTGCTGGCAGAAGATAATGTAATTAATCAAGAATTTGCTGTAGCAATATTAGAAAAAATGGGCTACAAAATTGATGTAGTAAATAATGGTATAGATGCGGTTGCAGCTTGTAAAAAACAAAATTATGACATTATATTTATGGATGTACAAATGCCAGAAATGGATGGTTTAGAAGCTACTCGCGAAATTATTAAGCAGTTGCCATCAGAAACACGCCCGAAAATTATTGCCATGACTGCTAATGCGATGGAAGACGATCGAGATGAATGTTTGAAAGCAGGAATGGATGACTATGTTAGCAAACCGGTAAAAATTCAACTTATGCAACAAATACTAGAAAAGTGGGGAACAAAACACACTAAGATTAATGCTAATGATACTACTTCCAACACTCAAATACTCGATCGAACTGCAATGATTATGTCTATGGCAGAAACTAAACCTGATTTAGTCAAGAAAATGACACATCTATATTTAGACCGGGAAGCACCCCGACGTCTTACAGAAATTAAACAAGCGATCGCCGATGAAAATGCTAAAGGTTTGAAACATTCTGCTCACACACTCAAAGGTGGTAGTGCTACTTTAGGAGCTATAGGTGTAGTAGAGGTTTGCCGACAGTTGGAAACTAAGGCAAAAAATCAAGACTTTGCAGATATCGAGCATTTAGTGCAGTTATTGGAAGAACGTTATGAAGAAGCTAGAAAGGAGTTAATTAAGTTTCTATAAGAAGGAAGAGTTCAACAATTAATAATTAATAATTAATAATTAATAATTACGGTATTGGTGATTTTGGCTATGATTGTGCTTTAATGGCAATTGCTAAACTATTAACTGAAAAGCATTTAATATTTGGCAAAATTTAGGTTTCATAGCTTGATTCACCAAGGCCGTTTTTCCTAGTGTTCCCTCCATACCTGTTCCCTCCATACCTGTTCCCTGTTCCCTGTTCCCTGTTCCCTGTTCCCTCCATACCTGTTCCCTGCTATATTATTTTTTCTGAATACTCAAAACCTTATGTCTTCTGAGTCCCCAAAAAAATTAATTTTAATTACAGCACTTCTCTCATTAATTCCATTAAGCGCTGCTCAATACTTACCTCAAGTTAGTAATAATTTTATCTCCACATTTTGGCAGAAATTAACAACAACAAATACCAGCAATAATTCACTGGCAATTTCAACTCCTGCACCTTCACTATCTAAACTACCAAAACCTCCACTACCAACTTATAAAAACTTCGACATCGTAATTTATGGAGATGAACTCCAAGGAATATGTGCTGCTATCTGGGCAAAAAAAACATTAGGAAATACAGGCAAAGTTGTACTAATACGTTCCAATTATGAAAATGCACCTCTAGGTGGTTTACTAACACGAAGTGGATTAGCTTATTTAGACTATGATAAAACACCAGGTTGGCAAAATCGACCATATTCTCAGTGCTTTATTAACTTTTTGAAAAAAGCAAAAGTTGTCGAAGCTTGTGTTGAACCAGACAAGGCGACAAAAGCAATGAAAGAAATGTTAGAAGAGGCGGGAATTGTAGTTATTTCTCATGCTTCAATTACACCTTATGTCGAAAATAAAAAAATTAAATTTGTACAGATAAGCGACACAAATATTAGAGTAAAAGCTGGTGCATTTATAGACACAACTCAAGATGCAGAACTAGCAAGAAAAGCTGGTGTACCTTACTCTTTAGGATTTGCATCACAAAATCCAAAACTATGGGATGAAACTATCGCAACTTCTATTGTTCCCACAGTGACTGGTTTAAGTATTTACGAGTTCAAAAAAATAGAATCAAAAATACTGTATAACCGTCAAAAAATGGCAAAAATTAAGACTAAAATTCAAGCAGAACAAGCACCCACAGATGCTAAATTTACCCTGGCAAAATTTAGATTGCCAATAATTAAAACATATAAAGATGGCTATATTAACAGAAGTATTGCTTTAGCAGGAGCTTATCACATTCATAGAAAACATTCATTTAATCTAGATTTATCATCAATATTCTTATTTGATAAACTAAATATTTGTCGTGTGGGTCAACGGGAATTATCTTTGAATGGATTTTTGTTTAAATATAACAGTCAAAAAGTGAGAGAAATAGAACATAATAACTTTCAACCAACTCAAGAAATGATTACAGAAATGCAGGAAATTGAAGCTTGGTTGAGAAAAATGTCAGGGAAAGATGTCAAGGTAATTTTACCTTCAGAAGTTTATATTAGACATAGTTTAAATATTACGGATGTTGTCAATCCATTGACAGGAAAAGAAATTCTTCAAGGAGGCACTTCAGCAGAAAATTCTATTGGTACTTTTTCTTATGAATTTGATTTTCGGGGTGGTGTTAAAGGTTTAGGTATTAATTATTTACCTCTACCGAGATATAACTTTGGAATTGAAAGTGCTTTAGCTAAAAATGTGAATAATTTAGCAGTTGTTGGACGTTCATCTGGATATGTAGGAATTGCCCTAGCAGTAGCAAGAATTCAAACTATGAGTATTTATCAAGGACAAGCAATCGGAGTAGCAGCAGCTATGGCAAATAAAAAAGGTATACCTTTGAATCAAATTACCTCTGCTGAAGTTCGGGAAAAATTAGAACAATTAACTGGTAAAAAGACAAAATTAAGAGGTGAAAATCGAATGGGAAATAGAGATTATAGTCATGTGAATTAGGGGAGTAGGGGAGTGGGGGAGTAGGGGAGTGGGTAGGGACGTTGCATGCAACGTCCGTACAGAATAGGGGAATCAGGAATAATATATCTTATAGAGAATTTCATCTCAGTCAGGTACAGTACTAGCGGGCAAGATACCCGCACTACAGAGATTTAAACATTAATATTTGTACTTCATATACAACCGAATATCCTTTCATTAATTGATAATGGATAATGGCTTTGTTACACAAAAGACGATCTGGTAAGCTATTTTTTTGCTAGTCCCTTACTCAAGCGATCGCTAAGTTGAGGGAGATTAATGTGTGATTTAACTATTGTCCAATAGTTATGTTGATTTATATACGGTCACAGTCAAGCGATCGCTCACTTGAGGGAGATTAATGTGTGATTTAACTATTGTCCAATAGTTATGTTGATTTATATACGGTCACAGTCAAGCGATCGCTCACTTGAGGGAGATTAATGTGTGATTTAACTATTGTCCAATAGTTATGTTGATTTATATACGGTCACAGTCAAGCGATCGCTCACTTGAGGGAGATTAATGTGTGATTTAACTATTGTCCAATAGTTATGTTGATTTATATACGGTCATAGTCAAGCGATCGCTCACTTGAGGGAAATTAATGTTTGATTTAACTATTGTCCAATAGTTATGTTGATTTATATACGGTCACAGTCAAGCGATCGCTCACTTGAGGGAAATTAATGTTTGATTTAACTATTGTCCAATAGTTATGTTGATTTATATACGGTCACAGTCAAGCGATCGCTCACTTGAGGGAAATTAATGTTTGATTTAACTATTGTCCAATAGTTATGTTGATTTATATACGGTCACAGTCAAGCGAGCACTCACTTGAGGGAAATTAATGTGTGATTTAACTATTGTCCAATAGTTACAGCAGTTTCCGCGCATTATGAAGTGCATCTCGGGAGTCTAGTCGCAGCTATATACTTTCATTCAACAAAGCCATTGATAATGGATAATTGATAATTACCTCTGGTTAAAACCGTTACAGAATTGAATATAAGGAAATATTATTTCTTCTCTTGGTCGATTGGATATGGTTAGGAAACCCATCCATCCCACCCTTCGGGAAGCTCCGCTTTTTCCTGACGGAATGCTCCGCAAACATGTCGCGTAGCGTTAACGGAGTTGTGCGTCAGCAAAACGACCGCTTTTTTCCCCTTAAAAGGGGAGACTTTAAACCAGAATTATTTAATAATTAATTATTAATTATTAATTATTAATTATTAACGAGACAGTGCAAAGTTCTTGGAGTAACTATTGCTAGCTAAGACTTTCAGCGATCTAAAGGTTAAAAAAATTTATTCACAGCTGTAAGTACTGTAAGCCTTTGCCAGTAATACTTTCAGTCTTCAAAAAAAACGTTTTTTGGGAGAATTTTGTACTCTCCAGTTATTAATTATTCATTATTAATTATTAATTATTCATTATTAATAATTGCTTGCCCAAAAATATAAATTGATAGAATTGCTAATAATCCACGAAAAGCTAAACTGATAATTTTGTCTGGTAATTTAGGCAGAAATCTCGTACTAAATTGAACACCTAATAAACCACCAAATCCTAATAATACTCCAGGTTCCCATAAAACATTGCCCCTAATTGCATGACCTATACAAGCAGAAAAAGCCGTAATTACAATCACTCCCAAGCTAGTTTGAATAGCTACCTTAATACTTTCACCCAATAATAATATTTGCAAAGGTACCATAATTACACCCCCTCCCACACCAAATACACCTGCTAATAATCCAGCCAAACTACCAGTAATAACCCTAGCAATAACCTTCATATATTTATCTGGAAATTTATAATTTATTTCTTTGGCTATTTTCTCAAATATTAACGGTAAAGGATGGGGAGTAAATGGCAAAATAAATTCCACTACAAAATCTTGATTATTAGTATTTTCTGGTTTGAATTGAAGATTTTCCTGCCGATTATTTTGTAATTCTTCCTCTTGCTTTTTCCTCATCGTTATTTGTTTACGAAACTCCACTAAATAGATATTCAAAGCTAGAAATAATCCAAAAGCAAATAACAACCAACGAGAAGGAAATAAATTGGCAAAATATACCCCTAACTGAGCAGTAATCAAAGCCGGAAATCCTATTCCTAAAACTCGATTAATACTTAAATATCCCATTTTCCAGTTTTGAAAACTACCAGAAGTAGCCGTAATTATAATTGATAAACTGCTAGTAGCAACTGCTTGTATCGGTTCATATCCTAATGTTACTAATAAAGGTACCAGAACAGTACCACCACCAATACCTAAAAATCCAGCCAATACACCAGCAAATAATCCAGAAAAAGCCAGACTAAATAATTCTATTAAATTCATTTAATTTAAAATTTTCAATTTTTTATAGTAGGCAACCTAAGTTGTCTAAAAAGAACTTATTTGGAAAACTCCAGTTATTGTATCCTAATTCTTTCTTCTTGCCCAAAATTTATTGTCAAAATAGAGAGCTGATACCAAGGATCGCCATGTCATCCGCCAAGAAATAAATTTATTGGCTCAAAGTAGAAGTCATCTAAATATGACTAAAGATAGCTAATTTATTATGGCTAATTAATGACACTTGATATCAAAAATTTCATAACTATAACGGATATTTAATTATGATGAATATTCACCCCAGAAAATTTTAGTTTTTCTCAAATGTTATACTTAGCAAAATACGCTCTAGCGCTAAGATGCTTTTCAATCTTGAGTAAAAAATAGACTTCTCCGGAAAAGTAGGGATGTTGCATATAACGTCCCTACAGAGTAGAGGAAAATAATTGATGATTTATCTACGATAATTGATTTTATTTTTTATGATTGGAGATGTCTAATATTAAATTTAAAGACTTCCGTTGAAAGCTTGCAATTATACTTTTGATAATTGTGAAAAATTTAAACAGAGCAAACTTAATATTATTAAAGGAAATTTATCTGAAAAAATGCCCAAACAATCTATTCCCAGAATTGAATATCTACGAGTACAAAATTATCGCGCTCTGCGTGACTTAGAACTCAAAAAAATTACCCCATTAACTGTATTTTTAGGTCCAAATGGTAGTGGTAAATCTACAATATTTGATGTCTTTGCTTTTTTATCAGAATGTTTCACAGATGGGCTGAGAAAAGCTTGGGAAAAAAGAAGTAGATTTCGAGAATTACGAACTAGAGATACTGAAGGAAATATAGTACTTGAACTCAAATATCGAGAAACAAAAGACTCTCCTTTAATTACATATCATCTCGCTATTGCTGAAGGAAAAAAAGGTCCTTATGTTGCTGAAGAATGGTTGCAATGGAGAAGAGGACAAAGAGGAAAACCTTTTAAGTTTTTAGACTTTAAAGAAGGAGAAGGAAAAGTAACTACTGGAGAAATGCCTGATGCACAAGACGAAAGAATATTTGAAAAACTAGAATCTCCAGAATTTTTAGCAGTAAATACTCTCGGACAATTTGCTAAACATCCTCGTGTTAGTGCCTTGAGAAAATTTATTACAGGTTGGCATCTTTCCTATTTAACTGCAGATAATACTCGCAGCATTCCTGAAGCAGGTGTCCAAGAAAGATTATCTCCAACAGGTGATAATTTACCTAATGTTATTCAATATCTGAAAGAACAACATCCAGAACGACTTGAAAAAATTCTTGATCTTCTTTCCTGTCGAGTTCCACGTTTAGAAAAAGTTGCTGCTTCAATTATGCAAGATGGGAGACTTTTACTACAAATAAAAGATGCTCCTTTTGCTACACCAATTTTAGCTAAGTTTGCCTCCGATGGTACATTGAAAATGTTAGCTTATCTCACAGTATTACATGACCCAGATCCAGCACAACTTATCGGTATTGAAGAACCAGAAAATCATTTACATCCTCGTTTATTGCCAGAACTTGCTGAAGAATGTCGCGCTGCTTCAGCTAATACTCAACTGATGGTGACAACTCATTCTCCATTTTTTGTTGATGGGTTAAAAGCACAAGAGTTATGGGTACTTTATCGAGATAAAAATGGCTATACTCAAGCTAAACGTACTGACGAAATGGGAGGAATTAAAGAATTTGTGGAAGAAGGAGCGTCTTTAGGTGATTTATGGATGGAAGACTTTTTTGAATTTGGAAATCCTTTGAAAAATCAAGGTTCTCCACGCAAAAATCAATCTAGAAATCAATCATTATAGGAGTAGTTAGTCTTGCATATTGAATTTCTAGTGGAAGATTTATCAACGGCGGAAGCTCTCAGTTATTTATTGCCAAATATTCTGAGCGATTCGATAACTTTTGAAACTCATTCTTTTCAGGGTAAACAAAATTTACTTTCTAAACTACCGAACCTATTAAAAGGATATAAAAAATGGATACCTAATGATTATAGAATCCTAATTCTAGTAGATAAAGATAATGAAGATTGTCAAAAATTGAAACGGAAGTTAGAAAAAATTGCTGTAGATGCTGGATTTGTTACAAAATCTGTAGCAAAAGGTCAAAGGAAAAATAAATATCAGTTAATTAATAGAATTATGATTGAAGAATTAGAAGCTTGGTTTTTTGGAGATATTCAAGCTGTGACTAAAGCTTATCCTAAAGTCTCTAAAAATATTTGTGAAAAAGCTACATATCGTGACCCCGATGATATTAAAGGTGGTACTTGGGAAGCCTTAGAAAGGGTGCTTCAAAAAGCAGGTTATCATCAAGGAGGATTACAAAAATTAAAAGCGGCAAGAGATATTGCTCCCCAGATGAACCCCACAAAAAATAGTTCTAAGAGTTTTCAAGTTTTTTATACTTGTTTATTAGAAATCATACAATCTGAATAAATTTAATTTAATCAAATATGAAATATTAAATGAGAAGTTAATCAGTATTTATCAACGTCAGGCAATTAGGAGTAGTTACTGCAATAGCTAATCAAAAAGCTTTACCTTTAAATCAAATTACCTCTACTGAAGTTCGGCAAAAATTAGAAAATTTAACTGTTAGGAAGACAAGGTTAAGGAGTGTAGATAGAGCTGAAGCTAAACATTATAAGTCATCTAAAATAAGTTAAGCTATATTTGTCAATCAAAATTTATGAAATATCAAATGAGAAGTTATAGTCAATTAGCCGATCTAGAAGCACTTTTACTAGAAATTGAAAATGATAATATTCGTGCCTATGCAGGTGAAGCTATCGTGTCTTATTCTGCCGGAGCTTATCGTTCTGCGATTGTTTCAATTTGGATTGCTGTTGTATATGACCTGTACCAAAAATTTAGGATTCTTTCTGAAACTTATCGCGATGAAGCAGCACAAAAAAGTATAGAAAGAATAGATAAAATTAGAAATAATACCGATAAAAAGCAAGTGGCAAGTTGGGAAAGAAATATTTTAAAAGATGCTAGTGACGAAGTTAAAATGATTACTAATTTAGAGTATGAACATTTAGATAGAATTCAACAAGATAGACATCGTTGCGCTCATCCTGTTTTAGATTCTGAAGGATTACTATTTCAACCTACTCCAGAATTAGCTCGTACACATATTAGAACTGCCATAGAAGTTTTGCTTAGTCAACCTCCTATTATTGGAAAAGCAGCAGGGGAAGCTTTAGAAAAAGATGTGGAAGGTTTGTATTTTCCTGACGATATAGAGGGAGTGAAAAATTTCTTAAGTGGTAGACATTTCTTAGTAGGTTCTGAAAAATATTTAGCCAATATTATTCTGCTTTCTCTGAAAAAAGTTCTCTTTCTAGATATTCCTTCTAATAGGCCAAGGATAATAAAAAATTATCAATTAGTTATAGAGTGCTTAGTGAGAAATTACAGAAATGTTTTTGAATCTTTGGCAAGAGAAAAACTCAGTAATATTCTAGGTATGACTAAAGATGATAGGATACAAAATTTAGCAATTCTTTTTAACATAGATGATAGGTTTTGGGGTGACTGTCCTGAACATATAAGAGAAAAATTTAAGTGTTTTATAAAAGAAGAAAAAGCAATTTTGATATTTTATGGGATTTTTGTGCTTCATTTATTACCAGATATTAAAAATGAGATTTTAGATGTTTATATAAACAATTATATCAATGAATATGAAAAAAATTTAATTTTTATTAGAGGATTAAAGAGGGCAAAAGATAACAAAAAAGAGAGTGCTATTTTTGCACAAGAAATAGTTCAACTGAATATAGACATTTTTCTTGGATCTCGTTCCTATGCATCTGGTAGGAACAATGGAACAGTACATATTATACCTTTTATTCCAATTTTTACAGATGAGAATATTAAATACTTGCTTGAGGAGATAGTAAAAGAACAACTAAAAAAAGGTCAGCTTATCGATTGTATATTTATACTGAAAGAATTATTTCAAGAAACCATAAATATATATCCTGATACTTTACCTTTTTGGGAAAAATTTTATGAATCCATAATAAATAAAGAGGTATGGTCTGGAATAGAAGAACTAAAACAACTTATTGATAATTTTCCAGAGTCAAAACAGGTAGAAACAGAAACTTTTTAAGAACGGAAATAGAAAGCGATCGCTCCTGATAAAAATCTAACTACTCAATACCATTTATGGTGTTGCTGAAATGTAATGCTAAGTAGCTGAAGGTAAAATTGAAAAACTTATGTTTTGCGTTGATACTTAATCGAAAAATTATTACCATTCAGCAACGCCGAAATTTGGATATCCTCTACCAACTATTTGTACGCCTCTGGAACTAATAAGAGATTAAATAAATTATGTGGCATGATGAAGTATTAGCAGAAATTTATAAATACCGAGAAAAATATGCTAAATCCTTTAATTATAATTTACACGCTATGGTTAAAGATTTAGAAAAAAAACAAGCTGCTAGTGGCAGACAAATTATTTCCACACCAATCAAACCTACTCAACAAGAAAACAAATCTTTAGTTGAAACTTAAAATTATGTTCAGTTTGATTCGCCTACATTGAAATAAAGACTAGCTAGATTTCCCAGAGTATTAATTCCTCTTGGCGATCGCTCTGTTTCTGATAGATTGATGATTTATCTATTGTCCAATAGTTATTACTCTGCACAGAAAGCGATCGCTGCGTTAAGCCATTATGGATGATTTATCTATTGTCCAATAGTTATTGCTCTGCACAGAAAGCGATCGCTGCGTTAAGCCATTATGGATGATTTATCTATTGTCCAATAGTTATTGTTCTGCACAGAAAGCGATCGCTGCGTTAAGCCATTATGGATGATTTATCTATTGTCCAATAGTTATTGCTCTGCACAGAAAGCGATCGCTGCGTTAAGCCATTATGGATGATTTATCTATTGTCCAATAGTTATTGTTCTGCACAGAAAGCGATCGCTGTGTTTGGCCATTCTTGATGATTTATCTATTGTCCAATAGTTACAGCAGTTTCCGCACATAATGTTGAGTAAAAACTCCTATTGCGCCATACGCAACAAAAGCAAATTCTGAGCAAAAACTCCTATTGCGCCATACGCAACAAAAGCAATCACTGAGTAAAAACTCCTATTGCGCCATACGCAACAAAAGCAATCACTGAGTAAAAACTCCTATTGCGCCATACGCAACAAAAGCAATCACTGAGTAAAAACTCCTATTGCGCCATACGCAACAAAAGCAAATGTTGAGCAAAAATTCCTATTGCGACATACGCAACAAAAGCAATCACTGAGTAAAAACTCCTATTGCGCCATACGCAACAAAAGCAAATGTTGAGCAAAAATTCCTATTGCGACATACGCAACAAAAGCAATCACTGAGCAAAAACTCCTATTGCGACATCCGCAACAAAAGCAATCACTGAGCAAAAACTCCTATTGCGACATCCGCAACAAAAGCAATCACTGAGCAAAAATTCCTATTGCGACATCCGCAACAAAAGCAAATGTTGTAGAAGTAAGCAAAAATTCTTATTGCGCCATACGCAACAAAAGCAATCACTGAGCAAAAATTCCTATTGCGACATCCGCAACAAAAGCAAATGTTGTAGAAGTAAGCAAAAATTCTTATTGCGATATTCGCAATCAAACCACCGAATCAAAACTAAGCAAAAATTCTTATCAAAATAATATGGGTCTAAAACCCTGCCTTTTAAGGCGCAATATTTTTGGAGCCTTGCTCAAATTCCCGTTACAAAAATAACTTCTTACTTCTGACTTTTGAATTCTGACTTTTGACTTAGTTAATGCAGGCATTGCTGAGGGGCGGAATGAATATAAGTGGTAAGTTAAGTGGGAGCAGGCATCCTGCCTGTCTCCATCCTGCCTGTCCCGAAAATATCTGGAACGGCAAAATATTTGGAACGGGCAAATATCTGGAACGGGCAAATATCTGGAACGGGCAAATATCTGGAACGGGCAAATATCTGGAACGGCAAAGTATCTGGAACGGGCAAATATATGAAACGGGCAAATATCTGGAACGGGCAAATATATGAAACGGCAAAATATCTCGAACGGCAAAATATCTGGAACGGGCAAATATCTGGAACGGCAAAATATTTGGAACGGGCAAATATATGAAACGGGCAAATATCTGGAACGGGCAAATATATGAAACGGCAAAATATCTGAAACGGCAAAATATCTGAAACGGCAAAATATCTGAAACGGCAAAATATCTGAAACGGCAAAATATCTCGAACGGCAAAATATCTCGAACGGCAAAATATCTGAAACGGCAAAATATCTCGAACGGGCAAGATGCCCATTCCACAAATCTCAAGTCCTGTCTTTTATGTATAAAATAATTAAAAGCCCAAATCTATCCAGTTTACAAACTGGCCTTCATGGTTCATATCAAACGCCTGGAACTAACTAACTTTAAATCTTTCGGTGGCACTACTACTATTCCGTTGCTGCCCGGATTTACTGTGGTTTCTGGGCCTAATGGTTCCGGCAAATCCAACATTCTCGATGCACTCCTTTTCTGCCTGGGCCTATCTACTTCTAAAGGTATGAGAGCCGAACGCCTGCCAGACCTAGTTAATAACAAATTAGCAGGACGTAAAACTGTCGAAACTATTGTCAAAGTCACTTTTGATTTAGAAGATGTAGAAACAAGTCTAAATGGCTACGAAGACCTCGAACCTTCACAGTCAGAAACCCAAATAACTACAGAAAATCCACCAGAAGTAATAGAAAATGGAGCAAATACTCCAGAATCTGACGATCCATTTGAGATAGCTTCATCTTTTCATTCTTTAAGTGAGTGGAGTATTTCCCGTCGCCTCCGAGTTACTAAACAAGGGACTTATACCTCCACTTATTATATGAATGGTCAACCATGTACCCTGACCGAACTCCACGAACAACTAAATCAACTCCGGGTCTACGCCGAGGGATATAACGTTGTGCTTCAGGGTGACGTAACCAGTATTATTTCTATGAAGTCTCGCGAACGTCGGGAAATTATTGATGAAATGGCAGGAGTGGCTCAATTTGATAGAAAAATTACCCTGGCCAAAGATAAATTAGACTTGGTGAAGGAGCAAGAAGAAAAGAGTCGCATTGTGGAAAAAGAACTGCAAAAACAATGTGACCGTCTTTCCCAAGACTGTGTAAAAGCTCAAAAATATCAAGAATTGCGGGGTCAACTGGAACAAAAGAGTCTCTGGCAAACAATTCTCAAATGGCAAAATCTACAAAAGCAAGAGTGGAAACTTAGGGAAAATATAGAATCAGGCGATCGCTCTGCTACGGAAATTAATCAACAAATTCAAGCCAAACAAACTGAAATTCAACAGGCCCAAACTGAATTAGACCAACTCAATGTCCAAGTTAAGGCTTTGGGGGAAGAAGAACTTTTAGCCCTACAATCAACCCTGGCTACCCAAGAAGCTGACCGCCGTCAACTCAAACAAAAGCATAAAGAATTAGAAACCACAATTGAGCAAACCATCAAGAACCTCAGCCAACTCGAACAAGAAATACAGAAACATCAACAAAATCTGGAAATATTAGCCACAAACAAAATTGTTCAAGCTCAAGAAGTCGAATCTCTAGAGTCTACTCGCAACCAAGCACGGGAAACTCTTAACCAACAACGAGAGTCAGCTAGTGCCATTGCCTCTACTGCCGAAGCTTGGATACAAGAACAAGCCCAACTTCATCATCAAATTGAAACTCTACAGCAAACTCTCAACCCACAACTTACCGAACAAGCAAGAGTTAGGGAACAAATACATCAGTTAGAAAAACAAATTCAAGAACAGCAAGAGTCTATGGCCGCCCTGGAGGTAGAAATAGAAAATCAAAATAATTACCATAAAAAAGTAGAAAAGTCAAGAGAAACCGCCAATTATCAAGTAGAATCCTTGACCAAACAATTAGCAGCAGTAGAACAAGACCTGCAAATTCAACAAGATACTCAAACTCGCCTCCTCCAAGAACAAAGGGAAAGACAGCGGAAACTAGATAAATTAGAAGCCCAACAACAGGCAGTTCAAGAAGCTTCCGGAACTTATGCCACAAAAATGCTGCAACAGTCTGGTATTTCTGGCATTTGTGGGTTAGTGGCACAACTGGGGAGAGTAGAACCAAAATATCAGTTGGCTTTAGAAATTGCTGCCGGAGGTCGTCTGGGAAATATGGTGGTAGAAAATGATGGGGTGGGAGCTGCCGGGATTGAATTTTTGAAGCGACAAAGAGCTGGGAGAATGACATTTTTACCTTTGAATAAAATTCGCCCTTCTCGCCTCAACCGGGATAATAGTTTGCGTTGGGGAGCTGCCGGGTTTATTGATTATGCGGTGAATTTGATTGACTGTGACTCTCGTTATCAGAATATTTTTGCCTATGTGTTTGGCTCTACAGTGGTATTTGATACTTTGGCAAATGCTCGGAAGTATTTGGGTAAACATCGAATAGTTACTCTGGATGGAGAAATATTGGAGACCAGTGGGGCGATGACTGGGGGAAGTATGTCGCGTCGTTCTGGTAGCTTGCATTTTGGCACGGTTGATGGTAATGAGTCGGCAGAAATAGGGGAAATGGAAGTTCATCGTCAGCGCCTCCAGGAAATAGAGATTGTTTTGGAGCGCTGTCAGGTAGAGATTTCTCGGAGAAAGGAGGATGTGAAGGAGCGGGCGCAAGCTTTGATGGAAGGGAAGCAGTATTTTAGGGAAACTCAGCTCAAAGTGGAGCAAATTGAGTCAGAATTGCAAAAATTGGGCAGACAACAAGAGCAAGGACAAGGGCAATTACAGAAAAATGAACGAGAACTAGCTAATGCTCAAACCAGATTAACATTCCTAGACCAAGAAATTCCAGCCAGAGAAGTCCAATTAACAGAGTTAAAGCAAACTTTGGCCGAGTTGGAAAAGTCTCATACTCACAGTGAGTGGCAACAAATGCAGGGGATGATTCGGTCTCAAGAGGCAGTATTACAAGAGCGGGAAGGTGCTTGGCGAGCTGCTCAACAACAACTTCAGGAGTTAGAAAATCAACAAAGGCTTTTAGAAGAAAAGGTAGAGGCTATTTCTCGTCGGCGGTCAGAATATCAAGAGCAAGAATTAGCAGCTAGGGAAAATATTAAAGATATAGATAGTCAACTATCGGTTGTGGAGGAGCAAATTGCTGAAATTAAAGCAGGTATGGCCAAAGTAGAAGAAAAATTAGGCACAGAAAAACAAAAAAGAGACCAAGCAGAGGCAAGTCTGCGAGAACTTTATTTAGCTAAACAGCAATTAGAATGGCAACTACAAAAACTCCAAGAATCTCAAGAGGGACGTCGGGAACAGTTAGTCACTTTGCGGACTCAGTTAGAAGAACAAAAGGCAGAATTACCCGAACAAGTGCCAGAAGTGCCGGAAAATATTAAAATAGGAGAATTAGATAAGGAGGTGCGATCGCTACAGAAACAACTTCAGGCCCTAGAACCTGTAAATATGTTGGCCTTGGAAGAATATGACCAAACCCAAAAACGTTTAGAAGAGCTAAGTCAAAAGTTAGCGACTCTGGAAGGAGAGCGCACGGAACTGTTGTTAAGAATAGAAAACTTTACTACGTTGAGACAACGTTCATTTTTTGAGGCTTTCAATGCTGTGAATGAAAATTTTCAGACCATTTTTGCCCAACTTTCTGAAGGAGATGGCTATCTACAGTTAGATAATACAGAAGACCCATTCAACAGTGGGTTAAATTTAGTAGCCCACCCCAAAGGAAAACCAGTACAGAGATTAGCCTCTATGTCTGGTGGAGAAAAGTCTCTGACAGCTTTAAGCTTTATATTTGCCTTACAGCGTTATCGTCCATCTCCTTTTTATGCCTTTGATGAAGTAGATATGTTTCTTGATGGGGCAAATGTGGAACGATTAGCTAAAATGATCGAAAAACAGGCACAACAAGCTCAATTTATTGTTGTTAGTCTCAGGAGGCCAATGATGGAATCATCCCAGCATACTATCGGTGTTACCCAAGCTAGGGGCGCTCATACCCAAGTATTAGGGATTAAAATGACTAGAAATTAAATCTATTGAAGAAGGAGTCAGGAGTCAGGAGACAGGAGACAAGGGTAGCGGTTTGCTGGTACACAACTATCGTTAATGTCCCTACAGGAGTCAGGAGCTGATTGCTAGTATCAATATCTATGGCAATTTCCGGTAATAACTGACACATCTGATGGGTATTTTTTGGACTTAGCCAAAAAAATAGTTGACAATGTGGTTGGAGGTGATTTGATTGTACGCCAAAAAACTCGAATTAAAACTCAGTAACCAAGAGCGATCAAAAATGGCTCAATGTGCTGGCCCGTGCCCGTTTTGTTTACAACTATGGCCTCAATATGGTTAATGCAACTTCTGCCATGACCAAAGTTAACAAGCGTGGTCAGAAAGTTCGCTTGAGTTACACATTACGCATTTTAGAAGCTAAAAAAGTCTTTACTAACTATGTAAAAAAGCAACCACAATATACCTGGGCCAATAATTATTCCTCTCGCATTTACCAAAGTGCTTTTCAACATCTAGGTGAAGCATTTAAGCCGAAATAGGGAACCAGTAAATATCCTAAATTAAAAAGGAAAAAAGACAGACAATCTTTTACGGTTTATGACAGTAATGGAAAAGTAACTATTAGTCCTGGTAAAAAAATTAAAATACCAACATTAGGGATTTTTCAATTATGGGAATCAATTCCTCACACTACAGCAAGTCAGACTTTTACTATTAGTAGAATAGGGGAAAAATGGTTTGTTAGTTAAAGCAATTGAAGGTGAACAGTTGCCAGTTCATCCCCTATTAGATGAGCGGCAATACGAAACTTTTGGTATAGATGTTGGGGTCAAACAATTTGCCAGTATAGCAAAGCAAGAAAAGAGGGACTCCGAAGTTGTAAGTCTCCCAGACTCTATTAAATTAGAGCAATTAAAAATGGCTAAATTTCAATGGCGTAATCGGAAGAAACAACTAGGAGGTAAAGGTAAACAACCTTCAAAAAATGCTATTAAATATTACAAAAAACTCGCGAAGTACCATGACCGTGTGAAGAACGTGCGCAGGGATTTCATAGAGAAAACTACTACAAAATTAGTGGGTAAAGTTAAGCACGTCTGCTTAGAGAGTTTAAATGTGAAAGGGATGATGCAAAATGGTAAATTGGCAGCATCAATAGCAAGGCTTGGATTTTATGAATTTAGGCAACGATTGACAACCAAAATCGTAAGCTCTGGTGGGACAGTAGTGCTAGCTGACCAGTGGTTTCCATCATCCAAAACTTGTCATAATTGTGGTTGTATTAACCAAGAATTAAAGCTAAAAGACCGCACCGGGGAATTGTCCTCACTGCGGAATGAGAATAGACCGGGACTTGAATGCGGCACTGGTGTTATCTCAGTATGGGGAAGTTAATGAGAATGCTAGGGGGTAGGCTGTACCCGAATTTACGCTTGTGAACTGGAAGAGGGCGGCCTCCCTGGTTGAAGCAAGAAGCAAACATCACCCACCCCCATCCCCTCCTGGGAGGGGAGCTAGAGGGGTGGGTCAGGTTTTACCTAGTGAGTGCCGGAATTGTATAGGTATTGTACAGCAGTGAGAATAAGCTCCTGTGGATTCAAGGCCGATAAATTACAATATAGAAATTAGTAATTTATCTTAACTTTTGAATTTGGACTGCTTTCTCAGAGAGCAGCTTCGGGAGGATGTCAATGATAAATTACAATATGGAAATTATTAATTGTTCTTAACTTTTAACTTTTGACTTTTAACTTTTGACTTTTGACTTTTGACTTATTATTAAGAATCGGGATTAAACAATAATGACATTTGAACAAATTTGGCAACGCTCCGATCTGTTAGGGACTCAAATAATCACTCGTGATAAAGGTAAGCGTCTAGGAGTAGTAAGCCAGTTATGGGTAGACGTCGATCGGCGGGAGGTAGTAGCTATTGGACTACGGGACAATATATTAGCCGTAGCTGGAATACCTAAGTTTATGTTTCTCGAAAATATCCGTGAAATAGGCGATGTTATCTTGGTAGATGACGAAGAAGTGGTGGAAGAAGATATTGATCCTGAAGCTTATAGTAGTCTAATTAATAGCGAAGTCCTGACAGAAAATGGTGAACTTTTAGGTAGAGTTCGGGGTTTCAAGTTTGATACTACAGATGGCAAAGTTTTGTCATTGATTATTGCTTCTATTGGTATACCCCAAATTCCAGAGCAAGTTATTAGTACTTATGAACTCTCAATTGATGAAATTGTGAGCAGTGGGCCAAATCGCCTGATTGTGTTTGAAGGTTCTGAAGAGAAACTCAAACAGTTAACAGTGGGGGTATTAGAACGTTTGGGTTTAGGAGAAGCACCTTGGCAAAAAGAGGAAGATGGATTATATTATCCTCCCACTGTGAAACCTGATAATCAATTAGGTACAGGACAACCAGCTACTCAGGAACCTATTCGTACAGTAGCACCGTCAACTCAAGAAGCATGGGATGAAGATTGGGCAGAACCGGAACCCAGAAGACCTAGAGTAGTTGAACCTGAACCTATTTATGATGACTACTATGAAGAAGAAATGGCTCCCCCTCCACGTCAGCTAGAGCGAGAGGCAGTTTATGAAGATTATTATGAGACAGAAGCGGTTGTTGCACCACCAGTAGCCCGTCAGGAAAGACAAACTCCTAGTTATGATGAATATGAGGAAGATAATTGGGGAGAGTCAGACGGATATGAGTATGAAGAGGAGAAATATGAACAGAAACAATATAAACCTGCTTCAGAATATGAATATGACGAAGATATAGAAAAAGATGCCTGGGCTGATGATGAGGCTCCAAAACCCTATAAAGCACCTCGTGTAAATATTCCTCAAAAAGCTAAGATGCCAGAATATGAAGAAGAACCAGGCGGCTATTAAATCAATGGATAATGGATAATGGATAATGGATAATTAGGGTTTGCTGATTAAATCTGAAAGTATTGATAGGTAAAAGCTCAAGCCATTGTATGTGTTCTAGGGGTGCCAGCTTTTTGCCTTAAATAGCTCAAAAATTAAGGATTTTGGCAGACAGTAGCGGAAAAATTGGGGGACAATTGTTCTAACTAAATCTTCTGTAATCCACCATTTCTCCTGACTACTGACTATTGACTACTGACTACTACTAACAGCAAAAAGACTAGTGAAGCGCAAACCCTAATTAGGGCTTGCCGATCTAACCTCAAAGTATTTACAAATAAAGGTTTGAATATTTTTAGGTATCAAAAAATTCTAGCTTTTAGGTAGTTCCGGTTCAATTTAGTAGCGTATTTTGGGTAGATTATGGCAGAAAAATTAAGGGACGATTGTTCCAACTACCTCTTCTATAATTCCCATTCCTCCTGGATTCACCGATTCAGGTTCCTGATTCCTACTCTTACCACTCATACTTTTTCAGCAAGCCCTAATTATTAATTATTAATGGCTTTGTTGCATGAATGTTGCGATCGCAACACTCCCCCGCAAGAGAAATTAATTAGAATTCTACTTTGTAGCTTTCTGGCTTACAGTCCTGTATCATACGATTAAGTATGGCGCATTGTATGAACAACTCCACTGCCTGATTATCGCTCTTTTCGTCGTCGCAACTTGCCTCCAAATATCACTTTTAGTCTAAACATTGTGGTTTCTGATAGGGAGCGTTGATGGTAGCCACTATCACGCTTCCATTTCTTTCGCCCCACTTGTCTAATGCGTCTCAGGTTTTGAGATCTAGGATGAGGAGTACCTTTGCAGTTGCCATGCTGCCAAATCACTGCATTTTTTCGTGGCGGAATGGTCGTTTTTGCCCCTAGCTGACTGGCTTTTTCATAACATTTGCATTTATCATAGGCCCCATCACCTGATACTTGAGTGATTTCACCTTCTACCCCATCTAATAGGTCTCCAAATACTTGGTCGTCACTCACATTATTAGTTGTTACCACCGCCGTGACAATCTCTCCCGTGGCCTCATTCACTCCTAGGTGCAGTTTACGCCATGTTCTACCTTTACCTACACCATGAATCCTAGTTTTCCATTCCCCTTCGCCATACACTTTGACCCCTGTAGAATCTACTACGCGCGTGAATTCCTTCTGCCGTTGGTATTACTGGCATAGCAATGTTTAATTTTCTAACTCTACGGCATACAGTGCTGTGGTCTGGTAAGGGTAAGTCTAGTTCCATTGACATACTCCCGACGTTGCCCTTACGGGACAACGCGGGATTCTTCAGTCTGGGAAACCCTGACCGCTGTTTAGACAGAGGTGATGTCCTCCCCCTGTTTTGAACTTGAGAATAACAAAATGTAGCTAGCTTGTCAAGGGCTTGTGAACGTTTAGCTTATGAAGGTATCCGAATCCAGGCCCTGGCTTTCCCATACGACGCTCCCCTGCGGGAGAGCGCGGGACTTCCCGCCAGGAAAGTTAAATCAAATATAGACTCTACAAGTCCTTCTGTCTGTCCCATACGCTAAGTCTCCTTGATTCATTGGCCTTTTGGTTTAGCGATCGCCTCTACACTTAGGATACCACGAGTTTGAAAACACGCCCTAGTCCGTACAAGCTGCTTACAGTGACCATTAGTTCAATAGCTACATCACCATAAGTATTAGATGCTCCCCTACGTCCTGTCCTCTGTTGGTTTACCCACTGCTCTATTACTTCATTACTGAGCCAAAATGTCAGACTCCCTCTCTGCTTTAAGGAAGCATCATACTCAGACCAGTTGCTGACCCGATACTTAGACTTAGATTTGGACTTGGACTTACTCATATCTACTAGGTTTGCTGTGCCACAAACTGTTATTTTTACCCTATTTCCTTTCTTTGTGCAACAAAGCCATTATTAATTATTAATTATTAATTGTTGAACACTCCCTTAAGAAAATAAGTAGTCATATCTCCTTTTCCTTTGATTGAAACCTGACCACGTTCTTCAAATACAAATTTTTTCTGGAGTCGCTGATATACAATACTGGTAACTTGAACCTCACCAGCAATACCACTAGACTCCATCCGAGACGCAATATTTACAGTATCGCCCCACAAATCATAAATAAATTTAGTTTGACCAATAACTCCAGCAACCACAGGCCCAACATGGATACCAATTCGCAGAGTCAAAGCTGTTCCTAGTCGCTTGCATAGACGATCAATACTAACCTGCATATCTAGTGCCATATTAGCGATCGCCTCCAAATGCTTGTCTTGCTGCACTAGCAAACCCCCAACCACCATATAAGCATCCCCAATAGTTTTGATTTTCTCTAAATGATGTTTTTGAGTCAGTTGGTCAAACTCAGAAAAAATCAAATTCAGAAAATTTACAAGTTCTATGGGAGAAACATTTGAGCAAAACTCAGTAAACCCTACTAAGTCAGCAAATAACACACTCACATCATCAAAACTATCAGCGATCGCTCTTTGTTCTTGTTGTAGACGTTGAGCAATTTGAGCTGGCAAAATATTGAGCAACAACTGTTCCATTTGTTTTCGCTGAAACTTCAAAGCTTCCTGCGCCATTTTCCGCTCAGTAACATTAGAAACAGTACCCTCGTAATACAACAATTTGCCCTGAGAGTCATGTACAGCACGAGCATTTTCAGAAATCCAAATTGTCTGACCATCTTTGCGATATGCTAAGGACTCAAAATTATATACAGCATTATCTGCTTTCATTGCTGCTACAAATTTTTGCCTACGGTTAGGATCGTAATAAATCTGTCGAGAAATATCTTTAATATTTTTGAGTAACTCTTCTGGTGAATAATAACCATAAATTCTTGCTAGTGCCATATTTGCACTAATAAAACGTCCATGAGGAGTAGATTGAAAAATACCATCAACAGCATTTTCCACCATACCATGATATCGTTGTTCTGCAATTCGGAGAGCTTCTTCTGCTTGCTTACGTTGGACTAAAGAAGCTAATTGGGTAGCTACTGCCTGAATTAATTCGATTGGATAAAGTTGGAAAGAAATAACTTTTTTTTTAAAGAAAATCAAGACTGCTAATACCAGATTTTCTACAATAATTGGTACTCCAAAAGCTGCTTTTAATCCAACTTCTGCAGCTACTTTTGACTCAGTTGCAAAATCTTCTTTCCACTGTGGTTTTTGGGATGCCCAAATCTCACCAGGCAAACCATTATTATAGCTAAAAATCAGCTTTGAACTATGAATTCCAAATCGGTCTAGATGAGGTTCTCTAGCATACCAAACTTGACTATATTCAAGTACATTAGTAACTTTATTAGGAATCCATGCTTCACCAAAATCCCAATTAATTAGTTGGCAACAAGACTGAAGAATAATGGCTAATGCAGAATTAAAATCCTCGGCATTATTAATAGATTGAGTTGTGTCTAATAAAAACCTAATTTTTGTTTCAGCTCTTTCTTTTTCTGCTATTTCTGCTTGCAATTGTAAATTCTGTTCTGTCAATTCTTGATTTTTTTCATGTAGTTGTGCTTGTAAGGAACTAATCATTAATTGATTTTTCACTCGCGCTAAAACCTCCTCACTTTTAAAAGGTTTAGTAATATAATCAACTGCTCCTGCTTCAAAAGCTTTAACTTTATTTAAAGAGTCATCTAAAGCACTAATAAAAATTACTGGAATATCACAAAATTCATCTAAAGCTTTTAGTTGTTGACAAACTTCATACCCATCCATTTCTGGCATCATTATATCTAGTAATATTAAATCAGGAGGATTAGCTCTAATTGTCTCTAGAGCAGTTTTGCCACTTAATTCTGTCTTAACTTTATAGCCATTACGCTGTAGTAAGATTGACAAAAGTCGTAAATTAATAGGTAGATCATCAACTATAAGTATATAGCTTGATGAAATAGTAGTTAACTCTAGGGACATACTTTCTATAACTAATATAAGTAATAATTTAATTAAAACTTAGTATAGCAGCCCTATTGAAATTTTATCATCTGTAAGATCGTATTCGGATAATTGCCGGCCGATAAAATTATCGCGATCGACAGTATCAAAAAACAAGCTTATATATATTCTCCCCATCTCTCCATCTCTAAAAATATAAGCATTCCGTAGGAAATGCTTACCTAAAAATTATTTAATTTGAAATACAAAAAATAATGCTATGCTTATTGAACACTTCAGTTATTAAGTAATAAATCAACTTCAGCAATATTTTTATGAAGTAAATATATCTTATTCGTTATTGACCTACTTCCTACTCTCAAAAAAATCTAGCAAAAATGCGTGATATTTGGCATGATTTTTATTTTCATTACTTGAATTTACATTTTTTATTTATAGATTGAATATATAGCTTTATCTACTAACAGTACAGTTTCGTTGTTGATTTTTTGCCTGATAAAGTGCTTGGTCTGCCAGAGATATTAACTCTGCGGGTGACTGATTTTCTTGAGGAATCATACTTGAAATACCAAGACTAATCGTAACATATTCATTGATTTCAGATTTAGCATGAATAATTTTAAGATTTTGCACTTCTAAACGGATAGTTTCAGCAATTCTAAAAGCGCATTCAGCATCAGTATTAGGAAGAATTATTGCAAATTCTTCTCCTCCATAACGAGCCACTAAATCTCCAGGGCGATCGACCATTTTCTGAATAGTTTTAGCAATTTTTTTTAGGCAATCATCTCCTGCTTGATGTCCATAATTATCATTGTATAATTTGAAATAATCTACATCACAAATAATCAGAGAAAAAGGTAAACCATCTCGTTTCATTCTCTGCCATTCTTGGTCTAAATATTCATCAAAATGACGACGATTAGCTACTTGAGTCAAACCATCTAAGGTAGCAAGTAGATGCAATCTTTGATTCGCTAATTTCAGAGTATATTCTGCTTTTCTGCTTTGAATCATTACTCCTAAATGATTGGCTACTGCTTTAACTAAATCAATTAATTGTTGATTTTTTGAGATAACTTCTTTCTTGAAGAACACCAAAATTCCTAATACCTGATTACTCCACAAAATTGGTACAGCAAAACAAGATTTTAATCCTACTTTGACAGCTATATCATAACGTTGAAAAAAATCAGGTGATGTCTGAAAAATATCTTCTATCCATTCTGAATATTGAGATTGCCAAACTCTACCAGGTAAGCTTTTATGAAAAGTAAAAGTTAAATTTTTACTATAATCTCGGAATTCATACAAATTTTCTTCATTAGTATAAAAAGCTTGACTATGTACAATTTTAGAACCATCAGAACTAAGAAGCCAAGCTTCACCAAAGTCCCATCTAATATTTGAACAAATATAATTGAGAGTCACTTCAAGTGCTGAATGAATATCTGAAGTAGCACTAATTGCCTGATTAGTTAATAACAAAAAACGAATTTGTTCCTCAGTACGTTGACGCTCAATAATTTCTTGCTCAAGCTTAGAGTTCCGCTCTTTCAATTCCATTTGTAGTCTATAAGTAGATAGTTGATTTTCAACTCGTGCTAATACTTCTCTGATTTGAAATGGCTTAGTAATATAATCTCTACCTCCTACTTCAAATGCTCTGATTTTATCTACTTCTTGATTATAAGAACTAATGAAAATAACTGGTATTTCTTTGGTTTTTTCAAAAGTTTTTAATTGTTGGCATACTTCATAGCCGTCTATATCCGGTAAATTAATATCAAGTAATATCAAATCAGGCTTAGAAATCTGTGCTCCATTAATTGCAATTCTACCATTAATAGCTTTTCTCACATAATACCCATGATGCTCAAGCATACTTGCTAATAACCGCAAATTTTCTGGGGCATCATCAACTACTAAAATATTTGCTGGTAAATTTTGAGATTTTTTTTGGTCCATTTATTCCTCACTTTCTATTAATTCAAGGATAATATCTAAGCGAAAATTTTCTACTAAATTTATCAAATAATTAATTAAGTCAATTTCTGTTTCAGGAATTTGCTGAATTAGCTCACTGACCATTTGATCGTTAACAGATAATGCAGCAAAATGTAATTGCTCCAACCATTCAGGAGGCATAATACTTAAAGATTCTTTTGTAAGTTTTATTTGAGGTTCTATAGCAGTAGAATTTGATGTTATTTCTTGATACAGATAACGTACTCCCAAAGAACTAGCCAACTTTTCCAACAATACATCTTCTGAAAAAGGTTTAGCAATAAAATCATCACAACCTGCTGCCAAAATAGCATCACGATCTTCATCAAAAGCATTAGCAGTTAAAGCAATAATCGTAGTTGCTTGACCAAAAGATGTTTGTTTAATAAATTTAGTTGCTTCATAGCCATTCATAACAGGCATTATAATATCCATAAGAATTAAATGAGGTTGCCAAGTTTGCCAAATAGATATGGCTTGTTTGCCATTCTCGGCATTCTTAATTTGAAATCCTAAAGGCTGAAGTAACTGAATTAGTAACTGACTGTTTTCTGGCACATCTTCCACTACTAAAATTCGATAAGTAGGTTGATCAGGTTCTAAACCGATAATTTTAGGTTGATTAGATAATACTGTTGTTTTTGCTGTTTCTATAACTTCGACAACAATATCAAAAGTAAAAGTTGTACCTTTTCCTACTTGACTACTAACAGATATATCTCCTCCCATTAAATTAACAAATTCCCGACTAATAGGTAAACCTAAACCAGTTCCTTCTATTGATTTTTGACCAGTTTTTGTTTGCACAAAAGGCTCAAATAAACTATTTATTTCTGATGCTTCAATTCCTGGACCAGTATCTGTAATAGTAAATTCAAGCTTGCCGAATTGGTGATGATTAAATACTGACAATATAACTGTTCCTTCAGATGTAAACTTGACTGCATTACCTAAAATATTAATCAGAACCTGACGCAATTTTCCTTCATCAGTTTTGATGATTATAGGTAAATTATCTGCAACTTCAAAGATTAGTTGCAAGCCTTTTTTACTGGCTTTTAGCATCATCATATCTTTTAGAGATTGGAGCAGTTCATCTAAATCAAAGCAACTTTCTGTTAAAGTAACTCTGCCTGCTTCAATTTTCGACATGGATAAAATATCATTAATTAAATTCAGTAAATGGTCTCCACTGCGATTAATAATTTTTAACTGCTCAATCTGTTCCTCATTTAAAGAGTTATCCCGCACCAACAATTGGCTGAAACCCAAAATTGCATTTAAAGGAGTACGCAATTCGTGAGTCATAGAAGCAAGAAAATTACTCTTAGCATGGTTAGCAGCTTCCGCAGTTTCTTTAGCATTTTTGAGTTCAATTTCTCCTTGTAAACGTTCTAATTCTGCTCCCACCCGTGCAGCAAAAATTTTCAAAATTAACTCATCAGAAGAATTAATATCCATTGGTGCAGCATCCATAACTGTTAATAAACCAAGAATTTTGCCTTGGGAATTATATAGAGGAATACCCCAATAACTTTCTACATTTAACTTAATTAACCAGCCATCTTGGGGAAAAAGTTCTTGTAAAGAATGTGGATAATAACAAATTTTTCCGTCTAATACTTTTTCACAAGGACTGCCTGCTATAAAGTAACTGATATCTTTGATCACTTCATTGCCACTCCAAAATGCTCTGACATAGAGTTTTTGTTCTGCTTCCTTTAATTCATTAATGCAAGCATAATCAAGTTGTAGTACTTGAGCTAAACTCCGAACACAAGCATCGAAAAAGTCATCTCCTATATAAGAAGCAGTACCTTCAACAATCAAACGTAAAGCTTCTTCCCGTTCCCTTTTCTCTGTTATATCAATACCAAAAGATTGAATTTCAATTAAACGTCGGTCTCGATCCATTATTGGTTGATTTGTCCAACTAATCCAGCGCTGTTCCCCAGAAGCAGAAATAACTTGATATTCTGAAGTTGTTGGAGATAATTTTTTCTGAATTGATTGAATATTTTCCTGTACTTGTTCTTGAGCTATTCCATCTGGCATTAATTGCAAAAAGTTACTGCCCAATAATTCAGTCGAAGACTTGCCAAAAAATTGACAGTAGTATCGGTTAACGAATGTGAACACACCATTTGGTTGCCATCTACAAACCAGTACACTGTCCTGTGACTCTACCAGTTCCCGATAACGAAGTTCACTTTCTCTTAATGCTTCTTCTATCTGTTTGCGGTCATTAATATCCTGCAGAGATCCTACCATCCTAATTGGCATCCCTTTTTGCTCCCAAAGAGCTTGTCCTCTGGCTAAAACCCACTTATAATTCCCATCTTTGCAAAGTATACGATGCTCAACAACAAAGTTAAGAGTCTCTTGCTTGAGGTGACTTTGCATCAGTTCCATCACCATTTCAAGGTCATCTGGATGTATGCGACTATACCATTCATGAGAATGGGGTTGAATTTCATGGTCTTCATAGCCCCATATTGCTTTTAGTCGAGGTGACATAAAGGCTTCATTGGTTGTAATATTCCAGTCGTAAATCCCTTCATTATTACCTTTTAACACTAACTGCCAACGTTCTTCACTTTTTTTGAGTGAATCTTCTACCTGTCTGCGAATCTGAATTTCTTGCTCTAATAGTTCATTCTGTTCGGATAATTCTTGTCGTTGTTGTTTTTCTTGTGCTAAAAGATTTACTTGAGCGATGGCAATACCTACTTGAGCTGCCACTGCTTCTAACAATTCTATTTCTTCTGCTTTCCAGTGACGAACATAATTACATTGGTGTACGCCGATCGCCCCATTAGTTTTTCCTTGATAAGAAGTTCTAATTGCCATCATTGACCTGAGCTTGAGTTGCTTACATAGAGGTAAAACTTCCTGTAGCAGAGGTTCAACATAGACATCATCAGTAGCAATTGCTAAGTCTTGCGACAACATTAACTCAGCATGAGAATTACCTAATATGGAAATTTCTAAATTAGAGGGTAACTCTAGACCGTAGCTCTGATATTGAGCCACTATGGGAATTCGTGGTACGGGAAATTCTGAATAAGTATGAATCAAGCAGCGGTCTGTATGTAAAACTCTTGCTATTTGATTTGCTGCAGTTTGGTATACTTGTTCTGGTTCTAGGTAAGAGCGAATTTGATGGGTAATTTCTCTGAGGACTAATGCTCTTTGCATTTGTCTTTCTAGAGAGCATTTTGCTGTGGATAGTTCTATTTCTGCCTCTTTACGCTCTGTAATGTCAATCGCAGCACTAATGTAACCTGCAAAAGTGCCATTAGGAGTAAATCTTGGTTTGGCTGTATCTACTACCCATCGATACTTGCCATCAAACCGACGGAAACGATATTCCATCTGAAAGGCAGCAAAAGTTTTTTGGCTGTATGTATACATTAACCTACAGTGTTCTCTATAATCTGGATGAACCAATTTTAACCATTCATTTGTTATAGCATCAGATAAATTGTATCCGGTAAATTCTAACCATGTTTGATTAAAAAATGTACTTTTACCGTTAGTGTCTGCCACACGGATCATTACGGCGATACTATCTGCCATCGAACGAAAACGAACTTCACTTTCCTGTAGTGCCTGTTGTGCAACTACGCGCTTGGTAACATCTACTTGTACTCCTACATAATGAGTTAAATTTCCAAAATCATCATGTACTGGAGAAATTGTTACTTCATTCCAGAATTTGCTACCATCTTTGCGGGTATTTTGCAAGACTACCGAACATTCTTCCCCAGCGGCGATCGCCCGTTTCATTTCTTTAATTTCTGGTTGATTTGTATCAGTACCTTGTAAAAAACGACAATTTCTACCAATAACTTCAGAGATTGAGTAACCTGTAGTTTTTTCAAAACCTGAATTAGCATATATTACTGGATATTCGTCTACACTTAAATCGCTAATTACAATTCCTTGAGGAGCTGTAAATATTGCTCTTTCTAATAGTTTCAAATGTTCTTGTTCGCGACGATTTTCTGTGACATCTTTAAGAGTTAAAAGATAAGCTTTATTATCTTCCCAAATAATTTCTTTTATATGTGTTTCTATAAATAAAACTTTTCCCGATTTTTGTCGAATATATATTTCTGTTTCATTACCATTTACAAGAGGCAAACCTATTTCTTCACCGATCAACTCTGGAGCTGATTTTTCCCATAACAATTCTGTAGCTGGATTAACAAAAACTATTTTGCCTTCTCTGTTGATAATCATCAGACCTTCTGACATATTAGTAATAATTGCTGATAAATTATATTCGGTTTTTCGCTTGATTTCTATTTCTTTTTCTAGTTGTTTATTTTTTTCTTCTAATTTGATATATAGTTTTTTGATTGTCAGTTGAGCTTCTATTCTTGCTAATACTTCTTCACGCTGAACTGGCTTGGTAATATAATCTATTCCTCCGGCTTCAAATCCTTTTATTCTTTCGGTAGTATCAGATAAATCACTCAGAAAAATTACTGGTATATTCTGAGTATTAGGATTTGCTTTGAGTTGTTTACAGACTTGATAGCCATCCATTTCTGGCATTTTTACATCCATTAAAATTAAATCTGTCTTACTCTCCATTACATATTTTAATGCTAATTTACCAGAATTAGCCTGTTCAATTTTATACCCTTTAAAGCCGATTATCTCAGATAGAAAAGATAAAACATGGGGATGATTATCTACTATGAGAATTGTAATTTGACCGTTATTCATAATTAGATTTTTTCTATGTTTATTATTTGAGTTGCAAATTACGAATTGATATTTTCAGCATTTTTTATTGAGTATATATTTTCTAAACATAAGATAATTATATACCAATTTTATTAAGGTGATATATAGCATTCTTATCTGGATTGTAAACACTCAATAATAAAAGAGAACAGGTAAAAGTAAACAAGGAGTCAATAATACAAAATTTTTTTGATTAAAAAAAGACCATCTAGATTGATAAAGCATTTGAAAAGGCTATATTGAAGTTATTTATCCCTATCACCTTTCAAATAAAGTATTTTGCCCTGATATGAAATAATAAAATTTTTACGATATATTACGCTCTAAAAAATGGGGGCTAGGAGGGAGCTTCCATAGCATGATTTTTCAGATAATTATGGTGAGGTAGTATTATACCATTTTGAAAATAGAATATTACAAATGACGTAGTTCAATAACTAATTATTAATTATTAATTATTAATTATTAATTATTAATTATTAATTATTAATTACCTCTCCTTGAAAACGGATAGGATTGACTAATCATGAAAATTTTTTCTTCTCTTGGTCGATTGGATATGGCGAGGTTTCCTCGCTATCCCACCCTACGGGTGCGCTCCGAAGAGAGAACTCCGTTCCGCTGTCGCGAAACGCGACAGCGTTGCGTTACGCCAGTTTTGCGAAGCAAAAGCAAACGACAGCTTGTTTCTTCTTGCTTATCAGAGGCTTTAAACCTTAATTATTCGGTAAGGAAGAAGGAAAGACTTACGTTGGATGAAGTAATAAAAAAAGCAATAAAGATATATCATTTTATTGCTTAATTAAATCGATAAATTTTGACAAAAATATATAAATAATCATCAATAATATTTATTATATCATGTTATAATAATTGCTGATAAATAAAATTATACTGATTCACAGTACGAAAAAAACACCCTCATTGTATCTTTTTTCTCTTCTCCTCATCTCTATTAAGTAGCTGGGTTTAATTATCCGTAAAATAGCAATGGAGATTTAAAATGGTGAAAACTCATTTTGTTACATAGTGAGATTTATTCGTGCCTACTTAGGGTTTGCCCTCAAAAGTCTTTTAGTAGAGGTAGGAGACAACCCACCCCTCGCCCCTCACCCCTCCCCCTCCCAGGAGGGGAGGGGAAGTCAGGAGTCAGGAGGAGAGAGAATTACAAAGATGAGCGTAGTTATGACGATTGGAGATTTTTTTTATGCTCAATAAAACGGATTTGATATAAAATGTCACAAAAAAAGGCGATAATTTCATTATCGCCATGATTAAAAATAGCATTAGAGAAAAAAAATGTCTTCAACGAGTGGTTTTATCCCTTTGTTGACGTCTACGATCGCGCCACTCAGCCGCCGTTAAATATACCACACCTAAAGTAACAATTAACATTAGTCCTGATGCTACTATTGCCATAATATTTACAACTGTTAATTCCACAACTCCTCCTAAAATTTTAGATTTTTTCTTTTAGATTTTATCAAAAAAAATGCTTTAGAGTAACTAAACTATATTTACATCAAGATATTCTCCAAAATAATTATTTCGAGATACAGAATGTAATCAATAATTTTTCTTTCTCTTCTTTCTTATTGATTCTTATGTAGCAATTTCCAAGAAGCGTGAGGTTCAAAATTGGTTGGTTTTAGGGAACAGGGAGCAGGGAGGAATAATTGATTTTATTTTTAATTTTTGGAGATGTCTATTAGTCATACCAAATTCGGTTATCAACACCACGTTTTTAAAATTCCTCTCTAACCCTTCTGTCTTACCTTCAGAATAAAGGTTCTTTGTAAACCGGATTTAGTATCAGTTCGTAATTAATTATTCTGATGTACCGAATAATTAAGGTTTAAAGCCTCTCATTATTAATTATTAATTATTAATTATTCATTATTCAGTAGCTCTTCTAAAATGGTAAACCTGACATGATTAATTGCTAAATTACCAATAGAAACTTTTTCTTTATTAACAGGTATTCCCTTATTTTTCAGAGTTTCAAATTTAATTCCTTTACCAATTTCCACATGATACCAAGCCAAACCCATAAAAAACCTTAACGGATAAGGTCCTCCTTCTTGTAAATCATCAGGGTTTGATTCCATAGGAACCCAACCAAAACCAGGTAGATAAAATTCTAACCATACATGATTAAATTCTGGCTCTAAAGGCACACCTTTTCTATCAGCAAAAGCCGGACATTTATAGCGACCTACTGTACGACAAGCAATATTATTTAATCGTGCCAAAGCTAACAATAACCCTACATATTCTCCACAAGAACCAACACCTCTTTTTAACACAATATCTGGAGTATCAATCTTAGCTGTTACTCCATAAGAAAGTTGATCGTAGACATAATTCCGAATATTCAGCAGTTGACGCAATATATTTTTTTCTTGTAAAACAGCATCTTTTGCTGCCTGGATAACTATCTCTCTATCCATCGCCAAATTATCATTATCTACCAGATATTTTTCCTGAAAACCTTCTGGCAATTCAGGAATATTTTCTACATTAAAAGGTTGAATTTGGTACTTAATTGCCCTAACTTCTAATAACGCCTTCCAACCAAATATACGCCTTTCACTTTGACGCAATGGTTTAAATCTAAAAACAGCAACTTTTTCACCATTTTGAATTTCTTCAGTAAAAGGTATTCCTATAGGAGAAATTTCCCTAACTTTTTGGCGATGAGTTTCTGATGGTAAAGCAATACGCCATTCTAAATCTTCTAAAAAAATTTCATCTAATGGTTCTAATTCCTCAACATAAGACATCTCTATTAAAAAACTATTAGAAACAGCATATTTTTCCTGCTCATTGTAATAAAAATAAAGAGGATGTATAAAAGAGCGATCGCGCTTACTCAGTTCATACTGTCTTTCTGAATTTGGGTCATCCCTAATATAAAGTTCATCTCCAGCATAAGCGACATAAAGCTGTCTTTCCCCCGTATTTACATTCAGATAAAATGCTAATCCCGTAGGATTTTCAAAAGGAGTCAGTACACTAAACTTAACTTGACCAGTTGCCCTTTCTAGACAATAAACAGTTTGTTCCTCGCGGTCACAAAGCCACAACTCTTCATTTTGTACTGTAATATTTTCAAAACCTATTCCTGGAGCATAAAACCCAGTAATTTTTTGTCTAGTATTTTTATCTAATACAAAAATCCTACCTAGTTTTTGACAAGTGACATAAACAGTTGATTCCCAAACAGCAATTCCATCAGCAGCATAAGGTAAAGTGAAAAAATGTTGCCATTTCAGGCGTCCCTCCGATGAATTACCAATTGCATTAGAACAGAAATAAACTTTATTTTCCCTTGTCAACCAAAGAGTATCTTTCCAAAGCGCGATACCTGTAACATCAATAAATTCATTAGTTTGAAAGGGGTTGATAACTGTTGTATTATCTGTTTTTGGGTCAATTTTTAACAGAAAACCACGATTTTTGTCAATGGCATAGAGAGTCTCTCTAGAAAAAGCAATACCATGCAGTGAGACAACTCCAATTGGTCTAATAGTCCGTGGCCCAGAATATTGTTTTTGCATACTTTTAGGTGATTCAAAATTCATGTTAAATTCAGAATAAATATTTTCGCAGTAGGTTTTGAGTATAGCAATTCCCATACTGGTAAGGTACAAAATTCTAGGTTTCAGGGAATAGGGAACAGGGAACAGGGAACAGGGAACAGGTATGGAGAGAATATATTCTAGAATAGAAATTAAAGATAGGTTTACCTCATTAACCAGGGAAACGCTATATTCATTTACTAAACTATTGAGTATTTAAGCTATATAACTCCTTTGTTAAAAGGAAGCCTTTAACACAGAACATAAAATCTAAATGTGTCTTAGCTTACTATATAATTTTTGATAAAATTAAATCGTTTATCCTATATGCTATAAGCATTCAGCTATCAGCAGTCAGCTATCAGCAATTAGTAATTATTCATTACTTCTAAAGTTTTGTCCTCGGACTCATGGCAGTAACTTTTTATGGTTTTTCAATTTAAAAGGTTGTTTTTACGCGGACCCAAAATTAATAGCTGATAGCTAATAGCTGACGGCTGTTTGCGCAGCATTCCGCAGGAAATGTTTACCTAATGCTTGAGAAAAAACTTATATTTTATCAAACAAATATCCGATTAAATATATGTATAAAGACTTAATACTGTTACTTAATTAGACGCATTTTATAGCAAGCTTAAATTATTTGCGATAATTTTATTGCTTCGGCGTTTCTCATTCCTTGTTCTCTGTTTCCTGTTCCCTCAAAATATAAAATCTAAATGCGTTTTAGCTTAGTATACAATTATTGATAAAATTAAATCGTTTATCCTAATGCTGTAAGCATTAAGCTATCAGCAGTCAGCTCTCAGCAATTAGTAATGAATAATTACTTCTAAGGTTTTGTCCTCAGACTCATGGCAGTAACTTTTTATTCTTTTTCAATTTAAAAGGTTGTTTTTACGCAGACCCAAAATTAATAGCTGTTAACGCAGTTCCTCCGTAGGAGGCTAGCTAATAGCTGACGGCTGTTTGCGCAGCATTCCGCAGGAAATGTTTACCTAATGCTTGAGAAAAAACTTATATTTTATCAAACAAATATCCGATTAAATATATGTATAAAGACTTAATACTGTTACTTGATTAGACGCATTTTATAGCAATCCTAAATTATTTGCGATAATTTTATTGCTTCGGCATTTCTCCCATACCTGTTCCCTCAAATATACAAGATTTCAAAATTCAAATAAGATTGCTATATATCTAAATAAATAATTTAGTTTTTGGCTGCTATTAGACCGCTCTATAAACCAGAATTTACATTTTTTTGGTAAATATAGCGCTACACATTAAGGTATTTGACATTTCTCAACCCTGTTTCCTGACGGATTCCACACAGAAAACCTCTTAACAGTTTACTATTCCCTATTCCCTAGCGCATAGCACTATAAAATTTAACCTAGACTATAACAATTGCAATGTTTCAATCCTTCACATTAATTCCTACTACATTTATAATTATTTGCCTATTAGCTAATCAAGCTGTATCCAAAACGGCAGATGTAGATAAATTATGGGATAAAACTTCAGTAAAAGCCAAAAAATGGCATTATTTATCATCCAAAAACTCTAAATTAACATCAAAATCAACCCCAAAACTAATTTATAAATATCGAAATAAAAACCTTAAACGAAAAACTTTAAGCTCTCAATTACTAAAAAATCAAGGACTAGAATTAATAGCCAACTCCAAAACTTTTCCTCCACAAAAAAACATTACACACATACAAACTCAAATTCAAAACCTATCCCATACTCAACAAAAACTCACTCACCCTCAAATTATTAATACCTTAACTTCAAAACAACCAATTTATGCCCAAAATACTCCAACAAATCAAGAAATACGACAAAATTTACCAGATAACCCCCGACCAGATCCAAATCGCGATCGCTTTCTCCAACCCCTTCCCCAACCAACTCAACCAGAAGAGCCAAAAGAAGAAGAACTAAAAAAATCACCACCACCCCAACCTCTGCCAGATGAGCCTACTCAAAAAATTCCCGTGCAGAGAATTTTAGTATTAGGAAGTACAATCTTAACCCCAGAAGAAATAAATTCCCTTACTAGGCCGTTAGAAGGACGTTTAGTTACCCTATTAGAACTTCGGCAAATAGCAGATCAAATTACCGAAATTTATCTAGAACGTGGCTATATCACCTCAAGGGCGATTTTACCACCCCAAACTATCACCGAGGGCGCAGTTAGAATTCAAGTCATAGAAGGAATTTTGGGAGAAGTCCAAATAGAAGGTACAAAAAGATTACATAAATCTTATATTGAAAATCGGATACGACTTGGAGCAGGTCAGCCATTGGACACTGCTCAACTAGAAAATCAACTACGATTACTTCGGGGTAATCCTTTATTTGAAAACATTGAAGCTAGTTTGCGAGCCAGCGAAAATCCAGGAGAGAGTATTCTAATTGTTCGTGTCACAGAAGCAAACCCTTTTGAATTTAGTATAAATACTGATAACTACTCACCTCCCACAGTCGGCTCTGAAAGAGTAGGTTCGACTTTACTACATCGCAACTTGACAGGGCGGGGTGATTTTTTTGTGGTATCTTATAATACCACCAGGCTTTTTAGTGATGAATCAGATGTTTTTGACTTTATCTACAATTTGCCCATTAATTCTATGAATGGCACTTTACAGTTTAGAGCCGCACCCAACAGTAATAGAATAGGTCAAGATTTTGAAGGTATAGAGATTAGTGGGACAACAGACGTATATGAATTTAGTTACCGTCAGCCCTTTCTAAGAACTCCTAGAGAAGAATTAGCTTTTTCTGTAGGCTTGAGCTATCAGCGTACAGAGACTTTTTTGGACGATCAACTTTTTGATGACCCTCAAACTCCAGAAGAAGATGGTGTTAACAGTACAACTGTGATTAGGTTGGGACAAGACTACATTCGCCGAGACCCTCAAGGAGCTTGGGCTTTGCGATCGCAATTTAATATTGGCACTAATTTATTTGATGCTACAGAGAGGGAAGACCCTCAACCCGATGGACGTTTCTTCAGTTGGTTAGGCCAAGTGCAAAGGGTACAAAGATTAAGTGCTAATCATTTATTGATTGTCCAGGGAGATTTGCAACTATCCTCAATTGCTCTATTGCCATATCAACAATTTATTATTGGCGGTGGTTTGTCGTTACGGGGCTATCGCCAGAATATACGTTCCGGGGATAATGGTTTTCGGTTTTCTATTGAAGACCGGATTACGGTCTATCGGGATGAGTCTGGTTTACCATCGATACAATTTACTCCTTTTATAGATATTGGAGCTGTTTGGAATGATGGTAGTAATCCCAATAATGATTCTTTACCAGACCAAAGATTTTTGGCAGGAGCAGGCATAGGTTTGATTTGGCAACCACTGCCACAGGTTGATTTGCGTTTGGATTATGGTATCCCTTTGGTAGACCTGGACGATCGTGGTAATAATGCTCAAGATTCTGGATTTTATTTCAGTGTAATTTTCCGGCCACTTTAGGGAGTGGGGGTTCTTGAGGACACGGAGACACGGAGAGGGGGAGACACGGAGGTCACCGCGTCCCCGCGTCCCCCTGTCTCCGTTTCCTCAGTGGAATGGGCATCTTGCCCGTTCCTGATATTTTCCCCAATCTCCTCAAGAAATATATTTGGACTAATCAAATTTTTTGTTATAAAAATTAACCTTGGGCAATTTTGTACCTAAATAATTGAATTTACTATTGGGCGATCGCCTAATTATCGGACCAAACCAGAAAACCCTTCTAATCTCAAAGTTTCCGAACGCCTTGGTTTAAGCCATAAAATTTGTCTTGATATTATTCAATACCTAATTTTTTTTATATTGTTACTGTTTATATAAAAAAAATTACACAAATAATTTATAGACTAATAAATTTCCCTTCAAAGCAATTAATGAAAGTAAAAAATTAAATTTAAAAAATATTCAATCTAAATGCTTCTGTTTACAGCATCTGATAAATATTGCCCCTCTTTATTTTTGTAGTGAAGTTAGACAATAATTCTTTTCAGAAGCCCAACTAGATTCGGCAAGAGGTATCCCCTTATCATCGGGCGATTTAACGGGAGAGGAATTGCCGAAAGTAAATTAAATAGGTTATGATAATTAGTTATTGCTACAAAATTGAGCCTACTTCTCAACAGTCAGTCAAAATTGATTATTGGCTAGAACTATTAAGAAGGCATTGGAATTATGCTCTTGGTCAACGCTTGGACTGGTTGAACCAAACCAGGTGTCAAATAGACCGTTGTTCGATAGTGTCATGTCCTATGGGTGAGATTCCCAGTAGACCAAATTATTATTTTCAGCAATCAGCACTTAAACAGACAAAAAAGTTATTTCCTGACTACAAAAAAATCTATTCTGAAATTCAACAAATTAACTTACAAAGACTAGATAAAGCTTGGAAACGTTGGCTAATACCTGACAAAAAAGGTAAATGTGGAGGACGACCAAGATTTAAAAAGTCTGGCAAATTAAGGTCATTTTGTTTCAGTAGAGTTAATCATCCCAAAGCAGTAATTAAATTTGATGGAAAACAAATAATTACTACGAGGTTTGGTGCGATTCGAGTCATAGTTCATAGACCAATTCCAGATGGGTTTACGATCAAAACTGCAACTATAACCAAAAAAGCTGATGGTTATTATGTGAGTTTTAGTTTAGAAGATAAGTCAGTTCCTAGTTTAATTTCTACAGATAATATCAAAACTGCTTTAGGTATCGATGTAGGCTTAAAAGAGTTTTTGACCACTAATACTGGTGAGACTGTTTCTATTCCTAAATTTTATAGAAAATCTCAATCTAATTTAGCAAGAAAACAAAAAAAAGTATCTAGAAAAGAAGTTGGGTCTAACAACTGGAGGGCGGCGCAAAATAGAATAGCTAGACTACATCAACATATAGCCAGACAAAGAGAAGATTTCCATTACAAAACTGCTCATAAATTAGTGAAAGAATATGACATGATTGCAGTGGAAAACTTAAATATTAGAGGTTTAGCAAAAAATACTAAACTATCAAAATCAATTTATGATGTAGCTTGGGGTAATTTTATTGAAAAATTGAATGCAGTAGCGGTAAAACGCGGTGTTCAGATAATAAAAGTTAACCCTCACAATACATCACAAAATTGTAGTAATTGTGGTCAAAAAGTACCATTAACTTTATCAGTTAGAACTCATTCTTGCCCTAAATGTAAAACAGTTTTGGATAGGGACGAGAATGCAGCAATTAACATTTTAAATAAAGCGTTAAACGAGGTGGGTATCATCTTGTCTGCTTGTGGAGGCTTAGATATTAGTCAGCCTGTGAAACAAGAAACTTCAGCAAACGAGGATTCAATTATCTTTGTTTGAGAGTCTCCCTTTATAATCTCCGATTTAACGGGAGAGAACTTCACAAAAATAGGTTGACCAAAAAGAAAGGACAAAAAAGAAAGTAAAGTCTCAAGTTTCTCCTTTTAAGGGAATGAAAAAAAATCAACATCAGTATTATCTTGCCAGGGAAAACGCATCTAAATTCTGGAAGCTTTTGCGGTTAAAGTTTCAGGAAAGTAATGAGTAGAAATACTTATAAGGCTAACATCCTTGCCCTGTAGGAACTTCAAAATAAGATGCGTTTGCCCTGATTATCTTGCCTCCCCTATTACAGGAGGTACTGATAACTGATAACTGAAATGACCAACCTTAAATAAATCTGGACTCGATCTCCATAACCAGCAGTTTGCGTATAAGTTATAGCAATACGAAAATAGGTTAGGGCAATTATAAACACTCAAACTCAGTCAGGGATTACTTCTGATTTTTGACTTTTGACTTTTAAGCTTTAAATTAAAAAATTATCTAGGAGAAAAAAAGTGAAACTCTCAGTATATGGAAAAGGCGGCATCGGCAAATCTACAACAAGCTGCAACATCTCAGTAGCTTTAGCCAAACGTGGTAAAAAAGTTCTACAAATCGGTTGCGACCCAAAACACGACAGTACATTTACCCTCACAGGATTTCTCATCCCCACAATTATTGACACCCTCCAAGAAAAGGACTACCATTACGAAGATATTTGGCCAGAAGACGTCATTTATAAAGGTTACGGTGGCGTAGACTGTGTAGAAGCAGGTGGACCACCCGCTGGAGCAGGTTGTGGTGGCTACGTTGTCGGCGAAACAGTCAAACTACTCAAAGAATTAAATGCCTTTGACGAATACGATGTCATCCTATTCGACGTACTCGGTGACGTAGTCTGTGGTGGTTTTGCAGCTCCACTAAACTATTCAGACTACTGTATGATTGTCACAGATAATGGCTTCGATGCCCTCTTTGCAGCTAATCGCATTGCCGCCTCTGTCCGTGAAAAAGCTCGCACCCATCCTCTACGTTTGGCTGGCCTAATAGGTAATCGTACATCCAAGCGTGACCTAATCAATAAATATATAGAAGCCGTACCAATGCCAGTGCTAGAAGTCCTACCACTAATTGAAGATATTCGGGTTTCTCGTGTCAAAGGCAAAACATTGTTCGAGATGGCCGAAAACGATCCTTCACTCCAATACGTTTGTAATTATTACCTGAATATTGCCGACCAAATTTTGGCATTGCCAGAGGGAGTAGTGCCTAACGAATCTCTCGATCGCGATTTGTTCTCCTTACTCTCTGATTTCTACTTAAATCCTAGTAAGCCTGAAGTTATGTCAGAGGATGAGAAGCTTGACCTGATGATGGTTTAATAGATTTAGCTCTTCTCAGGATAAGGAATTATAGAAGTCATGGTTTTCTTTGAACAATTATCAACGTCCCTCAAACAAAAATGGCTGCACTACTACCAAAAAAATCGCCCATGGTTGGTACTGCACATGACAGATGAAAATACGGTCCAGACTCCTGATGGAGGAAGGAGACCTCTGTCATACCTTATCTTGGGAATTCTTAATGCCCTGGAACCAGAGTTAGAGGCATTAATGTTGCCTTTCTCCAAACTCAAGGCAGATGCAGATAGTTTAATAGAAGTTTTAGGGTTAAATTTTGACCCAGACATTGCCATAGGTAAAGAACCAGATTCTTCTATAGATAAATCAACATCAATATCATCTTTGAGTTCCACAGGTGATGATGCTCAGGAGTCACCAGGATCTTATTCCCCAATTATGCCAGACCAGAATGAAGATTCTAATAATTGGGGTACTGCTGCAGTAGTAGGTGGAGCTGTCGCTGTCGGTGGAGCTGCTGCACTAGCTTCTGGATTGGGTATGGACTCTGATGATTTGCTTGATGATGACCAGAGTGAGTTAGACCTGGAGTCAGAAGCGGATGAGTTGGATATGGGAATGGATTCTGACTCGGAAGTGGATGATGATTTGGACTTGGAAATGGAGTCAGAAGCGGATGAGTTGGATATGGGACTGGATTCTGACTCGGAAGTGGATGATGATTTGGACTTGGGAATGGAGTCAGAAGCGGATGAGTTGGATATGGGACTGGATTCTGACTCGGAAGTGGATGATGATTTGGACTTGGGAATGGAGTCAGAAGCGGATGATTTGGATATGGGACTGGATTCTGACTCGGAAGTGGATGATGATTTGGACTTGGGAATGGAGTCAGAAGCGGATGATTTGGATATGGGACTGGATTCTGACTCGGAAGTGGATGATGATTTGGATTTGGGAATGGAGTCAGCAGCAGAAGCAGAAGATGACTTGGGTAGCCTTGACCTCAGCGACCTAGATGGAGATAGTTCTGACGATCTCGATCTTGGAGAAGATAGCTCCGACTTTGTAGCAGAAGATATTCCCGATCCATTTGAAGATACATCGGCGAAGTTGGATGAGTCTGGACTGGATGAGCTAGGTGATATGGATCTTAGCGACTTGGGAGATGATAATCAATTTGATGATTTGTCTTCTGATGATTTAGGAGATTTGGACCTCGATCTGGATGGAGATGACCTAGATTTGGATGAGGCCGATCTAGATTCTTTAGCAGGAGATAAAAAGTCTTCTAATGATGACGATCTTGAAGGGTTGTTGGGTTAAGGAAGTCAGAAGTCAGAAGTCAGAAGTCAACCCACCCCTCGCCCCTCCCCCTCCCAACCCACCCCTAACCCCTCCCCTCCTGGGAGGGGAAGTAGGGGATTTGAGCTTCGCTCCAAAAACCCGATCGCCTTAAAAGGCGGGGTTGCGCAACCCAGATTATTTTGATAACTCAAAAAATCATTTTCCGTGTTTTTTTCCTCAAAACATCTTCCCTGTTCCCTACTTTTACAAAAAGTCTATATCTTTTTCGGATATAGCAATGAGCGCTGGTATATTGACAAATTGCAGGAAAGGCCAAATAGGTAAAAGTCTTATATTATTCCAACGGAGATGCTGCGCAAACGGCAATTTACTCCCTCTATTGCCTGTTGCCTGTTGGCTGCGCACAGCGCTATATGTCTAATACATAGCGATTAGAAATCATTTATCTACTTAACTCAAAACTATGACCTATTACCTGTCAACTTATAGATTTTTCTAACTATCCTCACAGTTTTTTGTCGTGCTATAAAAGTTAACTTTTTACTAGCATGAGCATTGATTTTTCCCAAAATAAATTATTGATAAATAGGAGTATTTTTTGATGACTAATACTGTTGCACCTGAAGCTTTAACTTTTGAATGCGAAACTGGTAATTATCATACTTTTTGTCCGATTAGTTGTGTATCTTGGCTTTATCAAAAAATTGAAGATAGTTTCTTCTTAGTAATTGGTACTAAGACTTGTGGTTATTTCTTACAAAATGCCATGGGAGTAATGATTTTTGCTGAACCTCGTTATGCCATGGCTGAGTTGGAAGAAGGTGATATTTCAGCTAAGTTAAATGATTATGATGAATTGAAACGTTTATGTTTACAAATTAAGCGTGATAGGAACCCCAGTGTGATAGTTTGGATTGGTACTTGTACCACTGAAATTATTAAAATGGATTTGGAAGGTTTGGCTCCTAAATTAGAGTCAGAAATTGGCATTCCGATTGTGGTTGCTCGTGCTAATGGTTTGGATTATGCTTTTACTCAAGGGGAAGATACGGTATTGGCAGCAATGGCAGCTCGTTGTCCGAAACAAGTTTTAGAAGCAGAAAAAGAAGAAAGAAGTGGGATACAAAAACTATTAAGTTTTGGTAGGAAAAAAGAGGAGGTTGCTGCGGAAGAATCTGAGTATGTTGAGCATCCACCTTTAGTTTTATTTGGCTCTTTACCAGACCCAGTTGTAACTCAATTAACTTTAGAATTGAAGAAGCAAGGAATTAAGGTTTCTGGTTGGTTGCCTGCGAAACGTTACACAGAATTACCAGTAGTTGAAGAGGGATATTATGTGGCAGGTTTAAATCCTTTCTTGAGTCGTACTGCTACTACTTTAATGCGTCGTCGGAAGTGTAAATTAATTGGTGCGCCATTCCCCATCGGACCGGATGGAAGTAGGGCTTGGATTGAGAAGATTTGTTCTGTTTTTGGTATTGAACCCAAAGGGTTAGCAGAAAGAGAAAAGCAAATTTGGGAGAATTTGGAAGACTATATCCAGTTAATTCGTGGTAAGTCTGTTTTCTTTATGGGTGATAATTTGCTGGAGATTTCTTTGGCTCGTTTTTTGATTCGTTGTGGCATGACTTGTTCAGAAATTGGTATTCCTTATATGGATAAAAGATATCAAAAAGCTGAGTTGGAAATGTTGGAAAAAACTTGTAACGAAATGGGTGCGCCTTTACCTAAGATTATTGAGAAACCTGATAATTATAATCAGATTCAAAGGATTTATGAATTAAAGCCAGATTTGGTAATTACTGGTATGGCTCATGCTAATCCTTTAGAGGCAAGAGGGATTAATACTAAGTGGTCGGTTGAGTTTACTTTCGCTCAAATTCATGGGTTTACAAATGCTCGTGATATTTTGGAATTAGTAACTCGTCCGTTGCGTAGAAATCATGCTTTGAAGGATTTAGGTTGGGATAAGTTGGTAAAGGAAGAAACTAATGTTTAATTGACAGATTTTTTGGTAGGAAAAATTCCTAAATTGTAGACTTTAGTTGCCAAAATAGTAGGGTGGGTTTGACTCGCTCTACTTCTTTTCCCATGAGGAGGAGTTGGAGACAATTCTCATTTCATTCACAAATTTTGTCACAGAAAAAATTCTGATAATTTGTCAAAATTTAGCACCTACTCATCAAAATACTAGGTAAGAATTTTCCGCCTCTACTAATTTTTTTCCCAGGAAGGAAGCTCAAAGACAATTCTCATCTCATCCACAGATACTCTCAGCTCAAAAATTCTGATAATTTGTCAAAATTTAGCGCCTACTCATCAAAATACTAGGTAAGAATTTTCCGCCTCTACTAATTTTTTTCCCAGGAAGGAAGCTCAAAACCTACTGGTGTGACACAGCTAAAAATGTGCATTAGAAAATGGGGGGGTGGGGGATTGAGATGAGGGAGTGGTGAGGTGATTATCAAAAATAAGAGTGCACTATTTTAGGCGTGTCAGTCTACTACTGGCGTGACACAGCTAAAAATGTGCATTAGAAAATGGGGGGGTGGGGGATTGAGATGAGGGAGTGGTGAGGTGATTATCAAAAATAAGAGTGCACTATTTTAGGCGTGTCAGTCTACTACTGGCGTGACACAGCTAAAAATGTGCATTAGAAAATGGGGGGGTGGGGGATTGAGATGAGGGAGTGGTGAGGTGATTATCAAAAATAAGAGTGCACTATTTTAGGCGTGTCAGTCTACTACTCCCATTCCATCCACAGATATTCTCAGCTCAAAAATTCTGATAATTTCTCAAAATTTAGCACCTACCCATCAAAATAATAGGTAAGAATTTTCCGGCTCGACTAATTTTTTTCCCAGGAAGGAAGCTCAAAACCTACTCCCATTCCATCCACAAATATTCTCAGCTCAAAAATTCTGATAATTTCTCAAAATTTAGCACCTACCCATCAAAATAATAGGTAAGAATTTTCCGACTCGACTAATTTTTTTCCCAGGAAGGAAGCTCAAAACCTACTCCCATTCCATCCACAGATATTCTCAGCTAATTTTTTTCCCAGTAAGGAAGCTCAAAACTAACTCCCATTTCATCCACAGATTTTTCACTAGAAAAAATTTCGATAATTTTGCCAAGATGTAAAACTAATTCAGAAAAATATTCGGTGATAGTTTTCTGATTTGACTGATTTTTTTAAGCAAAAAAGTATAAGTAATTATCGTGGGACATTAAATCCTGCTCAAAACTATTACTGATAATAACTACTTTTCATTTAAAGGCTTTCTTTTGTTTTCTGAAGTTCAAAGGTCTTATTGCTGATAGCTGATGGCTAATAGCTGCTTGCGCAGCATTCCGCAGGAAATGCTTACCTCTCATCATTCCCTATTCCCTGACTTCTGCAAGAAGTCTAATTTCTACGAGATATAAAATGTTGGGCTACAGACCACCGAAATCATAGATTAATATTTAATACCTTTTTTGAATTTAGTTTTAAGTTTAAGCGATCGCAAACTACCTTTAAATCAAAACTTCAGGCCAAGAGGATAAAGATAATTTTTACTAATCTAAATAAGCTTTAAGATTGTTTGTGCAAATCAAAAAAAAACCTTTTTTTCTCAATTATTACAAAATATTTCACGAACTTGCGTTGTTTCAGCGATTTGTATCATACTCTGAACATTAAGGTATGATGCCAATGTTATATCTAAAACAAAAATAACCTCCTTTCAATCAAGCTACAACCCAGTGTTTACGTTAAAAATATCCTAGATATTGCAATTTGCAGCGAGCTAAAATAAGCTCAAAAAAACAAATTTTGCATAAGTCAAAATACCTGAGTAATTATAGATATTGACAAAACGCCACAAATAGTATATTAGCTTGCTCTATCTAAAATATAATTATTGCCATCTCAGTTTTCTATTTCTGATTTACTCAAAGCTAAGACTTAGATTATTGATTAAACTGAATAACTCCTATACCTATATTTGTATAGGAGGGAACTCTTAACCAGTCCAGAAGGCAAAAGTAGCAAAACTCCATATTTGCTATATCTTTGATTTGTGGCGATCGCCATCTAATCTTTACTAGGTTAAAGGGATATTTAAGCAAAATTTTCTTACTCAACAATTAATAATTAACAATTACTCCTCCTTAAAACAAGAGGATTGACAAAAAGGATTATTTTTCGAGTGCATCTCATAGCAAGCAAAAATACTTTTTTCCTATATATTCCCTTCCGGAGCTGTTGCCTTTCGGAGCTGTTGCCTAAAAGCGATAAATTTTTGGCTTTATTCACGCATTGAGATGCACCCTATTATTCTCTCTTAGTCGATTAGATATGGCATTTTTCTCCTTGATGCGTAGAGACTTTCGACCTTAATTATTCGGTAAAATTACTCTCTCAGGCAGAATTAATCAATCTATAAAACCTTAATATCGCTAAATTATTTATAGTAAATGGTGCAAAAAATAAAAATATTTTCTTTTTTTTCAGGCTGTGGCTTTCTAGACTTAGGCTTTGAAAATAGTGGCTTTGAAGTTGTCTTTGTCAATGAAAAGTTTTCTCCCTTTATGGCAGCTTATCGTTATGCTCGACAATTATTAGAAATATCTGAGCCAGAGTACGGACATTTAGAAGATGATTTAGTTAATTTAACTGGGGAAAATGGAAAAACCCATTTACAAGAATTAGTCAAAGATGCTCAGAGAAATTCTGATTTTGTCGGATTTATTGGCGGACCTCCTTGCCCTGACTTTTCAGTAGGAGGAAAAAACCGAGGTAAAAGTGGAGAAAATGGTAAATTATCAGATGCTTATATAGAATTAATTTGTCAGCAAAAACCCGATTTTTTTGTATTTGAAAACGTTAAAGGTTTATGGTCAACCAAAAAACATCGAGCATTTTATGAGGAAATGAAGCGCAAGTTGTATAGATACGGATATATCATTACCGAACGTTTAATTAATTCTATTGAGTATGGAGTTCCCCAGGATAGATATAGAATTATTTTAATAGGCTTCCGATGTAACTTACTGAAAGATAAAGGTTTTGATATTAACTATACTCAGGTAATTCCTGAAAATATTTTTCCCTGGGAAAAGTATGTATTGTATCCTCAAAATCAAGTTTTTTCTTATCCTTGGCCTGAGACAAATACCTTTGTAGAAAATTCTCAAATAGATTGCCCGGACGGAATACCTAAAGAACTAACAGTTGAATATTGGTTTAGGCAAAATAATGTTGTTTCTCATCCTAATTCAGAACATTATTTTCAACCAAGAGCTGGTCTAGTAAAATTCGAGAAAGTAGCAGAAGGAGATGATGGAAAAAAATCTTATAAACGCCTTCATCGATGGCGTTATTCTCCTACAGCTTGTTATGGAAATAATGAAGTTCATTTACATCCATATAAAGTTCGTCGTCTTTCGGCAGCAGAAGCATTAGCTATCCAGTCTTTACCTAAAAAATTTGCTTTACCAAGTAATATGACTCTCACTCATAAATTTAAAACTATCGGCAATGGAGTACCATATTTAGCTGCTCAAAGAGTTGCTAAAACTATTCTTGATTTTCTCGATATGAATAAAATTTCTGATCGAGAAGAAATGAATCATCAATTAGAATTACCTTTAGTTTATTCTCCAAAAGGTAAGTATAAAGTTTGACTTCACTAGACTTGTTTAGAGCAGCTTTCCGATCGAAAAGTAAAAAGGAATTATACAGAAGGAAGAGGGAAGATGTTTTTGAGATTGTCGGGGTTTTGCCTCCTAATTCCTACTTGAATAAACTTGAATAAATAGAGCAAATCAAATCAATCTAGCAATCCTATTTGAGTTGTGTAAAAAATCCTGGAAAAAAGCAGCAACTAATCTGGCAATATAGGTAAAAAATTCATACTGTTTATCTATATTTATTTGGGATTTTTTAGATCATATTTATGATTTTTATATAGAAAAAGCTTGTGATAGGGAAAACCGAGTCTGGAAAAAGCTAACAGGGATTAAATAATTTATCTAAGCTCTGATTACCTTCTTCTTTTTCTCATGCTCATTATTGCTTACCTTTTAATTACAAAAATATGGCATCTTCAACTAAGTTAATTAAATCTTGCTGATTGTAAGCTGAATACATATTATCTACACTTTTCAAGTCTTGATTTAAAGCAATACCATGAGGAGCAATACCTTGACTAAATATTCTCTTATCTGAATTAGAGAAATCTTCAGCAGTTATCATGTAATATTTCCACATTTGTCCCGATGTATAACTTATGGCTTTAATCATAGCTGTTTCATACAATGCTTGATAACGACGATCTGGGCGATTCGATACTTTAACAGAGATAAAAGCTTTTACTTCTCTGGCCTTGAAAATAGCAGTCAGCAGTCAGCGGTCAGCGGTCAGCTCTCAAGGCGTGGGGATGCTCAAGAGAAGCCGCTCCGCGTCTTATAACCCCCAGAACACGCACACCACACGCTTTTTTACGCGCTTGCGTGGGGGACGCCGAACCCGCCGATTTTAGCTGATAGCTGATGGCTGACGGCTGAATGCTTACATATAATCAGGACTTGAGAAAAAAATTCTTTTTTTAATTGTTTCAATATTTTCCAGAGGATAACTTGTTTGAAATTCTTGGGTTTGAAAAATCTTGAAAAATTCAGGTTTAGTTTCATCTCTTGAACTAGGAAGTCTAAAAGTTATCAGAGGTATTTTGTATTCTAAATAAAAATTTAGGGCTATTTTAGCTAAAAATCCAGTAACTATAAACTCATGCCATCTGCCTTTTGAATTATTCAACGCTCCGGTAGTTAATTGGGCGATTTTCGTGTTATGTTTTCTTTGATAATTTTCATAAGCAACTACTACCATATTAACCATCCACTCTAATACTTGAACTACTCAAATATCTAGTTCTAATCTTTGTTTAATTTCTAAATACAAACTTTGATAAATCTCTGTACTATTAATTTGAATTTTATTTTTACCTTTTCTGTTAACTGTCAAAAACCAAGAATCATTCATTACACAAGTTAATTTACTATAGTAATCTGTACAAATTTGAAATGATGAATATATTTTTGTAATTTTAGATTTTGGGTAATGCTTTTTTTGATTTGCTAGTACTCACAACTATCTTGACAGACCACTAGATCATAATTACTCAAAAGATGAGATATATAACTTTTCCAAGCCCTTAGTTGTCTGATAGCTTTTTCAGAGAGATATCTCCTCATTTTGGATTCTTGAATTTTTTCCAACTCAGCATAATCAAATACTGTAGATTAATCTTACAACTGAAATATGATTGCTATAAATTATTTGATTTTTTCCTCTCAACCATGATCAAATACTGTAGATTATTAGTAGGCATCAAAATTTTACTGTCGAAGACTATGCTTGACGCTTCTTTGTAAAGACTTTCATCAACTATTGCACTCTTTTTATTTTATCCTCGCTTTGTATTATAACTGTTGATAACCAGGAATTATTCATCAAACTTTAGAGCGTAATTACTCAATCATACTAGACTGATAAATCTTCAAAATCTTGTTGCCGGATAGCTTTTTCAGACAGGTATCTCATCTCAAATTATTTAACTTTATTGCTCCTAAAAATCATCAAATATGTAGATATTCTGCCTAAGTACAAAGCTTCTTTTTCAAGGGAACCATAATTTATATGAATTCAAGTTCCTATCTATAAACTCACAATGTAAGTAACCTAATAAGTTTGAATTTTGGCATAACTCCTATATCCCTAAGCAAGAGTAGAAAATATACTGTTTGAAATCTTAAGGTAAACTATTCAAATAAAGAACAACTATGTGTTGAAAAATCTATAGGACTCAAACAAACTATGACATCTTATGCTACTGCCACTGCCAGAGCCGAAATGAGTGAAATTAGGCGTCTAAAAGGCTTACTACCACCAGAATTACAAAGTTGGGTCATGGTAGAAAAGTCCATTGAAGTTAATCCCCCACTCATTCGCAGCGAAGAAATAGGCAAAGACCAAATAGAAATATCCATCGACCTCACACTCTGGGAACAATTAGCATTAGACCAACGTAACCTATTATTTTGGCATGAAGTGGCCAGAATTCAAAACGATACAATTCCCAGGGATGGTTGGGAAATGGCTGCCCTTGCTATTGGTTTAGGGGGTGCTGTGGGCGAACTATGGGTACAAGATGGTCTACTTTTAGTTCTAGCTTTAGCTTTGTGTGGTGTATCTGGGTATAGACTCTATCAGAAGAATAATGGAGAACGTAATCTCAAAGAAGCAATAGAAGCAGACGATAAGGCGATCGCCTTAGCAACTCGTTTCGGTTACTCACTTCCTAATGCTTATAAAAGTCTGGGCAGCGCTCTGAAAACTTTAATCGAACAAACTCCCAAAAAACGACAGAGGGCCAAATATGAAGCACGACTTCAAGCTCTCAAGCGCAGTGCTACTAAAGCTAAGGCAAGAGTTAAAGGAAGTCGTGAAACTTCACGCTCTGAAAATATCTATAATTAGACAGGAAATCTTGAGTGGGTTAGTAGTAAAATCATCAAAACTAGAATAGGTCGTGAGTAACAACCCACTCAAATTGATTCTAGTTATTTTGGTGTTATTATGGCGATATAACTAGATTAACAAAAAAAGCAGTTTGGTTTCTGCTGATGCCATCTGAATATGTTCTATTCTTGAATGTAGTTGGCAGAGATTAGTATACTTCAGTTCATACATTAGTATCTAAACTATTGCTAATCATTAGTCTAGAGGGTGGTCTAACCATTAAGGTAATTTCTATACGATTGTTTGAGCATAATTCTGAAGCTGATTATGCTAAAAAAATATCAGAAATAACTTTTGTAGAAACAAAACTATAATCATCAAAAATAGGAATCAAGATTTCATGGTCAGCCAAACCTCAGAAACAGATATTCAAGTCACTTTTAGGGATAAAACTCCCGTGGTTCATTTGCCTCTTCGTTTTACTGTCTCAGAGGCAGAATTATTTAAATCAACTTGCCAAAAACTTTTCCAATCAGAAAATACTATAACCAAAATTATTATTGATTTTAGTAAGACTAATTTTATAGATAGTTGTGGAATTGGTTCTCTAGTGACAAATTTAAAAATAGCAAGAGAAAAAAATATAGAATTTATACTATCTGATGTTAATTCTCTAGTTATGGGAGTATTTTGTTTAACTGGACTAGACAAAATTTTAATCATCGAACAATCTCCACATTCAGAAGTTAAAAGCAAAAGCAATAGTAAACCAGAAGAAAATCAACTTCCTGTTACTCATCCTTCTGTCAAATCTTGGGTAAAACGTCTGATTGATATTGTCGGTGCTTTAGTAGGATTATTTATTACAGGTATTTTGTTTATTCCCATCGCTATTTTTATTAAGCTTGATAGTCCTGGTCCGATATTTTTTGGTCAAATACGATGTGGTTGGATGGGAAAAAATTTCCGAATGTGGAAATTTCGCTCTATGTGTGTAAATGCAGAACAACTTAAGAGTAAAATCAAAAATCAAGCTCAAGGTGCAATCTTTAAAAATGAAAATGATCCACGAATTACTAAAGTTGGTAGCTTTTTGAGGCGAAAGAGTTTGGATGAGTTACCTCAGTTTTGGAATGTACTGAAGGGAGATATGAGTTTAGTGGGAACTAGACCCCCAACTCCTGATGAAGTGGAACGTTATGAAGTACCTCAATGGCAACGTTTAGATGTTAAACCTGGTATGACAGGAGAATGGCAAGTTAATGGTCGTTCTCAAGTGAAAAATTTTGAAGATATTATTAGGTTGGACTTAAAGTATCAACAAAATTGGAGTCTAATTTACGATATAAAGTTAATTATTAAGACTGTGGGAATCTTATTTAAGAAAAGTGGTGGAGCTTATTAGGGTATTTAAAATACTATACTTTTTTCTTCTTTTTCTCGGTCTGGTACTTTTTTCCACTAAGACATTAGCTTTACATCTCAATATGTTTAAATGATTATAGATTTAAGTTTTATAGAAGAAGGAAGAGGGAAGAGGCAAGAAGGAACAAGAAAAAATATTACGTTGCCTGAGTTTTAGAGCTTCTCGATCTGTCCTAACCTTTCCTTTAACTATTTTATCTGTATTAGCCTTACATATTCTGAATATATTTCTAGTGTTTAGTTTTTTCTGGATAAATCTGATTATTCTAACTTAAATTATTAAGCTTAACTAGCTTCAAGTATATTTATTATCAATAAACTGAGAAAATTGAACTATTAGTTTCATTAGATATTTTTGTATAGATCGACAACAGGAGCGTAACACCTACTTACTCTCAAGAAGTTTTGGAAAATATCTAAAGACGAGAAAATAAATAAACTAAAAATCAAGTCTTTTGATTGAAACATATATGGTCAACCCCTTTTTATTATAGCTAATTCTAAAATATAGCAGAAGGAAGAAGGAAGAAGGAAGAAGGAAGAAGGAAGAAGGAAGAAGGAAGAAGGAAGAAGGAAGAAGGAAGAAAGAAAAATCTTGCGTTGTCTTAGTTTTAAAGCTTTTGATCTGTTCGGCACCTTTCCTTCAACTGCTATAGCAATTTAGAAGGCTTTTATCTTCCATTAGTTATACTCGAAATATTAACTTAATTATTTAAACTATGCGTATTCTTATTTATTCCTATAATTATTACCCAGAACCAATTGGTATTGCTCCCTTAATGACGGAACTGGCAGAAGGTTTTGTGAAACGTGGTCATCAAGTTCGTGTGGTGACTGGTATGCCAAATTATCCTGAACGTAAAATTTATGATGAATATAAAGGTAAGTTTTTTTTAACTGAGGAACTAAATGGTGTAACAGTCCAACGTAGTTATATTTATATTAAAGGTTCTAAACCAGGGGTTTTAGATAGACTATTGTTAGATGGTAGTTTTATTGTTTCTAGTCTTTGGCAAGCTTTTAATGGTTGGAAACCTGATGTTATTTTTGCAACGACTCCTCCTATATTAATTTCTTTACCAGTTAGTTTTTACGGATTATTTTCTAATTCTTCTGTGGTCTTAAATATTCAAGATATTGTTTCTGAAGCTGCTGTAAGAGTTGGATTAGTTAAAAAAGATAGTTGGATAGTAGGTATAGCTCAAGCTGTAGAAAAATTAGCTTATCTAAAAGCTGCTAAAATTAGCGTTATTGCTGAAGATTTTGTCACTAATTTAGTTGAACAAGGGGTTTCTCAAGACCGACTTGTTTGTATTCCTAATTGGGTAGACCTTAATTTTATTAGACCTCTGGATAAGAATAATAAATTTAGAGAGGAACATAGTCTTCAAGATAAGTTTGTTGTTGTTTATTCTGGGAATATTGCTTTAACTCAAGGGTTAGAAACGGTAGTTAAAGCTGCTGCTAGTCTCAAGGAAAAATCGGAAATTTGTTTCGTAATTTTGGGGGAAGAAAGAGCACGTCAACAATTACAAGAGTGTTGCGATAAATATCAAGCAGATAATGTACTTTTGCTCCCTTTAGTACCACGAGAAAAATTACCAGAAATGTTATCTGCTGCTGATATTGGGTTAGTAATACAGAAAAAGACTGTTACTGCTTTTAATTTACCTTCAAAAATTCCTGTTATTCTTGCTAGTGGGCGTCCAATAGTAGCTTCTGTTCCAGATACAGGTACGGCAATAAGAGTTGTTTCTGAAAGTGGTGGTGGAATAGTAGTTACTCCAGAAGATTCTCAAGCTTTGGCAGAAGCTATTTTAGAATTATATGAAAATCCAGAAAAACTTGAGCAACTGGGTCAGCAAGGAAGAAAATATGCAGAGGAAAATTTTGGTTCAAAAAATGCTTTGAATAGTTATGAAGCTTTATTTGCTGAAATTTTAGAGTAGAGGGAAGAAGGAGGAAGGAAGAAGGTTGATTATTAATGTTTATCATACTTTTTTGTTTTAGTTATTAGGTAATAGGATAGGAAGTAGGGAAAATGGGTTGGAGGATAGGGAACAAGGAAAGAATATTTACCCAGTCAATTTTAAGGATGCTTTCCATAAAGATAATTTAAAACATCAAAAATGGTATTAAATCTATCCATTCTGAATTCTGGATTCTGAATTCTGTTTGCGGAGCATTCCGTAGGAAATTCTAATAAATACCCTAGCTATTTGTAGCAAAAATTTATCAATTTGGTATAACTAACTAATTTTTAGTAAACTCAAATTTATGATTTTAATATCTTGTAGCAGAACGCACTTCTGCTAAGTACAGAAGGTTTTTCTATTTTGATAGCACTATGTTAATTAGTTAGGATATTAGTAAATCCTGTTTGCGGAGCATTGACCTAGAAAAAACTGACTCATATCGTGTCCTTGCAGAGGGTGTAAACAAGAGCATTAATGTCTATAGGAAATTTAAGCCTTCTCTCCTAGATAACTAAAGCCTTCTTACTTCTTCCTTCTTCCTTCTTCCTTCTTCCTTCTTGCTTTGCCATAAGTTCAGGATTTTTAAAAAGTTAACAGGTCTTTTTAAAAAATAGGGGCAGGTTTTCATTTGAGCAAAATCTCTAGAAAACCTACCCCTAAATTTTTTGTAATTCCGAAAATACTAGAATTAATATTACTTGCTTGCCGCTTTAACGAATTTTTCTACTAATGGCATTACATGGTCAACATCTTTCCAACCAAGTATTTCTGTCACCTTTTTCTGTAAGTTTTTGTAGGTTCTAAAAAATTCTGCTATTTCTTCTAATCGATGAGGTGCTATATCTTGGAGAGATTTAACCTCAGTGTAGCGCGGGTCTTTGTCCGGGACACAGAGAATTTTTTCATCTCTGTCTCCTCCATCAATCATCTCTAACATTCCGATGGGTCTTGCTGCAATAACGCATCCAGGAAATGTTGGTTCATCCATAATTACCATTCCATCAAGGGGGTCGCCATCATCTGCTAAGGTGTTAGGGACAAACCCATAATCGTAAGGATATTGTACGGAAGAATAAAGTACTCGGTCAAGGGCAAAGGCTTGTAAATCTTTATCAAATTCGTATTTATTTTTACTTCCTGCGGGAATTTCTATCAGGACATTTATTAGTCCTGGTTTTGGTTGGGCTGGAATTAGCGATAAATCCACAAAATTTCTCCATTTTAACTAAAAAAAAGTATATCAAGAGTCTGAACCAAAAGGAAGTAGGAAAGTCAAGCGATCGCCTTTGCTGATCAAAAGTTTTAATTTTAGATAGAGTACGGAAGTTCTGCCTCCCTAAGAAAAAAGGCATTTATTCTTAGGGAGGCTTTCCCTGTTTATTTATTTCCAAATTCAATGAAATATAAATTCGGTCGCTATCTCTAGTAAATGGAATAGTAGAGCGCCAAAAATAACAAGGAAAAATTACTGATTATCCTACGTTTGGTCTCCAGTTATATTTCTGTTGATGTTTCATGTCTTACTCTGAGGGAAAAAGAAGTAGGAAAATTTTAGTAACCTACTCCAGAATTATGTTGTGAGAGAGGAGCAGGAAAAATTGATTTCTTAAACTCACTCCTACCTAATAGATGATTAGTATTTTGCCAAATATTGAGATTTTATCCATCTCAAGGAATTCAACTAAATGAAATATAAATTCGGTCGCTATCTCTAGTAAATGGAATAGTAGAGCGCCAAAAATAACAAGGAAAAATTACTGATTATCCTACGTTTGGTCTCCAGTTATATTTCTGTTGATGTTTCATGTCTTACTCTGAGGGAAAAAGAAGTAGGAAAATTTTAGTAACCTACTCCAGAATTATGTTGTGAGAGAGGAGCAGGAAAAATTGATTTCTTAAACTCACTCCTACCTAATAGATGATTAGTATTTTGCCAAATATTGAGATTTTATCCATCTCAAGGAATTCAACTAAATGAAATATAAATTCGGTCGCTATCTCTAGTAAATGGAATAGTAGAGCGCCAAAAATAACAAGGAAAAATTACTGATTATCCTACGTTTGGTCTCCAGTTATATTTCTGTTGATGTTTCATGTCTTACTCTGAGGGAAAAAGAAGTAGGAAAATTTTAGTAACCTACTCCAGAATTATGTTGTGAGAGAGGAGCAGGAAAAATTGATTTCTTAAACTCACTCCTACCTAATAGATGATTAGTATTTTGCCAAACTTCAGATAATTTTATCCATCTCAAGAACTCCAACTAAATGAAATACAAATGATTTTTCATGTCTTACTCTGAGGGTAAAAGAAGTAGAAAAATTTCAGTAACCTACCCCAGAGAGCATAAGGAAAAATTGATTTATTACACTCACCCCTAATAGATGATTAGTATTTCCCCAAACCTCAGATTTTATCCAAATTAAGGAATCAAATTAAATGAAAGACAAATTCGGTTACTCTCTCCAGTAAATGGAATAGTAGAGCGCCAAAAATAATAAGGAAAAATTACTCATTATCCTATTTCTAGTCTCCACTTATATTTCTGTTGATTTTTCATGTCTTACTCTGAGGGGAAAAGAAGTAGGAAAGTTTCAGTAACCTCCTCCAGAATTATGTTGTTAGAGAGCATAAAGAAAAATTGATTTATTACACTCGCCCCTAATAGATGATTAGTATTTTCTCAAACTTCAGATTTTTATCCATCTCAAGAACTCAAATTAAATCAAATACAAATTTGGTCACTCTCTCCAACAAATGGAATAGTAGAGCACTAAAAATAACAAGGAAAAATTACCCATTATCCTGCTTTTAGTCTCAACTTATATTTCTGTTGATTTTTCATTTCTTACTCTCAGGGAAAAGAAGTAGGAAAATTTCAGTAACCTCCCTCATAATTATTTTGTTAGAGAGGATAAGGAAAAATTGATTTATATTTAAACTCGCCTCTACCTAAAAGATGAAGTATTTGCCCAAAGCTCATATTTTGATTTATTTACTATCTAGAGGAATCAAATTAAATGAAATACAAATTCGTTCGCTATCTCCAGTAAATGGAATAGTAGAGTGCCAAAAATAAGAAGGAAAAATGACTAATAATCCTGCTTCTGGTTGAATCAAATATTTCTCTTGATTTTCCATTTCTTGCTCTGAGGGAAAAGAAGTACCAAAATTTAAGTAACCAGACCCATTATGATTTTCTTTTACACTATTAGGAACTTGAATATAATAAACGCCACTGCAATAACTTTCAGGATGAATATGAGAGTTTTGAAATCCTTCTGACTCTAAAATAACTGCCCAACCACTGAGCTTCCAGTCTGAGGGTAAATTATGGAAAAATTGATAATTAGAGTTATCAGTAAAACGACTAAAATAATCATGGAGAGAACTATTAATTTTTTTGCTTAGTGCTGCCATAACAGGAGTATTATCTGTAAAAATTTCGTAAGTTTGACTACCTCTATTTATTGGTTTACCTGGTCGGTCTTTTAAAAGAGTAGGATGTCGGACAATGTAATCTTTCAAGTCACTATTATAAGCTGCCAAATTCTCCCATCCTTCTACATTGACAAACTGGTATTTAGCTACTAATTCTGAACAATCAAAAATTGACTCAGCTTCAGATTTTTTACCTAAATCTTGCAGAGCTAAACCTAGATGAGCATAAGCTTTAATATGTCTATGATTAATATTTATAGCTTTTTCAAATTGAGCGATCGCTTCTTCAGATTTATCTATTTCTCGCAAAGCTATTCCTAATTGTGCATAAGTATCAGCAGAGTTAGAATTATGTTTAATAATTTTCTGATATAGCTTTATTGCTGCTTCCCATTCAGACTTTTTCCCTAGAATTTCTGCTAAACCTGCCATGGCATGAATAGAATTTTTATCGTGCTTCAATGCTAAGTTATAACTTTTAATAGCTGCCTCATATTTTTCCTGTTGACTTAACAGAAAACCTAGATTGATATGAGCATCAGCAGAAGTAGGAATTAGATCGATAACTGCTTGATAACAAGCTTCAGCTACATCAACTCTTCCCTGCTCATAAAAAGTAGCAGCAATATTAGTCAAACATTCTGTGGAATGGGGATTAATTTCTAATGCTTGTTGATAAGCTTTTTGTGATTCTTTGAGGTTGCCACGGCGGTAAAATGCCATACCTAAAGATGATAGAGCATCAAAATTATTGGGAACTATAGAAATAGCTTTTATGTAAGAAGATATTGCTTCATCTAACTTCCCTTGAGTTTGAAATATATCTCCCAGAGTCATATTAACTCGTGGATGATTTGGATTAATAGTTAAGGCTTTTTGTAAGGTAGCGATCGCCTCTTCTATGATTCCTTTTTCTGTCAAAGCAATTCCCAAGTTTAGGTGAGAGTCAGCAGAGTTTTGATTTAGTTTAATTGCCCGTTTATAACAGTCAATAGCATTATCTAGTTGTTGAGCAGTGCGATAAGTATTACCGAGATTATTGAGGTATCCAAAATTATTCGGTTCTAGATTAACAGCTTGATTTATTAAATTTATTGCGCTTTTATTATCTCCCATTTGTGCTTTAAGTACGCCCAGATAATTTAAGGCTTGAGAATTATTTTGTTCCGACTGAATAATTTTTTCATAGATAACTTTTGCCTCTTGTAGTTGCCCGCTTTTGTGAAAAGACAAAGCATGGGATAAGGCATTTTCTGGGAGATTATTGTTTAGTGGTTTTTTACTTTTATTTTTAGCTGCTTTTCTTCTTTGTTCTCTGTTCATATTTTTATCCTTTATTAGGCTGTTCAACAATTAATGATTAATAATTAACAACTACCTCTCCTTGAAAAGAAGAGAATTGACGCTGAAGGAAAAATTTTTATTCTCTTGGTCGATTGGATATGGCAAGGAGACCTTGCTATCCCTCAAGCACTTTTTTCTCCTTTAAAGGAGAGGCTTTAAACCTTAATTATTCGGTAATTTTAAATAGTAAATAGTATTCTATTTTTGAAGAATTTTAAAACTAGAATTGAATCAAATATTGAATTAATTTAACCTTTATTTGAATAGTCTAGAATATCAATAGACTAAAAATACCTGGTGTTAACAAAAAATTAATTTTCTTAATAACAACAATATCTAAATGAGTATTAAAATAGAGCGATTGTTACTAGATATTTTTCAAGTGTAGGAATATGACAAATAATTCTTTTTTTGATGAGTTTAGAGAAACATTTTTAGTAAAAACTGAAATTGTAACTAAATATTTTGGGTGCATCTCATATTTGCAAAAATACTTTTTTTCCTATATATTCCCTGTTGCCTGTTGCCTGTTGCCTGTTGCCTAAAAGCGATAATTTTTTGGCTTTATTAAAAATTGAGATGCACCCAATATTTTGGTGCTTAATATCAAACTATTATAACACCAGTAAAAAAAAATATAAAAAATATTATATATATTGATACTACCAAACTTATAATCTGATGTTAAAATTTATAGAAAATAATTCACTGTAAAATTTTCAAAGTTAAATATGGAAGGCGAGCAACTATCTTTATTTCCTATTGAACCTCATAATTCAGATAATTTCTTTACTCGCAAACGTTCTTGGTCAGCGTCTAAACATAGAATTATGCTTAGATATATACAGTCTCACTGTTACAATCTAGGTGGTAACAAACCTTTTCAATCTGAATATATAAATTATGTTGATTGCTTTGCAGGTTCAGGTAGATATGAAATAGGAATTGGAATAGAAGATTTTGTCAAAAATTCTAATTTTTGGGCTAGTAAATATGAACATGAATTTGAAAATACTGACGGTTCACCTTTAATAGCTCTCAAATGTGCTAAACTTTTTCATCAAGAAAAACGAGTTAACTTAAGATGCTTTTTTGTAGAGTCAGATTTATCTTTAAACCAACAGCTAAAAGAGAATTGTGAACCTGTGGGTAAAAATTTATTCTACAAAATTTATGAACCTCAAAAGTTTGAAGATGCTTTACCTAAAATTTTTCAAGAATTAGACAACTATCCTACTTTGTTTTTCCTTGATGCTTTTGCTGTTAAAGGAGTTACTTTTGAGCAAATATCTTCTATTGGAAATTATGTTAATCAGAACAAGGGTGAACTCTTTTTACTATTTCATAATATACAAGTAGCTCGTCATGCTGGACATTATAAAACATCATATAATAACTCTAAACAACAGAAAGCTAGTGAAAGTTATACTCGTAACTTAACAAAACTACTAGGTTTTAATTCAGATAAAGATTGGAAACCTCAATGGTTAAAACTTCAAACTCAGCCTCAAGAGTTTGAAAAGTGGGCACTTGAATATTTCAAAGATAGAATCAGAAATGAAACTAAATTCAAAGGGGTGACTAGCTTTGAAGTTAAGGAAACATATAAAGATAATAGACCTAAATACAGTATTGTAGTTGGTAGTAATCATCCAGAAAAAGCTTTTGGGGAATTTATAAATGAATTTGTTTGGGAAGAAGAAAGATTACTTTTTTTTCAAGATAGTTATCAGGGCAATCATAAATTTTTAGAAAAAGAGTGGAATGCAGAAAATAATAGAAGAATTGCAATAATTAAACCTATATCAATTGAAATACTCAGAAAAGTTAGACCAGACTGGATATCCTTTAAAGATGCCATTACTAAAATTATTTTAGAATTAGATAATATAGGTTTATTAAAAAGAACTCAATTTTACAACCACATATTAGACTTGCTTTATCAAGAAGGTATGTTGGAGATAAAAAATCCAGGTTCAAGAAAGGGTTACACATTAGAGAGTAAATTAAGGATAGTAGAATAATCTAAAGTGTTAATTTGAGTTGTAATAGTTCATCATTAGTACAACTCATAATTTATTTTTAACTACGGGCAAATAAAAATTTTTCTTCTGACTTGTAGGAACACGACTTAAGAATTTTTCTTGATGTTTTTCCCACACTTCTGGCATTTCATCCCAAACTTTTCCCTCAAAAATTCTGCCTAAAGCTTTAGGAGTTCTACCTCCCCATTGTTTAAAGAAAAAAGCTACATTAGCAGCTTGACATTGTTCATAAATATTTTTTACCCATTCCTCTTTCATCGGACGATATTTATTGCCTGATTCACCACCTACAATTACCCAATTAATATCTGTTAAATTAAGTTGTAAATTTCCTAAAAGTGGTTCACAAGAAAGGAACTTCACATTAACAGGTACTTCTCGTAAATAATCGACCCTATGAACATAATTTTGACTTTCCACTGATACACCCATCCAAATATTTTCATGCCATTCTAATTGAGGTGCTAAATCAACTAAACGTTCATGTCTTTTCGTCAAAATTTGATAAATATGCCAAGGGGTTTTGCCAATTATTTCAAAGACTTGTTTGATAAAATCAATAGGAACATCTTCATGGAAAATATCGCTCATTGAATTAACAAAAATTCGGCTAGGAGTACGCCAACTTAAAGGTTGTTTCAAACGCTCAGGATGAAGTTTTAAAGCAAATCCTTCAGGAAAATTATTAGTAAAACGTTTTGTAATTGCTTCTGCATAACAATGAGTACAACCAGGACTAACTTTGTCACAACCTGTTGTAGGATTCCAGCTCTTATCCGTCCATTGGATACCAGTTTTATTGCTAGCCATAATTAAATTTACCTTCTCAAAAAAGAATAATTATTAAGGTTTAATTGTTGAATTAAACGTGTTTTTATCTCTTAGTAAATCATAGCTTTTTTGGGGATATATAAACAAGTCTATTTTTCTAGTAATATGAAAACTTAAAATTATCTCAAAAAAAATATAATAGTTACTGAATATTAATAACAAAATAGTTAAGGACATAAGCAAAATTAATTAGATATTTGGATATTTTAAATAGCATTAACAACGAGAGTAAAGCAAAATTACTTAATCTTTTGAATATTAAAAAAATACAAAGATATAGGGAAAGCCCCCCAAAAAAATTTATTTTAAACAAAACTAATTAAAAACTGTCCTAATCATGGCAAAAATCACTCACAAAGAAGTATTCGACCTCCTAATCAAAGAAGTTCTTGAAGTTTACCCACACATGGAAAATAAGTTGGATTTTGTATCTAAAGATATTTTAGAGCATCTTCTCTCTAATAGCGATGGGGTGAGAGAAAGATTGCGTAAGGGATCTTTTACAAAAGATGATGGTGAAATTAATCAAACCGAAGCTTTTTTGCTCACTTGGGTGGATGAAGTATGGGATATAGAAAATGGTAATCAAGAGTTATATGAAAAATTTATCTCTGATTTAAATGGAACACCACAAGAGTTTGATTTATATGACAAAGAGGTACCTCAATAAGGTAATTTAAGTCGCGACTAAATAAACAAAGCTTGAATGCAGCAAAAAAATATGTACCTTCTTATTAAAGCTACTTATTTTATGTAGCAATTCCCAAGAAACATGAGGTATAAAATTCGTTTATTTTAGGGAGTAGGAAATAGAAAAGAAGAAAAACAACTGTATCTCAGTAACTTGAGAAAGGCCATAGCTAAAATTGGTAAATAGATAAGTTTTAGTCATAAATTAAAAAGTCAATTTTTGCTGCTATCATATGGTCTCAATTACACTAATACTTGAGACCATATTATTCCTATATCTACAAGGAGGAAGAACTACCTCTAGTAATATATTTCCTGCTTGTATTAAGTGCAATTACTCTAAAAATAATCAAGATGTTTTTGAATAGACATAGACCTGACAACTAAGTTTTTGGCGAGGCATTACAAAGGTTTAATATTAACGAACGCCAGAGTTTTCCAAGAAAATATGAAATAACTACTTTATATATAGAAAATTAGAGAATTTATTTTTTTGATATTTTTGATATTTATGAATAAAAATTGGGGTTTTACTGCCAATCATAATCAAAACGCGGTAGTATAAATCTCTACTATAAAAACTTCAATGAAAATGCGTTTAAAATCTCTAGATGTATTTCGTGGCATCACAATTGCTAGTATGATTCTTGTTAATAATCCAGGCAGTTGGAATCATGTTTATCCACCCTTACTTCACGCAAAATGGCATGGCTGTACACCCACAGATTTAGTATTTCCCTTCTTCCTATTTATCGCAGGTGTAGCAATGACTTTTTCCCTGTCAAAATACACCGAAAAAAACCAAGCAACTCCAAAAGTTTATCGGCGAATTTTACAAAGATGCCTCATACTTTTTCTCTTAGGTTTACTACTAAATGGCTTTCCTAATTACAACTTAGCTACTATTCGTATCATGGGAGTATTACAACGTATTAGTTTAGCCTACCTCCTTGCAGCGATCGCCATCCTTAACCTTTCGAGAAAACAACTTTATGGACTTGCCACTGTATTACTAATTGGATACTGGATAGCCATGCAATTAATACCCGTTCCTAATTATGGCCCTGGCGACCTTTCCCCAGAAGGAAATCTTGCTGCTTATATTGATCGCCTCATTCTTACTCAACAGCATCTGTGGGCCGGAAAACCATACGACCCAGAAGGACTATTTAGCACCTTACCCGCTATTGCCACAATTCTCATTGGCTACTTTGCAGGAGAATGGCTCAAACATCAACCAACCAAAAGTCGCACCAGCCTAAATCTAGTAATTTCCGGTCTAAGTTGTTTAGTAGTCGGGTATCTGTGGGGACTATTTTTTCCCATCAATAAAGCTTTATGGACAAGTTCCTATGTAATATTTACCTGCGGATGGGCTTTACTGTTATTAGCTGCTTGTTATGAGGCGATCGAAGTTCGAGGTTGGCAAAAATGGGGACATCCATTTGAAGTGATGGGATTAAATGCCATATTGATATTTGTCGCCTCTGGATTTTTAGCTAGGCTAATGATTTATAACAAAATTAGTATGGTTGAAAATTCTCCTACTATTAAGACATGGATATATGAACAATTTTTCCAATCTTGGGCTGGTTCATTTAATGGTTCTTTGATTTTTGCTATTGTTAATGTGTTATTGTGGTGGGGAATTTCTGATTTAATGTATCGTCGCAGTTGGTTTCTTAAAGTTTAATCAACATTAAGCATTTAGTTATTAGGATTCATAATTCAGCGCAAAACTTTCGGCAGATACTCAAACTTTGCAATGATAAGTCGCCACAGATAGAATTTTTTATTCATCCTGTCAATCATGGAATTAGCCGATAAAAATCTATCAAATACGAATCAAGAAAACCGCGATTTTTCCGAGTAAAACCAGGGAAAAATACTCAAACGTTGCAATGATAAGTCGCCACAGATAGAATTTTTTATTCATCCTGTCAATCATAGAATTAGCCAATGAAAATCCCCCAAGTAGTCATCAAGAAAATTCCTTATCCTATCAATCATAGAATTAGCTAATGAAAATCTCCCAAGTAGTCATCAAGAAAATTCCTTATCCTGTTAATCATAGAATTAGCCGATGAAAATCTATCAAAGAGTCATCAAGAAAACCCCTATTTTTCCGAGTAAAACCAGGGGAAAATACTCAAACGTTGCAATGATAAGTCGCCACAGATAGAAATTTTTATTCATCCTGTCAATCATAGAATTAGCCAATGAAAATCTCCCAAGTATTCATCAAGAAAACCCCCTATTTTTCCGAGTAAAACCAGGGAAAATACTCAAACGTTGCAATGATAAGTCGCCACAGATAGAATTTTTTATTCATCCTGTCAATCATAGAATTAGCCAATGAAAATCCCCCAAGTAGTCATCAAGAAAATTCCTTATCCTATCAATCATAGAATTAGCTAATGAAAATCTCCCAAGTAGTCATCAAGAAAATTCCTTATCCTGTTAATCATAGAATTAGCCGATGAAAATCTATCAAAGAGTCATCAAGAAAACCCCTATTTTTCCGAGTAAAACCAGGGGAAAATACTCAAACGTTGCAATGATAAGTCGCCACAGATAGAAATTTTTATTCATCCTGTCAATCATAGAATTAGCCAATGAAAATCTCCCAAGTATTCATCAAGAAAACCCCCTATTTTTCCGAGTAAAACCAGGGAAAATACTCAAACGTTGCAATGATAAGTCGCCACAGATAGAATTTTTTATTCATCCTGTCAATCATAGAATTAGCCAATGAAAATCCCCCAAGTAGTCATCAAGAAAATTCCTTATCCTATCAATCATAGAATTAGCTAATGAAAATCTCCCAAGTAGTCATCAAGAAAATTCCTTATCCTGTCAATCATAGAATTAGCCGATAAAAATCTATCAAATACGAATCAAGAAAATCCCGATTTTTCGAGTAAAACCAGGGAAAATACTCAAACGTTGCAATGATAAGTCGCCACAGATAGAATTTTTTATTCATCCTGTAAATCATAGAATTAGCCAATGAAAATCTCCCAAGTATTCATCAAGAAAACCCCCTTTTTTTTCGAGTAAAACCAGGGAAAAATACTCAAACGTTGCAATGATAAGTCGCCACAAATAGAATTTGTTCTTCATCCTGTAAATCATAGAATTAGCCAATGAAAATTTCCCAAGTATTCATCAAGAAAACCCCCTTTTTTTCCGAGTAAAACCAGGGAAAAATACTCAAACGTTGCAATGATAAGTCGCCACAAATAGAATTTGTTCTTCATCCTGTAAATCATAGAATTAGCCAATGAAAATTTCCCAAGTATTCATCAAGAAAACCCCCTTTTTTTCCGAGTAAAACCAGGGAAAAATACTCAAACGTTGCAATGATAAGTCGCCACAAATAGAATTTGTTCTTCATCCTGTAAATCATAGAATTAGCCAATGAAAATCTCCCAAGTATTCATCAAGAAAATCCCGATTTTTCGAGTAAAACCAGGGAAAAATACTCAAACGTTGCAATGATAAGTCGCCACAGATAGAATTTTTTATTCATCCTGTAAATCATAGAATTAGCCGATAAAAATCTATCAAATAGTCATCAAGAAAACCCCGATTTTTTTGACCACAAAAATTTACAAATATCAGTAGTGGAATAAAATTTTCAGAAAAGTCTAAGTTGACAAAGGATTAAACAATTTTCTTGCCATATTATAGTTGCATATGCCACTATAATAAAACATACTTACTATTTTATATTTCACAAATTAACTATGTTCTTTGTAGATAAACCATACATTTCAGAATTTTTTAAAGCTACTGTTAGAGATAATGCTATTCCTGTAGTAGGTACAGATATAGCTCAAAAAATGAGCCTTTATAGTGGCACAAACATAATTGCTGAAGAGCGAGCAATTGAGATAGTTAAACAATTAGATAATCCAACTATTTATACTACCTCTGAAAATTCCTATCATTGGATATCAAAACATTTACATTTCAGCGAGATTCCTAAAAAAATAGAGCTATTTAAGAATAAGTATAAATTCCGGAAACTAACAAAATCTATCTTTCCCAACTTCTACTTCAGAGAGATACCTGCAAAAGACCTCAAAAGAATTGAATTTGATCAAATTCCACTACCATTTATGCTCAAACCAATAACTGGCTTTTTTAGTATGGGAGTTTATAAAGTTTCCAGTTACTCAGAATGGGTGAAAATCATCGATTTAATCAAAGAGGAAATAGCTCAAACTAAAAACTTATATCCTGAATGTGTATTGAACACCAATTCATTTATCATTGAAGAGTATATCAATGGCGAAGAATTTGCTGTTGATGCTTATTATAACTCCATTGGCAAACCAGTTATTCTGGGAATTTTCAAGCATATATTTTCTTCAGATAATAGTGTCAGTCAAAGAGTTTATTGTTCATCCAAAGAAATTATTGAAAGTAACCTTGAGGAATTTACAAATTTTCTTGAAAAAATTGGTGATTTGGCTAAAATAAAAAACTTTCCAGTACATATTGAACTGAGAAGAAATAGTAATGGTATTTTATTGCCTATTGAAGTAAATCCAATTCGATTTGGTGGTTGGTGTAGTACCGCATACTTATCTTTCTTAGCTCATGGTTTTAACTCCTACTTATATTTTTACTACCAAAAAAAACCAGATTGGTGTCAAGCTCTTCAAGGAAAAGAGGGAAAATTATTTAGTATGGTTATATTAGATAATTCCACAGGTAAAAACGTCAATGAGATTACATCATTTAATTATGATAAATTGCTGGAAAATTTTGAAAAACCCTTAGAGTTAAGAAAGATAGATTACAAACAATATCCTATCTTTGGTATCTTGTTTATAGAAACTAGAGAGGAAAATTTTATGGAAATTAAAAACATCATAGATTCAGACCTAAGTGAATTTATCACAGTCAATAAATAGGTTGATATATTCATAACTTAAACCAAATTTTTAACCTAGTCGATCTAGTAATCTAAAAGTGGTACAAATATAATTGCTGAAGAGCGAGGTATTGAGATAGTTAAACAATGAGATAATCCGAGTATTTACCGAATAATTAAGGTTTAAAGCCTCTCATGAGCAAGGAGAAAAAAGCGGTCGTTAGCGTAGCTTCCCGAAGGGTGGGATGGCGAGGTCCCCTCGCCATATCCAATCGACCAAGACAGCGGTCGTTTGCTTTTGCTTCGCAAAACTGGCGTAACGCAACGCTGACGCGAAACGCGACAGCGGAACGGAGTTCTCTCTTCGCAACTTCCCGTAGGGTGGGATGGCGAGGTCTCGGAGCCATATCCAAATGAGTGAAAACCATCAACTTAATCACAAAAGAAATAGCTCAAACTATCAACTTATATCCCGAATGTCTATTGAATATTAATTAGAGTTTGCTGAATAAGCCTTTTTGTTAAGGTAGGGAGTAGGGAGTAGTTAAGAGTCAGGATAAATGGGAGTTATAGAGGGGGTAGTCGTTCATAATAGTTTCTTGATTTGTCTGCTATAGTTACCCCAAAATGCGCTCCTTTTGGAACCAAGGACAACCTAACTCCTTGTACTTTTTCCGGGCATAAAAAGGCACTTACCTTTATCTGTCAATGCCTTTAGATTTAATCAGCAAGTCCTAAATATACCATTACTATGTAGAACTACCATAAACTCTACCTTTATTCCCAATAAATTAGCTAAATTTAAACCATAGTCGCCCTTAATATATTAATGTTAAAAACTTTTAATGTTCAACTTAAAAATATCTCTAAATATTGTCAAAATAAGACTGAAAAGTAAACAACTTATCCACTATTTTATCTTTGCAATTATCTGGTGAAACTCTGCCTAAATACTAATAAACCCTACCTGACTTCCTAATAAATTTGCTAAACTTCAACCAGAATCGCTAAGATATATTAATGCCAAAAATTTTGACATTTAACTTTTGACTTAAAAAATATGATTCCAACCGTTATTGAACAATCTGGCCGTGGTGAAAGAGCCTTTGATATTTATTCTAGACTTCTACGCGATCGCATAATATACCTAGGAGAAGCCATAGATTCCGACTTGGCCAACTTGATCGTCGGCCAATTATTATATTTAGATTCAGAAGACCCAGAAAAAGATATTTATCTCTATATCAACTCCCCTGGTGGATCGGTCAGTGCAGGGATGGGTATTTATGACACTATGAGGCACGTTCGCCCCGATGTCTGTACTATTTGTATGGGAATAGCCGCCAGTATGGGAGCATTTCTTCTCAGTGGAGGAACAAAAGGCAAAAGAATGAGTCTACCCCACGCCCGAATTATGATTCACCAACCATTGGGTGGAGCACAAGGTCAGGCCACAGATATTGAAATTCAAGCTAGGGAGATTTTATACCTCAAAAAATACCTGAATGACTGTTTAGCAGACCACACAGGTCAACCCATAGAAAAAATTGTAGAAGATACAGAAAGAGACTTTTTTATGTCAGCTACAGAAGCAATGGAGTACGGCTTAATTGACCAAGTTTATAACCGTAACCCCTCTAATTCTTAACCAATTTTTTCTTGAGGCCCACTAAATTTTTCTCTTTTTCTTTTGGGTTTAATACCTCGCCGTCTACACCAGGGTCATTTCATTCTAGATTTTGGTAATTAATTTATTGATTTTCAGACAGCGAAAGATAAATTTCCTCAAGCTTGAAATAACGTGGTTTCGTCAATACATAAAATGGCACAGTTTAGAATGAAATAGCCCTACGTCTACACAGTGTTTACAATTGGTTGGGGTTTGAGTCCCCATCCATTTTTTCTTCCTTCCTTCTTCCTTTTTCCTTCTTCCTTCTTCCTTCTTCAAGGCGTATCTAACTTTTCTAAATTTTGTAAGAAATCTTGCAATTGTTCATAGGAAAGACGGGTACGGCCTTCCTCTCCATAGTTTTTTTTGAGATAAGTTTTTCCTTTTGTTGAATTCCAACCCAAACGTTTAATTTCATTGGTAGTTTTACCAAATACTTCTAAATACTCCAAAAAGCTTTGTAACTCATCTACATTTAACTGTTCCAAAGATTCTTTGTTATGACTATATTCTAAATAATCTTGCTGTTGTTTAAGCTTCCATCCCTGACTCTTACTTTCCTTTGTAACCTTAAGCAAAACATCTAAATATTGATGGAAATTAAATAATTCTTCTGTTGTTAAAAATTGGCGTGTTTTTTGATGATAATTTTGTTCTAGAAAATCTTGCTCCTTTTCTTTATTCCAGCCTAAACTATCAATCAAAATATCTATTTTAACATTATCATCAGATACATCGTATGATGAACTTAGTGAATATTTTTCATCATTAGTATCAATTGATCGATCTATTTCTACTGATGAATCTATAGATTCTGATGTAGTTACTTCACTATCTATATCATTATCATTTCCAGAGCTTATTAATATTTCTGCAGTTTCATCAATCTTTTCCTCCTTCTGTTCCATGCCATAGTCAGTATCTAACCACCTATTATTATCAAATCCACCCGAATTTTGAGTATAATTGGGAATATCATCATAGTTAATACTAGATTCTACTATTTGTAATTTCTCTTTTTCCATTGAAGTATAAATTTCTGATTCTTTCAACTCAGACGAAATAGTTGAACTATCAGGAACCTCATTAGCATCTAAATTAGATTTTGCTGCTGGTACTTCCTCTATTTCTTGTTGTAAAGAAGTGTTGATATAAGTGTTATTTTGTGGTAAAGGAGGACTAAAAGATTGAGTAGGATAAATTTGAACAGAACTTTGAGGTGTAGAAATAGATTGATCAAGGGGAAGAATGGCAAGCGATCGCTTTCTAGCCTGGTCTTCTGCCAACTCCACAGTATCAGCCGCCCCTAATCCACTGGCCAATGTTTCACCATTGACTTGTACTAGGACACGAACCACATACTTACCATTATAAATAGTAATTAACTCAGAGATTAAGCAACCTGTGGGGTAACAAGCTTGAAAACGTTCTAACATAATTGTCTACTTATTGAAACCTAGATCCAGTTAAAAGTCCAGTTTAGTACATTTGCCCAAAACTCAGAGCCATTTCAATAGAATTCTTGTACAAGCTTCAAGATTTATAGATGGCTTGAACAGTTTGGGGTTGAAGTCAGAGGAGCAGTTTTTTCCAAATCGCTATTAAAAGGACATCATATTACTTATCTAAAAACATCTGAATTTTCCTTGCCGAAAATTACTTTTGCCAAAATTCTAATTTAAAGCTATTCTAAGATAGGATAAATTTATAGTTAACTCAAAAAATGAGGCCATTAAACAATTTATCTAAATAAGGTAAATTAAGACAAAGTATGATATGGCTGAATTAGGAAAAGGGAAACCCAACATAACAAAAGTAACCCTGGGGGATGAAGCACACCTGTAGCAAACTCTTCTTTGTCTAAAGGTTCTTCTCACTCCACCAGCAGAAATAGCTCCACCTAACTAAAATTATCCTGAAAAGCTGCTAATCCCGATCGATATTCAATGAATAATGTTACGATTAATGGCTTAACTTATGGGTAACTTAAGTATTGGCAGATGAAACAAGAGAGCAGGTCCAATCAGCATATCTGATGTCTGGAAAGCTATGGGACTAGCTACTTGAAAAACAATACAGTCCAAAGTTGGTTACCTTTTCTTATAGAATAAATAAACGATGAAATTAGTCGCACGTCATAGACCTTAATCACCAAAGAATAAGTTTCCCATAAACTACGGTGAAGACACAAAAGTACAAACCATTTATCCTAATACATTAACAAAAAGTAGTAAAGATAGTGGTAAATACTAGATAGCTGGGCGGTTTTGTCTACGATGAAATAACTCTACTCAGTAAATGTCTCGCCAAAATTAGCTTAAGAGCGCCATTAAGCATTTAACTAGGGAAGACTGATTAACACAACTATCTAGGTGAGACAGTCAAGGCAGACTAATTTATAGGATAGTTGAACCGATAACAAAAAGGATAGAACGCTGCATGAAATTTTCCATCGCTACACTCCTAGCAAACTTTAGTGAAGACAAGTTAGTCGCTCCTAAAGCAGTGGAGAAAAAACTAGATTGTCAAGACGATCAAAGTATCCATAAATTACAAATTGCTTTGGATGCTCTAGAAAAAATAGGAGTTCTAGCCAAAGATAAAGGTCGTTATCGACGGCTGATTGAAGAGGCAATTGTAGAAGCAAAACTGCGCTGTTCCAGTAAAGGATTTTGCTTCGCAATACAAGACTCAGAAGGAACAGAAGATATTTATATCCGGGAAAGTCATCTGAGTAACGCCTGGAATAGCGATCGCGTCTTAGTCAAAATCATCAAAGAAGGCAGTCGTCGTCGGAGTCCAGAAGGAGAAGTAAAGTTAATATTAGAACGTGCTAACCCCTCCTTATTAGCCAGAATCAAACAAATAAATGGACACAATGGGGAACCCTATTATCGGGCAGTTCCCCTAGACGATCGCTTACTATTTGAACTAGACCTAGTACCAGAAAATCCTGACCTAGCGAATGCCATCGATCACCTAGTCCATGTCGAAGTGTTGCGCTATCCCCTGGGAGAAAAACGTCCAGTAGGAAAAGTAGTTCAAATTCTCGGTTCAGATGCAGAAGCTGCAGACGATCTGGATATAGTATGTTGCAAACATGACTTGCCCCGGTCTTTTTCTGATGCTGTTCTCAAAGAAGCTGAGTCTTTGGTTCAGCACTCCACCAAGGCCGATCAAAAAAATAGATTAGATTTGCGCGAACTGCTCACAGTTTCTTTTGGAAATGCCAATAAGAAAGACATTAACCATGCTCTGAGCATAGAAACCACTTCCTCCGGTTATTGGCGAGTGGGAATTCATATTGCTGATGTAGCATACTTTATTAAGCCAGAGTCACAACTAGACAAGGAAGCTCGTAAGCGAAGTATCAGCATATACCTGCGAGATACAGTAATTCCGATCGTGCCAAAGATTATATCAAGTGATTACTGTTCTTTACTACCAGAAAAAGATAGACTCGCTATATCGATCCTAATTACGGTCAATAAAAATGGTCAAATAGTTGAGTTTGAAATTGAACCTAGTGTGATCAAGGTAGACGATCATCTTAGCTATGAACAGGCAAAAGAAATTATCAATGGCAACACAGAGGAATTAGTTAATCTCCCCTCAGATCAAATTGAGAATACAATTAATAAACTCAACGATGTCAGTCAAGCAGTCCGCAATGCAAGATTACGAAGAGGTGGTTTCGATCTCAATTTACCAGATGAAAAAAGCTATTACAATGATGAGGGAGAGTTGGGAGCAATGATAGTTCCTGAATTATTTCCAGCTCGTTCCATGGTAGCAGAATTAATCGTCCTAGCAAACCAAGCAATAGCAAGTCACTTAATTTCACTGGGAGTACCAGCAATTTATCGACTCCAAAATACTCCAGATCCAGGAGACATTCAAGAATTTATTAAATTAGCTAGTAATCTTGGAGCTGAGTTATATCTGGAAGATGAAGAAGACGTGCAACCTGCTGACTATCAGGCATTTATTGAAGAATTTACTGCACAGAAATCAGAAAGAGTTCTGGCATATTTGCTTGAAGACACTTTAAAACCAGCTATTTATAGTACCATAGCTCAACCCCATTTTGGACTAGCATTGCAACATGGTTATGTTCATTGTACATCACCAGTTTCCAGATATTCTGACCTGCTGATTTCACGAGTATTACATACCATATTTAATGAAGGACGCGATCGCCGTTCGAGTCGTTCCAAAGAGGGTGTGGAACTCGGTCACTCTTCTTGTCATGGCAAAATCACCTGGAATGTTTTACCTCCAGAAATACAGCAAGAGTTGGAAGCACAACTAACATCAGTAGTTGTACATTTAACAGAACGAGAAAATGTGGCACAGGATGCTCAAGAAGACCTGGAGGGATTAATTAAAACTGGATTGATGAAGGAACGCACAGGGCAAACTTTCCAAGGTTTGATTACAGGGGTGCAGTCTTACGGTTTCTTTGTAGAAATTGAAATTTCCTCTGAGTCGGTAGAAACTTTTAGAGTAGAAGGTTTAGTTCATGTATCCTCTCTCAAAGATGATTGGTATGAATATCGTTCTCGACAACAAACTCTTGTGGGACGCAAAAATCGTAACCAGTATCGACTGGGGGATATGGTAGAAGTACAGGTAAAGAGTGTTGATTATTACCGCCAGCAAATTGATTTAGTTGCAGTGGGTGGTGGTAGCGTTGCCTTTGACGATGATGAGTTTTCTACCCCTAGTCATCCTTATAGATATTAATTAAGTAGGGTGATGGGGTGATGGGGTGATGGGGTGATGGGGTGATGGGGTGATGGGGTGATGGGGTGATGGGGTGATGGGGTGATGGGGTGATGGGGTGATGGGGTGATGGGGTGATGGGGTGATGGGGTGATGGGGAATAAGTCTAGTGCGAGAGCAAGATGCTCCCGTGAGATGTAGATAAAGCTAGTATTTAATGCTTTTTTCCCTTCTTCCCTATTGCTCATTGCCTATTCCCCAAAAGCTGATAACTGTTAACTGATAACTGATAACTGAAAAAGTAGGGTGCGTTAATGAAATGTAACGCACCGCCTATTCCAGATACTTTGGTGCTGATAACTGAAAAAGTTTAGTTAATGCAATGTAGTACCAATTACCAAAAGTAATGCTATACTTCAACAGTCAAATATTTACCAAGATTAAAAGTTTGTTTTTGACAATTATTAGTTGGTTAGTTAGTATAAATTTTTCCTTCTTTTCCTCTCCCCACACCTCCCACACTTCCCACACTTCCTCACCTAATGGGACTTATACAACTTAACTGGTAAAATTAGACTATAATGCTTGGTCTACAATAATTTTACGTCTCCCGCGATCGCTACGGGACTTACACAACATTTTAGAGCTGATTTATCAAGTAAATATTAAGAGGCTAAATTNGGTAAGCAGTGCGCATGGTGGAAAGTTTCTGGGGTTATTGCAATATCATAATACAAGTTTTTCAACTAGGGCTAAGGCTTTTGCTAGGATAGCATACAAATTGAATGGGCATCGAACCCATTCAATTGGTCGCCGATTCATCTCACACCAAATCACAGATTATGGCGTGAGGCTCAAGGGCGATCTAGCTAATGCTTCTGGAGAAGGAATATTTGGTACAGGACCTAAAATTAGTCAACAAGAAGCTATAGTTTTAGAAAGACTCAAAATGCTTCTTGAGCTGGATTAATTTAATTGGCGTTGCTGGTTCTGAGTATGATGCAAGCCCCCCGCCGCCCCCCAAAATTGGGGGGAATAAAACTCTAAAAGTCCCCCAAAATTGGGGGATGCGCGGGGGCTTGACCAGAACCAAACAATCGCACATTAATACTTCAATTCAGCAACGGCATTTAATTCAATCAATAGACATCTCCAGAAGTGAGGGCGTTAGCGGAGCTTGGCGTTAGCCAATACCATTCGCCCCTACAGATGGTGGTTTCACAGTCAATTTGCGTAAGTCCTGGTAGCTATTAACTTTGAGCTACAACTTCCTTTTCTTTAGCCAAAAACTTCTCTAATTCTGTCAAAGCATCCGCATCAACTTTAGTTTGCATCGGACAGAATTTTGGTCCGCACATAGAACAGAATTCAGCCGTTTTATAAATATCCGCAGGCAAAGTTTCGTCGTGATATTCCTTTGCTCTTTCTGGGTCTAAAGATAATTCAAATTGACGGTTCCAATCAAAATTATAACGAGCAGCAGAAAGTTCATCATCCCGGTCTCTCGCTCCCGGACGCTGCCGAGCAATATCCGCAGCATGGGCAGCAATTTTATATGCAATTAACCCATTTCGCACATCCTCAGCATCAGGTAAACCTAAATGTTCTTTCGGAGTCACATAACACAACATTGCTGTACCATACCAACCTGCCATTGCTGCACCAATAGCAGAAGTAATATGGTCATAACCAGGAGCAATATCTGTTACTAACGGACCTAAAACATAGAAAGGTGCTTCCGAACACTCTTCCATTTGTTTCTTAACATTAAATTCAATTTGATCCATCGGTACATGACCAGGACCCTCTACCATAACTTGCACATCATGTTCCCAAGCACGGCGAGTTAATTGACCTAATGTTTTTAATTCTGCTAACTGTGCTTCGTCAGTAGCATCGTGAGTACAACCGGGTCGCAAAGAATCTCCTAAACTGAAAGAAACGTCGTATTTTTTGAAGATTTCGATGATGTCATCAAAGTGAGTATAAAGAGGATTTTGTTTATGGTGGTGTAGCATCCACTTAGCAATAATTCCACCACCACGGGAAACTATACCAGTGATACGACTTCTGACTAGAGGTAGATGTTCGATTAAAATTCCAGCATGGATGGTTTGATAATCTACCCCTTGTTGAGCGTGCTTTTCGATAATATGAAGAAAGTCGTCAGCAGTGAGATTTTCAATTCTGCCATGAACGCTTTCTACAGCTTGGTAAATAGGTACTGTACCGATAGGAACTGGGGAGGCGTTGATAATTGCAGTTCTGATTTCATCTAAGTTACCGCCACCTGTGGATAAGTCCATCACGGTATCTGCACCGTATTTAATAGAAAGCTTCAGTTTATCAACTTCCTTCTCAATATCGGAAGTGTTAGGAGAAGCACCAATATTAGCATTAACTTTACACTGAGAAGCAATGCCAATACACATCGGTTCGAGGTTGGTGTGGTTAATATTAGCAGGGATAATCATCCGTCCCCTAGCTACTTCTGCGCGGATTAACTCAGCAGGGAGTTTTTCTCGTTTGGCCACAAAGTCCATTTCTTCAGTGATGATTCCCTGACGAGCATAGTGCATTTGAGAGACGTTTTTGTGTCCACTACGCTTGGCGATCCATTCTTTCCGCATATTTTTTCCCTTAAATAAACAGCTTCCCTCCGCTGGTATTAACCAGTCTCAGGTTCTAAGGGTATTTCTCAGCCTGAATATTTAGGCACCCCTAGCTTAATTTTCTAATATAGCATTTTTTTGGGATCGATGGAAAGAAAGTCAAAAGTCAAAAGTCAAAAGTTAAAAGTCAAAAAAAAAAGATATTAATTCTAGTTATTGTTGATCATTCCGGAAAGTTGTATATTAAAATTTTTGTTTATTGATAACGAATTGTTAAATTTGACAATTCTAGAGAATTTTTGGTTTATGGTTGATCACAGTGCATCTATTGACCGTAATTTTAAATAGCTGGAAGACCAAGAAATGCGGTCGGGCAAGACCCTTCAATATCTATGGAAGTCTAGCTGCGGAGTATTACCGTAGCAGGATATCAACATTAATTTTTCATACTGTGATGTTCTTAACGTAGATCACAAAAATAACCAAGGAGACTAATTTCGATTATGACATTTTCAAGATGGCTACAGAAAACAAATGTGGCTGAAACTACGATGGCGAATGAATTTAATTCTTTACCACAACTGAAACAAACTTTGGGTAAATGCTTTCGGGTTGTGCTGGCAGTGGTAATGGCAGTTGTGATGTTTGTCATGCCAATAACAACAGTCCATGCTGCTCCGGCTATTGAATTTATTGACTCTGGGCAAGCTTTGGGTAATTATGATAGCAGGGATGTAAGTTTAGCAGATTTGGATGGAGATGGCGATCTTGATGCTTTTGTTGCTAATTATTATCAGACTAACAAAGTTTGGTTAAATGATGGTAGCAGCAATTTCACTGACTCTGGGCAAAATTTTGGGAATTCCTATAGCGGAGATGTGAGTTTAGCAGATTTGGATGGAGATGGTGATATTGATGCTTTTGTTACTAATGATAGTGACAGGCCTAACAAAGTTTGGTTAAATGATGGTAGCGGCAGTTTCACTGACTCTGGACAAAATTTGGGTGGTGACAATGGTTTAGGTCTGGACTTAGCAGATGTGGATGAAGATGGTGATATTGATGCTTTTTTTGCTAATTTTGATCGGCCTAACGAAGTTTGGTTAAATGATGGTAGCGGCAATTTCACTAACTCTGGACAAAATTTTGGCAATTCCTATAGCGGAGATGTGAGTTTAGCAGATGTGGATGAAGATGGTGACTTTGATGCTTTTATTGTTAACTTTGGTCAGTCTGACGAAGTTTTGTTAAATGATGGTAGCGGCAATTTCACTAACTCTGGACAAAATTTTGGGAATTCCGATAGCTTTGATGTGAGTTTAGCAGATGTGGATGCAGATGGTGACTTTGATGCTTTTATTGTTAAGCTTGGTGAGGCTAACGAAGTTTGGTTAAATGACGGTAGTGGAAATTTCACTGACTCTGGACAAGCTTTGGGGAATTACGGTAGCACAGATGTGAGTTTAGCAGATGTGGATGGAGATGGTGACTTTGATGCTTTTGTTACTAATGGTGGTGAGCCTAACAAAGTCTGGTTAAATGATGGTAGTGGCAATTTCACTGACTCTGGGCAAAATTTGGGTAATTACGGTAGCACAGGTGTAAGTTTAGGAGATGTGGATGCAGATGGCGATCTGGATGCTTTTATTGCTAACAGTCTAGGCGATCCTAACAAAGTTTGGTTAAACAACCTAGATGAGCATATTAACCTTTGTGACAATACAGCACCAAACAACTTAGTAGTCAATGGCAGCTTTGAAATACCAGAAATTCCAACAATCCCTGGTTATAGTTTTGAAAGAGCGATCGAAGGTTGGGAGCTAGTTTCCGGGCCATTTATCGAAATTGATAACAGATTAGTCACCAGTCCCTACGATGGGTTACAACTTGTGGATCTAGATAGTTTAAATGCAACGACTAAAATTTCTCAGACAATTTCTACCCAACCAGGAGAAACCTACAAGCTAACTTTTGCATTTAAAGGTAATGATGATTCCACTATAGTGGAAGATAACACAATGGATGTATATTGGGGAGATGAATTAGTTGAAGCATTCGATCGAGTAGACAGTGAGACATGGGAGGTGAAAACCTACAACCTCGAAGCTACAAGCACTGAAACTGTTCTCAGCTTTGATAACCTCAATGACATAACTGATGGTGCTGGTACTCGTCTTGATGGAGTAAGCGTTAACTTATGTCAGTACTAGGATTTTCCTAAAGCTGGTAAGCGATCGCCTTGAGTAGCTCAAATAGGGCGATCGCTCTGCTCTACAGGTAGAGCAAAACTACGAACTTTAAAGTATAACTATTCAACTAATAGCAAAGGAGACTAATTTCGATCATGGCATTTTCAAGATGGCTACAGAAAACAAGTGTGGCCGAAACTACAATGGCGAATGAATTTAATTCTTTACCACAACTGAAACAAACTTTGGGTAAATGCTTTCGGGTTGTGCTGGCAGTAGTAATGGCAGTTGCGATGTTTGTCATGCCAATAACAACAGTCCATGCTGCTCCGACTATTGAATTTATTGACTCTGGGCAAGCTTTGGGTAATTATGATAGTAGGGATGCAAGTTTAGCAGATTTGGATGGAGATGGCGATCTAGATGCTTTTGTTGCTAATTATTATCATCCCAACAAAGTTTGGTTAAATGATGGTAGCAGCAATTTCACTGACTCTGGGCAAAATTTTGGGAATTCCTATAGCTTAGATGTGAGTTTAGCAGATTTGGATGGAGATGGTGATATTGATGCTTTTGTTACTAATGATAGTAACAGGCCTAACAAAGTTTGGTTAAATGATGGTAGCGCCAATTTCACTGACTCTGGACAAAATTTGGGTGATGACAATGGTGTAGGTCTGGACTTAGCAGATGTGGATGAAGATGGTGATATTGATGCTTTTTTTGCTAATTTTGATCGGCCTAACGAAGTTTTGTTAAATGATGGTAGCGGCAATTTCACTGACTCTGGGCAAAATTTGGGGGACTCCGATAGCTATGATGTAAGTTTAGCAGATGTGGATGGAGATGGTGACTTTGATGCTTTTATTGTTAACCTTGCTCAGCCTAACGAAGTTTGGTTAAATGACGGTAGTGGCAATTTCACTGACTCTGGGCAAAATTTGGGGAATTACAGTAGCTATGATGTGAGTTTAGCAGATTTGGATGGAGATGGTGATATTGATGCTTTTGTTACTAATGGTGTTAATCCTAACAAAGTTTGGTTAAATGATAGTAGCGGCAATTTCACTGACTCTGGGCAAAATTTGGGGGATTCCAATAGCAGAGGTATAAGTTTAGGAGATGTGGATGGAGATGGTGACTTTGATGCTTTTGTTACTAATAGTGGTGAACCTAACAAAGTCTGGTTAAATGATGGTAGTGCCAATTTCACTGACTCTGGGCAAAATTTGGGGAATTACAATAGCCAAGATGTGAGTTTAGGAGATGTGGATGCAGATGGCGATCTGGATGCTTTTATTGCTAACAGTCTAAACGATCCTAACAAAGTTTGGTTAAACAACCTAGATGAGCATATCAACCTTTGTGACAACGTAGCACCAAACAACTTAGTCGTCAATGGCAGCTTTGAAACACCAGAAATTCCAACAGTCCCTGGTTATAGTTTTGAAAGAGCGATCGAAGGTTGGGAGCTAGTTTCCGGGCCATTTATCGAAATTGATAACAGATTAGTCACCAGTCCCTACGATGGGTTACAACTTGTGGATCTAGATAGTTTAAATGCAACGACTAAAATTTCTCAGACAATTTCTACCCAACCAGGAGAAACCTATAAGCTAACTTTTGCATTTAAAGGTAATGATGATTCCACTGTAGTGGAAGATAACACAATGGATGTATATTGGGGAGATGAATTAGTTGAAGCATTTGATCAAGTTGACAGTGAGACATGGGAGGTGAAAACCTACAACCTCGAAGCAACAAGCACTGAAACTGTTCTCAGCTTTGATAACTTCAATGACATAACTGATGGTGCTGGTACTCGTCTGGATGGAGTAAGCGTTAACTTGTGTCAGTACTAGGATTTTCGGCGTTGCTGATTCTGGGTATGATGTAAGCCCCCCTACCCCCCCAAAATTGGGGGGAATAAGACTCTAAAAGTCCCCCTTAATCCCCCTCCCGTCCCCCTTGGAAATCCCCCTCCCGTCCCCCTTGGGAAGGGGGAAGCCAGAGGATGCTTCGCTTTTGAACGATGGGGAAGCCAGAGGATGCTTCGCTTTTGAACGATGGGGAAGCCAGAGGATGCTTCGCTTTTTGAGGAACCTAATAGTTATGGTACTCATCTAGATGGAGTCAGCCTTAACTTATGTCAGTAGTGAGATTTAGCTAAAGATTTGAGGCGATCGCCTTGAGTAGATCAAATAGGGCGATCGCCTAAATAAATGTACAAGGTTTGCTCAAGAATTCAAATTCAATTACTTGAATTTGAGATTCAGCAACTTCTACTGTCTCTTGAGCAATTAAACCTTCTACACTGTAGCCATCTTCTTCTTGAGACATAGGATAATATTCAACAATTACCCCAATACTACCTTTTTTGAGATTAAACTCAGGAATATCTTGAATTAATTGAACTTGAGAAAATAGAATAAATGTCATTTTTTATCTCTCCTGTGCAGGAAATAAAGTAACAAATTTAGTAATTTTTTCAGTCACTATCCAAATCGTTTTTATATTTAAAATAAAACCATTAGGACAATTTAACGAACCAATAATCTGATATTTTTGCCCATATTTTGTTTTCAAAGTAGGTTGTGCTTCTAAAGTTAAGATTTGTTCTCGTAAATCCTTCTCTAATTGTTCCCAAATAAATGATATATTAGCATTAATAAATAAAGAGTTTCAAAACTTTTAGGATTTTCCTTTGCCTATAATCAACCGTTCCCCTAAAATAATCATAAGGAGAGAATATTATTCAATCTAAACTACTTGCAGGAGAAGGAAAAGTCGGCACATACAGCGACTTGTTAAAATTGGGTCGTAGAGGAGATAATTTAACGCCTCATCATATACCATCCAACGCTTACATGAAAGCTAAAATTAAAGATTACACAACTAATCAAGGAATTGCTATCATGGTCGAACATTTATCACCTGGAAAAGGAGGTCGTCATCGTCAAACTTTATCCTATGGCAAAAGTCCAGACTTAACTCTTTCCCCTCGACAAACCTTAGCGCAAGAAGTTTGGGATATTCGCTCTATTTATCTTCTTCAAGGATTATATAATACAGATATTAGAAAGGGTCTGCAAAAACTTATTAAACTTAATAAAACAACTTGGTTAACCTTTTTTGAGAAAGGAGTCATAAACTCATGAATTTAATAAAAATCTTACAAGAAAATCGTTTAATGAAAACACCTCAAGAAATCAATATATTTGAGGAAACTTTAGAAAAAATTGCTAAATATCCTAATGATGACAATTTAAAAGACTTACATCTTATCTTGGATGATAATTGTGAACATCCTGAAATTATGTTTAGTTTAGTTCATTTTTTAGAAGATTTCGATCTACAAAAACAAATACAAGTTTTTATTGAGGTTATTCCTAAATTAATGAACGCTGCACCAGAATGGACAAAAATTATTCACTATCGAATCATTAATGATGAATCTGCTTGTAAAGTTTATCAAAATAGTCTGGAATTAGCTAATCAAAAGACACCTCATTTTTTATATCAACTTTTACTAGAAAGTGTTAAAAATCATCTCAATTCACCCTCAGAGGTGATGTTAACCTAGAATTATTGTATGATATCTAGAAGCAAAAATGATATTCTATTATCTGTCATCAATTCAAAAATGTTACTTCTTGTATTTTTTCAGCATTAATTAATTGAATTTGAGATTCAGCAACTTCTACTGTATCTTGAGCAATTAAACCTTCTACACTGTAGCCATCTTCTTCTTCAGAAATAGGATAATATTCAACAATTACCCCAATACTACCTTTTTTGAGATTAAGCTCAGGAATATCTTGAGTTAATTGGATTTCATAAAATAGAGGAAATGTCATTTTTTATCTCTCCTGTGCAGGAAATAAAGCAACAAACATTGTGTATTTTTCCGCAAAATTTGATGGGATTTTGGGTATTAGTAAAATCAAGCAATTAATTAATAATTTCATCGTACTCGTGATTATCATTTTCTGGTTGCTGTTTCATTAAGGCAAAAATTTCGTCTGGTGGCGTTTTGTCTAACCACTGATGCCGTTCTTGGGTATAGTCTCCCTGTCCAGAGCTATAGTATTGAATAAATCGGATTGTATCAATAATTCCTAAAGAATTAATTAATGCTTCATATCCTTGTCTGATTATTTCTTGTTGGGTTTTAGTCATTATTATTATTCTCATTATATGTATATTCCATCAACCAACCTACAGGATTATCAACTGCTACATTAATAACTGATTGATTTCTTTGCGCTCTTTTAATTAGTCTATCATCTGTGGACAAAAATATGTCGGCACGACTGCGTTCAGCACTAGCAATATGGGCAGCATCGTAGCCTGAAAATCCTAATTTTACAAGCTCTACAGAACGCTTTTCTATAAATTGGCTACTTACTACTTTGATTTTAGCAATCGCTAGTATTGTCAAGACGTTTTTCAGTCTTTCGAGATTGGGTGTTTGAGCAATTTCTGTTTCTAAGGCAGCGCTAGTAATGAGTTTCCATTTTCCAGACTGGCATTGATTGAGAATGGTAAGAATTGCCTGAGTTTCTAAAGTAATGCGGGGCTGAGTTTGGTCATCAAATGGACGATTGAGACAGCAAGCATCTAAATAAATTCTGCACTTGTCACTCATATCAGCCCTATTTTCCTGCTTAAAAATATCATTTCTATTTTTTTTATCATCGACTTAAAAAGGTTTGTTTTTCTTGTATTTGTTATGCAACATTAATTAATTCAGTAGTTGAAACTTTATGGGCCAATTTACCCTCAGAGGTCATGTTAACCTAAATTATTGTATGATATCTAGAAGCTAAAATGATATTCTAGTGTCTATCATCAATTTAAAAAAGTTGCTTTTTCTTGCGTTTGTTCAACAGTAATTAATTTAAGTAGAAATAAAGTAGGCTTTAACAAATCAGGAGAAGACTGAATTATGAGACAAATTACCCTAACCCCCGAACAAGAAAAATTTTTAGAAAGATTATTAAATACTGGCAAATATAATACATTTCAAGAGGCGATCGCTAGAGTATTTCAGTTATTAGAAAAAGAAACTCACCTGCTTTATAAAACCGATATAAAACGTTATATAACGACATTTTACTGTTTACTTCCTGCTTCAACTGAGGCCGTCGGCGGTTACTCATCCACAGGCATTGACGGTCAAGCCGACCGCATTTCTTAAATTTATACTTGCGTTCAAATCTCGGTCTATTGACAACCCACACTCTGGGCAGTCATAAGTTCTCAAGTTTAATGGCATATCTTGGACGTGACCGCAGTTAGAGCAAGTTTTTGATGATGGGAAAAATCTATCAACAACTACTAGCTCAGAGCCGTACCACTGAGTTTTATATTCAAGCTGTCGCCTAAATTCATAAAACCACTATCTGCTAACTGATTTTAGCTAGTTTGTGATTAGCTAGCATTCCAGATACATTTAGGTCTTCTATGACAACACTGCCGTGGTTCTTGGCTAAATGTGTTGTCAATTTATGAAGTCCATCTTTACGGATGTTAGCTACTCGCCTATGTAGCCTAGCTATCTTCAGTTGTGCTTTTTGCCAGTTAGCTGAACCAACCTTTTTATTGCGGTTAAGGTATTGTAACTTAGAGAGCTTGCTTTCAAATTTCTTGTAAGATTTAGCACCAGGGAAAACAACTCCTGTGCTTAAAGTTGCTAAGGTTTTTACACCTAAATCAACACCTACAACTTCAGTAGTTTTTGGAGTTGAAGTCGGAGTAAATTCAAAAGCTAAACTAAGATACCAATCACCTGCCTGTCTACTAATGGTGATTTTTTTAGCTGTTGCTTCAATAGGTTCATAAGTTTTGACCATACCAATAAAAGGTAATTTATGATTCCATCCATTTAATTCTATGGGTTTTCCACAATTATCAATTGTGAATGAATCATGTTTACCTTTCTTCTTAAACCTTGGGCATTTACCTAACCCCTGAAAGAACCTTTTAAAGGCATCACCTAAGTTTCGGAAAGCATATTGATAAACTCTTGACGACAAGTTTTTCATCCAAGGATAAAGTGGTTTTGTGTGGTTGGTAAAAACCTCTCTTAGCTTACGGACGTTGGGCTTATAACCATCCTTGTAAGCTGCATTCCACAAACTTAACCCCCAGTTATAACACCATCTGCCATAACCTGCGTGTTGAGCCATCAGGGTTTTCTGCTTGTTATTCAGTTTGAGCTTAGTTCTGATGGATTTCATCTATGCGTGAGTGCAGTATAATTGTATGCTTTTTAACGTATTATATCGTTATTCTTGGATTAAGTCAATGCTCTCTCAAAAATAAATATAGGGAAGTTCCATGGAACCTCCCTAATAAAGGTAAAGATTTGTCTCTACTACTTGAAAGATGTTACCTTCTTACCTAATTTGGAAATTATCCTCAGTAATAGTAGGTGCACCATCAAGTTCAGCAAATATAGTCAAGTCACCACCTAAATTACCTTCATAGAAATAGAAAAGAAAACCAGAATCTTCACTGTAGACGATTAAAGCATCTGATGCAAATGCGTCGTCATCAGTAGCAACTATTTCAAAATCACTATTATCACTGAAACCTATTCCAGCAGAACTATTAAGGTCGCTAAAAGTTGACCTATCTAAAAGAATTAAGTCGCCTTGGTTTCCTGGTTCTTCTGGTCTGAGGTCTGGTTGGAAATCAGTGATCGAATCAATACCGAAATTATTGGGGTCGAATGGTTCACTACCACTATAGATGAAAAGGTCAATACTTGCTCCACCAGTCAGCAAATCAAATCCCGGACCACTATTAATGCGATCGCGACCTTGACCACCATTTAGGACATCATTTCCATCACCACCAAACAAGAAGTCAAAACCAGGACGACCTTCTAGTGTATCATTTCCATCTTGCCCGTACAAGAAGTCACTGCCACGACCACCAATTATTTCATCGTCACCAAAACTACCTGCTAAGGTATCCGCGCCATTCAATCCCGAAATAGTATCGTCACCAGTTCCACCATTGAGAACTTCTGGTTGAGGAGTACCTTCAATTAACTGGTCTTCCTCAGGAGGTGTATCTTCAATAACGATTTGAGCTTCTTGATTTTCTGGATCTACCTCATAACCATCTTCTGGTTGCAACTCAATAGTTGTGGTTTCATTTCCTTCCTCCTCACCATCAAAAAGAGTTGTCCAGGTAACGGTTGCTGTGGTTGCCCCTTCCTCAATGGTAATTGCCGAACGTGCGAGTTCATCACCAACTGGGTCCAGAGATTCCAGGTTAGAAGCATTAGTTAGCTCAGGAGGAAAATCTATATCGCCGAAAGCATCATCAGAATCTGTTTCTGACCAAACTACCCGTAAACCTCCTTCTGGTGCAGGTTGACTTAAGTTGAAGGTTAAGGTGTATTCATCCCCATCTTCATCAACAGTATCAGGTTCAACCTCAATACCGACTGTAGGAATTTCTATTTCTATTCCTATTCCTTCTGCTAATTCCAGAGGTTCATCTAACTCCAACAGAATGATTTCATTATTATCAATTGCCGGAGGTCGCCCTTCAGAGAAAGGATAGTTGTTGTCATTGGCAACTAGAATGGTGTCTTCATCAATAACTAACACATCCTCAATTGTGAAAAAGGGGAAGTCAAAGGTGGTGTCGCCATCATTGTTGAGGTCGTTGGGGTCGTCAATATCTAGTAAGTCTACGACTTCTTCTTTGGCAACAAAACCCTCGTCATCAACTACAGAAATGTCAATCTTAAAGATTTTCTTGAATTGAGCTTCATCCCCTTGACGACCATCCCTTTCAATGACTAAAAATTCAGTTTCATTGATGGGAGTAAAATCACCAATGGCATGACCGACTACATCGGTAGGATAGAAACCAATTAGATCGGTGAAAGAGCTAGACTCAGGATCGAACTCATAGATCCGGAGAGCATTATCTGGATCGCCAACAACTGCACCCTCTAATAAAGGATAGAAAGTTTGGCGATCGGGACTGAATGCCATACCTTCATAACCACGGGAAGTCCGTAAATTAGGCTCATCAATAAATTGCTCTACAACTATGCTGCCAGTAGCAGGGAAGTCAGTAAAGAAACCATCTGCACCAATTTCGATGAGTTGTTCAAATTCTTCTCCAGGTGTTTGAGGTGTACCATCGGGGTTGAGAGTAAGGAAATTTTCTTCATCACGCAAGGTGTAAGGGTGAACCTGTAAACCTGCATCATGTGCCCAATCTATTATTGGTAATACTTCCCCAGTTAATTGAGTGGTAATTTCCGCGTTACCGTCACCGTCACCATCAACGGGTGTATCTATATCATCCCGGAGCAAGAAACTATTTTTCCAAGGTCCTAAACCGTCAGCGTAGGCACCGATTAGTTCGATTACTTCCGGGTTTGCTAGGTCAGCGTAGGTAGGAACACTAGAGAAGTCGATTAGGTCAGCTAGGTTGCCGTAGATAGCACGAGTATTAGCAGTTTCTAGGAGAGGTTGTAGCCTTTCAGGATCAAAGGAAATGTCTGCTTGAGTTTCTCCCACAGGAGCAATTCCACTAACTTTAACTACCATGTCGTCAAAGTCTTGATTGGAATTAGCAAAGGGCAACTCTTCGGCGGCAATGATGAATTCGTTTTCAACTTCGGAATAAATGGCAAACTGAGGATCGCTCTCTGGATTCAGAGTATTGTTAGTTGAAAAGGTGTAGCTTTCGGCTCCTAATCCGGTAGGATCGCCAATGGGTAAGCTGTTTATTAGCCCAAAGTGAACTTGCTGGCTAAAGTTATTGGCGACTTCATCGCCATTAATGGTAACTGTACCTGCCTCGCTAATGGTAACTTCGATGGACTTAGGTGCACTGTCTGGACCAGCAAATAGAACGACAGTGTTATCGGGATTGGTGGCATCCTGTAGAATAAATTGGTTAGTATCTTGGAGGTTGCCAAACTGATCGAGTATCTCTTGGGGAGCTCCAGGTCCGGGATTTTTCTCAGCTAAAAGGGTTACGGTAAAAGCACTACCGGTGAAAGTGGCATAGTTGACCTGATCTGCGATAGCATCAATACCAGTGGGTTCAAACTCCTCAGCATTAGCAACGAAGTCGAAGGGTACTGAGAACCCGCCGCCACCTTCGTTGATGAAGTCATCTTCAGTGTCACCGAGTAACTGCACTAGCTTTAGGTTTTCGAGACCTTGAGCAGGTAATATTTCGTTGCGCAGCTCAAGTAGGTTTTGAACTTCAAATGACTGGATAAAAATACGGTCAGGGTCGGTAAAACCTGTGTCTTGCAGGGTTTGAATTAAAGGTTCTTCTAAGGATAAACCCTGCTCATCGAAGAATGTGGGGTGTTTGGTTTCAGGATAGATACCAACTTCAAACCCGAATTCTTCCATTTCTTGTACTAACTCGATAACTTCTTGGAAGGTGGGAATCTCAAATTCACCGTTGAAAGATTGGTCGCGGATGTCACGAGATTGAACAGCACGCAGTTGTTTGATTTCTGCGAGGGTAAAGTCTTCTGCAAAGTAACCAGTTGTTTCTTCACCGTCAAGAATTTTGGTGTTTTGGCGTTCTGGACCGAATACTTCAGCAACGTTGGTGGTATCGTCTAGCAGTGGTTCGTGCCTGGCAATAAGAACACCATCAGAAGTAATTACAAGGTCTGGTTCAACAAAGTCCGCACCTTGAACGATCGCTAAACGATAAGCTTCTAAGGTATGCTCTGGGAAGTCACCACTTGCACCCCGGTGTCCGATAACTATTGGTGCGCTACCGTCGAGGGTATTGAAATTATTGAGGTTAGGATTTTGGGGTGCTCGTACTTCGTCAGCAACAATAGCATCCCGAACGGGAATTCCTGTGCGTGTGAAGTCGGTAAAGAAACCATCTGCACCAATGTCTATCAGTTGTTCAAATTCTTCTTCAGGAGTTTGAGGTGTTCCTGTTCCTAAAATTTCAAAGGAAATACTACCCTCAGCAACATAAGCTCCTCCTGTTGGAATAAGTAACCCTGTATCTGGGTCTGTTATAAAACTGACGTCAGAATCTTCTGACAGAGGAAAACCAAATCCCACGAAACCAGTAGTATCAACTTCAGTATCAGTTGGATCGACTATACCACTTTCCTGAACAATTTCCAGATCGTTATCATTCAAAAAGTCTTCGGATATAAAGACGCTGTTGAAGCTACCTGAGTCTGAACCACCAACTATGACAAACTCACCTGTTTCCTCATTCTCTTCTAACAAAAAGTTGTCAATAAAGAAACCTGCTTCTACACCTGCTAAGTCAGGGTTGCCTATCTCTTCAGCCAATTCGGGAGCAACCAATAAGGGAATAGCTGGCGTAGAAACTATTCCTGTATCTGGGTCTAATACTAAATCTGCTGGAGTGAATGTAAAGTCAAAGAATGGTTCTAGATTATTACCTTGTTCGTCAGTTTGAGTATTATCAATACGACTATAAAGAGCAGCATTTCCACCAGGACGTTCTATACCTATTAATGCGTTGACAATTAATTGCGGACTGTCAAATTCCTCAGTATCATTAGGGTTGAGTGTGAGGAAACTTTCTTCATCTCGCAAAGTATAGGGGTGAACCTGTAAACCTGCATCGTGTGCGTCATCAATAAAGGAAGTAATTTCTCCTGTCAACTGATCGTCAATTTCGGCTACACCATCTCCATTTAAATCAACTGGAGTATCTAAAGAGTTGCGCAACAGAATATTATTTTTCCAAGGTCCTGCACCTTCTGCATAAAGGTCGCCAATAACTTCTAGAAATTCTGCACTGTCAAGGTCTGCATAAACTGTATTTTCAGACAGAGGAACTTCTGCTGCATCTAGGAATTCTTGACCGTAAATAGCTACTAAGTCGTTACCTTCAGCAACATTAAACCGGATATCGAATGGGAAAGAGAAGCCAGCATCTGGATTAGCTCCTTCAGTAGTATTTCCATATAATTGAACTAAAGGAATATTGCCGAGACCTGCATCATCTAGTTGTCCTTGTAGATCGATTAAGTTGGCAAACTCAAAGGATTGAATGAAAATTCGATTTGGGTCTGTGAAACCTGTATCTTGCAGGGTTTGAATTAAAGGTTCTTCTAAAGATAAACCCTGTTCGTCAAAGAATGTAGGGTGTTTGGTTTCGGGATAAATTCCAACTTGAACGCCTGTTTCTGCTTCTACTCTTTGAACAAGTTCGATGATTTCTTCTAATGTCGGAATCTCAAATAACCCATCAAAACCAGGGTCGCGGAAGTCGCGAGATTGTACTGCACGCAGTTGTTTGATTTCTTCAAGAGTAAAGTCTTCAGCAAAATAACCAGTTTTTTCTTCACCGTCAAGAATTTTGGTGCTTTGGCGTTCTGGACCGAATACTTCAGCAACGTTAGTGGTATCATCTAGCAGTGGTTCGTGACGAGCGATAAGTACACCATCAGATGTTGTTACCAAGTCAGGTTCAATAAAATCAGCACCAGCGGCGATCGCTGCTTCATAAGCTGCTAGGGTATGTTCTGGTAAGTCTCCGCTTGCACCTCTATGGGCAATAACTAGAGGATCTTGGCCGTTAAGGGTATTGAGTTCAATAGGGTTGGGAGTGGCAATAGGAGCTTCTAATAAAGTTCCAGTACTATCGAAGTGTAAGATATAAGGTCCGAATTCTTCTCCTATCCAAATATCACCATTATTATCAATAACAAAAGACTCGAGGTCGAAGTCTGCTCCAGTGAGGAGGCGATCGCTTGTATCTTCATTAACAATATCGAAAGGTATCAGATTATTAGGATCTGCTAGTTGAATAAAATCTTGAACATCAACACTAGCATTGCCATCTTCAACTCCAGCAAAGTCGGGGTCAACTTGATATAGTCTGAGCAAATAATCTGCACTATTTCCTTGAGAACCGAAACCGTTATCAGACAAAAACCAATAGGTGCTGCCATCTTCGCTACCAGGAGCAAATTGAACGCCACTAAATCCTTGTACTGGTTGACTGTCAAATGGCGTGGGTCGGTTATCTGTATCAATGAAGTTTCCTGATGGGGGACCTTCTGCAAATGTGTCTGCTGGTAATACAGCAAATCCTGTTAATTCTGCCATTTGATTCTCCTCTCACCTTAAAATTGATGTTTTAGATTGATTTTTTATTTGGAAATTTGATAAAAAAAAGTTTTATCTAAGGCATGAAAATACAGTCAAGAAATATGCCTAGTAGTTGATTTTGAGGAATCAATCTAAATCCAAATGTCTGAACAAGCTGAAATGTCTATTTGATTCTTTCAGCTTTGATATATAAATCAATTGGAAATTTTTACTAATTCCCAAGACATCTTATTAGGTGAAGATTAAATAAATATTTCCAGGAGGTTAAGAAAAGATTTTTTTTCGGTTAAAGAAATAAAATAAATAGTTTAAGTTACAGAAAATAGGAAATATCTTATCTATATTTTTTAGGCTACAAAAAGAAAACAGGGCTTACACAAAATAGGAAATTATACACTATTTGTAAAAGGTTAACGGCCGTTAACTATATCTGGTGGTTATGTCTAAGTCCTGAAAAAGTTTAGTATAGGTACTTCAGCAAAATTAATTGTTTAGCAGAATAAAGAAGGAAAAATATTGTTGTCTGAGTTTTAAGCTTTTGACCTGTCTGCGTCCTTTTCTTTGACTGCGATATTAACTTCTCTCTCTAAGGGTTTACAGAGGAAGTTATATGTAGGCATTCAGCCATCAGCTATCAGCTATCAGCTATTTATGAGAGTAGGAGGTCAAAGCAATTGAAAAATTGAGAGAGAATTAAAAGTTACTGCCAAGGTACGCTCCTTCAACCTGAAAAAGAATTATTCATTATTTACACTCAGTGCTGAGTGCTAAGAGCTGTTTGCGCAGCATTCCGCAGGAAATACTTACAGTTATATACAAATTTTTTGCACTACTGCTTAAGTTAGTTATGAAAATTAAGTTAGTCGCTTAACATCAAAATTTTTTGGCTAATCTTCATGGAAATACTAAATAATTTTGGTGAGCTGAAAAAATGATTAACTTGATAAATATTGTTTTTTTGTAAATCAAGAAAAATTTGTATTTTAGGTTAATTTATATCAACTTACTGCTATGGTAGAGAAATTTTGTAATGTCTGACTATAGAAATTTGCACCTCAGCTATCAGTCTGATTTTTTCTATCTTGAAAAATATAGAGATAACTTAATTTTTACCGAATAATTAGGGTTTGCTGAAAAAGTCTTATGGGTAAGGGTAGGAGACAGGAGACAACCCACCTGCGGGCCCCTCCCAGGAGAGGGAGACAGGAGAAATGGGAATTATAGAGGAGGTAGGAGAAAGAATAATCAAGGGATTATTCTGCCCAACTCTTGCCTAATATGCTAATTTTTTGAACCATTAGGACCATTAAGCTTGGACTTTTTTTAACTAAAAAATGCGCTCAACCTTCAAGAAAAGAAAAAATTTTCACGCTCCGCGTCAATCCTCTTCTTTTCAAGGAGAGGTAATTGTTAATTATTAATTATTAATTATTAATTATTAATTGTTGAACACTTCCCTTTGTACTGACAACAAGGAGAAAGTATATTCTCATATTTTAACTTATTGCCATCAATTAGTAAGTATTAAAAGAAACAATTTTGGATTTAATATTTGAAATTATTAGTAAATATATTTTGATGTAAGAATATGGAAATTTTTATTGCTAGAATAAAATTAGACTATTATAAACCCTCTTTTTCTAAAAGCGCAGCGCCAAAAAAAATCCCTAAACCCCTATGCTTAACTCACGGCGCTACGGAATTTATCGCACTACGTAAATATTCCTCTATTTCCTGCTTTCTACCTCCCTACTCCCTACTCCCTTTTCACTCAGATTTATTGTCAAACGCCAAAGAACGTACTGCTATATTTATCAGAATTTTCTTACTTCTCCTGATGTACTACCAAGTTACTTTTAGCCTCTTATAAAGGAGCTAAAGCGCTTTGTCTACCCTAGTGCAGGATGGCGGAAATAACTGACCAGTTACAAAATCTTAAAACAATTACAAATCAAAAATGATTGACTGTCTTGAGTGCGTCTTACATTCTGAGGGGACCTCAGAATTACGCACTCGCTTTTAACTTCCGCGTAGCGGCACTAGGTCATACCGCTATTCCATATTCCCTTCTTAAAATTTCAGAAAAAAATCAATGTAAACATTAACTTTGTTAGTAAAAAAAATCATGAAAATAGAGAAAAAACGTAAATCTTTGAAAGAGCAAATTTACTATATTTTTGAATATTCAGACCAGAAAAATTTTTTTAGTTTGCTAGATGATTTGCTGATTACTATTTTAACAAGCATTAGTGTCAGTGCATTTATTTTGGAAACTTCTCCCACATTTTCAGATATTTATTCTGAAGATTTAGAATTAATCGAAATAATGATAACAGGATTGTTTACTTTAGAATATTTTATCAGAATATGGGTATGTACAATTAACCCTAAATATCGTCATCCTATTAGTGGGAGATTAAAATATATAATTACCCCCTTATCCATAATAGACCTGATAGCTATTTTGCCATTTTATTTGCAAGTATTATTTCCCAGTTTAGGATTTATAAAATTCACATTATTACTGCGTTTATTTCGCTTATTTAAAATCAGTAGATATTCTGAGTCACTGCGGACTATTATTAAAGTTATAGTTCTCAAAAAAGAAGAACTAATAGCTACATTGCTAATAGTAATTTTTGTATTAGTCTTTGTTTCAAGCCTCATGTTTTTTGCCGAAAATGAAGCACAACCAGAAAAATTTTCTAGCATTTTAGAGACTATGTGGTGGGGAGTAGTAACTTTAACAACTGTGGGTTATGGAGATGTTTATCCTACAACTAATGTAGGCAAATTATTAAGTGCTGCTGTAGCATTTTTAGGTATCGGAATTTTTGGTCTACCAGCAGGTATAATTGCATCTGGTTTTGCAGAAGAAGTTCAAAAAAGAAGGGGTAAAAAAATAGTTCATCCAGTAGGAAAAGATATTAAAATAACTTCAGAAACTACATTTCCCTTACATTCAGAACTCAGACATCATATACACCCAGACTTTAGACATCATCATACAAAACAAGAGCAAAAGCAGGCGATCGCTGACTATATTGAGGAATCATCTGAGATTATGAAAATTTGCATCGAAACCGCAAAGAAAAAGTACGGAAATTATTTTCAAAATGAGGAAATTATTAAAGATTTTGCTATGTTTCTTTATCAAGAAACAATGCGCAAATTTCATCGTTAAAAGTCACTTCAGTTATCAGGAGTCAGGAATCAGGAGTCAGGAGTCAGGAGTCAGGAGTCAGGAGTCAGGAGTTAGGGGTACTTAGAGGAGGTAGGAGCTAAGTTTTGTAAGAATAATTTTTCTGCCCAACTATGCGCCTAAAATACTATGCACCTAAAATACGCTTCTTTTTGAGGCTTTTAGACTGAAACAGGCGCACTTTTTCAAGGCACCAAAAAGGCTAAAACCTTTATCTGTAAATACTTTTAGATTTAATCAGCAAGCCCTAAATATCTACCAAGCCACGGATTTATATACTACTTTTAATGATACAAATTGAAGTGCGTGTGGGTGGGTTAAAAGTCAGGAAGGAGTAAGGGAGTAAGGGAGTGGGGGAGTGAGGGAATAGGGGAGTAGGAAAGAAACCGAAATATATCCTCTCTTCTGTTAAAGGAGAGGTAATTATTAATTATTAATTATTAATTATTAATTGTTTTAATAATCAATGGGTAAACCGTAATATTCAAGAGTTGAACTATCTTGAATAATATTTTGAGTAGAAGTATCTACTTGAATTTGACCAGATTGCAAAATCAAAGTACGTTTAGTTACTTTAGCAACCCAGTTTAAATCATGGGAAGCAATTAATATAATTTTAACTGGTAATTGTAAGATAATTTTAGCTAAATTTTTTCGCCATAAAGGATCTAGACCATTAGTGGGTTCATCTAATATTAAAATTTCTGGTTTTAACGCTAAAACAGCGGCTAAAGCAGCCAATTTTTTTTGACCTCCTGAAAGTTCATACACAGATCTATTTGCATACTTTTCTAAACCAAATTTTACTAACAAATTATGAGCAATTTCTGTAGCAATTTCTGGAGATAAACCATAGTTAAGGGGACCAAAAGTTATATCCTCTAAAATCGTAGGCATAAATAGTTGGTCATCAGGATTTTGGAAACAAAAACCTATTTGACGACGTACTTGAGATAAAGTTTTTTCTTCTAGGAGAATTCCTTGAATCCAAACTTCACCAGATACAGGTTTTTTTAAGCCTACCAAAGTTTCCATAAAAGTACTTTTTCCTGTACCTGTAGGTCCTAACAAAGCGACTTTTTCTCCAGGCTTAATTGTCAATGAAAGATTCCGTAAAATCGGTTCATTTTGTGGATATTCAAACAATAAATCTTTAACATAGACTCCAGCTTGTGGGTAATCGTCTTGCATTTGATCTATGACTAATTATTAACAGTAAAAAAAAATATTTCTGCCATGACAAAACTAGCAGCAATTATCAGACAGAGGAATAGATATATTGAGTCAGTTCTAGATTTAAGATTGTTTCTAGAGCTAGAGTATATTCTATTATTTTTATTATGTAACACATTGCCATAACCGCGCAACAACATTGCCTGATAAACTCGTTCTGATTGTTGATAACTTCGCACTAAAAGACTACCTGTAAGAGCAGCATAAACTGATAAATTTCTCCAACTAATTTTGCTGCGTTGAAAACCTCTTAATCTAGTGGCTTTCAGCATCATACTCAGTTGATTAGATATTTCAAAAATATAACGATAAGATAACAACAGTATATCGGTAATAATTGGAGAAATTCCTAGCTGTCTCATTCCTTTGATTGTTGTTAAAAACGAACTTGTACCGAATAAAATTAAACAAGTAGTCATAATGGCAAAAAAACGACTAACAATTAATATCACTGCCAGACATCCTTCCTGGCGAATTGTCAAAAATCCGTATTGCCAAATAATTGTTTGACCAGATAAAAAAGGTAATAATACGATTACTCCTAACAAAAAAAAACCTGGATAACGTAATCGACTAATTAAAAATGATAAAGGTAGTTTTGAAACTCCATAAAGAAGAATAATTACTAAAAGCATTAGTGGAATTAAATACCAACTATTCACAGTAGCAAAAGCAAACATTAATGCCATTAAAGCAATAAGTTTATATCTCACATCCCACCGATGTATTGGAGAGTTTAAATTGGCATATTCATCTAGGGCAAATTTCATTACTTACTATAGTAGAATAGGTATTAGATAGTAGGTTTTCCACAATTAATAATTAATTGTCTCTTCTCCTTCTTGAGCGGGGGAGTAGGAGACCCACCCCTCGCCCCTCCCCCTCCCAGGAGGAGAATAGGGGGAGAAGTAAACATAAGAATAATTAACAATAACTGGCTTGCTAATTATCAAAAAAAGTTATTCAGTCTGTGTTAATTACTTAATAATTGAAGTGTTATTCTGAAGCAAGAGACTTCAAGTCTGGAATATTCTCTTTTTTTATCCCCTTAAAATGGGAGAATTGAGACTAGAATTTTTCAGTCACCTAAGTATAGCATTCCTTTTTCAATTCAATCTAACATCTAACTTTGAAAGCAAAGGAACAGATAACAAAAGAAGGAAAAAATTGTAGTTAAAAATTTGACTCACTAATAGTTATTCAAGATTGATTTGAAGGATATAGCAGTCGAAGGAAAGGTAAGGACATATCAAAAGCTTAAAACTCAGACAATGCCAGATTTTTTCTTCTTCCTTCTTCCTTCTGCGTATAACCTATGAAATTTTCCCCCTCACATATTTTCCATCACGATATTCCCTAGTTTCATATAGAATCCGGTTATATAGTATATGTTGATAATTCTATAGTTACTTCAATATTTAATCTCCCTTACCGAGTAATTAATAATTAATAATTAATAATTAATAATTAATAATTAAATAATTCGCGCCTTGAAGCTTCCCCTTTTAAGGGGAAAAAGCGGTCGTTAGTGCAGCTTACCGAATAATTAATAATTAATAATTAATAATTAAATAATTCGCGCCTTGAAGACTCCCCTTGGATAGGGGAAAAAAGCGGTCGAACTTCGGAGCTTCCCGAAGGATGGGATGGATGGGTTTCCTAACCAGATCCAATCGACCAAGAGAAAAGAAATAATATTTCCTGATATTCAATTCCGTAACGGTTAAAACCAGAGGTAATTATCAATTATCCATTATCCATTATCCATTAATGAACGTAGGATGGGATGGATGGGTTTCCTAACCAGATCCAATCGACCAAGAGAAAAGAAATAATATTTCCTGATATTCAATTCCGTAACGGTTAAAACCAGAGGTAATTATCAATTATCCATTATCCATTATCCATTAATGAACGTAGGATGGGATGGATGGGTTTCCTAACCAGATCCAATCGACCAAGAGAAAAGAAATAATATTTCCTGATATTCAATTCCGTAACGGTTAAAACCAGAGGTAATTATCAATTATCCATTATCCATTATCCATTAATGAACGTAGGATGGGATGGATGGGTTTCCTAACCAGATCCAATCGACCAAGAGAAAAGAAATAATATTTCCTGATATTCAATTCCGTAACGGTTAAAACCAGAGGTAATTATCAATTATCCATTATCCATTATCCATTAATGAACGTAGGATGGGATGGATGGGTTTCCTAAACATATCCAATCGACCAAGAGAAAAGAAATAATATTTCCTGATATTCAATTCCGTAACGGTTTTAACCAGAGGTAATTATCAATTATCCATTATCAATTATCAATTAATGAATTCCCTACTCCCCTACTCCCAACCCCTAACTATACAACAGTTCTAAGAAGGTAAAAGCTCTGGCATAACTCGACGCAAAAAACTAATAATCATTGCAGTCAAAATACCCTCTATTCCCATCAAAGGAATATGAGAAATCATTAATCCATAAATTACTCTCTGCTCTAAGACACTATCAAACCCAGAAGGTACATTTGTAATAATTATCGTAAAAAATATTAAACTAGAAACTCCAATAGCACTAGCTCCAGCAATAAATCCAAAAATACTCATAGATAAATTTTCCTTAATTCCATGTCCTAAAATATGACGTAGCTGAAATATTTGATAAGCCAAAAGTGCAGGTATTCCCATAATTAAAGCATTAATTCCTAAAGTAGTTAAACCACCATGTCCGAACATTATTGCTTGAAAAAATAGACCAACAAGTATAGCTGGAAAAGCATAATAACCTAAAACAGTTCCTAACAAACCATTTAATACTAAATGCACGCTAGCTGGTGGAATAGGAATATGAATACTAGAAGCCACAAAAAAAGCTGCTGTTAATAAAGAAGCTTTAGGAATGCTAGCTTGAGGATTTGGTAAACGATTAATTTGGCGTAGAGAATACCAGGTAATTAAAGAAGTAATCCCATAGCCACTAATACATAGTTGAGCAGGCAAAATACCTTCTGAAATGTGCATTATTGAAGATTTAAAATTATCCTGATAAAGGTCAAATAATAATTAATAATTAATAATTAATAATTAATAATTAATAATTAAATAATTATGGTTTAAAGCCGACCATTTTAAGGGGAAAAAAGCGGTCGTTTGCTTTTGCTTCGCAAAACTGGCGTAACGCAACGCTGACGCGAAAAGCGACAGCGGAACGGAGTTCTCTCTTCGGAGCTTCCCGTAGGGTGGGATGGATGGGTTTCCTAACCATATCCAATGAACCAAGAGAAGAAATAATATTTCCTTATATTCAATTCCGTAACGGTTTTAACCAGAGGTAATTATCAATTATCCATTAATAAACATTATTCTAATGTTCTTCTTGTGGTCGATCTTGAGTTTTAAATCGCCAAAAAAATAAACCAGTTCCCACAAAACCCCACATAGTACAACCAATCATTAATCCTTTTTGTAGTGGGTTATAATCATTAGAAATATTGGCTAAATACTTGTGATTTTTGCTAACATTATGATGATGATAATTGTGAGATTCATCTACTTGAAAAGGAATACTAACAAGTCCACCATGACCAGCTTGACGCACCTTAATTTCCCAAGTTCCAGACTGAGAAGAATCAGGGGAAAAAATAAAATTTCCTTGCTCATCAGTTGTGCCTTTTAACCATACTTTACTTGGATCGATAGGAGCATAAACTGTGACCGAAGCATTAGGTAAAGGAGTACCAGTATCGTAAGTAGCATTAATCTTAATTGCCTGAGTAATTTGATGCTGAATTTTCACTCCATGAGCGATGGCTTTTCCCTGTAAACTTACTGAAGATAAAAATATTAAAGGAATAACAAATTGCCATTTCATATCTTACCTATGGATAATTTTTACCTTAGCAATCTTGCCATTATTTACAATGAGATAGGATTTATTTTATAGAAAATCCCGAATTACTAAATTACCCAATTTAATTTATTAGATTTCTTACAATGCTAAAAGTCCAATAAATTATTAGTGCAGGATGGAAGAAATAACTAACCAGTTACAAAATCCTAAAAGCCTTCCAATCAATACTTTTGAGGGCGTTAGCGGAGCTTTGCGCTAGCCAATGCCATTCGCCCCTACGACTTTTGACTTCCGCGTAGCGGCACTAGACAAAAATTATCTTTGACTTTTTAATTTTGACTTACTAATGACTCATGACAATGGCCTTCACCTACATGACCCAAACTGGGTAAAATTGCCATTAACTTTTGGTAGTCATCAGCAGAAAGTTTGCTTTTCAATATAGCCATATCTGCTTCAACTTTTCCTCCTTCGGCGATCGCTGCTAGAGGTGCAAAACCTAATGCTCCTGTATTAATTTCGTCATCTGAGGCGGCACTACCATCACCGAAAAGATGGTCAAAATGGAATGTTGCCTCCAATTCTGCGGTATCTCCACCTTGGAGAATACCTTTACGCTCATCTCCAACAAAATCTCCACAGGTAAATTCTAGCTCCTGGTCAATTTTGAGGGTAAAAGGTATAGTCTGACCATCTTTAGTTGCTGTGCCATTAATTAATAGAGAATAACCCTGAGCAGGGCCAACCGTTGCTTTGGGCATTTTCCAAGAGATGGCATTGTAGCGACCAGGAGGTGCAGATACCTCACTTACCAAAATAGCTTCCGCAGTTTCATCCCCCTCTGCTAAGTCTACTGTTTTAGTTTGAGCAAGAATGACCTTTTCTTTTGTCTCTGGTTTTCCTCCCGTTTCAGCATTATAGGGTGGGTCTGTTTGGTAAGCAGTGACTTCCACTAAATTCGCGTAAAGTTGGTCAAATGTTACTTTCCAACCATCTTTAGTAACGAAACCTTCTCTGACAAAGTCTTCTCCGTTGGCACGAAGTTTGAGAGTACCTGGAGTATTGTCAGTTGTTTGGGTTTGCTCGGTCTCAGTTTCAGTTGTTTGGGTTTGACAACTGCTCAGTAGAACACTAGGGATGACAAAGGCCAATGTTGACCATATTAAAAGCTGTTTTCTCATCTTCATTACTTTGACAACAGTTGTACAGATAGAATTTTGAAAGTAAGCAAATTTTAGGTATGGCATTTTGATTTACAGAGAATTATCTTTTCTGTGGCGGGTTTAATACCCCACCGTCAACGGGGTTATAGCAGTGGAAGGAAAGGTGAGGACAGATAAAAAGCTGAAAACTCAGACAACGCTAGATTTTTCCTTCTGCCTTCTTCAAAGACACCAGTGACCATTTTTCTCAAATATTGCTGACTTTTTTGGCCTTAATGACTTTCATATCTCTGTTATTTAGTAAACACTTTTTTACAAAAATTAACAATCCCTGGGGAGGGCATTATAGCGCTACGCGCAAGTCAGAAGTCAGAAGTCAGAAGTCAGAAGCAATCCCTGACTGAGTTTGAGTGTTTATCATTTCCCTAACCTATATGTGGACAAAATAATAATTAAGTTTTAAAATTTTTTTTGAATAAGGCAGAAGGCATTCCCCCTTTCAAAGCTATCCCTTACCCATAAGTCTTAGTCGAAGTATTGCAGGGTGGAGAGATGGTTATAGTCGCAACGCCAGAGAAATCAAATAGCACACCCATTCGTTATTCACTTTTAGCCACCTCTGTCATTATTTATCTTTTAAAGATTTAAAATTGCTTTTAAACTTTGAGTTAGTAACTATTACTATCAAAAATAAGATGATAGGATTAAGACTTTAATAAAGATAAAATAAAAAAAACTAATATGTAAAAAATTGTCAATATTTTTGAGACCCCTTACAATATTAAATTGTCTTAGCATTAGCCAAAAAACTTACTTAACTAATATGATGAATCACTTTCGTTTTCTATCCTTATCTGGAATCATTGCTAGTTTAATTGCTATGAGTTCCTGTGCAAATACAACTACTCCAACTGTAGATCCTAACGCTAGTCCTAATAGTATAAATTCATCAGTATCTACTGCTACTGACAACATAAGCAAAATAGATATAAATGATGCTTCAGATTCAGACTTAAAAAAATTAGCAATCAAGTTAAACATACCAGATCTACCAGCAAAAATCAAAGAGAATCGTCCTTACAAAGATATTAATGAACTGGCGGTCAAAGAAGTTATCAGTCCTCAACAATTAGACTTTGTGAAGAATGATATAACTGTGGCAAAACCTACCCCACTACCAGAAGACAATTAATGTAAGCATTTCCTGCGGAATGCTGCGCAAACAGCCATCAGCTATTAGCTATCAGCAATTAATTTTGGGGAAGGTAAAAGCAACCTTATCAACGTCTCAAAAAAAATCTGCTGATTGCTGATTGCTAACTGCTGAGTGCTTCTTTAAATAAAAGTTAAAATAATATATTTTATTGATTAAATGTATATAATTCAGAAGTGACAATTAAGCTGAACAAACTAAGAATTGAGACACTAAAATGATAGAACTTAATACAGAAAAAGCTGTAGAGTTATTAAACTCTATTATGGAATTTGAACTAGCAGGAGTAGTGCGCTATACTCACTACTCCCTAATGGTGACAGGACCTAATCGCATACCAATTGTACAATTTTTTCAAGCCCAAGCAAATGAATCTTTACTTCATGCTCAACAAGCAGGAGAAATATTAACAGGTTTAGAAGGTCATCCCACATTAAAAGTAGCTCCAATTGAAGAAACAAATCAACATTCAGTACCAGACCTTTTAAAGGAAAGTCTTAACCATGAAGCTAAAGCTTTACAACTATATAAAAACTTCTTACAAATTGTAGAAAACGCAAGTATATATTTAGAAGAATATGCTCGCACCATGATTGGTCAAGAAGAGTTACATAATATGGAAATCAAAAAAATGTTGCGTGACTATAGTTGATTATTTTAACCTAGAATAAATTTCTATATTTATCATAGCAATCCGTCTAAAAAATGTGAATATCTGCCCAGAAATTACATATTATTTAGGATTAAAGAAAGAGCAATCGGATTGCTTCATTTTTCCCTAATACCAAAGAAAAAATATCAACTATTTTGATAAAAAATTTGTGATTATTTACCAAAAATTATCCGCTTTTTTATTGCTAAATATTTATTCATCTTAATTAGGTATAGCAATCAGGAATCAGTTGTGAGAATTGAGATATTCCTTAAAAGTATAGAATATAGCAATTATTATTTTTATATGATACGTTTTTTTCTTCTTCTGTGTTCCCTGTTCCCTGTTCTCTGTTCCGTAAAAGTTTTCAATATCTCACAACTAAAATCATATTGCTATAAAGAAGGAAAAGATTTAATCCACTTTTGATTAATACTCCAATCCAAAACAAGGCCAGCCACAGCAAAAGCCACTACACTTTCTATTCCCAAGACCATTAAAGGCCATAAATCAAGAAATGTATCCCCATAACTTAATCCCACATCAATTTGTCCCAAACCTCTGACACTACCAAAGGCCACTACTGCTCCAGATTTTAGATGGGGGTTGCTATCCTGACGGATAATATAACGATAAGTCACGCCAAACAGAAATCCACTAATAAAAGCGATCACGCCCTGAAACAAAACATTCCAGCCTAGAGCTATAATTTCTAAATCTGCCAATAACTCAAACTTATGGGCCAAAAATAGGCTGTTGCCCAAGGCGATCGCCCCAGAGGTTAAAAATAGGGAAATACCAGCTATAGTTCCTGCTTTGAGAGATTCTATTCTTTCTGTGAAGGTAAAATTTGATGAGTTATAGACCATATATTATATCTTTTTATTGATTACCATCAGTTTTTTGTCTCACTTAATCTTATCTTGTTTTTCAGACGGCTTGACATACTTAAATTTATACATAAATTGCGATAAACTTAATATTATTATCCTGTTTGATACTTTTGATTTTTTCATCTAGTCAAAATACCCTAAATCAAATATTATAAAGTTTGGAGTAAATGTTTATCTTTTTCTAAATTGTAGTTATGGATATTTTGTCATTAGGCTGGGTTTCACTTTTAGTTGTGTTCGGTTTCTCTATTTCTATGGTAGTCTGGGGTCGTAACGGTTTCTAGAAACTAAGCATCAGTTTTTATAAACCTAATTTTTTTTGATGCGATCGCACTAAATACCTTTTCTGAGCAATACCAGTAGATGGGGTAGGTTTGTTACCGAATAATTAATAATTAATAATTAATAATTAATAATTAAATAATTCTGGTTTAAAGCCTCCCCCTTTTAAGGGGAAAAAAGAAATAATATTTCCTTATATTCAATTCCGTAACAGTTAAAGCCCGAGGTAATTATCAATTATCCATTAATGAACTCTCCCCATCAACCTTAGAAAATAACATTGCTTAACCAATAATCATATAAAATTCCTCCTCATCCCCTCAAGCAGATATCCATCAATAAATATAGGTAAGCAGAATTACTTTTATAGCTACTTATTGACAAAAATAGAAAATAACTATATTGTAATTATCAACTTATTAATAAAAACTGTCAATAATTTTATACAACTATGGCTAATCCCCTAGAGCCAGAAAAATCAGCAATTTGGAACAGACGGCAATTCCTAAAGCTAGGTTTAGTAGGTAGTGGAGTAACTTTAGCTGGCATTACCACTCAATATATTATACCTGCATTGTCATCATCACTCGAAGCTAGGGCCGCCATCAATACTATAGAATTAGATCCTACAAATACCCTAAGAGAATTTGATTATGGAATTATCAAACAAGAAAACGGTCGTCAAATCCGAGAATTTCAGATAAAAGCAATTAATTCTAAATTACAACTAAATCAAGCAGTATCCTTTATTAGTTGGAACTATAATGGTCGGGTGCCTGGGCCAACATTACGAGCAACAGAAGGGGAACGAGTCAGAATAATTTTCGAGAACGAAGGTGGTCACGCCCACACAATGCACTTCCACGGTATTCATCCAGCAGAAGTAGATGGAGTGCGTCCAGTGCGTCATGGGAAAACAACCATTTATGAATTTGACGCTCAACCTTTTGGCGTTCATCTCTATCATTGCCATATTACCCCAGTAACTCGTCATGTCACTAAAGGGTTGTACGGAATGTTTATTGTTGACCCTCCCAACTCTCGTCCCCCTGCAGATGAGATCGTATTAGTAATGGGAGGTTATGACACTAATGGTGATGGCAAAAATGAGCTTTATGCTTTTAATGGTTTGCCAAATTATTACAAAACCCATCCGATATCAATTCAGCAAAATCAACTGGTACGTTTGTATTTACTGAATATGATTGAGTTTGACCCGGTCGCAACATTTCATATTCATGCAAATTTTTTCCGGGTTTATTCTACTGGTATGAGTCTTAAACCCTCACAAGAAACAGATGTAATTACTATGGGAACTGCGGAAAGACATATTCTAGAATTTTCCTATCCCTATCCAGGTAAATATATGTTTCATCCCCACCAAGATACAATTGCAGAAAGTGGTTGTATTGGTCTATTTGAGGTTTTGTCTCAAACTTAAAATTTTGAGTAAATTATCAATTTATCAGGTAATTAATTATGATTAAAATAAATTCTGTTTTCCGTTATTTGTTTGTTGGGTTTGTTACTACTTTATTAGCGATCGCTTTTCATCCTAATATTCAGCCAACTATGAGTAATAATTCTATGTTTTTGTCTACTCCTAGTTTGGCTGTTGATTCGGAAAGTAAAGATGTTGACTATATGACAAACTTGGGATTAATGAAGGGGCATTTATTAGTAGGAAAAGAATTAATTGCAGCCGGAAAAGTAGACCAGGCAAAACCTCATTTTGGGCATCCGGTAGAAGAATTATATATAGATATTGAAAATCAGTTGGATGAGCGGGGTGTTAAACAGTTCAAAAGTAGCCTTAATAATTTGAATGATTTTGTAGTAGCTGGTGCTGGAGATACTAATAAATTGAATAGTATGTATGAAGAAACTGTGCAGGAAATTGATACAGCTATTTCTAATTTGCCAGATGAAAAACGTCAAAATTCAGCATTTGTACTACAGGTGATTAATGGATTATTAGATACTGCTGGAGCAGAATATGAAGCTGCAATTCTTGATGGAAAAATTGTCGAAATTATTGAGTATCAAGACTCACGAGGCTTTGTTGACTATGCAGAGATTTTATACACAAATATAGCGGATGAAATGGCGAGTAAATATTCTGATATTGATGAAAAAATACAAGCAAATATGACAGAATTAAAAAAGGCTTGGCCTTCTGCTATAGCACCAGAAACAGCAGCGATGAAACCTGCTAAAGTATCACAGTTAATTGAGGAAATTAAGCAGAATAGTTCAACAATTAATAATTAATAATTAATAATTAATAATTACCTCTTCTTTTCAAGAAGAGGATTGACTAAAAGGAAAATTTTTTCTCTCTTGGTCGATTGGAGGACAGCTCCGAGACCTCGCCATCCCACCCTGCGGGAAGCTGCGAAGATAGAACTCCGTTCCGCTGTCGCGTTTCGCGTCAGCGTTGCGTTACGCCAGTTTTGCGAAGCAAAAGCAAACGACCACTTGTTTCTCCTTTAAAGGAGAGGCTTTAAACCTTAATTATTCGGTAATTTCAGTTATCAGTTATCAGTTAGCACACTATAATCGGAACTGCCTAAATATTGCTGGAGCTTTGACTATATCAATAGACATCTCCAATAATAAAAAACCGGACATCATATAAATTTATACTTAAAGAGTTGAATTTTTTGTTTAATTGTGGTAATATTTTTAATATTAGGAAAAATGAAAAATACAATATTTTATCTGGGAATTATGATGGTAAAAATTGTACCTTGCCCAACTGTTGAATCACAACTAATCTGACCACCGTGTTTTTCTGTTACTATTTGATGGGCGATCGCCATGCCCAAACCCGTTCCTTTACCCACTCCTTTGGTAGTAAATCCTTGCTGGAATATTTTCGCTTTTACCTCTTTGGGCATTCCCACTCCATTATCAGAAATACGCACAATTATACTATTATGCGAGCTACTTAACTCTGTGCTGATTTTAATGCAATTCGGCCTTTCTTCTATCTCTTCAAAAACTTTACCTTCATTGCTTTCATCCAAAGCATCGATCGCATTAGCCAACAGATTCATAAACACTTGATTGAGTTGTCCCGCATAGCATTTCACTGGCGGAATGTTACCGTAATTTTTAACCACTTCAATGGCCGGACGATCTTTATTTGCTTTCAGGCGATATTTTAAGATTAACAAGGTGCTGTCAATTCCCTCATGTAAATTAAACTCAGTTTTACTGGCGGTATCCTTGCGGGAAAAGATACGCAAAGATATGCTGATCTTGCGAATGCGTTCGCATCCTTTTTCCATGGATACCATTAGTTGACGAAAATCTTCCGCAATAAATTTCGGATCTAGATCCGAAATCTCTGAGATAATTGACTCTGGTGGAGAGGTATTTTCTGCATATAAAGAAAGTATAGTCAGTAAATCTTGCAAATACTCAAAAGCTGCACGAATATTCCCTTCAACAAACCCAATAGGATTATTAATTTCGTGAGCTACTCCTGCTACCAAGTTCCCCAAAGTCGCCATCTTTTCTGTTTGTATCAGTTGCAGTTGAGTCTGTTTGAGTTTCTCATAGTTGCGTTGCAATTGTTGATTTGCCTCTTGTAAAGATTGATTGAGATGCAGGAGTTGAGCATTCTGTACTGCAAGTTGTTCTGCTTGAATGCTATTGGTTGTTTGCAACTGCCTTTTAATTTGGTACAGTTCGAGGTGAGTAGCCACCCTTACGAGAACTTCTTCCGCTTGGAAGGGTTTGGTAATATAATCCACCCCTCCAACCTGAAAGGCTTTCACTTTATCAAAGGTTTCATTGAACGCACTGATAAAAATCACGGGAATATTTTCCGTAGATTCATTGCTTTTCAGTTTCTCGCAGATGTTGTAGCCATTCATTTCTGGCATTTGAATATCCAGCAGGATCAAATCTGGAGGCGAATAGGTAATCCCTTCTAAGGCAATTGCTCCCCTTGGAAAAGGACGGACATCATAGCCAGCATTTTCCAACAGATTACAGAGGAGATGCAAATTCGCTGCCGTATCATCTACCACAGCAATTTGACCGAGTGACATGGAGTCCGCATTCATCTTTAAACCTCCTCTTTGGGAATTAAATCTAAAATTTTATCGTATTCAAAGTTATGGAAACAAGTAGCGATAGCTTCCGATAAAGCCGGATTTTGTTCTGCAATAGCCGCTACCACTGCCCCGATTTTTTTCTTGCTCGCACTAATCACCGCCTGACGCAATTGCAGTTGCAGTTCTGGGGAGAGTGCTTGCAAATTTTCTGCTGTCAGTACTTCCTTTTGTTGAGCATTGTCCTCAGAGGGAGGCTCTATCTCTTCATAGATGTAACGAATTCCTATATGTTGTTCGAGAGCTTTAAAGATTTGTTCGTCTCGGAAGGGTTTGCGCATAAAATCATCGCATCCTACCGATAATACCACCGCCCGTTCTTCCTCCAAAACACTGGCAGTCAGAGCAATAATTGTCGTCGCTTTTCCTTTGGTGCTGGCTTTAATCTTTTGGGTGGCTTCAAATCCGTCCATCACCGGCATCCGCAGATCCATCCAAATCAGATGGGGTTCCCATTCCTCCCACATTTTAATAGCTTCTTTACCATTGCTGGCTTCTTGCAACTCGAAACCCAAAGGATTGAGCAAATGGATTAAAAGCTGGCGATTGACGGGTTTATCATCGACAATGAGAATGCGATAGCGGGGTTGACCGGGTTCAAGGGCAATGATGCGACGTTTAGCCCTTAATACTTCTACATCGGTGGCTGCCACTTCTTGATATTGAATATCAAAACTAAAGACTGTTCCTTCTCCCACGCGAGAGGTAACCCTCATTTCTCCCCCCATTAACTCTGCAAATTTACGACTGATGGAGAGTCCTAACCCAGTACCTTCCTGCGCTTGTTTGCCACTTTCAGTTTGGCTAAAGGCTTGAAAGAGCTTGTCGAGTTCTTCCGGGGCGATTCCTGCTCCGGTGTCTTCGACTGCAAAATATATTGTTTTTGGTTGTTGGATCATCCCCCCTTCTCCCTTACCAAGGAGGGTTAGGGAGGATTGCTGGCTGACTTGAATAGAAATGCCTCCTCGTTCGGTAAATTTGAGTGCATTGTTAATCAAATTAATCAGGATTTGGCGGAGTTTGACTTCATCGGTGCGAATGTAGCGGGGGAGATTTTCTGCCGGTTCTAAGAGCAACTGCAAGCCTTTATCATTGGCCTTGAGTTGGAACATATCGTGAATGTCATCGAGCAGGCGATGCAGGTCAAAGTTTTTTTCGTTGAGGGTAATGCGTCCCGCTTCGATTTGGGAGAGGTCGAGGACGTTATTAATTAGGGTTAAAAGATGCTCTCCACTGCGGTTGATAATGCCGACGCTTTCTTGATGTTCTGGGGGGAGAGTTTGAGAACGAGTCATGATTTGCGTGAATCCCAGGATGGCGTTAAGGGGTGATCGCAATTCGTGGCTCATATTGGCGATGAAGGAGCTTTTCGCTTGGTTGGCGATATCGGCCTGTTTTTTGGCTTCCATTAATTCGTGATTGTTTTTTTCCAGATTCGTTGCGAGTTTGGCTGTAGTTTGGTATTGTTCAAAAAGTCGTAGATCGTATTCAACGAGATTTCGCAGTTCTTCCATCAAATCCAAATAGTCTTTCTGGTAATCTGTCTGTTTGAAATCCATCACGCAAATTGTGCCAAAGGGAGTATTGTCAGGCCAGCTTACGAGTAAGCCATAGTAGGACATAAAACCATCTTGTGCAACCTCGGGATTATCATCCCAATAGGGATCGACTTTAGCATTTTTCACGTAGAGCTTTTCACGAGTTTGCATAATTTTGCGACAGAAGATATTACAATTGAGAGGAATAATTCCTCCTCCCGCAGGATAGGGATTGGACTCTTGTTGACTGGCAATGACCACCTGATATCCTTGATTTGTATGCTGCACGATAAACCCTGCAGGTGCTTGAAAAAGATTAGCCATCACATCAATGGTCTTTTGCCATTTTGCGAGGGAAATTGTGTGTCGTTCATCGTCGAGAACCCACAAATTATGATCGTAAGTGTTCATAAAGACCTCCGATTCTTTGATTGTTGACAATTAATTATTACAAAGATGATAAGCGATCGTCAAATTCAGCCAATCGGCAGCTCAATCATAAACTCTGTCCCTTTTCCGAGTTCCGAATGACAAGATATTGCCCCACCATGTTTTTCTTCGACGATAGACTGAGCGATCGCCATCCCTAAGCCTGTTCCTTTGCCCACTCCTTTGGTGGTAAATCCTTGCTGGAATATTTTTGCTTTTACCTCTTCTGGCATTCCCACTCCATTATCAGAAATACGCACAATTACACTATGATCGGAGTTACTTAATTTTGTTTCAATCGTAATGTGATTGGGTTCTTGTTCTATTTCTTGAAAAGTTTTTCCAGCATTGCTTTCATCTAACGCATCGATCGCATTGGCTAACAGATTCATAAATACTTGATTGAGTTGCCCTGCATAGCATTTCACTAGGGGAATATCACCATAATTTTTCACCACTTCAATAGCTGGATGGTTTTCATTAGCTTTGAGGCGATATTTTAAGATTAATAAGGTGCTATCTATTCCGTCGTGCAGATTAAACTCAGTTTTGGCTGCGGTATCCGTGCGTGAAAAAGTTCGCAAAGATGTACTTATATTGCAAATGCGGTCGCATCCAGCTTGCATTGACGCAATCATTTTCGGGAAATCTTCCGCAATAAAGTCAATATCAAGATCCTCTAGTTCAGTAATCATTGATTCTGAAGGAGATGTATTTTCTTGATAGAGAGACAGAGCTTGAAGTAAATCCTGTACATACTCTTGTGCTGTGCTAATATTCCCGCCAATAAACCCAACAGGATTATTAATTTCGTGAGCTACTCCTGCTACCAAATTGCCCAAGGTTGCCATTTTTTCACTTTGAACTAATTGCAGTTGAGCTTCTTGTAAATCTTTGAGAGCTTGTTGCGCTTGTTGATACAATCTGGCATTTTCAATAGAAATCGCTGCTTGAGCGCAGAGGGAATCGAGAATTTCTACGCGATCGCTAGTAAACACATCAGCAGTTAAACTATTTTCTAAATAGAGAATGCCGATTAATTTTCCTCTCTCTAGTAAAGGTATACATAGCAAACTTTGAGGAGAAAAACTTAGTAAATAGCGATCGGCAGCAAACTGCTCTTGGGCAGCTTTGCCATCTAAAAGTACAGTTTCTGTAGTGCGTCGGACATAGTTAATCAATCCTACGGGTAAGTCAATATTTTCTTCTAGGGGAATGGATTGATTTAATGAATCTATGGTTAATTTACTGCTATCTTCAGTACGAGTGGCGATCGTTTCTATGGTCAATCCGGTTTCACTGGCTAATAATAATGCACCTTTGGTAGCTCCGGCATTTTCGATGATAATCTTCATTACTGTTGATAGCAGACGATCTAGTTCAATTTCTCCCGATAGGGTTTGAGAGGCTTTTAAGAGGGAAGAAAAATCGAGAATGGAGGAAATATTGGCAACAGTTGCGGTTTGAGAATAAGAATTGCTGGTAATTTGAGAAATGCTTGTGCTTGAGGTGGAAGAGACGCGATTGGTGGTAGCGAGACCGCGTTGCAAAATTGGCTTTAACAGTTCGGGGTAACGTTCTTCTAGATCGTTCGTCTTCGCCTTTGCTCCCCATTGAGCATAGCAATAGTAAGCTTCTTGCATATGAATGACAGCATATTTTTCTTTGCCCCAGTCGAGGTAGAATTTAGCGAATAGTTCGTTACTTAGGGCTTCCTCTTGGATATATTTGGTTTCTTTTGCTCCAGAAATTGCGCGCTCGTATAGTTCAATCGCTTCTAGTTTATTGCTCAGTACGCGATGTTTTTCTGCTTCAACAAGGCACCATTTATGGAGATAGTTTGCCGGAACATAACTTACAAAGTCATTCAGAATTGCTTGATTGGCTGTAATCTGTTTGAGAATAGTTTGACGCTTGGTTTCTGTTTGCCAATCAAACTGGATGAGCATCACCAAAGACTGGTAGAAGTGGAAAAGTGGAACGAGTGGCGTGGCAATTGCTCCTCCTAAATATTTTTGCGCGTTCGCGAGACTTTGAGATGCACGGTCGTATTCTTGAAACAGATAACAAAGAAGCCCTCGATTAAAGTTTAAATAATATAGAGCAGTCAGATCGTTAGCTTCTTGGTGAATGGGTAACATTTTATCTTCGTCATAAGCTTTACCTACAAGCAAACAAGGATTTTGAGAGCATCCCAGCAAATTCTGTACGGCTTGACGATAGATATCAATATAGTTTTTGGAAGTTGCCTGCTTAATGCGTTCTACCCCATGACTATAGGCGGTGATCTCTTGTTCTAGTTCAGATAATTCCTGACCGCACAAGTAAGAATACAATGAGTAATATAATGCTCCATAACCTGCAAATTCAAGGTCTCCCGTTTCTAGTCCGACTGAATAGGCAGTTTTTAAACCTTCAAAAGTTGTTCGTAAATGTTCTTTGTTATGCTTGACATGAGCATTAATAATGTGAAACGTTCGGGCAGCATAAACTTTATCACTTTTTCCCAATAGCTTAGATGCCAGCTCGCCAAATTGATAGCCAACTTCAATATCGTTGCACATTCCACACAACACTAAGCCTTGATCAGCGTAGGCAAAAGCAGAAACGGAAGAATTGCCGTACTTAATTGATAAATTGACTTGTTCAAAAGTGATTAATGGCATCAACATTGGTGCCGCTTTATAAGCCGCACTGCAAATACTTGCGAGAATCCGAATGGCTGCAATTGCTTTCGGATCGATTGCCGTTGGCAAGTTCACTAGAGTCGAAGGTGCACGACCTCGCAAGTTTTTCCGTACTTCATCTAACCAAAGCTCGACATGGAAAGACTCTGGATTTTCTGGGAAACTACGAATCTCTAGTTTTTCCAGAATAATCATTGCGGTATCTATTGCTTCTTGGAACTTAAGTTGAGCTTGTAATGCCTGGATTCTGACCTCATAAATTGCGATCGTATCAAGTAAATCTTGAGCGTTCTTTAATCCGATATCAGCAAACTCCTCCATCTTTTGCAAGTCGCCATCAAGATAGAAAGACTCTGTTGCAGATTCGTATAGTGCTAAAGTCAAATCATACTGAGATTTCCAGCAATCAGCCTCTAGTAAATCTATCCCTAACAACAAATACTCAAGAGCTGACTCGTAAGCAGTTGCAGCTTTTGCTTTGCACCCTGCTTGCAAATTAAGCTGACTTAACTTTTGCCTCTCATCAGGATTAACGATTAAGCTTCTTCCTCTATTCAAGTGGTTGGTAATACCAAAAATTTTCTCTTCCCAATCTACTTCTGATGTCTCTTTTAGCAGCGAACGACCAATCTTTAAATGTGTTTCTTGTTTTCGAGCTTCAGGAATGAGAGAATAAGCAGCTTGTTGCACGCGATCGTGCAGGAAACGATAATTTACAGTAACCGTCTCTGTTGAATGAGAATCAATTTCCCCTTGAAAAAACTTGTAGGCTTCGCTAATCGGTATGACCGCCCCTTCTTGCAGCGCACTCCAAAGCTTGCTCGCTACTTCTTCCAAGGGGGTTAGACAAACAACAGCCAAAGTTTCTAAATCAAACTGGTTGCCAATACAAGCAGCCAATTTCAACACCTCCTGTGTTGCTGCGGGCAACTTTTGCAATCGAGATGCCATAAATTCCACCACATCATCGATGAGTGCAGCATCTTGCACCTTGACTAAATCGCATTCCCAAAATCCCAAGTTGGGGTTGAACACAATCAATTCATCCTCATACAATCCTTTCAAGAACTGTGTAGTGAAAAAGGGATTCCCTTGGGTCTTTTGATAAACCAATTCTGTCAGAGGTTGAGCTTGTTCAGCTTGGCAACTCAGAGTTTCTGCGACAAGTTGATTGATGTGATGTGTAGATAAAGGAGCGAGAGTAATAGTTGAAATAGCCGCTTGTTGTTTCTCTAAATCTGCTAAGGTTAACATCAGAGGATGAGCCGGAAACACTTCATTATCTCGATACGCTCCTAATAGCAATAAATAGCCCGTCTCATTATCTCCTATCAATACTTTCATTAGATTTAACGATGCCGAATCCGCCCATTGCAAATCGTCTAAAAACATCACTAAGGGATGTTCTTTTGTGGTGAAAACTGCAATAAATTTCTGAAAAAGCAGATTAAAGCGATTTTGGGCAGCACTCCCGGAAAGTTCTGGAGCGGGAGGTTGTTGACCAATGACTCGTTCGAGTTCGGGAATGACATCAACAAGAACTTGTCCATTATTTCCCAGCGCTTCCCGGATTTTGGTTTTCCAATTGTCTAATTCGGTATCAGATTCGCTGATAATTTGCCCCATCAAACTACGGAAGGCTTGTACAAAGGCAGAGAAGGGAATATTTCGATTGAATTGGTCGAATTTCCCTTTGACAAAATAGCCTCGTTGTTTCACAATCGGTTTATGAACTTCATTAACCACAGCCGTTTTACCAATGCCGGAAAACCCTGCCACCAGCATCATTTCACTTTTTCCTTCAGCCACTCCCTCGAAGGCATCAAGTAGAACTTGGACTTCGTTATCTCTTCCGTAAAGCTTTTCGGGAATCACAAAGCGATCGCATCTATCTCTTGCTCCCAATTCAAAAGCTTCTATTTTCCCACTTTCTTGATATTGACTCAGACATTTTTCCAGGTCATATTTCAGTCCCAAAGCACTTTGATACCGCTCTTCGGCATTTTTCGCCATCAGCTTGAGAACAATATCTGAAAGGCTTGGCGGACATAAAGAATCCCCTAATACCACCGAGTTACTGAGAGGTTCTGGAGACAAGGCCAGATGAGCATGAATCAATTCTAAGGCATCATCACTCCTAAAGGGTACATCTCCCATCAGTAATTCATAAAATGTGACTCCTAGTGAATAAAAATCACTGCGATAGTCTACTGCCCGATTCATCCGTCCTGTTTGCTCTGGAGACAAGTAAGCTAGGGTTCCTTCTAAGAAATTGGGTGTTTGAACTGCTTGGGTTTCTTTCGGTAAGAGGGTAGAAATACTAAAATCAATTAATTTTACTTGTTTGGTTTCTGGGTGAATCAGTATATTGGCGGGTTTAATATCTTTATGAATAATCGAGTTATTGTGGAGTTGGTGTAGAATTTCTGACAGTTGGATGGCAATATTGAGAAATTGAGACAGACACAGGGATGCTTTTCCCTGATATTCGGCTAAGGATACCCCCCCCATATCTTCCATAATTAGAGCATAGCGGTTTTCGTAGCGCTCTAAGGTGTATGTTTTGATGATGCCTTCTATCTCTAGATTTTTGCTAATTACATATTGATTTCTAAACTGCACCAATTCTCTAAAGGATGGATATTGATTGCGCATCAATTTGATGATGACTGATTGTCCATTCTCCACGTTATGACCGCGATAGACTTCGGTACGACTACTTTCATGAATCAGTTCAAGGGCTTGATAATTGGCGATTTTAATTGTTTTTGTCTCAATCATTGGCTTAGTTTGTTCATCGTTGAGTCTAATTTTGATTATATTAAATCTAGTTTACTTCTTTTTTTTCGGAAACTCCAGCTAGTTAAGAATATTTACAGTTGTCTGTGTGAATCATTAGTACAGTTGGAATGTTTGCTTGCTGGTTCTTGCTACAGTTGAAAGAGGTGCAAGATTTTATCTGGGAATCATGATTGTAAAAATTGTACCTTGCCCAACCAGAGAATTACAGGTAATCTTACCACCATGTTTTTCTGTGACTATTTGATTGGCGATCGCCATGCCCAACCCCGTTCCTTTTCCTACTTCTTTTGTGGTAAATCCTTGTTGGAATATTTTCCCTTTTACTTCTTCTGGCATTCCCGTTCCGTTGTCGGCAATTTGCACTATTGCCTTCTGTTTATCCTCGCTTAACTCTGTCGTAATAGTAATCCGATTTGGTTCTTTTTCTATTTCTTGAAAGGTTTTTCCGGCATTGCTTTCATCTAAAGCATCAATTGCATTCGCCAAAATATTCATAAATACTTGATTGAGTTGCCCCGCATAACATTTTACTGGTGGCATATTACCGTAATTTTTAATAATTTCAATAGCAGGACGGTTTTCGTTGGCTTTCAGGCGATATTTTAAAATTAATAAGGTACTATCGAGACCTTCGTGCAAATTAAACTCGGTTTTCTTATTGGTATCCGTACGAGCAAATGTTCGCAGAGATGTGCTGATATTACGAATGATATCGTATCCGGCTTGCATTGACGCAATCAGTTTTGGGAAGTCTTCAGCAACAAATTCTAGGTCGAGGTATTCAATTTCTGCGACGATTTCATCATCAAGGTGGGAATGTTCGCGATAGAGAGAAAGTCCTACTAATAGATCTTGCAGATGTTTTTGTGCGATGTTGACATTGCCACCGATAAACCCAAGGGGATTATTAATTTCATGGGCAATTCCAGTCACGAGATTGCCCAAGGTTACCATTTTTTCGTTTTTTACGAGTTGTAGTTGTGCCTCTTCAAGTTGTAAATATTTCTCTTTCAGCTCTTGATTTGCCTTTTCCAGTTCTTGATTGAGTGTCTTGAGTTGTCGATTTTGTTGGGCTAATTTTTGAGACTGAATAAAGTTAGTTTTTTGGAGTATTTCTCGCAAGCGAAAAAGTTGTAAATGAGTTTCAACGCGAGCTAAAACTTCTTCAGCTTGTACGGGTTTGGTAATATAATCCACTGCCCCCACGCTAAATGCTTTAACTTTGTCAAAAATTTCGTTCAATGCACTGATAAAAATCACGGGAATATCTCGCCATTGTTCATCTTCCTTGAGATACTCGCACATTTCATAACCATTCATTTGCGGCATCATAATATCCAATAAAATCAACTCCGGAAGGAAATTTTTCATTCCTATTAGTGCTAATTTAGCACTGGGGAAAGCTCTAACTTCATAGTCGCGTTCCTCCAAAAGATTGGATAATAAATGCAGATTAGCGGGGGTATCGTCAACAACAATAATTCGACCGTTATTTTCAATCATAAATAATATGTTTCAGATAAAATGTTTAAGATTTTTTCATATTCAAAGTTATAAAGACATTTTTGTAAAGCCTCTGCTAACTCCTCATGCTCGAGAGCAATTTTCTCCACTATACCATTCATGGCTTTGCGATCTGAACTCAGAATAGCATCCTTTAATCCTCTTTGCCATTCTTCGGGTAATGTCGCTAAATTTTCTGGCGTTAATATCTCCCTTGTGAGTTTGATTTCTTTCTCTTGCACTTCTTCATAGATAAACTCCACACCGATATGTTTGTGCATCGCCTCAAATATATCTTCCTCTCGAAATGGCTTCCTCATAAAAGCATTACACCCTGCCGACAAGACTATCGCTTTTTCTTCTTCTAGAACACTCGCTGTTAAGGCTATTATTGCTGTTGCCTGTCCTTGTGTTGTGGCTTTGAGCTTCTGGGTGGCTTCGTAACCATCCATGACTGGCATCCGCATATCCATCCAAATCAAATGGGGTTCCCATACCTCGAAAATTTCGATGGCTTCTTTGCCGTTGCTCGCTTCTTTGAGTTCAAATCCGAGGGGATTGAGTAATTTCACTAGCAACTGGCGATTGAGGATTTTGTCATCGACGATGAGGATGCGATAGCGGGGTTGCTTGGGTGCGAGGGCGATGATTCTCCGTTTTGGTTTTTGGCTTTCTACGTTTTCGGCTTCCACCTCTTGAGCTTGAATCTCAAAACTGAAGATTGTCCCTTTTCCCACTTCAGAGGTTACTTGGATATCACCACCCATTAACTGCACGAATTTACGGGAGATGGGCAAGCCTAACCCCGTTCCTTCTTGTGCTTGTTTGCCGGTTTCAGTTTGAACAAAGGCTTCAAATAGTTTGTCTAGTTCTTCTGGGGCGATTCCAGCTCCGGTGTCTTCTACAGCAAAGGATATCCGTTTGAGCTGGGAATTTTTGGGGTGATCAACGGTGCTAGCTCGCAGGATAACACCTCCTACTTCTGTGAATTTGATGGCATTATTGAGTAGGTTGATCAGGACTTGACGTAGCTTCACTTCGTCGGTGCGCAGGTAACGTGGTATTCTTTCGTCTCTTTCGAGTAACAATTGCAACCCTTTGCCGTCAGCTTTGAGTTGGAACATATCGTGGATGTCTTCAAGGAGTCGGTGCAAGTCAAAGTTCTTTTCATTGAGGGTGGTTTGACCTGCTTCTATTTTGGAGAGGTCGAGGACGTTGTTGATGAGAGTCAGGAGGTGTTCTCCACTGCGGTAGATGATACCGACGTTTTCTTGGTGTTCGAGAGGGAGGCTTTGGGAACGAGTCATCATTTGGGCAAAGCCGAGGATCGCATTCAATGGACTTCTCAATTCGTGACTCATGTTGGCAATAAAGGAACTTTTGGCTTGGTTAGCAACTTCGGCTTTTTCTTTGGCGACTTCAAGTTCAGCAGTTCGCTCTTGCACTCGTTGTTCGAGTAGGGTATTAGCTTGTTCTAAAGCACTAAAGGATGCTTGCAAGTGTTCGGACATTTTGTTGAAGGATGTGCCGAGATTCTCTAATTCAGCGATACCTCGAATGTCAACTTTGTGAATGAGTTTGCCTTCATTGGCGATCGCCCCTGCGGATTCTTGCAAGCGTAAAATCGGCTTTGCTATCCACTCGGATGAGAACAGACCTAGAGTGGTTGCTCCTCCTAGAGCCAGGAAACAGAGAGCGATGGTTTGCCGACGGTTGGCATCGATCTGTTCCATGAAGTCTTTTTCAGGAATGGTGAGAACAATCAGCCATTCAATACCCCGCTCGTCTTTAAGGGGAGTTACTTGCAGAAATTGACGCTCCCCATCCAATTTAAAGTCGAGTTTTTCGGGGGTTTTGATTTGGTCTAACGCGCCAAATTTCCCTACAATATAGTCAGCACTGGCACGAGTTAACTTGTTCTGGCTTTCTGTTGCTGTGATTCTTTTGGTGACTGACTCTTGATTCTGTTTTTTAATCAGGAGGGGGGATTCACCTGTAGATGTGGCAACTAAAGAACCATCCAATTCAACAATAAACACTTGCCCTGATTTGCCAATTCTTAGCTCTTCCAAGAAATTGCTAATGTTTTCGAGGGTTATATTGACTCCAGTGACACCCTTTACAGTTTTAGAGTCTGCTTCAAAGACAGGAGTTACAGCAGCAATGCCAATTTTTGGCTGACTCACAAACACAAAGATGGGAGACCAAACCGCTTCTCCAGTTTCAACTGCCGATCTATACCAGGGACGCTCTGTCGGATCGTAATTAGGGGTTTTGGAAAATGCTCGTCCGAGATATCCTTGCTCGTCAATCTCATAAACAACTTGAGTGTAACCTGTCGATTGACCGGATAGGGTGACGATCAGATTCTTGTCATCCCCAACGATTTCCTTCTCTAAATCAAGATATTCTAATTTTTCATTAGCATAACCAATGACACTAACTGTATCGAATTGTTGAATTTGATTGAGGAAGTAACGTCTCAAAGGCAGATTAATATCAATGGAAGAATCTACATCCAAATAACCTTGACGAATAGCATCTAGATTAATGCGAGTGACTTGGTGAGGAACTTCTAGGAAGGAAAGGACTGTTGCTTCTACACGGTAAGTCAGTTCTTGTTTTAACTGAGCTACCACATTATTCACTGCTTGCCGTCCATTGCGAAAGGAGAGCCAACCCACTAATCCCACCGCTGCAAAGATTTGCAAAATAAAGGGGATAATTAAAACCAAACGGAGGGGGAGTTTGAAACGACGCGGAGCAGTTGAGGGACTAGAGGGAGTTTTTGGTTGTAATACCATTTTCAAAAAATATTGCTACATTGGCTATTCAAGGTATTAGGTGTTAGGTGGTAGATGGTAGGTATAAGAAATAAACAGTGAAGATTTTTCAATTCCGTTAAGCATCTATATTTTACTGTAACAATCTTTCTTGAATTTGGTATAACATCGGAGTTAAGTGTTGAAGTACATTTATACGGCTCTAATTTTGATAATTTCAAGTGCCTGATAATTAGCAACTTCAATTGTTTTTCTCTCCATCATTGGCTTAATTTGTTCGTCCTTGAGTCTAACTTTTTTGCTCCTCAGCCTAGTTTACTTCATTTTTTTCTGACAGTCCAATTATTAGACATCTTTGCAAAATCAATAAATTGTGATAATAATAATGAGCAAAAAATTAATTTTTGGGGAGACAGGAGACAGGAGACAGGAGACAGGAGGTAATATCATGTCCGGTTGAATACTTATAATTAGGGTTTGCGCTTCACTAGTCTTATGGGTAAGGGTAGGAGACAACCCACCCCTAACCCCTCCCCCTCCCAACCCACCCCTAACCCCTCCCCCTCCCAACCCACCCCTAACCCCTCCCAGGAGGGGAAGACAGGAGACAGGAGACAGGAGAAATGTGTCGGGAGCGAGGAGGTAGGATTAAGAATTTTCCTAAGATTTTTCTGTCCGAAGGTTTGCCTTTTATGCTAACTTTTTGAGGGTTTTAGACTAAAATCAGCGCACAACTTGGCAATTCAAGAAGGCTAAAACCTTTACTTGTCAATGCTTTGAAATTTAATCAGCAAGCCTTAATTAAGATAGTAGGGGAGTAGGGGAGTAGGGGAGTGGGGGAGTAGGGGAGTGAGGGAGTAGGGAAAATAGAAAGATTTACTGTTAAAGCACTTATGATATGCAGGACTACTCACATAAAATGTTCAAGATTTTTTCATACTCGAAGTTATAAAGAGATGTTTGTAAAGCTTCCGCTAACTCCTCATGCACCAAAGCAATTTTCTCTACTATACCATTCATGGCTTTGCGATCTGAACTCAGGATAGCATCCTGTAATCCTATTTGCCATTCTTCGGGTAATGTCGCTAAATTTTCTGGCGTTAATATCTCCCTTGTGAGTTTGATTTCTTTCTCTTGCACTTCTTCATAGATAAACTCAACACCGATATGTTTGTGCATCGCCTCAAATATATCTTCCTCTCGAAATGGCTTCCTCATAAAAGCATCACACCCTGCGGACAAGATTACCGCTTTTTCTTCTTCTAGAACACTGGCAGTCAAGGCAATAATTACCGTCGCTTGTCCTTGGGTTGTGGTTTTGATATTCTGGGTAGCTTCGTAACCATCCATCACAGGTATCCGCATATCCATCCAAATCAAATGGGGTTGCCATGACTCGGAAATTTCGATAGCTTCTTTGCCGTTGCTGGCTTCTTTGATTTCAAATCCGAGGGGATTGAGCAGTTTCACTAACAACTGGCGATCGAAGATTTTGTCATCTACGATCAGGATGCGATAGCGTGGTTGGTTGGGAGCAAGAGCGATGACTCTCCGTTTTTGTTTTTCCGTTTCTACTACTTCGGCATCCACCTCTTGGACTTGAATCTCAAAACTAAAGGTTGTTCCTTGTCCCAGTTGGGAGGTGACTTGGATATCGCCACCCATCAACTGCACGAATTTGCGGGAGATGGGCAAGCCTAACCCCGTTCCTTCTTGTGCTTCTTTGCCGGTTTCGGTTTGGACGAAGGCTTCAAAAAGTTTGTCGAGTTCTTCTGGGGCAATTCCGGCTCCGGTGTCTTCTACAGCAAAGGATATCCGTTTGGGTAGGGAAATATCTGGAGTTTCGATGGGAGTCGCTCGCAGAGTAACACCTCCTGCTTCGGTGAATTTGATGGCATTGTTGAGTAGATTGATCAGGACTTGGCGCAGTTTCACTTCATCGGTGCTAATGTAGCGTGGCACGCTTTCGTCTCTTTCTAGTAACAGTTGCAACCCTTTACCGTCAGCTTTGAGTTGGAACATATGGTGAATGTCGTCGAGAAGGCGATGCAAGTCGAAGTTCTTTTGGTTGAGGGTGATTTTACCAGCCTCAATTTTGGATAATTCGAGAACGTTGTTGATGAGGGTGAGGAGGTGTTCTCCACTGCGGGAGATGATGGCAAAGTTTTCTTGATAGTCGCGGGGGAGGGTTTGGGAACGGGTCATAATTTGGGTGAAACCCAGGATGGCATTTAATGGAGTTCTCAACTCATGACTCATATTGGCAATAAATCTGCTTTTCGCTTGATTAGCAACTTCGGCTTTTTCTTTGGCAACTACAAGTTCAGCATTGGTTTTTTCGAGGGTTTGAAAGGATTCTTTTAATTGACCTGCCATGCTATTGAATGATTGGGCTAATTCTCCCAATTCATCGTGACCGTGACGTTCCAAATGAACGGTATGCTCCCATTTGCCTTGAGCGATATCTTTAGCTGACTGGTTCAACGCAATTAAAGGATGAGTCACCCAACGAGCTGTTAAAATTCCGATTGTGGCAGCAATAACCAATGCAATAATACAAAGAATGATTGTTATTCGCGTATTCTGATTAATTTGTGCCATAAAATCTGCTTCTGGAATAATCACGACAATTAACCAGTCCAAACCTTTGGCGTTCGGGTCTTCAAAAGGAGTAACTTGAAGAAAATGGCGTTGATCATTGATCGTAAATTCGAGATGTTGAGATTTTTCAATCTTGTTTAAATTGCCAAAATGATTTTGTAAATAATTTGTTGTCGATCGGATCGTGGGAATTTGACTATTGCTTGCATTGAGACGGACTAAATCTTCTCCTTTACTCATAAATGGTTGTTCTTCTGTGGAGGAAGCAACAATATTGCCATCGCGTTCGATAATAAAAATTTTTCCGGTTCGACCAACACGCAAATTTTTGAGAAAATCACCTATTTCTTCGAGAGTAATATCAATTCCTGTTACACCCAATAATTTTCCCGATTGATTATAAACAGGTTTTGAGAGTGTCATCCCCAAGGTTTTGTGAGAGAAGAAAATATAAAGACTCCATGTAGAAATTTGAGATTGAAATGATTCTTGATACCATGGTCGCAATCGCATTTTATAGTTAGGACGACCACTAACTTTTTTCGTGGGACGACCTCGCTCGTCGATCGCATAGGATTGAAACTCTCGTTGAGTGGTTAATGGATCGGATATCTTATAGACTAATTTTCCATCGGTTCGTCCTACTCCGATATACTTTTCTTGTTCGTGTATGCCAATTTGAATGGTATTAATTTTTGGAGTTAATTTAACTTGCTTCCAAAAGTAATCTCTGATTTTTTCCGGATTATTGACATTGAGAATATTGATATTGAAAGCCGAATCATTCAATGTATTGATAGTGTGAGGAATTTCGAGATAGTCACCAACATATTGGGTTGCTCTTGAGGTAATTTCTTCCCGCAGTTCTTGAGTGATTTCCCGGATCGCTTTCTGACTATTTTTAAATGACAGATAACTAACAATTCCAACCGCAGAAACAATTTGAATAATAAATGGGATAACAAAAACTGTGCGAAGAGAAATGGAGGAAAAGAGTTTTTTCATTTTTTTATCTTTATTTTCAATCATAATTAATACCAATTTTATAAATGTTTGGGCGTTGCTGAATTGAAGTATGAATGCGCGATTGTTTGGTTCTGGTCAAGCCCCCTAAATCCCCCATCGTTCAAAAGCGAAGCATCCTCTGGCTTCCCCCCTTCCCAAGGGGGACGGGAGGGGGATTCCAAGGGGGACTTTTAGAGTTTTATTCCCCCCAATTTTGGGGGGCTAGGGGGGCAAAATCATACCCAGAATCAGCAACACCAATGTTTGCTACAAATAGTTAGGGTATTTCTTAGGAGTCAGGAGTCAGGACTCAGGAGTCAGGAGGGAAGAAAGAAGAAGAAAGAGCAGTAGAAGGAGAAAGTTTTTTGGTCACGGAGCGCGGAACAGAGTTATATCGCGCTCTGCTCCGGATTTTATATCATACCTCAAATCACCAACGCCAATTTTTTATTATCAGAGATGTCTAATATTTTTCAGATAAAATATTTAAGATTTTTTCATCTTCAAAGTTATAAATACATTTTTCCCAACAATTAATAATTAATAATTAATAATTAATAATGACATCTCCTTGAAAAAAAGAGGATTGACCCTTAAGAAAAAATTTTTCTTTTTTCTCATTTAAAGGAGAGACTTTAAACCTTAATTCTTCGGTAAACCACCAAAATTATCACCTTCAAACATCAGTGGAAAAAGCTAGTCACTCATTACTTCTTCCATCTGCCTTGCACATAAAGCTATATAATACTAAGTACCTTAGTTAAAATAATTAAAATTCTGATGATTACTAACACTGTAAAAAATTCCCACAATACCTCTTTAAGTGCAGGTGGAACTGACCCAGAATATTTTGATTGGCAAGAAGTTTGGTATCCAGTTCATTATGTAGAAGATTTAGAAAAAACTAAACCTACACCCTTTACATTATTAGAACGAGATATTGTGATTTGGTGGGAGGAAAAAAAACATCAATGGCGCGTATTTGAAGACCAATGTCCTCATCGTTTAGCGCCGCTTTCTCAAGGTAGAATTAATGAGGCTGGATGTTTAGAATGTCCTTACCATGGTTGGGCATTTTCAGGCAGAGGAAACTGTGAAATTATTCCTCAACAAAAAGAAGAAGGAAAAGCTGAAAAATCATCAAGAGCAACGGTTAAATCTCTACCTACAAAAGTCTGTCAAGGTCTTTTATTTGTCTATGCAGGAAAAGTAGAAAATGCTGCTCAAACACCTATTCCTACAGTTGATTTTTTAGATGAAAATTCTGATAAAAATTCTAATGAATGGGTTTGTTTAAATACTTTTCGAGATTTACCTTATGATGCTTTAACATTAATGGAAAATGTTTTAGATTCTAGTCATATTCCATATACTCATCATCGTACTGTGGGAAACCGTGCTAATGTTTCTCCTGTAGAATTAGAAGTAGTAGAATCTGGAAAGTGGGGGTTTAAAGGAGTCTGGGAAGAAGGTCCGAGAAAAGGAACTTTGGGAAGACAAGAAACTACTTTTATGGCTCCTGCAATGATGTGGCATGACCTTACTTCTAAACAATTTGGTCGTACATTAACAGTTGTATATGCAACACCTATTCGGAAAGGAGAATGTCGTTTATTTGCTCGTTTTCCTTTTAAGTTTTCTTCTCCATTTCCCAAATTTTTTATTCAGTTAAGCCCTCGTTGGTATTCTCACATTGGGCAAAATGGAGTATTGGAAGATGACCAAATATTTTTACATCATCAAGAACGATATTTAGAAGCAAAAGGTGGTAGTGAGAATTTTTCAAAGGCTTTTTATTTACCGACAAAAGCAGATTTATTTGTATTTGAATTGCGTTCTTGGGTGAATAAATATAATGCTCAGTTATTTCCTAATGCAACTTTAAGTCCTGCTCTTTCTTCTGAAATATTATTAGATAGATATCATTCCCATACCAAAAAATGTAGTAGTTGTCGCAATGCTTTAAAAAATTTACAACGAATCAAAATAGGAATAATAATTGCTACTTCAGCTATGTTGATGATTATCCTATTATTACTGTTGATTTTGGAAGATTTAAATATAATTGGGATGATTTTTCTGATTTTAAGTTTACCTGTTGGAGTTGTTTCTTGGTTAGGATTAAATCAATTAGAAAAACAGTTTTATCAAGGTCGAGAAACTCCACCAAGAAATTTACCAGATAATTAGGAAATATAGCGCTGTGCGCAGGCAATAGGCAACAGGCAACAGGGAACCCACCCCTAACCCCTCCCTGGAGGGGAATAAAAAAGCGATAATATAAAACTTTTAGCTATTGGACATATTGGACACCTCCTGTAATTTGTAAACAGCGGTTTTCATTTCAGTAGACCAAAGTAGGGACGTTGCATGCAACGTCCCTACAGGGTGTTGGTTATGGCAATGTGGTTCATCAATTTGAAAAGCGCTGAATATGCCAGCGCACATTGCTATATCAGATGCTCCCACTAGCTATACTATTACAATTCTCCTAGATAACTAAACAGCTTCTTCCTTCTTCCTTCTTACTTCTTACTTCTTCCTTCTTAGTTCTTACTTCTTACTTATTCCTTCTTCCTTCTTCCTTCTTCCTTCTCTCATAACAAATGTGCTTGAAAATACTGACGATATAACTCACACCTGGGATAACATTTATTACTCTGCCATTTCACTAAACCTAAACTATCTAACTTAAAACCTAACATTCCTGTTAACTGCCCATTATAATTTTCAGAAATCACATTTTTCATCGCTTCAGCTAACTCTGGATATTCTTCTAAATTCCACAAATGTCGTCGCAAATGGTCGCTATAAATTCCTGTTTCAGCAGTTACATTTTCTGGCAAATCTTCCAGAGTTAAATCTTGTTTAGAAATATGATATAAAGCCACCCTAACTAAATAAGGATGACCGCCAACAATTGCCATTAATTGATCGACTTCTGACTCCGACCAATTCAAATTATGTCGCGATGCTAAATCTTGAACTTGCTGTGGATTAAACTCTGGTAAATCTATAGGTAATCCTACATTAAAAGGAGATTGATTAATATTCATTGGAATATAAACCTCCGTAGAATGTACTACCAATAATCGCAATTTTTTCCAAATAACTCGTCGCTTTGATTCCTCATGCCAAGCTCGTAATAATCCTAAAAAATCTTCAGCAATATCAGGATATTGAAAAACTCTATCAATTTCATCTAAACCTAATACCAAAGGATTATCTATTTGAGCTAATAAATACTTCTCAAAATAATCCTTACAATTAACTTTACTACCAAAAATATCATCCCAATAATCATCTAATTGATTGGGCAAACGTAACTCTCGTCCCACATAAGCACAAAACCATTTTAAGAATTTATCAAGATTACTAAAAACCTCTTTATCTACTAACTGAAAACTTAAAGGTACAGTCCGATATCCTTCCAGTGTCGCATGGTGTAAAATTTTTGCCATTAAAGAAGTTTTACCCATCTGTCGTGGCGCTTTAATTCTAATTAACCCACTTGGTTGCAAAATAGTTTGATAACAACGTTCTTCAATAGGTGGACGTTCGATATAAAAAGTAGATGCCACATCAATTTGCCCCCCCGGTATTTCAGGTTCAGCAGAGGGTAAAGGAGCGCTATTTGTTGATGCAATGCTACTAATTTCTTCAGCAGGTAAATTCTCTTGTTGTTCCTCTACTTCCGACGCAATATTCTCCGGTGGAGTAGCTAAAAGAGTCAAAACTTCCCTTAGAATGACCACACTATCTTCTGGCGATCGCCACTCTCGTTGTTGAATGCGATAGAGATAACCCCGCAGATCGTGGTTGAGGGGTGTACTCAGGGAAAACCCTACGCGTATCGGCAAAATTACAGGTTTACGGTCTGGTCGGGAAAATTGTAACTCCCTTGCAAGTTGTACTTGATAGGTCAGTAACTCACTTTGTACTGACTGGGGAGGCAAAAATAATAGCAAATAGTCACACCGTCTCAACTCTTCATTAATACGCCGAAACCAATTTTCTCCCAGACGGATGCGGTCTGCTGCCATGAAAACCTGATGACCAGCAGCATTCAATGCCGTTTCAAACTGTCGTGCTAATTCTCGATCCGGGTCTTGACTGCAATAACTGATGAAAACTTTGGAACTATTGTGACTCACTATTTCTTCGTTATTTAGTAGTGGTAAAAGTTCTCCTAGAGGTTCTGTTTCATTTGAGGGTTGACCCTGTTTTCCCGAACGGTGGTCTGCTTCATCCAATGTCAGACCAAAGGAGACAAAAAGCTGTTGAATTTTACTCAGGTCTGCACCCACTCGCCCTTGTCTAATTTTACTGATGGTGTCGGAACCGACTCCAGACTCAGCTTCAATTTCTGCAAGAGTAGCTCTGAGGTTGTACTGTTGTTTCCATTCTTCAATAGCTTCATTCAATTTTTTCAGTCCAGAAGTTGTGAGAATTCGTCCGCGATCGCGCTTTGATTTTTTTTCCACTGTTTATCCCTATTTGTATTTTTATTGTTATTTATTTTACAGCAGTTATCGAGTTGATGAGGTATAAAGTTTTATTGCTCTAGGAAACAGGAAACAGGGAACAGGGAATATACGAATAAATAGTCTTTTGACATCCTCCCGACGCTGCTCTACGAGATAGCGCGGGATTCCCTAGCATTGCTGGTAGGGGCTTTCTGCTGCCTCTTGACAGAGGAGCTGCGCTAACATAGCACCCGCCTTCCGAGATTTACTCTCTTCGGGTCTAAAAGCGCGCTCCACAGACTGACACTGCGAGTCCCGCAGCCTTCTTGGTGGGCGTTCCCTCTCTTGGTCAGCATTCCGCAAGCGAGCTGGCGTCGTCGCGGGGTCTGACCGCTTGCGTCTTTCGCCGACGCGGGTTCCCATCCGCAAAATGTTAATTGCGGCGTTAATATCACGGTCATGGTGACTACCGCACTCTGGACAATCCCATTGTCTAATATTTAGAGGTAATTTTTCTACTACATGACCACAAATAGAGCAACGCTTAGAACTGGGAAAATATCGGTCAATCTTGATTAATTCCCGCCCATACCATTCGGCTTTGTATTCTAATTGCCTCACCACTTCTCCCCAGTTAGCATCACTGATAGCTCTAGCTAGTTTGTGATTTTTCACCATGTTTTTTACTGCTAAGTCCTCAACTACAATAGTTTGATTTTCTCTAATTAGTTGAGTGGGCGCGCTTATGGGTATAGTCTTCTGTTGAATCTTTAATTTTTGCGTGTATCCTAGCTACTTTCAGCCTGGCCTTTTGATAGTTATTAGACCCCTTGGTTTTTCTAGATAGAGACTTCTGAGCTAACCTTAATTTTTTGTGTAACTTGTTGAGTTTTTTTGGGTTAGCAATTTTTTCTCCATCACTGGTTGTTAATAGATTGGTGATACCTAAGTCAATACCTACTTGTTTGTTAGTCGGGTTGAGTCTCAAATCTCTGGTGTCGTTGACTCTCAAAGATATAGACCATCTACCACTTGGGTCAAGTTTGACAGTAATTGTACTAGGCACACAGTTTTGGGGTAGTTGCCTACTCCATCTAATAGGTAGTGGTTGTGCACATTTAGCTAGATATACTTGACCATCTTTCCACTTAAATGCAGATTTTGTGAATTCAGCACTACCACCGTTGCGCTTTTTCTTGAAGTTGGGATATTTAGCCCGTCCACCAAAAAAGTTGGTGTTTGCGCAGCATTCCGCAGGAAAAGCAGCCTGTAGATGTCTTAAACCTTGCTGAAGTGTTACACTACTTACTTCAGTCAGAAAATCTAAATCTTCCTGTTTTTTCCAGTTCGTCAGCATAGCTGAAGTTTGTTTGTAACCCACTCGTTCTTGGCGTTCATACCAAGCTTGAGTTCTTGCAGCTAAAGCTTTGTTGTAGACTAAGCGTACACATCCCAACGTCCTCCGCAACAGACTTTCCTGCTCCGGAGTAGGGTAAAATCTAAATTTGTACGCTTTTTCAACCATCTACTGCTTAATTTTCAACAAAAACATTCTAACATATTATGTGTAAACCCGCAACATTGATTGGTTTTCATGCCCTAGCTCCCCTGCGGGAGAGCGCGGGTCTTCAAGCAACGTTGAGATAACTGTACCTCACGCTTCCTCAAAAGTGCTGTAAATGATTTTAACTAGCTATCAGCTTTTCTGTTCCGGAATACTTTTTTGCAAAATGCTACGCAAACGCAAATAGCTGTCGGCTTTTATGTTCCGGAATACTTTTAAATAATCTTATAACTGTACCTCACGCTTCCTCAAAAGTGCTGTAGATGATTTTAACTAGCTATCAGCTTTTCTGTTCCGGAATACTTTTTTGCAAAATGCTACGCAAACGCAAATAGCTGTCAGCTAAAAATTCAGGCGTTGCTGATTCTGGGTATGATTTTCCCCTCCTGGGAGGGGTTAGGGGTGGGTCCCATACTCCCCTACTTCCCTACTCCCCTACTCCCCCGCTCCCCTACTGTACTTAATAATAAGTATTCAACCGGACATGATATTAATGGGGGACTCAAACCTCCATTATACACCTTGAGAAGCTGATTGCTGATAGCTGAATGCTACTTTAACGAAGATAGCTAACTCTTTCTAATTTAAGGGAGTTAACTAATTAACAACATTTTAACTGCTTTTATCTAGAAACTATACTGCCTAACATAATTGACGGTTTTCTAGATTTTTTTAAATCTTTTTTAATTAAAATCCTAATGTTCTCTACAAAAAAAAGCTGATTTTTTTAAAGTATCTAGAGAAACACAAAACAGGGAGCAAGCCAATGAAAAATATTTTTCATCGTTCAATTTTAACTATTTTTAGCACAATATTTTTTACTATTAATACTGCGACATCTGCCCAAGCAAATTTTACTTTTGATGAAGTAGAAATTGACCAAAATCAAGTTATTGCCATGGCAATGCCTCTGAGCGATCTAAACGGATATTCTGGTTATAAACTAATTATTTTAGAGCAACGTTCTAATGAAAGACCTTGCTGGAGTGAAAGTGAAACAGGATTATATCCAATTTTAGTTGAGCCTTTGCTGTTAGACTTTAATTTTTCTGGCATTTGTGGAAGAGCTACTGATAGTAATGGTTATTCAATTCGAGTAGATGGTAATGATTTATCAGTTAGTCATAGATTAATTTTGCAGAATGTTGGTGGTGAAATTAAATTACTTGGCATTTCCTTGACAGGAGATAAAAAATTTATTGGTAGAAGTCGCGGACTTAGTAATGGAATGATGAAAATTTTTCTAGAACCTGGTTGGCAATTTACTAAACGTAGTTATCAAGAAAAAGTGCTTGGTCATTTTTATTTTAGTTATGATAGTTTTGCTGCTAAACAAGCTGAGGTTGAGCAAAGAATATCTGAGATTGAGGCTCAAATTCCAGATGGTTTAGAGGTTGATGATAATACACATTCAGCAACAGCAGAAGGTTGAAAAACTGAAGAGTCAGAAATTACAGAAATATTTTTTAATATTCCTTAAAAGTAGATATCTAGAAAAATTGGTACTGCTCTACTTTCTGATTCCTCAAATAGTTAATAAATTAAAATTATCTTTCACAAAATCAATAAAAACCATGAATATTAGATTGATGAACCACAGAAAAACCCATAAACCATCTCAGACAAAATTGAATAATTTAGAAACATTATTAACCTCCATAGGTCTTTATTTAGTCATTCAAGAAACAGAGTATTTTACAGGAGATGATTGGTTGTCTCTATGTAACGATATTGATAGTGGAGAAATTTATCGGAACTGGTTTATTTGGCAAGATACAGAAGTTACTCAAGAATGGGAAGCTTACGATTATGTTACTAACCAACGAATTATTGACAGTAACTTAACTCAATTAACAGCAAAAATCGATCGAATAGAAAACCAGAGAAACTTACAAATAAATAATTAATTGAAGAAGGACGCTAGTAGTTGGGCTAAAGCCCTGACAATACTGGAACTTATCCCACTATTTTTAACAAGCCGCTAGTCGTTGAGCTTTAGCCCTTACCGAAAAATTCAGGTATAATACCATGCATGAAAAAAGAATGTTACGAATAATAAGCACTACCAAAAAGACTTTACAGGAGGTCTCCCTTTGACAAAGCGGTGCGACCCCGCGACGACGCCAGCTCGCAAGCGGTGCGACCCCGCGACGACGACAGTCGCATCTGGTAGCGCACCAAGAGAGGGAACGCTGACCAAGAGAGGGAATGCGCACCAAGAGAAAAATAGAATTTCCTAGCTCAAAACTGGTATTGAAGCTATTCCCATACGACTCCTGACTCCTGACTTCCCCTCCCCCTCCGGGGGAGGGGCTAGGGGTGGGTTGACTCCTAAGAAATAGCCTAACTATTTGTAGCAAACATTCATAAAATTGGTATAAAGCCTCTCCATTCATGGAGAAAAGCGGTCGTTAGCGTAGCTTCCCGCAGGGTGGGATGGCGAGGAGACCTCGCTATATCCAATCGACCAAGAGAAAAGAAAAAAATCATTCTAGTCAATCCTTTTCTTTATAAAAAGAGGTAATTATTAGTTATTAATTATTAATTATTTAAAAGCTTATTTGTTTTAGTAGAATATGTTTTAATAACTTAATTTTTGGCTTTGAACTATCAAAATATTTAGGGTTTTTAACAAAAATATTATAGCACTACGCAAATAGGTTAGGGCAATTATAAACACTCAAACATCGATCTAAAATACTTGTTTAACTTCCTCAAATAAAAACCAGACATTTTACACACAACATTACAATAAATTAGGAAATTAATTATGACAGGATTAGAAATAATAATTTTTGCTTTAGTACCAAGTATTGCTTGGGGGATAGGAATTGTATTTGCTTTCCCTCCTGATGATATTAATAATTACTAAAATCCAAAAACAAGCATCAAAACTTTCATCATCACAGAAATTAATTAAATTAGTAAATCCGCATCTCATATCATGTCCGGTAGCTTTGTTGAGTAGGGGAGTGGGGGAGAAGCAAACACAAGAATAATTAACATTAACTTAGCTGAAATTAGCTTGCATTGTGATTTTTCTTGTGTTGATTAGTTGACAACTGAAGTACTTCTCAAGTATAGCAACAGTTTTAGGAATTGGTATAACAATTGTCAATTTGGGATTTTTCTGCTCAACTATGCGCCTAAAATACTAACTTTTTGAGCGTTTTAGACGTGATACCAGGCACTTTTTCAAAACCCCAAAAAGGCACTTACCTTTATCTGTAAATACTTTTAGATTTAATCAGCAAGTCCTAATTAAGATTAATATCATACACGCGCTTTACCAACGCCCAAAATTCCAATCGCTACTTTTATGGTCGGTACAATCTTCGAGTAGAGGGTCGGGAGAAATAATTTTTTAACTGGGAAAGGACTTAATTCTTAATTCATTCAAGAGAAAGGTAACATTTTCAGGTTCAGCATCAATAATACTGGCAAGAGGTAGAAGATTATCTAGAGAAAAGTTTTCCAGTTGAATGTTAATAATTTCTGTGAGATAGCAGAGCATAATATATCTACTAGCACTAGAAATAAGATAAAAAATTCTTTGGTTAGCATCAAAATAATAAACCCCTGGAATAGATGATGAGACCAAAGTTTTATCTGGCAAAAATAAATCTACATTAATTTCACTAGCGGAGATAACTTGAGCAGTTTTTAACCAGTTGAAGTCTACTTCTGATTCTAAGTCGTGGTAGTGAAAAATTAATCTCTGTAGACCATGAATAAATTCTGGATAATTGAGAGTATTTTGCCATTTTAGACACCATTCATTAGATTGGTTATTATCAGCAGGTTTGACATTTTGAGGAATTTCAATAATATCTTTGAATAAAGAAAAACTACCTGCTAGTTTTGCCAATTTTACAGATACTTGAGGATGTAATAACCAGGCACTATCTATATAGTCTAGCCACCAATGAGCATCAGGTATTAAAATTTTGTTGGCAGGAAATAATTGATTATTAGCATTAAGAATAGGTATATTTTTAACCGAACCTCCTTCCAAAGATAATTGAGCTTGTGACATACTCCCACACTAAGCTGGCGCTATAGTGTCGGCTTCTCGTTTCGTAGCCCTGCCATTGCATCGGGCAAGCGCGTGCTTTAAAGACGGAATGCCCTACCGCCCTATTTGTTATATTTATCGCTGCATTTCCTACGGAATGCTACGCAAACAAGTCGCGGTCAATTACAACACCGCAATGTGGGCAAGAATGAGTTCGTATGTTTAATTCTTTATCGACTTTTTTCCCACAGTTTGAGCAATCTTGGCTGGTATTTTTGGGGTTTACTGCTATAGTCTTCTGTCCAGCATTTCCGGCTTTGACAGTCAAAATAGTTAAGAATTGTCCCCATCCTGCATCGTTAATTGATTTACTCAAACGAGTCAATGCTTGCCCTTTAATATTTAAGTTTGCCTCCGGCACGCCGCTCCGCGTCTACATGGGCAATAACATCCGCTTTTGATAACAATTCATTGGCTGTTTTAAAGTGAAAATCTTTACGTTTATCGGCAATCTTTTTATGTTGTTTAGCTACAGCTTTAACAGCCTTTAACCATCTTTTACCACCTTTATTTTTACGAGATAAACGTTTCTGTAAAGTCTTTAATCGCTTCTGAGATTTTCGATAGTATTGAGGGATGGGGACAGATTCTCCTTCACTTGTTACTAAGAATTCCTTCAGTCCCATATCGATTCCCAGAGTGTTTTTTAATGTAGGTTCAACATTAAAAGTCAAAGCTGTAACTGATTTTTCTTCTAGGGATAAAGTCACATAATAACCATCAGCTTTACGACTAATAGTTACTGTTTTAATTTTAAAATCATCAGGTAATGGTCGATGTTTAATTAACTTTACCTTGCCTATTTTGGGCAAATTAGTTTGATTTTCTTCTATGCAGTCAAGTTTTATTTGAGGATAAGTAAAACTGCGATAACGTCCTTTTCCCTTAAACCTTGGTTTACCTAATTTATGTCCATTTTTGTCTACCTTCAACCATCTATCAAAGGCAAGTTTTACCCGTTTTATGCAATCCTGTAAAACTTGAGAATGAATCAGCCTGTATTCAGGAAACTTATCTTTGGTATTGACCAAATCTCGTTTTTGAGAGTAATAATTTGGATTATCTCTTAGTTGAGGAATTGGCATCACCAAGGGGCAGACGTTAACTGGACAACGATTTTCTGACCACCACGAGAACCGCTCCCCTAACCTATAGTTGTACTGCCGACGCAACAATTCCAACCACAATTCTATTATGGCTATTTGTTCGGAGTTGGGCCTTAATTTATATTGGTAGGCAGTGCGCATGGTGGAAAATTTCCGGGGTGATTGCAAGACAATAGTACAAGTTTTTCAACTAGGGCGAAGGCTTCTACTGGGATGGCATGCAAATTGAATCGGCATCGAACCCATTCAATTGGTCGCCTATTCATCTCACGCCAAATTTAAAATTTCGCGCGCAGGCTTCTCGACGGTTTAGCTAAACAATGATAATTGTTTGAATAATTAAATATGTAAGCAGCATTAATACTGCCTACTTTCAGAAGCCTACCGATTGCACTGAGTAATATAGGGTACTAGGGTACGTTGGTATCCTATATCGACCCTTTATCTACTTAAAAATTTTATACTTGTCGGCTATGCAAAGTACAGCTATTGAAACAAGCAGAAAGACTAAAAACTGAGGGTTTGCAGAAGATAACGTTAGGAGTGCTGCTGCTAGCTGAAACATCTCTAGGACAATGGAAGAAATTTTTGTTTTTGGATTTGACATTTTGTCTACCTCTCTCATAAGTGTTAACTTTTGTTGCAGTTTCTTTTTTTCCTGAAGAGCTTGACAAATACTAGAAAAGTAGATAAAGTAGTATTGAGTGAGGTTGATATCCAACCTAAACTTATGTATATCTGATATATGTATTAGCTAGTCTTCCTACTAAGACCATAATTGCTTATACTTACTATGTCAGAGTTAGGCAAATTTCCTAAAATATCTCTCACAGTATTTGCCATAAATGCTGTATTCAGAGAAAAAACAGGAGCTTTTAAAGCTCTCATATATAAGTACCCAGGCACTCGCTCAGTCGCTAAACTTTTTAGAGTGCCAGGATTTATGTGCTATTAAAAGACAAAAATAGCACTAGTGTATAACATAGCTAATTTAGAAAAAAAAGTCAAGTATTTTGCAAGAATAAGTTTTTATGAGTATAGAATTGATATACTCAAGTTTTTTAGTTAATAGGCATTCTATTTATCTTCACTATTAGTTTAGCTTTTTATCACAGTAACTCTTCTCAGGCTGGTAGAAAAAACCGTACATTAACGAACAAGAACCGTAAAGATAAATGCTGAGATAGTTTACCTCGGCAATTTTTTGTTTTGAAATAAAAGAGGCTCGAAAAACTATTCCTCCAAATTAATATTTTATTTTTATTTGGGTATTCAGTTATTTGGACTAACAGTTTTGGAAAGCTCGATTATCTAAAGTAGAAGGGCTAAAAAATCGTCGGCGAATAAGTCGGTAACTAGACCCTAAAAGTAACAAAGTTATAGATACCATAAGGGTTCTATAGCATTAGAAAGAGAAAATATAGCAACCCGCGCTTATGTTGTAATATCTTATCGTAGGGGATTTGGAAACCAAACCAAAACTAAGGATGGGATTTGGAAACCAAACTCCTACAATTTTTTTTTACAAATTATTTCATATTGTTATAGCGTCAAACTTATAGTCAAACAAATAAAAGATGAAAAGACGAAAATTTATACGTTATACACAAGCAAGTTTATTAGCCTTAATGGGAACTGGTTTAACATCTAAATTTAATCATTCTCAGGCACAAATAGGAGAATCTTTAACAATTAAATGGTTAGGACATACTTGCTTTTTATTTGAAGATGCAGCTACTAAAGTATTAGTAAATCCTTTTCGTCCAATAGGTTGTACCGCAGGGTATCGCAACCCTATAGTAGATACAGATTTAATTTTAATTAGTAGTAGATTATTAGATGAGGGAGTAGTAGAAGGTTTTACAAGTAATCCTCCACCAATGTTGTTATATGAACCAGGGGTTTATCAGGTTGATAATAGACAAATTCAAGGAATTCGCACTACTAAAGATAGAGAAGGTGGACGTAGATTCGGGACTAATGTGGCTTGGTTATGGCAGCAAGCAGGAATCAAAATTTTACATTTAGGAGGACTAGCAAGTCCCATTGGAATAGAAGAACGTATTTTAATTGGTCGTCCAGATTTACTACTGATTCCTGTAGGTGGAGGGCCAAAAGCATATACTCCTTTGGAGGCAAAACAGACATTGGAAGTGCTAAAACCCAGAATTGTGATTCCCACTCATTACAAAACTGAAGCTGCTGATGAAGCTACTTGTGATATTGCTCCTATCGAAGAATTTCTCGGTGTGATGGAAGGAACTCCAGTAAGAGTTGTCAATCAGGATACAATTTCTATTACTAGAGCTGATGTTCCTCAAGAAGGCTCAATAATAGAAGTTTTGAGCTATGGATTCGATCAGGTATCTCCGGATTCTCTCGGAAGTAATTAAAAACTGAAAAGTAAAAGTTAAGTACAATTATGTAAATTATCTTGACACTTATTAAAATTTTGTTAAGATAAATATAATGAAGTTTAAAGTTTTTAACAAACAGGAAAACTAGATCGGTATGAATAATCAAAATAGTTTAAATATGGTGAAAAAAGCGATCGCTATTTTAGGATTAGTTGGTGCTGGTGCATTCTTCGGTCTACCCGCAGTAGCTAACTTCTCTCAAAAATCCTCAACTCAGCTAGTAGTTAACCAACCTCTACAAATTGCTGATTCTAACTCTAAGGATATTGTGGCAACTGCAGCAGAAGCAGGTCAATTCAATACTTTAGCTGCGGCACTAAAAGCTGCTGGTTTAGTAGAAGTGCTTCAAGGAGAAGGTCCTTTTACAGTATTTGCTCCTACTGACAAAGCATTTGCAGCTTTACCAGAAGGAAAAGTAGACAAGTTATTGTTACCAGAAAACAAGGATAAACTGGTAAAAGTTCTGACTTATCATGTAGTTCCTGGCAAGGTAATGTCTGGCGACCTAGAATCTGGAATGGTAAAGACTGTCGAAGGTAGTAAAGTAAGCGTTAAAGTTTCTGATGCAGGTGTTAAAGTTGGAAAAGCTAATGTAGTTAAGGCAGATGTACCTGCGAGTAATGGTGTAATTCATGTAATTGACACAGTAATTATTCCTGAGTAATTAACGCTATACCGTTTATCAAAAATATATGGATTAACCCCATTCTTAACTATGCTTATGAATGGGTTTTTTTTTGAACTGAGAACTTAGAAGTAATCTTTGATATCAAATCCGGTTAAACAGCCATAGAATGGTTAAGTTAGGAGGAGTCAACCCACCCCTAACCCCTCCCCCTCCCAGGAGGGGAAGGACCGAGTCAGGAGGAGAAAGAATTACAAAGATGAGCGTAGTTATGACGATTGGAGAATTTTTTTATGCTCAATTAAACGGATTTGATATGAATTAGCTTGAGCATTTATAAATGTTGTAGCCTATTTGCGTAGTGCTATGCTTCAAATATTTTTCAGATAATATTATGTCCGGATAATAGCGCGATAGAACTCCGTTCCGCTTACGCGACCAAAAAAACTTTCTTCTCCTGTTCTTCCTCTTCCTTCTTCTTTTTTCCCTCCTGAGTTCTCCTCCTGGGAAGGTGCCCGCGGGTTGGTTGACTCCTGAGGACTCCGTCGTTATTTATTTTATAACTGTTCAACCGGACATGATATAAGTTCCTGTTTTTGTACTATTTTTAATAACGTAGTTAATGAAATTGGGAAAATATGAATACCCAAAATATTCTGACTCTCTTCAAAAAGTCCATCAATATCTTAGGATTAATCTGTACTACTTTAGCGCTAATCTTTGCTAGCGCTTTTTGTAGTCTACCCGCAGTAGCTAATCAGCAAGTAGTTAATCAACCTATACTAATTGCTGATAGTTATGGTTCAGATATTGTATCAATTGCAGTAAAAGCTGGTAAATTCAATACTTTAGCTGCGGCACTAGAAGTTGCTGATTTAGTAGAAGTGCTACAATCAAGTGGTCCATTTACTGTATTTGCACCTACTGATGAAGCATTTGCAGCTTTACCACCAGGAGAAGTAGAAGATTTATTACGGCCAGAAAACAAAGATAAACTAATTGATATTCTCACTTATCATGTAGTTTTCGGTAAGGTAATGTCTTGGGAGTTAGAATCTGGAGAGTTAAGAACTCTTGAAGGTGATGATATCTACGTTGAAGTTTCCAATTTAGATGTAAAGGTGGATGACGCTAATGTAATTATTCCAGATGTACCTGCAAGTAATGGTGTGATTCATGTTATTGATTCTGTAATTCTTCCCTACTAATTAATTAGCGTTATACCATTTATTTAAAATATGTGGATTAACCCCATTCTTAACTATGTTTATGAATGGGTTTTTTTATGAATAGGACTGTTGTTTGCTAAAGCTGAAAAACATTGACTATCCAAGACTTACAGCGCTTTTCAAGTCGATGAACCACATCTTCACAAACAAAACCTTGTAGGGACGTTCCATGGAACGTCCCTACTGTGGTCTACCCAAATGAAAACCGCTGTATATCTACAAAATGTTTATGTTTTTACGCCATTAATCTATGTTATTATTACGTCTGTCTGCTAAGACCAGAGGATTTTAGCAACGATTATGGAGTGTTTTGCACTCGACTTTTCATAAGTATGAAAACCCCAGAGGGAATCCTAAACTCAATGTGTTTGAGCGGAACATCAGCCTTCTTTGCCAGTAGACTTATGGACGGGTGAGTTGGAAAATCGCTTAACCTCACCGATGAAGAGCGTGTCTAGGATTGTCTAGATTTTGAGAAGGTGTGATTATAACATCCAGATAATTAGTATTACATTCTATTATTAGCGATCGCTATCAAAAGATAGAAATTTGAATATACCTCATTCAGAAGTTAATTAAGAATGGGTTTTTTAGTAAGTTTTATAAATTAAAGAAAGAAGCTATACCAGTTTGATAAATTTTTGCTATTTAGGTTATCGCTTAGGAGTCTACCCACCCCTAACCCCTCCTTGGAGGGGAGGGGAAGACAGGAGTAATAAATCTTTAGTTTAAATATCATTTATTGGCTTGAATATCCTTTTATAATCAAAGGGAAATTTGGTTAAATTATTTTAATTACCCTGATTATTTGAATTATTTCCGTTGGTTGCACAGAATTTCCGTTTTATCTCAGTAAACTAAAAAACCTTGGTTTTCTTCTATTTCTGATTTTTGTGTTTTTCCTTATTCATTACTTATACCAACGAAAATGATATAATTTTAATGCTAATCGCTGATAGCTGAATGCTAATTGCTAGAATATGAATTTGAGTTTCTGTATTATTGTTAAAAATGAGGAAAAAAACTTGCCTCGATGTTTGGCAAGTGTAAAAGATGTGGTTGATGAAATGGTGGTGTTAGATACGGGTTCAACTGACCGAACGCCAGAAATAGCTCAAGAGTTTGGTGCTAAAGTACATTATTTTGAATGGTGTAATGATTTTGCAGCAGCAAGAAATGAATCTTTGAAATATGTTACGGGTGACTGGGTTTTAGTATTAGATGCTGATGAATATCTTTCACCAAAAATAGCTCCACATATTCAGGAAGCTATTAAGAGCGATCGCTACATTTTAATTAATTTAATTAGAGAGGAAATAGGGGCACAACAGTCTCCATATTCTTTGGTTTCTCGTCTGTTTAGAAATCATCCTGAAATAAAATTTTCTCGACCTTATCATGCCATAGTTGATGATAGTATTACTGAGATTTTGGCGAAGGAATCTCACTGGGAAATAGCTTCGTTGCCAGAAATAGCGGTTTTACATGAGGGTTATCAAAAGGGAGAAATTACTTCTAAAAATAAACTGCAAAGAGCAAAAGCAGCTATGGAAAGTTATTTTAATAATCATCCTAATGATGTTTATGTTTGTAGTAAGTTAGGTGCTTTGTATATAGAAATTGGGGAAAAACAGAAAGGAATGGAATTGTTATTTCGAGGTTTACAAGACCCCGAGGTAGATAAAACAATTTTGTATGAACTGCATTATCACTTAGCTATTGCCTATCGACAAGAACAAGATAGAGAAATGGCAAAAAGTCATTATAAAATAGCAATAGAATTAAATGTTATGCCTAAATTAAAGTTGGGAGCATACAATAATTTGGGTAGTTTGTTGAAGGAAGAAGGAAGTTTACAGGATGCAAAAATTAACTATGAAATTGCTTTACAGATAGACCCTAATTTTGCAGTTGCTCACTATAACCGAGGAATGGTATTAAAAGAAATTGGTTGGTTTACCGAAGCGATCGCTTCTTATCAAAAGGCAATTCAGCTTGATAGTAATTATGCAGAAGCTTATCAAAATTTGGGAGTTGTATTATTGAAAGTTGGTCAAGTTCCAGAAAGTTTAGAGGCGTTTAGGAAGGCTATTAGTTTACATGAAAAATATAATCCTCTGGAGGCAAAGCGAATTAGGCAAGGGTTAGAATCGATGGGTTTCTTGCTGTAGGGAGTGGGGGAGTGGCTCACACGGATTATGGCACGGATACACAGATACGGAAAGGAGTGGGGGAGTGGCTCACACGGATTATGGCACGGATACACAGATACGGAAAGGAGTGGGGGAGTGGCTCACACGGATTATGGCACGGATACACAGATACGGAAAGGAGTGGGGGAGTGGCTCACACGGATTATGGCACGGATACACAGATACGGAAAGGAGTGGGGAAGTAGGGAAGTAGGGGAGTGGGGGAGTGGGGGAGTAGTAAAAATAAGAATAATTAACAATAACTGGCTAATAATTATCAAAAAAAGTTATTTACTTAGGGTGTTAATTACTTAATAATTGAAGTACTACTTACCGAATAATTAAGGTTTAAAGCCTCTCTTTTAAAGGGGAAACAAGCAAAATTTTTCCTTTGAGTCAATCCTCTTATTTTCAAGGAGAGGTAATTATTAATTATTAATTGTTGAAGTATAGCATTCTTTTTTCACGCTTGCTATAACTTGAGAAATGCTATATGTGATAATATATTTTTTTAATACAGCGAGGAATAAGTTGCTTAGGACTTATGCTAATGATGAATTTTAGACTAGGCAATGTTTTTTCCTACTATTGCCTGTTGCCTGTTGCCTGCTATACAATTTCAATAATTTGAGTCAATAAAGATGATTATTTGGATGGATAAATTCAGAAATTTTGAGCATAAAAAATTAATTAGGTTGATTTTTATAAGTGGAATACTATTTATTTCTAGTTGCAATATATTCCCCGAAACTAAAACAGAAAAACTACCAGAAACTTTACCTGTAGAATCACCTCAACCACCTCAACCAACTCCCTACGTTACGGAGGCAAAATTAATGGCGGTTGGAGATATTATGATGCACGGTATGCAAATCAAATCTGGTTATAATTCTCAAACTAAAACTTATTCTTATCAAGGTTTTTTCACAGAAGTAAAAGATATTTTATCTGCTGGTGATTGGGTAATTGGTAATCTAGAAACAACATTAGCAGGACCAGAATCTGGATATACTGGATATCCTTTATTTAATGCTCCGGCAACATTAGCTGATGCTATTAAATGGGCAGGTTTTAATATTTTAACTACTGCTAATAATCATTCATTAGATAGACGAGAAAAAGGTCTATTGAAAACTCTAGAAAATTTACGCGATCGCGAGATTTATCCAGTAGGTACGGCAGCATCTTTAGCAGAATCTCAAGAAATTTTAATAGTGGAAAAAAATGAAATTTTGATGGCTTTTTTGGCTTACACTTATGGCACTAATGGTATCCCAATTCCTCAAGGGAAAGATTATTTGGTAAATTTAATTGATGAACAAAAAATTATTCAAGATATTACTAGGGCAAAAGAAAAAGGAGCAGATATTGTCACAGTTTCTCTACATTTTGGTGCAGAATATCAGCGCTTACCTAATACTGAACAAAAACAATTAGTGGAAAGTTTGGTTAATGGAGGAGCAGATATTATTTTGGGTAGTCATCCTCATGTAGTTCAACCCTATAAAATTTTTCAAATTGTTGAAGAAAATGGAGAGACTCGTCAAGCTGTTGCGATTTATTCTATGGGGAACTTTATTTCCAATCAAACGAAAAAATATACTAAATTGGGAGTTATTTTTCAGGTTAATATTCAGAAAACTTTTCCAGAAGAAACTATTGAAATTTCTGGTGTAGAAGCTTTACCCACATGGGTACATCGTTATCGAAAAAATGGGAAATTACAATTTCGTATTTTACCATTAGAGGAAGTTGTTAATACTAAAAATGATTCTTTACTTAAGTCTAGAGATTATTCATTGCTAGAAAAATATTTAACTCAAATGAATAGTCATATTAATTCGTTAAATAAATAATATAGAATCCGGTTGAACAGTCGTCATTGCGACCATAGGAAGCAATCTCATTTCACCCCTGAGATTACTTCCTTCCACTCCGTTCGAGTTGCAATGACGCAGATTATAGTAATAGTAATTATCCGGATTTAATATAAGTCCAGTAGAGTGCGTTAATGAAATGTAACGCACCACCTACCCCAAATATTTCGCTCAGTTACGCTGCGCTAACACACCCTACTGGACTAGAAAAATATTTAACTCAAATGAAGAGTCATATTATACCAAGCGTGATAAGTGTTTGTTACAAATGGTAGAGGTAAGGAAGAAGGAAGAAGGAAGAAGGAAGAAGGATAAAAATTTGGAAAAAAGGTAAAAATAGTAGATATAACTATTCTTTAATGAACGAAAGCCACTATTTTAAGCATATCTGATCGAGAGGCACTTTTTATAGCATTCCTTTTTAAAATTGGTATTAATTTCTTAAATTTAATATCAAACATTATTATGAGGTGATTATGCCTAGTTCTTCCACTGGTCCGCAGAAAATCAGTATTAACCCAAGTGGTAAGTTAGTAACAGTTGCTGCCTTTGCTCAATCAAGTGCTAATCAAACAGTAACAATTGTTGACTCTAATGGTAATGAAGTATTTTCTGCTTCTGGTAGCAGCAGAAGTGGTGGAGTATTCACCTATATCGGTGGTGGTAGCTTCACATCAGCAGGAGATGGAAATTACACTGTTACCCTAACAGAAGGTTCTGAGATATTGGTGGGTGAAGACGCTATTATAGAAAAAGGCGAAGTATTTTTGCACCGATATTCTTTCATCACTAATGATGGTGGTTCTAATGCAAAACCCGACTTTAATGACCTTTTTACCAAAATAGACGGCTAAACCCAAAGTTGCAGTTAGTAGCGCAACTAACCCCCCTAATTCAATCTTTCTCAGAGAATCCATTTTTTACGCCTCCAGCTAAATTTAATCCATAGCTTTTGTATTTTAATTATCTATTAATTTGGAACTTTTTTGAGCTTATAAATCAATTGTTTTTTTAGTATAATCAGGACTTACGCAAATTCACCTTGAAAACGCCATATGTAGGGGCGAAAGGGATTCGCCTTCACTGGATTTAGTATCCGTTAGTAAGTCCTGATAATTTGAAATACATTTAATTGTGCAAATATACGAATCTCCCCAAATTCCCCTCCTGGAAGAGGTTAGGGGTAAGTCTCCATCTCCCCATCTCCCCATTCACTAAAGTTAAAAGTTAAAAGTCAAAAGTCAAAAGTTAAAAGTGATATCTTATATCAAATCCGTTTAATTCGGTATCAAAAAATGTTCCATCTTCAACCATTACCAAATATTTCCCCATCTCCCCATCTCCCTATCTCCCCATCTCCCCAAAAGGATACTTTATTAACCAGATTCTATATTACTCCCATCTCCATTTTTTAACTCAATTACTTCTGTAGGAATAATTTTCGGAATAGTTGTTTCCGCAGGTTGTAAATTAGTTTGATTTGATGGTTTAACGTAACTATTTTTAATTTCTTCAAGCCAATCAATCATTAAAATTTCTATTTCTTCAAAAGTTTGTTTGTCTTGCAATTCTGATAGAAACTTAGTTGTAAATTGTCTGACTAACTGTTGTCTAAGTTTGATACTTACCGCATCAGGTTGTGTTTGATAAGCTTTTTGCGGAGAAGTAGCAATTGTACTTGATATTTGTATCACTAAATTATTAGCAATTTTATCCGGTAAACGACGTAAAAAAGGTATTTTTTGTAAACGTCTATATATAGATAACTGCTGCATAGACTTCTCAACCTGATAGCGTAAAAAATCTTCAATATCTGGATAAATTTCTGGAAGAACTCTACAAGCAGTTACTTCAAGTATATTGTTAATAATTTCCTGAATGTTTCCATGGTTATTTTTATCTAAACCAACTTTATCTGATTTATTTTTTGATTCAAAAATAGCTTTTTTTAGAGAACCTTTACTAATATTATTCTGAAGCTGATTTATACTCCCACCTACTACAACTTGAATTATTTCCTGAGCAAAACTCCCAATAAGTTGGAATCGGATATTGGTGTAGAACTGTTTCATATCTGGCAGTTTAACTTTCTGTAAACGAATAAATACAGTAATTATTCGCAGTGAAGGTAGCCAAGGTTGTAATAAAAAAATATCATACCAACGCTTTTTAACAGCACCCCACAAACTTAAATTAGAACGATAACTGATTAGTAAAGTCCGCCCAATAAACTCTATCCAAAATATAATCATCCAAGGTAAATCTACCAACCAAAATCTATCTACAAATTCCCCATCCTTACCCAAATCGCGAAAATAAAAAGAGTGCATTAAAAACTGGATATTTTCTGAAAAAAAATCTAATTCTTCTTCCCATTGATATCTTTTTAGATACTGACTACTCCAGAAGGTATTAAACGCTATTTTTGATGATTTATCTGCCAACAAAATTTCTGGTGCTAAATATTGAAGTAGGTTTAATGACTGTAAAATTTGAAGAGTAGGAGTTAAATTCACATTACTATCTGGAATCTGGCTATAAATATGTTGCTTTATCCGGTATTTTATTTGAGTTAAAACTACAATCTGATTAACTATCTGGAAATCATAGTCTGTATCAATTAATTCCGTACTATAACCGCGTAATTCTTTGAGTAAAGGTTCTATTTCTTCTCCTTCCATACCTTTTTTTTCGAGTAATATCTTCAGTTCATTAACTGCAATTAGATAATTTTGTGAATCTCGGAATGGCTCTATTCCTTTAATTAAATCATACTGTAATTTCGGCTCATACAATAATATTAAAGGACGAATTTTTTGGTTGAAAAATGCTAACTGACTTTGCCAACCTTGTGTTTCTAAGTAATTTTCATCCCAAAAAATCTGTACTGCTTGTGAAAAACTTTCTCTTCTGGTGTGAGTAGTGAATATTTGCCTAATTTTTGCTAAATTTCCATAATTATCAATGACTTTAAATGGAGGACGATTAATGAAAATTTCAAAGCTACTAATGCGTAAATCGTCTAATAAATTTTCTACTTTTGGTGACTCTAAACCATTCTTTTCTAACTCCTCTTGTAGATTATCTACTTTTTGGAGATATTTTTTTTGAGGACTATCAGTAATTTTTTGTAGGTATAAATCTATTTTTAAGTACCAATGACGAATTTTTATATAAGTAATATCAAATATTACTAACATTACATTAGCAAGAATTAGTAATGCCATAATTCGTTCACTCAATAATAGTAAACGTGAACGGTGAGACTTAGGAAATTTTTTTGATGACATAGTTATATATAGCAATCAGGAATCAGATGTGAGAATTGAGGTGTTCCTTTGAAGTATAGAATATAGCAGTTATCTTATTCTTATGTATTAGTTTTTTCTTCTTCCCTATTCCCTCCATACCTAAAACAAAAGTCTCCAATATCTCACAACTAAAATCATATTGCTATAGTTTGAAATTAAAAATTTCCTATTGCTAAACTCGTAAGCATTCAGCTATTAGCAGTCAGCTTTCAGCAATGAAAATAAATGAAGTAAGCATTTGCTTAACTTCTACGACATTTTTAAATAAAGAATTGAAGCACAAGAACAGCAAGCTTAAATTGTCCACTAAAATTAATAAAGCTGTTTGCGCAGCATTCCGTAGGAATAGCTGATAGCTGACTGCTGTTTGCGCAGCATTCCGCAGGAAATGCTTACCTAAACTCTTATACCAAGCGTGAAAAAATAATGTTACGAATTATAAGGGCAATTAAAATACTTTATAGGAGATGTCTCTTGGACAAAAAAGATAAATTTAGACCTAAAAACTGCTATTAAAGCTATTCCCATAGGACTCCTGACCCCTAAGAAATATCTTAGCTATTTGTAGCAAAAATTTATCAATTTGGTATTATAGCAATTTGATGTGAGGCTGTACAGAATTAGGTTTTAGGTCGTAGGTCGTAGGTCGTAGGTAGCGTTGTCTTATACAAATTTTATGTGAGGTTGCACAGAATTATGAAATTTATTAACTTGTCTATCTAGCTCTACATTCAATTATTATTAATATATTATTCTATGCAACTTAGAAATGAATTTGGTATTAATATATTTTCTTTTATAGCAAAACTAATAAATTATTTTAGGATTGATATTTAGTTGATTTAAGTTGATATAGTAGTCGAAGGAAAGTGCACGGATATATCAAAAGCTTAAGACTCAGACAACGCCAGATTTTTCCTTATTTCCTAGATAATTAATCGCCTTCTTCCTTCTTCCTTCTTCTTTCTTTTTTCTGCTATAAATAGTCATAATTAAGTACTTTGACATCCTCCCGACGTTGACCTGCACCTGCAGCGCGGGATTCCCATCCATCAAAACAACCGAAGATAAATTTGTTCTAAAAAAAATTAGGAATTTGATCATCTCTAAGCTCTAAAGGTTTCATTTAAGTGAAAAATTAGCCTTCTGAGTCGGAACTGTATTAACAGTAACTACCGCCATCTTTCAGTAGCTTGAAATCAGAAATATTTTAATCTTCATCCCCTTGTAGGACTACAGCTCTTAGTATAACCAAAAAGAAGCTTTTTACCTATTTTTTTTGCCAAGTTAATTAGAAGGTAATAAGTTGTAGATTGCAAAATATCTACTACCTAAAACCTACCACCTACCACCTTCTTAAATTTTAGACCTAGTTTCAGAACCTAGTCATAAATTAACCAACCATTTGTAATGACTTAGTAGTAAATTCTATTCCCATCCAACTACCTCCATTATTACTAGAATGACTAGCTTTTTCAGCTATCTCTAGAACTAAACCAGCTTCCATCAAAGAGAATGGTTCAGTATTTGGATTATTAGCACAATCTAGGAAATTCTCAATCAATCCATTAAACCAATTAGTATGACCAGGATCGTCAAAATATGTAGGTACAAAAATGTGCTGAACTGGTTTATCTTTAACACTTAAAAACACATCATTATTCTCGATGCTAATTTCTCCCTCTGTCCCCTGAATTCTGTAATAAGCTTTTGGAATAGACCCTAAAGAACTGACACTAATGTTGATTAATTTGCTCTCCCAATCTAAACAAAAAACAGCTACATCTTCAAGTTGACTATTTGTTTCATTGAAACTTCTAGTATGTGCAGATATACGTTGAGGGAAACCACCAAATAAAGTTTGAGCAACAGAAATTGCATCTAAACCATGGTCTATCATAATACCACCACCAGATAGTTCTTTATCTTTTCCCCGTACACCTGGTTGAAAACCTACACCAAATATATTAAATGATGCAAATAAAGGTATCCCTATTTCACCTGAATTAATTAAGTAGGCAGCGTGAACTATTGACGGAGCAAATTTATAGTTATGACATGGATATAAAATACGTTTTCGTTCGTTTGCTATATTGACTAATTCATAGTATTCAGCTTTATTCAATACTAATGGCTTTTCACATAAGACGTGCTTATCTGCTGCTAATGCTTGTTTAATACTTTCTACATGAAAAGCATTAGGTAAACAAATATCTATTATGTCTATTTCACTAGAATATTCTTCTAATAAATCGCTGAATTGTTCATAAACTCGGATATCTGCATATTGTCGAAGCGCTGCTGCACGTCTAGATGTTACTGGATCTACTACTGCTGTGAGATGAATATCAGAACGATCTCTATATACTGGTACATGGGCTTTCTCTGCATTAAATCCAAAACCAACAATCGCTACTTTCACAATCTAAAATCCTCTTAAAGTATATTAATTTTTAAAATTTTTGTAACAAAACTTATAACTTTTGTCAAGTATTTTTTTTAGAAGTCCACTCTTAAATATCTTTCTAATTTTATTATGGATAATTTTTATCCAATTTAATTCAATAATTTAGTAATCATAGCTTAAATAAGTTAAATTTTTTCTTGAATCAAAAATCTCGACTAAGAAATAGATATTACTCTTTGATATTTCTCAGATATATAGCATTTACGTTTGGATTGTAAATATATTTTTGAATAAAAGGTAATAGAGAATAAAGTACACAAAGATTTTATAGTAAAAAAACTACTTTTCTCTTTGTCAATTTTCATGGTAATGTTGTATTCAAACAAAATTCACTGAAATTAAATCTTAAGTATAACTATTTGAGTAATTAGTTTGATTGTAAGCATTCAGCGGTTAGCGGTCAGCTATCAGCTCTTAAGCTATTGCTTTTAGTCTGAGATAAAAGCTTTACTAATGGAGGCATAATTAAATCTTACTACCAAAGTCGGCTTTAAAATCTATATTCATTTAAACCCCCTCTTTTTGCTGAAAGTTGACAGCTAATAGCGGAATGCTTACGTTTGATTATATTAACTTGAATCTGAGGTGAATAAATATAAAATTTCCGAGTCATTAACTCACTATTAATATAAACAATCACTGAGAGTCTCAATAAGATTTTTACCAAAATTATTTATTAAATGCTATTTTTAAATACAAAAAATTAAGTATCAAGCCTCAAATTTTAAGGTGATAAAAAAGAAAATTATGTATCTTCTCGCCTCCCTATTGCAGGAGGTACTTAAGCCCGCAGTTTTAGCTCATCTGTAAAGAGGCTGACTATTAACGTTTGTACATAATTCCGATAGGAAAGTTCCTCTGACAGGAGACTAACTGAATTGACTAACTAATGTTAAAGTAATTTATAAATATAATGGCAAGATCAAATCAATTAACCAAGATGAAAATTAAAATTCCCAGCAACAACGGCGAGACTTTTTCCGCTTACTTAAAAACACCTACTTCTACACCTGCTCCTGGATTAATAATTATCCAAGAAATTTTTGGAGTTAATGAAGTAATGCGTAATATAGCTGATGAATATGCTCAAGCAGGTTATGTTGCAATAGTGCCTGATTTATTTTGGCGCCAAGAAGCAGATATTGAACTTACCGATAAATCTGAGAGTGACTGGCAAAAAGCATTTGAACTTTACCAAAATTTTGATGAAAATAAAGGAATTGATGATTTAATTTCTACAATGAAAACTCTCAAAGAATTACCAGAATGTACTGGCAAAATTGGCAGTGTAGGTTTTTGTTTAGGAGGAAAACTCGCTTATTTAATGGCTACTCGTTCCCAAGCAGAATGTAATGTTAGTTATTATGGAGTTGGCATTGAAAAAAATCTTGATGAAGCGGCTAATATTCAAAATCCATTAATGCTTCATCTTGCTGAAAAAGATGAATATGTTTCTCTAGAAATTCAGTCTCAACTAAAAATTGAACTGAGTAATTACCCTTTAGTAACAATACATTCCTATCCAAATGTTAATCATGGCTTTGCTCGGATAGAAGGAAAAGACTATAACTTAGAAACTACTAATCTTGCCCAAAGTCGCACTATAGAATTTTTCCAAAAATATCTTGACTAAACTTTTAGTTTGTAAGCATTCAGCATTCAGCATTTCCTACGGAATGCTCCGCAAACAGATACATGAACATATTCAAGAAATTTCTAAGGTTAGCTGAAGACATTTTTTTATAAGTTTTAATTCTCCTTGGAGACTAATTCCTATTTTGAGCTGATAATGAGCTAACAACTCATAGCTGATAGCTGATAGCTGATGGCTGAATGCTTACTTGAGTTTGACACGGAATTACTATTTTTTAACCCACTCCCAATAAGTTGATTATTCCAAATTATATCTGGTTGATTGACTACTATTATTGGGAAGATTTTCCTGAGCCGAAGTTAAGGCAGATAATAAATTGAATAAGGAATATAAGCAAAGCAAGTAATTTATTAATTAGAAATGATAAATCCACAAGAATCACTGATAATAAGAACTTCCAGAATTTCCCAGGTATACTAAAAAAAAATTTTGCTTAAATGCCATTACTGACAGTCAAGAACTATATATAAATTTATAAAATATTAGTATTGTTGTAAGCATTTCCTGCGGACTGCTGCGCAAACAGCCGTCAGCTATTAGCTAGCCTCCTATCGGAGGAACTGCGTTAACAGCTATTAATTTTGGGTCTGCGTAAAAGCAACCTTTGAAATTGAAAAAGAATAAAAAGTTATTGCCAAAGTCCCATTTCTCAACCTGAAAAGTAATTATTCATTACTAATTGCTGATAGCTGACTGCTGATAGTTGAATGCTTACATATTGTTATCTATGTAGATTATAATCAATGAAAATTTTATCATTAACTTCTATTGTTGCTGCCACAGTAATTGGATTTTTAAATCTTCCTCTAAATAATCGTTCTGCTGAAGCTCAAACTACTAATTTTTTCTGTGGGAGAATCGGGGCAACACCAGCAACAATAGCTACCAAACAAGGCCAAAATATTCCGATTATTCTCTGGAATTCTAATAATTATTTTACCGAATCAGGAGAAGATGCTCTGACTAGATGTACTAGAGTATCTGGAATTTTATCTACTCAACAAAGAAATGGATATCGAAGTATCACTGTCAGTATTTCCAAAAACGGACAGCCAATTATTTGTGCTGCTAATCCTCAAGATGGTTCTTGTAGATTATTATATCAAGTTCCTAATGGTCAAAATCCTCAACAAGCTAGACAAGAATTATTGAGAAGAGTTACTAATCCTCAGCCAAATTTACCACCAATTACTATTTACTAAAAGAATAAGTATTGAGCAGAAAAACTTTTATATAGATGTAGTAGATTTAGCCATTAAATTTCTACAAATAATGGGCATGATTAAGTATTCAAACACAACTAATATTAAGTCCGAATAATAGCGTGATAATTCCTTTATGCCTCACAACCTTAATTTTTTCCTTCTACTTTCTACGTTTATCCCCTTGTATGTAAGGTTACTTTATCTTTTTTCCTAACTCGGCGACTCCTCCCTAATTATTTATAATTTATAATTATTCGACTGAATATGATCTGATTATATGTTTGACGCTAGGCTCAAGTAGATAGGCAAAATTATTTTTTATCTACTTAGGCTTCAGTGATTAAATTTCAAAGCATTGATATATAATCACTAAAGCCTTTTTTTGGTTGAAAAAAGTGCCTGGTATCACGTCCAAAACCCTCAAAAAGTTAGCATAAAAGGCAGGGGGGATTGCAGAAAAATAACTCTGACAAATATATCCGACTACCTCCTCTATAAATTCTATTCTTCGTTCCTACTAACTACTCTCTACTCCCCCACTACCCTACTCCTTAAAAAGACTTTTTCAGCAAACCCTACTTATGTATGTAACGGTAAAACAATTTTCCCTGATTCGATTCATTATTATTCGGTAGTCCTAACCAACTCTTTTGCGTGCTATGGCTCTGAGTAATTTTCTGATTTTTTTATCATAAACCTTAAGTCTTTCCGAAATAACCAAGAAATTATTTCAGAACTACCTAAATTTTTAATGTAATCTAGTTTAAAATGTGAAAATATAAACTATTGCGAATTAATTAAGGAGAAGATAATGACAGAAATAGGTACTACAGAAGCAGCATTCCTTTTAAATATATCTACAGCCAGACTCAGAGTTCTGCTAAAACAAGGACGGGTTAAAGGAGCGCGAAAAGTGAAAAGATTTTGGATAATTCCTCTAAATGGTCGTGGAATGCCAGAAATCAGTTCTGGTAGTCGAGGACCGGAAGGAACTTGGAATAAAGGAAAACGTACAGGCAATACCTTTATTCATGTTCTGCGAAAAGTTATAGATGACAATCGGGATAATGGTACGACAGAGCCAGCAATTGCGGTTAAGATAGGGGAGCTAAACAATTACTGTCACGAAGCAGAAATATTAGGACCCTGCAAAATTGTTTATCACCCCCACAAACCTAACAAAAGTCAGGCAGGGGGAGCGCGCTTATGGATAGAAGTAGAGCCAGAGGTTCAAGTTATCCGTAAAATCTTCCAAGATCGAGAACCAAAAGGTTTTGGCTAATCCCTATTAAGCAGCCAAATCATCATTATTGAATAGCTCAAAAATCTGCCTACAGAAATATTTCAGTTTGGCAGCAGATTCTGTTGTGGGTTGGGTATTTCCCACAAAACGCCAGCCACCCACCGTTGATAATTTCCATTGTTCTCCACGATGATCGTAACCAGCAACTTCTACTCCAATTACACGAGAATAAGCTTCAATGGGGTCTTGATATAAACGAATTTGCACCAATAAACAACGACTTTCGAGAGACCGACTTCTACCAGGTAAATGAAATCCAATATCTATAGAATCTGGGTCAACCAACTCCAAAGTATCTGGGTCATTCATCCAGGGCTTGAGATCGACCTTAACATCTACAAACTGGGACTTAAATAAATTGACAATCGCAGCAATCTTACTAGCTACTTGAAAATTTTTGGCCTGTTCTGCAGCATTCACCATGTATACTCCTCAAGAATAAAATTTCAGATTATTAATTAACTAATTTAAGTAAAAATCAAAAACTGTGATTATTGGGACAATTATTAATAATTTTAGATTTTCTACTTATTTGTTAAACAATAGCTTCGAGGGTTTAGACTTGATTGGGGCTAAAATTTTTTGTTTAAGTCCCAATCTCAACAGCCAAAAAGAAAATTATTAACCTTTGACTTGACTACTTTTGAATTGATAATGCTAGGATCAAAATAATCAACCTAATTTCTAACATCTTATGCTTCAATATCTTGTGGCTCTTATAGCAACTGCAATCATTGGTTATACGGTTAATTCATCAGTAAAAGTTATCGATGAAGGAGATGAAGCTTTAGTAGAACGCTTAGGTAAGTATAAGCGTACTTTGAAGCCTGGACTTCAGTTTGTTATACCTCTAGTGGAAAAAATAGCTCATGTTGATACCATCCGCGAAAGGGTATTGGATATTGACCCTCAGTCAGTTATTACTCAGGATAATTTGACTTTGAAGGTAGATGCAGTAGTCTACTGGCAGATTATAGAAATAGAGAGAGCGTATTATGCAATTGAAGACGTAGAAAATGCTATTGATAATATTGTTTTAACTTCTCTGCGTTCTGAAATTGGTCGCTTGCCACTTCAAGAAGTTTTATCTACAAAAGATGAAATTGATAAAGCTTTGTTGAAGAAATTGGATGAAGCCACCTCTAGTTGGGGTGTCAAGGTGATTCGTGTCGAGGTTCAAAATATTATTGTTCCTGAAAAAGTGCAAGCAGCGATGGAGTCGGAAAGAGTGGCTTTAAGTGAGAAAAAAGCTATGATTGAACAAGCAGAGGGAGAAAAAAGAGCTGCTATTGCTAAAGCTCAAGGACAAGCAGAGTCTATAGAGGTTCTTTCCAAAATTTTAAATTTGCGCCCAGACAGTCCAGAATTTATGCAATTTCTGATTGCTCAAAGGTATTTAGAAACTAATCAGAAATTAAGTGAAAGTGCTAATTCTAAGGTTCTATTTATGGACCCGAAAGCGATGTCAGAAGCATTAGTTGAATTAGTGGGAGACTCTCCTGATGATTCTCAACTAAATGATCGACCTATTTCACCATCTAAACTGAAAAAATCTGATTAGTATCATGTCTCATAGATATTGGGATAGGGAATAGAAACAAGGGATAAGAATATTTTTATTATGTTTAATTAAGCGAAACAGGCATAGTACAATTGGCAAATATATCTAGCTTGTAGAGATGTTATTTCGATATTTTGGTTATGACGATGTGGTTTATCAATCAGCAAGAGTGCTGTAAGGTATTGATTTATGTGACTATACTAATATAAATTAAAAGAATTAAACTAAAGTAAGAAACTTAGGAATACAGGATTTACACATTTTTCTGACAAAAACACTATATATACCATAGTGCTATAGTTTTTATCTGCTATATGTAGTGCCTTTGCGTAATTCCTGGAATATAAATTCTTGCCATCTGGAAGTCGCGAGAGATGATTTTGCTCAAAAAATTAACTTTTTTCTTGACTTCCTTCGAGTTAAAATATCTAATACTAAACTAGCTAAAATGCGCTCCTATTCATTAATTGCTCCTGCTAAAATTAATCTGTATCTGGAAATCATAGGCGATCGCCCAGATGGTTATCACGAATTAGCAATGGTTTTGCAAAGCATTAGTCTTGCAGACAGAATAGATATTCGTGCCATTGGAATTGAAACTATTGTGGTTCGATGCGAACATCCCCTGGTTCCTGCTGATGGTGACAATATTGCTTACCGAGCAGCTTCCTTGATGGGTAAACAATTTCCAGATGTATTTGCCAGATACGGTGGCGTTGAAATTACTATCAATAAACAGATTCCTGTAGCAGCAGGATTAGCAGGAGGTTCTACAGATGCAGCAGCAGTATTAGTGGGATTAGATTTAATGTGGGAACTTGGTTTAACTCAGGGAGAGTTGCAAGAGTTGGGGGCACAGTTGGGTTCAGATGTTCCTTTTTGTATTAGTGGCGGTACAGCATTGGCAACTGGACGTGGCGAAGTTCTCTCCCCACTACCAAATTTAGACCAACTTTATGTGGTCTTGGCTAAATACAAGAATCTTTCTATTTCTACACCCTGGAGTTATCGCACTTATCGTCAAGAATTCGGTCATACTTATATTGATGATACTGAAGCTCGGGAAAATAGTATACAAAGAGTACATTCTGGACCAATGGTTTCAGCGATCGCTCACCAAGACAATATAGAGATTGGAAAACTATTGCACAACGATTTAGAAAAGGTGGCTTTACCAGAATATCCACAATTATTAAAATTAAGAGAAGCTTTTGTGTCCCAAAATGTTTTAGGAGCTATGATGTCGGGATCTGGACCGACTATATTTGCTTTGACAGAATCTCTTGCTCAAGCACAGGAAGTTGAGGCCGCAGTAAAAGCAAAAATGGCTGACCCCGGTCTAGAATTCTGGATAGCACAGTTTAACTCTAGTGGCATTACTGTTGCTCATTGAAGAGGGAAGAGAACAGGAGGCAGAAAGTATAGCAATGAGCGCTGGTATATTTACAAATTGCAGGAGTGGCCAAATAGCTAAAAGTCTTATATTATCAGCAATTTATTTCCCCTTCCGGAGCTGTTGCTTTCCGGAGCTGTTGCCTGCGTACAGCGCTATAGAAGGAAAATATACTACTTTAAATTGGCAATGGTTAATAACTATTATACTCTGTTTCTTATTCTTGAAAGTTCTAGGCGTTAGTAATTTGAGGTATGATATCATTTCCGGATAAGAGCGCGATAGAAGTCCATTACCTTTACGCGACCAAAAAACTTTATCCTTATACTCGGGGTTTCTTCTTCTTTCTTTCCTCCTGACTCCTGACTTCCCCTCCCCCTCCCCCTCCTGGGAGGGACTAGGGGTGGGTTGGGAGAGTCCCGCGGGTGGGTTGACTCCTAAGTAATGCGCGATTAATATCATACACGCGCTTTACCAACGCCAAGTTCTAGAAATATGTATTTTCTTTTGCCAAGTTATCAACTGCTATATTGAATTTTCATTTTTCCCATAATTCTAATATAGCAATAGCCAGAGCGGTGAACTTATGCTGATGATGAATCTTAGACTAGGCAATATTTTTTCCAATGTTCCCTGTTCCCTGCTATAGTTACAAACAATTTTTATTCCGACTTCAACCATTCAAAATATATGACAAATTTAAGTCCCAAATCTCAGAAAACATCTGCTTCAAATGTCAATCCTTTACAATGTTTAGCTAGTGCGATAATTGCTGGTGGATTAGCCACGCTTGCCTATATGTTAATGAAATCTATTTCTGAGACATTTGCTAGTAAACCTATTATTTCAGATAATGTTTTTGTGGTGAATATTTCGACTGCTGTTCGTGCTTTAGTGGTGGGAGTTACTGCTTTAGCTACTTGTATGTGTGCGATGGTTACTTTAGGTTTAATCGCCTTAGCTATACAAATTATAATTCAGCGATTTACAAACAAAGAAATGCCTCCGAATGAAGGTTGAATAGTAAAAACTTGAGAAATATCTATTTTTTCTTTATTCCTTTTTCCTTAGCAACTTTATAATACCGATACTACCTGACTTAAATATTTGAGAAAACAAATTAAATAGAAAAAGGACTATAGTCCAGAATACAAATTTGTCTTTTATTAATTTATCGCTTTATCCATCGATTTGTTTAGTTCAAAAGGTATAGATAAAATGTCTGAAGACCAACCACAGCAACCAAATTTAGAACAACCTGAAACTGAAGCAGTCTATCAAGAATCAACAGAAACTGCTTCCGTGACACCGGAAAGTTCACCTCAACAACAATCTACTACTAAGGAAAAATCAGTAGTGGCCAAACCTAGCCTGGGACAGCAAGTTTTAGGATTAGTTCGTTCCTTATTACCGGAGTCTCTAAGTCAAAAGCTTTCTGATGGTTTATTGACGGGGACGATCGCTGGTATTTTTGTCCTCATTCTGGTAATTATTTTTGTTTCTTTTTCCCCTGGTCAACCTCCTACTGAGGTGGCGGATATTCCTATAGCTGAAGAAACAGAAGCGATCGCCCTGGAAGAGTCTCTACCTCTGAGTGTAGATCCAGAAGTATCTGAAAATTCATTTTATGAAGCTCCTGAATCTGTGGAACCAATTATAGTTGGACCTCCAAAGTTGACACCAGAGCAAATTTTAATTGTGTCAATTCAAAATCAAATTGATGACCTTACTAATCAATATGGTGCTGGAATTATTGAATCTTTAAGAGTTAATTTTCCCAGTAGTTTATTAATTGTTGAACTGAATAATGATTGGTATGACAAAACTGAGGAAGAACAAGATAAATTAGTTAACCAAATGTTTCAAGAAGCACAAGATTTAGACTTTAGTAAATTACAAGTTATGAATTCTCAAGACAGAATTATAGCTCGTAGTTCAGTGATTAATTCTGAGATGATTGTTTTAGAGCGATCGCTTTTGGAAATACCTGGATAATTTTCAGAGTTAATATCATGTTACAGCGGATTCCACCAAGCGTGAGGTACACCCCGAAGTAGGCAAGATGCCAGCACTAGGAAGATTTAATTGGTCAGCATTCAGCAGTCAGCTATAAGCTATCAGCTCTTTGTTATTAACTCATGATCATACTAGAAGAAAATTATCCACCAAGGAGAATTAAAATTTATTAATGAAATTGGCTATAACCTAACCTCAGTTATTGCTTGCATAAGTTCATGCATCTGATTGCTGTTAGCTCCGCATTCCGCAGGAAATGCTTACTTTAATTGTTAATATCTGTACTTCTTATGCGAGGAATCTGCTGTAAATTAAAATAGCTTAATTATCAGCAAAATGCTTAATTATAATAGTTGATTCAGCTATTGATAATTAAGGCATTTATATAAAAGTATATTATTAAAGTTTTTTTACTTATAGTAGTGTTTTAATTCATGTGTTGCTATAACCAATAATTTTGTTATAATCACAAGTTACAGATAAAAATCAAGTGTAGTTAAAATATTTTATGAATAAAAAAAGTGGTGAAGGATATAAAATAATTAGTGATAATCGCCAAGCTAGATTTAACTATCATATTATTGAAACTTATGAAGCTGGTGTTGCATTACAAGGAACAGAGGTAAAATCAATTCGGGAGGGTAAGGTCAACTTACGAGATGGTTATGCTTTAATCCGTAATAATGAAGCATGGTTACTGAACGTTCATATTTCTCCATACCAAAAAGCAGGAGAATTTTTCAATCACGAACCTCGTCGTAGTAGAAGACTATTGTTACACAAACAAGAAATTCGTAAATTGATTGGTAAGGTAGAACAACAGGGATTAACTTTAGTTCCATTGAGGATGTATTTTAAGCGCGGTTGGGTAAAAGTTGATATTGCTTTAGCACAGGGTAAAAAGCTCTATGATAAGCGTGAAACTATTAAGCAACGAGACGATAAACGGACTATGCAAAGAGTAATGAAGCAATACTAGAGCCACTACGCGGAAGTTAAAAGTCATGCATTTAAAAGTCAAAAGTATTGACTTGTAATTGTTTTAGGATTTTGTAACCAGTTATTTCCGCCATCCTGCACTAGACCCATCAATTTTATCCTTACTTAGCGAATTTTAAGCTTTAGTTTGCTCATTCAACAATTAATTAGGGCTTGCTGAATAAAGCTAAAAGTCAGGATAGTTAAGGTAATTGAGCCTTTTATCTTCAATTTATCTCCTAAGTTATTGGCTCTTATTGGCATCAATTTACTGAATTTTTCTGCTGAAATTCAAGAAAATTTCTTCACATAAAATGGCGAAACCATTGTCTGTTCCCCCATCTCCGTGTCTGGTGCGTCTGGTGCGTCTGGTGCGTCTCCGTGTCTTACCCCCACCAACCAATTTTTTCAGCAGACCCTAATTATTAATTATTACCTCTCCTTAAAAAGTATAGGATTGACGAAAAGGATTTTTTTCTTTATTTCTTATATGAAATACAAAAAATTGTGCAAATATACGAATCTCCTTATCTCCCTATCTCCCTATCAATCTTTGGTAGTAAACATTAACGTATTTCATATTATTAAAAAAAAGTCTTTAAACCTGAATTATTCAATTTACCGAATAATACTTAACTTATTAGTTACTTAGGTCTTGCTGAATAAAGCTAAAAGTAAGGATAGCTGACGTTAATGCAGCTTTTTACATTCAGTTTATCTCCAAGTTTATGGCTCTTAATTGGCATCAATTTACTGAAATTTTCTGCTGAAATTCAAGAAAATTTCTTCACATAAAATGGCCGAAACCGTTGCCTGTTCCCCCACAAATCGACCCGTCCCCGCGTCTGGTGCGTCCGGTGTGTCCTACTCCCACCAACCAATTTTTTCAGCAGACCCTACTTAGTAGTTATAATTATATTCATATTCATAATTATAAGAGTCTTCAAAATTAGTGGCGACTCTAACTCCATTAGGATCGACAGTACATACAAACTTGTTTTTTTCTCCATAAACATTTACCCATCCTCGCCACTGCCAACCTTCAGCAGTTTTAGTCACATTCTGAGTAGAAGACCACCCCCCATTACTAGGAATTCCCATTTCATATTGCATAAATTCTTTACAAGAACTTACCACACTAATATTACTTTTATTAATGCGATCGCCACCTCCATAAAAACGATCGGGGAAATAATCAGGATAAGTTTCTTGATGAAAATATGCTGTTACTTCATTGTTATCAATATTGCAAATAAAATTGCTTCGTTCCCCATCAAATTGTACCCAACCTTGCCATTGCCAACCAGATGTAGATTCAGTTATATTTCCTGCTGAAGACCACCGACTATTACGAGGAATTCCCATTTCGTATTCCATAAATTCTTGACAATAACTTACAACATAACTGGTATTAGTATTAGTTGGGGTGTGATTTTTAATTCCTACTTTTCTACGATTTATATAGTTAGGATAACTAGAACTGCGATAGCCATCATGTTTAAGTTTAATATGACTATTATTACCAACATCACAGGCTGTTAGAAAAACAACTGTAGCTAAAGTTATTGCTAGATTTTTGTTATTCATTATTCTGTGCTAGAAAATATAATTTATAATTTATAGTAGCACTAAAAGTGACTTTTAGAGAAGATTTTTTACAAGAAGATCAAAATCAGCTAGTAACGTTGTAGCGGCGCTAGAGTTTTGTAACATTCTTTTTTCACTATTGGTATAAAATTGTCCAAATTAGGATTTTATTTCATAATTCTGAAGTTGGCATAACGTCGTCTAATCGCAGTTGTAAATTTGGAAATAAATCAGAGTAAACTGGCTCACCCAAGCGATATTGTTGTTGTTCATAGACACCATTAACTAACTGGCAAATTGTGAAAGTAGGTTTTTAGGATTGCCTATAAATTGTAAACCACCTAATGCTCTAAAATCGATAATCCAATATTCTGGAATATTTAAAAAAGCATATTCTTCTACTTTTCTAGCATAATCATCTTGCCAATTTGTGCTAACTACTTCAGCAACAAGTTTAATGGTACTACCGTTAGTGATAAAAAGCCTTCTCCCTTTGAACCTTTCTTTCCCTTTCTTACGGAATGCTCCGCAAACAGCATAGCTGCTCTCAGCATAAGTCCCTTCCTTCTTTCAAAGTATAAGTATTCAACCGGACATGATATGACATCTTATTTATTGGTCAAAGATAATTAGAAATCTCCGGAAATTACACATATAGATCATTTGTTGTGTCTTTTTTCAGAAATTTTCTTCCCTGTTGCCTTTCGGAGCTGTTGCCTGTTGCCTACTTTTGCAAAAAGTCTATTCTTTTTTGGAGATATCTATTTATCTTTAGCTTGAATAATTCGTTTTTCCCAGAGTGTCAAAACAGAAATGATCGAGATGAAAATCACTATAAATATTTATATAGCGCTACTTGAATAGGGAATAGGGAATAGGGAACAGGGAACAGCAGACTATCAAAGGATTTCAGGAGTTATAAATGTCCTAACCTTAATGCGTAGCGCTATAACATCAGTAGTAACACTGAGTTTTTCCAATAGTTTTCGATTTAAACTAGATTTATGTAAATAAAAAATTTAACTAGGAGATAGCCCATCTATTGTGTTATTGCTCAATTGCCATCTATTGATGGCTCACAAAATATCACTCACTATATGAAAATATGAATTCAAAATAGACAGGGAGCGTAACCATGAACGATAATCAGACTTTAAACTTTCAAAATTATCAGACAATTGAATGTATTCATCAAGGTAAAAAATCTCTAGTTTATCGCGCTCAATGTATTTCAGACAACCAACCTGTTGTGGTGTAGGTTAGTTGTTGGTCTTCAAATCTTAAGGCTACTGCTTCTGGGTTCTTTTCGACAACTTTCTCAAATAACTGATGGATACATTTGTCTTTTGGATAATCTGTTTTACTATTGGTCCATTCTTGCAGTATTTTCTGTTTTTCTGTTGCTGTTATTAGGGGGAGTTTTGAGATTTTTTCTTGGGGATTAACTACTATTGCTTCTAATAGGTTTAGGAAATGTTCCATCATCCTAGTGATGGTTGCTCTGTCAAATAGGTCTGTGTTGTAAATAAAATAGCCTTCTAGAACTGATTCGGCTTCCCACAGATGGACTTCTAAATCCATTCTAGCGGTGCTGATACCTTCATCCCTCAGAGTCATCCTTAATCCTACTAAATCCCAAGAGTTGATTGATGATACATTTACGAGGTTAAATATCACCTGCACTAGAGGGTTGTGGCTTAAGTTCCTTTCAGGTAAAAGTTCATCTACTAGCTTTTCAAATGGTAAATCTTGATGTTTATACGCCTCTTGAGTTGTTTGTTTGACTTGAGTTAACAATTCGGTAAAGCTAGAGTCATCTGAACACTGACAACGAAGTGCAAGAATGTTGGCAAACACACCAATTAACGGCTCAATTTCAACTCGGTTGCGGTTAGCAATTCCTGAACCTACTATTAAGTCAGATTCTCCACTATAACGAGACAGTAAGACAAAAAATGCACTTAGCAGAGTCATAAACAATGTTGCACCTGACTCCTGACCTAGTTGCGTGAGTTTCTGTGTCAAGTTTTGATTGAGTTGAAATTTTTCTGATCCTCCCTGGAAACTTTGCAATTCTGGACGTGGGCGGTCTGTTAGTAGGGGTGATATTGGGGAAACTCCTGCTAGTTTTTGTCTCCAGTAGCTCAGATGTTTTTCTAATACTTCTCCTGTGAGTTTCTGTCGTTGCCAGTGGGCATAATCGGCATATTGAATGGGTAATTCTGATAATGGGGAGGGGTTTCCTTGGCTGTAGGATTTATACAATGTAGATAGTTCTGAGCCTAGTATTCCTATAGACCAACCGTCATATATTATGTGGTGCATGGTTAACATTAATATATGAGTTTCTGGGCTGAGTTTTACTAGGGAGGCACGCAGCAGAGGGCCTTGGGCTAGGTCAAAGGGTTTTTTTGCTTCAGCGCTGGCTAGTTGTTGGAGTTTGGTTGTTTGTTCTGGTGATGATGGTAATTCTACTGTTGAGAGATTGATGTTGCCGACGGTCGAAATTACTTGTATGGCTTTTCCGTCTACGGAGGGGAAACAGGTACGTAGGTTTTCATGTCGTCGGATGATTTCGTTGAGACTTTGCTCTAAGACTTTTACATTCAGCAGACCCTCTAGTTGTAGACTCACCAGCATATTGTATAATGAACTTTCTGGCAAGAACTGATGCCAAAACCACATCATTTCTTGACTGTAGGAAAGGGGAATTTCCTGTTCTCTAGAAATAACTGGAATAGCTTGACTTTCTTTTGCCGTTGGCAGCAACTGCTGCTGTCGCAGCTTTTCCAATACCTGTTCCCGTTGTTTTGGCGAAAGATTGGCCAGACGTTTTTTGATATCATTCATTATCCATCAACCTCAGCTAAAATTTGTTCGAGTATATTACTGTCTACTTGCTCCAACTGTTGCTCAACTAAATTTTCGGCTAGTTTAGCTATGGTAGAGTTTTCAAATAAGGTACTTACAGATATTTCCATTGCAAAGGCTTTTCGCACCCGAGACACAACCTGAGTTGCTATCAAAGAATGCCCACCCAAATCAAAGAAGTTATCATGTATTCCCACCTTTTCTATTCCCAACACTTCTGCCCAAATCTCTGCTAAGACCTTTTCTGTCTCAGTCTCAGGAGCCACAAATTCTGTTGACACACTACTGAGATTATCCGGTACAGGTAGTGCCTTACGGTTTACCTTACCACTAGGAGTCAGTGGCAGTTGTGACAACACTACAAACCCGCTCGGTATCATATACTCCGGCAACCGCTCTTTCAAATACTGTTTCAATTTCCTGATTTGTTCTGTCTCTGACACCTCTGGGTTTGAGCTAGCTGGAGTTTCGGTTTCTAGCACTAGGTAGGCCACTAGATGTTTATTACCCTGGTTGTTTTCAGTGGCTAATACTACTGTTTCTTTGACTATGGCATATTGAGTTATGGTAGCTTCTATTTCTCCCGTTTCTATCCGGTATCCTCTGATTTTGACTTGGTGGTCTATCCGCCCTAAAAATTCTATGTTGCCATCAGCTAGATAACGTGCTAAGTCTCCTGTTTTATATAATTTTGAGGCTTTTGAGTTCTCAAAAGGATTAGAGATGAATTTCTGAGATGTTAATTCTAGGCGGTTCAGATAACCATTTGCCAGACCTGCTCCACCAATGTAAAGTTCTCCTGGAACCCCTACTGGCACTGGTTGTTGCTCACGGCTGAGAACATAAAGTTTAGCATTGGCAATTGGACGACCTATGGGAGGGAGTTTCGGCCACTTCTCGGCATCTCCTTCTAATGTGTAAGCAGAAACTACATGGCTTTCTGATGGTCCGTATTGATTTTGCAGTCTACATTGAGGTAGTCGCTTCATCATCTCCACTAGGTCTAGAGTCACCTGCAATTGTTCCCCTGCTGTTACTATTTCCCGCAATGGTGGCAGATTTTGGCATTGATAAGCCATTGAGGCCAACTGTTGCAAAGCTACAAAGGGTAAAAATAGTCGCTCTACCTGGTTGTGAGTTAAGAATTCCATCAATGCTAACGGGTCAAGTCTCAGTTCTGAAGACACTAACACCAGAGTCCCCCCAGAACACCAGGTGGAGAAGATTTCTTGGAATGATACGTCGAAGCTAATGGGAGCAAATTGTAGAGTTTTTGCCCCTTGACCAACTATTGTTTCCTGCTGTTGCCACTGGAGCAGGTTCACCAGAGAACCTTGACTCATGGCCACTCCTTTTGGCTTACCTGTGGAGCCAGAGGTATAAATGACATAGCCCAAGTTTGATGGTATAACTTCACTGCTCAAATTATCTTGAGAATGGTCAGACCATAGGTTTTCATTACTATCCAAACACACTATCTGAGCATCAAGCTCTGGTAATAATGTTACTAATGATTCCTGGGTCAGCAATAGGGACACTTGGGCATCAGAAACCATATAAGCCAAACGTTCTGATGGATAACTGGGATCTAATGGGACATAAGCCCCTCCAGCTTTGAGTATGGCTAATAAACCTACTACCATCTCTATTGAACGCTCGATACAGATTCCCACTAGGGTGTCTGGAACGACTCCCAATTTTTGCAAGTAATGGGCCAGTTGATTAGCTTTGCGATTTAATTGGGAGTAAGTTAAGCTTTGCTGTTCATATACTACTGCTACTGCATTTGGTGTTTTTTCTACCTGCTCTTCAAATAACTGATAGATACATTTGTCAGTTGGGTAATCTGTTTTTGTGTCATTCCATGTTACCAACAATTGCTGTTTTTCTGTTTCACTGAATATAGGTAGTTCTCCTACCCTCTGCTCCGGGTTACTCACAATTCCTTCTACCAAAGTTTGGAAATGAGCAACCATTCCAGCGATAGTCTGTTCATCAAACAGGTCAGTATTGTATTTTAAGAACCCAAACAAATATGAGTTCTCTTCTAACATTTGCATAAATACATCGAACTGACTTTCAAATTGATCGAATACAAAAGTTTCTACCTCAAGTCCTCCCAAATTTATCAAGGCTTTTTCTTTTGTGCCGCTATAGGCAAGCTTTTGCGTATCTTGAGATTCTGCTAGTAACTTCTGTAGTACAAAGCTAGCTTGAAACAGAGGGGAACGACTTGGATCTCGTTCTTGCTGCAGCCGCTCTACTATCAAGGCAAAGGGATAATCTTGATGAGCTAGCGATCCCAGCACTGTCTGGCGCACTTGGGAAAGAAAATCTCTAAAACAGGGATTCCCTGACAAATCTGCCCTCATTACTACTGAGTCAACAAAGTGACCAACAATTGAGGCAAACTCAGGTCTAGTTCTGCCAGCAGTGGGAGAACCCACCAATATATCCTCTTGACCAGTGTAACGATAAAGCAGAATTTGAAAAGCAGCCAACAAAACCATGTTAGGAGTTACCCCTTCTTGTTTAGCCAGTTCCTTTAGTTGTTGAGTCAGTTTTTCAGATAACTTGAAAGGGTAAGCAGCACCGTTATCAGTTTGTATAGGCGGTCGCGGTCGGTCTGTGGGCAAATTCAATACTGGCAAGTCCCCTGCCAGTTTTTGTTGCCAGTATTCCCAAAGTTTTTCTCCTTTTTCTCCCTCTACTAATTCTTTTTGCCAACGAACATAATCTTGATACGAATAATTCAGTGGAGACAAACAGTATTCCTCTCCTTTACAGATTGCTTGGTAAAGCTGGGGAATCTCTTTAGCAATCAAATTCCCAGACCAACCATCGAATACAATATGATGGAAGGTTAGTAACATCACATGGTTTTGGTTGGAGACAGTGAACCACCTAACTCGTATAACGGAATCTGTTTCTAGATCGAAAGGATACCGATGAGCTTCTACTACTTTTTTGTGTAACTCCTCTTCACTCCAGGTGGAAGCATCTATCTGCAGAAAGTCTAATTCTTGGTTCTCATGCACCTGTTGAACTGGTCGATCGCCCCATTCGGGGAATGTAGTCCGTAGTAGGGGATGGCGCTTTTTTAATTCTTGAAATGTCTGCTGCCAAGCAATTATATCTACCTGGCAGTACATCCGCATAGCAGTTGACACATTGTAATTATGATTATCAGGTGATAATTTCCACAAAAACCAGAGACCTTTTTGACCATAGGAGAGAGGATAGATTTGTGATATATCTGGCAGTTTACTCAATAAATGCAAGATTTCAGTTTTGTGTTCCTTAAGTAGGGCAATAACTTCTGGAGTCAATACCTCTTGGGAACCTCCACTCCGCAACTTTCCTCCCTCAGACCATAATCTAACACCTTTTTGGGAAAGGTCTTGTAAGAATTCAACTAAGTTCATAGTTCCACCTCTATCCAGTTACTATTTTCAATATTATTAGGTTCTACTTGTTCCTGCTCGTCTAACTCAATAGCTGGTTCTTGATAGCTTTGAGTCAGTTGTTGATTGAGTTGATTTGAGAGAGCAGTAATGGTTATTCCTTCCATAAAACTGGTAATAGGAATATCGACCTGTAAATCATTTAAAATTCGATTCCTTAGTTCTAATGCCATTAGAGAATCTAGTCCTATTTCATTTAAAGGTATTTGTAAATCTATCTGATTATCAGTTATTCCCAGAACCCGAGCAGCTTGATTTTGAATATGAGCAATTAAGATATTTTTGCGATCGCTCTGAGGAGAATATTTTAGTTTTTCCAATAAGGTGTCATCTTGAGTTTGATCTGTAGTTATTGAAGTCGTCCTTTCCTGCCAATTTGCCAAGAAAGGCCACTGTGCTACTCTTTCCTGCCACTGTGACCACTCAATAGGTACGACCCCTACTTCTACATCAGAGCCACTCATCAGTAATTCCAGGCACTCTAACACCTTCTCGGGCGAGATTGTACCCATTCCCTGCTTACTTGCCCTCACATCTGCACCTCGTTCTGCTGCCTCTCCCACTTGAGAAACAGCACCCCAATGAATACTCAATCCCGGCAAACCCTGAACACTACGATAATGTGCTAAACCATCAAGGAAAGCATTCGCTGCTGAATGATTTCCCTGACCAGGGGAACCTAATAGAGATGCTGCCGAAGAAAATAGTACAAAGAAGTCCAATGGTTGATTTTGAGTCAATTGATGCAAATTCCAACCACCTTTCACTTTCGGTGCCATCACCTGCTCAAAACTAGACCAACTCTGGTTTTGTAGCACTCCATCTGATAACATACCCGCAGAATGAATCACTCCTGCTAATGGTTGGTTTGAGTTCTCAATCCTGTTTAACACCTCTGTCATTGCTGCCAATGATGACACATCTGCTTTTTCTACAACTACTTCTGCTCCTGCCATTTCTAGTTCTGTGAGTTTTTGACTGGCAGTATCATCCGGTTCGCGTCTTGTAACTAAGACTAAATGCTTGGCTCCTTTATCCACCATCCAACGAGCTACCAATAAACCCAAACCTCCCAAACCTCCTGTAATCACGTAGCTAGCATCCGAGCGGAAACTTAAAGGTTTCTGAGTTGTAGCAACTAATTGCTGGTGATTACTAGATACCAATCGCGACACATAACGATCATCTCCACGCCATGCTACCTGGTCTTCCTTATCCTCCGACCATATTTCACTAAATAGTGCATTAGCTCTGTCTTCTATAGCGGTGTCTGGGTCTAAATCTATACGAGTACAGTTTAATTCTGGGTGTTCTAAGCTAATTACTTTTCCCATTCCCCAAAGTGTAGACTGAGTTATTTCTGATATTGTCGGATGATTTGACGGTACTGGTTGAGCACCAGAAGTCACCAACCATAACCGAGGTAATTTAGATAACTCTGCTTTAACTAAAGCCTGCACTAAATACAGGGTAGTACCACACCCAAATATAGATAAATTTTCTAATTCTTGGGAGCTTATAGACTCCTTCAATCCTGCATCTGTTGTCCAACATTGCACAACTCCATGAAACAATGGAGTTTTGGTTGTTATCGTTGTTATCAGTTGATAGAAATCATCTTGATTTTCAGGATTAATGATAAATTCTGTCGGAGCTATCTGTTGATATTTTTCTCCAGCAAACACTAAAGTACAAATATCTCCCTCTGAGTGGAGTTTGGTAGCTACTTGTTTAGCAATTCCTTCTTTGTCTGCTAGTACCAACCAATTCTGGCTTTCTGATGATGTTAGTTTTAAACTTTTCCTATCTGCTTCAGCAACAAACACTGTTTGTTGAGATAAAACTTCGGGAAGACCCTCAATATCTGGCAAACTAACTACATCAGTAAAACCAACTTCACCGAGCAATTGTTTCCATTTTTCTCGACTTAAAAGAGGATAGTCTGGGCGTAATTCATAATCCTGGAATCTCCACCATCCTTCTAATAATCCGAATGTTAAATCTAGCAATTCTTGAGGAGCAGTTACTTCCCATAACACCAAAATTCCTCCAGGAGCTAACAATTTTCGCACATTTTGTAAGGTTTGACGTAAATCCTTAGTCGCATGGAGTACGTTGGCTGCAATAATTATATCCTGCTGTTCGTACTCAAATCCTTGATTTAATGGGTCTACTTCTATATCCAGTTGTTGATAGCGCACAAACGGGCGATCGCGAAATTTTTCTTGTGCCTTGCTGATAAATAGTGTCCCAATATCCGTAAACACATATTCTGTACTATCTGGATTCAAATGTGGTAGAACAGAACTTGTTGTTCCACCCGTACCACCTCCAATTTCTAGTAAGCGTATGCCTTGATGTTTAGGCAACCTCTCATTGGCCTCAATTATCACCTGTTGCACTATAGCGTTCATCACCTTAGCTACAGTCGATTCTTGATACAATTTCGTGGCATTGGTTAAATCTCCTTCTGGGAAAATCAATTCTAATGGGTCTTGCCTACCGAGCAATACCTCACTTAGTTTAGTTCCACAAAGATTCAGTAGAGTTAATTCCGTTAAGAAATCAGGATATTGAGTCATTAGAGCTTGATTTCTTTGAGCAGGTTTGACTTCCCCTAACCCTTGTAGCACTTGCCACTGCTGCGCACTTGACTGTAAAACTCCAGTTTCAGCTATTATTCGTAGCATTTGGTTGAAGAGTTTTTTATAGCTGGGAACTATGCCTAGCTGTTGGCAAGCAGTATCAGTAGAGAAGCACTCGTCTACCTTATATTCCCATCCTAAATCAATCAATGCTTGTACTATATACTCCCTACTTAGTTCTTGGAAAATGTTAGAAATTTCCCTAAAGCTATTATTTTCTATAGAAGCCGTATTCACAAGTTCTGCGATCATTTGGTCTAACCGCTGCTCTACTTCCGTAGCTGTTAACAAATTCTCCTTTGGCAGTCGTCTACCAAAGCGTGCCTTAACTTTCCATTCAACTGAGTAAAGCCAATCTTTAATACTCGCTCCTGTCAGTTGCTGCTGATGCTGTTTAACTAGCAGTTCCAGTAGTTTAGGCAGTAACTTAACTTCACTAGGGGAAAGATTTCCTACTCTTTCAAGTTCTTGAGCTAATGTCTCTATTTCTGATCCTTCAAGTAAACTCAAAATCTGGGAGCTACCATTTTCCGACCCAATAACCCCCATTTTTTCAGAAGTTTCTATCCAATATCTTTCCCTCTGGAATGGATAAGTCGGCAACACTACTTTCTGACGAGCATAATCTGAATCAAACCCTAACCAGTCTACTTTGGCTCCTTTTACATACAATTTTCCTAAGCTGTCCAACATTTGCTGCCATTCATCTACTCCTGGACGCAATGATGGCAACCATTCTCCCACTCCTTCTTTTACACATTGCCTTCCCATTCCCAACAATATTGGTTTCGGTCCTATTTCTAGGTAGGTTTCATATCCTTCCGACTCTAGAGTTTTCATACTCTGAGCAAATTTTACTGGTTGACGTACATGAGTTACCCAATATTCCGCATTGGTTATTTCCCCACCTACTTTTTCTCCTGTCACATTTGATATTAGTGGTATTGTCGGTTTATTATAGGTGATTTCTTTGGCTACTGTTTCAAATTCTGCTAACATTGGTTCCATTAATGGGGAATGGAAGGCATGGGAAACTTGTAGCTGCTTGGTCTTAACTCCCATTGCTTCTAACTTACTACAAATGGTTGCCACTGCTTCTGTTTCACCTGAAATCACGGTACTTTCAGGTCCATTTATCGCTGCTATTGTCACCTTTGAACTATACTCGCCTATGGCCTCTGTTACCTGAGATTCTGATGCCATTACAGATACCATTTCACCACCGGAGGGTAACTGTTGCATCAACTTGCCCCGCATGGCTATTAGTTTGAGACCATCCTCCAGACTGAATACTCCTGCCACACAAGCTGCGACATATTCTCCTACACTGTGACCCATGACCACACTAGGCTTAATTCCCCATGAATACCATAATTTAGTTAGGGCGTATTCTATGGCAAACAAAGCTGGTTGAGTATAAGCTGTTTGGTCTAATAAATCAGAACTTGACTTTTGTGCATCTTTAGGGTATATAACTTCTAATAGAGGTACTTCTAAATATTCTTTCAGTATTTCATTGCATTGGTCTAGAATTTTCTGAAATGTGGGTTGAGTCTCGTATAATTGTCGTCCCATATCTACATACTGAGACCCCTGCCCAGTGAACATAAAGGCTATTTTAGTCGTAGTTTTGTTCGTTAGTCGTCCTGAACAGATGCCAGTAAAATTCTCTCCCTGTTTGTATTGTTTTAGTTTCTCTACTAAATCTTTTTTCTCAGAAGTAATCAGAGCTAATCTATGAGCAAATTCTGCTCTCCCAATGTTGGCTGTGTAGCAAATATCCCCTAAGTCATTATCATTTTCTAAATAACTCTGATAAGCATTGACCAAATCAGCAAGAGCCTTTTCTGTTTTGGCTGACAGAGTTAATATATGAATTGGACGTTCAACAACATTCTCACTTTTGACTTGAGAGAGTGCTTCTTCTAAAACAATATGAGCATTGGTGCCACCTATACTAAAAGAACTGATACCTGCGATACGACTTTGATTATTTACCTGCCAAGGCTGTATCTTGGCTGATACTTGTACTGGTAACTGATCCCAATTTATATAAGGATTCGGCTGATTAAAATGTAGGGATGGTGCAATTTGTCGATTTTGCAGTTGTAATACCACTTTGATTAAACCAGCAATTCCTGCTGCTGACTCCAAGTGACCAATATTAGTTTTGACTGAACCAATAATTAAAGGTTTTTGTTGAGAATGAGTTGCTTCAAATACTTCTCCCATTGCTTCCACTTCAATGGGATCTCCCAAAGATGTGCCTGTACCATGAGCCTCTAGATAACTCACACTAGCTGGTTCTACTCTTCCATTTTCCAAAGCTTGACGAATCAATGCTTGTTGAGATGAACCATTAGGAACTGTTAATCCACTACTATTTCCATCTTGGTTGGTTGCACTACCCCGAATCACTGCTAGGATATTATCTTTGTCTGAGAGCGCATCCGACAAACGTTTGAGGACAATCATACCACAACCTTCACCACGGCCAAATCCATCTGCCGTAGCATCAAAAGTCTTACAACGACCATCCGCTGACAACATTTTTGCTTTACAATAGTTGATTGTGATCTCTGGAGACATTAATAGATGTACCCCTCCTGCTAAAGCCAAGTTGCACTCTCGATTCCTCAGACTTGAACAAGCTAAATGAGTACTTATTAAAGAAGAAGAGCAAGCTGTATCTACTGCTAAACTAGGACCTTTAAGCCCGAGAATATAAGATATTCGCCCTGATGCTATACTGTTGCCATTACCTAAACCTGAGTAAGCATCAATTTTTTCAATACCTTGACTTAATATATTTTGAAAATAGTCGTTGCTACTAATACCAATAAATACGCCTGTTTGAGTTTCCATCAGTTTTTGTGGATTTGTAGCAGAATGCTCTAAGGCTTCCCAAGTAACTTCTAGAAGTAATCGCTGTTGAGGGTCTAGATGAATTGCTTCTTTAGGAGAAATACCAAAAAAACTAGCATCAAACTCCTGTATTTGCTCAACAAAGGCTCCATAACGAGTATAGATTTTACCGGGAGTTGTAGGGTCAGAGTCATAATATTTACTAATAGGCCATCGGTCTGGTGGCACTTCAGTAATAGTATCTACTCCATTTTGTAAAAGTTCCCAGAAGGCTTCAGGAGTAGATGCACCTCCAGGCAAACGACAACCCATACCAATGATAGCGATTGGTTCCTTGCTTTGATTTTCGTATTTTTCTAGTTTGGAGTATGCTTTGTTGAGAGCTTTAAGCGCCCTTTCTAAATCTACAGTAGAATGTAATTGTTGTTTTTCTTGTGTTTCTTTTCGATTCATTTTGTCTTGATTAGGATAGAGTTGTCGTTCTTGAATTAGTAATTAGTTGTGTTAGAGCGTTTAGTTTTCGTGTTTAAAAATGCTTTAGATTAATTTTTCTAATTTCTCAATTGCTTGAAGAACTGATGCTTCTAATTCTTCTGTGAGTGGACTTGCCTCTGATAACTCGGATGAATTTTCTTCAGATAAGTCAGGCGATCGCAACTCAGTATCTTCTTTAGCATCTATTAAGTTTAATTGTTCAGCTAAGTAATCTACCAGCTTATTAATTGTAGAATAATTAAAAGCTAGAGAAGATGAAAGTGAACACTTCAAGCTACTTTGCAACTTATTCCTCAAATCCACAGAAGTCAAAGAATCCATACCCAAGTCAAAAAACCCTGTTTCCAAGGCAATTGATTCAGGATGATTAATTCCCAATACTTGAGCTACCTGACGACGCACATGAGCCACTAATAACGAGCGACGCTCACTGAGTACTGCGGCCTCTAACTTTAACAGAAAATCTGACTTCGATGGTTCTGCAACCTCCAGTATAGTTTCCTGCCAATCCGCCAAAAACGGCCATTGTGCCAATTTCTCCTGCCACCCTGACCACTCAATAGGGACCACCCCTACTTCCACATCCGAACCACTGATCAATAGTTCTAAAGACTCCAATACCTGACTCGGAGATATTACACCCATCCCCTGCTTACTTGCCCTCATATCTGCACCTCGCTCTGCTGCTTCTCCCACTTGAGAAACAGCACCCCAATGAATGCTCAATCCCGGCAAACCCTGAACACGACGATAATTGGCCAAACCATCAAGGAAAGCATTCGCTGCTGAATGATTTCCCTGACCTGGTGAACCAAACAGAGATGCTGCCGAAGAAAACAGCACAAAAAAGTCCAATGATTGATTTTGAGTCAATTGATGCAAGTGCCAACCACCTTGTACTTTCGGTGCCATCACCTGCTCAAAACTAGACCAACTCTGGTTTTGTAGCACTCCATCTGATAACATTCCTGCTGAATGAATCACTCCTGCTAATGGTCGGTTTGATTCCTCAATCCTCTGCCACACACCTCTCATCGATTCCCAATCAGACACATCGGCCTTTTCCACTATCACTTCTGCTCCTGCCATCTCCAACTCTGTTATTTTTTTTCTCGTAGCATCATCCGGTGAACGGCGTCCTAACAAGACTAAATGTTGAGCACCCTTAGACACCATCCAACTAGCTACCAGTAAACCCAAACCTGCCATACCTCCTGTAATCAAATAGCTAGCCTCCGAACGGAAACTTAAAGGCTTTTGAGTCGTATGTTGTGCCACTGGTTGCTGATGACGACTGGCCACCAATCGAGCTACATAACGACCATCTCCACGCCTTGCTACCTGGTCTTCGCCATCCTCTGACCAAATTTCATTAAATAGTGCATCTCCTTGATCCTCTCTACTTTCCTGTGGGTCTAAATCTATACGAGTACAGTTTAATTCTGGGTGTTCTAAACTAATTGCCTTTCCCATTCCCCACACCGAAGATTGAGCTACTCCTGGTATTACCGGATTCTTTGAAGGTACAGCTTGAGCACCTACTGTCACCAACCATAATCTCGGTACCGTTGATAACCCTGCTTTCACCAATGCTTGTACTAATGATAAGGTCGTGCCACAACCTAACTGCGATAATTTTTCTAATTCCTGAGAATTAATCCCTTGACCTACTCCTGCTTCTGTCGTCCAACATTGTACTACTCCATATAATGATGGTGATTTCCCTGCTACTGTCTTGATTACTTCCTCAAATTCTTCTAGGTTGTTGGGATTAATCGTAAATTCTTCAGTAGCTATCTGTTGATACTTTTCTCCTGTATATACTAAGGTACAAACTTCTCCTAATGACTTGAGTTTTTTCGCTAACTGTTGACCTATTCCCTTTTGGTCTGCTAGTATTAACCAACCTTTAGTTTTCTCCTGAGTTTGTTCTAAGGTTGTTGAACTTGCTTTGGCTACAATTACCGTTTGCTCTGACAATGTTTCTGCCATTCCCTCCACTTCTGGCATCGTAACTACTTCTCTAAAACCCGTTTCTCTCAACACATGATGCCATTTTTCTCTACTCAACAAAGGATAATCTAGTCGTAATTCATAATCACTGAATTTCCACCATCCTTCTAACAACCCAAATATTAAATCTAGCCATTTGCTTTTAGCTGTTGCTTCATATAACACCAACATCCCCCCATCTGCTAACAGTTCTCGCACATGAGATAATGTCTGCTTCATATCTGTAGTTGCATGAAGTACATTAGCTGCAATAATTACATCATATTGATTAGACTCAAATCCTTGACTTTTCGGGTCTACTTCTATGTCTAAAGTTTGATACTTTATGAACTTATAATCCCGGAATTTCTCTTGAGCTTTGGCTGTAAATAATGCCCCTATATCCGTGAATATATATTCGGTTTGCTGAGGATTTAGATGAGGTAGAATATAGCTTGTGGTACCTCCTGTTCCCGCTCCTATTTCCAACAACCTGACCCCTCGGCTTTTGGGTAATTTTTCTAGAGCTTTGGTGATGGATTTTTCTACTATTGTGTTCATCACTTTCGCTACTTTTGACTCTTCATAAAGTTGAGTTGCTGTCGTTAAATCTCCTTGGGGGAAGACTAACTCTACTGGGTCTATTGCTCCTCGTAATACCCCACTTAGTTTAGAACCACAACGTTCGAGTAGTGTGAATGCTGCTGTTTCTTCTGGATATTGATTCTGTAAACTGCTGATTTTTTCACGGGGCTTGACTTCAGCTAAGGTTTGTGCTACTTCCCACTGCTGCTGATTATACTTGAGTATCCCTGACTCTGTTAATATTTGCAGCAAACGCTTAAATAGTGGTCGATGGGTAGGAACTATACCTAATTTTTGGGCAGTTGCATCAAATGCAAAGCTTTCTGTTGGTTTATATGACCAACCCATCTCCTGCAATGCTTGGACTATATAATCTCTGCTTAATTCTTCTAAACTTGTTTGAGCAGACGCACTTTTTTCATTATCTACCTGAGTTACTAATTCTGTCAGAGTTGGAGTTAATTTTTGGTTAATTTCTATAGGAGGTATGAGGAAATCTGGTGGTAGTAGTTTACCGAAAATACCCTTGTTTCTCCACTCTACTTCATACAACCAATTTTCTATTGATTCTGTCTCTGCTCCCAGTAGGGTCTGTTGTTTTGCTAGTTTGAGTTGTAAACCTTTGAGGTTGGCAATTATTTCTCCTGAAGGGGTTACTATGGTGATAATAGTAGTCAAACTTTCTGGAGTTTCCACTTCGTGACTGATTACTGATGCGTAAGCCCATATACTCAGCCCTGGATTCTTATATACTCTGAATTCTTCTATTCCTACTGGCAGATAAGTTTTGTCATTATCCGTTTCTGGCAGTGCATGAGACATTACTTGCAAGGCTGCATCTAATAGTGCTGGATGAAAATTATACTCCCCTGTTTCTGTTATCAATTCTTCGGGGAGTTTGATATAACCTAATGCTTGGTTTGAACCTGACCACAATTCTTGAATGCCTTGGAAGGTATTCCCGTAGTCTATCCCTACTTCTTGAGATTTTTGATAATGTTGTTTGACTTCTATTGCTTGATTACATTCGTTCTTGTATTTTTCTAGGTCAATTTTTGTTTGAGTAGGGGGGGTTGACTCTTTTCTAATTTTTCCTGTGGTGTGGAGTCTCCACTCTTGTTGTTCTGGTTGTTGAGAAAATATTTGAAACTTATAGCTTTGGTTGTCTGTTGGGGTGAGTATGGTTTGGGCATTTGTCAATTCTCCTGTTGGTAGTATCCATCCTCTAGTTATGGTTAGGTCTTCTATTACTATCTCGGATGTTTTTAATTGGTGATTTCCTGCTGCTATTGCTATTTCTAGGTAGCCTGTTGTGGGAAATAGTGCTTGATTAAATACTCGGTGGTCCTTCAGATAGTTGGGTGAGTTTTCTGCTATTTGTGATGCAAATATTTGTTGTTCGCTTGCACAATTTAGCTTTTGACCTAATAGGGGATGGAGGTTTTCCCCTTGGGAAAATTGCTGTTGAGGACAGAAGTTGTTGTTAGTTTCTACCCAATAACGTTCCCGTTGGAATGGATATGTAGGCAATGCTACTTTCTGACGACTATAGTCGGAGTCAAACCCTGACCAATCTATTTTTACTCCTTTTACATACAATTTTCCTAAGCTTGATAGCATTTGTTGCCACTCATCCACTCCCGGACGTAATGAGGGCAACCATTCTCCTATGTCTTCTGTTACACATTGCCTTCCCATTCCTAACAATATTGGCTTAGGTCCGATTTCCAGGAATGTTTCATCTCCTTGCTCTTCTAGAGTTTTCATACTCTGGGCAAATCTGACTGGTTGACGCACATGACCCACCCAATATTCAGCAGTGGTTATTTCTGCACCTACTTCTTTACCTGTAACATTTGATATTAGTGGTATTTTTGGTTCATTATAGGAGACATGTTTGGCCACTTCTTCAAATTCTGTTAATATTGGTTCCATTAATGGGGAATGGAAAGCATGGGATACCTGTAGCTGCTTAGTCTTAATTCCGTCTGATTCTAATTTGTTACAAATATTTCCTATGGCTTTACTCTCACCTGAAATTACTATACTTTCGGGTCCATTAACTGCTGCTATTGTTACTTGGGAATTATATTCTTTTATAGCCTCTGTTACCAGAGATTCTGATGCCATTACAGATACCATCTCTCCACCGGAGGGTAACTGTTGCATTAACCGTCCCCGTATGGCGATTAATTTCAGACCATCCTCTAAACTGAATACTCCTGCGATGCAAGCAGCCACATATTCTCCTACACTGTGACCCATTACCACACTTGGTTTGATTCCCCATGATTCCCATAACTTTCCTAGAGCATATTCTATGGCAAATAGAGCAGGCTGAGTATAAGCTGTTTGGTCTATTAAAGAGGTACTTGACTTTTGTGCCTCTTTAGGATATATAACTTCTAACAGAGGAATTTCTAGATATTTTTTCAGAATTTCATTGCACTGGTCTATAATTTTATGAAATGTGGGTTGAGTTTCATATAACTGTCGTCCCATATCTATATACTGAGACCCCTGACCTGTGAATAGAAAAGCAATATCCTTTTCCTGATTTTGTGCTTTTCCTCTTATTACAACTCCGTTTGTCTCATTATCCTCAAGAAAATCTGCTAATTTTTGCTCTAAATCACTATTTGACTCTGCTACTATTGCCAGTCTTTCTGCAAAATGCGTCCGCCCTCTACTAGCACTGAAGCATATATCTTGTAGCGATGCTTCAGTTTTTGATTGTAAATAAGTTTGATATTTTTTTGCTAGTTCCCTCACTGCTTTCTCTGTCTGTGCTGAGAGGGTTAAAATCTCTTGTGGACGATCTAGACTATCACTTTTAACTTTTGACTTTCTTGAGTGCGTCTTAAATTCTGAGGACGCCTCGCCAATTAGCACTCGCTTTTGAATTTTGATTTCTTCTTCTAGGGGTTCTTCTAATACAATATGAGCATTGACACCCCCGATACCAAAGGAACTTAAACCTGCACGTCTTGGAATCTCTTCTCCTGATTCATTTTTTAATCGTTTCCACTCTTGAGTTTCCTCTATGAGGTAAAAAGGAGTATCTTTAAAACTAATGCGTGGATTTAATTCCTTAAAGTTGACAATTTTGGGCAGCTTTTTGTACTTCATCGCTAATAAGACTTTGATTAATCCAGCAATTCCTGCTGCTCCTTCTAAATGCCCTATATTACTTTTTACTGCTCCTATACCACAATAGGGTTTCTCTGTTTTTTCTACTCCATACTGCTGATACAGTTGTCTGTAGGCTCTTTTCAAAGCATTAATTTCTATCGGGTCTCCCAATGGTGTGCCTGTTCCATGAGATTCTATATAAGATACTGTATCCGGAGAAATATTTGCCTTAGTATAGGCTGCACGAATTACTTGAGCTTGGGCGTAGACATTGGGAGATGTTATAGTTCTCGCTTTACCTCCGTGATTAACTGCACTCCCTTGAATTACACCATAAATCCGATCGCCATCTTCTATTGCTTTGGCCAGAGGCTTTAATAAAACTACTCCTGCTCCTTCTCCCCTCACATAACCATCAGCGTCACTACTAAATGTTCTACATTGTCCTGTGGGAGACAACATCCCCAGTTGACTCATCTGGATGTATGTTGTTGACGTGAATAACACGCTTATCCCACCTACCAATGCCATTTCACATTCTGATTCTTTGAGGGATTTAAGCGCGTAATGAATAGCTACCAGTGAGCTTGAACAAGCTGTATCAATTGGAATGCTTGGGCCGTGCAGATTAAAAAATGAAGAGATGCGGTTGGGAATCATACAAGTCCAAGTTCCTGTTCCACTATGACCTTCTACATTGTCTTGATTTCGGTTCATCAATAGAATAGAGTCATAGTTGCACGCCCCCATAAAAACACCTACATTTTTTCCCGAAAGTTGAGATGGTGAGTAACCTGCATCTTCTATACAAGACCAGCTCAATTCCAACATAATTCTATGTTGTGGGTCTACTTTTTCTGCTTCTCTGGGAGAAATATTAAAAAGATATGCATCGAACTCATCTATACCTTCTACTAATCCTCCCCACTTACTAATAGTCTTATTTGGTTTATTAGGAACAGGAGAATAATGCTTTTCTACTTCCCACCTTTGGGAAGGAATTTCACTGATGCTATTTACTCCTACCTCCATATTTTTCCAGAACTGATTATAGTCATCTGCTCCAGGAAATCTACAAGAAATGCCAATAATAGCTGTTAGGCCGCTCTTTTTTTGTTCCTTCATAAAATCAACCAATACAAATATTCATCATTATTCTAGCTTTTAAGGCCTGATTCCTAATCTTTATCCACCTGAATTTGGTATGGAAAAATCAGCTTCAATTTATCCTGCTTCTTTATCTTGCTCTATTAGTCCCAGTGTCTCTAAAGGCATTGATTTTGAATCATTAATAATACTCAAAATATCCCAAGCAACCCTTGACCAACTATAATATAATTCGGCCAGCTGACGTCCTGTTCTTCCCATTTCTTCACTTTCCTTTGGTCTAGACAACAAGTAATCTATCTGCTCTGCAAACGCATCCGGATTTTCATAATCTGTGATTATGATACCATTTTTCTCTGGAATAATTACTTCAGGGTTCCCCCCCCTAGCAGTGGTAATAGTGCATAGGCCAGTTGCCATGGCTTCGTAATGTACCCTAGCTAGAGGTTCTTCCCATTGAGATGCACATACAAATATATTACCTAATAAGAAATAATCTGCAACTTCAGATGGTGGAATAAAACCTGTCATCTGAACTGCTTGGCCTAACTTTTCTGCTTCTGCTTTAATTTCACGGACATAATCGTTTTCTTTGTTATTTCCGTACCATTTACTGCCTACTAAAAATAATACCGCAGATGGGTGTTTTTCTATTACTTTGGCGATCGCAGATATTAATAGATGAGGTCCTTTTTTATCTGTCAACCTGCCCACGCAAAGGACTACTTTTTTGCCTTCCAAGCCATAAGTCGCTAGCATTGCTTCTCGTTTCTCTTTTGCACCTTCCGCCCACCTTGGCTGAAAGCGTTTGAGGTCTACTCCAGCATATACAGGTTGAAGTTTGTGTTTATATTCTGGAAATAATTTGGCAATACCATCAGCAATAAATTTGCTAACTGTCACTACTTTTTCTACTCGTTCCAGGCATTTAATTGCTTCTTGTGGTTCGATTTTTTTAGCATGGAACATTTCGTTGTGCATACTAAGTAGAAAGCGACTATTTGGGGCTGCTTTAGCCACTAAGGACACATATTTTGGACGATTGTAAATTACGATCCAATCAAAATTTTTCCCTTCTACAAATTTGGCTACAGTTTGATAGTATTCTTCTGAAGTGTTTGCTGCAGTACGCTCATAACGAATATTGTCTCTAATTTCTCGATCTGGCAATTCTGGATCTGCTATGGAGAATACTGTGATTTCATGCTCTCGTTTCAAGTAAGGTAGAATACCGTCTATGTATGTCTGGATAGCTCCACCTCGGACATAAGGCACTGGTAACTTTTCTGTGCAGACTAATAGTATGTTCACGTTATCAACTTGAACTATAATTTCTTAAGTAGTATAAGGGATTTTGATACATCTTTACATAAAAAAAATTATTTACCTTAAGTAAAAAAAATATCAAGCCCTCACTCTACAGGCGGGGCTTGATTTAATTGTTCTTGGACTTAAAGCGCAACTCTATCTGTTAGGATATTTTGCTATGAACTTGAAAGCAAAATTAGTACATTGCGTAGGTGTTAATTTCTCTAGTCTAAGAGTCCCTTTTTATCCTTCTTTTTCTGTACTATGGCAATTACAGGCTGTGCATTTTCATCCACTTCACCTTGTTGTTTTAACTGTTCTATCATCGAGCGTATTTTTCTGAATATCTTGCCTTCGCCATTCCGTAAGTCATTGATATCGTCTTTATCTGCACCAGTCATTTCTAAAATAATGGTGTTGGCCTGTTGTGTCATTTTTGTGTTTTCCTTAAATTTTTACTACTTAATTTAACTGTTGCTAGAGAAATTTTTCTCATTTTTGGTTCTCATGCCCTTTTCTCATCTTACTTAGATACTAGGAGAATAAGTTTAGGAGCTAAAATCACTAACTATTTAACCTAACATACATAACTTCGAGCATAATGCTCGAAGTCAAGCGAGAAATTATTTCATTAGTCAATCATAACTCAAGTTATGAAACTTTCAAAGGACACTTACAACACTTACACTCACTATAACTATAGTAAGAAAATCTTCTTAGTCTAAAAGTCCTTTCTTACTTTTCTTTTTCTTGAGAATAACAATTATGGGCTGTATGTTATCCGAAACTTCGCCTGATTCTTTTAGTTGTTCAATTGTTTGGCCTATTTTTTTGAATACCTTACCCTCACCTCTCCGCAAATCATCGATATCGTCACTCTTAGCCCCTCCAATCTCGAAAATAACGGTGTTTGCTTTTTGCTTCCCACTTTTTTCACTGGTATCGGATGACATTACCATTTTTTTGACCTCCTTAATGTTTACTAATTATATTGCTAAGGGAAATTTTACCAAAAGCCTGCAATTATTTTTTGCTTGCATCTGTTATTGGTTGTGTGTTACCTGAGTTAGTTTGACAAATTCTCTCTCAAACCTGCCCTTCATTAATAGAAGTATGAGGAGTATGATGTCAATTAATTTTTACTTTTAACATACTCCTCATAACTTACTAATAGCAGGACTAGACTATAACCTAAGCTTCCTGCTCCACATATGGAATATCTAGCAAATCAAGATTTTGCTTTAGTTCGACTCTTTTTTCCCAAGTCTCACTGATTGTGATGTTAAAAGTACATTGCACTTAAAACCTTGTACACATCAAAGCTAGTATTCAGGTTTATACCCTTTGTCTAAGACTTATATGAAAGTGGTCAAACTTTCTTCACTGTTAGTTGGGCTTTCTGCTCATCAGTATTAATATTTTAATTATTCAAACAATTTAATACCCATGTAGCCGTAACCACCCATCTTGGACATAGCCTTGCTGTAGTTTTTCGCGAAATCTTTAATCCAACCGTTTTTCTTCTTCCGGTTAGATCTTTCGTGACGCTCACGATATTCTTTGGTTGCCTTATCGTACATTTTAGCCATTTTGAATACAGCTTTTTCATAAGGCTTCAAAGCGTTTGACTGCTTTTTCTTTTTATTTTTTCTTTTTTTGGCTGATTTACCATAGATAGTTGATGGATTACCGCCAAAATCTTCATCACTTTGCAGTACAGTAACGCTTTTTATCTCTTCTTTAGCCACTTTATTTCTCCTCTGAATATTTTCTACTAAACGATATGTGTAAGTAGATATTTATCTTTGGAACTTAGTAATTTGGGTTTTCTACCAATTGGCATTCATATTTGAATTATTCAAACAACTTAATACCCATTGAGCCCATTCCACTTCCACCCATCTTGGACATAGCCTTGCTATAATTTTTGGAGAAATCTTTAATCCAACCGTTTTTCTTCTTTCTGTTAGATTTTTCGTGACGTTCGCGATATTCTGTGCTTGCCTTGTCATTCATTTTCGCCATCTTGAATATACTTTTTTCTAAAGCAGACAAACCTTTTGATTGCTTTTTCTTTTTCTTTTTGTTACTTTTTGGGGACTTTCCATAGATAGTTTCTGGACGACCGCCAAAATCATCATCACTTTGAAGTATGGTAACGCTTTTTACGTCTTGTTTGGCCATTTTTTTGCTCCTTAGTATGTTTTCTACTTAAGTATATTGGTATTTAATATAATCATAGCAGATTCTTCTCGAAAAGACTTAATCTTTATATAGAGTTACCAATATTAACTGGCCGTAAAGTAAGTGTTATTATTAAACAATTTGCAGAGATACTGGACAACACAGAATTAACTCATTTAAGAGGGATTGATTGGACTTTTACCGAAAAATTGTGGGTATGCGCCTCCCTTTTTCAAGGGATAAAAAAAAGAGACTATTCCTGATTTCAATCCCAATGCTTTTCTAGGTCATGCTGCGCAAACAGCTAGAGGTACTGATAACTAATAACTAATAACTGATAACTGAAATGACCCCATATCTAGAGAAAGTTGATAGAGTTAATGTATACGAAGATACATAAATCTTTAACTAAATCAAGATTAAAGTTTTCCCAAAGTATTACTTACAGGACTTACGCAGTACCGCTACATAGAGTGTATGATTTGGTCATTATTGCCAATGTAACCTGTATAATTAGTGCCGTTGCGTAAGTCCTGACTTAATTACTTAATATTTATATATCTATAATAATTAGGTCAAAGTTAAAATTGCTATCAACCTATTTTTTAGTATCTCATGGTAGTCGTGACCCACGACCGCTCCTAGAATTACAGACACTAGCTGGACTGTTATCTAGACAAATAAATTTAACTGAAAGTTTTACAAGTAATTGTATTCTCAAATATCCTTTGATTGGTACAGGAGTTTTAGAACTGGGGCTTAAATCTCTGCACGAACAAATTGAAGATTTTTGGGAATATAGGCGATCGCTCTACATTAATCAAGTTAAAATTATACCTTTATTTCTATTACCAGGAGTTCATGTCACAGAGGATATTCCAGCAGAAATAGAGGTATTCAGGCACAAAGTTAAAGCAAGGGAAAAAAGTAACCCAAAATCTGAAATTAACTCAGAAACTTATAGCCAAACTAAAATCACTCTATGTCCCTATATTGGTTCCCATCCAGAAATGGTAGGTTTACTTGCACCTAAAGTAACTTCTGTGACTGCTGATGCTTGGGTACTTATTTCTCATGGTAGTCGTAGTCCTGGTGGCAATGACCCTGTGGAAAAAATAGCCCAGTCTCTTGAAAGCTGTTGTCAAGTTTTGGTTTGTACTGCTTATTGGTCTGTTTCTCCTGACCTGAAATCAAGGGTTGAAATATTAATAAGACAAGGATATCGAAAAATTGGGATTTTACCTTATTTTCTGTTTAATGGAGGTATTACTGATGTGATCGCTGATACAGTCAATCAATTTACTCAAATATACCCTGCTATTAAATTCCATCTGACCCCACCTCTTGGGGCAACTGATGAGTTAGCGAAATTAGTTTTGGACTTGATTAACTTTGGCGAAACAGAATAGAATGGAGCATAGAGTAGGAGGCAATTTGATAGATTTTTAAGAGAATCAAGAATAACATTTTTATGATAGCAGGGAACAGTGGGAAAAACATTTCTCCTGATTCGGATCATCATCCCCATAAGTCCTAACTTATATCATGTCCGGTTGAACAGTTATAAATAAATAACGACGGAGTCCTCAGGAGTCAACCCACCCGCGGGCCCCGACCGTGGAGGGGAAGTCAGGAGTCAGGAGGAAAAAGGGAAGGAAGAAGAAGAACTGGAGTTGAAGGAGAAAGTTTTTGATCACGCTCTTCTCCGGACATGATATTACTTGTCTATACATCTATATAGAACCGTTCTACTAAACTTACCCAAACTTACCTAATAGGGTTTTGGAGCTAGCTTCCTGCTTCTGTGAGAACCACTGACCGTAGTCTGTAACTTATTCTCTCCACAGGCTTAAACTCGCTCTTGTTCTCAAGCTACTTATACACATAGTTTTTCAAGTTGACAGCAGCATTAAAATCTCTGTCAGCTTCAAAACCCCTAAACGGATCTATTTAAAAACAGAGGGGGAGATGGCCAGATGGGGGGATTGGGGGATTGGGGGAGGGGGAGTTGGGGAGTTGGGAAGAATTTTTCTACCTGCTTGGTGGGTGTTCCCTCTCTTGGTCAGCATTCCCATGGCGAGGAAACCAGCTCTTGACAGAGCCGCTCCGCTAACGCGGGGGTCTGACCGCTTGCGCCGTGCGACGGTGAGTGCAGTGCGCCCTTGCAGGTCCCCCGACAGTCACGCAACTGCCGAATCCGAAGGGCGCGGGGTCGCATCCGCTTTTTCCTTTATCCCTTCCCTCTAACTTCTGAGGACTGAGGACTGGCAAAAAAAACTCAATCGCCGACAAAGATTACGATCGGGGGTTCTATAAATAGATAGCTCTCAAAAACGAGAATAGGGAAAAAAGGTTGAAATTTGCTCCCATCTCCCCTCCCCCACTCCCCTACTCCCTCACTCCCCTACTGCCTATCTTTAAATAGATATATCGTGGGTTCTATAGAAGAACCATCTAAAAATCAACCTTTTGCAAATAACTACCCAGAAGTTTCAGTTACTTCTTCTGCTTCTCCTTCTCCGAAAACTACTCGCAGTAATGGCGGTGCTAAGAATGTTGTAATAATAACCATGAGAATAATTGCTACATCCAAAGCAGGAGATAAAGCGCCACTAGCAGATCCCACTGAAGCAAAAACCAGACCAACTTCACCCCGTGGCACCATACCAACACCAACAGCTAAACGATTAATGTTATCTAAACCAAAGACACTAAAACCGCAGGCAACTTTACCCACAATAGCAACAACTATTAAGAAGATTGCAATAACTAAACCTTCACGGTTAGTAGGAATAGCTGGGTTGAGAACTCCAAGATTGGTTTTTGTCCCTACTGTGACGAAGAAAATGGGAACGACGACATCAGAAATAGGACGAATTAGTTCTTCTAATTCTCTACCTATTTCTGTTTGATCTAAGTTATCTAAAACTAATCCGGCCGCGAAAGCTCCCAATATTGCTTCCAAATGGATCGCTGTACCAATGTAGGACATAAATAAGGCGATCGTTAAAGCTGGAATAACTGCTCGTCCACGAGTTTTAAATTTTTCACCAAAGAAAACAAAGGTGTCATTAAAGAAACGACCAAGCAATATTGCACCCACCAAAAATACGCTGGCACTAACTATCAGATAGACAGCGTTGACTACATCGACTTCGCCTGTTTTGGCTAAACTTGCTACTACTGCCAGGATAATAATACCCAAAACATCATCTATCACAGCAGCACCCAAAATAATTTGACCTTCTTGGGTATTGAGGCGGTTAATTTCTGCTAGTACCCTGGAAGTAATGCCAATACTGGTTGCTGTAAGAGCTGCTCCTGCAAAAATTGCTGGTACTGCTGAGACATGGAATATCATCATCATTCCTGCTGTACCAGCGACAAATGGTAATGTTACTCCCACAATTGCGACAATTAGGGACTGAATACCCACTTGCATTAAGTCTCTAATATTGGACTCTAGGCCAATTTCAAATAACAAAATGATGACCCCCAGTTCGGATAGAACTTCGAGGACTTCACTTTGGACTTGAAATGTAGCTTCGGCAGCTTCAGGGGCTAAACCTGCTGTTGCTTCTAAAATACTGATAATTACCGATGTGGAACTATCTGCTCCACTTTCTGGAAAGATTACCAGGTTGAGGGCAGAAATACCTATAACTACACCCCCTACCAGTTCTCCTAATACTGGTGGAAAACCTAGCCAGTTAAAAAATTCGCCCCCTGCTTTACTTGCTATATAAATTGCCACTAGACTCAACAGCACTCCTGCAACTACCATTGCTGGTTCTACTTCTGTTTCTGTTGCTGTAGCTAGTATCGGCTGAAATTTGCCGGATAAAGTAAATAGGAAAGATTCATTCAAAAAATTAAACCCTGCCATTGAACTAAACATTAAGTTTTTCTAAATCATCTTGACTTAATGTAACAGGACTTTAGGCACAGAGTGCTAATCTTTTGTGATAAAAATATTTTTTGGTGAGTATATATAAAAGATATCTAATTTGAAGTTAGAAGGAGAGAAGATCAACAGGTTTATCTCAACGTTGGTTGAAGACCCGCGCTCTCCCGAAGGGGAGCGTCGCATGGGAAAACCAAAAATCAAAAATAAAATCAGTTATTATCCATAAATTATCAATTATTTCTCCCTGCTCCCCGTTATCTATTCCTTCTTTTCTGGAGATATCTATTAATTATTGAACATCAGGCGATGGTGTTAATTAAATACCCTATGTTTTAGGGATGGCATTTGTCTACGAACTTGTTCTAATCTTGATGGGTTAATTTCTGCGATCGCTACTCCTGGTTTATCCTCAGTATCTGCCAAAATCAAACCCCAAGGGTCAACTATCATTGCATGGCCATGAGTTTGTCTTCTGCCATAGTGCTTCCCTGTTTGAGCTGGAGCAATGATATAACAGGTATTTTCTATTGCCCGTGCTTGGAGTAATACTTGCCAGTGGTCTTTTCCTGTATATGCAGTGAAGGCCGCTGGTACGAATAGGACTTCAGCCCCGGCATTTGAGAGATATCTATATAGTTCAGGGAACCTTACATCATAGCATACTGATATGCCTAAATTTCCATAATCTTTTGATGAATAGACTGAAGGTAATTTGACTCCTGCTTTGACGGTATTTGATTCTCGGTAAGTGTTACCGTCAGGTAAGTTAACGTCAAATAAATGTGCTTTTTCATACCTTGCTACTTCTTGGCCATTAGGAGTGATTAGGGATGCAACGTTATAAACTTTGCCATCTTTTGTAGGTACTGGATACCCACCTCCTAGAATTGTGATTTGGAATTTTTGAGCCGTTGTTTTGAGAAATTTTTCACTCTCTGTAGCGATCGCTTCTGCTTTGGCCATTTTTTCTTTTTCTTCACCCAAAAAGGGGAAATTTTCGGGTAAGGTAACTAACTCTGCACCTTGACGGACTGCTAAGTCTATTAATTCTTCTGCCTGTACTAGATTTTTTGACAAGTCAGGCACACTTGTCATTGATATTGCTGCTGCGAGATAGGATTTCATTAACTCAGTTTTTCAGCTATTATGTTGGAACTTTTTAATGTTTGCCTTATTATTTATACCAAATTCGCCGATATAAAGGTAGTTGTTTACCAATTTTTCTCACCCTTATTTATCAATCTTCAGCTTAAGTTCCTTTTTTATTCAAAATGATTACTGAGTTGGTAATAGCTAAATTTTAAAGTGGTTTCAGAAATCATATTCTCAACTGTAGTAGTCTATCAAGTTATATTTAATAAGTTACTATTTCTCAATAACACTTATTTATAAGGCTTTGATACTCAACATACTCATCATTTTTTGCTTGACGGACTATTAGTCTAGTATTTTGATTTCTGAATTAACCACTATTTTTTGTCTGATTATTGATTCAGAATTTAATCTACATTTTGTTTGAGACTTTTAGATTAATCCAGAAAAATCTGAGTTAATTTTTTTGCTTTTACATTGGGTGGAAAAGTAAGTCTGGGAAAAAACGATTAAACTCAATTAAAATTCCGGCTGTGATAATCATCCAGGCTGCAGCCAAAACTGGGGCTGTTGATAGATACTTAAGTAGGTCTTGCATGAATATTTCTCCTAAAACTGATTGTCAAATCAGGTATTGTTTAGACAATGTTAAAAAACATTGTTTTGGAACTTTTGGCAGTTAGTAATTAGTGTTTTTATACTAATTACAATTACTTAGTTTTTCTTAATCCCTTCGTTGATGTTTTAGCGTGGGGAAACAGTAATTTCGTTTTCTTCAGCAAACATTTTACCAGAGGTAAATTCTCCTAATGCCAACATTGGCCATAGAGCTGCACCTAGCATTTTTTGGATTGCTAAAGGAACGTCGATAACAATCTCTTTTTCCTCTGGATTCTTACCAGATTTGATTGCTTGTAGATAGGAACGGCCAGCCCAACCAATCCAACCTGTAATATACAAGAATAAGATGCTAGGAATGAGGAAATCTCCAGCACGATCCAGACTACCATCTACTATTAAATGAGGTAGTCCGTCTTCTCCACAAAGTGCTTGTGAATAACGTTCAAATCGTTTCTTACCAGATTCTGGATCGGCGGTAGTAGGGCGAGCATATTCAGCTCGTGCCTGAAAAGCAGGTGATTCTGAACATGGCACTAAGTTGTATGCTGATGCTGCTGATGCACCAGTTGCCCAAAGACTTATGGCTAAAACTAAAGCCAACAATCGTCTCATAAAATTGTTTCCTTTTATTACAAAGTGTTGACAATTACCCATACTTCTGTAGCTAATTTAAGCTGAAGTAGAGATTTTCTTAATGGAAATGATAAATTTGAAGCTGACAGTAATCAAGCTATTTTTATAAATTTATCAGTCAATGACAACTATTTTAGCTATAGAAACAAGTTGTGATGAAACGTCTGTGGCAATTGTTAAGAATCGTCAAGTTTTAAGTAATATCGTAAAGTCACAAATTAATATTCACAGTTTTTATGGAGGTGTGGTGCCAGAAATAGCTTCACGGCAACATTTAGAAATAATCAATCAGGCGATCGCTCAGGCTTTTACAGAGGTAGATTTGGATTGGCCAGATATTGATGGTATTGGAGCTACTTGCACCCCTGGTTTGGTTGGTGCTTTGTTAGTGGGAATAACGGCAGCGAAAACTTTGGCTATTGTCCATGAAAAGCCATTTGTGGGAGTGCATCATTTAGAAGGTCATATTTACGCGACTTATCTTAGTCAACCAGAATTAAAACCACCTTTTCTCTGTTTGTTGGTTTCTGGAGGCCATACAAGTTTAATTTATGTCAAAGATTGTGGTGTGTATGAAACATTAGGCCAAACAAGGGATGATGCTGCAGGAGAAGCTTTTGATAAGGTGGCTAGATTATTGAAACTTGGCTATCCGGGAGGTCCTGTAATTGATAAGTTAGCAGCAGAGGGCAATAAATCGGCTTTTTCTCTACCGGAAGGGAAAATTTCTTTACCGGAGGGTGGCTATCACCCTTATGATTGTAGTTTCAGTGGACTAAAAACTGCTGTGTTGCGATTAATTCAAAAATTGGAAACAGAAGGCCATGAATTATTACCTGAGTCTTCAATAACTAAGGACATTGCGGCTAGCTTTCAAGAAACTGTAGCGAAAGGATTAACAAAAAGAGCGATCGCCTGTGCGCTAGATTATGGATTAAATACAATTGCTATTGGTGGAGGTGTCGCTGCAAATAGTGGTTTGCGATGGCACTTAAGTAGAGCAGCAAGTAAGAATAATTTGCAGGTATTATTTCCTCCCCTCAAATTTTGTACAGATAATGCGGCTATGATTGGTTGTGCGGCGGCTGACCATCTGAGTCGAGGCCAAATTTCATCTTTGAACTTAGGAGCTAGTTCTCGAATGGCGATAAAAGATGTGATGGAGTTGTATAGCGCGTAGCGCTAGGGAATAGGGAATAGTGAGCTGTAACAAGTATGACACGGGGATGCGGAGACGCGGGGACGTGGGGACGGGTCGATTTGAGGGGAAACAGGCAACGGTTTCAGCCATTTTTATGTGAAGAAATTTTCTACTGAAATTCAAGAAAATTTCAGTATTTTGAGGCCTATAAGAGCTAATAACTAGGAGATAAATTGAATATAAAAAGCTCTATTACAATGAATAATTGATAGTTAATAATTAATCGAATCTAGGTAAAAGTTCTCTCATTACCAATGAATAATTGGTAATTGATAATTATACCAATTTGATAAATATTTGTTACAAATGGTAGGGACGTTGCATAGTCCGTACGAAAGAAAGAAGAGGGAAGAAGGAAGAAGAGGTAAATATTGAAAAAAATGGAAAAAAGATAGAGATAACTATCTTAAATGAACTGGAGAAGCTATTTTTAAGCATATCCGATCAATATCTACCTTTTTGTAGCATTCTTTTTTCAAATCGGTATTAGATACTTTTCATTATCAATTATCCATGAATGAACTTAGCTATCCTGAATTTTAGCTTTATGAGCGCAAGCCCTAATTATTAATTATTAATTATTAATTATTAATTGTTGAACCTATTTTCTGCACAATTTAAAATTAAGACTACTACATCAGTAATGAAAATTAGAAACGCTGAAGAAAAAGATTTAGCTGTAATTGTAGAAATTTATAACGCTTCAATTCCTAGTCGTATTGCTACTGGAGATATAGAATGTATATCGGTTGAAAGTCGTATTCATTGGTATCAGAAACACCCACCTGATAGTCGTCCAATTTGGGTTATGGAATTAGATGAAAAAATTGTTGGGTGGCTGAGTTTTCAGTCTTTTTATGGCACAGCTGCATACAAAGCCACAGCAGAAGTTAGCATATATATTGCTCCTGAATATAAAGGTCAAGGAATAGGGAAAAAATTACTTTCAGAGGCAATTTTGTACAGTCCTAATTTAGGAATTAATACTTTACTGGGTTTTATATTTGCTCATAACCAGCCTAGTTTAAAGTTATTTGATAAGTTTGGCTTTCAACGTTGGGGTTATTTACCAAAAGTGGCTAGTTTAGATGGTATGAAGCGAGATATTGTAATTCTTGGACTTCATCTTGAGGAAGTAAAAAAAAATGATAGGATTCATTAATGAATAATGGATAATTACCTCGGATTTTAACCGTTACGGAATTGAATATCAGGAAATATTATTTCTTCTCTTGGTCGATTGGATATGGTTAGGAAACCCATCCATCTCTCGACCGCTTTTTTCCCCTTGAAAGGGTCCGCTTTTAACCTGAATTATTTAATTAGGGTTTGCTGAAAAAAGTCTTTTAGTAGGGGTAGGAGACAGGAGACAGGAGACAGGAGACAGGAGACAGGAGACAGGAGGAACAGGGAATTTAGAGGAGGTAGAAGTAAGAATTGTCCCTAAATTTTTCTGTCCTTGATTTGCCCAAAATGCGCTCCTTTTTGTAAAGTTTTAGACTAAAACCAGCGCACTTTTTGGGAATCTCAGAAGGCTAAAACCTTTATATATCAATGCTTTGATAATTAATCAGCAAACCCTAATTAACAATTATAGCGCTGTGCGCAGGCAACAGCTCCGGAAAGCAACAGCTCCGGAAGGGGGAATAAAAAACCGATAATACAAGGTTTTTAGCTATTGGACAGTTATTGTAATTTGTAAATATGCCAGCGCACATTGCTATATTAATTATTAAGTAGTCATGCAAAATTAATTGCACATACTCTAAAGCGAAAAAGCTGATGCTGTAAAAATTACAGAGAATAAAATTAGGTAATTAATTTTGCTTAAGCGCTTAATTATTCGGTAAATAAGAAATTAGATATATCCAAAAAGCTCAAAGAATTAGCATTTTGAGCAAGCAAGGGCAGAAAAATCAAGTGACAATTCTTCCCACTATCTCCTCCACAATTCCCATTTCTCCTGACTCGGTCCGACTGACCTCCCCTCCCCTCCCAGGAGGGGCCCGCGGGTGGGTTTGGAGGGGCCCGCGGGTGGGTTGACTCCTATTCTTACCAAAAGACTTTTTCAGCAAACCCCAATCATTGTAAAAGACTTCGGATATGGTCAGCCACAGCATTAGGCTTTTCTAACATTGCGAGATGACCACACTCAGGAATTTCTAGGACATTTCCACCGTGGCCTTGAAACATCCAGTGAAAACTAGCTAAATGTTGTACATATTTAGGAGCCATTATTTGGTCTTTTGCTCCAGCAATAAAATAAACAGGTTGATTCAATTTTGATACTATCAATGGCAGGCGATTAACTTCTGATTCTGTCGTGGAGTCTAACAATGTCCCTAGAGCTGCTTCGTAAGATGCTCCAACAAAATCAGTTATTCGTTGTCGTCCCCATTTACGAGAGATTGGTATTGCCACCTGAGTTCTTGTGAACATTAAGTCTATCAGAGGTAAATAAGATAGCCAACTAGGACGAAATTTGATAATTTGTGCCCCTGCAAACCTAAATTGTTCAAATTCTTCTTTAATGTAAATTCCACCACCAGAGTTGATACAGACCACTGCTTTGATAATATCGAGCATTTTATTCGCTCCTAATAAAGCAATGGTGCCTCCTAAAGAGTGGCCAATGAGCCAGGCACTAGATATATTGAGTTTCTGTAATAATATTGTCAGGTCTTCTACATAAGCTGCGGGACTGTAGTTGAAAACTAATTTTTTTTGGGTTGAATGAATTTGAGAATCACCAAATCCGCGCAAGTCGTAAGATAAACATTGGTAATCTGGTGATAGTTTTTGGATTAAAGGTTGCCAGTAGTTACGGCTTAAGAGCCAGCCATGTATAAAAATAAGTACATGGGGGTATTTAGTGGGGTTTGTCAATTCGTAGGCGTGTGGAACCCCTTGGATATCTATAGTTGCCATATTTGTATTTTATTCTGAATTGACAAAGGTATAGCAATAGACAGTTCAAGAATTTAGAATTTAGAATTTAGAATTTAGAATTACCTCTTCTTATAGATTAAGAGGATTGGATCAAAGGAAAAATTTTCCCTTTTGCCTCGATCTTCTTCTTTTCAAGGAGAGGTAATTATTAATTAGGGTTTGCTGAAAAAGTCTTTTAGTTAGGGTAGGAGTCAGGAGTTAGGGGAATTTACAGGAGGTAGGAGTAAGAATTATCCCTTATTTATCAATACTTTGAGAATTAATCAGCAAGTCCTAATTATTAATTATTAATTATTAATTATTAATTATTATTAGTATCTTTCTCCCATCAATCTTTGTCGCATACCTTCAGCAATTTTTTGGCCTAAGTATTCTGGAATCAAACTTTCATTTGGCCCCAAAAGATAAAGAATCAGACGAGTTCGCCCACGCCAAACTAATAGGTTGGCATTAACTACTAACAAATCTTCTTGCCAGATGGCATACATAACTTTATAGAATAGACCTGGTTGATTATCTGCTTCAATCAATAGTGCTGGTAAATGAAATACAGGATCGACATAAAATTCTGTCGCTACTTCTTCTAAACCACTATCTAGATTAAATTCTACAGCTAACATTTCTTCTACCTCGAAACGGCCTGCCAGTGATTCTTGAATGGCGCGACAAACATTTTCTGAGGTTTTCTCTGTTAGTGCTTTGCCCCCCCGAGATATTACTAATTTGATAAAGACCAACATCGGTGGGTAAATTTGTCCATAAAGACTGAGGCTATGAATAGTCAGTCCATAGGCAGCTAAGACCCCAAAAATATCACTGAGCAAAAATGATTGATTTCGGTAGGTAAAGTGCAGGGCACTTTTGTTGCCTTCTGGCCTGAGTTCTATTACAGCTTGTTTACTTTTATACAGTTGATATGCTAACTTCAAATTTTGCAGTTGGATATCACTACTGACAAATTGCTCATAAAACTGTGGAAACGCTCGGTTGAAGCGCTTTAGCAGTTCTAGTGTTGATGATTTTAAACCCGGAGCCATAATCGAAGAGAGGGAACGGGATATATACTATCTAATAATGTCATCCAACTTCTACTAACTTAACCACGCCTGCATGGGTTTTTGGAAAAATTTGTTTAGCGGCTCTGAGCCAACATCTCACCCTCAAAATCCAGATTATGAGGGATACACGACTATTGGGGAAGGAAATGCTTCTTCTCAAGCTGTTCATTCACCTAATAGAAGTAATGGACGTATATTTTTTAGTACAGATCGAGACATAGATATATATGAACTTGAAGAACTCTGTAATGCTGTTGGTTGGTCTCGTCGCCCATTACGCAAAGTAAAAAAGGCCATTCAACATAGTTTTCTTGTTGTCTCTATGTGGCAGATGCGAGGCAGTCACCGAAGACTGATTGGCTTTGCCAGAGCAACATCGGACCATGCTTTTAATGCCACTCTTTGGGATGTGGTTGTTCATCCCGATGTCCAAGGTAAGGGCTTGGGGAAAGCATTGATGAAATACATTATCAAAAAACTTCGTAGTGAGGACATCAGCAACATTACCTTATTTGCTGACCCTCATGTTGTTGATTTTTACCAAAATTTAGGTTTTATTCCTGACCCAGAGGGAATTAAAGGAATGTTCTGGTATCCAGATTAGCTGTTTTTGGTTCGATCAAAATATGATTAACCAAATATTAATATAATAAATCTAGAATTTAGATTTTTTTAGCAGCAGCATTTTTCTCACTTTTAACTTATTCAAATGTATGCAGAATATATTAGTAGTTCATCAAGAAGGTTTATTTCTAGTGCTATGCTCCTGTAAAATCTAAAATCTATAAATAATGATTAAAGAATTTTTGTTCCTAAAAATTTCTTTAATATATGGACAAATTTGTTTGGTGTAAAATTTTTTTTGAATTTTTTTGCACAACTTGTAAAAATTGAGCTATAATAGTTTTATAGTTCAACCGGGATGTAGCGCAGCTTGGTAGCGCGCCTGCTTTGGGAGCAGGATGTCGCAGGTTCAAATCCTGTCATCCCGATATTTGCAGAGAATTATAGTTAAATTAGGTACAAATATTTAAAATCTTGGCCTTAAGCACGGGAATTTAAATAAAAGTTCTCAGGTGTGGACAAAATTTCCTCCACAACTGTACCTCCTTTAGATAATCCTCTAAAGGTTAGCTCTAGTTGCTATTAATACTTAAATATTTTCTTTGCTATTAAGTGGCTGTTTGCGTAGTATGGCCAAGTAAAAGTAAGTCTAGGCAAGGGAAAAACGTCAAAGCCATAAAAATGTCTAAAACCATGATCGCTACTGGATTTATACTTTTTTGATAAAAATCTATACTTTTAAAATTTAAGGGCTTTTTTTCCTGATTTTTGTCAACTCCTATATAGTTAGTAGATAAATTTTCAAAAGTCACTAGGCTAATATTCTAGTGAGCTAGGTTATCTATACTATCTGTTCTAAGTTCTACTAAGTCCGGCAGATCAAAGATATTTAGGTTGTGCGTCAAGAAAGTGTGGGAAGTGTGGGGAGGGTGGGGAGAGCTGAGAAAGTAGGAGGAATGATTCTACCTGTATCTTTTACTAACTTTTTGGTCGCTCAAGCTTAAATATTTGCACTTTTTTCGCGACCAAAATGCGCTAAACCTTTATATATCAGTGCTTTTAGATTATATTCGCACTTTTCCCAACTTACTTATCCCACACTTTACTGATGCACAAGCGATATTTATAACTTTTCGCTTTTCCCTACTCTATATTTTCAATCATATCTTGTGTTCCCTATGTCCAAAATATTATAGCTTTTAAGGATGAATCTTTTTTTTCCTACTCCCTACTCCCTAAAGTCCTAAAATTTTGTACCTCATCAACTCCAAAACTCAAGCTGAGTGCTGAACGCTAATAGCTAAATACTTAACTTATTCTCAATGTAGTTATAGTTTTAAAAATTAGTCTATACACTCCGTTGGATAATGCACAAAATTTTTAATTTTTAGTCAATAGCTTAACCTAGAATTGAATAATTTATAATTTAACTCTCCTTGATGTCTTACTATCTGTAAACCACTATGTGTTTATTTATTTTTAGCTGAAGCAAATGAAAAAATTGTGTTATACTCGGCTATAGCTATAACTTTGTTTCCATAAATCATACTCCTATGATTCTCAATTGACTAATATGGTAAATCAACTATAGATTAGCTTTGACTTAAGATAACAATTTTTGTAGAATTTATAGTCAGTGAAATTCAACCATAAAATTCAACTATTTGTATGATTAATAAAAAGGGTGTTTGAGATGAAGTCACAGAAGGATTTAATAATTTAATTTTTGGAAAAATTAGGATTTAATTGAATTAATTAATGAAAGCTAAATTATGTTTTTAAAACGGTGAAAAAATTAGGATATTTTATGAATTATGGAATAAATATTTTGATTATTGAATCGCTTTTTAAATCGGAAAAAGATTAAATCATGTTTATTCGTGGCTTTTTGAAGCTATTAACATGATTTTTTCATCTATCTACTATTAAGTTATTTGATGTTCATAACTTTTATTTTTGCTACATTATTTTAAATAATTTGGAGAACCTATGAAATCATTAGTTCGCTTAAGTGCAATGCTAGGAATAGTGGCTAGCACTTTAATTGGACCTTCCCTAAAAGAGATGTCTGCACTAGCATTATCTGCGGAAGAAGTCCTACAGAAGTTAACTCCTGTGCCTGTATTTACAATCACCGATCAAAATGGCTCTCCTCTTGTAGCTTCTGTCAAAAAAGAAGGTGATGAAAATTCTTCTGTGGCAGGGGTTTTTATTAGTAAAAGTGATGCAGATGCTTTTGTAGAAAAATTAAAAGGAGAAAATCCCGATTTGGCGGCTACGGTTAAGGTAGTGCCTGTATCTCTGGGTGAAGTTTATGAAATGAGCCAATCTAGCCAGAAGAATGGGCAAAAGCTACAGTTTGCTTATGTTCCAATTAGAAGGCAGGTTGAATCTGCTAAGATTTTACTTGAGCAAAATGGTCAGGATGTTAACCAGTTCAATGGAGTACCTTTGTTTATAGCTAAAGGTGGGCCTGATAATGGATATTTAACTATTCAACGTGGGGAACAGCAAGTTATTCCTATGTTTTTTAATAAAGAAGATTTACAGGGAATGTTGGAGCGAGCTAAGACTCAACAACCTGATGTTTTTTCTTCTGTGAAAATTGAAGTTGTGAATCTTGAGGGTGTGATTAAGGCATTGGAGGATGATGACGATCCTTTCTTAGAAAAAATTATTTTTATTCCTCCAAGAGAGTCTTTAGAGTTTGTACAAGAATTACAACAGTCTGGTAATTAAGTAGCTATCAGCTATCAGCCTAAAAATTTCTGTATAAGATATTTGTTTGTGGAGCATAAAGCTGACTACTGAACTGCTGGACTGCTGTTTGCTTTTTAATAAATTAAAATCTCAATTTTAGGCGATCGCGATTGATGGACTTTTCTTCGGAGTGTGTAGTTTCAGGTCTAGACCTTTGGCAATGGTATCGTACTGCTCAGAGTGATGGTTTAAAGGCAGGTGTCTATGTTACTGAGGTTGATTGGTTGTTGCAAGAATTTGCTGGACTAGATCGATTAACGCTTCGTTTAGAGTCTTTTAAAAATTGGCCTCGTATTCGACTGCGGCTTTCTTTAGTTGAGTTGAATAACCTTTGGTATAGACGTTTAAATGAAAAGGTTCCGCTTCAATATTTAACTGGGGTTACTTATTGGCGGAATTTTTCTTTGGATGTGGGTTCTGGGGTTTTGATACCAAGGCCAGAAACTGAGTGTTTAATCGATCTGGTTGTAGCAGCTACTAATAGTGTTTCCCATCTTCAACAAGGAATTTGGGTGGACTTGGGAACTGGCAGTGGAGCGATCGCTTTTGGGTTGGCAGAGGTATTGACAGATGCTTCTATCTATGCTGTGGATTGTAGTTCAGAAGCTTTAGATATTGCTAGACAGAATGAGACAAAATTGGGTTTAGCGAACAAAATAAATTTTTGTCAAGGTTCTTGGTGGGAACCATTGGAGCATTTGCAGGGTAAGGTGAGTGGAATGGTGGCTAACCCTCCTTATATTCCTAGTGATATGGTTTCTACTTTGCAAGTAGAGGTCAGGGAGCATGAGCCTCATCTTGCTCTTGATGGTGGTGCTGATGGGCTGGACTGTATTAGATATTTGATTGAAACGGCTCCAATATATTTGGTTTCTGGTGGTGTTTGGTTGGTGGAGATGATGAGTGGGCAAGGGGAGATGGTGGCTGAAATGTTGCAAGATAATGGAGCTTATTGTGGGGTTGAGATTTTTTCGGATATTGAGGGTGTTGATCGGTTTGCTATGGGTTATTTGAAGTAGCAGTTATCATTTTCTTGAGCTTCAAAAATTTTTATAGAGTCTTGTTATGGAATAAGTTGAAATACTAATTTATATTCTCTTTCTACTATGGGGTGGTCCATATATATTGTGGCTTTTCCATCTTCACATGTCCCATCCTCGCCTACTAAAACACCTGCTTTGGCAGCCCAACGTAATTTCCATTTACCTGTTTCATTGTTGATTTTAATATCGAAGTTTACAGGATCGTGATTTTTCTTATTAGGAAAATTATTATCTTTTGATAATAATGGAACTTCAAGATTTATGTCTACTGGAAATGAATGATCAAGAAGAGTTGCATTTCCTTCTACTTCTGTTGTTCCATCTGCTTTACTTCTATCTATGACTTGACGAATTTCAACTTTTCCAACCTCTATATGGTCTTTCTTCATAGGTCTATATTTGAATTCAATTCTTTTACCTTCTTGGAATAGATTTTTGCAATATTTATTTTTACAACTATTTTGTGCTATTCCTAAAGAGCATCTAATTTCTGGAACGAAAATGCCTACAAGTATACCAGTTACAGGAATAGCTATACCTATTAAAAAAACATTTATTCTTTTGTTCCAACTCTTTTGTTCAGAATTACTCATAGATTTGATGAGAACTCAAAGGTAAAACATAGTATTTATCAATATTTGGATGATTTGACATCCTCCCGACGCTGCTCTGCGAGACAGCGCGGGATTCCCATCCACCAATCAAACAGACTAAGCTGACTGAACGGCTCAGGGCGGGTTGACACCTCACTGGAAAATGCTGGCAATACCAGTCTAACGCTTCCTCTGTGTCCGTTTAACGTCTCCGAGTGCCCCTCGGCGACGGGACTTGAAAAAAACAATAGTAATCTCAACCTTGGCTTTTGGTTGAGAATTTTATTTTAACATGCTTATCTGTAAAACTGCAAGATTGATTGGTTTTCCCATCTCTCCGCTCCCCTTCGGGAGAGCGCGGGTCTTCAACCAACGTTGAGATAAATACTATTTCAATTCTACTTTCCATGCTATAAATTTGCCTATTTTTTTCAAACAAAATCTAAAATTGTTTTCGAGAGTAAAGTTATGAAGTTTAGTATCTATTGAGATTCTAATTGAAGAGACAATTTCTGGTAATTTAGTTAGCTTTCCTAATGATACTGTACCAGCACTGTCAGCTTGATTAACGGGAGCTGATTTAATTTTTCTAGTAAAGGGTCGCAGTTAAGATCTACCTTGAATTTTAATTAGGGTAACTGGTTGAAATAATTTAATTTGAGGCTCAATTCATTTTCTTAAGCTCCCTGAGCTGAGAGTTTTTTCTGCCAGAAATGCTAAAATTGCCTATAATTTTTGGGGAATTAAAAAATGAAAAATGAAATAATATTAGTATCCATTGAGACTCTAATTGATAGGGCAGCCTCTGGTAATTTAGTTAGTTTTCCTACTGACACTATACCATCATTGGCAGCTCGACCTGACAAAGGAGATTTAATTTTTCTAATGAAGGGTCGCAGTTAAGATCAACCTTGAATTTTAATGACGGTGACTGGTTGGAATAATTTAATTTGAGGCTCAATTCATTTTCTTAAGCTCCCTGAGCTGAGAGTTTTTTCTGCCAGAAATGCTGGAATTACCTATATTTTTTTGAAAAATTAAAAATCAAAAACAAAATTAAATAATCAGTTTAGTCTGTATTGAAACTCTATCTGGTAATCTAGTTAGTTTTCTTATTGATATTATACCACCACTGGCAGCTCGACCTGACAAAAGTGCTGTAATTTTTCCAGCGAAGGGTCGCAGTTAAGATCAACGTTTAATTTTAATGACGGTGACTGGTTGAAATAATTTAATTTGAGGCTCAATTCATTTTCTTAAGCTCCCTGAGCTGAGGGTTTTTCTGCCAGAGATGCTAGAATTAACTATAAATTTTAAAAAAATCAAAAATCAAAAAACAAAATAAATGAGCTTAGTATCTATTGAGACTCTCATTGAGGGGGCAGTTTCTGGTAATCTAGTCAGCTTTCCCACCGATACTGTACCAGCATTAGCGGCTCTTCCTCAAAAAGCAGATTTAATTTTTCAAGCAAAACGTCGTAGTCCAGATAAACCTTTGATTTTGATGGGGGCAACTCCGGAATCTTTGTGGCCTTATGCTCAAGGGAGTGATGAAGAGTTGCAGTTATGGCAAGAGGTTGCTCAGAAGTATTGGCCTGGACCTTTAACTTTGGTGCTGCCAGCTTCGGAAATGGTTCCTAGAGAAATGAATCCTTTTGACCCAACTACTATTGGAATCAGGATACCTAATTGCGATATTGCTAGGGAAATTATGGCTCAAACTGGGCCTTTGGCTACTACAAGTGCTAATTTCTCAGGTCAACCTCCCTTGGGTCGAATGACTGAAATTAATGCTCAATTTCCAGATGTTTTGGTATTGTCCCAGGAACAGGAGATAATTTTAGCTTCTGGAGTTCCTTCTACTGTTGCTAAGTGGAAGGAAATTAGTTGTTGGGAAATCCTACGTCAGGGAGCGGTCAAGTTAAAATTTTAAGGGTAGGCTATATTATTTAGTATTTTTAGTCCCATGGGCTGGAACGATTTTTTATTTTTGGCATTAGGATTAGGGTTTGGGGTAATAGGTGGTAGGTTATGGTTGAGGCCAAAAACTGAGAACTTTTCAACGCCTTCTGTGGTGTCGTCACCTGAAGTATCTAATTTAGATCGACTAGAAGGTGTTTTAGAACAACTCAAACAGACTCAACTTGCATACCAGATGGCATCGGAAATGAGTAAGTTTAAGGCTGGTTTTTTGGCTCGAACTTCTCACGAGTTGCGATCGCCGATGAATAGTATGATTGGTACGTTGCAGTTAATTATTTTTGATTTAGCTGACAACCCAGAAGAGGAACGTGAGTTTGCTAACCAAGCGTATAATTCTGCGTTAAAAACTTTGGAACTACTTGATCGAATTATTAATGTCGCTAAAACTGAGCATGGTACTGAAAAACTTCAAATAGAACGACTTCAGCTGAGTAAATTGTTAGAAGAGGTGGATGATTTAACGTGTTTACAAGCTGCTAATCGTAGTATTCGTTTGAAGATATTACCTCCAGACTCTAATATTTATGTTTTGGCGGATGAGTCTCGTCTGAAGCAGGTTTTGGTTAGTTTAGTTGATACTGCGATCGCCGAAATGGATGAAGGCAGTATTAATATTTCTGTTCATCCTGCACAAGAATCTGGTTATGTTCATATTTGGATTGACGATCAACGTCCAGTTAGTGCGTGGAGTGAGTCTTGGGATTTACTCAAGCAGAATCTTGAGGAGAAAACTGAAAAGATTGTGAGTTGTGACTTTCAGCTTTCTCCTGGTATGAGGTTGTTAATGAATCAAACTCTGTTAGGAATAATGAATGGACGTTTAGAGGTACTGGCGACACCTTCTGATGGTGAGGAGTCTGATTTTAATCGGACTCAATGTTCTATTCCTATGAGCATAGAAAACAATGAGAGTTCGGCATTGGTGAATTAGTGTATGATATTAATCTTAATTACTTAGGGGTCAGTCCTCAGAATTCTGGAGTCAGGAGGGAAGAAAGAGGAGAGAAGGAGAAGGTTTTTTGGTCGCGTAAACGGAACGGCGTTCTGATCCGGACATGATATCATACCTCTTTTCACCAATGCCGAAAGTGCTAAAATGTTGTGTTACTTTTGAGTAAGTAGTAATGCTTTGTTTCTAGTTGTTAATTCTATTTCTGCTGCCATTGGTTGATTGTGCAATATCATTGTTGTGCTTTGGTTGTATTGAAATCCTATGCGTTTGTAGAAATCCTGTTGGTAGGTTGTCATTAGGTAGACTCGTTCTACATGAGACATTCTTGGATGACTTAAGATTGTTTGCACTAATTTGCGTCCTAGTCCTCCACCTTGATAGTTTGGGTGAATGACTATATCCCAAATTGTGCCTCTGTATACACAGTCTGATGTAGCACGACCAAAACCTATCATTTTTTGACTATCCCATACACTCACGACTGGGTTACTATTTGCAATGGCTATTTCTAAGTCTTCTATTTTTCTATTTTTTGCCCATATTGCTGCGGAATCAAATAAAGCCACAAGTTGGACAATATCTACTGTTGAGTTACCTTCGCAGAATTGTATATTACGATAATCTCTGGTAGTGTTTTTCATGTTGAGTCAGCTCTCTATAAATTTCAATAGGAGTCATTAACGAAGTCAGAAGTTAGAAGTCAACCCACCCCTCGCCCCTCCCCCTCCCAGGAGGGGAAGTCAGAAGTTATTTTTGTCACGGGGATTTGTGAACAATCCTCCAAAAATATTTTCCTAATCAAGGCGGGGTTTTATACCCAATTATTTTGATAAATAGTTTTTACTTTTGCCCTTTTTTATTTTAATTGAATATATTTTTGGAATAGTTTTTATCTCTATGTTAGCCTTTTTCTACTTAAAGGGAGATAAAACTAATAAATATATTTAGGTGATTTGAGATTTTTTGAGTGCTGTTTTGATTGTAGATTATTTTACTTACCTCCAAATTTTGAAAGCTAGTAATAGTTGATGTTTACTTCTTAATATAATGTCCGGATAATTAGTGATGAAAAAACTTTCTCCTGTTCTTCCCTCTTTTTCCCTCCTGAGGACTGAGGACTGACTCCTGAGGACTCTCTCATTATTTATAACTATTCAACCGGACATGATATAACTATGTTGTATAGTATCATTCTTTTTTTTAATTATCAATATACTCATAAGATGTTTTTTCTTAGTTGTGTCAAGATTTGATAACAAATTGAATTAGCTATAATTTTATATGAAAAGTTTTTTTTGTGTGTAATTTTTACTATATATATATAATTAATAATAACTATTATACCTCTGCGATAATTAATCTCAGACCCTTGTCATACCTGGACAAAAACTTAGTTTCCGGAGATGTCTATTGATCAGCAGTAATTAATATTTGATGCTGCGTTATTCAGGTAAATATGACTCTACGAGCGTTTAAGTTCCACTATCTTAGTCACCGAAAAACTCCTTTGTACCTACTGATATCATGTCTGCTTGAATACTTATACTTTGGTGGAAGGAAGGCAGAGGGGAGAAGGTAGAGGGGAGAAGGCAGAAGGGTTTCTTCCTATTGAAACTTAATTCTATATACAAACGATGCTAACGCCCCTACGACTCCTGACTCCTGTGAAATCATACATTTATTCAGCAACGCCAATTTTTTTAGTCCTTTAGTGAAATAACAATATGGGAAACATGAACTTTTGTAGTGATAATGTCACTGAAATATGCCCAGAAATTATGGCCGCTATCACAGTCGCTAATGAAGGGTCTGCAATGCCTTATGGTGCAGATGAATATACTCAACGCTTAGAAGCTAAATTCTCAAAATTCTTTGAAGCTCCTGTGACAATTTTCCCGGTTGCTACGGGTTCTGCTGCTAATGCTCTTGCTTTATCAGCGATAGCTCCTGCCTATGGAGCTATTTATTGTCATGCTGAATCTCATATTAATGTAGATGAATGTGGTGCTCCAGAATTTTATACGGGTGGTGCGAAACTGGTGACGCTCAGTGGTACAGATGCTCAAATTAATCCTTCTGACTTAGCAACAGCATTAGAAAAAGCTGGTATTGGTATAGTGCATCATGTTCAACCAGCAGCAGTTAGTATTACCCAAGCAACGGAAGCAGGAACAGTTTATTTACCAGAAGATATAGCTGAAATAGCAAAATTAGCTCACGTTCGCAATCTTTATCTACATATGGATGGAGCGCGTTTTGCTAATGCTGTTGCTAGTTTGGGTTGTGCGCCAGCAGATATAACTTGGCGAGCGGGGGTGGATGTACTTTGTTTTGGGGCTACTAAAAATGGAGCGATGGCAGCGGAGGCAGTAGTCTTTTTTAATCAAGAATTAGCAAAAACATTTGGCTACCGTCGTAAACGCAGTGGGCATTTATTCTCAAAAATGCGATTTTTGTCTGCTCAGTTAGAAGCTTATATTACTGATGATTTATGGTTAAAAAATGCCAGCAATGCTAATCAAATGGCTACAAAATTAGCGCAAGGTTTGGTCAAGTGTCCTTTGGTCAGGTTATGTCATCCAGTGGAGGCAAATGAAATTTTTGTAGAAATTCCTGAGTCTGTGGTTACTGCTTTGAGAGCGGATGGTTTTGAGTTTTATGTTTGGCAGGAGGCAACTTTACCCATAATTAGAGTTGTAACTGCTTTTAATACTAGGGATGAAGATGTAGATGCGTTTTTAGCAAGTGTTCGGTCTCATTCTGCAGTTAATGTGACGGAATAGAAATCTCTGAGAAAGAATAGACTTTTTGCAGAAGTAGGCAACAGGCAACAGACAACAGGGAAGAAAATTTCTCAAACAAGACACAAAAAATGATCTATATGTGTAATTTCCACCAGATGTTTAATGGTACTTAGACATTTTTTTGTAGGAAAAATGCTTCAAAGTCACTCTAGATAGGGGAATTACGTCCATGGCTTAAAAATGGCTAGAACCTATGCGATTCAGGATTTATACCTTTTTGACCTAAAAAGCTCTGCCCATCTATATTTAAGCCTATTTTCTGGCTGGATTTTGTGTAATACCAATAGAATTTTTTACTGCCAAAAAATCATCCTTGAACTTTTTAGAGATGTGCTGAATTACCCACAGTGACGAAACATAAACTGAAATACCAGATTCAAGACTAATAGTAGTAATAGAACTTGAAGAATTTAGAGACGCTAATTTTGATTTGCTAAGTTTAATTCCGAACAATTTAGAAATGCTTGAAAGTTTAAACCATAAACGATTATTATAAACAACGTAGTTCAAAAAGTTGTGATTGTAAGGAACAGTGAGTTCGTTGCAGTTAGTAGTATTATTCATTTGATTTTTCATGGTTTTAAGTTTCCTTTGTTTGAACTCTATGTTTTAATCATCACCTTTTTTTCTCGCAATAATGGTAACTTTTAGGTAAAGTTATGGTGATTTTTTCGTTTGGGAAATAGTGATTCATAAACTACAGCAAAGTGAAGTAAATAATTTATGCCTGGTGATCATAGTAACTATCTTGCCTGCTATCTGGATTTTAGGAAAAAAGTTAAATAAAATCACCATTTCAGCCTATTTTATGTAAGTCCCACTATTCTCTGTTCCTTATTCCCTCTTTTCAGTTTCAAATAAAGTTCAAAAAAATGCTCACCTATAACCAACCAGACCAAGGACTAACCTCAAGTACACCTGTTGGAGTCATCACTACTCGGAACAAAGCAACAGACTTCTGCTCGGTAATTTCAGATTTAACAGTATTCAATAACTTGGGTAAAGGTGTTTGCTCTGCATACTTATTAGCAGGTTCATTCATCATTTCTAATTTGGCGATCGCTCCATCAGCATTAACTGTTATGCAAAAAACTAAATTTTCGTACCATACTGGTGTTTGTTCCCAACTTTGGTCAATTTTGTCATACAATTTTTGGTTTAACTCTTCTAACTTAGCTCTATTAGTAATCTCTGAGGCAACAACTTCTACCACAGCAGATGAGGCAGTTGTATTCTGTAACTGTTTATTACTCAAAGCAGACATAGACCAAAGTTTAATTGTGCTATCGGCACCTCCACTGGCAAGAGTTTGTCCATCAGGGCTAAAATTTACAGACCAAACAGGTTTAGCATGACCTTTAAATGTTTCTAGTATTTCTTCTGTATCTACATCCCATAGATGAATTTTTTTGTCGTAACTACTACTAGCAAGAGTCTGACTATCGGGACTAAAGGCAACAGATAAAACTGCTTTGTCATGTCCGTCTAGAGTGCATAGAAGTTGACCAGTTTCTACCTGCCATAACTTAACTTTTTGGTCTTGACTCCCACTAGCAAGGATTTTGCCATCGGGACTAAAAGCGATCGCCCAAACTGTGTTTTTATGTGCTGCTAATGAGTGGAGTGGTTTACCTGTATTCACTTGCCAAGTTTTGATTTGACCATTTTTACTGCCACTAGCAAGCATTTCTCCATCTGGACTAAATGCTAAAGATGTGATGGGACTGGAATGTTTAAAATTCCGCTCAACAGAGCCAGTTTTAAGATTCCAAATTTTGATCGTGCCATCATAACTTCCGCTAGCAAGAGTCTGACCATCAACGCTAATAGCTATAGCTTTCACGTCATCAGTATGACCTTCGAGAGTTTGAATGAGATTACCACTGGCAAGATGCCAAAGTTTGATGCGGTTATCCCAACTACCACTGGCGAGGACTTCTCCATCTGAACTAATGGCAAGAGATTCGATGGCATCTTTGTGAGCATCTATGGTATTTAGCAACTGACCATTGCTGAAGTTCCAAATTTTAATTGTGCCATCATAACCGCTGCTGGCCATGGTTTTGCCATCTGGACTGATAGCAACTGCATATACCCATCCTTTGTGTCCGGAAAGAGTAAGGGAGGGTAGAGTTGTTTTTTCTGGTTCTTGAGTTAAGTTTGTACTCGGTGTTGAAAGCGATCGCCACAACCATAACCCACCAAGATTTGTCACAGTAGTTGCTGCTATTATTGTGGCATATTGACGGAACTGTTGGGGGGTTAGCATAGATTTTAATTGTGATATTTTTTAATTGGGAAAAGTTGATGATTAATTTTTAGGTAGTCTTTCATAGTAATGGTATACAAGGAACAAAGGATGCTTGGCACGGGAGCAAGATGCTCCACTGCGGTACGTGGAATGGGCATCTTGCCCGTTCTGCATGACCATTACAATGCACCACCACCAATTTTTACTTTTAGTTTAATTACCAGCTTTTATTTTTGTAGGAATTATGCATAAGGTAGGAAAAACTAGGATTTGAGATTGCTTCCCTATGGGTCGCTTCGGACGAAAATACGTTGTAATGTGTCAGTCCTGTTTTGCTGATTTTTTGTTGCGCTCTATTAGTTTTCTAGCAATAAATAAAATTGTGATGCCAGTAATTCCTATTACTCCTAATGGGGTGATATGGCTCCAATGACCCCACATTGTGTATATGACGTGCCAGGCTAAAATAAACATGGCAAAGTATGTCAATTGATGTAATTTTTTCCAATTTTTCTTCATTTTTTTGATGCTCCAATCATTAGAAGTGATTGCTAGGAGTGTGAAAATAATTAAAGTTACTACTCCTGTTGCATATATGGAATATGTTTGGGAATCAAAAATATCAAAGTTTCTTTTGCTAAGTAGCAAAACTCCATGACCAAGAGCAAATAAAAAAGCAATTACACCTATTTGACGACGATATTTCAATAAAAATTTAGGAAGTTCTGTTTTTTTGGTTGCGGGAAAAACAATCCTCAAAATTGTTGGTAGTAAAGTGAGGATATAGCATATTAATCCGAATAAACCTAAGTAGTTAGCAAGTGGTGCTGTATCTAATATCATGTTGGTTTTATAAATAAACTACGGAGGAGTCAGGAGATAGGAGGCAGGAGACAGGAGACAGGAAATGGAAGAAGGAAGAGGAAGAACAGGAGAAGAAGGAGAAAGTTTTTTGGTCGCGTAAGCGGAACGGAGTTCTATCGCGCTCTTATCCAGACATAATTAGGACTTATGCAGTACAAGGTATTTTCGTCTGAAGCGACCGACAGGGTTTGCGGAGCAGTCCGGAACGGATAGCCATCTCAAATCCTAGTTTTTCGTAGCTCATGCGTAAGTTTTGATAATATAACATAGTATCTCCTTATTTTTTCTAGTACCTGGTATCATATTTTAATAAATTTGTCAAAATACTATGTGTCAAAGTAAAACTGCGTTCATCTTGAGATCTTTCGTACCTCATGGGTAAGTCCTGAACTATAAATTGCAAAGCTTTTATAGCATAAGGAAAAAGGAAAGAGGTACTGATAACTGATAACTGATAACTGAAATGACTCCTGATAATATTACTCAAACAATCTCAAGAAAATCATCAATACCGATCGCGCTGTCCTGTACACCCTGTAATGTAATCGAAAGTCTTTGAGTACTAATGCGAGTGTCATTTCCTATCTGAGAAATTGTCAACTGCTCGAAACTTAAACCATCCTCTAAACCAATGACATCTATTCCATCTTCAAAATCAGTGATAATGTTGTCACCATCACCAAACCCGAACTCAAACATATCTCCACCGAGTCCACCAGTGAGAATATCATCACCGAGCTGACCACCAATAATATCGTCTCCTAGACCACCATCAAGTAGATCGTCACCTTTACCTCCATGAAGTAAGTCGTTACCATCTAAACTTTGGATGATATCATCACCTCTATTTCCGTATATGAGATTATTTGCAGTTGTCCCGATTAAATCATCATCTTCATCTGTACCAATAGTGACATTAGGAGCGATCGCTAACTGAGTTTCTTGCCAGACACTTTCCGCTACTTGTTGTCCCAACTCCCTACCATTGAGGTCGCCATCTTCAAAGTGAATACCACCGAAAAGACGAGAAATACCAGCTTCATCAGCAGCTTCACTAAAAGTTTCCCACTCCAAAGTTATAGGTGATTCCGGTGTTACACCAGGTTCAAAGCGAGACTCACCAGCTTGAAAAGTTATGGAAGCACCAAAATCATCGCTACCAGTAAACAGTTGGAGTATTTCAGCAGCGGCAGCACTGAAGGTACTATGACCAGATACATATTCTGCAAAAGGAGGTGAAGGGTCACTACCAGGAGTTTGATAGGTGAGGAAATCAGTAGCCAAAATAGTTTGAGTTCCTTCTCCAGGACCTGCCCAAGCATCGATGGCAAAACCACCAAGCTCTGGATTAAATTCCCCAATTAACCCTAGTTCCCCTAGTTCGCGCACTGTTCGTACTGGACGAGCATAATCATAAAAAGTTTTAGATTCCCAAGTGGCAATTCCGGCATCAAATACTGCGTTGCCCAAGTTAAAAAAGAGTTTGACATCTTCATCTAATGTATTGTCATCTCTAGCTGAGACAAATTGCCCGAAAGTCATCCATGTTCCTGGAGGGAAGGATGTACCACCGCCATCTTCCCAAAATTCTGCAACTAACTTTTGTTCGTCTGTGAGGTTAGCACTAATTGCGATAACTTCTTCTGTTTGCTCAATGAATGCAGGATTAATAATAGTGCCAATAATATCTGGAGTGATTTCGACAACTGAACCGTCTGCTAGAGTAATTGTGCGTGCTTCCAAGTCTACTTCACCATCTACTAGCAAAAATGGTTCTGGTGCTGTTGGTCGAAATATATCACCTGAAATTAGGCTAAAAGGTATCACATCTCCCCACTGAGGAGTGAGGAATGTTTGCACTCGCTCTTCTTCACCGGGTTCAGCATCAATGGGAATTGTTTCGGGAGTCCAAAGTTCGATGTCAATGGGGTCTCCAATGGGATTACTAGGTTCATAGTCACTGATGTCGGAGTAGGGAGTACCGTCACCATTGGGGTCATTTCCTAGTTGGTTGGAGCCATCATTTCGACGGAATGTTAATAGTGCTTCGGCGGCAACGTTACCAATGCCAGCAGGAGTAGTTGTATCAGTGGTTGTGTTGTTAGGGTCATAACCAAGTTCAGCCATCAATTCGTTGAAAAGGTCTGTCTCGGTGGGAAATAATTCTGAGAGTACTCGATAAGCAGCAAAACTCATGGCTTCAGTTTTGTTGGCATCGGTGTTTTCTGATAGGGGACGTTGTAGGTCATCTTCTAGTTGAGTTCCTACTGCTAATGGGTCGTAAGCACTCCAAGCATCGTAGATAGCTGTGTGTACGATCGCATAAGCACGGGAAGCAATGGTTGGACCAGGGGAAGTATTGATAACTGCTTGTTGTACTGCTCGGTCCCATAAAACGGAAATACTTGGTGAAGAGTCATCAACTGTTACGAGTTGAGTTTCCGGATCGAGGGTGAGATTGATGTTATTATTAGTATCTTCAGAGTCGAAATTTTGCTGTTCTTCTAATAATGAGTTCATCTTTTTTGTTTGTATTTCTGATTATTGTGAGAGGGGAGTTAGGGAAGCAATTATTTTGCTTGATGATGAATTTCTAGTAGTCAAGGCGTTGCTGAATTGAAGTATGAGTGTGTAATTGTTTGGTGCTGGTAAAGCCCCCTAAATCCCCCAAAATTGGGGGAATTTTAGAGTTTTATCCCCCCAATTTTGGGGGGCTAGGGGGGCTTGCATCATACCCAGAATCAGCAACGCCCTAAAAGCTATCAGCTTGGGTTAAAATTATCTTTCTTCCCTTTACAAATAATCTTAATTCAGCTAAATTCAAAATTGGGAATAAATGACAGTAAATTTCACCTGAAATTTTTACTAACTAGAGAAATGAATTAATTGCTAATCAATGTGAAAATATTTTCACATTCATTAGATAACCAGGAATTTTCCTGAAAATATGATTCACATTTTATATCATGTTCGGTTAAATACTTACACTTTGGAGGAAGTAAGGCAGAAGGCATAAGGAAAGAACAGAAAAATATATTGGCTGTAATTTTAATCTTAATCGATATTAATCTTGACTTTCTAATAGTTATTAAGTTATCTTGATTTAAACAACTTTAGATCAACTTAATTTACTTAGGAATAGGAAGGGAAGTACAGCATTTCTCATAAAGATGGGGTACATTTACGATCCCCCTAAATCCCCCTTTTTAAGGGGACTTTGAAATTTCCCCCCTTTTTAAGCGGTTCCCCCCTTACTAAGGGGGGTTAGGGGGGATATAAAACTGTATCTCACCAATTTGAGAAACGCTATATATTACTCTTTTTCGACTATTTCTTGAAACTTTTTATAGCAATAAAAAAAAACTATAGTATTTTAGTAAAATTTAAAAATAAAATTGATGAATAAACAAATTTTTGAACATATTTACTCTGGGTTGGCAGATGATGAAGTAAAAACATTAAGTTTATTTTTGGCAGGTAATAAATATGAACAAATTGCTCAGTCAATGAAATGGGATACATCAAATGTAGGGAAAAAATTAAAGGCGATCGCTACTAAATTTAATCTACCTAAGAATCATAGTTCATTTCGGGAATTTTTATTTGAAACATTCAGCAAATATCAATCAAAATTAGTCCATCCTCAGTTAAGAGCTGACTATGGTTTTAAGGCTAACAAAATTATTCTTCCTGGTAGACCAGAAAAACCAGACTCTCCTTTTTATATAGAACGTTATCGAATTAAACGTTGTTCTATTGAGTCTGAATGTCATGAAAAAATAGAAGACCCTGGTTCGCTAGTGAGAATAAAAGCACCAAAACAAATGGGCAAAACTTCTCTCTTGCGAAGGATACAAGCAAAAGCAAATAATAACAACTATATTCCGATTTATCTCAGATTTGATAGCCTAATTGAACCAGAAAATATCAGTAATATTAATAATTTTCTGAAAGCATTCAACAAAAATATCAAAAGTCGGTTTACTGATAGTCCAAGCTGGAAAATTTGGGATAATCACAATGCTAAAATATCTTGCACTCAAGAATTTGAAGCACTACTATATCATTTAGAGCAAGAAGTAGTATTACTCTTAGATGAAGTGGATGAAATTTTTAACTATCCAGAAATATCCAAAGATTTTTTTGCCATGTTAAGGAGTTGGTATGAAGAAAGCAATAACTTAGAAATTTGGGAAAATCTACGAATGATTATTGCTTATTCCACAGAATATCATGGCAAATTAAATATTTATCAATCTCCTTTTAATGTTGGTTTACCTATAGAGTTAAAAGAATTTACATTAGAGCAGGTAACTCAGTTAGCGTACTTACATCAACTAGAGTCAGGAGTAGTTGCTCCTTTAATGTCAATGGTGGGAGGACATCCTTATTTAATCAGATTAGGATTGTACAAAATGTCTCAGGATGAATTAACTATTACGGAACTATTAAAATATGCTCCTACTGAGAGCGGAATTTATCAAGAACATTTAAGTAGACATTTAGAAACAATATTAGAAAAGACAAATATTAAAGCAGTTTTTCACAAAATATTACAAAGTAATTCTCCGGTACGTTTACCCAATAAAAATCGAGAATTACATCAATTAGAAGCTATGGGATTAATTACAATTAAAGGTGACGATGCTGAACCTCGTTGTCAGTTATATCGACAATATTTTCAGGAAAGGTTAGGTTAAACAATTAATAATTAATAATTAATAATTAATAATTAACAATTACCTATCCTTGAAAAGAAGAGGATTAACGCGGTAGGGAAAATTTTTTCTTGTTTCTCTTTTAAAGGAGAGGCTTTAAACCTTAATTCTTCGGTAAACTATTATATTCAGGATTTACGCAGAGACTCTACATATAGCAATAAAGAATACTCTTTACCCCTACAGATGGTGGTTTAAAAGTCAATTTGCGTAAGTCCTGATATTCATATATAAACGCTATTGAACAACGCAGGTAATCTCCTAATTCCTACTCCTTATTCCTCCTGTATTCTAACTCCTTGTTAAACTAACTCCTTTAATTCCTACTCCCTCTTCCTCCTGTCTCCTGATTCCTTCTTAAAAATTAGCAATTAAAATTTTAAAAAAATTATGGTTAGTTATAAATTAAGTGGTGGGGGTTTATCTGCAAATGACCCTACTTATGTAGTTAGAAAACAAGATGCAGAATTATATGAAAAACTCCAAAGTGGAGAATATTGTTATGTGTTTAATGCTCGTCAAATGGGTAAATCTAGTTTGCGGGTAAAAGTGATGAAAAAATTACGGTCTCAAGGTTGTAAATGTGCGGCCATAGATATGAGTAGATTAGGTGATTTTTCTATTCAAAAACAATCTTGGTATGACGGTTTTTTAGAAGAACTATTTCGAGGATTTGGTTTAGCTTATAGCATTGATTATCAAGACTGGATTGAAGGTTATCAAAGTTTGACAAATATCCAGCGTTTAGCTCGGTTTATTGAAGAGATTTTATTTGTGAATTTTTCCACTGAAAAAATCTATATTTTTCTGGATGAAATTGATTTACTGGTAAATTTACCCTTTAAAAATGAATTTTTAGCTTTTATTCGCTCTTGTTATAATCGCCGAGCTGAGGATGAAAAATGTGATTATCATCGGCTGATTTTTTGTTTTTTTGGAGTAGCAACTCCAGAGGATTTAATTAGAGATGGAAGACATACTCCCTTTAATATTGGTCATCCGATTGAATTAACAGCATTAAATTTTCAAGAAGGAAAAAATTTAACTCAGGGATTAGTAGGAATAGTAGAAGAACCGGAAATTGTTTTACGGCGAGTTTTCGATTGGACTGGGGGTCAACCATTTTTAACTCAGAAACTTTGTCAAATTATTGTCGATCATACAGATAGTACTGAGCCGGATATTGATAAGTTAGTAGAAGAATATATTTTGACATATTGGCAGGAAAAAGATTATCCCACTCATTTAACATATATTCGTCATCATTTACTTAATCAAAATCAACTCACACCTGAGTTACTTAGACTATATAGAAAAATTCTGCTGCGGGGAGAAATTAAAACTGATGAAAGTCGAATACAAATGGTACTACGTTTGTCAGGAATAGTTGTAAAAAAACAAGATAAATTAGTTGTTTTTAACAAAATTTATCGGACAATTTTTAATCTAAATTGGATTGAGGAACAGTTGGCAATTTTAGCAAAAGATCGGGATAAACAGACTCCTAAAAAAAAGTGGATGCGTTTTGTTTTTCCTAGTTTAGTGTGGGGAGGAGTTATTAGTTTACTTGCTTTGGGATGGCGACAACAAAAACTTGAATTAAATGAGTCCGATCGCTTGATGCAGAGTCAACTTCCCCTCACTGATCGTCAACCTCGACCACCCAGGTTTGATGAACGAGGCGATCGCAAACCTCGACCACCCAGGTTTGATGAACGAGGCGATCGCAAACCTCGACCACCCAGGTTTGATGGACGAGGCGATCGCCGACCTCGACCACCCAGGTTTGATGAACGAGACAATCGCAAACCACCACCACCCAGGTTTGATGAACGAGGCGATCGCAAACCTCGACCACATTATAAATCTGATGATGCTCTGAGCTTATTGCCACTTTCACGATCTGACAAGCAACCTTCCTCACGAAGGTTTCGTGGACGAGGCGATCGCCGACGCTCATCACATGATAGACTTACCGAGGATAAAAATCTCAAAAAATTGGCAGAATTCTACTCTCAAGAAGGGTACAAAGATGCAGAACCATTATTGCATAGTGCTTTGGCTATCAATGAGAAAGCTCTGGGTACAGACCATCCCGGTATCGAAGATAGTCTCAACAACTTGGCAGCACTCTACTATTCCCAAGGAAAATATACAAAAGCGGAACCTATTTTGCAGCGTGTTTTGGCTATCAATGAGAAAGCTTTGGGTACAGACCACCCTCATATTGTACACAGTCTGTACAATTTGGCACAACTCTACTCTGACCAAGGAAGGTACGCAGAAGCAGAACTATTGTTGGAACGTGCTTTAACTATCAATGAGAAAACTTTTGGTGCAGACCATCCTCATGTTGCACACAGTCTGAAGAATTTAGCAAAACTCTATTATGAGCAAGGAAAGTATAGAGAAGCTGAACTTTTTCAACAACGTGCTTTGGATATTAGAGAGCGTTGACTTATATCATGCTTGGGAAAATTCTTACTCCTACCTCCTCATTATTCCCATTTCTCCTGTCTCCTGTCTTCCCCTCCCCTCCTGGGAGGGGCTAGGGGTGGGTTGGGAGGGGTCAGGGGTGGGTTGTCTCCTGTCTCCTACCCCTACCCCTACCCCTACTTACTACTGTTAAAATTCAAAAATGGGCTAATAGTAATGCGATCGCGCCCTTGTGCTTTAGATTGATAAATGGCTTCATCTGCAGCTCTAACTAATATGGAAGGATTCTCTTGATAATTAGGAACAGTGCAAGATACTCCTATACTAACAGTAACAATACCTAATTTAACCTGAGAATTAATATGCTTAATTGCTAAATATTTAATTTGATTGCTAATTTTTTCAGCCACAGAATATGCATATTTTTGATCGGTTTGAGGCAAAATTACGGCGAATTCTTCACCTCCATAACGTGCAATTATATGTGTTGGATACTTCAGACAATTACGGACAGTTAGCGCAACTTTTTGTAAACAATTATCTCCTGCTTGATGCCCATAAGTATCATTATAAAGCTTGAAACAATCAACGTCTAATAAAATCAAAGATAAAGGACTTTTTTCTCTAGCCATTCTTTGCCACTCTGCATTTAAATATTCATCGAAGTAGCGACGATTATAAATTTGAGTTAGACTATCAATATTTACTAAATTCTGTAACTTTTGGTTATCTTTTTCTAACTCTTCAAGACGTTCTTGATAATCTAATTCGGTTCTTTCAATTCCTTTTTGAAAGTAAATTCGATACAATTCACGAGAAGTTATACATTCATTAAAATTCAATTTCACTAAGCCTAAACTATCTAACTTATAAGCAATTAAAGCTTCTAATTCAACATTATTTTTATCTATTAAAATCTTTTTAAATGCACTTGAAAGTTCTGAATTTTGCTGCAAAATTTCCCATAAACTTCGCAAATGATCGCTATAAATTCCTGCATGAGTAGGAGCTTCTAATAATAACCGCTCTAAACTTATGTCTTGTTGAGACAAAAAATAGATAGCTAGATGTACTAAATACGGATGTCCGCCTACCATTGCCATTAGTTGTTTTGGTTCATTTTTTCCTTTCCAATTCAGTCCATACTTATGTGCTAATTGTAGTATTTGTTCTTCATTAAATTCTGGCAGTTGAATTTGTAAACCTACGTTAAATGGAGATTGATTTATATTTAATTTAATATAAATTTCTGTGGAGTAAACTACTACGAATCTTAATTGTTCAAATATTTCAATTTGTTGAGCTTGTTCGTGCCAATAACGTAACATTGGCAAAAAATCTTGGGCAATCTCAAGATGTTCAAATAATATGTTTACTTCATTAAATACTAACACTATGGGACTGTCAAATTGTGATAGTAAATATTCTTCAAAATAGATTGTACAACTTACTTTACCACCAATATCTTCATCCCAAAAATCATCTAATATATTCTCAACTTTGAGCTGCAAACTAACATTCGCACAAAACCAGCGTAGAAATTTATTTAAGTTAGCAAAAACTGAGCGATCGGCTTGTTGAAAATCTATATTGACAGTTTTGTATTCCATTCCTTGAGCATAAGCGATAATTCTACTCACAAGAGAACTTTTTCCCATTTTTTTAGGTGCTCTAATCCTGAGAACATTGCCTGGTTTGCAAATAGCATTGTAGGCTTGTTCTTCTATGGGAGGACGTTCTATATAGAATTTTGAATTAAGAGGTACAGGACTACTGGGAAATATTAGAGATTGAGTTAGATCTGCCATTATTTTCAATGAAAAAATTCAGTATTTAATTAACCTATGGATATGTATAAATTGCTTTTAAATAAAGGCAATTTTGAATTAATTGAGCTTGATTAATTGAAAGTTATTCTAAAGTTTCTTCGCTACTCAAAAATTTTTCTAAAGTTTCTTCTAACTTCTGTACTTTAAGTTTGATTTTTAGCTCCCGTTCTTCTAATTTTTGTGCCATTAAATTGAATCCTTCAGCTAATTTATCTACTTCATCGTTATAAACCACAGGAACTCGCATTTTTAAGTCACCTTTAGCTAATTCTTCTGTAGCAGAAGTCACTGTAGTAATTCGATTTGCAATTATATTTGATAGTGAGTAACCTACGAGAATAACTATTACTGATCCTAGTAAAGAAAATAAACCAATTATAATCACAAGTTGTTGTGTCGCTTCTTCCAAATCTGCTAGAGGAGATAGGGCAGTTAATTCTAACTTTGTACCATCTAATGCAAATAAGTTGATATTTTTAACTATGTATAAGTGCTCGTCAATTTTTATTTTGTTTAACTTTTGATCATGTTTTTGGTGAAATTTATCCCAATAAAATTTTTCATTTATAGGTAAACTAGAAGCAATTATTTCTTTGTTTTGGAAAGCCACAATATATTTATTTGTTTCTGTAGATATTTCATCAAGTAATTGATTATTTATAGTGGTGCCGATAATCATACCGCCAATAACTCCTTGATTAGATTTAATTGGTGTAGCTCCTATTAATATCGATCTAGAATTATTGAATTCTTTTCCAGTAATTATGCTAGAAAAAGCTACCCCATTAATTATTTGTGAAATTACTACTCTATCGGATATTTTTACTTGATTCAGTATCGGGTTACGCAAATCTATTATGTTGTTACCATTTTTATCTATTACTTGAACTATATCAAGAGATAAACTTGCTTTTAAAGGTATTATTTTTTTGAGAATTTCTGTTTTATTCCCTGTTTCTAATGCTTTGGACATTGTTGTGCCACCAACTAATAATTTAGCATTTAAGTACAGTTTATTCATTTGTCTTTGAAATTCTTGTATCACTAATCCAGCAATGCCTTCTACTTCTTTTAGTTGCCTTTGTTCAATATTATGATAAAAGTAATAAATAATACCGAAGTTTCCTAAAAACCATATTGTTAAGAATACCGAGAGAAACGGTAAACTTATCTTTTGTTTTAAAGGGAGATTTGAATAATAGCTCCTGAAAATATTTTTGAATTTAAAAATTAGTTGAATTTTAGTATTACTCATTTTTTTATTTATAGCGCTACGGGTTAGTGAATAGTAAATTGGTATTACCGAATAATTAATTATTAATAATTAATAATTAAATAATTCGCGCCTTGAAGCCTCCTCTTTTAAGGGGAAAAAAAGCGGTCGATCTTCGGAGCTTCCCGAAGGGTGGGATGGCGAGGTCTCCTCGCCATATCCAATCGACCAAGAGAAGAAATAATATTTCCTGATCTTCAATCAAGAGCGGTTTTAACCAGAGGTAATTATCAATTATCCATTATCCATTATCCATTAATGAAATCCTATTTTACTCGTAAATTTTTTGCGTAGGTAGGTGGTAGGTGGAAAAAAAATAGATATACTGAAATTTTTCACAAACTCTACACTAGACAGCATTGGTTAATTTAGCTATGATTTTCGTGCTTAGGGAATAGGGAACAGGGAATAGTAGGGACTTTGTATGCAATGTCCCTATAGATTATTTTGTTTCTTCGATATATTAGCTTTTTATTAATTTAATCTAATATTTAGTTTGATAAAATAATTATCAACTATAATCAGTTGTGAGAATTGAGATTTTCCTTAAAAGTATAGAATATAGCAATTATTATATTCATATGATAAGTTTTTTCTTCTTCTATTTTCCCTGTTCTCTGTTCCCTAAAAGTAAGCATCCAGCAATTAGTAATTATTCATTACTTCTAAGGTTTAGGAAGAAAACTTTAACAGTAATTTTTATTCTGTCTCAATTTCTCAATTATTTTTACCTTCCCCAAAATTAATAGCTGAAGTTCGCAGTTCCGACCTAGGAGGCTAGCTAATAGCTGATAGCTGAATACTTACCCCTAAAAGTTTCCAATATCTCACAACTCAAGTCATATTGCTATAGATAGATATGATATACTTATGAAAACCTATTATTTTGATCTATCTAAGAAATTTTTTTTTTGAAATGAAGAAAATACTAATATTATTTATTGCTTTATTAACTGTTGCAAATATTACCAGTTGCAATGCTGACAGCAGTCGCCAAGAAACTCCTGTAGAAAAAATAAAAGTAGGTGGTTCCTCAGAAGGTTATCCCGTCTTAGAAATATTAACAGAAGCTAAAAATGATGACTCTATCGAAATTATTTTTATGCCAAGCAGTCAAAGCAGTGGTGGTATTAGAGGTGTTAAAGATGGATTAATTAATATAGGAGTTATCAGCAAACAACTAACAGCAGCAGAAACATCAGACAAAATAAAATATATACCTATAGTAAGAAATCTCCAATTTTTGATTATTAATGAAAAGGTAACAGGAGTTCAAAATCTCAGCACCAAACAAATTCAAGATATATACAGTGGTACTATTAATAACTGGAAGGAATTAGGAGGTCCTGATGCCGAAATTATATTATTAGACATACCAGAAGATGAAACAGAAAAGCAAATTTTGCGAAAACATCATTTAGGAGAAAATCTTCAAATCACCCCAAAAGCAATCATTTTTCAAGAAGATGATCAAGTTATCAAAGCTATAGCAAGTACACCCTATAGTATTGGTCTTGTTGCTCAGTCTCAAGAATTAGAGGAATTTACTATTGAGATCCTCAATATTGATAATTTCATCCCTAACCAAGCTAATATACAAAATGGTAAATATAAAATGACTCAAACTATAGGGATAGTTATTTCTTCTCAACCTACTTCTGTTACTCAAAAATTTATTGATTTTATCTTAAGTAAAGAAGCCAAGCAAAAACTAGAATTAGCAGGGTTTGTAACTGTTGACTAAAATCTGGTATTATCTATAAAAATCTGGGATTATCTGTTTGGGGAAATTTAACATATTTTCAAGATAATTGATGAAGATCATTAATATTTACGTCTAGATTAATGAGACCAGATATAAAAGTGAATAACGCAATGTGCGCCATTTGACATCAAATCTATTTAATTAGGTATAAAAAAATGTTCCATCTGAGCGCCAGAGTGCAAATCTTTCTTGATCTCCCCATCTTCTCATATCAAATCCGGTTAAACAGTTATAGATTGGTTTACTCCTCCTGAGTTAACCCACCCCTAACCCCTCCCAGGAGGGGAAGGACCGAGTCAGGAGGAAAAAGAATCACAAAGGTTTAGTAGTTATGGGGATTGGAGAATTTTTTTATGTCCAATTCCCTCGGATTTGATATCATCTCCCCATCTCCCCATCTCCCCATCTCCCCACACTCCCCACATATAAGCTACTGCACGCCCTCAATAGGAGCAAAACCTTGCCGCTGCACATTCTCAGTTATCGTGCGCGGTTCCAAAAATTGCAGTAGATAATCCGGTCCTCCTGCTTTCGATCCAACACCAGATAACTTAAACCCACCAAATGGTTGCCGGGAAACGATCGCTCCTGTAATTCCACGATTAATATACAAATTCCCCACTTCAAATTCTGTTTTTGCCTGTTCGATATGAGAAGGAGTACGAGAATACAACCCACCAGTCAAAGCAAAATTTGTACCATTAGCAATTTCTAATGCTTCTGAAAAACTCTGCGCTTTCATCACCGCTAACACCGGACCAAATATTTCCTCTTGGGCAATAGTTGCTGTGGGTGACACATCCTTAAATACCACCGGACCAACAAAATAACCATCATCTGGCGCTGCCATCTCCAGAGCAACTTCATTTTCCTGCTTACCTTGCTCAATATATTCCTTAATCTGCTTTTGTGCCTTAGCATCAATCACCGGACCCACTTGTGTACTTGGTTTCTCCGCATCTCCGATATTGAGCGATCGCGTAGCCTCCACCAAACGATTCACAAAAGCTTCATAAATTGGTGCCAAAACCACAACCCGGGAACAAGCAGAACATTTTTGTCCGCTATAACCAAAAGCAGAATACACCACACCAGCAACTGCTTGGTCTAAGTCTGCACTCTCATCAACAATAATCGCATTCTTACCACCCATCTCAGCAATAACCCGCTTCAAATGTTTTTGTCCTGGTCGCAAAATTGCTGCCTCTGCATAAATTTGACAACCGACTTCCTGAGACCCTGTAAAAGTAATACTATTAACATCTGGATGTTTCACCATAAAATCGCCCACTGTCGAACCTTTTCCTGGCACAAACTGGAATACTCCCTTGGGAAAACCAGCTTCTACTAATATTTCAGCAATCTTGGAAGCAATAACTGATGAAACTTCTGCTGGTTTCAACAAAGTACAGTTTCCAGTCACCAAAGATGAAACGGTCATTCCTGTAGGAATAGCTAGAGGAAAATTCCAAGGCGAAATTACCAAAGAAATACCACGAGGTTGATAATAATAACGGTCTGTTTCTCCAGCTACATCATATTTATAACCTTGGTCTAACCTTTCCATTTCGTCAGCATAGTAGCGACAAAAATCTATTGCCTCAGAAACTTCAGCATTACCTTGGTTAAGAGGTTTCCCAACTTCTAGTACCATCCACGCTGAAAGTTCGTGACGGCGTTTTTCCATTAAGTCCGCTGCTTTTCGCAATATCCCCGCTCGCTCTGTAACAGGTGTTTTCCGCCAACTAGGAAATGCTGCTTTAGCTGCTTGAATTGCCTGTTCTGCTTGTTCTACAGATATTAAACCAATTTTCCCGACTACCTCTTTCGGGTTTGAGGGGTTAACGGAATCTACTATTTGCTCAGTCTGTATGTATTCGCCGTCGATCAGCGGGAGATATGTTTGTCCCAACTGTAGTCGTACTTGACCAATAGCATTAAAAGCTTGTTGTCGTTGAGCAGCATCAGCATAGTCGCTATCGGCAGCATTAGGAAAAACAGGTTTAACAATATCGTGAATTGTTGTTTTGCTGTTAATAGTGGGAGGCGCTAACAATTCTTCAACAGGAACATTTTCTGAACTTTGTCTAAGGAATGAACTGTTAGCTGTATTTTCCAGGAGACGACGAATTAAATATGCCATTCCTGGCAGTAGATCGCCATAGGGACAGTAAACTCTGATGCGATAATCTTTGTCCACTAATGCTTGAGCTATTTGGTCGCCCATACCGTAGAGAACTTGCATCTCGAAGCAACGTCTAGGTACTTTTAGAGCTTCAGCGATGGCGATCGCTCTTGCCTGAGAACGAACGTTATGACTACCAATAGCTGAATAGATATATTGATGATTTTCTAACATCATCTGAGTCAGCTTTTCAAAATTGGCATCGGTTTCTGGTTTATCGTTGAAAACAGGTTGTGGCCAGTCGTGTTGTAAAGCTGTGATGCTTTCTTGGTCCCAATATGCACCTTTAACCAGTCGAACGGTAACAGGATAACCCCGGAGTTTTGCCCAGTCAATGATTCCTTGCAAGTCTTTTTCGCTATCCCGCAGATATGCTTGGATAGTAACGCCAATGTCAGTGCGGTTGCGGAATTCTTCCTCCATCAACAGTTCTTTGAGGATAGCTATAGTCAGGTCTTTGTAGCTATATTGTTCCATGTCAAAGTGAACTGCTACACCTAATTCTTTTGCCCGTCGGAGTAGGTTACGGATGCGTCCGCTCACTCGTTCCTGACTACCCTTAGCATCAAGGGGGTCAAACTGGGAATAAAATGCTGTGAGCTTTACAGAGACCTGCACTCGTGGTAGTTGTTCGCCTTCTGCTTCATCTATCTGAGGTACTGACGACCAACTTTTAGCAGCTTGGGTTAGTTGGGTTATCAGTTCTAGATAACGGTCTAAATACGATTGTGCTTCAGTTTCAGTAATTACTGCCTCTCCTAGTAAGTCTACGGTGAAGCACATTTTTTCTTTCCGTAGTTTTTCTAGAGTTTTAATTATTTGTTTAATGTTTTCCCCGGCAATGTATTTATGGGCGAGGGTTTCAACTGCGGGTGCAACGGTAGTCGCTGCCAGTTGACCGGGGACTGAGTCTGGGTTGGCAAAGTTGAGGAGTTTTTTGAGAGCTTCTGGTAGTTCGACTTCTTCGGTAGTCAGATATTCTTGGAGGTGAGCAGCTATTTCTGGTTTACTGTGTAATGCTGGCAAACAGTCAATAAAGCGAAATAGTTGTACTCGCAAACCAGGGTTCGCCATTGCCCAGTCTAGGAGTTTATCATCCCACCGCATTTGATTTTGGAGTTGACCTAACCAGGAACGGTTTTTTTCTTGAGTTGCTGCCAAGAGTTGTTTTGCTATTTCTTGGGTTTGAGTTTCGTAGTTGCTATTAGGTATTTGTGCGACCATTTTTTTAAAAAAGTTTGGTTAAATAAATTGGGATTATATATCGGATTAGTTTAGAACTCGAACACTAATTTGTTTTGAAGTTAGTGTTTGTCCAAGCTTGTTTCCGTTACGTTATAGTTATCTAAATATTATCATTTAATCTGACAATATATTTTGTAGGAAAAGTTTGAAGAAAGCACTCTAATTATTATTATACATCTGGTGGAAATCACACATATAGAACATTTTTTGTGTCTTTTTCAGAAATTTTATTGCCTTTTGCCTGTTACCTATTCCCTGCTGCCTACTTCTGCAAAAATGTTATTCTTTTAATCTGACAATATATTTTGTAATATTTTGTAGGAAAAGTTTAAATAAACTACTATCATTATTATTAGACATCTCCTCCAAAAGAGGGAGTAGGCAGTAGGCAGTAGTCAGTAGGGAACCCACCCCTCGCCCCTCCCAGGAGGGGAATAATTGATAATTTATGTGTAATAATTGATTTTATTTTTTATTATTGGAGATGTCTATTAGACATCTGGTAGAAATTACACATATAGATGATTTTTGTATCTTTTTCAGAAATTTTATTGCCTGTTGCCTTTCGGAGCTGTTGCCTGTTGCCTACTTCTGCAAAAATGTTATTCTTTTAATCTGACAATATATTTTGTAATATTTTGTAGGAAAAGTTTAAATAAACTACTATCATTATTATTAGACATCTCCTCCAAAAGAGGGAGTAGGCAGTAGGCAGTAGTCAGTAGGGAACCCACCCCTCGCCCCTCCCAGGAGGGGAATAATTGATAATTTATGTGTAATAATTGATTTTATTTTTTATTATTGGAGATGTCTATTAGACATCTGGTAGAAATTACACATATAGATGATTTTTGTATCTTTTTCAGAAATTTTATTGCCT
>JAAHGF010000004.1:410886-442772 GCA_010672585.1 Okeania sp. SIO1I7 | reverse complement strand
GGGAATAATTGATAATTTATGTGTAATAATTGATTTTATTTTTTATTATTGGAGATGTCTATTAGACATCTGGTAGAAATTACACATATAGATGATTTTTGTATCTTTTTCAGAAATTTTATTGCCTTTTGCCTTTCGGAGCTGTTGCCAGATGAGCTGTTGCCTACTTCTACAAAAATTCTATTCTTTTTCCCAGAGGTTTATTGTAATAACCGACGAACTTTTCCATAACTGATGTAAGATTTACCATCAGCAGATTCCCGCACTTCATCAACCACATATAATACTCCTTCAGCCCGAATATTACGGGGAAAACGAATATTAAAATCGGGATTATATCCATCCGAAACGACTCTTGCTCTGAGCTTACTTTTTTCTTTAATACACTGAATTACAACCCCATCACCTACAGTATCAACAGTTTCCAAATCTTCCCATCCTCCTGTTGCTTTAACTGCTGCCAACTTTTGAGATTTAGCCTTTTCAGGAGTTACTGCTTTTTCTTGACCAGGTTCAACCAAGCGACGAATCTTACCAGTAGCACGGTAAAAACTACCATTAGCTGAAAGTTTCATCTCATCTACAACATAACTAACCCCTTCTTGACGAATTCCACGAGGAAACTGAACATTAAATTCAGAATTATACCCTTCTGAAATTACACGCACTCGTAGTTTTCCACCTTCTCGAAAACACTTGACTAAAACACCGCCCTCAGTAGTAGAAACCGCTTCCAAACTATCTGCATTTCCAGCAGTTGAACCTCGTAATTTCAAATCATCGCGACTCCGATTCAGAGTTTGATATGATTGGTCGCGCATTTCTTTGCGACTAGCACTATCCAGTTTGCGGTTTTCAATGCGTTGAGCGTAATATTCTAATTGGGCAATTTCCTCAGCAACTTCAAATATTTCATTTAATAATTTGCTCTTGAGTTCGTCCACCTGAGAACGTAATACTTCAGCAGCTTCTTTGTATTGTCCTCGATCTGCCATAGCGATCGCTTCATTTTTCAGGCGAGCTATTCTCAGTTGACTTGTCTGTTCGAGTACCGACATATCAGCTTTGGTGCGACTTGCTTCTTCCGCAGAACCCACTGTTATTGTAATCGGAACTTGTCCTGATACCTGTTGAATATTGTCATCAATGGTCGTTTGATACTGATACTCTATAGTAGCAATAGTTAAAGGACCGGGATTTTTTTGCGGAGGAATTAATAGTTGTAGAGCTAACTGTTTCGCTTCAATTTGATAGACATCGCCTAATAAAATTTCCGATGCTTTTCCCTGAGTAGTTGACTGATACTTATTCAACACTTCAGAAATCTGCACTGATGCTTCTGGACGTATGGTTACTGTGAGATTTTCTGCCACAACAGAAGTCAAACTTTCCAACTCAATGCGGAAAACATCAACTGCGTCATCTGGAGATTGAATAAAATAAAAATTTCCACCAGCAGCATCTGCTATATCGATGAGCAAGTCTTCATTAAAGTTAGTTCCAAACCCCAAAGTTGTGGTGATAATTCCCCGTTCAGCTTGTTGCTTGGCAGTTTTTGTTAAAGCTTGAGGGTTGGTAACTCCCATGTTAGCTTTACCATCAGTCAGCAGGAGGACGCGGTTCAGTCGCTCCTCAGTTTTTTGAGATTTAACGCATTCGCAACCCATCAACCAACCACCACTCAGGTTCGTACAACCTCCCGCTCTAATTCGATTTATTTGAGCAGAAATTTTGGCTTTGTCTGCTGCTTTCTGTGGGGGTAATATTGTTTCTGCGCTGTCGTCATAGATAACAACAGAGACAATATCATCAGGGTTGAGCGACTCAACCAACTTTTGAGCAGCTTCAATTGCATAACGTAGAGGTTGACCTGCCATTGAACCGGAGCGATCGATAACCAAGCTCAAGTTTAGCGAACGACGGTTAGATGCTTGTACTTGCTCTTCAGCATTGAAATTGAGAATTAAGTCGAGTGTTGTTTCAGTATCAATAGCAATTAGAGAGTGGGAAAGAGAATAATTTGCTTTCATTAGTTTTTACCTCTTTGAAACTATCGATGGTGTAATACTCACATCTTGCACTCAATTCATTATAGCACTAGGCAAAATATTCTTTCTCTACTAATGCGTATGTCGCAATAATACAATGTAATATAAATGTAGTTCAGATTTTGGTTGAGATAATATTCGCGATCGCTTGATTCAGATTCTTTCTCTACTAATGCGTATATCGCAATAATACAATGTAATATAAATGTAGTTCAGAATTTGGCTGAGATAATATTCGCGATCGCTTAATTCAGATCCCTTTTCTACTAATGCGTATGTCGCAATAATACAATGTAATATAAATGTAGTTCAGAATTTGGTGGGGATAATATTCGCGATCGCTTGATTCAGATTCTTTCTCTACTAATGCGTATATCGCAATAATACAATGTAATATAAATGTAGTTCAGAATTTGGCTGAGATAATATTCGCGATCGCTTAATTCAGATCCCTTTTCTACTAATGCGTATGTCGCAATAATACAATGTAATATAAATGTAGTTCAGAATTTGGTGGGGATAATATTCGCGATCGCTTAATTCAGATCCCTTTTCTACTAATGCGTATGTCGCAATAATACAATGTAATATAAATGTAGTTCAGAATTTGGTGGAAATAATAGAGCGATCGCTTGATTCAGATTCCTTCTCTACTTGTAGCAGCCAGCAATAAGAAAGCCCCGGACTAGCAATAAGGAACTTTTTCGGCCTGGATTAATTGCAACTAGATTTGCTTTTGAGCCAGAATTAAATGCAACTGAGCCAGGATTATTTGGTGCGACCTGAACTGGTCATACTGTAACGGGACACCCAGTCCCCTGATGATTTCCATCATTAACCCTCGTGGAAAAAACTCACGAAGTCCGGTCACTCTTAGAATAAGTAATGAAATAAAAGGAATGCAGACCCCAAATGTAGCCATAGCTGCTAGGGATTAAGCGGTGCGAAGCTAAAGGGAAAGAAATCGGGAGACTGTGCCCAAACGGGAATATTGTACGTTAAGGAATTAACATAACCTCTGAAAACTTTATACCATAAAGTTTTTAGCTATTCATAATTTGTTTTTTGGGGTTCTAAAAACAGTAACTTTATGGGCAATTGCGTATGTAAATTTCAATCATCATGTATTACTGAAAGTTTACGACAGCCATAGTAATATAGTTAGAGACAAGTTTCTACTGCCAATAGAAACTTATCTCTGACCATTCTATTGAATCAATAAAGATTTTCTAGAATTATTTGAGTCTGACTATATCAGACTTTGCTTGCGATTTTTGATTTTCAAACGGTACTTGTGGTAGAACACAAGTTGGTACTGTTTGTGAAACTAGGTACGACGAAATCAAAGCTATAACAAAGTCTATAACCAGTCTATTAATAAATAGACTGGCTATTTTTTTAGATTTTTTTTCATGCATAAGCAGGTACACAAAATTAATTACATATTTTTCCAAATTGAGACTTTTTTTCTGTAAGGGTTACAGAAAATTAGAGCAGGAAATAAATTCTGTTTAGTTGTTTAAAACCTCCTAGATAATTTACATAATATAGATTAGGTACAAAACACCACATGATGTTTTCTTACTACTTATGTTGTGGTGTTTTTGTCTTCTTCAGGATTTACGCAAAAACACTACATATAGTAGATAAAAACTATAGCATTATGGTATATATAGTGTTTATACCATAAAAATGCGTAAATCCTGTTCTTTAATCTAAATTCAATTTCCTAGACTGAATAAAAGATTTCAGGAGTAAATATAATCTAAATTTTGGTATACACTAACTTCGCGGTCGTGGCAATTACTTGAGGTATAGAAATTTCTTATCTATAAAACAGTGAACAGCCTACCGTAGAGTTATTTTCTATTAGCATTAGTTATATTTGTAGCAGCCAGCAATAATAAACCCTCGGACCAGCAATAAGGGCTAAAACTAGAGAAGCTGCATTTTAGTGCCAACTTGTAATTGCTAACTGATTTCAGTAAAACTATCAAAATCTTTAAAAAGGTTGCCTGGCATGAAGTCTATGGTTTTTCATGTTTACCAATAAGCATGAAATTAAAGCCTGAAAAATATGATGAGTGGTAGCTAACAAGCAATTAACAGCATCGCTTGATTCAGATTCTTTCTCTACTAATGCGTATGTCGCAATAATACAATGTAATATAAATGTAGTTCTGAAACTGGTGGAAATAATAGAGCGATCGCTTGATTCAGATTCTTTCTCTACTAATGCGTATGTCGCAATAATACAAAGTAATATAAATGTAGTTCAGAATTTGGTGGAAATAATATTCGCGATCGCTTAATTCAGAGATAAAACCTATTTGGGTTCTATTAAAAATATAGATGGGGAGATGGAGGGATGGGGTATATAGAAGTATTTTCAATTATTGCTTCACACCATATACGACTGTGTGAATTTCCAATTTTGACAGGGATAGATATTCCAGCAGGAGAGTCAGAAGATATGGGTATCTCTTCGCCGAAGGTCTCCGTTAGGAGAAGTATAAAGTATATAAAGTATATTAAAAGGCGGCACCCAGATTCGAACTGGGGGATGAGGATTTTGCAGACCCTTGCCTTACCACTTGGCCATGCCGCCGTTACTATCTTTCTAGAATCATACACCATCCACAAATATATGGCAAGTTCAAGGATAAATGTTATCTACATCACTTAAATTGATGTTTTGAATTGCACTGTGGACAAATATTTAACGAAGTCAGAAGTTAACCCACCCCTAACCCCTCCGGTGGAGGGGAACTAGGGGATTTGAGCAATTCTCCAAAAATATTTCGCCTTAAAAGGCGGGGTTACGCGACCCATGTTATTTTGATAAAAAGCTTAAAACTCAGACAACGTAAGATTTTTCTTTCCACTTAAAACCTACCACCTACCACTTAAAACCTTCTTCAAATGACTCAAAAAAAATTCTTTCTTGGCTGCGCTGTTTGGGCATTTAAACCTTGGGTGGGAGAGTTTTATCCTGCCAAAAGTCCTCCTTCTGAATTTCTCTCTCTCTACAGTCGTCGTTTCACTACCGTTGAAGGTAACACTACATTTTATGCTACTCCTAAACCAGAGACTGTAACGAAATGGGCCATACAAACACCTCCTGGATTTCAATTTTGCCTAAAACTACCGCGCAATATAACTCATAATGGATTATTAAAACCTTTTATCCCGGATGCTTTAGACTTTCTCAAACAGATGCAACCTTTAGGCGATCGCCTGGGTGTATTTTTTGCTCAGTTACCGCCTAGTTACGACCCCTCTTCATTTGATGACCTCGTAGAATTTTTGCAAGCTTGGCCACGAGACCGGATACCTTTAGCTTTGGAAGTTAGGCATCCTGACTGGTTTGAAGACTCTCAAGCTCAAAAGTTAAATACTCTTCTCAAACAACTGGGTGTGGGGAAAGTTTTGCTAGACTCGCGTCCTGTCTACGTTGGTAAGGATAACCCCCAGTTGCGGTCTCAAAACCGTAAACCCAATTTACCTTTACAGTTGACGGTGACTGCACCATTTACCATTGTGAGATTTATTTCTCATCCTCAGTTGTCAGTAAATCAAATTTTTTTCACAGAGTGGGTGACTCAAATTGAGCAATGGTTGCGCCAAAATATAACAATTTACTTTTTTATTCATTGTCCTGAAGAAGAGCGATCGCCTAGTACAGCACGTCATTTTCAACAGTTACTAGAAACAGCAAAAATTCCTATTCCACCCCTGCCTTGGAATTTACTTAATCAGTCGCCTACTCAGTTAAGTTTATGGTAATTTTTGCTGAGAGTTGCTGTCTTGAGCGGGGGAGTAGGGGAATCGCTTAACATATTTACGATTAACATCCATTTTGATTCTGCTTGAGGTAGTAGGGAGATGTCTTGACTTTTTTTCTGTTGAAAAAGTGGGGAAGTTTTACTAGGAATAGTTGTAACAACAGGAATAACTTCTCCTTGTCTTGCCATAATTAAATAAGCTTTTGCCAACTCCCATAAACTAACTTCCCCACTGCCTAAACTTAAGCCTAAACCATAATGTTCTGGTGAAGCTTGTAAATGTTTAAAACCTAATTGATGTAGACGGTTTAAAAATTGCTCCACTCCCACTTTTTCTAATACTCTTACTGCCGGAATATTCAGAGAATTTGCTAAAGCAACCCTGACAATAACAGGTCCTAAAAATTTATCTTGATTATAATTAGTAGGGCTATAAAGTTTGGCTCCAGGAATTGCATAATATGTCGGTACGTCTGGCAAAATAGTATTGGGATTAATTACTTGATTTTCTAATGCTAATTGATATAAAAAAGGCTTCAAAGTTGAACCTGGTTGACGTAGTGCTTGTACTCCATCATTACTACCCATTTTTTGCGTATTAAAATAATCTGGAGAACCTACATAAGCTAATACTTCTCCAGTCTGATTATTAATTACAATAGCAGCAGCATGATGCACATTATAAGGAGTAATATTTTGAATTACTTGTTGAACTTGGGTAGTAACAAATTGTTGTAAAGGTCGGTCAATAGTAGTACGAATAACTGTAGGAGTAGTTGTTGTAGATAAATTTTGATTTATGGCAGTAGATTGATTTTGAGATAACCAAAATAGAAAATGTGGCGCAGCAATAATACCTTGATTTTTTGGCTGTAGAGTTATTTTTTCCGCAAGCACTTTTTCAGCTTCAGCACTGGTAATATAATTGTCTTCAACCATGCGCTTCAGAATGTGAATTTGGCGTTGTTTGAGGAGACTCCAATTATAATAAGGGTTGAGGTCAGTGGGGTCATTTGGTAAGGCAGCGAGAATAGTAGCTTGGGCAAGGTTGAGGTCCGTAGCTGAGATGCCAAAATAAGCACGAGATGCTGCTTCTACGCCATAGATGTTTCCTCCCATGGGTAAACGGTTGATATATGCTTGCAGGATTTGATTTTTATTCATCCCTGCTGTGATACGCCAAGATAGCCAAATTTCCCGAATTTTATTGCCGAAGGTGCGTGGTGTGGGTTCCAACATTCGGGCAAGTTGCATGGTGATAGTGGAAGCTCCACTGACTATTTGTTTCGCTTGGATAGCTTCGAGGAGCGATCGCCCTATTGCTTTGATATCTAGAGCGCCGTGTTGATAATATCTTTTGTCTTCCGCAGCAATTATGGCGTTGATAAATAGAGGTGAAATTTGTTCTAGGGGGACGACTACAGTATTTTCTTGGTCGCGGGTGAGGATGGTTCCAAGTGGCAAACCGTTGCGGTCGATAAATTCTAGGGTTTGTTGGTTTTGAGCTATGTCTTGAGGACGAATGGGGGCAAACAGAGGGAGCGCTCTGATACTCAAGCACAATAGTACAAAGCTCAGAATAAATTTGTACTTGGGTTTAGTTTGCTGCCATTTTTGTTTAATATTTTTTGATATGTGTTTGGTAATTTTTATCATAACAAGTTTTACGATCGGCGCTTTTCTGATCGTACCAATAAAAAAAAGAATGTTACAAATAGTTGTAGTTCTATATAGTAATGGTATATAGGAAAAAGAAATATCAGGCACGGGAGCAAGATGCTCCCACTGCCATGCCTCATAACAAACATAATGACAATGCACGACTATTACAATGTACCACCTAGATGGCTAAAATTTAGACTATGAAAGGCATTTAACAATCCGTTGTAACGCACCATTTTAGATGTGTCAGTTAGTTAGCGGGAATATTCATAATACCGAAGTCTAGTGAAGCGGGCGATCGCTGAAGTGGCTTGATTATATCCCATTTCTAGCTCCTCAAGACTTAGATGAGGGTAAACAAGCAGCTTTCTGGGCATTTTTACTTACTAGCTACAGAAGTACTTCTCTATTGTACTATGTGCAATTAACCGGATTTGATATCATTCGTAGTATAGGGGTGTTCAATGGAACATTCCTATATTTTTTTATCCTAATTTACACCTTTACTTAAGATCAGTTACAATTAATAATAAACCTCAAGAAAGGAGTAGATATGAAAAAGTTAGTCATCTCTTTTGTGATATTAACATTAATTGTTAGCTTAGGTCATCACAGTGTTCATGCTAAAGAAGATCCTAGCGGCTGTGATCCTGGGTGTGGCTGTTGTCCTAAAGATTCAGAATAGGGGTAGATATGAAAAAATTAGTAATCTCTTTTACATTTTAAATATTCTTAATTGGTAGCTTAGTTCATTAATTGATAATTGATAATTGATAATTACCTCGGGTTTTAACCGCTACGGAATTGAATATAAGGAATATTTTCTTTTCTTAGTCGATTGGATATGGCGAGGTTTCCTCGCCATCCCACCCTTCGGGAAGCTACGCTAACGACCGCTTTTTTTTCCCCTGAAAAGGGGAGGCTTCAAGGCGCGAATTATTTAATTATTAATTATTAATTATTAATTATTCGGTAATTATAGCGCCAATGCCGAGTCATATGGAGAAGGATATGAAGGATGCCCATTGTTGTGTGGCTGTTGTCCGACAGATTATTCAGAATATGGATGCGACTGTTGTCCTATAGATTATTCAGAATAATAGATGTAGAGATGAAAAAGCTAGTACTCTCTTTTGCAATATTAGTATTCTTGATCATCGCTACTTCAGAAAATTATAGTACTGATGTAACACAAAAGTGTTAACTTTCTTGTACTTTTTGCGAAGTACCCCAACTTGATTGATTTTTAATCACATAATTGATGAGTTTTCTCAAGAGTAGTTGCCTCAGTATTGTTAGCTTCTAAAGAGCCAAGATAGTCATTTAACCAACTGCAACTGGTGACTAAAAGAGCATCAAGGTTACTCATGGTGTGTGCTAGTTTTTCTAAGTTTTCTCGATTAAGTTTCCACAGTTTGATAGTATTTTTACTAGCCGAAGCTATCATCTGATCATTTGGAGAAAAAGATACATTTCCCCAGTAGAGAAAGCCATTATCCTGGATACTTTGTAATTCAGTTCCATCTAAACTCCAGATTTTAATTGTTCTATCAGCACTTGCAGAAGCAAGGATTTTACCATCTGGGCTAAAATCTACACTCCATACTCTAGAATTATGTCCTTTGAGGGTTCTAATTGGAGTCCCGTCTTTACTCCATATCTTTATAGTATTATCATCACTCGCTGATGCAAAAATTGGTGCATCGGGACTGAAACTAAGACTGGTAATATTTCCTAAATGTGCTGGTATTGTCTTTAACAATTGACCATTCAACTTCCAAATTTTAATTACCCCATCTTCACTAGCAGAGATTAAAGTTTTACCGTCAGGACTAAAAATAACGTCATTAACAGCTCTTTGATGTCCTTTTAATTCAGAGATTAAGCCTTCATTGATGTTCCAAAGCTTGATTGTTTTGTCTTCGCTAGCAGAAGCAATAGTCTTACCATCTGGACTGAAACTAATTCCATTAACCTTTTTTTCATGGTCAGAGAAAGTTTCTAATAAAGAACCATCTTTACTCCATAACTTTACTGTTCCATCATCACTAGCGGAGGCAATAGTTTGACCATCTGGACTGAAACTAATCTCGTTAACTTTTTCTTCATGGTCAGAGAAAGTTTCTAACAAAGAACCATCTGTACTCCATAACTTTACTGTTCCATCGTAACTAGCAGAAGCTATAATCTGACCTGTTGGGTCAAAAATAGCAGTTGTTACTTGTTTTCGATGTCCTATATCTTTGTTTTCTCTCCCAATAGTTTTGAGTAGAGGGTTTTCATATTTCCATAGTCGAATAGTTTTGTCTAAACCTGCCGACACAATAGTTTGGTTATCTGGGCTAAAACTAATATCTCTGACCCCATCAGTATGGCCTTTCAGAGTTCTGAGTAGTGTACCATCACGATGCCATAGCCGAATAGTTTTGTCTAAACTTGCAGAAGCAAGAGTTCGATCATCAAAGCTAAAATCTACACTTAAAACTCGATTAGTATGACCTTCGAGGGTTCTCAGTAGTGTACCATTACGATCCCATAATTTAATCGTCTTATCGAAACTTCCTGAAGCAAGCATCTGGCTATCTCGACTGAAAGTAATACTCCAAACCCAGTCTTGGTGCCCTTCTAATACTTTAAGTAATTTACCATTACGATCCCATAACCTAATCTTGTTATCTGCACCTGCTGAAGCTAGGGTTTTACCATCTGGGCTAAAATTGACAGTCAAAACATCATCTTTGTGTTCTTTTAGTGTTTGAAGTAATTCACCATTTTGGTTCCAGAGTTTAATAGTGTCATCGAAACTACTTGAAGCAATAATCTGACTATCGGGACTAAAACTAACATCTGTAACTGATTCTCTATGTCCTTTTAATTGGCGGATAAAAGTACCATCTTGACTCCAAAGTATGATGGTTCTGTCTTTACTTACAGAGGCTATAATTTTACCATCAGGACTAAAGTTAACGCTCCAAATATTATCTGTGTGTCCTTTTAAAACTTTTTCAACTTTGCCATCAGACTGCCATAAGATCGCATTATTATCTTGACCTGCTGAGGCAAACTTTTGACCATCAGGACTGTAACTTACACTCCAAAGTGGATGATCATATTCTAAACGATTATATTCTTCAACATCACGAACTGCTTGCTGAAGATTTTTTTTAATCTGATTTTGAAGCTTAGGTGGTGATGAAGTATGCTTTATTCTTTTGCCAGCTTGAGTAATAGCAACTAAAGCATCAAGTTGATGATTTAAAGATAACTGAAGTTGAAAATTGGAATTTAATACTTGAACTTTTGCAAGTTCAGCTCGTCTTTTTTGGGATTCTGAATTTAGCCACAACACTACTACAAAAGCTGACAGCATTGTCAAGACAGTTATTGCAATGCGTGACTGTCGTAGCTGCTGCTTTAAAACTACATTCAATCTGGCTTCACTTAGTTTTCTTTGTTTACGTTCCTGCTTTAATTCTTGAAACAACTCATCTTCTTTCCTTTGCCTAATAAACGCAACTAAATAATCATGCACTAACTGATAACGTTTTGCTGGTTTTTCTGGCAACAAAAATACTAAACCAGACTTAACAAAAATATCTAATACTAATTCCAAACTATCCACATTCAACTTTCTTTCTTTCGCCAATTCAGCCTGAGTTTTCAGAGGGCGAGTATTATTTTCATCCGTTAATAACATCAACACCAACCAAGCTAATTTTTCATTTTCTTCACCACAGTCTTTCACTACTGATGCTAAATATCGGTTTACTAATTCTGCTTTGGGGTAATCTCCTAATTCTTGATATTTTTCCACAGTGGTAATATTCTCTGTCTGTAGTTGTGCCCCCACAATTTGTAACTCAATCGGACGAATATCTTTTGTCTCCTGGGCTAAGTCTTCTACCAATTTTTCTGTCAATTTTGAATCGATTTTAAATTGAGAGTTTTCGGTTAATTCTTTAATAACTGATTTTGCCTTATTCTGGGAAAAGTTTCTCAATTCATAAAGAATATTTTTACTTAAAATATCATTGTTGATTGTTTCTAAATTAGCTAAATCATTAAATTCTAATAAATAATGAATATAATCTGAACGCAGGGATAAAACAATTTTCACAAAAGGAATTTCCAAACATTCTTCCAGAAACTGAGCAAACTCTCTTTTCTGCCCTGGCTCTGAATTAACAAAGAAAAATTCCTCAAATTGATCGAAAATAATAACTGTAAGTAGATTTAATTCAGCATTATTTCGTAACTGAGAAAAAATTGCCTCAGTCGAATTAAGCATCTGTGAATTAACTGCTAATTGGGGAATTGTTTTGAGTTTTTTAGCTAAACTTTCCCCCAATTCTGAAATCCAATGAATATAAACTTGCTGCAAAACCACTACTACATGATGGGTATCAATTGATTTTTTGTTTAAAGCAGGTATTAATCCAGCCTGTAAAATCGAACTTTTACCAACTCCTGATTGTCCATGAATCACTATCAGTTTATAGTCAGGGCGACTAATTCTTTCTAGCAATTCTTCTACATTTAATTGGCGTCCAGATGCAGATATTTCTTGAGTTACTTTTCGTCGATTAACTTGAGGTAAAGCCGGGTTGGTATTTGGTTTTCTATATCCCAAACGATTTGCACCGACAAATGCTACAAATCCAAATTGTTGTTCTATTTTTTGTCGTTCTTGCTTCAATTTAAAAGCTGCTAAATATGCCTTTTGTTGGTAATATATTTTTCGTGATTCTGTGAGAAGACAAATATAAAATTCAGTTCTGTATTCAGGTTTAGTTGTTTTTTTTGCTTGCTCAAAATTGGCTATTGATTCTTCAAATTTACCTAAATATTTTTCGGATTTTGCTAGAGCAAATAAATATTTTCCTAGATGAGAATAGCGCTCCAAATCTAAATTTATTTTGTCTTTTTCTGAGCTAGGAGGAGATACAACATCTAGAGTTTTGTTAAAAATTTCTATGGCATTTTGAGCAAGTTTTTTTGCTTGTCTATAATTATTTTTTGCCAGTTCAAATTCTGCTAGAAAAGCATAAGCACGAGCTTCACAAAATGGCTGGGAATAGGTTTGATGTAATTCTATTGCTCTGTTGGCAACAGTTTCTAACTCATCCCAACGCCCTAAAGTCTGCAAAACTTCTCCCCAAGCATTGATAAACTTAGCAGCTAAGTCTGGGCGGTTAACTGCTTCAAAAGTTTTTACTGACTGCTGAAAATATGAACAAGCTTTCTCACAAGCCATATTTTTCTCAACCCGATGCCTAACTGCATAACTACGCCACCATAACCCCAGATAATAATAAGTGTGAGCTACTCGTACGGAGTTGTTAATTTGTTGCCAAAGTTCGAGACTATGTTGATAATGCTCTAGTGCTGTTTCGGTAGAATTATCGGTTGCCCTGCCTAAAACAAATTCCAAATTTGCTTCTAATTCAAGCTCTAAGGTAACTTCTCGGTTTAACAATTCTTGCCTTGCACCCACCAACTCTTGATAAGCAAACTCTCCCAAACCAAGGGCAGTATCATCTAAAAATATTCCTGCCCCACTTTCTAAAACTTTCTGATAAATACTCTCACTGGTCTGCTGAATAAAATCAATTAATTCTTGAGTGGCAGTTTCAAACACGGTCAGACTTGCCCAACTTTCAAAATCAGGAATTAACCGAATAAATTTACGATAAATTTCTGCATCAACCCATAAAACTATGGGAAAAGGGCAATTTTTTCTAAACTCCTCGCGAACTAAACTCATTGCGACCAGCAATTTATCAATATCTCTGACAAACTCCAAACCCCAAATCATCAGAGCATCTGGTTGTTGGTCTCTTAATCGTTTTCTAATAGTTGCATAAAGTTCATCGACAGACTCATCCAACTGCAATTCTGCCAAGTCTCCAGAAAAAGATTCCCGGAGTTGTGGAATTAGGCGATCGCGCTGGCTCAGATTATTGCACTGTGCCAAAAACAGCCGAAATTGTCCTTGAGACATTTTCATGCCTCGGATTAATTTCTGCAATAATTTTTGATTGTTAATTTCCAAGTGTGTAGACATATTTTTGTTTGTAGTTTTGCTTCTTACCATCAAATACTCAATCTTCTTGCTCAAGCCCTACTATCGAATAATTAAGGTTTAAAACCTCTCCTTTAAAGGATAAAAAAGAAAAAATTTTCCCTTTTGCGTTAATCCTCTTTTTTTCAAGGAGAGGTAATAATTAATTATTAATTATTAATTATTAATTGTTGAAGAGCCTAATTATATCTTTAACTCCGGCGCATCTTTCAAGAGAGGATTAATATCAAACCAAGGGCCAAGTTCATCTTGATACTCATAAACAAACATACTCCGGATTAAAGTTTGGTATGCGTCATCTCCCGTTACTTTTTTTGTCTGAGCAACTCGGCGCAATAATTCCCACTCATGGTCATCTACAGCTAAAAGTCGCTGATTGCGATAAGTTTTAATTACATTGGCAACACTAGCGCGGGAGATGGGAAGATCCCCTTCTTCCATAATAGCCTCATTAACTATTCGCAATACATTCCTCACATGACCACCACTGAAACGACATAAGTAATCTAAAGTTTCCTGACTATCAAAAATTTCAGTAACTTTTTCCAAGCGTTGTTGTGAGTCTAATTCTGGAAACGCCCTGGCCAAAACTAACTGTCGCATTAACTTCATTCCTTCAGCACATTCACTACCATCGCGCAACTGTGTCGCCACCATTGGCAATACTTGGGGGTCTTTCTTAAATCTTTGAGTTAATGTATCGTAGTCATTGGAAAACCTCAGTGCTATAGGAAGAGTATAAATCAGATGACAATTAAGACTCATCAGTTGTTCACCCCGGTCAACAAATAGATATTCTGGTTGAGGTCGCCCCCAAGGTTTAGGTGAACTATCAACTTTTTCCAGGTTGTCAACTATAACAACCAATCCATTTTTGCCATACTGTTTCAGCTTTTCGTTAGCGGGTTCGAGCAATTCTTTGTTTATAGTTTCAATAATTCCGCTAGTGCGGGGTCCGAGATATTCTCTGAGTTTAGTACGAAGTTCGGGACTAGCTTTTGCCTGGGCAGTAATTTTAGCAATTCCTAAAGCGACAAATTCTAATCCTTTTTCGTCAGCTTTGACTTGACCAACCCCAGGCAAACCAACTTCTGCTGAAAATGAACCCTCACTACTAGCCGCCACTTTACCCACACCAGGAATATTCGCTTCTGCAGAGAGTTCAATTTCTGTCTGCAATAATTTTGCGGCTCCCTGAAGTAGACCTTTTAACCCTTTTGGTTCCTCCAAGTTAAGTTTTTCCAACTTCTCCAAACTTCTGCTGACCTGTTGTGCAATAGTTAGAAAAATATCCCCTACATCTATATCTCCCATTTCTAAATTTTTGTCAGACTCAAAATAGACAACGTGAAAACCTTCTGTTTCTAACTGTTGCTTGAGTCGCCATAATTCTGTAGACTTACCACAACCAATATGTCCGGTGAATAGTTGGCAAGTAGGTCGGTCTGAAGACCAGAGAGTAATAGTATTTTTTAATTTTTTAATAACTTTTCCTCCACGCACGGTCGAGAAGTCAATGTAGTATTTCTTGTCAATTTCTACATTATCTATAAACAGAGGAATACCAGGGTTTGTTGCCTGAAAAAAGGCTTTAACATCTACGGTCATAACTATTTACTATTTACGAGAAGCTACCATCAATTTTATCGCAGGGAACTGGGAACTGGGAACTGGGAACTGGGAAATAGGCAACAGCTCATCTGGCAACAGTGACAAAAGCTTTTCTATGTCTCAGGTCAAACATAATATGGCTGAAGGAAGAAGGAGAGAAGGACAATCTTGCGTTGTCTGAGTTTTAAGCTTTTGATATGTCCGTGTCCTTTCCTTCCACTGCCAAGAATAAAATAAACAATTACAATTATCAAAGAAAACTTTATATTTACTAATAATCATGGTACCAGCAGTTTTAATCGAAAACCTTCAGAAAAGTTATGGTTCGGTTACAGCAGTTAAGGATGTTTCCTTTCAGATAGAACCTGGAGAAATATTTGGTTTACTTGGCCCTAATGGTGCAGGTAAAACAACCACACTACGCGCTCTGTGTACTCTAATTACACCAGACGCTGGACGTTTAGAAGTATCTGGTATTTCAGTAGTTGACCAACCGAGAATAGCTAGACAACGCCTTGGCTATGTTGCTCAGGAAGTGGCCCTCGACAAGGTACTTACGGGCCGAGAACTACTGGAACTGCAAGCAGCTATATATCATATTCCGGGAAAATTGGCAAGGGAAAGAATCGAAGGAGCGATCGCCCTTCTGGGTATAGAAGATTGGGCAGATAAAAAAACAGGCACTTACTCTGGCGGTATCCGCAAACGTCTAGATTTAGCAGCGGGTTTATTGCATCAACCAGATGTTTTAGTTTTGGATGAACCGACAGTGGGTTTAGATATTGATAGTCGGGTAGCAGTCTGGGATTTTTTGCGTCAGTTGCGAGACTCAGGTACAACAGTTTTGATTACCAGTCACTATCTGGAAGAAGTTGATGCTTTGGCAGATAGGGTAGCTATTATTGACCAAGGTGTGGTTATTGCTACGGGTACTCCTTCAGAACTTAAAGACCGGGTAGGAGGCGATCGTATCACTCTCCGTATTAGGGAATTTTCTTCTACTGAAGAAGCAGAAAAAGCCAAAGTATTACTAGGAAACCTGCCAATAGTTCAAGAAGTTATTGTTAATGCTGCTCAGGGCAATTCTTTAAACTTAGTTGTGACACCCCAAAGTGATGCTTTGATTGAAATTAAACAGTCATTGCAGTCAGCAGGTTTACCAATTTTTGGTATTGCTCAAGCGCGACCAAGTTTGGATGATGTTTACCTGGCAGCAACAGGAAAAACTTTGATGGATGCAGAATTAGCTGCTGTTGGCAGTCGTGACTTAAAAGCTGAGAAAAAACAAAGTATGCGTTGAACGTTTTCGTGAATTAGCACTTTGTAAGTTGGGTTGACGTGAACGGAAACCCAACAACGCTTGTTGTATCTTTTCAACGCTTATTGTATCTGTTGGGTTACGCTGCCGCTTAATCGGACTTACTGGACTGATACTCTTATTGTATCTGTTGGGTTGCGCTGCCGCTTAACCCAACCTACGGTATTATAAATAATTCAGGAGTCCAGTAGTGGATTGTTTCACCTAAAATAGTGCATTAGCTTTTTTCGTCACCCCATCCCCCCATCCCCCCATCACCCCATTTTCTATTGCAACATTTTAGATGAAACAGTCCAGTAGGGTGTGTTAGCGACAGCGTAACGCACCATCAATAGCTGGAATAGGCGGTGCCTTACATTTCATTAACGCACTCTACTTCTGCCTTCCTTCCTCCAAAGAGTCCAGTAGGGTGTGTTAGCGACAGCGTAACGCACCATCAATAGCTGGAATAAGCGGTGCCTTACATTTCATTAACGCACCCTACTAGACTGACACATCTAAAACTGTGCACTCTTATTTTTGTTTCTAGGTGTCTTGATCTCCCCATCCCCCCATCTCCCCATCTCCCCATCCCCCATCTAACGCACCATTTTAGCTGTGTCGGTCCACTACTTCTATTGTCCAATAGCTAAAAGCCTGATATTATCCATTTTTTTATTCCCCCTGTTGCCTGTTGCCTGTGCACAGCGCTATATAAGTAATCAATCGGACATAATATAATAGAATCAATGGTATTGATGAGGAAAGTTGAGTAGTTTATGCATTTAATTGATTACACTATTGTCGTCATCTACCTGCTGGCGATCGTCCTGTTTGGCGTATTTCTCCAGCGGAAAGCATCCGCTGGCATAGACTCTTACTTTCTGGGCGATCGGAATATGCCTTGGTGGGTATTGGGGGCATCCGGGATGGCTTCCAATACAGACATTGCGGGGACAATGTTGATCACGGCCTTAGTCTACGCCTTGGGAACGAAGGGATTTTTTCTGGAACTCCGGGGTGGCATTGCCTTAATTCTAGCAATGTTCATGATTTTTATGGGCAAGTGGAACCGCCGCGCTCAAGTTATGACTTTAGCGGAATGGATGCATTTGCGTTTTGGTGTGGGACGGGAAGGAAATCTCGCCCGGATAGTTAGTGCTGTTGCTGCTATTATCTTGACCATTGGCAGAATTAGTTACTTTGCCATCGGTGGGGGCAAATTCTTAGGACAATTTATTACTGTCGATGCCCGTCTGGCCTCAATTTTAATCATATTCCTGGCATTGATATACACTGTTCTTAGCGGTTTTTATGGGGTAGTGTTAACGGACCTGTTTCAGGGAGTTTTGATTTTTGTGGCTATCATCTATATCTGCGCGATCGCTCTGCAACTTCCCCCTCTCCCGGAGACATTTGCTATTTCTATTCCGGGTACGGAGCAATTGCACGAGTGGAATTTTAGCGAGTGGAGTAGTATATTCCCCTCCATGGAAGTAGACTTACCCGGAGACTATGGTCGTTTCAACTTGTTCGGCGCTATCCTTTGTTTCTATCTGCTGAAAGTATTGATGGAAGGATTTGGCGGTATCGGTGGTTATATGATGCAGCGCTATTTTGCTGCCAAAAGCGATCGCGAAGTGGGGTTAATGTCTCTGTGGTGGATATTCTTGCTTTCGTTTCGCTGGCCTTTGGTAACTGCTTTTGCAATCCTGGGCATCAATTACGGCATTACTAACCAAGTAATTCCTGACCCGGAACTTGTCTTGCCAACAGTTATCGCTACTTACCTACCAGCGGGAATCAAGGGATTGGTATTAGCTTGTTTTATCGCTGCCGGGATGTCTACTTTTGACTCCTTAATTAATGGTGGCGCTGCTTACTGGGTGAAGGATATTTATCAAGCTTATCTCAATCCGCAAGCTGACAACCGCACACTGCTGGCTCAAAGTCGTTGGGCATCGGTTATCATTGTTATGGTGGGATTGCTATTTAGCTTCAGTATCTCCAATATCAATGAAATTTGGGGATGGTTGACTCTGGGATTGGGTACGGGTCTGGCGGTTCCTCTGCTGTTAAGATGGTATTGGTGGCGGTTTAATGGCTATGGATTTGCCACGGGTATCGCTGCTGGTATGGTGGCTGCAATTGTGACTAAGGCGATCGTTTTACCTTCCTTCCCGAATCTACAACTTGCTGAATTTATCCAATTTCTAATTCCTAGTAGTTGTTCTTTGGCAGGATGTATTGCTGGCACTTTGTTAACTCCTGCAACGGAACGGTCAGTTCTGGAGAATTTTTATACTGTCACCCGTCCCTTCGGTTTCTGGAAGCCGATCGCTGTTAATATTCCCCGCAATCTCATGGTCGATATCGCATTAGAGAACCGGCGAGATTTGCTGGCGACTGCGATCGCGATTCCCTGGCAAATAGTTTTGTGTCTTACGGGAATTATGTTTATGATGAAACGTTGGGATAATTTCCTAATTCTATCCCTGTTGCTGGTTGTACTTTCTATCTGTTTGTACTTTGTCTGGTACAGACATCTAAAAAAGTTGAAAATTGAGAATTAAGGATTGTCCCACTATTAATTCGCAAAGCGATCGCTTTCACTGGATAAAAAAGAGCGATCGCTATTGAGAGATTGCTTTGGTCCGCTACAATATCTGGAGATGTCTAATTATCCGGACATGATATAAATCCCGATCTTGAGTAATTGCTAACTTCTGAGGAAGAAATCTTCTGCTTCTAACTCTGGGGTATTTGTCAAAGTAGCAAACTGACCCCCACTACCAAACCCATCTTCGTTACCATTGGGGTTATAGAATAAGTTTCCATTTTCACTATTATAGACAATGACTGCTTCAGAAGTTTCTGCTAGCTGATCATCAGTAACTGTGGCAAATTCTCCCGCAATGCTGAAACCTGTTCCTGAATCGCTGTTGATGGCAGTAAAAGTTGTCAGGTCTAGAAGAATAATATCTCCCTGTGTTTGGGAAAAATCAGTAATTGTATCTATACCTACATCCTCAGTCTGAAATTCATCATTAGTGTTAAAGATAAAGCGGTCAATACTACCACCTCCTGTAAGTTGGTCGTTTCCTGCTCCACCGTTGAGTCTGTCGCGACCAATACCTCCTTCTAGAGTATCGTTACCATCACCCCCTAACAAGATATCGTTACCAGGGCGACCAATTAACAGGTCATTACCAGATTTACCAAATAGGCGATCGCTTCCAGGACCTCCATTAACTGTATCATCACCCCTACCACCATTGAGAGTATCTCGACCAACACCACCAATTAATGTATCGTCCCCACCATTACCAGTAAGGCGATCGCTACCTCTTCTACCAAAAAGTTGATCGTCACCTTCTCCACTCTGAAAATTATCATTGTCATTAGTACCTTCTATGGTTTCATTTTCAGGAAATTGTATTCGATAAATTCGATTGTTTCCTTGGTCGGTAAACAACAAACTACCATCTGGTAAGACTTGTAAACCAACGGGATTAGCCCAAGTAGTTTCAGGTTCTGCTGAAACGTCTAAGAAACCTGTTAAAAAATCTTGATATACTCCTGTGGCATTTCCATTTTCATCAAAGGGTACAAATACTATTTTAGAACCTGTGGGTTCCTGACGATTGAAACCGCCTTTAAATGCGACAAATGCTCCATTTTGATATTCTTCTGGGAAAGTTTCACCATCATAAAATTGCAGTCCTAAAGGTACTGAATGTGCTTGAAATAATACGTCGGGAGTTTGAGTTTCAGCTACAAAATCTGGTGTTTGAGTTTCTGGTACGAAATCAGGATTTTCTATTGTTATAAATGGATCGGGAAAATCAGGTGATAAATAAACATAAGGCCAACCATAAAATTCATCTTGTTCTAATCCTGTTAAATAGTCAGGAACTAAGTCATCTCCTAACCAATCTCGTTCATTTACAGTGGTAAAAAGTTGATTTGTTATTGGATTAAAATCTAAACCTACAGGGTTTCTTAAACCAAAAGCAAAAGTTTGTTGATTAGAACCATCTAGATTCATTACTTGTACCGAAGCTCCAGGTAATTCCTCTATTCTTAGATTGCTAGACGAACCAATAGAAACGAAAAGTTGATTATCTGGAGAAATTGCTAAGTTCCTAGTAAAGTGTTGGTTAGATAGTGGTAAATCAGCAATTTGTTCCCCAGTACCATTAATTTGTGTGTCACCAATATTGTAAGGATATCTTACTATTGAATCTATATTTCCCACATAGAAAAAATCTTCGGTAAAAACCATGCCAAAAGGATCGTTTAATCCATTTTCTTCATCGGCAAAAACCTGAGAAAAATCTGCTGCTCCATCCCCATCTGTATCGCGTAATAAAACTATTTGATTAACATTTAGAGATGTTACTAATACATCTCCAGTAGGAGTTAATCCTAACCAACGAGGCTCTTCACTTTCGGGAAAAACATTATCAGCAAAAACATTAACGGTAAATCCATCTGGAACTTGCAAAACTGGATTATCAGGAATTGAAATCAGGTCGGCAGCATTACCATTAAAATCTCTACTAGAGGGTGGTAGGGGTAATGATTCTAGAGAAATAAAGATATCCTCTAATTCCAAGGGTTCGGTTTCTATCAGTCCGTTAGTTAGCATTATTTTTAGAGATGTTTTAGTTTCTGAATATTAGCAATAAATATACCATCCTAAATTTCCAAAGCTAATGAAATATTAAGCTGCTATTTATGTCTACAAATTTATATTATATAATTTTAGACCAAGCAGCAATTATACAAACAAATTTAACCTTTTTTATATACTTATTTTTATTTGTTTTATATTTTTTAACTTGAGAAGTATTTGATTAAGTTAGTCTTAAATTATCTATACAAATTAAGGAAAGAAAAGATTAATTTAAGATTAAATATAAATATTTTTCAATTACTCAATAAAATAGTATCTAAATCTTGATAAATTAGGTCTATATTTATTCGGTGAAATATTTCAAATAAATTATATATCTGATGCAAAATAAAAACGAAAAATTCGATAAAGTCTCCTGCTGGGATTTCTGGAAAAAGTTTATATAATTTCTGGAAATGCTTGATAAAGATTTCCGCTATTATAGAAAATTTATATTGCTCAATGGTCTATAACACCTAATATCTATTACAATAAAAGTTGTAAATTTTCAACAGGTAAAACTTTGCCTGAATAGACGGAAAATTCAAATTACACAACCTAACATCTGAATTAATTATGTCTGCTAAAAAACTCACAGGTAACGAAATTCGACAAACATTTCTCGACTTTTACGCACAACGGGAACACAATATTTTGCCCAGTGCATCTCTAGTTCCTGAAGACCCCACGGTCTTACTAACTATTGCGGGAATGTTACCATTTAAACCCATATTTCTCGGACAACAACCCCGGAAATATCCCCGCGCCACCACTTCCCAAAAATGTATCCGTACTAACGATATCGAAAATGTTGGTCGCACTGCCAGACATCACACTTTTTTTGAGATGTTGGGTAACTTCAGTTTTGGCGACTATTTCAAACCAGAGGCGATCGCTTTTGCTTGGGAACTTTCCACAAAAATATTCGGTTTGCCTCCAGACCGTTTGGTTGTCAGCGTTTTCCGAGAAGACGATGAAGCATTTGCTATTTGGCGCGACAAAATTGGCATTCCCGCACACCGCATTCAACGGATGGATGAGGAGGATAATTTTTGGGCATCGGGTCCGACGGGTCCGTGCGGTCCGTGTTCGGAAATTTATTACGACTTTCATCCAGAATTAGGGGATGATAACATTGACTTGGAAGACGATAGCAGGTTTATTGAATTTTATAACCTGGTATTTATGCAATACAACCGCGATGCAGAGGGAAATCTCACGCCATTGCAAAACAGAAATATTGACACCGGGATGGGGTTGGAAAGAATGGCGCAAATATTACAAAAAGTGCCGAATAATTATGAAACTGACTTGATTTTTCCTATCATTAAAACTGCTGCGGATATTGCTGGTATCGACTACAAAAAAAGTGATGACAAAACCAAAATTTCCCTGAAAGTTATTGGCGACCATGTACGAGCAGTAGCTCATTTAATTGCTGATGGTGTCACCGCATCTAATGTTGGCAGGGGTTATATTTTACGACGGTTAATTCGCCGGGTTGTGCGTCACGGACGTTTGATTGGTATTTTTGGGGAGTTTACATCCAAAGTAGCTGAGAAAGCGATCGCTCTTTCTGAGGATGTTTACCCAAATTTGCGGGAGAGGGAAAGTGCTATTAAAGCTGAGTTGCAACGGGAAGAGTCTCGCTTCTTGGAAACATTGGAGCGGGGTGAAAAATTGTTGGCGGAAATTATGGCAAAACCGGAAACTCAGAAAACTAAACAAATTTCTGGGGAAGATGCTTTCAAGTTATACGATACTTATGGTTTTCCACTGGAGTTGACTCAGGAAATAGCTGAAGAGAATGGTTTAACTGTTGATGTTGATGGGTTTGAGAAAGAAATGAAACTGGCGCAAGAGCGTTCTCAGTCAGCCCACGAAACTATTGACTTGACTGCTGAAGGTGGGGTGAAATTAGATGTTGACAAAACGGAATTTTTAGGATACACAGATTTGACTTCCTCAGCGCAGGTAATGGCGTTAATAGCTGAAGGGGAACAGGTTGAGTCTGCGGAAGCGGGTACTCAAGTGCAAGTGGTGCTTGACCAAACACCTTTTTATGCTGAGTCTGGAGGTCAAATAGGCGATCGTGGTTATCTGAGTGGGGATAATATGGTTGTGCGGATAGAAGATGTGCAGAAGCAGAATAATATTTTTGTACATTTCGGTCGTGTGGAAAGGGGTACGTTACAGTTAGGAATGACTGTGAATGCTCAAATAGATGCTGCTTGTCGTCGCAGAGCGCAAGCAAACCATACCGCAACACATTTGTTACAAGCTGCTTTGCGGTCTCTGGTAGACCAGTCTATTTCTCAAGCAGGTTCCTTGGTATCTTTTGACCGTTTGCGATTTGATTTTAATTGCCCCCGGGGGTTGAAACCGGAGGAAGTGGAACAAGTGGAAGCTCAAGTAAATAGTTGGATAGCTGAAGCACATCCGGCGACGGTTGCAGAAATGCCATTGGATGAGGCAAAGGCAAAAGGAGCTGTTGCTATGTTTGGGGAAAAGTATAGCGATGTAGTAAGGGTGGTTGACTATCCCGGAGTGTCGATGGAATTATGTGGGGGAACTCATGTGAATAATACGGCAGAAATTGGGGTGTTTAAAATTATTTCTGAAGCTGGTATTTCTTCTGGGGTGCGCCGTATAGAAGCAGTTGCAGGTCTGGCAGTTTTAGATTATTTGAATGTCCGAGATATTGTAGTAAAAGAATTGAGCGATCGCTTTAAGGCAAAACCGGAAGAGTTATCGGAGCGGGTAAGTAATTTGCAGCAGGAGTTGAAAGAGTCGCAAAAACATTTGGAAGCGTTGAAAGGTGAGTTAGCAGTAGCGAAGTCTGACCAGTTGTTAGGAGATGCTGAGACTGTGGGTGAGTTTCAAATATTAGTAGCGGAAATGCCTGGTGTTGATGCGGAGGCGTTGAAAACTGCTGCGGAACGGTTACAACAAAAGTTGGGCGAGAGTGCTGTGGTATTGGGTGCTGCTTCTGGGGAGAAAGTTAGTTTAGTTGCTGCTTTTAGTAAGTCTGTGAATGGTAAAGGTTTACAAGCAGGGAAATTTATTGGAGGGATAGCGAAAATGTGTGGAGGAGGCGGCGGCGGGCGTCCGAATTTGGCGCAAGCAGGGGGTCGCGATCCGAGTAAGTTGAAGGAAGCGTTGGAGAGTGCGAGGGAGCAGTTAGTTGAAGGGTTGAAGTAAATTTTGGGTTTGCTTTTTTGACAACTATTTGTAAGTTGGGTTGAGGCAACGTTAGCGCAGCTTATCCGTAGGATAAACCCAACATAACCCAACATATATAGGTTCTTGTTGGGTTAAGCGGCAGCGCAACCCAACCTACATTATTATCACTAAATTATCTAAATATGGTATTAGTAACGCCAAACAGATACTGACATTACATCAAAATGATAGTCATAAGTCCACACTGGTAAACTCAGACGATTAGAAATAATTGCAATTATATCATCGAACAAAGTAATTTGTTGGTCAGGAAAATTTCCTACTAATTCTATTGCTTTTGAATAATCATCAACTGTAGGGTTAACTAATTCAACTCCTGTAAAAATTTGCTGTAAAAATGTTCTGGCAGTTTCATTTCCTAGACGATACAAAATCAAAGTATAAGCTTCTAAAACAGTGGGATAAGCAACAATAACTCCTAAATTTTCTTGTTGGAGTCTGTTTAAATCTGCTTGAGCTTGTTGATGATATTGGTCATCTGGATCGACCGCAGCATAAAGAGGGCCAGTATCGGCAAGAACAGCTCTCATGACTATTTCTGGTTAGGTATATTGGCAATAACTGAATCGTGATTAATTGATGTTTCTTGGTGTCCACTACCTTTTGATGCTGGAGTTATATGCAGAATTTTGTTGACTGGGAATGAAAATTCTTCTGCTAACTTTAAGCCACGCTCTGCTCTTTCTATAGCTCCGATGCGTAGTTCTTCTTTGAGATTTTCTGATAAGTTTTGATTGATGTAAAAATTTAGAGCTTTATTAATTAATTGATCCAGATTTTCTTGAGGCATTGTTTGTTCAATTAATTGCATTGTTGCTTCTGGGATGGTAATGTTAAGTTCTCTGTCCATAGCTGGCAAAAAAATGGGTTAATCATACACTATGATATAGGAAATTTAGCACATATTTGGAGTAGTGTCAATGGGGAGCGATCGCCAATTTTTACCACTCATAAATCATCCGTTTATCCGTGGCCGAATCTGAGTCTAGCTCGAAGGTTGACTAAACCCGGAAAAGCTGATAAATCATCCGTCTAAAACAGGCTTCCCCATTGACTTGGCAGCAACTCAAAATAATCTCGGTATTGCCTACAGTGACAGAATAACTGGAGACAAGGCAGAAAATATAGAATCTGCCATTGCTGCATTCCAAAATGCTTTGCAAGTTCGTACCCTAGAAGCAAACCCCCTTGACCGTCTCGTAACTACCTGCAACTTAGGCAACCTATATTTTGATAACGAACATTGGCAACTCGCCACCGAAAGTTATGAAAAAGCTATAAAAGCAGTAGAAGTTAGTCGCAGTTGGGCAACCACGGACGATCGCCGTCAGGAAATTATCAAAGAAAATATTGGTACCTATAGTAAAGCAATATTGGCATACATATATACAGATAGGTTAGATAAAGCTCTGGAAATTGCCGAGCGTAGTCAAGCTCGAAATTTAGTCGAGCTGCTCACCAACCGTGACTTACTTCCCAAAGTCGATGTAGCTCCAGAGATAACGGAGCAGTTTCAGCAACTAAAACAAAAAATTCGGGTTAAAGAAGGGGAGTTACAGAAAGTCAGACAACAACTATCGGGGCAAAATTTACAACAGCAGTCATCTTTAGTCGAATCTGAGAAACACCTCCAAGGGAAGTTGCAGGAATTAGAGCAGCAGTTAGAAAAAGTATTCAATCAAATTCAGAAATTCGACCCCACTTTCCGTCTAACTCAGGAAGTACAACCAATGACTTTTGCAGAAATTGAGTAACTTGCCGCAGAGGAGCAGACAGCATTTATTGAGTGGTATATTACAGCAGAAAAATTTGTGGCATTTGTAATTTTGCCCCCAACCCCAACAGCAAATTCAGAATTATTTGTTTGGCAGTCTACTGAGGAAGATTTGGAAAATTTGCGGGAGTGGGTAATAGAATATTTGGGCAAATATGATGAGATAAAGGAAGCGTATCATCAGGGAGAAGAAAATCCAGATAAACATAAAAATTTGCAACAGGAATGGGAGGCAAATATAACGACTCGTCTGGAAAAGCTAGGAGAAATTTTACATATCAATGAAATTATTCAACCTATCCTGGAAAGGAAATGTGAAAGACTAACTTTAATTCCTGATTTTTTCTTACATTTACTGCCACTTCATGCCTTAGTTATTAACCCAGAAAATAGTCAAGAAAACCCAGATAAAATTTATCTCCAGGATTATTTTCCCCAAGGAATACGTTTTGCTCCTAGCTGCCAAATATTGCAAAAAGTTAGAAAGCGACAATGCCAAGACTTTCAGAGTCTATTTGCCATTCAAACTCCCACCCCAGATTTATACGAGCAAGATTTAAGTGTTGTTTCGGCAATTAAACAGCAGGTAAGCATTCAGCTATTAGCCGTCAGCTATCAGCAACAAGAGTGTTTCTTTTAAGGACAGTGTTTAAACTAAAATAGACTTTAAGGGCAAAGGAGGCAACTTTTGTCGTAAGACAATTAATAAAGCTTTTCTCCTAAACTAAAAGCAATAGCTGATAGCTGATGGCTGACGGCTGAATGCTTACAACAGCAGTTTGATGAAGCTGAAATTATTAAGGAAAATCAGGCGACAAAATCGGCAGTTATTAACCATCCCAAATTATCAGTTGCTAACTCTATATTATTCTTCTGTCATGGCTACTTTAATTTCGATTCTCCCCTAGATTCAGGATTAGAATTAGCGGATGAAAAGCTAACTTTAGCAGATATTATTCAATACCTAAATCTGAAAAATTGTCGCCTCGTTACTCTAGCAGCTTGCGAAACCGGATTAACAGATTTTAAGCATATGGAATATGTCGGTTTATCCAGTGGTTTTCTCTTAGCAGGAAGTACAAATATTGTCGCCAGTCTCTGGAGTGTGAGAAGTGATGCAACGGCATTATTGATGTTGAGATTATATCAAGAGTTAGAAAAATCTGATAATATAGTAGTAGCCTTAAAAACTGCCCAAAATTGGTTAAGAAATATAGGGGTGCAAGAGTTGAGAGAGTGGGTAAGGGAGTATCCTCTAATTTCAATTTGGCAAGTTAAGTTAGAAGAAGAATTTACTCAAATGGAAAATCGAGAAGGAGCAAATTTTAAGCCATATAATTCACCTTATTTTTGGGCTGGTTTTTGTGTTATTGGAAAAGGAGAATAATAATGTCTGTATATAAAAAAAGTATTAGAGCTTTTGCTAATTTGATAGATTCTCAAATTATCCCTGCTGAAGATTTGCAGGATTTGTCTGAAATAGTAATGAAAATGCCAGAAGATGATGAGGAAATAGCTCGTCAAATTGATAATTGGTTAAAGCCAGAATCTCGGTCAGAAATTAAATAAGTTTACAGGGTTAACCTCAGTAACTTGCCACATAGTAATCCTCAACCCAGCACAAGTTTTGGCAGTCTAAAAATAGAGGATGGTCAAAAAAGTGTATCTTCTAAAAAATTACTAATTTATAGTATGAGGGAGGCTTTTGGAGGTGCAAAAATGGAACCAGAGCAGGAAAGTCAATCTTCTAAAGAATTGATAAATAATACAATCAAAGAAAATACCCCCGAACCAAAACCATAGGAAAATTCCGAAGATAAATAGTAAGCATTCAGCTATCAGCTATCAGCTATTAATTAATTGCCTTTATCGCAGGAAAAAGTTTTTTGATACTGAATTTTGCCCCCCTAGCCCCCCAAATTTGGGGGGGATAAGAGTAAATTTGCTTGCTCTAGTCCCCCAAAATTGGGGGATTTAGGGGGCTTAGATATTGTACCAAGTCTTATTAATTAGCCATAATAATCAGCTATCTTCAGTTATCTTTAGATGACTTTTGCTGTGAGCCAAGAAATTTATTTCTTAGTAAGCATTCAGCCGTCAGCTATCAGCTATCAGCTATGAGTTATTAACTCATTATTTGGGAAGGAAGAATTAGTATTCAAGAAAAATGAAAATTCATAAATAAAATAGTCCTCTCAGCTAACCTTAGTCGTTGCTTGACTACTTCAAAAGCTGTTAACACAGTTCCTCCGCAGGAGGCTGGCTAAATGCTAATAACTGAATGCTTACATTTCTTAGCGGATGAAAAACCCAGCCAAGAATTGAAATCTACCTCAACCCAAATATGAAAAATTTTACAATTAGTCTATTAGCATTTCATCTATATTCAACCTTTCTAGAATCTTCAGAAAAAAATGATGAGAAAGGTAAATTATTATGGGAAAACCTCGCCAAACTATGAGAAAGTTCTCTACCATTTTTAGAACTAAAATATTTACGTCATCAATTAACCTGCTATGACCAACATGGGAATTATAATTCTGCCTTTGAATCTCAAGAAAATAACTTGTGGATGAGTAAATCAAAGCAAGCAATAGACTTAAGTGTAATTGAAATAGAAAACTTAAAAATAGCAGGTAATCTCCAACCATTTATACTTAACGACACCTACGCTGCCGACCTAACTCTTATCCCCAAATTATCAGGGTAAAAACTAGACATTTCCCTACTCAAACAATTCCCCATCAAAAGTCTATTACCCTCATCAATTCAACCATTATTAGGAGAAACATTTTTAATTTATGGAGAAATAGACCCAGAAGTAAATCCCCAACAAATAGCAAATGAATGTGTAGAAAATTTATTCGGATCAGCCCAAATAAAACCTGTATTTATCAACCAAGGCGAATTATTTAAAAGTTTACTATTTGAATATGAAGCAACAGAATTAAACGCCAATAACCAAACCAACAAAATCAAAATATTAGTCTTATTAAATAATAGTCAAGCAGAAACAATTGAGCTAGCGGAAAAATCCTACGAATGGATATTACAACTATTGTGTAGTCGTCAGAAAATAAATTTCATCTATCAAAAAGCACGAAACCTCTATCCTCAAGCCAGAAAATCCTACAGCAAATTAGAAACACAAATGGAGAACTTCTCCCAAGTAACAAAAGACCCAAAAACCAGACTAGAATCCCTCAAACAAATCCTCGAAAAAATACCAGAAGAATATCTATATTATTCTCGTTACCTGCGAGACTTAAAAGCACATAAAACCGTCATCGAAACCAACACCACAAATTACCAAATCTGCCTAAAAAAGATAGAAAATATCAGTAATATTCCCCAATATTGGCAAGAATTCCTGAATAAAACCTGCCCGCTCTGGCACAGACAAATTGAAACAGACATCAACTACCTTTCCCCCGGTAAAAACTTATTTGAACAGATGGTAAACACAATTAGAGGTATGGCAGAAATAGACCAAGCAGAAAGCGATCGCCGCTTAGAAAGAACCATTCAAATTATTGGTGTAGGATTAGGAACAGGAGCAATTATTGCCTCCAGCAGTGGTCATATTGATGTACCTTTGACTCTCAAACCTACTGGGAAATTAGACACAATTCATCCCGTTATTTTGACATTAATCTTAAGTATTTTAGCAACTCTATTAGCAGGAATAATAACCTGGTATTTTACCAATACAAAAAAGAATAGAAATAGATTTTAGGAGAGATGACGAAAATATTAGATTCAGCAATCAATAATTACATTGAATTTGATTACCATTTTAGTCGTAGCGACAACGATAATATTTACAGCGATCGCTAATAATATGTTAAAATATAAATAAGTCTATTTAACCAATTTAATGATGATTGCTCAACCCCAAAATTATCAAAAAATGACAGCAGAAGAATATTTAGAATGGGAAGCTAAACAGGAATTTCGCCATGAATATATTGATGGAGAAATTTTAGCCATGACTGGAGCAAGTCTTCCTCATGTTGACATTGCCCTTAATTTTTATACAGCTCTTAGACCCCATCTCCGTCAAAGAGGATGTCGAGTTTATGTGTCTAATGCTAAAGTTCAGGATGCTAAAAATAATCGTTATTTTTATCCAGATTTAGTTATTAGTTGTAATGCTGATGATTTAAAATCTCGCGACTTTATCCAACATCCTAGTGTTATTATTGAAGTTCTTTCTCCCAGTACAAAAGGGTACGATCGCGATGATAAGTTTAAATATTATCGCCAAATTTCGACTTTGCAAGAGTATGTTTTAGTAGATTCAGAATCAATTTCTGTGGAGATTTATCAGCGTGGTGAGGGGAGAATGTGGCTTTATTCTGCATATACTGAGGGAGAAGATTTTACATTGTCTAGTATTGAGTTTAATTGTGCTGTTGATGTTTTATATGAGGACGTTAGTTTTGAGGATTAATGGTAAGCATTCAGCCGTCAGCTATCAGCTATCAGCTATTAATCTTGGAGAAGGTAAAAGTAACCTTTGAAGTTGAGAAAGAATAAGATATTTACAATTATAAACAATGGCATACTTCTGAGTTCGGCTATAATTAATTATCCATATAAATCCATATAAAATTGAGGAATTAATAACCATGGAATTAGCCACTGCATTTATTTCAACCACAGATTATCTGGAAGGGGAAAAAACGAGTTCTATTCGCCATGAATATCTCGGCGGTCAAATATTCGCTATGTCTGGTGGTAGTGAAGAACATAACCGAATTTCAGGTAATATCTACCCTAGTTTATTAACACATTTACGGGGAAGCGGATGTAAAACTTTTATTGCAGATATGAAAGTTAAAATTGCCATTGCCAAAAATAGCTCGGATATTTTTTATTATCCGGATGTGATGGTAACTTGCAACCCACAAGATACAGAAAAATATTACAAGAGTTATCCTTGTTTAATTGTGGAGGTACTTTCCCCTTCTACCCAAAATTTAGACCGACGAGAAAAACGATTGAATTATCAAAGTTTAGCAAGTTTGCAAGAGTATGTATTGGTTGATCAAACAGAAATGAAAGTAGAAGTTTATCGTCCGTCAGGAACTGGTTATTGGTCTAAGGAAAGTTTAGGAAAAGAAGACTGTTTAGAGTTAAAGTCGGTGGGGTTAGCTTTAACAATGACTTATATTTATGATGAGGTTTTATAGCTTTTGTAGGGAGATTTCATGGAACCTCCCTTCCTTATGATTTATCGTTTCTAATTTATGATAAAATTTAACTAATTGAACAAAAAAAATCAAGGAGGAAATTATGATTGCTCAACCTGAAAATTCTCAAAAAATGACAGCAGAAGAATATTTAGAATGGGAAGCTAAACAGGAATTTCGCCATGAATATGTGGATGGAGAAATTTTAGTTATGACTGGAGCAAGTCTTCCTCATGTTGACATTGCCCTTAGTTTTTATCGCGCTCTCTATCCCCATCTCCGTCAAAGAGGATGTCGAGTTTATGTGTCTGATGCTAAAGTTCAGGATGCTAAAAATAATCGTTATTTTTATCCAGATTTAGTTATTAGTTGTAATGCTGATGATTTAAAATCTCGCGACTTTATCCAACATCCTAGTGTTATTATTGAAGTTCTTTCTCCCAGTACAAAAGGGTACGATCGCGATGATAAGTTTAAATATTATCGCCAAATTTCGACTTTGCAAGAGTAT
>JAAHGF010000004.1:405800-410786 GCA_010672585.1 Okeania sp. SIO1I7 | reverse complement strand
TTTAAAATCTCGCGACTTTATCCAACATCCTAGTGTTATTATTGAAGTTCTTTCTCCCAGTACAAAAGGGTACGATCGCGATGATAAGTTTAAATATTATCGCCAAATTTCGACTTTGCAAGAGTATATTTTAGTAGATTCAGAATCAATTTCTTTAGAGATATATCAACGTGGTGAAGGGAGAATGTGGCTTTATTCTGCATATACTGAGGGAGAAGATTTTACATTATCTAGTATTGAATTTAATTGTGCTGTTAATGTTTTATACGAGGACGTTAGTTTTGAGACTGAACAAGAACAGCAGTAGAAGAGGAGTGTGGGAAGAAATTAAAAAACATATATACTTCTATCTCTTCACTTCTTCCTTTTTCCTTGCCTTTACCGAAAAATTGTGGTTTAAATCCTCCCCTTTTAAGGGGATAATAAATAAAAATTTTCATGATTAGTCAATCCTCTTCTTTTCAAGGAGAGGTAATTATTCATTATTCATTATTCATTATTCATTATTGAAAATAGCGACGATACTGGACATGATATAAGTTTTGACTATGCAAGACAGCCAAAGTTTTAAGTCTAGCAACTTCTAACAGGTACTGATAACTGATAACTGTTAACTGATAACTCAAATAACTTCCCTTGTCCATTGCCTAACTTGCTTTAAGGTTGCTGTTTCCCCAATAATTAACCGTTGTTCTAACCATTGAGGAATCATTGTCATATCTAACAAAGGAAAAGCTAAACTTTGCTTTATTTCATCATAATTTTTAGTTTCCTTATTCAACCCATAAAACTGCAAAAATTTTCCATTATATCGCCATATTTCTCCTACACCTAATGCTGCATAAATAGGTAACTTATCAATTGAACTATTGGTAATATAAATTTCAATTGCTAAATCTGGGGGTATATCTCCTTGATTTAAGTCAATATTTTGCTTCTTTCTCACCTCTGGCTCATTTTGTAAATAAAAACAGGCATCAGGTTCAATTCCTTTTTGAATATCGTCCCTTTTAAGAGTAAGAGAGCCAACACTTTTAATATTTAAGTTCCATTCTTCCGCCATAATAAATATTATACGAGCAATAAACCAATTGTTATTCTCATGCTCCATTAAAGGACTCATAATTTGTAAATATCCTCTATCATAAACTAGGCGTTTCGTAGAATTTTCATTTAATTCCTCACTCATACGAGTGAAAGTTTTCCAACTAATAGGATGCAAAATTATATAATTTTCGGCTTGTGTTTTCGTGAGTGTTTCCATTGTCTTTTTTTATTTATAAAAAGCGATCGCTTGAAGTAGCAGTCAGCACTCAGCTATCAGCAGTCAGCTTTTCAAGTTTTATAGTGGGGGACTTAAACCCTCGAATTTTTAGCTGGCAGCTAAATATTGAAAAATAATAAAAAGTTACTGCCATGAGTCCGAGGACAAAACCTTAGAAGTAATGAATATACTAATTGCTGATAACTGACTGCTGATAGCTGAATGCTTACAAACATGATATAAATTATGGCACAATGTTAAGGACAATTAAACAGTCCAAATAATTCATATTATCTATGACCAAAACCATACCAGAACTACCAAGCAAATACGACGCATTCTCAACCGAGGCAAAATGGCAGAAATATTGGGAGGAAAACAACACTTTCAAAGCTGACCCCAACCATCCAGGAGACCCCTATTGCATAGTCATCCCCCCACCGAATGTTACAGGACGTCTCCACTCAGGTCATGCTTTTAACAACTCCCTCATTGATGCTCTCATTCGTTACCATCGGATGCGCGGTGACAACGCTCTCTACCTCCCCGGTACCGACCACGCGAGTATTGCCGTGCAAACTATTCTGGAACGGAAACTGAAAGAAGAAGGCAAAACCCGCTATGATATTGGGCGAGAAAAATTTCTGGAACGCGCTTGGGAATGGAAAGCTGAGTCTGGCGGTACTATCGTTAACCAACTACGTCGTTTGGGAGTTTCTACAGACTGGAGTCGCGAACGTTTTACCCTGGATGAAGGTTTATCAAAAGCTGTCATTGAAGCATTCATGCGTCTCTACGAAGAAGGTCTCATTTATCGCGGTAACTACCTGGTCAACTGGTGTCCTGCGAGTCAGTCTGCTGTTTCTGACTTGGAAGTTGAAAGTAAGGAAGTTAATGGCAACCTCTGGCATTTTCGTTATCCCCTTAGCGATGGCAGTGGTTATGTAGAAGTCGCTACTACTCGTCCGGAAACAATGTTGGGAGATACTGGTGTCGCGGTTAACCCTAATGACGACCGCTACAAAAATCTGATTGGCAAAACTCTGACGCTACCAATAATGGAACGGGAAATACCTATTATTGCCGATGAGTTGGTTGACCCTGAATTTGGTACTGGTTGTGTTAAAGTTACCCCCGCTCACGACCCTAATGATTTTGAAATGGGTAAACGTCACGACCTACCATTTATCAATATTATGAATAAGGATGGTAGTTTGAATGAAAACGCAGGACCTTTTGTTGGTCAAGACCGTTTTGAGGCACGGAAAAGTGTTGTGAAACGGTTAGAGTCAGAGGGTGTTTTGGTCAAGGTAGAGGAATATAGTCATAGCGTTCCTTATAGCGATCGCGGCAAAGTACCTGTTGAACCTTTGCTCTCAACTCAGTGGTTTGTCAAAATTCAACCGTTGTCTGAAAAAGCGCTGGAATTATTGGATAAACACAACCAACCAAAATTTGTTCCCGAACGTTGGACGAAGGTTTATCGCGACTGGTTGGTGAAAATTAAGGACTGGTGTATTTCTCGGCAACTTTGGTGGGGTCATCAAATTCCAGCTTGGTATGCTGTAAGTGAAACTAATGGAGAAATTGCCGATAACACTCCTTTTGTTATTGCTCGTTCGGAAACGGAAGCGTTGGAGCAAGCAAAAGCAAAATTTGGTGCTGATGTCAAAATTGAACAAGACCCAGATGTGCTTGATACTTGGTTTTCATCTGGTTTATGGCCGTTTTCCACATTGGGCTGGCCTGAAAACACTCCCGACTTAGCAAAATATTATCCTACTAGCACTCTTTCTACTGGTTTTGATATTATCTTTTTCTGGGTTGCTAGAATGGCAATGATGGGAACTCATTTTACTGGCAAAATGCCGTTTGAAACGGTTTATATTCACGGTTTAATGTTAGATGAAAATGGGAAAAAACAATCTAAATCTACTGGTAATGGTATCGACCCTTTATTGTTAGTTGAAAAGTATGGAACTGATGCTTTACGTTATACTTTGATGCGAGAAACTGCTGGAGCAGGACAAAATGTGAGGATGGATTATAATCGGGAAACTGATGAGTCGGCATCGGTAGAAGCTTCTCGAAATTTTACTAATAAAATTTGGAATGCTGCTCGATTTGTGATGATGAAATTAGAGGGTAAATCTCCTCAAGAACTAGGAGAACCGGAGGGGGATAAATTAGAGTTAGTTGACCGTTGGATTTTGTCTCGTTTCTATCAAGTTGTACAGCAAACTTGTGATTATTTAGATAATTATGGTTTGGGGGAAGCTGCGAAGGGTCTTTATGAATTTATTTGGGGAGATTTTTGTGATTGGTATCTGGAATTAGTTAAGTCTAGACTTCAAGGTGAGGATGAGATTTCTAAGTTACTGGCACAACAAACTTTGGCTTATGTTTTGGATGGAATTTTAAGATTATTACATCCTTTTATGCCTCATATTACTGAGGAAATTTGGCATACTTTGAATCAAGTTGGTGAGGAAGATTGTTTGGCTTTGCAGTCTTATCCGAAGTTGGATAAATCTTTAATTAATCCAGATTTAGAAGCGGAATTTGAGTTATTAATTGGGGTAATTCGGACTATCCGAAATTTACGGTCTGAGGTTGATATTAAACCAAAGGTAAAAATCACAGCAATTTTGCAGAGTGAGAATGAAAAAGAACGGAAAATTTTGAGTAAAGGTGAGGTTTATGTTCAGGATTTAGCTAAAGTAGAAAAGTTGAATATTACTCCTAGTGTTGATGCGGAAGTTGGTCAAACTATTGCTGGTGTTTTTGGTACTGTGCAGATTTTAATTCCATTATCAGGAGTAGTAGATATTGAAGCTTTATCTGCTCGGTTGGAGAAGAAGTTAGGAAAGTTAGAAAAAGAGATTTTGTCTACTTCTAAACGATTGAGTAAACCAGAGTTTGTTAAGAAAGCTGATGCTAAATTTGTAGAGGAAACTAAGAATAATTTAGCCGAGGCAGAAAAACAAGCAGAAATATTACGCGATCGCTTACTTCAGTTAAAGTCAAATTAGGTTGATTTGGTTGGGTTTAGTTATTAGCTAGCCCAACTTTAATTGGGAATTTTAAAAATAACAAAAGGAAAGAAATTGCCAGCAAGAGATATTTATCATTCTTTTGTTAAACAAGTGGATTTTCTATAAACTGAATAAATTGTTTCCCTAATTCTGTTGTTATACTTTTTTGGGAGTTATATTTAACATCTGAGATAATTTTGTCAATATTTTTAGTATGTTTGACAGTTCTAAAATTGTTTTCATACTTACGACTATCAGGAGTAGTAGATATTGAGGCTTTATCTGCTCGGTTGGAGAAGAAGTTAGGAAAGTTAGAAAAAGAGATATAATCTACTTCTAAAATGTTGAGTAAACCAGAGTTTGTTAAGAAAGCTGATGCTAAATTTGTAGAGGAAACTAAGAATAATTTAGCCGAGGCAGAAAAACAGGCAGAAATATTACGCGATCGCTTACTTCAGTTAAAGTCAAATTAGGTTGATTTGGTTGGGTTTAGTTATTAGCTAGCCCAACCTTTAATTGGGAATTTTAAAATAACAAAAGGAAAGAAATTGCCAGCAAGAGATATTTATCATTCTTTTGTTAAACAAGTGGATTTTCTATAAACTGAATAAATTGTTTCCCTAATTCTGTTGTTATACTTTTTTGGGAGTTATATTTAACATCTGAGATAATTTTGTCAATATTTTT
>JAAHGF010000004.1:257579-405700 GCA_010672585.1 Okeania sp. SIO1I7 | reverse complement strand
GATATTTATCATTCTTTTGTTAAACAAGTGGATTTTCTATAAACTGAATAAATTGTTTCCCTAATTCTGTTGTTATACTTTTTTGGGAGTTATATTTAACATCTGAGATAATTTTGTCAATATTTTTGGTATGTTTGACAGTTCTAAAATTGTTTTCATACTTACGACGAGGTATAAAAGGATTTGAGTCTGATATTATTGACTCTATTTCATCAGTTGCTTCTTTTAATATTTCTTCTGCATCATCAATAAAAGAAGCAGTTGGAGGTTCTTCTTCAAAAGTTTCATATACTTCTCTCAATTTTATCAATCCCTTACCCCTCAATTCTAGTAATACTTGATTGTAAAATATGTTAATTTCTTTAGGTTGGTCTCAAGAAAAACGGATTCATTACTGTATAATTCATCTTGATATTATCGCAGGTAAAATTTGGATTCAAGCCAATAATACTGACTGTTTAATAGCAGAAGAATTAGTTGCTGCTGGAATTCCAGCAAAATCAATTGTCTTGGGAATGCAACCTCCTGAAGTTAGACCTTACCGAAAAATTGTGGTTTAAAGCCTCCCCTTTTAAGGGGATAATAAAGAAAAATTTTCATCTCTTTGTCAATCCTCTTCTTTCAAGGAGAGGTAATTATTCATTATTCATTATTAATTGTTGAAACAGCTTATGGAGTAGGAATAGAAGAGAGCGATCGCCCCATGCAGTTAAAGTCAAATTAAGCATATAAAGTTAATGTGCGCTGGCATATTTACACATTATTTTTTGTACACCTTTTCGCTTACTGCACTTTGAACTGGACATTATAAGTACCTGAGCGCTCATTGCTATATCAATTAATGAACTCTCATTCCCTAAAAAAAACTCTGACAAGACTTATGCTAAATAGAGTCCAGCAGAGTATTTTTGAATGGCAACTTTATAACTAACGATGCCGTTGAGTATTCAAGTTATTATGATTCTGTTCTTTCTACAAAACATTAGCAGAAATCATTAATTATTACTTGTAGCACTTAAAACTTATAGGTCCACCATCTCTTAAAACAAAATCCTCTTTCTGATCGCGGGGTAAAGATACTTTTTTTACTTCTAATGGGTCTAAGTATATGGGAACGGAGACCAATTCTTCAGAAAAAACAATAACTGTGGATTCATTGAACCCATTTCGTAAAGAAGCAAGCTGGAATGGATATTTTTCTGTATATTCAACGGTGCAAACTTCACCAGGTTGCAAAGATGTTACTTCACCTGTGCAGCAATATGGGATGTCACTATCTGCTTGAGCTTGTTGAACTCCTAAAGTTATTACTAATGCTAGTGCGACAACGGAGCTAACGAATAATTTTGTTAACCAACTTACAGTTCTTTTCATGGTTATTCCTTGTTCTTTTTAGAATTTTCTGTACTTGAGGGATATTAATTTGTCCCTGTACACGAACTTTGTTCTAATAATTAGATTGACACGTTCCGTCAAAGTTATAGGTTAAGATTGATTTAATTTTTTTAATATTTAGCTAATAAAGACAGCAAAATAAATATTGTTAATGTCACCCTTGATTCAGAATTAAACCCCATTCTCTAAAAAAACTCTGACAAGACCTATATAGATAGAGTCCCGCAGAGTATTTTTGAGTGGCAACTTTATAACTAACGATGCCGTTGAGTATTCAAATTATTATTATTCAGTTCTTTCTACTTATGTTTTGTAGAAATCATTAACTATTACTCGTAGCAGTCAAAACGTACAGGTCCACCTTCTGCTAGAAAAAAGAACTCTTTCTCATCTTGAGGTAATGACACTTCTTCTACATAACCTGGATCTATTGACACGGATTCTGGAGCACTATGTTTGTAATAAACTTCAACGACTGCTTCTTCGTACTTGGACTCATTTGCTAAAAAAGCAACCTGAAATGGATATTTTTCTGTATATTCAACGGTGCAAACTTCACCAGGTAGCAAATCTGTTACTTCACCTGTGCAGCAATATGGGGCAACTGCGGCTTGAACTTGTTGAACTCCTAAAGTTATTACTAATGCTAGTGCGACAACGGAGCTAACGAATAACTTTGTTAACCAATTTACATTGTTTTCATTGTTGTTCCTTATTCTGTTTAGGATTTTCTGTACTTGAGGGATATTACTTTATCCCTGTACACAAACTTTGTTCTAATTATTAGATTGACACGTTCCGTCAAAGTAATAGTTTAAAATTTCTTTAAATTTTTTTTGATACTTATATCATGTCCGGATAATAGCGTGATAGAACTCCGTTCTGCTTACGCTACCAAAAAATTTTCTCTTTCTTCTTCTTTCTTCCCTTCTGACTCCTGAGGACTGACTCCTTCGTTGTTTATTTATAACTGTTCTACCGAACATGATATAAATCCGGTTTTTGCGTTGAATAAAAAGTCATGCGTAGGGGCAAACGACTCCCAATATATAAATCATATCACAATTTTTTGGGAGATGCAAGGCAAAAAAAACTTGCGCCGCCGATTTTGGAGCTTCAGGAAATGATAAACTTGAGGCTACAGCAATAATTTTCTCTATTTCTATTTCTGGAGTGAATGTTGTCGGTTTCTATTAAAGCTATTTTGTCTTTTTGTCAAAGTTGATAATTGAGTCTAAATGAAGATGATTATCGGCAGAAAATTCTGTTTTTGCGTTGAATAAAAAGTCATGCGTAGGGGCGAACGACTCCCAATATATAAATCATATCACAATTTTTTGGGAGATGCAAGGCAAAAAAAACTTGCGCCGCCGATTTTGGAGCTTCAGGGAATGATATATTTGAGGCTACAGCAATAATTTTCTCTATTTCTGGGGTGAATTTTGTGAGGTTTCTATAGAGAGAGGATGAAAAATCAAGGTGAGACCATGAAAAATTCAGTAGTTATATCAAGCAATGGCAGTTTGATTAGATGATAGAAGCCATGTTTGTAGTTGATTAATCAGAGCTTGAGTGTGATGATAAGCTACCATATCTCCTCCATCGCAGAAACATTTTGCTGCAGCTTGCCAATCTTGAATTGCTGCTTGATAAAGTCCCTGGTGGTGGTGTAACAGTCCTCGGTTTAAATAAGCTTGAGCTTCATGGGGATTAAGTTGTAGAGTTTTGCTAAAATCTTCCATTGCTCCTTCTATATTTCCCATTTTGCTACAGACACAACCTCGGTTTAAATAAGCTCTGGAGTTATTAGCATCAATATTAATAGCATAAGAAAAATCTGCCATTGCCTTGTGCATATTTTTTGACATTAAATATGCTAAACCTCGCTCGTTATAGATATCTGCTCGATCAAAATTATTGTCTTGCTTGGTATTTGCTAAAACTAGGTTATAGTCAACTACAGCTTTGTGATAATTTTTCAGTTCAAAATTAGCTAAACCTCGATTGTATAAAGCACGAAAATCGTTATGATTTTGATTAAGGACTTTGGTATATTCTGCAATTGCTTGTTGGTAATTACCAATGTTGTAGTAGGCTAAACCTAGATTAAGATTTGCTTCTAGATTTTCTGGGTTGAGTTTAATAGCTTGGGTACAGTCAGCGATCGCTTGCTGGTACTTTTCCCACTGAAGATAGACTAAACATCTATTACTATAAGCACTGGCAAAGTTAGAATTAAGTTCTATTGCTTTGGTGAAATTATTAACTGCTTGTTCATAGTTTTTATCTTGAGTATTAGCTATACCTTCGGTGAAAAATTTTTGATAAATTCCGCTCTGTGAGCTAGCAGTTGCAGTTTTCATTGGTGGGGAGAATGAAAAAAAGATTGCTGCAAAAACTATGCCAATGCTTAATATAAATCGATAAAAGTTGTTCATAATATCTGTGAAGATTGATAATAGTTATTGGCGATATTCAACAATTGATAATGAACAATGAATAATGGATAATTACTTCTCCTTTAAAGAAGAGGATTGAACTTAAGGAATATATTTTATTTTTATTTTCTTCATAAATGAAGAAGTCTTAGATCAAATTAAGCAATTATCAATTATCCATTGATCAGCTATGGCTTTTACATTAAATGCTAATTAGCCTCCAATAGTTTTTATTACAACTGATTATTCGAGTTCTATCTAAATTTATTATATTTATTTCAATATTAATGAAAGCATTTAGCCGTCAGCTATTAGCTAGCCTCCTACAGAGGAACTGCGTTAACAGCTATTAATTTTAGGGAAGTTCAATAATTGATAATTGATAATTACCTCTCCCTAAAACTGATAGGATTGAATAAAAGGAAAAAATTTATTTTTTTTCCCTTGAAAGGGGAGGATTTTTACCTGAATTATTTAATTATTTAATTATTTAATTATTTAATTATTAATTTTTCAGTAACAGCAACCTTTGAATTTTAAAAATAATAAAAAGTTACTGCCAAAGTATCAGGACAAAACCTGATAAGTAATTATTCATTACTAATTGCTGTTTGCGTAGCATTCCGTAGGAATAGCTGACTTCTGATAGCTGTTTCGCAGCATTCCGCAGGAAATGCTTACATATTAAATTGGGGTGAACATCTAGAGCAAACTCAGCAATTTCTTTCGCTCTAAATTTTCACCCCAACTAACTGTTAAAGAAAAACTTATTAGGACGAGAAAATTTTCAATGTGAAGTAGAAAATAAAATTATTCTCGCTAATATTTTAATGACTTACATACACAGAAAGCGGGTACACCTGTGTATACTTTTGATACTTTTTGAAGACGGTCTGAACTTTCTAAGAAACAGAAGTAATTTTTGACTAAGCAATAACTACTTTGTGTTTACGGCGGTTGATAGTCACCGAACAAGTCCAGTCCGACTTATTTCAAGATGAAGCTAATTTTTTATCTAAATTATTTCCAGCCACCTTCAGCTTGCTCTAGAACATAAGCTGCAACATCTGCAATGGACTCTGCTCCAAGCCTTTTGAAATTTGGCATAGCATTCTTACCATTTGTTACCTGAGTGATAATTGCATCTGCACTGAACATATCATATTTTTCTAAATCTTCCTTTTTTAGAGTCTTTTTTGGGTTAACGGTATTCTTACCTCCCAAATGGCAAGCGTTACAATTACCTTGAAATATCTGCTTTCCATGAACTGAGTCTGCAGCTAAAGCGGGGGGTTGTACAGCAACAACAAAAAAAGCTATGGCCAATACCACAATTGATAGTAATTTTTTCAATTTAGTTCTCCTCTCTCAAAAATAAATACAGAAAATTATTAAATCTGCGTTGTTGATTGTAAATTGCACCTTTATATTAAGTCAAACGACAGCCTGTCAAACATAAAAATAAAATTAATCATTATTAGATAGTTTTTCATACTACATTTTTAATTTGTACTGATATTTTAGAGTGCTTTATAGCAGAAGGAACTAAGGAAGAAGAAAGAAGGAATAAGGAAAATTCTTAACGTTGTCTGAGTTTTAAACTTTTGAACTTTCCTAACTTTTTCTTCGACTGCTATTTTAATAATAAAAATAATTATTCTCCCCCTAAAAGTATCTAAATCACAAGAATTAATTTTGAAAGTTATTAACACTTGTGGTAGATATATTTTTAGAGGGAGAAATATTTAAGAATCAGCTATAATTCTGATTGATTTTTGATTAGTATTATGAACTCTAACTATTTAGTAATTTGCACAAGAACGGGTATCCTTGTAATTACCTTGAGAAACTACATTAAAGCAATTTTTAAGTAGTTTCTCATGCTTAAGTTCTGCTATTATTCTACAACCAGATGGCCAACCATTCCTGCACCACGGTGAGGAGAACAGAAAAATTCGTAATCACCAGACTTAGCATCTGCTGGGATATTTACATCAAAGCTCTCTCCAGCTTTATAGGCCAAATTGTTGTGGGAAAGTGATTTGGCTAGCTTTGAATCTGGTGATTTATCAGAATTGAACATTACATTATGAGGTGCAAGCATACCATTTTTAAATGTAACTGTATCACCTGGTTTAACAGCTATTTTCTTAGGACTAAATTGTAGTCCACCAGCACCCATTGTTACCTCATAGTTCGCTGCTGCTGCTGGATGAGAAAATACTAGACTACCAATAACTAACATTGCTACGGAAGCTAGTAGTACTACAGACTTGGAAAGTGAAGAAATAAAACGCATTTTTACTCCTATTCTTTTAAAATTATTATGTATTCACGGGTCATTATACAATAGATATCTCCAAAAAAACCTGAAACCCTGATTATCTCTGGGTAAAAATCTAATTTTTGGAGATTTGTAATTGTAAAACGACAGGCTGTCATACTTAAATAATTTAGCAGAAAAAAGGAGAAAAGTTAACTACAGTGTTGTCAAAATCTAAAAATAAAAAATAATGAGTCCTTTACCAGATCACTGTCCACAACAAATGTCTTTAGGCCCTCTGGAAACAGAGATTTTGAATATTGTTTGGAAATTAGGTTGTGTCACAGTCAAACAGGTACATGAATATATTCTGGCTGACCCTGACCGAGAACTAGCTTATACTTCAGTAACTACAGTGCTACGTCGCCTGACTCAAAAGGGTTGGTTAATTTGTGATGAAAGTGAGCGTGCTTTTGTGTGGCGACCTTTAATTTCTCGTCGAGAAGCTGAAATGTTGAGAGCCCATCAACAATTAAATAAATTTCTGGAAGTGGGAAACCCAGATTTGGTGGCCTCTTTTGCCGATAGTTTAGATTCTGCTAGTATCGAGCAAATAGAAGCGATCGCCCAAAAACTAAAAGCTATACGCAAAGTTAGGGAGGAGAAAGAATAATGCACCTGATCATCATTTTGGGAGCTGTTGGGTTATCTTATGGCCTCAGAAAAGCTTACTTTTTTACTCCGCGTAATTGGGGCCAACGTTGGGAGCGATCGCTCATGTTATTTATTTCTCCTCCCATCATATTAATTACGACGGCCATTGCAGTTATTTGTATGGGTCATCAAGGAGAAATGCTTGGACTATCTACTGGATGGTTTAGTTATTTATTGGCCTGGAGCTTTTGTGGATGGACAGCTATTTTAGGTTTGGTATTAGGTTATCAAGGTTGGCGGTCTGTGCGAAAGGTGAATAATTATCCTCAGATAATGATTAAGGGTAAATCAGTACGTTTACTGGATAATTCTATTTTATTTAGTGCCCAAATAGGCTTTTGGAATTCTCAGTTAGTAGTTAGTAAAGGACTTGTAGAAAGATTAAATTCTGAGCAACTTTATGCAGTTTTAAATCACGAACAAGCGCATTATTATTATCGAGATAATTTTTGGTTTTTTTGGTTTGGTTGGTTAGGAAAAATTGCACCTTTTTTACCAAATACTGAAATGTTGTGGCATGAACTTTTGACTCTTCGAGAAGTGCGTGCCGATCAGTGGGCAAAAAAACAAGTTGATGGATTATTATTGGCGGAGACTTTGTTATTAATGGTGAGCGATCGTTTAACTCAGACAGCTAATTTTGCTGCGGCATTTAGTTGTACAACTCCTCCTAACCGTTTGACTGAAAGAATTGATGCGTTATTAGGGGAACCAGATTTTTCTATACAACAAAATAATTACTGTTTTTGGAGTTGGATATTGTTAAATTTTTTCCCTTTAATTACTATGTTATTTCATCAGTGAAAGAAGGAAGAAGGAAGAAGGAAGAAGGAAGAAGGAAGAAGGAAGAAGGAAGGAGGAAGGAGGAAGGAGGAAGGAGAAAGGAGGAAGGAGGAAGAGGATAAGATTTTTTTTTTATCAAAATAATTGGGTCGCACAACCCCGCCTTTTCAGGCAAAATATGTTTGGAGAGTTGTTCAAAACCCCGTTACAAAAATAACTTCTGACTTCTGACTTCTGACTTCGTTAACGCGCTATTATCCGGACATGATATACAGCATATTTTATATTAGTGAGGTACACCAGTCGTGGGCAAAATCCCCGCAATACAAACACTTTACCATTTATATTTGTACCTCATCTATGTGCAATATGCTGTAAATTTTGATTTAATCGTTTTTAGCAAAAAAAATGCTTTAGAGTAATTAGATTCACATTAAATAAAGAAAAAAAAATCTCAATCAAGACATGAAACGCCAGAATTTAGAGGGTAGTGAAAAACCCCCTAAATTTCTTGATAGATTTTCATCTTCTGCCTTTTTTAACCCAGAGATATATAGCACTACACAATTGGGTTAGGACAATACTAAATGCTGAAAGTAAGTCAGAGATAACTTTTGACTTTTGACTTTTGACTTTTGATATCTAAGCTGCTGACAAGAAATATTGCTGTCTTTTCTGATGCTGTAAATTATGCATATGTTCAAACAATTTCCAACAATATTCTTCAGAAAGTCCGCAAGTTATAGCACCTCTAAGTACAACATTCAAATACCAATCATTAGGAGCTAATTCTTGGGGCAATTTATCTATAACAGTATAGGTACAAACCCCACTATATAATTTCCCCTGACTATATACCTGAACTATTTCTGGTCGATAACCACCGCAGTGAATTTGTTTAATAAAATCGAATTTTACAGTTTCTCTTTCATCTAGGTGAGAGCGTAACCTTAAAGGTAAATGATAAAGCACTCCTTCTACATTAGAATTCGGGTCTTTGACTACATCTAATGCTCCACAATTACGCTTTTCTAAATAACGATAAAATCCAATTCTATATCCTTTAAGTGTAGCCGGACCTATGACGTAAGAATGAGTATTTTCTCCCATGGTTCTTTTTAAGTCTACAGGACACATACAAGATCCATAGGCAAAGTAATAAAACTTTTTCTCTGTAGAAGTCTGCTTGTTCATCTTAGTTATTGATTTGAAACTATGAGTTAGTATATGTCTAGAATGACAAATTTGATTGGAGCATATACATTAAATTGTGCAGAATGTTTGATACTTTTTTCTGTTAGATTTTGCACAATATAGCGTTTTTCTCTGGGAGATGGGAACCCACCCCTAACCCCTCCCAGGAGGGGAATTTGGGGAGATGGGGAGATGGAAACCCACCCCTAACCCCTCCCAGGAGGGGAATTTGGGGAGATGGGGAGATGGGGAGATGGGGAGATGGGGACCCACCCCTAACCCCTCCCAGGAGGGGAATTTGGGGAGATGGGGAGAATCGTATATTCGCACAATTTTTAGTATTTCATATTACATAAACAAATAATCCTGTTAAAAATAGTCGGATAGGTTCCTAGTTGAGGAATTTTTATATTAGTCGAAGCAAAGATTAGCACATATCAAAAGCTGAAAACTCAGACAAAGCAATATTCTACCTTCTGCCTTATATTTTGAGAGCTAAAAACAGAAAATTAAGCTTTTTAGATACATTTTCCTTAAACAAATAATCCTGTTAAAAATAGTCAGATAGGTTCCTAGCTGAGGAATTTTTATATTAGTTGAAGCAAAGATTAGCAAATATCAAAAGCTGAAAACTCAGACAAAGCAAGATTTTTCCTTCTTCCTTCTTCCTTCTTCCTTCTTCCTTCTTTAATCCCATAACCGACGACCAGAGGAACCTTTAAGTTTTTGATGGGTATCTTTCAACAAACTCGGTATATCTAAATTTTCTGGACACCTGGGTAAACATTCGCCACATTCAGTACATCGACTTCCTTTGTTACCTGGAAACCAATGACCTGCATTTTCAAACATCCCATATCGATACTTACCGAATTCTTTCATATCGTAGGCGACACTCAAATTTCTTAATCTCAAGACTTCTGGAATCTGAATATTTTCTGGACATGGCAAACAAGCATAACATTGGCTGCATTTTTCTGTGCCTAACTTTGTTAAAGCCTGATTTTCCAAACGCTGAAATATCTCAACTTCTTGAGGAGTGAGAGGTTCTGTGCGATCGCTGATACTCAGAGGCCATTCTAATTCTTGTGGCCTAGCAGCACCTACACTGAGGGTTGTTATTCTTGGGTCACTTAACAAAAATCGATAATTTAATTCCAATGGAGAAAAAGGTTGACACAATTCCTGAAGGGTAGGAGATGGTGTATATAATTGCCCACCTTTATCTGCTGGAGAAATAATAAAAATGCCCATATCTTTTTGTTTGGCTAACTCGATTGCAGGAGCATTATGTTGGAAAAAGTAATAGTAATGTAAATTAATAAATTGAAAAAAGTCAGTATTAATAGTCGCTAAAATTACATCTAAAGGGCCATGAGTAGAAAAACCAATGTGTCTAACTCGCCCATCATCGATCATTTTATGTAGTGCTTTAATTCCATGAAGGGTAATTTCTAAATGTTCCCAAGTATTAATGCCATGAATAGCCAAAAAGTCTAAATAGTCTGTATTCAGGTTTTCTAAAGATTCATTTATATAGCGCTCTATTAAACTGACATCTCTTGTGGGTGTAATTTTTGTTGTGATATAAAGTTGGGTACGCTGCAGCTCACAGACCAACGCCGCACCCAGATATTTTTCACTTTTACCATAACCTCTAGCTGTTTCTATGTGGTTAATTCCCATATTTACAGCTTGCTTGATTGTTTCTACAGCATTTTCCTGAGATACCAAGTATCGCATAGTTCCCAAAGAAAAAACTGAGAGGTTTAAGTTCGTTTTGCCAAACCTGCGGTAGTGCACCTATATATTTTAGTTTTTAGTTTTTAGTTTTACTATTTAGCGATCGCTTCTTCCTACATATCCTACATAGCAATTCCTCTGTAAGTTTAAGTGAATCACACAATATAGAATCTAGTATGGGCGATACCTAAGTCCTAACCACTATTTATCAGTTGGCCAAGGTTCAAATAAACTTTCAAAAGTTTTCAGCTAAATAAATCTTCTTTGACTTTTGTATTTTTAATTTTATTTAAATGGTATTAAGATAATTCACCAGTGCTAGAACCACCACGTTTGATTAAATCTTCAGGGCGAAGTTTTGATATAAAGTCCTTAAAGGCTTGCCTTTCTGCCTCATCTGCATCTCGGTCTACTGGAATTGAGGCATCTGCTACGACTTCTTCCATAACCCAGATGGGACTATTGGTACGGAGAGCAATAGCGATCGCATCACTGGGCCTTGCATCAATCTCTTTTTTAGTTTCTCCTTGCTTGATAATTAGCACTGCATAGAACGTGTTATCTTGCAATGAGTGAATTACTACTTTCTCCAGCACCCCACTAAGTGATTCTAAAATACTGACCGTGAGGTCGTGAGTCAATGGACGTGGTGGCTGATGATTTTCCAGAGCGCTGATAATTGCCTTGGCCTGGTCTTGACCTATATAGATGGGCAAAGCACGTCGCTCTTTACCATCTCTTAACAATACGATTGGATTGCGTGTTGATGCATCCAATGCTATTCCAGCAACTTTCATTTCAATCATTGGCTCGGCCTCATTTTATAATAATTTTTGTCAAGCTATATAGAATGTAAGTAAGTATAGATAAGGATCAAGTAATTTTTAGTATGACTTGATATTTACCTATATGAGTCATTTTTACATTTATTTATTATCTTCTCTCTTTGAGAGTATGGTGTCTACCTTAACTAATCGCTCACTATGATATAACAACCATGTAATTTCAAGACTAGCATTCCTGCTAACAGAATATTAATAGAGTTTGTGTTCATAAAATTTAACTAATCTTTAATTAATTAATCAGAGGAAAAACAGTGTTTACAGGATTGATTCAAGCTTTAGGAAAAATTAAGCTTTTAGAAGAAAGCCAAGTTTTAGTTTCTCTGGCATCATCTAGTGGCAGTAAAATCATCTTGGAAGATTTGGCCATTGGTGATAGTGTAGCTGTAGATGGTGTTTGTCTAACAGTAATAGACATTTTAGCTCAAGGATTTGTAGCGATCGTATCACCTGAGACTTTACAACGTAGTACATTAGGCCAAATATCGGATAGGTATGTGAATCTTGAGACTTCATTGCGAGCAGGTAGTAAGTTAGGAGGCCATTTTGTTACTGGTCATATTGACGGGGTTGGACGCTTGCAAACTTCTGTGGAAACAATTAATGCCTGGGAAATGAGATTTACAGCTTCACAAACAAAGGACGACAGGTGGCAACGTCAGATAGCTCCCTATATTGTGTCTAAAGGAAGTATTGCAGTTAATGGTATTAGTTTAACTGTGGCTGATTGTGATGTGGATGGCAACTGGTTTGAAGTAGCAGTTATTCCCCACAGTTTTAATGAAACAAACTTGTGTCATTTAAAAACAAGTAGTTTAGTGAATATAGAGGTAGATATTCTTGGTAAATATGTGGCTAAGTTTCTATTTCATAACTCTAATAACCATTCAGTTTTGGCAGGAAATTCTCATGTTAATAGTTTCAAAGATATTACACCAGAATTTTTGAGTGAAAACGGTTTTATTTAAAGTGAGGAAACATTTTTCCTGCTGGTAAAGTTAAGGATAAAAACTTTGTTTAACTGAAGAAAAGTTATAAATAATCAAGGATAATTAGGGTTTGCGCTTCACTAGTATTTTTGCTCTTTGTAGGAGACAGGAGACAACCCACCCCTCGCCCCTCCCCCTCCCAGGAGGGGAGGGGAATACAGGAGACAGGATGAACAGGGAATGTAGAGGAGGTAAGAGTAAGAATTGTCCCTTAATTTTTCTGCCCAACTCTTGCACAAAATGCTAGTTTTTTTGAGCTTTTTTGACCGAAAAGCTGGCACTTTTTTTAAACCTAAAACAGCTAAAACCTTTATCTATAAATACTTTGATATTTAATCAGCAAGCCCTAATTAGTGAGAATTGAGGTCAAATAATGAAGATTTTTCTAGAGACAGAAAGATTAGTTTTACGAGAGTTTACCGAAGCTGATACAGAATTATTATTTGAGTTAGATAGTGACCCAGAAGTAACTCGATATACAAAATTAGGCGATCGCTCAGGAACACCTACAAGCTACGATGAGATTAAAAATGGATTTTTGCCTAAAGTTTTCAGGTATTACCAACAATATCAGAGTTATGGTTTTTGGGCAGCGATTGAAAAGTCAAGTAATAAATTTGTTGGTTGGTTTCATTTTCGACCAGGTTTAGATAGTTATATGGGGGCAGCATTGTATCAAGAGAATGATATTGAACTTGGTTATCGGTTACAAAGAAAAGTTTGGGGAAAAGGATATGCAACTGAAGGTTCAAAAGCCTTAATTCGGAAAGGTTTTTTAGAGTGGGAAATACAGCAAGTAGCAGCAAGTGCATTGTTAGAAAATAAAGCATCTATTCGAGTGATGGAAAAAGTGGGATTAAAATTTGAACGAAATTTTGTTTATTCAAAATCTCAACAACAAGGTGTTAAATATAGTTTTAGTCAAGATGATTTTTACTTGCTGGAAAAATGAAGAGGAAAAAAGGAATAAGGTTGATTAATGTTTTTAATTCCCATTGACTTGTCATCAAAAACATTAAATCATTATGTAATAAACTATGGCAGCAATAAATAATCTAGTAAATTAATGAAAGTGTAAATCCACATCAAATAATTGAGGATAAGTATAGCATTTTTTATGGCGAATAAGTAAAATATTATACTTTTTTTCTCCTGTTGTATATCCTCTAAAATTAAAAAAATTGTACTTCATCCTAGCAATAAAAATTATATGAGTAATACTAATTCTACAAATCTACCCCTATGGGTGCAAGATAGAGAAAAAGTAATTTCTAGTGATATAGGTGTGGAATGGCGAGGCGGGAAACGACCAGATTATTCTCACAATGATCGAGTTTTTCAACAAGAGAGTAAATACGATCATCCAGAAGGTTCTTTAGAAGCGATCGCTCATAACCTAGTCAGAACTTTTGAGATGGAAGCATCTAATAAAATTAATCCTGAACAGTGGTTATCTGTTGTTGCCGATAAATTTCGCATGAGTAGTAATGGAGGAAAAGAATATACTGCTCAGGAAGCAGGAAAACACGGGACATATAATCTTTTTATTAGTAAAAATAAACATTATGACCCTGACAAAGAAACCTTTGAATCATCCTTTGAAACTTTTCTTACAGCTTTTCCCAATGGGTTTCTCTGGGAAGTAATAGAAGTGCTTTCTGGGCCGCCAAATGTTACTTTTAAATGGCGACATTGGGGGACTTTTAAAGGTGATTTTAAAGAATATCAACCTACTGGTGAAACAATCGAAATTATTGGCATTAGTATTGCGAGAGTAACTGAAGATTTAAAAATTTTGTCTGTAGAACATTATTTTGATAATAGTAAATTTATCAAAGATTTAACGGCTGGTGGTTGCCCATTTCATAGTCAAAAATAAGCGAATTATTTCAAAAGACTAGGCTATAATTCAAGATAGAAGATATAGTAGTGGTCTTTCAAAATTTAATTATTAGGGAGTGGGAGCAATATGCTCCCATCTTGTTAGAGATCCCCACGCTTATTTGAATCAGGACTTACGCATGAGGTACGAAAAACTAGGATTTGAGATTGCTTCCCTGTGGCAATGACGAAAATACGTCGCAGGTGCGTAAGTCCTATGAATAATTAACGGAAGCTCTGCATCAGCAAAGATAGTAGGTTAACAATTCCATATAATATAATTAATAACTAATTAAATCTAATTTGCTGCGGAATAATTAGAATTTTTCTCTTAGTTTCAAAATAACTCCTATTTTAGTAGCATTAAGCAACATCTCAAATATATTCAGGACTTACGCACTGAGGCACGAAAAAGTAGCGTTTGAGATTGCTTCCCTGTGGGTCGTCGCAATGACAAAAATAGGTTCTACTGCGTAAGTCCTATCTATTTCTGAGAAATGCAGAATTGAACCGTTCTACTAAACTTACCCAAACTTACTCAAGCATGATTGCATGAGCTTTGGAGCTAGCTTCCTGCGCGTGCTGACGCAATGCTGCGCAAACACAGAAGACCACTGACCGCAGTCTGTAACTTATCTTCTCCACAGGCTTCAGATCGGTGGGAACTCCACCTACTGACTTACATAGTTTTCTAGGTTAACAGCAGCATTAAAGTCTCTGTCTGCTGAGAAACCCCGAAAAAAAGTAGAACTAACATGCACCTGATTTATGAAATACCACCCAAATTGTTTTCCATATTAACTTGAGATCGTATGCAATAGACCATTTTTGCTGATAGTCAATATCCATACACACTATTTCCTCAAAGTCTTTCACACTAGAACGACCATTAACCTGCCATTCTCCAGTCATACCAGGTTTGATATCCAGTCTGCGCCAGTGATGAGCTTCATAATATTTGACTTCATCAACAGTGGGAGGGCGAGTTCCAACTAAACTCATATCTCCTTTGAGAACATTCCAGAATTGAGGTAGCTCGTCTAAGCTAGTCCGACGCAGAAAGCGACCTATACGAGTTATTCTAGGATCTTTCTCATTTTTAAAGATGTTACCTTTTGCTTCATTTTTGACTAAGTGCTTCAGTTTTTCTGCATCAACAACCATTGAACGAAACTTCCTGATCCAAAAAGTTTTACCCTTAAAACCACAGCGAACCTGACTGAAAAATAGCGGGCCGGGACTATCAAATTGCATAACTATAAATACAGGAATTGCAAATGCTCCTGCGATCGCTAACCCAACTAAGGCTCCTAAAATATCAATCAGGCGCTTGCTTAGACTATTAACAGAGGGATGAGCTACTTGTTTATACAAGTTAGCTGAGTATTTGTGTTCTAGAACTACTAGAGAATTCATATTTGAGGAGACTGATAAGTTAGATGTATTCATAACATTAGCACTCTGATATTATATTTTAACTTAATGGAAAACTTTTATACATATATCTTAGAAGATCTAGATTCAAGGTGGTAGGGTGAAATCCCTCACTTTACTGAATCTTTACAAATATCAGCCGTTTTTTAAAGTTTATGTGTTTTTTTGCTAATCCATCATCAAATCTTCCGGAAATAGAAAAAATATCATGTAAAATTAATAATTTTTGCTTTTTATGTTTTCTGGTGTTTGTAGAGAGAATAAAACATTATGTAACTCAAATCACAAAAAATAGTATAATTTAATACAATTGTTTGTAATGAGAAATCCTGAGATGTTTTTTTAAACAATAAATAAGATTTTAGATAAATATTTGCTGCTCCATATTCCGTTACCTGTGCTATGTAGCAGTACCTTCTTTGGCGTTTGACAATGAATTTGAGTGAAAAGGAAGCAGGGAGTAGGGAGTAGAGAATAGGAAATAGAGGAATAAGGAAATATTTGAGGAAAAATCATCTGAAGGAGTGTTTTTTGTATTATTTCTCCCCACATCTTCCCTCTTCCCTTTTCCCTCTTCCCTTCTGTCTCCTGTCTCCTGACTCCTAGCTAAAAAAACGCTCATATTTATGAAGATACGATCAGGGGTTCTATATAGCAGTGCGCGTTGGTATCACTATTCAGCAACGCCAAAATTTCCAATTCAGCACATCAATAAAATCAGGAAAAAATAAATACTTAAAAATCTTACTACTAGGAGTTTGAGTCACTTTAATATTTGGTACAGATGCAAATTGGGGAGCTAATTTAGCGACAGTTTCAATGGGAATAGCAAATGCTAAATGACTCATTTGTTGACGCAAACTAATATTAGGCTGCTCGCCATCACTATATACATAAGGATCGCCCCATAAAGGATAAGCGTGCATCCCATTAATACCAATAACTTGCCCGTAAATATTCAGTAGAGGACCGCCACTCATCCCCTTTTTAATCAAATTAGTGTAGCCAATTTGATAACCTTTTTCTAAAGGTTTATCGGACAATATTGACACTTTTCCCCTGGTAAATAAAAACTCTGTATCTTGAGGTTTTTCTAAAATAGGAAACCCAGCAGCAAAAATTTTATCCTCTTGAACAAGAGCATGAGAATTTCCTAGAGATGCAACAGTGTAGATATTATCAGTGCTGCGAAATTGTAATATAGCTAAATCATTTCCTTGAAAACTTTCATTTTCTATTTGATTTGCTTCATAGAAATTACCATCTGGAGTTTGAATCAGATAAGATTTATCTCGAGTATCTAAAACGTGCTGATTAGTAACAATTGTATAGATTTGTTCTTGCCGTTTTAAAATAATTCCTGAACCCCAACCATTTTCAGAAATAACTTTAACTGTGATTGATTTAGCTAAATCTTTAAGCTCTTCAATAGTACAAAAATCATTACAGTCAGTACAATTTTGAACTTGTATTTGAGTTTCAGAACTTTTGAAGTCATCAAAATTTTTAGACAGTGCTTGTATTGGGAAATAAAATAATCCATTACCAATACAAATCGTTAATATCAGCGATCGCCAATTCAAAGGATATTATACCAAGGGTGATAAATGTTTGCTACAAATAGCTAGGCTATTTCTTAGGAGTCAGGAGTGCAGAAAAATCATTCTTACAATTGTTACTCCTACCTCCTCGCTCCCGATCCATTTCTCCCCTCCCAGGAGGGGAGGGGGAGGGGTGAGGGGTGGGTTGTCTCCTGTCTCCTACCCCTACTAAAAGACTTTTTCAGCGCAAACCCTAATTATTAATTATTAATTATTAATTATTAATTATTAATTATTAATTGTTGAATAAACCTTCTATATAGTCATTAAAGTTTAAATAGAAACGGGAACCACTTTCATATAGTGGACCTGTAGCAGCACCAACTCGAATATCAAATAACTTTTGAACTGTTTCACTAGCACTTTGCTGAGGTTTGAGAGTAAATAGTACCCCTTGGCAAGGACCACCCTTTCTGCTAGAAACACAGATTACGGGTTGACGATTAACAATACCAGTCGTAATGTAATCTAGTCTGCCATCGTCATAGAAAAATTGAAATTTATCTGATACTTGGCGACAACGGGTAAGGGGACTATATCCAGCAGATAAGAAATAATTAGAAACCCAACGAATCACTGGATAAGTACCTTGTGGTGTTTTGACAAAAGTAGTTGGGATACCATTTTTACCCCGGTCACAATAAAATTTATTAGCTCGAATTATGGGTGGAACTTCTTTGACTACTGGCTTTGTTTTTTCAGAACAGCTTTCTTTTTCTATACATACATCCTGTTCCTTTCTTTGACATAGTTCTTCTTTAATTTCACAAAGCAATCTAGGTTTTGGTCTAGCATCAGCAGGATTATCGATAGTTAAATTAATCCCCAAGGAGAAAGCAAATGCTAAAAATATTTTTGTACAAATATTGATTTTCATAACCACGAAATCTTGGGATATTTATGTTGTAGGTTATTGCCAATAAATAATTGATATAGCAGAAGGAAGAAGTAAGAAGGAAGAAGGAAGAAATAAGAAGGAAGAAAGAAGAAGGAAAAATCTTACTTACGTTGTCTGAGTTTTAAGCTTTTGATCTGTCCTAACCTTTCCTTTGATTGCTATAAATATTATTTATTACTTATATTCTCAACAACCTTCATCCCATTTATCAAGACTTTCGCTCTTGTTCCGGAAAAGCTGTTAATTACTTACATCAGTTTATTGATTGATACCAAATTCCCTTGTCAAAAACTCTCTACAAAAATAGGTTTAATAATTTTATATCGAGAAGTTATAGCTATTTATATAATGGGTTTTTGGGAAGAATATTTAGTATTAAATAGTACTTTTAATTAGATTAAACACGTCATTTTTTCATATAAAGTTACCACAAAATTGGCTTTTCTTATCAGATTTTATACTCTATAAATACTTATAATTTAACAGATAAAAAAACAATAAAAAATCAATAAATCTAAATAAATCAAGTATTTATACTAGATTATATGAAATGATTAGCCAGTATTACTCCCTACTAACTAATAACTATTAACTACTGAATACTTGCCCTTTATACTACGCTTTAAAATGCCCAATGTAGGCTTTAAATAACTTGTAAAAAATCTATTATCCTAGTCAATTAATTACAGCTAGATTTGTTCGCCATACCTTAGTAACTCGTATCTGCCCCTAAACCAGAAGCTGCACCCTTGTTTCTTAATTCCAAAATATTTTTCTTACAACTCAAATAGGACTGCAATACAGGATAAAAATCTAAAATTCCTGTAGAGAAAAATTTCTTCAATTCAAAATCCCATAAGATGATGATTGAATATTTTTCTACTTTTTTTTCCAGTCAATGCCTAGTCGTTTTAAGTAATCCCAACCTCGTTGAGGCCAGACATGGTCGCGACCAGTTTTCTTAGCAATCCAACGGGCTACTTTTGGACCAGACCATGCTCCACCATCAGGAGCAGGCCCTTGTAAAGCCTCTGAAAGTTCCTGCTGTTGAGCTAGTGTCAACAAAGATTTAGCAGGTGGTGGTTGACGGTCCTTACTGCGATTTTTCACAGATTCTGGACCTTCTCTATTGTAGCGCCCAACAATTTCCTTAGCATAATCGTAGTTAAGTCCCACAACTTCAGATGCTTTTTTAATAGACCATTGTTGAGCAATTAGAAGCAGGAGATGCCACCGACGAGATTCGATGGTATCTGGAGCTTGTCGGTAGCGAATTTTCAATTCCTCTACCGTAAGATGTGGTTTCAAATTAGCTTTTGCTGGCATACCTCCTATGAGGAAATTATGGAAGTTTTTAATCTTCTCTACCTTTATGTGCCAATCTCCGGATAAAATCTACCTTGGGATATATAGTGCTACCCGCAACTTAGAACTCAAAAGTCAGAAGTAATCTCTGAGGCTAGTTTGAGCATTTAGGAATGTTCTAAGCTTTGCTTCGACTGCTATATAAGACGAAAAATTAGGAATTTTTGATGGTTAATTATTTTTAGTTAATTCGATATAACCGTATAATCTAATAGCTGAACTTTAGGAATGATGGTATAGGCATGGCATCCATTAGCGAGCTGCATCAACAACTAATAAGTAAAGAACGCTCTGCTGTAGAAATTACCCAAGAGGCCCTAAAACGCATCAGCCAGTTGGAGCCAAAGTTGAAAAGCTTTATCTGTGTAACGGCAGAAAAGGCCATAGAACAGGCCCGTCAGGTGGATGCCCAAATTGCTGCAGGAGAGAAAATTGGACAATTAGCAGGGATTCCCATCGCTGTGAAGGACAATATGTGTACCCAAGGTATCCCTACTACTTGTGGTTCTAAGATTCTAGAAAATTTTGTTCCTCCTTATGAATCGACTGTGACTCAAAAACTTTTAGATTCTGGTGCAGTTATTCTGGGCAAGACAAATCTAGATGAATTTGCCATGGGGAGTTCGACGGAAAATTCTGCTTATCAAGTTACGGCTAACCCATGGGATGTGGAACGAGTGCCTGGTGGTTCTTCTGGGGGATCGGCCGCAGCAGTGGCATCTGAAGAGTCTGTAGTTGCATTGGGTTCAGATACTGGTGGTTCTATTCGTCAACCAGCATCTTTTTGTGGTGTAGTGGGTATGAAGCCTACTTATGGTCTGGTTTCTCGCTATGGGTTGGTGGCTTATGCTTCTTCTTTAGACCAAATAGGGCCTTTTGCTAGGACTGTTGAGGATGCTGCGATTTTGTTGCAGGCGATCGCTGGTTATGACCCTAAAGATTCTACGAGTCTTAATGTGTCTATCCCGAATTATACTAGGAACCTGAGACCGAATTTAAGACCAAAAGGGCAAATCAGAATTGGTCTAATTCAAGAAACTTTTGGTGAGGGTTTAGACCCAGTTGTTAATCAAGCTTTTACTAAGGCAGTGGAACAGCTACAGGAGTTGGGAGCAGAAATTCAGGTCGTTTCTTGTCCCAGGTTCCGCTACGGTTTGCCTACTTATTATATTATTGCTCCATCGGAAGCTTCAGCTAATTTAGCTCGTTATGATGGGGTGAAATATGGCTTCCGTGCTCCTAAGTCAGAAAATCTTTTGGAGATGTATGCTCAGACTCGTGCTGAGGGTTTTGGTACGGAAGTTAAGCGCCGAATTATGATTGGTACTTATGCTTTGTCGGCTGGATATTATGATGCTTATTATCTTAAGGCTCAAAAAGTCCGGACTTTGATTAAGGAAGATTTTGATAAGGCTTTTGCTCAGGTGGATATTTTGGCTTGTCCCACTGCTCCGACTACTGCTTTTAAGGTGGGTGAAAAGACTGATGACCCACTGAGTATGTATTTGTCTGATTTAATGACTATCCCAGTTAATTTGGCTGGTTTACCTGCTTTGAGTTTACCTTGTGGTTTTGATGAAAAAGGTTTACCTATTGGTATGCAATTAATTGGTAATGTTTTGAAGGAGGCTTTATTATTTGAAGTTGCTCATGTTTATGAACAATCAAATGATTGGTATAAACGCCAACCTCAAATGGGGAAAGCTAGTTTTTAAGAGAAGATTTTCTGGGAAGTAGAGTAGAACTTCTACACTTCCCACACTCCCCACCTTCCAGACACTGAGAGTTAACCAGGTAGCCGTAATTAAGTGGACATGATTAGGACTTACGCAAAGAAACCCAGTTTTTAGGATAAATCGTTGTCTCTAGTAGACATCTACAAAAAAATCGGGTTTCTGGATTCGCCCACGTAAATCCTGATGATACAATTATAGGTTTTTGTTATGTGGCCTTATGATTTTTTTTGAGTTTTGGAGTGGGTATTAATGATTGGGATAGTTTTGGTGACCGCTTATGTTGCTGTCTGTATATTTTTGGTATTTTTACAGCAGCTATTTATATTTTTCCCTAGTTCAGTTATAGAAATAACACCAGAAAATGTAAATCTCTCTTATGAAGATGTTTGGTTATCTGTCTCAAGTGAAAAAGGGAAGTTAGAAAAAATACATGGATGGTGGATACCTGCTAATTCTGACACACTAAATCGAGGCGTGCTGTTATATTTCCATGGTAATGGTGTCAATATAGGAGCAAATGTTGAACAAGTTTATCGGTTTCATAAGTTAGGTTTTGATGTATTATTAATAGATTATCGAGGCTATGGACTTAGTACCGGGAATTTCCCTAGTGAAGCACAAATTTATCAAGATGTAGAAATTGTCTGGAATTATTTAGTTAATCAAAGAGAAATTACTCCGCAAAATATACTGGTTTATGGTCATTCTTTGGGAGGTGCTATTGCTATTGAGTTGGCTACAAGACATCCGAAAATGGCGGGATTAATTATTCAAAGTTCTTTTACTTCTATTCACGATATGGTGGATTATCAAGGAGGATTTTATAGATTTTTTCCGATCAAATTACTTCTACATCAAAAATTTGACTCTATTACAAAATTACGGAAATTAGATATTCCTATTATGTTAATTCATGGTATGGAAGATTTGTCAGTTCCTGCTTCTATGAGCGAAAAATTATTTGCAGTTACTCCTGCTAAGATTAAAGATTTATATATGGTTCCAGGTGCAAATCATAATAATGTTGCTGCTATTGCTGGTGATGAGTATTTAGATCGAGTTAATAAGTTTATTAATCAATTAAAGGTGGTAGGTAGTAGGTAGCAGGTTTTAGACCAATTTTATGTCAGGTGGCACAGAATTAGTTGGTAGTTGCTAGAAGGTAATTATTAATAGTTAATAGTTAATTGTTAAACTTATCCTCATAATCAAGGTACTAGCTAAAGCAGATTTAGTATTATGCCAAAAACTACCTCCATTAAATTAATTATTTCAGCTATAGGGATTATTGGTTTTATTTTTGTACCTCAGCCCAATTTTACTGAACAAAATTATCCTACTACCCTTGCTCAAATACCATCATCAAAACCTAGTAGACTATCCCAAGAAGTTCTACAAGAACTAACTCAATGTGTAAGAGAAATAGTTAAACCCACAGAAGCATCTTTAGAAACGATACAAGTAGCTTCTATGCAATGCACAATGAGAGTAATAATGTTAGCTCCAGATGGTAAATTTCGCCCAGATGCTAATCAAAGAATGGAGGCGTTATTAGAAATAAGTGGAGCTAGTTTACCAGAAATTCTGAGTCAAGGAAAAGCTACTGTAAAACTTCAAAAACTTACTAATAGTCAGGTATTTACTCTTCCAGTAATAGTGGCAGGGAAAACTAAAAGTTTTTTATTAGATACAGGTGCTTCTAATACAATTATAGAGAGCAAAATAGCTCAAAATTTGGGTTTAGCAAGTACTCCTATTCCTAATGATTTATTATCTTATTTTGTTGTCGGTGATGATTGTTCAAATGTTAATGCTAATATACATACTTTACCTACGATAAAAGTTGATGCAGCTACAGTAAAAGGTTTGCAAGGAATGGGTTTATCTAAAACAGCTATTCCTGGTAATTTATCGGGTGTTTTAGGTTTAGATTTTCTCAAAGGTTTTGATGTAATTATTAATCCTCAAACTTCTCAGTTGGAGTTACTACCTCCTTCTTCTTCTGTTAATAATGCTATTCCTTTGATAGGTAGAATGGGAGTTATGTTAGCTGAGGTAAAAATTAATGGTAAAGGACCTTTTCTGTTTCTATTAGATACAGGAGCAGATTTGATGGTTTTATCTCAGAATTTAGCAAATGAATTAGGAGTTGATATTGCTAATGCAGAAAAAATAGATGTCTTAGGATTTTGTGGTACTGAAATTGCTCAGAAAACAAAGTTGGATACTGTGAGTTTACAAAAGTATGAAGTATCTCAATTAGATGGGATTATTATTAATAATCAAATTCTTGATTTAATAGGTATTGATGGGATTGTAGGTCAGAATTTTCTTAATCGTTATCAACAACATTGGCGATTTGATAAGTCTAATAAGTTGGGATTTCCAGAAACGGGAAGTTTGTTTTTAACTCCATTAGAAAATGATTAAATGTAGGAATAAATCAAGAAATATTATGAGGGAGTTAGGAGTCAGGAGTCAGGAGTCAGGAGGGAATAAAGATGGAAGGTGGAAGATGGAAGATGGAAGAATAGGAGACAGTTTTTGAAGGCTAATTATCCGGACATGATATTAATCCTACCTCAAAATTCAAGATAACAAAAAGGAGTTATATCAGTGTTGAATATAATAAAAAAAGCGTAAGCATTCAGCTATTAGCATTTCCTACGGAATGCTGCGCAAACAGCTATCAGCTTTTGAACATATTCAAGAAATTACTAAGGTTAGCTGAAGACATTTTTTTTATAAGTTTTAATTATCCTTGGAGACTAATCCTCTTTTGAGCTGATAATGAGCTAATAACTCATAGCTGATAGCTGATAGCTGACGGCTGAATGCTTACAAAAAAGCTAGCTTGATTCAGAAAATTGTTCTTATACCAATTTGATAAATGTTTGCTACATTTTCGCATTGCGGGGGACCCACCCCTAACCCCTCCCAGGAGGGGAAATAGGGGAGTGAGTAGGGACGCCCTTATGCAACGTCCGTACAGGGAGAGGTAAAAATAAGAATAATTCAGAATAACTGGCGTGCTAATTATCACAAAAAATATTCAGTCTGTGTTAATTACTTAATAATTGAAGTGTCACTTAAATTAAGCATTCTTTTTTCACGCTTGGTATTATACATAATAAATAAACTCGGTTTTTTATTCAGACTTTCAACACAACTTTAATATTCTTAATTAATTAATTAATTATTAATTTTTCAAACAAGTCTAGTTGACAAAAAAAAAATACTGTGATATAAACAATAAACTCTTAAAAGCTGTTATATAAGATAAAATAGTACGCAAATAAACAAACAATAAATTGGGAGGCAAAGCCTAACATGAGTTTATTAAATAAGGTTCTTGGAGTTTACAATCCAAATCGAATGGCATTCTCACAACAAGAAGCAATAGCTGCTATTGCAATATCTGCCATTGCCTCAGATGGTTATCTTTTAGATCAAGAAACCGAAAGAGTTATAGTACTTTTGACGCAAATGGAAATGTTTAAAGGCTATTCAGAAAAACAGATTACAAGTATGCTAGATAGACTGCTCAATTTACTCAGTGAAAAAGGTATTAATAATTTAGTTGCTATAGCCAACGATGTGCTACATCCAGAATATAAAGAAACAGCATTTACATTAGCTATCGATCTAATCTTAATAGATGGAGTTTTTTCTGGTAAAGAACAAACATTTTTAACTCGTTTGTGTCAGATATTGGAAGTGCCTGTAGAGACCGCTTCAGCAATTTTTCAAGCTCAGTCAGAAAACTATCAGGAGAATAAAAAAAAGTCTAGAAAGTATAGAAATAATCAAAATTATGAATCAAAATTATGAAAAGTAAATAAAATCTGGTTATTTACTATTTGTAAAAAATCAAAAGTTTATTAATAGATAAAAATTTTTGATGCTCACGATTTAGACTTAAATCAATTAATAGCGAACAGTTATCAGTTATAGCAGAAGGAAGAAGGAAGAAGGAAGAAGGAAAAAGGAAGAAGGAGAAATCTTGCGTTGTCTGAGTTTTAAGCTTTTACCTGTCCTAATCTTTGCTTCGACTGCTATATCAGGTGTATTACCGAGGGTTTAAACAGTTATTTATTAGCACTAAACAAGTGTTTCAGTATTGAAACTGTATAGCAGAAGTAACAAGCAAGAAGCAAAAATCTTGTGTAGTCTAAATTTTAAGCTTTTGATATGTCCACGCCCTTTTCTTCGACTTCTATATCTTCCAAAATTGGGCTAAAAGAAGTCATCCCCTTTAGCCGATATTACCTATACTAATCCCACCCAAAAACTTAATATCGAATCCATTTAATTAGCAAAAAAAATCGTCTATTGGAGTTGGAAAAAGTGAACTGATAACTGTTAATTAAATAATGGGGTAAATTAGGTAATAATTTTTTGATAAGCCTGAATAGTTTGTGTAGCGATCGCTTCCCAACTATAATTTTTTCTAGCTAACTCTTTAGCATTCAAACCTCGTTGTTCTCTTTCTATTTCATTTTGCAAGGCTGACTTAATTAAAATAGCGATATCCTCTATTTTACAACTACCAACCCAACCTGCTTTTGCATCTGCCACATCTTGACAAATATGAACTCCATCGGAAATAACTACTGGTGTACCTGCCACCATTGCCTCTGCTACTGCAATACCAAAATTTTCATAATAAGAAGGCAAAACAAATACATCAGCAACCTGTAATAAACTTGCCTTAATTTCCCCTGTGACAAACCCCGTTATTTTTGTACATTTAGCAAGAGGTGAAGTTTCTATTTGTGACCGAATTTTTGCTTCATAATTAGGGTCTTGAGGATTAGCACCTGCTAAAATAAATTGAAAATTTATCCCTTCTGCTAATAACTTTTCTAAAGCTGGTAATAATAAATCTAGCCCTTTTTTAGGTTCAATTCTAGACATAAATAAAATTACAGGATGTTTAATTTCTATAGCTTGAGATTGAAGATAATTAACTAACTTTTCATCCTGAATATTATCTGGAGGATTAACACCCAAAGGAATTACTAAATCTTGTGTCGATACACCAAATCTTTCAGAAACTTTTGCCTCTTCTAAACTGGTAAAATGAAGTGCTGCTGCATGAGCAATATTCCGCTTTTCTAACACAGAAACATAAACTTTTTTGAGTAATTTTTTTTTCCGTAAATCAGCCGGGTCTAAAGTACCTAAAGGTCTTAAAATATAAGGTAAATTGTTAACTTTAGCCACAGTTGCAGCCATAGTAGTTACTGGTGAAAAAAGAGCATGAATATGAGCTAAATCAAATTCAGAAGCGTGTTGATTTAACCATTGTAATAACTTCAGAGAAAATTTATAACGACGGAATGGAGAACAACGAAAATAACGAATTTGATATCCATTTTGTCTAACAGGTTTATCAAGGGGAACATCCAAAGGTGGTTGACCTATATCTCCATTAGAATCTGTAGTGATAATAGTAACATCAATATTTTGAGCAGCAAGAGCAGTAGAAAGTCCTAGAACCATTTGACTAGGACCCCCATAAACAAGAGAAATAGATGGTACTATCTGTAATATTCGCATAATTTTATTTAACTATATTGGGGTTGCACATTATGGAATGATATTGCCAAAAATTAGTTTAGACTTTGACTAAAAAAAACCTAATATTAATGATTCTAGCAATTGATTAATCCACAATCCAATTCAATCAAAAATCTCAAATCATTCGTCGCTGTGCAACCCCTTGTTAAGCCTTAAAAAATCAAAAATTAGCGATCGCCTGACATTTTTCTCGTTGCATGAAAATTAACCAGGCCAAACAGACAAATCGAAAGTCCCCGCTAATTGAGGAGGCGACACTTTGGAGGTCTACCAGCTCTGGAATTCTCTGCCGCATAGCAAGCAATAACACTCAGAGCATTGCAAGCTCCGCCACTACCCTGACTGCACAAACGAGCTAAGTTGCTAGGACCGCCAGCTTGATTAACCTGTCGTAAAAAATTGCAGGCTCGGTTATTATTTAGCTGTCGGCAATAATAGTTAATCTGACCAATACCAGCTCTACTGGCAGTATTAACTAAGTTACAAGCTCGCGCATTTCCTTGTCCGCACAGGCTACCTAATCTTCCACAACTCTGACTATTTCCATCTTTGTAGCAACTTTCGTAAAGATTGTTAAGTTGATTTGACCTTGCAGGTGATGGTATGGATAAGACCGTAGCGACAGTTAGCACTGCCAAAAATATCTGTTTCATGCTCAATAACTAAACATTCTGAATTTACTGTAACGATAGTAACAGAAATATTATTCTAAGCGAAGTATGGATTGATCTTCTCTGAAGAAGAAGTCAGGAATCAGGAGACAGAATTTAGAAGAAAATCATAGCTGCAAGATTTTTTCACAAAGATAATTTTCTACAACAACAAAAATTATTTCTCTACAAGCATCAACTTATACTAATTCATAAACATTAATGCTGTAATCCCTCAAAATTTCAGTGATTAACTAATAAGTAAACTTCAATAATATTTTTAACAATTCTAGGCACAACCGTGAAGATATATTATTCCGAGAAACCCTACTCCCTACTGCCTACTCTCAAGAAAATGTAGGAAAAATGTACGATAAATGGTTTAATAAAGGATTAGGCAGTAATTCTAATATTTTAATCTTGGTAAAGAGAGAATTGGGAAAGCAAAACCTCTTCCTTTTTCCCTATCTCCTAGATAATTAGAGCTTGCTGCAATATTGCTAAAAGTCAGGATAGCTTACGGTAATGGAGCTTTTTATATTTAATTTATCTCCTAGTTATTGGCTCTTATGGGCATCAATTTACTGAAATTTTCTGCTGAAATTCAAGAAAATTTCTTAACATAAAATGAATGACCCAAACCATTACCTGTTCCCCCGTCTCCGCGTCCCCGTGTCTCCGCGTCCCCGTGTCCTACCCCCACTAACCAATTTTTTCAGCAGACCCTAATTAAAACTTTCTTTCTTATGGCCTGTGACTGCGACGAATTTTAGTAATTTGGTCTGCCATGTCCAAAATTGCCTCTGGCATATCTGGGCCTGTCAAAATTACATCTACATGACCAGGACGTTTTTCGAGAAACTCTATTACTTCAATGTCTGGAATTAAGCCAAAATTAATTGCTACGCTTAATTCATCAAGAACTACTAACTCATACTTTCCTTCATCTACAACCCTTTGAGTATAGTCCCACAAATCCAGTAGTGAATTTTTCTGACTTTCATCTATATCCGGCGTATCAATACAACCACGAAGACCACAACGAACCCAATCCAGATTTTGTCCTAGTTGCATTGGATGCTCATGTCCCTGGTGAATTCCTCCTTTGAGAAACTGTACAATCAACACAGGAGTTCCTTGGCCAGCTATCCTCAAAGCTTGAGCCATAACATCAGTAAAGAAATTGCGCTGACCACTTGTGAATACTTGCACCAGACCAGGAACAGTGTATGGTAAATCGCTAGGAATATTTAGAGAAGGGGTTTGTAGTTGTGCAACCATTATGAAAATTAAAATTGAGAAATCTATTTTTGGTAATATACTGAATTTTTCCAGTTTGTAAGCTGGACTGAAACATTGCCCAAGGACAATACTTGTTTTACAATATATAGTGCTTTTTGTGATTCTACTACAAATTTTACACTATATATATGTCCAATTTAAAGAAATGGTTTAACAATTAATTATTAATAATTAATAATTAATAATTAATAATTACCTCGAGAGTGAAAACGGATAGGATTGACTAATAATGAAAATTTTTTCTCTCTTGGTCGATTGGATATGGCTCCGAGACCTCGCCATCCCTCGACCGCTTGTTTCTCCTTTAAAGGAGAGGCTTTAAACCTTAATTATTCGGTAATAGGGAACACAAGAGTTACGGAACAGTTCTGATATCCTCATCAAAAATAGGGCGGTAGGGCATTTCGTCCTTAAAGCTCGTGGAGCCCGACGGAATACCGGGGCTACGAAACGAGAAGCCCACACTATAGCATTATATTTTGACTAATTAAGTTGAGGGACTGTGAGACTAATAATTTTAGGTGGTCCAGGTGCTGGGAAAGGAACTCAAGCACAATGGTTATGTAATCATTTACAGATTCCTTTAATTTCTATTGGCGATTTACTCAGAGAAGCGATCGCCACTCAAACAACATTAGGCCAGATGGCGCAGCTTTATGTAGAAAAGGGGGAGTTAGTACCAGACCAAACAATGATCCAGTTTGTTCGTCAACGACTTTTAGAGTCTGATGTTAGCCAGGGTTGGTTAATTGATGGTTATCCGAGAACTGCTTTTCAGGCGGAAGAACTAGATTTTTTGCTAGATGATTTAGGGCAAAAGCTCAATTGGGCAATTTATTTACAGGTATCTGAGGGGATACTTATGAATCGATGTCTACAGCGATCGCGTGCTGATGATGACCCAGAAATTGTGCGACGTCGGGTAGAATTATTCTATGAGCGTACTATTCCTATTTTGGAATATTATGAATATCGTCAAAGATTACTTACTATTGATGGGGAACAACAAGTTACCCAAGTCCAACAACAAATATTACAGCAATTTCGAGAATTTATAATTTAGAATGCGCGAATTTAGAATTACCTCTTCTTATAAATAAGAGGATTGGATCAAAGGATTTTTTTTCTTTTTTCTCTATGAATGGAGAGGCTTTATACCAGAATTTTTCGGTAATTCTCAATAGTTTATTAATTAATCAATTTTTAAGATATCTATGACTTGGCAACGTCCTGATGGTAGACAACCAGAGCAATTACGTCCTATCAGTTTTGAGTTAGATTATACTAAATTTGCCACCAGTTCTGTTTTAACTAGGTGTGGTGAGACCAAAGTACTTTGCACTGTCACTATCCAACCAGGAGTACCTAAGTTTTTGGCAGATACGGGACAAGGTTGGTTAACTGCAGAATATAGAATGTTACCTGGTGCAACTCCCCAACGCCAACAACGAGAATTTATGAAACTTTCTGGACGCACTCAAGAAATTCAAAGGTTGATCGGACGTAGTTTGAGAGCTTCTCTGGATATGAATTTATTAGGGGAACGCACTATTATAGTAGATGCTGATGTTTTGCAAGCAGATGCGGGTACTCGTACTACTTCTATTACTGGGGGGTTTGTGGCAGTGGCGAATGCTATTAACAAGTTGATGCAGCAGGGAGAATTGGAGCGATCGCCTATTGTGCATCAGGTTGCTGCTGTGTCAGTGGGGTTATTGGAGGGGAAAGAATTTTTGGATTTGAATTACACTGAAGATGTAGCTGCAGAAATTGATTTTAATGTGGTGATGAATGCTCGACCTGCTTTAATTGAAGTTCAGGGAACGGCAGAAGCAGGTAGCTTTAGTCGTACTCAACTTAATCAAATTTTAGATTTAGCAGAAGCAGGAATTCAAGAGTTATTTGTAGCTCAACGTCAAGTTATTTCAAGTTCGGTAGTATCGGTATTGTAAGCGCGGAGGTAAGGAAGAAGCGGTGCGAACCCGCGTTGGCGACAGACGCAAGCGGTCGGAACCAGGCGTTAGCGGAGCGGCTCTGTCAAGAGCTGGTTTCCTCGCCATGGGAATGCCGACCAACAGAGGGAATGCGTACCAAGAGAGGAAGACAGAAGAAGGAAGAAGGCTTAAAAGCTTGAAAAAACCTAAATTTCCTGTAGATATTCACCCTTGGGTTTACACAAATGATACCAGCGGACATGATATTATTTCAAGTTCGGTAGATCGGTATGATAAATAGTGCCAGCATCTTGCTCGCAATTAATGAATAGGGAATAATATCATGTCCGCTCGGGTAGCGCGATCATAAAGTTCTTAGGTGGTAGGTTTTAGGTTTTAGGTGCAAATTCAATTGTATATTTTGGGTTGCGCTACCGCTTAACCCAACCTACAGTTTTTTTTTGATGGAAGCTATATTTCACAATTTATCCCAGATAAAATTTGTACAACTTAATTTTTACATGATTCCTAAGTCTAATCGTAACTGATGAGAAAATTTTAAAGTAATTTCTGGAAAGCTATATTTAGAGCATCCAAGGTGGAGCTTCTTCCAATTCCATTTCTATTTGAGCTTCATCTCGAGTTTCATCAATATTCAGTATTACTAATTCGTTATCTGGGGTGCGGATTTTTATATTTAGCGATCTTAAACCTGTAGTTGAATTAATATAGCCTTCGTATTTAGATCCTATAGGTAATTCTGATAAAATTTCCTCAATTTTTTCAATTAATTTTTCAGAATTACGATAATACTTTGTTGCATCTGCAACTATTTTATTGACCTTTTCTTGACTAATTTTTAGAGTCCTGGCTAACTCTAATACAAAACTATTTTCTTCTTCTGTTACTTTATCATCTGCTATTGCAATTTTTACTGCTAAATCAAAAGCATTTTCTATTTCTTTTTCATCTTGAAGTGCCTGTTTCGCGGCAGAAAATAATGCTTCGTTTTTTTCTATACGAATAATTCTTAAAACTTTTTCTCTAGCTGCATCAACTTCTTTAGCGTTAAATCCTTTTTTTAGTAAAAAACCCTCTAAAGTTTCTACTTCATTCATATCAATATCACCATCAACTGCCATGACCATTAAACCAATAGCAAAGATGGCTTCATTAGAGGTTAATTCTTCTGAACATTTTACTTGACTGTTAAAAATATGTTCATATGACATAGATTTTTTGAGACTATCAAATTTTAATTATATATATAGCAATCAGTACAGGATTTGTCAAAAAATTAAAATTATAGATAACTAATAAAGTTTAAAACTATTAGCACTTTTTCCTACTCCGGTGTTAATTCCAATATATTTTCACCCACAGCCTAAATAGACTGCTATAAATAAACTAACTTTTAGCTTTTGGACAAACGTTCCACTGGCTTTCCTCCTAATAGTTTATGAGCATCTTGAAGAATATCTGGAATTTTTTCGGCATGGGGACTATTCGCAAGACATTTACTCAGGTCATATTTTTCTAATTGTTCCGCATTTGCACCAGGAAACCAGTGGCTGCCATTACCTAATAGGTTATAGCGCATTTTACTGTATTCGACCATATCGTAGGCGATCGCTAGATTTCTTAACCATAAAATCACAGGGATATTGATATTTCCAGGAGTTTCTTCTAGAGAGGGCAAACCAATGTCCCAGGTTTTGAACCAATTTTCTCCTAGTTGAGCGATCGCTTCTTGCTCTAGTTTTGCCAATATTGATGGTAATATCTTATCAGCTTGATCTAACAATTCAATTGTTTTGAGATGTTCATCAAAATCTTTTGGTTGTGATGCACCCAAACTTAACGTATGGACTTGAGGGTGGCTCAAACAAAATAAATCGTTAAATACCATCGGGCTGAGTGGATAGCATAAATCGACTAATTTCTGTGGTGGTTGATACAGTTTACCTCCTTTATCAGAGGGACTAATAATAAATACTCCCATATCAAAGCGATTAGCAGCTTCTATTGCTGGCCAATTATTTTGATTAATGTAGTACCAGTGTAAGTTAACATAGTCAAATTCATTTGTTTCTATAGTTTTAACTATGACATCAGTGGGCCCGTGAGTGGAAAAACCAACAAATCTTACTTGGCCTTTCCTTTGTAATTTTCTCGCCACATCTAGACAACCTCCTGGCCTAATTGACTGATGGAGTATTTCTAATGTGTTAATCCCATGTATGCCTAGCAAATCAACATATTCTAGTTGTAAAAATTCGAGGGACTGCTGAAACTTACTTTGGAATTCTTGAGGATCGGCGCTTGGGCTTACTTTTGTCTGGACAATAAGTTTTTCCCTTAGCAGCTTGGGTAAAAGTTCTCCAAGCTGCATCTCGGATGTACCATAACCACGAGCGGTTTCTATGTGGTTAATTCCGCATTCTAGGGAGCGACGAATTGTATTTTCTAAGTTTTGTTGATTATTTAGTGGGATTTGATTTTTTGGAACATCTTGCCATTTATAGATAAACCTCATTCCACCGCAGGAAAATATTGGCATTGGTAATTCTGTTCGCCCAAAGCGTCGATACTGCATCATTATGAATAATCTTTCTGAACTTACATCAAGGGATCTTCTACTACTTCTATATTATTCATAGTAAAATTAGTTCTGGCTAAGGAACCGTAATATTTTCTTGCTGCTTCGTCATAAGCTACTGCAGCATCTTTTTCTACATCAAAGCGACCTAAACGTATTTGTTTTTTGTACACTTTGATTTCAGCAATCCATTTTCGTTTATCTTTACACCAGTACACTCCCCGATATTTAGATGAATGTTTGACGCTAGGTCTCCTGTGCATTCGTGCACTTCCTTTGACTAGACGTAAGTTCTCTCGTCGATTATCTAGTTTGTTGTGGTTAATATGATACACGGATACGCCTATGGGAGCATCCATAATCACTCTGTGCATATAAACTGTGGTTCTTTTGCCATCTTTCTTGATTGTTCTGGCCGCAAACCCGTCTATCAAGTACCATTTATATTTTGATAATTCCTCATAGTCTTGTTCATCAACTATTACTACTTGCCCTCTGGTAATCAAGATTTCTTTTGACATTTTTTCGGCCTTCTTTCTACATTATTCAATAAAGTTATTATTCTCCCTTGTTTATCTAGAGAAGAGAGTGGAATGCAAAACATTTGAGGCCAGTACCCAGTATGTATGTTTTTTTAGAACATTTTATTTGACTTTTTATCTGTCTAGCTACGGCTAGATTATTTTGTCTGACTGCACCCCATTTGTCATTAATAAATCAACACAAATTGATTTATTTTTTTCATTGTCTATGTCTAGAAGTTGATAAGTTTAAGTTATGACTCTTATGGTCAATTTTTTTGTCTACTGAACTTTTGTTGTATTTATCCTTTAGTAGGTGTAGTTTGATTTTCTTTGTTCATCACCCCCCGAATTATAGCTATTTTTAACCCGCCTATAAGTTTGTGCTACTAATCAAGACTTCATCTATAAATTAATAATAATCCCACCTTAAGTTTTTTGCCACTTTCTAGAAATAAATTCAGTAAATTAGCGGAGTCTATAGAATGATTTTTCACAAAAATAGAAATATCTTAACTTCTATTGATAGTCTCTATAGCTTTTCTAGATTGATGTTCAATCAATAGGAGTTTACAGTTAGCTACTGTCCATCAGGTTACATAAATTATTCTTCAGATAATATAGCACAGATAAGGAGGGTGAAGAATAGTATAAGTATATTACTTTATGGTCAATTAAAGCATTTATAGCAATATGAAATGATTCGTGAAAAAAATGGGCTACTTTAAGCCAGGAGGCAGAAAGCGGATGCTAGAAGGGAAGAGAGAAGCAGGAAGTTTTTCAGAAGTCCAATAATTTCACAAATGATTTAGTATTGCTATATAACCCCTTTTTCCTGAAGTTTTTTATCTTTAAATTTTTTTTCAAAAAACAATGCAAAGTTATGATGGATTTTGAAAAGTCTTAGATTAAGAGCTTTTGTGAAGAATAAACGTGAACTTGATAGTTGATATCCTGAAAATTATTTAGTTCCATATATATGGTGTGGTGGGTTAAGTAATAAATAATCTCATAATTATATTTTATAATTGGGTATAGCGTTTCTCAGCCTAATGAGGTACACCTATCTTTAAATTAATTTGTCTTCAGATCCTAGATCCGGTGTTCCCTGTTCCCTAAAACCAACGAATGCGCGTACCTCACGCCTCTTGGAAATTGCTATATGTCATAATTTCTTTCATATTGATGAGAAAATAAAATAGTTAAAAATATGCAAATTTAGCAATTATTACAATTGAAAAATTCATTTCATAAAGTTATATGGAAGAGCAGAATGTCAATAAAGATTTTCAAAAAAAAGAACTTTCAAAACCCATAGGAAAGTTATTACAACAAGCTGGTTTAATTACGGGAAACCAAGTAGAAGAAATTTTACAATATCAACGTAGTAACTGCCACCTAAGATTTGGAGAAATCGCTGTAATGTGGAGAATAACTAATCAGGAAACTGTAGATTTCTTTGTATACTTATTTCCTGAACTAATTACGGATAATCCCAAAAAAACAGTTGGTGAGTATCTGAAATTAGCAAAATTATTGAATGAGAAACAAATATATTCTATCTTGGTAGAACAGAGTCAAACAAATTTACGTTTTGGAGAGGTCGCAGTGCAAAAAGGATGGCTGAAGCAAGAAACAATTGATTTTGTATTGCAGTACATTCAAGGTGAATTTACTCCTGCTGTATAAAGCTAAACAGTTTTTTGATTCAGTGAAGTACATAACTTCTGGTTTTTGCTTTTATCTCTGTTTTGTCACTTTCGGAGAGGGCGATATTTACATCTGTTACAGGGTAGACATTTGAGAAATTTGGACATATTTTATATTCTAATACGACAATAAAGTAGCGATAGAACTCCGTTCCGCTGACATGATCGCTCTCTAGAGAATAGGTCTGGAACTTAGAAATTACAAGTCTTTTCCCAGAAGGATATGTCATATTTGACTATATTTTTATTAAACATCTGGCGAAAAAAAATAGACTTTTTGTAGAATTAGGCAACAGCTCATCTGCTCCAGAAGGCAAAGGGAAAGAAATTTTGATGAGATAAAAATACGAAAAATGAGGCATTGCTGAGGGATGGAATGAATATAAGTAGGTGGACATCCGGCCGGCCCGAAAATATAAGGAATGGGCAAAATGCCTATTCCACAAAACTATTAAAATCATCCTGCATTTATGCAACGCTAAAATGCTATCCACATATAATTTCCGGAGATATCTAATAAAGACTGTCGAGCTACTTAATGTCCTCCAACTACTACATTTTTAATCATCAAGTGGGGACTGCCAATACTGACAGGTAAAGGTGCTTGACCTGCTTTACCACAACTACCACTACTGTAAGTAAAGTCATTACCGATGGCTTCAATATCTTTGAGAGTTTGAAATACATTCCCTGTCAAAGTCACATCACTGACAGATTCAGCAATTTTTCCATTACGAATCATATAACCTTCTGCCGCAGCAAATGTAAACATTTCTCCGTTGGTTTGGCCACCTAGACTGCCTATGGCATAAACCCCTAGATCTATATCTTTAATCATTTCCTCAACAGGAAGATCGCCTGCTTCAATAGCTGTATTAGTCATTCTGACAATAGGTGGATACATTGCATTTATAGCTCTAGCATTTCCTGTAGGTGCTTCTCTCATTTTTCTAGAAGTTTCTCGATTATGCAGATGAGCTGTTAGTACTCCATTTTTAACTAAATATTTACGCTGTCCAGAAACACCTTCATCATCATATTTTATAGAACCACTTAAACCATTAATAGTGGCATCATCTACTACATTCAACTTTTCTGTACCTATTGGTTTACCTAATTTCAGTAACTCTTCCATCTGGGGGTTCTCATAAATAGAGTCTGCCTCAGAAAGGTGGCCAAAAGCTTCGTGAATAAATACACCTGCTAGATGAGGATCTAACAATACAGTATATTGTCCACCTTTAACGGGTTTTGCTTCTAGTTGACGGATGGCCTGTTCTGCTACTCCGATAACTTGTTTGTCAATGTTGCAGAGAGTGTTATAATTCGTACGAGAACTGATAGACTTGATGCCCTGTTTAACTAAACTGCCTTCTCCACAAGCAATGGCTCTAAATTTGCCATGGACATCTAGGCGTTCCTGTGCTATGCAACTGCCGATAGAATTCACAAAATAAGTAATGGCAAAGCGATCGCGATAGTTCACATTTGTGGCCTGAATTTGAGGGTCAAAATCTAGTAATAACTGATTATAACCTTCAATTAATTGTCGTTTTTCTTCTAAAGATATGCCACGGGGGTCGCGACCAAATTTGACTGCTACATAGTCTTGAATAGGTTGAATGGGAGCTAATTGAGTAGTTTTTTTTCCTACTAAATAAGCGTGAGAAATTGCTTCTTCGATTCTATTTGATAGTTCTGAAATATTGTTGAAAGTAACGAAACTCCAACCTCCTTTGTGGCAAGCGCGAATACTTCCGGCAAGGGAAAAATGAGAGTTAATTGTATTTAATTGTAGACCATAAAATGAAATAGTAGTTGATTCACTTTGTTCTAGGCGAATTTCTAGATAATCGACATGATTACGGTAGTTATAAATTTTATTTTGTAATTGCTCTAGAAGAGAATTATTTTTTGTTAGTTTTGTAGCCATTATCTATTTTTATGCTGATATTATTTTAAGCATTCAGCAGTCAGCATTCAGCAGTCAGCTTTATTACTTTTAGTGGACAATTAGAGCTGCGTTATTCTTGTGCTTCAATTCCTTGTTTAAAAATGTAGTAGAAGTTAAGCAAGTGCTTGCTTCATTCATTAAAAAACTTAGAGCTGACTGCTAGTAGCTGTTTGCGCAGCAGTCCGCAGGAAATGCTTATATATTAGTTGTTCTAGAATCAAATAATTTTTATGAAAATTTGTAGTTCTTATTTACTTTCTTACTTGAAAATGTTACTTCTGGCTTATAGTCGCTCGTTCGGTTATTATTTATAATAATAAATATTTGTATAGAACACCAGTGGAAGCTAATTAGAGAATATCTTAAAATCTTAATTTCATCTTAGTTAGGATTGTAGAATACTTGTACATACATTTTTGAATTATGAATGAAAGCTGAAATAATCAATGCAATAAACACAGCTTGGCAATTTCTAGAAGGTAATAGCAGATTCATGTCTTGGAATCTATTTTTAGCTTTATTTCCTTTGGCCATGAGTTTTTGGTTGTTTTCCAAACCTCGCTCCATTTTTATACGATGGGGAGTTTTATTACTATTGGGCGCTACTTTATTACCAAATATAAACAGAGTTGTGGCCTATGGCAATAAATTGAATATTGAGGTGGCGATCGCTATTACTTTAGTATTAATAATTTTAGGTATATGTTTATTACGTCGTCCCCAATATTTTTCTTTACTGTGGTGGTTTGGTTTATTAATTTTTATCGCTTTTTTACCTAATGCTCCTTATGTATTAACTGATATTATTCATCTCTATCAAGATATTCGTCAAAGTAATTCTGTATGGGTTTTGACTTTAGCAGTAGTTCCCCAATATTTGTTATTTATGTTTATTGGGTTTGAAGCTTATGTTCTTTCTTTAATTAATTTGGGCTACTATTTACATCGACAAGGTTGGAGTAATTTTATTCTGGGAATAGAGTTAATTATTCATTGTCTTTCTGCTATTGGTATTTATCTGGGAAGGTTCAAACGTTTTAATAGTTGGGATGTAGTTACTAACCCTGATGCTTTGGTAAAAAGTGTTTACAATGATATGTTTGATCTAGGTCCTATTTTAGTAATATTTATTACTTTTATAGTTATTTTTGGTTTATATTGGCTAATGAAATTAGTAACTTTAGCTCTACTGCAACAATATCAAATAAATCAAGAAGAGTCAGAAAAAATTTCTAGAGCTTCACCAAAATTTTAGTCAGGCATTTAAACAATTAATAATTAATAATTAATAATTAATAATTAATAATTAATAACTAGACAGTGCAAAGTTCTTGGAATAACTATTGCTAGCTAAGGCTTTTAGCGATCTAAGGGTTAAAAACTCTTTATTCAAAGCTGTAAGTACTGTAAGCTTTTTCCAGTAATACTTTCAGCCTTTAAAGCAAATAGTTTTTTGGAAGAACTTTGTACTCTCCAGTTAATAATTAATTATTAATTATTAATTAGTCAATTTTGGGAACTATGTATCAAATTGTAAATTAGCTCATAAGTTTATATTGATTGTTTTTAGGTTTTTTTTGATTAAAAATACAACGTCTTTTTTTTGGGTGCATCTCATAGCAAGTAAAAATACTTTTTTTCCTATATATTCCCTATTTCCTATTCCCTGTTGCCTGTTGCCTCTTGCCTGTTGCCCGTTGCCTAAAAGCGATAAATTTTTGGCTTTATTCAAAATGGAGATGCACCCTTTTTTTGAGCTTGCCCTACTTAAAAATATCGATCAGCTTTTAGGAAACTTCATTACTTATTTAGTAAATATCGGTAGCTTGAATTAGCTATAGATGGACATAGTTAAAATTATCGATTGCCATGTTTTTTTTATATGCATAATTCCGTATATTTACAGATGAAAAATCATAGGTTATGATTGATATTAGTTAGTTCGTATACAACCAAGAATGAATAAATTTAACAGTAAACTTTGGAATAGTTTTTTGCAGATTGCTCAACCATATTTTTATCCATTAGAACCAGGAGGAAACAAAGTATTTTTGGGATTATTATTTCTGCTTTTGATGTTTTTATTTGCTGCTGTTTTTTTAGTTGTGAGTTTAGTTTGCATAGTTAGTGAAGCTATATTTGGTGAGTCATTTAATAATATTGCTCCTGGTTTAGTCGATACAATTCACAATATTATTAATTCGCACTGGATATTTGTTATTGCTTTAATGATTGTAGTTCCTGCCATTGGTTTTTGGTACTATAAAAGACAACTTATCCCACGTTGGCAACCTTGGGCATTATTAAGTTTGTTATTATTATTATCTCTATCAGTTAGTGGTTTAAATGTAATTATTAGCTATGTAGGTAACTTTTTTACAACTGCATTATCTGAAAAAGACCAGCCTACGTTTTGGCGGTTCTTATTTGTTTATGCCGGAGTTTTTATTATTGGTACTCCGATAGTTGTTATTTACACATATACAAGGCAAAAACTAGGACTGTACTGGCGAGAGTGGATGACAAATAAGTTTCTAGATAATTACTTAGAAAATAGGTCATATTATGAAATAGATTCAAAAGGCACAATTGATAATCCAGACCAAAGAATTGCGGAGGATATTAAATCTTTCACAAACCAAAGTTTATTTTTTCTCCTGACAATTCTCAACTCAGTAATTGACGTTATTTCTTTCACAGGAATTCTGTGGTCAATATCAATACCACTCTCAATTTTTCTGATAATTTATGCTGTGGCAGGAACATTAGTAGCAGTAATTTTTGGCAGAAAATTAATTCCTTTAAATTTCTATCAACTAAAACGAGAAGCAGACTTTCGTTATGGATTAGTTCATATCCGCGACCATGCTGAATCAATTGCTTTTTACCGAGGAGAAGAGCAAGAATTATCTCAAATTCGACAAAGATTTACTCAGGTTTTTAATAATTTTAATTTGCTGATTGGTTGGCAAAGAAATGTAGATTACTTTACTACAGGTTATCGATATGCAGTAATTATTTTGCCTTCCTTAATTATGGCTCCTATTTACTTTGCAGGTGAAATTAAATTTGGAGATATTAGTCAGGCAGGTTTTGCTTTTAGTCAGGTTTTAGGAGCTTTTTCTTTAGTAGTTAGTCAAATCGACAACTTAAGTAATTTTGCGGCTGGTATTAATCGTTTGGATAAATTTAGAGAAACATTAGAAGAGACCACAAAAGTATCAGAAGAAGGAAATAGGGAAATTGACATCACAGAAAGTTCTAAATTAGCGTTAGAAAAGATTACTTTAAATACTCCTTTAAACCACGAAGAAATTAATGAAAGTCAAAAGACTCTGGTGAAAAATTTATCAGTAGCAGTAAATTCAGGTCAAGGATTATTAATTGTTGGAAAAAGTGGAGCAGGTAAAAGTTCTTTATTAAGAGCAATAGCAGGTCTATGGAAATCGGGTACGGGTCGCTTAGTACGCCCTAATTTGGAGAAAATGTTATTTCTACCTCAGCGCCCTTATATGATTTTAGGAAGTTTACGAGAACAGTTGTTATACCCTCAAATTAACCAAGAGTTTAATGAGTATGAATTAAGAAAAATTTTGAAACTGGTTAACTTAGAAGATTTACCAGATAGATTAGATGGTTTTGATGTGGAGTTACCATGGGAAAATGTTTTATCTTTGGGAGAGCAACAACGTTTAGCCTTTGCAAGACTATTATTAATTAAGCCTAATTATGCAATTTTAGATGAAGCTACCAGCGCTTTAGACCTACAAAATGAAGCAGAACTTTATCAAAAATTACAAGCAACTCAAACAACATTTGTAAGTGTAGGACATCGTTTAAGTTTGTTGAAATATCATCAACAAGTTTTAGAATTAACAGGTGGTGCTAATTGGCGAGTATTATCAGCAGAAGATTATCAAGCAGAAGCCAGTTATCATAATTAATAATTAATAATTAATAATTAATAATTAAGAGGGTATCTGTAAATAAAATATTAAATCCTGGTGTAGGTTGGGTTGTGCAGATTACATGATAAAAGTTAATAGTTATAGCAATGTGCGCTGGCATATTTACACATTATTTTTTGTACACCTTTTCCCTTGCTGGACTTTGAGCTGGACATTGTAAATACCTGAGGGCTCATTGCTATAGCTTTGTGATTCACCGTAACCCAGTAAAACGTAAACTTTGGAGCATCTCTTAAGATTTATTTTACAGATACTTTCTAATAATTAATAATTCAACAATTCAGGTTTAAAGCTTCCCTTTTTAAGGGGATAAAATCAAAAATTTTCCTTTTAGTCAATCCCCTTCTTTGGGGAGTAGAGGAGTAGGGGAGAATAGAATTTATAGAAGAGGTAGTCGGATATATTTATCCCTTGATTTTTCTGTAATTATTATGCCTTTTATACTAACTTTTCTTTTTGAGGATTTTCCGCTGTTCACGCTCAAAAAGGAGCCTATTTTAGGCAATAGTTGGGCAGAAAAATGATTCTTACAATTCTTACCGAAAAAATGTGGTCTAAAACCTCCCCTTTTAAGGGGATAAAAAAAGAACATATTCCATATTTGAAGCCTCCTTATTGCAGAGGTACTGATAACTGAAATGACTCCTACCTCCTCCCTCATTCCCCGTTCTTCCTATCTCCTATCTTCTACCCCTGCTAAAAAACTTTTTCAGCAAACCCTAATTATTAATTATTAATTGTTGAAAAGACTTATCCTTTGACAGCTCCTGCAGTAATACCTTGAACAATTCGACGTTGAGCTATCAATACCAAAATTAACAAAGGAAATGTGCCTATTACTGTTGCAGCAGCAATTGGTCCGTAGGGAATTTCAAATACAGAAGTACCTCCTATTTGAGCAACTGCAACGGGAATAGTATACATTTCGGAACGAGTAATAAAAGTCAGAGCAAAAATAAACTCATTCCAGGAAAAAATAAAGGTTAAAATTCCTGTGGTTACTAATGCTGGAATTGTTAAAGGTAAGATGATATTCCACAACATAGAAATTGTACTGTAACCATCTATTTTGGCTGAGTCTTCTAAATCTTTTGGTAACTGTTGAAAAAAGCTTCTTAAGACCAGAATTGTCAGTGGTAAATTTATCCCAGTGTAAGGAATAATTAGGGATATATAGTTATTACCTAAACCAAGAGATTTTATAATTTCTAATAGACCCAAAAATAATAATACATAGGGAAACAGACTAACTATTAAAATGCAGGCAATAATGATATTTTCTCCAGGGAGTTTTAACCGTGCCAAAGTATAAGCAGCAGGCGCTCCTATTCCTAAACAAATAACTGTGGAAATAATAGACACAAAAGCACTATTAAAAACATAGCGGAGAAAACCCAAACCCAAACTAAAATAGTGGTCAAAAGTTAGTTGGTTGGGAGTGGGGAAATAGATATTAGGAACTGCTGATATTGCTTCATTAGTTTTGAAAGAAGTGAGTAATTGCCATAAAACAGGAGCTAGGAAAAATATGACAATTAACACCACACTTACCCATAGAATTATTCTGCCTATTTTGATTGATGATTGATTTTTTGATGATGATTTTTCAGCTATAGACATTTTTTATTCCTTATTTACAGATGAATTGACCTCACCAACAAACTCTAAAAGCTCCCTAAATCCCCCAATTCTGAGGGACTTTGACCTCACCAGCAAACTTTAAAAGCCCCCTAAATCCCCCAATCCTGGGGGACTTTGATGAAAATAGTTCCCCTGAATTGACCTCACCAGCAAACTCTAAAAGCCCCCTAAATCCCCCAATCCTGGGGGACTTTGAGTTCAGGAAAGTCCAAAGTTGGGCAGGGCTATTTTAAAGTATTGTAGATTAAGTTCAAAAGCAAACAGATAAGTTTAAGAAAGAAAATTTCAGGAAGTGAAAAATAACCATAGAAATAGAATTCGCGGTACAACTCCAGAAATAGAACAAGCTGCACGGAATTTAAGAAAAAATTTGACTCCAGCAGAAACTCTTTTGTGGGAAGCACTACGAAATAAGCAACTGGAAGGATTACGTTTTCGCTGTCAGCATCCCGTAGGAAATTTTATTTTAGATTTTTATTGTCCTTCTTGTAAGTTAGTTGTAGAACTTGATGGAGAAATTCACACTCACCAGACTGATTATGACGATGATAGAACTGCTAAATTAGTGGAATATGGCTATAAAGTGCTGAGATTCAGAAATGAACAGGTGATCGATGATTTGCCGAAAGTTTTAGCAGAAATTAGGCGTGTTGCTTTTTGGCCTCCCTAGTCTCTCAATTCTGAGGCTACATTGTATAGATAAGGTGATTTCTCTAAAAGACTATACCAGAAAGCCTCCCCTCACAGGATACTGCTGGCGAGTTATTTCGTAATATAGCGAGACTCCAGAAAGCCCCCTAAATCCCCCAATTCTGGGGGACTTTGAGTTTAGACTCCCCCAAAGTTGGGGGAGTTGGAGGTAGTCTGGCAGACTTTCCAACTCTTCGTTCCCCCCAAACTTGGGGGGTTAGGGGGGCAAAATCCAGCATTCTAAATCCCCCAATTCTGGGGGACTTTGAGTTTAGGAAAGCCCCCTAAATCCCCCAATTCTGGGGGACTTTGAGTTCCCGAAAGCCCAAAGTTGCGGGAGTAGGAGGTAGTCTGGCGGACTTTCCAAATCTTCATTCCCCCCAAACTTGGGGGGTTAGGGGGGCAAAATCCAGCATTTGAGGAAACCTCAGAATTACGCACTTGCTTTTAACTTTTAACTTTTAACTTTGCCGTAGCGGTACTAGCGATCGCCACGGTAAAAATTAACAACAGAAATGTTACTACTACCAAATGAGTTTAGGAAAGCCCCCTAAATCCCCCAATTCTGGGGGACTTTGAGTTCACGAAAGCCCAAAGTTGGGGGAGTTGCAGGTAGTCTGGCGGACTTTCCAAATCTTCATTCCCCCCAAACTTGGGGGGTTAGGGGGGCAAAATCCAGCATTTGAGGAAACCTCAGAATTACGCACTTGCTTTTAACTTTTAACTTTTAACTTCCCCGTAGCGGTACTAGCGATCGCCACGGTAAAAATTAACAACAGAAATGTTACTACTACCAAAGAAGCTCCATAACCAAAGTCTAAATAACGTCTAATAGTGGCATATATATAGATAGAAACAGTTTCTGTTTTTCCAGCAGGTCCACCTCCAGTCATTACTTGTACCAAGTCAAAAGTACCAAATGCTTGAGCAAATCTGAATAACAAAGCAATTACTATTTGTGGGATTAATAATGGGATTGTAATTTGTCGAAAACTTTGAATAGAGTTAGCACCATCAATAGCATGAGCTTCGTATAAATCAGAAGAAATAGATTGTAATCCTGCTAATAAAATGATGGCTATAAATGGCGTTGTTTTCCAAACATCAGCAATAATTATTGCTAACATTGCTCTGAATGGATCGCCTAACCAAGTAATATTAGTTTGAATTAATCCTAAACGGAAAAGTAGGTCATTAACTATGCCAAATTGGTCATTAAAAATCCATGCCCAAGCTAATCCCATAACTGCAGTTGGTAATGACCAAGGAATGAGACTAACAGTACGAACAAAACCTCGTCCTCGGAATGATTTATCTAAGATAAGAGCAATACTCATTCCTAATATTAATTCTAGAAAAATAGAGATGGTGGTAAATATAGTAGTGTTCCATAAACTTTGCCAAAAACGACCATCAGTTAACATTCGACTGTAGTTTGTTAAGCCGGAAAAAATAGGTTTTAATTCAGTACCTAAATTTTCTGTAAATAGACTTAGCCAAAAAGCTCGACCGATGGGATAAACAAATACGAATAGTAATATTAGAATAGCTGGTAAAATCAAGAGCCATCCTGTTAATTTTTCTCTTTTTTCAATTGTGTTTATTGTCATTAATTTCTACTGTTGTTGAGCAATAGGTTTGGAATAAATAATAGTCTTTTGTAGTCACATTACCGAATAATTAAGGTTTAAAACCTTTCCTTAGCTCTAAAATTATAATTATCTTTGCCATTATTAGGTTTAATATCAAATCCGCTTATTGTATAAAAAAATGTTCTATCTGAGCGCCATCTCCCCATCTCCCCATCTCCCCTACTTCCCCACTCCCCCACTCCCCTACTCCCCTACTCCCCCACTCCCCTACTCCCCTACTCCCGGAGTCAATTTCCCAACAAAGCACGAGTTTCTCCCGCAGCAGCTTTCATTGCTAATTCTGGAGTGCGGGAACCAGTTAAAGCAGCGCTAAGATAACGTTGTAAAATATCTGAAGCTTGAGCATATTGAGCAATGGGAGGACGTAATACAGAATTTTCAACTACTGGAAATAAGTTTGGTAAGTAAGGAAATTCTGCTACTAGAATCTTGTCATTAAAAAGTGATTTTCTGGCAGGAACAAGACCTGTTTCTAAAATAAACTTACGTTGAACTTCTGGTTTGTTGAAGTATTGAATAACTTCCCATGCTTCCTCTGGATGTTTTGTACTTTTAACTATTCCTAACCCCCATCCACCTGAACAAGCTCCACTTTCTTTTCCTGAAGCATGAACCATTGGTTTAATAGCAAAATTTCCAGCTATTTCTGATTTTGATGCTAATGGATATACATAAGGCCAATTGCGCAGAAAAACTGTCTTACCACTTTGGAATAAACGACGAGTTTCTTCTTCTCCATAAGTAGTTACTCCAGGAGGAGAAATTCCGGCGGTAATAGTTGTGCGTAAAAAGTCTACTGCTTCTATAGCTTCTGGTCGATCTAAACCTACTTCATTTGTTTCTGGATTAACCCAAAAACCTCCATAACCTTTGAGAATTTCGATAAACATTGCCGATAAACCTTCATATTGTTTACCTTGCCAAATATATCCCCATTCAACTAATCCTTGCTGTTGTAATTCTTGTGATATTTTGATTAGCTCTTCAAAGGTATTAGGAGGTTCAAATCCACCTTTTTTTAATAAGTCACTGCGATAATAAAGCATACCTCCATTGGAGATTAATGGCATCCAATAAAGTTTATTTTTGTAAGTTCCTCCTTCTATATCTCCTGACAAATAAGTTTCTTTTAATTGTTCTTTATCAATTTTTTCTGAAAGGTCTTGTAACCAGTTAGCAGCAGCAAATTTTGGCACCCAAACTGTGTCCATATAAGCTAGGTCATAGGGTGAATCTCCTAGTAAAAAAGATGATGTATAAAGGTCTTCTACTAAATTAGTATCGTTAGGAGCTTTGACAATTTCTAAGTTAATATTTGGGTGAGTTTTATTAAAGTCTGTTTGAATTGGTTCTAATTGAGTAGCTGTGATAGCTGACATTAATACTTGGATAGTTACAGGTTTTTCCTGGGTAAGTACTGGTGAAATTGAGCAATATAAAATACCCAGGAAAGTGGCTAAAATTAAGATGCTTATTTGGAATTTTTTTTTCAGTCTAATTCTTAGTGATTTTAACCAGGCATGAATTTTTGGTATTAGTTTTTCTAGAGTAGGGTTGAAAAATTTACTATATTTCATTATTTTGGTAGATTCAAGAATTAACAATGACTTCTAGTTTTTAATGAAATAGTTGACTAAAAAGAAAATTTTACTATATTTATCTAACTACAAGCTCTTAGAAAATGACAGTAGTCAATAAAGCCAGATTTTCTATTAGAATATACTTGTACTTAATTTATGATGATACATTGCTTTGGATTATAACTTTGATTGGAATCCGGCCAAAGAAAAACAAAATATTCACAAACATAAATTAAATTTTCGTTTGGCATCAACTGTTTTCCACGATCCTTATCAATTAACAATCTACAATATTGAACCCTATATTGAAAAAAATTTCCAGGGAATACCAGTCGATAAAAATCTAACTCAAGAAGAATTAAATCAATTCAAAAAATACTTAAAAGAGATTCCCCAAAAATATTTATCATATACTCAATTAACTCGTGACCTAGACCACTATCGCCTAACTATTGACATCAACGCCCAAAACTATAAACGAGAACTCAACGATATTCAAAGCCAACTTCCAGGGGAAAATCTCAGTTTCTTGTCTCAATTTTTTGACCAAAACTATCGCTTGTTCAGAGAACAACTCCAATCGGACTTAGGCTACTTTCAGCATGGAGCAACATTACTAGAAAAGGCGATGACAGCTATTCAGGGAAGAGTAGACATCGAACAAGCTCAGAGCGATCGCTCTTTCCAAAATATTGACAATTGTTACTCCTACCTCCTCGCTCCCGACCCTTTTCTCCCCTCCTGGGAGGGGTTAGGGGTGGGTTGTCTCCTACCCTCACCCATAAGACTTTTGAGCGCAAACCCTAATTACAAGAATCAAATCTTCTTTTTATCCGCATTTTGCTTATTTCTGTGACTAGCAATACGAGCTGCTCCGCTATCCACAGGACCACCAGCAATAGGAATCACCTGATACTTGCGCTCTTCTTCTAAATTTTTTAGTTTAGTATAATCAACCCAGTGAATACAATCTACAGGACAAGTGTCGATCGCTTCTTGGATTAATTCTTCTGAGTCACCATCTTGCTGAAAAACGCGCGATCGCCCATGATCTGGTTCTATATAAAAAGTATTATGGGCAACATGAGCGCAGTGTTTACAACCAATACAGGTAATTTCATCAACGTAAACTCCCTTTTGTCGCAACATTCCACCAAGTTCGGGTTCAAAACCTGAACGTTCGGGAGCATCCCGTAATATTCCACCAAGTTCGGGTTCAAAACCGGAGCGTTCTGTCTCACCTTCTAGGGAGGATGAAGAAAAATCTAACATTTTGTAAAAGTAATAATATTATCTTATGTGTATAAACTTTAGTAAGTTGGCCTTCGTTGATAGACCCAAAATACGCTACTAATGTTGTAGTTGTATTAGAGTTATTGGGTTTTGCTAATGCTTTTTCTTACGAAATGCTCCGCTTGCACAGCAAAACCCAACCTAAACTTGAAATCACTTTTCCATAATTTGGAAAGCTGAGTGCTGATCGCTAACTGCTGACTGCTATTTAAGCACTCCAACGTTGAACAACTAGACGTACAGATCCATCCTGATTTTTTTGCTGTTCAGTAACCTGAAATCCTTGTTTAGCAGTTTCATTAACTACAGTATGGAAAGCATAGCGCTGAGTCACCATATTAAGGAACCTATCTACAGACCATGCTTGTTGCCAAAATTGTAGATCGGCGACCAGTTCATATTGATTACCATTCCAGGTAAACCCTAAGTCATACCCATTATTTTGTTCTACAACTACTTCAGCAGTGCTAGTTTGTCCGCGATAACCACGAACTTGGGTTGGACCTGATTTCCAGTCAATACCTAAATCTGTGAGAGCAGACTGCAAAGACTTCAGATTACGAATTTGAGTTTTGATTTGACTAAAGTGTGACATAGTAATTCTAAGAGAAATAAACTGAACTCAACAAGAAAAAAAATTTTAGTAACTGCTAAAAGAAGAAACTTGCGTCCTAGCAGTATCAGACTGATGCTGCTGTTGAGCAAAGTATTCAGAAGTTGATTCTTGAGTTAAGACAATACCTAACTCAGATTCAATTGCAGCAGTTACTTCTGTACAGGATGCACCAACAATGCCAGTAACTTTTTCCTGTACGCGACCATCCGGATGAATTATGAACTCTAAAGTTTCCATGTTCATAGATGAATGATGAACAGTTGTAGGACTATGTACAGATACCAATTTTTTGAAACTGAATATCTGCTGAAATTGCTTCTTGATTATTTCAATGACTTGCTTTTAATCTAAATCAATTTTTACTAATTGATAGATAACGAGTCATTACTTAACAAAAGTTAATATAATCTGAAGCATTACATCAGTTATTTGTTAAGTTTGGCGTATATTTTGGAAACCGTCAAGACAATGGACTCAGGCACGAGGAAATAAGGGATCAAGAAAATAGGCAGGTGAGTAATATAATAAAACTTCAAGCTAAAAGTGCTTGACAAATATCACTCATGCTGTTAAAGAAAATATTCTTCTTTGATATTTCTTGTCCAATAAGTATTTTGGAATTTGTCGGTCAAGTATCTCTTGAAAATACAAATGATTTTCTAGGTTAAGCTGATATATATCAGTTTTCATAACCGTTAGAACTGATCGAATAGCTGTTTGTGTAGCAGAACCTAGGAGAACTAACATAAGATTAGTAATCAATCTTATCTCCTAGATAACTAAAGCCTTCTTTGTTCTTCTCTCTTCCTTTAGAATAAAGGTTCATTATATGATCTGAAATAATTTTTATGTTTTCTTAGTGAAGATTAGGTTTTAAATTATTTCATTTTCGTTAATTTCTAATAATTGCAAAGAGATTTTTTAGACAATTAATTAAGTCACTAATGAACTAGGAACTTTAGGTTAAATTCCCTCGTCTTGATCTTTTCTTTTGTGGGTTTAATACCCCACCGTCACTTGCGGTGCTTAAAATCCCTTGGGGTTTGTAGACACAGAGTGGCCAGTCGTTGACTATCCCCATTTCATTAATTGACAATTGATAATTACAAGAAGGTTAAAACCGTTACGGAATTGAATATAAGGAAATATTATTTCTTCTCTTGGTCGATGGTCGGACAGCGAAAAGACCTCGCCATCCCACCCAACGGGTGCGCTCCGAAGAGAGAACTCCGTTCCGCTGTCGCGTTTCGCGTCAGCGTTGCGTTACGCCAGTTTTGCGAAGCAAAAGCAAACGACCGCTTTTTTCCCCTTAAAAGGGGAGGCTTCAAAGGGCGAATTATTTAATTATTAATTATTAATTATTAATTATTAATTATTCGGTAATTTTCCCCTCTGCCTTCTGCCTTTTGCCTTCTGCCTTCTGCCTTCTTCAATGACTTTTTTAACTTTTGATACCAATTGTTTAGACTTTTGACTTTTAACTTCCGTCAAATGATATGACTTCCGCAGTGATGCACCTTAGCAGATAATAAAAGTCTGTCCACTTAAATTAAGTGCTATAAGTGCTATGCAAATCACAACTTCCAATAATCCAATTCATATAGGTGTTTTAGGTTTCGGTGGCCTGGGTCAAGCTGCAGCTAGGGTACTCACTCCCAAACAAGAAATGCTCTTGGTTGCTGCTGCTGACCAAAAAGGTTATGCCTACAACACTCAAGGATTAAATCCCGACCAATGTATGACCATGTACAATACTCAGGGTTCTTTAGGCCATTTAGAATCTGGTGGCGTTTTAAGTAGTCACAGTATTGAAGAACTAATCAAAGTTGCGAATACTGTAGATGGTTATTTTCTGGCCTTACCAAACTTGCCTAATACTTTTATGGCAAATGTGGCAAAACAATTTATTGCTGCTGGTTGGCGGGGTGTATTAGTGGATGCCATTAAGCGTACCAGTGCCGTCGAACAATTATTAGCCCTCAAAGATGAGTTACAAGCTGCGGGTATTACTTATATGACTGGTTGTGGGGCAACTCCTGGTTTATTAACTGCAGCAGCGGCCATTGCAGCTCAGAGTTATGCTGAAATTCATAGTGTGAATATTACTTTTGGAGTGGGAATTGCGAATTGGGAAGCTTACCGCGCAACAATTCGTGAGGATATTGGCCATTTGCCTGGATATGATGTAGAACGGGCAAAGGCGATGACTGATGCTGAAGTTGAAGCCTTGTTGGAGGAGACCAATGGTCTGTTGAAATTGGAGAATATGGAACACGCTGACGATATTATGTTGGAGTTGGCCGGAATTTGCGATCGCGACCGGGTAAGTGTAGGAGGTATTGTTGATACTCGCAACCCGAAAAAGCCTTTGAGTACGAATGTTCAAGTTACAGGCCGTACTTTTGAGGGCAAAATATCTACACATACTTTTACATTGGGAGATGAGACAAGCATGGCGGCTAATGTTTGTGGTCCGGCGTTTGGTTATTTGAAAGCTGGAGTTGCTCTACATCAAAGAGGTATTTATGGTTTATTTACTGCTGCGGAAGTTATGCCACAGTTTGTCCGGTAGTTTTAGATAATTCAAAAATCAAAAAATTATCAAAATAATATGGGTCGCGCAACTCCGCCTTGATTGGCGATCGGGTTTTTGGAGCGAGGCTTAAATCCCCTACTTCCCCTCCACCGGAGGGGCCTGCGGGCAGGGCTAATTCATTGCCTGGGGAGAATATTAATATGAAGTACATTTAATTGTGCAAATATACAAATATCTCCATCTCCCATCCCCCCATCCCCCCATCCCCCCAAATTCCCCTCCTGGGAGGGGCTAGGGGTGGGTTCCCATCCCCCCATCAATTTTTCGCTCGCGTGACAATAAATAGACCCTGGGGGTTAGGGGTGGGTTGACTTCTGACTTCTGACTTTGTTAAGGGGGCTGAGGAAAAATTCCCAAAAAAATGTAGGGACGTTCCATGGAACGTTCCTACAACTGCTTTCAAAAAGGTGTATTTGAGGCTTAATGAGATGTTTTATTAATTGTGGCTCTGACAAAAAGAACCATCAGGGCAAAGATTTACCTAGCCCAAATCAATCAATAAATTTTCGATCAATTATAAACTTACTCAAAAGAATTCTCAACTACAATTGATACAGATTTCAATTAATTTACCCGATATATTCAGAAGTAGATAGGGTTAATACAAAAATACCTGTCTATTCCCAGGTTATTTGAAGAGTAGTCTCTAATTGGTCTTTGTTATCTGACTGAATAGGGCGAATACCATTCGACCCTACAGTTAAAGAAATAATTTCTAATTTTATTGCAATTACTTCTTATTTAGTAAAAAAAAGAGACTAATCTATTAAGAAGAATTTGAAGCAAGAAAATTCTGCAAATAACTGGTAAAAATCACCGAAAACTCTCAAAAATCTGGGTCGAGCTAGTGAAATTGTTTGACTCACCAGATTTAATGAATTTTATCAAAACTAATCAGGAGTGTTGATTATGGCAAAAATTGGCATCTTTTATGGTAGCACATCAGGTGTAACTGAAGAAATCGCTGAAGCAGTGCGCGAAAAATTTGGCGAAGAACTTTGTGATATCTATAGTATGGAAGAAGATTACGACGAATATAGTCAACTTCTTGATTATGATTATTTATTATTGGGTTGTTCCACCTGGGGTGCTGGGGAAGTACAAAATGACTGGCGCGAACCACTTTTTGACATGGATATCGAAAAGCCTGATTTTACAGGAAAAACTATTGCTTTGTTTGGTGCAGCAGATCAAGTCGGTCATGGAAAGCACTTTGCTGGCGCATTGCAACTTATGTGTGACCAATTCGAGAAACTTGGTGCAACTATAGTGGGAGATTTTCCTATTGAGGGTTACAGTTTTGAACATTCTTCAGCAGTGCGTAATGGTAAATTTGTGGGTTTGCCTATTGATGAGGTTAACCAAAGTGAGTTAACTGAAGAGAGAATTACACAGTGGGTTGAAGCATTACGCCCCATTTTTGTAGGCACGGAAAGTGCTGTGTTGATACCTGCTTAGATATTGAAAGTTTGAGATTATATTAAATCTGGCTAACCTTTTACGCTAAAGTCATTACGAGTTGTTTGAATAAATTCCTAAATTTGAGGTATTTTTCGACTTCAGTAATGGCAACTGTTTAGCCGGAAATAGTAACATCTATCGCATCCTGTGAAAAATTGTTTTGTTTGCATCTAAGTTCATCTCCTTTTGGAGTTGGGGAGTATTCCCCAACTTTTTTTGTGAATATTCGTGTCTGGTTAAATGCACATCATCAAAAACAACTAAATAAACGATGGAGGAGTCAGGAGTCATATCATGTCCGGCTGAATACTTACACTTTGGAGGAGGTAAGGCAGGAGGCAGGAGGCAGGAGGCAGAAGGGTTTCCCGCAATTTCAACCTAATTCTATACACAAACGATGCTACCGGACATGATATCAACCCACCCCTCGCCCCTCCCCCTCCCAGGAGGGGAAGTCAGGAGTTAGGAGGGAAGAAAGAAGAAGGAAGAAGGAAGAAGGAAGAAGGAAGAAGGAAGAAGGACTGGAGTTGAAGGAAAAAGTTTTTTTATCACGCTATTATCCGGACATGATATTATAAATAAACGACGGAGGAGTCAGGAAGACCGAGTGTAGGAAGACGTTCCTGAGTTGAATCATCTGATTTTGGCATAATTTTTGCTATTTTTATCGATCAATTGATGTTTGAAATGGCTTGTATTTCGGTAATTTAGCATAAGCGATCGCTCTTGAACAACAACTACTGCTGGTAGAGCGATCGCCTCTACTGTATTTCTAATTCAACTGGTCTGGATCGATACCCAACTCTCGCAAACGCGTCGCTAAATTTTCAGCTCTTTGTTCCGCTTGCTGTCGCTGAACTTCCGCCTCCAGTCGCCCTTGTCGCTCTTGCTGTAGCTCAAATTCGGCTTCCTGTCGTGCTTCTTCGGAAGTTAAATATCGATTTCCTTGTTCGTCATACCAATACAACCATTCTCTGGTAATTCCTTGAAATGTTCCTACTTCTGTACCAATACCCAGACCTATTTCTGGCATCCACATTGGGTTGTCTTCTTGCAGTTCATATTTCCCTTCTCCATTGAGACGGTAAAAAGTCAATTTAGGTTTTCGTATCCGTAGGGGAGCGTAAATTACATAGTACAACACTCCGTATTGAGCATATTTCCTTTTTTTGTGCTTATATTCACCCCCTGGAGTTTTCGATACTACTTCTAATGCAAAGGAAGGAATTACCCCATTTTCTTCCCAGGTGACATAACTTAAGCGCAAGTTTTCATGTTTAACGCGCTCTACTCCCAGACATAAAAAACCATCTGGTGCAATAGCTTTTTCGTCGGGAGAATAATACCATCCCATATCAATACCAAAAAACCAATCGTTACGGTTTGCCCAAATGTATGCCAGAATTGATTTTAATAAGTGAGCAATTAAGTCTTGTATTTCGCTATCCACTGGTTTACCGTCTTGATATGGTAATTCTTCCATGGTGGGAAGACGCTTTTGGGTTTGAGAATCTGATGTTAGCATTGTATTGTTTGTCTGTTTTCATTAATTGATGCTTGAAATGGCTTGTATTTCAGTAGTTTAGCATAAGCGATCACTTTTCGATAACAACACAATAAGTTGATATCTGTATGGAGTAGAACACTTTGTAGGTTGGGTTGAGGAACGAAACCCAACAATAATTTTGTATACCCAACAATAAGTTTGTATACCCAACAATAAGTTTGTATACCCAACAATGAAGTTTGTATACCCAACAATAAGTTTGTATACCCAACAATAAGTTTGTATACCCAACAATAAGTTTGTATACCCAACAATAAGTTTGTATACCCAACAATAAGTTTGTATACCCAACAATGAAGTTTGTATCTGTTGGGTTGCGCTACCGCTTAACCCAACCTACTACGGTATTATAAGTGATTAGTTGAGGAACGAAACCCAACAATAAGTTTGTGTACTCAACAATGAAGTTTGTATCTGTTGGGTTGCGCTACCGCTTAACCCAACCTACGGTATTAATTTAATGTTCTACTTCTAGAAGTCCCCCAGAATTGGGGGATTTAGGGGGCTGCACACAGCGCTATAGTTCTACTGCTCCTAATGCTGTGAGGCTTGCTTTTTGAATGTCGCTTAATCCTTTGACTCCCCTAATGTTGGCGTTTTCATAAGGTCTGGGTACTCTCAGGGTTTTGATGCACTCTCCTGTTTTGATGTTCCACAGTTTTATTGTTTCGTCGGCGCTACTACTGGCAATAATTTGACCGTCGGGGTGGAATGCTACTGCTAATACCCAACTCTGATGTCCGCTAAAGGTGGCATAAGGTTCGTGGGTGTTGACATCCCACAAGCGGACGGTGTAGTTTTCTGATCCACTTGCTAATAGTTGACCATCTGGACTGAAGGCAGTCTTATAAGTCCAGATTTGTTGCCCTTCAAAAATAGCGAGACATTCCTGGGTGGTGACATCCCACAAACGTATGGTTTTATCATAGCTGCTAGTTGCTAACAACTTACCATTAGGACTGAAAGCAACTGACATTATTTCTCCTTGATGTCCTCGGAAACTGATTAAATTGTCGTCTGTCTCAATATCCCACAACTGAATGATAGGTTCAATTCCACCAACAGCTATTTTCTGATTATCTGGACTTAGGGCAAGTGCAAAAACTTTTGATGTATAGTGTTTCGGTGCAGTTTTCAAATGTCGGTTGCTCTTAGCATCCCAAAATCTGACAGAGCGATCGTCTCCAGCACTGACTAAGAAGCGATCATCAGAACTAAAAGTAACTATATACAAATGATCTGTATGTCCGCCCAAAGTTGCTAAACATTCACTGGTATTAACACTCCATAACTTAACTTTAAAATCCCTACTACCACTGGCAATAGTTTGGCCGTCAGGACTAAAAGCAACTGATTGAACGCGCTCTCTATGTTCCCACCAAGCTGCCACTACTTCTCCTGTTTCTACATTCCAAAGTCTTACACAATAGTCATCACCTCCACTAGCTAAAGTCTTGCCATCAGGGCTAAAGACGATTGAACGTATCCAATTATCCCAACCTCCCAAATTGTTTTGGAGAGTGACATTATGAATATTGTCAACATTCCACAAATTAACTTTTTTATCAGCAGCACCACTGGCTAAAATTTTTCCATTAGGACTAAAAGCTACTTCCTCCAACCAAGAAGTATGTCCTCGTAAAGTCTCCAGGAGTTGCGGACGATCGCCAAAGCTGACATCCCACAATTTGGTAGTTAGATCGCCACTTCCACTAGCAAGTATTTTTCCATCTGGGGAAAATGCCATTCCTCTTACATCATTATTGTGTGCAGGTATAGTAGCAGAGACAGAAATGTTATTGATATCTCCAATATTCCAAAGTTTGATGGTAAAGTCAGCACTGCCACTTGCCAAAACTTGACCATCCGGGCTAAAAACAATACCCCAGACTTCTTCTTCATGATCTGACAAACTGGCTAGACATTCGCCATTAGTAATATTCCATAGCTTAATATTTGTATCTTTGCTAGCAGTTGCCAGAATTTCCCCATCTGGACTGAAAACTATTCTATTTATCCAACTTGTGTGTCCTTCTAGGGTCGCCAGACATTTACCATTGCCAATATCCCATAATTGAGTTGTACCGTCGATGCTACCAGTAGCTAAGATTTTCAGATTCGGACTCAAGGCAGTATAAAAGACAAAATTAGGATCTATGGATAAGCTTTTCAAACATTTACTGCTTGTCATATCCCAAAATTTTACTGTTTTGTCAGAGCTAGCGCTAACTAGAGTTTGACCGTCAGCAGCAAATTTTATGCTTCTGACTATATGGGTATGACCTTCCCAAGTCAAAAGTTTTTTACCATCAGCAACTTGCCACAGATGAATTTTTCCAGACTCATCACCTGTTGCTAAAAGTTTACTATCAGGGGTAAAAGCAAAAGACCTGACTATATTCATATATTCCATAAAAATACAATCAGCCAAATTTGCCTCAGCAAAATTAACACCCTGCAAACTAGCGCCAGAAAAGTCAGCACCCAAAATAATAGACTCACTGAGATGACAACCCTCCAAACCAAACTTATCAGTCATCACCAACAAAGTCGCCGCATTCCCACCAACATAACCAACTTTTGCCACAGTTTTTCCCCTAGTCTCCTCCACAACTTCCCGCAACCTACCACAAACATTCTGCTTTTCCTCCTTCCCTTCCCCTAGACGCAACATCGGCAATAACAAATCCAAAACCGCCTTTGTCAATGGCATTTTTCCCAAAGTCGAACGTAAATTTTCCAGACATTCGCGAGAAAAAGTCTTCAGAGGAGGAATAGAAATAACCCCTCCCTTAGCATCCACCTCCCGACGGAAATATTCAGACCAAGTACAATTTTCACCCATTGCCTCCAAATTAACATGAGACTGCATCCGCGCCACCTCCACAAAATCATCAACCAATACTCCCAACTCCGCAGCAAACTTATAAGCAACAAAAAATTCCAACATAGAACGATGAGCAGGAGAATAGTCGCCATCCTCATTTCTAATCAATATTGTCTGACCCATCATGTCATAATGCCAATGATCCAAATCTCTTTGTTGCTGCACCCTTGACTCAAACAAACGCCGAATGCGGTCTGAAAATTCCCGATAATTCAGACTCATCCGGTCATTAGATAACATTTCCCAGGAAAGTTCGCAGAGAAAATAAAGCTTATCTGCAAGAGAAGTGAAAGTCCGCTCTTCCTTAATATCCCCTTGCATTTTATGTGTAACCGCATACAAATATATCCGCGCCAAGTCGATCGCCTTCCCTTTCTCTATCTCTGGCAACGCTGCCAAAATTAATTCACTCATCACCGGGCGTCGCGCTAAGTCTAAAAGTTGGGAATTATTCATCACCTTTTCCACCGTAGAAGGTTCGGTATTGAAAGAAAGTACCTGACGAATTTGCTCATCGTTAAATTTTTTCAATTCCAAAACTTCAAATTGTGGCGGTTCCCCAGTCAGGTTAGCAACAGAAGCTTGTAACTCAGCATTCAACAGAGCGCGACCTTCCTGTGCTTCGGGAAAATGTTCGGTGCGACAAGTGAGAATAACCTTCGCCCCCGGTACCACCGTTTGAGCTAACTCCCAAAAATTATTAATCATCTTTTGTCGGTCAACCCTCGCTGCCATCTCGTCAAAACCATCAAAAATTACCAACAATTTACCCATACGGTTGAGTAATTCAAAAGCAGAATAACCGGGTAGAGGAATTTCATGTTGTCGGAAAAAGAACTCGGAAAATAGAGACTCCATATTAACCGCCTTAGCATAGTCGCGCAGCAAAATAATTATCGGCAAACGCGGACGTTCCACACCTCGTTTTTTAGCATCCAAATATTTTTGTAACTGCTGCCAAGCATAGTGAAAAACAAACCAAGTCTTGCCAGTACCAAACTCCCCCAAAACCGAGAGATGCTTTTTCACGGGGTCATCGAGCCATTTATCAATGTAACCATCTATCCAACCGTCTGCTTCCTCGTAGTCACTCACCCCTATTTTTTGTTTCGTATCGGGGTCAACTTCCTCCTTCCGACAAGCAAGAGGTACATATTTTTTATCAATACCCCGCTGTTTCACTTGTTTTTCCAGCCATTGAAAATAACGTTCAAAGTCAGCTTCCTGGTCTAAAAGTTCGTCAAAAGTGTAGCAGAACAGATTTTGATTTTCCTCCTTTTCAACCCCATGGCGAGCCGCATTACTAATACGACGTACTGCCACCAACCAACCCTCATCAGTTTTTTCCTTTGCCACCGACCGACGCAAAGCATTGAGGTCGCAAGTTGCCACCTCCCCTTCAACACCTCTGACAAGAATGCGGTCATACCCCCGACGCGTCTTAACCTTAATTATCCATTCAAAAAATCTTTTGCCGTGAATTTTATCTACAACGTTATAGTTTTCTGCAAATTGATAACCCAGAATTTTAAACCATTCCTTCATCTGTTGAGGTAGGGGAAATTTGTCGCGATCGCTCTGTTTTTGTTCTACCACTCCACGAAAATTTTTGCTGGTAATTTTTTGCCCGAATAAATCTCCCAATATTTTCCATAAATTAGCTGCTTCCTGTCGAATATATCCCTCAACAAAATTAGTTTTTATCGCAATTTCTCCATATTTTTCATTCTCCCAAGCTAGGCAAAAAATCTTCTTTTGTAAATCGCTTAAACTTTTTCCTTTCTGATTAAAATATTGATTATTGACAAAATCAAAAGCTGGTTCTGGATTCATAATATTTTGAAAATAGTATCTGAATTTTTCAACTATTGTTCATTATAAATTATGGAAAAAATCAAATGTCGCCTTTCTCTCAAACTCCTAACTTTTTCTAACTTTTTCAAAATAATTGAAGGAAGAAGGAAGAAGGAAGAAGGAAGAAAGAAGAAAGAAGTTTAGATTGTCTGAGTTTTATAGCGGTTTTCACAAGGCGTGAAGTACACCAATGATCCCCCTAAATCCCCCTTAAAAAGGGAGACTTCCGATTTCCCCCCTTCTCAAGGGGGGTTAGGGGGGATCTCCACTTACGCTGACTGATATCATGTCCGTTGGTATCGTTTGTGTATAAAATTGGGGAAATATTTAGCGCCATTAATGGTTTTTCCTTCTCTTAAAGCTTCTTCCTTCTTCCTTCTTCCTTCTTCCTTACCTTCTCTATACAATACCGATGCTACCGGACATGATATGAGAAATACTATATAAGCTTTTAATTTTTCCTCACCTTTCCTTCGACTGCCATATCACAAAAAATTACTTTATCTCAGAACATTTTCTAACCATTGAAGAGTAGGAAAAAGCTACATTATAAATATCAAGCAAAGCGATTTTTATTCACAAAAACCAATAAATTTTGCTATATTTTTTTAGTCCAATATCACAGTTTATTTTGTAAAAATATCGACTTCAGCACAACTAAGTTTTAACGAAAATATCCTAGTCAATCAAAAAAAAATGACAAATTCTAATAACTATCGCACCAAAATCACTATGTCAATAAACCCAAAAAAAGGAGTAGAAAGAGCATTAACGACAACTCGAACAATCATTCTTGGTTTAACCACAACTTTTGCCTTAACTATTTGTCAACCCACAATTAATATTAATATTTGTTGGCGTTGTACCTTAGATTCTGACAATAACAGTATTCCGAGAAATCAAGTAGGAAGAATTATCGAGCAAATAGATTACACTAATGATGAATTATAGCAACCGCCAGATTGATTAGGAAAATTAGTGCGAGCATCTTGCTCGCGTCATTTCAGTTATCAGTACCTCTAGTTAAAGTCAGAGGCTTTAAATATTGAACTTTATTTTTTTTATCCCCTTGAAATTGGAGGGTTGAGACCTTATTTTTTGGTCATAATATCATGTCCGGTAGCATCGGTATTGTATAGAGAAGGTAAGAAAGAAGGAAGAAGGAAGAAGGAAGAAGCTTTAAGAGAAGGAAAAACCATTAATGGCGCTAAATATTTCCCCAATTTTATACACGCTCCGATACCAACGGACATGATATAAATCATCATAATTACCGAAAAATTGTGGTTTAAAGCCTCCCCTTTTAAGGGGATAATAAATAAAAATTGTCCTTTGAATCAATCCTCTTCTTTTCAAGGAGAGGTAATTCTAAATTCGCGCATTCTAAATTCTAAATTCTTGAACCGATGTCCTAACTATAGTGACGACTGCTATAATATTGAATAACTAAGAAGGAATAAGGGAAAAAAGGTAGAAAAATGGGTAGTCCTGCATAGTAATGGTATACAAGGAACAAGGGATGCTTGAGACTGTTAGGGTGCGTTACGCTACCGCTAACACACCCTACTAGACTGACTGGTAAAGCCCCCTAAATCCCCCAATTTTGGGGGACTTTTAGAGTTTTATTCCCCCCAATTTTGGCTTGCTCGGGGGGCAAAATCATACCCAGAATCAGCAACGCCTATTTAAGATTCTAATTTTAAAATTTTCGGGTATTTTGTATGATCAGAAGAGCGCACAAAATCAGCAATATTTTCCGGACCAGACTCTTGTAAATTTTTCAATAATTCGGTACTTTCTGTCAGTAACTTATCGACATCAATCTCAAAATAACTAGGTAAATAATAATTCAATTTCTTAATACCTTCCCCTAACAACATAACAGCACCACGCCAATTTTCATTACCCGCATGATAAAGTCCAACTGCTATTTGTAAAACCCCTTGATAAAAAGTACGTTCTGGTTCTCCAGCTTCCATCCATAAAGCCTCCAGAGTATCATGGCATTTATAGAACTCTTGTTGATTAAACTCAGCTATTCCTTGCCAAAACTCTTGGGGAATTTGTTCTTGTTCAGAAGTCATTATTTCTATAGTAATTTCATTTGAGTTGCGTAAAAAACCCGATCGCTTTTAGGCAACAGGCAACAGTTCAATAATTGATAATTGATAATGGATAATTGATAATTACCTCTCCCTAAAACGGATAGGATTGAATAAAAGGAAAAAATTTATTTTTTTCCCCTTTCAAGGGGAGGATTTTTACCTGAATTATTGAATTATTAATTCTTCGGTGAGAAGGTTTGCCGGACTTTTTACCGTTAGTAAATAACCAACTCTTATTTGGCATCTCATTTGAAAATGCTATAACTAAATTAAAGAAGGAAGAAGGACTAAACTGGAAAAAATTGTCCGGCAATGTTTGTTACAAGAACAGTGGGAGCATCTTGCTCCCGTTCCTAGTCTCTAAGAATGTCACAAATAGTCAGCAACTGATGATGTGGAATAATAGGCTGAAATTATTGTAAGGGTCAATACTTTAAGTCTATCAACTTTTACTTCTGACTTTTGACTTCTGACTTCTGACTTCGTTTTTTCAACCTACATAGTCGCTCTAGTAGCTTCTAAAACTTCTTGAGTAATTGTTTGCTCTTCACCCGCAAAATCATTATCCGGAGTTAAAAACAACATACAATGACATTCTTTACGCTCTCGCATCGGTACACAAGGACAATTCCAATATGTAGCTTTTACTTCTGCTTCTTTATCTTCATAATGACGACATGGACATAAAGGAGCGCCCAATTCATCCTTATGTTTAGCCAACCCTTCAATTACTACTGCCGTAACTGAAGGATCTACACAAAAATAAGTATTTGTATTCTTAGCATACTTTTCAGAGAAACTTTTCATCGCCTTCAACGATTTTTCACTGGATAGTTTGCTTTCTGTAGTTGGGTTCATAATATATGTTTGTTATGCTGTTGATATTAGATAATTCTCTCAATCTTACAGCACAAAGCCATTTTCGGGGGAAAATATGGTGAAAAATTCTCAATCTTTCACATTTTTTACACGCATACAATAAAAAGTTACATTTGTCAATACAAACAGAGGTGTTAGGTCTTAAGTATTGGATGTTATACCAATTTTATCTTTTCTCTCATTGGTTTAATAACCCACCGTCAACGGGGGTGCTTAAAATTGGTTGGGGTTATAGAACCCCTGAGTGGTATCTTCATAAATATGCGCGTTAGCTAGGAGTCAGGAGACAGGAGACAGGAGACAACCCACCCCTCGCCCCTCCCCCTCCCTGGAGTGGAAGGGAAGAGGGAAGATGTGGGGAGAAATAATCAAAAAAATTCAACACTCCTTCAGATAATTTTTCCTCAAAATTGATGCACGAAAAGACTTGACTACCATAATTATATAGATCTCAAATGGGTTCTATAAGACATGAAGTGGCGTGTAGAAGACATCCTCATGCAATTTTCCCTTCTTCCTTCTTCCTTCAAAGTTGAGACTAAAGTATGAAACTTTAATGGCTGAGTCGAAGACTATCCACAAGTAATTTTCCCTTCTTCCTTCTTCCTTCTTCCTTCTTCCTTCTTCCTTCAAAGTTGAGACTAAAGTTGAAACTTTAATGGCTGAGTCGAAGACTATCCACAAGCAATTTTCTCTTCTTCCTTCTTCCTTCTTCCTTCTTCCTTCAAACTTGAGACTGAAGTTGAAACTCTAATGGCTGAGTAGAACTAATTTCTAAACCAGAAGAATGCGAAACCTTTCCTGCTTCTGTTCGTGGAGAAATAGACTCATCTAACCACAACAACCACCTACTTCCAGAAGGGAGAGAAGATAAACTAACTCGGTCTTGAGTCAACCAGAGCAAAGACTTATTTGGTGGGTTTCCTGACAAAACCTCCTCCCCAAAGTTAACTCCAGCCAAAGTTTGCAACACCACCCTATTCCCCTGTACCAACCCAGTAGCAGCAGTCCAAAGCTGGACATTTTTCAGAGAGCGGTTAGCATAAAAATACAAAGAAGCTGCTGCTGTTACCGCCGCTTCAAAATGATCCGTTTGCCAATGAGCAGCACTATCAAGACAAATAATAACTTCTTCCCCTCCCTTAGAAACCTCTAATTCTCGAACCCGTAACTCTCCATAACGAGCGCTACTCCGCCAATGAATCAAACGACTAGGGTCACCAAATCGATATGGTCGTAATGTCCGAGTTAATCCTTCCGAAGCCATCAGATAACGACTATCCTCGTTGAGTTGACGACTATTTTCTTGACCAAGTTCATCTATTATCGGACAATTACTCAGGGGTAAAACTGTAGGATACACAATAGCAGTAGCTTTAGCATTCCGACTACGGCGACACCAAAATAAACCTAGAGGTGCTGCACTTCTCAGTTGAAGATCGTGCCAACGATATATTCCTCTTCTTTTGGTAGGTAAATGGTAAGTCCAATGGTAAACTTCTTTGCCAGGAATGACTTCTATTGCTTCTTGAGGTGATTTTCCTAGCACAAAAGGAATTTCATCTTTGAGTTGTACTAATGCTATTGGTTGATTAGTAGAATTTTCAATTGTGAGAGCGATAGTTAAATAGTCGTTCACCGTTACAGGTTGAATGGGATGACGACGTACTCGTATTTGACGTAGCGATCGCCCAGGCAAAACAGCACCCATTCCTAATAATGCAAAACTCATCCCACTAATTACATATAACCATCCTGCCATAGTATTAGTGGCGGCACCAAAGAAGAATATTGATAACATTCCGAGTAACCCACCTGCATAGCTTGGTGTTACCCAGTTAGTTTCTAACCAGTCGGAAATTTTGTAGTAAATTTTCATCTTTATTGGTTTGACTATTTGATAATTATTTGGGTATGTAGCAGTCGAAGGAAAGGGTGCGGACATATCAAAAGCTTAAAACTTAGACAACGCCAGATTTTTCCTTCTGCCTTCTGCCTTCTGCTATAATTTTAACAATCAAATCCTTATCCCCTGAACTTTTGAGTAGATTTACCAAACTATTAAAAACCTTGCTAAAATATTTTCATCTTATTAATATAGCTATATTGTGATTGCAATCTATCCAGGCAGTTTTGACCCTATTACCCTTGGTCATATAGATATTATTGAACGGGGATGTAAGCTGTTTGAAAAAGTTATTGTGGCCGTACTGCAAAACCCCAGTAAAACTCCTCTATTTGCCATTGAGAAACGTTTAAATCAAATTCACTATTCCACACAACATCTATCTAATGTGGAGGTAGCCAGTTTCGATGGTTTAGCGGTAAACTATGCAAAAATGCGACAGGCTAAAGTCCTGATTCGAGGTCTACGAGTTCTTTCAGATTTTGAAAAAGAACTTCAAATGGCCCATACAAATAAAACCTTATCATCTGAAATAGAGACAGTTTTTTTGGCTACCTCTAACGAATATAGCTTTTTAAGTAGTAGTGTAGTTAAGGAAATCGCCATTTTTGGTGGATCGGTAGATCATCTAGTTCCTCAGCACATTGCTATTGATATTTATAAATGTTACGACAAAATTCAGCCAATATTAAATCAGAAGTAAGTGGACAAAATGTCGAGAAAACCTGCCAGTAACTCCTCTGGAGTCGATATCCAGCAGGAACTAAATCGATTGATTGGAGGAGATTATTCTTGATAGTCCTAGAATTCCCTTTATAGGACAAACTTTAATAAATAAACATCAGTTAGATAATGTTAGGACAAAACTCAGCCAAAGCCAATATTGAACCAGAAGTAAGTGGACAAAATATCGAGGGTGAACCCGCTAGTAGTTCCCCTGGAGTTGATATCCAGCGAGAACTAAATCGCCTGGAGGAGATTATTCTCGATAGTCCCAGAATCCCCTTTGTCGGACGTACTCTGATCGATGAAGAACAGTTACTAGACCAGTTAGATATAGTACGTCTGAATTTACCAGTTGCTTTTCAGGAAGCAGAAATGATTGTTAGACATAAAGATGAGATTCTTCAAGAAGCTGAACTTTATGCTGAAGAGATTATTGAAAATGCTGAACAACGAGCTTCCCAAATTTTAAATGAAATGGGTCTTGTGCAGCAGGCAAAGGTAGAAGCAGATCAGCTCAGAAATCAAGTTCAACTTGACTGTGAAGCTATTCAGCAAGCTACTATTGCTGAAATTGAACAAATTCGCTATCAAGCTCAACAGGAGTTAGAGGAAATGAAGGCTAGAGCGATCGCAGAGTGTGATGAAATTCAAAATGGTGCAGATGACTATGCTGATCGTGTTCTGGATAGTATTGAACAGCAGTTAACTGATATGCTCAAGGTCATTCGCAATGGTCGTCAACAATTAGAAGGAGATGGAAATATACCAAAACCACTAAATCCTACTAATAATCTATAGGGACATAGATTCAACAATTAATTATTAATTATTAATTATTAATTATTAATTATTAATTATTAATTATTAATTATTAATTATTATCTCTCCTTGAAAAGAAGAGGATTGACGCGGAGCGTGAAAATTTTTTCTTTTTTCTCCTTTAAAGGAGAAGCTTTTTATCTTAATTCTTCGATAAAATTTGGCGACTTTTACCAGTCAGCTTTTGAGAGGAGGATACACGACTCCTCCTAAAATTAAACGACAATCTAAGAGTCGGGGATTTAAACCCAAGTTTTTAGCGTGCTGAAAGCTGTTTGCGGGGCATTCCGGTAATGAATTGTTGGCATCCCACCAATCATTTCTATTTTTGGTATTTGAGTAGCAATGCTTAAACTAACTGGCAAAATCCGCAGATGAATATCGGCTGTTTTTAGACTCCAATAAAATTCCATGTGGTCTGGTATTGACCTCCAAGAACAGACAAAAATTTCTCCCACTTATTGCTCAGATATATATTCTAAAATCTCTGGTCAGCGGTCGCAATTTTCTTTATTAGATAAATCTATTTCTCCTAAGATTTCATATTCTTGATTACTGACTAATTTTAGAGCAATTTTGGCTACTAAAGTATCTTTGGAAGTACCAACTAAAAAAATTTTGCGAGTGAGGGTACTTTGTCTGGAAATAACTATTTTCCCTATTACCATACAAACTAGCAGCAGTTATACTACTTAGATTAATTAATAAAATTGGCAATAAAAAAAATGTTGGTTGATGAGCATAAGTTCCAACTAAATCTGAGCTAACTGAGTAAGCATTTTTCCAATAGAAGTACAAATCCAATGATACCTAACCAGTCAATTTTTATTTTATTTGCTCAGTTTTCATTCCTGCTTGATTTTGATTACTATAAAAAAACTATAAATTATTTGTTATCTGGTAGCATTACGTTGTAAAGGAGTTATTCTCTGAGAGTTGGCAAAGATGCCTTCTCCTTGCATTTGATTTATTGGTGGTTTGATTTCAATTTTTACCACTTTTTCTGTAGAAATACAAACTGTTTGATCTATTAAGTGAAAAGTTATCCAAGGTTGTTGGAGTAACTGTGGTAATATAGCTTGAAACTGTTGCGAATTTATTGGTAAACTAAAGGTTTCTGAATGACCATTGATATAATAAAGTATTATCTCTGTACTGCTTTCTTGAGCATATTGTGCAAATGAACCTTTCATTGTTTTTGTTCCTCAATTTAATTGTGTAAAGACTTAGTTTTCGTTGAGACTATGACTATTAAAGATTTTCATAAATTTAACTCTACCGACTCCTCACTTAACTAGCTATTAGCTTTTAGCATTAACGCTTTTTATTTAATAGTTAAAAATTAATTCTGGGATTGATACTTTGATATAGATAATTAAATACTTGATGGAGTATAAAACAGTAGAGAAAACTTTTTAGTTTCACAATTAATTTGTAAACACCATATATTTCATAATATACTCAATTATATTCCTCTCATAGTAGCCAGTAAAAAAGTTAATACTTTTTAAGTATAAAATTTATAGAATAAAAAAAAACATTAAAAATTTTTAGGAAAGCCTGACAAGTATAACAACATTTGCCTATACTCAATAAAATTGACTCTAATCTAGCCTTAGTCGCCATGATTAAACAGACTAACACCTCCCAAGCAGACACAACCATATTATCCCTAAATATTGCTCCAACTCAAATTATTCGGGGGAAAAAGGCTATGGCCAAATCAGGAGAGGCGATCGCCCACCTTGGTACTAATCCCTTGGTTGTAGGAGGCGATCGCTCCTTGGATATCATTCAACCATACCTTGGGCCTTTACTACAAAATCATCATTTAAAATTTACTCAGGCCAACTATGGCTCAGACTGTAGTGAGGCCAGTCTAGCTAATCTTTGCCAAATCGTCACAACTCAAAAAGCAGACCTGATAATTGGCATTGGTGGTGGCAAAGCTCTTGACATAGCCAAACTATTAGCCCACCAATGTCATTTACCCATAGTCACTATTCCTACCTCAGCAGGCACTTGTGCAGCTTGGACTGCATTATCAAATGTCTACTCAGACCAAGGCGCTTTCCTGTATGATGTTAGTCTAGCTAAATGTCCAGACCTGCTAATTCTGGATTATGGTCTCATCAAAACTGGGCCTTCCCGTATATTAGTATCTGGTATTGGGGATGCGATCGCCAAATGGTATGAAGCCTCAGTTAGTAGTGGCCATTCAGAACAAACAATGACCGTTGCTGCTGTCCAACAAGCAAGAGTGTTGCGAGATATTCTCTTCCAAAAATCAACTGTAGCCTTACAAGAACCTGGTGGAGAAACGTGGCAAGAAGTTGTCGATGCTACAGTCTTATTAGCAGGTTTAATTGGAGGTATTGGTGGTGCTCAATGTCGGACTGTGGCTGCTCATGCTGTTCATAATGGCCTAACTCATTTGTCAGCAAGTCATGGTACATTACATGGAGAAAAAGTTGCTTATGGTATATTAGTCCAACTAAGGTTGGAAGAAATGCTACAAGGCAACCAACTAGCTATGACTGCCAGACAGCAACTGTTAAAATTCTATGATGAGATTGGTTTACCAAAAACCTTGGGTGACTTAGGGTTAGGAGAAATCAGTTTATCTGAATTATGGCGTGCTGCTGAAGTTGCTTGTCATGGCAATTCTGATATTCATCGCTTACCATTTAGGGTAATTCCTGAGCAATTAGTAGCAGCAATGGTTTCAACAACAGTCCCACTAGATCCAGAGAAACAAAATTTAGTGTCAAAGCCGGAAATGCTGGACAAAAGACTATAGCTGTGAACCCCAAAAATACTAGCCAAGATTGCTCAAATTGTGAAGAAAAAGTCCCTAAAGAATTAAACATACGAACTCATTCTTGTTCCCATTGTGGCATAGTAATAGACCGCGACTTAAATGCGGCGATAAATATCAAAAATAGTGACTTAGGGATTACCAGTTTAGTTACTACCAGCGATGGAGAAACATTTGCTAACCCTAAGAATTTGAACAAATTACACAAGAAACTTAGATTAGCGGGGAAGTCTCTATCTAGAAAAACCAAGGGTTCTAATAACTATCAAAAGGCGAGGTTAAAAGTAGCCAGGATACAGGCCCGAATTAAAGATTCAAGACTTGACTATACCCATAAGCGCGCCTACTCAATTAATCAGAGAAAATCAAACTGTTGTAGTTGAGGACTTGGCAGTAAAAAACATGGTCAAAAACCACAAATTAGCGAGAGCAATATCAGATGCCAATTGGGGAGAATTAGTCAGGCAATTAGATGATAAGGCTAAATGGTATGGACGGGAATTAATCAAGATTGATAGATATTTTCCTAGTTCTAAGCGTTGTTCTAATTGTGGTTATGTAGTGGAAAAATTGCCTCTAAATATTAGAGAGTGGGATTGTCCTGAATGTGCAGCTCACCATGACAGGGACATAAACGCTTCGGTAAATATTTTGGCTGCGGGACTCGCAGTGTCAGTCTGTGGAGCGCGCCTTTAGACCAGAAGGGAGTAAATCTTGGAAGGCAGGTGCATTGAAACAGAAAGTCTCTAGCAGTGATGCTAGGGAATCCCGCGCTGTCTCGCGTATAGCAGCGTCGGGAGGATGTCAATTTAAGTAGTCTCACTTTTACCGAATAATTAAGGTTTAAAGCATCTCCTTTAAAGGAGAAAAAAGACAAAATTTTCATTATTAGTCAATCCTCTTCTTTTCAAGGAGAGATAATTGTTAATTATTAATTATTAATTATTAATTATTAATTGTTGAACTACCTAATTTCCAGCCTCAACTTGTAACAAATATGGATTGGATTAATCCCGCAAACAGGGTACAAGCACTACCTCCTTATGTTTTTGCCCGTTTAGATGAACTAAAAGCTCGTGCCCGCGAACAAGGGCTAGATTTAATTGACTTGGGAATGGGGAACCCTGATGGGGCGACTCCTCAACCTGTGGTGGAGGCCGCCATCGCCGCTTTACAAAAAGTAACTAACCATGGTTACCCGCCTTTTGAAGGTACTGCTAGTTTCAGGAAAGCAATTACTAATTGGTATTTCCGTCGTTATAATGTGAAACTTGACCCAGAGGGTGAAGCTTTACCACTGTTGGGTTCTAAGGAAGGTTTGACTCACTTAGCTTTGGCTTATGTGAATCCAGGAGATTTAGTTTTAGCACCTAATCCTGCATATCCGGCCCATTTTCGTGGCCCTTTAATTGCTGGAGGTAAGATTCATAGCATTTTACTGAAACCAGAAAATGATTGGATTATTGATTTAGGGGATATTCCCGATAGTGTTGCAGAGCAAGCGAAGATTCTCTATTTTAATTATCCTAGTAATCCTACTGGTGCTACTGCCCCACGAGAATTTTTCCAGGATATTGTCGCTTTTGCTAAAAAGTATGAAATTATGCTGGTTCACGATTTATGTTATGCTGAGTTAGCTTTTGATGGTTATCAGCCTACAAGTTTATTGGAGATTCCTGGGGGAAAAGATATTGGTGTTGAGTTTCACACTATGTCTAAGACTTATAATATGGCTGGTTGGCGAGTAGGTTTTGTGGTTGGTAATTCTCGGATTATTCAAGGGTTACGTACTCTGAAAACTAATTTAGATTATGGGTTGTTTGCTGCTCTACAATCCGCTGCTGAAACTGCTTTACAGTTACCGGATGAATTTTTACATCAGGTTCAAGAGCGTTATCGGCAACGTCGAGATTTTCTGATTCAAGGTTTAGGAAAGTTGGGTTGGAATGTGCGGAAAACTCTGGCAACTATGTATTTATGGGTGCCTTGTCCACCAGGAGAAGGATCTACTGATTTTGCTTTGTCTGTATTACAAAAAACCGGGGTTGTGCTGACTCCAGGAAATGCTTTTGGTAGTGGAGGAGAGGGCTATGTGAGGGTTAGTTTAATTGCGGAATGTGAGCGTTTGGGTGAAGTATTAAGTCGGTTTCAGCAGGCAGGAATTTCCTATCATTGAAGTAGCCAAATTCTATATGAAGAAAGACTCTAGCATCATTAGCTGAGTCTTCGATCTTTCTTTATTACTATTTTCTCTGGATTTCTGAATACTTACAAGCAAGTGCAGATCAAAACTTTGCCACTATGCTTTCTACTTCAATGAAGGTATTTAGTTTTATATCATGTCCGGATAATTAGTGATCAAAAAACCATTACCCTGGGTACCTTTCTTTCCCTTCAGCATAGTTGCCTTCTTCCCTCTGCCTTCCTTTTTCCAAAGTGTAAGTATTCAACCGGACATGATATTATTACGAGTCTACAGATTTTTTACTTCAACTTTAGAATCTGCTTTCAGATATTCCTTTGGTATGGTCTGTTTTGTATAACACATTTATGCCTACACCAAATACATTAGACATCTACAGAAATTAAATATTCCTATTCGAGCAACCCTTGTAGAGAGGTTATATACAGTCCGTTTAATTAATTACCATTCAAATAACCTCTGCTATCGCTCTAGATCGAGTTTTCCTATTCTCCCCGATTCTTGCCCCCTGTTCTAGTCCTCAACGTTTCTACATTCTCAGGAGTTACGCAAATTGGCCTTGAAAGCACCATCTGTAGGGGCTAATGGCATTCGCACTCTTTACCTTTACTCTTTAGGGGCGAATGCCATTTGCGTTCCGCAAAGCTCCGAATGGCGTACTGGCCATAAGTAGAGTCCCTGCGTAAGTCCTGATTCTTTTTCACGCCTATGTCTATTTGATGCGGGCATTCTCGCAAAATTTTTGATGAGTTAGTATCTGCTGCCAGAGAACTTACGATTATCACCACCATAGCGACCACTACTCTTATTTTCTCGTGGCTTGGCCTTATTGACTCTCATGTCACGACCCATCCAAGTTGCACCATCCAAAGCTTCAATTGCTTTTTCTTCATCCTCCTCTTTTTCCATTTCCACAAAGCCAAAGCCACGCATCCGACCTGTTTCACGGTCTACAGGTAAGTGAACTCTTTTCACCTCTCCATATTCAGTAAATACATTATTTAAGTCATCTGATGTGACATCGTAGGATAAATTACCCACATATATTGACATAGACTGTCTCCCAAATCAGTTAAAAATTTAAAAAAATAGAACTCGGAGACAAGTCTGTAAAGAAAAACTGGAAAACGCCCATCGAACTTAAACAGATCCTCGAAACCGATAACATATTCTATTATATCACAAGCTCAATTTAGCAGTAGCAAAAAAAAGTAAATTTTTACTCAAAATAGATTTGTATTCTTAATAGCTGAGAATCAAGCAGGTTTTTCTATTATACTTTTTTCGCCTTACTACAAATCAAAGATATTACATCTAAAAGTCAAATCAAAATTTGATAATTTTTAAGCAGACTCATGGTGTTTATGCCAAGTTGGATGCCATAACAATTCAGCAGTAGATCGTTTTTCTACCATTTCTTCAGTGATAATGCAACGGGTGACATCTTTACGGGATGGTAACTCATACATTACCTCTAACATTAACTCTTCTAAAATACCTCGCAATGCTCTAGCTCCTGTTTTGCGTCTATATGCTTCTTTAGCGATCGCCCTGAGAGCTTCTTTCTGGAATTCCAGCTTAACATTATCCATCTTTAATAATTTTTGATACTGTTTAACTAAAGCATTTTGTGGTTCAGTTAATATTTTCATTAATGCCGTTTCATCTAATGGGTCAATTACTGTTAATACTGGCATTCGTCCGATAAATTCTGGAATCAAACCAAACTTAACTAAGTCATCTGGTTCTGCACTTTTTAGTACATTAATATTACGTTTTTCTTTTGATTGTAAAGCTATATTATCTTGATTAATATTTTCGGCCTGAATAAAGCCCAATGATTTTTTCCCCTGTCGTTGTTCAACTATTTTCTCTAACCCGACAAAAGCACCACCACAAATAAACAAAATTGAATTGGTATCAAGCTGAATAAAATCTTGATAGGGATGTTTACGGCCCCCTTGTGGTGGGACATTAACTATTGTCCCCTCCAATATTTTTAATAGAGCTTGTTGTACTCCTTCTCCAGATACATCTCTTGTAATGGAAGTATTTTCACCTTTACGAGCAATTTTATCTATTTCGTCTATATATATGATTCCTCTCTGAGCAGCTTCTATATCAAAGTCTGCTACTTGCAATAACCTTAATAAAACATTTTCTACATCATCCCCTACATAACCAGCTTCGGTAAGGGTTGTTGCATCTGCTACTGCAAATGGCACATCTAGTAATTCTGCTAGAGTTTGGGCTAATAGAGTCTTTCCACAACCAGTTGGGCCAATTAATAGGATATTAGATTTTTGTAATTCCACATCGGGGTCAACGTTGTTGTCGGAATTATTCTTTGTTTGACAACTCAGACGTTTGTAGTGATTGTATACTGCTACTGACAGTACTTTTTTTGCCTGCTGTTGTCCAATTACATGATGATCCAAGTATTGATTAATTTCTGTAGGTTTCGGAACTGCTTCTAAGGTAGCTTTGCTCTTACCTGAATGGCGATTATTTGCTAATTGAGGTTCCATTCTGCTAGCTGAAGTATCATCTTTTCTAGAGTTAAAAATTTCTTCTTCTAATATTTCGTTACAGAGATCTACACATTCATCGCAAATATAGACCCCAGGACCTGCTATTAACTTACGGACTTGATCTTGGGACTTGCCACAAAATGAGCATTTAAGATGGGAGTCGTATCTGGACATATTTGTTTTATTCCTTGATGATGAGGATCTTTGTTTTTCTGAGGAGTTCAAAAGCTGTTATTTGATATTGATGATTGACAAATCCAGATATTAGTCATATTTGAGTCTGAATTTTACAACTTCTCAACTATAATTATATATATTTTTAAGCATTTTGATTTTTAAATAAGATAATTGAAATAATTTACTATTAGATTTATATATTCAGAACATTTAACAAGTATAAGTATCTGGCCTGATTATTTTAAACTCAAAAAATAAAAATAAGCTCAATCTGAATCATTACAATTGTAGGTTGGGATTATAGTTATATTATATCCACAATTTATTAGCTTTTTGCATAATCTAGATTTAGATACTGACTAACTATTTTGAAAAGATGTATTAAGCAGAAAATGTTGAAAAATTTATAAAAATAAAAAATATTTTGATCGAGAAGAGAAATATTGTGATATACTCTGTGAACTATGTTGGTTCTAGCGAGGGTCAGTCGTTAGAAGTAATGGGGAAAGTTTGGTGTAAATCCAACGCTGTCCCGCAACTGTGAAATGAGTTTAGTAAAATCTAAAATTTCATTCAGCCAGAATGCCCACCAACATTAATTAAGAAGAATAATCAATACATCTGCGAGGTACGGATGAAAGACAAACATGACAAACCCACAAAAAGTAGGGTTAGTTATCAATTGCATAGAGTAAGAGAAATTGTAGCACTGGCAATTTTAATTTTTTTTAGCACAATAGAATCGGCAATAGCTCATCATCCAATGGGTGGAAAAACACCAAGTAATTTGTGGGAAGGTTTCCTATCTGGTGTCGGACATCCAGTCATTGGAATAGATCATCTGGCTTTTGTAGTTGCAATTGGATTAATTGCAGTAGGAATCCCCAATGGTATATCAATAATAGCATCTTTTCTCGCTACAGTAATATTAGGAACAGGTATCCATCTTCTAAGTATTGATTTACCTTTAACAGAAATAGCGATCGCTCTATCAGTAGTTGTTTTTGGTACTATGCTAGCTCTCAAACAGAAGCTAAGTGTCCAATTATTAAGTATTCTTGCAGCTATTGCTGGTATATTCCACGGTTATGCTTATGGAGAGGCAATTATTGGTGCAGAAATGACACCTTTATTTGCATATTTGTTAGGCTTTACGTTGGTTCAGTTATTAATAGCATTATTAGTAATGAAATCTGCTGAATTAGTAAGTAATTTTTGGGAAAATAAATTCTTTCTTGTAATGCGCTTCCTGGGTTTAGTAATAGGTGCCATTGGAATGGTATTTTTCACCAGCGCCATATTTAGTTAATAGTTAATAGCAAAATTAAATTCCTGCAAATTATCAAAAAAAACAGAATGTCTACGCCACAAATACTATTTGTTTGTACGACTTGTGCGAGTGTTTGGAAAGATGGGAAACGACAAGGTATTAGTGGAGGAGAAAAACTACTAGATCGACTTTCCCAAGAATATAAAAATTGGCATTTACGGGATAGGTTTTCTATCAAACCAATAGAATGTATGAGTGCTTGTAGTCACTCTTGTGCTATTTCTTTTGCTGCTCCTGGTAAGCATACTTATGTATTTGGAGATTTACCATCTCAAACAGAAATGTTGTCAGAAGTATCAGCAGCAGTATTAGAATGTGCGAGTCTCTATGATGCTAAATCTGATGGATTATTATCTTGGTCGGAAAGACCTGAGCAGTTAAAAAAAGGTGTTTTAGCAAGAATTCCACCATTAATTTCATAAGCATTTCCTGCGGAATGCTTCGCAAATAGATGTCAGCTATTAGACATCTCCAGAAAAGAGGCAACAGGCAACAGCTCCGGAAGGCAACAGGGAAAAATAATTGATAATTTATGGATAATAATTGATTTTATTTTTGATTTTTGGAGATGTCTATTAGCTATTAGCCATTAATTTTAGAGAAGGTCATTTCAGTTATCAGTTACCAGTTATCAGTTATCAGTACCTCTGCAATAAGGAGGCAATAAAATACGCAATTCTCTTTTTTTTATCTCCTTAAAGTGGGAAGCTTTCAACCAGGATTTTTTCGGTAAAAGCAACCTTTGAAATTGAGTTTGAATAAAAAGTTACTGCTAAAGTCCCCAGACTAAATCTGAGAAGTAATTATTCATTACTAATTGCTGTTAACGTAGTTCCGACTTAGAAGTCTAGCTAACTGCTAATAGCTGTTTGTGCAGGATTACGCAGGAAATGTTTACTTAATTTATGGAGAGATTTAAGCAAAATTAATGCTTGAAGAAATACGGACATTTTTCAATGTTAATTATGTTTATTTTAGCAACCTTTACTATGACTGTAGTCACTCCTATTTTTGTTAGTTAAATGTAGCTATAGGATTTACATTGAAAATGTAAATTAAGAAATTTAATTCTCTAGAAAATAGGGGAAAATTTTAGTAATTTTTTTTGGCTGGCAAAAAAGTTTAGAATCTTATAGCAGTACTTTAATTTGGCATTTTACAAGAAATTTGAGTGGAAAGGGAGTAGGGAATAGAGAATAAGAAATAGAGGAATGTCCGTGGCCTATTTTTGTAGTTCTATAGTTTTAAAGGTAAGCATTTCCTCCGGAATGCGGAGCTAACAACTATTAGCGTTCAGCTCTTCCTGCGGAATGCGGAGCTAACAGCTTTATTAATGAATGAAGCAAAGATTTTTTTAACTTCTACTACATTTTCAACCCATAACATTGAAGCATAGAACGACTAGCTTGCTTTAAGTAATAAAGCTGATAGCTGACCGCTGAATGCTTACTTTTAAAATCATTTCTAAACTCTATAGAAAGAAGAGAGCAGACAACAGCTCCAGAAAACAACAATGGGAAAAACATTTCTCCTTATTTTATTCACTATCACTCTATTTCCTTAGCAATTCAATTTATAGATAAAGGAAAAAATACAAAGGAAGGAAAAGATGAAATTTCATATAGCAATCAGGAATAAGTTGCGAGAATTGAGATGTTCCTTAAAAGCATAGAATATAGCAATTATTATATTCATATGATATGTTTTTTTCTTCTTCTCTGTTCCCTGTTCCCAGATCCGGTGTTCCCTAAAAGTTTTCAATATCTCACAACTCAAATCATATTGCTATAATTCATAAAATACAGCAGATTCTGGCGTTGGACAGTGACGAATGATTTTAGATTTTTGATTGAATTGGATTTTGGATTAATCAATTGCTAGAATGATTAATATGAGGTTTTTTAGTCAAAATCTAAACTAATTTTTGGCAATATCATTCCATAATGTGCAACCTCCAGATTCCAAGTATATGAGCTACAAATATTAACGTTAAGATGTGTCTATTGCGGGCATTGTAGCCATGAAGGATGTACCTCACGCCTGATGAAATATGCTCTATTTATAGGAATTGAAGGAAAGGTTAAGGACATATCAAAAGATTAAAACTCAGACAATACAATATTTTTCCTTGTTCCTGATAAATCTAGGAAATTTAGTGCTTTTTCTTTCTAGCTTGTTCCTTATTCTCAAATTTTCTATTTGTCAAAAAAATAATCAATAAACAGTATTAAAATTTATGAGTGCAAAAATTCCTGTTACTGTAATTACAGGCTTTCTCGGCAGTGGAAAAACTACCACAATTCGCCATTTATTACAAAATAATCAAGGTCGTCGTATTGCAGTTTTAGTTAATGAATTTGGAGAAGTTGGCATAGATGGAGAACTTCTACGTTCCTGTCAAGTTTGTGATGAAGAAGATGCCACTAATAACATTGTTGAACTAACAAATGGTTGTCTTTGCTGTACAGTGCAAGAAGAATTTTTTCCGACTATCCAGCAACTATTAAAACGCCGAGAAAAAATCGATAGTATCTTAATAGAAACCTCTGGGTTAGCATTACCAAAACCGTTGATACAAGCATTTCGTTGGCCGGAAATTAAGACTTCTGCAACTGTAGATGGAGTTGTTACTGTTGTTGACTGTGAAGCAGTGGCAAATGGTACTTTAGTAGGAGATATTGATGCTTTAGAAGCTCAACGCCAAGCAGACCCGAATTTAGACCATGAAACACCTATAGAGGAATTATTTGAAGACCAGTTAGCTTGTGCCGATTTAGTATTATTAACTAAGGTTGATATAGTTGATGAAGCTACTTTAAATAAAGTACAAAATTGGTTAAAGAAACAGTTGCCTGAAACTGTAAAAATAGTTCCTTCTATAGGGGGAGAAATTAGTCCGGATGTATTGTTAGGATTTAATGCGGCAGTTGAAGATGATTTAGATGCTCGCCCTAGTCACCATGATACGGAGGAAGACCACGAACATGATGATGAAATTAATTCTGTTCATTTAATTTTAGAGCAAGAATTTGAACCGAAAGAGTTAGTAGAAAAGTTGAAAAGGTTAGCGATAAATGATGAAATTTATCGAATTAAAGGTTTTGTTGCGGTGCCAAATAAACCAATGCGTTTAGTTTTACAGGGAGTTGGTTCGCGCTTTGATTATTTCTATGACCGTCAGTGGCAAAAAGAGGAAGTTAAACAGACTAAGTTAGTATTGATTGGTCGTGATTTGCAACTAGAAAAAATTCAGTCTGAGTTGGTTGACATACTCTCCAACCTAAAGGCGCGGAGATTCTCCTGAAACCAGGATTCTTGGTTTGCTGACGCAAGGCTACGCCAACAAAGAGTCCACTTAAATCAAATACCTTACGGAATCTAATCCAGAGATGGTTCTCACGCCTGCGCGTTTGCTCTATTTCAAGAGCCTGTTACTGTATGCCCTACGGTACAGTTTAAACCTAAAAAAAACTTTGGTTCTCTGGTACTTGTTGCTTAGAGCTTTTCCATGTACAGGCATTACTGTACAAAACTCCATAACTCTTCTGTTGGTCAGCATTCCCTTGCGCCTGACCGCGACGCGGGGTCTGACCGCAGTTTTCAAGGTGCAAACACTACAATTTACGTAGCTATAGGTTTTTAGAACGGTTGAATACCTTTCCGCTTTTTTATGTATAGCACAAAGTCCCCCTAAAAGGGGGAGGCTTCAAACCCAATTTTTCGGTGAATAATGTTCCATTGATGAGCTGCGAATGTGCCTAATAATATTTATTTGAATAAATGTTTGTTTTTTCATTTTTGATTTGGTTGATCATATTTTTTTTTGGAGGTTTAAATTATATGTAGTTATAGGTTTCTGTTTTTGGTTTTAATATTTTAAACTTTAACGTTTTTGTCTGATTGTTAAATGGAGAAATTTTTCTGAGTTGGTTAACGAGGTTTCAATATTTTTAGGGGTTTTTTTCAATTTTGTGATATTCTATACTTGTGATATAGTTGGAGCATTCTATATCTTGATTGAGTTTTAAGGCTGTTAATTCCTATTATGCTGTTGTCTTGCCCGATCTTTGTCTAAATTTTCTTTGCTCAAAATGACTAATTTTTCTTTGGTCGTTTTTTGCTGTTTTGACAAAAGGTTGTTTGTGTGATATCTAAAGGGAGTTTTTTTCAGTTTTCGGATATGTTTTGTGTTGAATAAAAAGTCTAACGTATGGGCGAGTTACCCCTGTTGAATTTAATTCAATCACATTTGGTTTGAAATCGCAATCCTAATTCTACTTTCGGTGTCGCTTTTTTCGGGAGTGCTTCAGAGAATGCCTTGGCTTGAGATTGCCTGGGAGTTGTCTGGGAGGCGATCACCTTTTTTCAGTTATCAGTTATCCTTTTTATGGCAATCCTAATTCTACTTTTGGTGCCTCTTTTTTCGGGAGTGCTTCAGAGAATGCCTTAACTTGAGATTGCCTGGGAGTTGTCTGGGAGGCGATCGCTTGATTTTTTTACTTTCAACTTTCATGTTTTTGCAGTTGAATAAAAAGTCTAGCGTACTAGCGAACACACCCCAATAACATTATACTATCAGAGTTTGTTTGAGGATGCAAGCCTATTTTCTTTCCGACCCCACTTCTTTTTTTGGAGCTTCATAGAATGAAAATGTTGTTCCTGGGGTTAAGGGGGTTTTGATGGGAAAGGCGATCGCTCTATGGGTTTAGCGATCGCCTAAATTAGTATGTGCTATGTATAGTCTCTTTGCTTAAGTCCTGTCAAAATTAATCAAATTGACAATTATGAGAGTCTTTTTGACCTTATTGCATTTTGTCAAGAGATTAATATTATGGCTCTTCACTGCTTAAATAGCCTGCTATTCACGAGTGTAGATGTCTAACCTATTAACAGTTATAGTTTCATCCACAGGTCCACCAATCTCCAGCCTCTTCCTGACTCATAGAGGGAGTTGCAATTATTAAACGAGGGGTTGCACTCATCTGGTTGATTGTAAAACTCTTCGGGCATAGTTAGCCGTTTTTTATCTGGGAGTTTTATATCAAATAAACTGATATAGTCCCAATAGGGAAGGCTGAAGTTCTTATCATCGGACAATTTCCGCACAATTTCTTCAAAACTATCCAAATACAGTCGATGCCAGGGCAAAAAGTGAATGTGTGCACTCTGACCAGCTTGATTAGTGCCATGGGCACAGTTATCCCAGGAGGCAAGCAATTTATCACTACCGGAAGTAAGAGAATCATCTTTTATAGGAAATTCAGAATAATAAGGACACAATGGATTCTCTTCCCAGATTGCTAATATATCAGCAGGTTTGGTAGGTATCCAATGAATGGCTCCCTGATAATACCAGCTACGCGGGTCTTTACATCCCATTTCTCTCATTTTTTTGAGGCCAATCTTAAGAGATTCGAGATTCTTTTTCCCACAGTCGGTACTTGCTCCATAGCGAATATTTGGACTACATTTTAGGAGGGGTGTATAATCAGCAACTGCTTCTCCTTTGACATCCTCCCGACGCTGCTCTCACGAGACAGCGCGGGATTCCCTAGCATCACTGTTAGGAACTTTCTGCTTCAATGCACCCGCCTTCCGAGATTTACTCTCTTCGGGTCTAAAAGCGCGCTCCACAGACTGACACTGCTCCTCCCGCAGCCTTCTTGGTGGGCGTTCCCTTGCGTCTGACGCCGACGCGGGTTCCCATCCGCAAAATGTTGATCGAAGCGTTTATGTCCCTGTCATGGTGACTACCACATTCTGGACAATCCCACTCTCTAATGTTTAGAGGTAATTTTTCTACTATATGCCCACAACTACAGCAACGTTTAGAACTGGGAAAATATCTATCAATCTTGATTAATTGACGACCATACCATTGAGCTTTGTACTCTAATTGCCTGACTAATTCGGACCAGTTAGCATCACTTATAGCTCTTGCTAATTTGTGGTCTCTTGGTGCGCGTTCCCTTGCGACTGACGTCGTCGCGGGGTCGCACCGCTTTTTTACCATGTTTTTTACTCCCAAGTCCTCGACTACAATAGTTTGATTTTCTCTAATCAGTTGAGTCGTTACCTTGTGAGTATAGTCAAGCCTCGAATCTTTAATTTTTGCGTGTATCCTAGCTACTTTCAGTCTAGCTTTATGGTAGTTATTAGAACCTTTGGTTTTACGAGAAAGTGATTTTTGAGCTAGCCTTAATTTTTTGTATAACTTGTTGAAATTCTTTGGGTTAGCTATTTTTTCACCATCACTGGTAGTTAAGAGGCTGGTGATTCCTAAGTCAATGCCTATCTGTTTGTTAACTGGCAAGAGCAATAAATTCCTGGTATCATTGACTCTTAAAGAAACAGACCATCTACCACAGGGGTCAGCCTTGACTGTAATTGTGCTAGGGACACAATCTTGTGGCAGTTGCCTACTCCATCTAATAGGTAATGGTTCAGCACACTTAGCCAAATATATTTGACCATCTTTCCACTTGAATGCGGACGAGGGTAAATTCTGCACTACCACCCGGCGCGCTTTTTCTTAAAGTTGGGATATTTGGCACGTCCACTGAAAAAGTTAGTGTTTGCGCAGCATTCCGCAGGAAAAGCAGTTTGTAGATGTCTTAAGCCTTGCTGTAATGGGACGCTACTGACTTCTTTTAGGAAATCTAAATCCTCCTGCTTTTTCCAGTTCGTCAGCATAGCAGAAGTTTGCTTATACCCTACTCGCTCTTTGTTTTCATACCAAGCTTGAGTTCTCGCAGCTAAAGCCTTATTGTAGATTAGGCGCACACAACCCAACGTCCTCCGCAACAGATTTTCCTGTTCTGGAGTTGGGTAAAATCTAAATTTGTATGCTTTTTCAACCATCTACTGTTTACTTACTTGAGCTTTTACAGTTTAACAGATTATGTGTGAAAGCGCAACATTGATTGGTTTTCATGCCCTAGCTCCCCTGCGGGAGAGCGCGGGTCAAGGGCCAACGTTGAGATAAATGTGCTTACAGACAAAAATATGCCCACCAAGGACACAATAAATGCCCTGCGTAGGAATAGGAAAAAATACTTCATAGTGATGTGCCTTTAGTCAAAATTAATCAAATTGACAACTATTACGGCCTGTCAAACTTTATTGAACTTTGTCAATAGATTAACCAATATTCTGCACTTCAAAATGTATTACAAAAGTGCCATTCAAGCAGTAAACCTAAATCGTGAGGTTTAGGAATCTCCCGTTATAATCGCGAGATTTAACGGGAGAGGATGTCAAGAATCGACTAATTTTCCATAGGGAAGGGGAGAATTATCTTTTTCACCGCCAATTTCAAACCAGTAGCGTATGTGAGCTTCGACAAACTCTTCACGACTGATGGAACCTGAGCCATCTGAGTCGATACTGTCGAAAGCTTGGTCAGCATTGTCAGATTTTTCTTCTCCAGTGTATACTGCAAGGTACTTTCGGTACTCTTCGCGAGATATTTCCCCAGAATGATCGGTGTCAATTATATCGAAGAAAAGCTCGTTTTTATGTCTGCCTACTTCATATATTTTATCTGGTGATTCAGCTAATGATAATGATACGGTCTTTGCAACATTAGCGATTAAATCTTCTTCACTAATTCGAGTGTTACTATCAACTGGTCCTCCTCCAGCCATAAAATATTGAAACAGAGAATGACACATCTCGCGAATTTCTTCATTCTTTGATGAATCATTTTGAAGTTGAATTAAACGATTTGCAATTTCTTCAAAGTCGGAGAGGGTTAAAACCCCATTTTTATCGACATCCATAAGTTTGAAGTAAGTCTTCATTCTGGCGCGCCAAACAGAGGATGACAAAAATTTTTCTGGAGACATTTTTACTGAATAAATCAAGAAAACTATATGAACGTCTTGATATTATCATTATCTATGCAGAAGTAAGAAGGAAGAAGGAAGAAGGAAGAAGTAAGAAGGAAGAAGTAAGAAGGAAGAATTCATTAATGGATAATTGATAATGGATAATTGATAATTACCTCTGGTTAAAACCGAGAGGATTGAATATAAGGAAATATTATTTCTTTTTTTTCCCCTTAAAAGGGGAGGCTTTAAACCAGAATTATTTAATTATTAATTAGTTAATTCTTCGGTAAAAGTAAGAAGTAAGAAGTAAAAGTAAGAAGTAAAAGTAAGAAGTAAGAAGTAAAAGTAAGAAGTAAGAAGTAAGAAGTAAGAAGTAAAAGTAAGAAGTAAGAAGTAAAAGTAAGAAGTAAGAAGTAAGAAGTAAGAAGTAAGAAGTAAGAAGTAAGAAGTAAGAAGGAAGAAGGAAAAGTATTACGTTGTCTTAGTTTTAAACTTTTTAACTGCCCTAACCTTTCTTGAGACTGCTATAATTGCTCATTAGCTAATTAGTCTCCATAAAAAGCTTAAATCTACATTCCCCACTCGTAAGCATTTCCTGCGGAATGCTGGGCAAACAGCTATTAGCATTTCGTACGAAATGCTCCGCAAACAGCTTTTGAATTTAATAACTTACTAAGGTTAGCTGAAGACATTTTTTTTATAAGTTTTAATTCTCCTTGGAGACTAATTCCTCTTTTGAACTGATAATGAGCTAATAACTCATAGCTGATAGCTGACGGCTGTTTGCGCAGCATTCCGGAGGAAATGCTTACCCCCACTCTAAAACGTAATATAAAAAACGGAGAAAATAATTAAGTCCTTATGCTTAATATTTTCCTGAGAATTTTAATTTGAGAAAAGTCAATGAAGATAATTGATGCGGATATATAAATATTTACTTCTCTGCAATTTTGTCTAATTTTTCTCTTACAGATAACTGAAATCCTGACTTTAAAACAAAGATAAATCCTAATCCTGATAATATACAAACTACTATTGCTGGTTTCATAAATCCTCCTATCAATAAAACTGAAGCTGAGAGAAAAGTAAAACCAGAAAAACAAGTATAAATCAAAAGTTTTAACGCTAAATTAATCCGTTTTAATAATCTATCATTTTCAATAGAGCGGACTCTAAATTGAATTTCCCCATCTTCAATTTTCGTTTCTAATTGACGGATTAAAATTTCACTTTTACTTGGCTGCTGTAACTTATACTTAATAAAATCTCTTGTCTGTTTTGCCAATTCCCCTACAACTCTACCTCTACCTTGAGCAACAGTAATACTTTTAACAAAAGGTTGAGCGCAAGTAACCAAACTATAGTCAGGATCGAGTTCTCTGGCAATACCATCTAAAGTAGATATAGACTTCAGAATAAAAATCATTTGAGAAGGTAATCTAAATGGTTGCTGCTCAAATAAAACATAAAGTTCTTCCTTTATTTCATCAAAATTATAAAAATCGACAGGTTTATCTGTAAAATTTTCTAATAAAAAATTAACTAATCTTCTCACAGGCATAATATCCGGCATTGGTTCAATTAAACCAATAGTAATCAAAGTATTAAGCACCTGGTCAACATCTTTTCTGAGAATAGCAAAAAACGTTTTAATCATCTGGTCTTTAGTCAATGACTTTACCTCAGCCATCATGCCAAAATCATAAAAAATCACACCACCATTTAAACTAACAGCTAAATTTCCTGGATGAGGATCTGCTTGAAAAAAACCATCTAATAATAATTGCCTTAAATAACAACAAACTCCTATTTGATTAATCCGTTTAGGATTAATATTACAAGCTTCTAATCGTACTTTGTCGTTAATTTTAATTCCCGGTAAATACTCAAGAGTGATAACTTTTTCCGTAGTATAAGTCCAATAAACAAAAGGTACAATTATTTCCGGATAATCTTTAAAATTTTCCCGAAAACGGTCAGCATTTTTACCCTCATTTACATAATCAATTTCTTGATAGAGAATTTTAAAAAAATCATAATAAATAGCATCTAATTCATACCTTTTAGCCCAGGCAAAATACTTTTGACAAAAACGGATAACATTTTTGACCACCTTTACGTCCAAGTCAAATAAAGATTTTAATCCAGGGCGCTGTACCTTAACTACAACTTCCTCACCTGTTTGTAATTGGGCTTTATGTACTTGTCCAAGACTAGCCGCAGCAATGGGACGTTCTTGAAAATCTCGATAGAGAGAATAAAGAGAGTTGCCAAGTTCAGACTCAATAATAGCGATCGCTTCTGTAGTTTCAAAAGGAGGCACTCGATCTTGTAATTTTTCTAACTCCTCCACATATTCCTTCGGTAATATGTCAGCCCGCGTGGATAAAGACTGACCTATTTTGATAAAAGTTGGGCCTAAATCTAGCATAGTTTTGACCAACCACTGAGCACGAAGCCTTCTCACAGAGGCGGACTTATTTTGAAATAAATTGTCCCACCATAAAAAGAAAAAAAATTTTCCGACGGCACTAAAAACATCTATTTTTCTGGTCAGAGGAGAATATTGAGTGCGTTGCCAACGAAGGGACTTAGAGGCATCTTGAGTGAGCATACTATAAAGTTATGTAAATCTATCCACCGTCCATTGATTGTAACTGGGAAAAGAAAATTCCGGCTTGAACTAGCGAATTATGTTAATGGTATAAAAACAAGGAGAAGTCTTATTATGTCTAGTGAACAAAGATCGAAACATCCCTTTCATATGTACGAGGCGATTTTCGCACAACCTCAAGCATTTACTTATGTAGCTCAACGCAATGAAGTCTTAATTGATAATTGTGCTACCCGTATAGCTTCCTGTGAGCGGCTATTTTTAGTTGGTATTGGAACTTCATATCATGCAGCTCTGGTGGGTGAACACTTAATGCATTTGTATGGGGGAGACCTTTTCACACGAACATTTCATTCATTTGATTTTGCGCTTTATGGGCCCCGAATAACACCAAGAGATTGTGTCATTGGTATTAGTCATCGCGGGAATAAACTTTATACAGTTGAATCTCTCAAATATGCTCGCGAAGTAGGTTGTTACACGGTTTTAATTACCGGCGAAGGTGTAACTACTGAGGTTGTACAAAGCGATATCATCTTACCTACAGTTCCACAGGATAAGTCAGCAGCCCATACCATTAGTTATACTGGTACAATTTCAGTCTTATCTACTCTTGCGGATCGTATTGGTTTTCATCGTACCGGGACAAGTTTTCTATCAAAAAGTTTTCTGGAGCATGAACTTTCTGAACTACTGTCTGTAGCACTAGAAACGGAGAATGAGATGGTACGCTTCGCCCACGAACAAGTCAATCGGCGACGCATCTGGTTGGTTGGTGGTGGCCCAAATGCGATCACAGCTTCTGAAATCGCCCTTAAAATTAAAGAAACTTCTTATTTGCAAGCTGAAGGTATGTCAATCGAAACGATGCTGCATGGGCCATTTCAATGTACTGAAGCAGAAGATCTCTTTATTTTGATTGCGCCGACTGCTCCAGCGCAGAGGCGCGTTTTCGAGCTAGCGGGACTTATCCAAGAAATTGGTGCAGCCTATCTAGTGATTAGCGACGGGGTAGCGGAATCGCTGTATGCTAACGCAACAGGTTGGGTTATTGTTCCAAAAGTTCCAGAACCATTCTGTTCTCTAACCTGCCTTGCGCCACTCCAATTATTTACCTACTACTTAGCATTAGAGTGCGGAACAAACCCTGATGGATTTCGACTCGAAGACCCACGTTTTGCCCGTGCACGCTCATTAATACAGTTGTAGCCTACATTCCGCACGACAAAACGTAGCATAAAAATATAAGTCAAAAGTCAAAAGTCAAAAGTAAGAAGTCAAAAGTAAGAAGTCAAAGGTCAAAAGTAAGAAGAAAATTATAGTGGTCAATAGGAATCAACGATTCAGTAAGTATTTATGCTGAATATTTAACTGAGAATTTGACTCCCGATCAAGGTAAATGAAGATAATTTATATAGTATAAATACTTAAACAAGCTACGGATTTTATACTAATTTTCATGTTACAAGTTGAAGTGCGGAATGTGGGTTTTAGGAAAGGGTTATTTTTTGAATTTGGAAAAAAAATGATACAAATGATACAGAAATAAATAGATAATTTCTTATCTTTTGTCAGCTTCTTGTTTAGCTATATCGCTGTATTTTTGATAAAGTTCAGCCCTATTGACTGCCACATCATAGCGTGAATAATTTGGAGAAACAGAGGCCATTAGTTGTGATGCCTGTTGCCATTTGGAGGCGATCGCCATCCACTCCTCCTGGGACTGAGCTGTTTTACCATCAGCAGCAGCTTCTTGAGCAAGTCGTACCGCTTGAGCAAAAGCTTCTTTCGACTCAGCTATAGTATCCTCTAAATTTCTAATAGTGGAGTCAGGAGACTGTAAGGTTGTATTTTCTGTTGTGTTTTCTATAGTTGATATTCTATCTAACCTAGAAAAGTTTAGCCATTTATTAACTTGAATGCCCAAAACTAACATCAGCAGACTTAGAAAAAAACCACCCATCATACCCAGTTGAAATTGATTTTGCTTTTGCATTTGAGCGCGATCAACACTTGTAGATAGAGATATGGGAATTGGTTTAGGCTTATTTGTCTGAAAATGACGTGCTATTTGTTTAAAAATATTGGGCCTAGCCAAAGTAATTTGTTGAGACCAGAGCAACTTATCTTTTGGGTCTTTAGTAATTTCATCCAGCCATAGTAATTGCTGTTCTTGGACAATTCTACTATTAATATTTACTTTTCGGATATTACGAGGTGAGATATCTTCGAGAGTATGCTTAACTTGCTGTACAAGGTTAGACTGTTCCAACTGTTCAATCTGGGGTGCTTCGCATAAAAGCTGTAAAACACCATCAGAAAATATAGCTCTAATTCTTACATCTAATGTAGCAAGCTGTTGATTAAGAACTTGAATAATAGCTGCCACACTTCCTTGACGTGCCTGTATAAATATATCGTTAATTTGATCTGTCATTGGTAGTTACTGCAATTGATTTAATAGTTAACTTAGATAGTTAAATATGATTTTTAATTTGTCTAAACTTTCTTGGTCAGACTTCACAATTATTACCCAAAATAAAGCAATAAAATCGAATCAAATATAAATAGCTTTATATCTTTTTCTGGAGATGTAGATAGGGAAAGAGTTAGAATTTTTTACCGAATAATTAATAATGATTAATGATTAATTAAATAATTCAGATTACTCTGCCTCCCCTTTCAAGGGGAAAATAAAGAAATAATATTTCCTTATCTTCTATTCCGTAACGGTCTTAACCAGAGGTAATTATCCATTATCCATTATCAATTAATAAAAGATATTCCTTGCATAATTTAATTCCCACTATAAAACCTTGGCTGTACCGATCGACTGGCCGTTTCATTAATATGAGTAGCTTCTAATTAACAGTAAAGTTGTACAATACACTTCCTATTCCTAATATAAAGAAAAATTAAATCTGTTCTCATCCTTTTTTTTCTCTTTTCTGTTCTACTTTTCCGGCAACTATAGTGAAGTCTAGTAATTCTGCAAGAGGTCTACGGTATTAGCTACTTAAAGTTAAAAGTCCTATGTTAAAATTTGCGACATAGAGGGTTCAACAATTAATAATTAATAATTAATAATTAACAATTACCTCTCCTTGAAAACGGATAGGATTGACGGTAAGTTTGGATAAGTTCAGTAGAACGGAAAACAGGAAATTGATTATGGCCCAATCCCTAAGTGGCAAAATATTTGTAGTAGATGACAATATTGATACCGACCAAATTATTCCCGCCGAGTACCTGACTTTGGTTCCTTCCAAACCAGATGAATATGAAAAGTTAGGTAGTTATGCTCTATGTGGGTTGCCCGATCGCTACGGTAAGTTTATCTCACCGGGAGAAATGAAAACCCATTATCCAATAATTGTGGCTGGAGAAAACTTTGGTTGTGGTTCTTCGCGAGAACACGCACCCATCGCCTTGGGTGCTTCTGGTGTCCAAGCAGTAGTTTCTCAATCTTATGCTCGCATCTTTTTTCGTAATTGTTCGGCGACCGGGGAGTTATATCCTTGGGAGTCTGTCGATCGCCTATGTGAGTTATTTGAAACTGGTCAGGAAGTTACTATTGATTTTGAAGAAAATCAGTTAACTAATCATACTCTTGGTAAAACTTATCAGTTGAAGTCTTTGGGAGAAGTAAAACCTGTCATTGATGCTGGTGGTCTTTTTGCCTATGCACGTCAAACAGGTATGATTTCCCAAAAACATGGATTGTAGGTGACTTATTTGCGGTCTAGCTAAACTGGATTTGGTATTAGATAAATTGGCGTTGGTGATGCGTGGCTATGATTGTGCTTTAATGACAATTGCCAAACTATTAACTGAAAAGCATTTTATATTTGGCAAAATTTAGGTTTCATAGCTTGATTCACCAACGCCGATAAATTTTTACAAGAGTCGGGGAATCGGTAGTAGTCTAACGAAATTGTCAGCTAATATCAAATCAGGGTATAAAATAAGGCTTGTACTATTCACAAATACTATGTATATGCAGAGGCTACAACTTTTTCAAGTACCCTGTTACTAAGGCGGATTTGGTATCTAGATATTCTCAAGCTATTAAGTTTTATACAGTAATAATCTAAACTTTCTTTTAATTTAATTTTGCTCAAATAATGCAAATAATCAGAGACATACCTTCTTTTACTTTAATCTTGTAGAAAAGGTAAAAGAAGGATAAATAAAATAACAACAGATGAGTTGCTACATTGACCATCAATCCATTAATTTTGCATAAATTCCTGTAAACCACGAGTCATCATCTCAACTATTCCCTCTTGGTTATTCAGTTCAGTTTTGGCCTCAGTTTCTATACGCTCTACTATATCACCTGGAAGATTCAGCAATTGCTTTAAATTTTCATAAGCAGCTTCCTCATCTTCATTAATATTAGGTTCTTCAGGAGTACGAGCACTACAAGCAATTACTTCGTAACCCAACTTTAGCACCAGTTCCCGTTCTTGTTGGGATTCTAATTTAGGAATTGACTCCCCTAATGGGATATTTTGCATGAAATAATCCCTTAATTCTTCCTGAAGTTGTTGCTGTCGATCTCCTGTAGCAAAAAGACTACTGAATCGATTTAACATTAAGTCCACTTCTTCTTTTGCCAGTTGTCCATCAGACCATGCCATATAAGCAACAATCCGCAACAAATTCATCTGGCGTGGAGTAATAGATGGAGGTGGAGGTGGTTGCACTGCCATAGATTTTTCCTCAATTTTTGGCTATTCATAGCTAAAGTTCTAACCTATCATCAACTCAGCAATTATTATCCAATCGTTGACAATTTTTAACTGAATCTGCGAAAAGTCCCACCATGCTATTGGCCTTCATACATTGATAATACGGACTTGGGTGGAGCGAGGCCAACAACAGCAATTATCCAAACTTGATACTATGGTATGGTTAATTTAATGTGACTTGATCTCAGTAGGTTTCTAAGAACGGTAAACCCAACAAGATGTATTGAGATGAAATACTAAAATTCTTGCCACATATCCTCAACCTTTTTCATAGAGGAGCTAGAGGTTAGGAAAAGAATGCGATCATCTTCTTTTTATTATATCTTATGATTTTGATCATCAGGGCTTACGCACGAGGCACAAAAAAGTAGTATTTGAGATGGCTTCCCTGTGGGTCGCTTCGGACGGAAATACGTTCTACTGCGTAAGTCCTAATCATGCCAGAAACTCTCCTACTATTACCGATTTATTTTTATTTGCTCTTTGCTCAAAAATGTAATTTTTTGCCATTTTCTGTTTCTGAAATCTATAGCAGTAGAAGGAAAGGGTGCGGACATATCAAAAGCTTACAGCGCTTTTGCTGATTGATGAACCACATCGCCACAACCAAAACCTTGTAGGGACGTTCCATGGAATGTCCTTACTGTGGTCTACCGTGCAGGAAAACTGCTGTAAAACTCAGGCAATACAAGATTTTTCCTTCTCTCCTAGATAACTAAACGTCTTCTTCCTTGTGATATAAATGCTAAAATCACTATCTGATTTGCTTTTCTGAGCTATTCATAGCAGGCGAAAGAATTAGTTATATCATGTCCGGTTGAATACTTATAAATAAATGACGGAGGAGTCAGAAGTCAGGAGTCAGAAGTCAGAAGTCAGGAGTCAGGAGGGAAGAAAGAAGAAGAAAGAAGCAAGAAGAAAGAGGAGGAAAAGGAGAAAGTTTTTTGATCACTAATTATCCGGACATGATATTAAGCTCTCAACTGATCGTGAATTTTACGGAGGGAAATGTTTTTCCCACTGTTGCCTTTTCCCTGCTATAGCAATTATTTGATTTTAGTGATTATATTAGTCATTAAAATTTTCTTCTTCCGGCTGAATATCAATTGTGATCTATATCATTAGTTAGTCAACATAAGTATCACTAACCAAACTTAATTTTATCACTAATCAAACTTAATTTTATCACTAAATTATACTTATGGAAATCACTTACTAACTACATAAAAATATCAGATAATTACCTTGTATTTCAAATTAGCAACATAGGAAAAAATCATGGCTCTCTTAATTCGTCCTTTAGGTTATTTTAACAAAAAAAAGAGTTCTCTGCTACAACAGAAGTTGAAACAAATTCTAGCTAATAGCTCAGAGCATTGCTGTGTAGTAGACCTTGCGACTATCCATTCCATTAATAATTATGGATTAGTGACTTTGGTAACATTACATCGTATAGCAAAGAAAAATGGTTGTAACTTATATCTAATAAATTTGAACGATCCAGTTAAATATTATCTAGAACTTACTGGACTAGACAGAAAATTTAATATTAAGCAGAATGTGAAAAATGTTAACTATAGCCAGGTAGTAAACTAACTTTTTGTTCTCATATTATCAATCCGTGCAAGCACTTATTTGATGATTTAAAACTGACAACTCAACACAAAGGAAGGATTATATACTGTATATAAGTAGGAAAACTTCATAGAATGTCACTCTTGTATTATCGGAGGAATTTTTTCCCTAACTATACAACAAGATTTCAGACCAGGGAGTTCAAACAAGAATAGATTGATTGTTTGTATAATCCCTAGTAATTAATACCAATTATCAAAAGTATTGCTATACCTGATTTCCTGATGATGGGTATAATAAATACTAACACCTCAAATTATATGGGCAGGATATACTGCTTCATAAAACCGATATAAAACGTCATAATTAGTGACATTTTAATGTTTACTTCCTGCTTCCACCGGAACTGTCAGCAGCACTCCGTCCACAGGTATCAACGGTCAAGCCAACCGCATTTCTCAAAAAGTATGCTTAAATACGTATTATATCGTTATTCTCTGATTAAGTCAATGCTCCTGAATGGATTTGACTGATTGCTTCTTCACCGAAAAATTTGGGTAATTACGCCTCTTCTTTATAAGAGGATAAAAAAAGAAGATTCCATATTTCAAGCCTCCTTATTGCAGAGGTACTGATAACTGTTAGCGTAGCTCCGACCTTAGCAGGCTAACTGAGAACTGAAATAACTAGTGACTACTGTATGTGATGGCTACACTTAGCTGGAATAAGGGGGTTGCACATTATAGAATGATATTGCCAAAAATTAGTTTAGACTTTGACTAAAAAAAACCATTAATTAATTATTCTAGCAATTATCAAATCCAAAATCTTGTTCATCAAAAATATAAAATCATTCGTCACTGTGCAACGCCGGAATAAGAGTAGTGAAATGATCGTAAAATTAGTACAACTATATTTACATGATCAATCAGAACTTATATCATGTCTGGTTGAATAGACATCTCCAAAAATTAAAAATAGAATCAATTATTATCTATAAATTATCAATTCCTCCTCCCTGTTCCCTATTCCCTATTCCCTATTTTCTTATTAATATAAAAGTCATAACTAACGCCGTAGTCTGACAGAAGGTATCCGTTCTACTAAACTTACCCAAACTTACCCATACACGATTGCATGAGCTTTGGAGCTAGCTTCCTGCTTTGCTGACGCAATGCTGCGCAAACACAGAAGACCACCGACCGCAGTCTGTAACTTATCTTCTCCACAGGCTTCAATTCGCTTGGAACTCAAGCTACTGATACACATAGTTTTTTCAGGTTGATAGCAGCGTTAAAATCTCTGTCAGTTTCAAAACCGCATTGACTACATTTGCTAACGCAAATGTTTCATATATAGTTAATAAGTTAGACATAAACTTAGTATATCACAGTAAATGTCTATTTATGTTAAATTTTGTCCAATTATTTTAATACTGTTGATAGCCCCAAGCTTTAACAAAATTATGCTTGAGTAACTAATTGTCTATTTCTTCAGGTTTAATTAATCCTCGGTCACAACCAACTGAGACCGAGACTTTATGACAGCTAGTTTTCTAGAAACTAGACCGCTTACGACCGACAATGGCTAAATATTCTAGAGGGCGTCCGTCCGTATAAAATCGGTGTCGGTAGGGGTGCATCTGCATAATCTCAAAAATGGCTTGATCTTCTACCCAAGAGTGCTGCTGCCGAAACCCAGTCTCAGTATTATCTTCCCAGAAATACTGGGCTACATTGAAGGCAATAAATCCATTAGGGGCAACCTGATTATAAACTACACTTAAAGCATCAGCAGGAACATGACCCTGACTGAGAGCTGAACAACAAATCAGGCAGTTAAACCCTCGAAGATTTAATGCCTGCTTAGTCATTTGCGTTAATTTGGTCAAGTCCTCAGCATAGTAGTTCTCATAAACTCCAGGATACTGCCTTTGAGCTGCTTGTGCTGCTTCAGGAAGAATGTCAATTCCCACAATTGATTTCACCCCTAAGTCAGCTAGAGTTTTGCCAACCCAACCACTTCCCGCACCGATATCTAGGACTACCATGTCTTCAACGGTGCCGCCTGCTTGGGTAAATTGTTCAACCAATAAAGATGTCAGGACAGTATGGGATTTGCTGTCCAACTTTTCCATCAGATGCTCATAGAGATAGGGAATTTGGTACACCTCAATATAATCATGTAACCGTAGTTTGCGTTTTGTTCCATTTTGCTTAAACCAAAAGTATTCTTCATGGATGGGTAGGTTGCGAACACTGTCGATTTCTGGTAGTTGTATCTCAAAATTCATTTTCTGCATATCTGTTTCTAGTTTCCATAAGTTAGTTACGAAAAAGTTGTTCACTTTTCCATCAGAACAAATTGACTTGATCGTTCTATCTTGATATACCACATCAACCCGATCATTGTGAATAGCAAAATTGGTAAGACTGTGATTATATCAGTTTCAGAGTTAGTAGAGGTACAAAGTTTTATCACTTTAGTCAATAGGGAAGATAGATTAGTCTTCAACTGTACCTCACTATCCGGGCAAAGTGCTGTAAAATCATAAGCTCTGCTATAGATAACAAGGCGTTCTGGGCTCCTTTAATCAGGCTATTTAATCCTTTTTAAGGCTTTGTCTATATCTTCGATCACTAGGTCGCTATTTTCATAACTTATACTCAATCTAACCAAGCTGTCAGTAATTCCAATCTCTTGTTTTTCAGCGGGGGAGAGATGGTAGTAAGTAAAGACACTGCATTGTTCTACCATAGCATGACTAGAGCCAAAGTTGGTTCCCATAAAAGGAACTTGTAGAGCATCCACAAATTCTGAAGTTACTTCTTGAGATGCGTCTAGCTCAAAGGATACTACTCTTCCATGTCCGGTTAAATATTTTTTGGCTAGAGAGGAGTTAGGATGACTTTCAAGACCAGTATAAAAAACTTTTTTTACCAGGGGTTGCTCTTGCAGATATTTGGCGATTTTCATTCCAGCTTCATTGAAATGTCTCATTCTAATTTCCAGGGTATCCAAACTTCTGTTCAACAGAAAAGTAGTATGGGGGTCGGCAATGCCTCCCATAATATTTCGGTAATTCCTAACGAAGAAAGGACGCTATGGGATTTCTCTTGTAATTTTCCCATTATATATTCGTACAAATGTGGAACGCTGTAAAGTTCTTGATAGTCGTGTAATTTTACTTTACGTTCCTTTCCATTTTGGCTTAACCAAAAGAATTCTTCCTGAATGACTAGGTTGTTAATTTCTTCTGGGATTCGGACTTCAAAATCAAGGTCTTTCATCTGTTTTTTAGCTTATTATTTAATTGACAAATAACTGGTAAGATTGGAAAATTTCAGGCAATTATTTCAAGAGTATTTACAATTAGATTTAGGGTGATAATTACCTAATATTAACTGCCCATAGTGAGCAGATTTAAGAAAGGTGAATACTCAATTTTCCCTGAGAAATAATATCGGCCTCACATCTTAGATTGAGCTAACTTGTGGCAGATAGTTAAATTACTATTTGCCTTCTAGAGTATAGAGTATTTTGAAATTTAGAGGCAGATGTTGGCGAAGTTTAGTATATTGACGGCCAACTTGGCTGACATTGTACATATATAAAGGTGTCCCGTATTATTCTGACACTTTGTATTTCATTATGAGATGAGATTATCCATCAAACTTTACTCCTATTGAAATTATACTTTTTCAAGTATCAATTAGACTTAAATTTTACACTAACCAAAACTATCTAGTCAATACTTCAGAAAAACTTAGTGGGCTACTCTTACCTAATTTTGTATACAATTTAGACTAAGACGCATACTTATCAACAAATCCTTGTAAACCTGAATTATAACCTTGTCCAACAGCTTGGAACCTCCAATCATTATCTTTGCGATAAAGTCTGCCAAATTCCAGAGCTGTTTCTCGTGAAAAATCTTCTTCTAATTCATATTTAGCTACTTCTTCTTCGGTGGTCATATCGTAGATTCTAATAAAAGAATTTCTGACTTGTCCAAAGTTTTGTCTCCTGGCATCTGCTTCATGGATAGTCACTACAAAAATTATTTCTTGAATGGCTGGATCTACTTTTGTTAAGTCAATTTCTATTAGTTCATCATCCCCAGAACCTTCTCCTGTTCTACTATCTCCTGAATGTTTAACTGAACTATCTGGTGATATGAGGTTATTGTAGAAAACAAAGTATTTTTCTGTCGGAATTTTTCCATTAGCAGCCAACATAAATATAGAGGCATCTAAGTCAAAGTCTGCCCCTGTATCTGTAGTATTTACATCCCATCCTAAGCCAATACCTGCTTGCTTCAAATTGGGAGATTCTTTGGAAAGATTTACTCTTTCACCTTTGCTGAGATTAATAGACATAATTTACCTCTTGCGTAATTTTATTGGCTAATTTTTATTATACAGGGATCTTCAAGAATTTAGAATTAAGAATTCAGAATTTAGAATTACCTCTTCTTAATAAATAAGATGATTGGATCAAATTTGCGTCAATCCTATCCCTTTTAAAGGATAGGCAATTAATAATTAATTATTAATTATTAATTATTAATTATTAATTATATGCTTCTACTCCTTGATTAACAAATTGTAAAGTAAAAGCTTCTTTATAGTTAGTGCCTGGCTTAATTACTCCAGCTTCTACAACAGTATCAAAGAATGATTTCCACCGTTCATTAGTCATCGCGCCAATACCTTTTGTTACAGCATCTCCAGAAGTAATAATGCCATATTCTTTCATTTTTTCTAAGCTATAAGCTAATAACTCATCTGTCATTTCTGGATTATCTTTTTTGATTAATTTATTTGCTGGTTCAGGATTGTCTAAATAACTATACCAACCTTTAATGGAAGCATCGACAAATCTCTGCACTAAATCTGGATTTTTATCTACCATTTTTGTTGTTGTTGCTATAGTAGTAGCATAAGGTTTATAGCCAGCATCTGCTAATAACATAACTACAGGTTTAAAGCCTCCTTTTTTCTCAATTGTAAAAGGTTCAGAGGTTAGATAACCTTGTTGAATTGAATTTTTATCTAATAAAAATGGAGCCACACTATAATTGTAAGGACGTCTCTGGTCGTCTGTATAACCATATTTAGATTTAAGAAATTCCCAAAAGGGTTTACCGGGTAAAGATGATGTCAAAATAGGTTTACCTTTGAGTTGTTCTAAGGAGTCATTTCCTACTTCTGGATGAGCAATTAATACTTGGGGATCTTTTTGGAAAATAGCTGCCACTGTAATAGTAGGAATTCCTGCTTCTACGGCACTAATTGCTTCTATACTTAACCCCATATAAAAATCAATTGCTCCTCCTACTAATAGCTGAGTTCCATTCACCTGAGCATTGCCCATTTTAATAGTAACATCTAATCCATAATCTTCATAAATACCTGTAGCAATTCCTTGATAAAATCCTCCATGTTCGCCTTGAGCATACCAATTAGTTCCATAGGTTACTTTGTCAAGATTTTTGTTATTTTTAGCAGTAGAATTGGAGTTATTAGAAGTAGCACAACTTGTTAATATGCTTGTACTAATAGCTAGGCTACTATACTGAATAAATTGACGACGATTAATATAATTCATGTTTTTCAGTTATTAGTTAACAGTTATCAGTAGCTGATAGTTTACAGCTGAATACTTGTGACTAATATTCATTTGAATACTCATCTAAGGATTCATATTATTTTACTATATAAATGCTCACCTATTTATAGAATACCATAACATATTGGCGATACTTATATAATAGAATTTCACATTATTTTCGCAATGCTAAATTTGCTTTAAGTGTAAGCATTCAGCCGTCAGCTATCAGCTATCAGTTATTGCTTTGAGTTTTAGATAAAAGCTTTTTGAGGCAGAATTTATACTTACTACTAAAGTAGGCTTTAAAGTCTATATTAATTTAAACCCCATCCTTTTGCTGAGAGCTGACAGCTAATAGCTGTTTGCGCAGCATTCCGCAGGAAATGCTTACCTTTAAGTTGTTTTTTGTTGAATTATGCTATGCTTATTTTCATCAAAATAAATAATATAATTATTATCTCAAAGTTAAGAAAAAATGGCAAAGCATAAACATATTGTATTAACATCTCATCCTGGTCCTGCGGATAAAAAAACTATTCCGGTACAGTGGGGTGCTCAAGACCCCATAGAGCGGGGACCTGCGATCGGGTCTTTGAGTAATCCTAACCATCGTAATGTCATTGGTACTCACTCTGGTTCTTATGCTGTTTATCGTGCTTTGGCGATCGCTTCTGGTAAACTACAATCAAATCACCGTGCTGATTTAACAAATACTTCTCCTGCAGCACATATTGGCCCCCATATGAGCTGGTATGACCCCGATAAAATTGTCTGTCTCGATCCTTGGGGGGCGGTGGTGGAAGAGGTATTTGCGTCTTACTATGAACAAGGATACGATATCCGACCTACTATTGCAGTGACGAAGGCAAATATTAATATGCCAGAATTACAGGATGCTGTTGCTAGGGGTGTATTGAAAGTTGATGGCAATATTGTTAAAGATAATGGCAATTTATTGGTAACGAAAGCAGCGATCGACCCAGTTTGGCATTTGCCAGGAATTGCTAAACGACTGAATGTGGGAGAAAGTGACTTGCGTCGGGTGTTGTTTCAACAAATGGGTGGAATGTTCCCAGAATTGGTAACGCGCCCAGATTTACATTTATTTTTGCCTCCTATTGGTGGTACGACTGTATATATAGTGGGAAATGTTGCTGATGTTGCTGACCCGACGAAAAAATTGGCAGTCAGGGTTCATGATGAGTGTAACGGTTCGGATGTTTTCGGTTCTGATATTTGTACTTGTCGCCCCTATTTGGTGCATGGTATTGAGGTTTGTATTCAGACAGCGCAGGAGGGGGGAGTGGGTGTGATAGTTTATTTTCGTAAAGAGGGGAGAGCGTTGGGAGAGGTGACTAAGTTTTTGGTTTACAATGCTCGGAAAAGACAGGAAGGTGGCGATCGCGCAGATGCTTATTTTGCTCGGACTGAATGTGTAGCGGGGGTACAAGATATGCGGTTTCAGGAAATGATGCCAGATGTTTTGCATTGGTTGGGTGTGAGTAAGATTGACCGTTTGGTGTCGATGAGCGATATGAAGTATAACGCTATTGTTAATTCTGGTATTGAGATAGTGGAGCGAGTACCTATTCCTGATGATTTGGTGCCGGAAGATGCGCAGGTGGAAATTGCGGCGAAGAAAGCGGCGGGTTATTATACTGATGGGGTGGTGCCGGATAAGAATGTTTTGTCAGAGATTAAAGGCAGAAATTTAACTGATTAAAACGTGGAAGAGTCATTTATTCAAGCTGCGGGAAGGCATTTACATGATGCAGAAATTTTACTGGTTCGACATCGTTGGGATAATGCAGTTTATTTGGCAGGTTATGTGGTAGAATGTACCTTTAAAGTTCTAGTAGAGCAATGTATTGACAATAAAGATTGTCAAAAATTCGGTCACGATTTAACAGAACTTGAAGGTAAGGGTACTGAAAGGTTGCGGATAATTTATCCTATTCTTGATTCCCAACTGCCAATTTCCCGGACAAACGGAACTATTTTAGTCAAAAATCATCCACAGCGACGTTATTGTAAGTCTGGTTTGTGGAATGAAAAAGAGGCAACAGACGCAGTTGAACGAGCAGCGGAAATCTATAACGAAATTATTCCCAGACTAATTTTGGATGGTAGGATATCTAGCGAGGAGCTTTAAATGATTGATATAACTTTCGGTGAAACATTTGACAAAGTACAAGAATGTTTTGAGGAATCTTCCATAAAAGACGAACTAGAATCAATAACTATCATTCGGGATGTTAAGGGAAAAATTCGGCTTTTCTTGGAACCTCTGGAAAATAGCAATCTGGAAGAGGATATCCTAGACGAACTGGAAAAATCTCTTGATCGCAAACTCGGTCCCTACTATGGTAAAGATATTTGGTTACCACAAGGTGAAAAAGGTGGTTATAAAAATTTGATAGATGTCATCCGGGAAGAAAGAGTTCTCGCAGAATGGGATGATGAAAGTCAACCATGTTGGTATGTGTTAGAACGTCATGTTGCTAAACAAGCATGGACAAATCAAAAAGAAGTTGAGCTTCCTTGGTCTCAGGAATTAGTAGATAAAGGTCATAAACCAGCAATAGTTTCATTTTTTTCCTTCAAAGGTGGAGTTGGTCGGACAACAACATTAGTAGCAACTGCTCTGACATTAGCTCGTCACGGTCATCGAGTAGCTATAGTTGATTTAGATTTAGAATCTCCTGGTATATCAACTGTTTTTTTCCCAGATACAGAGGATAGTGTTTCTGGTGTCATTGATTATTTGTTGGAAAAAAATATCCAAGGTGACAATTGGAAACTCCGTACTCATTTACAACCAGTCAGCGATCCGAAATTGTTGGGAGATCGTGGAGAAAGTGTGAATGTACTACCAGCAGGTAGTGTGGATAATAACTATCTGGAAAAGTTGGCAAGACTTGATTTCCAGAATTTGCTTGATGTAAATAACCAACTGCCAAAAACCTGGCATGATATGTTTAAAGAACTCAATACAGCAAAAAAGCTAGACTTTATTTTACTGGATACCAGAACAGGGTTTCACGATATTGGTGGGTTGGCGATCGCTGACTTATCCCATGCAGCAGTCATTTTTGGCACTCAATCTCGTCAAAGTTGGAAAGGTTTAACTCATGTTATTCGTCGTCTAGCAAGACCTTTCGCTCCTGAACCGCTGCCAGTTTTGCTTGTCCATGCTCTAGTTCCGGGATTAGGTGTACCAGGAATGGAGCAGGAACTTAGAGATTTTCGAGAGGAAGCTTACATTGTTTTTCAAAAAAATTACTATAGGGAAGAAGATGTTCCTAACTCCAACGATCTAGAAGCTAATTTTTACCCAATAATTATAGATTGGCAAAGTGATTTGCGTAAAGAAATAAGTTTATTTGAGCGAGATTCTACTCCCGATGAGAAGCGTCGTTTGTCAAATATTATTAATGTTTTAACAGGTAAACCTTATCAAGAACTTGCAGAAAGACTTTGTAGTATTTTTCAGCGTAAATTGAATCAAGAAAATCAGGTAGAAAAATGACTAACTTTGATAAAAAAAAGCTATTAGAAATTATGGCTAATGTTGCACCAGGAAGAGGTGTAGCGGAACATGAAAGTAATAATGAAAAGATATTCCTCAAAAATTTTTTACCCTTACCTAACTACCGAATGGCTTTGGAAGTTGACGTACTTTTAATATTAGGTGGTAGAGGTGTTGGTAAAACAGAATTTTTTCGTTTATTGGCAAATTATTCTGGTCGCCAAGCTTTAGTAAAAAACTTAAATGTTAGAGGTTTACCCCCTTTAGAAAGAACAATATGGATTGCTGGATATGGTCGTACTAAGACTGGGGAAAAAAAATTTCCTGCACCAGATATAACAGAAAACTACATGAAAGAGAAAGATAGAATTGATTGGCGTATTTTCTGGCTTGGATTGATATTAGGGGTAATATTTCAACAAGAAAAAGAATTATCAAATCATAGTTGGGCTGAGGAAATACCAGAGCAAACTCGCGATATTTTAACTAACAAATTATCATTACTTTCCAACTGGTTTTTAGATGCTCGCCAGAACTTTGAAAGTATCAACTATGCTTTAGATAAATTAGATGAAGAGTTGTTGGCAAGCGATCAATGGTTATTTATTACTTATGATGAACTAGATCGAATTGTTCCTTCTTATTTAGAACTTGCTGCTCCTATCCGGGAACTATTAGCATTTTGGCTAGATAGATGGCGTCGTTGGGAGCGAATTAGACCCAAAATATTTCTACGAACAGATTTATTTCAACAGGAGTTTTTAGGATTTCCAGATGCTTCTAAACTGAGCGGACATAAAATTAGTTTAGAGTGGGAAACTTCATGGTTATATCAAGTATTTGTTAAACGTTTAGCCAACTCTGGAGAAGAAATGAATGATTATTTACAAATAGTTCCTGGTTTAATTCCCCCACAAAAAAAGGATAAAAAACTAGGTATATTACCAGTATTAGAGAAGTCTCGTTTTGAATTATTAATGGAGATAATCATCGGGGAATATATGGGAAATAATTATCGTAAAGGTTACAGTTATAATTGGGTTCCTAATCACCTTCAAGATGCTAGAGGGAGAATTGCTCCACGTTCTTTTTTAAAGTTATTCTCCTTAGCTGCAGAACGTAGGTTAGAAAAATTTGAGGAAAAAGATTTACCAGAAAACCGCTTATTAGTACCCTCTGATTTACAAGGAGCTTTAATGGATACCTCTCAAGATAGAATCAAAGAACTTACAGAAGAAGAATATCCCTGGTTAGAAGCTCTGAAAATAGGTCTCAAAAATCTCAATCTTTTAACTGAAGAGGAAAAATTTATCGACATACTGAAAAAGACAAAATGGGATAAACAACCACCCACCAAAAAAACCCAAGAAATTTTAAAATACTTAGAACAATTAGGTATTGTGGAAATTCGTCACTCAGATCGGCGAATTAATATGCCCGACATTTATCGATATGGTTTTGAAGTTAAACGCAAAGGTGGAATTAAACGTCCGAAATAAAACAATTATTTTTCTCCTTCTAAATATTGAGTTTCAACTTGAGTTCCACTCATCAATTTTTCCCCTGTTAAATATTGAGTTTCAACTGCTGGAGTTCCACTCATAAATTTATTATCAGATTCCAGTGGCAATAAAATACTTGACGCTTCTTTCACTTCCGAAATTAATGCTTGTCCACTACCATTAAATAAACGAATAACTGCATAGGAAATTAACACTGGTGAAGCTAAAATTAAAGCAGCTATCATTCCCACTGGTGCGGCAAGTTGATACACAATTAAAGCAGTGGGTTGAAATTCTTCGTATTGGGAAAAAACTTTAGATAACCACCATACTAATAATGCCATTACAGCAAATCCGAAAAGAGTGAATATTGAAGGTATGATAAATGATACAAATACAGCCATTGCTGTAATTAAAGCACCCCAACCTTGAGTAACAATCTTTTCTGATAGGTCAGAAAACATTATGGTTCCATGCACAAACCAAATCATAAATCCAAATACTAATGTAATTGCTGACCCTGCCAAAAAAATGTTAACGCCCTTAATAAAAAGCTGCTTAACTTCATCGTTATTTAACTTATATTGTTTCTGGTTTTCCATTTTTTTAATCCCCTACACTTTAAAATTTTTACCTAATAATTAAGGTTTAAAGCCTCTCCTTTAAAGGATAAACAAGAAAAAAAATTCATTATTAGTCAATCTTCTTCTTTTCAAGGAGAGGTAATTATTAATTATTAATTGTTAATTGTTGAATATACTTTCATCATAAGTTCTAATATCAAATATAGCGTTTCTCAGGATAATGAGGTACACTCTTATCTTTACTTCACTATTGCCTAGTTGCCTGTTGCCTGTTGCCTGTTGCCTGTTGCCTAAAGCATAGAATTTTGTACCTCACCAGTATGGGAATTGCAATAACATACCTCATCAATAATGTCTTGATTGCCCAATTTCTTACATTCATTGTAATGTCTCTTCTACACTTCGTGCTGCAATAGCACCATGACCAACTGCTGTTGCTACACATGGATCTCTGGGGTTTGTTACATCTCCAGCAGCATAAACATTTGGAATTGATGTATGCAGAAACCTATCAGTGACGATATATCCTTCTGGAGTTAATTCTAGAGAACCAACCCCCCCTTCATCAAACAGTCGAACTATATCTTCTACATTTGGTGCAAACCCCATGCGAAAACAGATATAATTGACCACTAACTCTTGCTCTGGATTATTTCCTTCTTGGAAAAAAATGTGAATATTATCTCCTTTTACTTTAAAACCCCGGATCGCTGCTGGTTTATGGAGAGTTATTCGACCAGATTCAACTTTCTCTAAAACACCTTTTTGGTTCATTCCAAACCCTCTAAGTTCAGAGCGAACAAATAGGTGAAGATGTTTCGCAGTATCTGCAAGTATTCTTGCTGTTCCTAGTCCATTGTCGCCACCCCCAACTACAGCAACCGTTCGTCCATGAGCTATAGGAGTACCACCAGGATTAAAACAGACATTTGGCGACAATAACAACTCGTGACTTCCAGGAAGTGATTCTATGGTTTCGTGTCCTTTAAATCTTTGACCTGTAGCAATAACTACAGATTTTGCAGTAATTTCATTTTTCTCAGTCAAAATGTGGAAATTTTCTCCACGGGTAATCTGTTTTATTTTAGAATCAAATAGAGTAGGGATAACTTCTAGTTCAATATGCCGACTAAATTGTTTAGCTAACTCCATTCCAGTCTGTCCAGTTATTCCCAGATAAAATATATTGTGAAATGGACTAATTGTTTGCAAACCTCCAAACTGTTTGTTTTTTTCAATTATAATTGGGGAACATTTTAAGTTTTTTAACCATAGGGCGCAGGACATACCAGCAGGTCCACCACCAATAACCGCAACAACTTTATTCATTGAGCAAAGCTCCTCATTTTAACTATAGTCTAAATTATTTTAATTTTACATTAATAAAAGATTACTTTTCCCCTTTGAGTAAATACATTGACTCGTACAAGTTTCATCAATTCTAACTGCTACAAGTCCGGGAATTTTATCTTCTAATTGTTCGTAAATCCATTTAGCGATCGCTTCGCTGGTAGGATTAATTAAGCCTGTAGTTTCGTTTAAGTGATAATGGTCTAAATAATCATCAAGCAGGGGTTTTAGATATTTTTTTATATCTCCATAATCCATAATCATTCCCTGCTTTGCACCAGAGTTTACTAATTCATTACCATAAACATAAATAACACCCCGCCAAGAATGACCGTGTAATCTTGCACATTTACCATCGTGATTAGGTAGTTGGTGGGAAGCTTCAAATCTAAATTCTTTACCTATTATCCAAGTCTCTGAGTTAGATTCATTTTTTAGAGTTTGATCTTTTTCCTCTTTTCCTTCATTTAATGTCATTGCTATCTAGTTATCAATACCTCCTCAATAAGTTAAAAGTTAAAAGTTAAAAGTCAAAAGTTAAAAGTAATATCATGTCCGTTGGTATCGTTTGTGTATAAAGTTGGGGAAATATAGCAATGAGCGCTGGTATATTTACAAATTGCAGGAGGGGCCAAATAGCTAAAAGTCTTATATTATTCCAACGGAGATGCTGCGCAAACGGCAATTTATTCCCCTCCTGGGAGGGGGAGGGGCGAGGGGTGGGTGGCCTGTTGCCAGATGAGCTGTTGCCTGTTGCCTGCACACAGCGCTATATCTAGCGCCATATAAGGTTTTTCCTTCTCTTAAAGCTTCTTCCTTCTTCCTTCTTCCTTCTTCCTTACCGAATTATTAATAATTAATAATTAATAATTAAATAATTCGGGCCTTGAAACCTCCCCTTTTAAGGGGAAAAAAGCGGTCGAGAGATGGCGTTAGCGGAGCGGCTCTGATAAGAGCGGGTCTCCTCGCTGTCCGACCATCGACCAACAGAAGAAATAATATTTCCTGATATTCAATTCCGTAACGGTTTTAACCAGAGGTAATTATCAATTATCCATTATCAATTATCAATTAATGAACTTCTCTATACAATACCGATGCTACCGGAAATGATATAAGAAGTAAATTATAGTGGTCAATAGGAGTCAACGATTCAGTAAGTATTTATTTTAATATTTAATACCATGTCCGTTGGTATCATTTGTGTAAAATTTAGCGTAAATATCTACAGGGAATTTAAGTTTTTTTCTTGCTCTTTCTTAAGTTTTTCTGCCCGTTCCCTACTCCCTACTATCTACTCCCTAATCTATAAATTCCAGCCCCCAGAAACTTCCAAAACTTGCCCTGTAATATAATCAGAATTAGGGTTAATAAAAAACCAAACACCATTGTTAATTTCTGACAAAGTTGCTGGACGTTTAGCGGGTAATTTAGGAATCATTTCCTCTACATCCCAAGAATTTTCTGCCACTCCAGGAGATACTACATTAACAGTAATCTTATCTTTAATTAGCTCAACAGCTAATGATTTAGTATAGATGATAATACCAGTTTTGGCAATTATATAAGCTGCATTAGTCCGGCGTGCTGCTATATTTTGGGCACTGGCACAAGCAAAATTAACTATCCGTGCGCCATTTGCTGCTTTGAGATAGGGAAGTGCTGCTTTAGTAATATAAAAAGTGGCATTGAGGTTAGAATTAATAACTTCCTGCCACTCTTTTGTAGATGTTTTGCTAATGGGTTTTCTCAGGTAGTTACCCACATTATTAACTATTACTGATAAACCCCCCAGTTGTGCTGCTGCATTTTCGACTAAAGACTGAGCTTGTTCCGGTTTGGTAATATCTGCTTGTAGGGCAATAGATTTTATACTATAGGTAGTTGCTTCTTGAACTCCTTGGTTGGCTGCTTCTGCGCTTTTGTTATAATGAAAGGCTATATCAAATCCTTTACTGGCTAAATCAAGGGCGATCGCTCTACCTATTCCTACTCCTGAACCTGTTACAAGTGCTTTTTTTAGCATTATCTTTAAGCTAAATTTAGTGAGCAGTCAAGACTTATAAAAATTATTTTCCTAGAACTTTTTCAAGATAGAATTCCAATTTTTTGAGCCGTTATAACCATACATATCTTGATAGTAACTATCTATCAAATATTCATTTTCATAGTTTTCTAACCAGCTTCTTAATTCATCCATTTTCTGTGAACCTTTCTCCATTTCTTCCTGGTCATCCCAATTATCACCCCAGGCTTCCCACATATATTTATTAGTATCTTCAACTATCAAATAATCACCTTTTTTAAGACCATTATTATGAAAATAATTTGCCACAGCAACTAGATTAACATGAGCATCTTCTATCACCAACCAAGGATGAGGAAACTCTGCCAATTTTTCAGGTGGAAATACCTCACTTAACTTATTACAGTCACCCTGTAAAAAATTCACTCTAGAATCTGATTTTGCTTTTTCATCAACCAAGGAGATATCAATATCAACCGAATAAATAGAACAGTCTATATCAAACATATTTAATAGGTCAGCCATCCAAATTGCTGCACCCCCATTAAATGCACCAATTTCAATAATTGTCTTTGGTTGAAGCTCATACAATAACGTTGGATAAAGAGCAATTTCTGTCACCCCTTTATTTAAAATTATTCCTTTCCAGGTTTGCAAATAACTATTATTTAATAGTGGCTGCCAAGCTACAATAGGAATATCACTCCTATCTTCTCGCTCAGAAATTTTGACAAATCGATTCTCCTTTAGAGGTTCCTGTTTATGCTTTGCTTGTTTGACAACATTTTGGTAACTCATTCTAACTTAATTTCCTCAAATTAATTCATATAAATGTTTTAAGCGATGAAAATCTTCTCGTCCAGCAAAATATTGCCAATCCATATATGCTATCTCTAGATGTCTCAATCCTGAGCTTGGATTAAATGCTTTTCTGCCATGTAATACTCGGAAGTTTTCTACTAACAAACAATCTCCAGGTTCCATCCGAAACCAATATTGATAAGCAGGATTTTTTAGGTAGGAAAAGAAAGTTTTATATGCTTCATAAAAAGCTTCTACTTGCTCGAACGGAAGCTCTGAACCAAAGTTTTTGTGGGAGAAATAAACAGCAGAAACTAAACCATTTTTATCTAGTTCAATTATCGGGGTTGTTCGAGATACATAATATTCCCATTCTTGGTAAAACTGCTCAAATTTAACTGGCACTTTACTCAAAATCTCAAAATATTCAGGGTGATGTTGTTGGAAGTCTCTCGCTACTCGAAACCCATCTACCACTAACGACTCTCCCCCAGTAGCTAAATTTTCCACACAATAGAGAAGTTGTACTAGAGGAGGTGTAGACATAAAGGTGATGTCTGTATGAGGCGACAACTCATTACCCTCAGCAGATAGGGATAAATCTTGAGCATTTGGAATTGCTTTGACTGTGGAGTAGCGTCCATATTTTGCTAAATAGTAAACAGGTCCAATACTGGAAACAAACTTGTCTAGGTCTTGATAGGGCAAATTTTTGATAACGGTAAAGCCTAAAGTCAAAAGCTGATTTGTCCAAGTTTGGCTATCTCCAGACTGAGCATTGACCCATTCTGGCGGGTTTACATCCAACCAAGCTTTATCCCAGAGGATTTTTTCTCTAATAGGTTGATCCTCCTGGTTATCATCATAAGCATGACTCATTAACCAAGAAATGGGAAAGATACTGCGATGAGGTGGGTCTTCATCCCAGTCAACGATCAATTTTTCATCTTTTAGTTCTATATTCAGAGGTTTTGGAATTGCTCTCACCTCAGAAATGTCACACATTTTTTGAAAAGAAGTAGGATGGTAATATTTAGGACTCAGACAATTATCCCGCAACCAGATATAGTGGAAGCGTCTACCATTTACTGTGACAGAGCGATCGCCTGTGATGATATTTTGTGTTAATTGAGGACTCATAACTAACTCAAGTACAAATGTTTAAATTAGACATCTCCTCCAAAAGAGGCAGTAAGCAGTAGGCAGTAGGAACGCCGGATTAAGTTTCAAATTCTCAACAGAAAAAATAATCAAACTAAACTCATCGTTTCTAAAACAGCCTTAATTTTAGCAATTTCATGGGTTCTAATCATATCGACTTTTCCTAATGCTGCAAAAACTGCCGTAACTACTTGAGCACTTCTAACTTCTTCTCCAAAAATTTCTAAAGCACTAGGAACTGATATAAAAACTGGAAAACCTAATTTCCTGAGTCGAAAAGCATTTAATAGAGTTCTGACTTGATATCCGATCCTATTTGATACATTTTTATATTGGTAATAGAAATTTGAATATCCAATTCCCACAGCAGGATCGAGCAAAATTTTCTTGACTCCCAGTTTAGTTGCAGTTTCTATTTCCCTAGCAAAATAATCGTAGAGTACATCCATAGGATCTTTTGCTGACTCAAAGTCAAATTCTCCGACATCTCTAGCATCTTTATCTCCTTGGAGGTAACACATAATGATAGCTCCATCAAATTCAGCTACTGCTCGATACATTTCCTCGCTATTTTCAATGCCAGTATAATTAATGACATTTGCACCAGCTTTGAAACATTCTCTTGCCACTTCAGGATAATAGGTTTCAACGGAAGTTAATATCTTTTCTTGACTAAGAGTTTTTATTACTGGCAAAAGTGAACTTGTTTGTTTAAACTCATCAGCTCTCTGTGTATTTTTTGAACTTGCTTCTGCACCAATATCAATAATGTCTGCACCTTGAGCTGTAAGAACTTTACCACGACGAATCGCTTGTTCTGCATTATAACAGATAGCATGATTCCACCAAGAATCTGTAGAAAGATTGATAATTCCTAAAAGTGCTGTTTGAGTATTAAAATTAAACTTTCTATTACCAATAGTAAACTCTTCTACTTTCGCATCGTAGTCATCTTGATGTTTGTCATATATTTCGTAAATATCTGCGATAGTCAGCATTTGTTCAACTCCTTTCATTAATGGATAATTGATAATTGAAAATGAAAACCATCTCTAACGCGATGTGCAAATTTCTATGGAATAATCAGTTTTTCTCGGTCTTTAGCGGAAAGTCTGGTTTTCAAAACTACCTAAACCTCGTCGGTTGAAAAAAGTTGCACGCGGCGTATCTCTAATTATTAATTATTAATTATTAATTATTAATTATTCTCTACAACCTCCAACCCCCTGCTACTTCCAAAACTTGCCCAGTAATGTAGCCAGCTTCAGGACTAATAAAAAAACCAACTGTAGTACTGATATCTTGTAAAGTTGCTGGTCGTTTAGCTGGCAAAATGGGGATAGTTTCCTCTAAACCAACAGAAGTTTCTGCGACTCCAGGAGATATTATATTTGCAGTAATGTTGTCTTTAATTAACTCTTTAGCCAATGATTTAGTGTAGATAATCACACCAGTTTTAGCAACTCTATAAGCTGTCTCTACCTTACCTGCCATCACATTTTGGGCACTAGCAAAGGCAAAATTGACAATACGTCCCCAACCTGCTGCTTTCAAGTGAGGAATTGCTGCTTGAGTCACATAGAAAGTGCAATTGAGGTTCGAATCAAGCATTTGATGCCACTCTTCTATGGATGTTTGGCTAATTGATTTTTCCAAATAGTTACCCACATTATTAACTATCACTGATAACCCCCCAAGTTTTTCAGCTGCAGTTTCTACTAGATACTGAGCTTGCTCTGGTTTGGTTATATCTGCTGGCAAGGCAATAGATTTTACTCCATAAGTAGCTGCTTTTTGACTTGCTTGGTTAGCTACTTCTGCACTACGGTTATAGTGAAATGCAATATCAAATCCTTTACTAGCTAAGTCGAGAGCGATCGCCTTACCCATTCCATTTGCCGAACCTGTTACAAGTGCTTTTTTGAGCATGATCTTTAAGAACTAAATTTAATCGCCCAAGTACAAATGTTTAAACTGTCGAAAATTCTCTCTTGCAGTAAAATAATCCCAAGCTACATAAGAAACTTCTAAATGTCTAGGACCAGAATTAGCATCAAAAGCTGTTCTACCATGTAGCACTCGGAAGTTTTGCACCATCAGACAATCTCCTGCTTCTGAACGGAAATGATATTGATAATCAGGGCTTTTCAAATAATGGAAGAATTGACTATAAGCTTCATAGAATTTTTCCATTTTGTCAAAAGGTATATCCCAGTTGCAGGCGTGGGAGTGACCAAAATATACTCCGGAAACTTTTCCTTTGATGTCTAATTCTATGATGGGGCGACTACGACGATAATAATATTCCCACTCTGTATATAACTGCTGGAACTGAGTAGGAGTTTCTACCAAAATTTGGAAATAGTCTGGATGGTTTTTTTGAAAGTCTTGGGCAACTCGAAAGCCATCTACCAGTATTGAATCTCCACCTGTTGCTTTGTGCTCTACAAAGTAGAGAAATTGCAGTAGGTGAGAAGCATACATATAACTTTCATAATCAGTGTGGGGTGGTAGAGCATAGCCAGTCTCAGATATATCATTAGCTCCTGGCTTAGATTTTACTGTGTAGAAACGCCCGCCCTCTGTATAATGAATTGGTCCTATAGAACTCAGAAAATTATCTAACTCTGATAAGGGCATATTTTTGATGACTGCAAAACCCAAGGTGTATAGTTGGTCAACCCAAGCTTGACTACTACATGAATAAAAATCGTGTTTTTCTGGCGGATGTGCTTCGATCCATGCAGTATCCCACAGAATTTCTTGTTGTTTACGCAGTTCAATTTTACTATGAAAGCTAGCTTTTCCTGCTGTTTCATCATAAGCATGACTCATCAACCAAGAGATAGGAAAAATGCTGCGATGAGGAGGGTCCTCATCCCAGTCAATAATGAGTTCATTATCTGTTAATTCCACACTCTGTGGTTTTGGAGGAGCTGTTAACTCAGAAATATCATAAAGTTTCTGGAAAGAGCTAGGATGGCGACATTTAGAACTCAGACAATTATCACGCAACCAAATGTAGTGGAAGCGTTTACCTACCACTGTGATAAATGAATTATTTTCCATTGTTTAAGTATCTCGATCTAGCAGTAGTCAGTCGTCAGGAGAATGGCCAGATTTTCAACCCCCCATCAAAAGGATGGTAATTTGAAGTTTCTCTTTTCCATTCCCTATTAATTGCATATCAACAGTTGGGTGGAGTATTTACCCACCCAATAACTTTTAATTGTGTTATTATACAGTATTTATTTCTATTTCTTGGCCATCATCTTTTCCAAGTATTCAGATGTTTGACCTTCTGGAATGGCTGGCAGAGAATGAAATTCTAAATTCCCTTGATTTGGATTTAAGGTTTGATAGAGCAGTTCTCGACAGTGGTTATTTTCATCGGCCACTACTACCTTGGCTTCATGTCCATTTTCTAAGACTTCGGAGCGATCGCATTGTTCGTTAGCCCAAACAATTAATATATCACCTTTTTCACATAACAGTGCCCCTCCTCCATTGGGACAAACCATTCCCGAGCCCGCTTCTCCAGGTAAAACATAAGTTGACCAACGGTTTCCATTATTAACATTGACTATTTCCACCTCTTCTAAGGGCAACATTCCTACTTTTTCCAGTAGATCTGAGTCTATGGTTACGCTGCCAACATAATCACGCTTTGCTTCTGTCACTCGTATGCGATGAAGTTTAGCGTGCATTAGTTTGATTTTACCCATTATTTTCCTTTGTGATTTATTTGTACAATTAATTAAGACTTTTGGTAGACTAGAACATACATTGGTTCCGTCTCAAATATATTAAACTGTTCTTGAGTAATTATATTCCAAGGCAAATTTTGGAGTATTTCATGCAAGAAATTGCTCTGATTATAATAATCTACTCGTACTGTTAAGATAAAATATCCACTTTTTTTCAACAAACTGGATAGACTTTTTAAAGCACGAGGGTGAGCATGACCAAAGGTGAATACACCTACTGACAATATTGCATCATAGCTTGCTTCTGATGTGAAAGCTAGAGGTTCCTCTAGGTTTCCTTGGTAAAGGGCAGTATAAACCTGCTTCTTCCTGGCTACTTCTAGCATTTTTTCCGAGAGGTCAACCCCAACAATATTGGTATATCCTAATTCTGCCAGAGCTTCACCCACCATACCTGTACCTGCTCCAGCATCTAGAATAGTTGCATCCTTATTTGGCAATACTTTGGCTAAGGCATTAGCTGAATGGACCGGGGAACAACGATAGGGTTGATCTAAGTCTGTATCATAAACAGATGCCCAGGCATCATATTTCTGCTCTAAGTTATCTTCCTTGCCATTTTTGTAAATCCAGGATAGGCGATCGCTAACCTTTTCACATGAGTAATAACCCCATCCTAGTTGATTAGTCTGAATAGCCTCGCACATTTTATCATAAGCTGCACTCAGTTCTGGATATTTCGCCAAAGCTAACTGGGAGAGTAATTCATAGCTTTTGTGCAAGTTTTCCTTCAAGTCTTTAGTTGCCAACACCATAAACCCCAACTCACTCAGGAATTCTTTATAGGAGTCCAGGCTAAATATTGGTTCAAACAACAAGCGGTCGTAGACATATTTGCGGGCCATTTCGTTGATTTCCTGTGTTGGAGAAATCAGGTCATCGAAGATGAATCTACCCCCTTCCTCAAGTACGCGGTGAACTTCTCGCAATGCTTGATGTCGGTCGTGAACGTGATATAATGTGGCTTGACTCCAAACATGGGTAAAGCTTTTATCCTGATAAGGCAGGTCAGTTGCTGATGCTTTTATAAACTCCAACCTTAGTGATGGATGTTGCTTTGCTTTTGTTTTGGCATTTTCAACGCGTACAGAACTGATATCTATTCCTACTACTTCGCACCCTGTCTGTTGGGATAGCCATATAGCAGTGTTGCCATTACCACAACCAAGGTCTAGCACCCGGGAATCCTTTGTTATCCCACTCTGGGACAACATATATTCATTCCAGCGTTTGCAAGCTGTGATAAAGTTTTCAGCTTTGGCCTCAGTTAAGTCTTCAAAATAGCCCCAGTGTAAACTGCCTTCTGAGTCCCAAAAACTCCTATATAGGCTATCTTCACTATCATAAAATGCTTCTGTATCGGCTTCGGAAAATTTATTTTGTCTCATAAACATAGCTTTGAGTATTATTTAGGTCACCACAGAAGGGTTAATCCTACCGTTTTTGCTTTGTTAGTTCAAATATATAAAATATATGTACATCGTCCGAAAATTTATAATTCAGTAATATCTAGCTTTTGTGTTGTGGTATTAGCAGATTAAATTATATAGCTAAAACTTCAATTTTTCTTTCTTAATTCAATTTAACAGAAAAAGTATAAGATTTATCAAAGTAATTTACTTATAATTGAAAGCTTTCAGTTACCATGCTTAACAACATTTTAATCATATTATCAAAATGTCTAATGATTCCTATAGGATTTTTGATTTTGGATAAACCATAGCTAGTAAAACAACCTTGTTAAATCTTACACACTCCATCACATTCTACCTCTTTTAAGAGTTGAGCTATCGCCTTGGACGATACTGGGTCTATCCAATTAGCAGCTATTTCTGCTAGGGGAACCAGAACAAAAGCTCTTTCTCTCATCCGAGGATGGGGTATTTGCAGATTTGGAGTATCTAATACTAAATCATTGTATAAGATTAAATCTAAATCTAGGGTTCTCGGTCCCCAATGTTCTAAACGTACTCGCTTAAATTGTTGTTCAATATCTAAGAGTATTTCTAATAGTTTATGGGGTGTTAATTCTACTTTTAATAATGCACAACCATTGAGGTAATCAGGTTGTTCTGGACCGATTGGTTTAGTCTGATACCAGCTAGAATAAGTATTTAAAATAATACCTGGAGTTTTTGATAAAGTTTGGATGGCATTTTCTAGAATAGTTAAAGAATCACCGAGATTACTACCAAGAGCAACAGCTACATTATTCTCTTGTTTTTCTGATTGGCTGAAGTGAGTTTGATTAGACATTACGGAGGGATTTTTTACCTGATTTTTTGCTTAATTAAATTTAGGAAAATTAACAATACACTATCAAAATTTCTATCCATTAAGTTGTGTTTAATTACATCATGTTTGCGATTTTTTTTTTCTAGCTTATTATTTATATTATATTCCTTAACTACCTATCAGCGCTGCAGCATTTTCCGTACCGGAATGCTCCGCAAACAGCTTTTTGCTTTTTGACCTTGGGTTTATACCCCGACAATTAATGCGCCGGATGGTTGAGTGGCAGTGGAACTCCCTGACGAGAGCGTCAAAAAAAGTCAATCATGCTGACCGCTGACCGCTGACCGCTGACTGCTATTTAACTCTGACTTTTAATGGATAAAAAAATCCCAGAAATTATTACATATCTAAGAACTCCCCAGGCCATTCGAGAAAGGTGCGAACGCATATTTAAGCTTGCTTGTCAAGACCAACTCAATAATTTTCGAGTCAATTTAACTTCACTAGATAAATGCACCGATTATGTTATTGATGTAACCCTGGAGCAGTATCCCAAACTAGATATACCCTTCCATAGTCGTTGGCAACATTTCCAAGTAGGAGATGTACCTCGCCTAGCTGAACTTGACCAAATGTTGGCAGGACTCACACCAGTAGAAAAGGCCAAAGTCAAATTTGATCTAGCCATTATTAGTGTACTACTAGATGCGGGTGCTGGTGCAAACTGGCAATACACTGAACCTGAAACTGGCTTAATATTAAGTCGTTCCGAAGGTTTAGCAGTTTGTAGTTTCCGACTATTTTGCCAAGGTTTTTTTTCTAGTAATCCCGATTTTCCCTGGCAAACAGATACTAGAGGACTTTCCCAAATTGATGTCCATACTTTAGCCCAAGGATTCCAAGTTAGTCCAGAAAATTCCTTGGTGGGCCTTGAAGGTCGTCTGAAATTGCTGCAACGCTTGGGACAAGTGTTAAATCAAAATTCTCAGTTATTTGGCATTGATAGTCCACGTCCAGGAAATATGGTTGATTATTTGTGGCAAAATCAGGCCAATAAAGAAGCAATTAAAGCTACTTCAGTATTAAATTCTGTATTGGAGGGATTAGGTGATATTTGGCCAGGACGCAGTACCATCTCCGGAATTAATTTAGGAGATGTTTGGCCTCATCCTTTACTCAAAAGCGATCGCCTGGGGGATGAATATATACCTTTTCATAAATTATCTCAATGGTTAACATATTCATTGCTCGAACCATTACAAGAATTGGGTTTAAAAATAATTGGATTAGATGATTTAACTGGATTAGCAGAATATCGGAATGGTGGTTTATTTATAGATATGGGACTAATACAAATTAAAAATCCTTTAATTCTAGAACAGCAACATTTACCAGATTCAGAAATTATTGTAGAATGGAGAGCGCTAACTATTAGTCTTTTAGACAAAGTTGCTCAAGTAATTCAAGAAAAACTTAACTTAAATGCCTCAGAATTACCGCTGGTAAAAATCCTACAAGGTGGTACATGGACAGCAGGGCGAAAAATAGCAAAAGAATTAAGAAAAGATGGTGCGCCTCCGATTAAAATAAAAAGTGATGGAACAGTTTTTTAATTAGTAATTATGGACTCAATCTCAATTACTGGAATTCGCTGCTACGGATACATCGGTTTTTTTCCAGAAGAAAAAGTATTGGGACAATGGTTTGAAGTGGATTTAACTCTAGGGTTAGATTTGAATGCTGCTAGTCAAAGCGATGCTTTAGAAGATACTGTAGATTACGGCAGCATAGTTAATACTGTCCAACAGCTTGTGAAAAATTCTAAGTTTGCTTTGTTAGAAAAAGTAGCTGATGCGATCGCTACGGCTATTTTGAAAGAACCATTAGTACAAAATGTCAAGGTGAGTTTAACTAAGTTAGCAGCTCCAATACCGGATTTTAGTGGCAAAGTTACTATTGAAATTACTAGAGCAAAGGAAGCATTAGTATATAACTAATTTGGTTATTGACATCCTCCCGACGCTGCTCTGCGAGACAGCGCGGGATTCCCATCCATCAATAAAATTAAAAATAAGCTTACCAATTGAAGAAGGCAGCGAGCGGGAGATTTTTTCCATCTTCGCTCGACTTGCTCTAGTTGTGGTCATGTACAGGATATGCCTTTGAATGTCAGAACTTATGACTGCCCAGAATGTGGTCTATCAATTGACCGAGACAGATGTGCCTCAATTAATTTAAGAAAGCGAGTGTGTAATTCCGAGGTTTCCTCGGAATGTAAGACACACTCAAGAAGTGCGGTCGGCTTGACCGTTGATGCCTGTGGACGGAGTGCTGCCGACAGTTCCGGTGGAAGCAGGAAGTAATATCATGTCCGGTTAAACAGTGATAAATAAATAACTACGGAGTCCTCAGGAGTTAACCCACCCCTCGCCCCTCCCAGGAGGGGAAGTCAGGAGTTAACCCACCCCTCGCCCCTCCCCCTCCCAGGAGGGGAAGAAAGAAGAAGAACTGGAGTTGAAGGAGAAAGTTTTTTTATAACTAATTATCCGGACATGATATAAACATTAAAATGTCACTAATTATGCGGTGCGACCCCGCGGGGCGCGTCAGACGCAAGCGGTCAGACCCCGCGGGGCGCGTCAGCTCGCTTGCGGAATGCTGACTCCTGTGAGGGAACGCGCACCAAGAGAGACGTTTTATATCAGTCTTATGAAGCACCTGAAGTTTACTAATCAAGATGAGTGAAAACCGTGTTGAACTATTAACTTAGACAGCGATCACTCTAGATTATAAAATGACAAAAACTACTATCATTAATCATCCATTAGTTCAGCATAAATTGACATTATTACGTCAAGTCGAGACTAACACTGCTCAATTTCGCCAACTGCTCAAAGAAATAGGAATGTTATTAGCTTATGAAGTAACTCGCGATTTACCCATAAAATATCAACAAATTCAGACACCAATGAAGTTGATGAAAGCACCCATGTTAGCTGCTGAAAAAAAAATGGTGATTGTTTCCATTATGCGAGCAGGTCAAGGACTTCTTGATGGAATTTTAGAGCTAATACCTACAGCAAGAGTAGGACATATTGGTTTGTATCGTGACCCTAGCACTTTAGTTGCTGTAGAATATTATTTCAAAGTCCCCCATGATATTGACCAGCGAGATGTGTTAATAGTTGACCCAATGTTGGCAACTGGAAATTCAGCAGTAGCAGCAGTTGATCGGATTAAAGAATCTAACCCAGAATCAATTCGGTTTCTGTGTTTATTGGCAGCACCAGAAGGGATTGAACATTTCCATAAATATCACCCAGAGGTATCCTTATATACTGCTGCTATTGATGAAAAATTAGACGAACATGGTTATATTATTCCAGGATTAGGAGATGCAGGCGATCGCCTGTATGGAACGAGATAATTTTGTAAGCTATCAGCCATTAGCTGTCAGCTATCAGCTATTTATGAGAGGAGAATGTAAAAGCCATTGAAAAATTGAGAGAGAATTAAAAGTTACTGTCAAGATGCTCTCCTTCAACCTTATAATCATTCATTAATTTACTGTTTGCGTAGGCATCCCGCAGGGAAGCGCTAACTGCTAAGAGCCGTTTACGTAGCATTCCGCAGAAAATGCCTACATAATATTCAATTTCCAATGAACTCAAACATAACTGCTATATGACAAATAATATTTCCTCTAAACAAAAATTTTTCGATCTTTGGGCACCTAATTATGATTGGTTATTTCCATCTGTAGTTTATCAAGCGGTACATCAAAGATTATTGGAATATGTGAATCTGCCAAGTCCATCAAATGTACTAGATTTAGGTTGTGGGACTGGAAAACTTCTGCATCGTCTTGCTGTTAATTTTCCAAATCTTCAAGGTACTGGTTTAGACTTATCTCCCGAAATGGTCGATCAAGCTAATAGTCGTAATCGTCACCCAGAAAGTGTAACATTTTTACTAGGAAATGCTGAAGAGATGCCTTTTGCTAATGAACAATTTGATGCCGTCTTTAATACAATTAGTTTTTTACATTATCCTCATCCTCAACAAGTATTGAATGAAGTGAGTCGAGTTTTACGCCCAGGAGGATTTTTCTATTTAGTTGATTCCTATTTTAAGTGGCAAGATGAATTTCAATCTTTGAGTCTTACTCCTGGTGGAATTAAGCTTTATAGTCCAACAGCTCGCGAACAATTAGGTAAAGAAGTTGGATTAAATTTACAAGCAAATCACTATTTGTTAGGAGCAGTATTACTAACTATTTTTACTAAATAATTGTAATAAGGTGGTAGGTGATAGGTTGTAGGTATTAGAAAAATAACCTAATGATATCAAGTCCGGTAGCATCGGTGTTATATTATGATGCCGTTCTGCTGAACTTACCCAAACCGAGGTTTGAGCCTTGGAGACAAGCTTCCTGCGCGTGCTGAGGCAATGCTGCACAAACACTGAAGACCACTGCCTCATGGGCTGTAACTTATCTTTTCCACAGGCTTAAAATCGGCGGGAACTCCACCTACTGATTTCAGTATAACATAAGCTTTGCTATTTACTACTAAAAAATTTGAAAAAAAGTAAGTTTAAGTATATTTAGGTAAGATTTCAGCTTCTGTTTTTACCGCCTAATATTTAAGCATTCAACTGCAATTAAATCATTTTTTCTAACTAATTTATGATTTGAATTGTGAAATATCCTAGACTTTGAGGGAATCAAGAATGAGAATGATAAACACAGAAACAATAGCAAGGAACGAGTTGGTGTTTGACTCAAATACTGATGATGAACCTAATAAGGGAAAAATATTTTCCCACTTTTGCGTCACACCGAGTGCACTACCAGGTACGTATACCACCAACGCGGGGTCGCACCGCTATTCCCTGCTATATTTCCTATTCTATATCAGTCTAAATTGGATCTATATGCAATTAAACGGATGTGATGTTAGGCAAAAGCAGAATATCCCAAATTTGGAGGAATATCTTGCCAACGTCCTTGACCTACAGCTTGATTTGCTTCTGTAAGACTAATATCACCAGTGTACAAAGCACGACCAACAATTGCACCTTCTACCCCCATGGGTTCTAATGCTAACAGACTTAACAAATCAGTAATTGAACTAATACCGCCAGAAGCGATAATGGGAATATTGATGACAGCAGCTAATTCCCTTAAGGATTGTATATTAGGCCCTTTGAGAGTACCATCTCGGCGAATATCAGTATAGACGATCGCTGCAACTTTTAGTTTAGCCATTTGCCGAGCGAGGTCAGTTGCTGAGACCTCAGATGTTTCTAACCACCCTTTAGTCGCGACTTTTCCATCTTTGGCATCAATGCCTACAATAATTTGACCAGGAAATTCTTGACAGAGGTTACATATTAACTGAGGTCGTTCGACCGCTACAGTACCTAAAATAGCTTGTTTGACACCAAGAGCAAGCACACTTGCCACTGCAGAATAGTTGCGTAAACCTCCACCTAATTGTATTGGTACATCTACCGCTTTAATAATCGCTTCTATTGTCCTTTGATTTACGGGTTGACCTGCTTTTGCACCGTCTAAGTCTACCAAATGTAGCTTTGTTGCTCCTTCATCTACCCACCTTTTTGCCACATCAACTGGGTTATCATTAAAAACTTTCTTTCGCTCATAATCTCCTTGATATAATCGTACACAACGTCCATCTAATATATCGATTGCGGGTATAATATTCATAGACAATATTTTTTGTATTCAAAACTACTATTTTTTCAACAGTTGCACCCACTGTTAATATGATACATAATTGAACTAGACAATCCTGACCATAGAGGAGTTTTTACTCCTGCTAATTTCATAGCTTCTGCAGTCCAATCATTACAAGCTCTTAAAATTGAATAACTATTTTTTGCTGCATAAAAACCGCCTCCATAATTACTATCTACGAGCAGGTTGATTTTATTACCTTGGGTATCTAACTGGAAGGAATTATTGATAAATTCCATCAGCCTACGGTAATTAGTTTGAGTAATTATAGCACACTTAATTTCATATTGTTGAGGAATATTTCGATATGCTAATACCCTCATAGCAGAGGGTGTTGGTAGGAACATGGCCTTAAAAGTTGTCAAAATTGGCAATGATGTCCCAGTATAAGTTTCGAGAAAATAAGCTCGATCACCAAGGCCAAAAGCTAGATAATTTATGGAAACTGATTGATTAGCTATTAATTTTAAGTTGAAATATTGCTGCCAATCCCAATTTTTAGTTTTGACTGGAACTAGAATATCTGTATGGATACCAGTATTATAAATATAGATAGATATACCTTTGTCTAATAAGGTCATATCGCAAGAATTATTACGCCAATTTCTCGGAGTAAAATAGCCAATAATTAAGCAAATTATTATGGATAAAATAATACTTAATGTCAATCGAAAAATTCTATTTTTTAACATAAAGTATTGGGGATTTATTGATTGGGGATCGTCAATATAAACAGCGATTATGACGCTCCTAGTATCCCGAATAGATTCCAAATTATTAAAAGTTAATTATAGATGTCAAAAATAAACTAATTAAATTACTACAGAAAAATTTAACTTTTTTTGTCTTTTAAACTTTACTAGAGTTTTCTGAATATAAAAGCACGCCACCTAGAACTAAATTGATGACTTCTTGAGTTTGTTTTTCAATCATTTCCTGACTCAGAAGTTGTCGATCGGGTTTGAGATAACTGAGATTTTCTTGAGCATCAAAATAAAAAACACAAATCCCTAGAATATTTATAGTTGTCAAAAATGGGTCAACCTGCCGGAAACTTCCTTCTGCTATTCCTCGCTCCAAAATACCCATTAAAAATACAAAGCTATCTTGCCAACCAGTTAATTTTCCGTATTTACCCTGATTTTGAATTGCTTCATGGAACCACAGTCTCCCTCTATACGGATGAGATGCTTCGTAGGCGATCGCTGAATGTATTACCATTTTCAAAGCTACTTCTGCTGGGAACTGGTCCAGGTGTGACTGCTGAATCATTTGATTAAGTTCTTTGACCAAGCGTTGAAAAACTTCCTGATACAAAGCATCCTTACTTTTGAAGTAATAGTAAATCATGGCTTTTGTTACTCCTGTACGAGCTGCGATCGCGTCTATCTTGGCCCCTGCTAAACCATATTTCGCAAATTCCTCTTCTGCTGCATCTAAAATTTCTGCTTTTGTTGCTTCTCGATCGCGCAACCTTTCTTTCTTGTTAGGCGATGGTTTTTTTTTGCCTTGATGGTTCACAACTGTTATAAATAGACTCCCAAAAAATTTACTGCCTTACTCTGAAAAGGCCAAGCTTTACACTAATTTTTATGGCCATATTTTGGCCTTTATCTTTAGCTAGTTAATATTAGCATTTGCTTCATTAACTCTTGACAAACCACATTTAAAAGCTTTATCTTAGTTACTAACTAAATATTTAGTTAGTAAATGAAGAGGAGCGACAGATGGCACATATAGATATACCATCAGGCTTTCCCGGCATTGTGGGATTAATGAAATATCGACCAGATACAGGCAAACTGCTGTTGGAATTGAGCGAAACCTTATTGAGAGGAGACTCACCCCTATCAGTTGAGGAGCGGGAGTTAATAGGTGCTTATGTATCCCACTTGAACGAATGTAACTTTTGTACAGGTGTTCATGGTACGGTTGCAAAACAACTTCTCAAACGCAATAGTAATTTAGTTGATGCAGTTTACGACAACGTTGAGAATGCAGATATTACTGACAAACTTAGAGCGCTATTGAAAATAGCAGCAAAAGTACAACTTGGTGGCAAACAAGTTTCTGAGGATGATATTCAAGAGGCAAAAAGTGTAGGTGCAACAGATAGAGAAATTCACGACACAGTATTAATTGCAGCAGCTTTTTGTATGTTTAATCGCTATGTAGATGGTTTGGCAACTACTACACCAAATGAGTCTGGAGCTTATGAACAAATGGCTTGTCAAATAGTAGAATCTGGTTATGCTGGAGCTAGGGAATTATTATTTGAATAATATTCAAGTTCAGGATTCAAAAATCATACCAAATTAATAAATATTTGCTACAAATAGCTAGAATATTTCTTAGAAGTCAGGTAAGGATTCAGGAGTCAGAATAAATAGCTTCAATACCAGTTTTTAGGTCATAGATTCTCTTTTATGTCCAAGGGACATCTCCTAACGTCTCTTTTAATTACACTGTTCAGATCATAGCGTGATCAAAAACCTTCTCCCTTTGAACCTTTCTTTCCCTTCTACCCCCTGCCTTCCTTCCACTAAAGTATAAGTATTCAACCGGACATGATATTATACCCCACATTCCGCACCACAAAATGTAGCAACCGAAGAAGGAGTCAGGAGACAACCCACCCCTCGCCCCTCCCAGGAGGGGAGGGGAAGATAGGAGACAGAATTTGAGAAGAAAATCATGACTGCCGTGATTGAGTAATCAATCAAACAAGTATTTATGCGTAAATTTTTGACTCGGAATTTGATGAACGAAAAAAGTAATTGAGATGATTTGCATAGTATAAATACTTACCAAAATACAAATTTATATACTACTTTTAATGATACGCTCTTGAAGTTCCGAATGTGGGTTATACCATTTCTCAAAAAAATTTAGAAAAGTTTTTGAGTGGGGGAGTAGGGTAGTGGCGGAGAAGTAAAAATATGAAGAATTCACACTAAATGGCTAATAGGGTAAAATTATTCTGCCTGTGTGTGGAAATTTCTATAATTTATCCTCCATATTAGCTTCCTCCTACAGATATTTTCTCATTGTCAATTAATACATAATTCCTCTTCCTTTTTCATTAAATTCTTTAAAAGTTTGCTCTGATAATTCCTGGGTCGTCATTGCTTGTAACACAGAAAATGGTAATGTCAGATGATTAGCACCTGCCAGTAAAGTGGCCACAGCCTCATCAGGAGATTTCACACTTGCTGCTAAAATTTCTGTACCGCTACCCTGAACTACCTCAGTCATCTCTCGCACCAACTTTAAACCATCTCCCAATAATCTTGTTGCCCGGTTGACGTAGGCGATCGCATATTTAGCACCTGCTTCTGCAGCTACTACTGCTTGAGCGGGATGATATATTCCGGTTACCGAACAGTCAATATCTTCAGACAAATGGGATACCAATTGAAAACCAGTGGTAGTTGCCGGAATTTTCAGAACTATTTTGTGACCAATTAATTTTGATGCAGCTTTCGCTTCTGCCATCATGTCATCAAAGTTAGTAGCAGTAAGTTGATAATATAATTCTCCTGAAACAATTTCTGAAAGTTCCTTTAATGTTGCTTCTGGAGACAAATCACTTTTTGCCAGCAAAGTTGGGTTAGTTGTCACCCCAGATATCCAACCAAATTTACTGGCAACTCTTGCTTCTGTTACTATTGCTGAGTCAAGATAAAGAACCATTTTTCCTCCTATTAAAAATCATCAAAAAATCAATACAGAAGAGGTAATTGTTAATTATTAATTATTAATTATTAATTGTTTATTTCTGCCTTTCCCATTAATTAACTAATTCCCTCAAAAGGTCCTAAAAAAGTTGGTTTAGGACGAGTAATATGAACTTCCAACAATGCTTTTAAGACTGCCAAAAATTCACGGATAGAATAACGTCTCATAGAATCATTTCTAAATTTTCCCCAATCTGGTGTACCTAAACCTACAGCATCTACCCCTAGTTGACGACAGGTATAAACTGCACGAGGTAAATGATAGTTTTGAGTTACTAAAACTGCTTGGGTAATACCAAATATTTCTTTTGCCCGATAACAACTTTCATAAGTGCTAAAACCAGCATAATCTAGAGTAATATCTTCAACAGATACACCATGATTAATAGCATATTCTTCCATAGCTTTTACCTCATTATAATCAGGGGTGCTATTGTCACCAGTCATCAAAATTTTTTTAATACTACCAATGTTGTATAAATTAACCGCTCCTTGTACTCGGTCAGCTAACATTGGTGTGGGGGTACCATCTTCCCAAACTCCTGCCCCAAAAACTATGGCAATAGGTTTAGCTGGCACTTCTTCTGGATTTTTGTAGCGATATTTGCTTGTCGCTATTCTGACATAAACGTTTAAAGCTAGAGGAATTAGTAGCATTGTTAATATTAAAACTAGAAAAATTAAGCGTTGATTGAGTAACAATAATTTAGGTAACATAGGCAATAATTAATTAGGGTTTGCGTATGGAAAGTATGAGTGGTAGGGGTAGGAGTCAACCCACCCCCTGGCCCCTCCCAGGAGGGGAGGGGAAGGACAGAGTCAGGAGAAACGGGGAATTTATAGGAGGTAGGAGTAAGAATTGTACCTCAATTTTTCTGTCCGAAGGTTTGCCTTTTATGCTAACTTTTTGAGGGTTTTAGACTAATTGGGAATACAAGAAGGATCAAAGCTTTACCTGTAAATGGTTTGATAATTAATCAGCAAGCCATAATTAAAAAAGAAATACTTTCGTAAGCACTTAACCGTTAGCTAGTCTCCTGCAGAGGAACTGCGTTAACAGCGATGGCTTTTGGTATTAGATAAAAGGGCGTTGGTAATTTGAGGTATGATATCATGTCCGGATAAGAGCGCTATAGAACTCCGTGACTTTTACGCTCCCCGAAAAACTTTCTCCTTCTATTCCTCTTTCTTCTTCTTTCTTCCCTCCTGACTCCTGACTCCTGACTTCCCCTCCTGGGAGGGGGAGGGGCGAGGGGTGGGTTGACTCCTAAGTAATTAAGATTAATATCATACACGCGCTTTACCAACGCCGATAAAAGCTTTATTGAGCCAGAGTTAAATCTTACTACAAAAGTGAGGTCTTATTGTGCTTGAGCTGACAACTAATAGCTGTTTGCGGAGCATTCCGGAACGAAAATGCTTAGAACCTATTTATTTGCTAAACCAACAGCTTCAGAAATAGAATTTAATCCCTCTTCATCTAACTTTTGTAGTAGTCCCTGAAGAATTTGTTTGACCATTCCCGGTCCTTGATATACCCATCCTGTATAAACTTGAATTAGACTTGCCCCCGCGGTAATTTTATTCCACGCATCTTCCGCAGTAAATATACCACCTACACCAATTATTGGTAATTTTCCCTCTGTTTCTTGCCAGATGAATTTAATTATTTCTGTCGATCTTTGGGTTAATGGTGCGCCACTAATTCCACCTGCTTCTTCAGTTACAGCTTTACCTGTTGCTGCAAGAATTTTAGTTTTTAATCCCTCACGACTAATAGTTGTATTAGTGGCAATTATACCAGATATTTGATATGCTTTAATTAGGTCTAGTATTGAGGCGATCGCTTCTTTTTCTAAATCTGGTGCAATCTTAATTAAAATTGGCTTAATAACTTGATTTTCTGCTTGTAAATCTGCTAAGATTTTACTTAAATTATCGGCATTTTGCAGGGAACGTAACCCTGGAGTATTAGGAGAAGAAACATTAACTACAAAATAATCACCCCAATCTTTTAACAATCTAAAACTACCTAAATAATCTGTTGCTGCTGCCTCTAAAGATGTTATCTTGGATTTACCAATATTTATACCATAAGGAAAAAAATTAGGATAAAAAGAATAATTATTCTCCTGCAATCTGAGAGTCTCTGGAATATTTTTTCCTTGAGATTGTAATCTCATAGCTAAAGCAGCAGCACCTTGATTATTAAATCCCATTCTATTCAAAGCAGCTCGATCCATTGGCAAACGAAACAATCTTGGCTGAGGATTTCCCGGTTGTTGATGAAAAGTAACTGTACCAAGTTCAGCAAACCCAAAACCTAATTGAGGCCAGGCATTAATGGCCACACCATCTTTATCAAATCCTGCAGCTAAACCCACGGGATTTTTAAAGTTTAATCCCCATAAAGTTTGTTCTAGGCGAATATCCTCAAAACATAAAGATTTTTGCATCATTGTCTGCAACCCACTTATTAGTTTACTGGAGGAGTTAGTATCCATAAAACTGAGAATATTTAGGACTTGATGATGTATCCATTCTGGATCGGATTTTAATACGGAAAATAGAGTTGGAAGTATGACAGAAGGATAAATATTTAACACTTGAATTCTAAATAGTAGTTGACAATTAAAAACTAAAAATGAAAACTCAAATTTTTATAAGGTATAATCTTGAGATGACAAGACTCTTTTTAATCAAAGCACACTAATTAATTATCGATCGTTAATATATCATTTAGATCGAGTGAAGTTGAATATTATTGATCAATAAGACGTAGAGATATGTACTCGTCTCAACAGGAAAATTTTAGACAATTTTTGTTTCTCACCACCAAAAGCAAGATATTTTATTGATCACGGCTTATCTAAAGTTGATATGAAGCCATATTTACTAGATTTAGCGGATAAAAATTAATACCTATGAGTAAAAAATATTGATAATATTATGTCTAGTTGAATACTTATAAATGAACAGTAATAGGGAATGCCGAATATGGGTTATGAGAGCAGAAATAAGACAAGAGACCATAGGAATAGAAAGTTTTTGACCGCTAACTAATTAAGCTGACATACTATAATCTATTTCTTCTCTTCTCAAAATAACTATTAAATAATGAGGATAATTTATCGATGTTCAAAACAAATAAATCAAAAAAAAATCATAATAATTTGATTGCTTTAGAAAGCATAATTAGAGCAATTAGAGAAGAAGAAGATTTAGATTTCCTCATCAAAAAAGTCATAAATTATCTTCAGTCAGAATTTGATTGTTGTTTGATTTGGGTATGCCTGTACGATCGATTAGCAAATAAAATAGTAGGCAAAGGTGGAATTACTCCCAATGGTGAAATTTCTGCTCTCAAACAAAAATTTACAATAAGTCATGGCGATATATTAGAACAAGTATTAATGGAAATAAAAGCAATTAAAGTTGCTGATTTAAGGGCGGAAAAGCAAGTTGGGGAATGGGTAAAAATAGCACAAACATATCAGATTAAAGGTACAATTTTTTTTCCTATACATTACAAAGAAAAATGTTTTGGTATTGCCTTAATAGGTTCACAAGAATGGGGAACTTCTTTAGAGTCCGAAGAAAAAGCACTACTATCTTTAATTTGGGGTGAACTAGGGCAAACATTACAAAAAATAGAACAAGAATGGCAACAGCAACAAGCAAAACGACCTGATGAACCAATACTCTCATTACTATCTCAATTAGGAAAATTAACAACCCTAGATCAACGCCTCGAAACAGTTGCAGAAATAACTCATCAATTTTTACAACCATCTCGCACAAATATTTACTGGTATTATCCCAATGGACGCTATTTTTGGCGTCGTGCTAGTAATCATCAAGTAATAGTAGAATGGAGTGACTTTAAACGTCCTGTTTCTGGCATTACACTGCAAGATTTAGGTGAATTCTATCATGTACTATTAACTGGACAAATTATCTGTATCGGAGAATATTACACTTCTGTAGACAATGATATTACTCGCAGACTGACCCGACAAATCAGAGCTTCTTCTGTATTAGCAGCACCAATTATCTTAGAAGACGAATTATTAGGATTTATTGCCGTAGAAGAACAACACAACCGTCCATGGCAAGATGATGAAAAAAACTATTTGCAAGGAGTAGGTCAACTGCTAGCTTTAACTTCTCCCCTCTCAGAAATGCAGGACAAAATTCGTCAAGCTAAACTAGACCAAACCTTAACTGCAGGTATAACTCGCGCTATTTACGGTGATGATGATTGGCAAAAAACCCTAAAAACAACAGCGGAAAAAATATCTCAGCGCTTAGGTGCTAAATATTTTATGTTGACTATCCGCAACAGAGGGCAGTTTGAAGTTGTTTATCAAAATCATTCTACCCAAAGTCGAACAGTCAAAACTGCTCTCCCCCCTCTCAGAAAAGAAGATATGACCTTGCTAGAGCGAAATGCTGAAGTAGTAGGAATTGAAAATTGGTCAGAAAGTCATATATTGGGTGCTTGGCAGGAAGATTTTGAAAAACTTGGAGTACGTTCTCTTCTTTTGTGTAGCACAATAGGAGCGGGGAAAAAGGAGCAAGAAGAATTTATTACAAAAAATCAAGGCGATCGATACAACCAACCCGAAGGACTCGTAATTATTGGTTATGAAACTCCTCGCACCTGGAGTCGCAATGAACGAGAATTAGTGCAAATTGCCAGTCAACAGTTAGGTTTTCTGCTGCATCAAAGACATATTAATCAGATAATAAACAAGCAGCAGCAATATATGCAATATCTTCAGTCTGGTTTAACTACTTTGCAACCAACTACAATACTTGCAAATCCAACAAAAGTATCGATCGACCCTTCCAACTCCTTATTATTGCAAGAAGTGAAAAATTTGGAACCAGTTGGAGAACAGAGTGTATTAGGAAATTTATCCCTAGACCATCTCGAACGAAACTTTCTCGAATTTATTGCTCAAGCAATTGTGGAAATAGCAGAGATAAACCCCCAAACTATTCCCCTAGTTGGTTTAATTACTTGGTATCCAGTATCACAAACAGGTAGAGTTATGAGCTATAGTTATCCTGAGTCTCATATTACTAGCACTGAGAAAATTTCGATTCCAGTTCGCACTGATTCTTGGATTCAACAAATAATTTCTACAAATGGTTGGTTGCATCTGAGTGTGAGTGATGTACCAGCAAAAACTCTAAGGTGGCTCAATATTCTTGATAGCGGTCAGGTCATAGCAACTGCTTTGCGTACTGCTGTTGAACATCAACCAACGGGTATATTGTTACTTGCAGACCCTCACAAAATTTTATGGCAAAAAACACAACTGCCACAACCACAAAATTCTCCTACTGAAACTCTGAAAAATTTATTGACTAATTTGGTTTCTCAGTTTGCATGGTCCCGTCGCTATTTGATAGTTAAGACTACTTTGGAATCTCAACGAGAGGAATTAGAGTGGTTAAATTGGTATAAACAAAGGCGTTTAGAAGAACTTTACCGTACTGTTGGTTCTGGTTTTAAACAGTTAAGTGAATTGCATTATACTCCATCAGAAAATCCTGCCCAACAAAAAAATGTGTTGACAAATCTACGTTATCAGCAATTACTACGGCAAATTGGGAATGTGTTATCGTCTACTACTTCATTATTGAAACAAGAAAAATGGCGTTTACAAGCAAATTTTGATGTTGTATCTGTAGCTAATTTGTTGAGGCGATCGCTCATTCGGATTGATTCCCAAGTAAAAAAAAGACAACTGCAATTAGAAGTTCATCGGGAAGGAAATTTGAATATTTATGGAGATAGTATTAAATTAGAATTAGTTGTTTACGAACTTTTGATTAGTGCCTGTCGTCGTTCTCAAACAGGAGGAAAAATTGATATAAAATGCAAAATTTTAGATGAAGAATGGCTAGAAATTTCTATTCTTGATGCAGGTAAGATTAGTTCAAAATTAATTGCAGAATTTAACTCTGCTTCTATCCCAGATGTATTAGAACCTTCTCCCTTGGTTTCACCTCCAGGCAAACATTTAATTATCTGTCGGCGAGTAATTCAACAAATGGGAGGAGAACTGGAGTTAAATTTACAAGAAAGTGGTTTAGTAGAAAGTAAGTTACTTTTGCCCTTAGCTCACCTTTGATTTCTACACAATTTGATAAGTACCTGTGCAAAATTAATTTAAGATTTGTCAGTAGGGAGTAGGGAGTAGGGAGTAGAGAGTAGGGCATAAAAAATATACTTTTGTGCACAATAAATCAATCTAAAAATATTTTTTCCTACCTACTTAAGCTAACCGTCAAATATACAATTAATTTTGCTTGACTACCTATTTATATAATGTCCGGATAATCAGCAAACAAAAAACTTTCTACCTTTGAGCCAATATTCCCTTCTGCCTTTCGGTGCGGAATGCTGCGCAAACAACATAGCTGCCCTCTGCCTTCCTTTCTCCAAAGTGTAACTATTCCAACGGACATGATATTACTTATAATCCTGAAAAGTGTTAGAATGAATTAAATTTAAAACTAATTCCCATAATTGAAAAATATAAATTTAAACTCCCTGGCCTATTAGTAAAAATTAAAAAATATTAGCTATGACTGACAAATACAAAAAAAATAATATAGCTCAACTTATTTATGATACAGCTATTAGTGTAATTGAAGACTGTACCAGTAAAATTTTTTCTAATATTTTAGATTCTCATATTATTCAGTTTCAAAGCTATTCAAATATCCTGAATGAAACAGATACTCAACAACTAAAAGCAGCAATTGAACATTTATCTAGTAATTATAAAAGACAGCAAATATCACAATTACACATTGCCAATATAGATTTTATTCTTGGTCGAGAGGATTATGCTAACAATCAAATAGAGCAAGCATTAAATAAATTTAAAAATAGCCTATTAATCTGGGAAAAAAGTACAAAAATTTTACCCGGGGAAGTAGTAACTCAACAAATCAATGAAAGATTAGAAAAAATAGGAGCTATCCTCTTTCATATCGGATTATGTCACGAGCATCAAGGTAATTTAAACATTTCAGTAGAACAAAAAAATAATTATTGGCAACAAGCACAAAATAATTTTAAGCAAAGCTTAGATTTATTTGCTCAAATAGACCGACAAGAATTAGTAGCTAAATTCATCATTCAGCAAGGTGAAGTTCTGAAAAAATTAGAAGCATGGAGCGATCTATACAAGCTTGCTCAACGCGCTTTAGAATTACATTTAACTTACGGAACAGAAGAGCAAATTGCTCAAGATTACGGATTTTTGGCCGAGGCAGCAATGCACGAGTCAAAATGGGACCATGCTAGTCAATTAGCAGAATTAGCAGTTGCCATTCAAAATCAATCTATGGCAAATCCTCTAGAAATTGCACAATATCAGAATTCTTATTTCTCAATTTTAAGTGAATCTCAAAGTAATTTAGAAGAGTGGCAAGCTACTGTTAATCAACTAGAAAAAGCGCGACGACAAACAAGCCCCCATCATGATTTACACTCTTATATTTCTATATTAAAAGCATTAAAAAAACTTTATTTTGACCAAGATCAATATGGAAAATCTGCCATAATCAAAGAAGAACAATTACGAGTTGAGCATCAATATGGATTAAAAGCTTTTATCGGAATAAATCCATTACAAACACAACAAAAATCTGATAATAGTCGGACAATTCCTAGAGAAATTAAAGTTTCCGGTCGTCTAGAAGACGTGAATAATTTAGTGGCAAGAATCAAAAGCCAGGATCATAAACTAATAGTTATACATGGTGTCTCTGGTGTGGGTAAAAGTTCTTTAATTAATTCTGGGTTAATACCTACTCTACTCGCAGAAAATTCAGAAGATAATCAAGCAATTTCACCCATACTACTGCGAGTTTATACAGATTGGATGAGAAATTCTGACTCTGCAACTTGGAATCTAGAATATGTACTAGAAACATTGCGTAAAAACCATCAAAAAAATAATTTAAAAGTATTAATTTTAGACCAGTTTGAAGAGTTATTTACTGTCTGTCCTAAACCAGCTCAAAGACTACCACTTTATCAATTTTTATATGAATGTTTAAGCTTGAATTTTGTCAAAGTAGTTTTATCTATCCAAACAAATTACTTACATTACTTATTAGAATGCGACCGCCTGACAAACTTAGAAACAGTAATTAACTATGAAATTTTATCTAAGGAAATTCTTTACTACATAAGTAATTTTGAGCCAAATCATAGTCAAGAAATTATCAAAAACTTAATTGAACCTGCTCAATTAAATTGGGAGCCAAATTTAATTTCTCAAGTAGTAAAAGATTTAAGTTCAGCAGATAATACAGTAAGTCCGATGGAATTGCAAGTAGTAGGTACTGAACTTCAAGAAGAAGCAATTACAACTGTTGAAGCATATCAGAAACTAGGAGATAATCCTATCCAAAAACTCACAATAAACTTTATAGATGGAGCAATAAAAGATTGTGGTTTTCTGAACGGACGAACAGCAATATCTGTTTTATACTTATTAACAAATGAGCATGGTACTCGCCCTCTAAAAACTCATGCTGAATTAGCATCAGAGTTATTAATGGAAGCCAATAAACTAGATTTAGTTTTAGATGTATTAGTTGCTCGAGGATTAGTTTTATTGCTGCCAGATTTACCAGAAGATAGCTATCAATTAGCTCATAATTATTTAATTCCTTTAGTTAGAGAACAGAAACAGGAAGGAGAAAAATCAATTTCTGAATTTGAATTTGAGAGAGATATTATGTAATATCAAGTCCGGTAATATCGGTATAAAATATTTTGAAGGTAGGAGTCAGGAGTCAGGAGGACCGAGTCAGGAGGGAAGAAAGAGGAAGAGAAGGAGAAAGTTTTCTATCACTAATTATCTGGACATAATCTCAGGATAGAAAACAGTTATAAAGATTAGGTAATGGTGAAGAAGGAGAATGTTTGTATAGCTAATTAAATGGATTTGATATTATTTGACAACAGACAAAAATAACAAATAAATTTTTAGATAAAGCTATTACTTTCATATCTAGATAGATGCGATTTGATTATATAAACGACTTTCAAAAAGTGTAATACCAATTGAAAAAAAGAAGATTACCGAGTAATTAAGGTTTAAAGCCTCTTCTTTGAAGAAGAAATAAAGATAAAAAATACTTTTCGCGAATCCTATCCATTTTCAGGAGAGGTAATTGTCAATTATTAATTGTTGAACATTTATTTATAAGTATTCAAATGGACAGAATCTAATTATTTATCTTAACTTCATTTTTAACTCAGTTTAATTTAAGGTATATACACCATTCTTAAAATTGAAAATATTGTAATTTTATAGCAGAAGGAAGAAGGAAGAAAGAAGAAGGAAGAAGGAAAAATTTTTCCTTTATATCATGTCCAGTAGCATCGGAGCGTGTATAGAATCAAGTCACAATTGAAAGAAACCTCTCTGTCTTCCTTCCACCAAAGTATAAGTATTCAAGCGGACAATATTACTTCTTCCTTCTTACTTCTTACTTCTTACTTCTTCCTTCTTCCTTCTTACTTCTTACTTCTTACTTCTTCCTTCTTCCTTCTTCCTTCTTCCTTCTTATTTCCTTATTGAATTATGAAAAAACTAGCTAAAATCATTCTCAATACTACTTTATTTGCTAGCTTTAGTTTGAGTTCTATAGTCATACAAGCAGGTAGCTGGGATAACTTTAAACTGCGCTATTTTAATCTCACACAATATCTAAATAATCAAGATAGAGAACTCCAAGATATTCAAGCACAAAACCTCGATCCTCAGAAATATAGTCGAATTAATTTAACTCAACTTTTGAATGGCGGACCGCCAAAAGATGGTATTCCCTCTATTGATAATCCGAAATTTGATACCGCTACAACAACACCTTTTTCTACTAATGAAACAGTAATTGGTATAGAAATAAACGGTGAGACTGTTGCTTATCCTTTTGGCATTATGAATTGGCATGAAATTGTTAATGATACAGTAGGAGGAATGAATATTAGTGTTTCTTATTGCCCCCTTTGTGACACTATAATCGCATTTGAACGTGGCAATACAACTTATGGAGTTTCTGGAAAACTTTATCAAAGTTGTTTAGTTATGTACAACCGCTCTAATGATACTCTTTATTCTCAACCTTGGGCTATTGGTATTCTTGGTCGAAATGTTAATAGTAATTTAAATAGAATTTCTGCGATTAAAACTACTCTAGAAAATTGGTTAGCAGTGCATCCTAATAGTAAAATTTTATCCACAGAAACAGGTTATAAACGTGACTATTTTAACTATCCTTATGGCAGCTACTATACTGATAAAATGTTGATTTTTCCAGTCAGAAATCAAGACCAAATTAACCAACATCCCAAGGCTATTATTAGTTATGTATGGGAAGCAGACCGAGAAACACCTCAAAATTATTTTTCAGGTAGTAGCGCTCAGTTTTTACACTCAGAAATTAAGCAACTAAAAGAAAAAATTGTAGAATTTAATGGGCGAAAAATTCGTGCAAAATGGGACAGTCAAATGCAAACTGTGATTGTTGAAGAATTCGATGGTACAACTATTCCTAGTTCCACCGCTTTTGCTTTTGTTTATCCAGCATTTTTTGCACAGGAATAGTCATCCATCAATGATAGATTTTAATGTTGATTTTAGCCAAGACTTAATACCACGTCCCGATAATTAGGGTTTGCATATGGAAAGTCTTTTTGCTTTTTGTAGGAGACAGGAGACAGGAGAAATGGGAATGTAGAGGAGGTAGGAGCTAAGTTTTGTCTCTCAATTTTTCTACCATAATCGTCCCAAAATACTAGCATGCATGAGCTTTTTCCACCACAAAGCTGGTACTTTTTTCAACTCTAAAACGCTAAAACCAATACCAGTCAATACTTTTAGAATTAATCAGCAAGCCCTAGTTATCATACAGGGTAGACCACAGTAGGGACGTTCCATGGAACGTCCCTACTGGCCGCGTGATTGTGACGATGTGGTTGATCAATATGAAAAGCGCTGTCAACTCAAGTCTGGATAATAACCTTTAGCGGCGTTGGTGAAACAAGCGATCGCTTGACCGTAATTTTATCACTACATCTAATGGAAATGACTCCAACTCAATCAAAGCAGAAGGAAAAATCTTAGTTATTGTACCACAGCGATCGCAAACCTCCAAATATTGCAATTGACTGACGGGAAACTCTGTTATTTTGGCAGTAAAATAACTGGTTATATCATGTCCGGTAGAATCGGTCTTGTATAGAGAAGGTAAGGAAGACCGAAGTTGGAAGACCGAAGTTGGAAGAAGCTTTAAGAAGAAGAAAGGGTTAAAAGGGATAAAGTTTTTTTATAACTGATTATCCGCAATTCGTAGCTCCCCCTCCGGGGGAACATGATATAAACTCCAGTAGATAACGGGTTCGGAGTAAGATAGACAAATGTTTATCTTACCATATACTGTCATCTCCCCCGATTTTTTTCACTCTCAAGCTTGCTTGTCACCCCGTGAGGATTTTGGCTTGTGCTTGCTCAATGCAGGCTATCAACTTGGGAGCGAAAACCTGAACGTGAGGTTCAGCTATCATTGAGACGTGGTCACCTGGAACCTGATAAATATCTACCGGCCCCGCAGAAAAATCGCTCCACCCAAAATCCTCAGTATTCATACTTTCAGGACGAGGAGATTCAAATAGCTCTTTACCTAAGATATTGACAAGTTTTGAGCTGCCAACTGGCCCCAATTCACTGCGAAACAGAGTAATTTGAGTAGGGTAAATTTCCTTTGGAAAATAAGAACACAGGAAATGGGTCTTAATAACTCGGATATAACCACGAAGTTGTTTAATCCCAGTTCCGGGAGGGAAAACATTAATTTGTTGCAATTTCTCGTAGACGTAATTTAACTGCTCATCGGGAGTGAGTCCTTCAATTGCTTCATAGTATACCTCTAGCTCCTTCCCAAATATAATACCTAAAGTTTCGCTAATTGCGATTAGCCATATAGCATCGTTCCAAGCGATATCCAGACTTGCTAGCTTATTTTCAGGTTCCGGTGCAGTACTATCTAAAATAGCTAGTAGAGCCACTTTTTCCCCCTGTTTTTGTAACTGTTGAGCCATCTCAAAAGCGACCTTAGCACCGAAAGAATGACCGCCCAAAAGATAAGGACCTTGAGGTTGAATTGATTGTATTTCTTTGATATTGTAGGCAGCCATGTCTTCAACTCGCGTGTAAGGTGGTGATTCTCCATCAAGACCAACAGCTTGCAAACCATAAAATGGTTGGTCTGAACCTAAATAGCGAGCCAAGTAAGAAAAGTACATGACATTGCCACCTGCTCCTGGTACACAGAAGAAAGGTCGTTTAGAACCATGAGGTTGAATGGGTACAAGAGGAGACCAAGAAAAAGAATCTGTTGACTGACGGAGAATATTTGCGAGTTTTTCTATTGTCTGAGCTTGGAATAGGATTGCTAGGGGTATATTTTTACCAAAATGCTTCTCAACCTGAGACATCAAGCGGACAGCGATGAGCGAATGACCACCAAGTTCAAAGAAGTTGTCTTGAACTCCTATAGGATGAACATTCAGAACTTCTGACCAGATTTTTGCTAGTTGACGTTCTATAGTATCACGAGGTAGAACAAATTCTCCTTCTAATCTTGTTTCTGGTGTTGGCAAAGCCTTACGGTCTACCTTACCATTAGGAGTAAGTGGTAGTTGTGATAAAACCACATACCCAGAAGGCACCATGTACTCTGGCAAGCGCTCCAACAGATACTGTTTCCACTGCGGCATCAGTTGTTTTGCACTCTCAGAAAGCAAGGGATTATTGCAATAACGATACCAATTTTCCTCTACCAACAATTTTTGAGTTAGAGGTGTTAACACGATCGCCTCTGCTGCCAAGGTACTCTTCACCAAAACCGCATCCATAAATCCTTGTCCCTTCACAGACCAACACAATTCTAGAGAATACCCTAAAGACTCACTCAGTTGATATAGTTGTTCTGGAACGATGCCATTGACTGACTCCAACTGCAACTTTTGTCTTAACTGCTGCACATTCAGTTTTAAGGAAACCTGTGATAGCCAATCTACCGCAGCTATATCAGTTGCCACTCGTTCATTAGCTAAACCACTAAAACAAATAGCTTCTGGTTGATTTTGCCCTAGATATGCTTCTATATCTGGAACAGACATACCAGTTCCATTTTCTACAAGTGCTCTGATAACAGATTCTGGCTTTGCTTCTATATGTAACAGCACATTATAGCGATATTTATTCAGTTCATTGTTTTCCCTTCCCCTCTGTAAACGTATCTGTACATGGGTTATTTCTGGATATTTGTCTTTGAGAGCGACAAACAACTCCGGTGATACTAATAACTCCTTCTCCTGTAGCATCACTTTATCTATCCGTTGCCTTAGTTGTTTGACTGATAGGGAAGGGGTCGCCTTGTGCAGTTGCACCGAGGTATGAAATGCCTTCATTAATGGGAAACTGCGGATATCCCCTAAGAAAATCACCCCTCCTGGTTTGACGATCCTGATACTATTTTCTATTATTTGCAATAAATATTCCACACTCGGAAAATACTGCACAATAGAACTCAACAACACCACATCGAAACTATTATCAACTATCTCAGTCATACTTTCTGCTGCTTTCTGTGCCAAAGTGACATGAGCATATTTGTCCGGTTGCTGTTCTATTTGTTTTCTGATATAGTCCAGTGAAGCATTAGAAATATCTGTACCATAATAGCTTTGTGTATGTGGTGCGATTTGAAATAGTAGCATTCCTGTACCACAACCAATTTCACAAACAGTTTGTGGTTTTTGGGCTAAAACTTGAGTAATGATGTCTCTTGACCAGTCTCGCATTTGTGTTTCTGGTATTGGTTCGTTATCATAACTACTGCGCCAACCAGAAATATTGAACAGTGGGTCTGCGATCGCATTTGCTTCTACATCAATTTGTTGGTTGAATATCTCTTCCCAACTACTGAGTTGAGTTTCTAACAGTTCTGAGCGATCGCTCTTAGTATTTTCAACTTCCGGGACAATATAAGCCCACAAACGTTTGTCCCCTGATTGCTCTTCCCTGGCTACCACCACAGTTTCCTTCACTGTCTTATTTTGACGCAAAACCGTTTCAATTTCCCCAATCTCAATCCTAAAACCGCGAATTTTAACCTGATGGTCTACCCTACCCAAATATTCTATCTGACCATCACACAAATACCTGGCTAAATCTCCTGTTTTATAAACCCTCCCATCACCAGACTCACTAAATGGGTCAGCAATGAATTTTTCCTCAGTTAATTCCGGTTGATTTAAGTACCCTCGTGCCAACCCAGACCCCGTCAGATGCAATTCTCCTACCACACCCACAGGTACCGGCTCCCCCGTGGAATCTAAAATATAAGCTTTAGTATTACCAATTGGCCTACCTATCGTCGGTGACACACCTGTTTCCATCAAAGCAAAAGTAGAATAAGTTGTATCCTCACTTGGTCCATAAAGATTATAAACAGCCTTTATCGTAGACTTTTCATACAAAGCATCCACCAATTGCTGGTCTAAAGGTTCTCCGGCTAAATTAACTGTAGCTACACTAGATGGAATACCATTGCTTCTAATTAATTCCCTCGCTGCAGAAGGCACAGTATTAATTAACCTCACCTGTTTCGCACCAGGCAAACTCGGCAAATACAAAGCGTTCTCTGCCAAAATCACCTTTCCACCACAACTTAACGGCACAAACAACTCAAACACAGACAAGTCAAAACAAATGGAAGTTGAAGCTAACACCCCTGATAACTCCTCATCCCTAAATACTGTTTTCGCCCAATAACATAGAGACACTGCACTACTGTGTTCAATCCCTACACCTTTAGGTATCCCTGTTGAACCTGACGTAAACAATACATAAGCCAAATTCTCGGGTTTCACATCAGTTACTGGATTCGTGGATGGATTAACACTCACTTCCAAATATTTATCAATCAAAATCACAGATGTTTCAGTACCTGGCAACTGATACTGAGACTGAGAATCAGTTAACAGCAGATGCAATTGAGCCTGTTGTTTGATTTGACTCAACCGTGAACGAGGATAGTTGGGGTCTAATGGCACATAAGCACCACCTGCCTTGAGTATGGCTAATAATCCTACCACCATTTCTACTGAACGCTGAACACATATACCCACTAGCACTTCTGGAGCTACTCCCAACCTTTGTAGTTCATGTGCTAGTTGATTAGCTTTGCTATTTAACTGAGAATATGTCAATTCTTGTTCTTCAAACACCAATGCTACTGCTTCTGGAGTTTTCTCTACCTGAGCTGCAAATAACTCATGGATACATTTATTTGTAGGGTAATCTATCTGAGTCTTGTTCCAACCCACTAACAACTGTTGCCGTTCTGTTCCACTCAATATTGGTAATAGATTAATTGGCAACTCTGGAGTTTCTACTGCTGCTGTTAATATGTTTTCATAATGAGTCAGCATTCGTTTTATGGTCTGTGGTGCAAATAAATCCCGATTATAAGCGCAGTATCCATTTATTTCCTCTCCTTCTTGCCATAGATGTAATTCTAAGTCTACTCGCACTGTTACTTCAGTCTCTGACCCTTTATACCAACCCACTTCTAAGTTGGGCAGACTGAAGGATGGATTAATTAACTCGCTCTGCTGTAGGGCAAACATCACCTGGAATAAGGGATTATGAGACAGGGAACGTTCGGGTTGCAATTCTTCTACCAGTTTCTCAAAGGGTAGGTCTTGATGAGCATAAGCTTCGATTGCTGTTTGTCGCACTCGCTTTAATACTTCTGTAAAACTGGGTTCTCCTCCCAGATCTGTGTACATCACCAGGGAGTTGACAAAGAAACCTATCAAACCTTCGATTTCACTGCGGTTGCGGTTGGCTATTAGGGAACCTACAGAGATGCTCTCTTGAGAGCTGTAACGATGGAGTAAGACTTTAAACCCTGCTAATAGGGTCATAAATAGAGTCACTCCCTGTTGTTGGGTGAGTTGTTTTAATTTTGATGTCAGTGATGGAGATAAACTCAGGGATTGACTTGCTCCTTTGAAGGTTTCGATGGCTGGTCGGGGATAATCTATGGGTAGTTGTAGTTTGGGTAACCCTAGGAGTTTTTGTTTCCAGTAGTCTAGTTGTGTTTGTAGGGTTGTACCTTGTAGATGTTGTCGCTGCCACAGGGCAAAATCTGCGTATTGTATGGGTAATTGTGGTAATGGGGATGGTTGGTTTTGTAATGCTGCGGTGTAATGAGCTGATAGTTCTTTGGCTAATACGGTTAGTGACCAACCATCGGAGGCGATGTGATGTAATGTTACTTGGAGTATGTGTTCAGTTGCTCCTAGTTTCAGGAGTAAGACTTGGATGGGGAAGTCCTGTTCTAAGTCGAATTGTTGTTGACGTGCTGATAAGAGAAAATGTTGTAGTTGTGTAGTTGTTTGTGAGGGTGTTAAATTACTCAGGTCTTGTGTGGGAAGAGAGAGTTCAAAGGGTGGTTTGATGATTTGTGTCGGGATACCATTGATTTGTGCAAATTTGGTTCTGAGGGTTTCATGGCGAGCGATGATTTGATTGATACTTTCTTTGAGGGCTACAATGTCTAGTTTTCCTTCTAAACTTAAGGTCAAGGATACATTGTAAGCATTACGACTTACCCCTGTTTTTTCGATAAACCAGAGCCTTTGTTGGGCAAATGATAATGGTAGGGTGTTGCTGTCTCGCTTAATTGGTTTGATAGAGTTTTCATCAGTATTAGTACCTTGTTGAGCTTGACGCAGAAGTATTAGTATTTCCGCCTTCCGCTCAACCAACTCAGCTCGTAGAATAGATGTCATCTTTCCTTTTGGAGCACTGTATTGTAGGCGTTCTTTCTCAACCCAAAGCTTAACCCCTAAATCGCTAAGTTCAGACAATAATTGCTTGGTAGTTTTCATAGTTCACCTCTTTCCTCATCCTCTTGTTTAACAGAAGTTTCTCCAGCATTTGGGAGAACATTTTGTACAACTATCAATAATGTCTCTATTTCCTCTGCCAAACTTGCTATATCTGGCTTCTCGAAAAGTTTATCCTGGGGTAACTCCACTGACAATATTTTTCTGATCCGAGATAGAACTTGAGCTCCTAATAAGGAATCTCCACCCAATTCAAAAAAGTCATCGTAGATACCTACCTCTTCTATGCCAAAATATTCTTGCCAAATATCAGCAATGGTTTGCTCTATTTTATTCCGAGGTGCAATATAGTTACTCTTCAATTCAGGTCGTGAATGCTTTTGTTTAAAAACCTTTTCCGTTTTTGAATCAACTGTTGTAGTAAAAGCTGAAGGTGTAGTTGCTACTGAGTCAACTTGAGCCACTATAATATTTTGATGAGCAACCGGAATATCCGGGAAAACATCCACCTTGACAAACCCATGAGTGTGTAAATGTTCTTGCCACTGCTCCTTGGATAAAAAAGGATTTCCTTGATTGCGTTGTCCATCTGCCACAGGATTCATTAAGAAACCATCAAAAACACAAAACTCAAGAAATGGTTGAGTTATTTCCCAGAGAATTAAAATCCCACCAGGAGCCAAAAGAGAATGAACATTATTAAGAGATTCTCCTACATTCTGGGTTGCATGCAACACATTGAAAGCTATTACTACATCAAAGCTGTGATTGGAGTACCCTTGAGTATTAGGAGCCTTCTCAATATCCAGGGTAGAATATTCAACAAAAGGATAAGCTTCAAACTCCTGTTGAGCTTTGCGTATAAAGTAAAGACCAGCATCGGTAAAAACATAGTTGGTTTGATTGACTGGTAAGATTGGTAATACTTCTCTAGTAGCACCACCCGTACCACCTCCAACTTCCAATATTCTCAGATTGACAGATGGTGGTAAAAATTTTACTATTTGTTCAATGCTAGCTCGCATTATGGCACTGAAATAATCCATCCATAAGGGTTTTTGTGGAACTTTTTGCCAAAAAGATGTTAAAAGTTCCTTGGGTTCTTTTTCCCCTTTAAAAAAGCAGACAAGGTTTTCGATATAAGTATCTATGTTTTCTGCCAGAAAATGTTCTGGCAATTTGTCACTTAATCCTTGTTCTCCTAACAGTTTATGAATAAAGTCTTCAGAACCAGGTATCAAATCAGTAAAAAGTTCCTGTTCTTGTTTTAGTTTGCCTCTCTCTACCAGCACTGTTAACCATTGAGACAACAATTGCTGATAATACGGTGTAATCTGACATTTTTCTAATAATTGCTCCAGAGAATACTTGTCAGAAGGATTGCTAAAAGCACCTAAACCCCTGAGAACTGAATTCATCAATTCAGTGCATAAACTCTCTAACTGTTCTTGGAAGTCAAGATCGATTGATTGTTCCACTTCTAAAAGACCAGCACTTGCATGACTGCTACCTTCCTCAATCAGTGATTTCCAAAGTTCTCCTGCTATAGATATAGGTTGTTCTGATAAATTTGCCGATTTTGGTGCTTCTATCCAATAGCGCTGCTTTTCAAAAGGATAGGTAGGTAAGGGTAGGCGATGTCGCTGTTCATGGGTAGAAAATCTTGACCAATCTATCTCAAGACCATGAAGCCAAAGTTGACCTAATGTCTTCAATAAGAAAGCTACATCAGATTGAGAGTCTTGAGGATGGCGAACTGAAGACAGAATTACTTGCTCTTTAACCCCAGTATACCGTTTTGCTAATGTTGTCAATGTGCGCCCTGGTCCCACTTCTAATAAGATATTATTTGCTTCTGTCAATAACTCTTGGAGACCATCAGCAAAACGGACTGTTTGTCGTAAATGCTTACCCCAATATTCAGGGTCAGTTGCTTGCTCTGCTGTAATCCAAGTACCTGTAACATTAGAAATGTAAGGAATTTGTGGAGGATGCAAAGATAGTTGTTTGACATACTTTATAAATGGCTCTATAACTGGCTCCATCATTTGGGAATGAAAAGCATGGGAGGTATGGAGACGACGAGATTCTACTCCTTTTTCTAATAACTGCTGTTCCAGGGTATCGATCGCCTCGGTTGGACCAGAAATAACACATTGAGATAACCCGTTGCATACCGCTAGGGACAGTTGATTACCTAGAAGAGTTTGGCACTCCTGTTCTGAAAGAGATACAGCCAGCATTGCTCCTGGTGGCTGTTGTTGCATGAGTTTACCCCGTGTAGCCACTAGAGCTAAGACATCTTCCAAAGAAAACACACCAGCTAGAGTTGCTGCCACATATTCCCCAATGCTATGACCAATCATTCCTTGAGGAGACACACCCCACTCTTGCCATAAAATTGCCAAAGCATAAGAAACCACAAAAATTGCTGACTGAGCGATCGCCGTATCTTGAAGTTTGGATGTTGCTGGTGTCTGTTGTGTTTCTGGATAAAGGATGTAGCGCAGGTCAATTCCTAAGTGAGGGTTCAGCAATTCTGAGCAAATATCTACCTGAGCGCGGAATGTTGGTTCTGTTTGGTATAATTCCCAGGCCATATTTACATATTGCGATCCTTGACCTGAAAACATGAACACTACAGGTCGCTCGGTTGGTTCTTCGTAGTGAGTTAAAACCAATTGGTTTTCTGAGTCCGAAAGTGCTTTCAGAGCATCATCTATCTCTTGGCAAACTAAAATCCGGCGATGGGCAAATGCTGTACGACCTACTTGCAGAGTATAAGCAACATCAGCAATATTAATTTCTGGATGCTGTTTCAAGTGTGTAACCAGGTTGCTAGTTGCCGTTTCTAAAGCTGAATTTGTTTTAGCAGAAAGCATCAACAATTGCCAAGGTCGAGATTTTGAGGATTCTTCTAAAGTAGGAGCTTCTTCAAGAACAGCATGAACATTTGTACCACCAATACCAAAAGAACTTACTCCAGCACGACGGGGTGTTCCATTTGTCTTCCATTCCGAAAGAGTAGTGTTAACGTAGAAAGGGCTATTAGAAAAATCAATATTAGGATTTGGTGTTTCAAAGTTTAGGCTAGGTGGCAACTGCTTATATTTTAGAGCTAAAGCAGTTTTGATTAAACCAGCAACTCCCGCTGCTGCATCTAGATGTCCAATGTTAGTTTTCAGCGAACCAATTCCACAAAAGCCTTTTTTTTCTGTAGTCTCCTGAAAGACTTTTGCTAAAGCTGCAATTTCAATCGGGTCTCCCAGAGGAGTTCCTGTTCCGTGAGCTTCTATGTAACTAATTGTTTCAGGGTCAATTCCAGCTATTGACTGTGCTTCAGAAATAACTGCTGCTTGACCTTCTACACTAGGAGCAGTATAACCAACTTTAGACGAACCATCATTGTTGACAGCAGAACCCTTGATCGTAGCATAAATATAGTCCCCAGATGCGATCGCATCTTCTAATCTTTTCAAAACCACAATCCCCAGACCATTACCACCTACGGTTCCTTTAGCATTGGCATCAAAGGCTCGGCAGTGTCCATCTGGAGACTGAACCATCCCTTCTTCATATAAATAACCTGTTTTGTGGGGAACAAAAATTGAAACACCACCTGCTAAAGCCATGTCACATTCACCATTAAGTAAACTTTGGCAAGCTAGATGCACTGCAACTAAAGAAGTAGAACAGGCAGTTTGCACAGTCATACTCGGTCCGGTTAAATTGAGTTTGTAAGAAACTCGTGTTGACAAAAAACCAGGACTACTTGCCAGAGAAAATTGGAAAGTTTTCCCTGGTTCTGAAGTTTGAAAATGGGGATAAATATTGTTACGCTCGTAACTGTTATCACTGATACCTGCATAAACTCCAATTAAACCAGAGTAAGTTTGTGAATCATAACCAGCAACTTCTAGAGCTTCACAAGCACATTCTAGAAATAGGCGCTGTTGTGGGTCGATAATTTCAGCTTCTCTGGGGTTATAACCAAAGAAACGAGCATCAAACTTATCAATATCTGAAATTACAGCTCCTGCTCTGACATAATTTGTATTTTTGAACCATGAGGAGTCTATCCCCTCCTGTAGTAGCTCCTGTTCAGAGAAAAAAGAAATTGATTCGACACCCTCTTGTAAATTTTTCCAGAAAGTATCAATATCTTTAGCATTGGGAAAGCGACCAGATATACCGATAATAGCGATCGCTGAACTATCAATATTTGTAGTAGTCATTTGATTCATAGTTAATCCTTTATTTACTTTGATTTCTTTTGACGATGTTGTTGTCTTTGTTGTCTTTGTTCCTGTTGCTGTTTCATTGAAGCTTTCCTAGCGCTTCGTTTACTCTTTGATTGGTCAGTAGTTGGAGAATCATGTACTTGTTCCTTTTTCAACTTGTTAATTAAGTGTTTTGACAAAGTAGAGATAGTTGGATACTGAAACAGTTCAACTATTGATGTTTTGTGTGTATATATTTCTTGTAATTTTGTCAGAACCTGCATTAGAAGTAATGAATGACCTCCGAGTTCAAAGAAATTATCATAAATTCCTACTTTTTCTACCTTCAGCACTTCTTGCCAGATATTGGCAATTTGCCGCTCTGTCTCCGTCTGAGGTATAACATAAGCTGTTGATAAATATTTATCAACAGTTTCAGGAACAGGCAAAGCCTTACGGTCTACCTTACCATTAGGAGTAAGTGGTAATTGTGACAACACCACATACCCAGAAGGCACCATATACTCTGGCAACCGCTCCAACAAATACTGCTTCCATTGTGGTATCAGTTGCTGACCATTCTCATAAACCAAAGATTTATGCTCGCTAACTTGAGTTTCTATTAGCTGTTGGTCTTCACTACTAAGATTTTCCACTTCCGGCACAATATAAGCAAACAAACGTTGCTCACCTACTTGCTCTGACCAGGCTACCACAACAGTTTCCTTCACTGTGGGATTTTGACGCAGAACAGTTTCAATTTCCCCGATTTCAATCCTAAAACCACGAATTTTCACCTGATGGTCTAGCCTACCCAGATATTCTATCTGACCATCAGACAAATACCGAGCTAAATCTCCTGTTTTATAGACCTTCGCATCAGACACCTCACTAAATGGGTGAGAAATAAATTTTTCCTGAGTTAATTCTGGTTGATTTAAGTACCCCCGTGCTAACCCAAGTCCGGCCAGATGCAATTCTCCTGCCACACCCACAGATACAGGCTGCTTTTGAGCATCTAAAATATAAGTTTGAGTATTAGCAATAGGGCGACCAATAGTCGGTGACACACCTGTTTCCATCAGAGCAAAAGTAGAATAGGTTGTATCCTCACTTGGTCCATAGAGATTGTAAACAGCTTTGATAGTAGATTGTTGATACAAAGCATTCACCAGTTCCTGGTCTAAGGGTTCTCCGGCTAAATTCACTGTAGCTACACCAGATGGAATACCATTACTTCTGATTAATTCCCTCGCTGCAGAAGGCACAGTATTAATCAACCTCACCTGTTTCGCACCAGGCAAACTCGGCAAATACAAAGCGTTCTCTGCCAAAATCACCTTTCCACCACAACTTAAAGGCACAAACAACTCAAACACAGACAAGTCAAAACAAATGGAAGTTGAAGCTAACACTCCTGATAATTGTTCATTGTCGAAGACTGTTTGAGCCCAAGACACCAGACACACAGGACTACGATGTTCAATCGCTACACCTTTTGGTCTGCCAGTGGAACCCGATGTAAACAACACATAAGCCAAATTCTCGGGTTTAACATCAGTTACTGGATTCGTTGATGGTTCAGCAGTGATTTCTAAGTGTTGGTCAATCAAAATCACAGATGTTTCAGTACCTGGTAACTGAGACTGAGACTGAGAATCACTTAAGAGCAAATGTAACTGAGCCTGTTGTTTGATTTGACTCAACCGTGAACGAGGATAGTTAGGGTCTAATGGCACATAAGCACCTCCTGCCTTGAGTATGGCTAATAATCCTACCACCATTTCTACTGAACGCTGAACACATATACCCACTAGCACTTCTGGAGCTACTCCCAACCTTTGTAGTTCATGTGCTAGTTGATTAGCTTTGCTATTTAACTGAGAATATGTCAATTCTTGTTCTTCAAACACCAATGCTACTGCTTCTGGAGTTTTCTCTACCTGAGCTGCAAATAACTCATGGATACATTTATTTGTAGGGTAATCTATCTGAGTCTTGTTCCAACCCACTAACAACTGTTGCCGTTCTGTTCCACTCAATATTGGTAATAGATTAATTGGCAACTCTGGAGTTTCTACTGCTGCTGTTAATATGTTTTCATAATGAGTCAGCATTCGTTTTATGGTCTGTGGTGCAAATAAATCCCGATTATAAGCGCAGTATCCATTTATTTCCTCTCCTTCTTGCCATAGATGTAATTCTAAGTCTACTCGCACTGTTACTTCAGTCTCTGACCCTTTATACCAACCCACTTCTAAGTTGGGCAGACTGAAGGATGGATTAATTAACTCGCTCTGCTGTAGGGCAAACATCACCTGGAATAAGGGATTATGAGACAGGGAACGTTCGGGTTGCAATTCTTCTACCAGTTTCTCAAAGGGTAGGTCTTGATGAGCATAAGCTTCGATTGCTGTTTGTCGCACTCGCTTTAATACTTCTGTAAAACTGGGTTCTCCTCCCAGATCTGTGTACATCACCAGGGAGTTGACAAAGAAACCTATCAAACCTTCGATTTCACTGCGGTTGCGGTTGGCTATTAGGGAACCTACAGAGATGCTCTCTTGAGAGCTGTAACGATGGAGTAAGACTTTAAACCCTGCTAATAGGGTCATAAATAGAGTCACTCCCTGTTGTTGGGTGAGTTGTTTTAATTTTGATGTCAGTGATGGAGATAAACTCAGGGATTGACTTGCTCCTTTGAAGGTTTCGATGGCTGGTCGGGGATAATCTATGGGTAGTTGTAGTTTGGGTAACCCTAGGAGTTTTTGTTTCCAGTAGTCTAGTTGTGTTTGTAGGGTTGTACCTTGTAGATGTTGTCGCTGCCACAGGGCAAAATCTGCGTATTGTATGGGTAATTGTGGTAATGGGGATGGTTGGTTTTGTAATGCTGCGGTGTAATGAGCTGATAGTTCTTTGGCTAATACGGTTAGTGACCAACCATCGGAGGCGATGTGATGTAATGTTACTTGGAGTATGTGTTCAGTTGCTCCTAGTTTCAGGAGTAAGACTTGGATGGGGAAGTCCTGTTCTAAGTCGAATTGTTGTTGACGTGCTGATAAGAGAAAATGTTGTAGTTGTGTAGTTGTTTGTGAGGGTGTTAAATTACTCAGGTCTTGTGTGGGAAGAGAGAGTTCAAAGGGTGGTTTGATGATTTGTGTCGGGATACCATTGATTTGTGCAAATTTGGTTCTGAGGGTTTCATGGCGAGCGATGATTTGATTGATACTTTCTTTGAGGGCTACAATGTCTAGTTTTCCTTCTAAA
>JAAHGF010000004.1:92830-257479 GCA_010672585.1 Okeania sp. SIO1I7 | reverse complement strand
GGGTGGTTTGATGATTTGTGTCGGGATACCATTGATTTGTGCAAATTTGGTTCTGAGGGTTTCATGGCGAGCGATGATTTGATTGATACTTTCTTTGAGGGCTACAATGTCTAGTTTTCCTTCTAAATGTAAGGCTAATGGCATATTATAGGCATTACGACTTAACCCTGTTTTTTCCAAAAACCAGAGCCTTTGTTGGGCAAATGATAGGGGGAGGGGGCGATCGCTCTGTTCTCTTGGTTTAATAACTGTCGTCTCAATACCCTGAGTCTGGCCTAAAGATATCTCTATTTCTTTGGCTAAACTTTCAATGTCTGGTTTCTCAAACAGATTTTGTAGGGGTAACTCCACATTAAAAGTTTCTCTCACACGATACACTACTTGAGTCGCTAGCAGGGAATGTCCCCCCAAATCAAAAAAGTTGTCATGTATTCCCACCCTTTCTATTCCCAGAACTTTAGCCCAAATTTCGGCTAATGTTTTCTGTGTATCGTTCTCAGGAGCTACAAATTCCGTTGACCGACTATAGGCCAAATCTAGTGCGGGCAATGCCTTACGGTCTATCTTACCATTAGGAGTCAATGGTATTTGTGACAACACCACATACCCAGAAGGTAGCATATACTCTGGCAACCGCTCCGCCAAATGCTCCTTCAACTGTGGTATCAGTTGTTTAGCACTCTCAGAAGCTAAAGGATTATTCCCATAACTATACCAGTTGTTAATCCCTAGCACTGATTTTTGAGTTAGTGGTGTTAACACTATTCTCTCTGCTGCTAAGGAACTTCGCACAAAAACTGCATCCATATATCCTTGTTTCTCATGGGAAGACCAACACAACTCTAGAGAATATCCCAAATCCTGGCTCAGTTGATGTAGATGTTCTGGGTCAATACCATTAACTGTTTCTGACTGTAACTTTTGTTTTAACTGCTGCACATTCAGTTTAGCCTCTGTCTGTGATAGCAAATCTATTGCTGCCACATCATTTGCTACTCGGTTATTAGTTAAACTACTCAAGCAAATTGCGTCCGGTTGCTGTTGTCGCAGATATCCCTCAATATCTTGCACAGACATACCTATTCCATTCTCTATTGGCGGTTCAATAACTGATGTTGGTTTTGCTTCTTTATGCAACAACACACTATAGCGATATTTATTCAGTTCATTGTATTCTCTTCCCCTCTGTAAACGTATCTGTACATGAGTTATTTCTGGATATTTGTCTTTGATAGCAACAAATAACTCCGGTGACACCAACAACTCAGTTTCCTGCTGCATTTGTCGATCTATCTGTTGCATCAATTGTTGCATCGAAAGCGATGGAGTTGCTTGATATAGTTGTACTGAGGTGTGAAATGCCCTCATTAAATCAAAATTACGGACATCCCCTAGGAGAATCATCCCTCCTGGTTTGACTATCGGAATTGCCTGAGATATTACTTGTAACAAATATTCTACATTGGGAAAATATTGAATCACCGAGTTCAAAATCACTACATCGAAGTTTTGACCTGCTATCTCACCTATCTCATCTGCTCTTTTCTGTGCGAGATTTACATGAGCATATTTCTCTGGTTCGGCTAGTATTTGTTGTTTGATATACTCTAGTGAAGTACTAGATATATCAATGCCACAATAAGCTTTTGTGTGGGGTGCAATTTGAAATAGTAGCAACCCTGTACCACAACCTATTTCACATACTTTTTCCGGTTTATGTGCTAATACTTGAGTTACAATATCTCCTGCCCAGATTCGCATTTGACTTTCTGATAAGGATTGGTTATCGTAACTGCTGCTCCAACCTGAGATGTTGAATAATGGGTCTGTTACTTCACTCTTCTGTTCTTCAATTTGTTGGTTAAATAGGTTTTGCCAACTGTTGATTTGAGTGTTTGATAGTTCTGGGTTTGATGTGATGGTGTTTTCAACTTCAGGTACTATATATGCTACTAGACGTTCACCCCCTGAGTTATCTTCCCTTGCTACTACCACTGTTTGTTTAATATTAGAATGTTGAGTTATAGTAGCTTCTATTTCTCCCGTTTCTATCCGGTATCCTCGCAGTTTAACTTGATGGTCTATTCGCCCTAAGAACTCTATATTGCCATCAGCTAGATAACGGCCTAAATCCCCCGTCTTATATAACTTTGAATTTTCAAAGGGGTTGGGGATAAATCTCTGATTGGTTAAAATCTCTCGGTTTAGATATCCACGAGCTAAACCAATGCCACCTATATAAATTTCTCCAGGTACTCCTATCGGTAACGGTTGTAAATTCCTGTCTAGGATGTAGATTTGAGTATTGCCTATCGGGCGACCTATCGGTGGCACTGAACACTCTGGTGAACATTCTGCCATAGTGGCACAGACTGTTGATTCTGTTGGTCCGTAGGCATTAACAAATTGTCGCCTCACAGACCAATGGGATATTAGCTCTGGTGGGCAAGCTTCTCCTGCTACTACTATGGTCTTTAAATCAGGTAATTCCTCTTTGGGCATCACTGCTAGAGCTGAGGGGGGTATGGTGATATGGGTGATTTTGTTGTTGTGCAACCACTGACTCATACCCACTCCAGGCATTAAGGAATCTCGAGTGCCCATGTACAAACTGGCTCCTGAACCTAAAGCCATAACTATTTCCCAGATGGAGGCATCGAAACTTAATGATGCGAACTGAAGCACTCTACTATTTGAGTTAACTTGAAACGCCTGAATTTGAACTGTAACCAGATTACACAGTCCCTTGTGTTCTACCAATACTCCTTTGGGTTTACCTGTGGAACCTGATGTATAAATTACATAAGCTAAATTTTGGGGGCTGACTTCACTCTCTACTTTTTCTGGTGTTTCTGTGGCTATTTTTTCCCAATCTCTATCTAGAAGGACTACTTTGGCTTGATGTTGGGGGAGTTGAGTTAACAATTGTTGTTGAGTTAGTAAAACTGATACTTCCGAGTCACCAAACATATATTCCAGGCGTCCTTGGGGATAGGCAGGATCTAATGGCACATAAGCACCTCCAGCCTTGAGTATGGCTAATAAACCTACTACCATCTCTACTGAACGCTCTACACATACACCTACTAGGGTTTCTGGAGCTACTCCCAATTTTTGCAAATAATGGGCTAGTTGATTCGCTTTGCTATTTAATTGAGAATAGGTCAGCTTTTGTTGTTCAAATACCACTGCTATTGCATCTGGTTTTCTTTGAACTTGTTCCTCAAATAACTGATGGATACATTTTTCTGTGGGGTAATCTGTTGTGGTGTTGTTCCATTCCACCAGTATTTGGTCTAGCTCTGGCTGTGTCATTAACGGCAACTTGCTAATGGGTCTATCTGGAGTCTCTACTGCTGCTGATAGTAGATTTTCATAATGTGACAGTATGCGACTAATTGTTTCGGCCTCAAACAAGTCCTGATTATAAGCACAGAATCCTTGAATTTCTTCTCCTACTTGCCACAGGTGTAACTCTAAATCTACCCTTACCGTCATCTCAGCCCCTATCCCTTCATACCAACCCACCTCTAAATTGGGTAGGTTAAAGGATGGTTGCAAGATTTCACTCTGATTAAGGGCAAACGCTACCTGAAATAAGGGGTTTTTGGATAGGGAACGTTCCGGTTGTAACTCTTCCACCAACTTCTCAAAAGGCAAGTCTTGGTGACCATAAGCTTCTAGAGCTGTCTGCTTGACTCTACTTAATACTTCTGTGAAACTTGGCTTACCTGCCAATTCTGTATACATAACTAGGGAATTAACAAAAAACCCAATTAACCCTTCGATTTCACGATGGTTCCGGTTAGCTATAGGTACACCTATGGAAATACTCTCCTGACCACTGTAACGATGCATTAATACTTTGAACCCTGCTAACAGAGTCATAAATAGAGTCACGCCCTGTTGTTGGCTGAGTTGTGTCAATTTTGAGGTCAGTGCTGCTGATATCTTGATGGGTATACTTGCTCCATTGAAAGTTTCGACTGCAGGTCGGGGATAATCTGTAGGGAGTTGTAGTTGTGGCAATACTCTCAGCTTTTGCTTCCAGTAGTTGAGTTGGCTCTTGAGGGTTTCACCTTGTAAATAATTTCGCTGCCATACAGCAAAATCAGCATATTGTATAGGTAACTCTGGTAATGAGGATGGTTGGTTTTCTAATGCTGCAGTATAATGCGCTGATAATTCCTTTGTTAACACAGTTACTGACCAGCCGTCGGAGGCAATATGATGCAATGTGACTTGGAGTATATGCTCTTTTGCTCCTAGTTGCAGCAGCAAAGCTCTAATGGGTGGGTCAACTTCTAAATCGAATAGTTGTTCATTTTCTGTTTGCAGTAAATCTTGCAGTTGTGCAACTTGTTGGGATGGTGTTAACTGACTCAGGTCTTTTTTGGGTAGCTCTAATTCAAAGGAGGATCGAATTATTTGTACTGGTGTACCATTAATTTCCGTAAAGGTGGTTCTCAGAGTTTCGTGGCGAGCGATCATTTGATTGAGGCTTTTTTGTAGAGCAACAAAGTCTAATTCACCTACTAAATGTAGGGCTAATGGCATATTGTAAGCATTGCTACTTAACCCAGTTTTTTCGATAAACCAGAGCCTTTGTTGAGCGAATGATAATGGTGGGGGATTAGTGCTGTCCTCCCTCCGTGTAATAGCTGCCGTCTCAACACCTCTGTATACCTCTAATTCTTGGGCCAAACTAGCTATATCTGGCTTTTCAAATAGACTCTGTAAAGGTAACTCAATTGATAATATCTGTCGCACACGAGACACAACTTGAGTCGCTAGCAGGGAATGTCCTCCCAATTCAAAGAAGTTGTCATGTATTCCTACCTGTTTAATACCCAATACTCCTGCAAAAATTTCTGCCAATGCTTTCTCCATAGGAGTCTCAGGGGCTACAAATTCCGTTGACACGTTACTTGATACTTCAGGTGCAGGTAATGCTTTACGGTCTAACTTGCCATTAGGAGTCAGTGGTAATTGTGACAACACCATATATCCAGAAGGCATCATATACTCTGGTAACTTCGACTCCAAATACTGCCTCAACTCTGGTATCAGTTGTTTTTCTGTCACTGAAGCCAAAGGATTATTCCCATAACCATGCCAATTCTCCTCACTCAGTAATTGTTGAGTTAGTGGTGTTAACACCATTCTCCCTGCTGCCAACTCAGAACGCACGAATACAGCATCCATACATCCATCATTGTCTTGTGCAGACCAACACAACTCTAGAGAATACCCTAAATCCGCACTGAGTTGACGTAGCTCTTCTGGCTCAATACCATTAACTGGTTCGTCTTCTAACTTTTGTCTCAACTGTTGCACATTATAAAATTGAGAGTCTGTCTGCGATAGCAACTCCACTCCCCTTATATCATTCCCCACTCTGTTATTCACTAAACTGGTCAAACATATTGCTTCTGGCTGATGTTGTTTTAGGTATGCTTCTATGTCTGCAACAGACATACTATTTCCATTCTCTACCGGAGCTTCAATTATTGATTCTGGATTTGCTTCTATATGCAACAGCACATTATAACGATATTTATTCAGTTCATTTACTTCTGTTCCTCTCTGTAAACGTATCTGTACATGAGATATCTCTTGATATTTTTCTTTCAGCGCCACAAACAACTCCGGCGATACCAATAACTCTGTCTCCTGCTGCATCACTCTATCTATCTGTTGCTTCAATTTCTCTATTGACAGAGATGGGGTAGCTTTGTAAATCTGTACCGAACCGTGAAATGCCTCCATCAAATTGTTACTCCGGATATCCCCTAGAAAAATCATTCCTCCAGGCTTGACTACCCTGATACTATTCTCTATTACTTGCAACAAATATTCCACACTTGGGAAATACTGTACTATAGAACTCAGTACTACTACATCAAAGCTATTTTCAGCCACATCAGCCATATCTTCCGCTCGTCTTTGAGCTAGGGTAACATGACCATATTTCTCTGGTTGTTGTTCTATTTGTTTTTGAATATAATCCAGTGAAGCCTGAGAAATATCCGTGCCATAATACTCCTGTGTGTGCGGTGCTATCTGAAATAAAAGCATTCCTGTCCCACAGCCTACTTCCCATACTCTTTCTGGTTTAGATGCCAACACTTGACTCACAATATCTCCCGCCCACACCCGCATTTGTCTCACTGGTATTGGCTGTCCATCGTAGTTGCTAATCCAACCTCTGGTATTAAATAGGGGGTCTGTGACTTTACTTAGCTCACTGTAAATTCGTTCGTTGAATATTTCTTGCCAACTGTCTACTTGAGTGCCTGATAATTCTGGGTTAGTGTCATTACTGGTTTCATTTTCGGGTACTATGTATGCAACTAAACGTTTATCTCCTGGCTTGTCCTCCCTAGCTATTACCACTGTTTCTTTAACTTTCAAGTAAGAATTGAGAACAGCTTCTATTTCTCCGGTTTCGATGCGGTATCCTCTAATTTTTACCTGGTGGTCTATTCTACCTAAAAATTCGATATTGCCATCAGCTAAGTAACGTACCAAATCTCCTGTTTTGTATAATTTACCTTTTGACTTTTCAAAGGGGTTGGCAATGAATTTCTCGGCTGTTAACTCAGGGCGTTTATGGTAGCCTGTTGCGAGTCCATCCCCTCCAATGTGCAGTTCTCCTGGCACTCCTATGGGTACTGGTTGTAAATGTGAGTCGAGAACGTATACTTGAGTATTCGATATTGGGCGACCTATGGGAACTGATTTTTCTAATTTACTGCTAGCTTTGACTGGGAAACAGCAAGTAAATGTAGTATTTTCCGTTGGACCGTAACCATTAATTAGTTGACATCCCTCCAGTTTTGCTACCACCTTTTGCACCGATGTTAGTGATAAAACATCTCCTCCTGCTAAGAGTTGCTTAAGCGATGCTAAATCTTCCACTTGCTCTTCTACCATCATCTGGAATAACCCTGCTGTCAGCCACATAGTTGTGACTTGGTGTTCCCTGACAGCAGCTCCAATCTCGGTTAGGGAAGGTTTATGGGGTGGCATTATAACTAATGTTCCTCCATTGAGAAGACTGCCCCAGATTTCAAATGTGGCTGCATCAAAAGATATAGGTGCTAGTTGTAGGTAGATGTCTTGTGGAGTGAAACTGACATAATTGGTATTTTTTACCAATCGCACTACCCCTCGGTGTCTGATATTAACTCCTTTGGGTTGACCAGTTGACCCAGAAGTATACATCATGTATGCCTGGTGATCTGGTGTTATTGATACAGTTATATCTGATGAAAGTTCAGTAGTAAAATCTGTTGTATTAGTATCGAGACAAACTACTTGAGCGATCGTCTGAGGTAGTTGATTTAGCCATTTTTCTTGAGTCAAGAGTATAGAGAGTTGGGCATCTTCAATCAAATAATTAAGCCGTGATTGAGGATAACTGGGGTCTAGTGGTACATAAACTCCACCAACTTTGAGAATAGCTAATATTCCTACGATCATCTCCACAGAACGCTCTACACAGATACCTACTAGAGTTTCTGGAACTACTCCCAATTTTTGCAAATAATGTGCTAGTTGATTCGCTTTGCTATTTAATTGGGAGTAAGTTAAGCTTTGCTCTGCAAAAACTACTGCTATTGCATCAGGCGTTTGCTCCACCTGAGCTACAAATAACTCATGAATACATTTCTCTGGGTAATATGTTTTAGTATTATTCCACGTCACCAACAACTGCTGCTCTTCTGATGAACTCATCATCGGCAGTAAACTAATTGGTTGTTCTGGAGTTTCAATAACTGCGTATAACAAATTTTGATAATGTGACAGCATCCTGCTAATGGTTTCAGCAGCAAACAAGTCTCGATTATAGGCACAGAATCCTTTGATTTCCTCTCCTTCAACCCATAAATGTAACTCCATATCCATCCGCACTGTCATTTCTGCTCCATCCCCTTGATACCAACCCACTTCTAAGTTGGGCAGACTAAAGGATGGATTTGCCAGCTCACTTTCCAGAAGCGCAAAGGATACCCTGAACAAGGGATTATGAGACAGAGAACGTTCTGGTTGCAACTCGGCCACCAGTTTCTCAAAGGGTACATCCTGATGAGCATAAGCTTCTAGAGATGTTTGTCTTACTCTCTTTAATACTTCTGTAAAACTTGCTTCCCCTCCCAGGTCTGTGTACATGACTAAGGAGTTAACAAAAAATCCAATTAACCCTTCGATTTCCCTACGGTTGCGGTTGGCTATGGGTACACCTACAGCAATACTCTCTTGAGCAGTGTAACGATGCAGTAAGACTTTAAACCCTGCTAACAGGGTCATAAATAGAGTTGCTCCTTGTTCTTGACTGACTTGTTTTAATTTTGAGGTCAGTAATGGAGGTAGATTGAAAGATTGACTTGCTCCATTGAAGGTTTCGACTACAGGTCGGGGATAGTCTGTAGGTAGTTGTAGTTGGGGTAATTCTTTGAGCTTTTCCTTCCAGTAGTCTAATTCTGTTTGTAGGGATTCACCTTGTAGATATTCCTGCTGCCAGACAGCAAAATCAGCATATTGTATGGGTAATTCTGGGGCGGTGGACGGCTGATGTTCTACTGCTGCTGTGTAATTAGCTGATAGTTCCTGAGCAAATACTGTTAGGGACCAACCATCAGAAGCAATATGATGTAATGTGACTTGGAGTATATGTTCTGTAGCTCCCAGTTGTAGAAGTAGGACTCTGATCGGTGGGTCAACTTCTAAATTAAACTGTTTTTCATTTTCTGTTTGCAGACACTGTTGCAGTTGTGTAGTTTGTTGGGATTTGGCTAACCCACTCAGGTCTTGTTGAGGTAGTTCTAATTCAAAGGGAGGTCTAATTACTTGTACAGGTGTACCATTAATTTCCGCAAAGTTAGTTCTGAGAGTTTCATGGCGAGCAACAATTTCATTGAGACTTTTTTGTAGAGCCACAAGGTCTAATTTACCCACCAAATGTAAGGTCAAAGGCATATTGTAAGCATTGCCACTTAACCCAGTTTTTTCAATAAACCAGAGCCTTCGTTGGGAGAATGATAATGGTAATTCTTGATTTCTTGGTACAGGTTGAATAGATTTTACAGTTTTAGAATTAACCTGTTTGAGAAAAGCAATAATCTCTGTTTTTTTCTCCTTAATTTGCTGTAATAATTCAGGAGTCATTGTTCCTTGAGGAGCATTGTAACGCAAACGCTCATCTTCTATCCATAACTTAATTTGAAGATGACGAAGTTCAGCTAAAAATTCTTGTATCTCGGTATTTTTGTGATTCATTTTATCTAAAAGTTTCCTTTCATTTGGTTATCAAAATAGCTGCTTTATCAAACTGATAAAAGCCTCACAAAAAGTTACTTGCTTAAAGTTTACTTCTTGCTTCCATCGGAACTGTTATTACTTAGATTTCTCCTGATTCTGAATTATCATTATTATTTAGTGAACTAGAAGCAGAATTAGCCCAAATCATATTATCAACTAAAACACTTAATTCTTTGATATTAGCTGCTTCAAATAAATTTATTAAAGGCAATTCTATCTCAAAATTATCATCAATTCGAGCCAGAACTTGAGTTGCCATCAAAGAATGTCCTCCCAAATCAAAAAAGTTGTCATGTATTCCCACTTTTTCTATCCCCAATACCTGTCCCCAGATTTGCGCTAACCCCTTCTGTGTTTTCGTCTCTGGTGCTACAAACTCTGTTGACACACTACTACTGCTGACATCTACTGCTGCTAATGCCTTTCTGTCTACCTTTCCATTGGCCGTCAATGCCATTTCTGATAACACCACATACCCTGAAGGTAGCATATATTCTGGCAACCGCTCTGACAAATATTCCTTCCACTTTGGTATCAGTCCTTTCGATATCTCATAACCTAAAGGATTATTTACATAATTCTGCCAATTTACCTCACTCACTGATTTTTGAGTGAGTGGTGTTAACACTATCCCCTCTGCTGCTAATGCTCTTCGCACAAATACTGCATCCATTTTCCCTTTGACTCCAGACCCTGACCAACACAACTCTAAAGCATATCCCATTTCCTCGCTTAGTTTATATAACTCTTCTGGGTCTATTCCTTTGACTGGTTGCGACTCTAATTTTTGTCTTAATTGTTGCACATTTTCTTTTTTCTCGGCTTTTGACAATAATTCTACTGCTACTACATCTTTCTCTATTCTCTTATTCACTAATTGACTCCACCCTATTGCTTCGGGTTTCTCCTCTGTTAGCTTCTGTTCTATCTCTGCTACTGACATCCCTTCTCCATTCTCTATTCCTACTTCTATTACTTCTTTGTCTTTCCCTTCTGCTTTTTTATGCAGCACTACACTATATCTATATTTAGATAGTTCATTGTGTTCGCTTCCCCTCTGTAAACGTATCTGTACATGGCTTATTTCTTCTTTTTCTTCTTTTAGGGCTACAAATAATTCTGGTGATACTAACAGTTCCATTTCCTGTTGCATCACTCGCTCTAGCTGTTGCTTGATTTTTTCTGCTGATACTGATGGGGTGGCTTGATACATTTGTACTGATGTGTGAAATTCTTTTCTTAATTCTAAGTTCCGCACATCCCATAGAATTATTACTCCTCCTGGTTTGACTCTTTTTAGACTTTCTTCTATTACTTGCAATAAATACTCTACACTGGGAAAGTATTGTACTATCGAATTTAGTAAGACTACGTCTACACTGTTTTCGGCTACACCTTCGAGGGCTTCTGCTTGTTTTTGAGCTAGGGTTACATGATTATATTTTTCTGGTTCAAGCTCTATTTGTTTTTGAATATATTCTAGTGAGACTTTTGATATGTCTGTGCCATAATATGATTTGGTTTTTGGTGCAATACCCAGTAATAACATTCCTGTTTTACATCCTATTTCACATACTGTTTCTGGTTTGGACTTTAATACTTGAGTTACTATATCTGCTGCCCATTCTTCCATTTGTTCTACTGGTATGGCTTGGTTGTTATAACTACTTTGCCATCCTGATATGTTGAATTTTGGGTCTTTGATTTCACTTGCTTTTATTTCTTGGGGTTGATTGAAGATCTCTGACCAACTTTTCAGTTGGGTTTCTATTAGCTTTTGTTTTTCAGCAACGCTTGTTTCTGTTTTGGGTACTACATATGCTAATAGACGTTTTTCTCCTGGTTTTTCTTCTTTGGCTACTACTACTGCTTCAGTAATTGTGCTATTTTCATTGAGTAATGTTTCTATTTCTCCTGTTTCTATCCTAAATCCTCGGATTTTTACTTGATTGTCTATTCTCCCTAAGTATTCTATTTCTCCTGTGGGTAAGTATCTGGCTTGGTCTCCTGTTTTGTAGATTCTGGCGTTTTTTTCTTCACTACAGGGGTGGGGTATGAATTTTTCGGCTGTTAGTTTTTGTTGGTTTCGGTATCCTCGTGCTAATCCTGCTCCTCCTATGTGCAGTTCTCCTGCTACTCCTATTGGTACTGGTTGTTGGTTTTTGTCTAGGATGTACATTTGAGTGTTGTTTATGGGTTGCCCTATTGATTTTATTGATGAGTTGTTGTTAATTTTTTTGATTGATGACCAGATTGTTGTTTCTGTTGGTCCGTACATATTCCAGATTTCGCCTCCTGTTTGTTGGAGGGACTTCCCTAGTTTTTCTGATATGGCTTCTCCTCCACACAGGATTTTCATTTTTTGGCTTTTGCCTGACCATCCGGCATTGATTAACATTTGCCAGGTTGCTGGTGTTCCTTGCATGATTGTTGCTTCTGATTTTTCTATGGCTTTTAATAGTTTTCGCCCGTCTTTTGCTGTTTCTTTTGTGACTATTTCTACTGTTGCTCCTGCGATTAATGGCAGGTATAGTTCTAATCCTGCTATGTCAAAACTGATTGTTGTTACTGCTAGTAGTTTTTCTGATGGTTCTATCCCTGGTGAGTCCTCCATTGATTTGAGGAAGTTGGTAACACAGCGGTGTTCTATTTCTACTCCTTTGGGTTTTCCTGTTGACCCTGATGTATAGATTACATAGGCTAGATGATTGGGTTGGACTTGGCTTTTGATGTTGTTTGTTTGATTTTTACCTTCTTTTTCTATTTCTTGGTCTATGGTGATGATTTTTTGTTGCTTGAATAGTTCTTTTCCTTGTTTTTCTCTGATTTGGCTTGTTGTTACTAATAGTTCTACTTGGGAGTCGGCTAGCATATAGTTGATTCTCTGTGCTGGGTAGTTGGGGTCTATTGGTACATATGCTCCTCCTGCTTTGAGTATTCCTAGTAAACCTATTACCATTTCTATTGAACGTTCTATGCAGATTCCTACTAGCACTTCTGCTTTTACTCCTAAGGAGCGCAGTTTCTGTGCTAGTTGGTTGGCTTTTTGGTTTAGTCCTGAGTATGTTAGTTTTTGCTCTTCAAATATTATTGCTGTTGATTGGGGTTGTTGTTGTACTACTTGCTCAAATAGTTCATGGATACATTTGTCTGGGGTGGCGCTTTGGGTTTGGTTCCAGGTAACTAATAACTGCTGTGTTTCTTTGGGGTTCATTATTGGCAGTTGATATATTGCTTGCTCTGGTGTCTCTACTGCTGCTGATAATATGTTTTCATAATGTGATAGCATCCTATTAATCGTTTCTGCCTCAAACAAGTCTCGGTTGTAGGCGCAGAATGCTTTTATATTCTCTCCTTCTGGCCATAAATGTAATTCTAGGTCCATTCTGACTGTCATCTCAGCCGCTTCCCCTTCATACCAACCTACCTCTAAATTAGGGAGGCTGAAGGATGGTTTCAAGACTTCACTCTGCTGAAGGGCAAACGACACCTGAAACAAAGGGTGTTGGGATAGAGAACGTTCCGGTTGTAACTCAGCTACCAGTTTCTCAAAGGGTAAGTCTTGATGAGCATAAGCTTCTAGAGATGTCTGTCTTACTCTTTTTAATACTTCTGTGAAACTTGGTTCCCCTCCCAAGTCCGTGTACATAACTAAGGAGTTAACAAAAAATCCGATTAACCCTTCTATTTCTCTACGGTTACGGTTGGCTATGGGTACACCTACGGCAATGCTATCTTGACCACTGTAACGATACAGTAATACTTTAAACCCTGCTAATAGGGTCATAAACAGAGTCACTCCCTGTTGTTTGCTGAGTTGCTTTAATTTTGATGTCAGTGTCGCTGATAGGTTGAATTCTTGACCAGCACCTTGAAAAGTTTCTCTGGCAGGTCGAGGATAATCTGTGGGCAGTTGTAGTTGTGGTAATCCTTTCAGCTTTTGCTTCCAGTAGCCTAATTGTGTTTGTAGGGTTTCACCTTGTAAGTAGTCCCGCTGCCAGACAGCAAAATCAGCATATTGTATGGGTAACTCTGGTAATGAGGATGGTTGGTTTTCTACTGCTGCTGTGTAATGAACTGATAATTCCTTAGTAAATACGGTCAGTGACCAGCCATCGGAGGCAATATGATGTAATGTAACTTGGAGTATATGCTCTTTTGCTCCTAGTTGCAACAGTAAAGCTCTGATGGGTAGATCTTGTTCTAAATCAAACTGTTTTTCATTTTCTGTTTTCAGTAAATGTTGCAGTTGTGTAGCTTGTTGGGATAGTGTTAACTGACTCAGGTCTTGTTGAGGTAGCTCTAATTCAAATGGGGGTCTAATTACTTGTACTGGTGTGCCATTGATTTCCGCAAAGTTGGTTCTCAGAGTTTCGTGGCGATTGATGATTTGGTTGAGACTTTGTTGTAGAGCAACCAAGTCTAATTGACCCACTAAATGTATGGTTAACGGCTGATTGTAAGCATTTTCACTTAACCCTGTTTTTTCGATAAACCAGAGCCTTTGTTGGGCGAATGATAATGGTGGGAGATTACCATTTTGCTTCCTTGGTGTAATGGCTACTGCTTCAATACCTTCGGTTTGAGCTAGATATATATCTAATTCTTTGGCCAGACTTGCCACATCAGAACTCTCAAATAGGCTTTGCAGGGATAATTCCACATTCAGAATATTACGCACACGAGACACAACTTGAGTCGCTAACAGGGAATGTCCTCCCAAATCAAAGAAGTTATCATGTATTCCTACCTTTTCTATTCCCAGCACTTCTACCAAAATTTCTGCCAATGCTTTCTCAGTCTTTGTCTGAGGAGCTACAAACTCCCTTAACAAACTACTTGTCAAATCTGGTGCAGGCAATGCCTTACGATCTACTTTACCATTCGGTGTTAGTGGCAGTTGCGACAATACTACATATCCAGAAGGTATCATATACTCTGGCAACCTAGACTCTAGATACTTCCTCAAATCTGGTATCACTTGTTTCCCTATCTGTGAAGCCAAAGGATTGTTTCCGTAACTATGCCAGTTACCCCCTACCACTGATTTTTGAGTCAGCGGTGTTAACACCATCTCCTCTGCTGCTAACTCAGACCGCACAAACACTGCATCCATCAATTCTGCACCACCCTCTGCTGCCCAACACAACTCTAGGGAATATCCTAAAGATGCACTCAGTTCATATAACCTTTCTGGGTTAATGCCATTGACTACCCTTTCCTGTGACTTTTGCTGCAACTGCTGTACATTCTTGATTTCCTCCATTGTTGATAGTAACTCTATCTCATGCACATCATTTACCACTCTGCTATTGGTTAAACTACTAAAGCAAATTAACTCAGGTTGCTTTTGTTGCAGATAGATTTCCATATCTTCATAACTCATACCTAACCCACTTTCTACCGGAGGAGCGATCGCTGTTGCAGGTTTCGCTTCTATATGTAACAACACACTATAGCGATATTTATTTAGTTCGTTATATTCGCTTCCTCTCTGTAAGCGTATCTGTACATGAGATATCTCTTGATATTTTTCTTTGAGAGCTACAAACAACTCCGGTGATACCAATAACTCCGTCTCCTGCTGCATCACTCTGTCTATCTGTTGCTTCAGTTTTTCGATTGACAGGGATGGGGTAGCTTTGTACATCTGTACCGAGGTATGAAATGCTTCCCTCAACTTTTGATTCCGGATATCCCCTAGAAAAATCATTCCTCCAGGCTTGACTACTCTGATACTATTCTCTATTACTTGCAACAAATATTCCACACTCGGAAAATACTGTACTATAGAACTCAGTAACACTACATCAAAACTATTCTCAGCCACATCTGCCATATCTTCGGCTCGTCTTTGAGCTAGGGTAACATGACCATATTTCTCTGGTTGTTGTTCTATTTGTTTTTGAATATAATCCAGTGAAGCCTGAGAAATATCCGTGCCGTAATATCCCTGTGTGTGGGGTGCTATCTGAAATAACAGCATTCCTGTACCGCATCCTACTTCCCATACTTTTTCTGGTTTAGATGCCAACACTTGACTCACAATATCTCCCGCCCACACTCGCATTTGCTGCACTGGTATTAGTTGTCCATCGTAGTTGCTTAACCAACCTCTGTTATTAAATAGGGGATCTGTTATTTCACTTAATTGAGTATAAACTTGTTCATTAAATATTTCTTGCCAACTGTCTACTTGAGTATCTGATAATTCTGGGTTATTGTCGTTACTGGTTTCAGTTTCGGGTACTATGTATGCAACTAAACGTTTGTCTCCTGGCTTGTCTTCCCTAACTATTACAACTGTTTCTTTGACTTCCGAGTTTTGATGGATAACAGCTTCTATTTCTCCAGTTTCGATGCGGAATCCTCTAATTTTTACCTGGTGGTCTATTCTGCCTAAAAATTCAATATTGCCATCAGTTAGGTAACGTACTAAATCTCCTGTTTTGTATAATTTTGTGGCTTTTGAGCTGTCAAAGGGGTTAGGGATGAATTTCTCTGCTGTGAGTTGAGGACGGTTGTGGTAGCCTATTGCTAGTCCGTCACCACCGATGTGTAGTTCTCCTGGCACTCCTATGGGTACTGGTTGTAAATGTGAGTCAAGGATGTATACTTTGATGTTAGATATCGGTCTACCAATAGGTGGTGAAATACTGCCTCCTTGACCAGAAACTACCAACCCAGAGGTAGTAACAACTGTATTCTCTGTTGGACCATAGTTATTAAATACACGGAATGGTAAGGCTGCCGATGGATAGCTGTGCAGCTTGTCTCCACCTGTGAGTACAGTTCTCAATTCTGTTTCTGGAGGCCATTCTAAGGAACACAAATTTTCCAATAGAGGTGTAGGCACAAAACTAATCGTTATTTTCTCTGAGACTAGCCAATCTCTCAGTGCTTCTGGAGACAGACGAGTTTCCGAGTTGACTAAGTGTAAGCAAGCACCTGCACTCAGGTAAGGCCATATTTCCCAGACAGAGGCATCAAAGGCTACTTCAGCTATTTGAGATGCTCTGTCTGAAAACTTGACTTCAAAAGTACGTTGATGCCAGAAAACTAGATTTAACAATCCTTGATGGGGAATACTTACTCCCTTTGGTTTGCCTGTGGAACCTGAAGTATAGATAACGTAAGCTAACTGAGTAGCTGTTACTTGATTTACTAAATTTTGCCGACTATGTTGATTAATAATCTCTTCATCTGTCTCCAAACAAATTATTTGAGTTGCTGTTTTTGTGAGATTATTTAGCCATTTTTCTTGAGTCAATAGTATGGATATTTGGGAGTCAGAGATTATGTAATTCAGGCGCGATCGAGGATAACTGGGGTCGAGCGGCACATAAACTCCCCCAGCTTTAAGTATGGCTAATAAACCTACTACCATCTCCACAGAACGCTCTACACAGATACCCACTAGCACTTCTGCTTTTACTCCCAATTTTTGCAAATAATGTGCTAGTTGATTCGCTTTGTTGTTTAACTCAGAGTAAGTTAAGCTTTGCTCTGCAAAAACTACAGCTATTGCATCAGGATTTTGTTCCACCTGAGTTTCAAATAACTCATGGATACATTTGTCAGTAGGGTAATCTGTTTTCGTGTCATTCCACGCCACCAACAACTGCTGCTGTTCTGATGCACTCATCATCGGCAGTAAACTAATTGGTTGTTCTGGAGTTTCAATAGCTGCGTATAACAAATTTTGATAATGTGACAGCATCCTGCTAATGGTTTCAGATGCAAACAAGTCCCGGTTATAGGCACATAATCCTTTAATTTCTTCACCTTCCTGCCACAGATACAATTCCAAATCCATCCGAACTGTCATTTCCGCCCCAACCTCTTGATACCAAGAAACTTCTAAGTTGGGCAGACTAAAGGATGGATTTGCTACTTCACTCTGCTGAAGGTCAAAGGATACCCGGAACAAGGGATTATGAGACAGAGAACGTTCTGGTTGCAACTCTTCTACCAGTTTCTCAAAGGGTACATCTTGATGAGCATAAGCTTCTAGAGATGTTTGTCTTACTCTCTTTAATACTTCTGTGAAACTTAGTTCCCCTCCCAGGTCTGTGTACATGACTAAGGCGTTAACAAAAAAACCGATTAACCCTTCGATTTCACTACGTTTGCGGTTTGCTACGGGTACACCTATAGCAATATCCTCTTGACCACTGTAACGATGTAGTAAGACTTTAAACCCTGCTAACAGGGTCATAAATAGAGTCACACCCTGTTGTTGGCTGAGTTGTTTTAATTTTGATGTTAGTGCTGCTGATATCTTTATGGGTATACTTGTGCCATTGAAGGTTTCGACTGGAGGTCGGGGATAGTCTGTAGGCAGTTGTAGTTGGGGTAATTCTTTCAGCTTTTGCTTCCAGTAGTCTAATTGTGTTTGTAGGGTTTGACCTTGTAAGTAGTGTCGCTGCCAAACAGCAAAATCAGCATATTGTATGGGTAATTCTGGGGCGGAGGACGGCTGATCTTCTACTGCTGCTGTGTAATGAGCTGATAGTTCCTGAGCAAATACTGTTAGGGACCAACCATCAGAAGCAATATGATGTAATGTCACTTGGAGTATATGTTCAGTAGCTCCCATTTGTAGAAGTAGGACTCTGATGGGTGGGTCAACTTCTAAATTAAACTGTTTTTCATTTTCTGCTTGCAGACACTGTTGTAGTTGTGTAGTTTGCTCGGGTTTGGCTAACCCACTCAGGTCTTGTTGAGGTAGTTCTAATTCAAAGGGAGGTCTAATTACTTGTACAGGTGTACCATTAATTTCCGCAAAGTTAGTTCTGAGGGTTTCGTGGCGAGCAACGATTTCATTGAGACTTTTTTGTAGAGCCATAAGGTCTAATTGACCCACTAAATGTAAGGTCAAAGGCATATTGTAAGCATTGCCACTCAACCCTGTTTTTTCAATAAACCAGAGCCTTTGTTGGGAGAATGATAATGGTAACTGTGTGTCCCTTGGAATCGGTTTTATGGAGCTAGCTATAGATTGCTGGGTTGTCTGTGCTTCTCCCAGCAATTCTAAAATTTCTGCTTTACGCTCTGCAATTTCTTGACGTAGCACTGATGTTAAAACCCCAGGAGCAGCATTACACCGAAGCTTTCCTCCATCAATAGCAAATTTTACACCTAAACTACGAAGATAAGATAAGAATTCAACTGTTTCAGTAAGTTTCAAAATACCACCTCCTCACTATCAATTTCTGAGTTTTGTAAGTCTTGTTCAGTCCATTGAATGGTTTCAATATATTCTGCTAATTTAGCTACCACTGGTAATTCAAATAGAATCCTTAAAGGTAATTCTACCCCAAAAACCTGTGGTATTCGAGCCAGAACTTTAGTAGCCATCAAAGAATGTCCCCCCAAATCAAAAAAGTTGTCATGTATTCCCACTTTTTCTATCCCCAATACCTGCCCCCATATTTGCGCTAACCCCTTCTGTGTTTTCGTCTCTGGTGCTACAAACTCTGTTGACACACTACTGCTTACATCTACTGCTGCTAATGCCTTTCTATCTACCTTTCCATTGGCCGTCAATGGCATTTCTGACAACACTACATACCCTGAAGGTAGCATATATTCTGGCAACCGCTCCGACAAATATTCCTTCCACTTTGGTATCAGTCCTTTCGATATCTCATAACCTAAAGGATTATTTACATAATTCTGCCAATTTACCTCACTCACTGATTTTTGAGTGAGTGGTGTTAACACTATCCCCTCTGCTGCTAATGCTCTTCGCACAAATACTGCATCCATTTTCCCTTTGACTCCAGACCCTGACCAACACAACTCTAAAGCATATCCCATTTCCTCGCTTAGTTTATATAACTCTTCTGGGTCTATTCCTTTGACTGGTTGCGACTCTAATTTTTGTCTTAATTGTTGCACATTTTCTTTTTTCTCGGCTTTTGACAATAATTCTACTGCTACTACATCTTTCTCTATTCTCTTATTCACTAATTGACTCCACCCTATTGCTTCGGGTTTCTCCTCTGTTAGCTTCTGTTCTATCTCTGCTACTGACATCCCTTCTCCATTCTCTATTCCTACTTCTATTACTTCTTTGTCTTTCCCTTCTGCTTTTTTATGCAGCACTACACTATATCTATATTTAGATAGTTCATTGTGTTCGCTTCCCCTCTGTAAACGTATCTGTACATGGCTTATTTCTTCTTTTTCTTCTTTTAGGGCTACAAATAATTCTGGTGATACTAACAGTTCCATTTCCTGTTGCATCACTCGCTCTAGCTGTTGCTTGATTTTTTCTGCTGATACTGATGGGGTGGCTTGATACATTTGTACTGATGTGTGAAATTCTTTTCTTAATTCTAAGTTCCGCACATCCCATAGAATTATTACTCCTCCTGGTTTGACTCTTTTTAGACTTTCTTCTATTACTTGCAATAAATACTCTACACTGGGAAAGTATTGTACTATCGAATTTAGTAAGACTACGTCTACACTGTTTTCGGCTACACCTTCGAGGGCTTCTGCTTGTTTTTGAGCTAGGGTTACATGATTATATTTTTCTGGTTCAAGCTCTATTTGTTTTTGAATATATTCTAGTGAGACTTTTGATATGTCTGTGCCATAATATGATTTGGTTTTTGGTGCAATACCCAGTAATAACATTCCTGTTTTACATCCTATTTCACATACTGTTTCTGGTTTGGACTTTAATACTTGAGTTACTATATCTGCTGCCCATTCTTCCATTTGTTCTACTGGTATGGCTTGGTTGTTATAACTACTTTGCCATCCTGATATGTTGAATTTTGGGTCTTTGATTTCACTTGCTTTTATTTCTTGGGGTTGATTGAAGATCTCTGACCAACTTTTCAGTTGGGTTTCTATTAGCTTTTGTTTTTCAGCAACGCTTGTTTCTGTTTTGGGTACTACATATGCTAATAGACGTTTTTCTCCTGGTTTTTCTTCTTTGGCTACTACTACTGCTTCAGTAATTGTGCTATTTTCATTGAGTAATGTTTCTATTTCTCCTGTTTCTATCCTAAATCCTCGGATTTTTACTTGATTGTCTATTCTCCCTAAGTATTCTATTTCTCCTGTGGGTAAGTATCTGGCTTGGTCTCCTGTTTTGTAGATTCTGGCGTTTTTTTCTTCACTACAGGGGTGGGGTATGAATTTTTCGGCTGTTAGTTTTTGTTGGTTTCGGTATCCTCGTGCTAATCCTGCTCCTCCTATGTGCAGTTCTCCTGCTACTCCTATTGGTACTGGTTGTTGGTTTTTGTCTAGGATGTACATTTGAGTGTTGTTTATGGGTTGCCCTATTGATTTTATTGATGAGTTGTTGTTAATTTTTTTGATTGATGACCAGATTGTTGTTTCTGTTGGTCCGTACATATTCCAGATTTCGCCTCCTGTTTGTTGGAGGGACTTCCCTAGTTTTTCTGATATGGCTTCTCCTCCACACAGGATTTTCATTTTTTGGCTTTTGCCTGACCATCCGGCATTGATTAACATTTGCCAGGTTGCTGGTGTTCCTTGCATGATTGTTGCTTCTGATTTTTCTATGGCTTTTAATAGTTTTCGCCCGTCTTTTGCTGTTTCTTTTGTGACTATTTCTACTGTTGCTCCTGCGATTAATGGCAGGTATAGTTCTAATCCTGCTATGTCAAAACTGATTGTTGTTACTGCTAGTAGTTTTTCTGATGGTTCTATCCCTGGTGAGTCCTCCATTGATTTGAGGAAGTTGGTAACACAGCGGTGTTCTATTTCTACTCCTTTGGGTTTTCCTGTTGACCCTGATGTATAGATTACATAGGCTAGATGATTGGGTTGGACTTGGCTTTTGATGTTGTTTGTTTGATTTTTACCTTCTTTTTCTATTTCTTGGTCTATGGTGATGATTTTTTGTTGCTTGAATAGTTCTTTTCCTTGTTTTTCTCTGATTTGGCTTGTTGTTACTAATAGTTCTACTTGGGAGTCGGCTAGCATATAGTTGATTCTCTGTGCTGGGTAGTTGGGGTCTATTGGTACATATGCTCCTCCTGCTTTGAGTATTCCTAGTAAACCTATTACCATTTCTATTGAACGTTCTATGCAGATTCCTACTAGCACTTCTGCTTTTACTCCTAAGGAGCGCAGTTTCTGTGCTAGTTGGTTGGCTTTTTGGTTTAGTCCTGAGTATGTTAGTTTTTGCTCTTCAAATATTATTGCTGTTGATTGGGGTTGTTGTTGTACTACTTGCTCAAATAGTTCATGGATACATTTGTCTGGGGTGGCGCTTTGGGTTTGGTTCCAGGTAACTAATAACTGCTGTGTTTCTTTGGGGTTCATTATTGGCAGTTGATATATTGCTTGCTCTGGTGTCTCTACTGCTGCTGATAATATGTTTTCATAATGTGATAGCATCCTATTAATCGTTTCTGCCTCAAACAAGTCTCGGTTGTAGGCGCAGAATGCTTTTATATTCTCTCCTTCTGGCCATAAATGTAATTCTAGGTCCATTCTGACTGTCATCTCCACTTCTTCCACTGGAGATAAAATCATCTCTAAATTCGGCAGACTAAAACTTGATACAAATGAATTCGTTTGATGGACAGCAAACATCACTTGAAATAGAGGGTGATGCTGCAAAGAACGTTGTGGTTGTAATTCTTCTACCAATTTTTCAAAAGGTATGTCTTGGTGAGCATAAGCCTCTAGCGCTGTCTGTCGTACTTTGTTTAATACTTCTAAAAAACTTGCTTCCCCTTCAATTTCTGTGTACATGACCAGGGAGTTAACAAAAAAACCAATTAACCCTTCTATTTCTCTACGGTTACGGTTAGCTATAGGAGACCCCACTGTAATACCCTGTTGACCACTGTAACGATACAGTAATACTTTAAATCCAGCTAACAGAGTTATGAACATAGTAAAACCATGCTGTTGGCTGAGTCTGTTCAATTTTGCTGTTAGTGCTGCTGATAAGCTAAAGGTTTTTTCCCCACCTCGAAAAGTTTCTTTGGCAGGTCTGGAATAGTCTGTAGGCAGTTGCAGTTGTGGTAGTTCCTTAAGTTTTTCCTTCCAGTAATCTATTTGTCTCTGGATCGTCGTTCCTTGCAACCACTGCCGTTGCCATACTGCAAAATCTACATACTGCACTGGCAATTCAGGCAGTTGGGAAGGTTTACCTGTAACTATCCCTTGGTAAAAATCCGCAAGTTCTTGAGCAAATATTCCTACGGACCAGCCATCCGTGGCAATGTGATGTAACATCACTAGCAGGATATGCTCCTTTTCTCCCAACTTGAACAATTTCCCTCGTATTGGTGGATCTTGTTCGAGATTAAACAGTTGCTGATTTTCCTGTTGGAGTAACTGTTGGAGTTGATTTTTTTGTTGAGATGATGTTAACCCACTCAAGTCTACTTCTGGAAGTTCTAATTCAAATGGAGATTGGATTACCTGTACAGGTGTATCGTTGATTTCCTTAAATGTAGTCCTGAGAGTTTCGTGACGAATAATAAGCTGGTTAAGGCTCTGCTGTAAAGCTATTTGCTGTAGTTGACCTTTTAGATGTAGTGTCAATGGTACGTTATAAGCATGGCTGAGAATACCAAGTTTTTCTTGCAACCATAATCGTTGTTGAGCAAACGATAATGGCTGATAATTACCATTTCTTTCAATTGGCTTAATTGGGGGTTGCTTAATGTTTTTTTCTTGATTAGACCTATCCAAAAAATTGATAATCTCTTGCTTATACTCAGTTAACTGAGTGCGTAGATCTGATGTCAAAACTCCCTCTGGAGCTTTACAGCGCAAGCGTCCATCCTCAAGCCATAATTTGACATCTCGATTAGCCAACTCTGATAAAAACTTTTCTAATGTTTTCACAGTTCGATTTCCTCCCAGTTTTCTTGCTCATTAGAAACATTTTGTAGTTGTTCAGCTAAAGATAAATTACCATTGCCCAGATCATCAATGGAACTACTTAATTGATCTACAGTCGGACTTTCAAACAATCTACTTAAAGGCAACTCCACGTTAAAAGTTTCTCGCACCCGGGACACTACTTGAGTCATCTTCAGGGAATCACCTTTTAACTCAAAAAAGTTGTCGTGGACACCCACACTAGATATTCCCAGTACCTCCTGGAATATAAGTACAAGTTGACGCTCTGTCTCATTCCTGGGTTTCGTTCGTTGACCAACTCCACTACCCATCAACTGACTTCGGTCAATCTCTCCAGTTTCAGTCAGAGGTATTTGTTCGAGTTGGACCCACTGACAATTAGTGGGCAAACCAAAGCGATCGCGTACAAACCACTTTGATAATTGTATCTTATTATTGTTCGTTGTCAAATATCCCGTTAATTGTTGTAAACTATCACATTTCCCTCCATAACCTTGAATCAGAGGTTTACTACCATCCAAACCCACCAGTAGATTATTTTCACCATGATACAAAGCTGCTAACAGAGAATACATTCCTTGTAATGGCGAAATACTATAGAAACCCTTAGCTTGACTCAATTCCTTCATCTGATAACCCTGACTCATACCTGTTTCATCCCACATACTCCATGCTAAACAATAGCTGCGCAGATTACTATGAGTTTTTTGGTAATTACAGAAAGCCATTTGAAAACTATTAGCTGCTGCATAAGCACCTACACTCATCCCCCCAAAGAAACCATTCACTGATGCAAAATGAATAAACAAACCATCCGCATTATCTTTCAATAATTGATGCAGCACCCAACTTCCTATAACTTTCGGGCGCAACACCCTGGCCACACTTTCTTGAGTTTCTGTCAATAGCAGTTGCTCATGGAAAACTCCTGCTAAATGAATTACTCCATCTAATTTTCCTCCCCATTCTGATATCGCCTCCTTTACTACCTGTTGTAACTGCTCTAAATTACAAATATCTACTGCTTCATAAGTGACTGTACCCAATTTCTGCAACTGTTGATATACCGACATTTTGTCTGATTTTGATGCCGATAGAGGTGTTCTACCTACTAATATTAGTTTGGCCTGATAATTCTCTAACAGATATTTGGCAATTTCTCTACCTATTCCTCCTAAACCACCACTCAGTAGATAAGTACCACCTTGTTGAAAAGGTAATTTTTGTTGAGGTGTTGATGGCAGATTTACTGTTTCTATACCAGAGACTAAGCGTTTTCCTTCTCGATATGCTATTTCTAATTCTGGGGAAACATTACACAACTCTTGCCAAATATAACTGCTATTTATTTCGATATCAGCGATCGATAAATCAAGGTGACGACAGTTTAACCACGGCATTTCTTGGGGAATAGTTTTGAGTAACCCTAATACCGTAGATTTTTCACAAGCGATTTTGTCTGTTTCTAGTATTAATTGACTGTAGCTGCTGACATATAATAACTGTACCTGATGTTGTCTACCTTGAAATTCTTCTAAGGTTTTAATCAAAGAAAATAAACTAAAAAAATCCTGATGATTTAACTTTTCTCCGCTTTCTATTTCAACTATTTCTTCTGTATATTCCTGATATTCAAACAGGTTAATTATCCTGATTATTGGTAGTTTTATAGCGGTTATTGATTCCAGTAATTGTCGATAATGTTGTGGATTATCCGGGGCAATAAAATAGTTATTTTCATTTATTTTTTTGAACTCTGAACTTGCCTCAATTTTCAGACAATATCGATCATTTTGCTGTAATTTATCCCACAACAAATTACCTAATCCTAAACTATCTACAAAAATAAGAGTAATGCCTGTATCAGTCGGATATTTACCAAATTTTACTTCTTTATGTCGCCAAACTGAGCGATAAAACCATCTTGGGATTGTGTTATAATTTTTTTGTAATATATCAACTCGTTTCTGGATAGACTTAAACTCACCAGATTCAAAACGTTGTTTTAATTGTGTTCGCTGAATTTTCCCTATAGCTGTTTTAGGAATTTTTTCTGGCTCTACAGGGATGAGATAATCTGGATTAATACCAATAGATTTTACTACAACTGAGCGAATTTCTTGGAGCAGCTCGATCAAATCATTATCTTCTGTTTTTTGAGTGCTGAAAAATATAGCTAATTTATCTGTATCTTGTTGATACTCTCGAATAGCACAAGCTGCTGTATAAGAAACTTCTATTCCTGCTAACTCTTCGACAACCGCTTCTATTTCATGACTGTAATAATTCAAACCGTTGATAATAATAACATCTTTTTGTCGTCCAGTAATTGTTAATTGTCCAGCTTTGAGAAATCCTAAATCTCCTGTATTAAACCAGTCATCTTTTGTAAAAGCTTCCTTTGTTGCCACTGGATTTTGATAATAACCAGATGTTACTGATACTCCTTGTATTTGTACGCTGCCAATTTCACTTTCTCCTACCAATTGGTCTTGATTATCTACAATTCTGATTTTTGTTCCAGGTGTAGGAGCACCTACTTCCACAAATTTTTGCTCATTTGTTGTTGACTCCAATAAAAAGTTATGAGAGTATGCGACCCCTGAAGATGTCTCCGACATTCCCCAAGCAGGGTGCATTGCTTGAGCTGGTAGATGATAGGGAATCAGTAATTCTAAAAATCTTCTGGCGCTTTTGGCAGCGATCGCCTCCCCTCCATTCAGGAGAAATTTGAGGGAAGATAAATTCCATTTTTGCTCTACTGTTTTTCCCTGTTTTGAGAGCTTTTCGATTTGCTCAACAACTAATCCATAAGCAAAATTTGGTGCCCAAGTTATCGTCACTCCATACTCAGAAATCCAATCTAACCACTTCGTAGGTGCTTCCAATACAACTTCTATTGGAGCTTGAATTTGTTGACATCCTAAATAAACATCCCTCAGATGAAACATGACTATTCCTCCTACATGGTCTAGGGGAAACCAGTTTAAGGAAATATCTTCAGATGTAAAGTTGTTCATTTGGGAAGTCGCAGCACTACGACTCAATAAACTGCGATGACTTTGCATCACTGCTTTTGGCATTCCTGTACTACCGGAAGTTAACAGCAATACGGCTAAATTTTCTGGCTTACTTTTGTACCAATTCCTGTCTGGTTCACACTTTTGCAAAGTTTCCAGTGTCTCTAGTTTCAAGTCTTCTAAATTCCATCCTTGAAACAATTTCTGGATTTTTGGTGCTAACTGACTATCTGTCAATACCAATGGTTTGCCCAATATCTGCCAGCTATTTTGTAATTTACTCAGAGTGGTGTTTGGTTGGTCATAACTACGAGCAATTGATACTGGTACTGGTATAAATCCTCCTAACACACACCCCCAAAACGCGCTGATAAAATCTTGATTTTTGGGGAGTTGAAAAATTACTTTGTCTTGGGGTTGGAGACCAATTTTTCTCAATCCTGCTAAAATCTTTTCTGCGTCTCTAAGTAAGTCTGCATAGGATTGAATTGACTCTAAACCATCAGAGTTAATATAAATCAATCCCCTTTCTGAGTCTTGTTGGGCGGCTCTTTGTAGAGCTTCTGCTAGGGTTTGTGGCGCATTTTCTGAAAAAATTAACTGACCCCCATCACTCAATGCTGGTACAGCTACTGTTAACTCTTCTGATGGGGTTCCCTCCTCTACTATCAATGGAACTGCTGCTGTGGTTACTGATGGTTTTACTGTAGTTATGGTTTCGGGAATTAGGTCTAATATATGAAATGGTGGAGATACTTTGCCTTGCTTAGGTTCTACTACTACTGCTGCTTGTTTTATTTCTGGATGCGACAGCAGTTTTTCTTCCCAACTTTCTATTAAGTTGGAGTCTATTACTTCTAAAGACTCTAAAGCTTTTTCGTCTATTTTTCCTGATGCTGTTAGAGGTAATGTTGATACTTGTACATAAGCATCTGGTTGCAGATGGCGACCTGGTAACAGATGTTTTACCTCAGTTCGGAGCAATTCAGGAGATATAGCTTTTGATACTTCTAGATAAGCTATTATCTGTTCGTTGCGCACTAATATATAGCAGTCTTTTACTTCAGGATGCGACCGCAAGAAAACTTCAATTTCTTGTAGATTAATTCTGTTGCCTTTAACTTTTCTGATTCTCGTGATGTCACCTTTCCATTCTATAAACCCGTTTGACAGTCTACGTCCCCATTGTTGGGTTTTCTGTAACAGACCTAGTTGAGGGTGTTGATAGATATCTCTGGAATCTTGGGCAAGAAGGGATGTAGAAATATATATTTCTCCTTCGACTCCAGGAGGAACCATTTGTTGGTGAGCATCTAGGATATAAATAGGTAAATTATTATGTAACAAATTCGGAGGAATACGGTTGTTTTGATACCCACAAAATTCTAATAATTGTTGTTTTTCTGCTGCTGTTAATAGTGACAGTTGAGTAATTTTTTGTTCTGGATCTGTAATAATAGCTTCTAACAAAGTTTGGAAATGAATCAACCAACGCTCAATCGTACTATCGTCAAATAAATCCAAATTGTAATCTAAATTGAATAACAATTCATTTTCTGTTTCCGTAATATCTAGAACAATATCGTAAGGAACAAACTTTTTAGGAATAGGTATCAACCTAGTTTTCAATCCTGATATATTTGGCAAAGCCCAAATTCTGTCTAAGTTAAATAAAGTTGATACCAAAATAGGTCTACTTGGGTCTCTTTCCAGATTAAGTTTAGTTAGTAATTTCGGGAATGGATAATCTTGATTTTGATAATCATTTAATAAAATACTCCTTGTTCTTATTAAAAATTCTGAGAAGGATAGAGACTCATCAATACTACTCCGAATAGGCAACACATTATTACAATAGCCAATCATATTTTGACTGCCTTCCAAATCACGCCCCCTGGCGGCAGTACCTACTATAATTTCCTCATCACCTGTCAGTTTGCTTAGTAAAATTTTATAAGTTGCTAGCAGAGTCATAAACAAAGTACAACCCTTCTGTCTACTAACTGTTTTTATTCCTGCAAAAAAGTTACCATCTAACTTAAGAGTTTGCCTACTACCTCTATAAGTCATTATTGACGGACGTGGGCGATCTGTTGGTAAATTCAGAATAGGAATTGAGGTAGAAAATTTATCTAACCAGTAAGATTCACTTACTGCCATTTCCTCTGTTTTGCTAATGTTGTTTTGCCACTCTACATATTCCCTAAATTGCATCGGTGGCTCTAGTTGACATACTTTTTCTTCACATTTAGCTGCATAAAAATTTACTATCTCTTTGAGAATTATTTCTGTTGACAAACCATCATTAATAATATGATGAATTCTTAATACTAACCGATGTAATTTTTCTTCTATTTTCAGAATATAACCTCGTAATAGAGGTGCTTGACTCAGATCGAAAGGTTTTTGAATCTCTTCCTCTAACCATTCAGTTATTTGAGATTCGCGATCGCTATCTGACCAATTTGAAAAATCAATCAAGGGAACCAGGATTTCTACCTCCGGTAAAACTTCCTGAAAATCCCCCTCAGACGATATTCTTGTCCGTAGAGCTTCATGGCGTTCTACAATCTTTTTGATTGCTTGCTCCATTGCATTGATATTAAATCTTCCCTCCAAATGTAGACACACTTGGTCAATATAAGCTTGTCTACTATTTTCCTCAAGTTGGTCTAAAAACCAAAATTGTTTTTGAGCTTCAGTCAGAGGTACAATTACTGGTCCCCCCTTTGGAGTTTCCTGAAATTCAATTTGGGCGAGCAACTGTAAAATTTCCGTTTTGTGCTGCTTCAGTGTCCCTAATATTGAATCTGTTGAATTATTCTTGGGAGCATCGTAGCATAGTTGCCCATTTTCACTCCAAAGTTGCCAACCTTGAGCGCGAATATCCTGCAAAAACTCTACTAAATTATTCATAATGCACCTCTGACTCGCTCAATTTTTTTGACATTTGTTTCAGCTATTGACTGATTATTTTTCTTCTCTAAAAAACCGCCCTGACGCATTTCTGATATGCTCTCTTTGACAGCAGAAACAATATAATTAATATCTGCATCTGTATGAGCTGTTGAAAGAAAACAAACTCTCCCTTCCCATATATAAAGACCTTTTTTTATTAGATGATGAATCAGTATTTCCACTTCTATTGGTTGAAATATATAGCTCTCATTATCCGATGAAACAAATTGAAATAGAGATGCAAAATATATCAGCTTAAGTGGTAAATCTTCTTGCTTAAAGTAAGTATTTAGTGTTTCTACAAGCTTTAAAGTACGTTGATTGAGATTTTCTTGTAGTGATGCTCCTTCCCTTTGCAAATGCTCCAGCACTGCTTTTGCTGTAGCCATCGCTAAAGGATTTTTGTTGAAAGTACCACCAAAGAATGTCTGTAGTTTCTTAGGATAGGAATCATCTCCGTAGTTCCACTGACCACCATCAAGGCCGTCCATATAGTCACCTTTACCAGCAATAATTCCTATTGGTACACCACCACCGACACACTTACCGTAAGCAACAATGTCTGCTTCAATATCAAACCAAGCTTGCGCCCCTCCTGGATGAATACGAAAGCCAGTAATTACCTCATCAAAAACTAGAGCAATACCTGCTTCTTTCGTAAACTGTCTTAGTTCCTGAAGAAACTCTTTTGGTTGTAAACTTAGTCGGCGACTTTGTACTGGTTCTACCAAAACAGCAGCTAATTCATGGCCATTAGCTCTAATAATATCTAGAGATTTACTTGCTCCATAATCTAGGACAATAACATCATCAACCATATTTTGCAATACCCCTGGTGATACAGGAACAGCTTTATGATTGTTGTCTAGATTAGTCGGCGCAACGGCTAAAACTCCATCTGAATGACCGTGATAAGAGTTAGTAAACATAACAATCTTATCTCGACCCGTAGTTAGACGTGCTAAACGTACTGCTGTCATCATTGCTTCTGTACCGGAGTTACAGAATGCAACTCGCTCCATACCTGTGAGTTGTTGAATTAACTGTGCTACTTCCCCTACAAATTTTGCTTGCGGACCAACTTGTACCCCTTGATTTAACCAATTTTGAATAGCTTCGGTTATAAATTGTGGCTTATGACCAAACAGATGTACACCAAATCCCAAGGAGATGTCTATATACTCATTACCGTCAATATCCCAAATCCTAGACCCATTAGCTGATTCTCCGACTATGGGATATCTCATCTCTTTTAGTTCCATTATCCATCTGGCTGTAGCTCTTTTATCAGCGAGGACTGGACGATAACGTTGGGCAGTTTCTTGAGATTTTTGAGTTTTCCTTGTGTAAGTAGTAATAAATTCATCTAAGTAGCTCTGTTGCTGTTTGTTCAAAGCTGCTTTACGTTTGTTCAAGGCTACTTTCCTGGAAGTATTTGTCGCAGATATCTTTTCCTTGATTTTATTTGACTCTGCTTGAGCAATAATCACTGCTTCTTTAGATAAAGCTGTTGATATTCCCCCAGTCTTAGGAACAGTGACAACTTCAGCAAAACCACTTTCACTCAGTAACTTCTCCCACTTGGAGCGACTTAGTAAAGGTGAATCAGGGCGTAAGTCTAAATCATTGAATTTCTGCCATCCACCTAATAACCCAAAGATTAAATCTAACCATCTCTGAGGAGTCGTCTTTTCCCACAACACTAACATTCCCCCTGGTGCTAATAGTTGCTGCACATGGGATAACGTCTCACTCATAGAAGTAGTAGCATGAAGCACATTAGCAGCAATAATCACATCGTAACTGTGAGACTCAAATCCTTGATTTATTGGGTTTTTCTCAATATCTAGAGTTTGATAACGTACATAAGAATAATCTCGGAATTTTTCTTTAGCTCTGACATTGAAAAATCCTCCTATATCCGTAAATACATATTCGCTTTGATTGGGATTAAGATGAGGCAGAATATAACTTGTAGTTCCTCCAGTACCTGCACCTATCTCCAAAAATCTGACTCCATGATTTGCTGGTAACTTCTCTATAGCTGTAGCGATCGCCCCTTGAACAATATTATTCATCACCTGAGCTGGAGGAGATTCTTGATATAGTTTGGTTGCGGCAGTTAAATCTCCTTCTGGAAAAACCAGTTGCAATGGATTTAATTTACCTTGCAGTACCCCACTCAGTTGGGAAGCGCAGCGATGAAGTAGAGTAAGTTCAGCTTGAGCATTGGGATATTGACTCAACAACTTCTGACTTTTCTCTTCTGGGTTAGCTCCCTCTAGAGTTTGCACCATTTGCCACTGCTTTGGGGTAGACCGCAAGATTCCTACTTCTGCTAGGATTTCTAACAGACGCTTGAACAATCGCTGCTGGTCACTAACTACACCTAAACTTTGGACCACTGATTCTGTAGAAAAGCTTTCTCCTGGTTGGTAAGACCAGCCCATTTCTTGTAGTGCCTGTACTATATAATCTACACTCAAATTTTCTAACTCAGTTGGTATTTCCCCGTAACTATCCAAATCTGCCTGAACTATTAATTCTGGAATAATTTTATTGAGTTGCTGTTCAATTTCTACTGGTGTTCTTAAATAATCACTAGGTGATAACTGACCAAAGCTGACTCTTGAAACCTCTTGACTAGGTTGAACAGATGGCTTGGTCAACCCTCGCTTCATTTCTACTTTAGAGGCAGAAGATTCTCTGTCAAATCTCTGATGAGACTGTCCATTGTTCGGCACAGAAATCTGGTTTGTATAGTTGACCTTTCCCTGCAAAACCTCTAACTGCTGGGACATAATCTGGGACATAACCTGGAGTTGCTGCTGCATAATTCTTTCTAGAGCAGTCGAGTCTCCTGGTATTTCTGGCTTAACAGGGGGTGATTCTATTTTATCTTTAACTGTCTGTAATAATGATATTTCTTCTGGCTGTGATAAAGCCTGCCATTGATCTTGCCTCTCTACAGTATCTTCTCCCAACTCTGGTAATAACTTCTCATCTATGTATTTCGCCAAAGCATCTACTGTTGTTAATTCTTCAAAAAATTGGCGGATTGTGATCTTGATCCCATAATTTTTTTCTATCTTTCTTCCTGCTGCCATCAGAGTTAGTGAATCTGCTCCCATTTCTAATAAGTTATTAGAACTATCTACTTGAGATGGCTCAAATCCTAATTCTTGGGCAATTATCTCACACAATTCTTGTATGATTTTTTCTTGTCGCCTGGATCTTACTGCTGTTTTTTTTCTCCGCATAAAGTCATATTTCTCCTGAATCAATTCTTTTGACTCTATATACTCCTGATTTTCTTCATTCAAGAGATTTTGTGTTTCAGTTAAACCATTTTTTTGAATATCAAGCCAATATCGTTGTTTCTGGAATGGATAAGTGGGTAATGCTACTTTCCTGCCAGCATAGTTTTGTTCAAACCCTGACCAATCCACTTTGATTCCTTGCACATACAACTGCCCCAAGCTCTCTAACATTTGTTGCAATTCTGCTTTTGGTGGGCGTAAGGAAGGAAACCATAGTCCCTCATCCTCTGGCAAACATTGACGACCCATCCCCAGTAGAATCGGTCTAGGTCCAATTTCTATAAATAACTCAGACCCTTCCTGATGCAAAGTTTTCATGCTCTCAGCAAAACGCACTGGCTTTAAGACATGATCTACCCAATACTCAGCCTTAGTTATTTCCAAATCAACTTTTTGGCCATTAACATTAGATATCAGTGGTATCTGAGGTTGACTATAGGTTACTTGTTTAGCTATCACCTCAAATTCGGCCAACATTGGTTCCATCAAATGAGAGTGAAAAGCATGGGATACCTCTAATTTTTTGGTTTTAATTCCGATAGCTTCTAATTTACTACAAATCGCTGCGATAAATTCACTTTTACCAGAAATTACTATACTTTCTGGTCCATTAATGGCTGCTATGACCACTTGGGAATTATAGTTCTCTATAACCTTTGTTACTTGAGATTCTGATGCCATCACAGAAACCATTCCACCACCAGAAGGCAACTGCTGCATTAACCGCCCCCGCATAGCAATTAATTTTAGTCCATCTTCTAAACTGAATACTCCTGCTACTGTTGCTGCTACATATTCGCCCACGCTGTGCCCCATCACTACATTTGGTTTTATTCCCCAAGATTCCCATAACTTGAACAAAGAGTATTCAATAGCAAACAAAGCAGGTTGAGTATAAGCGGTTTGATCTATTAAAGATGAACTTGACTTTTGTACATTTTTAGGATAGAGAATTTCTAAGAGCGAATGTTCTAGATAGGGGCTTAGGATTTGGTCACATTCCTCTAAAGCTTGACGGAATGTCGGCTGAGTTTCATATAGTTTTCTTCCCATATTCACATACTGGGAACCTTGACCTGTAAATAGGAAGGCTAATTTAGGAACGCTACTATCATTGGGTAGTTTTCCTGAAAATACTCCGACGACTTCCTCCCCTGCTTTGTGTTGTAGAAGTTTTTTCCTTAATTCCTGTAGGTTACTAGCAATGACTCCTAGTCGATGATTAAACTGAGCTCGCCCAGTGTTAGCTGTATAACATACATCTGCCAGTTCTAATTCTCGATTAGTTTCCAGATAATTTTGATAATGACTCACTAACTCATCCAAAGCTTTTTCTGTTTTTGCTGAGAGAGTTAACAAATGAGGTTGCTCCTCTAACTGTTGCGTTTTAACTTCTGTAGGTACTTCCTCAAGAATAACGTGAGCATTTGTCCCACTAAAACCAAAAGAACTTACCCCCGCTATTAGACTCTCATCTCCATCGTATTTTTCCCATGTCTTACCTTCTATCAGAACCGTACCCGGTATTCCTGCTAAACTCATATAAGGATTCAGCTCTTTCAAATGTAAATGAGGTGGTATATACTTATTTTGCAGTGACAACACCACCTTAATTAACCCGGCAATACCTGCTGCTGCTTCAGTATGACCAATATTTGTCTTCACTGAACCGATCGTTAAAGGGCGTTCCGAACCACGATTTTCTCCATACACCACTTCCAGAGCCTTAATTTCTACTGGGTCCCCCAAAGAAGTACCCGTACCATGAGCTTCTACATAAGACACTTGATTAGCTGATATTCCTGCTACAGACAAGGCTTTCCCAATCACCGCTTCTTGAGCTGATTGATTTGGTGCAGTCATTCCATTGCTAGCACCATCCTGATTAATTGCTGTACCCCTAACCACTGCTAAAATTGGGTCTCTATCTGTTATAGCCTGTTTCAATGACTTGAGAACTACAACTCCACACCCTTCACTCCGTACATAACCATTTGCAGAAGCATCAAAAGTCTTACAACGTCCATCTGGCGATAACATCCCTGCTTGAGAGAAACTAATACTCAACTCAGGAGACAACAATAAATTCACCCCTGATGCCAAAGCTAATTCACATTCACCATTGCGTATACTTTGACAAGCTAAATGAACAGCACTTAGAGATGATGAACAGGCCGTATCTACTGTTATAGCTGGACCATTTAATTTCAAAAAGTAGGATAATCTTCCCGCACCTATAGCAGTAGAACTACCTGTAGCAAAATAGATGTTTAAATCTTGCTCCTGATTATGTTTGTACTGTAGCTGTTCATAATCATGAAAACCTATACCTACAAATACTCCTGTTTCTGTTCCCGAAAGAGATTTTGGATTAATACCAGCATTTTCTAATGCCTTCCAGTTTTCTTCTAGTAATATACGTTGTTGTGGATCTATATATTTAGCTTCACGGGGCGAAATATGGAAAAAATCTGCATCAAATTTGTCAACTTCGGAAATAAAACCTCCATAACGACTGGATATTTTTCCTGGTTGATTTTGATCGGAGTTGTAATATTTTTCAATATCCCAACGAGTTGAAGGCACTTCCGTAATTGCATCAATCCCATCACGCAGCAATGACCAATACTTTTGGGGGCTATCAGCATCTCCAGGAAACCGACAAGCCATTCCTATAATTGCTATCCCATTTTCTAATTGAGCTGCCGAAAAACCTGAATCAGTTTTTTCAGCTTTTGACTCTAGTTGTGCGATTTTTGGCAAGAACTCAGAAATATTCTTTTGTTTAGTTGGTGTTTCTCCTTTAAAATAACTAGCGATCGCCTTTGGAGTTCCATACTTAAAGAAGAAATTCGGCTCGATTTTTACTTCCAGTTTTTTCTCCAATAAATATTTCAGTTCTAACAGTTCCAAAGATTCGATTCCCATCTCCATCAGTGGGCGATCTGAATCAAAAGAGCGTTTCTTATTCATTACTGTCCGAACACAACCAGCCACAACTTCATCTACATCTACATCTATTTCTACTTTTTCCTGCTGATTTTTTTCAACTCCTACACCATCAAAACGTTGACGATTATGGATATCGTATTCTATCAGAACACCATAACCTTTGTTCTCTATATCCTTGGGCCTATAACCAGGAATAACTTTTTGAATTTTTGCCCCATGTATCTGATGAAAGCGCAATATCTGGTCTACCAGTAGCCCTGAATCATTTTTTTTGTGGATATATTCTGTCATTGGCATTGGGGAATAGTCTGGATAATTACGACAACGAGTTACTCCCACAACCCTTTCCACACCACCCATCACAGCACAATACTGAAGCATCCATTCCAGTAATTGGTCCCCTAACCCTTGGTTTTGCAACTCTGGCAAAATATTCGTAGCTAGTAATTGTATCACTACTCCTGATTCAGTATGTAATGATGGCACTTCTACAAAGGTTCTATTCTCCAAAACTTCTGTCCGTTCGATCCTTTGGGAATAGATAGCTCCAACAATCTTATCCTCAAGCTCCAAAACAAACTGCCCTTGTGGAAAATTCAAAATCCGCCTCTGAATTTCTTCACTGTCAACCCGGAGATTTTCTGACCAACACAATTCCTCTAGTACTATTAGCTCGGGTAAATCCTTAATTGTAGGATGGCGCAACTTGTAAGGCTTTTTCTCAAAACAATTGAGGGTGATACGACTAAATGGAAAATTCTGAGGATATCGTTTTGAGAACTCCCACTTGGGGAATAAACCTACTTCAGCAGCACAACTGAGAAACACTTCAGCTTCTACCAAATGTTGACTTGAGAAAGCTTGTAAAGCATCAAAATGCAGGTTATTACTACTGTCTAAAAATTTGTTTACTACTTCTGGTTCTAAACAATGAACTTCCAGAATCATCATCCCATGTTTAGTAACCACAGAAGACCATCTTTCCAGATGTTCTACCAAGCTTTGTATCATAATCTGGGCCGGAATTAAACCGCCGTCTGAATCTACATAAACCCCTGAGTAAGAAAGTTTGCCCCGCCTTTTTGCTGCTTCTAAATTTTTGGGAGGAATAAATGGACGATCGTGGTCTAAAAAGGAGCGGATGTGGAGAGTTTTTTCTGGATCGTCAATTCCCTGAGTTCTTAAGTCGGATATCATTTGTTGTGGGTTTCCAATATCCCCCTTCATTAGCAAGTTAGGAATATCTGCTAAAGTTAATGCAGATTCTTGCAACGATGCTTGGTTATAATCTACTCCAATCATCTGCACTGGATATTTGTCTAGCACTTTTCCTCTAGCAGATTTTGTACTAATTACTTGATAAACCCGTTTGAGTAGTGTGCCATCGCCACAACCCATGTCTACAATATAGTTTGGTTGTTCGTAATAGGGTAATTGATTAAAAATACTCAGAATTAATTCGTCTACATCAGCAAAAAACTTCTGGTGTTGAAAACCACTGCTCATTACGTTCAATTTTCGATCAATGTGACTTTCACTTCCTTGTTCGTCTCTACAAAATACTGTTTGACTTTTTCCAAATAATACGTCTGAAATCTGCAACAACATGGGAGTATAGGAAGCGGTAACTCCCGTAATTAGTATTCTCTCTACTATAAATTTACCAAGAGCAGTCAAGCATAATTTATTTTCATCGTCCGTTGATTTTTCATTTTGTTTGTGGACAATAACAGAACTTTTCTCTGCCCATCCTTTCGCTATAAACCATGTTGATAATTCTTTTCGTATTTGAGGACTTACACTAGAGAATAAGGGCTTTTTTTCCTGGTCTACTGCTAATAATTTATGCTTGTGAAGTGCTAGCATTATTGGTATTATTAGAGCCCCATCTAAGAAATCTGCAATTGTTTGATCATTAATATGCCACTGCTGTTGAGAAAGCTCTATCCAATTTTTGAGGACATCAGGCTTTTCTTTTCCTCGTAAGTATGATTCTATGGGTAGGTTGTATAGCTCTAATATTTCTTCAGGAATGGACAAGTACCCTTGAGAATTGTCTGTGAGGGAGTATTCTCCAAGTTCATTTTTTGATAGCCAACCTAGGGATTGCATCATTCTTAATGCTACTTGCAGATGACCTGTGTTTGCTCTTAGGGTTTTAGCTATTTGCTGGTGGGTTATTTTTTTTTGTTTGATTAATTCAAATAATCCCTTTTCTCTACAGGATAAAATTACAGGAATAGATACAAAGCCGTGTTCGTAACGATTAATTAACTCTAGCATTTTTTTAACCTTTCCCTTATTATATCATACCAAATATGGGTAGTGCATCAAAAAAGTGTGGGAATGATAAGATGACTATTGTTCCTAATACCAAATTCGGGTAAAAAAAAGGTATATCTTTAAGCATAGTTTAGCCAAGAGTAGTTGGTTAAGTTTTTGATTTCTGTTGTCATTGTTGACAGAGTCCGACACCTTTGAACTAGAATCTCTTCCATTTCTTCTATAACTTTCAAAATGTGGCCTTGGTAAATCAAGAGATGAAACTTTAAGAGGGTATCGGCTTTGTTGCATGAAAGTAGCGATCGCAGGAACTCCCTTATTGGAATTGATCTAGATTTGAACTTTGTAGCTTTTGGGCTTACCCGTTTGAATCATGCGGTTGAGCATGGCACATTGTATGAACAACTCTACTGCTTGATTATCGAATTTTCGTCGTCGCAACTGCCCTCCAAACATCACTTTGAGCCTAAACATTGTAGTTTATGATAGGGAACGTCGATGATAGCCACATTCACGTTTCCACTTCTTGCGTCCTACAATTCTTATTCTTCTGAGATTTTCATCTCTGGGATCAGGTTTAGATTTACAGTTGCCACGAGTACCTATTACTGCATTTTTCCTGGGTGGAATTGTTGCTTTTGCTCCTCGTTGCCTGGCTTTCTCATAACACTTATACTTATCATAGGCTCCATCTCCTGAGACTTGGCCTATTTCACCATCTACTCCATCTAACAGGTCAGAAAATACGCCCGTCACACTTACATCATTGGTAGTCACTAACCCATTCACTATCTCCCCTGTGGCATCATTTACCCCTAGATGTAATTTACGCCATGTACGCCGTTTACTGACACCATGAACTCTTGTTTTCCATTCACCCTCTCCATAAACTTTCACTCCTGTAGAATCTACTACCAGATAAATGGCCTCAGAGCGTTGGTATAACTGACAGTTGAACATTCAGTTTTGGCAAGCGACGGGATACAGTGCTATGGAAAGGTAGCTGGTAAATCTAAGTCCATTAATTGAAATATAGATTCCACAAAACATAAGCGTCTGTCGTCCGGCCAGAGCAAACAATAATTGTATAGTCACCATAAATTCAATGGCTGTATCACTATATGTATTTGATGCTCCCCTAAGTCCAGTTTTCTGTTGGTTTACCCACTGCTCTACTACTTCATCATAAGCGCCAAAATGTGAGACTTCCTCTGTGCTTTAGGGAAGCATCATACTCAGACCAGTTGCTCAGGAGGTACTTGGACTTGGACTTACTCATATCTACCCTTGGTGTAGTTTTTTTTTGCCACACATATTTTTTTACCCTATTTCCTTTCTTTGTGCAACAAAGCCTTTTTAGGCTTAAAAGCCAGTTCTCTAATGCCTTTTGACCTCCTTATGTAATAAAAACTCTTATTTTAATTCAACAATGAGTTTGAGATATTTGTCAAGAGAGTGAAAAAAATCGGGGGAGATGACAGTTGTGTTATACCTGTAGCAGCCAGCAATGTGCGATTCGTTTCTAGGAGAATAAATAGCCTAGAGTGTCGGTTTAACAAAAATCTAGAATTTTAGGGAGGTTAAAGAATAGTAGAAGGCATACCGACATAACTTGTTCAGTAATGAGGGTGAAAGTCCCTCCCGTCAGAGGATGACGTGACGCCAAACCTACCCACATGGAGGCCAATCACCAAAGTGAAGCTGGGAGTAGGGCAGAATCAGAGATGTACTGACTAATTACACTGCTGCTAGGTAGGTCGTCATGGTTAGCAGAAAGCGAAATCATACCATTTTCCTAAAGTCCGACTACACATAATGCTTCAAGAATAAAATCATATCCTGTACAAGAAGCAATATCTTTTTGACTAAATCCAGTTAATAGACTTGTCGCTTAATAAGGTAAAGTAAGGGTTGGTATTTGAAGATGAGATGGGAAAATGCTGGACATCAATCGAGTGCTAAAAGAAGACCGACTCTTAAGGGCATTAACGGGACTAAATCGTAAGACATTTGATGAATTGTTGGAAGCTTTTTCTGTCCAGCTTGACTTGGAAGCGATCGCTCTTTTCCCAAAAGCCCCGACTCCGAGTCAGAGGGGGAGGTAGAAAAGCCAGATTGCTGGAAGCTTCATAAAATCGCTATTTTTTATTTTGTTCTACTTCAAATGCTATCCCACCTTTGATGTGGCCGGAGTATTGTTTGACTTGCACCGCAGTCGAGCACACCGTTGGATGTTAAGACTACAACCAATATTGGACTGGAGTTTAGACTAAATAGTTGAATATAAAATCAAGTAAAGGATGGAAAAAATCTAGACCATCAACTATGGGATATATGGGAAAAAAAGATCGGTGAAGCAGATGGAGGGTAATCGTTCACTCCCCCTCTAAAAAACGCTGCTTGCAGCAGTGCTTCGTTCTCCTGCTACCTGAGCGACTAATTGAGAAAAGTATCTTGGGTTGTGGATACGTTCATAAAATATACGTTATTCACTCTTTATGGCTCGCCTAGTCAAACAACCACAGAAATTTGCTCGACTTGACAACTACTGTCGAGGGAAAAATGGAAGTTGAGGATTGAAACTCTTTATTTTCTTAACTAGGAGCAGGAAGAGGAGGAGGCGGGTAACCCGATCTTGCTGATTTAATCACAGAAGCCATATAACTCCAAGGGTTAACCTTTCTCAAACGACAGGTTTCAATAACACTTAATAAACAACTGTAAGCCAAACTCCCTTCACTGGTTCTTGTTCCATAACCAATGCGACGAGCAATCACAGCATGACGTAAGGCTCGTTCGGCTTCGTTATTAGTTAACGGTAAGTCAGGATTGTTCACAGCAGCGACTACTGCATCCCAATCATTTAAAATTTCTTTGGCGAGAGCTTGAAGCTTTTGGTGTTTAACTTTTTTTCCTAAATAACAAACTCCCATCAGCATGCCTCAGAATTTTCTTCGTTTCATCCTCAACTTTTCCAGAAGAAATGGCTTGAATAAAATCTTTCAAATTATTTAAAATCAACCTTCCTAATAGAGATTAGCTGGTCAAATTTAAGAATCATTAACCAGTATCCACTATTCCCCGACTTTTAGTGGGGAATGTTTTTTTCTACTGAGAACTTTGTACTGTCCAGTCTTAAATCCATTTTTGTTAACGTTAGATGTTATCGGTGAAGCCGATCCACCGGATGTGGATACGGAACCCCCTAAAATGCCAAATCAACGCTCCTTAGATCTAGTGTTATTGGCATCTTTACATCCGGCGGTGGCGCAGATGTTGGGTCTTTACTGGGTCGATCAAACGGCTGAACCTGGTGTGTGCTAAGATTACATGCTTTTGGCAGATCATTCAGGGCATCTGACTTGGTTGCGGGATCTGATTAACAGTAATCCTAACCCCCAATCCTCTTTGAATTTAGATAACCTCACATCAGAGGATCTTGATGTTGTCCAATCAGCCTCCCCTTCAACAGAGTCAGAAACCACTAGAACAGGCTTTGCTGACATTGACACTATGAGATCAGCCTTTGCTTCAATGGAGTCAGTAGTCAGGCGATCAAACGCTCCAAAACTTGACGCGATGCAATCGGCTATCCGCCCCAATCAGCGCAATATTGTGACTCCTAACTCCTGAGTCCTGACTCCTGATTTTATTGTGACTCCTAACTCCTGAGTCCTGACTCCTTTCTTACAAAACTCCCTTAGAACTAGGAATTTCCCCAACTCGCCTGGGGTCAATTTCTGTAGCCATCCGTAGAGAACGAGCAAAAGCCTTAAAACCTGCTTCAATAATATGATGAGAATTAATCCCCGCCAACTGCCGAATATGCAAAGTCATCAAACTATTATTAGCCACGGCCACAAAAAATTCCCGCACTAACTGAGTATCATAAGTACCAACCCGTTGAGTAGGCATTTCCAAACCATAACTCAAATGAGGACGACCAGAAAAATCCAAGGCCACCTGAACCAACGCCTCATCCAAAGGAGCCAGAAAATGACCAAAACGCACAATACCCTTGCGATCGCCCAACGCCTGGCGCAAAGCTTGGCCTAAAGTAATCCCCACATCCTCATTAGTATGATGGTCATCAATTTCAATATCCCCCACCGCATGGACATCCAAATCAATTAGTCCATGAGAAGAAATTTGATGCAACATATGGTCCAGAAAAGGAATCCCAGTATTAGCCTTACAATTGCCCACACCATCAAGATTAAGATTAACAGTTACATCAGTTTCTCCAGTAGTTCGTTTTACCGAAGCCACTCTAGCAGGTAAATCCAATTTTATCGGAGTAGATTGAGAAAGGCGATCGCTTATTTGCATAATAAAAATCTATATTTATATTTTTAATTTTGATTTTTAAAAGGAAGGTAGGTTGAGAATGATGAAAAATATCGGTGATGGTGCATTGTAATGGTCGTGCATTGTCATTATTTTTCTTACCAGAACAGTGGGAGGATCTTGCTCCCGTGCCAAATATTCCTTTTTCCTGTATACCATTACACAAGCAGGACTACCAAAATATCAAATTCTAACCTCAACTTACCAAACCCAACTTTAACTTACAGCAAATTCCATCAGGCGTGAGGTGCGTCCATAGCGGGCAAGATGCACGCACTGTAGACACTCAGTTGCTATCTGTACTTCTTTGAATCGAATCTGCTGTAAGTCATTTAGGAAACTCTACTACTATCTACTTACTTTCTTCATTTTTGACTTTTGACTTTTGACTTACATTTATACTTTCTTCACTTCTGACTTCTGACTTCTGACTTGTGACTTCAATATCTACATTCCCATAATTTCATAACCAGCATCCACATAGATAACCTGACCAGTAATGCCACTCGCCAGATCGCTACATAGAAAAGCAGCAGTATTACCAACTTCAATTTGAGTCACAGTCCGACGCAATGGAGCTATTTGTTCCACATGATGAATCATATCCTTAATACCACCCACTGCCGAAGAAGCCAAAGTTTTAATTGGACCAGCAGAGATAGCATTAACCCGAATATTTTTCTGGCCAAGTTCCGCTGCCAAATAACGAACATTCATTTCCAAAGCAGACTTAGCAATACCCATAACATTATAATTAGGAACTACCCGCACACCCCCTAAATAAGTCAGAGTTACAATACTTCCTCCCTCGGTCATCAGTTCCTTCGCCTCAGAACTCAAATCAATCAGAGAATAAGAACTAATTTCCAAAGCACGAGTAAAACCTTCACGAGTAGTATTACTAAAATCCCCAGACAATTCTTCCTTACCAGCAAAGGCCAAACAATGAATCAAAATATCCAACTTACCCCACTTTTCCCCTGCTTGGGCAAAAGTAGCCTTCACCTGTTCGTCATCCTGAACATTACAAGGTAAATATAAAGAAGGACTCAAAGGTTCTACCAATTCCCAAACCTTCTTTTCAAATCTACCCTTATCATCTGGCAGAAAAGTAACCCCCAAATTTGCTCCAGCTTTGTGGAGTTGTTGAGCAATTCCCCACGCAATAGAACGATTATTCGCAATACCTGTTACCAGAGCATTTTTTCCTGTTAAATCTAACATAATACCTTGATTTATAGAGAAACTATAGTAAAATTTTCAATCAAATAATAAAGTCTAAAATTTAATTTCATACTATGACGCTATAATACATAGCATCTTTGACATTAGGCAAATTTATAGATAATATTAGCACCTATGGCCATAATTAAAAATTAAATTTCTCAGTTTCACTTCCTTAATCTATATGAATATAAAAGTAAAGTAAGTATTAGAGATATATATAGCAATATGTAGAAACTTAATAGTATATTTCAGGAACTGAGCTATTAAGGTTAAGAGACGTTTAGTTAGTTATTAGAGAGTAAGGACATTGGTCGTGACGCATGATAGACCGCTAGCAGCAGTTTTCCGTAATATATCTGGTGGGTCATATCCGCCAGTTGTAGAAACTTTTGAACGGGGCAAGACAATATTTTTTCCAGGAGACCCTGCAGAGCGCGTCTACGTTCTCATTAAAGGCGCAGTGAAGCTATCGAGGGTGTATGAAGCAGGAGATGAAATTACAGTGGCCTTACTCCGGGAAAATAGTGTATTTGGAGTTTTGTCTCTAATTACAGGCCATAAGTCTGACCGTTTCTACCATGCAGTAGCTTTTACCCCTGTAGAATTAATATCTGTGCCAATTGACCAGGTGGAGAAAGCTCTCAGAGAAGATCCAGATTTGTCAGTTGTTTTATTGCGTGGACTTTCATCTCGAATCTTACAGACAGAGATGATGATTGAAACTTTGGCACACCGGGATATGGGGTCTAGACTGGTTAGCTTTTTGTTAATTCTTTGTCGAGATTTTGGAGTTCCTAGCAAGGATGGGATTACTATAGACCTGAAATTGTCTCACCAAGCAATTGCAGAAGCAATTGGGTCAACAAGGGTGACAGTTACTCGTCTGCTAGGAGACCTGCGGCAAGATGGAATGATATCTATTCACAAGAAGAAAATTACAGTACATAACCCAGTGGCTTTAAGTCAACAATTTACCTGATTTGCAGGCACAAATATCTGTAAAAATCAAGATGAAATAACTGCTGAGGGTAAACTCAGAAAATTTTATAATGGCAATCTGAGGAGATAATACTATTTTCTCTTAAAATATTAATTAAGTAAAGAGATTGCCTTGTAGAAACCAGAGAATGTTATACTGAATAGTTGGTAAAATAAATAATTACTGTCTATAATTTTAGATATTAGGCATATAGTCTGAGACAATCAACTAAAAGCAACCTCATAATTAAATTACTACCAGCAGCCATTAATGACCGCCGGTATTATCCTAGTATTAGCAATTCTGGTGTTAGGCGGTGTAATCGCTACTATTAGCGATCGCCTAGGTACAAAAGTAGGTAAAGCAAGACTACGACTTTTTAATCTTAGGCCCCGCGATACTGCTGCATTGGTCACCATGGTCACTGGCAGTATTCTTTCAGCTTTAACTTTAGCTATCCTATTTGCAACTAGCAAACCATTAAGAAAGGGTGTTTTCAGAATAGATGAAATCCAAACCAAACTTAATGAAACTCGCAAGGAAGTGACAAAAGCTGAATTTGAAACAACTCGAATCAAAAATGAATTACAAAAAGCAAGAGCTGATTTAGAATTAGCTCTAACTAAGTTGAATCAAGTTAATCAGTCCTTAGAAAAAACTTTAGTCCAAAAAGCAGAAACAGAATTCCAACTACAAATAACCAAAGAGCAATTAAATCAAGTTCAAGTAGTAAAAACCCGTACTCAAGAAGAACTAAAGCAAGTTCAAAAAGCAAAAGCTAGAACTGAAGCCGAACTTAATTTAACTCAAAACCAATTGAATAGTATAATACAACAAAAAGAAACCCTGAGACAAGAAATTGAACAATTGCAAATAGAGCGTCAAAAAATATTAAAAGATTAAAAATATAGCATTTTATAGCAGAAGGAAGAAGGAAGAAGGAAGAAGGAAGAAGGAAAAGTATTACTTTGTCTGAGTGTTAAACTTTTGAACTGTCCTAACCTTTCCTTCGACTGCTATACCTTACCTTTATATCTACTCCCTAAAATTACATTTTTTACCGAATTAATGAATAATTAAGGTTGAAAGCATTTTTTTTATAGAATAAATAATATTAAATCCGGTTACCAAATAATTAAGGTTTAAAGCCTCTCCTTTCAAGGAGAAAGAAGTAATTATTAATTATTCATTATTCATTATTAATTGTTGAACATACCACCCTTATTTTAGTAGACAAAATTTTTTATATAATATGGAATTGAGTTAACTACGATAAAGGGGTTGTGTTCAATAATTGATAATTGATAATTACCTCTTCCTTTTAGGGAGAGGATTGAATAAAAGGAAAATTAATTCATTGTTTCTCCTTTAAAAGAGAGGATTTTTACCTTAATTATTCGGTAATCATATTTAGTATAAAAAAACTGTTCGCCAATCCGATAATTCTCAGGAGAATTAATTATTAATTGTTAATTATTAATTGCTTAATTTATGCAACTGATAAAAGTCACAACAAAAAGTAAAATATCAATAAAAAAGATTAATATAGTCAGCAAATAAAGATATCCAAACATGATTTTAGGATTTGACCCAGGTAGCCAAAAGTGTGGTATTGCACTTATGGATAGAGAAAAACAACTACACTACCACGAAGTTGTAGAATCTCCAGAAGTTGTCACAACAATCAAAAACTTAAATCAAAAATTTGACATTGATTTAATTGTGATTGGCGACCAAACCCACTCAAAAACTTGGAAACAAACCCTCACAAAAATCATTTCAAAAACAGTACCAATCATCAAAATAGATGAACGTTATTCTAGCTTAGAAGCTCGCGATCGCTATTGGCAAATGTATCCTCCTCAAGGTATTTTTCGTCTAATTCCTCTAGGAATGAGAATTCCACCTAAACCAGTAGATGATATTGTCGCGATAATTTTGATAGAAAGATACTTAAAAAATGACTCACTCTATAGTTTATAGTTAATTTTATCCTATTCATACAATTAACCTATTTCTAAAATTAAGAAAGCTATAATAAAATATTAAGTAAAGATTGAATAACTTATCATTAAAGTCAGAAAATATAGAGCCATGAAAGAACAAGAACTGATCCAGCGATACGAACAAGGAGAAAGAAACTTTAGTGGCCTGAATTTAGCGGGAGCTGACTTGAGAGGAGTAATTCTAATAGGCGTTAATCTCTCCAAAACTAATTTAACAGGAGCTAATCTCAGTAGAGCATTCCTCACAAAAACTCAATTCAATCAGGCATTATTACACAGAGCTAACCTGAGCTTTGCTAAAATGGGTGAAACAAAAATGGCCGATGCTAACCTGATAAAAGCTAATCTCAGTGGAGCTTTTTTAATAAAATCAAAACTTCCTAGAGCTAATCTGACAGGAGCTAATTTAACAGGAGCTAATCTGACAGGAGCTAATTTATGGAGTGCCAACCTATGTAGTGCTACTTTAGAGTCCACTAATCTACGAGAATCTAATCTCACGGGTGTTAACCTTAATTGGGCTAATATGTACGACGCAAAATTAATGGCAGCTAGACTATTTGCAGCTCAACTGACAGGAGTTAACTTTAGAAAAGCTTACCTGAATGGAATAGATTTGAGTGGAGCAGACTTGAATGGAGTTAACTTTAGTGAAGCTAAGTTAAATGGGGCAAACTTAGAAGGAGCAAATTTAATAACAGCCAACTTCAGCAATGCTTTAATGCGTAGTATTAAATTAAATAGTGCAGATTTAACAAAAGCAAATTTAACACAAGCTTATTTAGTCAGAGCTAATTTGAATTGGAGTAAACTTTATGAAGCTAATTTGAGTGAAGCTAATTTGGATGGAGCAACATTTATCGGAGCAAATCTAGAAAAAGTAAAGTTCGTAAATACAACATTACCAGAATCAACAAGGTTATATTTTAGTTTTGCCACTGCCAGATAATTCAGCTTTTAATTAATCTCAATTTTTCTTGAGTTGAAAGATTAACTGACAAGCTCTATATACAGATAAAATAGTTAAAGATATAGTTATAACTACAAGCAATTACGGCGTTGTTTTAGTAAATTTATTTATCTAGATGAAGCTAAGTAAATTGCCAAATCTTTAATACAAGCAAAAGTTCCTTGCTTCAACAATTAATAATTAACAATTACCTCTCCTTGAAAAGAAGAGGATTAACTAATAATGAAAATTTTTTTTGTTTCTCTTTTAAAGGAGAGGCTTTAAACCTTGATTATTCGGTAAATATACAGCGTATTTCATATTAGTAAGGTATACAAGTCGCGGGCAAGATGTCCGCACTACAAACATTTTACCATTCATATTTGTACTTAATTTACCTGTAATCTGCTGTATTTTCAGTTCATTCAATTTCTAATTTAAAATGAGAGGTATATTCAGAAAGATTTCTATAATATCATGTCCGGATAATTAGTTATAAAAAAAAACTTTCTCCTTCAACTCCAGTTCTTCCTCTTCCTTCTTTTTTCTTCCCTCCTGAGGACTCCTTCGTTATTGATCTATCACTGTTCAACCGGACATAATATAACTTATTGATTAAGACAGATTTAGAGAAGTTTGAAATTCTAGAATCAAAATTGAAAGAATTAAATTTTGATGAAATACCAGAAATAATTGCTTTACCAATCGGATCTGGTTATGGTCTTTACCGAAAAATCAAGGTACTGATAACTGATAACTGATAACTGAAATGACATAAAGTTGATGAGTAAAAAGATAAAACAGTTGATTTGAGTTAATTGAACAATATTCCTACTTATTTCCCCAGACTTGATATTACGATCAGAACAATGATCCTCTCATAATTATTCAAACAAATATAATATTTATATTTTTTTGATTTTTAATTTTATAAAAATCGACAAAAATCATAATCGGCTGAAAAATCAGAAAATAATGATATAGTTATTCTATAAGGGTAACTACGCCTATACACTTGACTTTTTATTCAATATTAATACACCAACTAGGTCAACCCAAACCAAAAGTTTTAAGCATGACAATAGATTCTACGGATTTTAGAGTCACTTAACTGTACTACCTAAGTATTAGTAGGTAGACAAAAAGTATATATAAAGATGAATCAAAACCGCATCCAAGCCTATATAAATCTAATTCAACAACTGTTAAATAGCCCCACAGAAAGAAAAGATAAAATCCTAGCAACTAACCAAAAATTACTAGATCAAGGATTACTCCAAACAATAATAATGATGGCACAGACATCAGCAGAAAAAGGGAACCAGGAAGCTCAAGAACTATTACTTACCTTAGCAGTACAACTATCAGAAAAATTAGAAATTTCAATTACAGAAAACACCTCAGCAACAGCAACCCCATTAGAATATTTAGAATTCTTAACCCAGGTATTACAAGCAACCCACGAAAGCAAAAACAATCCTCAAATTATTCACCCTATTTTGCAAGAAAACCTCAACAAACTAGACCAAGGTTTAGTAGAAACCTTACAAACTTGGGCGACCTCAACCTTAGTAGAAATTAAACCAGAAGAAGCTCATAATATTGCTGCAGATATAGTTAATTTCAGTAACCAGATACAAGAGTTTACTCTTGGGGATAAAGCAGATAACTTAGAAATAGCAATTACGGGATATAAAACAGCATTAACTGTATACAATAATGCTTCTAAAACTCATAACTGGGTAAGCATTATCAACAATCTTGGCACTGCTTATCTCAACAGAATTTATGGAGATAAATCTGTAAATATTGAGCAAGCAATAGAAATTTATCAACCAGCATTAAAAGTAATAGATAGAAAAGATAGTCCCCAAGATTGGGCAATAATTCAAAGTAACTTAGGCAATGCTTATAGTCATAGAATTGAAGGAGATAAAGCCAAAAATATTGAACAATCAATAGTCGCTTATCAAAGAGCATTGGAAATTATTACCAAAGAAAATTCCCCCCAAGGATGGGCAACTATTCAAAATAATTTAGCTAATACCTACTTAACGCGAATTACAGGAAAAGTCGGCGATAATATTGAATTAGCAATAGATGCTTACCAAAAAGCATTACAAATTATCGATCGGGAAGAAAATTCTCTAGACTGGGCAGTAACTCAAAGCAATCTTGGTAATGCCTATCTAAATAGAATGACAGAAAATGTAGAGAAAAATATTGAGCAAGCAATTGTAACTTATCAGCAAGCATTAAAAATTATTAATAGGGAAAATCAACCTTACCAGTGGGCAAATATTCAAAAAAATCTAGGCACTGCTTACTTAAATAGATTCATAGGAAAAAAAAGTCAAAATATTGAATTAGCTATTACAGCTTATCAACAAGCATTAAGAGAAATTACTCCTATTGATTCTCTATTAGATTGGGTAATAATTTCCATAAATCTTGGCACTGCTTACCTCCACCGAGACACCCCAGAAATAGTCGAAAATATTGAGTTATCAATTGCAGTTTATCAACAAGTGCTGCAAGTTATTAATCCAGAAAAATTTGCTTTATGGTGGGGAATTATTCAAAAAAATCTTGGTGATGCTTATAGTTATAAAGTCAGAGAAAATAAAGCCATAGAAAATATAGAAAATATTACTGATTTTTATCAAAATATTGAATTAGCAATTACAGCATATCAACAAGCATTAAATATTTTTACTGTAGAAAGTTTTCCACTTGAATGTCTAGAAATTTATCGTAAATTAGGCGATTTAGGATTTCAAAAGGAAAATTGGCAACTTGCTATTGAAAGTTATCAAGTAGCAATTAACTTACTAGAAATAACTCAAAGTTTGGCAAATACCAAAATATCTTACAAAGAGATGTTAGCTGAATCAATTTATATGTATGGCAACATAGTAGAATGTTATGTCAAGATTGAGGAATATGAACAAGCATTAGAATATGTAGAAGCTTCTCGCTCTCGTCGTTTAGTAGAGTTAATGATGATAAATGACATTGATAAAAATGAGGAAAAGCCAGCAGAAGTAGAAGAATATTATGATTTACAACAACAAATTAATCAGCTCAATTTTGATACTACTAGAATTAATAAACCAATTACAGTGGGAAGTCAGTTTAGTATCAAAGAGATTAAATTAGAGAATCAAGAAAAGATTTCTTTATTGAAAGAAAAACAGCAAAAAATTTGGCAAAAAATTTGGAATAGCGATCGCGTACTAGCGGAACAGTTACAAGTGACATATCTGAGTTTTTCAGAGATTCAGCAGTTAGTAAAGGATGGAGAAACTGCCATTATAGATTTTTATTCAAGTAGAAATAATACCTATATATTTCTTCTGACTCAGCAGCAACTTACTGTTCATATTTGTCAAGGAGAGGGAATTGATAAATTACAAACTTGGATACATGATAATTGGTTGAAACTCCATGCAGAAAATAGCAGTGAATGGCAGAATCAAATGGAGGCTTTTCTTTCAGAATTATCAGAAAAATTAGAATTAAATCAACTTATAGAACAACTGAATGAGATAAAAGAATTAATTATTATTCCTCATTTATATCTACATCAAATACCTTACGCTGCTTTACCAGTTACTAGAGAAAAAGAAACAAAGTATTTGTGTGATTATTTCCGTTTAATAATTTTACCTAGTTGTCAAATTCTTAATTATTGCTCAGAGCGAACGCTCATTAATAATCCGCGCAAAATAGGAATTGTGGAAGCTCCTATAACAAATAAGTTTTATACAAGATATGAATGTGAAACTCTAGCAAATATGTACTTAATTTCTCCCCAAAAACGTCTGCAATATAGTCAGGCAAAAATTAATAATTACCACAACTTTATTCAACAAGTACAAGTGCTGCATTCCAGTCACATTTCTCAAGTAAATATTGTCAATCCCTTAGCCTCAAAATTAAAATTATTTGATGGAGATATAGTTCTTAGTAAAATTTTTGCTTGGCGTTTACCAGAATTATTTGATGTATTTCTTTCCAGTTGCGAAATTAATCTCAATCAAACTAAAATTTCTGACGATATTCTCACATTTGCTAGTGCTTTTATTAGTGCAGGTGCCCGTCATGTAATTAGTTCATTATGGTTAGTAGAAGATTTAGCCACAGCATTATTTTGTATTTTCTACTATCAACATCGCCAAAAATATAGCTGTTCAGAAGCATTGAAAAAAGCACAAAATCAACTTCGTTATTTAACAGGAACTCAGCTTAGTACTTATAAAAAGCAGCTAGAAAGATATCTAGAACAATACATGAAACACGAAAATTCAGAAAAAATACAACAAAAAAAAGAACTCTTATCATGGTTTTGTCAACAGAGTCTTCCATTTACTCATCCTTACTACTGGGCAGGTTTTATTTCCCAAGGTATTTCAACAATTAATAATTAATAATTAATAATTAATAATTAATAATTAATTATTACCTATCCTTGAAAAGAAGAGGATTGACTAATCATGAAAATTTTTTCTCTCTTGGTCGATTGGATATGGCGAGGAGACCTCGCCATCCCTCGACCGCTTGTTTCTCCTTTAAAGGAGAGGCTTTAAACCTTAATTATTCGGTAAAAATATCTCTACTTATATCATTATCAGCAGTTGTCAATTTATCTTTTCTGTAGCGGCTTTAATACCCCATCTTACCTGATACTAATGTGAAAAAAGAATGCTATGCTTAAGTGATACTTCAACTATTAAGTAATTAACACAGGCTGAATAAATTTTTTGATAATTAGCACGCCAGTTATTGTTAATTATTCTTATTTTTACTACTTCCCTACTCCCCCTCTCCCCCACTCCCCTACTCTCCTACTCCCCCACTCCCCTACTCCCCTGCTCAAGAAAATAATTAGGGCTTGCTGATTAACTATCAAAGTATTCACATATAAAAGTTTCAGCCCTATTAGGTTGAAAAAAAGTACTATGTTTTCGGCTAAGAAGGCTCAAAAAGCTAGTATTTTGGGATGATTATGACAGAAAAATTGAAGGGCAATTCTTACCGAAAAATTAAGGTATAAAGCCTCTCCATTCATGGAGAAAAAGCGGTCGAGGGATGGCGAGGTATCCTCGCCATATCCAATCGACCAAGAGAAGAAAAAAATTCCTTTTAACTCAATCCTCTTCTTTTCAAGGAGAGGTAATTCTAAATTCTAAATTCTTAATTCTAAATTCTTGAATTCTACCTCCTCGCTCATTCCCATTCCTCCTGTCTCCTGTCTCCTGTCTCCTGTCTCCTAAGCCCTACTACTCATACTTTTTCAGCAAACCCTAATTAGGTTGTTATCCGTTGATAAAGAATAGCCTTACCTTGTCTTTTTCCAGAATCTTTCCACCCTCTTTGTTCTAAATCGCCTAATCTATTAAGAGTAGTTATATACGCAGGAGAACAACCTAAAACTTTCCCTAATTCCCGCGCAGTTTTTAATTCTTCAACATCATCATTCAACAAGCTTTTTGTCATTTCTTTTTGTTCGATAACTGTTGTCATTGATGATTGTTTATATTCATATTTATCCCTGAATACAAGGTTTTCTTTTTCTATACTGTGTAATTCCTTTTTTTTCTTAGGAGTTACTAAATATTCAGCATCATCTATTTCTTTAACTTCTTGAATCAATTTTTTTTCTATATATTTGTCTATATAACTATCCAATTTATTTCCAATATACTTTCCTATTGCCACATTAATTTTAGTTTCCAAACTAAGGGACAAAATACCTCGATCGCCATCTATTTCTTCTCCTAAATAAAGGTCTATAAACAAATTTAAAACTTCAAAAGCTGTAGAATCATTCTCCTTACATTTTACTTGGAAGCGTTGCCATTTATCGCGAGCTAATTTAAAATCGATCCGAACTTTATCTTCTCTATCATTGCTATACATATTAACTAAATACCTAGATAAGGGACGAAATTCAAGCAGACATCGCGCTTGAAAGCCTAAAGCCATTTATCTACCACTTATGGTATTGTCTATAATTATAGACAAAAAGTCAAATATTTTTAGCAATTCTATTAATTGATAAAAATTTAATTTATCTAGGTAAAATAATTGATAATTATCATCAATAATTTACTTAATCTGGAAGTTTCAGATTATAAATCTGAATATAGGATACTAATCTTTATTTAGTAATTTTATGTTTATTTTTTAGAAAAAATTATTGAGGAACTTTATTATTAAACTTATTCAAGAAACAAAATAATTGAAAAAAGCTAAAATTTAAACGTTATCTAATTTAAAAATACACTTCCAGTTTCTTCAATTAATAAACTAGATTTATCCAAATTAAAATTATTAGTTTCAGTCATATTTAACTTCAAAAGACCATTTTCAACAATAAACTGGGGTTGTATCAATAAAAAACCTCCCTTATCCCGATAAAAAGTAATATTGACAGGAACTTTTAATTTCCTTAAAATCACTTCAGACTTTCCTGACAACTGGCGTTGTGTAGTATCTCCAATTATCTCATAGGAAATTGTAGCAGCAGTATTATTTGCAAGTTTGATATTGACAAAACCATTTACAGGTTGAATAATTCCAATAGGCAATTGTCTTGTTCCAGGTAAAGGAGCTGTAGAGTCATTAACAATTAATTGTTTTGAGGGTTGACTAGGCTGAGTTTCAACAGTATTTGATGGTGATACGGTCGAAGACGGTTTTTCTGGTGAAGGTTGTTTTGAGGGTTGACTAGGCTGAGTTTCAACAGTATTTGATGGTGATATGGTCGAAGACGGTTTTTCTGGTGAAGGTTGTTTTAAAGGTTGAGAATCAAAACGAGGCAATTGTGCTAGGCTAAGACTAGGTAAAGTTATACTTGATAGCAATATAATTATCAGCCCATAAATTTGCTTCTTTAGTCTAGTATTTATGCTGAATAACTGGTTCAAAAACTGCATAATTATTTGCCTAAATAATCTAAATATTTTGTTATTAGTTAAATACCTATTATTATATCAGGAAAATGTTAGAGTAAATCGTTTATGAAAAGTTACGATTGGATTGTAGTTGGGGGTGGAATAACAGGAGCAGCTCTCAGTTATGAATTAGCAAAAAAAGGTTTTACCGTACTCCTTTTGGAAAAATATCCGACTTTAAAAGGTGCAACCCGTTATAGTTATGCGATTTTACCCTACTGGTCTGGTACTACAGATTTAACTAATCAACTTTTTCAAGAAGCAAAAGAACGTCATAATTATTTATCTGAAGAATTAGAAGCAGATACCCAGTTTCGAGAGTTAGATTTATTACTAACTATCGCCCTAAAAGATGACCCAGAAAAAATAGCTGCTACCTTCAACCACTACAATACCGTACCTCGCCTAATAAGTGTCCAAGAAGCTTGTGAAATGGAACCCTTACTAAATAAAGAAGCGATCGCAGGAGCTTTAACTGTTCGTGATGGTCATGTGTCTCCAGAAGCAACGACTTTGGCGTACTCTCAAGCATTTACCAGGTTAGGAGGTCAAATTGAAATTGCAGAGGTAACCGGGTTAGTCAAAACTGGTGATAATGCGACCCATCCGTACCACGAACGCATAACCGGAGTCTACACCAAAGGTAAAACTTATCACGCTGCTAATGTTGTTATTTGTGCAGGTGGAATTTCTCGTTACTTCCTAAAATCAGTAGGCATCCCTACTCGTGTTTACTTCACCCATGCTGAGATGTTAGAGATTCCTCCTGTAGAACTGCAACTAAATACTACCGTTTTCACAGCAGTAGAAAAACGTTTAAATTGTGAAGCTGCTACAAGTACAGTTGAATTTGAGCAAATGTGGGATGAACCTGGTCACGAGTTTGTGCCATTTAGCTTAGATGCTGGTGCAATTCAATTTAAAAACGGTAGCATCAGAATAGGTCAAATTTCCCGCGTACTCACTGACCCTCACGCTAAAATTGATCCTGTTCAAAGTGAAGTTGCTATGCGATCAGAGATCGGAAAAATTTTACCTGCATTAGAAAATTTACCCGCCACCTGGCATCACTGCTTAATAGCATACAGTGCTGACAACTTACCCCTCATCGGAGCTATTCCTAATCAAGAAGGGATACATATTTTTTCTGGGTTCAGTAGTCCTTTTATATTTGTACCTCCCCTAGCTAAAAGATTCGCTAATTATGTAGCTGGGGAAAACGATGAGATTATCCAGCAATTATCTCCTAGTCGCTTTGTCTAAATAATTAGGGTTTGCTGAAAAAGTCTTTTAGTAGGGGTAGGAGACAACCCACCCCTCGCCCCTCCCCCTCCCAGGAGGGGAAAGACAGGAGACAGGAGACAGGAGACAACCCACCCCTCGCCCCTCCCCCTCCCAGGAGGGGAGGGGAGAAATGGGAATGAGCGAGGAGGTAGGAGTAAGAATTGTCCCAAGATTGTTCTGCCATAGTCAGCCGAAAATACTAGCTTTTTAAGCGTTTTCAACTGAAACAGGCGCACTGCAATTCGCGACTCAAAATACTCAAACCTTTATATATCAATACTTTGATAATTAATCAGCAAGCCCTAATTAATCCTTTTCATAGTTATATCCTTACCTGGATTCCGTAATCTTTTTATGTTACATTGTATTATGTAGTATAGCTTTACAAGCAATAGTAACTTAAAATCAAATATGCCATACGAAAAACTCAAACTCTCAACCCCAAAACCAGTATTATCTTGGGCAAATCATCCCCTAGAAAATCAAGAACACCAAATGGCCAAAAATGTAGCATCCTTGCCATTTGTCTTCAAGCACGTTGCCCTAATGCCAGATGTGCATTTAGGCAAAGGAGCATTAGTAGGTTCTGTCATTGCCACAAAAGAAGCAGTTATTCCTGCTGCTGTGGGTGTAGATATTGGTTGCGGAATGTGCGCAGTAAAAATGCCTTTTGTTGCCAACCAACTAGAAGGCAAACTCAAAAAAATCCGACAAGATATTGAAGCAGCTATTCCTGTAGGATTTTCTGACAACAAAGAAATCGAAAAATCTGTCACCAACTGGCAGCGCTGGAAAAACTTCAAAGAGTTACATCCAGGAGTAAAAAATTTAGAAAGTAAAGCTCTCAAACAAATGGGTTCTCTAGGTGGAGGCAACCACTTCATTGAACTTTGTCTGGATACAGAAAACAATGTGTGGTTAATGCTACACTCAGGTTCTCGTCATATTGGAAATAAATTAGCTCAATGTCATATTAACACTGCTAAAGAATTAGCCAAATTAGCAGATATGAAATTACCAGATTTAGATTTAGCCTACTTTGTCACTGGAACACCAGAATTTGCAGCTTACTGGCGCGATCTACAATGGGCGCAAAATTATGCTCGGTTTAATCGAGATGTAATGATGGCTCGTTTTAAGCGAATAGTTGAAAAGCATTTAGCAGGTGGTAAACCAACAAAACCACTATTAGATGTGAACTGTCATCACAATTATGCTGAAAAAGAAGTACATTTTGGCGAGGAAGTTTATGTAACTCGTAAAGGTGCTGTGCGAGCGCAGGAAGAAGATTATGGAATTATACCTGGTTCAATGGGAGCAAAATCCTTCATTGTCAAAGGAAAAGGAAACCATGAAAGTTATTGTAGCTGTAGTCATGGTGCTGGCCGAATGATGTCTCGCACTCAAGCTAAAAAACGTTTTTCTGTTGATGATTTAGTGAAGCAAACAGAGGGAGTAGAATGCCGAAAAGATGGAGGTGTGATTGATGAAATTCCTGGTGCTTATAAGTCTATTGAAGAAGTGATGAATCAGCAAACTGATTTAGTAGAAGTTGTGGCAAGTCTTAAACAAGTTGTTTGTGTAAAAGGCTAATTAATTTTTTGTGGTTTTATTGGCAGGACTTACGCAAAATCCTCGTGTTATATGCTAACTGTTGTGTAAGGTAGTTGCGGGGTATCCTATAGGTATGATTGCTGCGTAAGTCCTAATTGACTAAAAACAAAGTTGGTTACTAAAACAATTGTTGGAGCTGATATTGGCGATTTTCCTTCAGGAGGCTAGGCGATCGCACTAGAAATGCAGCCGAAAGATTGTGGAATTCTCTAGTAGGAATATATCGAAAGTTTGACTACTCCCCGCAGCTTTTGCCGAGGGGATTCTAAGTTTATACTACGCAACAGGATAAATCCTTGTTGCTTCGTTACTCCTTAGCTGACCAAAGATATATTCTTTGGGGACAATTTCCGCGGTGCCCCTACACAGTCGGCTTAAGTCTAAACCTAGGTTTCTGCTTACTTTTGTCTAAACGTTTGTATATCCAGATAATAGCACAGGAAAACTTTAGTTGTCTAGTCTAAAAGACTCGCTTGTTTTCATTGCCCGGTTAAAACACGGGGGCTTTCAACGTCGCTTTTCGGTAAGTAGCCTACAGAGATTTCTGGTCTACTTATCAATAGGTCTTTCCTTGGTTAGCTAGAGCGTCGAGAAGCCTCACACCATAATTGAAAATTTGGTGTCAGATGAATCGACGGTAAATTAATGGGACTCGATGTCCCATTAATTTACAAATTTTATGTTATGATAGATTTAAGCTGGTTTGAGTTAACAACCGCCAGTGATCAACCATGAAAATCAAATAAGATTAGGGGTGAGATCCCATCCATCCTAGTAATCCGTTGGGAATGTCAAATCTGATGGTGGCCCTAGGCGAGCAGCTTTTTGATTGGCCAAAAGGGCGGCGGGGCATCCCGTCCTTAAAGCTCGTGGAGTCCGACAGAATACCGGGACTGTGAAACGAGAAGTCCACACTATACCGTCAGGTTAGTGTGGGAGTATGTCACAAAGACTCTATTGTGGTCAAAAAAATTAGAGTAACCTAATGTGGGTGATAACCAGCAAGGTTTGAAACCTAGGGTTGCTCATTTTAAGGTTACCTAGATGTTACTGACCTATGGAAGCCCACCAATATCGGCGATAACAACTACATCCATTATTCCACTCTCTAGGCAATCATTATCTCCGAGACCTGAATTTTGGTAGGACATAGAAGCCACAAAATTGACAGTACTACCATTAATACTCGTAGAATCAATCGCAACTTTTATAAACTTTGCTTGACGATCTGTGTCATTAGTCAAAGAAAATGACTTAATCGCAACAGTTGCTTGGCTAACAGTTCCAGAAAACGTTGCTGAAGAACTAACAGTTGGGTTGTTAGCACTAAAGCCGATCACTTTTACATCCTTAAATGTCAGAGTCATAATTAAAACTCAGAAATTAATTAACAGCTTAAAGTATACTTATATATTGTATCATAAGTTATAGGAATTTAAAAAAAATACTGGTAAAATGCCTCCATGGTCACCTTGTCACAACTGCCCTAACCCTTAGATAACTCCTAGCCTAGATTTCCTTTTGCCTTTTTATAGGCAACACCATAAAGAGGTATCTCCTAAAAAATTGCCTATTTTTTTTCAGGAAACAACAAAACCTCTTCCCATAAATTGGAAAGAGGGTTTTGCTAATTATAATCCTGGCATCGAGCTATTTTCACATGGGGCTGCCCCCAAAGTATCTTCGCCAGCACTACGTTTCACTACCGAGTTCGAGATGGAGTCGGAGTGGGTCCATAGCCTCATAGACACCAGGAATACAGAAATCAAAGAAACAAAGAAGGCTGCATAGTCAGAAGTGAAAAGAGAAATGAGGTCAAGTCCTCGGTCTGTTAGTGTGTCTAGGCTGCATACATTACTGCATTTCCACCGAACACCTATAAACGGGTAGTCTTCCNAATTTAGCCTCTTAATATTTACTTGATAAATCAGCTCTAAAATGTTGTGTAAGTCCCGTAGCGATCGCGGGAGACGTAAAATTATTGTAGACCAAGCATTATAGTCTAATTTTACCAGTTAAGTTGTGTAAGTCCCAGTAGGGAAAAAAGGAAAACAAAAACTCATAACATTTGTTAGTGATTGCATTCTTTATGCTACCATTAGGTAGAAATTCCATAATCCACTGGCAGTTAACATCAATTTGTCATCAAAATCACTATACATGATTACGATAAATCTGACTGACTGCACCATAACGTTTAACACCGGCGAAAGCATGTTCACATCTCACTCTTGAACTACTTAAATTTCGGTTTTCTGACTTCTGGTGTTCAGTTAATTCTCCTCCCTTTGTTTTTTTATGGGGGATACGGATATTTTCATACTGGTGTTGAATACCTTGAAAACCACTATCTACTTCAATTGGAATCTCTACAGGTATATTTCCTATTAGCTTCTCTTGGTCATGGAATTTCTTGTCATGTAACTTTCCAACTCTATCCTGACTCAATACCAAGACTTGCTTGTTTTGGTCTACTGCGGCTAGATGTTTGCGCATCGATGACGCTTTTTTTTTCCCGAATAATTCAGTTTTTGTTTTTCTGGGTGAGTTGGTCGTTGCACTGGCCGTTCTGTCCCATCCATTATTACTCGTTCTACTCCAGGGAAACGCTCTATAAATGCCTGTACACAATTGATTTGACGCTCTGGCAACGCCTTTTTTTCTCCTAGGGCAGCTTCTAAAATTGGTTGTAAACGATGAACCCAATGATGTGCCTGGCTGCGGTCTATATCAAACAAGATACTAGCCTGCGTCAAAGGTTGGATAACATTTAAAGTAGAAGAGAATGTAGAATAATTTGTCTTGAGTGGTGCGTAAACGAGCCTTACGACCTCCTCCAACAGACCGTTGACGAGGTTTCTCCAGAAATGTTTGCTCATATATTTGATTAAAGGGCTTCAACAAAGATTCAAATGCTTTACGGTTTAATCCTGTTAATGCTCTGAGTAACCTGTCTTGTTTTAAGGCTCATTCAATATTTAGCATTTATAAAGGCCAATTTTTGCTTAAACCATTTTACCTTATTTCCCAACAACTCTAATACCAAATTCAAGCCAACAGTCACTGGTAACGTTCGTTGTGCGCCAGCTAAACACAGATTCTTAAATAACCACCTAAAACCTAATACCTTCTTACCGAATAATTAAGGTTTAAAGCCTCTCCTTTAAAGGAGAAAAGTGGTCGAGGGATGGCTAGGTCTCCTCGCTGGCCTCAAATCGACCAAGAGAAAAGAAAAAATTTTCGGTAGTGCGTCAATCCTATCCGTTTTCAAGGAGAGGTAATTGTTAATTATTAATTGTTGAATCACCTTTGATTTGAGCCATCATTGCAGCATCATCCCAATAAGAAGATACTTGTTTAATTTTACCATTTTCATTAATTTCAAATATACTAATTCCTTCTGCAACTCCCTGATTACCATTTTTTCCCACTCCCTGCATCGTCCATTTAACTGCAGCCCCATTATCTACAATAAATATATTATTTGGTGTCAATTCTAGTTTGGCAAAAATCATTGATAATAGCCCAAAGAATTTCTGATAATCTGACTGTACATTACTGGGTGGTTTACCTACAGGGTCATAGATAACACCGTCTTCAGCAAAGTTTTCTGCCCATGCTTCGGCATTCATCGCTGCCATATTTGTAAAATAAGAATTGACCACTGTTTGGATAGTTTCTTTTGTCATTTTCGAGTTTTTTTGAATCGGTGTTTGTCGTCTAAATCATAATTTATGATACCAAGTTGAGATAATTAGTTACTATCAAATTTTTTTCATGGCCAGATACGCAGATTAAGAATATAGTCCTAAATTCGGTTATAGAGCATCCTTTTATGTAGAGGGGGAGACAGGGTTGAGGGGAGATGAGGTGAGGGTTGAATTTTACATCCTATAAAATATCTTTAATAGACATCTCTTTCAAAAGAGGGAGTAGGCAGTAGGAAGTAGGCAGTAGGGAGAAATAATTGATAATTTATGTGTGAGAATTGATTTTATTTTGGATTTTTACCAGATGTCTAATAACCTGATTTTGTCTAATTTATGATATTTAATAATTTAATTGATTTGTGAAAAGTTTCAAAATAGATAAAAAGTTTGAAACTATGACTTCTGCTTCCTTTAATAAAAAAGATTTATAGAACTTGAAGCAAAGGACACAGATATATCAAAAGTCAGACAACGCAAGATTTTTATTCTTCCTTCTTCCTTCTTCCTTCTTCCTTCTTCCTTCTTCCTTCTGCTATATAATTTTCCCTGTTTATTATTCCATAAAAAAAAGGGAGTAATCTTGCTGAAAAAGCTAACTGAGATACTCCCTTGTTTAATTCAAAGTTTTGATTCAATTTGGTTTTTATGATTTTTCTTGGTTTAAAACCCAATTCATACCTCCTTAAAATATTACTTCACTTGTATTACCAGGGTAAGATATGTATGGCCTAGATAATTCAGGAAATTGTAGTCGATTAAATGTGGGCCATTTGTAACCAGTCGAATATTTGATCTAACTGCTTCAATGTGACAAGACCGTATTGCCAAAGTATCATCGGTAATTGATTAGGGTCTTCTTCCTTGTGTCGTAAAGCAATGGCGATCGCTGAATCAGAGATGGACAATTCCCACTTCAAGAATTTGATTAACTGAGCTTGTTTTGTAGACATGATTAAAAGTGTTCTCCAGATAGTATATTAAAAAAATTTTAAATCGGTTTTATTTGATAACCACGATACCTAGTATCAATTATTATTAGGTAAGCTTCAATGACTCACATCTTTTAATGATGTGATATCTCTCAATTTTGGTAATGATGCAGATCACAATTTTGTTGTCTAGAACACTAAACTCTAGTTCTAAAAGTTGGTCACTCTTGAGCATTTTTGATGAAACATTGATACATTTCAACCTCTATAAATAGTTATTAATTTAATTATCAATCAATATAGATGAAAAATATGCTTTTTTTATGAGTAGCATATATAAAGTAAATATCTGATAAAATGAGTATATACTCACTATCGGATATTCTCTAATTTAAAGTTTCACAATACTGTCTGACTTGTGGGATGATGTAGGGATTTTATAAATTTATTACAGGAAACTATAATTACATCACCCTCAGCAATATTACTGATTTAGGCAATAATAGCTTTGATTACTTATATCTAGATATTGTAGTAGATATGCATAGATAGAAAATAGTGAGAAAAACCTTTCTTATCTAAGATTCATTATCAATAGATGTCCTAACCAATCCTTTCTTTGCTATAGTTAATTGCCCATCGAAGTCTATTTGATACCAGAAAACTTATTTATCCGGTTTAGGAGACTGCTTGATTTCTGATTCGTCAGATTTTAGCGCTTGGTCTAAGATAATACGAGCTTCTTCTGCTTTCTCTCTTGCTTCTCTATAACGCAAATTAGCCACAGCAAAAGTTTTCAACACCTTAAAACCATCTTTAAGATTAGAAATTTCTTCAACAGTGACAGCTTCATCTGTGAATAGTACCTCAATTGCAGAACGAATCTTTAGTGCTTCTTCTCTTGATTCTACAACCTTAATCTTCAGCGCTGCTAGATCACTAAGTATTTGTACTGCTTGGGCAACAGCTTCTTCTTCCTCAGAGGCAATTTCCTTTGATTCTTTTGACTCTTTGACCTCAATAAATTGCTCCGGACTAAATCCATTTTCTAATTCTGTCAGTATTTCACCAGAGTCCATCATTTCCACAAGCTTATCCATAGCTTTCTGACGGGCCCGGGGTGAATCTTTCCCCCTAACAGTTATAATCGTATCTGGATTTTGAGGCAAGGTATAACTAACCATAATTTGACTAACAATTTAGGTATAAATATAACTAATATACAGTAAAAATAATCATACCATTTTAGACCCAGGTAGCTGTAAATAATTAATAATTTTTGCCTGCCCTAAATTATTGTGAATGACGAGTGAAAAAAAATTGTAGTTAGCTTATATTTAACCTACTATAGCCATCCTAGATAGAATCTGAACATTAGCTACATATTAAGAGAAGTCACTCTTAGTATTTAGATAACTAAGATTTATTTAAAACTTATTTAGGACAGCTATATTACAATATTCTGATGTACGAAGTCTATGACTTAAATTATGATGTTTCAATCTAATTAGCTATGCTAAATGGATGGCTGAAAAAACTACAGAGACTATCCCCTATTGAGAAAATACTGAGCTATTTGGATAGTGCTAACCCTACTTCTGAAAATAGCAGAGATTTGACAAATGTTTCATATTCACGGTGGCAACATCGTTTTTTGATGGCTCGACTAAATTTAACATTGTGGCTAGCTTTTTTCTTTTTCTTGAGTAGAAGTATACTCAGTTTAATCTTCTTCATACTAGATAAATACCCTCGTTTAGAAGAGTGGGAAATTGCCAGGATTTTAGTACATTTCACCCTACTTGGTTGTATATTTATACTACGAACTGCTTGGGGTAGTCGTCATCTTGGTCTAATATTTCTCTGCTTTTCTTGGTCTGTGACTATGATCGAGCAAATTTCAGATACAGTTACAAGAAATGTTAATCCTGAGTTTTTTGTCTGGATGTTGACTTTCTTTTCTCAGGCAACTTTAATTCCGGTTAGATGGTTTTTACACCTAATATCCCAGATTACTATATTAGGCTATTACTTCGGTGTCAATAAGATTCTCGGTTTGGATGTAGCACCCTTAAATTGGAATTTTATGAAGATGTGTCTTGGCATTTTCTGGGTATGTTTAATTTGTGATATTTCTGTATATTTATATGAATCTTTGCAAAAAACTGAGTTTAATACTAGATTACAATTAGAAGCAGCAGCTCAAAAACTAAATTCAACTGAGGCTAAATATCGTAGCATTTTTGAGAATTCAGTTGAAGGTATTTTTCAGTCTACACTAGATGGACATTACCTTTATGGTAATCCTACTTTAGCCAAGATATTTGGTTATGACTCGCCAGAGGACATGATGGCAAAAGTTAGTGATATTGGCAAACAAATCTATGTTAACCCTAACTCTAGAGATGAATTTATTGATTTAATTAGTAGGGATGGAAGTGTATTAAAGTTTGAGTATCAAGCTTATCGTGCTGATGGGAGTGTCATCTGGGTTTCTGAGAATGCAAGAGCAGTGCGTGACCCAGAAGGTAATTTGATTGCTTATGAAGGTGATATTGAAGATATTACAGAGCGCAAGTGGGCAGAAACAGAAAGAAAGAAAGCACTAGAAATAGAAAAAGAATTGAATCAACTTAAATCTCAATTTATTTCCATGGCATCCCATGAGTTCCGTACTCCTTTAACTACTATATTAGCTTCAGCAGAAGCATTAGAACACTATAGTCATAAATGGAATGAAGAAAAAAAACTGACTTATCTGCGTCGTATACAAGCTACAACTCACCATATGACAGAGTTACTTAATGATATATTAGTTATAGGTAAGAAAGAATCAGGTAATTTTGATTTTAACCCGGTACCATTAGATTTGGAAAATTTATGTCGAGATGTCATAGAAGATATTAAACTCAGTATTGGTAGTCAACATTACGTTGATTTTATGCTGCTTGCAGCTCAAGAATTAACAACAAAAATTTCCGATAAAAATGGGATTAATATAAGTATTTTAAATATAATTCAGCTAGATTCAATTCAGCAAGAACAAAAGCAAAATGATGCTATCTATAATACTCCAGCAGAATCACAAAATGAATCTAGGGGACAAATATTTGAATTGGTTTTAATAGATGAAAAATTGTTGCGACATATTCTATCCAATTTACTTTGTAATGCAGTTAAATATTCGCCCCAAGGTAGTCATATTTTTCTCAAACTTTCTTACTTAAATAACTATGCAATTTTTCAAATTCAAGATGAGGGTATGGGAATTCCAGCAGCAGAACAAAAATATTTATTTGACTCTTTCTACCGCGCTCAAAATGCTATTAATATTTCTGGTACAGGGTTAGGACTTACTATTGTCAAAAATTTTGTAGATTTACATAGAGGTCAAATTTTTGTCGAAAGTGAAGTAGGGGTAGGAACTACATTTACTGTCATATTACCGTTGAATTTAGAAAAGGAAAATATAGATGAAAAAAATTCTAGTGATTGAAGATGAACGAGTAATTTTAGAAATAATTACTGATGTTTTAGAAGCAGAAAATTTTATAGTAATAGGGGCAGATAATGGTACTCTAGGAGTAGAAAAAGCTCTAGAAATTGTTCCAGATTTAATTATTTGTGATGTAATGATGCCAGAACTTGATGGTTATACAGTATTAAAATTATTACGGAAAAATTTAGTAACAGAAGCAATTCCATTTATTTTTCTGACTGCAAAATCCACAAAAGCTGATTTAAGAGAGGGAATGGAGTTAGGAGCTGACGATTACTTGACAAAACCTTTTACCAGAGATGAATTAATGAAGGCAATTAATACCAGATTAGAAAAACAAGGAACTATTGAAAGAAAAACTCAAGAACAACTAGATGAATTAAGAAGTAGCATAACTTTATCTCTACCTCATGAACTACGCACTCCACTCAATGGAATTATTGGTTATTCCAATTTTATTGTTGAAGAGTTTCAAGAATTAGAAAACGATGAAATTTTAGAAATGGTAGAAAATATTCACATTTCTGCCCACCGTTTATATAGAATAATCCAGAATTTTTTACTATATGCAGATTTAGAGCTATTATCACGGGATCGAGATAGATTAAAATTATTTACAACAGGTTGTCTTAGTAATCCTAAATCAATAATTAGAGAGGTTGCTATAGAAAAAGCAAGAAGTTTTAATCGCTTAAAAGACTTAGATATTACATCAGAAAATACTACTTTAAATATTTCTGAGTCTAACTTTAGAAAAATTGTAGATGAATTGTTAGACAATGCTTTTAAATTTTCTTCTTTTGGTACAAAAGTTAAGGTAATAGGTAGATTAGACCGTCATGTTTTTGCTGTTGATTTTATAGATTTTGGTAAAGGAATGAGTGCTAATGAAATTTCTAATATCGGAGCTTATAAACAATTTAATCGTCAAATATATGAGCAACAAGGTTCAGGATTAGGTCTGAGTATTGCTAAACAAATTGCTGAATTACATGATGGCAAGTTAACGATCCAAAGTATTCCTTTACAACAAACCACTATAACTGTTTTTCTCCCTACAAAGGGAGCAGAAAAAGATTGTTAAACTATGAGTTAATTTCTAACTACTAATTTGATATTCATAGTTGATAGTTTAAATTTATAAAACCAATTTTATCGAGCAATATGACATTAGTAAAGGAAATAAAAAAGGAAAAACTGAAGTTGGAATCAGGAATAAAGAATATCAAAAAGGAAAAATAATAGAAATAAGTATAAAATAGTTAGGATAGTTCCTTTTTAGGCATCAAATTTTTATTTTATTTTTGTGGAATTCATACATTATAATTGGTATAATAGCTTAAAATAGAGAACAGAAAATGTAGCTGATACCAGTTTTATGTGAGGTGGCACAGAATTAGGTGTTATACCAAATCCCATGCATTAATGCTATACTTAAGTGTTACTTAATAACTTAAGTAATTAAGACAAAGGGAATATTTTTTTGCTAATTTGAGTTAAGTTAATGTTAATTATTCTTGTTTTTACTTATCCCCTACTCCCCACTCCTAAGCTCAATAAAATGTAGAAAAGTTTTTGAGAAATGGTATTAGGTATTAGGATTAGGTGGCACAGAATTATGAAATTTATTAACTTGTCTATCTCGATCTACAGTCAACTCTGATTAAAATATTATTCTATTCAACTTCATATTAATTTGATATGAATATAAATATATAGATAATATTGCTTACCTAGTTATAGTATAATAATTTAAAATATTAATTAAAAATTACTAACAATGAAAGAAAAATTACTCAACTGGTTAGATACATTTTTAGTGGCAGACGTATTTCTAGTAATAATTGCTTTTGCTTGGTTCGCGATCGCTGTGATTGGTCGTTATTCTGGAGTTGCTTTAGGTCTCGATCTTTGGCATAAATTATGGGAACCAGTATTTACCCCAGCTATCGGAATTTTAATGGGAGGTGCTATTCTCAGTGGCATAATTAAACAAATTACCAAACGCTTAAATTCTAATTAATATTCAATTTGATTGATTACTAATAAAAAAATTTTATTCTTGTTATTTTCGGCAAGTTTATTTCATCTTTTGCGTTCCTTATTCTTCATGCTTCTATTTATGAAAAATTCAATTGAACCAGAAAAGTTCAACCCCTGGAATTACAAACCATGGTGGTGTCAACCTTGGTCGATATTGTTGACAGGAATAACTATTATTAGTGGTAGTTGGTTCTTATTTAGAATTGTTTGGTTAACAGTTATTATTTCTATTCCTATATTAACTTGGATGGGATTTTTCCTAGTAATTTGGCCGAAATTAATGACAGAATCAAGAATGTGATAAAAATTCTTTTTAGAGCCATACATTCAGCATAATTAGGTAGCAAAATTTATATTAATTGAAGAAGACAGAAGGCAGAAGGGAAAATAGCATGAGGATAGTCAACGACTAGCCAATTCGTTTCTTATAACCCCAAACAATTTTAAGCACCCCCGTTGACTTTTAGCTATTAAAACCGTAACATAAAAGATAAAAATGAGAGGTTATAATGGTTAGGAAACTGTGGCTTTAGCATTAGTTTTACCGAATTATTAATTATTAATTATTAATAATTAAATAATTCTGGTTTAAAGCCTCCCCTTTTAAGGGAAAAAAAGCGGTCGTTAGCGTAGCTTCCCGAAGGGTGGGATGGCGAGGAGACCTCGCCATATCCAATCGACCAAGAAAAGAAATAATATCTCCTGATATTCAATTCCGTAGCGGTTTTAACCAGAGGTAATTATCAATTATCCATTATCAATTAATGAACTGCTGTTATTTCGACAGAAGATTATGATTTTTTGTTGTGGGCGCGCTACTTGGACGACAGAAACTGTGTTACTTCAATTGTTAAGTTAAGGCTAATTTTTGTATATGTTCAGTAACGCATCTTTAATCAAGAGTGGTTCTGGGTGGGAATTTGTCAGTGAAGAGATTTTAGAAGATTTTCTTTATGAACACTTAGAAGTTTTACTAGGTTTTAAAGTCTTAGACAGACAATATATCGTTATATAGTCAAAGGTGTGATATTTTGGCTGTTGATAATCAGGAAAAATTAGTGGTGTTGGAGTTAAAAAATGTTGAGGATAGGGGAATTGTTCAACAGTTGACTCGTTATTATGATGCTTTGTTAGATTAGAAACCTTTTAGTGAAAAAGTTGATTATCAGCAACCTGTGAGATTAGTAGCAATTACTCCTAACTTTTATCGGGATAATTTTACAGATCGAAAATATCACACTCTTGATTTTCAATTTTTGGAGTTTTCTGTTATTCAAGATGGGGATAACTTTTATTTTTGTTTGAAAGATATTGATAATGGGGAGATTTCAAAGGCAATTATTCCCTACCAAAAACAAGAAAATGATTTAGATTTACCTACCCCACCCACAGCACTTTTGAAAGTTGTAAATAATTTGGATTATCAACAGCAAGAAAAGATATTTAGGGTTAGACGGAAAATTCTGAAGTTTGACACTAGAATGCAGGAATTTTCTTCTGCTAGAAGTATTAAATATGGAATTAGTAGCGGGAAAAGTAGTAAATTTTGTGCTGAATTTTTCCTGGATAAAGGCGAATTAATAATATTTCTCTGGATACCATATAAAGGAGGTAAAAGTTCAAGAATTGGCAGAGCTAGAATTTGGACAGATTGGCAAGATAAAGCTTTGATTGAGGGTTATGTATCCAGTGGAGTAGGAACAGAAATAAATCGGCATAAAAGGAGTATGCAAAAATTAATAGAAGCAATTGAAAAAGGAGGGCATTATTTTCAATTTACTATTGGTAATCGTAGATACTACTGTTCGTTACCGATAAGCAAAAATATGGGATAAAAATATATTAAAGAAGTTAATAAAATTATTAAGTATCCCAAAAATATCAAACCTATCACCTGTGAAGATATAGAGCTATTTAAGCATTATAAAAAACTATGGGAAGCAAGAATAGGAGAAGAATTAAAAACTTCTGTTTTTCATTGTTATAAATCTCTAGACTCATTAATTGATTTAGCATTAGAAAAATGGTTATCGAGACTTTAAGTATAATTTAGATAAAGTTATATTTATCTTTTTCTTGATTGCTTTAATATCCTACCGTCTACAGGGTTTCTACAATATGGTGACGATTTGTAGAAGCGGAGGGGATACTGAAAAGTTGCCCCATCCACTTTTTTCTTCTTCCTTATTCAATATTTGCTATCAAATCTCTGTAATACCAAGCGTGAAAAAAGAATGTTACAAATAATCAGCAGTATTAAAATAATTTTTAGGAAATATCTATTGGAAAAAAAATAAATTACTACATAAAAAATGGTATTAAATCTATGTCATTCTGACTCATGACTCCTGTCTCCTGACTCCTAAGCAGTAACCTAAATATTTATAGCAAAGATTTATCAAACTGGTATAACACTACTAAAAAATTAGATTATTGCCTGACGATAAAAAAATTTGATATAATATAGCTAAAATTTAGCTAATATACATAAAAATGACTCAGCCAATATTATCAATTGTAGTACCAACAAGAGAAGGTCTTCCTGAATATTGGATCGAAAGCCTTTTAAAAATAAATGGAGATGTGGAATTAATTTTAGCCCACCCTCCAGGAATGAAAAAACTGCCAATTAATGACCCCCGAATGCAACAAATAAATAGTTCATTTCGCGGAGAAATAATTCAAAGAATGACTGGGTTAGTAAATGCTTCAGGGAAATATATTTTAACAGTCAACTGTGATGAGCTTTTGCATCCAGATATTGCAGAAATAACCATACAATATTTTACTAAATATCCTGATAGTTGGGTTTTAAGGCTTAATAGAAAAGATGTAAAATACGGTGATGAGGCTAGTTTAAAATCTCCATGGGAATCAATATTTAATATTGATGAAATGAATACTTGTGGTGTAAGAACGGGAGACCAAAACTTACAAAATCAACCAAATTATATGGTGGAAATACCCATAGCTCCTTTGCATAATAAATTCAATCCCTTGTGTTTGTTAGGGAGAAGAAAAGACCATGAAGGATGGCATACAGAAAACTTTGATAAAAAGGTATGGAAAAATGAAATAGTACAAGCAACTTTAGCAGATATTAGAAATGCGATGATTTTATCAGGACCGTTTAAATATTTTCCTTTTTGGTGTTTAGATAGATTATTAGGGCTTTCCATTCAAGCAAAGTATTATGAGCAAGGAAAAATTATCGGTCATAAATTGCCTAAACCAGAACAAATTAGAATTGAAGATAATCCTCCTGAATATAAAAGAAGTAAAAGATTTTATGTATTTGCAGAACTTTTATTACTGAAAAATAATCCTCAATATGGCTATCTCTGGAATCTAATTTTAGCTCAATTAACAGAGATTCCTGTGAGGGCAGTTTCTTCTGTGAGTCGTCATTTATCTAAGAATAAAATGCAGAAAATTACCGAATAATTAATAATTAATAATTAATAATTAATTATTAAATAATTCGCGCTTTGAAGCCTCCCCTTTTAAGGGAAAAAAAAAGAAAATATTCCTTATATTCAATTCCGTAGCGGTTTTAACCAGAGGTAATTATCAATTATCCATTATCCATTATCAATTAATGAATGATGGATAATGGTCATTTCAGTTATCAGTTATCAGTTATCAGTTATCAGTGCCGACCACTAAAGTCGGAGGCTTGAAAATACTGAATTGAATATTCTCTTGGTCGATTGGATATGGCGAGGAAACCTCGCCATCCCACCCTTCGGGAAGCTGCGCTAACGACCGCTTTTTCATCCCCTTAAAAGGGTCGGCTTTAAACCACAATTTTTCGGTAATTAGTAATTGGTAATGGGGAAAGAAAAAAGCAAATCGCGAAAAGGTTTAATGCAATTATTTATAGCCTCAATTTGCAGGTATTCTATAGTGACAGGGCGCTTGCCAACAAGGAAGTAAGTAGGGATTTTCTATGAAATGTCCCTAAACATTTGCTATTATTAGACGTCGGTAAATTGAGCTATGAATGATCGGGAACTGGAACATCTTTACTAATTTAAAGATAATCAATCAGTAAACAAACAGAATACTTCAACAAAACTATCGACGTGTGAATAACACAAAGTTTTTCGGTGTAGTCTGGCTAAAAGGAAACTTGTAAATGCAAAAGATTATAATTATTGGAGCTGGCCCAGTAGGATTATTGCTAGCCCACTATCTACTCAGTCGAAGAAATTACCAGGTTGAGATTTATGAGCGTCGGCTCGATCCTCGATTGGCAGAACAATCAAATCAGCGTACCTTCCCAATTGCTCTACAGTCACGGGGCTTAAATGCTATCGATCGGATTCTTGGGTTGAAAGTAGCTTTAGCAAAAAAAGGAGTTTGGTCTCAAGGAGTTTTTATTCATAGCAAACAGGGCAAACCTCGTCGGATTAACCGAAAGATGCCTTCACTACTGATTGACCGCAATCAACTTAATTTGGTGCTATTGGAACATCTGCTAGAGAAGCATAGTAGGGATTTGGTGAAAGTCAAATTTGATTGTTCCTGCGTTGGCATTAATCTAGAAAGTCAGGAGGCGATCCTCCAGTCCAACAATGGAGAAAGGTTTACTACTAAATATGACCGTCTGGTGGGAGCAGATGGAGTGGGTTCTCAGGTACGGGAGGTATTGACTGCTAGAGCAGATATCCAATGTCAACAGAATTTTATCCCAGATGTATACAAATCATTGCACGTTCCTAGAATTGCGCCTGATAAAACAGTAGAGCTGGCAGGAAACTGCCTTCACACCTCAACTTTGGACAAAGGAGTTCGATTGGTTATGGCTCCTCAACCTGACGACTGGCTTCATGGAACGCTGATCTTTTCCCCAGATAATAATCCCCTGGAAAATTGCACTACTGATGAAGCAGTTCTAGCCTATTTTCAAGAGAATATCCCATTTCTCAAACCTTTAATGCGGTTAGAAGATGCTGCTGTCCTCCGGCAACGACCTGTATCAAAAATTTTGACCGTGAAGTGCGACCGGATGCACGTTGGCGATCGCATTTTGCTTGTTGGTGATGCTGTCCATGCAGTTTCTCCATCTATTGGACAAGGATGTAATGCTTCACTCCAAGACGTGCAGGTGTTTGCTCAATGTTTAGATCGGTACGAGGATAAATGGGAAGAAGCGCTTCCAGCTTTTACAGCCAAGCGACTATCAGATATTCATGCCTTGCGAGAGCTGTCAGATTATACCTTTCCCCGCTCAAAACCTATGATGTTAGAATTCATTTTCCGCCTGACTATTGGTAAGAAGCTAAGACCTTGGTTTCCATTGCTGAAAAATCCTCTACCAATGGAGTTGATTATGGAGAGTGAACTTCCCTATTCTGAAGTGCTCAAACGAGGTCAAGGCTGGATTAATCGAGTCAGACAATCAATGCAGAATTAAATCGTAGGTTTTTGTTCAAATGTTCCATCTCGTCTGTGTTGTTATTCTGGCAATGGTAAACTGCCAATAAAATTAGACAGAAAAGTATTAAAATGCCAACTATTAAGAAGACAGAAGAAAATACTCATCCTTTACCCCCTGGTAGTTTCGGACTGCCATTAATTGGTGAAACCATTGATTTTATAAGAGATAGTAATTTCGCCGATCGACGAGAACAAAAATACGGTACTATCTTCAAAACTCATATATTAGGTCGTCCTACAATTGTAATGATTGGCCCTGAAGCAAACCGTTTTATCTCAACGTTGGTTGAATACCCGCGCTCTCCCGCAGGGGAGCGTCGGGATGTTTGCGCAGCATTCCGCAGGAAAAACCAATCAATGTTGCGGTTTTACACATAGTATGTTAAGATGTTTTCGTTGAAAGTTAATCAGTAGATGGTTGAAAAAGCGTACAAATTTAGGTTTTACCCGACTCCAGAACAGGAAAATCTGTTGAGGAGAACTCTGGGTTGTGTACGCTTGGTCTATAACAAAGCTTTGGCAGCAAGAACTCAAGCTTGGTATGAACACCAAGGAAGAATAAGCTACAAGCAAACTTCAGCCATGCTTACTAACTGGAAAAAGCAGGAAGATTTAGATTTTCTCACTGAAGTAAGCAGTGTTCCATTGCAGCAAGGCTTAAGACATTTACAAACTGCTTTTCCTTCGGAATGCTGCGCAAACACCAATTTTTTTAGTGGGCGTACCAAATATCCCAACTTTAAGAAAAAGCGCAATGGTGGTAGTGCTGAGTTCACAAAGTCCGCATTTAAGTGGAAAGATGGTCAAGTCTATTTAGCCAAATGTGCAAAACCATTACCTATTAGATGGAGTAGGCAACTACCCCAAAACTGTGTGCCTAGTACAATCACTGTTAAACTTGACCCTTCTGGCAGATGGTCTGTATCTCTGAGAGTTAATGACACCAGAGATTTGAAACTTAAGCCAGTTAACAAACAAATTGGCATTGACTTAGGGATTACCAGTTTAATAACTAACAGTGATGGAGAAAAAGTTGCAAACCCAAAGAATCTTCAAAAGTTACACAAAAAATTGAGGTTAGCTCAAAAATCTCTAGATAGAAAAACCAAAGGAACTAATAATTATCAAAAAGCTAGGCTTAAAGTAGCCAAGATACACGCCAAGATTAAAGACTCAAGAGGAGACTACACCCATAAGCTAACTACTCAACTAATTAGAGAAAACCAAACAATAGTAGTTGAGCATTTGGCAGTAAAAAATATGGTCAAAAATCACAACCCACCCCCATCCCCTCCCGGGAGGGGAGCAAGAGGGGTGGGTAGTGATGCTAACTGGGGAGAGTTGGTAAGGCAATTAGAATACAAAGCAGAATGGTATGGAAGGGAGTTAATCAAGATTGATAGATACTTTCCGAGTTCAAAACGTTGTTCTAATTGTGGTTATGTAGTGGAAAAATTGCCTCTAAATATTAGAGAGTGGGATTGTCCTGAATGTGGTAGTCACCATGATCGGGACATAAACGCTTCGATAAATATTTTGCGGATGGGAACCCGCGTCGGCGATAGACGCAAGGGAACGCCCACCAAGCAGGCTGCGGGACTCGCAGTGTCAGTCTGTGGAGCGACCGTAAGACCATCTGAGAGTAAATCTCGGAAGGCGGGTGCTAAGAAACAGAAAGTCTCTAACAGTGATGCTAGGGAATCCCGCGCTGTCTCGTAGAGCAGCGTCGGGAGGATGTCAAGTATGGCATTAGCACAACATCCTGATATTTTGGCACAAGCAAAAGCCGAGCAAGAAAAATTAAAACCGCAGGGAGAGTTGAGTAATGAGCAACTCAAACAAATGCCTTATTTAGAGCAAGTCCTTAAAGAAGTAGAAAGACTATATCCTCCTGTTGGTGGAGGTTTTCGAGGTGTGGTTAAACCTTTTACCTACAATGGTTACTATGTGCCCCAAGGTTGGCAAGTATTATATCGCATTGAAAGAACTCACCAAGATCGAAGAGTTTATACTAATCCTTCCGAATTCGAGCCAGAGCGTTTTCATCCAGAAAGAGCTGAAGATAAGAAAATGGATTATAGCTTAGTTGGTTTTGGTGGAGGTTCCAGATTTTGTTTGGGTTATGCTTTTGCTCAAATGGAAATGAAGATTTTTACTTGTCTACTATTGCGTAATTATCAGTGGAAATTAGAGCCAAATCAAGATTTATCCCTTAGTTCTATTCCCAGTTTACATCCTCGTTCTGGTTTGAAAATACTAATGATCAAAAATTCAGGCTAGAACTTTACCAAAAAATTAATTGGGTCTCTTCCCCTCACCCATAAGCAGGCGACTTTTTGATTGATCAAGTAGAAAAAAATATTCTATGGTGTTATTGTCGCGGGTGGACTAATAGACATCTCCAATCATAAAAAATAAAATCAATTATCGCACAGAAATTATCAATTCTTTCTTCCTACTCCCTACTCCCTACTCCCTCTTTTCTGGAGATGTCTAATATCAAATCCGGTTGAATACTGATCATATATTTGGGGGTGGGGAGTGTTGGGAGTGTGGGAAGCATGGGGAGAAGGGGGAGGTTGAGAGATTGAAGGCGAGAAAGTGTGGATAGAATTATAAACATATACTGTATAACCGGATTCTATATAAAACTAGAGATATTAACGATAAATCCTATCGGTCGCAATGAAGGTAATGCGTTGCAGGTGCGTAAGTCCTATAAGAATTAACTACCATTTGCAAACTGCTAATTCCCAATTACTAATTACTAAAATTTAACCGGAAGTGAGGGAAGAGAATTTGTAGCTAAATTCAGAGAGAAGGATATTGGAAGTCTCCAAATTACCATCCTCTAAATTCTGCTGAAATATTCATAGAGGAATTTGGCTATGCGAAATAGAAGTGAAACTATTAGCGACATAATTGATAAACGTCGCCCCCTTGCTCAGAAAATTGAACGCACAGAGGAAAATTTGAGGGAACTTACCTCAGCGCTACACGCTCTCGAATCTCAACGCAATAAATTAATTACCCAAATAGAAGACCGGAAAATTCAAGGTAGACTTGCGGAAATAGATTTTCTGGCGCTACAACTAAAAATTGCTACAGAGTTAGAAGCGTTAGCAAAACTGAAGGTACGTTTTTCCCGCGATACATTGAATATTGGGGTGGTAGGTCGTGCTAGACAAGGAAAAAGTCGCCTTTTGCAAAGTTTAACGGGGTTGACCACAACAGAAATTCCCGATGGCGATCGCCAACATTGTACGGGCGTTCGTAGTACTATTCGTCACAACCCTAATGTTACGACTTTCGGTGAGGTTTATTTTCATTCGGAGCGGTCGTTTATCGATGAAGTTATCGCTCCCTATTATGAAAAGCTACATCTGGGTGTTAAACCTAATAGTTTAGTTGAGTTTGCTTCTAAACCTTTGCCACCGTTACCAGAAAATTTGCCTGGATATGCGGAACCGGGTGCGATGTACGAACATTTGACTCGATATCATACTAATATTGATAAATATGTAGGGTTATTAAATTCTCCACCCAGGCGTATTTCGAGTAATGAAATTCGGGAATATGTGGCTCAAGATACTGCCGACGGTCAGCGCATATTTTTCAATTATTTAGCAGTAAAAGAAGTTAAAATAACTTGCCCCTTTCCTAATAATGAAGTTGGGCAAATTGCTTTAGTTGATATGCCAGGATTAGGTGATACTGGAGTAGGAGATGAAGAACGATTAATTAAGACATTAAGTCAGGATATTGATGCTGTTTTATTTGTGAGAATGCCTAGCGCTAAAGGTGACTATTGGGCAGATGTTGATGTCCGACTTTATGACACAGCTAGGGCGGCAATTGTAGATTTGCCTTTAGATTTGTGGTCGTTTATGATTCTCAATCAAACTAATGCTAATTCGGCAAATGGTGATAATTTGAATAATTGTCAAGACTTGGCTGGAGACCTGAGTAAAAAACATCTGAATTTAGTGGATTGTATTATTGCTAATTGTGCCGATGTAGAAGCAGCTAATATGAAAATATTAGATACTGTTTTAAATTATTTAGCTACTAAAATTCAGAGTTTAGATAGACAATATGCCTCCTCTTGTCAGGAGCGGATGGTGGAGCTACAAAACACTGTAAAAATTGAGATAGAAAACGCACGTCAAGCTTTAGCAAGTCCTACTGCAAATCAAAATGAAATGGGAGTTTTTCTACCTTTATATAATCAGTTGATGAGTAATTTATCAGTGGGTCTAATGGAATTGCTAGATAATTTTAAACAGGAACGTTATTTAGTAGATGAAGATTTTTTTAAACCTCAAGTAGAGGTAGCAATTCAAGCTTGTAAAGAAGATGCAGGAATCCCTGATTTGCAAGAAATTAAAGTTAGACATCGGGAAAAGGGTTCTTGGGAAATTGTTTATGCCGAATATTTACATAAAATTAGGACTCATTTAACTCGACATTTTAATTCTCTAGATAATGGGTTAAAACAATTAATTGATGATGCCAAGTCTCAAATAACTCAAATATTAACAGAACAAGGAAAATTGGGAGGTTTGACTACTGCAAGGGGAACTAAATTTTTGCATATTATTGCTGACAAAAAAGTGTCGGACGAGCAAATAAATCTACGCAGAGCTTTCCAAAATTTATGGAAATTTGAAATGTCTTATGAAGTGAATTTTCATTACCGGATTAGACAACACTTAGATGACTTAACTCCTGACGATACTTCCCTCCGATTATCTGCTAAACCTACCGCTGAAGAAGTGCTAGAAAATTTAGCACAATTGCACCAAGAAACAGTTTATAAATGTCAAGAAGCCTTAGCAGATTTATCATCAGAACCAAAATTAGCTGTATTTGCTGCAGTAGAAGAATTTGTCGATCAAGTATTGCGTGGAGCAGAAATAAAAAATGAATGGCCTGTGTTTTTATATGAAGTGCGATCGCAAGTTTGGCCTACTGATTTTAAACCCATGGGAGAAGGTTCAAATTCACTCAAAGAATGGCAAAAATTAGTAGAGAGAGTTGCTCTAGCTAATCAATTAGAGTTACTACAATTTATTAATTAATAGGTAAGCATTCAGTTATTAGCCGTCAGCTATCAGCAATAATAACCTGTGCTTAAGGACGGGTTTTAAATGAATACAGACTTTAGAGCTGACTTTTGTAGTAAAATTTTTCGTTTCTCAGTCAATAAAGCTTTTATCACTCATTAAAAGCAATAGCTGATAGCTAATAGCTGACGGCTGAATGCTTACATTAATAGACATTTCCAGTAAAAGAGGGAGCAGGGACGTTCCATGGAACGTCCGTACAAAATAGTGGAAAATAATTGATAATTTATATGCGAGAATTGATTTGATTTTTTGGTAGTCCTGCATGGTAATGGTGAAGATATATATTTTTTAATTTCTCCCACACTCCCCATCCCCCCATCTCCCCATCTCCCCATCTCCCCATCTCCCCACACTCTCTCTACCATTACTATGCACCACCACCGATTTTTTATTATTGGAGATGTCTAATAGTCAGGGAATAGGAAAGAGAATCTCTGAAGCAATAGTTTTTTTATCATGCTTGAACTTTGTGATGACCACAAAAAAATACTCCATCAGTATAGAAACTATTTAGGAGAATTCTTATTTTACTATTCCCACAATTCCTTGACTCACTATCATTTCATTGATTTTGCGGAGATGTCTAATAGCTGGACTTTCGGAAAAAAATGAAATAAACTAGGCATAGATATTATAAAAATTAGACTCAAAAGACGAACAAAGCAAGCAAATGATGGAGAAAAACACAATTAAAGTCGATAATTATCAAGCCCTTGAACTCATCCACGAAAGCGAACGTACCCTAGTCTATCGCGGTATAAATCTGGAGAACGGGCAACCCGTAGTGGTCAAATTGATGGGTAACGAATATCCTTCCTTTAACGAATTAGTCCAGTTTAGAAATCAATACGCCATTGCCAAAAATCTAGAGATCAAAGGAATTGTTAAACCATACTCCCTCTTGCGTTACAACAATGGCTACGCTCTAATCATGGAAGATATAGGAGCCATCTCTCTCGCCGAATATCAGCGTCAATTGTCTATATCCGTTGAACAATTTTGGGAAATTGCTCTCCCTATCACAGAAATTCTGCACCATCTCCACCAAAATCAAATTATTCATAAAGATATCAAACCAGCAAATATATTAATTCATCGAGAAACAAAACAAGTAAAATTAATCGACTTTAGTATCTCATCATTACTGCCCAAAGAACGAACAAGTTTGCAAACCCCCAATGTCTTAGAAGGAACTCTAGCTTATATTTCCCCCGAACAAACCGGAAGGATGAATAGAGGGATAGACTATCGCAGCGATTTTTATTCTCTAGGTGTTACCTTTTACGAACTATTGACAGGAAAACTCCCCTTTGAAAGTGAAGACCCTTTGGAACTGGTTCACGCACACATTGCCAAAACTCCTCCCACAATTCCTGAGTTCCAAGTACCGACACCCTTAGCAAATATAGTGTTGAAATTAATGGCGAAAAATGCCGAACAGCGGTATCAGAGCGCCTTGGGGCTAAAATATGACCTAGAAAAATGTAGAGTTGAATATCTTGAAACGGGAAAAATCGAAGCTTTTGTCTTAGGAGAAAGAGACCTGTGCGATCGCTTCCTGATTCCAGAGAAACTCTATGGAAGGGAAAAAGAAGTCCAAACTCTTCTGGATGCTTTCGAGCTAGTGGCACAAGGACAAACAGAAATGATTCTGGTAGCGGGATATTCGGGTATAGGCAAAACTGCAGTTGTTAACGAGGTTCACAAACCCATCACCAGACAGAAAGGATACTTTATTAAAGGCAAATTCGACCAATTCAATCGCAACATTCCCTTCTCTGCGTTCGTCATCGCCTTCCGAGATTTAATGGGGCAATTACTCGGAGAATCCGATGTCCAATTGCAAAAGTGGAAAGGAAAAATTCTAGAAGCAGTGGGAGAAAACGGGCAAGTGATGATTGAAGTCATTCCCGAACTTCAACACATCATCGGACAACAGCCTCCAGTCCCCGAACTTTCTGGTAATGCAGCCCAAAACCGCTTTAACCTTTTGTTTGAGAAATTTATCGCCGTTTTCACAACCATTGAGCATCCCTTAACCCTGTTTCTTGATGACTTGCAATGGGTGGATTCAGCATCGTTAAACTTGCTGAAAGTATTGATGGGAAACACTAAAACGGGATATTTGCTCCTGTTGGGAGCATATCGAGATAATGAAGTTTTCCCGGCTCATCCATTGATGTTATGTCTGGCAGAGTTGGAGAGGCGGTGCGACCCCGCGACGACAGTCGCAAGCGGTGCGACCCCGCGACGACAGTCGCATCTGGTAGCGCACCAAGAGAGGGAACGCGCACCAAGAGAAGAAAACACGACGATTTCAACGATTACTCTCGCTCCCTTGTCTGTTGCTCATATCAATCAATTGGTGGCAGAAACTCTCAGTTGTTCGGAGGAGTTAGCAGCTCCTTTAACAGATTTAGTCTATCAAAAAACTCAAGGCAATCCCTTCTTCACCACTCAATTCTTAAAAGGATTGTATGAGGATGGGTTGATTGCATTTAATCCCTATTTTGGATATTGGGAATGCGATTTGGTGAAGGTACGAGATGCAGCTCTAACAGATGATGTGGTGGAATTTATGGCCCGACGATTGCACAAGTTGCCTGAAGCCACCCAAGCAGTGTTGAAATTGGCGGCTTGTATGGGCAATCAATTTGACTTAGAGACCTTAGGTATTATCTGTCAAACCCCTGTGGAGGAAGTCGCCACCGATCTGTGGAATGCTCTGCGAGAAGGGTTTATTTTACCTCAGAGCGAAGCCTATAAGTTTTTTCAAGGATGGGAAAAACAGGAGGATCATGCCGAAGGGATTACAGTGGACTATCGCTTCTTGCACGACCGCGTTCAACAAGCTGCTTATTCTTTAATTGCTACTGGAGAAGAAAAAGTAACGCATTTAAAAATAGGAAAATTATTATTAGAAAAAACATCTAATGACCAACAAGAAAACAAGCTATTTGATATAGTCAATCATTTAAACATTGGTATTGAGTTAGTAACAAGTTCTAGGGAGCGTAACGCTCTGGTGTTGTTGAACTTAAGAGCAAGTCAAAAGGCCAAAACTTCAACTGCCTATGTAGCTGCGAGTCGTTACTTGGCAATCGCCATGGATATACTGCCTGAAAATTCATGGGAAATTCAGTACGATCTGACACTAAAGCTTTACGAGGAAAGAGCAGAAATCGAGGATTTAAAAGGAGACTTTACTGCCTCAAGAAAATACATAGAAGCAATTATTGCTCTTGCTAAAAAAGACCTAGAAAAAGCCAGAATTTATAAACTACTCATTGTTCAATATGCGGCAATAGCTGACTTTGAAGCAGCAATTCAGGCGGGTATTACAGGATTACAACTTTTAGGTATTGATTTCCCGCAACAGAATTTATCTGAAGCAGTTGAGCAAGAATATTCTTTAGCACAAAAAACCTTGGGAAAACGGGAGATTAGCGAACTAGCGCAACTTCAAGAAATTGAGAATCCCAAGATGGAGGTTGCCATCAGCTTATTACTCCGTATGCAACCGGTTGGATATTTCTACAAATTGGATGTTTGGGCATTAGCAATTGTGAAATGCGCTCGTTTGCTGATGAAATACGGAAATACTGTTGAAGCAGCTCCTGCTTATGCGCAGTATGGTATATATTTGAATTTTCATTCAGAACAATTTCACACTGGATATAAGTTCGGTCGTCTTGGCATTGAGTTGAGCGAAAGATATTTCAATAAAAGTCATCAAAGTATGACTTACTGTGCCTTCGGAATGTGCTTGAGTCCTTGGGTAAAACCAGCCAAAATCAGCAACAATCTTTCGTTAAAAGGTTACAATTCGGGGCTAGAATATGGGAATTTACAATGGGCAGGTTATAATCTTGCATATCGTTTGTTTATGCTCATTTTTGCTGGAGATCATATACAAGATACTTTGAAAGCGAGTGAAGTATGCCTAGCTTTTGGCGAAAAAAGACACGATCGAATCGTAATTGACATGGCAAGATCGTGTCAGAAATTACTTTCCCAACTCGACGCTGTAGAATTTCCAGAAACAGAAACGGAAGGGCAGGAGGAAGCAAATTTTATCGCAACAATGGCCTATACTCCTCAGTACCTGATTCTTAAATCCCAGATACTTTACTTGCAAAATCAACCTCAAAAGGCTCTAGAATATGCGATCGAGGCAAAAAGTGTAGTTCAATCTATCCAAGGCAATATTTCGGTAGTAGAACATAACTTTTACTATTCTCTGAGTTTACTTGCCTTGCATCAACCTGGTTCAATAGATGTCAAATCATCCGATTGGCAACAAGTGATTGCTAATCAAGAACAGATGAAAATCTGGGCGGATAGTTGCCCAGAAAATTTCTTGCATCGCTATTTAATTGTTGCTGCGGAAATGGCTCGGGTATCAGGTCAGATACTCGAAGCAATGAAGCTCTATGATCGTGCGATTTATGAAGCTAAAAGCAATGAGTATATACAAAACGAAGCCATTGCCAATGAACTTGCAGCTAAATTTTGTCTTAACTGGGGTCAAGAAAAAATAGCCTGTACCTACATGCAAGAAGCCTACTATTGTTACGCTCAATGGGGAGCCAAAGCTAAAACCGACGACCTCGAAAAACGTTATTCCCAACTGCTCTTTCCCATTCTCCAACGGCAACAATTGAGGTGGACTAACAACGAGAGCATAACCAATATTATTAAAGGAACAGTTTCCAAAACCAATACCTCCACTGGAGAACTATTAGATTTAGCCAGCATGATGAAAGCATCCCGCAGCCTTTCTCAAGAAATTGACCTTGAGCGCGCCATCGCCAAATTCATGCAAGTCATCCAAGAAAATGCTGGTGCAGAAACCGTCACATTAATGTTATTTCGTGAGGAAACCTTAATCCTAGAAGCCAAGATCGCTGACGGAAAAACCCTAACCATAGATAGCATTCCCGTGGAAGACAGCTTAGAAGTACCCAAGGCGATCGTCAATACCGTCAAACACACTCGAACATCTTTGATCTTAGATAATGGTGCAGGGGAGACTGACTATGTACGAGATAGGTATATCAAAGAAAATCAACCTCGTTCTATTTTATGTTTGCCTCTGTTGGAACGCGGACGATTCATTGGCATTGTTTATCTTGAAAACAATCAAACAATGGGTGCTTTTACTCCAGACAGAGTAGAAGTGCTGGAATTGCTCTGCGCTCAAGCTGCAATTACTCTAGAAAATGCCCGCCTCTACCAACAAGCAAAACAAACAATTCAACTTGAACGAGAACTACACGACTTGCAACAAACCCAAATCCAATTGATTCAAAGTGAGAAAATGTTTAGTTTGGGGCAAATGGTGGCCGGAATTGCCCACGAAATCAACAATCCCATAAGTTTTATTCATGGAAACATTACCCATGCTAACAAATATATGGAAGAAGTGCTGGAATTACTAGACCTTTATCAAAGCCACTATCCTCAACCACACCATGACATTCAAATAGCAATGGAGGCGATGGATTTAGAATTCCTGCGTTCTGACTTTGAAAAACTGTTGAAATCTATGAAAAATGGGAGCGAGCGCATCAAAAATATAGTCACATCTCTACGAAGTTTTGCACGTCTCGATGAGTCAGAATTCAAACGTGTAGATTTACATAAAGGGATTGAAAGTACTTTAACGATTTTACAAAATAGGTTGCAAAAACAGGAAAAACGAGCAGAAATTCAAGTGGTTAAAGATTATGGAAAATTACCTTTAGTGCAATGTTATGCCGGACAATTAAACCAAGTGTTTCTGAATATACTGAATAATGCCATTGATGCTTTGGAAGAATGCTCAGATCGAGATTCTCTAGCCCTGAGCATTCGCACGGAAACGGATGGAAAACAAGTTACTATTGTTATTGCCGACAATGGAGTGGGCATGAGTGAAGAAACGCAAAAGCGACTTTTCGATCCTTTTTTTACTACAAAAGAAGTAGGAAAAGGGACGGGACTGGGGTTAGCGATCGCTCATCAAATAGTCACAGAACAACACGGTGGTAAGATTACCTGTAATTCCACAGTTGGGCAAGGTACAATTTTTACAATCATAATTCCCAGATAAAATCTGGTTTTCATTGAAACTAACTATAACTATCTTTCTTTTGGGGAGTAATCATAATTCATTGATTTTTGGGAGATGTCTGAGTATTTTGGGAGATGTCTAATAGCTGGACTTTCAGAAAAAAACGAATTAAAATAGGTATAGACATGATAAAAATTAGACTTAAAAGACGAACAAATTAACCCAAATGATGGAAACAAACACAATTAAAGTCGATAATTATCAAGCCCTTGAACTCATCCACGAAAGCGAACGTACCCTAGTCTATCGCGGTATAAATCTGGAGAACGGGCAATCCGTAGTGGTCAAATTGATGGGTAACGAATATCCTTCCTTTAACGAATTAGTCCAGTTTAGAAATCAATACGCCATTGCCAAAAATCTAGAGATCAAAGGAATTGTTAAACCATACTCCCTCTTGCGTTACAACAATGGCTACGCTCTAATCATGGAAGATATAGGAGCCATCTCTCTCGCCGAATATCAGCGTCAATTGTCTATATCCGTTGAACAATTTTGGGAAATTGCTCTCCCTATCACAGAAATTCTGCACCATCTCCACCAAAATCAAATTATTCATAAAGATATCAAACCAGCAAATATATTAATTCATCGAGAAACAAAACAAGTAAAATTAATCGACTTTAGTATCTCATCATTACTGCCCAAAGAACGAACAAGTTTGCAAACCCCCAATGTCTTAGAAGGAACTCTAGCTTATATTTCCCCAGAACAAACCGGAAGGATGAATAGAGGGATAGACTATCGCAGCGATTTTTACTCTCTAGGTGTTACCTTTTATGAACTATTGACAGGAAAACTCCCCTTTGAAAGTGAAGACCCTTTGGAACTGGTTCACGCACACATTGCCAAAACTCCTCCCACAATTCCTGAGTTCCAAGTACCTATACCCTTAGCAAATATAGTGTTGAAATTAATGGCGAAAAATGCCGAACAACGCTATCAGAGCGCCTTGGGGCTAAAATATGACCTAGAAAAATGTAGAGTTGAATATCTTGAAACCGGGAAAATAGAGCCGTTTGTATTGGGAGAAAGAGACCTGTGCGATCGCTTCCTGATTCCAGAGAAACTCTATGGAAGAGAAAAAGAAGTACAAACATTACTTAATGCCTTTGAAAGAGTAGCATCCCCCCCCACCCCCCTTGGTAAGGGGGGAAGAGCAGAAATGATGCTGGTAACAGGATATTCCGGCATAGGCAAAACCGCAGTTGTTAACGAGGTTCACAAACCAATCACCAGACAGAAAGGATACTTTATTAAAGGCAAATTCGACCAATTCAATCGCAACATTCCCTTCTCTGCGTTCGTCATCGCCTTCCGAGATTTAATGGGGCAATTACTCGGAGAATCTGATGTCCAATTGCAAAAGTGGAAAGGAAAAATTCTAGAAGCAGTGGGAGAAAACGGGCAAGTGATGATTGATGTGATTCCCGAACTTCAACACATCATCGGACAACAGCCTCCAGTCCCCGAACTTTCTGGCAATGCAGCCCAAAACCGCTTTAACCTTTTGTTTGAGAAATTTATCGCCGTTTTCACAAGCATTGAGCATCCCTTAACCCTGTTTCTTGATGACTTGCAATGGGTGGATTCAGCATCGTTAAACTTGCTGAAAGTGCTGATAGGAGGAAGTAATAGAGGATATTTGCTGCTGTTGGGAGCATATAGAGATAACGAAGTGTTTCCTGCCCATCCGTTGATGTTAACTTTGGGGGAATTAGAAAAACAAAACACGAAGATTTCGACGATTACTTTAGCGCCGTTGTCTGTTGCTCATATCAATCAATTGGTGGCGGAAACTCTCAGTTGTGCGGTAGAGTTAGCCACGCCTTTAACAGATTTAGTCTATCAAAAGACAAAAGGCAATCCCTTCTTTACAACTCAGTTCTTAAAAGGGTTGTATGAAGATGAGTTGATTACTTTTAATCAAAATTTAGGATATTGGGAATGTGATTTAGTGAAGGTGCGAGATGCAGCTCTGACGGATGATGTGGTGGAATTTATGGCCTCCCGGTTGCACAAGTTGCCGTCAGAAACCCAAAACGTCCTGAAATTAGCTGCCTGCATTGGCAATCAATTTGACTTAGAGACTTTAGCCATTATCTGCAAAAACCCTTCTGAGGAAGTTGCTGCTAATCTTTGGAGCGCCCTGCGAGAAGGGTTGATTTTACCCCAGAGCGAAGCCTATAAGTTTTTTCAAGGATGGGAAAAAGACGAAGAGAAAGCGGAGGGGAGCGCAGTAGGTTATAGCTTCCTACACGACCGCGTTCAACAAGCTGCTTATTCTCTAATTACTAGCGATCGCAAGCAAATAACGCATTTAGAAATCGGCAAACTGCTGTTAAAAAACAGCTCTCAAGCAGAGCAAAACCAAAATGTTTTCACGATTGTAAATCAATTGAACATTGCAATTGATGCATTCGTATCAACTTCTGAAAAATTGCAACTCGCTCGTTTAAATCTCATTGCTGGAAAGAAGGCTATAACTGCAACTGCTTATGCTTCTGCTAGCGAATATTTATCTCAAAGTTTGCGCTTGCTTCCCGCAGATTGTTGGACGAGCCAATATAATCTAACCCTTGATTGCTATATTAATGCGATTGAATCTGAATATCCTAATGCTAATTTTAAACGGGCGAGTGCTTTAGCAGAGATTGTCTTAAACAATGCTCATAGTTTACTTGATCGCGTGCGAATTTACGAAATAAAAATTTCAATGCACGTTGCCCGGCTGGAAATGATGGCAGCAGTGAACTTAGGATTAGAAGTATTAAATATGCTTGAAGTCGAATTAGTGGAAATTCCTCCAGGACAATCAGAAGTTGAAGCCTTAATTGATTTACCTGAAATGCAAGATCCACATCATCTTGCAACCATGCGAATTTTAATGAGTCTCATTTCATCTGCTTATTTTGCCGATCCTCCATTGATGCCTAAGATTATCTTTACGACAATGGCACGATCTCTTGAGTATGGGAACTCGTTTCACTCTGCTTATGGGTATGTACTTTATGGATTATTGCTGTGCGGTTTCCTCCAAGCTCAAGATATAGAATTAGGCTATCGTTATGGCAAAGTTGCATTGAAATTATTGGATAAATTTGTGGCTAAAGAGATTAAGGCACGAATGCTGCTAGTTTTTAACGGTAATATTCGGCATTGGAAAGAACATACTAAAACAACTATCAATCCCCTGCAAGATGCGATTCAAATCGGATTAGAAGTTGGAGATATTGAATATGCTGGTTATGCGAGTAGCTGTTGTAGCAACCAAAATCTTGCGATCGGCGAACCTTTGGATTCTCTAGAACGCAAACGTGAGACATATTTGAATTTAGCAATTAATCTTCAGCAAGAATATACCATTCAAGAACATTCGATGGGCTTGCAAGTTGTTAAAAATTTGTTAGGCCAAAATGATTGTCCCTATTTATTAACAGGTTTGGTTTTTGATGAGGCGAAAATGTTGCCTATTTTTTTAGAGTCGCCTAATGCTGCTCTGTTATTTAGTATATATCTTGCTAAAGGAAGACTTTGCTATCTGTTCCATCAATTTAACGAAGCATTAGATCATTTGGAACGTGCAGCCGAATATATGGAAGCAGTTGTAGGCATGATTACAGTCGGAGAGCAAAATTTTTATCATTCTCTAGCAACTTTGGCAGCGCTCCCTGACGAACTGAAACAACGCGATTGTGCAATCTCGCAAGTTGCTAAAAATCAGAAAATTATGCAATATTGGGCTAGCCAAGCTCCAGAGAATTACCAACACAAATACGACATAATTGAGGCCGAACGGTATCGCGTTTTAGGAAAAAATCTGGAAGCAATGGAACTTTACGACCGCGCCATTGCGGGAGCCAAAGAAAACGAATATATTCAAGAAGAAGCCCTAGCTAACGAACTGTTTGCGAAATTCTATCTCGACTGGGGCAAAGAAAAATATGCAGCCCTTCATATGCAAGAAGCCTATTATTGTTACGCTCAGTGGGGAACTAAAGCCAAAACCCAGGACTTAGAACAACGCTATCGGCAACTGTTAACCCCCATTCTCCAGCGTTCCACCACAGAATTGACCGCCAAGAGTACCTTTACCAAAGGTAACACGAACACCACCAACATTACTGATGGAGTCGGAATCTTAGATTTCGCAACTTTAATGAAAGCCTCCCGCTCCTTATCGCGAGATATTGAAACTGAGCGCGTCATTGCTAATTTAATGCAGATTATTTTAGAAAATGCCGGAGCCGAAACCGCCACTTTGATGCTATTTAACAATGGCATATTAAGGTTAGAAGCACAAGTTATCAACGGAAAAATTGACCAAAAAGACTCTATCCCAGTAGAGGAAACCAACCAAGTTCCCTTGGAGATAGTCAATACAGTCAAACGCACCCAAATACCTCTAATTTTAGACGATGCTCGCCAAGAAACACGATATCAAAGAGACCCTTATATTCAAGACCATCAAAGCCTTTCTCTACTTTGTTTGCCTTTGCAAGACCGGGGCAAGCTCCGAGGCATTCTCTACCTAGAAAACAATCAATCCACGGGTACTTTTACCGAAGAGCGGGTGGAAGTTCTCTCTCTGCTCTGCGCTCAAGCAGCAATTACCCTAGAAAATGCTCGCCTTTATCAAGAATCCCGTAAAGCTCTGGAACTGGAACGAGAACTCCACGAACTACAACAAACCCAAATCCAATTGATTCAAAGCGAAAAAATGTTTAGTTTGGGTCAAATGGTAGCAGGAGTTGCCCATGAAATTAACAATCCCATAAGTTTTATTCATGGCAATATTACCCATGCCAACACATATATGGAAGAAGTGCTGGAATTACTTGCCCTTTATCAAAGCCACTATCCTCAACCGCACCAGGACATTGAAATCGCCATAGAACAGATGGATTTAGAGTTCCTGCGTTCTGACTTTGAAAAACTGTTGAAATCTATGAAAAATGGGAGCGAGCGCATCAAAAATATAGTCACATCTCTACGAAGTTTTGCACGTCTCGATGAGTCAAAATTCAAACGTGTAGATTTACATAAAGGGATTGAAAGTACCTTAACGGTGTTACAACATCGGTTGCAAAAACAGGAAAAACGAGCAGAAATTGAAATAGTTAAAGAATATGGAAAATTACCTTTAGTGGAATGTTATGCCGGACAATTAAATCAAGTGTTTCTGAATATACTGAATAATGCCATTGATGCTTTGGAAGAATGTGAGGGTCAAGATGGCCTAAGTATTCGCATTAGCACGGAAACAGATGGAAAACAAGTGAAGATTACGATAGCTGACAATGGAGTGGGCATGAGTGAACAAACGCAAAAGCAACTTTTCGATCCTTTTTTTACCACAAAAGAAGTAGGCAAAGGGACGGGATTGGGGTTAGCGATCGCCTATCAAATCGTGACAGAAAAACACGGTGGTATGATTAGCTGTGATTCAACAGTTGGGCAAGGTACAATTTTTACGCTCGTGATTCCTAGATAAAATATGGTTTTCCTTAAAACTGTAGCAAGAACCACCAAGTGAGTATTCCGGCAATACTAATAATTAATGAAAACATACAGCTTGATCATGGTTGGACTTTCAGAAAAAAACGAATTAAAATAGGTATAGATATGATAAAAATTAGACTCCAACCTACATTCAGTACGACAAAATGTATTCAATAATTGATAATTGATAATGGATAATTGATAATTACCTCTCCCTAAAAGGAAGAGGATTGAATAAAAGGAAAATTTTTTCTTGTTTCCCCTTGAAAGGGGAGGCTTTAAACCTAAATTATTTAATTATTTAATTATTTAATTATTAATTCTTCGGTAAAAAGGTGAGTAGTCAATAGTCATTAGTCAGTAGGGAATGATACCGACTAATTGTCTGGCTCCATTAAGTATTTATGCTTAATATTTTCCTGAGAATTTGACTTCTGAGAAAGCTCAATGAAGATAATTTTTACAGTATAAATACTTATCAAGCTACCATTTTTTATGCTACTTTTGATGTTACGCTCTTGACGTGCGGAACGTGGGATCAAAGACAAACAAATTCAGCCAAATGATGGAGACAAAAACAATTAAAATAGGCAATTGTCAAAGCCTTGAACTCATCCACGAAAGCGAACGTACCCTAGTCTATCGCGGTATAAATCTGGAGAACTGGCAATCCGTAGTGGTCAAATTGATGGGTAATATCATGTCCGGTTAAACAGTGATAAATAAATAACTACGGAGTCCTCAGGACTCCGTAGTCAGGAGTCAGGAGGAAAGAGGGAAGAAAGAAGAAGAACTGGAGTTGAAGGAGAAAGTTTTTTTATAACTAATTATCCGGACATGATATAACGAATATCCTTCCTTTAGCGCTCCAAAATGCCCAACTCTACGACAAAGAACAACTTGCACGGAACGATTTACAACAGGCACAGTTGCAATTAGTTCAAAGTGAAAAAATGGCTGCCTTGGGCAATCTTGTCGCGGGAGTCGCCCACGAAATTAATAATCCTGTTGGCTTTATTGGTGGTAATGTCGGTCCTGCACAAGAACATTTGCAAGATTTGCTATCAATCCTTTCTCTCTATGAAGAAAATGCCTCCCTGCCAGAATCTATTGCTGAACAAATTGAAGACCTTGATGCCGATTTTATCAGGGAAGATTTCCCGAAATTGATTGCATCAATGAAAGAGGGATGCGATATTATTTGCAATATCAGCAAATCTCTACGAACTTTTTCCCGTACAGATACTGCCAGCAAAACCGAGTTTAATCTGCACCACGGGATAGATAGCACCTTATTGATCTTAAAATACCGCCTCAAAGCAAACGAGCAAAGACCTTCTATTGAAATTATCAAAAAATATGGGGATATTCCGGAAGTCAAATGCTATCCAGGACAACTCAATCAAGTGTTTATGAATTTATTGGCGAATGGGATTGATGCTTTAGATGAAAGCAATGAAGGGAAAACATTTGCCGAGATAGAAAAAGAACCTAATTCTATTACCATTGCCACAGAATTAAGCGCAGACAATAAGCAGATAGTCGTGCAAATTGCGGACAACTGAACGGGAATGCCAGAAGAAGTGAAAGCCAAACTATTTGAGCAAGGATTTACGACAAAAGGAGTAGGCAAAGGAACAGGTTTGGGGATGGCGATCGCCTATCAAATCGTGACAGAAAAACACGGTGGTATGATTAGCTGCCATTCAAAAGCTGGGCAAGGTACAATTTTTAGGATCATGATTCCTAGATAAAATATGACCTTCCTTTTGGAAGTAAATATATTTATGGTTTTAGGGAATAGGGATTAGGGGAGATGGAGAGATAAGTATATAGAGAATAAGGAACAGGTAAAAAATATTCATTCCGTTAGTTGTATCACATTAATCTGGAATCTGCTGTATATTTTTTTCTGTAGTCTACCTTTGTCAAAAACCTCTAGTAAGTATAAATAGGTAGAGCACTATTACAGCTAATTTCATTTAAGTGAGCTACATTTGTGGCGGGCAAGATGCCTAAACCACAAAAGTTTTATTATTAGTGTTTATACCTCATAATACCTAAAATCAATGTAAGCATTCAGCTATTAGCCATCAGCTATCCTCCTGCGGAGGAACTGCGTTAACAGCAATAAGACTCTGTGCTGAAGGACGAGGTTTAAATAAATAGGGTTTGCGCTTCACTAGTCTTATGGGTAAGGGTAGGAGACAGGAGACAACCCACCCCTAACCCCTCCCCCGACCGTGAAGGGGAAGACAGGAGAAACGGGGAATTATAGAGGAGATAGGAGAAAGAATAATCAAGGGATTATTCTGCCCAACTCTTGCCTAATATGCGCTCTTTTTTGAACCATTAAGACCATTAAGCTTGGACTTTTGTTAACTAAAAAATGCGCTCAACCTTTATATGTCAGTGCTTTTAGATTTAATCAGCAAGCCCTAAATATAGACTTTAGGAGTTGACCTTTGTCGCAAGATTTTTCTAGCTCAATTAATAAAGCCTTCACCACTCACTAAAAGCAATAGCTGATAACTGAAGTCCGCAGTTACGACCATAGGAGGCTAGCTGACGGCTGTTAGCTCCGCATTCCGCAGGAAATGCTTACCAATCAATTAACCATCAAATCAAGGAATAATTATCACTATGAATGAACTAAAAATCACACTTCTAGGTCCTAGCGCTGTTGGTAAAACTAGCCTATTAACTTCAATGTACGAACAATTTAAAAGAATTAGTTTTCAGGCTAACCTCCAACTAATTCCAGAAGCAGAAAGTCACGCTATTCTCAAAAAACGCCTGAAAGAATTAAAAAGTCTCACAGAAACTTTTAAAGTACAACCAGGAGCAGGTATTCCCGGTTCTTCAGAAGTTCGTTCTTTTATTTTTGACTTAGCAGAACAAGAGAAAAAGCCATTTTTAAGACTGAATTTTTATGACTATCCAGGAGGTTATATTTCTGATAAAGCTAGTCTTAATGAGAGGAGATTTGTTAGACAATTAATGAATGATGCTGCTGCGGTTGTAATTGCTATTGACACGCCAGCATTAATGATGTCCAAGGGAAAGTTTAATGAATACGTGAATAAACCAAAGCAAATTACGGCAATGTTTAAAGAAGCTTATCAGGATATTCGAGAACCCCGGTTAGTAATATTTGCTCCAGTAAAATGTGAGATGGAAATGACTAAAGGAGAGAGAGCAGCCAAACAATTATTAGAAAGAATCAAAAAGGAATATGCCGACTTGCTTAATTTCTTATCTTCTCCACCATTAAATTCTCAAGTTGCCATTGCCATTACTCCAGTACAAACTTTGGGTTGTGTAATTTGTACAACCATTGAAGAGCCAAGAAATAATTATTTACCTACTTTTGGATTTAGAAAAATTAGTCGCGATGCTGAATATAATCCCGTGGATAATGACCAACCTTTACGTTACTTATTACGGTTTTTGTTGAAAATCCACCATGAAGGGCGTACCCCTAAATTTTTACAACCTGTTGTTAGTTGGATTGGTTTAGATGCTCATATTAAAAATGCTCTGACTCAGTTTTCTAAGGGTTGTAAAAATACTGCGGGTTTTGTCGTACTTCAGGGCAGAGATTTATTATAATTTATAGTTGTTGATATTAGAGTGCTTTAAAAATTTAAGTTATTGATTTAGAAATTTCATCAAATCCTATTAATACCATCGTGTATTACCTTTACTAATGCACTCTACTGGACTGACACACCTTAAATGGTGCATTAGATGGGAGATGGGGAGATGGAGGGATGGGGAGATCAAGACACCTAGAAACAAAAATAAGAGTGCACAGTTTTAGATGTGTCAGTCTACTACTATCTAATACCAATTTGATCAATGTTTGTTAGAAATGGTAGAATTCATTAATTGATAATGGATAATTGATAATTACCTCTGGTTAAAACCGTTACGGAATTGAATATAAGGAATATTTTCTTTTTTTTCCCCTTAAAAGGGGAGGCTTCAAGGCGCGAATTATTTAATTATTAATTATTAATTATTAATTATTCGGTAAGAAAGAAGGAAGAAGGGTTCAACAATTAATAATTAACAATTACCTCTCCTTGAAAAGAAGAGGATTGACTAATAATGAAAATTTTTCCTTCTCTTGGTCGATTGGATATGGCGAGGTCTCCTCGCCATCTCACAGCTACGCTAACAACCGCTTGTTTCTCCACAGCGAGTGAGAGGCTTTAAACCTTAATTATTCGGTAAATATTGAAAAAAAGGGAAAAATGATAGATATAACTATCTCAAATGAACTGGAGAAGCTATTGTTAAGCATATCCGATCAAAATCCACTTTTTATAGTATTCTTTTTTGAAATTGGTATAAAGCTAAAATGAATTTATCGGTACTCCCAATATTTGATGAATGGCTGGAAAAAATCGATATTAAAGGTTATAAAAAAAGTGACTAAAAGAAGAAAATAAGTGATTTATAAATCGAATTGGTTGTAGTAGTTGCTCGCTATCAAGGCAAATTTTATTACTTTAGAAGTGAAAGAGAATTATGGGTACTTGATATGAATAAGTGGCGTGATGAATTCATAAATTATGGTCACAAAGTACCAGATTCTAAAGACTCAGATAGATTTGGGATTCATATAGTAAATGAAAAGACTGCTGGGAAATTTCTTGATTATATGTCAGAGTTTAAAGTAAATAAAGATGTATTAAGCATAGAGCTAGCAAGACGTTACACATCAGCCATCTTCTGGTGGGATATTCAAGATTTATTCCCGATTATGTTTGTAGATTTTGACAATTGCAAAGTAGGATAATTTTATCCTGAAGGTACTCCAATGGAGCATTATGTTCCTGATGGCTGGATAGGAAAATTAATTGACTTTGCAACTGAATATCCCGAAGAAATTTTCCCGACAGAAGAAAAGTTTTGGGTGAAAGGAGATTCAGACTTACTTAAGATATTGATTCAGAAAGGTGCAAGTAATAAAGAAGTTTTGGGAAGTTGAATATCGATAAAAATAAGCAAGTAAACAGTTATTACTTTCCTATTTGAGGAAAATTTCATCTAACAAACATACGATAACCAGTCCCAAATACAAATATCTATTTTATTCATTGTTTTTATTGGTAAAATCTGAAAATTCAAAAAGGAGATTTATATGGAAATATATATTGAAAGTAGAGGCTTTTCTCAAGATGATGATTACCGTTGGCTAAAGATTACTGAAGAAAGTCAAGCCAGAATAGATAAACAAGATTTACCTACTATTATTCAAGAAGCTACTCAATTAATTGATAGTGAATCTGCTTCAGTAGTTTTGAGCCGAAAAAATAATAGTTTACTATGTTTATTAACAGGTATCGAACCTACAGATCGAGTTGATTTTGCCGATCGCCAGATTCGGATTTCTATAGCTTGGGTAATCTCAGATTCTACAGATAATGAAAGAACTTTACGAATGTTGGCTGCTGCGGCTTTAAATACAGAAGAAAGACAACATTTCACAGTAGAAATTAGTCAAGTTGTAAGTTTAGGAGGAGAGCTTGGTTTTCAAGTTGATTTTCAGCATATACAAGAATTAACTAATACCGAGAAAGCTAAAAAATTACTCCAAGATAAGTTGCCAAATACAACTAACAAAATTGCCGAAATTTCACTCCAACGTCAACAAGAACTAGCTTTGGAATTGAAAGAATATCGCTTACCAACTCAACAGAATTTAATTGTAGTTGTAACAGGAATAAAAAAAGAGCAAACTTTAATTGATGCTGATATTTGGCGTGGTTTATCTAGTTTAGTTTTATCTTCAGATTGGCAGATTGTTAATCGTACCTTGTCAGACAAAAATCTTGCCAATAAATTATCAAAATACTTCAATAACTTGATGATTATTATTGGAGTTATTAGTGCTGTCTCTTTATTAGCTAAGACTTTAAATTTTTTCTAACTTATATCATGTCCGGTAGCATCGGTATTATAAGCGCGAAGGTAAGGAAGACCGAAGTTGGAAGAGGGAAGAGGAAGGAAGGCTATTGAGCAAGAAAAAAACTTAAATCTGTAGATATTCACCCTTGGGTTTATACAAACGATTGCCTTCGGATATGAGGACATGATATTAATAGTAGACTTCGGCCTGAGTTTCTCTAACTTTAATCATTATTATTTAAAAAAGTATAGCAATACGTTTTTTTGGCGTTGGTGATGCGTGGCTATGATTGTGCTTTAATGACCGAAAAAATGGGTCTCAAGCCTCGCCCTTCTAGGGCGACTTTTTATTGCGGGTTGATTTTTTTCAATAAAAAATATGTTATAATTTCGTTAGTTTGATGCGTCAAGTTATGAAAGCTAGATTTAAGTACCGTATATATCCAACACCGGGACAAAAATACCGATTATCCAAGCTATTTGGCTGTGTCCGTGTGGTTTGGAATGATAGTCTAGTTTACTGCCAAAATAGGTATAAATCAGGAGAAAAGAAATCTTCTAATTCAGAACTACAAAAGCTTTTTATTACTCAAGCTAAAAAGACTGAAGAAAGAGAATGGTTGTCAGAAGTCTCTAACATACCATTGCAGCAATCTTTGAATGATTTAAACCAGGCTTATCAAAACTTTTTCAAATCAACTAAAGGTCAACAGAAAGGTAAACCTATTAAACCTCCTAAATTTAAAAGTAGAAAGTCAAAGCAAACTGCTAGATTTACAAAGGGAGGGTTTAAAGTTGGTCAACACAAAGTTTAGAAGCGCCAAGATTGGAAAGCTGAAAATTGTATGGTCAAGAGATTTACCTGCTGCTCCATCATCAGTAACAGTAATCAAAGATTCAGCTCATAGATATTTCTTGAGTTTTGTAGTAGAAATACAACCAGAAGTCTTACCTAAAACTGATAATTCAGTAGGTATAGATTTAGGTATTAAAACCTTTGCTACATTCAGCGACGGTACAAAGGTTGATGCTCCTAAGCCACTAAAGAAACGAATTAAGAAGTATCAAAAGTTAAGTAAGTCATTATCTCATAAAACTAAAGGCTCTAAAAGGTATGAAAAAGCCAGGGTTAGAGTAGCTAAGTTCCATGCCAAGCTGAAAGATACAAGGACAGATTTTCTACATAAATTATCTACTGAAATAATTCGTGAAAACCAAACAATTATTTTAGAAAATTTAAACGTTTCTGGTATGGTGAAAAACCGTAAATTATCCAGAGCAATTTCTGATTTAGGTTGGAGAACATTCAGGACTTTTTTAGAAGGAAAAGCAGAAAAATATGGTCGCGATTTCAGAGTAATTAGTCGCCCTTGAGCCAACATCCCAAGTTTGCTCAAATTGTGGCTTTAAAGGTGGGAAGCTAGACCTGAAGGTGCGAGAATGGGAGTGTCTCAACTGTGGTGCAAAACATGATAGAGACGAGAATGCAGCGATAAATATATTAGTCGCGGGCGGGCAGTCCGAGACATTAAACGGACGTGGAGGCAAGCGTAACCCACCCCCATCCCCTCCCGGGAGGGGAGCAAGAGGGGTGGGTGCAGCAGCCTGTGAGACGTCAACTCGCCGAGGAGCTTAGGCTCGGTAGGAATCCCCGTGCCTTCAGGCCGGGGAGGATGTCAAAATCGCCTAACTATTAACTGAAAAGCATTTTATATTTGGCTAAATTTAGCTTTCATAGCTTGATTCACCAACCCCCGTTTCAAAGCACCCCATCCTGACAAGGGTAGGTTTTTCATCATCGACAGTATAACTCGAGTGTAGTCCGAAAAGAGGATGCGGGTCTTGCGTGAAGTTTGCAGCATAGGGTTAGACCAGACCCTGTACTCTCCACCATCCCCACACTTCCTACCCTCCCTCCCCTGTTTGGAGTTAGCGATCGCTACTGAGTAGTCTCATCATACTGTATCAGCCACTTTTGCAAGAGGTCTACGATCTAATCTATCTAAAATATCCAACATTTCCCGTTCAAAGGCCACACTAGCGCGATTAGTTTTACCTCCAATATAAACCCGCTCGCTTTCTTGCCAAGCCCAAATTTGCGAGTGAGAAACATAACTCATCAACACACTCAACATCAATAAACCAAAACCTAAATAAACAATAGGAATTCCAGGGTCAGCTTTTATTTGTAAACCCGTACTACCTATAATTTTGTCAACAAATAGCGTTATCCCATTAACTTCTGTAGACATTCCTTCCCGCACACTAGCAACTAATTTACCAGTGGCATCGTAAATTAATACAGTTCCTTGTAAATCTCTTGCCAGTAAAGATACACCCTCACTCAAATCTGGTTTAGTCGGAATCCAAGTTCCCCAAATTCTGCCCCCGACCGCTGTATCTAATTTGGCCATTGGTAACTCAAAAACAGGGCTTCTATTAACTCTGACTTGAACAGCAGCGATTGCCCAATCTGCCTGATACATTGTCACCCCATGATATCTCATAGGTTGATTCACAAATATAGTTTTCCGATCGACTTCGGAGCCATTTTTATCTAATACTGATAGGTCTGAATAAAACTGGTCAATTGCTCCTTCTGGAGTATAGTCAATCCAGAAACGATTTACCCGGACTAACCAATCTTGAGGAATTTGTGATTCGGCAAAAATTCCGGCATCCACAATATTTTTAATTTGAAAAGTTTCTCCACTCGGTACTATTTCTTGACCGATAAATCCGGTCATTGAACCAACTATTGACCCTGCTAAAATAATCAACATACTAGCGTGAACTATTATGGGGCCAATTTTACCAATAATTCCTTTGCGCCCATAAAGTTTATCTCCTTCTTGAAATACCTGATAACCACGTTGCTGTAATATTTTTCCTAGGGAATCTAGGGAAGCTGTTTCTATTTCTGTACTTAATGCTAAGTTCTCAAATTGTTGTTTCTTATTATAGAATTTCCAGCGATTAGCAGACTTTAGGGCTGGCATTTGTCGCGTAAATGTACAAGCAGTTAAACTTGCTCCAAACAAAATTAATATTGATAAAAACCACCAAGTACGGTAGACATGGTCTAACTCTAATAACAAAATTACTTTCCAAGTCAAAAATCCAAACAATGCTGGTTTTTCTGGATAATTTTCCTGATAAAAATTTATTGATTCACCTTGCTCTATAACTGTGCCAGAAATGCTGCTTATAGCAATTATTAATAATAAAGTGATCGCTAACCGTAAATCAGCCAATAATGGCAATATTTCTCTTCTAAATATTTTGAGAGGATTTAACGTCCAGCCTAATCCTGAATCTTTAGCATCCATTAATTTAATTCCTATCAGATTTTATATTTTTTCATCGTAGTGTACCAATAGTAATATTCCCTCGAAAAAGTCAAGTACAGTAATCCTAAATCATTCATCATAACAGCACTTTGAGATTTTTCATACCGAAAATGGCTTTAAATCCAGTATTAGCAAGGCAAATACCTGAAAAGGTTGACTACTCCCCGCAGCTTTTGCCGAGGGGATTCTAAGCAGATACTACGCAACAGGATAAATCCGTGTTGCTCCGTCTATTCTTAGCTGACCAAAGATAAACTCTCTGGGGACAATTTCCGCGGTGCCCCTACACAGTCGGCTTAAGTTTAACCTTAGCTTTCTGCTTACTTTTGTGATTATATTTGCAGCCCCATTACAGTCTGCATTAATTAACCAATTATTACGTGCTTTATACAAACCACGCTTTATTCTTTTTCCTGACGGTTTCCAATCATTGGGTTTCTCACCATAAATAGGCAGATCGTCACCATCTAAAAATGAAGCGACACTTGTATAACTCTCTTCTGTTTCTATAAATATTATTCCATATTCATAGCATAATTGAGCTATTCTTTCTTTGAGTCTAGCTGTAGGAATTGGTACAAACTCAGAATTACTTTTTTTTCCTAATTCTATTTGATTTTTCTGACCTTTATTCCAACCAAATACAATTGTACCAATAGAATTTTTTAAACAATGATTAATTACTATTCTGGCTGCTTTATTAATTCCGTCACGAATTTGGCGGTTGCGAATTTCAGTAATGGAAGCTAATTTATTTGACCAAAATCCAGTCGGTTGATTTTCTTTAATAGTTGATACTTGTTTGTTGTACCAACCCACCCCTTTAGTTCCCCTCCCGGGAGGGGATAGGGGTGGGTGTTTCCCATCTACAATTAAGCTTGTACCTACATTAGATACACAGGTCAACCAATTATTTACACCATGGTCTATTCCTAATACATTATCTTGATTTAATTGAGGTTTAACTACTTCTTCTTTTTCATAGATAAATTCCCAATAAAAGCATCTGTTCCTCGGTAATATTCTCAGTTCTTTAAGAGATAAAAATTCAAGATTACTTGGCATAGGAATATAAAAGCAATCTAGACCAAACCAGCGCTTACAGGTATTACCTAGTGGTACTCTAATTTGATTATCTTTAAGTTTTAATGCTTGTTTGGGATAGCTAACTGTAGCCATTCCCCCTTTTTTTCTATAGTTAGGAATCCTTGGTCTGTGTTCGATTTTACCTTCATTATAGGCTTTTATTAGACCATAATAAGAGCGAAATGATTCCGCTACAGTTCTCAATATTTGTTGTGCTGCTTGAGAATGTAAAACTTTATAGTGATTGTTCTTTTTGTATACCTTTTTTAAGTCATACTTGCCAATGCCTTTTTGAGACTTAAAATATAGTTGCCTGGCATAATATATTCCCATGTTAGTTAGCTTGTGAGACTGTTCGCACAAGAATTTTAAGATAGCAATTAATTCAGGATTTTTACCTACTAAAACTTGCTGACAAGAGTACATTTGAAACAGGCGGACTGAAAACTTATTGTTGATCATAGTAACAGAGGGCTACTTTAGTTGTCTAGTCTAAATAACTCCCTTGTTTTCATCCCCACGGTTCAAACACGGGGCCTTCAACGTGGCTTTTCGGTCAAATAAAATACATCGGATTAAAATCCGACTCCTCGCCTTTCATCCATCGCTTAAAAGACGATGGCTTTCATGCTCCCGTGTTATTTAGGTAAAAATGGTTGTTTGCGTAGCATGACCTAGGAAAACCTAGATACATCTAAAAAGTAGTTGATTCAAGGCAAAAAAGTTATACCATTTCACGGAAGTCAAAAGTCAAAATTCAAAAGTTGAAAGTTAAGATTTAATAGACACAGGAATTACGCAAATTTACTTTTAAACCACCATCTGTAGGGGAAAATACCATTCACCATCGCTATATATAGATTCTCTGCGTAAGTCCTAAGACAAAAAACTTTGAAGTTTCAATACTTTCAACGGATTATTTGACATTATAACTTTGAAACTATTTGTGACATCCTTAAAGTGAAATGGTATTACCATTACTGTTTGAAGAAGGCAGAAGGGAAAATTGCTTATGGATAGTCTTCGACAGGCCACTCCGTGTCTACAAACCCCAAGCAATTTTAATCACTCCCATTGACGGTGGGGTATTAAACCCGCAAAAGAAAAGATAAACTTTTGAGCATATTTTTAACCTATTTTGACTAAAGTATCAATAATTTGACTATTTTTTGTTTACCACCTCAACCATAAATCATACCAAATCTCAAAAAATTTTCTATGTTTTATTGAGGAAGGGAGTAGGGGAGTGGGCAGGAAAATTACATGGGACGCTCGTACTGGGAGTAGTAAACATAAGAATAATATACATTTACTAGCTAAGAATCGCTAAAAACGTTATTAACTACTACTAATTACTTAATTATTTTACTTGATCATTGAAGTCTTATGTAAATATAGTATTTTTTTGATAAATGGTATTACCGAATAATTAACTAATTAATAATTAAATAATTCGCGCCTTGAAGCCGACCCTTTTAAGGGGAAAAAAGCGGTCGAGGGATGGCGAGGTCCCCTCGCCATATCCAATCGACCAAGACAGCGGTCGTTTGCTTTTGCTTCGCAAAACTGGCGTAACGCAACGCTGACGCGAAACGCGACAGCGGAACGGAGTTCTCTCTTCGGAGCGCACCCGTTGGGTGGGATGGCGAGGTCTTTTCGCCATATCCAATCGACTCCTGTGAAGAAATAATATTTCCTTATATTCAATTCCGTAGCGGTTAAAACCCGAGGTAATTATCAATTATCCATTATCAATTATCCATTAATGAATACTATCTATCAAACTACCTTGTTTTTAAGTAATTGGTACTATTCTAAATAACAGAGAAAATACACCAAAACCAACTAATAAAATACCACTAGCAGGTGTAATCCAACTAGACCATTTTCGTAGTTCTAAAAAGTTTTTAATATTAGCTATAAAAGCACCTGCTAATATCAAAGGCGTTACATAACCAAAAGCATAAAATAACAATAAAACCCCTCCTAAAACCAAGTCTCCAGTTGTAGAAACCCAAGCTAATAATGTTGCTAATACGGGAGTACTACAGGGAGATGCAACTAAACCAAATGTTAAACCTAATAAATATGAACGTATTCCTTTAGGTAAATCTTGAGATATCCATCCCATACTGTCAAAAGAAGGCATAGGTAATGGCAATGCTTCTAGTAAATTAAGACCCATTAAAATAGCAACTATACTAACAATAATTGGCAATCCTATACCTACTTGACCATATACTTTTCCCAGCAATGATGCTACAATCCCTAAACCAGCAAGAGTTGTGGCTAATCCTAAAGAGAACCAAGTAGATTGAGCAGCAGCTTGAATACGGTTCTGGGCTTCATATCCACCAATATAACCAATAGTTATTGGTAACATCGAAAGCATACAGGGTGTCAAACTGGTAAGTAAACCAGCTACAAATATAATTATCAAACTGACCCAACTTAGATGTATGAGTTGAGTCTTCACTATGGTATTTGCATATTGAGTAGTTTCGTAAAGTAAAGTCAGAAAAGTTTCCATAGTTATGATTAATTACTCTATTTATCTAAGTAGAACTAAAATATTTGCTTCAGTGGCAGAAGTTATAGCAAGGTCGCAGATGAAGATTCCGTTATTAGACACCCAAAACTTCTTGCCTTTTTGCTATGAAGGCTGGAATACTGGATATTTTTACACTTCCTACGATTGGATCAAGATTCAAATCTCAAGCAATTTTTCCTTCTGGCCTCTGTCCTTTTCAATCTTAGATTTTAGATTTTTCCTGAATTTAAGATTTTCTCTGGAATTATTTGAAACAAATTGACTCTAAATTAAATCTAGAATATAGGATAATTTTGAGTTTGAGTATCAGGAGGATTTAAATGTCTCAATAAATCCCAGAGGTAAGACCTTTGAGAATAAGTATTGACAGCAATATAACCTGTGATTATACTAACATAAAAGTTAAATTATAATTATATGGCCACTGTCAAAACTGCAATTTCATTACAAGAGTATCTGTTTGAACAAGCTGAAGCACTAGCAGCAGAAATGAAAATATCTAGAAGTCGTTTAATTGCGATCGCTCTAGAGGAGTTTATTCGTCGGCATCAAAATCGACTATTGCTAGAAAAAATAAATGCTGCTTATGAGGATGTTTCTGAGACAGAAGCATTGACATCAATAAGTAGTATTAGTGGACATCATAGGAGTATAATAGAGGACGAGTGCTAATTAATCAAGGTGATATATTCTGGATTGAATTAGATGAACCATCCGGTTCTCAAGGTACTTACAGACATCCTCATGTTGTAATTCAGAACAATGTTTTTAATTTTAGTTTGATTAAGACTGTGGTTGTTTGTAGTTTAAGTTCTAATCTCAAGCTTGCTGCTGTTCCTGGTAATATTGTTTTGGCAGTAGGTGAGGCAAATTTACCAGATCAAACAGTTGTGAATATATCCCAGATTTTCACAGTAGAAAAAGCAAAATTGACAGAGAAAATAGGTACTCTTTCACCGGAGAGAGTAGAAAAAATATTAGAGGGAGTGGAGTTACTACTTAAACCAACAGAAATGGAATAACAATGGGATTTTTGGCTCTTTTGCTCCTCACCTTAAGCTTTCTATAAGCAATTTTTGTATCAAAAAATTTGAATTCTTACTGTATCTACTATATTTTTTTACAAAGAAACCTTAGTTTCCGCTACACAATATTAGAGTAGTTAATTTTTATTATTACCCAGTTGGCATAATTAGGGCTTGCTGATTAAATATCAAAGCATTGACAGATAAAGGTTGTAGCATTTTTTTGTCTAAAAAAGTGTCAGTTTTTTGCTGGCAAGAGCTGCATAAAGCTAGTATTTTGGGACGATTATGGCAGAAAAATCACTCTTACAATTTTTCCGACTACCTCCTCTATAATTCCCCGTTCCTCCTGACTTCCCCTCCTGGCTCCCCTCCTGGGAGGGGCGGGGGTGGGTTGGGGAGGGGCAGGGGTGTGTTGACTCCTGACTCCTACCCCGACCAAAAGACTTTATTCAGCAAACCCTAATTATATCAGAAGACGAATCTAAAATAGACCTCTCTGGAAAAGAGGAAGTAGGGAGTAGAGGGAAATAATTGATGATTTATCTACGATAATTGATTTGATTTTTTATTATTGGAGATGTCTAATAGAGAGAAAGCCATAAATTAACATTTGAGGCTTTCCATAATCTGGCAGTCGAAGCAAAGGGTACGGACAGATTCAAAACCTGAAAGCTCAGACAAAGCAATATTTTTCCCTCTTCCCTCTTCCCTCTTCCTTCTTCCTTCTTCCTTCTTCCTTCTTCCTTCTGGCACAAAAAACTACCGAATCTCTTGATAAAAAGATTTCAATAATTCTGTATTTTTCTGCCAATTGAGATTAGTTTTAGCAAAATTAATTGCACCTTGACCTAACTTTTCAGATAGAGAGTTATCCTCAAACAACTTACCCACCGATTCAACAATATTCACTGCATCAACCATAGGCAAAACCAAAGCATCTTTCTCATTTTCCATCACCAAACCAATATTAGTCGCAGGCAAAATTACAGGTTTACCCATTGCCAAAAATTCTGGTAATTTACAGGGGAAACGATAATCATTAAATTTATCTGGTCTACCTGGTTGAATTAACACGTCTGCCAAAGCCAAAATTTCTGGCATTAAACTCCGGTCTAGATATCCTAATTCAATGGCATATTTCCGCGCCCAATTATCATCATCTCCCAAAAAATTACAGAAATCTCTACCTGTTCTAACTAACACTGCAGGTTTACCTTCTCGGTTCAACATTGCTACAGCTAAATACAAACTTCTCACCTCATGAGTATTAGCAGCATGAACATTTCCGGTGTAGGAAAAAACTAAAGTATTTTCAGGAATATTAAACCTTTTTACTATTTCTGGGTTGGGATTTCTGGGATAAAAATACTCGGTTTCTACACCAGGCCATAAAACTAAACTCGGCACATTATTCGGCACAAATTCTTTTAACCTTTCAATAATTACTGTTACTCCATCAGCACTTGCTAGAAACTCCCGATATTTCTGGGGATGAGAAACATTATCTGGAATTGCGAGAGATCCATTAGCATTAGCTATTTCTTTAAAAGGTTTGTTTAAATATTTTTCCAGAACATATTCCTCATTATCTTCCAAATGAATTACTAATTTAAAATCATAAGCTTTCCGGAGTTTATGACAATAATTTCGCGTAACTTCTCTCGGAGTCCAAACATGAACCACATCCGGACCTTGCTGATTTTTAAATAATTTATTCAGCCGATAAAATTCACCATATTCTGTCACATTATATAAATGTGTTAAATGTTCTCCCACTTGAGAAACAGTCTGTTTATTTCTAGGAACAGCCACCACACAATCAAAGCCCAATTTAACTAAATTATTCGCAAAATGATGCACATGAAGGGCACTATTAGAATGAAAATCTTCGTACAGAACAAATAAAATATTTTTCATCAAAACTATATCTTTAGAATATGTGATTTTTTAGTAATTGTAAGTCAATAAGCTAATTAGCTATCAGCCGTCAGCTTTTATTGTTTATCCTACTCAAGTAAACATAAAATTTTATACTACTCACTCTTAAAAAAAGGGGGGTGAGGAGAGAAGTCCTGATAAAAAGATTTTAAATGAACCAGAGGCGATCGCTAAACTTGTCTGACTTATCATACTGACAAATTTACTCCATTAGTTGTTGTACTTCATTTAATGGTAAATCTACCGCTTCAGCAATTTGCTCTGCGGTTAAACCGAGTTTGATTAATTTAGAAACAGTATTTAATTTAGTTTTGTATAAGACATTTTCAACGATGGGTTGGCAAGAAGTTGTCTTTTTGTAATTTGACTGAGTATTTGCAACATAACTATTTTCTAATTCTGCTGTTTCGGAATTAGAGCAAAGATTGAGACTACCAATTTGCACTGGATTAAATAACCGAGAATGATAATTTGCAAATCCTAAACGTTCGACTGTAGCAATAAAATTTGACTTATTTAACTTCTGCCCAAAAATCTCTGATAAAATTTGCCAGAGTTCGTATCCTTCATCCTTAACATGACCATTAGAACATTTATATTGTTCTGCAATTTCTCTATATTTTTCGTTATTCAGAACACCTTTCAAAATTCCCATTTGTAGATTATTTAGGTGTTTTCCAGTTTGCTGAAAGACTAACTCATCAATTGAATTTAAAACTGTTTGCCAGTCCATTGTCTTAGAATTAATTTTTCTGAAAAGCTTATCCGCTATTATCCTTCTTTCTCCGTCCTTTTTATATTTTCTTAACAAAATCTCCGTCTTTATCCGTCCTTTTCCGACTTGTGGATGTGAAAATGAGCGAATTAGAATTGTATGAGATGGTTAATTACAGGGCAAAAAGAGTAAATAAATGAGGAAATAAAATGTCAAAAGTAATTACAGAATTTATCAATTCAACAAAAAAAAGCTTGGTTCGTTCTCTAACTTTAACTGTTGCTGCTACATCTGCTGTAACTTTCTTATCAGCAATTTCTGCTTATGCTGGAGGTCCTTTGAAAGCCAGAGTAATTTCTATCGATATTTGTACAGAAAACTATGGTGTTTTGAAAGGTCATGACTTAGCGGTTGCTAGAGTATTTGATGATAAAACTGGTAAAGCACCAAGCACTTTTGTTGTTTACTCTACTTATCCTGGTCATGGTCTTAACCGACCAGAATTTTTACAAATGGCTAGAGAGAGCGAAGCTAGTGGAAGATATCTAGACTTTTACTGGAGTGATAATAAAGGTAGTAATATAAGTTTTCATGGGCGATAACATTCGCTTTTGATAACAATTCATTAGCTGTTTTAAAATGAAAATCTTTACGTTTATCGGCTACCTTTTTATGTTGTTTGGCTACAGCTTTAACAGCTTTTAGCCTCCTTTTACTTCCTTTTTTCTTTCGAGATAAACGTTTTTGTAGAGTCTTTAATCGCTTCTGAGATTTTCTATAATATTGAGGTATGGGGACAGATTCTCCTTCACTTGTTACTAAGAATTCCTTCAGTCCCATATCGATTCCCAGAGTGTTTTTTAATGTAGGTTCAACATTAAAAGTCAAAGCTGGAACTGATTTGTCTTCTAGGGATAAAGTCACATAATAACCATCAGCTTTACGACTAATCGTCACTGTTTTAATTATAAAACCTTCTGGTATTGGACGATGCTGAATTAACTTTACCTTTCCTATTTTGGGCAAATTAATTTGATTTCCTTCAATACAATCAAGTTTGATTTGAGGATAAGTAAAACTGCGATAACGTCCTTTTCCTTTAAATCTTGGCTTTCCTAATTTCTGTCCATTTTTGTCGGCTTTCAACCATCTATCAAAGGCAAGTTTTACCCGTTTTATGCAGTCTTGCAAAACCTGAGAATGAATTAGCTTGTATTCCGGAAATTTGTCTTTGGTATTGACCAAATCTTTTTTTTGAGAGTAATAATTTGGATTATCTCTTAGTTGAGGAATTGGCATCACCAAGGGACAGGCGTTAACTGGACAACGGCTTTCTGACCACCATGAGAATCTTTCACCTAACCTATAGTTGTACTGCCGACGCAACAATTCCAACCACATTTCTATTGTGGCTATTTGCTCTTTCTTGGGCCTTAATTTATATTGGTAGGCAGTGTGCATGGTGGAAAATTTCCGGGGTTATTGCAAGATAATCATGCAAGTTTTTCAACTAGGGCGAAAGCTTCTGCTGGGATGTTTGCAAATTTAATGGGCATCGAACTCATTCAATTTGCTGCCGATTCATCTGACACCAAATCAAATCAAACTACTCTCTATTCTATCATCTACCTTGGGCCACAGATTTTAAGCTGCGAGTATCTATAATCTATCTGGAAAATCATTTTCTCATTTTTCACACTCCCATATCTCCAGTAAATTTCTTCCCACTAACTACAATTTCAGCTATCTAATGTACTATTGCGACAGTCGCAATAAAAGAAATCATGTTTGTAAGCACCACAGAAGCAGCAAGTCTTTTAAGTATATCTACTCAAAGAGTTCGAGTCTTGCTTAAAGAAGGCCGCATACAAGGGGCCAGAAAAATCAATAATCGAGTTTGGGTAATTCCCTTGCATGAAGGAATGCCAAGAATACATCGCAGAAGAAAAGGTCCGAAACCACGTTGGTGTTCCCATAAGCGTTCTGGCAAGAACACTGTTCACTTCAATCGCAACCACATTGGAATCAATACAACCAAAAAAAATACTGATTTGACAATTCTTTCGGTCAAAGAAGGCACAGAAAATTTAGCAACCGGCCATGAAGCTGAAATTCATGGTCCCTGTCGGATTGTGTACCGAGCAAATAAACCTCATAGTTGTGGTGCCACGGTTTGGATTGAAACCTTGGCAGCAGTCACAATGGTTGATTATAAAGAGGGGGTTTTCAAAATTGAGAACAAATGGGTTTTAACTGATGAATAAAAAGTAGGTTTACAACTACAAAACGACAGTGTAATCGTTACGTTGAATATCAAAATTTAGATTGTAATATGGGTCGCCCAAATCCATATAAATTTGCTGTTGGTCTAATAGCAACATATAGTCAACCACATCATAATTTCTTTGTCTGTGTTTTTCTGATTGATGATTAATTAAAACACTACGAGGGGTAAATACTATTCGCTTGCCATTTTTCCTCAACTTCAAACACAAATCAACATCTTGATAATCAGAGAAAAAATGTTCATTAAAACCTCCAACCATTTCAAAATTTTGCCTACTCACCATCAAACAATCTCGACTTACAGCAGATACTTCTCTTGCGCAAACTAAAGAACCTGCATAACCATCATGGTTAGAGGGAAAACCTCGCATTACATAATCAACTTTTCCAGATTTTCCTAATATAATGCCTGCGTGTTCAACAATTCCATCTGGGAAAATTAATAGTCCTCCCACTACACCAATATCAGATTGTTCGGCGTAATATAAAAGATGTCGTTGCCAATCTTCAGTAACAACTTCTAAATTAGTATTGAGGAAAATAAAATATTCTCCTTGGGCAGTTTTGGCAGCTAGATTATAAGCACGAGAATAATTAAATTGCCCTGATAGACTTAAAACTTTTACCTCAGAATTTTGGATAATATTTTCTGTTTTTTCTCCACCAACTAAAATCACTTCATTTTTCGGATAAGTTGAAACAGACAAAAGATTTTTCGACCATTGATCGAGATTTTCTGAAATATTAGGAGCAGCAATAATTAGACTAATCAAAGGATGATTATTTCTAGATAAAGGATTAATATTTATCCGATGTTTACCTAAACCTGGTTCTGCTTTTGCTGCCAAACCAATCCTTTGTAAATGAGAGTTAACAGCAGCTTGTTGTACTACTTCAATACCTGCTTTAGCATCGGCATCTCCGGAAATACTTCCTTTAACTTGTCGCCAATGATAAAGGTGTCGAGAAATATGAGCAATTTTATTAGTTTGTTCGGAAACTCGTAATATAAACTCATAGTCTTGTACTCCATCAAATTCACTCTTAAAACCACCCGCAGCTAAAGCTATTTCTCGACGGACACATAATAAATGACCAACATACATAACACCACGAAAATATTCAGGAGACCAGTCAGGTTTAAAGAATGGAACGATATAATTTAATCCAGAAAAATCAATTTTATCTTCATCGGAATAAACTACATCGAATCCTTCTGCCAGTTTATTCAGACTATCTTCTAATGCTGTGGGAGCCAAAGTATCATCATGGTCTAATAAACAAATATATTCTCCTGTAGCCATATTTAGAGCTTTATTTGTAGCAGCACTAATTCCGCCATTATCTTCTGAAAGTAGAACTTTAATTCTCGGTTCTTTTTCTGCTAAACCTGCAAGTACATTTCTAATTTCTGGTTGTTTCGAGCCATCATCAACAATACACCATTCCCAGTTAGGGATAGATTGGTTAAGAACACTTAAAACAGTTTCCACAAACCAATCTAAAGATGAATTCCAGGTTGGAGTAAGAATACTAATAGAAGGTTTAGAGTCATCTCTTCTTCCTTCTATCAAAGATTCAGAAAAATCCCTTCTTCCTTCTTCCTTCTTACTCCTTCCTTCTATATCAGAAAAATCCCTTCTTCCTTCTTCCTTCTTCCTTCTTCCTTCTATCAAAGATTCAGAAAAATCCCTTCTTCCTTCTTCCTTCTTACTCCTTCCTTCTATATCAGAAAAATCCCTTCTTCCTTCTTCCTTCTTCCTTCTTCCTTCTATATCAGAAAAATCCCTTCTTCCTTCTTCCTTCTTACTCCTTCCTTCTATATCAGAAAAATCCCTTCTTCCTTCTTCCTTCTTCCTTCTTCCTTCTATATCAGAAAAATCCCCTCTTCCTTCTTCCTTCTTCCTCCTTCCTTCTACTAAAATAATTTCCCAAAAATTTTCAACTGTTACTCCGGATAAACCCAATAATTCCTGTTTTTTTTTGGGCGGAAGGGTAGGAAGTTTTGACTTTTGAGTAACTTCTTCTAAAGGTTTAGTCAGAAGTTTTTTTTTAGCTGTAGTTGAAATATCTGGTTCTACAGGAAATAGACTCTTGGCAGGAATATCTTCCTTTTGAGATTTGAACTTTTCTAGATCCGCTTGAATTTCTTGGATTTCTATTTGCGATTTCTCCAAATCTGCCATTATTTCCACCAGTAAAGGAGAGGCAGAAGACTTAGATTCAGGAGTAATTTTTAAAGTAGATTCTGATGGTAAATTATTCTGCAAAACCTCAGAGCGATCGCTATCTATTTTTTCCAAGTCTTGTAAATTTTCTGACTGCTTACTTTCTGCTTCTTCTCTAACCAAACTATCAATTTTTTCCTTATTTACTCTGACTTCTTCGGAAGAGCGATCGCTATCTATTTTTTCCAAGTCTTGTAAAATTTCTGACTGCTTATTTTCTGCTTCTTCTTTAAGCAAACTATCAATTTTTTCCTTATTTACTCTGACTTCTTCCTTCTCCAGAATTACCATATCTGGATAACTTCTCTTACCAACTCGTCCACACCAAGAACCATAATATTTTCCTAATACATTAAAACCAGCATTAATTGCCCACTCCAACAATAAAGACTCCAGAAAACCCATCCCTTTTTCTGGTGAATTTAGGTCTTTAGTAAAACCTTCCTGAACTTTATGAACAAGAGGTTGAGAACTCTTGCCTTCAGATATTAATTGTTCTGACTCGTGGTTAACTAAAAAACATTGGAATAAGAAACGACCATCTGGTTTTAAAACTCGATAAATTTCATCTAAATAATTACGAATTTCCTTTCCACTGACCTGAGTAAATCTGGAACCGATAAAGACAAAATCAAAACTTTTGTCGTCGTAGGGAAGTTTCAAATCTGAGTCTATCTGACGGAAATTGAAATGTGGTTTGTGGCTGCTAATATTTTGCTTTGCCCAAGATATTAATTCCTCAGAAAAGTCATTCCCTTCATAACGACCTGGAGATTTTAAATAATAGGCTAGACCATAAGCAATATTACCGACTCCGCAGCCAATTTCCAAAACTTCAGCAGTGGGTTGAAGACCTACTCTTTGGATAAAGTCGCCTAAAAATTTGCAGCTTCTTTGGATAAAGTTAATTGCTTTTCCTTCTATATATTTATCTTCAGGAATTGGCAGGGATGGATTAAATAGTTGAAACAGAATTTCTCCCTCTTTTCCTTGAAATATTGGAGTCAGAGTAATGAGAGTATTTTGGCAGTTTTGAAGTTCTGCCTTTGTCAAGGGTATTTCCAGACTAAATCTAGCATTTTCAGCATTATTAAGCTGAGTCCTAACTTTTGCTACATCTGGGCTAGGTAGACCTAATTTTTGTTCAAAAGAAGTAAATTCTTGACTGCCGATGAAAACTTTAAAGCTTTCTACAGAACCAAAATTGTAAGAACCTACCCATCCAGATATAATTAATTTTTGATTGGCTTTTGCTACTCGATCTAGATGACCTATTGTTGTAATTGGTTCAATTGGTGGGATGAATTTTGGTTGTTCTTGACCTATGGATGCTTCAGAAAAAGTTAATGGTTTTGTTTTTTCTGGCACTGTATATGGCTCCAAATCAACTACATTTTTTTCTGGTAAATCAATTCCACTTTTGCCTTCTTCCTCACTTCTAACTTCCTGTTCACTTCTGACTTCATTACTTCTTCCTTCTTCCTCTCTTGGTGCGCATTCCCTCTCTTGGTCGGCGTTCCCTTGCGCCTGTCGGCGACGCGGGGTCCGACCGCTTGCGTCTTTCGCCGACGCGGGGTCGCACCGCTTCTTCCCTCTTCCTTCCTTTACTTTAGATAAAACCTGACCTTTACCATCTTTAAATATGGGAGTTAAAACAATTTCAGCATTTTGGAATTGTGAAATTTGTTCTGGGTTAAGAAATGCCTTGATACGAAACCTTACTTTGTCAGAATTATGAAGATTCGGATGTAATTTTCTCACATCAGGACTTGGTAAATTTAAGGCAGTTTCAAAATTTTCTATTTCAGTACCTGCAATAGTTAATTGAAAGCTTTTTACTGCTCCTAAATTACGAGAAACTACCCAACCTATTAGTAATAATTCTTGACGGTCAAATTCTACCTTATCCAAAGAACCCAATGTTGCTAATATTTTTGTTTTTTCTGGCACTGTATATGGTTCCAAATCAACTACATTTTTTTCAGGTAAATTAATTGCACTTTTTCCTTCCTCCTTCTTAACTATATTTTGTACTGACAAATTAATATCACTTCTAACTTCTTGTTCGCTTCTAACTTCTGAATTCTGGCTTTTGCCTTCCTCCTTCTCCCTTCTTCCTTGATTATTAACTATATTTTCTGCTGGTAAATTAATGTCACTTATTCCTTCTTTTTGTTCACTTCTAACTTCATTCCTTCTTCCTTCTTCCTTCTTCCTTCTTCCTTCAGCTCGTAATTTTAAAGCTGCTGCATAAAGTTCCATATCTTGACTATTAGCACTTGCCAATTCATCCATTAATTTTTTGTCTGATAAAACCTCTTTCTGAAAGTCAAGATATTCTGGATAAGGATTTCTATTTTGATAAATAACTTGATAATCTGACCAACCAAGAAGATTTTTGAGTGCCAGTAAATCCTCTTCAAAATATTCTGTAATTCCGACAAAATCAAAATAATCCAGAGATTTACCATTCACACAATAAGCCATAAGATTACTGTTACTTTGAGCAAACTTCAGTAAACCTTGTTTATTTAGATAATCTTTTGTGGGATTAGATATATGGCGAAAACAGTAATCAGAAATTAACCTGTGGATAGGTTCTCTTAACCATGTAATTCTCTTAGTATCAGGAAATAATTTATCGTATTTACCAGCGCGAAAATGACCCTCAATAACTTTAGTCTGCCAATGAATAGTAGCTGGCATATTATCTTCAAACATATTAGTTTTATCTGTCAGAACTCCCTGAGTTCCATAAACTTGTAATAAAACTTGTCTGAAAGCTGTTCCGGCTGCTTTTGGCACATGAACAGAAATAAGTTCTACTGGAGGAGTTTGGCTTGGTAAATTACTTGCTTCTGGTGTTTTAACTAAAGCAGATAATGCAGGATTAACAGCATTTAATAAAGGTTCTCCTTCACGGTCAGCAACTAGAGGAATTAAAATAATCAGAGCATCTTTAAATTGTTTTTGCTGCTGTTTATTCATTGGTAGTCTAATAATAAACCGAGCGTTATTAGCAGCAGAAATATTTGGATGTGCTTTTTTCACCCCAGGGCTAGGAAGACCTTGAGTTAATTCAAATCCTACTAATTGTTGACTGCCAAATAAAACTTTAAAATTAGTTACAGACTCAGGCTCAAAAGAGAGAACCCATCCGCTTAAACAAACAGTTTCATTTTCTATTGCTACTTGGTCTAAAAATCCTGTAGTTGCTGCTAGTTGTGTAGGTTGTTTCTGTACTATTTCAACTTTTTCCATATTGATAAGACTCTGTTAAATTATTTTTGAGTAAACAGTTATATAGCTATCAGCATTTCCGTTTGTCATACTCTGCAAACAGCTAGATTCAAAACTATTTGTAAGATGCATGAAGTTTTAGAGGTGTCCTAATCTTTGCTTCGACTGTTATACCAAATTCATTTCTAAGTTGCATAGAATAATATCTTAATCGGGGTTGAGTGTAGATCGAGACAGATAAGTTAATAAATTTCATAATTCTGTGCCACCTCACATAAAACTCGTCTAAAACCTACGACCTAATTGTGTGCCACCTCACATCAAATTGATCGGGACTTAGGCAAATTGACCTTTAAAGCACCATCTGTAGGGGCGTCATTCGGAGCTTTGCGGAGCGCAAATGGCATTTGCCCTCACTCGATTTAGCATCCGTGGGTAAGTCCTGTTGATATTAGTGGTTGGTATAGCCTTTCTCAGTAAGTTTGAGGTAAACCTATCTTTTATTTGTCTTCTGTTCCCTGTTCCCTGTTCCCTAAAACCAACCAATTTTGTAGCTCACCCTTCTTGGGAATTGCTATATCAAATATTTTTTTCCAAAACTAACAAATCTTCTTTAAAAGATGAAGTCCGACCACACCAAGAACCATAAGATTTTTCTAGAACATTAAACCCTCGTTCATTTATCCACTCTAATAGTAAACTTTCCCTAAAACCAATCCCTCTTTCTGGCAAATTAATATCTTTAGTAAAACCATATTCTGTTTCATAAATAAGCTGTTGATAACTTTTGCCTTTAGCTATTAACTGTTCTGATTCCGAGTTGATTAAAAAGCAAATTAATAAGCACCTCCCTCCAGGTTTCAAAACTCGATATATTTCATCAAGATAGTGGATAATTTCCAGACTTTGTAAATGAGTTAATAAATGAGAAATACAGACACAGTTAAAACTTTCATCAGGATAAGGAAAAGTAAAATTAATTGCTGATATTGTGCCAGTGGGATTATACAGAGGGTGATGAATGTTATGCCAGTTAAAGTTAAAGTTAGGTTTGTGTGTTGTAATTTCCTTTTGTAACGAGGAAATCAAATTTTTTACCATATCAAAACCTTCGTAACGACCAGAAGGTTGTAAATAATGAACTAAGGAATAAGGAACAGTACCAATATTACAACCAACATCCAGAATATGGTCTGTAGGTTGTAAACCTAATCTCTGAATTAAATCTCCTAGTAATTTGAACGAAGTACGAATAAATTGACCGCTGCCATCAACATCAATTATTTTTATATCTTTCTCTTCCGGCAGTGGCAAAAGTGGTGCTAATACCTTTAATAAAATTATCCCCTCACCACATTGAAATTGAGGAGTTAAAGCAATTAATGAATGCTTTAATTGGTTAATTTGTTGTTGATTTAAAAGTATTTTGAGCCGGAATCTGGCATTACTTGCACTATCTAAACTAGGATGAATTTTTTCTACATCTGGACTGGGTATATTGAGATTCTGTTCAAAAAAACTAAACACTTGATTACCAATCAAAACTTTAAATCCTTCCACCATACCAGCATCAAGGGAAGCGACCCACCCAGATAAGCGCAAAACTTGATTTTTAATGACTGCCCTGTCAATAGAACCCCAAGTAAGTAAAGGATTAGTTTTTATTATTTGCTGGCTAATTTCTTGTTTTCCAGATAATAAATTTTTGAGATTTTCTTGAGTATAGTATTGTATTTTTGACGTTTTTCTCCGCGTCTCCCGCAAACTTAGTGCTTCTTGATAAAGTTCTATATCTTCCTGATTTATACTTGATATTTTATCCACTATTTCTTGATTAGATAATACTTCTTCTAATAATGACTTGTATTCTGGATAAGGGTTGGTATTCTGGGTTTCAAGTTTATACTCTGGCCAGTTTAGTATAAATTTTAGTTCATGTAAATCTTCAGGAAAAAATTCTTGAATCCCGACAAAGTCAAATTCTGTTAATTTTTGCTCTTGAACAAATTTTGATTTAATTACATTCTGCATCTCTGGTTTTTCGGCGAATTCTATAAATGTCAAATTAGACTCTTTGACCGATGATAAATTTTGTTCATCACTTTCTAATAAAATTTGCCAAGTCTTCCAAAAAAAGTAAAAAGAGATTAATCTCTTGATTGGGTCTCGGAGCCAAATTATTTTTCTAAATTCTGGAAATTTATAATCATATTTATTACTAGGGAAATGACCATGAATTACTTTAACTTCCGGTTTAGGATTAGTTAACATATTATGACGAAAATCACCCCTGTGCGGATAGTCAAAGAAAATTTCTTCTAGATGATATATTTGCCTCAAAACTTGTTTAAATGTTGTACCAGCAGTTTTTGGTACATGAATCGAAACAATTTTTGTTTTTACTCCTTCTAATTGATTGATTTTACTCATTTTTGTGTTGAATATTTAAGACTAATTTTTGCTTGATCGCAGAAAGAAGAAAAAAGAAAAAAGAAGAAAAAATCTGGCGTTGTCTGAGTTTTAAGCTTTTGATATGTCCTTGCCCTTTCCTTCGACTGCTATACCTAGTTGATTAGATGAGAATATTGTTATGGCAGTAGAATTCTACTGCCATAATTCTCCCTGAATTTTTTGTAATCTAAGCTTGTATTGTTTCAAGACTGTTTGGTAGTTATTAAATTTTGATTGAACTTCAGTTTTTTTTTGCAGAATTAGCAAATCTTGATGAGTAAAAGATTTACGCCCACACCACGAACCATAATATTTGCCTACAACAGTTAAACCACTTTCTTTGATCCAATCAATTATTAGGGATTCTTGAAAGCTTATTGTCTTTTCTGGAAGTTCTGAATCTAAACAGAAACCACCTTCTATTTCATAGATTAAATGCTGAGAACTCTTGCCGTCAGCAATTAAATTTTGAGATTCAAAATTAATTAAAAAGCAGGCAAATAAACACTTTCCTCCTACTTTTAAAACTCGCTTAATTTGCTGGAGATAATGACGTATATCGATACTAGATAAATGAGTAAAAAAATTACTAATACAGACCGCATCAAAACTTGCTTCTGGATAGGGAAATATAAAATTTTTCATAGGTAGAGTCCCCTTTGAGTTATAAATAGGATGAAAAATATCCTGGTATTGAAAATTAAAGTTAGATTTTCTAGGAGTAATTTCTTGCTGTGCCCAATCAATTGCTTTTTCTGAAAATTCAATGCCTTCATAACGTGCTTTAGGTGTTAAGTAATAAGTCAAGCCATAAGCAACTTCACCTATTCCACAGCCAATATCAAGAATACTATCTGTTGGTTTGAGACCTATTCTTTGAATTAAATATCCTAACCATTTAAAAGCATTAGACTGAAAATCAACAGAACTATTTCTATCAATCTGACTAATATATTCTTCAGAAGGAACCTTCCTAGAAGGATTAAAGACATCGATCAAAACAGACCCCTCGAAATTTCCCAACATTGGGATTAAAATAATTAGGAGGTCTTGATAGCTTTCTCTATGAATTTTATTGAGAGGTATTTCTAGACAAAATCTCGCCTTTTCTGCCCCTTTTAATCTAGGGCGGGCTTTTTTTATTCTCGGGCTTTTTATTCCTAGAGTTTGTTTAAAGTCTTTATACTCTTCACCTCCAATCCAAACTTTAAAACCACTAACAGGAATTAGAATTAGAGAAACTATCCAACCTGTTAATTGTAGAATTTGATTCTCAAGTACTACTTTACCTAAATTCCCAATAGTTAGTAATGAATTTGATTCTTCTAAGGTAGTTACCCCATCTTTCTCCCTCTCAAATACGGCTAGTGACTTTTTGAGTTTAGGAATATATCTTTGAATAGTTAAATCTTCTACTTCATTACGATCATGATATTTAAGTTCTCCTATTTTTCTTTTGTGATTTACAGTTGCTCTCCCCCTCTTAATTTTATTTAAACTTTCTTCCATAGAGCGAGTAAAATAATGATTAATTCTCAATTTTTTCACAGAATGTTGAGGAGAAACTTTTGCCGATAATTTTTCATGATTTTCGCTAACTGCTACTCCATCATTAACATAGACAAAATGATGAGGAGTCATACATTCAATAGTAAACTCACTGCGAACAATACATTTAAAATTGAGATTAGCCTTAAAATCCTCTTTAGCTCGTTTAGTAAAATTTTCTATTTGTAATCCTTTCGGTTTTTTCTCATATCCTGATGTGCCAAAAATCAACCAATTAACTCCAATAGCAGGAACATCTGGGAATTCTTCTAATATTTCTCTTAAATCATTTTTTTCTGTGGGGAATAAAAACTCATCTAAATCTATAAATGCTATCCATTTTGATTCATTTTTATACTTTTGTAGGAAATGATTATATGCCTTCATTTGTTGACCATTTTGCACAGGCCAATTTGTCAGAACTACTTCGTGATTTTCTCTATATGGACGAACAATATCAAGAGTACGATCGGTACTATTGTTGTTGTATAAATAAAATCTTTCAACACCAACTAACTTATGAAATTCTAACCATTCTCTCAAATAAGGTCCTTCATTTTTCATAATTGCACATAAACTTAAAGTGGCTTTTTTTCTTACCTGATTCATAGAAATCTCTCCTCAGTTACAGACTACTTCCAGAACTACATTAATTTTTTTTGCTGTTTAGAAGATCAAGTAGAAAAATATTTATCATCGCTTCGTGCCGAAGGGCTTAGGTTTTGGGCAATAGGGAAATGGGAAAATTTTCTCCAACCCTTTTGAGCATAACTGGGTCTATAGCGCTGTGCGCAGGCAACAGGCAACAGCGGTGCGACCCCGCGACGACGCCAGTCGCAAGGGAATGCGCACTCCTGTGAGGCAACAGCTCATCTGGGGGAATAAAAAACCGTTTGCGCAGCATCTCCGTTGGAATAGTATAAGACTTTTAGCTATTGGACAGTTCTTGTAATTTGTAAATATGCCAGCGCACATTGCTATACAACCCACATCTCAGTCGCGGTCAAGAAAAGCTTACTCTTGGCCTCAATCTGATTAACCCGAACACCCAAACCTGATCAAAATATTTTTGGAGGGTTGCTCATCCATCCCCGTGGCAAAAATAACTTCTTTACCGAATAATTAAGGTTTAAAGCCTCTCCTTTAAAGGAGAAAAGCGGTCGTTTTGCTAGCGCATAATTAGGTTAACGGCTATCGCCGACATGTTTGCGGAGCATGACAAACGGAAAAAGCGGAGCTTCCCGTAGGGTGGGATGGCGAGGTCTCGGAGCTGGCCGACCATCGACCAACAGAAAAGAAAAAATTTTCACGCTCCGCGTCAATCCTCTTCTTTTCCAGGAGAGGTAATTATTAATTATTAATTATTAATTGTTGAAGTCGCCCTACCGACATATAGCAATGTGCGCTGGCATATTTACAAATTACAAAAACTGTCCAATAGCTAAAAGTCTTATATTATCGGTTTTTTATTCCTCCAGATGAGCTGTTGCCTTCCGGAGCTGTTGCCTGCGCACAGCGCTATACGTCGCCAGTCTTACCGAATAATTAATAATTAAATAATTAAATAATTAAACAACTCGGCTTACTCTGCCTCCCCTTTCAAGGGGAAAAAAGCGGTCGTAGCGGAGCTTCCCGTAGGGTGGGATGGCTCCGAAACCTGCGCCATATCCAATCGACCAAGAGAATAAATTTTTTCCTTATTTGTCAATCCTGTCCCTTTTAGGGAGAGGTAATTATCAATTATCCATTAATGAAGGCTCCCCTACCCCCTACCCCCTACTCTATCTGACTTCTGACTTCTGACTTCTGACTTCGTAAACCCCTAACCCCTAGTTCAAACCCAGGCTGGATCATAAATAGCATCTGAATATCCATTAATCTCAGTGGCATAAAATTCATCAATAAATTTTTCTCCTTCTTTCTGATACTGCTTGTAACGTTCTTGCCAAAAGCCACCATGTTTTTGTGATATATCTTGGCTTACTTCGTAAGCTTTTCCTCCATTCACAATTTTTTGTTTTATCTGTTCTCTAGAACGATATCTGTATTGTCTGAGAATGAGTCCATGATTTTTTCCAAGTGCTGTGACAGGTAACTTCTTTCCCTCAAACTTTACAAGATGATGTCCCTGATCTATCTCCATACCTAATTGCCAACGAACTATAACCTTACTGTAACCCTGACTGTGAAAAAGAGAAGTATCTTCCTTCTTTCTGTGAGTCATTCTTTTGAGAGGATTAGGTTCAGACGAATCGTAGAATGAGCGTGGCAAATAATTTCTGTGCTGGAGACCTAGACAAAAGTGTTTTGGCCCCAATTGACTGAGAATATTTCGTAGAGGTTTGTCCAATGAAGCAATAACTTCATCAGCGTCAAATGGAAATATCCATTCTGCTCCCCACATTCTGTGAGCAAACTCAGCAGCAGCAGACATTTTTCTAAACTTATGAAATAAAGGGTCTCTATCTTCAATTAGGTAAACCATTGCTTCTGGATAATCATCAGCAAAACGTCTAATTTCATCTGTCGTTTTATCTGAGGATAAATGATCTAGAACTACGAATTTTGTGATGCCTTGTCGATAATTTCCAGCTAAAGTGTAGTAGATAATATCTTCTTCATCTTTCACCATTGAAACACCAGCAATAACTGCACTTTCTTCCGATTTATGAAATATTTGCTTTTGATTTGTAAGTGATTGGTTCGGCTCTATATTTGTGATTTTTTGCAGTGTTTTTTGCCACCAATAAGTATGACGATTTTTGCTAACAGTTTTTGTGAATTGCCAATCTATTAACAAATCTTGAGCTTGTTTATACCTTTCTCTTTGTGCATCATCCAACATCAATATTCCACCTGGTTTTAAAAGTTTAATTGATGCCTCAAAGCATTTCATTCGATCACGACCATCTACAATAATTAAATCGAAAGATTCTTCAGGAATTTTTTCACATATTGTATGATATGGTCTTGCTAATAGTTTAATATCTACTGGATGACAATTTTTCTGTTTCTGAATCTGATTTTTAACTTGCTGAAACCACCTACCGTCATGCTCAATAGAAGTCAGATTTTTAGTTAACTTAGATAGCCAGATAGTAGAACCTCCACTACCAAATTCCAATACTTTAGCATGAGGTTTTTGCTTCAATAAATTTTCTAAAAATTTGATAGCTTCTTCTGTCAATAAAGGTGTAGCTCTAATGTTTAGTGATTTAGTATTATTAGTCCGGATACAACCTATTGGCATTCGAGTTTCATCGGCTAATACTGCTTGTATTAGCCAGTTAAATTTGGGTCGTAATTTATTGACTTGGAAATCTATACTAAAACCAATTTCTTTTACTTGGGGTACTTCTGGATAACGTTTAGCTATATCAGGACATAACTGATTAACAGATACTTTTTTCAGTATGCTACTCAATTCCACTATTTCTATAGCAACTACAGGACTGTTTTTTCCTAATGCCCATCCAGAAATATTAATGGTATTTCTATCGCTAGTTTTTTCCTGAATTTTTTCGATTTTATATCCCCAAAATAATTCAGCATATATGGGGTGAGAGTCTGCATCATAATTTTCAACAACTATTTTTGATGATTGAACAAAAGAGTTAATTACATTCTCTTCAACTTCCTGAAAAGTTTGCCTTGATTTGGAAATTGATTTTGAATCTAGTTTTGACTTAATTTGCTCTAACTCAGACTGATAGTTATGTAATTTTTCTTTGACTTGAGACAGGGATATATGTTGTTTTTGTTCTTTGTTGCCATTCATTTCCCAATTAAATTTTCTACCTAAATATTCTTCTAATTTTTGATTATAAGGTTGAAAGTATTCAGCAAGATTTGAGCGGATTTTTGGATCTATTGGCTGATAAGAAAGTTGATGATCTTTCTTTTTATTAGTTACTTGATAATTAGGCAAACCCAAAAATTCAAAAACTTCTCTTAGTGTGACATTTGGACGAGCATAAAAATCTTCACTTTTCAGAATTAAGAACTGTTCTCTGGGAAAAATACTCATCCATTTTTCTAATTGTTCAATGTAAATTCCTCTTTCTAAATAACTATAGTTTCTATGAAATAAACTTCTATAATTTTCATCAGATAATAGTTTTTCTTTTTCTATATTCAATCTTTCTGGTTCTTTTTCAATTGCTTGTCTGAAAGGTAAAATTTCTCGTTTTTTACTAATTCTTCGATTATGATGATAATGAGATACTGCTCTATCTACAGGATTTCTTAGAAGCACAATTAGTTTAACATCTGGTAATAAATTAAACATTCTCTGGGGAGTATGTGGGTCAACTAGATAATCTGACGTAGCTTCGCCAGTTATGAGATTTTTTCCATTAGGAATTGTGGGAAACTGAGATAAATACCAATCTACTCCTTCTACAGTTTTTCTGTTTCCCGGTTTAGAACGCCAGTTAAAAAAATGCAATTCTTTCATTGATGCTGGCAAAATTTGTGGATGCTCAATCGCATAGTTATACAAGGAAGTTGTACCACACTTTTGAGCGCCTATGATGATAAAACTAGGTAAAGTCATCTTGATATTATGAAACCTCTCTATATTTTTAGATATGATCTTTAATTCAAAAATTTATATTTGATATACAGTGTGATAAAAAGTTGATAATATTTCTGTAATTGATGCTCAAAATTAGATCGAGTTTACTTTTTCTTTAATTACTAAGGTGGCTGACACTCTAATTGTTGCCTATTCCAAGGCAATAGAACTACGTCCTAAGAATCATTTATTATAAAAGACCCTCAAAATTAAATCTGAGCTAGGCCAAAATAATCAAATACAGCTACCTATAGTATCTTAAATTTGTCACCTAATGTTCTACCTAGTTAGTAATTTCAAATCAAGACAAGTATGATTAACTCGTTGCTAATAACTCCGAAAACAGGATAAGCAGATATGTGTTCGCAGTTAAATCCAGAAACAACAGCAGTAGAAAATTTACAACAGGCAGAAATCTATTTTGCCCAAGGAAAATTAGCTCTAGCCCAGGCAGCTTGTCAAAAAGCCTTAGTCCAATTACCAGACTTTGCCCCTGCATACAAAACACTAGGAAACATTAGTCTGGCTATGGGTCAAAAAGAAGAAGCTATGAGTTGGTACACAAAAGCTCTTGCTGCTCAACCTGACTGGGCAGAAGTCTATGCCAATATGGGTAGTCTATATGCCATGCAAAAGCAGTGGCAGTTAGCCATCGCCTCTTATCAAAAAGCTATCAGTCTCCAGCCAAACATTGCTGGATTTTACCGAAACTTGGCCAAAATTTGGCAGGTGGTAGGTAAACCAGAGTTAGCTGCTGAGTGTTCTTATCAGGTATTAACTTTAGAGCCAGAGTCGGTGACAGCATCAGAATGTTTAAGTCTGGGTAAAGCTCTTTTTGACCATCAGAAGTTAACTGAAGCCATGGTTTGTTATGGCCGAGCAATTGAGTTAAATCCTAATTTATTTAGAGCTTATCATTTATTAGGAGATGCTTTGGCAAATCAGGGTAGTTTGGATGAAGCAATTAGTTATTATCAAAAAGCTGTAAAGCTCCAACCAAATACATGGATAGCTTACCAAAAACTAGGGAAAAGTTTACTAGAAAAAGGTGATTTTTCTGCAGCAATTATTGCTTTTGAGCAGGCAATAGAAATCAATCCTAATTCTCTATGGTCTTACCAAAAATTAGGTGTGGCTTGGATGAAACTAAAGAATTGGGATGCAGTAATTAATGCTTACCGTCAGGCGATAGAATTAAATTCTCAAAATGGTTTTTTTTACAACAATTTAGGATTAGCTTTATCTGAAAAAAAGCAATGGTCAGAAGCAGTTGATGCCTACAAAAATGCCATTGAATTGCAGCCAAATAATTCTGGATTTTATGATAATTTAGCTAAAGTTTTATCAAAGCAAGGCCAGAAAGAAGAAGCGATCGCCTGCTACTCAAAGGTAATTGAATTAAATCCAACTAACGGTGATGCTTATTATTCATGGGGAAAAATATTGCGAGAAATAGAGAGGTTTAGTGAAGCTTTAGATATTTACCAAAAAGGGCTAGAAAATTTACCTACAGAATCTCAATTTTTCGCCAAACTTGAATCTCTATTGTCACAGCACAAGCAAAGTCTCATAGAAGATTATCGTCGTTGTGGAAAAAACTACAAAAAAACTGGAAATTTAACACAAGCAATTGAGAGTTATCAGAAAGTTACTGAACTTCAGCCTCAAAGTTCAGACTATTATGAACTAGGGATGTTGTGGATGGAAAAACAGGATTGGGAGGCGATACTTTTCTGCTATGAAAAAATTTTATATCTAGAGAAAAAGTCTGGCAGATATAGTCAAATATCTAGATACAAACTGTTAGGAGTGTATTTAGTAAAACAGGGAAAAATTCAACAGGTTATTGATTGTTATCATCGAGTTTTTCAGAAATATTTACAGAATTTATGGTGGTATTATTGGTTAAGTATTAGTTTGTCAGAATCAGGGTTAATTCCAGAAGCAGTTAGTTTGTTTAAGGAATGGCCTAAGCCACAATGTTATTCATTAGCAAAGCCAAAAATAGACCGTAATTCTTCAGATTCAATCTATGATAAAATTTGGAATTGGTTTAATCAAGAAAATACCAAAGAATTCGATTTTGAACTAGAAAATATAGATGCTGATAATTGGGAAGCAGAAGTAAATGAAATTCAAAATTATTTTGCTAAAAGTGAATTCCTAATATTGGATATAAACAAAATCACAGAATCAGAGCAAAATCGTCTTCAACTATTAGGAATATCTTTAGAGTATCTGCAAATCATTGCTCTAGACAATAATCAGCTAGAAAATATTTATATCAATTATTTTAATCAAGAATTACCAGCTCATCCTCTCAAAAGAACACAACATTATCCCCATAGTAAACTAGCTACTCCCGATCGCCGTTTTAATAATGGAGTAGAATTTAGTCAGACCATAGTAGAATTCCAATATATGTATGCTATAGATCCGCTCTCTGGGAATCTAATTAGAACTAATGAATCTTTTTATCTTCAAGACCTCACCATTATTTATCGTTTCGTAGGTGTGGAAGTATTCTATATATTAACAGGTAGTTTTGGTGGCTGGAAATTATCTTTGTATATTCCTAAATTTGAGATAGTGCTAATATTATCAGACAAAGATACTCATATTACTAAACAAACTCAAAGTAATTATAATACCTTAAAAGCTTATTTCGTTACTTATTTTAGAGAAGTTAAACAATATATTAATTCCAAGCAGCCAAGATTGTTAACATCAATTGTTGGCTTTCGACGCAATTTAGGACACTTTTTTTGGCAAGAACTAAATGGTATACATTACTTATACAAAAATCTTTTGTTAGACTGGATAGATTGTTTGGCAATAGGAAATTATCAACACCTACAAGTTACAGAATTGTTTCCCGAACTCAACAATAAAAAACAGTTAGTTCTGGGAAAATTTTCAGACATGAAAAAGTTCCAGTTATTGTTAAATAATAACTGTTTATGTTTCAGGGTAGCAGAACATTTCATCAGTCAAGAATATATTTCTAGAATATATGATTTTGCCTGGTATAAATGCAGTGAAAATTTCAGAGAAGCATTACCAAATCAAGACAATAATCGAGAGTTTTTCCCTCTACTATGGGTTAACCTTCGGACCCACAATAAAAGTTGGAAATCACAAGGACAAGGATATGCAAATATCATTAACAAATTAAGTGAGGATTTTCCCAAAATCGCCATAGTTTTTGATGGCTGGATTGATTGTAATAAAGTAGTAGAAAGTATTGTTAAACTACTAAAACCGCAGGTTAAAATATATAATACCCTGAGTTTTCCTTTACATGAAAGTATAGTTTGGGCACACCAAATTGATGCTTATATCTGTGTAGTGGGTTCGGGATTAGTTATTACATCATGGTTAAGTGATAAACCAGGCGTAGCTCATGCCGATCGTGGTCATCTTAATCAACAAAGATTTTGGTCGCGTGTGAAAGAAAATTCGATCGCTCCCTTATTTTTGAAACGCCAAGAAATTAAACCATTACAGAATAGAGCCTATGGAAATTATCAAGTTGATTGGCAAATTATATATCAAAAAATATTTCAGATTATCAAAAAAGTTGAAAAGGAAAAACTAATTGCTAAAGACACAAACTAATTTTATTTCACAGTCCAACTGTTGATAAAGAGCATAATCTTCATAATCTAATGGAATATTTTGAACAAGAGATAACCGGGAATCTCCACAATGAAAAAATCGCAAAATTATTATCTGAGGTTAAACTGATAACCGGGAAAAATGAAATATTAGATAACCTCAGAAAATGCTACGATACTATCATTAAAAATCAAATTTTTCCAGAAAAAGAAGGTGATTTACCGAATAATTAATAATTAATAATTAATAATTAAATAATTCGCGCCTTGAAGCCTCCCCTTTTAAAGGGAAAAAAAGCCGTCGTTAGCGCAGCTTCCCGTAGGGTGGGATGGCTCCGAAACCTGCGCTGTCCGACCATCGACCAAGAAAAGAAAATATTCCTTATATTCAATTCCGTAGCGGTTAAAACCCGAGGTAATTATCAATTAATGAATAGAAGCTTGGCTCAAAGATATTAATTTATTAATCAAAATAAAATAGCCTCTAAATCAAACAGTTCTTAACATTAGCAGAAAAAATCAATGAAACCCTTGTCCCCGCTAACTCCACAAACTGCAGTCCAATACTTTCAACAAGGCAACCAAGCTGTAGAAGCAGGCCAATTAGAAAAGGCTTTTACTCTCTACCACAAAGCCATCGAACTTAACCCCAACTTTGCTTTGTATCACCAAACTTTAGGAGATGCTTTAGCCAAGATAGGTAAATGGAAAGAAGCAACTATTGCCTACCAAAAGGCGATCAAACTTAAACCTAACTCAGCCTGGTCTTACCATAGCTTGGGAAATGTCCAACAACAACAAGGTCAGTTAGAGTCAGCGATCGCCTCTTACTCCCAGGCCATAGAAATTAATCCTAATTTCTCAGAGTTCTACATTAGTTTAGGAACAGCTTTAGTTGAGAAAGGGTTACTTTATGAGGCTATTTCCCATTTCCAAAAAGTTATATCTCTAGAACCAGACTCTAGTATTGCTCACCTCAACTTAGGAGTAGCTTTAGAAAAACAAGGTCAGATTGAGGAAGGGATAATCTGTTATCGAAAAACCATTGAAATTGACCCTGGTTTCTGGGAAGGGTATCAAAAGTTAGGAACAGCTTTGACAAAATTAGGAGACCTCCATCAAGCTGCCGAAATTTATTTAAAGGCTTGCCAAATAATTCCCAATTTTGCTACAGTTTATCATTATTGTGGAGAAACCTTGGCAAAATTGCATCGGTGGGATGAAGCTATTGTTGCTTATCGCCGAGCTATTGATTTGTTGGGCAGCCACAGAGGTACTGCCCCTACAGCAACTATTTATCATCAATTTGGATATGCTCTGACCCAAAAGCAAGAATGGGATGAAGCTATTTCAGCATATCGTCAAGCAACAGAACTTCAAGCAAACTCCCCAGAAGTTTATCACCATCTTGGTTATGCTCTGGCTCAACAGCAAAAATGGGATGAAGCAACAATAGCTTACCGCAGAGTTACAGAACTCCAGCCCAACTCTCCAGAAGTTCATCATTACTTAGGGTATGCCCTCTCTCAACAGCAAAAATGGGAGGAAGCTGTAGTAGCTTACCGCAAAGCTTCAGAACTTCAACCAAACTCCCCCGACGTTCATCATCAGTTAGGCCAGGCTTTGATTCAACTAAAGCAAAATGATTGGGCAGTGGTAGTTCTCCGCCAAGCTGTGGAACTTAATCCTAACTTTGCTGAAGCTTACGGAGACTTGGGCAAAGCTCTGAGTAATATTAAACAGTGGGATGAGGCGATCGCTTCTTTCCAAAAGGCCATTAAGCTTAATCCGAATTTAGCTGAGGTATATGGTTATTTAGGGAAAGTTTATGCTTCACAGAAACAGTGGGATGAGGCTATTGTTAATTATCGTCGCGCCCTGGAATTTAACCCTAAATTGCCGAAAGTTAATCATAGTATGGCTTTAGCTTTGGTGCAGCAACAAAAATTTGATGATGCTATTGTCAGTTATCGTCAAGCTATTGAACTAGGTATTAATACGGCGGAAGTTCATCATCAGTTAGGTCATACTTTAAGTAGACTTAAACGGTGGGATGAGGCGGTAGTCTGTTATGGTCGGGCAGCAGAAATTAATCCAAATTCGGCAGCCGTTTATCATGTTTTGGGAGAAAGTTTAGTCCAACTAGAAAGATGGGATGAGGCGATCGCTGCTTATAGGAAAGCTAGTCAACTTAACCCTAAATCTGCTGATGTTATCTACCATATTGGGGAAGTAATGTCAAGATTGGGCAGATGGGATGAGGCGGTAGTTGCTTATGAGAAAGCTGTGGAATTAAGACCTAATTCGGCAAAATTTCATTTTCAGTTAGGTGAGGCTAAGACGAAAAAAAATCCATTAAGTGAAGCGATTATTTGTTATCGTCGTGCTTTGGAAATAGACCCTCATTTTTCTAAGGCGAAGACAAAGTTGGAGGAAGTTTCTTCGGTACAAAATATTATCAAAACAGGGGAGTTTGGTAGTCTGAGTTTGTTAGGAGAAACTGAGTTTGAAGGTTGTCTTGATTATGCGACTCTCGACTATGTTTCTGGTTGGGCAAGACATAAAAAAGACCCTGACAAAGTTGTATTTCTTGATATTTTTGTCGGTAATAATTTAATCGGAACGTTAGTAGCGAATAAGTATCGTCAAGATTTAGCGGAGGCTTTTGATACTCACGGATATCATGCTTTTGCTCAGAAAATTCCGCCATCTTTACATAGTAATGGGTTAGTTGAAGTTAGTGTCAAGATAACAGAAACAGGTCAACAATTGAAAAATTCTCCTAAATCATTAGTGGTCGGACCGAAGGGGAAAAAACATGAGGTTAATCTGAGTTTTGGTCAGGGAAAAATTAATAAACTTATCTATCGTCTTCAAGAAGGAAGAAGGAAGAAGGAAGAAGGAAGAAGGAAGGAAGAAGGAGTCAGGAGTCAGGAGTCAGGAGTCAGGAGTAAAGAAGAAGTCAGAAGTGAAGAATTCAAAAGTCAAAATTCAAAATTACAAAGTGAAGAAGTTAGAAGTGAAGAATTCAAAAGTCAAAATTCAAAATTACAAAGTGAAGAAGGAGTCGGGAGTAAAGAGTTAGAAGAAATCAGAAGTAAAGAAGTCAAAAATGGAGAAGGAGTCAAGATTCAGGAGTCAGAATTAAGAATTGAAAAAGAAGTTATAAGTCAGATACCTCTGGCAAAAGTTCGGGGGGAAAAACCGGGAGTAGCAGTAATTATTTTGAGTTTGAATGGAGCGAAACTATTAAGTGAATTATTTGCCTCCTTTGAAATTTATAACAGCTATGAAAATTTGGAATTAGTAGTAGTTGACCACGGTTCGACAGATAATAGTCTTGATGTCTGTATGGAGTGGTCAGAAAAGTTACCAATTACAATCATTCCCAGGGGAGAAAATTATTCTTTTTCCAATTCAAATAATGTGGGAGTAGATGAAACAAAAGCTCCTTTACTGTTATTTATGAATAATGATATTACCCTCTGCCAAGATATTATTCCTCAAATGGTTGAGTTGATTCAACAAGATGAAAATCTAGGAATGATAGGAGTAAAATTATTAGATATTGTTAGTGACAAGTCTTTAGCTTTTCCTCCTACTCAACATTTAGGAGTGCAGATATATTTCCACAGTCAAAATGAACCGTTTTATCCTTTTGAAGTTCGTTATGCTCCCCAATTATTAAAAGTACAATCAGCTCCTTGGAAAGTACCTGTTGTAACTGGAGCATTAATGATGTGTCGGCGGGAAGATTTTCAGAAAGTGGGAGGTTTCAACGAAGATTATTTTTACGGTTATGAGGATGTAGATTTATGTTTGAGTATCCGGCAAAAATTAGGGAAAGAAATTATCAGTGCTAATCATTTAACTGCTTTTCATAATCGTGGCTTTTCTCGGTTTAATAAAGGTAAAGAATTTATCCAGAAAATATTAAAAAATCGCCCGATAATAGAACAAAGATTTGCTTATTATCTCCGTCGGAAACATTTACAAGATTATTTTGAAAAAGGAATTTATTGGACTGGTCATCCCTTAACAATTGGTTTTGCTGTAACTGAGGCAAATATGGCAGCTTCAGCAGGAGATTATTTTACAGCAGTAGAATTAGGAGAACAATTAGTTAAACAATTTGGGTGGGATGTTTATTATCTTTCTGAAGGGGAAGAATGGTATGACATGACTCGTTTAGATGTAATTGTAGTGATGCGCCATGATTATGATTTAGAAAGAATAGAAAATGCTAAACCAAGTTTAGTAAAAGTTGCTTGGGCGAGAAATTGGTTTGAAGTTTGGGCATCTCAAAAAGCGACAGGAGATTATGATTGTTTTTGGTGTTCTTCTCAAAAATCTGCCGATTATATTCAGCAAAAATTATCTAAGTCTACAACAGTAGTTAGGATAGCAACTAATGAGGAAAGATTTGATTGGGAAGGCAGAAGGCAGAAGGCAGAAGGCAGAAGGGAAGAAGTAAGAAGTAAGAAGGAAGAAGGAAGAAGGGAAGAAGAAGTTAATTCTGAAGTTACAAGTCAGAAGTTAGAAGTCAACTTAGAAGTCAAAAGTCAAAAGTCAAAAGTTAAAAGTGAAGTAGGGAAAAATTCGGAAGTAAGAGTTTCAGAAGACTCAGCAAAAATGCCTTCTGAAGTAGAGAAAAATTCGGAAGCAGGAGTTTTAGAAGAGTCAGGAAAAATTCCTTCTGAACTAGGCAATAAAATTCCCGAAGTAGACAAAAGTGAAGTAGGGAATAATTCAAAAGAAGGAGTCAGGAGTCAGAAGTCAGGAGTCAGGAGTGGAGAAGAAGTCAAAAGTCAAAAGTCAAAAGTTAAAAGTGAACAAGAAGTTAATTCTAAAGTTAGAAGTCAGAAGTTAGAAGTCAGAAGTGAACTAGGTAATAAAATTCCAGAAGCAGATAAAAGTGAAGTAGGGAATAATTCGGAAGTATCAGTTTTTGAGCAAGAGCAAAAAATCAATTCACAACTAGAAAATAAATATAAATCTGACTATTGCTTTACTGGAAGTTTCTGGAAATATCCGCGAGATATTATGAGTTTTTTAGAACCAGATAATTTACCTTTTGAATTTGCTTTGTATGGATATAACTGGGAAAAATTTGAGAAGTTTAAAAAGTATAATCGCGGACTCTTGCCTTATACAGATATGCCGAAAGTTTATGCTTCGACAAAAATAGTAATTGATGATGCTAATTCAGTGACAAAACAATGGGGTTCCACAAATTCACGAGTTTTTGATGCCATTATTTCTGGTGCTTTAGTTGTCACAAATGGAGAATTAGGAAATCAAGAATCTTTCGATGGTTTATTACCTACTTATAATTCCCGCGAATCTCTGGAAAATTTATTACAGAAGTACCTAACCAATGAGGAATTAAGATTAGCAAAAGTGGCAGAATTACAGAAAATAGTCGAGGAACAACACACTTACAAATATCGTGCCCAAACAGTATTTACTGCCTTACGCGAAAAAATGAGTAATAGTTTCCGCATCGGCATAAAAATTGGAGTTCCTGACTGGAAACAGGCGCAAGAATGGGGAGATTATCATTATGCCTTAGCAATGAAACGGCAATTTGAAATATTAGGTCATTCCGTCAGAATTGATATTTTACCAGAGTGGGAAACTCCCAAAGCATTCGGGGATGATGTGGCAATTGTGATTCGAGGTTTGAGTCATTATCAACCAAAGTCTTATCATATTAATTTGATGTGGAATATTAGTCATCCAGATAAAGTTTCTCTGGAAGAATATGAACAATATGACCGAGTATTTGTGGCATCCTATTCCTATGCTGAAGAATTGCAAAAACAGGTAAAAGTTCCGGTACAAACTTTGCTCCAATGTACCGACCAAAATTTATTTTATCCAGACAAAGAAGGTTATGAAGAGGTAGGAAAAATATTATTTGTCGGCAACTCTCGCAAAGTTTATCGCCAGATAGTAAAAGATGCCATCGAAGCAGGTTTAAAAGTAGATGTTTATGGTACAAACTGGGAAAAATTATTGCCCAGTGGTTATTTAAAAGGAGAATATATTCCCAACGAAATTTTACGACGTTATTACAGTAAATGTGGCGTGTTATTAAACGACCATTGGAATACCATGGGAGAAAAAGGATTTATTTCCAATCGTTTATTCGATGCTGCTGCTTGTGGAGCAACAATTATTTCTGACAAAATTGCAGGTTTAGAAAAAGTGTTTGGAGATAAAATTTCTACTTATAATTCTCAAGAAGATTTGCCAAAAGTAGTAGAAAATTGTTTACAGCAAAAAAGTCAGAATATTGGGGAAAAATTAGAATTAGCAAAATATATCCGAGAGAATCATAGTTTTGAGAAAAGAGTCAGGGAAATCTTAGGAACTATTGAAAAGTTGAATGAGGAAAAAATGTTGGGGAAGTTCATAAAATAATAAACAGAAATCTAGAATTTCTGCCGATCAGTGAAACAGAAATAACAACCTTAAGAAAATTCAGTGATGTCTATCCATACAAAAATATTCTTGCCCAAATAAATGCCAACTGTAATTATGCAAAAAAATTAGGTTCCGAAGCCATTTTACGAACACATGAATCTGCCAGTTTATTTGTTATTTATAATGTTTTGATGGAATTATGTTTAGCCTATAAGTTTGCAGAGGATAAGGAAGCTGGTAAATTAGCCAAAAATATAGTCAACAAAATTAGCCAAAATTATTCTAGATATCCTAACTTGTTTAGTGAGGAAATTCACAGAGCTTTTGTGCTAACTGCAATTATCTTATTTAGAGATATAGCTCCTGAATTATTTACTGTAGAAGAACATCTTTGTCTAGTAGAATTTATCGAGAAAAAAACTAGAGAAACTTGGCAAGAATCTCACAGTAAAATTTGGGGTAGAAAAGAAAAACAACTTAATAGTTGGAATCATCGAATTATCGCTTTTTCCAGTTTAGCGATCGCTGCTATTAGTCTACTTAATTATCTGCCAAAAGCACAAGAATTGCTAAATGTGGCAATGAGTCGTGTGGAAGACTTTTTTATTGATGGTATTTCCGACCAAGGAATGACGAGGGAAGGTCTCTGGTATTGTGGATTTGTTGCTAAAATATTAGGGATTTTACTTCGCATTTGTCGCCAGAAAAATATTAAAGTTAATGGAGAATTTTTAGATGATAAATATAGTTATAAATTAGACCGTTTAGTTGAATGGTATTTGTATGAATCATTCCCTCGTGGAAAGTATCTAAATAACTGGAATGATTCATAGTGAAGTTCTCTCCCGTTAAATCGGAGATTATAACGGGAGCTTCTAAAACAAAGATAATTGAACCCAAGTTTCAGAAGTTTCTTGTCTCACAGGCTGACTAACGCCTAAGCCTCCACAAGCAGACAAGATGATACCCACCTCGTTTAACGCTTTATTTAATATATTAATTGCTGCATTCTCATCTCTATCTAAAACTGTTTTACATTTAGGACAAGAATGAGTTCTAACTGACAAAGCTAATGGTACTTTTTGACCACAATTACTACAATTTTGTGATGTATTATGAGGGTTAACTTTAATTACATGAACACCGCGTTTTACCGCCACTGCATTCAATTTTTGAATAAAAGCACCCCAGGCTACATCATAAATTGATTTTGAGAGTTTTGTATTTCTAGCTAAACCTTTAATATTCAGGTCTTCTACAGCAATTAAATCATACTCTTTAACTAACTTATGAGCAGTTTTATAATGAAAATCTTCTCTTTGTCTAGCAATATGTTGATGCAATCTAGCTATTTTATTCTGTGCTTTTTGCCAGTTATTAGACCCAATTTCTTTTCTAGCTGCTTTACTTTGCTTTCTAGCTAAATTAGATTGTGCTTTTCTATATAAATTTGGAACAGAAACAGTCTCACCAGTATTAGTAGTTAAAAATTCTTTTAAACCTACATCAATACCTACAGAAGTTTTGATATTATCTGTAGTAATTAAACTAGGAACTGACTTATCTTCCAAACTAAAACTAATATAATAACCATCAGCTTTTTTGGTTATGGTTGCAGTTTTCATAGTAAATCCATCTGGAATTGGTCTATGAACTATTACTGGAATAGCACCAAATCTGCTAATAATAACTTGTTTGCCATCAAACTTAACTGCTGCTTTAGGATGATTAACTCTACTAAAGCTTAACGACCTTAATTTGCCAGACTTTTTAAACCTTGGTCTACCAACTCTTTTACCTGTTTTGTCAGGAACTAACCAACGCTTCCAAGCTTTATCTAGTCTTTGTAAATTAATTTGTTGAACTTCAGAGTAAATTTCTTTATACTCAGGAAATAACTGTTTTGTTTCTTTAAGTGCTGATTGCTGAAAATAATAATCTGGTCTACAAGGAATCTCGGCAATAGGACATGAAATTATTGAGCATCGGTCTATTTGACATCTAGTTCTATTTAACCAATCTAATCTTTGACTATCACGCATAATTCCAATGTCTCCTCAAGAGTTCTAACCAATTATCTATCTTAGCTATTTGTTCTTGATTTGGTTTAATTTTGTAACAATGACTTACGATCATTTTATTTCCTTTTCGACCAGAGCTTTATTATAATAGTTTGTGTAGAGTTTGTCTATACATAATGAAGAAGACAGGATTAAATATACGAATAAGTCATAACAGATTAAATAAGCTGAGATTATATGCAGCAGAAAATGAAAAAACGATGACCCAAGTAATAAGTGATTTCATAGATTCACTAAGACTTAAAGACAAGAAATCAGAAGAAAAACATCAATCGACACCTATTTAATTTGCAGCTCGGCAATTCCCCTCCCGTTAAATGGCTCGATTATAACGGGAGACCCCTTGCCGAATCTAGTTGGAATCCTCATCCTGGTTTATGGGGATATTTAACTATAATAGGTAACAGAAATCCTAGTCTTGTTACTTATGTTTGGGAATTATTAGTAGGTAGCAAAGGATTAAAAACTTATGGCAGAGACCCTAATTTAAACTTCTCTTTCCTATTTGATGCCTACTTATTTTTACCTCAACCACCAGTAGCAGAATTTCAACTAGAAAATACTAACTTATCAATACGTCACTTTTGCTCCGATATTGGTTATTTGAACGTTAGAAATTCTTGGTCATCGGAAGCAACAATTGTTAGTTTCAATTGTGGTAAATATATTGAGGGTATTCACGACCAATCAGATAACAATTCTTTTACATTAATATTTGAAGGTCAACCTCTAATTATTGACTCTGGTGCTGCTAATGATACAAGGGAAAATTCTCCATCATCCTCCCTGGGTCATAACTTAGTTTTAATTGATGGTAAAGGTCAAAGATTTTCAGGAAGGGGGAATGGTGTATCAGGGAAAATAATAAAATATGATTATTCTGAAGTGTTTGATTATATTCTAGGAGATGCAACTCCATCATATAATTTACATAATTATAATCCTGTTAATTTTGCTATTAGACACTTATGTTTTGTGAGAGAACCTTTTCCTTATGTAGTCACATTTGATGATATTCAGTTATCTTCTTTTTTAGATGGAAAATATCATCTATATGAGTATTTGCTGCATATTCCTAAAAGTTTTAGTGTAGAAAAAATTGATGGCAATAAGTTTAGACTAAAGTCGGTAGAAGCAGGAAATAGTTGCTCATTTATTTTGCAATTTTTTAACCAAGAAGAGCTAGAACTTAAAATCGAACCATTTCAATCAAAACATAATCATAGTTTTGCCAATCATCAATTATTGCGATTTAGCACCAGCGCTCTAAATCCTCATTTTTTAGCTATGTTTATATCAGAAAAAAAATTAGAAAATCTGGGTATTAAAAGTAATGCAAATCTTGATAAGAGTAGAATTGTACTGGATATTTTATCGCCAGAATGGTCAGATCATCTAGAATTAAAATTATATAGAGGAAAGGAAACTACTTTAAAAGATAAATGGTTTAAATTTCAACGAACTTGCTCGCCTCCCAAGTAAAGTCAATAAACCTAAGAATTGCCAGAGGAAAAATTCATTTATTTATAATGCCAAAACCATGACAACTATAACCATCAACTTTAACAATATCCTCAAACTTAACGACGACCAATTCTATCAACTATGTCGAGATAATCCCGAAATTAAATTTGAACGTAACATTAGAGGAGAAATAATAATAATGCCACCTAGTGGAGGAGAAACTGGAGAATATAATGCCTCTCTTATTGCTGATTTTGTAATATGGAATCGTCAAACAAAACGAGGAAAAGTGTTCGACTCCTCCACCTGTTTTAAACTTCCCAATGGTTCCAACCGTTCTCCCGATGTATCATGGATTAAATTAGAAAGGTGGAATAAACTAACTCCCCAACAAAGAGAAAAATTTCCTCCTATCGCCCCAGATTTTGTATTAGAATTAATGTCGCCATCTGACATTTTAAAGGATGTGCAAAAAAAGATGGAGGAATATATGAATGGTGGAGTAAAATTAGGTTGGCTAATTGATAGAAAAAATCGTCGCGTTGAAATTTATAGACAAAGAAAAGAAGTAGAAATATTAGACTCTCCCACAACTTTATCAGGGGAAGATGTATTGCCTGGTTTTATCTTGAATATTTAGTCTTTGTCTAGAGTAGGCAAGACGGAAATAATTATACAAAATCATATAATGAGATTCCCATCCACCTTCATTAATGGATAATCGATAATTGATAATTACAAGAAGGTTAAAACCGTTACGGAATTGAATATAAGGAAGTATTATTTCTTTATTTTCCCCTTAAAAGGGTCGGCTTTAAGCCAAAATAATTTAATTATTAATTATTAATTATTAATTATTCGGTAACCCACCTCAAGAAACCGGGTTTATGGTTTAATGGTTGTGAGAAAAATATTAATGCTGAATAAATCCAGTTTCTCGCTGAATTTAAAAGGAAATTAAACATGGGAATATTTTTGGTCAGGTCATCTTTGACACCCTTTGACAAAAATCAGCAGGAAAAATTAATTAAATCGGGCAAACAGACAATTCATATCCAGTCTCAGTCCGATAATTCCTACTTTTTAGCTAATCAAAAAATTGCCTTATTTCATTTTGCTACAGATAATTATTTCTACTCAACAAAAGACCAAATATATATTAATCAATCAGAGAGTAAAATTATCTCAGTCACCATAATTCAAGGTTATTGTTGGTCATCCACAGGAATAGGTAGTACAGGCAAAATATTAACAGCTTTTGATATTTACTTACTCCTATCAAAAAATAACTTTGATACTGAGAAAGTTAGAGATTTGTTGGCAGGAGAATATGCAATTATCCACGCTTCAGATGATGGTAATGTAATTGCCTTTAACGACAGATTAAGTATCGAACATATTTACTATTCAAAAAATAAGAATATCTCCTCAATAACCAACCGCATAGCATTATTACCTCACATTGATGACCAGTATGAATATAATTTAGAAGCTATGCTTGCCTTGCCAGTAGTCGGGTATATGCTGGGAGAAGACACATACATAAAAGGAATTTCTCGACTCGCACAAGGAGCAGTAATTAAACTGCAAAATGGAGACCTAAAAGTTAATGAAAATAAAGATTGGATTTATCAAAATGCTCCTAGTAAAAGCGAGGTGAAAAATCCTGAAGTTTTTAACAGTATTGTCGAGCAAGGTATTAATGAATGTTTGGCTAATATTAAAGCTATATTTAGTAGTGCAGATAATATTCCACTAGCACTCACTGGAGGAAAAGATAGTAGATTAATTTTAGCCTTAGCCTTACAAGCAGGTTTAAGAGATAAACTACGTTTATTTACCAATGGAATTGAAGAACATCCAGATGTAATTGTAGCCAAAAAATTAGCTAATCATTTAAAACTTCCTCACACTACAAAGAAACCAGGTAGATTTAGAGACCCCACTTTAGCAACACAAGAATTACTCAAAAGATTAGCAACTCATGTATTTCAAAATGATGGAATGTTTGGTGCGTGGGACCTCAAGCAAGGAAAACAATGTGTAAAAGGTTTAGTATTAGCTGGTTTTATTGGAGAAGTATTTAAAGGCTACCTGAAAAAGCCTTTTAATTATCCAACAATGCCTAATCCCGAACAGATGATTTCCGCTCATGGTCCTTTCGATCCTTTAGGAATATTAAAAGAGGATATTCGGAGAAAAATTTCCACAAAAGTTCTCAACAGAATGGAAAATTATTTAGGATTAGGCTCAGAATTTAATGATATTCCAGACCTATACTATATAAAAGAACGTATTCCTAATTGGTTAGGAACAGCTAGGAGAAAAGACGCTGATAGTAATCAAGTAGTAATGCCAATTAATTCTACAGGTTTAATTAGATTAGCTTTCGCTCTTAATGCTCCTCAAAGACAACAAGAATTAATACATTTTGCGATGTTACGTCGCCTAGAACCAAGTTTATTAGAGATACCATTTGCTCAACAAACTTGGCACAGAGGTTTAACCTCTTATGGAGCTTCAAACTCAATATTTAAAGACCCAATTCCTGCTCCTAAAAATTTACCACAACATGGAAGTTGGCAACACACTATTAATAAAAATCCTAAATTTAGAGCAGCCATCTTTGAAATTTTAGCTGACTATACAGAATCTCCTTTATGGGAATTAATAGACCGACAAAAAACACTAAATACAATAAAAACCGTGGGATTTAATATGCCACAAATGATTAGTGCTTTTGGTCTAATGACAATCTTCTTTAAAGTTCACAATATCCAGATTCCTCAAAAAGCTTTATTCGCTAATAGTTCAGGATTTAAAACAGAAGATAGTGTGATTATTAAAGACGTTAAATCAGGAAAATTATTTAATTTTAATCAAGACAAAAAAAATCTGCTGACTGAAAAAATTGATAGTAATATAAAGCCAATAATAATTGCTAGAAAAGCAATGGCATTGATACCAGGAGGAGAAAATATAGGAGAATTATCTTTTGAAGGATTTGTTGATTCTGAAAATAGTAATTTTATCCCTGGTTGGGTATGGTGTCTAGATTTTCCTTTCATGCAATTAACAGTTGAAGTTCTGGAAAATGGCAAGATTATTGATAGAATAGTTGCTGGCCAATTTCGAGGAGATTTAAAAAAAGCAGGTAAAGGAAATGGACATCATGCTTTCCGCTATGATAGTAAAGGTAAGCCAGTTGAAAGTCTCAGATTTAGGGTAATGGATACTACTTTTGAATTGAAGAAGTCAGGAGGAAGAAAGTAAGAGTTAGGCGATCGCTTTTAAGTCAAATTAAATCTAGATGTAGTTCTATTAATAAAAGTTTTCCTAAGAAAATAATGAATAAAGAAAATCCCTATAAATTCTGAGTAAATTGATTCGAGTATAAAAGCAGCCATAGCTTCTGCAATTGAAAGGCATCGGAAATTGAAGGAGTTAATTAGTACTCTCAAAGATGGTAAAGTGGTGACATTAACTGCCGATAAAATTCTGCCTTTAGAGAGTAATAGTTAATTAAAAAAGACTTTAATCAAGAATTAAAGAAAAAATTTATGAATCTATCAATCAAAAATAATACCTCTCGTAATAGCCCAAATCATCCTAACGGCATAAAAAAAGTACAAGTAGGTTGTGGACCTCATAATATCATGGCCGACTGGTGGAATGTGGATATTCGTCCCTTTCCTGGTATTGACCAAGTGATGGACGTAACTAAACCCTGGCCTTTTAATGGCTTAGAATATGTGTATGGGGAACATTTTCTCGAACATTTAAGTCTCGAAGGAGCGATCGCTTTCCTCAATAATGTTTGGAAAAGTCTCAAACCTAGTGGGGTAATTCGACTTTCTACTCCTGCTCTAGAGTGGGTACTTTCCACTCATTTTAATCTGTCGGAAACTAACCCACAAAGACGTATTGATTCTACATTTTCTATGAATCGTGCCTTTCATGGATGGGGTCATCAATTTCTTTATTCAAAAGATTTTTTGCAATCTTTACTCGATAATTTAGGATGGCAAAAAGTGGTATTTTGTGAATATGGAAAGAGCGAACATTCAAATTTTATGGGTATCGAACGTCACGGTAAATATCGAGTTGATAATGGATATCCTAATGTTTGGATTGTTGAAGCTACGCGGGGTGAAGGTCGTTCTGAGTCTAGTGTTTTGTCTTATCAAAAATTACTAGATAAATCTTATGTAAGTTATATTAGGTCTGGTCATTAATTAATTCAAATTAGAGATTTTTCTAAAATTTCGTAAAGTTCAAATGAAGAAACCAGACCTTGACAAACTAAGGTAATTTCTTTTTGTCCATTTCCACACCCCACAGATACGCAACGAGAAAAAGGATAGCGATCGCCGGCCATTTCTTTAGCTCTCTGGGTAATACCTTGAGACAACCCATCCAGTGGGAGACCTGTAATTTTTTTGTTTATGTGCCTAACGATATATGGACTTTGCCACCATCTCAACCGCAGGTATGGGCTTTTTTGGTTTTTTTTTAACAACCCCAGACCAATAAGATGCTATTTTTCTTTGTTGTTCATTTTTACTATTTTCCATTGGTGATTCCATCTTTTTGATGTTACATTTAGGTTTCAGGTTTTTCTACCTTTATAAATTTTTGCCTTTGTAATTAAGCAAAGTCACCCCTAATTTTTTCCAAGATATCCTCTCATTATTCTATTCTGAATTCTATGATTAGTAGAATCAAATCTTCTCTGACTAAAAACTAGGAATTATTCAGTTTTTTTCTAATATTTTGCATCTGGGATTTGATTTTTTCCAATTTTTTTCGTGCTGATTCTGTGGAATCTGGTAAGTTAGAATGTTATGGTATTAATGATGCTTTACCCTTGAATTGAGGTTTCGTAATTTATTGATTGTTATAGTAGAGCTGGATCATATACTGCATCTTTATATTTACTCAAGTGGAAATTATAGACCTCATCTACATACTCTTCTCCCATAAGTTGATACTGACCATACCATTTTTTCCAAGCTTTACCAACTCGCTCTGGAAAACCCTGAGTTGCTGCATAAGCTTCCCCTCCCTTAATAATTTTTTTCCTAATATGTTCTTTTGAACGAAAGGGATAGTGTCTAATAAATAGTCCGAGAGGTTTACCATGTATGTAAGAAACACTCTTCCCATTCAAGCAAACATCGTGCTGACCTTGTCCAATAACCATTCCAGGTTTCCAACGAACTAAAACTTTATAACCTTGACCTGAAGTATTTTTCATTCGATGAGTCATCCTTTTAATTGGGTTCGTCTCTGAATGATCATAAAACGATCTGAGGACATAATTTATATTATCTAAACGGATGCAATTATGCTGTTTTTCGAGATCTTTGAGAAGAGTTGGTAAACCAGTCTTACTTGAGCATAGTAACTCATCTGCATCAAAAGGAAATATCCATTTTACTCCCCATATTCGGTGTGCTAGCTCTGCTGCTCCTGTTAATTTTCTATATTTGTGAAAGCTAGGATCTTTGTCTTCTATTAAGTGGAGTATTGCTCCTGGATGATCATTTCTAAAGCGTTTAATTTCCTGTACTGTATTGTCTGAAGATTGATGGTCTAGTATGACAAATTTTTTGATTCCCTGTTGATATTGCCACGCGAGACTATGGTAAATGATATCTTCTTCGTCCTTAACAGTAGATATACCAGCGATTAGAGATTCTTCTATTTCTTTGGGAGTTGGCAACAAATAACTTTCTCCTCTCGCCAAAGCTGCTGACATAACAAACCAGGGAACATCTTCTTGCCCAGGTTGAACCTCTACTGATGTTTCTTGTATGTGCAGCTTTTGTGTAGGAGGTGATAAGTTATCTAGTTGAGCTTTAAACTTTTGAAGTCGAATTTGCTGTTGTTTCAAGTCTTGTTGAAATTTTTCTCCTGTGGTCAAGCTACTACTTGATAAATTTTGCCATTTCAATTTTATTGTCGCTATCGGACAACGACTCCGATCTTTGAAGATAACTTGAGTACAAATTTCTGACTCTGCCGGAAACTGAGTTACATCCAATTTACCTGCAAAACCACAATTCTTAGCTTCTGGTGATTGGGGATAATGTCTAGCCACATCAAGTCTAGAGCGATTAACAGATATATTGTGAATTAACTTTCCATCATGTATGACTTCCACGGCAACTGCGGGAGATTTTTTTCCCAATACCCAGCCTAGTAACTCAATTTTACTAGCGTTGATTTGAACGCCTGATTTTGGCTTGTCTAAACACCGTCCTAGTAATTGATGAGAGTAGTCTGTTGAGGATTGAACGTTTAAGATTTCAACTTTTACCCCTTCAACATGATTGTTAACTTTATCCCCTAGTTCAGCCTGACTCCATCGTAATATGGGTTCACTATTCCAAGGATCGAAAGGTATAAGTTTTTTCTGAGGTAAATGAGGACGAACGAATAACTTTGCTCGCTCATTTAGCATGGCTGCAGCAAATGAGAATGAACTATTGGATATTGCTAGTACATCACATTGACTTAAAATGTAGAAATCTGGATAGTAATTCGCTTGAGGTAATTCGATGTTTAAATCTTGAATTGTGATGGGATTGTAATCTGAGAAATCATGTATGACATTATTTATTTCATCACTAGCAATGAATAATACAGGTCGATCTAGTGTTTCCCAAAAACCTTTGAGCCATTCTCTGTACAAGCTATTGGGAGCAACAGAAAGATAGGGTCTAGGTGCAAACTTGTAATCTCCCCGTCGTAAATGTAAGCCAACAATTGTTTTGCCTTTGGAACGCAAATTCTGTAGAGCTTTTTTCAACTTTAATTCAATTTCAGGTATAGGTTGGAAAAGTGATCGAAAATAATCTTTGTGAGCAGCATAATAACTGGTGTGAAATTGAAAAAATCCAAATAAATCGACGTTTTTTAAAGGCTTTTGAGAATTCAGGATTTTAGATTCTGAGAGCTTATAAGGCATGGCTTGCTCTCGCACTTGAGGTAATTTATTTAGAATAGGTGGATCGTTATGACCAAATAAATATTGACCAATCCAATTTGAAGTTTCAACTCTGAAATTATGCTCCTTTGAGTAGATTTTTAAGAAAGCATATCGGAACAAGTTGTTCGCAAAACGAACTTTTACGCCCAAAGTTGACATGGTGACTACAGGTTTTTTCACATAAAAAGCATCACCCCAAGTTGGGTGATAGGGTGATGTAGTTGCCACACGCTCGAATCCATACTGCTCTAAAAACTTATCAAGTTGGTCAATTAATGCACATCCTTCGTAAAGCTCTTCATAGTTAACTTCAGTGTTAATTGCTTCAATATACTTTAGTAGGTTCTCAGCCCCTTGAAATGCTAAAAGTTCTGCTCCCTGAATATCAATATTGAGAATATTAAAATCATTCGGTTTGAGCTTTTTTTCTTCTAAAAGTGTATCAAGTTTTTTCGACTGTACTGTAATTTGATGAGTTTCTTTGATATTCTTATAAATTTTCTCTACTTTTTTAAGTGGTAGAATAGAACTGGCTTGGTCTAATGAGGTAATGTGTAAATTAGCTGTACCGTCTTGATTACTTATTGCACAGTTAATAGCTTGTACATTCTCTAACCCTGAAACTTTTTCTTTCAAGCTATTAAACACTTTTGGATTAGCTTCAATCAATAACACTTGAGTAGCGTTCATTTTTTGATATAGTTCTAGCTCTTTTGCTTGATGCGCTCCCACATGAATAATACCTCGCGGAGTAATAGCATATTCCTGACAAAGTTGGGGCACATCTAACATCTTAGGTTTGATTCCTAAAACCTTAGAAACAAGTCTTTCATTAACTGCCAAAAAATTACTATACTTAAAGTTCTCATATTTTGAATTAAAATTGGGAATATGTTCTAATTGGGAGGGATGAATTTTAAATATAGAGTAACGATATTTTTTTAAAAGAGCAAAAACCTCTTCTAAAGTAATCTTTGCATCGATATAAGTACCTCCGTATTCAAATTGAATATAATCAATTTTTCCCTTTTTAAGAAACTCTTCAGCACCCTGAATAACTTCCATTTCACCACCTTCAACATCAAGTTTCAAAAAATTAATTCGTTGAATTCCTAAAGTGTTGCAATATCGATCCAAAGTGGTTACTAAAACTGGAATTTCTTGAGGATTTTGAAGTTTATATTGGTTTTCTACTTTAAATCTACGGTAAGCTGTACTCCATCGAGGTCGGTCTTGATAAAAATAAAAAGTTTTTAAACAATCTTCTTGACCTAAAGCATAATTATTGGGAATAACTGTTTTTGTATCAATCTCTTGAGCAAGAGTTTTGATTAGGCTTGTATAATTATTAGGAATAGGTTCAAATAAGTGAACTTCCAAATTTTGTTTTCTCTCTAATACTTCTTTCGTCCACCCACCAATATTAGCTCCAATATCAAACACTAAATGACCAGACTCAATCAGTTGTTCAATCACCTTCAACTCACCATTCAATTGCAGTTGATTTTGAGTTTTTTTGGGTTTTTCTTGACTCTTAGATTGATTCAAATTACCTTGATACCAAGGAAGACAAACTTGCTTAATTTCTGATTCTGGGTATTGGCAATTCAAAAAACAAATAATATTGCCCCATTTAGCATTAGAATAGAATATTTTATCAGGGTCAATTACATTAGATTGTAAATCAAAAATAAACTCTTCAGTATTCTCTTGGCCATCTATTACAATACTCAAACTATATCCACATTCTTTAAGCACATTTAGGCACTCCAAAGTACCAGCTAAAAATTTAGGTTCCCATCCTTTAGTACCACTTCCTCGTTCAGCACCACCACCATACTCAAACATTACTACTTTCGGTAAAAGAGTTTTCGGTAACTGCTTAAACTGAGAAATAACAATTGACTCTGAACCTTCGATATCAATTTTGATACAGGTTACTTGATTTGCTTTAATTTCTTCCAGTAGACGTTTTAATGTCTTTGATGGAACTTCTTTGACTTTAGTAGAAGAAGCTCCCCACCAGTTGGATGATAAGGAAGAAAAATTGAGATGTGTAGGGTTTTTATTAGACTGACTACCTACATTTCCAACGTATAAATTTTGAACTCCATCAACTTCTGATAAACAGCTTTTTACCAAGGTAATATCAGACTTTTGACACCTTTGTATCAATGGGTTAATTGGTAAGGGTTCAACAGCAACACTTGGAAACCCTAAATCAGCAAATAATTCACAATAAAAGGCAAAAGTTCCTACACCAACATCAATACAAACTCCTTCTTTTTTTTGATCAACTTTCACTAAAATTTTAGTTAATAAAGCCTGGCAGCATTCTTCGACTCGCATTTATAAATCTCCACTCATATAAAGTTTTTATTGGACAATATTTTTTACTAAAAAAAATGATTTTTATCGTATTTTTATATTTATAATTTATTAAAATTCTCAAATAAATTCAATTTAAAGTTTTAATAAATAACCTTCTTTACAAATAGGAAGATAAAGTTTCCGACTCTGAGTAACTTCAGCACCCTTATTAAAAGCACTATCAATTTCATAATTAAGTAATAGGTCATTAACAGCAATAATACCTTGACAATGACTAACTGTTTTTATGTCCGATAAACAATCATCATAAGTATGTAAATTATCTACAAATGCGAAACATAATTCTCTACTCTTAATCAAAGCAATAGTTTTTTCATCTAAAGAAGATCCTCTAACAATGTCTACATTAGTTTGATATAATTCAATCTTTTTCAAGAAAGCTTCATACTCTCCTCCTTGAGGATTTTGAATTCCTATTTCCCAGGGATTTACTGCTACTAACCTTCTGTTATATTTCTGTGCAACCTCAGCTAATAATTTTGTTGTTTCTCCTTCAAAACAACCTATTTCAATTAGATCCCCAGGCCATGTTTGCACGCAATATTCTGCTACTCTAGCAATTCTCTGGTGCTGATTTAAACTGCCTTGATTAAACTTTTGAGGGAGCTCTATTTTTTCTTCTTTAGTTGTTTCCTGAAGAATATTTACCACATCTTTAATAATAGATTCAGGTTTATAGTCACCCTTTAATTTTCTTAGTTCCATTTTAGTCTGTTGTAGCTGAAGTTTTGTCTGCTCCCACTCCTGTTTTACCTGCTCCAACTCTTGATGTTTTTGCTGCGACTGTGACTGATACTGCTCCAATATTCCCATCGTCTCCTCCAACTGCGACTGATACTCCTCCAACAACTGCTCAGTTTCTCGCAACTGAGCTTTAGTTTCTTCCAACTCTTTCTGCAACTCCGACTCTACTCCCGACTGCTTCTGTGCTAACTCTGCCTTAACCTGCTCCAACTCTTCCTGCTTCTGCTGCAACTTCCCCTGGGACTCCTCCAACACTCCCATAGTCTGTTCCATCTGAGACTGATGCTCTTCCAAAACCGCCATCGTCTCACCTAACTGCGACTGCGACTCCTCCAACAACTGTTCAGTCTCCTGCAACTTGGACTTAGTTTCCTCCAACTCCTGCTCAACTTCCCCATTAGACTCCGACTGTTGTTGCTCCCCCTTTTCCTTAAGTTGATATAACTCAAAGTGGGTTTGCTCCAACTCCCCCAATACTTCATCTAACTGAGATTGCGATCGCTCAAACTCTTCTCTGACATCATGCAACTCTGACTTAGTTTTATCCAACTCCTGCTGAGTTTGTTGCCATTTAGCTTGAGTTTCTTCTAATTGTTTTTCTATTGTTGCTGCCATTAATTTACATTTCCTTATCGAATTACACGAACATCTACCAACAGATTTAGAGTTGCCCAGGTTCGATCAGCCGTCAAAACTGGAACCCCCAATCGCAATCCCAGACTGAGACAAGCACGGTCTCCCAGAGACAATACTGCTTGGCGGGTTTGCTCCCACAATATCCTCAAGTGTAAACGGCTCAATCCTCAGTCCCAGAGCTTGCTGATCGTCCAGCAAACCATCCACCTCTACACCTGCTGAAATCGACTTCTGCACCACTACCGCCCAGTTTACGCTGGACATAACCGACTCCGCCAGTACACCATCCACCAAATCACTTCCTAGCTCATCTTTCAGATAGGCCAGCAATGCCGAAGCATCCAAAACTACTGTCATTCGGCCATTTCCTTTTTTCCTGCACCATGGCGTTCGGCAATCAATTCATCTGCCAAACTCCTTTCCTGCGACACATCTTCAAATCTAGTCCTCAAGCGTCGCTTAATAGTTTCCTGGTTTTCCAAGATCAATCGTCCTTTATCTTCATGGACAATCAGTCGATCGCCCTCCTGAAATCCTAATGATTGCCACAAGGCTACTGGAATAACCAACTCTCCCTGGGGATTTAGATGTACTTCTGTAGGTAACTTGTGCATATTTTCCTCTCCTTAATAATTGCTTCAAATATTCCCAAGGTCTCGATCGAATCAAAATCTAAAAATTAGTTTACTACACCGAATAACTGACTTTATCCTACACCCATTTGTTCCAAATTCTCTAGTTTTTTTCAAATACCTATTTATTTTTCACTACCTACTAAAGCTTTATTCTGAATTTTCATTGTTCGCTTCATCAATTTTTGCCATTCTTCAGAATTAGTGAGTTTTTCAGTATCAAACTCTAGACCTTTTTGCTGAGATAAATTAGCAAAACTATCTAACCATTCCATTACTATTTCTGCCCGAGAATTTTCAGTATATTTCAAAGATTTCTGAAGGCGCTCTTGCATTTCAACTAAATCACCTTTTTGATAAGCATACCAAGCTTCCCAAACTAATAGTTGATATTCTGTTTGACTCTCGGATTTAGAATTTCTCAGAATGGCTTGTTGATACTGCAATTTTTCTAATTCTGACTGAGTTTGTGTTAGTTGATATTTTGTTTTTACTAATTCTTTCTGTGAGTTTTGTTGTTGAGATTGAGATTGTTGCAATAATATTTCTGTCTGTCTCCATTGACTCTGAATTTGTTGCAATACTGCCTGAGTTTCCTGTAATTGTAGTTGCTGATTTTTTCGTTTTTCATCAGTTTGATGTAGCTGAGTTTGAAAGTCTTTTAATAATGCTTTTGTCTGTTTCATTTGAGAGTGAGATTGTTGCAATAGTTTTTCTGTCTGTTGCAGTTGTGAATTAGATTCTACTAATTCTGTTTGAAGTTCTTGCATTTGTAGGTTATTGCGCTTCAATTCTTGCTTTGTTTTATGTGATTGAGATTTGGATATTTCCCATTCCTGCTGATTTTTTTGCAGTTCTTTTAGTTGTGCTTCTGACTTTTGTAGTGCTGTTTCTTTTTGCTTTAGTTGAGAGTTAGATTCTGTTAACTCGGCTTGAGTTTGATTTAGCTGAGATTGAGTTTGTTGTAATTTTTGGCTAGTTTTTTGCAACTCAGATGCAGATTTTTCTAATTTTTGTTGATGCTTTTGTAGTTGAGAGTTAGATTCTTTTAACTCTGCCTGTTTTGACTGTAACTGTGACTGATATTCTTGTAATATTGTCTCGGTTGCTATTAGTTTTGATTGAGATTTTTCCCACTCTTCTTGAGTTTGGTGTAACTGATGTTTATCAACTACTAATTCGCTTTTAGTTTCAGATAAATTATGTTTTGTATATCCTAATTCTGCCTGAGTTTGTTTCAGTTGTGAGTGGGAGTTTTCTAATGCTGTCTCTGCATTTTTTAACTGTTGCTGATCTTGTTGTAATGATGCTTCAGTTACTATTAACTGAGACTGAGATTTTTCCCACTCTTCTTGAGTTTTGTGTAGCTGATTTTGATAATTTTTTAATGTTGCTTTAGTCTCATACAAATTATGTTTTACTTTCCCTAATTCGGCTTGAGTTTGTTTGTTTTGGGATTCGGATTTTTCTAACAATAATTCTGTTTTTTCTAGCTGGGATTTAGATTGTTGCCATACTGATTCTGTTTGCTGAAGTCTATAAGTAAATTGTTCTAGTTCTTCTTGGGTTTGATGTAGTTGTGACTGATTTTGTACTAGCTTTCCTTGAGTTTGCTGTAGTTCAGATTTTGTTTGTATAAGTTCTTTTTCTATTTCTTGATATTTTTTTAATTCACTTTCAGCTTTATTTAGTTTTGACTGGTATTGTGTTAGCTCAGTTTGAGTTTGGCCTAGTTTAGATTTGGCTGTAGCTAGTTCATTTTCTATTTGGTTAAATCTGGTTTGGATATGCTCAACTTTTTTCAGTTGAGACTGAGTTTCTTCTAATACTGTTTCTGTAGCGTGGAGTTGTTTTTGAGATTCTAATAATGTTGTTTCGGTGGTATCGAGTTGAGAAGCAGATTTTTCTAACTCATCTCGTGTTTGTGTTAATTCAGACTGGGTTTGTGTTAGTTCTAATTGGCTTTGTTGGTATTGATTTTTATATTTTTCTACTTCTGCTAGTAAGTTTTTATTCTTACTTTCTACACTACACAAATTCATCCAGTCTTGAAAAGCCCAAATTCTATAGGGAGATGATTTAATTTTTTCTTGCCAGGAAAAGTCTGGTATTTCATCGGTGGGTTTCCAAGCTCTTGCTTCTAATTCCTGGTACATTTCTATAGCTTCAGGAAAGTAATAATCTATGATAGTGGATCTATGGTCTTCTGCTGATAATTGATTATTAAATAACGATGGTTCGTAGATATTGGCAGCGGGATAATTAAAGTTTGTCTTAAATTTTTGATTTATTGCTTCAATAAATAGTTCTTGGTTATTTATGATTGTTTGAATATTTGTCAATAGACAACGATTAGCAGCATAATTATAAAAATCAATAATTTTTTGATTGTAGTGTAACCATGACTTTACTGCTAATTCTGGCTGACTTTGAAATATTTTATCTTGCCGACTATATAGAGAATTAACTACTTCCCAAGGAGAACGATAAATTAATAAAAATTTGGCATTTGGCAGTATATTTGCCCAAAAATCTAGAAACAAAGTTGTACGAGGTTCTTTCCATCCCCAATTTCCACTTATAGAATTTTTGGCGATAATTTCTTTTGCTCTTTCTACAAAATTTTCTTCTATATCTATTCTTTCTTGGAGTGTCCAACCATCTCTATCTATTCCTTGAGATTCTAATACTTGTTGATGAAATTCATAGAAGTCTAAATTTTCAAAATATCCTTGAGGGTTATCTTCTGTTCCCTCCATTAATTTCCGACCAATATGTAAACCAGAACTTTGTAGGATGGAAGTTGTCAAAGAACTTCCAGAACGGTGCATACTGGTAATAATTAGAGTTGATTTTTCTGTTTTGTGTATCATATTGATTTTGACTATGTATTGGTTATTAATATTACTATATAATTTTTTTGAACATCAATTATTAGAATTACTAGGGAGTTAATTTATTATACAAAACTTACTAAGTTAAGCAGCTCTAATATTAATTATTAATTAGGATAAGTTAGCAGTGCTATATAATTTTAACTCTGATTACCATTATTCATCTAAATTTGTCAATGACTTATATTAATTTTTTGCTTGTTACCATTTATCCATTTCTGTCTGAATTTTCAGTTAGTCCTACTTAGACATTTTTTGGGAGAAAAAATACCAGAAAATCAGTCTAGACAAGGGAATTACATGGATGAAATGCCGAAAACCCTTGCTAATTAATGATTTATGCTTTTTTGACATCAAAACATCTACCTGTCTATATTTGAGCCTTTTTTCTACTTCTGTTTTTTGTAAGTCTCATTAGGACAAACTCAAATAAATTTAGTCTTATTTTGATTTACCTGATTTTATCATCTTGCCAATCCACTCAGAAAGTCTGATGGGGTTCCGACTTCTGACTTCAGCTAAGACACATTTAGATTTTGGTAGTGGTGCATAGTAATGCTAGAGAGAGTGTGGGAAGTGTGGGAAAAAATTAAAAAAAATATATATTCACAGGTTCGCGAGTAGGAAAACCTAGATTTTATCTTCTCTGTTAAGCGAAATTGGGTTTTCTTTTACAAATAAAGTTATTTTTTCCCTGATGAGTTTAATATCTCACACCTCACCTGTAATGTCTACAATTGCTTGGGGTCCTGTGGAGCGAAGTGGCAACTTTTCAGTATTCCCATCCACTTGTTCCTTATCTCTGAGATAACTAAATATTTCCTCCTTCTTTAAATAGTTTAAATACTCAACAAAAACTATTTATTGAGCAAAATTCAGCCTATAATAATTTTTTTAATTTACTCTGGTAAATTTAGTAATCTTGGCTCAAGTAAGTGACATAGGAAAACATTTCCTATATGATGTTAACTACATCAGGGTAATTTGATTCTATATAAATTTATGGGCAGAATTAACCTACTAAAATACTGTAGAATATTAGCATCTAATGAGCAATATTGTCCAACACAGAACTATCAAATAAAGGAAATTTTAAATAATAATGTCAACCTCAAAAATAGCAACAGAAACAGAAAGCAGTGTCAACTATCTTCGTACTGCCAATAAACTACTAAGAGAAGGTAATTTAGCAGAAGCTGTTGATGCTTACCAACAAGTAATTCAACTTAATCCTAAATCAGCAGTAGCTTATCAAAACTTGGGAGAAGCTCTTAGTTTACAGGGCAATTTAGAAGCAGCAGCAAATATATATCACCAAGGAATTCAACTGCAACCAAATTATCCTTGGTCTTACTATAATTTAGGAGAAATTTTAATTAAATTAGATAGATTTGATGAGGCAGTTATTTATCTAAACCAAGCGATTGAAATTAATTCAGAATTTCCCAAATTTTATAGTAGTTTAGGATTTGCTTTGGCAAAACAAGGATTATTTGATGAAGCAATAGTTGCTTATCGTCATGCTATTGAAATTGACCAAAACTTTGCTTCAGCTTATCAATATTTAGGGGAAGCTCTAGCAAATAAAAAAGAGTGGAATGAATCTATAGATACTCTTAATCAAGCCATTGAAATTAATCCCTATTTGCCAGAATATCATTTGAGTTTAGGTAAGGTTCTAGAAAATTCTGGTCAACTCGAACAAGCAGTTATTTCTTACCGTCATGCTCTTGATTTAAACCCAGATTTAGCAGAAGCTTACTATTATATTGGGCTAGCTTTAACTAAGTTACAAAAATGGGAAGAAGCCATTGATGCTTGTATGCAAACTATTTCCCTAAATCTCAAAAATGCCGAAATTTATCATCATTTAGGAGCAGCTTTAGCCCAACTCAAAAAATGGGAAGAAGCTATTGCTGCCTATGAAAATGCAATTGAATTTAATCCTAATTCAGCAATAATTCATCATCAGTTAGCTTATGCTTTTGCTCAACTCAAAAAATGGGAAGAAGCTATAGCTGAATATCGTGAGGTTCTCAAAATCAATCCTAATTCAGCAGTTGTACATGACCAGTTGGGAGAAGCATTAACAGAAATGCAAAAGTGGGAAGAAGCAATAAATTGTTATCAAAAAGCTGTAGAAATTAAACCAGATAATCAAAAGTTTAATCAACATCTACAAGAGGCATTGGCCAGAAGACAAGAACAGAATAAAACTGTCATAGATTCTCATTTAAAATTAGCAGAAATGATGGAACAACAAGGATTTATTGATGAGGCTATTTCTGCTTATCGTCGAGTGGTAAATCTTAATCCTACTGCTGCCGATCTTCACCATAAATTAGGATATGCTTTGGCAAGTTTAGAAAAGTGGAATGAAGCGATCGCTTCTTATAATAGGGCAATTGAACTTCATCCAAATTCGGGTGTTTTACATTATCATTTAGGCGAAGCTTTGACTAATTTGGGCTTAGATGAACAAGCAATATCTTCGTTAGAAAAAGCTATTGAACTTGCACCAAATTTATCTAGCGCTCATCAAGCTTTAGAAAATTTACAGACAAAATAAAGAATAGAAAATAGGGAATAGGGAGTAGGGAATAGGGGAGTGGGGGAGTGGGGGAGTAGGGGAGTGGGGGAAAGAATTGATAATTGCTGTGGGATAATTGATTTGATTTTTTATTATTGGAGATGTCTAATGAATAAAGCAAGCATTCATTTAATTTATACTACATTTTCAACCAGAAATTAGTACTCTGAAGCTTTGATGAAATTGCTTTTTTTATCCTTTAAAAGTAATAAAGCTGTTTGCGCAGCATTCCGTAGGAATAGCTGACTGCTGAATGCTGAATGCTTAAAGTAAGACAATTAATAAGTAAGCATTCAGCTATTAGCAGTCAGCTATCAGCTACAAGACTCTCTACTTAAAGGACGGTGTTTAAATTAACAACTGACTTTAAGGACCAGGGAGGCAACTTTTGTAGCAAGACGGTTCATAAAATTTTTCCCCTAAACTAAAAGCAATAGCTGATAGCTGATGGCTGACGGCTGAATGCTTACATTAATAAAGCTTTTATCATAAATTAAAAGCAATAGCTGATAGCTGATGGCTGACGGCTGAATGCTTACAGTGGGGGAGTAGTAAACATAAGAATAATTAACATTAATTTGGGTAAAATTAGCAAAAAAAATCCATGGGCATAAGTTAATTACTTAATAACTGAAGTGTTACCGAAAAATTATGGTTTAAAGCCTCCCCTTTTAAGGGAATAATAAAGAAAAAAAATCCTTTTAACCAATCCCCTTCTTTTTAAAAAGAGATAATTATTAACTAGAAAGTGCAAAGTTCTGGGAATAACTATTGCTAGCTAAGGCTTTCAGGGATTTCAAGGTTAGAAAATCTCAATTCACTAATATAGGGCTTGCTGATTAAATCTAAAAGTCTTTATAGATAAAGGTAAGTGCCTTTTTAAGTATCAAAAAGTTCGAGGTTTTAAGTGGTAATTGTTCAATTAGGAGCGGATTTTGGTCAAGATTTGGGCAGAAAAATTAAGGGACAAAACGCCCGCTCCTACCTCCTGTAAATTCCCATTTCTCCTGTCTCCTGTTTTCTGTCTCCTGTCTCCTACCTCTACTAGAAGACTTATTCAGCCAACCCTAATATAGGTTATGTAAGCCTTTTCCAGTGATACTTTCAGTCTTGAAAGTAAATTATTTTTCAGAAGAACTTTGTACTCTCCAGTAATTATTAATTATTAATTATTAATTATTAATTATTAATTATTGAAAGTTCCCTAGTGGGTAGCGCTATATTACTTAAAAATCACTTTTTTAATCAAACTTATTTTATGTTTGTACGGAGCATATCGCCAGTTTAAATCCAACCATAAACCCTTTTTCAACACACTTTTGTAATGGGAAAAAGTATCAAAACTAGCCTTACCATGATAACTACCAATACCACTATTTCCTATACCGCCAAATGGTAAAGAGACTACTCCAAATTGCATCACAGTATCATTAATACAAACATTACCAGAAGAAGTTTCTGTTAAAACTTGCTCTTGTTTTTGTTTGTTTCGAGAAAAGAAATAAAGTGCTAAAGGTTTAGGACGAGAATTAACAATAGCGATCGCCTCTTCTAAATTACTGTATTCTAAAACAGGCAAAATAGGTCCAAAAATTTCCTCTTGCATAATTAACGAATCCCAGGAAACTCCCTCAATAATTGTTGGAGCAATGTAGCGGTCTTCTGAATTAGTTTCACCACCAATAACTATTTTTCCATCTTGGAGTAAGTTAGTTAATCTACTAAATTGTTTTTCATTAATAATCCGACAATAATCTGGACTATTAGCAGGATTTTTACCATAAAATTCAACAATATATTTTTTAATTCGATCTAATAAATCTGATTTAACTGCTTGATTTACCAACAAATAATCAGGAGCAACACAAGTTTGACCAGCATTAATAAACTTTCCCCAAGCAATACGTTTTGCCGTATATTCCAACTGAATATCATAATCAACAATACAAGGACTTTTTCCACCTAATTCTAAAGTAACAGGGGTGAGATTTTTAGCAGCAGCTTCCATCACTATTTTGCCTACCCTTGTACCTCCAGTAAAGAAAATATGGTCAAATTTTTCTGCTAATAACTGTTGAGTTATTTCTACTCCTCCTGTAACCGTAGCAATATAAACAGGGTCAAAAGTATTAGCAATTAAATTAGCCACAACCTCAGATGTATTAGCAGCTACTTCTGAAGGTTTAATAATTGCACAATTTCCTGCTGCAATAGCACCTAATAAGGGAGATATTACTAATTGAAATGGATAATTCCAAGCACCAATAATCAAAACTGCTCCTAAAGGTTCTGGATAAATTTTTGCTCCGGCAGGAAACTGTTCAATTGGGGTAGAAACTGTTCTAGGTTTTATCCAAAATTTTAGCTTTTTAATTGCATTATTTATCTCTTGGACAAAAGCAAGTTCAAAATAACCTTCAAAAGTTGGTCGATTCAAATCTGCTTTAATAGCAGCAATTATTTGTTCTCGATCATCTGAAACAACCTGCTTTAAAAGTTTAAGTTGTTTTATTCTAAATTCAACATTTCTAGTCTTTCCTGTGGCAAAAAATTGACGTTGTTTATTTAATATCTTACTGATTGATGATTGGTCTAAAACCATAGTTTTTCTCCTATGTTTTAGGGAATAGGGAACAGGGAACAGAATAGAAATAAATATAGGTGTACCTCATTAGCCTGAGAAACGCTATATCAAATTGATATTAGTTGGTAGGTATTATACCAATTTTATGTGAGGTGACATAGAATTATTTTTTCCTTCTTCCTTCTTTCAGAAAAATTTTGGTTTAAAGCCTCCCCTTTTAAGGGGATAATAAAGAAAAATTTTCATGATTAGTTAATCCTCTTCCTTTAAAGGATAGGTAATTATTAATTATTAATTATTAATTATTAATTGTTTAATTCTTCCTTCTTCCTTCAAAAAAACTATTCAACTTGACTAAGACGACGTAAATTCAAAATATCACTCATATTTTTAATTTGAGTACAAGTCTTTTCAAATTGTTGGCGATCGCTCACTTCAATACATAGATTAATAATTGCTGGATGACCGGGATTTGTTTTAACTTGAGCATTTTGGACATTAACATTATTATCCATCAAACGAGACAAAATATCTTTCAAAACTCCCACTCTATCCATCACTTCTATACAAATATTAACTGGATAAGTTTGAGGTCGTCCTTGATTTTCATTAGTAGAATTCCAACTAACAGGAACTAACCTTTCCCCAGGTATATTTTCCACATTAGAACAACCTTGACGATGAATAGAAATACCATGCATGCGAGTTACACTACCAATAATAGGTTCACCTGGAATTGGATTACAACAACCAGCCAAATGATACATTAAACCTTCAACTCCAGCAATAGGATGAGATTTATCTGAAGATGAAGTTTGAGTTGAACGAGGCAGCATTAAACTAGATTTATGCTCAGAAAATTCTTCACAAATATCTGAATTTTGCTCAACTTGTGTGACTTCCCTAGTTGCATCTCGTAATCGATTAACTACTAAATTTAAAGTGATTTCACCGTAACCTAAAGCTGCTAGTAAATCTTCCACATTATGGTAATTAAATCTCTCAGCAACAAGTTGCATTTGCTCAGACTTGAGTAAAGATTCAAAACCTTTTTTACCCAATTCTTTTTCTAATAATTCCTTTCCTCTAGATACATTTTCTTCCCGATGAGAACGTTTATACCACTGACGAATCCGGTTTCGCGCCCCACCAGTTACCACAAAATTTAGCCAATCTAGACTAGGATGCCCATTTTTTTGAGTTAATATTTCGACAATATCACCATTTTTTAATGGAGTATCTAAACTAACAATTTTATCATTCACTTTAGCCCCTGTACAATGGTTTCCCACTTCTGTATGAATACGATAAGCAAAGTCTACTGAAGTCGAGCCTTGTTTGAGAGAAATTACATCACCTTTGGGTGTAAATACATAAACATCTTCATAGAATAAATCACCTTTTATAGTCTCCAAATATTCCTGATCGTCTATCAGGTCGCTTTGCCATTCTAATAACTGTCTTAACCAAGTAAACTTTTCATCTTCAGCCGTCATTTTAGTATTACTAGAACTGGTTTCTTTATACTTCCAATGAGCAGCAATTCCATACTCAGCAATATGGTGCATTTCTACAGTTCTAATTTGCACTTCTACAGGGCGACCTGTATTACCTATTACTCCTGTATGTAATGATTGATAACGATTAGGTTTTGGCAAACCAATATAGTCTTTAAATCTTCCAGGAATAGGACGGTAAGAGTCATGAATAATGGCTAAAGTTCGATAACAATCTTCCCTTTTATTCACAATAATTCTTAGTCCGGCAATATCATAAACTTCGTGAAATGCTTTTTGTTTTAAATGCATTTTCCGATAAATTCCATACAGATGTTTAGGGCGACCACTAATGTCGTAGCATTCTATTCCTACTTGGTCTAATTTCTGTCGTAAATTTTCTGTCATTTCTAACAATTTAGCCTCTCGGTCAGCTCTTTTATCTGCTACCAATTCTTGAACTTCTCGATAAGCTTCTGGTTCTATATATTTAAAAGATAAATCTTCTAATTCCCATTTGATTCGACCAATTCCCAAACGATTTGCTAAAGGTGCAAATATCTCCCGTGTTTCTAATGCCTTACTTAACTGTTTATGACGTGGCAAATGTTGCAGAGTTCTCATATTATGTAACCTGTCTGCCAACTTCACAACAATTACTCTAATATCCTTTGCCATTGCCAAAAACATCCGACGAAAATTCTCAGCTTGTAGCTCTGTTTTGCTAGAAAAATTAAATTTAGAAAGCTTAGTTACACCTTCAACTAATAAAGCTATTTCCGAGCCAAATTTCTGTTCTATTTCTTCAATAGTTACATCCGTATCTTCAACAATATCATGTAGAAAACCTGCAGCAATCATCGCACTATCACCACCGAGATATTTCAACAATCCCGCAACAGCTATAGGATGACATATATAAGGTTCTCCTGATTTACGATATTGCCCTTCATGTAACTTATAAGAAAATTCAAATGCTTGACAAATTAAAGCTGCATCCAGCGAACAGCTAGTTAAATTATTGCTGTTATTTTTGCTATTTATACATTCTTGTAACCAGTCAGGAATTACACATGAGATTACAGGTTTAGGTGCTAGAGTTTTTGTATTCATAGTAGTTAGTTTATCAATTAGGTTAATTAGTTGTTTGTTTGGCTAATTTAGACTAGAGATGCAAGAGTTACATCTCGGTCTTTTCTTAACCGAAATTATCAATTTATAGTTGATGAGAAAGCGGTCTTAATTTCAATTAGCTTTGTACTCTATAGTTACAGCTTTTGTGAAATTATCTGTTGTTTTTTATACTTTAATTCCGATCAAAAAATATGGAAAACTATGTATAATCATTGCGATAAGGTTATATTATCAAATCGTACTTTATGTCTAGGGATATGTAAAATATAACTTAATAATTAAAGACATAATTACTATTGAGTATAAATAGATTATGACTCTAAAAAAGTATCAAAAATATTCATCAAATCAGTAATCGTAGAGTGACATTAATTTACAGAACAATTAAAACTGATTCTGCAATTTTACTGAGATTATGAATATCCTATATTATTACCTTGTACATTAATAATATAGCCTTTCTCAAATTACTGAGGTACAGTTGTTTTTCTTCAAATCTATTCCCTGTTTCCCCAATTACTACTTCCGTACGGACGAACTGCCGTTTTCTGGCGCACAACTATCGTTAACGTCCCTACTAAAGCAAATGAATTTTGTACCTCACGTTTCTTGAGAATTATTAAGTAGCTAGGCAGAAATTAATATAATACTGCATTCAAGGCCAGAAAAGTTGGCACAGCATATCCAGTAAAGTAATGAGGATTGCTTAGTCGTTCCTCCTCATTTCGGACATTTTACACTTAATTAGGGTTTGCTGAAAAAATCTTATGGGTGAGGGTAGGAGACAGGAGACAGGACACAACCCACCCGCGGGGCCCTCCGGTGGAGGGGAAGACAGGAGGAATGGGAATGAGCGAGTAGGTAGGAGCGGGCGTTTTGTCCCAAGATTGTTCTGCCCTTATCTTGACCAAAATCCTCAGTTTTTGAACCATTACCACTTAAAACCTCGCACTTTTTGATACTTAAAAAGGAACTTACCCTTATCTATAAAGACTTTTAGATTTAATCAGCAAGCCCTAATTAAACCTACCTACTTAATCTTATATATACAAATTTAATTTAATTTATTTAGTTTATATTATGTTATCAAAGGAGCATAATCAGCGATATCAAAAATTCAGTCAACTGCTTCATCAGTTGCAACAACTTATCACCCAAGAAAATCTAGAGCTAGAAAAAATTTCGGCCATGAAGAAAGAAGTCCAAAAGTTTTTCGAGATTCAGATTATGAGTCTAGATAACTTAGAACTAGATCGATCTATCGCATTCCAGGTAAAGTCTTACCTAACAGAGATGCATAAGGAGCTTCGACTGTTATACGTAGATTTAACCTTTTTGCAAGCATCTCGAAACCCTCAAACAACACAAAAAAGATTGGCCACTATTAAAGACCGCCTAAAAATCCTCACAGGCTATTGCAGGAATATACTTAGTAAAACAAAATTAACACAGGATTAGGAAAATATTACGATGAAAAGTCCCAAGTACGATGTAGATTTAGAAGATGCTGTTTTAAATGATAATATCCCGGTAAAATACTGCCCAGAATCTAAAGGTTTTTGGATTTCTGGAAAAAATTATGAAGCTTGGTTAGACAGTTTACCTTCATGGTATGTCCCAGAAGAAATCTTACCTTACAATCAATTTGAAGATTTTGTACCCTCGCCTTTTGATGGTAAGGCAGGGTTATGTCCAGAATGTGGTACTTATTTATCACGCATCAAAATAAATATTAAACAACCTTTCTATATAGAACGTTGTTTACATGATGGTGGTATTTGGTTTGATAATTCTGAAGAGTGGAAAATTTTAGAATCTCTTGGACTGCATACAAAAATACATGAGATGTTTTCTAGTAGATGGCAAGCTAAGATGCGTCAGCATCAACAAGAAATGATTAATCGTCAGACTATTATTGATAAATTGGGAGAAGAAATAGCTGAGTATGTTTTTAAATTAGCAGATATATTGGAGGATAATCCTCATGGAGATTGTGCTGCTACTTATATGTTACGCAGATTTGAAAATAAAAGAAAGGAGCTCAACGGAAAATTTAGTGTAGGGAGTCAGAATTAATATTTTATAAAAGGAAGAAGTAAGAAGGAAGAAGGAAGAAGGAAGAAGGAAGAAGGAAGAAGGAAGAAGGAAGAAGGAAGAAGGAAAAATCTGGCATTGTCTGAGTTTTAAGTTTTTGATATGTCTGCGCTCTTTCCTTTGACTGCTATAAATCAACTTATAAAGTTTTAAGTACCTGTACAAAATTAATTTAATATTTGTCAGTAGGGAATAAACAGTAGGGAGTAGGGAGTAAGGCATAAAAAATATACTTGTTTGCTTAAGCAGTAGCTCTAAAAATTATCTTTCCTAGCTATTACTTAATTTATAGAATAATAAAATAATTAAGCGTTTATGATTTAAGGTGTAACCCCTCTTTTGCAAAAAAATAGACAAAATTCCCTTTAGCCAATTATTTGACTTTGAAGAATAAGCGATCGTTTATTGTTAATTCTTGAGCTAATACCTCCTACTTCAAACTAAATTTATACCAAACTAACGCATTTTTGCTACATCTTCTTGAGAACAAGAAGTAGTTTAACAATTAATAATTAATTATTAATTATTAATTATTAATAATTTATTCTCCTTGAAAAGAAGAGGATTTACTAATAATGAAAAATTTTTCTTGTTTCTCCTTGTAGAGCGACAGCTCGCGGCGTAGCCAAGGAAAGGATTTTTACCTTAATTATTCGGTAAATAACTAATAAGATATTTTTACTTCATACAAATAATACCAATTTGATAAATGTTTGCTACAAATGACTAGCCTCTTTATTAGGAGTCATAATTAAGAATTAAGAATTAAGAATTAAGAATTAAGAATTAATTGCTTAGACACTATTTTTAGACCTTAAATTATCTTTTTATCTTGGTGCGCTACCAGGTGCGACTGGCATCGTCGCGGGGTCGCACCGCTTTGTCGAAGGGAAATCTCTAGTACAGTATTTTAATCACACTTATTATTCGTAATATTATTTTATCAAAATGGTATAATTGCTAAAAACATTCTCTACAGCCTATTTATTTCAATAATAAATAAATCAAAACAATCAGTTTCCCAATGCTATTATTTGAAAAAGAGGTAATTGTTAATTATCAATTGTTATACTAAATCCGGTTTATAGAGTATCCTTATTATGCAGATTGAGAGATAAGATTTAGGAGAGTAGATTAAGACAGACAAGTTAATAAATTTCATAATTATGTGCAGCTTCACATAAAATTGCTATTAATGGTTAATTATTAATTGTTTAATAAAGCAAGTATCGTAAATTGAAATAATAAATGAATTCCTTACTTGATATCAAAAATCTACGAGTAGCTTATCCAGAAAAACGTGGAAAATCTCATTGGGCAGTAAATGATGTCTCCCTCACACTTCAACCAGGTGAAAAATTAGGATTAGTAGGAGAATCTGGATGTGGTAAATCTACCCTTGGACGTGCTGCTATGAGATTATTACCTAAGTCAGTACAAGTTGAGGGGTCTATAACATTTGGGGGAGAATACATATTTGGGATGAACCCCTCTCGACTGAGAAAATTTCGTGGAGAAGCAGTAGCATTAGTTTTCCAAGACCCTATGACTCGCCTCGATCCATTAATGACTATTGGGGATCATTGCGTAGAAACAATTCAAGCTCATCAACCTAATATATCTAAATCTCAGGCACAACAAAAATCTATAGAAACTCTCGAAGCAGTAAATATTCCTGCTAGTCGTTGGTCTCAATATCCCCATGAATTTAGTGGGGGGATGCGACAAAGGGTGGCGATCGCTCTAGCTTTATTACTGGACCCTAAATTAATTGTTGCGGATGAACCTACTACTAGCTTGGATGTAACTATAGCGTCTCAGATTTTAGGGGAACTTACCAGACTTTGCCAAGAACGTCAGACTTCCTTGTTATTAATTTCCCATGATTTGGCAATGGTGGCAGAATATTGTGACCGTATTGCTGTAATGTATGGAGGTGAAATAGTAGAAACAGGTTCAATTAAACAAGTTCTCCACAATCCCCAACATGAATATACCAAATCTCTGTTTGAAGCAGCTTTACATATTCAAGTAGTTGAATCTACTCCTGAGCAAATTCAACCAGAAAAATCTGAATCAACGGAAGTTCCCAAAATCCTCAAACCAATTTTGCAGGTCAAAAATTTACAGAAGCACTACACCTTAGAAAGTAATTTTATAGAGCAGTTATTATTTTCTGGAAAAAGTAAACTTATCAAAGCAGTGGATGGAGTTAACCTAGACCTCTATCCAGGGGAAATAGTAGGATTAGTTGGAGAATCTGGGTGTGGTAAAAGTACCCTATCTCGGACAATTTTACAATTAATTAAATCTACTTCTGGATCGGTCGAATTTCAAGGCAAAGACTTAACAACTCTCTCTTTATCAGCATTGCAACCTTACCGTCGCGAAATGCAAATGATATTTCAAGACCCCCTAGCGTGTCTCAACCCCATGATGACTGTTGACCAGATAATAGCTGACCCCCTATTTATCCATAATTTGGCTAGTGTAGAGAAAGCTAAAATTCAAGTGGAGCAAATGTTAGAAAAGGTAGGTTTGACTCCAGTAGTAGAATATGGCAAAAGATACCCCTCAGAATTATCTGGAGGACAACAACAAAGAGTAGCTATTGCCAGAGCTTTGATTACTAATCCAAAACTGATTATTTGTGATGAACCTGTGAGTATGTTAGACGCTACTATTCAAACTCAAGTTTTGGAATTGATGTTGGAGTTAAAGGAAGAATTAAATTTAACCTATTTATTTATTACTCACGATTTATGGGTAGCTAGATTTATTTGTGACAGAATTGCTGTTATGAATGGTGGAAAAATTGTGGAGGAGGGGAAAACAGAAGAAATATTTAATCATCCTCAACATTCTTATACTCAGACATTGTTGAGTGCGGCGCCTTTATTGCAGAAGGAAGAAGGAAGAAGGAAGAAATAAGAAGGAAGAAGGAAAACAATAGCTAGTTTATGGGAAATGAAATTAACTTAACCAATCAAGGTAACTCCAAAATTTATGGAGACCAATATGGTATTGGTGTTCAAAATAATTTCGTTTTCAATCTTAAATTTTATTTAACACAAACAGAAATTGCTCCTAATCGTCCCTATAAGGAATCTAGTCTTCTTCCAAACGATGCTGAAAATTTCTTTGGTAGAGATGAATTTGTCAAAGAGTTAAAGATTTTGTTTATCTCTTTTCTGGAAAGTAGCCTAATTCTTAGCATAGCTTATAAAGTTTGCTGTTTTTCTAGAGTTTATTTCTTGGATAATCCTTGTCAAGCACATCATTAATTTACGAATATTTGGCGCAGTAAATACTTTAGAAATAATTCTACTTGTCAAATATTAAGATAACCAACATCATAAACTAAATCTCTCTGCCCCATACTGATGCTTCATACTGAAAATTGTCAGTATAGGGCACATACTTTGTAATTTAATGACTAGCTTTTTAGGACTCAAAAATTAGGTAGATTATTTGCTCCTAATTTCAGGTAAAATTTAGCAAAACCTTTCCCTAACAAACAAAACTTCAATAGGGAAAAGTATCACACCTTTGATTGAGAATAAATTTCCACCTACTATCATTCTCTCAAAATATTCCGAAGGCTCCACCGAGAGAAAATCACTAACTTATCGCAAATGAGAAACTAAAAAATTATTCATTACTATTTGCCTATACGCAATAGTAGTCTCAAACCTTTGATGAGAATAAATTTCCACCTACTATCATTCTCTCAAAATATTCCGAAGGCTCCACCAAGAGAAAATCCATAACTTATCGCAAATGAGAAACTAAAAAAAGATTCATTACTATTTTGCTATACGCAATAGTAGTCTCAAACCTTTGATGAGAATAAATTTCCACCTACTATCATTCTCTCAAAATATTCCGAAGGCTCCACCAAGAGAAAATCCATAACTTATCGCAAATGAGAAACTAAAAAAAGATTCATTACTATTTTGCTATACGCAATAGTAGTCTCAAACCTTTGATGAGAATAAATTTCCACCTACTATCATTCTCTCAAAATATTCCGAAGGCTCCACCAAGAGAAAATCCATAACTTATCGCAAATGAGAAACTAAAAAATTATTCATTACTATTTGCCTATACGCAATAGTAGTCTCAAACCTTTGATGAGACAAAATTTCCATCTACTATCATTCTCTCAAAATACTCCGAAGGCTCCACAGAGAGAAAATCCATAACTTATCGCAAATGAGAAACTAAAAAATTATTCATTACTATTTGCCTATACGCAATAGTAGTCTCAAACCTTTGATGAGACAAAATTTCCATCTACTATCATTCTCTCAAAATACTCCGAAGGCTCCACAGAGAGAAAATCACTAACTTATCGCAAATGAGAAACTAAAAAAAGATTCATTACTATTTGCCTATACGCAATAGTAGTCTCAAACCTTTGATGAGACAAAATTTCCATCTACTATCATTCTCTCAAAATACTCCGAAGGCTCCACAGAGAGAAAATC
>JAAHGF010000004.1:0-92820 GCA_010672585.1 Okeania sp. SIO1I7 | reverse complement strand
AGAAACTAAAAAAAGATTCATTACTATTTGCCTATACGCAATAGTAGTCTCAAACCTTTGATGAGACAAAATTTCCATCTACTATCATTCTCTCAAAATACTCCGAAGGCTCCACAGAGAGAAAATCCATAACTTATCGCAAATGAGAAACTAAAAAAAGATTCATTACTATTTGCCTATACGCAATAGTAGTCTCAAACCTTTGATGAGACAAAATTTCCATCTACTATCATTCTCTCAAAATACTCCGAAGGCTCCACAGAGAGAAAATCACTAACTTATCGCAAATGAGAAACTAAAAAAAGATTCATTACTATTTGCCTATACGCAATAGTAGTCTCAAACCTTTAGATGAGAATAAATTTCCATCTACTATTGTGGAGCATATACTTTTAATGTAGCCCAAAAAATATACAACATGATTAACGCTAACTTTCTCGCCGATACTGACCCCTTAGTCGCCGAACTAATTCAAAAAGAATACGGACGCCAACAAGACCACCTAGAACTAATTGCTAGTGAAAACTTTACCTCAGCAGCAGTAATGGCCGCCCAAGGTTCCGTACTCACCAACAAATACGCCGAAGGTCTCCCAGGTAAACGTTACTACGGCGGCTGTGAATTTATAGACGAAATCGAACAAATAGCCATAGACCGTGCCAAACAATTATTTGGTGCTGCCCATGCCAATGTACAACCCCATGCTGGAGCGCAGGCCAACCTTGCCGTGTTCCTCACCTTGTTACAACCAGGGGACACCATCATGGGAATGGACTTATCTCACGGCGGACATTTGACCCACGGTTCTCCAGTTAATATTTCTGGTAAATGGTTCAATGTTCATCACTATGGTGTTAGTCAGGAAACAGAAACTATAGATTATGACCAAGTTCTCGAACTGGCAAAGCAACATAAACCCAAACTACTAATTTGTGGTTATTCTGCCTATTCTCAGATAATTGATTTTGAGAAATTCCGGGCGATCGCTGATGAAGTTGGAGCTTATTTATTAGCAGACATTGCTCATATTGCAGGTTTAGTGGCAACGGGTCATCATCCTAACCCCATTCCTCACTGCGATGTAGTTACAACTACTACTCACAAAACCTTAAGGGGACCACGAGGCGGTTTAATCCTGACCCGCGACCCAGAATTAGGAAAAAAACTGGACAAGTCAGTATTTCCCGGAACTCAAGGAGGTCCGTTAGAACACGTTATTGCAGCTAAAGCAGTAGCATTTGGAGAAGCATTAAAGCCAGAATTTAAAGCTTATTCTGGTCAAGTGATTGAAAATGCTAGTTCCTTAGCAACCCAACTGCAAAAACGCGGATTAAAAATAGTTTCTGGTGGTACGGAAAATCACGTTATGTTAGTGGATCTAAGGTCAGTAAGTATGACAGGGAAAAAGGCAGATAAATTGATGAGTGGAGTTAATATTACTACGAATAAAAATACTGTACCTTTTGACCCACAGTCTCCTTTTGTCACCAGCGGCCTCCGACTAGGTTCTCCTGCAATGACCACAAGAGGTATGAAAGCTCCTGAATTTACTGAAATAGGCAATATTATTGCGGAACGGTTACTCAATCCAGAAGATGAAGGGGTAGCTCAAATATGTCGAGATAGGGTAGCATCATTGTGCGATCGCTTTCCTCTCTATCCTCATCTCATGGCTAAGGTTCCCAGTCTAGTCTAAATAATTTTGGATGGACAGTTGAGGAGAAGATTTTTCAGAAGTTGAGGTTTTATGTATAGCGCTATAGTTTTAGCTACTATACATAAATACTGTAAATCGGTAACTTCCAATTTGGGATTGATTTCTAGTCTTGAGCTACTAGCAAATTAAAAGACTAGATTTAATCCCCAACCTGTATATTGCACGTAAGCATTCAGCCGTCAGCCATCAGCTATCAGCTATATGCTTTTAGTTTAGGATAAAAGCTTTATTAATTGTCTTACTACAAAAGTTGGCTCCTTTGCCCTTAAAGTCTATATTAATTTAAACACTGTCCTATATGAGAGACTCTTGTTGCTGAGAGTTGACAGCTAATAGCTGTTTGCGCAGCAGTCCGCAGGAAATGCTTACTATTGCACTATGAATTATTATAGGCGTTCAATAGAATGTCTCCACCATTTATTGATAAAAACTCATTTATCAACATAAAATGCTATATCTGGTGTAGCACTATAGTTTAAATCCACTATACATGGAATTTAGACTAAAGTCCTACCATCGAAGACTAAAGTATTTTTATAACTATATCCAAATTATTTATATTTTATATCGTAGCAAAATCTCCTAATAATGCTAGACCAAATTAATAATTTCTTATTAACTTTTAACCCCCCATTATTTCAGATACCTCATTATCTGTACCACTTAATTACCTTAATAATTTCAACTTTTGTTGTACTTTTAATTACACCAATTATCCGCAAAATTGGTTTAAAAATTGGACTTGTAGATAGTCCAGGCGGTCGAAAAATTCATAAACAGCCAATGGTACGTTTGGGAGGAGTTTCTATTTTTATTGGTAGCCTAATTGCCCTTTTAATGGTTTGGTGGTTAGGAGGATTTATAGATGCTAATGGTAATATTTTGCCTCCAGAAAAAGAGTTTGAAATCTGGGGTGTAACAGTTGGTGGTTTAGCTTTTTTTCTAATTGGTTTAGCAGATGATTTGTTTGGTTTATCTCCCTTATTCCGGTTATTCACGCAAACTATTGCTGCTAGTATGGCTTGGATAGTAGGTGTACAAATTGAATTTCTGACAATTCCTTTTTATGGGTTAGTACATATTAATATTCTGAGCTGGCCTGTAACTGTTATCTGGTTAGTGGGGATGGCAAATGCAATTAATTGGATTGATGGTGTAGATGGGTTGGCTGCTGGTGTTTCTGGTATTGCAGCTTTTGTGATGTTAATTGTAAGTATATTTATGGATCAACCGGCAGCAGCTTTAATTGCCGCAGCTTTAGCTGGTGGAACATTAGGTTTTCTTCGTTATAATTTTAATCCAGCTCAAATATTTATGGGGGATGGAGGTGCTTATTATGTAGGATTTACTTTAGCAGGAGTAGGAGTAATAGGTTTAGTGAAAACTACTGTGGTTACTTCTGTTATTTTGCCATATCTAATACTAGCAGTGCCTATTCTTGATATGTCTGCTGTAATTTTAGACCGTTTACGAAATGGTAAATCTCCTTTTATTGCAGATAAACGCCATCTTCATCATCGTTTATTAGATGCTGGTTTATCCCAAAGATTGACTGTTTTTTTTATCTATTCATTAACACTTTGGGTAGGAAGTTTAGCTATGGCTTTTTCTGGTATTCCTAGTGGCGCAATTTATGCTTTTAGTGCTACAGGTTTACTTATTTATACCAGTTGGAAAGTTTGGAAACAAAAACAAGCTTAAAAGATTAAAAGTCAAATAGCGATCGCCTATTTTCATGTCACGAGAGGCGATAGCTAAGTATTGCTTGCTACTTCTTCAATGCTTGATATTTATCCCAAATCTTGTCTGGAGAATAATAATCTTTTAGTAACTCATAATCTCTGGCATAAAAGTCAATTAATTTTTTCATAGATTTCTCTGACAGTAAGCATTCAGGTGTAGGGGTTGACAGGCAGAGAAGAGATAATTCCCAGACAGGACTTATCGACCAATCTACAAGGAATGCTGGTATGGTGGGGACACTATGGTCATTTGTCCTGAAATAACAAGAATGGTTGGCAGAGTTTGGCAAAATAGAGGTCAGTTTAGGAACCTTGGAAGCCACCACCCGTAGAGTGGCCGAGTCTGTAACCCCACAATTACAAGAGTTAAAAGAGTGGGTAAAAACAAGGGCCTCAGATTCATGTGGATGAGTCCCCGTGGTTGGTAAGAGGAGTTAAAGAATGGATGTGGGTAATATCGTCCGAGAAATATAGTTTATTTCATGCCGGAGATACTCGTTCACCAGCCGAACTGGAATATCTACTTGGTCAAAGTTTTTCGGGAGTGCTCAGTTCTGACGATTTTAGTGTCTACAACGGCTATCGAGTCGTAGCCCAGCAGAAATGTCTAGCTCATCTACGACGACATTTTCAGCAAGTAACTCGTCTGAAGCAACCCCATCAGAAAGCTTTGGGAGAAGCATTTGTTTCCTTGATAGATGAAGCCTTTACTCAACATAACGATCGTATCTGGCGCGAGACTCGTGAAACCTCTACTTATGCTTCTTGGGCCGAGTCTTTCCTGGTGCGGGTTCAACAGGCAATTTCGACTTGGAGTACCAAAGCAGGCCATGTAGCAGGGCTGTTGTTGAAGTCTTTGAGGGACAAATCTCATCAATGGTGGTATTTCCTTGACCATCCCCAAGTGCCTCCCGATAATAATCGGGCGGAAAGGTGATTACGTTTGGCACTCACTAAGCGTAAAGTGGCTGGTGGTTCTCGCTTTTGGCCTGGATTTCGTCGTTCGGCAATATTGTTAAGCGTGATACAGTCTTGTCGGGTTCAGGGTCGCTCTGTTCTTGATTTATTGAGGCGATCGCTTTCCTTGGCAGTGCGTACGCGTTCTCACGAATTATCTCTCATTCCTGTATTTGAGTAATTGGGATAATTTTATCAACCCCTACACCTGAATGCTTAAACTCTTGCTGACATCCATACATCTTTATTACTTTCTTTAATAGGATAACATTAAAGAAGAGAAAATGACAAATTTTAAGGCGATTAAAATCGCCCGTTCGTTTTTCATCCACCCTTTAAAAAGACGTGGCTTTCAAACTATCGTCCATCTTTCGTAAAAAAATTCCTTTAAATCTTTTTATTCCTAAATTCTGAATTATATTAAGTCTGGATAATTAGTGATGAAAAAACCTATCTTCTTACACAGGGAAAATATCACTATTATTCCCGCTCCTTACTCCCTACTCCCTACTCCATTATTTATAAATATTCAAGGGGACATGATATTATTACTCTGCCAAAGGCAATAATTTTAACTGGTAACGATACAAGGCTACGGGATGATTACCTGCCACAAAATAATCAGGGTCTTGAGGTGATAAATAAATTGCAGTTATCTGATTTGCCTCAATTATTTCTCCTTGATTTTCATCGATAATGTGATGATAATCTGTAGTTGTTTCTACCTCATTTAAGTAAATCATAGTCTCACCCTGAAATAGTTGCTGAGTTATTTCGCAGGTAATAAAATTATCTGAGTTTAATTGTTCCCTTGCTCTACCAGTAATAATTGAAACTAACTCCAGATTATCTCGCAAAATAGTTGTCTGACGATTAGGATTATTTTGGTCAATTTTTACAGATAAAATTGCATCGTCGCCCAAAAGTGCTTTGCCAATATTTAATCCGTTAAATTCTCGATCTGCAATAACTGCTTCTGGGGGTAAATCTAATTTTTTAGTAGACCAATATATGGGCAAATTAATTAATTTTTGTTGGGATATTTCTTCGACATTCAAGTTTTGCTCGAACTTAACAAATCTAACTTTAAAATTTACTGACTTATGCAAATATTTACGATTATTTTCAAAACCTGGCGTAACAATTTCTGGTGCTAATGGTGCAACCATATCTATTAAAGTGCTTTTAACATTCCAATTTCCTGCCATCCATTTTGGATAAATTAATTCCTCTTTAGCAGTGCTAATTGATGGTTTATTTTCCCAGTTAGGAAAATCATCAATTCTGGAACTAAGTGTTCCTGCTATTGCATTATTAGCCCGAAGCAAAATAATTGTAATTAAACATAAACTCCAAATTACTTGCCAGAATTTTTGATGATTTTTTCTAGATTTGTGCATGATGATAGTCGAGATTATTTTTTGAATAATTTCCTAGTGTACCATTTATATTTGAGATGTTTGATTTAATCAAATATTCATCCTTTTTGTCGGATAGTTGCTGCGAAGTTCGTTCCTCAAGCCAACCTAGATAATTTAAGTTTTTTTGGTTCTAACTGAACCATATTGGCTTATAAGATTTGTTTTTCTCACAAGGTGTTGTTATCTATAAATCTCAGCATCAACTTTGTGAGCTTTCTGACAATATCCCCTCACTTTTAATACCATTTATCAAAAACTTTTCTACATTTTGTTGAGCAGGGGACCCACCCCTCGCCCCTCCCCCTCTCAGGAGGCTAGGGACGTTGCATGCAACGTCCGTACAGGGAGAAACAAAAAGTAAGAATAATTCATATTAACTGGGCTATTTTTAGCAAAAAAGTAATTATATCTGTTTTGATTAATTAATAACTGAAGTCTTACCCAAGTATAGTGTTACTTTTAGGAATTGGTATAAAACATTCTCTCAATTGTACTTTTAACAATTCTTCGATCAAATCACTTAAATTCTGTAAATCATAAATTATTTATTGGTGATTAAAGCAAGATTTTAAGTTGAGTTTTCCTAACTAAATAATTGAAAGCTTCGCCAGAGATGAGTAACTAAAATTTTATACTATTGAGATAAGCTAATATTTTAAATTCCTGTTTGATAACAGATTCATTTCTAAGTTGCATAGAATAATATTTTAATCATAGTTGACTGTAAATCGAGATAGACAAGTTAATAAATTTCATAATTCTGTGCCACCTCACATAAAATTGGTATCACACTCAATACTTAACACCTACTACCTAATATCAACATACTTTAAAATGTAAAAAGGATTATTGCCTGGAAAGCTAGTATCTATAAATTTATATAAATAAACAATCTCGAGATTTTTATACTCAAGTATCTTGATAATTTAAAAATGAGCTTAAAGTAACACAATCTCCTTGTTCCTGAGATTCAAATAAAGCTTCTTCTGCTGCTAAAAACAGACTACTGGGTTCATTTTCGCTAGGGATTGTACAAGCAATTCCCATACTCATAGTTACTATAGAATTAGGTAAATTAGTCAACATATCTCTGTCAGGAGATAATGTCAATTCTTTGATTTCCCGGATAATTATTTCAGCAATTTCTATTGCTTTTCTACCATCTATTTCCGGCAAAATAATTATAAATTGTTCATTTTCGTTATTGAAATGTACATTGTTAATATCCTGTACAATTAGAGATATTTTTTTTGATATAACTTGTAAACAATTATGAATAAATTTAGTTCCATATTGATTTTTATAAACTTTATAATTATCTATTTCACCTAAAATCAAAGCAATAGGATAGTTTTCGGCGACTATATTATCCCATTCAATCTTAGTGTAGAAGTTAAAAAAATTATGATTACTCATTTTAACAGAATTAATATTTGTAAAAACTGGTGGATTTTGATCGTCTTGATTTTTGTTTTTTTCTTCCACAGTTTTATAACCTGTCTCCCCTAATTTTTGACCTTGAAAATAGAGAGAATATAACTTACAGCAAGGAACACAAATATTTCCATCTATTTTGACTAATCCTAAATTTTCTAGTTGATAAGTAATCATTGGTTCCAATTGAATATTCGTTGGTTCTGTAATTAACTGTGTAAATGTAGCTGCCAGTTTTGTTTGTTTTTGCAATACCATCCATAAACTGCGTAAATAATCACTATAAATTCCTCTTTGAGTAGGAGCATATTTTAATAATTCTTCAAAAGTTAAATTGTGATAATATAAATTATCTAAAGCCAGATGTACTAAATAGGGATGCCCACCTACTAAATTCATCAATTCTTGTATTTGTTCTTCTTGCAACTTTAGTCTATAACGTTGAGCAAAATCTTTAACTTGTTCTAGTGTAAATTCAGATAATCTAATGGCTAAACCAAGATTAAATGGTGATTGATTCACACTTAATGAAACATATATTTCAGTAGCATGAACTAACACTAATCGCAGTTTTTTCCATATTTCTACTATCCGAGCTTGTTCATGCCAAAATCGTAATAATGGTAAAAAATCCTGAGTGATTTTAGTATATTTAAAGACGCAATTAACTTCTTTGAAAATCAACACTACAGGAGTATCAATTTCATATAATAATTCTTCAACAAAAATCGTACAACATACCTTATATCCTATATCTGCGTCCCAATAATCATCTATATTATAAGTCGATTTTAGCTGTCTACTAAGATTAATACAAAACCAACGTAAAAATTTTTCTGTACTCTCAAAAACTGCTGTATCAGTCTCTAAAAAATCTATAGTTATGATTCGGTAATCTAAAGTTTTAGTGTAATTAATCAGTCGTAATAGGAAAGAAGTTTTTCCTACTTGCCTCGGCCCTCTAATCCTAATTAAACTACCTGGAGTAGCAATTTCTTGATATGCACGTTCTTCGCAAGGTGGTCGCTCAATATAAAATCTGGAGTTAAGTGCTATGGGTGCTCCTGGATGATCTGGCCTGGGATCTATACCTTCTGAGTGAGGAATATATGTCATCAGATTTAAAAGATTGTGTATACATTTATAGCAGTTTTCGCTTCATTAGACGACAGTTTTATATAAGGTCTCTACAAGGATTATAGTTTTTACTGCATATTCCATTTTCCTGAAAACCGCTCTAATTTATATTCAGATATAGCCATTTGAAATGAATCGTGAAAAATCAAAAAATAGATGAAATTTTGGTAATTCCTACCCTCATTTTCTAGTTCCTAAATTATATGGATATTCTCTACCAGCTCCAAATCTAAGGTTGATGTTATTTGTATAAATATAATACTATTTTCTTTAATATTTAAATCGTAAATTAGGCTCAATATCTACTTCTATATGTTTTTTTATTACTAAATACTTAATAAGACCAATACTACCGGAAAATTGATAATTTATATATTTTAAGATTGATTATTCAAACATTTTGAACAAAAATTTATAATAGACATCTCCGATCATAAAAAATCAAATTAATTATCGTACTAGATATATTAATTCTTTCCGCTTACTCCCCACTCTCTACTGCCTCTTTTGGAGGAGATGTCTAATAGACATCTCCAAAAATCAAAAATCAAATCAATTCTTATCCATAAATTATCAATTATTTCTTTCTGTTGCCAGATGAGCTGTTGCCTGTTGCCTCTTTTGGAGGAGATGTCTAATGAACAAACTCTTGCAGGATGGCAGAAATAACTGACCAGTTACAAAATCCTAAAAGCCTTACCAATCAATACTTTTGACTGTCAGATGTGCGTCTTATATCATGTCCGGATAATCAGTGATAAAAAAACCTTTTCTCTTCTAAGCTTTTCTTTCCTCACAGGAGTGCGCATTCCCGAAAAGGAGTCAGCATTCCGCAAGCGAGCTGACGCCGACGCGGGGTCGCACCACTTCTCCCTCCAGCTCCCGCTGCCTTCTGCTTTACCGAATAATTAATAATTAATAATTAATAATTAAATAATTCGCGCCTTGAAGCCGACCCTTTTAAGGGGAAAAAAGCGGTCGAGGGATGGCGAGGTCCCCTCGCCATATCCAATCGACCAAGACAGCGGTCGTTTGCTTTTGCTTCGCAAAACTGGCGTAACGCAACGCTGACGCGTTTCGCGTCAGCGGAACGGAGTTCTCTCTTCGGAGCGCACCCGTTGGGTGGGATAGCTCCGAAACCTGCGCTGTCCGACCATCGACCAAGAAAAGGCAATATTCCTTATATTCAATTCCGTAACGGTTAAAACCCGAGGTAATTATCCATTATCCATTATCCATTATCCATTAATGAACTCCTCCAAAGTGTAAGTATTCAACCGGACATAATATCATGTCCGTTGGTATCGGAGCGTGTATAAAGTTGGGGAAATATCTAGCGCCATTAATGGTTTTTCCTTCTCTTAAAGCTTCTTCCTTCTTCCAACTTCGGTCTTTCTTACCTTCTCTATACAATACCGATGCTACCGGACATGATATCATATTACATTCTGGAGGCGATGTGTGCGGAACCATTTCCGCACTTTAAAAACGCCGTAGGAAACCTCGCCAATTAGCACTCGCTTTTAAATGCTAGACTCTTAACTTCCGGGTAACGGCACTCTTTTCTACCTCCCTCTCTTTCCTCCTGTCTTGCTTCCATCAAGTTATTAGTATTCAATCAAATTTAATATAATCAGGACTTACGCAAAGACACTGTGTATAGAGTCCAGTAACTATTGGACAATAGTTATGATAACTATATATAGCGTATCTGCGTAAGTCCTAATAATATCATGTTCGTATAAGAGCGTGATCAAAAAACTTCCTCCTCTTCTTTCTTCCCTCCTAACTCCTGAGTTCTGACTCCTCCCTCATTTATTTATAATTATTCAACCGGACATGATATAACCTGTCAATAAATAGTCACAACCAACAGCACGAATACTCATATTCTCTACCTCCACAGCATCCGTCATTTTAACTAATCCTAAATCCCCCACAGGTGAAGGTGCTATTTGCCCACCAATAATTTTAGGAGCAATAAAAGCCCATATTTTCTGCACCGCACCATCAGCGATCGCCCTTGCTGCCAAAGTTCCCCCACATTCCCAAACTATAGAAAGGAATCCGCGATCGTAGAGATTTTCCATCACCTTTGCCGGAGTCAATGATGAAATTTCCAGTACTTCAACCCCTTTTTGCCTCAAATATTGCTGAAATTCTTGATTAGACCCTACTTCTGTAAACACTAAAGTATTAGCTTCATCAACATCCCATAAATTAGCCTCTGTAGGTAAATCTAGACCGCGACTCATAACCACCCGCAAAGGATTATCAGCTTTAGTGCTGCGACTTGTCAAAAGTGGATTATCTCTACGCACCGTATTCCCTCCAATAATCACCGCATCACAAGCAACCCGTAACTTATGTACTTCACTCCGCGCTACAGGTGATGTCACCCATGCACTATGACCTGTAGTAGCAGCAATTTTGCCATCAAGAGTCATGGCATATTTCAAAATTCCAAAAGGTTTTTGGTGAAGTATTCGATGAATAAAAGCTTCATTTAGTTGACGACATTCAGCTTCTAACACTCCAACCACCACTTGAATACCAGCTTCTCGTAATTTTGCTATACCACTACCTGCAACCAAAGGATTAGGATCGATCATTCCCACCACAACCTTTGCTACACCTGCTGCAATTAAAGCTTCCGTACAAGGTGGTGTACGTCCATAGTGACTACATGGTTCTAAACTAACATAGACAGTAGCTCCTTTTGCTTTTTCACCTGCCTCTTGGAGAGCAAAAACTTCTGCATGAGGATGACCTGCACCAGGATGAAACCCTGTCCCCACAATTTGGCCATTTTGAGCGATCGCACAACCTACCATGGGATTAGGGGCAGTTTTACCTAAAGCACGTTGGGCCAACTCTAGACAATGACCCATGATTACTTGGTCGAATTTTTGTTGATTTTCACTTCGATCAAATTCTGACATCTTCAAATTTTTAGCTTCAAAGTACAAATTCGAGGAGCTACGCTATCAGTTTACTACCATGGGAAGCGTAGCATGAGATCAAAAATGAATCTCTGAAAAATATTAACTTTTAAACCATTGGAGATACCCGAGTAGAAATTGAATTAGGACTTACGCACCTGCGACCTATTTTTGTCATTGCGACTGACAGGGAAGCAATCTCAAATCCTAGTTTTTCGTACCTCATGGGTAAGTCCTGTGAATGTATCATATAAAATCCGGTTATACAGTTATACAGTAATATAGAATCTGGTTATACAGTATATGTTTAAATTCTATCCAAACTTCAATATTCAATCTCCACACCTCCCCATCTCCCAACTATATAAATAATAGGTATTCAACCGGATTTGATCTGACTCCTGACTCCGAGCGCGATACAATAACTAATCATCCGGATTTGATCTAGTCGCAAAATTACTTAATCTTAATACAGATGTTCTATTGAATAATAATTTAAAAATTTATGCTATTCAAATCCTTATCCTTTCTTTCTCCTGACTCCTAACTCCTGACTCCTGACTTCTGAGTTCTGACTCCTCAGCAATACGATAGCTTAATAGAATTATATAATTTGTAGTAATAGAGAACATTAACTACTCTTAAGACGCTCCATTAATGCTTCAAATCTAGACTTAGCTACGGCACTATTCTCTGCTAATGTTTCAGTATTATTATTATTATTCCCATAATTATCTTGATAAAGTAAATCTTTATGTTCACTAAAGCGGGTTACAGTACCGCGTAATCGAGTCGATAAAAACTTAGTAATTGCTCGATAAAATCTGAGAGAAAATAATACATCTTGCTCTAATTTTTCATTTAATTTTTGTTTAGAGATAGACAGAATTAAAGTATTTTCTATCGCCTTTACAGTAGCAGATGGTAATCGACCATCTACAAAAGACATCTCTCCCAAAATTTCACCAGAAGTAATAATACCTATTTCTTGATTTCCAACACCAGCTACATAAGCTTTCATTGTGCCATCAAGTACAATATAAAGAGCATCAATTGGTTGACCTTCATGGATTAATATAGTGTTAGTAGTAATTTTTTCCTTACTACCATTAGCAATCATCCAATCAATGTCACGATTGCTCAATTCCCCTAATATAGCTAACACTTTACTCATAGGATATTTGTTTAAGAATACATATTTCTCAATGATTTAACTTAAGTATTTAACTGGACATAATACATTAAACCTGAAACGGCGATTCATTCCTACTAAACAGATTTTACCAACATTAATACCAATTATCAAAAATAATACTATAAAAAGGAATTTGGAGATTTATGGCAACTTTGAGACTGATAATCATATTTCCTACCTAATCTCTATCATAATTTTTATTCTTTTTTCTTCCTTACCTTTTTGCGAAATTGTTTGATGCAACAATTAGTACTAAATAACTCTAGGAAAACTTTTTTGCCTTAAGCAAGCTCCAGTAGAATGCCACCAGCATTCTAGTAATTTTATAAATCGAAGGGTTTGGTCAGTTATCGATCGCCCTGATGAGCTTAATATTTTACCTATTTAGTTTACAATACTTCACAAAATTAGTTACTATAGTTTAAGATGAGGTTAACTTTTTCCTAGTCTATCCCTAGACCAGATAATTTACCACTTTGAAAAGAGTTATAAAAACTAATAATCCTGATAAGGAGTTAAAATATAACCATGACTGACAAATACCCTTCAACTACTAAGAAAAATTTAGAAAATTATCTTGAGATAGATAAACCAGAAGAAGCTTGTGGTGTTTTCGGAATTTATGCCCCAGAAGAAGATGTAACTAAACTAACCTATTTTGGCTTATATGCACTACAGCATCGAGGTCAAGAATCTGCAGGAATTGCTACTTTTCAAGATGATAAAATTTACATACATAAAGGAATGGGGCTAGTATCTCAAGTCTTTAATGAGTCCATCTTACAGCAGTTGACTGGTAATATAGGCATTGGTCATACTCGTTATTCTACTACAGGCTCTAGTCAGATTATTAATGCTCAACCTGCTCTTGTTGAGACCCCTCTTGGACCTTTGGCAATTGCACATAATGGTAACCTTGTCAATACACAAGACTTAAAAAAAGAACTAATCAACCGTGGATGTAATTTTAAGAGCACTACAGATTCAGAAATGATTGCATTAGCGATCGCCACAGAAGTTAAAACTGGTAAAAGCTGGCTAGAAGCTGCTATTAGTGCTTTTCATTTGTGTCAAGGAGCTTTCAGTTTAACCATTGGTACCCCAGAAGGTCTGATGGGAGTACGCGACCCCCACGGGGTACGACCCCTTGTGATTGGTACTTTAGAAGATATCAACCCAAAAAGATATGTCCTAGCCTCAGAAACCTGTGCTTTAGATATTATTGGTGCAGAATATCTCCGAGATGTTGAACCTGGAGAGTTAGTTTGGATTACAGAAGAAGGTATGGCTTCCTTCCACTGGAATCAGAAACCACAAAGGAAGCTATGTATTTTTGAAATGATTTATTTTGCCCGCCCGGACAGCATAATGGAAGGTGGTAGTTTATACAGCTACAGACTCAAAATAGGACGTCAGTTAGCAAGAGAATCTTTAGTAGAGGCAGATATGGTCATAGGTGTTCCTGATTCTGGTATTCCCGCAGCTATAGGTTTTTCTCAAGAATCAGGTATTCCCTATGCTGAGGGATTAATTAAAAATCGCTACGTTGGTCGTACCTTTATTCAGCCAACTCAACACATGAGAGAATCAGGCATCCGCATGAAACTTAACCCTCTCAAAGATGTATTAGAAGGTAAGCGAGTGATTATAGTTGACGATTCCATTGTGCGTGGCAACACCAGTAAAAAAATTGTTAAAGCTTTGCGAGATTCTGGCGCAACAGAAGTTCACATGAGAATTTCTTCCCCACCAGTAACTCATCCCTGTTTTTATGGTATTGATACAGATAATCAAGAGCAATTAATTGGAGCAACTAAATCAGTTGCAGAAATTGCTGAACAAATAGGTGTTGACTCTCTCGCATACTTGAGTTGGGAGGGGATGTTAAGAACAACGGATGAAGATCCTAAGACTTTTTGTTCTGCTTGTTTTACTGGTGACTATCCTATTCCTTTACCAGACAAGTTGAAGCGTTCTAAACTTATTCTAGAAAATACTGTTCAAGTTTAAATAGTATTATGTCTGGTTAATTAATGACAATCTAAAGTATTAGGTGATATGTGGTAGCTTGTAGGTATGATATTTAGATAAGTCATTGCCATGGAAAATTTCTTATCTAAGTTGTTCTTGTTTTCTCCATTTCATGTTCCTAATTATTCATAACTATTCTACCAGACATAATATAAAACGATAGAATAATATTTTGATAATTAGGGCTTGCTGATTAAATCTAAAAGTATTTACAGATGAAGATTTTAGCCTTTTTGGGGCCTTGAAAAAGTGCCTGGTTTTCAGCTATTGATGCTCATGCTAGGAGCGTATTTTAGGCGCATAGTTGGGCAGAACAATCTTGGGACAAAACGCCCGCTCCTACCTCCTCGCTCCCGACCCTTTTCTCCTGTCTCCCCCTCCCCTCCTGGGAGCAGTAGGGGTGGGTTGTCTCCTACCCTCACCCATAAGACTAGTGAAGCGCAAACCCTAATTAGTTACCAATAATCAAATTTTTCTGCTGAAAAAAACACACCTCTTTTCAGATGATGGAGTGTTTTTTTAAATCAAAAGTAATATTTACTTGCTCATACTATCAATTCTTTTTTGATATTCATCATTTTTATTTTCTGTTTTAAATAAATCATTCATTAGCCAATCTAATAACCCCATTTCATCATCATCAACATCATAATCGTCTTTACCAAAAATTTTCAGGAAATACGTTAAGCTCTTATTTTCAAGATTATCATAAACTTCTTTTCTGACTTCACTATCAGAAATATTATCGTCTTTATTAGCCTCCTTGGCTTGCTTGATTAACTCTTGAAATTTTTCTCTATCTTCTTGATTGCTCATATTTTCCCTCTACTTTTATGTAAATTATAAAGTTTAAGTTTAACCTTTCTAATCAATGCCTTGCTAAATTATTTCATACAAATTTTACAGTTTTATACTTTTTATAATTTCTTAATACTAACGACTATTTCACATAACCTAGGTATGAAACCATTTGTAATATATCTGAAAGTGAAATAGTATAACAACTATTACTTTGGAGAATCGCCATCCGTAACATTTGTTGGTCCTAAATATTTCTTGAGATAAGGTGAAAACACTTCATAAATTAATGTTAGTGGTTGGCCATGATGCCAAAACAGATAATGTCGTCCCCAAAATGGTCCTAACTCCCCAAAAGCTAACTCTAATTCTCTAGAATGACCATAATAAATTCCCTGGACATCTCGATACAATTCAGTCCGCAAACGAGCTAAACTAGCCCAAATAGGCAAAGACCGATTTTGCAAATACTCATCCACATGACTCGCTTCCCACCAGGAAGCAGCATAAGCGAGTCTTTGTCCTGAAGTTGTCCTCAACCATACCTGCCGTCGCAGTCTAGGGCCAGGTACAGCATTAATTAAGTCAGGGGCATTATCAAGATTCATGCCAATGGGAGACATATCAATTACATCAACTTCTGTGGGTTCAGTTGTTAAAAGTTGTAAGTGACGAGTGGGAGAGCCATCTCCAAGTAGTAATATTTGCCATGCAGGTGAAAGTTGGCAGTGGGGTAGACCTTGGCGCACTACTTCTTCTCCTCCTTGCCATAAGGGAGCTAGGGAGTACCAAGGTTTGGGTTGTATAATAGAATGTTTGGGTGAAATAGCAGTCAATTTTTTTCTTTACAAAACTTAACTTAGTTATTTCGATCATAGCGTCCTGACTCAATTCTTTCTACTACCATCAAAATAATTAGGGTTTGCTTATGAAAGTCTTATGGGTGAGGTTTTTTGCCCCTGTCTGCTCAAAATTCTTACATTTTCAGCTTCACACTAGGGAGATGGGGAGATGGGGAGATGGGGAGATAGGGAGATTCGTATATTTGCACAACTTTTTGTAGTTCATATAACTTAAAATTTTGTCACGCATAATTTCACACAATAAGTGCAAAATTATTACCTAATACCAGTTTTATATGAGGTTGCATAGAATTATGAAACTCATTAAATCTATCTATCTCTATCTACTCCTATCTGCGGTCAATTATGCTTGAAATATTATTCTATGCAGCTTCATTTCAATTTGGTATAAGTCAAATTATTATCAGTTCAACTTTTGAGCTAAATCAATCTTAAACTTTTAACTTTTAACTGTAATGAAGTTCCTCTTACTTAGCTGTTGGCGTAGAATTTATGTCAGAAATAGAGACCGACAAATTATCCACTGGATGGATGATTTATGTGAAACATCATAAGTAGTAAAAAGTTCAATTTAAAGGAGCATTTAAACTGCCTCTAAATCTTTTATGTAGGACTTAAAACGAAGGGTGATTTCATTATAGATTTTGGCAATGAATTTATTGATTTTCAGACAGGGAAGGATAAATTTCCTCAAGCTGGAAATAACCTAGTTTCATCAATATATAAAATGGCAAAGTTTAGAATGAAACAGCCCTGCTTAAAAGCATTCCTTAAGAAGTATTAAAGAAGAGCAAAACTTTCTAGCATTGGCTTTTTGTTTCTTTCTTCCCTAGGTAATGCTGTACATTTATCTCATGGTGTGAAACAAGTCAAGCAAATTAAAGCTTCATCAATATTTTTGCTATATTTCGTACTATTAGTAAACAAAAATAAAATTACCGAATAATTAATAATTAAATAATTAAATAATTAAACAATTCGGGTTAAAAGTCTCCCTTTTCAAGGAGAAAAAAATAAATTTTTTCCTTATTTGTCAATCCTATCCCTTTTAGGGAGAGGTAATTATCAAGTAAGCATTTCCTGCGGAATGCTGCGCAAACAGCTATTAGCTGTCAGCTCTTATGACCGGGTTTTAATGAATATAGACTGTTTCAGCCAGCTTTTAGGCGTAAGTATAAATTCTGGGTGTTACTTATAGATAGGCATGATTTGATGATTTTGTATTTTCGATTTTTTGAACTACTTGTTAATATTAACTTTTCCCTATTCCCTATTCCCAACTCCAGTGTTTCCTCCATATAGCAATGTGCGCTGGCATATTTACAAATTACAAGAACTGTCCAATAGCTAAAAGTCTTGTATTCTCGGTCTTTTATTCCCCCAGATGAGCTGTTGCCAGATGAGCTGTTGCCTGCGCACACCGCTATACCTATAAACCTACTTTCATACCTTAATTACGCAATGTCTAATTCTGATAAATTAGCAAAGCTTTTATCTCAAACTAAAAGCAATAACTGATAGCTGACGGCTGACGGCTGAATGCTTACATTATCAACTATCCATTAATGAACGCATCTATGAATAAAACATACTATTAATACCAATTTCAGAAAATAATAGGCTATCGTCAAAAAAAAGTGTATAAAAAAAAGAAAAAAAGATGAATATTTAAAATATATGTAAGGAATAAAAAATTCAACTATAGATAGAAAACACAGATTAATATTTCAACAATTAATAATTAATAATTAATAATTAATAATTATTAATTATGTAATATAAGGATTGGCTAAAAGGATTTTTTTTCTTCTCTTGGTCGGTTGGATATGGCGAGGAGACCTCGCCATCCCACCCTACGGGAAGCTGCGAAGATCCACCGCTTTTTTCTCCATGAATGGAGAAGCTTTATACCTTAATTTTTCGGTAAGTAATTTGTCCTCAATGTATAATAAAAAATACTGACAGCGATTAAATCCTAAAATATGACATATTTTTTGAGTATAGCTTAATGCTAAATCCTGTACTATTAATTGCTCAGACATTAAATATGAGACAAGAGAGATAATTTATAAATAATCAAAATTATGAATAAAAAACAACCATCATCCTTATGGAAATCAGTGACTGACAAGGCATCAACAGTTAGAGACAATCTTGGTAAAAAAGTATCTAAAGCCGGAAATTCAATCAGTGAACAAGCTGCCAAAACTGCTAAAAGTAAAGCTTCAGAAATAGAAGAAATTATTAATAATAAAACATCAGATGTTGGTAAATATTTTAGAGAAACTGTTAAAGAATCTGCCTTTGGAAAACAGCAAACTAATTCTGAATTATCGCCAGAAATAGAAAATGATTTAGAACAAGAAGAAATATATCATATCTTTGTTGCTTATCAAGTTGCTAATCAGGGAGGTACTCAAAAAGTAACTCTTAAATCAGGTAAAAGCTATAACGTGAAAATTCGCACCAATAGTACTGAAGGTTCTACTTTACGATTAAAAAAATGCGGTTTACAAGGAAATGATGCTTTTCTAGTTTTACATACTTTTTATAATCCCGAATTAAACCTAGACCGTCGGATGAATACTTTGATAATTCATTCATCAATTTATGAAAGAAGCAAAACTAGATGTTTAGAAGCTTATAACAGAATTAATGTCGGTTTATATGTTTATGATTTAGCAGCACTCAATCTATTGGATTTTATTGTTAACTCTTCAAATATAGATTCCTTAATTGGTTTACGCTATACAATTGCCAGTGAAAATTCGCGGTGGTTAGGTATTGATAAAAGTGTAGAAGAAGTTTTAGAAATTGCCAATTTAAGTGAAACTAAAAAAAATCAAATTAAGAGTATTTATCAATATATTAAGGCAGCAGACCCTTTACCTAAATTAGATGATTTTCAACAGTTAAATGCAATGATTTTAAATTCAGCAATCTCCTCTGAACTGAAAGATAAATATTTATTGGCAAGTGCCACATCAACTGCGTTAAGAATAGATATGTTAATTGTAGATTTGATTTACAATAGCTCAGAAATAAATGATAATCAACGTCGGAAATATTTATCGTTATATCAACAGATTAAAGAAGGTGTAAAAGTCAGAGATAATTTTATTTCAGAAAGTTTAGACTCGATAATTATTCAGGCAGAAATTCCGAGGATATGCAAGATTGTATATAAACTTTTAAGAGAAAGATATTTTCAAATAGAATTAGAATTAGAAAGACTAGACCGGGAAGAATTTTACTCAGTTTTTAGCAAATTCAAGAAAGTAGAACAGTTTATCAGACAGGCAGAAAATCCAACCAAAACTACAAATAGTTTCGGGAATATTGCCATTCAGAAAGGAATGTTAATTGAGGAAGCGAATGATGCTGTAGTTAGTGGTGGTGTTGGAGTATTAGCAGGAGTAAAAGTATTGAAAGGAGGAGAAGCTTTAATTGGAGCTGTTGGTTTAGTAGCGATCGCCTCGACATTGGAAATGAGTACTCAGGAGAAAATTAAATTAGGAATTACTGAGGAAGGGAATTTTTCTGGAGCAGTTGCTTATAGTGGAATTATGAATGCTATTAATCAAGTTAGTTGGATAATTGGCGATTCTGGAGAAAGAAAATTAGAGCAGAAATTAGATATTTTAGGAATGTTTAAAGGTAGTCAGGATAAAAAGCAAATTTTACAAGAGTTGGAAACTAAATTGTATAGTTCTAATTAACCAACAGTATAGGCTTTTAAAATTAGATGATTCTGTATTTATTATCCAAGATTATCAAGGTTATATTTACAGGGATGCCAGTAGTGGAAAAGTATAAATTTTAATCGAAAAAATTAGAGTAAGTAAGGGAGTAAAAGCGTCTACAAAAATAAAAATAGTTACATTGAAAGATGAGCAAATTTTAGATAAATTAAATTCTGTACAGGCAGCAGATGAAGTATATGTGTTTGAGAGTTTAGAGAAAGTTGATGATGTTAATAGTCTGAATTTTCCTGTTTCAAATAATTATTTATGGCCGATATGCTTAGAGGGGGAAAGGTTGATATTTCATGCTGCTAGATTAGAGCAATTAGAAGTAGGAAATAGATAATGATATTTTTAAAACTCTGAATAAAATCAGTATCTGACTCTGTTACTCTTGCCAATGGCCCATGAATAGTATACCAAATCATATGAATAGAACTATCAGGATTATTGTCTTTTGCTTTTATCCATTTTTTAGTTTCTTCTGTTAGCTCACTTTGAGCTTTATCATGTTCAAAACCTTTAGAATCCCAAACGTTAATATTAGGATTTTTATATTTTTCAAACCCTTGAGTCATTGGTTTACCATGACCAATTAACTTATCATCTACAGTATCTTTTCCAAATAAACTCTGAATTATTGAAGTCTTTCCAGTTCCCGTATAACCACAAACAAGTATATTAGGTACAGCTTGTTTTTCTTTTTCTTTAATATACTTTTCCAAAAAATATTTAAAACCCTCAGAGCTAGAGCTTGTGTTCATATATTAATATCCTAAGTTAATATCTTAAGTATTATCATATCATTGAGGGGCTACGAGGTTTAAATTCTTACAGGCTTTTTGAAAATCTTGACCTGTTAAATGTCAATTTTTCATCCATAATACATCCAACTTGATACGGTATCGGGGTCTCCCGTTATAATCTGTGATTTAACGGGAGGGGAGTTGCCGAGCTGTAAATTAAATAGGTTTCGATTGCTGTTCAAATATAGCACTAAAGAGTAGTATAAAATTATGATAATTACTCATTGCTACAAAATTAAGCCTACTTGTGAACAGTCAGTCAAAATTGATTATTGGCTAGAACTGTTGCGGAAGCATTACAATTATGCTTTAGGCCAAAGACTAGATTGGTTAAACAGAACTAGATGTCAAATTGACCGTTGTTCATTAATTTCATGTCCTATTGGCGAGATTTCCAGTAGACCAGATTATTATTTTCAGCAATCAGCACTTAAACAGACAAAAAAGTTATTTCCTGATTACAAGGAAATATATTCGGAAGTTCAACAAATTAACTTACAAAGACTAGATAAAGCTTGGAAGCGTTGGCTAATACCTGACAAAAAGGGTAAGCGTGGAGGACGACCAAGATTTAAAAAATCAGGAAAGTTACGGTCATTTTGTTTCAGTAGAGTTAATCATTCCAAAGCAGTAATTAAATTTGACGGAAAACAAATAATTACTACGAGGTTTGGTGCTATTCCAGTCATAGTTCATAGACAAATTCCAGATGGATTTACGATTAAAACTGCAACTATAACCAAAAAGGCTGATGGTTATTATGTAAATTTTAGCTTAGAAGATAAGTCAGTTCCTAGTTTAATTTCTACAGAAAATATCAAAACTACTGTAGGCATTGATGTAGGGTTAAAAGAATTTTTGACTACTAATACTGGTGAGACTGTTTCTGTTCCTAATTTCTATAGAAAATCTCAATCTAATTTAGCAAGAAAGCAAAAGAAAGCAGCTAGAAAAGAAATTGGGTCTAATAATTGGAAAAAGGCACAAAATAGAATAGCTAGATTGCACCAACATATTGCCAGGCAAAGAGAAGATTTCCATTACAAAACTGCTCATAAATTAGTTAGAGAAAATGATTTAATTGCTGTAGAAGACCTTAATATTAAAGGTTTAGCTAAAAATACTAAACTATCAAAATCAATTTATGATGTAGCCTGGGGAGCTTTTATTGAAAAATTGAACGCAGTGGCGGTAAAACGCGGTGTTCATATAATTAAAGTTAATCCTCACAATACATCACAAAATTGTAGTAATTGTGGTCAAAAGGTACCTAAAACTTTGTCAGTTAGAACTCACTGTTGTCCTAAATGTAAAGTAGTTTTAGATCGGGACGAGAATGCAGCAATTAATATATTAAATAAAGCGTTAAACGAGGTGGGTATCATCTTGTCTGCTTGTGGAGGCTTAGATGTTAATCAGCCGGTGTTCGCGCAGCGTTGCGCCAGCAAAACAAGAAACTTCTTTGTTTGAGAAGCTCCCGTTATAATCTTTGATTTAACGGGAGAGAACTTCACAACACTACATAAGATATAGCGCTATAGTTTTAATTATCCATATATAACATTAATTCCTGGGTCCAAAAAAGAGAAAATCAGAGGTTAAGCTAATAACCCCTGACCATTCTCCAATGCGGATGGCGAGACTCGAACTCGCAAGGCAAAGCCACACGCCCCTCAAACGTGCGCGTATACCAATTCCGCCACATCCGCTCTAGTTAGCATCTATCAACCAAACTTCAAGAAAATTATGGAATTTTAGCTAACAAGATACAATAATAACATAAAATTCTGGAATGTCTACAAGAAATTTTCTAAAATCCTCTTAATGTAGCAGCCGTCAGGTCGGTTAGGACATTATCCCTCCTCTGAAATTTAGTCACAGTAAGAATGGGGAAAGGGTCATTTACTCCCAATCACTTATGACAAAAAATAAGGTCAATAGCTTCCCCCTTTCAAAGGGATGAGAAAAAATAAACTTCAGTATTTCAACCCTTTGGCTTTAGCCAGAGTTACTGATAACTGATAACTGATAACTGATAACTGAAATGCGGTTCACTAAAATTCTCATAGCCAATAGAGGCGAAATAGCCCTACGCATTCTCCGCACCTGCGAAGAAATGGGCATAGCCACCATCGCCGTCCACTCAACAATAGACCGCCATGCTCTCCATGTGCAACTAGCGGACGAAGCAGTTTGCATTGGTGAACCCACCAGTAGCAAAAGCTATCTCAACATTCCCAACATTATTTCAGCTGCCCTAACTCGGGACGCCTCTGCCATCCATCCAGGCTATGGCTTCCTAGCAGAAAATGCCCGATTTGCAGAAATCTGTGCTGACCACGACATTGCTTTTATTGGCCCATCACCAGAAGGGATTAGGGCGATGGGGGACAAATCCACAGCCAAAGAAACTATGCAAAAAGCTGGAGTTCCTACAGTTCCAGGAAGTGATGGTATTCTCACAGATGAAAAAGAAGCAGTAGCGATCGCCAAAAAAATCGGCGTTCCCCTGATGATCAAAGCCACTGCTGGAGGTGGGGGACGAGGAATGAGACTGGTTCGCCAAGAAAACGAACTCTCCAAACTGCTTCAGGCAGCTCAAGGAGAAGCAGAAGCAGCCTTTGGCAACTCTGGAGTCTACATAGAAAAATTCATTGAACGTCCGCGTCACATTGAATTTCAAATCCTAGCCGATAGTCACGGAAACGTGATTCACCTGGGAGAGAGAGACTGTTCTATTCAGCGTCGCCATCAAAAGTTACTAGAAGAAGCTCCCAGTCCAGCATTAAGTCCTAAACTACGTCAGAAAATGGGGGAAGCGGCAGTAAAAGCAGCCAAGTCTATCAATTATATAGGTGCTGGCACTGTAGAATTTCTCCTAGACCAGTCTGGTGAATTCTACTTTATGGAAATGAATACTAGGATTCAAGTAGAACATCCAGTCACAGAACTAATTACAGGACTTGACTTAATTGCCGAGCAAATTAGAATTGCCCAAGGAGAGAAACTGCGACTAACCCAAAAGCAGGTAAATTTTAATGGCCATGCCATAGAGTGTCGAATTAACGCCGAAGACCCAGAGCATAATTTTCGCCCCCATCCTGGTCGCATTAGTGGTTATTTACCACCGGGAGGCCCAGGAGTGAGGATGGACTCTCATGTTTATACAGACTATGAGATTCCACCTTATTATGATTCTTTGATTGGTAAACTAATAGTTTGGGGACAAGACCGTCCTACTGCTATTCAAAGGATGAAACGTGCTCTAAGGGAATGTGCTGTGACAGGAATTCCCACAACTATAAGTTTTCATCAAAGAATTTTAGAGACTCCAGAATTTCTGGATGGGCAAGTATATACAAACTTTATTGAGACTGTGATGAAACCTGATAGTAGTAAATAATTTTTAATTAGTTAGCTACAAAAGCTGAAGACAGAGATAAGAGCCTGGTGGTTTTAACCCCTGGGTGAAACATGAGCCACGAGATTTATTTCGTAGTGTCCTACCCAGCCATGTAAAATTGTCCTATGAGTAAATTAACTTTGACACTCAAGTTACCTTTTTATCGGCTCAACGTTTATAAAGCTTCTGAGTTTGAGCGTCTTACTTTGCTCAATACTGAAGTAGCTAATACATTACTAAAAGTTGAGACTTCAAAGGGTCGCAAGTATACGAGCAAGGATTTTTACCATGTTGAAATAGGTTCAATGTGGATTAATCAAACTATTCGTAATACTTGTGCTCAAACCAAGGTCAAGAAGTTTAAACGCTTACCAATAGAAGTTAATAATCAAGGATATAATGTCAGTCGTCAAGGTGATTTATTGTAAGCATTCAGCTATTAGCTGTCAGCTATCAGCAACAAGACTCTCTTCATTAAGGACAGTGTTTAAATTAACAACTGACTTTAAAGACAAGGCAGGCAACTTTTGTAGTAAGACAATTAAATATTGCTTTGAGCCTAAACTAAAAGTAATAGCTGATAGCTGATGGCTGACGGCTGAATGCTTACGATTTATTTACTATTTCTTTGAGTCTATATCGAGGTCAGAGAAAACGGATACCTCTAACAGTTCATTCAGCTTCACACCAAGAAACTTTAGAGAAGATTATTAATGGAGAAGCTTTCTTAGGTTCTCTGAAAATATCTAAGTCGAGAAAAGGTATTTGGTATGCCGTAATCTCCGTATCTATGGATGTTCCGGATGCTAGATTAGTGAATGATTGGATCGAAGTAATAATAGGGCAAAATAATATTGCAGTTGCAGCATTACCATTAAGTTTTGGTAAGTTTTGGACTGGTAAACAAGTAAAAAGCTTAAGACGTAAATTTCAAAAATTACGCAAAGAACTTCAAGAAGCTAAGAAACTGAGAAAAATTAAGGACATTGAAAGACGTGAGCGTAGAATTATAACTCACATCAATCATGTCATTTCCAAGCAATTAATACAATTGGCATTAGACTATAAGATGGGATTGCGGTTTGAGGATTTGTCAGGTATTAGACAAAGCTCAAAGCAACGAAAAAAAACTAAGTCAGATGCTAGTAAAAACCGAGACTATTGGGCATTTTATCAGTTAGAGCTGTTTACCAGGTGCAAAGCAGTAAAAGCAGGTGTACCAGTAGAGTATGTACCAACACCATATACTAGCAGGTCAGACCATCGTAACGGTGTGATAGGTAAGAGAGTTAAACATACTTTTATCGGGTATGACGGTTATCAGTGCAATGCTGATTGGAATGCTTCACAAAATATTTGGTCAGTGGCTTGGTTTTTCTTGTCCAATGAATCTTAAGAAAGTTGTATCTGTAATGGGTATAGATGATTCAGAGGTAGGGGTCAATGACAGTCCCTTAACTAAATGAGTTGTTTAAACAGGTGGATTTATCCGGTGTTTAAACAACTCATCTAGAATCCACGCGGATTTATCCGGTGGAGTGTCAAAGCATCATTCTCAATAAACCTTGCTGGCCCAAAAGCAACTCTCGTAATAAGCTGAAAATTCCTACCCAAATAATCGGACTAATATCTACTCCACCTAGAGGAGGCACAATTTTCCTAGTGGGGGCTAAAAATGGTTCTGTCGGCCAAAAAATCAAATTAAACGGAAGTTGATTGATATTTACCTGGGGGTACCATGTGAGAACTATTCGGAAGATAAATAAGAAAGTCATTAACCCCAGGACAATACCTAGAGTCCAATTAGTTAATGTCAGATAGTCCATAAGACAATAAAAAAATGTAATTTTGTCGAGTAAAATTTGCTTTAAGTTATCTGATTGTATTTCAAATTATCTAAACGTTGGTTGAAGACCCGCGCTCTCCATCCCCACTTAATTCACTATTACCAAAATTTGTACTGAAAAAAATCGCAAATCACTATAATATTTAAAATTAAAGTAAAATCAAATTTTGTGGCAAAGGGCAATAATCCATGACTCCTTCTTTATCAAACTTCTTATTAAGTCTACTGGCGGGAACTCTGATTGTAGTTATTCCTGCTACAGCTTTTCTGATATTCGTCAGCCAAAAGGATAAAGTTACTCGTTCCTAGACTCTAGATACTAGACATTTTTCTTTTTGGAGCAAAGGTTAAGTCAGAATACCATTTCCTAGAAGTCTAACAATCACAAATTCTTAGGAATAAACTTTTTTTGCAATAACCTAACAGTTATGTGAAGAGCCTAAAAGCAAACTATTTTAGATTTAAGCTTCACCTAATTTTTTTGACAAAGACAAAGTGAAAGCCTCAGACTACAGAATAGGGGAGACAGTGATATAATTGTCCAAACCTGACAGGCTGAGGTTTTTCTTTGTTAAATTGATGATATAGCAGAAGGCAGAAGGAAAAATCTGGTGTTGTCTGAGTTTTTAGCTTTTGATATGTCAAATATAGTAATGGCGACTGCTATACAATATCCAACTAAATATTAAATAAGCTTTATTCTACCAAGTAACTTCAAGTCTAGATACCAAGTCAGGGTAGAGATTATTAAACTTGAATTACTAAATTTATGACTTACTTAGGAGATTTAGAATGGTCAACTTAGGATTAAATTGGAGTAGTTTGCTAGGAATAATCCTGGCCGTAGCAGGAGCAGGATTATACTTCCTCCGCACATGGCGTCCAAAGCTAGCTAGAGACCACGATATTTTTTTTGCTGCAATTGGCTTACTATGTGGAGGTATTCTCATATTCCAAGGCTGGAGACTAGACCCTATTTTAGCTTTTGGTCAGTTTTTGTTAACTGGTAGTGCCATATTCTTTGCAGCAGAATCTATCAGAATGAGAGGTCTTACAACTAAGCAAGCTAGGGAACGTACTCCTATTGTAGATGAAGAAAGATCGGTAAGCCCTGTTTATGGTTATGCAGAAACAGACTTAGACGAACTAGAACCTTATGAAGAATATCCTGCTAACCGTCGTATCAGAGGTACTCAAGATTATCGTTCTTCTAGGCCAGATAATTTTGAAGATGATTACCGCCGTCGTCCTCCCAATCGCAGAAGCAGTTATGATAGAACAGGAGAAACAAACCCAAGATTACGCAAGCGTAGTCCTCGTTCAGAAGATTATCCTACCAGAGCGTCTTCTGAATATTGGGAAAATTCTTTAGACTTAGAAAATAAGAGACCTGCTTCTCGCAGTCGAGGTAATTTTGGTGATACTAATAGGCCAGAAGATAAACTACCTCGCCCTCGCAGTCGAGATAGTTGGGAGACTTCTAGTACTGAAGAAAGACCATCTAATAACCGTACTCGTCGCCCTATTCCCGAAGCAAGCTACTCGGAAGAAATATCCTCTAGAACTAGAAAACGTCGTCCACCAGAAGCATCATCTACTGATGGAGAAGCAACATCAGAAAATTATGTAGAGTATACTCCTATGGATTCTGCTGATAGTGATATTAATGGTTAAATTCTAAGAGCTGATTTATAAAGTAAATATTAAGAGGATAAATACTTTACAGTGTAAGGATTTGAGCCTATCTAAGCTCCAAGGGCATAATTTTCGGCAAACCCCTACTAGAAAAGGGTTTTAGCTCAGTTTACAAATCAGCTCTAATATAAGTAGAAATATTAGGTGGGGATAATTTTGATTTTTAAAGTAAATCAAAAAATTGCATTTTTCCCCGCCCACTCTATTATTTATTTAGTCGCTGAATATCAATACCTCTGTAGAAAATCAATTTTTGCTGAATCTAAAAAATCATCATCAAAACAAAATTCCTAATCTATTCATTAATAAGCTGTTTTGCATTTAAACCATATATCCAATTTTTGTCAAAGGGAACAGCAGTGCTACCCCCTGTCGGCGGCAGATGCAAGCGGTCGGAACCAGGAGTTAGCGGAGCGGCTCTGTCAAGAGCTGGTCTCCTCGCCATGGGAATGACCAAGAGAGGGAATGCGCACCAAGAAAGGGAATATAGAATCTAAATGATTGTGAACTTATTACTAATTTTCTATAAGTTTATAAATAATAGTTCAAACGGTTCAAACTTTATGAATTCCTATATCCATTTGCAGTGAAGTATAACACAATACTTTATTTGGTTAAATGAAACCCTAATTGAGTAAATTTCCTGTTAAATTTGCTCTACAACTATATAAATTTTAGGAGTTTTCAATTTAGTAAAAAATACAGAGTACATAGACTTTAGCCTAAAATTAGAACGAACTTCTTCTAATGGCAAAAGTTATTTGTTTCACTCAAATGAAAAGTGCTATTGCTATTATTATTAATAACTTTATCTACAAAGCTGGCGCGAAGCTAATATCTAGAATACTTGAAAGCAAATTCCCAATACAATAATTAAAGAAGAGATAAATTAAATGTAATTTTACTTTTAAGTCTAGTGCTAATTTTACGGAAAAAAAATGCCAGTTTTTTGCTCCAAAAAGCAGAAAATGCTCAGATTTTCAACAAACCTAGACAGACAAATCTCAGACAATTATTCCTCTTTCCTCTTTCCTCCTTCTAACTCCTACAAAAAGATTTTTTCATCAAACCCTAATTAATCTTGTCTATTAGCTACTCAACTTCTAACTCTTTTTTCAAAAAATTACTGCGTAATAATATTAAATATAAACTAGACTTGACAAGCAACAATGAATGCCCAATTTTTGTCAAAAATCACATTAAGAATACTTATAATAGTAGCAGTTGGTGTAAATTTAACTAATTTTCCTCCGGTCAAGGCTCAAATAACAGTAGATACAATTCCCAGGCCCCTGAATAAAAACCAAAAAGAAACACTACTTTCTCTAAGTCTAGAAGAAAAAACTAATATTCGTGTTTATGAACAAGCTAGTCAAGCAGTAGTTTCCATAGATACAGATAAAACTAATGGTAGTGGTGCCATTATCAGTCCCGACGGAATGGTATTAACAAATGCTCATGTCGTATCTCAAGGCGGTGTGGTTAAAATTACCTTAGCGGATGGTAGAAAAGTTACAGCAGATGTCATAGGTTTTGGTGAAGAAGATTTAGACTTAGCAGTTCTCAAAATTCGAGGAGAAAGAAACCTTCCCACTATTAGAATAGCTCGTCCAGGTTCGACAAAAGTAGGTCAGCGAGCTTTTGCCATCGGAAATCCTTTTGGCAGATTTCAAGGTACTCTTACTGTAGGAATAGTTAGTCGTATAGACCGAGAAAGAGGATTGATCCAAACAGATGCAGCTATTAACCCTGGTAATTCTGGGGGACCACTATTGAACAGCTCTGGAGAACTTATTGGTGTCAATACTGCTATATTTACTCGTGGTCAATTAGGGGGTAATATTGGTATTGGTTTTGCTATATCTATAGATAGAGTCCCAGAGTTTCTAAGAGCAGTTCGAGAAGGAACAGCGCCTTTAGTAGCTCAACAACAAACAGGAATGTTTGATGAGAAGCAGGCTGAAAAATTAGACCTTAATGGTTTAATAGAAATCAAGGGTAATTTGGACAGTGAATCTAATGTATTGCCTGTAGACAATAGTTACTATGACCTTTACGCTTTTGAGGGTTTAGCAGGTCAAAAGATTTCTATTGATATGAGCAGCAATAAAATAGATTCTTACTTAATTTTATTAAGTTCAAATGGTCAAGAATTAGCTCAAGATGATGATAGTGGTGGAGAGAAAAATGCCAGAATTGTGATTACGTTACCAGAAGATGGAACTTACAAGTTATTAGCAAATTCTTATGAAGCAGGAGAGTCAGGAGAATATCAGTTGAAAATTGAGTCTGTTTCACCCAGAATTAGACCTTTCTTTGAGCGTGAAAGGATAAATTAGTATAGGTAAATTGTCTGAAATTTTATCTACTGATTTTATAGATAGGGATATGAAGATTAAAAAAAATTTTTGACAAGAAAGATCGACAAAGCAGAGTGAAAAAATTTTGACTTTAAAAGCCACCTACATAGTAAACTATTATGTGCAATTACAAAAAATTGACTTGATATCTAGGACTGAACCTAAAAGAATATGAAATAATCAAATTATTGCTACATATCCTCCCCTTTTTTTGGTAGTCATACTAAATTCGGTTTATAGAGTACCTTTTTGTGCCGATAAGGATATGGGGTATAGAACAGATAGGGAGAGAGTTAGAGAGTATTTTTAAAAGTGCCTTTTGATCACCGGATTTGGTCTCAGTAGGGGTAAATTGTCGTTCTCTTGTACAGTAGTTAGTAGGTATAGGTAGGCTTGAGGATTGGAAACCCAACAAGATGTATTGAGATGAAATACTAAAACTTCTTGCCACATATCCTCCCCTTTTTTAGAGAGGAGCTAGAGGTTAGGAGAATTAAGGGAAGATATTTTTTTATGTGAAATATAAAATTGATTTAAAATGTCATAATGAGCAGATAATAGCAATTTTATCAAAAAATGTATTTATAGGAAACAGGAATTTATAGCAAGTTCAACAAATTGTATTACAGCAAAATCAAACAGTTAATAAATTCAGTACAAGTATTGATTTTGAAATCAAAAAAGATGATTATACTGAAACTCTGTAATTACTGACTAAAATTTACCCTAAACTTTTTCAATTAATAATTATTCGTTATTATTTCCCACTATGCTAGTTGGAGAATTTAAGTAGTATATTTATTTGAGGTGATTAATGCGTCAAGCAAGATTTTGGGCGATCGCCCCTTTTGGTCTACTAAGTATTATGGGAAAAACTTTACTTTTTCCTATGCTTCTATTTCATCTGGTGGTTGTCAATTCTAGCTATGCTAATGAAATTTTAGCTCAGGATACTCCAACCCAAGAAGAAACTACCCCAACTCCAGAAGAAACTACTCCAACTCCAGAAGAGACTTCAACTCCAGAAGAAACTACCCCTTCTACCCAAGAAGAAACTACTCCAACTCCAGAAGAAACTCCAACTCCAGAAGAAACTACCCCTTCTACCCAAGAAGAAACTACTCCAACTCCAGAAGAAACTACTCCAACTCCAGAAGAAACTATCCCTTCTACCCAAGAAGAAACTACTCCAACTCCAGAAGAAACTCCAACTCCAGAAACTACTCCCCCTACCCAAGAACAAGAAGTTGGAAAAGAAATATTACAGCTAGAAGGAACCCTTAGTGATGGAGACTTAGTACTTCCATCTGATGAAAGTATTTATGATGAACATACTTTTGAAGGAATAACAGGTCAAGTAGTAACTGTAATCTTAGAAAGTCCTGACTTTGATACTTATTTAGCAGTATTTAGTCCTAATGGTGAATTATTGGGAGAACATGATGATGTTAGTCAGAAAAATACAAATTCTCAATTAACAATTACTCTAACTATTACAGGAACATATCGTGTAATAGTTAACTCTTATGATAAAACAGGTAGGGGTCAGTATAATCTCCAAGTAATTGAATCAGGTCAAACATCAGATTTGTAAATACTAATTTTTTGACTGTTTAATAGCTAATAGCTAATAGCTAAATGTCATTCAAAGATTAGCTATTAGCATTAATTAACCTGTAAGCATTCCGCACCGAAGAGCTGATAACTGACTGCTTAATGCTTACATTAAGCTTGATTTTTTACCGCAAACCTAACCAAGAAAAAAAATCTTGATGAGTAAATAATTCCAGTAATAACAAAATGAAAAATCCTACCATAGCAAATCTACCATTAATTCTTTCTGCGTAAGTATTCCAACCAAAAGCAGGTTCATTAGACTTGGCAGTTTTAACTTTTTGAGTAGATTCTGATGTAGATTTAGAAGTCAAATTTTCAGACATGATATTGATAGAATTCTATGAGCTTTTAAGATTTTTGGCGTTGGTAAAGCGCGTGTATGATATTAATCTTAATTCTTTAGGAGTCAACCCACCCCTGACTCCTCCGGTGGAGGGGAAGTCAGTCGGACCGAGTCAGGAGGGAAGAAAGAAGAAGAAACCCCGAGTAGAAGGAGAAAGTTTTTTGGTCGCGTAAAGGTCACGCAGTTCTATCGCGCTCTTATCTGGACATGGTATCATACCTCAAATTACCAACGCCAGATTTTTTAGTACGGATAAAATTACTGAATTACCTCAGTAGATTCATTGTCCAATTTTTTTACTGATTCAATCAGCGATCGCACAATTTCAGTCCCCTCAGAAGGTTCAAAAGTCAAAGGAAACTTACCTTTTGCCAACATTCTTAATCCTAATGGGCCTAAACTCAATAATCCTTGAATATCTTTAAAATAGTTACCCACTACCTGAATACCAAATTTTCGTTCATCAATCCAACCCCCATCTTTAACCAAATCAATTAATACTTTTCGATGGCGAATAGAACGACTAGCTTGTTTATCTTTACGGTCGAGAATTTCTTGTTTAATTTTACCTATTTGATCCATAGGTGCTACTTCCATTGGACAAACAGAATTACAATAATAACAACGGGTACAACCCCAGACTCCTGCTGTGTCAAGATTATATTCTTCTAATCTTTTCTCTGTTTGACTGTCACGAGAATCACCGACCATTCTATAAGCTTTAGCTAAAGCGTGTGGTCCAACAAAATCTGGATTAACTTCACGAGCATTACATTCAGAATAACAGGCTCCACAAAGAATACAATTACCTGTTTGATTTAGTTTATCCCGTTCAGTGGGAGTCTGTAAAAATTCTCGTTCTGGAATTTGTCGTGCTTTTGTGCTTATATAAGGTTCAACTGTTTCTAGATTTTGCCAAAAACTGTTCATATCTACTACCAAATCTTTAATTACTGGCATATTTCCCATCGGAGCAATAGTTATTTCTGGAATAGATTTTGCAGTAGTATTAGCAGAATAATTGTTACTATTATTAGTTATTTTTTGTAGTCTATCTACTTCGTTTCTAATATTTTCTTTACAAGCTAAAGCTGAACGACCATTTATTTTCATTCCACAACTACCGCAGATAGTATTACGGCAATTTTTACGAAAAGCTAAACTACCATCTTGCTCCCATTTAATCCGGTTAAGGCATTCTAAAATTGTATTGCCTGGTTCAACTTCTAAGGTGTAAGTTTGAACTCTAGGAGTAGTATTTTGATGCTGACGAACTATATTAAAGTTGACTTTCATCGGTCATAAATTAAAGATATTTTGTACTAGCTTAGTTATGTTTTTTTAGATAAAACAATATTAGCATTCATTATGAGTTTTTTATTCCGATATGATTTTTATTTTACTACACTTCCATTAGTTTTTCGGTAGTAGGTGTTAGATTTTAAGTTTGAGCTTGTAGACGAAATAAAGTTTACTTAAAATATGTTTATTTCCGATCTTTTTTAAATTAGGTTAAAAACTCCACATTTCACTTGTGTTGTCCACAATTATTGGAGCTTAATTACCATTAAATTAAAATCTTAATTTACGGTCTACAAACTTCCTGAGTATATTCAATGTCGTGGCTGTACAAAATCACAAAATAATAGGTTATACCAATTAATGTGAAGTTGTAAATAAACTTAAGCAAGGCAATGATATTATACCAAATCCGATTTAGAAAAGCTGATTATATATTCTCTCTATTGTCTATTGAGTGTTACTTTTTGCCTCACACCATAATCAGCTTATAATAACCGGATTTGGTATTAGAAGCTTTAGTTGTATGCAGCTTCATCAAGATTTTGTATTACAAGAAAAATCTTCAAAAATTAAAATTAATCATTATCTCTCCTTGAAAATAAGAGGATTGACTAGAAGGAAATTTTTTTTCTTTTCTCTTGGTATATTTGAATATAAAGCTCCCTTCGAGAGCTGAGTTCAAGGATATCCAAAGAATGCGAAGTAGCTCGGCTTTTTCTGTTTTTCATGCTGCGCTTTCCGTTCCGGCGGTCACTTGAGCTATCCTCTAATAGGCTAGGCGTTAACTTAATTCTGCGAAACGCAAAGCTGCCGTTTTTTCCTTTCAAGGAAATGCTTTAAACTCAATTTATCGGTAAAACTTAAAATTAAAATTAAAAGCAAAGCTTGATTCATTAATTGATAATTGATAATGGATAATTGATAATTACCTCGGGTTTTAACCGTTACGGAATTGAATATCAGGAAATATTATTTCTTCTCTTGGTTGATTGGATATGGTTAGGAAACCTATCCATCCCTCAACCGCTTTTTTCCCCGTTCAAGGGGAGGCTTCAAGGCGCGAATCATTTAATTATTAATAATTAATAATTAATAATTCGGTAATTATGGATTAATTATACTGATGATTTACCAGAGCAAAAATTTCATTTTATCTTATTAGATGTAAAATCATAGTAATTTTTAAATTGTAGTGAATATTTTGATTGAATTAGATTTAATTTCATATTCAAATTAATAACTACTTACTAACCTAGCCATCAACTCCTATTACTATGTATAGCTACCAATCAACAATTAATTATTAATTATTAATTATTAATTATTAATTATTAATTATTACCTCTCCTTGAAAACGGATAGGATTGACTAATTATGAAAAATTTTTCTTGTTTCTCCTTGAAAGGAGAGGATTTTTACCTTAATTATTCGGTAATAACTATATGTATATTAACTTATATCTGGAAAACCAGCAAAAATGGACAAATAAAAAACATGATAAAATTATAGAACAGTAACAAAAGCTAATAAAACAGTTACATATTCTCCTAACCAGACCAAAAAATAATTAAGGTCTATCTTATGAATGATAATATTATACCCCAATTGCCAAAAGCACCTCTATCCCGTCGCGTAGCAGCATTCAGTATAGATGCTGTAGTAGTTTGGTTTTTGAGTGCCATAATTAGCAATAATTGGTTCACGTTTATTTTATTTTTTATGATACTTTGGATAATAGCACGAGTGCTAGTTGTCCATAAAAACTATGGTCAGAGTATAGGGCACTATGCTCTAGATATGAAAGTTTTAGATACTAGATACCAAAGAAATCCAGGTATTCTAGAGTTATCAAAGCGAGAAGGAATTTTAGCATTATCTGGGGCTTTGGCCATGTTAGGAATTAGTAATTTAACATCAGGAAATGCTGCTGTCTTACTACTAATAATGCCTTTATTTTTGGACTTTACAGTAGCTTTAGTAGATATTGAAAGGTATCAACAAGCTTTCCATGACAGAATAGCCCAGACAATAGTAGTAGGGACAATGCGTGGTTACTCCCTAGATATTAAGGTAAAGTGGCTAGTTGACGAAGCTAAACGGTATGTGAGAAGATAGTAATTTGTGTCTAGCATTCATGGAAACTGAAAAATGGCCAAAGGAGTCAGAATAGTAATTACACTAGAATGCACAGAATGTAGAACGAATTCTAATAAACGTTCACAAGGTGTGTCTAGGTATACAACAACTAAAAACCGTAGGAATACAACCTCAAGATTAGAATTGAAGAAATTCTGTACTCACTGTAATAAACATACAGTTCACAAAGAAATTAAGTAAAAATTCAGTGAGTATTAAAAATAGTAAGTAAATAGTTAAAACGTAAACAAAAATAACTAACAAATAATTAGAAATGGCGAATTACTTCCGTAAAAGAGTATCACCAATTAAACCAGGAGATCCAATCGACTATAAAGATGTGGAACTACTCAAGAAATATATTACAGAAAGAGGTAAAATTCTGCCAAGAAGAATAACTGGTTTAACTTCAAAACAGCAGAGAGATTTAACGAAAAGTATCAAAAGAGCTAGATTAGTAGCTTTATTACCCTACGTTAATCGGGAAACCTGAAGATAAAGTGTTTGAGATTTGAGATTTTGGGTAAATCTGAAAAAGTTAAAAAGCATTCAGCGGTCAGCGGTCAGCGGTCAGCTTTGCGCAAAGAGGATGATCAACCCAAGCTGGGACGTTCTGGAATGGGACTCTTGCCAGATGCCTAATTATATGCACAAAATTTGAAGCTGATAGCTAATAGCTGATGGCTGTTTGCGCAGCATTCCGTAGGAAATGCTTATAAAAGCCAAAGTCAAAAAATCTCAAACTAAAAAATACCACAACCTAGTCAAAGGCAGTTGAAAATTTATAGGGATATATAAATGTGGAGAAGGGAAAATTAATTGAATTTAGATTGCATGGAGAACGGCGACTAGCTATCACAGAACGTCCAGACGGTAAAAAAAACTGGGTCGTGGTGGAAGCAAATGGTCAATCTCACAGCATACCTCCAAAGCAAATCAGTTATGAAGTAGCAGGAGAAAATTACAAACCATCAGAAATTCCCAAATTTCTTCAGGAAGTAGAAACTTATATAGACCCTTCAAGTATAGAGTTAGCATGGGAACTACTGGTAGAAGAAGCAGAAACAGTAAATCCAGAAGAAATGGCCTTACTGCTATTTTCAGAACAAACACCAGCCCAATGTTATGCAGCGTACATATTATTATCAGATGATAAACTCTACTTTAAGCAAAAAGGCGATCGCTACGAACCCCGACCTGTAGCTCAAGTAGGAGAAATCAAACATCAGCAGGAAGTCCAAAAACAAAAACAACAAGAACTAGAAAACTTTTTACTCCGGGTGCGTAACCGACTAGCAGGAGAAGAGGTAGAGTGGCAATCAAGTGATTATAACCGCCTAGATGTAATAGAAAAATTGGCGACTTATGGAGAAGAAGCTTCTCATCGGGCCCAAGCAATGGATGCCATGGCCATGTTAGAATTACCAGAAACTCCAGAAGCAGCGTTTACACTATTAATGGATCTAGGTATATGGAGCGAGCATGAAAATTTATTTCTGCGACGTAGCCAGATCCCAAAACATTTTTCTACCAAGGTACTAGAAGTGGCTCAAAGCTGCCTAAAATCTCCTCCGCCAGATCCAGACACAAACCGTTTGGATTTAACTCATCTAAAAGTTTATACCATAGATGATGAAAGCACCAAAGAAATAGATGATGGCCTCAGTGTTGAATTTTTAGAAGATAATCAACAAAAGATATGGGTACATATTGCCGACCCAACTCGCTTACTTACTCCTGGTGATGAGTTAGACCTAGACGCAAGGCGAAGAACTACTACATTGTATTTACCCACAGGTATGATTCCGATGTTCCCGTCAGAGTTGGCCACAGGGCCAATGAGTCTGATTCAGGGACAAATTTGTAGCGCCTTGAGTTTTGGGATTATTTTAGATGAAAGTGGAGGAGTTGTAGACTACAGCATTCATGCTAGCTTAATCAAACCAACCTACCGCCTGACTTATGATGATGTAGATGAGATGTTACAGTTAAAGATTCAGCTAGAGCCAGAAATTCATGCCCTCGACCAGTGGGCTAAACAAAGATTTCAGTGGCGACAGTCACAAGGTTCTATTAGTATCTATATGCCAGAGTCAGTGATTAAAGTTGAAGGTGAGGAAGTAAAAGTAGAGGTATTGGACGACTCCCCATCAAGACAGCTAGTGGCAGAGATGATGATTTTGGCAGGAGAGGTTGGGGCAAAATATGGTCAAAAACATGATATTCCCCTTCCCTATCGCAGTCAACCTCAACCGGAACTTCCACCAGAGGCAGAACTAATATTATTGCCTGCTGGACCAGTTCGGTCTTGTGCGATGCGTAGATGTATGCCTAAAAGTGAAATGGGCATTATACCAGCTCGTCACGCTAGTTTGGCCTTAGAAACTTACGTTCAGATTACTTCTCCGATTCGGCGTTATAGCGATCTATTGGCTCACTTTCAAATTAAAGCTCATTTACGAGGAGAGGAGTTACCTTTTAGTCGAGACCAGATGCAAGAAATAGTAATGAGTTTAGTTCCTGCTGTCAAAGAAGCTTCTAGTGTGGAAAGATGTACTAACCGTTACTGGGGACTGGAATATTTGCGACGTAATTCTGATGAGGTTTGGCAAGCGTTGATAATTAGGTGGTTGAAAGAAGAAATTAATTTAGGGTTGGTGTTATTGGAAGAGTTGGGTTTAGAGTTGGCGATGAGGTTTGGTCGGTCTGTCAATGTGGGCGATCGCCTAGAGGTGAAGGTTGCCCATGCTGACCCTCGTAAAGATGAAGTGATATTCCAGGAAGTCATTACGACTGTAGCAGAGGCAGCAGCAAATTAGATTTTTGAAGAAGTTATCTAGGAGTAGGGGAGTAGGGGAGATGAGGAGTAGGGAGCATTTTTCTACTTCTATGCCAAAAGCACATACCGTTTGCATTGTTACTCCTATAGTCATTTAACTTTAGATTGAGACAAAGCTTTCTTGCTATGAGGGAGTTTCAGATGAAAAAACGTCTCATATTTAAGTGAAACTACTATACCTTCTCGTTAATTCCCATTTCTCCTGTCTTCCCCTCCTGGGAGGGGGAGGGGCTAGGGGTGGGTTGTCTCCTGTCTCCTGTCTCCTACCCTTACTAAAAGACTTTTTCAGCAAACCCTAATTATGATGATTTATAACGCGAGCAAGATGCTCGCACTAATTGTTCTAACCAACCTGACCAAAAAATAAGGTCAATAGTCTCCCCTTGGCTGCGCCGCGAGCTACCGCTCTACAAGGGGATGAAAAAGCGGTCGAGGGATGGCGAGGGGACCTCGCCATATCCAATCGACCAAGAGAAAATAAAGTTCAATATTTCAAGCCTCTGACTTTAACTAGAGGTACTGATAACTGATAACTGATAACTGAAATGACGGTTGCTATATTTTTGAGATTAAAATCAATATTTTTACAGATATATATTGGTTATTTAATACCTTTTATGTAAGTAAAAACGCCAAACAAAATTAATATAGCAGTCGAAGGAAAGGTTAGGACAGATCGACAGCTTAAAACTCAGACAAAGCAATATTTTTCCTTCTTGCCTCTTCCTTCTTTATTCTTCCTTTTACTATATATTAACTTAACTATAGTTGGGATTAAAAAAAAGGGATTAACCATCGTTATTTGATTTTTATTTAAGGTTAATTATAGGTCTCAGTAATGTGTATACCTCAGATGAGTCGTAGTTAAACCCCCTCTATAGAATTATTAAAACGCTTAATCTTTTGTAATAAACACCTCTACACTACTCCTATCAACATTTTTTTACTTTTGGTAACTAAGGTGTATACCTGAGAAAAGTTGTCGGTTACATAGAGTTTAATTAATATATAAATATAGAGAAAAAGTTTTAAAAAAAAATTCTCTAGTAAGATAGATGAATAAAAAACAACTATAAATCAAGAAATAATTGTTAGGGATCAATGTGATATAGATTATTGATCGTTAACAAGAATAGTTTTTTTAAGGCAAAAATATAGTGATTTGCCTTGAATATAAATTTGTGACGAAAATTCTATCCAAGCTGCACCGTGACATGATGAAACAGCTTAATTTTAGGAGAAATAAAAGCAATGCTAAAAACAGTAACAATTCAAAATAATACTTTTACTGCTAAAGAGAAAAGCTTAGTATTGTGGTTTGATGAAGTTAGTATTAATGACATTCCTTTAGTAGGAGGTAAAAACGCATCTTTAGGAGAAATGATGCAACAACTTACCCCCAAAAATATCAAGATTCCTAATGGTTTCGCTACCACTGCTTACGCCTACCGTTACTTCATTAAATCTGCTGGTTTAGAAGCAAAACTGCGCCTACTATTTGCCGACCTTGACGTTGAAGATATGAAAAATTTACAACAACGGGGCAAAAAAGCACGAGCATTGATAATGAAGACACCCTTTCCAGCAGAACTAGAAAAAGCGATCGCCCTCAGCTACGAAACCCTTTGTTATTTATACGGTCAAGATACAGATGTTGCCGTGCGTTCCAGTGCCACTGCCGAAGACTTGCCAGATGCCAGTTTTGCCGGGCAACAGGAAACTTACCTCAACATTCACGGGGTCGAAAGTGTACTTAAAGCAACTCATAAGTGTTTCGCATCAGTATTCACCGACCGCGCTATCTCCTACCGCACTATCAAAGGTTTCGACCACTTCGATGTTGCCCTCTCAGTTGGCATTCAAAAAATGGTGCGTTCCGACCTTGCTACCTCTGGCGTCATGTTTTCCATAGATACCGAAACCGGGTTCAAAAATGCTGCCCTAATCACAGCAGCTTATGGTTTAGGGGAAAATGTCGTACAAGGTGCAGTCAACCCTGATGAATACTTAGTATTTAAACCTACGCTTCGGGAAGGTTTCCGTACTATTCTCAACAAACGCCTGGGCACTAAAGCTATCAAAATGGTTTATGATGGCGGTAATTCGATTAAAAATGTACCCGTGCCAGAGCGACAGCAACAACAGTTTGCTCTGAGTGATGATGAAATTCTGCAACTTGCTCATTGGGCGATAATTATTGAAGACCATTATTCCCAAGTGCGCGGTAGTTACACGCCGATGGATATTGAATGGGCAAAAGATGGTGTCACTGAGAGTTTATATATAGTTCAGGCGCGACCAGAAACGGTGCAATCTAAAAAATCTGGTAATCTGCTGCGTAGTTATCAGTTGCAGGAGAAAGGGAAAGTGTTGTTAACAGGTCGTGCTGTGGGTCAGGCGATCGGCGAAGGTAAAGTGCGCGTTATTCTGGATACGAATAACATTTATGAATTTCAACCAGGGGAGGTATTAGTCACTAACAAAACTGACCCAGACTGGGAACCCATTATGAAAAAGGCTAGCGCTATAGTTACTAACCAAGGTGGGCGTACTTGTCATGCTGCAATTATTGCGCGGGAGATGGGTATTCCGGCGATTGTTGGTTGCGAAAATGCTACGAAACTATTGTACAATAGTCAGGCGGTAACTGTTGACTGTGCTGAGGGAGAAGTGGGGATAGTTTATGATGGGTTGCTCCCGTTTGAGGTTGTGGAAACAGTATTGGATGATTTGCCAGAAACTCGCACTCAGATTTTGATGAATGTGGGCAACCCAGAGGAAGCTTTTCGGTTATCGGCACTTCCGGTTGATGGTGTGGGTTTGGCTAGATTGGAGTTTATAATTGCTAATCATATTGGGGTGCATCCTTTAGCATTGCTCAACTTTGATGAAGTGGAAGATGAGGCGGAAAAGGCAAAAATTGCTGAGTTGACTATGGGATATGAAAATAAGGCAGATTTCTTTGTCGATCGCCTAGCTTATGGGATGGGAGCGATCGCTGCTGCTTTTTATCCGAAACCTGTAATTGTGCGGATGAGCGATTTTAAGAGTAATGAATATGCTAATTTATTGGGAGGAAAACAGTTTGAGCCTGATGAGGAAAATCCGATGATTGGTTGGCGGGGTGCGTCTCGTTATTATCATCCTAAATATCGGGATGCTTTTGGTTTGGAATGTCTGGCGCTGAAGCGAGTGCGGGATAAAATGGGATTGGCAAATGTAATTCCGATGATTCCGTTTTGTCGTACACCCCAAGAAGGAATGAAGGTTTTAGAGGAGATGGCTAAGTATGGTTTGGAGAGGGGTGAGAATGGTTTGCAGGTTTATGTGATGTGTGAGTTACCGAGTAATGTGATTTTAATTGAACAGTTTGCTCAAGTGTTTGATGGATTTTCTATTGGATCGAATGATTTGACTCAGTTGGTGTTGGGTTTAGACCGAGATTCAGCGTTGGTAGCAGATATTTTTGACGAACGCCATGATGCTGTGAGGCGAATGATTAAGATTGCGATTACTATTGCTCATGAGTGCGGGCGTAAGATTGGTATTTGTGGTCAGGCGCCGAGTGATTATCCTGAGTTTGCGAAGTTGTTGGTAGAGTTGGGGATTGATTCTATTAGTTTGAATCCTGATTCTGTGTTGAAGATTCGGTTTGAAGTGGCGAAGTTGGAGAGGGTGTTAACGAAGTCAGAAGTCAGAAGTCAGAAGTGAAAGTTGATAGAAAGTAATGGTTATACACTAATTTCAGATTATTCTTTCACATCATAAGTTGCTAACTATTTGTGACATTTTTAAAGTGAATTGGTATGAAGTAGAGAATAGTTAGTTTTTGGGGGTTTGGTTGCTAAACTCGTGTTGATAATTTTATCAGGACTTACGCAAGTCTAATATATGTAGTGCCAATAAAGTGAGGCGATCGCTAGCTAATTTTTGATGCGATCGCCTCACTTTGCTAACTCTATCCCTATCCATAAAAACTTAAACCTACATTTTGCACTTCAGTTTGCAACATTAAAAGTAGTATAAATATCGGTAACTTGGTAGGTATTTATACTATGCAAATTATCTCAATTACTTTTTTCGTTCATCAAATTCTGAGTCAACAATTAAGCATAAATACTTGCTTGATTGTGTACTCAATCACGACAGCTATGATTTTCTCCTAAATTCTGACTCCTGAGTCCTGACTCCTTCTTCTATACTACATTTGATGGTGCGGAATGTGTGTGGGCTTAAATAACTGTAATTTTAATTGTAGGGTACTTGAGTTCAGAGGTTAGATAGTTGGATAATATAGCGCTGTGGGCAGGCAACAGGCAACAGAGGGAATAAAAAACCGATAATATAAGATTTTAGCTATTGGACAGTTCCTGTAATTTGTAAATTCGACCCGTTTTTTGGCCTAAATGAATAAGTAATACAAACCGTAACTTTGCTGAAAATATATCAAAGTCGGCAATGTATCCTGAAATTCAGTCCAACAGTATGAGGGTTTGAATTATGTAAAATGTAATGCTTCCACGTTGATTTTCAGCCAAGTTTTTCTCTTTCAATACAGGTTTAAGCTAATTTGTAAAAAGTCTGTTTGATTAAGTATAATATCTAAGTACCACTAAGCATTTTTAAGTATCTCAGTAAGTACCACTAAGCATTTTTAAGTATCTCAGTAAGTACCACTAAGCATTTTTAAGTATCTCTAATTAATGTTGCTATTAATTTAAAATACTTTGTTACTTCACATTAAAATAGAAAATATGTGTGGGCTGTTTGATTTAAAGAGTTGGTATTAAAAGGTGACTCAAGTGAGCAACCCTTTTCAATAGTGTAAAAGTGTAAAAGGAGGATTTTACTAAACAAAAGTAATATGTGTTATTGAGTAGTAAATAGAGTACAAAAACACCCAGTCGTCTGCCAAACTTCTTCGGGTGCTTTTGTCCTCATTTAATTAACCTTTACGGTATTAAATGTCGGTTTTTACACCAACATTTACGGTAAATACTGCGAACAGTATCATAAAGAAATGTTATTAGGATATTCCTACAAGCCCTATTTTACTACAGTTTTCTAGTTTTTACCAGGATCTTAATGGCCACGAAAACTTACATTTTAATACCGTAAAAGGCTTACTTTGTATACGTTTCAAGGAATTAGCCATGAAAAACACGAACAATAGGGAAAAAAATAATAAACCTACAAATGTATCACGTTCAAAACTAATTGTCAAGCCACAAGCAATTGCAAAAAGAAACGCCAAAGTGTTGTGGACAACTATTCGTTTTGCGACAACGCTCTTATTCTTTTTAAACCAGTTAATGTCGTATAGTATTGCGATTGAAATGGACCAAGGCAACATCAGAAGAATAGAACTGAATCAAAAATCTAACAAGCTGATAGAAAAAATTACTAGCTTTATTTTTGGTGAGAATGATGAGAATGGTGAGGATGATGTGGGCAATTAAGATAATCATCCTTAAAGACAATTAACTATTGTTGGCCTTAAAGCCGACACTATATGTACTATGTTCAGTGACAACAGAACTGTAAACTGAACATAGTACAGAACAAAAAATATGAATTATACTACTGCCTACTTAAGATTGACAAAAAAGATAAATGTTGGGTTTTGCTGGCGCTCAACCCAACCTACATCAAAATATTAATTATTAGAACTAATTCTATTTCAAAAAATAATTCGCCGTTATCTCAAAATTTACCAAACATTATATTCTGCCACAAGCTCCTGTTTCATTAAGTCGATAAATAGCGACTTTGACTGTACCATCTGGGTAATAGCTGCGGACTTTTTGAATTAAGTTTTCTAAGGATGAGTCGATCATATATTCTTCACTTTCTGGATCGACTGCTATAAAATGGTTGTAATATTTGTCAATTAATTGAGGGCGAAGTTTTTCAAAGACTGGTCTGCAGCGGGCGCTAAATTCTGCTTTGATAGCTTTGCGTCTTGCTATTTCTTCAGCAGGTAATGTCTTTCCAGGAAATAATCTTGTCCGAAATTTTTGAGTTCTTTTTGGTAAAGCGATCGCTTCTTTTTCTCTATCCATAATTAATGATTCCTGGATTGTATGTATCAACTTATTTAATATGAATTATATTACGGTCTACTATTGACAAAAAAGATAAATGTTGGGTTTTGCTGTCGCTCAACCCAACCTACATCAAAATATTAATTATCTTTTCTTTTACGGGTTTAATACCCCACCGTCAACGGGGGTGCTCAAAATTGTTTGGGGTTAGTAGACGCGGAGCGGCTTGTCGAAGACTATCCCCATGCAATTTTCCCTTCTGACTCCTGACTCCTTCTTCAATAAGAATGTCTTTCTAATGCTAACTGAATTAAACAGTCTACCAACTCAGAAAAAGGAATGCCACTAGCTTCCCAGAGCATAGGATACATACTTGTCGCAGTAAAACCAGGCATTGTATTAATTTCATTAATAAAAATTTCCCCTGTTTTCTCTACATAGAAAAAGTCAACCCTAGCTAAACCAGCAGCATCCACAGCTAAAAATGCTTGAGTTGCCATTTCTTGAATTTGAGCAGCGATCGCTTTACTGACTCGCGCTGGAATAAATAAATCTGCTTTTCCTTCTGTATACTTAGTTTCATAATCATAAAAATCACTGTCAAAAGTAATCTCTCCCACCACAGAAGCTTTCGGGACATCATTTCCTAACACTGCACATTCTAACTCTCTCGCTTCTACACCTGCTTCAACAATAATTCGACGGTCATAACTAGCAGCATTATCCAAAGCAGTTTCCAATTCCGCTCGTGACCGCACCTTAGCAATACCCACTGACGAACCTAAATTAGCAGGTTTAACAAAACAGGGATATCCTAAAGCTGCCTCAATATCATCACACAATTTGGGAAACACACAAGGATTAGACCAAATCTGCGATCGCGTCACTGCCTGATATTTTACCTGCGGCAAACCTGCTTGAGCAAAAGCCATTTTCATCGCGATCTTATCCATACCCATTGCGGACCCCAAAACCCCAGACCCCACAAACGGAACCTGCATTAACTTCAGTAGACCCTGTATGGTACCATCTTCGCCATTGGGACCGTGAAGCACTGGAAACCACACATCTACCTGAGCTGCTTGAGGAGGAGTTTGCCAGAGGTAAGACGAGGTTTGAGAAGCAAGAGAGGAGGTGGTTTCAGTCTCGGAATTATCATTCTGATTGCCATCTATTAGTGGTAATGATGGTAGGTTGCCAGACTCCAACACTTGTTGAGAAAAATCAGTTGGTTGCCAACGACCATCTTTTTGAATGTAAATTGGCATCAATTCGTATTTGTCTGTATTTTGACCTTGAGTTAAAGCAGTAGCGATCGCTTTTGCCGAATTCAGGGATACTTCATGTTCCCCGGAACACCCACCAAATAATAAGCCTACTCGTAATTTTGTCATTATTTTAGATTCCTTGAACAGAATTTTATTGTTGATAGATTATCATACTCAGGTTAATCAGTCATTATCAGAAAAATTCAGGAAAATTTATTTCTACCTTGATTACTGAAAACTTTTAAAATTATGGCTCCTAACTTCCCTAAAATATTACAACTTAAATAGGATTGATATATGTAAATATCAGCCATTGTTTATTAATTAATTAACTGATTATCTGATATCAAATCAAGAGGCCATTTAAGAAATAAATTATTCAAAATTTAAGATTCTATTCATGGGAGTAAACAGTGTAGATGTGATATATAAAATTAAATAGTCGATAATCATATATTTAGGAGTTAATAATGATGACTAACGACGAATTTCAGATATTGACAGAGCAACGTAATGCTAAACTTGCTGCAGTTCTGATCGAAATAATTGATAGTGAATGGAATCGAGTTAGTAGGCAACTAGATGCTCTTGATACTGATTCTAATGATGTTACTAAAGCAGCAATTTTAGTGGGACAATTTCAAATATTAGATAAATTGAGGTTAGCTTTATCTGAAGGCAGTCTAAGTTCTGATTATGAAATAGAAGCTATATGGCGTTCAAAATTAATTCAGCGTGTTATAGAAGGTTTTAATTTAGACTTAGATACTCATACTCCACCTCGTAAATACAAGAGTATAGCACAACAACTGGCAGAAGCTTGTGGACTAGAAGTCATTAAAGATTAATTCTACAAATATAGATGTTATAATTTGATTAAGATTAACTAATTATTTGAACAAGTAGCCCGGTGAGTTGTAGAGGTAACAACTTCCGGGCTAAATTATAATTTTGCTTAATGGGATTTATTAATAAAAGTAAAGACAATTATGGAAACTAATACTAACAAATTTAACTCAGATATTACTCGACAGTGGGCTAATTTAATAGGAATTATTGCTGCTTTTTTTCTGAATGTTTATGTTAATGTTGCACCTCCTGGTGGTCAAACTATTGGTGAAATTTCTAATACTGTATTTCAGGATGTTTTGATTATTCCGGCTAGTTATGCTTTTGCAATTTGGGGATTAATTTATTTAGGTTTAATTAGTTTTGGAATTTATCAAGTATTACCAGCACAAAGAGAGAATCTAATTTTACGGAGATGTGGATATTTTTTGGTAGGTGCGAGTCTGGCACAAATTGTTTGGGTATTTTTATTTCAATATCAATTATTTACTCTTTCTGTTTTGGCAATGTTAGGAATTTTAGGCTGTTTAATTTGCCTATATCTAAATTTAGGAATTAGTTATGAAAGAGTGCCTAAAAAGGATAAATGGTTAGTTCATTATCCCATCAGTATATATTTTGCTTGGATTAGTGTCGCAACAATTGTGAATATAGCAAGCGCCCTACATTATTTAGGCTGGAATAGTGTGGGGCAAGTTGCTATAGTTTGGACAGTTATTATGTTGATAATTGGAGCAATTATTGCATCAATTATTAATATACAAAAGCAAGATATAGCATATCCTTTAGTATTTGTTTGGGCATTTATAGCCATTGTAATTCGTCATTTAGATCTGCCAGTAATTGCAGTAACTGCTGGAATTTTAGCTTTAGGATTAGTGATTTTAGTTTGTGTAAAACTTACCTCAATCAGATTAAAATAGAATTAGGTTAAAAAGTATTCCGGAACGGAAAAGGGATGAGCAACCCCTCATAAAATTAAACGACTTGCTCGCACGTCGGGGATATTTTACCAAATAATTAAGGTTTAAAGCCTTTCCTTTATTTAAAGGAGAAACAATGAATTAATTTCCCCTACCGCGTCCATCCTATCCGTTTTCAAGCAAAGGTAATTATTAATTATTAATTATTAATTATTAATTATTAAGGGACTGCTCCGCAAACAGATACCATTATCTATGTACTACCTTTTTAAGCTGATAGCTAATAGCTGATAGCTGATAGCTAGTTAAATTAAGTAAAACTTGAAAAAATATGGCAAGAGGAGAACAAATATATACTCTTAGAGAGTTTCTAAATATAGATGGTGTTTATGAACATCATGGCATTGACTGTGGTGATGGAACAGTTATTCATTATCGCAAAGGTAAAGAAACTATTGAAAGAACTTCTAAAGAATATTTTACTGATAGAAGAAAAGTTTATGTGAAACGTTACCCAGTTCGTTATATTGCTGATACAGTCATTCAAAGAGCAGAAAGTAGATTAGGAGAAAGAAAATATAATATTGTTTTTAATAATTGCGAACATTTTGCTACTTGGTGCATAACTGGAGTTAGTCACAGTCAACAGGTAAAAAACTTTATTCCTCTGCTTTATCACATTAATGTTGAGCAAATATCAGAACCAATTAAGCAAGCAATTTTGGGAGTAAAAACTGACTTAGATACTGCTAAATTAGTCAACAAAGCTTTAGCAGACATAAAAATAGCTTGGGAAAATATTCAACCAGAATATAAACAACTTAAACAGGAAATAAATACCTGGCAAAAAGTAGCAGTGGCGGCGATGAAACAAGACCGGGAAGATTTAGCTCGTGCCGCCCTAATGCGTAAGCAAAAACATCAACAACGTGCTGATGAATTAGAAGCTAGTTTGCAGAAATTGGCAACCATGACAGAAACACTTTTAAGAAGCCAAGATTTAATTGGTAAAAGTTGATTTTCTTTAATTAAAACTCCATCATAAGATGTATTAACAATTAATAATTAATAATTAATAATTAATAATTAATAATTAATAATTACCTTTTCTGTAATAGAAGGATTGGCTAAAAGGATTTTTTTTTCTTCTCTTGGTAGATTGGATATGGCGAGGAGACCTGCTCTTATCAGAGCCGCTCCGAAGATCGCCATCCCAGTCTACGGGAAACTCCACTTTTTTATCCATGAATGGAGAGGCTTTATACCTTAATTTTTCGGTAAGAAAGTTGTATGCAACGTCTGTAGGTCGTATTCAATAATGAATAATGAATAATGAATAATGAATAATTACCTCTCCTTGAAAAGAAGAGGATTGACTCAAAAGAAAATTTTTATTTATTATCCCCTTAAAAGGGGAGGCTTTAAACCACAATTTTTCGGTAAAAATATAAATAATTAACACATTAGGTGGCTAATAATTATCAAAAAGATTATTCCACCTGTGTTGATTACTTAATGATTGAAATTTTACCTAAGAAAAGCATTTTTTTTCATCCTTGGTATTATACTTTTTCTTTGTAACGATGCACCACTTATAGCAGTTTTCATCTCGGTAGACCACAGTAGGGTTCAATAATTAATAATTAATAATTAATAATTAATAATTAATAATTACAGCATATTTCGGGTAAATGAGGTACAGGGTAAATGATGAAAATATTGTAGTGCGGGCATCTTGCTAGCTTTGGGGTGTACCTCACGGGCAACGGGAAGCGCTGTAATAATTATCATCTTTTCTTAAGTGCAATTTCATAAATCAATGGTATTCAAAGGAATGGATTAGACTTTATTTTTAGTCAAATAGACATCATGGTTCATTAATGGATAATTGATAATAGATAATTGATAATTACCTCTGGTTAAAACCGCTCTTGATTGAATATAAGGAAATATTATTTCTTCTCTTGGTCGATTGGATATGGCGAGGAGACCTAGCCATCTCTCGACCGCTTTTTTCTCCTTAAAAGGGTCGGCTTCAAGGCGCGAATTATTTAATTATTAATTAGTTAATTATTCGGTAAAGTTTTTACTTCACTCAAATTATTGATAATATTATTTATTTTATCGTTGGTACAAGCTAATGTAAAAAAAAGTTATGGGAAGTTCATATACAGTTATTAATGTCTGAAAAACAGCGCCGTATATTCCGCAAAGAATCTTTAGAACGGCTTTCTTCCCCAGAACGATTAGACCAATTAATGCAAGTAGTTACTCTCAAAGATTGGCTACCTTTAGCAACATTAGGCAGTCTAGTAATTCTGGGTTTATTATGGAGTATTTTCGGCAAAATACCTATTACTATTAGTGGAAAAGGAGTATTAATTCGCCCCCGACAAGTAATAGAATTTCAGTCAGCGATCGCTGGTAGATTACAATCTTTAAATATACGAGATGGGCAGTGCATAAAAAAAAATTATGTACTGGCAACTATCGATCCATCTCAGCTTAAAAAACAACTAGAATTACAACAGAATAAACTAACTCAATTAGAATCTCAAGCTCAAAATACCCAACAACTACAAAATCAACGAACTCAACTCGAAATAGAAGCTTTGGAAGGGAAAAAAAACAGTTTAGAACAACGCTTGAAAGATACTCAAGCAATAGCGCCAATACTGCAAAATGATACTTTAAATGCCATCCGAGAACAACGTCAGAGTTTAGAAAAACGTTTGTCAGACCTAGAAACAGTAACTCCCGCATTAAAAGAGAAAAAATTAGAAGCGATCGCCAAACAAAAAACTAGCTTACAACAGCGTTTACAAGATGCTAAAGCACTAACTCCTGAGCTACAAGAAAAACAACTAGCAGCACTCACCGAACAAAAAGTTGCCCTGGAACAAAGGTTAGAAAATACCAAAGCTTTAACCCCTATTTTGCTGAATCAAAATGAAGTAGCATTGCAACAAAAACGAGAAAGTCTACTGCAACGTTTACAAGATGCACGAGAGTTAGCTCCTACTTTTGAAGAGAGACTAGAAAAACGTCAAGAATTGTATGAAGAGGGAGGAATTTCTGAAGATACTCTACTGCAAAGCAAACAAGAATATCAACAAAATCTGCAAAATATTACAGAAATAGAAGCAGAGCTAAAACAACTAGAAGTAGAGCGAACAGAAGCTATAGAAAAATATGCACAAAACCTGAACAATATCAAAGAAATTGAGACTGAATTAGCAGAATTAAAAGTGCAGGAAGCAGAAGTTAATCAACAATATTTAGACAACCTCAATACTATTAGAGAAATTGAAACCCAAATTCAAGGATTAGATTTACAAATCACCGAAACTGACGAACAATTTTTAGAGAATATCAACAAAATTAATGAAATTAAAGCTGAATTACAAGAACTAAAACTGCGAGAAACAGAAACAAAGCAAAAATTTTTAGAAAATCAGAATACCATAACTCAAATAAAAGCAGATTTACAAGATTTAGATACTCAGAGAAAACGTTTAGAGCAAGAAAATTTAGAAGCAGTTAATACACGCAAAAATCAAATAGAAGAAGTCAAACGAGAAATTGCTCAATTAGAAAAACAAATTGCTGATAATAGCAAAATTCTTAGTCCTGTAGATGGATGTATTTTGGAAATTCAAACTACTCTCGGACAATTTGTCAATCCAGGTACCACTCTGGGTAAAATTAATATCAAAGGAAAATCAGGAGAACTACAATTAGTCAGTTATTTTGCTGTTTCAGATGGCAAACGCATCACACCAGAGATGGAAATTTTAATAACTCCCGATACTGTAAAACGGGAAAGATTTGGTGGAATTATCGGCAAAATTATTTCTATATCTGATTTTCCTGTCACAAAAGAAGGTGCAAACTTTGTAGTAGGAAATCCCGAAATAGTAGAAAATATTATCGGCGAAAGTGGGGGAAAAATTGAAGCGATCGCTCAACTCAAATTAGACCCAAATACCTTTAGTGGTTATCAATGGTCTTCTTCAAAAGGACCCCAACAAAAATTAACTGCTGGTACAACCACAACAACACGAGTACAAGTAGAAGAAAGAGCGCCTATTACTTTTGTTTTACCAATTTTAAGAGAGTGGAGTGGGATTTGAGTAAAGAAGGAAGAAAGAAGAAGGAAGAAGGAAGAGGGAAGAAGAAGAGAAAGTTTAGTTGTCTAACCTCTCAAGTGATTTGATATATATAGAAAATCATGGTTATTTTTCATATATTCTTTTGATTCGCTGACTATATCTTTGTATGTATTACCTGTTTGAATATGCTTAAACTGAGCAATATAATCACGTTTTGAAATATGATTCATAAATAGTTGTGAATTCCAGTTAAGATTAAGTCTATTCAAGCTTTCTATAATAACTAATCCTTGTTTCTTATTATTTCGACCAAGTTCCATTAAAGTTCTTGCTTCTAAAAGCAAGGCAGCTGCCATAAACATCGGTTGCCTAAAATTATTTTTAAGTTCATTTTTTAAAATACAGACATAATTTAAGCAACTTTCAAAATCATTATTTAGATATTTTGAATACCCTGATGCAAACCATACACTTTTCATCTGATCTGACCCAACTTTCGCAGCATTATCAAGAAGATATTCATAATCTATTTTAGATTCAGATATACCTAGCAAACCTGAACTATTCACTAAATATTCTCTCCAAACGATAGAAGCATTATGATAGTCTAAAATATCTCTAGGTAGAATAGTATTGTTTATTTCCTGCTTGACATTATTCCATATATCAAGAGATTGTTGATACTCTTTTAAATAAAAAAGGGATTTTCCATAGTGAACAGCAGCAATTTGAAAAATAGGATTAGAATTATCTATATTTTTAACAAAGGTTTCTAAATGTCTTCGTGCTTTTTTATAACAACCTTCTTGTAAAAAGTACAACGCGTAGTAATATTCTATATTTAATAACCCTTTGTTATTTTTTTCATCTTTCAATATTGAATGTGATATATCTAAAAGCTTTTTAATGTTCTTCCCCTCAGACCGCCAAAAATAAAAAGACGCTTCATATGGCAAATCTATAATCTCTGAGATAAGCACATTTTGTACATAATCATAATCTATATCTATTTTATCTCTACTAATCTGTTCTTTATGGAAAGGTTTAGTAACATGAGAAGATACGATTGTGGAAAGATTATAGATATTAATTACTTTTTTTCCTCATAGTAATCGCGCCTAGCAATCCTACTGTTATGGTATTCATTATGATCGCCCGAATAATTGCGAATATCACCTTCAACAGTTTCAATATTAGTGAATTCAGGATTGCCCTCAATTTTTTGGATAAATTGCCTTAGTCCCTCGTAAAATTATAAATATTTTGACCTGTTTGAGATTCAAAAGATGTTCCGGGAGAAGTACCTGAATCAGCTTCAGTTTGACACTCCCCATCATTTGAATACAAATCGAATATGCGAGCTAGTTCAATGGTGGGTTGCCAAAAAGTCCGTTCCGATTGACTACTCCCCGGACTCAAGTCACGGGGATTCTAAGCAGATACTACGCAACAGGATAAATCCATGTTGCTCTGTTTCTTCTTAGCTGACCAAAGATATACTCTCTGGGGACAAGTCAAAGTGCCCCTACACAGTCGGCTTAAGTCTAAACTTAGCTTTCTGCTTACTTTTCTAATAATATTTGCAGCCCCATTACAGTCTGCATTAATCAAGCAATTATTACTACTTCTATACAAACCACGCTTTATTCTCTTTCCTAATGGTTTCCAATCATTGGGTTTCTCACCATAATTAGGTAGATTGTCACCATCTAAAAATGAAGCAACACTTGTATAACTTTCTTCTGTTTCTATAAATAGAATCCCATATTCAGAGCATAACTGAGCTATTCTTTCTTTGAGTCTAGCTGTAGGAATTGGTACAAATTCTGAATTATTTTTCTTTCCTAATTCTATTTGATTTTTCTGACCTTTATTCCAACCCAAAACAATTGTACCAATATAATTTTCTAAACAATGATTAATTACTATTCTGGCTGCTTTATTGATACCATCACGGATTTGACGGTTACGCTTTTCTGTAATTGCAGCTAGCCTATTTGACCAAAATCCAGTCGGTTGATTTTCTTTAATGGTTGATACTTGTTTGTTGTACCAACGATTCATTGATTTGAGATGTTTACCATCTACTATCAAGCTCGTACCCACATTCGATACACAGGTTAACCAATTATTTACACCATGGTCAATTCCTAATACATTGTCTTGATTTAATTGAGGTTTAACTACTTCTTCTTTTTCATAGATAAATTCCCAATAAAAACATTTGTTTCTCGGTAATATTCTCAGTTCTTTGAGAGTAGAAAATTCTAGATTACTAGGCATGGGAATTAAAAAGCTATCTATTCCAAACCAGCGTTTACAGGTATTGCCTAATGGTACTCTAAGAAGATTACCTTTAAGTTTTAATGCTTGAGAAGGGTAACTAACTGTAGCCATTCCCCCTTTTTTTCTATAGTTAGGAATCTTTGGTCTGTCTGAGATTTTTCCTGAACTATAGGCTTTTATTAGACCATAATAAGAGCGAAATGATTCAGCTACAGTTCTCAATATTTGTTGTGCTGCTTGAGAATGTAGAACTTTATAGTGATTGTTCTTTTTGTATACCTTTTCTAAGTCATATTTGCCAATGCCTTTTTGAGACTTAAAATATAATTGTCTACCATAATATATTCCCATGTTAGTGAGCTTGTGAGACTGTTCACATAAGAATGTTAAAATAGCAATTAGTTCGGGATTTTTACCTACTAAAACTTGCTGACAAGAATACATTTGAAATGAGGGTTGGATGGCTTACCCCTGAGTAATTATAGTACAGGACTACTTTAGTTGTCTAGTCTAAACGACTCCGTTGTTTTCATCACCCGGTTAACACATGAGGGCTTTTAACCTTGCTTTTCGGTCAAATAAAATACATCGGATTAAAATCCGATGACTCGCCTTTCATCCATCGCTTAAAAGACGATGGCTTTTATGCTCCCGTGTTATTTAGGTAATTAACTTGTTAAATTGCTACAATAAGATGCTTTTTAGCAAGACGTAGAGCATGAATTGCCCCAGTAGTACCTACAACAAGACCTAACATCTCTAATGACTTAGACAACAGTACGTTTTTATCCAGTGAGTCTAAATATCCAATGACTTGTTTAAATTTTTCATCAACTTCTGTAACTGCTTGTTGTACTCTTGGTTGGACAAACTCTATAATTTCCTTTGTTTGATCGAGTTCTTTTATGATTTCTTGAGTGAAATATGCAGCAGTCCCTGTAACAGAACCATGAGCGACAAGCTGTGCTGCAGAAATAATTAATGTAAGAAAAAAGTTAGTAACTTTATTTACCACATTAAGACTTGGTTTCTCATTAGAATTATGATGAGTAGTTATATTTTTAGACATATAGCAACTTACATAAAATTTTTAAGAAAGTAAATATTTACTTTGCTCATTAGATTGTACATTTATCTATTATAGCAATCGAAACAAAGATTAGGTCATAAAATTCCCATCAAATGCTAGACTGTATTACTACTTATACCCCCATTTTTTCAACAACCACAGAGAGAAACAATATGACTCCAAGCACACCACCAAGACAACAACCAACCCATAAACCATCATTAATAGATATTGGGCTGAATAATTTTCAAATCTGGGCACTCCAACATCCAGAAAATATCTTTAGCAAAGTCTTGCTGCCAATAATTATCTTCATAGAAGGTTTAGCAGCAAATATTCCTACATACCTAGACCAGAAACGCCTAGTTTTAGGACCAAACTTTTGTTGTGCTGGCCAGGTAGTAATGGGAGAATTTGAAGCCATAGAAACAGCACTGACTTCTCCACAAGCTCGAACATGGCGCCTAGCCACCATCCTACTAGAAGCAAATCATTTGCCTAATCAAGATGTAGGTGGCAGAAATGTTTTCCTACTAGCACTTTCAGACGAGGAAGCAACAGGTAGTAATGACCATGAAGCTTTCCGCAGATGTTTACAGGATTATATTCTCAATGATTCCTCAATAGCACGTCAGCAAGATGCGATCGCCAGACAACTTATTGAAAAGTTGGCAGCAGATTATATAGATATGTCTCACGGTCCTGGTGGAGCTTTCTTTAGCGAGGATAAGCGGGGTTGGAAACGGTTTCTGATTGAATATCTTCACTATGTTTTATTTGACTTAGACCCTAACGATCAGGTTACGATGGACTTCCTCACAGATTTACACTATACACGCCAGGGTACACTGCGCTACTTTGCAGGTGTTAGTACTATCTTAGAAAAGTTAAACATATTTGGGCATGGAAAAATTTCAGAGTTGATCGAGCAAGCAGCAACCATATATGAAAATTCTCCTGTCTTAGCCAACTTTAACGAACAGAGCGATCAGTATAATGGCATGACAAGACGAGAATTAGCCAAACTGATGACATCTATTATGAGTATAGCAGCTTTACAAGGTCCTCTACATCTTGGTAAAACTGCCATGGGCGATCAACCTCTTCCTGCCTACAAAGGTAGAAATACATCTGAAATTAACCCTACTCATTATTGGGATGAACTTGACCTCGACAACCGAGAGTCTGTGCGACTATATCTCTTAGAATGTTCCCGTCTCTTGGCACCAGTTATCGCCTCCCATAAAATAGCAACCGATGCTTTTACAGTGACAATAGCTGGCAGATATCGAACTTTTCCTACTGGTACAAAAATATTAATTCCTATGAGCTTAGGATTATTAGACGAGAACTTTTGGGGTCCGACAACCTATCAATTTGATGCCAACCGAGAAAATCTTTGCCCTTTCCACATGGGTTTCCATTCTGTAGGCGATCGTAGTGCTGGACGCATCTGTCCTGGTAAAGATTTAGCAATGAATATGCTTATGGATGTCACGATCGCTTTAGGTAAGGTACGACGTTAAAAAAGCGGTCAGCACTTCAGCAGTCAGCACTCAGCAGTAAACGTTTAGAAGGGAATGTTGCCCCGAACAGGGGATAATGGGAGTTGACAAGGTAATTGTTTTATGTTACAAGAAGGTGGAAATTGGGAAAATCGCAAGAGTGTTTGCTCCCAAGATGTTGAAAATCTCTGATTTCAAATAAACTCAAAATCAAATAAAAGTCTGTGAATTTCCAATCAGTCATAGCTACCTTAAATCAGTTCTGGAGCGATCGCGGCTGTCTCATCGCTCAACCTTATGATACTGAAAAAGGAGCAGGTACAATGAATCCCCACACATTTCTGCGGGCGATCGGTCCTGAACCTTGGTCAGTTGCTTATGTCGAACCCTGTCGTCGTCCTACTGATGGACGTTATGGGGAAAACCCCAACCGCTTCCAACACTACTACCAATATCAAGTCCTGATCAAACCTTCTCCCAATAACATTCAGGATGTTTATCTAGACTCCCTCCGTGCTCTGGGTATTCGCCCAGAAGACCATGATATTCGTTTTGTAGAAGACAACTGGGAATCTCCTACTCTAGGAGCTTGGGGAGTAGGTTGGGAGGTTTGGCTTGATGGCATGGAAATTACGCAGTTTACCTATTTTCAACAATGTGGTAGTATAGATTGCCGACCAGTGTGTATCGAAATTACTTATGGTTTAGAACGCCTTGCCATGTATCTCCAAGAAGTAGATGCGATTACAAAAATAGCTTGGACTGATAAGGTAACTTATGGAGACGTTTATCTTCAGGGAGAAATTGAACAATGTACCTATAATTTTGAGGCATCTAATCCTGAGTTTTTATTTACCCTCTTTGGTCTCTATGAAAAAGAAGCTGAACAACTAACAAAACAAGGATTGGTTTTACCAAGTCTTGATTACGTTCTCAAATGTTCTCATAGTTTTAACTTACTTGATGCTAGAGGCGTAATTTCTGTCACCGAACGTACTCGTTACATTGGCAGAATTCGTAATCTAGCACGCAAAGTCGGTCAACTTTATTTACAACAACGGGAAAGTCTTAACTTTCCATTGCTGAAAGCTAACCCAGAAGGTCAGGTTCAACAATTAATAATTAATAATTAATAATTAACAATTACCTTTCCCTAAAAAGAAGAGGATTTAAAGCTTAATTATTCGGTGAAGCAGCAGCTTAACGAAGTCATAATTCAAAAGTCAAAAGTTGTTTTTGTAATGGGGATTTGAGCAAACCTCCGAAAAAAAAATCGCCTTAAAAGGCGGGGTTTGATATCAAGTATCATTAATTAGCCATAATAAAAATCTTCTTGTTTTGAGAGAATATTTTTTCGGTGCGGAATGTGTAGCAAACAAATTTCCTCTGCTTCCCTGCTCCCTAAATTTTTTATTGTGGTTATTCAAAGAGACATGATATTAGACACAATTATTTTGATAAACTTGACATACTCCCGACGTTGCGCATAGCGCGACAACAGGGGATTCTTCAGTCATGAAAAAAATAACCGCTATTTTAACAGAGGTGATGTCCTACCCCTGTGTTGACTTTGATAATAACATGCATACCTCCTAGTTTGTCAAGGGTATAGGAAGGTTTTATTTGTGGAGGTATCCGACTCTTTGCCCTGGCTTTCCCATCCCTCCGCTCTCCCGAAGGAGAGCGCGGGACTTCCCGCCAGGGAAGTTAAACTTTGAATAATAAAGCAAAAACTACCACTAGAGAAAGAAATGGAAATCAGAGAATATTTAGAACCAATAGCTGACATCTTCCGCAATTTCGGTACGCCAGAACCAATTGTACATTGGGGACATCCATTGATGATGGGGATCGTTGTGTTTGTAATGGGTAGCTTTGTGGGTTTTACTGGATGGCGTAGAAGAGTAGTTACTGATGAAGCGATAGCTGTTGAAAGTGCCTCTAACCATCGTAAGATGGCACCATTTATGTTTTTATTTATGGCATTAGGTTATACCGGTGGAATATTATCTCTTGTGATGCAGGAACAGCAAATATTTGAAATCCCTCATTTTTGGACTGGTTCAGCAGTATTAGTGCTACTAGCAACAAATGGTTTGATCTCCCTGACAAAATTTGCTGGAAATCAAGCTGTATTGCTTACTACTCACGCTTACCTTGGTAGCATCGCACTTTGTATCATGTTTGTTCATGCAGTATTAGGTCTAAGACTTGGTTTAGCTATCTAAATTAGGACTTACGCATAAGGTTGACTAACGTAAGAAAAACTAGGACTTGAGATTGCTTCCCTATGGGTCGCAATGACGGAAATACCTTGAAGTGCGTAAGTCCTATAGAACCAATTTGGTATCTTTTCTTGAAATACAAAGGCTTCAGGAAAGCCGTTTTAAGGAGCCTAACAACTATCAGGGTTCAGGAAACCGAAAAATTATGAAAAATGACTGCCAGAATCATAAAACCTAGATGGGTATTGAACTTGTAACTTGTTAAATAGATACCAAATGGCTTCTATAAATTATTTAACGGGGGTACTTAAAATTGTTTGTGGTTTTTGAATCCATAAGCAATTTTCCCTTCTTCCTTCTTCCTTCTACCTTCTTCCTTCTTCAATGAAATATGAATCAAGCTGTAGCAATTGTCATTAGCCTAGCTTACATATTAGGGTTAGTATCTACCATTGTTCCTTGGGGTATATATGGTATGCTAACTGTGGGGTTAGTCTTAGCAATTATCGTACAACAAGGATACCGACAAAACTTACGAAGATCGAGTAAAATCATAGCAACTTCTCAGCAAAAAATTAATACTGAAGACTTACTCAGAAATGGTCAGTTTCCAGATTTACTCCCAAACAGAACGAGAAAATCTCTGCTAAATTCAAATTGGTTGTGGATAACTGCAGGAGCGGTCGCTTTTCTTGCTAGTTTTTATTTTTTAGTCCGAGTACCCCAACCATCAATAGATGACGTTAGTAAAATAATTCCTGTTGATGGTGACTCCCAACAACAAGTAGTTACTGTTCGTGGAAAAGTGCTTTCTCTTCCCCGCAAGACTCGCTCAGAAAAAGCACAATTGTGGCTAAATGTAACTCAAGTGAGTGAAATAGTAGGTACTGATGGTTCGGCCAATGTACACCAAGACGTTACGGGTAAACTTTATGTCACAGTTCCTCTATTACAAGCAACAGGTGTCTATCCTGGTGAAGCAGTAGCAATTACTGGATCTTTATACAAACCATCACCAGCAACTAATCCTGGAGGGTTTGATTTTCGTGCTTACTTGGCTAGAAAAGGTGCTTTTGCTGGGATTACAGGTTATAAACTCACCATCACCAACCAAGAAAATACTAATACTTGGGGATTAAGTCGGATACGACAACGAATTATTCGCTCTCATGTGAGTTCTTTGGGTGTACCAGAGGGTCCTCTTGTGAGTGCAATGGTATTAGGTCGTAGAGCTGTAGATTTGTCTTATCAATTACGAGATAAGTTTGTCAAAGTAGGGTTGGCTCATGTATTAGCAGCATCAGGTTTTCATATTTCCTTAATTTTGGGTGTGGTGCTGACTTTGACTAAAAGCTTTCCTCCTGGAGCAAGATTTTGTTTTGGCATCCTAACTTTAATTATTTATGTTGGTTTAGCAGGTATTTCGCCTTCAGTATTACGAGCAGCATTTATGGGGTTAGCTGCTTTGATTGCGATCGTTTCCCAACGTCAGGTTCAACCATTAGCTTCTTTAGTTGTGGCTGCAACTTTTCTACTATTAATCAATCCTTTATGGATTTGGGATTTAGGATTTCAGTTGAGTTTCTTGGCCACTTTCGGATTGTTGGTAACAGCGCCACCATTAATGGAACGCTTGGATTGGTTGCCCTCTGGTATTGCATCTCTAGTTGCTATTCCGATCGCTGCTTCTATTTGGACTCTTCCTCTATTACTATATGTTTTTCATGTTGTCTCTCCCTATACTATTTTTGTGAATATTATTACTGCGCCTTTAGTTGCGGTGATTACACTGGGTGGTTTTATCAGCGCCATAGTGGCTTTGATTTCTCCTTATATAGGTAGTCTTATTGCTGGAATATTGTATTTTCCAGTCAGAGTTTTAATAGAGATCGTAAATTTGTTTAGCGCGTTGCCAGGAAATCAAGTGGCGGTGGGTGCTATATCAATTTATCAATTGGTTGTGCTTTATGGGTTGATTTTTGGTATTTGGTTGTGGAGAAATAGACCGCCAAAAGTAAATCAGAGAAACAAGAAAAAGCTTTCTCTAAAGTTTTGGCAGTGGGGTGTGATTTTGGCGATCGCTATCATTATTATTCCTCTTTGGTATACTCGAGCTTCTGTGTTTCAAGCTACGATTCTTGATTCATCTGAGGAACCAGTATTTGTGATTCAAGATGGACGGAAAGTAACTTTGATTAATTCTGGAGGTGAAAATACGGCCAGGTTTATGGTATTACCATTTTTACGCCAGCAAGGTATTAATAGAATTAATTGGTCTATTGCCCTTCATTCTCAAAAAGGTTTGAGTCGTGGTTGGTCAGATATTTTGAATACTTTGAGAGTGAAGATATTTTATGATGTGGAAGCTGATGATGAAAAGAATTATCAAACTAACAACCAACCTGTGCTAGATGCTGTGGGAGCTAGTCGGGCTGATTATTTTACTTTGGTAAATAATCAAACTGTTGAATTGGGTTCTATACAGATGAAGTTAATTAATTCTGAGACCCCCATCGTAGAATTTATGATTCATGGCCAAAAGTGGTTATTATTGGGAGATGTGAAATTGGCTGAACAGAGTCGGTTACTAGCTGCCAGAAGTTTTCCGCAGACTCAGGTGCTTTGGTGGTCTGGGAACAAGTTAAATCCAGAGTTGTTGAATATTATTCGGCCAAAAGTAGCGATCGCTTCGTCTGATTCTGTCCATCCAGATATGGTGGAACTTTGCCAGGAAAATAATATTCTTCTATTTTGGACTGGTCGTGATGGTGCGATTCAATGGACTCCTGCTACGGGCTTTCAAACTACTTTAGAATCGGATAAGGTTGATAGTTCTTTACTTTGATGAGGCAGTAGGGATTCAACAATTAATAATTAATAATTAATAATTAATAATTACCTCAAGAGTGAAAACGGATAGGATTGACTAATAATAAAAATTTTTTCTTGTTTCTCCTTTAAAGGAGAGCCTTTAAACCTTAATTATTCGGTAAGGGAGTAGGGGAGTAGAGAAATGTCCGCGCTCTATTTGCGTATTGCTATGGATTCGGGATTTTTTATAAATCAATTCAGATTTGCTATATAATATAAAAATGTGTATTTTCTGAAGATCGAAATTTAATTATCATTTTTTAATTTTAAATTTTGACTTTTGACTTTTGATGGAGAGGTGGCAGAGTGGTCGAATGCGGCGAACTCGAAATTCGTTGAAGGGTGACTTTCCGTGGGTTCGAATCCCACCCTCTCCGTTTAAGTTTAACTTATCTACAACATTGGCGATCGTACTCACTATACTATTTTTTTAGTTGAATAAAAAGTCATGCGTATAGCCGAACAATCCCTTATACTAGATAAGATATCACAAAAATTGCGAGGATGCCACCAAAATTCCTTTGAGCGGCGTTTTTTTGGAGCTTCGCACAATGATAATAAATATTGGTGATTTTTTCACTCAAGAGGTATTGATGGAAAGATTCGGTCGGGGAAAACAAATATTTTTAGGAGCTTTTCACCATGAAAATATTTCTGCTATTGCTTTTGGAAAAATTCCTGAATATTTTGATTGTCTGTTAGTTTAGAAGTTTAGTTGAATAAAAAGTCATGCGTATAGCAGAACAATCCCTTATACTAGATAAGATATCACAAAAATTTTGAGGATGCAACCGAAATTCCTTTGACGCGCGACTTTTTAGAAGCTTCATAAAATGATAATAAATATTGATTGGTGATTTTTCACTCAAGAGGTATGGATGGAAAGATTTGGTCGGGAAAAAACAAATATTTTTAGAAGCTTTTCACCATGAAAATATTTCTGCTATTGCTCTTGGAAAAATTCCTGAATATTTTGATTGTCTGTTAGTTTAGAAGTTTGGTTGAATAAAAAGTCATGTGTATATCCGAACAATCCCTTATACTAGATAAGATATCACAAAAATTGTGAGGATGCAACCAAAATTCCTTTGGCGCGCGATTTTTTTGGAGCTTCGCACAATGAAAATGTTGGTAATTTTCCACTAAACTAAGTAAGGAAGTATAGATATAGCAATGAGCGCTGGTATATTTACAAATTGCAGGAGAGGCCAAATAGCTAAAAGTCTTATATTATAAGCAATTTATTCCCCCAGATGAGCTGTTGCTTTCCGGAGCTGTTGCCTGCGCACAGCGCTATAGAGCCGGAAAAATCTGATTTTAATCTGAAAAGTAGAGGAATAAAGAAGCATTTTTCAATCTTTTTCCTGTATTACCGAATAATAAAGGTTTAAAGGAGAGGCTTTAAAGGAGAAACAAGAAAAAATAAAGTTCCATATTTCAAACCTCTGACTTTCCTAGGTCATGCTGCGCAAACAGGCAGAGAGAGGTACTGATAACTGTTAAGGCAGTTCCCACCATAGGAGGCTAACTGATAACTGAAATGACCTCTATTCCACTCCCGACTGGTAACTCAAAAACTTAATCCCAGGCAAAAATACCAAATAGCTTCTATAAATGCGGATGGGACCCCGCGACGACGTTTTGCTAGGGCAAAGCTCCGCTAACGGCTGTCGCCGACATGAAAAGCTTTAGCTCCTCTTCCGGAGGCTAGTCAAAAGCGGTCGGAACCAGGCAAAGTTTCGGAGTCATGGGAATGCCGACTCCTGTGTTTAACTTTTAACTTTTAACTTCTGACTTTTAACTTCTGACTTCTGACTTCCACTTAACCACCTATCCCTAACCGAGCAGCTAAAGCAGGAGTTAAAGGAAATAAAGTAGCGATCGCCATAAACAAGGCGAACAAACACAAAGTAGCTCGTAGATCGTCAGGTTCGATTAATTCATTTAAACAAGGACGTTCCAAATTTCGCTGTAATACCAAAATAATAATCGCCCAATACAATGCTAAAGGATTAACCAAAGAAGCAATGACTAAAACTACAAAAGTGAAAAATGTTGCTCTACCTGCAACTTTCCGAGCATAAATTGCCTGAATAATTCTACCGCCATCCAACTGACCTGCAGGCATAAGATTTAGCGCTGTAATTACCAAACCCAACCAACCGATAATTGCTAGTGGGTGAACATCTACTATATTTTGATTTACCGCCGAACCTAAAATCGCTCGTGCTAAAGTTCCTACTAAAACAGAAGCTCTGAAAAATTCGGATGGCATCTGAAACATACTACCTTCGTGGGAAAGCAACAAACCCACCAATAGCATTGTCAAAGAAAGTATTCCTCCAGCAGCAGGTCCAGCAAAAGCTACATCAAAAAGCACTTTCCTATTCGGAATTGCTGACTCGAAACGGTTAACAGACCCAAAACTGCCAATTTGCCAAGCTGGGAGAAAAAATGGCCAACTAAAGCGAACATTGTGACGTTTTGCCAAGACTTGATGGGCAACTTCGTGAATACCTAAAACTGCGCATAGACCAAGTGCAATGGGTAATGCTTCTGGATACCGCGCGGGTTCGTTGAAAAAGTCAAACCCTAATAATAAACCACCTGCTTCAAAACTGGTGGCAATAGTAGCGATCGCCAGCACAACTGCCAGAATTTTTTGGGATGTAGTAGCAGGTTGAGGGTCATTTTTGCTTGGTAAAATGATGACTACTGGTTTACCTTCAGGACTTTCTATGAGGAATAGTCGGTAGCGATCGCCCAGTTTTTCTTTTAAACTGACTGATAATTTGGTATGGACTTTTTCTATATCTCCCCGTAAATTACCTTTGAAAATAGCTCCTTCTTGATAAGGAATAGTTTCGGTGGTGAAGAAAGTATCGATACCAAAAATATCTTTGATTTTCTGGAGGTCTTCACTAGGAATAGGGAGAAATTCTGGAGTTTGTTCTGTTTGTGGTTGAGTGTTTACTATTTGCTCCTGGGTTGTTTGAGTTTCTTCTTCATTGCTAGATAGCTCTGAGGGGTTGCCAATGGTTTTGAGACCGGGTTGGTTTTCTGCGTCTTTAGCTGCTATTGTTCGTAGCTGTCGTCCCAAATATATGTATAATCCTGTACAAGCTACGAGCAAAAATAGGACAAATACTAGGTTCAGATAGATTCCGGCAGCAAATAGAGCAAAAAATAGTAGCCAAGGTGCCATTAATACTACTGATTGTAACCAGGCTAGAATGCCTACTCTACCATAAGGTCTTGCTCTGTTGTATCCCCAACCGAGAATTCCCAGAGTTATTAAAGCTACTATTACTGTGGTTATGTTTTCAGATATGTTATACATAATTGTATGTGCAATTCAAAAATCTAAGATAGAATGCAGTAGGTTTTCTATTATATTTTTGCGAACAAAGGAAGGAGTTTTATGATTAAAATTATTTGTTTTTCATACTTAATTTTTCAGGAATTTCATCAAGAATATTCTAACTACAGTAGTTATTTAAACAGTATTTTATTAATTAAGGTTTAATCTAGACCTGCCTAAGTATTTTTTTGGGAAAAAATCTTTTGACCCGATTAATTTGTTACCGAAAAATTCAGGTATAAAGCCTCTCCATTAATGTAGAAAAAAGACAAAAAATCCTTTGTTCCAGTCCTCTTAATTTATAAGAAGAAGTAATTCTAAATTCTAAATTCTAAATTCTAAATTCTTATCACTCTTGCATGAATTTTTCTGTCGTTCCTGTATCAAGACGAACATAATTGCGATGTTTAGCAGATGTGTAATTTGGATTTAGTCTAATTGCTTGATTATAATCAGCGATCGCCCCCCAATTATCCCCTACTTTTCGCAATACATTTCCCCGTCGATAATAAGCTTTTGGATGAGTTGCATCTAATTTAATTGCCTGATTATAATCATCAATTGCTCCTTGATAATCTTCTAATTTTTCTTTAACATCACCTCTATAAATATAAGCATCTGAGTGACCTTTATCCATCTCTATTGCATGATTAAATTCTGCCAAAGCCAATTGATAATTTTGCTGTTCATATTCTTTTAATCCCTTTTGATAAAAATCATTGAATCCTAGCTTTTCATTTTCATTTTGTATTTCTGTATATTCTTCAAATTCAGTTTTTTTTTCTATTACATTTTCTGTTTTTTCTTCAATATTAACTAATACATTCTTGAGAGAATTAGCTACTATCAAGCTGCCAGCCACAGCCTCTTTTCTTGCCCATTTATCTGTAGCTAAAATATCATCTAGAGTAGGATTTTTCTGATAATCTGACTTATGCTTTTCACATACATATTCAATCAACTTAGGAATATCCAAAAAAGGAATTTTTTCTTCTAAAAATAATGCCACCGCCTGTTCATTTGCCGCATTCAAAGCTGCTGGCATCGAACCACCTATACGACCCGCAGCATAAGCCAATTGAATACAAGGATATTTCAAATTATCAGGTTCCTTAAAAGTCAAACTACCAGCTTTAACTAAATCTAATTGTTTCCAATCAGTATAAATCCTTTCCGGCCAAGATAAAGCATAAAGTAGAGGTAAACGCATATCTGGCCAACCCAACTGAGCTAAAACAGAAGTATCTTGTAACTCAATTAAAGAGTGAATTATGCTCTGAGGATGAATAACTATATCAATATTGTCATAATCCAATCCAAACAAATAATGAGCTTCAATAACTTCCAAACCTTTATTCATCATTGTGGCAGAATCAACGGTAATTTTCCGACCCATGGACCAGTTAGGATGTTTAATCGCATCCGCCACTTTTACACTTGATAATCTCTCAATTGGCCAGTCTCGAAAAGCACCACCAGAAGCAGTTAAAATAATTCTACGTAAACCCTCTTTAGGTACACCTTGAAGACATTGAAAAATTGCTGAATGTTCTGAGTCAGCAGGCAACAATTTTACTCCGTGTTCTTCAATTAAGGGATTAACAACTGGGCCTGCTGCAATAAGTGTTTCTTTATTTGCCAAAGCAATATCTTTTCTGGCCTCAATAGCGGCGACCGTCGGTAATAAACCAGCACAACCGACAATACCTGTGACTATAGCTTCTGAGTTACCATATCTAGCAACTTCAATAATACCATCTTGGCCTGCAAGCAATATGGGTTGAGGTGTTAGGTCAGCAATGGCCTCTTTTAATTCTGTAAATTTAGACTCATCGTTAATAGCAACAATTTCAGGGCTAAACTGCCGTACTTGTTGGGCTAACATTTCGACGTTGCGTCCAGCAGCTAACCCAATAACTCGAAATTTGTCTGGGTTTTGAGTAACAATATCTAAGGTTTGAGTACCAATAGACCCTGTAGATCCCAAGATTGTAATTGCTTTCATATTTTTTTAAAAAATTTGTCCACAATTCCACTATACGATTCATTGGTTATTTTGTGTTATGACTTTAAGCATTCAGGTATCAGCTTATGGGCTCAAGTAAAAACTATTTGTAGTGCTATAAGAGGCTGTTTGCTAAGGTCATAGTTTATTAATTGATAATTGATAATGGATAATTGATAATTACCTCTGGTTAAAAGGGTGCATCTCAATTTTGAATAAAGCCAAAAAATTATCGTTTTTAGGCAACAGGCAACAGGCAATAGGCAACAGAGAATACATAGGAAAAAAGTATTTTTGCAAATATGAGATACACCCGGTTAAAACCGTTACGGAATTGAATATAAGGAGATATTATTTCTTTTTTTTCCCCTTAAAAGGGTCGGCTTCAAGGCGCGAATTATTTAATTATTAATAATTAATAATTCGGTAATACTAAATCCAGTTATGAAAAGCTAGTGTCCAAATCCTTTTAAGCCTTCTGTATTCTGCCCTCTGATTTATATCCTTGCTTCATAATAAACCTTCTTTCCCTCACTAGATTTAGTATAATCTGTTTTTGTTATTTGTAAGCATTCAGCTATTAGCATTCAGCTCTCAGCTTTTTCATAAACTATGTGACTTGATAGACTATTAAAGTTAACTAATATACTCTTACCCATACTTTTAATTCTTTGAAATCTCTCAATTGCTTTTTCCTCCTTTAAAAGTAATAAAGCTGATAGCTGATAGCTAATAGCTGACTGCTTACTGTTATTTAGGTTTTTTTTGAGGTTTAATTTAATAAGATTAATTATGTAGAAATCCAATTACCATGAAAACCAGTAGGTACTCGTACAGGTAAATGAATTTTTGCCAGAGGTTCCTCCTCAAAATTAGCAGCATCAATAATAACTAAATCGCTAGTTCCTTTATCTTCATTACTAACAAAAGTCGTAAGCATTTAGCCGTCAGCTATCAGCTATCAGCTATTGCTTTTAGCGAGTGATAAAAGCAATATTTAATTAAGCTAGAAAAATCTGGCTAAAAGTTAGCTCCAAAGTCTATATTCATTTAAACCTAGTCCTTAAGCACAAGGTCTTATTGCTGATAGTTGATGGCTAATAGCTGAATGCTTACCAAAAGTCATCACATAACCATCTGACTCAGACTCTCCCCCTTTTCTCGGAACAAAGGTTGCCTCTCCACAATAATTTCCTGTTTTAAAGCGATGTACTTTACTTGTCTTATTCACCAAATCATACTGAATTAATTCAGGAAAATAATTAGGAATCCCTTTACTAGCTATTAACTCTAAATCAACATGAGGCATATAACCAAAACGGTAAGGTTGTCCAGTTTTTCTCTGGTCAAAAATAGGAAAATCTACCATACGATAATCAATAATTTCTTGCTTGACCTTACCTGTAGTAGGTTCAACAATAATCCTCCTAAAACTAGATTTATTACTAAGGACACTGGCAAGATTATCATCCAAAATTAAAGTAGGATGTAAGCATTCAGCTATTAGCCATCAGCTATCAGCAATAATACCTTGTGCTTAAGGAAAAGTTTTAAATGAATATAGACTTTGGAACTGACTTTTAGTCAGATTTTTCTAGCTTAATTAAATATTGCTTTTAGTGAGTGATAAAAGCAATAGCTGATAGCTGATAGCTGACGGCTGAATGCTTACAGTAGGATAATGAGCAAAATCAATAATTACTTGATTATTATCTTCAAAAGCATTCATAAAATGCCACATCCAAAAAGATTCTGTTTTTAACCAGAAATTAATTTCTTTTCCTTGATGACGATTCATTAAACTAATTTTTGTTCCCTGATCTGGTTTCCAAACAAGAGGAATTCCTCCCAAAAATGCCTTCATTATGTCAAAAAACAAAGGACAATGAAAGAATATCAAATAATTTCCGTAATTACAGAATCATGTAAAAGAGCAGGTTCAGGCAATTCTATAGGTACTTCTTTAACAATTTTTCCTTGACTATTTGCCACATAATAAATTAAATAAGGAAGAGCAATAAATGAATACCGAAAGAAATGTAACTCTCCAGTTTTCGGGTCAAAACGTGGATGAGCAGTCATTGCCTCTTGTACTTTTCCACCAAAATTATATTCACCTAATGTTTCCAACTCTGGAGTAATTTTATAAGGTAATCCAGCTTCAAATAAAGCCAGAATATTATCACCACAAGAAATAACATTTGTATTAGCATAATTTCTCATATTAGACTCTGGAAAAATCGGTTTTTCTCCCTTCATATCTTGAAGTAAACTATCGGTTAAAATCCAGCGATTTCGATAACTAACTTTACCATCTTTAAAATAAACAGCATGAATCATCCCATCACCTTCTAAGGGATAATTATAAGTAGAAGGTTTGAGAAAAGAATTGGGACCATTCCTCATATAAATTCCAGATAAATCTGATGGTATTTCCCCAGTAATCTTTAAATTATTCACATCAACTTCTTTAAAAACAGGAGCATTAATTCCTTGTAAAAATAAATGATTACTACTCCATTCTTCCGTAGAATCTAATTCTTTCCTAACAGCAGGGTATGTGAAAATATAATGACTACTTATAGAGGCAAATAAGGAAGCTAAAGCTGTTATTTTAAGGAAATTTCTGCGAGATAATTTCAGGTTTTGGTGGTTCATAATTGAGATGATAAAAAGAAGTTTTTAATGTAGCAATCTGCGCTTATGTTGTAATATTTTATTGTAGGGATTTGGTATCTAAACCCAAGCGCAAATGGGATTTGGAGACCAAATCTCTAAAGTTTTTTCACGAGTTATTTCATATTGCTATACCAATTCCCATCCTGTTCAATAATTGATAATTGATCATGGATAATTGATAATTACCTCTCCCTAAAAGGAAGAGGATTGAATAAAAGGAAAATTTTTTCTTGTTTCTCCACAGCGAGTGAGAGGCTTTAAACCTTAATTATTCGGTAATATACAAAGTTACTTTGTTTTAGGGAACAGGAAATAGAATAGAAAAATAATAGGTGTTCATTAATGGATAATGGATAATGGATAATGGATAATTACTTCTGGTTAAAACCGTCCTTGATTGAATATCAGAAGATATTATTTCTTCTCTTGGTCGATTGGATATGGCGAGGAGACTTCGCCATCTCTCGACCGCTTTTTTCCCCTTAAAAGGGGAGGCTTCAAGGCGCGAATTATTTAATAATTAAAATTAATAATTAATAATTCGGTAAGCATTCAACTATTAGCATTTAGCAATCAGATGCATTAATATATTCAAGCAAAAACTGAGGTTAGGTTATAGCCAATTTCATTGATGAATTTTAATTCTCCTTGATGGATAATTCCCCTCTAGTATGATAATGAGTTAATAACAAATAGCTGATGGCTGATGGCTGACTGCTGAATGCTGAATACTTACAATAACTGTACCTCATTAGTCTGAGAAACTCTATATAATCGTTAATTAATAGTTGATTGTTTAAGGTTTAAAGCCTTCACAAATAAAAGGAAAAAAAACCTTTTATACTAATTCTTAAAAGTATGGCTATAGTGGGAAAATGCTTTATAGTTGCTTTATTGAAAGCTTCCTATTTGAGTAGGGGGTCTTATTAACTGATAACTGAAATGACCTTGACAGTAATTTAGCTTTTTTGAAATGATGCAACTTGATATAAGTCATCAATTTATGATAAACATTCAAGAAAATTTTAAATATCTATTTCACATTGAATAATACCAAAGAACCAAAATTTAAAAGTCTAATTCTACTCCCACCACCTGTTGTGAGTAAGCTAATAATTATAGCAGCCTTAATTTTTTTTGTATGTAGTAGTTTACGCCATACCTTGTTTTACTCTACTGGTTTTGACTTGGGTATTTATGACCAGGTTGTATATTTGATTAGTCAAGGAGAATCTCCAATTTCTTCTTTTTTGGGGTATCACCATCTGGGGAATCATGCTGCTTGGGCAGTCTATCCTCTGGGATTATTGTATCTGATTTATCCTAATGTATACTGGCTACTTTTGGTACAAGCTATATGTTTGGCATTGGGAGCTTTTCCTACTTGGTGTTTAGCCAAACAGGCAGGTTTAAATCAAGGACAAGCAGTAGCGATCGCTATTTCTTATCTCTTTTACCCAGTGGTTTTTAATATTAATTTATTTGATTTTCACCCGGAAGTTATGGCATTGCCTGCTATTTTAGTTGCTATTTTAGCTGCTAGAGTGCAACGTATTTTCTGGTTTTGTCTGGCAATTATTTGGGTGTTAGGTTGCAAGGCAGTTTTATCGTTAACTGTAGTTTTTATGGGTGTTTGGTTACTAACTTTTGAAAGGCGGAAGTTTTGTGGTTTAGTTGCTCTTTGTTTAGGTATTTTTTGGTTTGTGATTGTTACTCAAGGAATTATTCCTTTTTTCAGTGGTGAAGAGGTAGCTGGAGTCGGACGTTATAGTTATCTGGGAGATTCTGTTGTGGGAATTATGATTAATATTTTGCTACAACCAGGGGTAGTGTTAGGGAAGATATTATCTTTTGAGACTATTAAATATATTTGTCTGTTATTGTTACCTGTAATTTGGGGAATATTTCCTCTACTTCAGACGAATCAGACTATTTTACCTCATCTTATCCCTCTCATTCCAACTATTCCGACAATTGTGTTGAATGTGTTGTCTGAAGTATCATTTCAAAGAAGTTTAAATTATCAATATTCGTTACCAGCGATCGCTTTTTTATTATTAGCAGTAATTTCTTGTTTGGCAGCAGCTTCAAAATCTGAAGAAAATAATATTTCATTAGATTCATCTGGGAAAAGAGAGTTAGAAATTCCCAAATTTAATCTGAGATTATCAGTACCAAATTTTCAAGCTCCTAAAATGATTATTTTGTGGTCTGTTTTAATGTTTTTATTGCTTGGCAATGTAGCAGATTTATTTTTATATTGGCAGAGTTTGGATACTTGGCAAGCCACAAAAAATGCAATTACTTATGTCAAAACTGAAGGAGGAGTGCTCACAGATAATAGATTAGCACCCCATTTTACTCATCGTTCAACAGTAAAATTATTAAATCAAACAAAGCCAGATAATTTAGATGAATTTGATTATGTAATTTTGAATTTACGTCATCCTTGGCCAGATACTGAGGAGGCAGGTATTATCCTTTCTAAAAATCTCCAAAATAACCAAGAATGGGAATTAAGTTATCAGCAAAATGATGTACTGGTATTTGAAAGAAGGAATAAGGAAGAAGGAAGAAAGAAGAAGGAGGAAGGAGGAAGCATTTAAGTACGATAAAACTATCATTTACTTCGTCAATTACCTGCAATGAAAATGTTAAATAGTTTCCCTTTTTTGATAGAGGTTAAGAGAGATAGTTCGGACATCATCTAAAACTTCTTTTCATCTGTAGGTTATAGAAAGTAAACCTCACGGAAATAGTGTGAAGTGAAGATAATTTTTGAGAAACGGTATAATATTATTCAACCACATAATAAATACTAAATATAGTAAATCTAAATGAATGGCGGTAGTTCTGCATAGTAATGATATATGTAGATGAACAACGGCGTTTCATGGGAGCAAGATGCTCCCACTGCTTTTGTCCTTGACCAAAATAATTACAATAGACCACCATTACTTGAATGGCAAAAAATATCTACATCAGAGCTTACGCATTTTTATGGTAAAAACACTATATGTACCATAGTGCTATAGTTATTATCTACTGTATGTAGTGTCTTTGCGTAAGTCCTGTAAATAGAAGTATAGTTAGCAAATATTACTTAATGCTGTCAGAGTCAGACTCAGTTGCTAAAAATTTGCTTACTTGTTCTTTCTTCCTTCTTTCTTCTTCCTTCTAAATACTAAATAGAAGTATAGTCAGCAAATATTACTTAATGCTGTCAGAGTCAGACTCAGTTGCTAAAATTTTCTTCCTTCTTCCTTCTTCCTTCTTCCTTCTTCCTTCTTACTTCTAAAATGCTAATTATTAAACAACTAAAATCTGCTCCTCTTTCTACAATAACTATCATTGCTGCCATAATTTTATTTATATGTAGTAGTACACGTCATTTATTATTTCAATCTAGCGCTTTTGAAATGGGAATTTATGACCAAGTTACTTATTTAATAAGTCAAGGTTTACCCCCTATTTCTTCCTTCTTAGAAGTACATCATTTAGGTAATCATGCTGCTTGGTCAATGTATCCTGTGGCATTACTTTATAAAATTTATCCTTCTGTCTATTGGTTATTACTAATACAAGCAATTTGTTTAGCAATAGGAACAATTCCTACTTGGAGTTTAGCGCGTCATGCGGGCTTAAATAAAAAACTTGCTTTTGCTATGGCAATAGTTTATTTATTATACCCAGTAGTGTTCAATCTCAATTTATTTGATTTTCATCCAGAAGTAATGGCATTGCCAGCAATGTTAGGGGCAATTTTAGCAGCTAAATTAGATAAAACCCTTTGGTTTTGTATAGCTATTATTTGGGTTTTAGGTTGTAAAGATGCTTTATCTTTACCTATAGCTGGAATGGGTTTTTGGTTATATTTCTATGAAAAAAAACGGTTGTGCGGAGCAATAGCTTTATTTGCTGGTGTAGCTTGGTTTATTATTGCTACTCAAGCACTAATACCTTATTTTAAAGATGGTAAACCACCAGGAGGAGTCGGACGTTATCGATATTTAGGAGGCTCCATACAAGAAATTTTACTGAATATGTTTTTAAGACCAGAACTGGTGTTTGGTAAATTAATTTCACTGAAAACTGTAGAATATTTACTATTACTAAATCTGCCTGTAATTTGGTGGCTTGCTCCTAAATATCTAACTCCTTTAATAGCAGCTTCTCCAGTTTTTGCGATGAATATTCTCTCTAAAATTGATGCTCAAAGAGATTTAATTCATCAGTATTCTTTGCCAATACTACCTTTTTTATTAATGGCTGTAATTTATACTATTGCTGATGGAAAATGTGGTTTATGGTATTGGCTATGGAATTTACGCAAACCTCAAATAGATAAAGCTGAAAATATATCTACAATTGTGAGCGATCGCTTACCAAAATTTATAATTATTTGGTCTTGCATCGGGTTTTTAGCTTTGGCTAAATATGGGTATTTTTGGTCTATTTATTTAGATTATCTAGATACTTGGCAAGCAGCACGAGAAGCAGTTGCTTTAGTTGATACAAAAGGTGGTGTTTTTACTACTTCTGAAATTACGCCTCATTTAACTCATCGTCAGTTCATTAAATTAATTGTTGAAGAAGATAAATTACCAACAAATGAAGCATTAGATGAATATAATTATGTGTTGGTAAATGTACGTCATCCAGGGTGGAAAAGTAGTCAAGAATATTCAACAAAATTAGTAGATAAACTCAAAGTTAATTCAGAATTTCAGCTTAGTTACGAACGGGATGATGTTTATTTATTTGAAAATAGGAATGGCGCTACGCGCAAGTCAAAAGTTAAAAGTAATCTCTGAGTGAGTTTTAAATGCCCAAATGCATGGAGAGCGATCGCTTATTACCGTTTATTTAAACTATTTAACCGGACATAATATTATCAGGACTTAGGCAGTACAACGTATTTTCGTCATTGCGACCGACAGGGTTTGCGGAGCATTCCGGGACGGAAAGCCATCTCAAATCCTAATTTTTCGTACCTCATGCGTAAGTCCTGATTATTTAATCCATGCTACTCTAAAAAAATGAAAACATAAAATAGGGGGCTAACAATGACAACAGAAACATCTCCCAAAACCGAGTTACTAACCGAAGTAACTCCCGACTGGGAACCACCCATGCCACCTACAGACTTAATCTTTGATGATGGAGAACTCTTGGAAAGCAAACGTCACCGTATTGCCATGAATCTTCTAATAGATTCCTTGTATCAACATTGGTCAGACCGCAATGACTTTTTTGCTGGTGGCAATATGTTTATTTATTACAGTAGTATTCAAGCGAGAAATCGCGATTACAAAGGTCCTGATTTCTTTGTGGTTTTGGATGTTGATGGCAAGACAGATCGTCAAGGATGGGTGGTTTGGGAAGAAGAAGGTCGTTATCCAGATGTGATAGTTGAACTCACATCTCCTTCAACTGCTAGTGTAGACATTGGCAAAAAAAAGGATATTTATGAGCGAACATTCCGTACTCCAAATTATTTTATTTTTAATCCATTTGATCGGAAATCATTAAAGGGATGGCATCTGGAAAATAAGAAGTATCAGGAGCTACAGCGGAATGATCGGGGATGGTTGTGGTGCGAGGAGTTAGAGTTATGGTTGGGTACTTGGGAAGGAACTATTCTGCAAGAGTCGGCAGTGTGGTTACGATTTTATGACTCCCAAGGAAATTTGGTATTATTGCCAGGAGAAGTAGCCGAACAGGAACGTCAACGGGCTGAACAAGAACGTCAACGGGCTGACCAGGAAAGTCAACGTGCTGAACGTCTGGCTGCTAAACTCAAAGAATTAGGGGTAGATCCTGAGTCTGTCTAATAGATCCCCCCCCGTTAAAAAGGGGGGAGCCAACAAAAAGTCCCCCTTTTAAAGGGGGATTTAGGGGGATCGTAAATGTGTCTCATTTTTATGGGAAATGCTATAACAGCAATCTTGGTATTTTCCTTATTCTCTAGACAAACGTTGTCTTTCCCGAAATTCCGCTTTGGCTTTATCGTCCCAACCTGCATACTTGAGACAAGCTTCTGCTGCTTTATCATGCTTAACGAGATCAGGATGAAATTGTAGCTGATTACATCCCTCTTTTAAGAAACTTTCCCCATCTAAACCTAGCCACAACCGCAAAGTGTTGTCCCAACTCCCACTCAGAATCTGTTTCCCATCTGGACTAAAGGCGAGCGCTATGACATCCTTTGTATGACCTTCTAAGGTACGGAGAAGTTGACCAGAGTCTGTATCCCACAAGCGCAAAGTCTTGTCTTTACTCCCACTGAGAATCTGTTTGCCATCTGGACTAAAGGCGAGCACTATGACATCCTTTGTATGACCTTCTAAGGTACGGAGAAGTTGACCAGAGTCTGTATCCCACAAGCGCAAAGTCTTGTCTTTACTCCCACTGAGAATCTGTTTACCATCTGAACTAAAGGCGAGTGCCCTGATAAAACCTGTATGACCTTCTAAAGTATGGAGAAGTTGACCCGAATCTGTATCCCATAAACGCAAAGTGTTGTCCCAACTTCCACTGAGAATCTGTTTACCATCTGGACTAAAGGCGACCGCCCAGATATAACTTGTATGACCTTTTAAGGTATGGAGAAGTTGACCAGAATCTGTATCCCACAAGCGCAAGGTCTTGTCCTTGCTCCCACTGAGAATCTGTTTCCCATCTGGACTAAAGGCGAGTGCCCTGACCTCACTGGTATGACCTTTTAAGATATGGAGAAGTTGACCGGAATCTGTATCCCACAAGCGCAAGGTGTTGTCATAACTCCCACTGAGAATCTGTTTACCATCTGGATTAAAAGCGAGCGCTATGACATCCTCTGTATGACCTTCTAAAGGATAGAGAAGTTGACCGGAATCTGTATCCCACAAACGCAAGGTGTTGTCCTTACTACCACTGAGAATCTGTTTACCATTTGGACTAAAGGCGACCGCCCAAACCTTAGCTCTATGACCTTTTAAGGTATGGAGAAGTTGACCGGAATCTGTATCCCATAAGCGTAAAGTGTTGTCCCCACTCCCACTGAGAATCTGTTTCCCATCTGGACTAAAGGCAAGTGCTAAGACAGCCTTTGTATGACCTTTTAAGGTATGGGGAAGTTGACCGGAATCTGTATCCCACAAGCGCAAGGTGTTGTCATAACTCCCACTGAGAATCTGTTTCCCATCTGGACTAAACGCGAGCGCTACGACATTCTCTGTATGACCTTCTAAGGTATGGAGAAGTTGACCCGAATCTGTATCCCACAAGCGTAAAGTGTTGTCCCCACTCCCACTGAGAATCTGTTTCCCATCTGGACTAAACGCGAGCGCTACGACACCGTTTGTATGACCTTTTAAGGTATGGAGAAGTTGACCCGAATATGTATCCCACAAGCGCAAGGTGTTATCATAACCCCCACTGAGAATCTGTTTCCCATCTGGGCTAAACGCGAGCGCTACGACATTCTCTGTATGACCTTCAAATTTCTGGAGCAGTTGACCGGAATCTGTATCCCACAAGCGTAAGGTTTGGTCGTAACCCCCACTGAGAATCTGTTTCCCATCTAGACTGAAGGCGATCGCTCTGATATCCTCTGTATGACCTTCAAATTTCTGGAGCAGTTGACCGGACTTTGTATCCCACAAGCGCAAAGTGTTGTCCAAACTCCCACTGAGAATCTGTTTCCCATCCGGACTAAAGGCGACCGCCCAAACCTTATCTGTATGACCTTCTAAGGTACGAATAAGTTGACCCGAATATGCATCCCACAAGCGCAAGGTGTTGTCCAAACTTCCACTGAGAATCTGTTTCCCATCCGGACTAAAGGCGACCGCCCTGATAAAACCTGTATGACCTTCTAGGGTATGGAGAAGTTGACCAGAATCTGTATACCACAAGCGCAAAGTGTTGTCCTCACTCCCACTGAGAATCTTTTTGCCATCTGAACTAAAGGCGAGTGCCCTGATAAAACCTGTATGACCTTCTAAGGTATGGAGAAGTTGACCCGAATCTGTATCCCACAAGCGCAAGCTCTTGTCTTTACTCCCACTGAGAATCTGTTTGCCATCTGGACTAAAGGCTATCTCCGAGACAAAATCTGTATGACCTTCTAATTTATTCCTTTCTCGAACCCGATCTAAGGCTGCAAATAAGCTAGAATTAACTTGGTTGATCACCCTTGACTCTAAGTCTTTTTGATGTTTTTGACTCTTAGCTGTTGCCTTAATGGCTTCTATCAGTTCTTGTGGTGTCTGTTTTATTGACAGTAAATACTTAATATTGATAGCTTCTCTTTGCAATTCTGCATTAAGTGCCTGTTTTTGGGATTTTACACTCAATTTACGAGATTCTAAGCCAAAATAAATTGATAAACCTGAGCCGATCGCCACCACACAAATAAAAGCAGCAGATACCCCAACCCATAACCATTGATCTCTGTTGTGTTGCTGAATGCTGCGTTCAATAAACTCTTTCTCCAACAGAGATAGCAAATCTAAATCAAAATAATCCCCCAAATAATTCTTCACTTCCGTCAATTGCGATCTCCTAAGCAAATAATCCTTCAATTTCCCTTGACTTTCCCACTCTTGAGCCGCTATCTCAATCTTACGCTTGATTCTAATGGCATCGCGGTTTTCACTCACCCAACTCCGCAATAGACTCCAGTGACGAATCAAAGCTTCATGTGCCACATCCACCACTGCTACTCTCTCTGTTCCTCCTCCTTTACCTACCATTTCAGTCGTAACAACCAACTTTTCATCAGCCAACTTCTGAACTACAGTCTCAATCAGTTTTTCTCCATAACGCTCATTAACTAAATTCGGCTGCAATACTCTTCTGCGGGTATCCTCTGTACCTTCTCCCAACTGCGTTAACTCCAGAAAAATATGTCGCACTGCTGCTTTTTCCTCTTCATCAAATCCCTCATACACCTGATCAGCACGTTGACGCAATGTTCCCATCAAACCACCCAATTGCACATAAGTCTTGAGCTGCAAACAATTATCAGTTCTTTCCTCCCACAACCGTGTCAGTGTATATTGTAACAATGGCAGATACCCTGGAGCATCGGCTACATCTGCCAGTATTTGTGCCACCAGTGCTGGCTCAATTTCCAAATCTACCTGTTTTGCTGGTTCGACAATTGCTTTTCTTAACTCCTCTTCGGACATTCCCATCACAACAACACCATGTTGCTGCATAAGTTGTGCCAGTCCGCTATATTCCTGTTCAATACATTTACTAAAAAAATCGGCCCGCATTGTCAAAACTAAACAGAGTTTATCGGTTTTCGGTAAAGCATCAAACAAGCAGGCAAAAAACTGCTGACGTTCTGAGGTATCCTGACATAAGGTAAAAGCCTCTTCAAACTGATCTACTACCAGCACCAGTTTCGGTGTATCCGCCACAGAAATTATTTGTCTCAAACCTTCAGAACCCTTTTTTATCAACTCCTCAGCTTGAGCTAATTGGGTAGCGCGTTCAATATCAGATAACTCTGAATCTAAAAAAGCTAGTGCTAAAGAATTTAGGGGATGTTCCCCTGGTTGGAATATTTTAATCTGCCAACTTTCACTACCAGATAACCGCCTTCCCAACTGTAACTGATATAACAATCCTGCCCTAACAACACTAGATTTACCACTACCAGAAGCACCCAAGACAGCCAGAAAATTACCAATACGCACTTTTTCTAATAATTCATCAGTTAGAGCAGTACGTCCATAGAAATATCTGGCATCCTCTTCTGTACAATCAAAATAAGCTAAACCTTTGTAAGGACAAATACCTTGTCCTGATGGAGTAAGGATATTAATTGGTGCTGTCAACCTACGGGTAAGATTAATAGGTTCCCCAGAATTACTAAAAGTCGGACGTTGAGGAAAAGCATTCTGTTCTTGATTAAGTAAATCAACTAAAGTAAGATTAGTCACCCATCGGTCTTGCTTTGGTTCCAATCCTTTGATAAGTGCTGCCGTGAGAACGCTATGATTACTACCAACTTCCTCAAAAGCCACTTCAAAAGCACGAGAAGCAGCAATAAAACACCTATCTCTGCCTTTACCTCTATCTCCGGGGTCTGCTTCTGCAATATTTAGGACTTCTCCAGCATAACAACAATCTAAAATAATAATCTGCTGCCGTACTTCACTTTCTTGTAAAAGTCGTCGCAACCATTGTAAAGATAAACCCCAGTTACCAATGTCTGGGTTTGCATCACTACTTGCCAAAAAGCCTTGTGATATACCCAGGTCTTCCCGTAGTCCATGGCCAGAAAAATATAGTAGGGCTGTATCTGGGGGTTTGCCATGTGGTTTAAATAATCTTACTATTGCTTCTTTTAACTGAGTCAGAGTGACCTTAGTTTTTTGACCAACACGAACGGTATTATTCTGTTTATCCTTAACCGCAGGGAGTCGCGTTACCTTAAAGTCCCCATAATCTTCCAGTAATTTAGCTACAGCTTCTGCATCCCACCCAGGTGCAGTTAAATTATTGAGACGTTCATAGGTGTAGGTATTAATTCCAATTATTAAAGCATCTCGACTCATAATCAGCTTTTTTATAAATTGTAGGTTGGGTTGAGGTACGTTAGCGGAGCTTATCCGCAGGATAAACCCAACAACTTGATTTTCAACAACAATAAGGTGTGTGTTGGGTTTCACTTCGTTCTACATTAACTTTTTTATAAATTGTAGGTTGGGTTGAGGTACGAAACCCAACAACTTTATTTTAAGCAACAAAACAATAAGGTTTGTGTTGGGTTTCACTTCGTTCTACCCAACCTACATTAAGTAACCTTCCAATCGCCTTTGAAATATCCCCCCTGCCCCCCTTTGAAAGGGGGGTTAGGGAAAAGTCCCCCTTTCTAAGGAGGATTGAGGGGGATTCTAAACGTAATAACTGTGGGAATTGCTATAGTATTATTTCTGGTAAATATTTTAGCCAATATTATACTACACTATGACACAATTAACCCCAATTCAACTAGAGGACGGTACAACTATTTATATTGAAGCTACAGAAGATTTGGACATTCCTACGGTAAACAGTCCAGAAAGTGTAGCAGAAGACGAGAACAAAGAAGAAGGCCTCGGAGAGAAGGGTATGAGTCCTGAAAAGCTAAGACAGCAACTCATACAACACGCCCAGATAATTGAAAGTACAATCCGGAATTATACTATTATTGGCTTAAATGCTTTTAAGAAAAAGAGAATACCTAATGTAGAGAAAGTCACCCTAGAATTCGGCATTGAATTGGGTGGAGAAGCTGGTATTCCCTATGTAACCAAAGGTACTGCTAAAAGTAATCTCAAGGTAACAGTTCAATGTTCGCTTCCTGAGCAAGTTGAAGAAACACCATTATAGCCGTTTTCAGCAAGATGGAACACACTCTTAATATCATATTCGGTTGAATACTTACACTTTGGAAAAAGTAAGGCAGGAGGCAGGAGGCAGGAGGTTTTCTCCCATTGTCACCTTAATTTTATAGAACCCATTTGAGATCTATATAATTATGGTGGTCAAGTCTTTTCGCGCATCAATATGATCCGAAAATCTTGGTGTTGGTGTGTTGAATTTTTTGTATTATTTCTCCCCACATCTTCCCTCTTCCCTCTTCCCTCTTACATCCTGTCTCCTGACTCCTTGCTTTTTGTATTATTTCTCCCCACATCTTCCCTCTTCCCTCTTCCCTCTTACATCCTGTCTCCTGTCTCCTGTCTCCTGTCTCCTGTCTCCTTGCTAAATTTATGAAGATACGATCAGGGGTTCTATACACAAACGATGCTACTGGACATGATATAAAACCTTACTTTTTGACTTTTGAATGCATGACTTCCGCGTAGCGAAATTAGGGTGTTGGGTTGCGATAAACGCTTAACCCAACCTACGACTCAGATTAACTCATCATCTCAATGTACCAACTCGATCGCTCGCTTAGTCAAAGTCTCGGCAGTTAAACCATTAAAAGCCATCACCTGACCAGCACTGGAAGCAGTCTCACCCCGACGCCAAGCAAAGGTATCCCGCTTAACCTGACTCCGTAACATTATCGGTTCCAACATTAAACTCGCACCCCCAGTCACGCCAATTAAGGCATCACCACCAAATAACTGCTCAAAACCAGCATCATCTAAAAATCCGCTATCAGCTTCAGAACAAGTATCCCAACCTGTATCCTGGGGACGATACAAACGTCGGGGGTTAATCACCGAGACTATGCGCACCCCAATACCTTCAGTTTCCAAATAAGCAGCAGCTTCAAATACAGGAATTAATGGCATATCTCCCACTACCGCAAACACAACTGTCCGGTCTCCTGCAACTTCTTGGAGAACAACAGCACCATCCCGCAACCCTTGTCTTGTCTGTTCAAAAGTAGTTCGAATTGGTAGCGGAGATTTACTTGCAGTGATTGTTATACCCTTATTCTTGGTTGTCAGCGCCCACTCATAGCAAGCTTGAATACTGTTAGCATCGGGTGGGAACAGGGCAAACACATTCCCATTGCGCATCATCGCTGCAAAATAAGCCTCAATTTCTGGGCGTTGGTGCGTCCAACCGTTGCGCCCCTGCTCTAATGCTCCCGCAGTAAATAATGTAATTGTTGAAGGAGTAAGGTGACGCAATTCAGCCATTGCTTGGGTGACAGTCTGCCAAATAGGTACGCCGTTAATAGCAAAAGATTCATAGGAACACCAAACTGTCCTCGCTCCCATCAATGCCAAACCCGCAGCCATTCCCGCACAAGCATCTTCGCTCAAAGGTTCGTAAACTTGACCTTTCGGGCCTTGGAAATAAATGTCGTCGGGGGTGGGGTGAATAATTTTCAATGCCTGGTTAACATTGTTAATTCCCGATGCAGCGTTACCATCCGCATTTGTCAGCAAGAAATGAGGGTCTTTTTGACCGACATGAGCTATTAATGCTCCCATTGCAGTTGTGGCAACTTTCGGATCTCCAGCAACGGCAAATTCTTCTAGAGGTAGTTGACCTAATTCTGCTAGCGGGTATTCAAATTCAGTGACAACAGTTTTAGATGCAGGACCCCCACCAGCACGTTCGCAATTTTTCCGGACTAATTCCCAACCTGCGACTGGTAAAGCACGTTCTTTGAGAGCTTCGATCATGTGGGGACTGTCGAGAGTATCTTTAGGATAGAGGTTATGAGATTTTGAACCTCTAGCATGAACCCCTGTACCTTTAAGTTGTTTGATAATAAAAATGGTGAGTGTGCCGCCGAGAGCAGATTTTGCAGCTTTATCAACATTTTCTAATACAGCTTTTGTGAATTCTAGACGCTTTTCAAAAGAGAAAGCACTGCTATCTATATAATCACCTGCTTGGTTTTTGTCGTCGAAGTCTTTAGCATCTACAAGTACTACTTCTGCAAAACCGTTGCCTTTCCAATAGGCAATCATTTCTTCATTGGTTTTGGTAGATACCATACTGTGGTGTTCTTGACTGTAACCATTCCACACTAATACTGGTAAAAAGTTAGTAACATCAGGATAAGCAGTATTAAAGTGTGCCATGGCGCTGACTGGGTATGGTTCTCCCATACCGCCATCTCCCATGGTAAATGGAAATAGAGTGTCACGGTGTAATAGTGCTGCTGCCATGGCGAAGTGTTGCCCTTGACCCAGTGGTCCGGCAGGGTTTAAAAGTCCTGGGATGCAGCCAGATAAGTGTCCTAGCAGTCCGTGCATTTCCCGGAAGCGATCGCGCATTTGCTGTACTGTGGAAATTTCCATGTCTTCCAGGGAGCGGTCTAGAAATGCAGCGCTATAAAAGCCGGGGGCATGGTGTCCGACTTCTGTCATAATATTTTTGTAGCCTAACATTACCAGTGCTGCATAAGCTTCAGCTTGACTAGCAAAACCACCTGGGTGTCCTGATGCTTTACTGCCTGTAACTTGTAGCATGAGGTAACGGAGTGCATCAGCATAGAGGAGGGTTTGATATACGCCAGTAGGGTCGCTTGGTGAGGCGATCGCTTTACTTCCTTCTGCTATTGCTGGAGTATTACCATGGGTCTCGAAATCAGGCCAAGCTTCTCCAAAGTATTGGATACCTTCGCAAAAATCTGGAACTGTTGTTGGTTTTGGCGTTGTTGCAGTCATACAAATTTATCTGTATTTTTATCTCTTTAATTTTCAGTTAACAATAATTTAACATCTACGGGGATCGATGTTAATTTCTTTTACTTTGGATAGTAATAAGCTCTAGCAATGTTTATTAAGTTATATCTAATCGAAAAAAACTTAACAATTCAAATTATTAGAAAATAAAAAAGATAACTAGATAAGAATATGACTCCGACCCAACTACCAATGCCAAAAGCTCCTACTCTCATTCAACTCCTACAATGGGTGGTTCACTTATTGACATTTTCTCATAAATGTGATTAAGAATATTGATGATGTATTTCAGGTTCAGCTTGATGGTCTGTCAGTATTCTTCAGTTACTGTCAGGCCATTGAAGAAGTTATAGGAGCAAACAGCCATTTGCCTGTACTAGCTCCGAAAAAGAATGTAGAGATTTTTTATTAGTTTTAAACAGACGACCCAACATGACAGGAGGAACGTTTTTTATGACCCAAGTCACCTATCAGCGATCGCCCTGGCTTTGTACCGATCTAGGTCGCCATGCTTTGCAAGAAGCAATCGAATATGTTCGAGAAAAATATCTCTTTAGGAATCAGAATTAAATAAAGTCCAGAACTTTTTTTAACAACTCAGATAATATGAAGCTTAGGTAATTCAACTATAGATTATGCGTTGCGCATTCAGCCGAGACGGTTCGTTGCGAACGCACCCTACTAAAATTCTATTTGCGCTTTAACATTGAGCCAGCACCAACAGCACCAAATACTAATAAACCTAAAACTAAAGCTGGCTCAGGTGTTTTTTCGATATCCCCAACTGTAAAATCATCAAATGCAACAATATCTCCCTGTCCAGTAGTTGTCAGAAAGTCAATAGACATAAATGTTTCAGAATGATCCTCCGCAACTATACCAAAAAAGAAGACTGAACCATCTGTACTACCAGAGCTTCCGACAGTATTAGGAACTGTAAAGGTCTCCATTGTTCCATGTGATAGCTCTACCGCGAGCTGACCACCAAAATCACCAATGTCAATAACAAAGAAACCAAAAGCCCCAACTGCTGTATCAAAGTCTACTTGAAAGTTATTGGTTCCACCTGGTGTTACTTCCCAGAAGTTAGTACCAGAAGTACCGTATCGACCTTCACTCGTACTACCAACAGGAGCAGAATCTATTTCTCCGCCCCCACCAGAAAGAGTAGCTGTAATATTAGAACCAGGGAAAGTTAAATCTAATGGTCCACTTGTTCCTGTAGCAAATCCTTCAAAATCTTCAGTTCCTACCCCAACTAAGTTAGATAGAAAATCGGATTCAGCAGCAGAGGCATTGGGAAAAGAAGCCAAAGGTACAGAATTACTATCATTCAAGTCTTCTCCAAAGAAAATTTGGGCGTTGCTGATTCTGGGTATGATTTTGCCCCCCTAGCCCCCCAATTTTGGGGGGAATCAAACTCTAAAAGTCCCCCAATTTTGGGGGATTTAGGGGGCTTGACCAGAAACAAACAATCGCGCATTCATACTTCAATTCAGCAACGCCAAAATTTGAAAAGCCTGTGCAGGAACATTGCCAAAAGTTATGATAGTACCAAAAGCAAGGGCGCTAGAAACAATAGTTCTGGTGAGTTTGACACTTTTTACAGCAGCAACAGTTTTGTTCAACATGATTAAATCTCCTGAGAAAATTTATCAAAATAACATGGGTCTAAAACCCCGCCTTTTAAGGCGCAATATTTTTGGAGCCTTGCTCACGCATCCCCGTTACAAAAATAACTTCTGACTTCCCCTCCTGGGAGGGGGAGGGGCGAGGGGTGGGTTGACTTCTGACTTCTGACTTCGTTAAGACCTGATATTGTTTTACCGTTATTTCGGAAATTTATGCAAAAATTTCTTGCCTCACGAGATAAATAAATGCCTGAAAAGTCCTGAAAGTATGGAATAGAGAAAATAAAAATTAAATAATAAATCAAATCTTGAAAAAAACAGAAGGCAGAATATAGAAGCCAGAAGGCAGAAGCCAGAAGCCAGAAGGGAAAATTGCTTATTGATTCAAACCCCAAGCAATTTTAAGCATTTTCATCAGCTCCCATCCCAGATAATTTCATCTTTTGAAATTCAAAACAATCAAAATTATCCCGAAAATATCCAACACCAGGATATTGCTCGAGATATTCCATAGCAATTAAGGTAAATTGTTATAGCAGTCGAAGCAAAGGCTAGGACAGATCAAAAGCTTAAAACTCAGACAACGTAATACTTTTTCTTATTCCTTCTTCCTTCTTCCTTCTTCCTTCTGCTATCTAATTAACGATAATTTGTAAATTGTAATGGCACAGGCAAATCTTCTTCCTTTAACCTTTGCATTACTGCTTGTAAATCATCTTTAGACTTAGCAGAAATTCTGACAGAATCACCTTGAATAGATGCTTGTACTTTCTTAAATTCATCTTTAATCAACTTAGTGATTTTCTTAGAAATTTCTTGAGTAAGACCTTTTTGCAGCTTAACTTCTTGCCTAACTCTACCGCCACTAGCAGATTCTACTTTACCAAAATCAAATATCTTTAACGATAAATTACGTTTGGCTGCTTTAGTTTGTAAAACAGTATGAACTGCATCTAAAGCAAATTGACTACTGGTATTAATCGTAATTGTATCCTCTCCCAATTCTAATGTCGTATTAGAATCCTTCAAATCATAACGAGCTTTTATTTCTCGTTCAGCTTGGTCTATAGAATTAACTAATTCTTGTCTATCAAAATCGCTGACAATATCAAAAGATGATGTAGATGCCATAATTATTCAATATATATTACTGTTGTTTAACTTTAAGTATTAAAAATTTTACATTAATATAGCAGTCGAAGGAAAGGTTAGGACAATTCAAAAGTTTAAAACTCAGATAACGTAATACTTTTCCTTCTTCCTTCTGCTATCCCATGAATTAATTTAAGATTTTTGATTAAAAAAAACTCTTTCTATTGTTTATATTTTAGGTCTTGGTATTAGAAATTTTTTTCCTAATACCAACAACAAATAGTATTACATTTAAAACAAGACTTAATTTGGGGTGAAAAAAGTCCAGCTTTAGTGGCGATCAGAATTAACCTAGTTATTACTGGTATAATTTGGACATCATGGATTTTACTTTGGCATGACAACTAAATTAAACACCGAGGTCCTTAAATTACAAAAATTTAAACTTCATTAACTTCGACTAATTAGTTATTAGTCAAAAATTCAATTAAACATACTTTTTTTCTAGTGAATATTTCACTAAGCTAGGGATTTCCGAAGGTCGTTTTGCTAATGGTATTTTAAATTCTTTAAAAGCTGCGATTTTACTCTTCATCTGATCGTGGAAATTATGTTTTCCCCTTGAGTTTCTAGCACTAATTAAACTACTAGCGTGAGTGTAATTTTGATTGATTGGAGCATAAATACCAGCAATATAAGCAACTACAGGCTTATCAATTGTTTCTGAAATATAAGAAGCTGCAATTTCCTCACTTGCACCACCAACTTCTCCTACTAAAACAATTAACTCTGTACGGTCATCCTCATCTAATATTTGTAACCACTGCAAAAAAGAAGAACCAACAATTGGATCGCAACCAATACTAACACAAATAGATTGACCCAATCTTGACTTTGTTAATTCCCAAGCTACTTCATAAGTAAGAGTATTGCTGCGACTAATAATTCCCACTGGGCCTGGAGTGTAAAACTGAGTTGGATGAGTGCCCAGCAGCAATTTATCTGGCACGATAATACCTGCACAGTTAGGTCCAACAATCAGAGTTTCTGTAGCCTCCGCTTTTCTCAATAACTGGACCATATCTAAAGGTGGCACTCCTTCTGTAACGATGACAATTTGTTTAATGCCAGAAGCGATCGCCTCTAAACTAGCATCTAAAACCTGATAAGCAGGCACAACTATCAAAGTGGTATCGATAATACCCACTTTTGCCACTGTCTGCTCTACCAAATTAAACACAGGTATGCCAGACCATTCTTGTCCCCCTTCTCCAGGACTAATACCTGCTACCACATTTGTTCCATAGGACTTCATCATTAAGGCTATCTGGGTAGACATTTTTTCTGTAACACCCTGAACTATTACCTTACTATCTGGAGTTAAATTCATAATTCTTCAGCCCTTATTTGTATAGGCATTTATCAATGGATAATGGATAATGGATAATGGATAATTGCTTAATTTGGTCTAATACCTATTCATTTATGAAGAAAATAAAAATAAAATATTTTCCTTAAGTTCAATCCTATCCGCTTTCCAGGAGAGGTAATTATTAATTATTAATTATTAATTATTAATTGTTGAATGCTACTTAGCTAAAGAAACAGCTTTAGTAACTGCATCTTCTAAATTTTCTATTACCTCTACTGGTAGACCTAATAAACGTTCTTTAGCGATACTCACTTCACCTCCTAATAAACGCAGTATAAACATAATATTACCCTTATTCATAGTTTTTAAATTATTCAAATACTCATAAATTATAGTAATCAACTCATCACTTGTCTGAACTATACCTAGAAAATTCACTAATACTACTTTGACATTTTCCTTTTGACTAACTAAATCCAAAGCAGCAAACATTTTTATTCGTAAACTATCCTTGATCTCCAAATAATCACCTAACTTAATATTCAGAAAATTTGCTGGTTTTCCATTAGCTTCCATTATCAAATCAACAGTAGCCATTGTTAAACCTTCACCATTGCATAAAATTCCGATATTTCCTTGTAATTCTGTAAACTTGAGTTGATAATCTGGAATAATTTTTTCATTAGCTACTGCATTGGTATTATTTGTAATTAATAAAGAATTTTTGTCTATTTTACTTACTTGTTTTTCTTGAATTTCATCATTATTCGTAATATTTTTGCCAACTAAATTTACTAATTCTAGATGACGACCTAGAGCATGATCGTTAACACTTACTTTACCATCTAAAGCCATGACTTCTCCCGTAGGACTCACACCCAGAGGATTAATTTCTACCAAATCTAAATCCTTTTCTATAAATAATTGATACATTTTTTCCACTATATGACTAACTAATTCTATCAGTTTTCCTTGCAGTCCAATTTTTACCATCAGACGACGTGCATAAAAAGGGGAAAATTGTTGATTAACAACTACCTGTTGCATCCTTGTCATCGCTGCTTCTTTATCAATACCTCCTTGTGCTGAACCGAGAAGTACAGGACGGCGTACTATTGGATCTAAAACAACTGCTAGATATAATTCTTGATTAGCATTATATTTTGCTTCTGCCAATAAAACTTCTGGATACTCATCTTCGATCGGCAAATTAAAAATTGCCTGAGCTGCTGCCACAGCATCAATTGTATTTTCAACAAATTTAATTCCACCTAAGCTACTTCTTTCTCCAGCATGAACTTGAGATTTAAGTACGACTGGATAAGGTATTTTTAATTTTTTTAAATCTTTAGGATAATCTATTCTTTGAGATGGCAAAACAGGAATTCCCATCCCACTAAACAGAGCTTTGGCTTGATATTCTAATAAATCCATACTAATTTTAACTTTTTATTTTCTTAAGGTTGATAATATGATTATTGTAAGTTCTCCGATATTTATTTGATAAATTTTGCAGCTATTATGTTTGTGAATCTACTTAATAGTTTGAATCAAATCTGATTGTTCTAAAATTATTAATTAATCGTATTGAAGGAGCATAATTATTTCTTTCAAAACAAGGACTGCTCTGTTCATTCCTGTTTGTCGATCGCGGGATTTGTATAATTCATTTTTATATATATTACTATTGGAAATAATTGAAATTAATTTAATATAAATTAATCAATTTATTAATCTATAATAATTTTAGCAATTATAAATCTGAAAAATTGTTATACTTATAACTTTGAGTATTGCGATTTTAATTAAATTAGAACTTACGCACCTCAAGGTTTTTCCATCCGAAGCGACTTATAGGGTTTGCGTAGCATTCCGGAACGGAAAGTAATCTCAAGTCCTAGTTTTTCGTACCTCATGGGTAAGTCCTGTAAATAACAGAAAATTTAGGTTTCACAGTTTAGAAATAGAATTGCTACATATTTCATCTCTGATACTTATCTATTAATGATACTTAGATATGATATATATTTCATCTCCGATACTTATCTATTAATGGTACTTAGACATTTTATGGTTGAAAAAATGACTGTTTGCGCAGCATGACCTAGGAAAACCCTTGATAGTTAAGAATTTATACCTTTCTGACGTTAAACCCTCTGCCTATATATATTTTAGACTATTTTATAACTCTGTTTTGTTTAAGTCCCATTAAAAACATTAGTAAGAGTCGATCTAATTACCATCAAACTAAGTAACTGGATAATAGAGCAGGGAACAGGACAACAGCGGTGCGACCCCGCACCGGCGACAGACGCACCTAGTAGCTTACCAAGATAGACCAAAGGCAACAGCGAGAAAAACATTTCCCTGTCTTACAGTTCATCATTAATCTCTACCTTTAGCAACTCGTTCCTTGCTATAAGCTAAATTGGTGTTGGTGATTTGAGGTATGATATCATGTCCGGATAAGAACGCCATAGAAATCCGTTCCGCTGAGGCGAACAAAAAACTTTCTCCTTCTACTCCTGTTTACTTCTTCTTTCTTACCTCCTGACTCCTTTAGGGGCAACGGCTGTTTGCTTCGCATAACTATCGTTAACGCCCCTACTCCTGACTCCTAAGTAATTAAGATTAATATCATACACTAATTTACCAACGCCCCTAAATTTTTAACTTTCCCAATCCCCTTGATGAATTGTTTTTACCCATTTTAGTCGCTTAGGTAATATAGACATCCGGGTAATAGTAGCGCCCATCACGAAAAACCAATGCAACATATAAAAAGTTCCTCCCACACTTTCTAAAAAAGTAAGTAGTATAGACAACGGATGTTCTTTCTCAGAAACAAAGTCCAACTTCCCTTCTTTAACGATACTCTTTTCTTGTTTCCTGGTTCGACGTAAACCGATAAACATTCCCAATACAGAAACTGTTAAAGTAAACACAGTCAAAGGACTGGTGATGGGTAAACGACGCAAAATTATTGCCATCAGGAAATCAGGTACAGCAGCAACCGATATTAGATATTGTGTCACCAAAAATTGCCATAAATCCCAAGTCTTACCAAATCTCATTCGGTTACGCAAAATCAATTGCCAGTAGTCTAGATAACGCTGATATCCACCCTCTGCCCATCGGGAACGTTGATGCCATAAAGCTTTTGGGTTAGTTACTCCTTCCTCCATTACTGCTGGAAAACTGAGAAAATCTATATCCCATTGATTTAAGTGTAGGCGAATTGTTAAATCTAAATCATCAGTAATAGTCTGTTCATTCCACCCCCCACACTCTTTGAGTGCGTTCAAACGTACAAATTGGCCATTCCCCCTGAGTTCACCAACCCCACCAATTGCAATTCGTTGTTCCTGAAAAAAGCTATCTAGAGCCATTTCTCCTGATTGGCCTTTTGTCCAAAAATTTAGACCAGCATTGGCGATCGCTTTTCTAACTTGTACTGCTCCTACTTCTTTTCTCACAAAAAGTGGTACTACCTTTCGGAGTAAATCCGGTGTTACCTGTGCATCTGCATCAAATACTCCTAAAATTTCTCCCCTAATTAAAGGTATCGCAGTATTGAGAGCACCTGATTTACCTCCACTGGCATCTGGACTTCTCCTAATAACATTGAGCTGCTGATATTCTTTCGCCAACTGTTCTAACAATACAGGGGTTTGATCTGTACTATTGTCATCTATTACCCAAAGTTCGTAATTATTGGTTGGATAATCTAAAGTACAGATATTTTTTACCAATTTACTAATTACAGCCTCTTCATTTTTAGCTGCTACTAACAGAGATATATAAGGCCAGTCTGTCGCATTTTCTTCTGATAGAGGTTTTGGAGGTAGTTTTGGTTGAGCGAATAGTATTCTCATAAGTTGAACTGATAGTAAACCAGTCAGACCTAAAATTACCCAATATCCCCAAGAAAGCAAGTGTAAAGCGATAGTAGTGGTCCAAATCAGAAATGACATAAGTGCTGCTTTACGTCTACGACCATCGTAAATATTCTGATGACTACTTAACACTTCCTTTTCTTGTTTTATTTGACTCCGATCTAAGGATTTCTGAGTTTCTGCCACCTGATTATTTTGCTGTTTGTTACAGAAGTTATCATTTTGATGAATTTGGGTTTCCCTATAGTAATCGTTTTTGGGCCAATAACTGTTCGGCATAACTAAATCAATCTTTAAAGATCCAATCACTAATAATTTTCTTATGTTTTAAGAGACTAACCTAATTCCGTCTGAAAAAACTATAAATATGGTTTTTGTTAAGTGAAGAATGTAAAGGGTAGTTTGACGAACAATTGTTGCACCACATCTAATATAAAATTTTAGAGCTGATTTTTTTAAGGGAACTGAAACCTTGACTTAATTTAGCTTTTATAAATTTACACTATAGTTACCTATAATATAATTTCCGGGGACGGGGATATGGATATTATTAATTCAGGAGAATATGAGGATGTCAATTCATCAATTAAAGCCAGCCGAAAAAGGAGAAATAGCTGTTTACACTCCATATTATCCAGATAACAGACGTAAATACCTAGCTCATGCTATTAGTCTTTACAAACAAAAAAGTCTTGAAGGAGCGAGAGATATTGAAGGAGGAGAGAATATCCCTTTTGTTATCACCTGGAATGTTTCTATATTACCTGCAGACATAACTCGTTGCCGAATGCAGTTTGATGGTAATCAGGAACTTAGTTATGATACAACAATGGCCACTTATGAATTTGTTGATTCTTTAATCGATGTATTGCTAATTTATCATCGTACTCGTAATGTGGATTTTTCTAAGAATTTCTATGGAAAGCTACTTCGCTATGAGTGATTCACCGAAAAACTGGGTAGTTACGCCTCGCCCTTTAAGGGCAACTTTTTATTTGATTTAATACCCACAAATATCCTATAGTATTGTAAGTTAAAAACAACAACAATGAAAGCCAGGTACAAATATCGAATTTATCCAACATCGGGACAAAAATACCGAGAGCGCAAAGCTATTTGGTTGTGTCCGCACAGTCTGGAACGATAGTCTAGCTTGCT
>JAAHGF010000039.1 GCA_010672585.1 Okeania sp. SIO1I7 | reverse complement strand
AAGACCTATTCGAAGTCTGTCAAACTGTTTGAAGGCTGGCATTTACCCAACTGTTGTTGATGATAATTGGCGTACGCTGTGGGCACAACGCCAGCTCTATGACTAACTAAGTATACCTTTTCTTCAAAAGATACCACTCAGGGGTTCTATAGATATTAGCAGCGACCGCTCTTTTCTCAAATCATACCTTAATTCACCAACGCCAAATATCTGTCATGTAGCAGGGCTTTGTACTATTTTAAATACAATAGTAGTATGTAAATACACCAGCGCTCATTGCTATAATTAGCGATCGCTCTTTTCTCAAATCATACCTTAATTCACCAACGCCAAATTTTTTAGTATAATTCTTGCTATGACTAAGGTTTGGAGAATTTTCCTAAAACACTATTTCAAGCTTGACGCGCTACTACACTTATTGCTAAGTCTTTGTGATTCTATTTCCTCCTGACTCCTGAGGACTGACTCCTAAGTAATTAAGATTAATATCATACACGCTATTCAGAAACGCCGAAAGTAAATATGCGTCAACCAGTTGCATTGCTAACATTAATACTAACGATCGCCCTCGGTGTTCCCAAAAGAGCGATCGCTACAACTATTAAAATAGCTCAAGTATCTCAAGAAACTGCTAGTTTATGTCGTCAAGTTAATGACGAACAAGGTTTAATCGTTCAAAAAAGACCAACCCCAAATTCTCCCACAGTAGGTACTGTAGATGCAAATCAACAAGTGAAATTAATAGAGGGTTATCGCAATATTAGAGGTCCAGCAGGTCGAACTTGGGTAGAAATTACTGCTCCTATTTCAGGGTTTGTGTCTAGAGGTTTTCCAGGCAATGAAAATAATTTAATAGAATGTTCTGAAGTAGCAGCAGAAACTCCAACGGAACCTTCCGATCAAAATACTTCTATTGATAATTTGCCCACAGAAACACCTTCTCCGACAGAGTCCACATCACAAGTAGATCGAAATTTATGTCGTCAAATTGATAGTAAAAAAGCACCACGGGGTTTAGCAGTGCGGACAAATGCTACTAGACGATCCGAATATAAAGGAAAAGTTCCTGTTGATAGTCAGCTTACCCTTGTGGAAAATTATCGTTTAATTCCCGACCGAAATGGAGAAAAACGTAAGTGGGTAGAAATTACTTCTCCTTTGTCAGGGTTTGTTTCTGCTGGTAATTTAGTGGAGTGTGATTAAGGGGGAAGTAGGGGAGTAGGGGAGTAGGGGAGTAGGGGAGTAGGGGAGTAGGAGAGTAGGGGAGTAGGGGAGTAGGGGAGTAGGGGAGTAGGGGAGTTAGGGGAGATTAAATATTGAAGTATTTATAGAATTAATAGATTTATAGAATTAATAGACAGATATTATATAACAGGATTTTATGTGCAATTAACCGGATTTGATATCAGAGGTAAATAAATCAGTATTATTAATCAATCAATCGAAAAAAACGGAAAGAAATAACTGTACGAAAAGCATCCATTGCTTCAGTAAAAGTCTTCAAAGATTTATGTCTTCATTGCCTGTTGTACCAAGGGTGAAAAAAGAATCCTGAAAAATAGCGGTCCCAGTTAATTTTAGATAGTTATCTCTATCGTTTTTCCCTTTTTTTCAAAATCAACCCCTTCTTCCTTCTTGCTTATTCCTTCTTATTTCTACCATTAATTCACTGCAAATTCTGTTAAATGTCGCACCTCTGGTGGATGAAACCCTAATACAATTTTATTTTTAGGAATACCTGCCATAACTAAATCTAACGCAATTCCATCTTCTAATCCATCCTCGTGAATCCAGATTTTCTCATTAATAATTTCCAAGTGAACCACACAACCATGAACTCTTTTACCCTTCAAATATCCTACTGTTAATAATAAATAATTTTTGTGGTCTTCACCAACAATAAACTTTCGTTCTAAGTTACCATGAGCATAAGGTAAATTAGCATATTCTCCCAAAATTTTAGTAATAATTTGATGATAATTATTTATTGTATCCATTGACAAATAACCTCCTGTTTAGCATCAAAAGTCATTAAACTCAGCCTTTGATTTTTTAATAATATTTGACCAATAGGTTCAGTAAAAAACTCCTCGAAAATACTTTCTGTAATCGCTAAATATAGTAACCGCTCCGGTTCAATATCTTGTATAATATCGTAGTATAAAATATATTGACCTAATGCTTTTTCTAAGTCATTAACTCGCGATAAACTGGTAAAACTTTTAATCTCCACAGCAATTTTTTTCAAACCCTTTTCAGCAGAGAGTAATTTGTCTGCTCCCAAATCAACAAACAAATCTCTTTTTCCAATACTCAAAATATAGGGGTCATTAGTAATCGTCCATCCATCCTTAATCAAGGCATTTTTTACTATATCGTGATAGAAGTCTTTAGCTGGCATTCATCTTTACTCCTGAATCTTTAAACCAACTTTTTCAACTATTATAATACAGTAGGTTGGATTAAGCGATCGCGCAACCCAACACATACAATATGATTGTTGGGTTTATCCTCCGGATAAGCTCCACTAACGTACCTCAACCCAACCTACAAAGTGTCATTTTTTTATTATAAATATTTAACCGAACTTAATATTAGATCGACGATAGTTTTATCATACTTATGGCTAAAAATAAAATCTAATTAATCTATAAAAAATGTCAATATTGTTGCTTTATTTTTTGTATTTTCTGCGTCGAGGAATTAGTTCAGGTTTTGGAGGTTCATAAGATTTTAAACCTGTATCTCCAGTGATAATTTCTACATCAAATCCTGACTTAGCATAATAGTCAGCAACCCGTTTAATTGTAGCATCTCCCAATGCAAACCCTCGACTAGCAAAATCTGGAAATTCATCAGCTAACTGCTTCAAGTTTTCTGCATCCCATAACTTTGACTGTTCTATAAATGCTGCCCAAGGAGTTTGATTATCTGCAGTTAGTTTCATCAAATTTCCTAATTCTTTAGCTATTTCATAACGCTTACTATTTGCTTGGGCAATATGATTACCTGTTTCAATAATTGTGGCTAAAGGTAAAACAAAAATAGTCTTTGCTTTCTCCTCTTTTTCCAAGATTTCATAGACTTTAACTTTATCCCATTTATTATCTTCAGACCCACAAGTTTCCTTCCCAGGTATACCCAAATAAACACAGAGAATTGAAGTATCAATAATTAGCACTTTTTTCATACTTTCTAATCTGCTTTGAGACTCTTCTCAATCAAACCCTTACTGGCAATTTTTCCTAAAGTTCCTGATGCCATTAACTTCGGTAAATCTTCAATATCCTCTAAAGGAATTAACTGACTTTCTCCAGTTTGTTTATCTCGATAAGTCACCATCACAAAAGGAATAAATTTTGGAGTTAGTTCATCTAATAAAGCAGAATTATGGGTTGTAACCAAAACATCAATTTGGCGCTGATCTCCAATTTCTCTTAACATTTGTAAAAGTAATCCGGCACGAGAAGGATGCAAACCATTATCTACTTCTTCTATAACAATTAAACTTTTTTCTGGCTGAGTTAACATAGCTGTTAAAATTGCCAAAAATCGTAAAGTTCCATCTGACATTCCACAAGCATCAACTATCATTGATTGTTGATTAGGATGCCAGATTTCTTCACAGTAAAGCATGGCATCGCGACCTAGTCTTCCTACAGTTTCAGCCCAAACTTTTTTCATATCTCCTTCTGGTAATTTTGCCAGATATTTTAATAAGTATTCTTCTACTTCAGCTTTCTGTTTTTCTGGTAATGCTGCTAAAACTCCCGCAATATTAGAACCATCTCTTTCTAACCTTTTTGATAGAGGTGAATAATCACGCATTTGGGAAGGTATGGGATTTAAAATAAAAATCTTTTTGAGGATATTTGGTACTATACTTTGAGCAAACATCATTTGATTAAGATCATCAAATTCATAGAAAGGAATCTTGGTTGTAAAACGACCCAACCAAGGATTAGGAGTAGGATAAAATTTTTTGATAAATTCTTTATTTGCCTCATAAAGCTGATACTTTACCCCGTCTGGTATCAAAGTTGAAGAGATAAAAAAAAGTTGCTGAAATGAATTACTATCTGAGAGTTTTTGACTATCAATCAAAGTTAAATATTCATCTATTACCTGTATAGTAGGTTGAGTTTCTATAGTAATTTTATAAAGATAATCACCCGCTTCATTTTCGCCATCTACTAATACTTGAAAACTAAATTTTGTTTCAGGTTTTCTAACTGCCCACTCAACTCCACCTCTAATACCTGAAGTAAAGCGATCACCTGTTAATACTGCTTCTACTGAAGTACCTTGCATAATACTATTCAAAAAATCCAAAGCATCAACAACATTAGATTTTCCACTAGCATTAGTACCAATTAAAACTGTTAAAGGGTCAATATATAACTCAGCATGACGGAAACTTTTCCAATTTTCTAAAGTTATTTGTTTCAGCATCAGACTTCTCCGAAAAAGATATAGATTTTTTGCAGGAGTAGGCAACAGGTCATTTCAGTTATCAGTTATCAGTTATCAGTACCTCTGTAATCAGGAGGCTTTACATTAGGAATAGTCTATTTTTTTTATCCCTTTAAAAAGGGAAGTTTTAGACCAATTTTAAAAAATAATGTTACGAGTAGTAAGATAAATAAAAATATTTTACAGGATATACCCTTTGACGAAAAGGATGATTTACGACCTAAAAATGGTACTGAAGCCATTTATTATGACTCCTGACTCCTGACTTCCCCTCCTGGGAGAGGTTAGGGGTGGGTTGACTCCTAATAAATATCCTAGCTATTTGTAGCAAATATTTATTAATTAGGTTTTATACCACAAATCTTCGGTAAGATCTGTTGACTAAAAAGACACGAAAAATGTTTTTTTAGGGTAAATTTTTCTTTCCAAAGCTTGCTCTAATTAAAAGGTTTATTTATTTTTCACCAGATGCCTATTAGACATCTCCAACAATTAACAATAAAATCAATTATAGGCATAAATAATCAATTATTTCCCCCTATTCCCTATTCCCTTTTTTCTGGAGATATCTATTAGACTTTCCACCTAAAACCTAAAACCTAAAACCTACCACCTACCACCTAAAACCTAACACCTTTTTATTCTTTCCTTTCCCTCAATTTCAACAAAATTTCATCATGTACTTCCCGCGTAATAGGATATAAATAAGCCAACAATAATCCAACAATTAAAAACACAGTAGGTAACGGACCAATTGCCACCCGAATTGCCAAAAGAGCAGACTCCGGTTGAATAGGTGGAGTCTCCCCAGGAACACTTTCAATAAACCCAGCAATATCCAAAGCTACCCCTACCAAAAACAATCCAATAGCTAACCCTACCTTCTGCAAAAAAACCATAAAAGAATAAAAAATCCCCTCCCTTCTTTGCCCAGTATTTAACTCATCCAAATCAATAACATCAGGAATCATTGACCAAGGAACTAAATAAGCAATTGATACTCCAAAACCAGCCATTATTGCCAAAAAATACATGAAACCAACCTGTCCAGGTTGAACAAAAAATAACCCGCCCTGAGCAATTATCCACAAACAAACACCCATAAAATAAACAGCTTTCTTACCCAGTTTTTTACTAACAAAACTCCAAACAAATAACATAGTTAAAGCAGTACCTTGAACAGCGATCGCCACTTGAGGAAAAGTCGCTTCTGGTAGCCCCATCCAATTAATTACAAAGTAAGGCAAAATCGAAGCCGTTAATTGCACCCCCAACCAAGAACACAGATAAATACCAATCACAAATAAAAACGGACCGTTATTAAAAGCTACCCGAATTTGTTCAACAATAGGTAAATTAGTATTATTATCTTCCTCCTGTTTTTTCTTAGCAGAAAGTGTCCGTTTACGAGTCCCAAAAAAACACCAATAAATAGGTAAAACAGCAATTATTGCACAGACAATACCCAACACTAAATATTGTTGAATAGGATTATCTGGGAAAAGAGAAAAAATTAATTGAGCAAGAACCAAAGAAAAAATACTACCACCAATAGAAAAAGCAAATCTGAAACTATTTAAACTTGTTCGTTCATGGTAATTTTGTGTTAACTCTGGAGTTAGAGCAGCGTAGGGAAGATTAACAACTGTATAAGCAATATTAAATAAAATAGCAATTATTATATAGTACCAAAATAAAAAAGACTGATTCGTACTAGGAACTATCCACTGCAAAAAAAATAAAATCCCAAAAGGAATAGCACCAAAAACCATCCAAGGATAACGTCTACCCCAAGGATGAACAGTGCGATCGCTCATCACTCCAATTATCGGGTCATTAATAGCATCAGAAATTTTACCAATCATCAAAATACTACCCGCAATACCAGCAGGTAAACCAGCAACATTAGTAAAGAAAAATAATAAGAAAAATACCTGGATATTAACACACATTGCTGGACCTAGATCGCCAGCACCATAAGCTAATTTCGTCCAAAAGTTAAGTTTTTCAGTTTGAGAGGAAAAGTTATTCATAAGACATCTCCAGAAAATAGGGAGTAGGGAGTTAGGGAGTAGACAGTTTTAATTAACATAAAATACAGAGATTTTGGCTTAAAAGCAGAGAGCACAAGTTTTGTAGTTTACCTATGTGAAAACCTTTATAAAGACTCAAAACTTAGGTTTAATATAATAGGACTTACGCACGAGATACAAAAAAGTAGTATTTGAGATTGTTTCCCTGTCGGTCGCTTCGGACGGAAATACGTTCTACTGCATAAGTCCTGATAATAGATATCTCCAGAAAATAGGGAATAAGGAACAGGAAGAAATGTTTGAATATTTATGGATAAGAACTTGGGTAAAAGCAATAATACCAAAACGTTTTCAAATTCAGCTCTAACCCTTCTGCCTTCTGCCTTCTTCCTTCTTCCTTCTTCCTTCTTCCTTCTTCCTTCTTCCTTACTTCAAAAACTAAAATCAATCAACCACAGCGCCAAAACCCCCAATACACCAACCCCTATCAAAATAGTAAGCACATAAGATTGACCTTTACCAGACACCCCATACTTCAAACCCTCCCCACTAAAAATCGTTGCCAAGCCAACTAAATTAACAACTCCATCAACAATATAACGGTCAACCCAAGCATTTAACCTTGAGAGTTGACTAACCGCAAATACCACAGTTACATTGTAGAAGCGAGCGATATAGAAATCATAAGCAAGCAAATCTTGAACAAAACGCAAAGGAGCATATATTGGTCGAGACCAACTTCTACCTAACTCCATCACGCTGCCAAGAATAACACCAATCAAACCAGATGCAACTAACAAAATGACAACAGCTAAATTAATATAACCCCAGTCAGGTAATAGTGATAACCGTTGCATTATTATCGGTGTTAGTAGAGTAATGATAATTAAAGATACCATAGGCACAGCCATCGGCCAGGGAACTTCTGGTGCGCGTTTCGTTTTCGGCTGAGATTCACCCAAGAACACCAAACGGTAAACACGGGTTAAATTTAAAGCAGTCAAGAAATTAACAAATAACAAAACAGGTACAACCCAAGGATCGATAATCCAAAACACATCCAAACCTTGGCGTAACGCCCAGAAACCCCCTAAAGGTAATAACCCTATTAAACCAGCAGTGCCTACTAAAAAAGAACTTGTAGTAACTGGCATTCGAGACCACAACCCCCCCATCTCTGTAAGGTCTTGGCTATTAGTAGTCAATATTACACCCCCAGCACTCATAAATAATAGTGCTTTAGCAATGCAATGAGCCAAAAGTAATAGCAAGCCAAAACCAGTCCATTGTGTACCAACAGAAATAAATACTAAACCAAGGTAAGCACTGGTAGAATGAGACAAGGCACGCTTCAGGTCAATTTGAGCCAAAGCAACTAGAGAAGCTCCGATCGCCGTTACAGTTCCAACCGCCACTAATACATCTAGAGCTATAGGGGCAATAATTAAAATCGGCTGCATTTGGATCAGTACATAAGCTCCAATGGCAACCACCACAGTGTTCCGCAAAATCGAAGCTGGATTTGGCCCTTCCATGGCCTCATCCAACCATAGATGCAGAGGAAATTGAGCGCATTTACCTATTGGCCCCGCAATCAAAGCCAATCCTAACAAATTACCTGTAATCGGAGAAAGTTCTACTCTTTCAGCCCATTCATATAAGTCAGTAAAATTCATACTGCCAGCCAAAGCTGATATGGCAACTACTCCCATAAGTAGTAAAACATCTCCGACCCGCTTCGTTAAAAAAGCATCTCTAGCTGCTGTTACGACCAGGGGTTGAGCATACCAGAAACCTACTAACAAATAAGTAGAAAGAGTCAGCATTTCCAGCAAAGCATAGGAAATGAACAAAGAGTCGCTAATTGTTAAGCCACTCATTGCTGCCTCAAAAAATCCCATTAGTCCAAAAAATCTGGCTAATGCCCAATCCTTTTCTAAATATCCCAAGGCATAAAGTTGGGCTAATAGACTGAAACCCGTCACAACATCCATTGCTCCAACGGTTACAGATGAGATATTAAAGGCAAAAGACAAGTTGAGGTCTGCCGTTTGTAGCCAGTTGAATATGATTTCTCGTGGTTCTTGGTTCCAGACAGCTTGATAAACAATGGAACCATGAATAAAGGCCACTAAAGTCATCAAGATATTAAAATAAGCCGCTGGCCGTGGTCCCGTGCGTTGGATCATCCCTGTTGACCAGGGTATAGTCAAAATTGCTCCAACTAAGCCATAAAAAGGTATCCACCAACAGTTTTCAGTCAGAAATTCTATCATTTATTATTTATTTACTTTTACTGTTAAAAATAAATATATATTATTAACATAGGTTCTACTTATTAGTGAGTATATATACTGATTTTTTTCTGCTTACGGAGGTTGGTTTCAAAAGTAATAAAAAAAAATTTAGGATTGGTCTGTGGAGGTTGAGGATCGCTGAATTCATAATTAAGTCCAAAGATTTCAATCTTAGGAAATTTATTTTTCTATATAGCTGCAATTATGAATTATGATGATAGTTGCTATTGTCAACGATGCCATGTTTCTCTATGCTAAAACTATAGCATTTGATAGATTTAATCATAATAATGGGAATTCCCTTGAAAACTATCTGGAGACAACACTGGCCTCAATGCTTAAGTTAACTATTGGTCAATAGGAGAAAAAAAAATGCCAATTGCGGTAGGAATGATTGAAACTAGAGGATTTCCAGCAGTAGTAGAAGCTGCTGATGCGATGGTTAAAGCGGCTAGAGTTACTCTGGTAGGTTACGAAAAAATTGGTAGCGCTCGTGTAACAGTAATTGTCCGAGGAGATGTATCGGAAGTACAAGCTTCTGTTGCTGCAGGTATAGAATCAGCCAAACGAGTTAACGGTGGAGAGGTAGTATCAACTCATATCATCGCTCGTCCCCACGAAAACTTAGAATATGTATTGCCAATTCGATATACTGAAGAAGTCGATCAGTTCCGAACTTATTAGTGAGAAAGACTCATTTGAGGCAGGGAGAATTACTACAAATATTTTGACTAGAACTGGTAGATAAAAAATTTTTTTTGCAGATAAAAGTAAAAATAATGATTAAAGTCTTAGAGCTAAGTAATTTTGCAGATCAAAACATATACATCTGTAACTAAAAATGCTTGAGTTTCACAAGCTTTAAGATCGTGCTTTAGGTTCTGTGAGAAAAAAACACCAACTTTACCCTAAGATTTTAGGGCAATCATTATCAAGAGATTGCCCATTCCAGGGAAAGCATGCAAAAATTATCATCTAAAATTCTAGTAAATTTAGGAATTAATCGCTCCCCAACTTAAGGTATTATTTGGAAAAGCAATTATTATTCCAAATAACTATAGCTAGGAAAAGTCAATACATATACAAGTAAAGTAAAAGAATATCACGGAGTAAGAATAATGTCAATTGCCGTCGGGATGGTAGAAACCCTAGGCTTTCCAGCAGTCGTAGAAGCAGCAGATGCAATGGTGAAAGCTGCACGAGTCACCCTTGTTGGCTATGAAAAAATTGGTAGTGGTCGGGTAACTGTAATCATTCGCGGAGATGTATCTGAAGTACAAGCTTCAGTAGCAGCAGGAGTTGATAACGTCAAGCGGGTGAATGGAGGCCAAACAATGTCTACCCATATCATCGCTCGTCCCCATGAAAACCTAGAGTATGTTTTACCTATTCGTTATACAGAAGAAGTAGAACAATTTCGTGACAGCACATCTTCTATTCGTCCAGTAAACAGAACATAACTTGATTGTGGATAGCAGGTTTTGAGATTGAACTGAAAAAGATAATTTACCTAGAAAGTGTTTCCTAGAGTAAAACAGCAGTAGATAAGTTTCCTACTTTGAAAAGCTGTATTCTTGGGAATGAGGATTTTATTATCTACAAGAGTTAAATGGAGTATACCTTCAACAGATATAGTTCCATTAGTGAACTTCTGGATTTTATTAAATCCTCAATCCTGATTGTAGAATTGTAAAATAGTTTCTGTTTTTAGTCCGATCGCTGAAAGCTGCAATTTTTCAGATGTGATAAATATCTTAAGGATGCAGCTATTAATATATCAAAGCCTTCAGTGATTATTAGTCAATATTGACTGAAAGCTGAAAGGTATGTTATGGCAGTCAAGCATGACCATGACTTCCTACAGACTAGAAAAAATTGGCACTTCTGGGTAGAAGCAGGAAATATTAGTGAATAAATTCTAGCACATAATCAAACTGAGAGTGAAGAACAACTTTTGAGGTTTCAATCTAAAATCTAATATCTGAAATCATGTAATTAAATTAGAGATCATGCAAATTGCCAAAGTTCGTGGCACTGTTGTTAGCACCCAAAAAGAGCCTAGTTTACAAGGAACAAAGCTACTTCTGCTGCAATTCATAGACGAAAAAGGCCATTCACTGCCTAAATATGAAGTAGCTGCCGATAATGTCGGAGCCGGAATAGATGAATGGGTTCTGGTTAGCCGCGGCGGAGCAGCTCGTGAAATACCTCGTAGTGAACAACTGCCTATAGATGCCAGAGTAGTCGCAATTATTGACACAGTCACAGTGGACAATAGCATGATCTACGGTAAAAAAGACCAATATCGTTAAACACCTTTGAAAAACCTAGCCAAAGAAAGGACATTTCTAAGATTGTCTCTCAAAGGTTGCAGATCGAGTCAGTACTGACTACGTTGGCAGGTCACGAATACCGTATGCGAACTCCAACATACTCATAGTCGCTCCTGATTAAGGAAATCGTTAAAGTGCGATAATCGGAAGTGGGTTTTGTACCGATAGTATCAGAAGCATGAACAAGCCTGGCCAACATGATCGAAGAACACTTTACTGAAAAGGAATAGACACCACAATGTCTAATACTAATTACGTTTTTGTCATAGATACAAACAAAAAACCATTACAACCTTGCACACCAACTGTTGCTCGTAGGTTGCTAAATTCGGGCAGAGCTTCTGTATTTAGACGTTTTCCGTTACATTTTGTCCACAGTTGTCGATAAATGTCTAGGAAAATGCTGTCTAAAACTTAACAGTTGGATGTTGAAATCTTGAACTGCAAGACATTTACTTAAATATACCAACACCCAACATTTAGCTTAAGGAGAAAAAAAAATATGCCACGTCGCAACGAAGCGGCTCCACCGACCCCCTGGTCAAAAGACTTGGCGAAGCCCAAGATTGATAAGACAGCTTACGTTCACTACTGTTCTAACATAATTGGAGATGTTAGTATCGGTTCCCATGTATTAGTAGCTCCCGGTACATCAATTCGTGCTGATGAAGGAACTCCCTTCTTTATCGGTGCAGGAACCAATATCCAAGATGGAGTAGTGATCCACGGCCTAGAACAAGGAAGAGTAGTAGGAGACGACAACCAACACTATTCTGTATGGATAGGTAAAGATGTTTCTATCACCCACAAAGCTCTAATTCACGGCCCGTGCTATATCGGGGATGAGTCTTTTATCGGCTTTCGCTCTACGGTATTTAATGCCCGTATTGGTGAAGGCTGCATCGTGATGCTCCATGCTCTCATCCAAGACGTAGAAATTGCTCCCGGTAAGTATGTACCTTCAGGAGCAATTATTACAAATCAACAGCAAGCAGACCGTTTGCCAGACGTACAACCAGCAGATCTAGAATTTAGCCATCATGTGGTGGGAATTAACGAATCTTTACGACAAGGTTATCTCTGTGCAGACAATGTCTCCTGTATTACACCTATTAAAACTGAAATGAATAGTAATTACGGTAACGGTAACGGTTACAGTTACAAATCTTCTGTAGCAACTGGTTCTTTAAGCCCAGAAGTAGTTGCTCAAGTAAGACAGCTAGTATCCCAGGGATACGATATTGGCACAGAACACGCTGATGCTCGTCGCTTCAGAACTGGTTCCTGGAAAACTTGTTCTCCAATTCAAAGCAAAAATTCCTCAGAAGTAATAACAGCTTTAGAAGCTTGTGTCGAAGAACACGCTGGAGAGTATGTACGTCTATTTGGTATTGACCCCAAAGCCAAACGCCGAATTTCTCCAATTATGATTCAACGGCCTGATGGCAAAAAAATTACTCAAAAATCGACTACTGGTAACTATAGTGTTCCCGCTGCTTTTGGTGGTCAGTCTGCTACAACAAATACCACAGGATTAACTCCAGAAATTGCAGGCCAAGTAAACTCCTTGCTATCTCAAGGATACAAAATTAGCACTGAGTATGCCAATGAACGTCGCTTTAAAACTAGCTCTTGGCAAAATGGTCCGACTATTTCAGAAACCAGTGCCTCACAAGTATTGCCAGCTATAGAACAGTTTTTGGCAGAACATAGCAGTGAATATGTACGTTTGATAGGTGTTGACCCTGTAGCTAGACGTCGTGTTGTAGAAACATTAGTTCAACAACCAGGCGATCGCCCTATTAAGCAATCTGCTGTTGCCTCTTTCACTGCTAAAACCACTGCAAATAGCCAAGGTAGTGCGGTCAATACAGGATTAAGTCAGGAAGTTTTAGATCAAGTAGGTTCACTATTTAATCAAGGATATCGCATCAGTATAGAACACGCTAATGCACGTCGCTTTAAGACTAGCTCTTGGCAGAGCGCTCCCATCTCCGCACAGACTACTGCACAAGCAATAGAGGAATTAGAAGCAGCTTTGGCACAGTATAGTGGGGAATATGTACGTTTAATTGGTGTTGATCCTGCTGCCAAACGTCGGGTTTTGGAAGTATTGATTCAGGAACCCAATGGCAAACGCCAAGGAGTTGCTACAACTTCTAATGGAGTAGGCAATAGTCAGCCTCCTATTTATAATACTGCTCAAGCTAGTGTATCAAGCCAAGGTAGTGCGAATACAGGATTAAGTCAGGAAGTTTTAACTCAAGTAGGTTCACTATTTAATCAAGGACATCGCATCGGTATAGAACACGCTAATGCACGTCGCTTTAAGACTAGCTCTTGGCAGAGCGCTCCCATATCCGCACAGACTACTGCACAAGCAATAGAGGAATTAGAAGCAGCTTTGGCACAGTATAGTGGGGAATATGTACGTTTAATTGGTGTTGATACCGCGGCCAAACGTCGGGTGTTAGAAGTATTGATTCAGGAGCCAAATGGCAAACGTCAAGTAGTTCCTGCCACTCAAGCTACTACTTCCAATGGAGTAGGTAATAGTTATCAACCATATAGTAGTGTTACAGCTACTGCTAGTACCCAGAAGCTAACTCAAGAGGTTGTAGAACAAGTCCGCTCTTTGATTGCGAGTGGCTACAAAATAGGTACAGAGTATGCAGACCAACGCCGTTTCAAGACTAGCTCTTGGAAAACTGATACTCAAATTAATGGCAAACGTGATGCTGATGTTTTCCCAGCTATTGAGGAAACTCTAGCTCAACACGAGGGAGAATATGTCCGCTTAATTGGTATCGACCCTCAAGCTAAACGCCGTGTTTTAGAAATGATTATTCAGCAACCTAACGGTAAAGCTAAGTAAAGAAAACGGCGTTGCTGAATACTGGGATGATTGAGGCTGAAACGGAGACACGGGGACACGGAGACACGGGGATTATAATTGATCCTCTCTGATAAAATCATCCCGCAATTATGCAATGCCAAAAAAACAGAAAGTCAAAAGTTCAAAGTGATGACTTTTGGCTTTCAGTCCGATAGTTGAAAGGAGTTTTATGGAGCAGTATGTATGCAGTTTACACCACTACAACCTATTGAAAATAATGAGCCTTTTGTGAGTGGTGATGTAAAAATCGATCCAAATGTGGCGATCGCATCTGGTGTCATTCTCCAAGCTGCTACTGATTGTCAGATAGTTATTGCTACAGGAGTTTGTATTGGTATGGGGGTTATTCTCCATGCTTACCAGGGCAACATTGAAGTTGAGTCAGGAGTCACCATTGGTGCAGGAGTTTTAGTGGTTGGTAAAAGTAACATAGGGGCTAATGCTTGTATTGGTTCAGTGGCAACGATTTTAGAACATGATATTGAACCCAATCAAGTTGTACCACCGACTTCTATTATAGGAGAGTCTGGACGACAAATTTTAGAAAATTCTACTACAGCTCTATCTCAAACAGTTTTAACACCACAAATAACAACTACTACTAACAGCAATGATGATTTGTCAGTAGATCTGGAATTAAGCAGTAATTCAGAATTGAGCGAAGAAAATATTTCTCAAATAAGTACTTTTAATTATCCAGTTAATCCTCCAGTTAATCATCAGGAATTAGGCAGTAGTTCTGAATTGAGTGAGGAAAATATTTCTCAAATAAGTACTTTTAATTATCCAGTTAATTCTCCAGTTAATCATCAGGAATTAGGCAGTAGTTCTGAATTGAATGAAGAAAATATTGCTCAAACAAGTACTTTTAATTATCCAGATAATCATCAGGAATTAGGCAGTAGTTCTGAATTGAATGAAGAAAATATTGCTCAAACAAGTACTTTTAATTATCCAGATAATCATCAGGAATTAGGCAGTATTTCTGAATTGGATGAAGAAAATATTGCTCAAACAAGTACTTTTAATTATCCAAGTAATAATCAAGGACTAAACAGTAATTATCAATTTTTCAAAAAAACTGAGCCTGAAAATGATAATTCTAATGCTCTAGTTAATCAAGAATTAACAAATACTTCTTCATCACCAGACCAAGAAAAAATTAAAAATGAAGAGGAAACTCAAAATAAAATTGAGCAGGCTAAAACTCAATTACAAGAAGAAACACCTGAAACCACTAAGACTCCAATTTACGGACAAAATCATGTAAATAGGATGATGAAAACTTTATTTCCTCATAAAAATTCTCTTAGCTCTCCTCCTGATGAAGAAGATTAGACAAGTAATAGCGAGAAGGGAAACACAGAGGCAGCAGACGCCTAGAATCATAGAAATTTTTGTTACTGTTTATTAATGCTAGTTGAGATAAACTAAAAAATCTGATTTAGAGCAGCATATTTTTAGCAGATAAACAACGATTGTATAGTTGACAATACAACTATTTTTTGATATTAGAGGGCTTGCTAATTTCAAAAAAAATATAATATAATTTGATAAACGTAGAGACCTAACTGATAAAACTTGACTCTCATCCAGGGACAAAAAATTATTTAAAGTCTCTTTGTCTTTTTCAGGTGAAGTCTAATCAGGTAAACTATAATAATTTATATTTTTAATTTCATATAAAAATTTCCTGAGTAGCTCTAAAGACCATCAGCTAGAATTTTGAAGAGAGTTTAGGTGGGTTCACTGCTACGCCGAAATAAAGAGGTAGAAAATGAAAATACAAACCCACAATAACCATAATCTAGAATCTCTTGAATCCCCAATCAACTTTGGAGATTCAGCTCTTGGTTTAATCACAACTCGGAGTTTTCCTGCCATAGTTGGTACTGCTGATATGATGCTCAAGTCATCTGGGGTTACTCTGGTAGGATACGAAAAAATTGGTAGTGGATATTGTACTGCGGTAGTTCGTGGTGGTGTTGCTGATGTTCGTCTAGCGATAGACTCTGGAGCAGAAACAGCGAAAGAATTTGGACAACTTATTTCTCATACTGTGATTCCTCGACCTTTAGCTAATTTAGAAGCTGTACTACCTATTGGCAGTCTTTTATTTCAGTTGTGTCAAGGTAGAGTGTCAGCTCAGTTTAAAAATAAGGCAGTGGGTCTGATAGAAACTAGAGGGTTTCCTGCAATGGTGGGAGCTTGTGACGCAATGCTCAAAGCTGGTGATGTGCAGTTGACTTCTTATGAAACGACAGGTGCAGGTTTATGTACTGCGATTGTCCGGGGTTCGGTTTCTAATGTGGCAGTGGCAGTGGAAGCTGGAATGCACGAAGCAGAAAGAATTGGAGAATTAAATGCTGTAATGGTAATTCCTAGACCATTGGATGATTTAGAAAGAACATTACCTGTAGCTACTTATTTAATTGAAGAAAAATCTGAACCTCTACGTCTACCATTGGCAATTACAGAAAAAGAAAAGGAACTTGTGAAATTACCCGATTTTTCTCAACTTCCTGTACCTATGAAAGAAGAGGTTAAGGATAAATAATATATTTTAGTTAGGTGCTTAAAGTCAAAAGTAGCAGACTGACAAAGTTAAAACTGCGCAATGGCAAAATTTCACCATTTTTTTCTAATAGACATCTCCAAAAATCAAAAATAAAATCAATTATCACACAGAAATTATCAATTATTTCTCCCTACTGCCTACTGCTTACTGCCTACTCCCTCTTTTCTGGAGATGTCTAATGCAAAATTCAAGGAGTGGCATTATTAATCTCTAAATTCCCCCCAGCAGATAAAACCTTTGAAAATTTTATTTGTAGAAGGATTTTCCTGGTTCGATAACTCCTTTTTCTTGTAAGGTATCGTTAATGGCATCCAACATACCAATATCTTGAAGGGTTGCCTTTCCAGTTAATGCTCTACGTAAAGTCATGTAGAAAGTCATTTCACCTAGGGCAATTTCATCTTTTTTTGCACTTCCCTCAATTATAGATTTTGCATAATCATTCAATTTCTTCTCATTGACATCCTCCCGACGCTGCTCTACGAGACAGCGCGGGATTCCTTAACATCACTGCTAGGGGCTTTCTGTTTCATAGCACCCGCCTTCGGAGATTTACTCCCCTCGGGTCTTACGGTCGCTCCACAGACTGACACTGCGAGTCCCGCAGCCAAAATATTGATACTTGCGTTGATATCACGGTCATGGTGAGCTGCACACTCTGGACAATCCCACTCTCTAATATTTAAAGGTAGTTTATCTAGTACATATCCACACTCAGAGCAACGCTTGGAACTGGGGAAATATCTATCAATCTTGACTAATTCCCGTCCATACCATTCAGCCTTGTATTCTAACTGCCTGACTAACTCTCCCCAGTTGGCATCGCTTATTGCTCTGGCTAATTTGTGATTTTTCACCATGTTTTTTACTGCCAAATCCTCAACTACAACAGTTTGATTTTCTCTGATTAGTTGAGTGGTTAACTTATGGGTGTAATCAAGCCTTGAATCTTTAACTTTTGCATGTATCCTGGCTAATTTTAGTCTGGCTTTTTGATAGTTATTAGAACCCTTGGTTTTTCTAGATAGAGACTTCCCCGCTAATCTCAGTTTTTTGTGCAATTTGTTGAGATTCTTAGGATTAGCAAATGTTTCTCCATCACTTGTAGTTAATAGGTTAGTAATTCCTAAGTCAATGCCTACTTGTTTCTTAGTTGGCTTGAGTTTTAAATCTCTGGTGTCATTAATTCTCAAACACACAGACCATCTACCAGAGGGGTCAAGTTTGACTGTGATTGTACTAGGTACACAACCTGGTGGTAATTGCCTACTCCATCTGATAGCTAATGGTTCAGCACATTTAGCTAGGTAAACTTGACCATCTTTCCACTTAAATGCAGACTTGGTGAACTCAGCACTACCACCATTCCGCTTTTTTTTGAAATTAGGATATCTAGCACGTTTACTAAAAAAATTAGTAAAAGCAGTTTGTAGATGTCTTAAGCCTTGCTGTAGTGGCACACAGCTTACTTCTGTTAAAAATTTTAAGTCTTCCTGCTTTTTCCAGTTGGTAAGCATAGCTGAAGTTTGGGCATATCCTACCCGTTCTTGTCTTTCATACCAAGCTTGAGTTCTGGCAGCTAAAGCTTTGTTGTAGATCAGGCGTACACATCCCAACGTCCTCCGCAACAGATTTTCCTGTTGTGAAGTTGGGTAAAACCTAAATTTATACGCTTTTTCAACCATCTATGTGTTTACTGACTAAAGAGTTAAACTGTAACATACTTTCTGTAAAAACGCAAGATTGATTGGTTTTCCTCCCGACGCTCCCCTACGGGAGAGCGCGGGTCTCCAACCAACGTTGAGATGAAATCAGATAGTTCCATTTGTTTTTCCTTCTGTTACAAGTTATCAATCTTAATATGATACTACTTTTAGTGAAATAATCATATATATATTTTTTTTGATTAAATATCTCCAGGAATAAGTTTGAAACTACTGGCGCGTCAAGCTTAACAAGCTATCAGCGCTTCCCTGCGGGATGCTACGCAAACAGCTAAAATCGGCGGGTTCGACATCCCCCAAGCTTATTTTAAAAAGGGCGTGGTGTGCGTTGATGGAGGTTTGTAGACGCGGAGCGACTTCTCTTGAGAATCCCCCATCATACGCCTTGAGAGCTGACCGCTGACTGCTGAGTGCTATTTCAACTGTGTCGGTCTACTACTAGACCTTCTAGGGTCAAGCTAAAATATTAAACAAACGCACCACCGTTTCTACGAGTAACACCAATTACAGAAGGTCTTGGCGGTAACAAACCATTAAAACTACCTCCAGGGGTACCTATATATCCTATATTACTAGGCCAGTTACTACCACGAGGTACACTTCGCTGCTGAGTGAATAAACTTGTGCCATCCAGACTTAACATTTCAATATCCCGACCTAGTTGAACTCCATCTCCAATAGGAACACTTTCACCAGGGTGTTGTACAGCTAATAGTAGAGTTTCGTCTACACCACTACTATTTCTGATCAAGTATGGTCCAGTCATTTCGCAACGAGGAGGGCCATAAGCAAAAGGTACAACTAATCCAGCATTAGGCCCAACAACAGGAATGTAGAACAACCAGTTGTTACCAAATACCCCTGTTAAGCTAGAAACATTTCCAGTAGCAGTATGGTCAATATCTCTTAGCTCTCCAGCAGCACCAGTTCGGAAACCATTGTGATTACTGGTAGACATATCTGTTACACCCCAGATATTACCCAGAGTATCAATCTCTAGGTTATCTACATTAGCAAAACCTGCACCATTGATGGCACCATCTTCTCCGCTTTGCTCAAAAACTGACCAACTAAAGGTGAGACTTGTAGCATCGCTGTTCGTTTCAATAATTCGGTACAGACCGCCAAATTGTTGAACGGCATTAATATCTGCTGAGTATTTACTCACAACAAATATTCTGGAATCTGGATATCCATCTCCACCAGGTGCATTATCTGTATAGGCAATAAATACACTACCATCACCAGGGTGAACTTCTACATCTTCAGGACGAGAAGTAGGAGTAGCTCCTACTAAATTAGCAGCTAAGAAAGCATCACATAAAATAGCACCTTGGCTAGTGTAAAAATCTCCTAGAGTCCTTCCCTGATAATTAGATAATACGCTTTCATTTGTCAGGTCTACAATGAAAGACCCACCATTCTGTTCTGCTCCAGGAATACCAGCACGCTGAGGTAAGCGAATCCGGCCATCTCTTTGAGCTTCACCAAAAGCATTTAATTCAGCTTCAGCAATTTCACTTGGTGACAGAGGATTAGTGGGAGTGCTAGGAACTAAGGGTATCCACTGACCAGAACCATCAGGATTTAATCGTGCAGCATAAAGGGTCCCACTCTCAAATAATTGGCTATTATTTGGATCGGTTGGACTGGAAACTATGCCACTACTTACAAACTTCCAGGTATGACCACCACGACGGTCATCTCCCATATATGCTACTAATGGTCTACCTGCTTCTACTCGAAATGCAATATTTTCGTGGCGGAAACGACCTAGAGCTGTATGTTTTCTGTTCTGGAAACTTGGGTCTGCTGGAGAAATTTCTACCATCCAGCCATATTTTTCACCGACTAAACCAAAGATAAAACCTATCTCTTCATCTTCATCATAACCAGTTTGAGTACCGTTAGGTAATACGCCTTCTGTAACGCTACCTTGGAAGTTTTCTTCAGCAGTCAAAATTGTGCCCCAAGGAGTTGTACCACCAGAACAATTGAAGGCTGTACCAATAATTCGATTACCAAGTCCATCAGAACTTAGAGGAAATACATCAGTAGCAGCAGGTCCAGTACCTATTAAGAAGTTTTGGTCTCCAGTCTGATAGCTAGCTGGACCCCAAGATGTAACGCTTTGATAACCATCTGAACGTTCAGAGTTAATTCCTAGTCCAGATAATAGGTGTACTCGACGGTTAGTATCATCTGCTACAGGAGCATAACGACCATTACTTTTTCTAATTCTGACAATAGATCCACCTTGGTTATAAGCAAATTCCCCACGGGTGAAGGAGCTCTCTTGAGATAAATCTAAACCTAGTACAAGTTGGTCTGTTGTGGGGAAACCAGCTAGGTCATCACCACCTATTAATGAGGATATGGGATAAGAGACATACTCATGGTTAACCCATAGGTAGCCATCATCAGGATTACCATTAATAGGGATAAAGCTTACATAGTCGCAGTTATAACCAAAGTATTCTTCTGGGTTAGGAAATACGCGATCGCCCCAACTAACTATTACGTACCTTTCATATTCCGGAGGTACTATTACATCATCGAAGTATTGATAGGATTGTAGTGCTACATCTACACCTGCTTCTATAGTACCTCCTTCTCCACCTATTCCTAAAGGTACAAAGCTAGGGTTACTTAGGTAAGCTTCTAAAGGATGTGCCAGTTTTAGTGGTGTGAAACTCAGACCCCCGGTTTGAGCTTGAGCTATTTCGGAGCTACTACCTAAAAAATTGCCAATTTTTGGTGATAGTGCTGTCGCTGCTGCACTACATCCGAAAAACATTAATAGTTTTCTACGAGTTAGTCTGGACATAAAACTTTATTTAGTTCTCTTCTTTGTAAGAGCTGGTAGATTACGATTTTTGAATCTATTGCTAGCAGTATTTTTTACCTAGAAACTGTATTTATATAGTTAGTTTTTTGATACTGCCTTCAGAAGTTTATCTAAATAAATTTATAGTTAGTTTATTGTTTGTTTAAGTTTAGTTAAAGCCTTGTTTAATTTTTGGTTAACTTATTTAATTTAGTCAATATTAGGAAGATATTTGATGACATTTTCTCTCAATTTTATCGGGTGCATCTCAATTTTGAATAAAACCAAAAAATTATCGCTTTTAGGGAATAGGGAATAGGGAATAGGGAATAGGGAAAAAGTATTTTTGTAGATATGAGATGCACCCAGTTATGAAGTTATAATGTTATATGAAGTCTAGTTATTGAACTTGTTTAAGAAGGTTTTAGTTCTCTTGGAGAAAATGAATTTGAGCGATTATTAGCCATTAAGTGTACATTATTCTTATGTTTACCGAATAATTAAGGTGTAAGCATTAAGCGGTCAGCTCTTCCTATAAAATGCACTTGAGTTCAGCTTTTTAATCAAGGAATTTATCTTTTAACTTCTACTACATTTTTCACTCATAAATTGAAGCAGTAGGACTAGAAGTCTGAGTTATTAACATAAGCAATTTTGTAGCAGGAAATATATTAGATATGACTTAAAAACTGATAGCTGATAACGTAGTTCCGACCATAGGAGGCTAGCTGATAGCTGATTGCTTACATTAAAGTTTAAAGCCTCTCCTTTAAAGTAGAAACAATAAAAAATTTTCCTTTGAGTCAATGCTATCCGTTTTCAAGGAGAGGTAATTATTAATTATTAATTATTAATTATTAATTGTTAAATACTCCCCTGCTCCCCCACTATTAATCGTCTATTTTGGAATCGTCTTCATCAGAAGGAAATATTGGAGGTTTAGATGTAGGTGGTGTGGGAGATTTTTTTGAAGGCTGAGGAACTATAGGTTGAGTATTGGGTGATGGTGGAGGTGGGGCTGGAATTTGAGGAGAAGAGTCAGGAGTTTGAGGTTGAGTTTTGGGTGTATCTTGATTATTATTACCAAATTTTAGTAAATATTTGGCATCGGCAAAATATCTCGTCAAATTGTCAATTTCTGAATTTTTTTGCCATTCAGCACGAGATATGTTTGAACGTAGAATAGGTACTATTTGACTCTGACGCTCTCCTAATATAGTGATAGTAATTTCTGTGATTTCTGGATTATTTTTAAATTCTTGATTGATTGTATTTTTTGCTAAATTTTCTGCTTGTTCTACAAGACTTTTATAAGAGTTATTATTATTAGAGTCAATCAAAAGGCTGGTATTTTTTGCAGAAGCTAAGGCAGTTATATCTGTGGTTAATATACTTGCTAATGTTAAGGCTGTACTCCAGAAAATACGATAATATAAATTCATTTAATTAATTTTTTTCCACATATATATAAATTTATTTATTACAATAACATATAATAATTAAAATCAATTTAAGTTTTGGTTAAAGATTTACTATAATTAAATTTCTCTGCTTGAATTGATAATTTTAACGAAGGCGATCGCTAATCACATATTCTTAAAATTCAGTATTTCAGCATATTTTTTATGCCCTACTCCCTCCTCCCTACTTACAAATGTTCAACTAATTTTGCACAGGTAGTGATAATTATTTTAGGTATAGCAATTGTATTTTTATGAAACTAAGCTATGGAGAGGGATGATTTTAGTTATACCGATTTGAAAAAAGAATGCTACAAAAAGGTAGATATTGATCGGATATGCTTAAAAATAGCTGCTCCAGTTCATTTAAGATAGTTATCTCTATCTTTTTTCCATTTTTTTCAATATTTACCTCTTCTTCCTTCTTCCCTCTTCCTTCTTTCGTACGGACTATGCAACCTCCCTACCATTTGTAACAAATATTTATCACGCTTGGTATTATTTATTTCTCCAGTAATTATTCTCAGTAAAAATTCATAGTTAACTAAGACAAGAATAATTTGAGCATGATATTTTATAATTTATTCACATTAAAAGTTTGGTTATGAGTTATTGAAGAAGGAATAAAAAATCAGTAAAGTCGGGAAACTTCATCAAGACATTTACGGGAAATATTCAGAAATATTCATGGATTTTTTTCGGTAATATTTAGAAATGAATATATTTACAAATACTCATACCCAGAGAAAATTCAAAAAACTTTGCAAGTTTTTTTTGTTATTTATTGTAGTTATAAGTTTAATTATTGCAGCCAAATATTTTAACCTACCGGAACTTTTAAAAAATATATTAATCTGGATTGACACTCTCGGTATTTGGAGTCCGGTCGCTTTCATAATTATTTATAATTTAGCTACTTTACTATTAATTCCTGGTTTGGTTTTAACTATGGGAGGAGGAGTAATATTTGGAGTTCTCTGGGGAGCTATTTATGTTTTTTTTGCTTCAACTTTAGGCGCTACAATAGCTTTTATTATCGGACGGTATATATCTCGCGATTGGGTTTACCAACAATTACATCAACATCCAAAATTTCAAGTCGTCGATCTAGCTGTGGTGAAAGAAGGATTTAAAATTGTTTTTTTAACTAGACTTTGCCCTTTATTTCCTTTTAATCTTTTGAATTATGCTTTTGGTGTAATGCAGGTTTCTTTAAAAGATTATATTTTGGGTTCTCTAGGAATGATTCCAGGAACAATAATGTATGTTTATATTGGTTCTATAGCAGGTGATATTACTTTAATTGGTACTTCTCAACAACCAACAAATTCTACTGTAGAATTAACTAAATGGATAATTAATATAGTTGGTTTAATTGCCACAGTTGCCATAACTATTTATTTAACCCGACTAGCGAAAAAGGCTTTAGAAGAAAGTATTAATTAGGGTTTGCTGAAAAAGTATTATGGGTAAGGATAGGAGACAGGAGACAGGAGAAATTGGAATGAGCGAGGAGGTAGGAGTAAAAATTGTAAGAATAATTTTGCTGCCCAAGTCTTGCCTAAAATACTAACTTTTTCAGCATGAAGAGCTAAAAACCAGGCACTTACCTTTGTCTGTAAATACTTTTAGATTTAATCAGCAAGCCCTAAATTATTAATTATTAATTATTAATTATTAATTATTAATTAATATTTACCCTTCTAACTTCTTAGAAATTAATTGATTTGTCATTTTCGGGTCAGCACGTCCTTGAGTTTTCTTCATTACTTGCCCAACAAAGAAACCCTTAAGTTTAGTTTTACCACCACGATATTTTTCCAACTCTTCTGGATGTGCTGCTAAAACTTCATCAATCATTGCTTCTATTGCCTTAGTATCTGAAATTTGAATTAGACCTTTTTTCTCTACTAATTGTTTAGGAGAACCACCTTTTGATAATAAATCTGGCAGAATATCCTTTGCAATTTTGCCACTGATAGTACCATCTTCAATAATTGTAGTTAGCTCGGCCAAATTTTCTGGTTTAAGGTCAATATCAGTGATGCTAATTTTTTCATTTTTCAAATAAGCAGTAATATCTCCCATTACCCAGTTAGCTGCTTGTTTTGCATTTCCTCCCGCTACAACTGTTGCTTCAAAATATTCTGCTACCTTACAGTCATCAGTAAGCACGCGAGTATCATAAGCAGATAAACCTAACTCACTTTCATAACGGTGACGTTTTTGTGCAGGTAACTCTGGTAACTCAGCTTTCCAATCATCTAACTGCTGAGTCGAAACTTCAATAGGTGGAATATCCGGTTCAGGAAAATAACGATAATCACTAGAACCCTCCTTAACCCTCATACTAATAGTAAGTTGAGAACCTTCCTCCCAGAGTCTAGTTTCTTGAACAATTTTTTCCCCTGCTTCAATAGCTTCAGTTTGCCGTTGAATTTCGTATTCGATCGCCCGTTGTATGGCACTGAAGGAATTCATATTTTTGATTTCTACCTTTGTACCAAACTCTTTTTGGCCCACAGGTCGTACAGAAACATTCACATCGCATCGTAGAGAACCTTCCTGCATATTACCATCGCTCACACCAAGGTAACGGACAATTCGCTGTAGCTCTTGAGCATACTCTGCCGCTTCTAGTCCAGAACGCATATCCGGTTCTGATACAATTTCTACTAATGGTACACCTGCACGATTATAGTCCACCATTGAATAGGTTGACCCAGATAGGCGATCGCTACCTCCATGGACTAATTTACCCGCATCTTCTTCCATGTGTAGTCTGGTAATGCCGATTTTTTTACGAGTTGCAGTGCCATCTTCATCTACTATTTCTATTTCTAGCCAACCATTTTCCGCTATGGGTAGGTCATACTGAGAAATCTGATAATTTTTGGGCAAGTCAGGATAGAAATATTGTTTACGGTCAAATTTACTATAGGGTGCTATTTGACAATTTAGGGCAAGTCCTGCTTTTACCGCATATTCTAGGACTTTTTGATTAAGTACGGGTAATACTCCAGGCATTCCCATACATATTGGGTCAATATTGCTATTTGGTGGGGCACCGAATTCTGTGGATGAAGCGGAGAAAATTTTGGTTTGGGTACTAAGTTGACAATGGGTTTCTAGACCAATTATTGCTTCATACTCTGTTTTTACTTGTACAGTTGTAGTCATAGATTTTTGAATTAAGTCAAAAGTTAAAATTTAAAAGTCAATAGTTCTAGTGTACAGCGATTGAGATTTTTCATAATAATCGCCAACTAACTTCTAATTTTTGACTTCTGACTCATTAATCCCTCACGGAGTAGGGAGTAGTAGGGACGTTGCATCCAACGTCCGTACAAAGTAGATAATATGGGAATTACAGCGGTTTTTATTTTGGTAGACCACTGTAGGGGCGAATGGCCATTTTATCAAAATAATATGGGTCTAAAACCCCGCCTTTTAAGGCGCAATATTTTTGGAGCGGGGCTTAAATCCCCTAGTTCCCCTCCTGGGAGGGGGAGGGGCGAGGGGTGGGTTAACTTCTGACTTCCCCTCCTGGGAGGGGTTAGGGGTGGGTTGACTTCTGACTTCTGACTTCGTTAACCCTTGGGTTTCTTAAAGCAATAATGTTGATGAATCGAAACTTTTTTGACTTCAGGAGTTTGATAGTTTGGCAAAGTTTTTTCTGACATAAAAAATATTTCAAAATTATCAAGTTGTTCTTCACCTTTATATTTACTATTCCAGTCACGGCACAAATATTTACCATAATAAAGACGATGAGCAGCATGACGCTTCAACCAGATTTTCATCATATATTTACGCCAGCGTACATTAGGATAAGTTGATGAAACTAATAATGGTTTATCCCAAATCACAGGTTGACCATTTTTAAATAAATCAATTTCTTTACCATTTTTAAGTTTACCTGGAATGACATACCAACCATCTTCCCGTGAGGGATAAGGAGCAAACATACCCCATCTTTGGTCTAATCTGAAAATTAAATTAGTTGCTCTGACTATTTTGGGGATAGGAAATATTTTGGGGGAAATACTATTAAGATTCCAGAGCAATACGAAAGCTAGAAGTAATAAAGCAATAATATTCTGATAATTAGCTGGATAAACTGAATTTTTCCGATACTGTAATTTGGAAATAAATTGATGAAAATTACTATTGACATTATTTAGTTCAGCGCATATTTTTTTGCCTATAGTTGTAATTATAGGTAAACTCAAAACTAAAGTTAGAGGTCGAAATACAGGAGAAAGATTACACAGATAAATCAATGCCTGAAATTGAATATATCGATTACCTTGATGTTCGACTAATAACCATGAATTACTGTTTTTTATTGCCGTATAAATTTCTGGTTGGGTTTTGGCTGAGAAAACTAATTCTCTTGGTAAAAACAAAAAGCAGCAAAGTAAATTTAAGATTTTTTGGTATGTACTAGCATCAGGATTATAATAAATTTTAATATTTTCAATCTGTTTAAATTGTAATTTATCAGTTAACCAATCCCAAAAATCACTAGGCAATAACACTAACCAAGAAATAATACATACATAAGGGAATAAGCCTAAAACTAAGCCAAGCCGAAAACCAATATGTAAACCAATAAAAATAAATACTGTTAAGCAACGAAAAAAACTATTTTTAATTGGTACAAATAATAAAAAAGGTGCTAATAATTCAATCCAGAGAGTAGCGAAATTAGCAAATACTAAAAATTTGGGAAACTGCAACATGAAGCTACTTAGAGGAGTAGCAAGTTGATCGATATTTAAAGCGTAGTAAACAGCACTTCCTTCTTCCCACCAAATAGGATGAGATTTCAACATCGCCGTAAACCAATAAACAAAGCATATTTGTAGAGTTAAAGCGATAGTACCACCTGAAATAATTGATTTAGGAAAAGGTTTTGATTCAGAATTTAAGGCACTATCAACTGAATAATATGCTCCTAAAGGTAAAAATATTGCCCAAAATAGAAGGAGACGCAATTCAGCATCTCCTGCATTGAGAATCATCTGATTACGACTATGCAAAGAAGCGAGTAAAACCCAAGATAAAATTGTGAATAAGCGAGTTCGATAACCAACTAAAAGTGCTAAAGCACAAATAAAAGCAACTACAAAAAGTATTCCTTGAAATAAAATATTGCCACTAAAAAGATGAAGCGACCAAACCGAAGAATTTAAAAATTTTTCAATTAGTACTGCACGGGGTAAGACACCAAAATCTGTATAGTGAGCTTTTAGATCGCCAAAACGTTCTATTAGATCGACAATAATAATTAAAGCTAAACCAACTCGAAATAAAGCTAGCGATCGTAAGTCTAAACCTAATAACTCTTCTCGTGTTGCTAAGGTATATGTTGGCAATGGATATTCTCTGGAACTCATCGCAGAATCAACCCTTTTAATGTATGTAAATATATTAATGAAAATTGGGGTTAAAAGTTGACTAGAAAAACTTTTAACCCCCGACTAAGATTATTTTTTTCAATTTCAAATCACATCATGTCAAGTCTCCTGCATAAGGAACAGGGAATTTTTTTTGATAACAATAGCTGAAAATTTCAGAGGTTGTCTGAGAAGTCCAATTTGCTACATCCAGGCCCCCTAAATCCCCCAAAATTGGGGGACTTTTTAGAAGCAAATTGGCTCTTGTTCCCCCCAAAGTTGGGGGGCTAGGGGGGCAAAATTCAGTATCAAAAAACTTTTCAGATATCCTCTCAGTAGTTAGTAGGTATATTATTGTTTTCTCTTTAAGTAATTTGAAAAAGCTATTATAGATGCTATAAATACCTGATTAATATTATTGCTATTACAGTAGCGGATTTCAAAGGTAAATTATTATTAGCTTATTATTAGTTAGATTTGCGACGACGAGAAGTTAATAAACCGCCAAAGAATACAGCTAAACCTAGAATTGTACCTGGTTCAGGAATGGATTCTGAACCAGTTGTACCACCGCCAGTTGTACCACCGCCAGTTGTGCCACCGCCAGTTGTGCCACCGCCAGTTGTGCCACCGCCAGTTGTACCACCGCCAGTTGTGCCACCGCCAGTTGTGCCACCGCCAGTTGTACCACCGCCAGTTGTGCCACCGCCAGTTGTACCACCGCCAGTTGTACCACCGCCAGTTGTACCACCGCCAGTTGTACCACCGCCAGTTGTACCACCGCCAGTTGTACCACCGCCAGTTGTGCCACCAGGTGCTGCCTCAGCTAGTAATTTCTCACTCCCTCCATTAATCGTCTGCTGATAGCGAGTTGCAAAGTTCAAACTTCCATCTTGAAATCCACTGAGGAAATCAGCTTCCACATTACTTGCAACCAGACCTGTTCCAGTTAACAAAAAGCTAACCATATCAAATTCACCTTCAGCAAGAGCATTATTAGCAGGACCCCCTTCAAAATTATCATTGTCTGCAATAGCAACGTCGAAATTACCAACGGAATTAGAAAAGGGAGAGAAATTATTGTTAGTTGAAATGTAATCGAAGGCAGTGCCAGCAGCAAAAGAACCCGTGTTTACACTCAAACCATCCAAGATATCAAAGGTGAACCCTGTAAACTTTGACGTAGTTGACTCTAGTCCAAATGGTGTAAGCGTATTACCGAGAGGGTCTGTAGCTTGACCTGTGGTATTGGTAATATTTAACTTCAGTAAAACATCGTTTCCTAACTGCGTAAAATCGAAATCAATAAAAGATGACACACCCTCTTTAGGGTCATTAGAAGATAGACTTCCGCCGGAACCTAGAAGATTACCATTATCATCGTAGATATCAGTGGTATCTCCGAGAAAGAGACTGAAAGCTTGTGCTGCGCTGGGAGATAGAACAGTGGAGGTCGCTGCAAGACCAGCAGCTAATACAGAAGAACCGATTAAAGTAGAAAAAGTTTTGTTGATCATCAGAAGTGCCTCAGTAAAAGTTTTTGTTTACTGTATAAACTATAGCCATAAGCTAAATCTATTACCAACCCCTTTCTCCGCAAAAATAAAAATCTTCATCACTTCTTTACTCAAAGCTCCTGCTTGATAAAATTTGGATGAAGTTTATGAGCATCAAGCAATTATGAAAACTTTTAGACCATTAATAGTGTTATAATTATATACTTTATCTATACAAATATTCTTTTGGACATTTGTCAACTACAACCGTTAATTGAATACTATTGTTGGTATACTTTTTATCATTCTCTTGCAGGACCATTAAGCTAAGAATCATTTAGATTTGATATTTTCTCTCTCTCCCACCTTATGAGAAGCTCTTATTTCTCAGTTTGTCATGTGGAATTTTCCACATCGGCGATCGCTTGAGATCCTCTTTGACGTTCTCCCCGCTCTAAAGAGACGGGGATTCTAATATATCGCTATTTAGACTTTCTCTTTCGTCGAGCCAGCTTACCTGTCTGAGTTTCCCCATCCAGACAGAGGCCAGTCTCTCCAGAGATGTTACTTTCCCTGCGCCCCAGGGTAGTTGATAGTTGCTTGAGGGCAGATTGAAGAATATTAATTGCAGCATTTTCGTCCCTGTCTGCTTCATAGCTGCAATGAGGACATTTATGGGTTCTAGTGCTTAAAGTTTTGCTAACTTTCTGACCACAATTTGAACAGTTTTGAGATGTATTTTTAGGTTCAACTGCGATAAGTGGAACTCCATAAATACTGCCAAAATATTCCAACCACTCCCTAAATTTATACCAAGCAGCATCGTTAATTGACTTGGCTAAATGATGGTTTTTCACCATGTTACGCACTTTTAGGTCTTCTATGGCTACCAAGTCGTTAGACTGTATGACGCGCTGTGCTTCTTTACAAACCCAGTCGTTACGTCTGCGTGATACCTTAAGATGCGCTCTACCTAACCGATTCCTTGCTTTTATCCTATTTTTGCTACCTTTTTTAGTTCGAGATAAACGCTTCTGTAGCTTTTTGATTTTGCGTTCATCCTTTCTCAAAAACCGAGGATTATCAACTTTCAGACCTTCAGAATCGGTGTAGAAATGATTTAAACCTACATCTAAACCAGTTTGTTTTCCGGTTAAATCTTTTTTTTCCTCCCTTGTATGGTCAATTACAAACTGAGCATAATAACCGTCATGCCTTCTGACTATTCTAACTCGTTTAATTTGTTTGATTTGATAATAGTGAAGGTCGCGACTTCCCCAGAGTTTAAAAGTACCAGCTTCAAACCCATCACTTAAAGTCAAATAACGTCTATCTTCGGACAGTTTCCAACCAGAAGTTTTGTATTCAACTGATACTCTGACCTGATATTTTTTAAACTTAGGATATCCTTTTTTTTCAGGGACATTTGCTTTACAGTTTTTGTAGAACCTTTCTATGGCTGACCAAGCTCTTTCTGCATGAGCTTGTCTTGCCATTGAATTAAGTTTTTTTGCCCAGGGAAACTCAGGATTATCTGCTAAATTTTTGCAATATTTGTAGGCTTCATTCCGACTTTTAATTTCCCCGTTCATCCATGCTTTGATGATACTATTACGGACAAAACGACCAGTACGAATAGCCTCATTCAGCTTTTCGTATTGGACATCTTCTCCTTCTAACTTCATCTCATAAACAAGCATGATTTTATCGTTTTGGTCTACGATAACATTATAACATTAAAAGTTAGGAAATGACAACTTTTTTACAGGCGGTTGAAACCGCCCGTTCGCTTTTCATCCATGCTTTAAAAAGGCATGGCTTTCAAGCTCTCGTCCTTCTTTTGTAAGAAGCTCACAGTTAACATAGTTATGCGCCAGCTTTTAGCGTTAGTGGTATTCCGATAGGAAAGCTATGGGCCAGCAAAACGACCGCTTGCGTCTGTCTCAAGCAATGTTTTAAATCTGTCTCATAGGTTGTCAAAAAATTGTATTGGAATAGACATTAATATGGATGTAAAAGTTTCACCTTTTTTCCTGTTATTTTTTATTCTTCATTTTTCCTGGTCATTATTAAGCTGTACAGTTAAAGTTAAAAATATGACTAACCTTAATATAATATCGTAAATAGATCAATCCGGTAAAAGACTAAACTAAGTGGTAAAATCAGAAAGTATATTTTTAAGATTTATCCAGAACTTTTGCAGTTCGTAACATAAGGGGAAAATATGGCCGAATTAAGCAAAGAAGAAATGCGTGAGAGACTAGGAAATATTGACAAAATTCGTGATATAATCTTTGGTTCTAAGCTCAGAGAGTACGAAAATCGTTTTGAAAAGCTAGAATCAGAATTATCTTTAGCGAAACAAGAAACTAAAAATCAAATAGAACAGGTTAAAAGTGTTTTTTCTACGGAACTTCAGGCTAAAGTAGATTCTATAGAGAAAAAGATTAGTAATATTAATTTGAATATTCAAAATACTCAAGAAGATGTTGTTGAAACTAAGCAACAAATTGAGCGAGTAAATCGCAAAATTATTACGACTAAAGAAGCATTAAATGAAATTATTGATAATCAAACAAGTTCTCTACGGGAAGATTTATCACAAACAAGAGAGAAATTACAGAATGATGTTAGTTATTTGAAAACCCAAATATTTGAAGAACTTGAAAAGCGCTTTTCTTTGCTTAATGATGTGAAAGTATCACGGGACGACTTAGCAGAAATTATGTTTGAAGTTGGCATGAGAATGAAAAAAACTGAGTTTGTCAGTGAACTCAAGGAAGCAGCAGATAAAGATTTAGAAAAAGAGCTTTTAACGTCATAAAAGCATCATCAATGATGAGAAGATAGAGATGAGAAGATAGATGGCTTACTTAAACGGAAAATCAACTAATAATTCACAAAATATAAATAATAATCAATCTGTTGAACTGAATACAGAAACGGTTGAACAGTTAAGACGCTTGCTGAATTTATTGGCGGATTTAAATTTAGTTGATTTTACAGAAGAATCTATCACTTCTCAAAAAGATATAGATGATCAGGAAACTACTGAAGTTAATCAAACAGAAAATAATCAGAATTTAATCCATCAGAGCATCACAAAAGAACCAGAGCAAAATCAGCACAATGTTATTGATTTTCAGGAATCTATCACTTCTCAAAAAGATATAGATGATCAGGAAACTACTGAAGTTAATCAAACAGAAAATAATCAGAATTCAATCTATCAGGGAATCACAAAAGAACTAGAGCAAAATCAGCACAATATTATTGATTTTCAGGAATCTATAACTTCTCAAAAAGATATAGATGATCAGGAAACTACTGAAGTTAATCAAACAGAAAATAATCAGAATTCAATCTATCAGGGAATCACAAAAGAACTAGAGTCAAATCAGCATAATGTTATTGATTTTCAGGAATCTATCACTTCTCAAAAAGATATAGATGATCAGGAAACTACTGAAGTTAATCAAACAGAAAATAATCAGAATTTAATCCATCAGAGCATCACAAAAGAACCAGAGCAAAATCAGCACAATATTATTGATTTTCAGTTAGAATTAATAGAAGAATCTATTACCTCTCAAGAAAATATAGATTATCCGGAAATTACTGAAGTTAATCAAACAGAAAATAATCAGAATTCAATCTATCAGAGCATCACAAAAGAACCAGAACAAAATCAGCAGAATATTATTGATGTAGAAGGTAAATCTGCTAATAATCAAGGACAAAAACTAGGTATAGAAAAACAACTAATTGTCCCGCAAAAATTGTCAGAATTATCAGATAATCGCCAAGAATATGATACAGAGCTAGAAGCATTTGAAACTTTACAAAATATTTTATTTGGTTCTCAGTTAGCTAGGTTAATTCGGAAACTAAATACTAGCCAGGGAGTAAAAAATTTTAATTCTAATCAAGATGAATTCAATAATGTACTAACTCCTTTATTATCAGAAAACTTACATTTAGGCCAAACAGAAGCAGAAGTTATAGAGACAATTGCCCCAGTTATTGAACAAGCTATACAAAAAAGATTTAGACAAGATCGACAAGCTATAACTTCATCATTAGCACCATTATTAGCACCTTCAATAGAAGCACAAATCAAACAAGAACCTCAAGTAATAGCAGATGCAGTAGCACCAATTATAGACATCATTATTACCAAAAAAACAGAACAAGACAAACAGGCAATAACTTCATCATTAGCACCACTATTAGCACCTTCAATAGAAACACAAATTCAACAAGAACCTCAAGTAATAGCAGATGCAATAGCACCAATCATAGACATCATTATTACCAAAAAAGCAGAGCAAGACCAACAGGCAATTAGTGAAGTATTAGCACCATTATTGCCAGTAGCAATTTCTGCTGCCATACAGAATTATCCCCAAGAAATTGCCAAAGCATTAGCACCAGAAATGGGAGCAGCAATTAGAGAGCAAATTAGAATAGATAGGCGACAAATTTCTCAAGCATTAGCACCAGAAATGGGTAGAGCAATCAAAGATCAAATTACTTTAGAGCAAAATTCTATAGTAGATGCTTTATATCCTGTAATTGGCAGTACCATTTCTAAATATATGGCAGAAGCAATTCGAGAAATTAACGACAAAATTTCAGATACCTTTAGTTTCAAAGGAATAAGACGCAAAATTCAAGCAACTTTCCAAGGAGTTTCAGAGGCAGAATTAATCATATCAGAAGTAATGATTTTTACTGTCCAAGCAGTGTTTCTGATCCACAAAGAATCTGGCTTAGTAATTTCTGAAGCTCAACGTTATGGACGAGATAGATTGGAATCAGAAATGCTAGCAGGAATGTTAACAGCTATTCAGAGTTTTGTGAATGATTGTATTGCTCAGTCTGGAGATCTTTCTGAACTAAATGAAATTGAATATGGAGATTCAAAAATCATCTTAGAAGTTGCAGGATATTGTTATTTAGCAGTAGTAATAAGAGGGCAAACAAACAAATCATTTATCAAAGAATTACGACAAGTCCTGAGTAACATTATTATTGATTATGGTAAATATATTAAAAATTTTGCAGGAGACCCTGATACTATTCCTCCCTCAATTCAGTTGTTATTAAAGTCATTAATTGAAACAGAAGATGTACAAGAAAATCAGAAATTACAAGTTTCCAAAACTCCCACTGCTTTGTTAATGGTTTGTGGATTAATTTTGGGCTTAATATTCATACCTTGGGGTATCCATCAATATTACAGTAGACTTTATCGTGGTATTGAAGCAAGAACTAGGGAAGCTTGGTCTAATATTCCAGAGTTCGCTATTTATAGAATAGATACAAAAGTAGAGCAAGGTTCCTTAATTTTAACTGGACAACTGCCAAATAAAAATCTACGAAATAAAGCAGCAAAAATAGCTAAAAAAGAAGCTAGTCTCTACAATTTAGAAGTAAATAATCAAATAGAAGTAAATAATCAAATAATAGCTGTGAGAAGACCTTCAGAAATCAGCGATGAAGTAGATAGACTTACAAGAGTATTAAATCAAATGGAAGGTGTGTCCATCAGCACTGAATATGGAAAAGGTAGAGTGACAGTCAAAGGAACAGTGATGGATATGGCAGATTCTCAAATAATTATTAGTAAAATTGAGCAAGTTCCTGGAGTACAATCAGTAATCAGCACAACTAAACTCAGCCCACTCAAACTGAAAACCCGCATCTACTTCGAGCTGGATTCAGCCGAACTTAAGCCTGTATACATAGACACAATGGCCCAGATTCAAGAATTTCTTACCCAATATCCTCAAAAACATCTTAGGATAGTAGGTCATACAGATCGTACTGGCAATCCCAATATCAACGAGCAATTGGCCCTTGAACGAGCATATACAGTCAGGGATGCTTTGGTAAAACAGGGAGTAGATGCCAGACGATTAGAAGTAACTGGACAAACAAACTCTCCTCAAGGTGTGGAGTACAATCAACCATTATTATTGAGTAGGTGCGTAACATTTGATTTGTTTGAACCAAGTGAAAAAGACAACTAGCTAGAAATATGATATCGAAAAAAATTTGTCTTGTTGGTGATTTTGGTGTAGGAAAAACTAGCCTTATTCGTAAGTTTGTCGATCGACAGTTTAGTGACCAATATCTTTCTACGGTAGGGGTAAAAATTTCTCGTAAAAAAGTTGATTTACCCAAAATAGAAGTAGAAAAAAATAATTTTTTGCAGCTATTAATTTGGGATCTAGAAGGTCATACTAAATTTAAGGCGATCGCTCCTAATTATTTAAAAGGAGCTAGTGGGGCAATAGTTGTAGCAGATGTCACTCGCCAAGAAACTATCGAAAATCTTTCGGAAAGATTAGATTTATTTTTATCAGTAAATCCTAAAAGTGTAGCTATATTGGCTTTAAATAAATCTGATTTAGTTGATGCAGAAATAATCAATCAACTATTATCAAAATTCGAGGTTCAGGAAGATGAAAGGGTTATAGCAACATATTCTACATCAGCTAAAACTGGGGAGAATGTAGATGAGATATTTGAAAAATTATCATATAGAATGCTAGAAAAAATAGGATAAATAAAATTATCTCTGCCAATATAAATAATGTAAATCACTGATAAATTGTGGTCTAAAGTTTCCCTTTTTAAGGGGATAAAAGAAAGAGAAGATTCCTAATGTCAAGCCTCCTTATTGCAGAGGTACTGTTAGTTTAGTTCCTCCCAAGGAGGCTAACTGATAACTGATAACTGATAACTGAAAAGACCCATGATTAACCTATTAAAAAAACTTTTAGCATCTCGTCAAACTGAGTATTTGATAATTAATTCCGAGTTAAAAATTTTAGAGGTATCTTATGGGTTAAACAGATTTGCCGCTCCTCCAAAATTAGCAGTTTTAGGTGAAGATATTCGTCATAGTTTTCCAGAATTAGCAGGAGTTGAAGAATTTCTGGAGGAAGTGATTAATGGGCAAAGAGAAAGTTTTGAATATGAAGGAGTTGCTAGGTTTTTGGAAAAGAAATCTCCTCTGTATATCAATATATCTATAATTGCAGATTTTAATGAAAATATTCGAGAAAAAAACTTATTTGTATTCGTCGAAGATGTAACGGAAAAAATGGTAATGCAGCAGCAGTTAGTTCAAAATTCAAATGAATCTAATCTTTTATTAAGTTCTTTAGCTGCTTCTGAGGATTATATCAATAAAATTATTACTTCTATGGCGGATGCTTTATTAGTAACAACAAATTCGGGGGTAATTAAAACTGTTAACCGTGCAGCCGAAATTTTGTTTGATTATACAAAAGAAGAATTGGTAGGTCAAAATATTTCTATGGTTATTCCCAAGGAAGAATTACTACATAAAGCACGCCAAAAATATTTATTTTTAAAAGAACAAATTTCTCAAGATGTAGAATTAATTTGTCAGAATAAAACAGGTGATAAAATTATTGTTGAACTTTCTTGTTCAGTGATTCAAACAAATGTAGAAGGAATACATAATTTTGTTTATATAGGTCGAAATATTACAGAACGCAAAAAAGAGGAAGAGGAAATACGTCAAGCTTTAGAACAAGAACGAGATTTAAGAGAACTAAGGGGTCGTTTTTTTTCAATGGTGACTCACGAATTTGGTAATCCTCTAAATACAGTATTATTATCTAGTCAATTACTAAGATCCTATGAATCTGAAATTACTGAAGCTGAAAAAGATCAATATTTAGTGTATATTGAAGAGTCTACACAAGAAATGCTTGAATTGCTAAATGATGTCCGATTTATTGGTAAAGCAGATGCTGGAAAACTGAAATATAAACCAGCACCTGTTGATTTGATTAAAGTCTGTTCTCATATTACTGAATCTATCAAAGTTACTGCTAGCGATAAGCATATAATAAGTTTCACAATTAACAAAAAATTCAAACAGAAATCTCCACCTAAGTCGAACAAGAATGATGCGATTTTCTTCTTAATAGATGAGAAACTAATTCGGCATATCTTAAATAATTTATTATCAAATGCTATTAAGTATTCACCTACAGGAGGTGAGGTTAATTTTCAGTTAACTTTAAACGATCGAAGAGCTATTTTTCTGATCGAAGACAAAGGAATAGGTATTCCAGTTGAAAATCAAAAAAAATTGTTTGAATCTTTTTACAGAGCAAGTAATGTAGGTAAAATAGCAGGAACAGGATTAGGATTAGCAATTGTTAAACAGTGTGTAGAGCTTCATAGTGGAACAATAGATTTTGCAAGTGAAGTAGGCAAAGGAACTACTTTCAGAGTTGAAATTCCATTACAAAGAGTATCTTGAAGGAAGAAGGAAGAAGGAAGAAGGAAGAAGGAAGAGGGAAGAGGGAAGAGGGAAGAGGTAAGGGGGAAGAAGTAAGGAAGAAGAAGTAAGGAGGAAGGAAGAAGGAATAGCTTAGTACCTTAATTATCTCAAATATTTTTCGAGTAATAAGCAATAAGAAATAAAGTGAGTAAATCTATAAATTACAGATAGAAAATATGATGGATACTGGCTTTTTATCAAAAGAAATCTCTCGTAAATTTTTTGTGGAATTCATGGGGCAATAATTGGTATTAGAGATTTGTTGTAGTCAAAAAAATTTCAGTAGTTCTCAAGATAAAAATTGTTTAGTTTTGATTAAGTTGGTAAAAATGTGGTATGGCAAGAAACGAGTTGGTGTTTGACTTATATTGATGATGAACTTTAGACAAAGGAATGCTTTTCCCACTGTTGCCTGTTGCCTGTTCCCTGCTATAGTTTTTTTAGAAAGAAAAATATACAGGAATAACTATGGTTTTAACCGCTTCTACAATGCTGACATTAGCAACTCCAGCTCCAAATTTTCAGTTACAAGATGTAGTTTCCGAGCAAATCATTTCCCTATCAACATTTGAGGGAAAAAAAGCACTCTTAATTATGTTTATTTGCCGTCATTGTCCTTTTGTGAAACACGTTCAATTAGAACTTGCTAAAATTGGAGAAGATTACGTTCCAAAAAATTTAGGAATTGTAGCTATTAGTTCCAATGATACTGAAACTCATCCTGATGATTCTCCAGATAAACTAAAGGAAATGGCATTAGAATTAGGGTTTAATTTTCCCTACTGTTTTGATGGAACTCAGGAAGTTGCAAAATCTTATACTGCTGCTTGTACTCCAGATTTTTTCCTATTTGATGCTGATTTTAAATTAGTATATAGAGGACAATTAGATGATAGTCGTCCTAGTAATAATCAACCAGTCACAGGAAGTGATTTAAGAGCAGCTTTAGATGCAGTTTTAGCAGAAAAATCTGTAGGTGAAGAACAAAAGCCAAGTATAGGTTGTAATATTAAGTGGAAACCAGGTAATGAGCCATCTTATTTTGGTTAGAATTAAAGGGGATATTTGCAGATAGTTGAGTAGGTTGTTCTATAGATTTTATGTACTAATACCAAATCTCAACAGTCTTGCTACATCTTCTTGATAGGTAAGCATTTCCTGCGGAATGCTGCGCAAACAGCGGTCAGCTATTAGCTATCAGCTATTACTGACCAGCAATTACGTCGTCTTCAGGAATTAGTTAATAACTCTAATATTAATCTATTAATAGTGTGTTAGTTTTCCCGCTTTCTGGAAAACCAGAAAAAGCAGCAAAGTGTAAAATCCGCTTGATAGTATATCTTTTATACCAGATTTCAAGCCTCCTGCTTCAGTAGGAGGTACTGATAATTGAAGTTACCTACAGACGTTCCATGCAACATCCCTACAATCTACAATTTGTAACAAACATTTATCCTTGGTATTAGCTCGTTAAAATTAAACTAATACTATGCATGAAAAAATAATTTTACGAATAATAAGTGTGATTAAAAGACAAGTGCAGGAGATTTATCTTTGAAAAAAAAGGTAAGCATTCAGCTATTAGCAGTCAGCTATCAGCTACAAGACTCTCTACTTAAAGGACGGTGTTTAAATTAACAACTGACTTTAAGGACCAGGGAGGCAACTTTTGTAGTAAGACGGTTCATAAAATTTTTCCCCTAAACTAAAAGCAATAGCTGATAGCTGATGGCTGACGGCTGAATGCTTACAAAAAAAGAGTATTTCCTAGCTAAAAAATGGTACTGAAGTTTCATTTTGACTCCTGAGGACTGACTTCTCAAAAATACCCTAGCTATTTGTAGCAAACATTTATCAATACAGCTAAATAACTTAATCATAGATTGATTATAAAAATCACCGAGAAGAAGAGTTAAGATAGTAATAAGCTGAACATGATAAAATGAACAACTAAGGAAATTTCCGAGGATAAAAAAAATGGCTATAAAATTACAAAGACCAATATTAGTAGGAGGGATCGGATTATCTCTACTGTTATGGTTATTAGATAGTGTCCAACATTCAGTGGCAGAATTTGGCGGAGCTACTATGTTAGGAATTATAGCAGCAGGTCTAGGAGTTTTGTTGTTAAAAAAACCAAAGTCTAAAACACTCCAGAAACCTACTATAATTGCACCACCAACAAAAGAAGCAGCAGAGGAAGCGATCGCTTTATCAGTTATTACTATAGATAAGGTTTTTCAGGAAATAAAAAGTACTAATAAATCTGAAAAAATTAGTCAATTACGTCAGCAAGCAACCACACTTACTAATGAATTAGAAAGAAAAGAATTAAGTATGGTAGTGACTGGTTATCGAGGAGTAGGTAAAACTTCTGTAGCTGAAATATTGAATTCTCAATGGCTATCCACTAATTCTAAAAAGTTAGAAATTAGCGATTCAACATGGCAGGAAGAATGGATAACAACAGATGAAAATATTCAACTTAATCCTCTTTCAACTTACGACCTCATCTTATTTGTTATTACAGGTGACGTAACAGATTCAGAATTTCAAGCTTTATCAAAACTAGCATCTCTCGGTCAAAGTTTTATCCTCGTTTGGAATAAACAAGACCAATATTTACCAGACCAAAAACCCCAGATATTACAGAAACTGAAAGAGACATTATCTACTATTAACTCAGAAGAAAATTTAGTAGGAATTTCTGCAAAACCTAACTCTGTAAAAGTACGAAAACATCAGCAAGATGGGAGTATTCAAGAATCTACAGAACAACCATTACCAGAAATATCTGGATTGATAGAAAAATTGAATCAAACATTAGAAAAAGAAACAGAAAAATTAGTCTGGGCAACTACTAAAAGAAAAGCACAAATAGTTACACTGGAAGCCAAGAGTATATTAAATCAGGTCAGGCGAGAACGTGCTATTCCGATAATTGAACAGTATCAATGGATCGCTGCAGCAACAGCATTTGCTAATCCAGTTCCAGCTTTAGACTTATTAGCAACGGCAGCTATAAATTCTCAGTTAATAGTAGATTTAAGTGCTATATATGAGCAAAAATTTTCCCTCGAACAAGGCAAACAAGTAGCAGGAACTATTGCAGAGCTAATGCTAAAATTAGGCTTAGTAGAACTTTCGACAAAAACATTAACTACTATTCTGAAAAGTAATACTGTAACTTTTGTAGCTGGCGGTGCAGTTCAAGCTGTAAGTGCTGCTTATCTAACAAGAGTTGCAGGTATTAGTTTAGTAGAATATTTTCAAACTCAAACAAATAGTAATTCTATGAATATAGATAAATTAAGCAAAATTATACAAAGTGTATTTAGCCAAACTCAGCAAAATAATTTCTTGAAGTCTTTTGTAACTCAGGTAATGAGTCATATTTTGCCAGAGGAGAAAAAATCAGAAGTTGTCTCAACTCCAGCACAATAACATGGCAATAAATAGTAAGTGTCTCTGGTAAATAGACATCTCCAAAAATCCAAAATAAAATCAATTATTATCTATAAATTATCAATTATTTCTCCCTGTTCCTTGTTGCCTGTTCCTTCTTTTGGAGGAGATGTCTAATAATTAGTATATTGAGAATTTTTCAGAGGCGACTATTACCGGAAAATACGAGCAGATATGAACTGAGAAAAATATTTCTATATTTCCACAGATATTAATTTTGTGAAAGTTGAGAAATTAGGAAAAATTATTCAAAACATTTCCCTAATCCTCAAAAATTTCCACAGATACTAATTTTTGTGAGAGTTGAGAAATTAGGAGAAATTCTGCAATAAATAGTTAAGTACCTCTGCTGAATAATTAGTATATTGAGAATTTTTTAGGGGCAACTATTATCTGAGAAGACTAGCAGATATGAACTGAGCAAAATATTTCTATATTTCCACAGATATTAATTTTGTGAAAGTTGAGAAATTAGTATATTGAGAATTTTTCAGAGGCGACTATTATCTGAGAAGACTAACAGATATGAACTGAGCAAAATATTTCCCTACTTCCACAGATAGTCAATTTTGTGAAAGTTGAGAAATTAGGAAAAATTATTTAAAATATTTCCCTAATCCTCAAAAATTTCCACAGATACTAATTTTTGTGAGAGTTGAGAAATTAGGAGAAATTCTGCAATAAATAGTTAATTACCTCTTTAGAATAATTAGTATATTGAGCATTTTTTAGGGGCAACTATTATCTGAGAAGACTAGCAGATATGAACTGAGCAAAATATTTCTATATTTCCACAGATATTAATTTTGTGAAAGTTGAGAAATTAGTATATTGAGAATTTTTCAGAGGCGACTATTACCGGAAAATACGAGCAGATATAAATTGAACAAAATATTTCCCTACTTCCACAGATAGTTAATTTTGTGAAAGTTGAAAAATTAGGAAAAATTATTCAACATATTTTCCCACTCCCACAAAACTTCCAAAGATACTAATTTTTGTGAGAGCTGAGAAATTAGGAGAAATTCTGCAATAAATAGTTAATTACCTCTGTAGAATAATTAGTATATTGAGCATTTTTTAGGGGGTAACTATTACCTGAGAATACTAACAGATATAAATTGAACAAAATATTGCCCTACTTCCACAGATAGTCAATTTTGTGAAAGTTGAGAAATTAGTATATTGAGAATTTTTCAGGGGCGACTATTATCTGAGAAGACTAGCAGATATAAATTGAACAAAATATTTCCCTATTTCCACAGATATTAATTTTGTAAAAGTTGAGAAATTAGGAGAAATTAGGAAAAATCATTCAAAACATTTCCCTAATCCTCAAAAATTTCCACAGATACTAATTTTTGTGAGAGTTGAGAAATTAGGAGAAATTCTGCAATAAATAGTTAAGTACCTCTGCTGAATAATTAGTATATTGAGAATTTTTTAGGGGCAACTATTATCTGAGAAGACTAGCAGATATGAACTGAGCAAAATATTTCTATATTTCCACAGATATTAATTTTGTGAAAGTTGAGAAATTAGTATATTGAGAATTTTTCAGAGGCGACTATTATCTGAGAAGACTAACAGATATGAACTGAGCAAAATATTTCCCTACTTCCACAGATAGTTAATTTTGTGAAAATTGAGAAATGAATTTGTCTCAACTCCGGCACAATAATATGGCAATAGGAAATAGATACCTGTGCTAGATAATCAATAAATTTGGAATTTTTAGGGAGTATCTAACAAGCTACTGATAAATAAAAATATGACTCAATGGTAAATTTACAAATAATTTTACCTATTCAGACAAAGAACAACTGAGAATTGCTGAAACACATTTAGTAGAAAAGCAAAAAAGAGTCTACTAATATGTACAGACTCTTTACATCTGTTCTACAATTAATTAATCAGGTGTGAGTGGTGAACCATCACTACCTGGGTAGTCAGTATAAGGAAGTGGTTGTCAACTCTCTTCGTACATTAAGTCTTGAATATCGGAGATTTTATCATAATTTTAATCAATAACTTTGTCAACTTTATCCCTTAATAATTGTTCCCAATTTTTTGTATCAAATTTTCATAGTCTTCTTCATTGATTGCTACTTCCAATAAACTCGGTCTAAAGTCATAGGAGCTATATTCATCTATTTGAGCATAATTTTCTTTGATAATTTCTTTGATTTTACCTCTTACCGAATAATTAAGGTTTAAAGCGTCTACTTTAAAGGAGAAACAAGAAAAAAATTTCCCTACCGCCTCAATCCTCTCCTTGAAAAGAAGAGGTAATAATTAATTATTAATAATTAATTATTAATTGTTGAAAAATTCTTCCCAATTTCTGAGACTTACCAAATTCTCAAAATTTTCTCGCTCAATATCTATTGCTAAACACTCTGTCTGAAAAAATCTTTTCTTCTTTTACTCTGAGTAATTTGATAATTATTTTTTTGAGAATTTGTTTAATCTCAACTCTTACCAAACTTTCCCAATTTGATAGACATTTCAGAACGCTCGTAGATTGACTATCTATCACTATTGCCAACTCTAAATTATTGGAATTTTCACTCATGTTTATCTCCAAAAATAAACTTATACCAATTATAAATTTTCTTCCCTAGACTCAATTAGGAGTATTTAATAAATTATGCCAATTGATTTGATAAAATTATATAGTAATCAGGAGTCAGATGTGAGAATTGAGGTGTTCCTTTAAAGCATAGAAGATAGCAGTTATCTTATTCTTATGTATTAGTTTCTTCCCTATTCCCTATTCCCTAGAACAAAAATATCCAATATATCACAACTAAAATCATATTGCTATATCATTAACTAATGATACTTTGATTTCCTGTAAGCATTTCCTGCGGAATGCTGCTAGTTTTACTACATTTCCAACCACAGAATTGAAGTACAAAAACAACGTACTTGAGTTATCAACTAAAGGTAATAAAGCTGATAACTGATAACTGATAACTGATAACTGAAATGACCTTGACTAACTCAGATATTTACTCAGAAATAGTGACAGAATATTCTCAATCTCCAGAAAGTTACCAAAAACAAGGTAAACAACATTGGAAACGTGCTAGAGCAAGTTTACGAAAAGCTCTAAATAGATACTCTGCTTTGCAAAATACGGCACAAAAAACAAAAACTTCTGAATTTTCATCCTCCTTAAAAACTCAATTAGATTTATTAAAATCCAACATTGATAAGCTAGACCAAGGAGTAATCCAAATAGCAGTTTTTGGTCTTGTAAGTCGTGGTAAATCAGCAGTTTTAAATGCTTTATTAAGTGAAAAAATATTAGAAACAGGTCCTCTAAATGGCGTGACTCAATGGCCTCGTGCTATTAGATGGACACCTAATATTTTTATTAATTCTCATCAACAAGAGAAAGCAAAAATAGATTTAATAGATACTCCTGGATTAGATGAAGTAGCAGGTCAAGTTCGTGGAGAAATGGCTAAGGAAGTTACTCGCAAAGCAGATTTAATTCTATTTGTTGTTTCTGGGGATCTTACTCGCACTGAATATGATGCTTTGCGTGAATTAAGGAAGGCTAAAAAACCGCTAATTTTAGTGTTTAATAAAATTGATTTATATCCAGAAGCGGAACGAGAAGATATTTATCAAAATTTGCAAAATATTGTTGTGGATAAATCAGAAGAATTAGAAGATATTTATCCTCCTACAGAAGTAGTAATGGTCTCAGCAGAACCAGCTCCTATACCTGTAAGAATTGAATGGCCTGATGGTAATGTGACTCACGAATGGGAAACTCCATCGCCTCAAATAGATCCTTTGAAACAAAAAATAATTACTATTTTAGAGCGGGAAGGGCGGTCACTTTTAGCGTTAAATGCGTTAGTACAAGCAAGAGAAGCTGAGGTAACTATTGCTCATAAAACTGTTAAGATTAAACAAGATGAAGCTGATGATTTAATCTGGGATTTTGCTAAGTATAAAGCTTTAGCTGTTGCTATTAATCCTGTTGCTATTATTGATGTGATGGGAACTACTGTAATAGATTTAGCTTTAATTCGTTCTTTGTCTCGTCTCTATAATTTGCCCATGACTAGCTATGAAGCAGGTAAACTTTGGAAAGTAATTATATTCAGTGAAAGTGGTATGTTATTAGGGGAGTTGGGTAGTAGTTTATTATTAGGTTTAGGAAAGGTTGGTGTTACTTCTTATGCAGGAGTTGCTATTACTCAAGCTTCTATTGCAGCTTATGGAATTTATGCTATTGGTAGAGCGACTAAGGTTTATTTGGAAAAGGGTTGTACTTGGGGACCATTAGGACAAGATATCGTTATTCAGGATATTTTAAATCAGGTTGAACCGGATACAATTATCTATCGTTTACAACAAGAATTATTTGAAGGAAGAAGGAAGAAGGAAGAAGGAAGAAGTTATTGAAGAAGGAAAAAGGAAGAAGTTATTGAAGAAGCAAGAAGCAAGAAGCAAGAAGTTAATAAATTTTATGGAATTATTTAATCAAGAAGGGAGAAGAAAGAAGGAAAAATCTTATGTTGTTTTAGTTTGAAGCTTTTGATTTGTCCTAACCTTTCCTTCGACTGCTATACTTTTCCCAAACTTCCCCACTCCCCTACTCCTTTTACCGAAAAATTCAGGTATAAAACCTCTCCATTCATTGAGAAAAAAGAAAAAAAAATCCTTTGATCCAATTCTCTTATTTTATAAGAAGAGGTAATTCTAAATTCTAAATTCTAAATTCTAAATTCTTGAATCAGATTTATCTATTTCAGAAATAGCTTTATCGTAGCGATCGCGAAGTTCTGGAGATAAATTATCTGGTTCTATTATTGTCTCCTTAATTTTGGGTTTTTGTTGATTAGTTTGATAGTGAGGAGAACCAATTTTTGTCTTTGCTTCTCGTACAAATTTGATTTCTTCAGCTAAGTCAAAAGGGGAAACTTTTTGAGCTTTTCCTTCTCTCATCACTGCTCGACTTGCTGCTGCAATTACAACATTTAAAATATCACCTCCGGCAAGTTCTTCTGATTCATTTGCTAACCATTCTGGATTAACATCTTCTGTAATTGGTACTTCTTTTGGTAGTAGATATTCCCATAGTTTAATGCGACATTCTTTGTCTGGTAATTCAAATTCAATATGTGCCAAAATTCGGCGCACAAATGCACCATCATAATTCTTGGCGAGGTTAGTGGCAAAAATTACAACTCCATCAAATTTATCTAATTGAAGTAACATTACAGAACGACTAACATTAACTCCATGGTCGGAACTTTGAGTGACATTAGTTAATCTTTTTCCCAGGATAGAGTCAGCTTCATCAAAGAATAAAACTGAGTCAGTTTCTTTCGCTTTGTTAAAAGCTGCCGTAATATTTTTTGGCGTTTCACCCACATATTTAGACTCAATTTCTGCATAGTTAACTTTGATAATTTTCTTGCCTAAAAAGTGAGCGATCGCTTCTGCACAAAAGGTTTTACCTGTACCTGGTAGTCCAAATAAGTTAATTGCGGTACGCTTACCACGGGGGTCAATACTTTTTAAGTTCCATTGGTCATATAAAATATCGTGATATTTAATTCTATTCAGTGCTGTATTAATTCTATTTTTGACAGTTGAGGGAACTATTAGATTTTTTAAACTTTTCTGAGGTTCTTCTGGAATAAACATTTCCATTCTGTTTATTTCAGTTGTTTTATCAGAGGAGTTATTAGCGGGAGTTTGTTCGGAAGGTTTGTTTGAATTTGTATTTTTTGTTTCTTCTCTATTTATTACTCTTTCCCATCCTGTAGGCATAAATTAATTCTCCTTAGTTAATTAAAAATATAAATATAAGTAGTGGCATGACACGCCTAAAATGTTGGAATAGTAGAGGCGGGTTCCACATTAAATTCATCTTGCTCAACATTAAATTTAGATAAACCCGTCCCTCCCCCCATTGTGTCAGTCTAGTAAGTTTAATTAAGGTAAAATGTCATTGCGAGGAGGAACGACGAAGCAATCTTCATTACTTTACTAAATTTTATCTGCCAATTTTTATCAAAATAATGTAGGTCTAAAACCCTGCCTTTTAAGGTGCAATATTTTTGGAGAGTTGCTCACGCCGTTATAAAAATTACTTCTGACTTCTGACTTCTGACTTCGTTATCTTTCCTGTTTTCTGTTACCTCAAACCTAGAAATTAATACATCACTCTTTATGAGAATTGATATATAGGATTAATGAGATAATATTTATTGGTTATCCCAGGGAAAATACCACGGGCGACTCAAAGTATTACTATCACTTTTGATAAATTCAGACCTAATTATTCCTGGTAATTCATCCCAGTTCCAGTTAGTAGCTACCGATAAAGATTGACCATTAATGTAATCTACACTTAGACGAATCTCTATATCATCAATAGATTTTTCTCTTGTAAAAGTTAACCTAGCAGAATCAATTATTTCACGAATTTTATCGGCAATTATAGAATTTGATGTACCTTGAAGCGTTGCTAAAATTTCTTCAGCAGATTCGTCTAATTTTTCTGCTAATGAAATTGCTAATCTTTCCTCAAACCATCTATCAATATTGCTGCGAGTTTCTGTTTCATTCTGCTTGCTTAAAAAATAAAATGCTCCAGAACCTAAACCTATAATTCCAGAAATAGAAAGCAAAACATTTGTAATATTATCCATTTTTTTTATCCTGAATAGTCAGACTTTTTTAGTTAAAAATACTATTTGACTAAGCAGACATATCCATTTCATCAATTTGCTGATCGCGATACTCAGTTACATCAATTTCAGCCTTACTTTTCTCTAGTTTTAACCACTCTGCACGGACATCTGGAGGTAGGTCTTCCCAATCTACATCTTTTTCTGTAACTACTTCTGAAACCTTTTCTGGTTCAAGAAGATTTTTAATAACCCAAGATGTGACTTGCATTTTCCATTTACCTGATGATTGTCGCTCTAGTTTTACTACTTGCTTTAGCAAATATTCACGCAACTTTTTCCAAGCTTTACGGATAAGATAGCGGGTAGAAGTAGCAACATTATCTACAGCACTAAATGCTTCTCTTACTTGACTTTCAATTGACGGAATATTATTTTGAATCCAGGGAAAAAGATTATACTGTGCCCACTCTAAAATTTGATTCCAAAATATTAATGCTAAGGCTACTCCACCTCCTAAAATACCTGCTATAGCCCATATAAATGTTGGAATTGGCATAATTTTTTACTCCTTTGGATAAAGTTTAAAAGTTGATATTTTTTTCCCTTCAATTAAATATCCTGAACGTACATCATTAGGTGCTCTATCCCAATCTAATTTCTCTTCTACTTTTTTTACTGCTGGTTGATTTTTTTTCTTATAAAAAATTTCAGTTCTCCGATTATATGTGAGATTTTTTAATAGCTCGTAATGCACTTTAATAGTCACAATTAATTCTTTGGCATCCTCAGCAATTTTTTTTGCATTTCCAGTTCTTTCTTGTAATAACCTTGGGTCATCTTCCCGGCAAATAATATGGGTAGCATCTATACATAAAGGTAGTTCTTCATTTAAGTTTTCTTGCAGAAATTTGCTAATAATTTCATAAACTTCCCGTTTGTTAATAAGTTCACTATCTGCTTCAACGTCACTTAAAACATCAGGTATACTTTCAACGACCTTTTTCAGTTCGGGAGGTAACTCATCATATTGTTGCTGTAAATATCTCAGAATCTCAGAAAAATTCTCTAGAATTAATTGAACTAGCTCTGATTCTTCAGTCATAAATCTAGTTACTTAATTTTTGCTATTCTTCAATTCCATCACAAATTTTTTCTATTGTCAGTTGGAAATAGTCGGCATAAGTAGGGAATTTAATAATGGAAAAATCTATGTTTCGTCGTTAAATTTGATTAAAAAAATTATAGTGTAGGGCAATGTCGGACTAAAATATACAAAACTTTCTTACTTACCTTATCTATGGATATACAAGAAATATTAAATTTAGCTGACCATCTCATATTTAATCAAACAGGAAAACATTTAGATGACCTACAACAAGTAATATTACGAGGTACTTTTCAAGGTAAAAAATATTCCGAAATTGCTCAAGAATTTCAATGCACTAATGGTCATGTCAGAGATGTTGCTTCAGAATTATGGAAAACTTTTTCAGAGACTTTCGGTGAACAAGTAAATAAATCTAATCTACGCACTACATTTAATAGATGGCAGTTTTCTATAGGTTCATCTGGAAATGTAGAAAAAGACTTTATAGGAATTAACAATATAAATTTTTGCCCTGAAACTTCCACCTCATCAGAAACTATAAACCCTGAAAATTTGACTCAACCAAATATCAACAAACCCCAGACTATTCCTCGACCAAAAATAGACCTCTCAGATGCACCAGACTATAAAAAATTCTATGGTAGAACCCAGGAAATAAAAACCCTCAAAAAATGGATTCTCCAAGAACAAAAAAAATAGTGATGCTTCACGGAATGAATGGCATTGGCAAAACAACATTAGCTCTTCAACTCATCAAAAATATTCAAAATAAATTCGACTATATAATTTGGCAAAGTCTGCGAGACTCCCCACCACTCAAAACAATTCAAACCCGACTCATTCAATTTATCTCCAACCAAAATTCCACTCTCGAAACTTCAGAAAACTCCCATCTTTTAGAAAATTTGAGAAAGCACCGCTGCCTCATAATATTAGATGACATCCAAACAATATTTAGTAGTGGCAAACTAGCAAGTCATTACAGTCCAGAACATAAAAACTACAGCCAATTTTTCCAACTTATCGCCCAACTCTCCCATCAAAGTTGTTGCCTAATAATTAGTAGAGAAAAACTCAGAGAAATTAGTACAAGTAAAAATACATCCATTCGCTCATTACACCTCAAAGGTTTAGACGAAGAAGCAACTAAAAAAATTCTCAAAGACCAAGACTTACAAATAGACGAACAATGGCAAAAATTAATTGACTTTTATCAAGGCAACCCCACTTGGTTAAATATAATTGCCACAACAATTAATGACTTATTCAGTGGAAATATCTCAGAATTATTTCAATACGACCCCCTATTTTTAGACCCAGACATCAAAGAATTATTACATCAGCAACTTTCCCGTTTATCAGAAGTAGAAAAACAAGTAATCTCTCACCTAGCAACCACAACCGAACCAGTAACTATTTCAACCTTATTAAATAATTTACAAATACCAGCTTCAGACTTATTGAATATTATTAAATCATTGCAGCGACGCTCCCTAATAGAAAAACAAGAAAACAATTTTACCCTTTTACCCGTGCTGAAGCAGTATTTTGAAGTCAGAAGTTAGGAGTTAGGAGTTAGGAGTTAGGAGTTAGGAGTCAGGAGTCAGAATAATGGTAATTACCATCCAAATTTATTGTCTTAACCAAAAGACGTAGCGCTATAAATAAATATAGATAAATAAAGAATATTTCATATTTATTGCCTCCTTATTACCGAATAATTAATAATTAAATAATTCTAGTTTAAAGCCGACCCTTTTAAAGGGAAAAAAAGCGGTCGAGGGATGGCGAGGTCTCGGAGCCATATCCAATCGACCAAGAGAAGAAATAACATTTCCTTATATTCAATTCCGTAACAGTTTTAACCAGAGGTAATTATCAATTATCCATTATCAATTATCAATTATCAATTAATGAAAGGAGGTACTGATAACTGAGATAGCGTTTCTCAAATTAGTGAGATACAGTTATCTTTTTGTCTTTTTATTCCCTTTCCCTATTCCCTCAAACCTAAAATTTTGTACCTCATGCTTTTTGGGAATTGCTATAACTGAAATGGCGCTCTCTGTTGCTAAAAATTCAAGAATTAGCTAAATTCTCTGCTGTATAATTCTGCTGTATAATACAATTTATCAAAAAGAATGCGGTACTTATGTAAGACTTCAATGAATTAAGTAATTAGTAGGATTTAATAAAGTGAAAAGGGATTATTAGCCACCTAATGTATTAACTCTTCTTCTATTTACCGAATAATTAAGGTAAAAATCCTCTCCTTTAAAGAAGAAACAATGAATTAATTTTCCCTTTTGCGTCAATCCTATCCGTTTCCAAGGACAGGTAATTGTTAATTAGGGTTTGCTGAAAAAGTCTTTTAGTAGGGGGAGGAGACAGGAGACAGGAGAAATGGGAAAGAGCAAGGAAGTAGGAGTAAGAATTGTCCCTTTATTTTTCTGCCCAAATCTTGAGCAAAATCCTAAATTTTTGAACCATTACCACTTAAAACCTCGCACTTTTTGATACTTAAAAAGGTACTTACCTTTATCTATAAAGACTTTTAGATTTAATCAGCAAGCCCTAATTATTAATTATTAATTATTAATTATTAATTATTAAATGCTTACCTAAAATCTCAACATTTAACTATCCTTAAACCTTCTCTGAAGTGAGCAACAGTCGTGACTACTGCTACTAAAAAATAAAAAATTCTAATTACCCAAAAACACAAACTCATTGCCCACGAAATCACCCCTGGTGGCACCCCTATCAAACTCACAAATTTTGAATTAACACTCTTTTCCAATCTATCTAAATTATTCATTTGTACCTTTTTATCCGGGAGAATAGGAAACTGAGCAGTATATAAATAGAAACCATAAATACCATCATTACCTACCCTTTGATTTAAAAATGAATTAGCTAGTAATTCCGCTCCATCAAGAGATAAATTTTCATTATTTGCTACCTGTTCTACCCAAATATCATATCTCACCATTTGAGTCGTGAGAAAAATTATAGGCACTAAAATTATTAATAGAATTGCACTCACATAACGACCTAAATACTTAGGTAAAAAAATACTTGCTAAACCAAAACCCATTCCCACAACAGCAAAAGCAACAATATTAAAAAGTTCAACTATTTCTATTCCTCTTAAAAAATCGCCAAAGAGAATTAAACTATATAAAAATCGATCCGCTAATTTGACAGATATAATTTTGGCAGAAATTATTGTGCTAAAAATAAATGAAGTACAAAATATATAAATCGATAATTTAATCAAGAAAAGAAAAAATATACTAATTTTTCGGATGAACATGGCAATTTAATAGTTACAGCAAAAAAATTATCTATATCCTCAGATTATTGTGGCAGAATACTTTCAGGAGTAAGTAACTGTGGAAGGGAGTAAGTAACTGTGGAAGTTCGATATTTGAAGATTTAAGGTTAGGCGATCGCCACCTATAACCTAATATATTTGAAAATTTCGTAAGCATTTAGCGGTCAGCTATCAGCTATCAGCTATCAGCTATGAGTTATTAGCTCATTATCCCACCGAAGGAGGAATTAGTCTCCAAGGAGTGAAATATGTTTGCTTCCGTATTCCGCACCAAAAGAAAAAGGTTATCTAATAACCTTAGTAAGTTATTACATTCAAAAGCTGATAGCTGACTACTAATAGCTGAATGCTGACAAAATTTCTATGAAAATTATCTTGTTTTCTTGTGAATTTTCCCAAATCATTTTGCTCCCTTCCCTCTAATTTTATGTATGCCAGATATTTAGCTTACCGCCTATCAAAACCATAAAATATTATACCAAATATCAAAAATTTTTCTATATTTTATTGAGGGGTTTTAGGGAAATTCCATGCAACGTTCTGAGGTCGAGGAGAGTAGTAAAATATGAATAATATATAGTAAGTCGTTGATAATCGTATTTAATTTTACTTAACTGTACTAATTACTTAATCATTGAAGTGTTGCATATGTATAGGATTCTTTTTGGTAATTTTTATGACTTTTAAATCTAGGAATAAACTAATATTCACCAACCACTATTTAGCAGTTTATTGAGAAAATTAATACCATTTTTAAAAAATAATGTGACGAATAATTTGAGTAATTAAAATACTTTTTTGGAGATGTATTTTTGACTAATTCGACCTAAAAAATGATATTGAAGCCATTCCCGTGTGATACCAATTTTATCAACGTTTGTTACAAATAGTAGAAGTAAGAAATAAGGAAGAAGCAAGAAATAAGAAGGAATAAATATTGAAAAAAAAGGGAAAACGATAGATATAACCATCTAAAATGAACTGGATAAGTTATTTTTAAGCATATCCGATAGAGATGCACTTTTTATAGCATTCTTTTTTCAAACTGGTATGACTCCTGAAGACTAACTCCTGACTCCTAAAAAATAGCCTAGCTATTTGTAGCAAATATTTATCAAACTGGTATAATAGTAAAAATAACTTATATTAGAGTTTTTGGGAATTAAGCTAAAAAAATGGCTAAAACCCTTATTAGTCAACGTTTATAGTGTTTTTTCAGCCTCCAATCCTGAAAATCTTATATAGTAAGCTTTTGAGGCTTTTGAATTTTTATTTCCCAACAACTCTATTATTTATATAATAATCGAAAAATATTACAGCATAATTAAGGTTTAAAACTTCTCCTTTAAAGGAGAAACAAGCGGTCGAGGGATGGCGAGGTCTCGGAGCCATATCCAATCGACCAAGAGAGAAAAAATTTTCCTTTTATTCAATCCTCTCCCTAAAAGGAAGAGGTAATTATCAATTATCAATTATTGAAAGCATTTTTTAGGAAGGTGAGGTACAGTTTAATACTAATTTCTATTCTCTGTTCACTAAACTCCAAAACTGCTGTAATATCATGTTCGGATAATCAGTTAATCAGTTATAAAAAAAATTATGGCCTTGAACCAATATTCCCTTCTGACTTCTGACTTCGTTAAATTCCCTATTCACTAAACTCCAAAACTGCTGTAATACTTTAATTATTTAAGATAAAAATAGACAAATATATGAGAATAAATTAATGAGTTATCAAAATGAAATAAATGTGGTTTTTTGTCAATTTAGCAGTTATAATAATCACGGTTATTCACAACTCCAATACGCAAAGCAATGCGTTTATATTTAGTAGAATCGTAAGCTTTTCCAGTGTGGGCGTTGGTGAATTAAGGTATGATTGGAGAAATTCGCGATCGCTGCTAATATCTATAGAACCCCTGAGTGGTATCTTTTGAAGAAAAGGTATACTTAGTTAGTCATAGAGCTGGCGTTGTGCCCACAGCGTACGCCAATTATCATCAACAACAGTTGGGTAAATGCCAGCCTTCAAACAGTTTGACAGACTTCGAATAGGTCTT
>JAAHGF010000038.1 GCA_010672585.1 Okeania sp. SIO1I7 | reverse complement strand
AATGAACTAGGAATCATCCCATTAAAAAACTATGGAATCGTTTACACTATACCAGTGCTAGGCAGATTCGGGAGGACGGCTAAAATGCTAAATACTGATTCAGTGTTAACCTGTGAACTTTCAGACTTAGGGCAAGGGACGACTTTGGCTTTTCCTGATTACATTAACATCAACATTGATTATTTGTTTGAACTTAATGGGTTCCAGCCTAATGACGAATTGAAGGTCAATATTGATAAATTACCTATAGAGTCTCAAGCTGGACTATTAGTAAAATTTTAACGTGAAGATTTTGGCTTATGGTGACGCATGGACATAAGAAGAAAAGCAAGGAAAAGATAGAAGAATTAATACAAGACGCTGAAGATTTAGCTTACTCAGCTCAAGAAGAAGGGGCCGAAAAAGCCGTAAGTGATTATATTGGGGAAAAGATTAAAGAAGCTTTTCAGAAAGCAGCTATTAAAAAGTTTGGCAATCATCCAGCATTAACGTTTTTGCCAGAGTTTATAGAAGCCCAAAAAGGGTATGGCCCAAAAGCCTATGAAGCCACGGAGGAACAGATAGAACATTATGGAAACATCATCGAAGAAGAAAAAGAAGCTGATGCAGAATTACTTGAAGATATGTGGGATTTAGATTTTGATTTAGAAGAAATAATCCAAGAAGAACTGCAAGAAATAGAGGATATTATTGAGCAAACCAGCGAAGAGGATTTAGAGGAAATTTAAGTGTTTTTTGTATGATTATAGATACTGCCACCTTATCAAGCGCCCTAATTTACGGACAAGAGCTAGATAAGGATTACTTCAAGAAAGTCGGGTCTGATGTTTTAGAGATTTTTGAATTACCAATTATTGGTGCTAAAAATTTCTTGGGAAAAATCGTAAATGGCGGGAAAGAACTCGTCAAATCTGTCTTTAACGGAACTTTTGGCAAAATATTTGGCAAGTGGGCAAAAGAAAGCCCAGTGGCAGCCGGAGCAGGGGTATTGGCTGCTGGTTTGGCTCTAGGTACAGTTATTGTAGTAGGTGGAGCTGCCGTCGGAGTACTTGCAGGTGGTGGAGCTGCTGTTGGAGCCGTGGGAACTGCTTTGGGAGGCTTAGGGAGTTTTGGAGCAGGAGCTGCTAAAGTCGCTGGAGCTGGAGCTACATTTTTGACAGGGACTAGCTTACTTACTGGCAAAAGTGTGGGTCAGTTGGTAACTGGAGCGCTTAATTTTGCAGAAACTATTTATAGTTTTAATTTTAACAAAACTGACGAGGAAATCAATAAGGAAATTGAAAGTACTATCAATGCTCTTTATGGGCCTACCGGAGAATACATCGGCCAGCAAGTAGCAGGAGTGCTAGTGGGGGGAATTTTTAACCCGCCAAAAGTGCAGATAAACATTAGAGCGCTCCAGTTAGCCTGGGATATTAACCCTGATATTAGAGACGATTTGCTCAATAATACTTCAAGCCTGGCTTACTTGGGGATAACTGCTTTTAGGAGAATTGCTGTCAATCAGGCATATATGAAGGGGAGGCAAGGCATTAAAGATGCCTGGGGGCGTTTACCGGAGGAGGTGCGGAGTAAGTTTCCGAATTTGAATTCAGCAATTACTAATTGGGGAGCTAAAGGAAGTAAACCTTGGTCTATTCAAGGCTTTGTGGAGAAAAAAATTGAAGAGCTTGACGACCAAAAGTTACAAGACTTGTCAGAAGGGTTGATAGAAGGATTTTGGGAACAGTTTCGTCAATCTGTTGAATATGTTTATTATTAAGGAGTTCTAGATGGCTACAGGGATTCCTAAAGGTTATACACGCTCTACTCTTGAAAAAATGAACGAGAGCAGGACAAAGTTGAAATTACAAACAGGGCTAGCGAGTAATGAAAGTCCTGATGAGCTGGCTAATTTTGAGGTCTGGAGGTATACAAGTAGTAAGCGGCTAGATGAAGGTTATGGTAATCATGCTAGGTATCTTTCAGGTACAGCTCCACTTGTTGCTGTGCAAGCTTCGGCTATTAAAGCGTTGCATGATGAGCTTTCGTTAAGGATGGGGTTTGCTGCCACTTTTGAGGAGTGGTTTGAGGAGTGGCAACTTGGGTTTAAAAACTTAATAAACAGACCGGGTAGTGACCCTACTTTAAAAACTAATTATCCTATACAGGATACAGGCGATCGAGAAGGATGGCGCACTGACCCTGAATCGCGTCCACAGTATTTAGAATGGAAATTACCTAAAGCTAACAGGAAATTTAGAGTTATTGAATATTTCCCCAGGGGAAGGTCTGAGCCAACTAACTCTATTGTTTGTTCTGGCAGCGATAGTCAAATCATTAATCAAATCGTGTATTACGAGTGGATGCCTCGAGGAGTAGAAGAAGAGGAACGATTCATCCCCGTAAACATCTCTAACAGGCAAGGTTATCCAATTATTAGGCTGTATTTCAAAGAGAATTCCAGTGTAGCTAGAGTTGCGGGAAGAAATCCTGGAACAGGATGGATGAGCTTCAGGGTGATGCAAGAACCTAAGCAGCTTGCAGTCAGTGACTTACAACGATGGAAGTCCAAGATAGAGGAGAATTTCAAACCAAATGGCAATCCTGTATCCTGGAAAAAAGGCAAAAGCTACTATACCTATGCTGATTGGAAAAATGGCTATCAGTTTCAAATCCTAGCAGACCAGCGCCCTGAAGCAGAATCTTTAATCAAGAAAGCTTTGGCTATAAAAGAAGATACTTTCAAGAGGGCAAGTTTTTATAACTCAGGAGCTGTATACCCTGACGAAACATATTCTGACACCAAGGAGTACACTGAGATTTTAGGGCAAGTGACGCCCGAACCTCTTATGAGACCAAGGCTGACGGTAAATTTCAAGTGGGCAGATTTGTTTCTGCCTACTTATAACAAAAAATATACATTGGTGACTACACCTGGGTGCAGAAAGCTCTGGCCTGGCCTCAAGGGAGATGCAAATGAAAAAATTGTCTGACATCTTGCCGACGGCAAGATTATAACCATACATTTATCTTCTCATAGAAAGTCGATAATATGCTTTAAAATCTTTCAATTAAAGAAAGAAGGTTAACCCTCTATAAGCATCAGCTCATCATACTGAATAGGGCTACCAAGTATTGCGAAGCTTGAAAGATAAAGCCTATGATAATTTTTAATCTATTAGAAATATTTAGGCAGATTCAACCAAGATGACTACTTTAAGGGGAAAGAGCAAGGACAAGGTTTTTTATGTTGCTGCGACTCCATACATTATGTATGGGTGGAAAACATATGATTTAGCTTCAAATTCAGGCATTTCAGATGCAGACCTGAAGGATGATCTGGGCTTAGTTGATGGAGCCTCAATGACACTGGAGGCAAACAAGATATATGTAATTAGAGCTAATGCGCCAAAGCCTTCTAGAGTAACAAAGAAATTAAGTGATATTCCTGGCGGTGAAACAGGAAGTGTGAACTCCTCGCTAGCCGTCACGACTTTCTGCGCTTATGACAAAGTTGGCACGGCCCTGAGTAAGGGATGGAGTTTGGCTCGCCAAGGACGTGGAGTAAGTATAACTGGAGTGCAGGATGGTCAAGGAAGACAAAAAACAGCTCTCATCCCTATTGCTGGAGGTTTTTATGCCTTCCCCGCAGATAGAGTGACTTATTCTCAACATGGGGAAATCCTGGGATATCAAGAACCTGGTACTACAGGAAGTCAACTAGACAAAGCTTTCTCCGGGACTTCCAGTCCGAAGCCTGGGAACGCAAGACTAAAGACTCAAAATGGAACTTTCTCTAGCTATTACGACGAGGCGAAAAAAGACGAGTTGATGGCTGCTGGCTGGAGACTAGGTTTGCCTATCGCTGGCATTATGCCTGCTGCTGGTGACGATAGTGGAGACACCCCATAATGACAAATAATAGATTAATAATGACTCCAGACGACCCAGGATTTTATGAGATACTAAGCAATCCCGGAGTAGATTTTTTACAAGGAATGCACCGCCAATATAATGGCGAGTGTTGCTTTGTTCTTCGACATGATGAAGGCGAAATGCTCACTCCTATTCCTTGGAAAGATTTGGATGATTATTTATATGGGGGAGAGTATGAAGCAGTTGACCAAGATTTTACTCCTATCTAGCAATTATGGGTAAATAAAATGCCTGAAATTTCTGGAAGTTGGCTTGACTTGGGAATTGTCTTTCCAGGCAATGAATGGAAGATTTTTCCTCAAGATATTGGAGAAGCTACTATCTTTAGGGTTGAATATTCTACGGACTGGGAAGCTTGGGAAGAATTAGCAGGATATCAAAGCTATGGGATATTAAGAGTCTACTATGATAGTTGGGTAGAGCCTAGTTTTAGGGTTTACCCTCAAAAAAATATTCTCGTTTTTAGCTATACTCCTATACTCCAAGATATTCCCAAGAAAATAGGAGTCAGAAGAATACTAAAATATCGTCCACGACCTTATAGAAAATACAACTTAAAAGACTTTAGTTACTCAAGCACTATTTTGAATTGGTCTCTTAGGCTTTTTGCTCTTCAGAAAACTTAAGAAACAAATATAAATTGTGTATTGTCTAACTTCATTTTTCATGATTTTCACCTTGGAGTAATTGACATGATAAGCTCCTTATTTCTTGCCTTAAAGTTCATTTTTCTGTCTACCCTTGCGACTATTTATATTACTGAAAAAACAAGAACCAGTCTAAAGCCTATTGGTTTTTTACTGTTATGTGTTGCAGTAGATTACTTGTCACCCATTCTTGAAAATGGTTTCTTAGCTAAGATTACGCCTTTGACTAGAATCTTGGTGATGGGATGGGCTGGAATGTCTATTTACTTCGAACTTCAGGCAAGAAATGTCTTGAAATGAATAAACGCAGCCAGGTAATCAAATGTTTTTTTTTAACTCAACAGACAATTCAATTTAGCAATGAATTTTACCAACTAATATCACAACTGATGTCGATAATAATAGGAGGTGTTGTCGCAATATCAACGATTGCTTTCCCTGTAATATTAAAACAAAGAAATGAAGGCTCTAAATATTTAAAATCTAAAGTCTCTAGGCTAGAAGAAGAAAACCAGGAATTAAATGGTTTAAGAGATAAATTGGCAAAGATAGAAACAATTTGTGAAACTGCTTTAGGGGCAAGTGACTTCACGGGAAACTCTGACAACTATCATGCAAAGGTCGTCTCTGACATCCAAGGAATCATTGTAAATGATGACTCAAAGCAGAAGAGAAACAAAACACAAAGAAAAGGATCGAAAAGATAAATTGATTTCGCAGAAGTCAAGAACTATTCTTAGCTTTTATCTCTTTAATCTGCTTGACAACCTTTGAACCGCTCTCCCCGCAGCAACTGATTAAATACTGGCAAGCCATCCTGAAAGCACTATTCCATTTGTCAGGAGATTGATTGTAAATGTCAATCTCGCCCTCTAAAAAGAAACGCAACATCTTGCCTATGATGCTGGCTAGCTCCCGACCAGCAAAATAAATATTGCAATTATACTGTGAAGCTAGAGTCAAGTCTTCTTCGTTCGGCACAAAGTCCAAGAAATCAAGTGATGTTCTGTGCTCACAACCATTGTCGAGTTTGAGCAGGTAGGGGAACGGCTGCTGTCTATCTTTCTTGATAATTACTCCTTCTAAATCCTCAGAAAAATCGACAACTCGATCGCCTACCTCAAATGAAGTTTCGCTTACGGGAAAGACGCTCTCGGTAGTGCCCTCCTTCGCCCCTATTCCAGCTTCATCTTGAATATCAGAGGTCTCTGATGAAACATCCGTCAATTCAGTAGTAGCAGAGGGAATGAATAAGCTATCTATCAAAGCGTCATCCCGGTCAAAATTTTGCCTAAGTTTAATTCCCTCAAAAAAACTACTGGCTCTGTCTTTGCCTCTCTTGACTAAATCCCCTAGTTTATCTTTAAGCTGATAAAATATTAAATCTTCCAACATAGAAACGAATGATCGTAGACTCAGAGGTCTCTTGCCAACCGAGTCGGTATAATCTCTGTAATTGGGATATAGCCATTCTGACACATGAAGGTATCTAGACTTGCTTCCAGGGTCTTTGTCGGGCTTGGCTACACCAACTGATGTCCGATGCCCCTCTCTCAACACAAGGTTGCTGTTAACCCAGTCTGCAACTTGATTGACCAAGCAGAGGGTTTCGGACCTCTCTGCGTCTAAAGACGGAACAAACTCTTCAGTTCTCTTCAAGTAATTAAAAACGTCGTCATCGCTGACACCTAAAATCCAGTTAAAAAAAGCCGGAATATAAGGAGCGAAATCACCGCCAATCATATCTGAATCAATCTTAAATAAGTCGTCTTGGTTCTTGTTGTCTACTTGATTTTTAAAATAGACCGTAATCCTTCTTCTTGCCAGTCCGCTTGTAATATCTTCACTGGAAGGTATTTTGTTCGCAGCAAAAATGCACATACATTGGGGTTTAAACTTCCCCACGTCGTGATACTTTTTCTCTACAGGAATCATGTCATCGCCCGTTATTGACTTTAGGAGAGCTGCGCTGCCGTTATGTTTTTCGGCGTCCGTGACTTGTAACAACTTTTTGCCTTGAAGCGCTGCCAATTCAAATTTATTATTCTCAAGACGTTTGAACTCTGTAGAATGTATGTTCTCTTGCCCTACCAGGGCAACTGCTAAGTTGATAAATGTTGATTTCCCACTCCCGCCAGGCCCAATTAGCTCTAAGTACTTTTGTAAATCTGTTCTACCAGTAACGATCGCCTTTAAATAACATCTAAGCAACATCATAACGTCTTCAGCTCCATTAACTCTCTCTCTTAGCCAATGAAGGATAGGTCCGCAGAGAGTGTCTGAGGGAGCGTAATTATAGGGGAGACAGGAAGTATTGTAGTGTCTGGGGTGATGGGATAATATATTTTTTGTCTTCAAGTCTAAAACGCAGTTCAAAAAAGCTATCTTTTTAGATGATTTCTTGTTGATTTCATCCTTGTCAACTCTTACTTTTCTTCTTAAAATTTTTGTTATCCCAGAAGTGTAATTGGCTGTATAACCAATACCTTGTTCGTCTAGGAACCTCTCAACTTCATCTGTAGGTATATCGCTATCAACTTCGGTCCAAACACCAAGATGCTTAATTTCATACTGCATCCATATTTTCAAGTCAGAAATGTAAAGAAACTTATCCTGAAACTGAGGCAGTATGTCCAAGGCAATCTCGCTTTCATCGGGACGTTTCTTGGGCCTCCCTGGTTTTTTCTTCGCTACCTCTCGCTGCTGACCTTTTTTCGCCTCATTATTTTTCTCAATATCCCGCCTAGAATCCTCGATCGCCTGAAAAATATCTTCAGAGGTTAGCTTGAAATCTTTAATCCAATCATATACGTCCACCCCACCACTTTTGTTTAACCTGTTCCACAAAAGACTTTCAGGGTAAGCATATAGCCACTTTGCCTCTAGAAAATCTTTAAAAATACGATCGCCATGCTTTATACCAGACCAGTCCCTGTCAGGACAAATGACTATTTGCTGTGCATCCTTTAAATCGTGAGAATCTGAATCTTCCCACTTGCCAGAACCCCCAATATTGCAAGTGGCAGCTATTCCTAGTTTCCACAAAGCATCTACGCAAGCTTCTCCCTCTACGATAAAAATTGTCTGACCATCAGCGATCGCTTTCCTGACTTCTTGATACCTATAAATAGGGATGTCGGTTCGTGAGACAAATCCCTTGATTTTATTAACATATGTTCTTGAGTCAGCATCATATCTATACTGAAAAAACTCTTTCTGGCCGAAATCCTTATCTTTCCGGACAACCTTAACTAATGGACTACCGTTTCTGTCTAGATAAAAATAATTGGTTGCTTGTACCGACTTGTATGTTTTGCGAAACCTGTCTGATGGACTATATTCTTTAGCCATTTCAAGCACTGCTTTAGTAATAGCTCCTGTATCTTCACAGTTATAGCAATTAAAAGCTGGACTATCTTTTGCGACACTTAGGTTGTGACCACCACAAAAAGGGCAATGATACTTGCCCTCTGGCGTCTTGTCTCCTAATAAATGGATGTAATCCCTTATGTCAAAATCTTCTTTCATAGCTCAAAACGAAGGGGGTTCTTTCCTCTTTCCTAATGTAATGAATCTAAATCAAACTATTCATCTTCCAGAAGAACGAGAAGATATTTTTTCTTGATTGCCTGCGTCGTCTAACAGTTTCCGACAAACCTCTACTCTCTCAGTGTCAGATTTTATTAAACTCTTAAGAGAAGAAACATGATGCTGAATATTTGCAGCTCTTTGGCATAAGTCTACAATCTCTTCATCAATAGATTCAATAGACATTTCAATTACCCTAGCTTGACTTCTCAAAGCTTCTTTTTGTCTTATCAAATCAAATTTTTGTTTATCAAAAACATTAACGTCAGAAACTATCATTTGTATTTTCTCCATCTGCAATAATTAAATGTTTGATACTAATTCAAGTTTTTTTTGCCTATTTCTTATTGGCTTTATGTTGATTTATAATTCAAATAGCAGATGTGTACCCTCACTACAAATATATAGCAAAAAGGCAAAACAAACATCTGCTAGATACCCAAACTAAACCTCTAAAACCTATGACTTTCTCTTTTTAATTACTTCTACCTCCAATCTGTTTTCCTTGTCACATAAGCCGAGTTGTCCTTTGCTTATGAATTGCCTAAGTCAATAATTTAAGTCACTACACTTCTCGATATTGAGTGCTATTTAACTCTTCAATTATTGATTTAATTTCTGCTAACTGAACTTTCCCCTGTTGATATTTTCTTCCTTTGCACTGCAACACTTCTTGAATGATAAAGCTGTCAGAACTTCCTTTGCTTACTTCCCTTCCAACTTCCAGCATTAAGCTAGCTGAAAATTCTTCGGAAGTGGAAGTGGAAGTTTCTTGTGGAAGTATCTCCGGTTTTAAAATCTCATCAGGATATGTAGCTTCATTTTCAGGAATATAGATATGAGCAGCTTCTGTGCTGCCTAATTCCGGAAGATAAGTCTCTTGGGCTAAATAATTGTTAAATGCCGTTTTCTCCGCTAAATCTAATGCCTTATACAGAGAATCGTGTTGCTTTAATTTATATCCTGAAATTAGCCCAGTCATAGACAACGAAATTCCTAATAATAAGCTGCCAATCCTAATAGTTTGATTTTGAGTAACAAAGGGAGGGATTACCCATAGTAAAAAGCTGCTAATTGAAGTAAAGATACAAATTGAATGGAGTAATATCTTGCTCATTTTTACTGCATCCCTAACTCGGATAAACTGAATACTTGCTACATCCATCCCACAATTACTCCTGTTAGTAGAGCAAATAAAAAAGCCCCTGCGATGAATTTAATTTCTTTAGAATTATCTAGGTAGATAGCTCCACAAGATAGTCCAATCCCAATCAGCATGGCCACAAATATTGGCTCAATTAAGTTGTTCAACCTGGCCAGACGAGAGGCTAGCGAGAAGGCTGATAGGCCTAAGTTGAACAGTGAAATAAACTGGTATATCATAAAAGTTGAATATGCTCAGGATTTTTACAAGGGGGAGCTAACCCCCTTTATTCTCAAAGCTGATTCAATTGCTGTGTTAGTGCTGCAATCTGCTGTTTTGCTGAATTGTCAGCACTTTCCAAGCTGGCGCTCATCCGAGCATACCCTGGCCTTAACGAGTGCAAATTACGACCTACTCCAGCGTTGAGTCGAGCTTGCTGTTGCCCGACTCTTGCGTTTGTTTTAAGATATCGCGAGCGGTACTTTGCTTTCCTCGCGTCCTGTCTGTCAATCCGCTGTAACTCGACAAAACTAGTGCGGGTTGCCTTAGTTATCACACCATTCTGCTTCCGCAACTGAGTCAAGCGTTGTGCTTCTTCTGGAGTGAAGTTGCGAGCATCTTTGACAGTAGGGACAGTTTGATAGCTCTCCCAGTCAGGGGTGTTCAGGGGAGAAATTCTCTGCATAACCCCGCCACTGAGAATTGAATCGTGGTTGATGGAGTGCTTCCCACTGCCTAGACTTTTGCCTGTCGAATCGTTCCCTTCTAGGCCGAAAGCCTTTTTTAATAGACTCATTTTTTTTCGTAATTCCTCCAGGTTAATGGTTTGAATCGGTTCCGTTGCTGCCTACGAACATGGAAGGCGAGGGGATTTCGTTAAATAAACTTACGTCTAAATCACTATCATCTTTTGATGGAGACTGGTTCAGTATTTTTTCGGCAATTAGCATACGAGCATCTTCTATGTACTCGTTATAGAACTTCTGATAAGCTTTGCCCCAGATAATTGCATCTTGCCGAGCAGCGCGTTTTGCATCTGCAACAATCTCGCTAAGTTCTAATGCCTGACAATTTGCCTCAGTAAACTGAGACTGCTTGGACTTCAACTGTTGGACAATTCCGCCATTGTTGTTGTTCATTTTTTTCGATTTCCGCTACTGTTTTTATTAATTTCAGGACTTCTGGTAAGTGAATCATGCCTTGGCCACGAGAGCGATTACAGGAAAACCATCTAAGGATTACAAGAATAGTAATTGACGATCTATCAAATCCCTTATCTTTTTTAAAATGGTTAAATCCTGAAATTTTGCACTCGTCTAGCAAGGAAACATCTCGGTTGAGAGTGGACTTGCTGCAACCAACGCCAGCAAAGTCCAATGCTTCTAATAATTGCTTGGTGGTTAACCAGTCAGCTCCATTGAGTGCAAGCTCAACTGCTTTCCAAATTTCTCTAATAGTCTGATAGTTGAAATTGGGTGAAATTTCCTCCATTTCGTTAGTGAGTTTGAAAGTAACTTTTAGGGTAGTTGCAGAGTTATCTCTATAAAATCTGCAATTTCTGTTAACTCCGAATAATCGCACTGGAAGATAATTGTCCATCCAGATACTGGGTGAACAACCGCTATTACAGGCGTCCACTGAACCCAGAAGGAGTTAAACCACGTCCCATCCCATTCTGGCTCTGGTTCAAAATTTGGTTCTGGCAATAATTGAAAGACTGTTGGAATTTTGCCTGGAGCAAAAAACCTGATAGCTTGAAACTTTGCCCAATCCCTGGAGGTCATTGCAAGACTTTCGCTGTCTGGGCGTTGAGGGACCTCGATGCCTAACTCTAACTGTTCTGGCTGCTCTGGTTGCATTTTGTTTGTCTAATTAGAGGGGAAAAGGAATTCTCTCAAGACATCTCGCTCTGTCATAAAGCACCGTTCTTGATATTCTTTATGCCATTTCAAGAGTTTTTTCTCAAAGTTTGACATCTTAGATGATTTGCTTGGTGACTCGCGATCTAAATGAGGAATTCCAAAATGAAGCTTGAGCTGAATATATTCTTCTGGCTGCATTTAATCTCCTCTGACTTCAACAAATTTCTCTGCTGCCATGAAGGCAAAATGAGCAGCATCTTCTAGTTGTTTAAATAGCTCACCAGAAGCCTCTATAGGCATCACTGGCTCAGAACCACGACAGCCGTGATAAACCTGGACAGCGATATCTTTATAGATTTGAATTGCCAAGGCATCAATGCAAGCCTGCCTGGCTTTCTCCTCCGCTTTTTCTAAGTGCTTGAAGAAATTTCCTGTCTTTTGCGATTTTTGGCCGGCATCATTTTCTAAATTTTCAACCATTAAATTCAGTCACTTCTCAATAAGGGATATCAACTTCAAATTTCGTGAGCTTCTTAAGATGAATGGAACAGTTGTCTATATCTATGTCTCCTCTGATTGAAAATCCCTTAGATGCAAGCCCCGCGAACAGAGCAACGATTATCTTCCCCCCGTCTTTAAGATTAATATCTTTGTTCTTGACAAGGGGGATTCCAATGTCAAGAGTTCCAAATTTAGCCTGAAAAATGCTGAATAATTGAAATTCTTCAGGCGTGTTGATTAAGGGGACTATTTTTTTATCACTTGTGAATAAATCATCTACTGATATATTCCTGACTGATAATTCACAATCACCTTCAATTAACCAAAAAGGAAAATTGTTAAAAACTAAATATGTTGTCATAAAAACCTTCAAGGTTTCAGATAAGCAGGGTGATTAGCCCTGCACAAAAGATGGAATTAATTCAATTTAATGGACATAAATGAACGCTACTAAGTAATTCTACCTCCTTTACTAACAGGGCTAAAAGGCTATTGATAGCCTCACTAAGCAACTCTTTAATCAGGGAAAAAGCAGCTAGGTGAGGCTGCCAATAAGTTGATGGTTTTTGGCTTTTTTTACACACACTCCATTGAGCAATCTTACTCGAAAAATATCCTCGACAATTGCTGGCCTGCATTGCTTTTCATCGAAAACTTTAGTAATAAAGCTTTTGATTCGTCAAGAACAGTACCTGATGCCAGGCAACTAAGTATATGGTCGTTGCTTTTTAATCCTATTTGTAAGGTTATATAAAGCCCACCATATTCCCTTATCTTTGAGACGCACTGAATGCAATTACAATTCAGCATGAATCTTTCAAGATTCTCTGCTTCACCTATCTGGAAAACCAAAAAGCGCTGTTGTGCTGCCATGGCATCCATGAAGACATAAGAAATGCCCCCAGGAGAAACTGTTGCATCATCTTTGATTGATTTCACAGGGCTTTCACAATTAGAAGCTGAAATTTCCTCCTCTATCGTGTCTAAACGCTGAAATGATTGGTGCATATATCTTTCTAGCTGATTGATATTAGCTATCACAGATAATGGGACGTCTCTACAGTCCCCATAAGGGTCCATGTTTTCCATGTTTTCCATGGGTGTCATTTTCTCCATATTTTTAACTAGAAGAAAGTATTGTAAGTTGATTTTTCTCGTCAGTGAATGAATATAAATACGACCAATAGCTTTACATTGCGATCGCATTTTTCAGCTCTAAAGTTTCCACTTCTGTTACTTTGTCTGGCTATCTTGGCGATTAACGGCCAAGCCAACTTTTGTTATTTGTGGCCTATGAGGCTGGTCGATGGTCTAGCACTGTAGAATTGGCTTTTTCTCTATTCACCTACCAACTATTTCTAGTTGTGCGTTTCCTCCTTTGAATAATGCGTTAACTGTCCAAGCGGTTAAGGTACTAGTTGCGGTTCTTGGGCACTCTGGCCTTCTCCTACGTTCCCTCTGTTTGCTTATGTTCAATATAGTAGTTCAATGTAGACAAGGTTTCAAGATTAAACTACTATGTGTATATGTACATTAAGATAAGATAGTAATACAATGAGTCTTAAATTTAGTGAATATGCCAAAAACGACCCATCGGAAATATGGAATGGACAAAATCCAGGTGACTATGAAGTTAACTCCAGTGGCACTCGAAATCCTGGACAACGTCAAGAAAGAACAAGGCGTCAGTCGGAGCGAGGCAACAGAGATATTAATTCGGAAGGAGCTGAAATCCTCTGTGCAATTTTCTCGAGAGGAACCTTTGACCAAGCAACGCTGCTTGAGTATCTTAAAAAACTAGCAAGCCGTCTTGAACTTCTTGAGACAGAGAGTGCCGTTCTTGCAGAGGCACAATCTCGTTTTATAAGCAATCACCGGGAGAGGCTATATCAGCGGCTAGGAGAAAATGAGGAGTTCGCCCGCAAAAGTGAAGAAAAACGCCAAAAACTAGCTCAGGGCAGAAAATCTTTAAAAGAAGAGATAGCCGAGCTTACGCGGGTTCTGGGTGCATCAGAGGATCTAGAAACAACAGAAGCAGTAACTGAATAGAAACAGTCCGGCGATCGCGTAGGTTGTCGGGTTGTTTTTTTGCGTGGGTTAGTAGTTGAGCAATAGTGGCAATATATAACTATTGTGATAAAAGGAATAAAACGAAATGGTCAAACCAAGAATTTACCCAGAATCAATAAAAGGAAAAGCATCATTAGCTTTGAGTCCAGTGGTAAGAAAATACATCAAGGAGAGGTCTAAGAAGGAGAAGATCAGCATGAGTGAAATAGTAGAAGGTTGGGCACGAGAGGAAATGAATCTGGGGCCAAACATGAGCATGGAATCCAACCTCAACAAGCAGCAGTGCTTGAGTGCCTTAAAAAAACTAGCTAGCCGTCTGGAACTAACCAACAAACAATTAGATTTACTGGAAAACAATTATTTTAAAAAAATCGACGAACACCGAGACAGACTAATACTAAGGCTAGAGGAAAATAGAAAGTTCACCGCTGAGTTTAAATCTGAAGCTGAAGACCTGAGAAAGGAGCTGCAGGAGCTTGAGAGTACATCAGAGGTTCTGGGTGCATTAATTGAACAATTAACTGAAGATTAGCAATGAAGTCCGGCGATCGCGTAGGTTGTCGGATTTTTGTTGTGTTGAAGTAGCTATTATTAAGAGTGAAATTATTATGGGTGAGACATCCCGCATCATCAAAATTTTTGATTGATTTCACAGGGCTTTCACAATTAAAGGTTGAAATTTTCTCCTCCATCGTGTCTAAACGCTGAAATGATTGGTGCATATATCTTTCTAGCTGATTGATATTAGCTATCACAGATAGTGGGACGCCTCTACAGTCACCATAAGGGTCCATATTTTCCATGTTTTCCATGGGTGTCATTTTCTCCATATTTTTTAACTAGAAGAAAGTATTGTAAGTTGATTTTTCTCGTCAGTGAATGAATATAAATACGGCCAATAGCCTTACATTGCGATCGCATTTTTCAGCTCTAAAGTTTCCACTTCTGTTACTTTGTCTGGCTATCTTGGCGATTAATGGCCAAGCCAACTTTTGTTATTTGTGGCCTATGAGACTGGTTGATGGCCTAGCACTGTAGAATTGACTTTTTCTCTATTCACCTACCAACTATTTCTAGTTGTGGGTTTCCTCCTCTGAATAATGTGTTAACTGTCCAAGCGTTGAGGTACTAGCTGCGGTTCTTGGGCACTCTGGCCTTCTCCTACGTTCCCTCTGTTTGCTTATGGTTGCTATAGTAACTCAATAAATATATAATGTCGATATAGTAACTCAATAAAGATATGGCCTTAGTGAAAGATGGTGTTACAATGTACCAAAAACCAAACAACGGCGATAATGCAGATGAAAACAGAACATCAGAAATACGGGGAACTGAAGGTGAAAACAGGAGTATCTTTAACTCGAACGGTTGTGGATTACCTGGACAAGACAAGGGAAAGTCAAAACCTCAGTCGAAGCGAACTTTTAGAACAGATAGTGAGAACAGAGATGGAGTCAGCTTTAGAAGGCAAACCTCTGACCGACAAACAATTCTGGAGTTCGTTAAAAAACTAACTCGCCGCCTAGAACTCTTAGAGCAAAAACATACTAAATATGTAGCTGATCACCGAAGAAGGCTGATTGCGAGATTAAACGAGAATGAAGAGTTCGCCCTTGAAGTTCAACCAGAGATTCAATCCTTAAAAGAGGATATGGCAGAACTGATAAGGGTTCTGGGTGCATCAGAAGATTTAAAAACGACAGAAACAGCAACTGAATAGAAGCAGTCCGGCGATCGCGTAGGTTGTCGGATTTTTGTTGTGTTGAAGTAGTTATTATTAGGAATGAAATTATTATGGGTGAAGCAAGACGGAGAAAACTATCAGACCCCAACTATGGGAAGCCAAAAAAAATCATTGATTCTGACTTTTCTGAGCTAAAGCTAGGCTCTTTGACTCCATTTTACCCTGATGTTGAAAAGGCTTTTAAAAAGCTTCTAGGTCTTACATTAGCTAGCATGGACATTGGGTACGTCCCTGATTTTTATATGATTCACTATTGCAATTATAGAGACAAAAAAATAATCGGATTAAGCTTTGTCAAAAACACAGGAGAAGCCAATTGGAAATATGATAGTTTATTACTTCCTGCGGAATCTTCAGCATCAAAAGACCTTTCGCAACACGGAAAAACATTTTCAAAACTGCAAGCTTGTTTATTTTCAACCTTTGAAAAGCACATAATAGAGCAAATGGACAAAAGTATTGAAGAGATTGTTTCCCTCCAAGAAAATGGGGAACTCCCAAAATCGTCTTGCCTCACCTCTATCTATGGAGTGTTCTGTCGGATATTCGGTGACAGCTAAAATCAAAAACACATCAAAAACAGCCCTTCAAAGGACTCTTTATTCTTCTTTTTTCTTTTTCTCTCAATCCCGCAAGCTATCGACTTTTCGTTGTAGTTATTATTAAAAATGAAGTTATTATGAACGAATCAGGACAGCCTAACTTATTAAACACAAATTTCCATCAAAATAATCCCCCAAAGCAAACTTTTAATTTCAGATTTGAGAGCTTTACTCCCCTCTGTTTACTTAACAGAAATACAGAGTATATATTGGCATATTTCTTGCCTCAATTAACTCAAAAACCTCTTGCAAAAGTCTTGGATATTAAAGCTGAATTATTTGGCCTTTGCGACATTATTGTAGAAGGAACAAGATTCATTGGAATAGGGTTCGTTGGATTTGACCTAAAAATTGACGAAAGAGGAAGTACTAACGCTCAAGTAGCAATAGTCTCTTCAAAGGAAAACTTAATTCTTGAATCATTAAAAGAAGAAGAAAAGGAAGAACTCAAGCATTCTCTAACAGAGGCTTTTATGGACAAAGGAGATGAAGCTATTGAAAACTACAATTTATTTTGTGACTCGGCAAAGTCCGTTCTTTCTATGTCACTAGACGATATAATGTCATTTGTAAATTGTTGTTCTCCATACGATGAACTTCATTCAAACGCGTATCTCGCAAGACAAATGCAAGACGCCTGCGAAGACGACTACTAGATGACTAGAATTAATTTTTGCTGACGATACCCTTTATGGTAGAAACGTTTTTTTTGATGCCACACGCAACAACTTATATCCTTTTAGGCAAGGACGTTGAAAGTCGTTTCTGGCAAAGGCCTTGCCGAGACTTGCTCTATATTCATGCAGCGTATAGCTTTAACGCATCTGGCAAGCGTTGGATTGAAGAAAATTTTGATGTTTGTATACCTAAAGGCTTAGAAGCTGGATGCGTACTAGGAAATGTCGAAGTCACTGACGTCAGTCTTAACTCGTTTGGTAGTAGGAGGTGAAAACCGAATCACTGGAATTGGAAGTTAGAAAGTCCTTCATTGCTAAAGCGTCCTTTTCCAGTAAAAGGCTCTAGGTTCCTGTGGGACATCGAAGCCCCCTTGAAGGATTTGGCAATCGCGATCACGTAAGCCACCATTCTTTTTGCTGTGTTGAAGTAGTTATTATTGGGAGTGAAATTATTATGGGTGAAGCAAAACGCAGAGAACTATTAGGCTTTAGCAGTGGAAAGCAAGAAAAAATCTTTGATTCTGACTTTTCTGAACTAAAGTTAGGCTCTTTGACTTCATTCTGTCCTGATACTGAAAAGGCTTTTGAAAAGCTTTTAGGCATTACATTGGCCGATATGGACATTAGGTGCGTCCCTGATTTTTATATGATTCACTATTGCAATTATAGAAACAAAACAATAATCGGATTGAGCTTACTAAGTCTTGCTAATAATATGGGAGAAATCAGATGGAATCATAATAGTGTATTAATTTCTGCGAAATTATCATTATCAAAAGACCTTTTAGAGCACAATAGATTACTTTTAGAACTGCAAGATTATTTATTTCCAATTTTCAGCAAACACGCAATGGAACAAATAGACGAAAGCATAGAAGAGATTCTATCCCTCCAAGACAGCGGGGACCCCCCAAGGTCGTCTCATCTCATCTCTTTTTATAAGGCGTTTCGTCAGATAGTCGGTGACAGCTAAAGCCAAAGACGAGGCATTGAAGTAGTTATTATTAGGGATGAAATTATTATGAACGAACCAGAACGAACCAGAACAACCCAATTCATTGAATACAAATTTCTATCAAAACAATCCTTCAGGACAAACTTTTAATTTCAGGTTTGAAAACTTTACTCCCCTCTGTTTGCTCAACAGAAATACAGAGTATATATTGACACAAACTATCATCTTACAATCAAAGTCTGACCTATGGCAAAGCAATCTTTTTCTGCTTACATATTAGTTTCAATTGTTGGTCTACGTTCAAAAAGGATTATTATTTTTCCTAAAGAGACTTTTGAAAGACCTTCAATCTATTTCACGCTATCATTTCCTTTCATTACGATCAGAACTTGCGTCCGTGGAAAAACTGCTTCTTTTCTATATGGTTATCAAGCCATATTTTCTTCTTTTGCTAGATGGCTAAAATTAATTTCTACTGACGATGTTCTTTATAGCAAAAATCTTTTTTTTGATACCACGCGCAACAATTTATATCCTTACTATGAGACCTATGAATATGATGACGACAGTGGATATACTTTTGATGTCCTAGAAGGCTTTTATACTCTTGATGAGGTCGTTAAATTGGAAAATCTACATTTAGAAATGTAGGATGCAAGGCTTACCCCTAACGTTATGGGTACCCCTACTGCTTAAACCATAGAATCAGCATTTGAAAACCTGGGGCTGATGGAGTGGTAATCCTTTGTTGAAATTGCCCTCAGATACCCTAGAGGTTCTGCATCCCGAAAAGCTAGATTGTACAAAGGCAGTAGCAATAGCTAAAGCCAAAAACGAGGCCACGAGACAAAGTTTACTGAAAAAATAGCAAAGTAGGATTTGATTGATGAAAGAATGTCCAATAGGTTTTGATTGCAGTTTTTTTCCTGACAACGTTATTGATGGCGTTAGTTATTGTGTTAATCACTATAGATGCTGTCAGTTAAGCGAAGCATTGCCCTTGCCTTATGAAGTGTTTCCAGGCAAGTTAGTGGTTCTTGTCCGTGTCTGCCATGGAAACACCCTTGAAGATTTGGAAGAATGCGGATGGGCTGGCGCTTGGCGTATTCCTTATTCTTTTTACGAGAAGGAAAGCAGCGAAGATTACTCCTGCTTGGAAGTTGACTTCCCTTACGATTCAACGTTTGGCAATGAAAAGATTGAAGCTTATCAAAAGGCTGGTTGGTATGAGGCTGTTTCCAACCCTAATTATAGCGAATGCTTTTTGAGCAAGGAAGCTGAAGATAGAGCGAGGGAGGATTTTCCACAGCTTTTCCCTGATAGTTTTGATGTCGATTTTTACGATGATCTAGAACTTGAAGAAGATGAGACTATTTGCATCATGCCAACTGCCGAGTCTTATCCTTTAGAATTCTTTGGGTTCAAACCAGATGGAAGCGACTTGCTGTAAACGTTTTCTTTGCAACTAAGGAGGTAAAATGACCAACTATTATATAAATTCGTTATCGTCTCTCAACCTAATAAAAGGTTATTTGCGCATTGATTTTTTGAGTTCAAAGCTTTATGAATTTGCTCCTGACGAATATGACTGGATTAAAGACATATTAGCCTCAGCGCCTCATTTGTCAAAGGCAGTTAACATAAATCCTGGTGATGTGATATGGATATTCCCGTCAAGAAAACTCCCAACACACAAGCAAGTTTTTGAGACAGAAAGCGGCGAAAAAGAATTGATTTCTATTACTGTTGATATTTCTAGTGAATTAACCGCGATAGAATGCAATTGAACAAGGCAAGGGAAGATTAAAAAAAGGATTACCAGGAGAGTCTTTGCAGGCCTCCTTTCTTTTTTCTTTATACACATAAAATAAGCACAGCTTCTGAGCTATTTACTTGAAGCAAGTGTTGATTTACAAACCTTTCAACTTTTAGATATTTATTTGAACTAAACTCCATGTGTAGCAGCTCAATAGGTGTCTAGTAATTACTAGACACCTCAGTGAACAGTAACTTTGCCCAAGGTGAGCGTTCGCATTAAAGGTGACTCAAAAGCGAGGTGAATCCTAAAATCAAATCTGGACTTTTTGCACTTTCCACAATAGTTTATTTCCGGCCTTCCCTACATTGACAAATCTCCACCCTCCTACTTGACAAGAATCACTTCCTTTCATTTTCCTGGGCTTCCTCCCTACTACTTCTTCCACTTCGTTGGTAGTAAGCAAAAAGCCAGCAGCTTCAGCTTCAGCCAAATCTTGATGGACTTTTAGTGGACTTTTGGCGTTAAAGTTACTAGCAATAGCACCTACTAACTTCTCAAGTAATATAAACGAGCTTGTTTCTTGTACAGTGGACTGTCCACTGATTTGTTCACTAGACTGTACAGTGAGCTGTTCATTGTACGGAGAAATCACAGAGACTGGAGAGTTCCTTACGAAGTTAGAAAGTTTCCCGCCTTCCATCAGGTGCTGATGTAGCATATCCAATACTTCAAGCTGTTCTTCATTGACAAAAGCCTTGTTGTTTTCATCTCGCTTGTATCGCATCCTTAATGCTTTCAACCTGTTGTATAAAGCTGCTCTTGAATTAAGGTTGTATCTAGCTAATAACTCAGGTACTTTCATTACTTTTGACTGCTTAATATTTTGTTTAGTGTTCACTGAATAGTACAGTGTACAGTAGTCACTGAACAGTACAGTGTACAGTAGTCACTGAACAGTACAGTGTACAGTAGTCACTGAACAGTACAGTGTACAGTGCCTAGTCTATATTATTGCATAGGACTAAAGAAAAGGCCATTATGGTAAAACTATTTATCTGCCCCAGCCAATCCGATTTATATTTATACTTTTTATTCTTACTAGCTGGGGAAGATTATAAGTGGAAGCGATAGCTCATACCTTCCAGTCCTACCCTCTGGATAAATTATCAGTAATAGCGATCGCTAATATTCTTAGTCCCTACTTCTTGAACGAATCATTAGTAGTAACGATCGGCAATATTTTTACTTCCTGCTTGTAGCAATACTAAAATTTATTATTAACAGAGCAAATATTGCTCAAAAACTTACTATCTTTTTTTTATTAATACACATATGTTTAACACAGCTTCTGAGTTATTTATTTGAGTAAAGTGTTGATTTATCAGGCTTTCAAAGATTAATGCTTGGTTTTGTCTTAGGTTCATCTGTTACAATAAAATCTGAACAGAAGTACGAGTGGCCACTAATACCAACGCCATATCCATTAATCTATTAACTCCCTGGACGAATTATCAGTAATAGCGATCAATAATACTTAGATTGACGTCCATATATCTATTCCTTGCTTTTCGCCAACAGGGAATAGGAAGGGGATGGGCAATCAGTAATAGCGATCGCTCATCCCTTCTAGTCCTACTCCCTAAACGAACTATCAGTAATAGCGATCGACAATACTTTTAGCCTCTAAATTCATTTTTAGGGGCTTTTTTTTTCAATGTGGTGGATTGTGAGAAATAGTGTGGTGGATGTGTGGTGGATAAAACCCTTGCCAGAGGTGAGTGTGGTGGATGTAGTGGATAAAACTTACTTATTTAAAAAAAAATAATCAATTATTAGCTAAAAGAGAAAGATTCAAGTTTTAGTATATTTTTATTTTAATTTTTGCAAAAAATCCACGATATTCACAACATTCACCTCTACCAGTACTTTCAGCCACCACATATCCACAACGAACCACCACATCATCCACCACAAACTACAATAGGGACAAATAACATTAATGAAAGGACAATCTTCAGTAGCTAAAAGTGGGGGATAAGTGGGGTAAAGGTGCAGATATAGCTACCTAACAAGGAAGAGTACAATAGTCCTTACCCCTTTTATATCGAATGATTCATGCATGGGCGGTACTGGATTTGAACCAGTGGCATCCTGCTTGTAAGGCAGGCGCTCTACCGCTGAGCTAACCGCCCAACTTTTACAAGTATAACACATCTAACTAAATATGCAAGTAAAAAAAATTATCTTTTATCTGCTAAGTTTGATAAATAGATTATGCTTTTTTTGGCCTAGATTAAATCTGCTATGCCCAGTGGTCGCACCCATGACCGGATAACCTTGTGGAGTTTACCCATAGTAACAAGCTTAAGCTTTGGGTTAATTCATAGTACCCACTTAACCTTATTTGTTTCTGGGGGTTTTTTGTTCAGCGGGCTAATGTTTGGCCCAGACCTGGACATTAATTCTCGGCAATTTCAACGATGGGGTTGGTTTAAGTGGCTTTGGCGACCCTACCAAACAAGTCTGAATCATCGCTCCTTTTTATCTCATGGACCGATAATTGGTACTGCACTACGAATCCTGTATCTTTTGACATGGCTGGGAGTAGTGATTGTATTTGGTTTAATTATAGATAAATTACTGGGGCTGGAATGGAGTATTTTAGGGTTTGTTGAAAGCTTGTGGCGATCGCTTTCCCTGCATTATCAAGAAGTAATTGCTTTATTAGTGGGTCTAGAACTTGGTGCAATGAGTCATTCTGTTAGTGATTGGAGTAGTTCAGCTTATAAACGCTTCAAAACTAAAGGTTTATCTAGCTTACTCCCCAAAGTCAAACCTCAGAAACAGCGACGTAAGTCCACTCCTCGTAAATCTACTTCCCCAAAAGTCGTTCCTCCTAGAAGTCGTCGTACTCAAAAATAACATTATGTTGATTCAAGAAATCATCACCAGAAAATTAGCTCAAGTATTCAAGCAATATTTAGAGTTAGAGTAGATGCAACAAAGCCAAAATTTGAAACAAATTTTTTTGATTTATCTAGAGCGACCCTTAACTAAGAATAACGCGATCGCGACCTTGAATTTTAGCTTGATAAAGTGCTCGATCTGCTTCAGCAATTAATGCTTCTCGCGAGCTACTCAATTGAGGTATAGTTGTGGCAACTCCTAAACTTAAAGTTACAACTTTTGAGGCAACAGATGCTTTATGGGTAATATTTAATGACTTGACATGAGAACGAATTTGTTCCGCTATAGAAACAGCATCAATAGCATTCATCTCAGGTAAAACTATCGCAAATTCTTCTCCTCCATAACGAGCCACTAAATTTTCCTTATTTGTTTTAAGTGACGTTTGAACAGCTTGATTAATTCCTAAAGCTACTTGCTTGATACACTTATCTCCAGCTTGATGACCATAAGTGTCATTATAACCTTTAAAACAATCAATATCTGCCATAATTATGGATATAGGGCTTTGTTGTTTAGACATCTGGAGCCACTGTTGAGCTAAATATTCGTCAAATCTTCTACGATTAGCAACTTGAGTCAAGGCATCTAAAGAAGCTTGAAGCTCTAATTTTTGGTGAGCTGTCTCCAATTCTTGATAAAGTTCATGGAGTAAATTACTGGCCAATTGATGAATATGACATTGAGCTGTCAGCAGATGATGGACATCTAAAATTCTGTAGACATAGGGTTCGATTTCAACCACAATTGGTTCATAAGCTTGGTTAGTTGGTCTCTGTAAAGCTTTACTACTAGCTTCTATAACTTTCGTATCTCCAGGCATCATTAAAAAATCTGTGTAAGCGAACTCATACAAAGTCTTTAAAGACCTTTTGAGAAATAGTTCTCGTCCAAAAGGGCGACTCAGATACTCCAAAAATCGCTGTCGGGAAATCATTCCTGAGATATGTCCCTCTTCAGTTAAGATTATTCCTGGCAATCTTGGTTCAGCTTCTAGTCTTAAAGCAGCCACTTCTCCTGATTGATTACTGTCAACTTGAAAATCATATAATGATAAATTTCGTAAAGTTAACTCCTGAAAAGTTTTTGGCAGGGAGTTTTCAAGAGCTGGTAAGATTAAGGGCTTAAAGCTAGATAAGTTAAGCATAAAACTCAAAATATTATTTGTGTGTCAAAAGAAACTGTATAGACCTAGATTAAGTTAATTATCTAGATTACCTTAGTATATACTTACATTGTAAATATATGTATAGTTATTTAAATAATACCGACCCCTAGGAGATTATTGAACCAGAGAAAATACTTAGGAAAAAAAGTTTAAAGAGTAAATATAAAGTAAATATAAAGATGGCATCAACGCTGACAAATCAGTTGAATAATGCTTTCACCCTCTTTCTTAGTTTATTGGTAGAAGCAATACCATTTTTACTGTTGGGGGTGATTTTATCCGGAATATTACAGTGGTTTATTGATGAGCGTAAATTAATTACATATCTGCCTAAAAACCCTCTTTTAGGAGCGTTTGTCGGTAGTTTAATTGGTTTTTTGTTCCCAGTATGTGAATGTGGTAATGTTCCAGTTGCCCGACGTTTATTGATACAAGGTGTACCAGCTTCAGTAGCAATTGGTTTTTTATTAGCAGCTCCAACAGTAAATCCCATAGTAATATGGGCCACTTGGACTGCTTTTAGAGACCAGCCAGAAATAGTGGTGTTACGAGTGGTATTTTCTCTAGCAATAGCAACAATTATTGGTTGGGTATTCAGCGTGCAAAAGGATATGCGACCGTTATTGCAACCTACAACTGCTCGTCTATTGCCTAGACCTCAACAGTCAGTTTCTCAAAAAGTTGAAACTTCTCCTCTTTTACAGTCAGGAACATTTTTTCTCGGTCAATCTAGCACATCTATGCCCCTGGAGTCTATCCCACTGTGGCAAGTAGAAGCTAGTACTATTAATCAAAGTCCACTAGGTGTGAGTAGTCAAACCACTTCTAACAAAGATATGAGCTGGAAATCTCTGTTCGTTGCACCTGATAGACAGCGACTTTTATCTTTGTTAAATAGTATGGTGCAAGAGTTACAAGACTTAGGTGGAGTTTTGGTTATTGGTAGCGCGATCGCTGCAATGATTCAGGTTGCTGCACCCCGTGAATTTATTCTGAGTCTTGGTCAGGGTCCTATTAGTTCAATTATTGCTATGCTGACTTTGGCCACAGTGGTTTCTATTTGTTCGACTGTGGATGCTTTTTTTGCTTTGTCATTTGCTGCAACTTTTACCAGTGGTTCCCTATTAGCTTTTTTGGTTTTTGGACCTATGATTGATATCAAAGCTGTTGGTTTGTTATTATCAGTATTTCGGTCGCGGGTTGTAATTTATTTAATGGTTTTAGCAGCACAATTAACATTTATGATGGCTTTGATTGTGAATTTATATTTGAGTTAAATTAACTTAGAGCAGGGAACAATTAATAATTAATAATTAATAATTAATAATTAATAATTACTGAAGAATTAATAATTCAATAATTCAATAATTCAGGTTTAAAGCCTCCCCTTTCAAGGGTAAAAATATAAATTTTTTCCTTTTATTCAATCCTATCCGTTTTAGGGAGAGGTAATTATCAATTATCCATTATCAATTATCAATTATTGAACTCTCCTTTAAAAATTAAGAGGATTGATTCAAAGGAAAATTTATCTTCTCTTGGTCGATTGGATATGGCGCAGGTTTCCTCGCCATCCCCACCTACGGTAAGCTGCGAATATCGACCGCTTTTATCCCCTTCAAAGATGAGGCTTGAAACCACAATATTTGTTAGCAATTTTAATCAGATGAAAGTTTACAATTCACTTTTTTTTCTACTCAAAAAATATAGTTCTTGGATAGATGCTATAGCAATTTTTGTTTGGGGTTTTGTGTTATTGCATTATTGGACGACAAGCAAGTTATATATATTAATTCATCCTCGTTATTTTGGTTTAACAGTGGGAGCTGGAATTGCTTTACTATTATTAGGTGGATTGAAAATTTGGGAATTATTGAATATTAGCAAAAATCAAAGATTTAAGAGACAATCAAAACAAGCATTAACCAGTATTGAAAATCAGCATATTAATCTTTTTCCTCCTGGTTGGAGTAGTGGTTTATTGTTAATATCAGCTCTATCGGCATTGATGATTACTCCTCAAGTTTTTGCTAGTCAAACAGCATTACAAAGAGGCTTAACAGAATCTTTGCCAGTGACTAGAACTCAACCTCAAGAATTTCGTAGTGCTACTAAACCAGAAGAGCGATCGCTGATTGAATGGATTAGAATTTTAAATGTTTATCCAGAACCAGATGCTTATAACGATCAAAAAGTTGAAGTGACTGGGTTTATAATTTATCCTCCTGGATTATCTGAGCAATATTTTTGGATATCTAGATTTATTCTGACTTGTTGTGCTGCTGATGCTTATCCAGTGGGATTACCAGTTAAATTACCAGAAGGTAGGAGTCGGAGTAAATATGCTCAAGATGGTTGGTTTAAAGTTGAAGGTAAAATGATTACTGATGAGCTGAATGGTCAACGTAAATTAACTATTTCGCCATCTACAATTAAACCAATTCCTAAGCCGAAAAATCCTTATGATTATTGAAGAAGGAGGAAGGAAGAGGGAAGAAGGAAGGAGTGGATGGGGAGTCAAACCACAATAAATTTTAAACACTATGTAGACCGTGAGGTATTAAACTCAAAAGAAAAAGATAATATTATCTCCGTTTAATTATAGCAATCTCACAAATAATCTCCTCTATAAATATTAAGAATAAGTCTTCAAACGGTAGTAAACACTATTATGATTAAGCACAATTTTCAACTCATCCGAAACTTTTATCAAAATAATTGGGTCGCGCAACCCCGTCTTTTAAGGTGAAATATTTTTTGAGGGTTGCTCAAAATCCCTGTAATACCATTTCTCAAAAACTTTTCTACATTTTGTTGAGCAGGAGACCCACCCCTCGCCCCTCCCCCTCCCAGGAAGGGAAATAGGAGAGTAGGGGAGTGGGGGAGTGAACCCACCCCTAACTCCTCCGGTGGAGGGGAAGCAACCATAAGAATAATTAACATTAACTTAGCTAAAATTAGCAAAAAAGTGATTCGGTTTGTGCTAATTAGTTGACAACTGAAGTATTACCCAAGTATAGCACTAATGCGTGGGAATTGGTATCACAAAAATAACTTCTGACTTCTGACTTCTGACTTATTTAACTGTGGGATATAAAGGAAAAATAAATGGTAAATTTAAGAAAAAAAATTAATCATCTATTTCGCGAAAATCAAGACATTATTTTACAGGAGTTACGACAACCTCTGGACAGAGTTGCTATTACTTTGATTCTCGGGTTAACTGTGTTAATTTGTCTGCTATTTGTGGGTGGTGGAAGTACTGCTCCAAAAGTTAAAGACTTTAGCTGGCAAGACAAAAAAATAGGAGCTGAAGATACAGCTTTTATACTAAATTTTAATCGACCCATGAACCATGCAAGTGTTGAAAAAAACTTAACAATAGAACCACCTTTACCAGGGAAAGTGAGTTGGGCAGGTCGGAGAATGGCTTATACAATTTTAGAACCTGCTCCCTATGGTAATCAGTATACAGTGAAATTATCAGGAGCAAAAGAAAAGTTTTATGGTTTAGATCAAGGGGAGGTAATGCAGCCTTTTCAAGGTCTATTTAGCAGTCGCGACCGTGCATTTGCTTATATAGGTTTTCAAGGAGAGAAAAAAGGCAGATTAATCTTAATTAATTTAACTAAAAAACAACAGCCTATAATACTAAGTCCGAAAAATTTAGAAGTAATGGATTTTAAATTTTTTCCCAAGGGAGAAAAGATTTTATTTTCGGCAGTTGAAAAGCAAAATGAAGTTCCTACTCTGATAGAACAACAAATATATACTGTGACAACTGGGATTAATTTTGCTCCTGGAGATGCCAAATTAAAATCTTCAGAAGCTGTAGGTAAAATCGAAAAAGTTCTTGATAATTCAGAATACCAAAACTTGAAATTTGATTTATCTCTTGATGGTAAAAAAATTGTAATTCAACGGGTAAATAGAAAAGATATTTTTGATTCTGGACCGTGGGTATTAGAATTAGGAAAAGAAGTACAACCTTTAACAAATAAAGATGGAATAATTCAAAAAGGTGGAGACTTTTTAATTACACCAGATAGCAAAAGTTTAGTAATTTTACAAGGAGAAGGAACCTCAATTTTACCAATAAATCCAGAAACAGATTCAGAGGATTTAATATTTTTACCAAAGTTTGGAACAGTATTAAATTTTGCTCCTGATGGTTCGATGGCAACGATGGTAAAATATAATCAAGATGGGACGCGATCGCTTTATATTGTGACTAATCAAGGCGAGGAGCGAGAGATATTACGAACTCGTCCTTATGGTAATATTCTCACTGCAGAATTTGACCCGAATAAAAGAATTCTTTATTGTTTATTAACTCAAGTAGTAGAGAATGGAGAAGAGTATCAAGAACAACCTTATATTGCAGCATTTGATATTAAGAGAAATTTGTTAAAACCTTTAGTAATTTTGCCAAACCAACAGGAAGTTAACATGGATTTGTCACCGGATGGTTTAGCATTATTATTTGACCAAATGGTGACAATATCAAATCAAGAAGAACAAGAACAAGAAAATACCAATAACACAAGAAAAATTAGTCGTTTATGGATGTTACCTTTAGATTCAAAAATGCCAGAAGATGATTCCCAGTGGCAGCTTCAACCAGAAGAGTTGCCTCTAACTGGTTTTAATCCGAAGTGGCTACCTTAGCTAGGGTTTGCGTATGGGAAGTCTTTTTGCTGGGGTAGGAGACAGCTATACTGGAGACAACCCACCCCTATCCCCTCCCCCTCCCAACCCACCCCTAACCCCTCCCAGGAGGGGAGGGGAAGACAGGAGAAATGGGAATGAGCAAGGAGGTAGGAATTAAGAATTGTCTCTCAATTTTTCTGCCATAATCATCCCAAAATACTAGCATGCATGAGCTTTTTGCTGGAAAAAGCTGGTACTTTTTTCAACTCTAAAACGCTAAAACCAATATCAGTCAATACTTTTAGAATTAATCAGCAAGCCCTATTTAATTATTAATTATTAATTATTAATTATTCGGTAAGAATTGTTCCTTAATTGTTATGTCCTACTATGCGCCTAAAATACTAACTTTTTGAGCTTTTTAGACTGAAAACCAGGTACTTTTTTCGACAAAAAAAAAGGCACTTGTCTTTATATGCCAATGCTTTTAGATTAGACCGGTAAGCCCTACATACTTCTAACGAAAAAAATTAACTCTTATTTTTAATATAAAAACTAACTCCTATATCCGCATCTAACTCACCTAAATAAGTTAATAAACTATAGATAAAAACTACACATCCCATCATTTCCATTACTTCTTCTATAGTGGCTAACATTGCGTAAACTAAATTCTGCTGACCATCAATTCCATCATAGTAACTGCCCACCATTTCCATACCCAATGCACCACCTACATATAAACTCATAGCAATTAAGAAATATCGGCGTAATTGTTTTGGTAAATAGAGTATAAATTTCCAATATTTCCAGATAAAAATTGCTACTAAAACTGTTCCGGGAATTACCCACACTGAATGCCAAAAACTGGGAAGATTTAGAGTATCTGCTAAGTCATCAATAATCAAAATTTCATGGATACTAGCTATTTCGTCAAATGCTAATAGAAAGAAGATGATTGAGAGAATTTTCCACTGTCGCCAGAAACGGTCAGACAATGATTTTTTTATAGCAAAAATTCCACGAATAATTAATCCACAAGATATCAACATTAAACTTGAATACCAAGTTGGAATATTCATTTCCCGGTCGAGATTAAATAATCTTGTCCAAGGTTCGCGGTAATCAAAAACGTATTTACCTATCTGAATGGCGATGCTGCATATAGTTAAAAATATTATGCCAAAAGTTAAGTATTTAGCAATTTTAAAGGGAGAAATTGTGATTTTAAATTTCATTAATAGCAGTTTTCCACTTGATGAAGTACAGAGTTTAAGGGCGTTAGCGAAGCTTTGCGGAACGCAAACGGCCGTTAGCTTCCCCATAACTATCATTAACGCCCCTACTCCCTACTCCCTACCCCCTACCCCCTACCCCCTACCCAAAAATAATTTTGTAGTCTACTTAAATGAATTGCGCTGTAAAACTTTCAAATATGGCAAAGCATAATCAACCTAAAAAAGATAAAAAAGGCAATTATTTGCTGAATAACTCGATCTATCCATAATGCGATCGCCTAAAGGTGCGATTAACTTATTAGTATCTGGATAAAACCCAGAATATGAAGCAAAGAGTTATTGGGCGTTGGTAAAGCGCGTGTATGATATTAATCGCGCATTACTTAGGAGTCAACCCACCCCTAACCCCTCCGGTGGAGGGGAGGGGAAGTCAGGAGTCAGGAGGAAAGAAAGAAGAAGAAACCCCGAGTATAAGGATAAAGTTTTTTGGTCGCGTAAAGGTCATGGACTTCTATCGCGCTCTTATCCGAAAATGATATCATACCTCAAATTACCAACGCCAGTTATTGTAAACTGTGTTTAATTCCAAACTGCAGAAGGTAAAATCATGTTTTTGGCTGTCGCCGATATATTTGCGCAGCATGAGCTAGGAAAAAGCACAGCAATGTGTAGCACGGTTTGGAAATCTGGCGTTGCTGATTCTGGGATATGATGCAAGCCCCCCAAACCCCCCCAAAATTGGGGGGAATAAAACTCTAAAAGTCCCCCTCCCGTCCCCCTCCCGTCCCCCTTGGAAATCCCTCTCCCGTCCCCCTTAGAAATCCCCCTCCCGTCCCCCTTAGAAATCCCCCTCCCGTCCCCCTTGGAAATCCCTCTCCCGTCCCCCTTGGGAAGGGGGAAGCCAGAGGATGCTTCGCTTTTGAACGATGGGGAAGCCAGAGGATGCTTCGCTTTTGAACGATGGGAAGCCAGATGTTGCTGCGCTTTTGAACGATGGGAAGCCAGATGTTGCTGCGCTTTTTGTTGAACGGGGGATGCGCGGGGGCGAAGGCGAGAAGCAAACAATCGCGCATTCATACTTCAATTCAGCAACGCCGTAAATCTCAAGGTGTAAACTAAACAGATCGCGGGAAAATTTAAAATATCTACCTTAGTATGATTCTAACTTTTAAAAGTCAGCTTCTATTGAGCAGATTGTCAGTACTTTGTTTGATGGGGATTTAGTTCTAGTTATTGTCTAGTGTATGTACATACAATATACTTTACACTTTCAATCTTACTAAGATTAATCATAGCACGATCCAACGATTTGTATTTGTCTCAAATTAGCAAAAATTTAAGTGTTTAATATGGCCTTTATGTGGCCGTTTTATCATTTTGTAATACTTCTACTATATTTTGTTGACCCTAAAGAATTGAATCAGTGAACAGTTATAGGTGTATGAGAGATACCCAAGGGAAATCGATCCGCGTCTATAGACTCCTCACAAAGGTGAAAAGTTAAAAATATTAACTGAGAACTGAATGGAGTCAGTACATCTCTATTGCTCCTTTTCAATACTTTGATAACTAATATGTATCCTAACTTCTGAAAAGACGATATGTGAGAAAGCCATAGTACAAAAAAAATGTTCAAGTGCCGATCGCTCCTAGAATTCACATCATAAATATTAATTTAACTTAATCTGTTTAGAACTCTGAGAATTTAACATTCCTGATAAATTTATTCGCTTTTTAATTTTGTAATAAATTCCTAGTATTATAGCACAGCTTTTATAGTTTGTAAATCCACATAAGGTGGTCATTCAAATTATTGGCCACATAGCACATATACTTAGATGGAGTAGTGTAGAATTATTTATATGTACGATCTTAATATCAAACAACTATAAGCCATGGTGTATTTTAAGATACTTATTTTAAATATTAGTAATCAATTGATTTGTGAAATCAAATTTGTTTGGCGATAAAAATTACATGATTTTACTGCTTATATATTCACGATTTTTCTCTAATTCATGTTATGAATTCACAGGAAAAATTACTAATTTTAAGACAATTTTTTTCAAATGTATAATGTTGTGTTTTTCTATTTGAAAGATGTAGGTATGGTTATATAATATTATTAATGTAGAAAAAACTCAAAAAAAATTATTGTATAGTCATTTTATTGAGAAGAAAAACTAATCTAGAAAGTTAAGCAGATGGCCACAAGTGATGTTATAAAGTATTCACAACTCGATAATTATTCGAGTTTTCATATTGAACCTTTAAAATTCATGTCTGCAAATAAAAAAATCATCAAATTAGCACAAGAAATAGACATTCTTAGTCAAAGAATGGCAACAGGCAACCTATTATTAAATAGCCATGCCAAACAAGGAAAACTTTATATATTCTATGGTAGATTACTCTATACTACTGGCAACCTTCATAGAGTGAGACGTTGGCAACGAGCGATCGGATGGCACTGTCCTGAATGGAATCCTGTAATCTCACAACTATCAGATCAAGAAAAACCGTGGGAATATCTTCTGCTGTATGATGGAATAGCAAGAAATCAAATTACTCTTTCTCAGGCTAAAAAAGTCATTCGTACTGTCACCTTAGAAATATTATTTTCTTTGAGTCTTTATGCAGACCTAACACCCCAGTGGGAGCCAAGATCAGATAATAAATCAGAATTATCTTTAGGTTTAGCTCTATGCTATAGAGAACTAGAAGAAATTTTTAGTAAAGTTACTAAAATGCAAAATTTATGGAAAAGAGCAGGTTTTGATAGTCTTAACCCCAATCTTGTTCCTGTAATGAAAAAACCTATTACACCAGAAGCTCTATCTGGTTGGGGTAAATATTTACAGGGAGACCTAACTCTATGGGATATTGCCTATCAACTACGAAAATCAGTATTAGCTGTAACTAAAACTTTACTTCCTTTAGTTAAAAAAGGATTACTTCAATTAAAAACAGTACCAGACTTACCAACATCAGCTATAAAATCATCTTTAACAACAGCTAACGATCGGAATAATGTAGACAAAACTACATCAAAAAAACAATCATTAATTGCTTGTATAGATGATAGCCCAATAGTTGCTGAAACATTAAAGAAAATTGTGCAACCTGCAGGTTATAGATTTATCAGTATACAAGATCCAATTAGAGGATTTGTAAAAATAGCCGAACATAAACCAGATTTAATTTTTCTTGACCTAGAAATGCCTCATGCAAATGGTTATACTGTCTATCAATTCTTACGCAAAGCACCAGCATTTGAAAAGATACCAGTGATCATTTTTACCAGTCGAAATAATTTGATAGACCGCAGTCGGGCTAAATTAATAGGAGCAGCTGACTTTTTGAGTAAACCTCCTAAAGCAGAAGAAGCATTAAAAATGATCCAAAAACATTTGCCTAATACTGAAAATTAAAGTGGCAAATAAAAAATTTATAAATACAAGTAAATTTTTGGACAAACATTAAATAAAAAGTAGTAAAATTATGAAAGCAAGTATATTAATTGTAGAAGATAGCCCCACTGAAGCTAGTATTTTGACTGAATGTCTACAAAAGTCAGGATTTGATGTATTGAGTGTAACCACAGCAGAGGCAGCTAAAGCTTTGCTGAATCAAAAAACTTTTGACGCAATTTTAACAGACGTGGTATTACCTGGTCAAAGTGGTTATGGACTGTGTAGGGAACTAAAAAATCAAGAAAATACAGCTCATATACCAATTATTATTTGTTCTAGTAAATCAGGGAAAATAGACCAAAGATGGGGCATGAAGCAAGGTGCATCTGCTTATGTTACAAAACCAATTAATCGAGAAGAAGTTGTAGCAACATTAAGACGATTAGTTGTTTAACAAAAATAAATTTTTATGGCTAAAGTCTTCACTTAAAGTCAATGCAAAAACAACAATTATTCCGTAACACACAATATTTATGTATAGAAATTGATCGGACTTTACAAACTATACTATCTACTGATGACCTAGATGAAGTTATTACCCTAGACTACCGACAAATCTTACAAATACCAGGTATGCCAGCTGTAGTTACAGGAGTTTTTCAGTGGCATGGCGAGATTATGTGGTTAATTGATATTGCTTATTTGATGGGATTTAATCCTTTACTATCTACTGGATACAATCAGGAAAAATTTCGAGTAGTCAAAGTAAAATATAAAGATAACTATCTAGGTATATTAGTACAAAAAGTAGGTGAATTAATAAATATTGAGACTAAAAATATTACCCTATTGAAACAAAAAAAAGTTAATTCTCCTGTAGAAAAATTTATCAAAGGGACTTGTACAAACTCAGCCGGGGAAAAAATGATGATTGTAGATATTACAAAGATCATTCAATATTTAGAAAAAGCAGAGAAATAACAAATCAAATAAAACATTGAACAACAGCTGTTAAATAATTAGTAATGCTTGATAATTAATACCACTAAAATTATGACACAGACAAATTTTAGAAAAACCAACCAATCAGACAATAGAACACAAAACTCGATCCAAAATTACTACAATAAATCCGAGCAAGAAACTGTAAATACTCAAGCAAACAATGAATCATTAGCAATTGTGCCAGTAGAAGTATGGCAGCCGGATACTAACAAAAAATCATTAGGAATTAGAGCAAAAACTAATGCTTTAGCAGAAGATTTAGCTGTATTACGGTCTAATATAGATATCAGAATTAATCAACTTCAATCATTAATAGAAACAGAAGGAGCAGCAGCCGAACGAGCAGAATTATTAAACGAAATCACTTCCCATATTCGGGAATCTCTCAACTTAAAAGACATCTTTAAAACAGTAGTAGAAGATGCCAGAGCCGCCCTACAAACAGATAGAGTAGTAGTTTACCAATTTGATAAAAATTGGAAAGGTACAGTTATTGCAGAATCAGTAGATAGTAACTGGCCCAGAGCTTTGGGGGCAGAAATAGCCGACCCCTGCTTTGCAGACCGTTATGTAGAGTTTTATCAAAAAGGCCGGGTAAAAGCGACTGCTGATATCTACGAAGCAGGATTAACAGAATGTCACATCAGTCAACTAGAACCCTTTGCTGTTAGAGCTAATTTAGTTGCTCCCATTGTTGCCAACGGAAAATTATTAGGCTTATTAATTGCCCATCATTGTTCTGAACCACGACAATGGATAGAATCAGAAATCGAATTTTTTCAACAACTCGCTACTCAGCTAGGCTATGCTGTAGACCAAGCTCTACTACTAACAAAACAAAAAGCAGCTACCCAACAAGCCCAAAAACTTAATCACATCAATGTCCAGATTCGTAAATCTCCAAATATTCAAGACATTCTCACTATTTCAGTAGAAGAAACTCGTGAAGCTCTTGGTTGTGACAGAGTAATAGTATATGAATTTGATAGCCAGTGGAAAGGCACAGTTATTGCAGAATCAGTGGATAGCAATTGGCCACAAGCTCTAGGGGCAGAAATAGCCGATCCTTGCTTTGCCGATCGCTACGTTCAAACCTATCAAAGGGGACGAGTTAAAGCCACAGAAAATATTTACGAAGTTGGGCTAACAGAGTGCCATATTAATCAGCTTGAGCAATTTGAAGTAAAAGCTAACTTAGTTGCTCCCATAGTAGTAGAAAAAAAACTCATAGGTCTATTAATTGGCCATCAATGCACGGGTCCTAGAACTTGGACAGAATTAGAAATTGACTTAATTCGCAAGGTGGCTGTTCAGGTGGGTTATGCTCTAGAACAAGCATACCTGTTGCAAAAACAACAAGCTGCTGCCAAGCAAGCTCGATTTTTAAACGAAATTGGTATCAAACTCCGGAGTTCTCAAAGGAGTGAAGATATTTTTGATACTATAGTGGAAGAAGCTCGTAGTGCCTTAAAAGCCGATCGCGTCATACTTTATCAATTTGATGCTGACTGGAATGGTACAGTTGTAGCTGAGTCAGTAGATAAAGCTTGGCCTCAAGCCTTTGGTAAAAAAATATCTGAGCCTTGCTTTAAAAAAAATTATCTCAAATCATATCTGCGAGGACGAGTTAGTACTATAGAGAATATTGATGAAGCTGGACTAGGAGAATGTCACATCCAACTTTTAAAACCTTTTGCCGTTAAAGCTAACATTGTTGCTCCCATCATCGCCGAACAAAAACTTCATGGTTTGCTAATCGTACATCAATGTTCTAAACCGCGTAAGTGGCAAGAATCAGAAATTGACTTTACTAAACAACTAGCCACTCAAGTAGGTTTTGCCCTTGACCAAGTAACATTATTACAACAGCAACAAGCCGCCACAAAACAAGCCATTGCCCTCAATCAAATCAGCTCCAATATTCGTAAATCTCTCAACCCTCAAGACATCCTGAACACTACAGTCGAGGATATGCTAGAAGTTATCCAAGCAGATCGAGTGATTGTCTATCAATTCGATCCTCAGTGGAAAGGTACAGTAGTAGCAGAATCAGTAACAGTCGGATTTCCAGAAGCATTAGGAGCTGAAATTGTAGACCCATGCTTTGCTCAAGGTTATATTAAGCCATATCTGAAAGGGAGAGTTAAACCAACCAATGATATCCGTGAAGCTGGATTAACAGAATGCCATATTAAACAATTAGAACAGTTCAAGGTTAAAGCAAATTTAGTAGCTCCCATTGTCACAGATAAAAAGTTATATGGTTTATTGATCGCCCATCAATGTTCTGCTCCTCGCAACTGGGAAGCATTAGAAATTGACCTAATTAAGCAAGTAGCTATTCAAGTTGGTTATGCACTAGACCAAGCATTCTTGCTACAGCAACAACAAGAAGCAACTCAACAAGCTCGGTTACTCAGTGAAATTAGTTCCCGCATCCGGGAATCTCTAGATTTGGAAAAAATTTTCCAAACCACTGTAGAAGAATCACTGCTACTGATGAAAGCTGACCGTATTGTCATATATCGTTTCGATGCAAACTGGGAAGGTAAGATTATTTCTGAGTCAGTCAAACCTAATTGGTCAAAAATTGCAGATATGGAAACAGAAGTTCCCTGTTTCCCGACTGAGTATGTAGAACCCTATCGTCAAGGTCGAGTACAAGTCACAAAAGATATTAACAAGGCAAATTTAACAGACTGTCACCGAGAACAGTTGGAAAAATGGCAGGTGAAAGCAAATGTGGTAGTGCCGATTTTAGTAGGTCAAAAACTTTATGGTTTATTAGGCGCTCATCAATGTTCCGGTACAAGACAATGGCAAGATTCAGACGTCGAAGTTTTCAAACAACTGGCTTTACAAGTGGGTTCTACCCTGGAACAAGCTCTCCTATTAGAACAGGTAATCCAGGCTCGGAAAACAGCAGAAACTATCTCTCAGGAGCAACAACAGCAAAAAGAATCATTAGAAAGTCAAATAGAAACTTTTTTGACAGAAATAGAAAATTCTTTTGATGGGGATTTGACAGTACGAGCTAATGTAACAGTAGGTGTCATGGGGACTGTGGCTGACTTTTTTAATGCCACGATTGAAAACCTACAACAGTTGGTACTAAAGGTGAAGTCAGCAACAAATATTGTGAGTTCAACAACTGAAAGTAACAATGCTGAAATTGAAAAATTGTCCGGTGAAGCTCATCGTCAAGCAGAAGCGATCACTAATGCTCTTGGGCAAATTCAGGTGATGACAAATGCGGTTAAAGCAGTAGCTGCTAATGCTCAACAGGCAGAAGCTAAGGTGCAGCAAGCAAATCAGATTCTCCAAACCAGTGATGCTGCCATGAACCGTAGTGTGGAAGGAATTGTGGTAATTCAGAAAACAGTGGAGGCAACCGCCCGGAAGGTGAAAAATTTAGGGGAAACTTCTAAGAAAATTTCACGGGTGCTGAGTTTGATTAATGATTTGGCAAATCAAACAAATATTTTGGCGTTGAATGCTTCGGTAGAGGCAACCAGAGCAGGGCAAGATGACCAAGGATTTGCTACAGTTGCTAGTGAGGTACGTTCTCTGGCGGAGCAGTCAGCTAGTGCGACTCAAGAAATAGAGCAAATTGTGGAAGAGATGCAATCTGGTACTAGCGAAGTTGTCAAAGCAATGATAGTAGGTCGCAAGCGGGTAATGGTAGGAACTCAGTTAGTGAAGGGAGCGCGGCAAACTCTGACTGATTTATTGGATGTGAGTGCACAGATCAGTGAGTTGGTAGAGGAGATTACTTTGTCTGCTACTACTCAAGCTGATACTTCTAGTCAACTTTCAACAACAATGCAGGAGGTGGCAACGATCGCTAATCAAACTTCTGAACAATCTCTGACTGTTGCAGAGTCTTTTTCTCAGTTACTAGGGGTAGCAGGAGATTTAGAAAAGAGTGTGGCGGAGTTTAAGGTAAATTGAAGTAGCTATCAGCTATCAGCTATCAGCTATCAGCTTTTAGCTAAAATCTGAAAAATTAGTGGCGCGCGCGTTCTGGACACCCCCATCATACACCTTGAAAAGCTGACTGCTGACCGCTGACCGCTGATTGCTACTTCAAGGAGATGTAGCAAAACTTTTGAGATTTGACATAATATAATGTAATATAATGATTGAAATTGACGATCAAGCCTACGAATTTTTTGTAGAAGAAGCTACAGAATTACTACAGACTCTTGAGGGGGGATTAATAAATATCTCTCAAGAGCATGAGATCCAAAAACTACATCAACTAATGCGAGCAGCTCACTCAATTAAAGGTGGTGCTGCTTGTATTGGTTTAATGGGAATTCAAAAAATTGCCCACAATTTAGAAAATAGTATTAGAGCGCTTTATCAAGAAAATACTGTTTTTGACCTAGAGTTAGAAAATTTACTGCTGCAAGCTTTTGACTGTTTGCGATCGCCTACTTTAAAACAAATTGAAACAGGAAACTATAACCAAGAAAATTCGATGATTAAGGCGCAGCAAGTTTTTGAGCAGATCGAAAAGAAACTTGGGCATTCTTTAGAAGAAGCAGCAGAATTTCCCGAAGTGTCCATGGAAGAGGGTGATATGACTAAATTTCTGTTTACAGAAGAAATACCCTCTGGTTTGCATCGTTGGCAGAATTTATTAGCTGGAAAGAATGGTTCCGGCAGTGGTTTATCCATAAAAGATGAATTGAAGAGACAAGCTGAAGTATTTGCAACTTTAGGGACAATGCTAAATTTGCCTGGGTTTACTTCCATTGCTAAAACTACGATCAAAGCTTTGGAAGTAAATCCAAAATACATCAAAAAAATTGGTACACTAGCTCTAGCAGATTTTTGGGCAGGGCAAAAAGCAGTATTAGCAGGCGATCGCACTCAAGGAGGAAATCCAAATCCCACATTGGTCAAACTAGCAAAACCACTAACATCCCGAAAGGTAGAAACAACTGCTAAGAGAAAACAAGTTAATCAACCAACTCAACCAGTAAAAGCTGTTGTTCCTAAAAAATCTGAAGTTGCAACAGAAACAGAAAATGTCAAAACACCTAATAGTGCGACCGCATCAGTAAATATTTCTCAAAAACAAGCTTCTGCACCAGGAGTTACTAATAAAAAGAAACAAATTCAGCAAAATAAAATTACTTCTACATCCCCATCTTCATCTTCTTTAGGTGTCAGGATAGATATCAACCGTCTGGAAATGCTGAATAATTTGCTAGGAGAATTAGCAACTCAAGATAATAGTTTTATTCTCCAAAATGAACAAGCTCAAGCTGCAATAGGAACTTTAGAAAAAGGGTGGCAAAACTTTCATCAGTTAATGATGAAACTTCAAGATATGAATACTTTTTCAGAGCAACTAAATAAATCCCCAAATTCTCATAACAATAAACTAGCATATCTGGTAAATATACTACCAAATCTATTAGAAGAAATTGCTCAAGTAGGCGAAGCTGTGAATGATATTAAACTACTACATCAGCAAAGCCAACAAGTTGTCAAAAAAAGACAACAAACCTTACAGCAAATACAAAATAATCTCACAAAAACTCGAATGTTACCTGTGGAATCATTATTAAATCGATTTCCTAGAATGATTAGAGATTTGTCAGTACAAAAGCAAAAACAGGTAAAACTAGAATTAGTGGGGATGAAGACTTTAATAGATAAAGCAGTTTTAGAGAAGTTGTACGATCCTATAGTTCATATAGTCAGAAATGCTTTCGATCATGGTATAGAAACCCCAGAAATCAGACAAAATCATGGTAAACCCAAAGAAGGAACCATCACTATTAAGTCTTATTATCAAGGGAATTATACTTATTTAGCAGTTGAAGATGATGGTCAAGGTATAGATGTTAAAAAAATTCGGAATCAAGCTATAGAAAAGAAAATTTTTTCTGCCACTGAAGCTGCGAAATTATCCACTAAAAAATTATACAAATTATTATTTTATCCTGATTTTTCAACTACAAAAAAAGTGAGTGACTTGTCAGGAAGAGGCATGGGATTAGAATCAGTTTACAGACAAATAGAATCATTGAAAGGAAATATTACTATTCAATCCAAACTTGGTAAAGGGACAAAATTTATTCTGAGACTGCCATGGACTTTAACAATTACAAAATTATTGGTTTTCCGCATGGAGGGAAATTTATTTGCAATTCCTTTAGATATTTTAGCAGGCATAATATATGTTGAACCTAGTGAAATTCAAGTTAATCAAGGGGAAAAAATATATTATTGGAAAGGCAAAAAGGTACCTATAGCACCATCAATTTTGTTCGATTGTAATTATCCCATAATCTCAGGAACTATTCAACAAGAACCAGTTGAATCTTCTTGGAAAAATTCTTATACAAAAAACTCTCAAGGAAAAGTAATGTTGCTATTAATATCTGAAGATTCAGATACAATTGCCATCAAAATAGATCGAATATTAATGGAGCAAAATTTGACTATTAAACCTTTTAGCAAAATTTTAACAGCACCATCATATTTATATGGTTGTGCAATTTTAGGAGATGGGAGCTTAGTACCAGTTATTGATGGTATTCAATTATTAGAAAAAATATTACACACTGAACAATTAGATAGTAAAAACTTACCAAAAAACACCTCTAAATTTAAACAGTCTACTATTTCTAAACTACCAACTATTTTAGTAATTGATGATTCTCTAACTACTCGTCAAGCTATTTCCAATACTTTACAAAAAGCAGGATATGATATTGTCCAAGCTAAAGATGGATGGCAAGGGTTAGTACAACTACAGCAACAGACTCAAATTCAAGCTATTATTTGTGATGTAGAAATGCCACAAATGAATGGTTTTGAATTCCTCAGTCGTTGTCGTAAACAATATTCTATGGCAGAAATGCCTGTATTAATGTTAACATCTCGTAGTAGTCAGCCCTATCGTATATTAGCTAAACAATTAGGTGCAAATGACTATTTAACTAAGCCTTATTTAGACCAAGAATTAATTAATAGCTTACAAAGCTGCTTACAAGTTTAATTAATAGGACTTACCGAATAATTAGGGTTTGCGCTTCACTAGTCTTTTAGTAGGGGTAGGAGACAACCCACCCGCAGGCCCCTCCCAGGAGGGGAGGGGAAGACAACCCACCCGCAGGCCCCTCCCAGGAGGGGAGAAATGGGAATGAGCGAGGAGGTAGGAGTAAAAATTGTCCCAAGATTGTTCTGCCCAACTATGCGCCTAAAATACTAATTTTTTGAGCGTTTTAGACGTGATACCAGGCACTGCAATTCGACTCCCAAAAGCCTAAAGTCCTTATATGTCAATACTTTTAGATTTAATCAGCAAGCCCTAAGTAATTAATATTAATATCATACACGCGCTTCAACAACACCATATTGTACAAATCTGCTTGACTAAAATCAGAGAAAATGCTATGTATTAAAACTAAAAATTATAGTTAACGTTGAAAAGCTTTCTATAAGTTGATCGTTAATGTCAAGTCATTAATTCTTCTAAAATGTCACAACAATCTTCCGAAGCACCTTTACTCGATATTACTGTCGAAAAACTAGCAGACCGCTTAACAGATGGTATTCCTGAAAATTTACAATTAGTTGATGTTCGAGAACCTCAAGAAGTAGAAATAGCTTCTATTAAAGGTTTTAAAGTTTTATCTTTAAGTAAATTTTCTGAATGGTCAGACCAAATTCATGTCCACTTAGACCATGAGAAAGAAACTCTAGTCTTGTGTCATCATGGCATACGTTCAGCTCAAATGTGCCAATGGTTGAAGAGCCAGGGTTTTGCAAATGTGAAAAATATTATTGGTGGTATTGATGCCTACTCAATCTTAGTAGATCAAAGTATACCTCGCTATTAGTCAGAATTCGGAACTTTTCGTTTCCAGCAAACTTTAGTTACCTAACATAAAATATTGCAAATTTTATATTTGCTACGCTTGGAAGATTTTAGATCAAATCCGCTCGGGTTCAGTATAAAAAAATGTTCCATTTGAGCGCCATTGCCAAATATTTCTTTATTTCCTCACATTCCCCTACTGGGAGCAGTAGGAGTGAGTCCCCACAAATTACACCAATGCTACCGGATTTGATATAAAGTTATCAATTACAGAAGATTTCAGGTAAATGAGGTACACATAAGAATGTTCAACAATTAATAATTAATAATTAATAATTAATAATTAATAATTACCTCTCCTTGAAAAGAAGAGGATTGACTAATAATGAAAATTTTTTCTTCTCTTGGTCGATTGGATATGGCGAGGATACCTCGCCATCCCACCCAACGGGTGCGCTGGGAAGAGAGAACTCCGTTCCGCTGACGCGTTTCGCGTCAGCGTTGCGTTACGCCAGTTTTGCGAAGCAAAAGCAAACGACCGCTTGTTCCTCCTTTAAAGGAGAGGCTTTAAAGCTTAATTATTCGGTAAAGTATTCCCAGTGCGGGCATCTTGCCCGCTATAGCATCTTGCCCGCGACTGGTGTATTACTAATCTGAAATACACTGTATCTTGAGAAGAGCATTTTTATTACGTCTAATTAATAAGACTTAATATTTAGACAGAGAAATATTTTTCGTTGTTGCTTGTTGCCTCACAGGAGTGCGCTACCAGATGCTAGCTTGGTTTGCTCAGATGCCCACAGGTGGCGCTTCCTTCCGATCTCTATCGCTGAGGTGGGGCCGCACCGCTGTTCCTTGCTATACCTCAAACCAAGATAAATATGATTAGAGAATAACGAAGTATAAGTTATATAAAGAAAAATAACTTTAGTGTTATGATTAACTCACATCATATTTTTTGCTATTCGGTACCTTACCTATATATATTCTCTCTACGTCCATGTCACTGCAAGTTAATCTTAACAATCGTCATCAACATATATTATGGGCAACAGTTCGTCATTATATTGCAACGGCAGAACCAGTTGGCTCCAAATCTCTAGCAGAAGAGTACAATCTCAGTGTTAGTCCAGCGACAATTCGCAATGGGATGAGCTTTCTGGAAAAAATAGGACTTTTATATCAACCTCATACTTCAGCTGGAAGAGTTCCTTCGGACTCAGGCTACCGAATATACGTTGACCAATTGATGAAACCTTCAGAAACTCTGGCTTTTGAAGTTGAAGAACTTTTACAAAAACAATTGAATTTGCCAGAAAGTCGCCTAGAGGCCATACTTCAAGGATCGGCTCAAATTTTGGCTACTCTGAGTGGTTATATTACTCTAGTGACAATGCCTCAAACTGCCAACGCTAAGTTACGACATCTACAACTGGTACAAGTGGAAGCAGGAAAAATCATGCTAATTGTGGTGACAAATACCTATGAAACTCAATCTTTGATAATGGACTTGAGAGCTGTAAATCAGAAAAAACATTGGAACAATTTACCAGATAATTCTGTACTCCCTGACCCAGAAGATATTGATAGAGAATTACAAATATTATCAAACTTTTTGAATGGCCAACTAAGAGGACGAGCAATAGGGGAATTATCTTCATTAGATTGGACGGAGCTAGACCGGGAGTTTGAGAAGTATGCTGAGTCGATCAAAAATCTGTTGGAAAATTTAGCTATTCGTTGTCAGACGCCAGAGTATACTAAGATTCTGATTAGTGGCATAGCAGAAGTATTGCGTTTACCAGAATTCTCTAAACTGCAACAGGTTCAAACTATTATTCAACTATTAGAAGAAGAACAGGAGCAGTTGTGGCCTTTAATATTTGAAGCCCCCAGCACAGATAAGCAGGTAACAGTCAGAATAGGTTCGGAAAATCCTCTAGAACCTATCCAAGGTTGCGCCCTGATTTCTGCAACTTATGGGAATGGGACAACTCCACTGGGTAGTGTAGGTGTTTTGGGGCCAACTAGAATGTTTTATGAGAATGCGATCGCCATAGTAAAATCTACAGCAGATTTTCTCTCAGAAGCTATTGGAGGAAGTTAGAAGTCAAAAGTTAGAAGTTAGAAGTTAGAAGTTAGAAGTTAGAAGTTAGAAGTCAGGAGAAAATAATAGTTGTCATAATTTTGAAAACTATAGCGCTACACAAATACGCTGTTGACATTCCTCTATTCCTAGAGCCTGTGTTCCCTGTTCCCTTACAACCCAAGCCTACTATCATATTATGTCCGGATAATCAGCGATAAAAAAACTTTCTACCTTCTTAACCTTTTCTTTCCTTCTCCCTTCTTAACCTTTTCTTTCCTTCTGCCTTCTGCCTTCTGCCTTCCTTCTACAACCAATTCCCTATCAAAATAAAAGTTGACCAGAAGTAGGGATGCTTAAATTCTGAATTTACCTCTTCTGCTTGAGCATCTCGTAACATTTTTCGTTGTGCTCGACGCAAAGCTTCTGCCTTAGTAATTTTTGAGTCTATCAACTGTTCATATAAATTTTTCATCAGCACAGCAGTTGCTTCATCACTCACATACCACAGACTAGCAATGGTACTTCTTGCTCCTGCTCTGACTGCAACTCCCGCTAACCCTAGTGTTGCTCGTTCGTCCCCAGTGGCAGTACGACAAGCGCTCAAAACTAATAGTTCTACAGGACGCGTTTGTTGAACGCCAGATTTAATCATACTTCGTAACTCTTCAACATTAATCCTATCATCCCAAGTCAGAATAAATGTATCTTCAACATTAGAACTAAATTCGCCATGGGTTGCAATGTGAATTACTTGATAAGGAGTATCAGCAACTTCGGTATTAGCTTCATTTTCTGTAAACGACTCATTGAGCAAAATCTCACTAGAAGCTTGAGCTTGAATATCTTCTAACTCTTGTCTCACATTTGGTAGTGGTGGAAAACCTTGACGACTTTCAGTTATTCCCATTCCCAGTACTTCCAGTTTTTTTCGTGCTAGTGGTTTAGGATCGATTAATTCTAGACTAGGAGCGATCGCCACATTATAGTTCTGAATTACATATTCTTGAGTATCATCGTTATAAAGACTAGCTAAAGGAATACTTCGCAACCTTCCTTCTAATACAAATACTAAGGTTTTTATCTTATTGTCTCGCAATAGTTCTTCAGCAGGATAAATTAGCCATTGATAAATTTCTGCAGCAGGTTCCAAATAGTTTTCAATAAAAATTCGCTTTTGCGGAAATGTGAGAGCTGTTAGCATAGTTTCAATTTTTGAATCTATTTCTGCTCTTGATATTTTAGTGCTGTAATAAACCAAAGGTTTTTCTGGTATGGCTAATATTACTGCCAAGCGATCGCGCAAAATAATTGTATAAAAAATAGCTGCATTTTTATCTACGCGGTCTACTTCTACAGGTTTGGCATCTAAACAAGCATTACGAAAAAAATTATCTAGTTCAGCTAACTGCAAAGCTTCAATTACTTGTCGTGCTTGTTTTAAATTTTTTTGACTAATATCTGTTTTTCCAGGTGTAGAAGGTTCTAAAAGTAACTCTACTAATTCACGATAAATTGGTTCTACACTATCCCTAAAATCAAACTTGAATTCTGAACTAATAGCAACTATATCACTCCGCAAAGCTTGGAGAGTTTTTACTGATTGAGAATAAGCTACTATCGCTTCGTTTTTATTTCCTGTAACTGTTAAAATTCGACCTAATTGCCATTCCCACAGATAAACAATATCAGCAGCATTAATACTTTGAGCCAAAATTAAAGCTTTTTCTGTTAACTCTCTAGCTTCATTCCATTGCTGATTATTTTCATATAAAGTTCCCAAAGTTCCTAAACCATAAGATTCTGCTCTTGCATCTGCTAAGTTTCTTGCTTGTTTTACTGCTGTTACTAAGTAATCAGCAATTTTTGCTGGTGGATATAATGGTTTATTATTGCCATTTGCTAAAATTTCTTTTCTGAATTCTATTAAATTCTGAGCTAGATTAATTCTGGCATAAATACCTGGTTGAGAAACAGATAATTGATTTAAGGAATCATCTATATTTGTCACTAATTCTGTGGCAGTTAAATATTGCTTTTGTTCTACAGATAAATTTAACTGATTGAGCATTGCTTGAATTTTAATTTCTACTATAGGTGATTCTTCAATAGCTTGTTGATAGAATAAATTAGCAGCTTCGGGATTATCTAACAGGATAGCTGTATTACCTAAACTAATTAATATTATGGCAATCTCTTCTGTTGCTTGTAAATTTTCTGCTATTACCAAACTAGACTCTAAAGCTTTTTGAGATTCTGATAGTTGACCTATTCCTCGAAGTACATCACCCAAACTTTGTAATACTTTTGCTTTAATTATTGTATCTGGTTGTTCTTCCAGATTTTGTTTAGCTTTTGTTAACTGTTTAAATGCTTGAGAATATAAACCCAAAGCTTGTAAAGCTTGAGCTTGATTAATTTCACTACGAGTAGACCCTAAAGAATCACCAATTTTTTCATAAATTTGACTAGCTTCTTTCCAAGTATCTAAAGCTGCTTCTGCTTGACCAATAGATAATTTTAATTGACCTTTTACTTCTAGAACACTAGCTGTAATTTTTTCGGTTTTTTGAGTATTTGATATTTGTTGAATTAAATTTAAACCATTATTTAAGGCTACTTCAGCATTCTGCCATTTTCCTAGTTTTAGATACACTAAACCTAAATTTCTTAGCGCTCTGATCTGGCTATTATTATCTCCTTGAGTGGCATAATTATCAATAGCTACTTCTAACAGAGGTATACTTGCAGAAAAATCTCCTTTTTCAAAAAGTTTTTGTGCTTGTAGTTCTAAGTTACTAGCTGATATGGTTGGTGCTTGAGTTAGTAAATCCCAATTTATTTGACTTTTTTTAACTAGATTATTATTCAGGTAAATTGCCTTTACTTGTTTGACTTGAAGACCTAAAATTAAGGTAGAAGGCAGAAGGCAGAAGGTAGAATAAAGAAGAAAGACTTTAAGCATATATTTGCTACAGAATAGTTCAAAAATTTAGAGTTTATAATTTAGAATTTAGAATTACCTCTTCTTATAAATAAGAGGATTTATACCTGAATTTTTCGGTAAAGCATACAATTTTATGAAAGTATTTTTTGATAAAAAGTATTATCTTAATTTTTGATAAAATTAGTATATAGCAAAGAACGAATTGGTGTTTGACTTATGCTGATGATAAACCTTAGACAGAGAAATGTTTTTCCTACTGTTGCTCGTTGCCTGTTGCTTTTTGCCTATTCCCGGTTCCCTGCTATAGTATTTTTTTCAAGCAAAATATAATCAATTATTTAATATTATATTTTTTATAGCTTAAAAATTTGTGAACATTTAATTAATAAATAATTATGACTTGCTGATTAATTATCAAACCATTGACAAGTAAAGGTTTGAGTCTTCTTTGATTCCCAAAAAGTGCGCTGGTTTTAATCTAAAACCCTCAAAAAGTTAACATAAAAGGCAAACTAAGGAAAGAAAAATTGAGGGACAACTCTTACTCCTATCTCCTCGCTCATCCCCCGTTTCTCCTGTCTCCTGTCTCCTGTCTCCTGTCTCCTACCTCTACCAAAAGACTTTCCATGCGCAAACCCTAATTAGAAAGCTCTGTACTTCAGATAAAAGTATATACCATCCTCCTGCAATGAATCTCCATTTGTATCTATATCTACAAAAGGTATTCCCCAATCTAATTGAGCCGAAAAACGAGTTCCTACTTGAATTCTTAAACCCACACCTACAGAAGATAGAGTTTCCTCTACCAATTCAACATCATTACTATTCCAAACAGTACCAAAATCAATAAAAGGAGTTAATTGTAAAGTCGCATCCCACTCTCGTACCCGCAGAATAGGAAACCGAAACTCACTAGAAATAAACAAACCATTATCACCAAGTAAAGCATCTTGACGATATCCTCTCACACTTAATCCACCTCCCAAGCTAAACTGTTCTTGGGGAAACAAACTTCTAGGTGCTAATTGAATATCTGACCTAACTAAAAAAACTGTATTTGTTGCAAATAAACGTAAATATTGTGCTTGTCCCCGCCAAGAAAAATATCTTCCATCTGGAGCATTACTATTAACAGTAGCATCAAAAGCATTTATTCCTAGAGAAAATTCTGACCGTGCCACAAACACATCATTAGTACTCCTAGAAGTATATTCCTGAAAAAAACGAATTGAAGAAATTCTAATTTCCCCATCATCTTCTGCACCTACAGAACCTGGAAAAGGTTCACCTAAAAGAGTAGTTTTTGATTCTTCTACAGAACCTGTCAAACCCAGAGCAATTTCTTTACTAAGAGTTTGATAAATAGGTTGGCGAAAACTCATCTCATAAGTGCGAGAATTTGTTTCAATATCTAGTTCATTAAAAGGTTCTTCAATAATTTCACTACTGGTGCGACGATGACGTAAACTAATAGTTCCATTTTTAGAATTAATGGGGATAGTATAACTAAAATCATCAAGAGTATCACTACCATCTGTATTGTAATAAGTTGCATTAAGGCGATCGCCAAACCCAGTCAAATTACTATGAGAAAGTTGAACTTGGCGACGAACAGTACCCACACTAGGAGAACGTAAATTATCAGCAGAAAGTTGAGCAAAAAAAGCAGGTGCTTCTTCCACCTCAACCTCTAACCTACTCAAACCAGGACGAGAACCTGCTGTTAAATTAGCAGATAATCTCTCAACTAAAGGGTCAAGCTGAAGTAACTGTAAAGATTGAAATAAATCATCTTGATTTAAAGGCGTTTTAATACCAGATTCAATTCGACTGCGAATATAACCAGAATTAAGTCGTTTTAACCCCGAAATCTCAATTTCTTCAACTACCCCTTCTATCACTTCTATTGTAACTTTGCCATCTTGCAAGGTTTGTGGGGGAATAAATGCTCCAGAAGTAACATATCCTCCCTCGAAATATAGCTGAGTCACTGCTGTTTGTGCTTCTAGTAATTCTGCAAAAGAAATAGGTCTATCTGTAAAAGGTTCAAGAATTTCCGCCAATTCTGTAGAACTAAAAACTGTACTACCAACAACTACAAATTGGGTTACTGTAATTTGACCTGGAATTTGCAGAGGAGGTGACTGGGGAAGTTGTGTTGGTGGAGGTTGGAGTAAATCATCTGGTGGAGGTAATGGTTCTACTTGTGGTATGGGTTGAGGGTTAGGGTTAACTGGCCTAGGAGTTGTTTGAGCAATAGCAGGTTCAGAAGTAGAAACATAAGATAAAGAAATAAGAATTATTATCCAGACAATCATAACTTTTTTTCTAGGTTGAGGTCCTGCCTGAGCAAATAATAAAATTTGGTCATCGAAATAATAAAATTTTTTTTATAGTGTCCTTTCATGGCTTAATGTTAAGACTCAAAATAAAATGCCCAAAATAATTTTCAGGGTGTAGAATGTCTCACCCATCATTGGGCTATTTTATCCATAGTTATACTTCTTTTTTTTCTATTTCCCTAATATTCAACGGAGAAAATAATGAGAAATTTGCCAACTTAGAGATGGTTGGTCGATAGAAAAAGTAGAGTTTCGACTTAGTTAACAATTTGCGATACGGAGCGCGACATAATACGCTAGTTCTCGCACGCAAGTAGTAACGAGGGTGAAATTTGTATCTTCTGCACTAATCGCTGCTTAAACATTTCTGGCGGTCTATCTATATAGACATAGACCTTAGAAGAAATCTCGCTCCCTACGCTAAAACGGCGCAGCAAGGGTTTTAGGACTTTTTTCTGATGTTGATTGACAAATACTTACATTTAAGTATAGACTATAGAGATGCGGTTGGCTTGACCGTCAATGCCTGTGGATGAGTAACCGCCGATGGCCTCACAATAAGCAGGTAGGGACGTTGTATGCAACGTCCGTACACATCAATTTGTCACGTTATGTGACGCTTTGTATCAGTTTTATGAAGCAGTATGTGACGACACATTTATCTAAACGTTGGTTGAATACCCGCGCTCTCCCGTTTTGCTAGCGCATAACTGCGTTAACGGCTGTCGCCGACATGTTTGCGGAGCATTCCGTCAGGAAAAGGCGGAGCCTAGCTGTAGCTATTAGGGGAGCGGAGAGATGGGAAAACCAATCAATTTTGCGGCGAGTGCCAATAGTGTGTTAACCTTAAATAAGGCTGCTGGACTAGCAGTGTCAGTCTGTGGAACGCGCCTTTAGACCAGAAAGAGGTTTGGCCTCGGAGGCAGTGCAGAGCGAAGCAGAAAGTCCTGATCCGCGAGGTTTAGGAATCCCGCGTTGTAGCGTCATGCGCAACATCGGGAGGATATCAATATGTATTTAAGCATTTCTGCAAGTTTGGCCGTTACATACAGTAACAATGGACTGTGCAATGTTATATATAGTTATAAATAACGAGATAAGAGTCAGGAGTCAGGAGTCAGGAGTCAGGAGTCGTATGGGAATGGCTTCAATTCCATTTTTAAGGTCGGAAATCATCCTTTTCTCTTAGTGCGCTACCAGTTGCTACTAGACATCTCCAAAAATCAAAAATCAAATCAATTCTTATCCATAAATTATCAATTATTTCTTTCTGTTGCCAGATGAGCTGTTGCCTGTTGCCTCTTTTCTGGAGATGTCTACTGGGGTTCTATATAGGCTCTCATGCTACCGGATATGATATAATTAATTGGAAAAAGTTCGAAATGCCACAGGTGAAAATAGATAACAACTAGGATGAATTAACTGTAAACCACCTGTATTGACAGTCGCGGCAGTAGTAGTGAGTATAATAGTACCACTTTCAGTCATTGCCCAACCCCGAGCTTGACGAATTTCTGGCAAGTCCTCGACTTCTGACCGATGGTAGACTACAACAGGTTGTCGATCGCCTCTCATAAAATTACTTGTATGACTGGGTATTTCTGTTTCCCATTCCACCGTTCCTCTCAAGACTGTCAATGGTTGAGTTGGATCTGGTGGTAGACCCCCTCGACCTGTAATCACAAACAAACTACCTTCTTTTTGAGATTGAGTCAGCGCACATATATTTTTGGCCACTAATGATTGAGCATCTATGACTGTTGCAGATAATCTGACTATTCCTTGAGTGGGGTCTACTTGAGTATTAAGTTCAACTGTACCGTCAATGCCCAAAGTTGAGGTGGCAGTAATTTTACTACTATTATCAAGAAAAACTCCTTCTGCGTTAATAGAAATATTACCACCTTGACCCTCTATAGCATTGGCACTAATGTTGCTATTATCTGCTCCAATAATAAATTGTGCATCAATATTAATATCTCCACCTGTGGCAGTCTCTGTAGCGTTGGTAGTAATTGCACTATTATTTTCTAGGTTAATATCTGAAGCTTGTATAGTAATGTTACCCTGGTCTCCAGCTGTAGTTTCTGCACTAAGAGTACCATTATTGAGTTCAATAGATGGAGCATTAATATTGAGGGAACCTGCAACCCCACTGCTAGAACTACTAACGGTAACGATCGCTCGGTCTTCCACTTTTAAATTCGGTGTATTAATATTGATAGATCCAGCATTGCCATTACCAAGGGTGCGAGCAGTAATAGTGCTGGAGTCACCAGAAATTGAATTTACTCCAGATAGAGTAATATTTTCACTGGCACTAACCGTTAAATTTCCTGCTTTGCCATCTCCAAAGGTACTAGCACTGATTTCAGCTCCATCTAGAATTGTCAAGCGTTCTGTTTCTATGAATGCGTTGCCTCCATCTCCACTGCCTACTCCTAGAGACAAATCTCTTAAGTCTTCTACACTAGCAAGAATACTACTAGGGAGTCCACCATCTTCAGCACGACCAATGAGTTCAATTTCTGTTGCTCGCACCGTTAAGTCTCCACTACTACCCACACCAGATGTACCTGCTCTGACTTGAGCACCATTTCTTAAGCTCAAGCGCTCGGTGTCAACAGTTAAATTTCCGCCGTTACCTGTAGCTCCATTAAACACCGAAGTAAACAAGCTACTAGGAAGTTGACCGCTAGGAATAGTACCACTCATCTCAATATCTGTTGCTCGTACTGTTAAGTCTCCACTTTGACCTTGAGCAAATGTTCCAGTACCTATTAACCCTCCATCTTCTAACTGTAGAGTTTGAGTATTAATTGCTAAATTTCCACCATTTCCTGTTGCTCCGGGTAAAACAGTTGTCAACAAACCACTAGGAACTTGGCCGTTTATACTTTGAATTAGAGATGATATTTCTGGCAATAAATTTTCACTGGTAGCATTACCTGATAGCTCTATTTCTTTTGCATTGACTGTAATGTTTCCTCCTTGACCGGAGCTGAAGACTGCTGCTTGAATTATTGCTCCGTCTCGTAGTATTAGACGTTGGGTATCTATTGTTAAGTTGCCCCCATCCCCTGTAGAACCTAATGCAACTTGACTATTTACACCACTGAGAAACTGACCATCTGGTGAAATACCCTCTGCTTCTATTTCAGTGGCATTAATTTCTATATTTCCTCCCTGACCTTCGCTGGAAGTAGATGCTAAAATTGAGCCTCCATTTGTCAACATGAGATTTTGAGTATTAATTGTTAAATTTCCTCCATCTCCATTCCTAATTATTGCTGCACTCTCATTACTATCAGCAGTAATAAAACCGTTATTTACCTCAATATCGGTGGCATTAATTTCTATATTTCCACCTTTGCCTTCCCCTTCAGTGCGAGCGCTAATTGTGCCTCCATCCTCAACAGTCAAGCGACCTGTGTTAATCAATATTTCACCGCCATCACCACTACCAATACCCGATGGAGCGACAGTCGAGAAGTCTTCAACTGCAGCTTGAATAGTACTTGGTAAAAGCAAAAAATCATTAGTAAAACTACCCTGCAAATTAATCTCCTTTGCTGTTACAGTTACATCTCCACTATCTCCCACACCAGATGTACCAGCTCTTACTTGTCCTCCATTTTGTAGAGTTAGAGACTGAGTATCAATAGTAAGATTTCCACCTTTACCTGTAGCACCTAATAAAACTGTAGTAAAAAAGCTACTTGGCAGAAAACCATCTTCAGAAGTACCGCTGATTTCTATTTCCCTTGCCTTAACTGCCAGTTCTCCACTATCTCCGGCACCAAATGTACCAGTTCCTATTTGCGCTCCCTTGCGTAATACTATGCGTCCGCTATTAACTGTTAATTTGCCACTATTTCCTGTAGCTTCCGGTATAACTAGAGCTAAAATTGCACTGGGAAATTGACCATTTAGAGATTCTAACAGGAGTTGTTGCTGAGGAACAGTACTTTGAGATACAATAGTATCAGAGGCTTCTATTTCAGTGGCATTGACAGTTAAATTTCCTCCTTGTCCTGCACCAAAAACGTTGGCTGTCAGTTGTCCCCCATTGAAAAGCTTGAGGTTTTGAGTATTAATTGTTAGGTCTCCACCTCTACCTGTTGCTCCTGGTAATACATCTGTAAATATGCCACTGAGATTTTGACCATCTGCTGATATACCCATAACTTCTATTTCATTGGCGTTTACTGTCAGCTCCCCGCTTGTACCTGTGCCAAATGTAGCTGTACTTATCTGTCCTCCACTTGTGAGTATTAAACGTGGAGCATTAGTTGTAATGCTTGCGCCACTGCCAGTTGCAGCAAATCCTACATCAGCATCCACAAAGCTTTCTGTTACTTCCAATAATTCGGAAGATATCAATGAAATGCTACCTCCTGGTTCATTACCTAAAGTATTAGCTACAATAGTTGAACCTCCTGTGATGCTTACTTGTCTACCTTGGAGTTGAATATCACCACTACCTTCTCCACTTACATCCACAACAGCACTATTCTTGATTTGTATATTCTCAAAGTTTTCTACTTCTGAATAATTAAAAGTATAGTTATTGGTGTTTTCTAATCTTACTAAACTGCTATCTCCAACACTACCTATTTCTATTCTTCCTTGTTCTGTTGTCAGTTTTCCACTGTCAATAATTACCCCCCTTCCTATTAATCCTAAAGTTTCTCCAGATGGTATTTGTAGACCAATTTCTTCTGCGTTTGATTGACTGACAATATTTCCTTGAGTTTGACACAGGCAGGATGCCTTTGCCACAGAAACTTGATTAAAAAATAGAGCTGAAGGTTCTACTGATAATAAGTTACTATTTTGAGGATTAGTAGCATTAAATAATCCATTTTCTCCTAACCTAATTTCGTTAGCTGTTGTCGCAATAAATGAACCGCTAATATCTAGACTAGAATTACGTCCAAATAATATGCCATTAGGATTGACTAAAAATAAATTTGCTCCTCCTAATACTCCTAACTTTCCTAATATATTGCTAGCATTATTACCTGTAATTCTTGTTAATATATTTTCAATTCCTGCTGGATTTGTGAAGTAAACACTTCGATTTTCTCCAACGTTAAATTCTTGGAAACTATGAAATAAATTTGAACCTCTAATTGCTCCACCTTCTATCTGTTCTTTTAATCTATCTATGGAATTAATAACTGAATTTTCTTTCCCTAATGTTTGGTCGGGAATTATTTGAGCATTTCCTGAATTTTGGCAAAATAAACTAGATAAAATTAGCCATATTCCTGATGTTGAACTGAGCAAAGCTAGTAGAGATTTTAATTTCATAATTATTATTAAACATCGATCTATGATATATTGATATAAAATGCGGTCATTTATAGCGCTGTGCGCAGGCAACAGGCAATAGGCAACAGCGGTGCGACCCCGGGACGACGACAGCTCGCTTGCGGAACGCGCACTCCTGTGAGGGAATGCGCACTCCTGTGGGGCAACAGGGGGAATAAAAAGCTGTTTGCGCAAGCATTCCGTAGGAATCATATAAGACTTTTAGCTATTGGACACCTCCTATAATTTGTAAATATGCCAGCGCACATTGCTATATAAATAGAATTTACAGCATATTTCATATTAGTGAGGTACACCAGTCGCGGGCAAAATGCCCACACTACAAATACTTTACTGTTCTTATGTGTACCTCATTTACCTTAAATCTGCTGTAAGAACTGACAGTACCGAAGAAATACTGAAATTATCTTTACTTTTCTTCTTCCCTCCTTTGTTCCTTCCTGAATTCTTTACACCGCCCTATCGACAGCTCCCCTACCAGAACTCAAGTCCGGTTAACGAAGTCAGAAGTCAGTAGGGGCGTTAACGATAGTTATGCGCAAGCTTTCTGCCGTTTGCTAACGCAGAGCTGCCGCTAACGCTCGTACAGAAGTTATTTTTGTAACGGGGATTTGAGCAATACTCCAAAAACCAGATCGCCTTAAAAGGCGGGGTTTCGCGACCCAATCCTGTTTGATAATTAGCGATCAAAAACTTCCTTCTTTTTCCATCCTGACTCCTTACTCCTTACTCCTCGGTCGTTATTCCCCTAATACATAACAACCTGGGTGAATTAATTGTAAACTACCTGTATTTACACTGGGGGAAGTAGCTGTCAGGATAATATTACCAGATGTATTCATTACCCAACCCTGAGCTTGAAAAATTTCTGGTAATTTTTTACTCTGTTGTCTCTGGTAAACTAATACAGTTTGTTGCTTGACATCTGATGATGTAGTTTTTTTCGCGCCAGTTTCCCAACCTACGACCCCTCTCAATACTGTTAAGGGTTGAGTAGGATTTGGTGGTAAACCCCCTCGACCTGTAATGACAAAACTACTCCCTGCTATTCGATCTTGATTTGGTAAACATAGATTTTGTGCTACCACAGACTCCGCATCCACAACTTCAGGAGATAATGTCACCACCCCTTGAGTGGGGTCTACTTGAGTGTTGACATTAATGGTGCCATCAATTCCTAATGCTGAACTAGCAGTCAAATTGCTGCTGTTGTCAAAAAATAATCCCTCAGCTGTAATATCAATATTACCACCTTGACCTTCAACAGCATTAGCATTAATTTGGCTACCATCTCTAGCTATAATAAACTTAGTATCAATAGTAATATTGCCTCCCGTAGCATCCCCCCTAGCACTGGTAGTAATCGAACTGTTGTTTTCTAAACTGATATTTGAAGAGTCGATCGTAATATTACCTTGGTCTCCAGCGCTAGTTTCTGCTGCCAGAGTACCATTGTTCAATTCAATTGATGGAGCATTAACATTCAGTGAACCTGCTACACCTTCGCCGGAACTACTAACAGTCACTATACCCAGGTCCTCCACCCTCAGTAGAGGTGTATTGATTATAACTGAACCCGCATCACCATTACCTGTGGCACGGGAAGCGACCGCGCTTTCTGAACTACCGCCGATTTCTATTTCTCTATTGGTTATCATCATTCCCAATTCTTCTCTTTCATTGAAGTTGGAGTCGATGCCTGAAATAAAAATACCTTCTCTAGCATTTATTTCTATTGTACCTCCATCACCACCGCCGAAACTAGAGGTCAGAACTTGACCACCTGTTGTGAGATTTAAGGTGTTGATATTCAGAGAAATATTACCTCCGTCAAAATCACTGTTACTTCTTGCCGTAATTAATGCTCCATTATCAATATTCAGGATAGGAGTAGTAATTTCTATACTACCGCCCTTTCCAGTTGCACGTGACTCTGTACCAGCAGTAATAGCACTAGAATCACCAGAAATGGAACTAAACCCAGAGACAGTAATGTTATTATTGGCTTCAATGGAAATACTTCCTGCTGTTCCATCTGCCTCAGTTCGAGCCTCAACTGTAGCCCCATCTCGGATTGTTAAACTATCAGTTTCAATGGATATTTCTCCACCATTACCACTGGATCTAAACTCGCCATCATCTCGTACTGTGGCAGATATAGTGCTAGGAAAAATACCATCCTCAGAACGGCCAATCACTTCTATTTCATTAGCCTTAATGTTAAGTTCTCCGGCATTGCCTACACCCAAGGTTAAAACACCTACTAATCCTCCATCCTGTATGCTCAAGCGCTTAGTTTCAATGGAAAGAAATCCTCCATTCCCTGTTGCTTCTGGTTGAACTGTCGCAAACAAACCACTACTCAACCCATCTTCTGTGATACCAATAAGCTCAATTTCTTTTGCTTGTACTATTAGGCTTCCAGCCTGACCTTCACCAAAAGTGTCTACTCCAATGTTTGAGCCATCTCTAAGTATCAACTGTTGAGCTTGGATATTAATGTTACCTCCTTTACCTTCCCCAAAAGTACCTGTAGATATTTGAGTCTCATCTTGTAAATTGATATTTTGAGCTTCAATGGTTAATGTTCCTCCATCTCCAGTAGCTTCCAGTTCAACATCAGTGCCTATAAAATTGTTGAAATTAAAACCATCTTCATCTACTCGACTACTTTTACCTCTAGCTTCAATCTCAGTTGCTCTTAATGTTAAGTTTCCAGAATCACCTCCACCAAAAGTATCTGTTGCAATTAACGAGCCATCCCTGATAATCAAACGCTGAGTTTCAATATCTATATCACCTCCATTTCCTGTAGCTTCTTCGTTACTCCCATCTTCGTTACCAACATCACTAAAAATATCACTATCAGCTACTTCTACTACTTCTGAAGCAGTAATTTCTATGTTTCCTCCTGGTTGCGATCCATTTGTACTTGCAACAATTGTAGAAATTCCTGTAACAGTAATACGCCTCCCTTGAATTGAAATATCACCACCACCCTCATCTCCTTGAGTATCAATAACAGCAGAATTAATATCTATATCCTGAAAATTCTCAACCTCAGAATAATCTAACTCATAGCCTTTGTTTGTTGAATTCAACTTAACAACAGAGTTATTTCCTATTGCTCCTAACTCTACCCTTCCCTGTGGTACTATAATTAGCCCTCCATCTACAATTACATCTCCTCCTACAAATGCTAGAGTTTTTTCTCCTTCTAATTCCAAACCTACTTCTACTGATTGATTAATAATTGCTCCTCTAGTTCGAGTCTCCAGTTGATTTGAGAATAGAGCTGAGGGTTCTACGGATAATAAATTACTGGTATGAGGTGCTGTAGCACTGAAGAGTCCATTTTCTCCCAGTCTAATTTCGTTAGCAGTTGTGGCGATAAATGAACCTCGAATATCTAAACTGGCATTAGGCCCAAAAAAAATGCCCTGGGGATTAACCAAAAATAAATTTGCCCCGCCATCTACCCCCAATTTGCCTAAAATACTACTGGGGTTGTTACCTGTAATTCTAGTCAGGATATTTTCTATGCCGTTAGGATTGATAAAATAAACGCTTCTACCTTCTCTGATATTAAATTCCTGAAAACTATGGAATAAATTTGAGCCACGAATAGCTCCTCCTTCAATTTGGTCTTTCAGTTGATCGATGGAATTGACAACAGAACTTTCTTCACCAAGGGTTTCATCTGGAACTATCTGAGCATTTGCCTGAGTTTTCCAGTTACTGAAAAAATTCCACAAGAAAAAAGTTAGTGATACTACGAAGAGAGAGGAATGGGATTTCACAACTAATTACCAATTTAATTAAGATTTATTATTTTGTAGACAAAACCTATACTATGTGACATACTCCCACACGCTTGCTGGCGCTATAGTGTGGGCTTCTCGTTTCGCAGTCCCGGTACCCCGTCGGACTCCACGAGCTTTAAGAACGGAATGCCCTACCGCCCTATTTTTGATATTTATCGCTGCATTCCAGTCGCGGTCTATGACAATACCGCAGTGTGGGCAAGAATGAGTTCGTATGTTTAATTCTTTCGGGACTTTTCCACCGCAATTCGAGCAATCTTGGCTGGTATTTTGAGGATTCACTGCTATAGTTTTCTGTCTAGCATTTGCCTCCTGCGGAGGAGCTGCGCTAACGGCTTTGACAGTTAAAATAGTTAGAAATTGTCCCCAGCCAGCATCATTAATTGATTTACTCAAACGAGTCAATGCTTGCCCTTTAATGTTTAAGTTTGCCTCCGCACGCCGCTCCGCGTCTACATGGGCGATAACTTCGGCTTTTGATAACAATTCATTGGCTGTTTTGAAATGAAAATATTTACGTTTATCGGCTACTTTTTTATGTTGTTTGGCTACAGCTAGAACAGCTTTTAACCATCTTTTGCTTCCTTTCTTTTTACGGGATAAGCGTTTTTGTAGAGTTTTTAATTGCTGCTGAGATTTTCGGTAGTATTGAGGTATGGGGACTGATTCTCCTTCACTTGTTACTAAGAATTCCTTCAACCCCATATCAATCCCCAGAGTGTTTTTTAATGTAGGTTCCACTTTATTTGTGAAAGCGGGAACTGATTTGTCTTCTAGGGATAATGTTACATAATAACCATCTGCTTTACGACTAATTGTTACTGTTTTAATTTGAAAACCATCAGGTAACGGTCGATGTTTAATCAACTTGATGTTGCCTATTTTTGGCAAATTAATTTGATTTCCTTCAATACAGTTTTGTTTGATTTGAGGATAAGTAAAACTACGATAACGTCCTTTTGCTTTAAACCTTGGTTTTCCTAATTTATTTCCATTTTTGTCTGCTGTCAACCATCTATCAAACGCAAGTTTTACTCGTTTTATACAATCCTGGCATACCTGAGAATGAATTAGCTTGTAGGAAGGAAACTTGTCTTTAGTATTGACCAAATCTTTTTTTTGAGAGTAATATTC
>JAAHGF010000037.1 GCA_010672585.1 Okeania sp. SIO1I7 | reverse complement strand
CAGATGAATCTGCTATTGTCACTTGTGTGGTTACTTTGGCTTATGCTGCTTATAAATATTGGCACAATTGCCATTTAGGCCATTAAGGCTCTGGTTGGGGAGTGGGGGAGTGGGGGAGTGGGGGAGAGGGGGAGTGGGGGAGTGAGGGAGTGGGGGAGTGGGGGAGATTAAATATTGAAGTAATATAGAACTATCAACATATGTTATATAACCGGATTCTATATTATAAGGGAATGTTTTTAACAAAGAGATGAGTAATCACTTTTATTCAGTATAAAATTTCAACAAAAATGTACTTTTTTTTATACAATAAATGGCTCAAAACTTCTCCAATTCCCCACACCTCTTTTACATCTATGAAATTTATTAACTTGTCTATTTCGATCTACAGTCAACTCCGATCTATATATTTTTCTATGTAACTTCTTATGAATTTGGTATTAACATTAAATTATCCGCTAATTATCAGTCAAAAAAGGATTAAAATAGATGTAATTAATTACATTAAGATGCTTTTAGATACCTAGTTATGAATGCTAGAATAGAAGTAGTAACTTCAAGTCAACGGAGTTTTCTACTGAACTCCTTTTTTTCTTACTTACAGCACTTTTGAGGAAGTGTGAGGTACATTTATAAGACTATTTATACTAAAATCCGGCGATCGACAGAACCAATATTTATGAAGGTAAGGTAGAAGATAGCTATGCTGAAGGGTGAGAGATAAATTTGAAAAAAGTGATGCTTGATAACCGGATTTGGTATTATTCCTATATTCTCTGTTCCCTGTTCCCTAGAGCAATAAAACTTTGTACCTCGTCAACTCCAAAACTGCTGTAATTAGTTAATAATTTTAATTTTTAGGAGAAATATTGTGTCATCAGAACAAGACGATCGGATTAAACAATTATTTATATTAGAAGCAGAAGAACATTTAGTTACTCTAGAAAATGGGTTGGTAGATTTGAAGTCTACAATGTCAGATTCTGAAACTATTAATGATATGTTTAGAGCAGCTCATTCTGTAAAAGGTGGGGCTGCTATGTTAGGAATGCACAGTGTACAAAAGGTAGCTCACCGTTTAGAAGATTGTTTCAAAATAATCCGCGAAAATCCTGTTGATATTGACCAAACAGTAGAGTCTCAATTTTTAAAAGGATATGATACTCTCAAAGAGTTAGTAGAACGTCTGCAAGGTCCCTATGGTTTGAGGGAAGAAGAGGGACAAGAAATTGTTGATAATGCTTTGCCTCTATTTTCAGAATTAGAAACTAATTTGAATACTTTAGTGGGTGGTGGTACTGTTTCTCAATCTACTGCTGTTGGAAATGGGAAGACACTATCTAAATCTAAATTTGCTCAACAAGTTAAAAGTAAGTTAAAAGAAATGTTGGAGGTGTTTAAACAAGCTGATTCTCCTGATTCTAGAAAACAGCTTACAGAGGTTTGTAATGGTTTGTTGAAGTTGGATGAAAATACAGAAATTTGGAAGACTTTAGTTACATATTCTCGACAGGCGATCGCTAGTTCTAAGTTGTCTTATCAAATTCTAGCTCCTGTAATTATTAAAGAACTTAATCAAGCAGGTGAGTTGATCCAAGCAGGAAAAGTACAGGAAATAGTGGCGAGTCAAGACCTTAAGGAAATAGCAAAGGCTTCTGAGCAGAAAAAAGTAACTTTGCCAAAAGACCCTAAAGAAGTAGTTAAATTAATTATTAAAAGTTTTAATCATAAGCAACTCGAAGCGATCGCTCGATTATTAGTTAAGCACGTTAAGTCGTCAAAAAATAATTGATTGATAATGATAATTATCAGGGGTATCTTAAATTTTAAAATCTTAATATCTGGAAGATTATTGACAATTACTTATTTCATTTTAGAGATATAGCAGAAGAAAGAAGGAAGAAGGAAGAAGAAAGAAGGAAAAGTATTACGTTGCCTGAGTTTTAAGCCTTTGATCTGTCCTAACGTTTGCTTTGAGCGATATATTATATCATGTTCGGTAAAACAGTTATAATTAGGGCTTGCTGATTAATTCTCGCGCGTATTGATAAATAAAGGTATTAGCCTTTTTGGGGTTCAAAAAAGTGCCAGCTTTTCGGTGCCTAGAGCTGCAAAAAGCTAGTATTTTGGGCTGACTATGGTAAAAAAATCATTCTGAAAATTCTTACTCCTACCTCCCCTCTCATTCCCATTTCTCCTGTCTCCTGTCTCCCCCTCCCCTCCTGGGAGGGGTTAGGGGTGGGTTGGGAGGGGGAGGGGTGAGGGGTGGGTTGTCTCCTGTCTCCTACAAAGAGCAAAAAGACTTTCCATACGCAAACCCCAATTATTTCTCCCTGTTACCTGTTCTCTGTTCAATGATTTAGGATTGCTATATCTTGAAGTTTATGATCTAGTATTGTGAATCTAAATTTAGATTCAATATGGTCTTTGATATTACAATTGGTTGTGGTTTGAGTCCCCATCCACTTCTTCCTTCTCCCTTCTTCCAACTTCGGTCTTCCTTTTTCCTTCTGCAATACTTTCCTCAAGTTTATGCAAAGCATGATTAACTTTTTCTTCTAACTTTTGAAACTGATGTTGTCGTAGATCGCTCCACTCTGGTAATTTTTTAATAAACTGCTGTAAATCAATAATCACACTTGTTAAATCATTAATTTGCTGTAATTCTGGTCGCTGTTTAAACTGCTGAGAAATCATTTCTAGTTCTGTTTGTAAAAGTTTAATAGTTTGCTCCTGAATATCAAATCGATTAGATAAACTTTTAATGGTCTCCAGCAAAGGTTTAATTTTGATATTTTCCTGATTATCTTCTAAGTTTTCAGCAGTAGATTCAAACAAAGCTATACTATTTTGTAACTGGGAAATCATTTGGGAAATTGACTCTTGATATTGCTCTATTTTTCCAGTATTATCAAATTTAATTACTTTAATTTGTGCTGCTAATTTATGTCGATTAACTAAATTAATTAGCAGAGAAATCAAAACACATCCTACTGCATAAATAATTGGTTTATCGAATATATAATTTGCCAAAAATCCTACAACAGAAGCAGTAATAAAAATATATTCAGCAATTTCTAAAAGACTACGACTATAGAACATATTTATATATTTTTTAATTTACTTCTAAAAATTATTATATAGCAGAAGGAAAAATTCATTAATTGATAATGGATAATGGATAATGGATAATTAGGGTTTGCTGAAAAAGTCTTATGGGTTAGGGTAGGAGTCAGGAGTCAGGAGTCAGTATAAATGGGAATTATAGAGAAAGTAGGAGGAAGAATCGTCTTTTGATTTTTCTGCGCAACTATGCGCCTAAAATGCTAATTTTTTGAACCTAAGCACCTAAAAGCTTGGATTTTTCTCAACTAAAAAATGCGCTCAACCTTTATATGTCAATGCTTTTAGATTTATTCAGCAAACCCTAATTACCTGTGGTTAAAACCGTTCTTGATTGAATATAAGGAAATATTATTTCTTTTGCTGATGATGAACTTCAGACAGGGGAATGTTTTCCCTCCTGTTCCCTGTTTCCTGCTGTAGATAAAGAAATTCGTGAAGGATTATTTTTTCCTGAACTAACAGTTATAGTAATAATTTTTGCGTCAATTAATCGTACTTCTTTTGGTGGTTTATCTATGCCAGGATTAATTAAATATGCAGGAAAAGAAGCTGCACTTAAACTTAGTCGAATAGCATTACCTTTCTCAATTTTTATACAAGTTGGTTGTAAAGATATTTTCACTGGTAGATTGTTAGAAACAACCTTGATATAACCTTGGGTAAAATTATAAACATTGCCGTTTGGTTTAACTTCAGATAACACAGCTGAAAGGTCAAAACTACTGGTATCTGCTGTACAATATACTTCTAGATAAATATCTCCAGCTATGTGTAAATCTTCTGTTAAAAATTCAGAAGTATAAGTCAAAATATCGGTACGACAATCTAATTCTGAACGTTCAAAAGAACCTGCTGGAAATGTGGCATGACCGCCTAATGCTGGAACGGGTCGCCAAGAGTCATGTACGAATATATCATCAGTAGAAATATCAGGACAATTATCGTTGAGTTTCCCTGAATCTTCTCTCATATTCGCAAGTCCTGTACTAGCTAAATAATAGAACTGATAATTATTACTCGGCCAGGAATCAAAATTACGCCATTCGTTACTTCCCATCTCAAATAAAGAAACAGGCGATCGCTCTAATATTCCTGTATTTATTCCTTTGAGAAATTGGTCGAACCATAATATTTGTATATCATCTATGGGGTTAGAAGCGACTAAACCATAATTTATAGTTCCTAGTTTTCTTCCCCAAGGAATATGAGACCAAGGACCTACTATTAATTTTTGTAGGAATTTACTACGACAAGATATTTTTTGATACAAATTAATTGTACCTCGTAAATAGGTATCAAACCAACCACCAATATGTAACATTGGTAGGTCTATATTTTCTAAATTTGGTGACAGATTTTGCCAATATTCACCAGGTCGGTCTTGTTCTAACCATTGATGATAAAAAGAGTCTGGTGCATACTTATTCATTACTTCCGATAAAGCAGGAATTGGAGTCGAAAAAGACAAATTTTTAGCAGCTTGATAAAGTTCTTGATAAACTTGTTCATCTCCTCGTAAACGGGCAGTTTCTGTTGCTAGTTGAATTGCCCAACCCAAGTTTGTTTGTAAACGAAATGCTCCTCCTTCGTAAGCCCATTCTGAATATAAATTATCGGCAATCATAGCAGGACAAATTGTTTTTAAAGCGGGAGGTTTAGCACTAGCAGCATATAGTTGAGTCATGCCTTGATAAGAGAATCCATACATTCCTATTTTGCCATTGCTACCTGGTAAATTTGCTGCCCAATTAATAGTATCAATTCCATCTTCAATTTCATGGGTAAATAGTTGAAATTCTCCTTCAGATGTACCTCTACCTCTTACATCTTGAATAATCACAATATAACCATGGGAAGCATACCATTTTGGATGAGCGTAGACTACTGTGGAGGCGATCGATCTGCCATAAGGTTGTCGCATTAATAGTACTGGAAATTCACCCTCTGCATCAGGGCGATAAATATCAGCGTCTAGACGTATTTTATCTCTGGTAAATATTGAAGCTGTTTCTTTGGGTAATACTTTCATTTTGGGAGTAGGGAGTAGTTCAATTCAGTTATCAGTTATCAGTTAACAGTGCCTCCTGAAATAGAGAGGCAAGAAAATGCATAATTTTCTTTTTTATCCCCTTAAAAGGGGAGATTTTAAACCCAAATTTTCGGTAAAGAAGAAGTTCAACAATTAATAATTAATTGTTAACTATTACCTATCTTTTAAAATAAGAGGATTGAATCAAAATATTTTTTTTATCTTTTATTCTTTCAAGTTTACTGTAGATAAATACAGACAAGTAATAAGTTTCATAATTCTGTGTAGCTTCACACGCAATTGATATAACGGAGGATAGAAATCAAAATATTTTTGAGTGCTAATTAAGCAGATATAATATAAATTTTTCATTTTAATTTTTGGCAAAAGGGAACAGAAAAAATAGAATTGGGGAACTGGTATTTTGGGTAATATTTTCTTCTTTTGTCTTCCTTTTTTATAGGAGAATAAAAAAGGCGTTTAGTCATCTAGGATAGAAGGTTGATTATTGATATACTGTTGTTTTAGATATTCCATAAGTCAAAAGTAATAATGGTAGTTGCTATATCAAAAATTATCTTTTTATTTTAGGTTTAATACCCCGCAATCTACAGGGTGTTTACTAATTAATAATTAATAATTAATAATTAATAATTAATAATTAATAATTAATAATTAGGGCTTGCTGAATAAAATTGTAATCATTACCTGTCAAGGCTTCCAGGGTTAAATATTGCTGAGGGGGTGCAAGGTTTTTGGTTGTTGTAGTCTCAAAATGCTAATACTTTTCCCCTGACAATGCCGAAAATTTTGCCGTAGCAGATAGTCTAAACTGTTGCCCGTTGCCTGTTCCCTGTTGCCTATCATCACCATCAGACTTTTTCAGCAAACCCTAATTAATTGTTGAAACGCTTGTTGAACTTTGAGTCCCAATCCACCTTTTTTCCTTATTTCTTCTTCCTTCTTCCTTCTTCCTTCTTCCTTCTTAAATACAACTTGAGCGAGAAAGAACTTGCATATCTTCTTCGTCTAAATCTACTGGTATTCCACTACGAATTAGTTCGGCAAAGTCTTCATTTGGCACCATAATACATAAAGTATAGAGACGAGTTAAGCCAGTATTTTCTATGACATGAATCCCTGTTGGTGGTACTAGAATACTATCACCAGCACGAATATTAACAGATTTTCCATCACATATTGCCCTTCCTTCTCCTTTAATAATAAAGAACATTTCTACCGCTAAATTATGTCGATTTGGAGGAGTTTTTCCCCCCACATCAAAAATTTCTAAACATACAGTTAAAGAAGCATTGGCAATTACAGGGTCGAAAATAATTGCTAATCGATTACTATCATGGGGACTAATACGATATGCTTGATAATCTTGGGGAGACTTAAGGACTGGAATCATGCATTGACTAATCATTTTTTTATAGGTAATAGTGTTAACTTATTCAGGAAATTATCGATTATTTAGTTTGAGCTTTGCTTAGACACCAGTGACATCATAGCTACTCATATTGGCATTAATAATCATGGTTTTTATCGAGAAATAAATAAAAAAAATTGGCAATTTGACTTTTTGTTTTACCTTGATTTTTTTGGATTTTCTTAACTTATATATTGTTGAATTTTGTATCTTTTTAACCACAGCTACAAAGTGCCAATTTTTTGTAATTAATATTTAACTGAACATGAAACTTTTCAGAAAAATATATATTATCTTTTCTTTTATGGGTTTAATACCCCACCGTCAAAGAGGGTGCTTAAAATTGTTTGGATAAGATAGGAAGTGGCCGATCTTTGACTATCCATAAGCAATTTTTCCTTCTTCCTTCTTCCTTCTTTCTTTTTCCTTCTTCCTTCTTCAATTAATAGCTTCTAAAATAGCATGAGAATTTGTGACAAACCCAAAACATTGTTTCACATTATAAATAGTAGCTTGCCAACAATATTCAGGGGAAGTAGTGGCAGTGCAGTCTGAAACTAAAATGCAGTCATAACCAAGGAAATTTGCATCTTGTAATGTTGCCATTACACATTGGTCTGCATTCACTCCTGCAAATAAGAGAGTTGTTTTGCCAATATTTCGCAGGATGCTATCAAGGGGAGTATCCCAAAACCCACTCATCCTATATTTACTCACGCGAATATCTCCTACTTGTTGCTCCAACTCATCCACAACTGCTGCTGCCCAACTTCCTTCTATGAGTACGGGGGCGTTATTTTTTGGTAGTGGGTCGCCTAAACCTATACCTTTCCCAGTAGGGTTATACACATGGCGTAACCCAGCGCTAATATTCAGTAGGTCGGAACGGTTTCCCCAGTTTAACCAAATTATCGGGACGTTTTGCGATCGCAATTGTGGTAAGAAATTTATTAGTGGTTGAATGGGAGACCTTGCAGGTGTAACGTCTACACCAATATGAGCTAACCAACCGTCAGGATGACAGAAGTCATTTTGCATATCTATAATTAGAATTGCTGTTTTGGCTAAATCTAATTTAATGCTTTTGGTTTCTGTTTTGATGACAATGGGTTTAGCAGGAAGAGGAGGACGAGTAATATCTGCTGTTGTTTCATCAACTTCCCACGCATTAGGTGGTATACCTAGAGTTTCAAGAGATAAATTTTGCATAATATTATCTGGTGAATTTATCTATCAAATTACTAATAGCATAGATAATTTTTATATTTTCTTTTTCATTTTCGTCGATAGTATATTATTAGTTGTATTACTTAAGATTTTTTTAATTTCCCTATTATTGTTTGGTTGATTTTTAGTAAGCATTCAGCATTCAGCATTCAGCTATCAGCTATTGTTTTTAGTGCGCGATCAAAGCTTATTAATTTAGCTACAATTAAATCTTATATCATGTCCGGATAATTAGTTATAAAAAAACTTTCTTCTTCTTGTCCTATTCTTCCTCTTCCTTCTTCATTTCTTCCCTCCTGACTCCTGACTCCTGACTCCTCGGTAGTTATTTATTTATCACTGTTCAACCGGACATGATATTACTATGAAAGTCAGCTACCTTGAGCTTAAAGTATATATTCATTTAAACACTGCCTTTAAGGGGAAAGTCTTATTGCTGTTTGCGCAGTATTCCGCAGGAAATGCTTACGATTTTTATTTTCAAATGTTTGTATGGTAGATTGAGGGATTAAAAATTTTAAACAACAATAATTTTTTTTGTCACTTCTGATTATTGGAGAGATACAGTATATTCCAAGTATAAGAAGTACAAATATTTAACAATTAAATGAATGCAAGTGCGGGCATCTTACCCGCGATGAATGTACTTCACAAAAGTGGAATCTGCTGTATCAAAATTTCAATTTTATCCTATAAATTTTATTTAATAAATATTTGTTATACCAAACATGAAAAAAGAATATTACCAATAATAAGCACTAACCAAAAGACTTTAGACTAAATTACTGTTTGATTGGAATCTGAATGATAAACTCTACACCATTATTTGGTGTGGAAATACAGAAGAGTTTACCCTGATGTTTTTCCACAATAATCTGATAACTAATAGATAGTCCTAAACCTGTTCCTTTACCTATTGGTTTAGTTGTAAAAAAGGGATCGAATAATTTATTTAGTATCTCTGGTTTAATACCAGTACCATTATCTGCAATAGAAATTTCTACCCAATTATGCTCTAAAACTTTAGTACGAATTTGAATGATGCCAGAGTAATCTTGAATATTTAAAGAAGTTGGCTTTTGATTGTATTCATTTATGGAGTCAATGGAATTATTAATAATATTAATTAATACTTGATTAAGTTGACCAGGATAGCAATTAATTAAAGGAAGTTGAGCATAATTTTTAATAACTTCAATAGCAGAACTATTAGATTGAGATTTTAATCGGTTGTTGAGAATTAATAAAGTACTATCAATACCTTCGTGAATATCAACTGTTTTTAATTCTGATTCATCAAGGCGGGAAAAGTTACGTAAAGATTGAACTATTTGACGAATGCGAGTTGCTCCTACTGTCATTGATGAAATAATTTTAGATAAATCTTCTTTCAAGAATTCTAAATCTATCTCCTCAATATATTCTTCAATTTCTACTTTTGGTTCTGGATAATATTGTTGATAAAGTTCTACTAAGGTTAGTAATTGTTTAGTATATTCATATATAAAGTCTAGATTGCCATAAATGAAACTCACGGGATTATTAATTTCATGGGCAACGCCTCCTACTAATTGCCCCAAACTAGACATTTTTTCTGTTTGAATTAACTGAGCTTCTTTTTGTTTTAATTCCTCTAAAGTTTGTTGAAGCTGTTGAGTTTGTTCTTTTAATTTAGTTTGAGATTTTCGCAGGGAATTTTCTACTTCTTGGCGCTGTTTAATTTCTTGTTCGAGTTGTAAATTTTGAGAGTTAAGTTCTTCTAAGGCTAAATCTCGACTTTCTTCAGTCAATACTAACCACCAACTTCCTATACCAATTAATAACAATAGAGGAAAATATAATTTTACTAGGGTGATTAGTCGTGACTGTGAATTAGCCCCTAAATCTTGAGATATATCGAGATAATAAATGACTCCAAATATTAATCCTACTAACCCAGAAATAAACATAAAAATACCTGAAAATTTAACCACTCTTAATCCTAATTGTGGGGAAAATTTAGTCGAGATAATTTTCCGAGCAATGGTAAGTAACGGTTTTTCAGTTATGGGAGTTAATGCTGTAGTAGTCTCTTTGCAGCGGTCGCGACAATGGGAATCTAAGCTACAACATAAAGAACAAATTGAACCTTGATAAACAGGACAGTATGCCATGTCTTCCTGTTCATATTTCTGATTACAAATACAGCATTCGATTGTGTCATCAAGATTGATTTTTCTATATTTATTTTCTCTGGCAATATAGTATTTACCTTTGGTAATAATGGCAATTATCGGAGCAAGAATAAATGCTAAAACCAAGGCAATAAAACCACAATAAGCTTGAGCAACAGAGCCAAATACTCCTAAAAAAGCAGTCATTGATACTGCTGAAGCAATCAGCATTGAGGCAAAACCAACAGGATTAATATTATGTAGATAAGCTCGTTTAAATTCAATGTAAGAAGGGCTAATTCCTAACGGCTTATTAATTACAAGATCGGCAACTAATGCTCCTATCCAAGCAATCGCTACATTAGAATATAATCCTAATATTGCTTCTAAAGTAGCAAATACATTTAACTCCATTAAAACTAGAGCGATCGCCACATTAAAAATTAGCCAAACAACACGACCAGGATGATTATGAGTTAATCGAGAAAAGAAGTTTGACCAAGCTAAAGAACCTGCATAAGCGTTAGTAACGTTAATTTTTATCTGAGAAATAATTACAAATAGAGTTCCTATTATTAAGACAATTTTTGGGTCATCAAATATCTCAGTAAATCCTACTAAATACATTTGTATTGGCTCAGTAGCTTTAGCAAAACTAACTCCATGACTAACAGCAATGGAAGCTAAAAATGCACCTCCTAATTGTTTGGCAACACCAATAATTATCCAACCAGGTCCGGCTAAAATCATCGCTAACCACCATTTAATCTGATTATTTTTTTGTTTATCTGGCAGAAAGCGGAGATAATCTACCTGTTCGCCAATTTGAGGAATTAAAGAAAAAGAAACTGTTGCTGCAGCTCCAAATAAAAGTGGATTAAATTCTGCACCACTGACCGATCTACCTGCAAAATTAAACCAATTTGATAAAGCATTTGGCTCTTTATAAAGAATAAAAATATAGGGAGATATCATTAAACTTAACCAGATTGGTTGAGTCCAAATTTGCAGTTGATTAATTACAGTTACTCCAAAAAATACAAGGGGAATAATTATTATGGAACAGACTAAATAGCCAAGGTATAAAGGTAGGTGAAAATATAACTCTAGAGCTTGAGCCATAATTGCTGCTTCTAGAGCAAAAAATATAAAGGTAAAAGAGGCATAAATTAAAGAAGTAATTGTGGAACCAATATAACCAAAACCTGCTCCTCTAGTTAGCAAATCCATATCAATATTATATTTAGATGCGTAATAGGATATAGGTAAGCTAGTCAGAAAAATTATTATCCCTACAGTTAAAATTGCCCAGAAAGAATTAGCAAAACCATAACTAATCGCAATTGAACCACCAATAGCTTCTAAAGCTAAAAAAGAAGTTCCACCAATAGCAGTATTTGCTACTAGAAATTCTGACCACTTTCTAAAAGATTTAGGGGCAAAACGTAAGGCATAGTCTTCTAATGTTTCTGTTGCTACCCAGGAGTTATAATCTCGCCTAACTTTCTGAATTTTTTTATTTGTGGTTGTTTGATTTTTCATTTCTGGTAATGCTTGAAAATTTAGCTTTCAAATTAATTTTTTTGATACTCTGAGTTCAAAGTATATATAGCAACCCTATTTCAGTTGCGAGTAAAAATATCTTTGAATTTCGGGAACAGTGGTGCGACCCAGCGTCGGCAAAAGAGGCAAGGGAACGGGCACCAAAAGAGGGAATAGGAATAAAAGTTTTAGAGTTTTTATGTATCCTTAGATTTTTTATAAATTATTTGCTATTGCTATAATATCATATTCGGTTAAATACTTATCAATAAACAGTAATAGACATCTCCATAAATTAGATTTTCACCTAGAAATAATCAGGGTTTCATATTCTTTTTTGGAGATTTATAATAGAGGACACCAGGTATAGAGGGATAAATAAATATATTCAACAATTAATAATTAATAATTAATAATTACCTCTGCTTGAAAACAAGAGGATTGACGCGGTAGGATTTTTTTTTTCTTTTTTCTCCTTTAAAGGAGAGACTTTAAACTTTAATTATTCGGTAAGAGAAAGTTTTTGTTTGCTAATTAAATAGACATGAGATAGGTTGTATCATATTCCATTAAATAATTATTTCTCAGTCTCCAATTAGTCATTTCAGTTATACCAATTAAAAAAAAAGAATGCTTAACTTAAGTGATACTTCAATTATTAATTGATTAACACAGTCTGAATATTTTTTTTGATAATTATTAGCCAGTTATTCTTAATTATTCTTATGTTTACTTCTCCCCCTATTCCCCTCCTGGGAGCAGGGCTAATTCATTGCCTGGGGAGAATATTAATATGAAGTACATTTAATTGTGCAAATATACAAATATCTCCATCTCCCATCTCCCCATCCCCCCGTCTCCCCAGGGCTAATTCTTTGCCTGGGGAGAATATTTACAACTCCAGGAATTACGCATTTTCATGGGTTTAAACACTATATAGCAATGTGCGTTGGCATATTTACAAATTACAAAAACTGTCCAATAGCTAAAAATCTGATATTATCGGTTTTTTATTCCTCCTGTTGCCTGGACACAGCGCTATATATACCATAGTGCTATAGTTTTTATCTACTATATGTAGTGTCTTTGCGTAAGTCCTGAACTCTATATTTTTGGTTAACTAATCCTAGCAAGATGTACGAAATTTCAAAGGATACAATTTTTCGCTCGCGTGACAATAAATAGACCCTACTCCCCTACTCCCCTACTCCCCTACTCCCCTACTCCCCCACTCCCCCACTCCCTTTTTCGCTCGCGTGACAATAAATAGACCCTACTCCCCCGCTCCCCTACTCCCCTACTCCCTTTTTCGCTCGCGTGACAATAAATAGACCCTACCTCCTGGGAGGGGGAGGGTCTAGGGGTGGGTCTCCTACTCCCCCGCAATGCGAAAATTTAGAAAACATTTATCAAATTGGTATTAGCCTTCTACCGGAGGAACTGCGGACTTCACTTAGCCTCTTTACAGAGAAGCTGCACTATAATTTCCTCCTGCAATAAGGAGGCAAGAAGATACAGAATTTTCTTTTTTATTCCCTTCAAAGGAGAGACTTGAGACCTGATTTTTTTGCTCAGTGTTCGGTTGAATACTTATAAATAACTTAGTGAGGAGTTAGGTCATTTCAGTTATCAGTTAGCCTCCCCGGAGGAACTACGGACTTCAGTACCTCTGCAATAAGGAGGGTTGACATCAGGAATATTCTCTTTTCTCTTGGTCGATTGGATATGGCGAGGAGACCTCGCCATCCCACCCTACGGGAAGCTACGAAGAGAGAACTCCGTTCCGCTGTCGCGTTTCGCGTCAGCGTTGCGTTACGCCAGTTTTGCGAAGCAAAAGCAAACAACCACTTTTTATCCCCTTAAAAGGCTATGCTTTATCAACATTTTTCTTAACATAAAACGTAGACATTATAGATAAGTTATGTGTAGGTCTTGGAGCGACTTTTTTAGGAGAAAAGTCTATTGAAAAATACATTTTTTTGAGAACTGTAGACAAGATTTTTGCCCCCCACACTCCTTACAAGGTTTTCAGGAGTTCCTGATAAGAGATAGCTTAAAAGGGGATAATAAATAAAAATTTTCATGATTAGTCAATCCTCTTCTTTTCAAGGAGAGGTAATTATTAATTATTAATTATTCATTATTCATTATTGAAAGATATATTTAACTTTAAATTATAACTAATATAATTTCGATCAAATGCTGCTCAAAAGGGTTTTGTCTTCAGCTACATTCAGTAACTATAATTTCTCATTCAGGAGTCGAGTGTGGGAAGTGGAAAAGAGGGAGTTCATCGGGGAAAGATTACCAGAAGTAATTTAATTTCAATGCTTGAATCTTGAGTTGATTTACTTAATCTACCGAATAATTAAAGTTTAAAGTTTTTCCTTTAAAGGAGAAACAAGAAAAAATTTTCATGATTAGTCAATCCTCTTCTTTTCAAGGAGAGGTAATTATTAATTATTAATTATTAATTGTTAATTGTTGAAGATACTACTTGATTAATTTTCTGCCTAATAGGAATCTGAACTATAAACTTTGCTCCCTTTCCAGGTTGAGAATAACACAATAATTTACCGCCATGTTTTTCCACAACAATTTGATAACTAATAGATAACCCTAATCCAGTTCCTTTTCCTGAAGATTTAGTTGTAAAGAAAGAATCAAATAATTTTTTGCTCACTTCTTCAGCCATACCTAAACCATTGTCTGCAATCGAGATTACTACCCACTTTTTATTTAAAATTTTAGTACAAATTTTTATTTGACTCGGATTTTTCCTAACTTCTTCTGGTGTGCGCTTTTCATTATATTCATCCAATGCATCAATAGCATTACTCAAAATATTCATCAATACCTGATGAAGTTGACCAGCATAAAAATCCACTAATGGTAATTCTTGATATTCTTTTATAAGCCTAATTTCTGGGGAAGAAGTTGTTGCTTTCATCCGGCTATCTAAAAGCATCAATGTACTGTCTATTGCTTCACGAACATCAACTTGTTTAAATTCTGCTTTTTCAAACCGAGAAAAGTTTCGCATTGACTTAATTATTTCATAAATTCTTTCTGTACCTATCTCCATAGACCTGATAACTTCATTGAGGTCTTTCTTAATAAAATTTAGGTCAATTTCTGCTATTTTAATTTGAATTTCTGGTGTAGGATGAGGAAATTTATGCTGATACATTTCTAGCAATTCTAGTATGTCTTGAACATATTCTTGAGCTGGAGTAATATTTCCACGAATATAGTTAATTGGATTGTTAATTTCATGGGCAACACCAGCTACCATTTGTCCTAAGCTAGACATTTTTTCTGTGTGTAGTAATTGAGCATGGGTTGTCTGTAGTTTTTCTAGGGTTTTTTGCTGTTCGGCAATTGCTTTTTCTAAACGGTCAGATTGAATTAATGTGGATTTTCCTGATACATCTAATAACTGATGTAATGTGGCATTTTCTGATTGAAGCTGTTCAATAATTTTATCTTTATCTTTTAGTTCGCTCTGATTAATTGTTCGATTTTTACTTTGGCTAGATGAGAAAATTTTACCTTGGTCAAAGGGCAAAAGTGCTATCTTAACACTTAGTGCTAATGGTTTTAATAAATCAATAGTCTCTCTTGGTACTTTTACTTTTAAAAACATTAAAACTACAAACATATTTCCTGAAGGTAATAAACCTCCAAATCCGATTACAGATTTAATATTAAAAGGAATTACAAATGATTTTTGTGCTGGAATATAAGGGCTACCCAAGGCATCAGCTACATAAAATACGTTGTACATTTTTTGCTCTAAATCAGCCAATAAATTTAGGTCTGTTTCTACCACTTGACTAGGTTCTAATCCTAATTGTTGAATTAGCCTTGATATCATAGGAATTTTAGCGATCGCTGCTTTATTTGCTAAAGGAATTGCTTTGTGTCCAGAAGATTTTTGTCGTAAATTCCATTCTGGTTTTTCCCCAGCAGTACTCAGCAAGGTTAAGCATTTTAAATCAGGAGTGACTGATTGATTATTTAATAATGTAGAAGCATATTCTTGTAGTTCGTAGCTGAGTTGTTTATATGGAATAGTCTGAAACATACGGATTAATACACAGGATTTTTCTTTAATATCTTTACTAATTAGATTTTCATAAAGATACTTAATAATCCTATTGCTTACCTCTTCTGTTGTATGAGAGCTTTTTCCTAATTGGCGTAAAACTAGCCCACATTCAGACATATCTCTAAGACTAAATTGAGTTAAATCATACATTTTTAATTTTTTGAAGTTCAGTAATGTATAATTTAAGTTTAACATAAAATATGTCTAGACTACTAGACTAAAAGTGTTTAATTGTAAGTGTAAAATACCTCTAGATAATTAAATTACAAGATAAAAATTATAGGATAAAATATGCCAATTTATTATTGAAGGGAAGAAATTAAAAAAATTATCTTAAAAACAAGATTTTAGCAGTCTATTAGTATAAATAGGAAGTAGATAATCAAGAGCGTTATAAATATATTTATAGCTATAGCAAAATTTATCAAATTATTTAGATTGTTTTTATATTTTTTGATTTGGTAGTTTAATCACAAATTCTGTTCCTTTTTCAGTAAGAGCATTACATTCCAATTCTCCTCCATGTTTATTGACTATAATTAAGTGACTCATAGATAATCCTAAGTTGCTGATTTGACTGTTAGTCTTGGTATTTTCAAAAGCTTCATATAGTTGATCTTTTAGATTTTCTAGTATTTCCAGTCCATTGTTAGCTATTCTAATTTCTACTCCATAAGATTCAATAATTGAAGTAGTAATAGTAATCCGATTTGGATTTTGCAGAATTTCTTGATAAGTTTGAAATTTTTTATAATTATATTCTTCTAAAGAATCAATTGCATTCACTAACAAATTCATAAAAACTTGATTTAAGGTATTTGGATAACAATTAACCTGAGGTAAATTTCCATAATTTTTGATAATTTCAATTGCAGGACGCTGATGATTAGCTTTTAGTCGATGCTGTAAAATTGTCAGAGTATTATCTATGCCTTCATTAATATCAAAAGCTACTTTTGAGGTACTATCTGCTCTAGCAAAACTTCGTAATGACACGCTAATTTCGCTGATGCGAGCGCTTGCTTTTTTTATGGAAAATAAGATTTTTGGTAGCTCTTCAATCAGAAAATCTATATCCATGTCTTCCGCGTCTTTTTCAATTATTAGACCAGGCTCAGGAAATTGTTCTTGATATAACTTAATGTGATTAATAATTGCTGTGAGATATGTTTCTGCTAAATTAACATTACCGACAACTATACTAACTGGATTATTTAACTCATGGGCAATACCAGCAACTAATGCCCCAATATTAGACATTTTTTCACTTTGAATTAGTTGCAACTGAGCTTCTTTAAGTTCTTCTAAATATTGAGAAATTTCTGCAGTTCTTGACTGTACTTTATCTTCCAAAACGGATGCAGATTTTTGCAATTCTATTTCTGCTTTAGTCCGTTCTTTTATCTCTTTTTGTAAGCGTATATGTATATTTATTCTAGATAAAAGTTCTTCTGCTTTAAACGGTTTAACAATATAGTCTACAGCTCCTAAATTTAAACCTTTGATTTTTTCATCAGATTCAGAAAGGGAAGTCATAAAAATAATAGGAATATTTTTAGTTCTTTCTGAAGCTTGCAAGTAACTACAAACTTCAAAACCATCTATTCCTGGCATAATTATATCTAGCAAAATCAAATCTGGTAATACATTTTTTACTGTCTCAATCGCAGTTTCCCCATCCTCTACTACGATGACATTAAAACCAGAAATTTTTAATAAATTCAACATTAAATTTGCATTTCGATATTCATTATCGACCACCATAATTGTGTGTTCTTTTTTTTGATTCATGGAAACTCCTTTGATTTTTTTATTAGTTAAAACTAAAGCAGTTTTCGACTTGATTCAGTACAAAATTTTATGGGTATTGCCAACAATAAATAAGGAATATAAATCAAGATTTAACTGTACCCAATCATTCTCAATAATTCTGTAATATTGTTGACTATATAAATGTATTTTCACAAAGATAACTAGATTTATTTATGGCAAAATCAAAGTAAATATCAGATAATTTCTTACTACTTTCACCCAGCCGATATGATTTTCCGTTCTACTACTTATACTCATAAAACAATTAATAACTCAAATAAATTTTTTATTGTATTATTAATCATGTTAACATTTTTATTAAAGTCAGAGTAGTTCTTTATCAAAACTTTTCATAACAGTAGAATTACTATTATATCACTTTTTGTATTGAGATAGATACAATGCTGTAAAAATCTCAACTATGACTACTAAAAACCCGAATATCTAGGAGTATTAACCCATTGCGCATTATCATCCAAGGTTGGCGTTTTTTACCCCATTCTTATGCGATCGCAAATCAATTCCAACTACTAGAAATGCTTAACCGAAAGCGTCTACAAATCTATCATCAAGATATGCCTTACATTAGCAAAAGTTGGCAACCCGTCACAGGTTTATTCCCTCCTGATGCAGAAAAAGCATTACGCAATATCCCCAAACCATCTCCTCAAAAAACTGCTGATGTTACATTACGCATATATGCTCCGTTTAATCTCAGTTTCTCCACGAGCAAACGAACAGCAGTTTTTGCTTGTACTGAATGGGGTATTGTTAGCAAGTCTATTGTTAACGGAATGGGTGTAAAATCTTTTGCAGAAGCTCATGCTCAAGGAGATGCAATTATTATTACTCCCTCCCACTGGTCAAAAGATGGGTTTATTCGCAGCGGTGCTCAAGAAAGTCGTGTTGCTGTTGTCCCTCTTGGTGTCAACCCTAATATTTATCATCCTTTACCAACTTCTCACAGAACTATCCTCCGCCAAAAGTTGGGCATTAATAACTATTTTGTGTTTCTCAATATTGGGGTGATGTGCAATAGTAGTCAAGGAGTGGGACGCTTACTCAAAGCATTTGCTACCATTGTTGAGCGCTATCCAGATACCAAACTTATTCTTAAAGGTAGGGATGCTATCTTTCCTTCTCAAGATTCTATTCTCAAAGCTAGCAAAGTTGCACTCACTGATACACAGATGGAAAAAGTGAACTCTAGAATTATCTATGTTGGTGAAACTCTTTCATTTCTTGAACTAGCTCAACTTTATCAAGTTGCTGATGCTTATGTTTCTCCCTATTTAGCTGAAGGTTTTAATTTGCCAGTATTGGAAGCGACAGCTTGTGGTTTGCCTGTAATATGTACAAAAGGTGGCCCGACAGATGATTTTACTAACTCTGATTTTGCTTTAAAAATTGATAGTAAACTTCAGACTAATTATACAAGGGATGGAGATAATCTTTGGTGTGTAGTACCAGAACAAGAGCATTTGATTGAATTAATGCAAACAGTTATTGAAAAACCTTTATTGTTAGACCATGCTCGTCAAACTGGACCTAAATGGGTTCTTCAGCATTTTACTTGGAAGCAAGTTGTGGATCGATTATTAGATGTGCTTATTCCGTCTGTAAAATTTGGTAGACCGACTTTTGAGCCAATTATTCTTTAGAAAAGAGGGAGTAGGGAGTAGGGAGTAGGAAGTAGAGAGTAGGAAGTAGAGGGAAATAATTGATAATTAATTTTATTTTTTATTATTGGAGGTTTCTAATGGACAATATTAATTTAGTATGGACAAATTTGAAATGTTAAAGGTTTTTGGTTAATTTATCGTGGCTTCACTTCCCTTGCAGGTTAGTTTTTGAGGGACGAGAGATAGGAAAATCGGTAAGTTTTTTCTCTCCATTTTCTTGAATGTGTCTTTCTCACTAAGTCCAAAACCTCGCTTCTATTTCTCAGTCTTTGCTCCCTTCACAACTTTTTTGCGTTGAATAAAAAATCATGCGTATAGGCGAGTTCACCCCACTAACTTAATAATACCTCATTTTTTGGGCTGTGACAACCCTATTTGTTGAAATTCCGGCATTTTTTGGTGCTTCACAGAATGATAATTTGTATCGGATAGGATAAATCTTCAGTTTACGCACTAGCTTTCAAAGCAACTAATTCCAAAACCTAGCTTCTATTTCTCAGTCTTTGCTTCCTTCACAACTTTTTTGCGTTGAATAAAAAATCATGTGTATAGGCGAGTTCACCCCACTAACTTAATAATACCTCATTTTTTGGGCTGTGACAATCCTATTTGTTGAAATTCCGGCATTTTTTTGGTGCTTCACAGAATGATAAATAGAAGCTTGTAGTTAATCAAGTTGCAAATGTTTCAGCTGAAAACTTTATATTTAATTTTTTCTTATAGATACCCTACATTTTAGAGTGTGAAAATTGATACTATAATAATAGTACTTCTGCTCAACAATAAACATTAAAGTAACTTAACAGGACGATTATGCAATCAACAGCTACTCAATTAGATACCTCAAATATGGATATGCCAAAATATGGTTTACCAGTGACAGTAATTACAGGTTTTCTTGGTAGTGGTAAAACTACTTTACTTAACCATATATTGCAAAATCAACAGGGAGTAAAAACTGCCGTTTTAGTAAATGAATTTGGAGAAATTGGTATTGATAATGAATTAATTGTTTCTACCGATGGAGATGACACAATGGTCGAACTTAGTAATGGTTGTGTTTGCTGCACTATTAATGAAGATTTAGTTAATGCTGTTTATAAAGTTTTAGAAAGACCAGACAAAGTTGATTATATGGTTGTAGAAACTACTGGTTTAGCGGACCCGTTGCCAGTAGCTTTAACTTTTTTAGGTACTGAGTTACGAGATATGACTCGCCTAGATTCAATTATTACTTTGGTCGATGCTGCTAACTACAGTCTTGATTTGTTCAACAGTCAGGCAGCATATAGTCAAATTTTTCATGGTGATATGATTTTGTTAAATAAAACTGACTTAGTTGAGGAGAGAGATTTAGACTTATTAGAAGTGAAGATTAGAGATGTTAAAAAAGATGCGAGAATTATAAGGACTAGCCAATCACAAGTAGCTTTGCCGTTAATTCTCAGTGTGGGTTTGTTTGAGTCGGAGAAGTATTTTGAAATAAAAGAAGAAGCTCATAGCCATGACCATGACCATGACCATGAACATGATCATCACGGCCACGACCACGACCATGAACATCATCATCATAACCACGACCACGACCATGAACATCATCATTCCAACCACTTAGAAAATGATGGTTTTACTTCTATTTCTTTTCAAAGTGACAAGCCTCTTTCTATTAAGAAATTCCAATATTTTTTGGATAATCAATTACCTGCAAATATTTTCCGAGCAAAGGGAATTTTGTGGTTTGAAGAAAGTCCTCTACGACATATTTTTCATTTGAGTGGTAAGCGGTTTACTATTAATGATGATGAGTGGAAAGGTACTCCAAAAAATCAGTTAGTTTTGATTGGTCAAAATTTAGACCATGATGAGTTGCGATCGCAATTAGAAGACTGTGTTATTGCTTAAAAAGTTAGGAATAAGGAATAAGGTAATAGGTTGGAATTATTGAAATTTCCGACAAACCAAAATATCTTTTTTATTCTCTTTCTTGGAAGTGCTATACATTAGCATTTTTTCTACGTATAAAAATGATTAGAGGGAGGTTAAAAGCAATATTTAAACATTAGGAATCAGGACTTAGAGAAATAGGATAGGGGAAAAAGGTGGAAATGTGCCATTATATTCACCATCTACCTATCTCCCTATATTTAAGTACATAAAGTACATAAAGTACATAAATAGACATCTTCAATAATAAAAAATAAAATCAATTATCGTACAAAAATTATCAATTATTTCCCCCTCCATACCTATTCCCTATTCCCTCTTTTCTGGAGATGTCTAATATAAATCTCATAATAATAAAAAATTAAATCAATTATTGCACTCTTATTCATCAATTCTTTGCCTCTATGACCTACGGACGTTGCATGCAAGTCCCTATCGCCTACTCCCTCTTTATTTGGAGATACCTAAAAGATTCCAAATGGGTTCTAGACATTGATTATGCTTAAAGAAAATAATTAGGAATCGGAAAAATTATGACTCAATATTCACCCCCATCACAATTGAGGCAATGCAGGTAAGGTTTAGTCTATTAAACAAGGAAAGTGGTAGAAAAAAGTAAGTATTCTCTACTCCTAACTCCTTTTCATTGAAGATTAATTAATACAATTTATCTGTAACAATGCGTTTAATAATTGTTGCTCATACCTAATTGCACTAACTATTCTCATCTTTATATTAAGTGCAAATTTATGGAGAAATGTTATCAGTGGTAGTGCCAAATTAATTGCAAATATTTGACAAAGGAATATATGCGATAAAAAGCAAATATAGATTTATAAATTTATGAGATTCATGTTTAGATTGAAATCCAGAAAGTAGAAAGCTTCTCGAAAGAAGAAGTCACCATAGTAATTGTCCTCAAGTTAGAGACCCATACTAATTTAGATTTATTATTCTTCCCTAGTTTCTTCTTTGTCAAAAGAAAAAATTATTTTTAACTTTTAACTTTTTTATTATGCGAGTTGTTATCCAAAGAGTGAACTTTTCTCAAGTAAAAGTAAATGGAGAAATTGTCGGTAAAATTGGCAAAGGGTTAAATTTACTTGTAGGTATTGCGACTACTGATACAGAAGTAGAAATAGATTGGATGGTGCGTAAATGTTTAGAGATTCGTTTATTTCCTGACCTAGATAGTAATAATAACCGTTGGGAAAAATCAGTGAAAGATATAAACGGTGAATTGTTAATAATTAGTCAATTTACTCTCTATGGAGACTGTCGCAAAGGTCGTCGTCCATCTTTTGATAATGCAGCATCTCCTGAAGTTGCTAAACAACTTTACCAGCTATTTGTAGAGCGATTAAAATTGAGTTGCTTAAAGATAGAAACTGGTATATTTGGAGCAATGATGGAAGTTGAAATTGATAATGACGGTCCGGTAACTCTATTGTTAGAAAGAGAAGCTACTTCAATAATTAATAATTAATAATTAATAATTAATAATTAATAATTAATTAGGGTTTGCTGATTAAATCTAAAAGTATTTACAGATAAAGGTAAGTGCCTTTTTATAACGAAAAAAGTGCAACTTTTTAAGCTTGACCGACCAAAAAGTTAGGATAAAAGGCAGAATAATTGCAGAAAAATCAAGGGATAAAATATCCGACTAACTCCTCTAAATTTCCCATTCCTCCTGACTTCTACTCCTGGGAGGGGCTGGGGGTGGGTTGAGTCCTACTTCATACCAAAAAACTTCCATAAGCAAACCTTAATTATCACAATATTGAATGAAATATCTATGAATTAAGCTATTTTTTCCACCACAAAAAATATTTCTATACTTAATTCTCTATTCTCTGTTGCCTATTTACTTTTTCTCAAAAGGATTTTCATAACTTAAATGTAAACTCTATATAAATACAATAAATAAAATTTCGGCTTGACGAACCAATATGGGGGTATTTCCACACTATTTTTTGTCAATGGTAGAAATAAAATTGATGTTATACTACTATAAGTAATGGAGTTACCTAACAAACAGGTGTCATGTTAATATCACAATTGTTAAATTAGGGTAGTTCTAAACTTAAAAATTTAGTTGATATAATTTTAGATTTTAAATAAGGAAAGTTATGGGATTTTTTGATTCAGAAGTAGTTCAACAGGAAGCTAAACAATTATTTGAAGATTATCAATCTTTAATTAAGGTAGGAAGTGATTATGGTAAATTCGATCGAGAAGGTAAAAAAATTTATATTGAAAAGATGGAATCAATTATGGAGCGCTACCGAATTTTTATGAAGCGTTTTGAATTATCAGAAGATTTTATGGCTCAAATGACTATGGAACAACTTAAAACTCAGTTAAATCAATTTGGCATTAGTCCTCAACAAATGTTCGATCAAATGCACACAACTTTAGAAAGAATGAAGTCAGAATTAGAAAAACATTCCTAATTGAATACAAGATAAATAACGATTTAATATATTAAGCAAATTATTTCAAACAGTTTTTTGGGAAAATTTTTTGATTTTTTGAAGTTATAGAAATTATAGAAATAAGCAGTTTTTTCGCTTTTCCGAATGACGGTATGATTTGAACCCATCATTAAGTCACTTTCAATCTATAATCATACTTACCCATTAACAAAGTTATTTTCTTTAACCCAAGCTGTTGATTCTAGGAATTAATAAAAAAAATTATCTTGCATTTTGGTATTTTAGGTATTTAGTAAATACATTTTTTTTGAGAGCGTCAAAAACATCAAGACAAGAAGAATTAGGAATTTATTGTTGTACTGCTTGGTTTTTAATTTAGTTTTATTTAGCAACAAACAAAAAAATTCTACTTAGACCTTTGATTCAGATCGGAAAAATTAAAAATAGAATATATCTTAAGAGATACAAACTTATAGTTTTCTTTTATGTATTTAGGGCTTGCTGATTAAACATCAAAGCATTGATAGATAAAGGTTTGGGCTATTTTAGGTTGAAAAAATAGTGCCAGCTTTTCGGTTGCTCAAGGTCAAAAAGGAGCGCATTTTGGGCAAGAGTTGGGCAGAAAAATCACTCTTACAATTCTTACTCCTACCTCCTCATATAATTCCCATTTCTCCTGACTCGGTCCTCCTGACTCGGTTCTCCTAACCTCACTCATAATACTTTTTCAGCACACCCTATTTATCTCAACGTTGGTTGAGCGCTCTACTGAGGGCAGGAACCTCCAGATGTCAGGGTCAATTTATTGTCACTAAAAAGATAGGGAGATGGGAACCCACCCCTAACCCTCCCAGGAGGGGAATATGGGGTTAGGGGGAAATTCGTAATATTTGCACAATTAAATGTATTTCATATCCATATAAATATTCTCTGACGACAATGAATTAGCCTTGCCTCCAGATGTTTGCGTAGCATGACCCAGGAAAAATCAATCAATGTTGCTCCCAATAGACCTCTTGGGAAAAGAGGGAGTAGGGAGAAAAAATAGATGATTTATCTACAATAATTGATTTTATTTTTTATTATTAGAGATATTTAATAGTGTTCTATTTGTAGATAAAATTAGGTTGCTGGGCTAGCAGTCTAAGTCTATGGAGCGACCTTAAGACCAGAAAGAGGCTAGATATTAGAGGCAAGTGCATTGTCTTGCTAGCGCATAACTATCGTTAACGCTTCGCCATATATTTGTAGCATGACAAACGGAAAAAGCGCAAATCCTCTGAAAGAGGCAACAGAAAGCCCTAATCAGCAATGGTTAGAAATTCCGCTTTGTCCTCCAAGGACAACACCGGGAGAATCTCAAGAATCCCCATAAACCATAAATCAATTCAGGGGGTTCACAACTTTGAAATTCGCTCTACCTTATTTACTTAGGGTTTGCTGATTAAATCTCAAAGCATTGACAGATAAAGGCTTTAGTCTTTTTAATGTCGAAAAAAGTGCCTGGTTTTTGATGCCTCAGAGCTACAAAAAGTGAGCATTTTGGGCACACAAGGTCAGAAAAATCAAGGGACAAAATATCCAACTACCTCCTCATATAATTCCCCGTTCCTCCTGACTTCCCCTCCCAGGAAGGGAGGGGTTAGGGGTGGGTTGGCAGGGGTCCGCGGGTGGGTTGACTCCTGACTCCTGACTCCTCCCCTTACCAAAAGACTTTTTCAGCAAGCCCCACTTATTAGACACTAATTTATGGCCGATCAAACTTATATGCTGGAGGAAAATATTCGCGACGCTGTCCTCTCAAGGCTTGGTTCATAAAATCACGCCAGATCGGTGCAACAGTAGTACCACCAGTAGCACCATAGTTTAGAGGCCGATAATCATCATTGCCCACCCAAACAGCCGTTGCCAACTGAGGCGTATAACCTACAAACCAAACATCTCGTTCAGAAGAAGTCGTACCAGTTTTTCCAGCAGCCTGACGGCCAATCTTAGCTCTAGTAGCAGTACCTCGTTCAATTACCCCCACCAATACACTATTAAGTGATGCGACAGCCCACTGATTTAAAACCAACTTAGGTTTAGGAGTATTATCCAACAAGACATTTCCACTGGTATCTGTCACCTGCACAATAAAAGTAGTATCAGAATGCCAACCATTATTAGCAAAAGTCGCATAAGCACCAGCCATCTCCAGAGGTGTCAAATCAACCGAACCAAGTGGTAAAGAAATAACAGGTTCCATCGGACTCTTAATCCCTAAAATGCGACAAACCTCAATTACCTTATTAAGTCCAACATATTGACCAATTTTCACCGCTGGTATATTCAAAGAAGACTCCAAAGCCTTACGAATACTAACAGAGCCAGAATATCCACCACCATAATTTCGAGGAGAGTAATAACCATTACCATCTGGATAACTAACTCGAGTATCAGACACAACCGAATATGGGGAATATCTACCCGAAGCAAAAGCAGTGTAATAAACAAAAGGCTTAAAAGCAGAACCTGGTTGCCTGCGAGCTTGAACAGCACGATTATATTGACTACTCTTAAAATCTGCCCCACCAACCATTGCCCGCACAAAGTGGGTGCGTGGGTCCACTGCCACTAATGCCATTTGACCTTTATCCCAACTCCGATAAGTCCCACGGTAATATAAGATTTCATGCCATTCAGTCACAGTTCTTTCAGCCATCCGCTGGAAATTCATATCAATGGTTGTTTGTATCCGCATTCCTCCCTTAAGAACAGCATCTTTACCAAACCTTTCAGTTAACTCCTGAACAACTGCATCAGTAATATAAGGAAGTTCACTCTGACGAAAAGAGGTCACTTTACCCACTAACAATGGTTGCTTGAGAGCCTCTGCTTCCTCTTCAGCAGTAATCCAATTAAGTTCGCGCAGTCTTGCTAAAACAGTGGCTTGGCGTTGCTTGGATTTTTGGTAATTAATAAATGGACTATACTCTTCTGGCGCAGGAATCATACCTGCCATCAAGGCAGCTTCAGCCAAAGTTAAATCCTTGGAGGATTTATTAAAATAGCTTTTTGCTGCAGTCTCAACTCCATAGAGATTATGACCCCAGTAAATTTGGTTGAGGTACAATTCTAAAATTTCGTTTTTATCGAGAATTTGTTCCATCCTAATTGCCAAAACTGCTTCAGCCACTTTCCTACTTAATTTGGCTGTTGGGGAGAGAAACAAATTTTTCACCAACTGCATAGTAACAGTAGAACCACCTTCAACAGTTCTACCCCGCTCTAAGTTGGCCACAAAAGCACGCATAATTCCGATAGGATAGATTCCGTAGTGATTGTAGAAGTTACTATCCTCGATCGCTAGAACTGCTCGTTTTAAGTCTGGAGAAATTTGGTTTAGGGGTATGACTTCTCGGTTGGCCTCATCGTGGAGACTAGCCAATGGTCTACCCTTGACATCATATATGTGAGTTGTTTCTGAAGGTGTGTAATTTTTTAGTACCCGAACGTCTGGCAAGTTACGGAAGCTGATTGCCAAACCTACCAGTCCACCAGCAACTAATGAGCTAGTTAGCATGGTAATGCCTAGTACAGTACCTGCTGTTACTTTACTGACAGATTGAACAAATTCAAAGACTGGTGAAATTTCAGACCGAGATTTTGTAGTTTGCTTATGTGGGAGGGCGTTGGTGGACACTTTGATTTAACTTCCTTGACTAGATTTCATATTTGAGCAGTCCTAGTAATTATTTAAGGTACAGCTCTAGTAATTATTTAAGGTATTTTAGATATATTTTGAAAGATTAGCTGATTATCTTGACTAATTATACTGCTAATAGTTTTGCTACTTTTCAAAGGAATTATTTGTTAAACTATAGCAATTATTATCATAAGTGCGTTCAATTATTAATAATTAATAATTACCTCTTCTTTTCAAGGAAAGGATTGACGCATTAAGGAAAAATTTTTCTTCTTTTGGTCTCATGGATATTGCTAGGTTTCCTCGCCATCCCTTGACCGCTTTTTTCTCCTTTAAAGGAGAGGATTTAGACCTTTATTTTCGGTAAAATCCAGGTTGTAGGGAACGGGGAAGAAGAAAATTTAACATCCCTTATAACTATGATAAATTTCATAGTAAATCATTCAAATACCTTAGTTTATTAAGCAGGAAAATATAGAAAAATTTGTAAAATAATAAAGTTTAGTTGTCATTATTGAGCTAGTATGAGGTTACTTTTTGTGTATATTAGTGTTGTACAAACAGGAATAATCGTTTAACTTTTATCGCACTGGCTTATCAATAATTGGTCGTTCAAGGATTTAAGTAATCTAGGATTATAAGTAACTAGATAATCTGAAACATTTCAATTCTGATTCCTCCTTTAAAGGTGTGGGAGCTAAAACTTCCCTCGAAAAGTACAGCATGACGACAAAAGTAAGAAATAGGAGAAAGAAGCTCTAAGTTTGGCGAATTACAGCAGAATGAAGTTTTTTGAGATTTTGAAATATTGATTGTTTAATAGTAGTTAAAATCTCCTTTTCGATCAAACTTCTAGGCTCTAGCATTTTTCCTCACTTCTGACTTGAGAATTTTGAATTCTGACTTGATTGAATTGTTGATGACTTAATGCTTGGCGTTGAATTATATTCATAGATAATTTATGCGAATTTAGTATTCCTAATTATTCAGGAGGGTGAAACACAATTATTTTTACATATACTAAAACTGAACATTCCTATAATCTTTGGATTAAATATGCTATGCAGTTTTATATTTCTCACAGGTTTAACTTTGAAAGTATATAGTCCAATTTCGGCTAAAGGGAATAGAAAACGTATAATCTAAATTATCTCTTTGCTTAACTACAACTTTAAGTATAGAGTTGCTGAATAACTTAAACCATCAGTTTCTTTAGATTTAACTCCCAAAATCAAGCTATAGCAATATGATTTGAGTTGTGAGATATTGGAAACTTTTGCTTTAGGGAATAGGGAACAGGTATGGAGGGAACAGAGAAGAAGAAAAAACGTATCATATGAATATAATAATTGCTATATTCTACACTTTTAAGGAACATCTCAATTCTCACAACTCATTCCTGATTGCTATATATTAATAAATTCAAACTAAATAATGACTGATAAATTTACATGGCTGCGTCGCGGTATCAGCGAAATTTTTCCAGATAGACCAGATTCTACAAATCCTGATGAAAACTTACTTCAGAGATTGGCCAACTCAGACCGACCTTTGCGAGTTAAATTAGGAATTGACCCCACAGGAGCAGATATTCATTTAGGCCATAGTATCCCAGTTCGTAAACTCCGGGCTTTTCAGGATGCTGGACATACAGCAGTATTAATCATAGGAGATTTTACTGCAAGAATTGGCGACCCTACTGGGAAATCTGAAGTCCGAAAACAGTTAACTTCCGAACAGGTGCGAGAAAATGCCAAAACTTATTTAGAGCAAGTCCGACCTATATTAGATTTTGACACGCCAGGGCGGTTGGAAATTCGCTACAACTCAGAATGGCTTTCTAAATTAGACTTGGCAAATATTCTGGAACTTTTGGCAACAATGACGGTGGGGCAAATGTTGGCTAAGGAAGGTTTTGCTCTCCGTTATCAGCAGGAAAGCCCTATCTATATCCATGAGTTTCTTTATCCCTTGATGCAAGGTTATGACTCTGTGGCTGTGGATGCTGATGTGGAGTTGGGGGGTACTGACCAAAAGTTTAATATTGCTGTGGGACGAGATTTACAACGGCATTTTGGTAAAAAAACTCAGTTTGGTCTGTTGATGCCGATTTTGTTGGGGACTGATGGGGTACAGAAAATGTCTAAGTCTCTGGGAAATTATGTGGGTTTATCGGAAGACCCTCTGACTATGTATTCTAAGTTGGAAAAAATTCCTGATGACCAGATAGAACAGTATTTTGAATTATTGACAAATTTAGCTCTTGAGACTCTGCCAGAAAATCCTCGTGAAAGACAAAAGTTGTTGGCCTTGGATATTGCATCTCAGTACCACGGTAGGGAAGCTGCTTTGTTGGCTCAAAAAACGGCTTTGAAAGTGGTGCTTGAGGGAGATATGAGTCAAACTGAGGCAGTGCCAGAGTTTTCTTTGGCTAATGTGGAGTTTCCAGCGAAGTTGTTTTATATTGTTAGTGCTAGTGGTTTATGTAAGAGTAGTTCTGAAGCTAGGAAAAAAATTGCTGGGGGAGCTGTACGTTTGGATGACGACCGTATTTCAGACCAGAATTTGACTTTTGACTCCCCGACAGACCTTGATGGTAAGGTTCTACGGGTGGGTAAGAAAAATTTTGTCCGCTTGATGAAGGATTAATTAATACTTTTGTTGAGACTTAAAGTATGAAAAAATTAGTAGAGAGAAATTCTGACTCACACCGAGAGAAATTCTCTAGGTGGAAATGACTCAAAACTGTAACGTCTTAGTTTTTTTGTTTCATTGCTCAGAAATAGATAACTTAAAATTAATTAATACTTTTGCTTAGACTCAAAGTCTGAACAAATCAGTAGAGAGAAATTCTGACTCACACCGAGAGAAATTCTCTAGGTGGAAATGATTCAAAACTGTAACGTCTTAGTTTTTTTTGTTTCATTGCCCAGAAATAGATAACTTAAAATTAATTAATACTTTTGCTACCGAGAGAAAATCTCTAGGTGGAAATGACTCAAAACTGTAACGTCTTAGTTTTTTTTGTTTCATTGCTTAGAAATAGACAACTCAAAATTAATTAATACTTTTGCTTAGACTCAAAGTCTGAACAAATCAGTAGACAACAATTCTGACTCACACCGAGAGAAAATCTCTAGGTGGAAATGACTCAAAACTGTAACGTCTTAGTTTTTTTTGTTTCATTGCCCAGAAATAGACAACTCAAAATTAATTAATACTTTTGCTTAGACTCAAAGTCTGAACAAATCAGTAGAGAGAAATTCTGACTCAGATGGAGGGGAAAATCTCTAGGCAGAAATGACTCAAAACTGTAACGTCTTAGTTTTTTTTGTTTCATTGCCCAGAAATAGACAACTCAAAATTAATTAATACTTTTGCTTAGACTCAAAGTCTGAACAAATCAGTAGAGAGAAATTCTGACTCAGATGGAGGGGAAAATCTCTAGGTGGAAATGACTCAAAACTGTAACGTCTTAGTTTTTTTGTTTCATTGCTCAGAAATAGACAACTCAAAATTAATTAATACTTTTGCTACCGAGAGAAATTCTCTAGGTGGAAATGACTCAAAACTACAACGTCTTAGTTTTGTTTGTTTGTTTGTTTGTTTCATTGCTCAGAAATAGACAACTCAAAATTAATCAATACTTTTGTTGAGACTACAAGTCTGAACAAATCAGTAGATAAAAATTCTGACTCAGACCGAGAGAAAATCTCTAGGTGGAAATCAATCAAAACTACAACGTCTTAGTTTTGTTTGTCTACTGAAAATACAGACAACTGAGAATTGTGCAAAATATTTATTCTGCAAGCGCTTATAACTATAACCTCTTAGATTGTAACGAAATTGATGAATATTGATAAAATTATTGTCCCGTTGGATGTTCCTACTGAGGTAGCAGCGATCGCTCTGATAGACAAATTACCGGAAATAATCTGGTGGAAGGTTGGTCTAGAATTGTTTGTTAGTTGTGGCCCAAAAATTCTCTCAATTCTCAAAGAACGTCAGAAGCGGATTTTTCTGGATTTAAAGTTTCACGATATTCCTAATACTGTTGCTGGAGCTTGTCGAGCTGCTGCTAGTTATGGTGTCGATCTGTTGACCGTCCATGCTACTGCTGGCAGAGTGGCTTTGACTGCTGCTCAAGAATCTGTTGTGGAAGGGGCAAAAGTTACAGGAGAAAACCCACCCAGGTTAATCGCTATTACTATTTTGACCAGTTTGACTTCTCGTGATGTGGCTTTTGACCTCAAAATTCCTCTGGAGTTGCCAGAGTATGCTTTGCAGATGGCTTTGTTGGCTCAGGAATCTGGTTTAGGTGGGGCGGTTTGTTCTCCTCAAGAGGTGGAACAGTTGAGGCGGGTTTGTGGTGATGATTTTGTGTTGGTTTGTCCGGGAGTGAGACCCACTTGGGCAGAGAAAGGAGACCAGAAGCGATCGCTTACTCCTAGTCAGGCTATTAAGGCTGGTGCTGATTATCTTGTTATTGGCCGACCTATTACTACTGCTGCTGACCCAAAAAAGGCTTTGGAGCGGATTTGTCAGGAAATTTAAGGGGCGTTTTATTCAAAGTATTGCTATGTTTGATGCTCGATTGTTTCAAACGTCACTTCAGATAAATAGTACTATATTTAGGTTGAACAAAAAGTCATGCGTAGGTGCGTTAACGATAGTTATGCGAAGCAAACGCTTCCCAATGATTACATACTATCAAAATTTTTGGCAGAATGCAAGGCTAAATATCTTTCGTTTTTTTTGAGCTTCATAAAATGAAAGATGGCTTTCACTTCTAATACCAATTTGATAAATGTTTGCTACAAATAACTAGGGTATTTCTTAGGAGTCAGGAGTCGTATGGGAATGACTTCAATAACAGTTTTAGGTCAGAAATTCTCTTTCTTCTCAAAGGAACATATCTTGTATGTGTCTTTTAGTTATACCTATTATTCGTAACATTCTTTTTTTTAAAATAGTATAACCTACCCCTCATAACAATTACAAAAATATTGCTATAGCAGTCGCCATTAATGTTAGGAAATTCTCAAATCCTCAAACTTATTAAATTATTAGGAAAAACTACTGAACAGTAAATATTTTTCAGACATGATAACTTTCAGGGAAATATCAATATAGAATCCTAGAGGCGAATGCTATTTTATTTGAAAATATTCATTTCTATAATCACGATTATTAGTACAGTTAGTGACAATTTATCTTTACCTAATTCCCTATTTTTGAGCATTGACAATTATTTGATGGTCAGAAAAAGACGACCTAGAAGACCTAGAAAACCTAGAATAGAAATAGAAAAAATAGAATCAACTGAGCCTCCGAAACAAAAATCTACTTGCCGGGAAAATTCTGACGATTTAGAAATTCTAGCTACAGATTTAATATTAGATTTACCTGGTTATGTTAATCGTGAAATTCAACGCGATCGCCAATCAAATGAAGATTATTTAGAACGGAATATAGTTATAGCAGGTCGCCCTGAGTTTGAACCTTTACCGATAGATGATATGCCTTTTTTTCAGGAAGATATTAATCAAATTTTTCTGACAACTTTAGAAAGGCAATATCCAGGTAGTCAGGTAGTTGAATTACAAAAATTTCATTGGTTATTTCTGAGGAAAAGTCAGAGACAATGGGAGTTAGTTAATATGTTTTCTATAGAAGAAAGTTTACTAGGAAGTTTACCACCACAACTAGAAGATAGTAGTAATGGAGTATTTGCTAGAGGTATTAGATTTTGGTTAGAAAAATGTTATTTTGAAGATAGGAGTCAGGAGACAGAATGAGGCATAAACTCTTAATTTTTCTGGAATTTATGTAAATTTTTATTGGTGAGTTAATTAGGGCTTGCTGATTAAATCTAAAAGCATTGACATATTAAAGACAAGTGCCTTTTTAGGTCTGAAATACCTTGGTTTTCAGCTCTTCATGCTCAAAAAGGAGCGTATTTTAGGCGCATAGTTAGGCAGAAAAATCAAGGGACAATTCTTTCTCCTACCTCTTCGCTCATTCCCATTTATCCTGTCTCCTGTCTTCCCCTCCCAGGAGGGGAGGGGCTAGGGGTGGGTTGGGAGGGGTTGGGGGTGGGTTATCTTCTGTCTCCTACAAAGAGCAAAAAGACTTCCCATACGCAAACCCTAATTAGGGCTATTTTCAAGGTGAAAATTAAACCAAATTTTCAACAACAAAGTGGGTGCATCTCAATTTTGAATAAAGCCAAAAAATTATCGCTTTTAAGGAACAGGGAATAGGGAATAGGGAATAGAAAAAAAGTATTTTTGCAAATATGAGATGCACCAATCTCTAATACATATTTTCCTAAGTCCTAAATTATACAATAACTTATTACCAGGGTTTTATATAACTTTCTGGTTCAGCTCTCTGAAAAGCACGAGAAGAAAAGCGATAGTCTAGGATAGGTCTAACTTTCTTTCTGATAATGCAATATTCCCCATTTAATTAAGCCACTTTTACCCATTTCACAACAGTCTAATAACCGTTGCTTTTTTTTATCATAAAACTCTTGACTCCATAGCTGTTCTTCAGCTTGAATTTTTTCCATTTTTTGCAATAGTTGTGAGTAATTTAGAGGAACATTATCTGTTAATTCAATAATTTGAACTTCAGACATTCCTATTTCCTTGGCAACTTTTCTATACTCGTCTATATGCAAGAAATATACTTTGTGAATTCCTCCTGTATACCAGTTCATTACCTGATTTACTTCTGCTTCTGAAAGGCGATCGCCAGTGAAGAAATAGGTACAAACCAAAAATTCACCGCCTTTGACTAAAACTCTATGTGCTTCCCTAAAAGCTTGTAATTGAGTATCACTGTAATAAAAAGAATCTTGCGCCCAAGCTGCATTAAATGTAGAGTTAGGAAAGGGTAAATTTTCAAAACCACCTTGGTAGACATTAATAAGATGGCTAAGTTTTTGTTCTTGATTACGTTCAATATTGATTGTATTTTGCTCTTCGCTCAGATTTAAACAAGATACTTGACAACCATATTTTTCAGCTAAGTATCTTGCTGCTCCACCATACCCAGAACCTAAGTCAAGCAAGTGACTTTTACTGTCTATTTTTAATAGAGATGCCATGTATTCTGTAGTTCGTTTCTTGGCTATATGCAAATCTTCATCAGAATGTTTAAATATGCCACAATGAGTATGCTCTCCTGATACTCTTTGGTAAAACAAATCTATATCTTTGCTATTAAAGTAACCTTGATTAAAGCTATCAATTACTGAAAAATTTGACATTAGTTTATTGAGAGATAATATTTACAATTTTGAATTGAGAATTTAAAATTAGAGGTAAATTGACAAATTAAAAATTCTGAATTCTATTTTGATATAACCTGATAAGTCCATACTTGTAAAATAGTATCCAAATTTGTATTAGGATGGGAATAATATTTCTGCCCACGTTGTGACATACTCCCACACTGATTACAAGAATCAGCTGTGGGCTTCTCGGCGACTTCTCTATGAGAACATTGAACCGAGCTAGCACGGGATGCCCCACCGCTCCAATTAATTAGAATAGGCTTAATTGTACCCCTTCATATACTTCAAATTTTGGTGTTGGCAACAAGTCTTTTAATAACGCTTTTGCTCTATTTCTGATATTAATTGCAGCATTCAAATCACGTCCAATTGATAAATTACATTTAGGACAATTATGCTGTCTTTGAGACAAAAGTTTCTTTACTTTATGACCACATCTGCTACATTCAACAGTCGTTCCATGAGGCTTGACTTCAACTATTAACTGACCAGCTCTTGCCTCCTACGGAGGAGCTGCGCTAACAGCCTTGTTAGTTAATATTGCTTGAAATTGACCCCATCCCGCATCATGTACAGACTTAGCCAATCTAGACTTAGCCAGACTTTTAATATTCAGTTTTTCTACTGCAATAATATCAGATTTAGATAATAATTTATTAGCAGTTTTATGATGAAAGTCTTTGCGAGTATTAGCTACTTTTCTATGTTTTTTAGCTAGTTGTTTAATTGCTTTTTGCCTACGTTTAGAACCTTTTTTTCTCCTAGATACTTTCCTGTGAACTGATTTGAGTTTTAGTTCTGCTTTCCTCAAATATCTAGGAGCTGGTAAAGATTCATTATTAGAGTCAACAACAAAATCAATTAAACCTACATCTATACCTACTATTTTACCTCGCTTTATATCTGGTTTAATTTTTGGTACAGTATCATCTTGTAGACTGAAAGTCACAAAATAGCAATTATATTTCTTAGTAACTGATACAGTTTTGATTGCAAATCCATCTGGTAATGGTCTATGGACAATTACCTTTACATCGCCTATTTTAGATAATTTGACTTTGTTATTTACAAAATGATGTTGTTTAAATTGACCATAAGTAAATTTCTTGTACTGATTCTTTCCTTTGAATCTTGGTTTACCAAAACGTTTACCAGACTTATCAGCTTTGAGTCATCTTTGAAAAGCTAAATCAACTCTTTTTGGTACTTCTTGTAATACTTGAGAATGAATTTCTTTATACCACGGTCTATCTATTTTTAATTGAGGTAATGACTGTTTTTGACTATAATAAGTAGGTTGTTCTTTTAATTCTGGTAAATGACAAACTAAAGGACAAACATTAATTGAGCATCTATTTTTCTCCCACCAATCAAATCTTTGACTCAACATATAGTTATATTGTAGTCTCAGCATCTCCAAAGTTTTGTCTATTTTTTCTGACTGACTTTTTGTTGGACGCAGCTTGTATTGATAAGATGTTCTCATTAATCTTTATTCTGAATTCTGAATATAGTGCTTTAATTTTTCTGCCCTAGCTAGAATTTTAGGCTAACTTTTTGAACCTGAGCGACGCTGTTAGATTAGAAGGGCAAATCTGAATTTAAAAAGGTAAATTTACCAATTCTCAATTCTGAATTCTGAATATAGTGCTTTAATTTTTCTGCCCTAGCTAGAATTTTAGGCTAACTTTTTGAACCTGAGCGACGCTATTAGATTAGAAGGGCAAATCTGAATTTAAAAAGGTAAATTTACCAATTCTGAATTCTGAATATAGTGCTTTAATTTTTCTGCCCTAGCTAGAATTTTAGGCTAACTTTTTGAACCTGAGCGATGCTGTTAGATTAGAAGGGCAAATCTGAATTAAAAAAGGTAAATTTACCAATTCTGAATTCTGAATATAGTGCTTTAATTTTTCTGCCCTAGCTAGAATTTTAGGCTAACTTTTTGAACCTGAGCGACGCTGTTAGATTAGAAGGGAAAATCTGAATTAAAAAAGGCAAATTTACCAATTCTCAATTCTTAATTCTGAATTTTGAATTCTATATTTTTATCGTTTTAACTTGTTACCACGAATCCCTTCTTGGAGAAGTTTACTAACAACTCCTTTGTCTGGAAAGAAACTATTTCTATCCAGGGATATTTCCTGAGGATTAGGAGAACATTTTTTCATTTCTTCTAAAAGTAATTCTGCCCCATATTCTGGACTATAGAAAGTTCTTTCGGGAGAGAATAAACTATTACCCCGTGCTAAAGTTCGGTCAATTTTTCCTTGAATTGCTGATAATTTACCCCTGCCATGAATAGTTGCTGCTCCCTTAACTGGGTAACAATAGTTGTCTTGTCCATATTTAGGATTCAGATCGATGGATAATCCCGAACCATTGAGAGCTAAATAAACTTCCCCTGGAGATAGGGCAACCTCTAAATATGTATCTGACAGTTGCTGACCTCCCAAAAACTCAATCATGCGATTGGTAAACTCTACAACTGGTTTAGCATTTAGATTAGAAGATTGAAATGTAGATTTCGCTCTGAATAAATAGCCGCCATGACTTGGGTCCTTTTCTAAAAGTGGAGTTTCATAGACACCACGTTTAGCATCTCCACCCAATACACCCATAACAAATGAAAACTGGGGTTTAGTTGCTTGCTCAACTACCCATTTGACAAATTGTTCGGGAGTCTGCTCTGCTGGTATTAAATCTTGGAACACTGCCAACCAGTTGTGGTAAATTGGTAACTCTACAGATGGAATTCGGAAAATAGCCTCTACAGGAATAAAAGCTGTTGGTTCTCGATTAGGATTGCTAATACTTAGAAAAACAATAATCAGAGGCACATTTGTCTGCTCATTCCAGTAGCCATCAGTATGTTGCTTAATAGAACCTCCTCCATATCCAGCATTAACATCATATTTATCTGGATCGGGTCGCATTGTGTGCATGGTGGAGTTGAGGTCCATATCTAAGTCCATCCAGGGGAATTGATTATGAAGGCCACAAATAGCTCCCAATAGTAGTTTGGGTACAACCAATTTAGCTGAATATTTCTGGATTTCTTCCCAAGTATTTAAGTGTTCAGGAATTCTAAATCCATTTGGGGAAATCAAATCGGCAGTATCTATATCCAAAAACAGGTCGTCTGGCAGAATTTTGATTTTTTGAACGTAGGGAATAACATTATCATTGCTTTCTTGGCATTTACTCGCTGATGAAAATAATTGCCGATAAGCTTTGAAGCAATCTAAAGCCTCTTTTTCTCCATTCTCTTGTAGGATTTCGCTAATAGCATAACTTAATTTTTTCAGAACAGTCAGATTACAATTTGGATAATAACCCTCTTGTTGGGACAAGGAAAGTTTTGTCCCTCCATATTTCATCCGAGGGTCGAACTCTTGGACATCATAGCCTTTGCTTGCCACATCTATTAAATAATCAGCGATCGCTGTTTGTGTCTCTGGCTTTAGTTCTATAATATCTAACTGCTTTCTCGTCATATTTAGATTCCTTCAATCAAATATAGATATAGATGTTCTTTTTAGGATTGCTGATTTGAGGTATTAAACTTAACTTTGGGTAAATTTTCAGCCAAAGTTAAGAGTGTTGCACAGTGACGAATGATTCTGGATTTGGGATGTTTGAAGTGTACAAATTTGGGAATTACTAAAATGATTAGTTAATGTTTTTTTTAAGTCAAATTCCAAACCAATTTTTTGCACTATCATTCCATAATCTGCAACTCCAAAGTAAGAGTAAAAATTACACCTATTTCTTCCTCTAAAGTCACCGAAAAACTCCTATTTACCGAAAAATTGTGGTTTAAAGACTCCCCTTTTAAGGGGATAATAAATAAAAATTTTCTTTTGAGTCAATCCTCTCCTTGAAAAGAAGAGGTAATTATTCATTATTCATTATTCATTATTCATTATTGAACTACTTACTGACTCCTGAATCCTGTGAAATAATACATTTATTCAGCAACACCATTTTCTTTTTCGCATTAAAATTGTATAAATTTTTGTAGACTTTGGTCAATTTGACTTAATGCCTGATTTATCAGCTTTTCCCCTTTCTCTTCCGTCTTTTGGCGATCGGTTGCTTGGGGAGAACTTTCTACAATAGCTTGTGGTAAACTCACAGAGAATCGTATATAACAATTTTCTGGTTTTCCCATCGGTACTGCATTTACTTTAGCTTCCAGCAATAACCATAATCCCACATCTAAGCTCGTATTGATTTGACTTTGACAAAATAGCGATTGGAAATCAAATGTCCCTTCAACCAAAGTCCGTATACGTTCCAGAAAATCTACACTTACCTTTAAACCCTTTAAGTGAGAAAAATTTGTATAAAGGTATATTCCTGCTGGTGGGACAAAACTTGCTGGCTGATGATTAAACAATTTTAATAGGCCATGTTTTTCAAATATAGAATTTAGTCCCACTGCTAATTGATTTAAGCGACTCGCGTAGAGTTGGCCAGCCCATTTTAGGGTGTTGTGTGGATCGGGTTGAATTATTGCGCTTAAGGCTATTTCCCCTAAAGCATTAGAACTAATAACAGTTGCTTTTTGAGTAGTTCTCAAAAATTCCAGCAACTTAGTATTTTTGGTAGCTCCCATACCTAACAATAAGCCTCCTACCCCTTCTTTTGATAAGGTGCAGATAATAAAAAGTGATTCCATCAATTGCTCCAGAGAATATTTCTCGGAGCTTTCGGCTAAACTTAGTCTCTTTTGTAACGTTGCTCCTAAGGTGGCATATTCATGGCTATCTTGATGATGAAATAATGGGACATAAGCATCATCACTCAAGACTAATAGTGGTGTCCCTCCTACTTTTGTTCGTCTATCAACTTCTACAATTAAGGTATCAATGATTGTATTCCAGTCTGCTTCAGTCAGAACAGCACCAGAAGGATTATTGGGATAATTGAAAACAATCATTTTGGCATCTGGATAATTTTCAAATGCTGTTTTAATTGCCTCTGGTTTTGGCTTCCAATTGTCTTCTTCTTTTGTAGGGATAATTACTCTTTTTGCCCCAGCTAATTCTATAGGTTGTTGGTATTGGGGAAAGGTAGGCTCGATCAGAAGCACAATATCTCCTGGATTGAGAATTGTTGTACAGAGACAGTAGAATAGGTGGGTAAAACCTGATGTGATGTTAATTTCTTGGTTGGGGTCAAATTCTAAACCATAGCGCTGTTGAAAGTATTGAGCTGCATCTTTTCGTGCTTTGGGTGAACCATAGTGTGGTACGCGGTAAAGAGATATATCTATTGACCTAGCTTGATTAATAGCTGATTGTACTCCAGGAATTAATCCGTGACCGGGGGAACCACTTCTAAAGCTAATAATATTATCACATTTACTTCCTAGTGCAGCAAATGTTACAAAAGGAGACGCTGGTAAATTCTGGACTCTTGCAGAAATTTGGCTCATTTGACTATCCAAACTTGAAAACTATTTCAAATTAACAAAAAAAATGGGTCTCAAGGCTCGCCCTAGAAGGGCGAATTTTTAGTTGATTTTTTTCAATAAATATGTTAGTACCTCGTTAGTTTGAAAGTCAAGTTATGAAAGCTAGATTTAAGTACCGTATATATCCAACGCCGGGACAAAAATACCGATTAGCCAAATAGTTTGGCTGTGTCCGTGTGGTTTGGAATGATAGTCTAGCTTACTGCTAACGGAAGTATAAATCAGGAGAAAAGAAACCTGACTTATCAGAACTACAAAAGCTTTTTATTACTCAAGCTAAAAAGACTGAATATAGAGAATGGTTGTTATAGGTTTCTAACATACCATTGCAGCAATCATTGAATGATTTAAACCAGGCTTACCAAAACTTTTTCAAGTCAAATAAAGTCCAGAGAAAAGGTAAACCTGTTAAACCTCCTAAATTTAAAAGCAAGAAATCACTCGCAACAGCTAGGTTTACAACAGGTGGCTTTAAAATTGGTTAACACAAAGTCTACGAGCGCCAAGATTGGAAAGCTGAAAATTGTTTGGTCAAGAGAGTTAGCTAGCAATCCTAGCTCCGTCACAGTAATTAAAGATTCAACTAGTAGATATTTCTTGAGTTTTGTAGTAGAAACTATGCCTAAAATATTGCCTCAAAGTGATAATTCAGTAGGCATAGATTTAGGTATTAACACCTTTGCTATATTCAGTAATGGTACAAAGATTGATGTACCAAAACCATTAAAGAAACGAATTAAGAAATAGCCTCTTTTCCTACGGAATGCTTTCCTATCGGAATGCTACGCAAATGCTAACGAAAGTTAAGTAGATCATTATCTAATAAAACTAAAGAATCTAAAAGGTATGAAAAAGCCAGACTAAGAGTTGCTAAGTTCAATGGTAAATTAAAAGGTACAAGGACATATTTTCTGCATAAATTATCCAGTAAAATAATTTGTGAAAACCAAACAATTGTTTTAGAGGTATGACAATGTTTCTGGCATGGTTAAAAATCGGAAATTATTGCCCAATGTTTTTTACGGTTTAAACGAAAAAATAGACCGACAATTCTTCCTCCTACCTCCTCTATAATTCCATTTCTCAGAAGTAATGCTACCCTTGGAAGATGTTTATTAATTGATAATTGATAATTGATAATTGATAATTACCTCTGGTTAAAACCGTTACGGAATTGAATATAAGGAAGTATTATTTTTTCTCTTGGTCGATGGTCGGACAGCTCCGAGACCTCGCCATCTCACCCAACGGGTGCGCTGCGCTAACGACCGCTTTTTTCCCCTTAAAAGGTGAGGCTTTTAACCAAAATTATTTAATTAATAATTATTAATTAGGGTTTGCTGAAAAAGTCTGTTAGTGAAGGAAGGGAACAGGGAATAGGGAACAGTTTAAACTATCTGCTACGGTCAAATTTTTGGCATTGTCAGGGTCAAAAATTTACCATTTTGAGATAACAATAGCCAAAAACTAGGTACTTTTTCAGAACTGAAAAAGGCACTTACCAATATCAGTCAATACTTTTAGATTTAATCAGCAAACCCTAATTATTAATTATTCGGTAAAAAAAAATGACTGAAAAAATCACAGAAGTTATCTAAGAATAAAATTATCTCTATAGTCAATAATATGGTATTTATAAATATAAAATCCAAGTTAGAAAAGTTTTTAATAATTTAGTATAATTCCCATTTATCCTGACAACTGATAATTGATAACTGATAACTGAAATGACTTCTACCCTCACCTTTCATTAATTGATAATGGATAATGGATAATTGATAATTACCTATGGTGAAAACCGTTACGGAATTGAATATCAGGAAACATTATTTCTTCTCTTGGTCGATGGTAGGACAGCTCCGAGACCTCACCATCTCACCCAACGGGTGCGCTGCGCTAACGACCGCTTTTTTCCCCTTAAAAGGGGAGGCTTCAAGGCGCGAATTATTTAATTATTAATTATTAATTATTAATTATTAATTATTAATTATTAATTATTAATTATTCGGTAAGACTTTTTCAGCAAACTGTGATTATCACTTAATTATGGCTATTTTCAAAGTAAAAGTTAAACCAAGTTCTCAACAACAAAATATTGAATAACAGAGGAGACAGGAGACAGGAGTCAGAATCAGGACTTAACTCTAACTTTTCTGTGGAATTTATGTAAATTTTTATTGGTGAGTTAATCATGGCTATTTTCAAAGTAAAAGTTAAACCAAATTCTCAACAACAAAGTATTGAAGCAGAAGTAGATGGCAGTTTCAAAGTATGTTTGAAATCTCCACCTGTGGATGGTAAAGCTAATCAAGAATTAATCAAACTATTGGCAAAAAAGTTTAATGTAAAAAAATCAGAAATTACAATTAAATCGGGTTTATCTTCAAAGAATAAATTGATTGAAATACCTCTACCAGAAATTTAAAAAATTATTCTGTATCTAGAGAGGCTAATTATTAAGCCGTCTGGCACACAGTTTTAATTAGTTGGGGTGAATTCCTCGACTTTTTCTAGCTCCTTGTTCAAAAATCTATAGAATTATTTTCACCTTCTAATTCATCTAATTTTTGTTTAACTGCCTGAATATCTTGCCACATTAACCACTTTGGTTTTCCCGGTTCCTTAGAAGGGTTACGCAAAAGATAAGCTGGATGAAAAATGGGCATACAAAGTCGCCCTTCCCATTCCAGCCATTGGCCCCTGATTTTAGTTATACCTCGTTTCTCACCAGTCAAAGCTTTAACTGCCGTTGCTCCAGTTAAAAGAATAATTTTTGGGTCTACAAGACGTATTTGCTCCAATAAATAAGGTTTACAGGCTTCTATTTCTTGAGTTGTCGGAGTCCGATTTTCTGGTGGCCTACATCTAATAGCATTAGAAATATAAACGTGGCGATCGCTACTTAGCTCCACGGACTCCAAAATTTTGTCCAGTAGTTGGCCAGACCTACCAACGAATGGTAAGCCTTGTTCGTCTTCATTTTGACCGGGTGCTTCCCCTATAATCATAATTTCTGCCTGGGGGTTGCCTCTACCAATGACAGCATTAGTACGGTTTTTTCCTAGTTCGCATCTGCAACATTGGTTACAATGAACTGCTATTTGTTCCATTGTTTGATATGTTTCTGATGGAATTGGAATTTTAGCTTCTGTGGGAATGAGCTTGGAGTCGAAGTCTGAATCAGAGGTAGATTCTGAATAATCATTATTGTTTGACCAGTCAAAGAGGCTAAGTTGTTTTTCGTTAGACATGAAAATGCTATATTTTAAATTAGGTTATTTTGGTAATACAAGTAAGCAAGACACTCACTATGACACTAAACCTTAATAACTCAATACAAAGAAAAACTTAAGGCGATCGCCGAAGTTCTAAGAGTGTTAAACTAGAGTCAAACTAAATGGAAAGATAGCAAAAAACCCATGTTAGTTCCAGCTATGTTAGAGGTCCAGTTCAGTAATCTGGTAACTCTTGAGACCATTCAGGAGTTTCAGACTACACCACTTACAGAAATTCCCAAAGTTCCACAGAAAAATAGCAAAAAACCTATGTTAGTTCCAGGTATGTTAGAAGTACATTTCAGTAAGATGGTAACTCTTGAGACCATTCAGGAGCTTCGGACTACAGGACTCACAGATCAAATTCCCCAGGAAATTGCAAATCTTATCCGTAGCGTTGGTGGAGAAAAAATCTCGCCTATCTTCACTTTGTCATCAGAGGAGATGGTGGAGGATAAATATGGATTTGCACGTGCATTTACCCTTTGTCTATCAAATGAAACAGATGTCAAAAAAGCAATTGCCACTCTGCAAGAATCTCCACTTATAGAAGAGGTGACACCTGTTACACTTTCAGAGACATTTCGATAGATTACTTTAGATATGCTTGTATCAGAACAATTGCTGTTTTAGCAGTTATGATTCTGGCACAAAGCTCCTAATCATTAAGCAGTCCTGATTATTAGAATTTTGGTATATCAGTATATTTAGTGATATTTACAACTAAACCGCTCAACTAAACTTACTCAAACTTACTCAAAAATCTGAAAGCTTAGTTGCTCGTAGTGGATCGAGCACTACAGGGTTAAACGGCAAACCCTTTATTCCTTGGTCAAAGACATCAGGAATTACTTTTTTTATTATATTCAATGACCCATTTACATCTGCATTTAATAATTTATTTTCCCTGGTTTTATACAACCCTCTTGTTACTCTTTTTCCACTAAATTTCGGTTTTTTATCTCCATATTTTGGTAAATCATCCCCGTCTAAACAGCTTGGTTGAGATGTATAAGATTCTTCTGTTATTATTACTTTTATTCCTCTTAATTCGGCTTTATATCTTAACATCTCTATTAATCTATAATGAGGGATATTCACAAATTGTTGATTGTTCTTTTTCCCTAACTTTATTTCTTGTTTCCAAGTCTGATTATGTCCAATGATTAAGATTCCTATTTCATGGTTTTCACACCAATCTATTACTCTTTTACTTGCGGTATGGAGATAGTTTTCTACTCGACAATTTCGCTTGTGAGTTAATTTTTTTAACCGATGAGAATGACTTTTATTCTGGTTGGTTTTTAATTGAGATTGTAAAATAGAGCGTTGTTTATTATAAAAGGTGTTAATCGCTTTTAATGGTCTGCCTTTAATCAAAAGAGGTGATATTCCTGTTTGATTTGTAGTTACAGCCATTAAATTATTTACTCCTAAATCTACTCCTGCTATTTGTTGATTATTTGTTATTTCCTCCTGTTTTTCATAGACTATTTCTATTATATAACAGCTACTTTTAGGGATAATCCTTGCCTCTATTATTTCTGTCTGTGAAGTGGGGATTTTTATGTCACTCATGGATAAGTGACAAATCCCCTTTTTTAAGGCTTTTTTGTAAATTGATTCATCTGGATAGGGCAGAATATTTCGACCTTTTGTTTTATGTTTATATTTGGGAATTTTTGGTTTACCTAAAAATTTATTTGGCTGTTTTTGCCATGTTTTTAAAGCGGCAAAATAACTACTCCAAGCTGAGTCTAATCTTCTGATTATTTGCTTGCTAACTTTAGTTGGTAAAGCTTGATAATCATCCGTCTTAGATACTAGATGATACAGTTGATTAAAGCTGAGTTTCTTTTTGTTTTCAAAGAAGTATTGACGATAATAATAGTTAGCTAAATTGAACAGATTTTTTGACAAAAAAGCCTTCTGGTCACAAGCTGACCATAAATAATGTGATTTGGTAATAACATGACGTTCAACTAGCTTCATACCTTGATTGTAGCTGATAACGACTCAATGGATAAACAACTGATAAAACTTATCCATTTTAGTTTTATAGCTATAGTTATGAGTAAGTTTGAGGAGTTTTAGACAAATTTTCGCTTTCTGTATTTACCCCCTTTCACTTTCAGGAGCCTAACTGCAAAAATCACTACTTGTAAACCACTACCAGAATTTTTAGAATTACCCCATGGCATTCCTTCCGTCAATCTATGCTCCTACAGTCTAGCCCAACTTAACTTATGAGCCAAACTTCTTTTTGGCAGCTTCGAGAGCTGCTTTAGCGTTAACTAATCCTTGCCCATAGAATGTCTCGGTTTGGCCAGGTTGTTTTGTTGCTGTATCACGAATTATACTGTAAACATCCTCAACAGAAGGAGTTTTCTTATTGCGTTTAGCTACACTAATTATCAGAGCTGCTAGACCAGCGACATGGGGAGTAGCCATTGAGGTTCCGCTCATCTTCACATACTGATTATTTAGGTAAGTGCTAACTATATCGACACCAGGAGCCATGACAAACTTGCCAAAACTTGAACCATATTGAGAAAAATTAGCACGATTTTTATTATGATCCACCGCGCCTACTGCTAGAGTTTGGTCAAAAGCAGCAGGATAACTAGCTTGACTGGTACCATTATTGCCATTGGCAGCTATTAAACATACTCCCTTATCATAGGCGTATTTCACTGCTTTCTGTTGAGCTGGAGGTGGGAACTGAGAACCACCCAAGCTCATACTAATCACATCAGCATTCTGATCGGCTGCATATTTAATGCCTTGGGCAATATCTGTACTACTTCCGATACCATTATAAAAGTCTTTATATCTAGTAAACTTGATTTTGTACATCACTCGCACAGGTAGAATCTTACCTCCCCAACACATACCTGTTATGCCAGTCTGATTGTTGGAAACAGCAGCAGCAACGCCAGCACAATGAGTACCGTGACCATTCTCATCAGATGGGTTGTTATCACGGGTGCGGTAATCTCCAATTGCAGTGTATAGCCCATAATCATTATCCCAACCATATTGGGAGCCGTTAACAAAGTCGTATCCTGGCAGAAGCTTAGACTTCAAATCCTTATGATTGAGATCGACCCCACTGTCAAGAATAGCAATGACAACATCGTCATGGCCTGTTTCTATGTCCCATGCCTCTTCAGAATCAATTATTTTCGGCCCCCATTGATTTACATATAATGAATCGTTAGGAGTTTTACATATTTTTGATAAGAAGTTAGGAGATGCATCCTCGATCACGTTGGATTTTTTAAGTTCGTCACAGAGCCGTTCTACATAAATATCAGATTCAAAGACAATCTTGTAGCTGCGAGAAAAACCCTTTTGATGTTCATCTTCATCATATTCAGCTGAAATTGTTGTACCCAAGGAGTTTTCCTGAGCTACTTTAGTAGGAACGAAAACACGTTCGATGGAGCGAACACCTATTCCATGACGTTGTAAGAAGCCGTCGATATTATTATCACCGTAGCTACTTGATTCCACGGCCCCACCCCGAGTAACGTCAAGACTGTGGGGGAGATCGTCATTTCTAGCCTCTGGTATGGTTGTTATCACCACTTCGTTAAAGACCTTTGAGGTAGAATCATCGAAAATCATATCCGAGTCTTGTTGATTAAGCACCATGATTTTTTTTGAGTTTTAGTTCAATAATAAACAACTATATCCGATCTGTTGGGCAAAAAACGCATCTGGAACCCAGATTCTGGAAGCTCTTGACAGTAATTGAATAAGAGTCAATGCTCAAATATCTGACATCCTTAGCCCTGCATTGGTATAACCCTTTATTGTAGGGTTTTATGACACTTATATTTAACAATACAGATTTTGTGTCTAAAACACAACAAAAAATTTATAACTTTCCCCTTCGGGAGAGCGCGGGTCTTCAACCAACGTAGAGATGAAAGGAGATTTAAGAATCAATTGCCACTATGTGTTTAGTCTAAAGTTTTGAGTAGAAAGTCTCAACTTAAAGGCCATTAGGTAAAATATAAGTGTCAGTAGCTGGAGAAAATTATGTCATCTATTCCTATATTTAGAGACCGCACTGATGCTGGAGAAAAATTGGCTGAGGTTATTTTTTCAGATTTCTGTCAAATGAATTTGACTACTGAGTGGATGATTAAGCCTATTGTCTATGGTCTACCAAGAGGGGGGTTGCCAGTAGCAGTAACTATTGCGCGTCGGTTGGGTTGTCCTTTGAGTGTGGTGGTGGCGAAGAAAATTACTTTACCGGATAATCCTGAATTAGCTCTTGGTGCTGTGACAGCGGATGGTTGTATTGTGTGGTCGAGGCACAAACCACGCAATTTACAAGTCCAACAGACTATAGTTGAAAGAGCAAGGGAAAAAGCACAGTCTCAATTAGAATGTCTTAGTGGTGGAAAGCCTGAAGTTATTCCTCTAGGTAGGTTAGTAATTTTAGTTGATGATGGTATAGCTACGGGTATGACTATGGTAGCTGCGTTAAAGTCTATTAAGTTGCAGAAACCGAATGCTGTCTGGATATCTGTGCCAGTTGCTCCTCCAGAATTGGTTAAATTTTTGGCAGATTGTTGCGATCGCTTAATTGTATTGGAAACTCCTCAGCCTTTTTTGAGTGTGAGTCGATTTTATGCTGAGTTTTCTCAGGTGGAAATGGAGGTTGCTTTGGCTTGTCTCCATCAACAGACTGAGTGGTTATGAGAGGGGATGGGGAGTGGGGGAGTGGGGAAGTGGGGGAGTGGGGGAGTGGGGGAGTAGGGGAGAAATAAACATAAGAATAATTAACATTAACTAAGCTGCTAATTAGCAAAAAGGAACTTTGTTTGTATTAATTATTTAATAACTGAAGCGTCAGCTAAGTATAGCATTAATGCATGAGAATTGGTATTAGCGTAGCTCTTCCGGAGGAGGCTAACTGATAACTGTTAACTGATAACTGATAACTGAAATGACCTACTCCCAGCCTCCCTACTTTCAAGCCAATGTAGCAAAAATGGGTGATATTTGATATGACAAAAAAAATAGTAAAAGATAAATTTATTATTCCAGAAAATTTGTTAAGATTAACTCTATCAACGTAAGCATTCAGCTATTAGCATTTCCTATGTCATGCTGCGCAAACAGCAATCAGATACATGAACTTATGCAAGCAAGTACTGAAGTTAGGTTATAGCTAATTTTATTAATGAATTAAAATTGCTCCTTGGTGGATAATTCCCCTCTAGTATGATAATGAGTTAATAACAAATAGCTGTTAACGTAGTTCCTCCGCAGGAGGCTAGCTGATGGCTGACTGCTGTTTGCGCAGCATTCCGGAGGAAATGCTTACCGAATTATTAATTATTAATAATTAATAATTAAATAATTCGCGCCTTGAAGCCTCCCCTTTTAAGGGGAAAAAAGCGGTCGAGAGATGGCGAGGTCTCGGAGCCATCTCCAATCGACCAAGAAAAGAAATAATATCTCCTGATATTCAATTCCGTAACGGTTTTAACCAGAGGTAATTATCAATTATCCATTATCCATTAATGAAGTATCAACTAGCCAGTAAAATAATTGCTAGTAAAGTATAAGTCCTATCAATTTATTTTCTGGTAATTAGTCGGAATTTTGTGATTTTATTTAATTTCAAAAGCATGAGATTTTTACAACTGTGGTGCCAGAATATTAGGAGTGGTATACAATATAATCCACCTGGTTTTATAGAGTTAATAATGTTAGTCTTTGCCATAGTATTATTATTGTGTTGGAGTGTTACAGATAAATGGCAATATTTAGTATTATGTTTGAGTTATGTAATGGGTTCTTCTATTTCTATTTTGGTTAGAGAAGCACTGACACCATCTCATCAAATACAGACTTCCCAATTTACAGCTATACTATTATTAATTCTTAGTACTTATAGTTTTGCTGATTTAATTCGTTGAGAAGAAAATTTTCAACTAATTCAGTAGAAATAAAAAAGGAAATACTTTTTTATTTGAGTGCTTTACTTGAAAGGAAAGGAGGAAATGAATAAGGTTGACTAATTTTTTGACTGTACATTGCACTTTCTATGGGTGGGAACTTTAGATTCTGTTGGAGTGTTACAGATAAATGGCAATATTTAGTATTATGTTTGAGTTATGTAATGGGTTCTTATATTTCTATTTTGGTTAGAGAAGCACTGACACCATCTCATCAAATACAGACTTCCCAATTTACAGCTATACTATTATTAATTCTTAGTACTTATAGTTTTGCTGATTTAATTCGTTGAGAAGAAAATTTTCAACTAATTCAGCAGAAAAGACTATTTTTATTGACTTGAGAGGAAAGGAGGAAATGAATAAGGTTGACTAATTTTTTGACTGTACATTACACTTTCTATAGGTGGGAACTTTAGATTGTTTTGGAGTGTTACAGATAAATGGCAATATTTAGTATTATGCCTAAGTTATGTAATGATTTATTCGTAAGCATTTCCTGGGGAATGCTGCGCAAACAGCCGTCAGCCATCAGCTATTGCTTTGAGTTGATGATAAAAGCTTTATTAATTCTCTTACTAAAAAAGTTGCCTCCCTTGTCCTAGTCTATATTAATTTAAACACTTTCCTTTTATATTTTAGTGAGAGAAGCACTGGCATTATCTCTTCAAATACAGACTTTCCAATTCACAGCTATACTATTATTAATTATTGGCGCTTATAAGTTTTGCTGATTTAATTAGTTGAGAAGAAAATTTTCAACTAATTCAGCAGAAAAGACTATTTTTATTGACTTGAGAGGAAAGGAGGAAATGAATAAGGTTGACTAATTTTTTGACTGTACATTACACTTTCTATAGGTGGGAACTTTAGACTGTGTTGGAGTGTTACAGATAAATGGCAATATTTAGTATTATGCCTAAGTTATGTAATGATTTATTCGTCAATTCTAGAGAAAAAAACAATATGATTGACAAAATAGAAGTTGAAAATTTTATCCAAGATTTGGCAAAAGTAGCAAAAGTTCGTGTTGAGGTTGCTGAGAGTTTAGAAAAAATTGCACAAACATTAGAAACAGCAGAATTTGTAGGTAAAGAAACTTCTGGTGAGTTTGGTTTAAACAGAGAAATAGAAGATATGAAAGCTTCTAGTAAAAATCTCAGAGAGGGTGTGTTTAGATTGATGGTTTTGGGAGATATGAAACGAGGTAAAAGCACTTTTTTAAATGCTTTAATTGGTGAAAATATTCTTCCCAGTGATGTTAATCCTTGCACTGCTTTACTAACTGTTTTGCGCTACGGAGTAGAGAAAAAAGTGACGATTTATTTTAATGATGGGAAAAATCCTGAAGATTTAGATTTTCAAAGTTTTAAGCGTAATTATACAATTGACCCGACAGAAGCTAAAAAATTAGAAAAGGAGAAAAAACAAGCTTTTCCTGATGTTGATTATGCTGTGATTGAATATCCTTTACCGCTATTAGAAAAAGGAGTTGAAATTGTTGATACTCCGGGATTGAATGATACGGAAGATCGAAATGAATTATCCCTGGGATATATAAATAATTGTCATGCAATTTTATTTGTGATGAGGGCAACTCAACCTTGTACTTTGGGAGAGCGTCGTTATTTAGAAAATTATATTAAAGGTAGAGGTTTGAGTGTATTTTTTCTAATTAATGGTTCAGACCAAATTAGAGAAAGTTTAATAGACCCAGACGACCTGGAAGAATTAGCAGAAGCATCCGCAAAAATTAGAAAAGTTTTTTATGCTAACTTGGCTGAATATTGCATAGTTGATGGTCAAGATATTTATCCAGAAAGGGTATTTGAAATATCTTCTTTACCTTCCTTGCGACGACGGATAAAAGATAGTTTTGCTTCTCTGGAAGGAACAGGTTTTCCAGAATTTATGGGTGCTTTGAATACTTTTTTAACTAAAGAAAGAGCAGCTCAAGAATTTCGACAAGCTCAGACTTTAGCTAGTCAAGCTAATAGTCGGATGAAAGAAGCGATCGCTAGAAGAAAACCTTTATTAGATGAGGATGTAAATGAGTTAAAAGTTAAGATTAATTCTGTGGAACCGGAGTTTAAAAAACTTACAGAGATTCGCGACCAATTTCAAGAGGAGATTAGGACTGTTCGCGATAAAAAAGCTAAAATTGTGGCTGATTCTTTTCGCTCTTATATCTTAAATTTAGGCGATACTTTCGAGACTGACTTTTTGCGTTATCAGCCAGATTTAAACTTTATGGATTTTCTGAATAAAGAGAAACGAGAAACATTTGAAACAGAATTAAAAAAAGCATTTGAACAATATATTAACGATAAATTATCTGCTTGGACGATAACTGTGGAAAATGAAATGGATGCAGCATTTTTACAACTTTCAAGAAGAGCTGCACATTATGGTGCTTCTTACAATACAGTGACAGATAAAATTACTGAAAAAATTACTGGAAAAAAAGTTAAATCTTTTAGCAATTCTGCTACAGAAGATGACTCTCCAGCTTGGGCAAAATGGGCGATGGGATTATTTTCTTTGGCTAGAGGAAATATTGCTGGTATGGCAATGGCAGGAGTTGGTTTTGACTGGAAAAATATTTTATTAAACTTAGTTACTGTGGCTGGAATAGGAACAATTATTGCTACTGTGAGTGGCATAACTTTAGGTCCTATTGGTTTAGCATTATTAGGTTTAGGAGTAGGAGTAATGCAGGCAGATCAAGCCAGAAAAAAATTAGTTCAAGTAACTAAAAAAGAACTGGTCAAACATTTGCCTCAAGTTGCTCAAGAACAGTGGCAACCAGTTTATGATGCGATTAAAGAATGCTTTGACATTTATGAGGGAGAAGTGAGTGAAAGGATAGATGATGATATTCAATCTCGCAAAAGAGAATTAGATAATTTACTGAAGCAAAAAGAGGAACGAGAAATTAATCGCGGGGCAGAGTTAGCTAGGTTTCAGCAGTTAGAAATTGATGTATCATCTGAGTATGAAAATATTGAAACTGTCTGCGATAATTTTCTCAAAGCAGTGGCTTAAATTTTGAGAGTAGCAATACCATTTCTCAAAAACTTTTCTATATTTTCTTGAATAGGGGAGTGGGGGAGTAAGGGAGATGAAATAGAAATCTCCAATAATCAAAAATAAAATCAATTATCATACATAAATTCTCAATTATTTCCTCCTAATATCTCTTTTGGTGGAGATGTCTAATATTGAAGTAATTAGGGTTTGCTGAAAAAGTCTTTTTGCTCTTTGTAGGAGACAGGAGACAGGAGGAACGGGGAATGTAGAGGAGGTAGGAGCGGGCGTTTTGTCCCTTAATTTTTCTGCCCAACTCTTGCACAAAATGCTAGTTTTTTGAGCTTTCTTGACCGAAAAGCTGGCACTTTTTTTAACCTAAAACAGCTAAAACCTTTATCTATCAATACTTTGATATTTAATCAGCAAGCCCTAATTTTGTTTGGATAAACAGCTATATTCTGTGTGTATAGGGTTTTTCAAGTTACTGAGATACAGTTGTTTTTCTTCTTTTCTATTCCCTACTCCCTAAAAAAACAGTTTTATCGGTATATTTTCACAAGACATAGGCTGACTAATAGTAAATAGTTAGTAGTCAGGAGCTATGGATTTATGTGATTTTTTTAAGCTCGGAAAAAATTGCTCTATTGTTTTTCTTATTTTCTATTCCCTACTCCCTAAAAAAACAGTTTTATCGGTATATTTAGACAAGACATAGGATTACTAATAGTAAATAGTTAGTAGTCAGGAGCTATGGATTTATGTGATTTTTTTAAGCTCGGAAAAAATTGCTCTATAATTGATTCATGACAACTGTCAGTAAATCGATAATTTTGTTTGGATAAACAGCTATATTCTGTGTGTATAGTGTTTTTCAAGTTACTGAGATACAGTTGTTTTTCTTATTTTCTATTTCCTACTCCCTAAAAAACAGTTTTATCGGTATATTTAGACAAGACATAGGATTACTAATAGTAAATAGTTAGTAGTCAGGAGCTATGGATTTATGTGATTTTTTTAAGCTCGGAAAAAATTGCTCTATAATTGATTCATGACAACTGTCAGCAAATCGATAATTGTGTTTGGACAAACAGCTATATTTTGTATATATAGGGTTTATCAAGTTACTGAGGTAAAGTTGTTTTTCCTCTTTTCTACTCCCTACTCCCTACTACCTAAAAAAGTAGTTTTATCGGTTCCCTAAAAAAAGCAGTTTTATAAGTATATTTAGACAAGACGTAGGCTTACTAATAGTCAAGATTTCTAAGCATTCAGTCGTCAGCTATTAGCTATCAGCTATTAATTTTGGGGAAGGTAAAAATAATTGAGAAATTGAGACAGAATAAAAATTACTGTTAAAGTCTCCTTCCTAAACCTTAGAGGTAATAAATAATTATTAATTGCTGTTTGCGTAGCATTCCGTAGGAATAGCTCACTGCTAATAGTTGTTTGTGCAGCAGTCCGCAGGAAATGCTTACCAATAGTTAGTAGTCAGGAGCTATGAATTTATGTGATTTTTTTAAGCTTGGAAAAAATTGCTCTATAATTGCTGAGTAACAACTGTCAGCAAATCAATAATTTTGTTTGGATAAATAGCTATATTCTATATGTATAGCGTTTATCAAGTTACTGAGGTACAGTTGTTTTTCTTCTTTTCTTTTCTGTTCCCTACTCCCTACTCCCTATGTATAGGGTTTTTCAAGTTACTGAGGTAGATTTGTTTTTCTTCTTTTCTACTCCCTACTCTCTAAAAAAGTAATTTTATAGGTATATCTCGACGAGACATAGGATTACTAATAGTCAATAGTTAGTAGTCAGTAGCTCTGAATTTATGTGATTTTTTTAAGCTTAGAAAAAATTGCTCTATAATTCATTCATAACAACTGTCAGCAAATCAATAATCAATAATTGTGTTTGGATAAATAGCTATATTCTATATGTATAGCGTTTATCAAGTTACTGAAGACAGTTGTTTTTCTTCTTTTCTATTCCCTACTTCCTACTCCCTACTCCCTACTCCCTACTCCCTTTGATTAAAAAAAATGCAACAACAAGAAAATTATCAAAATCTAATTAATTATTTTAATTCTGCTCTAGGAATGTTAGAACTTGAGCCAGAGTCACAACTAAGAAAAGATGTATTTTCTATTTGTGAATATCTCAAAAATCCTAATTTTAAAATTGCTGTTTTTGCTCCATTCAATTATGGCAAATCTACTTTACTAAATGCTTTGTTAGGTCAACGTACATTACCTATTGATTTGATTCCTACTACTGGAGCTGCAATTTCTATCAAATATGGCAGAGAGTTACAGACTAAAATTAATCTGAAAGATGGAAGTCAAATTTGTGAAACTGGTACAGATATTCTCAAACAATATGCAGTGCTAGATAATAACCGTCGAATGCGAGATGATGTGACTTCAGTAGAAGTTTATTGCCCTCATCCTTTCTTGAAAAGAGGAGTAGAATTCTTAGATTTACCAGGAACAAATGACCAGGAAACTCAAGATATTTTAGTGCAGGATAAATTGTTAACTGCTGATTTAGTAGTACAGGTTTTAGATGCCAGAAATTTGATGACTTTAGGAGAACGAGAAAATCTCAGAGATTGGTTGTGGGAAAAAGGTATTAAGACAGTAGTTTTTGTCGTTAATTTTATGAACTTACTCGCGACAGACGAACAAAAAGAAGTTGATAATAGAATGCGTTTTGTAGCAGAAAGTTTTCGTTCGGAGCTACCAAATAATATTAGTAACTTATATCGAGTTGATGCTTTGCCTGCTTTGCGGGGTCGGTTAAAAGGTGATATTTCTGTGGCACAAACAACGGGTTTAGTAACTTTTGAATCTGCTTTACAAAATATTGTTGAAACTCATGGAAAAAAGATAGATATTCAATTACCAAGAATACAGACAGTCGCTTCTCAGTTATGTCAAGTCATGGAAGCTAGTGCTAAGGAGGTGACTAAAGAGTTAATTGCTATTCAAGAGCAGAAAAGTGAAAAATTTGAGATTCAAAAGCGGGCAGAAAAATTAATTAAACAAGGCTTTCAACAAAGTAGTTTAAATTTCCAAAGTTGGCTATATTTAACTAAACTTTTAGAGCGCCATCAATTTGAATTGGCTATAGTTTTGGAACAAAGAACTTTTAATATTTGGGAGTCCGAAAAATTTCGACCAGAAGCTCTGAAATATAAACAAGAAATTACCGAATGGATAGATAAAGCTTGTGAGTTTTTTCAACAAGAAGAACCAGCAGAATTAATTATCACATTCCCTGAAGCTCCTAGAGTTTTTTTGCCATCTCCACCCCCATCAGAAACCAAAAAATCAGGAGGGGTAAAAAATATAGCGATCGCCACTGGAATAGGTTGGTTATTAGGAGGTCCGATGGGTGCTGCAGTTGCTGGTGGTGCGACCTATTTTTTGAGCGATAATAAACAGAATAAATCACAAAATTTAGATAGTTATCAGCAGCAGGTAAAACAAGCTTATGCTAATGCGGCTAGAGATTATTTAAGTTGTTTTAGTGCTATAGCTTTAAAAGCAGTTGAGGAATATGAAGAAAAGGCAGAAAAAGTGATTAAGGTTCCTGTTAGTCAGCAGTCACCGGAGGCGATTAAGTTAAGAAATAAATTACAGTTATTGAATAATTTATCAGCAGAAATAAATCAAGAATTGGAATTTTTAGGTAAGCATTTCCTGGGGAATGCTGCGCAAACAGCCGTCAGCTATTAGCTAGTCTCCTCGGTCGGAACTGCGGACTTCAGCTATTAATTTTGGGAAAGGTAAAAGTAACCTTTGAAATTGAGTTTGAATAAAAGTTGCTGTCAAAGTCCCTTTCCTGAACCCTAGAAGCAATTAGGGCTTGCTGATTAACTATAAAAGTATTGACATATAAAGATTTCAGCCTTCTTCGGTTGAAAAAAGTACCAGCTTTTCGGTCAAGAAAGCTCATGGGTATTAACATTTTGTGCAAACAAGGACAGAAAAATTAAGGGACAATTCTTCCCACTACATACTCTGTAATTCCCATTTCTCCTAACTCGTGACTCCTGACTTCTCCATACCACAAAATTGTCAATCTATCAATCTGCCGAAAAATTAGGAGAAGAAAATTAGTCATTCATGGTAAAAGAACTGAAAAGTCTTTGCGTCTAAAAACAACGAGATTATAGGTATTTGGAGCTTTATTTTTAAAAAAAACTATAAAAACCCCTTGGATCTTAATATTATTTAGAGTATCACAAAACTTAGCTTAAGTGCTAAAAATATTGAAACCTCGTTAAGTTAATCAGAGAAACTTTTCAATTTTTTGTCATCAACCCCTGACAAAATTAAAAATTTTCAAACTAAAAGACTAAAATATATAACTAAAACTTAAGAATAAATCTAAATTTGTGAGATATGGCAATTTTTGTAGCGATCGCTTAACAAGTAAGACAGTCCCTACAAAATATAATGACTAATTAGGGTTTGCGCTCAAAAGTCTTTTAGTAGGGGTAGGAGACAGGAGACAGGAGACAGGAGACAGGAGACAACCCACCCCTAGCCCCTCCCAGGAGGGGAAGACAGGAGAAATGGGAATTATAGAGGAGGCAGGAGGAATTATTGTCAGAGTGATTTTTCTGCCATAATCGTCCCAAAATACTAGCTTTATGCAGCTCTTTGAGCTGAAAAGCTGGCACTTTTTTAGAGCAAAAAATGCTAAAACCAATATCAGTCAATGCTTTGATATTTAATCAGCAAGCCCTAATTATATATGAAAGAAATAGATATTACCAAAACTATCCAATACTTAGCTACTGGTTTAGTGGAGTGGGAAAAGTTAGATTTGGATAAGCGAAATGAAATTCCAAAAACTCTCCGCATTGGAATGTCAAAATTGTCAGCAATTTCAATTTTAGAAGGAGAAACTGCACCCACAAATTTACCAGAATTTTTTCAGTGGGCAAATCAACCAATTAAGTCTTGGAAGCCAGTAGAAAAAGTAGAATTTATTCCTGAAGATGCAACTTTCATAGATGATGGTTTAGTGTCTGACTTTGCTAGAGATTTAGCACTTACTGGTAAAAATTCTTTCAGATGTAGAAATAGTTCCTAATAATTGAAATTCAATATTTTGATTTAGTAGCTCACATCATCACGAGCAAAACATCAGAAAGCCTGCGCCATGGAATTTAGCATTTGTGTCAGGCTTTAGGTATTAATATTGCATACTTCTTTGAAACTCTTCATAACTTGCGCCATCTGGCATTATGACTCCCTGGAGAGCTGCTCCATCTATATTCAAATTGGAAATATTAGCACCCAAAAGACTTGCTTCATTTAAGTCCGCAGCACTCAAAATAGCTTCTGTTAAATCAGCCCTCATTAAACTTGCTCCAATTAAATCAGCTCCTGCCATATCTGCTCTGGTAAGGTTAGCTCCAATTAAGTCTGCTTCATTAAGAATAGCGCGTCGGAAATTCACGCCATATAGGTTAGCCCCATGTAAGTCTGTTTCACAGAGGATAGCTCTTGAGAGGTCAGCATTAATCATATTAACTTGACTAAAATTAGAACGACTTAAGTCTGCTCTGGTAAGTTTTGCTCCTGTTAAGTCAGCTTTGTTGAGTTTAGCCCCTGCCAGAATAGCTCCAGATAAATTTGCCCCACTTAGATCTGCTCCAATTAGATTAGATCGACTGAGGTTAGCTTTGGCCAAATTTACTCGACTGAGATTAGCCCGACTAAGGTTGGCACCGATTAAGTCTGCTTCAAAAAAATTAGCCCCTTCTAATTCAGCTTCTAGCAAATGTACTTCATGTAGATAAACACCACTGAAATTTCTTTCTCCTCTTGCGTACTGTCTTAATAATTCGTCTATTTTCATAATATGTTCATCAAAACTTTACTTTTCTTTGAAATATACTCCCATCAGAATAGATAAACAGGATGTTATGGCAGAAGGAAGAAGTAAGAAGTAAGAAGTAAGAAGTAAGAAGGAAGAAGTAAGAAGTAAGAAGTAAGAAGTAAGAAGGAAGAAGGAAGAAGTAAGAAGGAAGAAGGTGTTTAGTCATCTAGGATAGTAAAGAAGAAGGAGGAAGGAAAAATCTGGCGTTGTCTGAGTTTTAATATAAAGTCTCCAGACCCAACCTGAGAAGTAATTATTCATTATTAATTGCTGTTAACGTAGTTCCTCCGGAGGAGGCTAGCTGACTGCTAATAGCTGTTTGCGCAGCATTCCGCAGGAAATGCTTACAAATTTCCTGTAGATATTCACCCTTGATTCTACACAAAGGATACCAGCGGACATGATATAAATTTATAATTTTCTCTATTTCTTGTTTCTCTTTCCCTTTGTTTTATCAAAGCTATGTTTTTTTCACTGGTAGATTTTAAGTGTAGAAAAAAGTTGCCGTTCAATTGGGTTAAAAATCCCACATTCAGTCACGCTATCTATAATTATTTCTGTTTTAATTCCCTAAAAATTAAATCTAAAATATAATTCAATTTCATAATTTAATTTCATAGATTATCTGAAGCTTTCATAAGGAAACTTACCTTTTTCAGAGTCAAACCACTGATGCAAAAGTTTGGTATTTTCATCACTAGCAATAGTACTATCAACAAATTTATCCCAACCAGGATTTTGTAATGGTAAAATACAACCATAATTTTCAAAAGTAAAAGGAATTTTAGGTATTAGTTCAAACTCACTAATATTTTTATTTTGTTGCCGAATTTCTCCTAGTAATAAAATCCCATCACTAGCAACAGCATCAATTTTACCATCATCTAATTGACTAATACCTTCAGCTCTGTTAGAAACTGACTGCCAATTTGCATTGGGATAAATAGGGCGAAATTCCTCATCAGTAGTTGAACCTGCTAAAAATCCTATGGATACTTTTCCAGTAGTACCTCTCATGGGGTCGAATCTTTCTACATCTGTTTTTCTCACTAAGAATTGAATACCTGTAGTAAAAAAAGGAATGGAAAAATCTACTATTTCTTCTCTCGTATTATTAATAGTTGTAGCAGCACAGACAATATCTAGTTTTCCATCTTGGATTAGTTTAAAACGGTTTTCTAGAGATACTTCTTGCCACTCCAATTTGATTGATTTACCCAGTTCTTGTTCTAGACGTTGATGAATTAATTTAACCAATTCAACAGAATAACCTTCTAATTGATTGGTTTCACTGCCGATATAGCTAAAAGGAGCTGCATCACTTCTAAATCCTGCTTTTAGTACCCCGGTTTTTTGGATTTCTTCTAATACAGTTTTTTCCATAGTTTCTGCCAAACTTATTATAGGAAAACTGATGAAAAATATGGCGATTAAGAAGTAAGAAGGAAGAAGAAGGAAGGAAGAAAACAACTTGAACATCAAAATTAGTGAATTGAACGTTTAAGTGAGTTGATTAAGAAGCAAAAAGGAAAAAGGAAGAAGATAACTGGAACATCAAAATTAATGGATTAATAATTTCAATGAGTTGATTAAGAAGCAAAAAGGAAGAAGGAAGAAAATAACTGGAATATCAAAATTAATGAACTGATAATTTAAGTATTTATCTAGAAAAGTTGGCTTTTTGATAAGTATTTTATCTGAGATAAAAATCTGATATTGAATTATACCAAGCGTGAAAAAAGAATGTTACGAATAATAAGTGCAATCAAAAGATTTTACAGGAGATGTCCCTTTGACGAAAAAGATAATTTACGACCTAAAAAATGGAATCGAAGCCATTCCCATGTGACTTCTGACTCCTGACTCCTAACTCCTAAGAAATAGCCTAGTTATTTGTAGCAAACATTTATTGGATTGATATTATACCATACTTGACAATCAAATTTCTTGGTAATTGGTAACAATTTGCTATTTAAGTAGGCATTAAGATGAGAAAATCACCAAACAACTGCTGAGGAGATAATACAATGGCAAAGGTGATTTTTTATGAAAAACCAGGCTGTAAGAACAATACCAAGCAAAAAACTTTGCTAGAAGCAGCGGGTCATCAATTAGAAACTCACAACCTGTTGAAAGAAACTTGGACAAAAGATAATTTGCGTTTATTTTTTGGCGATCGCCCAGTAGTAGAGTGGTTTAATAAAGCTGCCCCAAAAGTTAAGTCTGGAGCAGTAGTCCCTGAACAAACTGATGCTGAAACTGCTCTAACAATGATGCTGAGTGACCCATTACTTATCCGTCGTCCTCTAATGCAAGTGGGCGATCGTAGAGAAGTGGGATTTGATGTAGAAGTTGTGAATAACTGGGTTAGCTTACAACCTGTAGATGAAACCCAGAGGGAAAAAAGTGAGGAGTTGATGGGTCAAGACTTACAAACTTGTCCAAATAGCCATCACCACTAGAATCTAACAAAGTCTATTTTTACTGATAAATTTGTTGAATCTCTCGTTAGAAAATTTGATGGCGGGAGATATTTTTGTAAGGATTCAGCTATCAGCTTCATTCCCTTAAATTGTATGAGTTAAAAACTCAAAACAAGTCTTTCTTGTGCTTAAATTTATAGGTGAAAAATGTAGTAGTAAGTTAAACGAATTTTTATTTCATTCATTAAAAAGCTGAATGCGAGCGCATTCCGCACCGAAAAGCTGACCGCTAATAGCTGAATCCTTAAATAGGGTTTGCGTATGGAAAGTCTTTTAGTAGGGGTGGGTTGTCTCCTGTCTCCTGTCTCCTGTATCCCCCTCCTGGGAGGGGGAGGGGTTCGGGGTGGGTTGTCTCCTACCCTCACCCATAAGACTTTTGAGCGCAAACCGTATGTAGATGATTCAAAGGTTTTTGAGTCGGTACGCCAACTGGACGTGGATAATTTATCGGAGTTTTATTTACTTTCTGCAAATATATACAATGACGAATACTGTTAGTTAAGGGGGTTTTAAATTCTTCAATAGTATGTATTTTTCCTCCCAAAATTTTGACAACTTCTAGCAAATTAGCCTGCTCATCAGTTGTAAAATTTCCCCGATATAAAATTGCTATCCCACCTATTTTTAACATTGGTAAAGCATATTCAGCACAAACTATTGTAGGTGCAACGGCTCTTAAAAGAGCAAAATCGTAAATTTCTCTGTGTTGAAATATCCGACCAATTTGTTCAACTCTGTTAGTTAAAGTTAAACAATTTTTAATAGCTAATTCTGCTAGAATAGTTTCAATAAAATTAATTTTTTTGCGTGTTGAATCTAGTAATGTAATAGTATATTTAGGTAACGTAATAGCAATTGGTAATCCTGGAAAACCTGCACCAGTTCCAATATCAATAACCTTTTTTTCTTCTTGGGAATTAATCTGATTTTCTAAGATAAATTTAATCCCTCTGAGGGAATCCCAAAAATGTTTTTCCCAAAAATCTTCTGGGGTAGTAATTCTAGTTAAATTTAACTTTTTATTGCCAATAAGAATCAACTGATAAAGTCGCTGAAATTGTTGTTGTTGTTCTGCTGTTGGTTGCCAATTTAATGTTTCCTGCCAAAGAAAATTCATTTCTGGTAATATCTGGGTATTATTATCATTCATTTCGCTTTTTATAGGGAATGCTGTTTCACGGAAGTCAAAAGTCAAAAGTCAAAAGTTAAAAGTTAAAAGTAATATTTTATCCCACGTTCCGCACTTCAATTTATAACATGAAAATTAGTATAAAATCCTTAGGTTGCTTAAGTATTTATACTATATAAATTATCTTCATTTATCTCGATCAGGAGTCAAATTCTCAGTTATAGCAATGAGCGCTGGTGTATTTACATACTACTATTGTATTTAAAATAGTACAAAGCCCTGCTACATGACAGATATTTTTCACAAACCATGCGATCGCGTCTACATTAAAGTTTGCTAGACTCGC
>JAAHGF010000036.1 GCA_010672585.1 Okeania sp. SIO1I7 | reverse complement strand
AAACCTTGTTCTTACTCCCATGAATATATTATATCATATTTTTGGGATACAGGAGATTAAAATCTCCAATTTGTTTTCATCCATCGGCTGAAGCCTGATGGCTTTCAACTGCCAAATTGAAGGTAAAGCTAGATAATAATTCTGAGAGTTAAAAATTCTATACTTGAATTATAAAATTATCCTGATAGATATAGCAGAAGAAAGAAGGAAGGATTGAAGTTCTAAGAAGGAAGAAGTTAGTTATATAACAGAGAAGGTGTTTAGTTATCTACAGAAAAAGGAAAAATCTAGCGTTATCTGAGTTTTAAACTTTTGATATTTCCACACCCTTTGCTTGGACTGCTATAATAATTAATTACTTATTTGAGAACAGATTCCTCTACATTTCTGCTTTCTGTTTATTTTTTTGATAATTATTGCTCTGCTTATGAAATTTAAAACCATTGACAGATAAAGGTTTTAGAATTTTTTTGTCTAAAAAAGTGCCAGCTTTTCAGCCCAAAGAGCTACATAAAGCTAGTATTTTGGGACGATTATGGCAGAACAATCTTGGGACAATTCTTACTCCTACCTCCTCGCTCCCGACCCTTTTCTCCTGTCTTCCCCTCCTGAGAGGGGCTAGGGGTGGGTTGTCTCCTGTCTCCTATCTCAGACCCCTACTAAAAGACTTTTGAGCGCAAACCCTAATTAACATCAGTGAACTAAATTTGTTTTTCACTATTTTTATTGATAGATATTAAATTAGATTTGATGTTGGTTTGAATTCAAAATTTATAAATCTAAAGATTAGCACTACATACTATCCTCTTAAGCACTACTCAAAGAGGCTGTAGAATTACAACTTTTGTCTTGAAAAGCTAGCAAATTATTCAACTAAGTATATGTAATACCAATTTGAAAAAAAAATGTTACGAATAGTAAGAGGAATAAAAAGACAAATGCAGGATATGCTCTTTGACAAAAAGGATGATTTATGACCTAAAAATGGTTTAAATACCATTCATTCTGACTCCTGACTCCTGACTCCTGACTCCTAAGAAATATCCTAGCTATTTGTAGCAAATATTTATAAATTTGGTATAAATGCTTTGCCAGAAACAGATTTTGCGATTAGTAGTAAGTATACAAATTTATAAATTATTTTAAGTTTTTTTAAGATAGAAAATTGACTCAATAATTAATTTGATTAAACAATATACTCAGAAGAACATAAAGAAAAAGAAAAAATATATAAATCTGTAAGATTCAGTACATAAGATATGTAGAAACTCAAGCAATCATAGCTATTGTTGGGTATACTTATCAAAAAAATATAGAAAGTAACTTAATATAGATTCGTTTTAGACTTTTGGTAATAATGTGAAGTCCTGAAAAAGTAGAAAGTATTTTTACAAAAATCAACAATAATTTACTTTAGCTGAAAATAACTTTAAAGTCTAGCAGAAAACAATTATTTTCTATCAAGTTATCAGTAGCCCTAAGCATACCATTTAAAGGATAAATATATCATGCATATTGCTCATAATATTACTGAATTAGTAGGTCGCACACCTCTAGTACAATTGAATCGTATTCCTCAAGCAGAAGGTTGTGTAGCCAGAATAGTAGTCAAGCTAGAGGGAATGAACCCTGCTGCTTCTGTCAAAGACCGTATCGGTGTTAATATGATTAATTCAGCAGAGCGTGAGGGATTAATTACACCGGGTCAAACAGTATTAGTTGAACCAACATCTGGAAATACAGGTATTGCTCTGGCAATGGTAGCTGCTGCTAGGGGTTACAAGTTAATTTTAACAATGCCAGAAACGATGAGTTTAGAGCGTCGCTCTATGTTACGCGCTTATGGAGCAGAACTGGTTTTGACCCCAGGTAGTGAAGGTATGAAGGGTTGTATTACAAAAGCCCAGGAGATAGTTGAGTCAACACCTAACGCATATATGTTACAACAGTTCCAGAACCCAGCTAATCCACAAATTCATCGCCAGACTACAGCATTAGAAATATGGGAAGATACAGATGGCCAAGTAGATATTTTAGTGGCAGGTATTGGTACTGGTGGAACTATTACAGGTATTGCAGAGACTATTAAGCAACGAAAGTCTGATTTTCAAGCGATCGCTGTGGAACCTTCAAATAGTCCAGTCTTATCTGGTGGACAACCTGGACCTCATAAAATTCAGGGAATAGGAGCAGGTTTTGTCCCATCTGTACTTAATGTCAATATTATAGATGAAGTAGTTCAGGTTGCTGATAGTGAAGCAATTAGTTATGGTCGTCGTATAGCTAAAGAGGAAGGTATTTTGTCTGGTATTTCTACAGGAGCAGCTCTTTGTGCAGCAATAAAAGTAGGTCAGCGACCAGAAAATCAAGGTAAATTAATAGTAATGATTCAGCCTAGTTTTGGGGAGCGTTATTTAAGTACTCCACTATTTCAGGAACCAGAACAAACTCTAGCTACAGCAGTTAGCTAGTGTCGCTACGCAGAAGTCAAAAGCGAGTGTGTAATTCTGAGGTCCCCTCAGAATGTAAGACGCACTCAAGACAGTCAAAAGTTATTGATTGGTAAGGCTTTTAGGATTTTGTAACTGGTTAGTTATTTCTGCCATCCTACACTAGATATATTTAGTGTGGGAATTACGTATAAAGTATTGACTGATATTGGTTGTAGCATTTTTTGGTCGAAAAAAGTGTCAGTTTTTTGGTGGCAAGAGCTGCATAAAGCTAGTATTTTGGGACGATTATGGCATAAAAATCACTCTTACAATTTTTCCGACTACCTCCTCATATAATTCCCATTTCTTCTGACTTCCCCTCCCCTCCTGGGAGGGGTTAGGGGTGGGTTGGGAGGGGTTAGGGGTGGGTTGACTCCTGACTCCTACTCCTACCAAAAGACTTTCCATAAGCAAACCCTAAGTACCTGACTAATTTGAGATTATTTAAAGCTCTGCAAATACTAAGTATTGTGATGAGAAAATATAATTAGTCTCCACCTTAGGGAAAGTCAAATTTAATCCCAGTTAAACATTTAGCAAAAGTCATATTTATGAGAAATTAAAATACCTGATATAATTTTCTACTCACTATTGCTATCTAGAATCTAAAATATTTAATCTACAATTATAAATTTAAAGGTTTGCTTATTTCATTGGCAAATTATTGGTAACAATGAATAAAATAAGTAATGGAAATGTCAAAATTAGATTCTATTGTAAATATTGAGTAGAAATACTTCTATGGTAACTGGTGACTATTACAAAACTTTGAATGTTAATCCCACAGCAACTCAGGGACAAATTAAACAAGCTTATCGTCGTTTAGTTAAGTTATTTCACCCAGATGCTAATACAGAAATAGCAGACCATGAGCGTATTATTAGCATTAATCAAGCTTATGAAGTATTAGGCGATCCACAACGTAGAAAATCTTATGATCGAGAATTTAATCAACATGATCGGAAATATACGAATACTCAGCAAAATTACCAGAAGAAAAATCAAAGAGGTAATGATGCAGACGAACATCTACAAAAATGGTTAAATCAGGTTTACAAACCAGTTAACAAAATTCTGATTCAAATATTAAAACCTCTAAAAAAGGAAATTGATTATTTAGCAGCAGATCCATTTGACGACCAACTAATGGAATCTTTTCAAGATTATTTAGAGACTTGTCGGCGTTTGCTTAAAAAGGCTCATAATTTATTTAGTTCTCAGCCAAATCCATCTAATTTTGCAGGAGTAGCAGCTCATTTATATTATTGTTTAAATCAAGTTAGTGATGGAATAGAAGATTTAGAATTATTTACTCTAAATTATGATGATTCTTATTTACATACAGGCCAGGAACTATTTAGAATTGCTTCTAGATTACGCCAGGAAGCACAAGCAGGAATAGATGGTATTTTATAACTTTATTTATTTTTGAGGATAGGGTGGAAAATTCATATCAATTTTATAAATATTTACCACACATCATAAAATATTTATTATAACTACCTTATCTTGATAGAAACTGCTATAAATACTAGACTTCAATATCACTTTTCTTTAGTTAAACGTTCTCTAATTATCAGATATTTTTGACACAACTAAAGTTAATCATTAGATATTATAGTAAAGCATTACGAAAATTTATCTCCAGTTTTTGCCATTTATAGACTAAAAGTTAGTCTATGGAAATGTCTACTTTTTCCATTTAATATGAAATTCGGTTATACAGTTGTCGCATTCTATAGTTCCATTCAATGTAGACATAAAATGCCGAAATTTCCCTAGATAATTCTCACTCTTATCCTTCCTTTTTCCTTTCTCCTTTCTCCTGACTACTAACTACTAACTACTGAATTATACCAATTTGAAAAAAGAATGTTACGAATAATAAGGGCAATTAAAATCCTTTACAGGAGATGTCTCTTGGACTAAAAAGATAAATTCCTAAGTTTTTGCCATTTCATAGACTAAAAGTTAGTTTTTGGAGATGTCTATTCTTTCCATATTTCAATCCCAATACTTTCCTACGGAATGCTACGCAAACAGGCAGAAGTACTGATAACTGGTAACTGATAACTGATAACTGAAATGACTCCTGAATCCTATTTATTTAAATCCCAAAAAGAGTTTGAATCCGATTTCTAATCCTAGTAAAGGGAGTATTTTCTGAAGAAATATGATCGAGTAATCCTAATTCTTGTAATGCTTGTTGGCGTTCAGAAAGCTTTTGAGAAATATCAATAGCTAAACTAGGAGATTCTTCTAATAATCTTTGCAAATCATGTTGTTCTATTACAAATAAAATTGAATCTTCAAGAGTTTTTACTGTAGCTGTACGAGGAGAACCCAATAACAAAGACATTTCACCAAAAAATTCTCCTTCGTGAAGAGTCGCAATATATTTACCAGTTTTTTCAGAAATTACCTCAATAGCACCAGAAAGAATAATGTAAAAAGAATCTCCAACATCATTTTCTCTAAATATAATTTGCCCTTGAGGAAATAACTGTCTATAACCATATTCTATTAATTGTCGGAGTTTTAAATCTGTAAGACTTTCAAAATAAGTGACTCTTCTGAGTAGGTCTCGCAAAGTCCAATTATTTGGTGATGTTAATGCTGATTTTTTAGTTTTAGGTTGAATACTACTCTGTTTTTGCTCAGAAGAAACACCATTTTGGGAAAAAACTTTACTTTCGCTAGTATTAGTAACAATACTATTGTTAAATAAGGTACTCAAATCTTGTGGATTTTTTAACCATAAATCTCTCTGAGGAAAGGGAATAACTATATCCTGCTGAGTCAATTCATGCTCAATTAAAAAATTCAAAGAACTTTGAATTATATCGCTATCTTGAGGATGGTCAATCCAAACTAATAACTCAAAATCTAAAGAACTATCACCAAAACCTTTAAACCATACTTTAGGAGAAGGACGGTTTAATACACTTGTTTCTGCCCGAGCAGCAGCTAATAATGCTTCCGTTACTAACAGTGGATCACTACCATAAGCAACTCCAACTGGCATATGAAGACGACTTTTAGGATCTTTATAACTCCAGTTAATAATATTATTTTCTACAAATTTTATATTAGGTACAATTACAAATATGCCGTCAAGAGTACGCACAATTGTAGACCTAATAGAAATATTTTCTACTGTTCCTAATAAACTGTCTACTTCTATAAAATCTCCTACCTTAATAGGTTGTTCAAATAAAAGTGTTAAACCACTAATAAAGTTACTAGCAAGATTTTGTAATCCAAAGCCAATTCCAATACCTAAAACTCCTGCTAAAACTGTAATAGTTCTCAGATCTATACCAGCTCTTTGTAAAACAATTAAAATCCCTAAAGTGGCGAGTATATAGATAATAACTGAGGCGATCGCTTCTCGATTACCTCGGTCTAAACCCATACGAGTTAGTAGTAATCTCTTGATTCCTTCTCCAATAGTACGAGCAATAATTAAAACTGCTACAGCTAATAGAATTAGTCTGACAATAGCGCTTATAGAAAGATGATTATCTCCAATATAAAAAAGTGGAGTTGTTAATGCTCTAGATAAGTTTTGAAACCATTGTTTCCCTTGTAAAAAAAACCAATTCATACTTGTTGTAAAACTATTTTTACTTTTAGATTAAAAATTTATAGCAGTTGGCTGCTTTATATAAGTATATATATCTCGGGTTTTGGAGAACGGAGACCAGAGTAGTTTTTAGTATTTCATCTATATAAATCAATTCTAGAAAATTAAGTGAATCAAAATTTTTAATTATTATTCCAATGGTTTGATTGGAATTTAGTAAATAAGGCTTGCTGATTAATCCTAAAACCATTGAAAGGTAAAGATTTGAGCCTTATTTAATTCCCAAGAAATGCGCTTGTTTTAGTCTAAAACCCTCAAAAAGTTAGCATAAAAGGCAAACCTTCGGACAGAAAAATTGAGGAACAAAATGCCCGCTCCTACCTCCTCGCTCATTCCCATTCCTCCTGTCTTCCCCTCCCCTCCTGGGAGGGGGAGGGGCTAGGGGTGGGTTGTCTCCTGTCTTCTGTATCCTGTCTCCTAACCCTAGCAAAAAGCTTTATTCAGCAAACCCTAAATAATAGTTATATAGGAGTAAACACAAGAATAGAGTATAGTATTTTTAGTTTGGATGAAGTAGAAAATTTGAGGTTGTATGGAACAGTAAATTTGGAAAAGTTTAATCCACTTCACACTTCTTGGAAAATCTTGTAGATTTTTTTTATGTATGTATATTTTATACTATGAAAAATTCTCTATCAAATAAATTTAAAAATACCAATCAACTACCTTATATTCGTGAACTATACCAAGTAGTAATAATATGGTTTTAATGATTTTCTATCAATTAAGTTCATATTTCACTTATCTACCCTAGTTAAGTAAGCATTTCCTGCAGAATGCTGTGCAAACAGTTATTAGCAGCCAGCTCTCAGCAAAAGGAGGGGGTTCAAATAAATATAGACTTGAAAGCCAGTTTTTGTAGTAAGATTTAATTCTGACTAAATCAGTAAAGCTTTTATCTCAAACTAAAATCAATAGCTGATAGCTGACGGCTGTTTGCGCAGCATTCCGTAGGAAATACTTACCTCGTTAAGGTAGATCTTCTGTAATATAAAGGAAGAAAAAACAAGAACATTTTTTTTAATTCCCCGCTTATATTAAACCATTGAAATAGCATCAATAAGTTATTAAAAATTTAAGGCTTTTAAACTGAGCTTAAAACAGGAACGAGAGTTTTAAATATTGATGAATTTTTTCTTTTTTCCATCCAGATTTTTCTTTGTCTTTAGTTCTTTGACAATATATTATAGCAAATCCTGTTTTTAAAACCCTTTTTTAAATATCGACTAAATCTATATTATATCCAGGTTATATCAAGGAGTTAGGCTATAAAAATAAAAGACCTATGATAACCGGATTCGATATTATAGCAAAAAGTTTGCTACAAATTTCTAGGATAGCCATCGGATTGATGACATACATAAATAGGAATTTGGAATGTATGGCTTAACTATTTTTTTTTAATAGACCTCTCCGGAAAAGAGGGAGTAGGGAGTAGGGAGTAAGGGAAAAGAATTGATTATTTTTACGCGATAATTGATTTGATTTTTGATGATCAACAGATGTCTAATATTTATTATCTGTCTTTTTCTATACCGTAGCTCTTTTAATTTCTTAGTAATAATAGGGAGAGTTGATTTTTAGTCTCATCAACATCTTTGAAAAGTACTTTGACCGCTTCAGAGTATTTGTGGCATTATTTAAATTGATATTAAGCTCTAGTTACCTATAAGCGCTACGCAAATATGCTCTTGACATTCCTCTTTTACCGAAAAATTGTGGTTTAAAGTCTCCCCTTTTAAGGAGATAATAAATAAAAATTTTCATTATTAGTCAATTTTTCAAGGAGAGGTAATTCTAAATTCTAAATTCTAAATTCTAAATTCTAAATTCTTGAACTGTTCCCTTACAACCCAAATTTACTGTCAAATACTAAAAGACCTGGTGCTATAGATAAAACTTAAGTATTAGCCAGGAAAAAATCACCTGGCTAAACTAATAAAAAAGTATCCTTTAATTTCAATTACTTTAAAATTGTTTTAGAAACAATTCTAGTTTTTTTCCTCTCTGCTTCAGAAAGTTCTTCTCCATCTTGTAAACGAGTAGCACTGGTTTGTAAAACAGTTGCAGCCCCTGTATCTCCCATTTGTAATGCTGTTTTAGCAGCCGTTTGTAACATCGTAGCAGCACCCGAACGATCGCCTTGCTGAAGTTTTGTTTCAGCTATTTGAGTTTGCCTATATTTTGCTAAAGCTAAAATATGATTTTGTACTTCAGGATTAATTTGAGGCTGATATTTTTGCATAACATTAGCTTCAACTAATATAGGTTCAGAAAGTAAATCTTCCTTACTTTGAGCAGGGTCATCATAACGAATTTGTAATTGAGCGATCGCCTGTTTTCCTTCAGGTAATTGTCCAATATAAAGATTAACTAGAACCACCCTTTCTACATCTTTCATTAAATCTCCCAGTCTGACCATAAAACGGTCATTCTCTTTTTGTACAGGCAATTCAATAGTATCTGGTGCTACTTGTGCAATAGGTTTAAGTTCTGCTAATCTAACTCTAGGCATCAAAGATAATCGCAAATAAGAATTAGTAAGTCCCACAGATTGAATCCGATTAAACAGTCTACCAAATTCCTCTATTGCCTGTTCTGGACGTTGAATATAAGCAAGAGTCCCCCCACCTGCATCAGCTATTTTTTCCAGAATATCTTGATTCCAATCATCACCAAACCCCAGGGAATTTAGAGTCATACTATAATCAGTAGCCAACTTTGCTAATTTGAGACAACGGTCATTATCCCCATGTTCATTTTCCCCATCAGTTAATATAAAAGCCTGGGAAATAGAATCTTTTTGGCCTTTATCTAACTCTTCTATTCCTAACTTCAAACCCTCATCAATAGCTGTACCACCAGAGGATCTTAATTTATTAATCTCGCGCTTAATACTACCAGGGTCATTAATAATTTGATTAGAAACAATCACCTTAGCTCTATGGTCAAAAGCCACAATTGAAAGGCGATCGCCCTCCTTCAATTTATCTACAAGTTGTCCTGCTGCTTGTTTGACAGTTTCCAGTGGTCTTCCTTCCATAGAACCACTATGGTCTAAAATCAAACATAGGTTTAGTGGTACAGTTCTTTCTAGCTCATCAGCTAGAGCCGAAATAGATATGGCCAGTTGACGTTGAGATGAAGATTGAGTGGCATCAATATTGGTATCGTTAAGAACCGAATGTAGATTAACTTTCATAAATATACTAGAAATTTTACTACTACTTATTTAAGAGTATCTCCACAAATATAGGGAAAAATTTCGATATGAATACATAAAAATTAGGTTTCTTAATAAAGTTAATGACGAGGGAATTTATATCTAGACAAGAAACCCAATTTCTGCTAACTATATTACTAAACTAATATAATTAATGGTAAATACGCCATTTTTGCCAAATAATTATAGTAAGATCCACACCTAGACAAAAAAACTTATTTTTGTTACTAATATTTCAGAATATTATAACTGAATTATAAGACCATGACTAATATCAATTATACCCGCTACAATAACTCTACAACACGCTAACATAATTTAAAGATAGTACAATCATTGTTAGGAATTATCTAATGAACTCACAAATAAAAGCAGTTCAAGCAGGGAGTTACTACGGAGACACCTCTTTTCGGACACCACCCCCCGATTTAGAATCTTTAATGTTAAAAGAACGAATCGTTTATTTAGGGTTACCACTATTTTCATCAGATGAAGTAAAAAGAAATGTAGGTATTGATGTTACCCAGTTAATTATTGCTCAACTACTTTATCTACAATTTGATAATCCAGAAAAACCAATTTATTTTTATATCAATTCTACTGGTACTTCTTGGTATACAGGAGACGCAATTGGTTTTGAAACAGAAGCATTTGCTATTTGTGACACCATGAGTTACGTTAAACCACCAATTCATACAATATGTATTGGTCAAGCTATGGGTACAGCAGCAATGATTTTGTCGGCAGGAACAAAAGGATATAGAGCAAGTTTACCTCATGCTACCATAGTTCTTAATCAAGCTAAAACAGGAGCTAGAGGTCAAGCAACAGATATTTCAATTAGAGCAAAAGAAGTTTTAGCTAATAAGACAACTTTTTTAAATATTCTTTCTAAAAATACGGGTCAATCAATAGAAAAGATTGCTAAAGATACAGATAGAATGCTCTATATGACACCCGAAATAGCTAAAGAATATGGTCTGATAGACCAAGTTTTAGCAAGTAGAAAAGAACTACCAAAACCACTACCCGCTGCTGTTTAAGTTCTCAATAAAATCAAAAAATCAAAGGTCAAAAAATTATGCCTATAGGTGTTCCTAGCGTTCCTTATCGTCTTCCTGGCAGTCAGTATGAGAGATGGATAGATATCTACACCCGTCTCGGTCAGGAAAGAATTATTTTTCTGGGTCAAGAAGTTACAGATGGGCTAGCTAATAGAATCGTGGCCTATATGTTGTATCTAGATTCTGATGACCCAAATAAGCCCATTTATCTTTATATCAACTCTCCTGGTGGTTCTGTAACTGCAGGTTTGGCCATATACGATACAATGAAGTACATCAAATCAGATGTAATTACTATCTGCTTAGGTTTAGCTGCTTCTATGGGTTCTTTTCTATTAGCTGCTGGTACGAAAGGTAAAAGACTAGCTTTACCTAATTCTAGAATTATGATTCACCAACCAATGGGTGGTACTCGTGGCCAAGCAACAGATATTGAAATAGAAGCTAAGGAAATTTTGCGTGTTAGATCGCAGTTAAATAATATGCTTGTAGAATGCACGGGTCAATCTTTAGAAAAGATAGAAAAAGATACTGATCGAGACTATTTTATGTCTGCTGAAGAAGCAAAAGAGTATGGTCTAATTGACCAAGTAATTGATGAACGTCAAAACTAAAAACTATAGCTAAAAGTTAGTAGTTAGTAGTGGCGTGACATACCTAAAATGTTGGAATAGTAGGGGCGAGTTCCACGTTAAATTAATGAACCTTAACAAATAAGATTAACCCGCCCCCACCACAATAATCTAAAGCACAAAATTAGGTATGTCATTCCAGTAGGGTGAATTAAGTAGGTAGGCAAAATAGATTGAACAAAAATTTGTCTAAATTCTTGAGAATTCCCAAAATTAATGTGTAATTGATTTGACGCAACTACTTAATATTCACCCTACTTTAATTATCTGTAAATAAAGATATGGATATAGCAGATTATTATCGACAATTAGAGTTAAATATAGGAGCTAGTTTAGGAGAAGTTAAGGCTTCTTATCGACGACTAGCACGGCTATATCATCCAGACGTTAACCCCGACCGCCAGGCTAAAGATAAATTTATTGCAGTTACAGAAGCTTATAAAATCTTGCTGAAAATTGCTCCTTCTCAAACAGAATTACCATACAATTCTACTGTCAAACCAACAAAAAATAATTCAAAACCAGAAACTAAATCTCCACAAACTTCACCCTCAAAGCCAACAAAAGTTAAAGTAACTCGTAAACAGAATCAATATAAAAGTCAATCCCACTTATCACAAGCAGAAAAACAACTTAAGCAAAATTATTATTTACATTTACAGCAATTATTAAAATATAAAAGATATCCTCGAGCGATCGCTCTAGTAGAAGGTTTGGCTCAAAGAATGCCTCAAGATTGGGAAGTACGACAATGGCAAGCGATCGCCTATCAACGTTGGGCACGTCACCTAATTGGAGAAAGGCAACTGGATAAAGCTAGAAACTATTTAAAGAAAGCACTCAAAACAGACCCCCACAATCGTGCTCTTTGGTCTGAGGTAGAACGTGATTTTCGTCAATTGGAAAAGATTTATTAATTATTTACATATTCGACCAATAGTTGTATAATTTACCCAGTTTTTGGGCTAGAAATATAAGCACACATTACAGTAATGTTAAAGAACTACCATATAATGGGACTTTAGTCAAAAACATTTGAAAAATATATTCAAAAGTTTATATAGCAAAAGTTTAAGGTCTAATTAGCTTATTTCTTGATATATCTAGGTTTTACTGAGTCATGTTACGCAAAGATACATTTTTAGCCTTTTGATGTATTTCTCTTGCCCTGTCTGGTTTTCAGTAATTTTCGCCCTCAAAAATATCAAAGTCCCGATTAAGAATACTCATCGTAATTTATAATGCTGATAATCCAACTGAACATAGCTTTAGAGGTAAAAGAATCAAACATGGTTTGTACAAAGTTAAGCCAGATAAATTGATTAATGCTGACTGCAATGTGCAGCAAATATTGGATTAAAAAGTAAGCTGAATGAGTTGACTCTTGACAAAGGCTTAGGCATCTTTGGCTCTGCTATTAATGGTTAAATTTGATGTGGGTTTTCCTGACAAATTTATTGAGCTTAATAATTGGCATATTTATCCCTAGGAGTTTCAACAATATTGATTATCTAAAGTAGATATAGCAATTCCCAAAAAGAGTAAGGTACAAAATTCTAGGCTTTAGGCAACAGCTCATCTGGCAACAGGGAAGAAAGATAAAAGTACCTCGCTAGCCTGAGAAAGGCTATAGGATTAGATATTAATACTCTTTTACTTTGAATGGTATCTATAAAAATAAATTTTAAAGTAGTATTTACTAGAGCAAAGCTATTACTAAAGATTACCCAGTATTGATAGATTTCTAGATAGCAATGTAATTTTGAATGGTATCTATAAAAATAAATTTTAAAGTAGTATTTACTAGAGCAAAGCTATTACTAAAGAGTACCCAGTATTGATAGATTTCTAGATAGCAATGTAATTTAGGTGCAGAGTGTGAATTTTTTCCATTCTCAATTAAGGTTTATATTTTTGATTTTATAGATACACTATAAGTAGGTAGGTGAGAAAATTTACAACTACCTCCGAAGCGATTGGAGCGGAGTGCAAGGAAGCAATCTCAAGGATATGAGGTGCACATTTCGTTAAGTAGTGACGTTTATTCGCACCTACCTACTTAGTAGCAGTAAAAACTGTTTATATATTAAGTTATTAAGTTATAAATTATCATAAAAACTAACAATGACAGACATAAATCAAGATTTCCAAAAAGCTATAAATCTGCAAAAAGAAGGAAAGTTAAAAGAAGCAGAGTCAATATATATTGACATACTCAAGTCTGATAGTAATCATGTACCCACCCTAATCAACTTAGGTTTAATAGAGCAAAACCAGGGCAAACTAGATGAGGCAAGTCAATTTTATAAATATGCATTTTCCATAGATCCAAACAATATATCTCTACTTTATCTCTTAGCAAAAATTACACAAGAATTAAACAAATTAGATGAAGCTATTATATACTGGCAAAAATTAGCAGAAATCAAACCAAATTCTGCCCTAGAATGTTATGGAAATATTGGTAATAGTCTAGTTCAACAAGGCAAATTTGATGAAGCACGAAATTACTTTCATCGTGCCTTAGAAATATCACCCAAAAGTTTTCAAGCTCATCAAGCGATCGGTAATTTACTAATTAGACAAGATAAACTTTTGGAAGCTAAATCAGAATTCAGCCAAGCATTAGAAATTAATCCTAATTATCAAGTAGCTAAAGTTTGGTTGACTTTAGTTGATAAGTTACTCAAAGGAGACAATCTAGTTTCATTCAATTATCAAAACACCCCCATAAAATTTGAAATAACAGGAAAAAATCTAGCCGTAGAAATTGCTAATATAGGTGGAAGTTTTTATGAATTAGCCGAGCTAGAATTTATTAGACAAAACCTCAAATCATCAAATCCAGTTATAGTTGATATTGGAGCAAATACAGGGAATCATTTAGTCTACTTTGCCAAATTTATCCAGGCAGCAAAAGTTATTCCCATAGAGTTTCATCCAGAAATTATTGCAGCTTTAAAAAGACATATTTCAATTAATCAAGTCAGCAATATTGACTTGTCTAAATTAGGCTATGCTCTTGGTAAAAATAGTGGTAAATCTTTCATCAAAGAACATCCAGCTAAAGATTTATGTTTGACAGAAATTGACGATAACATTATCAATGGTCAAGAATTAGTAGTTGTTCCTTTAGATGAAATAATTACTGAAAAAGTAGACTTCATTAAAATGGATGTACAGGGGAAAGAAATAGATGTGTTGGAAGGAGCAAAAAATTTGATATCTAGCTATAGACCTGATATGTTAGTTGAAATTGCCAAAAATCATATCAAGGATTTTAGGAAATTTTTAGCAGCAGTCAATTATCAAACTGTTAAAGCGTTCGATCATGGAAGATATGTCAACTTCTATATTAAACATACTTAATTAATTGATAGTTGATAATTGATAATTACCTCTGGTTAAAACCGTTACGGAATTGAATATCAGGAAATATTATTTATTTTTTCTCCTTAAAAGGGGAGGCTTTAAACCAGAATTATTTAATTATTAATTATTTAGTAAGCATTTAGCTATTAGCGGTCAGCTATTCCTAGGTGATGCTGCGCAAACAGCTTTTGGATGAATGAAATAAAAATTCGTTTAACTTGTACTACATTTTTACCTATAAATTTAAGCACAAGAAAGACTTGTTTTGAATTTTCAACTCATACAATTTAAGGGAATGAAGCTGATAACGCAGTTCCGACCACAGAAGGCTAGCTGAATGTTTACGGAACTGTTTAAATTAATATAGGCTTTAAGGTCAAAGGAACCTGCTTTTGTCAGATTTAATTATGACTGGATTCTGGCTTAATAAGAACCCTTAATATAGGGTTTAAATCAAGATAAAAAACATATAGCTGATAGCTGATAGCTGACGGCTGTTTGCGCAGCATTCCGCAGGAAATGCTTACAAATATACTCACTAAAACTTCAATTTGGATTAGCGACAAATATATGTAAATGGAAAGAATAAACTAATGCAAGACTTAATTTTCTGGAGCGTAATATTTATAGTCAGCTTATTCACTCTGATTAAAGCTTCTGACTTCTTTACAGATGCAGCAGAAAAAATAGGTATATCTTTAGGAATTTCTCCTTTTTTAGTTGGGGTAACTATAGTATCTGTAGGAACTTCTCTACCAGAATTAGTATCATCTATTATCGCTGTATACCAAAACTCCTCTGAAATTGTTTTTGGTAATGTCGTTGGTTCCAATATTGCTAATATTTTCTTGATTATTGGTACTGCATCATTGATCAGCAGTCCTTTAAGGATACAATATGAACTAATTAATGTAGATTTACCACTATTTGTTGGTTCAGCTTTTTTATTAGGTTTAACAGTTTTAGATAATAATTTTTCTACAAATGAAGCTATTATTTGTATTTTGGGATATGTTATCTATGTTTTATACACTATTAGTAGCGGAAAGGAAGAACAAGGTTCAGAAAGAAATGGAGATAGAAACTCAAAGAAAACTTTACCTCTCAAACAAATAGTCATTGTGATTACTAGTTCATTATTTGTCTTTTTGGGGGCAACCTATACAATTGAATCAGTTACTAAAATTTCTGAGATACTCAATATTGCTAAAGAATTAATTGCTTTAAGTGCAGTTGCCCTTGGTACCTCATTGCCAGAGTTAATAGTTACCATTTCTGCTGCTAAAAAAGGGAACCCAGAAATTGCCGTAGGAAATGTCTTAGGTTCTAATATTTTTAACTCATTAGTAGTAATGGGAATACCAAGATTAACAGGCAATTTAGTAATTCCTGAAGATGTTATTGGTGGCGGGTTATTGGTTTTATTAGCAGGAACAATTATGTTCTTTTTTGTCACTCAAGATAAACAAGTAACTCGTTGGGAAGGATTAATATTTTTCCTATTCTATGGATGGTTTATTGGCGATATATTTGGGTTAGTTTGAAAAAATTATTCCTATTTTAAGTTGTGAATTTTTGGTGTGTCGGTATTGATGTTAGATGGCAGATATAATCCACAAATAAATACACTCAAATTTTTCACAACTGCTACATTGGGAGGTGCTGTAAACAAAGCTATAGTTCAATAATGAATAATGAATAATGAATAATGAATAATTACCTCTCCTTGAAAAGAAGAGGATTGACTCAAAAGAAAATTTTTATTTATTATCCCCTTAAAAGGGGAGGCTTTAAACCACAATTTTTCGGTAAAGTAGTTTTAGCTAGATTATACCAAGCAAGAAAAAAGAATGTTACAAATAATAATAGTTATTGAAAGACTTTACCCATCACATCTCTTTGACTAAAAATTAAGCCTTGCCTGAAGAAAAAGTTAGATACTATTACTCCTGACTTGTAACTCCTAGCTATTCGTAGCAAACATTTATAACGCCTAGTATTACCGAAATAATTAATAATTAAACAATTAAATAATTAGATAATTCGCGCCTTGAAGCCTCCCCTTGAAAGGGGAAAAAAGCGGTCGAGGGATGGCGAGGTCCCCTCGCCATATCCAATCAACCAAGACAGCGGTCGTTAGCGCAGCTTCCCGTAGGGTGGGATGGCGAGGTTTCCTCGCTGTCCGACCATCGACCAAGAGAATAAATCTTTTCCTTAAGCGTCAATCCTCTCCTTAAAAGGGAGAGGTAATTATCCATTATCAATTATCCATTATCAATTATCCATTAATGAAATAGGGCTTGCTGATTAGATCTAAAAATATTTGCAGATAAAGGTAAGTGCTTTTTTGGGGTCTTTAAAAAGTGCCTGGTTTTCAGAGTATTGATGCTCAAAAAGTTAATATTTTAGGCGCATAGTTGGGCAGAAAAATCATTCTTACAATTGTTACTCCTACCTCCTCGCTACGTACCCATTTCTCCTGTCTCCTGTCTCCTACCCTCACCCATAAGACTAGTGAAGCGCAAACCCTACATAGTAATTGGGGAATCTACATAAATATTTGGTTCTTGTAGATAAAATTCAATGCCAAACTTTTTTAGTTCCTTAGAAATAGTTTGATTAGCAACTTCCAAAAGTCGCTTTCTTAATTGGATAGAATTTTCACTAGAACCGAGAATAAAAAAAGTTATTCTAGCCCGACATTTATCTGTATGTTCATGGTCAAATACTGCTATTTTTGTACTTCCTGGGTCAATGCCAAATACTGAATCTGTACTATTTTTAACTACTTGCTGAACTAGAGCTTTTTCTCGTTCTATCAGTTTTTTAGTAAAGTCTAAATATAATAAGACCATCACTTTTTTACCACGGGTAATATTCTCAATTCCTGCATTGGCTAATTGGTTATTAGGAACAATATATAGTGTACCCGTGGCGGCTTTCCTGATTTTTGTAGAGCGCAAACCAATAGATTCTACTCTGCCATACATCTCGCCTTCTCCTAATGAGCAACGAATATAATCTCCAGGAATAAAAGGACGGTCTAAATACAATACAACAGTACCAAATAATTGCTCCAAAGTTTTGGAAGCAGCAAAACTAATAGCAACACCACCAATAGATACTCCAGCTAACAAACCTGTCAATGGAAATTTTTGACTTTGAGCATAACCTATTGCAGCAATAAATCCGATTGCTACATTTACTATTGTCTCAAATACTAACAGCAATTCATCAGCTTCTAAGCCAGATTTACGAATAATTTCAATGCCATATATCCTGAGTAACTGCTGAAATAAACGGGAAGCTAACCAAGCAATGCCAATAACTACAGCAAGAACGATTAAAGGATTAAAGAAACTGTATAATGTTTGATACTCTTCCAACCAAACTGAGGATAGAGAAATTAATATAAATGTTCCTGCAACTTGGAAAGGTTTTGTAAGTGGAATAATAAAGTTATTAGTAATTTCTTTGCCTAAATTCGGCATAAATCTATTAATCGTTAGTTGTACTATCCCTGGGGTATATTTTCCTATAAATAATGCTCCCAGGGCAAATATAAAAAAAATTAGATAGTGAGGAATGTTAGAACCTTCCAAAAAAATATATAGCTGATTTACCTTGTCAATTATATTTGAGAAAAACATAGAAAATTAAACTGTAATTGGTGAATCAACATAGATACTAGGTTGCTCAATAGCAAAAGCAATACCATATTCTTTAAGTTTCAAAGTAATTCTTTGACTAGCATTATCCAACATTTGACGACGCAAATCCATAGATACTTTACCAGAACCTAAAATAAAAAATGTAATCTGGGCTTGAGTTATATCTTGAGAAGTAGAACTTTGTGAATCTTTAAAAGTAATATCAGTATTGCGAGGCTCGATGCCAAATATATCCATTGTACTTGCTAAGATAACTTGCCGTATTAATGCTTGTTCTTCAATATCTACTTGACGATAAAAAGTTAAGTATAAAATAGACATAACTTTCTTGGCTGCGGTAAAGTTTTCAATATTAACCTGTGTCAGAGAATTATTAGGAATAATAATTAATGTACCTTTACCAGAAGAACGAATTTTAGTAGAGCGTAAACCAATTGATTCTACTCTACCAAAAGTACCATCTGGGAGACCAATATAATCATCTACTACAAAAGGTCTATCTACATAAAGTACGATACCACCGAGTAATTGACTTAAAGTATTTTGGGCAGCAAAAGCAACTGCTATACCCCCTACTCCAAGACTTGCAATAATACCAAATACATTAACTTGATGAGTTTGAGCAAAAATGATAATAGCTAATACAATAATTATAAAATTAGTAATAAATTTACCTACTATAAATAAGTCGCTATTAGCTTTCTGACCAGTTCTAAATGCTGCTTCTATTAGATAAACATCAAAAAATTGTTTAGCAAATTGAAAACCTAACCAAGTAGTAGTAATAGTTAAGATTAAACTGAGAGTAATTTCTATAATAGATATCTGGGAATATGGTGTAACAACCAGAAGAGTTATCTCAGATATGGCTATGGCAATTACTACTCCAATTAGCGATCTATTTGGAGATATGATAATTTTATATGCTTCGGAAATTTCTGTAGATATAATCCTCTCCATTAATTCAGGCAGTTTGCGAATTCCTATAATTGTTAGTATTCCTATGACTACGATGGCAAGTATTTGCAGGATTGTACTAATATCTATTACTATTTGTTCAGGAATTTGAATAGTTTCGATCATAAACAATCTTTCTTTGAAAATTATTTTCTGAATTTGATTTAATTTTTATCTCTTAGTTAGATTTTCATTATACTCTAAAAAATTTAAAAATGTTGATTGATACTAAATTCCTTGATCATAAGCTACTTATATAAATAATCACTAAATCCTCTTTAATCGTAAGCATTTCCTACGGAATTCTTACCTTTAATCAAAGAATTGAATGTCTTTAAATATGATATTAGTAAACTCGAATGTATCACCCATATTACTGGAATATCTACATCCCTTGTCTGTTTAAATTTAAGTTTAATCGAGATTGAAAAAGTGTATCATTCACTGATTTTAACTCTTTTAAAACTTGTTCATATCTAGCTTGAAAAACTTGATTCAAGTGATTTACCAAGAAAGAATATTTAGTCTGAAAAGATGTAATAATTCCGCAGGAAATGCTTACGAAAAGATAGCGATCGCCTAAATTATATTATTTATTAATTAAATTAATTAAAAAGTTAGCGATAGTGCTGGAAGTGCGGAACACTAACGCTTTTAATTTCATATTATTTTTACTCAGGAAATTCAGGAATTACCCATTTAGGAGGAGCCATTCTTTTCTTCTTAACTGCTTCTTCAGCTATTTCCAACATTTTATCTAAGGGAGTATCATCAATAAACTTTGATGTTTCTTTTACATATTCCTTATTCGGGCATTTATCACCCAAAACACATCCATTAACACAATCTTCTGCACAATTTACAGTATTTTCCATCCTATTTTCCTCTGGTAGTCTAGTAATTTTATAGCAGATAACTTTTTCTAGTTAGCCACCTCAGTAGTTATCATTTGACTTTCAATATTATCATAAGCTCTATTCTATCTCAATAGCTTTTTGCGGTCTGCTCTGATAGTTTAATTCATATTAACAAAAGGTACTTTTTTACATCTCCCTTCTAACCCTTCAACTCTCACTACCTTACCTTCATAACCAAAAAATTGAACGATACGGGTAATGCTACGTTCCGCGAACGCCAGATGTAGTGTTAAATTGATCAGCGATTATTTCTATCAATTAAAAAATATGTATTCATCCTTCCTTTACCCTTAATCATAATAGTACCCCTAGGGTTTAATGTATATTTTTCTTTTAAATAATTAGAAGTTTTTTCTGTTACTTGAATAGCATTAGGTACACCATGAGATTCCATTCGACTTGCAGTATTAACAGCATCACCCCAAAGGTCATAAATAAATTTTTTCCTACCAATAACACCAGCAATAACCGGACCAGTATTAATGCCAATTCTAATACTAAGCTCCATCTTATTTTTTTGATTAAAATCAGCAATTGCCTTCTGCATATCCAGAGCCATTTCAGCAATTGCCTCAGCATGATCTTGTCTTGGATTTGGTAAACCTCCAACTACCATATAAGCATCTCCAATAGTTTTAATTTTTTCCAAACAATATCGATCGGTTAACTCATCAAAACAAGAAAATATTTCATTAAGTAAATTAACTAACTGTGTAGGAGGAATATTTTCTGATAACTGAGTAAAACCTACTAAGTCAGCAAACAAAATAGTTACTTCTGCAAAACTTTCAGCAATATTTTCCTGTTCTTCCTTTAATTTTTCGGCAATAGGTTTAGGCAAAATATTTAACAACAATCGTTCCGATTTTTTTTGTTCAGCAGATAATACTTTTTCTGCTTGCTTACGTTTCTCAATTTCTCTAGAAACTCGATTAAACATTTGATTAAAAGCCACCATTACCTCTCCTAATTCATCTTGTCGTTGAACAGAAAGAGAATAAAAATTCACCCCATTACCATTTTTACTTAAGGCTTCCCCAGCAGCAATTAAATCATCCCTTAACCTCAAAATTGGAGAAATTAAACACACTCCTAGAACTAGCATTGTCACCAAAGTAACGAAAAGAGATATGACAATTACAAGCACAGCAATTCTACCAATAAAAGCATATAACTTTGGCTGAATACTAGAAGCATTGTGACGAGCAATTAATGTGTAATTGATTCCTAAATAATCTGCTGACAATGCCACATCATATCGTTTACCATCTCGACTTCTAACACGCAAAATATCTTTGTTTTTTAACTCATCAAACTCTATATTGGGAGCTTCACCAATAGTTTCTATTAACTTTCCCTGAGAATCATAAATTGTAACTCCCAAAACTACAGAGTCTTGCGTCAATGTTTTGACTTTTGCCTGAAACATACCATCAGACTTCATAGTCGTTTGAGTCAAGCGGACAATAGAATTAAAAATCGCTCCAGAAACATCTTCTAGTTGGTGAAGAAGTTCATCCTCCCGACGCTTATAAGATGGAATTAAAATTACAGCCTCAATTACTAAAATACTGGCAAATATCCATAATACTATTTTTCGAGATAAACGCGCTCTAAAAAAACAAAATAGTCCGGAAATCTTAATAAACATATACAATTTATTTTTGGATAAATTTACTAATAGCTTGTACGACTAACCCTGAAATGAAAAATTAAAATATAATCAATATATCTGTTATAGCACTATAGAAAAAGTTCCGAATATTGTAGAAATTACCTTTTTCATTAACTATAGCAATCCCAAATGATTTGTAAAAAATCTAAGGACATATAAAAACTATGAAATTTTTACCCCTATTTCATGTTAATAATTCCCTATTCCATAAATTCAAAGATATTTTTACCGAAAAATTGTGGTCTAAAGTCTCCCCTTTTAAGGGGATAAAAAGCGGTCGAGAGATGGCGTTTTGCTCCGCTTCAGCAGAAAATTTCAGTAAATTGATGCCAATAAGAGCTATAAACTTAGAGATAAACTGAATATAAAAAACTCTTAAGCCTTAGCTATCCTGACTTTTTTTTAGCTTTATTCACCAACCCCTATTTATTTCTGTATTCTCTCCTCCGTTGTTCCCTAGAGCAATAAACTTTGTACCTTATCAACTCGATAACTGCTGTAAGTTATCTACTCCATGCTGAGGCAAAAAAGATGATAATATCTGTTCCTTTCCTGATTCCCGAAAGACCCGATCATTTTGTACTTTATCTACTTTAAAAATATTGTAAATTTAGGGGTTTTGTTATACCAAATCTGTCTTGTATCGATTATTGTTATTGATGAAGTGAAGAAATGGAGAACAGAGAAGAATTATAAATCTACTTTGAGAAGCTAGGCTCAATATAATTAGGTTTTTACTATAAAATCAAACTCGTTCAAACCCTCAGAAATAAAACTAATACCCAGAATAATGGAATTGATAATCGTGGTTGGGGAATTCAAACTCTGTCTATATATTAATGTACCCCAGGTAACGCTTAGATATGAAACTTAGATTTGACATCCTCCCGACGCTGCACTTGCGTGACAGCGCGGGATTCCTTAGCATCAGTGTTAGGGGCTTTCTGTTTCTTAGCACCTGCCTTCCGAGACTTACTCCCAGATGGTCTAAAAGCGCGCTCCACAGACTGAGACTGCTCCTCCCGCAGCCAAAATGTTGATCGAAGCGTTTATGTCGCGATCGTGGTGAGCTGCACACTCTGGACAATCCCACTCTCTAATATTTAGAGGTAATTTTTCCACTACATGACCACAATTAGAGCAACGCTTAGAACTAGGGAAATATCTGTCAATTTTAATTAGTTGACGACCGTACCATTCTGCTTTGTATTCTAATTGCCTCACTAACTCTCCCCAGTTGGCATCACTACCCACCCCTCTTGCTCCCCTCCCGGGAGGGGATGGGGGTGGGTTATGATTCTTGACCATATTTTTTACTGCCAAGTCCTCAACTACTATCGTTTGGTTTTCTCTGATTAATTGAGTAGGCACGCTTATGGGTATAGTCAAGTCTTGAATCTTTAATCTTGGTGTGTATCCTGGCTACTTTCAGCCTGGCCTTTTGATAGTTATTAGACCCCTTGGTTTTTCTCTTTAGAGACTTCCCCGCTAACCTCAGTTTTTTGTGTAACTTGTTGAGGTTCTTTGGGTTGGCAATTTTTTCTCCATCACTGGTAGTAACTAAACTGGTAATTCCGCGCGTCAATACCAACTTGTTTGGTTACTGGGTTCAGCTTTAAATCTCTAGGGTCATTGACTCTCAGGGACACTGACCATCTGCCAGAGGGTTCAAGTTTCACTGTAATTGTACTTGGTACACAGTCTTGTGGAAGTTGCCTACTCCATCTGATAGGTAATGGTTCAGCACATTTGGCTAGGTAGACTTGACCATCTTTCCACTTAAATGCGGACGAGCGTAAATTCTGCACTACCACCCGGCGCGCTTTTTCTTAAAGTTGGGATATTTGGCACGTCCACTAAAGAAGTTAGTGTTTGCGCAGCATTCCGCAGGAAAAGCTGTTTGTAGATGTCTTAAGCCTTGCTGTAATGGAACACTGCTAACTTCTGTGAGGAAATCTAAATCTTCCTGTTTTTTCCAGTTCGTCAGCATAGCAGAAGTTTGCTTATACCCTACTTGTTCTTTGCTTTCATACCAAGCTTGAGTTCTAGCAGCTAAAGCCTTATTGTAGATTAGGCGCACACAACCTATTGTCCTCCGCAACAGACTTTCCTGCTCCAGAGTTGGGTAAAATCTAAATCTGTACGCTTTTTCAACCATCTACTGCAAAATTTTTCAACAAAAACATTTTAACAGATTATTTATAAGACCCTAATGTTGATTGGTTTTTCCTCCGGAATGCGCTCGCATTCATCCCGACGCTCCCCTGCGGGAGAGCGCGGGTCAAGGGCCAACGTTGAGATAATTAGTAGTTCCCTACTCCCTACTTCTCTACATCAAAAGTGGATAATTTATTAGATATCAATTTTCAAGAAACCTAAAATTACCCACAAATATTGATAATTTAACTACTGCCTAACTTACTATTGCTTTGCTCAGTAACTCATAAAGAAAAGAGTTAATAAAGGTTAGTCCTAAAGAACCAATTAATGCACTCCAAAATCCCCAACGTAGTCGAAATCCACTTACTAGCCAAGCTGCTAAACCAAAGATAATCAGATTAACAATTAGAGTAACTAAACCAGGAAGAAGTATATTAACTGGCAAAGCTAAAGTTGCTAATACAGGACGTACAAATACATTCAAAAGCCCAAATATTGCTGAAGAAATTAACGCAATATTAAAATCATCAATTTCTACTCCAGTAGGCAGCTTAGAAATAATAAACAAACTAACAGCAGTAACAAACCAAAGAACTAAAAGTTGCAAAATACTCATTTTTTTCTCCTGAAATTAATAGAAATCTAAACATTAAATCGGAAGAGCAAAACATCTCCTTCCTTCACAACATAATCTTTACCTTCACTCCTCATCAGACCCTTTTCTTTAGCAGCAGTCATTGAACCAGTAGCTACTAAATCATTATAGGCAATTGTTTCTGCTCGAATAAAACCCCGCTCAAAATCAGTATGAATTACACCAGCAGCTTGAGGAGCTAACATTCCAGCTTGAATCGTCCAAGCCTTAGTTTCTTTCTCTCCAGTAGTAAAATAAGTACGCAATCCCAACAATTCATAAGTCGCCTTAATCAGAGATTTCAACCCACCTTCTTCTACTCCTAAAGATTCTAAATAATCAGCTCTTTCCTCCTCCGGTAACTCAATTAATTCTGATTCTACCTGAGCTGAAATTATCACAACTTGAGCATTTTCCACCGCAGCAATATTGCGGACTTTTTCAACCCAACCATTTCCACTAGCTAAGTCATCCTCAGACACATTAGCAGCATAAATTATCGGCTTAGAAGTTAACAAATTCAAGGGCTTAATTAACAGAAATTCATCTTCATTTAAGTCAGCCATTCTCACCGACTTACCTTCATTTAAAATCCCCTCTAATTTTGTCAAAACTTCCAACTCTACCTGAGCTTCTTTACTGGTACGAGCTTGTTTTTTAGTCCGTTCAATTCGGCGTTCAACTTGAGCTAAATCGGACAAAGCCAATTCTAAATTAATTACCTCAATATCTCGCACTGGATCGACAGAACCAGAAACATGAATAATATCCTCACTATCAAAACAACGGACTACCTGAACAATAGCATCAACCTCTCGAATATTAGACAAAAATTGATTCCCTAATCCCTCTCCTTTACTAGCACCTTTAACCAAACCAGCAATATCAACAAACTCAATTCTAGTAGGAACAGTTTGAGCAGAATTAGAAATTTTAGTCAGCACATTTAACCGCTCGTCTGGCACCGAGACCACACCAACATTGGGTTCAATTGTGCAAAATGGGAAGTTAGCAGCTTCCGCCTTAGCATTAGCAACCAAAGCATTAAATAAAGTAGATTTTCCGACGTTGGGTAGTCCGACAATTCCAGCTCTGAGCATAAATTTAAGTCAAAAATTAAAAATCAAAAGTAAAAAGTTCAAGAAATTACAGTTTGTATTTAGATCCGAATTACCATACAACTGCCTTATCTAGTTAGGATAGCAGAATGAAAGAAGAATCTTGATTTCTTAGCTAAGTCCTAATCAAAATTAAAAATTAAAAAATAGACTTTCCTTTTATTCCACAAATAACTATAGTGCTAGATTTGATCGCAATAAAATCAATACATTTTGCTGGTCTTTGAAAAAATTGGCTCAAAACTTAATTTTAAGAAATGTGAAGAATAGTTCATAAGAGTCTTTGAATATGATTTACTTTTATTGCTAAGTACTGTTTAAAATGTTGATCGTTAGATTTTCCAAAGTTATTAAATAAAAACTATTGTGCAATGGCTAAAGAAAAAATTATCGGAACTAGAGAAGCATCATATTTACTAGGTATTTCAGCTCAACGTTTGCGAGTATTATTAGCTCAAGGTAGGGTCAAAGGTGCTTACAAAGAAAATGGCTTCTGGAAAATTCCCATTTCTGGGCCAGAAGATAATGAAATGCCTGTAATTTCTCCTGGTACCAGAGGACCGAAAGGTATTTGGTGTAAGCGGAGGCGTACTAAACCCACAATGATTCATGTTAATCAGCACATAATTCAGCGCAATGCAAATAACCCACTAAAAGATATAAAACCAGTAGTTTCTGTGAAGCAGACTAATCACAATAACTATGGTTATCAACTAGAAATCAAAGGTCCTTGTCGAATTGTTTATCGACCTCACAACCCGGCTGGATGTGGTGCTCACTTGTGGATTGATACTTTTAGTCCTGTGCAATTTGTAGATACGAATTTTAATCCGGTTAGTGCTAATCGAGCTTATAAATACATATAGTAGATAAGTTAAGTAAGTAGATAAAATTGAGATTTTTTGCCATACTTGTCGTGATAGGCTGATAGTTAAAGTCAAAAAAATTAACGACAGATGGATAGTGCTGTGAAAAATCAAGCCCTTGTAGATGCTTTGGTGAAAAATCTGCCGGAGGACGCATCTGAAGCTCAAGTTAATCAGATTTTTGCTTCTGAATTATTCAAGTTTTTAGGTTTTGAACTAAATGAGCAGGTGCCTTCTTTTTCTACAGGAAGTGGTACTGATGCTGTTGATTATGCTATCCGTCATAGTACGGAAAATGATATATTTTCCCAAACAAAGACTAATCCAGATATTCTCGTAGAATTGAAAGCTCGGAATGTTAATTTAACTCCTGATTCGACACAATATAAAAAGACAGTTGTGCAAATTAAACGGTATTTGTTAGCAGAAAACTGTCAAACAGTTAAGTGGGGAATAATTACCAATGCTAATCACATTCAATTATTCAGAAAGCATGGAAAAGTTATTCATCCGGCGACAGTTTGTTTGGAAATTAATCCAGAAAATATCATCAAAATCGCTACATCAATTAAAGAAAAAATTGATAAACCACAAAAAGCTTTAACAGTAGCAGTTTATAACAATAAGGGTGGCGTAGGAAAAACAACAACTACAGTTAATACAGCAGCAACCTTATCTCTGTATAATCAGAAAGTTTTGATTGTTGATTTTGACCCTAATCAAAGAGACCTGACAAATTCTCTAGCAATAAAACCAGGTACACCTACTTTTTATGATTGTTTAGTAGATAAAAATATTAATGTCACAGATGTCATTTATCCCTACAAACTTAATAGTAAAAAATCAAAAAAATCATTTGGTTTTGATGTAATTCCAGTACATGGAAAACTTGGCGATTGGGACGATGTTGCGCAAAAAATTACCTTTGATAGATTAAGCAAATTATTAGACACACTGAAAAATAGCTATGATTATATCTTCATTGATGCTCCTCCCAACTGGCGAATATTTAGTGTTAGTGCTGTTTATGCCGCAGATGTAGTGTTAATTCCAGCAAAACATAACAACTTATTTTCCCTAGAAAATGCAGCTATAGCTATTAAAGAATATATTCCAGCAGTTCAAAAAGCAAGAAAAAAAGATGCAGCAAGAAGAAAACATGAAGATTTCGGACCTGTAGCTCTACCGATTTTCTTAAACGGTGAAAGAATGACCGATGCTCAAAAGAAAGTTGCTAAATCTTATATCAATAAACTTATTAGAGAAGCTCAAGAAAATTCAAATCATCAATTTGCCCTTAGACCATATTTTTATCCCCGCTATACAGCAGCAAACAAAAATACAGATATATTTGAACTTCCTAATTATGCTTCTATTGCAAATTCTGCTTTTTCTCATATACCTGCTGTTTACAAAGATAAGATAGCTAAGGGATATTATATAAATTTGGTTAAGGAGTATTTTCTACAATGAGTAATTTGAGTAAGTAGAACGGTTCAAAAAAACAACAAGTTAGTAACGAAAAGTAAATTTGCCAAAAACTCTCTTCCCTTCTGCCCTCTGCCTCCTGCCTTTTCATAACGATAATTTTCAACACCGACCTACTTAATATTGGTAAGTTAATACATCTAATATTGATGAAATTGAACCGGGGGATGGAATAGATGCGTCAGAATTTCTAATGTCAGCAACGGCAAAATTTCTGAATAAAACAGATGGTAAAAACTGGATACCTGTCATTGTGAAAAAAGTGGTAGAAGAGCAATATCAAGTCATTGATTAATTCTTTGATTTTCGCACATATTATATAGATTTGGTTAAGGAGTATTTTTTACAATGAGTAATTTGAGTAATATTGGTAAGTTAATACATCTATATATTGATGAAATTGAACCGGGGGATGGAATAGATGCGCCAGAATTTCTAATTTCAGCAACGGCAAAATTTCTCAGTGAAAGTGGGGGGCGAAACTGGGTACCTGTAATTGTGAAAGAAGTTGAAGAGGATAAGTATGAAGTAATTGGTAACTCCTTTATTTTTGCTGTAGCTGAAGCTGCTGGTTTAGAAAAAGTTTGGTGTGTTATTGCTGATGAAAGTGAAGAAACTGAAAAAATTAGCAAGATTTTGTCTGGGGAACAAATACCACAAATAAATCTTTCCACCGCCACAAGAGACGAAATTAAAATAGCACTTCAATACTTAATTGAAAAACTAGACAGTCAACTTAAAGGAGTGAAACTAGCAGTAGCCACAAATCGTATTGATGAAGCACCACGTCAATATTGGAAAGATTTTAAACCTATTACAAAATTAAAGTGTGGAATTACAACAGCTAAAGTCAATGCTTTAAAAGAAGTATTTTATCTGACTCCCCAACCAATACCTGAACCAGAAAAAGTAAATCTTTCTACTGCTACAAAAGATGAAATTCAAGCAGCACTTCAATATTTAATCGAAAAGCCAAATAGTCAACTTAAACAAGTTGAATTAACAAAAGCAACAGAACGTATTGCTGAAGCTCCACGTCAAAATTGGAAAAGTTTAGAACCAATTACAAAATTAAAGTGTGGAATTGGGAAAGCAAAAATTAATGCTTTAAAAGAAATATTTTACTTAAGAAAAGAGGGAGTAGGGAGTAGGGAGTAGGGAGTAGGGAGTAGGGGGAAAGAATAGAAGAACCTATCCCACTATTTTTAACAAGTTTATTTGTTTAAGTAAAATGTGTTTTAAAAGCTTTATTTTTCGTTTTTAACTATCAAAATATTTAGGGTTTTTAGCAAAAATATTATTAGTGGGATAGGTTCAAGACTTCTCTTCGATAATTGATTTTATCGCAGAAGGAAGAAGAAAAAAGGACAAGTATTACGTTGTCTGAGTTTTAAGCTTTTGATATATCTGCGTCATTTGCTTCAAATGCTATATTTTTTATTATTGGAGATGTCTAATCAGAGACTGAAATATGTGACGTTCTCCTGCATCAAATCAAAGATTATGATGTAGGCTTCCCAACCTCACGGACGCGGGCTTTCTGTTTCACAGGGAGTGCAACCACTTAACCCTCGGCAGACAGAGGCGATGAGACCCACCGCCTTTTTGTACTAAACAATTCTGTACTCATCTAGTTCCCTCAAGAATTTTACCTTTTCACGGGTTGACTAGAACTTCTGAATTGAACTCCATACTCTATGTTGTTTTCATGGTTCTCTCAGGTGCGTACTACCGCTACTCCTGATATAATTAGAGTAACACAAAAAAGTACACGATGCAAGAAATAAGTGGACGCTGCGCAGTTTATTTGTTGGTCTGCAATTCCCCTCCCGTTAACATTCATATAACGGGAGACCCCTTGCCGACATCAAAGTTGGATTGAAGATAACCTTATTTCCCTATTGCTTATTTCTTCTAATTCGCTATTCAATATTATTGACGCAGAGATAGAAAGTTTCGTAGCTACCTTTACAGGAAAATTAATCAAAGCTCCGAAAGTATAGAAAAGTTACAATGCTCGACCAAACCAAAGCACCAATAATTCAAACTCTCAAAAATCTTACCCAAAAATCTCATGCTCCTTTCTACGCACCAGGACACAAACAAGGAAAAGGCATTCCACAACCACTTAATGACTTATTAGGTAAAAAAGTATTTCTAGCAGACTTACCAGAATTACCAGAATTGGATAACTTATTTGCTCCAGAAAGTGTAATTAAAGAAGCTCAAGAATTAGCCGCAGAAACTTTTGGAGCATTACAAACCAAATTTTTAGTCAACGGTTCAACTACTGGAATTATCGCTGGAATTATTGCTACTTGTGGGAATGGGGATAAAATTATTTTGCCTCGGAATATTCATCAGTCAGTAGTCTCAGGGCTAATTATTTCTGGAGCAATTCCCATTTTTATCCATCCAGAATATGACTCAGATTGGGATATTGCTCTAAGCATCACCCCTGAATCTATTGCCCAAACCTTAGCAAAACATCCAGACGCCAAAGCAGTAATGGTAATTTATCCTACCTATCATGGTGTTTGTGGAGATATTGCAGCGATCGCCCAAGAAGTCCACAAATATAATATTCCCTTATTAGTAGATGAAGCTCACGGTCCACATTTTGCTTTTCATCCAGAATTACCAATTCCAGCATTAGTCGGTGGAGCAGATTTAACAGTACAATCCATTCATAAAGTATTGGGGGCAATGACTCAGGCTTCAATGTTGCACCTTGGGAGTAAGCGCATAGACTCCTACCGACTTAGCCAAGCTTTACAAATGCTACAGTCTAGTAGTCCAAATTATTTACTTTTGGCATCTCTTGATGCTGCCCGCCAACAAATGGCCTTGTTTGGTCAAGAACTAATGAGTCAGACTTTAGAATTAGCTAGGGATGCTAGAAATAGAATTAGTCAACTGCCAAATTTTTCAGTATTTGATAAAGAAATAAGAAGCTTGACTAGCTCACCAGGAAATTCAGACTTATTAACTAATAATGAGGGGAAAAAATTACCTTTCTCGATCAAAGGCAGAAGGAACAATGGGATGGGGTATAAAACCTCAACCAATTATAGGTATCCTATAGACGATGGAGTTTTATACCCAGAGGACAGGAGGAACAATTCCCTTCTGCCTTCTGCCTCCTGCCCTCTGCCTTTCCCGATCAATTCTGGATTTGTTGCTCTTGACCAAACCAGATTAACAATAAAAGTCTCTGATATTGGGTTGAGTGGGTATGAAGCTGATGAAATTTTGCATCAGAAATTAGGTGTTACCTGTGAGTTACCAAGTTTCAAAAGTCTGACATTCATTATTTCTCTGGGAAATACAAAGGCAGATATCGATCAATTAATAGATGCTCTAGTAAATTTAGCAGAGCAAAATTGTAGAAATAAATTTAACCAGCTAACTGACTTTAAGACAGAAATTGACGATTATTTAATTGATTCCTCAATGCCTTTATCTCCCAGAGATGCCTTCTTTGCCCAAAAAGATTATTTACCCATAGAAAAATCTTTAGGTTGTATCAGTGCTGAACTTATTTGTCCCTATCCACCAGGTATTCCAGTATTAATACCTGGTGAAATTATTGCGCAACAGCATTTGAAAATACTTGAACAAGTCCGAGCATTGGGTGGGATAATAACTGGGTGTAGTGACCTTACTCTCAAAACGATTAAAGTGTGTAGATATTAGGAGAATTGTCAAAATGACTAATTACCGTCGCATCGTCGTTTGGGTAATGTCAGTGCTAGTGGCATTGACCTGCTTGAACATAAGTCCATCAAAGGCGATCGCTGCCGAGACAAACTTAGTAGTTAATGGCAGCTTTGAAGAACCAGTTGTCGAATATGTATCCTTTGAAAACCCAATTCCAGGTTGGGATATATCCGAAAGTTTCGCAGTTGAAATGCGTCATCCATTTACAGCAGATGCCTATGATGGGGAACAATTTATAGAACTTGATGGCACAACATTTTTTTTGAATGGACTAACTAGAATTTCTCAGGATCTTCCTACTCAAGAAGGTCAGACCTATAAACTCAGTTTTGCATTTTCCCCCGCCCCTGGTGTTTTAGATAACAAACTGAATGTGTATTGGCAAAATGAATTGGTCGTTGCTCTGGATGAAAGTGGTGAAGGTCTATCTAATAATGACTGGCAGGTTCATGACTATTGCCTTGAAGCCAATAGCACTAATACTACCCTGAGCTTTGATAATCTCAATGAAACACCTGACGATCAGGGTAGTTACCTTGATGCAGTTAGTGTAGTGGCAAATTCCCCTGAATGTTCCCCCGAGAAAGGAAATATTATAGTTTCTGGCGATTCAAACGTCATTAATTATGCTTTAGGGACTTCTAACTATACTATTGTTCCAGGTAACAAACAGTTCTTCACTAACATTTTAGGTAGTGGAGATAGTGTTGTGATCAAACAAGGATTTAATTCTGGATCTGCCTCTCATGCTAACCAAGGTATTGCCCTTAGCAATTTCTACAAGAATTTGGGAGCAAGCTCTAAATTCATAACTACTCCTCTAAATACTGGTGCGTTGACTGGAGTTGACTTATTTATTAGCATCCTTCCTAATAACAGTTTCCAATCTGGTGAATTGTCAGAAATTGGTGGCTTACTAAATCATGGAGGTACAGTTTTGTTTGTGGGAGAGTGGTCAAGCTTCAGCTCCTATAACAACAACATCAACTCTGCACTAGAAGAGATGGGAAGTACAATGAGTATAATTGGAGCTAGTCTCACTGGTACAGCTAGAGGTTCGCAAATTGCTAATCACCCCTTCACAGCAGATGTTTCATCTTTTCAATATGCAGCAGGATCTAAGGTAGAGAATGGAACAGCTTTAATTTATCACACTGATAATACATCACCAATTGTTGCTGTGGAAGAGATATCAGCAGAATAAGGTTGATTAACAGTATCAGATTGATTGAACATACTCTGATCTATCTAGGGTTATGATTTTAATTAGGGCTTACTGATTAATTCTAAAAGTATTGACTGATATTGGTTTTAGCGTTCTAGAGTTGAAAAAAGTACTAGCTTTTTGGTGGCAAGAGCTGCATAAAGCTAGTATTTTGGGATGATTGTGGCAGAAAAATTGAGAGACAATTCTTAACTCCTACCTCCTCCCTCATTCCCATTTCTCCCCTCCCAGGAGGGGAACGACTTCCTCAGGAGGGAAGAAAGAAGAAGGAAGAGGAAGAATAGGAGAAGAAGAAGAAAGTTTTTTTTATCACTAAGCTATCCCACCCTACGGGAAGCTCCGCTACGACCGCTTTTTTTCCCCTTAAAAGGGGAGGCTTCAAAGTGCGAATTACTTAATTATTAATTATTAATTATTAATTATTCGGTAATGGGACGCTACTGACTTCTGTGAGGAAATCTAAATCTTCCTGCTTTTTCCAGTGAATCAGCATAGCAGAAGTTTGCTTATACCCTACTCGCTCTTTATTTTCATACCAAGCTTGAGTTCTAGTAGCTAAAGCTTTGTTGTAGATCAATCGAACACAGCCTAAAGTACTCCTAAACAGGTTTTCCTGCTCTGGAGTAGGATAGAAACTAAACTTGTAAGCTTTTTCAACCATTTACTGCTTGCTAATTCTAGGTTGAAATTCTAACATATTCTGTGTAAAAGCACAACATTGATTGGCATTCCCATCCCTCCGCTCCCGATCTGCGGAGAGCGCGGGTATAAATGCCAACATTTAGATAAACTAATATATGTCTTCTCCACTTTGGCCTTATGTTACTCCAGGTATCTCCGATGACCTATTTGAACGTTTGCCTGGCATTCCCATGAGTAAGCGAGAAGTCCGCTTACTGTTAATATCTTATTTACGATTACAATCAGACTCTATTGTTTGGGATATTGGGGCAGGAACAGGAACTATTCCCGTCGAAACAGGTCTAATATGTCCTCAAGGCCGAATTATTGCTGTAGAAAGGGATGAAGAAGTAGCAAATTTAATTCGGAGAAATTGCGATCGCTTCGGAGTAGAGAATGTCACAGTAGTCGAGGGTAGTGCTCCTGAATGTCTAGATAGTTTAACCGAAGCGCCGAGTCGTGTCTGTATAGAGGGAGGTCGTCACATCAAGGCCATACTCCAAGAAGTTTGGAAAAGATTGTTACCCCAAGGCCGAGTCATCGCCACTGCTGCTAATCTAGAAAGTCTTTATGCTATTTCTGAAAGTTTTGCTGATTTACAAGTTCGCAACGTAGAAGTAGTTCAACCGGCACTTAATCGTTTAGAGACAAGAGGTATACATCAGACTTTTGCAGCAATTAATCCCATATTTATCCTTAGTGGTGAGAAAATAGACTGAATTTTACTCTAATCTTAAATTATACAATACATAGAAATATATAAATTTATAAATTAAGTAATAGTTATCAGTGAATTAAATGTCTATAATAATTAGATATTAAATTACTAGAACATTTAACGCTGCATTATTGGAGCAAAAACTTAACCTATCATTTATTTTATCTGAATTTGTATATATTATGTCTTGGTCTCGTATTATTAGTGGATTAGTGGCGATCGCTGTTGCTTTGGGAATGATTATTTTCGGGGGATGGTGGTTTACAGTAGGCATGGGAGCGATCGTTTACCTGGGCCAACAAGAATATTTTCAACTAGCACGCACCAAAGGTATTGCACCAGCAGCCAAAACCACCCTAGCATTAAGTCAAGTTATGTTGGTAGTAGCTGCTCTAGCTCCTAATTTAGTAGATGCTATATTTACATTAGCAGGAACTCTAATTTGTTTTTATCTACTATTTCAGCCAAAATTAGCTACGATCGCTGACATAGCATCATCAATTTTAGGTCTATTTTATGGTGGATATCTACCGAGTTATTGGATTAGACTCAGAGTTGGACTAGAAGCTCAGTTACAGACACCTCACACAATTCCACTAGGAAGTTACTGGGATATTTCATGGATAGACCCTTTGAGTTGGCCTCCGAGTTTAACATTTACTCTACTTGGTTTTTGCTGCATATGGGCTGCTGATATTGGTGCTTATTTTGTGGGAAAATTCTTTGGCCGAATTAGACTTTCAGAAATAAGCCCCAAAAAAACTGTGGAGGGGGCAGTGTTTGGAGTTATGGGTAGTATGGTCGTCGCGACAGTAGGTTCTTGGTACTTAGGTTGGCCTGGTTTGCCTTGGACAGGTGCTGCTTTGGGTTTAGTAGTAGGTATTGCTAGTCTACTTGGAGATTTGACTGAATCGATGATGAAACGAGATGCAGGTGTGAAAGATTCTGGACAACTAATTCCTGGACACGGAGGGATTCTTGACCGCACGGATAGTTATGTTTTTACTGCACCCCTCATATATTATTTTTTCACTTTACTTTTACCACTTCTCAATACTTAGAATTTAGTATCGTTGAAGTTATGGATTAACTGTTAAGCGACCTTGGCAACTAAGTTGACCAGAATTTAATATTAATTCTTTTAGTTCAACATCGGAACCTAAGTCAATTTTGATTTTATTGGAAAAGTCATAACTAGGCTTTGGCAAAATCTGAATCTCTAGATTGTCTAACAACAGTTCAGAGCTACTAGCAAGCTTCAAATCAGTATGCAGAGTCAAAGAAATCTTTTCATCTGATGTAGACAAAAAATTAGCAAATAAATTTATCCTGTCTGTAAAAAATTCAGCTTTCTGGTCATACAAATTAATTGGTTGTTTTAGCTGTTCTAAAAAATCTGACGGTAATAATGGAGTTAAAAATTCAACGATCGCCTGAGCTAAGAGGGGAGATTGTAAACTAGCATTAAAGTCAGATTGTAGTAATTTAAGCTTACCAAAGAAAGGAAAAGATTCTAAAATTTTTAATGGTTTACCCTTGATAACTTGACCAATATTAATCTTAATTCCAGTTGCAGATAAATCTACCTCAGTTAAATTCAATCCTCGAAAAACTACATTAGAAGCAGCAACAGAAACCTGCGGAATTTTACCTGTAATAATTTGACGATCGCCACCTTCAATCAAAACTTTTAATTGTTCTACCTGTTCTAGTTGAGATTTTAACCAAAATTTCAATGCAGGGGATAAAAATCTACTAACAATCCTACTCTTTCTTGGAGTTGATATTTCATCTTGACTTTCAATAGCAACATCAGAATCAGAAATTTGATTTACTTCTGGTAAATTTTTATTCATCAAAGACACCATTAAGTTAGTATAGTCAGTTTTATAATTACTTCCAGAGAAGGAGAATATATAAACTAGCATATTTTATAGCAGAAGTAAGAAGGAAGAAGGAAAAATATGGCGTTGTCTGGCTGTTAAGCTTTTTATCAAAATAATATGGGTCTAAAACCCCGCCTTTTAAGGCGCAATATTTTTGGAGAGTTGCTCAAATCCCCGTTACAAAAATAACTTCTGACTTCCCCTCCTGGGAGGGGTTAGGGGTGGGTTGACTTCTGACTTCTGACTTCGTTAAATGTCCTAGCCTTTCCTTCAACTGCTATACCAGGAATTTGGATTGAAAAATTATATCTTTCTAGAGAAGCTTTGATATTTATTTGAGCTTATACAAATTTAATGCGAGGCTAAACAGAATTATACAATTCATTCATTTTAAGTACCTAAACAAAATCAATTTCATATTTTTTTGCCTAAATTTCTAATTTTTTTTCGAGTACTTATAGCGACTTTCACAAAAGTAAACTACAGTAAAAATTATAGATATATCTCAAGCTTAACAAGTTGCATAAATAGTTGTGTATTCTATGTTAATGAAAACCGCTATAAGTAAGCAATAACAACCCTCATAAACATTAATTTTAATTCATTTATCTTTAATAAATTTCCATCAAATTTCGATTAAGTTTTGCATTGGTGAGTAATTAGGGCTTGCTGATTAAATCTAAAAGCATTGACATATAAATACTTTAGCATTTTTTTTGCCTTTAAAAAGTACCTGGTATCACGTCTAAAACGCTCAAAAAGGAGCGTATTTTAGGCGTATAGTTGGGCATGAAAATCATTATTACCGAATAATTAATAATTAATAATTAATAGTTAATAATTAAATAATTCGCGCTTTGAAGCCTCCCCTTTTAAGGGGAAAAAAGCGGTCGTTTGCTTTTGCTTCGCAAAACTGGCGTAACGCAACGCTGTCGCGTTTCGCGTCAGCGGAACGGAGTTCTCTCTTCGGAGCGCACCCGTTGGGTGGGATGGCGAGGTCTCGGAGCTGTCCGACCATCGACCAAGAGAAGAAATAATATTTCCTGATATTCAATTCCGTAACGGTTTTAACCTTCTTGTAATTATCAATTATCCATTATCAATTATCAATTAATGAAAATTCTTACTCCTGCTTCCTCGCTCATTCCCATTTCTCCTGTCTCCTGTCTCCTGTCTTCCCCTCCCCTCCTGGGAGGGGTTAGGGGTGGGTTGGGAGGGGGAGGGGCGAGGGGTGGGTTGTCTCCTACCCCAGAAAAAAGACTTTTTCAGCAAACCCTAATTAGGTAGCCAAAATATCTTGAATTTTTTTGTTCCTATTCTTCTAGCTTTTCTATCAAACTGTGGCTAGTATGAATTAATGCTCGATCAATGAAAACTACAGTAAGCTTAGTTGGACTTAGACAAAAATCAGGCAAAAAAAGTCCTCAAGTCTATAGAAACTATTTGGTATATTTGCAGGCAGTATGTGCTTTTAGCAGTCGGAGTAAGTCCTCAGAACTCATTCTGTGGTGAAGTCAGGAAATTCAGAAATAGAATAGGAGAAAAATGCTCCCTCACTCCCCTACTTCCTAACTCCCCTACTTCCTTTTCCCCTTTTCCCTCTTGAATGTTGAAACTTTTTCTTGCCAAGAATGCTGTAGCTTTTATGCCTCTTCCTGTTCAATTGTCCCATGGGTTTAACCAATTGTCAAAAGTTATTTTGCTGACTCCAAATAGTTTGATTAATTGAGAGATAGAAAACTCTCAATCGTTCAAAATTATAAATTTACCTCTATTTCTCACTTGAGGGAATTAACTTGAGCCACTATAATTTTTTCTATTGCCAGAAACTATGAACTCTGTCAAACTTTAACTGGTCTATTTGTTCTTCAGTTGCTCCTTTAAACATCTAATTTTCTGTTTATATCTAAAAATTAAAATGCTAAAAAATATATGTTGCTTTTATTATAAATTCAGAACAATATAACACTTATTGTAGAGGTTGTAAAAAAAATGATGTGTTGATTTTATCTTCTACTTTCCACCTAATATAGCAATCATATTTCAGTTGTAATATTTTAGTGGTAATTAGAAGTCAGGAGTCAGAATATCAAAGGATTTTTATCGGTCTTAATTGTTCTTAAATATCTCATAAATCATTCCTAATTTCTATCTGTACAACCTACCTATACCAAAAATTTACGATTCAAATAGAACTGCTATATATTGACTAATAATCTGAATTGACAAAAGTAATGAACTGAAAAGTATGGCTGAAAGAGTACAAAAAATATTATCTCAGTGGGGAATAGCCTCTCGACGTCAAGCCGAACAAATGATTATAGCTGGACGAGTAAAGGTCAATAGTATAGTTATCCCATTAGGTGAAAAAGCTAATCCGGAATTGGACCGCATTGAAGTTGATGGTTTGCCCCTCCAACCAGAAAACCGTCCTAAATCTATATATTTATTGCTCAATAAACCGATGGGGGTAATTTCCACTTGTTCGGAACCTAGTAGACGTAGTAAGGTTCTAGATATTCTAAGTTCAGAACTAAGAAATGGGAAGGGGATTCATCCAGTAGGACGCTTAGATGCAGATTCTACAGGAGCATTACTCCTCACAAATGATGGTCGAGTCACATATTGTTTGACCCATCCCAAACATTGTCTTCCCAAAACTTATCAAGTATGGGTAGAAGGTCATCCCCAAGAATTAACATTAAAATTGTGGCGTCAGGGTATTATCTTATCTGGTAAAAAAACTTTACCTGCTCGGGTTAAAGTTCTAGAGGAAAGTAATAATTCTCAAACTCTTTTAGAAGTGGTTATCTCTGAAGGTAGAAATCGGCAAATTCGTAGAGTTGCAGAAAAATTAGGACATCCTGTTGTGAAACTACACCGTACTGCAATTGGCCAAATCCAGTTGCAGGTACCTGGAGAGTCTGCTTTGCCTAGTGGTCATTACCGACCTCTAAAAGATTTTGAAATTAACTTTTTGTACGACCAAATCAATAAAAGTTCTCAATCAAGCTAAAACTTAGAGAGTTTTAAGAGTTTGAGTTAAGTGGGTATAATAAGTCAAACTTTTTTCTAGATAAATCTTGCTGATTTTATCACAATATATCTGGTCTACAACTTTTGAAAAAATTGTATGAGCAATATATTTAGGAGTTCTAAAATGAAAATTAATGATTAAATTAATTACAGGTAATCAAGAATATTATTGATATCAATAAATTAATTATTATCCTATCAGGATCACTCTCATAATAACAAAAGTAATAGTTTCTATAAATTAAATCAATGGTAAATTTGACAGCAATAAAAAATATCAAAAACAGTTTCTTTGTCTTACCATTTAAAAAACGTTTTCATCAAGAAAAAGAGCTGTCTTTTGAAGAAAAACAAAACCAAACATTAATAGATATAGGATATAAATTAAAAAGATTTCGAGAGAAACATTCTATTTGTTTAGAAAGAGTGGCCATAGTAACAATGATTAGAATTAATCTGCTAGAAGCTATAGAAGAAGGTAATTTAGAAAAGCTACCTGAGCCTGTTTACATTCAAGGTTTAATCAAGCGATATGCAGATGCTATGGGATTAAATGGAGAACAATTAGCAAACTTGTTTCCGACTGAAAAAACTCAAGAAACCAACAAAAAATCTCTCCTCAATCTATCAATGCCTCAGTTACGACCACATCATCTCTATTTCTTATATGTATTAATTGTTTTATTGTCAGTTAGTTTGTTGCCCCGTGTAATGAGTAGCTCCCTTATACTAGGGAAAAAATCTGAAATTAATAATTATAGAAAAGAAAAAAATCACAGTAATTTAGCTCAGGCATCTTCAGGTAATATTAAAACTGAGGAAAAATCTACAGAAAAAATTACAATAGCAAAGTTAGAAAAACAAAATAAAAAACAATCTTTAGCAGTGAGTGTAATTGTCAAAGAAGACTCCTGGGTGTCAATAAAAGTAGATGGACAAATAGCATTTGAAGGGACTTTAGTGCAGGGAACTCAAAAGACTTGGGAAGCTCAAGAACAATTAGTTTTCTTTGCAGGAAACGCTGGAGGAATATTCATACCTATTAATAATGGACAAACGATGCGACTGGGAAAAACAGGAGAAGTAAAAGAAGTTGTTTTTACTCCTACTGATACTAAAATTTCCCAGTCCAGCAATACTAAAAATTAAACACTATGAATCCTCATTTTGTGGCTCACGACCATAAATTTCTGTGACTTCCCTAAGGCGATCGCTTACCTCTAGAGTTAATATTTCTGGTTGGTAACGCCAACTCCAATTTCCTTCAGCAACTCCAGGTTGATTCATCATAGTTTCTTCTCCAAATCCGAAAATATCTTGTAGGGGAAAAATTGCCATAGAAGCCACCGAAGACATGGCCAAACGAATTAAATCCCAATGAATTCCATTACCACAAGTACAACCCAGAAAACGAGTAACTCGTTCCTGTTCCTCAGGAGAACGATTATTAAACCAGCCCACAGTAGTATTATTATCGTGAGTGCCAGTATAAACAACCCAATTAGGAGAAGCATAGTTGTAAGGTAAATAGGGATTTTCAGGACCTGAGTCAAAAGCAAAATGCAGAATTTTCATACCAGGAAGTTCAAACTTATCGCGCAATTCTTCGACATCAGAAGTAATCAACCCTAAATCCTCAGCAATGATTGGCACAGAGCCTAACTTTTGATTAATAGTTTCAAAAAAAGCTTCACCTGGTGCCTCGACCCATTCACCATTTATGGCTGTAGTTTCACCTTGTGGTACTGCCCAATAAGCTTTCAAACCACGAAAGTGGTCAATTCTAATCAAATCCACTTTATTAAGCATTGATTGAATACGTTGGACCCACCACAAAAAATCTTCCTGTTCTAATATATCCCATTGATAAACTGGATTTCCCCATAGTTGACCAGTCTCACTAAAATAATCTGGGGGGACACCTGCCATCAGAGATGCTTCACCTGTTTCTGCATCTAGACAGAATATTTCTGGATGTGCCCAAACATCAGCACTATCGTGGGCAACATATATAGGAATGTCGCCAAAGATTTTTATTCCTTGCTCATTGGCATAATTTTTCAGCTCATCCCATTGTTGGAAAAACTCAAATTGAACGAATTTATGGTACTGAATTTCATCGGCCAAGCGTTGCTGCCATTCTTCTAATGCTGCTGGTTGACGACGGGCAATTTCTTGATCCCAGGTATGCCAACTAGCTCCTTGGTGGGCTTCTTTTAGGGCCATATAAAAAGCATAATCATCTAACCAAAAAGCTTTACTGGCACAAAAATCATAGAATGCTTGTTTTTCTTCGGATTCTTTTGTTTTAAAATTATCGTAGGCTTTTTGTAGTAAAGAGCGTTTGAATTCTCTGACTAAATCAAAATCTACTCGGTCATTTGGAAATTCTGGCAAATTAGATAAGTCTTCCTCACTGAGTAACTCCTGGTCTTGTAATTTATCTGGACTAATTAGCAGAGGGTTTCCTGCCATTGCCGAATAAGCTAGATAGGGAGAATTACCAAAACCTGTCGGTCCTAGTGGTAGAATTTGCCAAATTTGCTGTCCGCTGTCTGTTAAAAAGTTGACAAAATTGTATGCTTCGTTACCTAAGTCACCAATTCCAAAGCGACTTGGGAAGGAAGTAGGGTGCAGTAGAATACCGCTAGCTCTTGAAAGTGGCATAGCTAAACCTAGAAAATATTAATCAAAAAAATTGCTGGCATCAAACACCAGCTTAAAGTTTATTCTACGATCAAGGGGGTATTTTTTGTTGACACTCTCACCGTTAAATCAAAGATTATAACGAGATATTCTTGTATCACAGATTCTCGGGCTAGATGACAAATCAAATAAGTTAAGTTGCACCCCCGCTATTACCATCTCCACAAGCTTTTTTGCTCCGTCTTTACGCACTCAGAAACCTAATGGTACATCTCCATGTCCAGTACAGATTAAGTCCAGGAGAAATTGTTTTAAATCCTGTCGTCTATCTCTGGAATATCCATAAGTAATTTTGACAACTTTTGACTCTTGTTCTTCGGAAGTTTTATTACCTCCTAGTTGATAATCTCCATGAACATGAAATGAACTTGAATCTATATTAACTGTATCGTAAGCATTCAGCTATTAGCCATCAGCTATCAGCAATAATACCTTGTGCTTAAGGAAAAGTTTTAAATGAATATAGACTTTGGAACTGACTTTTAGTCAGATTTTTCTAGCTTAATTAAATATTGCTTTTAGTGAGTGATAAAAGCAATAGCTGATAGCTGATAGCTGACGGCTGAATGCTTACACTGTATCTATTTCTAGTTGATACATTTTCACTGTTTTCAGCACCAAAGACATCAAAATTTCACTTAATCCTTTTTGATACAGTTGGTCTAATACTCTACCCAATTTATCATCATTAAAATACTCAGCTTTCACTCCTAGTCCAATTAAATGTTCTATGGCAATTCCAAAGAAAAAATCTGTTAAATAAATACAATGGGGAGGAGACTAATCCTAACCCATTCAAGAGTATTCCTTTAACTACCTGACCTGCTGTTACTTTTTCACTCTTGTCTTCTCCAATCAACTTATTTATCTTCTTTTCTATCCCTATTTCATCAATGATTCCTGCTACTAATCCTAAGTGGTCTAAATTACTTACTTCTACTGACATTTTTTACCCTTTTTCCTCACTTTCTTCTTGAGAATGATATTACAAATGAACAGTTCAAGATTTTTTTGATTAAGTCTAAATACTTACTCAAATTTTCTAGCTGTTACATACTACATTTTGTCCTGCGGAATCTGGGTTAAAATTTTGTTGAGTATTCTATCTATCTCAAAATCTAATTAAAATATTAAATTTTTATGGGAGATAATAAATTGTGGTGTTGATTACAGTTTTTATACTTGATGTCAGAAAAATTATTTCTACATCTTAATAGCTAACTGTTTTTAGTTACTTTCCTAAAATTTTGATATTTATTGGGATTCAATTTATATGACTAAGATAATCATTTTCTACAAACTTCATCTGTGACTTTTAGTGATTTGATAATTTGAGGAAAGTATAGGGTTGGCATATTAGTTTTAAAAGCTCCCATGTCATTTTTTTAGACTAAAAACTCTCTTAACTATCTGAAACTACCAGTTACAACTTTCTTCGTTGTATCAAACATTTAATTTTCTGTTCACAGCTTTCAATACGAGAAAGTCTTCTCTATATTTATTCAACAGTCATATTCCTTTCGAGAATCAGAACTCATTAACTCCTCAACATCCCACAAAAGTCGATTACACATATTATCTAAAGGTAAATCATTAGGATCGTAACCAAAAGGATTTTCTATCTCTAGTCCTATTGCTTCAATTCCTAATAAAGCAAAGCTAATTACTCCTGTAGCAGGAATAGTTATCCAAGATAACTCAGCTACTAATTGAAAAGGTAGAGCAAAACAATACAAAAATAATAAATGTTTTAAGTGAATTGCATAAGCTAAAGGAATAGGTGTATTTACAATTCTTTCGCAGCTAGTTTCATCTTTTACCATTAAATCTAAAATTTGATTATAAGTAGATAACTGAATACTGTCTATATAATTAAGGTCATAGATTTTTCGGAAATAATCTCCAATCCATTTAGCTATTCTCAGGGGTCTATGATGAATCTCTTTCAATTCTAAATATTGATTCTTGCTAATAATTGACTGAAGTTGCTGATCGATACTTTCATTTCTTAAATGTAATTTTGTTGCCATCAGAAAACCAGCTAAAAGTAAAACTGCTGCCTTCTTCTCCTCTGTATCTGCTGGAGTTTTCTCCGGAATATTTACCCACATTTGTCTTGATAAAGACCGACCTGAAATTATTATTCCCCCAATCAGTTTTCGCCCTTCCCAGAATTTATCATAAGATGTATTTGTTCTAAAAACTAATAACAAACCTAAAACAACACCTGGGATTAAGCTAGCTAAAATTGGTTGATGAATCCAAATAAGTCCACTCTGATAAATAATAGTAACTATTAAAGAAAAAGTCATTGCAACTACTACCCGTTGCCAAACTCCAGGTATGACAGAACCTTTTAATGTCAACACTAATTCTATCCATTTTTTCTTATGAAAAGGCATATTTACTTAATAAGTCATTAGTAGTGTATAAATTAAAATTACCATAAAAAAAGTTGACTAGGCTCAATAGTTGGGTAAAAAAGTAGAAGTTTGTAAGCTTTCTGTCAAAGCAACTCGAGATTAATTCGGTTGAGATGAAAGCTGAGATTCTGGTATTTATACCTTCGTTTTAGTTGCTTCTACTCTTAGAGTTAAGCCACCAGCAATAATCATAGAAATACCACGATAAACAAAAGCGGATAAGCGATAAGCGTATAAAACATGCTATATTACCCAACTAAAAAAAGAGAAACAAACATATGAAGCAATAATAAAGAAATTAAAAATACCTATATAAACGTCGCTGCACTTTGGTTCTGGTCTTCGGGTAGAATATCTTTTACAAAATCTCGAAAAATCTTCATAATAATATTTACTGAGGTAATACCATTTATCAAAAACTTTTCTACATTTTGTTGAGTAGGGGACCCACCCCTCGCCCCTCCCCCTCCCAGGAGGGGAAGTGGGTGAGTGGGGGAGAAGTAAACATAAGAACAATTAATATTAACTGAGCTTAAATTAGCAAAAAAATAATTTTGTTTGTGATGATTAGTTGACAACTGAAGTATCGCCCAAGTATAGCACTAATGCATGGGAATTGGTATAAGTACCTACATAAAATTAATTGTATATTTTGAACCCAAATTAATCAAAACTTCTTTTACTAAGTTTAAATAATACCAATTTCATAAACTCAAATAACACTTGTAAAAGTATCTATCAAGCTTGAAAACTAAGGTGTCAAGTTATGTGTAGTCTGACTTTAGGAAATTGGTATAGCGTTTCTCAGGCTAGTAAGCTACACTCTTGTCTTTACTTCACTATTGCCTTCCGGAGCAGTTGCCTAAAGCTTAGAGTTTTGTACCTCACTCTTTTTGGGAATTGCTATATAACTTTCATAAGCTGAAGGTTCTAATCATTTATATTTGATAAATATCCACAATATTTATATTTGATTTAATTGTGGTGAGTAAGTGGGCAAAAATATTATTATTTATTTTCTCCTTTTTCACTCTATTTTGTTTGCTGATTACAGAGTTTTTTATTCTGGTAAATCGAAACATTTTCCATTACTAAGTAGGTAGGTTTAATTATCCGTAAAATAGCGATGGAAATTCAAAACTTTGAAAACTGCATTCTGGCTTCATTTTCAGATTCTTAGTTTTTTTGCATAGCATGACCTAGGAAACGTTTATGTATGCCCATTTACTTAATACTGTTTCTTTTTCTAGCTTTTCAACTTAATTTATCAAATGCAAGCTAAAATTATATTCACTATTAATCTGACCTTCAAATACATGACTTTCTCAGATATTATTTCTTGATAGCTGTTAAACGGACATGATATATAGCAATAGACAGGGTTTTTTTATACTGTTCCCTATTAAGGGTTCCCTGTTCCCTGCTATAAAAACTCCGATGTGAATACTAATAAAATCATGCAAATCTTTGATCGATTAAAATCTCTGTTTATAAAAGTTCCATTCCAGGAAACTGAGAATGAACTTGATGAACTCCCAAAAAATGTTATTTATGGTTTAAATCAACAAATTCAGGCTTTGCCTTGTCATCCTAAATATGTCAAAATTTTGCAATCTACTTTAGAAGAAGCATTATGCCAATGGCAAGAAAATCCAGAAGCAAATGAACTGGTAATTTTGAGCAGTTCTATAGAACCTTTATCTCAAATTATCCAGACAGCTTTAGTTAATTGGAGTCATGAAAATATCAGAGATATAAAATTATTATCCTGGTCAAATAGACCTAAATATTTCCTGAAAATTGTCTCCAAATTACAAAATGATTTAGGTTTGTCTGCAAAGTTAGATGTCGATTGTAATTCTGGCAAATTTCAGGAATTAATAGTTATTCCTTGTTTGGAATTTTGCTTTCTACGACATATACATGGTTTGGATGGAATTGAGTTTTTAAGAAATAGAATCTTTCAAGATCATTCTCGATTTTGGTTAATTGGTTGTAATTCTTTAACGTGGCAGTATCTTGACTATATTTATAATATTAATTCTTACTTTGAAAAAACTCTATTATTACCGACTATTACAGGAGAAGAACTTATGGAATGGCTAACTCCTGTATTTACTAAGATGGAGTTTCAAAAAAATGACCTAGATGAAGAAAAACAAGTTGCTAAAATGCAAGAACATTTTGATTATTTATCCCATACTTCTCAAGGTTTAAGTTCAGCAGCTTCTCAATTATGGCTAAAATCTTTGAGTATGATAAATACGGAAAATCTTGATTCTCAAGAAACAGAAAAAGAGAATATTTTAGTAGAGTATCATCAAATTAAATCATTAGATTTACCAGAATTAAGCAGTAGCGATCGCTATCTTTTATTTTCTATGCTTTTGCACAAAGAAATTAATTTATCTAACCTTGCCTTGAGTTTGGGAGAATCTGAAAGTAGAATTCAATTCCAAATTCAACAATTATTACGCATGGAGGTAATTCAACGTTTGAATAATCTTTTTAGTATTCATCCTGCATATTATCCAAAGCTGCGTAAGCATTTAAAAAAATATAACTTTATTACTGATTTAATAGAATAGACTTCTTGCAGAAGTCAGGGAATAATGAATAATGAATAATGAATAATGAATAATTAATAATTACCTCTGGTTAAAGCCATTATTGATTGAATATGAGGTAATTATCAATTATCCATTATCAATTATCAATTAATGAAATAGGGAATGGGGAAATTAAATTGCTTATTTCATATCTTGAATTGATTTAATTAAATTTTTTGCAATAGGTATAATGATTTTAAAGTATTTAGGGTTAACATTCTTTTTTCATTTTCATCTACTTACAGTAGCGCCAGGATTAAATGGAATAGGTATCAAAGATATAAATCTTCGGACTATTCTACAAACAGTAATTGCTTTAGCTCTTGCTTATGGATTTCTTATTAGTGTTAAATTTTTGAGTAAGTGGTTATCAGAAAGAGTTCCTTTAAGATTTCGAGCTGCAGCGAAACAATCAGAGCCTTTTTTACAAGCCTTAATTTTATTGACTTCCACAATATATATATTGAGTTTGTTCTTGCAACTTTCGACTGAAAATTTATTAGCTATAACTGGAACAATTGCTGTAGCTTTAGGTTTTGCTTTTAAAGATTATGTTAGTTCTCTAATTGCTGGAGTAGTCGCTCTATTTGAAACTCCTTATCGAGTAGGAGATAGAGTTCAAATTGGAGAAAATTATGGCGAAATTATTACTTATGATTTGCGAGGAATACGTTTACAAACTGTTGAAGATAATCTGATATTTATTCCCCATAACAAAATTTGGAATGAGCCGATATCTAATGCTAATAATGGTGCTTTAGAAGCTCAAGTCACAACTGATTTTTATTTGGCTCATGGAGTCGATTCTGAACTGGTTATTAAAATTTTACATCTGGCTGCTTATACCAGTAAGTACACTCAATTAAAACTTCCAATTACTGTATTAGTTGAGGAAAAACCTTGGGGAACTCAATATAAGTTAAAGTCTTATCCTATAGATGCTAGGGATGAATATGTTTACAAAACTGATTTAGTGAGACGAGTTAAACAAGCTTTTGCTAAAGATAATTTTAATTATCCTAAAAGTAATTTCAGTCAAGAGTAAATTTCATTAATTGATAATGGATAATGGATAATTGATAATTACCTCTGGTTAAAACCGTTCTTGATTGAAAATAAGGAAATATTACTTTTTTTCCCCCTTAAAAGGGGAGGCTTCAAGGTGCGAATTATTTAATTATTTAATTATTAATTATTCGGTAAATATAGAGTAGGGGAGAAATTCAAGTAAGCATTCAGCGGTCAGCTAGCTTCTTATTTTGTGAAATACACCCATAGCAAGCAAGATGCTCGCACTACAAATATTTAATTGTTAATATCTGTACTTCATAACTTCATATACTTGGAATTTGCTGCATCAATATAATAAAATCTATAAATCCACATTTTGCACTTCAAAATAATAAAAAAATACTGATAATTAACATTTGATTTCTGATTAATTTGAACATCTATAGCGACCTAATAGCAAAGTCTGAAAAACAATTAGAAAGAGCAAATAGCCAAAAATCTCAGAACTACAGAGGTGCTATTAAACCGCAATTAAAAAACTATCATATTAATTATTAATTATTAATTTTTGAATGCTTATCTTTTATGAGAATCTCAAAATTTCGCCGATCCTAAAATTCGTTTTAGTCAAGAGTAAGAATATCTAAAGACTCGAATACCACAAAATTTTCATTCTGTCAAAATGGACAAATTATTGGTTCCAACAAATAGTTATATATTGAAGCGATGGCACAGCACTCAATTACTACTTTATTCCTATCTCAGGAACGAAAATACTTAGGTTTCAGCCTATTAATTCCTAAGTATTTTTAAAAGTAGCTACAACATTGGCAGCATCTCATTGTTTTTCAGTATACCAAATCTCTGAAAAAACGCAAATTCGTCGAAATACAAAGTAAAATTTATACCGAATTTGATGACTCATATTTAAAATTTAAAACAGAGATTGTATTTTGTACAAATTTTATTTATACACATTTTTTCGGACTCTCTTAACTGAACATCTGTAATATTTTGATAAAATTTTGTTTGTTTTATCGATCAAGATATTTTTTCAAATACATAAAAGTATCATAGTTACCTGAAATTTAATACTAATTTAAACTTAATTAAATCTTCAACAGAAAAATGTGTCATCAATTATAAAAAAAGTACAAAAAAATAGAGAAAACAATTCAAGTCAACCCCACAAAAAAAGAACAGAACTATAATAAAACAGATATCAAACCAGCCCCAGAAAAATCCCAAATTAGGGCAAGGAGAGAATATGAAAGTAACAAACGAGCAAGAACTTGAAGAACTGATAAAAAGAGTAAAACAAGCTCAAGAAAAATACGCCACTTATACTCAAGAACAAGTAGACTACATATTCAAAAAAGCCGCCCTAGCAGCCAACGCAGCTAGAATTCCCCTAGCAAAAATGGCAGCCACAGAAACAGGCATGGGATTAGTAGAAGACAAAGTAATCAAAAATCACTTTGCCTCAGAAATAATCTATAACAAATATAAAGGCGAAAAAACCTGTGGAGTTATCGCAGAAGACAAATCTTTTGGCTTTCAAAAAATCGCCGAACCAGTAGGAATTCTTGCCGGGATAGTTCCCACAACTAATCCCACATCAACAGCAATTTTTAAATCATTAATAAGTCTCAAAACTCGTAACGCAATTATATTTTCTCCTCACCCCAGAGCCAAAAAATGCACCTGTGAAGCAGCTAAAGTAGTTCTAGAAGCAGCCGTTGCAGCAGGGGCACCAGAACAAATAATAGGTTGGATAGACGAACCAACAGTTCCCCTATCTCAACAACTGATGCAGCATCCAGATATTAAGCTGATTCTAGCTACTGGTGGACCGGGAATGGTTAAAGCTGCCTACTCCTCAGGTAATCCATCCTTGGGAGTCGGTGCTGGTAATACTCCAGCTTTGATTGACGAAACTGCCGAGATAAAAATGGCAGTCTCTTCAATTATCCTCAGTAAAACCTTCGACAATGGGATGATTTGTGCCAGCGAACAATCAGTAGTTGTAGTTGATAGTGTTTATGATACAGTCAGACAAGAATTTATCGACCGAGGCGCTCATTTCTTAACTCCAGAACAAAAAGATAAACTGAGGAGCAAAATTATAGTCAACGGACGGTTGAATGCAGAAATTGTCGGTCAACCTGTGCAAAAAATTGCCGAAATGGCAGGTTTCTCCATTCCAGAAAATACCAGAGTAATTATTGGTGAAGTAGAAAATATTAATCAAGAAGAACCATTTGCCCACGAAAAACTTTCCCCTATCTTGGCAATGTATCGGGCAAATACCTTTGAAGAAGCTGTAGACAAAGCCGAAAGTTTAGTAGAATTTGGTGGACGTGGACATACAGCAGCTCTATATACTTCTCCTGCCAATACAGATCATATCAAACGATTTGAAGATACAGTCGAAACAGCCAGGGTTCTAATTAATACCCCTTCTTCCCAAGGAGCGATCGGCGACATCTATAATTTCCGCCTTGACCCTTCCTTAACTCTGGGTTGTGGAACATGGGGTGGTAACTCTGTTAGCGAAAATGTCGAACCCCACCATTTGCTAAATATAAAGACAGTGGCAGAACGTCGAGAAAATATGTTGTGGTTCCGCGTTCCACCAAAAATTTACTTTAAATATGGTGCTTTACCTACTGCCATGCGAGAATTGGCAGGTAAACAACGAGCATTCATTGTCACTGACAAACCCATCTACGAACTCGGCATGACTCGCGCTTTAGAAAATGTGCTGGATGAAGTTGAAATTAAATATGACATCTTTTATGATGTAGAACCTGACCCTTCCCTGGACACTGTCAACCGGGGTTTGGATATGATGCGGAAATTTAATCCTGATGTGATTATTGCTATCGGTGGTGGTTCGCCTATGGATGCTGCCAAAATTATGTGGTTGATGTACGAGCATCCAGAAATTGAGTTTGAAGGTTTGGCAATGCGGTTTATGGATATCCGCAAACGGGTTTATGATTTACCACCTTTGGGAGAAAAAGCTATTTTGGTAGCAGTACCTACGACTTCCGGTACAGGTTCAGAAGTTACACCTTTTGCCGTGGTGACTGACCGCCGAAATAATATTAAATATCCTCTGGCAGATTATGCTTTGACTCCCAGTATGGCAATAGTCGATCCAGAGTTGGTGTTAAATATGCCGAAAAGTCTGACTGCTTTTGGTGGAATAGATGCTTTGACTCATGCGTTGGAAGCTTATGTTTCTGTTCTAGCTTCTGAATATACTAATGGTCTGGCATTGAAATCTGTTGGATTAATTTTTAGATATCTTCCTTCTGCTTATAACAATGGTGCTAATGACCCCAAAGCACGAGAAAAAATGCACTACGCTGCAACAATTGCAGGTATGGCTTTTGCTAACAGTTTTTTGGGTGTTTGCCATTCCATCGCTCACCAGTTAGGAGCTATTTTTCATATTCCCCACGGTTTGGCAAATGCGTTGATGATTTCTCATATTATTCGTTACAACTCTACCAATGCGCCGTTCAAACAAGCAACATTCTCCCAGTATAAATATCCTAATGCTAAATGGCGTTATTCTCAAATTGCTGATTATTTGCTATTGGGTGGAAAAACTGAAGATGAAAAAGTAGATTTGTTAATTGCTGCTATTGAAGAACTGAAAAGTCAGGTGGGTATTCCCAAGGCAATTAAAGATGTGGTCTCTGTGAGTGAAGCTGAATTTTTTGCTAAGTTGGATGATTTAGCAGACCAAGCTTTTGATGACCAATGTACAGGTTCAAATCCTCGTTATCCTTTGATTAGCGATATTAAGCAGTTGTTGACCAATGCTTATCATGGTGACTTGGCTACTTCTCCTCACGGGGTGACAGGCGTTCTAAACGCTTTGTAGTCAAGGGATCAGAGTAAATAAGAGTGTTTGTGACATACTCCCACACTAACCTGACGGTATAGTGTGGGCTTCTCGTTTCACAGTCCCGGTATCCCGTCAGACTCCACGAGCTTTAAGAACGAGATGCCCCACCGCTCTTTTTGCACATAAAAAACTGCTCACCTAGTTCCGCAATAAGATTTTACGTTTTCCCACAGTTGACTAGGAATTCGGGCCAACAACCCCATATCCTATTAAATTTTCATGGTTCATTACTGGCGGCGATTAGCTCAAACCAGCATAGTTTGATGATAACATAAAAATTTGTAAATTAATGGGACATCTCCTCCCATTAATTTACCGCCGATTCATCTGGTCGCCAAATCACAGATTATGGCGTGAGGCTCAAGAGCGATTTAGCTAAAAGTATTTACAGATAAAGGTAAATGCCTTTTTGGGGCCTTGAAAAATTGCCTGATTTTCAGCTATTGATGCTCATGCGTGTTAATATTTTAGGCTCATAGTTGGGCAGAAAAATCCCAAATTGACAATAGTTACTCCTACCTCCTCGATCATTCCCATTTCTCCCCTCCTGGGAGGGGTTTGGGGTGGGTTGCCTCCTGTCTCCCCCTCCTGGGAGTAGCCCGCGGGTGGGTTGTCTTCCCCTCCACCAGAGGGATTAGGGGTGGGTTGTCTCCTACCCTCACCCATAAGACTTTTGAGCGCAAACCCTAATTACTCACTGCCGTTTCCATCAAAATTTTATGAGAACCCAACTCTGGAGAATTTTCAACAGGGCGACGTTGAATATACTGACCATCTGATTGTAAATCCCAAGCTTGACGGTTGTCAGATAACAGAATACCCATAATCTCTTGCAACTCTTTAGTTAAATCAGGATCTTCAACAGGCGTAATAGCTTCTACCCGACGGTCAAGATTGCGAGGCATCCAGTCAGCAGAACCAATATATAACTCCTCTTGAGCATTATTATAGAAGTAGAAAATACGAGAATGTTCTAAATAACGCCCAATAATACTTACTACCTTAATATTTTTACTTACACCCTCTAAACCAGGACGCAAACAGCAAATACCTCGAACAATCAAATCAATTTTCACCCCTGCTTGAGAAGCTTCGTATAACTTAGCAATTATTTTCGAGTCCACCAAAGAATTCATCTTAGCAACAATGCGACCTGTTTCTCCATTTTTACAATTCTCAATTTCACGATTAATTAGCTTAATAAAGCGATCGCGCATATTTACAGGTGCCACCAACAACTTCCGGTAAGACTGCTGACGTGAATATCCCGTCAAGAAATTAAACAAATCTGTTAAATCTGCTCCTAACTCTGGGCAACAACTCAACAAACCCAAATCGGTATAAAGTTTAGCAGTCTTAGGATTATAGTTACCAGTACCAATATGAACATAGCGACGGATATGACCTTCTTCCTGACGCACCACCATCACAATTTTAGTATGAGTCTTCAGACCTGCTAAACCATAAACAACGTGAACGCCAGATTGTTCTAGCTTCCGCGCCCACTGAATATTATTTTCTTCATCAAATCTTGCTTTCAATTCCACCAATGCTGCTACTTGTTTGCCATTTTCTGCACCAGCAATCAAAGCATTGATAATAGGTGAATCTCCAGAAGTGCGGTAGAGAGTCATCTTAATTGCCAACACATTAGGATCGTGGGCAGCTTGAGTAATGAAACTTTGTACCGTATTTGTAAAAGAGTGATATGGATGATGTACCAATAAATCTTTCTGGCGAATGACTGAAAAAAAGTCTATGCCATTATTCTTATTCTGGTCAGAAGTTGCGATGCGATCGTCATGATGTCGCAACCGTTGAGGGACAGTAGATGCCCAATTTGGATCTTTGAGTTTTGGCAATGGCAACCCTAGGAATGACATTAAATCTTTTAAATCAAGTAATCCATCTACTGTGTATATATCTTTTTCTGACAGCTCCAACTTTTCCATTAATATGTTTTTTAATGTACTCGGCATTGTTGAATTAATTTCCATTCTCACTACGGTACCACCAATACGGCGTTTTCTTAGTTCTTTTTCGATCGCCAATAGCAAGTCATCGCCTTCATCTTCTTGCACTGATAGATCGGCATCACGAGTAATCCGAAATAGGTGATACTCCTGGATATCCATACCAGGAAACAGAACACCCAAATTATGAGCAATGACTTGTTCGAGAGGCACTCCCATCCAATTTACAGTTTTATTCTTTTCTTGCACCTGTAATTTTTCTGGTAAGGGCAAAAACCGAGGTAGTATTTTGGGAACTTTGATTCTGGCTAATAAATCTTCCTGAGTTTCTGGATTTTTCAGCATGACTGCTAAGTTTAAACTGAGATTAGATAGATAGGGAAAAGGGTGACTAGCATCAATAGCTAAAGGTGTTAGTACAGGAAATATATGTTCTTCAAAATAGTTTTGTAAGTATGTTTTTTGTTTTTGATTTAAGTCTATATAATTGAGGATATGAATGCCATTTTTTACTAACTCTGGTCGTAAGGTTTGCTCAAAGAATTGATGTTGCAAAGAAACCATTGGTAATAGTCTTTGATTAATCCCATCAAGTTGTGTTTGGGGAGTACGACCGTCTGGAGTTAATTTATTTACTTCAGCTTCTATTTGTTTTTTCAGAATTGCTACCCTGACCATAAAATATTCATCTAAGTTAGAACTAAAAATCCCTAAAAACTTTAAACGCTCTAATAAGGGAGTACGGGGGTCTAAACCCTCAGATAAAACTCTACGGTTAAACTCTAACCAACTAAATTCTCTGTTAAAGTAGTATTGTGGATCGCTAAAATTTTTTTCTGCCTTAGTTTCTGCACTTTCTGTCGTATTTTTTTTGTTTTTGGACATAGTTAATTAAGGTATATTTTGATATTTGTTCAAATTAATATTGATTGTAAGATAGTGTTTAACCTTTGTAAAGTCTACTTTTTTAATAAATAGTTAGTATGTAAGCATTCAGCTTTTGAACGTAATAAGTGCTTATGCAAAATCAATTACATCTTTTATTATACATCTCCAATCTTATCCATAAATCATCAATTATTTCTCCCTATTACCGAAAAAATGTGGTTTAAAGCCTCCCCTTTTAAGGGGATAATAAATAAAAATTTTCTTTTGAGTCAATCCTCTTCTTTTCAAGGAGAGGTAATTATTCATTATTCATTATTCATTATTCATTATTGAACCTATTCTCTGTTCTCTCTCTCAACTAGGAAATTTATTTTGCACAACTACTTAACTTACTAAAATTAGCTAATGACCAATTTCATTTCCTACCGAATGCTGCACAAACATAAGTTTTAATCATCTTTGAAGACTAATTCCTCCTTCGATGTGATAATGAGCTAATAAATCATAACTGATAGCTGATAGCTGAATGCTTACGTTAGTATAGTCAGATACTTTGATAAATCTAGTTAAATTAGTGGCAAAGTTAAAATTTATCAAACTGAATAACTTTTTTGATAATTAGCACGCTAGTTATTGTTAATTATCAAAATAATATGGGTTTAAAACCCCGCCTTTTAAGGCGTAATATTTTTGGAGAGTTGCTCACGCATCCCCTTTACAAAAATAACTTCTGACTGAAATGAAGTGTGTCTTACATTCTGGAGGGGCTGTGTGCGGAATTACTTCCGCACAGTAGGCGCCCCGTAGGGGACCTCAGAATTACACACTCGCTTCTGACTTCTGACTTCATTAATCTATGGTATTGTTATCCAACAAAGCTCTAAATCAAGATCGAGTTAGGCAAAATAAACAGGAGATTCTCGTATTATGGCAACTTTTAATGTAACCAACACCATGGATGCGGGTAATGGCAGTCTGCGAGATGCTATTGCCATGGCAAATGCGATGCCGGATGCCGATATCATTACCTTTGATAGTTCCCTCACAGGAATGACAATCAGACTTACCAGTGGAGAATTATCCATCACCGATTCTCTCACCATCAATGGATTAGGTGCAAATCTGCTGACAGTGGATGCACAAGAGAATGGCTTTCGAGTCTTCAATATTGATAATGACAGTGACAGTATAATTGATGTATTCATAGATGGCTTAACAATTACTGGAGGCAACCCCATAGGTGGTGGTGGTGGTGGAATTTCCACCTCCGAAAATCTCACCGTTAAAGACAGTATCATCTTCGGCAATACCTCAATCAGTATCGAAGACCAATTTGAAAAATTCTTTGATGGTGGCGGAATTGAAAGCTACGCTAGTAATTTAACTATCATCAACACAGATATTATTAACAATGAAGTTAAGGGACAATTAACCTACGGAAACCCCCAACATCCAAATAATTTTGGTGACGATCCTGACGGTGGTGGTGTTTCCATCTTCAATGGTCAGCTCAACGTTGTTGATAGCACTATTTCCGGTAATAAAGTCACCGGTGGTACGAGTGATGGTGGTGGGATTAACAGTTTGTATAGTGACATAACGATTACTAATTCTACTATTTCTGGCAATACTCTTGAAGGAACTGCCTTTGGTAGCGGTGGTGGGATTTATAACCGCCACGGTAATACGACAATCACAAACTCAACCATTGCTGATAATTCGACATTAATGACCAGTGAGTATGGGTCTGCTGATGGAGGCGGTATTTTTAGTCGCAATGGCGATCTAGAAATTACCAATTCAACGGTCTCAGGTAATTCAGCAGTTGGTCTAGATAAAACAGATGGTGGCGGAGTTTACAGTAAAAAAGGCGATTTAACCGTTGTTAACTCTACTATTTCTTATAACAGTACAGCAGGTAATAGCGCGGATGGTGGAGGTATTTTTAGTAGTACTGGTATCGCAACGATTACCAATTCTACCATTTATGGTAATTCTGCTGATGGACGTGGAGGTGGCTTATTTAGTGAAGGGAGGACAAACCTTACCAATACCATCATTGCCAACAGCACTGGTCGCGATGCCGTCCTGAATAATAGCAAGATCGACACTAACCTCAACAATTTGATTGAAGACGGCCATTACAATCCATTTTTATCAGGCGATCCTGGTTTAGGTCCCCTACAAGATAACGGTGGTTTCACTGAAACTCATGCCTTACTCCCCGGTAGTATTGCTATTGATGCAGGGGATAACAGAGGTGCAACTGGATTAACGTCCGACCAACGGGGGCAGGGATTCGATCGCATTGGTAATGGTACCGTAGATATCGGTGCTTATGAAGTACAGCAACACCAGCCACCAACTCCCTATTCTCAATCTTTATTGTTGAGTCCTAATTATCCGGACTTGATATCAGGCATGATTTTCAGTCTTTTTTTTGTAGCATTTTTACTTATAGCCGTTTTCAGAAAGGTAAACTACAGTAGCAGCAGTTAGTAAACCAGTTGCGCAACATTTTAGGAGTAACTAAATCGGCGTTGGTTAAAAGAGGTATGATATCATGTCCGTTGGTATCGTTTGTGTAAAAGTTAGCGTGGATATCTACAGGAAATTTAAGTGTTTTTCTTGCCTGTTGCCTATTTACTATACAAGACCGATGCTACCGGACATGATATGATATCATGTCTGGATAAGAGCGCGAACAAAAAACTTTCTCCTTATATTCCTCTTTATTCTTCTTTCTTCCCTCCTGACTCCTCAATAATTAAGATTAATATCATACACGCGCTTCACCAACGCCACTAAATCAATAGACATCTCCGTTCCGTATTTTTATGGATAAAAATCTATGTATTATGAAGATTCTGTAAAGCTACTCACAAATTAGTGAAAAGCAATCGGGTTTATACTATATTAAATTTACAGCTTTGTTACATAGATATCTCTTATCTCTTGCTGTGCTATGCAAGATTTTAAATTAACTATAAGTTTTGTAAAAATAAGGTTTCTAGTGTTTTTATCCAACAAAGCCCAAAATTTAAATAAAGTTAAACAAAATAAACAAGAGATTCTAATTTTATGGCAACTTTTAATGTAACCAACACCATGGATGCGGGTAATGGCAGTCTGCGAGATGCTATTGCCATGGCAAATGCGATGCCGGATGCCGATATCATTACCTTTGATAGTTCCCTCACAGGAATGACAATCAGACTTACCAGTGGAGAATTATCCATCACCGATTCTCTCACCATCAATGGATTAGGTGCAAATCTGCTGACAGTGGATGCACAAGAGAATGGCTTTCGAGTCTTTAACATCGATAACGACAGTGACGACCTGATAAATGTGTTCATAGATGGCTTGACCATTACTGGAGGTAATCCCATAGGTGGTGGTGGTGGAATTTTCACCTCAGAGAATCTGACCGTTCAAAACAGTATCATCTCTGGCAATACCTCAATTGGCATCGAGGGTCAATATGACATATTAGTTGATGGTGGGGGAATTGACAGCCACGATAGTAATTTAACTATCATCAACACGGATATTATTAACAATGAAGTTCAGGGACAATTAGCCGATGGAAATCCCCAATTTGAAGAAAATTTTGGTGACGATCCTGACGGTGGTGGTGTGTCTATCCGGTATGGTCAGCTCAACGTTGTCGATAGCACTATTTCCGGTAATAAAGTCACTGGTGGTCTAAGTGATGGTGGTGCGATTTACAGTTGGCATAGTGACATAACGGTTACTAATTCTACTATCTCTGGCAATACTCTTGAAGGAACTGCCTTTGGTAGCGGTGGTGGGATTTATAATCGCCACGGTAATACGACAATCGCAAACTCAACCATAGCTAATAATTCCACATTCATGACCAGTGAGTACGGGTCTGCTGATGGGGGCGGTATTTTTAGTCGCAATGGCGATCTAGAAATTTCCAATTCAACTGTCTCAGGTAATTCAGCAGTTGGCCTGGATAAAACAGATGGTGGCGGAGTTTACAGTAAAAATGGTAATTTAACCGTTGTTAACTCTACTATTTCTTATAACAGTACTGCGGGTAAGAGCGCTGACGGTGGAGGTATTTTCAGTAGTTCTGGTATCGCAACAATTACCAATTCCACTATTTCTGGTAATTCTGCTGATGGACTTGGAGGTGGTTTATTTAGTGGAGGGACGACAAACCTTACCAATACCATTATTGCCAACAGCACTGGTCGCGATGCCGTCCTGAATAGTAACAAGATCGACACTAACCTCAACAACCTGATTGAAGACGGCCATTACAATCCATTTTTATCAGGCGATCCTGGTTTGGGTCCCCTACAAAATAACGGCGGTTCCACTGAAACCCACGCCTTACTCCCCGATAGTATTGCTATTGATGCAGGAGACAACGGAGGTGCAACTGGATTAACGTTCGACCAAAGGGGGCAGGGATTCGATCGCATTATCAATGGTACGGTAGATATCGGTGCTTATGAAGTACAGGAACCTCAGTCACCAGCTCCCGAACCTGAGCCACCAACTCCCGAACCTGAGCCACCAACTCCCGAACCTGAGCTACCAACTCCCGAACCTGAGCTACCAACTCCCGAACCTGAGCTACCAACTCCCGAACCTGAGCTACCAACTCCCGAACCTGAGCTACCAACTCCCGAACCTGAGCCACCAACTCCCGAACCTGAGCTACCAACTCCCGAAACAGAATCTTTACTGTTTAGCCTAAAAAACAACCAAACTCTAGGTGGAGTTAGTTTCAGACGAGAAGACATCGTTGAGTATAATCTAGCTGACCAGAGTTTCAGTAAGTTCTTTGATGGTTCAGATGTTGGTCTTAACGGTTTTAGGATTGATGCCTTTGAAGTGCTTGATAATAATGAAATACTGTTTTCTTTTGAGAGACCTAGAAATATCAATGGCATTGAAAATGTAGTAGATGACTCTGATATTGTTAAATTCACTCCCACATCACCTGGAGACAACAGTAGCGGATCTTTTGAGTTATACTTCGATGGTTCAGATGTTGGCTTAACTAAAGGTGGTGAAGATATTGATGGTCTGAGTGTCGATCCTCTTACTGGAGACCTTCTAATTTCCACTCGAGGGGGCATTTCTGTATCAGGAGTTAGCGGTAAAGATGAAGATATACTGCGTTTCAATTCTGATACATTAGGCAGTAACACCAGTGGAACTTGGTCTCTTGAATTCGACGGTAGCGATGTAGAGCTGACTAAGGGTAGTGAAGACATTGATGCTATCGGTATTAATGGAGAGCAACTACTTATGTCTACAACTGGCAACTTTGCTGTAACTGATGTATCGGGTAAAAGCAGAGATGTATTTATCTTTAATCCAAATACTCTGGGTTCTTCAACATCAGGTACATTTGAAGAGTTTTTTAGTGAATTGAGCGGCAATAATATCAGTAGCGTTCATTTCCTTGCATAGACTTGATAGACGTTTGTTATAGCAGAAGAAGGAAGAAGGAAAAATCTTGCGTTATTCTTCCCTCCTGACTCCTGACTCCTCTGTAGTTTATTTATAAGTATTCAACCAGACACGATCGGGACTTATATCATGTCCGGTTGAATACTTATTATTAAGATAGTAGGGGAGCGGGGTAGGGACGTTGCATGCAACGTCCCTACGGGGAGTAGGGGAGTAGGGGAGTAGGGAAAATAGAAAGATTTACTGTTTACAGCAGTTTTCCTGCACGGTAGACCACAGACGTTCCATGGAACGTCCCTACAAGGTTTGATGTGTGAAGATGTGGTTGATCAATGAGCAAAAGCGCTGTAAGCACTCATGATAAGTTTTTTCATCACGCTATTATCCGGACATGATATTACGCAAATTCTTAGACAATATGCTATCCGTAGAGGGCGAATGGCATTCGCCCCTACTACATAAGGCACTTGGTGCGTAAGTCCTGATGATATTATATAGAATCCGGTTATATAGTATATGTTGATAATTCTATAATTAGGGCTTGCTGATTAAATATTAAAGCATTGACAGATAAAGATTTTAGCCTTTTTAGGTCTTGAAAAAGTGCCTGGTTTTCAGCTCTTTATGCTCAAAAAGTTAGGATTTTGAGCAGACAAGATTCTTACTCCCCTTCGCGTCTGGTGCGTCTGGTGCGTCTGGTGCGTCCGGTGTGTCCTACCCCCACCAACCAATTTTTCAGCAAACCCTAATTACTTCAATATTTAATCTCCCCCACTCCCCCACTCCCCCACTCGCTATCTTGGATTTTACAAGTATTCAATCTGTCGCACCACAGTCAATGCTGAATAAGACACTCCTGCCGTACCCTCTCCCGGATGAGTAGAATCTCCTACCAACCATAAATCCTGAATGGGAGTACGATTGGCAAATCCAAAAGGTCCGAAAGTTGAAAGACGCTGACCAACACCACCTACAACACCTTCCTCCCGTGCTGTAAATTTAACAAAAGTACGAGGTGTCGCCGCTTCTTGATGAACTATTGTTTCAGGTTTTAAATAAAAATATTCACTCAAACGAGCGATCGCTTCCTGAGTATATTGCTGCTTCAAACCCTGATAATCTTGGCAATGTCTCCAAATCTGAGTATCGGTAAAACTTGAAGCTGTAATTGTTGCTTTACCTGTGGGAGCGCGACCGTCTCCAGGATGACTCACTGATACAAACAAAGAATTATTTTCTCCAATAGGACCGTCATAATTGTAGAAAAACTGCAAATGAGGCGGACAGTTTGCTGGAATAGCACTTTCATCTACTCCCAAATAAATCACAAACGCACCCGATGGTGAAGGGAGTTTATTCACTCGATTTTTGTAACCTGGCATTGGGTGTGAGGTCTGATTTTCATCTTCCACTAACTTCACTAAGTTTTGCACAGTGACATTAGCCACAATATGATCGGCAGTTTCTACCCAAGTTTCTCCAGTTTTTTGATTTTTGACTTTGACACCAGTAGCTTTACCCTTATCTATACATATCTGTTCGACAGTATGACCCATGAAGAGTTGTCCTCCGTCTCTTTCTAAAGCTGCAACCAGGCGATCGCTTAACACCTGCATACTTCCCTGAAGATGATACAAACCCTGGGGAGCTTGAGAAACAGCTAAAGCGGTAGCAGCATAAAGTAGAGCTGTTTCTTCTGTACCTACTTGAGAGTAAAGTTTCAGTTGTAAATCCAGAAATGTTTTCAACCGTAGATTATCATTCAAACCATACAACCGTAACGCATCTGCTACCGTCATCAAAGTAAATGGCACTGTAATCAAAGTATCCAGACCTACTGCTTTTGCTAACTGCCACATATCCCAAATATTGCGCGGTGGTAAAACTGGGTCTCGCCCTTGAAACTTCCAACTTACCTCAAATAATTTTGTCATTAGTTGCCAAAAAGCTTCGCTACCGGGAAACTGCTGAAGTCTCTCTTGTTGCCATTTTTTGGGGTCGCGCCAAACATTAATAGGTTGAGTCTCTCCTGGTAGAAATACGGCACAGGCAGGGTCACAGTTGGTGGCGTTCGGAATGTCGATATCCAACTCAGAGAAAATCCGGTGATGAATACCACCTGTTTCTAAACCTGCTACTTGAGTTGCACCAACATCGAAAGTGAAACCGCGTCGTTTAAAGGTAGAAGCACAGCCACCAGGAATGATCGCTTGGTCGAATATGTGGACTTGATAGCCTTTGTGGGCCAGTAATGCTCCTGCTGTTAGGCCACCAATACCAGCACCTAATACCACAATTTTTGATTTTTGTCTAGTTTTTTTAGAGGACATAGAATTGATATTAATATTTCTTAATTAAATATTAATATAATCTATCATTTCATCGGATTTTTGGACAAGGTAGGAGACAAGATCAAAAAGCTTGGGAAAAGGCTGTATAAGCAATAGACAAAAAAAATTAGCCAATTGTTATAGTTCGATGGGCGTTGGTGAAGCGCGTGTATGATATTAATCTTAATTACCCAGTCCTCAGGAGTCAGTCCTCAGGAGTCAACCCACCCCTAGCCCTTCCCAGGAGGGGAAGAAAGAAGAAGAAAGAGGAGTAGAAGGAGAAAGTTTTTTGGTCGCGGAGCGCGGAACAGAGTTCTATGGCACTCTGCTCCGGACATGATATCATACCTCTTTTCACCAACGCCGTTCGATGATACCAAGTCCACCGAATCAAGGTACTTTTTTGTAGCCCCTTAACCTTTCAGCATAGCTGCTTCACGCCTTACCTTTGTAGTCAAAAAATAGAGCGATCGCCAGATTGAGTATTAATGAGGGAATTGAAATCGATGAATTATATCATGTCCGGTTGAACAGTTATAAATAAATGATGGAGTCTTCAGGAGTCAACCCACCCCTAGCCCCTCCCAGGAGGGAAATAAAGAAGAAGAAAGAGGAGGAGAAGGAGAAAGTTTTTTTATCACTAATTATCCGGACATGATATTAATTCTGTCTCTTGACATACTCCCGACGTTGCCCTTACGGGACAACGCGGGATTCTTCAGTCTGGGAAACCCTGACCGCTGTTTAGACAGAGGTGATGTCCTCCCCCTGTTTTGAACTGGAGAATAACAAAATGTAGCTAGCTTGTCAAGGGCTTGTGAACGTTTAGCTTATGAAGGTATCCGAATCCTGGCCCTGGCTTTCCCATCCCTCCGCTCCCCTGCGGGAGAGCGCGGGACTTCCCGCCAGGAAAGTTAACTACGGACTGCTTCATAAAACTGATACAAAGAGTCACATCGATGCGACAAATTGATGTTTACTTCCTGCTTTCCTGCGGAATGCTGCGCAAACAAGTGAGGCCGTCGGCGGTTACTCATCCACAGGCATTAACG
>JAAHGF010000035.1:23779-65236 GCA_010672585.1 Okeania sp. SIO1I7 | reverse complement strand
AACTCTTCGATACTTTTGTGTGGTTCTAGCTTTAACAATCTCGGCATGGCGATCGCCCAACTCTTACTATTCATCCCTTAATTTATCAGGTTTAATTTTATTATACCGATGCTACCGGATTTGATATGAGACCCTATTTTTTGGCTCTGGTCAAGCCCCCTAAATCCCCCAAAATTGGGGGACTTTTAGAGTTTTATTCCCCCCAAAATTGGGGGGCTAGGGGGGCAAAATCATACCCAGAATCAGCAACGCCGTTTTTCTGTTGTGGTGGTGGAAAATCTGGCACTGAAAACTATAACGTCTTAGTTTTTCTGTTGTGGTGGTGGAAAATCTGGCACTGAAAACTATAACGTCTTAGTTTTTCTGTTGTGGTGGTGGAAAATCAAGCACTGAAAACTATAACGTCTTAGTTTTTCTGTTGTGGTGGTGAAAAATCTGGCACTGAAAACTATAACGTCTTAGTTTTTGAATTTAGTGGCATGACACCCCTAAAATGTGGCAATAGCAATAGTAGGTAAGGGTTATACTGGAGGCTCCACAGCTAAAAATGTGCAGAGCAATTATTCGTGCCTCTAGAAATCACGCACTGAAAACTACAACGTCTTAGTTTTTTCATATACTTACTTATGATATGATTTTTACTAAAATGGTATTTTAGCACAGTAAGTATTCAGCCATCAGCTTTTGAAAATATTCAAGCAATAACTGAGGTTAGGTTATAGCCAATTTAATTAATGAATTTTAATTCTCCTTGCTGGATAATTCCCCTCTAGCATGATAATGAGTTAATAACAAATAGCTGATAGCTGATAGCTGACTGCTGAATGCTTACCTAGCACACTACTGAAATACTGAGAAAATTTCTAGCTAAAGGGTGGGGTGGTTATCTATGAGAATTTTTTGTGGGTTGGGTTGAAGTAAGAAAGTTTTGATGGTTGCGGAGAATCAATTTTTGTCTTTGTAGATATTATGGTGATTGTAAAATTTATTTTATTTAGCTATGACTTCTTCTAAAACAAATAAGCAGAATCAGATACCACGACGTTTTCGAGAAAGAATACAAGCGGCTAAAGACAACAAGCTTAAGAAGTTAGATTTAAGTAATAATTATTCAAGCAGAGATGATGAAAAATTAACTGAAATTCCTACTGAGGTTTGGGAGTTAGAGCAGCTAGAAGTATTAGATTTAAGTGATAATCAATTAAAAACTCTGCCGAAATCCATCATTCAACTGACCAATTTAACTCAGCTTGATTTAAGTGATAATCAATTAAAAACTCTGCCGAAATCTATCTCTCAACTGACCAATTTAACTCAGCTTGATTTAAGTGGCAATCAATTAACAAATCTGCCGGAATCCATCTCTCAACTGACCAATTTAACTCAGCTTGATTTAAGTGGTAATCAATTAACAAATCTGCCGAAATCTATCTCTCAAATTACTAATTTAACTAGGCTTGATTTAATTAATAATCAATTAACAAATATCCCAGAATTCATCTATAAATTTGCTAATTTAACTGAGCTTTATTTAAGTAATAATCAATTAACAAATCTCCCGGAATCCATCTCTAAATTTACTAACTTAACTAAGCTTGATTTAATTAGTAATCAATTAACAAATCTCCCGGAATCCATCTCTCAACTTACCAAATTAACTGAGTTTTATTTAAGTAATAATCAATTAAAAACTATCCCGAAATCCATCTCTCAACTTGCTAATTTAACTATGCTTGATTTAAGTGGTAATCAATTAACAAATCTGCCGGAATCCATCTCTAAATTTACTAACTTAACTAAGCTTGATTTAATTAGTAATCAATTAACAAATCTCCCGGAATCCATCTCTCAACTTACCAATTTAACTGAGCTTTATTTAGGTGAGAATAAACTAACAAATCTGCCGGAACCCATCACTCAACTTACCAATTTAACTGAGCTTAATTTATGTGTTAACAAATTAACAACTCTGCCGGAATCCATCTCTCAAATTACTAATTTAACTAGGCTTTGTTTAAGTTATAATCAATCAACAAAATTACCGGAATCAATCACTAAACTTACCAATTTAACTGAGCTTGATTTAAGTGGTAATAAATTAACAACTCTGCCGGAATCCATCTCTCAAATTACTAATTTAACTAGGCTTTGTTTAAGTTATAATCAATTAAAAGCTCTCCCGGAATCCATATCTCAACTTACCAATTTAACTAGGCTTTATTTAAGTTATAATCAATTAAAATCTCTCCCGAAATCCATATCTCAACTTACCAATTTAACTAGGCTTTATTTAGGTGTTAATAAACTAACAAATCTGCCGGAATCCATCTCTCAACTTACCAATTTAACTAGGCTTTATTTAGGTGATAATAAACTAACAAATCTGCCGGAATCTATCTCTCAACTTACAAATTTAACTGGTCTTGGTTTAAGTAATAATAAATTAACAACTCTGCCGGAATCCATCTCTCAACTTACAAATTTAACTGAGCTTGATTTAAGTAATAATAAATTAACAACTCTGCCGGAATCCATCTCTCAACTTACAAATTTAATTTGGCTTAATTTAAGTAATAAAAAATTAACAACTCTCCCGAAATCTATCACTAAACTTACAAATTTAACTGGGCTTGGTTTAAGTGGTAATAAATTAACAACTCTGCCGGAATCCATCTCTCAACTTACAAATTTAACTGGTCTTGGTTTAAGTAATAATACATTAACAACTCTGCCGGAATCCATCTCTCAACTTACAAATTTAACTGGGCTTGCCTTAAGTGGTAATCATCTGGAAACTCCACCAATAGAAATTGCTGAAAAAGGGATAGAAGCAATTAGAGAATATTTCCAACAAATAAAAGCAGAAGGAATAGATTATCTCTATGAAGCCAAATTACTAATTATTGGAGAAGGCGGGGCTGGTAAAACTACTCTAGCTAATAAAATTCAAAACTCAGACTATCAATTAAAAGATGAAGATACTACCAAAGGAATTGAAGTTCATCAGTGGAATTTTCAGACAGCAAATCAACATAAATTTCAGATGAATATTTGGGATTTTGGCGGACAAGAAATTTATCATACTACCCATCAATTTTTTCTGACCAAGCGCTCCTTATATATTCTTGTTGCAGATATCCGCAAAGAAGATACAGACTTTGATTATTGGTTGAATGTAGTAGAATTGTTGAGCGATAATAGTCCTTTATTAATTATCAAAAATGAGAAACAAGAACGTAAATGGGAAATTAATCAACGAGCATTGCAAGGTCAATTTTCTAACATCAAAGAAATCTTAGCCACTAATCTTGCTACTAACCGAGGTTTAAAAGAAATTAGAACAGAAATCCAACATTACATCAGTAATTTACCTCATATTGGTACTGCCCTTCCTAAGACTTGGAAAAAAGTCCGTGAAGTATTAGAAACAGATTCCCGCAACTATATTAGTCTAGAAGAATATTTATCTATTTGTGAAAAGAATAGCTTTAAGAAACGAGAGCATAAATTACAATTAAGTGGTTACTTACATGACTTAGGAGTTTGTCTTCATTTTCAGGATGACCCCTTGTTAAATAAAACAGTTATTCTCAAACCAGAATGGGGAACAGCAGCAGTTTATAAAGCTCTAGATAATCCGCAAGTTTATGATAATTTTGGCAAATTTACCAAAGATGATTTAACCAATATTTGGCATGAAGATAAATATGCGAATATGCACGACGAGTTACTGCAATTAATGATTAAATTTAAACTCTGCTATAAAATTCCTGGTACTTCTCAAACCTATATTGCACCTCAACTCCTAACAGAAGCTCAACCAGAATATGACTGGGATGAAAATAATAATTTGATATTACGTTACACTTACGAATTTATGCCCAAGGGAATAATTACTCAATTTATTGTGGCGATGCACAAGGAGATTGAGAAGCAAAAATATGTTTGGAAAAGCGGAGTTATTCTCAAGAAAAATCGAGCCAGAGCAGAAGTAATTGAATATTACGGTAAAAGAGAAATAAAAATTAGGATTTCTGGGCAACAAAAACGGGATTTAATGACCATTGTTACTCACGAATTAGATAAAATTCATAGTTCTTATAATAATCGACTCAAATATGATAAATTAATTCCTTGTAATTGCAAGGATTGTAAAGAAAATAGCCAGAATCCTCACTTCTATAAATTTGATGACTTGCAACGCCGGATTAATAATGGTATATTCAAGACTCAATGCGAGTTGTACTATAATGAAGTTGATGTATTAAGTTTAATTAATGATGTAATAGAAAGAGAAACGAGTAGTAGTTTTTTACAACCTAAAGATTCTAAAAACCCTATCACAAATCATTATTATGGCTCGGTAGAATATAATTCTAATGATGTTATTGGCAGTCAAACTATAGCTGAAAAAATTGTCAATGACCAAAGCCGGAAAATTGAAAATAAAGATGGAAATATTGTGGGGAATATATTCGGTGATGAGAGTAATATCAAAGATAAAGTAACAGCAAATTCTCCTCAGCAAAAAATTGAGGAACCGAAAAAATTTGGATTTTTAGATTTCGTGACTTGGATGCAGAATGGGCAGATTCTTTTCATCTTAACTTCTTCTATTATTGGCATTCTTTTGCTGATTATTTATCCTCAGTTATATCCAAATGGATTACCAAAATGGGTAAAGCCAATTCAAGATATTATTCCAGTTCCACAAACAGAAAATGAATCTAATAGTTCAAAGTGAATATAACTCACATTCCGCACTTCAAGAGCGTAAGATGAAAATTAGTATAAAATCTGTAGCTTGCTTAAGCATTTATACTATGTAAATCATCTTCATTTACCGTCGAGCGGGAGTCAAATTATCAGTTAAATATTAAGCATAAATACTTGCTGAATTATTGATTTTGATTGACCACTATAATTTTCTTCTTACTTATTACTTCTTATTTCTTACTTTTGACTTTTGACTTATATTTTTATGCTACGTTTTGTTATGGGGAATGTAGGATTTGACATACTCCCCGACCTAAAGGTACGGGGATTCTCCTGAAACCAGGATTCTTGGTTCAATGAGTCCACTTAAACTAAACACCTTACGGCATCTAGTCCAGAGATGGTTCTCTCCCCAAGCGTTCGCTCTATTTCAAGAGCCTGTTTCCGTATGCCCTACGGTACAGTTTAAACCTTAAAAAAAACTTTGGTTATCTGATACTTGTTGCTTAGAGCTTTTCTATACACAAGCATTCCTGTGCAAAACCCCTTAACTCTAGTTTTCAAGGTGCTAGGAAGGCTACGATTAGTAGCTAGGTTTTTAGAGCGGTTGAATACCTTTACCGCTTTTATTAAGTATAACATAAAGTTGCCCTAAAAGTGCAAGGCTTTAAACCCAATTTTTCGGTAAGCACTCCAAAGGAAATGCTTACAAAAAAGGAAGAAGTTAGGAACGAAGTTGGAAGAAAGTATGAGTATAATTAAAAACTTTAGTTGTGGGTATAAAGCCCACTAAAAATAAATATTTATTTCAAGGCACGTAGTGCGATGAAATAATACGTCCTTATTTCAATCCCATGTTTTTCAACCTGGGTTTTTCTTCCTTCTTCCCTCTTCCTTCTTCCCTCTTCCTTCTTCCTTCTTCCTTCGTGAATTGATAACTAACTTGTTATCTAGGAATAACTGAAGTAATTAACCCATATAGTCTATGCCTGAAAAAATTTTTCCCTACATTTTTCTCTACATATGTAGATTTTGTAGGTGGCTTCATTACTTGTAATAATGAATTTAAAGCATAATCTTCAGATGAGTTTACTTGCCGATCAAAAAGAGCAATATTCATCGCTAAAGGAAGAGCGATCGCTGCTACATCTGGCTCTAATTCTTCAATTAATAAATCGATAGACTGAGGTACTCTAATCGCAGAGCGAATTCCATCTAACATATTTTCATCTAATCCCAATTGTTGTAAATTAGGACATATTTCTTCCCATTTAATTTTCTGATTTGGTTCCCCCGCTTGAATAACATAAGCTATCAACCTTTGCAGCTTTCCTTGTTGCTTGGTTGTCATTATTTGGATCGGTTCGGTTGCTGTTATTTCTTGGGAACTATTTTGAGATGTTTCTATATTAATACCATCGACAATTTTTTGCCAATCTTGGCGATCGCAAGATTCTGGTTTTTCTACAGTTAAGGAAATAGTTATTTTTTTGTCTAGATTAGCATTAAGTTCAATTACTTCTGCTTTTACTCCCAAAAAACCTAGCCATTTAGCAATTGTATGAATTAACGTTAGACGGGTTGAGTGACAGTTTGCTAATAACCGAACCTGGGTCCGAACCATGGGACGAACTATTTGTGTCAGCATTATGGTTAACGTACTGTCTTTGCTATAAATTTACTTTTTTACAGAATAACTAATTTTTTTTGTCTGAATAGCAATTTTAGCTACAGATTTTTTTTTGCCTTGCAGTATTCTGAATTAAATCTCAAAATTCCTACCAAATTTGATATAATACTAAATTGATAAATATTTGCTACATTTTCGCATTGCGGGGGAGTAGGGGAGTGAGGGAGTAGGGGAGAGTTCATTAATTGATAATTGATAATGGATAATTGATAATTACCTCTGGTTTTAACCGCTACGGAATTGAATATCAGGAAATGTAAGCATTCAGCCATCAGCTATCAGCTATCAGCTATGAGTTTTTAGCTCATTATCAGCTCAAAATAGAAATTAGTCTCCAAGGAGAATTAAAACTTATAAAAAAAATGTCTTCAGCTAACCTTAGTAATTTCTTGAATATGTTCATGTATCTGTTTGCGGAGCATGACCTAGGAAATGCTGAATGCTGAATGCTTACCCGCAAACAGAATTCAGGAGTCACACGGGAATATGTTTAATACCATTTTTGATGTTGTAAATTATCTTTTTCATCAAATAGATTTTTTAGACTTTGCTCTTTAGCATTCTATGTTTTATTGACATACTCCCGACGTTGCCCTTACGGGACAACGCGGGATTCTTCAGTCTGGGAAACCCTGACCGCTGTTTAGACAGAGGTGATGTCCTCCCCCTGTTTTGAACTGGAAAATAACAAAATGTAGCTAGCTTGTCAAGGGCTTGTGAACGTTTAGCTTATGAAGGTATCCGAATCCTGGCCCTGGCTTTCCCATACGACGCTCCCCTGCGGGAGAGCGCGGGACTTCCCGCCAGGAAAGTTAAATCTTAATTCCTTATTTGATACAGCAGATTCCACTTTAGTACACCAGTCGCGGGCAAAATACCCGCGCTACAAACATTGAATCTTAATTCCTTATTTGATAATTTAGTATTTTGCTCTAACCCCTAAAACCTAACACCTTCTTCATGGCATTCTGGCAAAATGTTCTAACAATAATCTATGAATAAAAATGTAGCCTCCTCCTACTTTCTGTAGAAAAATTAACTGGGTTGCATAATTAAGAAAACGAGTATAATTCCAAGGTATGTAATTATTGATATACAAAATAATTCGTAAAATAAAATGTTTTACACAAGCTTCCCCACCTCCCACAGCTAATCCGAAAATCAACCCATACTGACCCCAAGCTATAAAGTACCAGTCTAGTAATTTAGCAGCTAAACTCATTACTATTGCACCAACTAAACCAAAGATAAAAGCATTTTTAGTTGACTGCCAAATTCCTTGATTAGGAACAGTTACTTCTTCTATTCCCGGACCTGTCATACCACGAACTATTCCTAGAATTAGTCCTAAACTTAATCCAGCAATTGCTCCTCTAATTATGGTATGACTAACCTGGTTAATATATCTTACATTATGCCTGAAAAGACTGAATAATATTCCAGAAATCATGCCTACAGTTATGCCAATAAGAACTTGGTTGATAGTATATTTTCCTAACCACCTTAAACTGGAAACTGTTTGAATAATTTTAAATCCAAAAAACCGCCAAAAGTATATAACAGCAAATCCTAAAAGTATGAGAAATTCATAACGCAGTAAAACTTGATTAAATAAATTCCAAAATAATATAAATATGATGATTAACAGAATAATAAGATAAGCGAGATTATTAATTTTACTTTGTAGCCAATAGGGTTGCATTCGTTCAATTAAAAACACAGTTTCTGACTCTCTTACCATTTGCTTTGCTAACCAATTTAGCCATTTTTTTACTTTTTCTTGAGAATAGAGAATATTAACTGAACGGCGCTTAAACATTCGCTCAATATAAGCGTTAAATAAATGTTCTCTCAGTTCAGTATTACTGCGACTAGGTAATTCTTCAATAGATATTCCTTGATAAGCCAAACTCATAATACTTAAAATTAGAGGAGAACGAGCAAATTCTTGTAATTTAACATCATATTCTAATGCCTTACTTACTGCTGCTAATTCTGAACCTGCATTTTTTAAATAGTCTTGAATTTGCTCTAAACTTAAAGGCTGTAAATAGATAGCTGCTTGAAATATCAAGTTACTTGAAAGAGCTTCATAGTCACGAATACGACTACAAACAACTATTTCTGTTTGCCCATATTCTTGACAAAAATAATTCAAAGCATCCACACAATCTTCTCGTTTTTCCCTGCTCACTTCATCTAAACCATCAAGTAGTAAAATTAACCTTTGTTCTTGTATCCAAGTTTTGCCAATCTGTTGAGAAACTTGATATTTAGTATGTAATTCCAGAACTAACCAATCAGCGATCGCCTGTTTTTTCCCCTCCCAAGAAGATAGGTTAAAAACAACAGGTATTGATTGAGTTATATCTGCTTCAGTTCTATTAATTAAGTCTCGTGTTAATTCTAATAAAGTTGTAGTTTTTCCCGAACCAGGTTCACCCAAAATCAATAAAGTTCTCCCTACACCTAACTCATCAAATTTATCAATAATTCGAGTACCTGGTGGTAATTCTTGTTGGGGACTTTCTAAATCTTGCCAAACTAAACCCCAAGGACGATTTACCGCATTTTTTCGTTCTTCTAATCCTAGTTCAATTAATACTTTGCCGTGTAATGAAGTCTCTAAAACACCTTTCACCCAATAGTTTTTAACCTTGTTCAACAATATCTTGCAGTTCCGATATTCCTGCCGATTCATTGATAAATTTTCATCAGACTTTAGAGAATAATTACCATCTTTTACTATTCCTACTTCTGCTAAAACATTATCAATCCAATTTCGATTAAAAATTGCTTCATAGATATGGTTATAAACTTTTAACTTACCTCGATGCTGCACAACTAATCCAGTTAATCTTAATTCTAATTGTTCTGAACTATGATTAACCTTTACTTCTTTTGTCTGATAAATTTTTTGATATAGTAATAACAACTTCTGGCATCGATCGCTTAATAAAAGGCGGTCACGAATCGTCCGCAAATGTTGTGGTTCATCCTGACTTTCCCAATTATCTATTATCGTGGTTCGGACAAAATCTTCTACCCATTCTTTTTCCTTGTTATTTGGAATAGAAGAATCAGATTTTACGGTAAGTTGACACAATTTTTGAGTTAGAAAAGGTTGCCCTCCAGTCCAATTTAATATTGCTTGTAATACTGCTTGAGGATTAGTAGATTTTGTAGTTAATCCTTTTACTAAAGGTTGAGCTTCTTTAAAACTAAAACCAGTTAATTCTATTCCACGACCAATATTAAATGGACTTCTAACTTTATCTTGAATTAAATCAGCAGGAGTAGCTACACCGAAAAAAGAAAAAGTTAAGCGTTTATATTCTCGATTTTGCCCCCTTTTATCGTAACAAGAACGAATCACCGTAAAAAAATCATCTACTCGAAATTTTAAACTGAGAATACTATCAATTTCATCGATAAAAATTATAATATTTTGAGGAATTAACTTGAGAATAATCAATTGAATAAATTTGCTAAAACGCTGCCCATAAGATAAATTATTATGCTCAAACCACCAACTTGTTAAATCGAAGCGATCGTATAAATCCAAACTACTAATAATACTATCAATTACACTTGCATACCACTGTTCAGGAGTAATGTCTAAATTACCAATTGCACTTAGATCGATACCAGCACAAATAATTCCTTCCATTTGTAAAATTTCCATAGTTTGTATTCGCAAACTAGACTTACCCATCTGTCTAGAATTAAGAACATAACAAAATTCTCCTGCTTTTAATCCACGATATAATTCTAAATCTGCTTGACGTTTAATATAGGTGGGAGAATCAATTGGTAAACATCCACCGACTTGATATTGATAATTTGTCATAGCTTATTTTGACAGAAGGAAAAAAAATAAAAAGTTGTAATTTATAGATTTTAGCAATTATAGCAACTTTAATTTGTATAGCAATATGGTTTTAGTTGTGAGATATTGGAGATTTTTAGGCAACAGGCAACAGCTCATCTGGCAACAGAGAAGAAGAAAAAAAACGAATATATATGAGTAAGATAACTGCTATACTCTATACTTTAAAAGAACATCTCAATTCTCACATCTGATTCCTGATTGCTATATGAGAAAATTTTCTTGATAACTAGATTAGTTTTATCGACCTAATTTATCTCCATTTTGTACAAATTATTGATGGTTTGAAATAGATAAAAATATTGTTAGATAATGATAGATAAAGTTAGCGATCGCCGGATAGCATGATTAAAGTCAATCGGAAATTTCTCGGAAAATTCAGTATTTCAAGCTTCTTACTGAAGATATGCTCCTCGAATTGTTACTCAAGCATAATAGCGAATTAACTCTTGATTTTTTTAAAATTGGAATCACTATATTAAACATAGTCTCAAAAACTAATGAATGAGACATATACTTTTAATGATAGTGGAGAAAGTAAATTAGATCCAAAAAAAGAAGAAGAAATAGAGCGACCACCTGAAAATTCTGTTCCTCCCTATTTCCGGAAATTAAGTATCTTTTCAGGTATTGTTGTTTTATTAGTTACTGCCATTTTTCATTTTACTTTATTCAATCCCAATCCTAATAAAGTTCTCACTCAATGGGTAAATCAATGTCTTCTTAACTTTCAAGATAAAAATACTAAATATTGGCGGCAAAAATCCCAAATTTTACCCAGTTCAGTTAAAGTTATTTTAACACGACAACCACAAGATAAAGAACAAGTTATCTGGGGATTCATTGAGAATTCAGGATTATCAAAAAAAGTAGATCAAACTATCTATTTTGATTATTCTGAATTTGATAAAAAGCGTGATTTCAAAAGACAAAAATCCAAAAATCATTGGATATAAATTGAAAACTACAATTCATTAGGATGGTTGTCATTAAAAGTAACTTATTGGTCTCCTGATTTAAGAATTGAAGTATTTGAATGGGAAAGAAATAAATTTTTATATTTGCCTTCAACCTTGATTTTCTTTTCAATGATTTTTATCTCTGGATTTATTCAATATCCAATAATTAGGGTTTGCGTATGGAAAGTCTTTTTGCTCTTTGTAGGAGAAAGCTATACTGGAGACAACCCACCCGCGGGTCCCTCCCAACCCACCCCTTCCCAGGAGGGGAGGGGAAGACAGGAGAAATAGGAATGAGCAAAGAGGTAGAAGCGGGCGTTTTGTTAGAATGATTTTTCTGCCCAACTATGAGCCTAAAATACGCTCAAATTTGAGCATCAATAGCTGAAAACCAGGTACTGCAATTCGACCCCTAAAAGGCTAAAGTCTTTATATGTCAATGCTTTTAGATTTAATCAGCAAGCCCTAATTATCAACTACAGAAATAGACATCAAAAAGAGTACGATGATTTTCAAACAAAACGTACAAAAAAAATATTCGAGGCCAAATTGTCCTTGGATGAAGCACGTCAACTTGCTCAACGAGGGGAATTAGCAAAAGCTCTAACGATTACAAATCGATTACTAAAATCAATTTCCAAGTCAATACCTGTATACAAAGAAACTGTTGAATTGCGGAAAATTGTACAGGCACAAATAAATTCTGGAGGTGGTTCAATAACAGTAGAATCACTTCCTGGAATGAGTAACAATGAGCCAACTTCAACAAATTTATCATACCTCCGAATTTATTGTTTGGTTTTCACGAATTATTTCAGTAGATAATTTATGGAGAAAATCTGTCCTTGTATCTTTTAATTTGGCATGTTTGCGTAGCATTCCGTAGGAAAATTTAGCTACTCTCACCCGTGCTTTTTCATACCTTTTAGAGCCTTTATTTTTATCAGATAATGACTTGCTTAACTTTCGATACTTCTTGATTAGTTTTTTCAATGGTTTTGGTGCATCAACCTTTGTACCATCGCTACTTTCGACTTTTGTACGGGCGTTAGCGGCAGCTCTGCGGAACGCAAATGCCATTCGCCCCTACGACTTTTAACTTCCGCGTAGCGACACTAGCTCATGGAGAAACTATATCTGGAGACAAAGGTGGTAAATCTTCTATTTGAGCTAAAGTTTCTTGAATACGCGGAGTTGCCAGAAACCTTTTTGCATCCTCCAGCAAACGTTCTCCCCATAAATTTTGGTCAAGATAATCAATATCTGCATATCTGCTATCTAGTCGTAGAGCTTCTTCTCCCATAGCAAAACCTTGTTGTTTATCTCCTTTAGTGTAGAGAGCTACTGATAGTGCTAGAAGTGGTTCTGCTGCCTTACTATCTAAAGAGATAGCTTCACGCCATTTTCCGATCGCATCATCCACATTTCCCATCTCGTACTTAACTAAGCCAATATTATTAATTGCAGGCCATAGATTTTTTTCTAACTCATAAGCTTCTTCATATCGAGCGATCGCTCTTTTAAACTTACCACGTTTGTAATAAGCATTACCTAGATCGAACAAAGCACCAGGACTATCTGGTTTGAACTTCAAACCCGCTCTTAAGTGGTCGATCGCTTCTCCATAATCAGCTTTTTGAAAGTAAGCTCTACCAAGAACAAATCGAATATCAGCATTACTTGGATCGAGTTCTTGAGCTTGTTCTAAAGCTGTAATACCTTCTTCTAAATCTTCAGCTTGAATGTAAAGACTGCCTAATAGCGCCCAGGTCTGTTGACTATTCGGGGCTAACTCAGTGGCCAATTCAGCTCTTGACAAAGCTAGCTCAAATTGTTGAAATCTTGCTAACTGTACAGCTTCCTCAGCTAACCTTAAACCCGTTTGCTCCAATTGAGCTGAGTTTAGCTGTATGATGTGAGGAACTAATGCTTGGCCCAGTATCGGTTTAGCTGTAGTGCCCCATAGGCCCAGGGTAATGAATAAACAAACTAAGAAATTTCGATTTGGCACGGTCATTTCAGTTATCAGTTATCAGTTATCAGTTAACAGTATCTCTGCAATAAGGAGGCAAGAAAATACAGAATTCTCTTTTCTCTTGGTCTCATGGGTATCGCGAGGTCTCCTCGCCATCCCACCCTACGGGAAGCTCCGAAGACCGCTTTTTATCACCTTAAAAGGGGAGGCTTTAGACCACAATTTCTCGGTAAAGAGTATTTATGATTAAGAAGTTCAGTTGAAAGTATAAAGTATAATATAGTATGATAGGATATCCTAAAAATTTTATAATTTGTAGTATGCTTCTATATATATCTGAAAAAGAATCTGTAATCCTGATTATGTATAGATAAAAATCTAATTTATAGAGAGATTTATGGTAAATAACATAAGTATAAATAACACGTCTATCTTTCCGCTTCAGGCTTTTCAGCAATTCTCTTGAGCAACATCCTCTGGTCTTTTTTTTCAGTCAAGAGTGTCTGATTTATATTTTTTCTTTTCTAGAAGTGTAAACAGTATTCAATTAAACTATTGGTATCATAATTTCAAATTCAGTACCTTTGCCAGGCAAAGAATTTAGTTTAAGCTTTCCACCATGTTTTTCAGTAATAATTTGGTAACAAATAGCTAAACCCATACCTGTTCCTTTACCTACAGGTTTAGTGGTAAAAAAGTTTTCAAAGATTCGATCTTGTATTTCTAGAGGAATACCAAGCCCATTATCAGCTATTCTAACAGTCAACCAATCAGACTCTTTTCTAACTATAACTTCTGTGCTAATTTCAATTTGAGGTTGCCAATCACACAAGTCCAACTCAGCTAATTTTTCATTAAGTGCATCAATACTATTACTAATTAGATTCATAAATACTTGGCTAAGTTGACCAGAATAGCAACTAATCATTGGTAAATTTGTACAATAATTCTTAATAACTTTAATTCCCTTTTTAAGGCGATTATTTAAAATAAGTAAGCTACTATCTATACATTCATGAATATATGCTTGTTTCTTTTTAGACTCATCCATGTGAGAAAAATTGCGAAGACTATTCACAATTTTCAGAAGTTGTTCCGAACCCAATTTAATACCTTGAGTCGTCTCAGCTAATTCTTCCTGTAAAGAATCATAATCTATTTGTTCTTTAATTAGATTGATAATTGGAGATGAATCTGATATTTCATCATAAGCAGATAACAGCTTAGTAATTTCTTCTAAATAAGAAGTTAGAAATATTAAATTATTCCAAATACAATTAACAGGATTTCTAATTTCATGGGCAACCCCGGCAACCATTCTTCCCAAACTTGCCATTTTCTCAGTTTGAATAGCTTTTGCCTGAGTTTGCTTTTTTAGTAGATGACTCGTAAGTTCGTGAATCTTTGACTGAGCAACTAATAATTGATGTACATCCAGAAGTCTATAAACATTAGCTTCTATTTCTACAACTATTGGTTCGTATAATAGCTCAGGCTGTCTCTGCAAAGATTTTTGTGCTGCTTCTACTATCAATGTATTACCAGGAAGAATAGATATATCTGTTTTGGAAACACGATATAAAGCTTCTATAGGCCGCTTGTAAAACATCTCTATACCATAGCGACTTCCCATTTTTTCAAAAAATAATCTTCGGGAAATCATACCAACTAATTTATCTTGCCGATCTCTCAAAATCACACCAGGCAGCAAAGGGTTGGCTTCAAACACAGGTGCAATATCTTTCCCAAGGTAGCTAGATGCAATTTGAAAGTCTTGCAGAGGTAGTTCCTGTATAGTTGACTCTAAAGATAAAAATTGACTTTTAACCTCTAAATTAGGCACAATAAATGAATCTGAATATGACTCATACAAAGCAAACATATTAAGGGAATTCCTAGGATTTTTGTATCAATAGATACGATTTATTAAAATATTCCTGATAGTTTGCTTGCACATCTGGAATATATTATCATGGCTATCTTTAACCTTTCTAGCACAATACTCAGAAAATCATCAGAGTTTATAAGAATTGCTTAATTTTACCTATTAATATATTTGTTTATTCTATATAAAATGTATAGATGTATAGATTATCTGGCCTATATCTTGGTAACAAATAAAAAAAGATTTAATTATGTCCGGTAACAGAACATACATCGCCGTATCTCCCTCCCCTAAGAACTGGACTTGACACTCCTGGCATCATCTGGCTCAAGTCTCTGCTTTCACAGAACGTCTAACACTTTGTATTGTCTTGTGGCCAATTTTGTGTAAGTATTGAAGATTGTCAATATCCTCTGTACCAGCTTTTGCCAAAGGTATGATGTTGTGAGTTTCTAGAGCTTCGAGCTTATATAGTTTGTCCCCACAAATTTGGCATTTCCAGTTCTGGTTTTGGGCGATTTTGTCATATATCGAGTTACGGGTGGGAAAATTCCCAATGGAATCTAGCCCACATTTCGTACCACAAAATGTAGCATAGAATCAGAACTCAGAACTCAGAACTCAGAACTCAGAATTTAGGAGAAAATCATAGCTGTCGTGATTGAGTAAATAATCAAGCAAGTATTTATGCTTAATTGTTTACTCGGAATTTTCGGTATGCCTAGTGGTCGTTGTTTACCATTGGCTTTTGGGATGTAAACCCATTTGGTCGGTTTGACTTTCCAAAAAGTGTATTGTCCCATTTCTCGGATGAGTTTGACCCGTTGTTCTGGTGTTAATGCCACCTCCCTGTCTACACCAGGAGTTCGTTTTCCTTGATTAAGTTGGGCTACTTTTCCCACAGACCAGAGTAGATTCTTATAGCTCCTGAACATCAGTTTTTCAGGCTTGTTACCTGATTCCACTGACGATTCTGTGTGGCACGATCAATCCGCTTGCTCAGATTCCTAAGGTTCTTCATTACTGGTTTCCAGTTAATCTGTTACCAGTCTTGAAGATGTCCTTTGTTTGCGATCGACTTTATGATTTCCATCTTTTAACTCAGTTGGGTTTCTTTGAAGTGTGTCGATCGTTTAAGACCTGTCAGAATTCGGCTGCCATTTTCAGACGATGTGATGTTGGGATAATTTTTTCTCTCAACCCTTATCCTCTGCATTACACAGAGAGAGGCATTCGCTTTCTGTGACTTCCTTGCTGAACAGCGAAACTTTCAACAACCTTGCTACTTACCATTTTGCTTAAGGTGTTTGAGCCTGATTTCACCTTTTGGAGTATCACATTTTTTGATACAATCATTAAAGACGGCTGCTAGATCAAATCCTCTTAATTAGCTATAAATACTGTCCTTATCCTTAAACTTAATAACAGCAAAATTAGTGTAGGGCAAAAATATTTTAGTAATGAGTTTGGAAGTCTGCTGTATAGATGGTAGGGTAAATATCAGTTAGGATTTGACTTATTTTATATTAAAATTAAACTATTTTGTTATCTAATATGGATTATGGATTCAACATTAACTGCGTTACAAGAACTAATAGAAATAGTAGCAAAATTACGTTCTCCAGATGGTGGTTGTCCCTGGGATTTAGCTCAAACTTCAGAAACTTTAACTCCTTACATTATTGAAGAAGCTTATGAAGCAGTTGATGCAATAAAAAGTGGAGATAAAGAAGCAGTAGTTGATGAATTAGGAGATTTATTATTACAGGTGGTTTTGCAAGCACAAATAGCTAGTGAAGCAAATGATTTTACTTTGGCTGAAGTTGCTCAAAATATTAATAGAAAAATGATTAGAAGACATCCTCATGTATTTGGAGATGTGAAAGTAAATAGTACGGAAGAAGTTAAGCAAAATTGGGAAAAAATTAAAGCAGCAGAAAAAGGAGAAACTAATGATTTATTTAGTACAAAGCTCAGTCGATACGCTCGACAGTTACCTCCACTTATGGCAGCAATGAAAATTTCTAAAAAAGCTGCTGCTCTTGGTTTTGAATGGGAAAATATTGAAGGAGTTTGGGAAAAATTCCACGAAGAAGTTGGGGAGTTTGAAGAAGCTTTAAAATCTGAAGATAAGGAACATCAACAAGCAGAAATGGGAGATATTTTATTTGTTTTAGTGCAATTGGCAAGGTGGTATGATTTAAATCCAGAACAAGCTTTACAAGGAACTAATCATCGATTTTTGAAACGGTTTGCTTTAGTAGAAAAAATGTGTAACCGCCCTCTTTCTGAGTATACTTTGGCGGAGTTTGAACAAATGTGGCAAAATGCAAAAGCACAATTAGCAAGGGAAAAAAATAAGCAGTTAGAAACTGGATGAGGTGCTAATATGAAATACATTAATGTTTGCTAATAAAGATTGATAGGGAGATGGGGAGATGGGGAGATGGGGAGATTCGTGTATTTGCACAATTTTTTGTATTTCATATAGAATTATAGGTTTTTGGCAATAGGGAACAGAAGTTAAGCTTAAGCGGTATCATAAATACTAACTCACAGTTATAGATGATTGCCTCTATCAGATGGTAGATAATATTATGTCCGTTTAATAGTGTGATGAAAAACTTTCTTCTACTCTTCTTTCTTCTTGCCTCCTGACTCACTCCTCCTGACTCCTCAGTCGTTATTTATACAGCAGATTCCACTAAGCGTGAGCTATACTCCGAAGCGGGTAAGATGCCCGCACTACAAACATTCAATTGTTAATCTTTGTACCTCATAACTTCGGAAACTGCTGTAAGTATTCAATTAGACATGATATAAGTATCAAGAAACTTGACATACTACCGACGTTGCACGATTGTGACAACGGGGGATTCTTCAACCCGCAAAGGAGTTGCAGTTTATACAGAGGTGATGTCCTCCCCCTGTGTCCATAAGTATACCATGTTCTGGCTCTCATCCCGGGGCTGAATCGAATATTACAGCGCGGGACTTCCCACCAGGAAACTTAAAATTATTCTGGAATCAAACTTAATTCCTACTATTGATTTTGTTCCACCAAATTAGCAAACTCAATCATCACTTTTTCATACCTTTCACCTGCCACTTCTAATAAATCAATATGACCAGCACCATCAACCCAAAAGGAAAGTTTGGGTTCATTAGCTGTGGTAAAAAGTTGTTTCCCATGGGAAAATGGAATCACTCGGTCAGCATTTCCGTGGATTACCAAAACTGGGCAGTTAACATTCTTTATCTTATCAATACTGCGAAACTTGTCAAAGGGATAAATTGGGATGCGCGTCACCACCCGAAACGCTGTTGTAAATGAACTTTCAATTATTAAACCAGCCACAGGTTCCCGGGATGCCAAATCTACTGAAGGCCCCCCACCTACTGAACGTCCATAAACAATAATTTGGTTTGCAGGTATACCCAAATGCTGGGTCAGGTATTCATAAGCTGCATTAATATCTTGGTAGGCATTTTTAACTGAAGGATTTCCCTGACTTGTTCCATAACCTTGATAGTCATAGGAAAATATACTGAACCCAATATCTCGCAAATCTTGCAACCTGGGCAAAATTTCTCCTAGGTCTTCAGCATTACCATGACTGTAGAGAATTGTATATTTTGTTTTAGGTAATGGTAAATAAACTCCTGTAATTTGGACTTTATCGCTAGACTCAAGCTTGACAAAATCCTGGTTTTCCTGATAGCTAGATGGACCAGGTAAAAAAATTAACCGATCTGAGAAAAAGAAAGCCCACAAACCTATAAGGATATAAACAATTACGGTAGACCTAATTAATCTCAGAATAGAAAATTTTCCTACCAGCGATCTTATAATATTTTTCTTGTCCATAAAAACTGGGTATTTACCTTATATTATTCTTTACGGAATAATTTTTAATGCAAGTCTAGTCTTGTTTTGACTGACATAATTTGTACTATATTTAGTGAGGAATTAAATGACACTAGAATTTCCAGACGACCTCAAATATCTCGACAGCCACGAGTATGTAAGAATGGATGGCGAAATTGCCACTGTTGGTATTAGTGCCTATGCTATTGAGCAGTTGGGAGATATTGTATTTCTGGAACTTCCAGATGAGGGAGACCAAATAGAAAAAGAAGTCTCCTGTGGCAGTATTGAGTCTGTGAAGGCAGTTGAAGACCTGAAAGCTCCTATTACTGGTACGGTTGTAGAGCGTAATGAGGAAATATTGGAAAGTCCAGAACGTTTATCTGAAGAGGACCCATACATAGAGGGTTGGCTTCTGAAGGTGCGTGTTAAAGACCCTGATGAACTAGAAGGAGATGATATTTACTCTGCTGAGGAGTATCGCGAATTCGTAGAAGGAGAGTAGGTAGTAACCAAAAATTTTCTCAAGTCTACAATAATAGCTTGACTAAGTTCATTATACACCTCCGAAAAAGAATGTAGAGATGTTCTATGGAATGTCTCTACAAGAATTGCTAGAAAAAGAATATTTATATTTCTACCAAATGTCTATTGAACATCAGCTTCAGGCAATAACTAACTAAATGATACTGATAAAATACTCAAAATTCCTAAGTCAGCAGCAATAAATTTTCTTTTCATACTCAAAAAAATACTATTACAGCAATAGTATAAACTTTCACCGAAAAACTGGGTTTGAAACCTCCCCTTTTAATACCAATTCCCAAAAATAATCTTATAGTTAGGTAACACTTCAGTTATTAAGCAGGGTTTGCTGAAAAAGTCTTGTTGCTGAGGTAGGAGACAGGAGAAAACCCACCCCTAACCCCTCCCAGGAGGGGAGAAATGGCTCGGGAGCGAAGAGGTAGGATTCATTAATTGATAATTGATAATGGATAATTGATAATTACCTCGGGTTTTAACCGTTACGGAATTGAATATAAGGAAATATTATTTCTTCACAGGAGTCGATTGGATATGGCGAAAAGACCTCGCCATCCCACCCTACGGGAAGCTCCGCTACGACCGCTTTTTTCCCCTTAAAAGGGGAGGCTTTAAAGCGCGAATTATTTAATTATTAATTATTAATTATTAATTATTCGGTAAGAATTGTCCCTTGATTTTTCTGCCATAATCGTCCCAAAATACTATCTTTTTGCAGCTCTTTGAGCTGAAAAGCTGGCACTTTTTTATACCAAAAAATGCTACAACCAATATCAGTCAATGCTTTGATATTTAATCAGCAAGCCTTAAGTAATTAATACAGGCCAAATCACCTTTTTGCTAATTAGCAGCCCAGTTAATGTTAATTATTCTTATGTTTACTATGACCTACGGACGTTCCATGCAAAGTCCTGTAGGGGCGAACGGCTGTTTGCTGGCGCATAACTATCGTTAACGCTCCTACCTCGGCTCAAGAAAATATAGAAAAGTTTTTGAGAAATGCTATAAGGCGCTATAAGGGGATAAAAAAAGAAAACTTTGCATCTTCTCGCCTCCCTATTCTAGGAGGTACAGATAACTGATAACTGAATTTACAATTCCAAAACTTGGCCTCTAAACTAAAAAAATTATTTTATCTCCCATGAAGTTATGAATTTTTGTTAAAACTTAATCAGAAGTTAACTCCAAGGAATATAAAAGTGGTAGCAATACATAAATCTAATACAAAGTCAACCCCTCAACCACAATACCAGAATAACGGCCAGAAATCTACTAACTTTTGCCCAAGGCATATTGGCCCAGCTTCTGACGCAATTCAAAAAATGTTGACAGTATTAAGTGTTTCTTCCCTAGATGACCTAATTGACAAAACAGTTCCACAAGTAATTCGATACGAAAAACCCCTAAATCTACCAAAATCTTTGAGCGAGACTGCTGCTCTTGCTAAAATCAAAGAAATAGCCTCCAAAAACCAGGTCTTTCGTTCCTTCATTGGAATGGGTTATTACGACTGTATTACTCCACCAGTTATCCTCCGCAATATCCTAGAAAACCCTGGTTGGTACACTGCTTACACTCCCTATCAAGCAGAAATAGCTCAAGGACGAATGGAAGCATTGCTGAATTTTCAAACCATGATTACAGACTTAACAGGTTTAGAAATAGCTAATGCTTCCCTACTCGACGAAGCTACAGCAGCAGCGGAAGCAATGAGCTTGAGTTACGGTCAGTGCAAAACTAAAGCGGAAGCTTTCTTTGTTGACTCTAACTGCCATCCTCAGAATATTGAAGTGGTGAAAACTAGAGCGCAACCATTAGGAATAGAAGTTATCGTTGGCGACTTTCGCACCTTCACCTTTGACAAACCAATATTCGGCGCACTCCTCCAATATCCTGCCACCGACGGAGCAATTTACGACTACCGCGAATTTGTGGCAAAAGTTCACGAAGTGGGAGGTTTAGTTACCGTTGCTGCTGACTTACTCAGTCTAACTTTGTTAACGCCTCCCGGAGAATTTGGTGCTGATATTGCTGTAGGTAATACTCAACGTTTTGGCGTGTCTCTAGGATATGGCGGTCCTCATGCTGCCTACTTTGCGACAAAAGAAGCTTATAAACGACAAACTCCAGGTCGTATTGTCGGAGTTTCTCAAGATTCTAACGGCAACCCTGCGCTAAGGTTGGCATTGCAAACGCGGGAACAACATATTCGCAGGGAAAAAGCAACGAGTAATATTTGTACTGCTCAAGTTTTGCTGGCAGTAATGGCAAGTATGTATGCGGTTTATCACGGTCCGGATGGTTTAAAAGAAATTGCCGAAAATATCCATAATTTAACATCGAAACTAGCAGCAGGTTTAAAACAGCTTGGTTATCAAATTGGTGAGTCACCATTTTTTGATACTATTCGTGTAGAATTAGGTGCTGACTCTCCGCTGAAAAGTGCAAAAGAAATTATTGATGCTGCCGAAACAGCAGGTATTAATCTCCGGAGTCTCGACGATCAAACTTTCAGCATTTCCCTAGATGAAACTACCACTAATATAGATGTGCAAAACCTCTGGGAAATTTTTGCTGGTGGAGAACCATTACCAGAAATCGAAATCGAAAACACTCCCCCCCTTTCAAAGGGGGGCAAGGGGGGATTACATTCCCGCACCAGCAGTTATTTAACTCACCCAGTATTTAACCGCTACCACTCAGAAACCGAACTATTACGTTACCTCCAACGTTTACAGGCAAAAGACTTATCCCTGACAACATCAATGATACCTTTGGGTTCCTGTACAATGAAACTCAACTCTACAGCAGAGATGATACCCGTAACCTGGCCGGAATTTGCCAAAATTCACCCTTTCGCCCCCACTTCTCAAACCAAAGGTTATCAAATAATGTTTGAACAACTAGAGGAATGGTTAGCAGAAATCACAGGTTTTAGCGCCATCTCCCTACAACCAAATGCAGGTTCCCAGGGAGAATATACAGGTTTATTAGTAATTCGCGAATATCACGCTCACCGAGGAGAAGCACATCGCAATATTTGTTTAATTCCTGAATCTGCTCACGGTACAAACCCTGCTTCAGCAGTGATGAGTGGTTTAAAAGTTGTAGTCGTCAAATGCGATAAACAAGGAAATATAGATATTGCCGACTTAAAGACCAAGACAGAAAAACACAAAGATAACTTAGCCGCTATTATGGTTACTTATCCCTCAACCCACGGTGTATTTGAGGAAGAAATTTCTGAAATATGCGAAATTATCCACAGTAACGGTGGGCAAGTTTATATGGATGGAGCGAATATGAATGCTCAGGTAGGTTTATGTCGCCCCGCAGAAATAGGAGCAGATGTTTGTCATTTGAATTTGCACAAGACTTTTTGTATTCCTCACGGTGGCGGCGGTCCTGGAATGGGTCCGATCGGAGTTCAATCTCATTTAGCAAAGTTTTTACCAGGTCATTCTGTGATTAATATTGGTAGAGAAAATTCTAGTGGAGCGGTATCTGCTGCACCTTGGGGTAGTGCCAGTATTCTGCCAATTTCTTGGATGTATATTGCCATGATGGGTGCAGACGGTTTGACTGAAGCGACTAAAATTGCAATTTTGAATGCTAATTATATTGCTCAACGGTTGGAGAATTATTATCCAGTTTTGTATAAGGGTAAGCATGGGTTTATTGCTCACGAGTGCATTTTGGATTTGCGTCCGTTGAAAAAGCTGGCTGGTATTGAAGTGGAAGATATTGCCAAACGTTTGATGGATTATGGTTTTCACGCACCGACAGTTTCTTGGCCTGTAGCGGGTACAATCATGGTGGAGCCAACAGAAAGTGAGTCTAAAGAAGAGTTAGACCGTTTTTGTGAGGCAATGATTTTGATTCGCCAGGAAGTAGAAGAAATTGAAACTGGGAAAGCAGATAAACAGGATAATTTGTTGAAAAATGCACCTCATACTGCTGAGAGTTTGATGGTGGATGAGTGGAAACATGGTTATTCTCGACAACGTGCCGCTTATCCCGCACCTTGGACGCGGGAGCATAAGTTTTGGCCTGCTGTGGGAAGGGTTGATAATGCTTTTGGCGATCGCAATTTTGTGTGTTCTTGTTTGCCGATAGAAGCTTATAGCTAAAAGCGGTCAGCGGTCAGCAGTCAGCTATCAGCCAAATTTGTAGGCTCAGTTAGACGGCGTAAATTTAGACTCTCAAAGAGATTTAGCAATCCGTCGTAACGCACCGTCTGTTTCATAATACTTCGGTGCGTTACACTTCGCTTTTTCCTATCGGAATGCTCCGCAAACATGTTGCGCAGTAAAACGCACCCTACTGGAATACTCGGATTCTATCATCCGTGCATCCGTGGCAAAATCCTTGTCTAGCTCTGTTTTGGGATAAAAGTAGCAAAATTTGTAGGCTCAGTTAGACGGCGTAAATTTAGACTCTCAAAGAGATTTAGCAATCCGTCGTAACGCACCGTCTGTTTCATAATTTCGGTGCGTTACACTTCGCTTTTTCCTATCGGAATGCTCCGCAAACATGTTGCGCAGTAAAACGCACCCTACTGGAATACTCGGATTCTATCATCCGTGCATCCGTGGCAAAATCCCTGTCTAGCTCTGTTTTGGGATAAAAGCTGATAACTGATAACTGAAGAAGGCGATCGCTCCCATGAATATTTCCCAGAAAAAAATTTGAGCAAGGGCTTGACTTTAAATAATTTTGTGCTATTATTATTCATAATGGGATAGATGCGCTCATATATAGTCACAGTCTAATTCTGCAATTATCGCCTCATTTATAACTTTGATATTTGAGAAGCATAAATTTTACTAGAGGAAAGTTAGACGTTGCTGAATTGAAGTATGAATGCGCGATTGTTTGGTTTTGGTCAAGCCCCCTAAATCCCCCAACTTTGGGGGACTTTCAGAGTTTTGTCCCCCCCAAATTTGGGGGGCTAGGGGGGCTTGAATCATACCCAGAATTAGCAACGCCGAAAGTTAATCTGGGAAAACTGATAACTGATAACTGAAATAGCTCAACCTTTCCGAAAACCCCTCAAAGAAAATTGGATCAAATATTGGGGGGTCTATATCCAAGCCCCCTAAATCCCCCAATTTTGGGGGACTAGAGCAAGCAAATTGACTCTTGTTCCCCCCAAAGTTGGCTTGCTCGGGGGCAAAATCAAGTATCAAAAAACTTTTCAGAATATATAGATAAGGAGAAACTGGTGAGACGGAATGGAAAAATTGCAGCGATAGGAGCAGCAGTAGTAGGTGTTGCAATTCCCGTAATTTCCTTCTTAATGGATGCGGTAGGTTTAGGTATTAATATTGTGCAAGGTCGGCCTACTTTTTTAGTGAAAAAAACAGACCGCTTTTCTTGTGAAGAACGACGAGATACAGAAAGAGGAGAATTTGTTTGGACGGTGATGTATGACGATGGCAAGAAAAAACAACCTTGGTTAGGTATGGTGATACCGATGGGAGGGGGTTGGTCTCCTGAGAGACGATGCCAAGAAATAGAAAGGCGGTTAGAAAATTATCGGCAAGATGGTTTAGTTTTTCTAGGGTATCGCGACGACCCGAATACTCCACAACAACAAGTCTTATGTGTCAAAACTAAATTAACTGCTTATGGTTGTCCGTTGTTAATGACTTTGGATGTGGGGACGGATGGTTATGAAGCGTTGCGAGATACTACTAAAGCATTAAGGAATGGAAAGTCTTTTTATCAGTCGGCAAATTCTGGTTATTCTGGGGAGTCGCGTTTTGTTTATTTGGAAACTTTTTTGGCAGAGGAAGATAAGTTGGCAGGAGAATAGAAGGTAATATTAGAATCGGCAAATGTTGACTTAGTTTTATCTCTTGTTAACTTTGGCGTTTCTAGGCAGAAACCAGTTTTTTTCGCCAATATTTATTGTTTATCGTAAAAACCCGGTTTCTTTGCGTAATATAAAATCCGGTTGAATAGTTGTCATTGCGACGATAGGAAGCAATCTTAGGGGTGCGCGGAGATTGCTTCCTTCCACTCCGTTCCAGTCGCAATGACTTAGCTATAGTAATTACCCGGATTCTATATTATTCCTGATAATATTACACTATTAACAAAAATAGATTATGATTTATTGAACTATATTATTTTTACCTGCAAAAATGCCGAAAAAAGTTAGAGAATTAAAACAAATCTTGCAAAAAGCAGGATTTTCACTCTTAACTAAACGTGGGAAAGGCAGTCATTCCTATTGGTTTCACCCACTTCTGGCAAAACCTGTTATTCTTTCTGGTAAGGATGGAAGTGATGCCAAGCTTTATCAGGAGAAAAATGTTATGGCAGTGTTAGAGGAGCTTGCTAGGTTAGAAGAAGGAGATATCTAATGAAATATAGCATTTTAATTCAATGGTCTCAAGAGGATAATACCTATATTGCTAGTTTACCTGAATGGGGTAAGTATGCTCAAACCCATGGTGCATCTTATGAAGAAGCTCTGGAAAATGCGAAGGAAGTTTTGGCGGATTTAGTTTCTGCTTATGAGGAAATGGGAAAACCTCTGCCACAGCTACAGAGTTTACAAACGATCTAATTTGTGCTGTTACGCACCTTTTTAATGTAGGTTGGGTTGAACGATAGTGAAACCCAACAAAGGCATACTATTGTTGGTGTTGGGTTTCGGTTCCTCAACCCAACCTACAGCTGATAACTGATAACTGTTCACACTTTAATATTTAGGAGGTGCCAGGTATAAAGGATGCTGAAATAAAGGAAACTCGTAAAATTAACTTCCTGAAAATTTTTTCATTGACGGCTGAAACGCTTATATGTTAAAGTCTACAAGTCTCTGCACGAGAGAAGAATCCATTGCCAATGCCAAAGTCGTCAAATCCGCAAATCCGACACTTTAGAAGGTTTTTGCTGACAGTGCTAGGGATGTGCCCCGTGTAATGCTTTTCACTAAAAGTTAGGTCACTGTAACTCAACCATTCTCCCCCTTTACGCCATCCTACTTTATCTCCGAAGGCTTTCCATACTTGACTGTCATACTCATTTGTACCACCCAAACTCTGATAAATTTGCTTCTGCACAGAAAAGCCAAACTTACCATTACTATATTTTACCCAGAGTTTGTCAATCGTGCCTAACTCCTGGCAAGAAAAATTCTCCACATCCTCATATCTCAACCATCCTTCCGACTCCCTACCCGCCACTTTTAACATTACTCTATCTGTTTCTAAGTCTGCTTCCTTCCAGTTTCCCGCCGCCAATAAGTCACGCAGTTTTGTATAATCAACCCCCTGAGCTGAAACTAGAGGAATTTCATTTTCTACCTGCTTTTGTTTTTCAGCCTCCTGAATTTGCTTTTGTTGTTCAGCTTCCAGCTCTCGTAGTCGCCGTTCAGCTTCTTCACGCTTTCGCCGCTCCTCCTCCAGTTGTTGTTGTAAATCAACCTCCTGCTGTTCTCCACCCAGAGCGATCGCCCTACCCCGATATTCCCGAAACAAATTAATAGGTATACCCCAAGAAAAAGTCAAACGTTGAACTCCATTCTCTACCCTTTCCAGAGCTTGCTGAAAAGTCTCCCGTTGTGACTCAGACAAACTTGCTTGTAGAGAAGCAAAATTTTGCACAACCTCCACATCACTCATTCCATGTACCGCCACAACCTCACCCCGAACATCCACAACAGGTGCTCCACTCATTCCACCCACAGTCAAAGCTTGATAAGAAACTCCATAACCCCGCGCCAACCTATCCAAACCCGAAACATCACCAGAAACAAACTGAGATACCACAATTCCACTCCGAATAGGAAAACCAGAAATATAGATAGAACTACCTTTTCTCAGACTATTAGAATTACCTATTTTCAGCGCCGGATAATTACATTTTTCTCCATCTGAGCGAAAAGTCACCAAAGCTAAATCTATATCACTGGGAAATATTTCAACATTGGCAACATCCTTAGTTCCATCTTTAGTCTCTAATGATATTTCGCCTTCTTTGTTCACAACATGAGCTGCCGTTAGTACAGTACAGACTCCCTTTTCTCCAGACACGAAAAAACCAGTTCCATGTCCGGGTTGATTTTTATAAAATACTTTGACAATACTAGGTTCTAGTCGAGAGGCAATATCTTCTGGTGATAATTTCCCAGAACAATTTGTCAGAGCTAGTGCTAGGAAAGTTAGACCTAGAATGCGAGGTATAAATTTCATCTTTTTCAGAAGTTCAGAAATTTGATTTCTTTTCATTTTACCTAAAACTATTGAAGTTAAAAATCAAAAGTCAAAAGTCAAATGTTACATCAGATTCCATTTTGTTAAGGTACACCCAAGCGAGCAAGATGCTGAGAAGATTTAATTATTAAATCTGTACTTCAGATACTTGGAATCTGCTGTAAATCTGCAGTACAGACTATAATATTAATAATCAGTTAAATATTTGCCTTTTTAATAACATCATACAGCATACATTGGAGAAGAAAAAAACTCATGATTGCTCAACCTAAAGATTATCAAAAAATTAGCCCTGAAGAATACCTAGAATGGGAAGCTAAACAGGAATTTCGCCATGAATATATAGACGGCGAAATTATAGCTATGACTGGAGGAAGTATTCCTCATAATAATATTGCTATTAACTTTTGTATGGCTCTCATGCCCCATCTCCGTCAAAAAGGATGTCAAGTAAATATGTCGGATGTGAAAGTTCAGGATAATAAAAATAATCGTTATTTTTATCCCGATCTAGTAATTACTTGTAATGCTGAGGATTTAAAATCCCGTAAGTTTATCCAACATCCTACAGTAATTATTGAAGTTCTTTCCCCCAGTACAGAAAAATACGATCGCGGCAATAAGTTTAAATATTATCGTCAATTTCCCAGTTTGCAAGAATATGTTTTAGTAGATTCAGAATCAATGTCTGTAGAAATTTTTCAACGTGGAGAGGGAAAAATGTGGCATTATTGTGGATATACAGAAGGTGAATCAATTACATTAGAGAGTATTGAATTTACTTTTGCTATTGAAGTTTTATACGAAGGAATTAACTTTGAAAGTGATACGGTCGAGCCAGAAGAAACTTCATTAATGAATAATTGATAATGGATAATTGATAATTACCTCTCCCTAAAAGGAAGAGGAGGTAATTATTAATTATTAATTGTTGAATTATACCTCCTGTAAATTCCCCATTTCTCCTGTCTCCTGTCTCCTACCCCTAGGAAATACCCCCAAAAATTAAAATCAATGTCTTACAGTAAATTCACTATAGAAGAGTTGCAAAAAACCTTTAATTTAACAATAGTTGAAACCGTGGGAAAGTTTAATGACTTGCCAGAAATTCCACCCAGTCAATTTTTACAAGAAGCATTGCAATATTACTTACCGTTAGCAGTCGCTATTGGTACAGAAAAAGCGCGTTCAGAATTAATTATTGCGCCGATTTTATTTGCAATCAAAAAACAGTTAAACAATCAAATAAGCATTTTTTCTGGAGTAGAATTTAATATCGATATCGAACAGGGATTGAATGGTTTTTGTGACTTTATTATTAGTTGTTCCAGTTTGCAACTTTTGATTGAAGCGCCAGTTGTTGCTTTGGTAGAAGCGAAAAACGATAATATCAAGTCGGGTTTAGCTCAATGTATGGCAGAAATGGTCGCCGCCCAAGTTTTTAATCAAAGAGAAAATAACGAAATTCCTCTAATTTATGGCGTTGTTACTACTGGAACTACTTGGCAGTTTTTAGAATTAGAATCTCAAACTATGACCGTTGATCTGGAAGAATATTCTGTTAAGAATTTACCGAAAATTTTAGGCATTTTAACGAATTTTGTAAGTTATATTATGTCCGGTTGAATAATTAGACTTTGGTGGAAGGAAAGCAGAAGGCAGAAGGTTTTCTTCTCTTAATTAGGGTTTGCTGATTAAATATCGCGCTTATTGACTGATATTGGTTTGAGTAATTTTAGGTCTGGAAAAAGTGCGAGGTTTTAGGTGGTAATGCTTCAAAAATTCAGGATTTTGGTCAAGAGTTGGGCAGAACAATCTTGGGACAAAACTTAGCTCCTACCTCCTCCAAATTCCCCTAACTCCTGTCTCCTGTCTCCTACCTTCACCCATAAGACTTTTTCAGTAAACCCTAATTATTAATTATTCATTATTAATTATTAATTATTCGGTAAGTCCTGTTGATAATTCACTACAGAATTTCTCCAAAAGTGACATCCTCATACAAACTATCAATGCTAGTCCGAAAGTCAATACTTGCCAGATGAATTTCACTGCCTTGAGTATAAGTGTGCAATACCCAAAGACCTTCAGCATTGCGACGAAAGCATTCTAAACGTTGGCGTTTTTGGTTAATCAAAACGTATTCTTGCAAAGTTGGTAATTGCTGATAGTTGGCAAATTTGTCACCGCGATCGAATGCTTCAGTGCTTTCGGATAAAACTTCCACTATTAGACAAGGATATTTTTTATGATTTGGCAAAGCTTTATCTCTGGTGTCGCAAGTTACCATAACGTCCGGATAGAAGAATGTATTGGTAGTTTCTATGAGAGCTTTCAGATCCGACATATAGACGCGACAACCACTGCCTCGCAGATAATTTCTTAACAGTGCAAATAAGTTTCCAGCAATGGTGACATGAGCATCACTAGCACCCGCCATTGCGTATACTTGTCCATCAATATATTCATGTTTGATAGAGCTGAGTTCTTCTTCTGTGAGATATTCTTCAGGAGGAATGTAATTTGTGTTTTGGTTAGCAATCATGGTTTTGGACATATGAGGTATTATATGATTGTATTATTGGTTATCTCAGTCAAAGACTCAAATAACTCTCCACACTTGCGAAGGTCAAGGAGAAGAAAAAAAATCCTTTGATCCAATTCTCTTAATTTATAAGAAGAGGTAATTCTAAATTCTAAATTCTAAATTCTAAATTCTAAATTCTTGAAATATATCCCACCGTTTACCATTATGAATTAATAAAGTTAACTGAGAAGCTGTAAACTCAAACTCAAGCGATCGCTCTCGAAATTCTAACCAAGCTGCTCGAAAATTCGTTTTAGTTAAGTCTCGAAAAGCTACTGTTACATGAGGAGAAAAAGGGCGAATTTTAGAAGGAGGATGCACAATTCCTAAAGTATTTTCTGTAAATTGAATTAAATCTTTTTGTATTTGTAAAAGCTCTGGAGTTTTGACAACATTAATATAGATAACACGAGGTGGAAAAGCAGCAAACCCAGACAAAGTAATGGGAAAAGCAAAACATTTTTGGGCAAAAGTCTCTAAAGACTCTTGCAAAACTGCTAAATTTTCAGTCGGCCATTTAAAAGGAGGTTGTAAAGTAATATGAGGCACCGATCTTAAAGCACGACTACTATTATATTTAGTAGCAAAATATTCCTTAATTTCCGTAACTTGGTTTTGAATATTTTCAGGTGGCACAAGAGCCACAAATAATAAACGTTTTGATTGACCCATAAAATTAAAATTTAAAAAATAAAATGCCTTGGTTTGCCAAAATAGAAAAAGGTATAGTCGAAAAAACCATATTTGACCAATATGTACCAGCTCATAAAGCTTATGTCCAAGAATTAATTGCTAAAGGACATAAAGCTAAGACTGGTTACTGGAAAAACCATCAAGGAGGAATGTTACTATTCGAGGCCAAATCTATGGAAGAAGCCCAAAAAATAGTGGCCGAAGACCCTCTCATCAAAAATAATTGTGTTACCTATAAAATTTATCAGTGGTGCATAGTTGCAGAATAAAAAATTGTGTTATAGTAATAAGTGATTCGGACCAGCGCGACTATAACGCCTAAACCTTGTCAGGACCGGAAGGTAGCAGCAACACGGGATGCTTGTGGTAGGCGTTGACTCCGGGTCACCCAATTTAAAGGAGCCAGAAGAATATATTATGGATAATTTGGGAGGAATTATTCAAAAGGCAGTTTATCTAGGAGTGGGATTAGCCTCTTATGCAGGAGAGAAAGCTAATCAGAAATTGGCTGAACTAAGAACGGAGACCCAAAAACTGGCAGATGAGATGGTTAAGCGTGGTGAAATGACTACGGAAGAGGGTCGTAAATTTGTCGAGGATATGATGAATAAGGCCATGCAACAGCCACCGGTAGAGGCATCTCCAGACACAAGACCTAGTGAACCACGTCGTATAGAAATTCTTTCTGAGGATGACAGTTCATCAGAGTCAAACCAAGAAGTAGATAAGATGCGCCAAGAAGTGCATAAGCTACAGGATGAATTGCGTCGGCTACAAAAAGATTAAATCTTCGGACAAAAATTAAGCTCTTCTCCAAGAGTTTAGACACCCTAAGTTTAAAGCAAAAAGTTCAAACATATAATAATGGAAGACTGGTCAAAAAACTTGTTTGAAGTAATTGAAACTGCTGCTTTAGAAGTAGAAAATTTCTTCAATGAAGTTGCAGAAGAAGTTTCTGAAGTGCTTGATGAGTGGGGAAAGTTCTCGGAAGAGATTACTGAAGAAATATGTAGCAACTTTATTGTAGATATAGATGAGTATCTAAATGATTTAATCGACCCTATTATCGAGGTATATCTGGACTTAGATTTTGATGTGGGAGGGGAAGATATAGACTATTTTGTGGACCGTGTAGAGCCAACAGAAGAAAAACATCCAGCTTGTAGGGGATGTAGCAATTATCATGGTCAAGTTTATGGTGGAAATTTATTAGTCTGTGGAATGCACCCTTATGGTGTAGATGGAGAAAGTTGTCCAGACTGGGAATCAGATAATAGTAGTTTGAACTAGACCAAAGCTATTTCAGTTATCAGTTATCAGTTATCAGTACCTCTGCAATAAGAAGGCTGAATATAAGGAATATTATCTTTTCCCTTGGTGATAATTTCAGAATCAAAATTTTATGATTAATTTAGTTGTAAATTAGAACTATTATAACTGAAATTATTTTGACCATTAGAGTTAAGCTCTAAGCATTGAAAAAATTAGAAAGACTTGCGTCAGGGATAACTTTTACACTATAAATTTTTGGTGTTGGTGAAAAGAGGTATGATATCATGTCCGGAGCAGAGTGTCATAGAACTCTGTTCCGCGCTCCGCGACCAAAAAACTTTCTCCTTTTACTCCTCTTTCTTCTTCTTTCTTCCCCTCCTGGGAGCGGCTAGGGGTGAGTTGACTCCTGACTCCTGACTCCTGACTCCTGGGTAATTAAGATTAATATCATACACTAATTCACCAACGCCAATTTTTGACTTTTGCCTTGCGCGGAGCGCTATATGAATGAAGTAAATTTAGGGACTCTTTACATTGTTGGCACACCAATAGGCAATCTAGAAGATATAACATTTCGAGCAATTAAAACCCTACAAACAGTAGACCTAATAGCAGCAGAAGACACTCGCCACACCAGCAAATTATTACAACATTTTGATATCCAAACACCACAATTAAGTTACCATCAACATAACCAACAAAGTCGCATACCTGAATTAATCGAAAAATTATATCAAGGAAAAACAATTGCTCTAGTAACTGATGCTGGAATGCCAGGAATATCTGACCCTGGATATGAAATAGTAAAAGCTTGTATTGCAGCAAATATTTCCGTAGTACCAATACCAGGAGTTAGTGCAAGTATCACAGCATTAAGTGCTTCTGGACTACCTACCAATAAATTTATATTTATCGGTTTTTTACCAAGCAAAAGTAAACAACGTCAACAAGACTTAGAAGTTTTACCCAATTTACAAGAAACCATAATTTTATATGAATCTCCTCATAAACTCAAACAAACCTTGGAAGATTTAGCTAAAGTATTAGGTAAACAGAGAAAAATAGTCTTAGCTAGAGAATTAACAAAACTCTATGAAGAATTTTGGCGTGGTACAGTTGGACAAGCAATTATTCATTATCAAACTGAGCGACCAAGGGGAGAATTTACCCTGATTATTGCAGGAGCAGAACCAGACACACCAGTAATATCAGAAGATACTATTAGAGTAGAATTACAAAAACTTTTAGAACAAGGAATTTCGCGATCGCAAGCTAGTCGCCAACTGGCGCATCAAACCAACCTATCCCGTCGCCAAATTTATCAAATAGCTCTAAAATTATAAGGAAGAAGGAAGAGGGAAGAAGAAAGAAGGAAGAGGGAAGAAAGGTTATATGAAATATAAAAAAGAATGGGGTTGCACATTATGGAATGATACTGCCAAAAATAGGTGTTCGACTTTGACTAAAAAAAACCTAATATTAATCGTTCTAGCAATTATCAAATCCAAAATCTTTTTCATCAAAAATCTCAAATCATTCGTCACTGTGCAACGCCAAAAGAATGCTACGAATAATTTAGTTGGTTCAAAAACTTTAACTAGAAATATCGATTTGACTAAAAACACAGTTTTACTCTAATAAATGATACAGCGCTTCCCGCTGTGTATAGTGTTTATAGCTTACAGCACTTTTGAGGAAGGGTGAGGTACAGTTGTAAGACTATTCTTATACTTCCTATTCTCTGTTCCCTGTTCCCTGTTCCCTGTTCCTTGTTCCCTAGGGCAATAAAACTTTGTACCTCTAAGACTCGAAAACTGCTGTAAAAAAGCAGAAGTCCTGATTAACTAAAAATTAAAACTGTGAACTCAATAGACTCTTTCCTAAAACGCTTTGAACATTTCGGCGTTGAGCTTGGTCTCGAACGCATCTACCAACTTCTAGATAACCTCGGAAACCCCCATCAACAAGTACCTATTATTCACGTTGCGGGGACAAATGGTAAAGGTTCTGTCTGTGCTTACCTATCTTCGATCCTCACAGCAGCAGGATATAAAGTTGGACGTTACACTTCACCCCATCTCGTAGACTGGACAGAACGTATTTGCCTTAACGAACAACAAATTTCTCCGACTAAACTACAAGATTTATTAGAAGAAGTAGAAGCAGCTATTAATCCAGAACAAGCTTCACCTACTCAGTTTGAGGTGATTACTGCAGCAGCTTGGTTGTATTTTGCTCAACAAGAGGTAGATGTAGCGGTTGTAGAAGTAGGGTTGGGAGGAAGACTAGATGCTACAAATGTTTGTCAGCAACCAATGGTAACTGTTATTACTTCAATTAGTTGGGAACATTGGCAAAGGTTAGGTCCAACTTTGGCTGATATTGCTCGTGAAAAAGCAGGTATTCTGAAACCAGGATGTCCTGCAATAATTGGGCAACTACCACTAGAAGCAGAAAAAGTAGTACAAAAGCGGGTTCATGACTTGGAGTGTCCTGTAATTTGGGTAACACCTGCTGAATTATTAGAGCGGAGTAGGGAAAATGATTCTTTATCTATGGCTAATTATCAAGGTATGGAATATCAACTCCCATTACTTGGAGATGTACAGTTAATTAATTCAGCGATCGCTATTGAGACAATTCATATTCTGGAAAAACAGGGTTGGTATATTTTTCCTACAGCAATTCAAGAAGGAATCGCTAATACTAAATGGCCTGGGCGTTTGCAATGGAAAAAATGGCAAGACCGTAAATTATTAATTGATGGTGCTCATAATACTGCTGCTGCCCAAGTATTGGGGAGATATGTCAGGACACTTAATTATCCATCCATCAGTTGGGTTATGGGTATGCTTTCAACTAAGGAACATTCAGAAATTTTTCGCGCTTTGATTAGACCAGGCGATCGCTTGTACCTAGTTCCTGTGCCAGACCATAGTTCGGCTGATACGGGTCAGCTTACTACTATAGCTATGAATATTTGCACAGAATTAGCATTTTGTCAAGTTTACCCCAATTTAACAACTGCCATGGAAGAGGCTATGGCTGAAAGTGAAAATCTGATTGTTTTATGTGGTTCTCTGTATTTATTAGGAAATTTTCTAGCAACTAGCTGGAACTAAAGACCCTACTACTGAAATTTCTGTTTTTGGGTTTGCTAAATACAGGTATTTATGAAAAATTTCCTCAATTTTTTCTGAGCTTACTGGTTTATTCATAAATTCAGAACATCCTACAAACTGAGCACGAACTCGATCAATTATGCTACCTCTCCCAGTGATAATTACTATAGGAGTATTTTTTAAATGAGGTATTCTACGAAGTTGGCTACAAATTTCATAGCCATTAGCAATAGGCATTTCTATGTCTAAAAATATTAAATCTGGTTGTATTTCTATGAGGGTAGGCACAGCCAATGTAGATTTTTGAATTCCTATAAATTGATAGCCTCTTTTTGTAATAAATTTTCCCATGATTTTATTTATTATGGGGCAATCATCAATACAAACTACTAATTTTTTCTGGCTCTTTATAGTAGTTTCTGGAAATTGTGAATTTTGTGTTTGAATCTCTTTTGTTTGACTTTTTAGTGGATCAATTTTTAATACAGATAATGCAGGTATATCAGGTACATTAGTCAATTGAATTATTTCTTGACTCACATAATTCATAAATATTTTAGTTAGTCTTAATAAATCCTGATTTAAGTAAAAAGCTAAGTCTCGCAGTGTGAGTTTTTTACTAATTAATATCTGCAATTTTTTGTATGTTAAAGCTGATATCTGTTGTTCTAAAAGTTCAGGTTTATTCAATACAAGAGCTAAGTTGGGAGAATAGTTGTGTAAATTTGCCTCGTACCAAGCTTGCCATATTGGCTTAACTTTTTCAAAAGCCTCATAGATACTCAAACGAGAAATTGGTTGTTTCATTTCTGCTTGTAGATGGCAAGTTACAGAAGTAATTTGTAAAGTATCTAAATTATCTTGCTGAATTAAATCAAACAATACTTCGACCAAGGTATTGTTAATTATAGAAATAGCTTGTGAGAGTGATATTTTTTCTTGTTTCAATAAAATATTAACTATGTAATATTGCCAACTTTCACAAACATCATGGGTGTAGAAACTTAGAGTTTCCAGAGAAATAAAAGGGCAAAATTGAGTAAAATTTCTGCGCCATCTTCGCCAGGAACTACTACCACCATTAGCCCAAGTTATACAACCTCTATCAAAATATAATTGCCATGTTTGTCCATCCGTATTTTGGAGTTCTACCTTACCACTAAACTGTTGAGGTATTAAACGGATTAAATGTTTAAAAAATCTAGCTGTAGTTGGTTTTGTTGTCGTAATCATTTTTAATACTCCATCAATCAATGCAGTCCTTAATTCTGTATTCTTGATTATTCTCTAAATAAATTTAGAAAAGTTTTAATATCCGCAATTTCACTTAACTTGATGACAAAGTCTGGGATAAAATCAAATAACTATCAATTTAATTTTACAGATAAATTTTATTATTATCGTCCGTTTTTTTACTGAGAATTTTAACTAATTTACATTTGATTTTGAGGCGATCGCTGATGGAAAAACTGGTAAAGTTTTATGAAATTAGATTTTTAGCAATTAATATAGAACCCATTTGAGAGCTATATAATTATGCTAGTCAAGTCTTTTCGCGCATCAATTTTGAGGTAAAATCATCTGAAGGAGTGTTGAATTTTTTGTATTATTTCTCGCCACATCTTCCCTCTTCTCTCTTCCCTCTTACCTCTTACCAAATAATTAATAATTAATAATTAATAATTAAATAATTCAGGTTTAAAGCCTCCCCTTTTAAGGGAAAAAAAAAGACAATATTCCTTATATTCAATTCCGTAACGGTTTTAATCAGAGGTAATTATCCATTATCCATTATCCATTATTCATTATCCATTAATGAACTCCTGTCTCCTGTCTCCTGACTCAAGGCTAACAAAAAGCGCATATTTATGAAGATACCAAATGGGTTTTATACAGGTAAGGTTCAGATTTCTTGTTTCCATGATCGTCGCTTTATTTTTAAGTTTAGTTAATTGATTTCATCAACATGAAAAACTTTATAGCAATTCCCATGCTGGTGAGGTACGCGCATTCCTTGGTTTTAGGGAACAAGGAACAGAGAATAGAAGACAAATAGGCATACCTAACACTTACTGAGAAACGCTATATACATATCAAATAATAGAATTAATATCTCAATTCCGCTAACCGTTTAAAAAAAAATATATATTTGTTACAAAAATAAGCAGTATAGCGTTTCTTAAAAAGGAAAAAACAAATTGTCAGTTTAGAAGTCTGAATAAAGAAAAAACAAATATCTAAATAGGGTCTGCGGAAAAAGTCTTTTAGTAGGGGTAGGAGACAGGAGACAGGAGACAACCCACCCCTAACCCCTCCCAGGAGGGGAAGACAGGAGAAATAGGAATTTAGACGAGGTAGAAGTAAGAATAGTCCCTTGATTTTTCTGCCCAACTATGCGCCTAAAATACTAACTTTTTGAGCGTGAAGAGCTGAAAACCAGGTACTTTTTTCGACCTCAAAAAGGATAAATTCTTTATATATCAATGCTTTTATATTTAATCAGCAAACCCTAAATATATTAAGAGATTGAATTTATCGGGAAATCTAAAAAAGGAAATAGTTCATTAATTGATAATTACCTCTGGTTTTAACCGCTACGGAATTGAATATAAGGAATATTTTCTTTTCTTGGTCGATTGGATATGGTGAGGAAACCTCGCCATCCCACCCTACGGGAAAGCTGCGAAGATCGACCGCTTTTTTTCCCCTTAAAAGGGTCAGCTTTAAACCTGAATTCTTTAATTATTAATTATTAATTATTAATTATTAATTATTCGGTAAGTGCTCTTTTGCACAACTATAACTTTCTATTTGTCAGCTTAGAAGTCTGAATATTGAGACACTACTCTATCATGCTTATTTCAATCCCTGGACTCCTTCCAACTTTTATCTGAAGTAGATCCATAATCTCTGAATACTTATTTGATCGACACTTTATTATCAAAAGCCAAGTCTCTACAAAACCTTTTCCCTTTTAACTCCTTCCCGATAAATTATCCCATTCAAACGCCGCATCAGCGATCGCCTTTTCAACAGTTTTCTCTGCCAACATAGCTGCTTGTAAGTTTTGAGAAATAATCTGTTTCAACTCATTCAAATTTTTTACTTGTGGAAGTAAAACTTCTGCTTTAAGCATTTGATTAGCACTAATAATTCGAGCCTTATCTTGAGTAGAAGCATTAGAAGGAAGACTTTGAAAATAATTATTCTCTAAAGTCTGAGTTATAGAAGGTAGAACATTAGTCTCTTGAGTAAAAGCCGTTTGATTTTGATTGTTAGTAATAAACAAAGCAAATTTCAGCGCTCGGTCTGGTAGTTTAGTATTACTAGAAATAGCTAAATTCATTAACATCATACTTTTTTTACCAGTTTCACCTGTAATTTGAGATACAGGTTTTGATACTTGTCCAATCTCTGGTGTATCTTCAGATATTGCCCCAATAACTTCTGAACCAGAAAACAACATAGCTATTTCTCCAGCTTGATATAAATCGGTACCAGCTTGACTTCCTTTTGTCAATACCTCCTTTGGTAATAGCCCATCTTGATATAGATCGACCCAATACTTGAATACTGCCTGACCAGTTGGAGTATTAAAAGCAGCCTTTCCATCAACATCTATCAGTGTCACTCCCATCTTGCCAAAAGATTCTAATACCTCTGACAATTCTTCTGGTAGAAAAGAAATAAAAAATGCGTACTTATCAGTTTTTTCCTTAATCTGTTTAGCCACCTCTGCTAAATCTGAATAATTTTTGGGAGGTTGTTCTAGTCCTGCTTGTTGAAATAGCTGAGAATTATAAATAGTTATATTTGTTGTGGCATACCAAGGGATACCAAAACTTTTACCATTAATTTTACTAGCCTGCCAAAAGTTAGGTAAATATTGATTTTTTACCGAATCTGATAATATAGTATCCAAATTTAACCAAGCATTAGTTTCAGTCAATAAATATCCAAAATTTGAATTAAGATTAACCACATCTGGAAGAGTTTTTGCCAAAATAGCACTCTGAATTTTCTTTTCCATCATTGACCAAGGTATATCAATCCATCGTACTGATAAACCTGGATTATCAGTTTCAAAATCAGTAATCAATTGATTAAAATAATTCGTAAATTGAGGTTGAAGCTGTATCGTCCAAAACTTAATTTCTTGAGTATTTAAGTTAGTAGGAGAGGGAGTAGTGCAACTAATCAAAAATGTTAAGATTAGTCCGAATGTAGCAAATAATCTAAACCGATTCCATTTAACGATATAAAACATTTTATAAAATTCAAAAAGTATCTTAAATATAGTTATCCTATTGAAGTTATGAGAGATTTTACATTTTGGATAACTAGGTGACTATCAAATTATTATATGATTTTTGATGACTATATGTTTGTCTATTTTTCATTAATTGATAATTGATAATTGATAATTGATAATGGATAATTAATAATTAATAATTAATAATTCGGTAAGCATTTCCTGCGGAATGCTGCGCAAACAGCATTCAGCTATCAGCTTTATTACCTTATCTAGATGATTTGCTCGTTCATTTTTTTTTAATATTAAATTTAAGCTGTAAAATGATGATATTTAAAATCACTTAACTATCTATAGTGTTTTCAAATGAGATCTAAATATAGATTGAGTTTTTTTATTAGAAAAAAAACGATGTTCTGTTTTTAGTTCATTACATCCTTGTATTTATTACTATTTAATGTTGTTTTTCCCCCTTTACTATTCCCTATTCCCTATTCCTTTTTTCATAGAACTTGCTTTCCACATTCCAGATAAAAACACTATATAAAAGTAACCATTCAGCTATTAGCACTCAACTTTTAGATGTTTCATAAATAATGAATATACAGTATCCATAGTCAAGGTCAGTTTTTTTTCAATACTTTTAATTATCCTTAAATCTATCAATACTAATTCCTATTCAAAAAGTAATAAATCAATAGCTGATAGCTGATAGCTGATAGCTGATAGCTGATAGCTTACATATAAAATATAGCCAATCTAGGTGAGGATTGTAAATATTTAAGTAAAATTAGTGACATAAATTTTTGGCAGACTAAATAGTTTCTAGCAAATAAAATAAAGGTAGTTACATCTTAAATCTATAATTTTTAGCCTTAAGTAAAATTTTTTTTACTCGCAAATAAGTATTGTAAAAATTAATTGTTTTTCTCTTTTTTTTTATCAAAATAACATAGGTCTAAAACCCCACCTTTTAAGGCGCAATATTTTTGGAGAGTTGCTCACGCATCCCCGTTACAAAAATAACTTCTGTACGGGTGGTTCGCGTTTGCGGAGCATTCCGTAGGAAACCACCCCTACTGACTTCTGACTTCTGACTTCCTTAAGCTTCTCTTCCTCTACTCCCTTCTCATTCTTCCATGAATGTAGCAATACTTTATGAAATTGGTATTAGATGATCGCTATATTCACAAATTCAGAAAATTATCATTGTGTGAAGCTCAAAAAAACGGCAAGGTATTTCCCCTTGCATCTCCAAAAAAATCGTGATAGTATTTTATTATTGTGGTTAACTCGCCAATATACATGACTTTTTATTCAACTCCAAAAACAGGATTTCGTAACTGAATACATATAAGAGATACCCACATAACCAAAGCACAGAAAAATCATCATCCTGTGAAGCACGAAAAATTTTCACCCCATCAACAGTATCGATATATTTACTCATATAGAAGCGATGTAGCTACCCCACTTACTCCGCCAACGCTATATTTACAAATCCAGAAAATTATCATTGTGTGAAGCTCAAAAAAAACGGCAAGGTATTTCCCCTTGCATCTCCAAAAAAATCGTGATAGTATTTTATTATTGTGGTTAACTCGCCAATATACATGACTTTTTATTCAACTCCAAAAACAGGATTTCGTAACTGAATACATATAAGAGATACCCACATAACCAAAGCACAGAAAAATCATCATCCTGTGAAGCACGAAAAATTTTCACCCCATCAACAGTATCGATATATTTACTCATATAGAAGCGATGTAGCTACC
>JAAHGF010000035.1:0-23679 GCA_010672585.1 Okeania sp. SIO1I7 | reverse complement strand
CTGAATACATATAAGAGATACCCACATAACCAAAGCACAGAAAAATCATCATCCTGTGAAGCACGAAAAATTTTCACCCCATCAACAGTATCGATATATTTACTCATATAGAAGCGATGTAGCTACCGCACTTACTCTGCCAACGCTATATTTACAAATCCAGAAAATTATCATTGTGTGAAGCTCAAAAAAACGGCAAGGTATTTCCCCTTGCATCTCCAAAAAAATCGTGATAGTATTTTATTATTGGGGTTAACTCGCCCATATACATGACTTTTTATTCAACCCCAAAAACAGGATTTCGTAACTGAATACATATAAGAGATACCCACATAACCAAAGCACAGAAAAATCATCATTCTGTGAAGCACGAAAAAGAGAGGACCTCTTAAACCACATAATTGGAAGATAAAGTTTCAATACCGAACCACTTACTGATAACTGTTAAATTGCCTCATCATAGACCATTTAATTGATTCAAAACAGCCATAATTTATAGCTTTAATTATGGAAATTAAAAAAACACATTTTTATTAAATTAAAATCAGGAAAACTATGGTTAATTACTTAAAAAACTTATTTAAAAAAAAGCAACCAGGAATAGGAGTAGAGATAGGCCCAGAAAGAATAAATATTGCTGAAATTCGTAAACAAGGAGACAAATTAAAATTAGTAACCCTTGCCACAACAGAAGTACCAGAAGACGTATTTTTAGAAGGTCAAATAGTAGATGCTCCGACAATATCAGAACTAATAGAATCAATAATAGAAGACAATAATATAAAAACCAGAAGAGTCGCAACAGCAATTCCAGGCAGAGAAGCAGTAACTCGTGTAATTCCTGTACCAGCAGAATTAAACGACCAAGAATTGCAAGATTATATGAATCAAGAAGCAGGTTTATACTTACCATTTCCCAGAGAAGAAGCAGATGTAGACTATCAGAAATTAGGAACAATAATAGACCCAAATGATGATTTAGAAAAAGTACAAGTAGCCTTAGTAGCTACTAGAAAAGAAGTAACAGATAGCTACATAGAAGTATTCACCCAAGCAGGATTAGCAATAGATGTTTTAGAAGTAAGTAACTTTGCCTTAATCCGAACAGTAAAAGATATACTTCAACAATATGGACCCCAAGAAGCAACAGTAATAGCAGATTTAGAATTTGACAGTACTGAACTTGCTATCGTAGTAGACGGAGTACCTCAATTTAACCGGACAATTCCCATCGGTACTTATCAAATGCAATCTTCCTTAAACGAAGCAATGAACTTACCTCCAACCAGAGATACTAGCGAATTACTGGGAATGACCGTTCCAGTATTAGATACAATGGGAGTCACAGGAAACGAAGCAAACCCCGGAACTAATGCTTTACTAAAAGTATTAGCAGAATTAGGGGATGAACTACGACGCTCAATAGATTTCTATCTCAATCAATTTGAAGATTTGGAGGTGGCACAATTATTATTAACAGGATCTGGTGCAGCAATAGGACAAATAGATGACTTTTTTATGCAACGTTTAAGTTTACCCGCATCTAAAGTAGATCCCATAGAAACTTTAGCCCTAGAAATAGAACAAGAAATTCCATTAGAACAACGCTCCAGTTTAGGAGTGGTATTAGGTTTAGGATTAAGAGAGGTTTAAATTAATTATGTATGGCTTAGATGTAAATTTTCTGAACGATCGCCCAGAATATAAAAAAGATATTCCCAAACCTGTAAGTAGTGGACCATCACTAGAAGACCCAAGACCAATTCTGATTGGGGCAGCAGTAGCAGTGGCGGTTAATGGTCTAGTTGCTGGTGGATGGTTCTATCTCAATCAAGTAAACACCAAATTACAGGCAGACCTAGACAAATTAAATGCCGAATTGAGTAAATTAAACGCCCAAGTTAAAGATATAGAAGCAATCAAAGAAAAGACTAAAACATTTAAAGCAGAGGCAAAAGCATTAGCAACAGTTTTCGACCAAATTAAACCATGGTCCGCTTTATTGGGAGAATTTGGCACCCTCATACCTAGTGGGGTCAAAATAGCTAGCATCGAACAAAAAGAACCAAAAATAGTTGCTCCAGCAGCACCCCCACCAAATGCTCAAAATGGGGATAAAAAAGAAGAGGCAGCAGCACCCCCAAAACCAACAGCAAATGTATCATTTTCTGGAACTGCCGATTCTTATGGTCAAGTCAATGACTTTTTATTGCTACTGCAAAATTCTCCCTTTTTCCAAGGAGAAAAAACAAAACTAATTAGTGCCACGAAAAAAGCCAATCCAACCAGACTAGAATTACAAGAATCTAGGTCAACTTTAGCTCCAGATATACCAGAATTACCACAAGTAGTTGAGTATAAAATAGAAACAAATCTCAGCCCTTTAGGTGCATCAGAATTATTACCTCAATTAAAAAGTCAAGGAGCAATTGGATTAGTAGATAGAATAGAAATATTAACAGAAAAAGGAGTATTTTAAAAATGGTAGCAGCAAATGAATGGAACCCGGAATTTGAAGAACAAGAAGGAGAAGTAGGAGGTCCGAAAATATTCGGTATATCACTCAAAGACCCCAGATTTCTCGGAGCAGTTATTGGCGTTGTCGGTTTAGGTGCAGCAGGATTCTTAGGATATAATCAGCTCAAACCAGCCATTGAAAAAAGTGCTTTATTAAGAACAGAAATACAGACAGCAGAAAATACTATAAAAGAACAGAAAAAACAAATAAAAGAACGACCAAAAGCAGAAGCAGCAATGGTAGAAGCTGAGAAACAAAGAGAAGACGTAACCAGCTTATTTGCCAGTGAAAAAACCATGAAAACTCTGCTGTACGATATGAATAAGCTAATCGATCAAATTAATACAGGTATTAGCGATGAAGACCGACAGGCAAAAATGATTAAATTTCAACCAGTAGAGTCAAAAGATGGCAACTATATAATTAACGATAATTCATTAGGACCACTGGTAAATGGTAAATTAAAGCGACGAGAATTCAAAGTAGAATATGAAGGAACTTATGCCCAAACAAGAGCCTTTATGATTGCTTTAGAGCGAATGCAAACATTACTGGTAGTAAAAAACTTAAAAACTAAACTACAGCAAGGAAATCAAATTATCGAAGTTGAATGGAGACAAAACAGATTTGTACCAGTTAACCAACCAGAAAGTAGACTCAGAACATCCTTTGATATGCACGCTCTGTTGGCCTTAAGCGAACAAGAATCATTGGCTAAACCAGAATCGGCCAAACCAGAAGAGCAATAAAATAAAAATTAACATAATTTACCAAATATTATGGTATCCTATCTTGTTATATTTATGTAAATTTGAGAGCTAGTGCTGAAAAGGATAGGAAAGTAGAAAAAAGAAAAAATTAAAAAGCGACAGATCCAACTTTGATTTCGGCAAAGGGTCTTCCGTTATACATAAGTTAACGGGAGGATAATTGCCGACCAACAAATAAACCGCGTAGCGTCCACTTAGAGCTTGCATTGTGTGCTTTTTTTGTGTTATTTAGTGATTAAATCAGGAGTAGCGGTAGTACGCACCTGAAAAAACCATGAAAAAAAATAGCGAGTATGGGGTTCAATTGGCGAAGTTAAGCGTCAACCCGTGAAAAGGTAAAACTCTTAAGGGAACTTTCTGGATTACAGAACTGTTTAGTATAAGAAGGCGGTGGGTCTCATCGTCTCTGTCTGCCGAGGGTTAAGTGATTACACTCCCTGCAAAGCAGAAAGCCCGCGTCCGTGAGGAAGGGATGCCTACATCATAATCTTTGATTTGATGTAGGAGAACGTCACAGCTGTGGATAAAGCTCTATACTCTAGCCAAACACATAAAAAACGAGGGGACAGAGTTAGCTAGGCGGATTTATCTCCTGGTTGAAGAACGACAAGTAGGTTTTAACCCGAAGTAAAAATCTGCTCTGAAAGTAATCTCACAGGTAGTTTATTGTCTACACCAAGGAGTCTAGAAGTCTGTTGACAGGCTGGATGCAAAAGTTGATTTGTCCCTTTTACAGTGTTTTTTTACACAGAATAAACCAACATTTTCCTAATCATGGCCTAGCGTGGAGTGAGGACAGTGAAACAGCAAATTCAATTTAGTAGTGGACTGTTAAGTGGGGTAGCTGCGGTAATCATCGCCCAGACACCAGCCTTTGCAGTTACACAAATCACCCAAGTTCAGTTAAGTTCAGTAGAAGGGGGCATGAATATTGTCCTAGTGACAAACAATGGCGATCGCCCCGAAGTTTTCTCAGTAAATAGAGATAACTCTTTCGTTGCAGACATAATCAATGCTCAACTAAGTATACCCGAAGGCAACAAATTTCGGAAAGATAGTCCAGCACCAGGCATAAAATATGTAGAAGTAATGCAGGTAGATGCCAACAGCGTGCGAGTAGTCATCGCAGGTACAAAAAATAGTCCCAGAGGCAGAATTATTCAAGGGGGGGGCCGAGGAATTGTTCTGAGCGCTGCTGCCGGTTCAGGAGAAGTAGCTCAAGCATCTACACCTACACCTAATAGCTTTCCCCCACCCTCAGAAGCATCTGAACCTGCCCCCCCACCTGTACAACCGAAACCTACTGTAGTACCTCCAAGAGAAACCACCAGCTCCCAAGAATCAAAGGTATTATTACCTGATTCTGAACTAACAGGAGATGGCTTCCCCACCTTACCAGGACAACCATCCCCTAGTGAAGTCCCTCCTTTTCAACCACGAGCAGTAGCACCACCAGTAGGTGACATAGCAATATCCAATATTAATCCCTCAGTAGAAGTAATAGATTTAGGCACACAAGAAAGAATACCTCGTTTAGTTTTGCGAGATGCTCCAGTCAGAGATGTTTTAGCTTTATTAGCTAGAGCTGCCGGATTGAATGTAGCCTTCAGTTCAGGTGGGGAAGAAGAAACTGGACCTAGTATTTCCCTAGATATTGAAAATGAGTCTGTTCAAGATGTTTTTAACTATGTTCTGCGTCTAAGTGGGTTGCAGGCCAACCGAGTAGGAAATACAGTATTTGTGGGACAAGAGTTACCTACAGAAGCCAGAAATGTTGTAGTCCGTTCTTTCCGCTTAAACCAAGTTACAGCCCAAGCTGCTGCAGGTTTCTTAGTTAGTATGGGAGCTGAAAGTGCCATTGTTACAAGTCAGCCAGTAACCCAGGTTAATACGGTTAATATTGCCGGAACTAATCAGGCAATTACAAATACCGAAACAATTGAAAGAACAGTTGTTCAGCCACTACGCTATGAATCCCAAAATGCTCCTCAACTATTGAAGGGTTTACAAGTAGTAACAGATAGCCGACTTAATAGTATAACTTTAGTAGGGCCACCACAACAAGTAGAGATTGCTGCAGCCCAACTGGTACAGCTAGATTTACGACAAAGGCAAGTAGCTGTAAACGTAAAGGTTATAGACATTAACTTATCAGCAGACGAAAACTTTAATAGTAGTTTCTCCTTCGGAGTTAATGACAGTTTCTTTATTAACGATAATGGGGCAGCATCTCTGAATTTTGGCAGTCTCCAACCTGCTACTATTACACAACAAAATGCTAGTCCTCTTTCTCGTCCTGTCACTGGTAACCCACTTGCTGGAAACGACCCATTCTTTGATAGCCAACGTACATTTGACGTTCCATTTACAGGTATCCCTAACGTCAATCAAGGTAGAGGTACTTTCCTCAGACCGATAGCTCCCACCACAAGTGAACCTACAAGAGTTGGGATTACAGATTATGATCCATCAGAGGTAGAAGTTACTGACGATGGAATATTGGAGGTAGAACTAGGAGAGGCAGAATTTGGCTTATTTCCCCAGATTTTGTATCCAAGGCGATTTCTTGGTCAACTCAGGGCTACTGTTACTAGCGGTAATGCTAAAATTCTCACCGACCCAACTTTAGTGGTTCAGGAAGGAGAAATAGCTAGTGTCAGGCTTGTAGAAAATATTGTCAGAAGTATTGATAGTAATTTTACAGATGATGGAGGTACAAGTCGAGAAACTAGAACTGTTCGATTTGAAGATGTAGGTCTAACCCTAGCTATACAGGTAGAAAGAATAGATGATAATGGCTTTGTGACTGTAACAGTAAATCCAGAAGTCAGCTTTATTTCAGATAGGGTAAGAACAGACGCTAATAATACAAATGAATTTGGTACAGAAATCGCCAGGCGTCGGGTAGAATCTGGTAGAATTCGTCTGCGAGATGGACAAACTCTGATTATTTCTGGCATTATTCAAGAGCAAGAAAGAACAATCATCAGTAAAGTACCTGTTTTGGGAGATTTACCAATAATTGGTCCCCTTTTCCGCAGTAGTCAAAATGAAAATGAACGAGCAGAGACAATTGTCTTACTGACACCTCAAATATTGGATGATGGCGATCGCTCTTCTTGGGGTTATCGATTTAATCCTAGTCCAGATGCTTTGCAAATGATGGAAAGGGGTCAGCCAAGACCACGGTGACATCTCCCACACTAAGCTCGCACTATAGTGTGGGCTTCTCGTTTTAAGAGCTAACTTTTGATGCTAAACTAATATGTGAATATAATTTTAGCGACTCAAAAATTAAAGGAGGTGATAGTCACTATGGGCAATAGAAGATTGACTTTTCGACTGTACCCGACAAAAGTACAGAAAGAAAAACTATTTTTAGCCAGAAAGCTACACCAACTTTTGTATAACGCTTGTGTCGCTCATAGACGTTTTGAGTGGAGAAAAAACGCCTTTAGTGTAGATTACTTTACTCAACAAAACGCATTACCTGGTTTTAGGCAGCAGTGGCCAGATTACCAGCAACTCAATCTGACTGCGCTACAGGCAACAGTCAAGCGTGTTGATAATGCTTATAACGCTTTTTTAAAAGGAATTAGGAAACGCCCTAAATTCAAATCGATCGGGAATTACTCCGGTTGGACTTACCCAGATGGTAGGCAAGGTTTTAAAGTGCAGATTGAATGTAGCCAGAAATATGCAGTCAACTGTGGATGGGTGACACTTAATGACTTGGGTATGAGACTCAGAATGCGGGGTAGGTTTAAGTATTGGGGAAAACCTACTACTTGTACGATTGTTTATCGTCCTCATAAAGATGAGTGGTATGCTTCATTTAGTATCAAGACCTCTGAACCTGAGCCATTGTTTGGTAGTAAGTCTCCACTGGATTATGAGTCAATGGTGGCTTTTGACTTAGGATGTGAAACAGCATTGACTTGCTATGACGGGTATGGGTTCAACTCAATCAGTAATCCTAGATTTGATAGGGAGTTTGCCCCAAAAATTAAGCAAGCTTCACGTCAACTCAAAAGAAAGCAGCGACCAATTAAAGGTAAGCAAAAAGCATCAAGTAGATGGAAAAAAGCGAAGAGAAAAATCTCTAAACTCAAGGCCAAGCAGTCAGCCGTAAGACAAGATTGGCAGCACAAAGTCACAACAGAAATTGCTAGTTGTTATGACATAGTTGTGACCGAAAAGTTAAATGTTAGAGGTATGACCCGCAAGGCTAAAAAAGGTAAACGCAAAAAACAGAAAGCAGGCTTAAACCGTGCCTTATTAGATGTGGGTTTCGGAGCGTTAAATCAAATGGCGCTATATAAAATCCTCGCTAAAGGTGGTTTGCACATAACCATAGAGACCAAAAAAGTCAAGCCATCTCAACGTTGTCCTAGATGTGGAACTGTTTATAAGGAATGGGCACAATTGAGTAATCGTTACCATATTTGTGATGATTGTGGATTTGAAATACCAAGAGACCAAGGCTCGGCCATGGTAATGTGGAATGTTGCTGCAGATAGGCAACCGGGGTTAGGAACTGGCCTCGTTAATCGTCGATGCTCTAGCTCTACTGATTCGACCCGTAAACATACGGGCTCGATGAAGCAACTGGGGCAGATGAAACGATTGCTGGCGCAAAGCTTCGCTAACAAAATCTCAAAATGTAGATGTTTCGGGTGCGGTTTCTCAAACCCCGCACGTCTACACGGCGGGGTAGTTCATCGTCTTAGTTTTAATTACTAGCTAGGGTTTGCGTATGGAAAGTATTTTTGCTGGAGTAGGGACCCACCCCTAACCCCTCCCAGGAGGGGAAAAAGGGAGTAGTTAGGACATAGAAGGAATGGGAATTACAGAGTCAGTGGCCATTAATAATAGTCAGAGTGATTTTTCGGCTGCGTGCTTCGGTGAAAATCCTCACTTTTTTAACCTACACTTGCTGAAAAGCTCATACTTTTTCCAGACATAAATTGCCTCAAACCAATATCAGTCAATGCTTTGATATTTAATCAGCAAGCCCTAGCTACAGCTAAAAATTTTAACTAAGTAGTGCTTCACAAAATGAATGATATTTGATGCGCCACAAAAATAAGAAAATCTGGAAAAAAAGTCCTTTAACCAATCTACAACAGTTTTTTTTCGGCCCAAAATATAATCAAAAACTAAAGAAGTCTAGAAATCTACATAAATTAAAGGTTTCACCGCTCCATATCACCCAAGCACAGATTAGAATAAACCAGTGAAAGCTAGATAGTATGGGGTTTTCAGCAAAAAAATCCTGATGCAATCCCTAAGACTCACGCTTATGATAGGCAAGAGGATATGGGAAACCATTATCAGTCAAAGGGTCTGAGGTTTTGATAGGAGAAACAAAAGGTTGAAGTTAATTACAAAAAGCCTAATAGTTGAAAACCTATCAATAGTACCCCAAGACCTTGCTTACTGGAACCTTAGATTACTTGTTGTAAACTAAACCCCGCTAGAACATTCTGTCCAAATCAAAAAGGAGTATTTCAATGAACAAAGGCGAATTAGTTGACGAAATTGCAAAAAAAGCAGATGTCACTAAAAAGCAAGCAGATGCTGTACTTAGTGCAGCCCTAGAAGCTATTATGGAAGCTGTGGCCAGTGGAGATAAAGTTACCCTCGTAGGCTTTGGTTCATTTGAATCAAGAGAACGCAAAGCTAGAGAAGGTCGTAATCCCAAAACAGGTGACAAAATGGAAATACCTGAAACTACAGTGCCCGCTTTTTCAGCAGGTAAATCTTTCAAAGAGTTAGTTGCAGACAAAAACGGTAAATAACAATATCCAGCTTTGACTAAACCAGTACACGGAGGAAATTTAGCTTGGGCAGCCACAATAGCAGGTTGTCCAATATCCGCTATTCTTGATTTTTCTGCCAGTATTAATCCTCTAGGGCCACCAGATTCGGCTATCCATGCCATTCAAACTCAGATCGATAAACTTAGAGCTTATCCAGACCCTAGTTATCAGGAGTTAAAGAGAGCGCTGAGTTTAGCACATCCTCCTCTGACTCCAGAGTGGGTTTTGCCTGGCAATGGTGCGGCCGAATTATTAACTTGGGCAGCTCTAGATTTGTCAAAGCTGGAGAAAACTTATTTGGTAACGCCAGCTTTTGGTGATTATCGACGTGCCTTGCAAACTTTTACCGCTAATGTAGTTGAATGTCCCTTAATTATCGGGCGATCGCAATTACCTCAGTTGGAAAAAGGAGCTGATACTAATAAAGGACTACTTCTCAATAATCCTCATAATCCTACGGGAATGTTGATGAAGCCTGAAGCAATTGTCCCTTATTTAGAAAAGTTCGGTTTGGTAGTGGTAGATGAAGCATTTATGGACTTCTTACCACCGCCTCAACTAGAAAGCTTAGTGCCATTGGTGAAAGAATTTGAGAATTTGGTCATTTTACGTTCTTTGACTAAATTCTACAGTTTACCTGGACTACGCTTGGGTTATGCAATTTCTCATCCTGAACGCCTTCGGAAATGGCAACAGTGGCGAGACCCCTGGCCTGTAAATACTTTTGCTATTGCTGCGGCTCAAGCAGTTTTACAAGACCAAGCATTTCAACGGCTAACTTGGGATTGGTTGGCAGATGCTCGTTCCCAGTTATTCCAAGGGTTGGCAGAGTTACCGGGATTACAACCATATCCCGGTGCAGCCAATTTTTTATTAGTTTATTCACAAAAGTCCGTTGACTGGTTACAAACAATATTACTGAAACAGCATAGAATTTTAATTAGGGATTGTCTCAGTTTTCCAGAATTGGGCGATCGCTATTTTCGAGTGGCTGTCCGTACTAAAGAAGAGAATCAAATGTTACTTGATGGTTTAACAGAAATCTTGAAGTAAATTAGTGTGTGGTATTAATCTTAATTACTTAGGACTCAGGAGTCAGGACTCAGGAGTCAGGACTCAGGAGTCAGGAGGAAAGCATTTCCTGCGGAATGCTGCGCAAACAGCCGTCAGCTATTAGCTATTAGCTATTAATTTTTGTGGAAGGTAAAAGCAACCTTTGAAATTGAAAAAGAATAAAAAGTTACTGCCATGGGTGCCAGGACCAAACCTTAGAAGTAATTAGGGCTTGCTGAAAAAGTCTTATGGGTGAGGGTAGGAGACAGGAGACAACCCACCCCTAACCCCTCCCAGGAGGGGAAGACAGGAGACAGGAGAAATGGGAATTTGGAGGAGGTAGGAGTAAGAATTTTCCCAAGATTGTTCTGCCCAACTCTTGAGCAAAATCCTGAATTTTTGAACCATTACCACCTAAAACCTTGCACCCCCTCCAGACCTAAAATTGCTCAAACCAATACCAGTCAATAATTTGATATTTAATCAGCAAACCCTAATTATTCATTACTAATTACTGTTTGTGTAGCATCCCGTAGAGAAGCGCTGACTGCTGAAATGCTGAATGCTTACCTCAGGAGTCAGGAAGGAAGAAGAAGAAACCCTGAGTAAAAGGAGAAAGTTTTTCGGGGAGCGTAAAGGTCACGGAGTTCTATCGCGCTCTTATCCGGAAATGATATTATACCTCAAATCACCAACACCGAAAAATAAATATGCTTGACTACGATGTAGTAATCATAGGTGGGACAATAACAGGAATTTATGCAGCTATTACTGCAACAAAACTTCAAGGTCGTGTGGCACTTGTACAACCTTCCTCTTCAGATATTAGTAGTACCCAAGGATTTCATCACAACAAAATTATTGGTCAAATAGGAAATTTTGTTGACGATATAGACCGCAAACAACTGTTTGGAATTTATCAAGGTAATGATGATTCTGGGGATGTTTGGGTGAAGTTTGAAGAGGCAAAAAAGTATGCTGATTATGTGGTTTCTAATCAATTATCAAAATATGAACCTGCAGTTTTAGCAGCATTAGGGATAGATGTAATTTTTGGTGAGGGTAAGTTTGTCGATCGCCCTAATTTAGCTTTTGTGGTGAAAGGACGACATTTACGCTCTCGCACATATTTATTAGCTATAGCATCCCAACCTATAATACCACCTATTCCAGGATTAACAACTACCAAATTTATTACTCCTCAAGAAATTAAAGAAATCTCAAAACTTCCTCAAAGTTTGGTAGTTATTGGTGGAGACCCTAGTGGAGTAGAAATAGCGCAGAGTTTTTCTCGGTTGGGAACTAAAGTTACTATGGTAGTGAAAAGTTCTCATATTTTAGGTAAGGAAGATTCGGAAGCATCATTTTTAGTTCAAGCTAAGTTAGAAGCAGAAGGTATTAGAATTTTAACTAAAACTGAAGTATCTCAAGCGAGAGAAATTGATGATAAAAAGTGGATTTTAGTGGGAAATGAAGGTATAGAAACAGATGAAATTATATTAGCAGCAGGGAATAAACCAGAGTTTAAAGGTTTGAATTTAGCAGAGGTAGGTGTAAAGTTTAATAATCATAATTTATTGTTAAATCAAAAGTTACAAACTACTAATTCTCGGATTTATGCTTGTGGAGATTTAGTGGGTGGTTATTCATTTCCTCACATTGCTAATTATGAGGCTAAAATTGCCTTGAAAAATATTCTTTATTTACCGATTTTTAAGGTAAATTATCATGGGATTCCTTGGGCAATATTTTCCGACCCACAATTAGCAAGAGTTGGTTTAACAGAAGAACAAGCTAGACGACGTTATGGAGAAAATATATTAGTTTGTCGGCAATATTTTAAAAGTATTGACCGGACTCAAATTTTAGATAAAACAACAGGATTTTGTAAAATTATTGGTCATCGCAATGGCAAAATTTTAGGTGTTTCTGTGGTCGGAATTGAAGCAAGTGAAATAGTTCATATTATGGCATTAGCTATTCGTCAAGGGATAAAAATAGAAGCGATCGCTGAGTCACCTCATATTTGGCCTACTGTATCAGAAATTAATGCTCAAACAGCAACAGCATGGTTAAGGCAAAAAAGAGAAGGTAATCAAATAGTTAAAGATTGGCTAGAAAATTTATTTCATTGGCGACGTTCTTTTTTTTAAAGGTAAAGAAATTGGAGCAAGTAAAAAGTAAAAAGTAAAAAGAGCGGGAGCTATCTAGAAATATTTCGGTATTTTATATCTGGATTGAATAGAAGTATAGAGTGTGACAACTGTATAACCAGATTTAATATACAGTCATTTTGAATAAGACTGGAACACTTTTTTAGCTGAGACTCTTTCAAGGCAAGAAACCCTTGTCTCAATCTTAACTGGAATGACTATAACTACCTTTTTTGAATTTGGTATGAGAAGTAAATTAGAAGGGAGAGAGTTTTTTTTCAAAGGTAAATTCAAAGTTAGGAATAATACAAAAGAGGCGATCGAACAATGAGGTAATTATTAATTGTTAATTGTTAGTTATTAAGCGATAATAGAGAATTAGGCGTAGAAAGAAGGAAAAGCGGGGATTAGGAAAAGAAAGTTTTGATCACCTGAATTAAGCGGATATAATGTTATCTTTTTCTTTATGGGTTTATACCAATTTTAAAAAAGAATGTTACGAATAGTAAGAGCGATAAAAATACAGGTCCAGGAGATGTCCCTTTGACAAAAAAGATAATTTATACCCTAAAAAATGGTATTAAAGCCATTCATTCTGACTCCTGAGTCCTAAATTCTCCTCCTGGGAGGGGGAGGGGCGAGGGGTGGGTTGATTCCTAATAAATACCCTAGCTATTTGTAGCAAACATTGATCAATTTGGTATTAATACCCCATTGTCTACACTATCTACAATTAGTTGGGAATTAAAACCCCATCCACTTCTTTCTTTTTTCCTCTTCCTTCTTCCTTCTTCCTTCTTCAAAATGATGATAAATTTAGAATTATATTTGAGAAGCTAGTACCAATATTTGTAGAGACAAATTTCACAGGAATAACAGAATGAATAACATTGAAACTCCAATTTTTCTCAAACGCAAAGATGTAACTTTAGCCTATACATTATTAAGAATAGTATTCGGAATCAACTTCTTTATACATGGTTTAGTCAGAATTGGAAATATGGGAGGATTTATCCAATCAATGGCAGATAGATTTCAAGAATTAGTACCAAGTTTTGTGATTATACCATTTGCTGCTGTAATTACTCCTGTAGAATTAATCTCTGGGTTCCTAATGATAATTGGGTTGCAAACAAGGAACGCAATTATTGCAGGTTTTCTATTAATGATGCCATTAATGTTTGGAATTTGTTTATTACAACAGTGGGATACAGCATCTTCTCAACTTATTTATTGTCTAGTTTTCTTCATACTTTTAGCGGGTTGTAGTCTGAATACAATTTCTATCGATCAACTTATTCATAACAGAAATTCCTAAAAAAATAGAAGTAGTTAAAGAAGGCAACTATTCTTTTTGCGCAGCATACCGCAGGAAAGACAGAAGAGGAAATTGCTGATTGATAGTCTTCGACACGCCACTCCGTGTCTACAAACCCCAAACAATTTTAAGCACCCCCGTTGACGGTGCAGAGTAAATTTATTGTCACTAGACATCTCCAATAATAAAAAATCAACTCAATTATTTCACAGAAATTATAAATTATTTCCCTCTACTCCCTACCCCCTACTCCCTACTTTCTTATTTCACAGAAATTATAAATTATTTCCCCCTACTCCCTACTCACTCTTTTGGAGGAGATGTCTACTAGAGAAAAATTGTATCCTTTGAAATTTCGTAGAAAGGGAGCAAGATGCTCCCACTGCTGTACCTAACAAAAATCATCACAATGCACCACCACCGAAAAATTCTCCCCACTTCCCTACTCCCCACGCTCCCCCACTCCCCCACTCCCCCAATGCTTTGCTATGCTATAGACGCCTTAGTGTAGTAATAGTTTATGTACCATGCACAGGATATTGACAGGCCAATTGCAGGTAGATTACTTGACCCTAAAAATTACTGGGTTGCCTAACCATTTACAAGGCAAAAAACTCGTACATTTGACCGACTTCCATTATGACGGACTGCGACTATCCGAATGGTTGCTTTCTGAAGCGATCGCTATTACCAATGAAGTCGAACCAGATTTAATTTTACTCACAGGTGACTTTATTACAGATAAACCTGCACCTATATATGATTTAGTGTTGCGATTGAAATATCTCGAAAGTCGCGCTGGTGTCTATGCTGTACTCGGCAACCACGATGAAGAATATCCAGGTGCCAGAGATAAAGTCATTGACGCTTTTACTCGTATAGACATTCCTATTCTGCTGAATCAAGTCGTCTATCCCCTGGGTTCAGGTTTAGCTTTAGTAGGGTTAGAAGACTATTGGTCTAGTAACTTCAAACCAACTGCAGTCATGGAATCTATAGATGAAGCGGTTCCCCGGATCGTCTTATCCCACAATCCCGATACCGCTAAAGTATTACAAAAATGGCGTATTGACCTACAACTTTCTGGTCATACTCACGGGGGTCAGGTTAGGTTACCATTTATCGGACCTCTCCCTCAATATCGGGAACCTGTTCGCAGACTCATACCCAAATTTTTACGACCTTTTATACCATTCATGGATAAGTGTCACAGAATAGTTGAGTATTGGGAATGGTCTCAGGGGTTACATCAAATTGGAAATAACTATTTATATGTGAATCGTGGTTTAGGGACTTATTTTCCAGGCAGATTATTTTGTCCACCAGAAGTTACAGTAATTACGTTGGAAACTAATTAGAGTATTTAATATACTCTATCTGAAATGGAGCTTTGAGGACTCCCGGTATAATCCCCGATTTACCGACAGGGTCAATTTATTGTCACCAGAGAAAAAAGGAGGAGGGGGTGGGGAGTGTGGGAAGTGTGGGGAGTGTGGGAAGCACAGGTTCTCAAAAAGATATAGGGTTGTAAATATTCTCTGACGACAAAGAATTAGCCCTGCGATTTACCGGGAGATGAATCGTGGCCAAACAAACAATAAACACTCCATAGAGATAGAATTATGAGACAATAGGAATATGCTCACACTAACCTACGAATTTAAGTTAATCCCTTTTCCAGAACAGGTGACCATCATTGAGGATATGCTGGTAGTCTGTTCTGGAGAAAAAAGAAAAAATTTTCACGCTCCGTGTCAATCAATTCCTTTTTCAAGTAGAAGTAATAATTAATAATTAATAATTAATAATTAATAACTAATAATTAATAATTAATAATTAATTGTTGACCGTATGGCCAGCAGCAACGATCGCTTGCTTAATGGACTCCTCAGATGCTTTGGTTTCCACAGTCACAATCTTTTGCTCTACATCCACTTGGACATCAGCTTCCGATTCTTGAGCTTTGATTGCTTTCGTAATAGTATCTGCACATCCACCACAAGCAATAGATGGAACTTTTAGTTGTATTGTCATATTAAAAATTAGTTAGGTTGTTACAAATTTTTAATTAGTATATAGCATTTCTATAGAGAATTAAGTACCCCTACAGTAGGGAACAGGGAACAGTGGGAAAAGCTTTTCTCTCTCTCAAGTTCATAATCAATCTATAGCAATATGATTTTAGTTGTGAGATATTGGAGACTTTTGGGGAATAGGGAATAGGGAATAGGGGAGAAACGAATACATAAGAATAAGATAACTGGTATCTATGCTTTAAAGGAACACCTCAATTCTCACATCTGATTCCTGATTGCTATATGTTCTAACCAACTCGTTCCTTGCTATAGAGTTTCCAGATTCCAGATGAACAATAAAATTATATTTTTATCAACTATATTTTCATCTTTTCTCCTACAAAAAATTCTGCTATGGCGTTTCTCAAGTTAGTGAGTTACAGTTATTTTTCTTCTTTTATATTCCCTATTCCCTATTCCCTATTCCCTATTCCCTGCTATAGAGCTTCCAAATTTTAGATGAGTGATAAAACTATATTTTTATCAACTAAACTTTCATCTTTTACCCTATAAAAAATGCTGCTATAGCGTTTCTCAATTTACTGAGGTACAGTTGTTTTTCTTCTTTTCTATTCCCTATTTCCTATTCGCTGCTATAGAGCTTCCAAATTTTAGATGAGGGATAAAACTATATTTTTATCAACTAAACTTTAATCTTTTCCCCTACAAAAAATGCTGCTATTAACTATAAAGACTAGCAACATATTCTCCATAACCGTTATAGGGTAAAGTTGGGATTTTTTCCCAAGACCAACTAGCACCTTCACTTAATACCCTCTCAGTTGCTTGTGACCATCGAGGGTGAGGCACATTAGGATTAACATTTGCTTCAAAAGCATATTCATTTGGTACCAAAGTATTCCAAAATGTTGCTGGTCTTGACTCTATAAATTCAATTTTTACAATTGATTTTGCACCTTTAAAACCATACTTCCAAGGAATAACTTGCCTTAATGGCGCTCCATTCTGTTTAGGTAATGATTTACCGTACATTCCTACTGCAAAAAAAGCTAATTCATTAGCCATTTCATCTATTGTTAAACCTTCTGTATAAGGCCAGGGATAACTATTAGCCCAAAAGCCAGGACCTTTAGTAATTTCTGCATCGTAAAAAGAGGTAAAACGAACATATTTAGCTTTTGATGTTGGTTCCACATCTGCCATTAATAATTTCATAGGAAAACCTAACCAAGGTATTACCATTGCCCATGCTTCAACACACCGAAACCGATATATTCTTTCTTCTAGAGGAAACTTTTTTTGTAGTTCATCTATGTCATAAATACGAGGATTTTTGACTAAACCCGTAACTTCAACTTTCCAATTTTCTGTGGGTAAAGCTTGAGCAGCTTGCCAAATAGATTTATTACCACCAAATTCATAGAAATTATTATATTTTGTAGCAAGAGCTTCGCTTGTAATTGGTCGTTCAACTTGAGAAAAGTTAGGATTAATTGTGAATTTATCAGTCATTGGTAATGTTACTGCTTCTGAAATTGAAGATGTTTTGGAGTTCGATCCACAACTGGTAAGAGTAGATAAAGCAGTAGTACTTAAACCAACACCGATTAAATTTTTCATAAACCGACGACGGTTTAAATAAATAGTTTCTGGAGTTATTTTTGTTTCAGGAATTTCCCAAGATTTTTTGATCCGGATTAGAGCCATGATTAATTGTTAATTACTATGAGGTTTTAACTTGAATACTGAAGATTGATGATTATTTCATCCCTAGTTCATAATATATAGCAGGTTTATTTAATTTGCAGACTTCGCCCTATGAAGTTTGACCAAAAATCTTTTGTTTTAGGGAGTAGGTAATAGGTAAGGACATTGCATGCAAGCTTCGTACAGAATAGAAAAGAATAAAAACAACTTTCATTAATGGATAATGGATAATTGATAATTACCTCTGGTTAAAACCATTCTTGATTGAATATAAGGAGATATTATTTCTTCTCTTGGTCGATTGGATATGGCGAGGAGACCTCACCATCCCTCGACCGCTTTTTTTCCCTTAAAAGGGGAGGCTTTAAACCTGAATTATTTAATAATTAATAATTAATAATTCGGTAACTCAGTAAACACTATATTTTTAGACTTAAAAATTTGTGGAGGAACTACGTTAAAAGTAATTAATAATGAATAATTACTTCTAAAATTTAGTCTGGGGACTTTGGCAGTAGCTTTTATTCTTTCTCAATTTCTCAATTGCTTTTATTTTCCCCAAAATTAATGGCTGTTAACGCAGTTCCTCCGCAGGAGGCTAGCTAATAATTGATGACTTAATGCTTAAAGCACTTCTGTTTTGTTTATGTAGAAAATATCTGGGAATTTGAAACCAGTAACTTTTACTTTGGTGGAACAAAAATTCACCAAATAATGGGCGTTTAAAAAAAGAATAATATATCTCTTGCCAAACTTTTAATTGAATCAATTCAAGAGATGAAACAAATAATTTTATCCCTCTATTCCCTATTCCCTATTTCCTGACTTCTGCAAGAAGTCTAATGATAATAATTTTATACTTTATCTTTTCTTTCGCGGGTTTATTAATTAATATAGAATCCGGTTATATAGTATATGTTTATAACTCTATAATTACTTAAATCTCCCGCACTCCCCTACTCCCCGACTCCCTCCTGCCTTCTTCAAGTTTGTAGCTAAAATTTAAGAAATACTATCATCACTAACTTTCAGTAAGCAGGAAAAATGCCAGTTTTAACGGATTGATGGAAACTACCCGACAGGTTTTAACCCCTAATTACCTTGGCAGTTTGATATTGTTTTGCTAGTATAAATATTATAGCGTAAAAACTATATTATGTACCTAACCCAAAAAAACAAAATCAGAAATTTGTCTAGCCAGGAATTTAAAGCCTTAAGACAATTGTGCAGATTATCCAAAAATATGTACAATGTAGGGCTGTATTCAGTAAGACAATTTTATTTTGCTGAAGGCGGGTATTTACGATATGAATCAAATTACCATAACTGCAAAAATAATGAAAATTACCAATTACTCCAAACCGATATTGCACAGCAAACTTTAAAAGTTGTAGACAGGTCTTTTAAATCTTTCTTTGGGTTAATACAAAAAGCAAAAGAAGGGCTATATAGATTTGAAAAAATACGAATACCTAAATATCTAAATCAAGAAGGGTATTTTCCTTTAAAAATACCTCGAATAATAATAAAAAACGGGTATTTTAATATCCCGATGTCTAGAAAATTCAAGGCTGAATATGGTGCGGTAAAAATACCATTTCCTCAAAGATTAGTTAATAAAAATCTAAAAGAAGTCCGTATAATTCCAAGATTTAACGCTAGTTTTTTTGAGGTTGAATTTATCACAGAAGAAATCCCAAAATCAGCAGTAAAATCTAATAATGCACTAGCTATTGACCTTGGTTTAGACAATCTAGCTACTTGTATATCAAATACTGGGTCATCGTTTATTCTAGACGGTAGAAAGCTCAAATTAATCAACCAGTGGTACAACAAAGAAAATGCTAGATTACAATCTATAAAAGACAAGCAAAGCATTAAAAATTTAACCCAAAAACAAATAAGTATTACAGTTAATCGAAACAACAAAGTTAGAGATTACTTAAACAAAGCAGCTAGATATTTAATCAACTGGTGCAGAGATAACAATATATCCGATATTGTTGTAGGCGTTAATCCAGGCATGAAACAAAATATCACCCACCCCCATCCCCTCCAGGGAGGGGAGCAAGAGGGGTGGGTATCAAAAATTTGTACAAATACCACACAATATTTTTAGGTTAAAACTACAATCTATGTGTAATAGATATGGTTTGACTTATCAAGAACAGGAGGAGTCTTATACATCTAAAGCTAGTTTGCTAGATAATGATCAAATACCTGTGTTTAATGCCAATGTGCGACTCGTTGACCACTAAACTAGGAAACTAGACATAAATGGCCGTTCCAAGTCAATACATGAGGATAACCTCGATTTGTGAATAACTCTTATGTCCTTGGTGGTGAAATTCCATCTGCCTTGTTGTTGGGTTGACAGCATAGGCCACGGAGTAGAGACTGAACATCAATCTCCGAAGCTGGCTTAAAAACGGGAAAATACCAGTTACCGAGGAACGATACCGTGAGCAAAGGCTGACAAGTGGACTAACAGGAAGGTAATTAAACTCTGGTAACAAACAACCATTCCAAAGGTAGCTATGGAATGTAGGACAGAGTCAGAGGGTCAATGGATATAGACATTTTGGCGTCTGTATCAACAACCATACCGAACTCTCCGGGAGATTTTACCCCACTAAATCAGCCGTAATAAAGGAAATAAGGGAACGAGGAAACCTCTCTAAGACACCTAAGCATATAGGTCGAAATCTTAGGAAGCCATTCAAGGTCAATGTTGTACTACATGAAGACATCGCAATAATATTGCAAGCAAAAGCCGTAATACAGGAATGGTTGAACCAGGTAGGATTAGAACTAAAACTAGAATTGACCAAAATTGCCCACACCTTGGAGGAATATGAAGGGAAAAAACCTGGATTTGACTTTTTAGGTTTTACAATCAGGCAGTGGAACATAAAGACAACCAAACAAGGATTTAAAACGCTGATTAAACCATCTTCCAAGAGCATTAAAACTCACTATCGGAAATTGGCGGATATATGTGATTCTCACAAAAACGCCCCTACTAAGGCTTTAATAGCTAAACTAAACCCGGTAATAAGAGGATGGGCTAATTACTTTTCCTCCGCAGTCAGCAAAGAGGTATTCAGCAAACTGGATATGCTCTTATGGAAAAGGTTATGGAGATGGGCAAGTAGAAGACATCCAAATAAGTCAGCCAAATGGGTTAAAGATAAGTATTTCCCTCACTGCAAAGAAACCAGGAATTGGGTACTTAATGACGGTGAATATATACTTAACCAACACTCGGATGTGCCAATTATAAGACACATAAAGGTTAAAGGTAGTAAATCCCCTTATGACGGCGATTGGACTTATTGGAGCAATAGAATCGGCAAGTATCCAGGAGTAAGAAAAGAAGTCACAACGCTGTTAAAACGGCAAAAGAATAAATGCGCATTTTGTGGACTAACTTTTAGACCAACTGACCTCATGGAAGTTGACCATATAAAACCAAGGTCAGTTGGTGGTGACAACACATATAAGAATAAACAATTGTTGCACCGACATTGCCACGATACTAAAACTGCTTTAGACAAAAAGGCATATCCAAAACCAAAGTTACAGGACTTACCTGATGGATATTTATGGGTTGACGATATAGTTGACACTAAGACAGGGGTGTACCCATGAAAAGGGACGTTTAAGAGAGGAGCCGTGTGAGGTGAAAGTCTCACGCACGGTTCTGAAGACGAGTCGGTTTGGTAACAAACTGGCTTAGTTTAACAACCCGGTTAAACAAAGTTTTAGTGGTAGACGGATAAAGCACGGTTTGTACAGAACCAGGCAAGGAAAATTGATAAATGCTGACGTAAATGGCGCTGCAAATATCGGAGTCAAAAGTAACCTGAATGGGTTTAACCCAGACAGACTAGAGGCATCTTTGGCTATGCCGTTAAGGGTAAAATTTGATGTGAGGAAAGTCCGTCAAATTTATGACCCTTAAGAATCCACACGACTTTTAGTCCGTGGAGTGTCAAAGAAAAAATATGCTAGTTGATTGCTGATTATGAATCCTCGCATCAATTCTCACAGCCAAAATCCAGAATACCCTGACAAAAAAATTGTCAGCAAAAATGAGACAATAGGAGGAATATCCAACTGCCCCCCTATACTCAAAGAACGCTACCAAGTCATCAAACCCTTGGGTGAAAGCGTCTGGAGCCATACATTTCTAGCCATTGACCAAGACAAACCTTCTAAACCGCCGTGTATCATTAAGGAGTTTGTCAACCTAGACGACAGAAAAGACCTAGTTTTTCAGGGTCAAGAAGTTATTCCCACCTTTAGTTGCAACCCAGTACAACTAGACAAAATCGGTAAACATCCCCAGATTCCAGAACTATTAGCCTCTGTAGAACACGATGGCCACCGTTATCTCGTACAAGAGTATATCGAAGGCCGTGATTTGGCCACAGAACTTATAGAAGATGGTGTCTTTAGTGAACATAAAATTTGGCAAATATTAAATCAATTGTTGCCAGTCTTAGAGTTTATCCACGACCATCACCTGATTCATGGAGATATTAAACCAGAAAATATTATTTGTCGGACAAAACCAGGAACAAATACCCAAGAATTTGTTTTAGTCGATTTTGGTGTCACCATTTCCGCTACTGGAGATTTATTATCAATAGGAAGTATTAATGGTTCTGCTGAATATGCTGCCCCAGAACAAACAAAAGGGAAAGTCTACCCCAACAGTGACATTTATAGTTTGGGAATAACTTGTCTTCACCTATTAACTATGGTTTCACCCTTTGAACTATTTGATATAAAAGCAGATAAATGGGCATGGCGAGACTATTTAAAACATCCCATTAGTCGCCATCTGGGTCGGATATTAGACAAAATGGTACAGCGAGACCATCGTCAACGGTATCAGTCTGTGGCAGAAGTTATTAAAGATATCAAATATGGACCAACACCAGTAGATGTTATTCTACAGAAACCACGGTGGACTGTCACTGCTTGGGGAGCAGCAGCGATCGCTCTGTTATCTTTAGTTATTAGTTCTCGCTTACCATCTCCCCAAACTCAGCCATTATCTTCATCCACTAATATTCCTAAGTTAGAACCAAGGCCACCTCGACTAAAAATAGATGATTTTGATTCTAATATAAGCACTCTCCCTCCCATATCTCCATCTACGGGAATCATAGACCGACTTTCTCCACTGCAAACTTTAGCGACTACTTCTGGCCCAGTTTGGTCAATCGCAGCTAGTCCTAATGGTCGTATTATTGCCAGTGGCAGTACGAATGGAAATATTCAACTGTTACATCTGCGTAGCGGTAAGAATCTTGGTAAATTATCAGGACATGACGGACCTGTATGGTCTGTTGCTGTTAGTCCCGACGGTCGTACTCTAGTCAGTTCTAGTAGTGATAGTACGATTAAAATTTGGAATATCTACAGTGGTACTTTGAAAAATACATTGTATGGTCATCTGAAGGATGTGTTCTCTGTAGCTATTAGTCCAGATGGAAATACCATTGCCAGTGTGAGTAAAGATAAAACTATTAAACTTTGGGATTTGAATAGTGGTTTACTTTTGTATACTCTTTATGGACATTTAGATGAGGTTCAGTCTGTTGCTTTTAGTAGTGATGGTAAGACTCTGGCTAGTGGTAGTAATGATGGTACTGTTAAGCTATGGGATTGGCGTTATGGTAGATTGTTACGCACACTCAGAGGACATGATGAGCCAGTATGGTCTGTTGCTATTAGCCCAGATGGTAAGACTTTAGCTAGTGGTAGTTGGGATAATACGATTAAACTTTGGGATCTGGATAGCAGTAGTCCCCGACGAGTTGTGAGGCGTTCTCAACGTACTTTGATCGGTCATTCAGAGAAAATACAGTCTCTGGAGTTTAGTCCTGATGGTAAGACTCTAGCTAGTGGAGATTTTGGTGGTACGATCAAACTCTGGCAAATAGATACAGGTGGTTTGATGGGAACTCTGAAGGGACATTCGACCTGGGTGAATTTGACTTTTGACCCTAGAGGCAAAACTTTGATTAGTGGTAGTTTTGATGACACGATTAAGGTGTGGCGCTTTTCTCCTTCTAGGTTCTAGTTTGTTTTAACTTCCCTGGCGGGAAGTCCCGCGCTCTCCGCAGATCGGGAGCGGAGGGATGGGAAAGCCAGGGCAAACAGTCGGATACCTCCACAAATAAAACCTTCCTATATCCTTGACAAGCTAGGAGGTATGCATGTTATTATCAACGTCAACACAGGGGGAGGACATCACCTCTGTTAAAACAGCGGTCATTTTTTTTCAT
>JAAHGF010000034.1 GCA_010672585.1 Okeania sp. SIO1I7 | reverse complement strand
CTTACGGTTTAGTCCAGTCAATGCCCTTAATAAGCGGTCTTCTTTTAGAACCCGATTGATATCTAACATTGTCCCATCTCAAACACCCTACTAACTCTATACTTTACCTTATAAAGCGACAAGTCTAATATAGGCGAAAAATAGTTGCCAGACCCAGCTTTTTCCAGCCATCTCCTTTTGCTGTAGGAGATGGCTGGAATTTTTAGGTGCTTTCAGATGCGGAATCTGATATCTAATAGACGAGTTCGAGGCAACTTAATTTACTTAAAGCTTCATGATAATAAGGTCTGGGTTGAGTATGATGGCCTTGAGCAAGGGCTTGTAACTGTTAGCTAAAATCTGGTATAATCTATAAAAATCTGGGATTATCTGTTTATGCTACTTGGATTCAAAACTGAACTGCACCCAAATAAGCAGCAAAAAACCTTACTCGCTAAACACGCTGGTGTATCTCGTCACGCTTGGAATTGGGGATTATGGTTGACTAGGAACATCCTTAATCACAATTCAAATAATCCTGAGAGCAAACTTAAATTTCCTACTGCAATCGACCTGCATAAACTTTTAGTAGCAATGGTTAAACCTAAAAACTATTGGTATTATGAAGTGTCTAAAACAGCGCCTCAGTATGCTTTGAGATATTTATCGTTATCTTGGAAGCGTTGTTTTAGTAAAGTCTCAGGGCAACCTAAATTCAAGAAAAAAGGTAGAGATGATAGTTTTCCTGCGGAATGCTACGCAAACACTCTAGATGGGTCAATATCGGTAGGTTTTAATCATATTAAATTACCAAGAATTGGATGGGTAAAAACTTATGAAATACTGCCAGATAATGTATCTCCTAAATCTGTAACTATAACTAAAAAAGCTGATAGATGGTTTGTGAGCTTTAAAGTAGAAACTATACCTCAAATCACTGAGAAGTCAGTAAATGTTGTTGGTGTAGATTTAGGAGTAAAAAACCTAGCGACACTCTCAACTGGTGAGGTTTTTGTTGGTGCTAAGTCCTACAAAAAATTAGAAGCGCGCATTATCTAGACTGCAATACCTGAATCGACATAAAGTCAAGTTTTCAAACAACTGGAGGGCAGCACAACTTAAGATAGCTCAGTTACACAAAAGGATAGCCAACATCAGGAATGATGCATTGCATAAACGCGCCTACTTATTTGGCTAAAAACCACAGTCAAATAGTAATAGAAGACCTTAATGTATCAGGAATGATAGCCAATCATAAGTTGGCTAAGGCTGTTGCTGACATGGGTTTTTACGAGTTCAGAAGACAGTTAGAGTACAAATGTAAGTTATACGGTTCTGAACTAATCATTGTTGATAGATGGTTTCCTAGTTCCAAAACTTGCAGTAGGTGTGGAAAGATTAAAGAGTCTCTGTCTTTGTCAGAAAGAGTGTTTAAGTGCGAACACTGCAATTTTAGCTGCGATTGCTCCGCAACGCTAGCGCGAACGAGACTTGAATGCTAGTTTAAATCTAGCTATGGCGGTCAGTTTGCTCCGCAACGCTAGCGCGAACGACCGTGACAGCTTGTAGACTGGATAACGCCGACGTTGCCAGAATGAAGCAGGAATAGAACAGATAATCATAGATTTCTATAGATTATCGTAGGTTTCTAAGAACGGATTGTTGAGGATTTATTAAGTGGAGGCATTCCACCAGAACACATTGTCTTAGCTTTCTTACCAGATCAGCGCTTGGTTTCTGCTGCCTAATTAAAAATAGTTAATGTGAAGAACGTGGTAGTCTAATGTCCTGGAGTTGAGCGACGGCAGCTAGTCTTTGATGCCAAATCCAGATTGATGCTCCGTCGCTCGAATGGCTTAGTTATGCGGCAGCGCAGGGCTGCGATCGCGATCGCCTCTTCTGAAAATACGACCCTCATGTTTGGCGATTTACCCGCCCTCAACAGCGCGACTGCCATTGTTCAATTAGCAACTCAGTATGCGTTCAGCGGCGGTGGGGCGGTCCCCCGTAGGGACCGTCCTGCCCTATTGCAGAAAGTAATTATGGCTCGCATTCCGCCTGTGAGGAGGTGAGGAACTGTGGAAATCGGTATCGCGGGAGTCGGTACGTTTTGCTTAATTATGGTTTAAATAACCAATTTATCGAGATCTCAGTTCTGACAGATTGTTGGAAGTTGTTCATCTTGCCCAGCACTAACTCCTGGCTGGAATTCATCCCAAGTCTTACGTACTTGCTCGTAGCATTGAGGTGGTGTGATGGGTCGGTTTTTCAAATAAAAGAACATCGCCTGATCGAAAGACTCCAGCAACAATACAACCTCTGTGGTTGGAGAATAATTATCGACAACTTCCAAGATGTGACCAATCATAAAGTCATGGCGCAAAATTGCAGTGTCAGGAGCCGCTAACCAGGCATTCAGGAACGGCGCAAGGCGAGAACGTCCGACAAAATGGGTTTGGAATGATTCTCCGCCAACCCCCAATTTTGGAGAATTTGTGCTACAAATTATTGCGCCGCGCTTCTGACTGAGATGACCAACCCAAGCATTATAGCCAATGACCAGCAAATTACTGGCAATAAAATCTTGATGCCAATTCGATTTATCGTTTGTTTCACTCATTTAGAGACCTATATTTTGAAAGCAAATCCAGCTTGTAGCTTGTAGGGTGCGTTAGGCAGAGCCGGACGCTGCTGGCGAAATATTTCGTAATGTCGTGAAGCGACACCGAAGCCCCCTAAATCCCCCTTGAATCCCCCTCCCGTCCCCCTTTGAAAGGGGGAAGCCAGAGGATGCTACGCTCTTGTTTCCACGGGGGACTTTGAGTCCAGGCTACCCCAGAATTGGGGGCTGGGGGGCTTCAAAAACCTTCGTTTTGTTGCCAATATTTCGGAATGTTAATTTCGCTACCAGTATCGGCAGAGCCGTAACGCACCGCAGAGTGAGGTTTTGATGCGTTACGCTATCGCTAACACATCCTACAGAAACCTCCTTCGATCTACTTAGAGGTCGCCTGGATTTAAGCGCGACCCCATTGCCGATCGCTCTTACGCACTAAAATATCTAGCGACAGGATGATAGGTGGCAAAAGCAGTAGTCGTTTGCTCTGGATAAAGCTGTTCGCTCTCATCGATGGATATCCCAATGCGATCGCATCCCAATAATTGCAACTGTGGCACTTGATCCATCACCGTCGGACAAGCTGGATAGCCAAAACTATACCGAGAACCCTGATACCTCTGCGCTAATACATCGCGAATGTTATCAGGTTCTAAATCCCCATAACCTAATTCCCGCCGAATCCTGGCATGACTCCATTCTGCCAAAGCTTCCGCCATCTGCACCGCCATCCCGTGGAAGTACAGATAATCGGTGTACTTGTTGTCTTTATAGAGTTCCTGTGCTTTCTCGGTGGCGATTTCTCCCATAGTGACTGCCTGCATAGGCAAGACATCAAATTGATTGTGTTTGAGGGGGCGGATGAAATCAGCAATACACAGCCGACGGTTGGACTTCTGACGGGGGAATGTCCAAGTGACAAACGGGGTTGCTGTTTTCGGTGTTAAGCCTTGCTCAATGACACTAGGATCGTAAACATGAACAGAATTGCCGATAGCTGCACAGGGGAAATAACCATAAACTAGAGTAGGTTCCAACCATTTTTCTGTGCGAATTTTTTCCTTCCATTCTTCCAAGATCGGATGAACCTTCGATGCCAGGAACCAATCATATTCCTCGCGAGATTGGCCTTTCGGTTTACGGAATTGCCATTGGCCAGCGAACAGTGCCTGCAAATCCATATACCAGAACAGTTCTTCTAACTCTAGATCGGCACTCTGAAGAATTTTCGTCCCCCAGAAAGGCGGCGTAGGACGTTCGATATCAATCTCTACCGCAGTCGAACGTTCAGTATCAATGACAGTGGGTTCATCGGATTTCTGCCCATCACCATTGACTTCTCCATCGGATTTCTGCCCATCACCATTGACTTCTCGATCTAAATCTTCGATCGCCTTTCGTCCCTTTTGGTTAAACTGAGCAAATTCTCCTGTAAAGCCTTCGGTATCCACCCAGGATTGCTGTTCTTTGGCCGGCATCAGTCGATCCATAAAGGTCAAATCGGCAAAAGCATCTTTACCGTAAATCACCTGCCCATTGTAAGTATCTTGACAATCCCCATACACAAATTTTGGTGTTAGTGCTGCACCGCCTAAAATCACTGGAACTGTAATACCTTTAGCATTAAATGCTGCCAAATTTTCTTTCATAAATGCTGTAGACTTCACGAGCAAGCCACTCATGGCAATACAATCAGGCTGATGCTGCTCATAAGCTTCGACGATTGCCTCAATGGCTTGTTTAATACCCAGATTGACAACCTTGTAGCCATTATTGGTCAAGATGATATCCACCAAATTCTTCCCGATATCATGGACATCGCCTTTAACAGTAGCAATCAGGAATTTCCCTTTACCGCGGTCTTCGTCCTCTCCTTCGATTTTTTCCATGTAGGGTTCGAGGAAAGCAACGGCAGATTTCATGGTTTCCGCTGACTGCAACACGAAAGGCAATTGCATTTGACCAGAGCCAAACAGTTCGCCCACAACCTTCATTCCATCCAACAAGAAAGTATTGATAATCTCCAGTGCTTTATGACCTGCATCTAAACCCACCTTTAACGCATCTTCCAATCCAATCCGCTCGCCATCAATAATATGTTGCTTCAAGCGTTCGTCGATGGGCAAATCTGCTAAGGAAGCACTCGATCTAGCATCTTTTGCACTCACCCCCGCAAAAATTTCCGTCAGCTTCGTCAACGGATCGTAGGTGCAAATATCCCCTTCAAATTTGCGCTTGTCATAAATCAAATCGCGACATATCTGTTGATGTTCTTCGTCAATCTTCGATAACGGCAAAATCTTGGCAGCGGAGACAATCGAACCATCCATCCCAGCTTTCATCGCTTCATTCAGGAAGACAGAATTTAAGGTGATGCGAGTGGCTGGACTCAAGCCAAAAGAAATATTAGAGACCCCTAGCATAAAGTGAACACCAGGCAGATTTTCCCGAATCAGTCGAATTGATTCGATCGTTGCTTTGGCATTTTCCCGATCCTCCTCAATCCCAGTTGAAATCGGTAAAGCTAAGGTATCATAGAAAATTTCATGGGGTGGAATCCCAAAGTTGAGGGCATCCTGATAAGCGCGTTGGGCAATCTCGAATTTTTTCTTGGCGGTTCGAGCCATTCCCTCTTCATCGATACAGCCAATGACAACTCCTGCACCATATTCTTTTGCCAATTGCAGGACTTTAAAAAATCGCTCTTCTCCATCTTCATAATTAGTGGAATTGAGCAAACATTTGCCCCCGGCGACCTTGAGACCCGCTTCCATTTTGGTCCATTCGGTGGAGTCAAGCATCAGTAGCAGAGTCGTATTAGTCACCAGTCGCGACACCAGTTCTCGCATATCCCGTTCTCCATCACGGCCGACGTAATCTACGTTTACGTCCAGCATATGCGCGCCTTCTTTGACCTGGGATTTAGCGATCGCCAATAACCCATCCCAATCATCTTCATTCAAAAGCTTGCGGACTTTCTTAGAACCACTGGCATTTAATCGCTCGCCAACGATTAAGAAAGAATTATCCTGCTCATAGGTTTGGGCAGAATAAATGGAAGCTGCTGCTGGCGTATAGGAGAGTGAGTCTCGAACCTCCCCTACAGTATTTTTTCGCACCGAACGCTCTTTTAGTGGGGTGTATTCCACAGCCTCGGCTAAAGCTTGAATATGTGCTGGGCGCGTACCGCAGCAACCACCGACAATTTGAACTCCATGTTCCGCAATGAAACCTGTCATGGCAGTTGTATATTCTTCGGGGGTCATTTTATAAACTGCCTGACCGCCAACATTTTCTGGTAGTCCCGCATTGGGAATACAGGAAATGGGGAACGGTGAATTTTCTGACAGATACTTAATATGAGAAGTCATCAAATTGGGACCCGTCGCACAATTTAGTCCCAAAATATCAATGGGGAAGGGTTCCAGAATTGCCAGTACCCCAGATATATCTGTCCCCACCAACATGGTTCCCTGGATTTCCATAGTCACGGACACCATTAAGGGGATTCGTGAGCCTTTTTTCGCAAACACCGCCTCAAAGGCACTCAGTGCCGCCTTAATTTGCAGAACATCTTGACAGGTTTCCACGATGAAAAGATCGGCTCCCCCGTCATAGAGACCTTCTGCTTGCACCATGAAGCTCGCTTTTAATTCATCGTATGTAATATGACCGAGGGTAGGCAGTTTGGTCCCTGGACTGATGGAACCTGCGACAAATCTAGGTTTTTCGGGAGTCGTAAACTCATCCGCACAACGGCGAGCCAACTCTGCCGCCTTTCTACTTAGCTCGTAGGCGCGATCGGCTAGATCGTACTCTGCGAGGACTAAGGGGCTAGATCCAAAGCTATCGGTCTCGACAACATCTGCCCCCGCTGCAAGAAAATCACGATGGACTTTCGCCACTGCTTCTGGCTTGGTGATGACCAAGTATTCATTACAACCTTCATATTCCGCTCCACCAAAGTCCTCGGCGGTCAAGTTTTGGGATTGGATGTTAGTTCCCATCGCGCCGTCAAAGATTACCACTGGACGATCCGGATTTTGGAGCCGTTCGAGAAATGAAGTCTTTAACTGAGGTTTGGGAGTTTCAATACTTAGCATAAGCGTAATGGTTATAGTTGGATTTCTCCTGGAACCTTTTTAACCCCAAAGCTATTCAGCTTGGAAGGTTGAGGAGGATAATTGTGAGAATGATTATCATTCTTATAATTAAGATAACATAAAAATCCTTTTTATTTATTTACAATTGTGTGGGGTTAGGGCCATCACCATTAACGGCTTTTGGGCCAAATGTTTTTTTGTACCTTTAGCTAATTAACAGTCCACCCCAAGCAAGTAATAGAGAAAAAAGATTGTAGCGATCGCCTGTCTACTTAACAGCAATAAGGCAAATCGAAGTGTTGACAACCGTGAAGTTGACGATTTAAATATCCAGGAAAAGTTTTGGAAAATTATTGGAAAACTGAGCACTAAATTAACATTAGGAGCATTCGGACAGTCCTTTGAGGTATCTGCAGAAGAACAAATAATTCCTGGCCTGCAACTAGGAGAACAACTTGACTTTTTAGAAGCAAAACTAAAATCTCAAATATCAAATCTAGATGGTAAATCTCTTTATATATTAATAGATAAAGTCGATGAAATTTGGGATGATGATATTTCATCTTGCCATATGGTTGTCGGTTTACTTATGGCTGTCAAAGATATTAATACAAAATTTGAAAATGTTAGATGTATTGTCTTCCTGAGAAGTGATATCTATGACCAACTTCAATTCTTTGACAAAGACAAGCTGCGAGGAGATGAAGAGTCTATTCTTTGGACGCAAGAAACATTGCCAGAATTAATCCTAGCTAGGGCTAGGATTTCAACGATGAATCATCAAATGAGTCTAGATGATTTCTTGTCTGTTTATTTCCCTTCTAGAATTAAGGGTATTGCAGCATCAAAATTTATCTTGTCACATACATTAATGAGACCACGTGATGCTATTCAACTCTGTAATTTATGTACAGATCTCGCTCGTCGAGAAAGTCTTGAAGTTATTTCTGAAGAATGTGTTCTGAAAGCCCTTGATGTGTATTCAAGTTGGAAGTTAAATGATTTGATAGGAGAATATACGATAAACTATCCTTTCTTAAATGACTTACTTATTTTATTTAGTAATACTAGCTATGTAATTCCAAGAAAAAGAATAAAACTGATATATGGTCGTGTTGAAGAAATACTCAAAGACAGGTATCCCGACTATATTCCATCTTTATATATAGATTCTATTTTAAATATTCTTTACGGTGTGGGATTCTTAGGTATTGAACGCAATCGCAGTACTTTCTATTATTATGAAAATCCAGGCACTGTAGAAGTTTCAGATAAGTTTTTTGTAATTCACCCGGCATTTAGGTATGCACTAAAATCAACCTCAAGTGTCAATATTCAACCATATCATTCTGATTCTGATGTCAGACAACAAAGTCGCTACTTATCTGAAATTACTAGAAGAAGATCGCCTGTGCGAAATACATTTGAAAGATCTCGTAGTGGTAGCAAAGAACTCACTAGGTGGATAAGGCGGTTTAATCAATTATTGGTATCACTAAAAGCCGTTCGAGAACTACCATCTGAGGTTTTGAGTGAGATTGGGCAAGAACTTAGTGAAATTGCTTCAGAATTTGAAATGCTGATGGACTCTAAGCGAATTGATAGAGACCAATTACAATTAAATATTGTAGGTGCTAATCGGTATCTTTTAGATTTAAGTACAAATCTAGAAAATAATGGTTACATCAATATTAATTCTACAGTCTCCTATCAAATACGAGAAATAATTGAAATGTCTGGAGATATCCGAGATGTATTTTACTATGATTGGTAATTGTCAATGTATTTTCTACTTGCAGCTAACCCTTAAAATCCACGAAAAATATAAAACCCAAGGGAGATGAATCTTGGGCCTATGAGTCATTTGGAGTAAGCGATCGCCCCCTTCAACCCACCATTCCCGGCTAAGTGAAAACACTGAGGTGAAAGGACAGGTTTCAAATGTTCCGTCAAAACTATAGTCATCGCGTTTAACACCAAAGCATCCAAAGACGACCACCATTCTATTGATTTCTCCTCACCTCGAATCAAGCGCAACTCTAACTTGTAATTGTATTGTATGGCATATCAGTAATTCATGTAGGAAGGCCATTTATTTGACAATTAACGGAAACCAGAAGTTAGAATGTACAGTTTCATATGCCTATTTAAGCGAACTTGATATATAGCGCTGTGCGCAGGCAACAGGCAATAGGCAACAGCTCCGGAAGGGGGAATAAAAGGCTGATAATATAAGACTTTTAGCTATTGGAAATCTCCTGTTATTTGTAAATATGCCAGCGCACATTGCTATAATTTTTCAAACATCAATCACTTAATGCCTTGGCCAAAGCATGGATAAACAATCAATATCAACAGGCTTAATTGCAGGACTAGCAGCTACTCTATTTTTCAGTATTAGCTTTAGCCTCCTAGAATATACAATCAAATCAAGTATTATATTTGGCGTCATTGCAGGTATTTCTGCTGGATTATTAGGGTATTGGTCACAAATAGAATCAAGACCAGAAATCCCAGAGAAAACAAATGCTGAACCTGTAGATTCTCCAAAAGAATCAAAACCACCTAAACCACCTAAACCACCTAAAACATGGCCAAAAACTCCTAGAGAACGTAGCGGTGTTTCTATCTTAAGTTGGCTTTCAAGGTCAAGTCCAGTTTCTTCAAGAAGATATCAAAAAGCTCGAAAAAAATACTAATTTCTGACTTCTAATGTTTTTGTTTCTTTCTAAATTACTCCCTTTATTTATCTATCCTTTGGGGTTATCTTGCCTGCTAATGCTGATAGCTTTTATTTTATTGTGGTGGTATCCTAAATGGTCAGCATTAGTAATTTTTCTAGCATTTACAGTAACATTTACGTTTAGTAATTCCTGGGTTTCTCAAGGATTAATTAAATCTTTAGAATGGCAAAATTTACCGCCGAAAGAATTACCATCGGCACAAGCAATTGTAGTTTTAGGTGGTGGAATTAAACCTGCAAATTCACCCCGTCCTTGGGTAGATTTTAGTGAAGCGGGCGATCGCATTTTACATGGAATAAGATTGTATCAGCAGGGTAAAGCACCTTTAATTATATTAAGTGGGGGTAGAGTTGATTGGAAAGATGGAGGGAACCCCGAGTCTGGAGATATGGCAGAAATTGCTGAAACTATGGGAGTACCAAAAACAGCAATTTTACAAGATACTGACTCTCTCAATACTTATCAAAATGCTGTTAATGTTAAACAAATTTTAGAGAAAAATGAAATTAAAGGCAATGTTTTGTTAGTAACTTCAGCACTGCATACTCCACGTTCTATGTTGGTCTTCAAAAAACAGAAAATATCAGTAATTCCGGCACCAACAGATTTTTTAGTTACCGAAAGAGACTTACAGGAAAAACAAGATAGTTGGCAAGGAATTCTCTTAAATATTATTCCTGATGCTGCAAATTTACAAAATTCTACTAAAGCTTTAAAAGAATATATAGGTATAATAGTATATGGTCTGCGAGGCTGGTTATAGGTAAGCATTCAGCGGTCAGCTATCAGCTATCAGCTAAGGAATAAGGAAAAAATTGATTAATAGCAAATACATAACTTCTAACTTCTCTATTTGGTTAAGTTTTATCTTAAGAAAGGTGTTTATAAAGTATAGTTTTAAGAGCAGAGTTTTATTGCTCAGAGCTGACAGCTAATAGCTGAATGCTTACTGTTATGGCGCTACGCGCAAGTCAGAAGTCAGAAGGCAGAAGGCAGAAGGAAAGAAGAGGTTAGAATGAAAAAGGTTTTTTATCACTGATTATCCGGACATGATATTACTTCTTAATTTCTTACTTTTGACTTTTGACTTTTTAATTTTGACTTATGTTTTTATGCTACATTTTGTGGTGCGGAATGTGGGTTATAAGGGGCTTCATCTTTGTATAAACTTTTGTCTCTGAATTGAGGAACAAAACATAAAATTTTCCAGCTTTTTTTATTCCTTCTTCTTTTGTATAAATTGAATAAATAGATAAATAGGAATTACTATTAATGCCTCCAGAATTAAGAAGTATCTTTCCAGAAGCAAATTCACCTGCTACAGAAATCTTTCAAATTTATCAAACTACTCAGGAATTTTATCAGGAAGTACAATATAGAGAAGATTTTCAAAATTATTGTCAGTGGTATTATGAGATGGCTGAAAAACACCAAAAAGAATTACAAAAAATGCAGAGTGATATTAATATTTTAGGTTTTTTCTTGCAATTAATTCACCCTAAAGTCAAAAAATAGGAAAATAAATGGGGACAATGCCCCATAAATCCTATTCAGTATTCACTTTAGGTTATTCTATAGCAGTCGAAACAAAGGGCGCGGACATATCAAAAGCTTAAAACTCAGACAACGCCAGATTTTTCCTTCTTCCTTCTTCCTTCTTCCTTCTTTCTTCTGCTATATAAGTTCTAATTCCTCTTCCTTAAGATGAACTTTAAATTTTTTTGTAAATTTGACAAGAATTGGTAGATTAGCGCTAACTGGTCTGCCTTTCCATTCATTGACAATAGCAACAACTTCCCCTTCCTGATTTTTCAGATCGAATGGTTGTCCTTTATGTTCAGGATGAATATAAACAATAACAGAGGTATTAACGCGAACACGATCGCCTACTTTCATATATTAAAACCTTATACTATCATCTCCTAGAAATTTAACTAATGTAGCTCTATGAAATTACACTAGCTTTAAGAATTTTCCTATTCTTCCATAAAACCAACCCTAAAGTCACGTCAATTTAATAAGGACTCTCCCCCTACTGCCTACTGCCTACTCCCTCTACCCATACAATAACTAATCAGCCGGATTGCGTATCATATCCGGGGGAATTGGAGATACAAAAAATCTTTAATCGTCATAACTACTAAATTTTTGTGATTCTCTCTACTCCTGACTCCTGAGGACTGACTCCTAACTCCTGACTCCTAAAGACTTAACCATTCTATAACTGTGTAACCGGATTATATATCAGCTATGAGTCCAAAATTAAACATTAAGAATCAGGAGAAACAGGAACTTCCGAAGGATCAGGTATCATTGGACTTTCCCAAGATTCAGGAGTATTATTAGAATTTGGGCGAAAATTTTCCCAATTCCGCCACACCGCTACTACTGCTCCTACAAATAATATCAACAATAAACCAACCATAAACATCCAGGGCCTTAACCCTGAAGAATTTCCCATGGCCTCTACCTCAGAATCAGGGTTAGAGTCAAGGTCAACTTCAGGTTTCAACCCCGAAACATCATTATCATCCCCATAAAGAAGTGCTTTAGAAGCCTCAGATAATTCTGGCATTACTTCCTTTTCCAAAGGTTTTACTGTAGGATTATTCAATAAAACCAACTGTTCTGGAGAAATGCGATAGTGGGCAAGCACCACTGAAGTATTATCGTGACCATTTTTCTGATTCGCCAACTCAATCAGATACTCAACTGCCTGCTTAAGAGAAAATTCACCTCGAAAAATCTTGGAAGTATACTCACTCCAAGACTTCTCAACCCAATCATTATCACTCAGGCCATCGGAGCATAATAGCAATAAACCCTCTTCTTCAATCAAAAATCTTTGAATAGTGGGACGAATAAACTCTCCGTCCCTCGTACCAAGAGCCTGAGTCAGGGCACCCGCATCACGACGTTGTAATGCTTGCCAATACAGACAATGACCAAGACGCGTCTCCCTAGAAGCCACATCATCATCCACAGTCAACAATTGACAACTATTTTTAGTTAGCCAATAAGCACGACTATCTCCCAAATTAGCTATATACAATTCATGGGCATTATTCGGATTTGATTGTGGAGAAAATTTTACCTGTTGGGGCAACTGTAGCGCCATAACTAATGTTGTACCCATACGTTGTCGGGACTCTCTTCCTTGTTCATTATTCTCAGTGGCAATCATGTTATTGACTACCCGAATAATTTCCTCAAGTTGTTTCATTACCAAATCTGGTGATGTTAAATCCTGTTGTTGGGCTACTTCTGTCAACAGATTTTGCACTAATCTTTTAATGGACTGTACTGCTAATTGACTAGCTACCTCCCCGCCATCATGGCCACCTACCCCATCACAAATCATTGCTAAATGGGGGACTAACTGCTTGCTAGCTAAATCTTGTTCCGTTGGATAACAACAATCCTCATTATGGAGACGTACAGGCCCAGTATCCGTAGCTCCTACTATTTCCGCACTTAATGGTAATTGGGCAGCCTGTTCTAATAGGAGTTGGTTCAATTTAGGGGCGATCGCCTCTAGAGATTCCCCAATATCTCCAATCATTTGACAAATCTCTTGTAATGGCTGTTGGATATGAGTATGAGCAGTGGGAATTAAATTAGACCAAAAAATCCTTAAATCTCTATGTTTATTGCTACGGTTTTGTAAGTCCAACTCTAAAAGTCGTAACCGCCAACCTTCGACCCTTAAACTATTTGTCAACAGACTGAAAGCCACACGCTCTTTTGATAAAGGTTTCCATAACTGCATCATTTGCCACAACCAGTAAACTTGACGTACAGGAGTTGCTGTTGGCCAAGCTTCTACAAAAGTAGGAAACAACTGACCTTGAGAGTCTAGAGGGACGTTGTCTAACAACAGAATATCCGTAGGATAAGCTTCTTCTCCATATTGATAAAAACCGTATACCCCTGGTGTATGAAGTCTATGGGGATATAAATGTAAATATGGCGTTATATTTTCTGGTAACTCCTCATACATAAAAGGAGGTTGAGCAGGTTTAGTATCCAACCAGACTTGTGGAGCTACAACATAGTAGCGATCGCCCAGAAACTCCCCAACAGGAATCTCAACTCCGGCATCAACAGCCCATAAATAACGATAGATTAATTTAGTTTGGCAAGCTTCGCACTCTTGGCGACCCCAGGAATTGGCCGGATCAGGACAGTTAATATTTGGGCAATAAATTAGTGGGGTAGAAGACATTTTATTAAGTTAATAATTAAAATCAAAATTTAAAAGTTAAAAATTATACGAGAAATATTAATTTGAGAATTTCTATCAGGAATTGTTTTTTTCGGTGTTGATAAATAATTTAGGAGAGTTCCAAACTGACTATCTTTAGTGTCAAGACGCAAAGATATGTTGAGATAGAAGTTATCTTGATAAATTTCAGAATAAACTAATTATATACTTGAGTATTTGTCAAGAAATAACTTTAGGCGGTGATGACATCAAACTACAGTAATTTGACTGAAAAATCGCTGATAAATTTAATCTCACCACTCCCATTTATCAACATAATTGGGTCGCGCAACCCCGCCTTTTAAGGCGAAATATTTTTGGAGGGTTGCTTAAATCCCCTACTTCCCATCCCCTCCTGGGAGGGGTTAGGGGTGGGTTGGGAGGGGTTAGGGGTGGGTAAACTTCTGACTGAAATGAAGTGTGTCTTACATTCTGAGGAGACCTCAGAATTACACACTCGCTTCTGAGTTGTGACTTCTGACTTCGTTAACCATGCTACTAAATCCAACGATATTTTGGTTACTGGCTGGGGCAATTCTTTGTTTTTTAGAACTCCTCGTACCCACAGCCTTTGTTGAATTTATGATGGGACTAAGTGCCTTTGTTGTGGCAGGAGTGTCCCTCTTAATTCCTAGTATTAGCGTACAAGTGGCCTTGTGGATGATTTTTTCTGTAACTTCTACTTTTGCCTTCCGTCGCCTGTTGCCCAATCATACAGTGGCGACTATTGCTGATGCTCAGGAGGCAGAAACTTTAACAGAAATATTACCGGGCCAGCCTGGTCGAGTAATTTATGAAGGTAATTCTTGGCGGGCAAAATGTGACGATGAAAGTGGCGCGATCGCTGCTCACGAAAAAGTTATTGTCGTTAGACGTGAAGGTAATACTTTATTTGTATTGCCAGAAAATTTATTAAATTCTTCAGTTTATCTTCCTAAGTAAAGGTAAGCATTTCCTGCGGAATGCTACGCAAATAGCAATGGGTAATGAATAATTTTCTCAGGTTTAGTCCGGGGACTTTGAAAGTAATTTTTTATTCTTTCCTTAATTTCAAAGGTTGCTTTTACCTTCCCAAAAATTAATGGCTGATAGCTGATAGCTGACAGCTAAATGCTTATAACCAAAGTCAATTGAAATAATAACTAATTAGATAATTAGGAGATTAAAAATGGAACAGTTTTTTTTGTTAGTCTTTTTAGCTTTAGGTGGTTCAGGTTTAGCCGGAAGTGTCAAAGTTATTAATCAAGGAAATGAAGCTTTAGTAGAAACTTTAGGTAAATATAATGGCAGAAAATTAGATGCTGGTTTGAAATTTGTTATCCCATTTTTAGATAGAATCTCTTATCAAGAAACAATTCGGGAAAAAGTATTAGATATTCCGCCTCAGCCATGTATTACTAGAGATAACGTAGCAATTAGTGTAGATGCTGTGGTTTATTGGCGGATTATGGATTTAGAAAAAGCTTACTACAAAGTAGAAAATCTCAAATCTGCAATGACTAATCTAGTTTTAACTCAAATTCGGGCAGAAATGGGTAAATTAGAATTAGACCAAACTTTTACGGCCCGCACAGAAATTAATGAAGTTCTTCTCAGAGAATTAGACATAGCTACTGACCCTTGGGGAGTAAAAGTAACTAGGGTAGAGTTACGAGATATTAGCCCTTCAAAAGCAGTACAAGATTCTATGGAATTACAGATGACTGCGGAACGACAAAAACGGGCAGCAATTTTAACTTCAGAAGGGGAAAGAGATTCTGCTATTAACTCTGCTAGAGGTAAGGCAGAATCACAAGTCCTTGATGCCGAAGCTCGTCAAAAAGCAACTATTTTAGAAGCAGAAGCACAACAAAAAGCAATTGTACTTAAAGCTCAAGCTGAACGTCAATCTCAAGTATTAAGAGCTTCTGCAACTTCAGAAGCATTAGAAATTATTACTAAAACCCTCCATAAAGACCCAAATGCTAAAGAAGCACTCCAATTTTTATTGGCTCAAAACTATTTGGATATGGGTCAGAAAATTGGTAGTAGTGACAGTAGTAAAGTTATGTTCATGGACCCCCGCAATATTCCAGCAACTTTAGAAGGTATGCGTTCTATTGTGGCAGATGGCAGCAATTCAGTTAATAGTTAAAGGAGCGGTCAGCACTCAGCATTAGGACTTTTTTTGAGGTTGAGTCAGGGATGACCAATACCTCCTAAACTAGCAGAAGCTTGGAGTTGCATGGGTATAAAGCCCAGGTCAAAAAGCAAAAAGCTGTTTGCGGAGCATTCCGGTACGGAAAATGCTGAAGCACTGATAGCTAGTTAAAAAATATCTTAACAGTCTTCGGCTGGAAGTTAGTCCTCAGGAGGACCGAGTCAGTATAATTTTTTGGCTTTGCTCATCGGAGCTGGCTCCTGGCTGGAAGCTTTATGGGGTATAAATCTCCACCGCCACCCGCGGTACCTACAATTGTTTGGAGCTTGAATCCCCATGCAATTGATTCTGTCTCCTGTATTCTGTCTCCTGACCAAAAAATAAGGTCTCAAGCCTCCCCTTTCAAGGGGACGGGTAAGAAATCAAGTTCAATATTTCAATCCCTATAATTTAGGCAGAGGTACTGATAACTGATAACTGATAACTGATAACTGAAATGACTCCTTCTTCAAGTTAAAGTGCAGTGGTCACAAAGTCCAAAAAACTCCAAAGTGTGATAAAAAATCTTAAAGTTGTGGGACTTCTGTAATTTATTTTCTAAATTATGGACAGAGCATTCATTAATAGGAATAGAAGTCCCACACTTTACACAAGTCAGATGATGTTGGTTGTGCTGCAAGGAACTATACACAGATTCACCATTGGCCAAAGTCCGGACAATCACTAGCCCTTCTTGTTTGAGGGCATCTAAAGAACGATAGACTGTTGCTAATCCCAGAGGTTGGTCACATCCGCGCAGTGCTGAATAAATATCCTGAGCAGATAGCGATCGCTTCTGGATTTTTAATAGCTTCAAAATACGCTCTTGAGACCGGGTACGGTTGGATTTCATGGCCAATTTTGTTAACTATAAATATAACTTAACTGATAATATCTAACGTGTGAAGTTGAAATCTAATATTTTTTAATCACGTGACAAAACAATATCAGGCACATATATATGTTACCCTAAGACCATCTGTTTTAGACCCTGCTGGTACTGCAGTTAAATCTGGGTTGGCACAGATGGGATATGACAATGTAGAGCAAATTAGAATTGGTAAATATATTGAGTTGATGCTTCAGGCAACTGATGAAGTAACAGCTAAGGAACAACTAGAATTAATCTGCGATCGACTATTAGCTAATCCTGTTATTGAAAATTATCGTTTTGATTTAATAGATATCTCCAGAAAAGAGGCAAAAGGCAACAGCTCCGGAAGACAACAGGCAACCCACCCCTAGCCCCTCCCCCTCCCAGGAGGGGATTAATTGATAATTTATGGATAAGAATTGATTTGATTTTTGATTTTTGGAGATGTTTCATGGAAACTGTCAAAGAAGGTGCTAGATTTTAGTTGTGACAGTGGAGTTTTAGACCTAGTTGCTAGTGCATAGTACTCTTGTTGAAAAATCTGCAATAACACCTGAAGTCTGACTCTTTCAGAGTATAGAAACGATAATTGAAATTAAATTAATATGAAATTTGGTATTATTGTGTTTCCCGGTTCCAACTGCGATCGGGATGTAGCTTGGGTAACTCAAAATTTATTAGGTCAACCAACTCGCATGGTTTGGCATCAAGAAGAAGATATTTCCGGTCTAGATGTAATAGTTATCCCTGGAGGTTTCAGTTATGGCGACTATCTCAGATGCGGAGCGATCGCTCGTTTTTCTCCAGTCATGGCAGCAACAGTTGCTCATGCCCAAAAAGGTAAGTTAGTATTAGGCATTTGTAATGGTTTCCAGATATTAACAGAAATAGGACTGTTGCCAGGAGCATTAGTCAGAAACCGACAATTAAATTTTATTTGTGATCGAGTTCCGGTCAAAGTAGAAAACTCTGATACTCCTTGGACATCTACCTATACAAAAGGAGAAGTAATTCGTTTACCAATAGCTCATGGTGAAGGTCGTTATTATGCTGATGCAGAAACGTTAAAAGAATTAGACAATAATGGTCAAATTGTATTTCGTTACTGCACGGAAAACGGTGAAATTAGTCAAGTAGCTAATCCCAATGGTTCTCTTAATAATATTGCTGGAATCTGCAATCGTCAAGGCAATGTCTTAGGAATGATGCCTCATCCAGAGAGAGCATCAGACCCGATCTTAGGTGATACAGATGGCATCAAATTATTTAAGGGATTATTAATGTCTGTAGTTGGAATTTAGCTACATTTAATAATTAATAATTAATAATTAATAATTATTAAAAAGAAGAGGATTGACTCAAAGGAAAAATCTTTCTTGTTTCTCCTTTAAAGGAGGGGTTTTAAACCTTAATTATTCGGTAATGTACCTCATAGCTTTCCCATAAAATAAAAGTTGATTTCAATTGATTAATTCTTAACTGGGAAAGCTTTACCTTTTGAGCTATCGCCAATATGAAAAGCAGTGGCAATGAGTCCCATTATTGTTCCCCAGACTAGCAGTATGAGGTTACATCTTCTCCACAAACATCCGCTAAATAACACAAAGCTCTAAATCTCAAACCAATTAATTCATCATAAAGAGGGTTGAGTTTGCACATGGGAGGAATATGAAACAAGATATGACCAAAAAAAGTGATATCACGCTCAAAGGGGCACTGACTGGGAATTAATTTACACAGAAATTTGGCTAATTTGGGGTTATTAATTTCTATATGGTCTAGCCATTGTCGCAAAGGTTTTAATGGCGTAAATTTAGGTACTGTAGTATACATACGAGTAGTCATAGCATTTAGAATGTTAATAGTTTGGGGTTTCATCCACGCCCCTGTTTTTACTAGATTTTGCATAGGTCTAAAGACTCTCTATAAGAGTTCTACAGTTTATTTTTTTACTTTACCGGAAAGGTAAGATGTGAATAGTCATTATCAACTGATGGGCAAAAGTCAAAAGTTATATCATGCCCGGTTGAGTAATTAGATTTTGGTAGAAGGAAGGCGCTTATGCTATTTGCGCAGCATGACAAACGAAAAGGCAGAAGGTTTTTTCCCATTGCTACCTTATTTTATACACGCTCTGATGCTACTGGATATGATATTAATTATCTTTTCCTTATGGGTTTAGTACCTCACTGTCTACAGGGTACAAATACTCTTGGTGGGGTGAGAATTCCATAGACCGCATTCTACTGACTTTTGTACCTCACCGATCCAACAACTTCTCTACCTGACTCCTGACTACTTCTTCAAGATATTAACTTTTGATTTTCCAGTACAAATTTTCCCCACACACTAATGTGGAGAGGTTTAAGCAACCAGAGAGGTTGATTGCAAATAGCCAGAGGATGCTGCAGGGGATTTTTACTGTCCTCAACAGCAGAAATTTTCAGACTAACTTCTTTATTTATGGCATCAACAAGTTTGACATATTCCCGACGTTGCACTTACGCGACAACACGAGATTCTTCAGCCCGGAAAACCCTGACCGCAATTTTGACAGAGGTGATGTCCTACCCCTAGATTAAAATGAGCGGCATTGCTGAATTGAAGTATGAATCAGCGATTGTTTGGTTCTGGTCAAGCCCCCGCGCATCCCCCAATTTTGGGGGACTTTTAGAGTTTTATTACACCCAAAATTGGGGGGCTAGGGGGGCAAAATTATATCCAGAATCAGCAACGCCAAATGAGCGACAGTAATATTTTTGAGAGACCTACTACTTAAAGTCTCTAGTTCCAATTTTCAGAACAACATAAAGGAACATCTAAGATTGCTGAGGCAAATAAATTTACCTAAAAATAGGTTAGTTATATTTTTAAGCTCTTTATTTAAAAGTGGATAATAACTAACCTGTTTTTGTCACCTATTTGATTGTTACACCAATTGAGCTAATTGTCGCGTCTTAACTATTCACAAGTATAAATATTATATATGAATTTGATTAGTTTTTCTGATGATAACCAGATTGAACAAAAATAATATATATAGTATGCTAAAGTGTTGGTTAAATAGTTACAGATGTTGTCCCTTGGCCAAGTATAGAATCGCAGGTAACATCATTATCATGTTTTTCTATAAAAATTTTATCACAATTTGATGGATGATACTACTGACGCAACGCTCCACATTAACGTAGTTGTGCCCTAGCAAACGCCATATCTAACCCTGTTTTTTTCTTTTGTAGTGAAACTTTGCTCAAATCCTCCTTTGTTTTCGATCTTGATGTTCTCAGTACTTATGCAGAAGATTAAATTATACACTATTTGTAGGGGTTAATGGTGGTTAACTCCTACCATAAGTGGTAGGTTGTGCGTAAGTTCTGTTATCTCAAATCCAGTTAAACAACTTCACTTCAATTCAAATTTAGTAGTCAGTAGAGCATACTAAACTCTTAAGGTTTTTTAGTATTGCTAGAAATTTTACTATTCCATATTGGTCTTGCATTGAATCTATAGCAGTCGCCATTAGACCATTTTGAAAAAAGAATGTTACGAATAATAAGCGTGAGAAAAAGACAAATGCAGGAGGTCTCCCTTTGACAAAGCGGTGCGACCCCGCGACGACGCCAGCTCGCTTGCGGTCAGACCCCGCGTCGGCGTCAGACGCAAGGGAATGCTGACCAAGAGAGGGAACGCGCACCAAGAGAAAAATAGAATTTATTAGCTCAAAACTGCTATTGAAACTATTCCCATACGACTCGGTCCTCCTGACTCCTGACTCCTAAGAAATAGCCTAGCTATTTGTAGCAAAAATTTATCTAATTGGTATTAGACCTCTCCAGAAGAGAGGGAGTAGGAAGCAGGGAGCAGGGAGAAAGAATTGATGATTTCTGTGGGATAATTGATTTGATTTTTTATTATTGGAAACTTCTATTACTGTAATTTGATATAAAATCCGGTTATACAGTATATGTTCATAATTCTATAATTATTTCAAGCCTTCAATCTCTCTACTTGCCTATCTCCCCATATTCCCCAAGTATATAATAAGTATTCAACCGGATTTGAACTGACATATCAAAAGCTTAAAACTCAGACAACGCCAGGATTTTTCTTTTTTGTTTCTTCCTTCTTCTTTCTGCATTATATAATACTATTTTTAGATAGACTCTATCAAGCTCAAGGGAAAAAAATTATGACCAAAACTGATTTTCAATCATCCCAAAAATTGACATTTTTAACAACATTAGACAATACTAATAGCCAAAGCATCTCTGCTGCTAATGGAATTTTTAGTATATTTTCTGCATTTCCAGAATTTGACCGTGGCAACAGGATGTATAACATGGGCAGATATGAGTCAGCTATATCCTACTACGAAAATGCCGTTAAAATTAAGCCAGACTGGGCTATAGGTTGGTTAAAACTCGCTCATAGTTTCTATAAACTACAAAAATATGAACAAGCAATAGAGGCTTATAAGCGATCGCTATCTATCAAGTCAAATGATGATGAAGCTTGGAATTGTTACGGTGTTGTATTATCTAATTTAAAGCAGTATGAAGAAGCGATAATTTGCTTTGACAAAGGAATAAAAGTCAACCAAAATAATTATGAACTCTGGTACAATAAAGGTATTATTTTAGCTGAATTTAAACAGTATCAAGCTGCTATCCACTGTTATAAAAAAGCACTGAAAATACAACCGATGATGGGAGAAATTTGGTATGCTCAAGGTCAAGCTTTATTAAGTGTAAAAAAATATGCTGAAGCATTAGCTGCTTATGATTGTGCTGTAAAATTGCAACCTGATAATTACCATATTTGGTTAAATAGAGGATTAGCTTTAGTTGAAACTTTTCGTTATGCTGAAGCAGTAGCTAGTTACGACCATGCAATAGAATTACAACCCGATAATTATTTAGCTTGGTTTAACTTAGGAATTGCTCAAAGTAAACTACACAAATATCACGATTCAGTCTCTTCTTTTAATAAGGTAATTAAATTAAATCCAGATGATTATGAAGCTTGGTTTTATAAAGGATTAGCTTTAAAAAATCATTGGAAAGAAGGAGGAATTGCTTGTTTTGATAAAGCAATTAATATTAATTCTAATTTACCAGAAGCTTGGATTAGTCGCGGTCATACTTTATTAGATTTATTTAAGTATGATGAGGCATTAGAATCTTTTAATCAGGCAATTACAATTAATTCTAATTATCCAGAATCTTGGTTAGGTCGAGGCAAAGCATTCATGGCACTTAGTAAGTATAATGAAGCTCTTATTGCATACAGTAATGCTATTACTACCCAACCAGATTTTTTAGAAGCTTGGAATTGTCGAGGAGAAGCATTAGAAAAACTCCAGCAGTATGAAGCAGCATTAGCCGCTTATGACAAAGTAATAGAAATGAGTGTGAAACAAGGAATTTCTGTGGCTAAAGTAGGTTTACAAAGAGGAGCTGCTTTAGAAAAGTTACAAAAATATTCTCAAGCAATAGCAGCTTATGATTTGGTCATATCAAAACAGCCTCAAAATTTTGATGCTTGGTTACAACGAGGATTATGTTTGGCAAAAATGGGAAATGATCGAGAGGCTGCTTTGAGTTATAATCGAGCTATTAAGATTTGGCCTAATAATTATCAAGCTTGGTCAGAACTAGCTACGATTATGGAGAAATTAGAGCAGTATGAAGAAGCGATCGCTGCCTACAACCAAATAGTTTCTTTAAGACCAGGTAATCATCAAATATGGTTTAAAAGAGGATTAATTTTGGAAAAATTAGGATATATTCAAGAAGCAGTTAGTTCTTACAATATAGCTTTGGAAATTAAGCCCGATTACCAAGAAGTACTTAATAGAAAAGATCGGTTAAGGATGCAAGGCTAATTTCAAAAAATGTTGAGTATAGTCCCCACCTCAAAATCAGATTAGGTGGGTTATTCAATAATTAATAATTAATAATTAATAATTAATAATTACCTCTCCTTGAAAACGGATAGGATTGACTCAAAGGAAATTTTTTCTTTTTATCCCCCTTAAAATAGGGGTTTTAAGCCACAATTTTTTTTTCGGTAAAACTAATTTAATTTGGCTTGTTTTGGTTTTTGACATATTGTATTCATTTGTCTAAAAATACTTGCACTACTACTATGATAAATATTTTTTTTACCAAACAGAATATTTAGTTATGAAGCAGTCTTACCAATAGTATTATTGTTTTTATAACGATTTTCCTGTAATAAATCTGCCCAAGACCAAGCAAAACTGACAATCATAGCTTTAGCGATGGCATTCATCTGTTCTTTGTTATAATTTGTGTGAATTTGTTGTGCTTCTTTAGATGTATTATTATTCATTTTGATTAATTTCCTCAAATTAAAATCTATACTTATAGATACAACTTCTATTAACTCTTGTCCGCAAAAATATAACTGTGACAAATAATAAACTGGATAGTGATATATATCATCAAAAATTTACCGAAATATCTTGAGATAAAAATGTGCTAACTGTATAAGATTATTAAAGTAGGGATTTTCCACGCCACCTAGCACCTAAAAACTGTATTATCACTAATTAAGCGGACATGATATAACTTGATATAGCATTCTAAAGTAACGAAGTAATTTATATGGATTTTGAACAACCATTAGGCTCAGTAATTCAAGGTTCTCTCAGTCAAGGATTAGAAGTACGACTACATCCAGACATATTAGTAGAAGATATGCGGGTTGGTAAATTTTTGGTAGTAAAAGGAGTACGCGTTCACTTTTTTTGTATGCTAACTGATGTTTTATTAGGAACATCCAGCGAACGAATAATGATTAATCCTCCTTTACCTACAGATGATTTTTTACAATCTGTTTTAGCTGGAGGTAGTACTTATGGCACTATCGAACTTGCACCAATGTTGATGTTAGTTATTTCTTCAGAAAAATCCCCAGTATATTTCAACGCTAATGACAATAATGGCAATAACAAAAAATCTCAATCCATAGAAAATTTAGCATCTTTTGAAGCTCAAACCAGTGCTGAAATAAAATTAATGCCAGTGAAAACTATTCCGAGTCATTTTTCCCAAGTATTTGACGCAAGTGAGAGAGATTTTAGTCTGGTTTTTGGTAGGGAAGATGACCAGAGTCGGCGCAATTTTGCTGTAGGTAAACCTATTGATATGGATGTACCTGTTTGTTTAGATTTAGATAGATTTGTAGAACGGAGTAATGGCATTTTTGGGAAGTCAGGAACAGGTAAGTCTTTTCTGACTCGTTTACTTTTATCTGGGATTATTCGTAAAGGAGCTGCTGTAAATTTAATTTTTGATATGCACTCTGAATATGGTTGGGAAGCAATGGCGGAAGGAAAACAAGTTAATACGGTAAAAGGTTTAAAACAATTGTTTCCAGAACGAGTCGAATTATGGACTCTCGATCCAGAAGCGACTAAACGTAGAGGTGTGCGAGATGCACGAGAATTGTATTTAAGTTATAACCAAATTGAGGTGGAAGATATTGGGTTGGTGCAACGGGAATTAAATTTATCGGAGGCAAGTATTGATAGTGCAAATATTCTCAGAAGTGAATTTGGTAAATCTTGGATTGCTCAATTACTGGAAATGACTAATGAAGATATTCAAACATTTTGTGATGAGAAAAGGGGTCACAAAGGTTCAATAATGTCTTTACAAAGAAAGTTATTGCGACTGGATAATCTGAAATATATGCAGACCAAAAATACGAATAATTATATTGAAGAAATTTTAGAATCTTTGGATGCTGGTAAACACGTTATTATTGAATTTGGTTCCCAGTCGAATATGCTTTCTTATATGCTAGCTGCTAATATGATTACTCGTAGAATTCATAATAGTTATGTACGGAAAGCTGATAAATTTTTAAGTTCTAAAAATCCGAGCGATCGCCCTCAACCATTAGTCATAACTATTGAGGAAGCTCACCGTTTTCTAGACCCTGCTATAGTACGTTCAACTATTTTTGGAACAATAGCTAGAGAAATGCGGAAATATTTTGTGACTTTATTGGTAGTAGACCAGCGACCTTCTGGGATAGATGCAGAAGTTATGTCTCAAATTGGTACAAGAATTACAGCTCTATTAAATGATGATAAGGATATAGATTCTATTTTTACAGGAGTTTCTGGTGGTCATAGTTTACGGTCTGTGTTGGCAAAGTTGGATTCTAAACAACAAGCTTTGGTATTAGGTCATGCGGTACCGATGCCAGTAGTTATTCAAACTCGTGCTTATGACCAGACTTTTTATCAGGAAATAGGAGATACAGACTGGCGATATGTGTCTGATGAAGAATTATATGAAGCAGCTCAGGTTGCTCTGGATGATATTGGGTTTTAAAGCACGAAGCGCAGGCAATAAGGTAAGCATTCAGCCGTCAGCCATCAGCTATCAGCTATCAGCATTAATCCAAAATATCTTATGCCTTTGAACCCTACTCTCTACTCCCTATTCCCAATGGAGATGTAGCAAAACTTTTGAGAAATGGTATGACAGCTAATAGCTGTTTGCGCAGCAGTCCGCAGGAAATTCTTACACAATAAGGGGAATATAAATTAAACTTCAGTTATTAAGTAATAATAATACTTCAGCAATGTTTATAACTATTCTCGACATTAATTCAAAACATATTATGTTTTTTAAGCCTACTCCCTACTCTCAAGGGAATGTAGCAAGACTTTTAATTTCTGGCATGATATACTTAGAAAATTAAAATATTTACTCAATTTTAGAGGCAGTAGTAACGAATAATTATGACTTCTATTGTATGTTTTTATCTAGCTGTAAATTTAATAGAATTAGCTGAGAATTTTTTAGATGAGTTTGTGCTTATTCTGAAGATTTTTATTGAAGCAGTTGCAGTTTTTATTATTGCTTTTGCAGTGCTAAAAGCACTAGCACAAATGTGGAAAAGACGGAAAAACAAGAGGCTTTTTGCACAAGATGGAACAATCAGACTTGAATTAGGTATCTCCCTAGTTCTAGCTTTAGAATTTCTCTTAGCTGCTGATATAGTAGGAACTGCCATATCTCCAAATTGGAGTGATATTGGAAGGTTAGCAGCAATTGCTGGAATTAGAACTTTTCTTAACTTTTTTCTAGAAAAAGAAGTGAAAGAACTGGAAGAAAAAAATAATCTCAATAGATAAAATAAGGAAGAAGGAAGAATTCAATAATTTAGAATTTAGAATTTATAAATACCTCTTCTTATAAATAATAGGATTGGATCAAAGTATTTTTTTTCTTAAGCGTCAATCCTCTTCTTTGTATTTTTTTTCTTAAGCGTCAATCCTCTTCTTTTCAATAAGAGGTAATTATTAATTAGGGTTTGCTGAAAAGTCTTTTTGTTGAGGTAGGGAGTAGGGAGTAGGGAGTAGTTAAGAGTCAGGATAAATGGAAATTAGAGAGGAGGTAGTCGTAAAAATTGTAAGAGTAATTTTTCTGCCATAATCATCCCAAAATACTAGCTTTATGCAGCTTTTTAGACCTAAAAGTTTGCACTTTTTAAAGGCAAAAAAAGGCTGAAACCAATATCAGTCAATGCGCGCAATATTTAATCAGCAAGCCCTAATTATTAATTATTAATGGCTTTGTTGCATGAAAATATATAGCTGCCGCACTTGATCCGCATATGTACTTCATAACGCGCGGAAACTACTGTAACTATTGGACAATAGATCAATAGAACATCAATGTTTGACAGAAAAAGACTGAAACTTTTACCTGTAAGAGCTTTGAGGTTGAATAAGCAGAGCAATAACTATTGGACAATAGATAAATCAACATCAAGCCATCGTCAAAGATAGCGATCGCTTTCTCAGTAGAGCAATAACTATTGGACAATAGATAAATCAACATCAAGCCATCGTCAAAGATAGCGATCGCTTTCTCAGTAGAGCAATAACTATTGGACAATAGATAAATCAACATCAAGCCATCGTCAAAGATAGCGATCGCTTTCTCAGTAGAGCAATAACTATTGGACAATAGATAAATCAACATCAAGCCATCGTCAAAGATAGCGATCGCTTTCTCAGTAGAGCAATAACTATTGGACAATAGATAAATCAACATCAAGCCATCGTCAAAGATAGCGATCGCTTTCTCAGTAGAGCAATAACTATTGGACAATAGATAAATCAACATCAAGCCATCGTCAAAGATAGCGATCGCTTTCTCAGTAGAGCAATAACTATTGGACAATAGATAATGAAAATCAAGCCATTGCCAAAGATAGCGATCGCTTGGCAGTGCAGAGTCATAACTATTGGACAATAGATAAATCAACATCAAGCCATCGTCAAAGATAGTGATCGCTTTCTCAGTAGAGTCATAACTATTGGACAATAGATAAATCAACATCAAGCCATTGCCAAAGATAGGGATATAGCTGCGGAATGGATCTTAAGAATCCTACTTTCATGCAACAAAGACATTATTAATTATCAATTATCAATTATTGAATACTGTTCCCTGCTATAGAAATAGTTATTGTGTTACAGATAGTTGAGGAAAATTATAATAAATTGATATTAATATTTTAAACTGTTCCGAAATATTAATGATGATGAATACTCAAAACAATAACCTATTTACTCAAGAACAACAAAGATTAGAAGCAGACCTCAACCATGAAGCATACTGGAGACGCTGGGGGCCATATTTGAGTGAGAGACAGTGGGGAACAGTACGAGAAGACTATAGCGAAGATGGTTCCGCTTGGGATTATTTTTCCCACGAACAATCTCTTTCTCGTGCTTATCGATGGGGAGAAGACGGTATTTGTGGTATTTCAGATAATCATCAACGACTGTGCTTTGCGATCGCTCTCTGGAATGGCGAAGACCCTATTATCAAGGAACGACTTTTTGGTTTAACGGGAAGTCAAGGAAATCATGGGGAAGATGTCAAGGAATATTATTTTTACTTAGATAATACCCCCAGTCATAGTTATATGAAGGCACTTTATAAATATCCTCAAAGTGCTTATCCTTACGCTGACTTAGTAGCAGAAAATCAACAGCGCGACCGCAAATCTTCAGAATACGAATTACTCGACACAGGAATATTTGCAGAAAATCGTTATTTTGATGTTTTGGTCGAATACGCTAAAGCAACAACAGAAGATATCTTAATTAAAATTACAGTAAATAATCGAGGTTCAGAAACTAAGACGTTACACTTATTACCCACTCTTTGGTTTAGAAATACTTGGTCTTGGGAAAATAAATCCCAAAAACCTATGCTCAAAAAAATAAATCCTGGTCTGATTGAAACAGAACATCCAACTTTAGGAAAAAGGTGGTTTTATTTTCCTCAGACAATGGAACTATTTTTCACAGAAAATGAAACTAATAAACAAACTTTATTTGGAGAAAAAAATGATTCTCTTTATACCAAAGATGGCATCAATAATTATCTAGTTAACGGTCAAAAAGATGCTATTAATCCAGAGATGTATGGAACTAAATTTTCTCCACATTATCGTCTAGAACTAGAACCAGGTGAAACTAAAATTGTTAAATTAAGACTTGCTAACTCCCCAGAAATTAAACAGCCTTTCGATACAGAATTTGAAGAAACTTTTAAAACCAGAATTCAAGAGGCAAATGAATTTTATCAGCGTCTCTCCCCTTGTAAAATGAAGGATGAATGGCGTAATATTCAGCGTCAAGCATTTGCCGGACTACTCTGGACAAAACAATATTATCATTATATTGTTGAAGAATGGCTAAAAGGCGACCCTACCCAAAAGCCAGTATCAGAAAACCGTAAACATATTAGAAATTATGAGTGGGTTCATCTATTTAATGACGATATAATTTCCATGCCCGATAAGTGGGAATATCCTTGGTATGCTGTTTGGGATTTAGCATTTCATGCCATACCTTTAGCAATAGTTGACCCTAATTTTGCCAAACATCAATTAGACCTAATAACCAGAGAATGGTATATGCACGCCAACGGTCAATTACCAGCTTATGAATGGAATTTTAGTGATGTAAATCCTCCCGTTCATGCTTGGGGAACTTGGCGAGTTTATCAAATAGAAAAAGAACTTTATGGTCGTAGCGATCGCAAGTTTCTCGAAAGAGTATTTCAAAAACTTTTACTCAATTTTACTTGGTGGGTAAATCAGAAGGATGTTGAGGGAAATAATGTGTTTGAAGGAGGTTTTTTAGGCTTAGATAATATTGGAGTATTTGACCGTAGTGCAGAGCTACCAACCGGAGGACATATTGAACAATCAGATGGTACAAGTTGGATGGCAATGTACTGTCTAGATATGTTAACTATTGCCTTAGAACTTGCTAAAGAAAATGATGTTTATGAAGACATTGCCTGTAAATTTTTCGAGCATTTTCTCTACATAGTTGATGCTATGAATCATTTAGGTTCAGATGGAACTCAACTTTGGGATGAAACTGATAATTTTTATTATGATGTTCTCCACCAACCAGATAAAGAAGATATACATATAAAAATCCGTTCAATAGTAGGATTAATTCCATTATTTGCTGTGGCAATTATTGACTCAGAAACTTTGCAAAAATTACCTAAATTTCAGAAACGGGTAAAATGGTTCATGGCAAATAGGATTGACCTTAGTGCCAATATTGCTTGTATGGAAGCTTGCGGTATTGACTCAGAACGTTTATTAGCAATTGTTAGTCCCGAACGTCTGCGAATAATCCTCGAAAAAATGTTAGATGAAAATGAATTTTTCAGCGATTATGGTATTCGTTCTTTATCTCATTTCCATACCGAAAATCCCTATATTTTTAATGCTAATGGAGAAGAATATAGAGTTGATTATGAACCTGCGGAATCTACCAGTCAAATGTTTGGAGGAAATTCTAATTGGCGCGGTCCAATCTGGTTTCCAATTAATTATTTAATGATAGAATCTCTACAAAAATTTCATAACTATTTAGGTGAAGATTTTCGAGTGGAATGTCCGACAGGTTCAGGTCGGATGATGAATTTATGGGAAGTATCATTAGAAATTGAAGCGAGACTAATTAAAATTTTCCTCAAGGATAAAAATGGAAAATCTCCGGTTTATGGTGACACAGAAATATTCCAAAATGACCCCCACTGGCAAGATTTAATTTTGTTTTATGAATATTTTCACGGCGATAATGGTGCAGGTTTAGGGGCGAGTCATCAGACTGGTTGGACTGGTTTAGTAGCAAAGTTGATTCAGCAACGGAGCGAATATGTCTGTGAAATTTAGTCTTGGTTCTGATAGATATCTCCAGAAAAGAGGCAACAGACAACAGGGAGAAATAATATCAAATCCGTTTGTTATTATATAGTTGAGAGTGGGGGAGTGAGGGAGTAGGGGAGATTAAATAGACATCTTCAATAATAAAAAATCAAATCAATTATCGTACAGAAATTATCAATTATTTCCCTGTAGGGACGTTGGATGCAACGTCCCTACTATGCATGAAGGAGATGTCTAATATTGAAGTAATTTAATAAATTAAAAACAGATATTATATACACTATATTACATATTTATCACCTAAATTATCAAGCACTTTTTTCAGATAGTTTATTAAAAATTTATCCTTTTGAAAGCTTGATTTTTTATGATTTTAATTCTCTAATAAACCTCATAATAATTATCTTGACCAAGCCTATTTTTATGACTTATATTATTTTACTTGATATGTGTAATTACAGAACTTTTGAGGATAGTGAGGTACAGTTATAAGATTATTTATTCCTATATTCACTGTTCCCAGATGAGCTGTTGCCTAGAGCAATAAAACTTTGTACCTTATAAACTCGATAACTGCTGTAATTTTGTGTGACTACTTATAAATAAAAAGTGGATTTAATTCCATAACAAATTATCGAAAGGTACAATTATTTTGGTATCAAGTTATTAACAAAATATATGGTTAGTCAACAAACAATCGATCTTGTCAAATCTACCGCTCCAGTGCTGAAAAAACAGGGAAAACAAATTACTACTCGGATGTATGAAATAATGTTTGAAAATCATCCTGAAATCAAATCCCAGTTTAATATGTCTGCTCAAGCTGATGGTTCTCAACCCGCAAAGTTAGCTACTTTCGTTAACCAGACATGATATTACTACATATTAGCAGTTAAAACTAGCTGAGAAACATTAGTTCTATTGTGTACTTGTTCGTAGGCAATTATTCCCCCCCTAAGTGGGTAAGTAGCGATCGCTTCTGGTGGTAAAATAGCATTTGTTTCAAACAAGGGAGTTAGTGCTGCCAAAATTTGCCCACATTGAGTTACGTCAAAAGCTCGACTATCAACCCCAAACAAGCGCAACTCCCGGTGATAAAAATCCCGGAGGTCAAAACAAACTTTCGCTTCTTTTGGTGGAGCGCTAATAGCGACCAAACGACCTCTAGGACTGAGGGTCCACATACTATTTTCCAACATAGAACCCCCGACTGTATCCAATACCACATCCACACCTTTACCTCCAGTAGCAGCTAAAACAGCAGAATTAAGATTTTCCGTTGCCAAATTAATAACGATATCAACACCAGATGTTTCAACTATTGAATAATCTGATTCCCGTCGCACTGTTCCTAAAACTTTAGCTCCTTTCCATTTTGCTATTTGAATTGCTGCTTTGCCAACCCCACCTGTTGCTCCCACTACTAAAACAGTTTCTCCTGATTGTAAATTTGCGGCTTCAATCAAAGATAACCAAGCGGTAATATATCTGACTCCGATAGTTGCTGCTTGTATCATGGATATATTTTGTGGTTTGGGTTGTATTGCTCCTACAGGTAATACCAAATGAGAAGCGTGGGAACCATCACGGATAAATCCAATATCGCCTCCTGTTCCCCAAACTTCTGTACCAATTAGATTTGGCGCACCTGCAACGACAACTCCAGCAAAATCTCGACCAGGTGTGCGGGGAAGAGTAGTACTTTCCATAACTCCCAAAATATTTTTTACATCACTGGGATTAATAGACGCTGCATGAACTTCAACTAGCACTTCACCAGGTTGTAAAACGGGAGTGGGAAGTTCTTCAAGTTTGAGTTGAGTCGTCGGAGATCCGAAATTGTCAAAGCGAATGGCACGTATAGGACGCATAGTTAAAATTCCTGTTTATTTTGTTGTATAAAAGTGTAGGTTTCAATAATGGATAATGGATAATTGATAATTACCTCTCCCTAAAAGGATGAGGATTGAATAAAAGGAATATTAATTCATTGTTTCTCCACGGCGAGTGAGAGGATTTTTACCTTAATTATTCGGTAGGGTTGGTTGCAATAATTATAAAAAAGTCTGAGTTTGTAGTTGCGCTTTAACACTGCTAGAGATATTTGGAGCGCTTTAGCACAACTACGCAAATTAACCTTGAAAACGCCGTATGTAGGGGCGAATGGCATTTGCTAATACAAAGCTCCGCTAACGCTCTCACTCTATTTAGTGTCTGTGCTTAAGTCCTGATGGTGCGTGACGACGGATTTTTAAATCACTATGACAACGAATAATTGTAGTCGTCTAACGCACCCTACTGAAACTATAGGGGTTACACAAAATTATCTAGCACTCAAAAGTTGTTGCTTTGGTTTTTTCCAGAAAATTGTGAAGTATAAAATACTCAAAGCTGAAACTAGAACAAATAAAGCAACGCTACAAACTCCATTACATTGCCAATTACTCCAAGCATAGTTACCACAGTAAGAACCCATAGCTCCTCCCACAAAATAGGTAACCATGTAAACTGTATTCAGACGACTATGTATTTCGGCAGGCAAACTATAAATTTGTGCTTGGTTAGAAATGTGAGTTGTCTGCACCCCCAAATCTAACAGCATCACTCCCAAAATTAGACCCCATAATTCATATCTTGCTAAAGAAAATACTAAAAATGATGAACTAGAAATCACAACACCTAACATAGAAATCAATCTAGGATTTTTTCGATCTGCCATTCGACCAGCAATTATCGCTGCTATAGCTCCCACAATACCAACCAAACCAAACATTCCTGCTACTTGACTACTGTAGTTTAGGGGTGGCGCTTTCAGGAAAAATGCCATTGTACTCCAGAAAATACTATAAGCAGCAAAAGACATTGCCCCAATTAAAGCTACTTGCCGCAATAATAACTGTTCTCGAATTACTTGTCCCAAAGAAAGAATTAATTTGGGGTATGAGAGGGTGACAGAGGGTTGTGCTTTTGGCAGTACAAATGTTGATACTACTGCTATTAACATCATCAACCCACTAGCAAAAAAATATATTGCTCGCCAACCGAAATTTGCTCCGATGAATCCGCTAGTCATTCTAGCTAAAACAATGCCAATGAATAAACCACTCATCACAGTTCCGACAGCTTTGCCACGTTTTCCCGGTTCTACTAAAAAAGCAGCAAAAGGTACAACGAGTTGGGGAATTATTGTAGTCATACCAATAAGTAAACTCGCAACAATTAACCAACTAATATTAGGAGATATAGCTGCTATTAGTAAAGCTAGAGCGGTTGCCATCAGCATTGTCGCAATTAAGCGTCGTCGTTCTATGATATCGCCCAAGGGCACAAATAGCAGTAACCCCAAGGCATAACCAATTTGTGTCATCATGGGAATTAACCCAACTTGCTGAGTGGGAGCATGGAAGCTTTCGGCAATTATTGCTAATAAGGGTTGATTGTAATATAAGTTGGCAACTGCAGCTCCACCAACCATTGCCATGATTAATAAAGTTTTGTTAATACCCATAGTTAATTTTTGAGAGATAGTCTTTGTTTGTAGTTGCGCTAAAGCGCTACGCGCAAGGCAACAGTCAGTAGGGGAATCAAAAAGGGTTTTCCTACGGAATGCTGCGCAAACAGCTTCTATTCATGTCCTAACCTTAATGGGTAGCGCTATAGATATATTTACCGATCTTTTAGTAGGAGTAGGAGACAGGAGACAGGAGAAAGCGGAAACTGCTGTAACTATTGGACAATAGATCAATAGAACATCAATGTTTGACATAAAAAGGCTGAAAGCTTTATTTGTAAAAAATTTGAGGTTTAATAGGTAGAGAAATAACTATTGGACAATAGATAAATACAACATCAATAATCGCCAAAGATAGCGATCGCTTGGCAGTGCACAGAAATAACTATTGGACAATAGATAAATACAACATCAATAATCGCCAAAGATAGCGATCGCTTTGCAGTGCACAGAAATAACTATTGGACAATAGATAAATCACCCCATCAATAATCGCTAAAGATAGCGATCGCTTTGCAGTGCACAGAAATAACTATTGGACAATAGATAAATCACCCCATCAATAATCGCTAAAGATAGCGATCACTTTGCAGTGCACAGAAATAACTATTGGACAATAGATAAATACAGCATCAATAATCGCCAAACAGAGCGATATAGCTGCGGAATGGATGTTACAGCGCTTTTGCTCATTGATGAACCACATCTTCACAAGCAAAAGTTTGTAGGGACGTTCCATGGAACGTCCCTACTGTGGTCTACCGTGTAGGAAAACCGCTGTAAGAACGCTACTTTCATGCAACAAAGCTAAAACAGAAGAATAACTGAACCTGGTCAGATTCTTACTTTTAACTGTCTTGAGTGCGTCTTACATTCTGGAGGGGCTGTGTGCGGAATTACTTCCGCACTTTATACGCCCCGTAGGAAACCTCAGAATTACGCACTCGATGCATGACTTTTGACTTTTGACTTGTGTATTAAGTCTGTGCATATCCAGCATCTACAACTATGGTCTGACGAGTTATTGCTCTGGATGTATCGGAAGCAAGAAATAAATATGTTCCGACTAACTCTTGAGGTGTTAATTCTATAGGAATTGATTGTAATTCATGTACAGTTTTATGTTTTGCTTCTGGTGTCACCCACTGTTGAAGTTGCCTTTCTGTCATTATCCAACCTGGTGCTACAGAATTTACCCGAATATGATGTTTGCCTACTGCTTCTGCTAAAGTCCGAACCATACCTACTATTGCTGCTTTTGTAGCATTGTAAGCAACCATATCTGGTTTGGCAATCCAAACTAGGTGAGAACTTGTCATAATAATACTACCGCCACCAGCATTAATCATTTCTGGTAATAATTCCCGACAGGTGATGAAATAATGTACAACATTTAATTGAAATAAATCGTTCCATTGTTGTGCTGACATTTCTAGCAAATTACATCGGGGGTCATAACCAGCATTGTTAATTAAAACATTTACTACTGGTTTGTCTTTTTTAACTTTAGCTAAAGTTTCTGTTAAAGCTTCACTATCAGTTAAATCTATTCCATAGACGTTGACTTTACAATGATATTGTTGGCATTCTTCAGCTACTTTTAAACCTCTTTCATAATCTTTATCTAAAATGGTAACTTCTGCTGCTTGTTCGGCAAATGTTTTAGTTAAAGCTTCGCCAATTCCATTACTGCCACCAGTGATTAAAATATGTTTTTCTTTTAGGTCTTGATAGATCGGATTCATTTTGTTTTCTCCTAATTTTAATTTTCAGTGTTCAAAGTAATACCATTTCTCTGTAACAATGCGCTTAATAATTCTTACCAAAACCTGAATTTTACCGAATAATTAATAACTAAATAATTCGCGCCTTGAAGCCGACCCTTTTAAGGGGAAAAAAGCGGTCGTTAGCGTAGCTTCCCGCAGGGTGGGATGGCGAGGTTTCCTCGCCATATCCAATCGACCAAGAAAAGAAAATATTCCTTATATTCAATTCCGTAGCGGTTAAAACCCGAGGTAATTATCAATTATCCATTATCCATTATCAATTAATGAATAATAGCTGTTATCTTTTATTAAGCGCAACTTCATGGAGAAATGGTATAAGCAATAAGTGTAGGTTGGGTTGACGTAGGAAACCCAACAACAAGCTGACGGCTGAATGCTTACGAAATAATATTTCCTTATATTCAATTCCGTAACGGTTTTCACCAGAGGTAATTATCAATTATCCATTATCAATTTAATCCGTATATCCGTGGCATAATCCGTGTGAGCAGCTCAACTCAACCTACATCTATTGCAACTCAAACAATAAATCAACTATTAGCAACTAATACTTTTGTTTGATTCACAATCCAATTTTTACTGACAGACAAATGAAATTTTAGTTCATCCAAATCTATCTCTTCTTTTGAACCTGGTGTTTGTCGAGGTTGAGCACATTCAATAATTATCGGACCGGAGAATTTTATCTCATCAAGTGCCTCGAAATGTTCGGCAAAATTAGTATGACCAAAACCAATGCCTTTTCTATTAGAATCAGCGATTTGATATACGCTCAGTTTATCCCCACATTCTTTAATAGCTTGAACTAAATTTGCTTCTTCTAAATTGCCATGATAGGTATCTAGAATAACAGTCATATTTGGCGAGTTAATTTCTGCCAGTAAAGATAAAACATCATTGCTATTCAGAATGAAACGACATAAATAACGATTTAGAGGTTCAAATCCTAATTTTATTTTTGCTTTTTCTGCATAAACTGCTAATTCTTGACAAGAAGCAATTAAATTATCTCTCGAACCTGCATAAGTAGTTCCCATCTGACTCTGAATATATTCATGGCAAGTAATGACGGGATTGCCTAATTCCGCTCCATAATCAATTAACTTTTTATAGTAATCTAGAGCTGCCATTCTTATTTGGCGATCGCTACTTCCTAAATCTACATTACTAGGAGTCATGGAGAATATTTCTAACCCATTCTCCGCTAAAATATCTTTCACATTTTGAGGTTTAGTTTGATTTATATCTACATATAATTCAACTCCATCGAAACCCATATCTGAAATAATTTTGGCAGTTTTTTCTAATTTATTCTGACCAAATATCCAGGTAGTAACGCCTATTTTTCTTTGTATGCTTATACTCATTTTATTAGTAAATATATTACAAAAAAAACTCAAATTCTCTTTTCCCATAAAGGGTTGAAAATTCCACCGTATAGGAGAGTAGGGGAGTAGGGTAGGGACGTTGCATGCAACGTCCCTACGGGAGTAGGGGAGATTGAAGTAATTATAGAATTATCAACATATATTATATAAAAGTATCCCCATTCAATTTTTCCTTTTCTCGGCGATAATTAAAGCCTTCTTCCTTCTTCCTTCTTCCTTCTTCCTTCTTAAATATTAGGCTAATCAATAGTCACAAAAAGTTTACTAATTAACCCCAAACTCAAAACAGAAAAAACAGCAGCAGCGTAAAAAACTCCAGCTATTCCCCAAACTCCAAAAGCAACTCCAGCTAACAACGGACCTAATGCTTGTCCTGTAGATAAAACCATCGCATTAACAGCCATAAAACCAGCGCGATAATCTTGAGGTGCGAATTTTCCTAATAATGCCTGAGTAGCAGGAAAACACATTCCATGAGCAGCTCCAAACAAAATACTAGGAATTAATAATAACCACATATTTTGTAGGAATGGAGTAACTATTACTGCCAAAGTATAAAGTACAAATGAAACTTTAATTAGAGTAAATTCTGATAGAGATTGGGGAAATAATGCTACCTGAGAAGACACAAATGCTAAAGATAAAGCCATAGTTGCTAAAATCATTCCAATTGTTACATTAGAAGCATCAAAAACATCTCCAGCTAACATCGGAATATAAGTAAAATAAGGACCGAATAGCAATATAAATAAAGCAACTACTGCAAATAACAATCCTAATACCTGACTATTATTAACACTATGCCAAATATTTCTTAAATATACTCTCAAACGGAATTTTGGTGGCTTTTTAAAGGAGGGTAATTCTAGGAAAAAAATAACAGCAAGTACAACTGGAACTGCGAGTAGTGGCAGTAAAAAAGGATAGCGCCATCCCCATGTTGCCAACCCTCCAGTAATTAGAGGATACACTGTCAAACTTATGCCAATCATACTAGCATTGAATGCCATTGCTGATGTTAAACTTTTGCCTGCATACAAATCGGTGATTAATGTAAGTGCGAGGAATTCTAAACTAGCAGCTCCTACACCCTGGAGAAACCGCAATTCTAACAATGTACGAAAATTGGGAGCAAAGCTGCAAGCAACTCCGGCGACAGCAAACAATAACAATGAGGGAATGAGTATTTGTTTTCTCCCAAAGCGATCTGCTAATACTCCTAAGATGGGAGTTCCAATGGCGATGGGTACAACAAATACTGTAATCACTAATCCTATTTTTTCTGGAGGAATTTGCAGTGCTGATGCCATTGTTGGCAATACTGGTCCGATACTACCTGCTGAACCTAAGACTGCTATCAATGTTATGCCAATAATTATTTGCAGGTTTCTGTCTAAGTAAATTTTTGTACTGTGACTGAGAAATTTAGTGTTTTCCATTGCTCGACCTTTTTTACAGTTATCAGTGCATTAATGTAGTGGCGTGACACAGCTAAAATGTTGCAATAACTGTAGGTTGGGTTGAGGTGCTCACACGGATTATGCCACGGATATACGGATTAAGAGCTATAAAGTAGCTTGCTTCCCGTCAGGGTAACCCAACAACAATTTTACTCCCCATCTCTCCATCTCCCGTAGGGACGCTGCATGCAACGTTCTTACCCTAATGCACCATTTACCAGTAGGGTGCGTTAGACAGCTAACATCTAAGGTTTGACAGAGATTTAAAAGTCTGTCGTAACGCACCATTTTAGAATTGAATCTTGGCAGTCGTAACGCACTATTTTAGATGTGTCAATCCAGCCAGTAGTGTCAAAGTTTTGAGTTTACAAAGTCTTACTTTTGACTTTTAACTTTTAACTTTTAACTTCTGTTTAGGAGAAGTAGAGTTAGATTGCTCCATAATTGCAGCCTCAACTGCAAGTTTTCTTGTAGAGTTAGATTGCTCCATAATTGCAGTCTCAACTGCAACTTTTCTTGTATAGTTAGATTGCTCTGTAATTGCAGTCTCAACTGCAACTTTTCCAGTTGCTTTTTGAATATAATTATCCAGAACTTTTTCTACCGTTTTATTGTCAATCGTCATCAAATAATCTCCTTCTGGATTATAACATTGACCTATTTTTTCTAACATAACAAACCGAAGGTCGTCCCCTGTTTTCTTATTATCTGCAATCATCGCCTTCATTAATAAATCAGTAGTTACGTGCTCAGGCCAAGGATTATTAAATCCGAGTTTATCATCAATAAAGTGGTGGTGCAAATCTACATCTTCTTGTGACATAAAGCCCAGTTCTTGCCCTAGTTCCGCTACTATTTTCATACCATAAGAAACTGCTTCTCCATGAGATAGTTTTCCTTTTAGCAGCCATTCCAAACCATGACCAAAAGTATGACCATACTCTAAAATAATTCCATAATGTTTTTCAGTGGGGTCTTTTTTGAGAATTTCTAGTTTGGAAAGAATAATTTTATAAGCTAGGTCAGTTAACTCCTGCTGAGAAAAATTAAGCTCAGGATTAAGAGTTCTTTCTAAATAATCCAAAAAGGTAGGTTCAGCAATAAAACCATTTTTAATCCCTTCAATAATGCCACATCGCTTGGAAAAAGCAGGCTCTGTTTTGAGGTATTTTGTATCTGCCCAAATAAACAGAGGACTATGATAAAGACCAAAGTGATTTTTACCACTTAAACCATTAACCGCTTGTTTGTTACTGAGGGTACTATCAGTAATTCCAGTCATGGTTGTAGATACTTCGACAAAGTTAATTCCACGATAAATTAATCCAGCAACCAAACCGACAATATTTCCTACTGTTCCTCCACCAAAGGCAATTAATAGAGATTTTTTAGATACACCTTCAGTGACTAATGTTTCACATATTTGTTCTAAAACTGAGAAATATTTAGATTTCTCACCAGGGGGAACCATTTCTAGAAGACATTTGTATTCCGAATTCAGTTCGTGGAACAGTTCCTCTCCGTAAAGTCCAAACATATTTTGCTCACAAAAGAAAAAGATTTTGTCTATATCGTGTTTTGACAATTCTTTGAGAAAATGTTCCTTGATATCGTATCCGAAATAAAATGGACTGGGTTTGAGTAACTCTGTGCTGAGTTCAACCATTTTTCCTGGAGTCCATTCTTCTGTTATGTTATAGTCAACCATGATTTCTCCTTTGTCGATAAAGTGTGAATTGCTTTAATTTATATAGTGAACTAATTGATATACATTGTCAGTAGATTCAATCTACAATTTTCTACAAGATGCGATCGCGTTGTAGTCTGGCCTTAATTTCACCAGCTAATTGTCTAGCTTGAGGATTAGGATTACCACGTTTGCTGCACCATTGGCGAACTGTTTGGGGTTGCACTCCCATCAACTCGGCAAAATCATCTCTGTTAAAACCTTCTAGCTTTTGCTGTAGTTCAAAGAGTAGTTGGACTGGGTGATAATCAGAGACTTGTATTCTTGCTAAATTAAATATTGTTTTAGGCATTATCTCAATTTCCTTTTATTCCCAACATTGGTAGATCAACTGAAATGACCTTTTCCCAACCTTAACGGCGAGCAATACAACGCTAGCTTTCTTAAACTTAGGGATAAATTATTAATAAAAAAAGTTATTAAGCTAGATTTGCTCATGGCAAGTTTTACCAAGCCGTTTGGACTTAAATAAATCATTATTTTGTTGCAATTTTCTACTTATTAGTTTAGAGGCTAATTAATTAATTGAGATTAATTATCAATATTTTTTAAAATTCTCAATAAAACCGATAAATTTGGGGTTTATTGAGAATAGTCTACGATCGCAAGTCAAACTATCAGGAGCGGTTTTATATCATGTCCGGATAATAGCGTGATCAAAAACCTTTTCCCTTCTAACCTTTTCTTTCCTCACAGGAGTGCGTATTCCCGAAAAGGAGTCAGCATTCCGCAAGCGAGCTGGCGTCGTCGCGGGGAAAAGCCAAATTATGGCATGATTCCAAATGTATAGTTTCCTGTGGGAGTGCACCCTTGGAAATAGTCAATAGATAAATCAAAAATCAGTCGGGAGGTAGACAAACATCTTGATCGAAGCGGATAAAAATTTATTTACAGCACTTTTGAGGATAGTGAGGTACAGCTATAAGACTATTTATTCCTATATTCCCAGATGAGCTGTTGCCTTCCGGAGCTGTTGCCTAGAGCAATAAAACTTTGTACCTCATCAACTAGAAAACTGCTGTATGTAAGGGGGTGCTTTCCACCCCACCCTGTGGAGGAGTGGGGAAACCAGCACCCCCGATGTCTTCCCCCTTCTGGTTGTGTTCACGCTCTGGCCTACCGATCATCTCACAAGGGCTTGAAGAGTAGCGTTCGCGAAGCGTGTCGGAGGCAATCGCTCAGGTTTTACACAAACCATACTACCAAAAATGATATCACCTAAAACCTCAAACCTAAAACAACCTAAAAGCTACACTTGCACATAACTAACACTAGCTAAAGCTTCTACCAAACTACGAACCGCAGCTATCATTGCCACTTCATCATTGAGGCGGTTAATAGCAGAACCCACACCAACTCCTGCTGCACCCGCAGCAATAGCTAAGGTCGCAGTTACATTAGAAATGCCGGAAGCACACAATACAGGTACAGATACAGCACGAGAAATTTCATAAGCTGCTGCTAGAGTAGGGGCAGCTTTTTCAATTAACCCTAATGTTCCAGGATGAATGGGTTTAGCACTGACGCCGCCCTCAGTTTGAATAATATCAGCACCAGCTTTTACTAACTCAGTAGCTAGTTGTACTTGTCGGTCTAGTTCTAAAATATGGGGAACAGTTACAGAAAGAGTAATATTAGGTAACAGATCGCGAGTTTGTTGAGTTAACGCCAATACTTCCTCCGCTTCAAAGCATATTCCTTGGGCGTAGAATGGATCATAGTTACCTATTTCAATCAAATTAGCTCCTGCTTCTACTGCTGGCAAAAATTTAGTGGGTTCGATGGCAGAAACACAGATGGGCAAGTTAGTTAAACTGCGCGCCATTCGTACTAAATTAGGATCGGCAGCAATATCAACGTAGGTTGCACCACCTAGGGTGGCAGCTTTGACGGTTGCTGCTACTCTGTTTGTATCAAAATTAGTCAAACCACTGATAATTTTTAGAGCTTGGCCATTTTCTAATGCAGTTTGTAATCTAGATTCAGTCATCATTGTAGATTAATCCTTTTGCCGATTGTGTTCTCAACATTAATTTTGCCATGGATACAGCACTTATTGCTCAAGTCAAAAGTCAAAAGTTTTAAAAAGTCAAAAGTCAAAAGTATTAAGTCAAAAGTGTTAATACCAATTTCATAAACTTAAACAACACTTGTAAAAGTATCTATCAAGTTTGATATCCAAGATTTCAAGTTATGTGTAGTCTGACTTTAGGAAATTGGTATAAGTAGAAATATTTGGCAACGATGCTCAGATGGAACATTTTTTTCAGCGCTTTTCAAATTGATCAACTACATCTTCACATATCAAACCTTGTAGGGAGCATTGACTTAATCAGAGAATAACGATATAAAGTGATCAAAAAACTTTCTTCTTCTTCTCCTGTTCTTCCTCTTCCTTCTTTTTTTTCCCTCCTGACTCCTGACTTCCCCTCCCAGGAGGGGAGGGGGAGGGGCGAGGGGTGGGTTGACTCCTAAATAATTAAGATTAATATCATACACTAATTCACCAACACCGATATTATGAATAATCAACAATTTTCTGTAATTTATGATAATCATCACTATTGGCTAAAAAATGCTCATATACCTGTATGTTTTGTAGAAACTGATTTTGACATACCTAGTCAAACTAGGGAGGGTTTATCACTGATGGATATCGAAATTAGTGAAGGACTTATTACACAAGTCGTCTACTCCTCAACACATTTGCCCTCTCTGGAAACTAATATTCCTACAATAGACCTCAAAGGTGGCCAGGTTTGGCCATGTTTTGTGGATATGCACACCCATCTAGATAAAGGTCATATCTGGGTGCGATCGCCTAACTCAGATGGTAGTTTTAATGGCGCTTTGGATGCGGGAGCTAGGGATGCGAAAGAATATTGGAATGCTGAAGATATTTATCGTCGGATGGAATTTGGTCTGAAGTGTAGTTATGCTCATGGTACAAAGGCTATTCGGACTCATCTTGACTGTTTTGCAGAACAGGCAAATATTAGTTTGGAAGTATTTCAAGCGTTACAAAAAGATTGGGAAGGTCGATTAATATTACAACCTGTTTCTCTGGTTACTGGAGATTATTATCTTACTGAAGCTGGAGAAAAATTAGCGGATAAAATTGCCGATGTTGGTGGGGTATTAGGAGCGGTTCCATTTATGAGTTCAGATATAGATAATCAATTAGATAGATTATTTAGTCTGGCGAAGGAAAGACAATTAGATTTAGACTTACATACTGATGAAAATGGAGACCCTAATTCTAGGGTTTTACATAAGGTTGCTGAGAAGGCAATTAGTCATCAATTTTCTGGGGAAATTATCTGCGGACATTGTTGTAGTTTGGCTGTACAAACTCCGGAAAAAGTAACAGAAACTCTGGAGTTAGTTAAGGATGCTGGTATTAGTATTGTCAGTCTGCCAATGTGTAATCTTTATCTGCAAAATAGGCAAGATAATTATACTCCGAGATGGCGGGGTGTGACTTTATTACATGAGTTAAAAAAACAGGGAATTTCTGTTGCTATTGCCAGTGATAATTGTCGCGACCCGTTTTTTGGATTTGGTGACCATGATGTTTTGGAAGTGTTTAATATGTCAGTGAGAATTGCTCATTTAGATATGCCTTATGGGGATTGGCCTTGTGCTGTTACTAAGACTCCTGCCGATTTAATTGGTTTACCTAATATTGGCAGAATTGGAGTTGGATTACCTGCGGATTTAGTATTGTTTAAAGGTAGGAATTTTAGCGAACTTTTGTCGCGGTCTCAACATGATAGGGTGGTATTAAGAAATGGTGGATTTATTGATACAAATTTACCTGATTATTGTGAATTAGATAGTTTATTTGGCGTTGCTGAATTGAAGTATGAATGAGCGATTATTTGGTTCTGGGAAAGCCCCCTAAATCCCCCAAAATTGGGGGAATTTTAGAGTTTTATCCCCCCCAATTTTGGGGGGTTAGGGGGGCTTGCATCATACCCAGAATCAGCAACGCCGTTTATTTGAAATGTAGGTTGGGTTAAGCGACAGCGCAACCCAACAGATACCTATATTTTTTGCTATATTTGTTGTTGTTGGGTTACCCTGCGGGAAGCAAGCTACGTTCCTCAACCCAACCTACATAATTGTTAGGAGTTTTAAAACCAGTGGTCATTTTTCCAATGTTCCTTTACTAAATCATTATTAATAGATAAAAAATATGAATCGGCGTAAACGTAAAATATTGCAACAATATCAACAAGGTGAACGGAATTTCCAAGGCGCTAATCTTAGAGGTCTATCTTTCAAGGGTAAAAAGGGTAAAGATGTGGATTTCTCTGATGCAGACTTCAGTTTTGCTGATATTCGGGGTACTAATTTTCGTGGGGTAAATCTAAGGGGGGCGAAGTTTTGTGGAGCTAAGGCAGGGTTACAGAAGCGTTGGGTGGTAGTTTTGCTTATTGGTGCTTTTGTTTTAGTTGATATATCAGCTCTTCTTAATGTAACATTTTCAAGTTATATACTACTAGCTCTTGTTGTAAATAGTGTCAATTACCAAATAGTTGCTTGGATGTCCCTAATTACCATTATTATATTCTGGATAATATTTATTTATAAAGGAATAGAAAACTCAGCCGTCTCCGGAGTACTCGTCTTATACTCCGCCGGAATTGGATTAGGAGCCTTCGCGGGAGCAGCCGCCTTCGCCATAGCTAGAGCATTAGCCATAGCCGGAGGATTTACCATAACCTTAGCCATAGTCGGAGCATTTGCCATAACCTTAGCCTTAGCCATAGCTGGAGGATTTACCATAACCTTAGCCATAGCTGGAGCATTTGTCATAACCTTCGTCCTCGCCTTGTCCCAAACACTGTTAACTGCTTACATTGCTTATCGGGCGCTCAAAGAAGATAAAAAATATACTCTTATCCGTAATACAGCTATTGCCTTTGCTGCCATAGGTGGAACTTGCTTCAGAGATGCAAATTTAACTGCTGCTGACTTCACTAATGCTACTCTCAAAAGTACAGATTTTAGAGGAGCTAACATAACCCGCACTATTTGGAAAAACACGATCAAACTAGACCGCATACGACCAGGAGAAACCTATCTAAAAAATTCCAAAGTCAGAGAGTTAGTTAGAACAGGTAAAGGTGCAAATCAGAACTTTGATCGCTTAAACTATATTCAAGGAATCAATCTCCAGGGAGCAAACCTAACTAATGCCAGTTTCATCGAAGCGAATCTCAACTCAGCCAACCTTCAAGATACAAACCTTTCTCGTGCTAAATTAGTAGGAACATTTTTAGACCAAGCTGACCTCACAGGAGCAACTTTAACCGGAGCTTTTCTTGAAGACTGGGGGATAACAACCACAACTAAACTAGATGGTATCAAATGTGATTATGTTTATATGCGCCTGCCTCCAGATAAACGACCAGACTTTCTCAAACTTCCACCAAAAGAAAGTCGGGATGACCGTCGGCGCCGAAAACCTGCCGATGAGGATAAATTTTTTGAAGAAGGAGAGTTTGCAGAGTTTCTCAAACCTTTAGTGAATACCTTAGACCTTTATCATAATCAAGGAGTAGACCCCCGAATAGCTGCATATTCATTTGAGAAACTACAAAAAGACCATCCAGAAGCAGAAATAAAAATGCGTTCTTTTGAAGTTCGAGGCGAAAATAACGACAAATTATTGATTAGAGCTGACACTAAACCTGAAGCTGATCATTCAATATTAGATAAAGAATATTTCGATACTTATAATGAGTTGAAAGCACTTTCACCAGAACAACTTCGAGCAGTATTAGCACAGAGAGAAAAAGATATTGAATGGTATAAAGGTGTATTAAGCGCAGCAGTTAATCGCCCTGGTGTTAATATAGAAAATTATAGTAATCAAGGAGATACAAAAATGTCAGAAAGTAGTGGAGACCAAATTCATGCTCAAGAAATTCATGGAGCAGTTGCCAACAAAGAAAAAATTGATGGTTTCGCTGGTAGCGGAAGAGAAATTTATGGTTTAGCTGGTAAAGGAGAAATTAAAGACTCAAAAATTGCTCGAACAATTCACGAATCTCAGGAACAACAAAATTTAGCACAAGCAGCAAAAGATATTCAAGAATTATTAGCTCAACTAGATGAAACTTACCCTTCAGATACAACAATGGATAGAATGAAAATTGCTACTGAAGTAATTACACAAATTGATAATAATCAAACTAAGGCAGAAAGAATATTAAGTGCTATAAAATCTGGTGGAGTTGCTGCTGTTGAACAATTACTTAATCATCCTGCTAGTACCTTTGTTATTGCAGCATTGGAAGATTGGCAAAAGACTAAATAGAGTTTGAGGAGTCAGGAATCAGGAAAAAACCGGATTTATTTTCCTTCAAGAAATTTAGTGGATAAACCCGGTTTCTAGGTCAGTCCTATGTATATAATATCTGGCGTTGTTAAATTAGTGTATGATATTCATCTTAATTTTTTAGGAGTCAACCCACCCCTAACCCCTCCCAGGAGGGGAGGGGAAGTCAGGAGAGAAGAAGAAACCGGAGTAGAAGGAGAAAGTTTTTTGATCGCGTAAAGGTCACGGAGTTCTATCACGCTCTGATCAGGACATGATATAATACCTCAAATCACCAACGCCATTGTATATTAGTCGTTGCTGAATAGAAGTATGAATGTGCGATTGTTTGGTTCTGGTAAAGCCCCCGCGCATCCCCCTTTCAACAAAAAGCGAAGCAACATCTGGCTTCCCATCGTTCAAAAGCGAAGCATCCTCTGGCTTCCCATCGTTCAAAAGCGAAGCATCCTCTGGCTTCCCATCGTTCAAAAGCGAAGCATCCTCTGGCTTCCCCCTTTCTAAGGGGGACGGGAGGGGGATTAAAGGGGGACGGGAGGGGGATTAAAGGGGGACGGGAGGGGGATTAAAGGGGGACTTTTAGAGTTTTATTCCCCCCAAAATTGGGGGGCTAGGGGGGCAAAATCATACCTCAAATCACCAACGCCATTCTATATTAGTCGTCATCATCATCGTCATCGTCATCGTCATCGTCATCATCGTCATCATCGTCATCGTCCTCATCATCGTCATCGTCATCATCATCATAGTCATCATCATCATCATTTGACTGAATATTAATTACATTTCCATCTTGGCGAGTAATAGAAAAAGCATCAAAATCATCATCGTCGTACTCTCCTATTACTTTTACTTGCTCTCCCACTGATAAATTTGTGAGTTCCCGATCGTCAGTATCAACTAAAATTTTTCCTGTGCCATCATCAAGCATAAATTCATCGCCCGAAATTCCTATAACTTGCCCAGAAATAGTCGCATTGTCACCACGTTGTAATTCTCCTATGGGAGTTTTAGCAAAAGTAGGGGTGACAATGACAATTGAGAAAAAACTTATATAAGCAGCGATCGCTCCTGTTAAACTTTTGGCCAGTCTACCAACTTTAATAAAATTCATGCTAATTAACCTATTATATTTCAATCGAATCTATGGAATATTTTAGTCGTCATTGCGATCGTCATCATCCCGGAAAAACTCATCATCGTCATCATCCCAGAAAAACTCATCATTATCAACTATCCCTACCACTGTACCGAAAATTGGATTTCCTTGGGGAGGAATAACAGGGTTCAATCCTGGAGGTGGTGGCAATGGAGGTGTATTGCTAAAAATCGGATTTTCTTGGGGAGGGATAACAGGGTTAAATCCTGGAGATGGTAGCAATGGAGGTGTATTGCTCAAGACAACAGAACCATCTGGACGAGTAATAGAGAAAGCATCAAAATCATCATCATCAAAGATTCCCACTACATTTACTTGTTCCCCTGGTACTACATTTAAGAATTGATTATCTGGCAAATCTGCATCCACTAAAATTTGAGTACCGTTAGCATCCTGTAGGAGAAATTCATCATTATCAACTATTCCTACCACCGTACCGAAAATCGGATTTCCTTGGGGAGTGATAACAGGGTTCAATACTGGAGGTGGGGGCAATACAGGGTTCAATACTGGAGGTGGGGGCAATACAGGTGTATTAGTAAACACAGGTGAACCATCTGGACGAGTGACAGAGAAAGCATCAAAATCATCATCATCAAAATTTCCCACTACATTTACTTGTTCCCCTGGTACTAAATTTAAGAATTGACTATTTGGTAAATCTGTATCCACTAAGATTTGAGTACCGTTAGCATCCTGTAGGAGAAATTCATCATTATCAACTATCCCTACCACCGTACCGAAAAGTTGGTTTGCTGGGGGAGCGGTAAATACAAGGGAACCGTCTGGACGAGTAATAGAGAAAGCTTCAAAATCATTATCATCAAAGATTCCCACTACATTTACTTGTTCCCCTGGTACTAAACTTAAGAATTGACTATTTGGTAAATTTGTATTCACTAAGATTTGAGTACCGTTAGTATCCTGTAGGAGAAATTCATCATTATCAACTATCCCTACCACCGTACCGAAAATCGGATTTCCTTGGGGAGGGATAACAGGGTTAGATACTGGGGAAGGGGGATTAGCTATTCCTCCTGTAATGGGGTCTAATGCCACTTGTGGGGGCGCTGGAAGCGGGGGAGTTTGACTGCCTAAAATAATTGAATTATCTGGTCTAGTCATAAATATAGTATCAATTTCAAGGCCATCAAATTCAGCAACTAAGACATTTACGGGTTCCCCAATATTTAAGCCTAATTGATTAGCGTTCAAAGGTAAAGTGTCTACAATAGCGCTACCACCGCTAAAATTTAGGGTAAAGTCTTCTCCATTATCTACAAAACCACCTACGATTCCACTTACGATCGAGCCTGATTGAATCTGCATAAAAGTTGAATTTAGGTCGTCAATCATTCTTTACCTTGTGAACTTGATAAATTTACTTATTAAAGGGGAAAATATAAAATCTTAATAATATATTAATAACACTAAAAAACCATTTACGCAACATTCTGAAGGAAAAGTCGGTCTAAACTAATGATTTTTATCTCTTATATTTATGATAAGATTGTAATATTTGACTCAATTATAAAATAAAAGTAGCAATTTTTGTTAAAATATTTATTTACTCAAAATACCAATGACAACAACTAAAACAAAACAAATAAATTGGGATGCTCTAGCCTCAGAACTAACAGATATAGAAATTATTACTGAGCCAAATCAAGTCACCAAACTCTCCTTAGACTATTATCATTTCAGCCCAGTTTTACAATCGCAACTAAAAGATAAAAGAGCTAATTTAATTGTTCGTCCTAGCAATGAAACAGAGGTTTTACAAATAGCTAAAACTTGCGTTAAATATCAAGCACCTTTAACAGTTAGAGGTGCGGGAACTGGTAATTATGGGCAATGTATTCCTTTAGAAGGAGGAGTAGTTCTTGACACTACAAAAATGAATAAAATTAATTGGATTAAACCAGGTTTATCTTGCGTCGAACCAGGAATAAAATTAATGGCTTTAGATAAAAAAACTAGAGAAATTGGTTGGGAAATCAGGATGTTCCCCTCGACTTATCGTACTGCTACAATTGGCGGTTTTATTGGTGGTGGTAGTAGTGGAATTGGCTCGATTAATTATGGTGCATTACGTCATCGTGGCAATGTTTCTGCCGTGCGAGTTGTTACGATGGAAGACGAACCAAGAGTTATAGAATTGCGGGGTGATGATGTACAAAAAGTTAACCATGCTTATGGAACAAATGGAATTATTACTCAGTTAGAAATACCCCTAGCTCCTAGTTATCCTTGGGCAGAATTAATAGTAATTTTTGACGACTTTATGACCTGTGCAAAATTCGCTCAAGCATTGGGAGATAGTGATGGAATTGTCAAGAAATTAATTACTGTTTTTGCTTGGCCGATACCTAGTTTTTTTGCTGGAGTAAAAAATTCAATTCCGGAAGGAAAACATTGTGCTTTTTTGATGGTATCTGAATATAGTTTGGAGTCTTTTCAGGATTTGGTTAAAGAATTTAAGGGTGAAATTTGTTATGAAAAAACTGCTGAAGAAGCAAGTAAGGGTACACCAATATATGAGTTTACTTGGAATCATACGACATTACACGCTAGGAGTGTAGATACAAATTTGACTTATTTACAAAGTGGTTTTCCAACTGATAGAAATCTAGCACTTGTAGAAAAAATGTATCGGCATTTTGGTGATGAAGTAATCATGCACTTAGAATTTATGCGAATGGATGGTCAAACGACACCAGTAGGATTACAAATTGTCCGTTATACTTCTGAAGAAAGGTTGAATGAAATTATTGAATATCACGAGGAAAATGGGGTAAATATTTTTAATCCTCATACCTATATTTTGGAAGATGGAGGAATGAAAACTACAGACTTTGAACAGTTAGAATTTAAGCAAAAAGTAGACCCTTACGGATTATTAAATCCGGGAAAAATGAAAGCTTGGATGGATAATTGATAATTGATAATTGATAATTGATAATTAAAGTTCAGTAGGGTGTGTTAGCGTTTGCGTAGCATTCCGCAGGAAAGCGTAACGCACCGAAACATCTGGGATAAGCAGTTCGTTAAGATTCCCATTTTCAAACAAATACCCATAAATAAGGTGCGTTACATCTCACTTAAAATGGTGCATTAGATGGGGAGATGGGGAGATGGGAACCCACCCCTGACCCCTCCCAGGAGGGGAATTTGGGGGGATGGGGGGATGGGGATATCAAGACACCTAGAAACAAAAATAAGAGTGCACAGTTTTAGATGTGTCAGTCTACTACAAAAGTAATGTAATATTTGCGAACTGAATGCTTAAGGTGCGTTACGCTTTGCTAACGCACCCTACTGGACCGACACAGCTAAAATGGTGCGTTAGATGGGGAGTGTGGGAGATGGGGAGATGGGGAGATGGGGAGAAAAAGACACCTAGAAACAAAAATAAGAGTGCACAGTTTTAGGTGTGTCAGTCTACTACAAGATGGCTTATAGAACCCATTTGAGATCTATATAATTATGGTATTCAAGTCTTTTCGCGCATCAATTTTGACCGAAAATCTTCTGTTGGTGTGTTGAATTTTGTGTATTAGAGTTGTTGGGAAATAAAAATTGAACAATGCTCAAAACCTTATAGAATAAGCTTTTCAGGATTCTAGGGCTGAAAAACGCTATAAACTTTGACCAATAAGGGTTTTAGCCATTTTTTTAGCTTAATTCCCAACAACTCTATTATTTCTCCCCATATCTTCCCTTTTTCTTCTTCCCCTCCTGGGAGGGGGAGGGGTTAGGGGTGGGTTGTCTCCTGTCTCCTGTCTCCTGTCTCCTGTCTCCTTGCTAAATTTATGAAGATACGATCGGGGGTTCTATATTTACCGTACAATTACAAAATATATATTGAAACTTTATAGAATGAAATAGTCTTGTCAACACTAAGTACTAATTGCTATAAACATGAACGATAAACCGACAGACTATGCTGCTATTATTCGAGCTGGAAATCAATTACCATCTCCTCCAGAATGGTTAAAAATTGGTGCAAAAGTCTATTCTCCTGAATATGGTATAGGTCAAATTACAGCAGTATTGGGAAAACGTTTAATTGTAGATTTTCTAGAAAATCCTACCCCAGTACATTTTCCTGATTGGCAAATAGTAATTAATCAGAAAAAAATTAATCCTAGAGACAATGTAAGTTCTCATAATCAAAACCTAAAACAGCCAGAAAAATCAAAAATTACTTCAGCAGAAATAGATGCTATTACTCGACCAGTATTTCAAACAATTGCCCAAGAATTTAAAGATAAATTAGTAGGGATAGATAATACTCCACCAACTCCAGGAATACTTTATCCTTTGCCAGAAGATTTACCAATTACTCTCAAAAGTTCTCTGATTTTACAAAATATTACAGAACTCTATGAACATCAAATTGAATCATTAAATGCTCTGAGAAAAAAATTAGACCTTTGCATTTTTACTCCCACAGCTTCTGGTAAAACTCTTTGTTATAACCTCGCCATTTTAGAATCATGTCTTCAACAACCTCAGACTACAGCATTATATATTTTTCCTCTCAAAGCTTTGGCATTAGACCAAATGCAAAAGCTAGAAAAAATGGTCTCATATTTTCCAGAAAATTCTGTGAAAATTGGATTAATTACAGGTGACATTTCCTCAGAAAAAAGGAAAAAATTATTTATTCCTAACCCACCCAATATTTTAGGTGTTAGTCCAGATTTATTACACTATCAACTATATAGAATTAGAAGTAAAGATGGAGAAGGATGGCGCAAGTTTTTTCAACAACTCCGCTATGTAGTTATAGATGAATCTCATACTTATAGAGGTGCTTTTGGCGCTCATTTTGCCAACCTAATGCGCAGATTAAAAATGGCGGTAGACCGAGTAGGAGGAAATTCAGAAAAATTACAATTTATCTTTAGTTCAGCTACTATTGGCAACCCCGCAGAAATGGCAATGAGATTTAGCGATCGCTCCCATGAACCAGAACGACTTCATCTAATATCAAAAAGTGGTGCGGATAGTGCTGGTAGAACAATTTTATGTCTGGAACCTAGCGACGCTGCTAACCCCGATGCTTGTCAAATAATTCTGTCTTGGTTACGCCACGACTTAAGTGGGATAGTATTTTGTAATTCCCGGGGTGCTGTGAAAAAACTCCTCGACATAATTAAGCGAATAGCTGATAAGAATAGAGAGAGTTATTTGGCAGATAAAGTGGCAATTTTTTATGGTTCTTTGCAGTTTAAGAGACGACAGGATATTATCCAAAAATTAGAAGCTGGCATAATAAAAGTTATTCTTTCTACTTCTGCATTAGAAGCAGGAATTGATTTACCAGGACTTGACTGTTGTTTGGTGCGTGGTTATCCAGGTAGTTTAATGTCATGGGGACAAAGAATTGGTAGAGCAGGACGTAGAAATGCTGGGTTGGTGATGTTTTTACCAGTAGCTCAAAACCCCTTGGATAACTTTTATGGAAATCAACCAGATTTATTATTAAATGGTGAGGTGGAAAGTGCTGCTTTTAATCCAAATTATCCGACAATTTTGGGCAAACATTTAGAATGTAGTTGTGTAGAAAGTGGCGTACCTTTGAATGAAATAACAGAACGTTTTGGAGTGGTGGGAGGAGCTATTGCAGATAGCTTATTAAAACAGGAAAAAATCTATATTAGTAACTCTTCTGAACTTTGGGGATATGGTTTTCCTCATCGGAATATTAATATTCGCGGTCATGCTCAAAATGATGTGGAGTTAATCAATATTAATACTGGAAAAAGTTTTGAAAAAATGCAAATGAGTATGGCACATCAGGAAGTTTTTCCAGGGGCAATTTATTTAGCCCAGAATTATAACAGTGAGTTGATTTTTTATCGTTCTGAGAATCTCGACTTAGATAAAAAACAAGCAATTTTAAAACCTTTAGGCAAAAATTCTAATTTAGAAAGCAAACCAAAAACTGAGTTAGTGATTCAAGAAATTCAGCAATTAGCAAAATCCCAAATAATTCAAACAAATATTCCACACGCTAGATTAAAATTAAGTTTAATCTGGGGAGAAATTACCTCTTCAGTAACAGGATATGATTTGTTTGCTACTGAATATACAAAAAAAGGTAAAATTACTAGAAGAATTGTAGATGGAGGTAGCTTCGATCCCCCCTATCAAACTCAATATCAAGCTCCAGTTGTGAAGGTAGAGATAAATCATGTTTTTAGCAATGTTATAGGGAAAAATATTAGAGAAATTCAGCAGAAAATAACAGAGAAGTATCCAGACACAATTCCAGATAAATTCAAAGATTTATGGAGCAGTAATTCAGATTTTATTGCATTGCATAGTATGGGGCATCAATTAATGTTTGCTGTGCCTTTAGTAGTGTTAAGTTCCAGTCAGGATGTGCAATGGTTTGTGAAGCTAAAGGCAGGAGAAACTGTAGGCTATTTTTTTGATACTTGTGATGGTGGAAATGGGGCGAGCGAAGCAATTTTTAATCAATTGTTGAAGTTTGCACATAAGGCAACAGAATTAGCCAAAAATTGTGACTGTGAATATGGTTGTCCCCGCTGTTTAACTCAGCATAGTTGTCCTCAGCAAAATCAAGGTTTATATAAAGATTTAGGGTTGTTAATTTTAGAGGCGATCGCTTTTTAGGGAGTAGGGAGTAGGGAGTAGGGAGTAGGGAATAGAAAACAAGAAAAACAACTGTACCTCAGTAACTTGAGAAACGCTATATCGCTACTCGGTTATTTAGTCAAACTCTTACAAAGTTATATATGATATAATTAGGGCTTGCTGATTAATTATCGCGCGTATTGACTGATAAAGATTTTAGGCAAATTATGTCTTGAAAAAGTATTAGCTTTTCAGAAGTAATGGTTAAAAAAGTGAGTATTTTAACCGAAGCAAAAGCCGAAAAATCACTCTGACTATTATTTTGGTCACTGACTCTGTAATTCCTATCCCTTTTTCGTCCTAACTACTCCCTACTCCCTACTCCCTATTCCCTAACCCAGCAAAAAGACTTTCCATACGCAAACCCTAATTATTAGTATTGACAACTGATAACTGAAATTACACAATTTTTGATGAGATTTTTATCCCTATTATTTGGTTAGAATAAAATTTATGAATACTGAGTTAGCTTTGTGGAAAGTAGTAATTAATCTGCCTGAATCTCTGAAAAAAGAACTGTTGAATTATGCAGAATATTTACGAGAAAAATATCCGAATAATCAACAATTCACAGAAAAGATAGAAACTTTTAGGGGTTATGGTAGTTGGGCAGGTCAAATTATTATGTCAGATGATTTTGATGAACCATTAGAAGATTTGGCGGAATATACTTCAACAATGAATAATTAAACAATTTAGTCAATCCCCTTCTTTTAAGAGGATATCTGAAAAGTTTTTTGATACTGAATTTTGCTCCCCGAGCAAGCCAACAAAGTTAATCCCCCTTCCGTCCCCCTTGGAAATCCCCCTCCCGTCCCCCGAAGATCGGGGGAAGCCAGATGTTGCTTCGCTTTTTGTTAAATGGGGGATGCGCGGGGGCTTGGATGTAGCAAATGGGACTTCTCAGATAACCTCTAAGAATGGGTAATTATTAATTATTAATTATTAATTATTAATTACTGACACTTTCTTCTCAATTTCACCATAAAAAAACCATCCATTTGTTCTCTATGAGGCCAAACTTTTACCCATCCTTCCGCAGTAGGAGACACTATAAAATCAATAGTTGGCGCTTCAATTTCCCACTCAGAATTATTTGTCAAAAACTTCTCAATCACCTCCTCATTTTCTAAAGGATGAATTGTACAAGTTGCATATACCAAAACTCCCCCTGGTTTTACCCATTTGGCAGTATTTTCTAATAATTCACTTTGAAGTTTTGAGAGCTTTTGAATATTTTCTGGAGTTTGTCTCCACCGTGCATCTACTCGACGGTGTAAAGTTCCTAAACCAGAACAAGGTACATCTAATAAAACTCGGTCAGCTTGATTAATAAATTCAGGAAAATTTCGACTATCTCCTATAGAGATAGAAATAGATTTTAACTGCAATCTTTCAGCATTTTGTTCTAACATTTTTAGTCGAGAAGCTGTTTTATCAATAGCCAAAATTTTGCCATTATCTCCTATTAATTCTGCTATGTGAGTTGTCTTACCTCCAGGGGCAGCACAGGCATCAATAATTATTTCTCCTGGTTGTGGATTTAATAAATAACTAACTAATTGAGCACTACTATCTTGAACTGACCACCAACCTTCTTGATAACCCGGTAATTGTTGAATTGAACCTACTGCACCTGTTAATCTTAAAAGTTGCGGAACTTGGGGCATCCAGTTAACAGAAATACCTGTATTTTTCATGGCTTTTTCTACTTCTGCTATTGAGGTGTTGAGTGGATTAATTCTTAAATCAAGACTAGGCGATTGATTGAACCATGAGCATAATTCTTCAGTTTCTTTTAAACCTAATTTCTCTATCCAATATTCAATTATCCAGTCAGGAAAACTATATAATGTTCCTAATTTTTGTACTGGATTTTTTGGCAGGTCAATCGTCAATTCTCGCCGAATATATTCTCTGAGTAAACCATTAACAAAACCAGCTAATTTAGCTAGTTTATTTTCTTTTGCTAGCTCAACTGTGGTATTAACTGCTGCTGATTCTGGAATTTGTGCTAAATAAGATAATTGATATAAACCAATATGGAGAATTATCCGTAAGTCTGGATGTTGTTGGTGAGATTTCTTTTTTGCTAATCGATCGATAATTGCATCAAGCGATCGCTGCTTTCTCACACATCCATAAACTAATTCTGTAATTAATCTACGGTTGGCATCAATTAAATCATTTTTTCTGAGATGTTTATCTAGGGCAAAATCAGCAAAAGCTTGTTTTCGATAAACTTCTTGGAGGATAATAAAAACTAATTGACGAGGGTTATTATTCACTACAATTAATTAAAAAAATCTTAATAACTTTTATTATTAGTCTAGAAATTATAACATGGTCAGATAAATGCATAATTTTAACTTTAAAGAAGCGGTCAGCACTCAGCTTTCAGTAATCAGTAGGATAGAACTCTGTTCCGCTCCGCGAACATTTTTTTTACGTTTAGAAGGAGATTTCAACTCCTCCTAAACTATCCGGTTTCTATCAGGGAATTTTAACCCAGAGCTATAAAAGCTGATAGCTAGTTAAACTGTTCAGAATTGAGAATGGGTAGTTAACGAACTCAGAAGTCAGAAGTCAACCCACCCCTCGCCCCTCCCCCTCCCAGGAGGGGAAGTTAGAAGTTATTTTTGTAACGGGGATTTGAGCAACTCTCCAAAAATATTGCGCCTTAAAAGGCGGGGTTTTAGACCCATATTATTTAGATAAATATTGATTTACTAAATAAGACTGATAGTTGAAAAGTCTTTCCCTATTCCCTACTTTCTTGAATAGTTTACTAAAATAAGTAATCAAACAAAATTAATTGATTTGATAGTCTGGTTAAATATGTAGGACAAATGATTTTTATAGCGTTGATTAAAAAAGTGAGGTACAACCTATTCCTATTGCCTATTACCTGTTCCCTCTTCCCCATTAAAAAAAGTATTTCTCTATTCCCTATTTTCTTGAATAGTTTACTAAAATAAGTAGTTAAACAAAATTAACTAGCTATCAGCGCTTCAGCTTTTTGACCTTGGGTTTATACAATATCCAACTAATGCGCCAGATGGTTGAGTCGGGGTTGAAATCTCCGACGAGGGCTTCAACAATTAATAATTAATAATTAATAATTAATAATTAATAATGACCTCTCCTTGAAAAGAAGAGGATTGACAAAGAGATGAAAATTTTTCTTCTCTTGGTCGATTGGATATGGTTAGGAAACCCATCCATCCCTCGACCGCTTATTATCCCCTTAAAAGGGGAGGCACATACCCACAATTTTTCGGTAAAAAAAGTCCTAATGCTGACCGCTGACCGCTGACTGCTGAGTGCTATTTAATTTTATATTTGATAGTCTGGTTAAATATGTAGAACAAATGATTTTTATAGCGTTGATTAAAAAAGTGAGGTACAACTTATTGCCTATTCCCTGTTCCTTCTTCCCCATTAAAAAATGAAATTACAATTAGAAAACCAATTGTTTGTGGTAGGTATAGCAATATTTGCAGAGGATTTACAACTATTAGAAACATTTTTTTCTCATCTGCCAAAGCAACTAAATATTGCATTGATAATAGTAGTCCAAAATCAATCTGCTAATTTTCCCAGTCAGCTTGTCCAACTTCTAGAAGGAAAAACCAGCCTCACAGTCCATACAATAGAAGATGGAATGAAAATGAACCCCTGGACTGTATATATTGTGCCAGAGGGAAAATATCTACAGTTAGAAACTCAGACCCTAAATTTACTCGACCCTCCCTCAGAGTCTGACACTCCCATCAACTATTTTTTCAAGTCTCTGGCACAAGAATGGGGAAAGCACGCTCTTGCCATTCTCATTCCCGGTAGTGGTCGTGATGGCCAAGAAGGATTAGTAGCCATCCGCGATGCTAATGGTATTGCCCTGGTTAAATCTCCAGAAACAGACCAATTTACCAGTATGTCCACCAATGCCATTTCCCCTGAGTTCATTGAAGAAATCTTGTCTCCAGTAGAACTTGCTCAACTTATCTATAACATTGTGGAATTGGAAGAAAATCCATTATTATTGAGAGAGGATAAAGAATCACCATTAATTCCTTCCGAAGAACTAGAGGAGATATTAAGTATCCTCTACAAATATAAAGAAATAGATTTCTCCTATTACAAAACTTCCACCATCACTCGTCGAATTATTCATCGCTGCACTTTACTACGATCTGGAAAGCTAGAAAATTATATTCATTGTCTGAAAAATTCTGAAGAAGAACAAAAAATACTTTGCCAAGATTTACTGATCGGTGCTACCTCCTTTTTTCGAGACCCTCCAGCTTGGGAATATTTAAGAACAGAAATTTTGCCCGAACTGGTTAAGAAAGCTCAACAGGAAGAAAAACAATTGCGAATTTGGGTTTCTGCTTGTGCAACTGGAGAGGAAGCTTACTCAATAGCAATGCTAGTTGATGAAGCTATGCGGAAAACAGGTAAGTCCCTGAATGTCAAAATTTTTGCCACTGACATCGATAGTAACGCTCTAGAAATTGCTGCTAGGGGAATTTATCCAGAGTCTATTGCCAACGATATATCTCCGGAATACCTAGAACAATATTTTAATTATGAAGTAGGTAGTTACCAGGTAAAGCGATCGCTACGGGAAATGCTGATATTCGCCCCTCACGACCTGACCAAAAATCCTGGTTTTTCTAGGATGAATTTAGTTTCGTGCCGTAACGTACTGATTTATATGCAGCCAGAATTGCAGCAACGAGTACTACGGTTACTCCACTTTTCCCTATTATCCCAAGGAATTTTATTGTTAGGTAATACTGAAAGCATCGGAGAATTAGAAGAAGAATTTATCATCCTCAACTCCCGTTTGAAAGTCTATCGCAAGCGACGAGATGTGCAGTTATCTCTAACTCATCTGACACAAAAAGCAGTAACCCTACCTACCATCTATTCTTCCAGAAAGACAAAACTTAATCGCTCCAGACTTGACCAAATGCTGACAGAAGTATTTCAACTAGGTTTCGGGGAACGAAAAATTACTACCTTCTTGGTAAATGTAGATAACCGCTTGCTTAATGTTTTCTACAATGAGGCAGAGCTACTACAAATTCCCATTGGGGAAGCAAATTTAGAAATCACCGAAATTATTTTACCAGAACTAAAGTTACCTTTGGGTACAGCGCTGCATCGTGCCAAACGAGACAAACAAACAGTTTTGTATACCGGAATTAAGCTCTACCGAAATAACCAAGAAGAAAATATTACTCTGCGAGTTGGTTATAATTGCAACGCTCCATCATTAGAAGAATATTTAATAGTATTTCTGGAAATAGAAACTCCACCAACGGTATCTTTAGTCAACGATCGTCAAAAAAAAGTGTATGAAGTAGCGCCTGAAGTAGCACAACAAATTACAGAGCTAGAATATGAACTCCAACAAACCAGAGAAAATTTGCAAGCAGCAGTAGAAGAGTTAGAAACTATAAACGAAGAGCAACAAGCTACCAATGAAGAATTACTAGCTTCCAACGAAGAACTTCAAAGCACCAATGAAGAGTTACAGTCAGCAAACGAAGAATTATTTACTATTAACTCCCAATATCAAGCAAAAATTGAACAGCTGACTCATCTTAGCGAAGATATTGATAATCTCCTCCGTAGTATAGATATCGGCGTAGTTTTTCTCGACAAAAATCTCAGAATTCGTAGATTTACCCCTCCTGCTACCCAAGCTATTAATATTAGAGGTACTGATATTAACCGTCCTATATATCATTTTACTCACAACCTAGACTGCCCAGATTTCATCGCAATTATTCAACAAGCTCTCAACCATCAAAAATTAATCGAGAGAGAAGTAACTTTATCTGCTACCGGAGAAAATTTACTCCTGCGCATTCATCCCTATATTCGGGAAGATGACATCAACGATGGCATAGTCATCACATTAGTAAATATTAACGAACTCCAAAACACCAAAAATCAACTCACACGCACTAATAATGTTCTGGAAAGCTTGTATGAATCTAGTCCCGCAGGTTTGTTTTTACTAGACCAAGAATTAAGATTTTTACGCATTAACCCTATTTTTGCTGAGATTAATAACTTAAACGTATCAGAAAATATTGGCAAGATATTCTCAGAAGTACTACCGTATTTAGCAGATCAATTAAATCCCTTATTCCATGAAATATTGGAAACAGGAGAAATCATCAGAAATATTGAAATCAATGCTCCTCATCCTACTAATATTGAAACAGTAGGTTGGTGGCTATCAAGTTATTATCCTGTAGAATTAGAAAATGGCAAACAAGGAATTGGTGGAGTAATTACAGAAATTACTCAACTCAAGCAAATTCAACAAAAGTTATTAGAAAGCCAAAAATTAACTGAAGTAGCTAACAAAACTAAGAGTGACTTTTTCAAACAGATGACTCATGAGCTGCGAACACCTCTAAATGTGATTCTCGGTTTTACCCAACTTTTAGCCCATGGAGATAATCTCGACAACCAGCAAAGAGAGCAGTTAGACCTGATATATAAAAGTGGGAATAATTTACTAGAATTGGTCGAAGAAGTTTTGGATTTTTCCAAGCTCGAAGCTAACCGCATGGAGCTTAAGCTGAGTTTGTTTGATTTGAAAGCCTTCATCACAGAACTCAGAGAAATGTTTCGACCAAGTGCAGAAAAAAAAGGTTTGAATTTGCTACTTGAGCTTGATGAGAGAGTGCCTCAATATATTGATGGCGATCGACAGAAACTACGACAAGTACTAATTAATTTCCTCTCCAATGCCATCAAATTTACTGATGTAGGTCATGTAAAGTTAAGCGTCCGAGTTGCACAAATATCAGAAATTAATGATACACAAGTGAACCCTGTGGATTTAACTACTAACCTAGAGTTTGAGATAGAAGATACAGGTAAAGGTATTACTCAGCAAGAGTTAGAGAAAATATTTGAAGCATTTGTTCAAGGTAAAGCAGGTAGATATTCTCAAACAGGTACAGGTTTGGGTTTATCAATAAGTCAGGGATTTGTACAACTAATGGGTGGCGATATTCATGTCCAAAGTTGCCTGGGTTCAGGAACAACTTTTAGTTTCTCAATTATAGTTAATTATGCTGCCGATACTACCCATACCAAGCTGCCCATTGTTCAGCAAATATTAGGTCTGGCTCCCGATCAACCAGAATATCGTATTTTAGTAGTTGATGACATAGAAGAAAATCGAAAATTGCTGCTGATGATGTTGAGACCATTAGGTTTCCGAATATTAGAAGCGACTAACGGTGAAGAGGCGCTCCACCAGTGGGAACAGCACCAACCACAGTTAATTTGTATGGACTTACGAATGCCTGGAATGAATGGGTTTGAGGCTATTGAACAGATTAAATCTACTCCTGAAGGTCAAAATACTATGATTATTGCTCTTTCTGCTTCTGGAGCTTTTAGTGACGAGCAACATTCATTTTTGGAAGATAACTGTTGTCATATACTCTCCAAACCAGTTGAAGAAGATGTTTTGCTCAACTCAATTGCTGAATGTATTGGTGTTAAATACATATATAGTTCTTGTCATATTACCCCTGCTCCTGACACTGATCCTTCAGCAGTATCTAATTTATCTAAAGACATCTTAAGTGATATGAGTCTGAGTTCAGAGTTTCGCTCTCAACTTCAAATGGCAGCTCTTAGCTGTAGCTCTGAGGAAGTCATTTCTCTATTAGAGCAAATTCCAGAGGAACACCAGCAACTCACAGACGCTTTGATGGAATTAGCTGATGAGTTTCGGTTCGATCTTATTGCTGAATTGATGGAAGAAGAGTAGGAATTCAACAATTAATAATGAATAATGAATAATGAATAATGAATAATGAATAATTACCTCTCCTTGAAAGAAGAGGATTGACAAAGAGATGAAAATTTTTCTTCTCTTGGTCGATTGGATATGGCTCCGAGACCTCGCCATCCCTCGACCGCTTATTATCCCCTTAAAAGGCGAGGCACATACCCACAATTTTTCGGTAAGAAAGAAGAAGGAAGAAGGTTTTAGCCTACATTCGGAACTTCAATTTGTCTCATTAAAAGTAGTATATAAATCCGTAGTTTGGTAAGTATTTATACTATGCAAATCATCTCAATTACTTTTTTCGTCGATCAAATTCCGAGTCAAAAATTTACGCATAAATACTTACTTGATCGTGTACTTGATCGCGACAGCTATGATTTTCTTCTAAAATTCTGTCTCCTGTCTCCTGTCTCCTTCTTCGGTTGCTACATTTTGTGGTGCGGAATGTGGGATATAAGGTAGAAGGCAGAAGGGAAAATTGCATGGGGCATTCAAACCCCAAACAACTAACTTTTGACTTTTGACTTGCGCGTAGTGATATACCACTACACTTACTTCCCTTCTGTAAATCCTGATACAGTAATGGCCAGTGCTATAGAATCACCCAGTTGGAGGAAAACAAAATCACCTTCATAGGTGAAGTGCGACATTAAGTCTGTGTCTTATTCTGAAGATACTTAAGAAAAGCAAACTTTGAGGAGAACTATAATGATGAGCTTTCAAGTAAACGACTATGTAATGTTGATTGAGTATGAATGGATTGGAAAAATCTGTAGAATTATCAAACATAGCAATCAAAAAGGTACTCGTTTTGAATATGTCTTGTCTAGTATTTATGACAACAAACCTTTTGTTTACAGCAGAGAAGAAGAATTAATGCCTGTATCTGACGATAGTCTATAAATCAGTAGTCAGGAGTCAGGAGTTGGAAGCCAGGAGAAAGGAAGTATGAGAGTGGGAAAAATCTTGGGATATTCCGGCATTTTATGTCTGCATTGAATGGAAGTAGAAAATGCGATAACTGTATAACCAGATTTCATACAATAGACATCTGACTAAAAATAATAGACTTTTAGCAGAACTAGACAACAGATCCCAAAAGCAACAGGGAATATGCTGTCCGGTCGGAAACACGAACAATTCTCTCCATATCTAAGTTTCCACCAAATGTCTAATATAGTTCCGGATAATTAGTTATTGTATGATTTAGGAGTCAGTCCTCAGGAGAAAGTAAGGATGAGAGTGGGAAAAATCTTGGGATATTCCGGCATTTTATGTCTACATTGAATGGACGTAGAAAGTGTGATAACTGTATAACCGGATTTCATATAATATTTGAATGGCCAATCCTCTCGTTCTAGCAAGCTACTACCCAACACATAGCGCTATAACTCATTTTGATGGCATTGTAAGTACGCGCCAGACAATAAAACCTGCAAATAAAACATAACCTGCCACTCCTACCCAGTCTTGCCAACTTCCGGATAATTGACTTTCCATAATTTAACTTCCTATTAATTTTGATTTAGATTATCATAATTATGGGTATAAAAAATCTAGAAATTAATCACTCAAAACTTGCAAAATATTGCCAACCGCCACATCTCCATCACTATCAACAGTTGCCAATACTCCCGTGTGAGCGTGACCAAACTTTTCTTTCAATACCGATAATAAAGGTATATCGCGATCGCCTGTTTCTGGGTCAACCTCAATATTCATACACCGCCCAATTTTAGCAGTAACAGTAATTTGAGCATTACCCAAGCGCAATTGTTTTCCTACCAAGTCAAACTCTGACCAAGCATCTATTTCATCCACAACCACATTAGGGCGAAACCTCCGTATATCTAATATTTTGCCTGCCTTTTCTCCTAAATCATCCAGAGTTGCCTGACTAATAATAGAAATATGTACAATTTCGCGGTCGGGATAACGAGTTGTCTTGCCATTTCCCACTAACTGCACGGGAGCTTTTTGAGGATGACGCGCTCCTTTATTCGGTGTGAGACTGTTCAAATAATCTGTGAAAAAAGCACTAATGCGGTCGCGCTCCTCAGATAAACTTGTATTTGCCTTCAGCAGTTCAACCCCCTGCCGTTGCACAGTCAAAAATCCAGTTTCTGAGTCAAACTCACAATTTAAAGCAGCTAAACCAGGCCAGTCATTTTGTACTGCAAAATGCTTTTTACTCATCCAAGGTATAATTTCTGGTCTGGCAGTATGGTTATCTGAGTCGAGAAACATCAAAGCAAAAGCGCGATCGCCTTTAATGCCATATCCTGAAGTGAGGAAAAAATTCTGGCAATTTTTAGGAGTTAATCCTTTAATTGGGTGAATAAATAACTGTTTAACTGTTGCTAATTTCATGTTATACCAATTTTATAAATCTTTGCTACAAATAGTTAGGTTATTTCTTAGGAGTCAGGAGTCAGAATAAATAGCTTTAATACCATTTATTAGGTCTTCATTAATGGATAATGGATAATTGATAATTACCTCGGGTTTTAACCGCTACGGAATTGAATATCAGGAGATATTATTTCTTCTCTTGGTCGATTGGATATGGCGAGGGGACCTCGCCATCCCACCCTACGGGAAGCTGCGCTAACGACCGCTTTTTTTTCCCTTAAAAGGGTCGGCTTCAAGGCGCGAATTATTTAATTATTAATTATTAATTATTAATTATTAATTATTAATAATTCGGTAAGTTATCTTTGTAGTCAAAGGCACATCTCCTGGGCGTGTATTTTAATTGCCCTTATTATTTTTAACATTCTTTTTTCAAAATGATATTATCATACCAAGATAGGGAAATTAGAAAAAATGGCGTTGCTGAATTGAAGTATGAATGCGCGATTGTTTGGTTCTCGCCTTCGCCCCCGCGCATCCCACATTCAACAAAAAGCGCAGCATCTTCTGGCTTCCCATCGTTCAAAAGCGAAGCATCCTCTGGCTTCCCCCTTCCCAAGGGGGACGGGAGGGGGATTTCTAAGGGGGACGGGAGAGGGATTTCCAAGGGGGACGGGAGGGGGATAAAAAGGGGGAATTTTAGAGTTTTATTCCCCCCAATTTTGGGGGGTTAGGGGGGCTTGCATTATACCCAGAATCAGCAACGCCGAAAAAATTATATAGGAATAAGTTTATATCATTATGCGTTTCACTGTTACTTCATGCTTTTTGGAAATTACTATTGCTATATTACTAAAATATTCTATTACCGAATAATTAAGGTAAAAATCTTCTCATAACCAAGGAGAAACAATGAATTAATTTTCCTTTTATTCAATCCTCTTCCTTTTAGGGAGAGGTAATTATCAATTATCCATTATCAATTATCAATTATTGAATAATACCTAAAAAAATTGAATCATAATTCTCATCGTTATTTACAAAAAGAGTGGAGGTTCACTCAAGTAGGACTATTACTGTTTCCTATATTACCAACTATAGGTATATTAACTCTAATTTTTGCTTTTATTAGCACTTGGCAACAAAAATGGCGCAGCATTATTCGTCGTCCCCAGAATATAGCTTTAGCTGGTCTTGCTCTCTGGTTAGCGATCGCTACATTTTTTGCATTAGACCGCCAGGAAGCATTTTTAGGGTTAGCTAATTTATTACCATTTTTTGGAGTATTTGCTGCCTTGAGTACTCTGATTCAAACTCCATCCCAACTGCGACGACTTTCTTGGGTAATGGTATTCTCTTCACTACCTGTAGTCATTTTAGGTTTCGGACAATTATTTTTGGGTTGGTCTGGTCCCCTGAGTTTACAGATTATTTTAGGTTGGGTTCTTGCACCACAAGGCAATCCTCCAGGGAGAATGGCTTCAGTATTTATGTATGCTAATATTCTAGCATTTTATTTGACGGTTGTATTTATTCTCGGGTTGGGGTTGTGGATTGAAAAATGGAAATTTTTATTTGGAGACATGGTGACGACAGAAAACGCACATCCAAAAAGGAAAATGGGTCGCTTCAATATTTTTCATGGTGAGTCGCCTCAAGAATTTGTTTTTTTAACAGTGGCAATAATTAGTAATGGCATTGCTTTGGTCTTGACAAATTCACGCAATGCTTGGGGGTTAGTTGTATTTGCTGGTCTTGCTTATGCTATTTATTTAGGTTGGCATTGGTTAGTATGGTTAGTAATGACAGCAGTGACCACTGTATTTGGAGCTGCTTTTGCTCCTGCACCTTTGCAGGAATGGTTACGATTAATTGTTCCGGAATACTTTTGGGCACGACTCACAGATCGATATTTTGACAGACCTGTAGCCATTCTACGCAGTACCCAATGGAGGTTTGCTTGGAATATGACTTTAGAAAAGCCTTGGAGTGGTTGGGGTTTGCGGAATTTTACTCCTTTGTATGAAGCACAAATGCAAATGTGGCTTGGTCATCCCCATAATTTATTCTTGATGCTAACGGCAGAAACTGGAATTCCTGCTGCTTTGTTTTTGTTTGGTTGGGTGGGTTGGATATTGGCAAAGGCAGTATTGTTATTAATGAATTGGTCATCAATTTATTCCAGAGGAGACCGTTTCATATTTTTTAGTTATTTAGTAGCTTTTGTTGCTTGTACTATATTTAATATGTTTGACGTGAGTTTGTTTGATTTACGAGTTAATACCATAGGATGGTTACTTTTAGCCGCAATTTGTGGGTTAATTGCGAAGAAGTAAGAAGGAAGAAGGAAGAGGGAAGAAGGAAGAAGTAAGTCACGCCACTACGAAATATTTATTTGACTTTTATTTATGGTAAAATGTTCAATAAATCTATCAGGACTTACGCGAATTTACCTTGAAATCACCATCTGTAGGGGCGAATGGCATTCGCCCTCGCTATATAAGGAAGAAGTAAGTCACGCCACTACGAAATATTTATTTGACTTTTATTTATGGTAAAATGTTCAATAAATCTATCAGGACTTACGCGAATTTACCTTGAAATCACCATCTGTAGGGGTGAATGGCATTGGCTAACGCCAAGCTCCGAATGGCGCCCTCGCTATATGTAGAGTATCTGCGTAATTCCTGTCTATTCAACAAATAAAACTAGCAATGAAAACAGAAACATCTCAACAAAAATCTCTTCCTAACTGGGAAGAATTACTACAGGTTGCCCAACAAAATACTACGGCAAAATGGATATCAAGACCAGGACAAACACCTGCCACGGCAACAATATCTAGTTATCTCCATCGACTGAGTCCTGGGGAAAAACCTTCTGTATTGCTCTATCGAGATACTCATGGTTGGTGTCCTTTCTGTGAAAGGGTTTGGTTTGCTTTAGAAGAAAAACAAATTCCTTTTGAAACTGAATTAATTGACTTATCAAACAAACCACAGTGGTATAAGGATATGGTGCCAACAGCATTGGTTCCCGCAGTCAAAATTGAGGGCGAGTTAGTTTATGAATCTAAAGATATTCTACTTGCTTTAGAAAAAAAATTTGATAGCTTTCCTCTATTGCCGATCGCCTCTCAAGAAAGGTCTGTCGCATTAGATATAATTGAGAATTTTGATTCTAATGGTTTAGTTAAATCGGGATATGAGTTTCTCCGAGGGAAACCCTTTGACTCTGAAAAGTCTACAGAAACTATTCCGGAACAAATAGCAGAACAACTGCTGAATTTGCAAACAACTTTTGAGACAAAATTAGACCAGTTGGAGGTAGCATTGGGTCAATATCCTGGTGCTTATTTTATGGGTGAGTTTAGTTTAGTGGATATTATGTATACTCCAGCTCTCAGAAGGTTCGCAGCAAATTTACCTGTATTCCGGGGATATTCTCTATACAATAACGGCCGTTTTCCTCGACTCAACCAATGGTTGACAGCTATCAATAAACGTTCTGCTTATCAACGGGTCAAACCCAGTCCTCGAACTAATAATTTGATTATGCACAAGTTATTTGGGGTACAACCTATTGATCATAGTAAATCTCTAAGTGTTACTCAACCACAAGTCCATGCAGAAGTAGAAAGTGACAAACAAGACTATGCCATGGAGGCAGCGGCGAGATTAAGTAGTAACTACCAAACTGTGATTGCTGATATTATCAAAAATTCGGGAATTAAAAAATGGGTGAGTAAGGAGACTTTACCCAGTATTGAATCAGCTATTGATGGGCATTTGAGACGTTTAGTTCATTGTTTGATTGAAGGAAGTATCCCATTATTTTCTGACAAACCAGTTGACTCAAAAACTGACCAACAGAATGAAGAAAAAGGGGAGCCTGCTGCTGATGCTGCTGTGGGAGCGATCGCCCTTGCTTTTCTCAGAAATAGAGTTTGTGTTCCTCGGGATATGAGTGCGGGAGCAGCAGTTGCTTTAGAAACAACAATTGATGAGATGTTGTCTAGTATTTACTAGAGTTTTAAGGGAATATGCTCGTAGTTGGGCTTTAGCCCTCATAAACATCTCCAAACAACAAGGAGTAGGAGGAAATAATTGATAATTTCTGTATGATAATTGATTTTATTTTTTATTATTGGGGATGTCTAATACTTAGTATTGTAAGGGCTAAAGCCCAACTACAAACAGATGAACCCGCCCCTCTTTTCCGGAATATATTACCTATATTATGAAAGCAATATTAAAATTGAAGTGAAGGTAATTAGAGGTAATTTATGGGGCCAGAATTCGTAAGTTGGGTAATACCAAAAGTAGGGGGTTATCTGGTGAAAAAAGCGGGCGATCGCCTAACTAAAACTTTGAATAAAACAGATATAGAAAAGGCTATTGAAGCTGGAGAAAAGGCTGTGAAGGAATGGGAAAAAGAACTCTTGCCTCAACAGCTTTTATTTTAT
>JAAHGF010000033.1 GCA_010672585.1 Okeania sp. SIO1I7 | reverse complement strand
AACTCTTCGATACTTTTGTGTGGTTCTAGCTTTAACAATCTCGGCATGGCGATCGCCCAACTCTTACTATTCATCCCTTAATTTATCAGGTTTAATTTTATTATACCGATGCTACCGGATTTGATATAATTTATAATTGATAGTGGATAATTAGATGTTTCCAGAAAAGGTTTTCAAGCCCTTATTCCGCTGTTCAAAAATCGGTGTTTTTTATGAAAGATAATGTAGTTAAAGAAAAATCATTTGCATTTGCACTACGAGTTGTTAAATTGTCAAAGTATCTTAATCAAGATAAACATGAGTATGTTTTGTCAAAGCAATTACTTCGTAGTGGTACAGCAATTGGGGCTTTGGTGCGTGAAGCTGAACACGCTGAAAGTCGTGCTGACTTCGTACATAAAATTGCCATGGCTCTGAAAGAGGCTAATGAAACTCTGTATTGGTTAGAGTTATTACATTACGGAGACTACATTGACATCAGAGGATTTAACTCAATTAGCCAAGACTGCATAGAATTATTAAAACTCCTAATAACTATTGTCAAATCAGCTAAATCAAACAACTAATAAGCAATTAATAATGAAAGAGTTTTTTAAATCTCTAGTTTTCTATCTAACTCTACTAATACTCTAATTATTATAGCAATATGATTTGAGTTGTGAGATATTGGAAACTTTTAGGGAACACCGGAGCTGAGAACAGGGAACAGAGAAGAAGAAAAAACGTATCATATGAATATAATAATTGCTATATTCTACACTTTTAAGGAACATCTCAATTCTCACAACTCATTCCTGATTGCTATAATTATTAATTATCAATTATCCATTATCCATTATCAATTAAACAAGAGTTTTACCTTTTCACGGGTTGACGCTTAACTTCAGCAATTGAACCCCATACTCTATGTCGTTTTCGAGCGTGCTGTTATCAGGTGCGTATTACCGCTACTCCTGATATAATCAGAATAACACAAAAAAATATACAATGCAAGAAACTAAATGGATGCTACGCGGTTTATTTGTTGGTCGGCAATTCCCCTACCGTTAACATTCGTATAATGGGAGACCCTTTGCTGACATCAAAGTTGGGGAGTCGTTTGGAAGGCGATCGCTTCCCAACTTTAGGGAATGTTTTTTTCCATTCAAAACTTTGTACTGTCCAGTTGACCAGAATAATTTAGGAAAAGTTAAGGAATCATTCGCAATGCTTTAGCTAAAGCATCGTTATTTTCTCTGAGACCTTCATAGAAAAATAACACTTCTCCATTAATCCCTACAGAACGATTATAAGCGATCGCCTCCAAAAGATAATCTACACTAATTCGATAAGAGCCAACTTTAATTAAAATCCCTGGAAACACCTTGCTTAAATGACTACAAATAAATTGCTGTTTTACTAACTGTTGCACAAGAGATTTGTAACTGGCAAAATCACGACGGTAAAGTTGAGGGTGAATAATATCGACAATTCCTTGATTTATCCAAGTGGGGTAGTCTTGTAAATATTCATTCAAACTCCACTTGTAAAAACTGGGAGCCATTGAAACCAAAACTTCAGGCTTAATTGCTTTCACTTCTCGATGTAAACGAGTTAAAAAATTTGTCAAAATATCTGCACGCCATTGTAACCATTTGTGATGTTTATGATTTTTGGGTGGATGACAAGAAAATTCCTGACGATAACGTTCTACTGTTTTAGCATCATAGCCACCTTCTGAAGGAAATGCTGGCATTCGGTCGTCTCCCTGAATACCATCAATGTCATAGTTTCTAACAACTTCCAATACTAGATCGATCAGAAAATTCTGTACTTGCTCATCCAAAGCATTCATCCACTCAAAACCATTTTTTACCAATAAATTCCCCCTACAGTCACGAGCTGCCCATTCTGGTTTTTTTGCTAGAAGTAACCCTCCATTTTGTTTGTAAGAGCTGACAAACCCGTATTCAAACCAAGGAATAATTTTAATACCGACTCGCCGTGCTTCTATAATTACTTCTGCTAAGGGGTCGCGACCATTGTATTGGGGGTCTATCTCTCTCCCAAAAATTGTCTGCATCAGTTGACTGGGGTAGAGGGTAAATGCTTTATTCCAGACCACAGGAAATACAACATTAAATCCTGTTTCAGCAAGAAAGTCCATTGCCTCAGCGATATTATCTCTGGAATGGAGGACTTTACTATCAACATTTGTGAGCCAGATACCGCGTAATATCATGTTTGGTTGAATAGTTATTAGAGTTGTTGGGTGTGGGGAGTAGGGAGTAGGGAGTAGGGGAGTGGGGAAAATTAATGTAATTAGGGCTTGCTGATTAAATCTAAAAGTATTTACAGATAAAGGTGCCTTTTTCGGGCCTTGAAAAAGTGCCTGATTTTCAGCTATTGATGCTCATGCGTGTTAATATTTTAGGCTCATAGTTGGGCAGAAAAATCCCAAATTGACAATTGTTACTCCTACCTCCTCGCTCGTATCCCGTTCCTCCCCTCCTGGGAGGGGGAGGGGCTAGGGGTGGGTTGTCTCCTGTCTTCCCCTCCCCTCGACCGGAGCAGGGCTGTTTCATTCTCGCGAAAAATAGAGAAGGAGATAGACAGATGGATATAAAAGGGAAATTTTGGCACACATAGCCAGGATTTACGCCAAATTCATCAATTATCCTTGAAGGTCAAAAATACGAATTGTTGCCATTTGAGCTAATTGAATCAGATATTTAGTCAGAGTTTAACCAGACTCCAATACTGAAAAATGGGCAAATTTTGGCAAATTCTGGTAAATTTTCCGATTCCCCGATCTCCTAATCTCCCGTTATCCCACTCATCGTTAACTTACGGGAGTTTGAAACAGCCCTGCCTCCACGGTCGTGGCCCGCGGGTGGGTTGTCTCCTGTCTCCTACCCTCACCCATAAGACTAGTGAAGCGCAAACCCTAATTATAGGCGTTGCATATTTACGGGATGAATTAGTTGGGAAGGGTGGGGACTCACCCCTAATATCATGTCCGGATAAAAGCGTGATAAAAAAACCTTTTCCCTTCTAACCTTTTCTTTCCTCACAGGAGTGCGCATTCCCTCTCTTGGTAGGCATTTCCATGACGAGGAGACCAGCTCTTGACAGAGCCGCTCCGCTAACGCCTGGTTCCGACTGCAAGCGGTCAGACGCCGACGCGGGGTCGCACCGCTTCTGCCTCCAGCATAAGTGCCTTCTGCCTTACCTCCTCCAAAGTGTAAGTATTCAACCGGACATGATATAACCCCTCCCAGGAGGGGAATGTTGGAGGTGTGGAGGGCTTTACATAGAGTGAACATTGGAATTATAGTTTTAGCAACAGAGGAAGTAATATCATGTCCGGATAAAAGCGTGATAAAAAACTTGGCATTGGTAATTTGAGGTATGATACCATGTCCGGATAAGAGCGCGATAGAACTCCGTGACCTTTACGCGACCAAAAAACTTTCTCCTTCTACTCGGGGTTTCTTCTTCTTTCTTCCCTCCTGACTTCCCCTCCACGGTCGGGGGAGGGGCGAGGGGTGGGTTGACTCCTGAGGACTGACTCCTAAAGAATTAAGATTAATATCATACACGCGCTTTACCAACGCCAAAAACTTTTTCTCGTAAGCACCTTTTCTTCCCTTCTGCCTCCTGCCTCCTGCTTTCCTTTACTTCTTAATCATTCTTAATGTAAATTCCGATCCATTCATTTTAATCTATAGAAATAGGCAGTAAATTTCTAAATTTCTGTAGGAATTGATACGCCAAGTTGTATAATTTAGTATTGGTAAGGAAATTTTAACATGAGTGTAAACCTAGCAACTCAATTGCGTGAAGGAACCAAGAAAGCTCATACAAATGCAGAAAACGTAGGTTTTGTCAAGTGTTTTTTAAAAGGTGTTGTAGAAAAGAATTCCTACCGGAATTTAGTTAAGAATCTTTACTTTGTTTATTCCGCAATGGAAGAGGAGATGCAACGCCACCAGGAACATCCAATCCTTTCCCAGGTTTATTTTGCAGAGCTAAACCGTAAACAGAGTTTAGAGAAAGACCTACAGTTTTATTATGGTGCTGGTTGGCGCGATCAGGTTGCTCCTTCTGCTGCGGGTGAAGCTTATGTACAGAGAATTAGAGAAATTTCAGAAAAAGAACCAGAATTGTTAGTAGCTCACTCCTATACTCGCTACTTGGGAGATTTGTCTGGCGGTCAAATTCTCAAGAAAATTGCTCAGAGAGGTATGAATTTAACTGATGGGGAAGGTACTGCTTTCTATGAGTTCCCAGAAATTTCTGATGAGAAAGCATTTAAGAATATGTATCGTCAGAGGATGAATGATTTACCAATCGATCAGGCAACCGCAGATAGAATGGTTAATGAGGCGAATGCAGCTTTTGACATGAACATGAAAATGTTCAATGAACTAGAAGGTAATTTAATTAAGGCGATCGGTATCTTGTTGTTCAATACTTTAACTAGAAGACGTAGTTCAGGTAGTACAGAGTTAGCTACTGCTGCTGAATAATAACGGTTCATTGGTTAATATTTCTATCTGAGTAGAAAGAATACTTTTAAGTTGTGTTTTAAATGTTGGGGGTTTGATGGCTGCACTTGCACTCACCAAGTCTCCAACATTTTGCTTTTGAACAGGAGTCTGGAGAGGCATCTTATATCAAATCCGGTTGAACACTTATTATATAGTTGGGGGGAGTAGAGGACCCACCCGCGGGCCTCTCCCAGGAGGGGAATGTGGGGTTAGGGGAAGATTGAAGGCTTGAAGTATAGTTATAAACATATACTATATAACCGGATTCTATATTATACCGTTTGGCGTTGGTAAAGCGCGTGTATGATATTAATCCTAACTCTTTAGGAGTCAGTCCTCAGGAGTCAACCCACCCCTCGCCCCTCCCCCGACCGTGGAGGGGAAGTCAGGAGGGAAGAAAGAAGAAGAAACCCCGAGTAGAAGGAGAAAGTTTTTTGGTCGCGTAAAGGTCACGGAGTTCTATCGCACTCTTATCTGGACATGGTATCATACCTCAAATTACCAACGCCTACCGTTTCATATCATGTCCGTTGGTATAGTCCCGTGTAAAAGTTGGGGAAATATCTACCGCCATATAAGTAAAATTTTTCCTTTTCTTAAAGCTTCTTCCTTCTTCCAACTTCGGTCTTCCTTACCTTCTCTATACAAGATCGATGCTACCGGACATGATATAACTAAAGTCAAAAGTTAAAAGTAAGAAGTCAAAAGAAAAGTAATCTTTTACATTCGATGGTATATGAAGTATAGAGATTAACAATTAAATGAATACAAGTGCGGGGATATTGTCCGCGACGGGTGTACCTCACGCTTAGTGGAATCTGCTGTAAGTACTTAAAACTTCTATTTTATAGTAATTTCAGCTTATTATTTTACTTCATCAGTTACCAACTATTTGTGACATTTTTTAAGTGAATTGGTATTAGTAACATTTATCAAAAACTTTTCTAAATTTTCTTGAGCGGGGGAGTCGGGAAGTGGGAGAATGGAGGGTGTGGCTTTCTCCCTCCACACTCCCCACCCTATGAATCAATTACACGACGTAGCTGGATTTGATGTGATGTGCCATATTTTGACATCCTCCCGACGTTGGACTATGGGACAATGCTGGATTCCTAACCATCGCTGATTAGGGCTTTCTGTTTCCTCTTGCAGAGGAGCTGCGCTAACAATGCACCCGCCTCCAAGGTCGAACCTCTTTCCGGTCTTACGGTCGCTCCACAGTACGTCGCCAATCCGACGGCTCCCCTAGACACTGCTAGCCTAGTAGCCTTAAATTAACTATTATAGCACACGCTGTGAGAAAACAGCAACATTGATTGGTTTTTCTTCCGGAATGCTGTGCAAATATCCCGACGTTCCCGTAACCCGAGAGCGGGGGTCTTCAACCAAAGTTGAGATAAATCTGAAAAATTGCATTTTTTGGACTTATTAGGTTAATTTGCGATAATTGTTGTAGCAGTTAAACTGGTAATGTAGCTACACAAAAATTAGGAGGATTTTTAATATGGCATTTTATAAGATTCTTATAGTTGATGATGACCAGGCAATCAGAATGTTAGTTCATCGTTTTTTAACTGAGCAAGAATATCAAGTAGAGTCTGCACAAGATGGTACCACCGCTTTTGTTGTATTTAAAGAATTTCAACCAGACTTAGTTGTTTTAGATATAAATCTACCAGATACTACTGGTTTTAAGCTTTGTCAGGAAATGCAGAGTTACAATGATGTATTAGTAATGATGTTGAGCAGTCTATGTGATGAAGAAGCTAAAGTTCTAGCTTTTAAGTTAGGTGCTGACGGTTATCTCACAAAACCATTTAGTTTAGTAGAACTAAATGCTCGTATTAGAGCAATGTTTAAACGTCAAAGATTACCCTCTAATAAAAATTTCGATCAGCTTGTATTTGGGGATTTAGTAATAAATAATACTACTAGAGAAGTAAAATTCAAGAATAAAATTGTTGCTTTAACTAACAAACAATTTGATTTATTATTTTTGATGGCTAATCGACCAGGCTATGTTTGGGAACGCTATGAATTGTGCGTTAAAGTATTTGGTGAAAATCAAGTATTTGACAGTGAAAATAATCCTCCTTCTTATATAAGTCCAAAAGTTTGTGATGTACATATTAGTCAAATTCGTAAAAAAATTAAAGGCTGTGGTTGTAATTTTGAGTATATAAAAACTATTTTTAAAGTTGGTTATAAGTTTGAAGTGCCAGGCAAAGATGATTTTATATAGGAATAACTAAATTCTTTCTATTATGTTTCCTTGGTAATATTCCATATAATTGCTAATATTCCATATAATAGTTCTTAATAATTTTCATTAATAAGCAACTTTAATTATCATACCTAACTTATACCAATTCACTTTAAAGATGTCACAAATAGTTTCGCTCCTTTAAATGTTAAATAATTTCCTGAAATTACTGTAGCATCAAAGTTTTGAGCTGATAAAATCTTAATGCCTGACTTTTGACTTATAACTTCCGTGAAACGGTATTACAACCTACCACCCTCCAACATTCCCAATAACTGTGCTTCACTCAACTGCTCGATCCCCAACTTTTCAGCTTTCTGCAACTTAGATCCTGGATCTTTTCCCACCACAACAAAATCAGTCTTAGAACTCACTGTACTTGCCACCTTACCACCAGCAGTTTCAATCAAACTCTTTGCCTCATCCCGCTTCAAGGTTGGTAAAGTTCCCGTTAACACAAAAGTTTTGCCTGCTAAAAATGCACTTTGCTCTTTTGCCACATTGCCTGTATCTGTTCTTACCTCCATCGTTACTCCAGCATTATTCAGACGTTCCACCAACTTCTGATTAGCTGAAACCTGAAACCACTGTTCAACTGATTGAGCAATTTCTGGACCAATTCCATAGACTGCTTCAATATCTGTGGCCTTTGCCTGGGCTAACTGTCCAACACTGGAAAACTTCTGAGTTAATAACTCTGCATTTACGCTACCCACATGACGAATACCCAAACCATAAAGCACCCGTGCCCAAGATTTTGTCTTGGAAGTAGCGATCGCATCCACCAATTTACTCGCCGACTTTTGTCCCATGCGTTCCAGAGAAGTCAAACTTTCGACAGTTAAATCATATAGATCGGCCACCGATTCTACTAAACCACTATTGACCATCTGCTGTACTAATTTTTCCCCCAAACCATTAATATCCAGAGCGCCTCTAGAGGACCAATGTACCAAGGAACCCCGAAGAATAGCGGGACATGAAGAGTTGATACACCTCGTGACTGCCTCATCGGTAGGTTTGACTACAGGTTGACCGCATTCTGGACAGTGGGTAGGCATTTTAAATAGTTGAGCATTTGTGGGACGTAGTTCTGGCAAAACTCGTACCACTTCTGGAATAATTTCTCCAGCTTTGCGGACTATTACTGTGTCCCCAATATGTAAATTTAGTTCCGCGAGGCGATCGCTATTATGTAGGGAAGCTCTTTGTACGGTTGTACCTGCTAACTGGACAGGTTTTAATTCGGCCACGGGGGTAAGTGCCCCAGTGCGGCCCACTTGAATTGTCACTGCTTCGACAATAGTCGGGACTTCTTCAGCAGGATATTTAAGAGCGATCGCCCACCGAGGAAATTTTTGAGTAAATCCTAATTTTTTTTGTATTGGCAAAGAATTAAGTTTCACTACAATTCCATCGGTTAAATAGGGCAAATTTTTTCGTTCAGTATCCCAATATTGATAGTATTTTTGAACGTCATTTAAAGATGAGCAAATTTGGCGATGAGGATTAACTTTAAAACCTAATTTTTGTAGTAATTCTAAATATTGCCATTGAGTAGAAAATTGAGATAATTCTGAGTTAATTTCTGATTTTATATAAAGTGTATAAGCGAAAAAATCTAATCGGCGTTGAGCAACTATTTTTGAATCTAATTGTCGCAAAGTACCTGCTGCTGAATTACGGGGATTAGCAAATGGTGGTTCTCCTATTTTTTCTCTTTCTGCGTTGATACTTTCAAATACATTAATTGATAAAAAAGCCTCACCTCGAACTTCTATAATTGAGGGTGGATTATCTATTTTTAGTTTTAAAGGAATACTCTTAATTGTTTTAACATTTTGAGTAATATCTTCTCCTGTAATTCCATCTCCACGAGTAGCACCTCTAACTAATAAACCATTTTCATAAGTTAGAGCTAAAGCAGAACCATCAATTTTGAGTTCACAAACATAATCTACCGTATCAGAATGGGGAACGATTGCTATTTGACGTTGCCAACGTTCTTGCCAATTTTTTAATTCCTCAATATTAAAAGCATTTTCCAGACTATAAAGAGGAATATTATGCTCAATTGATATAAATTTAGTTGCTGGTTTTTCTCCCACTCTTTGGGTAGGACTATCTGGAACAATTAATTGAGGATATTGAATTTCTAATTCTTGTAATTCTCGAATGAGGCGATCGTAAACAGTATCTTCCATAATAGGGTCATCAAGAACATAGTAAGCATAGCCAGCTTCTTGAAGTTTCTGCCTCAATTGTTGAGCACGCTGCTCTAATTCTGGTGTTAACTTTGCCATATTTTTTCTCCTTATATCATGTATCTTTAAAATACCCACAAAAAAAATTTAAGGGAACAGAGAACAGGGAGAAATTCATCAGAGAATAAACTTTGATTATGGCTAACTAATGAGACTTGATATTAGACCCAATTTTTATCATATTCTCAATACCAATATTTATTTGATTTTTTGTGTTATATCCAAGATAAATCAACAAGTGCATAGAGGTGTTGCAGAAGTTCTCCTCCTACAATTAGTTTATATAAAAATCCATGTATAGTATTAATCTACGAGAAATGGTTTTACCCTTGAAAATCAAACAAGTAGAATAACCTATCAGGAAATTTCATTTATCCATAGGACATGAAATGAATAAGCAACAGTCAATTCGACATCTGGTTTTATTTAACCAATCTAATCTTTGACCTAAAGCTTAATTCCAATGTCTTTTAAACAGTTATAACTAATCATCTATTGTGGTTATCTGTTCAATCTTAGACTGAATTTTATAGCAGTGACCTACCATCGCCAAAACCAACTCAAATAACATCCAATTTGAATCACATAGATTAATTAATTATATTGATTGAGAGTTTTTTTTGTGAAAAACCTGTTTTTTCTATTTATAAATTCAAGTCTAAAAAATCACTAAATTTCTTTTTATTCACTGGTGTTGTCATAGAAATATCTCCATTTATGTAACCTTTATTCTGTGCATCTAATAATTTTTTACCATTCGTTTTTTCCTTTGGTTCATGTTCTACCTGAAACACATTTGCATAGAGATTAGCAATAATTTGCTTCCCACTTTGAGTCAATTCTAAATAATTAATAGCTGCCGGAATATAAGGATAAACCCCATCCCAATAAAATTTTGCATAGCTACGCCTTAGATCCGCTGGAGATTTATAACCCAATACTTTATTAGTGCCAACCTCTTCAAACTCATAGAATAAAGCACTAATTTTCAGCAAATAATTAGGGTCGCTTAATTGACCAATTAAATCTGCTGCTCTTGATAATCCAGAAAAATTATTTCTATCTTGATGAGTTTCTGCCTCAGGAATAGGAAAACGAGTTAATTCAATATTACGTTTAATTTGATCTGCATCAATTAGTCGATGACCACCAAAACGTTCATCTATTACTAATTTACCTCGATCCACATGATAAGGAGTAAGACTAGCTGAAGTAGCACCATCTGGCAAAGAAACCATTCCATCATTGATTCCTGTAGCATATAAACTTAATAATTCTTGGTCCTCTCGGCAAACTCCTTTAACATAACCAATATCATGGCACAATAATGAAATAATATAATGTAACCAATCTTCGGGAGACACCCCACCTTCACGAATATGCTTACCCCGCAAAATTTCTTGCCCAACAAGAGTAACTAACATAGTATGTTCAACATTGTGATATAAAGCATCACAGTTAGCAATATTTTCCAGAGCCATATTTCCTGCCCAGGCAATAATTTCTGGATAGTTAGGCTTAAAACCACCATAAGTACGATGGTAGCCTGCTTGTAACTCTTTAACGAAAGCATTTATTAATATTTCTGTTGCATTTAACATTATATTTATTCGCACTCCAGTATTAAGTATTACTCTAATAGCTCGATCTATGTCATTAGCTATTAATTTTTCAATTTATAAATTCATAACTGACTAGCAATTCTTATTTACTTGCAAATCTGAATACCAAAAAATCATTTTTTTAGTTTTGATTGTTATTATCTACTTAGTTTAAAATTAGCAGAAATCTATGACTTCGCCAAGATAATTTCTCAAATAAGGACATTGAGATTCATCAGAAATAGGAATAGACCTTTAGAAGAGTCCTTTAAACTTATAAGATAGGCAAACTTAATTGATGAAATAAGAGAGTAACTATTAACAATGCCTCAGACTTCTATATAATAATCCGGTTTATAGAGTATCCTTTTATGTAAACAGGCAGACAGGGTATAGGGAAGATGAGTAGAGGGTTAAATCTGATAATCCTTAAAATATCTTTAATAATCGGATTTGATATAAACTAGAAGCAATCAGAAGACACAAGACAGGAGCAAGAGTAAATTAGTGGGCAATCAAACTTAAGACCAGCAAATAAATAGCCATATTTGCTTAAAGTTTTAGATCCATAGGAATTAAGAATTACGACTCCTGACTACTATATATCGCCAATTTTACAGTACCCCGATCTCCGCTTCAAAATTAACTATAATTATGACCAGATTTATGAGACTCTGACAAAAATAACCAAGCAATTCTTTTAGGGTTGCACATTATGGAATAATATTGCCAAAAATTAGTTTAAACTTTGACAGGACTTACGCAAGGACACTATATATAGTGTTAATCTTTAAGGATATCTCTAGATTTGCGATCTAAACTCCGTTTCCCTTGGCGATATAGCTGCCGCTAGGCTCCGCCAACACCTGAGCCACAAAATTATCATTAACTGAAAAATTAGATTGAGTATATTGTAGGTTCTCTGGTATTATTATAATTTCAAATAACATAAATATCCTACAATTAAAATGACAGTTATTTAGGTTTTTATGAATAGGAATAAAACTAAAAATGTTAGGCGATCGCTATAATTTTTCTAAGGGTTAGCGGAGCTTTGCGTCAGCAATCGCTCTATTTGATATGCGCTATATATAGTGTCTTTGCCTAAGTCCTGAAAGTGTGAGCCAACGTGTAATCGTTTATTCATGGCAACCTAGTAGCTTGGCTAGTTCTAGGCGACTCAATACTTGATTGGTTTTTAGCCAGTAAATCATTTGTATTTGTTCTCTTTCTCTAGGTGTTATTGACTTACTTAAACGCTTTTCTAATTCAGAAACTGTTTCATTGATTTTGACTTTTAAGCGAAGGGCCATAAATACTTTGGCGATCGCTCTATGATTTTCTTCACTATTATATATTATTAACTTGTATTAAGCGCAGCTTCATAGAGAATTGGTATCATTGCTATAACTTCACAAAAACTTTAAGAAATTTCTGTATAACTTCACAGAAACTTTAAGAAAAATTTCAATAATATAAGCAATAATTAAATTAAGCAACCAGGAAACCATCTAATATTTATGTCAAATTTTCTACTAGAAAATTTGAAAATTGACTGGCAAATTCAACCGTAGGATACATTAAATATGGCAAACATTCGTATAGAAGCAGAAGACATGATTCTAACTGGCTACATATCTGAATCCAGAAGTGTAGCTTCAGGTGATGCAGTAGTCTCTGTATCCAGAGCAGGCAACACACAAGGTAGTGCCACAACTCAGTTTACAGGAGATACAGGTACATACAATGTAGTAGTAGGTTACTATGATGAAAAAGATGGTCAATCTTCTGTTTCAGTAGAAATTGGTAATGAGACCATTGATTCCTGGGTATTTGACCAAAATCTGCGTAGTAGCTCGGTGAGTAGTAAAAATTTTGTAGAGCGGACTATCGCTACAAGTCTACAGATTAATAATGGAGAAAACATCACCCTCAACGGTGAAAAAGAGGCAGGGGAGAGGGCAAGATTTGATTACATTGAATTTATCCCTGTTGCAGCGCCAGCAGCAGCAGCAGCAGCAGCACCAGCACCAGCACCAGCACCAGAACCAGAACCAGAACCAGAACCAGAACCAGAACCAGCACCAGCACCAGCACCAGAGCCAGCACCAGGAACATTATCCTTTAGCGACACCACTTACAGCATAAATGAAGATGGTACTACTCAAGGTGCCGTCATAGTTACTCGTAGCAGTGGCAGTGATGGAGCAGTCAGTGTGACAGTTACCCCCTCTAACGGTACAGCCACAGCAGATAATGATTATGACAGCAATCCCGTAACAGTTGATTTTGCAGATGGAGAAACAGAGAAAACAATTAATATCTCTATTGTTGATGACAGTGAGGAAGAGGATGACGAAACAATTAATCTAACTTTATCCTCCCCTACAGGAGGAGCAAGCATCGGCACTGAGGATACAGCAGTCTTAACAGTTGTAGACAATGATGCTTCTTCTCCAGATAATGGTTTAGGTGGAGATAATACTTTTAACGGTGGTCCTGGTGATGATAATTTAGTCAGTAGCCCTGGTAACAACAGCTACGATGGCGGTGAGGGTCAAGATACATTTAGCTATGCTAGCAACAAGACCAGTGGACTTATTGCTAACCTTGAGACTGGTGAAGTCAGCCGTAAGTTTGAAACTTGGTCTGAAGACTTTAAAATTTTACCTCTAGGCGACTCTAACACTCGCGGATATCCTAGTGATGCCACCATTGGTGGCTATCGTAATGAATTATGGAGGTCTTTAAATGGTGCTGGCTACAATATAGATTTTGTTGGTACAGCACACAGTGGTCCTTCTGATATTGATCAAGACCACGAAGGTCGTGGTAGATTCACTATTAATCAACTTACAGATAACGTCAATAATGCTCGAGGTAAAAATCACCCATCAGTGGCAAAATACACAAATATTGAAGATACCTTAGCCACTTATGATCCTGATATGGTTTTATTGATGGCAGGTACAAATGATATTAATAAAGGGGATAGTCCAGATACTGCTCTTGAAGACCTTGGTGTTCTGGTAGATCGAATGATTACAGCACTACCAGACTCAAAAATTTTAGTTGCATCTATTTTGCCAAACTTTAGTAACTCGGACAGAGAAGCGAGAACTGAGGAGTTTAACGAGCGAATACCTAGTGAAATAGTTGAACCAAGAAAATCTAGTGGACATAATGTAAATTTCGTAGATATTTTTAATACACCTTTAGAGTCTAGTGACATCACTAAGGATGGTTTTCATCTGACAGCTAGTGGTTACGATAAGATAGCTAAAGTCTGGGAAGATGCTATTACCAATACGGTTGTCGCTAAAGATACTTTAACAAATATTGAGAACTTGATTGCTTCTGATGGTGATGATGAACTTATAGGTGATAATTCTGCCAACCAACTTACAGGTGGTATTGGTGATGACACCCTAACTGGTGGTGGTGGTAATGATGTATTTATCTATAGTCAAGGAGATGGAACTGACATTATTACAGACTTTGAAGTTAATAACGATAAACTTGGATTATCTAACGGTTTAACTTTCAGCGAATTAACGATTGAAAATGCAGGTACAAGCACTGAAGTTAAGGTCACCCTCACTAATGAAGTTTTAACTGTACTTGAAGGGGTAATAGCAAATGACATTTCCTCCAGTGATTTCATAACAGTCTAATATCATGTTCGGATGATCACTTATAATAAAGCCAGAATCATTACAGTAGAAGTATTCAAACTTTATGGCCAAAAAGATGGCGACCGCAAACTACCTTTATGTTCAAACAATCGCTTATAATTGAACAGCCCTAGTTTGAGACCACCAATGGAAGCCAGTTAGTCCTTGTATTAAATCATACTGTTTCATTAGTTGTTGACACCGAAAGACTAATAGTTCTTCAAGTTCATCTAAAGAAAGGGAAGAGCTATTGGCCACAACTTCATTAGTTAAAGGCCACAAACATTCTGCTGGTTGTAGTTCTGGTGACTTGGCAGGTAAATAGATTAAATCCAAACCCTCTGGTATCTTCAAACTATGACTGGTATGCCAACCTGCTTGATCGATGACCAGTAGAACTCTTTTATTCTTTCCCAGACCATATTCAGTGGCAAAATCATCTAAAACAGGACTTACGCAAGGACACTATATATAGTGTTAATCTTTAAGGCTCTCTCTAGATTTGCGATCTAAACTCCGTTTCCCTTGGCGATATAGCTGTCGCTAGGCTCCGCCAACACCTGAGCCACAAAATTATCATTAACTGAAAAATTAGATTGAGTATATTGTAGGTTCTCTGGTATTATTATAATTTTAAATAACATATATTTTTATGAAGAGTTTTTAATAGACTTTAATAATATAAAATATTGTCAGTATCTCATAAGTAGTCAGAAACATTACACTCTGACAAACCTGGCTGACAATCTAGAAAAAGTTAGCCACGATAGCGTAGCTTTGCGTCAGCAATCAAATTAATCGTTACTTGAAAAATATTGATTTAGGAACAGAAATGTTGTGGGAAAATATCAGAGAAGAAATTGTAACTACTGAAGATGGTTATTTAATTTTTGATGACACGTTTCTGAATAAAAAGTATTCCCATGCATATTGAGCTTGTTCGGCGTCAGTATAGTGGTAACGAAAATAGGGTAGTGCGTGGAATAGGAATAGTTAATTGTTGATATTTTAATCCTCAAATATAACGTTTCTGCATAGTAGATTATCATATTTATAAAGAGCGAAAGTGATGAAAATAGTAAAATATATCATGTATAAGATATAATAATTGATGTAGTAAACAAGAATAAAATACCAGTAAAAACAGTATTAATGGATAGCTGGTATCCAACCAAAAAACTCATAACCTTAATAGATAACTTAGGTAAAGTTTACTATTGCCCGTTAAAAAGCAACCGTTTAGTAGACGATACAGGGAGTGTAAAAAAATATCAAAAACTGGAATAATTAACATTGAATGAGGAGGAATTAGTCTATACGAAAAATTATTAAGATTAAAGGTTTTCCGATAGATAAAAAAGTCAGATTATTCTGGGCTACTCTTTCTACAAATACCAACAGAATATATTGTTACTAATTACCTCAGTCATCAGAGTACAGATGACGTTGAGTTTGAAATTCGCGCCTAGATGGAAAATAGAGGAGTTTCATAGAGAAATTAAACAACTAACAGAGCTTGAGTTTTGGATTGGGTCGTCGGGCAAAAATCCAAAAGAATCATATTGCTTGTGCCATGTTAGTCTGGAATCATTTGAAAAAAATGGCAAAGATTTTGGGGATAACTATTGATCATCTGAAACATCAATTATGATCCAAATATAAGCGTATCTGAACTTAAATATCCTACAATTAAAATGACAGTTATTTAGGTTTTTATGAATAGGGATAAAACTAAAAATGTTAAATGTTAGGCGATCGCTATAATTTTTCTAAGGGTTAGCGGAGCTTTGCTTCAGCAATCGCTCTATTTAACATGCGCTATATATAGTGTCTTTGCGTAAGTCCTGTTTGACTAAAAACAACCTAATATTAATTATTCTAGCAATTGATTAATCCAAAATCCAATTCAATCAAAAATCTAAAATCATTAGTCACTGTGGAATGCCATTATTTTGAATAGTGTATTTGTCAAATATTATCCCTATTAACTATTACTGAACAGGCGAATAAAAATATAATTAATAGATTATGTATAGCAAGGAACACTGGCTCTAGAAACAGTAGGAAAAACATTTCCCTGTCTAAAAATCATTATCATATGAAATCCGGTTATACAGTTATCTCACTTTCTACTTCCATTAAATACAGACATAAAATGCCGGAATATCCCAAGATTTTTCCCACTCTCATCCTGACTTTCTCACTACTTTCTCCTGACTCCTGACTCCTGAGTCCTGACTCCTGAATTATACGATAACTAATTATCCGAATACTATATCACTTTATGTCCTAACCTATCTATTCTATACTATTACTATAAATATAAATAATAATTCACAAAGAAGTTATTCGGTAAAGTTTTATGGTCACGGCAACAGAAGAAGACCTTTTTAACGGTGTAATCGATCTGGTTGATTTTTTTGGGCCTTTGATTGATGAATCAATGCCAGGAGGGGGTAACGATCCGAATGGAGGTGGTAATGGCAATGGCGGTAGTAATGGCACAACCACCGATGGAAGTGGGACTTCTGGAAATCAATTTAATGAAATTCTCGGTACAGAAGAGGATGAGAGTATCAACGGTACATCAGGAGCAGACCTCATTATGGGAATGGAAGGCCGAGATTCTATAGAAGGTAGAGGTGGGGGAGATAGAATTTTTGGAGAGGCAGATGATGATACTTTACTCGGAGGTGCAGGTAATGATTCTCTACTCGGCGGTCAACAACAGGATTCTATTCTAGGTGGTGATGGTAGCGACACATTATGGGGTGGTAGGAGTAATGACTCTCTATTTGGTCAAGAAAGTGAAGATACACTTTATGGTAATAGAGGCAATGACTGTCTTTTTGGTGGTTTAGAAGATGATAGCCTCTTGGGAGGTAAAGAAGATGATTCTCTAGATGGAGGTGAAGGTGATGATACTCTAGTAGGCGAGCGCGACTCTGATACTTTAACAGGAGGAACAGGAGAAGATTTATTTGCTATTAGTGAAAACACAGGTGGTCTCAGTCCATCAGATGCAGATATTATTACAGACTACAACCCTGAAGAAGACGATCAAATTGGATTAATTAATGGTTTGGAGCGTAGCGACATAGAATTTGAGACAACTGTTGTGGGTGGAGAAAATGGTGTAGCTATTAGGTTGAGGGATGATGATGAAGATTATCTGGCAATAGTGCTGAATGTTGTAGAAGGCGATCTTGACTTAACTATGATCTAATATCATGTCCGGTTGAATAGTGATAAATAATAAGGGAGTCCTCAGGAGTCAACCCACCTGCGAGACCCGACCGTGGAGGGGAAGTCAGGAGTTAGGAGGGAAAAAGAGTTCATTAATGGATAATGGATAATGGATAATGGATAATTACCTCGGGTTTTAACCGTTACGGAATTGAATATAAGGAATATTGTCTTTTCTTGGTCGATGGTCGGACAGCGCAGGTTTCGGAGCCATCCCACCCTAACGGGAAGCTCCGAAGATCGACCGCTGTCTTGGTCGATTGGATATGGCGAGGGGACCTCGCCATCCCACCCTTCGGGAAGCTACGCTAACGACCGCTTTTTTTCCCCTTAAAAGGGGAGACTTCAAAGCGCGAATTATTTAATAGACTTGTCGCTAAATAGAGGGAAAAAATCGCTCCAACCTAGACAGAGCAATAACTCCAAGGCTTTTTAGTCGCCAATAGCTACAATCGTTATAGAACAAGGTTTTTGGGGATTTTTGAAGTTATAAAGCGACAAGTCTAATTAGGGTTTGCTGAAAAAGTCTTTTTGCTCTTTGTAGGAGACAGGAGACAGGAGTCAGGAGACAGGAGGAACGGGGAATGTAGAGGAGGTAGGAGCGGGCGTTTTGTCCCAAAATTGTTCTGCCCAACTCTTGCACAAAATGCTAGTTTTTTGAGCAATCTTTACCGAAAACAGGCGCACCCCTTTCAACCTAAAACAGCTAAAACCTTTATCTATCAGTACTTTGATATTTAATCAGCAAGCCCTAATTATTAATTATTAATTATTAATTATTCGGTAAGAAGAGGAAAAATTTTTTTCATCACTAATTATCCAGACATGATATAAGACCAAAGAATAACGAAAAATTATGGGTGAAATCAAATAATGCAAGGCTTTCTCAACCTCAATAAACCATCTGGCATGACTTCCCATGACTGTGTAGCAAAAGTAAGAAAGTTACTACGTCTCAAGCGTGTTGGCCATGGAGGAACTCTCGATCCTGCTGCTACAGGTGTCTTACCTATTGCGGTGGGAAAAGCAACTAGATTATTACAGTTTCTACGCTCAGAAAAAGCTTATTGTGCTACAGTCAAATTTGGTGTAGTTACGACTACTGATGATTTAGAGGGAGAAATTGTTAAATCTACACTAGCGCCACAGTTAACATTGTCTGATATAGAAGCGGTGCTGCCAAATTTCTTAGGAAAAATTGAACAAATTCCTCCTAGTTACAGTGCAATACAGGTGGAAGGAAAGAGACTTTATGATTTAGCTCGTCAGGGAAAAACTGTTGAAGTTCCTACTCGGGTTGTAGAAGTGTCTAGTTTAGAAATTATTGACTGGCGAAGTGGAGATTTTCCCGAGCTAGATTTAGCGATCGCTTGTGGTACTGGAACTTATATTCGGGCGATCGCTCGCGATCTAGGTGCAGTTTTAAATACTGGAGGAACTTTAGCTACTTTAACTCGAACAGAAAGTAGTGGCTTTTGTTTGAAAGATAGTCTGACTTTTGAGGAGATGGAAACTCAACTGCAACAAAAAACATTTAACCTCTTATCACCGGAGGTAGCATTGGCACATTTACAAGCAATAGTTTTAGTTATTGAGGATGCTAAAAGATGGTGTCAAGGTCAACGTTTACCTTATCAGAAAAAATGGGAAATAGAAGACGAAAAAACTGAAAATCCTCTGCGAGTATACAATATTGAAGGTATCTTTCTCGGTATTGGGCAGTTAATCAAATCCGAAGAAAATTTATTATTAGCACCTCAAGTTGTAATTCTTGAATAAGAAGGAAGAAGGAAGAGGGAACAAGGAAGAAGGAAAAATGTAGCTTTGTCTGAGTTTTTAGGTTTTCATATGTCCGCTTATAGCAAAAGGAAGGAAGAAGAGGGAACAAGGAAGAGGGAAAAAGGAAAAAGGAAAAATGTAGCTTTGTCTGAGTTTTTAGGTTTTCATATGTCTGCTTATAGAACCCATTTGATCGCTATATAATTATGGTATTCAAGTCTTTTCGCGCATCAATATGATCCGAAAATCTTGGTGTTGGTGTGTTGAATTTTGTGTATTATTTCTCCCCATATCTTCCCTTTTTCTTCTTCCCCTCCGGTGGAGGGGGAGGGGCGAGGGGTGGGTTGTCTCCTGTCTCCAGTATAGCTGTCTCCTGTCTCCTTGCTAAATTTATGAAGATACGATCGGGGGTTCTATAGCAGAAGGAAAAAAGAACAAGAAACAAGGAACAAGGAACAATTTAGCTTTGCCTGAGTTTTTAGTTTTTCATCTGTGCCCTTTCCTTCCACTGCTATACCAATTTTTTTTAAATTATATCATGTCCGGATAATAGCGTGATAGAACTCCGTTCCGCTTACGCGACCAAAAAACTTTCTCCTTCTTCTGTTGTTCTTCCTCTTCCTTCTTCTTTCTTCGCTCCTGACTCGCTCCTTCCCCTCCCAGGAGGGGAGGGTTTAGGGGTAGGTTTACTCCTGACTCCTGACTCCTCCGTAGTTATTTATTTTATAACTGTTCAACCGGACACGATATTAGACCAATTTGATAACTGTTTGCTACAAATAGTTAGGCTATTTCTTAGAATTCAGGAGTCAGAAGTTAGGAGTCAGAATAATGGCTTTGATATCATTTTTTAGGTTGTAATTTATCTTTTTAGTCAAAAGGACATCTCCAAAAAAGTCTTTTTATTACTCAAATTATTCGTAACATTCTTTTTTGAAAATGGTATTAGACCTCTTGCATAAAGTAAGCATTCAGCCGTCAGCTATCAGGCATCAGCTATTGCTTTTAGTTTTAGATAAAAGCTTTACTAATTGAGCCAGAATTTATACTTACGTCTAAAAGCTGACTTTAAAGCCTATATTCATTAGAACCCCGTTATGAGAGCTGACAGCTAATAGCTGAATGCTTACTGCATAAATCATATCAAATCCGTTTGATTGGACATAAAAAAAAATCTCCAATCGTCATAAATACTAAATCAAAGTAATTCTCTCAGGAGGGAAGAAGAGGGAGTTTTAAGTTGTAGAAAGTTTTTTTGTCACGCTCTTATCCGGACATGATATTAGATAAAAAAATCACAAGTTTACCTAACTTATCTGAATTAATAAAATTCAAAATTTCAATTTTATAGATAAAAAGTCTGAAAATATTACTTTTATTGCCCGTCTTTTGTAGACATTATATTGGCAGCTCAAATATATCCAGACTCGCACCAATACGACCTAATGATTTAGTAAAAATTCAAAGGATTGCCTTAAAGATTTAATATCTCCCACTCTTGCCACTAAAAGATTTTCCTCTCCAGCATCTTTTAAGCGAGAATTCCAATACTGAATACTATCAGCGTTATTCATCCAAAAGTTAATCACTGTTTCGACAACTTTATCTACTCTCCAACCACGATTAGTAGAAACATTTTCTACAGATTTTATAAACACATCTAAAGAACACTGACGGTTTCCGAGATATTCTACAGTTAAGTTTTTTTCTACTTGCAGTTTTTGTTGGTGATTAAAAAAATGTAAGATTGGAGAAATACCTAAAAGTTCAAAAGTATACTGCATTTCTGTGTTTCCTCTCTAATTATTTTTGATACTATAACTATATTTTAGACAGATTCAAGTTAGCAGTCTTTCAAGGTGAGTGCTAATTTTTTGACCTCTAACTAATAATTAATTAGATGCAAAACCTTGACTTTATGCTTGAATTTGTCCTCAAAATATAATGGCGTATTTTTAGCACTCACGATCAAAGATTGCTAATAGTTTACCTAGTTAAATTTTGTAGTTTGGCAAACTTCTTATTTAGATAATACTAATTTATTCAACCAGTTTTTGTCAAATTATTTACATTCAAGACGACATTTTTTTTACATAACTTTACATAATCTGATTTTGACTTTTTTTCTATTAGTCGTCCTATTTAGATTGTATGGAAAATCTCTGCAAATTAGAGAACAGAAAAAACTGGTAATAATTTCAGACTTTATTATTATTTATAATTAATTTAGAACCTTTTACGAATCCCGCCCAGATTGCTATTATCTACTGTAGTAAGATTTGATGACTGTAGCGATCGAAAAATATCTCTAACTTGATTACCAGTTGGTTTATAGCTCAAAAATATTCTCACAGCTTAATTAATTAGGACTTACGCAGATACGCTATATATAGCGCTCAAAACTATTGTCCAACAGTTACTTTCCTCTATAAATAGTGCCTTTGCGTAAGTCCTGTTAATGCTATATTAATAAATTGTGATTTATAAATATTTAGCGACCGTAAGACCGCAAGAAAGTAAATACTAGAAGGTTAGTGCATTGTTTCCCTTCGCGATACGTTTGCGCAGAATGACAAACGGAAAAAGCACAGCTCCTCTGTAATATCAAATCCGTTTAATTGGACATAAAAAAATTCTCCAATCGTCATAACTACGCTCATGCTTTTCATTAATGGATAATGGATAATTGATAATTACCTCTGGTTAAAACCCCTACGGAATTGAATATCAGGAAATATTATTTCTTCACAGGAGTCGATTGGATATGGTTAGGAAACCCATCCATCTCTCGACCGCTTTTTTCCCCTTAAAAGAGGAAGCTTTAAACCAGAATTATTTAATTATTAATTATTAATTATTAATTATTAATTATTAATTATTCGGTAATATCTCTCATCCTGTACCTCGCCAATCCGACGGCTCCCCTACCTGACTCCTGACTTCCCACTCCCCTCCTGGGAGGGGGAGGGGCGAGGGGTGGGTTGACTCCTCCTAGCTTAACCAAGCTATAGCTATAACTGTTTAACCGGATTTGATATAAAGAGGCAGCAGAAACCTAAATCGTGAGGTTTGGGAATCCTTAACCATAACGTAGTCATCCTTTAAGAAGGATTTCAATAAATCCGGTCATCTGATTAAAACTAGAGAAGTTAGAAAAAAGAAAGCATCTTTGATAATTACCTTAACCTCAGTCAACTTCTAATAACTAAATCTGAAGACAGAGGTACCTCAAAGATGTAAGATCGAGATTAGAAAACCTAATTTTGATCGACTACTGTAGTTAACAAAGAGAGGAATTGCTTTGAGTCAGCATCCCAATGGTATACCAGCACACGGTGGCCATCTGATTAATCGGATTGCCACACCAGCAGAACGACAAGAGTTCATGGAAAAAGCTGAAAGCTTACCACGAGTAAAACTAGATAAACGAGCACTTTCAGACTTAGTGATGATAGCTATAGGAGGTTTTAGTCCTCTAAATGGCTTTATGGAAGCGGCAGACTATGAAACTGTAGTTACTGATATGCGTCTTCAAAATGGTCTACCTTGGAGTATACCAGTCACTCTACCAGTCTCAGAAGAAGTAGCAGATTCAATCAAAGAAGGAAGCTGGGTGCGTCTTGATTCTCCCGATGGAGAATTTGTAGGAGTTTTAGAATTAACTCAAAAGTTTCGCTACAACAAAGCCCACGAAGCAATTAATGTTTATCGCACAGACGAAATCAAACATCCAGGAGTAAAAGTTCTCTATGATGCAGGCCCCATTAACTTGGCAGGTCCAGTATGGTTATTAGAACGTCATCCTCACCCATTATTTCCCAAATATCAAATCGATCCGGCCGAGTCCAGAAAACTATTTCTAGAAAGAGATTGGAAAACAGTAGTAGGTTTCCAAACTCGTAACCCCATCCACCGTGCCCATGAATATATTCAAAAGTGTGCTTTAGAAACAGTAGATGGTTTATTTCTACATCCTTTAGTAGGTGCGACCAAATCGGACGATATTCCTGCTGATGTCCGGATGCGTTGCTACGAGATTATGTTTGAGAAATACTTTCCTCAAAACCGAGTAATTATGGCCATTAATCCCTCAGCTATGCGTTATGCTGGCCCAAGGGAAGCAATTTTTCATGCTTTAGTGCGTAAAAACTATGGTTGTACCCATTTCATCGTTGGTCGAGATCATGCCGGGGTAGGAGATTATTACGGTACTTATGATGCTCAACATATCTTTGATGAGTTTGAACCCGGAGAGTTAGATATTGTTCCAATGAAGTTTGAACACGCTTTCTACTGTACTCGTACTAAAGGTATGGCCACAAGTAAAACAAGTCCAAGTTTACCAGAAGAACGAATTCATCTATCAGGAACAAAAGTACGAGAAATGTTACGTCGGGGCGAGCTACCACCACCAGAATTTTCACGACCAGAAGTCGCAGAAGAGTTGGCTAAGGCAATGAAAGCATCTAGCTGATATTAGCAGAAATTTTTCTGGTACACTCCTTATATTATGAAGCATAATTGTACCAGTATTTGGAGGTAGGTTGAAAAAGCTATACAAAAAGTCAGCTTTTCAACCGCCCCTCAGAATTGGGGTAAATACAGAAGGGGAAAACTTATCTAAAGTTCATCAAACTTACTCATAACTATAACTATCAAACTAAAATGAGTAAGTCTGTTCAGTTGTCTATCCATTGAGTCGTTATCAGCTACAATATAAGATATGAAGCTAGTTGAACGTCATGTTATTACTAAATCGCATTATTTGTGGTCAGCTTGTTACCACAAGGCTTTTTTGTCGAAAAATCTGTTCAATTTAGCCAATTACCATTATTGCCAACATTTCTTTTCCTATCAAAAGAAATTAAATTTTAATGAACTTTATCAGAATGTATCTAAAAGTGATGATTATCAAGCTTTACCTACCAAAGTAAGTAAGCAGATAATCAGGAGATTAGATTCAGCTTGGAGTAGTTATTTTTCAGCCTTAAGAGAGTGGAAAAAACAGCCAAATAAATTTTTAGGTAAACCAAAAATCCCCAATTACAAACATAAGACAAAATGCCCAAATATTCTGCCCTATCCAGATGAATCAATTTATCAGAAAGCCTTAAAAAAAGGGATTTTTCATCTGTCGATGAGTGAAATAAAAATACCCACTTCACAGACAGAAATAATAGAAGCCAGAATCATCCCCAAAAGTAGTTGTTACATAATAGAAATAGTCTATGAAAAACAGGAGGAAATAACAAATAATCAACAAGTAGCAGGAGTAGATTTAGGAGTAAATAATTTAATAGCTGTAACTACAAATCAAACAGGAAATTCACCTCTATTGATTAAAGGCAGACCATTAAAAGCAATTAACACCTTTTATAATAAACAACGCTCTTGTTGACAATCTCAATTAAAAACCAACCACAATAAAACTAATTATCATCGGTTAAAAAAATTAACTCACAAACGAAATTGTCGAGTAGAAAACTATCTTCATACAGCAAGTAAAAGAGTAATAGACTGGTGTGTAAACCATGAAATAGGAATCTTAATCATTGGGCAGAATCCAAATTGGAAACAAGAAAGAAAGTTAGGTAAAAAGAACAATCAACAATTTGTGAATATCCCTCACTATAGGTTAATAGAGATGTTAACGTATAAAGCCCAACTAAGAGGAATAAAAGTAATAATTACCGAAGAATTCTATACATCTCAATCGAGCTGTTTAGATGGGGATGATTTACCAAAATATGGAGAACAAAAACCGAAATTTAGTGGAAAAAGAGTAACAAGAGGACTGTATAAAACCAGGGAAAATAAATTATTAAATGCAGATGTAAATGGGTCATTTAATATAATGAAAAAAGTAATTCCTGATGTCTTGGACCAAGGAATAAAGGGTTTGCCGTTTAACCCTGTGGTGGTCGATCCACTACGAACAACTAAGCTTTCAGGCTTTTGATTAAGTTTGAGTAAGTTTAGTTGAGCGGTCAAGTTATCTATATTAAATTTACTTTAACTTGATGGCTGCTTAAGAGCTGACCTGAAAGATGTAGTAAACTAAACTCGCAAGTGTTTAAAGTTAGCTACGATCGCCCCTATCGGTTAACTGCAGAATGCTTCAATTATGTAGAAAATTAATAATAATGTTGTTATAAAAAGTCCTAATTGACTCAGTTCAAGTGAGGACTTTAAGGAAAAAGCATGGGATTAAAGCGGCGTGAATTTCTGCAAAGGGCTAGCTTGGCCCTGGGAGCATTGGGAATAAGTGAAGCATCTTGGTGGCGACTCCACAGTCGTTACTCAACTGCCCTAGCTCAAACTACTGGACGTAAATTAGCACTTCTCATAGGTATTAATGAATATGCGGATGCAGCTCTATCTGGGTGTGTGACAGATGTGGAGATGCAGCAGGAATTGCTAGTTCATAAGTTTGGTTTTTTACCCACTGATATTCTCACTCTCACAAATAAACAAGCTACCAGAGAAAACATAGAAACAGCTTTTATTAATCATCTCACTAATCAAGCTAGACCTGATGACCTAGTTCTCTTTCACTTTAGTGGTTATGGTAGTCGTGTCAGCAAAATGATAAATGAGAATGAACAAAATGAGTCCAGTTCCTCAAAATTAACCTTTCAAAATACTCTAGTGCCAGTAGATGGTGTACCTCCAAACAATGAGGGGAGAGCAATAAATGATGTACTAGAAGAAACTCTATGGTTATTAGTGCAATCGCTTGAGACGACGAAAGTAGTGACTGTACTAGACACTAGCTATGTATATCCTGGTAAAAGTTTGCAAGGTTTTCTTCGAGTTCGCTCTCGACCTAGTTCGACTACGGAGGAAATTAATAAAAAAGAGAAAGCAATGCAAACACTGCTACGCGATCGTCAAAATTTGGCAAGAGGAGAGCTAATTAATCAAAACCAATTACCAGGATTGATTCTGAATGCTAGTAGAGATAGCCAATTTGCTACCGAAACTGACTGGAATGGTTTTAGTTCAGGTTTATTCACTTATGCTCTTACCCAAAATTTATGGCATACAACTCCTGCAACTAAACTACAAATTAGTTTTGCACAAGCAACTAGCTTCGTCGAACAACTCGCTGGAACTTATCAGCAACCGGAACTCAAAGAAGCAACAAAAGAAAATATAGCTCAATTTACGGAAGAATCTACTATAACTCCAGTAGCTACGCGTTATCAAAATCTCTTAACCCCCTTATTACCAGCTTCTAGTGGCGTAGTCACTTCAGTAGAAGATAACGGCAAAACAGCAACCCTTTGGCTAGGAGGACTGCCAATAAATGTTCTTGATGCAGTTACATCTAATTCCCTATTCACAACTGTACCTTCTTCGGATTTAAACTCAAACAACTACCAATTTAAATTACAAATTCGCAGTCGGACTGGTTTAACAGCTAAAGCTTCTATAATTATTGAAAATAATACTTCACAAGAGTTATCAGAGCAGGAAAAACAGCAGTTTAAAAATGGAGAAAATCTAAACAACCAAACACAAAAAAATACTCAAACATCTTCTCCTAATCCTCAACTTTTGGCAGGAGAAGTGGTGCGAGAAAAAATTCGCATTTTGCCGAAACCTACTGAATTGACTATTGCTCTCGATCCGGAACTGTCAAGAATTGAACGGGTAGATGCTACCAGCGGATTCTCCGCAGAGTCACAAGTTACAGTAGTCAACAATACCCAAGCAGCAGATTATGTATTTAGTCGAGTACGGGAAACAACTATTGCTCAAAGTCTCTCTGCTCCTTTGCCTTCAATGTACCAAGGTCGTTATGCTTTATTTTCTCTAGGTCAGGTGCTTATACCCAATAGTGTAGGAGAAGGAGGAGAAGGAGGAGAAGCAGTAAAAGTAGCAGTACAAAGGTTAAGTTCACAATTAAAAACTTTACTTGCAGCTAAAATACTACGCTTAACGAGTAATGAAAGTTCGACTCAAATTAAAGTCAGAGCAAACTTTGCTACTATTACTCCAGAAGCAAAGATAGTTATGCGTAGGGAAACTTTAGGGGTAACTAATGAGGCGAAATTTAAAACGAACATAGAAGGTGTAGGTAGCTTTGGAGTTTCTGATGGATTACTCACATTACCAGTTGGTAGTCGAATTCAATGTCGATTATATAATGACGGCGATCGCCCAGTCTATTTTATGTTATTCAGTTTAGACAGTAGTGGGCGCATTTTTGTTCTCGATCCTACTGTATCTAATCAACCTCTCAATAATGACGATCCTCCACAAATAGGGTTTGCTATTTCTCCAGAAGATAGCGTAAATATACCTCCTGTGATTAGTAATTTTCCTAGGGATACAGAATCTTTTGGATGGAAACTAATTGGTCCGGAAGGGTTGGCAGAAAGTCTAATTATCTGTAGCAATCAACCATTCAAGGAAACAATAGCAGCTCTTAATGGAGAGCTACATCAAGTTAGAGACGATGGGCTAATTCAAGAAGTATTAAATCCTTTGAATGTAGTACAAGCAATATTACGAGACTTACAAAGTGCTAGTCAATCAGCTGTTCAATCAAGTGGGTTATCAACTGATGATTATGTTCTAGATATTAATAGTTGGGCAACTATGAGCTTTTTGTATAGGATAGTTTGAAAAAAATACTTTTTATAGCAGAAGGAAGAAGAAAGAAGCGGTGCGACCCCGCGTCGGCGACCAGACCCCGCGACGACGACAGCTCACTTGCGGAATGCTGACTCCTGTGAGGGAATGCGCACTCCTGTGAGGAAAAAGGAAAATCTGACGTTGTCTGAGTTTTAAACTTTTGATATGTCCGAACCTTTCCTTCGACTGCTATATCAGAATAATTTCAGAAATAGGGGCTTGAGTAGCCTCTTTTTTTTATCTGTTTTTTCACACTGGCAGCACATATAGTGTAATATCATGTTCGGTTGAATACTTACACTTTGGAGGAAGGAAGGCAGAAGGCAGCGGGAGCTGGAGGCAGAAGGGAAGAAAGGGTTAAAAGGGATAAAGTTTTTTTATAACTGACCCGTCCGAACATGATATAATACCAATTTGATAAATGTTTGCTAGATAGGGTTTGCGTATGGAAAGTCTTTTTGCTCTTTGTAGGAGACAGGGGACAACCCACCCCTCGCCCCTCCCCCTCCCAGGAGGGGGAGACAGGAGAAATGGGAATTAGCCAAGAGGTAGGAGCGGGCGTTTTGTCTCTCAATTTTTCTGCCATAATCATCCTAAGATACTAGCATGCATGAGCTTTTTCTACCGAAAACAGGCGCACTTTTTTCAAAAAAAAACGCTAAAACCTTTATATGTCAATACTTTAAGAATTAATCAGCAAGCCCTAGATATTATTGAGTAATATCATGTCCGGATAATTACTGTTTCTTCTTCTTTCTTTCCTCCTGACTCAGTCCTCCTAAGTTCCCCTCCTGCCTCCCCTCCTGGAAGTCGCGGGGGTGGGTTGGGGAGGGGCAGGGGTTGGTTGACTCCTCAATAATTAAGATTAATATCATACACGCACTTCACCAACGCCGATAATTCTATAATTGCTTCAAGCCTTTAATCTCCCCCACTCCCCTACTCCTCTACTCCCAACTAATAAGTATTCAACCGGATTTGATATCACGGCCAGTTTTGGTGGCAATTTTTCAGACTTCCTAACATATCTTGGCGTTAATGTCAAAATAAATTTTGTCGTATTAACACTCTTGATCGACTTCTGTAAAATTAGCTATACTTACAAAGAATAAAATTTTAAGGAAACAACTGAATGGTTGCAACACCCGTCCAAATTAAACACGAAGTTAAAGACCAGTCCCTAGCACCTCTAGGAAAACAAAGAATTGAGTGGGCAGGTAGAGAAATGCCTGTTCTACGCCAAATTCAAGAACGCTTCGCCAAAGAAAAGCCATTAAGCGGAATTAAATTAGCAGCTTGCTGTCATGTTACAACCGAAACTGCTCATTTAGCGATCGCCCTCAAAAATGCTGGTGCTGATGCTGTATTAATTGCAAGTAACCCTTTATCTACTCAAGATGATGTAGCTGCTAGTCTCGTAGTAGATCATGGTATTTCTGTATATGCCATGAAAGGAGAGGATGAAAAAACTTATCTGCGTCACGTTGAAATTGCTTTAGACCACAGACCTAATATTATTATTGATGATGGTAGTGATGTTGTCGCAACTCTAGTAAAAAATAGACAAGAGCAACTTTCTGACCTCATTGGTACTACAGAAGAAACTACTACAGGTATTGTTCGTCTAAAAGCAATGTTCAATGATGGGGTGTTGACTTTCCCTGCTATGAACGTTAACGATGCAGACACCAAACACTTCTTTGATAACCGTTACGGTACAGGTCAATCTACTTTAGATGGTATCATCCGTGCTACTAATATTTTATTAGCTGGTAAAAATACTGTAGTTGTAGGTTATGGTTGGTGCGGTAAAGGTGCAGCTCTCCGTGCTAGAGGTCTAGGTGCAAATGTTATTGTAACTGAAATAGATCCAGTTCGCGCTATTGAAGCAGTAATGGATGGTTTCCGCGTGATGCCAATGGAAGAAGCTGCTCCTCTAGGCGATCTATTCATCACTGTTACTGGCAATAAGCACGTTATCCGTGGAGAACATTTCGATGTGATGAAGGATGGAGCGATCGTTTGTAACTCCGGTCACTTTGATATTGAAATTGACCTAGAAACTTTGGGTAAAAATGCTGCTGATGTCAAGACAGTTAGACCTTTCACTCAACAGTATACACTTAAGAATGGTAAGTCTGTAATTGTATTAGGTGAAGGTCGTTTAATTAACTTAGCTGCTGCTGAAGGTCATCCTAGTGCAGTTATGGATATGAGTTTTGCTAACCAGGCATTAGCTTGTGAATATTTAGTTACAAATAAGGGTAAATTAGAACCAGGTTTACACTCTATTCCTGTGGAAGTTGATAAGGAAATTGCTCGTTTGAAATTACAAGCAATGGGTATTGGTATTGATACTTTGACTCCAGAACAAATCGAATATATGAATTCTTGGACTGTTGGTACCTAATAAGTAGCACTCAGCTATCAGCTATCAGCTATCAGCTATCAGCTTTTTAACGTGTTTAAGGGGGATTAAAACTCCCTTAACAGTTAAATTACGTATAGTGGGAGGCTGTTAACTTTGAATTTTGACGCAGCATTCTGTTAGAAAAAGCTGATAGCTATTTAAATATTAATTTCTATTACCAGGAATTTTTTTTACTTTATTTTCGTTTAGTTTTAACCAGTAATATCATGTCTGGTTAAATAGTTATAATTAAAGTTAGTAGTAGGGGTTTAGCAAGAAGATAGATATTGCTCAAGCTCTACTACAAACAAAAACTTTTTTATGACTTATTATCCTGACATGAAATAATTTATACTGTAGGGGTTTGGAGACCAAACCCCTATAATTATTATTAATTTATTCAAAATTTATATTTTTTTAAGATATAGCACAACAAGAATTGGTTAGGACATTTTTCAATCCTAAAAACCTTTGACAGTTTGCTATTCTCTGTTCCCTGTTCCCTATTCCCTATTCCCTAGCGCGTAGCGCTACAAATCAGTGGCTAAATTATCTGTAGAATTACAACGATATTTTTTTGAGGAAAAATGTACTTCTCAAGTAACTTTGGGAAATATTATTGATTTAGCGGGAGAGAGAATTTTTGGCTTTTTATTCGTAATTTTATCTCTACCTTCTGCTTTGCCTGTACCTGCTCCTGGTTATTCAATTCCCTTTGGAATTTTATTACTTTTATTAGCACTTCAATTAATAATTGGTTCAACAACTCCCTGGTTGCCTAAAAGGTGGTTGAATCATTCAATTCCTCTGAAAAAAGTACAAGGAGTTTTGAAAAAAGGCATTCCTTGGTTACAGAAAATTGAGTTGATATCTCGTCCTCGGTTGAGTTATATTTGCACAAGTTTGATAGGTAGAGTTATTATTGGTTGCGCGATCGCTCTGATGGCTATTTCGATGATGATTCCAATTCCTGGTACTAATACTTTACCAGCGATCGGGATTTTTGTTACTGGTTTTGGTTTGTTGGATGATGATGGTGTTATTAGTTTGGGTGGGTTGGTTGTTTGTCTAATGGGTGCGACTTTAAGTGGTCTAATTCTGCGTTTTGGTTATGAGGGTGTCAAGAGTGGAATTGAATTTATTAAAAATTATTTGACTGGAAGTTAGGTTCAACAATTAATAATTAATAATTAATAATTAATAATTATTACCTCTCCTTTCAAGGATAGGCTTTAAACCTTAATTATTCGGTAAAGTCAAAAGTAAAAAGTTAAAAGTTAAATTTATCTATGTTTCCTAAATTTGCCATTGCATAAATGCGGGATGATTTTAATAGTCTTGTATTGTGGAATGGGCATCTTGCCCGTTCCTATATCCGTTCCTATACAAGCCTAATATATTTGTTAATAACCAATATTTCTATTGATAACTGATAACTGAAAAAAGGCGATCGCTCCAATGAATATTTGCCAGAAAAAATTTTCAGCAAAGGGTTGATTTAAAATTTATTTGTGCTATTATTTATATAGTGGAAAAGGTGGGCTCATATATATTCTCTATTATATGGCCTCAGTAGAAAAAGTACACCCTGGCGATCGCCTGCCTTGAAGTCAGAAGTCAGAAGTCAGAAGTCAGAAGTTAGAAGTTAAATTTTTGCTGTGACTAATTTTAATAGTGGGATATTTATATCGAACGCTTGATATATTTGATTCAACACAAGTGAGGTAAGGAAATATTGGTTGACCTATTTTTGAGGAAGGTTTAAATTTAGCGATCGCCCGCTTTGAAGTCAGAAGTCAGAAGTCAAAAGTCAGAAGTTAGAAGTTAAATTTTTGCTGTGACTAATTTTAATTGTGAGATATTTATATCGAACGCTCAATATATTTGATTCAACTTTGGGAGAAAAACTGATAACTGATAACTGATAACTGATAACTGAAATGGCATCCTACTTTTTTGTCTCTGGGAAAAACTCTAGACGACTGTGCTAAAAACTATAGGGGGTTTTGCAAAAACTACAAACCCCGACCAAAACTGGAAAAGGGCAGTCGGTGGGGTAGTAGGTTTTTGCCGAAGGTAGTGAAAAGGAAGGGAAAAAATAAAATTTCTCCTGGGCAAATGCGACTTCCTTGGGCGGAGTGGGAAGCTCCTGAAACCCTTAGATATTACAAGCTAAAACTCTCTGCGGGAGACAAGAGATAACCCACCACTTACTCCAACCCAACCCAAAAATATATAAATCATCCATAACGTTTATTATTTTAGGGAAGTGCCCCACAAAAGGCGTATTTATGTCCCAAGTTAGGTTTTTATAGTCCAACCATTCCTCTCCTTTACACCATCCAACTTTCTCTCCGAAGGCTCTCCATACTTTTTGGTTATACTCCTTTGTACCACCCAAGCTCTGATAAATTTGCTTCTGAACAGAAAAGCCAAACTTACCATTACTATATCTTACCCAAAGTTGGTCTATTTTACGGAGGTCTTCACAAGAAAAATTTTCTATATCTTCAACCGTCAGAAATTCATCCCCTTCTTTTCCCATAGTTTGTAACATTACTCGCGAGGTTTCTCTGTCAGCTTCTTGCCACTGTTGATTTTTTAAATAATCTTCGAGTTGCCTTAAAAGCACATCCCGAATATAAGAACTTAGCTTTTTCATTTCTTCTTCAAGGTCTGGATCAACTTGCCGAGGATATTCCCTCCAGCAGTTATAGGCAAGATCCACCGCTTTTTGACTGCCATCTTGCAATAACTCATAAACAAACTGGCTAAAATGGGTAGGCTTTAGTTGTGCTGTATAGAGAATAATCGTTTCCCGCCACCAAGATTTATCCCAGTTTTCTCTCAACAAATGTTCCTGCTGTTTTTCCTTAATTTCTACTGCAGCTAAATATCCCTGAAAACTCAAATGAGCAAATTCATAATTCTGGTCACGCTTAACCAATAATTCGCTCACTTCTTCAATTTGCTGTAAAAACTTTTGCGGGGCGATCGCCTCACCCAAATTACTAATATAAATCTTCAGTTGTGACAGCAGCTCTTTTTTATCAATTTGAGGTTGATTAGATTTGACCATATATAGAGCTAATTCTTGTAAAATATTTTGGCCATCCTCACGGTTTAGCAACATATCAATTTTTTTCACCAGAGGGCGATCGCCAAGCTGCATCCGGCATATTTCTGCATACAAATCTATTCTACGTTTAGGTAATTTTTCACCAGAATAATAACTGTGCAACTTGACAATAATATTAAGCAATAGAGGATTTTTGGATAGATCGCGCAATTCCAAACTTTTTCGTAACTGAGAAACTAAATTCCTTGCTTGTCGATCTGCTTCCTGCTTGACTGACGGGTTATTTGGTGCCGCACTACTACCACGTTCTAGACTCAAATACCAACTCCGAATAAATTTTTCTTGTTGCGACTCACTCAGAGGTTTAACAAATAGAGAATTAAGTTTGCTATCTCTTGCATAATTGCGATATCCACTAGGCCGAGAAGTGAGAATAAAAAAACATGAATCATAATCTTTGATAGCTTTTTTTATCCACTCCATTACTGAATCTCGCCACTCCTCCTTCACCTCATCAAGTCCATCCAGCATCACCAGCATTTGACCAGCCTGGAGTTGATTTTTCACCCACTTAGGCGGTAACTTCAGAGTTTTTCGTTTTGGCAAATTGGGGATGTGAAACTCTTCAATTAAAGTAGGTAAATCTATTCGTTGAGCATCAGCAGTTGCCATAATTTTGCTTTGGCACTGTCGCAAATAAAGTAAAACAGGAATTAAATTAGGGGCATTCCCAATATTTCTAGTTTTGCTTGTGTAAGTATAGGCAATGTGCCGTAGTAGAGTTGTTTTTCCGTAACCTCCCCATGCTTGAATTACTAAATGACGGTATCCAGGGTTTCTTTTCCCCTTGCTAAGAATATCCCAAATTTTCAAGCCTTCATCTTTTTGGAGTCTCTCAATAATCTCCTTATCCCATTTGAACCCAGGAAGTCCCGGTAAATCTTCACCCTCAGCCCCCCGAAGAAAATCACCGCTTAAACCTAACGGTACAAACACATCTTTGAGTAGTGGTTTGAAGGTTTTGGCCACACCTTCAGTTGTATAATGGAGGCAGTCATTGTTCTGATATTGCAAATACTTATTTTTTGTCCCAGCTAGCTGCCAACGCATAGTTTCATCTAACTTGTTCAGGAACGTCATTAGAGAGTTAGCATCATTTTTGCCTCGTTCCTGATAAACCGCTCCCAGTTGTGTTAGAAAACCTTCAGTGTATCTTGCCCAAACAACAGTAGCGATAGTCACAGGGAAAGTAATCAAAGCTTTAACCCATTCTTGGTTGAGCAAAAAAGAGAATAGTAAACCACCACTTCCCCCCAATGGCATCCACTGGATAAAAGCCTGAGTTGTACCAGATACAAATTTTTGAGCAATTTTGCGTTCTGCTTCTAGAGAAGGGGTTTGTGGTTGAGAAGGTTGCTGAGTGTCGTTTTGTTTTTCCTCGTCAGACATTCTGATTTTTATTCTTGATATCTACATCTTTATATCTACAACTTCATCATTGGTTATGCATTTTCCTAAACCAGAAAAGTCATTGCTCTAAAAAAACAGCCACTATTTTCCCAGATTACTTATCTAATCTGAAAATAAAACAACTTTTTCTAGTTGTCAAGGAACGATCGCTCAATTGCTCTAAATTTTGATTATCCCTGTGGTGGAAATTTCCAAATATACTCTTTTTGTTCCTGACCCTAGATTCTGATTTTTCCTCGTCCTAAAAAAAGAGCCACTATTCTCCCATAATACTTATTCTATTTTGAAAATAAAACAACTTTTTCTGGCTGTCAAGGAGCGATCGCTCAATTACTCCCATTTTTCTTCTTCAACAACGAGCATTGGGGGCGGGTTTACCTTAATATCCTGTAACCCCAATAACTTAACGCGGAACCCGCTCCTACTAAAAAAAATGTCAATACTTTCCCATAATACTTATTCTATTTTGAAAATAAAACAACTTTTTCTGGCTGTCAAGGAGCGAAGGAGCGATCGCTCCTTCGCTCTAAATTTTGATTATCCCTGTGGTGGAAATTTCCAAATGTACTCTTTTTATTCCTGACCCTAGATTCTGATTTTTCCTCGCCCTAAAAAAATGTCAATACTTTCCCATAATACTTATTCTATTTTAAAAATAAAACAACTTTTTCTGGCTGTCAAGGAGCGATCGCTCAATTACTTTAAATTTTGATTATCCCTGTGGTGGATTTTTCCAAATATTATCTTTTTGTTCCTGACCCTAGATTCTGATTTTTCCTCGCCCTAAAAAAAAAGCCACTATTTTCCCATAATACTTATCTACTTTGAAAATAGAACAACTTTTTCTGGCTGTCAAGGAGCGATCGCTCAATTACTTTAAATTTTGATTATCCCTGTGCTAGATTTTTCCAAATATACTCTTTTTCTTCCTCACCCTAAAAAAAGAGCCACTATTTTCCCATAATACTTATCTACTTTGAAAATAGAACAACTTTTTCTGGCTGTCAAGGAGCAATCACTTGAGAAATGGTATAACAGTATAAAAAGATGAAATACGAGTCGAGAGTCATCTTTGAGATGACTTAAGCTATTAGCGTGGGTTGACGGGTCTTGCCTTTGCCCCCTAAATCCCCCAAAATTGGGGGACTTTGAGAAGCAAATTGACTCTTGTTCCCCCCAAACTTGGGGGGCTAGGGGGGCAAATTTCAGTTTAACTTCATCAAGCAATACTCCCCCGCTTCCGAGTCTCCTTATAAGAAGTTCCCACATTTTTCAAACCAGCTTTAATCATTTCCTGCTCTAATAAAGCAAAGAAACTCGCCCGATCGCCTCCCCGAACCACTGCCTGATTATGAGCTTCTGCCAATACTACCGGATAACCATAACCTTTTTGCACTTGAGCCAACATCATTCCTAACACTAACTCCAACATTTCTTCATCCTCAGCCACCCATTCCGGCATATCAATTCTGGCAACCTCCGTACCAACATTCACATAACAAAAATAGATAATATTATCTCCATATAAATCTAAAATTCTAGCGGAAGATTGCCATAAAGGACTTCTTTGCCCTGGTTGCAATATCGAACCCCAAAATACCACATCTCGCAAAGGTTCAAATGACTGACAAGGAGCTTTTTCGGTAAAACCAAATCCTCCTAAACCAACATTCGGACAATTACTAACACAGTCAGGTTCATCATAAATACAAGCTTTTAACCGTAAAAAAGATAAACTTTCACTACTGCGAGAAGCACTCAAATAACCAATCAAAGGAATACCTGCTAATTTTAACTTATTCCAAGCATCTAAAATCGGATTTAAAATTCTATCCCGTGCTTCAGAAGGCAAAGATTCTAAGAACCAATAAATCAGAGAACCATCAACCATAGCTAATATTGGGGAATCTAAATTATCGGAATTATTTTTCCTCCATTCACAACCCAATTCTGCTAAAACCAAAGCCTCAGAAATAGTCCGTCGATAACCCATCCATTCTTCAGTTTTAATTCCCCATTGTCGAGAAATATAAAGGTCATCTGCTTGATAAAAAATTTCTGGAATACTATCTAAAAGTGGATAAATACTTTCACCATAATTCAACATGACTCTTCCAATATTTAGCAAATAACAATAAGCAATTTCATGGTGACTTGGTGCTATTTGAGAACCGTCAGTGGCAAATACCGTATGATTTTTTGGAGGAGGATTAATTAGAGGATAAGTATCTAAAGATTCTATAGGAATAGCCGGATTAAAAAGTATGCGATCGCTCCAACTTTCTTCTAATTCTAATAATTCTTCTTGTTCATTTTTTGCCTCTTCTAGTAATTTTTGAGCTATTTCTAATCTATTTTGTGCTGCCATTGCTTCTGCTGTGAGATGTTGGCTCATCCCTTGCATTTGTTTCGCTAGTTTTGTGAGGTCTAGCATAGTTTTAATTTCCTATTTTTAGAGATTTAAGTAATTTAATAAGGAAGAAGGAAGAAGGAAGAAGGAAGAAGGAAGAAAGAAGGAAAGAATCAATAGTGACATTGAAGAAAAAAAGGTAAAAATAATAGATATAGCAATATAGCTATCTAAGAAATCTAACAAGATACAGCTTTTTATCGCATTCTTTTTTCAAGCTGGTATTAAACTTTGAATAACTTGGTCATTTCAGTTATCAGTTAGCCTCCTAATGTCGGAACTACGTTAACAGTACTTCTGTAATCAGGAGGTTTGACATCCATCAGGAATACTTTATTTTTTATACCCTGAAAAGGGGAGGCTTTAGACCACAATTTTTTGGTAAAAATATATAGATATAGCTTCTAAAATGAATTGCATAAGCTCTTTTTAAGTATCTCTTATTGAGATGCAGCTTTTTGTAGCATTCTTTTTTCAAGCTGGTATTAAAATTTAATAACTTGTTCATTTCAGTTAGTCCGTTATCAGTATCTCTCCAGAAAAGAGGGATTAGGGAGCAGGGAGAAAAAATTGATAAATAAGAGTGGGATAATTGATTTGATTTTTTACTATTGGAAATGTCTAATTTAGGATTGTTATACTATTTCTCAAATTTACAGCATATTCCAAGTATATGAAATACAAATATCAACAATCAAATTTTTGTAATGCGGGCATCTTGCCCGCGATTGGTATACCTGACCAAAGTGGAATCTACTGTAAGTTTTTCCTAACCTTTAAGCAGTCTTCCTCTTCCTTCTTTCCTCAAACTTTTCATGTAGAAAATCTGACAAAAATGAGTAGGATAATACTATTCAAATTTAAGTTTTTTCCTAACCTTCAAGGGGTCTCCCTCTTCCTTCCTTCTTAACTTCTTAGAGGATGTTTGAAAAGTTATTTAATACTGAATTTTGCCCCCCTAGCCCCCCAATTCTGGGGGGAACAAGAGTCAATTTACTTATCAAAGTCCCCCAATTTTGGGGGATTTAGGGGGCTTTGATGTAGCAAATGAGACTTCTCAGACAACCTCTTAACTTCTTCCTTCTTCCCTCTTCCTTCTTCCTTCTTTCCATAGGGAAAAATTCTGGCAAAACTGAGTAGAAGATAGTAAATGAATAGGTGGATATTGAGTAATAGAATCTCGTTCTTTCTGAGTATTGTAACCCCAATCTGCTAAGAATAATTCTACTTCTTTTAAATCCGATTGTTTTTGCACAGATAGTAAAGTTTTCAATCTATCTTCAACAAACCAAATAATTGTGCCTGCTCCTGATGCTGCTAATAACATTCTCAGAGTTTCATATTTCGGACGTTTACATTCTTTGCCAATAATATCCGTTTCTGGTAAATTCACGCCTTGTTTTTGCAGGAGCGATCGTACAAACCGCCCCTCTTTAGTTGTCACAATAACTGGTTTAACCTCTGATAATATCAACTGCTTTAACTTTTCCACTACTCCTGGATAAAATCCATGTAAAGACAACCATCCTTCTAAATCTTTTGCTATCCATTCATCTCTAGTATTATCCAGACAACTACCAATTTCCCCTGAATTTTTATTCTCTTCCGTTACAATCTTTGTAGCGATCGCTTGCCATTCCTGTAATATATTTTCTTCTTCAATACCTAATATTAATGCCCGAATCAAAACAGGCATTTCCCAGCCAATTTCAATTACCGGACGTAATCGATAAAATTTTTCTGCCAAATCATTATTTGGTATTTGCTCTGATGGTTGCCAAATTTGACAGTAGGTGCGCCAGGCCGTTTGAAAATATTCAACCAGTCCGTTGCATAAAACGCCATCAAAGTCAAGAGCTAGAAGAGTAGGAATTGTTTTTTGCATAATTTAAAAGTTAAAAATCAAAAATTAAAAGTAAGACTGCTTAGTCGCTGTTGCCTACTCTAATTGACATCCTGCCGACGCTGACCTATAGTACAGCGCGGGATTCCCATCTATCAATCAAACAACCGAAGTTGAATTGGTGACTCAGAGCGGGTTGACACATCATTGCCATTTGTGTCCTTTTTAGGGGATGACTTACGATGGCTCCGTGTCCGATAAATAATCGACCAGTGCCCCTCGGCGACTTCATTGAAAAGTGATAATTGTACAGGAGTTTCTATTACTTTAGCTTCAGTAGTTTCAACCTTGGTTTTTGGCTGAATAACTTCTAAAATATTGATAGCAGCGTTTATGTCACGATAACCTCCGGTTAAGCGTAAGCTATCGTGCAAAGTGCCACAATTCAAGCAAGTCCACTCCCTAACATTGAGATCTTTCTTGCCACCTTTAAAACCACAATTAGAACATTTTTGAGAAGTAGGTTCCCATCTAGAAATAGTTCCAAATTCCCTGGCATATTTCTCGCATTTAGCCTCAGTTAAAATCCTAAATTCTTTCCATCCCAAATCACTAATTGCTTTAGCCAATTTGCGATTACGTTTGCGCAGCATTCCGTAGGAAACCATACCAGAAACATTTAAGTCTTCTAGTACAATTGTGTCGTATTTTCTAACTAAATCAGTCGATAACTTGTGAAGGAAGTCTGTACGTTTGCGCAGCATTCCGTAGGAAATGTCTTTGACTTTTGCGTGTTTGCGCAGCATTCCGTAGGAAAGTTTTGCAACTCTAACCCTTGCCTTTTCACGACGTTTGCTACCTAGCTCAGTTTTGGCAAATTTACGTTGAAACTTGCCTAATTTCTTGAGGTTTTTTTTGAGAGGTAATGATAGCTTAAACTTCTCGCCATTACTCAATGTGGCAAATGTGCTAATACCCAAATCAATCCCAATAGAATTACCAGACTTTGGCAAATGTTCTGCACAAGTTTCTAGAACAAAACTAGCAATGCTAGGACGATTAGATGAATCTTTAATGATGGTTACAGAACTAGGCTGTGATGGTAGTTTTCTTGACCAAAATATTTTAATCTTGCCTACTTTTGGCAGATAGATTTTGTCTTTACCAATCTTGTAATTAGCCCCTACAAATCTAGCAGTTTGCCTAGACTTTATTGACTTAAATTTAGGAGGTTTGACTTGAATTCCTTTACGTTTTCCAGTACAACTATCAAAAAAGTTTTTATATGCCTGGTCTAAGTCTTTAAAAGATTGTTGTAGTGGTGTAGAAGCTACATCTTTCAGCCAAAGCAATTCTTTTTTAGCTTGAGTTATGAATTGTTTAGTTAAATCTACATAGCTAGGTTTCTTTTGACCACCAGCATATAGTTGATTACAATATGCGCTCACTTTGATTCCAAACATATCGACAACAACCAAAAAGTTGATTTAATTTGGTTATTTGAATATGATTAGAATAGATGCGATATTTGTATCTAGATTTCAATATTTTTGATCTATTACTAACACATTCGTAGTTTTATTATAGCATGGGTTGGCATTCCCATCCCTCCGCTCCCGACGAGGAGAGGGCGGGTATAAATGCCAACATTAGATAAATTTTATCGTCAACTTCAGACTGATTAAACCTAAAACCCTGAACCAACAACCTTCTTCAGTAGTCCTGCATGGTAATGGTAAGGATATTTATTATATATTTTTTAATTTCTCCTACTGCCGTATCCCCCCAGGGCTAATTCTTTGTCGCCAGAAAATACTAATATAAAATACATTTAATTGTACAAATATACTATACAAATCTCCCCATCTCCCCATCTCCCCATCTCCCCATCTCCCCACACTCCCTGAGATGTTGCATTTTTTAACAAAACTATGTTTTTTACTTTAAGTATGGTTACAATAACTACAGGTTTATTAAAATTTAAGAATTAAATAAACAAACAAAGACCAATAACAAAAATTGGTGGTTCTAAATTATCAAGCAATAAACCAATTTTAATAATGGAGATGTAAAATTATGAGCACTAATGGAACTATGACAGAAACTAATAAAACTACTAATAGTAGTAGTGAATCTAATACTCAAAGTAATCAACCAACAAAATTGGATCAAGGGTCTCAACAGCGTACCACTTTACAAGTTGAGACCAAACCAGTACAAGAAAAGCAAGCACAAGAATCTCAAGTCTCTGAAAAATTAGCCTTGCCTGGAAATCGTCCTATTGGCACAACTCATCTTCAGTATACTCAAACAATTTCTAATCGTCCTGTAGTTTCAACAGGTCTTGAAGTCCATCATACAATGTCTGCTTCTGGAATTCGCCCAGTTGTCGTTAGTGGATTAGAATTTAATAGTACTATTACTGCTTCTGGAGTTCGCCCTGTAGGTACTAATCATTTAGAAGTTAGTCAAACTTTGATGAATCGTCCAGTTGCTTCTAATCAGATTGATAATGAAGGTTTGATGGGTTTTTTAGATTAGAATTTAACCATTTTCTTCTAATTTAGAAAGTGTGTCTATAGATTATTAATTACGTTTGTTTGTCAAAATTTAGATGATTTTGGCAAACTATAATTAGGGTTTGCTGAAAAAGTCTTATGGGTGAGGGTAGGAAACAGGAGACAGGAGAAAACCCACCCCTCGCCCCTCCCCCTCTCAGCTATGCTTTATAAACATCTTTCTTAACATAAAACTTGACAAAAATATTATTTGATGTATTAGAGGCTGAAAGCTCCTAGTGTCGTTGCGATCGCAACGACAAAAAACAACTTTTAGGAGCACACAAGTTAGTCAATTTGTCAAAGCTTGTAAAACCAACAAAATGCTCGTAAGCTTTTGATAGTAGGCATTATCCACTTTTGTAAATAATTTTGCTTATAAAGCATAGCCCTCTCAGGAGGGGAAGACAACCCACCCCTCGCCCCTCCCCCTCCCAGGAGGAGAGAAATGGGTACGAGCGAGGAGGTAGGAGTAACAATTGTAAGAATGATTTTTCTGCCCAACTATGAGCCTAAAATATTAACACGCATGAGCATCAATAGCTGAAAAATTTGCACTTTTTAAAAGCCCCAAAAAGGCACTTACCTTGATCTGTAAATACTTTTAGATTTAATCAGCAAACTATAATTATTCATTTAAATCCAAAGTTAAAAAATTAATTATTGATTATTACTTATCCTGAAAGCATAGAGTATTGACAAAAAGTATTTTGTTTGTTTATTTATTCAAACTAAGAATATGATTTAAACCTTAATTATTCGGTAGATATTAAAAGATGTGCTAATTTTTTTTGCGGGATAAATCTGTCAAATAATTTTTCTCAAAAATTTTATTAATTAGCCTAATTTTGTTTTATAGTATAACTTAAATATGACTACTATATATAGTATTTTCATTTGAAATGTTAAACAAGAGTTGGTTATTTACTAACAGTGAAAAGTCCAGCAAACCATCTTACCTGTGGCCTATTGCCTTTCACCTTTTTCCTAAACAAGGTTTTTGAAGCAGCTCAAATGAAATTACTGCTATATTATATTCATGATTTTTTTGAAATTAAATTGAGGACTATGAGTAATTTTTCTACTAGATTTAATCTATATAACTTGAAAGTTTTATGCTTCATAACAATATTCAGTATAGTTATTGCCATTAGTGGTTGTACTCCATCAGCTCAATCAACTGGTACTCAAGTAAATTCAGAAGAATTAGAACAGCAAGTATTACAGATTATTAGTAATAATCCAGAAGCAATTATTGAATCAGTACAAGCTTACCAACAACAACAACAGGAACAACAGCAAGCTAGTAATCAGGAAGCATTAAAACAGTTTAAAACCAATCCTCAAACAAAAATTGGTAATTCTCCAACTTTTGGTTCTACAGAGCAAAAAATCGTGTTGTTTGAATTCTCAGATTTTCAATGTCCTTTCTGCTCCAGGGTGCAAGAAAATCTTAAAGAATTTATGGATAAACATCAAGATAGAGTAACTTTAGTATTTAAACATTTACCTCTAGTAAGAATTCATCCTCAAGCAATTCCAGCAGCAAAAGCATCTTGGGCAGCTCAACAACAAGGTAAATTTTGGGAATATCACTATGCTTTATTTGAACAACAAGATAAATTAGGTGAAGAGTTCTATATAGAGATTGCTAATAATTTTAATTTAGATATAGAGAAGTTTAATAGCGATCGCCAATCTCAGGAAGCAATTAATTCAATTCAAGAAGATATTCAACTAGCTCAAGAAATTGGTGCTTCTGGTACACCTTTCTTTGTGATGAATGGAGAAACTTTTTCTGGTGCAGTAAAAGTTTCAGATATGGAGAAAATTTTGGCTAAAGTTAGTGAATAAATGAAGGAAGAAGCAAGAAGGAAGAAGGAAGAAGAGGAAGTTGGAGTACGTAACTAACAATAAGATGCTCCTCTTGTTTAATATCAAATCCGGTTAATTCCACATAGAATCCGGTTATATAATATCTGTTGATAATTTCTTAAATTACTTCAATATTAGACATCTCCTCTAAAAAAAAGAGGCTGTAGGGACGTTGCATGCAACGTCCCTACAGGGAAATAATTGATTTGTTTTTTTATAATTGGAGATGTCTATTTCATCTCCCCTACTCCCCTACTCCCCCACTCCTCTACTCTCAACTATTCAAATATATAATAAGTATTCAACCGGATTTGATATGACGGGAGAGAACTTCACAAAAGAATTAAAAATGGATTATACAACCCATTTTTAATTTTAATAATTTTTTATTAAACTGTATTTGTTGTCATTAAACAGTAACTAACTCAGGTTCAGGAACAGGACGCTTACTGTTACGAATACCATTAATTGCTTCTGCATAATCATCAGCTTTAAACACGGCAGAACCTGCAACAATAGCATTAGCACCAGCTTCTAACACCTGCCAAGTATTATTGGTCTTAAGACCACCATCAACTTCAATCCAAGGATCGAGTCCTCGTTCATCACACATTTCACGAAGCTTACGAATCTTAGATACTACTCCAGGAATAAAACTCTGGCCTCCAAAACCAGGGTTGACACTCATAATCAACACCAAGTCACACAAATCTAAAGTATATTCAATTAATTCTAATGGTGTAGAAGGATTTAGAACTACACCAGCTTGCTTACCCAACTCTTTAATTTGGCCTAGAGTTCGATGTAAATGGGGTGAAGCATTATGTTCAGCATGAACAGATATAATATCTGCACCTGCCTTAGCAAAATCTTCAACATATTTCTCTGGCTCCACAATCATTAAGTGGACATCAAGAGGTTTTTCAGTGACAGGGCGAAGTGCTTTGACGATTAATGGACCGATAGTAATGTTAGGTACAAAACGGCCATCCATAACATCAACGTGAATCCAGTCAGCACCAGCTTGGTCTACAGCTCGTACTTCATCTCCAAGACGGCTAAAATCTGCTGATAATATGGATGGGGCAATAACAATAGGTTTTTTCTGGGTAGTGGTCATAAGAGTGAATATTCTCCTGCTATTCTCTTTTAGGTAAATTTTAACACTAATTTAATAATTTACGATCAGAATGTATATGTAGCATTGAAATTTGAGATATGAGCTAAAAATTAAATGTTTGAGGAAACAGGTGAAAGTCAAATATTTGACGCGGTTTTTAGGAGGATAAAAAATTAATAACTTACAAAATACTTATCAAGAAAATCAGCAACATGGTGAGTAGAGAAATCTGTTTTAGGAAAATCTAATAAAGAGATATCATTCCGGTCAGAATAATAATAAAAATCTCCCAAAAATTCACCAGCATAAGGTAAAAATCCTTGCATTGATACTGAACTTTTTATTAGTTTATTAGAATCAAAATCAAGTTTTGAATAACTAAGATATAACTTTTCTTTGTGGAATTACAAAATAATCAGTTATTTGACCTTCTTGACAAACATGAAATTTTAATTTTTTTTCATCTATATATGTAATAAACATCGGTAATTTGCTAGTTACCATGATTGTAAATGTATATTTTTCATCCTCAAGTACATACTCAAAATCTATATCAAACTTCCATTGATCGCCTCTATTTTTTTTGTAATCTAGAATTACTCTCTCAACTGATTCTACAGAAGCATTAGTTTCTACATTAAAAATAAACTTGTTTAAGTAAAAATTTTCATTAATTAAATGTGGTAGATATTTAATATTTTCAGCTTTAATTAGGGCTTGCTGATTAAATCTAAAAGCATTGACATATAAAGAAAAGTGCCTTTTTGGGTTCTAAAAAAGTGCGCCTGTTTCAGTCTAAAACGCTCAAAAAGGACTGTATTTTAGGCGCATAGTTGGGCAGAACAATCTTGGGATAATTTTTACTCCTACCTCCTCGCTCATTCCTATTTCTCCTGTCTCCAGTATAGCTGTCTCCTACCCTCACCCATAAGACTTTTTCAGCAAACCCTAATTAAATCCATCATCACCTCTATATATTTGTTAAATTGTTAATTTCAAGTAATTAAACTAGGAATCAAAAATGGGATATACTTATTCTAGTTCAAAGATTATTATTTTTATGATAGTGACTTTGATTTTCTGTTCCCTCTAAAAAAAGAGATTACCATAATCTGACAGATTTAAGTTATATAAATACCGACAAAAACTGAACTTTTGCTAATAATCAAAATGAAAAATATTCAGCAACTAGAAAACTCTAACATTAACCCCCTACAACTATATTTATTAGTCACCCCAATATTAGGTTTATTCCCCGCAATATGGATTTTGTATCGCCAAAACAGTAGTCCACAACATAGAGCAGTCAGCAAATTAGTTATTACTTTAACCATGATGTGGATCTTGGGCAATATTTTATTACAACCAGGGACTGAAGTTGGGGAATCTGGGACTATCACACTGTTATTAATCAATAGCCTGCTAACTACTAGCTACTTCATAATAAGTTTAGGGCTAATGGTTCGTATTTGGAAAAAACAACCCTTATGGCTACCAGGAATTAGCCGGATAGCAGAAAAAGTGGTAGGTAAACATTTATGATAGTCGAAGATTCTATTAAACTATTGAAGATTTTAATTTTCAGTAAAATTTTTCTGACAAAAAACCTTATCTTAATATTTAGTGTGTGAGGAAACCAGTGCCCGCTAATAAATTTTTACATTCAACCTCTAGAAAACATTCAACAAAAGAAGATTTACAGAGACAACCTATCCAATTTGGTCCAGGACGTTGGTTTGGTTTAGGTCTAGGTTTAGCTGGAGTAGCAATGATATCTGCAACAGCAGGCGCTCTCTTAGCTGTATCTCTTTCCAGCACTCCACTAATGCAACAAAAGCTCTCTCCAGAAGAAGCAGCAGTATTTTCTCAACAAGACCTGGCCAAAAGTAATATGAGACTGCCAGAGTTAACCCGACCTGTAAATATATTATTATTGGGAATTAAAGTATTAACGTCAGATTTAGAAGAATATCCCCATTATAGTAATGATGTAGGGTATCACGCTTTGGTTAATTCTTTTAAAGGATTATCTGATACGATGCTTCTAGTAAGGTTCGACCCTAAAAATCAGAAGTTAACTTTGCTTTCTATTCCTAGAGATACTCGTACTTATGTAGAAGATCGAGGCTTAACCAAAATTAATGCTGCCAACTATTACGGAGGACCCGCTAAAAGTGCCAAAGCTGTGAGTGAACTTCTTGGTGGAGTAGGAATTGACCGTTATATTCGAGTCAATGTACAAGGAGTAGAAAAATTAATAGATGCTCTTGGTGGTGTCACAGTTAATGTGCCCAAAGACATGAAATATCAAGATGATAGTCAACATTTGTATATTAATCTCAAAGCTGGCGAACAACATCTCGATGGCGATCGGGTTCTACAATTTTTGAGATTCCGCTACGATAATTTAGGGGATATTGGGCGAGTGCAACGCCAGCAACTTCTGATGCGAGCATTTATGGAACAGTCGGTTAATGTCAAAACTTTATCACGACTACCAAAAATTCTTTCAGTAATTCAGTCTCATATTGATACAAATTTGAGTGTTGAGGAGTTAGTCGCTTTGATGAATTTTGCTGCTAAAACTGAGCGCTCTAATGTGCAAATGTTGATGGTACCTGGTGAGTTTAGTAACCCTGAAAAGTATAATGCTAGTTACTGGTTGCCCGATCTGACAACTCTAGATACGATGATTGCTAAACATTTTGATTTTGGTTACGATCGCGAACAATTAGAAAATGCAGAGTCTTCTTATATTAGAGTAGCAATTCAAGATAGTACAGATGATTGGGACTCTGTTGATGAATTAGTAAATTCCCTAAACGATGCTGGTTATTGGAATGTCAAAGTGGCTAAACCTTGGAATTCACCTTTGGAGGTGACTCGAATTATTGCTCAGAAAGGAGATATGCAAGCTGCGCAGGAAGTTCAAAAGTCTCTAGGTTTTGGAGAAGTTTTTGTAGAAAGTACGGGATATTTAAGGTCAGATGTGACTATTCAGTTAGGAAAAGATTGGTTATCAATTCAGGATGAATCTCAAACTCAAAATTCACGAGATTGGTAGTACAAAAGTCAAATTTTGTAGTCAGGACGCTATACTTGCAGAAATTTTCGGCGTTGCTGAAGCGCGTGTATGATATTAATCCTAATTCTTTAGGAGTTAACCCACCCCTCGGTCCTCCCCCTCCCAGGAGGGGAGGGGGAAGACCGAGTCAGGATTCAGGAGGGAAGAAATAAGAAAAAAGAATAGTAGAAGAGAAAGTGTTTTGTTTGCACTCTTATCCGGACATGATATCATACCTCAAATCACCAAAGCCAAATTTTCTAGTTGATGAGGTACATCTTGGTAGTAGGGAACACAGGGACTGGAGGTAGGGAGTAGCGCTGCGACCCGTCGGCGATAGCGTTAACTCTTCTGTAAGAAGCTAGATGCGAGGGGCTTGTAACTGTTGGCTAAAATCTGGTATTATCTATAAAAATCTGGGATTATCTGTTTATGCTACTTGGATATCATACTGAACTGCACCCAAATAACCAGCAAAAGACTTTACTAGCTAAACACGCTGGTGTTGCAAGGCACGCCTGGAATTGGGGATTATGGTTGACTAAAAACATTCTGAATCACAATTCCCATAATCCTAATAATAAACTTAAGTTTCCAACTGCTATTGATTTACATAAACTATTAGTAGCAATGGTTAAACCTAAGAATTATTGGTATTATGAAGTATCTAAAACAGCACCTCAATATGCTTTGAGGTATTTGTCCGTTGCCTGGAAGCGTTGTTTTACGCTCATTTCAGGTCAACCTAAATTCAAGAAAAAAGGTAGAGATGATAGCTTTACTCTTGATGGTTCTATAACAGTAGGTTTTAATCACATTAAATTACCGAGAATTGGATGGGTAAAAACCTTTGAAATCTTGCCAGATAATGTTACTCCTAAATCTGTAACTATAACTAAAAAAGCCGATCGTTGGTTCATTAGCTTCAAGATAGAAACAGCAACCATAGTCACTGAGAAATCAGTTGATGTAGTTGGTGTAGATTTGGGAGTGAAATCACTAGCTACACTCTCAACTGGAGAGGTATTCTCTGGTGCCAAATCTTATAGAAAGTTAGAAGCCAAACTATCTCGACTACAATATCTGAACAGACATAAAACCAAGTTTTCCAATAACTGGAAAAAAGCACAGCTAAAAATAGCTAGACTACACACTAATGTTGCTAACATCAGAAAAGATACATTGCATAAATTGACAACTTACTTAGCCAAGAATCACGGCATGATTGTCATAGAAGACTTAAATGTATCAGGAATGATGGCAAATCACAAGCTAGCTAAGGCTGTTGCTGATATGGGGTTTTACGAGTTCAGAAGACAGTTAGAGTACAAGTGTGAGTTATATGGTTGTGAGCTAATTGTTGTTGATAGATGGTTTCCTAGTTCTAAGACCTGCAGTAGGTGTGGAACTGTGAAAGAGTCTCTGTTGTTATCAGAGCGCGTTTTCACTTGCGAACACTGCAATTTTAGCTGCGACCGAGACTTGAATGCAGCATTAAATTTAGCTATGGCGGGCAGTTCGCCCGTGACAGCCTGTGGACTGGATAACGCCGACGTTACCAGGAGTGAAGCAGGAATAGAACAGGCTATCTATAGAAATCTATGATTTTCTATAGATAATCATAGGTTTCTAAGAACGGACGCGCACTCCTGTAAGGGAACAGAGAGATAGATATTAATATTGAATTGTACTTCACCATCTTAAAAAGTGGTAATATTATGCTTAAATCTAGAAGGACATTCCCTTAGAATGTCTTTACCCTAACACAATTTTCTGGGCTTTGTTGATTTTGATTATAATAGATATCTCCAGAAACGAGGGAATAGGGAACGGGAAGGAGAAATAATTAATAATTTATGGATAATAATTGATTTTATTTTTGATTTTTGGAGATATCTAATCAAGATAGCTGAAAGTTATAAACAAGTCTCCGTAATCGTTAAATTCTATATATTTTCGACAGTATAAATTGCAAAAAAACACCTTCATTCAGTAAAATTATATTCTAATTTTTTTGATTTTCGTGAAAAAAAAAATATTTTAAAAGTAAAAAATCTAGTTATTGGATTAGAAAATTTTTACGAATAGAAAGTAAAATTAGTATACAAGCAACCTTCAATAACCAAGGAATAAGGTTGAAAAACCATATTAATCCAATGAATCCGATGCAGGGTGCTAGCAAGCGAGGAATCCCATCCAGAGTTTTGACATCAGAATTGAGACTGACAAAAATCGCCAGACAAGAAATACATAAGGGAATTATATAGTTCAAATTCATGGTATTTATGAGTGATTTATAAATTAATGAGCGATCTAGATAAACAGTATAGCTAAAGATCGAATAAGTTCCCATCTTATAGAGTTAGTACCTAACGATTAGAAATGGGATCGGGAATATGAAATTCGATCCATTACGATCCATAACTGTAAAAGGCTTCATTGGCTTTCAATTTGGGGTATAATATGAGCTTAGGATTGCGCACAAAACAGAATTCGTGCAAAAATAAAAATATATAATAGTTGCAATTACCATATTTTATTTGCAATTGGCTACTTGAGAATAACAGTGAAATCACTGAAAAATCACTGAAAGGTTTTCCTTACTCAGTGGAAGCACGGAGACTTCCAAACTATCAAATTTTTTAGGTGAAATTTGAGTTCCTCAACTCAAAAAATAAAAGCAGAAACTTATCAATTTTATTCATCATTAAACGAATAAATTCCTGAATTATTTCAGGAATATTAGCATTTGCAGAAACTAAAGTAGTTAATTTCAATTATTCAAGGTAAGTTACTAAAAGTTTTTAACCATGATAGGTAAATTTTTCCACAAACCAGAAGCAGAAAATGGCGATCGCGTTCCTCCCGGTCAATACTTGGCTAAAGGCTTTCCCGTACTAACTTATGGCCAAACTCCTAATATCAGTACAGATACATGGGAATTGAAAGTATGGGGTTTGGCTAAACCATTAACCTTTACTTGGTCAGACTTAATGGCCATGCCACAAAATCACTTCACAGCAGATTTTCATTGTGTGACTCGCTGGTCAAAACTAGATGTTCAGTGGACAGGAGTAAAAGTTACAGATTTGATGGGTCATGTAGAAGTCGATCCTAAAGCTGTCCATATTATGGAACATTGTTATGGAGGCTACACTACTAATATTTCTGTGACTGATTTTCTCAGAGAAGAAAATTTCTTTGCCCACACTTTATTTGGTGAGCCATTACCAGCAGCTCATGGTGGCCCTGTGCGATTAGTAGTTCCTCACCTCTATGCTTGGAAAAGTGCCAAATGGATTAATGGATTAGAATTTCTCAAGGATGAAGAATTAGGTTTCTGGGAGCGGAATGGTTATCACACAAGAGGTGAACCTTGGGCAGAAGAGCGTTACAGTAGCTCTGGTTTTTAAGTATATTTTTTGGTGATGAGTTGTCTAATTTTGAGAGAGTATTGACTTAATCAAAGAATAACAGTATAATATGTCTGGGGTAAAGCTGTGATTAAGCTAGTACGGGCAAATAGACGAGTAGCTGATATCCGTAAAGATGCACTTAATAAGTTGACAACTTATTTAGCCAAGAAGCACAGCAGTGTTGTGATCGAAAATTTGAATGTGTCTGGAATGTTAGCCCACCATCAGCTAGCTAAGTCAATAAGTAGATAGTGGTGTTATGAATTTCGCAGACAGCTTGAGTACAAGTGCCAATGGTACGGTTCTGAGGTAGTAGTAGTTGATAGATTTTTTCCATCGTCAAAAACTTGCTCTAATTGTGGTCATTTTAAAGATATGCCATTAAGTCTGAAAACTTATGATTGCCCTAAGTGTGGCATATCTATAGACCGGGATTTAAACGCAAGTATAAAGAGCGAGAAATGCGGTCGGTTTGACCGTCAATGTTTGTGGATTAGTAACCACCGATAGCCTCAGTTGTTTGCGTAGCATTCCGTAGGAAAGCAGGAATTCATTAATTGATAATTGATAATGGATAATTGATAATTACAAGAAGGTTAAAACCGTTACGGAATTGAATATAAGGAAATATTATTTCTTCTCTTGGTTGATTGGATATGGCGAGGGGACCTCGCCATCCCTCAACCGCTTTTTTCCCCGATCAAGGGGAGGCTTCAAGGCGCGAATTATTTAATTATTAATTATTAATTATTAATTATTCGGTAAACATTAAAATGTCTCTATATGACGTTTTATATCGGTTTTATGAAGCAGTAAAGTTAGCCTGGTATTACTACTGCTAATATCGATTGTGATTTTTCCAGAGTTTTTGATGTTTTTAAAGAATGTATTGACGTTCCATGAAATGACTTGACTCAGGATTTGAGAACAAAAGGTATATTTATCACAGTTCTCATTTGGCGTTTTCAAGGTCAAGCATGCGTAAGTCCTGTTCTTCTTGATTTTCTCCCGATATAGAATCCGGTTATATAATATATGTTTATAATTTCTTAAATTACTTCAATATTTAATCTCCCCTACTCCCCTACTCCCCTACTCCCAACCCCCAAATATATGATAAGTCTTCAACCGGATTTGATCTGACTCCTGACTCGGTCCTCCTGAGTCCTCCGTCGTTTATTTATAACTGTTCAACCGGACATGATATTACGCAAAGCAACCTAATTCTGTCATTGCGAGCGGCAACGTTTGCGGAGCAGTCCCTGAGGATAGCAATCTCAAACGCCCAAAACTCGTTCCTAACGCGTAAGTTCTAACTATATTGGGAACGAGTCATTTTAGAAGTTCAGAGCAGCAAGATAGAAGAAATAAAGAAAGAATAAAAAAACCGAAACAATGAAAGTAGGTAGCTTATGGGATTGGAGATATCTCCTTAATCTAAATTTTAAGTTTCTTTTTTGTAAAATTCATACATGATAATTGTTATAATATTTTCTTAGATATTCATCAACACTAATTAGATTACATAGACAACGCATTAAAGATGTTTTGGATGTATCCTGAGAAAAAATATAATCAAACTCCATTCACTTGTTACGATGGTAGTCAGCCAAGTCATTTTTGTCAAAAAGGTGAAAATTGGGGCGCTTTTACAGCACAAGAGTGTGAATGGATTATCTCATATTCACAAAATTTATTCAAGGAGAAAAGCCATCGGTTTGAAGGTCTTCACCAGAACTATCGTCAAACTAATGCTTGGGAAATATCTCAAACTGAAGCAACAAATTGGCTTTGGCAACGATTAATTAATAATATTATAATGGCAAATAATCGTTGGTGGAATTATGATATTGTGGGAATTATAGAGCCTCTACAACTCCTTTGTTATGACAGCACAAATAGTTCTAATCAGATTAAAGATAATTGTGATTTACATATAGACAATGAATATCCTTTCTCTTGTCGGAAAATTTCTTTTTCTGTAGAATTATCCGATCCCAATACTTATGAGGGCGCAAAACTAAATTTGTATCTACAAGAAAATCCCCAAATATTACCTAGAAATAAAGGAACAATTATTATGTTCCCTTCATTTATTTTGCATGAAGTAACGCCTATTATTGAAGGTAAAAGATGGGAACTTATTGGTTGGATTAGTGGTCCTCAATTCCGATAATTTGCAAAAATAAATAGTTTTCATAAAGTAGGATTGAGAAAATATGGTTTGGATTTCTCCGGAACAAAAGTATCGTCAAATTACATACGCTTGCTATGATGCTTCTCAAAAAGAGCATTTCTGTCAACCAGGTGAAAACTGGGGCGCTTTAACAGAAAAAGAGTGTGACTGGGTTATTTCTTTATCAAAACAAATAAAGCCATCAAACCCTACTGTAGATGGAAAATTGAAACCAGAGGTTCGTCAAGTAAAAGCCTGGGGTGTGAATTATTCGGCATCAACCAGATGGCTGTGGGAAAGGTTAACTAATAGTGTGAAATATGCCAATAATAAGTGGTGGAATTATGATATTTACGGTATTATTGATTCTTTACAACTTTTATGTTATGAAGCTAGTAACAATCAGGAAAATATTCAGGATCATTATAATAAACATCTAGATAATGGGGATATTTATTATTATCGTAAAATTTCTATCTCGATTCAACTTTCCAATCCTCAAGATTATGAAGGTTCACAATTGAAGTTGTATACTAACAGAGACCCAGAAAAATTACCAAAAGAAAGAGGAACAATGGTTTTATTTCCTTCTATAATACTCCATGAAGTAACACCTATTACTCAAGGTAAGAGATGGGCACTTGTTTGTTGGGTGGGCGGTCCTCAGTTTAGATAATTCTAGAAGCATTGAAGAATAATAAGTTAGCTAGGGGAGATGGGGAGATGGGGAGATGGGGAGTGGAAAAAACTGTAATATCATGTCTCATTAAATAACTCTAATAAACAATCTTTACCCAACCTGGTAGGGAGGTTGCATGCAACCTCCCTACATTGCGGTTAATTAATGTTACTTGATATAAGTAGGGCTTGCTGATTAAATCTAAAAGAATTGACATATAAGGACTTTAGGCTTTTTGGAGCCTTTAAAAAGTGCCTGGTATCACGTCTAAAACGCTCAAAAAATTAGTATTTTAGGCGCATAGTTGGGCAGAAAAATCTTGGGACAAAACGCCCGCTCCTACCTCCTCGCTCATTCCTATTTCTCCCCTCCTGGGAGGGGTTAGGGGTGGGTTGGTCGGGGGAGGGGCGAGGGGTGGGTTGTCTCCTGTCTTCCCCTCCTGGTCGGGGGAGGGGCGAGGGGTGGGTTGTCTCCTACCCCTACTAAAAGACTAGTGAAGCGCAAACCCTAAGTAGGAAAAAAACCGAAATCCATCCTATTTCTTTTAATTGAAGTAAAGGCGATCGTAGCTGACATCATTAGGTAATTTGTCCCAAGTTTAATCAGTACCATTATGGTTGCAGGACTGTCGCGACCTATAGTAGCTGATCGGAGAAAGAATTAATTGTGGCGATAATTCCGATCATTAAAGATTTGGTGGAGTCTTAAACCCAATTATTAATCTGCAAGTTAAATCCAGTCCCTTCAGGTAGCAGGATATAATACCAAATCCGGTTTAGACAGAAGCTTTTATTAATTTTGGGTCCGCGTAAAAGCAACCTTTGAAATTGAAAAATCATAAAAAGTTATTGCCATGCGTCCCAGGACAGAACCTTAGAAGTAATTATTCATTACTAATTGCTGTTTGCCTAGCATTCCGTTTGCGTTTGCGTAGCATCCCGTAGGGAAGCATCTCCGTTGGAAAGGAATAGCTGAGTGCTGATAGCTGAATGCTTACAGTAGGGGAGTGGGGGAGTGGACCCACCCGCGGGTCCCGACCGTGGAGGGGAAGCAAACATCAGAATAATTAACATTAACGCAAGCTGAAATTAGCATGCAAAGTGATTTTGCTTGTACTGATTAGTTGACAACTGAAGTACTGCCCAAGTATAGCAATAATGCATGGGAATTGGTATAAGAGCGAAAAACGGACTTTTGATAACCGGATTTGGTATAGTATTGCTATTTGTGATACAATGAAATTATGAATTGTTAATTATTTGAGTGGGATTTAATAGTAGCGATCGCTACTCCTAGAGAAGTTTTCATTTAAGTAGAACACAGTAGGGACGTTTCATCGAATACCACTACTAGGGTTGTGGTGCGCGAGTGTGTATTTTATATATCTGAAAACCGCTATAAATGATCGTGTTTGTTTCCTGGAAAATAAGTCTGATATCATGTCCGGTGAATTAATTAGATTTTGGTGGAAGGAAGGCAGAAGGCAGAAAGTTTTTTCCTATTGCTACCCTATTTTATACACTAACGATACTACCGGACATAATATGAAAATTCACCCTTGCATTGATAGTTAAGACCCAAAATACTCAACCAATAACTGTTGTTCTAATATCAATATATCGAGCTGTGTGCTTTCATCAATAGCATAAGTAAACCGGATTAAGTATTAGCTTCAGCACCCTTAAAAAAATGATCGAGTCTGTTAAAATACTGTACGACAATATAAATATTTCCCCTGTAAACTTCTTCTTACCTTTACACCACCAATGACTAAAAACAATAAACCTAAGAATGATCGAGTATCTCCGGAAGTTACCTCTGAGTTTTCACCTTGGCTAACTCCACTAACTTACTTTTTGTCATGCTGTATATTAGTACCATTTTATTTCAAAATAGAAATCAAAGGTCAAAAAAATATACCAAAAACAGATGCAATTATTCTTGCACCTACTCACCGTTCTCGGTGGGACCCTCTAATTATTGCTTATGCAGCAGGTTTGTTTGTGACTAAACGTAAACTTAGATATATGGTCTCTGAAGAACAAACACTGGGTTTTCAAGGTTGGTTTATTCGTCGCTTGGGTGGGTTTCCTATCGATCGCGATCATCCGGGAATTTCTAGTATTCGCCATAGCGTTCAACTCCTAAAAAATCAGGAAATGTTGGTAGTATTTCCTGAAGGAAGAATATATCCAGAAGAGAATAAAATTTATCCAATTCAATCAGGAGTTGCTCGCATAGCACTACAAGCATTATCTAGCAAAAAGGAAATTAATCTAAAAATTATTCCTATTAGCATTTTATACGATCATCCAGCTCCTCCACCATGGAGGTGTGGTGTTAAGATTAATATAGGATCTCCTTTAGAAGTCAAAGATTATCTTGATTATTCTACAAAGCAAGCTGCGAAGATACTTACTGATGATCTAGAACTTTCTATGACAGAGTTACACAAAAAACATTAGACTTGTCGCTTTATAACTTAAAAAACTCCCAAAAACCCTGTTATGTAAGGATTGTAGCTATTGAACCGAAAATGCTTATAATTATTGCTCTGTCTAGGTTGGAGCGATTTTTACCCTCTATTTAGCGACAAGTCTATTAGTTAAAGTAGCTAAAAATCAAGATAAATTAGAGACTTAAACTGTAAGCATTCAGCCATCAGCTATCAGCTATCAGCTATCAGCTATTGTTTTTAGTTTTAGATAAAAGCTTTACTAATTCAGTTAGAATTTATACTTACTACAAAAACTGGTTAAAACAGTCTATATTCATTAAAACCCCGTTATGAGAGCTGACAGCTGACAGCTAATAGCTGTTTGCGCAGCATTCCGCAGGAAATGCTTACCTTAAACTAAGTATGAGACAATCAAAATCATAGTAGTTAAAATTTATCAAATAAGCTAAATTAATTACACATAATAAAAAAAATATAATGAACGCCCCTTATAGAATAGGGCATTCTATCACCTATAACATAATTGGTATATATGAATATTGGTATATATCTATTATTATTTTGATCGAATAAAGATAATAATTATCAATACTAAACTTAATGAAATTTTAACTATTTTTATGACAGTTTTATTGTAGAAATTAATTATAGTTATTTGTACCTAGATCCGCATAGTAGTATAGCCATGTCACCTCCACTATAAGCAGAAACAAGAATGAATGTTTGAAATTGCTCAATTCAACTTAATCCTAGCAATGGACATTTGCCCTGCTTACTAGAGACAAAGACGTAGAATTTTGTATAAGGAATCTAAAAATTATGGTATCAACACCAGAAAGAATAGCTTCGATTAGTGCTTTTGGCCAGGCGCGTTCAACAGTTGAAGGCACACCTCTCAGCCCTGATGAAGTCCAAAAAATGCAAGCTTTTTGGCGTGCTTGTTGCTATTTAATGGTGGGGATGATTTACCTGAAAAAGAATCCTCTCCTACGGGAACCTCTAAAACCTGAACAAATTAAGAGTCGCATTTTGGGACACTGGGGGTCAAGTTCTGGTCAAGCCTTTATATGGATACATCTCAACCGGGTTATCAAAAAATTTGACCTTGATATGATTTTTATGTCTGGTCCAGGACATGGCGCACCAGGAGTCCTAGCTCCAACCTATTTAGAGGATACTTATTCAGAAGTCTATCCAGACAAAAGTCAAGATGTACAAGGTTTAGAAAAATTCTTCAAACAGTTTTCTTTTCCTGGTGGTATTGGTAGTCACTGTACGCCAGAAACTCCAGGTTCTATCCATGAAGGAGGTGAACTTGGTTATGTACTTTCTCATGCTACAGGTTCAATTCTGGATAATCCAAATTTAATTTGTGTACCAGTTGTTGGAGATGGTGAGTCTGAGACAGGACCTCTGGCTACATCCTGGCACTCTAACAAATTTATTAATCCAATTACAGACGGTGCTATTCTGCCAATTTTGCACTTGAATGGTTACAAGATTAATAACCCAACAATCTTATCTAGAATTAGCCACGAAGATTTAAGAAACCTCTTTTTGGGTTATGGCTATGAACCCTATTTTGTGGAAGGGTCTGACCCAGATAGTATGCACCAAGCAATGGCAGCTACCTTAGACCATTGCGTTCAGGAAATTAAAAATATTCAACAACAAGCTAGAAGTTCGGGTAATGCTGAGTTGCCACGCTGGCCAATGATTGTATTCCGAACTCCCAAGGGATGGTCTGCACCATCAGAAATTGATGGTCACAAAATTGAAGGCTTTTGGCGGGCACACCAAGTACCTATGACTGATGTTGCTAAAAATCCAGAACACATGAAAATTCTGGAACAGTGGATGCGTAGCTACAAACCAGAAGAACTTTTTGATGCCAATGGTAAATTATTAGCAGAATTGCGAGAATTAGCTCCTTATGGTGCCCGTCGGATGAGTGCGAACCCTAATGCTAATGGCGGACTCCTCTGCAAAGAGTTGAATATGCCTAATTTCCAGGAATATGGCATAGAGATAGATAAACCTGGAACAATAGAGGCAGAAAATACTCGTCCTTTGGGTGTTTTTCTCCGAGATGTCATGCGTAATAACATGACTAATTTCCGGGTATTCGGACCTGATGAAAATACTTCTAATAGACTAAGTGCTATTTATGAAGTCAGTAAGAAGACTTGGATGGCAGAATTTCTACCGGAAGATTTAGATGGTGGAGAGCTTGCGCGTGATGGTCGCGTGATGGAAATGTTGAGCGAACATACTCTTGAAGGTTGGATGGAAGGATACATCTTGACTGGAAGACACGTCTTTTTCTCTACCTATGAAGCATTTGCTCATGTGATTGGTTCGATGGTGGGTCAACACGCTAAGTGGATCGAGAAGTGTAATGAACTTAGTTGGCGTGAAAAAATTCCTTCTCTTAATATATTGATTACTTCAACAGTTTGGCGACAAGACCACAATGGTTTTACTCACCAAGATCCTGGTTTCTTAGATGTGATTTCTAATAAGACTCCAGATGTAACTCGGATCTATCTACCCCCTGATGTTAATTGTTTGCTGTCAGTTGCAGACCATTGTTTGCGAAGTAAGAACTATGTTAATGTGATTGTTGCTGACAAACAGAAGCACTTGCAGTACATGGATATGGATGCTGCTATTAAGCATTGTACTAAGGGTATTGGTATTTGGGATTGGGCAAGTAACGACCAGGGAGTGGAACCTGATGTTGTATTGGCAACTGCTGGTGATATTCCCACGAAGGAAGCTTTGGCTGCTAATATGATGTTGCAAGAAGCTTTCCCTGACTTGAAGATTCGCTTTATCAACGTGATTGATTTGTTTAAGTTACAACCAGATACGGAGCATCCTCATGGATTGAGCGATCGCGATTTTGATACTTTGTTTACTCTGGATAAACCAATTATCTTTAATTTCCACGGTTATCCTTGGTTGATTCACCGCTATACTTACCGTCGTACTAATCACGAGAACCTTCATGTAAGGGGTTATAAAGAAAAGGGTAATATTAATACGCCTTTAGAATTAGCTATTCGGAATAATATTGACCGCTTCAGTATTGCGATGGATGTAATTGACCGAGTAGAGAAGCTAAAGGTTGCAGGTGCTCATGCGAAGGAAAAATTCCGCAATGAGCAAATAGCTTGTCAAAATTATGCTTATGAGCATGGTATTGACAGACCTGATATCGTTAATTGGAAGTGGTCTGATGGTGAAGTCAGAAGTTAGAAGTCAGAAGTCAGAAGTCAGAAGTTAAATTCTTGCTGTGACTCAATATCAGAATATTTTCAATACTGAAAGTCACTTAGGGGTTACTTTTGACTTTTACCTTTTAACTTGCGTGTAGCGCTGTACGGTGAAGTCAGAAGTCAGAAGTCAGAAGTTAAATTCTTGCTGTGACTCAATATCAGAATATTTTCAATACTGATAGTCACTCAGGAGTTACTTTTGACTTTTAACTTTTAACTTGCTTATAGCGCTGTATGGTGAAGTCAGAAGTTAGAAGTTAAATTCTTGCTGTGACTTAAGATCAGAATATTTTCAATACTGAAAGTCACTCAGGGGTTATATCATGTCCGGTAGCATCGTTTGTGTATAGAATTAGGTTGAAATTGCGGGAAACCCTTCTGCCTCCTGCCTCCTGCCTCCTGCCTTACCTCCTCCAAAGTGTAAGTATTCAGCCGGACATGATATTACTTTTGACTTTTACCTTTTAATATCATGTTCGGATAATCAGTTATAAATAAAATTTCAGAACTGACTGTACCGAATAAATACTGAAATTATCTTGAAATACTGAAATTATCTTGATTTTTCTCCTTTCTTCCCTCCTAGCTCCTGACTCCTGACTCCTGACTCCTCGCTAAGTTATTTATAAGTATTCAACCGAACATGATATAACTTGCGTCTAGCGCTGTACGGTGAAGTCAGAAGTCAGAAGTTAGAAGTTAAATTCTTGCTGTGACTTAAGATCAGAATATTTTCAATACTGAAAGTCACTCAGGGATTACTTTTGACTTTTGCCTTTTGACTTTTGACTTGAGTTTTGCCTTTTGACTTGAGTGTAGCGCTATATATTTGTTGGGTTTCACTTCCTCAATTCAACCTACACCTATTCCCTATTCCCTAATCAAAATGAAAGTTGCTGTTTTTAGTACCGAAAAATACGATCGCGAATTTCTAGAGCTAGCTAATACTGCTACAAATGCTAACCATGAATTTATTTTCCATGAAACTCGACTGGAAGCTAAAACTGCTGCTCTCGCAACTGGATGTGAAGCAGTTTGTATATTTGTCAATGATGATTTAGGCTCTGAAACTCTGAAAATTCTTGCTGCTCAAGGTATTCGTTTAGTTGCTCTACGATGTACAGGTTTTAATAATGTTGACCTGGAAACTGCTGCAGAAGTCGGTATTCCAGTTGTGCGAGTGACAGCTTATTCTCCCTATTCAGTAGCAGAATTTGCTATTGGGATGATTCTAATGCTCAACCGCAAGCTACATAAAGCTTTTAATAGAGGGCGTGATGATAATTTTTCTTTGAATGGTTTATTAGGATTTGACTTGCACAATAGTACAGTGGGAATTGTGGGAACAGGTAAAATAGGCATCATTATTTCCCAGATTCTTCACGGGTTTGGTTGTCATTTGCTTGGATACGATCCTTATCCTAATCCTCAATTTGAAGAGATTGGCGATACTCGTTATGTAGACTTGCCTGAGTTATTAGCTAACTCTGATATCATTTCATTACATTGCCCCCTAACACCAGAAAATTATCATTTGATTAATACTAAAACTATCGCGCAAATGAAACCAGGTGTGATGTTAATTAATACCAGTCGGGGTCAATTAATTGATACAAAAGCAGCAATTGAAGGCATAAAATCTGGAATAATTGGTTATTTGGGAATTGATGTTTATGAACAAGAGGAGCATATTTTCTTTAAAGATTTATCTGAGACAGTTATTCAGGATGATATTTTCCAGTTATTACAATCTTTCCAGAATGTTTTGATTACTTCTCATCAGGCATTTTTCACTAAAGAAGCACTGAATGATATTGCTACTACAACCGTATCTAATATTACTGACTTTGAACAAGGAAAGGTTCTTCAAAATGAGGTAAAGCTTCCTGAAAAAGTTCTGACTAAAGCATAATATCAAATGGTTGAATACTTATTATGTAGGAAGTAGGGAGTGGGGGAGTAGGGGAGTGGGGGAGTAGGGGAGTGGGGGAGTAGGGGAGTGGGGGAGTAGGGGAGTAGGGGAGTGGGGGAGTGGGGGAGATTGAAGTAATTATAGAATTATTAAAGATATATCATATAACCGGATTCTATATAAAATGGGTACAGCGATACTATTTTTTTTACCTAAATTATTAATTATTAATTATTAATTATTAATTGTTGAATATTACCTGTCCCTACTCTATAGAAAAGGATACAGATGCGGGTAAATTATACAAAAATAAAAAACTTTTCTATGTTTTCTTGAGCGGAGTAGAGGATTAGGTAGGGACGTTACATACAACGTCTATGTCCTAATAAACATAAAAATAATATACAATAACTGGCGAATAATCGCTCTTTAAGTTATTGAACCCTAATAGTTACTTAATCATTGAAGTCTTGCATAAGTATAGCATTATTTATGATAAATGATATTACTTTTTAGTTAGACTTTTAAAAAGAATTCGATGATGGATAAGGAGATGTTTTAGTACAATTATGTCTCCATTTAGTTAGAACTTGTTCTCTGTAAACCCTTCGATTTCTTCGTTTATGAATAAATTCATTGTTATTAACAAAATAGCCCATACGAGCATTAACAAAACCATTATAGGCAATTTCTACTGGAAAAGTTTTCCAACCAGAATTGCTTCTATTGTTCCGCTCAAACCAAACTAATTTGTTATTATTTTGATATCTACAAATATGAATTACTCGACTTTCAGTGCGGAAAAATGCCTCCTGAGATAAATTACGATTTATATTTTGACAACTCGAATTATTGTAAGCAAAAGGAGGTTGATTATAATCATCATAAAATTCCGGTTGTGATGGTTTAGAAACACCTTTACGGTTTTCATATTGACCATGTTTGAGGTAGTGTTGGTAAGCAGACTGAAATTCTCCACGACGTATCGCATTTCTAACGTCAGGGTTCTGTCGCAAATATTCTTGCTCATCAAATATTTTGAAAGCTGGAGGGCGATTTTCATATTGCCCATATCTGACATAATGTTCATAACCAGATTTATATTTTCCTTGACGTACCAACTGTGCAACATCAGGGTTTTGACGTAGATATTTTTGTTCGTCAAATTCTCTGGTATAATTTTCCGCAAGTGCTAGGGGAGTATTACAAATAGTTAGAGCTACTACAGCGATCGCTACTATATTTGTTTTCATCTTATTAAGATTAAGCATTTTTGAACACCTCAACTATTAATTGTTCTTAATTATTAAGGTATCTCCTTAGCTATAGAGACTGTGGAGTATTTTAGGTAGTTAAAAATTTTTTTGTGACTTACCTAACTGCCTTAACATCCTGTTTCCTTTACAGTGCTTTTAGTTTGAGTCAAGCAAAAAATATAGCAGGGAACAGGGAATAGGGAATAGGGAATAGGGAGAAATAATTGACAATTTATGGATAATAATTGATTTTATTTTTAATTTCCACCAGATGTCTAGTTATATCATGTCCGGATAATTAGTGATAAAAAAACTTGCTCCTCTTTATACCTTAAAACTTCCTCTTCTTCCCCTCCTGGGAGGGGCGAGGGGTGGGTTGACTTCTCCCTCGTTATTTATAACTATTCAACCGGACATGATATAATATAATGTCCCGTAGCATCGGTATTGTATAGCAAAGGTAGGGAACAGGCAACAGGCAACAGGCAAGAATACTTAAGGGCAATAAAAAACTTAAATTTCTTTTAGATATTCACCCTTGGGCTTACACAAACGCGCCCCAGCGAATATGATATGATTGTATCAGGACTTACACAGAAACACTAAATCTAGTGAGGGCGAATGCCATTTGCCCCTACATATGGCGTTTTTAAGGTGAATTTGCTTAAGTCCTGTGTATATTATTCAGGACTTACGCAGCACAACGTATTTTCGTCCGAAGCGACCGATAGGGAAGCAATCTCAAATCCTAGTTTTTCGTACTTCATGGGTAAGTCCTATTATTCTTACATTTACTACTCCCCTACTCCCCCACTCCCCCACTCCCCTACTCCCCTACTCCCCCACTCCCCTACTCCCTGCCATAACAGTGCCAATTTGTGAAGTGTCTACTTATAGGATGATTCTACTTTACCATTTTCGTAATAACAAGGTAGATTAATCTGATATCTGAGATGGTTTGATTCAGATAGTGGCATATATCTATTACTATTTAGTGCTAAAAGTTCCTACAGTTAAAGCATAGAGTTAATCAAGGAATTTAGCAATGACTTCTAACACCTGCCTCTCCCAGTCCATCTCCTCTGCTACTGATATCGATACAGATACTTGTACTACTATTGCATGGCTTGACTTAGTAGCATCAGCAGTAGACAATTTTGATGGAGATGATTGGTTAGCTCTGTGTGGTGATATTGATGAAGGTGAAATCTACCGAGATTGGTTTATTTGGCAAGATGTAGATTTTTCTCAAGAGTGGGAAGCTTACGATCTGACTACCAACAAGAGATTTGTAGCGACAGATTTATCTTTACTCAAAGCTCACATTGATCGAATAGAAGATACAAGAAGCGCAATATCCATCATGGACAATAACAATTAGCATATCATGTATCATTTTGATTTTTCTGTCGTTGTTTCGTTTTCCGGGTTAGTTAGTGCAATATGAAAACCGTTCTTAGAAACCTACGATTATCTACAAAAATCTATGATTTTCCTGCTTATAATCTGTTCTATTCCTGCTTCTACCTGGTAACGTGTCACGGTCGGTTCGCGCTAGCGTTGCGGAGCAATCGCAACTAAAATTGCAGTGTTCGCAATTTGATTACGCGCTCTGATAAAAACAGAGATTATTTAATAGTTCCACACCTACTGCAAGTTTTGGAACTAGGAAACCATCTATCAACAATGATTAACTCAGAACCGTATAACTCACACTTGTACTCGCGCCTGTCTACGAAACTCATAAAAACCAATGTCAGCAACAGCCTTAGCTAGCTTGTGATTTGACATCATACCTGATACATTTAAGTCTTCTATTACTATTTTGCTGTGGTTTTTAGTCAAATAAGTAGTCAGTTTATGCAATGTATCTTTTCTGATGTTGGCTATCTTTGTGTGTAGTCTAGCTATTTTTAGCTGTGCTTTTTTCCAGTTAGAGCGAAAACTTAGTTTTATGTCGATTCAGGTATTGCAACCGAGAGAGTTCAGCTTCTAACTTTTTGTAAGACTTAGCTCCTTTCTTTCGGAATGCTTCCCTATGGGATGCGGAAGCAAACGCAAACAAACATTTCACCAGTTGAGAGTGTAGCTAGAGATTTTATACCTAAATCAACACCAACTACATCTACTGATTTATCCGTATTTTGAGGTATGGTTTCTACTTTGAAACTGACAAACCATCTATCAGCTTTTTTGCTAATAGTTACAGACTTGGGACTAATATTATCTGGCAATATCCTGCATCACTTAATTTTAGTGTTTACAATCATATTTTTTTCAATACATTATCACTCTAATTATGGATGAAAGTCATAATTGACTGATGGGATAAATCACATACATTAAATTTATTTAAACATTTTATAAAAGTATAGAGGTAAATAATTTTCTATATTAAATTAATTAATTAATTAAAGTTTCCTCGCAGAAACACAACGGTTATTCTTAAATATGCAGCTTAACTAGCTGCTTTTTTTGGGTTTTATGAAAGTGATTTTCATAATAACAACTTTTCTTAGTTGGATAAAGTACAAAATTTGGATTTTTTAGATAATAAAAAGCTACACAGATAAAAATGCATTATTACTTAATCATTAATATAGAAACTAGCGATCGCCTTAAATCCAGGATTATAAAATTTAGACCGGGAAAATCAATTTGTAATTTTCTCTTTTTCCTAATTTAATTCAATATTTGATATGATTATATACCGTAATTACTAGGATTAGGAAAAAATAATGGTCAAAGCTCTTTGGAATGGTGTTATTTTAGCACAGAGCGATCGCTGTGAAATTGTCGAAGGTAATTATTATTTCCCACCAGACACAGTTAATTGTGAATATTTCAAAGAAAGCAAAACCCATACTAACTGTTTCTGGAAAGGTGAAGCGAGCTATTACGATATAGAAGTAGATGGTAAGATAAATAAAGATGGCGCTTGGTATTATCCCAACCCCAAAGAAAAAGCCAAAAATATTCAAAACTATGTGGCCTTTTATACTCGTGTACAAATAGAAAGCTAGGTTCAATAATTGATAATTGATAATTGATAATTGATAATTACCTCTCCCTAAAAGGAAGAGGATTGAATAAAAGGAAAATTTTTTCTCTCTTGGTCGATTGGATATGGCACAGGTTTCGGAGCCATCCCACCCAACGGGTGCGCTGCGAAGAGAGAACTCCGTTCCGCTGACGCGTTTCGCGACAGCGTTGCGTTACGCCAGTTTTGCGAAGCAAAAGCAAACGACCGCTTGTTTCTCCTTTAAAGGAGAGGATTTTTACCTTAATTATTCGGTAAAAATGTGTCCCAATATTATGAAATATGGCCACAATCATTTCTCTTGTCCACTCGCCTTCCAGCAAAACAGTTTAGATTAAAGTCAAATCAAAGCTATGACAGTTACACCCAACCGGAATCAAAAAAGAATCCCGAATCCCTACTGCAAGGTAGAGCAGACTAGAAACAAAGGGCGAAAAATAAATACTCTATTAAAAACTCCATAAATTTATTTATGGGGTTCATTTCTTCTTTATTGAACTTCAACAAAAACTATGTAACATTGTTGTCTATAATTTTCTAGACATCAGATCAAGTAACTAATAAGGAATATGGTTTCTAACGGTCTCATCTTTATACTTTTTCTCATCTTTCTGATCCTCCTGTTTTTTGGCTCTTCTCTCTAGAGTATCGAGTTGATCGGGAAAGATTAGAGTTTTATAGTATAAATAATGGTCATAATAGTTATAAATTCATTATATTCTGGATATTTAGCTTCAGATATAGCAACTAGCACTCAGCTATATCCAGGATACTTTTTTCCCTCAATGTTATCTTGCTTTCATGGCAGGTTAACCGACTTAATTAATCTGTTTGCAGGGAACAGCGGTGCGACCCCACGTAGGTGACAGACGCAAGGGAATGCTGACCAAGATAGGGAACGTGCACCAAGATAGGGAACAGTGGGAAAAATATTTTCCTGTCTGAGCTTCATCATCAATACTATGTCCTAACTGTCCCGTTCTTTAGCTATAAAATCTGATAAATATAAAATTTAAACAACTTTTTCAGGACATTTGGCATTATAATATTAGACACATGACCTTCAAAGGATGTCCAGATGTTATCTCCAGATCAAGTTTCTCAGAACTCAGAAACTGAAACCATCCCCAGAATCTATCAAATTTTAGGATTTGATCAAATACCTCAAAATATTTTGGAATTGCCCCAAGAACTACAAATAGTCAGTATAATTCGTCAGGGATTTTCAATAATTTCTGTGATTAAAGTAGCGGAATATTGTGGCATTTCTGAGTCACAAATGGCTGCTTTATTAGCAACTTCTGAACGTACTATATCTAGGCGCAAGAAAGATCAGAAACCTCTAGATCTTTCAGAATCAGATAGACTGTATCGCGTTGCTAGAATTTTTGCACAAACGTTAGATATATTTGAAAATGTAGAAATAGCAAGAGATTGGCTGAAAAAATCAAATCGTGCCTTGGGTGGCAAAACTCCTTTAGAACTATTAGATACGGATGCAGGTACACAACAAGTAGATGAACTTTTGAATAAAATAGAGTATGGAGTATATAGCTAATTATTCATTATTAATAGTTCGTTTCTGTTGGTCGTGAATAAAAAACACAGAAAAAGGCAGGTTTTCCACCTGCCCATAGGTTTTTTTTAAGAAAATAATTCAGGATTTACAAGCTCAAAAATAGATAGATAGTATCAGCATTTTTATTCTATTGATTCTGTGGTGCTATCAAAATGAATCAAATAATTGAATATTTCTGATCATCAACCGAGCTTATATAAATCTTGAAGAAGTAGTTAGGAAAGAAAATTAATTACTAGCTAGTCTAAGTCTTTCAATCATTTATTCCAAATCCTAAATTTTTCTTCAATTTTAGTAGTTTACAAGATAATCATTATGAGTTTAATAGTATGGCGAATCTCTCATAAAAAACATATTAATAGTGCTTTTAAAGCTGAAGCTTCTAGTTGTAGCAGAGGGCGCTGGAATTCTAAAGGTACATCCTTGATTTATACTTCAGCCACATTATCTCTAGCAACATTAGAAACTTTAGTCAGCATGGAAATAGAAAATTTTGGCAATATATTTCTATCTATTTGTATAAAAATTCCTGATAATTTACCTATTAAACAAGTAGATGAAAATTTATTACCCCATAACTGGCGTGATACTTCTCCACCTACCATTTTAGCGTCGATTGGAGATAAATGGTTAACTGCTAGAACGACAGCAGTTTTAAAGGTTCCTTCTGCTATTATTCCTCAAGAATATAATTATTTGATTAATCCTTTACATCCTGATTTTGAGAAAATTTCAATTTATCCACCTCAATCTTTTACCTTAGACCGCAATCTAAAAAGTATAGGAAAAAATTTATTGGCAGAGTCTTATACAGTAGTGCTAAACAAGTAATAATTTTAGTACTTTACCTTTAGGAGTCAGTCCTCAGGAGTCAAAATGAAGAATTAATAGCTTCTATTCGGGAAATGAAGGAAATTTTTTAGTAACTGGAGTTTAGACTACGACAAAATTTCCCAAGATTTTTTTGGGTGAAAAAAGAAGGCAAATTAACCAGAAATTGAGTCTAAATTTTCAGATTTTGGGCTTTTTTTGTGGGACTTTTTCGTTTTTTCACGACAGGGTAACGGATTCTTTTACTTCTGACTTTACCTGTTTTCCAACCAGTAGATTTTCCACGGGGTTTGGGAGTTTTAGCAGGAGTTCCAATCTCGACTAAAACTCCGAACATTGATTATGCAACTCTCCCAGGACTTAAATTTTTCTGAGGCAAATGCCTACGGAAGATGATACTCTTCAACTATATCTTTAGCCAGCCATAGTTGCCAAGTTAGTAATGGCATTAAATCACTCCATCTTTCACATTGATGAGGTGTACTGAGTGCAGGTAATGTCCAATGTAATCTTTGCTTAATCAATCTATACCAATGGTCAACAGAGAAGCGTCTTAAATATTTTTTCCAGAGTAATTCTAGTGGGAGTAAATCGAGTTTATATTTACCAATAAAAACTAACCATAAAGGTTTTTGAAGTAACCCTTTTTTGTTAGTTTTAAGCCTCTCAACTAAAATCAAGGTCATCGGAACTGATGCGGATGAGCGAAAATGTAACTCAGACCATTTTCTGACTTTGATTTTACCTAGTTTATCCTCATCTAATTCCACTGTTTCTGTTGCATTCCACCAAGTAGATTGCTCCTGGAGTTTAAATTTATCCCCATGTTTTCTTGGTCGTCCTCGACCACTATATTCTCCAGGCTCACCATATAAACAGCAATTTGAGCGAATTCTGATCAAACAATCTACTTCGATATCTACTGTGTGATTAGCCCAATAACCATTACCATATTCACTATCTAGTAAAGCTAAGATGGGAAATTTTGTACTTTTTCTTACTTGTTTTAATTGCCAAGTAGCTTTACTAATTGGTGTTTCAAAACTACTAATTCTTTCATGTCTTAATGGTAATGCCCAACTTCCTTGTTCTTCTGGAATCCAAGCTATGGTGCTATAGCTATGCCCCTCAGTTACTTTTTGAAAGTTCTTGGGTGAATGATGATAACCTCGGTCTTTCAAAGTAGGAGAATCTCATCTCGGGTAGGCTGTATGATCTATAGCAAGAGTAACATATGATGTATCAGTTACAGGAATTTCTTTGATGTATAATTCCATTAATTTAGAGCGGTTTGGACGACAATCTTGTAAGGATTCATAGGTAGAAGGCCATTGTCTTTTAAACAAAGGTGAAAGAGAAAAATCAGCCAATGAATTGGCTGTTCTAGTAGTTAAAACTGCATCCATTAAATCATAAGTGGAATCCTTGGCAAACCCAAGTAAATTGTAGGTATCAGTCCTAAATTTTTGTAGTCTATTGATGTTAGTATTCATCAGGGAGAGTTACGTTTCTATTTAATCACTTTTCAATTTTCTCCCTTTTCCTGAAATTTGATTTATTAATATTTGTTAACCATCAACAATGCTTGTAAATGTCGCGATCGCACATGAGATTATACTAGACTGTACAGTATGATTTTGGGGTACAGCGCTGCTCGCTCAGGTCTTTACAACTTCCCGCTCAAAGTGCAGTAAGGGAAAAGGTTTACAAAAAATAATGTCTAAATATGCCAGAGTGCACTGCTATAGTTAGTCTAAACTCCAGTTAGTAAGCATTTCCTGCGGAATGCTATGCAAAAAACTCTTAGCAGTCAGCGCTTAAGCAAATAATGAATAATTCCTTATAAGCTTAAAGAAGCGTAATTTGACAGTAAGTTTTAATTCTATCCAAATTTCTCAATTGCTTTTAGCTCCTCCGCAGGAGACTAGCTAATAGCTGACTGCTGAATGCTTACATTTTTTAACTCAATTTTATAGGAATTGTAATGATAAATTCTGTATATTTTTCCTTTTGAGAATGACATTCTAGTTTTCCTTTATGTTTTTCAACAATAATTTGATAACTAATTGAAAGTCCTAACCCAGTCCCTTTACCAACTGGTTTTGTGGTAAAAAAAGGATCGAATAAATGAGAGAGAACTTCTTCACTAATTCCTCCTCCATTATCAGTAATACAAATTTGTACCAAATTGTCCGATATTCTTTGGGTTTTAATCCGAATACAGCCAGAATTCAATTCAATTTTTTGAGAATTTTGAGCATCTTTAATCGCATAAATTGCATTGCTAAGAATATTCATAAATACTTGATTAAGTTGTCCAGGATAACAGTCTATCAGGGGTAGTTGACCATATTCTTTTATGATTTGAATCTCTGAATATTCAGATTGAGATTTAGCTTTGAAGTGACTCTGTAAAATCATTAAAGTACTCTCAATTCCTTCATGTAGATCGACTTTTTTAATTTCTGCTTCATCACAGCGAGAAAAGATGCGCAGTGATTTGACAATCTCCCGAATGCGTTCTGTTCCCACTTCCATAGACTTAAGGATTTTTTTGAGGTCTTTTTGAAGAAAATTTAATTCGATCTCTTCAATTTCTGCTTCAATTTCTTGATGGGGATGAGGATAATAATCTTGGTAGAGTTGAATTAAATTTAGCAAATCTTGAATATAATCTTTTGCATAAACAATATTTCCATGAATAAAGTTCACAGGATTATTAATTTCATGGGCAACTCCGGCAACCATTTGACCTAAGCTAGACATTTTTTCACTTTGAATCATCTGAGCTTGAGTCTGCTGAAGTTCTTTTAATGTTTGCTGAAGTTCTTGTTTTTGTTCTCTTAATTTAGCTTCTGATTCTCGTAGTAAGTTTTCCGCTTGTTTACGTTCTTTAATTTCTAAAAGTAGTTGTCCTTGAGCATAATTTAACTCGTGTAAAGTGCGATTTTTTTCCTGAAGTTGTTCTTCAAGTTCGTCGGTTTGAATAATCACTTGACCTGCTAATGGACGTAATAGTAAAACCATACCACCTGCTCCCATAAAACTTAAAGTAATTATGATAATTCCAATCGTAATAATCTGATGATTAACAGAAGCATACAATTCCTGACGATCAATTTTAATTACAAGTCCCCAATTTACTTTTGAGAGGGGTTCAAAGGCAATTATTTGACCATAATTCCAAAACTTAGGTTTGATCAACGTAAGTCCTGATTCTTGAAGAACTACTGTTTTTTCCAGTGCTTTAATAATAGGTTCTGATAAAGTGTTAGCTTGATTTCTGGACGATAAAAATAATTTTACTTGTTGATTTTGAAAGGTTCCTAAAAAAATTTCTCCTGTTTGACCTAGTCCCGTATAATCTGTGATTATTTTTTCTAAATCCTCAGTTTTAAATAACACTAAATCTTTACCCTGTTGTTGTTGATTCGAGTTAAAAATTGCTTGACTAACAATTATATAAGATTGATTTTTGAGGCGAATTGGATTACTAATTTGAGTATTTTGAGAATTCTGAATGGGAAAATCCCAAAATTTTTGAGGGATAGGCAAACCAAGTTGAACTATCAGTTGATTATTTTGATCGAAGCGAGTAATACCAACTACATCTTCGCTTTGATTTAGAGCATCGCTCAGATAGCGTGTAATGTTAGAAACAGCAGAATCACGATTATTTAAACTGCGGTTATAAGCTTCTAATTCTAGTCTTGCTTGGGTACGACTAGCAATTTGTACTGCAATACTTTTGACTTTTGAAATAAATTCTTCTACTGCTAAAGTTCGAGTTCTTAAAGCTGATTGTAAATTGCTTTCTTCGTTGACTTTAAGTTGCTTATAAAGAGGAAGTATACTGACTATTGCGACTAGAACACTAATAACAAATATTCCGGCTGCAGAATAAAATATTAAAAGTATTTGTAATTCCTTAGAATTGATAGATGATTTATTCATAGATGATGTCTTTGACAGATTATGTAAGTTTTATCATATATATAAATCATATTTTAGTTGTGCAAAAATATGTGATGAAACTATAAAAAATTGATATTTTTTTAGGCTTTTTAATCTGGTTTTTGGTTTTCAATAAATCATTGAATATTGCTATAGTAGATTCACAAGTTCATCTATTTCATAAAATTGTATTTTATACGATATAGTCTGCTTTTTGCCATTATAGATGGCTATCTAATTCAGAATTTATTTATCTATATTTTTAACATTAATTTTAAGGTCTCAAGCTTATTGGAAGAATTAGGTGTGGATGTTGATAACGGCTTGTAGACGTGGAGTAAAAACACTTAGAAATCTCATCATACACCTAATAATTGATACAACATATTTCAGGCTTATGAGATACATTCAACAATTAATAATTAATAATTAATAATTAATAATTACCTCTTCTTTTCAAGGAGAGGATTGACTAATCATGAAAAATTTTTCTTGTTTCTCCTTGTAGAGCGACAGTTCGTGGCGCAGCCAAGGAGAGGCTTTAAACCTTAATTATTCGGTAAACATAATTTATAAAGCAGTTTAAAAAATACTAGGAGTCATTGAAGAAGGCAGAAGGCAGAAGGGAAAATTGCATAGAGATTAAACCCGCCATAGAAAAGATAAAATCAAGGAATTTAACTCATTTACTTGCAATCTGTTGTCGCTAATTCAATTTGCATTATTTGCGGTTAATATTAACAGTATTGATAAGTAAATTATCAGATAAAAATTAATATTATGCCTCTGTTATAGCCCACATTCCGCACCACAAAATGTAGCAACTGAAGAAGGAGTCAGGAGACAGCTATACTGGAGACAGAATTTGAGAAGAAAATCATGACTGCCGTGATTGAGTAATCAATCAAACAAGTATTTATGCGTAAATTTTTGACTCGGAATTTGATGAACGAAAAAAGTAATTGAGATGATTTGCATAGTATAAATACCTACCAAAATACAAATTTATATACTACTTTTAATGATACGCTCTTGAAGTTCCGAATGTGGGTTATAGCAATTCCCATACTGGTGAGGTACAAAATTCATTTGTTTTAGGGCACAGGGAACAGGGAACAGGGAACAGAGAATAGGGAACAGGAAAGAAAAAATAAAGATAGGTGTACCTCACACTTCCTGAAAAACGCTATATACCAATTCCCAAAAGCAACGCTATACTTAGATAAAACTTCAGTTATTAAGTAATTAAAAAGAGTCGAATCACTTTTTTGCTAATTTTAGCCAAGTTAATGTTAATTATTCTTGTGTTTACTTCTACCCCACTCCCCTACTTCCCTACTCATGAAAATGTAGAAAAATTTTTGAGAAATGGTATTACTTGTATAAAAAAAAAGACAGCTTATCAAAAAAATTGACTAACTTATATCTCCTAAAAAATAAACTATAGTATTTTCAGCTGAGTGAGGTACAATTGTTATTTTTATACCATTTCATTTAAGAGGATAAAAAAAGAAAATTCTGCATCTTCTCGCCTCCCTATTGCAGGAGGTACTGATAACATAGTTACTCTGTCAAGAGGTTAACTGAATTAACTTCCGTGAAATGGTATAATTTTCTGTTACCTATTCCTTAAAATCTAGAACTTTGTACCTCACCAATATTAGAGTAGAATTGCTATACCATTAATTTCTAAGTAACTAAAAAAGCAAGTAATTCTATAATACACACAAGCTTAATCGACAACTATTGCACTTGACTACCGTGAACTCTCGGATCTGCTTGACTTGCTTTAACTGGGGCCAATGATGTGTTAAACTTAGACCCTTGACCAACAGTACCATCGTATGGTAGCAAATTCCCTGCAATTAAAGCTTCTATATTTGCTGTCATCACAGATTTTGGTATTTCTCCAATAGTCTGGCCAACCTCAGAACCATCTGGCTCCAAAAATACAAAGTGGGGAATACCGTCTACTCGATATTTAACCAACTCTGGTAACCACTTGCTATTATCCACATTCAACATCACAAAGTTGGCATTTTCACCATACTGTTGTTTAATTTCCTCCAATTCAGGAGCCATAGCTTGACAAGCAGTACACCAATTGGCATAAAATTCAATGAGACTCGGTTTACCATTACTTAAGGCCACATTCAGAGGTGTTGCAGCTTCAGCCATTTCACCTAAAGAAACCGAAGTAGTCTCTGTTCGTAATCCAATAAAAATGGTCACTGATAAAGCGATCGCTACCAACGCAATAATGAAATTTCTCAGGCGCGTTGTGAAAGGGAAAGTATTTTTAGAGTTAGATGGGTTTACGCTCATTGTCAAAAAATTAAAGAATTATTACAATTAAGAACTATAGCTATTAGTTTAGCAATTGCCATCTTAAAACAAAGAGCATAAGAATTAATTACATAAGACTTCTTGCAGAAGTCAGGGAATAGCGGTGCGACCCCACGTTGGCGACAGACGCAAGCGGTCGGAACCCGGCGAGGTTTCCTCGCCATGGGAATGCCGAACAAGAGAGGGAATGCGCACCAAGAGAGGGAGTAGGAAATAGGACATAGGGGATGAAATTGTTGATTTAATATCTTGAATTGATTTAATTAGGGCTTGCTGATTAATTCTCAAAGGATTGATAGATAAAAGTAAGTGCCTTTTTAGAACAAAAAAAAGTGCAACAATATTTAAGCTGGAGCGAGGAAAAAGTTAGCATTTTGAGCAGACAAGGGTAGAAAAATTCAAGGACTCTCATATTCGACCACATCCTTTGTAATTCCCGTTTCTCTTGTCTCCTGTCTCCTGTCTTCCCCTCCTGGGAGGGGGAGGGGCTAGAGGTGGGTTGACTCCTACCCTCACCCATAAGACTTCCATAAGCAAACCCTAATTAAAACTTTTGCAAGAGGTCTATAGTTAATCATAAATAAAAACATCAAAAATCACCAAAAAAAAGATTTAATTTTGACTACAAAAAGTCAAATTATCCTAATTAGGGGACATAATACATACCTATGAAAAAACGAGTGACTCTAACATTTTCACAAAGTTCGATTCACATGCCAATTACTTATCGGTTGGCAAAAGATTTTAATGTTGCTGCTAATATTATTCGTGCTCAAGTAGCACCAAATCAAGTTGGTAAATTAGTACTGGAATTATCAGGAGATATTGATGAATTAGATGCTGCTGTCGAATGGATGAGACTAAAAAATATAGATGTATGTTTGGCTAGTAGGGAAATTTTAATAGATGAAGATAGCTGTATAGACTGTGGTTTATGTACTGGTGTTTGCCCTACAGAAGCTTTAACTTTACAGCCTGATACCTTTCGTCTCAATTTTATTAGAGCTCGTTGTATCGTATGCGAACAATGTATTCCTACCTGTCCAGTGGGAGCAATCTCTACTAACTTATAAATTTAATGTGAAACTAATACCTTTACTTTCTTTAATCCTACTTTTAATTACTTACACTATCTTAGGCTGGAGACTAGCTAGTACTCAAGCTTCTCAGTTATTATATCTAGCTATTATAGCTACTATTTTTTTATTAGATATTATGTTAACTGTTCCTCTACCTAATTTTAAATGCATAATTACACCCTGGTTTCAATCTGATATTACGACTTTTATTGCTGTGATTATTTCTGCTTTTTTATTTGTAGTTATCATTAGGTGGATTAGTCTTTCTGTCGATGCTTTAGTGTTAATGTCTGCGGGAATATTGGTAAGACTGGATACTCAAGTTTATGGCTTAAAAAATTGGCAGTCTTTTGTTATTCTACTAATTATTTCTCAAGGAAGTTTAGGGTTAGGAATTATGCTTTATAGACTTCAATATCTAGCATAATCAATTAAACTTGAAAGACCTTAAATCTCAGCTATATAGCAATGTGCGCTGGCATATTTACATATTACAGATTGAGTACTAATGTAGTATGGGGGGTAGGTGTATGGCCTGCATTTTTCATAAATTACGCGATCGCGTCCTCATCAAAGTCACATACTATAGATTAAATATTAATGTAGTATTGGGGTAGGTGTATGGCCTGCATTTTTCACAAATTACGCGATCGTGCCCTCGTCAAAGTTTTAAGGATGCGTGTTTAGATATTGACAATTTACGGTTTATAACTTATGAT
>JAAHGF010000032.1 GCA_010672585.1 Okeania sp. SIO1I7 | reverse complement strand
ATAACTTAGTGCAACAATGGGAAACACAACTAAAGGCAGTACCAGAAATAGAACAAGTAGCAGTGGTAGTGCAACAGAAAATACCACATTTACCACCATTGCATATATCAGACTTGCTGCCATCAGACTTAGCTCCTGGAAATAGAATACTAACAGATTTAGTAACACATCCAACAAATCCATCTCCTCAACCAGAAGATTCAGACTCAAAAGCACTCGCCCTCAGTGATGGAGGATTGTTGAATATCCCAGAAGAAGCCCCCAGAACCTTGACAGAGGCTCTGATTAAAACTGCGACTCAGTTCAAAGAACGCCAAATAATTTATGTACTGGCTGAAGGAAAAGCAGATTTTCAAACTTATGCTTCTCTGTTAGAAGAAGCAAAATCAATCTTGAGTGGCTTGTACCAAATGGGTTTAACAGCAGGGAGTAGGGCAATTTTACAAATTCAATCCCTGCGAGATTACTTTCCCATATTATGGGCTTGTATTCTAGGTGGGATTAAACCAGTAACGGTAGCAGTAGCCAGTAAATATGAAGAAACAAATGCTGTTGTCAAAAAGTTGTATAGCACCTGGGAATTGCTGGAACAGCCACCAATATTAGCAAGTGATTCTTTAATAGAACAGCTAAATGGCTTAAATAATTTCTTACCCGTGTCAAATTTGAAGGTAGTATCGGTGAGCGGGTTACGCAATTATCCACCCACAGCAGAAATTCATAAAAGCCATCCAGATGATGTTGCTTTCTTTCAATTGACTTCAGGTAGTACAGGTGCGCCCAAATGTATTCAAGAAACCCATAGAGGAATTATTGCCCATATTCATGCAGCTCAACAGTTTAATGGCTATCTAGATAGTGATATATGCCTAAACTGGCTTCCTGTAGACCATGTAGTGCCAATTCTTACTACCCACTTGAAAGATGTTTATTTAGGATGTCAGCAAATTGAAGTAGCCACTGAAATAATTTTAGCTAACCCCTTAACCTGGTTAGATTTAATTGAAAAGTATTGTGTGACTCACACTTGGGCACCGAATTTTGGGTTTAAATTAGTTAGTGATTCCCTGTTAAAAGTGGCTGGTAAAAGTTGGGATTTATCTTCAATTAAATTCCTGATGAATGCAGGAGAGCAAGTGACTTTACCAGTTGTACAAGAATTTCTGAATTTAGTGGCTCCTTATGGTGTAAAATATCAAGCCATGCAGCCAGCATTTGGTATGGCAGAGGTTTGTACTTGCATGACATATCAAAGTCAATTTACACCGGAAACAGGAGTTCATCGAGTAGAGAAATCATCTTTGGGAGGTAAACTGCAAATTACTCAAGATGATGACCGAGATACTATTGATTTTATTGATTTAGGTAAACCAGTTCCCGGAGTACAAATTCGGATTACGGATCAAAATAATCAAGTGGTACCAGAAGGAGTGATTGGTCGGTTTCAAATTAAGGGAGCAGTTGTGACTCCAGGTTATTTGAATAATGCTAAAGCTAACGAAGAAGCATTTGTAGGAGATGGTTGGTTTAATTCAGGAGATTTAGGGTTTATAATTGATGGTCATTTGATTCTCACAGGAAGAGAAAAAGAGCAAATTGTGATTAATGGAGTGAATTATTATTGTTATGAAATTGAGGAAATTGTCAATCAAATAGAAGGAGTAGAACCAACTTATGTAGGAGCTTGTGGGTTGACATCAGATTCAAAAGGAACAGAAAAGTTAGCCATATTTTTTACACCACAAAACTCCAGCGGAGAAATAGATATAGAACTGATTAAAAAGATTAAAGGTAAAGTATCTGCCAATATAGGTATTAATGCAGATTATGTGCTGCCTTTAGAACGTCAAGATTTTCCGAAGACAACAAGTGGAAAAATTCAACGTTCCCTAATGAAAAAAATGTTGGCGAAGGGTGATTTTGATGAGGTAATCAAGCAGCTCGATGTTAAAGAGGGAAATAGTAATACAATTCCTGATTGGTTCTATGAAAAAGTATGGCGGAGAAAACAAGGATATTATCAACCACGAAAATTAGCAGAAATTGGGGTTGTTTTAGTATTTTTAGATGGCTTAGAATTAGGTGAAAAACTGTGTCATAAATTAGACAAAAATTCTCAAGTTTATGTGAAGGTAGAACAGGGAGAAACTTTCAAAAAGGTCAATGATAATCACTATATAATTGCTCCAGATGTCCGAGAAGATTATCAAAAATTATACGAGTCTCTAGCAGCAGAAAATCTCCAAATCGGAGCAATTATTCACCTGTGGCATTATGATAAATATGCAGGAGAAATTACTGACATAGAAACTATAGAAACAGCACAAAAAACAGGAATCTATAGCCTTTTATTTATATTACAAGCCTTTAGTAATCAAAGTGAAAATTATCCAGTGCGACTGCTTTATGTCGCCAGTCATAGTCAGTCTCTGAATCCCAAAGAAGCCATTGCATATCAAAAAGCAACAGTACCAGGTTTACTAAAAACTATTCCCCAGGAAATCCCCCACTGGAGTTGTCGGTATCTAGACATACCACAAGAATCATTAGATGTCAATAGCGATCGGATACTTGAGGAACTAACTATTGATGCCAAAGATTCAGAAGTGGCTTATCGAGATGGAGAGCGTTGGGTATCAGGTCTGGAGAAAATCGACCTACCTTCTTTATCTAAACAACCATTACCATTCAAAGTCGGAGGAACTTACCTGATCAGTGGAGGTTTAGGAGGAGTAGGGGTGGAAATTGCCAAGTATCTCCTGGAACATTATCAGGCGAAACTATTGCTGTTAGGTCGTACACCTTTACCAGAAAGCAACAGTTGGGAAACCTATTTACAACAAGGGGGTAAACTAGCAGAGAAAATCAAAGCTTACCAACAATTACAAAAACTAGGTGGTGAGGTGATATACCTAGGGGTGGATATCTGCAATATTACAGCAGTGCAGGAGGTAGTACAGCAAACCTTGTCTGGATGGAACACTCAACAACTAGATGGAGTGATTCATTTGGCAGGGTTGATGCAAGAGCGCTTGCTGATGGAAGAAACACCAGAAAGTTTAGCTGAGGTGTTACACCCTAAACTCATAGGTACTTGGGTATTACATCAATTGCAAGAATTGCAACCCAAAAGCTTGTTTATCAATTTTTCCTCTATTAATGGTTTCTTTGGTGGCACAACGGTGGGAGCTTATGGAGCAGCTAATAGTTTCTTGGATGCTTTCTCTTACTATCAACGCGATCGGAGTCAGTTACAGAGCTATTGTTTAGCTTGGAGTATGTGGGATGAAATGGGGATGAGTCGGGGTTATCAGATGAAGCAGTTAACTCAAGCTAAGGGTTATCTAGCTGTGGGATTATCTCAAGGTATGTCTTCACTCTTAGCTGGTTTATGCCATGATAAACCCTACTTGATGGTCGGTTTAGATGGTAGTAATCTTAATATCAGAAGGTTAACTGCTCCATCGGATAATCTGCAACAATTAACAGCTTACTTTACTACTAACGGTAAAGGTAAACCAAATGTAAGTTCTCTGGATCATCAGGTATATGATGCGGTGGGTAAACCTAGTATTTGTACTGTGGTGGAGCTGGCCGAAATGCCTTTGACTGAGACTGGGGAAATTGATGTAGGTTTACTTTCTGAGAGTAATTCGGGTCGTTCAACTCAAGAAAGAGTAAAGCCCAGAAATGATATAGAGCGTAAAATTGCTCAAATTTGGCAGGAGTTGCTTGGGGTGTCCCAGGTGGATATCTATGATAATTTCTTTCAATTAGGTGGGAATTCTCTTTTGACTACTCAAATGATTTCTCGCCTCCGACAAGCTTTGGGGAGTGAACTGACTTTACAGCGCTTATTTGAGTCACCGACTATTGCTGGTATAGCTAAACAGATTGAAGTGCTGCGTCAGTCTTCTCCAGATGAGAATAAATTTTCTCCTCTGTTTCCAATTAACCCAAATGGCTCCAAAGTCCCTATATTTTGCGTACACCCTAGTAGTGGAATGGCTTTATCCTACTTTGAGTTAGCTAAATTATTAGGTGATGATCAACCATTCTACGGCTTACAAGCATTGGGTTTAGAAAAGGGGCAAGAACCTCTGACGCAAGTAGAAGATATGGCTACTCTGTATCTATCGGCTATTCGTCAGGTTCAGCAAAATGGTCCATACATTCTACTGGGTTGGTCTTTTGGTGGATATGTAGCCTTACAAATGGCTGATGAACTAATAACTCAAGGTGAACAAGTGGCTTTTCTAGGATTACTTGATACTTACGTCCCCTCTGAGTTACCTGATGAGCAAGTCCTGATGGAAAGGGGAGAAATAGTTGTGCCACTGTTTGGGGGAACTATTTCACTACCTGCTAAAGAATTTCAGCAACTTACTTCTAACGAACAAGCACTTTTCGTTATGAAGCAAGCTCAACAAGCTAATCTACTTCCGCCTGATTTTGAAGTGGATGATATTCAACGTCTCTTAGAACTTTTAAGATTCAATTTAAAAGCAATGGGTGGGTACTCTCCCCCTCCTTATCCAGGCCCTATAACTTTGTTCCGGGCGGAAAAAGGCTCCTTAGGATTCTCTCAAGAAGTCTTTGCTGCTATGGAACCAACTCTAGGTTGGGCAAAAACAATTGTGGGCAAGGTTGAGGTAGAAACTGTTCCTGGTTATCACGAATACATGGTCTATAATCCTAATGTCACAACTCTGGCTCAGAAATTGCAAGTTTGTATAGAGCGATCGCTCAAAATCCTTTCATTAATGGATAATGGATAATGGATAATGGATAATTACCTCTCCCTAAAAGGGAGAGGATTGACCAACGCCGGAAAAATTTATTCTCTTGGTCGATTGGATATGGCGCAGGTTTCGCAGCCATCCCACCCTGCGGGAAGCTACGCTAACGACCGCTTTTTTCCCCTTTATTGGGAAGGCAGAGTCAGCTGAATTGTTTAATTATTTAATTATTTAATTATTAATTATTCGGTAAAAATTGATGTAATGAACTCATAAACATAAATATTTGAATCCCTATGTCTCAAATTACAAGTAAACTCACCGGTGTCTCTCGTACTATGGCCGCCACCCTGAAGACCAGAGCAGAAGAACAAGAGCGTCCTGACTGTCTGTATCAAGACCCCTTAGCTGTACAGTGGCACAAACAATTGCCTCTAGATGATGATATGGAAGCATCATATAATTTGGTAAGTGGTTTATATCAAACCAGTTTTTCTACACGGTCTTATATTCATGACCAAATTACTTCTGGTCATATTGCTAACCATCCCCATCCTGTTGTTGTAGAATTGGGTGCGGGTTTATCTACTCGCTTTCACCGCATTGGACAGAATGTTAAATGTTGGCTAGACCTTGATTTACCAGATGTAACAAATTTACGCCGTCAACTAGATTCTGAAACCGAGCAACACCAGTTTATTAGTGCTTCGATCATGGATTTTGACTGGATGAATTCTATTCCTGATGTGGGTTCTGAAAATATTTTATTCCTTGCAGAAGGCTTGCTCATGTACATTGAGCCAAATCAATTGCAGCAACTGGTTAAGCAAATGCGATCGCATTTCCCTGGTGCAACTTGGGTAATGGATGTTATGGGTAATTCCTGTAAGTTATTATTAAATCAACGGGCAGCTAAAATCGGAGCTCCACTTAAGTGGTTTGTGAAGAACGAACAAGACTTAGCCACCATGGGATTGCAAGTGGTCAATACTTGGCCTCTCTATAAACTATATCTAGAACGTTTTCCTTGGCAATGGCAACTACCTTTGAAATTCCTTACCCAATTCCCCTACTTTCGTAATTTTTATCTAATTGTTGAAACTAAGCTATAATTAGGCTTTGTTGCATGAAAGTTGCGATTAAGTATGAAGTTTAACGGTACGAGGTTAAGGTAGAAATTGTTCCTGGTGATCACGAATATATGCTTTACCGAAAAATTGTGGGTATGCGCCTCCCTTTTTAAAGGGATAAAAAGCGGTCGTTTGCTTTTGCTTCGCAAAACTGGCGTAACGCAACGCTGTCGCGTTTCGCGTCAGCGGAACGGAGTTCTCTCTTCATAGCTTCCTGTAGGGTGGGATGGCGAGGTCTCCTCGCTGGCCTCTAATCGACCAAGAGAAAAGAGACTATTCCTTATTTCAAGCCTCCTTATTGCAGAGGTACTGATAACTGATAACTGAAATGACCAACCTAGTGTAATACCAATTCCCTTAATGCAAGACCTTGAGTAATATCATGTCTGGTTGAACAGTTATACATAAATAACGACGGAGTCCTCAGGAGTCAACCCACCCCCGCCCCCTCCCAGGAGTCAACCCACCCCCGCCCCCTCCCAGGAGTCAACCCACCCCCGCCCCCTCCCAGGAGTCAACCCACCCCCGCCCCCTCCCAGGAGGGGAAGGACTGAGTCAGGAGGTAAGAAGGAAGAAGGAAGAAGGAAGAAGAAGAACTGGAGTTGAAGAAGAAAGTTTTTTTATCACTAATTATCCGGACATGATATAATACTTCAGTTATCAACTAATTAGCACAGGCCGAATCATTTTTTTGCTAATTAGCAGCTCATTTAATGTTAATTATTCTTATGTTTACTTCCCCTCCCAGGAGAGGTTAGGGGTGGGTCCCCTGCTCAACAAAATGTAGAAAAGTTTTTGAGAAATGATATATAGCAATGAGCACTGGTATATTTACAAATTGCAGGAGGGGTCAAATAGCTAAAAGTCTTATATTATCGGCAATTTATTCCCCTCCTGGGAGAGGGAGGGGCTAGGGGTGGGTTGCCTGTTGGCAGATGAGCTGTTGCCTGCGCACAGCGCTATAACTACCCTGGCTCAAAAGTTACAGATTTGTTTGGAGCAAGCTTAATTTGAAGGATTAGTTTTTATTTTCAAGCTTATTGCTATTTAGGATGAGGAAGTGGTAGTGTAAAGAGGTGATAGCAAAAAGATGGGCTATGTCCACTGAATTTCTATAAACTAGGAGGAAATAATTAACATGACAGCAGCACCTTATGATCGCGAGATATCTGAACTTCTCATACAGGCAGTATCACTTGCCTATCAACAATATTATCGTGAGGAATCTAAGGAGAAATCTGGTGAGAAGTATGACGGAGACATCACTCAATTCCCTCTTTTTGAAAGCGTTTTCAGTGAATATACTCAAGTAAAAAATTTTAAAAGTTATAACTCTGATCTAAAAAGCATGATAGATAAGTCCTATGATATATTGCAGGATATGGTCTATGATGTAGAGAAGTTTTGTTATCCATGGATGCCTGATAATCCAAGTGAATACAAAGAAGAGAAGTATTCTTCATACCTAGGTTTCCTACTGAAATCTAAGAAAAACAACATCATTGTCTTTCGAGGAGTGCGAACTCCATTTGAGAAGAAACAATCAACGATTTTCCCACAAGTTCCTTGTAAATTAGGGGGGGAGTATGTCGGATATATTGCCTCAGGTGTTTCAAAAATGTACATGAAAAACCTATATAACAAAACATCCTTACAGGATCAGATGTCCCCATTGCTAAAAGAATTAGATAAAGATATACCTTGCTATGTAACTGGTCATAGCTTTGGGGGAGCACTTGCTATTATAACAGCTCTTGAACTCGTAGAGACTTATGATATGAGTCCAGACAATGTATTTATGTACAACTATGGAGGGTCGGCTATAGGCGATCCTATATTTGCAAAGTATTACGATGCTAAAGTTCCAAATAGCTATAGGGTTGTAAACACTCAAGACTTTGCACCAAATATTCCTAGCATGTTTGGGCTTCTTCATATTGGTCCTCGTTACAAGTACCAACATGTAGGCCAAGAATGGTCTTTCAGAAAGGAGGCTTACGTATATCCAGAAAATGAGCCGGTTCTTCTTCCAGAAAGGAATCATCTTGACATGGTTGCTTATAATAAGGGTGAACCTCAAGTAGACCCATATTATGCAGCTGTAGTCAACGAAGAAGAAAACTCTACGGATGAATAGACCCTTAAAGATACAAATGAACTATATTTACGCTCTTGGATAACCCAGGGCTGTTTCATTCTAAACTGTGCCATTTTATGTATTGACAAAACCAGGTTATATCAAATCCGGTTAAATACCCTGACAATCAATAGCTTAAAACCCTGATTATTATGTTATTGGATCTATGTGCAATTAGGCGGATTTGATATTATTTCAAGCTTGATGAAGAGTCATCACCAACGTTCTGGTTTAATGGTCAAACGTGTAAAATATATAATCATTTGCATGAAGTAAAGCATCAAATAACAAATCAAAAAACATCTCAGCAAACATCAATTCAGATAGACCCGTATTATACGGCGGTAGCTAACAGACGGGAACAGCTAAGGTCTACACCCATTCCAACGCCTGCACCCAGCGCATGAGTAAACTAAAATGAGATACACTCAACTAGGGCTAGGGTGTGTTTTCAAACTCGTTATGAAAAACTTGCTGCCAATTATACAGCCATGATTATGATCGTCTGCATTACTTTGTAGCTATAGTGTGAAAACACGCCCTCGTGTCGCTACGCGGAAGTCAAAAGTCAAATATTTCAGCTACATCAAGAACGTTGGCCTTGACAATGGCAACTACCGTTGAAATTACTTACCCAGTTTCCCTACTTTCGTAATGCTTATCTAATTGTGGAAACTAAGCTATAACAACTTACTTATCTATTTACCAAATTCCTTACGCTCCAGAATATTTGCACAAGCTAATAAAATCCGGAAAGTCAGTCCTCCAGCAATTAATATCCCAACCCACTCTAAATATGGTATGTAAGGCAACTGTCTGACAAATTCATCAACCATTTCAAAATTAATCGGTTGAATAATCCCAAAATATTGCTGATAGAGAAATACATATGATGTGCCAAACCCACCTATCAGCAATACAGATGACAAAGCACGCAAAATCAATGCCAAGGTCAGAGCAAACCTGTTAACTGTTAACTCAAAAGGTATAGTATCCTGTCGGAGTTGAGGCAAAACCAAATCGTTATACTCAGCAAAAGTTTCTGATAATTTATTCATTGATGCCATGATATTCTCAGGGCGCAAACTTTGAATTAAAGCACGACGCTCTGATTGTTGATTATACTTTTTGCTAACCTTGAAGTAATCGAAATCTGGCAACAAATACTGAAGCGAACCATCTAACGTTAAAAGAGACCGACTAACTTTCAGAAATGACCAGTTATTGGGGATACCATATCTATTTAAAACTTGGGAAAATTCGGCTGTAGCTCCACCCAGGGATTTTTCCTTATACGATAACCCCTTAAGTCCTGACCTATCTGCCCAAGTCTGAGTTGCTTGTGCTATCTCTACCCGTGCTCTAGAAATATTCACCTTGGGTACATCCACAGCAAACCTGATAAGATAATCAGCGGCTCTAGTAAAATCTCCCTCTGATAGGGCTTTATTATATTTCAAATATGAGGTTCTCAATTCTTTTTCTAGAGAACCCGTACTTCCTAAATCAATCAGCACAAACTTGCTCTTACGCAACAAAATGATGTTGCCTGGATGTAAGTCTCCATGATAGAGATTATCTTCATATATTTGTCGCAATAATGATAAGTATAAGCTTTCGCCAACCTTTTTGGGGTCTACATCGTTTTCGTCTTCCCATCTTCTAGCTTTGGCGCGATCGCGTTGATAAGTCTTAATATAATCCGCCATTAATACACCATCGATAAATTCCATCACCAAAACTCGACGTTTAGAATATTTATCATAAATTTTTGGAGTATATATCTTGTGTGCTTTTAAGGTTTTTTTCATCCTACGAGCACTTGTTGCTTCATAGCGGAAATCTAACTCTTCTCTAAAAGTTTTCTCCAATTCTGCTAAAGCTTCATCTAAACTTAAATCACTACCAATATTCAAAGACATCAACACATTGACCAAAACCTTAATCAGATCTAAATCTCGCTTAAAAGACTCCGCCAAACCAGGGCGTTGAATCTTAACCACCACAGGAATTAGTTTTTTCTTCTTCCGCAAAACTGCTCTATGAACTTGACCAATAGATGCAGCAGCTAAAGGTTGTTCATCAAAAAACTCAAATATTTTTTCTATTGGTTTGCCTAATTCTGATTCAATAGTTGAGCGTGCTATATCAAAAGGAAACCCAATAGCTTGATACTGTAACTTTAGTAATTCATCACATACTTCATCTGGAAACAAGTCGCTTCGCAATGCTAATAACTGACCTGCTTTTACCCAAAAACCACCAAATTCTTCAAAAATTTCTCGTAATTGGGTGGCTGTTTTTTGAACATCTGACCTACCAGTAAATTTACGAATTTGTATCCCTATAAGATAAACTATGAATCGCCAAACAATATAAGTGGTTGATAACCGACGGGCCTCTAGTTTATCCACGATTTTGACTTTTTTTCGGTCTTTTTTTTCAACTATAGGGGTAGGAATATATTTCTTCTTTATCATACTTTATTTTCAACTAGACCAAGAAATTATTTATTAATTGTTTACTTTACTATTTCATTTCAATGTTGAAATTTTATAAGCATTCAGCCGTCAACCATCAGCTATTAGCTATTGCTTTTAGTTGAGGATAAAAGCTTTATTAATTGTCTTACTACAAAAGTTGCCTCCCTTGCCCTTAAAGTCAATATTAATTTAAACACTGTCCTATATGAGAGAGTCTTGTTGCTGAAGTCCGCAGTTCCTCTACAGGAGGCTAGCTGACAGCAAGCCAGGTGTTTGTACAGCATTCCGTAGGAAATGCTTACGAAATTTTTAGTTAGGTTTACTTTTGATTCAAATCTAGAAAATTACTCAGAATTCAGATAGAAAACACTCAGATTTGAAATACCTGAATTTTATTGGTCAGACAATTTTTTAGTTATCAAACTATAGATAAATTACACCTTTAAAGTAACATTGGTCATAATGATTAATATTTAATTAGCTAGATAGTGAAAACTATTTATTTTGGAAAAATTGCTAGATATCAGATATTGTATGCAACAATGATCGCCAACTAATTTTTCATTTCATAATTATTGACTTAGGTATCAAATCAAGGATAATTTTTATGCAAATAAATCATCATTAACCATCGTAAATTTAGCAAACTAAGATTAAATATTGCAACCGCAATATTTAATTATTATTTTAATTAGGCTTATATTCATAATTCAATAACAAAATCCATTCTTTGTCTCAATTTATATTATGCCAATATAATTGTAATTGCTGACTGTTTGTTATCTTTTTTTTATAAAAAACTTAGATATATTTCGATAATTTAGGTAATTTAAAATTATCACTATGACGACAATAGCAAAGATTGATAATTGAATAAATTACTTTCGCGATCGCCTCCTATCTCATCAATAAATTCCTCCCGATTTTTTGTTCAATTCATTATCAAAAACTAATTGACTTCACCTAGACAATAAGCTTTGATTCCCTGAGAAGCAAACCAATTAATCGTTATTTCTGTATGAATCGGTGACACCAAAACCACAAAACCAATCCCCATATTAAAAGTATTAAACATCGCTTCCTCTTCAACATTTCCAGCTTCAGCTATCCACTTAAAAATAGGAGGAATATCCCAACTATTTCTATCAACATTAATAGACATTCCTTCTGGCAAACAACGAGGTAAATTTTCTGGTAAACCACCACCAGTAATATGAGCCATACCATGAAAATCTAAACCCGCTTTTTGCGCTGCTAAAATTGGTTTAACATAAATTTTTGTTGGGGTTAATAATGCCTCTCCTAAACTTTTCTTATTCAAAAAATTTGGGCAATCTTGTAGAGAAATATTGTACTCGTCAATAATCTTTCTCACCAAACTAAAACCATTACTATGAATGCCACTACTTTCCAACCCGATCGCCACATCGCCCACTTGCACCTGAGACCCATCCAAAATCAAGCTTTTTTCCACAATTCCCACAGAAAAACCAGCTAAGTCGTACTCACCAGGTGGATAAAAACCAGGCATTTCAGCAGTCTCTCCCCCAATTAAAGCACACCCTGCTAAACGACATCCTTCAGCAATACCAGAAACCACTTCAGTTAACTGTTGCTGATTCAATTTTCCTGTTGCTAAATAATCCAAAAAAAATAGAGGTTCCGCCCCCGATGTCAACACATCATTGACACACATAGCAACCAAATCAATACCAACAGTATGATGACAATTAAGAGTATTTGCTAATTTTAATTTTGTGCCCACACCATCAGTACCAGAAACCAAAACAGGTTCTGTATAGCCACTTGGCAAAGCAAATAACCCACTAAACCCACCTAATGCTCCTAAAACTTCTGGTCGGTGGGTACTAATAACCATATTGCGGATATTATCTACAAATTCACGACCCGCTTCAACATCAACACCAGCTTGTTTATAATCCATCATGTCTTAGGCCAAAACTTTGATTGTGCGCTAGACAACAAAAGATTAAGAAACCCATTTATAGCGCTGTGCGCAGGCAACAGCTCCGGAAGGCAACAGGGGGAATAAAAAACCGATAATATCAGGCTTTTAACTATTGGACAGTTACTGTAATTTGTAAATATGCCAGCGCACATTGTTATATGAAGATTCTCAATCTAGCAAAGGCGATTTCATAAATCCCTACTTTTGTCAGGATGTCTAACCTTTAGAAGTTTACCATCACTCTTGTCTCTATGAAATTAACCAAATTTTTTTTCTAATTTGATTCCCAATCTGAAAAGTTTGTGATACTCTATTGCAGTCTCTTAATAATACTTAAACATCGAAGAGTTTGAGCTATTCGGAATAGTCCAGGCTGGACTATACCCAGATAAATTCAACTCAATGAGTGCTGCTTAAAAAAAATAGGTTTATGAAGTACAAAATCTGGACTTTTCTGACTACTTTCTTGATATTTTCTAGTGTAGGTGTAGCTTACTCTTATGCAGATACTCTTCAAGAAGACAAAATTTATCAAAATAACGAACCAACAGATAGAAGCTTAGAAACAAATGATAACTTACAGAAAACTGTTGCCAATAGGCAGGTAGATGTACTCAAAGTTGGGGAATACCAGTTAAACACAGGAGAAGGGAAAGATACTGTTACTGAAATTATGGCCCATGAATTAACTGGTCGTCAAGCTGCAACTCTCTATGTTCGTAATATTCCAGTTCTTACTTTTCTTGACTCTCAGGGTAAGAAAGCAAATAATATTAGTCCAGAGTCTAACTCAGACTCTTCGATGAAAATAGCTACTATTCAATCTTCTAATTCAAACCAACAAAAAGATCCTGTGTGGCGAGCATCAATAGTTGCCTCTCAACTAAATCAGCTTATGCAGGAAAACCCTAATCTGGATATTACAGCTAAGTGGGACACAGATACTGAAAGCTACATGATTCTGGTCAATGACCAAAAATTAGTAGAAATAAACGAACAAACTATTCTGCCAGATAGTACCAACGATTTAGCAACAGATACCCTACAAGCAACTAACCGTCTCAGACGACAAGTTAATAATGCTGCTCCTCTAGAAGAAATATCAGGTAAACCAAAACCAAAACCACAACCAGAGCCACAAAAAATAGCTGTTGGGCCGATTACTTTCCAATATCAAGGTTGGGCTTCTTGGTACGGCCCTGGATTTCATGGTAACTTAAGTGCTAGTGGCGAACGTTACAATCAATATGCCATGACAGCAGCCCATAAAACTCTGCCTTTTGGAACAATGGTACGAGTGACTAATCTTAATAATGGTAGTTCAGTCGTTGTCAGGATTAACGATCGTGGCCCATTTATTCGAGGCAGAGTTATTGATTTATCTGCTGCTGCTGCTCGTATTTTAGGTATGATTCAGAGTGGAGTTGCTCCTGTAAAGGTTGAGGTTATTGATTCTCGTGGATCTTAATTTTGGCATTTATTTAATGTTTTACTCTACATCATTACAGGAGTAGTGACTCTAATAGTTTTGTGAGAGTGTCTATATAAATAGCTTGGGGGAAAAGATAGACTTTTCCTCCTTTTTTCTGTTGCTTCAGTTAATACCACATTCCGCACAACAAAGTGTAGTATAGAAGAAGGAGACAGGAGACAACCCACCCGCGCGCCCCTCCCAACCCACCCCTAACCCCTCCCAGGAGGGGAGGGGAAGACAGGAGACAGAATTTGAGAAGAAAATCATAGCTGTCGTGATTGAGTAATTAATACTGCAAGTATTTATGCGTAAATTTTTGACTCGGAATTTGATCGACGAAAAAAGTAATTGAGATGATTTGCACAGTATAAATATCTACCAAGCTATAGATTGATATACTACTTTTAATGATACGCTCTTGAAGTTCCGAATGTGGGTTAATACCAAATTGATAAATGTTTGCTACAAATAGCTAGGATATTTCTTAGGAGTTAGGAGTCGTATAGGAATGGCTTCAATACCATTTTTAAGGTTTGAAGTCATCTTTTTTGTCAAAGGGAATATTCTGAAAAGTATTTTTATCCCACATTCCGCACCACAAAATGTAGCAACCGAAGAAGGAGTCAGGAGACAGGAGACAGAATTTGAGAAGAAAATCATGACTGCCGTGATTGAGTAATCAATTAAACAAGTATTTATGCGTAAATTTTTGACTCGGAATTTGATCAACGAAAAAAGTAATTGAGATGATTTGCATAGTATAAATACCTACCAAAATACAAATTTATATACTACTTTTAATGATACGCTCTTGAAGTTCCGAATGTGGGTTTATTCCTCTTACTATTCATAACATTCTTTTTTCAGGCTTTGTATAAGATGACAATCAAATATACAATTAATTTTGTAATGTTGCTTGACTACTGAGGTAATTAGTAATGGGAGGCAAGTTTATGTGAATTTGTATAGGAAAACTTCAGTAAAGCAATGCTTTGAAAAGCTCTATTTATATGCAGCTTCATCAAGATTTTGTATTACCTGAATTTTGCTCTAGTAAATCATAATAATCTTTTTCTATTTTCTCCTATAAAAAAAAATCTGTTCTCATTACCGAAAAATTGTGGGTATGTGCCTCCCCTTTTAAGGGGATAATAAGCGGTCGAGGGATGGCGAGGTCTTCTCGCCATATCCAATCGACCAAGAGAAGAAAAATTTTCATCTCTTTGTCAATCCTCTTCTTTCAAGGAGAGGTAATTATTCATTATTCATTATTCATTATTCATTGTTGAATAATTCCCAATTATCAATATTATTTTTATAAAAAATGCGTCTATTTACTACTATTGCAGCTTTGCAATGCTACTTAAACTTATTGAAAAATGATCGACACAAATCTCCACATACTGTTGGTTTAGTACCAACAATGGGAGCTTTACACAAAGGACATTTAAGCTTAATTAAACGTGCTAAAGAAGAGAATAAAATTACTGTTGTGACTATTTTTGTTAATCCTTTACAGTTCTCTCCTACTGAAGATTTCCAACAATATCCTCAGCAGTTAGAAGCAGATAAAGAACTATGCGAACAAGAAGGAGTAGATATTATTTTTGCTCCCACTCCTGAAACGATGGGTATGGAAAATGAGCTGTCTACTAATGCTCAAAATTCTACAACTACAGTTGTTCCTCCATCTAACATGACATCAGTTATGTGTAGTCTTTCTAGACCTAATTTTTTTCGAGGAATTGCCACTATTGTAACTAAATTATTGAGTTTAGTTCAGCCAAATAATGCTTATTTTGGGCAAAAAGATGCTCAACAATTAGCAATTATTCAACGGTTGGTAAAAGACCTCAGTTTGTCAGTTAATATTATTTCTTGTCCAATAGTTCGTGAAGCTTCAGGATTAGCTATTAGTTCTCGCAATCAATATTTAACTACTGAACAAAAACAGCAAGCTACCATATTATATAATTCTCTTTGTCATGGTAGAAAAGTATTTTTAGAAAATCGAAATGCAGCAAATATTGTCGAAAAAATTAAAAATGCTGTGCAGGAAAAATTAGCAACTTTACCAGTTGTGAAACTAGAGTATGTAGAAATAGTCAATCCGGAGAATTTACAACCTTTAGAAAATATTCAGGATATAGGTTTATTAGCGATCGCTGCTCAGATTGGTTCTTGCCGTTTAATAGATAATATACTTTTGAAAAACCGCGAACCAATAATTGCCATTGACGGTCCTGCTGGAGCTGGCAAATCAACAGTAACCAAATTAGTAGCACAAAAATTAGGACTTTTATACTTGGACACAGGAGCAATGTATCGGGCCGTAACATGGATGGTTTTACAAGGTGCTGTCCCAGTAGAAGATGAACCCCAAGTAGCAGAATTAGTCAGTCAATGCCAGATTAGCTTTAACGGCCCCGAAAATAACCGTGTCCTGATTAATGGCCAGGATGTTACAGAAGCAATTCGGAGCAGGGAAGTTACAAATAATGTTTCAGCTATTGCAGCTCAGGCAACTGTCAGGTATTTTATGGTAGAACAACAACAAAAATTTGGAACTAAAGGAGGAATAGTAGCAGAAGGACGAGATATTGGTACTCATGTATTTCCCAACGCTGAACTAAAGATTTTTTTAACAGCTTCTGCTGAAGAGCGATCGCGACGACGACTGCTAGAGTTACAACAAAAAGGTCAAACCAATATCAGTTTAGAACAGGTAAAAAAAGATATTATTCAACGAGACCAAAAAGATGCTAACCGGAAAATTTCTCCCTTACGAAAAGCTCCAGATGCTATAGAAATTAGCACCGATGGTTTAAGCATAGCTGAAGTTACTCAGAAAATTGTAGATATTTACAGACAAAAAAATTCACAACTATAGTTCATTTAGAGGTTGTCTGAGAAGTCCAATATGCTACATCAAAGCCCCCTAAATCCACCAAAATTGGGGGACTAGAGCAAGCAAATTGACTCTTGTTCCCCCCAGAATTGGGGGGCTAGGGGGGCAAAATTCAGTATTAAACAACTTTTCAGATATCCTCTTAATCCGGAAAATACTGAGTATATTAAGATTAACTAGATTAAACTCAGGAGGAAAATAAAGTATTTTATTTTTATGGAGAAAAATATTTTTAAGCATAGCTATTATTCTATAGTAAAAAAAATAGTTATACCGCCTAAAAACTAGAAAAAATTTGAAAGATAGCTAAAAATTTCAAAAATTATAAATATAAAGGTGTGTAGGAAAAATATGACAAACTTAGGTTCACTATCCAGACAAGGAAAATCTTTAGCAACAGTGATAGCTGCTAGTGGAAGTTTCTTAATCGGAATGTTATTGCCCATGGAAATCTGGACAAATCAAGAAACAACCACAAAAGCAACTACAGTAAAAACAGCAACAAATACAAAGCCAATAAATCAGTCGGCAAATAACAAAGAAACTCCATTAGAAGTAATTAAAATTAGTTCTGTTGTTGCTAAAAAAATTAATAATACTAAGCAAAAACTGAGGGAATTAGAATTAAAAACCTTTAACTTTAGTGTCCCCAAAAGATTCCAAAGTCAAACAGTTAAAGATGTTACTCTCAATAGCAAACAAAAAGTTATTTCCTTAACCTTTGACGACGGTCCATGGAACAACACTACAGAACAAATATTAGATATTCTCAAAAAACATAATATTCGAGCAACTTTTTTCGTCGTCGGCCAACATTTAAACGTACGTCAAGAAATAGGTAAAAAAATTGTAGAAGAAGGTCACGTTATTGCTAACCACACATGGAACCACCCTTCTAAAAGTAGTAAAATGAGTTCAGACCGGATCAAAAGCGAAATTGGACGTACAGCAGACCTCATATATAAAATCACAGGTAGGACTACCAACCTATTTCGTCCTCCTGGAGGTGTCCTCGTTAATGGTTTAGCGGACTACGCCAAAGAACGGAAACACACCGTAGTCTTATGGTCTGCTGATTCCGTAGACTGGTATTACAGGTCAGCCCAAAAAATTACTAAAAAAGTTTTGAATAAAGCCAGCAATGGTGGAATTGTCCTACTACATGATGGAGGTGGCCCAAGAGGTCACGTTGTTGAAGCTCTACCCAATATTATTGCTGGGTTGAAAAAACAAGGTTATGAATTTGTTACTATACCAGAATTACTAACAATTAAAGATAGAGAGCTACATCAAGAAGAATTAGCAAAAAAAACAGAAAGTAAAAAGCAAGAAACAAACGCACAAACAAACAAGGAGCAAGCAAACAAGGAATAAATTTTCAACAATTAATAATTAATAATTACCTCTTCTTAATTAAAGAAGATGATTGGCTAAAAAGATTTTTTTTCTTCTCTTAGTCTCATGAATATGGCAAGGAGACTTCGCCATTACTCGACCGCTTTTTTCTCCATGAATGGAAAGGCTTCATACCTTTATTTTTCGGTAAACCTATCTATTAGTACTTTTGACTAAAACAAGATGGCTTCTATAGCTCGCAAAAATTTATTAGAAGATATTCCTCGGTTCATCGTAGCCCAAGCAGGAATATTATTTGCAGTCAGCTTAGTGACAATTCAAACAGGTATATTAAACGGGTTTGCTCGTTCCACAACCCTACTAATAGATAAATCCAATGCAGATATTTGGATCGCCTCCAATCAAATGGTCAACTTCGAGCTGACAGACCCCCTACTTTACGGTCAATTGAATCAAGCTAAAACAATAGAAGGTATCCAACAAGCAGAAGCTTTAATTTTAGGGTCAGTCAGATGGCGACCTCAGAATGGAGAAATGAGTCCATTAATGGTGGTTGGATTTAACCCAGATGGACAACTATTCAACCCAGGAAAAGTCATTGAGGGTAACGTCAGGGACCTGAAACAACCATTCGCTGTAATGGCCGACCAAAGTAGGCTATCTAGTATGCTTGCAGAAGGAGTAGGAACAATGGCGATCGCAGGTTCCCTACCAGCAAAATTAGTCGCAGTGACAAAAGGTACTCAGTCAATTGTATCAAGTACCTTATTATTTACATCCCTAGAAAACGCTAACACATATATTAGTGCAGGTATTAACGCCGAAGTTAACTGCAAAGTTGTAGGAGCAGGAAATCTCCAATGTACAAAAGTAGTAGAAAAAAAAGACCCCACTCAAAAGTTGGAAGAAACACCAGCACCAAAAAATTTAGAAGTAGCAGATCCGATCGCCTATATATTAGTCAAAGCTAAACCAGGTGAAGATTTACAAGTATTAAAACAAAAAATAGAAGAGGCGATACCAGCTACTAATGCTTACACTAAAAATGAATTATCTGAAAAAACCAGATTTTTTTGGTTGGCACGAACAAATATTGGTTTAGTTTTGGGAATGGGTGCAGTAGTAGGTGTAATTGTAGGCATAGTAGTGGTTGCACAGATTTTGTATTCATCTGTGTCCGATCACCTAAAGGAATTTGGTACTCTCAAGGCAATGGGTGCATCTGATAAGGAATTGTATGCAGTAATTGTGGAGCAGGCAATTTGGATGGCAGTTTTAGGTTATCTCCCTGGGATGTTGGTATGTTTAGGATTAAGTAGTTGGGTGGCAGGTAAAGGAATTATTATTTTGATTACACCTTTGTCTGCACTTGGAGTGTTAGGTATAACTGTTTTTATGTGTGTCGGGTCAGCTTTCTTTGCCATTCAAAAAGTAACTCGTATCGATCCTGCAATTGTATTTAAAGCTTAGAAATAATTTCAATACTACATCCTCTGTAATATCATGTCCGGATAATTAGGGCTTGCTGATTAAATCTAAAAGCATTGACATATAAGGACTTTAGACTTTTTGGACCCTTTAAAAAGTGCCTGGTATCACGTCTAAAACGCTCAAAAAATTAGTATTTTAGGCGCATAGTTGGGCAGAACAATCTTGGGACAAAACGCCCGCTCCTACCTCCTCGCTCCCGACCCTTTTCTCCCCTCTTCCCCTCCTGGGAGGGGTTAGGGGTGGGTTGGGAGGGGGAGGGGCGAGGGGTGGGTTGTCTCCTGTCTTCCCCTCCCCTCCTGGGAGGAGTTATATCATGTCCGTTGGGGCGCGTTTGTGTAAAAGTTAGCGTGGATATCTACAGGAAATTTAAGTTTTTTTCTTGCCTTCCGGAGCTGTTGCCTTCCGGAGCTGTTGCCTATTTACTATACAAGACCGATGCTACCGGACATGATATTAGGGGTGGGTTGGTCGGGCCCCGCGGGTGGGTTGACTCCTGAGGACTCCGTCGTTATTTATTTATAACTGTTCAACCGGACATAATATTATATCATATCCGGATAATTAGTGATAAAAAAACTTTCTCCTTCTCCTCCTCTTTCTTCTTCTTTCTTCCCCTCCTGGGAGGGGCTAGGGGTGGATTGACTCCTGACTCCTGAGTTCTGACTCCTGACTCCTCCATCATTTATTTATAACTGTTCAACCGGACATGATATAATTCCCATTTCTTCTGACTCCTGAGTTCTGAGTTCTGACTCCTACCCTTACCACTCATACTTTTTCAGCAGACCCTAATTAAGTGTTAGATGTTAGGTACTATACCAATTTGATGCGAGACTCCACAGAATGGTGAAATTTATTAACTTGTCTGTCTAGATCTACAGTTAACTCTGATTAAGATATTATTCTCTGCAACTTTATATTCATTTGGTATGAAGTTTCTACACTTTGAATCCAAGAGTAGTTAAATCTTTCAGAGACCAAATATGCCGATCAAAAAGTAGTTTTTCACCCGTCGCTCTAATGTTTAATATTTTTTGCCATTTTTACCTTGCTAAACTAACAAATATTCTCTTTTTTATATCCCTATAAAAAGTATATTACCTAAAGGAAATCGGAGATAATTTAATCAAAAATAGTTCACAATACATTCTTTTTTCTTGAATTGAAGCAAAAATATCATATTTTTTTATAGTGATTGATACAAATAAATATAGCACACATAAAACCATTAAATCAATTTTTTTATAGTCAAAAAAAGTATATTTTGGAAAAATAAATCATCATTAATATTTAACTAAAATTCATCATTTTGACCAGAGTACAATATTTAGTGATTTTATTGAATAGTTAATGTATTATTTTTACTTCATTTACTGACAATTTTCAGTAAATACAACTAGGTATTGAATAAAATGTTACAAAAACTATTATTGGCTTTGATCTGAGTCACTATTACCTAGTGATATAGAACAAAATTTACTTACGCCATAATGCTGACTCAGACCCCTAGATACAAATCAATATTCTTACAATACAATTATAGGTATATGTAAATAATCAAATAAATATAAAACTAAGGGCAGACTAAAAATGTCTAATATAAGCAAAAGTAAAGTCGAATATAACGAGCGATCGCTTAGAAAATTAGCTAGGGCTTTAACTATGTCTGAGGGAGATTTTTCCCTAATTTTAGTGCGTTGTAATTCTCCAGAATTAAGAGAACAGATCCTCGAAAAACTTCAACAAGAATACCCTGTAGAATACCAAGAATTAGCATTAGACCACTCTACTGATACACTTTACTCCAGTATCAACCAAAAATTAGGGGCAATTTCTCCAAAAGCTTTAATGGTTAAGAGTTTAGAATCAGTCAATACTCTAGATAGATTATTAATAGCAGCTAACCTAGTCAGAAATAAATTCCAAAACTTTCAGTTTCCATTAGTATTATGGGTGACAGATGAAATTCACAAAAAGTTAATTCGTGTAGCACCAGATTTTCAAAGTTGGGCATCGGCCATTAGCTTTAATCCCAAATCTGCCTAAGCTTAACTTGAAAAAAATAAATTATTTGTATAATTTAATTATATTAAATCTTTTTTTTTGTTAAAATCCTACAAATATCCATGAATAAATATATTTTTTTGAAAAAGAATTAAAAAAAAATAAAAAATTACATATTTAGCTAAAATTAGTGGTATGGAAATAGGATTAATAAAATTATTAAACATTTTTGATATCTAGCTCAAAAGCCTGATTAACCTTCTATTCTGTCAGTGGAAATGCTAAATTTTGCTAATTTGGGTTGACAAAGACGACTCCCCATAGCGTCAGAAACCCGTAATTAGTATTTAGCCAATACCATCAAACTTGACAGAATAAGGAAGAAAAAATATGGAAACAGGTATTGAATCAATCCATGCTAGAGAAATTCTCGACTCCCGTGGTCGTCCAACAATCGAAGCGGAAGTCCACCTAGCCAATGGTATAGTGGGACTGGCCCAAGTTCCTAGTGGTGCATCTACAGGTAGCTTTGAAGCCCACGAACTTCGGGATGGGGATAAAGGACGCTACGGCGGTAAAGGAGTACTCACAGCAGTAAAAAACGTTGAAGAAAAAATTACCCCTGCCCTACTAAAAATTAATGCTCTCAACCAAACCTCAGTTGATAGCAAAATGCTCGAAATAGACGGCTCCCCCAATAAAAGTAATTTAGGTGCTAATGCTATCCTCGCTGTCTCCCTAGCCACCGCTAAAGCAGCCGCTAATGCTGTAGGTATGCCACTGTACCGCTATCTAGGTGGACCACAAGCAAGTTTGCTACCAGTACCTTTAATGAATGTAATTAACGGTGGTGCCCACGCTGCGAATAATGTAGACATTCAAGAATTTATGATCGTACCTGTAGGTGCGCCCTCATTTAAAGAAGCATTGCGCTGGGGTGCAGAAGTCTTCGCCACCCTCAGTGGAGTTCTAAAAGACAAAGGTTTACTAGGTGGAGTAGGAGACGAAGGTGGTTATGCTCCAAACTTAGGCTCAAACCAAGAAGCATTAGATATATTAATTGCAGCGATCGAGAAAGCAGGTTACAAACCAGGAGAACAAGTAGCTCTAGCGTTAGATGTAGCTGCTAGCGAATTTTACAAAGATGGTAACTATATTTACGACGGCGCAACTCATTCCCCTAGTGAATTGATTGATTATTTAGCTAGTTTAGTCGATCGATATCCCATCGTCTCCATAGAAGATGGCCTACATGAAGACGACTGGGACAGTTGGGTACAGCTAACCCAAAAATTAAGTAGCAAAATTCAATTAGTGGGAGATGACTTATTTGTTACCAACCCTTCTCGTTTACAAAAAGGCATTGATATGAGTGCTGGTAACTCAATTTTAATTAAACTGAACCAGATAGGTTCCCTGACTGAAACTTTAGAAACTATTGACTTAGCCACTCGTAATGGTTTCCGCTCAGTAATCAGTCACCGTTCAGGAGAAACAGAAGATACAACTATTGCTGACTTGGCAGTAGGAACACGAGCAGGTCAAATCAAAACAGGTTCTCTCTGTCGTAGCGAACGAGTAGCTAAGTATAATCGACTGTTACGGATCGAGGATGAGTTAGGCGATCGTGCCATCTATGCGGGTGCAGTAGGTTTAGGACCAAAAGGCCGAAATTAGGTTAGTGGTCTAATACCATCAAAAACTAAGCAACAACAAGAAAACTATCAGGGATAGAAACTCAAATGGGGTAATACCAGAGTTTCTTCCCATTTATTCGCAATAAAGCCAAAAGTTGACTGTTGACGATAGTCACTTTCTAAACTAAACTTGAAACTGTTAAATCTGTTACATCCTTAAATCAGGAAAATTTTTGATGGAGAATCAAACAAATGTTTCATTCATTGGCACAGGGACAATAGGCTGTCCAATGATATTTAAACTACCTGAGGGGGACGACCCAGCGAAACTATATGACAAATATAAATAAGCAGCAATACGGGAATATTCTTCAAAAGAAGCAACTAGAGAATGTAGAGAAATCATCACTTGCTTGTTTGCCCGTATAGGAGTATAACTTAGCTAATAGTTAAATTATTGACTGGCATTACTGCTAATGCTCAAAACAATAGTCTTCCCTTAAACTTGATGTGGAATTTGATTAAAGCCTACCTTTGGTAGCAGCTTTGTACATTAAAAATCACCAAAATTTAATTTAGAGCATGGTTTGATAGAGCTAGCAAAAGCTCTTAGATAGCATTTTATAGAATATGTGAATGATGTCATCATCGAAAAAAAAGCTGACTTCAGTTAGAAAAAAACATGGGATTAAATTATAGATGTGATATAATTGAATCGTTGAACCATTTGGGCTGTCGATAACGAATCTAGTTATCAACCTAATCATAGAATTATTCGCAAAATTAAGCATTTAGATGTTAGCAAAAATGCAAAAATACCATACATAATAAAAATGATTTCAGTTTTAGAAAAAGCTGTCAATTTAGTTACCCTCAGAAGGAGGATCTGCATTAACAATTAGCCTCTCGACATAAAATTACGCTAGCCTTAGAAAGAAAAACTACGGGCTTCAGTACCTCTTGCAACAGGAAAGCGAGAAGATGCAAAATTTTCTTTTTTATCCCCTTAATAGGGACAATACCTGATTTTTTTTGGTCAATTAAAGATTAGCTAGATCAAGGTTTGGAATACTTTTAGGGAGAGCAATTAAGCATAAACTAGATTGTTCGATAAAACCTAAATAGTTTACTAGCTAAGTGTTTGTTAATACAGCATTAGCTAGAAGATTAACGTGAAAAAAATCAATTAAAACAAAAACAGTTTGGAGTCAAAAAAAATGAATCAATCAGTAAAAACGAACATCAACGAAAGTTTTGATGCCATCAAAGGAGCTCATGTTCTATCAGGGGATGCTGAAAAAATACAAGAATATTACGATCAATGGGCGGCTGCCTATGATAGCGACGTGTCCAACGAAGAGTATATCGGTCCTAAATATATTGCCGATTTATTGGCAAATCTCAAGGGCGATAATGGGTTGAAAGCAATAGATGCCAGTAATAAAAATATTGAAATTCTTGATGCAGGGTGCGGTACAGGTTTAGTGGGTATTGTCCTCAAGCAAAAAGGCTATCATCATGTAGATGGCTCTGACTTGTCAGAAGGAATGGTAGAAAAAGCCCGTTCGACAGGTGCTTATAATGTTCTGGAAAGTGAAATTGACCTCACTAAAACAAATGAAGCTTATGAGGACAATCAATATGATGCTACAGTTTGTTGTGGTGTGTTTACTTTAGGTCATGTACCTCCAACTGCTTTATCAGAATTAATCCGCATTACCAAACCAGGTGGTTGGGTAGTAGTAAGTACCCGCAAGAGCTATTACGATAGCACTGATTTCCAAGAAGTTTGCGATCGCTACCAACAAGAAGGTAAAGTCAAATTGGTCAATCATGTTAAAGATGGTCCATATATTGCTGAAGAAGGGGCGCATTATTGGGCTTTTGCAGTTTGTTAATTGACAAGCTGCGGTGAGCGAAGAGTGAAAGCTAACCTAGTAAAAGCTAACCAGATATAGGTTTGGCGATCGCGTGCAGCCAGTTTTACCTAGGATGTTGATTCTGATAATTTTTCCACCCCTGAAAAGTTATGCACCACTACTCCTGCTTATCTCTATGAACAGGAGATTATTAGATTATTAAAGGTGTTGCTCGGGTACTGTTTTGGAGTTAGTCTTAGTATTTCTAAGATCGCCCTTGTTATTTCCCTATAGGGCAAAAGAGTAAAACAGAAAACCTGATAGAATCAACTCCCTAGGTTTTACCGAAACCTTAACTATTTTCTAGCAATATGAGGAAAGCAAAAATTAGCTAACTCCATGGTTTTTATTGCGGAAATGTTAGATGGGAAATTGAACTATCAAATTGATACTATGGAAAGTCTACCAATTATCTCTTTATCAGAATTAGAAAAAGCTAGCCCAGAAGAAATCAAAAAATTGTACGATGTTTGCTACGAACATGGTTTTTTTTATATAAAAGAACATGGAATTGGCTCAGAAATAATCAATCAAACTATTGATGCATCGCGGAAGTTTTTTAAACTACCTGAAGATGTCAAACTAAACTATCGTCACGACATCCAAAAAGTTTATCCCAAACATTGTAGGGGTTACTCTCCTTTGTATGGGGAACTTCTGGATGGAGAACAAGCAGATCCTAAAGAAATTTTCGATTTAGGTATAGAAAGACCTTTATCAGAGCAACCATTTACAGGTCCGACAGTTATACCTGATGATAGTATAGCTCCAGGTTTTGCTAGTTCTCATTATCAGCTACAAAATGAAATTCTGACAAAGGTAGTTCCTAAATTATTAAAGGGATTAGCTTTAGCTTTAGGATTAGAAGCAAATTGGTTTGATAAATATTTTATAGATCCAACATTCATCCATCGGACGGTTTATTATCCGCCTGGTTTTGGCAAAGCAGGAAAACATACCGACACTGGAATTTTTACAGTCTTAATCCAAGAATACTTTCCTACTCCTTCTTTAAGAGTTTATACAAAAGATAAATGGATTGATGTTCCTTGTATAGAAGATACCTTTGTCATTAATTTAGGGGATATGTTACAGTCTTGGACAAAGGATTTATTTGTCAGCACTCCTCACGAAGTAATTCATAATCGTCCAGATGACGACCGAGTTTCTATCCCTATTTTTGTTTTTCCAAATATTGAAACAATAATTCAACCTTTAGGTACTACTGAAACGATTCCTTCTAAGGAAGTGATGTTGAACAATTTTTTATCGATCTGGGAAACTGGTGAAGGGTCAGGTAGAGCTAAAGAATTAGTTTAATTAGAGATAGATAAAAATTTAATAATTTTCACGTATAACCCAATTTATTAAGACTTTGATAACTGTGTCTAAATTGGGTTATTTTCAATTTATAAGAATAAATAAGTGATATAATGCCCGCACTTTATCGTTTGTGTAAACTCAAGGGTGGATATCTACAAAAAATTTAAGTTTTTTTGGACTTTTAAGTCTTCTGTTCTAGATAACTAGGCGTTGCTGATTCTGGGTATGATTTTGCCCCCCTAACCCCCCAAAATTGGGGGGAATAAAACTCTAAAAGTCCCCCTTGGAAATCCCCCTCCCGTCCCCCTTAGAAAGGGGGAAGCCAGAGGATGCTGCGCTTTTTGTTAAATGGGGGATTTAGGGGGCTTGACCAGAACCAAACAATCGCGCATTCATACTTCAATTGAGCAACGCCGATAACTAATATAATATCCGAATAATAATTAGTTATTGTATGATGAGAGGAGTCAGTAGTCAGGAGTTAGGACTCAATAGAAAGAAAGGATGAAAGTTGGAATTATCTGGGAATATTCTGGCATTTTATGTCTGTATTGAATGGAAGTAGAAAGTGCGATAACTGTATAACCGGATTTTATATAAAGCCTTCTTCCCTCTTCCTTCTTCTTTCTTCCTTAGCTTTACAATACCGATGCTACCGGAGATGATATGATTAATCAGTATGTTGAGATAGCCAATTATTATGACAATCTATTGACAAGTGGATACTTTGACTATGATTCCCTTAGCAATACCTTGTACAACTTACTTGCTGCTAGAAGAAAAGTTTTAGATATTGGTGTAGGAACTGGATTACTGACTGAAAAAATGCTTGCTTTGGCAAACTATAAGATTGTTGGCGTTGATTTTTCTCCCCGAATGCTGGAAATTGCTAAGAAGAGATTCGCAAATTCAGATGTTAAGTTGATTTGTGAAGATATTACAGAATTTAAAACTGAGGCAAAGTTTGAAGCGATAGTTTCAACTGGAGGTGTTATTTGCATATTGGAAGAAGATGGAGAGTATAGAATTTGTAGTCACATAACCGATCCAGAGAAAAATAAGCAGTTGCTGGCAAAGTTACACAGTCAGTTAGATGAGGATGGATTATTAGCATTAGGAATTCAGGGAACTCATACCAATTATAAAAAAGAAATCAAAGATGAGATTTTTTATGAGCAGAAAATCAAGAAAGAGGGAAATTATATTGATAAGTGGTATGTGTTTTCTCAAGCTAATGGAGAAATTCTCAACGAACAATTTTGCCGTTTTTATGTTTTTGATAGACGACAGACAACTCAAGCGTTGATTGATGCTGGATTTAAGCAAGGATATCAGATTATTGATGGCAAGTTTTTAGTCAGCTACAAATAATACAGCAATTATGACACAATTAATGAATAAAGGTATATATTCACCTTTGGCTTTACACAAACGATAAAGTGCGGACACGATATCAAACAACTATACATTCGTTATTGAAAAATAGTATAATAACCTGAAAATTATAGGTTTAATATTTTTTATTATGCACAGAAATAAAGAAGATCCAGAAAAAAATTCTAATGATGTAGCAGACTGGATTTTTGGCGCTGAAATAGCTAACAGATTTACTGATGAAGCGGAAAAACATATACCTGATTACTGGAAAGTAATAGAGCTAACAATTAATATACTTAAAGATAATGTAACCAAAGATGGCTATATCATAGATGTGGGCTGTGCAAGCGGTAATACATTGTTGTATTTATACAAACAAGGTTTCAAAAATTTGTTTGGGATAGATTATTCTCAAGAAATGTTAAAAGTAGCTGGTAAAAATCTGAGTAAAGTTGACAAAGACTTTCCTTCAAGACTTTTTCAATCAGAAACATTCGTTCAAAATATGACTTTTAATGCTATTATTTGTAACTGGACTCTTCATTTCATTCAAGAAAGACAAGAATATTTAAAAGGTATTTTTGATTCTTTAATTAGTAAAGGATTATTTATCCTGACAGAAAAAACACTTCAAAGCCAAATAATAGAAAATCAATATATACTTTTTAAACAAGACAAAGGGTTAACCAATGAAGAAATTAAACGCAAGAAACAACAATTAGAAGGTATATTAGTTCCTCTATCTGTAAAACAAAATCTAGAGTTATTAGCTAAAACAGGTTTTTCTCAAATAGAAATAATCAATGCTAGACTAGGATTTGTAACTTTTTTGTGCATAAAATCCTAAGTAAACCACAAAAGGAATATTATAAATATGGACTTGTTAATCAATCAAATTCATTTATCCTAAAATCGCTATTCAAAAACTCTAATTGAGAGAATATACTCTTTGCTTAACGCTACTGGTAGCGACTTCAGAGCGATATTTGCGATCGACTAGCTAAATTTTTCAGTGGTGACATTATTGATGACAACCTCGCCAGTTTAATAGAGGTTGGTTAGTAGATGATGCTCTGCGGGTAATGAATTCAGTAAAAGAACCAATTTTGTATTTTGAACAGCCTTGTGAAACTTATGAAGAGTGTTTACAAGTACGTCAACTGACTTATCATCCAATTATTTTAGATGAATGTATTCAGCGTGATGGGGATGTTGTCCGCGCTCAAGCTGACAGTGCTTGTGGCGCTATTAATTTGAAGATTAATCGAGTTGGAGGTTTAAATAAAGCCAAGCGTATTCAAGACTTTTGCCTGGAAACAGGTATTAGGATGAATATTGAGGAAAGTGGCGGTAGCGTGATTGCAGATACTGGAGCAGTACACCTGGCTCAGAGTACGCCTGCAACTCACTTGCGGGCAACTTGGTTATGCCATGAAATGTTGACTGTAGATACAGCTACGGGTAAGGCGCGAAATCAAGGAGGTAAAACTTATGCGCCAGAAGTTCCAGGATTGGGCGTAGAAGCAAAAATGGATGTTTTGGGATAGGCGATCGCTGTTTATGATATACAGCACTTTTCAAATTGATGAACCACATCTCCATAATCAAAACCCAGACGTTGCATGCAACGTCCCTACTGTGGTCTACTGAAATGAAAACCGCTGTAAGTTTCTAACGATATCAAATCTAGAACACTGCGGGCTACCTTCACTGCACTTGAATATACGATGTAGGAACCAAGAGTTCTATTATCTTTTCAATATATATAAAGATGCTCTTATCTTTGATACACTTTCTGATAAATTACTCAAGTTTATATTTAAAGTCTGTGAAATACTTCTTCTTATCAGAGGGGTGGGCCGTAGGTAGAATTTGGACTGTCGGCGGTCTCTGGAGTGAAACAGCTTGGAGACGAGCGCCAGATATTGAAAAAATGAATCTTTGTATTTTGGATAAAAATGAAAGAATGTGGCTGCATCGAGTCGAAGAAGCAGTATTGATGGTAGAGATTTATCCCACTGCTGAAGCTCAAAAGTCTGTTTCTAGTCAGAATATTGGCAATGTGGTGTTGACTCGCTTGATTAATTCTGAAAAAGTTTTGGAATATCTTTGTACTACCTCAGCCATCTGTCAAATCAGCTAAAGTCATTAGGCTTGATTTTCAAGTCAAAAGCCAATATAACTAAACATTAATCATCAACTTTTTTCCTTTTGTAATGTTTGCTTGCTATTAACTTAAAAACTCTATACAATTCTTGAAATAGTTTTAACTTTTATGCTCCTATCTGGTAAAATAGGCCATATTGTCCCTAACTATCTTGACAATTGGACTATGATTAGTGCAATTTTAGCTAAACCGTTGAGAAGCCTCACACCATAATTTTCAATTTGGTGTGAGATTAATCGGCGGTAAGCGTAAAATCTGATTGCGGAGCTAGGCGCGTAGTTTTTCGATCTGCAAAAAGGGCGGTGGGGCATCCCGTGCTTAAAGCTCGTGGAGTCCGATGCAATAGCAGGACTGCGAAGCGAGAAGCCTAAACTATACCGAATGGTTAGTGTGGGAGTATGTCACACAAGGGCATAACAAACAAAAGAAAAAAGCTTTCAGAATAGACATCACTTAATAAGGAGGAGTGTAGTCAATGGGACTACCTTGGTATCGAGTACATACAGTTGTTCTGAACGATCCAGGACGACTAATATCCGTGCATCTAATGCACACTGCTCTAGTAGCAGGTTGGGCTGGCTCAATGGCCCTTTATGAACTAGCAATCTTCGATCCTAGCGATCCAGTCCTGAACCCCATGTGGCGCCAGGGAATGTTCGTCATGCCATTTATGGCACGTCTAGGTGTTACCCAATCTTGGGGTGGTTGGAGCGTTACTGGAGAAGCAGCTTCTAACCCTGGCTTTTGGTCTTTTGAAGGTGTAGCAGCAGCTCATATTATTCTTTCTGGTCTGCTGTTCCTAGCTGCTGTATGGCACTGGGTTTTTTGGGACTTAGAACTTTTCTTTGACCAACGTACCGGAGAACCTGCTCTAGACCTGCCAAAAATGTTTGGTATTCACTTATTCTTATCTGGTTTACTCTGTTTTGGCTTTGGAGCCTTCCATTTGACAGGAGTATTTGGTCCCGGAATGTGGGTATCAGACCCCTATGGATTAACGGGTTCTATTCAGCCAGTAGCCCCGGCCTGGGGACCGGAAGGATTTAACCCATTTAATCCTGGTGGCATTGTCGCCCACCACATTGCTGCAGGAATTGTGGGAATTATTGCTGGTTTGTTCCACCTATCCGTAAGACCACCAGAACGTCTCTACAGAGCATTACGGATGGGTAACATTGAAACAGTCCTCTCTAGCAGTATTGCAGCAGTTTTCTTTGCAGCCTTTGTTGTCGCTGGCACAATGTGGTACGGCAGTGCGGCTACCCCTATTGAATTATTTGGCCCTACTCGTTATCAATGGGATAACGGTTACTTCCAGGAAGAAATTGATCGTCGCGTTCAATCTGAAATAGCAGCAGGTAAAACTGCTTCAGAAGCTTGGTCAACTATTCCTGAAAAATTAGCTTTCTACGACTATGTTGGAAATAGCCCTGCCAAAGGTGGTCTTTTCCGTGTTGGCCCAATGAATAATGGTGATGGTCTTGCTCAAGGTTGGCTTGGTCATCCAGTATTTAAGGATAAGGATGGCGAGGAATTATTTGTGCGTCGTCTACCAAACTTCTTTGAAACTTTCCCGGTTATCTTGACCAATGCTGATGGTGTAGTCAAGGCTGATATTCCTTTCCGTCGTTCAGAATCAAAATATAGTTTTGAGGAGAAGGGCGTAACAGTTAGCTTCTTAGGCGGTGAACTTAATGGTCAAACGTTTACTAAAGCTACAGATGTTAAGAAGTATGCTCGTAAAGCTCAGATAGGTGAACCTTTTGAGTTTGACCAAGAAACTTTAGGTTCTGATGGTGTATTCCGGACTAGCACTCGTGGCTGGTTTACTTATGGCCATGCTTGTTTTGCTCTACTTTTCTTCTTCGGTCATATTTGGCACGGATGTCGGACTTTGTTCCGCGATGTATTCGCAGGTATTGACCCAGACCTAGAGGAACAAGTAGAGTTTGGTCTATTCCAGAAATTGGGAGACCTAAGTACTCGTAGGAAGGAAACCTAAAGCTACTGTGGTTTAACCAATAATAAAAGTAGACCACTAAGAAAACTAGGTATCTCTCATCTTTAAATTTTCGATAAAAGTCCAGCGACTACTTTGATAAAAGTTACAAAGTATTTTCGTTGGACTTTTTTTGACGTTCAACTGGTAAACTAATATAGAACTGGATTTTCAGGAAATTCCCTTATGGAAAGCGCAGCTTACATATTAGTATTGGCTTTGGCCTTGGGTGTGATATTTTTTGCGATCGCCTTCCGCGATCCTCCCAGAATTGGAAAGTAATTATTTTTGATCGGTTTATTATCAAATAAATTACTTTTTTTATGATAGATGAGTACTGAGTTCTCAACCCAGTACTCATTTATTCTAACTTTAAATAAGTTACCGAATAATTAAGGTAAAAATCCTCTCCTTTAAAGGAGAAACAATGAATTAATTTTCTTTTTATTCAATCCTCTCTCTAAAAGGAAGAGGTAATTATCAATTATCCATGATCAATTATCAATTATTGAACATTGGCCTAGTTTAGGATAGAATATTTATGTCTGAACTTATGTCTAAAAAATTTAAAGTATGCGATGTCCAGTGTGCCAACATACAAATAGTCGTGTTCTAGAGTCGCGTTCAGCTGAATCTGGTAAGAGTATCCGACGTCGGCGGGAATGTTTGAACTGCCAGCATCGTTTCACGACTTATGAAAGAATAGAGTTTGTTACAGTAACAGTGATTAAAAAAGACGGTAAAAAAGAGTCTTTTGATAAGTTGAAATTACTCCGAGGTATTGTCCGCTCCTGTGAAAAAACTGGTATTGAACCTACTGAACTCGAAGCTCTTGTAGATGAAATTGAAGTTGAGCTACAGGGTAGATCCCAGAGAGAAGTTACTAGCGCTGAAATTGGTGAAATTGTTCTGAGTAAATTAGTTCACATTAGTGAAGTTGCTTATATCCGTTTTGCTTCTGTTTATCGTAAATTTCAAGGTATTAGAGATTTTGTGGATACCTTAAATCATCTCCAAAATCAAAAAAATAATTTAGATTTTAATTCTACTGGCCTAGAAAGTTCTGAAATTTCTCCAAAACCAGATGCTATTGATTGTGAAACCCCTGCTTCTTTTGTCACCTCGTCTTAAACTTAATGGACATCTCCACCAAAAGAGGGAATAGGGAGTAGGGAAAAAGAATTGATGAAGAATAAGAGTACGATAATTGATTTAATTTTTTATTATGCGAGATGTCTAATGATAATAACTATGACAGTAAGCTCAAGATATTTTGGAGCTGAACTGGTTAAAAGAATAGTGGATCGATAAATTAATGTGGCCTCAAACTTACTTAGAGGAAAGAATTAGGTAATTTAAGCAAACCAAATTATTAGATATCAGGTTAAATAATCTGCAATATTTGTCCTAAATACAGATCAAACTATGGCTTAGGACTATTTACGTAATAAGTGGTTAATGAAAAACCGAAATCAAAGTTTATGGTAAAATAAACTGTTTTGAGTAATAATAGTAGGTTAGGGTTAGCTTTTGCAGGGTAGAATCTATATGATAGTCTTGACCACAGCAGAGTACTTTAATACTCTAGGTCAAGTTTAACTCTGAATGAAACTGACCTAAAATTTAAAGAAGAGAAAGCCCATAATCAGGCAAGAACTATTAGCCAAAAGACTCTAAAGGTCTCAGTAGGAGCTGATGTCTTGGCAGTACAAGAGCTTTGTAATTAATATCTAGGTATAAAGAATACCTAAATTTATATATGCTCTTAAATATATAAGGGGTTGATGTTGGAGTTGAAAAATTTCTAGCAACTTCTGATTGTGAGTTGATTGAACTCCCTAGATTCTGGAAAGAACTACATAGTAAGCTGAAATTGCTACGTGCGTAGAGTCAAATTCAAGCGTCTTGGGTTCAGCAAATCGACATCAACTTAACCATAAAGATAGCCAGAGTATATCAAAAAATCTCAGACACCCGAAAAGACTTTCACTTTAAATTAGTTCATCATTATATGTGACCAAGCTGGAATGATATTTATGGAAGGCTTAGACTGGAGAATCTTGGCCAAAGGAATGTTAAGTAAACATACTTTAGATGCAGGGTTCGGTGAGTTCTTCAAGCCTCTTGGCTTGGGTATGCTGGAAACTAGGGGTTGATTTGGGTAAGGTAGACTACAGACATACCAGTCAAATTTGTCCAAATTGTGGAGCGCATACAGGCCAAAAATACCTGTCTGAACACGAACATAAATGTCCTGAATGCCAATACGAAATCAACCGGGATGTAGCAGCAGCAAAAGTGATTTGTCATCGAGGTGTCACTGCGGCCTTTGCATATCGTAGAGCAAATTGACTGTCTAGGCGTACTGTCGGGGGCTGGCAACAGTCTAGATAAGTGCCACTCAAGCAGTAAACCTAAATCGTGAGGTTTGGGTTTCTCCCGTTAAATTAAAGATTATAACGGGAGAGGATGTCAAGAAACCATGATTTTGTCAAGGAGAGTTTTGCCTCATAACATAACCTATCAAATATTAATTAGACAGGCTAAACATAATCTAATAGATCCTATTTTTATGGTGAGAGGAAAACTATCAAGACAAGTAAAAAACATTAAGGAGAGAAATCCCAAGAAACTATAACGCATGACAAATTTGAAAACACCCGCCAAAGAAGTTGGCTTTACTCACGAAGATTTTGCAGCTTTATTAGATAAATATGACTATCACTTTAGTCCTGGAGATATTGTAGCAGGAACAGTGTTTAGCATAGAACCAAGAGGAGCATTGATTGATATTGGAGCAAAAACTGCTGCCTATATCCCTATCCAAGAAATGTCAATCAATAGGGTCGAAAACCCTGAAGAAGTTATACAGTCAAATGAAACAAGAGAATTTTTTATCTTAACAGATGAAAATGAAGATGGACAGTTGACTTTATCCATCCGACGAATAGAATATATGCGGGCCTGGGAAAGAGTCCGACAACTACAAGCTGAAGATGCAACAGTACGTTCACAAGTATTTGCAACAAACCGTGGTGGTGCTTTAGTTAGGATAGAAGGACTGCGTGGATTTATTCCTGGTTCACACATTAGTACGCGTAAACCAAAAGAAGATTTACTGAACGAAGAATTGCCTCTAAAATTCTTAGAAGTAGATGAAGAACGTAATCGTCTGGTTCTAAGTCATCGTCGCGCCTTAGTTGAGCGGAAGATGAATCGTTTAGAAGTAGGGGAGGTAGTTATAGGAGCAGTTCGTGGTATTAAGCCCTATGGTGCCTTTATTGATATTGGTGGTGTTAGTGGCCTATTGCACATATCAGAAATTTCTCACGACCATATTGAAACTCCTAGTAGCGTATTAAAAGTCAATGATGAGCTAAAAGTTATGATTATTGACCTTGATTCTGACAGAGGTCGGATATCTCTGTCAACTAAGCAACTAGAACCAGAACCAGGGGCAATGGTCAAAAATCCACAACTGGTATATGACCAAGCAGAAGAAATGGCGGCTAAGTTTAGAGAAAAAATGCTTGCTGCACAACGGGGAGAGACGATTGAAGAAACAGTTGAAGCGACAGTAGAAACAGCAGAAGCACCTGAAGTGGAAGTGGCAGTAGAAACAACAGAAGCACCTGAAGTGGAAGTGGCAGTAGAAACAACAGAAGCACCTGAAGTGGAAGCGACAGTAGAAACAACAGAAGCACCTGAAGTGGAAGCGACAGTAGAAACAACAGAAGCACCTGAAGTGGAAGCGACAGTAGAAACAACAGAAGCACCTGAAGTGGATGAAGAAAAATCAGCAGCAGCTGTAGAATAAGTATATCGAGGCTAGTAGGTGAATAGGGAGTAAGTCAAATAATAAGTTAGAAAATAACTCAATCAATAATAACTTATAGCTACTCCCTATATCCTGCTGACTTGACATACTCCCGACGTTGCCCTTACGGGACAACGCGGGATTCTTCAGTCTGGGAAACCCTGACCGCTGTTTAGACAGAGGTGATGTCCTCCCCCTGTTTTGAACTTGAGAATAACAAAATGTAGCTAGCTTGTCAAGGGCTTGTGAACGTTTAGCTTATGAAGGTTCCGAATCCTGGCCCTGGCTTTCATCCCGACGCTCCCCTGACCGGAGAGCGCGGGACTTCCCGCCAGGAAAGTTAATATTCTCAATAGACATCTGGTGGAAATTCAAAATCAAATCAATTATTATCCATAAATTGTCAATTATTTATCCCAGTTCCTTCTTTTGGAGGAGATGTCTAATCAGAATAACCTCTAGTAATAATCAAAAATATATTCTTTCCTATTTTAAAAATGGTAGCTATTAACTGCCGAGGTGTAATATTCCAAGATATTCAAGCAATAATTTTTGATAAAGATGGCACTTTGGAAAACTCCCAAGAGTTTCTCAGAAATTTAGGACAAAAGCTAGCTCGCCTCATCGATGCTAAAATTCCTGGAATTGGAGAACCATTACTAATGTCTTTTGGGATTGATGGACAAAGTCTTAACCCGACAGGATTAATGGCAGTTGGAAGTAGGCGAGAAAATGAAATTGCAGCAGCAGCTTATATTGCTGAAACAGGTCGAGGATGGTTAGAGTCACTAGCTATTGCCAAAGAGACTTTTGAAGAAGCTGAAAAAATCTTGCCACAGTCTGAACCTTCTCCTATATTTACAGGAAGTATGGAAGTGCTGAAGTATCTCTGGGAAAAGGGTATAAAACTGGGCATATTATCTGCAGCTTCCACAAAAGCAGTACAAAATTTTGTCCAAAACTATCAACTCAACGATTATATCCAACTAGAAATGGGGGTTGATGATGGTCCTAGTAAACCAGATCCAGAACTATTTTTACAAGCTTGCCAAAAGTTAGGTGTTACACCAGACAAAGTATTAATGGTTGGAGATTCTCCTATGGATATAGAAATGGCTAAAAAAGCAGGAGCAGCAGGTTGTATCGGAATTTGTTGGGGCAACTCAGAAGTTAACTATTTACAGGCAGCAGATGTAGCGATCGCCCACTTAGAAGAAATTAAAGTATTTTCAACAATTAATAATTAATTATTAATTATTAATTATTAATTAGTAACTTCCTGTGTATTTAGCATTGGCTACAAGATTAATATAGTTGTCGCTAAATAGATGGAAAAAATCGCTCAGATCAAGACACAGCAGTTATTCCAGACTTTTTTAGATGGGAAGTAGTGAAATCCTTACTTGACTTGGGTTTGCCAGTTTTTTTTAGTCATAAAGCGACGAGTCTAATTATTTGTGTATTTGCATACCAATTTTGCTATAGTAGAAAACAACTGTTAGCTTAGAGACTGTAAAAAGTAATTTAGAATTTTCTGCTTCTGGTTGAAAAAATTTATTGACAAGTAAAAATAATCTCAGGTGAAGCCGTTTAAAATTATCTGACTTCACAGATAGTAGAAAGTAGTTATTTTTTACAACCTAACTCCCTAAGCTGAAGTTGATTGAACGGCTAATCCCTGGAAAAATATTAGGAGGAACTACTATTGTCTAGTCGTTACTTATTCACTTCTGAGTCTGTTACTGAAGGACATCCAGATAAAATTTGCGACCAAATTTCTGATACTATTATAGATGCTCTACTGACCCAAGACCCTCAGAGTCGTGTAGCTGCTGAAGTAGTAGTGAACACTGGGTTAGTCCTAATTACTGGTGAAATTACAACTAAGGCCCAAGTAAATTACATAGAACTAGCTAGAAAAAAAATTGCTGATATTGGCTATGTTCACGCAGAAAATGGTTTTTCTGCAGATAGTTGCTCAGTATTAGTGGCTTTAGATGAGCAATCTGCAGACATTGCTCAAGGAGTAGACAAGGCCCAAGAAACTCGCGAACAGTTAAGTGACGAAGAACTTGATGCAGTGGGTGCAGGAGACCAGGGGTTGATGTTTGGTTTCGCCTGTAATGAAACTCCTGAATTAATGCCTTTGCCTATCAGTTTGGCACACCGCGTTTGTCGTCAACTAGCGGCAGTTAGAAAAACTGGTCAACTTTCTTATTTACGGCCAGATGGCAAAAGCCAAGTTACTATTGCTTACGAAGATGGTCGTCCTGTTGGTATTGATACAATTTTAATTTCTACACAACACACCGCTACAATTGGGGAAATTACAGAATTATCAGAAATTCAAGCAAAGATTAAAGAAGACCTCTGGAAGTATGTTGTGGAGCCTATATTTGCAGATATAGATATTAAACCAGATGCACAAACTCGTTTCCTTGTCAACCCCACTGGTAAATTTGTAATTGGTGGTCCACAGGGAGATTGTGGTCTTACAGGACGTAAAATTATAATTGATACTTATGGTGGCTATTCCCGTCATGGCGGAGGAGCTTTCTCTGGTAAAGATCCAACAAAGGTCGATCGTTCTGCAGCTTATGCTTGTCGCTACATAGCAAAAAATATTGTGGCAGCAGGTCTAGCAGAAAAATGTGAAGTTCAAATTAGTTATGCTATTGGAGTAGCAAGACCTGTGAGCATGATGATTGAAACTTTTGGTACTTCTAAAGTAGATGAAGATAAGTTACTAGAGGTAGTTAAAGAAAACTTTGAACTTCGTCCAGCAGGAATTATTCAGACTTTTAACCTCCGAAACTTACCTGCAGAAAGAGGAGGCCGTTGTTACCAGGATGTTGCTGCTTATGGTCACTTAGGGCGTACCGACTTAGATTTACCTTGGGAGCAAACAGATAAGGTAGAGTTACTTAAGGAAGCATTTAGTCCACAGTTAGCAGCTAAAGTTTAATTAACTGTCCATAGAGTTTGAATTATAGATAATATCTGATTCTGAGCAACCAAGAGAATTTTCTTTTGGTTGCTATTTTATAGTAATTAGGGTTTGCGCTCAAAAGTCTTTTAGTAGGGGTAGGAGACAGGAGACAGGAGACAACCCACCCCTCGCCCCTCCCCCTCCCAACCCACCCCTAACCCCTCCCAGGAGGGGAGGGGAAGACAGGAGAAATGGGAATGAGCGAGGAGGTAGAAGTAAGAATTGTAAGAATGATTTTTCTGCCCAACTATGCGCCTAAAATACTAATTTTTTGAGCGTTTAAGACTGAAAACCAGGCACTTTTTTCGACCTCAAAAAGGAACTTGTCTTTAATATATCAATGCTTTTAGATTTAATCAGCAGAGCAACAATTAAATCATGTCCGTAGGAGTTAGAAGTCAGGAGTTAGAGACTGTTTGTAAAAGGAATATGAAATCTAAGGGTAGGGTAGGTGAGGCTACAATACTTATGAGTCCTCTGCAAATTCTTAACTTGTCCACCGTAACCCACCGAACATACCAAATATTAAACCCAATACGCTTTTTTAATCTTTGCTTGTATTCACTCTCTTAAGAGTCAGGAGTCAGGAGAGTATAGGAGACCAGAGGAGAAGAAAGTTTTTTATTGCTAATTATAACGGTTTTCATATTAGTATTTAGTATTCAGTTATTAGCGGTCTGCTTTTTAATTTTTATTTATTTTTCGTTACTTTCAAGTCTGGCTACTTTACACCATCGAATAAAAAAGATTATCTCATTTTTACCTATCCTTGACAATTTTTGTATCTGTGATGTAATATAAAAGTAGTATAAAGTTTAAATTTTACTTTTGTATTTGATTTGCTAGACAGTATAAGCTATCTTAAATTTGCTCATTTGAACAAGTAAAAATAAATATATTAATTTTGAAAAAATAACGAATTATAAGAATAATAATATGAATGATTATCGTATAGAAAAAATCAGCAAATATCTGAGTTGGGTTTTGAGACATCGACCGGATAAAATAGGTATAAAACTTGATGCTAATGGTTGGGTTGCTATTGAAGAACTGTTGAAAGCATCTCAAAATTATAACTTTCCTATAACTCAGATAGAATTAAATGAGGTTGTAGAAAAAAATGATAAAAAACGCTTTTCTTTAGACTCTACTAAGACTTTAATTCGTGCTAATCAAGGACACAGTTTAACAGTTGATTTGCAACTAGAAGCAATCAAACCTCCAGATATACTTTATCATGGCACAGGAAATCATTTAATTGACTTGATTAAACAGACTGGTCTGCACAAAATGTCGAGACATCATGTTCATTTATCACAAGATATTAATACTGCTATAAATGTCGGTAAAAGAAAAGGAAAACCAGCAGTATTTGCTGTGGATGCGAGTGCTATGTACAAAGATGATTATAGATTTTACTTTTCTACAAATCATGTCTGGTTAGTTGATGAAGTTCCCTCACAGTATTTACAAATAATGAGAAAGTAATAAAAGTAATTAATCAAGTATCAAATTAATTATGAAAGTTAAATACTAAATAATATAAAGACTATTTCCAAAAGGAATTTATTTATCTTTTCTTTTGTGGGTTTAATACCCCACACCTCACCTGCGATGCTCAAAATTGTTTGGGGTTAGAATCGATAAGCAATTTTCCCTCCTGACTCCTGAGGACTGACTCCTGACTCCTTCTTCAAGTAGATTTTTGACAAAATATGGGAACAGAATATTTCGGCAGCAAAGACAATTATCAACAAAATAATCCTCAAAATAAAGGTTTATTAGGAGCTGGTTGGCGACCACTTCATCGAGACTTTGATTTGGAATATCTATGGTATTTATTATCTAACGATCTTTGGGAACTAAGTCAAAAAACTCTTGATATAGCGAGCGACCTTGCTGATGCTTTGGGTCGTCATCAATTTGCTTGGTGGGCGAATATATTAAATGTTTTTTCGGAAAATACACGATATGAATTTGATGAATTTTGGGACTATATAACTCCTCAACCTCCAGCTCCAGATTATCGTTATCAAGATGTATTGAGTGTAGAAACACCTGTGACACGCACTATTACTAGAGATACTATTGCTATTGAATATGTTCTCGATAGACTACAGGAAATTACTATTTTTAAAATACTTGATTTATTGGGTAAACCTGACATAATTACCCAGTCATTCATGGAAAGAAATTTTTACTATCCGATAGAAAGATTTATCAGTTGGCAAAGTCTAGAAACTTTAGGAACAGTATATGGTTATTGGTCAAAATATTCCTGTTGGTTACAAATAGAAACTTATGATAAAGGTAGACGTTACTACAGTTTAATTGCTAAAGATATAGCTCCACTTGTGAGAAAATCAACTTATAATATGGCAGTGATGGTAAGTGGTTATCAATGTCGTATAGGACAAGTTCAAAGTCAATTTCCGATCGATACATTTCCTCAAGATATTCAAAGTTTTACTGATACAGTACAACAAGCAATTCTAGAACAAAATCAATTAGCTGTATTAGTAAGTGGAAAACCAGGAACAGGTAAAACAGCTTGGACTCAAGCATTAGCAAAAGAAGTTCTAGTTCCTTTAGGATATGTAATTTTTATATTAGACCATGATGCAGTAGAAAATTTTGTACCACCCACATATCTAGAACAAATTTGCATTATTATCAATGAGGCAGATAATTTAGCACAAGACCGTTCGCTTCAAGCTGCACAAACTAACAATAAAACAGAACATATTCTCAGTTTGCTAGATGGTACTTTATATCAAAGTGTCGTAGATGAATCAGGAATTCATCTACAACAGAAATTAGTTGTTTTAATGACCTGTAATACTAAAGAAAGGCTAGACCCAGCTATCTTACGGAAAGGTAGAGTAGATTTAATGTCTGAATTTACTTACTGCTTTGTGTAAATTTGCGCAAATAATACTTAAAGAAAGACTAGACTCAGTTATCTTACGGAAATAGTAAAGTAGATTTAATGTCTAAATTTACTTACTACTTTGTGTAAATTTACGCAAAAGGCAAAAGATATTATATTTGATTTATGAAGTTTTGATGTAGATTTTAGTTTATACACAAAAGCTTGTTAAAATATATTGAAGACTACAATTATAACTCTAGAGTGGAGAAATACACTTAGAATTGAGTTTATAGCTATTTACAGCTAAACTAATCATAAAAATTGAATAATAAAATATATAGGATTTTTTTTAATTGGCAAGAATTAATAATATTTAATCATGTCCATTTCAATATTTCTTGTTCAGTGTAAAAATTTCAAACCTGTATTTGATTAAGTCACAAATAACTATGTATTAGTGGAAAATTACCAAAAACAATAAATGTAGTTGAAATTATATTCAATTATCTATAAAATTACTTAATATTCAGGTAATTGATGTTGCCTATTTGTGAAATTTAGATTGAATCAACTTTTTTTGACAATTTCCTGAAATAAAAAAAATATACAGAAAATAGGAAATAATTCTGGTAGTAAATCTATTTTAAAAGTGATTTTTGTTTTTTTCCTTAGTAGTTCTTATATTTTTTATTTACTTATTTCATATTCATAACTTTTGAACTTCTCAAGAAGTCTGATCGATATTTTTCTGATTCTTCTTTTTTTAAAAAAATCTAGTTAACTTCTCGTTCCGAGATATTCTTAATACAACAATTAACTGTTAATTAATATTTGACAACTTGCCAACTTGCATTGATAGGCAAGTTAGTTTTAAAAATATGATAGTTGAGGTGGTGAAACCAATTATATTCAACACCCCATAATTTATTAAACTGAGATTATGTACCATCTAACAGTACAAACACAAAATCAGACTAGGGAAGAAATTTCAACAATGAAACAAAGGCCAACAAAAGCAACTAATGATGGTCATTCAACCCTTCCCCAGAGTCATCAATATCCAGAGATACATGGGAGTCACCATCAATTATGCCAATTCATCAAACACATACCTGTTGCTATAGCAATGCTGGACAAGGAAATGCGCTATCTAGCAACTTCTGGGATGTGGTTACAATATTGGCAACTTGAATCTGATGAAATTATCGGTAATCAACACGATCAGCTATTCCCTAATCTCCCAGAATCTTGGGATAAACAAGCCAAAAAATGTTTACTTGGTATCATTGACCAATTTGATTTAGAACATCTAATTACCGCTCCTACTCCTAATGGATTTATACAACGGGTAAAATGGAATGTCAAATCTTGGTATATAGATGAAGGTATTATTGGTGGCCTGATTTTATCTATAGAGGAAATAACACCAGACAAACAACTTCAACAACAATTAGAATTAACTCAGTTAGCAACAGATAATGCAGCTGATGCTATTTTCTGGATGACAATTGATGGACAAATATGTTACACAAATAAACAGGGATGTAATTTTCTTGGCTACTCCGAATCTGAGTTACTTGAACTAACAATTCACGACATAGACTTAGAATTATCAGTAGAAGTTTGGCAAACTCATTGGCAAGAAGTTAAAAATCAAAATTCTTTGAGATTAGAGTCTAATTTTCTGACCAAAAAAGGCGACATTTTACCTGTAGAAATTAATGTTAATTATTTAGAATTTCAGGGTAATGAATATCAATGTGCTTTTGTGCGTAACATTTCTCAGCAAAATAAAATTAATCTACATTTACGAGAAGCTAAGGAACAATTGCAAGCGGTGTTAAATGCTGTACCAGGATTAGTTTCATGGGTAGATGCAGATTTACGATATATAGGAGTTAATCAACATCTAGCTAATGCCTATAATTTACCCATAGAAACTTTTATTAATCAAGAAGTAGGATTTTTGCAAACAAGCCCAGAATTTAATAATTTTGTTTATGAATTTTTTGCTAAACCAGATTGGAATTATGCCAAAGAAGTAAAAACCAATGTTAGAGGAAATACCAGAACTTATCTAATAGTTGCTCAAAAATATTATCGCGATGAAGTATCGTTACCATCAGCAGTTTTTGTCGGTTTAGATATTACAGAACGTTTGGAAATGGAGGCTTCACTACGTAATAGTCAGAAAAAATTCCGGCAACAAGCTTATCAATTAGAGCAAACTTTGCAGAAACTAAACTCGACAACTACTCAGTTAATTCAAAAGCAAAAGATGTCTTTCTTAGGACAGCTAATTACAGGTGTTGTCCATGAAGTGAATAATCCTATTAATTTTATTTCTGGCAATATTGCTCATGCGATAAAAGACGTGAAAGATTTGTTGAATTTAGTGGATATCTACCAACAAAATTATCCTCGTCTTTTACCAGAAATTGAAGATATAGAACTAGATTTTATTCAAGAAGATTTGCCAAAATTATTAGACTCAATCATGGCAGGAGCAGAAAGAATTGGAGATGTAGTAAGCTCACTCAAACAGTTTTCTACAGCAGAGGAAGAATCTATAAAAGCAGTAGATATTCACAAAGGTTTAGACAGTACACTTTTAATTTTACAGAATCAGTTTCAAGGCAAAGGAGGTCGTCCTGATATTAGTTTGATGAAAAATTATGGGAGTTTACCAAAAGTAGAATGTTATCCTGGACAGTTGAATCAAGTCTTTATGCACATTTTAACTAATGCTATTGATTCATTGGAGGAGAAACACGAAGATTTAGTAACAAAAAATATCAGCCATCAACCATTTAGACCACAGATTTTAATTAGTACAAAAGTCAAAGATAATTCTGTAGAGATTGCTATTACTGATAATGGCTATGGCATGACTGAAGAAATCTCTAGTCGTATATTTGAACCTCTATTTACTACTAAACATACAGAAAAAAATATAGGTTTAGGCTTGTCAATTTCTCAGGAATTAATTGTTGAAAAACATCATGGAAAGTTGTACTGTAATTCTCTAGCTAGAGAAGGTACGGAATTTATAATTGAGATTCCTATTAAGTTTTATAGCTCAAGTTAGAAAAAAAACAATTGAACAAGGAAGAAGTAAGAAGTAAGAAGTAAGAAGTAAGAAGTAAGAAGTAAGAAGTAAGAAGGGAAAATTGCTTATGAATAGTCAATTACTGGCCACGCTCGTGTCCGATCGCTCCAAACAATTTTCAGCACTCTCTGTAAGGTGGGGTATTAAACCCGCCACAGATATAGCGCTACGCGCAAGTCAGAAGTTAGAAGTCATAAGTCATAAGTAGGGCTTACCGATCTAATCTAAAAGCATTGTATAGATAAAGGTTTTAGCTGTTTTAGATTGAAAAAAATGCCTAGTTTTCAGCTCTTCATGCTCATGCATTGAGCGTATTTTAGGTGCATAGTTGGGCAGAGAAATCATTCTTACAATCGTTACTTCTACCTCCTCTTAATTCCCCGTTCCTCCTGTCTCCTGTCTCCCCCTCCTGGGAGGGGTTAGGGGTGGGTTGTCTCCTGTCTCCTGTCTCCTGTCTCCTCCTACTAAAAGACTTTTTCAGCAAACCCTAAGTAAGAGATAGGTTTTAAGGACAGGTAATTGTTAATTATTAATTGTTAAAAAATTACCTCTAATTACGATATCAAGAAAATTTTTCGACCAGAGCTAAGAAAAAATTTACAGTTAAAAATCCAACTCCTAAAAGAAGGATAAAAAACAAAGTGACACTCAAAATAGACTGAATTTTTTTCATAGTACATTTTTGATACGAGATTTAGATGGGAAAGTGAAAATTAAAAAATTATATAAGCAGCTAAAAATTAAAGAATCAAAATATAGTATTTATTGAAACTATATAGTATAGAAGTAAGTCCGATTGCATTTACATTCATAACCTATTTTAATTAGGGTTTGCGCTCATAAAGTCTTTTTGTGGAGGTAGGGAGTAGGGAGTAGGGAGTAGGGAGTAGTTAGGAGTTAACAGAGATAGGAGTGAAAGAGGAGTTGGCCACAAAAAGAGTAAGAGTGATTCTTCTATCATCATAGAGCCAAAAATGCTCAATTTTTGAACATCAGTAGCCTAAAAGTTCGCACTTGATTTTATACCTAAAAACCCTAAAACCAATATCATTCAATGCTTCTATATTTAATCAGCAAGCCCTAATTATGAAATGTAGATGCTCTTGATTAGTTAAGAAACATCAACAAAACTTACAATTTAGAATATTTCCGTTATGAAATGGAATAGGTATGTTGACACTCCACGGACTAAAGTCGCGTGGATTCTGAAGGTTGTTAAAACAGGGGATAAATCCGCCTGTTTTAACTTCTCATCAGTTTAGGGACTGTCATTGACCCCTACCTGAGAATCAACTGTATCCATTACAGATACAGCTTTCTGAAGATTTACAGGACATGAGAAACCTAACCATTGACCTATATTTTGTGAGGCATTCCAATCGGCATTACAAGTGTAACCATCAAAACCTGTAAAAGTATGTTTTACCCGTTTACCTATGACACCATGACGATGGTCTGATTTACTGGTGTATGGGGCGGGTACAGACTCCACTGGTACTCCTGCTTTAATGGCCTTGTATCTGGTAAACAATTCTAATTGATAAAAAGCCCAATGGTCTCGGTTTTGACTCGCATCAGATTTATTTTTTTTGCTCTGAAGTGAAGTTTGTCTGATGCCTGACAAGTCTTCAAATCGCAATCCCATATTATAGTCCTTGGCAAATTGTACTAATTGCTTAGAAATTACATGATTTATATGAGTGATAATTCTATGCTCATGTCTTTCAATGTCCTTAATTTTCCTCAGCTTTTTCGACTCTTGAAGTTCCTGGCGCAGCTTTTGATATTTACGCCTGATGTTTTTTAGTTGCTTTCCACTCCAGAACTTACCAAAACTATTGGGTAATGCTGCCACTGCAATATTATTTTGTCCTCTATCAACTCCGATCCAACCATTCACTAATCCAGGGTCCGGAACATCCATAGATACCGAGATTAGTGCATACCAAATACCTTTTCTTGATTTAGATATTTTCAGAGAACCTAAGATCGCATCTCCATTAATAATATGAGCTAAAGTTTCTTGGTGTGAAGCGGAATGGACTGTTAGAGGTATTCGTTTTTTCTTGCCTCGATATAGACTCAGAGAAACTGTAAAGAAATCACCTTGACGACTAATATTGTACCCTTGGTTATTCACTTCCAAGGGCAAACGTTTAAACTTTTTCACTTTAGTCAAAGCACAAGTGTTACGAATAGTTTGATTAATCCACATCGAACCTATTTCAATATGATGAAAATTCTTACTCGTATATCTGCGACGCTCTGATCGATCAACTCTCAGCAAAGTATTAGCTACTTCAGTATTGAGCAAAGTTAATCGCTCAAATTCAGCAGCCTTACAAGCATTAAGCCGATAAAAAGGTAGTTTTAGTGTCAAAGTTAATTTACTCATGGTATGATCATAACATAATCCTACACAAATTTGTAGGATACTATGGGATAAATCCCGTGACTCATGTAACATCGGCGGGGTTAAAACCTCCTGGCTCTAATCTTCTAGGCAAAATTTGGTAGGAAAATCCTGTTATAAATACAGATAGGGTAAGTTAATTACTGTCAACAAAAGTGGCATCGAATGTACCCAAGACTTAAGAATGGAAAACTTTTTCTGCTACTGCCTTACATTCAGCTTAAGGAATATATAGTTATGGGGAATCAAGATTCATTACTCCGGAAAGCTCTAAAACCAACTTTGTATAAAAAGCATTGGATAAATTTGGTGGAGTATGCTTCAATAGTGGGTTCGGCAGTAGGTGCTTTTGCAGTAGCAGTTGGAAGTCATACTTTTTACGCAGTAGCTCCTCTAACATTGGCCTTATCTTTAAATGTGGCTAATAGATATAGATTTGAACAACAGATGCAATTATCTCAGCAGTCTGAGATGGTGGAAGTTCAAAAATCAGTAGAAAAGCTAGAAAAAAATGCTGTAAAGGTAATAGTAAAGCTTCGTCAACAGCTTTCTACAGATATTGAATCAGTTCGTGAAACACTCTCTACTCAATCAACACAAACTGTAAACTCAGAAATACAACAGCAACTAACTGCACTAGAATCTTCAGTTTCTTCTGTACAACAAAGTTTAGCATCTGTGGATACAAAAGCTTTGAATACAAATGATTGGCAAACAGTGAATGGCCGTCTTTTGGTAATTGAAGAAGCGATCGCTAATTTGCAAAGAGATATGGAAATATTGGCCAAACAACCTCAATCACAAATATCCCAACTTCAGGCCAAAATTGAAGATTTGGAAATACAAAATACAGAAGTTGTTAAACCTCATTTGAAGCGCTTAATTACACTTGTTAGACAATTACAACATACAAGTTATTCAAACTCATCATCTCATCAATCTGTAATTTCAAAACAACAGCTCAGATAACGTACTAGCGAGTCAGTGAAGCAACCGGAAGGTAGGTTTTAATAATTAATAATTAATAATTAATAATTAATAATTACTTCTCCTTTAAAACGGCTAGGATTGACTCAAGGGAAAAATTTTCTTTTTATTCCCTTAAAATATGAGGCTTTCAAGCACAATTTTTTGGTACAAAATCAAATGATAAGATAAGTTTATTATTGATGTAAATTTAAATAAAAATGACTCAGATTATTTTAGAAAAACTCAAGCCTCATTTAATAGATCGATTAAAAGATTTAGCTGCAAAAAATAATCGTAGTTTGGAAGAAGAAATCACAGAAATCTTGGAGCAAGCTTTAGAAACTGAAGTGGAAATTAAGCCAAAATATGAAGGATGGCAACCGGGATTTTTTGAAGAGGTTATAGGAGGTTGGAGTGGTGAACCTTTAGTCCGAGAACCTCAGCCAGAATATCAGGAACGAGAACCTTTTGTGAAAGAAAAACGACAATGGTCTCCTGATTTTTTTGAAAAAACTTGTGGCAGTTGGGAAGGTGAACCTTTAGTGCGAGAAGCTCAACCAGAATATGAGGAAAGAGAGTCTTTGTTATGAGTTATTTATTAGATACAAATGCTTGTATTAAATACTTAAATCCCAGCAGTAGTCGAATTATTAATCAGATAGAACTACTGTATCCATATGATATTTTTATTTGTGAAATTCAAGTTAATTATTAACTAATAAAATGCCTACCAGTAACAATCCACCAAACATCAAAAAATCTCTACCAGACCATACTCAGTTACCAGAATCAGACAACATTTTTAGTAACAATCAATCTAACACTAAAATATTTGTACCAGACCATACCCATTTACCAGAATCAGACGGCACTTTTGTGAAGAATTTTCAGGAGCATCCCCAAAGCATTTTATTAACAGATTCTATTCGACCTGTACTAGAAAAAATTCATCCAGACCAACAATATTGTATCGGTCAAGATTCGGGAATTTATTGGCGAATTGCGGAACCTTTAGACCGAGGTGCTGTTTCTCCAGATTGGTATTATATTCCGAATGTTCCACCTAAATTAAATGGTGAAGTTCGTCGTTCCTATGTGTTGTGGCAAGAACTTATTCCACCATTAATTGCTATAGAATTTGTGTTGGGAGATGCTTCGGAAGAAAGAGATAAAACACCTCTTATTCGAGGGGAAAATGAATCCACACAAACACCTGGTAAATTCTGGGTTTATGAACAGATAATTCGACCACCTTTTTATGCTATTTACGAAGTTAAAAAACCAGGAGTAGAAGTATATAAATTGGCAGGAACTAAGTATGAATTAGTAGAGGCAAATGAGCGGGGTCATTATCCAATTCCAGCATTAGGAGTAGAGTTAGGTATTTGGTCTGGTAACTATTAAAATGTGGAACTACCTTGGTTACGTTGGTGGGATAGTGAAGGTAATTTGTTAACAACAAGTGAAGAAAGGTTGGCACAAGAAAGTCAAAAGATTGAACAAGAGCGTCTAAGAGCTGAAAAGTTAGCAGAAAAGTTAAGAGCAATGGGTATCGATCCGGAAGAGTGAGTTTTTCTGGAAATTGACGATTTTTTATAGAGGATTAGTTGCCAGATTAAAATCAGAATTATAATGAAAAAATGCTCGGTTTTGATTGCTAAATTTAAGTTAATTATTAAGGGGTAAAATGACTAGCAGTAATAATCCACCTAATATGAAAATGTCTCTACCAGACCATACTCAATTACCAGAATCAGACAGTATTTCTAGTAACAATCAACCTCCGAAAATATTTATACCAGACCATACTCATTTACCAGAATCAAACGGTACTTTTGTAAATAGTTTTCAGTATTCCCAAAGCAGTTTATTAACAGATTCGATTCAACCTGTACTAGATAAAATTCATCCGGAAAAACAATATTGTATTGGTCAAAGTTTAGGAATTTATTGGCGAATTGCGGAACCTTTAGAACGAGGTGCTGTTGCTCCAGATTGGTGTTATTTTCCTCATATTCTACCCACATTAGATGGTGAAATTCGTCGTTCTTATTTTTTGTGGGGAGAGGCTATTCCACCATCAATTGTTATAGAATTTGTGTTGGGAGATGGTTCGGTAGAAAGAGATAAAACACCTTTTATTCGAGGGGAAAATGAATCCATACAAACACCTGGTAAATTCTGGGTTTATGAAAGGGTAATTCGACCAGTATATTATGCTATTTATGAAGTTCAAAAACCAAGATTAGAAGTATATCAATTGATACATGGAGATGAATTGGTAGCTAAGTATGAATTAATAGAGGCAAATGAGCGGGGTCATTATCCAATTTCAGACTTAGGAGTAGAGTTAGGTATTTGGTCTGGTAGTTATCAAAATATGGAACTACCTTGGTTACGTTGGTGGGATAATGAGGGTAATTTGTTAACGACAAGTGGGGAAAGATTAGAAACAACAGAATTATTATTGGCACAAGAAAGTCAAAAAGCTGAACAAGAACGTCAAAGAGCTGAAAAGTTGGCTGAAAAGTTAAGAGCGATGGGTATCGATCCGGAGGAGTGAGGTTGTATGGAAGTTGGTTAGGATAAAGTAAAAATTTTCCTAACTTTTGAATTTTTTTAGCTATCTATAAATTGTGATTCGGTAAAGTTTGACTTAATTAAAAAAGAACGGTTTAAGTCGAATTAGTCTTGGCAAAAGTTTGATGCTAAGACTAGCGATCGCCTGATTCATTCAAAAAGTAATTTACCTATGAATCATATTCATTTCTTATTTTCTATTTTATGTGTATCTTGAAAGATTACTGGTAAAATTCCTTCTACAATAACAGAGAAAATGTTAATCTTCATATTTAGATAAATTTTGCATTTTTTTAGATATAAATAGTTCGACAAAATGGATAAATTTTTACAAGAAAAAGAAGGAAAATAATTAGAAAAAATTGGGGCAGATATTTTTCAAGCTATTGGATTAAACTGTTGTTATGATTTAGGTCAAGTACCGTTAAAAAAGATAATATCTGGATATCCAGACAACGAGCATCTTGAATTTGATTACATGATACCTGAAGATAAAGTTTGTTTAATAAGTGAAATAACATCAAGAACAGATACAGCAAAAATTAAGACAAAGTACAATTAGAAATATACAGTCAATTAAAGGATTTTTTATTACTACAACTAAAGAACGATTTGAGCTTACTTTGCAAAAAGTAGAAGATGTAGTTATTTTTTATAAATCAGATTTTATTAGATTATCTGAATATTCTAAAAATATAGGAAAATGGACTAGAAACTATTTTTTAAATAAATTTTATCTCAATCATAGGACACATAATTCTATTTCAATCTATGAGAAAAACCATGAACTAATTAGAAGTACCAATAAGCAAATTAGTAAAAAATATGAAGATAACGATGCTCGTTTATCAGATTTATATACATTTACTATATCGCCATACGAGATACTAGATATAGTTCATGTATATAGACAAGATGAACTTCCTTCATTACAGGATAGTTCAACCTATAATTATCAAAGACCTTTAAATCCCGATAAATTAAAAGAAATCAGGAAAAATTTATTAACTGATTGTGATTTTATTTTCCCATCTAATATTTTGGTTATTCTATCTAAAGAATGTAAATATATGAAAGATGGAGATGGTAATAGTTGTTTGTATATTCCTAAAAAGTATGGAAGTATTTCTGTAATTGATGGTCAACATAGATTATTTTCTTATGCTGATGAAAATGTTAAATTAATGATGCAAGATGATTGCAAAATAATGGTGACGGCAGTTTATTTTAGAACTGACGAGCAAGAAATTATTACTAAGTTTAGTGCTAGAGTATTTATAGAAATCAATTTTCTCAATACACTATGGCAAGGATTTGGAAAGAACTAAGAGTTCAGGATAGAAGATGGAAGCCAAGTAGTCGCCCGATCCCCTCGTTTCTAGTTGATTGTCCGATGTTAGATGATGCAGCTCCTCCTGAGTTTTCTCCAGATCCTGCCATCATTCCCGAGTTCATTTATTATGTTCACGTTTGTGGTTTTACCTTCCGATTTTGGTCAATCAGCCAGATTCAGCTCTGTCTTGATTTCTACTCTCAAAAACTCAACCCAAGTTCTCGCATATCAATATCTCCGAACTGGCAGGAGAAACCAGACCACAGTCTACTCCAAACATGGTATAGTAGATTACCACTTGCTCTACGAAAAGAAAATAAGCGCCAGCAAGTGATCAAGGCTTTAAAAAAGGCATTAGAGAAGTTTAGCGATGAACCATGTCTGCTTCCATGGAATCGAGGAAAAGTGAGAATATCTAGACCTCGTGTCAGATGGTGTTTTAAATGTGACAAAGTATTAGGTCAGGGTCGCTGCTTAAAGTGTAAGCGGAGGCGTTTTAGTCCTAAAGGGTATAGAGTTGCTCACTGCAATAACTGTGATACAGTCTGGGGGGAAGGGGAGTGCGAAAGCTGCCAGAAGTTTAGAAAAAAACTTAAAGAGATGGACATCCAGGAATAGAGGCAGTGCTAATGTAAACCGTTAATAAGTTAGACATATATACACTATGTCACAATAAATGTATCAGGACTTACGCAAATTCTTAGATAAAACGCTATCTGTAGAGAGCGAATGCCATTCGCCCCTACTAGATGTGGTGGTTGTGCGTAAGTCCTGTGTATAAGTATGTCGATTTTTGTCGAATTATTTTAATACTGTTGATTGCCCTACAAACTTTGACTGCGGAATACTGGGCAAACACGCTCTACTTTTGACACGGTGTATATTCTCTGAAAAATTCAACCTGAACAAATGCGCATGGTTCTACAAGCTCAACTTGAGGGCAGTAGTTTGAGAGGCATTAGTCGAACAGTGAATTTGGCCTATATACAGTAGTTAGTTTGGTAAAAGCTGCTTCTCAAAAAGGACCAATGGTTCATATAGGTTGGTGATCGCCTATTTCAATTGGATTTGGGTTCACCCGTCCCAAAGAAAATACTGCTGCACAAAGGTCGTTGGGCCCGCAGCAGCAGCAGCTATATCCCTCCTTGGAGTTAGAAAGACATAATTATTTATCCCACACTTTTCTGATGTACTACCGATAAAAGTCGCAAATTTTGGTGTATACTAATCTAAAATTGGGTAATTTATGCCTAAATTTCAGTCATCTACTTTTTCTCCATCAATTTCTGACTACTTTCAACCATATTAATAAACTCACTCCGATAACCTTCTAAATCTAAACCCTTCGACTCATTTGCCAACTTCAACACTTCATTAAAATTAGCATCACCTTTATATTCTGAATCTCGTAAAATCATTCCATACTGAGCCACAGCAGCAGCAAATTTAAAATCATTTGAAGCACCATATAAACTCACTCCCTTATCAACAACTGGCTGTTTTATCAACTCAGAAGTTGTACCCTTTGGCTCCTTATAACGCAACTTTACCAACATTAATTCATCACTATTATCAGCCGCTTCCTCAACTTGATTATTTTGATATCTCAACTCATCAACTCCCGGCAAATTCACATTACTTTCTACTCCCACAGGAATAATTTCATAAAGTGCCGTAACCGAATGTCCTGCACCTAACTCTCCCGCATCCTTTGTATCATCATTAAAATCTTGAGAACGTAACAGTCGATTTTCATAACCAATTAAACGATAAGCTTGTACTTTTGCCGGATTAAACTCCACTTGAATTTTCACATCCTTAGCAATAGTTAGTAGAGTTCCTCCCATCTCAGTCACTAACACTTTTTTGGCTTCCAACAGATTATCAATATAAGCATAATTCCCATTTCCCTTATTAGCCAACTGTTCCATTTTGGCATCTTTAAAATTACCCGTACCAAAACCAAGCACCGTGAGAAAAATTCCTTCATCTCGATAATTTTCAATCATTCTTACCAATTCAGCATCGCTAGAAACTCCCACATTAAAATCTCCATCAGTTGCCAGAATAACTCGATTATTTCCTGAAGATTGATAAAACCTTTTAGCTAAATCGTAAGCAAGTTTAATTCCTTCACCTCCAGCAGTGGAACCTCCAGCTTCTAGATTATTAATTGCTGCGAGAATTTTATCTTTTTCACTGCCTTTTGTCGGTGGTAAAACTACTCCTGCTGCTCCAGCATAAACAACTATTGAAACAGTATCCTTTTCTGTTAATTCATCAACCAATAATTGAAAAGCTGATTTAATTAAGGGTAGTTTATTAGGGGTATTCATCGAACCAGAAACATCTAACAAAAATACCAGGTTACTAGGAGGTAAATTTTCTGTAACTATATCTTTGCCTTGAATGCCAACATGAACTAATTGATGTTGGGAATTCCAAGGAGAATCAGAAATTTCTGTAGTAATAGAAAAGGGGTTATTTGCCTCTGGTTGTGGATAGTCGTAAGTAAAGTAATTTATTAATTCCTCGATTCTTACAGCATCTTTTGGTGGTAGTCTCCCCTCAGTAATAAAGCGACGTAAATTACTATAAGATGCCGTATCTACATCAATGGAAAATGTGGATAGGGGATTATTTTTTACTATTTTAAAAGGGTTGTCATTAATCAGATTATATTCTTCTGTATTTGAGGATTCTAATTCTACTGTAGAATCTGTTTCAAACTGTGAAAAACTAGGAACAGTTTGTGTTAGAGCCATATCTGCTGATTTTTGACGCGCTCTAGCACCTCCTCCTCTAGTAGCACCTTCCCTGACTTGAGAAGGTATTGAGCTTTGAGAAGTTGTATTTAAAGTTGTTGGAGTTGGTGGTGTAGATGCAGGTGGCGCTGATGAAATTACTGCTTCTTCTGTTATTTCTGGTTGACTGCCACAAGCTATTAACATTAATAAAGGAAACAAGCCTAGTAATAATTTGATTTGGCTAAATTGGCAGAATTTGACATTTTTTATCTTCATATTCTTAGCTCTAATATTGATTGAGTACTGAGATAATTTGACCAAAAAATTTTACTTAATTTCAGCAAATTAGTCTGAACTACAAAAAAGAGCGATCGCTTTCCGTAAAAGTTATAAAACCCATTTGGGATCTATTAGAAATCTCTAGATATTATTTTGCCCCCCTAACCCCCCAATTTTGGGGGGAATAAAACTCTAAAAGTCCCCCAATTTTGGGGGATTTAGGGGGCTTGACCAGAACCAAACAATTTTTATAGCAAGTAAAAATTCTGACTCAATTTCAATTGGTAAAGCTTTTATCTAAAACTAAAAGTAATAGCTGACGGCTGTTTGCGCAGCATTCCGGAGGAAATGCTTACTTATAAATAGTCTCTGAAATAATTTGTGACAAATTAAAAAATACATAAAAATAATGAAATTATTCTATCTCTTTCTTATTCCCTATTCCCTCTTCCCTAATTTCAGAAGATTTAGGAATAGAGGTGGGATGAAGTAGAGATGTTGCTGCTTTTTGAGCAATAGTTTCTGAGACTTGAATTTGCTTAATAGTAACTAAACCCTCTTTGATAAACATATCTCTTAAAGCTGCCTTTTCCCCACTATTAAAAGGAGTCTCATAAAACACCTCTTTAATGCCACAAGAAATAACCAATTTCAAACAATAAAGACAAGGTTCTAAGGTAACATAAATAACAGCTCCATTCGTAGAAATACCATGTTTTGCAGCTTGAGCAATAGCATTAGCTTCTGCATGAACAGAACGAGATGGTAAAACTTTACTAGCATCACAACTACTTAATTCAGGATAACAAAAACCCTGACTCGTACAATGCACAGAACCCGAAGGAGAACCATTATAACCAGTAGCTAAAACTTGTTTATCTTTAACTATTACTGCACCCACAGGAAAAGCAAGACAAGTTGAACGAGTAGCAGCTAATTTAGCTATCATTAAAAAGTATTCATCCCAGGTTGGTCTTTGATATAATTTTTCTGTCATATTCCTGTAGAACCAAATCCGCTAATATCTCTTTTTGTTGTACTTAATTCATCAACTTCTTCTACCTTAACAGATAATACTGATGCTATAACCATTTGAGCTATTTTCATTCCTCGCGTGACTTGAAAAGAATTTTTCCCATGATTAATTAAAATTATTCCAATTTCTCCACGATAAGTTTCATCTATAGTTCCAGGAGTATTTAAAACAGTAATTTGATGTTTTAAAGCCAACCCACTTCTAGGACGAATTTGTGCTTCTGTTCCTGATGGTAATTCCATAGAAATACCTGTATGAATTAATTGACTTTCTCCAGGATTAATAGTTAATTCATCAATAGAAAATAAATCCAATCCTGCATCTTGTGGATGTGCATAATAGGGAACAATTGCCGATTCATCTAATTTTTTAACTTTAAGTTTCATCATAGGGAGTAGGGAGTAGGGAGTAGGGAAAAAATAAGCAGAATTTTGAGATTAGTGCAATAAATGTAGGTTGGGTTGACGTAGGAAACCAAACAATAATACCACTTCTCAAAAAATTTTATAAATTTTATTGAGTAGAGGAGTGGGGAAGAAGTAAACATAACAACAATTTTTGACTTTTGAATTTCTGAAGGTTGTGTTGGGTTTTACTTCTTCAACCCAACCTACTAGACTGAAACCGTCTACTAGAAATTTTGCTTTAATTCTTACTTTTGAATTTCTATGGTGCTAACTTACCTTTTCCTAGTCTATTTTGTTCATACCATTCTGCTATATTTGGTATCCAATCTTGAACATGAGGCCACATTAACTCACAAAGTTTTTGAATTTCTAATTGAGCATTCTTTTTAAAACGTAAATCCAAAAAATGTAGCAAACTACGACAATTAAAACTAACAACAAAATGCTGACGATAATCAAAAGGAATTTTTCCTCTAGCGTGTTCTTCAGACATTCCAAATTCCATGTCAAGTTTGTATTTTTTAGCTGCCTCCAAACACCACTGTAAATCTTGTTCTCTTTGTTCAGCAGAATAATAATATTTCTTCCCCTGACGGTCAGAATATTCTCCCACCGGACGTAAGTAAAAAGCAGTTTCTATATCCGTTTTTCCCTCTGCAACTGCAATAACTTTTCCTGAACAATATCGATAACTTTGTACATCGAAAGAATTGTGAACAACTAAACCATTAGCTATAAAATTATGATCTGGATGTTCTACTTCAATATCATAAGTAATTTCTTTGCCAAACTTTTCAATAGATTCTATTCCTACAAAAACACCACGATTACAAGAAAAACTATTGTTTCTTATATTGTCAATTTTGTTGTCTTTACTAGAACCCCAGGCAAGGTTTTCTAACCTATTATCAAAACTATTTCCGTTTAAATGTCTGACTTCAAGTTGCTCATTTTCTCCCAATGGTTCAAAGTTTTCTATGACTAACCTATGTATATTTACTCGTGATACTTTACCAGACCCTATTCCATGACTTAAACTAGCAAATAAATAATCTTTAGATTTGCTCAGTTTTTTAATCTTAGAATTTGACAATAACTGAGAACGATCTCCCCTTCCTCCTCTAGGAAGATAAGAACGCAAACGACCCAAACTAGAAATTTCATATCCTTCATAATTTCTTACAGGTATCCACTTTTCATCTAATATTTCTTGTTCCATAAAATTAATTTCTTGTGGAGCAACTTTATTACCAGTTAATTGCACTTCACATAATTGAGTGCTACTGTTAAATTCTTTTAACCTTTTCCACCCTTGATTAGTCCAAAACTGGTGTTCTAGTGTAGCTCTTATTTCTTTACCAGAAACAGTTTTTATTGTGTAGGTTTCTTGTTCGCCATTAATATATATATTGGTTATTTTACTGGAAACAAGTTGGTTAGTTTTAGTATCTAAAGTCAAAATAGTACGCCTAGATATACTTTCTTGCATATATTTTGCATCATTAGAAGTTTGTTGATGTTTTCTCCCGTAATGCCATAAATTAGCTAATTTTTCAATTGTTTCTTCATAATATTTCTCTCCTTTAGATAAAGACGAATGCCCAAATCTAACCTTTGTGTTACCCGACAAACAACAACCTATTCTATGAGTTCTTGCTTGTTGCATAACACTATGGGGAAAAAAGCCACAATTAAAAGTAATTTGAGGATGCTCAATACACCCATAATGACCACGATCTCCTGCCAAAAGTCGCTTGACAATAATTTCCCCACATTTTGTTTCCGTAGGCCAATTATCTTGTTCGTCAAATACAAATCCTTCACTGTAGTTACCCTAAGCATATAAATTACCTTATATACTCGGCTTCAGAACCGAACGTGAGACTTTCACCTCATTCGGCTCCTCAATTTAGGACTGCTGCCTTTGCTTGCAACGACTTCCGAGCGTCATGACAAAAGACATGACAGTGTAAATGTAGTACTTCTAGATTTTTATCGGTATTGTTTCCACCTCTAGCTTTGTGCTCAATGTGGTGTTTTTCCAATATATCTCCTAGTTTTGAAAGTTAGTCCGCATTCTGTACATTTTCCTTCTTGTCTTTTAATGATTCTGGCTTTTTGAGAGTCTGAGGTTTTATATTTATCCCCTAATCTCTTTGACCAATAATTATCATCTCCGTTGTAAGGGGAAGCATCTCCCTTGACTTTCACATACGTTTTACTCGCTTGTGTCTCGCGGTAATGAGGAAGTTTGATTATTCCTTCTTTTGACTTATAGGCAAAATTCCATTTGGTTTTACCTATAGTGAGCCAATATCTGTCCGCTATCCATCCCGCTGTTTTCTTCATTCTGCTTCTTCTACACGCCCATCTCCATAACCTTTTATAGATTAAGTAATCTAACTTGTTGAAGGCTTCCTTTGAATTTTGGTACGTATAGTAGTTACACCATCCTCTGATAATTGGTGTTAATTCTTTGATTAACACCTCCTGAGAATTTGCTCGATGTTTATGAATTACAGTTGCGATTTTGTCGTAGTGATTTTTGATGCTCTCTTTAGAAGGTTTGACTATTGTGGAGTATGTTTTTAGTTTTTCTGTGAACCTTGATTTAATCTTCTTGGATGTATGTTTTCCTTCTTTATATTGTCGGATATTACACCCTAAAAAGTTAAATCCGGGTTCTTGACCCTTATACCGTTCCAGTGTGTGAACTGTCCTGGTTTTGCTAGGTTTGAGTTCTAATCCCAAATCTCCTAACCACCTTTTGATTATTTCGGTACATTCTTCGACTACGGCTAATTTCTCATTAATGACTACGAAATCATCTGCATACCTAATTAGTCTAGGTACTGATACTCTATCTCCGTAAATTCTTTCGCAATTACGGATACTACCGTCTTTTCTCCCAGGGAAATGTTCCTCTAGTATTTTTTCCATTCCATGTAGTGCAATATTAGCCAATAGTGGTGATATTACACCTCCTTGAGGAGTTCCAGCTTCAGTTTCTTGTGGGAAGCCATCATTAATGACTCCGGATTTTAACCAAGCTTTTATTTGCCTCCTAAAGCTGGGGAATGTGTCGATTTTCTCTAATAATTTATTGTGGTTTATCTTGTCAAAACATCGAGATATATCAGCATCCAATACAAATTTTGGTTTGAACTGGATAAGTTTTCTAATAACCGATATCGCATCATTTGTGCTTCTTCCTGGCCTAAATCCATAAGAGTTCGGTTCAAACTTTGCTTCCCATTCAGGTTCTAAAGCCTGTTTGAGCAAGGCTTGTTTGGCTCGTTCCTCTATGGTTGGGATTCCTAAAGGTCTGTGTTCCTTCCTTCCAGATTTGGGTATCCAAACTCTTTTGGTTGGCGTGCTTTTATGACTCAACTTTAGCTTTTGAGCTAACTTTAGTCTTTCTGAGGGACGAAGGGACTTCTTCCCATCTACCCCTGCTGTGTTTTTCCCTTTATTATCCTGTATGACTCTTCTGACTGCGATGAGTCTTGCTGACCAAGATTTGACAAGAAGTTTTTGTAGTTTGCGGGCTAACCTCACATTTCCACTTTTAGAAGCATTATAGATTCGTTTTTGGAGCTTGAAGACATTTTGTTCCGCTGTTTTCCAGTCGATGTCTTTCCATTCCAACATTGATTTTATCTCTGTTCTGGACATATTTACTCCTACTTAAGAACGTATAATTCCTAAATTGTGAATCTGTAGGCATATCCAACTCATTACAAATTGGCATTAGCTTCGGATTCAATCCCATCTAAGGTGGCTTACGCTAGCTACTACTCAAAGATTCGACCACTTTAAGAGCCTACCCTTAGATTTAATTCGTTCCCATTTCCCGTTGGTATCAGTTTTAGGGTCTTCCTTTTTGCCGAGGTTATTTTGGAGTACCGATAAATACCAAGACTCATATTTATCCCTTAACCTTTGGTCGTTATTGACCGCTGCGTGTCAACCTAATTTCGCAACTTAATGCTCACGACAAATATAGAAGTTCACTTTCGTTACCCATGACTAAATGCTTGCGAAAAATTCCATTTAGGTTATGTTATTCTATCGCTTTTATACCCGCTTCAATGTCAGTAGTCGCTACCTGCTTAACATTGGGGTATATGCTGTCATCGAGGTACTTTCGAGAAGGGACTTGTCAAATCTTGATATTTATTTAACGTAGTTATATTAACTTTTTGTTAAATCTTGCCATGATCTGATATTTATTGACCATGTGACTCTGGTCGTGATTTGACTCACCCTTACGGGAAATGAGTTGTCTCGGTATCGGGTTTTATCCCTTCCCTATTGACCTGCCTTTGTATTGAAAGGGAGGTGCTGAGGTTATTACACCTCAAACGAACCGCACATCTTGATGCAAAGCTGCATAAATTACCTGTTGAGGATTTAGAGTTTTAGCAATTACTTCTACCCGAAATTTATCCATAAAATTTTTCCTGATAGTCTTATAGTTGATTGATATCCAAGAACAATTAGTTATTAAAGCATCCTAAGATTGACTATCTAAAAAGTGATAGATTTTTCTTATTTTTGACTTTTACAGCGGTTTTCATTTCCGTAGACCACAGTAGGGACGTTCCATGGAACGTCCCTACTGGGTTGTGATTGTGAAGATGTGGTTCATCAATATGAAAAGCGCTGTAACTCAAACAAATGATACTTTCCCACCGTTTTACATAAGCTTTACGCCACTGAGTTACACGCTACCCAAATTCGCAAAGGAAGTAAAGTTACTTACATTTCTCACCTTTTATATAGAATCCGGTTATATAGTATATGTTTATAAATATACTTCAAGCCTTCAATCTCCCCTACTCCCCACATTCCCCTCCTGGAAGGGACCCACGGGTGGGTTTACTCCTACCCCATACCAAAAGACTTTCCATAAGCAAACCCTAATTATTTCAGATATGGGGGTTGAAACTATTTGTGACATCTTTAAAGTGAATTGGTATTAGTATTGCCCTTGAATATGAAGCTGATGAGGATGAGGCCATAACAGCAGTACTTCATAATGCGATAGAATATTTACGTGGAGCACCTATTCGGACAGAAATTAGACTACGGTTTGGAGAGAGTAACAGAAATAGTAGATGGTTGTACCGATACAGATACAACTTCGAAACCTCCTAGAGGAGAACGTAATGTTCTATATCAATAAGTTTTCAATATACATATTTAATATAAGTAGTGAATTTAATTATCTAACCTTGAGTTTACAAGAGAATTATGAAGTACTGATGAAGATAATCTGGCTTTTAGGCAAAAAGTTTTAAAGTTTTGGTAAAGTTTCTGTAAATTACTTGAAATTGCCGATGCCGATTGTTAGGATAGCAAGTAATAAAAACACGTTAAGTTCATGCTTACTACAAGCAATTAACGGTTGGATTCACAACCTATACTTTTGTGAATTAAAGTATATTTCGTAATTTTATTTATCTGCAAGTAAAATTGCGTAACCAAGTGTAATAGCAAAAATTTATGAGGTTATAAAGAGGTTTGAATTATGGTTGAATCATTTACTTTAACTAAAGATTACGAAAGAAATTTATTTGATGTCAAAAGCAATAAGAAGCTAGAAATCATCAATTATAAATCCAAAAGCGCTGCTTCTCCTTTAAATATTTTATTTCTAATTCCTCATCCTTTTTATCAAGACCGAGGTTCACCTATTGCTGATAACTTAGTTTTAAAATTTTTATCAGAAAAGAACGATAAAGTTGATGTAGTAACCTATCCAGAAGGGAAAGATGTTGACTATAAAAATACTAATATATACCGTACAATCAACATCCCATTTGTTAAAAATGTACGTCCTGGATTTTCTTGGAAGAAAATTATTTATGACCTATTAATGTTCCTAGAAGTAGCTAAACTACTTTCCCAGAAACGTTATAGTTTAATTCATGCTGTAGAAGAATCAGTATTTATCGCATTACTACTGAAATTTTTGTTTAAGACTCCCTACATCTATGATATGGATTCTTCTTTATCTCAGCAAATGGTCGAAAAATATCCGTTTCTTTCACCTTTTATTTCTGTTTTAAAATGGCTTGAAAAACACGCAGTAAAAAATGCAGAAGTTGTAGTTCCAGTATGTCAAGCTTTGGCTAATAATATCAATCAATATCAACCCAAAAAGGTTGTACTATTACCAGATGTTTCTTTGTTAAATGAAAAACAAGTTGCAACTAAACAGAATCTCAGAAAAGAGCTGAAAATTAGCAATACAATGCTAATGTATGTGGGCAATTTAGAACAATATCAAGGTATAGACTTACTGCTAGATAGTTTTGCTTTAGCACTAAAACAAACAAAAAAAGTTGACTTAGTGATAGTAGGAGGAGAGCAAGAAGACATTAAAAAATATCAAAATAAAGCCAAAAAGTTAGGAATTAAAGAAAAAGTACATTTTTTAGGAAAAAAACCTGCTAGCGAACTAGGAAATTATCTCGCTCAAGCTGACGTTTTAGTATCTCCTCGGACCAAAGGTAAGAATACGCCAATGAAAATATATTCTTATCTTGATAGTGCTAAAGCTGTATTGGCAACTAATTTACCAACTCATACTCAGGTATTAGACAACAAAACAGCAATGTTATCTCACCCTAATCCTCAAGCTTTTTCTAAAGGAATAATTTCTCTAACTAAAGACCGTGAATTAAGATTAAAATTAGGGGAAGCAGGTAAAATTATGGTTCAGAAAAAACATAGTTATGCTGCTTTTTGTGAAAAATTAGGTAGTCTCTACAATGAAGTGAAAGAAACAATTAACTCTGATCAACATCAGAAAGGAGACTCAGAAAAAATGCTTATGCTTGCGGAATCAGGAGATTATCAAGTATCTTAAGGTTAGTAAAGTTATCTTCATCTACATCCTTAGATTTCAGATGTTATGGAAAGAAATTTAACAGAACTAACTAATCAAGTTTACGATGTACTGGTAATAGGTGGAGGAATATACGGAGCTACTCTAGCCAGGGAAGCAAGTCTGCGTGGCCTATCTGTAGCCCTTGTAGAAAAAAATGATTTTGGTGCGGCGACTTCTGCTAATAGCTTAAAAACTATTCACGGAGGACTGCGATATCTACAAAATGCCGATTTTAAGCGGATGCGGGAGTCAATTCACGAACGCACCACTTTAATGAGAATAGCACCCCATCTTATTCATCCACTGCCAGTTTTGATCCCTACTTATGGACATGGGTTGAAGGGAAAAGAAGCTTTGTCTGTAGCATTAGCAGTCAATGACTTAGTAAGTTGCGATCGCAATAGACTCCGAGACCAACAAAAACATATTCCTAACGGTCGTGTCATTTCTTTTGAGAAATGTTTGGAGTTACTTCCTGGTATTTCAACTCAAGGTTTAACTGGTGGGGCAATATTCCATGATGCTCAAGTCTACAACTCAGAAAGATTAACTATTTCATTTCTACATTCTGCTCACCAAGCAGGGGCAAGTTTAGCAAATTATGTCGAAGTTACTGGGTTTATCCAAAATAATAATCGTATCAATGGAGTAACAGTAACAGACAAACTCACTGAAAATCAGTTTGAAATCCGCGCCAAAACAGTTATCAATACCTGTGGAGCATGGGGAAATAAAATTCTAGGTATGGTCAACCAACAACAGCGATCGCCTTTTGGTTTGGCTAAAGCGATGAATTTAGTTACCACTCGCCCTCTATTTGAAAAATATGCAGTAGGTATTACCAGTAAAAATAGTTCTACTGACTCAGATGCTATAGTTAACAAAAGTAGTCGCTTTCTATTTATTTCTCCTTGGCGTGGGCGCTCAATTATTGGTACAGAGTATGCCGTTTATAGTCAAGACCCAGATGATTTCCAAATAACAGAAGCAGATATCAGTCAATTTCTGGCTGCCATCAACCAAGCATACCCACCAGCAAAACTAAAGCGGGAAGAGATTTCATTTGTACATGGGGGAATGTTACCAACAACTAATATTAACTCCAAAACAGGCGAACCCATCTTAGCAAAACATTATCAAATTTTTGACCATTCCCAAACTGGATTATTAGGTTTAATTTCAGTAGTCGGAGTGAAATATACAACTGCCAGAGATGTAGCTGAAAAAGTAGTTAATTATTTGTTCAAATCATTAGGAAAAAAATCTCCCAAGTCAGTTTCATCAGTTACATCTATATATGGTGGAGAAATAGAAAACTTTACTGATTTTTTACAGAATGCTATTGTAGAAAAGCGGTCGAAAGGTTTAACAGAATTAAGAATTCGTCGCCTAGTTTATACCTACGGCTCTGCTTACCCAAAAGTTCTTAATTATTTGGAAAATTCTGAGAGCGAATGGGCAATTGTTAAAGCCGAAATTCTCCACGCTATTCATCAAGAAATGGCTTATAAATTAAGTGATGTAATATTTCGACGTACAGAATTAGGTAGTGCTGGATATCCAGGGGATGAAACTATTAAATTTTGTGCTGAAGTAATGAGTAAAGAATTAAGCTGGAGTTCGACTAAATTAGAGGAAGAAGTACAGGAAATTAAGAATAAGTTTGGAATTACTTCGGCTATAGTAGCATCAAATTTTTAAGACTAAAATGCAATTTAATTTTAATTATGCCATCTCCTATTGCTCACTCAGTTTCTGGATATGTACTAGCTAAGTTTCTACCCAAAAAACTATCAAAAGATTATGCATCTCATTGGTGGAACTTGGGGAATTTTTATCCTGTTTTTGTGGCCATTTTTCCTGACTTTGATTTTCTTCCCCAGTTAATCACAGGAGAAAGATTTCATCGAGGTATTACCCATACTTTAATTTTTGCCATTGGTTTTAGTTTGATAGTTGGTTGGCTAATTAGTTATTTCCGCAAATCTTCATTTAAAAAAATACTCTTATTTACTTTTATTATCTATAGTTCTCATTTATTATTAGATTTATTGACGGCTGGTGGTTCAGGTGTACAATTGTTGTGGCCTTTAACAGATACATTTTTTAAATCAACAATATCTGTGTTTCCAGCAGTTCATCACTCCAGAGGAGTATTTGATCTTAGTCATTTTATATTTATTGCTTGGGAATTATCTTACTCAGTATTAATTGTCAGTATATTATGGCTATGGAATAATTGTTGTTCCAGCAAATTTTCTGAATAAATCAATGAATAGTCAAGTCAAAATAAATCAAAAAATTATAGCAGATGCTCACGTTCATATTCATAAATGTTTTAAAATTGACCAACTCTTAAACGCATCTCTAATCAACTTTCATAAAATATCTAGAACAAAAACCGATCTTGAAAACTCGGTTTTTTTGATATTTTTAACAGAAATGCTTGGTGATTTTGAATTTAGTAGATTATTAGAATATGCTCAAAATCATCACCAAATTAATAACTGGAAATTAGCTCCAACTAAAGAATCAATATCAATTTCTGCTACTAATAACGAAAATCAAAAAATTTTCATCATTGCTGGTCGGCAAATTGTAACCGCAGAAAAATTAGAAGTTTTAGCCCTAATTTCAGATAATGAATTTGCAGATGGTTTACCAGTAGAAACTACTATCCGAAACATAGTATCAAAAAATGGCATACCTATATTACCTTGGGGAGTAGGAAAATGGCTAGGTAAAAGAGGTAATATTTTACAAAAATTATTAAATTCAGATACCTTTTCTATGGTATATCTCGGTGACAATAGTGGTCGTCCTAGTTTTTGGCCGAGACCATCTTTTTTTAAATTAGCTGAACAGAGGGGATGGAAAGTTTTGCCAGGAACAGACCCTCTACCCTTAAAATCTGAATATACTAGACCAGGAAGTTTTGGGTTTATAGTAGAGGGTGAATTGAATTTGGCCGAACCAGGAAAAAGTATGAAGGAGATTTTATTAAATCCTACTACTTCAGTTCAACCCTATGGTTCCCTGGAAACACCATTTCAATTTATTCGTAACCAATTTGCAATTAGATATGGCAATCATAATTAGCAGAATAGAAAGTTGTTAATCAGGGTTAAAGAATGGAATATAAAATATGGTGACAACTAATTTTCCAGAAACAGCAGATATAGAAACATCTTCCGATGATTATGCTTCCCGTTTTGCCGGAAATATCGGTGCTTGGTTGCTGAAAATACAGGAAGAAGCTACATTAAAAATGTTAGCTCCCCATCCTAATGCTAAAATACTTGATGTAGGGGGAGGCCATGGCCAATTAACAGAACCTTTAATTAATAACAACTATCAAGTTACAGTATTAGGTAGTGCAGAAATTTGTCAGGCAAGAATTAAAAAATTTGTAGATGCTAATCTTTGCTCATTTGAAGTAGGGAATGTTTTAGACTTACCCTATCCAAATGATGCTTTTGATGTAGTTATTAGTTATAGATTTCTAGCTCATGTAACTCAATGGCAGAAATTTTTAACAGAATTAACTAGGGTGGCTAAAAAAGCAGTAATAATAGATTATCCTACGGTGCGGAGTGTTAATTCCATTGCTCCCTATTTGTTTAAACTAAAGAAAGGTTTAGAAGGTAATACAAGACCATTTATTTGTTATAAAGAATCAGAAATTTTAGATTATTTCAAATCTCTAGGTTTAAAACAAACAGAACGCTATGCACAATTTTTTATGCCAATGGTAGTTCATCGCGCCTTAAAATCTCCGGGTATTTCTTCAGTATTAGAACAGTCAATTAGATTAACAGGATTAACCAGTTTATTTGGTTCTCCTATAATTTTGAAAATGCAAAAGTAATAGAGGACAAAAAATTATCTCAGATTCTCTAAATCTAATGGCAAGATGGCATAATTATGTTCGTCTAACACTAACATAAATTAAGTGAATAGTCAAAAATTATTTAAAGTAATGCTAGAAAATTATTGATAACAGTATTTTCGGAGGATAAGAATGAAAATATTAGTTACAGGTGGAACAGGGTTTACAGGCAGTCATCTCACCCGCCGTCTTTTAAAAAAAGGCCATGAAGTTGTAGTGCTTGATAACAAACCAGGGCTATTTTATGACGAACTTAAAGAACTAGGAGCAGAACTTCACATTGGGAGCGTAGCTGACCGAGATATAGTTGATCGGGTTACTCAAGGATGTGAAGTTGTTCAGCATCTAGCAGCAGCATTTCGTCAGGTCAACCTTGCTAAAAATATCTATTGGGATGTAAACGTAGAGGGAACAAGATATCTACTTGAAGCTGCTCTCAAATATGGAGTACAAAAGTTTGTCTACTGTAGCACTTGTGGGGTGCATGGAGATGTGAAACAGACACCCTCTGGTGAAGATTCTCCTATTGCTCCCGCAGATTATTATCAATACACAAAGTATCAAGGGGAAAAAATTATCCCTGAATTTGTAGACAAAGGCCTAAAAGTTGTTATTCTGAGACCTGCTGCAATTTATGGGCCGGGAGATCCAGAGCGATTTTCCATTCTTTTCAAACGGGTGAAGACAGGAAATTTTTTTATGTGCGGAAGTGGTGCAAGTCACTACCATCCTCTATACATAGATAACTTATTAGATGCCTTTGAATTAGCTACAGCATCTGATAAATGTCATGGGGAAACTTACTTAATTGCAGATGAAAAATACTCTACCCTTAACGATCTAGTCACAGCGATAGCTAAAGCTTTAAATATAAATTGCAAAATTACCTATATCCCATTTTGGCCTGTCTGGACAGTAGCTTTTCTAACTGAGTTGCTCTATAAACCTTTCCCCGGCCTAGACCCCCCCCTATTTCCACGAAGAGTTGATTGGTTTAGGCAAAATCGTGCCTTCAGTATTGAAAAAGCAAAGCGAGAGTTGGGTTATCAACCTAAAGTAGATTTAGATACAGGATTAGCACAAACTGCTAAATGGTATCAGGAAAAGGGCATTATCTGAAAACAGTCTATCGGAATCAAAAAAACCTAGTTGGCCAGATAAGTAGATATCTCAGGTTGACTCCAAGGTTAAACTAACAAGTAACTAACAGTTAATAAATTTTCTAGCTGGAAAAAGTAAATAATGAAAAGTCATAGCCAGCAAGCAGCAAACCGTTTCGATCAATGGGCAGACTCATATAGTGAGGATCGTATTTCCTCTTGGTTTACATTCTACCAGTCTATAGCAATGTCCAAGCTCAATCTGACAGAGGGACAAGGATTTTTAGATGTAGGTTGTGGCACTGGATGGGCTGTAAGGAAAGCTGCTAAACAGCTCAAATTTGGTAAATCATGTGGAATTGACATCTCTACCAAGATGATTGAAAATGCCTTAGCACAAACTCCTGATGCAGAAAATCAAAATATAGAATTTCAGGTGGGTAATTCTGAGGCAATACCATATCCAGATGAATCTTTTAGCTCAATTATCTGTACCTTCTCTATTCATCATTATCAAAACCCCGTCCGCGCCTTGTCAGAAATGAAGCGTGTTCTGAAACAGGATGGCTCAATTGTAATTCTAGATTCAGCAAGAGATGTTTCATTTGCTATCTGGTTGCAAGATAGGGGACGACGGTACTTTGAAGAAAGTCACGTTAAATACTACACAACGAAGGAAATGAAGGCTTTAGTAACAGAAGCTCAGCTAAAAATTTTTGGTGACATAATAACCATTAATAAGTTTATGGATCATAACAAAGTTTTTACTGGTTTGATGTTACTTAAATGCCGAAAATGAATTAATAGTTTAGAATAAATATTGTGGTTAACAAACAAAAAAAAATGTTATATGGTAGACTACAAGTATAAACTTTCTCCTAATTCTTCCGCTTTAGTAACTGGCGCCACAGGATTTACAGGTTCAGTGCTGGTAAAGAAATTAGTTAAACAAGGGGTAGAAGTAGTAGCGATAGCTCGTCCAACTTCAAACTTAAAACCCTTTGCCGGAATGCCAATAAAATGGCTTCAAGGAGATGTTTTTGACCAAAATTTAATAGATGAAGCAGTCAAAGGAGTTAACTATATATTTCACATGGTAACTCCATTTAGGGAAGCAAAATCTGCAGATGTTGGTTATTATAACGTTCATGTTTTAAGCACTCAATTGTTAGCAAAAGCAGCATTAAAAGAAGCAAATTTTCAACGTTTCGTTCACGTTTCTACTATCGGAATTCATGGTCATGTAGAAAACCCGCCAGGGGATGAAAATAGTCCGATGAAACCAGGAGATATCTATCAAGAAACTAAATTAGAGGGGGAAATTTGGATAAAAACATTTGGGGAAAAAGAAGGATTACCAGTTAGCATAGTCAGACCTACTGGAATATACGGTCCGGGAGAAAAAAGACTATTAAAAATTTTTAAATGGGTAGCAAAAGGCAAAGTACCAATCATTGGCAATGGTAATAACTTACTACATTTTATTCATGTTGACGATTTAACTGACTTTTTTATATTAGCTGCAACTCATCCCCAAGCAGTAGGGGAAATTTTTATCTGTGGTAGTCCTGAAGCTATGACATTTAAAAATATGGTAAAAATAATTAGTGAATATTATGGAGTTTCGGCAAAATTTTTGCAGTTCCCTGCAGCTCCTGTATTTGCACTCGGAGACATTTTAGAATTTATTTGTCGCCCTTTAAGAATTGAACCACCGATATATAGAAGAAGGTTAGCATTTTATACAAAAGACCGCTCATTTAATACAACAAAAATGAGCAATTTATTAGGGTTTGTGCCTGCTCATTCAGATGCAGAAGGATTAAAAGAACAAGCTCAATGGTATTTAGATAATGGCTGGATATCTTGATCTAAAAGTTGATAATTTTTCATAAAAATAAAATCAGTAAGAGATGGTTCATTAATTGATAATTGATAATGGATAATTGATAATTACCTCTGGTTAAAACCGCTCGGGAATTGAATATAAGGAAATATTATTTCTTTTTTCCCCTTGAAAAGGGAGGCGTCAAAGCGCGAATTATTTAATTATTAATTATTAATTATTCGGTAAAAAATAATCATAAATTATCTCTTTAAAGGAAAGTGAAAATAATGCAGCAAGAAAATTTTAAAGTCAAAGAAGTTGGCAAAGGAAAAATTCCTCGCTGGCAACAATATGCAGAATTAACAGTAGGAAAAACAGATTTACTCAGTTTATTAAAATATGAAATCATTATTTTCTTTTTAATAGATATACCAGGAGCATTAGGATTATACCTGCGGAGCAAGTTATATCCCCTAATTTTAGGAGAGGTAGGCTCCAATGTAATATTTGGACGTGGGGTGAGCTTTCGTCATCCCCATAAGATTAAAATTGGTAAAAATGTGATTATTGACGATAACTGTGTATTAGATGGTAAGGGGACCTCTAATTCGGGAATTGTTATAGGCGATGGTGCTTATATTGGTCGAAATACAATTATCTACTGTAAGAATGGAGATATAAACATTCAACCTCGGGTGAATATAGGTGCAAATTGCCAAATATACTCCAAGCGAGAAGTAGAAATTGGTGAAGGTACAATGATAGCAGCATATAATTGTATATTAAGTGGTGGTAGATATGATTATCGCTCCGAAATTCCATTGGCAGACCAAAGTAGCTACAGTAATGGACCGACTACAATAGGTAAAGGTTGTTGGTTGGGCTTAAAAGCGGTAGTGATGGACGGAATTTCCATAGGCGATCGCACTGTAATAGGTGCAGGTGCAGTAGTAACTAAAACTCTTCCTGCTGCTGTAGTAGCAACAGGTGTACCTGCACAAGTCAAAAGTCAAATTTGCTTATAAAAAATTCAAACTCAATTATAAAAATTAAGAGGTAAAACATGAAACGGGATATTAATAAACTGGTAAAACAAGAATACGATCTTCTGATTGTTGGTGGTGGAGTATACGGCGCTGCTTGTGCTTGGGATGCTTCTGTTAGAGGACTCAAAGTTGCGCTCCTAGAACGTGATGATTTTGGATGGGCGGCATCTTCTAATAGTGCTAAAATTGCACACAGTGGCTCCCGATATTTACAACACGCTGACTTGAAGCGGATGCGGGAATCAATTCGTGAGCGTTCTTTAATTGCTGATGTTGCTCCACACTTGATAGATCAAAAGCAACCTTTTATGTTTCCAATCTACGGACATGGTATCAAAGGACGAGAGACCATGACCATGTATTTTGCAATTTATGACTTGTTAAGTATAGATTACAGGCGGAAAAAAGATCCTGCTAGAGCTGTACCAAATTCCTATGTTATTTCTAAGGAAGAAGTCCTCGAAATTATGCCCGGTTTAAACCCAGAAGGTCTTACTGGCGGAGTAATCTGGTATGAAGGACAAATGCACAATACTGAGCGATTAACCCTATCCCGTGTATTGTCAGCATCAGAGCGAGGAGCAGACGTTACGAATTACATAGAAGTTCTAGGATTTATCAAATCAGGTAACACTGTTGTCGGAGTTGAAGCCAAAGATCTAGTTAGTGGAGAAATAATTACTGTTCGTGCCAAAACCATATTAAATACTACTGGTGCATGGATAGTGAAAACTTTGAATCTTTCTGGAGAAAATTCTAAAGACCATAATGTTCATGCTTCCAAGGCTTTTAGTTTCATTACTCGTCCATTGAGTAAGGAACACGCAATCGTAATTTCCCATAGACCTATATATGATGATGAATACGCAATCATTAATAAAAAGTCTAATCTCTCCTTTGCAATTCCTTGGCGCGGTCATTCTTTAATTGGATCTTTGCATCTATCATGCGACGACGATCCTAATAAAGTAACAATCTCAGAAGCAGAAATTAAATCTTATATTGATCTAATTAATGAGGGTTATCCTGCTGCCCAATTGCGTCGCGAAGATATACTTCATGTACTGTGGGGAATCATACCTGCTGACAAAAAAGGTTCCGCAGCTCCACTTAAGCATTACGAGATATTAGATCATCTACAGGAAGATGGTTTGGAAGGTGTAATTAGTGTAGTAGGAGTCAAATATACAACAGCTCGTGATGTAGCACAGAAAGCAATAGATTTAGTGTTGAAAAAATTAAAACTCAAATCAGTTAAATGTAGTACTCACCAAATACCTATATGGGGAGGCGACATTGAATACTTAGATGAGTTTACGAACCAAGCTATACTCAAAGAATCAGAGCGATTCAGTTCTGAGGTGATTCGTCATCTTGTCCGAACCTATGGTTCAAATTATGCAAAAGTATTGTCTTATTTAGATGAAAATCCTGCATGGGCAGAATTAATACCAAATAGCAACATTATCAAAGCCCAGGTAATTTATGCTATGCGTGAGGAAATGGCAGAGAAATTATCTGATGTGGTTTTACGACGAACAGATTTAGGTACTTTAGGTTATCCTGGCGATCGCTCTGTTCGTATATGTGGAGAATTAATGGCTCAGGAGTTGAATTGGAATAATTCTCGTTTAGAAGTAGAGATGCAGGAAGTGATAGATTCCTACATTATCCGTCCAACTCAAGAAGTTGTACACCAATAGACATCTCCCTATTCCCCCTAACTATAATCCGGATTTGATATGACTTGTGTATGAAAGCCCTACTCTCTCGAATCGACTTCTCCTATATATATGCTTTTCTAGGTGAAGCAACCCTAGCTCTCACCTTCATGTTCTATATAGTTATAGCAAGGGTTTTAGGACCTCAAGAGTATGGAGTTTTTGCTGGAGCAGTTGCTCTAGCAGCAGTTTTTTCTCTATTCATTCAATTTGGATTTCCTACCCTGATGACTCGTGAGGTAGCTGCAAATCCAGTAGAGTCTCCTAAATCTACTATCAGATTTCTTTTAATAGAAGTATTAAATTCTCTACCCATTCTTTTAGTTTTATTACCTATTGCACAATTACTAGGTTTTGAGGGAAAGGGTATAATAGTTTGCTACTTAGCCGTTTTTTCTGAAGTCTGTCGTAGTGCTAAACAAACTCTACGGTGTGTATTACGAGGTTTAGGAGATTTTCGTAGTGAGAGTATTTCTGTTGCTATAGAGCGGTTTTTAGTAGTATTATTTGCAAGTGGGGTATTATTTTGGTCTGAGAACTTAGTATGGGTGTTGATAACTGTAGTAGTATTTCGTACCCTAGACATCCTAGCACTACTTTATTACCTGAGCAAGAAAACATCTATTTGGTCTCCCATTAATTTTAGTAATCTCTGGGAATCCCTGAAAATGGCTTACCCATTTGCCATATCTGGAGTTCTCTGGATTTTATACTATCAAATTGACTTAGTAATGCTTAAGGGGTTGACAACCCCAGAAGAAACAGGCTTTTACAGTGCAAGTTACCGAATAATAGAGATATTTTCTGCTTTGCCTCGCGTAATTTTTCGTGTGGGTTTTACCAGATTTGCTAAATGCTTTACTACAAATCCTGAAGGTCTGACAACAGAAATTTACAAATCAACCCAGCTTCTACTAGCTATAGTTTTACCAACGATTATTGTTGCTGGATTTTGTCAGACTATCATCATTGATATTATTTATGGGGAAGCTTTCGATCCTGCTATTCGTTCTCTGGCAATCCTACTTCCGAGTCTCAGCATCAAAATGTTTGGCACTTTAGTAGAAACTTTTTTACAGACTACAAGAAGGGAAAAATCTTTACTAAAATTATTGCTAGTGACGGTAATCGTAAATATTGCTGCTAATGCAATTTTGATTCCTCATCTACAAGCAGTGGGTGCAGCGATCGCTACTTTATTAAGTGAAGTTATATTAGCGATTTCTGGTTTGGGTTTAATGGCTTACATGGGATATAAAATAGGTCGATATTTGTGTTTAATTGCAACAATTAGTTTATTACTTGCAGGGATGCCATGTCTAATATTGTATGGATTAAACCCTGGTATAGCAATAGGAATAATGACGATAAGTATAGTGGCTATTGTTTTATTGATGGTTCCCAAGCAATTTTTTAGGTACAGATAGATAGCACAAATACTAAAAAATAAATTATGAATACTTACTTGATAAAAGGAAATTTATTGAAAATTAGAGTTGATATATTCTTATTTTTTCTCTTGTTTCTGAGTAGTGGATGCAGTCAATTATCAAGTTTACCCTATTCTTCGATTAAACCTCAGATCATAGAATTAGATTTACCTGCTGAAGATGAAAGAATAGGAGGAATAATTACAGCAGATATCAATAATGATGGTCAAAAGGATTTTATCATTACCAAGCCAGGACATATCGTAGTTTATCAGGGAAGTGGGCAAAAGCTTTGGGCAAAACAAATAGATATTCAAGTTAGCAAAAAATCTGAGAAATATGGTTTACCTGGATGGCAAGCACCAGGAGTACAAGCAGGTGATGTAGATGGAGATAGCAAAACAGAAGTATTATTTTTAACTAAAGATAACACTCTTCACATTGTTGAGGGTGAAAGTGGAAAAACTAAGAAAACTATCACTCTGAAATCACCAGAAAACACAGAAAGATGGGAACACTTAGTAATTACTAATTTCCGTGGCCAAGAAGATTCTCAAGCAGATAGCTTTGCTGCACAGGATTTATTACTACAAACCACAAGTCTAGATGGGCATCGTAGGGGTCGATATGTAGCAGCTTATGCTATTGATGAATTACTGGAGGCAGAAAATCCTAAACCTTTTTGGCAGCGAGATGATTTTATGAGTACTGCTGCTCATACTGGAGCAAGAGTAGCAGATTTAGAAGGGGATGGTAAGGAAGAAGTCCTTGGTGGAGGAATTATATCTTCAGAAGGAGAAATTTTGTTAGAAACTCCTCGTAAGGGTCATATTGATGCAGTTGTAGTTGCTGATGTTCGTCCAGATATTCCAGGATTAGAGGTAGTTGCTTTAGAAGAAGCTGGAGAGAATCGTGTTTTTTTATTTAATGGCGATCGCTTAATCTGGCAAACTCACTACAAAAATCAAGAACCTCAAAATACTGCTGTAGGTGATTTTGACCCCAATCGACCAGGACTGGAAATATGGTGTCGCAGTCGTTATCCCGAACATCAAAAACCTTTTGTATTTGATGCCCAAGGTCAGCTCATTGCAAATTATGAAATGGACAATGTTGCACCTAGAGGTTGGACAGACAAAGGAGTAGAAGTTATATTTACCATAGATTGGACAGGAGAAGAGAAACAGTTAGCTGCAGCTAAAGAGCGCCATGAATCAGGAGATGTGGCAATTTTCGATCCTTTGACTGGGGAATTTCTCTACAGGTTTAAAGAAAAAGCTGATCGCCTCTATGTAGCTGATGTCTCTGGAGACTGGCGAGAGGAGTTGATTGTTCTCAATGGAAATAAGTTGCACATTTATAGTAACCCAGAACCAAATCCTAATCCTAATCATCCTAGATTATGGTCTCAAAATCACTACCGCCGTAGTAAAATGACATGGAATTATTATAGTCCATAGGTTCCTTAATTCTTATAAATATATGAATACAACTACTCAAAAAGAAAAATTTTACTGGCAAGAATGGATACCAATTGCTTTAATTCTATTGTTAGCTACTGGATTATATATTTATCAAATTGGCACAGAAAGCCTTTGGAAAGATGAACTACTCAGCGTATATCGTGCTAAATATCTAAAAGACCATATTTTTGTTCCACGTCCTTTATCCTACATTCTTCTCAGGGGCTGGATGTTCTTTGGGTACAGTGATAGTTGGTTGCGGGGGTTATGCGCTGTTTTTACTGTGGGTAGTGTCTTCCTAACCTATCAACTTGGATGTCGTCTAGTCAATAAACCTGTTGGTTTAATCTCTGCTCTATTTACGGCTGTGTCTCCTTTGTTTATCCATCATGCTCAAGAGGTGCGAATGTATGGAATCAGCACTTTTTTTGGGTTAGTTGGTACTCTAGCTTTAACTTCTGCTTTAGAATCTCCCAATAAGTTTTCTATCGGTGGTTGGGCGATAGCTCGATGGTTAGCTCTTCTGTGTACTCCACTAAATTTACTTTTATTACTGCCAGACACAGTGTTATTCGCTTGGAGATTTCGTAAAGAAAAGCGGGTGTTATTTAGTTTTGGTGCAGGGCTAATTGCCATTGGTATATTATGGTTTCCTTGGGTAGTCGTTGTTGCTGTTCAATCATTAGGATTTATGGGGGGGCTCAAGCCAATTGGTGAAGGAAATTCTGATGTAATTACAAAATCTGGCCCTGGTATATTTGATGTTCTTTTTCAAGTAACTAACTTTACTACTTGGTCATTTGGCAGACCGATCTCCAATGCAATTTACGGGTTTTATATTGTTTACTCAGTCATAGCAGTTTGCTTAATAGGTTTAGCCATCTTTGAGAAAAGAAACTCACATAAACTTGCTTGGGCAACTGCCTGGGGGTTTTTACCGCTTGTACCACTATTTTTGGTTTCTCATATTTCACGTTCTTTGTGGGTAGATCGTTACCTTCTGTTTACTGCTCCCTATATTTTTATTCTTTTGGCTTCAGGGTTTATGGAGGTTTGGCGTCGGTGGCGAATTCCGGCGGTGGCGATCGCTCTCATATATTTTGTTGCTGTTGCTGGAGGGTTAAAGCGTTACTATACAATATCAGATCGAGAAGATTGGCGGGGTCTTGTCCAATTAATCCAGACTAATGAAAAGTCTGGAGATATAATTGTTTGGTCTGCTGGTGAATTGATTCCTAGGGCACTGAATCATTACTATAGCGGTTCTGCAACTATTGAGGTTAGGCAAGACAAACCTCAAGATGATCCCCAAGCTATAGACAGTTGGGTTCAAAGTTTACCAAAAACTCAGTCGCGGGTCTTGTTAGTGTTTGGTAATCCATCACCAGCTCTACTATCTGGAATTGAAAAAAAGTTTACAGTGGAACAACTTTACAAGATTTATGCGAGAGGGACAGTTGAACTTTTCTTACTTACACCCCATACTTCTGAGACACAGAGAAAGTGATATCAAGTTGATTTTTTTCTGGGCTATTTCTCTAATGAACGCTTGTTTTTGGGAAATAGCCACATAATTTTTTAATTTCATCAATATCAATATTAATTTAATTAGCGAAATTAAAAAGTTAATCTGTGTTAATGTTTGAGACAAATTATGCTAATATTTATCAGATATAAGCTATTATTTACTATATTTATTTCATTGCTAATTTTTCTCTACATTCCTAATTTAAAACTGCAGAAAGTTTCTGCTCAATTTATTTCATCACCAGAAGTTAATGCCTTAGATGATAGTTTAAATAATGCTAGTATTTATTCTTTTATTAAATCAGGTTTGAATTATAGTAAACAACTCTACGGCGAGCCAAGAATAGCAGTAAAAAAAATAAATTTACGCTTACACACAACACCTTTAGCTTCACTTAATAATGCGAATCAAGGTGAGTTTACTATCTATTTAAGTCATCAACCCTCTGAATATGCTTTTTACGGACAGTTAGGCCATGAAATATTTCACTTATTAAATGCACAATTACTTGATTGTTATGCAGAGGGTATGGCTACTGTTTTTGCCGAGAAAATATTAACTCGTAACGACTTAGATTGGAGTGGGTGGGAAACATATTTTCAACAAGGTTATGAACCTTTTTACGGTTTGACTTACTCGATGATGAAAGAAGTTAGTGAAACAGCAGGTTCAGCAAATATGAGTCGTTTACTTGACTTTGCTGTTGATAATAAGGCTAGTAAAAAGTGGATGTATATTGATATTGATGGATGGTTATCTTCAATGTCTGATTATGTGAAAATTGAAGTAGAAAAGGTGATTAATAAATATATTTTTCAAGTTAAGCTAGTAGTTGAATCAAAGAATAATATGTTTGCTTGTTTAGCACCTGCAAAAAATTGATGAATATGTTAAATAATTAATAATTAATAATTAATAATTAATAATGAACAATTAACTCATATCTTAGAGCTGATTTATAAAGTAAATCTAAAGAAAGTTAAGTTATAAGTGAATATAGTGTTATTCTTTACTATACTTGCTCCATTTTATAACTAATGAGTCGTCTACCTGCGATCGCCAACCCTCAACGTCAACCATACCCAAGTGATATGAGTGACTCAGAATGGCAAA
>JAAHGF010000031.1 GCA_010672585.1 Okeania sp. SIO1I7 | reverse complement strand
CCAAATTTTACCTGGATTGGGGGAAAGAAAAAATTGCTGCTACTTATATGCAGGAAGCATACTACTGTTATGCTCGTTGGGGTGCTAAAGCTAAGACTGACCAACTAGAACAAAAATATCCTCAACTGCTTGCTCCTATTCTTAGCCAACAAAAAGGCGAAATAATGATTCGGAAGGCAATGGAAAGCATCACCAGTACCTCAAGCGGAATTTCCGACAGTCTCGACCTGGCAACCATAATCAAAGCCTCTCATGCTCTTTCTGAGGAAATCGAACTCAATGCTTTGCTCTCCAAACTAATGCACATCGTCCTGGAAAATGCCGGAGCTGACACAGGAGCCTTAATTTTAGACAACTCCGGCACTTGGGAAATAGCTGCCAAATGCGATAGCAACCAATGTTACCTATCAGCTATTACCCTTGCCAAAACCGAAAACTTACCCATTAGCATCATTAATACCGTCAAACGAACTCAACAGACGATGCTCATTAACAATATCAAACAAGACAAAACGTTCACCGCAGACCCCTACCTGATTCAACAGCCACCCAAAAGTCTCTGTTGTACTCCTATCATTAATCAAGGAAAACTGATTGGCATTCTCTACCTAGAAAATCGCCTTACTGTAGAAGCATTCACCCCAGACCGCATCGAGATTCTCAACCTCCTCACCGCTCAAGCAGCCATTTCTATCGAAAACGCCAGACTCTACCACCGATTAGAAGACTACAACCGCACCCTGGAACAACAAGTTGCCGAACGAACACAACAGTTGCAGCAAAACAATCAACAACTCACCCAAACTTTACAAACACTCAAAACTACCCAAAATGAATTAATTCAGTCGGAAAAAATGGCAGCTCTAGGACAACTGGTCGCCGGAATTGCCCATGAAATTAACACACCCCTGGGAGCCATTCGCGCCGCCATCGGTAACACCGACAAAGCCCTAGAAGCATCCTTATCTCAACTACCTCAACTATTACCCCTGCTCAACCCACAACAACAAACCAACTTTTTCAGTTTCCTACAACTTGCTGTGAACAACCAAACCAGTCTCAGTACCCGGGAAAAACGTCAAATTAAACGCACAGTCACTCAACAACTTCAATCTCACAACATTAGCAATGCCAAACAACTAGCTCACCTACTAACTGAAGCCGGATTACATCATGGTTTTGAATCTCAAATATCTTTGCTACAAACTCCCCAAGCTAACCAAATTGTACAAATTGCCTACGATATTGCCCGCCTCCACACCAACAGCAAAAATATTAACAACGCTGTGGAAAGAGCCTCAAAAATTGTCTTTGCTCTCAAAAGTTACGCCCGTTACGACCAAAGTGGAGAAAAACAATTAGCTCAGATTACTGAAGGTATTGAAACCGTACTGAATCTGTACCACAACTATCTAAAAAAGGGTGTGGAGGTGATTCGCCACTATCAAGATATTCCAGAAATTCTTTGCTATGGTGATGAATTAGTGCAAGTGTGGACAAACTTGATTCACAATGGTATTCAAGCGATGGATGGAAAGGGGAAAATAGATATTGAGGTGCGGGTGAAAAATCAAAATATTGTGGTGGAAATCACAGACTATGGAACTGGTATACCCCCAGAGATTCAGGATAAAATCTTTCAACCTTTCTTTACCACAAAAGCTGCCGGAGAAGGTAGTGGTTTAGGGTTAGAAATTGTCAAAAAGATTATTGACAAACATCAGGGAAAGATTGATTTTACATCTGTTGTTGGTCAAACCACTTTTACTGTGACTCTTCCCATTGAGTTATAAACCCACATTCTGCACCACAAAATGTAGTATAGAAGAAGGAGTCAGGAGTCAGGAGACAGGAGACAGAATTTTAGAAGAAAATCATAGCTACCGCGATCGAGTAATCAATCGAGCAAGTATTTATACTTACGAGGGATGGCGAGGGGACCTCGCCATATCCAATGGACCAAGAGAAAATCAAGTTCAATATTTCAAGCCTCTGACTTTCCTGCGGAATGCTGCGCAAACAGGCAGAGGTACTGATAACTGATAACTGATAACTGATATCATGTCCGGTAGCATCGGTATTGTATAGAGAAGGTAAGGAAGAAGGAAGAAGGAAGAAGGAAGAAGCTTTAAGAGAAGGAAAAACCTTATATGGCGCTAAATATTTCCCCAATTTTATACACAAACGATACCAACGGACATGATATGATAACTGAAATGACCTCACGTCACAATCAAAACCTTGTAGGGACGTTCCATGGAACGTCCCTACTGTGATCTACCAAAATGAAAACCCTCTTCCCTATTCCCTGCTATAACTTTTCTCAGTGAATTCTTTTCTCATAACCAACCCACTCTTTCTCCCGCAATAAATATTTCTGAACCTTACCTGTAGCAGTCTTTGGCAATTCTATAAACTCAACCGCTTTCGGAACCTTAAACTGTGCCAAATTCTGCCGACAAAAATCAATAATTTCTGCTCCTGTCAGACTTTCATCAGGTTTCAAAGTCACAAAAGCTTTGGGCACCTCGCCTCGTTTCTCATCCGGGATAGCAATAACTGCCACTTCCAAAACTGCTGGATGTTTGTAAATTGCTCTCTCCACCTCAATAGTCGAAATATTCGTGCCGCTACTAATAATAATATCCTTAGCGCGATCGCGTAATTCCATATAACCATCAGGATACATCACTGCCAAATCTCCACTGTGAAACCAACCACCCCGAAACGCCAACTCAGTCGCCTCTGGATCATCAAAATATCCCTGCATGACATTATTGCCACGCATCACCACTTCTCCCATAGTTTCCCCATCAGCAGGTATATCCTGCATATCTTTGTCTACTACCCGCATCTGAGCAGCATGAATATAAGGCACTCCTTGTCGAGCTTTCAACTTTGCCCTTTCTGCCATTGGTAAATCATCCCAAGGTGCTTGCCATTCACAAACACTATGGGGTCCGTAAGTTTCTGTTAAACCATAAACATGAGTAATATCAACTCCCAACTCTTCCATTGTTTGAATAATAGTGGGGGAAGGTGGTGCACCAGCAGTAGCAACTCGAAGCGGGTGGGAAAGCTGTAATTTTTTGATCGCGCGGTCGTTAGCAAGAGCAATTAATATTGTAGGAGAACCACAGAAGTGAGTTACTCCCTCATCCATAATTAACGAAACTACAGTATTGGGGAAAAATTTCCGCATACAGATATGAGTACCACCCACAGCAACGACTCCCCAAGTAAAACACCAACCATTGCAGTGAAACATGGGTAACGTCCACAAATAAATGCTGTTATTATTCATCCCTAATTCCAATGCTTCCCCTAAAGCGTTGAGATAAGCACCACGGTGGGTATATACCACTCCCTTTGGTTGACCGCTGGTGCCACTGGTATAGTTGATAGAAATTGGCTCGTTTTCGTCTGTGAGTGAGGATGATATAGGGTCTGAGCTGCCTGTAGTTAAAAAAGTTTCATAATCTGTTCCTGGTAATTTTTCTCCTGTTGTCTCTATTTGACTGTCTACTATATTAATTATTTCTTCTACACTTTCCAACTCATCCCGCACTGATGCTACCAGGTGAGATAATTCTGTATCGACAAATACCAGACGCGCTCCACAATTATTCAGGATGTAAGAAATATCTGATTCAGCTAACCGAATATTGATAGCAACTAAAACTCCTCCTGCTAAAGGAACGCCAAAATGTGCTTCTAACATCGGTGGAATATTCGGGCAAAGGAAAGCTACGCGATCGCCTTTTTGTAAACCCCAGTTTTTTAAGGCATTTGCCAGTTGATTTACTCTAGCGGCAAACTGAGCATAAGTCCAGCGAGAGGAACGGTAAACTATGGCATCTTTGTCACGAAATGCTGCTACACTGCGCTCTAGGAAACTTTGGGGAGTGAGAAATTGAGAGGAAACCTCATAACTTGGCATTCAGGATGCTCCTTATTTAGAATTTAGAATTTTTAGAACCTAATATGGCAAATTTTAAAGATATGTTATAATTGAGAATTTAGAAGAAATCGAACTAAAAATGGCAAGTTTTAAAGATATACAAGATAGGATTCTGAATTTTAGCATAAGATCGGTTGTCTGGAGAATTGGTATATATTATTGGGTTTCCCTGCGTCAACCCAACCTACAAGATCGGCGATCGCCCTTATTTTCCTAATATTTTGTCATATTCTGCATGATGTCCTATCCAAAACCATACTATTTCTTGTCCATCTCCCACTGCAATAGCTCTGTAATGTATCCCAATCCGAACCGTCCAAAAACGACCCACTTTCTTGACATACTCCCGACGCTCCCCTACGGGAGAGCGCGGGATTCTTCAGTCAGGGAGACCCTGACCGCAGTTTTAACAGAAGTGATGCCCTCCTTCTGTGTTGATAGCAATCCTATTTTTTGTATTAGGAGTGCTGAGTTATAATCACGGTCTAATTCTTGACCACAATTACTACAAGAATGCCAGCGCTGTGATAAGCTTTTAGAAACTTTTCTCAAGCACTCCCAACAATATTGAGACGTACCTTTTGGGTCTACTTTGATAACTCGTTTACCCAGTTTCCAAGCCACATACTCTAAAACTTGGATGAATTGACCAAAAGCTGCATCTTGTAAAGACTTATTCAGTCCTGACTTTGCAGATTGGTCGTTTGGTAAGAACTGACCATTGTCACCTAATTTCGCTTTGCAACGTCGAAGTAAATTTGACAGCTGCAAATCTTCTAAGAAAATCACACTAATATCTGAAAACAGATGGTAAGCCAGTTTGAATTGCCAGTCCAGTCGTTGTCTAGCTATAAGTTGGTGCAGTTTTGCTATTTTACCTTTGAGAATTTTCCAAGATTTAGAATGTTTCTGTTTCTTAGCCAATCTCACCTGTAGTTTAGACAAGCGATGCTCAGAGAGCCTAAAAAACTTAGGTACTTCTATAAATTCACCTTCACTGGTAACAGCGTAATGCAACAATCCTAAATCAATACCTTTTGAGTTATCTTCGGTAGGTTGAATTTCTACAACCTCTATAGGAACAGCTTGATCTTCGATCGTGAAGCTGATATACCAACCATCAGCTTCACGGATTACTGTTCCTGTCTTGACCTTGAATCCTTCTGGTATTGGGCGATTGTATACAAAAGGGACTAAACCTATCTTTGGCAGATTTAGACAAAAACGACCGTTAGCATTTTTGACAATATTTGCATTTGATAGTTGAGGATAACTAAAAGAATTATAGTAATGCCTGGCTTTAAATTTAGGTCTACCACTGGTTTTACCGTTTTTGTCAGGCTTGGTAAAGTTATCCATTGTTGTTTGTACGCGTTGGATAACATCTTGCAGCACTTGAGAGTGCATAGATTTGTATTCCGAAAATAGTTTTTTAGTTTGTGCTAAATCTGCTAGTTGAACAGTCTCCCAAACAACATACCCATTGACTATATTGGGATGCTTATCGCCTTTCCTTGTTACTGGATTGCCGTTACTATCTTTCTTTCTGCCGTCTCGTGTTTGTACCCTGAACTCTGGGATATTTTGATAAATTCTTTCTACTGGCACTACTGAAACATTCAAAGGACAAGCATTTACTGGTGTGCGCGTCGCTTCAAACCAATTCAACCGTTCAGCTAAACGGTAATTGTATTGCTTCCTAGCCATTTCTAACCAGTTAGCAATAATAATCCCTTGACTTTTATGGGGTTTTAGCTTGTACTTGTATTTCAATAGCATAGAGAATCGACCTCCTGCGCTATACATCTGTTATTATAATGACTGTATATCTAATTGTCAACAGCTATACTCAAATAATTATGAAAAAAGATTTTGTATAAGCGTGGTAGAGCCGTATCTGACATGAAAGCTCACTTAGTCTTGGTAACGAAATATAGAAAAAAAGTAATCAATCAGGAGATGCTCAAACGATTAGGAGAAATAGTAGACAATCTATGCACTAAATGGAACTGCAAACTCGTAGAGTTTAGTGGTGAACCCGACCATGTACACTTGCTATTCCAATACTACCCACAGCTTGAGTTGCCTAAATTTGTTACTAATCTAAAATCTGTAAGTAGTAGAAGACTTAGAGCTGAGTTTCCAGCACAAATCAATAAAGCTTACTTCAAAGCTCTATTTTGGAGTGAATCTTATTTTATTGCTAGCTGTGGTGGCGTCAGTGTTTCAGTGCTAAAGAAGTACATAGAAAATCAGGATGAACCACACACATAACGCCCGGCTTTCCCATACGGCGCTCCCCTTCGGGAGAGCGCGGGACTTCCCGCCGGGGGAGTTAAAATGTAATGAAGGATAATAGGGATCTTGTTTTAATAAATCATAACATTTATCGGCAAGGTCTTGAATATGGGGGGGCAATTGTCGATAATAATACCAAAAATCAGGGGTTGCTCGATGTTTCACAAGCCTGTGCAGTTTCCTTCTCGTAAGTGTTTTAATGCTTTTTCTGCTAACCCATCTAGCTTACCTGTGGTTACATCGGTTTCAAATTGTTGATCCCATGCTTCTGCGTCAAATTCAGCAAACCATCGACGAAATTCGGTTAAATCTTGGGGGGACAATTGGCTAATTGCTTTTTCTATCTCTTTTAATTTGTTGGTTTCCTTCATCATTTTTCCTGATTTTTATTAAGTTCAATTAATTAAGCTTAATTTAGCTCATGCGCAATCATTTTAACCCAAGATATAGCCAAAACCTAGGTTGGGTTAAAGGTCGTAACCCAACAGCCAATCAGATAATCAACCTAAATAATCCATAATAAGCGCATAAGGGTTGATTTTTTTGGTTTCGGTTGTTTGGAGAATTGGGATATATTGTTGGGTTTCCTTGCATCAACCCAAGCTATAAGATCGGCGATCGCAACTACAATTGTGCTAGCATATGATCCAAGCCGTCTACAACATCTCGACAATGGCCTCCACCTGGTACTCCTCCGCTATGGGTATCCATAAAATGAACGTGATTCAACTCCGCATCATAGATAAACTGAGGATCTTGTAATCCATAATTACTAGCAAGATCAAACGTCCGACGCAAATTTTTCAGCTGCACTTTGTTTTGTCCGTACTTATGGGATACTTCATTCAAAAACGATTTCGTATGGCCTGGTTTTGGTAGCATAAATGTTTTGCCCTCCCCTCTTCTCATCATGATAACAGCCGATTTAGAAATAGTCCTGTCCGGCAAGGTAATATTTCTGATTCCGAGTGCTTTATAAAATAGTACTGGGATGCCTTGCGCGGACATTTCAATAGCGCTGCTACTTTCCAAGTTGTATTCATCTTCACGCTTTGGGTTTATTAATTTGTAAACCCACTTTTCTCCCAAAAGCACTGGATTACCGCTTCTACCGCTGGACGCCAACTTGTATTTGGATAAATCGATATTATCTAAATGAGTATTGTCGTCAATTTGCCTTTGGATTATCAATCTATTATTGAGATTACCTAGAGAGCTATTGTTCGCTATCTTTTGCAGTTTTCTTTGGGTAATGGTTTTAGGACGATTATCTACAAACTGGAAAGACTTTTGTCCCATAATATCCGCCTCTGTCTCCAAACCAGCATCATCATTAATGTTCACCTTGCCCTTCATCTGCATAGTAGGCTTTACCCTACCTTGTTTTTGCTGTACTACATGCCAGGCTTCATGGGGCAGATGCTTTTCTTGTCCTGGAGCAACATGAATATCCGTTCCTTGTGCATAAGCATGTGCCTGTAATTGACTTGGTTTCTCTGAATTGTAATGCACTTTCACATCATCCATCGAATAACCAGAGAGGTTTTCAATACCCGTTTTGAGGCGATCTGGCAAACCTGTTTTGTTAACCGTTTCTGCAACTTTTTCTTGGATGGGTGCTGAGGACGTTTCTTGAGAGCTATCTGCTTGCAACTGCACTTCGCTCCCGCCTTCTGTTTCCGACACCCGCTCTTTTGCGATCGCATCCAATTCAGCAGAGGCATTTTCAATCCCCATACTTCCTAACTGAGAAGGGCGAGGTGCTCTTAATTGATTTCCCAACTCCCCTACACTCAATGAAGGGGGTCGTCCTACTATTAACTTCGGCTGGATGACCATACTACCTAACTGAGAAGGGCGAGGTGCTCTTAATTGATTTCCAAAGTCCTCATCCTTAGTTGAAGGCCGATCACTCATACCCGCAAGTTGTGCAGCCATCACATTCTCTATCATTGCCCCTGGCTTGGGCTGCTTGTATCCCTGTAATTCAAGAGTTTCGGGTGAGGTATATTCTCTGTTTGGTTGTACTGGTTGTTCTGTTTTAGGAAAACTGGCTTTTCCTTTATCCTTTGTCAACGGTTGGTATGAAGATGTGGCTCTGTGGAGTGAAGTTTTAATCATAACCGACTGCTCTATATTAAATTGCTATACTAAATTTAAAGATTATAACAGTGATGGCGTAAGTTGTCAACTAAGTGTTAGCCTTGGTGTAACTCACCGAAAGTTAATATCTAACATCAAATCCGGTAGCATCGGTGTAATAAGATAGTGAATCAGAATTTCCGTTTGTCATGCTCCACAAACAGAATTGCTGAATCCAGAATTCAGAAGGAAAGAGAACTCAGAATTCTTTCCGCTCTGGGTGAAGATGGAATATTTTTTTTATACCGAATTAAACGGATTTGATATAAGAAGGTTCGTTACATTTCATGCTTTGCAACCTACAAGAGAGGCGATCGCACTAGAATTTAAACTTATCCTTTAAGTCAAATAATTTGGGGATTTAATAAATCTTAATATAAATGCTGTGGATACATTAATCCGTTAGTGACTTCTTCATTTTGAATTATTGTCCCTGTGGTTAAATCAGTAGTTTCCATTTTTATATCTGACGGAGCCTTTCCTGGTCCAGCCTTCAGGTATACATGGTTTTTCAATGTGGGGTCAACTTTCCCTAAGTGAAACAAATGTTTTTTCTTATATATAGGAGTCACCTTATATCTGAAGGTGTGAGTAGGATTTGCATTAATATGTTGTTTTAAACCATCTTCTTCATATTGCATATCGGCCCCATTTGTAGCATCTGTAAGTGTTACAAGATTTTTTGCGCCTCCAGTAGTAGCCCCAAATTGTTTTCCAATAAGATGTCCCCTTTGATGGTGTTGAGGCTTTTTACTTCCATGATTACTAGGGTTATAAGTCGTATTTGGGTCTTCACACCAACCAGGGGGATAGACACTTGAATCAGCAGCTTTACCATCTTTTAAAGGAGCCTTCAAATCAACTTGGGCATAACTTGGTGCGTTATAAGTCTCATTAGAAATTACACGCTGTAATACTTCACTCTGAATAGTTTCTGAAATAGAGTTATGATCGGCAGTGCGATCGCCTGTATCCGCCTCCTGCTCGTAGACATCATTAGGTTCTCCTATAGTTAACTTTGGCTGGATAGCCATACTACCTAACTGAGAAGGGCGAGGTGCTCTTAATTGATTTCCCAACTTCCCTACATTCCTTAAAGGGGGTCGTCCTACAGTTAACTTCGGTTGGATGACCATACTACCTAACTGAGATGAGCGAGGAGCTCTTAATTGATTTCCCAACTCCCCTACACTCCTTGAAGGGGGTCGTCCTACAGTTAACTTCGGTTGGATAGCCATGCTACCTAACTGAGAAGGGCGAGGTGCTCTTAATTGATTTCCAAAGTCCTCATCTTTCGTTGAAGGCCGATCGCTCATACCCGCAAGTTGTGCAGCCATCACATTCTCTACCATTGCCCCTAGCTTGGGCTGCTTATATCCCTGTAATTCAAGAGTTTCGGGTGAGGTATATTCTCTATTTGGTTGTACTGGTTGTTCTGTTTTTGGAAAACTGCCTTTTCCTTTATCCTTTGTCAACGGTTGATATGAAGATGTGGCTTTGTTGAGTGAAGTTTTGGTCATAACAGACTGCTCTATTTAATTGCTATACTAAATTTAAACATCATAAGAGTGATGACGTAAGTTGTCAACTAAGTGTTAGCCTTGGCGTCACACACCGAATGTTAATATTAATGAAGGTGTGTTTCATTTCATTACAGCGGTTTTCATTTCAGTAGACCACAGTAGGGGCGAATGGCATTCGCCCTTACAGGGTTTTGGTTGTGGCAATGTGGTTTATCAATTTGAAAAGCGCTGTAACGCACCCTACTGGACCGACACAGCTAAAACTGTGCAATAGATTTTTGTTTCTAGTGCAGAATGGCGGAAATAACTGACCAGTTACAAAATCCTAAAAGCCTTACCAATTAATACTTCTGACTTCTGAATTCTGACTTCTGACTTCCGCGTAGCGGCACTAGGTGTCTTGATCTCCCCATCCCCCCATCTCCCCATCCCCCCATCTCCCATCTAATGCACCATTTAAGGTGTGTCGGTCCACTACTGGACTGTTTCAGCTAAAATGATGCAATAGGAAATCTACTAGAGATTGCTTTCCTAAGGTCATGCTCTGCAAACACTGTCGTTTGCTATCGCAAAGCTACGCTAACGCAATGACAATTCTAACGCACTATTTTAGATGAAACACTCCACTACAAGTCGCGTTCGCGCTAATGAATTAATTTCTATTCTTCATGCAATCATTAAAAATACCAAAACTAAAAATTAATTCTCAATTCTCAATTCTCAATTCTCAAAAAAAAGCGATCGCACTGTTAAATATGGTTTGGTTTCTTGTCCCCATTTGTGGAATTATTCCAGTTTTCATCAATTGGGTGGAACGAGGCAGGTATGGATATGATTGGGGATGTTGTTGTGGGAATAATTTACCATATGTTCCAGATTTTCGAGATTTGTCAGATAAAGTAGGCGAATAGTAGAGTGGGGTAAGGTGGGCAAAATTTCAATGTTTGTCCGTATTATCTTGATTCATTTCCATTTGCCTACCGTACAAGAGCGATCGCACTTTTCCTTCAGCAATCATGCCATTATGGATCTAGATTCAACTTAGATTTTAACATCGCTTCAATTTCTGCATAAGGCATATTGTTAGGATACGGGAAAACTTGAACATTAGGATTTCTCCGATTAATAAATAATTCTCGGATTGCTTCATCATCTGTCGGATGAGACAAGATATATTTTTTTAATTCCTTACGAGTCATTTTGGTAAAATCAGGTTTCATCATTTTGGTTAAACTCCCAGATTCCATTTTCAAGAATAGTAATTTCTAAATTTTCTTCTCTACCAGCTATTATGAAAATGTATTTATACAGAGAATCGTATCTAAACATCCAAATTGGCTGTAAAAGATTGGAAAGCAGTTAACAGACAAAGATAACAGTATCTTTTTGCTTATCAGTCGGCAATAAATATTTCCTCGCTATGTTTATATTATTATAGAGTTATAGGATAGTTTCTTGTCCCCATTTGTGGAAATATTCCAGTTTCCATCAATGGGTGGAACGAGGCAGGTATGGATATGATTGGGGATGTTATTGTGGGAATAATTTACCATATGTTCCAGATTTTCGAGATTTGTCAGATCAAGTAGGTGAATAGTAGAGTGGGGTAAGATGGGCAAAATTTCAATGTTTGTCCGTATTATCTGGATTCATGTCCATTTGCTCACCCTGTTATTGCCGCCTAACCCACCCTACGCCTGGATTTAATATTCCTTTTACAAACAGTCTCTAAAATGAATATTTATCTCAAGGAAGCTAGAGAGACCAATTACTGGTTAAAAATATTAATTGCAACAGAAAAAGAACTAGAACAAAGATTACTTCCTTATTAGATGCGTTTGCCTTGTTAACAAGCCTTCGGCTAGAAGTTAGGAGTCAGAAGTCAGAACTCAGGAGTTCATTATTTGTAAAACATCCCTGCCGTCTGCACGGCGTCTTCAATTGGTTGGGGTTGAATCCCCACAAACAAAGATTGCTGTCTCCTGTCTCCTTCTTCAACACACCCTACAAGAGCTATGAACGCACTATGTCAATGTGCTGGTATTGACGTCAAAGTTGACAGTGGCCGCTGCAATGATTGGTTCAACTCCAATCCCTTCAATGACAGCGTTAATCAGGTTGAAGCGAGATTGCCACAATGCAGTATTTTGATCAATATCGCTCCACACACCACCTAAAGCAACTGCAAATCCTATGTTTCCAGCAGCAGCTGGAACATTATTCACAAGTTGTGCGGCCGTGGCTGCTCCAATTGCTCCGATTTGGGCTGCGCTGAACGTGAACGCATTCCCACCACTAACTGGATCGGGAACTAAATTTACAAATGCCTGTGCTGAGTCATAGTGCCTCATTACTGCTCCTTGTGACGGTACACCCCTGTGATATGCAACTATGGCTATGCAATTGCCTAGTCCATTAGTCGTGAGATCATCACCAGGACCTGCAAACATGCTCTGTGTCGGGGTACCGTCGAAACCAACGCGAACGGTTGCTAGCTGTACTACGTTACTCTGCTTTTTTTGTTGAGCTATTGGCTGGAACACCTGTTGGCTATTATTTGCCATCTCTTGCCGTTTGATTTGAGCAATAGCTTCAGGTCGGCCTTCCAAAAGTTTATAATTGGACGCTTTCACCCCCATCAGGTCGGCCTCCCGTTCCAAAGCACGGTCATCATTAATCGCAACGCCTTTGGCCTGCATCGTGGGCTTCACTCTACCTTGCTTTTGTTGCACTACATGCCAAGCTTCATGAGGTAGATGTTTTTCTTGTCCTGGAGCAATATGAATATCCGTTCCTTGTGCATAAGCATGTGCCTGTAATTGACTTGGTTTATTAGAATTGTAATGGACTTTCACATCATCCATGGAATAACCAGAGAGGTTTTCAATGCCCGTTTTGAGGCGATCTGGTAAACCTGTTTTGTTCGCGGTTTCTGCAACTTTTGCTTGGATGGGTGCTGAGGACGTTTCTTGAGTGCTATCTGCTTGCAGCAGCGCTTTGCTCCCACCTTCTGTTTCCGACACCCGCTCCTTTGCGATCGCAGATTTCCAGAATGAAGGGGGTCCTCCTATAGTTAACTTCGGCTGGATGCTCATGCTACCTAACTTATCTGGGCGAGGTGCTCTTAATTGATTTCCCAACTCCCCGACATTCCTTGAAGGGGGTCGTCCTACAGTTAACTTCGGCTGGATGACCATACTACCTAACTTATCTGGGCGAGGTGCTCTTAATTGATTTCCTAACTCCCCGACATTCCTTGAAGGGGGTCGTCCTACAGTTAACTTCGGCTGGATAGCTATACTACCTAACTTAGAAGGGCGAGGTGCTCTTAATTGATTTCCAAAGTCCTCATCCTTCGTTGAAGGCTGATCGCTCATACCCGCAAGTTGTGCAGCCATCACATTCTCTACCATTGCCCCTAGCTTGGGCTGCTTGTATCCCTGTAATTCAAGAGTTTCGGGTGAGATATATTCTCTGTTTGGTTGTACTGGTTGTTCTGTTTTAGGAAAACTGGCTTTTCCTTTATCCTTTGTTAACAACTGTTGGTATGAAGATGTGGCTCTGTTGAGTGAAGTTTTAATCATAACCGACTGCTTTATTTAATTGCTATACTAAATTTATAGCAGTTTTCACAAAGTTAGACTACAAAGCTTCAGCATAGCTGCCTTCTGCCTTCTGCATTTAAGCCAAAATCTATGTATTCTATGAAACATGAAAACTGCTATAAGCATAATAAGGGTAATGAGGTAAGTTGTCAACTAACTAAGTGTTAGCCTGGTGTCACACACCGAATGTTAATATTAAGAAGGTGCGTTTCATTTCATTAACGCCCCCTAAAAGTCGCGATCGCACTATTTTGTTGGAATTTTGAAGTCGGTAAAAACTTCGCCAGTTCGAGATATAGCCATTTGCTTCGATTTGAAGACAACGAATTTCTTATCTTCTTTTTTGATCAGATCCATGATTTCCTGAACATTGCCATTTTGAGCGGCTGCGAGTCCACCTTGTATCGTGAGTTAACAATTTAAGGATAACGAGAGACTAGAGGCACATAAAATAGATAAATTAGCCAAAATTTGCCGATTTTTCAGCCGATAAGTGTCATTAAACTCTGTCTAAATATCTGGTTCAATTCCCTCAAATAACAACAATTCGTTAATTAACCTTTAAGAATAATTGATAAATTTGGGGAAAATCAAGGGGTTTAGCGTGGAAAATTCTCCCCTGCTAAGAGCTCCCCTGCTCCCCTTCTGTCTTAACCAAGAATGAAACAGCCCTGCCCTTTTTACAGCGCTTTTCAGATTGATGAACTACATCATCATAGCTAAAACCCTGTAGGGGCGAACGGCCGTTCGCCCCTACTGTGGTCTACCCACATGAAAACCGCTGTAAGGGGAGCTAGGGGGGATCAAACTCTGAATCCCAGACTTCGATTGAACTCCGACAGCGCTCTTTTGGCCACATTAGGGTCCAGAGTTTCTTTGTCTCGTACTACTGAACTAAGGGGATTTGCTGCATTCTTGGCTTTTTTGGCATTGTCTAGTATCCGTTGGGCAAAATTGACTTCTATATCTTCTGCTTCGTTTACGGTTTCTGGCTCTACCACGCCCATTTCTCTTTCTATTATTTGCATAATACTTCTTTCATTATCATTCAACATCTCGGTGATTGCTCGCCCTTTAAATGGATTTTTGTACTTTTTGGTGGCCAGTTCATCTAGACTGAAAGAAGGGAAGCCTGGTGTGTTGACAAGCACATATTCGCTCTCAAAAAGGCTAATCATTCTGGTAGTCGCTGCATGTGCCGTGATTCCCTTCGAGGCCAGTGATGTAATGTCAATGCCATATAGATACTCTGTTTTGTCTATAATGTTGAGGACATGCTTATCGCCACCAATTGAAGCAGCCACTCCCATCAATGCTGCAGGGTTACGTCCAAAGGAAAGCGTTTTAACATAAGGGTTACTTTTGTCATTTCCACCACTATGAGCGGCAACAACCTTTATAATGTCATTGTTGGTAATATTGGTACCTTTATCATCCTTCAATGCAGTATATATTTGTTCAGTTGAAGGTTTTGATGTCCACCGCCAAATCATATTGTTATCAAAAAGATTATAGTGTTGAAAAAAGGGAGGTGTCTTTTCCTGCAGTTCCTCATGAGTAGGGAGACTTTTACGGACTTCCTGTCCCTCAACTCCCTTTAGCCATTCTTGATGGGCAATTTTGGTTGTTTCGGCTGCAACATGTGAAATAGGAATAAGTTCTTCACTGAAAACAAATGGGGCTATAGAACTCTCATATACCTTATCTACGGCGTCGTAAAGATCATCAAAGTTGGGCATGATGGCATGTTCATTTTCTCTATACCTTGTGGTGAATATATATGCTGCAATTGTCTGGACACTTTCCACCTGCCTATTAAATTTATCCAGAAGAAGAAGAACTTTGGGATTATTCTCATCATTCACAACATCATCCACAACGACCCTTTGAACAGGCTTTTGGTTAAAATATGTAGTCGAACTATTGTTTAATAAATTAGGTTCACCCAAGGCCTGAATAGCTTTTTTACCCATCACATCCGCCTCTTTCTCCAATCCCTTGTCATTATTTATTTGCACACCTCCCTTCATCTGCATGGTAGGCTTAATCCTTGCTTGCTTCTGCTGAACGACATGCCAAGCTTCATGAGGTAAGTGCTTTTCTTGCCCTGATGCCAAATATATATCTGTACCTTGTGCATAAGCATGGGCATTCAGTTGAGCAGGTTTATCAGAATTGTAATGGACTTTTACATCATCCATTGAATATCCTGAGAGGTTTTCAATTCCTGATTTTAAGTTGTCTGGTAAGCCGGTATTATTTTTCTGACCACCAGGCTCAGGGCTTGCTTTTTTCAGACTGGACTGCTGCTGTGGTGCTGTATAATCTACTGGCTTTGCTTGAAAATGGTCTACTTGTTTAGTTTGCGGGCTATTATTCGCCATCTCTTGCAGTTTTCTTTGAGCAATAGCTTCAGGACGACTATCTACAAACTGAAAACTAGAAGTACCACTGGTCTTCTTCTGAGCAACATTATTTGCCACCGATGCCTTTATTGGGGCGATCGCTGGTTTAGCCTGTAACTGGGGCTTCGGAAAACGTAACGGGAATTCATTCCCTTGATCATGCTGTCTCCTTACCGCATCCATCCTGTAGCCAGAGAGATATTCAGTTCCTGTTTTGAGGATATCTAGCTTTCCCTGTTGTGTTTGGGTTGTTGCTTCTTTCCTTTGGACGGGTGCGTTTGCATCTTCCCTATGGCGATCGCCTGTGCTTGCCGACTCCTGGATAGGGGCGATCGCCAATGTCGAATCTGCTGAAACTGCCCCACCTGGGTACCCATCCATTCTGTTTACCACTACCCTTCTAAATAACACACCTTCTTCTATCCCTTCCCTTTGCACCATCGATGCTTTTGGACTAAACCCAAAATCCCTAACTCCTGTCATTCTTTTGAGTTGGATGGCACTTAACTGGGGTTTCATTTGTAACTCTTTTTCCCCTGTGTGACGTTGTACTGGTGCAGGGGCATTAATTTCATCCACCACCCTCCTAGCTACCCTATCCGCCTCCTGCTCGTAGACATTATTCGGTTCACCTATAGTTAACTTCGGCTGGATGACCATACTACCTAACTGAGAAGGGCGAGGTGCCCTTAATTGATTTCCCAACTCTCCTACACTCCTTGAAGGAGGTCTTCCTACTGTTAACTTCGGCTGGATGACCGTACTACCTAACTGAGAAGGGCGAGGTGCTGTTAATTGATTTCCCAATTCCCCTACACTCAATGAAGGGGGGCGTCCTACAGTTAACTTCGGCTGGATGGTCTGACTACCTAACTGAGAAGGGCGAGGCACTCTTAATTGATTTCCAAAGTCCTCATCTTTGGTTGAAGGCTGATCGCTCATACCCGCAAGTTGTGCAGCCATCACATTCTCTATCATTGCCCCTACCTTGGGCTGCTTGTATCCCTGTTTTTCCAGAGTCTCAGGTGACAAATATTCTCTCTTTGGTTGTACTGGTTGTTCTATTTTTGGAAAACTGGCTTTTCCTTTATCCTTTGTCAACAAAGGTTGGTATGAAGATGTGGCTCTGTTGAGTGAAGTTTTGATCATAACCGACTGCTCTATTTAATTGCTATACTAAATTTAAACATCATAAGAGTGATGATGTAAGCTATCAAAAAGTCAATTCTCTATCAAAAAATGTGGAAGGAGGACTCCCGTTATCATCGCGAGATTTAGCGGCAGATGAATTTCAAAGGCGAAAATATACTCTGAGCGAAGCGCGAAACATTTTTTTTGTTACAATTATATTAATCATAAATAATTTTAACAGTAGTAATTGTGATTACTTTAAATTATCAGTATATATTTTTTTTATCAAAATAATATGGGTCGCGCAACCCCGCCTTTTAAGGCGAAATATTTTCGGAGCGAAGCTCAAATTTCCTACTTCCCCTCCTAGTAGACGCTCCACAGCTAAAACTGTGCAATAGATTTTTATTTCTAGGTGTCTTTATATCCCCTACTCCCCCACTCCCCTACTCCCCTACTCCAATGCACCATTTAAGGCGTGTCAGTCCACTAGAAGGGGTTAGGAGTGGGTTGACTTCTGACTTCTGACTTCTGACTCCTGACTTCATTAAAGCCCTTCCATTGCTAAATCTTCAATAACTTGAAGACCTCTGGGGTCTCCTACTCGTAACAAAGATGATTTAGCATCTTCCCGCACTCCCATATCTTGCTCCTCTTCTAATGCTTCAATTAAGGCATCAATTCCACCTGCATAGACCACATTAGAAGGTAATTCTCGACATAATTGACCAATGGCCCATGCACAATTACTCCTAACTGCTGGCATTGAGTCTCGTCGCAAACCTTCAATTAATGGTGGTATTGCCCCTACTACTACTTCATAACTTACTTTGGCCATCTGACCAAGGGAACTTGCTGCCCATAAACGCACTGCAGAAATATCTGTTCTGAGGACATCAACTAAAGGCTCCAAAGCACGGCGATCACGACAATTTCCCAAGGCCCAAACCACTCCTTTACGGACATAACCGTTGAAGTCCCTATTTAATTGTGTAATTAGAGGTTCTACTGCATCTGGGCTAGGATTACGGCCTAAAGCATAAGCAGCACTCACTCGTATTAATGGACAATCATCCTCTAATAGTTGAATTAATGGAGTAATAGCCCGTTTTTCCTGGAGTTCACAGAAAGCTCGCGCTGCAATCATCCTTTGGGAGGGTTCTGAAGAAGTTAGCAATGGTAACATTTCCTCCGGATCTGGTTTTGGGGGTTCTTCTCCTAAATGATCTAAAGGACTTTCTTCCATTGGCTGAATATTGAGTTGATTGAGGTCTTCATTGTCCATAACATTCAATAATTTAGAATTTAGAATTTATAATTTAGAGTAACCTCTTCTTATAAAATAAATGGAGAGGCTTTATACCTGAATTTTTCGGTAATTTTACTGTACTTATGTACTTTATAATTTTTTACTTTCTTTTGTGAAATTGTATTAGTACTATGACAGAATTAATTAAAAATTAATTAACTATTTGTCAAATTTTTAGTCCAAATATCACCTAAGCTTGGTTCATTTTCTGCCAACATTCACAAGCGATCGCCCAATCTTCTTCTGTATGTACTACCAATACTCGTACTTTTGAATCTGAAGTAGAAATATCGGTATCCATAGCTGGTTTAATATTTTTTTCCCGGTCTATTTTTAACCCTAAAAATTCAAAATTTTCACAAGTTTTTTCTCTGACAATTGCGGAACGTTCTCCTATTCCTGCAGTAAATACTAAAACGTCTATACCACCAAGAGAAGCGAGCATTTTTCCAATACAACAACAAAGTTGATGAATATAAATATCGAATGCTAATTGGGCAGGTTCATCTCCTTTTTGCATAGCTGTGGTTATATAACGCATATCTCCAGATTTTCCAGATATTCCTTTTAATCCTGATTCTTTGTTGAGAATTGTATTGAGTTTTTCCGCGTCAAAACCATATTCTCGCATCAAATAAATGAGAATTGCCGGGTCAATTGAGCCACTACGAGTTCCCATCATTAATCCTTCTAATGGAGTAAATCCCATGGTAGTATTAATACTAATTCCATTACGAACTGCGGCTAAAGAAGCTCCATTACCTAAATGACAAGTAATTATCCGCAAAGATTCTAGTGGTTTTCCTAATATTTTTGCTGTTTTTTGAGCACAATATTTATGACTTGTTCCATGAAATCCATAGCGCCGAATTCCTTTTTCAAACCATTCATAAGGAATTGGATAAATAGCAGCTTTTTTTGGCATTTTGTTATGAAATGCTGTATCAAATACTGCGATTTGATCCACATTTCCTAATGTTTTTTCAATGGCTTCTATTCCTTCTAAATGATTGGGATTATGAGTAGGTGCTAAAGGAATAAGATTTTTGATTGTTGCCTTGACTTTATCTGTAATAAAAGTTGCCTCTGAATAATCTGAACCGCCATGAACTACTCGATGACCAACTACATTTATATCGGATAATTGTTCTATAACTTTAGTTTCTCCTTGGCTAAGAGTTTCTAACATTTTAGCAATGCTTTCTAGGCGTTTTTCTGGGTTAAGTTTTACCTCTTTTTCCAGTCCATTTGCTGTAATTTCCATCAGACCATAATCATCATTAGCAGTCCAGTCAATTGCTGCTTCCCAAATTGGTTTTGGTGGATTTTCTGGTAAATTTTCCCCAGTAATTTCATACAAGCAACTTTTTTGGGAACTAGAACCTGCATTTAAAACTAAAATTTTCATCATTAGTAATTATTTCTATTTCTTAATTATACTTTTTGGTAATATAGTAAAGATATTTATTCCCAAAAGTCAATTAGGCGATCGATACTATTATTTTAAAACTTAGAATTAGAAAGACTACCTATTATCTATTTCCTACATCCATAGAAATACTTACTTTGTTAAAAGGAAAGACTTAAACTTTCAGGTATAGGGGTTGACAAAAAGGAAAAGCTCTGTAGTATAGATAAATGAATTTCAAGCCACCAGATATCCCAAAAGATCGAAAAGACCTAGAGCTACTTTGGACAGTAGCTATAGTTGAACTGCTTTGGCAACAGTAACAAGTAATAGAAAAACTGATTGAAGAAATAGAACTACTCAAAGGACTATTTCTTAGACTATCCCCAAGTGCATCCCGATAACAATTGGGTTCTATACCTGAATGCTTACAAATAAGTTAAGTAAGGTCATTTATGAGCAAAATTAAGTTTTTGATTATCGCTTTTGTCGGCTTTTTAGTTGTTGTAGGGCAGACTATACTAAACAAAACTTTCTCTATTTTCCTCTGTGGTTTATTTAGTTTTAATTAAGTGGAATGTTATGCAAGCTTTAACAATAATTTTGCCCAGGCAACTTTATCTCCCACTAATACCGAAATAACTAGAGTGTCAACCACTATTGGACAAATACCCAGAGCTAGAAAACCAAATATTAATTTGGATTTGCAACAAGCATTACCACAGGATTTTTTGATTACTACTCAAATGCCTTTTAGTTCTGGAAAAAGAGAAATTTCCCTGATTTCTCCCTCAACCAAAGCTCAACAAATTTATACAATTAATTTACCCAATGCTAGCTTTCAATTATATGGAATTAAATTTCAAAATCTAGCTGTCATTGATGAGAGTAAATTAACCGAAAAAAATCGCATAATTCTTGACACAACTAAACCAGAAAATATAGAAAATTTTCAAGTCGCATTCCAAAACAATAAATTATCAAAAGTTGTTCTATCTGACGGCAACCAAGGAGAATTTACTGACACTCAAGCTATTATTAAATCGCCTGATGGTAAAATAATAGAAACCATTGATTTTCCCCAGGCAAATAGAACTAAAGAAACTTTAATTGCTACGATTAAACCGATTTTATTAACATCATCTAACTGCAATCAAAATGTTAGTTCAAAGTTAGGTAATATAGCTGATATTGTTGGGGGAAAGGGAAATAAACTTTCCTCTAGTGAAACTCAAATTACTCGAAATATTGGATTAGCTTTAGCTGCCACTTCTGCGGGATTAAAAAATAATATTAATTCTAGACAATCTCTATCTATTGCTAGCTGTGAACGAGCTGTTCAATGTAATGAAAAACGGGTAAATGGTGCTAGTGAAATTAGAAGCGATTTATTTGAAATTCCGAGGGGAGCTAATCGTAAAGTCACTTTAGAATATGAGTTTTTTGATATTCTCGACACTATCAAATTGTATTTAGATGGTAAAATAATTCACTCCGATGGTCCTAAATCAGAACGACATCAAAAAACATTACCTTTGCCCGATAATGCAGAATATGTGGGGGTGCAGTTGATTGGAAATTGGAATCCAGAGACTCGATGGTGGTATGTAATTTCTTGTTCCGAGAGTGCAATAGCAAACGTCCCTTGTGGTGATGATGAAATACAAGTTTCCTATGATGAAAAGTCTAAAAAGTATCATTCTTATGGAGTAGTAAATAAAGTTTGCTCCCTGAATACTCAGGGTTGTAATATTGATTTTGTTTTTAGAGTTATGGTCAGTAATAAACAATTTGTTGCACCCAATCACGAAAGCCAAGAAAAAGTTGAGCATTGCCAGACAACAGATTTGGATATACTCGGTCCGTGGGGTATAGATACTATCAGAACAACTATCAATCAAGATGAATATTCTATCACAAACTACACGAGGAAAAATCATGTTTTGTACCCTGGTCAAATCACTAGAACAATTGTTGAAAAAAATGGAAAAATATATGTTTTGACTTTGGGAGAAGGTACAGGGAGACACCCTGATTTAAATGAGTGGTTGTCTGGACGTGTATGGGGAGGAGTCGATAAAAAATTAATAAAAAAAGTGGAGGAGATGTTATCTAGGAAAATCTACTCTCTACCAGAATAGAAATATTTTACTGAAGCAGTAAATGTGGCAATGCAATATTAGAAATCTAATAAATTAGGTACAAGTTTGAATTGGTAAAATTATTGTAGTAGCACGTCTAGCTTGAAAATGTGGGTAAATTTTAGAAAATATAGACCACCACTCCCCCCTTTCCAAGGGGGGTTGGGGGGGATCGTAGCGTTGGGTTTTACTCACAATTTTAGTCTAGACCCGCTAGTAGTGTGGGCGTCTTACCTACGATATCTGTACCTCGTAACAACGGGAAACACTGTAACAATGTGATTCAGGAGAATTACAACTATGAAAAGAACACACAAATTATTTATCTTAACTCTACTTTTAGTCATACTCCTGAAAATCGGTTTCTCATGGCAAATAGCGATCGCCAACCCCCCACTCACCAACCAACAACAAGAAACAACCACCGAAACCGAAACCGACCCCACAATAACTAACTCCGACGACCCAGACCCAGACAACACAGCAGAAACCGAACCAGAAGACCCCTACGAAACTCTAATCAAAGCAGATTTTCTCTATGAGCAAGGAGACAGAGAAGCAGCAGAAGAACTTTACCAGAAAGTCAAAGCACCCTTTGAATCTCATCAAAATACCATGTTCCCAGACCCCATAGACAAAGTTGAAAATTTACCACCCGAAATTCAAACCCAGTGGGAAGAAGCAAAAAAAGATGCCGATAAAAATGATAACCTGGAAATGTTACAAGAATTTGTAGCACAAAATCCGGAATTTGTTCCTGGTCATTTGCTGTTAGCTGAAACATTACAAAAGAATAAAAAGAAAAAAGAAGCTCTGCAAGTATTGGAAAAAGCTGCCAGTATCTTACCTGACTCAGTAGAAATAGTTGAAGCTCATGTAAAAGCACTGAGAAAGGAAAAAGACTATTTACAAGCATCTATCGCAGCTCGTCAATTTGTCTTAGTTAACCCAGAGCATCCAGAAGCAGAAAAGTTTCTAGAAATGGCTGAGGATAACTTTGAGAAATTCGAGGATAGAATTAACGGACAAATGGTAGGCAAAGGTTTCTTGGGAACTGCTGTCCGAGTTGGTGGTTGCGCTTTGCTCCGTAATTGTAACCCAGTGGGAACTGTTGTGGGTGAAACTTTGAAAATGGGCAGTTTGATGCTGCAAGGAGAATCAGGTTTAGGCAGTCGAGCAGCAAATGCGTATAAGAGACAACTGTCACTTGTAGAAGATGAGGAGGTAGTCGAATATGTAACTAAAATAGGTAATTCCATTGCGGAGTTAATGGGTAGAGATGATTTTGAATACGAATTTTATGTAGTGCGAGACAAGTCTCTCAATGCTTTTGCTTTACCTGGAGGTAAAGTATTTATTAATACTGGCTCGATTCTTAATACTAATTCTGAAGCAGAGTTAGCAGGTTTACTTACCCATGAAGTTGCTCATGCGGTTCTTTCCCACGGTTTTCAAAGAGTTGTGACTAATAATTTGTACGATAGTGCAGGCGACATTGTTAGTGATGTGTTAAAAACTGACATTCCTATTGGCAACATCGTTACAAATTTAGTCAGTTTACAGTACAGTCGGAGTAATGAGCGTCAAGCTGATATTGTTGGTACTCGTGTTTTAGCTACTGCTGGTTATGCTGCTGATGGTTTGTGAAATTTTATGGCAACTCTGGATGAAAAAAAAGGTGGTAAACGTTCTTCGAGTTTTCTTTCAACTCACCCCCAGTCAGACGATCGGGTTGAGTATCTCGAACAATTGATTGAACATAATGGTTACAATCGTTATGCTTTTGAAGGGGTAGAAAAACATAGAGAAATTCAGGAAAAATTAAATTCTTGAATTTAGAATTTAGAATTTAGAATTTAGAATTACCTTTTCTTATAAATAAAAGGTTTTGGGCGTTGTTCAACAATGAATAATGAATAATGAATAATGAATAATTACCTCTCCTTGAAAGAAGAGGATTGACAAAGAGATGAAAATTTTTCTTCTCTTGGTCGATTGGATATGGCGAGGAGACCTCGCCATCCCTCGACCGCTTATTATCCCCTTAAAAGGGGAGGCACATACCCACAATTTTTCGGTAAAAAGAGGTATGATATCATGTCCAGATAAGAGCGCGATAGAATTTCGTGACCTTTACGCTCCCCGAAAAACTTTTTCCTTCTACTCCTGTTTCTTCTTTCTTCCCTCCTGACTACTGACTCCTGAGGACTGACTCCTAAAGAATTAAGATTAATATCATACACGCGCTTTACCAACGCCGGTTTTGCAGTAGCAATTGTTCTTTTCATCGGGCTAATATAGGCAGCAGTCCAATTTAATGAGCTATGAGTTTTAGCAAATTTTTCTGCCATATCTAAACCTTCTGGTGTCAATTCTGGGTCTAAAATACCACAGTAACCGCCAGTTTTACTGTATGTAGTCTCTCCATGTCGGATAAAATACAACTTCAAACTCATAGACCATATTCCTAATAGACATCTCCAAAAATCAAAAATAAAATCAATTATCACACAGAAATAATTGATGATTTCTGCCTAATCCCCACTCCCTATTCCCTCTTTTGGAGGAGATGTCTAATAATTTTTCTTTGATATACTAGCACTTTTACTAATTAAAGGTTAAAAGTCAAAAGCTAGATAAATTAAGTAGTTAAAACCTGGTTAAAAACAGGTTAATTTTCGATCAAAATAATTGATTTTTTTTAAAAAAGTTAATTTAAAATACTCTAAATATAAATATTCTATTTCTTAATTGAATGAAGTACAAAATTGAAATTTTTAGGCAACAAAAAATCTGGGAGTATAATGTACCTCTGTGAAAATTAGAAGTCATATCTTGAATAATTGAAATAATTAATAACCCTTTTAGGGTTCTCAACGAATCATCAAATCTATAAATTTATCCATAGTATTGTATAAATTTAGCCATAGTATTGTATAAATTTAGCCCAATAGATGGTAATTTTAAATTTCGTATCTGATAATATTTTACAAAGCTGAAAGTCACAGAAATTATAGTGTAGAAACTATTAATTTATCTAACTTTTGACTTTTAATTTTTGACTTTTGACTTATAAATTGTAAATACTATGACTTTTGAACGTGCAAGTGGCATCATACTACACCCTACCAGTTTACCCAGTAGATTTGGCATTGGGGATTTAGGCAAATCAGCTTATGAGTTTATTGATTTTCTGGCCAGAAGTGGACAAAAAATCTGGCAAGTATTACCTTTAGGCCCAACAGGTTATGAGCATTCACCCTATACCATGAATTTCAGCGCCTTTGCAGGAAATCCTCTGTTAATTAGTCTGGATATATTGGCAGAGAAAGGATTATTAAATCCTGATGAACTCATACCTCTACCTTCAGAAGGAGACCCAGCATACGCCAGAGTCAACTTTGCAGAAGTTATTCCCCACAAAACTAAATATTTACAGCAAGCTTACGAGCGCTTCAAACAAGCCATTCCATCAGAATACGAAATTTTTTCCCAACAACAATCATATTGGTTGGATGACTATGCTTTATTTATGGCTTTGCATGAGGCTAACCCAGATAAAACATGGAATAAATGGGAACCAGGTTTAGCTCGTAGAGAATCAGGTGCAGTAAAAATAGCAACTGAAATATTACACGATAGTATTGAATATCATAAATTTTTGCAATTTCAGTTTTTTGAACAATGGACAAAAGTCCGCAGATATTGTCATGGGAAAAATATCAAAATTATTGGCGACGTTTCGATTTATGTTTGTCATCATAGTGCAGAGGTTTGGAGTCACCCAGAAAACTTTGACCTCAATCCAGAAACTTTAGAACCCGCATGGAAAGCAGGAGTACCACCAGACTATTTTAGTGCAACTGGGCAGTTATGGGGAAATCCTGTCTATAACTGGGAAAACTTAATTAATACTAACTTTGCTTGGTGGATCGAAAGATTTAGGGCAACTCTACAATATGTAGATTTTGTGCGCGTCGATCATTTCCGTGGTTTTGAAGCTTTCTGGCGAGTTCCCGCAGGGGAAGATAATGCTATTAATGGGGAATGGGTAAAAGCACCAGGATACAAATTATTTTCCAAATTACAGGAAGCTCTAGGAAGTCTACCTATCTTAGCAGAAGACTTGGGAATTATTACTTCAGAAGTAGAAGCAATGCGGGATCACTTTGAATTTCCGGGAATGCGAATATTATTGTTTGCTTTTGGCGGTGAGGCAGATCATCCCTACTTACCTCATAGTTATATCAATAACTGCATAGTCTACACAGGTACTCATGATAACGATACTACTATCGGTTGGTGGTTACAAGCTCCTCAGGAAGTAAGACAGCACGTTGCTCAATATTTGGGTTATGCTAGTGATGGTGATATCCATGAAATCAGTTGGTCACTCATGCGTTTAGCTTCCGCTTCCGTTGCTGATATGGCAATATTCCCTCTCCAAGATATTCTTTCCTTAGATAACGGCGCTCGCATGAATGACCCTAGTGTTACTCCTGGCAACTGGCGCTGGCGCTATACCACTTCAGAGCTTTTGAGTCAAGAATTGAGCGATCGCTTACTACAACTTACTCAACTTTACAACCGATAATTTATGGGATAAATAGTATAATGTATTACTTTTTTTTTCCCTGACTAGATGTAGAAAATAGAAAAAAAGATTATTATCTTTTCGCTTATCGGCCCTATATTTTACCTTACCTTACAGAAAATGTCAATGGGGTTGGTGGCATGAAAATTCCCATCGACCCCATTCTCAGTTCTACTGACTACTAACTATTGACTACTGACTATTGACTACTGACTACTTCTTCAAAAATTTTTTGTGAGTAAAAAGTATGATTTTTTTTCTGCTTGATTAATCATCAATATTAACAGGCACGTTTCAGCATAATAGAAAATACACTGCTACTCCGTAGATACACAGAGAGTGCCACCTAATAATTAAGTCTGGTGTCAAAACCACCTATGCAAGTTATAGCAGTTTTAATGTAGATACAGCAAAGAGACCTTAGAGGTAGATTTCAGAAGGCATAGAGCAGAAATTATGTGTTTAATTCAAGTGAAAAGTACTATAAGTTTACATACTTTTGATAAAACTTATATGAAGTTTTGATGAAGCTGATATGAAGCTTTGATGAAGAATTTTGAGTTTTTTCTCTTCCGTATATTCTCTATTTTCTTAAATTATAATCTTCAGTTTTTTTATACATTTTAACAATAATATAAAATCTATTCTCTTACTTCGTTAGAATTGCTATACTATAAGAAAAAATCAATTGGGTTAGACAAACTTAGTATGATCCCCAGGTTATTAATTATATAGAGGAATCAGGCAATGCGTATTTACTTATCAAACAATGACAAACTAAAAGCAAGATTCAATCATTCCATACTCAAATCTTTTAAAATGAAGAAAGCTAGCAAAATAGGGCTGAGTTGCATACTTGGTTTAGCAGCTAGTCAGAGTATTCAAACATCAGTACGAAGCATAGTAATAAATGATACAGCAGAAGCTAGCACTGCTCAAGCCTTAGGTGCTCCTTTTACATCTGTCACCGAGATTTTATCACTACAATTTGATTTTGATACAGAAGAGGAAAAGTTTGAAAGTGCTTGTACTGGATCGCTGATTGCAAGTAATTATATACTTACTGCCCAACATTGTGTTCAGGATTTTTTTCCTGAAGACTTTAGAGTACAATTTCGTGGTGACGATCCAGAAAACAGTGTTTTAGCAGATATTGCTGTAACTGACATTTTACAAGATGGTTCCTTTGGTCTATTAGATGGTACAGATATCGCTATACTTGAACTGGAGGAAGCTGCTCCAGACTCAATTGATCCTTTAAGGTTATTTGGTTCCAATCCTGAAGACCTTATTGGCAGTAATGCAACTGTACTTGGTTTCGGTTTCAATGGTTTAGGTAGTGTCGGTCATAATGATACCGCAGATGGCCTGCGTTGGGCTGCTGAAAATACCATCGATCTGTTAGATGGCGGTTTCGATCCAAGATTTAGTGAGACCTTTGGCTCAAACATTTTCAACCTTGACTTTGATGATGGAACTGATGACAATAACACTTTATCCAGTGTTGGTAGTAGTTCTTCGCCCCTCACAAATGAAGGAACTACTGCTCCTGGGGATAGTGGTAGTCCCCTTCTGGTAGAAGTAGATGGCGAGTTATTAATTGCAGGAGTTCTTTCTGGGGGTTCGACCGATACCAGTGAATTTGGTGATATCTCCTGGTTTACTGGAGTTTTAGAACATCGCGCATTTATAGAAGATGCTGGTGGTGAGTTTGTTGGTGATTTTGTCCCCTCGCCTACACCTACTCCCACACTCGAACCTACACCTGTACGTGCAATAAATAATGGTAATTTTGAAGATGGTTTCAATGGTTGGGGTGTTCTCGGTGCTACTACTATACAATCAAGACAGGGTCGTAACGCTAATACTCCAGCCCCAAATGATGATTCTAAAGGGTTAATTATCAACGAGCTACTTGCTACACCTGATGATGAGGTTGAAGAATTTTTAGGATTATCTGAAGGTAGTCTGGAAGAATTATCAGGTAGCTGGGTTCCTGAAGCCTCTGCCATTAAGCAAACTTTTAAAGCCGAAGCAGGAGATATCCTCACATTTGATTTTAACTTTTTGACAGATGAATTTACACCTGATGATTTGTTCAATGACTTTTCTTTTGTCTCCCTAACAAGTGATGTATTAGATAATCCTTTCTTAGAATTATTAGCTGATACTTTCTCTGACTTCGTTGATTCTGATACTGTTTTCTTCAGCGAAACTGGTTATCAAAGTTTTTCTTATGAGATTACTCAGGCAGGAACCTATACTCTAGGATTAGGAGTGGCGGATGCAGAAGGATTTGGAGTTGACTCTGGACTTTTAATTGATAATGTGACACTAGCATCCACAGCAGAACCTACATCCACACCAGAACCTACTACAGCAATAGGATTATTTGCTAGTGTTTTTGGAGCATTTTCTTTGCTCAAGCGTAAAAGAAAGTAATATGATGGCAATTAGCTATTAGCTTGTTACTTTCTCTGAAAATATTTCAGCTTTCAACAGTAGTTAATCTACTTAACTTTTAGATGCAAGTGCTATATTTCCAAATATTGGAACTAATATTCATCCCTACTCTTACAGCGCTTTTCATATTGATGAACCACATCTTCACAATCACAACCCAGTAGGGACGTTCCATGGAACGTCCCTACTGTGGTCTACGGAAATGAAAACCGCTGTAAGATTAATTGGAGTGGGGATAATTTTTTTCAATTATGGCACAGAGAATAGGGAACATTCCAAAGCCAGTGTATTTGATATCATCCCGTGAGGCTAACCATAATATTACCGCCATTACAGCGCTTTTCAAATTGATGAACCACATCGTCATAACCAAAACCCAGTAGGGACGCCATTCGACAGCTTTGCGTTAGCAAATGGCCATTCGCCCCTGCTGTGGTCTAATATCATGTCCGGTTGAACAGTTATAAATAAATAACGACGGAGTCCTCAGGAGTCTACCCACCCCTCGCCCCTCCCCCTCCCAACCCACCCCTAACCCCTCCCAGGAGGGGAAGGACCGAGTCAGGAGGAAAGAGGGAAGTAAGAAGAAGAACTGGAGTTGAAGGAGAAAGTTTTTTATCATGCTCTTATCCGGACATGATATAATGAAATGAAAACCGCTGTATTCGCGAAAAACTACTGCGCGCTTTATGAACTTAGCGCAGCTCCGACCCAGAAGATTGGATGCGTTGTGCGCCAGCTAAACAAAAAACTTTCTCCTATCTTCCCTCTTCCCTCTTCCCTCTTCCCTCTTCCCTCTTCCCTCTTCCTTCTTCATATAATTTTCCTAATCCTAATAATGTACGCTAATATAACAAAAAGTTAACATTATATCCCAAAAAATTGGACTTATAACTTAAGTATGGCAGTTAAAGTAGGAGATCTAGCACCCAATTTCACCTTACCATCCCAAGACGAAACCCCAGTTTCTCTCTCTAACTTCCGTGGTAAGAAAAATGTTGTAGTTTATTTTTATCCAAAAGATGATACACCTGGATGCACTAAAGAAGCTTGTGCATTTCGAGATAAATATCAAGTCTTTACAGATGCTGGTGCTGAAGTGATTGGTATTAGTGGAGACTCTCAACAGTCTCACAAACAATTTGCTAGCAAGTATAATTTACCGTTTACTCTTTTAAGCGATACTAACAACAAAGTCAGAGAATTATATGGTGTTCCCGCTACACTTTGGATACTGCCAGGTAGAGTTACTTACGTCATAGACAAAGAAGGAATTATCCGTCATATCTTTGACTCTATGCTCAATTTTGACGCTCACGTTGAAGAAGCTTTAAAAACATTAAAAGCAATACCTGTCTGAAGAATTCAGAAGGCTTTCAATAAGAGACTTACGCCAAATTATCTATTATCCTATAACCTTAGTTTAGGGTGCGTTGCAACGCACCCAGCAATTAGAATTTTTGCGTAAGTCCTAATTGTTGAAATGAATCACTCAGAGATTGGTTAATCACTCCAATTCTGAAATCATTCTAAACTTGAGCAGACTCAATATCTGCTACTTCATCAATATTATGAGCTGCCTTCCCATTGCGACTATGACCATTAGTAGGTCGTGGTTGAATTAAACCATAACCACCATGATGATAACGTTTGTAGATCACATTAATTTCGCCTGTTGCAGCATTGGAAAACATATAGAAATCGTGATCGATAAATTGTAGCTGCTCCAGTGCTTCTTCTACCGTCATCGGAGACATAGCAAAATATTTCGTCCGTACTACTTCACTAGGTAGCTCCGGTTGGCGATCGCCAATCAAGTCCTGCTCTACTGGTTGTGATTCAATCAGATCAATAGTCTTAGCTTTACTAACCTTGGATTGACGCTTTTCTTTATACTTTCTTAATTGACGTGCAATTTTATCTGCTACTAAGTCAATACTAGCATACAAATTCTCGCTACTTTCTTGGGCACGAATGACTGTACCGTTAGCGTAGATAGTTACTTCTGCCGTCTGCTTAGGATTTATCCGTGGGTTTCGAGCTACTGATAGATGTACATCTACCTCTGTAGTGAGTTGTTGAAAATGGCTAACTGCTTTTTCAATTTTTTGATTAACATACTCGTGAATGGAATCGGTTATTTCTATATTCTTACCCTGGATAACAAGCTTCATAAGCTCCCTCCGCTAATGTGTTGGGCTTTATTATTTTAGAGTAGCACTTTGTATTCTTCCCAACATCCTATCTTTAAAATCCTTTGCATCCCTTGACATTTCTTGATTTTTTTTGCTTGAATTTGGCTAAATTTACACTTGATTTTTTGGATAATTCACAGTAATTGATTAGACATAGGTGTGATAATAAAAAATCAAATCAATATATCCCACAGAAATTATTAATTCTTTCCTCCCACTGCCTACTGCCTACTGCCTACTCCCTGCTCCCTCTACTCATACGATAACTAATCAGCCAGATTATATGTAATATGGTTTATCAAAATAGTCTCTGTTTACCCAACACTTGCCATTTAATTTGTCCAGGATTAATCAGTTACTCAGTGGCCTGGGAATGGCAACAATCACTTGTCCAACAACGTCGCAATTGTCCAGAATTGACTGATGTCCTAATATTATTAGAACATCCACCAGTTTATACTTTAGGACAAGGGGCCACATTAGATTTTCTCAAATTCGATCCCAGTGAAAATGAATATGAACTTTACCGAGTGGAGCGAGGTGGGGAAGTTACATATCATTGCCCTGGCCAACTGGTTGGTTATCCTATTCTCAATTTACGACGTTATCAGCAGGACTTACATTGGTATTTACGACAACTAGAAGAAGTATTGCTACAAGTCTTGGATGTTTATGGTCTTGATGGTGAAAGATATCCAGGTTTAACAGGGGTTTGGTTAGAGGGACGAAAAATAGCAGCTATGGGGATTAAAGTTAGTCGTTGGATAACTATGCACGGTTTTGCTCTAAATGTTTGTCCAGATTTAGTTGGTTTTAATAGAATTGTACCTTGTGGTATTTCTGATAAATCTGTAGGTAGTCTGGCAGAGTTTATTCCTGGTATTACTATAGATGAAGTCCTTCCTCAAGTAGCTGCTGCTTTTACTAAGGTATTTGGAGTCGATTTAATTTACTATTAGACATCTCCAATAATAAAAAATCAAATCAATTATCGTAGATAAATCATCAATTATTTCCCTCTACTCCCTACTCCCTACTCCCTACTCCCTACTCCCTACTCCCTACTCCCTACTCCCTACTCCCTATTTTCTGTCTATTAAAAAGGTATAGGGTCAGAATCGTCTGGTGGTGAATTCTCTTCTGGTATATTTGGTTTTGATTCTTCGTGGAAAGTAGAGCTACGACGAGATTTTAAATCTACAACATTATTATAGTTTTGCTCTTGTGGTTGTGTCTGAGTTACAGTTCTTTTACTAGATTGATTTTTGGATGTTTGACTCTGATTTTGAGTCATAGCTTCAGGACTAACAGGATATATTCTGGAGACTGTTAATTCGGCTCGTTTTTCTTTAAAACCTTCGGGTCGTTCAATAGTATTCATATTTAAGCGACCTTCAACAATTACAAAATCCCCTTCGTGATATTGTTGACTAATTTGTTGAGCTAAATCTCTCCATGCTACTACTTTTAGTACAGCAGGTTTATTTTCTACTCCTAAATTAGAGAATTCTACCATCATTTCTGCTACTGGTAATTGAGCATCTGCTGTGTAGCGAAGTTCTGGATCTTTGATAATTTGTACCATCAATATACAGCTATTCATTTTAATTTTTAACTATGTAATAAGTAAATAAATTAAGAGAACTTTTAATTTCAGATCATACTGAATAAGTCTAACCAGCTTCAAATTAGCAAAAAAAGGAAAATAAAAACTAGATAATTATAGTAATCAGAGGAAAAGTGAGGCCATATCAAAAGCTTAAAACTTCAGACAAAGCAATATTTTTCCTTCTGCCTTCTGTTTTATTCCTTCTTACCAATGTCTAATTGATAAGAGGTCATCATTAATTATTAATTATTAATTATTAATTATTCATTAATGAATTCTTCCTTCTTCCATACTATCAATCATTTAGTTTCTTCCCAGTCATAAATAAATTCACAAAATCATGGATTGTATTGCGGTAATCTCTCAAAGTTTTATCAACCCAATCTCGATCATTACTATCTGCATAAATATGTACTAAGGGTTCTCCAGCATCCGGTAAAACTAATACCCAATTATCATTTTGATGATTAATAATCTTTACTCCATCAGTTAATTCTAATTTTTCTGGAGAATTAGTTTCTACTAAATATCGCATTAATGCTCCTTTTACTTTCCAAGGACAACGTACTTTATAGGAACGATGAGTAACAGCAGGTATATCTGCACTGATTTGTCCTAAAGAGCGCTCTTGAATAGTCAACATTTCTATTACTTTAGCGATACAAAACATGGCATCAAAACCAGGATGCAATTTAGGAAAAATAAACCCCATATCACCACTTCCACCTAATACCACATTATGATTAATTTGACAAGCTTCCATCAATGCCGTGGGATTTGCTTTTGTCCGAATCACATGACTATCGTGACGACGAGCAATTTGTTCTACTGCCGCAGAAGCATTTATTGGTACTACTACCGCACTGCGCGGATGAGCGGTTAACATCAAATTGACCATTAGTGCAGTTAACATTTCACCACGAATAGCAGAACCAGTTTCATCTACTAATATTAATTGTTCTCCATTTGCTGTTACTTGAACTCCTACATTTGCTTGTAAAGCTTCTACCACCCGACCTAATTGATCTAATAAACTTTCTTTTTCTTCTTTTCCTAAAGAATTCTCTTTTAAGCTAGCATTTAAAACTACAGCATCACAACCAAATTTAGCTAATAATTGTGGTAATATTGCTCCAGAAACACCATAACAATAATCAATTACAACTTTAGATTTACTATAGCGAATTGCCTCAGAATTAAGCAGATTTTCAAAGCCTTTACTATAAGCATCTAATACTTCATGGCGATAAACCATTTTGCCAATTTCAGGAATTTGTACTCGGCGTAAATCTTCTTTAAAATATGCTCCCTCTATCTTTTTTTCCTTCGCTTTAGAAAGATTAATTCCTTGAGAATCAAAGATTTCAATTAATATTTGGTCTGAGCGGTTAGGAGAAAGACGTACATGAACACCACCTACAACATTCATAGTTGGTAAAATTGTTCTGGCAATAGGAATTGCAGTAGATTCTAAATTTATTACGTTCACTCCTACTGACATTAAACCTGCAATTAAAGACCGAGAAACCATCCGAGATATACTGCGTTGGTCGCGAGAAGCTGATATTGTTGAACCAGGTTTTAAAGTAGAACCATAAGCTGCTCCTAACTTCACCGCGAATTCTGGAGTAATATCTATATTTGCTAATCCCTGCACCCCTCGTTGTCCAAACAAATTTCTCTTAGCAGTTGTCCCCCAAATCAAATTAATATTCAGGGTAGCTCCAGACTCTACTTTTTTACTAGGCCATACTCTAACATTGGGACTAATTTGAGCCTCTTCTCCTACAGTAGATAATGAACCAACCACAGCACCTTCTAATACCTGAGCACGACGGTCTATCCGCGCACCTCGACAAATTACACAAGCTCTTAAATTTGCATCCTCTCCCACCAGTGACCCATTCCAAATAATTGGACGCTTCACATCAGCATCTGCGCCAATTGTCACATTATCTCCAATCACACTACCTGCTTCAATCTGCACTCTTGGGCCAATTCTACAGTTATCTCCGATTAAAGCTGGTGTCTCAATTTTAGCTGTCCGGTCAATATAAGTATTTTCTCCTGTCCAAAGTCCGGGCGATCGCTCTTGATAACCAAAATCAAGTTTTACTGTATGTTGAAGTGCGTCATATTGAGCTTCCCGATAAGCATCTAAATGTCCAACATCACACCAATAACCTTCTGCTATATAGCCATACATTGGCTCGTTTTTATCTAACAATAAAGGAAATAATTCTTTAGAGAAATCACTTTCTTGATTATCTGGTAGATAGTTTAAAATTTCTGGTTCTAAAATGTAGGTTCCTGTATTGACAGTATCAGAAAATATTTCGCTGGTAGAAGGTTTTTCAAGAAATCTTTTTATCCTCTGTTTTTCATCTGTAATTACCACTCCAAATTCAATAGGATTAGGTACGCGAGTCAGCACTAAAGTGGCTTTTGAATTATTTTTTTTATGAAATTCTATAGCTGTAGTTAAATCAAAATCTGTAATTGTATCTCCACTAATTACTAAGAAAGTTTCATCTAGAAGTTCAGCAATATTTTTCACACAACCAGCAGTTCCTAGAGGTTGTTCTTCCTCTACAGCATAAGTCATTTGTACTCCAAATTGACTGCCATCTTGGAAATATTCACGCATTACATCAGGCAAATAATGTAAAGTAGCAATAATTTCTCTAATTTGATGTTTTTTTAATAAATTAATAATATGTTCGGCTATTGGGCGATTTAAAATTGGTACCATTGGTTTGGGAAGATCGCAGGTCAGTGGTCTAAGTCGCGTTCCTGAACCTCCTGCCATTAATACTGCACGCATAATTCCTCCTTTATTGTTAATTTTATCTTCATATCTATTAATTCATTAATACTAATTGACACTACCTTTTATATGATTGTGTCAGAATGCAAATAAAATAATTGGTCAAAAATCATTATTTCTTATTACCTTTTAAATACTATAATTAAGATTTTTTTTTATTGAATTTTAGCAAATTTTTGGCAAGTATTTTCTGCGGAATTATACGCAAAAAGTCGTCAGGTATCAATTCTTAGCATTGCTAATTTATTGCGTTTGGAGAAGGAATTAGGATTGAGGTTGAGCGATAATTCAAAGTCTGGGTAAAAGCAAAAGCATCAGCTAAATTTAGCTATTTAGGTTCATTTTCATTACCGAAGTTCGCAGTTCCTCTGTAGGAGACTAGCTAACTGCTAATAGCCGAATGCTTACAATTTTCACTCGAATATTTCCTTCAAATTTTCCACTCAAAATCAATCAAACTCCAGAAAATATCATAAAATTTAGACATAGCAAACTTTATAAAAATTAAAATTTTTCCTGACTTTTTATGACCTTTATATTCCTCTTTCCCTATTGGTAGGTAGCTGTAGAGAAGTTTTTTTTAATATTATCTAATATTAATTCTTTAATCATTAAGTATATAGATCAAGTTAATATAGAACAATGATTGTTTAGAAAAAATAAAAGTTAGGCAATTTTTCTCACATCGCCTGAAATTTTGTATCTTGGTTTTATATTTTTCTACACCTACCTACTTACCTATATTACCTTTATTAGTTATAATAATTTTATAGGAATATTAAACTTAAAGTCCAATTAAAATTAATTACATAATTATACTTGGGCTATATCTGAAAAATTGACTTTTTAAGAGTTTTTGTGCCATGAGTACGTTAATTGGCCTGTTATTACTGGCTATATATGGAGGTGGAATCTGGAAGTTCTGGAATGGGTTTGAACAAACAAACTTTTCTCGGAACCTTCAGAATCGTTTGGTATTATCTATATTTTGGCCTGTTTTATTAATTGGTAACAAATCTTACCGTAAGAACTTTACAAAAGCTCTTAAGGGTTCTAGACGATAGAGAAATAAATGTCCAAAAAAAAGTCTGCCTTGTCCTCAGATGGGGACAAATCTTCCTGGTTCGCTCAAAAAAATTTAGATAATTGGCATACTCAAATCATCGCAGTACAGAGTCGCTTCGATCGAGATTACCGAGGAGAATCTTTTGAGTTACCCTCGGAAATTGAAGCAATGCCAATATTTAATGATTATGCTTCCGGTAATCTCACAGCAAAAATAGTTTCACCTTTTTGGGAAATAGCTAAACCTAAAAAAAATCAAAAATGTTTGGATATTGGCTGTGGAGTGAGTTTTTTGATTTACCCTTGGCGTGATTGGGAAGCTTTTTTTTATGGTCAAGAAATTAGTACCATTGCCAAAGATAATCTTAATCACCGAGGCTCTCAACTAAATTATAAACTATTTAAAGGAGTAGAATTAGGACCTGCTCACCAATTAAATTATCAAGCAAATGAGTTTGACTTAGCGATCGCTACAGGTTTTAGTTGTTATTATCCCATAGATTATTGGGAAGAAGTACTCAAGGAAGTAAAACGCATTCTTAAACCTGAAAATAACTTTGTTTTTGATGTGCTTAACCCAGAACAACCATTAGCAGAAAATTGGGCAATTTTAGAAACCTATTTAGGAGCAGAAGTATTTTTGGAACCTTTAGAAAATTGGGAAAAAATGATTAAAGCTATGGGTGGAAAAATAGTAAAGCGACAACCAGGAGAATTATTTCAAATGTATAAAGTCAAATTTTAATTAGTGATGAGGTTTGAGTGGGAGATTGCTAGTTACAGAATTAGGTCTTCAAGATATATGCAGAAGGAAGAAGGAAGAAGGAAGAAGGAAAAATATTGTCTTGTCTGAACTTTAAACTTTTGATTTATCCGCGCTATTTCCTTAGATTGCTATATATTATATATTCTAAGGAACGTAAATTAAATAATACCGGAAATTTCTGTTTTAGGTCTGATAAAACCTCTTAAAAGTAATTAATTTTCTCGTAAGCATTCAGCATTCAGCATTCAGCATTCAGCTATTCATTCATTGCCATTATAGCAGGAATTAGTCTTGAGAGATTTAAAGATAATTCAAAGTATTGGAAAAAAACTAACCTTGATCTTAGGAGTGTATATTAATTATTTATGAAACAGCTAAAAGCTGAATACTGAAATTTTCTCTGGTTTTAATTGATTTTCATTCCTTAGTTAATTAACAAAAATTTTCTCTCTAATTCTACAATCTCCTCAATCTTTCTCTATTCCCTATTATTTATATCTACAAGAAAATTTCAATTTTCACATTCATATTTTTGTTTTGATCAACACCACATATTCTCTACCAATAATACCAATTTGAAAAAACAATGTGGTCGAATAATAAGTGTAATTAAAAGGCAAGTGCAGGAAATATCCCTTTGAAAAATCAAGAGAATTTATGACCGAAAAACTGGTATAAAAGCCATTCATTCTTACTCCTATTTCACATTCATATCTATGTTTTGAACGACACCACATATTCTCTACCAATAATACCAATTTGAAAAAACAATGTGGTCGAATAATAAGTGTAATTAAAAGGCAAGTGCAGGAAATATCCCTTTGACAAAAACAGAGAATTTATGACCTGAAAATTGGTATTGAAGTCATTAATCTAACTCCTGATATCATTTCTCTGCAACAATGCACTTAATAATTATTGCTCAGACCTTATTAAACTGACTATTCTCATATTTAATATTAAGTGCAACTTCATAGAGAAATGGCATAACTCCTGACTCCTGACTCCTACGATATAACACATTAAATCTTTTTCTCTGACATTAACCTAAGCAGGTTTAACCTGAGCTTTGTTTTCCAACAGACTACTAATTGAAGCTTTTTCAATTAATCCAACTAAAACACCATTCTCATCAATAACAGTTAATTCATTAATTTGCTTTTGTTCCAACAAAGAAACTACTTCTAAAAGAGAAGTTTTAGATACTACAGTCTCCATATTTGTTACAGGTTTAGTTAATTCTTTGACCATAACTAAAGGCCACTCAGAAGTATTAACTAATTTCAAATCATCAACCTTAATAACTCCTACTAACTGCTCTACTTCATTAATAACTAAAAACTGCTTTCTACTATCTTTCCCAATTACATATTCATTCACAAATTCTCGTAAAGAAAGATTTTCTGAAACAATTGGGGTATTAGGAATAATAGCATCTGCTGCAGTTAAGTCCGCAAGAGTACCTTGAATTTCTCCATATTGGGCAGAACGACCAGCATTTTGTAGTAAAAACAAACCAATAAGAATATTCCAAAAATCAGGAAACCTACTAAATAAAAATGTGGGAATTAAACCAGAAATTATTGCCAACCAACCAAATGCTTGACCGACTCTACTAGCAAAAATAATTCCTTTGTAAGGATTATTAGTGATTTTCCAAACAATAGATTTAAGGATATTACCACCATCAAGTGGTAAACCAGGAATTAGATTAAATAATGCTAGGACTAAGTTGATATAAGCTAAAAGTTCAACAATTGATGCTGCTGGTCCGGTAATGGCTGTCAATCTATTAATTATAGTAAATAAACCACATAAAATTATACTTACTAACGGACCTGCAATTGCCACCCAAAATGCTTCTCCAGGAGTTTTTGATTCTCTATCTAAACTAGCTAAACCTCCAAACAGAAATAGGGTAATTGATTTTACTTCTATTCCTTGAGATAGAGCAACAAAACTGTGACCTAACTCATGAGCTAAAACAGAAGAAAATAATAATAATGCCGCTATTAATCCTAATATCAATGGTAGTATTCCACCCAATTCTGGAAATTGCTCTGCCAGGCTGCTACTATAACTTAAAGTGACAAGAAATAAGACAAGAAACCAGGATGAATTAATATAAAATGGTATACCAAATAGATTGCCGACACGAAAAGATCTATTCATAAATTTTTCCTCTAAGTTAATAATCTTTAAATTAAGGGAATTCTTCCTCTTGAGAAATCTATATATTTACTGTAACAAAATGTAAATAAGCTTTGTAGTTTCTTAATATAGTGTTATCCCTCCCTCAATGTTCGGTCATAGAGAAATTAACTAAATTATTGTCTGATATTCTGATATTAAATTTATGATGATTTTATCATAATATAGGCTTTTCCAATTCATTCAGATACAGGATTTGGGATTTCAGGGAATAAGCAAGAAATTAGATGTAATTTCACTGGATAATCCAGACATTGTGGCAATTTTCACAGTAAAGTAACAATTATATGTGAATTAGAAGTGAATAGATATTAATCATAAGTGACAGAATAAAATTAATTTTAAGTTGAATTATTGTAAGTTTGAAATTATAGATGTCATTTATATAGAAGTATTAGAGGTAGTTATAAAAAAATATATTGAGATTAGGAAACAGGGATAATAATTTGAGATTTTTTATCTATTTTGTTTGGATTGTTTTACAAATAAATTTGGATTATTAGAACAATTTTTATTTTGATGAAATGGAATCAGCAACTCTGAGTACGACCGAACTATATAAATATCAAACATTTGCCTGCTAATCTATAAGTAGGTGAGCATAAATAAATGCAATATTAAAAGTATTTATGTTGATGGTTTTAGGGAGTAGGGATTAGAGAATATTGGGAGGCCGGATAGAGAACAAGCAAGAAATATTTACCCTGTCAGAGGTACCACATTAATCACCAAATATACTGTAAATCTTTATCTAGTATTTTATTGAAAATAAGTTATTTATTTCAGTGCTAGATATTCTGATCTTGGTTAATTGCATATAAAATAAAAATGATACCAAATTTATAAGAAGTTGGATAGAATAATATACTAATTGGGGTTGAGTGTAGCTCGAGATAGACAAGTAAAGAAATTTCATAATTCTGTGCCACCTCACATAAAATTGGTATAACACCTACCAGCCACGACCTACCACCTACCACCTAATTCTGTGCAGCCTCAAATAAAATTTGTATGAGTAGTAAATACAATAATTTGTAATGAAGAATAAACCTTTATGGATAGGTTTGATGAGTGGAGGAATAACTGCGATAGCAACTGCTATTGTCACAATAGTGTATTCTCCAACTTTTCTAAGCAAAACTCACCGGAATTATGCGGTCGCTTGTACAGCAGGTATTACCAGTTTTATTACAACATTTAGCTTGGGTATTATAACTGCCCAAAAACTTCGTTGTTCAACTAATAGACTAGAGAATTGTCTAGAGGATATTTCTGAAGGAAAATATAATATTAGAATTCCTATTTATGCTAATGACGAACTACAAGATTTGACTAAAAAATTTAATTCTATGGCTGACGTGATTTGTAATCTTCTAATTAATCTAAAAATTAGAGCAGAAAGGAGCGAACAGGATCAAGAAAAAATCGCTAGTCAAGTTATAAAATTGTTAGATAAAGTAGATACTGCTGCTCATGGTCAAATTTCTGTAAAACTCAAAGTTAGATGCGAAGAATTGGGAGTAATATCTTATTGTATTAATATGACTATCAACAACTTTCTGAAACTTGTTAAAAAAGTCAATTCTGATAGTCAAGAAATTATTACTCTAATCGCAAAAGATAGTAAAACTATTTTTCACAATTTATCCCAAGATAGTAAGTTGCAAGCAGAAGAAATAGATTCTTTCCTCACATCTTTAGAAGCGATAGTTGATACCTTTTATCAAAGAGCATATAAAGCCTGGGAAGCTGAACAAGTTTATCAAGAGATTAGTAATTATGCTTCCACAAGTTACCAGGCAATAGGTAATATTTTTCAAGAAATTATGAAAGTATATACGTTGATTTCAGAAATCCATCACAAAGTCAAAAGATTGACTGAGTATAATTATGATTTAAATAAAATCCAAGCTTTAGTCGAGCAAATGAATATTCACAGTAGATTTTTGTTACTAAATACTGCTATTTTTGCTTCTAGAAAAACTAGCAAAGAAGACCTATTACAAATAGCAATAAAATTGCAAGAAATGGCAAATAATTGGGAATTAATCAAGAAAAGTTTAGAACACTTTCAACACAATGTTCAAAGCTTAAATCTGAGTATTTATGAGAATAATATAGTTGTAGAAGAATTCCCACAGCAAAAATTAGGAGAAGAAGTTAAGCAAGGACTAACTAAAATTGTTCAGAATATCTATAAATTTAATAACTATATAGATAATGTTTCATCTTTAGGAGAAAATCAGACCGATAATCTACAAAAAATCACAGAATTTTTACAAATTACCCACAAACAAAATATCGAAAGAAGTCAAGTCACAAAACAATTATATGATTCTTCACAAAAAATTATAAATATTACACAGAGTTTAGCAGAATCAGTTAAACATTTTACTTTAGAAAAAACAGAATAATTATTAAGTTTGAGAGAAATTCCAAAATCTAATAGTAGAAAATGTTGAGAATAAATTAGAAAGTAGGCATTAAGTAAGCACTTTTTTTCACTAACTTGGCATTTATATCTCGGTTTTATGTTTATTGATACCTACTTATCTTAAGAGGCGATCACTAGATAAATTTTATTAGCATAAATATTTGATTCCCTTGGCAACCCCCTTTCAATAATCAACAATTTTTACTCGGAGTAAACTCAAAATTTTCTCTAAAATTAAAATGATATTTCCCCATACTTCCCATAGGCAAAAATTTCACCTTCCATACCTATATCCATATTCATAAATAAATTTTCACTGCCAAAATTAAAATAAAAATCGTCAGTTTTACTCAGAGCAGAAATTCCCGACTTAGACAAAAGACAAATAGAGAAAATTCACCATCTCCCACAGGGAAAAAATCAGAAATTGTCAAACTGCTATCTATATTCATCAAGAAATTTTCACTGCCAGAGTCAAAGAAAAATCGAACATTTTTCCTCAGAGCAGAAATTCCCGACTTAGACAAAAGACAAATAGAGAAAATTCACCATCTCCCACAGTTAAAAATCAGACATTGGCAAACCTATATCCATATTTATAGAAAAATTTTTACTGCCAGAGCCAACAAAAAACCAACGATTTTTCCTCAGAGTAGAAATTCCCGACTCAGACAAAAGACAAATAGAGAAAATTCACCATCTCCCACAGGGAAAAAATCAGAAATTGTCAAACTGCTATCTATATTTATTGGAAATTTTCACTCACAACCAAAAATCAGACATTGCCAAACTTATATCTAGATTTATAGAGAAACTTTCACTGCCCGAACCAACAGAAAATAGAGAAACTTTAACTGCCAGAACCAACAGAAAATAGAGAAACTTTAACTGCCAGAACCAACAAAAAGTCAACGATTTTTCCTCAGAGTAGAAATTCCCGACTCAGACAAAAGACAAATAGAGAAAATTCACCATCTCCCACAGGGAAAAAATCAGAAATTGTCAAATAGAGAAAATTCAGCATCTTCCACAGGGAAAAAATCAGAAATTGCCAGATTTATATCCAGATTTATATCCAGATTTATAGAGAAACTTTCACTGCCAAAATCAAATAAAAAATCGTCAGTTTTCCTCAGAGCAGAAATTCCCCACTCCGACAAAAGGCAAATGGAGAAAAATCTTTCATCTCCCACAACAAAAAATCAGAAATTGCCATATTTATAGATAAATTTTTACTGCTACCTTTCTTCAAAGTAAAAATTCGAGATAGAGACAAACGATCGCTCATCTCAATTCACAACGTTTCCCCAAATTCATCACACCAGAAAATCCAGAGTAAAGCTCATTATTTTCCAAGGTGAAATTTCACAACTTCTACTTTCAAACTCAACAGAAGGTTCAGCAACATCTCGTTCCAACAAATCAACAACTTTTCCTACTGCCAAACCAGCATCACTTTCCAACTTCAAAATTGCCTCTCTTCCCAAACATTCATAACACCTTAAAACCCAATACTGATTACTCTCTGACCGTTTCAACGCCATCAAAATTAAATTATCAGTTTCCCAACCCAAAAAACGATAAATTTGTGGCAACTTTCCACCAGATTTTTCAGAACTAATCCACGGCATTACCTTAACAAGCAAAGGCAGATTTAACTCATAACCCCGTTGCACAGTACCAGCACTTTCCCAACTTCCCAAATGAGGATAAATAGCATAAGTAAATTCGTGAATTCCCACATCAGCCTCCTCATCAGGCCAAGTCGAACCCCTTAATAAAGTTAAACGTAATTCATCCGACTTTGCATCATATCCATACTTACAATCATTCAGCAAACTTACCCCATAATTATCATCACTAATATCCGCCCAACGTAAAGCCGGAACTTCCCATTTTGCCTTATCTCTCTCTGTCTGAAACTTAGTCATTCTCTTAATAGCTCCACAAGGAATTTCATAAGTAACAAAATCCGTATCTATATTTATAGGAAAAGCAGCTTTAACTAAAGTATGACTTTCCTGCCAATTTACCCAACATTTAATTTTTAGTAGCGGAGAACCAAATTCCAAAATATAATCCTGACAAAACTCAGACTTTCCTACTTTTCTAATAACTCGCAGACAACTTCTTAAATCTCCCCGTTCCATCCACCCAATATCTATTAATTTTGCAGGAGCTAAAGGATATTCTTGATAATTTGGATCGATATTCCAAGCATCCCAATATTGACCCTCATCTTGAAAAACTTGCAATTCATTCCCCTTCCCTTTTCCCAAAACTTCCCGTTCATTAATCTTGTCAAAAATACTCTCCAAATTTCCCATTTCCCCCTCCACCTTTACCCGTAAAAAATCATTCTCTAAAAGCCATCCTTCACCATCTAAACTAACAGTATTGACAAACTCAATTTTTTTCGCTATCCTATCTGTAAAATGGGGAATAGGTGTGCTCATATATAGTCTTTTGTCCAAATCTGAAAACCCGCAACACAACCAAAACACTCGATAACCAACCCCAGGTACATCAGAAGCAACAAACAACAAATCCTGATCCGACACCTGAGAACTAACTAATTTTCCCTCATTGTCATAAACTAGCCAGTCATTTCCATCGCCTTGCATACCAGCAGAATAATTATCCATATCCAAACCCTCTCCCTGCTGCCTACTCCCCACACCCCAACAATCCTTTTTTTCCGGAGGCGCTGGCAAAGCAACCGAAACCAATTCCGAACGTTGCCAATTCAGAGAATTAAAAACAATAACCCGATAAAACATCCCACCCTCACCAGAATCAAACGAAAAAGGCAGACAAAAATCAATCTCAGAAGCGATCGCCTCCATAGCCTCATCCAAAACTTCCAACCCCAACCGTTCAGACTCCCTCCAACTACAATTAGCATCCACATAAACATCAGAAATAGCCGAACCAGGCAAAATATCATGAAACTGATTAAACAAAACCCCCTTCCAAGCAACCTCCAAATCACCCCTCCGATAAAAAGCCCCAGTCACAACCGAAGCAAAAACAGCAAACAACTCCGCCTCATACAACAAACCCTCACAACAGCGGTTCCATCTCTTTTGATCCGCATGAGTCGTATAACAACCCCGATGAAACTCCAGATAAAGTTCATCCCGCCAAACAGGAAAATCATCAGAACCTTCCCCCACCAACTCCACCAAAAAACTCTCAGCAGTCGTAAACTCCAACAAAGGAAAAAAACCAGACTCCCGCCATCTTTTCCCCACCTCCAACATATCCCTAGTCGGACCCCCACCATGGTCTCCCACCCCAGGCAACCACAAAACATTTTTCCTGCCAGTTTTCACCAACCATTCACAAGCAAACCTTCCCATCCTCACAACATCAATACCCTCTCCTATCGGCGGTAACATCAAACTAAAAATCCGACTTTTATCCAAACCTTCCCACCAAAAAACCTCAAAAGGAAACTCCATAAAATCATTCCAACGCAACTTTTGAGTCACAAAAAATTCCATACCCCCACCCTCAAGAATTTGCGGAAGTTGCCAACAAAAACCAAAACTATCAGGCAACCAAGCTACAAGAGAAAATCTGCCAAACTTTTCCCAAAAATAACCTTGACCATATAAAACCTGCCGAACAATTGATTCCCCACCCACCATATTTAACTCTGGTTCTACCCACAAACCCCCAACAAACTCCCACTTTCCCAACTCAACTTGCCCTTTAATTCTATTAAATAAATCTGGTCGATTTACTTCTATCCATTCATATAGTGCCGGAGTCGAATGACAGAAAATAAGTTCCGGAAAATCTTGTTGTAAACTCAACACAGATTCAAAAGTTCGTTCAGCCACTTCCCAAGTTTCTTTTACATCCCATAACCAAGCTAAATCTAAATGAGCATGACCCAATAATTTCAGTTTGAAACTATTAATATACTTCCCAGAAATTTTTGCTATTTCAACATTAGCTTTTATCAGACACTCTTCAAACTTTTCCCTCTCTCCCACTAACTGCAAATCTATCAAATTCACCGCATCTTTTATTATGTCTATATCTAAGTCATTCTCAACCTCAACCTTTGTAAAATATTCAACCAAAATTTCTAACTCATCCGCCAATAAACCAGGGTCTAGCTGATAATTATCTATATTTTCATACACACACCAAGACTTTACCAAAGCTCCCCAGTCATGTACCGGACTTACCAACTTAATCCCAATTAAAAAAGTCTCCCCAATCATCACTTTTGGATTCAGTAAAATTCGACTCGAACAGTCAAATAAATCTCCTGTCTGTACTAATTTTCCATTCACATAAATTTCCGCAGATTCAGCCCACCAAGTTAAACCTAATTTTAAAGATAAATCAGCTAAAAAATAGTTGTTTAAGTGTGAGGGAATTATCAATTTTTGCCCTAACCATAAAATCTGTTTACCTTTTTTCCAGGCAATATGTTTTCTCTCATTTGTTACAGCTAATTCCCAAGTATCTAAATTTTCAAGTGCGGTTAAAGGTATATCTCTTTGCCGACATCGCCATTGTCTTTGAATATCTACTTGAGTTAATTTTCGTAGTTTTTCTATAGTTGTTGAAATTTCTCTAATAGAAAATTGCATAAAGTTTTGATTTCTTGGTTATTGATCTGGTTAGAGCGAGTATATAGCAGAAGAAAGAAGAATAGATATAGATAGGATATAAGCTATCGTTCCACTCAACTGAGAAGATAGAGAAAATATTCGTTTCAGTGGAGTCCAATAAATCATTTTGTGAAGCTCAAAAAAATCTGTCAGGTGATTTGCCTTGCATTCCCCAAAAAATTGTGAGATAATTTATGTATTAGAAGTTGTTCGCCCCTACGCATGACTTTTTATTCAACTAAAAACACCGCACTTTCTACGGATAACTATAGATAGATATATAAGCGATCGCTCCACTCAAGATCAAGCATTTTGTGAAGCACCAAAAAATCTGTCAGGTTTTTTTGCCTTGCATTCCCCAAAAAATTGTGAGAGAATTTATGTATTGGGAATTGTTCGCCCCTAAGCATGACTTTTTATTCAACTAAAACCACCGCACTTTCTACTGATAACTATAGATAGATATATAAGCGATCGCTCCACTCAATTGAGAAGAGTCAAAAAAAAGCATTTTGTGAAGCTCAGAAAAATCTGTGAGGTTTTTTGCCTTGCATTCCCCAAAAAATTGTGAGAGAATTTATGTATTGGGAGCTGTTCGCCCCTACGCATGACTTTTTATTCAACTAAAATGCCACACTTTTCACCGATAACTATGTATAGAGATATAAGCGATCGCTCCACTCAATTGAGAAGATAGAGAAAATATTCGTTTCAGTAGAGTCAGAATAAACATTTTGTGAAGCACCAGAAAAAATCCGCGACACCAAGGTTTTTTGCCTTGCATTCTCCAAAAAATTGTGAGACAATTTATGTATTGGGAGGTGTTCGCCCCTACGCATGACTTTTTATTCAACTAAAAATACCACACTCTCTATTGATAACTATATACAGAGATATCAGCGACAGAGATATCAGCGGTCGCTCCACTCAATTGAAAAGATAGAGAAAATATTCGTTTCAGTAGAGTCAGAATAAACATTTTGTGAAGCACCAGGAAAAATCTGTGAGGTTTTTAGTCTTGCATTCCCCAAAAAATTGTGAGATAATTTATGTATTGGGAGTTGTTCGTCCCTACGCATGACTTTTTATTCAACTAAAAACACCGCACTTTCTACTGATAACTATAGATAGATATATAAGCGATCGCTCCACTCAATTGAGAAGAGTCAAAAAAAGCATTTTGTGAAGCTCAAAAAAAATCTGTGAGGTTTTTAGTCTTGCATTCCCCAAAAAATTGTGAGATAATTTATGTATTGGGAGTTGTTCGCCCCTACGCATGACTTTTTATTCAACTAAAAACACCGCACTTTCTACTGATAACTATAGATAGATATATAAGCGATAGATATATAAGCGATCGCTCCACTCAATTGAAAAGATAGAGAAAATATTCGTTTCAGTGGAGCCAAAAAACATTTTGTGAAGCACCAAAAAAATCGGTCAGGTTTTTAGTCTTGCATTCCCCAAAAAATTGTGAGATAATTTATGTATTGGGAGTTGTTCGTCCCTACGCATGACTTTTTATTCAACTAAAAACACCGCACTTTCTACTGATAACTATAGATAGATATATAAGCGATCGCTCCACTCAATTGAAAAGATAGAGAAAATATTCGTTTCAGTGGAGCCAAAAAAAAACATTTTGTGAAGCACCAAAAAAAATCGGTCAGGTTTTTTGCCTTGCATTCCCCAAAAAATTGTGAGATAATTTATGTATTGGGAGTTGTTCGCCCCTACGCATGACTTTTTATTCAACTAAAAACACTGCACTTTTTACCGATAACTATAGATAGATATATAAGATATATAAGCGATCGCTCCACTCAATTTAGAAGAGTCAAAAAAAAACATTTTGTGAAGCTCAGAAAAATCGGTCAGGTTTTTAGTCTTGCATTCCCCAAAAAATTGTGAGATAATTTATGTATTGGGAGTTGTTCGCCCCTACGCATGACTTTTTATTCAACTAAAAACAATGCAATCTAACTCAAGCCCAAAATGCTAACTTTTTGATCTTGAGCAACCTAAAACAGCTAAAACCTTTATATATCAATTATTTGAGGTTGAACCAGCAAGCCCTAAGTATTGGTATTCCCCAAAATAACTATTTTCGCTATACTTATATTATATGGCGATAATAGTTGAAATGTATCTGACTCAAAAGAACAAAATTAGGAACTAGTCCACTCAAGAGTTTAAAGCCCTAAGACAGTTGTGTAAATTATCCAAAAATATGTACAATGTAGGGCTTTACTCTGTGAGACAGTTTTATTTTGCAGAAGGTGGGTATCTCAGATATGAATCCAACTATCATCACTGCAAAGACAATGAAAATTATCAGCTACTTCAAACCGATATTGCACAACAAACATTAAAAGTTGTTGATAGGTCTTTTAGAGCTTTTTTCAACTTAATAAAAGCTGCCAATGAGAGGCTGTATCGCTTTGAACAAATACGAATGCCTAGATACTTAAATAAAGAGGGGTATTTTCCTTTGATTATACCTCGAATTATAGTCAAATATGGATATTTTAAGATCCCAATGTTTAGGAAATTTAAGGCTGAATATGGGGAAATAAAAATCCCTTTTCCGGATAGATTAATAGATAAAGACCTAAAGGAAGTTAGAGTAATTCCTAGATATGATGCTAGGTTTTTTGAAGTAGAATTTATTACTGAAATTGAACCACAACCAGCCCAAAAACTGATAAAGCTTTAGCTATAGACCTTGGTTTAAATAATTTAGCTACCTGTGTATCAAATACTGGGTCGTCGTTCATTTTGGACGGCAGAAAACTTAAATCAATCAACCAGTGGTACAACAAGGAAAATGCTAGATTACAGTCATTAAAGGATAAACAAAGTATCAAAGGTTTGACTAAGAAACAGGTTAACATCACAGTAAATCGAAACAATAAAGTAAGAGATTATCTGAATAAAACAGTTAGATATCTCATTAACTGGTGTAGTAAAAATCAAATATCTACGATTGTTGTAGGTGTTAATCCCGGAATCAAAAAAATCTCACCCACCCCCATCCCCTCCAGAGAGGGGAGCAAGAGGGGTGGGTATCAAAAATTTGTACAAATACCACACTATAGTTTGAGATTAAAGTTAAAAGCTATGTGTGAAAGATATGGATTAACTTACTTGGAACAAGAGGAGTCTTACACATCCAAGGCTAGTTTTTTGGATAGAGACAATATACCTGTTTATCATACTCATAATTCAACTGAATATAGGTTTAGTGGCAAAAGAATCAAACGTGGTTTGTACAAAACTAAGCACAATAAATTGATTAATGCTGACTGCAATGGTGCAGCAAATATTGGATTAAAAAGTAACCTGAATGGGTTTATCCCAGACAGACTAGAGGCATATTTGGCTATGCCATTAAAGGTTAAATTTGTAAGCATTCAGCTATTAGCAGTCAGCTATCAGCTACAAGACTCTCTACTTAAAGGACGGTGTTTAAATTAACAACTGACTTTAAGGACCAGGGAGGCAACTTTTGTAGCAAGACGGTTCATAAAATTTTTCCCCTAAACTAAAAGCAATAGCTGATAGCTGATGGCTGACGGCTGAATGCTTACTTAAATTTGACGTTAATTTATCCAGGCAAATTTATTCTGCTTAAGAATCCGCGTGGACTTATCCCGCAGAGTGTCAAATTAAAATTCACTCAGAACTGAAAAAAATTCATTCTTACCTACAGAGTCTCATCAAACTTCGCTTCTAAGATATAATACAGTTGTTTAGTAAAATACTACTCTCTATAACTTTTTCCCTTTTAATTCTATAAAAATTATCCGATCACCTTGCTCTATTGCCCGTTGCTTCAAAAAAGTGTACCGCCTGCGAGTCAAAAGTTTCCGAGGGCATAAAGACGGAGCAAGAAAAAGAAAATCTAGAAAATTAATAAACCTACCTCGATCAAAACACCTAAAATAAAAATGACATCAAGTCCTTATAAAAGTAAAGTATTAAACTTTGTTTCTGAAAAATATCGCCAAATCTTAGATCGAAGCGATCGCACCCTCAGTCAAATAAAATTTGCAACTACCAACACAATTCAATTGCTACTTTATCCAATATATGTGTTGCTGCAAACCTCTCGCCTAGCAGTCAAACAACTAGAAAAAAATAGAACCAGCGAAATACCACAAATCACAAATAAAGTCAATAATGAAACAACTAAAAATCATCAAAATGCCAACCAACCGACTCAGCAAGCATCACTAACAACAATACCAACAGTCACCCCACCAGCAGCTAAACTCTCAGTAAACACCTCCACCTCTTCCCTAATCAAACCCCAATCTAAACTGTTCCCAAGACTAAACATTAAATTAGGAAATCAAGACACCCTGGCAGATAATCATCAAAAATCTGAACTTTGGACCAAAGAACAACAAAAACAGCCACTTATCTTAACAGCTTACTTAGAAAACAAAGCCCCATTACAACTTCAACCATGCGCCGAAATAGCACCCAACTCAGGATATATGAGCATTTTCTGGCAAATTATGGCTTGGGTGCAAACCAGTCAAATAGCCTTGCGGTTCAACCTATTTGAGGAATTGAAATTACCCCTAGAGAAAAATGAACTAATTCAGCAAAAGAAGCAGTACCAAACACTGCCATTATTGTCAAGTTCCAATCTAACATTCCATAACTTTATTAGCAATGTAGCTAAAAATTACCTACACCCAATTACTAGAAGTCTAGGTTTAAACGAATTACTACCACCCATTAACATAGAAGAATTACCCTTTGAATCATTATTAGAAGTAAAACAAGAGGAAGACCAGGCACAGAACCCTTCTCAAAAGACCATTTTCACCTCTAATAATTCTGTCCAAATAGAAACTATCAGATGTAGAGAAAATCGGGACAGAAGCATCAAAGCTTTAACAAAGACAAATGAACAAAACTTTTCTCAGACCACAAAAAATGCCAAAGTTTCCATTCAACATTATCAAAATTATAGTAGAGACAATCAGCCAGATAACCAACAAGAACAAGACTGCTTAGAAGTAGCCTCAGTTTCAATGGGATATATCAAACACCCCCTAGAAGAAATATTAGGGTGGGTAGATATAGTTATGACCTGGATAGAAAAAGTCCTTGCACAAATCTGGCAATGGAGCCAAAAGAAGTTGAAAAATATTTGACAAATAATTGTAGTCAAATGAGACAATATTTAGATATGATAAGAAAGTTGTAGATTTCTCATAATCAAGATCAATTTTTCACACTCTGGGAGAAAACTAATAAATGCTAACTCTAAAAATAGTCGTTAATATTGTCGTCCTCTTCTTTGTAGGATTATTCATTTTTGGATTCTTGTCCAACGACCCCGCTCGTAACCCTAGTGGTCGAGATATGGAGTAATAAAATCTCTATATTTTTATAGACTGACGCCCTGTGCAACTTTTTTCAACGGATGAGAGCTAGAGAGTCTTCAGAAGCAGACTTTCCCTCAAAGACCCAGAAAAACTGATTATTTTGTAGAAAGTTGCACATCACGTAGACTGAGTAAAAAATAGACTGAATAAAAACTTGCACCAAGATGTCAGTCAGCCTGGAAGTCCACTAATCTAATTAAGTGTTACATTCCAGGCTAGTTTTTGACAAAATTCACAAAATATGATAAACAAAATAAAATTCAGTGAATAACTGAATAATATATCCATACCCTAGAAAGTGGAAAAAAGTAATCTCCAGGCCAAGCTAATTAGATTTTTACTCTTGAATTGATAAATCTTCTGTAAAAATTCTAACTCTTAAGTTTATGATCGACTCTGATGTTTAAATCTTTGAGCTTAGTGTTTCTATCTGAAATATGTCCTATCCTCCGCCACCACCAGAACTACCTCCAATAGTCGAAACCCTCCCTTCACAAACAGTAACCCAATATGTTATAAAATCACCACAGGAAGTATCTAACCCAGTGCCAAAATTAAACCAGGGGACTGAGGAAATCATATTGTCCGTAAAAAGCACCTTCTCAGGACAAGAAATCAGAGAAACCGTACTGTACAAAATTCCTCAAATTAAATCCACCTTTGACCCTGTTAGTCCAGTAAGTCCAATTCATACCACCTCAGCAAGTCTTGGACCACCTGTAGAAATAGACATATCATCAGCAGAAAAAATTTCTACTATCGAAAACCAAATTAATTCAGATAGAAAACTAACATTCTCCTCTACTTCCTTCTCAAATTTCTCCGAATATATTGCCAGAAAACAAGAAGAACAAACGACCAAACAAGCAAACTTATATAGCCCCAACAGTAGAGAAATCTTACAACGTTTCAGTAAAAATACCGCAAGTACCAGAAAAAAAACAATTACCTCAAAATTTTTCACTCAACCAGAGCAACTTGAAACACAGAGACAAAAACAAACACTTAAAATAGGGCAAATAATAGAAGATAGCTCCCCAGAATTGCCAAATCTTCCCCAAGACCAACAACCTATTAGCGAACCAGATACCCCAGAATCAAAAGAAGAAGAGACACCCATTCCCATAACAGATCCAGAATCTCAAACCCAAGAGTCAGACGAAGAAACAGAAAATAAACAACCTATTAAAGTACCCTTACCAGCAGACGTAGTAGAAGTAACAGCAGAGCGCCAAGAATATGACGACCAACGGCGACTAATTACAGCAGAAGGTAAAGTAATAGTGCGATTTAGTCAAGGACTCGTTAACGCCGACAAAGTACAAATTAACCTAACTACTCGCCAACTCCTAGCAACAGGAAACGCTGTTTTTACTCAGGGACAACAAGTATTGCTAGGAGAACGAATGGAATACAACTTTAGCCTAGACAAAGGAGTAATTGAACAAGCAAGTGGAATTATATTTGTCGGTAACGCAGAAGAAATATCCTCACAGTCCCTACCCACCACAGAAGGAGTAGGAGCATTACAATCAACAACATTAAGCGATCGCATCAGTGCTACTCAACCACCAACAAATGTCAAAGCAACAGAAGGCACAAAAGTTACATTTGAACCCAAACTAGAAGCACCCGAACAAGCAGGAACAGTTAATAGACTACGCTTTGAAGCAGACCGTCTCAACCTATTAGGTGCAGGAACTTGGGAAGCTACAAATCTCCGACTCACCAACGATCCATTCTCACCCCCAGAAGTAGAATTAAGAAGCGAGCGTGCAACACTCAAACCCCTATCACCCTTTCAAGATGAACTAATCACCAAAAAAGCACGGTTAGTATTCGACAACCGCTTTAGCTTGCCACTATTTCGCGAACGAACAATCATTGACCGTAACCAAAGAGACCCCCTACCAATTCAAATTGGTTATGACCAAGATGATAGAGGAGGGTTATTTGTTGAAACCACATTTGAACCACCACTTCAAATACCATTTCAAGTCAGACTAACTCCCCAATATTACTTAGAAAGAGCATTTTTAGGAGATGAAGGCGACTCCCCCATAGACGATAACGTGTTTGGTCTCAAAGCTTCAATCAACGGTTCCATAACCCCCACAACTCAACTAGAAGGACGAGCCACATTTCTCACATTCAAAGACTTTCCCGACCTAGAAGAAGACGACTTTCGGGGAAGCATTAGACTAAGACAGTTATACCAAGGTTACAACTTAACAGGAGAATATAGTTATCGCGATCGCCTATTCAATGGCAGCTTAGGATTTCAAACAGTTCATAGTAGTGCAGGTGTAGTCCTTACCTCCCCCCTAATACCACTAGGAGAAACCGGTGCCCAACTAAGTTTTCAGACAGGTTATCAAACTGTCAATGCTAGAACAGACCGTCGGGAATTATTAACAGACCTCCAACCATTTGAACCCCTACCCGATGAAAATGATGAAAATGATGACGACGATGCTAAAGCACGAGCTGACCTTGGTCGTTTCCAGAGCGTAGTCTCTCTAAGATACCCACTAACAATCTGGAGTGGAGAAGCATTGCCAGCAACCCCAACCGAAGGCTTGAGATATACCAGCAAACCAGTAGTTCCATTTGTGCAAATGGTCTTAGGACTGACTGGTGCTACTAGCCTTTATAGTAACGATGAAGACCAATCTTATCTTCGTGGCAGTCTTGGGTTTACTGGTCAATTTGGACATTTTTCCAGAGACTTTTTTGATTATACTGGATTCAACTTAACTTATAGCCAGACAGGTCTGAGTGGTCAGTCACCTTTCTTCTTTGACCGCGTTGAAGATACGAATGTTTTATTATTTGGTCTTGTCCAACAGATTTATAAAGGTTTTCGGGTTGGCTATCAAAGTGGAATCAACATAGAAAATGGTGATATTCTCGACGATCGTATCACATTAGAATACAGTCGTCGTACTTATGGAGTCGTATTAACTTTTAGTCCCAGACGACAAACTGGTACATTTAGCCTCCGGATCAGTGACTTCAACTGGCAAGGTGGTACAACCCCTTTCTCAGGAGAAGATATTCGACCCGTAGGCGGCGGTGTAGTTCGATAATTATGAGAATTTAGAATTTCCTACGGAATGCTCCGCAAACAGAATTTAGAATTTCCTACGGAATGCTCCGCAAACAGAATTTAGAATTCAGACGACAATAGCAAAAAATTAGGCGTTGCACAGTGACGAATGATTTTATATTTTTGATGAACAAGATTTTGGATTTGATAATTGCTAGAATAATTAATTAATGGTTTTTTTTAGTCAAAGTCTAAACTAATTTTTGGCAATATCATTCTATAATGTGCAACCCCAAAAATTAAAGCACCCTGATGAATTTTGCCTGCCCTATTACCAAAAAAAAGTGGAAAAAGCTTTTCTGTGTCTCAGGTTCATCATCAATCTCTGTCAAACAGCAACTCTTTCCTTGCCGTCTACAAAATATTTAGAATTGGTTAGGGTTTGAGTCCCCATCTACTTCTTCCTTCTTCCTTCTTCCTTCTTCCTTCTTCTTACCAAAAACTTGACAAAAATCTGCTTCTGATTCCCGACCGAAAAGCGATCGCTCCATCTATAGCAGAAAGTTTAAGTTGAGAAATTAGCAGTCAGGTAGTAGGTGGCATAAAACCACCAAAAACTAACTAACTGCCAGAAACAAACTTGGGTATGGATAGACACAAAACAAACAATTCTATAGCCGGGAAAAGTGGAAAAAGCTTTTCTGTGTCTCAGGTTCATCATCAATCTCTGTCAAACACCAACTCTTTCGTTGCCGTCTACAAAATATTTAGAATTGGTTAGGGTTTGAGTCCCCATCCACTTCTTCGTTCTTCCTTCTTCCTTCTTCCTTCTTCCTTCTTGAAACTATTAGGGATAAAAACTCAACTGAGGTAATCCCAGAGTTTCTTCCCAACCCATCATCAAATTCATACACTGAATACCCTGACCAGCTTGACCTTTAATCAAATTATCAATAGCTGACATAATAATCACTCTATCAGTACGGTGATCCACCTCAATACCAAGATAACAGAGATTAGTCCCACAAGCCCATTTAGTTTGAGGATAAGTACCACTAGGTAACACTTTCACCCAAGGGCAATTACGATAAAAAGCATTGTAAATAGTCAGCAAATCTTCTCGTACTAACCCAGGATCTCGGAGAGTACCATAAACTGTAGCCAATATTCCCCGCACCATTGGCATCAAATGGGGAGTAAATTGCACCTTCACATCATAACCAGCCAAATTACCACAAATTTGTTCAATCTCTGGAGTATGTCGATGACTAGCAACTCCATAAGCACCGATAGAATTATCCGCCTCAGCTAGTAACATATTAATAGCAGCTTTCCGACCACCTCCAGAAGTCCCCGACTTCGCATCAATAATTGCAGTATCCGGTACTATCAAACCCTGTTTAAATAGTGGAGAAAGTGCTAAAAGACTAGCCGTGACATAGCAACCAGGACAACCTATAAGTTGAGCATTAGCAATGCGATCGCGATACAATTCTGGTAAACCGTAGACAGCAGTTGCAGCTATTTGTTTATCTGTACGTTCTCCACCATACCAAGATTGATAAGTCTCTAAATTAGAAAATCGATAGTCAGCCGATAAGTCCAATACTTTACATCCCTTTTCCAACAGAGTTGGTGCCATCTTCCAAGCTAAACCATTGGGAAGAGAAAGGAAGACTACCTGACATTTACTGGCTATCTTGTCCAAATCTATTGGCTCTACAATTAAATCTACAGAATGCTCCAAGTGAGGGTAGATTGAAGAAAAAGGTTTCCCCGCACTGCTGTCACCCCCCAAGTATACAACCTCAGCTTTTGGATGATCCTCAAGCAGCTTAACAAGTTGCACCCCGCCATAGCCGGAAGCACCTACAATTCCTATTGGCACAGGTGCCGATTCATTCATAATATTAACTCCTAAGTAAATTTAGTAGCAAAAATTTTAACTTTTGCTGCATTTTAGTACTAAATTTTAATTTTGGTGATATTTAACGTTTTGTTTTATAGTTTTTGTTTTTTTGAGCATTGGGAAGATAATTTATAAAAAATCTTATACTATATCAAATTTTATTAATTAGTGATGTGATTACGATCAATTGGCCATACTAAATATAAAGAATTGTTATTTGAGTATTAATTTTTAGATCGAGATACCATAAACTTTTTCTTAGTTAATAACGTAGTTCTAATTAGGGCTTGCTGATTAAATCTAAAAGCATTGACAGATAAAGACAAGTGCCTTTTTGGGGCCTTTAAAAAGTACCTGGTATCACGTCTCAAACGCTCAAAAAGTGAGTATTTTAGGCGCATAGTTGGGCAGAAAAATTAAGGGACAAAACGCCCGCTCCTACCTCCTCGCTCCCGACCCTTTTCTCCTGTCTTCCCCTCCTGGGAGGGGGAGGGGCGAGGGGTGGGTTGTCTCCTGTCTCCTACCCTCACTCATAAGACTTTTTCAGCAAACCCTAATTAGAAAAGAATATGTTTCCAGTACATCGCCCTCGTCGTCTTCGTAACCATCCCCAGCTACGTCGTATGGTACGAGAAAACATTGTTAACACTAACGATCTGAATCTATCCTCTTTTTGCTATTTCGGGAGAAAGTGTAGCCAACGAAGTGAAATCTATGCCTGGTGTTTATCAACTATCAATAGACAAAATAGTTGAGGAAGCTAAGGAAGTATATGATTTAGGGATTCCCGCGATCCTGTTGTTTGGCATTCCTGATGATAAAGATATTGAAGCTACAGGAGCTTGGCATGACTGTGGTATCGTCCAAAAAGCTACAACGGCAGTCAAAGAAGCAGTGCCAGATTTATTAGTAGTTGTAGATACTTGTTTGTGTGAATACACCAGTCATGGTCACTGTGGTTATTTAGAAGTAGGAGATTTGACAGGTCGTGTATTAAACGACCCTACCTTAGAATTGCTGAAAAAAACAGCAGTTTCTCAAGCTCAAGCAGGTATGGTTTTGTACAAGCAATTAGATCTGGTTTAGACCAAGTAGGATTTGAAAACATTCCGATTTTATCTTATGCTGCTAAATACGCTTCCTCCTACTATCGACCGTTTCGAGATGTGGCTGAGTCTGCTCCTCAATTTGGCGATCGCCGAACCTATCAAATGGACCCAGCAAACGGTAGAGAAGCTCTCAAAGAGATTCAGCTTGACATTGCTGAAGGAGCAGATATGTTAATGTGAAACCTGCTTTAGCTTATAAGGAAGGATGAGAGAGAGAATTATCTGGCGATATTCCGGCATTTTATGTCTGCATTGAATGGAAGTAGAAAGTGCAATAACTGTATAACCAGATTTCATATTAGCCCTCAACAATATTTAATTGCGTTGTATTATACCAAATTCCCTTGAGCGCTGTAGTAAAGTTATATTCAAAAAAGGTCAAAGTATTTTCCTACTTCCCGACGTCGCCAATCCGACGGGTTCCCTACCCGACTCCCATAGGTCGCTAATGTAACAGCTCCCCTACCCAAAATATTTTGTGGTTTACTCAAACGAAAAGCGCTGTAAGTATGAAGTGACTTTGAAATCTCAACGATAGAAAAAAAACGCATTCTGAGCAATATTTGAGTATTTATTTCCATAAAACCCATTTGGTATCATGTCCGTTTAATAGCGATTAGGAAAAAACGGCTCCTCTAGCTTCGACGGCAAATCTCTTTAAGTGCTTAAGCAAAATTAATTACCTAATTTTATTCTCTGTAATTTTTACAGCATCAGCTTTTTCGCTTTAGAGTATGTGTAATTAATTTTGCATGACTACTTAGTTCTCACTACTGCCTAAATCTCTACTCCCTTATTTATAAGTATTCAATCATAAATTATATGATATCTATATAATTACCATTAGCAAGTCTTTTAAGTATTAGTTTTTATGAAAAAATCAGCCCTCAAATTTAATTTTCCCATATTGCCCAACCCACATCTGCCTTACTCCAGACTTTTATAAAAAAAACTTAATATTGACAAAGATACCAATGGGTTCTATAAGAAAGTCACTATATCCACCAATTAACACGATCGCCTAACTACTACCTATTAAAATTGTTATCAATCAATACAATTTTAGCAAATATTTTAAATTACTATTCAAACTTAGGCCATCACTTTGTAGAGAAAATTCCAGATCTCCAGATACTTAGAATTACAGATTCATTTTCAAAAAATCCGGCTGGTAAATTAAGTAAACTGATTAGATAATTTACCTTATATCCGTAACATTTTTCCTTCCTCCTCCCTCCTAAAATAATTTTGTACAAAAATAAACCTAATAGAGTAAGAACTCTTGAAAATTAGGAGAGAATTTCAGAGTAACAAGAATGCTTAAGTTCCACACTATGGAAATCTAGATTATCTACTCAAATATTAGTGGCCTTAAGGCTTAGTAAAATTTTTTTTTTGCACAATTGATAAATTTCAGGATATATTTTTAATAAGCCTAACAATTTTCAGTAAAATTGATTTACTATATTATAAACAGAAGGAGAATTATTAAGAACTATGGTTGACAATCCAGAAACTCCATTAACCGGAAAAACTTTACTTCAAAAGGTAAAAGAATTTGCTCACTTACCACGAAGGGAAACTGCTAAACGTTGTGGATATTACACAGTTACAAAAAATGAAGAAACTCGTGTTAATCTCACAGATTTTTATGATGCAGTTCTAGCAGCAAAAGGAGTTGATTTAGATCCTGACGGTAGTAAAGATGGGCGTGGTAGAGAACCAACTTATCGAGTTAGTGTTCATAGAAATGGCCAAATTGTCATAGGAGCAACTTATACTACATCTATGGGATTAAAACCAGGAGATGAATTTGAAATAAAGCTAGGATATAAACACATTCATTTGATTCAAGTAGAAGATGAGAAAGTCGATGAGACTAATGGTAATGGCTCACAGATAGAAGAATAAGTGGAATGGAGAAGCCGAGGAATTGTAATTGACTAGGATTGGAGATTAATTTTACCTCTAAAATAATCACCTAGTTAATATATAAATATCGTCATAATTCCCGGATTCTCCCTAATTTATTCTTTGTCTAGAGGTAAAAATTAAAATAAAAAATCTATATTTTTAGTTGACTCTCCAAATAAGCTGACAAAAAAAATAAGTTTCAAGCTTCCCATTATTAAGGGGATAAAAAATAAAATTATGCTTCTTCATCACCTCCCTATTGCAGGATGTACTGATAACTGAGAACTGATAAGGCGTTGTATCTAATTGGATAATTGTGCAGATAAATTTCACAGGAAAATCATGGAACTTTTTAGCTATTGAAGTCTGTAGCTTACTAGAGCTAAATTTAGTGATATATTTTATCTATTTTTGTATTTGGTAATTTGTCGAGGTAACCTTAAGTTAGTTGGAAGAGAGTCAGTAATTTATGATTACTTAGTTTTGCTTATAGGGACTAGGGTTAATTTGATTTTTGCCAAAATATCTTTGATGTGGCGTGAAATTTTAAGACGCCTGACCTCTGGTTTGATGTGTATATAAAAATGAGGTAAACCAAGTATTGATTGAGGATTTATGAATTGATTGTAAGCCAAATTAATATCACTTAACTTATAACAATTTGGTCTGATCAAATAATCTTACAGGATTGTGATTTTTAGGAACAACTTAACTAGGGACAGGCTTTGTCGCAAACATTTACAAATTTGGTATTCACGATTTTATGTCAAACGCCTAAGTACAGGAGAAAAATTTAAGAGCACGGTAAAAAGTGGATTCAGATTGCTCACAGAATTATATTACTCCGAAGCCAACGGATTTGATATCAGTCTAGTTGGCCTATGTCACTATTCTCCCTGGGCAAGTTTCCAGCCAGCTTTAATTAGGGCTTGCTGATTAAATATCAAAGCATTGACTGATATTGGTTTGCTGCCTTTTTTGGCCTTGAAAAAGTGCAAGCTTTTCGGTCTAAAGAGCTGCATAAAGCTAGTATTTTGGGATGATTATGGCAGAAAAATCACTCTTACAATTTTTACGACTACCTCCTCTATAATTTCCATTTCTCCTGTCTTCCCCTCCACGGTCGGGGCCCGCGGGTGGGTTGTCTCCTACCCCTACCAACAGACTTTCCATACGCAAACCCTAATTAGTCTAAACTCTAGTAATAATGCAGGCTATGGTATTGTAAGCACGAAGGTAAGGAAGAAGGAAGAAGCAAGAAGGAAGACAGAAGAAGGCTTAAAAGCCTGACAAAACTTAAATTTCCTGTATATATTCACCCTTGGGTTTACACAAACCATACCAACGGACATGATATGACTTCAATAAAGCTTACTAAAAAGTAGACTTCTTGCATAAGTCGAGACCAGAGAACAGAAACATAAAAAATGTAGAGATTAAAAATATTCAACTTCTACAACAGGTCTAGTCGATCAATCCCATAATTGAGTGTCTCAAATAGTATGATTTTCCCTTATTTACTTTATTTAAAAAATAATTTGACAATATATATCATGTCCGATTGAATACTTATAAATAAGTGAGTAGGAAACTAGGGAGAATAGAAAGATTTACCGTATCGCTATTAAACGGACATGATATTACTACTCAGTCGCCGTGTTGTTCACTTGACATCCTCCCGACGCTGCTCTACGAGACAGCGCGGGATTCCTTAACATCACTGTTAGGGGCTTTCTGTTTCTTAGCACCCGCCTTCGGAGATTTACTCTCAGATGGTCTTACAGTCGCTCCACAGACTGACACTGCGAGTCCCGCAGCCAAAATGTTAATTGCAGCGTTTATGTCTCTGTCATGGTGACTACCACATTCTGGACAATCCCACTCTCTAATATTTAAAGGTAATTTTTCCACTACATGGCCACAATTAGAACAACGTTTAGAACTGGGAAAATATCTATCAATCTTGATTAATTCCCGTCCATACCAATCAGCCTTGTACTCTAATTGCCTGACTAATTCTCCCCAGTTAGCATCACTTATTGCTTTTGCTAACTTGTGATTCTTGACCATATTTTTCACAGCTAAATCCTCAATCACTATCGTTTGGTTTTCTCTGATTAGTTGAGTAGTTAGCTTATGGGTGTAATCAAGTCTTGAATCTTTAATTTTTGCGTGTATCCTGGCTAATTTCAGCCTAGCCTTTTGATAGTTATTAGAACCCTTGGTTTTTCTAGATAGAGACTTCCCCGCCAATCTCAGTTTTTTATGTAATTTGTTTATATTCTTTGGGTTAGCAATTTTTTCTCCATTACTGGTAGTAACTAAACTGGTAATTCCTAAGTCAATACCTATTTGTTTCTGGACTGGCTTAAGTTTTAAATCTCTGGTATCATTGACTCTCAAAGATATAGACCATCTACCAGAGGGGTCAAGTTTCACTGTTATTGTTGTTGGCACACAGTTTTGCGGTAGTTGTCTACTCCATCTAATAGGTAACGGTTCAGAGCATTTAGCTAAATAGACTTGACCATCTTTCCACTTAAATGCCGACTTCGTAAATTCAGCACTACCACCATTCCGTTTTTTCTTAAAGCTGGGATATTTAGTCCGTCCACTAAAAAAGTTAGTGAAAGCAGTTTGTAGATGTCTCAACCCTTGCTGCAATGGTACACTGCTTACTCTGTCAAGAAAATCTAAATCTTCCTGCTTTTTCCAGTTTGTAAGCATAGCTGAAGTTTGTTTGTAGCTCACTCGTTGCTTTTGTTCATGCCAGGCTTGAGTTCTCACTGCTAAAGCTTTGTTGTAGATGAGGCGTACACATCCCAAGGTTCTCCTCAACAGATTTTCCTGTTCCGGAGTTGGGTAAAACCTAAATTTGTACGCTTTTTCAACCATCTATGATTATTTGCTAATTAACTTTATCACATTTTAACACATTGTGTATGAAATATCAACATTGATTGCGATTCATCCCGACGCTCCCTTGGAGGAGAGCGCGGGTCTTCTCGCAACATCTTGATAAACAAAGGTAACTTGGCACAAAAAGTTTCATTGTGTTGTTTGTTTATTCCTAATTAGTAGTTTGCTCTACTCTCTGCTTTGCTACATCCAGATAATTTTGATACTCGAGTACTTTTGTTTGTGCTGTTTGGTAGTTTGGATTAGACTCTGGCACTTCTTTCATAAGATCGACAGCTTTTTGCCACTCATTAGCTACCGCGTTCCATTCAGATTTTGTTTGAGCAGTCTGGGCTTTTTGAGCAGCAGTTTGGGCACTTTTAACAGCAAAATACCAAGGGTCTGAAACAGTACTTCCCGAATCATTTGTTTTTGGAGATGGTGAGCTTTCAGTATCTTCAGAAGATGTTTGTGGTTGAGGTGGGTCAGAGTCATTAGTTTCAGTGTTTTCTGGTTTTGACCCACTTAATAAAGGGAAGGGAAATATTCCACTAAAGTGTAATGCAGCAAGGGTGGCTAATGGTACTAAAAAAATGAGTAACAATATTGCCAGAATAAGAGGAGTTTTCTTTTTTTGAGCTTGAGGTTGCCCTGATATTTCCTCTTCATTTTCTTCATACTCAGTTTCTTCATACTCAGTTTCTTCGTCGTATTCTCCCTCCTCGTAATAATCTTCGTCTGTTTCAGTTTCGTAGTCAGCTTCAACTTCTTCTTGATCTAACTCATCTATAGGTTGCTGAATATCTTCTAAGTCTGAGTTTTCTTCAAAGTCAGGTAGATCCGATGTTGGTGGTGTACCTAAAATAATTTCATCTTCCCAGACTGGTTGTTGATCGCCAGTCTGAATACCATATACTTTGACTGTGTGGATTGATTCAACTCCCAATTTAACGATTCCAGTTCTAATAAATTCAACAAGAGGGACTTGTTGATTAGCAACTTGATCGGACTCAAGTGTAACTTCAAGACAACCATTGTCCCTAGTTACTTGGACGTTAATACCTTTTTTTTGTAGTGAGTGGTTAATAATTGAGGAGATTATTTTTGGATCTCCTTGTTTAGCAAGTTCCCGCAGATTATTTGATGCCATAAATAGCGCTCCTTTGGGCTGGAGGGCGAATAGTTGATTTACTTAAAATTATTTAATTATTATAGTGAATTACCAAAGCCAAAACTTTTTGGCTCTGAGCTTCCTGCTTGAGAGAGTAACGCCTATACTAAGTTACTAAGTTAACTTAATTTTGGGTCTTACGTTCTCTCTACAGACTTATACTTTAGTTTATAAATTCATCGACTTTACTCTATGAACTACAACCTTACTAGCACTAAATTTTACCTGTTTGTCTTTGAAAATATAGAGACTATCTAAAATTAGTAAATGTCAGTTTTTAATGTTCCTGATTTCCCTACTTACTTTTTGCATAGTATGGGTCTTCATTAAAGCATTCAGATAAATTTTGACATTTTTACAGCCAATTTTAAAATCTTAAAAATCTTAACGGCAGTTTATTGTTTCACTGGGTTTGTCTAGCTACAAACTACCATGAGTTTTTCACCTCGTCCAGATTCTCCTCCACAACCAATTAAATTAATATCTATAGGCTGACCAACCGCCGATAATTTGCAGAATCAGAAAACCTACTACTTGGATTGTATATTAGCAGAAATCATAAATTTTTAACAAGATCGAATAATTAAAAATTGCTGCTTCTCTGTCTATACCTTTAATTAAATTTATCATATTATGATGTTTAATATACATCTCCTTCAAAAGAGGGATTAGGAAGTAGGGAGTAGGGAGTAGGGAGTAGGCAGAAAGAATTAATGAATAAGAATACGATAATTAATTGGATTTTTTATTATTGGAGATTTCTAATAGAAGCTCTGATTTTTTTACACTAAGTAAAATTAATCATAAAATTATTCAATACTTTAGCTGATTATGAAATGCCAATCCTATTAATTTTATTAATTTTTAAGAATAGTGACTTTAGGGGGTATGGAAGATTAAAAATTATGCTAACTTTAATTGTTAAATATTTTCTAGGTTTTTTCTGTGGGCAATTTAATGACTTTATATGTCTTGAATAAATATCTCCAATAATGATAATTATGGCGAGGAAAAGCCTGAAAAAAAACTATATAAATTTACTCAGAGCGATGGGAATGTTTGAATTATGGCCATAATGATTCCGTCCTCCTAAATTTTAACTCCGAGCCTACGATAGTTCTACGATTTTCCACTCAAGATATTTTTTTGAGAACACATCTGACAAAGTTCTATTACTTTAGTTTGTAGTGTAGATATTTGCTCTTTTCCTTCCTTGAGACTTACTTCTAACTCTAGTAATAAAGGTAAGGTTTTCTGTAATTGATTTAAGGACAAAGAATTAACCTCTTGTCGTAAAAAATATATCCTTTTAGGGTTGCCTATTTCCGCAGCTTGAGCGATCGCTTTTTCATCTCGCTCCCCTGTCTCTATCATTAGTTTTACCCAAAACCATATTCTAAATTGGCCTACCAGAGTAGCCACTATTCGTAATGGATGTTCATTGTGGGCAATTAAATCTGCCACTAATTCCAAAGCCTTAACTGTATCACCTAAACGAATTGCTGTAGCTAACTTTAAACTACTTTGAGTCTGAGAACTCACCAGATTAGTAATTACTTCTAAATCCACTACAGCATCTTGATATGCATATAACTGTAATTTAGTCAACTCACTATGAAGTTGTCGGCGATCGTTACCTAAAGCTTCCGCTAAAAAAGTAACCCCACTAGAATTAAGCTTGACTCCTACTTCCTGAGCCATTTCTTTAACTTGCTGCTCCAGTAATTCTGTTTTCCAAGGAGGAATAGGAGAAAAATCTTTAACCTCAGCCCATTTTTGGATCAATTTTGTGGACTTAAGTCTTTTATCAGGTTTATTGGACGTAGTCAACAATAACACAGTAGTTTCAGGAATCTGAGGTAGAGTACTTTCCAAATTTTCCAATAGATTTTGTGAACAATGCTGAGTTATATTAGTATCGACTAGCCAGACAAAACGACTACCAGAACCAAAAGGAGGAGTCATGGCCTGATTTAATCCAGTTTGAACAGCATCTATTGCTGGCAAAATTTTGTCATAGTTAAAGCTAGCCCAATTAGGATCGAGGACAGATTCACGCAAAGCATTAGCTGCTAGCATCATTGAATATTCATCCTCGCCAAAGTATAGGTAAATTGGCATAAAAAGCTATTTTTTGATAAGGGGCGATTAAGATTGGACGATACATATCAGAACTACATTAACCGAGTAGCACAGACAACCTTGCTATCAAGTTACAAATCTCAGTTGGAATATATCCAACAGTCTCCGAAATTCACTAAACTGGATGGCCAAATTGAGGCTAAGAATTTTCCTGGCTATTCGGTGATTACTCCACCGAGGGAAGAAGACTCGCAAAACGACGAATTTTATCAGCATTTGCAACAATGTCAACAACAATTGGTAGAACTATTGGGAACTAATTTAATAATTCCCGTGCCTGGCAATAGTTTTCATTTAACCTTAGCTGATTTAATTTGGGAAAGTGCCTTTCTAGATGCTAGTCAAAGTAACCCTCAATTTGAAGAAAAACTACGCTCTTGTATTGCTGAAAGTCTTCAAGAGTTATCTATTTCCCAAAATGGCCATCAAGTGCGTTGGCAAATTTTAGGAATTATGGTAATGACTAGAGCTATTGGTGTTTGTCTAGTCCCAAAAGATGAAAGTTCTTACAATCGGATTCTACAACTACGTCGGTTAATTTATCAAAATCCTCATTTCATCGCTCTAGGTATCGAACAGCAATATCACTTTACTGCTCATGTTACCTTGGGATACTTTGGTGAAATTCCATCAGATTTAGATATTGCTGCTGTGGGAGATGGGATTTCAGAATTAAATAATCAATGGTTGGAAAACAATTCAGAAATGTTGTTGCATCGGGGAGAACTGCGAAAGTTTGATAATATGATACGGTATTATCGACAACCAGATTGGCCTGTTGTAGATTTGTCATAAAATTAGGCCAGAAATAATACCTGGTTAATTATTATTGATATAGATTACAGTTCGAGAAATTGGCGAACATAAATTTAGTACCGCCGAACAAACCTATATTCGGCGGACTATTTATTTACATGAGTCTTTGACTTGATAAGTTGAAATTTCTATCGTAACTTGTTCTTAAGGGCGGAGTTTAAAAATTGTACTTGGAGTATTTTATATAATTCCTACGGACTACAGACTACTGATTTAGCTATAAATTATCGTGACTATAAATGTTATTGGTATAGGTTTAGATGGAGTTGTTGGACTAAATGAGTCAGTGCGGCAAATTGTTGAAAGGGCGACTGTATTAGTAGGAAGCGATCGCCATCTCCGTTATTTTCCTAATCATTCCGCCGAAATTATTGTACTGGAAGATATACTTGAGACAATTGTAGAAATACGACAGCATTTAGATACCCCTAATAGTTGTATCGTAGTTTTAACTTCAGGAGACCCTTTGTTTTTTGGTTTAGGGAGGTTATTAGTAACTCATTTTCCGCCAGAAAAATTAAGGTTTTATCCGCACCTGAGTTCGGTACAATTAGCTTTTAGTCGCCTCAAAATTCCTTGGCAAGATGCTAAAATAATTAGCGTTCATGGTCGCTCGATGGATGAGTTGATTCAAGCACTGCAGCAGGGAGTTGAGAAAATAGCAGTGTTAACAGACCATACTCATACACCAAAGGCGATCGCTAGTTTATTATTGGCTTTAGATTTACCAATTGACTATCATTTTTGGGTCTGTGAAAATATAGGTAGTGAGGATGAACGAGTTCAACAATGGTCTATAGATGAAGCAAAACAAGAAATATTTGCTCCGTTAAATGTAGTGGTATTATTACGTCAATCTAGAATAGCTACTAATCAATCTCTAGATTTAGCTAACTTACCTTGGTTAGGGATACCCGATAGTTATTTTTGTACTTACGATGACCGCCCAGGTTTAATGACTAAACGGGAAATACGAGTGTTAATTTTGGCCGAACTGGGTTTGCAACCAGGACAAATTATTTGGGATATTGGTGCTGGTAGTGGCTCTGTTTCAGTTGAAATTGCCCGCCTTTTTAGTGATTCTACAGTATATGCAATTGAAAAAACTGCTGCTGGAACAAGTTTAATTGAAGAAAACTGCCGTCGCTTTCAGACTAACAATGTAGTTTCTATTCATGGTAATGCTCCAGATATTTTGCATCACCTGCGTCCTCCCCATAGAATTTTTATTGGAGGCAGTAGTGGTAAACTCAGGAATATTCTGGGAGTTTGTGGGATGAGGATGCTACCTGGAGGAATTATAGTATTAGCGTTTACCAGTTTAGAAAATTTGCATACTGCTTTGAGTTGGGTAGAGGAAAGAAAAAAGAGCGATAGAAGTTGGAATTATCGTCTTTTGCAAGTACAGTTATCTCGTTCTATACCTATAGCTAATTTAACTCGCTTTACTCCACTCAATCCAGTGAATATTATGATTATTAGTAGGTAGTAATTTATTTGGAGAACAGGAAATAGCAAAGGTTTTTGGCGTTGGTGAAGCGCGGGTATGATACTAATCGCGCATTACTTAGGAGTCAACCCACCCCTCGCCCCTCCCCCGACCGTGGAGGGGAACTACTGAGTCAGGAGTCAGGAGGGAAGAAAGAAGAAGAAACCCCGAGTATAAGAAGAAAGTTTTTTGGTCGGGTAAGCGGAATCTGGAAGCTCATTTGCAAATCGATGAACCTATCCCACTAATACTAAAATGATGATATCCTGATCAGCGTAATATCATGTCCGGTAGCATCGGAGCGTGTATAATAGAGATAAAAATAATTGCCCGGAGCGATATGGCTGACGCCACGCTCCGGGAACGCCACTATGCCAAGACGCTTAAGTATCCAGGAGCATCTAAGTGTAGATGAATTAGAAAGAAATTACCGAATTACCGATGATATCATGTCCGGCAGCATCGGAGCGTGTATAGAATTAAGTCAAAATTGGAAGAAACCCTTTCCTAGGTCATGCTACGCAAACAGCATAGCTGCCCTCTGCCTTCCTTCCACCAAAGTATGAGTAGGGTTTGCTGATTAATTAGGGCTTGCTGATTAATTATAAAAGTATTGACTGGTATTGATTTTAGCGTTTTAGAGTTGAAAAAAGTACCAACTTTTCGATGGAAAGAGCTGCAAAAAGCTAGTATTTTGGGATGATTATAGCAGAAAAATTGAGAGACAAAACGCCCGCTCCTACCTCCTCGCTCCCGACCCTTTTCTCCTGTCTCCCCCTCCTGGGAGGGGCAAGGGGTGGGTTGTCTCCTGTCTCCTACAAAGAGCAAAAAGACTTTATTCAACAAGCCCTAAGTATTCAAGCGAACATGATATGAGGTACAAATATTAATGATAAAGTCTTTGTAGTACGGGCAAGATGACTGCCACAGATGTACCTTACTGATATGAAATATCCTGTATCTAGGAGAGAAGGAAGAAGGAAAAATATTGCGTTGTCTAAGTTTTAAGCTTTTGATATGTCCGCGCCCTTTCCTTCGACTGCTATATTTAAAGTTCGACCTTCAACTTTAACAATATAATCCTATCTGCCTAAAGAAACTATCATTTTATGTCATATTAAATTCATTTAATTAGGTATAAAAAAAAATGTCCGTTCTCCATAATTAATTGCCGAATATTTTTAATTCTCTTCCCTCCTGAATTCTGACTCTTAACGAATTATACAGATGCTCAGGAATTTGGTATGAGAAATTATTTCTCATATCTCTCATGTTTTTCTTAAATATTCTCATATATATAGATAAGTTTATGCCAATATTTCCATTGTGTGGTTTATTTAATTGAGTTGATTTAGATATAATTTAACTAATCAATATTAATTATTCCATTAAAATGTAGATCTTGTTGTGTTGATACTTAATGGGTATTCTATTATGTGGGAAGTATTAATAACTCTATTTTCATCAAACCAATATATGCCTCATGGTCAGTGTTACCTGTGGCAGTCTCAGCTTATCTGGTTACATCTTCTCAGTGACCTTTTGATTAGTTTGGCTTACTACTCCATAGCCATTACATTCATATACTTTCTCCGCCAGCGAACAGAGGTCCCATTTAAACAGATATTTTTCCTGTTTGGAGCTTTTATTATTTCCTGTGGCACAGGTCACCTGATGGATGTCTGGACTCTTTGGTATCCAGCATACTGGATATCAGGGCTAATCAAAGCCTTTACTGCTTTAGTATCAGTGTATACTGCAATTTCTCTAGTGCAAATTATGCCTCTAGCGCTGGCCTTACCAAGTCCTGGTCAACTAGAAGCCATTAATCAACAATTAAAAACAGAAGTAAGTCAAAGAGTAAAAGCTGAAAATATTCTAAAAAACTTGATTGTTGGTACAGCTTCAGTTACAGGAGAAAAATTCTTTTCTGCTCTAGTTCAACATTTAGCAAAAGCTTTGAATGTTAGGCACGCATTTGTATCACAATTTCCAGAAGACAGTTCAGAAGAACTCCAAACAGTAGCATTTTTTGCCAAAGAAAACTTAGCAGAAAATATAAAGTATAAAATCGAAGGAACTCCTTGTGAACCTGTCATTAAAGAAGCACAACTAAAGTTTTATGCGGACCAGGTTCAGAAAATTTTTCCGAAAGCATCTGGGTTAGCTGCAATGGAAGCAGTTTGTTATTTAGGAGTACCATTAATAAATGAACAAGAACAAGTAATAGGAGCATTATGTATTAATAATAATCAAGCCTTAGATAACCCTGAAAATGCTATAGCTATTATGCGAGTATTTGCTGCTAGAGCAACAGCAGAATTACAACGTAAAAAAGCAGAATTTCAGCTCCAAAAAGCTTATGATGAATTAGAAAAAAGAGTTGAATCTGCAACTCAAGACCTGCAACAACGTACTTCGGAATTAGTTCAAATCAATGCCGTCCTGGCAAGAGAAATAAATGAAAGAAGAACGGCAGAATTAGCTTTAAAAAATAGTGAAACAATTTTAAAACAAACACAATCAGGTTTATTAAAATTAGCAAAAAGCCAAAATTTATACGAAGGAAATCTTGGTGCAGCTCTAGCCGAAATAACTAAATTAGGCAGCCACACCCTGAATATAGAAAGAGTAAGTGTGTGGTTTTATAATGACGATAAATCAGAAATTAAATGTGCTGATTTATATGAAATGAGTTTAGATAAACATAGTCAAGGAATAATTATTTCTAAAGATAACTATCCTCAATACTTTGAAGCTATAGAAACAGAAAAATTAATCGCTGCTTCAGATGCTCATCAAGACCATAGAACTCAAGAATTCAGTGATTCCTATCTGACTCCATTTTCAATTTATTCAATGTTAGATTCTCCCATTCATCTACAGGGAAAAATTGTTGGAGTTATTTGTTTAGAGCAAACTCAAACTCAAAGATATTGGACGATAGAAGAACAAAATTTTGCTAGTTATATGGCATATATGACAGCTTTAGCAATAGAATCACATGACCGCAAACAAGCAGAAGCAGCATTAAGCTCAAGTCAACGTTTAGTTGAAAAAATCACCCAGACCTGTCCAAGTCTTTTGTATATATACGATCTAGTTGAAAAGAAAAATGTTTATACTAATCGTTCAATTCAAGATATGCTTGGCTATACAGAATTAGAAATTCAAGAAATGGGGGAAAATTTATTAGAAAATCTGATGCACCCCGATGATTTTGTGAGACTGCCTCAACACCAGCAACAAATTATGATTGGAGCAGATGGTGATATCTTTGAATTTGAATATCAAATAAGATGTCGCCATGGGAAATGGATATGGCTATTTAGTAGAGAGACCATCTTTAGTAGAACAGAATCAGGAGCAGTCAAACAAATCATTGGTACAGCTACTGATATTACTGGAAGTAAACAAGCAGAAGCTAAACTACAAGCTAGCCAAAAGTTTTTGGAGCGAGTTATTAACTCAGTAGCTGACCCCATATTTGTTAAAGACCGCCAGCACCGTTGGCAAATCGTTAACAATGCTTTTTGTCAGATGGTCGGAGCTTCGCAAAAAGAGTTGCTTGGCAAATCTGACTACGAATTTTTCCAAAAATCTGAAGCAGATGTTTTTTGGAGAAATGACAACCTTGTCTTTGAGAATGGAATAGAACAGGAAAGTGAAACAAAATTAACAAATATTGCTGGTAAAGTTCATTATCTATCAACAAAAAAAGTTGCCACCACTGATATTTTTGGTAATCAAGTATTGGTTGGTGTGATTCGAGATATAACGCAACAAAAACAAATTGAGTTAACCCTCCGAAAAACAGCAGAGCGAGAGTCTGCTCTGGCTACAGTAATTCAGAAGATGCACCAGTCTATAGATTTAGAATCAATATTTGAAGCCACAACTGAAGCACTACGACAGGTAGTTAAAGGCGATCGCTGTATTGTCTATCGTTTCCATCCTGACTGGAGTGGGGAATGTGTGGCTGAGTCAGTAGACCAGAAATGGACTTCTGTATTAGGTTCCTTAGCATCCGAAGTTGCAGTCGATAAAAATGAATGTGTAGTTAAAGGTTTTGCCAGTGTTAATAAAACGGTACAATATGCCGACACTTATCTAAAAGAGACTCAAGGTGGTGTTTATAGTCAAGGAATAAAATATACATCCGTAGCAGATATTTACCAATCTGGGTTTGATTCATGTTACCTAAAATTCTTAGAGCAATTTCAAGTAAGAGCTTATATTACTGTGCCGATATTTTGTGGTACTCAGTTATGGGGACTATTAGCAATTTACCAAAATGCTGGTCCGCGCTCATGGCAAGAATCAGAAATTAGTTTAGTGGTTCAAATAGGTACTCAGTTAGGAGTAGCTGTGCAGCAAGCAGAACTACTTACTTATAGCCAAAGACAAGCAGCAGAATTGAAAGTAGCAAAAGAAACTGCTGATGCAGCAAATCAAGCGAAAAGTGAATTTCTGGCTAATATGAGCCATGAATTACGCACACCTCTAAATGCCATTCTTGGTTTTACTCAACTAATGAATAGAGATGAAGATTTATCTTTCGAATATCAAAAATATCTAGAAATTATTAGTCATAGTGGAGAACATTTACTAGCATTAATTAATGATATTCTTGAAATGTCAAAAATAGAATCGGGACGAATAGAAGTAAATGAAAATGATTTTAATCTTCACTGTCTATTAGATGGCCTAGAAAAAATGTTACAGTTAAAAGCTCAATTAAAAGGTTTAGAGTTAAAATTTGAGCGTTCTTCAGTAATTCCTGAATGGATTAAAACTGATGAAAATAAATTACGTCAAGTATTAATTAATCTCATTGGTAATGCGATTAAATTTACAAAAAAAGGTAGCATTACAGTTAATATTTCCCTAGTTACTAACATGAAAAATGAACAGTTAGAAACAGACTCCTCTGTGGCTCAGATTATTTTTTCCATTACAGATACTGGAAAGGGTATTGCCTCCAATGAACTAGATAAATTATTCAAACCTTTTAGTCAAACTTTAACTGGTTATGAATCTAAAGAAGGGACAGGTTTGGGTTTAGCAATTAGTCAAAAATTTGTTCAATTAATGAAGGGAAAAATAACTGTAAATAGTATCGTGGGTCAAGGAAGTACATTTACTTTTGATATTCAAGCAGAGATAGTAGAAGCATCTTTAACAACAGAAAATCAATATTCAGAAGAAATAATTATTGGTTTGGACTTTGACCAACCTCAATATCGTATTTTAATTGCGGAGGATAAAAATACTAACCGTTTGTTATTGGTCAAGTTACTTGCATCTGTGGGCTTTACTGTTCAAGAAGCTGAGAATGGTAAACAAGCCATAGAAATTTGGCATAGTTGGCAACCTCACTTAATCTTAATGGATATGCGAATGCCTGTAATGAATGGCTATGAAGCAACTACAAATATTAGAAGTCAATTAAAAGGTCAATCAACTAAAATTATTGCTCTTACTGCTAGTGCATTTGAAGAAGACAAACGTGCAATTTTATCAGTAGGATGTGATGATTTTGTGAGAAAGCCATTTCAAGAATCAGAATTATTAAGAAAAATTGGCAAACATTTAGGAGCAAAATACATATATGCAGCAAAAAAAATTAACAATAAAAATATCAATGAAAATATCAATGAAAATTCTCCAGAAAAAATACTAAATTATTCTGAAATAACTGCTAAGATTGCCAAGATGCCTTTAGAGTGGACTAAAAAATTAAACCATGCTGCATCTATGGGTTCTGATGATGAAATTTTCCAACTGCTTAAGCAAATTCCTCAAGACAATGCAACTCTTACTACAGCCTTAACTGATTTAGTTGAGAACTTTCGATTTGATATAATTATAGATTTAACCAAACATTTAGAAAGCTCTAAATAGTTAACAATGGAAAATTCAAAACAACAAAATAAAATACTAAATATGAACAAAACTCCAGCAGATATCCTAATTGTTGATGATACGCCAGAAAACTTGCGCCTTTTATCCCGAATGCTAACAAAGCAAGGGTATAATGTTCGCAAGGCAATTAGTGGACAAATGGCACTGAGGGCGGTAAACACTGCACCCCCCAATCTCATTTTGCTAGATATTATGATGCCACAGGTAGATGGGTATGAAGTTTGTCAACAGTTAAAAAATAATCCTCAGACCTGTGAAATTCCGATAATTTTCCTCAGCGCGCTTGATGATGTAATTGATAAAGTTAAAGCATTTAAAGTAGGAGGGGTAGATTATATTACTAAACCATTTCACCTAGAAGAAGTTTTAATCCGAATTCAAAATCAATTATCACTACAAGCTGCAGAAAAAGAAGTTCTCCTACTCAATACTCAACTAGAAATGAGAGTGCAAGAGCGTACAAAGCAGCTAGAGGAAGCTAATGCCAAATTACTTGAAATGGCGCTTCATGATAGTTTGACAGGATTAGCAAATCGGGTTTTATTCATGGACCGTCTAAAACAAGCTCTTGATTATACTCAAGTCAATTCAGAATATCGGTTTGCCGTGATTTTTCTAGACTGCGATCGCTTCAAAGTAGTTAATGATTCTCTTGGCCATCTAGTAGGAGATGAATTACTCATAGCAATTTCTGGTCGCTTACAAAAAGTACTTAAACCAGAAGATACCTTAGCAAGACTAGGAGGAGATGAATTTGGTATTCTACAAATCAATATTCAAGATATAGATCCTGCTGTGAACTTAGCAAATCAAATATTTGAACTTCTATCTTATCCATTTAAGCTGCTCAGACATGAAGTTTTTATTAATGCTAGTATTGGCATTACTTTAGGCAATAATAACTATGAAAAACCAGAATATTTATTAAGAGATGCAGACACAGCAATGTATCAAGCTAAAGCATCAGGGAAAGCAAGGTATCATATCTTCACTCCAGAAATGCATAATTCTGCTCTCCAACTTTTGCAGTTAGAAACAGACCTACGCCGAGCAATTAATCAAGAAGAATTTGTCGTTTATTATCAACCAATTATTGAATTTAATACAGGTAAAATAACAGGTTTTGAAGCACTGGTACGTTGGTATCATCCTCAACGTGGTATAGTTTCACCAGGATTATTTATTCCGATAGCAGAAGAAACAGGTTTAATTAACCCCCTTGGCAATTTAGTAATGCGGGAGGCGTGTCATCAACTCTATAAATGGCAGCAGCAAAAAATTACCGATTATCCTCTGACAATGAGTATTAATTTATCAGTCAGACAATTTGCCCAACCAAATTTGATTGAACAAGTCGATAAAATCCTGGCAGAAACACAAGTAAATCCTCAAAATATTAAATTAGAAATTACAGAAAGTGCTATAATGGAAAATACAAAAACTGCTGATATATTACTCAAACAACTTAGAGAAAGATATATCAAACTATGTATAGATGATTTTGGTACTGGTTATTCTTCACTGAGTTACTTACATTTATTTCCTGTAGATACCCTAAAAATAGATCGATCTTTTATCTGGTCAATTGATGAGAAATCAACTGATTTAGGACTTGTGCCAGCAATTATTAGTATTGCTAAAACTATGAAAATGAATGTAGTTGCTGAAGGTATAGAAACACCTATACAATTCAAACAATTAAAACAGTTAGAATGTGATTTTGGTCAAGGATTTTTATTTTCTAAACCTCTAGAAGCAGAAAAAATTACTGAATTACTGAAGGCAAATCCCCAGTGGTAATACCAAGTCCTGTCGATCAAATAGATTTATAATTGTTACCTATTTTAGTATAACTGATTAATTTGCCACAAATGAACGACACCATAGCGATTACTAGATGCTAAAAAGTAAAAATTTGCCATTTTGAGAAAATGCAATACTGTTAACGACATTAGTATGTCCAAGTAAAGTTTTTCGGGATTTACCAGTACTAATACCAAGGGTGAAAAAAGAATGCTTAACTTAAGTGACACTTCAATTATTAAGCAATTAACACAGACTGAATAATTTTTTTGATAACTAGCACCCCAGTTATTGTTAATTATTCTTATGTTGACTACTCCCCTACTCTCCCACTCCCCTACTCCCTTTCCATTCAAATTTATTGTCAAACGCCAAAGTAATGTACTGCTATATATTTTTATTGTGTGGTTAAAATACCTGAAATTTACTATAATACCAGTTTGATAAATATTTGCTACAAATAGGTAGGCTATTTCTTAGGAGTCAACCCACCCCTAATATCATGTTCGGTTGAATACTTATAAATAACTGTTGTGAGTCCTCAGGAGTCAACCCACCCCTCGCCCCTCCCCCTCCCCTCCTGGGAGGGGAAGGACCGAATCAGGAGGAAATATTTGGAGGAAAAAAGGAAATATTGGAGGAATAGTATTGATAATTTCAGTATTTCTTTGGTACTGTTGGTACCCGGAGTCCTTAAATTTTATTTATAACTGACCCGTCCGAATATGATATAACCCCTCTGGTGGAGGGGAACTCAGAAGTCAGGAGTCGTATGGGAATGGCTTCGATATCGTTTTTTTAGGTCGGAACTTATATTTTTCGTCAAAAGGATATCCCCTATAAAGTCTTTTAATCACGCAAATTATTCGTAACATTCTTTTTTCAAAATGGTATGATATCATCTCCGTTGGGGCGCGTTTGTGTAAACCCAAGAGTGAATATCTGGAAATTTAAGTTTTTTTCTTGCTCTTAAGCATTCCTACTTCTTCCCTCTTCCTTCTTCCCTCTTCCTTCTTCCCTCTTCCTTACCTTAGCTATACAATACCGATGCTACCGGACATGATATAATTTATATCAATAATTAAATTTATTATTGAGATTTTTCAGGTGAATAAGTTCGCCCTTTCCAATGACCACCTCGCCCTTGCCAGTGTCTCCAAGCTGAATCTATAGTAATTAATGTATAGAGCAAAGCAACAGTTGGTAAACTCATCGCATAGATTGGTGAAATTTGATAAAATCTGATAATAGGTAAGTAAGCTAAAAACATTAATATTCTTGCCAAGAAAGCGACCGCTACTATTTCCCACCAACTAAAAATTACTCCTAAAATTATTCCTAATGAGGGAACTAAATAAATTAACTTCATCCCTATTACTGTTGCTACTAACAGCAGCGGTGAATAATTTAATTGAGTAAAAGCAGTACGAGCAACCATACTCCAAATACTAAATAAATCTGGATAGGAACGTCTACTTTTCGTGTCTGAAGTTAGCCCTAACCAAATCTTTTTATTGGTTGATTTTTGTTTAACTGTTTTAGCTAAAGAACAATCATCTATTAAAGCATTTTTAATTACTTCTATTCCGCCAATTTCATCTAAAACTTGGTGACGAATTAATATACAACCTCCAGCAGCAGCAGCAGTAGAATTTTGCGGATTATTTACCCATCTAAATGGATATAATTTTTGGAAAAAAAATACAAATGCTGGAATCATTAATTCCTCTGCTAAAGTTTGGCATTGCAGCTTCACCATTAAAGAAGCTAAAGCTAAATTTTCCTGTTCCGCTTTAATAATAAGTTGACGAATATTTGTGGAGCTATGTTCAATATCTGCATCAGTCAAAAGAAAATAATCTGGGGCTGGAGTTTGTTGTTTTGCATATCTAATTCCTTGATTAATTGCCCATAATTTTCCACTCCAACCACTAGGTAAATTTCCTGCTGAAATTACTTCTATTTTAGTAAAATTATCATTTTTTTGAGCTATGAATTTAGCAACATTAGCTGTGTTATCTTTGCTATTGTCGTCCACCAATATAATCTTGAAATTCCCTGGATAGTCTTGATTTAATAAGGATTTTAGTGTCAATCTCAATAATTTTGCTTCATTTCGAGCAGGAATTATCACAGAAATTGACGGCCAATATTGATTTTTTCTAATTTCTGTTTCTGATATGGGCAATAATCGTTGATCTGCCAACCAAAATTTGCCTCTAAAAATCAATAAATAGATCCATATTATTAGATTTATAATTATCGTTATCAATAATATTTGCTGCATAAACTCACCCTAAATTCTAAATTAAAGAATACTTTAAGTAAAGTTATAGGTGTTAAGTGGTAAGTTTTAAATAAGTCATATTATATCTGCTTAATTAATGATAAAAAAATACTTTTTCCTGCCCCATATTTATTGACTTTCTTTCTCCCTACTCACTGATTTATCACTATTCAAGCAGCCATGATAGAACCTACGACCTAATACCATTTTAATCAAGATGTGAAAGACTTAGATAACCCCTTGGTTATACCAATTTTAAAAAAGAATGTTACGAATAGTAAGGGCAATAAAAAGACTTTACAGGAGATGTCTCTTTGACAAAGCAGTCGAGGGATGGCGAGGGAACCTCGCCATATCCAATCGACTAATCTCCAATATTTTCTATGTATTCCTCCTTTCTTCCCTCCTGACTCCTGAATTCCCCTCCACGGTCGGGGGAGGGGCGAGGGGTGGGTTGACTCCTGAGGACTCACAACAGTTATTTATAAGTATTCAACCGAACATGATATTAGAGGTCAGAAGTGATTAGGTAATTGTTATATCAAATCTGGTAGTATCGGTATACTTTCAAAAGAAAGTAGGAGGACTGAGTTAGGAGTAAAAACAGTTATAAAGATTTGGCAATGGTGAAGATGGAGAATATTTTTATACCTAATTAAACGGATTTGATATTATACTCTTCCATAACTTTAATCCAGAAATTGCACATAATAAACTTAAGCATTACCGAATTATTAATTATTAATTATTAATAATTAAATAATTCTGGTTTAAAGCCTCCCCTTTTAAGGGGAAAAAAGCGGTCGTTAGCGCAGCTTCCCGTAGGGTGGGATGGCGAGGAGACCTCGCCATATCCAATCGACCAAGAGAAAAAATAATATTTCCTGATATTCAATTCCGTAGCGGTTTTAACCAGAGGTAATTATCAATTATCCATTATCAATTATCAATTAATGAACTTGCTTTGGTAAACTCTATTGATATACAGACTTAGATACAGATTCATCAAGATTTGGTATTAGGGAAAATCTTGTTACCTACAACCTATAACCTAAAATCTAGCACCTTCTATAAGATTTGGTATTAGTTGAACAATTAACAATGACTTCTTATTTTCAAGGAGAGATTTACTAAAAGGATTTTTTTTCTTCTTTACCCTTGATCAGGAGAGGTCTTAAGCATTAATTATTTGGTAAAATTTTGTTGCCTACAACCTAAAATCTAGCACCTTCTATAAGATTTTGCATTAGGTAAAATGTCGTTACCTACAACCTAAAACCTACCACCTACCACCTTCTTCTCCCTAAAGATTAATAATTTCTACCTCCTCTAAATTTTCAGCAGGTGTAAATCCAAATACACGGGAGTAAAAATAAAATTCCCCATCTAAAGCTCGTTTAATATTCTCTGAACGACGAAACCCATGTTGTTCTTCTGGAAAGGCAATATAAGCCACTGGCAATCCTTTTTGCTTTAAAGCTTCTAACATCATTTCTGCTTGATTTGGTGGCACAACTTTATCTTCTAAACCTTGGAAAAAAATTACAGGACAAGATAAAAGCTCAGTAAAATGAATAGGCGATCGCTGTTTGTATAAATCTTTGGTTTTAGGATAAGGCCCAATCAATCCATCTAAATAACGAGATTCAAATTTATGAGTATCTGTTGCTAAAGCCTCTAGATCGCTAACTCCATAATAACTAGCACCAGCCTTAAAAACATCCTTAAAAGTTAAGGCGCATAAAGTAGTATAACCTCCTGCACTACCACCAGAAATAGCCATACGATTACCATCAACTAAACCCTGTTTAGCTAAATATTGAGCGCCATTAACACAATCATCAACATCAACAATTCCCCAGTTATCTTTTAGTCTTTGCTGATACTCTCGTCCATAGCCAGTGCTGCCTCCATAATTAACATCAAATACGGCAAAACCACGACTTGTCCAATATTGAATTTTTAAGCTTAAACTACTAGAAGTTGCGGCTGTCGGACCGCCATGACTTTTGACTAAAAGAGGTGGTTTTTCTGATGTTATTTCTGTGTAATCTTGATTAGTTGGTGGATAAAATAAACCATAAGCAGTATTCCCATTTTCAGTAGGAAATTCTATTGATTGAGGAATAGACAAATAACCTGAATTAATCTCTAAATCTGTAGAACGTTTTAAGATATCAATAGCACCTGTAGATAGATTGATATTTACAATTTCAGTGGGTTTTGTCGGAGAACTTCCCAGAAAATAGACTCGCTCTCCTATGGCTTTCAAAGAACCCATAGAAGTATAGGATATTTCTATTTCCTGTAGATGTTTTTTCGTAGTATTAAGAGTTGCTAAATGCCAAATTCCATTTTGAGTAAAAGTGCAAAGAATTTTGTTTGCTGCTGTAAAGCCATAAGTAGACATTCCAAATACCCATTGTGGCATTCCAAACTCTGCATTTAAAGGATATAATGGTTCTACATTTACCATTTCAGTTCCTGAAACCCGATAAATATTCCACCATTTAGAGCGATCGCTAACAAAATATAAGATTCCTTCTGGCGACCATTCCGGTTGAAAAATTGATTCTTCTTTGCCACCTGCAACTAATCGAGTTTCACCTAATAAACCATTTGCATTAATCTGAGCTACCGATAACTCAGTACCATCCCAAGGCATATTAGGATGATTCCAGCTTATCCAGCAAAGTCGCTCGCCATCTGGACTCAGACGTGGCGAGGCATAAAAATCATTACCCTCGACTAATATCTGAATATCTGTCTCATCTTTGAGATTGATGCTAACTATCCTATTTATAGCTTCTCCACCTTTGGTATGATCTTCCTGAATACAAATTAGGCGATCGCGCTGTTTATCCATCACAGCATCAGCATAACGGCAGTTTGCTTCTGGAGTTAAAGGTTGAGGAGCTGCATCTGAAGGTTGGCGGTAGAGACGTTGGTCAGCAAAATTAGAAAAATAAATCGTGCCATCTGTCACCAAAAACGCACCACCTCCGTATTCATGGACCCTGGTACGGACATTAAAAGGTGAAGGAGTGATGTCAGTTGTCTGTCCATCTGGAGTGTGACGGACAATTACATTCCGTCCACCTTCTGAGGGTCGTCCCTCGATCCAGTACACATCTTCACCATCAATGGCAATACTGTTAAGTCCAATTGTCCCTGCCACAATCAAATCAGCAGTGATGGGAGATTTCCAAGAGCCATAAGGTGCTATTTCTTTCATAGTTTAAAATTAATATTATAGATTATAGAGCAATATTTACTATTAATTGTGTCATTGTCAGTCACTAAGTCCTAAATATTCAGTTTCATTTAATAATAGGACAATATAATTTTGATTTAACTACCACTACTCAACCTACAATGTTAATACAACCCAATCATATCGACTGGAAAAAAGTTTGTTAAATTGTAATCTATTTTTTTCAATAAGTATCTAATTTTATCTTTTGGGAAAAAAGGCTATAGCTTGGAGTTAATTATTGCTGTTGGAGTTAATCATTACGATCTACTTTTTGCTATTTATATCATGTCCGGTTGAACAGTTATAAAATAAATAACGACGGAGTCCTCAGGAGTCAGGAGGGAAGAAAGAAGGAGGAAGAAAAAGAACAGGATAAGAAGGAGAAAGTTTTTTGGTCGCGTAAGCGGAACCGAGTTCTATCACGCTCTTATCCGGACATGATATTACACAGTTTTAATTTTTGTTTTTATTGCGAGCAGGTAGTTATATAATATCCGTTTAATAGCGCGGTCATAAAGTTCTTAGGTGGGGTGCACAATATAACGCATACTATGCTATTTTTACCGACGAATAATTAATAATTAAATAATTAAATCCCACATTCCGCACCACAAAATGTAGCAACCGAAGAAGGAGTCAGGAGACAACCCACCCCTCGCCCCTCCCCCTCCACCGGAGGGGAAGACAGGAGACAGAATTTGAGAAGAAAATCATAACTGCCGTGATCGAGTAATCAATCAAACAAGTATTTATGCGTAAATTTTTGACTCGGAATTTGATGAACGAAAAAAGTAATTGAGATGATTTGCATAGTATAAATATTTACCAAAATACAAATTTATATACTACTTTTAATGATACGCTCTTGAAGTTCCGAATGTGGGTTAAATAATTAAACAATTCAGCTAATTCCGCCTCCCCTTTCAAGGGGAAAAAAGCGGTCGAGGGATGGCGAGGTCCCCTCGCCATATCCAATCGACCAAGACAGCGGTCGTTTGCTTTTGCTTCGCAAAACTGGCGTAACGCAACGCTGACGCGAAACGCGACAACGGAACGGAGTTCTATCTTCGGAGCGCACCCGTTGGGTGGGATAGCTCCGAAACCTGCGCTGTCCGACCATCGACCAAGAGAATAAATTTTTTCCTTATTTGTCAATCCTCTCCCTTTTAGGGAGAGGTAATTATCAATTATCCATTATCAATTATCCATTAATGAACCCCCTACTTCAAATTATGTGAAGCTTAGACTACTCTTATCTATTAGATAAAAAAGGAATCATTGAAAGTAGTTAAGCGAGATGCTATTTGCTCTGAGGTCGCAGACAAATTTTCTAGAGTAACTAAAAGTTGATCGTTCCAGAAAATAGAAATGTTGTCTCCAACAGCATCAATTGTTAAGTTCTGTTCATCAGTAGTAAGTCCATCAGGCAACACTAGGAAGTCTTGATTGATATTGAAATCAGTGATGATATCTGTTCCTTGGTTAAAGTTTAATAGGAAGCGATCGCTACCACTACCTCCAGTAAAAGTATCATTACCGTCCCCACCACTTAAGAAGTCGTCACCTGCTTCTCCAAGGAGGGAATCATTTCCTAATGACCCAAACAAGCTGTCGTTATCTTCACCACCTAACATTGTGTCATTACCATCTTCACCAAATAATTGATCCTCACCTTGATTACCAAATATGAGGTCGTCTCCTGTTCCACCAAACAAGTAGTCTTGCTGGCCTTGTGTACCAACTGCTGCTACAAGTTCAGGGTTATCTCCATAGAGAGTATCATTACCTTCACCGCCACAGAGAGTATCATTACCTTGATCGCCAAACAGAAGGTCATCTCCTAGCTGACCATATATTAAGTCATCACCCTTACCACCTCGTGAAGTATCATTGTCTTCACCACTAAGGATAGTATCTGCAGCATAGTTACCACTGAGGAAGTCATTTCCGGCACCGCCAGAAATAAAGTCTTTTCCTAATAGATCAGGATCGGTAACACTATTGTTGCCACCATAGATGACATCATCTCCTTCCTCCCCTAAGAGGGTATCGTCTCCTTGGTCGCCAAACATGGAATCATCATCTTTACCACCATAGATGAAATCATCATCCTTACCACCGTACATGACATCATTACCACGACTGCCTTGCATAACATCGTTACCTCGACCGCCATGAACAGAATCTTCTCCTACTTCCTCTTCTGATGAATTTGAACTAGGGTCACCAACAATTTGATCGTCGCCATTTTCACCCATGAGTAGATCGTTCCCCTCCTGTCCGAAAAGAATATCTGGTCCTTTTCCACCATGGACTTCATCGTCATCCTTACCACCCATGAGCATATCACTGTGACGGTTGCCGTTTAGGAAGTCTTTACCCCTTCCACCATTCATAGTATCGCTACCAGCAGAGTCTTTGTCAGTACCGCCAGCAGTACCACCCCAGAGAATATCGTCATCGTTGTCACCTAGAACGAGGTCGTTGCCAATATCACCCCAGACGACATCATTGTGCTTACCACCACGAACTATATCGTTGTTTTTTCCTGAGTTAATAACATCCTGTTGTTCTTTGCCATTAACAAAATCATCTCCACGGTTAGAAAAAATTAGGTCTTCACCCTCACCACCATAAATAATATCATCGCTATCACCACCTTCTACTGTGTCATCTCCACCCAAGGCATCAATAGCTTGGCTGACTCTTTGATTTGTTATAGACTCACTTTCTTCTGTACCGAAGAATAACTCTTCAAATAGATTTGTTTCGTCGATAACTATAGAGGGCAAGATAGGTAAATCTACAAGTTCTATAGTTGGAGGAGGAGGACATGAATGATCTTCATTTATAGGATTGGGTTCTGGAGTTTGCTCTGGCTCTGGCTCTGGCTCTGGCTCTGGCTCTGACTCTGACTCTGACTCTGACTCTGGCTCTGGCTCTGACTCTGACTCTGGCTCTGGCTCTGGCTCTGGCTCTGGTTCTGGCTCTGGTTCTGGCTCTGGTTCTGGCTCTGGCTCTGGTTCTGGCTCTGGTTCTGGCTCTGGTTCTGGCTCTGGTTCTGGCTCTGGCTCTGGTTCTGGCTCTGGCTCTGGCTCTGGTTCTGGCTCTGGCTCTGGCTCTGGTTCTGGCTCTGGCTCTGGTTCTGGCTCTGGCTCTGGCTCTGGTTCTGGCTCTGGCTCTGGTTCTGGTTCTGGCTCTGGCTCTGGTTCTGGCTCTGGAGTATCAACAATATCAATAGTAATATCAGCAGGTGCTAAAGGATTACCGTTGGGGTCATTAGCTACATAAGGAATACTGACAACTCCAGTAAACCCGGAGACGGGAGTGAATGTCACATTGCC
>JAAHGF010000030.1:6584-85638 GCA_010672585.1 Okeania sp. SIO1I7 | reverse complement strand
TGAATTTTAATTGCTGTTTGATAATAATTTATTGCTGTAGTTAATTTTCCTTGTTTAGCAACAGCGTCGCCTAAATTTTGATAAGCACTTGCCAAATATGGATGAAATTTTATAGCTTGCTGGAAATGAGAGATCGCCTCTTCTATTTCCCCATTTTCTAACAAATTTTTTCCCGGTTTTAAATATTCTAAAGCTTGAGGATATTCAGCTTCTAAATTTAATGCTTGTTCCTGACAATCTCTGGCTAATTCTATTTTTCCTATTTGTTGCCAGATTTTTCCTAAATTACGATAAAAACCTGGTAAATTTGGTTTAATTCCGATGGCTTCTTGGTAAAATTTTATTGCTAATTGCCATTGTTTTTCCTTGGCATATAAGCTGCCTAAATTTGCATGAACTTCCGCCCAGTATGGCTGTTGATTTATTGCTTTTAAATACCATTCTTTTGCTTTGTCTATTTCACCCATTTTGTGGAAAATATTTCCCAATGTTTTATAAATAGGTGGAAAATCTGGCACTATTTCTAATGCTTGATTACAAGCTGCTATTGCCTCTTCTAATTTTCCTTGAGTTAAATATAATTCTGCTTTTTGATATAAATTTGTTAGATTTATTTGTTTGTTCATTTTGAGCTTAGTCATACTAAATTACTTTGTAAGCATTTCCTACGGAATGCTGCACAAACAACTATTAGCGGTCAGTTATTCCTACGGAATGCTTACCGAATAATTAGGATTTAAAGCCTCTCCTTTAAAGGAGAAACAAGCGGTCGTTTGCTTTTGCTTCGCAAAACTGGCGTAACGCAACGCTGACGCGAAACGCGACAGCGGAACGGAGTTCTCTCTTCGGAGCGCACCCGTTGGGTGGGATGGCGAGGTTTCCTCACCATATCCAATCGACCAAGAGAGAAAAAATTTTCATGATTAGTCAATCCTATCCGCTTTCAAGGAGAGGTAATAATTAATAATTAATAATTAATTATTTAAATTACTTTTGCTAATTCCATAATTTTTAATAGCTGTTTTAAATTGACAATTATATCTGGCATCCATAACTGTTTTCCTAAATTATCATTATCAAAAAAATCCCCTAATAGATAATAATGTGAAAGACTGCAAAAATTACTAATCCGCCAATATAAAGAATTAACATAATTGGGAGAAAAAATTTCAATTACTTTAGTTCCTGGACTACAAAATACGAGGTTTGTTAATCCAGCTCCATGAGGTGCAATAACAACTTTAGCAGCCGCCATATATGATACCTGTTCTGCTATTGACATTGATTCTAAGGTCAGACTAACAAAGCCAAATTTCTCTAATAAATTCATAACTTCCTCTTCATTAAGAACTCTACGCCATGATGCGAGCTTTCTACTAATATATATACGTTTTGGTTGATGAGATAATTCTTTAATATTTTGAGGTTTCAAAAATAAACTTCTGAGAAACTCACAACTCCATTTATTCACCCATATTCCTCTTTGTTTAGCCGAACATGAAGGCACTATTAATTGCTTTGCTTTTATGTGAGGATACAATCTACTTTCGATTATTTTATCTTGGGAAATTCCCAATGCTTCTAAACTTTCTCTATGAATTTTTTTTTCGCAACTACCCAAAATAAACTTATCTATTTCAACATCTGTTCGGCGTAATAAATCTATCCGTGCCACTACATCAAATATCCAGTGAAAATAATTTTTTTCTCCCCACTTTGTTGACAAAAAAGCTACATTTTTATTTATGTAATAAATAGGAGGTAATTGGGAGGAGGATATAATTACTGTGGCACAACCTGTAGAAACGTCTGATACTAATTTATTATCTGAGCTAATAACTGCAGTTGTTCCTAATTTTACACAACCTCTTCCTTCTGGTATTATTGCTATAAATGCTTCTACTAATTTAAGTTTTTTTTCTTGAAAACTGGGATGAAGTTTGGCATCTATTGTTTGAGATACGAAGAAAGTTACTGGCATTTCTGGATAGATTTTTATATGAATAATATTACTTTCTAATGAACTAGATATAATTTCCCAGTCTCCTGTTAATTTAAAAAATTTTTCTAGCCAATCTAGGGGTAGTTTTTCTTCAAGAGACCAAATACTAGCTGCATCTTGACGACCTTGTTTTGTGAGGACATATTTTATATTTTTATGAACTTCATCATAATCTGGTCTCAATTTTAGAGCTTGGATTAAATAAGGTATTGCTTCGGAAAACTTTTGCTGTTGAACATAAGCATCTCCTAATGCTCCATAATGCCAACAAGAATTGGGATTGATTTTTATGGCTTTTTTGTAACTGGCGATCGCTTCTTCTATCAAGCCTTTTTTCTGTAAAACATCCCCTAATTTTTTGTGGAGTGTATCTTGATTTGTGGCAAGTTTTAAGGCACTAGAATAAGCTAAAATTGCTTCGTGCCATTCTTGATTTTGTTGATAAATATCTCCCATTAATTTATAAGGCCAAGATAATTTTTGATTGAGTTTTATAGCAACCTTACAAGCTGTAATGGCTTGTTTTAATTTTCCTTGCTTCAGCATAATCTGATTTAATTTGCGGTGAATATTCCAAGCATCTGGCTGAATTTCTATCGCTTTTTGATAATAGTGTCTTGCAGGGTCTAATTTTTTTTGGTTTTCTAGAATTTCACCTAATTTTTTGTAAGGCAAAGGAGAATTTGGGTTGAGTTCTATAGCAAGTTTAAATTCTATAATAGCTGTATCTAGTTCTCCTATTTCTTGAAATACTTTTCCTAGTTTATGATGAGCTATCCACAAGTCTGGCTTCAGTTCTATTGCTTGTTGATAAGATTTAATTGCTGGATGTAATTCTTTTTTTTCAACTAAAGCATCCCCTAATTTTTGATAGGCATTTGCCAAAAATGGATGGAATTTTATAGCTTGCTGTAAATAAGCGATCGCTGATTCTATTTCCCCATTTTCTAGCAAGTTTTTTCCCAGTTTTAAATATTCTAAAGCTTGAGGATATTCAGCTTCTAAATTTAATGCTTGTTCCTGACAATCTCTGGCTAATTCTATTTTTCCTATTTGTTGCCAGATTTTTCCTAAATTACGATAAAAACCTGGTAAATTTGGTTTAATTCCGATGGCTTCTTGGTAAAATTTTATTGCTAATTGCCATTGTTTTTCCTTGGCATATAAGCTGCCTAAATTTGCATGAACTTCCGCCCAGTATGGCTGTTGATTTATTGCTTTTAAATACCATTCTTTTGCTTTGTCTATTTCACCCATTTTGTGGAAAATATTTCCCAATGTTTTATAAATAGGTGGAAAATCTGGCACTATTTCTAATGCTTGATTACAAGCTGCTATTGCCTCTTCTAATTTTCCTTGAGTTAAATATAATTCTGCTTTTTTATTTAACCCATATAGTGAATTTTGCTGTTGTTTTGTCATTTTCATTTATTTATCAACTAACTTCATTTTTAGGGAACAGGGAATAGGGAGTAGGGAATAGAAGATAAATAAGTATAGGTCTACCTTATTAAATTGAGAAACATTATATTATCGGAGATGTCTAATAACATCAGCTATTCCCAAATTAATTTTCACTGTTTCCAAACATGATTTTAAATAGTCTGGCATTTCTTGAAAATAGACATTTTTCCTATATCAGAGGGAATAGGGAGTAGGGAATAGAAGATAAATAAGTATAGGTCTACCTCATTAAGTTGAGAAACATTATATTATCGGAGATGTCTAATAACATCAGCTATTCCCAAATTAATTTTCACTGTTTCCAAACATGATTTTAAATAGTCTGGTATTTCTTGAAAATAGACATTTTCCGAATATACCTAGATAATTTTGGGAATATAAAATACATCTACTTGTTTCAGCGCATAACCTAATTTTTCGTGGAATAAATAGTTATTCGACTTTCTTTTTAGAGCTTTTTTATAGACTTTTATCAAAATAATTGGGTCTAAAACCCTGCCTTTTAAGGCGAAATATTTTTGGAGAGTTGCTCAAATCCCCTACTTCCCCTCCCCTCCTGGGAGGGGGAGGGGCGAGGGGTGGGTTGACTTATGACTTATGACTTATGACTTCGTTATAATTCTCCCACGAACTTCAAAATCAATAACTATAATGTCCCAAGCTTTTCTAACTCCAAAAGTAAGTGTAATTATCCCAGTATATAATTGTGAACTCTACATTGAACAAGCAATAGAAAGTGTCTTGAATCAAACCTATACTAACTATGAAATTATTGTTATAGACGACGGTTCCACAGATAATACCCGTCAAGTATTACAACCATACATGGCAAAAATTCGCTATTTTTATCAAGAAAATAAAGGATTATCTGCAACTCGTAATCGTGGCATTAAATCAGCAAAAGGAGAATTAATTGCCCTCCTAGATGCTGACGATCTATTTCTCTCTTATAAACTCATAGAACAAGTGGCTATTTTTGATGCTCAATCAAATATTGGTTTAGTACAAAGTGGGTGGCGAGTTGTTAATGAAAAAGGAGAAAAAATTCAAGATATTGAACCTTGGCATAAATCTCCAGAGTTAGATTTAGTAAGTTGGTTAAAATGGAAAACTACTAATCCTAGTGGAATGATGTTTCGCAAAGAATGGTTAGAAAAAGTAGGTGGGTTTAATGAAAAATTGCGCAGATTAGAAGATTTTGATATTGTAATTCGATTAGCTTTAGCAGGTTGTCAAGCCACTTGGTTTCCTAAAGTAGCTGTATGTTATCGTCAACATAGCAGTAATATGACACGAAATTTACTTGCTCAAACAGCAGTAGAAGAAAAAATTTTAGATGAACTTTTTTATAACCCCAATCTTCCCCCAAAAATTCAACAATTAGAAAAGGAGTTACGTTACGGTTCCCTAATTTGGAATTGTTGGTGTTTATATAAATCTAGCTACTTCGCTGAAATGGCTGATTATTTATATAAGTCTTTAAAATTTTCCTCTTTTTCTGTCCTTAAAACTATCTGTAATTGGCTCTATTATTTTCAATATTATGCTGCTCTAGAAAACTATGATTTTAATTCTGTATTTTTGCATCAATTACCAGAATGGCAACAATTAATCACTAAAGTTATCCCTAATGGTTTACCAATGGTTAGCATTGTAATTCCTACCTACAATAATGCCGATTATATTCTTACAGCTATTAAAAGTATCCTGACTCAAACTTATACTATTTATGAGATTATTGTTGTTGATGATGGTTCTACCGATAATACTTATCAAGTTTTGGAACCCTACCTAAATCAAATTAAATATGTATATCAAGAAAATCAAGGACCATCAAAAGCGCGGAATCATGGCATAGAAATAGCTCAGGGAAAATATATTGCCTTTCTGGATGCCGATGACTTTTTTCTACCCGAAAAATTAGCCGAACAAGTGGGATGTTTTGCAGAAGATTCTACTTTAACTATGGTGCAAAGTGGTTGGAGATTTGTTGATGAAAAAGGTCATACTATTAAAGATGTAAAACCTTGGGAAAATGGTGCAGAATTAGACTTAGAAAATTGGTTAATCTGGCAAGCAACTTTGCCTAGTGCAATGATGTTTAGAAGTAAGTGGTTAAAGCTTAATGGTGGGTTTGACCAAAGATATTTTGGTATTGAGGATTTAGAAATAGTTTTGCGCTTGGCTTTATCCGGGGAAAAAGCTACTTGGTTACCGAGAGTTTGTGTCTGTTATCGACAGCGTAATAGTAGTGTTTCTGGATTAGAAAACCGACAAAAAATTACTCAAGAATTGGAAAAATTATTAGATGATTTTTTTAGCAAACCTAATTTACCTGCCTCAATAAGTCAAATAGAAAATCAAGTTAAATATCGCTCCCTACTTTGGAATTCTTGGCGCTTATATCAGGCAGGTAACTTTTCCGAAATGGCTGCTTATTTGCAAAAATCTTTAACTTATACTTCCGCTTCTACTACCGAAGCAATTTGTACTTGGATAGAATTATTTAGCAAACTTGCTCGTCAAGAAGGAAATCAATTTAATGCCTATAATTTTAGTCAATTACCAGAGTGGAAAAAATTAATTAGTAATACTTTTAATCCCGTAGTACCGAGAGTCAGCGTAATTATTGCCACCTATAATAATGCCCACTATATATTAGAAGCGATCGCCAGCGTTTTTAATCAGACTTATACCTCTTATGAAATAATCATAATTGATGATGGTTCTACTGATAATACTCGCGAAGTTTTAGAACCTTATTTAGATAAAATTCGCTATGTTTATCAAGAGAATAAAGGAGTATCCCACGCCCGAAATTTAGGTTTAGAAATGGCAGGGGGAGAATTTATTGCTTTTCTAGATGCTGATGACTTTTTTCTACCAGATAAACTGGCAAAACAGGTAGCTATTTTTGATACTCGTCCTTCTCTTGGTATTGTGCATAGTGGTTGGCGTTTAGTTAATGAAAAAGGAGAGAAAATTTCCGATATAGAATTATGGCATGGTTCCCTAGAATTAGATTTAGAAGCTTGGGTAGTTTGGAAACCTGTAACTATTTCTATGATGTTTCGTCGGAGTTGGATAAAAAGTGCGGGAGGTTTTGATACTCGTTGGCATCATGGAGAAGATATAGATTTAGTATTACGTTTATCTGTAAACGGTTGTGAGGCAGTTTGGTTGCCAAAAGTTACTTATTGTTATCGTCAACATCATCGGAATGCTACTAGAAAATCTACTCACCAAGCGGTTAGTATGATGTCTGTTTTAGATAACTTTTTTAGCAGACCAAATTTATCAGTATCTATTCGTAAATTAGAGGGAAAATCTCGTTATTATACTTTGAGTTGGTTAGCATGGCAGGCACATCGAAATGAGGATTTAGTTGAGATGAGTAAATATCTACGACAAGCTGTAAAATATACTCCTTTATCTATGACAGAAACTATTTATCATTGGATTGATAGTTTTAATAGTCTTTATCAACAATATGGTTATGAATTTGATGCTTATGCTTTAACAAATTCGGATGTTTGGCAACAGTTAATGTCAGAAATTGTGGTGAAGTAATAGCGTTTCACTTTTTCAAGTCAAAAGTTAAAAGTTAAAAGTGATATTTTACAGCTTCACTAAAGTCAAAATTCAAAAGTCAAAAGCCATATTTTCAAGTCAAAAGTCAAAAGTGATATTTTATATAGAATCAGGTTATATAGTATATGTTGATAATTTCTTAAATTACCGAAAAATTCAGGTATAAAGCCTCTCCATTCATGGAGAAAAAAGAAAAAAAATCCTTTGCTCCAATCCTCTTATTTATCAGAAGAGGTAATTCTAAATTCTAAATTCTAAATTCTAAATTCTAAATTCTAAATTCTAAATTCTAAATTCTTGAATCCCCTACTCCCTACTCCCCGGTAATATGCAATTATCAATATTAGCATCACTAAAATTAGTACCACTTAAATTAGCGTCACTGAAATTAACGCCATTGAGATTTGCACTGCTAAGATTTGCACGACTGAGGTTAGCTCCAATCAGGTTAGCATCTTTGAGATTAGCATGACTGAGGTTGGCATAACTCAGGTTAACGCCACTCAGGTCGATACCATCCAAGTCCACACCCCACAAGTCAGCTCCCATCAAGTTAGCACCACTAAGATTTATATCACTTAGATAGGTATGCCAAAGGTGGGCACGACTAAGGTCACTTCCACTGAGGTTAGCACCCTTGAGGTTAGCACCACTAAGATTCACACCACCCAAGTTAGCATTGCTAATATTAGCATTTTCTAGGTTAGCATCCCACAAATGTGCTACTCGTAGACTAGCACCACAGAGATTAGCATTGCTCAGGTTAGCACCATTGAGATCGACACGATTTAGTTGAGCATTACTGAGGTCATTACCTTGTAAATTTCTTCCTTGTATTTTGTGATTAACAATGTCCCAAATTATATACCATTTTTGGTCAAGTCTAGTTGTTTCACTGAGTTTTACACCCTTAAGTTGAGCATGACTAAGATCGACATTTTCCAGGTGAGCATGACTAAGGTCAGCATTGCTAAGATCGACTCCCTTAAGAATAGCACCTGTTAGATCGGCATTACGAAGATTTGCATCACAGAGTTTAGCATTAGTGAGATTAACATTGGTGAGATTAGCTGTACTCAGATCGACTTGGTTCATTTTAGCGCTATTAAGTTGAGCATTGCAGAGTTTAGCAGCACTCAGATGAGCATTTGTCAGGTTGGCGTTACTAAGGTCAGCGTTACTAAGGTCAGCAGCACTGAGGTTGGCGCTACTGAGGTTGGCATCTCTCAAGTCTGCATCATTGAGTTCAGCAGCAGTAAGGTTGGCACCGCTCATTTCAGCATAGTTGAGTTGAGCTGACATTAGATTGGCTACACTCAAGTTAGCTTCCTCTAAATAAGCTCCAATTAGGTTAGTTCCTTTCAAGTTAGCGTTACAAAGATTCACTCTTCTGAGATTTGAGTGACTGTGGTAGTTACTATCAATATTTTGGATTTGGCAATAGGGAATATTGCGATCGCAAATCCCAAAATTTGCTCCTTCTAAGTTAGCACTCCGGAGGTTAATATTGCTGAGGTCAGCACCTCGAAGATCGGACCTACTGAGGTTGACTCCTTTGAGATTGTTCTTTATAGGTTGCTGGTTAACAATTTTCCAGACCAAATGCCATTTCTGGTCTATTTTTGTCAAATTATTTATTTTTGTTTCTCGGAGGTTAACGTAGTTAAGATTAGCACCACTGAGATTGGTGTTACTTAGGTCGGCACCACTGAGATTGGCATTACTTAGGTTAGCATCACTCAAATTTACACCAGTTAAATTAGTATTAATACAGTCAGTATTCTTGAGATTAATACTTATAAGTTTAGCCGCACTAAAGTTACTGCCACTGAGGTTAGAATTACTCAAATTCACTCTTCTAAGTTGAGCGCCACTGAAGTTAGAATTACTCAAATTTACACCTTCAAGGTTGATGCCAATTAGATTAATATTTCTGAAGTCTTTACCAATAGCTTGCTGATTAACTATTTCCCAGATTAATAACCATTTACGATCGAGTTTTGTTTCTTTATTTAGTTTAGTACCCTTAAGATTTATACCTTTAAATTTACTACCTCTTAAGTCTGCACCACGAAGATTTGCATTAGTTAAATTAGCATTCTTTAGGTTAGCAAGACTTAGTTCTGCACCACTAAGGTTTGCATTAGTTAAATTAGCATTAGTTAGGTTAACACCCCTAAGTTTTGCCAGGCTAAGATTCGCATTTTCAAGATTAGTGTTTTTGAGATTAGCATCCTTCAGGATAGTACCTCTGAAGTGAGCTTCTGTGAGGTTAGCATCTTGAAGATTAATACTACTTAAATCGGCATTTTTTAAATAGGCAAAACTGAAATTTATACCTTGTAGGTCTAAACCATTAAGGTTTGCTCCTCTGATGTTAGCTCTGATAAAATTCCGTTTTCCTGTAGCGTATAGCTCTAGTAGTTTAGATATATCCCAAGTATATTGGGACAATGCCAATTTAGCTTTAGGTTGTTGTTGTTCTAGGAGTATTGAATATGCGGCCCATTGCACTTCTATTGACTGGTCTTGCAAGGCCATGAGTAACAGATCTAGTCCTAAATCTCCATATTTGAGGGTTTCAGAAACTGCTGCTATTCTCAATTGTACTTCACCGTATAGTAAGTATTCTTTAACTGCTTCAAGGTTATTGAGAAGAGGGGTAGTAGATGGAGAGGATGATTTCGCGAAGGTAGTATCTAACGGAGGGATTTGATTCAAGTCGTTACTCATTTTTGTGGGCTTGATATATATATGCAATAACTTTAACTGAAAATCTTGAACAAGGCAGCTATGCTGGAGGCAGCTATGCTGGAGGCAGAAGGGAAAATTGTATGGGGATTCTCACCTCAAACAATTTTAAGCACCCCCGTTGACGGTGGGGTATTAAACCCATAAGGGAAAAGATAATTTTGACATATTTAGCGAGTAATTCTTCAAGGTTTACCGAATAATGAATAATTAATAATGAATAATTAATAATTAAGAGTTGATAGTTAATAATTATTCATTCAACAATTCACGCTTTGAAGCCTACCCTTTTAAGAAGAGGTAATTATTAATTTTTAATTGCTGAAATAGTATCAATTTTTGACAAATTGGAGAAAATTAATTATTTTTTTATCAACTATTTGAATGTTTAATAAAGTTATAAATAATTGATGCTAAACAAAATTATTAGATAGAGTATAATGTAAGTTACGGAATAGACTCAATTGCTATATTTTATCTCAGTAAAATAGTAAAAATTATAGGAGGAATAATATAATATTGGTTGTACATTTATAGTTTTTTTATTTAAAAAGCGTTTCGGTCAGGAATGCTCTGCAAATAGGTGCCTAATTATATGCACAAATATTTCGGCTAATAGCTCATAGCTAATTAATTATTAATTGTTTAACAGTTAGGATAATAAAAAACATGAAAACTAAAATTTTACCCCTAATAAAAGACTTAGAAAGTTTAGAAAATCGCCTCAAAGAAATTCCCCAAATTCCGGGAGTGTATTTAATGCGCGATAGTAGCGATCGCCTGCTTTATATTGGTAAATCAAAAAAGCTGAGAAATCGAGTCCGCTCCTATTTTCGAGAAAGCAAAAACCACAGTCATCGTATCAGCTTAATGGTACAACAAGTGGTAGAAATTGAATTTATTGTCACAGATACAGAAGCAGAAGCTTTGGCATTAGAAGCTAATCTTGTTAAACAGCATCAACCATATTTTAATGTCTTACTCAAGGATGATAAAAAATATCCATATTTATGTATAACTTGGTCAGAAGATTATCCTAGAGTTTTTATTACTAGAAAACGACGATTAGGTAAAGCTCAAGACCGCTATTACGGTCCTTATGTAGATACCAGACTTTTAAGAAATACCCTACATTTAGTTAAACAAATTTTTCCTTTACGTCAACGACCAAAACCTTTATTTAAAGACCGCCCTTGTCTAAACTATGATATTGGTCGCTGTCCGGGAGTTTGTCAGGCATTAATCACACCAGATGAATATCATAAAATTGTGCAAAAAGTCGCAATGATTTTTCAAGGCAGAACAGGAGAATTAATTGATATATTGAATACTCAAATGGGAAAAGAATCAGAAGCTTTAAATTTTGAAAAAGCAGCAGTTATTCGAGACCAAATTAAAGGTTTAGAGAATCTAAACGCCGACCAAAAAGTTTCTTTGCCAGACGATCGAGTTTCCAGAGATGCAATAGCCTTAGCTGGTAATGATAAACTTGCTTGCGTTCAATTATTCCAAATTCGAGCAGGTAAATTAGTAGGTAGATTAGGATTTATTGCTGAAACACCCAATTTAGTAACTGGAGAAAGTAGAGAATTAGGAGCAATTTTACAACGGGTTTTAGAATCACATTATCAAAGAGTAGAATCTGTAGAAATTCCCGTAGAAATTATTGTGCAATATGAATTACTAGAAAGTGAATTTTTGACAAATTGGTTAACAGAAAAGAAAGGTAAAAAAGTAGAAATTTTCGTGCCTCAACGTCAGGGAAAAGCAGAATTAATAGAAATGGTAAAAAAGAACGCTGAATATGAGTTGGCGCGGTTGAATAAAATGAGCGATCGCAACACTGCAGCAATGAACGACTTGGCAGAAATATTAGATATGCCAGAATTACCCCACCGTATTGAAGGTTATGATATTTCTCACATTCAAGGTTCAGATGCAGTGGCGTCGCGAGTCGTTTTTATTGACGGTTTGCCAGCAAAACAACATTATCGACACTACAAAATTCAAAACCCAGAAGTGCAGTCTGGTCATTCTGATGACTTTGCTAGTATGGCAGAAGTAATTCAAAGACGGTTTCGCGACTATGAAAAACAACCAACTACAGAGAAACCAGACTTAATAATGATAGACGGTGGAAAAGGGCAACTTTCAGCAGTGATGACAGTGATGCAAGAAATGGAACTATTAGAGGAAGTGCGAGTGGTGAGTTTAGCAAAGCAACGGGAGGAAATTTTTCTACCTGGGGAGTCGCTACCATTAACAACTAATGCGGAACAACCAGGGGTAGAGTTATTGCGGAGGTTGAGAGATGAAGCACATCGGTTTGCCGTAAGTTTCCATAGGGATAAAAGAAGTCAAAGAATGAAGCGATCGCGCCTAGATGAGATTCCTGGTTTGGGACATCATCGACAAAAATTGTTATTGGGACATTTTCATTCTGTTGATTATATTCGGATGGCAACAGTGCAGCAGTTGACAGAAGTATCAGGAGTCGGACCGAAGTTGGCGCAGCAAATTTATGATTATTTTCATCCTTCTTAGAACCAGGAGTCAGTCCTCAGGAGTCAGGGGTGATATCAAATCCGGTTGAATACTTAGGGTTTGCGTATGGAAAGTCTTTTTGCTCTTTGTAGGAGACAGCTATACTGGAGACAACCCACCCGCGGGGCCCGACCGTGGAGGGGAGAAATAGGAATGAGCGAAGAGGTAGGAGCGGGCGTTTTGTTAGAATGATTTTTCTGCCCAACTATGAGCCTAAAATACGCTCAAATTTGAGCATCAATAGCTGAAAACCAGGTACTGCAATTCGTTCCCTAAAAGGCTAAAGTCTTTATATGTCAATGCTTTTAGATTTAATCAGCAAGAGCTAATTTTTAAGCCGTCCACAATTTTGATTTGCTGGAACAGCTTCTGCTATTTTTTTCGGGTTGGATAAATTTAGACTGGCCATAAATTGAATAAAATCAAGGCGATCGCGACTTACAAAACGCTGGTTAAACCGTTTTTCTTCGCCAATGCTAGAAACAGTCTGACCTTTGTAGTCGTGACCTGGATAAACCAAAGTATCATCAGGAAGAGTAAATAACTTTTGAGTAACTACATCATATAATACCCCTGCATCCCCACCTTGAAAGTCTGTACGACCGCATCCTCTAATTAACAGAGAGTCTCCTGTTAATAGGTATTTGTTGTTTACTAAATAAGCAAGATGACTATCCGTATGACCAGGAGTAGCGATCGCCTGAATCTGAATTTCTCCCACTGCCAATATTTCTTTATCTTTGAGAAAGCGATCGGCACAAGTTACTTGAGCATTTTTCGGTACAACACCTAAGCATCCTGTTGCAGTCTTTAGTTTACCGAAAAATTTTGGTTTAAAGCCTCCCCTTTTAAGGGGATAATAAAGAAAAATTTTCATCTCTTTGTCAATCCTCTTCTTTTCAAGGAGAGGTAATTATTAATTATTAATTATTAATTATTAATTATTAATTGTTGAACAGTTCCTGTAATATGGTCAGCATGAATATGGGTTTCCAGACAATAGCGTAGTTGCAATTCTAACTCTGTTAATAATTTCAAGTCTCGTTCCACCTGTTCGAGAACTGGATCGACTAAAACTGCTACCTTAGTTCCTTGGTCAGCAAACAGATAAGTATAGGTACTTGTTGTTGGATCAAATAGTTGTCGAAATAACATTTTCTGATCTTATAGCTAGTTTTTTCTAGGCGTTTGGTCAGCAAACCCCTACCTTTGCTGTTATATCATATCCGGTTGAATAGTTATAAATAATAACAGAGGAGTCAGAACTCAGAAGTCAGAACTCAGGAGGGAAGAAGAGGGTGTTTTCAGGTATAAGGAGGAGAAAGTTTTTTTGTCACTAATTATCCGGACATAATATAACTGGATTTGATATAACTTATTAAATATAGTAGTGCAAGGAAAAGGCGCAGATATATCAAAAACTTAAAACTCAAACAACGCCATATTTTTCCTTCTTCCTTCTTCGCTCTTCCTTTCTTCCATACCATTATTTTTGATATTTTAATCCACGAAAAATATATTCAAAATTCACCCCTTTTCAGTTAATATCCTCAATATTAGCATCAGTTAAATCTGCATTAATTAAATTACAATTTTATAAACTTGCTCCTTGTAAATTCGCTTTTTTAAAAGAAGTTTAACTTAAATTTAAACCCGAGAGATTAGCATTTTTTAAATTTGCTCCGTCAAATATTACTCCAGTTAAATTAATCAACTTAATTTGACTAAAATTAACCCATGATAAATCCGTGTTTGTAAAATTAGCACCTTGAAAATTTACCTCTATGGTAAACTATTTCCACTTCATAAACCTTATCCGATTTTTCATATTGATAACGAAGAAAAGCCTTTTTTATAGACATAATTTCATTTTTATCCTCCATACTCTTCTATATGCTTTTCAACCTCTTGATGAATGTTTTTTACAGCAAATGCCACTTCTGAACTATTAGCAATACCGATGCAATTCTAATACCAATTTGATAAATATTTGCTACATTTTCTTGATCTTTAAATTAGGGGTATTAGGGAGTATGGGAGAGGCGAAAATAAGAATAATTAACAATAACTGGCTAATAATTATCAAAAAAAATATTCAGTCTGTGTTAATTACTTAATAATTCAAGTGTAACTTAAATATAGCATTCTTTTTTAAAATTGGTATAACATAAAAAAATATCAATAATGATAATTATAGTTAAGACTTTAACTACTATCAAAAAAAACAATAATATTGTATGATAACAATAGTATCAAAATTAAGTAATATATTGGATAACAGAATGAAAATAGCAATTATCGGTTGTGGTTATGTAGGCACTAAAGTTGCCAAATTGTGGAGTCAAAACGGTCATCAAGTAACAGTGACTACTACAACTCCAGAAAGAGTTTCAGAACTAAAAAATATAACCTCACAAGTAGTAGTAATGAAAGGCAATGACCCCCAAGCGATGCAGGATGTATTGCAAAACCAAGACATGGTATTGTTGAGTGTCGGTTTCCGCTCTCATATTGGCATGGAGTACAAACAAACCTACTTAGAAACTGCCCAAACTCTAGTTGCCACCTTGAAAAAAACTCCCAATATACAGCAAGTAATTTACACAAGTAGTTACTCAGTTTATGGAGACACAAATGGTGAGTGGGTAGATGAAAATACCCCCGCTAACCCCTCCACTGAAAATGGTAATATTCTCCATGAAACTGAAAAAGTATTATTATCTGCATCCACTCCCCAGCAACCAGTATGTATTCTGCGTCTAGGGGGAATTTACGGTCCCGGTAGAGAGCTAATCAAAATTTTTAGTAGGTCGGCAGGCAAAACTCGCCCTGGGACTGGTGATTATGTCACAAACTGGATTCACTTAGATGATATCGTCGGTGCTGTAGAATTTGCTAGAGACAGACAGTTGCAGGGTATTTACAACTTAGTTAATGATGCACCAATGAAAGGTAGAGAATTACTTGATAGTTTACATAAATATCAAGGTTTAGAAAAAGTTTCTTGGGATGGTTCCACCTCATCAATGCGCCCTTTTAATGCCAGAGTATCAAATAAAAAATTGAGGGATGAAGGTTTTGAGTTAGTTCATCCAAAAATTGTGTTTTGAAATAGCAGTCAGCACCTCAGCGATCAGCGGTCAGCTCTCAAGGCGTATGATGGGGGATACTCAAGACAAGCCGCTCCGCGTCTAAAAACCCCCAGAACAGGCACAACACGCGCTTTTTCAAGTCAGCGTGGGGGACGCCGAACCCGCCGATTTTAGCTGTTTGCATAGCATCCCGCAGGGAAGCGCCGATAGCTTGTTAATAAGGGAGAAGTCAGGAGTCCAGTAGGGTGTGTTAGCGGTAGCGTAACACACCAAAACCCTATATATATTGTCAGTGGCGTAAGTTCCGATCTAGATGGTGCGTTACATTTAATTAACGCACCCTACTGGACTATTTTAACTATTACCTAACTCTTGAGACCTTTCTTTTGCTGCCACCACTGCTTCAATTAAAGCAGAACGAAAACCCAAACTTTCTAATTCCGCAATTCCAGCAATAGTTGTTCCTCCAGGACTTGTTACCCGGTCTTTCAACTGTGCAGGGTGCATTCCCGACTCCTGTAACATAACTGCCGTACCTAAAACTGTCTGTAATGCTAACTGATAAGCGATCGCTCTAGGCAAACCAGCACGAACTCCCCCATCTGTCAAGGACTCAATTAAAATTGCCACATAACCAGGTCCCGAACCAGATAAACCCGTAACTGCATCCATCAAAGTTTCTGGAACTTCCACTACCTTTCCTACCGACTGTAAAATGCGAGTAGCTAACTGCCGATGTTCCGGTTGAATATGCTTACCAGGAGCGATCGCGCTCATTCCTGCACCTACTGTCGCTGGAGCATTAGGCATGACTCTTACCATAGGTCGTGATTGGAAAGCTGCCTCCAACCTTTGCAGAGGTACACCTGCCATAATTGAGATTACCAAAGCTCCCGTTATAGTCTCGCCACCAACTTGCCAGTCTGCCAATTCCGATGCTATGACATCAAATATTTGAGGTTTAACCGCCAGCAACAATACTTCCATTGTAGTAGTAACAACCAAACGATTATCAGTAGTTACCTCTACCCCATATTCCCGTGCTAAAAAATCCCGCCTTTGTTGCTGCGGGTCACTAACTAAAATTTCTGAGGGTTGATAAATTTTCTGTTCGAGCAGTCGGGATAATAAAGCTTCACCCATTACCCCACCACCAATTAAACCAAGCTTTGCAGTTGCCATTTCAGTTATCAGTTATCAGTTATCAGTTATCAGTACCTCCTACAATAAGGAGACTTGACATCAAGAATATCTTCGGGTTAAAACCCGTCGCGTCGTTTCCATCCACTGCTTAAAATACGGTGGTTTCCCACTTACCAAATTTTCAAGATGAATTGGGAATTGGGAATGGGTTCTTATACCGTTTCACGGAAGTCAAAAGTTAGAAGGCGCGAAGTTAGAAGGCGCGAAGTAAAAGTTGATAGACTTAAAGTTTTAACTAAACAATAATTTCAGCCTATTATTCCACATCATTAGTTGCTGACTATTTGTGACATCCTTAGAGTGAATTGGTATTAGATATATAATTAGCGCTAATTATATTTTTTTTGACCCCATACCCAAAATTCCCTAGCTATTATTGCATCATTTGAACTTGCTCCGGTTGCCAAACTTGAGACCCAGAAGTTCCCACACGAGGGCGTGGTTGAGTCTGAGAAATCTCGTTGACTACACCTGCTTGAGTTCTGACTTGCACGCAGCTTGGTGTAAACAGAAAAATACTTTCTCCGATGCGTTCTTGATGACCATCCAGAGCATAAGTACCACCTGCTACAAAGTCCACTGCCCTTTGAGCTTGGTCTGGGTCCATAATGGTCAAATTTAAAACCACGGACTTGCGCTCCCGTAGAGCACGAATTGCTTGAGGCATTTCTTCAAAAGTTCGTGGTTCCATAACCACAACTTCAGACATTCCATTTAAAGCGCCAGGCATTCCAATTACATTGTTCATAACCGATCCCATTCCAGATTCTGATTTAACAGCTCCAGTAATACCTGTGCTGCTTGTTGTTGTTGTCGCAGCAGTGGCCCTATTTCTTAATCGGCGACTGCGACTTTCCTCTTCTGCTACTGGTACAGCAGCAGGAGCTTGTTCTTGTGGAGGATAAACACTTTGATATTGTTCTCCTTCCACTTCATCGTAATCATATTCGTACTCAACTTGTTCGTTGAGTCCCACAAAATCTTTTAGTTTGGAAAAAATACCATTCACCATTAAATTACTCCTTCGCTACTGTCAAATTCGGACTATTGTCCCAAGGTAGCTTAATCGTAGGTTTACTACTATTTTTACTTTTTAAGTTGTATTTGATAGCATATCAGTCCTTTTGACTTCTGCTTCATAAAACTGACACAACACCTCACAAACAGTGACGAATTGATGTTTACTTCCTGCTTCTTGTGAGACCGTAGACAGTTACTCATCCACAAGCATTTTCATGTCGGCGACAGCCGAAACAGTCAAGCCAACGGCATCTTTTGAGTGCGTCTTACATTCTGGAGGAGCTGTGTGCGGAAGTAATTCCGCACTTTATATATATTCCCCGTAGGAAACCTCGCCAATTAGCACTCGCTTTTTTAAATTAATTGACACATTCAAGTCGCGGTCTATTGACAAGCCACATTCTGGACAATCATAAGTCCTCAGATTTAATGACTTCTCCCCGATAATTAAAGATACAGGCATTTTAAGCAGATACTACGCAACGGGACAAATACACATTGCTTGCTTATTATGAGCTGTTACCCAGAGACTTATCTAGGTCAAACCAGTCAAAGCGTCCCTAGAAACTCACTTGTATTCACATTGTTAGCTTTCGGGAGGTTCTATCAATATGCCAAAATGGTATACTCCCTGTCCTATCGTTGCTTGAAGTAATTATAGTCATACTGTAGTTGAGTGTATCAACCGTTGTTTCTTCTTTGCCGGGATTTCTCCGTACTAGGACAGTTCCAGGTGCAGATGAACGCCTTGTTCAAGCTTTCATTCTATCACTTAGGCCGGATTTATCCCGCACTGTCATTTTCATCTCCCGCCTCAAGGCTAGGAGCTTTCAACCTTTTTATGTGTAATCCTCCTCTCACCAAATAGAATTCTACCTAGTCTGACCATAGTCGTACCAGCAGTTATGGCTAGATTATAATCTTCTGACATTCCCATTGAAAGTTCTTGGATATTTATATTAGACAAATTTTTTTTGCTAATTTCCTGGGCTAATTCCTGAGTTTTCTCAAATACTGATAAGGTTTGCCCATGCTCTAATCCTTGGGGTGGAATAGTCATTAGACCCTTAATTTTCAGATTTTGAAACTGATTTAACTGTGGTAAGTCAGCAATTAATTCTGGTATGCTCCACCCATACTTATTAGGGTCGGGTAAAATTTTGACTTGCAGGCAAATATTAGGACTACAAGATAACTCTTCTGCTAAACGGTCTAGGCGTTGGGCCAATTTTAAACTATCTACAGAATGAATCCATTGAAACTGCTGTAAGGCTTTTGCTGCTTTATTAGATTGCAAGTGGCCAATCAGATGCCAGGTAATCTCTGGTAAATCTCGTAATTGGGCTTGCTTTTCTTCTGCTTCTTGAACTTTATTTTCCCCAAAATCTCTTATTCCTGCTGCATAAGCAGTACGAATAGCATCAACTGATACCTGTTTAGTTACAGCAATTAAGCGTATTGATGCAGGTAAGTTAGAGCGGATTTTAGTAATACGTTCAGTAATGGACTCAACCATTTTATCTTGAGATTTGAGAATTTATGATTATCTTTATCTGTGGCGGGCTTAATATCCCACCGTCATTTCAGTTATCAGTTATCAGTTATCAGTTATCAGTACCTCTAACTGAGTCATTGCGATTGAAATACAGGATATTCTTTTTTTATCCTCTTAGAGAAAGAGGTGTAACTACCCAATTCCGGTTAAGGGGGATACTTAAAATTGTTTGGGGCGATCGGACACACCCGTGGGCGGTCGTTGACTATACCCATGCAATTTTCCCTTCTGCCTTCTGCCTTCTGCCTTCTGCCTTCTGCCTTCTGCCTTCTGCCTTCTTCAAGATTAGGCCGGACAATATAGTTAACTTTACTTTAGTTGAGTAGAAGCAGAGAACAGCTTAATTATTGAAAAGTATTTTTGTGAATTGTCTGAAGTTTTTGGTATTCAATTGCTTGACCATTTCGACGCAGTTGGCGGAGGCGAATTTCCACCATTAAACGTGCGTCTGAACGACCTAAAGGTTCAAATTTAATACCTCCTATTCCATTTGTCACTAAAAAAAATAAGCGTTGGGCATAGAGGGTAGTAAACAATTCTTTGTTATCCTCAACTAAGCACACCCTGTATAAAAGGCCAAAGTTAGGATGGTTCATGTAAGTTTCGTTGGTCATTTAGGCTTAAAATCAGCAGATAATGACAGGATTTTTAAATAACTTAGTGGCCTTTGTCAATTGAAAGCCCCTAATTGTTTTAGATTTTAGATTTTACAGCTTAACAGATAAATTTAGGTTTTTGTTTTTTCTGTAAATTATTAAATGCTCTTAGAATTAAATAGACCCAGAAAATATATTTTCTGCAATTATAATTATTTGATATTCAGCTCAAATATCAACCTATAATTTTTGTCTGAAAATTATCAACAACATAAATCAGTGACTTTTAAAATTTTTTACTTTACTACATAACAATACCAGATAAATAATTATCTATAAGAATATATAATTTTGTTTTAACTTTGTCCTCCCCAAACTAACCTAACCCACCAGAATAACACTAAGCTAACCAATACTAACCAGTCCAATATCTTTAACTGTAGATCGTGCCATTGTACTTTATGTTGATCGGGAGTTGTAAAACCTCGCACTTTCATTGCACTGGCAATTTGATCTGCTCGCAATAGCAAATTTTCTAATAGTCTTTCTGCTACTATTAACCACACCTGAGAAGCTTGTCGCAGTCCTAGTTTTTTCCAGTTAATTGCCCTAGTTCTAACTGAACGAACTAAATTTTGTATCTCCTCTAAAACTAGGGGAATAAATCTTAAAGATAACGTCAAAGTTAAACTTATTTCTGTTACAGGTAAATTCAATTTATTCAGAGGTTGCATTAAGTCTTCTATACCTGCTGTAATTTCTTCCGAGCCGGTGGTTAAAAGGTATAAGTTTGTGCTATAAATAACGGTAAATAATAAAGTGGCAATCCTAATACCTAAGTCTACTGAACGACGAGTTATAGTTAGTGGTCTTTGTTGAAAAAGGACGTATTTATAAGAGGTAGGTTGAGGTAATTCTGTTAGTTTTTGCTGTTGTGTTTCAGAAGTTGATTCAGTTGAAGTTTCTGTTTTTATTAATCCCAAAAAATTTGAAAAATTTCTTGCTTCTGGTACTGGTGGTAAATTATTAGTTTGTTCAGCAAAGGTTAATTCATCTTTTGGTAAACGGGGTTGATAGTTAATTGAAAGTCCATCAGGAGCAATAGCTGCGCTCATTACAAAAACTAAAGAACATAATGTGAGCAACCAACCCATTTGTCGTTTCCAAACTCGTAAAGGAATTGAGGCACTAAATGTTAATACAATTAACATAACTACTAATATTAAACGCCAGATGGAACTACTCAAAACTGGGCTAACCAGAAAGCTCATTAGCCAGATTAATTTAACTCTAGGGTCGAGTTTATGTAGCCATGTTATGGGTTTTTCTAAGTATAGTCCTAAAGGAAGCGATCGTAGTAAATCCATTTTTACTTTGGTTGTAGGTTTTAGGTTTTAGGTCGTAGGTTTTAGGTTGAAGGTTTTATATCAAGTCTTTTTAATTAATTAACATACAAAAAATTATCCTAAAGTTATTTGACAAAAACTGAAAAAAGTTGAACTAGATAAGATAGTAATATCATGTCCGGTTGAACAGTTATAAAATAAATAACGACGTAGGAGTCAGGAGTCAGGAGTAGAGAAAGAAAAAAGAAGAAGGAAGAGGAAGAGGAAGAACAGGAGAAGAAGGAGAAAGTTTTTTTATCACTAATTAGGGTTTGCGTATGGAAAGTCTTTTTGCTCTTTGTAGAAGACAGGAGACAGGAGACAACCGACTCCTAACCCCTCCCAACCCACCCCTAGCCCCTCCCCCTCCCAGGAGGGGAGGGGAAGACAACCCACCCCTAACCCCTCCCAGGAGGGGAAGAACAGGGAATGAGCGAGGAGGTAGGAGCGGGCGTTTTGTCTCTCAATTTTTCTGCCATAATCATCCCAAAATACTAGCTTTTTGCAGCTCTTTCCACCGAAAAGTTGGTACTTTTTTTCAACTCTAAAACGCTAAAATCAATACCAGTCAATACTTTTAGAATTAATCAGCAAGCCCTAATTATCCGGACATGATATAAAATAACAAATTTAGATTAAATACAAGTTATTCTGCTATCTCCCTATATCCCTAATCAATTATCTGTAGCAAATATTAACCTATTTAATATTATCTATCTTGGAAAAGCTTTTTTTTTATCTCCCTGACATCCTCCTATTACCTGTTTTTAATATTGATTTTATTTATTAAGTATTCAACGGACATAATATTATTTAGCCAATCAAAAAAACTGCCAAATATATTAATCTTTAACTTTGACAAAAAAATTCTGCATCTTCTCGCTTTCCTATTGCAGGAAGTACTGTTAACAAAGTTCTTTCGGAAGAGGCTTAACTGATAACTGAATTGACAATTATAGCAGTCTAAACAAAGGTTAGGACATACCAAAAACTTAAAACTCAGACAACGCAAGCTTTTCTTTCTTCTTTCTTCCTTCTTCCTTCTTCCTTCTTTCTTCTTCCTTCTTTCTACTCCTAAACACGAGTTGCTCTATTAACAGTATTATGCTCTACTTCCCTAGCTTTTTTGCCACGCCAAATTAATCTTATAGGTGTTCCTGTAAATCCTAAATGTTGACGAAACTGACTTTGTATATAACGACGATAATTATCAGGAAAACGCTTGGGGTCATTTACAAATAAAGCAATTGTTGGTGGTTTACTTGTTACTTGAGTTCCATAATAAATTTTTCCTTGACGACCCTGACGAGTCGTTGGAGGAGAATTCCAACTAACAGCTTCCTCTAAAACTTCATTAATCACTGAAGTTGTTACCCGACGCTGATATTCATTAGCGGCATTATCTATTAAATCTATAATTTTCTCTACTCGTTTTCCTGTAGATGCACTAATAAAAATCATCTCTGCCCATTCCATAAAATATAGTCGCGACCTTACTTCTTGTTCATAAGTATAAATAGTATATGCATCCTTTTCCACAGCATCCCATTTATTCACCACAATAACGCAAGCTCTACCCTCCTCAATAATTCGATCTGCCAACTTTTGGTCTTGCTCCGTTACCCCATCCAAAGCATCAATTACAAACAGAACAACTTCAGTACGACGAATAGCTTTAAAAGCTCGATTAATACCAAAAAATTCTGCACCATATTCCACATTTTTCTTCTTTCTAATACCAGCAGTATCAATCAAACGATAAGTTTTTCCATTACGTTCTACTACAGTATCAATAGCATCTCTTGTAGTACCAGAAATAGGACTAACAATTGCCCGATTTTCTCCAAGAAATGCATTTAATAAACTAGATTTACCCACATTAGGACGACCAACAATTGCTACTCTAATTTCATTTGTTTCTGGAATTTCTGCAATAGGTGGTAAATGGGTAATTAACTCATCCAATAATTCCCCAGTGCCATTGCCATGAATACCAGAAATGGGATAAGGTTCTCCTAAACCCAATTCCCAAAACATAGCAGCTTGGGTTAATCCTTCTGTCAGAGATTCGCACTTATTAACCGCTAGGAGGGTAGGGACAGGTTGTTGACGAAGCCATCTAGCTATTTCTTCATCTCCTCCAGTCAGGCCCACTTGTCCATCTACTACAAAAATAGCAACACTTGCTTCCACAAGAGCGGCCATAGCTTGTTCGCGAATTAACGGTAAAAATTCTGTATTATCATCAAATACCAAGCCTCCTGTATCTACAACTTGAAATTCTCGGTCTCGCCAATATGCGTTACGGTAAGTACGATCGCGAGTTATTCCTGGTTCGTCATGGACAATTGCATCTTGATTTTCGGCCAAGCGATTCACAATTGTGGACTTTCCCACATTTGGTCTGCCAATAATAGCTACTATAGGTAAGGACATAGTTAATTTTTATTAATTAGTTTAGCTAAATATAGCAATATGATTTTAGTTGTAAGATATTGAAGACTTTTAGGCAACAGCTCATCTGGCAACAGGCAACAGGGAAGAAGAAAAAAACGAATATATATGAATAAGATAACTGCCATATTCTATGCTTTAAAGGAACACCTCAATTCTCACATCTGATTCCTGATTGCTATATAAATTATTCAAACTTTTATTATAGCAATAATTTTGTTGAAGCAAGTTTTATATCATGTCTGTTGAATTAGACATCTTCAGAAAAGAGGGAATAGGGAATAGGTGGAAATAACTGATAATTGATTTGTAAGCATTCAGCCGTCAGCTATCAGCTATCAGCTATGAATTATTAACTCATTATCTTGGAAGAAGGAATTAGTCGTCAAGGAGTGAAATATGTTTGCTTCCGCATTCCGCAGGAAATGAAATATTTCTGTCAGCTAACCTTAGTCTTTGCTTGACTCAAATAAAAGCTGATAGCTGTTTGCGGAGCATTCCGTAGGAAATGCTAATAGCTGAATGCTTACATTGATTTTATTTTTGGAGATGTCTATGAGTGGTGAAAAAATCATCTTCTCACTTTAACGGCAAATCTCTTTTCCTTCTTTTTTCTTCCTTCTTTTTTCTTCCTTCTTTTTTCTTCCTTCTTCCTTCTTCCCTCTTCCTTCTTCCTTCTTCAATATGAATACACCAAGTCATGCCATTATTAATCTAGCTCTTCTTGCTAAACCACAATTACCACAAGCTAATCTTGCTATTGTAATAGGTGGAATTTTACCAGATATTCCAATCTTTATTTTCTACTTTTGGGCAAAATTTATTGTCCGGTTACCAGAAGCAAAAATTTGGTCAGAAGCCTATTATCAACCATTAATACAAAATCTTGTTGCGACTTTTCATTCTATTCCTTTAGCGATAATTTTATTACTAATTTCTTACTATTTTGGCTGGGAAATTATGCAAGTTATTTGTATTAGTTTAGTGCTTCATTCTCTGGGTGATTTACCAGTACATAATAATGATGCTCATAGACATTTTTTCCCTTTTAGTAATTATCGATTTATTAGTCCTATTTCTTATTGGGACTCGAAACATTATGGAGGAATTGTGGCTTTGGTAGAAATTTTACTGGTGTTCTTAGCAACTTTGTGGATATTTCCTAGTATTAATTCTGGAATAGGAAAAGTATTGATAGTTCTAGTTAATATTTTTTATTGTAGTAGTTATATTTATTTTTATAGCAGAAGGAAGAAGGAAGAGGGAAGAAGGAAGAGGGAAGAAGTGAAGAAGGAAAAATCTGGAGTTGTCTGAGTTTTAAGCTTTTTATATGTCCGCGCCCTTTCCTTCCACCACTATATCTTCTTTAAGCAATAGCTGATAGCTGATAGCTGATAGCTGACCGCTGAATGCTTACAAATTAAGAACGTCGAATATTAAAACAACACCACTCTCCTCGTTTCCAAAGAGTGGCCACAACCCAACCATTTTGTTCCAAAGTATCAGCAATTGATTTAGCTTGTTCTAATAAAATGCCACTCAAAACACCCCAAGTTGTAGGTTTAGCGATCGCTTCCAGACGTGGAATTATATCAATAATTACTTCAGCTAAAATATTACAAACTATACCATCTACCGGACCAGAAACTAACTTAATTAAATGCTCAATATCACCATGTTCAACAATTAATTTTTCAGCCGTTATATCATTTAATTTCCGATTACCAATAGTGGATCTAATTGCTAGTGGGTCAATATCAACTGCATATATCTGACGTACCCCTAATAATGCTGCCCCAATAGACAAAATACCACTACCACAACCAATATCAGCAATAATAGCTTCCGGATTAGGTTCCAACCCCAAGCGCATTTCTAATGATTCCAAACATAACTCCGTAGTAGGATGAGTTCCTGTACCAAAAGCCGCTCCTGGATCTAAACGAAGGATAATTTTATCTAAATTTTCTGGCAAATCTAGCCAAGCAGGATGAATTAGAAAGCGATCGCCAATTTCTTGAGGTTGCCAATATTGTTTCCAACTACTTGCCCAGTCTTCTTCCTCAATTAAATCCCAATCCACTCCTGGATTGGGTAAATTCATACATAGGGCATCCTGACGTAAATGTACGGCCAAAGCTGACAAGTCCAACATTTGAGCTTGTTCTTCTGGTATATAGGCCCAGATCAAACACTGATTATCTTTAACCTGACTCGCAGTACCTCGGCAACCAAAAGCATCTAGACGCCAAGCAATGACTTCCTCGAGACTTGGGTGACACAATACTCTAATTTCCCACCAGTTATATGCCATAAAAATTTCAGCTTTTAGATTGTTATATTTTAGACTAGGTTTTAGATCGTAGGTGGTAGGTCGTAGGTTCAATAATTAATAATTAATAATTAATAATTAACAATTACATCTCCTGGAAAAGAAGAGAATTTCGTATTTTCTTGCCTCCTGATTGCAGAGGTACTGATAACTGATAACTGATAACTGATAACTGAAATGACCTATTACCTATTAGACATATCCAATAATCAAAAATAAAATCAATTATCGTAAATAAATCATCAATTATTTCCCCCTACTCCCTACTCCCTACCCCCTATTTTCTAGAGATGTCTATTAAAGAGCAACTGTATAAGCATCCCTAATTCCTGGTTCTTTGAGAATTTCAGTTAAAATTCCTTCCGGCAATAAATCATCAATACTTAATACCATAACCGCATCACCCCGAACAATTTTACGACCTACTTGCATACTGGCAATATTGACATTAAAACTACCCAAAAGTGAACCAATTTTACCAATAATTCCAGGCATATCTCGGTGCAGAGTCAATAACATATAGGGACTTGGGGGTACATTAATTGGAAATCCATCAATATTAGTAATCCGAATCTCATCTTCTCCAAGTAAAGCACCTCTAACAATATGGTCGCCCAGAGAACCCTTTGCTTCCAACTCTAACGAACCAGTATAGTCCCGGACTGAAGCATCCTTAGTTTCCACGACTCGAATACCTCTTTCCTTAGCTTCAATTGAAGCATTCACATAGTTTACACGTTCTCGCAGAGCTTGAGAGAGTAAACCTTTGAGAGCTGCCACTACTACTGGTTTACTATCTCCAGTGGCCAAATCTCCTTGAAGACGGACATTCAGAAAATCAATTCGTCCACCTGCCAATTGACTAACTAAATTACCAAGAGTTTCAGCCAATAACAAATAGGGCTTAAGTTTTTCTAATGTATCTGGATACATACCAGGGATATTGACTGCAGTTCTAGCAGGTAAACCCAACAACACATCTCGAATTTGTTCCGCAACATCTATTGCTACATTCACCTGAGCTTCAGCAGTAGAAGCTCCCAGGTGAGGAGTCATCACAATTTTTTGTCCTAGCTCTCGTAGTGGGGACTCAGCTTCTAGAGGTTCATTTTCATACACATCTATAGCAGCACCAGCAATTTTGCCTTCTTTTAAAGCTTCAGCTAAAGCAACTTCATCAATAATGCCACCTCTAGCACAATTAATAATACGAGCTGTGGGCTTCATTTTTGCAAAAGTTTCAGCATTAATTGAATGATAAGTTTCATCTGTTTTGGGTATGTGGAGAGTAATGTAGTCCGACTCTTGGACCAATAAATCCATATCTACCAAATTACAACCCAATTGGTCAGCTCTTTCTTTAGAGATAAATGGGTCGTAGGCCAGAATTTTCATACCCATAGCTTTCGCCACCTTAGCTACATGGGAACCAATTTTACCTAGACCAACAACACCGAGAGTTTTTTTGTAGACTTCTACCCCAACAAACTTTTTGCGGTCCCATTTGCCACTAACAACTGACTGGTTAGCCTCTGCAACATGGCGAGACATAGATAACATCATGGCAAGAGCGTGTTCTGCTGCGGCGATCGTATTTCCTTCTGGGGAATTAACTACTACAATACCTTTGCGGGTTGCTGCTGTTACATCTACATTGTCTACCCCTACTCCAGCACGACCAATAATTTTTAGTTGAGTAGCAGCTTCAATAATTTCTTTAGTAACTTTAGTACCAGAGCGAATCATTAAAGCATCATATTCTGGTATAATTTTGACCAATTCTTCTGCGGGTAAACCTGTTTTGACATCTACCTGAGCTACTTGGGAGATAATATCAATTCCAGTTTTATCTATTGAATCGGATACAAGAACTTTTGGCATAGGAAATTAGTTGAATAATTGAGTTATGTGACTGTTTTACCTACTGAAACTTTTGCTTCAGTTTGATTTTTGAGTTTCTCAAACAGCTTTATTTAGCAAAAACATTAGCTGCTGACTTAACCTTTCCCTTCAGAGTATCAGTATGGGCCTATAATTTTATTGATTGTCAGAAATATTTTAGATTGCTTTGATCAAAATTTTATGAATTATCTCGTTGCTGTATTATCAGACCGCATTCAAGCTGAATCTGCTTATTCTGCTTTGGAAAAAGAAGACTTGCCAATGAAACAAGTGGCAATATTGGGCCGGGGCTATCAAACTGCTGATGAATATGGCCTAATCGATCCTAATGAACAGGCCCGTAAACAAGCAAAACAAATGGTTACTTGGCTTGCACCTTTTGGCTTTGCTGCTGGTGTTACTTTTAGTCTGATTACGGGATTGAATACTTTTGCCTGGGCAGGGGAATTTGGTAATCATTTTATTGGTGGTATATTGGGGGCTATTTCTGGTGCAATGGGTGGAACTTTTGTTGGTGGTGGAGTGGGTCTGATTTTTGGTGGTGGTGATGCTGTACCTTATCGTAACCGCCTTAATGCTGGTAAGTATTTGATTGTTGTTGAGGGTTCAGAAGCTCTGATTCGTCTAGCAACTCGTACTTTATATCAGTTTAAACCAGAAAATATACAAGGATATACTTTAAATAATTAATAATTAATAATTAATAATTAATAATTACAGGACTTACGCAAAGACACTGTGTATAGAGTCCAGTAACTATTGGACAATAGTTATGAGTACTATATATAGCGTATCTGCGTAAGTCCTAAATTAATAACTGGAGAGTACAAAGTTCTCCCAAAAAACGATTTGTTTTGAACACTGAAAGTATTACTGGTAAAAGCTTACAGTACTTACAGCTGTGAATAAAAAAAATTTAACCTTTAGATCGCTGAAAGCCTTAGCGAGTAATAGTTATTCCAATAACTTTGCACTGTCTAGTTAATAATTAATAATTAATTATTGAAACGTATCTTGCTCCCTTGAAACGCCGTTGTTCATCCCCATCTATCATTACGCTAGCAGGACTACCAGTTTTTCCTGAACACTATTTGAAATCGGGTTATATCAAATCTGGTTGCGGGCAAGATGCCCGCACTACAGACATATATTAGCGTTTGCGGAGTATTTCGTAGGAAAGTTTTGTGTTAGCAAACATTAATATTTGTACCTCATATACGACCGAATCTGCTGTAATTATCAATCTCATTGTTCCTGACTCCTGACTCCTGTGAAATAAATTTATTCAGCAAAAAAATTATGTTACCAAAAGAAGAACTTCTCAAAGGAATTGAAAATCGCGAAACTATTACTCGCATCATCGATCTAGCAGAACAAGCTATCAGAACTTGGGAAATTACTCAGAGTGATTTTTTATCACCGCCAGAAATATTTGAGTCGGAAGCAATTTTTCAAAAGTTGACAGAAGTAGAATTAGTTTCCTGGGGTGGTTATCCTCAAGCGGAACGAAAAAGATTAGCGATCGCTCGTTCAGATTTGCCTATTGATACTTCGAGTGTGGAGTTAACAGCTATTAATATTGAGGGAAATTTTCTGTTTGATACTGCTACTCACCGAGATTTTCTTGGTTCGATGTTGGGTACGGGTATTGTCAGAGAAAAAACTGGGGATATTATTGTTTTGGGAGAACGTGGTGCTCAGGTAATAGTAGTGCCTGAATTGGTGGAATATTTAGAAATGAATCTGCAACAAGTTCGGTCTGTTCCTGTTAAAGTTAAACCTCTAGAATTGAGTGATTTAAGAATAAGAGAACCGAAAAAGAAAGAGTTAACAACTGTGGAAGCTTCGATGAGATTAGATGCAGTTGCTTCCGCTGGTTTTGGAATGTCTCGGAGTAAAATGGTTGGTTTTATTGAAGGGGGAGATGTGCGGGTAAATTGGAAGGAAGTTAGTCAGGCAAGTTATACAGTGAAAACAGGAGATTTAATTGCTATTCGGGGTAAAGGAAGGTTAGAAGTAGGAGATGTTGCGATTACGAAAAAAGAACGTTATCGGGTGCAGTTGACAAGGTATGTTTAGATTGAAAAAGGAGTCAGGAGTCAGGAGACAGGAGTAGCTTTGAGTCTCCACTCTCCAACAAATGTTTTTTCCTATTTACCTATCGCTTTAAGTTATCAATATTGTATATCAATTTAAAAGAAATACAGGAAAACCACACTCAACTGCATTGCGGTAAAGAGGACCATCTAACGTCCAAAGAGGAGCCTCTAAATCTTCTGCTAGAGCTATGTAAGCAGCATCATAAGCACTTTGACGACGCAAAGATAAGGCAATTTCTACTATTCTTATTTCCTGAGAAATATCATGGTAGACTATGGGTAAATTATTCAAAAAATCCCAAGCAGGTGCTAGTTGTTCTTTGGGAAATATTCCACTTACAATCAATCTGGTTAGAGCATTAGCTATTTCATAAAGTGCTAGACGAGGAGCGTGTATTTCAACTTCTTGGACGATCTATTTATCTAACTGTTGGCGAACAATTTCACCGCGAGGATCGTTATTCACAAGAACTATTAGTAAATTAGAATCAATGACAACATTCATTATTAACTAAAAAATATTCCTTTGCTCTAAATCTTTTCTACTTTCGTGGGCGATCGCTACTCCATCTATTGGAGACAAATTTTTGCCTATTTCCCGCAAACTAGCTATTGCTTCTCTTGCTTTTTGTTTGTTAAGTTGAGGTGGAATTTCTTCTAGACTGAATTTAAGTAATCTTTGGGCTAAAATATTTATGGGTAAATTTAATCTTTGAGCTTCTCTCGCTAGGCGATCGTAATCTTGGGAACTTAATTTTACAGTTAGTAATTTTGATTCAGTCATAATTATTTTATTGAAAAAAATGATGATTTTAAAAAAGTTTAGATTTAACTTTCGACCAAACAGCATAGTCAATTTCATTTGGTAATTCAGAAGCTACTTCTTCAGTGAGCTGACTGCGCTGACTTATTGCCTCTAATTCAAGATGATTTAGTAGTTGTATTAGTTGTTGATCATCAGTTGTTTTTTTGTCAAGTTTGATGATTATATTTTGCTCGTCAACAGTAAGATTGTAATCAGGATTATTAGACATAGTTTTTAAGTTTATAGATTATCAATTTAATAATGTTTACTTTCTCAGAGGATTTCATTTTCAAAAAACAATGGCGTTGGATCGAATTCTACTTGTTGTTCTTCTGTTAATTTGCTCTGAGAATTATTAATATTTCTGAAGGTCTCGATCGCCTCCTGAATCTGTTTTATTTGTTCGGGAGTCAGTCCAGTTACGTCTATGGTTTTATTTTTCATGGTTACTATTAGCTAGAATTGGTAAATGTTTTAGGGATTGCGATCGCTTGGTTAGTTATCAAATATTTTATTAATTATAGCTAATTTTTTTGAATATTAGGACTGAAAAAGTTTTTTTGTTACAATAGTAACGTTTTTTTTAATTATTTGGTTGAATTATAGCACTTATGGCTGATAAATAAAAATAGATTTAAAGACAGGGTTTGGGAAAAAATTATAATCCTAAATTGGAGGTGATTTCTCAATGGATAAGTTAGAACAATATCGACAATTTGTTCAGGAAATTTTGAGTTCACACGCAGAAATAACAAATACTAATAATACAGTAAAAGATGAATTAATATTTGATACAGAACGTGACCATTATCAATTAGCTTATGTAGGTTGGCAAGGGGATAAACGAGTATTTGGTCCTGTGATGCACTTTGATATTATAGATGGCAAAATTTGGATTCAATATAATGGTACGGAAGAGTCTGTTGCTGAGAGATTAGAGCAGATGGGTGTACCTACTTCAGATATAGTTATCGGTTTTCATTCTGCTTTTAAGCGTCAATTTTCTCGTTATGGGAAAAACTGAACGTAAGCATTTAGTTATTTAGCACAAGTGTAGGTTGGGTTGACGTCAGGTTAGCGGAGCTTATCCGGAGGATAAACCCAACAAAAATAGGGCGTTGCTTTCTGGGTATGATGCAAGCCCCCCTAGCCCCCCAATTTTGGGGGGAATAAAATTCTAAAAGTCCCCCAGTTTTATCCCCCTCCCGTCCCCCAGTTTTATCCCCCTCCCGTCCCCCAGTTTTATCCCCCTCCCGTCCCCCTTGGGAAGGGGGAAGCCAGAGGATGCTGCGCATTTGAAGGATGGGGGATGCGCGGGGGCGAAGACCAGAAGCAAACAATCGCGCATTCATACTTCAATTCAACAACGCCAAAAATAGATATCTCTAAACATAAAGAAGGAGTCAGGAGACAGGAGACAGGAGACAGAAGGAAAGAATAAACAAGAGGAATTGAACCTATTTTGTTATCAACAAATCATTAGAAATCAAGATTATTTTTAATTTATTAACTAATGTCAGAATCTACAGATAAATCAAACAAAATTATTACTTTCGGAGACCAAGCAACAACAGAAGATGAACTTGGTTTTACTCCTTATGTAATAGCTATGGCTGAATTTTTAACTAATGAAAATACAAAACCTCCACTGACTATTTCTATCGAAGGTGAATGGGGTAGTGGTAAATCTTCTTTTATGAAACAGTTGGAAAAGGAGATTCTCAAGAAGTCGGAAGAATTAGATAAAAAAGATTTAGCAGAGGTTTGGCAGAAAATTAAAGAAGACCAGATTATTTTCAGCAATCTATCAGATATTGGTAAATTTATTAGATTAGGATTAAAACAAAAAACACAAACAGTTTGGTTTAATGCTTGGCGACATGAAAAATCTGAGTCACTTTGGGCGACTTTTGCTCTTTCTTTTTTGGAAGAGTTATCTAAAAATCGTAATATTCCTGATTTTTTCTATAATTTATACAGTCGGTTTCAGCTATTTATTTATCGTTTAAATTTTAAAGATAAACCGTTTAAAGCTATTCAGACTTTGGTGATGGTTTCGTTGATTTCTAGTATTACTGTAGCTATTCCAATTGTATACTGGAAATTTGGCTTTGAGGGAGTTTATCAGTTGTCTGAAAATTTGGCTGACACTCTGAAATCAGATTCAAAGGAGGAAGATAAAAGTCAAAAAGAAGAGGCTGAAACAACTAACAATGAGACAAAAGAAAATGATAATTCAGACTCAGAATCAACAAATAATGAGGATACAAATAATCTTTCTTTAAATATTTTGTTACAACTGGTCGGAATTAGTAGTTCTGCTGCCGGAATAGGAAAACTTTTCGGAATAATCAAAGACTTAATTGGGGACGAGAAAATGGATTTAACTCTATATCTTGAGTCTCCTGATTATGAAAAGGAAGCTGCTTTTATTGAAGAATTTCACGAAGATTTCTCTAAAATTGTTGGTGCTTATGTAGGTAAAGAAGAGAAAATTTATGTTTTTATTGATGACCTTGACCGTTGTGAGTTGGGTAAAGCTGCGGATTTATTACAAGGCATAAATATGATGATTTCTGATGACCCAAATTTGATTTTTATTTTGGGAATGGATCGGGAAAAGGTGGCAGCTTCGATAACTTTTAAACAAAAAGATGTGATTCCTTTTCTAGCTTCAATTGCTAAAGAAAATCAAGCACAGGAAAAGGGAAATGATAAATTGAGTAAACAGATTGATTATGGTTTTAGTTTCCTGGAAAAGTTTGTGCAATTATCATTCTATGTTCCTGCAACTTCTCAAAATACTTTAAATAATTTTGTCAAAAAAATCTCTGAAAATCAGACAGAAATATATACAGAAATTTATCAAGAAAAACAATTTTTTGGGATTCCTTATAGTTTAATTGCTGAAACTTTTAATTTTGCCAAACAATTTGAGGATGCAAAATTTATATTCAAAGAATTGGGAAAAAAAGTTGTGAAAAGATTTTCACGAAAAGAAGAGACTGAGGCAGTAGTACAACCTCAAATTATAGAAGAAATTTTAAAACTTGAAGAAACTGAGGATTCACCTCCATATTTAGCTATTTTCCCTGTAATTGATAAAGATTTAGATGTACAAAAACTTGCTGAAGTAATCGAGATGGTTGCTCCTTTTTTTGATTATAATCCCCGTCGTTTAAAACAATATATTAATGTACTTAGGCTCAGAACTTATATTGCTTATTATGCTATTGGAGTTACTTCTAATGAGAAACCAATAACTATAGAACAAATAGCTAAGTTTACAGCACTTACGCTCAAATATCCCCGTCTTCTTTTTGAGCTAAAAAACAATCAAGAACTACTTGCTGACTTAGAAAAATATGCAGTCGATCTATCTCCTCAATCAAATAATGCTATAAGGGATGAATCTACAGCAAATAATCAGGAAAAAGGCAATGCAAATTATTGGATCGACAATTACTCAAAAATCAAACAGTTACTTTCCTCTGAGATAAAACAGACAACTGGATCGCCGAATAATGAGCAAAAAACTGATAACAAGTATGTTTTTCAAGACGGATCGATTAAAAAACTTCTACAAGTTTCACCACAAGGAATATCTCCTAAATACTTCAAGCTGCGTCAACTTCTAGCTGCTGGTAAGTGGAAAGAAGCTAACGATGAAACGTTTAACCTCATATTTGAAGCTCCTAACATAGAAGAGGTATATCGCAGCAACAGAAACTCATTGTCAATGTCATCCTTAAAAGAACTGAATTCAAGATTAGAAAAAGTCGGATTAAAACCAGAAAGAGTAGGATTAGTAGCAAGAGTAATAGCAGGAAGAAAAGTATCAAGATTACAAGAGGTAGTGTACTGGGTAGCAGTAGTAGTAGTAGCAGGAGCAGTAGTAGTAGCAGTAGTAGTAACAGGAGCACTAGTAACAGGAGCAGTAGTATTAGGAGAAGGAGTAGCAGTATTAATAGTATTAGGAGCAGGAGTAGTAGTATTAGGAGCAGGAATAGTAGTATTAATAGTAGAAAGAGCAGGAGTAGTAGTAAAAAATCTTTTACTGAATAAAAAATATGTACTATTCTTATTACTAGAAGCAATTGATAACTTCCCTTCTGATGACTTCCGCACTGTCGATCAACTATGGGAGAAATACAGTAACGGTAAATTTGGCTTCAGAGTTCAAAAGCAAATTTATAAGCAAATCTTTGTTAACTCCGAGCAGACACAACGGGGTAATCAAGAGATTTGGAATAAATTTGGCGAAGAGGTAGGTTGGCGAAAAGGAGATAATTGGTTGTCATACGATGAGCCTGAGTTTGAATTACAAAACATGAGAAAAGGTGAACTTCCGCGTTTGTGGACTCCAGGCCAGAAAATTGGAATAAAGAATTTCCACATAGAAGATGAAGATGATAATTTGCTGTGCAAGTTTATCTTTCGTAAAAAGTTTTAGACTCTAAAAGCAAGGTGGGGAAATGAGGAGATAGGGAGATTGAATATTAAAGTAATTATGGAAACAAAACAGAAGAAAGAGTAAAAAAATCTCTTAATTATAGACATAAATTTAGAGAAAGGAATGAAATAAAAAGTATAAAAATTGTACTTAGCTATTCTCACCAAAGACTTGTATAAAAAAGTAAATTAAGTGCTTCAGCGGTTAATAAAAAAAGTCAATTTATTCCTATTTAAGTAGTAAAAGTTCAGAATTTGTTCATGTTTTCAGTTAAAATTAACTGTTATAAGAACTGTCACAACCAATTTATGTCAGATTGCATTAATCAACCATAATACAAAAAGATGCTATAGATAATCTAGTCATCTATGGTATAGATAATCTAGTCATTTATGGTATAGATAATTTAGTCATCTATGGTATAGATAATTTAGTCATCTATGGTATAGATAATCTAGTCATCTTTAGATGACTTAAGCTATCAGTCAAGGATTTCAATCCTTGGCTTGGTTTGGCTAGCCATCGGGTATCAAGTATGGCTTTCTCATCCGCCAAGAAATTTATTTCTTGGCTCATAGCAAAAGTCATCTAAAGATGACTCAAGATAGCTGATTTATTATGGCTAATTAATGAAATTTGATATTAGGATTGCTATATTAAACATCTCCAATAATAAAAAATAAAATTAATTATTTCCTCCTACTTTGTAGGGAAGTTGCATGCAACGTCCCTACCTAATTCCTACTCCTTCTTTTTACGACACAGCAAAACCTGTATATTTCCGTTTATAAGGCGCATGAAAAGCCAAAACAATATCTGACGATGGCACTACTAAATCTACTAATTCATCCGCAATACCCATTTTTGTATTATCATGTTGTATCCAGATTTTTTCATTTTTAATATCTATTTGTAAAACACAACCTCCTATTCTTTCATTCCCATCCCAACCAACATTTAAAAGTTGATAATGGTCGCGTTCCCTGTCGAAAATTGTTTGTACTTCTACCTCTCCATAAGATGGTTTATATTGTCCGTATTCTTTAATTATTTGCTCAATATAATTTCTGTATTTTTCTAACTTTTCCATTCTATAATTACCTCCTGCTCTACATTATAAATAATTAGTTTAAGACCTTGTTCTGCAATTACTCCTTGAGTAAATAGTAACCTAAAAAAAGTTTTAGATCCCCCGCCCCCAGATCCCCCCTAACCCCCCTTAGTAAGGGGGGAACCGCTTAAAAAGGGGGGACTTTGAAGACTCCCCCTTTTTAAGGGGGATTTAGGGGGATCGTAAATGTACTTCATAACTATAGGAATTGCTATAAGTTATTGATTTTTGAATAAAACTTTTGATTTATACAGCAATTTTTTCCCCATTCTTACACCGAATTTTATACTAAAAAATTATTGACACTTTGTAGGTTGGGTTGACGTTTACGGAAACCCAACATTATAGCTTGGTGTTGGGTTGCGCTTTCGCTTAACCCAACCTACTAGACTACTCTTGCTCTACATTATAAATAATTAGTTGAAGACGTTGTTGTACAATTACTCCTTGAGTGGTGTAGGTTGGGTTGAGCTTGGGAAACCCAACAAAATGTAGATATTTCCAAACATCAGGTGAAAACCATAAGTATCTGTTGGGTTGCGCTGTCGCTTAACCCAACCTACAGTTTGATGACTATTAACTTTATTTATCAACTGGATTTTAAATTGGGCAACGATTAGGTATATCTGCTATTAAATTAACTATTGGACTGATGAGTTATCCGAAGATTATAATATAAGTAATAAATCTAGAGGTAAAAATATGTCACGTTTATATAACCGAGCATATAAAATATTAGAGGTTGAAGTTAACAAATGTGCTAAAGAAGATGTGGTTGGGGAAGTAGGAAAAAATATAGTAATGAAAAGATTGGATAAGTTAACTTTTCAATCAGGAGAACCCCTAAAAGAAGAAGAGTTAAGCCATTTAGTAAAAGACCAATTTCCTAATTTTAGTGACACAGTTATTCAGAAAGCAGCTAAAGCAAATAAACCACCAGGAATGTTGAGTAAAATTGCCTTGATACCTCCTGCTTTGCTGGGAATGGCAGGGATAGTTTGGGTCGCAAATTTACCCTATCCAATGATTCGTAAACCTGTGTCTAGAGTAGCACCAATAATTTTGATACCTAGCTATATCAGTATGGATAATAACTATCGAGAGGCGATCGCTAATGTTGAACAAGCAGACCAATTGATAAATAAGGCAACTTCTAGTGCCGATATTAATTTGGGAACGCAGAGAGTTGCTGAAGCGCAAAAACACTTAGATAAACTGCCGGTATGGTCTTTAGGTTACTATCCTCAACGATATTGTACTTTTTTTAGTTGTTCTTGGAAGTTCACTGTAGATGAATTTGAAAGTACGAGAAAAAAAGTGGGGCAAATAGAAGCAAAGGCGTTTCAAGAAAAGAATGCTCAAAAGTTGTTGACAGAAGCAGAGAAAACTATTACAACAGCTAAACAACAGTATGAGCAAGTGACAACCCCAACAGACAAACAACAAGCGATCGCTGACTGGCAAGCGGCAATAGATAAGTTAGAGCAAATTCCTCCTACTACTCTCGCCGGAAAAATGGTGAAACCAAAGTTAGCAGCGACAAAGCGAGATTTTCAAATAGAGGCAGGTTTAGCTGAGGGAAGTAAACTCAGTTTCACTTTTATGCAAGTGGCAAAACAATTTGGTATGCAAGCGGCTATAGCTGCCCAAAATGGACCCCATCCAGAACAACAATGGCAAGTGGTGGCGAGTTTATGGGAACAAGCAATTAATCAATTAAAGAAAATACCAGGAGATAATCCAGCTTATTTGGAAGCACAAACTAAACTGGGAGAATATCAGGTTAATTTGGCTAATGTAAAAATGCGGTTGCAAGCAGAAACAGAGTCAAAAAAAGCTTTTAAGGAGGCTAAAAATTTAATTGCAGATTGGCAAAGATATGCTGTTGATGATACTTCTAATCGTGGTATACTGGCTAGTAAACTTCAATTAATTATTAATCAGTTAGAGAATATTAAACCAGGAACAACTTATTATCAAGAAGCTCAAGAGTTGTTGAAATTTGCTCAGAATAAACAGAAAAGTTTTTCAGGAATTTAGAATTTAGAATTTATAATTTAGAATTACCTCTCCTTATAAAATAAGAGGATTGACTCAAAGGAAAATTTTTCTTCTCTTGGTCGATTGGATATGGCGAGGTCTCCTCGCCATCCCACCCTACGGTAAGCTCCGCTAACGACCGCTTTTTATCCTCTTAAAAGAGGAGGCTTTACAACTGCAATTTTTCGGTAATTTATAGCAGGGAACAGGGAAAAAAAGGCATTGCATAAATGCGAGAATATTTTAATAGTTTTGTTGTGGAATGTGCATCTTGCCCGTTCCTTTGCTACCAGACATGATATAAAACACAATTTTTAATAGACAATTATTGTTCAGATCTGTTACAAGAAGAATTAAAATACTACAAAAAAATCTATCGCTATTAGGAGCATAGAAATTCATGTCTGTAACCATACCAACTATAACTGGATTATACATTCTATCCTCAGAAGAGCAACTGACTTTTCCGCTCAAACACACCGAAGTTAAGGCTAAAATAGCGGGCAACCTATCTAGGGTAGAAGTAACTCAACAATTTGAAAATCCATTCACCGAACCCCTAGAAGCAACTTATGTCTTCCCATTACCAGATGAAGCAGCAGTCGATGAAATGGAAATAAAAATCGGCGATCGCTTAATCAAAGGCAATATCAAAAAACGAGAAGAAGCAAAAAAAATCTATCAACAAGCTAAACAACAAGGTCGCACTGCGGGGTTACTCGAACAACAGCGCGATAATATTTTCACTCAGTCCCTGGCAAATATTAAACCAGGGGAACAAATAGATGTAATTATTCGCTATACAGACTCCCTCAAATTTGAAGGTGGGGACTATGAATTTGTGTTTCCGATGGTAGTCGGACCTCGCTATATTCCTGGAACATCTATAGATGGAAGTGGTGATACAGACCAAGTTCCCGATGCTAGTCAAATTACACCACCAATAGTTCCCCCGGCAACTCGTTCCGGACATGATATTGGTATGACAGTAGAAATAGACTGTGGGATGCCAATTTTTCAGGTGAATTCTACATCCCACCAAATTCAAACATCCGAGCGAAGAGAAATTGTTACGGTTAAATTAGGAAATGAAGACACCATCCCAAATAAAGACTTCATTCTCCACTATCAAGTTGCTGGCGATCGTACCAAAGCAACGGTATTAACTCAAGCAGACCAACGTGGCGGATATTTTGCCGTTTATCTAATTCCCGCTTTACGATATCGCAGTGATGAAATTGTGCCGAAAGATGTTGTTTTCCTCATGGATACTTCTGGTTCCCAAAGGGGAGAACCATTCTTGAAATGTCAGGAATTAATGCGCCGTTTTATTCACGGACTTAACCCCAACGACACTTTCACAATTATCGACTTTGCCAATACTGCCAGAAAACTATCAGAACAACCTCTACCGAATACACCTAAAAATATTGCCACTGCAATTAACTATATCAACAGATTAACTGCAAATGGTGGCACTGAATTACTTAATGGCATCCAGGAAGTTTTGAATTTTCCGCCTCCACCTGCGGGAAGACTGCGGAGTATTGTGATGTTGACCGATGGTTATATTGGTAATGAAAAAGCAGTATTGGCAGAAGTGCAAGACCAACTCCAACCAGGCAACCGACTTTATAGTTTTGGTGTTGGTAGTTCGGTAAATCGATATTTGATTAACCGTTTGGCAGAAATTGGGCAGGGTATTGCTAGGGTTGTACGACAGGATGAACCGACTGAGGAAGTAGCAGATAAATTTTTTCAGCAAATTAATAATCCAGTATTGACTCAAATTGAGGTTGAGTGGAATGGTTGGGGTGAAGTACCAGAAATTTATCCGGTGACAACTCCAGATTTGTTTGCCGAACAACCTTTGGTTTTATTTGGGCACAAACAGGATGCTGTGGGAGGTGAGTTACAGGTTAATGGTATTGCTGCTGGTGGGGAAATTTATCAGCAGACTTTCGATATTCATTTTGCTGAGTCTAACAATATAGCAGTTGCTCAAATTTTGGCCAGGCAAAAGATTAAGCATTTGATGAATCAGATGTTTGATTATGATAAGAAGTCAATTGTAAAAGAAGTGACGGAGACAGCTTTGAATTATCAATTGTTGTCTGAATATACGGCGTTTGTTGCGGTAAGCGAAGAGGTGCGTGTCGATCCTAATGGTAAGCGCATTTCGATGGAAGTTCCTGTGGAAATGCCAGAGGGAGTGAGTTATGAGGGGATTTTTGGGGCAGCATCTCCAATACCTCAAGTAGACAAATATGCAGCTCGTACTATGTCATTTGATTCGGATTTGGCATTTATGGCGAAGCTACCGCGTAAAGATATAGGAGCAAAATTAGCAGCACCTCAAGCAATAGATTGGATGAATGAGGAAAGGGAAAGAGGAATTTCCCTTGGTGCAAAGTCTTTAGGGAAAAGAGAAGCAAAGAGCAAAAAGCCAGATTATACAAAGTTAACCAATACTTCCTTACAAATTATTCAGGTAAAGGGACTGGATGCAGCAGGGCAAAAAAATCTGCAACAGCATCTACAGAATGTGAATTTACCGCCAAATATTCATGGTGAAATAGTTTTGGAATTGCAAGTGAAAGGCGATCGCGTACTCCGAGTAATTTTAGATGATGAAGTTTCTAGTTTGAAGGATAAAAAAATTATAGAGGAAATTAAGCGATCGCTGTTAAAATGGTGCGTTCCCTCTGCTGTAAATAAGATTCAGATTACAATCAAAGTTAGTTCGTAATATTCAGGAGTTGGGGAATAGACTTTGTTCTATCCCCCAATTGAGAATGCAGAGGGAAAATTGTCTAATTGCCAGGATATTAAAGGCAAAATTTGTCTAATTAGATTGACAAAAGATTATCCTTATCTACCCAATTAGATTGTGTTCGCTTAATAGCGCGATAGAACTCCGTTCCGCTTACGCGACCAAAAACTTTCTTCTTCTTTTTCCCTCCTGACTCCTGAGTTCCCCTCTTGGGAGGGGGAGGGGCGAGGGGTGGGTTGACTCCTGAGGACTCCTTAAAACTGTTCAACCGGAAATGATATTACTCTGGCAATATCTCAGTGACAGTTTCATAAAAGTTAGTTTCTGGTGGTTTAGCAAATAAATGTGACATTTGTTCCAATGCCGCTTTATAAGCATCAGTTTGATTCGCATCCATATCTTCAACTCCTTCCCAAAAAATTACAGCAATACCTTGATCGGTTCCTGGCAACTGCAATAAATAAGCTCCCTTAAAACCTTCGTTATAGCTAGCAACTGCTTTTTCATAAAGTTCTCTTGCTTCTTCAAACTTTCCTGGTTTAAATTCTCCCAAGGCAACATAAGCATATTTATGCTTCAAAAAATCCATAAAATCCGACATTTTTTCTCCTTATAGATAGGGTTTAATACCAAATCAAAAGTCAAAAATAAGACTTCTTAACTTGATTAACTTTTTAGTTTGTCTGTGAATTTTATCACCAGACATAACTATTGAAGAAGGAATCGTATAGTATCCGGATAATTAGGGTTTGCGCTTCATTAGTCTTTTAGTAGGGGTAGGAGACAACCCACCCGCGGGCCCCGACCGTGGAGGCAGGGTCTATTTATTGTCACGCGAGCGAAAAATTGATGGGGGGATGGGAACCCACCCCTAGCCCCTCCCAGGAGGGGAATTTGGGGGGATGGGAACCCACCCCTAGCCCCTCCCAGGAGGGGAATTTGGGGGGATGGGGATATTTGTATATTTGCACAATTAAATGTACTTCATATTAATATTCTCCCCAGGCAATGAATTAGCCCTGCGACCGTGGAGGGGAAGACAGGAGACAACCCACCCGCGGGCCCCTCCCAACCCACCCCTAGCCCCTCCCCCGACCGTGGAGGGGAGGGGAAGACAACCCACCCCTAACCCCTCCCAGGAGGGGAAGACAACCCACCCCTAACCCCTCCCAGGAGGGGAAGAAAAGGGTCGGGAGCGAGGAGGTAGGAGCGGGCGTTTTGTCCCTTAATTTTTCTGCCCAACTATGCGCCTAAAATACTAACTTTTTGGGCGTGAAGAGCTGAAAACCAAGGTATTTCAGACCTAAAAAGGCTAAAGTATTTATCTGTCAATGCTTTTAGATTTAATCAGCAAGCCCTAATTAGTTATTGTATAATTCAGGAGTAAACCCACCCCTCTAGCTCCCCTCCCGGGAGGAGATGGGGGTGAGTAGGATTGTTATCAACACAGGGGGAGGACATCACCTCTGTTAAAACTGCGGTCAGGTTTTCCCTGGCTGAAGAATCCCGCGATGCCTTTGTAAGCGCAACGTCGGGAGTATGTCAATAATCTGATACTGCCATTTCCAAATAATTAGAAATTTTCCGACAATATTCATTACATAATTGCGACATTCGGAAATCTTCACTACGAGGATAATCCACATCTATTTTAACATCTGCTACTACTCTACCAGGGCGGGCAGCTAGAACAATTACTTGTTGAGATAAATACACCGCTTCATAAATATTGTGAGTGACAAAAATTACAGTCCAATTTCGTTCTTGCCATACCCTTAATAGATCGCTATTCAGTTTACTGCGAGTCATTTCATCTAAAGCTCCAAAAGGTTCATCCATCAAAACAATTTTTGGCTGAGTTACTAATGCTCTAGCAATAGAAACTCGCATCTTCATACCACCTGATAATTGTCGTGGATAAGAACGTTCAAAACCATCTAATCCTACTAAGTTAATTGCTTCTTGTACTATTGTTCGAGATTCCCTGAGAGATTTTCCTGTTAATTTTAGAGGTAAATGTACGTTATCAATAACCTTAGACCAAGGCATTAAAGCTGGTTCTTGAAATACAAAAGCTAATTCATTTTTATCCCGGTCTATATTTGATTCAATTTTTCCTGAACTAACTTCGCTTAATTTTGATATTAATCGCAATACTGTACTTTTTCCACAGCCAGAGGGACCAACAAAAGTTACAAATTTACCATGATTAATTGTAAAACTTATGTCTTGCAAAGCAATAGTTTTATTAGGATAAATCTTATTTACATGATGAAAGGAAACAGCAGGATTATTAGGATTATTCATATCGAAATCTAATATAATTGTACTTTATTACTTTTTTTAGTCTAACATAAACCTCAATTATTTTCATGTAATAACAATGCTTATTTGTGTAAAATGAGATTAGCGATCGCCATTCTGAAAGTAAGTAGCTACAATATTTTTTGAGAATATTCAAATACCATTTTATTTTTAGATTAATATCTGTTACTTGAAAATAAAATATATTTGCTTGCTTGAGCAGTCAATCTAAAAATAATTGTTCCTACCTATAATAGAAGGTAAGCATTTCCTGCGGAATGCTGCGCAAACAGCTATTAGCACTCAGCTATCAGCAATGTGAGTAATAGACATCTCCTCCAAAAGAGGGAACAGGAAGGAGAAATAATTGACAATTTATGGATAAGAATTAATTTTATTTTGAATTGCCACCAGATGTCTAATGAATAATTACTTCTAAGAGCTGATAGCTGACCTCTGAATGCTTACTAGAAAGAAAAGAAAATCGGCGTTGCTGATTCTGCGTATGATGCAAGCCCCCCTAACCCCCCAAAATTGGGGGGAATAAAACTCTAAAAGTCCCCCGATTTTATCCCCCTCCCGTTCCCCTTGGAATCCCCCTCCCGTCCCCCTTGGGAAGGGGGAAGCCAGAGGATGCTTCGCTTTTGAACGATGGGAAAGCCAGAGGATGCTGCGCATTTGAAGGATGGGAAGCCAGATGTTGCTTCGCTTTTTGTTGAATGGGGGATGCGCGGGGGCGAAGGCGAGAACCAAACAATCGCGCATTCATACTTCAATTCAGCAACGCCAGAAAATCAGAATAATTTTAATCCTCGATAAGTTTGAGTTGTATAACAGTTGTATAATATTAGATAAAAGAGTTAATCTCCCTTACCGAATAATTAATTATTAATTATTAATTATTAATTATTAATTATTAAATAATTCGCGCTTTGAAGCCTCCCCTTTTAAGGGAAAAAAAAGCGGTCGTTTGCTTTTGCTTCGCAAAACTGGCGTAACGCAACGCTGTCGCGTTTCGCGTCAGCGGAACGGAGTTCTCTCTTCGGAGCGCACCCGTTGGGTGGGATGGCTCCGAAACCTGCGCTGTCCGACCATCGACCAAGAAAAGAAAATATTCCTTATATTCAATTCCGTAGCGGTTAAAACCCGAGGTAATTATCAATTATCCATTATCCATTAATGAAACATATTGAGGTTGTTGTGATGGAAACTATTCGTATTCGTCTACAGGGAATGAGTTGCGCTTCTTGCGCAAATAGAGTTGAAAAAGCAATTAAAGAAGTATCAGGAGTCATTGAATGTAATGTTAATTTTGCCCTCTCTCAAGCTACAGTTTCTTATTATTCTCAAGAAACTAATTTAACTCATATTCAAGAATCTGTAAGAGAAGCTGGTTATTATGCTTTTGCAGAATCTGAACTAGAAGAAGATACTGAAAAAAAAGCTAGGGAAGCTGAAGAAAAAGAGTTAATCCGTAAAGTTATTTTGGGGGGAATTATTAGTAGTTTTTTATTCATTGGTTCCCTACCTGCAATGACAGGATTACATATTCCTTTTATTCCTAGTTGGCTACATAATTCTTGGGTGCAATTATTTTTGAGTTTACCTGTACAGTTATGGTGTGGTCAAAGTTTTTTTATAGGAGCATTTAAAGCACTTAAACATCATACTGCTGATATGAATACCTTAGTTGCTTTAGGAACAGGTGCTGCTTATTTATATTCTTTATTTGCTACTTTTAACCCCAATTTTTTTATTACTCAAGGCTTAAAACCAGAAGTATATTATGAAGCTTCATCAGTTATTATTACCCTTCTCCTGTTAGGAAAACTATTGGAAAACCGTGCTAGAGGAAAAACTTCGGAAGCCATTCGTAAGTTAATGGGTTTACAAGCAAAAACTGCTAGAGTTATTCGTAATGGAAAAGAGAGTGATATTCCTATTCAAGAAGTTGTAGTAGGAGATATTGTTTTAGTGCGTCCTGGGGAAAAAATTCCTGTAGATGGAGCAGTTGTCGAAGGAGAATCTTCTATTGATGAATCTATAGTTACAGGTGAACCAATTCCTGTTCAAAAACAAGTAGGAGATGAAGTAATTGGAGCAACAATTAATAAAACAGGAAGTTTCAAATTTCAAGCCACAAAAGTTGGTAAAGATACAGTATTAGCCCAAATTGTACAGTTAGTAAAAGATGCTCAAGGCAGTAAAGCACCTATTCAAAAATTAGCAGATAAAATAACTGGATGGTTTGTGCCTGTAGTAATTGCCATTGCTATTCTAACTTTTATTATTTGGTTTAATACAATGGGAAATATAACTTTTGTCATGATTACTACGGTAGGAGTTTTAATTATTGCTTGTCCTTGTGCCTTGGGTTTAGCAACTCCCACTTCTATTATGGTTGGTACTGGGAAAGGAGCAGAAAATGGAGTTTTAATTAAAGGTGCAGATAGTTTAGAATTAGCACATAAATTAACTACTATTGTTTGTGATAAAACTGGAACAATTACCCAAGGCAAACCAAGTGTTACTAACTATATTACGGTTAAAGGTATCGCTAATAATAATGAAATTGAACTATTAGCAATAGCTGCTGCTTTAGAAAAAAATTCAGAACACCCTTTAGCGGAAGCTGTGGTTAATTATGCTCAATCTCAAGGAGTACAAAATCCCCTACCAAAAGTAACTAATTTTGAAGCTGTAGCAGGAATGGGAGTACAGGGAAATGTATCAGGAAAGTTGGTACAAATTGGTACACAAAGATGGATGGATGAGTTGAAAATTGATACTCAAATTTTACAATCAAATCGTCAACAATGGGAAAGTGAAGCTAAAACTACTGCCTTAATAGTTATTAACGGAAAAATTGAAGGTTTAATTGGAATTGCTGATGCAATTAAACCATCTTCTAGAGAAGTAGTTAAAGCTCTACAAAGAATGGGATTAGAAGTAGTAATGTTAACAGGAGATAATCAAAAAACGGCAGAAGCGATCGCCTCTGAAGTCGGTATTAAAAGAATTTTTGCTGAAGTACGTCCCGACCAAAAAGCTAGTATTATTCAATCTATTCAAAAAGAAAGAAATAGCTCAAAACAAAAGCATAAAATCGTCGCGATGGTAGGAGATGGAATTAATGATGCTCCAGCATTAGCTCAAGCAGATGTAGGAATTGCTATTGGTACAGGTACAGATGTGGCAATGTCAGCTAGTGATTTAACTTTAATTTCTGGAGATTTGTGGGGAATTGTTACGGCAATTCAACTCAGTCATGCCACTATGAAAAATATTCGTCAAAATCTATTTTTTGCCTATATTTATAATGTTTTGAGTATTCCTATTGCTGCGGGTATTTTATATCCCTTTTTTGGTTGGTTATTAAATCCAATGATTGCGGGAGCAGCAATGGCTTTTAGTTCTGTTTCTGTAGTAAGTAATGCTTTGCGTTTAAGGAAATTTAGACCCAAAATTAATCTATAGAAATATAGCAGTTTCCACAATTAATAATTAATAATTAACAATTACCTCTTCTTTTCAAAGAAAGGATTGACGCTTAAGGAAAATTTTTTCTTGTTTCTCCTTTAAAGGAGTCGTTAGCTCTTAATTATTCTGTACTTAATCCAGCAAATGATACTGCATGGAAAAATCATATGACAGCAATTAAAAGATTATGTCAAAGTGAGTTTGACAAAGAAAAATATAAAGAATTAGTTGTTTTCATAGACTGCAATCCTAGTTTTTCCATCTATACACAGATGGCGTTACTTTCTTCTGATTATTTAATAATTCCTATGATGGCTGATTTTACTTCATTAGAAGGAATTAAAGGAATTTTAATGCTACTTTCTGAACAATATCCTTCAGAATCTCTCAAAAAATATGCCAGTAAAGTCCTCACATTTAATAAACAAGTTAAGCGATTCGAGCTGAAATTACCTAAAATAAAACAATTTGTTTTTAACAATTACACGAGCAATAAAGGTGTAGCTAAGGCTTATAAATATATCAGACAAGAATTAATTAATTTCTGCTATAAACAATATCAAAGTTTTCTTCAATATTTTACTAGGAATGATAATTCATTAGATTCTCTCATTACATGGCAAAATGCCTATTTTACCAATATCAAAGATTTTCATTCTTCAGGAAAAGTCTCTGCATCGATCGGCACTCCTTTACATCAACTTCCTGATAAAGGGGAAAAATTTAAAATGCCAGATGGAGAAGAAATTCCTTTAGCTAAACATAGATATGAAGAAGCTGTTGAAAATATCAAATCTTTAGTCTCAAAATTATAACTTTTATCTCAATCTTATGGAGAACTGAAACATCTAAATTAGTATTTAGTAATTGTTAAATACTTCCATCTTCAATAGAATTCTGCACAAAAGATATTTAGGGTAGATATTTCAAAAAAATCCTGAAGCTAAGAAAACAAAAGCATCAAACTTATTTTTTGTGACTCAGACTCAATACTAATGGCCTTAAGAATATGGACTACTCAGGTTTCTTCTCCAATACTCTTCTTTAAATAAGAGTGTTAGAATTTTTCTTCTTCACTCTCAATACTTACTCTTAAATTTTTAGAATTTGATTTGTTATGTAATGTCCGTTTGTGAAAAAAAACTACCTTCTCCTTTTCATTCTTTTTCTCTCCTGACTCCTGAGGACTGACTCCTCCGTAGTTATTTATAAGTATTTAACCGGACATGATATTACATTTCGTCGTGCGAAATGTAGGATTGAAGATTTGTAGAAATAATTATAGACCACTAAATATCCAAAATCCATATATTATTATTCTTGCAATGTCAGATTTTCTAGTTTAGGTTTATGTTTGAAAAATCAAGATAACTTTGAGTGAAGAATAGGTCATGTCCTCTAAAACTCTGGAATACTGACCATTAAGATTCACTCAAATGTTTATCATAACTACTTTAGTAATTGAAGGGACATCATTAAATTATGCAACAAGAAAAAGATACTACAAAAGAAGTAGGAGTAAGCCCTACAGAACCAGGTTCTCTAACTACAGTATCCAATTCTGAAGAAACATCCGACCAGTTCCAAGATATTAAAAACCAAGTCTTGGAAATATTATCAGAGCTACCAGCTATTGTATCTGGCTTCTTTGGACAATATCAGAAGCCAATTGTCACTCTTGGCTTAATTCTAGGACTTATTGTTACTCTCAAGGTAATGTTGGCAGTAATCGAATCATTAAATGATATCCCACTGCTAGCTCCAACTTTTGAGTTAATTGGTATTGTCTATTCTGGCTGGTTTATATATCGCTATCTACTTCGTGCTTCTAACCGCCAGGAGTTATCCGTAGAGCTTCAAGCTTGGAAAGAACAACTTTTAGGGGAAAAATCATCAAGTAAATAAAAAAAAGCCCCAACAATTAAGACATTGGTTATTAATTTGAAATTACATTTTCAATAAATTAACCAATGTCTTAATTTTTTAACTACTTTGAGGAAAAATCATCTGAAGGAGTGTTGAATTTTTTGTATTATTTCTCCCCACATCTTCCCTCTTCCCTCTTACCGAATTATTAATTATTAATTATTAATAATTAAATAATTCGCGTCTTGAAGCCTCCCCTTGATCGGGGAAAAAAGCGGTCGTTAGCGGAGCTTCCCGAAGGGTGGGATGGCGAGGTCCCCTCGCCATATCCAATCGACCAAGACAGCGGTCGTTTGCTTTTGCTTCGCAAAACTGGCGTAACGCAACGCTGACGCGAAACGCGACAGCGGAACGGAGTTCTCTCTTCGGAGCGCACCCGTTGGGTGGGATGGCGAGGTCTTTTCGCCATATCCAATCGACCAAGAGAAGAAATAATATCTCCTGATATTCAATTCCGTAGCGGTTAAAACCCGAGGTAATTATCAATTATCCATTATCAATTATCCATTAATGAACTCCTGTCTCCTACCTCCTGACTCCTAGCTAAAAAAACGCGCATATTTATGAAGATACGATCAGGGGTTCTATACAGCAGTCGTTCACACTTACGGTGTCAATTACCGAATTATTAATAATTAATAATTAATAATTAAATAATTCGCGCCTTGAAGCCTCCCCTTGATCGGGGAAAAAAGCGGTCTCCGGATGGCGAGGTCTCCTCGCTGTCCTCCAATCAACCAAGAGAAGAAATAATATTTCCTGATATTCAATTCCGTAGCGGTTAAAACCCGAGGTAATTATCAATTATCCATTATCAATTATCAATTAATGAAAACTACTCTTTCCAGAATCAAAGACCAGTGAGGCTACTTTTTAAGTTTTTCGTAAATTATATCATGTCCGTTTATATCGTTTGTGTAAACCCAAGGGTGAATATCTACAGGAAATAATGATTTTTTTCTTGCGAGGGTAGCCTTCCTCCCTCTTCCTTCTTCCCTCTTCCTTCTTCCTTACCTTTGCTATACAAGACCGATGCTACCGGACATAATATTAAAACACATTTTTTTGACTACGGAGAAAATCCATCAAGTAGTTTCCATCCAGCTATCAATAGCGTAGCTCCGACCTAGGAGGCAAATAGCTGATTTCCCACTTACCGAAATTTTACTATGACCTACAAATTTGTTGCAGAGTAGCAGTAAAATTGGGATAAGAAATGCTTGCAGCTTCAGCCTGATGGATACTGGTAGTCTCAGTAGCATTAAGAGCAGCGATCGCCAAACTCATAGCAACTCTATGATCCCCATAACTCTCAACATCACCACCATTCAAGGCCACACCACCAGTAATTTCCAACCCATCTGGTAATTCTGTAACTTTACCTCCCAGTTTCTGAAGTTGAGTGGCCATGGCTATCAAGCGGTCGCTCTCTTTTACCCGCAACTCAGCCGCATCCTTAATCACAGTCGTCCCCTCAGCAAACATAGCAGCAACTGCCAAAATGGGAATTTCATCAATGAGTCGTGGAATTATCGCACCAGAAATTTCACAAGCTTTCAAAGGACTGTAACATACTCGTAAATCAGCCACAGGTTCTCCTGCAACAACTCGCTGATTTTCCTGTATAATATTAGCCTCCATCATTTCCAAAGCTTCTAATATACCTGTGCGGGTAGGATTAACACCAACATTTTCAATTACCAATTCTGACCCAGGTACGATAGCTGCTGCTACTAACCAAAAAGCTGCCGAACTAATATCACCAGGCACAACCACATCTTGACCCCGCAATTTAGCTGGACCTGCCACAGTCACACTATTTGTTTCTGAGTCAATACTAATTTGAGCGCCAAAAGCTTGCAACATTCTTTCACTATGGTCTCGTGAAAGAGCAGGTTCAGTTACCGTAGTTTTCCCTTCCGTCATTAAACCAGCAAACAAAATACAAGATTTTACCTGAGCTGAAGCAATGGGAGAATGATAATGGATCGGCCGTAACTTTTGTCCCTGAATGGCCAATGGGGCTAAAGAGGCACTTTTTCTACCCCAGATTTGAGCGCCCATTTGTGTCAGAGGCTCAATCACACGGGACATAGGGCGCTGAACCAGGGAACTATCTCCAGTAACAGTAAAAAAACGTTCGGGATGGGACGCCAAAATCCCCAACATTAGTCGCATTGTAGTGCCAGAATTACCACAGTCCAAAACCTGAGATGGTTCTGTGAGATTATCTAGTCCAACCCCCTGAACCTCCACCAAGTCTGTATTCAGTTGAGAAATATCGGCCCCAAGAAGTGAAAAACATTTAGCAGTGCTGCGGGGATCTTCCCCTAAGAGTAAGCCTTTTATAGTAGTTTTCCCTTGAGCGATCGCTCCTAGCATTAGAGACCGATGAGAAATTGATTTATCTCCAGGAATTGAAATGTTACCTTTGAGACATAGACCTGATTGTGGTCTTTGAATTATCAAAACTTCTTGACTATTTGTGATTTTTGTAGTAACTACAGCAGCTATCATAAAATTAACTATAAATTTGCAAAATTTGCACAGCCACAATTTTATAGGAGTCTGGGAAGGGTGAACAAATATAGCGCTGTGCAGAATTCATTTAATATCAACAGGAGTTATACCACTTCTCAAAAGTAATGCTACCCTTGAAAGGTGATAAAAATGACTGGAGAAATCACAGAAGTTAGCTAACAATAAAATTACGTCAATAATATAGTATTTAGAAATAGAAAATCCAAGCATAGCAAAGTTTTTGAGAATTGGTATTACGCATTTTTCCGACAAAAACACTATATATACCATAGTGCTATAGTTTTTATATAGTATATATAGTGGCTTTGCCTAAGTCCTGATCAAGCCCGGATAATTAGTGATGAAAAAACCTATCTTCTTAACATAGAGCAAATCTCCTTATTCTCCCCGCTCCCTACGACCTACTCCCTACTCCCTATCCCAGGGCTAATTCTTTGCCTGGGGAGAATATTTATATGGATATGAAATACAAAAAATTGTGCAAATAAATATTAAGAATCTACCCACATTCCCCTCCTGGGAGGGGGAGGGACGAGGGGTGAGTCCCTATCTCCCTATCAATTTTTCTAAGCGTGACAATAAATTGACCTTGCCTCCCTGAGCTAATGTCCTAAGCAACTCAATATTTACTATAAATACCAATTGAAAAAAAATTATTACTAATTGTTATACTTTTGGCAAAAATCAGTTAGGAAAACCGTATACAGAGGTTGACCATTAAGGGAAGCGTTGGGGATTAGAACTTATGATTCAAAGCGTCTGAGGATTTCTTTTAGACTTTATCTTGTCTTTTTTTTATCTATTTGTAGCTATTCTAGTTGATTTGAGACTAATTTTGAAGATTAATTTGGTATTGCACTCTAACAAACATCAAAAGACTGTCTTTCAATAACTCAAGCTTATTTCTAAAATTATTCGATTAAATTGTTTGCTATGAGTAATAAAAAGTAAATATACAAATAATTTCATCTAAGTTTAATGTAGTAAGATTATACCTAGTTAATTCTTCAAGAAAAAGTAAATCGATCAAAAACCTCTTTATTTCAGACTTAATATATAGTAATTCCAAGGGTGCATCTCATATTTGCAAAAATACTTTTTTCCTATATATTCCCTGTTGCCTTTCGGAGCTGTTGCCTCTCTTGGTCAGCATTCCCTTGCGTCTGACGCCGACGCGGGGTCTGACCGCTGTTGCCTAAAAGCGATAAATTTTTGGCTTTATTCATACATTGAGATGCACCCAATCCCAAATAGGTTGTGATAATTTTTATAACAGTTAATTTGAACTGAAAACCTTTAAAATTATGACTCCTGACTCCTGAATCCTGAGTCCTGTACGGGCGAATAGCCATTCGCCCCTACCACTAAAACATTACAACTTAAATAAGATTGCTATATTTCAATTATCACTATCTTACTTAAATTTTAAATACCGAATATAGCCTTAATAAATAAACTGTAAAACATGGGCAATTTATTTTTCTCTGACAAACAACTCTCTGATTACTTTTGATTGTTTATGATTATTTAAAGCAGTAAAATTTAACTCATCAAGTGATAATTTGATGTATTTAGTTAAAAAAATTGTAACAAAAATAAAAAAGATATAATTAAAATCAATACATTTATTTATACTTGCCACTAGCAATATTTTAGCATGGAGAATTTTAAAGTTTTTATAAAAAAACTATCCCTTGTGTCCAACTATGTAAATATGCTACTATAGGGATAATTAAGAGATAGTTTGTAAACAAAAGATTAAGTAAGGTGTGTGACGGCATCCTTAGCATTTCTGGAATAATGCTTAGTTTTATACCTGACGCACCACGTGCTTTGGGATAGTGCTTTATCTGAAACTAACGCACCCTACTGGACTGACAAAGCTAATTTGGTGCGGAGCGATTATTAGGGCGGGGCCAGGTTCATATAATTGGTTAATACTCATTAATTTAACGCAGAATCCGCCCCTACTATTGCAACATTTTAGGTGTTTCACACCACTACACGATTTAATATTCATTTAACAAACACTCTCTAATATCTTGAATTGAGTTAATAAAAAAAGTCTCAAAACTCAGGAGTTAAGAAAAAAGTTATTGTGAATTGCCTTTTTGCTTTAACTATAACTAATATATTTATTAGCACAGTATTTGATAGTGCAATGGTGTTTAATATTTTCCTAACCCTAATGTCAAAGTGTTATTAATTTTTTTTGACCTCACCAAATTCAAAAACATTATGAGAGAGATTAATTTGATTAATACTATATTACTTCTCTATTAATAACAATTAACTCAAATAATTTAACACTGCTTCACATGAAGTAATTGCTTTAAATTATTGTCAGCTAAAGTTTTAAGCCAAAGGAATCTTTTTTTTGACTTTCTTGAGTGCGTCTTAATATTATGTTTGTATAGCCTTTGTGCAGGAAATAGAAACCTCATAATTACACATTAGATGTATGAGTCCCGTAAAACCTATAAATAAAAAACCACGAATATACAGCATATTGCAGGTTTATGAATTACAGATTATCCAATCACCCTCTTAATCAGTAAATATTATTGTTCTGCTAGCGTACCTCACTATACTTCAAAAGTGCTGTATATAACGATAGCTTAAATGTTGGGTCAGAATAGAGTTAAATCTGAATTAGAGCTTGACCAAGGTTGCGTGCGAAATAAAAAGCTATTAACCAAGAGTAATATTTTTGATCTTTGTAGAACTAACAACCATTCAATCATTACAACTTACCCTAAGAAAACATATGCTAACTTATCAACGCAAACCTGTAAGTCTGTCATTAATATCAACAGACTTGCCAATTTGGTCGATAGTTGAAACAGCGGCCACTCTATATCATAAAGACCGCGATCAATTTCATATATTATTGCATGAACCTGCAATTACAGACAAAGAAACATCATGTATAGACATAGATGAGCCATCAATATTGCCAACTGTCTTAAAACCAAGACTTTTATGGCTAGAAGTTTCCCCGTCCCGAATTATTATGACTATGCAAGGAAACGGTAAATATTGTTACCGCCATATCTGGGAAAGAGGAGTATATGGCATCTGTCGTTATTGGTTCCAAGACGAGTCATTCAATTTACATTATCAGCTACAAATGCGTAACTTTACCCGTAACCTAGTAGTTCAGGGAAAACCAGTTCCAGATTATCTACGTTTAGAATATGAACTATGGTCTCAGCAATTACGCATGGGACATTATGTACTAGAGCTAGAAATCCATCACTAATAGTTTGGTTTAAGTTACCAATCAATATTTTTCCTAACAACAACCAGCTAAAACTTAACTGTCATAGAAATTATTTATTAGTTGTAAAGTGTTCTAAACTTATTTATTTTGACAATAAGTAACCAGCTTATCTAACAAAATATCTTTTTGTGTAGCAACCTTATTAGCTTGCTGACCTGTTTGAGTCAGTTGATTTTTAGCCTGATTAAATTTTTTTCTACCCTCTAATGAAGCTTCAACTTGTGTGCTAGTTTTAAGAGCTAAACTCATCTCAAGAAAAGCTTGAGAAAGTTCTTTAAATGTTTTAGTTAAGTCTTTTTGAAACTGTTGAAGAGTTTCATCCTCAAGCTTGAGAGCTTCTAATTCTTGAGAAGTTGCTTCTAAATCTCCTCCTAGCTGATTAGTTGTCGCAGCATCAAAGGAATTTTCAGAATTTACAAGAGTATTTCCCTTGTTAATAGTAACAATCAATTGATTACACTGAACAACTTTGCTAGGCCCACAGCCAGCAATGGACAAATAGATTAGAATAGTCCCACCAATAATTTTTAATTTACGAAACATTATTTAAAATCTTGCAAACTAAGGAGGTATACCTTATAAAAACATAGTTATATCATGTCCGGTTGAATATTTATACATTTTATAAATTAAGTGAAGAGGAAAATGCCGTTGAAGCTAGAGGATCGGTTTTTTCATAACTCATTAAACGGAGAGTTCTATTACATAAGACAGGTCTTTTTTTACCAATTTTATCCAAATGGTGTAGACTATAAAGCTACGCTAGTTATTTCAAGTTAAAGAAACTTTCAAAGGCACTTACTATTCTATCTCATAGCTAAAATAATTTGGGAGTAATCTTTTTTTACCTACTAAAACTATAGACTTATTTTTTATCACTAATTTTATAGATAGGAATTTAATCATTATCAATAAAAATTATTTTTGATGTATAGAATTATTGGTGGTGCATTATAATGATGGTCTATTGTAATTATTTTGGTCAAGAGGAAAGGCAGTGGGAGCATCTTGCTCCCTTACTAGGGGTTGTTCATCCATCTACCATTACTATCTATGAGGATTAAATTATTAGATTTAAATCATTTAATTATTTTTTCCCTAAATTAACATTTTATTACTATTATTGCTTTTGAAAAATTATTCATAATGCCAATTTTTTTTGTGAGTGATGAGAGAATTAATTATCTCAGCAATATGTTCTATTACAAGTAATCATTATTGTTATTTGTTTGGCTTCATAAATTACCTCAATAGTATTAATAATTAGTCCGATTCACTTAATTATTAACAAAAATTTATCCCCACTATATCTATCCCAACTACATCATTATTTATTAAAAATCCGCTAAAAGTATTGATCCATTGTGTCTATATTTAGTTATATTGACAGTAAATGTTGGTGATACCTAACAAGTATCAAAGTTGGCTCAAGAACATTAAAATGCCCGAACAACCAAGAAACCTTAACACTAATAATAAGTCCACAGATAATTTTCTCATTGTAATTTCTTTGGGATTAGCATTGCTAATACTAGGTTTATCCTGGCGTATATTGACAATCATTGCTATTGTCTCTGGAGTTACCTGGTTCCTCAAGCATTATCAGAAAAAACAAAAACAACAAAAAGATTATTTGAATAGCATATTTTATCAGTTAATTCAGGAAAATAATGGATATATTACAGCCTTAGACTTAGCCATAAACTCCCAACTATCGGGAAAAATAGCCCAAGAGTTTCTTGATGAACAAGCTAAAGAATTTGGTGCTGAATTAGAAATTACACAAGAAGGTGGTTTATTATATTATTTTCCTACTGCTGTATCTCTAGTTGGAAGACCAACGGATAAAATTTTAGAAAACAATAATCAATTAATCTCGAAAGTTTCAAATTATGAGACTCAACTGCCAGAAAATTCCCAACTTCAATCTGCTACTGAAATAGCTTCTCCTCTTACCCAAAAAGAATTAGCAATTAGGCTCAATGTTCATGCTAGTACTATCAGTAAACGTAAATCAAAACCTGATTTTGGAGAATGGAGTAGCCAAAAAGATCCCGAATCAATTACATGGAAATATTTTAAAGAACAAGCACAATTTTTACCTATAATTTCTAGATTTTAAGTACAAAGTTTTATCGCAGAAGGAAGAAGGAAGAAGGAAGAAGGAAGAAGGAAGAAGGAAGAAGGAAAAATCTTACGTTGTCTGAGTTTGAAACTTTTGAACTGTCAAACACCTTTCCTGCAACTTAGATTTATATTGAAACAACATAGAAATACAATTTATAGGGGTTTGAAATCCTCTTTAAATTATCCTGTGCATATAAACCGCAGGGCTAATTCTTTGTCGTAGCGAGAATATTTATATGAATATGAAATACATTTAATTGTGCAAATATACGAATCTCCCCATCTCCCCATCTCCCCATCTCCCCACATTCCCCTCCTGGGAGGGGTTAAGGGTGGGTCCCCATCTCCCCATCTCCCCATCAATTTTTCTAAGCTTGACAATAAATTGACCCTGCCTATAAACCGGGGATTTCAATTCAAGCTGATAGCTGACAGCTAGTTAAAGTACCACTTAGATATTCTTCTCTATAATCTATAATAGTGTTGCTTGACAAAAAGATAAAATCATGTTAAAGAGAAGTAGAACAATAAAATAAATATCAACTATGTACTGAAAAAGGATTATAACATTGAATGAAAAAATGTTAGAACAAACTTAAAAATCTTAATTAAACATTACAATAAAAAAAATTATAGGTAAGTGTAGCAAATGATGCCCAGAATACTCGTCATTGACGACGATCCTGCGATCGCAGAACTCGTTGCTGTCAACCTAGAAATGGCTGGCTATGAAGTTAGCCAAGCAGAAGATGGCATAAAAGGGCAAGCTCTAGCCCTGCAACTACTACCAGACCTGATAGTATTAGATTTAATGCTACCAAAGGTAGATGGGTTTACCGTTTGTCAACGTCTGCGTCGTGATGAACGGACAGCGGATATTCCAGTACTGATGTTAACTGCTTTAAATCAAACTCAAAATAAAGTAGAAGGCTTTAATGCAGGAGCAGATGATTATCTAACAAAACCCTTTGAAGTAGAAGAAATGCTGGCACGAGTTCGTGCCCTACTCCGACGCACAGATCGAATTCCACAAGCAGCTAAACATAGCGAAATTCTGAATTATGGTCCTCTGACTCTTGTTCCTGAAAGGTTTGAGGCTATTTGGTTTGAGCAGACAGTCAAACTAACTCATTTAGAATTTGAGTTACTACATTGTTTACTGCAACGACATGGCCAGACAGTATCTCCGAGTGAAATTCTCAAGGAGGTCTGGGGTTACGATCCAGATGATGATATTGAGACTATCCGAGTCCATATTAGACATCTGAGAACGAAGATGGAACCAGATCCTCGCCATCCTCGGTATATTAAAACAGTATACGGTGCTGGTTACTGCTTAGAATTACCTAGTAATAGTTCCAGTGCTAATAATGTGGAAACATCTAATTTGGCAAAACCAAATCAGGAATGGGTTAGAGAACCTTAAAGTAATTTCCGGTTGAAAAATTATAATTTAGGTATAAAAAACTGAACTAACAGAGAGATTTTTTCAAAATTCTGTAATACCTTACGAATTACAATCTCTCAACCGGAAATTTAACGAAGTCAGAAGTCAGAAGTCAGAAGTCAGAAGTCAAAAGTTATTTTTGTAACAGGGATTTGAGCACCCCTCCAAAAATATTTCGCCTGAAAAGGCGGGGTTGCGGGACCCAATTATTTTGATAAATTAAGGTTTTATACAAACTTTATGTGAGGCGACACAGAATTATTTTTTCCTTTTTCCAACTTCAGTCCTTCTTTCTTGAAGAAATTCATTAATTTGCCTATCTCGATCTAAAGTCAACCCCGATCGCAATATTATTCTATGCAACTTAGAAATGAATTTGGTATTAATTGAGTTTAGCGTAACTTCTGTAGAGTCAATATTGAGAAGATTGGAAATTAGTCCTCTGAGTTGCCAAGAATCCGGTAAAATCCATTAGTATATATGAGGATGTATACTATGTGTTGGATTAGATATGTCAAAATAGCTCTAGTTAATACCATTGGAGCATTAGTAGCAATTATTTGGGTGCCTGTTCCTCAAGCAGTGGCACAACCTTTACTTCCAGAACAAACAAATTCAGCAGTTTCGCCCTTAGAAACGATCAAGTCAGTAAACAACAACTTAAAAACTACAAAAAAAGTAAATTCACTATCAGAACTTTACCAGCTTAGAGACGAAGTAAAAGCTGAACTGAATAAAGTGTCTCAAAGGCCAAGTCTCCAAGAAGTAGAAGAACCCTGGCAATATAAATTCCACCTACAACAATATGAAAAAACCCTCAAAGATTTCCGTAATGTAGAAGCTAATATTATTAAAGAAGAAAAAGCACTCCAAAGCTGGAAGCAAGCGATCGCCAAAGCAAAGAAGGCAGTAGAAAAAGGAAAAATAATTCAGACAAATTACCAAACCTGGCAAGAAGCAGAAAATCTTTGGTTAGAGGCAATTTCTAACCTGCGCCAAATTCCCCAAAATTCATTAATTACAGATAAAGCGATCGAAAAAATGATCGAATATCAGGGTTATCTAGCAGTTGCCTCCTATGAAAAAGTAATAGCAGCAAGAAGATGGGTAGAAAATATAGAAGACGACACAAAGAATAATACAAGCAATTCTTCACCCATTGCATATAGTTTATCTCCCGGTTTCACTATGTATGGCGACACCAACAGAGACGGAGAATTAGACGAAGCTGACAGATCGAGTAGAGAAAAATGGTCTTTATCAGAAGGAGCATTAATGCTATTTAATAGCGATGATGATAATGGCGATCGAATACCAGACTGGCGCGATCGAGAAGTTAATGGCAAAACAGATGAAGCAGACTTAGCGCTGGTGAATATTCAAGTAGCAGAAAATTATCAAGATTCTCAAATCTATATCTCAACAGACACAGATGCTAGTGACTATATTAATGTATTCCAAAAAACAGAATACGGATGGCAACCAGTAGATATTTCTGGTGCTGAAGCATTAATATCTAGAGAGAAAGTATTATTAGGGGTAGAAGCTAAACAGTTCGCAGATCGCAACTGGAAAGGAGTCGTTAAACTAACAGCGATCGCTGAAAAAAATGGCAGAAAAATTGCTTCTGATAGTATTCAAATAGGTGTAGTTCCCTGGTTGATGTCTCCCAATACTGCTCCAGTCAAAGAGCTTCATGTCAGCGAACGTGGTTTTGGCAATCAAGAATTTGTCGCCAAAATCAAACAGATAGTTGAAAAAACAGGCGCTAAAGCTCAAATTAATTCTGGTGGTACCACCTGGATGCAAGATACTAAAGAAATAGGTTATGTGCAATTTCCCTCTCAAGGTAAAACCCATAATATGAATGTGGTTCTCAAAGCTAATCGTCCTGGGGAAAATGACCAATATGCTAGAAGTCTGCTCAAAGAAGATTTTGGCTGGTTTGAAGTAGGTAAACCCAGACAACTCGATCCCCTAAATAGATGGGTCGATGCTTATGGAAATTTAGAAGTTACACCACCTCTACCAGGATATGAGCTGGGAAGAATTTATTATGGTAAGGCAGGTGAAGTAGGAATGAATCCAGAAATCATTGATTTTATTAAAGCACAAAAAATTCAAGGTCCGCCAGTAGATATTGATACTTCTTGGTTAATGATTCGTCATGTAGATGAAATTATTACTTTTATTCCTAGTAAATTTGGCAAACCTTTAATGTTAATTGTTAGTCCAGAAGCAGGGGTGAAACTATTACAAGAGTTGAGTCAACAAGGATATGGACAAGCGGCAATAAATCGTGGTTTAAGCACTCAAACAACAGTAAGAGCAGCGCTAAAAAATCAGAAGTTAATTCAGCATAATCTCTATTTACAGCGGGAAAAATTAGACCCATTAATTGAAAAGTTGAAGCGGGAGTTTAACTTAAGTGATGACCAGATTATTCAAGTACCTGCTATGTTTGGATATAGCGGTTATTCTTGGTGGCCGAATATGGTGAATTCGGTGGTAGTTAACGGAGAATTATTGGTTTCAAATCCTGTAGGAGCATTAATTAATGGTAGAGATTATACTCAGGAAAAATTCCGCAGGTTAGTAGCTGATGCTAGTTTAAATATTAATTTTATGGACGATAAATATTATCAGAATCTTAGGGGAAGTATCCATGATGCGACGAATACAACCCGTTTAGGAAAAAATAATCCTTTCTGGAAATCTTTATCTGAGGATATTTCAGAGTTGAGATTTCAAAATTATGAAGTTAGAGGTCAAAGGTGATATTATCCCATTGACGGTAGTGGTGTAGTCGTAATGGTAGAGGGAGATGGGGAGATGGGGAGATGGGGAGATGGGGAGATGGGGAGATGGGGAGATGGGGAGATGGGGAGATGGGGAGATGGGGAGATGGGAACCCACCCCTGACCCCTCCTGGGAGGGGAATTTGGGAATTTGGGGAGATGGGGAGATGGGGAGATGGGGAGATGGGGAGATGGGAACCCACCCCTGACCCCTCCAGTGGAGGGGAATTTGGGGAGATGGGGAGATGGGGAGACCTGGAGTGGAAAAAACTGTCAGTAGGAAAGAAACCGAATATAATTTCCATTTCTCCTGTCTCCTGTCTCCTGTCTCCTGTCTCCTACCCCTACCACTCATACTTTATTCAGCAAACCCTAAGTATTCAACCTGACATGGTATAACACCTAAATTTTTCAATAAGTATCCGAGTATAGCTATTCAAAGGATAATCAAAAGCAACTTCAGGAGTAACCCACTCCCACCGGACAATTTCTTCATTAGGCACAACATCTTCAGAATCTGAAACTGCCCAATAATTAACCATAACAAAATGTGCTTCCTTATAAAATTGTGGGTCGAGTATTGCCTCATGTAACATTGCAAAGCGGATATCAGTTAACTTCAAACCCACTTCTTCCATAAATTCCCTCGCCACAGCAACCTCTAAAGACTCTCCCCACTCAACCTTTCCACCAGGTACTCCCCATGTACCCTTCCATTTCGTAGTCTCAACAATTAATATCCGACCAGAAGACCCCTGAACTAAAGCACCAACTGTTACAAGTGGAAATTGTGGCTTAACTGCTGACTTTTCCATATCTTCCCTGCTGAATGTCATATTATCCAGAGAAACTATAGCATTTCATTGCTGAAGCATGAGTCTATATATTTGCTATCTGTGTAGCACAACCCAGTAGAAACTATGGAATATCAATAATCAATATTTTATATTCTGCCTCTGAGTCTATTTTTCAATCGGCACATTAGGCAAGCGACTCCACTCATTCCACGAACCATCATAGTTCCGAACTTTGGGATAGCCGAGTAAATATTTCAAAACAAACCAGATGTACCCCGATCGCCCACCAACTGCACAGTAGGGAAACACCTCCCGGTCTGAGATAATGCCATGACTACTGTAGAGCATCTGTAACTCATCAAATGATTTAAAAGTTCCATCTTCATTGACTGTGAGTATATGTTCAATATGAATAGAACTGGGAATATGTCCTGCACGTTCGGAACCTTCTGGTGGCTTCATGTAAAAGTGTTCGCCTTGGTATTCTTGAATGGTACGAACATCTAGTATGACTGTGTCGGGACGAGCAATTGATAACTGAACTTCCTCATGCAATACTCGCAGACTTTGATCGATTGGTTTTGCCCTGTACTCAGTCGGAGCAAAGTTGGATAATTCTGCTGTTACTGGACGACCTTCTGACACCCACTTTTGATGTCCGCCGTTCAAAACTCGTATATCTTGATGTCCAAATAATTTTAATAGCCAGAAGATAAAACCTCCTATTCCAGGGTCACTGCCATAGGGAACAACAGTTGTCTCATTGGTAATGCCAGATTGTGAAAGTAGCTTCTCGATGGCATTTACCTCAAAATTTATCTGGAGACTTGGTAGTAATAGGTCAGTAATACTCCATAAAACTGCACCTGGAATGTGAGAATGAGTATTCTTGTCTGGTTGTGGACTTGTCTCAACCTCCACTATACGGACTTTAGAATCATCGAGATGCTCGGCCAGCCATTGTGTATCAATTAGAACTTCAGGATAAGCATAATTAGTCATTGGTTTCTCCTATCAAAAATCCTGAATCCAGATTAAAATTGACCTCTTATGTGCGTATAGACCTCGATCGGGTACACTTTATAGCGCTACGCTTCAATAATTAATTATTAATTATTAATTATTAATTATTAATTATTAATTATTACCTCTTCTTTTCAAGGAGAGGATTGACCCGGTAGGGAAAATTTTTTCTTTATGGAAATTTCTTTGTCAGCTTTATTCCAAGCGATCGCTCAAGCAGAGGATGAACAAGAGCTAAGGCAACCAATAGTGGCCAAAATAGGCAATTATTTTGCTGCCAAACGTTGGGGGCTAACTTTTTTAGACCAGTTTCCTGCTATTGATGAACATACTCCAGCCATGATTAAACGAGCTTTGTCGCTAGACCATAATCCTGTTTTGCGCTATGTGGTTCAACGCCATGCTGCTGTCCATGACGAAGTAATGTTACCTCCTGGAGTTTGGCAGAGAATTTGTCCTCGCAAGGATCATGGACACGTTATGCTCGGTCCAATTGTGAGTGATGGTCAACTTGTGGGTGGCATTGCCTTTACTCGTTATCGTTATGACCAGGCTTTTAATGCAGATAATTTGGCAGATCTAAATGCGCTTTGTCTCCATATTTCTACAAAACTAGCGGTGCTGCGCTCGAAACCTTTTGTGTTTCGGATGAATTGTTCCAACATAACGCCACGGGAAGCACAAATTGCAGAATTGGTAGCCAGAGGATTTACCAATGCAAAGATTGGAGCAACTCTGTGGATTACAGAAAATTCAGTAAAACAAGCTTTGAAGCGGATGTTTCGCAAACTGGAAGTTTCGTCGCGGGCTGAAATGGTAGCAAAACTTTGCTTAAGAGAGAATAGGAAATAGGAAACGGAAAATATTTCTGAGTTATATGTATAGCAGTTTTCATGTTTCATAGAGTACAGAGATTTTGGCTTATAGTCATTCTGAATAAGACTGGAACACTTTTTTAGCTGAAACTCTTTCAAGGCAAGAAACCTTTGTCTCAATCTTAACTGGAATGACTATAAAAGCAGAAGGCAGCTATGCTGAGGGCATAAGTTTTGTAGTCTACCTTTAGTGAAAACCGCTATATTACCTACTTTCGGTATCTCAATAACTTATGACTAAAAGTAGTCAGGAACAGAAACTTCCTTTTTCCTACTTTCCTTTGTGGATATTCAACAGAAATTAGAAGAAATTAGAGATTTTTTCATGGTAAATACTATATTTAGCGTGGCACTATAGTTTTTTATACAGACATATAGCGCTTTGACCTAATATGAGCTGCTTGTGGTACCCATTAAATATCTGAATTTTATTACTCAACAGAAATTAGAGATTTTTTCATGGTAAATACTATATTTAGCGTGGCACTATAGTTTTTTATACAAACATATAGCGTTTTGACCTAATATGAGCTGCTTGTGGTACCCATTAAATATCTGAATTTTATTACTCAACAGAAATTAGAGATTTTTTCACGGTAAATACTATATTTAGCGTGGCACTATAGTTTTTTATACAGACATATAGCGTTTTGACCTAATATGAGCTGCTTGTGGTACCCATTAAATATCTGAATTTTATTACTCAACAGAAATTAGAGATTTTTTCATGGTAAATACTATATTTAGCGTGGCACTATAGTTTTTTATACAGACATATAGCGTTTTGACCTAATATGAGCTGCTTGTGGTCCCCATTAAATATCTGAATTTTATTACTCAACAGAAATTAGAGATTTTTTCATGGTAAATACTATATTTAGCGTGGCACTATAGTTTTTTCTACAGACATATAGCGTTTTGACCTAATATGAGCTGCTTGTGGTCTCCATTAAATATCTGAATTTTATTACTCAACAGAAATTAGAGATTTTTTCATGGTAAATACTATATTTAGCGTGGCACTATAGTTTTTTATACAGACATATAGCGCTTTGACCTAATTATGATCTGCTTGTGGTACCCATTAAATATCTGAATTTTATTACTCAACAGAAATTAGAGATTTTTTCATGGTAAATACTATATTTAGCGTGGCACTATAGTTTTTTCTACAGACATATAGCGTTTTGACCTAATCACTTACTTTTGGTATCTCAATAACTTATGACTAAAAGTAGTCAGGAGCAGAAACTTCTTTTTTCCTACTTTCCTTTGTGGATATTCAACAGAAATTAGAGATTTTTTCATGGTAAATACTATATTTAGTGTAGCACTATAGTTTTTCATACAGACATATAGCGTTTTGACCTAATATGACTGCGGAGCGGACTGTTATAGCAGTCGAAGGAATGGGCGCGGACATATCAAAATATTAAAACTCAGACAACGCAAAATTTTTCCTTCTTCTTTCTGCTATAAGTTGAAAATCTGGAACGTCCTCATTTTTGAATGTGAAGCAGTATCAGATATCCTACACTAATCTGAAATAATCATTATTTTTACTAAGGAGCAACCATGCGACTATCTCAAATGTTATTAGTTACTCTCCGAGACAACCCCGCAGAAGCAGAAATTCCCAGCCACAAACTCCTCATCCGTGCTGGATATATTCGTCGCATTGGCAGTGGTCTCTACGCATATCTTCCTCTAATGTTGCGGGTGCTCAATAAAGTCTCCAAAATTGTCCGTGAAGAAATGGATGCTACTGGTGCTCAAGAATGTCTCCTCCCTCAACTTCAACCCGCCGACCTGTGGCGAGAGTCTGGCCGTTGGGATACTTATACTCAGGCTGAGGGTATTATGTTTTCTCTAATTGACCGTCAAAATCGGGAATTAGGATTAGGCCCAACTCACGAGGAGGTAATAACTACTGTTGCTAAAGATATGATTCGCTCCTATCGCCAATTACCTCTACATCTCTATCAACTGCAAACTAAGTTCCGGGATGAAATTCGCCCCAGGTTTGGGTTAATGCGAGGCCGGGAATTTATTATGAAGGATGGGTATTCTTTTCATGCTGACCAGGAAAGTCTCAAAAAGACTTATCAGGATATGGATAAGGCTTATCGAAATATGTTACGTCGCAGTGGATTAGAATTTCGCGCCGTCGATGCTGACTCTGGAGCTATTGGTGGGTCTGGGTCTCAAGAATTTATGGTTTTGGCTGATGCTGGTGAGGATGAAATTCTCTATACCGAGGATGGCAAATATGCAGCAAATGTGGAAAAGGCTATTTCTATGCCACCTGATGGGGAAGCTTCACCTTTTGAGAGTTATGAAAAATTGGAAACTCCTGGCACGGAGACTATTGAAAAGTTGTGTAAGTTTCTCAAATGTTCTCCTACTAATATTGTGAAAAATGTTCTTTACCAGGCAGTCTATGACAATGGGATGACTGTTTTGGTTTTGGTGAATATCCGGGGAGACCAAGATGTTAATGATGTGAAGTTGTTGAATGAGTTGACTAAGTTGGCTGGAAATTATGAAGCAAAAACTGTTTTGGCTTTGACTGTACCAGATGTGGAGGCTCAAAAGAAATGGGCAGCTAAGTCTTTACCTTTGGGTTATATTGCTCCAGATTTATCTGACGATTATATTGTTTCTAGTAAAGAGATAAGTTCTAAGTTCTTACGAATGGTAGACCAGACGGCTGTAAACTTGACAAATTTCGCAACAGGTAGTAATAAATCTGGTTATCATGTCGTGGGTACAAATTGGGGCCAGGAATTTCAATTGCCAAAGTTGGTCGTAGATGTACGAAAAGCTCAAAAAGGCGATCGCTCTATCCATGACCCCAGTCAAACCTTAGAAACTGCTAGAGGTATTGAGGTAGGTCATATATTTCAGTTAGGGACGAAATATTCTGAAGCTATGGGGGCAACTTATACAAATGAACAGGGTGAGGAAGTACCTTTGATGATGGGATGTTATGGTGTAGGTGTGTCCCGTTTGGCTCAGTCAGCGGTGGAACAGTCCTATGACAAAGATGGGATTATTTGGCCTGTGGCGATCGCTCCTTATCATGTGGTTATTTGTATTCCTAATATTAAGGATGCTCAACAAATGGAAGTAGCAGAAAATCTCTATCAAGAATTAAATGAAGCTGGAATAGAGACTATTTTGGATGACCGAGATGAACGAGCGGGTGTTAAATTCAAAGATGCAGATTTAATTGGAATTCCCTATCGAATAGTTACCGGGCGATCGCTCAAGTCAGGCAAAGTTGAATTTGTGGAAAGAGTTAATCATCAATCTCAGGAAATACCTGTGGTGGAGGTTTTATCTACTATTAAAGATTTGATTGAAAAAGCATTAAAATGATTCCTTCCAGGTCTCAAATTCCTAGTTAAAATTTAACTTTTATATTGTTAACTATTGCTGTTTTTTTAATCATAAATTTCAGTAATAGTTTTTAGGTAGGATTTTTCAGTGCAGCTATTTTTTCCTGTCTAGGATTTGCTTATAAGTATTCCCGAAAAGCACTCTGGATATTTTTAATTTATCTGCCTTTTAGTGATACTGTTACTTACTGGATTGATAATGGCAGTACTCTATATTAATTATTTTTATTTAAATCCGAATGTAGGTTAAAAGACTTGAAGTTAGAAGCAGAAATACTAATTTCAATAACTAACTGCTGATTTATACATATAGCAGTTGAAGGGAAGGGGGTGGATAGATCAAAAGCTTAAAACTCAGACAACGCAATATTTTTCCTTCTTCCTTCTTCCTTCTTTCTTTCTTCTGCTATATAAGGATTGCTGATTAACTCTCAAAGCATTGACAGATAAAAGCAAGTGCATTTTTAGGTCTTTAAAAAGTGCCAGCTTTTCAGCCAAAAAAGATTAAAAAATTAGTATTTTAAGCAAAAAATCACTCTTACCGAATTATTAATAATTAATAATTAATAATTAAATAATTCGCGCTTTGAAGCCTCCCCTTTTAAGGGTAAAAAAAGCGGTCTCCGGATGGCGAGGTCTCGGAGCCATATCCAATCGACCAAGACAGCGGTCGTTTGCTTTTGCTTCGCAAAACTGGCGTAACGCAACGCTGACGCGAAACGCGACAGCGGAACGGAGTTCTCTCTTCGCAGCGCACCCGTTGGGTGGGATGGCGAGGTCTCGGAGCCATATCCAATCGACTCCTGTGAAGAAATAATATCTCCTGATATTCAATTCCGTAACGGTTTTAACCAGAGGTAATTATCAATTATCCATTATCCATTATCAATTAATGAAAATTCTTCCTCCTACCTTCCTGATAATTCTCCGTCCCTCCTGAGGACTGACTCCTACCCTTAACAAAAGACTTTTGAGCGCAAACCCTACTAAAGAACGGGATAGTGAGGACTTATGCTGATGATGAAGCTAATTATTGCTCTGCTGATTAATCCTAAAAGTATTGACATATAAAGGTTTTAGCGTTTTATAGTTGAAAAAAGTGCGCCTGTTTTCGGTAGAAAAAGCTCAAAAAGCTAGTATCTTAGGATGATTATGGCAAAAAAATTGAGAGACAAAACGCCCGCTCCTACCTCTTGGCTCCCGACCCTTTTCTCCTGTCTTCCCCTCCCCTCCTGGGAGGGGGAGGGGCGAGGGGTGGGTTGGGAGGGGCCCGCGGGTGGGTTGTCTCCTGTATAGCTGTCTCCTACAAAGAGCAAAAAGACTTTCCATACGCAAACCCTAATTAGGGAAAATGTTTTTCCACTCTTCCCTGTTTTCTGCAATACAATAGAATTATTAAATATAACCTCAGAAAAACCTAGCCTTAGCTCCTCACCGCCATTATGCCTAACTCTCAAGGAAAGTTCTTACCATGAAAGATCAAAATCAAACTAATAATTTATCTCTCGGTATCGTGGCCAGTGTTTGTGCATTGGCAGTGGCGGTAGGTGGTGGCATCGCCTTATGGACAAATTTACAATCAACCACCACGAAAACTTCTGATAATTCTCAGACTTTTACAACTCCCTCAACTTCAGAGTCGCCTGATGGGACATTGCCCCCCCTACCTCCTACTAAAGTTGAATCTTCAGACTCTGTTCCTTTATATGTACCTCAACCCAAAGCAGTTACAGAAAAAACTGTACAACTTTATTGGGTTAAAGACACTACTGGAGAAATTGATTTAGTTTCTTCTACGGTAAAATTAGAAACAACAGACGAACCAGAAGCTATCTTAAAAGCTGCTTTCGACCATTTGCTCGTAGGTCCTGCAAATACCGATGTCCTTAGTGCTATTCCCACAGCTACAAAAGTTCAAGCACTTACTGTTGAAAATAATGGGGTCTACATCGACTTATCTGAAGAATTTACTTCTGGAGGTGGTAGTGCTTCGATGATAAGTCGCTTGGGACAAGTTATCTATACTGCCTCTAGTTTAGAACCAGATGTAAAAGTCTGGATTTTTGTCGGTGGTAAACCTCTAAAAATGCTTGGGGGTGAAGGTTTAGAAGTATCTCAGCCCATTACTCGCAATAATTTTCAGCAAGAATTCCAATTTTAGATATCATACATCATTTTAGGGGCGGTTTTAAAGTAAACAGATAGTTCAAAGCCGCTCCTACCATAGTAAAGTTTTTCAGTATTTACCGAAAAGCGACGTTGAATGCCCCCGTGTTTTAACCGGGGGATGAAAACAAGGGAGTCGTTTAGACTAGACAACTAAAGTTTTCCTGTGCTATCATTTTTAACAAAAAGTAAGTAGAATGCTAGGTATTAGCCTTAGCCAACTGTGTAGGGGCACTTTTACCTGTCCCCAAAGAATATATCTTTGGTCAGCTAAGAATAGACGAAGCAACACGGATTTATCCTGTTGCGTGGTATATACTTAGAATCCCCGTGACTTGAGTCCGGGGAGTAGTCAATCAGAATCACGATTTACAGTATGAGGGGAAAAAGCAGGCAGACAAATGGCAACATATTCTGCTCCCTCAGCACCAGGTGTACTGTATTTTACCCATTCTCCTTTGCGAGCTATTACTGCTTGGCCAGCACTAACTTCTAACTGACCGCCTTCAAACTCAACACATAGTTTTCCCTTTAGTACCAGAGTAAATTCATCAAATTCTGGCCTTTGACCTGGTTCCATCCAACCACTGGGAGAGCGCATTTGAGCAATACTAATAGCATCTGTTTGACTATTGACACGACCAACATATTCGTCAATTTGCTTCGGTTTGTTGCCTGTAGGTTCAATCCGAGTTGGTTTTTCAATCAATTGTGGCATGATTTTTATACACTCTAGTTGGGATTAACTAACATTAAAGGCTGATTATATTCTACGGGTTGCCCATTTTCGATTAAAATTTCTACTATTTGTCCAGAGACCTCTGCTTCAATCTCATTCATAACTTTCATCGCTTCAATAATACAAACTGTTTGGCCAGAAGTAATTTGATCGCCTACTTCTACAAATGATGGTTCATCAGGAGCAGGAGCGCGGTAAAAAGTGCCCACAACTGGAGATAAAATTTCTTCAAATTTGTTTGAGACCGTAGGAGGTGTTCCTGGAGTCATAGGAGAAGTTTTGGTTGCTGTTGTGTTTAATGGGGTAGCACCAGGAGAAACAAATTCGGAAGGGTCAGTCCCATCGGAAGAAGGCAATGAGAGGCGATCGCTAAATGAAGTTCCTTTACGTACTGTTAATTCCAAATCTCCACTTTTTAAAGTCAACTCCGAAATATTAGTTTGGTCTATTGCTGTTAGTAGTTCTCGCAGTTGATGTAAATCTAATTGCACTGTTTTTATATCCTCATTTAATCGGCGTTCAACTCAATTAATTAATATTGAAAAAAAGAAGAGTTTATTACTGTCTTAGTATAGATGTAGAAGTGTGAAATTCAAAGCCATAATTTTTTTTTACTTACAGAAGTTAGCTTGAAATTTAGGTGATAGCATAATTACCATATACTTATTAATCAAAAAATAATTTAGAAGTTTATCGAAAAATACAAGGGGCTTAAGTCCTGCCAGAAATACTGAATTATACTTCTTAATAAAACCAAAATTAAAATGAATTCTAATTTATTTAATTAAATTTTTATCTATTTTTTCTCTCTCTAAAGTACATCTGAAAATATTCTCAAGGGGCTTTGTGCGGAATTACTGCCGCACATTTATTAAGCCCTGTAAACAGACCTCAGAATTACGCAATCAATGCATAACTTACCTTCTACAATAAATCTAGTTTTCTACTATTACTCTCTACCCAAATAAGAATCATTTCGAGTATCTATCTTAATCCGTTCTCCTTTAGATATAAATAAAGGAACCATAATTTGAGCCCCTGTTTCGACAATAGCAGGTTTACTACCACCAGTAGCAGTATCTCCTTTAACACCAGGGTCAGTTTCAGTTACTTCTAAAACTACTGATTTGGGTAGTTCCACTTCTATTATTTGTTCGCCCCACTGAATAACATTAACCTCCATACCTTCAGTTAGATACTTAACACCTTCGCCAATTTGTTCTGAACTTAAACTGGCCTCCTCATAGGTTTTCATATCCATAAACACAAATTGGTCAGCATCTTTATAAGTATGCTGCATTTCTCTCTTGTCCAAAGTAGCTTGAGGTACTGTTTCACCAGCTCTAAATGTTCTTTCCACTACACTACCAGTTTGTGAATTTTTGAGCTTTGTTCGGACAAAAGCAGAACCTTTGCCTGGTTTAACGTGCAGAGATTCTACCACCCGCCAAACTGAACCATCCAATTCAATAGTCACACCGGGGCGAAAATCATTACTAGAAATCATATAACAACGTTATTGCGGTTTTTAATTAAATTATCAGATTAGAACTTAACATTAGACATCGTACAATATTCGGGAGTCAGAAAAATTGTCAAATATCGTGGGAGTAGAAGCAATTTTTAGTACCTCGTCAAAATAATTTTATGTAAAATATCTGATGTCTGGCGATCAAAATCAAAAGTTTTTTTGTCTCAGACATATTAAGGCATATAATAGTAGGTTATGTTTTTAAGACAATAAACTTGAGTTATTTGCGCAGCATTCCGCTAGGAAAAGGCAACAACTCTAGAAGGCAAAATGTCTTAACCTTAAATGCGTAATATCATGTCCGGGTAATTAGTGATCAAAAAAACTTTCTCCTTCTATTCTTCTTTCTTTTCTCCTGACTCCTGACTCCTGACTTCTGAATTCTAACTCCTGAGTCGTTTATTTATAACCCACATTCCACACTTCAACTTGTAACATTATAAGTAGTATATAAATCCGTAGCTTGGTAGGTATTTATACTATGCAAATCATCTCAATTACTTTTTTCGTTGATCAAATTCTGAGTAAACAATTAATCATAAATACTTACTTGATTGTTTACTCAATCACGACAGCTATGATTTTCTCCTAAATTCTGAGTTCTGAGTTCTGATTCTATACTAAATTTTGTGGTGCGGAATGTGGGTTATAACTGTTCAACCGGACATGATATAACACTATATCTCTACTCTATTGCCTATTGCCATACATAAACAAAACTAACTGGCGACCAAATCTAAAACCTAATTTTTCCCCCCAAAAATTCTATGAGTGTGGACAGCCATGTAATATTAGTAAGGGAATAAAAATTCATAAGTATGCTAAATCTACACAATTCCGTAATTAACACTTGTAAACGCTTGCTTAAAACTGGCATTCTAGCACTATTACTTTTCACTTTGTCTGTTGGCCTTAGTGCTGCTTGGTGGGACTTTGGTGGTGGCACAACAACTCGTGAAAGTCGTTTGCCCCAAGGTGATCCGATTACTGATGGTAAGGCATTATTGAGGTATGCTCTACCGATAGACAATGAACCAGTGCGTAAAATACAAAGCAGTCTGGAAGATATTGCTAATAGACTGCGAGGTAAACGTTGGACTCCTGTTAGTAGTGATATTGCTGCTGCATCTAGGGTTCTTAATATTAGTAAGTCTAAGTTATTAGCTAGTGTTCCTGAGTCGAAACAATCTGAGGCAGAGGCCATAATTGAACAACTTGATCAGGGCATTATTAATATTCGAGAAGTTGCTGAAGCTAAAGATGGGGAACAAGTATTGGAGCAACGGGCACAACTACTGGCATTAGTGGGTCAGCTTGAAGAGTTGATGCTAGAAGGATTTCCGTTTGAAGTTCCTTCAGAGTTTGTTAATTTACCTCAACTCAAAGGTCGCGCTACTATTGAGATGGAAACGGAAAAAGGTTCTTTGACTTTGGTTGTTGATGGTTATAGTGCCCCTATTACTGCTGGTAATTTTGTAGATTTAGTTCAGAGGGGTTTTTACGATGGCCTAGAGTTTATTCGCTCAGAACAGTCTTATGTTTTGCAAACTGGAGATCCTCCTGGCCCAGAGGTTGGTTTTATTGACCCTGATAGTGGTGAGTATCGTAATATCCCACTGGAAATTTTGGTCAAGGGAGATGAGGAACCAATATATAGTTTTACTTTAGAAGAAATTGGTCGTTTTCGGGAACAACCTGTTCTACCTTTTTCTGCTTATGGTACAGTGGCAATGGCTCGTCCTGAATCTGAAAATGATGGTGGTTCTTCTCAATTTTTCTTTTTCTTATTCCAACCAGAGTTAACGCCTGCAGGAGTCAATTTATTGGATGGTCGTTATACGGTTTTTGGTTATGTTGTGGAAGGGAAAAAGGTTTTGGAAAAATTAGGTAAAGGAGACAAAATTATTTCTGCTAAGGTAGTTGCTGGATTAGAAAATCTTGTCGAACCTGAAGCTTAAAATAATTAGGTAAAATTTAGCCTAAAATTAGGTAATTGGATAATTTAGCGACTCAAATCTTCTTGAGATTTTAAGACTAAGCTACCAATTACTCTAATTAGTTTAAATCATAAAATTTCTAGCTATAAAAATAGAAAAAATTTAGGATAACTAGGGCAAAGATAATAAATATTCATTTATTTTATTGCACTACCCTTAATAAGCTTAATAGGTAAAAAAAAATTTACTATACATCCATAGTTTTGGTAAGGATTCAGCCATTATTTGAGTAATATTGAGTTATGAGCAAGTAGCTAATTTATTTCAAACTTTTAATTCTGTTAAATCTTTTAACTTTGACTCCTTCTTCAAGGGCAATTAAGTTAATAGCTTATGGCTGATAGCTGACACCTGAATGCTTATTAGTTTTGTTTTTTATTCTGCATTTTGCTCTACCTAATATTCTAAATTTATCCCTCGGATTTTTGGTTGATTCTGATTTATTACTTCTTACTTCTTTCTCTTTTTGATAGAATGGCTATTATCGAATTTGTAATACTCACAGGATTAGGAATTATATTAGGTGGATTTATTTTTAATATATCTAATGATAGACAACAAAAACGTATTTTAGATGATGCTTTTTATAGATTACTAGAACTACAAAATGGTAAAATTTCTTTGATTCAATTAGCTGCTGCTGCTAAACTTGATGCTCAAATAGCTCAGAAATATCTTGAACGTCAAGTACAAGTTTTTACCGCCACCTTAGAAGTTGATGAGCAAGGAGATACATTCTACAGATTTCCTAAACTAAGTTTACCTTCTGTTTTGGATAAACAACAATGGTAAGGAATTAGGTTTGAGGTGTTTTTTTGAGGTTTTATAACAAGCGTAAAACTAAATAATTTCACAAATCATTTGAGTAATTGAAAGATTTTCATTCGTTATATCTGTTTGACTAAAAATAGAGATTACCCTCATAAATTTTGAAAGACTATTTACCGAAAAATTGTGATTTAAAGCATCCCCTTTTAACCTACATTCCGCGCTACAAAATCTAGTATAGAAGAAGGAGTCAGGAGACAACCCACCCCCGCCCCTCCCAGGAGGGGAACTCAGGAGACAGAATTTTAGAAGAAAATCATAGCTGCCGTGATTGAGTAATCATGTATAGCAAGTATTTATGCGTAAATTTTTTACTCGGAATTTGATCAACGAAAAAAGTAATTAAGATGATTTGCATATTATAAATATCTACCAAGCTACGGATTTATATACTACTTTTAATGTTACGCTCTTGACCTGCGGAATGTGGGTTTTAAAGCTATCCCTTATCAGGAACTCCTGAAAATCTTGTGGGAAGCAGGGGAGCAGGGGAGAAGGGAAGTAAAGAATCATAGTAGATAGGAAAAACTACTTAAGTAATCAAAAAAAATGTACTTTTTCACACACTTTTTCTCTGACAAAAACCGTTGAAAGACTTATACATAACTTGTCTATTTTGTCAATTTTTATGTTAATAAAGATGTTTATAAAGCATAGCCTTTTAAAGGGATAAAAGCGGTCGAAGGATGTCGAGGTTTCCTTGCTATATCCAATCGACCAAGAGAAGAAAAATTTTCCTTTTAGTCAATCCTCTTCTTTTAAAGGAAAGAATTGTTAATTATTAATTATTAATTATTAATTGTTGAACCCTACTCCCTAATTAATGGTCCAAATCTTGGATAAGGCCAAAAGCGAAATATAGCCCTACCTATAATATTTTTCTTAGGCAAAAAACCCCAAACATGAGAGTCATTACTATTATTACGATTATCTCCCATCACAAAATATTGATTTTCAGGAACTTCGACTGAAATTGGCAAAGTATATTCAGGAGGTTCAGCAATATAATTTTCAGTCAGCGGTTGGTCATTTATATACACTAGACCATTCTCAATTCTAATAGTATCTCCTGGCAGGCCAATAACTCTTTTGATAAAAGCTTGATTTTTAACATAACCATAGCGTTGTAACTGTTGGGGTGGTTGAAAAACAATAATATCCCCTGCTACTGGTGGATGAAAATTATAAGATACTTTTTCCACCACTAGGCGATCGCCTACTTCTAAAGTAGGTATCATTGAGTCTGAAGGTATATATCTTGGCTCTGCAATGAATATTCTGACTAATAAAGATAAGCATAAAGCGATCGCCAAAACTTTAATATTTTCTTTTTGTTGTTGCCATATTTTTAACCACCAGGGAGTTGTTGAGTTAGTTGTTATTGGTTGATTTAAGGATTCTTTTTCTGATGTCATTTCTATGATTTTATTCTTGAGTATTTCTATACTATAGCAAAACTCCTGGGAATGATAATTTATCTATTCTAAATATATATAGTAATCCTATTTCGGTTGCTGGTAAAAATCTCTTTGAATTTAAGAAACAGGAAATAGGGGTAAAAGCTTGAGAGTTTTTATATATCCTGAAATTTTTTACAAATGATTTATGATTGCTATAGTACTATGATTTTTACCTACTATATACAATACATATATTAAAATTGTGGTGTTGCTGAGGGGCGGGATGAATCTTTTTTAAACAGGTAAATCTCATGCTTAATACTTCTTTTTTATCCAAGCATACAATTCATCCCACAAATATGCAACGCCTCTCCTTCTATTCCTCTTTCTTCCTCTTTATTCCCTCCTGACTCCTGAGTTCTGACTTCCCCTCCTGGGAGGAGGAGGGGCGAGGGGTGGGTTGACTCCTAAGTAATTAAAGTTAATATCATACACGCTATTCAGCAACGCCAAAATTGTTTATATAATCTGAAAGATTAAAATATTGGCTATATATTTTCTCCTTTTTCAGGAGGTTATGTGAGATATTCCGTAGCGATAATTATTCTATTTCATATAAAGTAATCATCAATAGTATAATTAGTGTAAATTTGTAATTTTTTCACAAATTTACCACTCGATCTATTCTTTATAATTCTATGCTGATTCAATTCAGTGTTGGTAACTATTTATCTTTTAACAAAATTGTCACTTTGAGTATGGTGACTACAGATTTAACTGCTAATAATAAAAGTGTTGATGAAAATAATGTTTTTCAAGTTGATGATGAGTTAAGTTTGTTGAAAAGTTGTGCTGTTTATGGCGCGAATGCTAGTGGCAAAAGTAATTTGGTTAAAGCATTAGATTTCATGCGTCGGTTTGTGCTTAATTCTTCAAAAGAAACTCAGATAGAAGATGCTATTAATGTAGAGGAATTTAGATTAAGTACGGAAACAGAAGTAGAGCCTTCTTTTTTTGAAATAGTTTTTATTTTAGACCATAAATTATATAGATATGGTTTTGAAGTAGATACAAAACAGGTGGTTTCTGAATGGTTATTTTATGTGCCAAAAGTTAGGGAGACTAGACTATTTGAACGTGATGAAAATGGCATTGAGATGACTAAAGTTTTTAAAGAAGGAGAATTAATTGCTGAGAAGACAAGAAACAACGCACTTTTTCTGTCTGTAAATGCTCAATTTAATGGCAAAATTTCTACAAGTATTTTGCGGTGGTTTATAGATTTGAATGTAATTTCAGGATTACATAGCGATTTTTATCAACAACTAACAATTGAATTCTTCAAGGATAGTCAATATAAAAAAGAAATTATTCAATTAATTAGGAAGTGGGACTTAGGTATTGATGATATTAAAATTGATACAATAAATATTTTACCAGAACAACTTTCTGAGATTTACTCTGAAGAATTTAGAAAATTTATGATAAATCATGAAGCGCAAACTGATGATATTCAAACTTTTCATAAAAAGTATGATTCAGAAGGAAAAGTGGCATCTTTAGAAGTATTTGATTTTTATGAGGATGAGTCAGAAGGAACCAAAAAATTGTTTGCTTTTGCCGTGCCAATTTTGGATACTTTAAAAAATGGAGAAATTTTAATAATTGATGAACTTGATGCTAGGTTACATCCAATCATCACTCGCGCAATTATTGATTTATTTAACTCTAATAAAACAAATCCTAAAAACGCACAACTTATTTTTACGACTCACGATACTAACTTACTTAGTAATAAAATTTTTAGACGAGACCAGATATGGTTTACAGAAAAAAATCAGCAGGGAGCGACTGATTTATATTCTTTAGTTGAATACAAAGTACCGAATGATACGACTTTTGAAAGTGATTATATTAAGGGTAAATATGGAGCCATACCTTTTCTTGGTAATTTCACTGAATTATTTGAAAAAAATGGCTAAAAAAAGAGGGCGTTGCTGATTATGGGTATGATTTAATAATTTTATATTTTGGATTTTGTATTTTGGATGGTTTGAACTACTTATACCAATTTCATAAAATATTGCTACAGTCATGGCACAGGGAATAGGGAATAGGGAATAGGGAAAGAAAAACAGAAATATTAAAGAGGAAAAAGGTTTAATTGTTAGAATTTATAGAATTTATATTTTTTTATTGTAGGAAGAAATCATTAACTAAGATGTAACTACCTTTTTTAATTTGGTATTATTAATATTAACTGTTCCCTGTTCCCAGTTAAGTGTTCCCTCCATACCTATAAATCTACTTTCATACCTTAATTCAGCAATGCCAAAAAGAGAAGATAAGAGAAATTATCAACATTCTGGGAAAAGTAAATATAGTCGTTATTCAAGAAATGAAACAGTAGCAACACGAGAAGTTATTCAGCGTTTTTTGATAGTTTGTGAGGGAAAAGAAACGGAACCCAATTATTTTCGGAGTTTTCGCGTGCCTAAAGATGTGATTGACATACGAGGATTAGGTCAAAATACAATTAGTTTGGTCAAAGAAGCTCTCAAGATTATGAAAGAAGATGGTAATTACAATCAAGTGTGGTGTGTATTTGACCGTGATTCATTTCCCGTAAAAAATTTTAATCAAGCGATAAAAGATGCTGAAAATAATGATATTAAAGTTGCTTATTCAAATGAAGCATTTGAAATTTGGTATTTGTTACATTTTGAATATCGAGATACTGCCATGTCTCGCAAAGATTATAAAAAAGCTTTAACTGAGAAGCTGAATAAAAAATATGAGAAAAATAGTAAGGAAATGTATGAAATATTGAAAAATAAGCAACTTCAAGCAATTAAAAATGCTGAGAAGTTATTAGAGCAACATAATCCACCTAATCCTGTTAATGATAATCCTTCCACAACTGTACATTTATTGGTTAAAGAACTGAATAAATTTGTTCGTCCATAGATGGGAAAGTAAGCACCTGGGCAAAAATTATAGCAGTTTTGACTAATGACTATTGCCACATCCGCACTAGAGAGAGGAAGTAGATATTTTTCCGATTACACACTCTCAAGTTATGCGCTTCACAAAATGATTTGACTATTGCGGATGTGGCAATAAATAGAGGGGAAGTAGATATTTTCCGATTACACACTCTCAAGTTATGCGCTTCACAAAATGATTTGACTATTGCGGATGTGGCAATAAATAGAGGGG
>JAAHGF010000030.1:0-6578 GCA_010672585.1 Okeania sp. SIO1I7 | reverse complement strand
ATATTTTCCGATTACACACTCTCAAGTTATGCGCTTCACAAAATGATTTGACTATTGCGGATGTGGCAATAAATAGAGGGGAAGTAGATATTTTCCGATTACACACTCTCAAGTTATGCGCTTCACAAAATGATTTGACTATTGCCACATCCGCAATAGAGAGAGGAAGTAGATATTTCTCCACTACACACTCTCAAGTTATGCGCTTCACAAAATGATTTGACTATTGCGGATGTGGCAATAAATAGAGGGGAAGTAAATATTTTCCGATTACACACTCTCAAGTTATGCGCTTCACAAAATGATTTGACTATTGCGGATGTGGCAATAAATAGAGGGGAAGTAGATATTTTCCCTCCACATTATCCGTATTATTAATTATTCAAAAATCTCTTCCCTTCTACCTTCTAACTTTAATTATAGTAGTCGAAAGAAAAGACGTGGACATATTAACAGCTTAAAACTCAGACAACGCCAGATTTTTCCTTCTCTCCTAGATTGCTAAACACCTTCTTCCTTATCTCCTTCCTCCTTATTTCTTCTTCCTTCTTCCTTCATTTTTTAACGCAAACTTTATCTCGACCACTTTCTGTACAATCTTCAAACTGCAGTTTTCCAGCCAACATTTGTTGCTGAACTTCTTCCACTTTTTGCTGAACTTCCTCTGGCAAAACATCATTAAAGCGACCTAAGAGTCAAGGAATAGAGAATATCTCTAATTAAAAATTTAAAAGCAATAGTATTTATCAATGCAGAAGGAAAAAGTAAGAAGGAAGAAGAAAGAAGAAGGAAAAATATTGAATTGTCTGAGTTTTCAGCTTTTGATATTTCCGTGCTCTTTCCTTCGACTGCTGTATCTACCAATATTCAGCAATTAACAATTAATAATTACCTCTTCTTAAAACGGAATTGATTGACTAAAAGGATTTTTTTTGATCTCTTGGTCGATTGGATATGGCGAGGTTTCCTCCCCATCCCACCCTTCGGGAAGCTGCGCTTTTTCCTACGGAATGCTCCGCAAACATGTCGCGTAGCGTTAACGGAGTTGTGCGCCAGCAAAACGACCGCTTTTATCCCCTTAAAAAGGTCGGCTTCAAGGCGTGAATTGTTGAATGAATAATTATTAACTATCAACTCTTAATTATTAATTATTCATTATTAATTATTAATTGTTGAAGTCTCCCTCTTCCCAAATTTGAAGTTGCCTTTCAGCAGCAATAAAATTGTTAATTGATTTGGGCGGGTAAACAAAATGGTCATAAGCGAGAGCCATTTGTCTAGCAGCTTCTTGGTAAGAAACTTTTCCTATTCCTGTACCTAAACCTGGGCAAACAACATTTTGAATTTGTTGCTGTTGCTGACGGTTGTGGTGTCGCACTGTCAGTAACATTGCCCACATTGCTATATAAGGAATATCAGTGCCAGCAATGGACATAGGTACGCGCATAGTGGGGGTATGGGCAAGAAAAGGATGTTGAGGATGACCAGTTTCGACAATGGTAGATGTGCCAACTGGTTGTTCACCTAGATATTCATCTAATATTTTTTGTTGAACCGAAGTCATTAAGAAATCACCAAAATATTTAACGATCGCTGCATCCATACCACCATCCATAAGTCCAAAAGAATTTCCTGGACTTACTAAACAGTCATATTCTGGTACATTCTCGAAATAATTATTGATGATTTCTAGATTGGGTAAATAATGGAAATGTTCTTGAAAAGCATCATATAATAATTTATTTGGAGCAACTAAAATCAGTTTCATATTAGTCTCTATTCTGGTAATACCAAATTCAAAAAAGATAGTTACATCTTAGGGGTGTGATTTATTCCTACAATAAAAAAATATAAATCCCATAAATTATAACAATTCAACCTTTTTTCCTCTTTAATATTTCTGTTTTTCTTTCCCTATTACCTGTTCCCTATTCCCTGTTTCCTGTACCGTGACTGTAGCAATATTTTATGAAATTGGTATAACTTTAGAATTATCAAGAATCCCAATAGGTTTTCAATTTGAATAAGGAAAAATATCAGCCTTAAAAAATAATTTCTGGACATAGTTTACGGGCATTGAATTGAGTCTCAAATATATTTTCTGTTTCTTCCTCAAAAAATTGTTATAGCAGAAGTAAAGAAGGAAGAAGGAAGAAGGAAGAAGGAAGAAGGAAGAAGGAAAAGTATTACGTTATCTGAGTTTTTAACTTTTTACCGAATAATTAAGGTAAAAAACCTCTCCTTTAAAGGAGAAAAAATGAATTGATTTTACTTTCATTCAATCCTCTTCCTTTTAGGGAGAAGTAATTATCAATTATCAATTATCAATTATCAATTATCAATTATTGAACTGATCTAACCTTTGCTTCGACTGCTATAAATCATTTTTTTATTCAATCTTAAATCTACCACTTTGATTAAAGATTGAAAGGTGCATCTCAATATTTGCCAGAATACTTTTTTCCTATTCCCTATTCCCTAAGAGCGATAAATTTTTGGCTTTATTCAAAATTGAGATGCACCCAAATTGAAACATACCTCGCACAACTTTTCGACCAGAAATTGATTCAGTCAATAAATTAACTCAGAATATTTTTCATTTCTATTTTAAAAATATTTTCAATAGTTTTTCCGGCAGTTTTTTCTTCCCAGTTAAGGATATTGAGAAAAGTTTCTGCTGAGTGAGTTTCCACGACATCAATACCCCATTCCCCTGTTTGGAGAGTATCAGGAGAATCACTTAATGGAGGTGTTTTTTTCAAACCTCCGAGAATCAAAACATCAACAATTAAATCCTTGTCATTTTTTTGAATTATTCGCTTTTCTATTAAAGCTTCAGCACATTTTTCACCAACTTGAGGTGGGGAAAAAACTTGATTTTCAAATAAAATTTCTACCATCCAATGAGGATGATTTAGTTGCCGACATTTAAGTTGTGGGTATTTACTTAAACCATCAATAAAAACTTGAGCAAATTCTTCCCTATTTAATTCAGGCAGGGTATTTTCTGAGAGTTCAAAATTGTGGGAAAGCAACATTCGTCCAGTTTTAGATTCAGTCATTATTTTATTTATCCTATGTTCTAGAAATTTTAATTCACAATTTTACAGCAGAAGGAAGAAGGAAGAAGAAAGAAGGAAAAATATTACATTTTCTGAGTTTTAAGCTTTTGATATTTTCCAGTCCTTTTCTTTCGACTGCTATATATCCTATCAGACCATAGATAAAATTGATATCTCTATAAATTTCCAATAAAAACGGTATAAATCATCAGAAAATATTGTTAAAAAACTGCTACTGCTTCCTGACACTTCTCACAAGTTTAATAACTCGATAGTTTTGGTATAGTCTCATACTTAGGAATTCTGATGGGTCATTTCAGTTATTAGTTATCAATTATCAGTAAAAATTGATTATTTATCTCATTGTACAAATATATTCTTACTGGCACTCTGAAAAATTAAGAATTTTCAACAATTAACAATTACGTCTCCTTTCAATAATAGAATTATTTAAAATAAAATTTTTCCTTTTGATCGTTGATGGATAGAGGGTTTAAAAATTAATTATTAGATAATAGTAGCGCTCTCAACTTTGAACAGATCGATAATTTCTGAATGATGTGAGGGAAATTATTCAATTTCTCAAGGAAGCTCATACCAAATATCAGGCATTTTTGCTAAATATTCTTGAGAGTAGGGAGTAGTTCAACAATTAATAATTAATAATTAACAATTAACAATTACCTCTTCTTTTCAAGGAGAGGATTGACGCGGAGCGTGAAAATTTTTTCTTTTCTCTTTTTTCTCCTTTAAAGGAGAGGCTTTAAACCTTAATTATTCGGTAAATAACGAAGAATATATCTTTACTTTATACAAATCATTGCTAAAAATATTACTGTTCCTTACTTCTTACTTAATAACTGAAGCGCTCAATAAGTAGAGAATTATTTTTAGGCATTGGTATTAGGCAAAAGTTATTAGCTATTCAGACAATATTTGGATTTTCGATAAATTTTGTAGGAATGTTCTATGGAAAATCCCTACATTCTTTTTCATACCTATATTTATGTCAAAGAAGCTTAGAGAAAAATTATGATTTTCCATTTTTTTCTGGAGGAGCAAATTCAAAATAAATTAGACTTATTTTATTTTGATTGCGGATAAATGATGCTCCTGCATTTACACCAGTTAAGTTTTCTAATAATCCTTCTGCTAGTCCTATTTTTCCCGAAATAGAATAAGAATCATCATTAGTTAATTCAATGGAAGCTGTTAAACATTTTCCGTATAAACGACTATGAGCAACTGCTGTCCATGCTGGTTCATAAGGAAGCCAACTATAATTTTTTTCGTCAAATTTTTCTACTATTTCCGAACTCCAAGGTTGTCCTCCAAGTGATAATTTTCTGATTGATTCATCTGATTTATTAATATCTCCTTCTGCTTTGCCTTCTACTCCACCTGCTCCGGTAAGTTTAGCATTTGCTTCTATTTCCGTTGCTGTTTTACCGACTTTTTTTTCTTGAATTGTAATTTTAGTTGCTCCTAAATCTACCAATAATCGAATTAGTTCAGCTTCTCTTTCTGCATAAAGCAAAGAGTCAAATACCTCTATAGGAATATATTTATTACTTTTAGATTTTAAGGGATGCGCTCTATATAATTTTCCTGGTAATGGATGACCAGGAGGAAAGTCAAAATCTTCTGGTATATCTGAGTAAGGAGTTTCTGTAATAAATTCTGACCAACCTTCTAAATTAAATTCACTTAAAGCTAATTTTGTATTTTCGTCGGGTTTTGCCTGTTCGCTACCTTGAATATTTTGTTGGCGAGCAAGAAGTCTTTTTACTTCTGGTATTAAAATAAAAGGAGATAAATTTATATCTATAAAAATTTCCGACATTAAAATTCCCGCTCTTAAGATAGATGATAAATTTGATGTCAGATTACTTGATTTATCATCTTCAGTAGTTACAGTAGTAATTGCTGAAGATAGAGATTGTTGTAAACTGGATTTATTATTAGGGGTAATATAAAGTAATGGTTTATATTTTTTGACTTCTTGAATTTCTGAAGACTGATTCATAAAAAATCCTCCTGCAAAGCTTTTAACAAAAATCTTAGAGGTTGATTGATGATTCGATACTTATAATTTACAGATTTTACAGTCAAGTAAATTATAAGTACAAACTCATACTTACTTCTGCTTTACCTCCTAAGAAAACTTCAATAGAGAATTTACTATTTCCGGATTTTCGCCTCTGAGCATTAAAAAATTTCTAGAGAAACTCGTACTTAGTCTTGCTTTATCTTCAGAAAAAATTGACATTTCGGCAGAATCTGAAAAACCCACTGATGGAAAATCTACTACTCCTGAAATTTTCCCTCCGACCATCAAAAAAATTCCAGACTCATCCATACTTACCCTAGCTTTAGCTTCAGAAAAAATTGACATTTCGGCAGAATCTGAAAAACCCATTGATGGAAAATCTACTACTCCTGAAATTTCCCCTTCGACCATCAAAAAATCTTCAGAGTTACCTATACTTACTTTGACTTTACCTTCTAAAAAAATTGACATTTCGGCAAAATCTGAGAAACCCATTGATGGAAAATCTACTACTCCTGAAATTTCCCCTTCGACCATCAAAAAATCTTCAGAGTTACCTATACTTACTCTGACTTTACCTTCTAAAAAAATTGACATTTCGGCAAAATCTGAGAAACCCATTGATGGAAAATCTACTACTCCTGAAATTTCCCCTTCGACCATCAAAAAATCTTCAGAGTTACCTATACTTACTCTGACTTTACCTTCTAAAAAAATTGGCAGTTCGGCAAAATCTGAGAAACCCATTGATGGAAAATTGACTACTTCTGAAATTTCCCCTCCAATCATCAAAAAATTTCCAGACTCATCCATATTTACTCTTGCTTTAGCTCCTAAAAAAATTGGCAGTTCGGCAAAATCTGAGAAACCCATTGATGGAAAATTGACTACTTCTGAAATTTCCCCTCCAATCATCAAAAAATTTCCAGACTCATCCATATTTACTCTTGCTTTAGCTCCTAAAAAAATTGGCAGTTCGGCAAAATCTGAGAAACCCATTGATGGAAAATTGACTACTTCTGAAATTTCCCCTCCAATCATCAAAAAATTTCCAGACTCATCCATACTTACTCTGGCTTTATCTTCAGAAAAAATTTGTACAAGCCAAAATCTGAGAAACCAACTGATGGAAAATTTACTACTCCTGAATTTTCCCCTCCAACCATCAAAAAATTTATAGAGGAACTTATGCTTGCCCTAAATTTATCTCCTAAAAAAATTGGCAGTTCGGCAAAATCTGGGAAACCCAATGATGGAAAATCTACTACTCCTGAAATTTACCCTCCAACTATCAAAAAATCTTCAGACTCATCCATACTTACCCTAAATTTATCTCCTAAAAAAATTGACATTTCGGCAAAACCTGAAAAACCCAATAATGGAAAATCTACTACTCCTGAATTTTCCCCTCTGACCATCAAAAAATTTCCAGAGAAACTCATACCTACTTTTGCTTTAGCTTCAGA
>JAAHGF010000003.1:634779-675160 GCA_010672585.1 Okeania sp. SIO1I7 | reverse complement strand
CGTGCCATAATCAGTGTGAGCCACTCCCCTACTCCCTGACCTATCCGCGTATCCGTGCCATAATCAGTGTGAGCCACTCCCCTACTCCCTGACCTATCCGTGTATCCGTGCCATAATCAGTGTGAGCCACTCCCCTACTCCCTGACCTATCCGTGTATCCGTGCCATAATCAGTGTGAGCCACTCCCCTACTCCCTGACCTATCCGCGTATCCGTGCCATAATCAGTGTGAGCCACTCCCCTACTCCCTGACCTATCCGCGTATCCGTGCCATAATCAGTGTGAGCCACTCCCCTACTCCCTGACCTATCCGCGTATCCGTGCCATAATCAGTGTGAGCCACTCCCCTACTCCCTGACCTATCCGCGTATCCGTGCCATAATCAGTGTGAGCCACTCCCCTACTCCCTGACCTATCCGTGTATCCGTGCCATAATCAGTGTGAGCTACTCCCCTACTCAAGTAAACGACTCCAGCGTTCTACAGTATTTTGTAATAATATCGCTACAGTCATCGGGCCAACTCCACCAGGCACAGGAGTAATAAATTCTGCTACCTCCGCTACAGAATCAAATTGAACATCTCCCACTAACCGACTATTACCCTTGTCATCTGTGACTCGATTAATTCCTACATCTATTACTGTTGCTCCTGGTTTGACCATCTCTGCTTTAATCATTTCTGGCCTACCAACTGCTGCAATGAGAATATCTGCATTTCTGGTTATGGCCTCCAAATTCTGAGACCGAGAATGAGCAATAGTTACTGTACTATTAGCTTCTAATAACATTAATGCCATTGGTTTGCCGACCAAAATACTACGCCCCAATATGACTGCTTGTTTTCCCTGTAATTCTATTTTGTATTCTTGCAACAAGCGCATCACTCCCGCAGGAGTACAACTGCGTAAACCTTTTTCACCTCGGAGCAGTTGACCTAAATTCATGGGATGAAGTCCATCTACGTCTTTACTGGGGTCTGTTTGGTAGAGTAAAGAGGTAGAGTCTAAGTGTTCTGGTAGAGGTAGTTGGACGAGAATGCCATCTACTTCTGGGTTTTGGTTTAGTTGTTGAATTACTTGTGTTAGTTCAGCTTGAGATGTTTGGGCAGGAAAATGTCTGCCGAAGGAGGATATCCCTACTTGACTACAGGCTTTTTCTTTGTTGCGGACATATACTGCACTGGCAGGGTTGTCTCCTACCATTAATACTGCTAACCCTGGAGGACGACCAATTTTGCTTTGCAAGGTCTGAACTTTTTGTTGGAGTTCTGCTTTGATTTTTTTGGCCAGTGCTTTACCGTCTAATTTATTTATCATTGTTATTTCTTGTTGGAGTTTTGTTTTGAAAATTCTGTATCGGAATAGATTTCTTTATTTTTATTTTTGATTTTTAAAGTATATTTTCTTGTCAACATAAGAATAATAGTATGATTATTAGTATTTAAAAGTAGATTTTGTGATGTTTTAAAGAAGCAGTCAGCGGTCAGCAATCAGCGATCGGTAGATTTTTTTTGAGACTCCCTCGTTTGTGGAGAATTTCATCAGGAAAGGAGATTTCAACTCCGACTTAAGCATCTGGTCGAACAAACACTTTCTTAAGTATTATGAAAGTGATAAAAATAAATTTTGTTTTTTTAGCGGTCGTAAAAAAAAGGATAGTTTAAATAAGGAAAAAAAAGTTTTGATGAGAACGAGGGAAGCCATTAATGAAGTCAGAAGTCAGAAGTCAGAAGTCAGAAGCGGTGCGACCCCGCGACGACGCTAGTCGCAAGGGAACGCGCACCAAGAGAGTCAGAAGTTATTTTTGTAACGGGGATTTGAGCACCCCTCCAAAAATATTTTGTCTTAAAAGGCGGGTTTTTAGACCCAATTATTTTGATAAAAATGTATTGAGAATGAATTTATTAAAGATATTGCAGAAGTTTCCATTTGGCTTTCTGTTTATTCGTTCTTTATGCTTAAATTCATTATTTGATAAATTCAAAATAATTTTGATTCTACTGTTAGTAACAAATTTAATTAGTTGCGGAAAAATTACAGAAACAGCGATTAAATTAAATCTGAATGTGAGTCGAATTAGCAAAATTCAAACAAAGGGTAAAATCGATCGTCAAGTATATTTGAAGGGAACTGTAGAAAGTCAAGCTCCTTTCTTAGAAACTGGTGCTTATGAATTAACAGATGATACTGGCAGTATTTGGATATTTACTACAGCAGAATTGCCAGAGGTGGGAACAGAAATAACAATTAAAGGGAAAATAAGTTATCAAAGTATTGTGGTTCCCGAATTAGGTAACCAGGATGTGGGAGATTTCTATGTAGAAGAAATAGAACGAGTAGAAGTTCAAAATCAAAATCAAGAGTAAGCATTCAGTTATTAGCTGTCAGCTATCAGCAACAAGACTCTCTCCTTAAGGATAGTGTTTAAATTAATATAGACTTTAAGATTTAAATTAACATGGACTTTAAGGGTAAGAGAGCGAAGTGTTGTAGTAAGACAATTAATAAAGCTTTTATCCTAAACTAAAAGCAATAGCTGATAGCTGATAGCTGACGGCTGAATGCTTATAATTAAGAAGAAAATGAACAACAATAATTTACCTCATGTAGCGATCGCTATTCTTTACCGAGAAGGGAAATTTCTCCTACAATTACGAGATGATATTCCCGGTATTGCTCATCCTGGTAAATGGGCTTTTTTTGGGGGTCATATAGAACCGGGAGAAACATCGGAGGAGGCTGTAAAACGAGAATTATTTGAAGAAATAAGTTATGTAATTGATACAGTTTATGAGTTTGGTGTTTACCCTGATACTAATGTTGTTCGTCATGTATTTTATGCTCCTTTAACTGTGGAATTAAAAGATTTGGTTTTGGGAGAAGGTTGGGATATGGGGTTATTAACTCCAGCAGAAATTAAAGCTGGTAAAGCTTATTCAGAGAATGCTGGAATGGAGCGATCGCTTGGTGAATTTCATCAAAAAATTCTTTTAGATTTTATGCAAAAATATGATACTTTAATTGATTGAAACTTGGAAATTATTCTAGTTTTTGTAGAATAGATATCTTACCTGTTCGTTATATTTTTGGGCAGGTAAGAGGAACTAATAACTGATAACTGATAACTGATAACTGATAACTGAAATTATCCACCAATTCCCTATAGAATGCTCAAATATTGGACGTTACTTTATGGGCAATATTGGTGTGATATTGAGCAAGTAGTTATTTTGTTAAAAGAGATTGATTCAGAGGATATCTGAAAAGTTTTTTGATACTTAATTTTGCCCCCCTAGCCCCCCAAGTTTGGGGGGAACAAGAGTTTATTTGCTTCTAAAAGTCCCCCTTTATTAATCCCCCTCCCGTCCCCCTTGGAAATCCCCCTCCCGTCCCCCTTAGAAAGGGGGAAGCCAGAAGATGCTTCGCTTTTGAAGGATGGGAAGCCAGATGTTGCTTCGCTTTTTGTAGAACGGGGGATTTAGGGGGCTTAGATGTAGTATATTGGACTTCTAAGAAAACCTCTCAGAATTGGCTTTTCAAAATAAATTTGAAAGGCAAAATACTCGGTATTCTTATCGAGTAATTAGACTTTGGGAAGAGGAGTCGGCACCTTTTCTTGCTGATAATGCTTTATTACCATTAGCAACTTTAACTCGTAGCGAAAGTCCGACAGCTTTATTGTCAGAAGTAGCAGATAGAATTGGTAGAATAGAAGAACCAAGTCAACAAAGAAATATTTCTGCTGCTGCGGAAATACTAGGGGGTTTAAGGTTTGATAAAAATTTAATTCGTAAACTTTTGAGGGAGGAAATAATGAAAGAATCTGTAATTTATCAGGATATTTTCCAGACAGGTTTTGAACGAGGTTTTGAGCGGGGTTTATAAAGAGGTTTTGAACGGGGTTTAAAACAGGGAATAGCTAAAATAATTATCCTTTTTCTAACTCATAATTTGGGAATTATTTCTGAATAAATAGAAGCTAAAATTCGGAGTTTATCTATTTCTGAATTGGATGAACTTGTGGATGCTCAGTTCAATTTTACTTCTATGGATGATTTGATGAATTGGTTAAGTAAATCTCAGAATTAAAAAGCTGGTAGGGCTGGTTTTGAGGAATAAATGGCTAATTTCTCAAGAATTTTAGTTAAATCTGTCTCTACTTAACTTTTGACTTCTGACTTCCCGTCGCCAACACCATCACACAAACGCTTATCGCTTTCACTGACATTAGGGTTATTTTCTAGGTAGTCGCGCATCCAGTTGCAACCCCACTCATGGAGGCGATCGAACTTCCAAACGTTCCATAATTTCACCGTTTTGTCACGACTTACAGTTGCGATAGTCTGCCCATCAGGACTAAATGCTACGCTGTTGACCTCATCCTCATGCCCTTCTAGAGTCTGTAACAACTTCCCCTGACGGTTCCACAATTTCACTGTATTGTCATCACTTGCAGTTGCAATAGTCTCTCCATCGGGACTAAATGCTACACCATTGACCAAATTCTCATGGCCGATAAGAGTATGCAATAATTGACCCTGACGGTTCCACAACTTCACTGTATTGTCATCACTTGCAGTTGCAATAGTCTTTCCATCCGGACTAAATGCTACACCCCGAACCAAATCCCTATGGTCGGTGAGGGTCTGCAATAATTTCCTCTGACGGTTCCACAACTTCACTGTTTTGTCAGCACTTGCAGTTGCAATAGTCTCTCCATCGGGACTAAATGCTACGCTGTTGACATCATCCTCATGCCCTTCTAGAGTCTGCAACAACTTCCCCTGACGGTTCCACAATTTCACTGTATTGTCATCACTTGCAGTTGCAATAGTCTCTCCATCAGAACTAAATGCTACGCTGTTGACCTCATCCTCATGCCCTTCTAGAGTCTGCAACAACTTCCCCTGTTGATTCCACAATTTCACTGTATTGTCATCACTTGCAGTTGCAATAGTCTCTCCATTGGGGCTAAACGCTACACCTATAACCGCACCTTCGAGCCCTTCTAGAGTCTGCAAGAACTCCCCCTGTTGATTCCACAACTTCACTGTATTGTCATCACTTGCAGTTACGATAGTCTCTCCATTGGGGCTAAACGCTACACCCATGACTGCATCCTGATGAACTAGAGTTTGCAAAAGATGTCGTTGACGTTTCCACAATTTCACTGTATTGTCTGCGCTTGCAGAAGCAATCATCTGACTATCTGGACTAAATGCTACACTATTGACCGAATAATTATTATGCCCCCTAAGAGTCTGCAATAAAAGTCCCTTACGATTCCATAATTTCACTGTATTGTCACGACTGGCAGAAGCAATAGTCTCTCCATTGGGGCTAAATGCTACACCATAGACGCTGTTCTCGTGGCCTGTAAGGCTTTGCAATAAAAGTCCCTTACGGTTCCATAATTTCACTGTATTGTCACCACCTGCAGAAGCAATAGTTTCTCCATCCGGACTAAATGCTACACTGTAGACCCCTTTCTCATGGGCATTTATACTCTGCAATACTTGCCCCTCTAGGTTCCACAATTTCACTGTATTGTCACTACTTGCAGAGGCAATAGTTTCTCCATCCGGACTAAATGCTACGCTATTGACAGGATATGTATGCTCACCAAGGGTCTCCAATAATCCTCCTTGACGGTCCCACAATTTCGCTGTATTATCACTGCTAGCAGAAGCAATCATCTGGCTATCAGGACTAAATGCTACACTTAAGACCTGACGCTCATGGTCGGTGAGAGTCTCTAATAATCCTCCTTGACGGTCCCACAATTTCACTGTATTGTCCCAACTAGCAGAAGCAATCATCTGGCCATCAGGACTAAATGCCACACTAAAGACCTCATTCTCATGCTTCGAGAGAGTCTCTAATAATTGTCCTTCTTGGCTCCACAATTTCACTGTATTGTCACGACTAGCAGAAGCAATCATCTGGCCGTCAGGACTAAATGCTATACCGTTGACTAACTGATCATGCCTATCAAGATTTTTAAGTGGTTCGTATGACTTTTCACTTATCATATATGCAACTTGCCAGAGAAGATTTGTTATTTCCATTTTGTTTTCAGCTTTAGGCTGAAAAATCATGTTAGGGTTTGGTAGTTGTTTAGCTGCTTTCAAAGCTTGTCGCAGCGCCTCAAAATCTTTACCGGACTCCGCAAATTTTTTAGAATTAAAACTTTTCTGCACTGCTTCTGCTTCCGCCAACTTGAAGTTTGCTCGCCAAACTATTATTCCAGCAATAATTGCCCCGACAAATAATATTACCAAGCTGCTACCCAGCAAGCTTTGTACTTTTGCCATTGCCTGTTTTTCTAACTGCTGAGAAGCACTCAAAAAGCGATGGTCAATATCGCTCAAGCTATGATCACTAGACCACATTAAAGCTTCCGTCAATGCATTACCCCGCAACAGTCGCGACTCATCTTGACATCCCGACTTTTGCCAAGCAGTAAACGCCTCAGAGTAGGGGCGTAACTTAGCTAACTCCTGCTCTACCCACTGGAGATTAAATACTTGTTGGTAAATACGATTAGCAACCTGCAACTGACCTTTATGCTTGACAACTAAACCTGTGAGGCGGAGTTCCATTTGTTCAGAACTTTCATTTGCTTTTATCCCGTTATAAGGGGAGATTAAAACCTGCTGATACAACCCCAATAACCGACTTGCCCGTTTTTCATTTACCAAGAGGCGATCGCGAATTGTCTGTAAATGTTCTGGGTTATCGTGAGACTCCCAATTATTAATAATATAAGTCTGAACCAACTCTCCCACATCAGGAGTACAACTATGATTATTTTGAACAATTATTTGACACAACTTTTGAGTTAAAAAAGGTTGCCCACCAGTCCATTCTAAAACTTCAGCTAATACCTGTTCTGGATTTTCTACCCGAATTTTTAAACCAGGAGTTAGGAAATCTTTGGCTTCAGGGAAACTAAAACCTGTTAATTCAATAGATTTACCAATATTAAAAGGAGTCCGATTTTTATCACTAATTAAATTAGAAGGAGTTGCCACTCCAAATAAAGCAAAAGATAATCGTTTATACTCAGGATTTTCTGCTCGTTTATTATGGCAAGCTCGAATCAAAGCAAAAAAATCATCGGTGGGAAAGTCTAGACTAATTAAACTATCTATCTCATCAATAAAAATTACTATATTTTCATCAATTTCCCTGAGCAAAACTTCCTTTAAAAAATCCCGAAATTGTTGTACAGGGGATAAATCTTCTCTTTCTTTTAACCACGCCCGTCGATTAATAGTCAAGTCAAAACTACTGACTAATTCTTGAATAATACCTCGATACCATTTATTGGCATTAATTTCTTGACTACCCACATCAGTTAAGTCAATTACACCACAGGCAAACCCTTCTTGTTCTAATCTTGCCTTAGTGCGTAACATTAAACTTGATTTCCCCATTTGTCGGCAGTTCAACACATAACAAAATCCTCCTAATTTTAGGGCATGATAAAGATTTTCATCAGCTTTTCGCTTCACATAACTAGGAGCATTAGCAGGTAAACTTCCTCCTACTTGATATTGATAATTTTGGTTTTCTTTTGTGTTCATTGATAGTTAGGGAAGTAATTAAATATCATTAAAATCAAATAATCATTACAAGCGACCGCTAAAATATTGCCGATATAATTCACATCTGGGAATAACATCATTACCCACTAATTTTACTAATCCTAAACTATACAATTTATAAGTAAACATAGACTCTAAATTTACACATTCTGTTGCTATAACAACTTGATTAAAAGCTGCTTTTAGTTCTGGATTAGTTTCTAAAATTGATAATAATTCTTGCAGATGACTGCGATAAATTCCTTCATTAGTTGGTGCTTTTTCGAGTAATTCTGACAAAGTTAAATTCTGACGAGTTGCTAAATAAGATAAAGCCTTATCTAATAAAAAAGGATGCCCTCCCACTAAATCAGTTAACTGCTTCACTTTTTCAACTTGCCAATTTAATTGATAATTTTCAGTAAGTTTGTTTACTTGCTCCAAGTTAAATTCTGGTAACTCAATATGTTCGCCCACATTAAAAGGAGATTTATTAATATCTAAAGTAATATAAATTTCTGTGCAATGAACTACTACTAACCGCAACTTTTCCCAGAGATTTTTTAGCTTGGCTTTCTCGTGCCAGGAACGTAATAATCCCAAAAAATCCTCAGCAATTGGATGTGGAAAAATCAAGTCTATATTATCTATACATAAAACCAATGCTTCTGTTACTTTTGGTAATAAGCATTCTTTAAAATAAATATTACAATTAACCTTACTACTATCTTCCTCATCCCAAGATTCATGCAAAATTTCTTTTGGTACATTTAATTCACGACCTAAACCACGACAAAACCAGTATAAAAATTTATCTAAATCCTTAAAATAAGCAGTATCAGCATCAAATAAATCAATAGATGCTGTTTGGTAGTCATGTTTTTTTGCTTGATCTAAAATTCTATTAGCTAGCCAAGTTTTCCCCATTTTTTTAGGAGCTTTAATTCTGATTAAAGAGCCTGGTTGTAAGATAGTGTCATCACAAATAGATTCAATGGGTGGCCGTTCAATATAAGTAGCATTTTCTGATATTTGACGATTAACTTCAGAATTATTCTTGCTTTTTGATTGCTTTTCTTTCCACTTTCGTTCCAAAGTGCTTTTAAAATTTGTTTTAGATACTTTTTCTCCTAATACTTCTGATAGTTTATCCCATAAATTCTTGCCAATTCCCCTTAGATAGTCTTCAGTATAATTAAAACCGTTTACCATTTCTCTATAACGAAGGTACTCCCAAGAATTTTTGAAAACAATGTTTTCAGCATCATTAAGGTACTGTTGTTCTTTTTCTTGTAGAACCTCATCTATAAAATTTTTTGCTATTTCGTAAGTAAATTCTTCTGAACTCATGGATTATTTAGGAATTTAGACTTGTTACTAATCATACCATATATATTTATTTACTAGCCCAAATATCTGAATCCGTACTTTTTCATACATTTTGATCGGCAGCCTAACTTTTTCAGACTTTGTACCTCAATAATTACCCTACATTTTCCTATTGTTAGCCTAATGATCAAATGTCAATATAGGAGACAACAAAGAAACCAAGGACTTTCAACGATGACTATGTTTAATAATAATCAAAACTCCACCTCTACCACAATGGAAAAACTCGTAATTCAAGAACGCTTGCGTCAAGCAAAATTAAGCTTTAATATTGCTCTAACCTTAACTGTAATTAGTGCCATTATCAGTGTGACAGGTGCGGGACTTTTACTATCAGGAAAAACTTCTGAAGGAACAGCCACAACAGCAGGCGGACTTGCTTCACAAATTGTCAGTATCGGTTTACTAAAAATGACTAAAGATACTAATGAAAGACTCGATAAAATAGCAACTGAATTTCAAGATGAAGATTAGAATAAAGCAAATATTGGGTAGACAAATATTTACCAACTCTACTAAAATTATCTGATACCAAATTTTGATGAAACTACATACAACTAGAGCTTATAAAAGTATTGTTTTGCTTAAGTTTATTCTGTGCAACTTCACATTAAATTGGTATATAGCGTTTCTCAAATTGGTGAGATACAGTTTTAGATCCCCCCTAACCCCCCTGAATAAGGGGGGAACTGCTTAAAATAGTTTCAAAGTCCCCCTTAATAAGGTTGGAAACCCCTTAAAATAGGCTTCAAAGTCCCCCTTAATAAGGTTAGAAACGCTTAAAAGAGGTTTCAAAGTCCCCCTTTTCAAGGGGTATTTAGGGGGATCGTAAATGTATTTTTATGAGAAATGCTACAAAACATTTCTATATTTAATCAATTCTGAAAAATGAGTCAAAACTATCAAGTCTGGACAACAGCAGACCTTGCACAAAAATATCTTTCTGGCGTAAGAAGTGCAATTCCTTTAGCTAAGGAACAAATTGAAATTATCCTGAGAATTATTCAGGCGACTAGACCTCAAGTAAATAACTTTTTAGATTTAGGTTGTGGTGATGGTATTTTAGGTCAAGCAATTCTCAGTCAATACCCTAATTCTCAAGGAGTATTTTTAGACTTTTCAGAAGCAATGATTGAAGCGGCAAAAAGTAAAATTGCTGATAATTATCAAGGGAATTTAGAATTTATTAATCAAGATTATGGTTTGCCAGAATGGGTAAATATAATTCACCGAAAAGCACCATTTGATGTAGTTGTATCAGGATTTTCTATTCATCATCAAACAGACATCAGAAAACAAGAAATATATCAAGAAATTTACCAATTATTAAAGCCAGGAGGATTATTTTTGAACTTGGAACACGTTGCGCCCCCATCAAGATTAATTGGGCAGTTATTTGATGAATTATTTGTTGATTCTCTCTATGCTTTTCATCAAAGTCAAGACAAAAATAAATCTAGGGAAGAAATTAATCACCAGTATTATAATCGCCCAGATAAAGAAGCAAATATTCTTGCTCCTGTAGAAACTCAATGTGACTGGTTAAGAAAGATAGGTTTTATTCATGTTGATTGTTTTCTGAAATTGTTTGAACTAGCTTTATTTGGTGGAATTAAACCAGAAGTTTAAATAGAAGGAAGAGGGAAGAAGGAAGAAGGAAGAGGGAAGAGGGAAAAATATTGCTTTGTCTGAGTTTTAATACCAAATTCAAAAAAGGTCGTTATATCATGTCCGGATAATTAGTTATAAAAAAACTTTCTCCTTCAACTCCAGTTCTTCTTCTTTCTTCCCTCTTTCCTCCTGACTTCCCCTCCTGGGAGGGGTTAGGGGTGGGTTTACTCCTGACTCCTAACTCCTCCGTAGTTATTTATTTATAACTGTTTAACCGGACATGATATTACAGTATTACAACGCTTTTCAAATTGATGAACCACATCTTCACACATCAAACCCTGTAGGGACGTTCCATGGAACGTCCCTACTGTGGTCTACCCAAATGAAAACCGCTGTAATCTCTAAATTCCGACCAGCAGAGAAAAGCACAGAAGGAAGAAGGAAGAAGGAAGAGGGAAGAAGGAAGAGGGAAGAAGGAAGAGGGAAAAATATTGCTTTGTCTGAGTTTTAATACCAAATTTAAAAAAGGTAATTACAGTATTACAGCGCTTTTCAAATTGATGAACTACATCTTCACACATCAAACCCTGTAGGGACGTTCCATGGAACATCCCTACTGTGGTCTACCCAAATGAAAACCGCTGTAATCTCTAAATTCCGACCAGCAGAGAAAAGCACTGTAGCAATATTTTATGAAATTGGTATAAGGCAAAATGTTTTTGGAGGGAGGCTCAAAACCCCATTACAAAAACAACTTCTGACTTCTGACTTCTGACTTCATTAACCCTGACCAGTTAAAGCATCTGCAAACGGATCGGGCAAAGCTTCTTGTATTTCCATGTTTTCATTCTCTTCAACAGATAAATCATCACTATTTAGATTTTTTTTTAAAATATTTTGGTTGTTTTGATGGCGACTAAAATCTTGTAATCTTACTAACTCCTGTTGATAAACATAAATAATTTTTGCCAGAGACTCTGCCACTTCATTCCAACTTTCATCATCTACAATTTTTTCAGCAATACCTTGAAATAAATCTCCACTTTGGTTTTTTTGAACATACTCCCTCAATAATTTTCCAGATTTTTGTAAAGCAGCCTGATACGCTTCTCCATCAGACCACCAAAGTCCGGGCTGATTCAATAACCAAGTCAAAATATATTCCTGAGCGTGTTGCTCTTTTACCCAATTAGCAAGATACTTTAATTCATCCATAAATTACCTCTTGAATTAGACCAATTATCAATACTAATACTATGTTTAATACCATGTTTGGTTGAATACTGATAAATAAACGACTGACTTCTGACTCCTGAGGAGTCAGGAGGGAAGAAAGAAGCAATAAGAAGAGAAGGAAAAGGAGAAAGTTTTTTTTATAACTAAATTATCCGGACATGATATAATTAGATTCTCAAAACAAAATTGAGTTGTTTAAATTAAGACAAAGTTTGAAAATATAATAGACATCTCCAATAATAAAAAATCAAATTAATTCTCGTACATAAATAATTAATTCTTTCCGCCTACTCCCTACTCCCTCTTTTGGAGGAGATGTCTAATAATCCCCTAAGAATAATATACATGATAATTATACCTTGAGTTAGACTTTAGACTATTGAAGCAAATTATGTATAACACTGAATTGATTGATACAGAATTATTAATCTGTATTGAATACGTTTTTTTGTATCAACCTATACTTGAAATCTTAAAAAAAACCTGTACTAGAAAAAGTCAAAAAAAAACACCTGTAATCTAAAAACTGTACTTAAAACTGTACTTAAAATTTAGTAGAGAAACTCAGGGAAGTCAAAAGATTATGGGACAGCAAAAATTTGGTGTTATAGGTCTAGCTGTAATGGGAGAAAACCTAGCTCTCAACGTAGAACGTAATGGATTTCCCATCTCTGTATACAATCGCAGTAGCGATAAAACCGAGAAATTTATGGCAGAGCGGGCACAAGGTAAAAACGTCTATGCTGCCTACACTCTAGAAGATTTTGTCCAATCTCTAGAAAGACCCCGCAGAATCTTAGTTATGGTAAAAGCAGGAGGACCAGTTGATAAAGTCATCGAACAACTAAAACCCCTCCTAGACAAAGATGATATGATTATCGACGGTGGTAACTCCCTCTACGAAGATACAGAACGTCGCACTAGAGATTTAGAATCCACCGGATTAGGTTTCATGGGGATGGGAGTTAGTGGTGGTGAAGAAGGAGCCTTATGGGGACCTAGTTTGATGCCTGGAGGTACAGAAGCTTCCTACAAAGAATTAGAATCAATTTTGACTAAAATAGCAGCTCAAGTTGATGATGGTCCTTGTGTTACTTACATCGGTCCTGGTGGTGCTGGTCATTATGTAAAAATGGTACATAACGGCATTGAGTACGGCGATATGCAGTTAATTGCTGAAGCCTACGACTTGTTGAAAAATGCTGTTGGTATTAGCAACGAACAACTCCATGAAATTTTTGCTGAATGGAACAAAACTCCAGAGTTAGAATCATTCTTAATTGAAATTACAGCCGATATTTTCACCAAGAAAGACACTGAAACTAGCAATCATCTAGTTGATATGATTATTGACTCTGCCGGACAAAAAGGTACAGGTAGATGGACGGTAATTAATGCTTTAGAGTTGGGTGTTGCTGTTCCAACTATTACCGCTGCTGTTAATGCTCGAATTATTTCTGGGATTAAAGATGAGCGCGTAGCAGCTTCTAAAGAATTGACAGGTCCGACTGGTAAGTATGAAGGCGATGCCCAAGCTATGATTAATAAAGTGCGGGATGCTTTGTATTGTTCTAAGATTTGTTCTTATGCTCAGGGTATGGCTTTGTTAGCTGCTGCATCTAAGGAGTTTAATTACAATCTGAATTTGGGTGAGTCGGCGCGAATTTGGAAAGGTGGTTGTATTATTCGGGCTGGATTTTTGAATAAAATTAAGAAAGCTTTTGATGAAAATCCTGGTCTACCTAATTTGTTGTTAGCACCAGAGTTTAAGCAGACTATTCTCGATCGCCAAGATGCTTGGAGAGAAGTTGTTGCTACTGCTGCTAATTTAGGATTACCTGTTCCTGCTTTTAGTGCTTCTCTGGATTATTTTGATAGTTATCGTCGAGCAACTTTACCTCAAAACTTAACTCAGGCTCAACGGGATTATTTTGGCGCTCACACTTATGAGCGTACTGATAAGCCTCGTGGTGAATTCTTCCACACTGAGTGGCCTAGTAAGTAATTCTTTCTGTTTAAAAATTAGGCGATCGCTCTTTTACTAAATCAAATAGGAGCGATCGCTTTTCGCTATATCTATCAGGACTTATACCAGTTTAATAAATCTTTGCTACAAATAGCTAGGGTATTTATTAGGAGTCAGGAGACAAGAGTCAGGAGTCATAATGAAGTCAGAAGTCAGAAGTCAACCCACCCCTCGCCCCTCCCCCTCCCAGGAGGGGAAGTCAGAAGTTATTTTTGTAACGGGGATTTGAGCAAGGCTCCAAAAATATTACGCCTTAAAAGGCGGGGTTACGCGACCCATATTATTTTGATAATGAATAGGTTTGATACCATTTTTTATGTAGTAATTTATCTTTTTCGTACAATAGATATTTCCTACAAATTATTTTAATACTACTTATTATTTGTAACATTCTTTTTTTAAATTGGTGTGACGCACGCATACGAAATTATACACTATTTGTAGGGGGTTAATGGCCGTTAATCCCTACTATATATGGTGATTCTGCTTCAACAATTAATAATTAATAATTAACAATTACCTCTTCTTTTCAAGGAGAGGATTGACGCGGAGCGTGAAAATTTTTTCTTTTCTCTTGGTCGATTGGAAGCCAGCGAGGAGACTCGAAGAGTAACAGTTCCCCTTTGCTTTTTATGTTGCGGAGTAAAACGCCATCTCTCAACCGCTTTTCTCCTTTAAAGGAGAGGCTTTAAACCTTAATTCTTCAGTCAGTTTGAGACATTATGAGGTTAGGGAGATTATGCTTCCTATTACCTAATAACCAAATTACTAAATAACTTTAAAAAACAACAAATTTAATCTCGTTTGTTGCTCACATTTGTTCAGATTATTTCCTGGAATAATTTTTCTCGGAAAGACTTTCTAGAGATGCTAAAACGGATGGTAGTTCGGCTAAAAAATTTGCAACTATTGCTTCATCTTGATAAATTATATGATTATCGGTAGTAGCCTCTTTCTGTAATATTTGATAAGTCATAAGTTGTTTTGGTCTCACACAACAACAGATTTTTCCTTCTTCCTTCTTCCTTCTTTATACCAACTTAAAACTAGAAGTAATGAACAATAAAATTGAAATTATAACAGCAGATAAAGTAAATTTAACTAATTGCGATCGCGAACAAATTCATATTCCTGGTTCGATTCAACCTCATGGGGTATTGCTAGTTTTGCAAGAACCAGAATTGGATATTATTCAAGTTAGTAATAATACAGAAGAATGGTTAAATGTTCTCCCTGAAAATTTGCTCAACCAAAATATAAAATATCTATTAGAACCTCAACAAATAGATTCTATACGTAATAGTTTAGCAGGAGATTTTGAATATCTAAGCCCACTAAAGTTATCGATAAAATGTGGGGATGAAACCAAATTATTTAACAGTATTGTACATCACAATAATCAAGTAATAATTTTGGAACTTGAACCTTGTAAAATTGAATTAGAAGAAGATTTTTTTCAATTTTATCGACTCACTCGCCACACTATTACTCGGATTCAAAAGTCTGCAAATTTACAGGAACTTTGTTCAATTGTAGTGAAAGAAATTCGTCAATTGACAGGGTTAGACCGGGTGATGATATATAAGTTTCATGCCGATAATTCAGGAGAAGTTATTGCCGAAGATAAACAAGAAGAATTAGAGTCATATTTAGGTTTACATTACCCTGCTAGTGATATTCCTGAATCATCACGACATTTGTATAGTATTAACTATCTGCGGATTATTCCAGATATTAACTATCAACCTGTGGAGTTGTGTCCTAAAAATAATCCTTTGACCAACCAACCCCTAGATTTAAGCTTTTCTGTATTGCGGAGTGTTTCCCCAATTCATATAGAATATCTACAGAATATGGGTGTAAAAGCCTCTATGTCAATCTCTTTATTAAAAGAAGGAAAGTTATGGGGATTGATTGCTTGTCATCACTACTCAATTAAATATATTCCCTACGATTTACGAACAGTTTGTGATTTTTTTGGACAAGTAATGTCTGTTCATATTACTACAAAAGAAGAACATGATAATTTAGATTATAAAATTCATTTAAAATCTATACAGTCTCAGGTAATAACAGCTATTTCTAAATCTGAAAATTTATTGACGGCCTTCACAAATATTGGAGAAAAATTATTAACAATAGTAGGGGCAACGGGAGCAATAATTTATGCAGAAGGAGAACTTCAAAAAATAGGAGAAACTTTCAAAGATGAAGAAATTGAACCTTTGCTTAATTGGGTCAAAACTAACATAAAAACTGACATATATCATACAGATTCTTTACCGAAAGTTTATCCTCCAGCTAATAAATTTAAAGAGATTGCTAGTGGTTTATTAGTGTTAGAAATTACCAAAGTCCAAAAAAATTATGTGTTATGGTTTCGCCCAGAGGTAAGTCAAACAGTTAATTGGGCTGGAAATCCACAAAAACATGGCAAAATTGAATCGGATGGTAGCATTACACTTCTGCCTCGAAAATCTTTTGCAAAATGGCTCGAAACAGTGGAATGTCATTCTCTTCCTTGGCAATCTTATGAAATAGAAGGAGCACAAGAACTCAAAAGTGCTATTTTGGGGATTTTAATGCGTAAAATGGCTAAATTAGCAGAAATAAATCTAGAATTAGAACAAAGTAATAGTGACTTAGATTCTTTTAACTATATTGCTTCCCACGATCTAAAAGAACCTTTACGAGGAATTCATAATTATGCTACATTTTTGATGGAAGATTATGGTGAAATTCTTGAGCAAGATGGTCGCCAAAAATTAGAGACTTTGGTGCGTTTAACTCAACGGATGGAAGATTTAATTAATGCTTTATTGTTTCTTTCCCGTTTGGGTCGTCAAGCACTTCATAAAGCTCCGATTAATCTGAATGAATTAATTGAAAATGTGTCAGAAGTTATTAGGATGAGTAAACCTAATGAATCTATTGAAATTATCAAAATGGATAATTTACCGATAATTTATGGTGATAAAATTCTCATGGAAGAAGTATTTAGCAACTTAATCAATAATGCGGTTAAATATAATAAAAAAACTCATAAAACTGTAGAAATTGGTTATAAAAAAACTGAAGGTTCTACCTGTATAATATCTATCAAAGATAATGGTATAGGCATTCGAGAAAAGCATATAGAGACAATTTTTAAACTTTTTAAACGATTACATGGGAAAGATAAGTTTGGTGGCGGTACAGGGGTAGGTTTAACAATAGTAAAAAAAATCATCGAACGTCATGGCGGTGAAATTTGGCTGGAGTCTAATTATGGAGAAGGAACAACATTCTATATCAAATTATCGGAGCATTAATCATCAATGAGTGAATTACTAAATAAACAAAAAAAAGATTTATCTTTGCTCATAGTTGAAGATAGTGAAGAAGATTATACTACATTGCTCCGAATTCTTAAGAAACAAGGTTTTGAGTATCCTATATATCACTGTGTAGATGGAGATGACGCGTTAGATTTTATTTTCCAGACAGGAGAATATTCTCCTGAAATAGCTCCTCGTCCTACACTGATTTTAATAGATTTAAATCTGCCAGGAACTGATGGACGAGAAGTAATTGAAATTATCAAAAATCATCAACAATTAAAAATTATCCCTATAGTTGTATTTTCAACTTCATCAAATACTAAAGATGTTCAAATTTGTTATGAACAGGGAGTGAATAGCTATATGGAAAAACCAGTGAATTTTCAAACTTTTAGCAAAAACATAGAAGATTTTTTATCCTATTGGTTTGAAACAGCTATTTTGCCTGATAGTTGAGTTATACAGAATATTTCATATCAATGATGTACATCTGTTACGGGCAAGATGCTCGCACTTAATCGTTAATATTTTTACCTAATATACCACCGAATCTATTGTATTTTCAAAATCAGTACATCATAAACAAGAACTACTTTAATGTAGCAGATGATTCAATTGCTATTCTAAATATAGATATTAAAATAATTTAGCAGCAAAGCTATACTGTATTTATCCCATTCTTTTTTCACCTTTGTATTAAGAATTTATAAGACATCTATACATTCTTGTTCGCCCCTATTTCTATTGAACAAAAGGAGAAACTCCGCCAAATATCTTAGATTTAGATGCGCCTTATTAATATTAGAATATTTGCCGTGCTAGTACAGTAACTATTTATGGCTTGCTGATTAATTCTCGCGCGTATTGATAAATAAAGGCTAAAGCCTTTTTGGGGTTTAAAAAAGTGCCAGCTTTTTGCACCGAAAAGCTCATGCATGCTAGTATTTTGGGCTGACTATGGTAGAAAAATCACTCTTATAATTCTTACTCCTACCTCTTCGCTCATTCCCATTTCTCCTGACTCCTGACTTCCCCTCCAGGGAGGGGCGAGGGGTGGGTTGACTCCTGACTCCTACCCGTACTAAAAGACTAGTGAAGCGCAAACCCTATTTATTTATTTTATGCCTAGTATTGCGTGATTATAACTATTAAACTATAATCTACAATATATTTTAGGGTGATGAATACAGTAACAAAAACTTGTTAACTATTTTTAAAATATAGGAGATCGATCGAATCAAGAAGTTTACTTCATTAACTTACCAATCTAAATATTTAGTATATCTAGCTGTAGTAAGCTTAACCATTAATAATTGTGGCCTGATAGGTTGAATACCCTACCATCACTCGCATTGTTATCACTCATACTGACTACTTCCTCAAAGAAGCACAAAAATGCCTAACTCAAGCTATAGCAAAATTCCCCATGGTGACAGCAATGTTAGCACACCTGAACCCTTATTGCCGACAATAACTATTTTACTTCTAGATGATTCTGAGGTCGATCGCCTCACCTACATTCGTTATCTGACATCAGATCCAGACCGCACTTACCACATAATAGAAGCGGAAACCTTAGAAGAAGGAATAGAAATGTGGCACTCGGAGCGACCAAATATAGCCTTGGTTGATGTAAATCTACCGGATGGAGATGGATTGGAGTTCTTAGAAGCAATTGCCACTAACTACCCTAAAGATAAATTACCCGTAATTGTGCTAACTGGATTGGGGGATGAGCGGGTTGCAGTACGAGCAATGAAACTAGGAGCAGCAGATTATCTGGTCAAGGGAGATCTTACAGCTACCTCACTATGCGCCTGTGTTAGTCAAGTTTCTGTTCGCACCACAGTGCTTACTCAGCTAGAACTGAAATCTGCAATCATTAGGAATCCCCTGGTTGTTAATCCCGATACAACAGTCAGAGAGGCCATTACCTTAATGAATAACAACAGTGATGCCAAAAAAGCAGATAGGCCAGAAAAAGATCGTCATCAAGAGGCAACGTCAAGCTGCGCGTTAGTAGTTGAGGATGGGCGGGTCGTAGGTATTATGACTGAGCGGGATGTAGTCCGCTTAAGTGCCCAGCAAAAACCCCTCGAACGCTTGGTAATGAGTCAGATTATGACACCTTCTGTCATTACCCTACCTGAGTATGATTTTACCGATTTGTTTTCTGTAATTAACCTGCTTCAGCAGCATCAGATTCGTCACTTGCCGATTCTAGATGAACACGAGCATCTGGTTGGATTAATTACTCACGATAGTTTGCAACAAATTTGCCAACCAACTGACCTGCTACGACTACGTCTGGTGCGCGAAGTTATGAACCGTAAGGTGGTTTGTGCCACACCGGAGAAATCTCTATTGACAATTGCCCAACTGATGAGCGATCGCCATATTAGTTCAATTGTGATTGTGGAACCTGGTACAGAATCACTGCAAATTCCGGTGGGGATGCTGAGTGAGCGAGACCTGGTTAAATTTCAGGCATTGGGTCTAAATCTAGAAAATTCCATAGCAGAGGCAGTGATGAGTAAACCGCTGCTGACAGTTAAACCAGAAGCGTCACTTTGGACTGTGCAAAAGATTATAGAAGAGCACAACATCCGTCAGTTAGTGGTGAAAGGGGAACAAGGAGAGCTTATAGGTATTGTGACACAGAGCAGTGTCTTGCAAGCTATCAATCCTTGGGAAGTTAGCAAGTTGACGGAAGTTTTGGAACAACGGGTAGTGCATTTAGAGGCAGAGCGAATCAAACTACTGGAAAGTCGGACTGTGGAACTAGAAAGCTTGGTGGAAGCTAGAACTAATGCTCTCAAGGCTAAGGCAAGTCGCGAAAAATTAATGATGACTGTAACAGACCAGATTAGGTCGTCGCTGGATTTGCAGAACATTCTTGATACAGCAGTACGAGAAATTCCCTCACTGTTGCACTGCCATCGGGCGATGGTTTACCAATTCCATCCTCGGTCTTCTGATACTGTGGTTGCTGAGTCAATTGCTGAAAGCGAACGATCGCTATTGGATGCAGAATTTGCGCGTGTCTGGGTGACACCTGAATGGATGGAACAGTATCGCCATGGTCAGATTCGGGTAGTAAATGACGTATATGAATCAGATATAAGTCCAGATCGTCAAGAAATACTTGTAAGTTTTGGTCTTCGTGCTACCCTGGTTGTACCAATTATAGTAGAAAAAGAACTGTGGGGTCTGATTCTTGCTAGCCACGATCATGCCTATGTCTGGAAAAAAAATGGGATCAATTTACTGCAACGATTATCTGTTCACATTGCCATTGCGATCCAACAGGGAAAAGCTTATGAACAAATAAAGGTTGAACTGGAAGAACGGCGACGAGCAGAATCTGCCTTGAGCGAGAGCGAAAATCGTTACTCAACATTAGCTGCAACTGTTCCGGTGGGAATTTTTAGTACTGATATGAAAGGGAACTGTACCTATGTTAACGATCGCTGGAGTCAGATTGCCGGAATATCTGTAGAGGCAGCAACTGGAACTGGATGGCAACAAGTTCTACACCCCGACGATCGAGTTATGGTTGCCACAGTCTGGGAGCAATTTCTCGAAGGTAAGCATTCTGGCCAAATGGAATATCGCTTGCAACATCCTGACGGTACTGTGAAGTGGGTGTATGCACAAACGGTGGCAGAATGGGATACTGAGGGGCAGAAAATCGGTTATGTTGGCACAATTACTGATATTAGCAGTCGTAAACAAGTTGAAGAAACTCTGCGCAAAAGTGAAGCTCATTTAAAAGCAGCACAAAAAATAGGTAAACTGGGGAGTTGGGAATTCGATCTAACAACGGGGGTAGTTGCTTGGTCGGAGGAAACTTTCCGCATTTTGGGAAAGTCGCCAGAAGTGAGAACTCTAACTTATGAAGATTTCCTAGAACTTGTCCATCCTGAAGACCGCGAGGGTATAGACCGTGCAGTTAAGGCTACCATAGCAACTGCTCAACCCTACAAAATCGAATGTCGCATCTATCAACCAGATGGCTCTTTGGTTTATATCTCTGCTCGTGGTAGACCTCTGCGGGATATCTCCGGCAAAGTAACACATCTCATAGGTACGGTACACGATATCACCGAGCGTAAATTAACTGAAAAGCAGTTGCAAGAAGCAAAAGAAGCTGCCGAATATGCTAACCGTGCCAAGAGCGAATTTTTAGCCCTGATGAGTCATGAAATTCGTACTCCGATGAATGGTATTCTGGGACTCACTCACTTGGCTTTACAAACCGATCTTACCTCCTACCAACAAGACTATCTCACCAAAATCCAGAGTTCCGCTCAATCATTGTTGGAAATCATCAACGACATCCTCGACTTTTCCAAAATCGAAGTCGGGAAACTGGAACTGGAATCTATTCCATTTGAATTATATCAAATCCTGAATCAAATCAACAATGTTCTTGGTCTAAAAGCTACTGAAAAAGGACTGGAACTATTATTCCAAGTAGGGGATAGGATTCCCCATTATTTAATTGGAGACTCACTACGCTTAAGTCAAGTTTTGATGAATCTAGCGAGTAATGCTATCAAATTCACCGAAATAGGTGGCGTTACCATTGGAGTTGAACTACTCACTTATAGCCAGGAAACTGTTTGCCTGAAATTTCAGGTGCAAGATACAGGAATTGGTATTAGTCCTTCTCAGATGGAAAAACTATTTCAGTCCTTTACCCAGGTGGATGCTTCTACCAGTCGCAAGTACGGTGGTACAGGACTCGGATTGGCAATTTGCAAAGGTCTTGTTAACATCATGGGTGGCACCATTGGTGTTGAGAGCGAACTTGGTAAAGGCAGTATATTCTACTTTGAACTAGAACTGGGCTACCTCTGGGAGTCTGATGATGATTCTGATTATCCGATAGTCAGTGATTCTAGAGAGACTCAATTATCCTGCATGGAAGAACTTGAAGAAATTCAGGGAGCTGATATTCTACTGGTAGAAGACAATGCAGTTAACCAACAAATCGCCCAGGAATTGTTGCAAAAGGTGGGGTTGAAAGTAGATTGCGCAACTAATGGAAAAGAGGCGATCGCTAAAGTTATGGAGCAGGTTTACGACCTAATCTTGATGGATATTCGGATGCCAGGAATGGATGGACTAGAGGCTACTCGCCGTATCCGTTCTCTGGCAAAGGAGGACGACAGCGGAACAGAATGGTTTGCCACAGTGCCGATTATTGCGATGACAGCTAATGCTATGGATATAGATAGAGCTAAAAGTTCGGCAGCGGGGATGAATTATCATCTATCCAAACCTGTGAACCCCCAAGAGTTATATGAGACTCTGCTGAAGTGGATTATTCCAACTAACAGTTCCTCTGTACCCACGAATAATATCCCTAGTCTTCTCCCAGAAAAGACTTATCTTCCAGAGACTGCTAAATTATCTCTACCTGGTCTGAATGTCAATTTGGGTTTAGAGTTTACGGGTGGTGACTGGAATGATTATCAGGATATTCTGAGACTCTTTCAAACCTCTCAAAAAAAGTATGACGCTGAAATCCTAACAGCACTAAACCACGGAGATTTGAAGCAGGCGTTATATTTGGTTCACTCCCTCAAAGGGGTAGCAGGTAATATTGGAGCAGATACCGTCTACAAGTCTGCTGCTTCCCTACATCGGGATCTACAAAGTGAAACTCCCGATCTGGAAGTTTTATCTACCAAAGCTTTAATTTTAGCCCAACAGTTTCAGCAAGTATTAGAGAGCATTGATATATTTCTAGATAAATTCACGAGTCAGTAGTTATATCAAATCCGAGTAATTAGTTATAGCAGTTTCACAAAATATTGTTACAATGGAATCGGTACAAAATTATTGAGCGATCAAACTCCGTTCCGCTTTTAGGTGGCGCTGTGGTAGCTGTAAATTCAAGAGGGAAGACTTGATAGGAGTGGAAATTTGGGATATTTATTCAACATTGAGAGGAAATTTTTTTTATTATACTTAATCATCCGGACATGATATAAATGATAGATATTGTGATACTATTAATGTTTGATACTAATTCCTAAAAATAATGCTATCCTTATACCAATATTGAAAAAAGAATGCTTAACTTAAGTGATACTTCAATTATTAAGTAATTAACACAGACTGAATAATTTTTTTGATAATTAGCACGTCAGTTATTGTTAATTATTCTTATGTTTACTTCTCCCATACTCCCACGCTCAAGAATTTGTGTAATTAAAATTGGACTTAAGAGCAAGTCTAATATCTCGGCTCCAAGAATTCTCCGTTAATAGAAGAAGAGTTCTTAGAGGTCTCTTCAGGCAACCAACGACATTCTAATTTTCCGGCTTCTATTTGAGGTACTTTAATAGCAAACCCATCACCATCACCTACCATAGAAAATCCAAAACCAACAGAAGTTCCTAGTAATACTAAAGCAACTGTTCTAAACATTTGTATATCTCCACTAATATAAGTTTAATTACTTCTTATTTAAAGATACAAAGCCAAAATCAAAATTCCGCAACAATTATCGTTCTTAATATTAGCTCTATAAATATTATTAATATCAAATCCGTTTAATTCGGTATACAAAAATGTTCATCTTCAACCATTACCAAATATTTCTCGATCTTCCCCTCCACGGTCGGGCCCCGCGGGTGGGTTATCCATCTCCCCATCCCCCCACATTCCCCTCCACGGTCGGGGGGTGGGTCCCCATCTAGTTACACCGATGCTACCGGATTTGATCTGACACATTTATATGTAATGATTAATGCTTTGCTGATAAATATCTACAGTATCTCTGTTATATTTTCCGGATTTTATGATTACAGCAGTTTTGGTATTATCTAGACTAGAGATTAAAGCAAATTACAGTAGGGAAGAATAGCTCAAATTCATTGGAAATATAACTCATATATTCCTGACTCCCTACCGCTTGTATCGGTCTACTTTAACTTATTTAATTACAGTTTGTTGAAATTTATCATCCTAAAATACCTTAACCACCGCTAATTTTAGCTTTGTAGCCCAATTTAGTTAAAATCTCCAGTAATTTTTGCTTATGTTCTCCCTGAATTTCAATTTCATTATCCTTAACAGTGCCACCCGCACCACATTGATTTTTCAGTTGTTTCAGTAAAGTTGTCAAAATTTCCTGGTTCGACTGAAACCCACTAATAATTGTAACTGTTTTTCCTTTGCGACCTTTGCGGGATGCTTGTACTTTTAAATTTTGTTGATTTGGGGGTAAGTTTGGTGTCGCTCTTTCTGTTGCTGGGGAGGTGGCATTATTACCAAACTCTGAGTAAACTACCCGATCACCTTTAGTAGATTTCATATTAGAGGAATTATTTTTTGAACGACCCATAACTTTTAAGGAATATTATTTAGTAATTTAAATAATCAGTATATCATGTATTAAGCTAAGTAGAATAAGTATTATAAAGCTTAGTTCAACAATAGGAATATAAATTTAACTGGGGAAATTTGAGTAGCGATCGCCATTCGAGATTTATTTCCTCTATTTAACTAGGTATCAGCTTTTAGCGCTTCAGCTTTTACTAGAGTAGAAAAAACCAGATCGAAAAGTTCGGTAACACTTAATAGAGCAGTTGGAAAATGTTGCTAATATGTAACTAAAGACTAAACTCTATTAATTCTAGATAAGTACTATGAATAACCTTCCAAGTCATCCCTCTGAATATTCTGCCAATCAATCGAGTAGTGATAACTTATTATGGCAATATGTTCAATCTCTGAATCCAGAAACCGTAGCTCAACTTTCTAAACCAGAACCAGAAGTTGCTCAAATTATGGAACAAAATTTAAGAGGAATATTGGGAAATTTACCACCAGAGCATTTTGGTATGACTATAACTACGAGCAGAGAAAATCTCGGTCAAATGTTGGCTTCTGCTATGATGAGTGGTTACTTTTTACATCAAGCTAAACAAAGAATGGAACTTGACAAATATCTCCAAGTCCTGCATTCTAGTTGAGATAGCTAAAAATTTACTTGAGGTGATAAATTCTACAAACAATAGGATGAATGAAAGAGGATAGTTTGAAATTAAATAGTTAATCTAAAAAGTATTTCCGATCATTGTCCCAAAATTAGAATTATTGGGTGCATCTCAATGCGTGAATAAAGCCAAAAATTTATCGCTTTTAGGCAACAGCTCCGGAAAGCAACAGCGGTGCGACCCCGCGACGATGCCAGCTCGCTTGCGGAATGCTGACTCCTGTGAGGGAATGGGCACTCCTGTGAGGCAATAGGCAATATATAGGAAAAAAGTATTTTTGCAGATATGAGATGCACCCGAATTATTGTACAAAATTAACATCCTCTTTCAGCTACAAAATAAATAACAATTAACTGAATTTATGACGGCTGATTAGTTGTCTAAAAAAATAATTATGATCAATCATTCTCAAGTTAAAAATCAGGAACTGACTAAAAAATATGCCAGTCAAACTTTATCTAAAATTATCCCAATTCCTACTAATTTAAAAACAGATGCTTTAATCGAAACTTTGGAGAAGCACTCTCATACTCGTCAATTAATTATTCTCCAAGATTTTCCAGATCCAGATGCACTTTCAGGAGCTTGGGCTTATAAGTTAATTGCTGAACAATATGATATTCAGTGTGATATTGTTTATGCTGGTACTCTCAGTCATCAAGAAAATATTACCCTTGTTAAATTGACTGGTTTGCCAATCCAAAAATGGACAGTAGAAACTGCTAAAAAAAAGGATTTATCTGTTTACCAGGGATGTGTTTTTATTGATAACCAAGGTACTACGAGTCAGCTCACTTCACTGGTGCTAAAAACTATTCCTGTAGTGGCTGTTATTGACCACCATACTCTACAAGAAAACTTAAAGCCAGAGTTTGTAGATATTCGACCTTCAATCAAAGCTACAGCTACTATCTTAACTCAATATATTCAAGCAGGATTACTAGAATTTGATAACAATACTATCGAACATATAAAATGTGCTACAGCTTTGATACATGGTATCAGGTCTGATACAAATCAGTTATTACAAGCAACAGATGAAGATTTTCTCGCGGCGGCTTATTTAAGTCGTTTTTATGATGCAACGTTATTAAATGCGGTGCTACAATCTTCTAGGTCTCAACGGGTGATGGATATTATTGAAAGAGCTTTGTCTCATCGCTCTATATATAATAATGTTTCTATTTCTGGTGTTGGTTATCTTCGTGCTTTAGATCGAGATGCTATTCCTCAAGCTGCTGACTTTTTAATCACAGAAGAAAATGTTCATACTGCTGTTGTTTATGGTATTGTTCAAGATGAGGAAAAAGAGTTAGAAGTAGTAACTGGATCGTTGCGAACTAATAAAATTACTCTAGATCCAGATGAGTTTATTAAAGAAGCTTTTGGAATGGATACCCAAGGCAATTTTTTTGGTGGAGGGCGTTCCCAAGCAGGAGGTTTTGAAATTCCTATAGAATTTCTTTCTGGTTTTAATTTTAACAGTGAATATGCTCAAAAAAAATGGGATGTTTTTAATATTCAAGTTAAGCAAAAGCTTTTAAAATTAGTCAATCCTAACTAAATAGAGAAATACTAAAATTATGACTACTGAATTATTCTTTCCATAAAGCAATTCCTCCTAATAAACCATTGACATTTGGCACTATTTTTACATTTTTTGGTAATTCAAATTCAATTTTTTTTGTATTGCCACCACCAAGATAAATACAATCGCAATTAAATAAATGTTGTAGAGTAGCGATCGCCTTTTCTAAGCGCTTATTCCACTTCTTTTTACCAATATCATCTAATGCTGCTCTTCCTAACTGTTCCTCATAAGTGTCTTTTTTGCGAAATGGATGATGACCCATTTCCAAGTTTGGCACTAGTTTTCCTTCTACAAACAATGCTGAACCGAAACCAGTTCCTAAAGTAACTACCAACTCTACTCCTTTGCCTTCAATTGTTCCTAGTCCTTGAATATCGGCATCATTAGCAACTCGTACAGGTTTCCCCAACCGTTCTGAAAGCACTGCTGCTAAATTCAATCCTATCCAGTCAGAATCTAAATTTGCTGCTGTTTTAATCACGCCATCCATAACTACACCAGGGAAACCTACGGATATTCTCTCAAATTCTCCTTGTTCTGCTGCTAAAGATACAATCTCTTTTAATATTGGGTCTGGTTTTGCTGGGTCTGGTGTTTCTACACGACTACGTTTTGTGGTAGGTTCTCCTGTTTCATCTAAGACTATTACTTTAATCCCGCTGCCACCAATATCAACTGCTAAAGTTTGTATGGTTTTAACTTCATTCATTGCTTACGCCTTTTTTTTCTGACATATTATCATCATAATTAATATTGTTTTACTCCGACAATATTTATAACCTTATCTTAATTATTTATCTAACTAAAGTCTTGGTGTAAAAATTGATAAATTTCCAGCCAAACTTTTGCCATAACATTCTTCAAAGTATGGTCGGTATCAAGTTCTATTAATTCTATCCAGGAGCGTTTGGCAACAAATTCTCGACTAGCTTGAATGGGAATCACATTGTCATTTAAACCATGAAAAATTAAAGTTGGTACAGTACGTTTTAAATTTTTTTCTTCATACTCGATCAAATCAACTATAAAATCATAATTCAATAGTAAATATTTTTTTTCTCCATAATGGTATATCCAATAATTTCCCCTTTGTTGCCATTTTTGTAAATTTTTTTCCCCTAAATTTTGTTGCCAATGGGATAAAAAATTAAAGGCTGGTGCCAGTAAAATTATTGCTTTAATCTTGAAGTTTCGTTCTGCTAAAAAAGTAGATGTTAGACCACCAAAACTAGAGCCAATTAATATTATTGGTTGAGATTTTTTTGTGATTTCTGACTCTACTTGATGAATTTGTCTTGTCAAAGTTAGGTTGAAAAAATCATTTTGATTTAAGTCAAGAACATTAAGATTGAGGTTGATTTCTGAGAAGCGATCGCGCAAATATATAGCTTTATTAGATTTGGGACTAGAGGCAAATCCATGTAAATAAATATAAGTGTAATTATTCAGCATTTTTTCCAGTTAAATTGAACATAAAAATTAGGTGAGCGTTAGATAAATCAGTTATCATTTATCGTAAGCATTCAGCTATTAGCCATCAGCTATCAGCAACAAGATTCTATCTTATGGGACAGTGTTTAAATTAACAACTGACTTTAAGGGTAAGAGAGGGAATTTTTGTAGTAAGACAATTAATAAAGCTTTTATCCTAAACTAAAAGCAATAGCTGATAGCTGACCGCTGTTTGCGCAGCATTCCGGAGGAAATGCTTACCATTTATTAGCAAAGATATCCCTTTGTTAAACCTGGGACTAGAGATTAATCTGTACTTTTTGTTTATAAAACAATCTTATAGCAAATCTTAAAAAGTTTGCTAAATATCGACTTTGCTCCAGGAAAGAAGATTAAAATAGTAGGGTTTAGGATTAAAAGCTGCACTGGTGTAGATATGAGTAATTCCAAGTTTAAGTCCTCAATATTTGAAATATTAGATAAGTTTAGAGAAAATGCCCATTCTCCTCGTGAATTAGGGGAAAAATTTGAAAGATTAATGTTAAATTATCTCAAAAAAGATACTACTTATCAAAAATATTTTAGCGAAGTTTGGTTATGGATGGATTTTCCGAAAAGGGGAAATATGCCTGATACTGGTATTGATTTGGTGGGATTAGTACGGGATACTGGGGATTATTGTGCGATTCAATGTAAATGTTATTCTCCAGACCATACTTTAGAAAAATCAGATATAGATTCGTTTTTTACTGCTTCAGGAACAAATTTATTTCAAAAACGGATGATTATTTCTACTACTAATAAGTGGAGTAAAAATGCTGAAGCAGCTTTGAAAAATCAACAAATTCCTGTTGTTCGGGCTACTATTTATGATTTAGCAAATAGTTCTATTGATTGGGATAAATATAATTTCAATAATCCTGATTATTTAGAGCTTAAGCCTAAAAAACAAGTCAGACCACATCAAGAAATAGCTATTGAAAAGGTTCTCGCTGGTTTTGAAACTGCGGATAGAGGGAAGTTAATTATGGCTTGTGGTACTGTTCATTAATTGATAATTGATAATGGACAATTGATAATTACCTCTGGTTAAACCCGTTCTTGATTGAATATAAGGAAATATTATTTCTTTTCGTGGTCTCATGGATATGGCTCCGAGACCTCGCCATCCCACCCTTCGGGAAGCTCCGCTAACGACGGGTAAACAGAGGATAATTAATGAGTTATATGATAAATTTTTCCGTACTGCTTTTCGTCGGTTGGCAGAAAGATTCGGTATTGTTTATACTCCGGTGGAGGTGGTTGATTTTATTATTAAAAATGCTGATTTTGCTTTGAAAAATGAGTTTGGTGTGGGGTTAAGTGATGAGGGTGTACATATTTTAGAACCGTTTACTGGTACGGGTACTTTTATTGTGAGGTTGTTGCAAAGTGGGTTGATTAAAAAGGAAGATTTACCACGGAAGTTTAGTTATGAGTTACACGCAAATGAGATTGTTTTATTAGCTTATTATATTGCAGCGATTAATATTGAGGAAACTTATCATTTTTTAAATCAATCTTTTTCAGAATATGTCATTGCGAGGCGGAATAAACGAGAGGATAATATTAATATTGATAATGATAATTTAGCCGAAGCAATCTCTAATCATGGTGAGATTTATTCGGGGGGAGAGTCGTTTTTCTCAGGAGAGTTAACAGATAAAAACTCCTCTCGCAATGACAAATTTTCTAATGATTTAGGAGGTTATCAAAGTTTTAATGGTATTGTTTTGACTGATACTTTTCAAATGTTTGAAAATGAGGGTTTTGAGTTAAAGGAAATTATAGAAAGTGTCTTTCCTGAAAATAATCAACGGGTAATTGAACAAAAGCAGCAGGAGATTACTGTTATTATTGGTAATCCTCCTTATTCTAGTGGTCAAAAAAGTGAAAATGATGGGAATAAAAATCTTAAATATGAAAAGTTAGATGAAATAATTACTGATACTTATGCTAAATATTCTAGTGCTACTTTAAAAAACAGTCTCTATGATTCTTACATTAGAGCTATTCGTTGGGCAACTGATAGAATAAAAGATAAAGGAATAGTTTGTTTTGTTAGTAATGGTTCATTCATTGATAATAATGCGATGGATGGTTTGAGAAAATGTTTAGTTGATGAATTTACGAGTATTTATTGTTTTAATTTAAGAGGTAATCAAAGAACTTCTGGAGAACTATCAAGAAAAGAAGGAGGTAAAATTTTTGGTTCGGGTAGTCGTGCTACTATTGCTATTACTTTGTTAATCAAAAATCCTGGTAAAAAGCAGGAAAGCAAATTATTTTATTATGATATTGGTGACTATTTAAGTCGGGGAGAGAAATTAAATATCATTAAACACTTTGGTGATATTTCGACTATCACGTGGGAAGAAATAATACCGAATGAAAATTATGATTGGATTAATCAACGTAGTGATAATTTTGAAAGTTTTATTTCGTTAGGTGATAAGAAAAATGCAACTACGAAAACTATTTTTGATGTTTATTCAAGTGGAGTAAAAACAAATCGTGATAATTGGGTTTATAATTTTTCTCATCAATCAGTCGTTGATAATATGACGAGAATGATTGATTTTTATAATCAACAAGTTGAAGGGTTTAAAAAATATGTAAAAGGTAAAACTTTGACTAATGCCGAACAAAGAAAAAAACAAGTAGAAAGTTTTATTGATACTGATGCTAAAAAAATTAGTTGGTCTGGAGAACTAAAGGAAGATTGTGGAAAATTAATAATACATACTTTTAATCCTGATGAAGTATTTCAAGGTATCTACCGTCCTTTCTGTAAACAGAATTATTACTACAATAAAGACTTAAATAATCGTCTTTACCAAATGCCAAAAATTTTTCCTAATCAAAATGTAGAAAATTTAGCAATTTGTGTAACTGGAGTTGGTGTAGTAAAAGATTTTTCCGCTTTAATAGTAAATACAATTCCTGATTTGTGTATTCAAGGTGCAGCAACAGCAGGTCAATGTTTCCCTTTATATACCTACGAGAAACAAAGCGACTTAGGCGAACTATTTGCAATAAATAACACAGAAAAATACACCAAAAAAGAAAATATCCCCAACACTATCTTAAAAGACTTCCAGAAAAAATATCAAGACAAAACTATCAACAAAGAAGACATATTTTATTACATTTATGGAGTTCTCCACTTCCCAGAATATAAACAAAGATTTGCAGCAGACTTGAAAAAAATGTTACCCCATATTCCCTACACCAAAGACTTTTGGAAATTCAGTAAAGCAGGAAAAGAATTAGCATATTGGCATTTAAACTATGAAACTATAGAACCTTATGAATTAGAAGAATTTAAAAAAGACTTATTCTTAAATGAAGAAGATTATCGAGTCGAAAAAATGACATTTGGTAAGAACAAAAACGGCATAGATAAAACCATCATTATCTATAACAGTAAACTGACCTGATCACAAATTCCCCTAGAAACTTACCAATATACAGTTAATGGAAAATCAGCATTAGAATGGGTAATAGAAAGATATAAAATTACCAAAGATAAAAATAGTGGAATAGTCAACGACCGTTCTTAGAAACCTACGATAATCTATAGAAATCTATAATTATCTGTTCTATTCCTGCTTCAAACTGGCAACGTCGGCGTTATCCAGTCCACAGGCTGTCACGGTCGTTCGCGCTAGCGTTGCGGAGCAAACTGACCGCCATAGCTAAATTTAACGCTGCATTCAAGTCTCGTTCGCAGCTAAAATTGCAGTGTTCGCAATTGAAAACGCGCTCTGATAATAACAGAGATTCTTTAACAGTTCCACACCTACTGCAGGTTTTAGAACTGGGAAACCATCTATCAACGATGATTAACTTAGAACCATATAACTCACACTTGTACTCTAACTGTCTACGAAACTCATAAAAACCCATATCAGAAACAGCCTTAGCTAGCTTGTGATTTGCCATCATTCCTGATACATTTAAGTCTTCTATTACTATCTGGCTGTGGTTTTTAGCCAAATAAGTAGTTAGTTTATGCAATGTATCTTTTCTGATATTAGCTATTGTGTTGTGTAATTGAGCTATTTTGAGTTGTGCTTTCTTCCAATTAGACGAAAACTTAGTTTTATGTCGGTTTAAATATTGCAACCGAGATAGCTTTGCTTCAAGCTTTCGGTAAGACTTAGCACCAACAAAAACTTCACCAGTGGATAATGTTGCTAAAGTTTTTACTCCTAAATCTACACCAACTACATCTACTGACTTCTCAGTAATTTGAGGTATGGTTTCTACTTTAAAGCTCACAAACCAACGACCTGATTTTTTGCTAATAGTTACAGACTTAGGAGCAACATTATCTGGCAAAATTTCATAAGTTTTCACCCATCCAATTCGAGGTAGCTTTATACAATTAAAACCTACTGATATGGAACCATCCAAAGTGAAACTATCATCTCTACCTTTTTTCTTGAATTGAGGTTGTCCTGACACTTTACTAAAGCAACGCTTCCAAGATAACGATAAATACCTCAAAGCATATTGAGGCGCACATTTAGAAACCTCGTAGTACCAGCAGTTTTTCGGTTTAACCATTGCTACTAAAAGTTTATGCAGGTCAATTGCAGTAGGAAATTTAAGTTTACTATCTGGATTATGTTGGTTATGGTTCAAGATATTTTTAGTTAACCATAATCCCCAATTGTAAGCATGACGCGCTACACCAGCGTGTTTAGCCAGCAAGGTTTTTTGTTTATTTGTGGGGTGTAATTCAGTATGATGTCCAAGTAACATAGATATAGACAATTGGGAGATTATCATAGATTATCATAGATTATACCAGATTATAGCCAACAGTTACTAGCCCCAACAACTGGTCAGAAGATTCCCGTTATATAGTAAACCTAGTAAAAACGATAGTCAGAGTCAGTTTAGAAACAATCAAAATAGTTAATAACTTACCTGCATTAAACGAGAGAAAAACGAGAGAAAATAGCGATCGCTCCATATAGTAGTTGCCATTACTAGCGCGGACATTTCGGTAGACCGCAGTAGGGGCGAATGGCCATTCGCCCCTACAGGGTTTTGGTCATTTCAGTTATCAGTTATCAGCTACTGCTAGTAGCACGTCAAGCTTGAAATAGTGTTTGAGGAAAATTCTCCAAACCTTCTCATAGCAAGAGTTATACTAAAAAAAATTAATACATCATTTTCAGCTTGACGCGCTACTACAACCTAACACCTAATACTTTCTTCAACGTAAAGTTACTAACTCTTCTGAAGTGGAAGGGTGAATACCAATAGTGCGGTCAAAGTCTGCTTTAGTTGCACCCATATTAACAGCGATCGCCATTCCTTGGATAATTTCACCTGCATCTTTACCCACCATGTGTACTCCTAAAACGCGGTCAGTATTACCCTCAACCACTAATTTCACCATTACTTTCTCATCTGCACCCGTGAAACTGTGGAACATTGGGCGAAACTTGGCGCGGTAACATTTGATAGAATCACCAAATTTTTCTTTAGCTTCTGCTTCTGTTAAACCGACAGTGGAACCTTCTGGTTCTGAGAAAACTGCTGTAGGAATATTTTCTAGAGAAATTGATCTAGGAATATTACCAAATTCTGTATCAGCAAAAGCACGACCTTGAGCAATAGCAACAGGAGTTAAATTTGCTTTATCTATACAGTCTCCCACTGCATAAATATTTGGTTGAGTAGTACGACAGTTATCACTAACAGCAATTGCACCTCTGACTGTTTCTACTCCAGCATTTTCTAAATTCAAACCTTCTAAGTTTGGTTTGCGACCAGTTGCACAGAGGAATGTATCGACAATTAGAGGTTCAGTATTTTCTCCAGTTAAGTGAACTTTTAACCCTTCTTCGACTTTCTCAATTTTTTCTACATTTGTATTGATGCGGAAGTCTACTCCATGTTTTGTCATTCCTTCTTGAATATTGCTGCGGATGTCTTCGTCAAACCCTCGCAAAATTAAATCCCGACGAATAATTTGAGTAACTTCAGTACCGACACCATTTAAAATTCCGGCAAATTCCACACCGATATAACCACCTCCCCAAACTGCCATTCTTTTTGGTTGTTCCTTGAGGTGGAACATTTCACGGGAAGTAATACTATGTTCAATTCCAGGAATATTGATTTTTTCTGCTTTCCCACCGACAGCAATTAAGATTTTGTCCGCTGTAACTTTACGATCGCCTACTTCTACAGTATGGGGGTCGATAAATTTGGCATATCCTTCTATTAGTTCCACTCCTGCTTTTTCCAGGAAACTGATGTGTAGTTTATTCAAACGTAGAACTTCTGTATTTACAGCATCTATTAATTTATGCCAATCAAAACTAGGTTCTACTTGACTCCAACCATAACCTACTGCATCTTGATACAAGTGGGAAAATCTAGAACCATAAACCATCAGTTTTTTTGGGACACATCCTCTAATGACGCAAGTACCTCCTACTAGGTCATTTTCAGCGATCGCTACTTTTGCTCCATAAGATGCTGCCCTTTTTGAAGATGCTAACCCACCCGATCCTGCACCTATCACAAATAGATCGTAATCGTATGCCATAATTTGATATCCTTTGATTGATATTTTAATTATTTTGTTGAGTAAATTATAACAAAGTATGAACAAACTCAACTATTGAGATTCTATGAGATTCTAGTTGAGGGAACAGATTTATTTAGGTAGGAGGTTTTCTTGAACCAACTTGAAAAATAAAGTTTCAATATCAGTCAAATCTTTAGTTATTAAATAAGAATTTCTACATCCTATTTAGGTTTCCGCTTTTGCGCTATACCAATTTATAATGTAAGCATTCAGCTATTAGCTGTCAGCTATCAGCAAGAAAGCTCTCTCATATAGAAATTGTTTAAATTTAAATAGACTTTAAGGGCAAATAAGCCAACTTTTTTAGTAAGACAATTAATAAAGCTTTTATCCTAAATTAAAAGCAATAGCTGATAGCTGATGGCTGACGGCTGAATGCTTACTTTATAATTTCTTTGAATCTTAAGTTATAGAAAATAATTAACCACTACAATTAATTAATCATTCTTATATTTTATACCTTTTCTTCTATTCGCATTTTTATGAGTAATTTGTAAGTTATCAATAGAATCTAAACCTCCTATAGCTAATGGTTTTTTATGATCTACTTCTATTTCATCTCCTATAAATAGAGGGTCTCCAGATATAGGACATCTATTTCCTTGTTGTTTGATTAACATTTCCTTATCCGAATCAGATAATTTGAGCTTTCTTTTATCTTGTTTGTACTTATTTTGAAATTCTTCTATCTCTTTTTTAAATTGATTTTCATCATAGTTACTATCTTCACTATTTTTCATTCTATAGAATAAATCTTTGAGTTCCTTTTTAATGACCTGTCGATGATATCTTACCATTTCATCATTCAGAGGACTTAGTACATACCAGAGTATATAAAAATATTGTTTAGTTCTTCTAAAATTACGACTTTCCTGACGAGTTTTATAGAGAGAATCTAATTCATTTTTCAAATATGCACCTAGCTGGTCTTTATCTTTATCTTCATCAAGCAAGACACATTTTACTTTTGAGATAAATTTTTCCACCTTTGTAATGCTATCCATAAATTGTTTCTTATCTTCCGGATGTTCAGAAACGTTTGTCAATACCGAACTAATATCTTTTATTGACGCTAGTCTGGCATTAATCCTATTATTTTGTTTATATACTTTGAGAATTTTTTCTATGTTTTGTTCTTTCAGCTGTTTAAACTCAAAATATACTAAAGATGTATATAATTCCTCATTCTCCATCCGGTCACGATCTTTGGCTAATCTTAGATGAAACCATTCTCGATGTTTACTAACATTATTTTTGATTTTTGTAATTACTTCGCCTTCAGCCCAAGAGTTCCACATTTCAAAGGAATTTTCTTTAATAGGATAAGGCTTATTATTTAATCTAACAAATAAGTCTACTGGATTAAATTCTGGGTTTAGACCTGCTTCTATCTCAACAACAAATAATTCAAAATCTAATATTTTGTCTTGTAATGCAGGTTCTAAATCCTGAAATCTTTTATGTCTTAAGTCCTTAAGAATTCGTAAATTTTTCAGGGCAAAGTTTGAATTTTTTGTGCTACATTTTTTATTTTCTTCATCAACATATTCTTTTCCTAGGTATCCTAATATTGTTAAAAGTCTTTGCTGACCATCAATGACTTCTGAAATTCCATCTGAGCGTTTAAAAATAAAAATAGGTGGTAAATTAATACCTAGTAAGATACTTTCTATAATAGCGGATGCCTTAGACAAATTAATTACTTCCGATCTCTGATAAGAAGGTCTAACTAAAAATTTCTTACGTTCCATCACTCGTGCTATATCATCTATTGAATTTCGCGATGGATCTGGCTTAGTTACTCTTAAAGATTCAAGTTCACCAAGTTTAGTAACAGTATCTTCATCCTCTGTTTGGCGAAGTTTAATTAGTTCTTTTCTTTTTTCATCACTTCCTTCATAATAGACTTTTAAATTAATTTTAAACTCTTCTTCAAACAGTTTTGCTGTAAAAGTATATCTCTCCTGTATTTGCTTATAAAATATTGTCTGTTCTTCAGAATATTTTTGGAAATCATTTGATATTTTTTTACTGATTTCTTGTAGCAACTCCTTCTGTTTTAGTCTTGATAAATCCACATTTTCATTTTCTAAGATTAGTAGACTCCATAATAAACATTCAAAAACTAACTTATTATGGTTTAATTTTAGTTCTATGAAGATTTGCTTGAATGATTCTACAATTTTAACTTTCTCAATAAATGACTGACAGAGTGTTTCTGGTTCAGGATTTTGATGTGATAAATATTCAAATAATTTTCCTAAAGTTTCCGTCCTAGAAGTACCCGAAGAATAGTACCTAATCGGAAACATTTTTAAGACTAAATTTCTTCTAATAAATTGTAAAATTTTTCCTCTATCTCTCTCTTTAGTGCTATTCCTACTTGGCTTAAAGAACAAATCATACATTAATTTTTCAAAATCTGGGTCTTGCTTCAAAAGAGTTTTAAAATACTGATAAATTGGATCTGTATTATAAACAGCATTATCAATTTCTGGTGTTTTTAAAGGTGTTATGCCAGAATTATATCTAGCAAATATTTCTTTTTTTATTTTATCTTCTAATACAGAGTCTAACTTTGGTTCATTAACAATTTCAAATTCAACAATTCTAATTTTTGCCTCTAAAAACAAATCTATTATGCTAGTAGTTTCATCATTTTCAAAAAGGTAGTTGTATGTACTTTTGGAGAGTTGTTTTAAAGCAAATAAGCCTTTTTTAGTTAATTGAAGTTTATTATCCTTAAATCTCTGGATTGTTTCAAATCTTTGTCTTCCATCAATAACTTCTATCTTATCTGCATTATTAAAGAATATTAAAGGAGGGATTTCTGTTCCTAAAAGGATACTTTCAATAAAATAAGAAGCTTTGTCATCATCCCAAACATAATTTCTTTGGTAGTAAGGTTTATAATCAATACGCCTTAAAAGGCGATCGCTAAATAGACTTTCTATTGATTTTGAATAAGTCTCTATTTTCAGATGGTCTTTGAATATACGTTCAAAATCTTCCGATTGTAAAAATAAATTGCTCAATTTAAAAACTTCTCCTTATTCGACTGATTTGTCTGAGATATTCAACTACCCCTTCAGACAATAAAATTCATCATCAAAGATTCATTTCACAGTTATTCTACCGAGAAAATTTTCCTCTAAAATTGTTGAAATCTGTTGAGGAAAAACACGACTATACCAAACTTCCTCTGGCAAAACTAAAACCATTGGACCATTGCCACATTGACCCAAACATCCACTTTTTTCTACTTGAATATTAGAAACTTCAGACGACTCAAAAGCAGCTAATACTTTTGCCGAACCTTGTTTCCGACAAGTACGATTTTGACAGACTAATAAACGTCTCTCAACTTGACTATTTTTCACCATAATTTCTCCCTGTTATACCAACTTCCAAAAATAATACTATACTTCATTAGAACTTCAGTTATTAGGGAATTAACTTATGTCGAATCATCTTTTTACTACTTTGAGGTAAGTTAATGTTAACTATTCTTATGTTTAATTCTCCCCTACTCCCCCACTCCTCTACTCCCCCACTCCCCCCACTCCCCTACTATTCAAAAATATAGAAAAGTTTTTGAGAAATAGTATTATCCTTCATCCGGCAATAAATTTTTAGCAGCTAACCACTCACTATTAAACAATTTTGATTGATAACGAGCGCCACTATCACATAATACAGTCACAATAGTATGACCGGGACCCATTTCTTTTGCTAAAGCAACTGCTGCACCAACATTAATTCCTACAGAACCACCCATAAATAAACCGTCTTTTCTTAATAGTTGATAAACTACTCTAACCGCCTCTTTATCATCAACCCTAATTGCATCATAAATAGGAACATTTTCCATATTTTTCGTAATCCGACTATTACCTATTCCCTCAGTAATAGAATTACCCTCTGTAGAAATTTCCCCAGTTTTCACATAACTATAAATCCCACTTCCCATGGGGTCAGCTACAACAGTTTTAACTTGGGGATTTTTTTCTTTTAAAAATAATGAAACACCAGCAAAAGTTCCACCAGTACCAGTAGCAGCTACCCAAGCATCTACTTTTCCATCTGTTTGTTCCCAAATTTCCGGTCCAGTTGTTTCATAATGAGCGATTCTATTTGCCAAATTATCAAACTGATTTGCCCAGATAGCATTTTCCATTTCCGAAGCTAATCTACCTGACATTTTTACATAATTATTCGGGTCTTTATAAGGAACCGCAGGAACAGGGCGAACCTCTGCGCCTAAAGTTCTCAAAGCATCCATTTTTTCAATAGATTGAGTTTCAGGAATAATAATCAAACACTTATAACCTTTAGCATTACAAATATGTGCCAAACCAATTCCTGTATTACCAGCAGTTCCTTCCACAACTGTTCCACCAGATTTCAGTAAACCTTTTTCTTCTGCATCTTTAATAATATAAAGAGCAGCTCGGTCCTTCACCGAACCCCCTGGATTCAGAAATTCTGCTTTGCCTAAAATTTCACATCCAGTTTCCTCACTGAAGCTATTTAATCTAATTAATGGAGTGTTGCCAACTGTACCGATAAAACCTTGTTTAATATCCATTTTTTGACCAATATTTTACTTACAAAATATTATTTTACCAAATTTTGCTCATATTTAAAACAAATCCAGGCAATACTGATTCTCCACTCACACTGTCAGGATTTTCTAAACATTCAGTAGTCATTCCTGGGCGATAAATATAAACTTTCTGTTGTTTTCTATCCATTAACCAACCCAGTTTTACTCCCGGTTCTTCCATATATTCTGTCATTTTTGCTTGGAGAGTTTTCAGACTATCTGAGGGTGACATTAATTCCACTACAAAATCTGGGCAAATCGGAGCAAACTGTTCTTTTTGTTCTGGAGATAAACTATTCCATCTTTCTAATGTTATCCAGGAAGCATCTGGAGATTTTTTTGCCCCTGTAGAAAGAGTAAATCCGGTACTAGAACTAAAAGCTAAACCAGTACCATCTTCATCTGACCAATTCATTAACTGTTGAATAATTCTGCCATCTCTATTTCCTGTTTCATCACCAGTAGGAGACATAATTAATAACTCTCCAAATTTATTAGTTTCTATGCGTAAATCTCGATTAATTTGACAGAATTCAAAAAATTGTTCATCTGTCATTTGTAAATTTGGAGGCATTTGCAAAATAATCTGGTCCTCAAACATAATTTATTTCCCTCCCATTTACCAAATTTTGCTCATATTTAAAACAAATCCAGGCAATACTGATTCTCCACTCACACTGTCAGGATTTTCTAAACATTCAGTAGTCATTCCTAGGCGATAAATATAAACTTTCTGTTGTTTTCTATCCATTAACCAACCCAGTTTTACTCCCGGTTCTTCCATATATTCTGTCATTTTTGCTTGGAGAGTTTTCAGACTATCTGAGGGTGACATTAATTCCACTACAAAATCTGGGCAAATCGGAGCAAACTGTTCTTTTTGTTCTGG
>JAAHGF010000003.1:504718-634679 GCA_010672585.1 Okeania sp. SIO1I7 | reverse complement strand
GTTTTACTCCCGGTTCTTCCATATATTCTGTCATTTTTGCTTGGAGAGTTTTCAGACTATCTGAGGGTGACATTAATTCCACTACAAAATCTGGGCAAATCGGAGCAAACTGTTCTTTTTGTTCTGGGGATAAACTATTCCATCTTTCTAATGTTATCCAGGAAGCATCTGGAGATTTTTTTGCCCCTGTAGAAAGAGTAAATCCGGTACTAGAACTAAAAGCTAAACCAGTACCATCTCCATCTGACCAATTCATTAACTGTTGAATAATTCTGCCATCTCTATTTCCTGTTTCTGAATCAGTAGGAGACATAATTAATAATTCTCCAGATTTATTAGTTTCTATGCGTAAATCTCGGTTAATTTGACAGAATTCAAAAAATTGTTCATCTGTCATTTGTAAATTTGGAGGCATTTGTAAAATAATCAGATCGTCAAGCATAATTTTTCCCTCCTAAAAATAATTAGGATTTGCTGAAAAAGTATTTTTTTTCAGGAGTAGGGGAGTAGTTAGGAGGAAGGGAGAATAGAATTTATAGAGGAGGTAGTCGGATATATTTGTCCCTTGATTGTTATGCAATTATTCTGCCTTTTATGCTAACTTTTTGAGTGTTTTGGGCTGAAAATCAGGCACTTTTTTCAACCCAAAAAAAGCTTTAGCCAATATCAGTCAATGCTTTGAAATTTAATCAGCAGAGCAATAATTAAGGATTAAGAATCCTGGTTGAAATCTTAATCCTCAATGAAATTAATTATATAGCAAGGAACAAGTTGGTGTTTGACTGATGTTGATGATGAAACTGAGAAAGAAAAAAGCTTTTACTACTGTTCCCTGTTCCCTGTTCCCTGCTATAACTTTACTTATTTGGTTGAGGGGTCATCCGCAAATATGACTTAACTTCTGTGTAACCTTTGGGGAATTTTTGTTTTAATTCTTCAGGGTCTTTTAGAGAAGGAACTATCACACAATCATCACCATCTTTCCAATTTACAGGAGTAGCAACTTGATAATTATCTGTTAGTTGCAAAGAATCAATTACTCTGAGAATTTCTTCAAAGTTACGACCTGTACTAGCAGGATAAGTAATAGAAAGACGGAGTTTCTTTTGAGGGTCGATAATAAAAACAGTACGAATTGTTAGATTATTTAAGGAATTAGGATGAATCATATCGTACAAATCAGAAACCTTTTTATCCACATCTGCCAAAATAGGATAATTAACCGTTGTACTTTGGGTTTCATTAATATCTCCAATCCAACCTTTATGAGATTCTGCATCATCCACACTTAGGGCTAAAACCTTAGCACCTCTTTTGTCAAATTCTGGTTTGAGTTTGGCAACTGTACCTAACTCTGTTGTACAAACTGGCGTGTAATCAGCAGGGTGAGAAAATAGCACTACCCAACTATCTCCAGCCCAGTCATAAAAGTTGATTTCCCCTTCAGAAGAATTTTGAGTAAAGTTGGGTACTGTATCACCTAATCTAAGGCCCATAGCTTAACTTCCTATATTGTTTATAGTGAACAATTCCCTATGTTTTCATCCTATAATCATTTAAGCTTTTAACTTTATATAATCTTAAAAATTGGATTAAGTTTAAAGTTATGTAATTATGTAATTATGTTATGAATTAGTAACCATGTTTCAGCTTATCTATTTTGTAATTCATGCCATACAACCATTTTTGGTTCCTCTCTGTTTTGTCTTTGCTTGGGGATTGATAATTTTAACGGTCTGGAGTATAATCGGCACCCTAGTTGATTCTGTCCGTAGAGCCAAACAGATGCACGAAATTCCCTGTGCTAATTGTCTATTTTTTACTGGAGATTATCGTCTCAAATGTCCTGTACAACCTAAAGTTGCTCTTTCAGAAAAAGCAATTAATTGTATTGACTATAAACCTAAATCTGTGAGTTGGTACGACCGGATTAATTCCTATTGAAGAAGCAAGAAGCAAGAAGGGTTCAACAATTAATAATTAATAATTAATAATTAGCTAGACAGTGCAAAGTTCTTGGAATAACTATTGCTAGCTAAGGCTTTCAGCGATCTATAGCAATGAGCGCTGGTATATTTACAAATTGCAGGAAAGGCCAAATAGCTGAAAGTCTTATATTATCGGCAATTTATTCCCCCAGATGAGCTGTTGCCAGATGAGCTGTTGCCTGTTGCCTGCGCACAGCGCTATAAAGGTTAAAAACTCTTTATTCAGAGCTGTAAGTACTGTAAGACTTTTCCAGTAATACTTTCAGTCTTTAAAACAAATCGTTTTTTGGAATAACTTAGTACTCTCCAGTAATTAGGACTTGCTGATTAAATATCAAACCATTGACAGGTAAAGGTTTTAGCTTTTTTTCGCTGTAAGGGGGTGCAATTTTTTAAGCTTGAGCGACCAAAAAGTTAGGATTTTGGGCATAACATATTGCAGAAAAATCGAGGGATAAAATATCTGACTACCTCCTCTAAATTCCCCATTCCCCATTCCCCATTCCTCCTGACTCCTGACTCCTGACTCCTACCTCAGACCAAAAGACTTTTTCAGCAAACCTTAATTACCTCTCCTTGAAAACGGATAGGATTGACTAAAAGGACAATTTTTTCTTCTCTTGGTCAAGGGATGGCGAGGTCTCCTCGCCATCCCTTGACCGCTTTTTTCTCCTTTAAAAGAGAAGCTTTAAACCTTAATTATTCGGTAAATATTGAAAGAAAGGGAAAAACGATAGAGAGAACTATCTAAAATGAATTGAAATAGCTATTTTTAAGCATATCCAAATCAAGATGCACTTTTTATAGCATTCTTTTTTTTAACTGGTATTAGACAATAGTTAGAAATAGTTTTGATCAAAACAATTGGGTCGCGCAACCCCGCCTTTTCAGGCGCAATATTTTTGGAGCGAAGCTCAAATCCCCTACTTCCCCTCCCCTCCTGGGAGGGGGAGGGGCGAGGGGTGGGTTAACTCCTGACTTCTGACTCCTGACTTCTGACTCCTGACTTCTGACTTGATTAAGCTTGCTGCTTTTTGATTTGAGGTGTATAAACTTAATTTCAAAAAAAAATCAATAGCCTATTCCTCCCCAATATCCACTAAGACTTTTAATATTCCCTTCTTCTGAGCATGAGCAAAAGCATCAATTCCTGCCTCTAGGGGATAATGAGCTTGGATTAATGGCCTAACATTAACCTTCTGTTGTGATAAAAGTTCCAGTGCAGGTTTAAAAGGTCCGCAACGAGAACCAACTAAAGTAATTTCATCCACCACCAACGACGAAATATCCAAACTCAGATTCCCAGCATAAGTACTTTTGAGGACCAAAATACCACAAGGACGAAGGGCACGACGAGCGATCGCAAATCCTTCTGGGTTGCCAGTACATTCGACTGCCACATCAAAAGCTCCTGTAGTTACAACATCAGCAAACCCAGTTTTAATTCCCCGCTCTTCTAAATTTGCCAGTTTTTCCCGGTGACGACCGACAACCAATAACTGACAATCAGTTAAAGCTAAAGTTTGTGCCACCAACTGTCCAAGTTTGCCATCCCCCACAACTAAAACTTTATCTACTGGACAAATTTGTATCTGTTGCTGAATTTCCAATGCTGCTGCCACTGGCTCAGTAAATGTAGCTTCATCGGTTGAGACATTTTCAGGTACCGGATGGAGATTTTTTGCTGGCAAGGTGAGATATTCGGCAAAAGCTCCATTGCGGTTAACTATTCCCAAGACTGTCCGATTTTCACAATGGGTGGGTTGGTTGCTTAAGCAAAAGCGACAATGACCACAAGCGGCATTAATTTCTCCGACCACTCGTCGATTGAGTAAATTTTCGGGTCCTTGTTCGACCACACCGACAAATTCATGGCCGAGGATACCTTTGTAAGGGTAGTAACCTCTAAGAAGTTCTAGGTCTGTATTGCAGATACCAGCACGCAAGACCCGGACAAGTGCTTCTCCTTCTGGGGGTTCGGGTGTGGAGAGGTCGGTGCGGAGTTGGAGTTGTTGGTTTTCTAGCCAGATTCCTTTCATTATTTCTATTGTCTTTTTTGAGTAGGTCTGCTTAATTTGATTTTAGCTAAATCGTCGAGAAGCCTCGCGCCATAATCTCTGATTTGGCGGATGAATCAGCGGTAAATTCATGGAGTTCAATGCCCCATTAATTTACAAATATTGCTTTTTGCTCAAGACTCAAAAGTTGACGTTATCATAACAATGAGCGAACTAATGTTGATAGTAATGCGGACAGCTTATCAGTACAAATTAAAGCCTAATCAAGAACAAGTGTCTACCATAGAACTATGGCTGGACTTGTTGCGTCGGCAGTACAACTATCGGTTGGGGGAGCGGTTTTCGTGGTGGTCAGAAAATCGCTGTCCGGTTAATGCTTGCCCTTTAATAATGCCAATTCCTCAACTAAAAAATAACCCGGATTATTACTCTCAGAAAAAAGATTTAGTCAATACTAAAGATAAATTTCCGGAGTACAAGCTAGTTCATTCTCAAGTATTGCAAGATTGTATTAAACGGGTAAAACTGGCTTTTGAAAGATGGTTGAAAGCAGATAAAAATGGGCAGAGATTAGGTAAACCAAGCTTTAAAGGAATTGGTCGTTATCGTAGCTTTACTTACCCTCAAATCAAGCAAAATTGTATTGAGGGAAATAAGATTAATTTACCTAAAATTGGAAAAGTAAAGTTAATTCAACATCGATCATTGCCGGAAGGTTTTCAAATTAAAACCGTTACTATTATCCGTAAAGCTGATGGCTATTATGTCACGCGATCCTTAGAAGATAAATCGGTTCCTAAATTTAATTCTGATGTCGAACCGACAACAGAAAATACTCTCTTAATCGATATGGGGCTGAAAAACTTCTTGGTAACAAGTTAAGGAGAATCGGTTCCAATACCTCAATATTATCGCTCATCTCAGAAGTGATTAAAGACTCTACAAAAACGTTTATCCCGGAAAAAGAAAGGCTGCAAAAGATGGTTAAAAGCTGTAAAAGCTGTAGCTAAACAACATAAAAAGGTAGCTGACAAGCGTAAAGACTTTCACTTCAAAACAGCCAATGAATTGTTATCAAAAGCTGAAGTTGTCGCCCACGAAAACTTAAACATTAAAGGTCTAGCAAAGACCCGTCTGAGTAAATCAATTAATGATGCGATTTGGGGATCAATTCCTGTCTATTCTTGCTGTCAAAGCCGTTAGCGCAGCTCCTCCGCAGGAGGCAAATGCTGGGCAGAAAACTATAGCTGTGAATCCTCAAAATACCAGCCAAGATTGCTCGAATTGTGGTGAAAAAGTCCCCAAAGAATTATCTCAAAGAACTCATTCTTGCCCACACTGTGGTATCGTCATAGACCGCGACTTAAATGCGGCAATAAATATAAAAAATAGGGCTGCGGGGCATCCCGTCCTTAAAGCACGTGCTTGTCCGATGCAGTGGCAGGACTGCGAAACGAGAAGCTTACACTATAGCGTCAGCTTAGTGTGGGAGTATGTCACCGAGTAGTTTCTTTCGGGCATAGTTGAATTTTTGAGAAATTATTCCAAAAATGATAATTGTAGGCTTTTGCTAGACTATAACTAATGGGACTCACACAAAATAGAACCATAAAACCCACATCCAGATTACAGGCAACAGTTACAAGCCCTAACCTAAAAAGATCAAAAATCAAAAATAGAGCGATCACTCCAACCACCTTAGAGTATGACAAAGTAATCAGAAAGTTATCATTACCTTCTGTTCTACTTTCTCCCAGAGAGGGCAAAATTAATTTCAAAAACAAAACTAAATTTTCACCCTTCAATATAAATTATACTAATCAAATTAATTTTTAAGATTATTTCTTCCAATCAAAATATCCTCATTTTTCGCTAATTATTACAAAATATTTCACGAACTTGCGTTATTTCAGCGATTTGTATCATACTCTGTACATTGAGATATGATGCCAATCTTATAATTAAATTCAAAAAAAGACCTTTTCAAGAAAGCTAGAACCTTGTATTTATGTTCATTGCATCTCAAATCTGCTAATTTTCAGAAGAGTTAGATAACCTCAAAAAAACAAATTTTGAATAAGTATAGATGCCTAAGCAATTCTAGCTATTGACAAAGAGTAGATAATAAGCTGTATATTCCAGGCACTCAATATCAAAATGTCTTTAAGTGCAGAAAAACAAACCTGATTTTTCCACAGCAACAAAAAGTTATTTAAAATCAGATTTAATAGTTCCATAGATTGAGCAAAACTGTTCTAAATTTCTCTAAAGCTAATATAAAGAATGGCAATTGAAAAGATTAGGCGATCGCTCACTTTAATAACAATGATGTTCTGAAAAATGCTTTGGGAGCTGAGTTAACTCAAGGGTTTATCAAAATAACATGGGTCGCGCAACCCCGCCTTTTAAGGCGCAATATTTTTGGAGCGTTGCTCTAATCCCCGTTACAAAAATAACTTCTGACTTCTGACTTCTGACTTCTGACTTCGTTAAAGCTGTACGTCAAGCTGAGTGGGAGGCGATGAAGGATATGGAAATAGAAGAGGAAGGAAGTAAGATTCTGTTGTCTTGATATTAGCTTTAAAATCAGCAGGTAGAAATTTATCGCCCTAATCAAACTGTGAAAATTATCAAAAATCCAACAACTTTATCTGGGAAAAATATTCTGCCTGGATTTGTTTTAGATTTGTCAGATATTTTGTAGACGACTTTAAGCAAATAAATAGGTTTTTTAGGGTAGTTATGAACAAAGAAGAATTTCTCAAACGTTATCTGGTAGGAGAGAGAGTATTTAATGGAATAGTCTTGCGAGGGATAGACTTAAGTGGAGCTAATTTGGAAAGGATTATTTTGAACGATGTTAACCTTAGTAATACCAATTTAGTAAATGCAAACTTAGAGTCGGCTGACTTTAGTAATACTGATTTTACTAATGCCAATTTGAGTGGCGCTAATTTAGATTACACCAAATGGTGTGGTTCTAACTTAACAAACGCGAACCTAACTAATGCTAGTTTAACTTCTATTATTTTCGATGGTGCTAATCTCACTGGTACTAATATGACAAATGCTGATAACCTGACTGGTAGCATGAAAGATGCTGTACTTTACAATACTATTATGCCTGATGGCTCTGTTTTCACATATCCCCACCATGTCTTTCTGAGAGAAATGTGGGAGCTAAAAGATTAAGTAAATATAATTCTTCTATAAGATTCTATAACAGAGAAACCATAACAAAAGAAATTATCAAAAATTCGACGACAATTATATTAATCAAGGAAAAATTTTTGTCGGAACTTGCCTTAGATGTGTCAGATATTTTGTAGGAGCGGTGATGATGAAAAAAAGTCATAAATAAGGTTCTGAAATACCGATTTATTGTCAGTGCTTCAATAGTCAATTTGAACTTAAGTAGGGAGTTATATAGTACCTGGATAATTAGGGTCTGCTGAATAAATCTAAAAGTATTTACAGATAAAGGTAAGTGCCTTTTTAGAGTCTAAAAAAGTGCTTTGCATCACGTCTAAAACCCTCAAAAAGTTAATATTTTAGGCGCATAGTTGGCCAGAAAAATCATTCTTACAAAACTTAGCTTCTACCTCCCCTAAGTACCCATTTCTCCTGTCTCCTGTCTCCAGTATAGCTGTCTCCTCCCCTCACCCATAAGACTTTTTCAGCAAACCCTAATTAGTTATCGTATGATTTCAGAGTTAGGAGAAAGGAAGAATGAGAGTAGGAAAAATCTTGGGATATTCCAGCATTTTATGTCTGCATTGAATGGAAGTAGAAAGTACGATAACTGTATAACTGAACTTCATATTAGTCGCTAAACCCGTACAACCAAAAATACTTCTTCCTTTCTTCCTCCCTCTTCCTTCCTCTCTCTTCCTTCTTCCTTCCTACTACAATAAATCCTTAAATTTAGGATTATTAGCCAAACTCCTCAAAACTTGCTTAATTTCCTGTGACCGCTCCTTTTTCATAATCAAAGTCACATTCTCATCCCTAACAACAACCACATCCTCCAAACCAATAGTCACAATAGCATCATCATCACTCGTGGCATAAAAAATCGACCCCTCCGTATCCAACCCCAAATGATTAGCCAACTCCACATTAACCCCATCACCCTTAACCAAACGTTCCAAAGCATTCCAGTCACCCAAATCATCCCAACCAAAAGCCACAGGTAACACAAAAGCCTTATCAGTCTTCTCCATCACAGCATAATCAATACTCTTCTTCTCCAACTGAGAATAACCCTCAGCACCCATCGCCTCCAAAACAGTCATCATCGTCGGGGCATATTTTCGTAACTCAGCCAACATTACCCCCACCCGGAACACAAAAATACCCCCATTCCAACTAAAACGACCCTTTGCTAAAAACTCCTCAGCCTTATCCCGATTAGGCTTTTCCGTAAACCGCGCCACCCGATAAGCATCAAACCCACCAAAATTTCCTGCTTTTTTTCCCTGTTCAATGTATCCATAACCAGTAGAAGGAAAAGAGGGTTTCACACCCAAGGTGACAATAGCCTCCTGGTTCATTGCCAACTCAGCTGCTGCCTCCAAGGTCTTCTGGAATACTTCAGGTTCCCCGATCCAATGGTCAGCCGGAAAAAACCCTACTACTGCATCTTCCCCATAACGGCGTGCAGTCTTTATTGCTGTCCACGCAACAGCAGGAGCTGTATCCCTTCCTTCTGGTTCTGCCAATATATTTTCCTTTGGCATCTGGGGTAACTGTTGTGCCACACCTTCGGCCAACATTGCGGATGTTACAACCCATAAACCATCCCAATTATTAGATAATGAGAGTAATCTCTCTGCTGTTGTTTGTAGCAAACTTTTACCACTGCCATCCAGGGAAAGAAACTGTTTGGGTCGATGCTTTCGACTTAAAGGCCAAAAACGTTCTCCTTTACCGCCAGCAAGAATTACAGGTATCATTAGATTTTAGATTAATTAAATTAATAGATGAGACTATTCAATCTTAAATTCTCATTGGCAGTTTTTCCCAAATTAGCTAACTATGGCATTTGCTGATTTTTTGAGGAAATTCTAATACCAAATTCAAAAAAGGTAGTTATACCAAATTGATAAATGTTTGCTACAAATAGCTAGGATATTTTGTAAGGTGTCAACCCACCCCTAACCCCGACCGTGGAGGGGAAGTCAGGAGTCGTATGGGAATGGCTTTAATAGCAGTTTTTAGGTCTTAATTTATCTTTATTAGTCCAAGAGACATCTCCTGTAAAGTATTTTAATTGCTCAAATTAATTCGTAACATTCTTTTTTCAAATTGGTATTACATCTTAAATTTGTGATTTATTCCTACAATAAAAAAAGTCTAAATGTCATAAAATCTAAAAATTACAGCAGTTTTGGAGTTGATGAGGTACAAAATTTTAGGACTTTAGGGAGTAGGGATTAGGGAAAAAAAGATTAATCTTAAAACTGTACCTCACGCTTCCTAAAAAGTGCTTTCAAAAATTAATTATTAATTATTAATAATTAATAATTAATTATGACCTCTCCTTGAAAACGGATAGGATTGACGCGGTAGGGAAAATTTTTTCTTGTTTCTCCTGTAAAGGAGAAACTTTAAACCTTAATTATTCGGTCAATATTTTTTCCTCTTTTTTATTATGTTTTTCTTTCCCTGTTTCCAGTTAAGTTTTCCCTGTTTCGCGACTGTAGCAATATTTTATGAAATTGGTATAAAACTTTCAATTTTATAGCGGTTTGATAGTTTGTGAAATACAGAATTCTCAGTTTTGAGGAACCAGGGAATTGATACTGTTTCACGGAAGTCAGAAGGCGCGATTTAATAGGCTAAAAAAATTGACAATAAAGAGCTTCAGGCAATTATTTGATATTTAAATAAGCGAAACTATTTGTGATCTCAAATCTGGGGGTATTGGACATAAAAAAATTATCCAATCGCCTTAACGAAGTCAGAAGTCAGAAGTCAGAAATGTGTAATTCTGAGGTCTCCTACGGGGTGCCTACTGTGCGGAAGTAATTCCGCACACAGCCCCTCCAGAATGTAAGACACACTTCATTACAGTCAGAAGTTAACCCACCCGCGGGGCCCGACCGTGGAGGTGAAGTAGGGGATTTGAGCTTCGCTCCAAAAATATTTAGCTTTAAAAGGCTGGGTTGCGCAACCCATATTATTTTGATAACTACTAATCTTTCTAATTCTTTCCCCTCCTGACTCTTGACTCCTAACTCCTGAAGACTTAACCAATCTATAACTGTTTAAACGGATTTGATATGACATCCTGAAAGTGAATTGGTATGAGTATTTAGCATTTAGACTCAGTTATTAATTATTACCAATTCAGCAGAGGTCTATATCTATTTTGTTCCATTTCTAGCCATTAACTTGCACCCAAACCGCTATAGTTACAGCAATAATATTACTTTTAACTTTTAACTTTTATTATGAATAATACTTCTCCTACCGAGTCCCGGTCTATTTTGCAGAAATGGTGGTTCTGGATACTTGTATTAGTTTTGAGTGGAACTACAACTACTTCGTTTGGGGCAATAACTGCTCTATTTGCTCCGGTTGAACCACAGTTTTTTAGTCAACTACTCCAGAAATTTACTTCAGATGTCCTATGGCGTAAGCGTCTGCCTTACCAACTCTCACGACCTATGAATATTCTAGTTATGGGAATTGACCAAGTTTCAGGGGTGGCAGAAAATTCTCCAGATGTGTTTGAGGGTCGTAGCGATACTTTATTATTAGTACAAGCTAATCCCACGACTCAGACTGTCAGTTTACTTTCAGTACCACGAGATACTCAAGTCCTAATTCCCAAAATTGGTATTGCTAAAATTAATGAAGCTAATGTTTATGGTGGCCCAAAACTGGTAGAAAGTGTTTTAGAGAGTACTTTAAGTGGTTTTGAGATTGACCGATATGTGCGAGTTAGTAAGGGAGCGTTTCGAGAATTAGTTGAACAACTTGGTGGGGTAGAAATTTTTGTTCCTCAACCTATGTCTTATACTGATAAGACTCAGCAGCTAAAAATAGATTTAAAGTCTGGTTGGCAAACTCTCAATGGAGAACAAGCAGAACAATTTGCTCGTTTCCGAGAAGAAGTTTATGGAGATATTGGTCGTATTCAACGACAACAAGTTTTGCTCAAGGCGCTCCGAAACCGCGTTACTAATGTGGCAGTTTTACCTCAGTTGCCTCATATTATTCAGGTAATGCTGAAGTATGTGGATACTAATTTAAGTTTTCCTGAAATGTTGGCTTTGGTGAATTTTAGTCTTGATTTAGAAAGGGATGATTTGAGAATGGTAATGTTGCCAGGGAGAGCTAGTTCTAGTAATGAGTATTTGACTAGCTATTGGATTATAGATCAACCTGGTCGAGACCGAATCCTTGAACAATATTTTAATTTCAAGTTGGAAGAGTTTAATTATAACGATCTATTTCATCCGATAAAAGTTAACGAAACTTTGTATTTAGAGGCTAAAATAGCTGTTCAAAATGCCTCTAGTAATTCTCAAGCAGCAACAAATTTTGCTCAGTATTTGCGCGAAAAAGGATTCTACAATGTTTATGTGGTTTCTGATTGGTCTGACAAAGAACCTTTGACTCAAATTATTGTTCAAGGAGGTTATTTGGAGTCTGCTGAAGTGGTGAAAAAGGCTTTGGGTTTTGGTCAGATTGAGCCTACTTCTACTGGTGAAATTAGTTCTGATTTTACTGTTCGATTAGGGGAAGATTCGGTCGATATAATTAATAATTAATAATTAATAATTAATAATTAATAATTAATTAGGGTTTGCGCTTCACTAGTCTTTTAGTAGGGGTAGGAGTCAGGAGTCAGGAGTCAGAATTCAGGAGAAATGGGAATGAGCGAAGAGGTAGGAGTAAGAATTGTCAGAGTGATTTTTCTACCATAGTCAGCCCAAAATACTAGCTTTTTGAGCTTTTCGGTGTAAAAAGCTGGCACTTTTTTGAACCTCAAAAAGGCTTTAGCCTTTATTTATCAATACTCTGAGAATTAATCAGCAAGCCCTAATTATTAATTATTAATTATTAATTATTAATTATTAATTATTACCTCTCCCTACTTTAATTGAGCTTGAGTATACTTGCCAAAATAAGTTTGAAAAACCTGTTTGGCAATAGGAGCAGCAGCAACAGAACCATAACCTCCATTCTCCACAATCACAGCGATCGCAATTTTTGACTGATAAGCTGGCCCAAAACCAACATATAAGGAGTGGGATCTTTGTCCAATTACTTCTGAGGTTCCCGTTTTCCCTCCTGTAAGAGGAATAGTACCATCATTAAGAGATTGTGCTGTACCATAATAGACTGCATCAATCATGCCTTCTCTAATCATCTTTATCTGTTCGGGTTTCAACCCTGTAGGAGTAGGCTTCATTTTTGGACTATTGGTTTCATTTGCCAATAAGTGAGGCTTAATCTGTTTACCACCATTAGCGATCGCTGCTGCTGCTGCTGCCAACTCTAATGGTGTCAACAAAACCAGACCTTGGCCAATTGCCATAGTTACTGTATCACCCAAATACCAATCATCATTATAAATCCTGCGTTTATCTTCCTCCGTAGGGATTAAACCATTATATGTAGCTGGTATGCCCAGAAGGTTTAAATTTTCACCACCCAAACCAAGCTGATGTGCCCATTTAATTATTTCTTGAGGGCCAATAGTCATACCTATTCGATAAAAGAAAGTATTACTACTGTAGGCTAATGCACTTCTAAAACCAATTGAACCATATCCTCCACTATGTTCATTGAAACTAATACCTCCAACATAAATTGAGTCAGAAGTATAAACAAGGGAGTATGGTGAAAATTTTCCAGACCCCATAGCTGCTGAAGAAGTAACTATTTTAAAAGTACTACCTGGAGGATAACCCTGGAGAGACCGATTTAAAAAAGATTGCTCCTGATTATGAATATTTTGCCATTTGTTTTGAGACATAGGTTTTGTAAACACATTGGGGTTAAATCTGGGATAACTTGCCATTGCTAAAATTTCCCCCGTATTCACATCTAGAGCAACCACTGCTCCCTTGCGAAAACCCAGAGCTTTTTCTGCTGTTTTCTGAAGGTCTATATCAAGAGTTAACTTTACTGTCTTTCCTTCTTGAGGCTTAATTTCTCCGAGACTACCTATTTCCTGATTTTGGGCGTTGACCTCTATCAAACGCTTACCCCATTTTCCGGCAAGTAAATCATTAGCACTAGCTTCCACTCCTAATCTACCAACCATCATTCTCATTTGATATTCTGGGTTAGCTTTTAGTTCTTCTAATGTAACTTCGCCAAGATATCCAATTATATGAGATGCTAATTGTCCATGAGGATAATAACGAGTTGATTCAGACCTAACTTCTACACCGGAAAATTCCGCAGCTCTTTCCTGTAAGGTTACAAAAGTATCGCGATTTACTTCATAGCTAATATTTATAGTCCTTTCTCCTAAATTTATAGCCTGCTCTACTTTTTTAATGATTTTTTCGGCGGGTATATTAATTATGGGGCTGAGTTTTGCTGCAGTAATTTTCCATTGCTCTTTGGGTTGTTCTTTTGGCCATAAATATATGGAACGGGTGAGATGGTTAGATGCAAAGGCTTTACCATTACGGTCTAGGATTAGTCCTCGATTAGAAGCTACTGGAATTGGCCTAATACGGTTGTTTTCTGCTCGGTCTCTATTCTGTTGACCTTGAATTAATTGTAGTTGAACCAAACGACTAGCTTGTAGACCGATTATGGTTGTGGTTAATAGCATTAACACAATTGCTCGGTAGATTGAGCGTGACTGATGTTTTTGAGATGAGGGGTTCTCTTCTATTTTTCGTAGTCCAAAGGCAAAAGAAAATTCGCGCACCATGATTTCTTGATTTATGAATTTAAGATAGATTAATAGACTAATTGTTTTTTACTCGTCAATCAATAATGGGATAGATTTCACAGCAGTTTAAATAAAAATTCAAGGTGCAGCAATAAGAATTTTATCTTTCGCTGTCTGAAAATCAATAAATTCATTGCCAAAATCTAGAAAAAATGACCATGAGAAAATATCAGAGTAAATAGACATATCCGGAAATAGTTAAATCATTGATTTGACTAGCTTTACAGGATTTACTGCTTGCTAGATTTAGATGATTTATTTTACATTATTTTTCAATTTTTACTCTTGATTTATATCAGTAACTCAACTATTTATTTTTTATTTTTTTATTTTTTTTCCAGTTTTTTAATTATCTGATTAACCTTCCCTTATTCAGTTTAACTAACCCACATATTTTTTTCACTATTTGCTCATTTTTTTCCCTTTTAATCTGAATTTTTACTTGAGCTAGTCTGACTTTTTTTACAGTCTTATTCGATGTTAAACTACTATTATTTTTTGGGAGTTGCACATTATGGAATGATATTGCCAAAAATTAGTTTATACTTTGACTGAAAAAAACTTAATATTAATCATTATAACAATTCTAACATCCAAAATCCAATTCAATCAAAAATCTAAAATCATTCGTCACTGTGCAACGCCATTTTTTGATTTTTTTTTTATCTTCCTCTATTCGGATATGTCTAATGAAAGAACAATTTTTTGACTTTTATTAAGCAATATATTGTGATTTATTTTATTTTTAGTTTGACAATTGCAATGGGTATAATAACAGGAAAAATATGAATAAAACTCTTGCAAAAGTAAAAATTAAATCTTTTTGGGTTGATTTTCCTCAAAATATATCCCTCTATTCCTCATTCATCCTCCCATAGACCTACTTATGCAAGAAATCTAATAAGTCTAATAATTGAGTCTAATTGTTATATTATATCTATTGAAATATCCACAAATAAAAAAAAATGCGAGGGAGACCAGGAAAAGGAGAAAAGAGTAATAAAAAGGAAGAGGAAGATTTTTTTTTGTCTTCTCAAGAGAATCAAGAAAAGTATTTTTATTACCTATAATTAATGAGACTTGATATTAGATATTCATCAAAAGCAAAATCTACTGAAAACTTGATATCTAGTATGCAATGCCACGATGAGAATAAAGTTATCAATCAATGACGATAATTAATCTCCTAAACACCAAGAAACAATTAGCAATATTATTGACAGACATAACCATCGAGGAATATGTAGCCATTGCATTAAGTCCATTGGTTCCAAGACAAAGATGGAAGTGAATAACCAGCTTAAGAGCAATACCACAGTTATTAAAAATAACGACATAGTATTTTCCGAAAAATAAATAAAAATTTGAACAACTTATTTGATTCACCCTTAAGTATAATGTTAAATGACCTGCTCAACCAAAGATGGTAAATTCTCGTGTTTAAGACCCTTCTAACTGACTTCCGAATTATCTTTGATAGAGACCCTGCAGCTCGCAACTGGTTGGAAGTTCTTACTTGCTACCCTGGTCTTCAGGCTTTAATGTTTCATCGCCTTGCCCATGGTTTGTACAGTCTGAAAATTCCTTTCCTACCTCGTTTAATTTCCCACATAGGCCGTTTTTTGACTGGGATTGAAATTCATCCTGGGGCTGTTATTGGTCAAGGAGTTTTTATTGACCACGGTATGGGTGTGGTGATTGGAGAGACTGCTATTGTGGGAAACTATTGCCTAATTTATCAAGGAGTAACTCTGGGTGGCACTGGCAAAGAAACTGGCAAACGACATCCTACCTTGGGTGAGAATGTGGTGATTGGTGGGGGTGCCAAGGTTCTTGGTAATATTAATATTGGTAATAATGTCCGTATTGGTGCTGGATCGGTAGTACTTAGGGATGTTCCTTCTGACTGTACTGTTGTGGGAGTGCCTGGGAGAGTTGTATATCGTTCTGGAGTTAAGGTAAATCCTTTAGAGCATGGTAGTTTGCCTGACTCTGAGGCTGAGGTTATTCGTGCTTTGGTGGATCGAATTGATTCTCTTGAACAACAGGTGGAAAGTTTACAAGATAAATTATCGCAGTCTCTTGTGGTCAAGTCTGACACTGCATCTTCTGTTAATTACGCTAGTTGTCATCTCCAAGACTGAGCAATTCAAGATTGTATTGATGGCTCAGGAATTTAAGGATTTATATCTTGAGTAGACCAAGTTTTAGAGTTATCAATTTGATAAAGCCAGCGGTTTTGTGGCTCTCCTTTTAGTTCTAGATGCTCGACTTTTGTTGGCTCTAGTAATAATAGATAAAAGTTTGATAGGGGATAGGTAGGATTTGGTGGGGACAATTCAAAGGCACCAATATCTACTTTACTTTCTCCAGGCTTAGGCCAAGTAAATTGCTGCCTAGCGTTGTCCGAAATTTCTTGCCATGTTGTTTCTCTGGCTTTAGCAAGTTTGGGGTGAGGATTATTTGGTTTGATTAGGTAAAGTTTCCCAGTCAGACGAAATTGTTCTCTAGTTTTAGGAAAATACCAACAGACCTCGCCCCAAGGATTTTTTTCTATTTGTTCTACTTTGTTGCTACGACTGTCAGTGATGAATTTTAGCTGGTTGGTTTCTTCTAAAAAACCTCGGAATACGATGGTACGATTTTTTGGTTGGCCTTCAGCAGTAACTGTTGCTAATTGGAGATAACGGGCATAAGTTAGGCTTCGGTTTCGATGTAAAGCTCTGGCTAAGGGCGATCGCCAAGGTGCTAGTTTTTCTGCTTCTACTAAGTTAAGAATTTCCATGATTATTGGCCATTTTTGCTTTTTGAGTAGAGGAGATATTTTAGATACTTAGATTTCGAGGATAGTTCTTCTTTTCTTCCTTTTTGTTCTTTACTTCCTCCCTCCTGACTCCTGACCCCTGACTCCTCCGTCGTTTATTTATAAGTATTCAACCGGACATTATATTACTTGAGAGACCTCTAAGCAAGTCCTACCAGTGGCCAATAACCAGACTATGTGAATTTTCGGGCGTTACTTCACGAGCATAACGATATCTTTGCTCTAACTGTTCTACTGTTAAGTGGTTTTGAATCGTGACTAACTTTGGCATTACTCACTCCTACTTTATGGCGATCGCTCCCCTTAATTTTATTATATAGCAATGAGCGCTGGTATATTTACAAATTGCAGGAAAGGCCAAATAGCTGAAAGTCTTATATTATCGGCAATTTATTCCCCTCCTGGGAGCAGGGCTGTTTCATTCTCACTAAGCGTGTAGAATTATAGAGTAAAGAGCAGATTTATTGATGTAAATTGGCCAATATACCAATATATGAAAATATATGGAAAAAAGCCTCATTGATTACCTGAAAAGTTGTACCTGATTTTCGTGACCAAAGAGGCTGTCGCCACCCCTTATGGCTAGTACTGTTGACCCGTGATTATGGGAATCATCAGCGGTTATTGGGGTTATAGACAGTTAGGGAGATTTACCGAACGCCATCGTTTAACTTTAATTAAACTACTCAATATTCCTCAAGCTTGTGTTCCTTCTTATTCAACAATGAGACGAGTCATGGTACAACTAGATTACCACAAATTACAAATAGCTTTTAATCAATGGAGCCAACAATATAGTAAAACCAGGTCTAGAGAGTGGGTATCAATAGATGGAAAAAGTCTCAAAAATACGGTAGAAAATTACGGGTATATCTGAGCAAAATTTTAGAAATTGTGTATCAGCATTTAGTCATCAAAGAGGGTTAGTTTTAGGGATAAAAATCTTTGGTATGGAAGCTTGAAAGTGAAATCACGATTGTGAGAAAACTACTAGATATCTTAGACTTAAAGGGGGTGGTTTTTACTCTAGATGCTCTACATTGTCAAAAAAAACAGTAGCCAAAATTATCGAAACTCAAAACGATTATTTAATTAAAGTTAAAAAGAATCAACCCAAGTTGTATGAACAAATAGAACAGCAAGTTAAATCAACTCAAGTAGTAAAAAGGTATGTAGACGAAGAAAAAACAAGAGATCGTTATACTACTAGAATTGTAGAAGTTTTTAATATACCAGCAAATATACTGGATGTATGGAAAGGCGCAGGTTCTGTAATTAGAGTAAAGCGCAGTAGCAATCGAGGGTCAAAATTGGTAGAAAGTATTAGTTATTATCTTTGTTCACTCTCACCAAAATCTACCACCCTAGCCTCAGGTATTCGAGGACATTGGTTAATTGAAAATCAACTGCCCTATCGTAAAGGATGTGATTCTAGAGGAAGATTCAAGTCCTCAAAAATCAGGGTTTTCTGCCGGCAATTTCTCAATTTTAAAAACTTGGGTATTAACTCTACTAAGAACACATGGTTTTGCCGGAATTAAAGCAGGGATATCGTACTTGAGTAATAATCTCAAATATATACTTTCTTTTTGTACTTAAGTGTGGTATGAAATCCATTTTTTGATCTGAATAAGATGAAGTTGCGATCGCACAACAGAGGGCAATTTCGGGGTCAGTTTGACATTGGTTGGTGGCGATAGTACTACACACCGCTACGCGATACTGCTGAGGTAATGCTCTGCGATCGCACTGCTTTGAATCACAAAAAATGGCCATTCAAGCTAATCTTGGGCCGAATTTGGGGTAAAATCTGCTCTTTACTCTATAATTCTACACCTACTGCTGAGGCAATGCTCTGCGATCGCACTGCTTTGAATCACAAAAAATGGCCATTCAAGCTAATATTAGGCCGAATTTGGGGTAAAATCTGCTCTTTACTCTATAATTCTACACCTAGAGTGAGAATGAAACAGCCCTGCCTCCTGGGAGGGGTTAGGGGTGGGTTGCCAGATGAGCTGTTGCCAGATGAGCTGTTGCCTGCGCACAGCGCTATACCTAATCATCCGGACATGATATTATATCATGTTCCCCTTCCAGGGGAGCTGCGCTAACGGACGGGTCAGTTATAAAAAAACTTTATCCCTTTTAACCCTTTCTTCCCTTCTGCCTCCAGCTCCCGCTGCCTTCTGCCTTCCTTCCTCCAAAGTGTAAGTATTCAACCGGACATGATATTACTCCGACCTCTTCGCTCATTCCTATTTCTCCTGTCTCCCCCTCCACCGGAGGGGGAGGGGCGAGGGGTGGGTTGTCTCCAGTATAGCTGTCTCCTACAAAGAGCAAAAAGACTTTCCATACGCAAACCCTAATTTGTTGATTAGCTGATTTATACTTTAAGTTAACCAATATATTTTTTTATAAATGTTTCCAGGTGTTTAAGCTCGAAACTATTCGCTAGTTGCAAAATCTCTTGGGCAAAAGGAGTAAAAGTGACATCCGATGCTAGAAGCTGTTCAGCAACCTCCACAGCACCTTGAATATCACCATCTTCTACTAAAGTGAGTAATTCTTGTAAGACTTCCATAGCTGGAGAAACAATTCCTTCACTTTGACTGACCTCAGTCACCTGAGCTGATGCTGTGGTTTGTTGCTCATAAACCCACTCTAGGTCGAGAGACTGCTGTAAAATTTCTAATAGTCTGTCAGTCTGTATAGGTTTGGGTAGAAATACATCTGCTCCGGTATCAATTGCCTCTTGTTGATTACTTTCAAACACACTAGCAGAAGAAGCGATCGCCACTACATCCTTGAACTTTTCCGAACTGCGGATATATTTCAGTAATTCATAACCATCCATTACTGGCATCATTAAATCAGTAATCACCACATCTGGCAGAGATACCATCATTTTTTCTAGAGCTTCCTTGCCATTTTCCGCTTTACTCATTTCAAAGCCTAACATTTCTAACAAACTCACCACCACCGAGCGATTTTCCCAACGGTCATCCACAACTAAAACACGGCGTTTTTGACCTTGATAACCTAAGATAGTTCCCTGGTTGAAAGTTCTTGAAGTTGTTGCCCATTCTTGTGCTTCTGGAACTTCCACATCAAACCAGAAGGTACTACCCTTACCTACTTCACTCTTGATTTCCAGTTGAGTGTCCATAAGTTTGACAATCTTTTGGCTAATAGCTAATCCCAAACCTGTGCCTTCTGTCTGTTTTTTGCGGTCGCCTACTTGTTCAAATGGCAGGAATATTTTCGCCTGTTGCTCTGGGGTCATGCCTACACCTGTGTCTTTGACTTCAAAATGAAGGCGATATCTGGGCTGATCTTGTTCCATTTTCTGAGCTGTGACTGCAAAGGTAACGCTACCAGTATTGGTGAATTTAATGGCATTGCCTAAGAGATTTATGAGTACCTGCTGTAGTCGTTTTTCATCGGCACGAATTCCTATAGGTAAATTTTCATCGGGTACATAGTAAAAATCTATGGCTTTTTGTTCAGCTCTAATGCGACATATTTCGGCCACTCCTTGGAGAAAGGAGGGAAAATGAAACTCTGTGACTAACAGCTCAAGTTTGCGGGCTTCAATTTTGGAGAGGTCGAGAATATCATTGATTAAATTCAGTAGGTGAGAGCCGCATTGTTTGACGATGGCAATACCTTTGCGCTCTCTGTCATTCATTGTTGAGGAACGTTGGAGGATTTGAGCATAGCCAAGGATACCGTTGAGGGGTGTACGGAGTTCATGGCTCATATTGGCGAGAAATTCACTTTTGGCTTGGTTAGCACTTTCTGCCTGTTTTTTAGCTTCTTGCAGTTGTTGATTAGATTCAGCTAATTCAGTTGTTCGCTCTTCAACTCTTGCTTCTAACATTTCAAATGAATCTTTCAACTGATTTGCCATTTGATTGAAAGATTGGTTTAATTCTCCCACTTCATCAGAACGCTTCAAATCTATGGTTTTATTCCATTCTCCTCGAGCAATATCTTTGGCTGCATGATTCAAACGTAAAATGGGTTTTATCACCCATTGTGCTGTGATAACTCCAATAATGGTCGCAATAATTAAAGCAGCGATACAGAGCAAAATTGTGGTGCGAGTATTGGCATGAATTTCTGCCATGAAGTCCGATTCTGGGACGACAACAACGCATAACCAATCTATACCCTGTTCCCTGATTGGATTCACTTGAGCCAACAGAAGCTTGCCATCAATTTTGAAACTGAACTGTTGTGCTTCGGTGATTTGGGAAAGATCGCCGAAATAATTAACCAAATACTGAGCTGTGATACGAGTTAGGGGATTTTGACTGTTTTTTGCCTGGAGTCGTTGTGCCTTCTCATCTTTTTTTCCGGGTAAAAATGGCTGTTCAGATGTTGAACTTCCAATTAGATCTCCTGAAGGTTCAATCAGAAAAACTTGACCTGAAGGACTAATCGTAAGTCCACGCAGAAAATCACTAATCAAGCTTAGAAGAAGGTCAATTGCTAAAACTCCCTGAAAGTTTCCGGCTTTATCCTGAATGGGTGCAGAGAAAGTAATTCCAAGTATGCCATCTGAGAAATTGTAAACTTTACCCCAGGTGGGATAACCCGCTTCTACTGCGGTCACATACCAAGGTCTTTGGCGGGGATAAAAGGGTTTAGAGTAAAGCAACTGAGTTCGCTGACCTTGCTCATCTATAGCATAAGTATTGCGCATTGGAAAATCTACAAATTCTCTAACCACAAATGTTCCATCAGGTTCACGTCTAGCAAATGCATATTCTCCAATTTCAGGATTACCTGCAAAATAAATACTACGAACAGACTCGAAAAGCTGAACTTGTTTCCATAAATGCTGTTCTAAAGCAGCCGGATTATCTACACTTAGTTGCTTCAATTGAAAAGCATTGATATTACTTTGAGTAATAATTTGAGGATATTCTAAGTAATCTTGAATGTGGTCTTCAACCCGGTCAGTGATTTCATTTTGTAACTCAAATGCCAATTTGTTAACGGCTTTCTCTGCATTTTTGAAAGAAAGATAACCTACCAATCCAACAGCTGTGATAATTTGCAAGATAAAGGGGATAATTAACACGATTCTGAGAGATTTTTTGTGAGTTAATTTGTTGATTAGCTTATTCATACTTTGAGTTAACCAATATGTTTTTTTATAAATGTTTCCAGGTGTTTAAGCTGGAAACTATTCGCCAATTGTAAAATTTCTTGTGCAAAAGGAGTAAAAGTTACATCAGAAATCTGAAGATGTTCAGCAAGTTTGACAACACCTTGAATATTACCATCTTTTACTAAGGTGAGTAATTCTTGTAATACTTGACAATCAGGGGGAATGAGGGCATTTGCTTGAGCTGATACTGTAGTCTGTTGCCGAACGACCCACTCTAGATTCAGATACTGCTGTAAAATTTCTAATAGTCTGTCAGTCTGTATAGGTTTGGGCAAAAATACATCAGCTCCGGTCTCAATTGCCTCTTGTTGATGACTTTCAAACACACTCGCAGAAGTAGCGATCGCCACCACATCCTTCAACTTTTCCGAACTGCGGATATATTTCAGTAATTCATAACCATTTATTACTGGCATCATTACATCAGTAATCACCACATCTGGCAACAATACCATCATTTTTTCTAAAGCTTCCTTTCCATTTTCCGCTTCACTAATTTCAAAGCCAAGCATTTCTAACAAACTCACAACCACCGAGCGATTTTCCCAACAGTCGTCAACAACTAAAACATGGTATTTTTTACCTTGATAACCCAATATAGTTCCCTGCTGATCAGTGCTAGAAGTCATTGCCCATTCTTGTGCTTCTGGAACTTCCACATCAAACCAGAAAGTACTACCTTTACCTACTTCACTCTTTACTTCCAGTTGACTATCCATGAGTTTGACAATCTTTTGACTAATAGCTAACCCCAAACCTGTGCCTTCTGTCTGTTTTTTGCGGTCGCCTACTTGTTCAAATGGCAGGAATATTTTCGCCTTTTGCTCTGGGGTCATGCCTACACCTGTGTCTTTGACTTCAAAGTGCAGGCGATATCGACCTGACAATTTTTGTGCTGTTACTGCAAAAGTGACGCTACCAACATCAGTAAATTTAATCCCATTGTTCAGGATATTGATCAATACCTGCTGTAGTCGTTTTTCGTCAGCAAGAATGCCTATAGGTAAATTTTGATCGGGGGAGTAGTAAAAATTTATGCCTTTTTGTTCAGCTCGAATGCGACATATTTCCGCCACTCCTTGGAGGAAAGAGGGAAAATGAAACTCGCTTACCAAAAGGTCGAGTTTGCGGGCTTCAATTTTGGAGAGGTCGAGAATATCATTGATTAACTTCAGCAGGTGAAGACCACATTGTTTGATAATATCAATACCTTTGTTTTCTTCCTCACTCATGGTTTCAGAATGCTCAAGGATTTGAGCATACCCAAGGATACCGTTGAGGGGAGTGCGGAGTTCATGGCTCATATTGGCAAGAAATTCACTTTTAGCTTGGTTGGCTGCATTAGCAGTTTCTTTCGCTTGTTCCAATTGCACGATGTAAGCTTGCTCTTCAGTCATTAACTCTTTGACACGGCAGATCAGTTGATTTAGGGATGTTGCTAATACACCTACTTCATCATTGGTTTGAACTGGTACTTGCAGATTGAAGTTAGAATCACGAGTAACTAATTGAGCAACATCTGTAACTTTTTCCAGTGGCTTGGCGATCGCATGACTGGTATATAAAGCCAGAATCAAAGCGACTCCTCCTGAAAGGACAAAGCTAAAAAGAATAATTTGATTTCGTAGAAGTTGGGCATTATTGAAGGCTTGCTCGGTATCTATTTCTCTTTGAATTGCGAGCTGATAAAACTCTCCCATCAGATCGGGAGCTTCAATAAAAGCAACAAATTCTGGACTTTTAACCAAATTTATCAAGAGTTGTTCAGCAGTTTCTAAACCCTCAAGTTTCTGGGTCAGGGGTTGTACTGTTTTTTTAAAGGTAATTGCACGCTTCCTAAACTCCTCAACAGTTACTTCATAGTCTTCTAAAAAAGCTTGCAAATCTTCGAGGGTTGCTGGTTTTCCTGAATTATTGTGTTTAGTGAGCAAATCCTGAATATTTTGCAGTCGTTTGAGCAAAGCACCACTCTCTCGACGAAAAGCTTCAGGGTCTTGAAGGTAAGGAGCAAGTTGTTTAGCTGGACGGTTGTAGAGAACATCAAGTTGCAGGGCGCTCAGAAGTCGGTTTTCGTAGGAGGCTATCTGTTGTTCTTGTTGTGCCTTGTTTTGATAGTAGTTACCAATAGCAAAGCCTAATGCAGTTCCTGCAAATGCTACACCTAAGGCGATCGCATAGCCATAAATAATTTTATTTTGGATGGACATAAAGTGAAATTTGAGATAACGGAATTCACTATAAATAGGAAGATTGGCAACAATTAGTTTTACATATCTGTTTGCCTGCATATCATCTTTTTCTGTTAGGTTTAATACCCCGCCGTCTACAGGGTGTTTACAATTGGTTGGGGTTTGAGTCCCCATCCACTTATTCCTTATTCCTTCTTTTTTCTTCCTCTCTTGGTCAGCATTCCCTCTCTTGGTCAGCATTCCCTCTCTTGGTGCGCTACCAGATGCGACTGTCGTCGTCGCGGGGTCGCACCGCTTGCGACTGTCGTCGTCGCGGGGTCTGACCGCTTGCGTCTGTTGCCGACGCGGGGTCGCACCACTTTTTCCTTCTTCCTTCTTCATGTGGTTTCAATCATCGGAATTTTAATTGTAAATGTTGTTCCTTGTCCAAATTGGGATTCGACTGTGAGTTTGCCATTGTGCTTTTCTACAACAATTTGCTCGGCGATCGCCAGTCCTAGACCTGTACCTTTACCAACAGGTTTAGTCGTAAACATAGGTTCAAACAAACGTTGTTGAATGGATTCGGAAATGCCAATCCCGTTATCTGCAATTTGGATAACGATTTGTTTATCGGAGTTTATTTGAGTTGTAATCTTAATTTTGGGAACTCGATCGCCCAATTTTCCCTGGTTCATTGCTTCATCAAAGGCATCAATTGCATTTGCTAGGATATTCATAAATACCTGATTCATTTGTCCTGGATAACACAGCACTGAAGGCAATGAGCCATAAGACTTAATTATTTGGATTTGGAGGCGATCGGCATTACCTTTGAGACGATGTTGCAGAATAGTTAATGTACTATCCAAGCATTCATGTAAATCTGCCAAAACTTTAGTTTCACTATCGGAACGAGAAAAGGTGCGCAGTGAGTTTGAGATGTTTTTTATCCTTTCGGCACCTAATGTAAAAGAGTCTAAAATTTTGGCCATATCTTCTAAGACAAATTCTAGATCCAAATCCTCAATAGCTTCCTTTAACTGTGGTGAGGGTATGGGATACTCCTGCTGATATAGATTGATAATTTCAGCCACTTCAGCTATATGCTCTCGTAGTGGCTGAAGATTGTTGGCAATAAAGTTAATCGGATTATTAAGTTCATGGCCAATTCCAGACACCATTTCACCAAGGCCAGAAAGTTTTTCTTGCTGCACCAGTTGCACTTGAGCTTTTTGTAAAGCAGCTGTGCGATCGCTTACCTGTTTTTCCAAAGATTCTGTCAAGCGTCTTAGTTGAAGGTGTACCCGCAGTCGGGCTAAAACCTCAGCCTGGTCAAACGGTTTGGGAATATAATCAACAGCACCAAGAGAAAATCCTTTTGTTTTGCTTTCTATATCAGCAAGGGCAGTGGTAAAAATAATAGGAATGGATTTGGTTACAGGATTTGCTTTGAGCCGACGACAGGCTTCAAACCCATCTATTCCAGGCATCTCCACATCCAGTAAAATCAGTTCAGGGCTATTGCGTTCAACTAAGGCCAAAGCACTTTCTCCATCCATTGCCACTCGAAAACGAAATCCAGCAGCACCCAGCGTTTCTGAGAGTACGGATAGGTTGGTAGGGTTGTCATCCACAATTAATATAAATGGAGAGTCTTTATTGATTAACATAACACTCTTCTTCCTATTTTCAACAATTATTACACTCCTTACAAAACAATATTAGAATTAAGTTAAGCTTTATTGAGTTTAATCATTATTACTTATAATATCTTAAAGGAGAGGAAATGATTAATTAAGAATAGTTTCTATTTGCTCGTGTAGATTTAAGGATATCGAACGCCGATTTCCATCAAAAAAACAATAAAAAAACATAGTATTTTGCAGGATGAAACATTTATTTCATCGTCATGGAAAATCGAATATTTTTGGTAGATAAAATATTTTTTTTAGGTGATTAAATTACTCCTAAATTAGAGTGAAGTTGTGAATATTATCATTATCATAAAAACAGAGCATATTCTAATTAATATTATGTTTATTCTACAGTTTAAATAATTTTTAGAGATAGAATGATGGGATAAAGATCAGAATATATAAGATATATGAGCGTATTTTTGTCCGACTATAGATTGCTATAATTTTATTTATAAGCAATTATCTGAACATGATATAGCGGTCTTAGATAGAATAGAAAAATTAGCTACATATCAAGAGCAGTCACCCTCATATAATGTTCGCTTGAATACTTATAAATAACTTAGCGAAAATTCATAACTCAGGAGGGAAGAAAGAAAGAAGTAACAAAAATAAAGATAATTTCAGTATTTTTTCGGTACTGTCAGTTCTTAAATTTTATGGCGTTGGTGAAGCGCGTATATGATATTAATTGAAATTACTTAGGAGTGAGGTAGAGGAGTCGCCGGTAGGGCAACGTACAGGAGAAGAGAGAATCACAAAGATTTAGTAGTTATAAGGATTGGAGGGATTGGAGAATTTTTTTATGTCCAACCAAACAGATTTGATATGACCCGTCCGAAGATGATATCAGTAGACCTCTCCGGAAAAGAGGGAGTAGGGACATTGCATGCAACGTCCTTACAGAGTAGGAATTAGAGGGAAAGAATTGATGATTTATCTACGATAATTGATTTTATTTTTTATTATTGGAGATGTCTAGTATTTAGATAACTAACAAAAGAAGCTTGGCTCCAAAAACAGAGCCAAAGCGGTAAAAAGATTAGCTAAGGCTCATAAAAAAGTAGCTGATATCAGAGCGGACGCACTGCATAAACTGACAAAGGGGTGAACGACCCGTTCACCCCTACTACCTGTGGTTATTATTCGTAATATCATGTCCGGATAATTAGTTATAAAAAAACTTTCTTCTTCTTGTCCTATTCTTCCTCTTCCTTCTTCATTTCTTCCCTCCCAACCCACCCCTAACCCCTCCCAGGAGTGGGTTGGGAGGCGGAGGGGCGAGGGGTGGGTAGACTCCTGAGGACTCCGTAGTTATTTATTTATCACTGTTCAACCGGACATGATATAAGTCCTGTGCAAGTTATTTTTCAAACAACCTCTATGAAATCATCAATACCGATCGCACTTCTTTCTACACCCTGTAAAATAATTGAAAGTTGGTTGCCACTAATGCGAGTATCATTACCTATCTCAGAAATAGTTAACTGCTCAAAAGTCAGACCTCCCTTTAAACCAATAATATCTATTCCATCTTCAAAATCAGTGATAATATTGTCGCCATAACCAAACCCGAACTCAAACATATCCCCACCTGCTCCACCGCTGAGAATATCATCACCCATTTGACCACCAATAATATCATCTCCTATACCACCATCAAGTTGATCATCACCTTTGCTTCCGTAGAGCAAGTCATTACCGTCCAAACCTTGGATGATATCATCACCTCTATTTCCGTAAATGAGATTATTTTCAACAGTTCCGATTAAATCATCATTATCATTTGTACCCATAACAACATTAGGAGCAATAACCGACTGAGTAGCTTCCCAAACACTTTCCCCCACTTCTCGCCCTAATTCCCGACCATTCAAATCCCCATCATCAAAATGAATACCACCATAAAGCCGAGAAATACCAGCTTCATCAGCAGCTTCACTAAAAGTATCCCACTCCAAAACAATAGGTGTTTGGGGTGTCAGACCAGGTTCAAAACGAGACTCTCCTACAGCAAAACTGACTGAAGCACCAAAATCATCACTACCAGTAAACCGTTCCAAAATTTCAGCACCCGCAGCACTAAAAGTACTATGACCAGATACATATTCAGCAAAAGGAGGTGAAGGGTCACTACCAGGTGTTTGAAAGGTGAGAAAATCAGTTGCCAAAATAGTTTGCGTTCCTTGTGCAGGACCTGCCCAAGCATCAATAGCAAAACCACCAAGCTCTGGATTAAATTCTCCAATTAAACCCAGTTCTCCTAATTCCCGGACTGTGCGCACAGGTCGAGCATAATCATAAAAAGTTTTCGCATCCCAAGCGGCAACACCAGCATCAAATACGGCATTGCCCAAGTTTAAGAACAGTTTCACATCTTGGTCTAAAGTATGATTATCCCTAGCGGAAACAAATTGTCCGAAAGTCATCCAAGTTCCGGGAGGGAATGATGTACCGCCCCCGTCTTCCCAAAATTCGGCAACTAATTTTTGTTCATCTGTCAGGTTAGCACTGATATCAACTACTCTTTTTGTTTGTTGGATAAATCCTGGATTAATAATTGTACCAACAATATCGGGAGTAATTTCAACCACAGACTGGTCTGCTAGAGTAATTGTGCGTGCATCTAAGTCTACTTCACCATCTACAAGTAAAAATGGTTCTGGTGCATCTGGTCTTATTTCTTCAACAGATGTGAGACCAAAGGGTGTAACACTGCCCCACTGAGGTGTTAAGAATGTTTGTATTCTTTGTTCCTCACCGGGTAAAGCATCAATAGGAACTCTTTCGGGAGTCCAAGACTCTATGTCGATAGTTTCTCCAGGAAAATTAAGGGGTTGATAGTTAGTAATATCGGAGTAAGGAGTACCGTTACCGTTAGGGTCATTTCCTAGTTGATTTGAGCCATCATTACGACGGAATGCTAATAGTGCTTCAGCGGAGACGTTACCAATGCCAGCAGCAGTGGTGGTATCGGTGGTTGTGTTGTTGGGGTCAAAGCCTAATTCAGCCATGACATCGTTGAAAATTTCTACTTCGCTAGGGAATAGTTCCGATAATACCCGATAAGCAGCAAAACTTATAGCTTCAGTTTTGTTGGCATCAGTGTTTTCTGACTGGGGACGTTGGAGGTTATCCTCTAATTGAGTTCCCACAGCTAATGGGTCGTAGGCACTCCAAGCGTCATAGGTGGCTGTGTGTACGATGCCATAAGCACGAGAGGCAACAGTCGGACCGGGGGCGGTGTTGATGACTGCTTGTTGTACTGCTCTATCCCAGAGTACGGATATGCTTGGTGTAGCATCTTCTACTGTCACGAGTTGAGTTTCAGGGTTAAGAGTGAGATTGATGTTGTTGTTAGTATTTGGAGATGCAGAGGATGTTGAATTCATAATCTTATTTAATTAATACAAATAACTAATAATTTTCAGCTACTATTATGTTGATTTTGAGCAGTAATAATTTGTAGTCATTTTCTGATGACTTGCCTTCTATTTACTATGATGCACAAATTTTCTATGAATGAGAACAGTATAATTATGGATTTATCACAATTTATTTTTCTATAAATTATCTCAAATCAATAGTGATAATACGTAAGCATTTCCTGCGGACTGCTGCGCAAATAGCTATTAGCTATCAGCTCTCAGCTCTCATGAGGGGGTTGTAATGAAAATAGACTGTTTCAGCCAGCTTTTATAGCAACCATAAATTCTGACTCAATTAGTAATATCATGTCCGGATAATCAGCGATAGAACCCCGTTCCGCTGACGCGACCAAAAAACCTTCTCCCTTTGAACCTTTCTTTCCCTTCTACCCTCAGCATAGCTGCCTTCTGTCTTCCTTCCACCAAAGTCTAATTATTCAACCGGACATGATATCAAGCTTTGATCTAAAACTAAAAGCAATAGCTGATGGCTGATAGCTGACGGCTGAATGCTTACGATTCTTTCCCTTCTACCCTCAGCATAGCTGCCTTCTGTCTTCCTTCCACCAAAGTCTAATTATTCAACCGGACATGATATCAAGCTTTGATCTAAAACTAAAAGCAATAGCTGATGGCTGATAGCTGACGGCTGAATGCTTACGATAATACTGAATAATAGAGAACAAGGGAAAACTTGTTTGTGCAGCATTCTGCACGGAAAAAATATTCTTGCTTCGACAGCTATATAATATTATGGCTAATTAATCAGACTTCATTTTACAGCGAATATTATGTTAGGTTGAATGCTTATAATAACTTAGCGAGGAGTCAGGAGTCAGAAGTCAGGAGGGAAGAAAGATCGCTTTTCTTGATCTCATTTCCGGTAGCATCGGAGCGTGTATAGAATTAAGTTTCAATTGAGAGAAAACCTTCTGCACTCTGCCTTCTTTCCACCAAAGTATCAGTATTCAAGCAGAGATGATATGATTTGTATCACCAAACATCAGAGAAAAGTTGGAAGTTGCATATTTGTTGGAGGAATTCTAGCTTTAGAGAAAGAGAAAGTAAAATATGAGATTTACCTTTCTGCAAAGATTCATCTCTGGATTCAGTAACGCCAAATTTTTTGTACAGTATGTAATATCATGTCCGGATAATTTAGTAGACATAGGCGTGATCATAAAAAATAAAATCAATTATCACACAGAAATTATCAAAATAATATGGGTCGCGCAACCCCGTTTTAAGGCGATCGGGTTTTTGGAGCGAAGCTCAAATCCCCTACTTCCCCTCCTGGGAGGGGGAGGGGTAGGGGTGGGTTAACTTCTGACTTCTGACTTCGTTAACAATTCTTTCCCCCTACTGTCTACTCCCTCTTTTCTGGAGATGTCTAGTGATAGAAAAAACGGCGTTGGTAATTTGAGGTATGATATCATGTCCGGATAAGAGCTTTATAGAACTCCGTGACCTTTACCCGATGAAAAAACTTTCTCCTTCTATTCCTCTTTCTTCCCTCCTGACTCGGTCCTTCCCCTCCCCTCCTGGGAGGGGTTAGGGGTGGGTTGGGAGGGGGAGGGGCGAGGGGTGGGTTGACTCCTCAGTAATTAAGATTAATATCATACACGCGCTTTACCAACGCCGAAAAAACTTTCTCTTTCTTCTTCTTTCTTCCCCTCCTGGGAGGGGCTAGGGGTGGGTTGACTCCTGACTCGGTCCTCCTGACTCCTCCAATGATAAGTATTGAACTTTCGCCAATCAAAAATATATTTTGTTAACTCACAAGACTAGAAGTGACAGCCATTTTATGAGTATGTTCGTGGAGATATTCCAAAAATGCTTGAGCTACTACCGATAACTGTTTGCCAGCTAGATAGGATACATACCACTGCCGCTTAATCGGAAAATTTTGAACATCTAGGGTAGTGAGTTCCCACTCAGAACTTTCGCAGTAGAGAGTATGCTTTGACAAAATGGAAATTCCTAACCCTCCAGCGATCGCTTGTTTAATAGCCTCATTACTACCAAGCTCTAGGCGCACTTTCACATAAATTTTGTGCTTGGCAAATAGTTTTTGCACCGCCTGGCGAGTACCAGAACCAGATTCTCGCATAATAAAGGCTTCATTATTGAGACGTTTAATCGGAATATTTCTCTGGCCTGCCAAAGGATGATTTTTGTTTGCTACTAAAACTAGAGGGTTATCCATCAAAGCTTCACTACATAGAGGTATATCTTCAGGAGGTTGACTGGATATATATAGATCGTCCTGGTTTTCCAACATTCGTCTAGTGATGTTTTGGTGGTTTGTCACTTCTAGAGAAATATCTACACCTGGATACTCTTGGCAGAAATAACCCAAGATTCTGGGTACAAAATATTTAGCAGTGGTAACTACTGCCAAACGTAATTGCCCTTGTTTCGTTCCCTTAATATCAGCCACCGTCATTTCAAAGCGATTGAGCTGTTCAAATACTTCCTGACAAGTGGCAAATAATTCTCTACCAACATCTGTTAAGTAAAGCTGCTTGCCAATTTGCTCAAACAAAGGCATACCTACTGCCTGGCCCAGTTGTTTGACTTGAGCAGAGACAGTGGGTTGAGTAATGAATAACTCTTCAGCAGCCTTAGTAAAACTACCGTGAAGGGCCACGGTCTGAAAGACTCTTAACTGATGTAAGGTTGCCTGAATCAAGAACTTTTCCTCCTAAAGATAAGAAAAATAAAGAAAATCTTAAGACTGGTATAAGCAATTACAAACTATCAAGTATTGCATTCCCAATTGATTTCTATAATAATCATGGCATAGACTATAGTCAATGGTTAATATGGCTATCATTGACTTAATTAAATAAAAAAGAAAAACTTATCAATCTTTATGGCTTTTGCTACACAAGTTTTCAACAAAATAAATTTTAGGAATATTAAGGGTGATATGTTCGGCGGTTTGACTGCTGCTGTCATCGCCCTCCCTATGGCACTCGCTTTTGGTGTCGCTTCGGGTGCCGCCGATGCTGGAGCACCTGCTGCGGGTTTGTATGGTGCTGTATTAGTTGGTTTGTTTGCAGCACTGTTTGGTGGTACTCCCACCCTGATTTCTGAGCCTACCGGACCGATGACCGTGGTAACCACTGCTGTGATTGCTCACTTAACTACCAGCAACCCAGAAAATGGTCTGGCAATGGCTTTCACCGTAGTCATGATGGCAGGAGTACTCCAAATTATTTTTGGTTTATTGCGGTTTGGTAAATACATTACCATGATGCCTTACAACGTGATTTCTGGTTTCATGTCAGGCATCGGTATAATCCTGATTATCCTGCAAATTGGTCCGTTTCTCGGACAAGCTAGCCCCAAAGGTGGTGTAGTTGGGACTATTCAGAATATACCTAACCTTTTAACAAATATTAATCCTATAGAGACAGGTTTAGCAGCTCTGACAGTAGCTATACTCTTTTTGGTACCAGCTAAGGTCAAGAAATTTGTGCCACCACCATTATTAGCATTAGTAGTAGGAACAGTAATTTCTGTTTTATTTTTCTCAGATGCTGGTATTCGTCGCATCGGTGAAATTCCTACTGGTCTACCTAGCTTACAGTTGCCTTACTTTACTCCAGCTCAATTGCAGTTAATGGTAGCTGATGCGGCAGTGTTAGCAATGCTTGGCTGTATTGATGCTTTGTTAACTTCTGTGGTTGCTGATAGTTTGACTCGGACTCAACACAATTCCGACAAAGAATTAATTGGTCAAGGTTTAGGTAACTTAGCTTCAGGATTGTTTGGTGGTCTTCCTGGTGCTGGTGCAACTATGGGTACTGTAGTTAATATCAATACAGGTGCGCGCTCTGCTTTATCTGGTATTACTCGTGCCTTCATTTTAATGATTGTGGTTTTGGGAGCTGGTAGTTTAACTGCACAAATTCCTATGGCAGTTTTGGCAGGTATTGCTCTCCAGGTTGGTATTAAGATTATTGACTGGGGTTTCCTCAAGCGTGCCCATAATATTTCTTGGAAATCTGCCCTGATTATGTACGGTGTTATCGGTCTGACTGTATTCGTTGACCTGATCGCTGCTGTAGGTATTGGGGTGTTTGTTGCTAATGTTCTCACTATTGATCGCTTGACTCAACTTAAATCTGAGGATGTGAAAGCTATCACTGATGCTGATGATGCAATCATCTTAGACAATGATGAGAAAGAATTACTAGACCGTGCTGAGGGTCGGATTTTATTATTCCATCTCAGTGGTCCGATGATTTTCGGTGTTTCTAAAGCTATCTCTCGCCAGCATACACTTCTGAACAACTATGAAGTGTTGATTGTAGATTTGAGCGAAGTACCTCACATGGGTGTGACTTCTGCTCTAGCAATAGAAAATGCTATTCAGGAAACTGTTGATACAGGTCGCCATGTATTCCTAGTTGGTGCTACAGGCAGCGTCAAACGACGTTTAGAAAAACTGGGAGTTTTAGAGATTGTACCTCCACAAAATATGTTGGTGGATCGCAGGCAAGCATTGGTCAATGCTGTTGCTTTAGTTACTTCTGATGCTAATATTAATCCTGCAAGTGCTGGGGTAACTAACGAAACTCCACCCAGTTTTGATAATCTGAAAATTGGTCAAAATCCTCAATCAACAAATTAATTCAATGATTTGATTTGCAGAACAAGGAAAATCAGAGTTAATATTAACTCTCAGAGGTTGTTTGTAAAGAATTATAAAGTGTTTTACCCCTCGTCAATTGGGTATTTTAGCCTATAAATCTGGGATAAATAACCAAGTTGTTACAGTTTAAAGGTCAATCATTGTATATTACAAAACTTTACAAACAGTCTCTAATATCATGTCTCTTTGAATACCCACAATACAAAATTTAGTGAATAGGGAATAGGGAGAAATTGATCGGGGAAGACATTTTTATTATGGCTAATTAATAAGACTTGATATAAGCCAAAACTAGGGAGGCTGTCACGAACGGCAATCTACCTCAAAGTCCTGACAGGGCAAATATTTCATAACTCCGATTTTGAGAATATGGCGATCGCTATATTAAGAGTAATTTTTGCCGCCTTTGACTAATCTCTGCAAAATCAAGAATTTTAGGATTATAACTAAATCACTGAAAACGTATATATTACAATAATCGTAGTGATTACTTATTAAAATTTATTTTGCTAGTCTCAAGTATTAAAAGCAGCAAAAATGTTTTAAAATATTAAATATTGCTCTTGATGGCACTTTAGTCGGAACTTTCTGTAAACGGCAGGAGCTTCCGCAGCAGGTTCTATGAGCCTAACAAACCATTCGCCAATGAATCACCACTGATGAAAACGTATATATGACAATAATCGTAGTGATTACTTATTAAAAATTATTTTGCTAGTCTCAAGTATTAAAAGCAGCAAAAATGTTTTAAAATATTAAATATTGCTCTTGATGGCACTTTAGTCGGAACTTTCTGTACACTGCAGGAGCTTCCGCAGCAGGTTCTATGAGCCTAACAAACCATTCGCCAATGAATCACCACTGATGAAAACGTATATATGACAATAATCGTAGTGATTACTTATTAAAAATTATTTTGCTAGTCTCAAGTATTAAAAGCAGCAAAAATGTTTTAAAATATTAAAGATTGCTATTGATAACACTTTGGCAGGGACTTTCTGTACACCGCAGGGGCTTCCGCATCAGGCTTTATGAGCGTAACAAGCCATTGCCAATGAATCACCACTGATTAGCGATCATTTGCGCTCGCTGGAGCTAAACCTTATCTTCCAGCATACAACGCACCAGGATGCAGATGCATTCTTAGTGGCGGGTTGACTCGCTGCTCACCCATATACGTGGAGCCAGCCACCCAGGATTCGAGGATACGCTTGCCTGCAGTCCTAAGCCATAATATCTAAAAATTAAAGAGGAATTACAACATGGATTTTTTTTCCGATTTCTTGACTCTCTTCCTAGCGAAGTTGCAGTCCCCGACACTTGGCTTTCTGATTGGTGGCATGGTCGTTGCTGCCGTCAATAGCCGACTAGCAATTCCAGATGCGATCTATAAGTTCATCGTCTTCATGCTGCTGATCAGGGTCGGTCTGAGTGGCGGCATGGCGATCCGCGAGGCCAATCTGCTGCAGATGCTGTTGCCTGCGGTGTTCGCCATGGTAACGGGGATCGCGATCGTGTTCATCGGGCGCTACACCTTGGGCTTGCTGCCGAACGTCAAAACCGTGGATGCCATTGCGACCGCCGGCTTGTTTGGTGCCGTGAGTGGCTCTACCCTCGCCGCCGCCCTGAGCCTAATGGAAGAGGAAAATATCCTATACGAAGACTGGGCCGGCGCACTCTATCCCTTCATGGACATCCCAGCCCTCGTGACTGCGATCGTCTTGGCTAGTGTTTATCTCAGCAAGCAGCGTGATAATGCACACAAGGATTTAAGCAAGCAGGAATATCTCAGCAAGCAGGGTATTACCGCACGCGGGTATCCCAAGCGTGATACCGCAGGCCAGGGGGTTAAGATATGGCCGATCATAAAGGAAAGCCTCCAGGGTTCTGCCCTATCGGCACTGCTGCTTGGCCTCATTCTAGGCATACTAACCCAGCCGGAAAGAGTCTATGATACCTTCTTCAATCCCCTCTTCCGCGGTCTGCTTTCAATACTGATGCTGGTAATGGGTATGGAAGCCACGGCAAGGATCGGCGAGCTGCGTAAGGTAGGGCTATGGTACGCCATATATGCCTTTGTGGGGCCGCTGCTGCATGGGTTCATAGCCTTCGGCCTCGGTATGATTGCCCACTTCATCACGGGATTCAGCCTTGGCGGTGTGGTAATTATGGCCGTCATCGCCGCCTCCAGTTCAGACATCTCAGGGCCGCCCACTTTACGAGCTGGTATCCCCTCGGCTAATCCCTCTGCCTACATCGGCTCGTCCACAGCCGTTGGCACACCGGTTGCGCTTGCCTTGGGAATACCGCTCTTCATCGGGCTTGCCCAGGCGCTGATGGGCAACTAAGCCTAGACTGGTCGCGGTCTGGCGGCGAACCGCTGGCCTGGCGACCAACACGACGGCTATCAACAATTTTGAAAGAGGACTCCAGTTATAATCGCGCTGATTTAACAATACCGGGTGTATAAACTGCGCGGGGAACACACGCAGACAGCCCCAATGATAATTTCAAAGTGGTAAGTTAATTGAGGGTCACACTGTTAAAGAAAAGTGCACCGCCTGCACTGAGGTTTCCGAACCAGTAAAGACGGAGCAAGAAAGCTTGTGGAGATGGTAGTAGCGGGGATACAACTCAACTTGTTTGATTTGTTACCAAGCTTACAAATCTGGGTTAACGTAGCTTTGCGCCAGCCCTGGCAAAAATCTCCCGTTATAATCTTTGATTTAACGGTGAGAGTGTCAAGTCAAGGTCTGTGTCGTCTCCATTCAACAGCCACACGGCCTAGTAGTTCTAGGCTAATGACTTCTTCACCGATGTCAACGTTCTGTGGGCATGAAAAAGCCGAGGTTATGACCCGGCTTTTTTGATTTGATCGACTGGATTTTGAATCAGAATTTGTGCGCGTGCAGTACTTCCATCACGCTACAGATATAGGCGATGCCCGAATAATCGTCGAAAAACTGCGCTGCGACTTCATCCGAAATCTTCACCGCCATATCCCGATTGGGGGTGAGCACCTCGATCTTTATATTCGAGTAGGTTTCGGAAACGGTGGGTCCTCCGGACGAGCGCACGTTGCGACTGCCTTTACCGCCAGCGTCCACCACCGTATAACCGGTAGCCCCGGTTTCGTCGATGATCTTGGCGATCTTTTTCAGCAGCAACTTTTCCGTGACGATGACGAGCTTGCTGGCTTGCTGGGTCATGTGGGTTACCTCTTGACGCGTTTAGTCATTGAACTATATAGAAATTCAGGAAAACGTTAGCACCACGCGCTATCGTGCCAATCCGAGTCGGCGAAGGGAATACAATCGCGTTCGTATACAGGTTGCTTAATAGCGCGCTTGCCATACTGAATATGCTAGCACCATACCATCTATCAGTCAAGAGGAGAGACACTAGGGCATTTGTGATCCACCTGGATGGGGAGCGTCGGGATGTTTGCGCAGCACGACCCAGGAAAAACCAATCAATCGCATAACCACCACTTATGGTAGGGGTTAGCGGCCGTTCACTCCTATCCGGTAGCATCGGTATAATTAGATGGTGAGTAGGGGAGTAGGGGAGTAGGGGAGTAGGGGAGTAGGGGAAATATTTGGTAATGGTTGAAGATGGAACATTTTTTACCGAAGAATTAATAATTAAATAATTAAATAATTAAATAATTTAGGTTTAAAGCCTCCCCTTTCAAGGGGAAACAAGAAAAAATTTTCCTTTTATTCAATCCTCTTCCTTTTAGGGAGAGGTAATTATCAATTATCCATTATCAATTATCAATTATTGAAGTGCCGAATTAAACGGATTTGATATAATATCATGTTCGGTTGAATACTTACACTTTGGAGGAAGGAAGGCAGAAGGCTTCTATTATCTGTCCTCTGCTGCGACTAATGGGAGCAAGGGCTATCAACAGTATTAAAATAATTAGACAAAGTTAAACAGAATTAGACACTTATTGTGATATACTAGATTTATGTCTAAATTATTAACCATATCTGAAGCAGCAGAACTGCTAGGAGTGTCAACAAAAACAATCAGACGATGGGAGGCTGAAGGACGGTTAAACTCAATCCGTACCGCAGGAGGTCACCGGAGGTTTACAGTATCTGATTTAATAGGTAACAAACAAGATAATTCTTTGACCGTGGCCTATGCTAGAGTTAGTAGCCATGACCAAAAAGATGATTTGGATCGCCAAAAAATAGTCTTAGAGACGTACTGCGCTCAACAAGGTTGGTCATTTGAAGTAATATCAGACTTGGGCAGTGGTTTGAACTATCGTAAAAAAGGTTTAATTAAACTGATCAAACTGATTTGTTCAGACCAAGTAGAACGATTAGTTTTAACTCATAAAGACAGATTGCTGAGATTTGGTAGTGACTTGATATTTACTTTGTGTGAAATATTTGGCACAGAAGTAGTTATTATTAATCGTTCTGAAGACTCTACTTTTGAGGAAGTCTTAGCTCAAGATGTAATAGAAATAATTACAGTTTTTTCTGCCAGACTTTATGGTTCAAGAAGTCATAAAAACAAACAAATTGTCAAACAATTAAAAGAGATGGCTGAACAATTGAAATGAAATCTTTGAAAACTAAGCTAAAACTTAAACTACAACAAAAAACAATACTTGCCAAGCACGAATGAAGTGTGTCTTACATTCTGAGGAGACCTCAGAATTACACACTCGCTTCTGACTTCTGACTTCGTTAACCACCAACAGGTTCAAGCCGAATTAATTGTCCGTTAGGTCGATCGGTGAGAACATACAGTAGTCCATCAGGACCTTGTCGCACATCCCGCACTCTCTGACCGATAGAAATAGACTCCTGAGTGACAATATTACCTGCTTCATCTAGCTCAATGCGATGGATATCTTGCGATACTAACCCACCTGCAAATAAATTACCTTGCCACTGTGGAAAGCGATCGCCACTGTAGAAAGCTAAACCAGAGGGGGCTATGGATGGGGTCCACACTACTTTAGGGTCTACCATACCAGGGCGAGATGTTTCTGGGGAGATGAGTCCTCCAGAATATTCACGACTGTGAGTAACTGCTGGCCAACCGTAGTTTTCTCCGGCCTCAACAAGATTTAGTTCGTCGCCACCTCGAGAACCATGTTCCGTTGCCCAGACTCTATTCCTTGTGGAGTCAAAGGTGATTCCCTGGATATTGCGATGTCCGTAGCTCCAAACCGCAGGTTCGGCATCTGTAGAAGTTGCAAAAGGATTATCGGAGGGCACAGAACCATCGTCATTTAACCGTAAAACTTTGCCCAAATGACTACGGCGGTTTTGAGCTTGTTGGCGGATAAATTCGCCATTGAATTCAATAGGTGGGTTGCCACCATCACCAATTGTCATTAGTAGAGTTTCGTCAGGTAGCCAAATAATGCGTGATCCGAAGTGTTGCGCGCCAGTTTTTGTCTGGGAAACCTCGAAGATTACTTGCAGATCGCGCAGAGTATTATTCTCAAGTCTTGCTCGTGCGATGCGGGTGCGGTTTGCTGACCGATCGCCGTGGGAATAAGTGAGATAAATCAAGCGATTTTCTGTAAAGCGTGGGTGAATTGAGACATCCATTAATCCCCCTTGACCAGAGGCAAAGATTTCGGGAAGTCCTGCAACCGGAGTCGGATCTAGGACTCCATCACGCACAATTCGCAATCTCCCTGGTCGCTCGGTAATTAGCATAGTGCCATCAGGAAGCCAGGCCAGACCCCAAGGATGTTCTAGGTCTTCTACCATTGTAATTTTCTGCAAACCTGAATTAGTCGCAACATTTTTAGGAGAGTCGGTTTGATTATTAGAAACTGATGCAGTCTGAGTCTGAGCAGCAGTAGATGAATCAATTTGAGCTTTGGTGGTACAACTTACAGTTCCGAATAGAGCGATCGCTATAGTAGTGCGAAATACTATTTTACTTCCTACTGTTATGAGGCGATCGAGTAGATCGAGCGGTTTTTGGTCTGACTTATAAAACAAATTGTGTTGAAACATAGTTCATTATGCTGATTTTTTTTATGACTATAGAATCTTTATTACTAGACATCTCCAAAAATACTCAAACGCCTAGCCTTACTACTGACATTCCCCACGTCAACTTATAACATTAAAAGTAGTATAAAAATCGGTGGTTTTATCAGTATTTATACTATATAGATCGTATTCATTGACCTTTCTCAAAGTCAAATTCTTAGGAAAATATTAAGTATAAATATTTAATTATTTACTCCTATTAACCACTATTTTTTTCTCCTGATATAGAATCCGGTTATATAGTATATGTTTATAACTATACTTCAAGCCTTCAATCTCCCCTACTCCCCACATTCCCCTCCTGGGAGGGGCCCGCGGGTGGGTTGTCTCCTGTCTCCTACCCTCACCCATAAAACTTTTGAGCGCAAACCCTAATTAACATCTTTACTCCTAAAGACTTAACCAATCTATAACTGTTAAACCAGATTTGATATAAGGTGTCAATTATCCTCACAACATTAGATCGAGTTTATTATTTCAACATTTAATACTCAAAACTTTATTTACAAAATTAGCGGTTTAACAAAAATTGTCTTTGCTTCTTCTCTTCTAATTGCTAATTCTGTACTGATACCTACTCTGAGATGAAGTGGTCCGCCAAAGCAACTTTTTCGTAATACCATTATTTGTTTTTCTGGCACAACTCCCATAGCTTTAAGACGTTTGACTAATACTTCACCATAAGTATCTATTTCAATTCTTTTAATAATTGCTGGGTTTTGGATATCTAGGCAAGATAAATCTATCAGTTGTGTAGTAGTTTTACTATCTAAATCTTGGTTATTTGCTGTGTCACAAATTATTTTTTCTGGATGATTAGACAACATTTTAAAAGTAGTATTTTTATCTTTTGACGGTGAAGTTTGGTTGGTGTTTGAGTCCCCATCCACTTTTTCCTTTTTCTTCCTTCCCACTTCGGTCCTTCTTCCTTCTTTCTTCTTCAAAACATAACTGGTAATATTTTAGTTTAAGAGCGCTCTAATTATCAAATATTTTACTTTTTATGAGCATCTTACTAATGACTGCTGTTGAAACTTGTTATAGGATAGTATTAATCTTTAATTGACAAAATATTATGCCTCGACCTACTTTATATATTGCCATTACTAATCATGGATTTGGTCATGCTGTACCCATATCATCAGTTGCTAATCTGGTGCAAAAAATGTGTCCAGATGTTTTATTAATTATGGTGACAACTGCTCCCCGTTGGTTATTAGAATCTTATATTTCTGGTGATTTTATTCATCGTCCTCGTGCCTTTGATGTGGGAGTTATTCAATCAGACAGTATCACAATGGATAAACAAGCTACTCTAGAAAAATTGAAAGAAATTCGGAGTAAAGAACGGTCAATTATTGCTGGAGAAGTTGATTTTATTAAACAAAATCGAGTAGATTTATTATTAGCAGATATCCCGCCACTTGCTGCTAAAATTGCTCAAGCTGCCGATATTCCTTGTTGGATGTTGAATAATTTTGGTTGGGATTTTATTTATCGTCCTTGGGGTGGTGAATTTGTGGAAATTGCTGATTGGATAGGAGAATGTTTTGGGCAGTGTGACCGTTTATTTCGCCTCCCACTTCATGAATCTATGGATGCTTTTCCTAATGTTTTTGATGTGGGATTAACTGGAGGAACTCCACATTATCAACCTGAAGAAATTAAAGCAAAATTTGGCATTTATACAGACAAAGAAAAAACTGTTTTACTGACTTTTGGTGGTTTAGGTTTAGCACAGATTCCCTATCAAAATATATCCCGTTTTCCTGACTGGCAGTTTATTACCTTTGATAGTAACGCTCCAGAGTTTCCCAACCTTATAAATGTCAGAAATAAATTAGATAAAAATCACACACAATTCCTCAAGATTCGACCTGTAGATTTCATGCCAATATGTGGCAGAATTATTTCCAAACCAGGATATAGCACATTTGCTGAAGCCTTAAAATTAGAGATACCTGTTGTCTCATTAATCAGAGAAGGTTTTGCTGAATCAAAATTATTATTAGAAGGTATTCAAGATTATAGTTATCATCAAATTTTACCACCAACAGAATTTTTTGATGGTGATTGGGAATTTATCAGACGACCCTTACAACCACCCCGTAAATCTGAAAAATTAGATAAAAATGGCAGTGAAGCGATCGCTAAAGCAGTTGTAGAATATTTACATTGAAGAAGGCAGTTCATTAATTGATAATTGATAATGGATAATTGATAATTACCTCTGGTTAACACCGTTACGGAATTGAATATCAGGAAATATTATTTCTTCAACACTCAAAAAGGAGCGTATTTTAGGCGCATAGTTGGGCAGAACAATCTTGGGACAATTCTTACTTCTACCTTCTCGTTCATTCCCATTTCTCCTGTCTCTCCCTCCACGGTCGGGGAGGGGCGAGGGGTGGGTTGTCTTCTGTCTCCTACCCCTACTAAAAGACTTTTGAGCGCAAACCTTAATTAGTAATGAATAATTACTTTCAACTTTCTAATTACTGCACAATCTATATCCAGGAAAATAATTATGACCCCTAAAATTAATATTAACAACTTCATTGAAATTGATATTAACAGCATCATTGCAACTGGAGTTGAAATCGTATTTATAATATGTCTCTTTGTAGTAATTAAATTTTTTGTCAACAGAGCATATAAACAATTAATAAAAGTATCATCAATTAAAAAAAAGAAAAAAGATGTTGAAGTTATCTACCGAAATATTCAGATCTTATTAACTATAAGTTGCTTACTATTATGTTTATTAATTACCGGATTTAATGGATGGCTGATTTATCAAGGAGAAAATTTAATCGAATATCAAATTTCCTTGATTAAAAATATTTCCTTTGATTACTTGCTAACTATAGGAATTAGAGTACTCAAAATCTTGGGCATACTAATTTTAACTAAATGGAGTATTCCATATATAAATAAATTTATAACCTGGTCAAAAGAGTGGGCAAAAAACGTTGATAAAATCACTGCCAATGATGCCAGTATTGAAAATTTATTTGAATTTTTCAAGAGCAACTTTAATAATATGATTTGGCTGTTATATCTGACTATATCAGCTCAAATAATGGTATTCCCAGCAGTAATTATCAAATATTTGTATATAAGTTTGCAGGTTTATATGATTATTATTGTTGGGTTACTCTTTACTAAAGCTAATACAACAGTTATTGATACCTTAGATGGTCTTAGCAAAAAATATTCCGATCAAAGAAATATTTTGCGGCTTTACGATCGCCTAAGTAAATTAATTCCTCTTGCCAAACGATGTCTTGAATATGCAATCTATATTACTACAGCTACTTTATCAATTCAAAAAGTTGATTTTATTGCTGGTTTAGCTCCTTATGGTCCTTTATTTTTGCAAATAATTGGGATTATATTTATGAGTCGTGTTGTTCAAGAAATTGGTCAACTGTTACTAGAAGAAGTTCTACTGCGTGAGGGCGATCAAGATGATATATCTAAACAGAAACGACAGACATTTTTACCCCTATTTCAAAGTTGTATTAAATACCTGATTTACTTTGGTACAGGGATAGCAATTCTTTATACTTTTGAGATTGACGCGACTCCTATTTTAGCAGGTGTAGGTATTTTAGGTTTAACAATTGGAATGGGAGCGCAAAGTCTGGTTGAAGATATAGTTGCAGGTTTCTTTATTTTGTTTGAAAGTTACTATTTGGTAGGAGATTTTGTAGAGATAAATGGTGTAAATGGTTTTGTCACTGGAATAGAATTAAGAACAACTCGCATTAATGGTGGAGATAAAAATTATATTATCCATAATCGTGATGTTAAGGATATAGTTAATCACTCTAGCTATAGTAGTGCAGTAGTCATGCTAAAAATTCCTTATCAAGTTAAGATTAGTCAAGTCTATGAAGTTATAGAAAAAGTTGGAAAGAAGTTGCTAGAAAATTATTCGGAAGACATAATTGAACCAACAACAATAGGAGGAGTAAAAGAATTTTCAGAAAATCACATATTAATCGAAATAGTTACAGAAGTTAAACCAGGAAAACATTTCAGGATTCAGAAAGTTTTAGGTATAATGATTAAAGAAGCTTTTGAAGAAGCAAATATTGAACTTAGTGTGGTTAATCATGTAACGCTGAGTAACGATCGACCTATTCCAATATTTTTAAAACCTCTACGATAAATAGTTAGGGTTTGCGCTCAAAAGTCTTTTTTAAGGAGTAGGGAACCCACCCCTCGCCCCTCCCCCTCCCAGGAGGGGAAAATGGGAGTAGGGGAGTAGGGGAGATTTTTTTTGCCCAACTCTTGCTAAAAATGCGCTCCTTTTTGAGCATGAAGAGCTGAAAACCATGTACTTTTTCAATACCTAAAAAGGCTAAAACCTTTATCTGGCAATTATTTAAGATTTAATCAGCAAACCCTAGTTATATCAAATTCGGTTAAACAGTTATAGATTGGTAGTCTTTATGAGTCAGAACTCAGGAGTCAGGAGAGAAGAAAGAAGAAGTAAAGAAGAAAGTTTTTTGTTTGCTAGCACACAACGCACGTTAACGCAGAGCACGGAACGGAGTTCTATCGCACTCTTATCCGGACATGGTATCATACCTTAAGTCACCAACGCCATAATTCTATAGTTACTTCAATCTCTCCATCTCCCACACTCCCCATCTCCCACAACTATATAATAAGTATTCAACATAATAAGTATTCAACCGGACTTGATATGACTCCTCCCTGATTATTTATAACTATTCAACCAGACATAATATAAATCTGAAAAATTAGATAAAAATGGTAGTGAAGCGATCGCTAAAACTGTTGTGGAATGTTTATATCATGTCCGGATAAGAGCGTGATAACAAAACTTTCTCCTTCAACTCCAGTTCTTCTTCTTTCTTCCCTCCAGACTCCAGACTCCAGACTCCAGACTCCTCCGTCATTATTTATTTATAACTGTTCAACCGGACATGATATAACTCTTCAATTATGGAACAATCTATTCAATAAAAACAACTAAGTAGGTAAGCACGAAAAAACAAAAGTATGTAACGAAAAGTTAAGTTATCAATAACTTCTTCCTTCCTCTCTTATCATAAAAATAAATTTTAATGCCGACCTACTTATCATTTCTCAAATTGATATGAACAACATCATTGTAATTGGAATTGAAATCGGATTTATCATATGTACCTTTCTGGCAATTAGATTTGTTGTCAGTAGGATATATAAACAGTTAATGAAAATTTCATCCATAAAAAAAAGGGAAAACAATCTTCAAGTCATCTACCAAAATGTGCAGATATTAATAACTATCTGTTCCTTATTATTCTGTTTGGCAGTAGCAGGATTTAATGGATGGCTGATCTATCAAGGAGAAGACTTAATAGAATACAAACGTTCCATTATTCAAAATATTTCCTCAGATTACTGGCGAGAAGTAGGGATTGGAGTTATCAAAAGCCTAAGTTTATTAATAATAACTATCTGGATTATCCGATACATAAATAAATCTCTAAACTGGTTGAAAGAACAGGCAGAAAATTTTGAAAAACTTACTGCTAATGAAGAAAGTATCGAAAGTTTCTTTGAATTTTTCAAAGGCAACTTTAATAACATTATCTGGCTGTTTTATGTTACTTTATCCGCTCAATTCGTGCAACTACCAGCAGTAACTATTCAATATTTATATATAAGTTTGCGGATTTATATAATTATTACTGTAGGGTTGCTCTTTATCAAGGCAAGTACAGCTATTATTGATACTTTCGATGCCTTGAGCAATAAATATTCCGACCGACAAAATATCTTGCGTATTTACGACCGCCTAAGTCGTTTAATTCCTCTAGCAAAAAGATGTATTGAATATGCAATCTATATAATTACAGCTACCTTAGTAGTTCAGCAAGTTGCTTTTATCGCCAAACTAGCTACATATGGACCTGTATTTATTCAAATCATTGGCATTATATTTCTCAGTCGTGTTATTGAAGAAATTGCCAAACTTTTTCTTGAAGGATTATTACTCCGTAACGATGATTCAAGTAATTTATCTCAACAAAGAAATCAGACATTTCTACCTTTATTTGAAAGCTTTCTCAAATATTTTATTTACTTTGGTACAGGCATCGCTATTCTTTATGCTATTGGTATTAATCCAGCCCCAATTTTAGCAGGTGTAGGTATTCTTGGTTTAGCAGTAGGAATGGGGGCAAAAAGTCTAATTGAAGATTTAGTTGCAGGTTTCTTTATTTTGTTTGAAAGTTACTATTTGGTAGGAGATTTTGTAGAAATAAATGGTACTTATGGTTTTGTCACAGGAATAGAATTAAGAACAACTCGCATTAATTATGAAGATAAACATTACATTATCCATAATCGTGATGTTAAGGATGTAGTTAATCATTCACACCATAGTAATTCAGTTGTCACTCTGAAAATTCCTTATCAAAGTGATATTAATCAAATCTATGAAATTATAGAAAAAGTAGGAAATAAGCTTCAAGAAAATTATCCAGAAGAGATAATGAAAAGAACAGTAGTAGATGGCATAGAAGAATTTTATGACTATCAAATGTTAATTCATATCACTACAGAAGTTAAACCAGGAAGACATATTGATATGAAGAGAATTCTTGGTACAATGATTAAACAAGCTTTCCAGGAAGAAGGTATTGAAATTCCTGTGATTCACCATTTAATGTTGAATAATCAAGATACAACAAATATTAACCTGAATAAATAACTGAAGCGCTGATGGCTGACTGCTGTTTGCGCAGCATTCCGCAGGAAATGCTTACTTGATAACTGATAACTGATAACTGAAATGACTCACTATCAACAATTACTCCAAATTAATACTTCTGGTAAATCTTTATCCAAAATCACTTCCAAAGTACAAGAAGCTGTAGCAAAATCAGGGGTAAAAACAGGTTTATGTAATCTATTTTTACGGCACACTTCCGCTAGTTTAATAATTCAAGAAAATGCCGACCCAGATGTATTAGTTGATTTGGAAAACTTTATCTCAAAATTAGTACCAGAAGGTTATCATTATATTCATAGTGCTGAAGGTCCTGATGATATGCCAGCTCATATTCGTAGTGTTTTAACCCATACTTCAGAACAAATTCCGATTAATAATGGCAGATTAGTATTAGGTACTTGGCAAGGAATTTATGTTTGGGAACATCGCCAACGTAGTCATACCCGAGACTTAGTAATTCATGTCAGTGGAGATTGATTTTATAGCAGAAGGAAGAAGGAAGAAGGAAGAAGGCGTTGCTGATTCTGGGTATGATGCGAGCCCCCCTAGCCCCCCAATGCCTGGGGGGAATAAAACTCTAAAAGTCCCCCTTTAATCCCCCTCCCGTCCCCCTTGGAAAGGGGGAAGCCAGATGTTGCTGCGCTTTTTGTTGAACGGGGGATGCGCGGGGGCGAAGGCGAGAACCAAACAATCGTGTATTCATACTTCAATTCAGCAACGCCGAAAAATTCTGCGTTGTCTGAGTCAGGACTTACACATGAAGTACGAAAAATTAGGATTTGAGATTGCTTTCCTTCCCGGAATGCTCCGCAAACCCTGTCGGTCGCAATGACGAAAATACTTTGTAATATCATGTCCGGATAATTCAGCAATAGAACTCCGTTCCGCTGAGGCGACCAAAAAACCTTCTCCCTTTAAATATTTCGGTTGTGCAGAGCGCAAAGTGTGGGATAAGTAAGTATAGCTGGCGAATCTAATCTAAAAGCACTGATATATAAAGGTTGAGCGCATTTTGGTCGCGAAAAAAGTGCAAATATTTAAGCTTCTTGGACCAAAAAGTTAGGAAAAGATACAGGTAGAATTATTCCCCCTACTTTCGGACATCTCCCCACACTTCCCACACTTTCTTGACGCACAACCAATACTTCTTTCCCTTCTGCCTTCTTCTATAACCCGGAGTCTCCTGTATCACTTCAACCTAATTTCAATCTGCACCTCACTCCGTTTCAAATCTTCTGGTGTCATTGGTGAATTATACAACAACCGTCTTGGCGGGCTCACAACTTCATATTCTGGATGCTGCGCCAACCATTCTTTCAACTTTTGCAAATTTTGTTCGTAGCTCTCCCAACTGTAAGCACCCTGTACGCCAATACTCACAACCGTCATCGGTAAAGTATCTCTCACCATCACCTGAGAATCAATTTTCTGGGGAGCCATGTTTGGAGTTGAATAGAGAAAAGATACTTCTGTTTGTTCGCCTTCCTTGACATAACGTGCTTCCACAGGGGTTGTCATGGCAATTTGATTACTGCTGATATGTTGATACAGTGGATCGAAAGCTGCTCTAGTTGCCATCCGGGAATCACCTGTATGTGTGTAGGTGACAGCGCGATATTGGGGATATTCTTTAACTTCGATGACATTAGTATCAGTAGGTTGAGGAAAACCTTGGGGTAAAGATGCAGACATTTCAAAATTTGGGTTGATTTACTATTCCATTATAGAATAGACATCAATTGCTGTAACTATTGTCCAATAGATAAATAAACATCAATTACAGGAAAAATCAGCGATCGCGGAAATTGCTGTAATTATTGTCCAATAGATAAATCAACATCAATCAAAGGAAAAATTAGTACTCGCGAGAACTGTTGTAACTATTGTCCAATAGTTAAATAAACATCAATATAGGAAAAATCAGCGTTCGCGGAAATTGCTGTAATTATTGTCCAATAGATAAATCAAAATTAATCAAAGGAAAAATCAGCGATCGCGAATACTGCCGTAACTATTGTCCAATAGATAAATAAACATCAATCAAAGGAAAAATTAGTACTCGCGAATACTGCCGTAACTATTGTCCAATAGATAAATAAACATCAATTACAGGAAAAATTAGTACTCGCGAATACTGCCGTAACTATTGTCCAATAGATAAATCAAAATCAATTACAGGAAAAATCAGCGATCGCGAATACTGCCGTAACTATTGTCCAATAGATAAATAAACATCAATCAAAGGAAAAATTAGTACTCGCGAGAACTGTTGTAACTATTGTCCAATAGTTAAATAAACATCAATATAGGAAAAATCAGCGTTCGCGAATACTGCCGTAACTATTGTCCAATAGATAAATCAAAATCAATTACAGGAAAAATCAGCGCTCGCGAATACTGCCGTAACTATTGTCCAATAGATAAATAAACATCAATCAAAGGAAAAATTAGTACTCGCGAGAACTGCCGTAACTATTGTCCAATAGATAAATAAACATCAATCAAAGGAAAAATTAGTACTCGCGAGAACTGTTGTAACTATTGTCCAATAGTTAAATAAACATCAATATAGGAAAAATCAGCGTTCGCGAATACTGCCGTAACTATTGTCCAATAGATAAATAAACATCAATATAGGAAAAATCAGCGTTCGCTAACACTGCTGTAACTATTGTCCAATAGATAAATAAACATCAATATAGGAAAAATCAGCGTTCGCTAACACTGCCTTTTGGCGGTGCAATTTATGAGCTGGAAATTTATCCAGTGGTTAACCGTTGTCAAGGGTTAGAAGCAGGAGTCTATCACTATCAACCTTTGGAGCATTGTCTGTATCAAATTTCCGATCGGAATTCAGATAACGTTCCATAAACTGCTCCATAAAACACTACGAGCGCCTCATCCAGACATGGTATAAATCAAAAAGGGGCAGCCATCAAATGCTACCCCAAAAAATTCTATCAGATATCGTTTTAGGCTACAGCTATCTAACGATAAAAGTTGTTGACCCTATTTACCATGTTATTCCTGATAAATAAAACGGCTACATCCCAATAGCGATCGTCTGTATCTTTTAGATCGCACTTGATTTTCCATTCTTCATCCTCAACAACAGGCATGATCGTCAACGCTGAGACTTTGTGTTTCTGCTGTGCTCCAGAATTAAATCCGGCAATAACTGCAGTCCATTCTGATGCTTGATATCCAGTTTGGATTGTGGGATTACCTTTGACCTGATAAATCCGATATTCCATAGGTTTTTGCTCAGTCGCTGATGTGGGTTCGGTGGTTGTTGATTTGGTGTCAGTTTCACCAGTAGGTTCGGTGGTTGTTGATTTGGTGTCAGTTTCACCAGTAGGTTTGGTGGTTGTTGATTTGGTGTCAGTTTCACCAGTAGGTTTGGTGGTTGTTGATTTGGTGTCAGTTTCACCAGTAGGTTTGGTGGTTGTTGATTTGGTGTCAGTTTCACCAGTGGGTTTGGTGGTTGTTGATTTGGTGTCAGTTTCACCAGTGGGTTTGGTGGTTGTTGATTTGGTGTCAGTTTCACCAGTGGGTTCGGTAGTTGTTGATTTGGTGTCAGTTTCACCAGTAGTATCTACTTTCATACATTCATTAATTTCTTCTTTTGACAATGCTCGGTTATACACCCGCAGGTTTGACATTTTACCATGAAACAATTGATCTGCTGACCAGTTACTATTACCAACGTAGTTTTTGGTGCGGTTAACACTATTGGGGATAGCTACCAACCCACTCCCTACTTCTTGACCATTCTTATACACCTTGGCATTTCCTGACTTGTCAATTGTTGCTGTTAGATAGAGCCACTGATTCTTTTCGAGTATCCCTTTTACTTCAATAGCTTTTCTCGTAGAACCAACAAATACAACTAATAATCCATCGTTGGTTGTAGTACGATTGCCAAAGATGATATTGTTCTTACCAGGACCATTCGCGAAATCAATAACCCTTGACTGGTTCTTGAAGTTCTGATAATATACCCAAGCTTCTACGGTAAAACCTTGTGAATAGTTGATATTCATCTCAGGCATTTGGATATAATCATCCACCCCGTCAAAGTTGATACAGTTACCAAAGTTCGGGTCAGCTACAATTTCAGGAGACCCATTAACTTTACCATTAAGTTTTGATGCTGAAACATCAACAACTTCTTTTTCTTTAGCTGCATTTTCTACTATTTCATTGAGTGGTAGATGCAGTTGTAAGCCTTTATTTATATCCATTGGTGGTGGTGTTTGATCTACTTTCATACATTCATTGATTTCTTCTGGCGATAAAACTCGGTCATAAATCCGTAGATGAGCAACTTTACCATCATAAAAGTCATAACCAGAGCCAAACTTCACCTGAGTAACTGCACTCATCGGTTTTTCCTTATCTATACCACTCTCCCAGATACTACTATTGACATAGATTTTCATCTCACCTGTAGCCATGCTCTTGGTAAATGTCCAGTAGTTCCATTGATCCTGAAAATCAACAGCATCAGCTAGTTTGCCAATTCTGTCATAACCATTAGCACCTCCAAAATCAAAGTAAACTTGATTATCTGTCCAAGGTAAAACAATACTGACTACTCTGTTGTTTTTTGTATCTACTGCCAAGATGATAGAATTTCCTCTGCCAGAATGTCTACCATTAGCCCAAAAACTAATTGTAATGTCACCTGTTTCAGGAATAGTTGCTACAGGGAGTTCAATATAATCATCTGGTCCATTAAAGTTGATACATTTACGAAAGCGATTATCTACTTCAACTGTTGGTGTTCCATAAACTTTACCATTGAGTTTTGCTGCTGAAATATCAACTACTTCTTTTTCTTTAGCCGCATTTTCGACAATTTCATTCAATGGTAGATGCAGTTGTAAACCACGATTAATATCCATAGATGGAGGAGCTTCATCCACTTTCATACATTCATTAATTTCTTCTTTTGATAATGCTCGGTTATACAGTCGCAGATTTGACATTTTCCCATGAAAAAATGCATCTGCTGACCAGTTACTATCGCCAATATAATTTTTAGTGCGATTAAGATTATTAGGTAGATGTACTAAACCACTCTGTACTTCTTCACCATTCTTATATACTTTGCCACTACCTGACCCATCAACAGTGACTGTTAAATAAAGCCACTGGTTCAACTCTAGCATTCCATCTACTTTAATCCTGTTTCGAGTAGCACCTTGATAAACATCGAAGACTAAATTCTGAGTAGTACCTTCATTCGCAAACAGAATGTTGTTGTTACCCGGACCCTTTCCAAAGTCAATAATTCTTGACCAACTCTTGAAGCTGTTATAGTGTACCCAAGCTCCTACAGTCAAACCTTGTGAATAGTCAATATTCATTTCTGGCATTTGGATATAATCATCCACACCGTCAAAGTTTAGACAATTGCCAAAGCGTGAGTCGTCTAAAATTTTGGGATTACCATTGACTTTACCCTTGAGTTTTGCTGCTGAAATATCAACTACTTCTTTTTCCTTAGCTGCATTTTCGACAATTTCATTCAGTGGCAGATGCAATTGTAAACCACGGTTGATATCCATAGGTGGAGGAGTTTCATCCACTTTCATACATTCGTTAATTTCTTCAGGAGATAATGGTCGGTTATACATCCGCAGATGCGACATTTTACCCTGAAAATATCCATCTACTGACCAGTTACTCTTACCAATGTAATTTTTGGTGCGATTAAGATTATTAGGTAGATGTACTAAACCACTCTGTACTTCTTCACCATTCTTGTAGATTTTGCTACTACCTGACCCATCAACAGTTACTGTTACATAAACCCACTGGTTCAACTCCAGTTTGCCATCTGCTTTAACCCTGTTTTGAGTAGTACCTTTATTCACCTGGAAGGCTAAATTATTAGTAGTAAGTTCATTAGCAAACAGAATATTGTCATTTGGAGCACCATTTCCAAAGTCAATAATTCTCGACCACTTCTTGAAGCTGTTATACTGTACCCAAGCTCCTACAGTCAAACCTTGTGAATAGTCAATATTCATTTCTGGCATTTGGATATAATCATCCACACCGTCAAAATTTAGACAATTGCCAAGTTGGGAGTCTGCTACAACTTTTGGTTCTCCATTAACTTTACCCTTGAGTTTTGCTGCTGAGACATCAACAACTTCTTTTTCCTTAGCTGAATTTTCGACTATTTCATTCAGTGGCAGATGCAGTTGTAAACCACTATTTATATCCATAGGTGGAGGAGCTGTATCTACTTTCATGCATTCGTTAATTTCTTCTGGTGATAATACTCGGTTATACATCCGCACATGAGCCATTTGACCCTCAAAAGCCTGATTGGCATCAAATTTTCCCGCAATTTTATCCTGTTCTTGACCTAATACCAGCGACCCCCCAGAAGTAATTTTCTTTCCTTGGCTAAAAGTTCCAGAGTATTTCTCTTCCCCATCTTGATAAACTTTTAGTTGTCCATTGCTGCTGTTCCAACTAACAGCTAAACAATGCCATATACCATCATTAAAAACAACTTCTGTTTTCTTTGCGTCTCCTGCACCGCAGTTAATTAAGAAGAGAAGTTTTCTAATGTCATACAATAAAAAGGCATTATCACTCTGAGAATTAGCATAGGAAAAAGGTGTTCCTGCTTTGACTTTATTGTTCGATTTAATCCAACAATATACTGTAATCACTTCTGATGGGAAATTGGGCATTGGGTTAATAATAACATAATCATTATTCCCATTAAAGTTTAAGCAGTTACCAAAGCGTGGTTCAGCTACAACTGTTGCCCCATGAACTTTACCATTGAGCTTTCCTGCTGAAACATCAACAACTTCTTTTTCCTTAGCTGAATTTTCGACTATTTCATTTAGTGGCAGATGCAGTTGTAAACCATTATTTATATCCATAGGTGGAGGAGTTCCATCCACTTTCATACATTCATTGATGTCTTCTGGTGATAATACTCGGTCATAAATCCGTAGATGAGCAATTTGACCATTATAGAAACTATTATAAGTTTCACGACCAAACATCACCTTAACAACTGAATCTATAGGTTTGTCTTTACCTGTACCACTGTGCCACAAACTACCATTAAGATAAATATTCATCTCCCCTTTGGCAACATTCTTAGTAAATGTCCAGTAAGTCCATTTATCTTTAAAATCAACAACCTCACCTACCTTCTCAATTCTGTCAAAAGGATTTCCATAATCAAGGATGATGCGACGATCTGACCATGGTAAATAGACGCGAACAAGTGGCTGATTACCTTTATTATATGCAGATATTAAAACAGTATTTTTAGGTAAAGACTTGCCACCATATGCCCAAAAACTAATAGTAATTGCACCAGTTTGAGGAATAGTTTCTTTTGGCAGATCAATATAATCATCAACCCCATCAAAGTGTACACAGTTGCCGAATTGCGAGTCGGGCACAATTGTTGCACCATGAACTTTGCCATTAAGTTTGTTGCCTGAAGTATCAACAACTTCTTTTTCTTTAGCTGCATTTTCAACTATTTCATTCAGTGGCAGATGCAGTTGTAAACCACTATTTATATCCATAGGTTTAGTTTCAGGAGTTTCACTAATTGGACTTGTAGAAGTAGTATTACTAGCAACATAAATATCGTGTAAATCATTAGGTATTACACCTTGAATCTTTTTTTGTTTGAAACTAAGGGTAATAGATGTATAACGTTGGTCCCTCGGTAACTGAAACAAACCTAGACCCGTATCTGTGCCAAAAGAAGTACCTGGGTTGGGTGGAGTTGGACTGAACTCTTGTTTACCTTGAGAGTTTTTACCAGATATAGTTTGAGTAGCTGCATCTAGGAATACTCGAGCATTGTTCCCTTTGCCAAGGGTCCCACTGTTGAATAATTTCCAGTCAGCTAAATTTACTGGACTACCATCTAGAGTTGTTGCTGTGACTTTTATGGTTGTATATCCAGCTGCAGTACCGTTGAAAAATCTTGAGATGGCCAAATAAGTGTCACCACAGGTAGCGCCATCAGTTGCTTTTGAGCCAGCTAGAGAAGCTTTGTAGTTACTAAAATCTAGAGTAACAGAATAGTTATTTTCACGTCCTATAGTCCTGATTTGAGGCATAGTAACAGTGATACCTTTGACTTGACCCGTTAAGCTAAATTGATTCTCTATTTCCCCAGAGAGGAGGCGATCTTCTGTGATGGGGATATCACCATCTGGCTTTCCTTTCCAAGCACGGTCATCATAGTCTATTTGATTGTAGGTGATACCTATTGTACCTCCTAAACCATCAGAGATTTGCGCTGTTTGGCCAAACCCTGGATACTTATAGTCGGTAGTATCCCAAAAGGTGAGGTTTTTAGTAGCGACTTCAGACATTATAATGCTCCTTATTTATTAATTAATCGGAAATTTCTAGCGACACTAATAATTCTCTGATTGTCTGAAAAAATATACAATCCAGATATTTTTTGCTTCTGTCTATAAACAAGTATAAGTTTTTTGATGCATCAACTCAACATTTCTTAATAATACATTTTACCACTGATTAAATTATTCATAGAGTTAAATTTTATTAAGGATTATTGCTAAATTTTGTTCGGGAACAGGTATGGCCAATTTGTCATAAAGTCCAATATTTCAACGCTCATAATGGCCTACTTGAAGCTCATAAAATCAAAAACTTTCTATCATTAAGTGATTGACTATATCAAAAAAAATAATGATTTATATGGTTTTTATATTTCAAAGATCAAATGAAATAGATATTAATTAGTAAAGCTGATATCAGTTGTTATTGAAACTAGCAAAATCAGGATTAAATATACTGATATTCCTGATACTATACCAGGTCAAATATCAAACGGCTAGTTGCTGCAAGACAATACAAAAATATTGGGTATATTCACAATTATATGATTTAATTGGTCTGCCTAAAAATGGTAAAAAAAATATATTGTAAAGAAAGTGAAATAAATCTTATGAATCAGGAAATATTAGTAGGTAATATATTAATTGTTGACGATCAAATTAATAATTTACGAGTTTTAACTACTATTTTAAAGGGGAAAAATTATACAGTAAGAAAAGCTATAGATGGTGAAACTGCAATTGAAGCAGCTCAAATAGAACCCCCTAATTTAATTATTTTAGATATAAAAATGCCAGGAATGGACGGCTATGAAGTTTGCAAACACTTAAAATCAAATCAGAAAACTCAAGATATTCCAATTATTTTTATTAGTGCTTTAAGTGAAGTCTTTGATAAAGTCAAAGCTTTTGAAGTAGGCGGAATTGATTATATTACTAAGCCATTTCAGGAGGAAGAAGTCTTAGCAAGAATTAACAGTCAGTTAACGATTCAGAAACAACAAAAACTTTTACAACAAGAAAAAGCACTATTGAAACAGGAACAAGAAAAGCTTAAGCAAGAAATTCAACAAAGAAAAGAAGCAGAAGCAATTTTATATCAATCTAGAGCCTTGATTTCTAGTATTTTAAGGAGTTCCCTTGATGGGGTTGCTGCCTTAGAAGCTGTTAGAAATCCCAACACAGCAGAAATTGAAGATTTTCGCTGCCTAGAAGTTAATCCTATTATTGCTGAAGTCTTCAATCAAGAACGAGAAAATTTAATTGGAAAGTTGATTTTCAGAAGGTTTATCAATAAAATTGATCCTAATTTATTTGCTGCTTTTGTCGGTGTTGTAGAAACAGGAATATCCTTACAAAAAGACTTTAATTATAAGTACAAAGAAGAACAAAAATGGTATTCTTGCATAGCAGTAAAATTAGCTGATGGTTTTGCTGTTACGGTCAGAGATATTACTGAAAGAAAAACATTAGAATTAGAGCTAAATCGTCTGGCAACTATTGACGGATTAACAGGAGTTTATAATCGTTCCACTTTTGATCAAACTATCGTGCAAGAATGGCAACGTGCTCAAAGAGAAAAACAACCTTTATCCTTGATTTTATTTGATGCAGATTATTTTAAATTATATAATGATTATTATGGGCATCAAGCTGGAGATAATTGTTTGGTACAAATTGCCCATGCTGCTTCAGAAACGGTCAAGCGTCCGGGAGATTTTGTTGCTCGTTATGGTGGTGAAGAATTTGTAATTATTTTACCTAATACGGATCGACAAGGAGCGATCGCTGTCGCCGAGGGTATTCGACAAGCTATTCAGTTACTAGCTATTCCCCACGAACGTTCGGAAGTAAGTTCTGTTGTTTCCGTTAGTATGGGAATTGCTTGTGTTATTCCTACTACAGACAGTTCACCAGAGACTCTGATTAGTATGGCGGATCAAGCAATGTACAAAGCAAAACAGCAGGGGCGAAATCTGGCGATCGTCTATATGACATAGGGTTTGCGCTTCACTAGTCTTTTAGTAGGGGTAGGAGACAACCCACCCCTAACCCCTCCCAACCCACCCCTAGCCCCTCCCAGGAGGGGAGGGGGAGACAGGAGACAGGAGAAATGGGTACGAGCGAGGAAGTAGGATTCAACAATTAATAATTAATAATTAATAATTAATAATTACCTCTCAAAAGAAAACGGAATTGATTGACTAATAATGAAAAATTTTTCTCTCTTGGTCTCATGGATATGGCGAGGAGACCCGCTCTTGACAGAGCGGCTCCGCTTTATATGTTGCGCAGCAAAACGCCATCCCACCCTACGGGAAGCTCCGAAAATCGACTACGCTCCCCGAAAAACTTTCTCCTTCTATTCCTCTTTCTTCTTATTTCTTCCCTCCTGACTCCTGATATCATGTCCGCTGGTATCGTTTGTGTAAACCCAAGAGTGAATATCTACAGGAAATTTAAGTTTTTTTTCTTGCTCTTAAGTATTCCTGCCTGTTGCCTGTTGCCTGTTGCCTGTTGCCTGTTGCCTACCTTTGCGAGACAAGACCGATACTACCGGACATGATATGACTTCCCCTCCCCTCCTGGGAGGGGGAGGGGCGAGGGGTGGGTTGACTCCTAAGTAATTAAGATTAATATCATACACGCGCTTTACCAACGCCAAAAAAGTAATTGAATTCAGGTAAATACACTATAGCGATCGCTATCCTGCAAAATGTTAAGCAATGTAAATTCCGGAAGCACATTCTTTATTGGTCGAGAAATTAATTTGTTTAGTTAATGATGTTCAACTTAAACAGATTAAAAAATTAATTGAATCAGGTTCCTCATTTCATTTAACATTTATTAGATGTAATAACTGTATATTTTGCCTTATGAAAAATCTCAATTTTTTTCACAATTGATAGATTTCAATATCAAGGCTTTCACTAACTGTAACAATACTTTGTTCTGGAAATTTTTGCCACCTACCTAAAAATAAAGGTTCAGAAGCTATAATCACAGCATTGGGGAAATGAGGATCGTCTTTTAGCCAATAAAGACTTGGGGGAGTCGCACCTTGGGCAAACCTAGAAGCAACTAATTTATGTCCGTCTGTAATGATTGTATTTGCTAAAAATTTAATTTCCTTTGTTTTAGCAATTTCTGTCAAAATTCCTAATATTTCCTGTAGAGCGTGTTTAAAATTACAACCAATATTAGATAATATTTCATTAATTAATAATGCAAAAATATGCTCTGAATCTGTATTACCTTTAATCAATAAATAAGGAATTTCTTTGAGGTAATAGCGTATTTCTTTATAGAGAGTAAATCTGAATTTATCAATATAACCGTTATGAATAAACAATATATTTTTATAACTAAATGGTTGACAATTACTCACATCAATTCCTTGACCAGGAGTTGCACTTCTAACATAACTGATAATACATCCTGACTCTATATAACGACCGAGACTATTGAGGTTTATATCATTCCATATTGGCTGAATATTTTTATAAGTAAAAGGTAAAGTTTGTTTTTGATGATGATACCAACCCACCCCAAAACCATCAGCATTTAGTAATCCTTCTTTCATTTCGCGAGGTTGATAACCTTGAACTATTAATGAGTGTTCTGGTTGACTAACAATTGATTCTAATAAAATTGGCTCACCGAGATAGCCTAGTAATCTACACATATCAATTTGGGATTGTTTATTTCATATATTGTCTACTTGCTAATCATAACATTGTGATTATCAATACAATCAATTTCAAACTAATTCAGTGGTATTTTATGAGATTTTTGATGTCATCAATTACAATTAAATAGTTGAGTTGTGAGTTGACAATTAATATGAAATATGCTGCTTTATTCTTGACTATTGGTATTAGACATCTCCAGTAATAAAAAATCAAATCAATTATCCCAAAGAAATTATCAATTCTTTCCCCCTACTCCCTACTCCCTACTCTGTAGGAACGTTGCATGCAACGTCCCTACTACTCAAGAAAATGTAGCAAACATTGATCGCTTTGGGTATAACATTAATTTAAGCAGCAGCGATCAAACCACTATGTCTCAACAAAGGTTCAGTGTTCGGTTCGCGACCTCGGAAAGTTTTAAACACCTCCATAGGATGCAAACTACCACCTAATGCTAATACTGTATCTCGAAAACGTTTACCACAACTAGCGATCGCTACTTCATCTTCTAAACCAGCCTCTTCAAAGGCAGCAAAAGCGTCAGCACTCAATACTTCTGCCCATTTATAACTATAATAACCAGCAGCATAACCGCCAGCAAAAATATGTCCAAAGGCACATAAAAATGAATCTTCTGGCAATGGAGCTAACACAGTAGTAGTTTGAGCGATGCGGTTACGCACATCCATCACTGTTTCTTCACCACGTGGTTGATAACGGTGATGTAGCTCAATATCAACTAAGGCAAAGTGCAACTGACGCAACATCCCACTGCCGCTCATATAATTTCTGGCAGCCAAAAGTTTCTGATAATAATGTTCTGGCAGAGTTTCCCCTGTTTCATAATGTTTTGCCATTCCAAATAATGTGGCGCGGTCGTAACACCAGTTTTCCATAAACTGACTGGGTAACTCCACTGCATCCCACTCTACATTATTAATACCAGCAGCTCCTGCATAGTCAACCTTTGTCAACATATGTTGTAAACCATGTCCGAACTCATGGAAAAGAGTTTCTACCTCACTAAAAGTCATCAAACTAGGTTTACCATCTACAGGTGGTGTTTGGTTGCATTGCAAATAAGCTACTGGCAAACGCAAAGTAGTTTGACCATTTTCCACAAGCTTTGCGCGAGTGATACATTCACCCATCCATGCACCCCCCCGTTTTTCCGCCGGGCGACTGTAAGCATCAAGATAGAAATAAGCGATGGGTGTATTTGTCTCATCACTAACTTGGAAATAACGCACATCTTGATGCCATACTGGTGCTTCCCCATCAGCAGCAGTAATATTAATACCAAATATCCGTTTAACTAAAGCAAATAAACCATCAAGAACTTGGGGGAGTGGGAAATATGGTCGCAACTCTTCGGCAGTAAAAGCAAACTTTTCTTCCCGCAGTCTTTCCGCCCAAAAACTGGTATCCCAATGTTTCAGGTCATTTGCCTCTGGTGCATTTTTACTGGCAGCAAATTTTTTCAATTCTTCCAAGTCTGTAACTGCAGCATCATAACTCACACTGCGTAGCTCTTCTAATAACTTTTCCACTGCTTCAACACCAGGCGCCATTTTACTAGCGAGACTCAGTTCTGCATAACTATTAAAGCCTAAAATTTGAGTTTTTTGTTGACGTAGCTCCAAAATACGTTGAATTAGAGGATAGTTGTTTAACTCCCCACTAGAAGCACGACTAATAAAAGCTTTATACAGTTGTTCTCGTAACTCCCGTCGTTTGCTGTGCTGCATAAAGGGCGCAAAACTGGGATAGTCGAGAGTGATGCGCCATGGTCCGTTTTCTGGTGTTGCGTTTTCTGCTCCAGCATCTCTGGCACCTTGAGCTGCCAAACTTAATAAACTGGGAGGTAAACCATCGACTTCTTCTTTGTTTGTCAATGTGAGACTAAAAGCTTTTGTGGCATCAAGGACATTGTTGGAAAACTTTGTAGATAGTTCTGCTAATTCTAGTTGAATGGTATTGAAACGTTCTCGCTGTTCGCCTTCTAAACCTACTCCCGAAAGTTCTGCATCTCTGATAGCAGCTTCAACTATGCGTTTTTGTCCTGAATCTAGATTTTGCCAACTATCGCTATTATGTAATTTTTTGAAAGCTTGATAAAGAGGTTGACTTTGGTTGAGTTTATTAGAAAATTCTACTACTTTTGGTTGTACTTCATCATAAGCTTTTCTTAGTTCAGGGCTATTTTTTACTCCCATTAAATGCCCTACTATTCCCCAACTCCAACTTAAACGGTCTACTAATTTTTGTAGGGGTTCCACCAAGTCATTCCAAGTAGGTTTAACTGTAGTTTCTAAGTTTGTTAATTCTTGCTCTAATTCTGCCAGAAGTTCTGTCATTGTAGGTACTACATCTTCTGGTTTAATAGATTCAAAAGGAGGTAATCCTTTACCATTTAATAATGCTTTATTTGTAACTGTAGCTTGAGCATTCATACGCTGTTTTTCTTGGTACTCCAATCATCTTTATTTTTGATTTTATATTATAGCACTTACTGTGATGATGCGGAGTGGTTCTGTAAAAGAGAAGTTAGATAGGATTTGTAGGGGGGGGTTAACGACTGTTAACCCCTACCATAAGTGGTAGTTATGCGTAAGTCCTGTTCACCTTAACTAGCGATCATAATTCCAGACCGAAACACTTTTTGAGTCCTTTGAAAAATCTAATTTTCAAATCCTTGAGAAATAGTTATTGTTTCAAAAATTCATTTTGAATAGTTGGTGTCGCATAATTGAAATGCTCTGCTTTTTTCCAAATGGAATAGAAACGTTCTTTGTCAGTTTCAAGGTCTATTTTTTGATAGGAAATATAACCACTTTCCTTCTCTTTATTGATTAGCATTCTAGTCGTAAAGGAGTTTCTTTCAACCAACGAGTTTTCATAAATCATCACATTAGTATTATGCCAGTCATAATTATCAACATTTTTGGCATTGGTGCAACAAATATATCGTACTTCTACACCAACTTCTTTTTGTTCTCGCAGTACTTCTAAATGTTCTTGCGTAAGAGATTCAGGAAGTATAAAAACTCTTTTTATGAGAATACCTTTTTGAAGTATTTTTTTAGTTACTTCCCAAAAATACATACCCAAATCACTATACCACCATGTAGGAGTAGTCATGCTATGAACTGCTAATAACTGACATTTACTTTTTTGAACATTAATTTGTTCTAATAATCGAACTACTTTATCTATCCGTGAACTTCCACTGACGGCAATTTTTATTTCAGGCATAATAGTATTAGTCAAAATTGTACGTTCAAAGAGAGTTTGGTTATTTTTGTCTAACTCAACTTCAGTCAGGTTGGCTTCAGTCAAGTTGGCTTTACTCAAATTTGCCTTACTTAAATTGGCTCTGGTTAAATCAGCTTTAGTAAGATTTGCGCCTGAAAGATTAGCGTTACTAAAATCGCACCCTATCAAAATTGATTCAGAGAGATTAGCTTCATTGTCACTTAAATCTACTTTGCTGAAATTTAACTTACGAAAGTCTCTCATTCCTATTTTATATAAACTTATGAGTTCCTTTTCTTCATAAATATCTTGAGGATATTCATTAGGAGCGTAAACGGCAATAATTGCTTTAACATAAGCAAATAGATAGGCTTTGATGATATTTTTATGGCTATAAATTCTGATAACTTCTTCCTTGCCATATCTTACGAAAACCACAGCTGTCACGGAGCCTTCTTTACCCGGCGTTAAATTAGCTATGTACATAGCTTTGAGTTCATGTTTAATCTCAACTATATGAGATAAAGCTTTATCAAAAGCAGTAAAAAGTGCATTAATTGAACCTTTTTTGAACCCAGACTCTGTATGATATTCTTTTCCAAATCGATCTTGTAAGATAACTGTAGCAGAAGTTAGATCCTTTTTGGTGCAGAGAACTTCAAAATTTTTGATTCTCCAGCCTTGAAAAATGGGTAATTGATCCTCAAAAGAAAGATTCTTTTTAAGAGGTTCTTCCTTCAAATTGATGGATAGTTTTTCTCTCCTTTTATCAATAGATTTTTGAGCTAGTTTTTCTTTGAAAAATTCTGGTGATAAATCAGAATCTTCAGACTCTACATACTCCAAGAATAATGCTGGTGAATAAACATAAGACCAACCACTACCCACAAAATCTCTATCCCTTAAAGTGATAATGCCATCCAAATTATACTTTTTGGCACACTCAATTTCAATAACAGTTGGTATGTTGACAGTGGGATATTTTTCCAAATCGATCTCTTTCAAGTCAATGTCACAAACCTTAAATTGACTGAGAATTTCTATAATAAGACGGTTAGCATATTCTTTTCCTCTCAAATTTTTAACTCTTGACCAAAGATTTTCTACTCCATTTTTACCAATATAGGGATTAATCTTTTCGGATAAAACCCATTCAACTACTTTAGTAACATCTTGGTTGATAGTAGTTTTATTCCTTAACAAAAATTCTTCAAGTATATTAGAGTCAATTAGAATTTTAGGAGCTTGGGAATTTTTTTTCTGGGTTTGGAATACTGATAAATTGTCGAGAAACATACCAATTCCAACACTAGGATCGTTCGTAACTTTGTGAAGACTTAGTTTGATTTCGTATTGAACAAAAGGATCTTCATTTTCCATGTTATTTCTTAAATCCCAGAGGAGTTTAATTACTTCTGGTTCAATACGTTCACCTAATGCTCTAATCCAATTAGCACGTTCGTCTAGGTCGCATTCTTGTTGTAATTTTGCGATTAACTCAGAAGTCTTAATTAGACTATATTTAGATTGTATTTTATTAAATGATTCTATTGTCATGACTTTATTCACCTTTTGTAGTGTTTGAATCTTTTAAAATGCGAAAATTAGTTAGTGGATGCAGTCACTATCATCATGAATATTTTCCTCAACTTTTGATTTTTTTTTTACTTCTGAGTTTTCTTTTGGGCGGTTGGATAAAATGTTAATCAAATCATCGTCATTATTCTGATAAAAATATTTTTTATCTAAGGAAAAAAGAGTTCTTCTTAAAGAAGTAATACCAAAGTGTAAAGGTTGTGATTGAGGATAAAAATACTCTTTAAGATATTGACCTAGATTTTTGTTGAAATCAGAATATATGTTTTTATAACTGTGTTTAGTTATTTTAGCTATCTCTTCCGGCGTAAGGAAATTAATCATTGCCAAATAAAACATGAATTTATACTTTTCAGAAATAGAAATTTTAAAATTTTCCTCTATTTCATCTAATAAATTATCAACTTCTGAAACGTTGACATTTTGATGAATTGCCAGTTTTTTAACTTCATCAATTGAGAAGAGGGGATTAAATTCTTTTCGGGGCATATAACCTCACTTAATGTCATAGTTTTGGTAGCGTAACTTTGTGAAGACTGAGCTTAATTTATTATTGAACAAAAGGATATTCATTTTCCATATTATTTCTCAAATCCTATAAAATTTTAATTACTTCTGGTTCAATACGTTTAGCTGATTTTCTAATCCAATTAGCATTAGCAAGTTTGTCTAAATCGTATGCTCGTTTTAATTTTGGGATTAATTTAGAAGTCTCAATTGGACTAGATTCGGATAATATTTGATTAGATGATTCTGCTCTCATGACTTGATTCGCCTCTTGTAGTGTTTGCTCTTTTAAAATAGAAAAAATTGATTAGTGGGTAATGCCATGAATATCGTGAATATTTTCCTCTGAGTTTTCTTTCATACGGTTAGATAAAATGTTAATTAAATCATCTTTAGAAATTTTGAAATCTTCCTCTATTTCATCTAATAAATTATCAACTTTTGGGTAGTTAATGCCATGAATATCGTGAATATTCTCCTCAACTTTTAGGTCTTTGTTAACATCTGAGTTTTCTTTCAGACGGTTAGATAAAATGTTAATTAAATCATCTTTATTATTCCGATAAAAATATTTTTTGTCTAAGGAAAAAACAGTTCTTCTCAAAGAAGTAATACCAAAACGTAAAGGTTGTGATTGAGGATAAAAATACTCTTTAAGATATTGACCTAGATTTTTGTTGAAATCAGAATGTATGTTTTTGTAACTGTGTCTAGTTATTTTAGCTATCTCTTCTACTTCATACAAATTAACCATTGCTAAGTAAAACATAATTTTATACTTTTCAGAAATAGAAATTTTTAAAATTTCCTCTACTTCATCTAGTAAATTATCAACTTCTGGAACGTTAATATTTTGATGACTTGCTAGTTTTTTCACTTCATCAATAGAGAAAAGAGATATTAGTATGTCAGTTCCTCTGAGTTTAGCACCACTGAGGATAGCACCACTGAGGATAGTATCACTGAGGATAGCATCACTGAGGTCAGCATCACTGAGGTCAGCATCACTGAGGTCAGCACCACTGAGGTCAGCACCACTGAGGTTAGCATCACTGAGGTCAGCACCACTGAGGTCAGCACCACTGAGGTCAGTACCACTGAGGTCAGTACCACTGAGGTCAGCATCACTGAGGTCAGCACCACTGAGATCAGCTTTCGCAAGATTTAAACCATCTTTTTTATTACTTCTAATCTTCTGAACTAAAATTTCTTGGTTATTGTGTAACTCTGCTGAACTAGACTTAGCTTCAGTTTCTTCAGATAGAAAATGTACATCTTCAACTGGAGTACCCAATACCTCTGTCAATTTTCCAGACTCGTACAGTTCCTTTAGCTTGGCCAAACCTGCTTCAGACCCTTGTAAAATCAGCCTAATACTACCCTTTTCTTTGCCCACAATTTTTATATCAGTGTCTCCAGAAATTTTCTGTAACAGGCCAATAATTGCCTGTAACTTCGCCTCGTCAACCGTATCTATACTACCTGCGATCGCAAATACCAATTTATCTCCTGGAAGTTTCTGCATCTTGACTTCTGGAGGTTTTTTACCATTTTGATCACAGAGAGGAACTTTACCATTATTTACCTGTTGCTCCTCAGCAATATGTTCCCAATCCAAACCTAAAAACTTGCAAATATCAACAAAAATACAGCGAGAAACAGGTTTACCGTTAAAAAACTTAGAGATTGGCTGGCGACTATGGCAACAGTGGCCAACCAAATCTTCTTGCCTCAACTGCCTGGAGACTAGGATTTTTCTGGCTTCTTCGATACCTGTTTTGGAAGCTTTGAGCGATTTAAGTATCATATATCAGATAGATAGAAAGGGTTTTTCTAATTTTAACGGCAGACTACTTAGTTCCATATCAAACACAAGTTATACAAACTAAGTTTCAGTAAATTATACAGCAAATCATACTCATGATTTGCCCAAGTCATACAGGATTTAAGAGATTCTAGAAGAGTTGTAAAACGAGGTTGTTATGGAAACGATTCTGATGTTAGTAACCAGTGCTTTGATAGTTTGGGCTGTGGAAAAAACTGCTGATGCCATACTCAGTCGATTAATCAAGATTTTCCGGGCAAAGAGCAAGAAGTAACTAATTCCTATTTCAAAACTCGCCATCCCTTTTGCTGTCCTTGCTGTTGCCTACTATCGCTTTCAAGCACAAACCCATGTCTTTGAAAGCTGACAGTCGAGGGCAGTTTTTTCAACTCCAATAATGCTAACACTTGGCTATTGCTAAGAATCATTTTTCAATAATAAATAACCTATAAGAATTTATTTCATTGTACCACAGATACTACTTAGATGTCCCTTAGCTAGTACTGTTTGTATAAAAGTTAGCGTGAATATCTACAAGGAAATTTAAGTTTTTTCTAGCTTTTAAGCCTTCTTCCTTCTTCCTTCTTCCTTCTTCCCTCTTCCTTACCTAAAGTTGATAATATCGTCTATTAAATTCATATCTACATAAGTTCTACCTTTAGCATTTCCAGCTATTACATTAAAAGGTTTATCTGGTTCTCCTAAATTATTTAAAACTAAAAATGCCCCAGTAAAATCTTGATTGTGCGTATAATCATTCACTGTAACAATTGTTTTTAATCCTGCCGCTAAAGCAGCTTTTAAACCATTATCTGAATCTTCAAAGACTAGACAATTATCTGGTTGAATATTCATTTTTTCTAACACATAATAATAAATATCTGGCGCAGGTTTTTTTTGTGGAACTATGTCTCCTGCTGCAATTATTTCAAACCATGATAAACTTTCCTTGCCCAAAGTGTTTTCTAATAAAACAGTGACATTTTCTAAAGTGCTAGTAGTGGCGATCGCTAACCGTATTTTATGATTTCGTGCCTCTGCTAATAATCTTTTTACTCCCAAGCGCAACGGAATAGTTCCTGTTGCTAATAACCTTTGATAATATTGAGTTTTCGTGGCGTGCAGATTATAAACTAATTCCTGGAGTGGAATAGATGATTTCAACTCTGGTTGATACCGACTAATATAAAAGTTGATACGTTCTTTGCCACCCGATACTTCTAACAATTCTCCGTAGAGCGAAACTGACCATTCCCAGTCTAAACCCGCTGTAGCAAAAGCCTGATTAAAAGCTACTCTATGGCCATCTCGCTCTGTATTTGCCAAAGTTCCGTCAACATCAAATATTAAGGTAAACAGTTCAGTCATTTCATTTAAACTGTAATAATACAATAATTAGGCGTTGCTGAATTGAAGTATGAATGCGCGATTGTTTGGTTCTGGTCAAGCCCCCTAAATCCACCAATTTTGGTGGACTTTTAGAGTTTTATTCCCCCCAATTTTGGGGGGTTAGGGGGGCAAAATCATACCCAGAATCAGCAACGCCATAATTATTGTATCCTGAAGTTGATTTTATACCATGTCCGGATGATTAAGTATCATAAAAATGTTCTGCTCTCAATGTTGAAGAAATATCCCAAATTTTCGATCCTATCCAGTGTTCGATCTTGAATTTACCGAATAATTAAGGTGAAATTCCTCTCCTTTAAAGGAGAAACAATGAATTAATTTTCCCTTTTGTGTTAATCCTCTCCTTGAAAAGAAGAGGCAATTGTTAATTAGGTGTTTGCCGAAAAAGTCTTTTTGCTCTTTGTAGGAGACAGCTATACTGGAGGAACGGGGAATGAGCGAGGAGGTAGGAGCGGGCGTTTTGTCCCAAGATTATTCTGCCATAGTCAGCCCAAAATACTAGCATGCATGAGCGTTTTCAACTGAAACAGGCGTACTGCAATTAGAACCTAAAAAGGCTCAAGCCTTTATATATCAATACTTTTATAATTAATCAGCAAGCCCTAATTATTAATTATTAATTATTAATTATTAATTATTAATTGTTACTTTTATAATTAATCAGCAAGCCCTAATTATTAATTATTAATTATTAATTATTAATTGTTGAAGACTGCCTAAGCACTAATTCCAAAAGTTATAAAAGTCACAAGACGTTGTACAAGATCGTCAATTTCCTCACTAGAACTTTTTTCATTAAGGGGTTCTAATGGCTCAATTTGATTGAGAACTCGGATCAACATCGCTATCACAAGATCGAGTTTCCATTCTAATTCCATTGGAGATTGATGTGGAAGCACTTTCTGCATCATATCTAGAAATCTTTGGTGAGTTCTACTAAATTCTGCTTCCGCTAGTCTCTGAATTGGATAGGGTTCCGTGCGACAACGGCCCATAAATTTGGCATGAATTAGACATTGTTCTGAGCTATCCTGAATTATTTGTAGGGGTGGGGTAATTACAGCTGCTACAATTTCTGCCACTGAAGGGAGGTCTTCAGAGTCTTCTAAAATTGCCAGTTGTCGCATTTGTTCTTCGACAATAGGTTGCGCTACTCTTCTAATTACTGCAATAAATAATTCTTCTTTTGAACCAAAATGATAATGGACTGCAGCCAAATTTACATCTGCCTCTCGAATTATGGCCCTTAGAGAAGTTCCAGCAAAGCCAAGAGAAGCAAAAAGTTTCTCGGCAGCATTGAGAATTTGCTCTTTTGTGTCAATAGTTGAATTCTTGCTCATTCAGTCGTATGTATGATTTACTCAACATTTTAGTCTAACACCGAGAGGTCCATTTTGACGGCTTTTGCTACCTGATATAGCAGTCGAAGCAAAGGTCGCGGAAGTATCAAAAGCTTAAAAATCAGACAACGCAATATTTTTCCTTCTCTACTTCTTCCTTCTTCCTTCTTCCTTCTGCTATAAATCAACTCAGACCTTCTATTGCCCCCAAAGCTTTCAATACTTCCTTGTTACCCTCAGTTAACCCTTTCACTCCAGTAATATTCATACCTTCATAAGGTCTAGGCACTCGCCAAATTCTCCAACAAACACCAGTCTTAACATCCCAAAATTTAATTGTTCCATCCAAACTACCACTAATAACCGTTTCATTATCCCAACTACAATCAACTGATGAAATATGTTTATTGTTACCTTCCAAAGTCTTCAGACATTCTCCAGTAAAAGCATCCCAAAGTTTCAAACTACCATTTTGAGCGCCACTCACAATCAATTTACCATTGGCACTAAATTTCACAGGCCAAACCAAACATTTATGCCCCCGCAGCGTTTTCAGACATAACCCCGTTCTCACATCCCAAAGCTTTAACGTACTATCCTCACTGCCACTTACTAAAAACTGACCATCCGGACTAAAAGCGATCGACCTCACGTTATTGCTGTGTCCCCGTAAAGTCTTCAGACATTTTCCAGTACAAGCATCCCAAATTTTGATAGTTTGGTCATCACTACCACTAGCGAGGGTTTGAGCATCAGGACTAAACACAACCCTCCAAATCCAACCTTGGTGTCCTGATAAAACCCTACACTCTCCAGTTTCAATATCCCAAATTTTGACCGTTGAATCCTGACCTCCACTAGCTAGAAACTGACCGCAAGAACTAAATGAAATCGTCCAAATACCCCCTTGATATTGTTGAGTGGGATATAGTAAATATTTCCAGCAGCTACCAGAATTAACATCCCAAACCATAATAGTTTCATCATCGCTACAACTGGCAATTTTCTTACCATCCGGACTAAAAACCACCGTCCAAATCAAACCTTTATGTCCTCTCAAATATTGCAAACATTCTCCCGTTTCCACATCCCATATCCTGACAACATAATCCAAATGACTGCTAGCAATTTTCTGACCATCCGGACTAAAAGCAACTGACCAAACTTGATCGGTATAACCTTGGAAAGTTTTTACACATTTCCCTGTTTTAGCATCCCAGAGTTTCAACACCTGGTCATTATTTCCCGTTGCCACAGTTTTGTTATCGCAACAAAAAGCCAGAGTCCGAATTCCAGTCTGATGACCCTTTCCCGTCGCCAGACATTTTCCAGTCTCAACATTCCAGAATTTAACAGTAGGTTCAAAACAAGCACTAGCTAAAGTTTTACCATCCGGACTAAAAGCAAGCACCTTGATTTCCTTTCGATGACCTGCTAGTTCCTGATAACATTCTCCTGTTTTCACATTCCACAAGCGAATAATTCTTTCATAACCACAACTGGCAAGTTTTTCACCATCTGGGGTAAAAGCTACTGACCAGACACCATCTTCGCTGCCTGTCAAAGTCCGAATACAGTTAAATGTTTCAACATTCCAAAGCTTGATATTGTGATCGGCACTCCCGCTTGCCAAAATTTTGCCATCAGGGCTAAAACTAACGCTCAAAACCCAACCGTTATGATCTGTTAAAGTTTGAAGACATTCACCTGTTGAAGCATCCCAAAGCTTTATAGTTTCGTCATTGCATCCACTGGCAATTATTTTAGCATCCGGACTAAAAGTAAGAGAAAAAATCCAATTTGTATGTCCTTCTAAATTTTGAATACACTGACCTGTAGCGATATCCCACACCTTAATTGTACCGTCAATACTACTGCTGATCAATTTTTCCCCATCGGGACTATAAGCAATGGATAGAACCCACCATCCGTGTTTGTGAAATGTTGCCATCTGTTGCCCATCTGCTACTCTTAATAAACGGACTAACCCATTGGAGTCCCCTGCTGCTAGTAGTTTGCCATCAGGACTAAATGCTAAGGAATGAATACCACCAAAAGATTGAGTAAAAATAGATTGCGTTAAGTCGCAATAGGAAAAGTTAACATTGTGTAAGTTAATTCCTTGGAGGTAAGCTTGTCTGATGGTCAGATGAGAAAAGTTGTAGCCTATTAAGTTGGTATTCAAATGACAGAATAAATTGAGAATATTTCCACTTATATACCCTGATTGAAGTGGTGTATTTTTGCGGAGTTCTTCTAGCAAAGATTGGCAATAATTTTCGAGGTTTTTTTGATTATGAAAAATATCAATTAGTCTTTGAATAATAGGTTCAATAAAAATTCTGATTTGAGTATTTCTAATATAGTCTTTGCCTGTAGCCATGAGTAAAGCATGATGATTAAAAAGTTGAAATTTCCCTGTTTCGATTTCTTGGCAAACTGTGGCAATAAATTTTTCTGTTATGTATTCTATTAGCACTGGCTGAAGGGTGAAAAAATTCCCCTCTTGACTTTTTTCTAAAGGCAACTTAATTTGTAGATAATGCAGAGTTTCTGAGATTCTTTCTTGGGCAATTTTTGTAACTATATCCGATTTTAATTCAGCTATGGAAATCGGCTCTCGATGAATTGCTAGCCAATATAAAATTTCTTTCTCAAAATTAGAAAATCGTTCAAAGTGCCAATCTAATAACTCGCAAATATTAGCAAAAATCGGCTTTCCCTGTGCTAAAAATTCAGCGATATTTCCAGGAAAATCTTTAATATGATGAGCTGCGAGTTCTAATGCCAAAGGATTGCCATTATAAAGTTTAACTAATTGTTGCCATTGCTCATCAGTAGCTACAAAATCACCAATTTCATCAAAAATTGCACGTCCTTCTACAGAATTTAAACCCGCTAATTCAAAAAAACGAACTGGCTTCCGTTTTCCTGATAATCTCTCAATATTATTGATTTTTTCACGACTTGTTAATAGCAAACAACTTTGATGAGGTACTGAGGCAATTTTTTCAAAAAGTTGACCATACTCTTCACATCCTGGTTGATATTTTCCCGCAGCATCTCCTGGTGCTAGAATTGTCTCCACATTATCTAAAATTAATAAACAACGATGTTTTTTTAAATAGTCAAGTAACAGAGAAATTTGCTGATATATTTTTTCTGGTAAATTAGTTATTTGTTGATGAGATATAAATTGAATAAAATCTGTAATAATTTCTGTAATGGGGGGCGTATTAATGAGCGATCGCCAAATTACACATTCAAATTCATCTTGAATATTTCGTGCTAAATGTAAGGATAAATCAGTTTTACCAATACCACCTTTGCCTAATTTGATCGACACTGCTGTTTTGCCAATACCACCGATCCCGATAATAGCAATGAGTCGGCAACGGTCTTTGATAATCCATTCTTTGAGGATTTCTAATTCTGTTTCTCTGCCAAAAAAAGCCGGAAGATCGGGAGCATCTCCCCAGTCTTGATGAGATCTTTTTTGATGTTGTTCGCTTTGTTGATAATCAGATTTTTCTAAATCTAAGCAAAGATGACTAAAAAAGTTGTCCAGACTTCTTAAAGTAACTCCTTCATTCATTTTGATGATTTTTTTGATCGTAGTGCGGTGCAAACCAGTTGTATCACTAATTTGATTATAGCTATATTGATCGCCAAATAATTTAGAAAATTGCTTATCAATTTTCTGTTTTCCTGCTGTTGTGAGAACATAAGTACATTTTCTATTGATTTTGGCCATTAGACATCTCTATTCATTTTCAAATATTACTAAATATTAATTTATGGAGAGGTCTATTATCACAGTCGTTGCTAAATCTTGTCGATAATCGACAAAAGCTGAAAATATTTCTGTCGAAATTACAATTAGTTTTGTCTAAATAGCCTACTATCAGTAAGTTTGAAGGATTTAAATTATTAGTCAAAAAAATTATCGATCTTCACTGTCGATAATCGACAAAAAGTTGATTTGCTTATCTTACAATTCTTAATTAAGTTATTAGTCAAAACGTACACAAATGCTATATATGCTTTATAACAGGGAAAATACGTAAGTGATGTTAGTTATCTTTAACTAATATATCCGAAGATTTACGTTGCATCAAGTAGATATTCAAGAATTAGTTCGTAAAAATACGGAAAACTAGCCGAGACCTGACAATTCAAAACAGTACTGTATCTTAAGTTAAGTTGGTAGGTCTAAGTTAGAAATCTCGTTGAGTAAATGATTAATACCATTTCTCTGTAACAATGCGCTTAATAATTCTTACCCAAACCTGAGTTTTACTAATAGCTGTTATCTTTTATTAAGCGCAACTTCATGGATAAATGGTATAAGATTATCGACCTTTAATATACTAGAAAGCAAACATGAGCCTACAAACGCCAAGAATAACAACCCCGATCGCTGTTGTTGGATTAGGTTGCCATTATCCTGGTGCCGATGAACTATCAGCACTTTGGGAAAATATATTAGCTAGACGTTGCCAATTTAGACAGATGCCAGATCGACGCTTACCTCTGTCTGACTATTACGACAGCGATCGGAATGCACCCGATCAAACCTATGGTAGTCAGGCATCTGTTATAGACGGTTTTGAGTTTGATTGGGTAAAGCGACGAGTTCCTCAATCAACTGTTGCCTCCACTGATATTGTTCATTGGTTAGCCTTAGAAGTTGCTTTGAAAGCTATAGAAAATGCAGGTTACAAACGTGAAAGCGTACCAACTCACAAATCTGGTGTAATTTTAGGCAATACCTTAACAGGAGAACACACTCGCTCTAATACGATGCGTTTGCGCTGGCCTTTTGTGAAGAAAGTTTTGTATGCTGCTGCTACAGCTAAGGGTTTACCTCCTCAAGCGATCGAGGAATTGAGCCAAACTATGGAACAATTCTACAAATCTGTCTTTCCCAAGATTACTGAAGACTCATTAGCTGGAGGTCTTTCTAATACCATAGGTGGCAGAATTTGCAATTTCTTTAATTTTGATGGAGGAGGATATACTGTAGATGCTGCTTGTTCTTCCTCATTAATTGCCATCGCAACAGCTGCTACTTCTTTAGCAAATGGCGATTTAGATATGGCGTTAGCTGGTGGTGTTGATATTAGTTTGGATACCTTTGAGCTAATTGGTTTTGCCAAAACAGGTGCTTTGACAGCTGAAGATATGACTGTTTATGACCGTCGTGGTAGTGGTTTTATTCCAGGAGAGGGCTGTGGTTTTGTAGTTCTCAAACGCCTTGAAGATGCTTGTGCAGCAGGAGACTATATCTATGCTGTTATCAATGGTTGGGGAATATCGTCCGATGGCAAAGGAGGTATTACTGCTCCTTCAAGAACTGGACAGGCAAAAGCTTTGGGTCGTGCTTATGAAAAAGCAGGATATAGTCTAAGGCAACTTCATTTTATCGAGGGACATGGTACGGGAACGCCAGTAGGCGATCGCACAGAATTGGCAGGGGTAGCTTTAGCTATGGGTGCTGATGGGGAAGCAAAACCCCGCTCCTGTGGTATGACTTCTTTTAAATCTATCGTTGGGCACACCAAAGCTGCTGCTGGTATAGGTGGATTTATTAAAGCTGTCATGGCTGTTAATCAAAGAATTTTACCCCCAACGGCTAACTGTGAACAACCGAATCCTGTATTTGATGAGGTAGCTAAATGTCTCTATCCAATTTTACAAGGAGAAATTTATGATCCGACAGAAACTCTTTATGCAGGGGTTTCTGCCATGGGGTTTGGTGGGATTAATTCCCATGTTACAATATCTTCAGGTGATGCTCCGGCAGTTTCTTTAAAACCTTCCTTGGATGAAAGAGCTTTATTGGTTTCTCATCAAGATACAGAAGTGTTTGTTTTGAGTGGCGCTTCGGTTGCTGCACTATTGGAACGAATTCAGCTAGTGAGTCAGCAAGCTGAAGGAATTAGTTTAGCAGAGTTGGTCGATCTAGCAGCAGAACTCTCTAGTCAAGTGAATCTAGAGTTTCCCTGGCGAGTAGCTATAGTAGCTGGAACTCCAAAAGATTTACTAGAATCTCTAAAACAGTTAGAGCAACTGCTCAACGATCGCCCCCCTGCTCCCAACGAAATCAGAGTTACTCAGCAACAAAATATTTGGCTTTCTAATCAAGTTAAGCGCAGTCGTGTGGGTTTTCTCTTTCCCGGTCAAGGGTCGCAGCGATTAAACATGGCTCGTACTCTGGTACAACGCTATTCTTGGGCACGAGAATTTTTGGAACAGAGCGATCTCTGGCTAGAAGAAATTGGATTTTCACCCATTAGTGAGTATATTTATCGTCCCCTAGACCGTGCAGTTAATACCGAACAAGTACAGAACTGGTTTCAAGAACTGACTGAGGTTGCACCAACTGCAATTTGTTTTGTTTCTTTACTCTGGAAACGTTATTTAGAACGTCTGGGCATTAAACCTGTTGCTGTTGGTGGCCACAGTCTAGGAGAATTGGTTGCTTTTCATCTCGCTGGTGCTTATGACGAAAAAACATTACTAAAGTTTGCTGCCATGAGAGGAGAATTAATGACAGCACAAACCATTCTAGCTGGAAATATGGCAAGTTTAGGATGCGATCGTCAAACTGCTCAACGACTTTTGTCTGGAATTCCTGGTTATCTTGCAGTTGCCAACATTAATAGTCCCGTACAAACAGTAATTTCTGGTGAAAAAACGAGTGTGGAGCTTTTACTAAAACGAGCAGCAACCCAAAATATTCAAACTCGGCAGTTAGCTGTAGCTAACGGATTTCATTCCCAAATGATGGCACAAGCGGCAGAACATTTGCGCAGTAATGCACCAATCCCTGAAAAACTTGAACCACCTAACGTTCCATTATTTTCTTGTGTTAATGGTCAGTTAATGGAATCTGGAGTTAACCTCAAAGAACATTTTGCTAGTCAAGTTACAGCTCAAGTAAATTTTATCGATTTGGTTCAGGCGATCGCTCCTCAATGCGATATTATGCTCGAAGTTGGCCCTGGTAAGGTGCTTTCAGGATTAGTAAGTGCCATCACAGACTCGTCTTTATGTCTGCCATTGGAATCTAAGGCAGGAAAAGCAAAAGACCTTAATCGAGTTCTAGCTAGCTTTTTCGCCCACGGCGGTCAAATTAACTGGTCAACCGTTTACGAAAATCGTCTAGTTCGCCCATTTATCCCCGCCTCACAACGGCTATTTATTGATAATCCTTGTGAACGACCTTTCTCAGTTTCCGCAGAATACCTATCTCCGATGAACTTATCTTTATCTGGCGATCGGGAACAAGAGCTAGAGTCAAATACACCATTCAACGATCATGCTATCGCTGAAATCCTATCCAATTACTTTGTCGAACGAGGCTCATTTTTAGCAGATTTAATTCGAGCAGATCTCGAAAACTTTCCTCCCTCCTTGTAAAACATACCAATCATCTATATTTTTTATATGTCTTACTCTAAGCATTCAAATAACAAAGATCTGGTTAAACTCCTTTCCACTTACTTTTCTCAGCGAGGTTCTTTTTTAGCTCAAGTCATTTGTGCCGATCTTCAAAATTTACCTCATCTAACTAAACCTACTCAAACTACTGCTGATAATAGGTCTCAGTCTCAGAACATTTCGCCTTCTATCAATAAAGTTACTATGAACCACAACGCCAACCAGGAGCATCCTGTAAAATCGACAAATCCTGTTACTCAAGAAGTTACTCCGCTCCCAAAATCTGTATCTCAATCTCAAGAACCAACTTTAGATGTAGAGTCAATTTTGATCGATCTAGTTGTCGAGCAAACAGGTTATCCAGCAGATAGTATTTCCCTTGATGCCAAACTTCTTGATGACCTGAATATGGATTCCATCAAAGCTAGTGAATTAATTGCTTCTGTTGCCCAAGCTTGCAACATAGCAGGTGTCATCGATCCCTCAAGTTTAGCTAACGCTAGTCTCAAAGAAATTATCCAAGTCATTCACTCAACCATGGGGGGAATAACTCAGACTACACCATCAATAGAACACAACAGTGAAATTATACCTCCACTTTCCCCTGCTACACAAGCAGATCAGGATTTAACCTCGTTACTCCTAGGTTTAGTAGAAGAGCAGACAGGACTTCCCCAAAAAACTCTCAGTCTAGATTTGCGCCTGTTAGATGATCTCAATCTCGACTCTATTAAAGCAGCATATTTAATCGCTATAGCTGCGAGAAAAGCTGGTGTCATCGGTAAAATAGACCCCTCTACCCTAACTAACTCCACCCTAGGGGAGCTAGTAGTAGAACTTCAGCAAAACCAGCTAGTTTCACATTCAGAGGAAAAATCTCTTCCCCAACCTCAAAAGATAACTCAGGAAAATTATTCCACCTGGGTACGCAATTTTGCCATTGAATATGTTCCTGAAGAAATTTCGGTGGTAGAAACTAATTGGTCTCAAGCTCGTGTTTTGATTGTTACCGAAGAAGGCGATCGCCATTTTTCCCAAGTGCTCATGGCTAAACTGCAACAACATCAAGCTCAAGTGAAAATTATCACCTATAACCAAGTAAACTCCTTGGAAAATCATTGCTCAAGCCGTTTTACTCACTACTTAGCTATTTTACCGAAAACATCATCATCACAGAAGATGCTTCCTTTAGCACAGATGATTGCTCGCCTCAAGAGTATTACCACTTTACCCCCAGCAAACACAAATTGTTGTCTGACTTATGTACAATTTGGTGGCGGACATTTTGGCAGTCAAGGAGCAGCTATTTCTCCTGAATTATGTTGTGCGGGTGCTTTTGCTCGCAGTCTTCATTTAGAGCGTCCTCACAGTCGAGTACGAGCAGTCGATCTCTCTCCAAATATTGAAGACTCAAAGGCAGTCGAACTCGTGATCCAAGAAATGGGTACGACAGAAGCGATCGTCATAGTAGGCTATGATCAGAAATTAGTGCGCTTAGTACCCCAAACTCGCCTTCAACAACCTGCTACCTATAAACCTCGCTCCCTATCTTGGTCAGCAGAGGACGTGATTCTTGTTACCGGAGGCGCAAAAGGTATTACTGCTGAATGTGCGCTAGCTTTGGCAAAAACCACTGGTGTCAAAATGGCTTTAGTCGGTCGCTGTCCAAGGGAAAACCCAGAAGTAATGCAAACCTTAAAATGCTTCCAAGATGAGGAACTAATTTGTCAGTATTATCCTGCCGATATTACGAATTCCCAAGCTGTTGTGGAGTTAGTACAGAAAATCACCTCTGAACTCGGTTTGATTACAGGTGTCATTCATGGTGCAGGGTTAAATACACCCCGTCGTATCGAACAAGTAACTCTAGAAGCAGCGCAAAAAGAAGTTTCCCCAAAAGTCTTGGGCGCTTATAATCTTTTACAAGCTCTCGCCACGACACCTCCTAAACTTGTGATGGCATTTAGCTCTATTATTGGTGTCACAGGAATGCCTGGCAATGCTTGGTATGCTTTTGCCAACGAATATCTTACCCTTTTACTGCGTCAGTTTCAAGCTAAAAATCCTCACACTCAAATTTTATCCCTAGCTTACAGCGTTTGGGATGAAGTAGGGATGGGTGCGCGGATGGGTAGCATCACAACTTTAGAAAAAATGGGAATAGAAGCAATTCCACTCCAGGAAGGAGTAGATCGTTTTCTTCAGTTGTTTGAATACGATCCTGGAGTTTTGCAAGTTGTTATTAGCGCTCGTTTAGGAGGTCTTGATACTTGGTCGCCAGTTAAATTAGGTCAAACCCATCTATTTCGTTTTATCGAACGGGTGCTTCATTTTGAGCCTCATGTTGAGTTAACAGTGCGAACCCATCTCAGTCTAGACCAAGATTTGTACCTTAAAGATCATGTCTGGCAAGGGTCTTATTTGTTCCCGACAGTCTTCGGTTTAGAAGCAATGGCGCAAGCAACTGCTTATGTTACTGGGGAAATACACAATAAAATTGCCCGGATTGAAAATTTATCTTTGCATCACCCTATTGTCGTTAACCCAACTCATGGGATAGAAATTGAAATTCATGCCGAAGTTATGGAAGCTTTGGCTAACGGAGAAAAAGCAGTTAAAGTAAGCATTCGCACTGAGCAAACAGAATTTACAACAGATTATTTTGCTGCAACCTTAATTATAGGAGAAATAAAACCTAGTATCAAAACCAATCTTCAGTTAGGAGAACCTCTAGCAATTAATCCCCAAACAGATCTTTATGGAGACTTGCTATTTCAAGGAGAACGGTTCCAACGCATAGGTGGAATATATTCTCTTAGCCAACACCAGAGTGTTTTTCGTTCCTACGCCATTACTTCTGAAACAGAGCTAGTTCAAGAAAGCTTTGGCACAGAAATGGAAAGCTATATGCTACTCGGCGATCCTTATTTGAGAGATGTTTTACTACAGTCATTACAGTTAAATATTTTCCCATATATTTGTTTACCAATCTCAATAGGTAAAATAGAATTTTTCCAAAATTCTCATTTTCAGGAAGATGACAGAATAGTAAATGTAACTATTTTGTCGATCGAGCAAGAAGGTAAGGAATACATTGGTGAAGTATTTGTGAGCGATCAACAAGGGAATATCCTGGAAAAACTCACAGATTATCGCGTGCGAATTATGGAAGAAAATCTTTCTAATCCCACCGCTGAAGAACTAGCAAATCCAGGACAACGAGATGCTAAGACCCTACAAGATAAATTAAAGGCTGCTTTTGAAGCTTTGGAATTAAAACAACCGGGAGTTGCCTTAGGATATGCCCCAAATTTACAAGTTCTGCCCAAACAACAGCGACGACAACAAGAAAAGCCAATCATTGCCAAAGCTATTCAAGCACAGTTAGGGTTATCCTCAGAACATCCCCTAGACTTTGAAATTACCACCTTAGCATCAGGACAACCAAAATTAGTAGGTACTGCCGTGGCCGGACTCCATGTGTCTTTGTCTCACTGCGATCGCTATTGCCTGAGTGCTGTTGGCTATACTCCACAGGGTGTAGATATTGAACTAATCACTCATCGTAGTCCTCTGAACTGGGTTGCCCTTCTCAGTTTTAAACACAGTGCCATTCTGAATGAATTAGCAGAGGAAGGTGACAGTCTGGATCGAGCAGGAACTCGTATCTGGTCATCAATAGAAGCAGTTCGCAAAGCCTTTAATGGAACTCATCCAGAATTCTCAATTGTCAAACATCATCAAGACAGCGTGTTATTAAAAGCTACGATCGCCAAGGGGGATTATTTAGTAGTTACCCAACCTGTAAAACTCACCCGTCACCCAGAACGCATGGTTGCCATTTTGGTTCCTCAAGAACAACTTGTTTCAACTCCATCCTCATCTGACTCTGAAGTAGCAGTATTCACAGATGATGGCAATAATTCCCATATCCAAGAAGGCTATCTGGGACAAGTAGTTTACGAAAAACGATTTCAGCTCAGTTTTAAAGACAGTGGCAGTCTCAGTCGAAAAGTCTATTTTTCCCAATATTTCAGTTGGATAGGAAAAATCCGGGAATTTGCCCTGGAAAGTATTGCACCACAAATGTTATCTGACTTCTTTACCGGAGATTGTGGCATGGTAACAAACGCAGTCAGTATGCGAGTGTTAGGAGAAGCTACCTCCTACGACACCATTCAAGCAAGAGTGTGGTTAGGAAATGTAGTTGGATCTACCTTTGATGCTTATATAGAATTCTGCAAAGTCTTACCAGACCAATCTCTAGAAAGAATTATCCTTGCAGATGTCAAATCTACATGGGTGCATTTAGAGAGTTACGGGGTTCCAGCACAGGTGCCTTTACCTTCCTATTTCCAAAAATTCCTCAAGCAATTTACTTCTCAAGAACCAGTTAGTCTCGATCTCAGAAACCCTCAAACTTTTTCCTTGCCAGCATTACCCGCACCTCTTGCTAATATTGAGGCAGGAGCGATCGTTTACCAATCCCCTTCTGAAAATATTTATGGTAATTTACTGTATTCAGAAACTTATCAAACAACCCTGGAAGAGTCAAACCTAGTCGGCAATGTTTACTACAGTAATTATTTTATCTGGCAAGGGCGAACTCTAGACCTGTTCCTGTATTCAGTTGCCCCCGAATACTTACGAGTCTCTAATCCTCAAGGAGAATTAATTTGTCTCTATACTCGCATGGACTTCTTACAAGAAGCAATGCCCTTTGACAAAATTCTTGTTCTTCTCTATGTAAAATCTATTTCAGAATGTGGGGCTGTTTTCAATTTTGAATTCTTCCGACAAGAACCTGATGGTAAACGTAAAAAACTTCACGTTGGTCAACAAGAGGCAATATGGGTTTGTCGAGGTCAGGATGGAAACCCTGTAGCAACTCCCTGGCCACAAGTTATTTTAGAAGCTCTGATGAATACCTCTGTTCAACAATTAATAATTAATAATTAAGGTATTGCTGAAGCGCTTGTATGATATTAATCCTAATTACTTAGGAGTCAACCCACCCGTGCGCCCCTCCACCGGAGGGGTTATATCATGTCCGAATAATCAGTGATAAAAAAACCTTTTCTCTTCTAACCTTTTCTTTCCTTCTGCCTTCCCCTCCACGGTCGCAGGGCTAATTCTTTGTCGTAGCGAGAATATTCATCAGAAATACATTTAATTGTGCAAATATACAAATCTCCCCATCTCCCCTGGGCTAATTCTTTGTCGTAGCGAGAATATTTACAACCCTATATTTTTTTGAGTTCCTGTGCTTCCCCCTCTTCCCCCTCTCCCCCCTCTCCCCCCTCTTCCTTTTTTCTCTGGTGACAATAAATAGACCCTGCCTCCACGTTCGGGGCGCGCGGGTGGGTTGACTCCTGCCTTCTGCCTTACCTCCTCCAAAGTGTAACTATTCAACCGCACATAATATAAGTTGACCTTCATACAAATTTATAAAATTTTAAACTTTTGTGTAGTTTTAGCTACATTTTTTGATGTTTCTGCCACCATAAAAACATAAACAATCTTTAAAAAACTAATTTTATCAAACGGAGTTGAAAAATATGGATGCTCAAAAATTCCTGAGTCGCTACTCTATAGGAAAACGCTATTTCCGAGGAATTTGCCTCAGTAATGCAAATCTGCGTGGGGTAAAACTGAGTATGATTAATCTAAATCAAGCTGATTTAAGTGGGATTGACTTAAGTGGGGCAACACTAAGTGGAGCTGAGTTAAGTCAAGCAAATTTATCTGGTGCCGATCTTAGTTATGCAGACTTGCGTAGTGCGAATTTAAGTGATGTTAATCTAATTGGTGCTGACTTGACAGGAGCAAAGCTAGCACGAGCTAATTTGAATCGAGCAGATCTGCGCAGTACTAACCTTACTGGTGCAGACTTAATTGGAGCAAACCTGAATGAAGTAGAAATGAGTGGCGCAGATTTGACAGCAGCAAATGTTAATCAAGCAGAATTAAGTGCAGCTAGCTCTCACTTAGGTGTTTCTCGCAAATGGGTGACATGGGCAGGAAGCCATTAGATTTTTATCAAAAAAAATAGCAAGCAACAGCTCCGGAAAGCAACAGCTCATCTGGGGGAAAAACATTTTCCCTGATTCAGTTCATCATCAGCATAATATCATGTCCGGATAATTAGTGACAAAAAAAACTTTCTCCCTTTAAACCTTTGTTTCCCTTCAGCATAGCTGCCCTCAGCTCCCGCTGCCTTCCTTCCTCCTAAGTGTAACTATTCAAGCGGACATGATATAAGTCCGCGCCCTACTTATCTATTGCGATATAAAATTTGAGGTTACTAAGGATATCCCACGCCATTTGACGTGGGTTTCTAGCATGGTAAATCATTCTTTCTACTTAATTCCAAAATATTTTCTGCACAAGCGTGTCGAGAAGTGTCATGTATTAACCAGAAAAAATTACATAAAACTTATAAAAATAGCTTTCTCAAAATAATTGGGTTGCGCAACCCTGCCTTTTAAGGCGATCGGGTTTTTGGAGACTTGCTCAAATCCCCGTTACAAAAACAACTTCTGTACCTCGCCCTACCGACGGCTCCCCTATCTGACTTCTGACTTCTGATATCATGTCCGGTAGCATCGGAGCGTGTATAGAATTAAGTCACAATTGGAAGAAACCCTTCTGCCTTCTTCCCCCTGTATTCCTTCCACCAAAGTATAAGTATTCAAGCGGACATGATATGACTTCGTTAAACCTCTAGGATAATTAATCTCAAAGCCTTGTCATGCCTTTGCAAAAATTAAGTTTCCGGAAATGTATTTTGAATATGGTTATTTTTCCATGTTATTTCCTGAAAATTCAAACTTTGAGGTTTGGAAAAAGGAGATATACCTAATAAAATAGGCAGTAACAAGGTAATCATTGTGGCATAAAAAAATTTTTCGAGCATGAACCAACTCCTGAAAATTTTTCGGCCACTATTATATTATATATGTTGGTAAATATGCACTATTTTAGAATCCCGAACCTCTTTTACCGTTGGGCATAATTGTCCACCAATTAGTTTTTGCCATATCTAGTTGTTTGTCATTTACCATTGCATTAGTGAGATTAGTACCACACAGATTTGCTCCCCGTAAATTCGCACCTTTCAAATAAGCATTTGTCAGGTCTGCATCCCGCAGATCGCATCCTGCCAAACTAGCTGTACTTAAATAAGCCTTAGTCAGATTTGCATTTTTGAGAACAGTATTAGTTAAATTAACATGGCCAAGATTAGCATCGGACAAATCTGCACCTTGCAAATCACTTTGATACAAATTAGCTCCATAAAAATTCACCCCAGACAACTTAGCATTACGCAAATTCAGGCGACTTAAATTACAATCAGCAAAATCTCTTCTACCTTTAGCATAAGCACTACGCAATGTTGCAGCAGTCCATTTTTCTGGAGTTTTAGAGTTTAATGTTGTTGTCTTTTTTGGAGAAACTGTCGTCAAATATCCTTTAGTAACTTCTTTCCTCATCTTCATCTGAGGTCGAGATCGAGTTGCAGGATTCCTTTCTAAACGAGTTTTTCGCTCTCGAATTTTTTGAGCAACTTGAGTATTAGGAGACATCCAGGAAAAATCTTCTTCATTTTCATGGAAAACTGTGGACTCTTCTCTAAATACTGTATTTAGACTATTATCTGGAGTAGGTTCAACCTGCTTTTTCTCAGGTTCTTTTTTCTTCAATGCTGTTAAAAGTTCTTCTGCTGACTGGAAGCGATGTCGCACGGAAACTTCTAACATTTTCTCTAATATTTCCCCAAACCAGTCGCTAATATTAACCAGAGGGCGCCAGAGAATTTCACCATTGATCTGATCGTAACCAAGGCTATTTGGAGTTTTTCCTGTCAGCAGAAAAATGCAAGTTACTCCTAGGGCGTAAATATCACTTGCATATACAGGTCGCAAAGCCATTTGTTCTGGTGGAGCAAAACCAGAAGTACCAATAGAAATATTTGTAAAAGCAGTTTCTCCTGTACCACCACTGGCAATATGAGTTTGACTAACATGATCTTTCACTGCACCGAAGTCGATCAGTACTAAATGACCATCCTGACTCCGCCGAATAATATTAGCAGGTTTAATATCTCGGTGAATTACTCCCTGACCATGGATATAACTTATTACTGGCAATATCTCGAGCAAAAATTCTTGAGCTTGTTCTTCGGTAAGTGGACCTTGTTTTTTGACTTCCTGTTTTAATGTTGAGCCACTTACATATTCTTGAACTAAATAAAAATGTTTCTTCCACTCAAAATAACCCAATAATCTAGGTATTTGAGGATGATGGCCAATTTTTCCCAGGGTTTCAGCTTCTCGCTCAAATAGTCTTCGCGACATCTCTAATACACTTGGTGTTGTTGTCGATGGACGCAATTCCTTGATTACACAAATTGGATCTCCTGGTAACGAGGTATCCTTAGATAAAAAAGTTGCTCCAAAACCCCCTTTACCAAGAGGTTGAATAATTTGATAGCGATCGCGCAAAATCAACTCTGAACCACAAGCTTGACATCTATTTACACTATTTGGGTTCTGAGGTTGAGGACAGGCAGGATTTATACAGTAGCTCATATTATGCAAAAACACTAATTTGAATTTTTCTTTGAATGACCAATCTCTTCACACTAATTTCACTAAACAAAGGCCAATTTATTTTGATTTACACAAAGCTTATTCTTTAAAATTTCATAAATCTATCGTAGTCCGGGCTTGATGAGTCCAGATATATAGTTCATAGTATAGTTATATATATTTCCTAACAAGAGGTAGATATGCTACACATTTAACAGGCTGATTTTAAATAATTAACTTAATAATCTAATAATCTAGATATATTACATTATACTTATGTAATAGTAGGATGATAGTTTAATTAAAATTTGTAGTTATTCTGCAAAATAATCTCCAATCAAAAAATTCTTGATTAAGATTAAGTTAATCTCTAAATCAACTATTTCCAGAATAACAAAAGGTATCTTCGCCAGGACAGAAAAGTAGAAGCACCAAGTCTTCAAAATCAAAAGTAGCAATCCGTAATACTAATGAGTTACTCGAAAGGATTAATATGACTTTTGAGTTCTGTTTCTGCAATTTCCACAAAAGTCAAAAGTAGATATATACGGTTAAAAACTTTAACTGATAATCATTTGAGTAAATTAGTAATTAATTTTGAGTGAATTAGTAATTCATAAAGTAACATTTGTAACTTTTACCTTTTGTGATTCTGGAAGAATAATTTAGAAATCAGGTCAAGGATCTAACCGTTAAAGGAAGTATTGGAGTACAGAATTAATTAGGGCTTGCTAATTAATTCTAAAAGCACTCTTTTGATAAAGGTTTTAGTATTTAGAGGAGCGAAAAAAGTACCTGGTATCACGTTGAAAACCCTCAAAAACTTAGCATAAAAGGCATAAATTTTAGCAGAAAAATTAAGGGACAAATATATCCGACTATCTCCTTATTAATTCCTCGTTTCTCCTAACTACTCTCTACTCCCCTTTTCCCCTCCACCGGAGGGGTTAGGGGTGGGTCCCCTACTCCTGAAAAAGACTTTTTCCGCAAACCCTAATTAGGGCTTGCTGATTAATTACAAAAGTATTGACTGATATTGGTTTTAGCCTTTTGAAGTCGGGAAAAAGTGTAAGCTTTTAGGTAGCTAAGGTTCAAAAATTAAGTCCTGTTGGGGTAACTATGGCAGAAAAATCACTCTTACTATTATGAATGGCCACCTCCTGTGTAGTTCCCATTTCTCCTAACTCCTAACTACTCCCTACTCCCTACTCCCTACCCCAAGCAAAAAGACTTTTGAGCCCAAACCCTAATTAGTGAGAGGTTAAGGCCAACTACTAACTAAAGACCACTAAATTGATGATTTGTTGGGAGTTTTAAACTCACTTATTTCGCTCCCACGCCCAAAATTTAAGTACCTATGAAAATTAATTTAACATTTAATTAAGATAGGGAAAAGGGAATATTCATCAATTGATAATGGATAATTACCTCTGGTTAAAACTGCTACGGAATTGAATATAAGGAAATCTGATTTCTTCTCTTGGTCTCATGGATATGGCGAGGAGACCTCACCATCCTTCGACCGCTTTTTTTCTCCTTAAAAGGAGAGGCAATAAAGCCGAATGGATTAATTATCAATTATCAATTGTCAATTATCCATTGTAAAACAACCCTGCATTAATAATAGAACGGATAGTAGTTTCTTTGCCATATCCCTTTGACCATCAAGACCGACAATAAATTAAAAGTTTGACAAATTATGACCCCACCCACCAGAGAGATAAAATGTTACTTGAAGTTATAAATATGGCCTAAGAGCAAATATCTTGCTCCACTGTGCCTAAAGATCGGGAATTATTAAAGAATGCGTATCTCTCTGAACTGGTTGCGGGAACTGGTAGACATCAACATTTCTCCAGAAGACTTAGCCGAAACTCTGACAATGGCAGGTTTTGAGGTAGAAGAAATAGAAGATCGAAGCACCTGGGCAACTGGGGTAGTCGTAGGAAAAATACTAGAAGCTAATAAGCATCCTAATGCTGATAAACTCCAAGTTTGCCAAGTAGATATTGGTAAAGCAGAGCCATTAAATATTGTCTGTGGAGCATCGAATGCCAAAGCAGATATTTATGTACCAGTAGCGACTATTGGTACTTATTTGTCGAAAATTGACTTAAAAATTAAAAAGAGTAAACTACGAGGTGTCCCCTCTGAAGGGATGATTTGTTCCTTGGCAGAATTGGGCTTAACAAAAGATTCTGAAGGAATTCATATCTTTGAGTTAGAAAATCCCCAGTTAGGCAGTGATGTTCGGCCTTTACTTGGTCTAAACGATGTAATTTTAGACTTGACAACAACGGCAAATCGTGCTGATGCTCTCAGTATGATTGGTGTTGCTCGAGAAGTGGCGGCCTTGACAGGAGCATCTCTGAGAATACCAGAAGCTTCTGGCGCTCTGATTAAAGACCAAGAAAGCTCCAGCAGTCTGAAAATAGATATCTCAGAGTCGGCAGCTTGCCCGATCTATATTGGTACTGTTATTGAAGGAGTAAAAATTAGTCCTTCACCAGGATGGTTAAAACAACGGTTGGATGCTGCAGGTATTCGGTCTATCAATAATGTAGTAGATGTTACTAATTATATTTTGCTGGAGTGGGGTCAACCCCTTCATGGGTTTGACCTAAACAGGCTAATAACCCTCACAGGTAATGAGCAGTTGACAATAGGAGTTCGTTATGCAAAGCCTGACGAATCTCTGACTACCTTAGATAGTCAAAAGCGGACCCTGGAAGCTGAAACATTATTGATTACGGCCAATGACAAACCAGTTGCTTTAGCTGGAGTAATGGGTGGTGAAGAAACTGAAGTTAATGACAAGACCACAAATATATTATTGGAAGCAGCAATTTTTGCTCCGATCGCCATCCGTCGTTCAGCTCGGACTCAAGGTCTACGCACAGAAGCATCAACTAGATATGAACGTGGGGTTAATCAAGCTGAATTAGCATTGGCCTGCCGTCGTGCTATTATGTTGATTACTGAACTAGCTGGTGGAAAGACTACTACTCAAGAAACTTTTAGCACTGCAGCAGACCACCTGACAGTAACTCGTGAACTATCTCTCCGTCTCAACCGAATTAATGAAATTTTAGGACCACTGAAGCGTGGAGAAGGTACTTTGTATGAATCTTTTCTCCAACCAGAAGAAGTTGAAGGTATTCTCACATCTTTAGGATGTGGTTTAATTAGAGCGGAAACTACAGAGGAAGTAGTTTGGAATGTGACAGTACCTCCGTATCGTTATCGAGATTTAGAACGGGAAATAGATCTGATAGAAGAAGTGGCCCGTTTGTATGGATATGATAACTTCTGCGAAACTCTACCGAGCAAAAGTGCTGCGGGTTATTTACCACCGGAACAGTCTGCGGTGCTTCATCTCAGGGCAGCTTTCCGTGGAGCAGGGTTAACTGAATTGATGCACTATTCTTTGGTTAAGCAAGGTGAAGAAAATCAAATAGCGATCGCTAACCCTCTATTTGTGGAATATTCTGCTCTCCGTACAGAATTACTAACTGGACTTATTGATGCTTTTCAATATAACCTCGAACAAGGAAATGGAGCATTAAATGGGTTTGAAATAGGTCGTATTTTCTGGAAACAGGAAGAAAAATTTGAGGAAGCAGATGCGATCGCCGGAATTATAGGCAATGCTCCCAAAAGTTGGACTCTAGGTGGTCGGGAACAACCTTTAAGTTGGTTTGAAGCTAAAGGTATTTTGACACAAGTGTTGGAACGACTTTATTTAGCAGTTGAATATAAACAAAGCTCAGAAAATCCTTTGTTGCATCCAGGAAGAACAGCGTCATTATGGTTGGAAGGTAAGTCACTCGGTGTATTCGGGCAATTGCATCCTCAACTACGACAGGAGCGAGAGTTACCAGATGAAGTTTATGTTTTTCAACTGAACTTAGAGTTACTTTTGTCAGTGATGACTCAAGCAGATATGTTGAGGCGCAAGTTTAGCGGTTATTCTACGTTCCCATCTGCTGACAGAGATATTGCTTTCTTTGTGTCAGTTGAGGTGTCTGTGAATGAGATTAAACAGGTAATTTCTGAGTCTGCTGGAAAGTTATTAGAATCAATAGAATTATTTGACGAATATCGGGGTGAAAATGTACCGGAAGGTCAAAGGAGTTTAGCATTTCGATTAATATATCGGATGAGCGATCGTACTCTTACTGATGGAGATATTGACCCAATTCAGCAAAAGGTTCGAGATGCTTTGGTTGATAAATTTCAAGTAAATCTCAGAAGTTAATATTTGTGAGTTATTGTTGGTAGTTCATCATCGAAATCAAAATGGTGAATTATCAACAAGAAACACATCTATACTCATATGAAATACTTCATTAATTGATAATTGATCATGGATAATTGATAATTAGGGCTTGCTGATTAAATCTAAAAGCACTGACATATATTGGTTTGCTGCCTTTTTTGGTCTAAAAAAGTGCGCCTGTTTCGGTCTAAAGAGCTGCATAAAGCTAGTATTTTGGGATGATTATGGCAGAAAAATCAAGGGACAATTGTTCCAACTAAATCTTCTGTAATCCACCATTTCTCCTGACTACTGACTACTGACTACTACCAACAGCAAAAAGACTAGTGAAGCGCAAACCCTAATTATTAATTATTCGGTAATGTTTGTTACCAAAGATTGATGGGGGGATGGGGGGATGGGGACCCACCCCTAACCCCTCCCCCTCCCCCTCCCAGGAGGGGAATGTGGGGTTAGGGTGAGATTCGTATATTTGCACAATTTTTTGTATTTCATATAATTTGCAGTATTCCCAGGCAACCTTTGCAAAGGGCAAAAATGGCTGTCGCCGAAATATTTGCGTAGCATTACCGAATAATTAGGGTTTGCTGAAAAAGTCTTTTAGTAGGGGTAGGAGACCACCCACCCCTCACCCCTAACCCCACCCACCCCCTCCCCTGCTGGGAGGGGAGCCCAAGAGGGGAAGACAGGAGAAATGGGAATGAGCGAGGAGGTAGGAGTAACAATTGTAAGAATGATTTTTCTACCCAACTATGCGCCTAAAATACGAGCTATGCATGAGCATGAAGAACTTAAGACCAGACACTTTTTTCGTTTCTGAAAATGCTCAAGTCTTTATATATCAATGCTTTTAGATTTAATCAGCAAGCCCTAATTCAGGTTTAAAGTCTCTCCTTTAAAGGAGAAACAAGCAAAAATTTTCATGATTAGTCAATCCTCTTGTTTTCAAGGAGAGGTAATTGTTAATTATTAATTATTAATTGTTGAAGCACCGAAAACACCTCCTAAAAACAATTATTGTAGTCATATTTTATAAAATTTGCATAACATTCTTCGATTAAATTTATCTGATAGCAAAGAATGAGTTGGTTATATCATGTCCGGATAATAGCGTGATAAAAAAACCTTCTCCCTTTGAACCAATATTCCCTTCAGTATAGTAGCATAGCTGCCCTCTGCCTTCCTTCTACAGTATTAGAACTGATTATACGATCTCAACCTTAACAAAATTATCAGCTTATATCTGTAGCTATTTTTTCATTAATGGATTAAGATCAAGACAGTTAAGATAATATTTATTGTTCAAACTTCTGGATGATTACAGAGTTTAATTATCCCAATTTAGACGACTTGAATGCCATCAAGTTAAATGTAATTTAATGAATGTTGAGAATTTCTAAAAACGAAGTAAAAAAAATGAATTTTTTCCACAAAAATCACAAACTGCAAAAAAAGACTAATCTCACAGTCAAACTCGGATTGATATTACTAATCATCTTAGGTTATTTAGGCAATTATTTTAAATTACCTTTATTCTTTGGGGTAGATTTTCTCTTCGGTAGTATTGCAGTTTTAATAATAGTCGAACTCTATGGATTTATATGGGGAACAATAGCCGCTTTAATCGTCAGTAGCCACACATACTTCCTCTGGCACCATCCCTATGCCGTTGCTATCTTTACTCTGGAAGCTATGTTTGTGGGAATAATGTTAAAGCGTCACCGTCTACAAAATATAGTCTTGCTAAATGGAATATATTGGCTTTTGATTGGGATGCCTCTAGTAGTATTATTTTACGGATTAGTTTTGAACGTAGGTACAACACAAACTGTATTAGTTATGATGAAGCAATCAATTAATGGCTTCTTGAATGCCTTAATTGCTAACTTGATTATCAGTTATTTACCCATACGTCAACTGTTGAAATTATCTAAAAATTACAAAAAAATCTCTTTTCAACAAACTATTTTTAACTTATTAGTCGCATTTATTTTATTACCCGCTTTAATCCTGACAATATTTAATGGCCAACATATACTGACAATAGTAGAAAAAGATATTCAAAAAGAACTAAATGCAGCAACAATTCCTCTGGTAAATAATTTACAGTTTTGGTATCAAAAACACTTGTATGCTGTTGAAGAGTTGGCAAAAATAGCAGCTCAAATACCTGATAATGAAATATCTACTCTCCAACAAAGTACATTAGTAATGAAAAAAGCATTTAGCTCTTTTTTAAAAGTATATGTTACTGATGCTAGCGGTAATATAATTGCTGCCGAACCTGCATTGAATGAATTCGGAGAATCATTACTCAACTTGAACATATCTGATAAGTATGGTTGGAGCAAACTAGCTAAAGAATTGCAACCACAAATTACAGATATTCATAGAGATCGAGCATCTACTGCACCCTATATAGGTATCATGGTACCAATAGTCAAAGATAATAGTTTCCAGGGAATAGCTTATGCTTCTCTAAGCATAGCGAAATTAGGTAAACTCCGGCAACTAAATACTCAAATAAAAGAAATAGAAACAATACTGGTCGATAGCAAAGAATATATCATTGCTGAGAGTTACTCAGAGGTAACTACGGAGAAAAAATTTGACTTACTGGAAACAGGAAAAGTGGAATACAATGAAGATATTTTTAAGTGGCAACCAACAACACCAGGAATGCCAAAGATGAAACGATGGAAAAAATCTTTATATGGAAAAAAGATACAAATTAGTGACGATCTTCCTTGGAATTTATATGTTACCTTACCCACAGCACCCTACATAGACTTTCTAGAAACGAGTTATATTAAAAATCTGGTGACAATGCAAATAATCGCATTGGTAGGATTAATTATATCAGTCTTAGTGAGCAAAAGATTAGTAGCGCCAGTGTTGACACTAACACAAGTAACCACAGACTTATCTCAAAAACTGTTATATCAAGAAGTACCTATAGGTTTGCCAAAGAATAGTAGAATCTCAGAAATTAATACTCTTACTGCTAACTTTCAGTCAATGGTATTAGCTCTACAGGACAAATTTACTGAAATTAAGCACACAAATGAATCTCTAGAAAACCGAGTCAGGGAAAGAACTCAGGAACTACACAAAAAAAATCAAGACCTAAGTGCAGAAATTCTTCAACGTCGCCGGATAGAATCTATTTTAAGCGATCGCGAAGAACGCTATGCACTTGCTATATCTGGTACAAACGATGGTATTTGGGATTGGGATATACAAACAAATCAGGTTTACTATTCACCTACCTGGATGAGAATTATTGGCCACGAAAACGATCCACTTCCCCACACTTTATCTACTTGGTCAGATAATATACATCCAGACGATATGGAAGCAACTATCACAGATGTAGAAGCACATTTAGCAGGAGAAACAGAACGTTTTCAGAATACCCATCGCATCAAACATCGAGATGGACATTATGTCTGGATATTTACTAAAGGACAACGTATTTGTGACGAATCAGGTCAACCCTATCGCGCTGTGGGCACAATAACAGATATTACAGAGAAGAAACAAGCAGAAGACAGAACGAGAACTGCTAAAGAAGAAGCAGAAATTGCTAACCGAGCCAAAAGTGAATTTCTGGCAACAATGAGCCATGAGATTCGGACTCCAATGAATGCAGTCATTGGGATGACAGGTTTACTGTTAGACACAGAGCTAAACGCACAACAGCAAGATTTTGTCGAAGTTATCCGCAACAGTGGAGATGCTTTGTTGATCTTAATTAATGATATTCTTGATTTCTCTAAAATTGAATCTGGTAAACTAGATTTAGAGGAACAACCTTTTAATATCCGAAGCTGTATAGAAGAATGTCTAGATTTGTTAGCTCCAAAAGCAGCTGAAAAAAATTTAGAGCTAGCTTATCTAATACAACCACAAACTCCTGAAGTTATAGTAGGAGATGTAACTCGATTACGTCAAGTATTAGTTAATCTCCTCAGCAATGGAGTCAAATTTACACAAACTGGGGAAGTGGTAGTATCAGTAACAGCTTCACTTCAGAATCAAGATTTAGACCCTGCGCAAAAAAGGGATTGTCCCATTCCTAATCAAACACAATGTCTAGAATCAAATGCTCCCTGCTCTGCTGTCTACGAAATACAATTTGCGGTTAAAGATACTGGTATTGGTATTCCTCAAGATCGTATGGATCGTCTGTTCAAACCTTTCAGTCAAGTTGATGCTTCTACAACCCGTCACTACGGTGGCACAGGATTGGGGTTAGTTATTAGCAAGCGGTTAAGTGAAATTATGGGAGGAAAGATGTGGGTAGAAAGTGAAGCAGGAGTTGGTTCGACTTTCTTTTTCACTGTAGTAGCTACTGCTGTTGCTGAAAATTCATGTCTTGGTAAGAAATCAGAAACTGAAACAATATTAAAAAATAAACATTTGTTAGTTGTAGATGACAATACTACTAACAGGCAAGTACTAACACTTCAAGCAGAATCTGTATGTATGATTTCTCAAGCTGTAGGTAGTGGACAAGAAGCGATAAATTTATTACAGTCAGGACAGAAATTCGATATTGGTATTCTAGATGTACAAATGCCTGAAATGGATGGCTTCACTCTAGCTAATAAAATTCGCAAGTTACCGAATTGTCAAGAGTTACCTTTAGTTTTTATCAGTTCTTTAAACGAACTAGAATACTCTAGTCAGAAAGTTAATATCAATGCTACTGCTTATCTCAACAAACCAATTAAACAATCTCAACTACAAAAAGTTTTAGTAGGTCTGCTGACAGGGGATATAGTTAATAGTACCCAAAAATCTAAAATTCAATCAAATGTCAAGTTAGCAGAAAAATTACCTCTAAAAATTCTATTAGCTGAAGATAATGTCGTTAACCAAAAAGTAGCAATTAATATTCTCAAAAATTTAGGATATCGGGCTGATGTTGCCGCTAATGGTTTAGAAGTATTAGCAGCTTTACGTCGTCAATCTTATGATGTGGTACTGATGGATGTACAAATGCCTGAAATGGATGGTTTGACTGCTACACGCCAAATTTGTACTGAATGGGAAAAAGAAAAACGCCCCCGTATTATCGCGATGACAGCTAATGCAATGCGGGGCGACCGGGAAAATTGTCTAGCTGCTGGTATGGATGATTATATTAGTAAACCAGTTCGCTTAGAAGCATTGACTACAGCTTTAAGTAAATGCAATTTCCCAGAAACAAAAACTAAACAAGATGTTTTACCTCAACTAGAGTTAAAAGGAGTTGTCGATCTAGCAGTGTTGCAAGAGTTGAAGAAAATGGCCGGAGGTGAATCAGAGCTTTTAGTAGAAGTAATTGATTGTTATCTGGAAGATTCACCTAAACTGTTAGATGAAATGAGTCAGGCAATTAAACAACAGCAGGCAAAATTGCTACAAAGATCTGCTCATAGTATGAAATCTAGTAGTGCTTCTGTGGGAGCTAGTAATTTGTCTGAGCTTTGCAAAGAGTTAGAATATATTGGGCGTGAAGGTACAACAGAAGGAGCGGATAAGATTTTATCTCAGGCGCAGGCAGAATATAGACTGGTTGAGACTGCCTTGCGGTCTGAGCTTCAGGCTTATATTTGAAGGAAGAAGGAAGAAGGAAGAGCTATTGGTAGTAGCGCGTCAAGCTTTAAATGTTGTATTAGGATTTTGGACAAAAACAACATAATATAGCTTAGATTTTGCCATTTTCGTATTACCCTATTTTAAGCTTGACACGCCAGTAGGGTGTGTTAGCGCTAGCGTAACTGAGCAAGACCCCTTATGTAGTGCCTTTGCGTAAGTCCTGACCGAATTAAATTGATAAATCACGTCTTCACACATAAAACCTTGTAGGGACTTTCCATGGAACGTCCCTACTGTGGTCTACCGTGTAGGAAAACTGCTGTATTAGGAAATGTTTTTCCAACTGTTCCCTGTTCCCTATTCCCGATAACCTGATTAAATTAAGCTTCACCAGATGATTCGCTTGTCACTAGAGGAGTATAGCGAGCCTGGCATTCTTCATAGGTAGGTGCTTTGGTCGCTTTTTCAGTGATTAGACGAGCGCCACCTTGACCAGTAAAGTAGCTCCAGGCCCACTGAATCATGACAATGAGTTGGTTATCAAACTCAATCATATAGTAGATATGAATAAATAACCAGGCAAACCAAGCTAGGGGACCTGAGAAACGAATTGCTTTATACTGTACAACTGCTTGGTGACGACCAATAACTGCCAAACTACCATAGTCAATATAGTGGAATGGGCGTAAGGTCTGATTTTTCAACCGTTTTTGAATCAGTTTTGCTACATAAAATCCTTCCTGCATTGCTGCTGGTGCAACTCCAGGTACTGGAGAGTCTCCCTGATGAGAGTAGTTAGCTAAGTCTCCAATGACAAAGATGTCAGGATAACCAGGTACTGTCAAATCTTCATTGACAAAAACACGACCTGCGCGGTCTAATTCTGCTCCTGTGCGATTAGATATTGCTTGAGAAACTGCTGATGCTTTAACTCCTGCTCCCCATAATATTGTGTGAGCAGGAATTTCTTGGGTTGTTTCTCCAGAACGAATGGTGACGATATTGTTTTCTATATTAGTCACTCGCGTTTTAGTCAACACTGTGACTCCTAGCTTCTCCAGTTCTAGTTGTGCTTTTTCTGATAAAACTGTTTTAAACGAAGGTAAAACTCTTTCTCCGCTTTGAATTAAGTAAATTTGAGCTTCGCTAGTATTAACAGACCGATATTCTTCTTTTAATTTAGTGTGCGCTAACTCTGCTAAAGCACCTGCTAATTCCACCCCTGTTGGACCAGCGCCAACTATTGCAAAGGTTAATAGTGCTTTTCGTTTTTCTGGATCTGATTCTTTTTCTGCAGCTTCAAAGGAGGCGAATACTCTACGACGCACTTCTAGTGCATCTTCTACTGTTTTTAGTCCAGGAGCTTTTTCTGACCAATCATTTCCGAAATAATTATGGCTAACACCAGTTGCCATAACTAATGTATCGTAATCTATTTCTCGATCGCTCAAAATGAGTTTTTTCTGTTCGGGATTGACATCCACAACTTCACCCATCAAAACATGGGTATTTTTCTGTTCTGCAACTACACCGCGAAGAGGAGAAGCAATATCTCCCGGAGAAAGACTACCTGTAGCTACCTGATAAAGTAATGGTTGAAATAAATGGAAATTTCTTTTGTCAACCAAGGTTACTTTAACAGGTGCTTTTCCTAACTGCTTGGCAGCTTCTAGTCCTGCAAATCCACCTCCAACGATGACAACATGATGAGGAGATTGATGTTTTTCCTGGTTTTGACTCATAGTTATTTCCCTCTTTCGACTGAGTAATTACTATTTAACTAGCTATCAGCTATTAGCTATCAACTATTAGCCTAAAAATTTGCGCAATTAGTTAGGTATATGTTTGCGGAGCATTCTCTCAGGAAAAGCTTGGGTAAAACATCCCCTACTTCTAGCTTGTCGCTTAATTTTAGGAGGGGTTTAAATCCCCTTTATGTTCTGGAATGCTTCGCAAACGCGCAAAGCTGACTGCTGATTGCTGAACTGCTGAATGCTTTTTAATAATAGTGACTTTTTTTAGCCTTTAATGGTCGTTATATTGCAACCTTGTTTTCAAAATATCACAACTTTTAAAAGGGTTTTAGTATCAAGAGTTACTTTTGTTTACTTTCAAAAAAAGCTCATTTTGTTATTGACAAAAATAGGTTTTTTCGATATTATTTTAAGCACAAAATAATTTAAAATTGATTATCAATTCAAATAATTATATTTAAAGAACATGGTTTTTGCTATGGCAAATATTAAAAACTACTGCTAATTAAAGAGATAATATATTTATTACTTGCAAGTTAGATGTATACCATAAGAAAGAAGGAAGAAGGAAGAAGGAAGAAGGAAGAAGGAAGAAGGAAGAAGGAAGAAGGAAGAAGGAAGAAGGAAGAAGGAAGAAGGAAGAAGGAAAGTCTTGCGTTGTCTGGGTTTTAAGTCGGTCTAGTAGGGTATGTTAGCGTTTGCGCAGCATTCCGTAACGCACCATCCCACAGTACGCGGTGCGTGAGGTGTAAAATCGACCATTATTCCAGAAATGGTAAGGATACCGTCACACACCCTACTTAATCTTTATGTTGACAAACAGTCTCTAAAAAAGAGTAAGCAAATTCAGTCAAATCACCCTCTGTAGCTTACTCTTCTTTGGACTGACCCACTTATTTAGTTAAATTCCAGACAAATCTGCCAATTTTATCTATATAACCCTTTTTCCCGTCTACCCACACCTCTGCAATACCATTGGAGAACCCAAAAGCATTATCAAACTCTGGCTCAATAATCATCTCATTAGAAGCATTAATATAGCCATACTTGTCATCAATTCTGACTTCTGCTAAACCTTCTGAAAAGTTGCCAGCAAAATCATATTGTGGTTGAATTACTCTATTGCCAGAAATATCTATATAACCATACTTATCATCAATTTTTACTGCTGCTAACCCTTCGGAAAATTCTTGATTAAAAATAAACTGTGGTCTAATAAATTCTCTACCAGTTTTATCAATATACCCCCACCTATCCCCAATTTTGACCCTCGCTAAACCATTGATAAAATCTCCAGCAAAATCATATTTTGCCTCAATTATCACTTTTCCAGTCTGGTCTATGTACCCATATTCATAAGCACTGCCAATTCTGACTGCAGCTAATCCATCCACGAAGAACCCCCGTCCTGTTTGTCCTCTATATTCTGGCTGAATCACTATTTTGCCAGCTCGATCTATATAACCCCACTTACCATCAATTGTAACTCGTGCCAGACCTTCAGAAAAATAGACCGCTTCTTCAAACTGCGGTTTAATTACGATTTCTCCACTTTTGTTAATGTAACCCCATCTCTGACCAATTTTTTTGACTGGTGCTAAAGATTGGGAAAAACGTACAACAGAATCAAATTCTGGCTTGATAACTATTTCTCCTTGTTCATTAATATAGCCCCACCTTTCTGCAATTTTTACTGCTGCTAATCCTTCTGAAAAGTTTTTTACCCGCTCGAATCTTGGAGGGATAACTATTTTACCCATCTTGTTGATAAACCCATATTTTCCATTTTGCTGAATCGGAAATAATTTTCTGACTTTTTTTTTGACAGGGGATGCTGTGGGGGTTGGTGGTGGGGGTGGGTCAATTAATTCCTGAATTTCTTTGACAGCGCTACAGGATGTTAACCCTAAAATAGCTAGACTTATAAATAAATATAGAGAGCGTTTCATTTTGTACAATTTTCCTCCAATTTCTAGTTAATTCTTTAATTTGTATAACTAGATTCAGTATTCTTAGGTTTTGGTCATTTATACCATGCTTCATATCTATTAGACATCTCTGAGGTCAGGATTTTCCATGCAATGTCTCTAAAAAGCTTGCTCAAAAGGATTTATGTTAATTTATGGAGATTTTTATTAGGAGAGAATAATTAACTATTTGAGGAAAGTTTTGCATCATTCAATAGCTACTTGTATTATAGCAATTCATAAGCATTAATGCTATATTCAGGTAACACTTCAATTATTAAGTAATTAACTTATGCATAATAATTTTTTTGCTAATTTGAGTTAAATTAGTGTTATACCAAATTGAAATGAAGCTGCATAGAATAATATTTCAAGCATAATTGACCGCAGATAGGAGTAGATAGAGATAGATCGATTTAATGAGTTTCATAATTCTATGCAACCTCATATAAAACTGGTATTAATTATTATGTTTACTTTTCCCCTACTCCCTACTCCCCCACTCCCCTACTCCCCTACTCCCCTACTCCCCTACTCCCCTACTCCCCTACTCCCCCACTCCCCCACTCCCCTACTTCCCTCTTCCCGGGATACCTGCTTCGCATTTGAGTAGACGCTCAAGAATAGCGATCGCTTTTTTATCTGAAGCTTTGATAATTTTTTCTTCTACACCAATATTAATTAATTCCATTCCTAAACGGAGAAAATATGCTCGTTCTATTTGATTATTAATTTCTTGTTCGGTGATCCTTCCTCCACCATTTTCTATGTAAGATTTTTGTGGGTCGAAATTCAACATTTTAACTATTGATTTAACTACATATTGTTGCTCTGGTCGTGCTTTGGATAAAAGATTAATTATTGGTTGTTTCCAAATGAATTTTATATCTGTTTTACTTGCCTGATTTTGTAACCATACTTCTAAAGTTGAGACTGGCAAATCAATTGTTTTTTCATCTACTTTCGCGAAGCTATGAGCTTCGATATAACTAATTTTTCCGTCTCGATTATAATCTGCTGAAGCTACTCTTTTTCCAGTACGACTATAACCACTTAATCCGGCAAAAAAACTGGAACTATAATCTTTATAATCTGCTTCGTTTACTTCTGGAGTACAACCGACGGAAGGCAAGGTTTTGATAGTCGCAAAAAAACCACAACGACTCTGAAGTGCTATAGGTCTATTGGGGTTGCCATCTTGATAAATAATATTAGCAAATGACCCGGAAAAACATTGAGCCATCATTGTTACTACTGGAGTATTTTGGGGTAATTTATCTAGAATTTGTGATAATTTCTGAACTGTTAGAGGTCGGTCTTCCCAAAGCATTAGAGCATTATTATTATAATTTTTTGGGTTTTTTATACCATGACCTGTAAAGTAAAAAAATATAGGACGACGAGATGTTTTTCCAGAAGCTTTTTGAAACCAATTAAGGAGATTTTTTAATGTTGCTTTACCCTGAATATTCGGAATTTCTGGTACTTTAAATCGTTGTTTTCCTAATTCGTCAATGTAGCGAATTGTGGCTTGCCCATCATTGCCATTAGCAAAAAATGTTGTGGCTGTTAATGGATTATATCCCATTTTTTCTAGGGTTCGTTGAAAGTAAAGTACATTTTTTTCAATGGCAATTTCATTTTGCGCTGGAGTACCACCTCCTCCAAATACTAAAAATTTTGGTTGTTGTCGATCAATTTGACAATTATGAGTTTTTTGTTGGCTGAGTTTTGTGGAATTATTATCGGCTACTACTACTTGCTGCATGCTTCCAACTGCTAGAAATATTAATCCTAAAATTAGTTTTTTTATTTTAGATTTTTGGGGCATAATTATAATTTATTAGTCTAGATTTTTTCCTACTTTATTTGTTTGAAATATCAAAAAGAATGGTACGAGTAATTTTTCTATTTAAAAGATTTTACCTAGAAAGTTTATTTGACTAAAAACGGAGTTTTACCGAAAAATTGTGGTTTAAAGCCTCCCCTTTTAAGGGGATAATAAATAAAAATTTTCTTTTGAGTCAATCCTCTTCTTTTCAAGGAGAGGTAATTATTCATTATTCATTATTCATTATTGAATCTAGCTATAATGATATATAGGCTATTTATACTGATTCTTGGGTGGGCGAATGCCATTCGCCCCTACGACTTCTGACTCCTTGAAACAACCTCAGTATTTGTAGCAAAAATTTTAGTATTTCACATTACACAATATTTCTAATAGCGACAATTAATCCCTGACAAACTCCCGTGAGAAAATCTAAATCTAAAGTTTCAAGAGTATCACTTTGTTGATGATAATTCGGGTTTCGCATATTGGCAGTATCAGTAATCATTATAGCGTTATATCCTCTATCCCAAAATGGAGAATGGTCGCTGCGACGGGTATCAGGCACAATTAAACCTCGATTTGGTACTGGCAAAAACTGACAATTAGTTCCTATTTTATTAAATTTTCTACTCATTTGGAACATATCGATGATAGTCAATAAATTACCAATTAATGCAATAAAGTTACCCTGATTTGGATAAAAATATTTTAACCCTTTAGGATAACTTTGGGAACCAGGAGTAGAGTCACAGTAACCGAGCATTTCTAGGGAGATCATTAGTCTAAGTTGCTGTTGTTTTTGTTGGAGTTTTTCGGCATAATGCTGACTACCTAATAATCCATATTCTTCCATATCAAAAGCAACTAAACTAACTGGATATTTTAATGGTTGAGATGAAAATTCTCTGGCTAATTCTAGTAAAACTGCTACACCAGTTGCGTTATCATCTGCTCCTGGTGTACCTGGTACTGCATCATAATGAGCGCCAATTAATATTGGTGCTAAATTCTGTTTTTTACTATTATTAATAGAGGGTAAATTTAAAACTAAATTTTGATGAGTTTTGCCTGTTATCTGAAATTTATCAATTTCTACATTTCCCCACTGTGACAACTGCTGAGAAATATATTGTCTGACATAAAAATGTCCTCCTGATGCTAAATATGGGTCGCGATCGCGTACTATTTCATTCAGGTGGTTTTGTAATCTTGCTTGTAAATTAAATGTCATAAGTAATTAGGGTTTGCGCTTCACTAATCTTTTAGTAGGGGTAGGAGACAGGAGACAGGAGACAGGAGACAACCCACCCCTAACCCCTCCCAGGAGGGGAAAAACGGGGAATTTAGAGGAGATAGGAGTAAGAATTGTAAGAATGATTTTTTTGCCCAACTCTTGCCTAAAATACTAACATGCATGAGCGTTTTAGACGTGATACCAGGCACTTTTGAAAGGTCCCAAAAAGGCACTTGACTTTATATGTCAATGCTTTTAGATTTAATCAGCAAGCCCTAATTATTTAAAAGGGAATAAAAAATATAAGGGAATAGGGAATGGGGAGTAGGAAGTAGGGAGTCAAATATACAATTAATTGTACTTCACTACTTATTTTTATTTTTTCCCTTCTTCCTTCTTCCCTCTTCCTTCTTCCTTCTTAATTGAGTTGTGAAATACCGATTAAAAATACTCCAAATACCATAATTGCAGCTCCTAAAAATCTTTCTGTAATGCCTTTTTCTTTGAGAATTATTTTTCCCAAAATAACACTAAATAATGCACTGGTTCTTTTGACAGAAATTACATAAGCCACAAAAGTTAAATTTATAGCCATCATTTGACATCCCATAGCTACAGAATTAATCATACCATATATAACTAATTTCCAGCTACCAGTTTTAAGTTTATATAGATTATGATGGGATTTATATAAAACAATTGGTAATAGCAAAATTGATATGGTAAAAAATACAGAAATTCCCCAAAAAATAGGTGAAGAGTTTTGCACGCCTACCTTATCAAAATTACCAGTAATACTCCAAATAAAGGCGACTAATAAAGCTAGTCGCGAACCTTTATCTATAATTATTGCTCGAAAGGGGGCAAAATATCCTCGCTGTTTCTCTTTAATATTTAACAAATATGAACCAACTACAATTAATAATACGCCTATTATACCGAGCAGGTTAGGAAATTCTCTCACAATTAATGGCGAAGTTATTAATAAAAATAACGGAGTAAAAGTGGTAATAGGAGCAATAATTGATAAGTCAGAAATCTTAATAGCTTTGAGATAAGTTGTATAGGCGATCGCGTTCAAAGAGGCACTGACTGATAGAGCTAACCAAAAATTATTTCCTAATTGAGGAATTTCAATGAAAAATAATAGGGGACTTAAAAATAAAGCAGTAAAAAATGTCAGACTACATCCAATAATATATTCATCAAAATTTTTTAGTTGTGTCTTATTATAAACATCTTTAACAGATTGAAGAAATGCTACTGAAGTAGCTAAAAAAAACCAAAGCATAGATTATTTTCCTGCTCAACTGAGTAATTAAGTTAAAGTCGCAGTCTCTATATTAGACATCATCTAGAAAAGAGGGAGTAGAGAGTAGGGAGTAGGAGGAAAGAATTAATGATTTCTGTATGATAATTAATTTTATTTTTTATTATCAGAAATGTCTATTAGACATCTCCAGAAATTACATATTCGAGGGAACCGCTGTAGAGTATGGACATTTGATGAAATGTTCCTAAGTTCTTTTGCAAAATATCTATATATAAGGGAATACAGCAGTCGAAGGAAAGGGTGCGGACATATCAACAGCTTACAGCGGTTTTCATTTGGGTAGACCACAGTAGGAACGTTCCATGGAACCTTCCTACAAGATTTTGCTTGTGAAGATGTGGTTAAAGCGCTGTAAAACTCAGACAAAACCAGATTTTTCCTTCTTCCTTCTTCCTTCTTCCTTCTTTCTTCTTACTTCTTACTTCTGCTGTAACAATACAATAATCAAACTTCTTAACTCTTCCTTCTGCTATATCTGCACACATTCATCGATGCCTGATATGCGATCGCTTATTTTGAGATTAAAGTAACAAATGTTACTATTTTATATTCCGTACTTAAACTGGGACAAGATTTTTAATTTCTACTGAATATCACTTACACTTAAGTAAAAAATACAACATATTGCTTAAGTGCTTGCACGATTGATACTGTTTTTTTACGCTTTCAGTACAGATTTAGGATTAAATCTTATTTCTCTAAAAGCCTTTAATAGTAAACTTTATAAGATATTTTACTATTAAATACGCATTATTTAATTTAAAAAACAGTGATTGATATCATTTGAACAAATGATTTTAATCACAGTATAAAACTTTCAATTTGAATAAAAATAGATACAGGAACCCAGGCAGTGTATCTAGAATACAAAAGTAGAATATTACTTAAAAATGGCCTGAGCATAAATTTAATAGTAGCTAATTACACACACACACACACAAACCTAACGAAAACGATGATTAACAGTCTAATTAACTCTAAATTCTTTGCAGGTCTAACTGCTACAGTCGCATTTACTGGCGTAATGCTTAATGCTGGTGTTGCTAATGCTGCTGCTCTAATTGGGGAATTGCAACTTGCTGGTCTAGGTACTGCTCTAATTTCACAAGATGAACTGAGTTTCAATCCAAATCCAACTACTCTTTTTCTGAGCCCTATTACTGCAACAGGAAGTTTTAATCAGTTTGCTGGTATAAACACAACTATCGAAGGACCTATATCATTTAATCCATTTGGAGCACCCGATCCATTCATAAATTTTGGTGGTGGTAATGAATTTAGTCTTGAACAAGCTGAAATAGGAGAAGTTATCCAGAGTGGAAAGAATGCATCCGTAGATATACTTCTCTTTGGAACATTTATCAGCGAAGAAGGCGATCTAACTGATGGTGCAGGTAACTTAACACTTCAATTTAACGATACATTGGCAAGCACAATTGAGGCTCGCCTTGATGCTGGTGAAACACTTACAGCTCAATTCTCTGGTGCTTTGTTTTCTACTACTGTTTCTACTCCTGAACCTACTGCATTATTCGGTCTTGGTATAGTTGCTACAGGTTTAGTTGCTAGTCGCAAAAGAAATAAAGACTCCAAAGCAAAAATCTAGTAATAGGGCGATCAATACCTTTACTCTAATTAATCATAGTGATATTAGAGTGAGTATAAGAATATTCTGAGAGAGTATGTGAACCTTCTGCTATACTTGGTTTAGGTTTATTTGCTGGATCAGGCTTTTTATCAAAAAAGAAGGCAAGCAATAAAGCTTAAATTAAACAAGTCTATTCTGAATAAACTCCTGATAATTTTCCACCGCTTCAAAAATCACGATTCAATTAATTCAATTAAAAATAAAATTATTAGTAAAAAGAGAACCTCATAACTAAGAGGTTCTTTTTGTTATTTGTACGTAAGCATTCAGCTGTCAGCTATCAGCTATCAGCTATTGTTTTTAGTGCATGATCAAAGCTTATTAATTTAGCCAAAATTAAATCTTACTACGAAAGTCAACTACCTTGAACTTAAAGTATATATTCATTTAAACACTGCCTTTAAGGGGAAAGTCTTATTGCTGTTTGCGCAGCATTCCGCAGGAAAAGCAAACAGCTAATAGCTGTTTGCGTTTGCGTAGCATCCCGTAGGGTAGCATTCCGCAGGAAATGCTTACATTTGTACAACCGAACTTAAAATAGTAAAAAGTCTGTTCAACAATTAATAATTAATTATTAATTATTAATTATTACCTCTTGTTTTCAAGGAGAGGATTAACTCAAAGGAAAATTTTTATTTATTATCACCTTAAAAGAGGAGGCTTTAAACCACAATTTTTCGGTAAAGGAAATCAAGATTGGGAAAATAACAAGGCTAAATACTAATTGCTATAGAATAACTTCAAAGCTAAATCTGATCTATCTGTAATTAATGCAAATACTCCTTGTTTGACAGTTTTAACCATTAATTTTTCATCATTAATCGTCCAAACATATATATTTTGATTAATCAGTCTCATGCGCCAGACAAAACCAAATTTTATCAATTGATAATTAGGCGAAACAAAATCAGCTTTAGTTATAAACAAACGAAATTCAGGAAAGATTTCTGATAATCTAGTAGCGATTAAACTTTTGGGTTTACTAACTCCTAATAACAGCCCAGTTGTAATTTGATTATCTGCTTGTTTGACCGCAATAATAGCAGCATCAAGAAAAGATTTAATCACATAATCTTGATAATCTAAATATTTTTTGACTAAATTAACTATCTCCAATTCATATCCCACTTCTTTCAATTCAATATCAAGTTTAATTTTCCCCTGACACAACTTCAACACATCTTCTACCAATGGCACATCAAAACCTTTTTGCCGAGAAATATCCAAAATTTGTTGATAATTCAAATCACTAATCTTCATCCCATCAATTGATTCATCGTGAAACGCAACAAATAAATTATCCTGAGTTTTTCTCACATCAAACTCTACCATTGGTACACCCAATTCAATAGCTTTTTCAAAAGAAGCTAAAGTATTTTCAAATTCCACCAAGCCAGATGCACCCCGGTGAGCAATAATTAATGGTTTAGTAGTCATTTCAAGAATTTAGAATTTAGAATTTAGAATTTAGAATTACCTCTTTTTATAAATAAATTAAGAGGATTGGATAAAAGAATTTTTTTTCTTCTCTTGGTCGATTGGATATAATGATCCTGCTTTAAACCTTAATTATTCGGTAAGTACCTAAAATATTACTTTTAACTTCTAACTTTTGACTTTTGACTTTTGACTTATAACTTCTTCCTTTTACCCCTAATCGTAGTCTAATCTGAAGCTGTCACTATATAGCTATGACAATGACAAATATACCTCCGAACCCACCTTCACGGTCAAGGCCAGTGGAACGTGATGAGTGGATTGCAATATTTGTAGCCTTAGCGACTCTTGGCAGTGTCTTTTTCTGGACAACTACTCAAGGAAATAATGGGTTTAATCTATTCTCTAAACCTATTCTTTCTTTATCTGAATCTGAATCTGAAACAGTTGATAATCCAGATGTTAGTACAGAAGAGTCAATCTTTAGCTTAGGCTCACCACAACTTAATACCCTGACTGGCGAACCAGCATCAAATTTTGGTCAAGCACTTTCTTCTTCTGAAGAGTTAGAAACAAGTTTAGCTACTCTGACTCCTATTAATGATACTTTTGAGCAGTTAGAGACAAGTGTTAAAGGTTTGGATCGAGCTAATAATGAGGCTGAGACAACACTGGAATTAGCCAAACCGCCAAAAGTCCCACAAGTTGGAAAGAATTTGGCCACATTAGGTATTGGAAGTATGTTATCTGAATCTCCGATGGCAACTCCATCTTTACCTTTGGCCCCTCCGATTCCTAGTTTAACAACAGAGTCACCCACGGCAACTTCTCCTTCTCCAGAGGAGGTAACTTTTAAGTCACCAGAGGTGAGTGAAACAGCAATTTCTCCTCCTCCAGAGAATGCAACTTCTGACTCACCTGGGGTAAGTGAAATAACAACTTCTCCTTCTCCAGAAGTAGATACTACTGACTCACCCACGGCAACTTCTCCTCCTCCAGAGAATGCAACTTCTGACTCACCTGGGGTAAGTGAAATAACAACTTCTCCTTCTCCAGAAGTAGATACTACTGAGCTACCCACGGCAACTTCTCCTCCTCCAGAGAATGCAACTTCTGAAATTCCCTTAGTTGATACCGCAGCGCCATCTCCTGAAACATCTCCTCCTATTGGCAAAATTAAATTTTCTGATGTTCCGGATGATTTTTGGGCCAGTAATTTCATTCAACCTTTGAGAGAACGTGATATTATTGCTCAAGTTGATCGGGATAAATTCGAGCCAGATAAACCTGTAACGCGAGCCGAATTAGCTACTCAAATTCCTCAAGTATTTGAGGAAAAATCAACAGGAAGTGCTGTTAACTATAAGGACGTACCAGCAGATTTACCAACTCAAGACGGAATTCAAACAGCTACTAAATCTGGTTTTTTGAGTGGGTATCCAGGAAATATTTTTCGTCCAGAACAAGAAGTACCAAGATTGCAGGTATTAGTTGCTTTAGCTAGTGGCTTAAATCTGGAAATTCCATCAAATCCTGATAAGGTTTTAAGTATTTATCAAGACAAAGAAAAAATACCTGATTGGGCTAAGGAAAAAGTCGCAGCAGCCACTGCAACTGGGTTGGTCGTAAATCATCCAGATGTAAAACTTTTGAATCCAAATAAAGCTGCTACTCGTGCTGAAGTTACAGCGATGTTTTATCAGGCTTTAGTAAGATTAGGAAGGGTAGAACAGGTTTCATCAGAATATATTGTGACTCCAAAAAATTAACATTGGCTGTCTTTTTTGATGCACAGTTTTTCTCTAAATATTTACCCTAAATAATCAATGTCTAAAATACCCGGTTTCTCCTAGAGACCGGGTTGCTAATATGTAAGCATTCAGCTATCAGCAGTCAGCTATCAGCAATTAGTCATGAATAATTATTTATCAGGTTGTATCCTGGGATGCATGGCAGTAACTTTTTATTCTTTTTTAATTGGAAGTGCTGATAACTGATAACTGATAACTGATAACTGAAATGACTCCCCTACTCTCCTTATGCTCCAAAAAGTACAAGATTTATTATTACAACTAGCTCAAATGTTTACGACTCCCCTACTTTTTGTCGGGGATACTTATATATCTTTAAGTTTACTTTTAAAACTATTTTTATATTTAATTGTAGTTCTTCTATTCGGTAGAATCTTCAAAAATTTACTCAAAAAAGTATTTCTAGTCAAACTAGGTATAGATGAAGCTAATCGAGAGGCAATATCTACAATATTTAGCTATGGAGTGAGTACCCTGGGTGTGATAGTTATTCTACAAACACAAGGTTTTAATGTCTCTTCATTAGCAGTTTTAGCCGGGGGTTTAGGTGTAGGTATTGGTTTAGGATTTCAGAATATTACCAAAAACTTTATTAGTGGTTTGAATGTACTGATAGAAAGACCGATAAAAATAGGAGATTTTATTGAATTAGATAATGATTTAGGTTTTGTAGAAGAGATTGGTTTGCGTTCAACTAGAATTAGAACATTACAGGGTAGTCATATAATTATTCCTAATGGCATTTTAATAGAAGGAAAAATACATAACTTAAGCTACGATAGTTTTAAAGGTAGGATTGAACTTGATATTTTTGTATCTGATGATAGTGACCCGGTATTAGTTACAGAAACTGTACTAATGTCTGCTTATATGGAACCTGTAGTATTACGAGAACCACCTCCAAAAGTTTTGTTTCTGGGGTTTGAAGATAATGCCTTTAAGTTTCAATTATGGGTATGGGTAAAGGAAATTTATAATCAACCAATTTATATGAGTTCTTTACGGTTTATTATCTACAATAATTTACATCAACAAGGCATTTTAATTCCTTGGGACCATATTAAAATATATCTGAATAATACACAAGAATCACAACATTTAGAATCATCTCAAAATACTGTTCTTCATGGGGTAAGAAACCATCCATCTATATCTAGTAAACCTCTATCAGCTAGAGATTTATTATTACAAGTGGCTTATTTTGAAAACTTTACTGATGTTGAGTTACGAAAATTGATAGAAGTAGGTTATAGAAAACGTCTCAGACCATTAAAGATTTTATTCCATGAAGGAGACCCTGGTGATACTTTCTATATTATTCTTTCAGGTTCAGTAGAGGTCTTTGCTGAAAAAATTAATAAACATCTGACTACTTTAAAAGCTGGCAATTTTTTTGGAGAATTAGCTTTAATGTTAGGTATTCCTCGTACAGCTTCTATCAGAGCACTTGAAGATACAATTTTATTTGCTATTCATAAAAAAGGCTTTGAGAAAATATTACATGAAAATCCAGAATTAGCAGAAGTAATTGTGCAAGAGTTGGGTAAACATCAAGAAGAATTATCTGAACGTCAAAATGAACTTAGAAGATTGGGATTAGTTGATGCAGAAGAAGATGATAAAAATCCTGTGGTTTGGGTCAGAAATCGTCTTAAAAATATGTTTAATTTATAGTAAGCACTCAGCTATCAGCCATCAGCTATCAGCTATTAATTTTGGGAAAAGTAAGAGTAATTGAGAAATTTAAAAAGAACTGCTAAAGTCTCCTTCCCCAACCGTAGAAATAATTAGGGCTTGCTGATTAAATCTCAAAGTATTGACTGATATTGGTTTTAGCCTTTTTCAGTCCTGAAAAAGTACCTATTTTTTGGCTATTGTTGTCTCAAAATGGTAAAGTTTTGACCCTGACAATGCCGAAAATTTGACCGTAGCAGATAGTTTAAACTGTTCCCTGTTCCCTTCCTTCACTAACAGACTTTTTCAGCAAACCCTAATTATTAATTATTAATTATTAATTATTAATTATCAAAAATATCTTTAATTCTCTCAACTGTACGCTGATTTTCTTCAGGAGTTCCTACCGTAATTCTTAAACCACCACCTGTATGACGAATTAAAGTACCCTGATTTTTAAGTTGCTGCATCAAATTATTTAAACCTTCTTCTTGAGACAGATTTTCTCCTAATAAACTCAACCCTTTATCTGTAAGTCTGGCATAAAAGAAATTAGCCGTACTTTCCCAAACTTTTAGAGCTGAAATTTCGCCAAAACTCTCAAATAACTTAGTTCTTTCTGTCAAAATTTCCGGTATAAAAGATAATACATCTTGTCTGTAGGTAAGCACTAATTTAGCAGCAGCTTGAGAAAAACTTGGTAAGTTGTAAGGAAGGCGAACTTTTTCCAAATTAATAATAACTTCTGGATGAGCGATCGCGTATCCTACCCTGAGGGAAGCTAATCTAAAAGCTTTGGAAAATGTTCTTAAAATTACCCAATTAGGATGTTGGTTTAATTGTTCAGCTACAGTAGTCTGACTAAACTCAAAATAGGCTTCATCAATTACTACCATAATTTCTTCAGGTAAACTAAGTAACCATTCTAATTCTTTAGCAGTTAAAGCATTAGCTGTAGGAGAGTTTGGGTTAACAACAAATACCACTTTTACAGTCGAATTGTTTGTTTGATTAATAGCATCCTGAGCAGCAGAAATATCTATTTCAAAATTTGCCTCATTTCTACCAACATTAACTATGGGAATACCAAGAGTTTTGGCAAGAATAGAATACATAGAAAAAGTAGGAGTAGCAGTTAAAATAGAACTTTCTTCTCCTAAACAAGTAGCAATTAAAATAGAACGAATTAACTCATCTGAGCCATTACCAACGGAAATATTATCGGCAGAAATATTAGCTGATGGAGTTGCTTCATTCACATATTCAGCTATGGCTTCTTTAAGTTGGAAATGACTGCCATCTGGATAACGGTTTGTTTCAATTAATTCTTGATAATTTCCAGCTAATTTTTGTTTTAAATTATCTGATAAATCATAAGGACATTCATTAGTATCCAGTCTATCTAAAGGAATTTCTGAACTGCCGCCAGGATGAGGTTTATAAGCTTTAAGATTACTAAGGTCTGAACGAATAAAAGGTAACATAAATTTTTTGGAGTTATTTTTGTATCCTAATTAGGGTTTGCTGAAAAAGTCTTTTATTGGGGGTAGGAGACAGGAGACAACCCACCCCTCGCCCCTCCCCCTCCCAGGAGGGGAGGGGGAGACAGGAGAAATTGGAATGAGCGAGGAAGTAGGATTCAACAATTAATAATTATTAATTATTACCTCTCCTTGAAAACGGAATTGATTGACTAAAAGGAAAATTTTTCTTGTTTCTCTTTAAAAGGAGAGGATTTTTACCTTAATTATTCGCTAACAATTGTCAGAATGATGTTTCTGCCCAAGTCTTGCCTAAAATACGCTCCTTTTTGAGCATAAAGAGCTGAAAAATTTGCACTGCAATTAGACCCCAAAAAGGCTAAAGCATTTATATGTCAATGCTTTTAGATTTAATCAGCAAGCCCTAATTAGAGGATGTCATTTATTATAGACTTTGCCACAATTTTTGGAAATAGGAAACTGTTAAGAAAAAGTTGATTTCTATATACAGCAATATGATTTGAGTTGTGAGATATTGGAAACTTTTAGGGAACACCGGAACTGGGCACTGGAAACAGAGAAGAAGAAAAAAAATCCTTTTTTCGGTAATTGTTAATTCTTGAATTATTCCTTCATTAATTATCTTTTTATTTTGGATTTAATACCCCACTGTCACCCGCAGTGTTTACAATTGGTCGGGGTTTGAGTCCCCATCCATTTTTTCTTCCTTCCTTCCTTCTTCCTTCTTCCTTCTTCCTTCTTCCTTCTTCCTTCTTCAAACAAATATTTGCAACATTTGATTACCTCCTTTCTGAAATTCATAAGTTACTTGTTTAATTTCTGCTTTATATCCTTTAGTTGTTAATTTTTCAATTATTGGCGTTAATAATGGTGAGATTTCTCCAGAAAGTTTAAGCAAAGGAAAAATGCGTACTTGTTTGGCAACTCGACACATTTCTAAAATTGATTCTAGATGAAATTCTGCTGAGAGATGCTCGGAATATAAAAATAGAAAATGGCTACATAAAGCTAAATCAAATCTGTGATTATCAAAAGGCAGTTTCGGCAATTCAGCAGTTAAATAACGTTTTTGCTCAAACCCATTAGGAAAGTCTAATAAAAATTTTTCCATTGCTGCCATTCTGACCTTTAGTAGATTTTCTGGCGACTGTAGATTTTGCCAAACAAAAGTATCATAATTTGCCTTTATTTGGTCAATAATATTTTGAGAAGTTGCCTGAATACGTTGATAAATTTCATCAGCATTAAACTTATATATTGGGTCGCAGGAAATGACGTTATATCTTTGAAAAGTCATTTCATAATTAAAACTTGAAGGTCCTGCTGCACAGTCAAGAATTTTTAATTTCTTCTCTTCTGGAGTAAGGTCGAACATAGAAATACATTCGTCAATATTTCGACCCCAAGGAACTATTTTTTCTAGTTTAATTGTCATAGTTTGATTAGAGGGATAGTTTTCGGCAATACTTTACTACGGACATGACGATCGCTATTTTTAAGAAGTCAGAAATAACCCCGAATTTTATAACTCTATTCCCAAGATTTAGTAGGCAGTTAATATATCAGCATTCAGCTATTAGCATTCAGCATTCAGCTTTTGAACCTAAATATTTTGCAGCAAATATATTAGTTTTGAATTTTACTTATTACTATGAACCTCAAATATTCATAGTGGGATATTCTACTATTAGTACTAACTTTACCGAAAAATTAAAGTTTAAAGTCTCTGATTTAAAGAAGAAATAAATCAAAAAAATCTAGTTCGCTAATCCTGCATAGCAATCCTATTTCAGTTACGGATAAAAATATCTTTGAATTTAAGGAACAGTGGTAAAACTTTCAGAGTTTTTATATATCCTGAGATTTTTTACAAATCATTTGGGATTACTATATGTTTTCAGGATAGGTAATGATTAAAGAGCAATTTTAAAAGTAATTGCAAATTGCTGTTCCATCAATTGAGAAAGGATTTGCAAAACTTTCAAGTTCGGCATTTTTTTCAGATAAAACCTGATTATTTATCCTGACTTCTGCAACTTCTCCTTCTATACCCTGGAGTTGATATTTGAAATCTTGAAATTGACCTTGTTGAACTTCAAGCTTTTCTTCAATTATTGAAACCTTATTTTCCATATTATTTATCCTGACTTCTGCAACTTTTATTTCTATATCTTTGAGTCTATCTTTAAACTCTTGAAATTGAATTTCTATAAATTCGAGCTTTTCTTTAATTATTGAAACTTGATTTTCCATAAGATTAGTCAGATTTGTTTGAGATTCAATGATATTAATTAGACTACGAAGCAAATCTAAGTCTGCATTGTGATTTAACATGATTTTCTCCTTACAAAACTGGTTCCCAAGCTGCTACATAATTTAGAAAATGTCGTTTACACACTCTAATGTTATGCGCTTCACAAAATGATTTGACTATTGCCGCATACGCAATAGAGAGGGAAGTAGATATTTTCCTACGACACACTCTAATGTTATGCGCTTCACAAAATGATTTGACTATTGCCACATCCGCAATAGAGAGGGAAGTAGATATTTTCCTACGACACACTCTAATGTTATGCGCTTCACAAAATGATTTGACTATTGCCACATCCGCAATAGAGAGGGAAGTAGATATTTTCCTACGACACACTCTAATGTTATGCGCTTCACAAAATGATTTGACTATTGCCACATCCGCAATAGAGAGGGAAGTAGATATTTTCCTACGACACACTCTAATGTTATGCGCTTCACAAAATGATTTGACTATTGCCGCATACGCAATAGAGAGGGAAGTAGATATTTTCCTACGACACACTCTAATGTTATGCGCTTCACAAAATGATTTGACTATTGCCACATCCGCAATAAAGAGAGGAAGTAGATATTTTCCTACTACACACTCTAATGTTATGCGCTTCACAAAATGATTTGACTATTGCCGCATACGCAATAGAGAGGGAAGTAGATATTTTCCTACGACACACTCTAATGTTATGCGCTTCACAAAATGATTTGACTGTTGCCGCATACGCAATAGAGAGGGAAGTAGATATTTTCCTACGACACACTCTAATGTTATGCGCTTCACAAAATGATTTGACTGTTGCCGCATACGTAATAGAGAGAGGAAGTAGATATTTTTTCTACTACAGACTCTAAAGTTATGCGCTTCACAAAATGATTTGACTGTTGCGGCATACGTAATAGAGAGAGGAAGTAGATATAGCAGTCTCTAAGACGCTTAGGAAATAAAGGGCAAACATAGTTTTGGCAGATCGAGGGTGGCAACTATATGCCTAATTATGGAAATAATTTAATTTCTAGGAAATCTACTTTAAACTTTTCCCCCCAATACCTCCGGCGACAAAACCTGATTTAACTTCCCACTCCGGTATCCTTCTAAATCTAAAGTGACATAAATAAATCCAAACTCTTTAAACTTTTCTACTAACTGAGGCAAATTTATTGTCAACACAAATTCTTTAATTTGTTCGGGTGGAAGTTCAATTCTGGCAGTATCTTTTTCCGAACGGACTCGTAAATTTTTCAATCCCAAATCTCGCAAATATCTTTCCCCACGACCAACTCTTTGTAACTTTTCAAAAGTAATTTCTTCCCCATAAGGAAAACGGGAACTTAAACAAGGTTGAGCTGGTTTATCCCACCAAGGCAAACCCAATTCTTTAGCAAGTTGTCTAACTTCAAATTTACTAATTCCTAATTCTGCTAAAGGCGATCTAGCTCCTCTTTCTTTTGCTGCTTGAATACCAGGGCGATAATCTCGTAAATCATCTGCATTTACTCCATCTACTACATAAGAATAACCCCGCTTTAAAGCTAAAGGTTTGAGAGTATCATGCAATTCACTTTTACAAAAGTAACAACGATTTATGGGATTAGAAGTATAATTTGGATTCTCCATTTCATTAGTTTCTACTTCTTCATGGGAAATACCAATTACTGCTGCTTGAATACGAGCATCTTCTAAATCTTCAGGTAATAAAGAAGGAGAAATAGCAGTTATAGCTAAAGCTTTATTTCCCAATACATCATAAGCGACTTTTGCTACTAAAGTACTATCTATTCCGCCGGAGTAAGCAATCAAAGCTTTCTCCATTTCTGAAAATATTTTTTTCAGTTCTTTTAGTTTTTTTGTTAACATCATTTTCTCTATTTATTGATTTTTACTGTTGTTAATTTAATTCTTATTGATTATAGCAATTAAAGAAGGAAGAGGAAAGAAGGAAGAAGGAAGAAGAAAGGAGGAAGATTGATATTCTGTTGTTTTAGATATTCCATAAGTTAAGAGTAGTAATGGTAGTTGCTATAGGTGCTAGTAAAGTGCGGTAGAAATACAGCTAATATTTTTATTCAACACTCATTACTCAGTTTTTTGTATAACCTCAAAGCTTACTCTAGTTAATTAACTTGAAAAAAAACAGACAAATTCTTTTTTCACATCATTTTCAAATCTAGATTGCCCCAGTCAGATTTTGTTATGAAATTCTCCATTCCCTACCATTGCTGGAATTAACTATTAGCACAACTTTTCTCACCTACAACCTCAAAGCTTACTCTAGTTAATTAACTTGAAAAAAACAGACAAATTCTTTTTTCACATCATTTTCAAATCTAGATTGCCCCAGTCAGATTTTGTTATGAAATTCTCCATTCCCTACCATTGCTGGAATTAACTATTAACCCAACTTTTCTCACCTACAACCTCAAAGCTACAACCTAAAACCTTCTTCAATTCAAAACTCTCGTCTAGCAAAAATAGCGATAGTAATTGATAAAATCAACATTGTATAAAGCAAAGCATAACCAAAATTAGTCACTAAAGTAGCTATACTTGGCAGTAGACCATATACAGCATCATTTTTCAAATCTAATCTGCTTAAATCTGGCAATACTACATATAATCCCATCATTAACTTTTTAATTCCAGGATTATCGCTTAAATCACCCAACTTAACCAAATCTCTACTTAAATTCCCCATTAAATAAATGCCAAATGTAAATAATGTAGCTAATAGAGAACTAGTAAATACACCAAATAAAATTGCTACAGCAGTCAGTAACGACAACTGAATAAATATAAATATTACTGCTACTAAAATACTACTGATAGGATATGAAACTCCACTTAAATTCAGAATTAATCCATATATTATTGTCATAGCCAACAATAAAACAGCCACAACTGTTGATAAACCAATATATTTACCAATAATTAATTCCGAACGACTTAATGGTTTAGCAATCAAAACATAAACAGTACGTTTTTCAATTTCTTTATTCACCAAAGCAGTGCCAATAAAAACCGTCACTATCAAACCTAAAACACTAATAACTGCCAACCCAAAATCTAAGATTATTTTATCCTCTGTACCTACAGATAATTCTGGGATTAATCTAATAGCAGCAATCATTAATAAAGCAAAAAAAACAATTAAATAAAGGATGCGATCGCGAATTACTTCCCAGAATACATTTTTAGAAATTTCAATAATTCTCCCCAAATTCATAAAGTATTTCCTTACCTCCTATTTCAACTTATTTTCTATCTTTAAATCTTTTTCACATCTTCTTGTTGGTCTTCTGGGTTAACAGATTTCTTTTCTACAGCACCACATTCAACATTTCCAACTCTAATTGGTACTGCTTCATTTTGTGAAGTAGTACCAGAAATTCTTTGCCCTACTTTTTCTTCTATTTTACAACTTTTACTAAGATAATAACTTTCATTTTTTGCTGTAAGTCCTTCCCAAAATAATTGTAAATCTAACTGATATCCAGACTGATTAGCAACTATTGGCGTTTGTAACTTCCAGAAATCATCTTCTTTAACTTCAGATATTTCTTTAGTCACTTCATCTTTAATATTTTGCAGTTTCAACTTCATATTAGGTACTGATAAATCCACTCTTTGAGTTGCTAAATCATTGTTCAGTCTCTCTTCCATTAAATTCAGAATTTTTGCCCCTCTATAATCGTTTATTGAAGGCGTTATCAGCCGATAAACAAACGTACTTTTACTCAAATCATCTTCTCCCATTGTGGGATATTGTTGTACTATTCCCTGAATCATAAAGTATAATCCCAACCAACAACTAACCAAAAAATTCACCAAAATTAAAATAACAAAACTAGGCTTTGATAATAAATTAACTTTTTGGTCTGTCGATTCTTCTGGAGTATTCAATACTAAAATTATCGCTGCTATACACACCGAAATTATTGGCCAAGACACTATAGCTACATACTTCAAATTGCTCTCTAATTTTTCATATAAAAGAAAGCAAATTAGCCCTGCTGTAATCCAGGGACTTAAACTGATACCTCCAAATAAAAATGGTTTCTGAGTTGTTAACCATCCGACAGCAAATGTTAAAAATAACCAGCTTAAAACAGAAATAAAATCAACTTCTAGTTCCCTATTACTATCAACTTCAGCTACAACCAATGACACCAGTAATAACATTACGCTCAACAATAAAAACGTTTGCCAATGCCAAAACTTAGGAGGAAGTAATAAATCTAGTAGATTCTTTAAAAAGTCAGTAATACCTTTAAACAAATCAGTAAAACTTTTCCAAATTTCTTTCATCTTAGTTCAAACCTCTGCAGAAATAAAATAAATACTATTGCTAAATGACTGCAAGTATGAGCCAATGTAATCACTAAAAACTTTGGCGTTCTTAATTCTCCTAATGCTCGTGATAGATTAATCATATTACCACTCTTTTTAGGCTTTTCATTCCATAAATTTTCACACAAATTAAAACCGACAAGCTTCACAATTAGAGAAATCAAAAAGCCAATAAATATGACAAATATGAATATCGGATAAATTGTGTCAATATTACCAAATAAAATATAAGCTACTACTTGTTTTTCCCACATATTTGGGACAATACTTACTACATAAAAAAAGGATATCCATCCTATACAAGTAGAAATTAAATTCATTACGGTTGCATACTGAACACTAACTTTTGGAATAAAATTAAGTCGGTATTGAAGAAAAAATGATTCAATGACAATTACTAATAATAATATTAAAGACCCAGAGACAATAGCCCTCAAAGGCAAAATAGTTAAATTCATATAGCAATCCTATTCAAGTCGTAATATTTTGGTGGTGGTTAGGAGTCAAGAGTCATTTCAGTTATCAGTTATCAGTTATCAGTTATCAGTACCTCTAGTTAAAGTCAGAGGCTTGAAATATTGAACTTGATTTTCTCTTGGTCGATTGGATATGGCGAGGGGACCTCGCCATCCCACCCTTCGGGAAGCTACGCTAACGACCGCTTTTTCATCCCCTTAAAAGGGGAGGCTTGATACCTTATTTTTTGGTCAGAAGTCAGATAGGGGATATTATATATAATAATTCAGGACTTACACATAACCACCTTGTACTCTTTAAGCCTACATTCCGCACGACAAAACGTAGCATAAACATACAAGTCAAAAGTAAGAAGTCAAAAGTCAAAAGTTAGAAGTTAGAAGAAAATTATAGTGGTTAATAGAAATCAACAATTCAGTAAGTATTTATCAACAGGACTTACGCAAATTTACCTTAAAACGCCATATGTAGGGGCGAATGGCATTGGCTAGCGCCAAGCTCCGCTAACGCCCTCACTGTATTTAGTTTTCGTGCGTAATTCCTGAATAATATAATTAGCGATCGCTCCAAAAATACACACAAGACTCTTTTTGTCAAGTTTTATGTTAGAAAAGATATTGTTTATAAAGCATAGCTTTCCAAGGGGAGCTGAGAAATTCAGGTATAAAAGTTAGAAAGGAACTTGAAAAACCTGCCTTTGATAACCGGATTGACAATTGTAATTAACGCCAAATATTTTTACTTTTAAAATTTAAGAGGTACAAACAATGAGTGGTTTTAGACGAGTAGGTAATATCTTAGTTGATCGTGGAACAGAAGAGACAGCAATACCATCATCAAAGGTTGAACCCGATCAACCTTTACAGGTGACAGTGTTTTCAATCGAAATAGGGGGACGATATATTAATCATAGAGTTGGGTTAAGGTTGGAAGGAAATGCAGCAAACTTACCGCTCCCTTCTAAAAGCGCAGCTTCCCGAAGGGTGGGATGGCGAGGTCCCCTCGCTGTCCGACCATCGACCAAGAGAAAATCGAGTTCAATATTTCAATCCCGATACTTTCCTGCGGAATGCTGCGCAAACAGGTAGAGAGAGGTACTGATAACTGATAACTGAAATGAAACTACTATTGCTCTATCCGCAATAAAAGGAAAAATTCCATCCTCCATCTCCAGGAGCTTCAGCAAATGAAATCACTATTGCTATATACGCAATAGAAGGAAAAATTCCATCCTCCATCTCCAGGAGCTTCAGCAAATGAAATCACTATTGCTATATACGCAATAGAAGGAAAAATTTCATCCTCCACCTCCAGGAGCTTCAGCAAATGAAATCACTATTGCTATATACGCAATAAAAGGAAAAATTTCATCCTCCACCTCCAGGAGCTTCAGCAAATGAAATCACTATTGCTCTATCCGCAATAAAAGGAAAATTTTCATTCTCCACCTCCGGGAGCTTCAGTAAATGAAACCACTATTGCTCTATCCGCAATAAAAGGAAAAATTCCATCCTCCACCTCCAGGAGCTTCAGCAAATGAATCAACTATTGTTCAATAGTAATAAAAGGAAAAAATTCCATCCTCCATCTCCAGGAGCTTCAGCAAATGAAACCACTATTGCTATATCCGCAATAAAAGGAAAAAATTCCATCCTCCATCTCCAGGAGCTTCAGCAAATGAAACCACTATTGCTATATCCGCAATAAAAGGAAAAATTCCATCCTCCATCTCCAGGAGCTTCAGTAAATGAAACCACTATTGCTATATCCGCAATAGAAGGAAAAATTTTCATCCACCACCTCCAGGAGCTTCAGTAAATGAAACTACTATTGTTCAATAGTAATAAAAGGAAAAATTTTCATCCTCTACCTCCAGGAGCTTCAGCAAATGAACCAACTATTGTTCAATAGTAATAAAAGGAAAAAATTCCATCCTCCATCTCCAGGAGCTTCAGTAAATGAAACCACTATTGCTATATCCGCAATAAAAGGAAAAATTCCATCCTCCACCTCCGAGAGCTTCAGCAAATGAAACCACTATTGCTATATCCGCAATAAAAGGAAAAAATTTCATCCTCCATTATTTTCATTTTCTGAGAGCTAATGAAAAAAAATTGTCACGCCAAAGGATTTTCGTTTGCATCCTTACAAAAAGTGTAATAGGATAGAAACTATAAGGGGCTACTCGCCTATACGCATGACTTTTTATTCAACTAAAAATAGTATTGTTTTTCAAGGATAGGGCGACCTTCCGCTTTTGTACAGTCTGAAAAACTGTATATTACTTAATCACATAACCAAAATCAAAAATCACCAACTCCAAACAACTACCTATGAGAAGAAACGGCATTGGTATACGCACTGCACAAGCCATGTCAGAAAGAATTGTGGGACAAATTCATGTTTACGATGGCTCCAGCAAAGGTAAATCTCAAGCAGCATTAGGAGTAGTTTTACGTTCCATAGGTCTAGGGATACATTCTGACTCTCCAACTAGAGTATTGCTACTGAGATTTCTCAAAGGACCTGACCGCTCTTATGATGAAGATGCTGCCATAGAAGCTTTACAGAAAGGTTTTCCTCATCTGATAGACCAAGTACGCACTGGTAGAAGTGAATATTTTGGCCATGATGAAATTATTACATTTGACCGTCAAGAAGCCCAACGAGGTTGGGATGTGGCCAAAGGAGCGATCGCTTCTGACTTATATTCAGTAGTGGTCTTGGACGAACTCAATCCAGTTCTGGACTTAGGTCTATTACCAGTGGATGAGGTCATTCACACTATAAAGGATAAACCAGAACAGTTAGAAATTATTGCGACAGGTCGTGCAGCTCCTCCAGCATTGTTGGACATTGCCGACTTACATTCAGAAATGAAACCCCATCAACACCCAACTGCTCAAGCTCATGGTATTACAGGGATTGAAATTTATACTGGTGCTGGTAAGGGTAAATCTACCAGCGCTCTGGGTAAAGCATTACAGGCCATAGGTAGGGGTATTAGTCAGGACCAATCTCATCGAGTCCTAATTATACAATGGCTCAAAGGAGGTATTGGTTATACAGAAGATGCAGCGATCGCCGCTTTACGTCAAAGCTATCCAAATTTAGTGGATCATCAACGTTGTGGGGGAGATGCTATTGTGTGGCGAGGACAACAAAAAGAAATAGATTTTGTGGAAGCAGAAAGGGGTTGGGAAATAGCTAGGGCGGCTATAGCTTCTGGTTTATATAAGACTATTATTTTAGATGAACTTAATCCTACTGTAGATTTAGAATTATTAGCAGTGGAGCCAATAGTTGAAGCTTTATTACGGAAGCCAAAAGATACGGAGGTAATTATTACTGGTCGTTGTCTTAATCCACCAGCATATTTTGATTTGGCTAGCGTTCATTCAGAGGTTTTCTGTCATAAACATTATGCTAATCATGGGGTGGAATTAAAACGTGGAGTGGATTTTTAAGGAATATAAAAAAGTCAGAAGATAGGGAATAGGAAATTGGGAAGCAATAAAATGTTTTTAGCAATTATTTGTTTGTATGAAGTAAAAATATCTTATTAGTTATTTGCTTACTTCCTACTCCTTGCCTTCAAAAAGATGTAGCAAAAATGCGTAAATTTAGTATTAGATTTATACTTAAACAAGGGAATAGGGAATAGGGAAGTAATAAAATTTTTTCAGCAATTATTTGTATGCAGTAAAAATATCTTATTAGTTATTTGCTTACTTCCTACTCCTTGCCTTCAAAAAGATGTAGCAAAATGCGTAAGTTTAGTATTAGATTTATACTTAAACAACAGAAAAATACAATTTAAAAGAGGATTTAAACCTAAGCTGATAGCTGAAAACTGTTAGCTTAGAGCTAGTTATAGCGCTACTTCAATAATGGATAATGGATAATTGATAATTGATAATTACCTCTCCCTAAAAACGGATAGGATTGAATCAAAGGAAAATTTTTTCTCTCTTGGTCGATTGGATATGGCTCCGAGACCTCGCCATCCCTCGACCGCTTGTTTCTCCTTAAAAGGAGAGGCTTTAAACCTTAATTATTCGGTAAATATGTTAATATATTCCTCTGTTTCCTGTTCCCTATTCCCTAACAACTAAAATTTATTGTTCTAACCAAAAGACATCTCCAATAATAAAAAATAAAATCAATTATCGCACTCTTATTCATCAATTCTTTCTCCCTACTCCCTATTTTCTAGAAATGCCTAAAAGACTTCAATAATGGATAATTGATAATGGATAATTGATAATTACCTCTCACTAAAAACGGATAGGATTGAATCAAAGGAAAATTTTTTCTTGTTTCCCCTTGAAACCCACATTCCGCACCACAAAATGTAGTATAAAAACATAAGTCAAAAGTTAAAAGTTAAAAGTCAAAAGTAAGAAAAAAATTATAGTGGTCAACAGGAGTTAACAATTTAGTAAGTATTTATGCTGAATATTTCACTGAGAATTTGACTCCCGATCAAGGTAAATGAAGATAATTTTTATAGTATAAATACTTAAGCAAGCTACGGATTTTATACTAATTTTCATGTTACAAATTGAAGTGTGGAATGTGTGTTGAAAGGAGGAGGATTTTTACCTGAATTATTTAATTAGGGTTTGCTGATTAAATATCAAAGCATTTACAGATAAAGGTTTTAAGCTTTTTAGGTTTTGAAAAAGTACCTAGTTTTTGGGTGTTATCGTCTCAAAATGGTAAAGTTATGACACTAACAATCAGAAAACTTGACCATGACAGATAGTCTAAACTGTTCCCTGTTCCCAGTTAAGTGTTCCCTACCCTCACCAAAAGACTTTTCATACGCAAACCCTAATTATTTAATTATTTAATTATTTAATTTTTTAATTATTCATTCTTCGGTAATGCTATAAAGAAAAAAATTAAAAAACTCCCAGCTTTGAGTAACTGGAAGTACTAGAGAAAATTATTTGCTTCCTATGGCAAGAAAGAAAATTATTTGACGAGATAAATTTCTTTTTCAGCTTGCTCAGATACAACTTTATTATCTTCAACCAAGTCTAGCTCGCCACCTGGTGCTTCAGGATGCTGTTGAACAAGTGTTTCTTCTGCTGGTACTTCCATAAACTCATTCTCAGCATCAACATCAGCTTCTGCTTTACGAGTAATATAACGACTAGCAGAAAAAGCACCTAATCCCATTAAACCTAATGTACCAGCAGCAATACCAGCAATAGCAAAGTCAGACTTACCAGGAAAATTTTTGCTTAACCAAGAGTTTAGCGAAACTAATGATGCTTTCGACATCGAATCTTGACCCTTGTTGCTGAAAATACAAGCTTCTGCGGTACTAGAAAAAAGTACACCACCAGCGATCGCTACAGTGGACAAAACACTGGCCATAATATGATGTTTTTTCATTGTTTTTCAGTAAAGTAGCTTTTGATTACAGGAATCTTAGCAGCACTTTTCAAAAGTTGCAACTAAGTAGGAGAGTGAGGGAGTGCTCAACAATTAATTATTAATTATTAATTAGAGTTTGCTTATGGAAAGTCTGTTGGTAGAGGTAGGAGACAGGAGACAGGAGAAATGGAAATTATAGAGGAGGTAGTCGTAAAAATTGTAAGAGTTATTTTTATGCCATAATCATCCCAAAATACTAATTTTTTGAGCTTTTTAGACCGAAAACAGGCGCACTTTTTAAAGGCAAAAAAAAGGCTGAAACCAATATCATTCAATGCTTTGATATTTAATCAACAAGCCCTAATTATTAATTATTAATTATTAATTATTAATTATTACCTCTTCCTTCTTTAATCTGGAGAAATATCGCTTATTTCTGCATCGGGATTGAGACAATTAGATAATAATTCTTCTGTAGTTAATTCCACATTCGTATTTAAACCAACCACACAAAAAGAAAAACGTTCGGGCAATAAACTCAGACGACAACTTTCTAAAATAGCAGCTTCATTAGAATTATCTGTAATTGATTCATTAATTGTTTCTACACAAGTTCCCAATTCATCAAATCTTCTGACTCGTTGACAATTAAATAGGATATCTTCTGCTGAAAGTTCTTCTGTTGTACTATCATAGATTTTTGTGACGCATCCTGATAAACCTCTGGGTTTTAGAGCTGCACCACAAGCATTAGCTACTTCTGTCTCAGATAAACCCACACTTAGCAATTCTTCAGAGCATATTTTAAAAGATTTTTTATTTGCTTGAGCTGTTGCTACTTCTGGAGTAGCTATTAACAAACCATAACTAAAAATTCCTACTAAGTAAATCCAGCGCCAATGAAAAAATTTAATAGATAGAGGAAACTTCTTCAGGAATAAATTAGAAAAGTTAATATTAGGAATATTAGGCATAAGAAATAAATTAAATTAATAGGTTTACTGCTAAAGAAAGGCTAATTGACAAAACAACGCTTAAGTAGTATACAATATAAGTTTGTGGTTAAATTTGATGTTAATGAGGAAATTATATGTCTAGATATAGAGGCCCACGCTTAAGAATAGCGCGTCGTCTCGGTGACTTACCAGGACTCACTCGTAAAAGTCCCAGACGTGCTTATCCCCCTGGTCAACATGGTCAAAATCGGAGAAAGCGCTCAGAGTATGCAATTCGACTAGAAGAGAAGCAAAAATTACTTTATAATTATGGTCTTCGTGAACGACAACTCCTACGTTATGTAAAAAAAGCTCGTCGTGCAGCGGGTTCTACAGGACAGGTATTATTGCAATTACTAGAAATGCGTTTGGATAATACTGTATTTCGTTTAGGAATGGCACCAACTATTCCCTCAGCACGACAGCTAGTTAATCATGGTCATGTAACAGTAAATGGTAAAGTTGTTAGTATTGCTAGTTATCAGTGTAAACCAGGAGAGGTAATTGGCGTTAAGCAAAAAGACGCTTCTAAGGAATTGGTAAAAACTAATCTTCAATATCCTGGTTTAGCTAATATTCCTAGCCATCTAGAATTTGATAAAGATAAACTTGTTGGTAAGGTTAATAGTATTGTGGAACGGGAGTGGGTAGCACTTCAAATTAACGAACTATTAGTTGTGGAATATTATTCCAGACAAGCATAGAGATTTTTATTTTTTATCTGAATTTTTGATTCACTCCACTAAACCCCGTCTAGTTTAAGGTTTACTGAAAAAAGCAGAGTTTGGAGACCCCCCAAACCCCTCCCAGGAGGGGAATGTGAGGGATAATTATACCTGTATCTTTCTGTGCTTGTCTGCCTAAAGTCCTAACTTTTTGGTCACTCAAGGTGAAAATTTGCACTTTTTTTCCCTCCAAAAAGGCTAAAACTTTTGTCTGTCAGTGCTTTTAGATTTAATCAGCAAACCCTAGTCTATTTTTAGGCGGGGATAATCATCAATAGTTGAATTTCTCGTCTTCCAATCATATCATGTTTGTTGGGGCGTGTTTGTATAAGCCCGAGGGTGAATATCTGGAAATTTAAGTTTTTTCTTACTCTTCAGCTTTCCTACTTCTTCCCTCTTCCCTCTTCCCTCTTCCCTCTTCCTTGCTTACCGAAAAATTGTGGTTTAAAGCCTCCCCTTTTAAGGGGATAATAAATAAAAATTTTCTTTTGAGTCAATCCTCTTCCTTTCAAGGAGAGGTAATTATTCATTATTCATTATTCATTATTCATTATTCATTATTGAAAATACCGATACTACCGAACATGATATCAACCACCAATTTGTGACATAGTTCGACCATAACTTCCAGTAGTACCAGACTCTCTTTGTTTAAAATTAATTTCTGGTTTAATACCCAACAAATATTCTACCTGCTGCCGTAACTCCTCAACAGAAACCCCACTACGCAGCGCACTTTTTAAATCTATTTGACCCATTTCATTCAAAAGGCAAGGTCTTAACCATCCATCCGCTGAGAGACGCATTCTATTACAGCGATCGCAAAAACATTCTGACATCTGACTAATAAATCCCAGTGTCCCCTTTGCTCCAGGAATCTGAAATACATCAGCAGGTCCATTTCCTTTTACAGAAGATTCTGTTAACCCCCATCGTTTCCTAATTTTTTGCCGTAATTCTTCTGAAGATATCCAACCTCGGTCGTCAAATAATTTATCATTACCGATGGGCATAAATTCAATAAATCTAACGTGCCAATTACGGTCAATAGTTAAAGAGGCCAAATCTAAAACTTCATGGTCGTTAACTCCAGGAATTACTACTACATTTATTTTTAAAGGGTCAAAACCTACATCATAAGCAGCTTGAATGCCATTCCAAACGAGTTGCCAACGACTACGACCCCGATTACCAATAATTATATTAAAAGTATCTGAGTCTAGAGAATCTAAACTAATATTAACTCTTCTCAAGCCAGCTTGATATAAATCTTTTGCCATACCTGCCAACAAAAATCCATTGGTGGTCATTGATAAGTCTTGGGTCTCTGGGAAAGAGGCGATCGCTTCTACTAAATCTATTACACCAGGACGTAATAAAGGTTCGCCTCCTGTTAACCGAAACCGAGTAAAACCTACAGGAATAAAAACTTCTTTGAGTAGAGTTAGTAATTCATTATGAGTCAATAAGTTTTGTTGTAATACATAGTTAATTTCTGCACCTTCTGGCATACAATATTGACACCTAAAATTGCAACGATCTATCAGACTAATTCTTAAATAATCAACTTTATTCATGTTAAAAATATTCTATGTAATACAATTTGATATTATACTGAATAGCTAGCAAATATCCAGCTATGAAATTTTTTTCCCGATTTTTATTTGTCTAAAGGTTGGTAATTTTAAAATTTTTCACTGGTCATTTAAGTTATTAGTTAGCCTCCTGACGGAGGAACTGCGTTAACAGTACCTCTAGCTGAAGTCTTATGCTTGAAATATGAAATATTATCTTTTTTTATCTCCTTAAAAGGGTAGGCTTGATGCCAATTTTTCGGTCAGAATTTTCTACAGAATGCTGGAGCAAAAATCATCAGGTTCTTGATTTTTTCCTAGCTGTTTACTTGAGCAAGTTAGTTGCTGTATTCGATGGAGATGAATATTGCAATATCATTATGGGGAAGATGGATTATTTATATTTCAGTTTACTGTATAATCTAAATTTTAGGAGTTGCACATTATAGAATGATTTTACCAAAAATTAGGTTAAACTTTGCCTAAAAAAATCTAATATTAATTATTCTAGCAATTTCCCAATCCAAAATCATTCGTCACTGTGCAACATCTAATTTTAAATAGCACAAAAGTGCATAAATAAAGACAACAACTCCTAACATTTCAAGAAACTCTTCAATCGTTACCAATATTTCATAAAAAAAGTTATTAGTATCATACAAATAAGCGTAATATCCACCAACCATTTCCATACCAATTCCACCTCCAACATAAAATATTCCAGCGAGAAAAAATAGATATTTTATTTTTCTAGGCAGAGATTGAAGAAACTTTAGATAAATGAATAGAACAGTCATAACTAATATTAATCCTGGAATTACCCAAGTGTAATAAAAAATTCCTGTGGCATTCAGCATATCTCGCAAAGGATGAATTAATTGTTCGTGCAAGCTAATTGTTTCATCAAGTCCTAGATAGAAAAATATGACAGATAGACCTATCCACTTCCAAAGATATTTATCCTTCTGTTGCCATTTTTTATGAGAAATTATTCCCAGAATGACACAGGAAAAAAATAAAGTAAAAGATGAAAATAATGAAGGAATAGTATATTCTCCATCTACATTAAATTTATCAATCAATTGGGTAGAACTAGAGAAACCATAATATTGAAAAAACTGCCCGGTAATACTGGCAATAGTCAAACCAATAACAATAAATATTAGAAATATAATGGTTCTTTTTGGAGATAAATAAATCATATTAAAGTTACTAATTTAGGAGCGTGAAATTTTGGCGAGATAATCTAAATTTTGTAACGCCCCGTTCACCCGTAGCTAGTATCTTTGCATATTCACAGATACCCTCTAAGTCCTCGATTTACAAGGGGATTTTTAGGAGTTACTCATGGCAAAATATAGCATGAAATTCTCAATCTTTGATTACTGCTAACCTAAAGAATCTGCTCTCGATTATCATAAATAAGTTCCATTTTTGAGAATTCATTTTCCGAGCAAATAGTAAAATCAATTTTTATTTCACTTCCTTGAAAAGATTTATTTATTTCATTTTTTATAAGTTCAATTCCACTCATTGTATTCTTGTCAGGATAAACTAATATTATATCTATGTCATTAAATATTTTCTGCCTAAGATAAGAACCGAAAAGATAAACTTTACAATTACATTTAAGAATTTCACTTTTTTTCAATGCAGATGATAATCTACTTATCCTGCTTGCTTTCTCATCCTTAAGCAGATAGTTAAAATATTTTTCCCCTTGATAACGAATTGCTCCCATGAATTCTCTGAACATAAAAAGACCAATATTACTATTGATACATTCTTTTTTAGCACTTATAGAATAATTATAATAAGGATTAGAGCAAATAATAGCGTCTATATTTGGAACGACTGATTGAATCTTTTCAAGTGTATATTCAGTAAAGTAATAGGTATTAGTAACAAATACTTTTAGTTCCCTTTGATCACTTAAAATAACTTTGAATATTGCCCTATTTAAAGCATTCATTTATCAAAGAAATGAATGATTTGCTAAATACTCATTTATATATTTGGAGATGGTATCTTTTCTGTACTCTATTTCCTCTTCCCATCTAACTTCTAAATCTTGCGTTTGTATTCCTAATTTATTTTTCACAAAATGATCGAACTCTCGTGGAAAAAGTTTGTAATCGTTTACCTTCTCTTCAAAAAGACAATTTTCTTGGAAAGAATCCGCATGAATTTTATATCGAAGCATTTGTCTATAAAGCTCCCAAGGATATTTAAAATTGCCTTTATTCCCTTCAATTAAATCAATAATTTTTTGATTATTAGGTAAAATTGTGTCAAGACATCTTTTCTTCCATACTTTTTTCACATCGCCTGAATTTCCTTTTGTTGCTTGTTCTGAAAATGGACCATATTCTTCAAAAATAGACCTATTTTCTTCTAAATAGGAATTTAGCTAAATCCCTTCGTTCAAAAGTTTATAACCAATAAATCTAACAATAAGTTTACCTTTGAGCGTTAGTTTTAATTGATAATTTGGCAGAAAAATATAGTATTTGAAAAAGCATATATTAATCTTTTAACCCACTGCTCTATTCTACAAAAAAATCAAATTTTAAAGACAATGATATAACTTATAACGATAACCATTAATTTTAGGTAGAGAATTAGAATACTTCCGACAATTGAAAGTTTCTAAATCACTTCCCTCCACTTTCAAATTAACTGCCCATAAATCTAGAGGTCGTTGTGTTTGAGAAAGGAATTTAGCTAAATCCCTTAGTTCAAAAGTTGATCACCAATAAATCTCACAATAAGTTTACCTTTTAGCGTTAGTTTTAATTGATAATTTTACAGAAAAATATAGTATTTGAAAAAGCATATATTAATCTTTGAACCCACTGCTATATTCTACAAAAAAATCAAATTTTAACGACAATGATAGAACTTATAACGATAACCATTAATTTTAGGTAGAGAATTAGAATATTTCCGACAATTGAAAGTTTCTAAATCGCTTCCCTCTACTTTCAAATTAACTGCCCATAAATCTAGAGGTCGTGGTGTTTGAGAAAGGAATTTAGCTAAATCCCTTAGTTCAAAAGTTGATCACCAATAAATCTCACAATAAGTTTACCTTTTAGCGTTAGTTTTAATTGATAATTTTACAGAAAAATATAGTATTTGAAAAAGCATATATTAATCTTTGAACCCACTGCTATATTCTACAAAAAAATCAAATTTTAACGACAATGATAGAACTTATAACGATAACCATTAATTTTAGGTAGAGAATTAGAATATTTCCGACAATTGAAAGTTTCTAAATCGCTTCCCTCTACTTTCAAATTAACTGCCCATAAATCTAGAGGTCGTGGTGTTTGAGAAAGGAATTTAGCTAAA
>JAAHGF010000003.1:413029-504618 GCA_010672585.1 Okeania sp. SIO1I7 | reverse complement strand
ATTAATTTTAGGTAGAGAATTAGAATATTTCCGACAATTGAAAGTTTCTAAATCGCTTCCCTCTACTTTCAAATTAACTGCCCATAAATCTAGAGGTCGTGGTGTTTGAGAAAGGAATTTAGCTAAAGCTGAATCAGAAGTTAATCTTTGCTCTTGTTGTCTTTTTATTAATAAAAATTGAGGTTGAAAAAAGTCAGAGATATTGATTTTCTCTTCTTGACGTTTAAATTCCATACCAAGTGCAATTAAAGCCCGAATTTCAGCATGAGTTTGATAAGTTGTAGCAATTAAAGACGGATTTTTAGACTGTCTTTTAATTTCCTCAACTAGAAAGTCTGCACGGCGTGACTTTTGATAGCCATAATTACTAACCACCGTTAACCCACCGCATAAACCCATTAACAAAACAACAACCACAACTCTTTTATTAATCAGTTTTAAATTTGCCGAAATTAAATCTTTTTTCGTTGCCCTTTCCCCTTTGATTTTCCCACTTCCCAACCTCTGTAAAAAATCTCTTAACTGGAAAAATTGAAAACCTTTCTCTTTCCCAGAAAAAACATTTTCCCCCTCTGCCTGATTTTCCAAATTATCCCAACACTTTCCCAATATTGCAGCTAATAAAATAATGACAATAGGAAAATAAACAAAATGATAACGAGCAGCAAGAGATAAATCTTTACCCATACCGTAAATAATAAGCAAAAATAAAGCGATCGCTCCTACAAAAAAACCGAGAAAAACCTGAAAAGAAAAACGGTTATCAATATCATTTATTTGTGCTTTCCCACCTCGCAATAAACCAGGAGCAACCCAAACCAACATAATCAAAAGTGTCACTCCAGACAAAATAGTCACAAATAAACTTGTCCCTTCAATGGGCAAAAGCCATACCATTGTCAATACCCAACCCAATAAACGAGGGATAGGATACCAAATTTCATCAACCTCAAAGCTAGTTGATATCCAGTCAGTAAGTTGACTATTGCCAATACCACCTACAATAGGCCACCAAACCAAACCACTAATCAACGTTCCCAGAGCAACCAAATAAACTCGCCACCAATAACGTTGAAATAGGTTTTGAATATCTCTCAACCAAAACCAACCAATAACTAACCCCTCCGCAGTCAACGCCAAGGCAAAAAAATAGTGAGTAGAAATTCCCAAACTATTAATTATAACCCAAAGACTCCCCAGCCATATCGGAAATATCTTGCGTTTTTGAAGATAAGGCATTATTGCTGTTAAACAAGTTACAGAAGCAATAATCCATAAAATAGTTAAAGTGTAATGACGAGATTCTTGGGCCAGGTATATCCCATAAGGAGAAATTGCCATTAATGCTGCTGCTATATGACCTATTAATGGAGAAAACGCCAAGCAACCCAAGGCAAAAATTGCCGGAATAGCAATTACACCAAAAATAGCACTGAGCGATCGCCCCACCCACAGAGAAACCAATTCTCCGTCAGTGCTGAATAAGTTAAACCACAGATGATTTAGTACAAAGTAGAGTGGAGGATGATTATCTTCACCCAGTAGATGATGAATAACATCGGTAGGAGTAGAAGTTGACTCAAATTGTAAGGGTGACAGCAATTGGTCTAGACTAATAACTCGATCTAAAGGTAGGTCAAAAAAGCTATGACCTAGACTATAACCCAATGTAGCAATTTCGATAGATGAGGCAGATTTTTCAGCTAAGTTTGTCCAACGCAGGGCAATACCTAGAAGTATCCAACTACATAGCAATATTAGATGTAGCCATTTCTGATGATTTTGGTTAACTCGATCATTTCTCATTCTTTTGAGTAAATCTTTGTAATACTCCTGAGTAAAAATTTTCAGTATCGGTGCATACTTTTTCCACAATTTATAGCAGAAGGAAGAAGGAAGAAGGAAGAAGGAAGAAGGAAAAGTCTTACATTGTCTGAGTTTTAAACTTTTGAACTGTCAAACACCTTTCCTTCGACTGTTATACACACAATTAATTATATATTTTGAACTGATATATTACCTTTAAATACATCACTTTCTTAGCTATTATTTTGTAAGCATTCAGCCATCAGCTATCAGCTATCAGCTATTTATGAGAGTAGGAAAAGTCAAAGTAATTGAAAAATTGAGAGAGAATTAAAAGTTATTGCCAAGGTACACTTCTTCAATGGTACACTCCTTCAATCTGAGAAGGAATTATTCATTATTTGCTGTTTGCGTAGCATCCCACAGGGAAGTGCTGACTGATTACATTATTTTTTCATACATCCTAAGAGCTGATTTATAAAGTAAATATTAAATTGGCCAGTCGCCTAACCATAAGGTGAATTAGAGAGCCATAAATCATGGCTTCACTCACATCTGAATACACCTCATAATCCTTGCTTAAGCGTCTAAATATAGATATTAATTCCAAGAAACTTTCACCCTGAAGCATACGTTCAACATTACTATTTACCTCCTCCAAATACCCATCCATATCATCAATAACTTCTTCTACTAAATCGCAAAAATCCAGTGCATTAACCTCGCCATTCAAAAACTGTTGAGTAGCCTTCTCTACTACGAAGTGAGCAGCAAACATTTGTTTGTTCAAGTCCTCGTCCCATTGAGGAATCTGCAAATAAAAGCAGCTTCCTACTTCTTGACGAGCAAATGGGTCAAGAATTTTCATATTAAAAGTCTAGTAAACAGGAGCTGCTGGTGCATAATCACCAATCTCAGCGGTCACGTCTTGAGAAATTTGATAGAATTCCTCTGGCAAGAAAGTTTTTGTCACATATTGGTCTCCACCCTCCAAGCCTCCTGAAGCGTCAGCAGCAGCCATATTCTCAAGGCTGGTCCTCATGTCTTCCTCGTCGCACGCAGCAATACTCGCAACAGCATCGCCTGTTTTAGCGTCATTAATATTTGCTCCCGTGTTCCTTCCAAACGGAATGCTTCCACTTCTAGTGTTAGCTGAACGCGTATTCCTTCCAGTGAAAGCGGATGTACCACTTGAGTACACAAGCTCTGCTGGCCCTAGCGTAGGAATCCAGAGAGCTGGAGCAAAAGCTTTTCCAGTAGGAACCGTACCCGTCACATCGCTCAAAGTCGTTGTAATTCCTAGTTTTGCATAGTTAATAGAAGAAAACCTGGACAGCAAGTCAAGTGCTCCTACTGTTGCAGTAACTTTCAAACGATCAGCAGGTCCTGGAGTGGCAGCAGGAGAAAGACCGAAAGGATAAACGCCACCTCCCTTCCTCTCCTGCTTTTCGGGAGAAAGCTTTCGAGGCACAGAATGTTTTCTATTACCCTTCAAATAATCTGCGTAGATGTCAATTTCAGCAGATGTCAGAGTTTTTTTATTCAGACGATTTCTTTTTTTACGAGCCATACTTTATTTTTTCTTAAAATGAATCAATACCTCTAGTTTAGCGTCAAAATTAAGCGGTTCAGTTTTTCTGAAAACCCATAGGGTTTTGAGGTGCAGTTCACCCAAAGTCAACCTCAGTCAATATAAGTTAGTCTAAGTTAGGCAAACTATAAAAGTTTATAAACTGACTAAGTAAAAATCACTAAGACTAAATAGCTCAGACTAATCAATATCTCCATCATCCAAGCTTTGTCCCTCGTTCAACTGAACCCCTCCGGCGTTAACTAAATTTATATCCCCCTTGAGAAGCGGGAGCTTGATGGAAGCATAATCAAACCAAACCGTGGCAACAGGTCGATGCCTTTTGCTTTTAATCGTTTGACCTAGTACTATTATGTCTTTTGGAATCGCAGGATAAGCCTCAGATGGCGCGCCGTTCTTTCCTCCATTAAAATATTTGAGTTTGAAATTAACTCCAGCTACCGCGCATAATCGCTGATAAAGTTCAATGGCATCACTGTCAGAAAAAACAGTCTGCCAAGACTCGATGCCATTTAGCTTGTCTTTATAACTAGCAGACTCTCTCCCCTTACGATAGTGAAAAGGAACAGGTCCCCCAAACTCCTGCCAAATCTTAGCAGCATAAGTTCTCAAGTCAGACCAAGTCAACTTAGGTAGAGGTGACTCAGGGTGATCTGACTTGGTAACAATCCTGAAGCTGATTCGGCCTCTGACTGGTTCAAAACCAGGCTCAACGTCTTCTGGCTTTTCTTCAAAGTGAATTTTGATGATTGGCTGACCTTTGACCTTGGGATAACTAACAAAACTTCTTCCAACCTCTCCCGCCTCGACAGATTTCTCCTCATAACTAACAATCTGCTGAATAATCTCAGCATCACTGCCAGAAAACATTTTCGACTTCAAAGGAGAATTTCTCGATGGGAAATATTCAATCACCCGGTAATTTAACTCTTGGGTAGGATGAAATTTTTCAATATACTGCGGGCGAGCACCTACATCAACTCGCCAACCAGGGGTTGTAGTTTCGTCGGAATTGATGCGGTCACGAATCGGATGATTAGTCTTCAAACTAGCAGCAGTCCCCCGACTATTAATCAAGCTTGGCCATCCCTCTTGCCAACCTTTAAACCAATCCTCAAACTCAACCAAATTACTGCCACGGCTTACAATTTGCTCAATAGCAGACACCAAAGATAGCTGAGAGATTAAACTTTCCTCACTGCCTGCCAAAGTAACCTCAATCCCGCCTCGTAACTGCACTCTCAACACGTCGTGAGTCTCAGCGTTAATCAACTCTTCCGCAGTAATTTTTCTCTTCTTCCCCTGTCTATTGGCTGGTAAAACGTTAGGCGACAAATCTCGCTCTATCGCCTCAAAAACTTTTCCAAATATACGACCTGTTTTCCTTGGAGATGCCATGATTAACCTTTCTTGCTCAACAAATAAATCAACCAGCGACGAATATCTTTTTCGCCTTCTTTGAATATATCAACTGTAAACTCGTGTACGCTATTTTGAAGGAAATCATCAATCAACTCATCTTCCGTCTCTTTGAAATCTGGCAGTTCATCACTGCTCTCTTTAAAACCTTGCGGTTTTTTCTTGCTTTCTAATAAATTAAATTCTAGCGTTTCTCGTGCCCGCTTGCGCCTAGTAGGAATACCTAATCCATCTAAGATAGCAGTCACTCGATACCATAATTTACCAATGGTTAGATACATCCTGCCTGCCATCCTGGCTAGTCTCAGTTGTAAAATAGACTGTCGTCGCTGCTCGATCTTGTTTTCGACAAGGAAACTCATTATTGCTTGCAATGCTGCCTGCTGACTAGGATAACTAAGCCCCGGCTTTTCTTCACCCTCTGGGAAATCAGCAGGCGTTGGCAGCTCAACCCGAAACGGGCTAAAGCCAGCTTGATTGATAACTGATATCATTCGCGAGTAGATTCCCATATAATCCTCAGCGTACTCCCCCCCTTCGCTGCCAGGAATCATCAATTCGTTAGGGACATAAAACTTGTCTTTGAGCAAGCGTTCTACTCCTAGTGCTTGCTCTATTCTTTTCATGCTTTTACAACATTCTTTATCCATGTCTATCCTCGTCGGTGGTTTGTTTGGTGGGACATCGTTCCAATGTTTGCTCAGAGGTTTATCATTGACTGTGATCTTTAATCGCAGATTTACTGTAGCCCTTGTGCTAACTCTGTCATTCCGGATAGAAAAATCAACTGGACTGGTCGGAGCACCGGGAACGTCTTGTCTAGGATAATCTAATGTGTTGTCAACGGCAAAACCTCCATACATCTGCCTGTTCGTCTCTTTCTCAAAGACAGACCACCCGGTCACGTTGTATGTCTCTCCTACTTCTAGACACCGCACAACGGGATGACCTGATGGTCGTTGCCATTCCGTCTTAACTTGAATGGTCTGCGCCACTTTTAATACATAAAAGTGAGGTTCTCCTATGTATGTAAGTGTGAATTCCGAGCCTCTTTGCTCTCTCACGAAGACCCATCCTGAACCGCAAACTTCCCTGCCATTTTCGTTTTTTTTCCTTACATAAAGGTCGGAAATATACTCAAAGTGTACTACAAATCTCTTATTGGGCTGACTTGGAAAGTCTATCAAGTCTTCTGAGATAACGCCAGAATCATCTTTTTCTGGATGCTCTTGAGAAGATGTGTCTTTTTCTGATTTTTTTTCTTGTTCGTCATCGCAGTTAGGAACTTTTCTGATGTCAGTCGTGACGTGTACACCTCCGATGAATCCCCTCTCAACCAAAGTGCATCCTACTCGCTCATATTCAAAGCTGTACAGGCCGCCAAAGTACTCTAGCTCACCTCCCCCTTGAGCATTGTATTCAATGCCAATGATGCCAGCATCAACGCCGAAAGTTCCACCGTCGCGCGAATTATAAGAAATGCCAAAAGGGCCGATGCCTAAGTCAAATCCAAGACCTCCATCGTCAATATCGGGACGGATTGCTGTTTTTGCCATTTGTGACTGAAGTGTCCTCCTTATTAATGTTAATAACTGATTTCAAAAATAATAATTACAAACAATATGAAAGCCTGCTCTCATCTCCTCTACCCTCCGCAGTTCTTCCTTAAAAAGAAAAAAAAATCAGAGCATTTCATCCGCGTTTTAATTACATAGAACCTCCCGCACGACGGTTGTCAAAAACCGTGCAGAAGTTTCTGCTCTATACTGTCGTAAGAAACGGCGCATTCATAGCTACCATGGATGTAAACGTAGTCATTCTCCCCTAATTCTGTCTCGAAACTGACCGCGATACCACCACCTTCCCCAAAATAGTAGGAAGGAGTGTCTGACAGATAGGGGACAAAGATAGGTTGATAGTCAATCTGACCCTTGTATCCCCACAAGACACGAGAATAAGGTTTGCGAGCGAAATCTTTAGAGCTGCCATTGTACCTGAAATGCCAAAAATTTACGGCGATGGCGTAACCGTTGGTATCATTAAATCTTCTAAGGTGATTAGCGATCGTAGCTTGTCTGATATACTCATATTGAGCATCGTCAATCTCAATGACTGCCATTTCTTTTAAACTTCTTAAGTCTTTAGCGACAACAAGGGTCTTTAACTCAAAGGTAAATAAAAAGTTCTCAGCGTTGGTCAATGAGTTCTTGATTTCGTTAGCTTCATCTCTGAAATTGACTATATCATACTTTACCTCTGACCTTACCGTGTCAAGCTCCCGGAAAAAGTTGCGCCCCACTTTCTTCACCGCACAACCTCCAACCAAGTCTCCTCGTCCGTCAGTAAGTCTCGCATACGATCGCCAAATGCACTAAAAAATGTTTCAGAAAATTTCCATAAATATTTATACTCTGGATGATTTTTCTTATGAGCTTCCCAAACTTCCTCAACCTTCTCACTGATAATAAAAGGCGAGTCACCACCGTCAACCCACTCTGGCTTATCTAAAACGTTCGCTGCTATCTGTCGTACTCCGACAAAGCTGATCATTGTCAGTATCTGAGTGATAACAGCCCGACCGCTAAAGCAAATATCGGTAAGAGCGTCAATCAGGTCATTCTCTACAGATGGGTCTACCAAGGTAGCTACAGCACAAGTTGTAGAGTTAATCCGCACCCTAGCGCTACCTAGCTCGCGATTAACAATAATAGTAGCAGCAGAGCGCCCAAAAGCTGAACCAAGGCTACCGAAAGCGTCAGAGTAGAAATCGTCAAGGCGTGATTGCAATTGCTTGACAAACTTGTCTAAATTGATATTCCAGTCGAAATTGAGTGCTTGTTCAGCATATTGGAAAGTCCCTTCAAAAAATCTGGCACGACTCAAACCTGCTGTCACCGCGACACCGGTGACAAACTTCCCTAAACCAGTAGCAGCAACAGAACCCACTACCTTCACCCCGGACAATATTGCCACGCCGATACTGCCAGCGGATGCAGCCAATCCTGCTGCCTTAGCAACAAAGGGAGCTTCTGCCAGCCAATCCTTAAAAAACCCCCAATCTCGCTTTGAGACTTTGTCAAGCAAGACTTTACCGCCTTCAATAATATTCTCCGGCGTAACATCTCTAAAATATCGTACTTGCTCGTCAACGAAATCACTAATCTCCTTACCTTTCTGCTTTAACCAATTCCTTTGTGGCGAAGTTTTGCGTTCAAAAGCTACCCACAACTTATTCAAGTCTACGCCTGTTGTTACCTCCATAATCACTTGCTCCTATGTTTAAAAGGTTGACCGTCGTCATTGATTTTCTCTACCTTCCGGTCGTATTCAATAGCAGTCTTCTCTTTCTTTTTAACCTGATTTTCAAATCCATTTACCCACTGCTCAAGAAAATTGTTGAGCGTGACAGACTGGTTAAATTTCCTCTGTAAATAAAATTCAGTTATCAGCTCTGCTTTTCTGTTCTGAATTACCTGAGAAATAGTTTTTCGCAAGTCCTTCTTATTAGGTATTCTGTTAGTCGCGTCCTTGTCTGAAGTAGGTTTGCTGCGGTCTTTATCTAGGTTAGGCTCTTGATTTCTGCCTTGTTTACGGCGTTTTCTTTTACCCATTTTCTAAAATTAGTTCTAGCAAAGATACGGCATCGTCGGTCAAACTTCCATATCTATTTTTATGATAAAATCTATTACCTTGAAAGACTGCTGCAACGTTGACTAGCCGAGAAAATCTAGCGCAAAAACTTGAATACATCCTAATTATATCTTCCTTAATTCTTAGCTCATACCAATACATAGATATTGGCAACAGCCAGATTTTGTCAGACAAATTGTAAAGGTTTTTTACGGCTTCTTGCCAAGCATTCCAGAGATAAATATTGTCAGCCTCATTTTTTATAAACTGACGCCAATCAGAGCAAGAATAGAATCCTCGTTCCTCCTCTTCGTACTCAATTTCAAAGTCTCCAGTAGCCAATGCTCCAATTGCCTTATTGGCTTTCTTTATTCCCATCAAATAAAACCCAGGGGAAATGTAAATGCGGTCAAAATCTTGGGAAATAACTTCTTCGACTATCTGCTTAAATTCTATATCCCAAGCAGGCAAGCTAGTAATCCCATTATTATAGTCTGCTGGCAAACGCCTTGCGTGATGGTCGCCCACGATTGCAATTCTCATTTTGGTTAATATCCTAAAATCATAAATTTACTGGTTGTTTGTTCGTAATTGATGACCGCAGATTTCCACCCCTCACCTTGAACTTTTACCGAAAAAAAACCTACCCAAGATAATAAATTAGGCTTGAGCGTTATTTCGTTGGGGGTCGTCGAAAGTTGCCCTGCCCAGTTACCGTTTTTTACCCATCCAACCAACTCTTCAGGAAAAATCCCCAAAAAATCATCTGACCATCCACCAAGAAACTGCAAACCTAGTTTTGCTATCTTAACAGGGTTAAGCAGATAGCATTGGATATAGGGAGTAGCATTTGTATCAACAGTGGTAAATGCAGGGTCTATATCTACAGTAAAGTTGTATCCGTTTCTCAAGCTGGTGTCTAAGTCAAAGCTTTTAAAAGTAAAAAACTTATGTCCATCAATGCCTAAGTCAGAATCTAGTCGATCGCGAATCCAATTCTGTCCGCTCCAATTGTTAAATCTGTCAGGAAACTCAAAGTTAGCTCCTGTTGGTACTTCTAGCCCTACTTTTAACGGTGCTGGCATTTCTTCGCTTCCTCCTATGCTGGGTGGCTTAAACATTTCATAGATTAAGTGCAGTTGAGACTCTATAGCGCCGAGCCTAGTTCCAATGTTTGTTAACCTATCAGGAATGAGGGTATCATCCCATTTTTTCAAATTTAGAGGTGCTTCACCCATATCAATAATTGCTTAGGGATAGTGTGAAAAGTCTATCGTCTAAATTTACCATTTCCTTTATCCTGCTGCCTGCCTTTGAACAAAATTTTACTATACTATTAATTCTAGCAAGAAAATCTTTATTATATGTTATTCAACAGTACTGACGAATTTAGCGACTATGCTACATTAGAAGAAAGAACTTTTGCTTTATTGCTCAAAATAGATGAGATAGAAAGTAACCAGTCTACCAACCCTAACGGATTAGATTATCTAACTAATTTCTCCGTTCGTTACGAAACGCCTAAAACGGCAACTGGGACAATCGTTATCCCTGTTAATTTTGTAGAGGTTTCAAATTCTGACAGGAGTGAAATTAGAGTAGTTGATGTCTATGAATATGGTTATTCTGAAACCGGAGGAGGCGACCAACTCTGTACTAATATCAGTGCTGCCTTATACCAAGCCATTTCCGCTCAATATAGAGCAGAAAAAATCTTAAATTTCAACCCTGCTCAAGTAGAGTATTTAGAAAGAGAATTTGAAGATATAGAAGTAGGGATTTTAGGCACAAACTGTTTAATAAGTTTTGACTTTGAATTGCCAGTAATTACAACTGGCAGCAAGCCAAAAGCTGCTGCTTATTTGCAAGGAAATTACAGCGATATATTTGCTTGATACTCTGCTAGGAATTGTCTTTTTCGTGTCAACAATAAATTAGCAATTTGATATAATAAAACTAAAGCAAACATTAAGAAAAAAAACCAATGCCTGGACTTATTCGGATCGAAAATCTCGACATACTAATCAACATTTTAAGTGACATTAGAGATTCGGCAAAAACTAACGGTCTCCCTCCCGAAATCTCTGTCAAGGAGTTAAAAGAAGCAGGGACCCCAATTCCTATATTAAAATCAGGTACAGCAGAGCTAGAGTTATTTTATGCGGAAGAAAATCTCACCAAAGAGTTTCCTGCCGAACTTCAGCCAACAGCTACTCCTAGTGTTAATTCTTTCGCTTATCAGCAAATCAACCCATCAATGAATCTTTACTACATCACTGGGGAGTATGTGGCGAACGGAGTGCAACAAGTGCCAGAAGCTACGCTCACGCAATACAACAGTGACAACGGTACAGATTACGGACAGACTGAGATTAGAGAGTATTTTCGGATTCCCCTGCAAAGAAGACCAGGACAAGATGTCACCTTAGATTCAACAACCTTGAACTTATGGACTAATTCCGATAATGGAAGTACTATTGATTGGCTGAATCCCCTGAAAACGATTTCGTTAGGAGATACCGACGCTATCAAGCTTCAGTACAACGAAGATGATAATAGGTATCCGGTAATTTTTGGTTCCAACCTTACCAGAGATATAAATTATAGGTTTAGCGGAATCATTGAAGCTACAGTGATTGAGCAGATGTCAGAACCATAATTTTTTTGTCACAGCAAATTAGAAGCTTCGTCTTTCAACCAAAGTTATTTCGGCGGGGCAAAAAAGTTAGTAATAGTTACTGTCATTTCAAATTGTATTGCACCATAATTTGAGATAGAAGGTGACAATAAACAGCAATAAACGAGGCGGAACAAATGTCGTTTACAAGGGGAATGAAAGACAAAAAACAGAATAGGATGGTTAAAAAAAATCCGTTCGATGCTAGATTTTTCCGCCTGTTTGTTCTATCCTTTTTTATCATATTGACAACATTGCTAATGTCTTCTATTGGCAGTAATATTTCCTTGCTACAAATCTCTCGGTATTAGCTTTACCAAACGAATAATAAATAAGTCTTATGATAGAAATAAAAGGTTTTTTCAGATGGGAAGGATGCAAGGTTTTTTTTAGCGACAGTGCTTGTGTGAAAGACGGTTTTTTTCAGTTTGCTGAAGGGCCAAACAATGAAATGCTTGTGTGCGAGTGTAAGACTGTTAAGTTAGCAGAAGAAATAACCAACAGCCTGAACAAGAAGTTGACAAAATGGGATAAGATTGACTCTTTGATGAAAGATTGAAATCTTGAATATTGAATAGACGTTTAAACAACTAAATAAATATGACTGAACCAACGAACTTTCTAACCTTAACCAACACCGGAAATAAGGATAAATATGGATGCAACGTTCTCAAGTTATCCTATTACAAAGATAGAATTTTTACTGATAAGATTCAATGTTGCTCCGGAGCGCCTGGTAGACAATTCTTTCGGACAGGAGATGAATCTTGGTCAGGCTCACTAGAACCATTACCAGAGGGCAAATGGTATGTTCACGATATTGAATGGGCTGATGGCAAAGATAATTATTCTGGTAACGTTTGGCAGTCTGGAATCGGACCAGTAACTGTTCCGTTGGATTACTTGGGACCTAAAGGCACTGACCGCAGCGCTATAGAAATCCACATAGACTGGAACTGGCAATGGGCACCGGGTACTGCTGGCTGTGTTGGTATATATTCAATTGTGGACTTTCAACTATTTGTCAGTTGGTTGCGAGAGACCGACCCACGGGACTTATACGTTGATTGGGGACTAGGGACTTGCCCCACTCCAGTATGATTTTTGTATCGAGAAAATCGCGATCGCAATTCTCTCAGTAAAATTCCTACTAATTCAATCAACCAGCTTCCTTAAGGCTCCGGCTGCAAGTTCAGTGTATCTAACTGTGTTAGTGATTGACTTGTGGCCAAGTAGCTGCTGCACTAGCCTCACGTCGTGGCCTTTGTTTATCGAATGATACCCGCAGCTATGACGGAGTTGATGAGGATGTAATGGGAATGGTAAGTCGGCAGCTTCTCCTAATGTTTTGATTAATCTGTACAGGCCATCGTAGGACAAAGGTTTGTGACCTTGACCCAACCACACAAAGCCGAAGTCGCGATCGCCACTTTTTTTCCGATAATTACTGAGTGCTTTGAGTTCGTCACTCCACAAAGGAGCAGCACCACTCACGGAACCCTTGCAGCGACGGATGTAGATTTCCTGAGCTTTGAAGTTAATATCTTGCCATTGCATGGCCAACGCCTCAGTAGCTCTTAAGCCATGTCGGTACATTACCAAAACTAAGGCTAGATTTCTCACAGATTTACTGCTGGCTTTAGCAGCATCCAGTAGAGCATCTATTTCTGACTCGTACAAAAACTTTCTCTTCAAACTACAGAAAATATTTTAAAACTACTTTTAATATCTTACCAATTTATACAGGTTTGAGGAGTTTTTGAGGGTTGAAAGTAAAGAAAATAAATATTTTCTGTGGTTTACCTTATATATGGGGGGAAGTCGTGAAGGTTCCTTAAGTTAGAAGGGTGAAATGGCTTCCAACACTTTGGAAGCCAAACCCAGTCTGAGGGCGCTTTTCAGACAGGTGAGAAGAACCAATCTCAAGGTGAAAAAAATTCCCAAAGCGAGTCTAAATAGGCCCTCTTTCTGATGAGGTTTCTCCTGTCTCCTCCTTAGCATACCAAAATTTTTCCATGAGTGGTGACTTTCACCACTGAGAAAATCTGAAATTTAGACTGGGGAGCTGTACCTTTTGTTAGAAGGTAGGGAGTAGGGGAGTAGGGGAGTAGGAGAAGCTGGGGTAACTATAGAATTACCAATATATATTATGTAGCCGAATTCCATATGAATATGCTGGTTGATTAACAAACATCTTGCCATAGTAGCGATCGCAACTTCCATCACTAACAAACAGATATTTTACTTTGGGAGCGAAGATAGACAAAGGGAAAGAGACACCTGTTCGACCATCCCAAACTTCAACCTTTACTCTTGGCATCCTATACCCTTTGGCTATTAATTCAACTTCACTAAAAAGCGGGCGCGAATACTCCCGTGGTTTTATTCTCCTCAAAATATAATTTCCTCCTTGCCTTTCAAATAATTCTCTATTTCCTCTGCTGGAACTTTGAGGTTAATCATTTGTCGGACGGTCTCTACTTTGTGCGACGGAACAGAAATTTTTGCGGTCATCCACTTATATTTATTCACGCACCAATAATAATTAGTGGTTCCCATGCGGTTATTATATCGGGTATCTACCCATCCAGAAGCAGGGGTTTTGTTTGTCGCTCCCTTTGGCCTTCCTGGCTTTTTAACAGAGAAGGAGGTATCTGAGCGATCGCCTATTTCTTGATGTTTCGTGGAGGATTTATTGCAGTCGTAGCTCGTGGAGGATTTATTATCTAGTACAGTTGAGCCGTGACTTTTGAATATTTCCTCCACAAGTTCATCGGGTAATATTTCCTCCACAAATTGACGGTCAATCTTGCCTCCTATTTGTCTATATCTTTCTATCAAAGATTTAATTCTGGCCACTGTGTTGTCGGGGGTCGTGGGGGGAGAATCAGCCTTTGAAGTTTTAGGTTTTGGGTAGGGTCCCACCTCCGACGGTTTAAGAAATGTTACTCCCGTCCCTTCGTGGAAAACCTTAAGTTCCCGCTCGTCCAGATCGACTTCCAGCACTTCCAACACTTCTCCATTCAATGGATGTTTGGCCCTGATGACTTTTATCCACTCGCCTGCTCTAATTGTCGCGATGTTCATCCAGGAGTTCTCTCCGTTCCAACATCAAAGTTTGAATAGTGATGAAACTGGCTGAGTAGGGAATGTTCAGCACTTCTCCTTTGACCATTGTTCTTGTCGCTTCCAAAGTTAAGTGAACTTCTTTTGCTATATGATCGCAGAGAATTTGCTTTGCCAGCCTTTGCCATTCCTTGTCCGGCTTTTCCTGAAACTCCTGTAATATTACTACTGTCTCTATATCTGTTTGTAACGCGAGAGGGTCGAACAAACAAAAACTCACCATCGGCACTACTTGTCCATTGTGCACAAAAGAACTGACTACATGGACATTTGGGACAAACCCGATAAAATCATATAGATTTGTCCCTTGTAAATGTGCTGGGATTTTAACGATCCACTCAACTCTTTCGTCCCACAACATCAATGGGCCTAAATGGTCTGCTTCGATTTTGGGTGTGGATGGATTGGAAATATTTTTCTGCATAATAAAATTACCGACCGCTAATTAAAGCGATCGGCACTCCTGATAGGTTTTATTTTCCTTCTGTGTTTTTTGTCAACTCGGCCTTAATCTCTTCTAAGCTTTTTATTTCCTGTTGGCATCTATTAACTTGGTTCTGATACCAATCTAGACAATCAGTCGCCTCCTTTTCTCGATCCTCCCAAGAAGTAATTAGGCGATCGAGGATTTTCCCAAATAATGAGATGGAACAGAACCTAAAGGAATCTCCTGACGACCGATCTTCTCGATCAAGTCGGCTTTGGATACCCCCATCTTCTCCGCTAGCTCCACCAATCCACTGGCTGCTGTTTGAGTTACCCGGACTGTCATTGAAATATCCTTCATCTCTCCGTACTCCTTGTGCTTCGCTTTCTTCATTTTTTGTTTCCATATAAATTTCCTTTTAGTTTACCAATTTGTAATGCGAATATTGTAACGCATATATTGACAATGTAATTTATCTGCATTACAATAATATCGTAACCCAAAAATAGGAGTTACGACCCGGATGAAATCGCAGAGGAGGACTTGGCCTATCGGATAAACCAAAAACTCAACTTAAATAGTTGAACTCTTTCTATCAGTAACTGACTAAAGTCGTCTTTCTCTTTGGTAGGGTAGTTTTCTCCAACTACGAAACATTCCGGCCCTACCATTTTTTCTAATCTAACTTTTTCCAGGCCAAGAACAACAAATTTCTCAAAAATAATCAATTTATATGTGGAGATTTTCCGATGACAAAAAAAACTCAGCTTAAATTTGGTCTGTCTAAACCTGATATAGAAGCACTAGCAAGTAAACTCGGCGAGGAATTTCAATTAGCCCTTGTCAGCACAGAGAATCTAGAAGCGGCCATATACAGAGACATCACGTTCTCTATGTATCACGACACCCACGACTTGACCGACAAGGAAATCAAATTAGAGTTGGTCAAAGTCGCTAAATTTAGCTTGATGGCAGCCGAAACTTTCAAGGTGGCTAAAGCAGCAAAGGGAAGCTAATGGGAAAGAGACTAACAATAGAAGTCCGCATCGTTGGCGACAAGTCTGATATCGAAGAATTCGTTGCCAGTATGCACAATTGGCTGAAACGCGACGGCTACCGACTAGCCAAGCAGCCTCATTTTAGAAAGTCCAGAAAAGAACCTACAGATACGATCGCCTACACAGAGTGGGTGAAAGATTGTAAATAACACTCAGTAACTTTCAGTAATCATAACCATGGAAAAACCCAAGACAGTTAAACAATATAAACAACATTTTTACGAGCAGGGAATCGACCCATTGATGATTAAAGAGTTGTACGGCGACTTAAGACTGCGTTCAACTTGGGCACAAGCTTACGACGACATAACAGAATATAACGAACTGCCAATAATCAAGGCAATCGCGGATTCACCTCAAGATGTCGAACAACCAAAAAACTTTGTGCCTCCTGCACCACCAACAATCCCTCCTGCTCCCCCAACAACTCAACCCCTGCTCCCTCCAGCAAAAGAATACCCAGCACTACCACCAGCTAGGGAGCCAATAGAACGACCAGGAGATGGTAGGCGAGATAACCTAGAACTGCAACGACTCCCCTACTACCACAGCCAACTACTAATCGCGGTTATTGCAGCTCCTGTGATATTTCCCGACCATCCGTTTATCAGCGATGAACCCGCAGTCATTTTAGACGAATCTGCAAGGGAAGTCGCTCCTAAGACTTGGGTTTATAAAGGAGGCAGCATCAAGCGCCAGCATACTTGTTTGCTGAGGACTCCTATCCTTTTGTTCGGGAAACCGAAATACCGAAGCCCGGAAAGCCGAATCTTAAATACAATTCGACCACCCCCTTTTTAAACTATGGATGAACAAACCCGACGGAAAATCGTTGCTTATCTAGCAAAGCAACCACCAATAGAATTGTCCTTTTCACCATTGGAGTTATTTGTGATATTAGAAATATTATTACAAACACTTGCGGTAACAAAAATATTTGAACGTCAAGTCCATTTTTTCGGAATCAAGATAATAGCTAATCTGAACTTGCGGTATCCAAAGGTTGCTAAGGTCATACGCGCCCACTGGATATCAACAATCAATTCACGGGAAGGTTAAAGAATGAAGATTAAAACTATAGCTGTAGGCGGTAGCTTTCCTACTGATGTCGCCTACTCCAGCATCAAGATGGAGGTTGTTGCTGAGGTGTCTCCTGACGAGGATATTCAAGAAGTCACCAGTGAGTTAAAAGTTCAAGTAGCGAAACTTGTTAGTGGTGGGTCATCCTTCTCAATGGAGCACGCCTTAAGGATTCTGAAATACCCAGACTTGCAAGAAGTTAGAGCGGACTTGATAGCAGAACTTAATGAACTTGAGGCTGACATTGCGCAACTTGAAAACAAGGTGACATCAGGAAAAGCTATCTTGAATTCACTAGCTGGTTTAAGTGGTCAATTAAGCGATATAGAAGATGTCTGCGAGTTCTATGGCATAGCTTCGGAGTTCTGGAAGACAGCTACTGCTATCATGGCAAAAAGAAGCGAGTGCAAGCCAGTGTCGTCTGATGTTGCAGAGTCAGGAGATAGTTTAGATGATGCAGATCCAGCCCCATTTTAGGAGGTAGTACTTTGACCAAAAATTGTATAGTAGTAGATGCCAGAAAGATATTTCATGTCTCCTTACGACAGCTAGGAGGAAATTCTTTCATCGTATTTGAGATGGACTATGGCGAAAGCAAGGGGAGGTTTTACATAAACCTGGATAGAATTCACTGTGTTTCAGTGGGGATTGAGTCGGAAGTACCCTGCCTGAGTTTGCAGATCAATCTAAATGAATACGATCTTCTTATCGAAAGATACTTACTAGGGAAAGACAGGGTTTCCTATGCAGGAAGCTTCATCCTTTGGTTTCCATTGGACTCTATAGCGGGACAGTGCCTAAATGGAATTTTCTTCTAGCAACTAAGATGAAGGAGCATCTAGAAACATATACGGCAACCAGCAAGGAGGAGCATCTTACAGAAGAATCCCAATAGTTATTGCTTCTGGCAACATTTTTTCATACGAGGTAAATTCCCGCCTGATGAAGTGTCTCCCTAGATACAGAAACTGCTAGTAATGTCGCTACTAGCAGTCGCGGGTTTACCCGTATATTTCAATAGGCATTTGCTTTGGGAGAAAAATGAGCGCTTGCGCTTTTATGATTTTATGAGCAAGCCTATTGAATATTAGCCCGAAAGCTTTGAAAGTAAAATGGATGTTGGCGAGACAACATCTTCAGGTGATTTGTGAGCAGACGGGTTTTTCTTTTTTTTACAATCTAGCACAAAACATGAGAATTATTGGTGGCGACGTTTGTAAGTCGTCTATTGTTTGTTGGGAACTTTTTGAGACTCCCGGCGATTTGCGTCAGCACTTTAAGACAAACAGGAGGAAAAAACAGGATGATGACTTAACCTTTCATCTCAACCGAGATGGGGAAGCTGATTTCATCGACTTCATCAAAGGCGCAGACTGCCTGTGCATGGAACCTACCGGGGTAAATTACAGCTTTCTTTGGGAGAAGATAGCACAAGTTTGTAATGTACCCATACGTTGGATAGGTCATCCAGAAGTAAAATACCTCCGTAAATCTGAGCGATTACCGGACAAAAACGACCAAGCGGACGCTTTGACCCTAGCTTTATATGCGATTAAGAACTGGGAAAAACAAACGGCTTTCCTACGGTTTGAGTCAGGGATAGTTTCTCAGGTTAATGAGCTGTATCTGGATTTAAAATCCTTGGCAGCTCATAATGCAGCAGCTATTAACAAATGCAGACATAAACTAGCTAAAGAATTCCCAGAAGCTGCATTTATTCGTTCTGTTCCTGGAGCAGATGGTTTGTCACCATTGTTTGCTTGGGTGGCACAACGCCCTAGATATACAAGCCGAGGTCATCGAAAGTACGATCGCCTTTATGCTGAATCCATTGCACCTAAGTATATCACTATTTCTGAATTTACGAGATATCTTGCTAATCAAGTTTGTGACAATCACTTATGGGATTACAAGATGACTCAACGCCTGTCAAAACTGGTATACAATTCACCAGCTTTTCTCAAATTCAATCAAACTTTTGACCTTTACAGGTTTGGCTTGATGACTAGGACGATGCTTTTGATTAAATGTTATCCATTGAGTAGGTTTGATTCCGTGGGAGCCTTTAAGCGTCGTTTAGGATTCGGGCAGCAGGAGAATTCAAGTGGAGATATCACAAGATTCCATTCTGTTGGTTCATCGTTAGCGAAGACTGAACTGTATCTTTGGTGCGTTGGAGCAATAGGTAAAAAACGGTTGACTTCCGAAGTTGGACTGGAAATTCAACGGAAATTTGAGCATTACAAACAGCAACTATCTCAGCAGCAGCCTGACCAAGATTCCACAGGAAAATTTACTGATTTGGTGCGCTCGAAGACGATCGCTTTTATGCTCCGGCGATTATTTCGGGATTTAAAGAGAAACTGTACGGACTAATTCTATGTTTCACTTTCCTCATTCTCCAGTTGGGACGATTCTACCTATTAGGCTCTTTCATCAATACGGCAATGAATTGGCTCTGTGGTTTTACTGTCGGTGGATAGATAAGGAGGGGAGTGGCAGGGCTGTTTTTGATATCAAGGATGCAGCAGAAGAGTTGTGTTTGGCTGCATCTACCTTAAGGAAGTGGTTGTGTGAGGGAAAGCGGATGGAGCTGTGGCGATACTACAGCTCCAAGGAAGATATTGTAACCATCTACTACACATCATCTCACCGATTAGCAGCATCGGCAGGATTAAAAGGTTTTGGTCCAGTCCTGGAGGTCGAACATATGAGTGAGGTGGCCAACCACCGACTAACAATGCTGGCCACCCAGGCAGAGACTGCGGACCTTCAGGCTCAGTCTAGGTTTGCCGCTCATTGTGAAGCGATCGCTCGGACTGCTATTAGGCTTCACACTGAAGATTTGAAGAAAGCTAGAAAATACACTCCTAAGCCTTTAAAACCTAACGAGATAATTTCCAACCCTGTGACAAACCTGGCACGGGTACTTTGGAAATCGGGCATTCAGCTCGGTGTCTCCGAAGGTTTCATTGTTTATGGAGCTTCTCAAGCAAGCGTCGCTGACCGTCGGGGAGTTTGTCTCCGCACGGTCAATCGGCACTTGTCAAATAGCTATAGGACTTCAGAAAGCCCGGTGCGGGGTTTTCGCGGTTGTATTGGCATTGAGAGGGTGCAGATTAACCGTCGTTTGAATAGAGATGAGGGAAAAGGCCTTGAGATAGCATCCATAGACCCAGGCCTTTGGCTGGATGCTCGACTTAATGAGGGGAAAGTCTGGAGAAATGCCGAGGGGAGATGGTTTGAGAGATTTCCTTGCATCTATGAGGAGATGGCTTCTGACTGTCGTTTGAGGAAGGTAAAGTTTAGGCGATCGCGACTAGAAAGGCCAACTCAACGCCACAAACAACATCCTAAAGAATACTGGATTGATAAGAAAAACTTATTGAAAGAAAATTGACGGCCAGGAATTTTTGGCCATTAGGAAAGCTTATATATTTTGATTTAATTTTGTCTATTGAATTAAATCTTTGATTAAATTAGTTGGCTGATTAAAATTAATTGAATTAGAAAAAATATTGAATCAAAGATTTAATTGTTTAAAGTAAAATCATATGGTCATTTTCTTGGCTATGGTAGACTTCATTTTTACGACAGTTCCAATAGTTATGATTAAAAGATATTACCATTACCAAAAAATATAGAAGAATAGTGAAAGCAGTTATTTTATTGTCAGGAGGATTAGATTCCTCAACAGTTTTGTACCAAGCAAAAGCAGATGGTTGTGAATGTTATGCTATTTCCTTTGACTACCAACAACGTCATCGTCGAGAGTTAGACTCAGCCAAAAAAATTGCTGAAAGTGTAGGTGTAGTAGAACATCATGTTGTCAGTTTTGACCTCAGACTATGGGGAGGGTCAGCATTAACTGATAATCAAATTGATTTACCAAGCGATCGCTCTGTTGAGGAAATGTCGCAAAATATCCCTATTACTTATGTTCCAGCGCGTAATACTATTTTTCTGAGTTTTGCCCTCGCTTATGCTGAAGTTGTCAATGCAAGTCGGGTTTATATTGGAGTGAATGCTTTAGACTATTCGGGTTATCCTGACTGTCGTCCAGATTATATTCAGGCAATGCAAGAAGTTTTTCGCCTGGGAACTAGACAGGGGAGAGAGGGAGAAGCGATCGCTATTGTTTCCCCACTTATTGATATGAAAAAAACCGAAATTATTCAACTGGGGAATAATTTAGGAGTACCTTGGGAAAAAACTTGGTCATGTTATGCAGGTGAAGAAAAACCTTGTGGTGTATGTGATTCTTGTCGCTTGCGGTTAGCTGCTTTCCAGGAGTTGGGATTAAAAGATCCATTGTCTGATTGACATACTCCCGACGTTGCTATATTCGCGACAACGTGGGATTCTTCAGCCAGAGAAGTCCTGACCGCAGTTTTAACAGAGGTGATGTCCTTCCCCTGTGTTGATAACAATCCAACCCACCCCCATCCCCTCCAGGGAGGGGAGCTAGAGGGGTGGGTGAGTTATCAAAATAATATGGGTCTAAAACCCCGCCTTTTAAGGCGTAATATTTTTGGAGCGGGGCTTAAATCCCCGTTACAAAAATAACTTCTGACTTCTGACTTCTGACTTCTGACTTCGTTAAAGTCCCTATCTAGTTCTTGTCCGCATTTAGGACATGAATGCCAACGCTCTGATAAGCTTTTAGGGACTTTACTCAAGCATTCTCAACAATGTTGAGATGTACCTTTTGGGTCTGCTTTGATAGTCCTCTTGCCAAGTTTCCCAGCGACATATTCTAAGACTTGAACAAACTTACCAAAAGCTGCATCCTGCAAGGACTTATTTAGTCCTGACTTCACCGATTGACGGTTGGGTAAGAACTGGCCATTATCGCCGATTTTTGCTTTGCAACGTCTAACTAAAGAAGCTATCTGTAGGTCTTCAAGGAATATTACCTGACAATCACGCTCACAAATGATAAGCAAGTTTGAATTGCCAGTCTAACCTTTGTCTAGCTATTAATTGATGCAGTTTAGCTATTTTGCACTTGAGAATCTTCCAAGATCGGGAATGTTTTCGTTTCTTAGCCAAGAAAACCTGGAGTTTAGACAATCGATACTCAGATTTTCTAAAAAATTTGGGAACATTTATAAACTCACCATCACTGGTTACAGCATAGTACAACAATCCCAAATCAATACATGCATGAGTTTTCTAAGGTAGGTTGAATTTCTGCAACCTCTAATGGTACAGTCTTATCTTCTATCGTTAAGCTAACATACCAACCATCAGCTTCACGGATTACTGTACCTGTTTTAACCTTGAATCCTAGTGGTATTGAGCGATTGTATACTAAGGGGACTAAGCCAATTTTTGGTAAATTGACACAAAAACGACCATTGGCATTTTTGGTATGGGTTGGTATTTGATAACTGAGGATAACTCAACGAGTTATAATAGTGCTTCCCTTTGAATCTAGGTCTCCCACTGGTTTTACCGTTTTTGTCAGGTAAGGCACAAGTTATCTATAGTAGTTTGTACACACTGGATAACATCTTGTAGCACTTGAGAGTGCATAGACTTATACTCAGGAAATAGCTTTTTGGTTTGTGCTAAATCTGCTAACTGTACTGTTTCCCAAACAACATAACCATTTATTATATTTGGATGCCTATCACCTTTCTTTGTTACTGGATTACCATCGCCGTCTTTTTTTCTACCGTCCCTTGCTTGTATTCTAAACTCTGGGATATGCATGATAAATCCGTTGTACGGACGTTGCATGCAACGTCCCTACTACTGAAACGTTAAGTGGGCAAGCGTTTACTGGTGTGCGTGTGGCTTCAAACCAATTCAGCCTTTCAGCTAAACGGTAGTTATATTGCTTTCGGGCTAATTCCAACCAATTAGCTATAATTACCATTTGGCTTTTCTGTGGTTTGAGCTTGTACTTATATTTCAGTAGCATGATGTAGTATCGACCTCAATCATAACAACTGTTTTTATTTATAGCTGTATAGGAATTTCCCAGAAATCAATTATCTGAGAGTATTGAAAAATAAAAATAAAAAATAAATAGGCAGATTAACAAATTTAATCTGTCAAATTTCTACCAATTTCCCTTAAAATTTTATTAACGGCTATTACAATTTTATAAAAAAATAATACTGTTTAAGATTTTTGTGTTTTAACTTATCCTTTTTAAACAAAAAATAATTCTTCAACTTTATTATCACTAAATATTGTAATTGTCAAGAAAAAAACTTTTATAGTTTTGAATTATGGAATGGCAAGAAAATTCTGGTAATTGGGTACTAATACCTTCTCACCCCAAAGCAGTCATACATTTTTTGGGAGGAGCGTTTGTTGCAACTGCACCCAATGTAACTTATCGGTGGTTATTGGAAATGCTAGCAAATCAAGGATATGCAGTAATAGCGACTCCTTTTGTCAATACTTTAGATCATTTAGCAATGGCTAAAAATGTTCTCAGCAGTTTTGATAACTGTCTCAATCTTATTTATGCTCAAAGGATACTGCGAAAAAAAAGTCTACCTATATACGGTATTGGGCATAGCATGGGATGTAAGCTACATTTACTGATAGGTAGCTTATTTTCTCTAGAAAGAGCTGGAAATATTTTGATATCCTTTAATAATTCTGCAGCTCGTGATGCAATACCCTTGGTGGAGCAGATATCTCCTGTGATGAAAGTAGAATTTACTCCATCTCCTAAGATCACAAACCGTCTAATTCAAAAGCGTTATCAAATTCGGCGCAATTTATTGATTAAATTTAAAGACGATGATATAGATCAAACCCTTCGTTTGAGTGATTTGTTGAGATTACGTTTTCCCGATTTGGTCACAGTTAAAAGATTAAATGGAAACCATTTAACACCTTTGGGCCAAGATATAAATTGGCCTGTAGGAAAAGTATATACTCCTATTGACGCGATCGGTCAATGGCTAAAACAAGAAGTTTATCGAGACCTCAATCAACTTAAACGTGAAATTTTGCTTTGGCTCAATCCATTGGCACAAATATCATAGGCTTACACTCACAAATTTTAGATTTAGCTGTTACTATCAGAAGTTTGATTTTGTTCTTTGGAGTATGGCCAATAACTTTTACTAATGAACAAACAATTCCGATTTTCGGATGTACTACGGGTATAACTAATATGGTCTGCTATGGCATACATAAGTTTTATACCCCGTCCACCAGGTGCAAATATATCTGTTTGAGCAGGTTGTGTTTTTAACCATTCTGCTAAGTCAAAAGGCAGACCAAAATCCCAAATTCTAATTTCTATGTGGTCACTGAACATTGTAACTTCAATGTCTATAAGTGTTTCTCTAGATAAATCTCTATGGGCATGACGTGCTGCATTAGTAAAACCTTCAGCCAAAGCCAGCTCACACTGTAGCCAAACTGTTTTCGGAATAGGTAGTTGATATAATTGCTCAAACCATGACAAAACTTTATCGTTTTCTCCAAGATCTGAACTAACTTGTAAAAAAGCACTACGTTTCGTAGGTAATTTATCAGATTCTTTGACTTTATTCACACTTACTTTCTTAAATTTATTACATAATATTTTAGGTATATCCTAAGATATATTGTAAGGTATGTGTATAAAATTTATGTAAATAATTTAAAAAAAGGAAGAAAGTTGATAAAAAAAGGGATTCTATCCCAATATAAGATTGAAGACCACCAATTTTTAAAAGGGGTGGGAGAATTAAACCCCATATCTGCAAAATGAAGGAAGTAAGAAAAGAAAAAAATATTAGTACTTTACTTATATCCTTCCTCCTGCTGCTTTTCAACGAAGCGAGTTGAAATAAAAACTCCTGTTGGTCTACTCACTTTTATGTTGGCTTTAGCCGAAATAGTGAATTGTTTAACTGAGTGCATGATGTATAAAATTTTGGTTATTGATGATGATATTGCCATTCAGGAATTGCTCAAAAGAGTTCTCCAGAAACAGGGTTATGAAGTGACGGTAGCAAGTAATGGTGAAGATGGTTTTCAACAGGCACAAAATTTACAACCTGCTTTGATTATATGTGACTGGATTATGCCACGACTCACAGGAATAGAAGTATGCAGCCGAGTTAAAACAAATTCTGAGCTATCTACTACTTTCTTCATTTTATTAACTTCTTTAGGAACGGTTCAAGATCGAGTTAAGGGTTTGGACGCAGGTGCTGATGACTTTATTTCTAAACCAATAGAAATGAGTGAATTGACCGCCAGGGTCAGAGCAGGGTTACGATTACATCAGCTATCTCAAGACTTACAAACTCAAAAGCTACTATTAGAAGCAGAATTAGCTGAAGCTGCTGATTATGTGCGCTCCCTTTTGCCAGAACCCTTAATAGAACCGGTCAAAGTTGAATCACAGTTCATTCCTTCTCACCAGTTAGGAGGAGACTGCTTTGATTATTATTGGCTAGACGAAAATTACTTGGCTGTATATTTGCTGGATGTAGCTGGCCATGGTTTACGGGCGGCACTTCCTTCTGTTTCAGTTTTGAATTTATTAAGATCGAAGGCAATACCGAATATAGATTACCATCAACCTAGTGATGTACTTAGGGCTTTAAATAATACTTACCAGATGACATATCAAAATGATAAATACTTTACAATCTGGTATGGGGTATATAATCGCTCTGAGAATCAACTGGTATATGCAAGTGCAGGTCATCCTCCGGCTGTTTTAGTCTTAGGTAATGGTCAGCCTAGTCAGGTGAATAAGTTGAAAACTCCAGGAATGCCTATTGGTATGTTTCCAGATGTGACTTATGTTGATAATTCTTGTGTAGTTGAGAAGTTGAGTTCTCTGTATATCTTTAGTGATGGTGTTTATGAAATTCCTCAACCTGGAGGAAAAATCTGGGGTATGGATAACTTTATCAATCTAATTTTAGAGTACCATAAATACGGTTATTTTCATCTAGATAAGATATTAAACTATGTGCGAGATTTGAATTGTGGTAATGCTTTTAGTGATGATTTTTCTTTACTAAAAGTTATTTTTGGTTAGCTTGCTGATATAAGCTAGGATGCATTTAGGTTTTATGTTCTTTGTTAAGGCTTAAGGGTTCCCTTTGATTGAGAAGTTCTATAGTTTAAATGTTCAACAGCTTATATCAGATGTGTTAAGGAAGTCAGAAGTCAGAAGTCACAAGTCAGAAGTTACTTTTGTAACAGGGATTTGAGCAACTCTCCAAAAACCTGATCGCCTTAAAGGGCGGGGTTGCGCGACCCATATTGTTTTGATCAATTTTTTTTAAAAGTACTTAGGGTGTTTGTAGTCCTCTGTTAAGATAATTTTGAGGGGTTGCATTACCCAAAAAACATTACCCAAAAATCACAGTTACAAAAATCTTCAAATTTAAATTTGACAGACCCCTAGTAGTTAGTAGTTAGGAAAATAGGTCTTCATATTATATAGCAGTCGAAGGAAAGATTAATATCATGTTCCCCCGGAGGGGGAGCTACGCTAACGGATGGGTCAGTTATAATAAAATTTAAGGACTCCGGGTAGCGACAGTACCAAAGAAATACTGAAATTATCAATGCTTTTCTCCAATATTTTCTATGTATTCCTCCTTTCTTCCCTCCTGAGGACTGACTCCTGAGGACTGACTTCTCACAACAGTTATTTATAAGTATTCAACCGAACATGATATAAGACATATCAAAAGCTTAAAACTCAGACAACGCTAGATTTTTCCTTCTTTCTTCTCTCCTAGATAACTAGGGAGTCCTCCTGTAAAATTGCCGTCGGTATGGCGACATATAGTTAGCAGGGAATAGAAGGGTGGAGGAGAGATCAAGAAAATAGGTGGTGGTGCATAGTAATGGTAGAGAGAGTGTGGGAAGCTTGGGAACCCACCCCTAGCCCCTCCCCCTCCCTGGAGGGGAATGTGGGGAGTGTGGGCAGAAATTAAAAAATATATATCTTTAAGCATTACGCGAGCAGGACAACCGAAAATATACCTAAGTATAAATTACGAATAATTTTACCTACTTAATTATTGTTCCAAATGGTAATATCAAGTCTCATTAATTAGCTATAATAAAAATGTTTTATCTGATAAATTTATCTCTGTTTCCTGTTACCTAAAATTTTGATTGTAGGTATTCAAAGATACATGATATAACTGTCTAAATTCATGCTGATCGCTAGTATATTTAATCACAAGGGACAACTATAAGGCAGAATATTTGAAAAAAAACATCTATATTAGTATTATAAGCCACTATAAATTTGATGAAAGTTAATCTAGATTATAGTAATTTTATATTTTTTATATTGTTGGTAGTGAATGCTTTTTTCTTATTCACTTTCACCTCTTCAATTCAAGTTTTAGCCTTAATTAAACCTGGAGAAATAAATGAGAATTCTATACTATTAACTGAGTTATCACGAGATAATTTGCAGATATGCTCTCAGCAAAATCTGCCTTTAGTTACATCTTTTTATGTAGAAACAGCTAATTTTTTTGCCAATATCTGTCGAAAGCCAAATGGTCAATTAATTTATATTGGTGGTCAAAAAGCTAATCCTGAAAATTCTATTAAGATAGCTGCAATAGCTGAAGAGGGAACTGGATATGTTGCTGAAGATGGAAATACTACCTATATTGTAACAGGTGCTACTTTAAGTATTGTAGAAAATGGTAAGACTATCAGTGAAGAACAAGTAACCTATGTGTGTAGTCAATTTTCTGAAAAAGTATGTCAAGAGAGATAGTATATCTATTAATTTTTATTTCAAGAAAATTTAATTTGCCTCCCTTGCCAGATATGCTTTTGATTAAATCATAGAAATTTAATTATTAAATTTTGCTTCTATGTTGTATCATGGAACCCATTAATTTATTTATCAGAGGACTAAACTGTGAATTTTGTTAAGACTAATCAACAGCTCTTAAAGTTAGGACTATTGACAATAACTACATTCTTTTTATATACATTTTCATCAAAAGTTCTAGCATATCACAACAATCTAGAAACAGAGCAAGGGACTATATTATTAGCTGAACTTCCCCGGGATAATCGGCGTATTTGTCTTCAACGTGGAGACAACTGGTCTGAAGTAAATTATTTTGAATCCAAGAACTATTTTGCCAATATTTGTCGTCAACCAAATGGTCAATTAATGTTAGTTGCAGGCAGAAAATCTAATCCGAATCAAGTTTTAGAGTTACCTGTAGAATTTAATCAAGGATATGCTGCAATTGATGGTAATAAAACTTTCAGAGTGAATGATGGTTCTTTTAGTCTCGCAATCAATGGTCTGGTCGTGAAGAGAGAAGAAATTACTTATCAAGAACAATAAAACGAGGTATTGTTGATTTGCGATTGAAGCAAAAATTCAAAATTAAGATGTTAGAGTAATTATTTCCTCTATTCATTATGGTAAATCAATACAAACAGTCTCTAATATATTTCGGTCGTCCTGTATATGTAGTGATAAAATTGTGGTCAAGCGATATAGCTGTTGCTAGTCTCCCCTTCTGATGTAGCGCAGCGAAACGCTTCATTTAGTTTCTATATCAATTGCTAATCAGAGCCATTGTTTGTGATTTTTATGGTCAACAAATGACTACATTTTATAACATTGGATGGTGAGTTTACCCAGTTTTTTCTTAGTATATTTAATAGACCGAGAAATTTCAGCATACTTATTATTAACGTAATTCTGGAACCATTTTTTCGACACACCTGTTGCACAAATTAAAAAGTGCCAAACTAACTTATAAATTAATTATTTGGCTTCGTTACTAAATATAATTTATTTTACTATTTTCCACAAATTGTCACAGATAATTTTGACACTGATATTTTTGTTTTTCCGAAGTGAATCATCCCATTTTTAACAATATAATTACTACCACAACTAGGGCAGATTAGTTGATTATCTGACATTTTATTATAGAGATAGAGATTTTTTCTGATTACTGTTAATAGATAATAGAATACTTTTTGGTTAGAATATTTGGGGTTAATTCCTGATTATTTTATAGCTGATTATATGAAGCGTTTTGCTGCGCGACATGAAAGGCAGAGGCTAGAGGCAGCTATATTGCCTAGACAATAATTTTGAGATTTTTCAGCAGGAGAAAACGTAACTGGAGAGTACAAAGTTCTTCTAAAAAACGGTGTGCTCTCCAGACTGAAAGTTTTACTGGAAAAGGCTTACAGCACCTATTGTTCTGAATGGATAGTTTTTAACCTTGAGTCCCTGAAAGCCTTGGCTAGCAATAGTTATTCCCAGAACTTTATACTGTCTAAAAACGTAATATTTTCAAGATTAATGTTAAAAACTAATCATTTATATTGACTTATCACTACATATACAGGACTATCACTTATCTAGTGTACATACAGCATTAATATATACATCTCAATCCCAATAAAAAAATTTTCCAGTTTACAAAATTGTACCAAGTGCAGCTTTGTAACACGAACTTTTTATTTTCACTTACAAGTAGATTTGGTATCAAAAACTCTCATCTAAAAAAAAGAGCTTCATAGAAATTACATCTATGAAACTCTTATATCAATTCAACTATTAACTTGACTTAGACTTCTAGATTTGCTATGAGTCAATGTCTAGAAAGTCTATCCAAGAAAATTAGATAGAGAAGTCAGGATTAACATAGTGACTCAAATCATCATCGGTGAGACCATTGATATCAACAGTACCTAGATTCTGATAAAAACCACTTTCGACAGTTTCGACCTGCTGCACTTCTAATTCTTTGATCTTGAATCGGTCTTCAGGAGTTGGGTCGGAGGTAGAAGCTGCAATAACAAGTATATTACCACTCACTTCACCATTATTGATATTTGCCCAGCGTGAACTTGAACTGGAGGTATCATTGTCTTGTGTGAATTCAAGACTGTCTAAGAAATTATCACTTAAGATATTGTGGTCAGTGAACGCATCTTCCTTACTACCTACCCAATAAGTAATATCACTGTCATTTGTTACGGAAGCTAAGAATGCCTCATCGACAACAACATCCTCAGAGAATTCAAATAAAACGTAGTTGTCTCGATATACATTATCAACTTTATGCAAGCTATTGCTTCCATCACCTTCTGAGGTATCAGTGACTCCGAGTCCACCGGAGAAACTACCCAAAAAGCCTTCATCCCAATTTCCGTGTTCATCGCGACTGAAAGCACTGGCGTTGACAGAAAGGTCACCAGCATTGAAGGTGCGAATATTGCCATCAGGACCATCTAAACCACTATTGCCTGTGAAATTAAAGGTTTCAGTTGTACCCTCTGTAACTGTGGTCAGGTCTTGAGCTGTTCCTGTTTGTTCGTAAGTCCAGGTTTCACCAGGATCTAAGGTGTTATCTCCGTCTCCTTGGTAAGAGATGTTGGTAATTGTGCCTTCTTGGTCGTCAGTTACTTCAATATCAGATTTATCAAATGGTACATCACCAGTATTGGTTACTTCATAAGTCCAAGTAACTGTCTCGCCAGCAGCAATTTCTGCTGCTTCCTCTAGAGTGTCAGCATCTACACCATTAGTGAACTTCTCAATGTCAATACCAGGATTTTGGGGATCGGGTTCAGGATTGGTGTAACTACTTTGGTCTTCATCACTTACAGAACCAGCGGTTACAGTTCCGATATTGACGTAATTGCCGATGGTGGTGTCACCCGCTACAGAAATATCCAGTTTTTTCAACTTGAAGTTATCCATACTGTGATCGTCACGGGCAGAAATAACTATGGTATCACCTGTTAACTCATCAGCATTAAAGTTAGCCCAGCGTTTGTAGTCACTACCACCATTACCGCCATCATTATTTTCCTTGGTGAAGCCACTTAAGATATTGCCGTCCAAAAGTGAAATGTCTCCATCGCGATCGCCAATCCAAACAGAGATATCGCTATCATCGACGATATAATCAAGTAAGGCTCGATCTACGGTGACATTTTGGTCAAACTCAAAGAGGATATAATCGTTGCTACCACCATTATCTACTCGGTGATGGGAACCACCTTCATTCTGGTTGGTAACACCTAAACCACCGCCATAAGCTCCAAGGTAAGCTTTTTTCCAATCTCCACCGCTCTTGTTACTGCTGAATGCGCTGACATCTACTGATACACCATCTTGAGTAAAGGTACGGACATTTCCATTACTACCTGTTGTGGAACTGTTACCTGTTAGATTGAAGGTGATGTCTTGGGAGCTGGTGGCAGTGCTTAAGTCTTGAGCAGTTCCTGTCAGCTCATAAATCCAGGTTTCATTAGGATCTAAGGTGTTATCGCCATCACCTTGGTTAACGATGTTGGTAATTGTGCCTTCCTGGTCGTCAGTTACATCAATATCAGATTTATCAAATGGTACATCACCAGTATTGGTTACTTCATAAGTCCAAGTAACTGTCTCACCAGCAGCAATTTCTACTGCTTCCTCTATGGTGTCAGCATCTACACCATTAGTGAACTTCTCAATGTCGATACCAGGGTCTTGAGGATCTGGTTCGCCGTTAACATAGTGACTAGGATCTTCGTCGGTGACATCATCAGCAACAACTGTACCGATATTTTTATAGATGCCGTCACCTATGCTGTCAAAATCTAAGCCAGAAATAGCACCGCTACCGACCAGATCAACTTCTATTTTGACAACATCATTGTCATTGATATTTAAAGTTTGGAGACTACCGTTACCAGGAGCAGGAATTGAGGTAGTAGTTATATTTCCATCAGCATCAGTAGTACGAACTTCGCCACCCGATTCCTCAATATCTACAAAGTTAATAGAGTTGAAATCGACTGGGTTGTCCAAGTCAAAGGTAATTACTCCACCATCAGCATTGTCATCAGGGTCGGAACTGTCACCATCTTCGGAAATGATTAAGATGTTGCCTTCACTGTCTGTTCCTAAATCTGGATCTTCTCCAGTTGGATTAGCACTATCAAAGATCATGGCACCGAATTGAGTAGCGGAAATTGTTACTCCTAGGTTCTGGTATTCGTCATCAATAATTGTGCCAGCAGGTAAAGCATTACCCAAACCATCGGTTTCAAAATCAATAACATTGTTAGTAACAGTAGATAAATCTTGAGCTATTCCTGTCTGCTCATAAATCCAGGTTTCATTAGGAGCTAAGATGTTATCACCATCCCCTTTGTTAATGATGTTAGTAATTATGCCTTCTATGTCGTCAGTGACTACAACTTCACTTTCGTCGAAGGGTACATCACCAGTGTTGGTTACTTCATAAGTCCAAGTAACTTCCTCACCAGCAGCGATTTCTGGTGCTAGATCTGGAGTGTCAGCATCTACAGTGTTGGTAGACTTTTCAATGTCGATGTCAGGATTTTGAGGATCGGGTTCGTCATAACCGAAGTCTTGGTCGAGGTCGCTGTCTCCTTGGGCTAAGGTAACCATGGACATTCCGTCTAGGTCTGCATCGGGGTCCGCAGTTTGGTCTAACCCATCTAGAGCATTGTTGTCATCAGTTACTACTACTGCATAATTTCCGGCATCGAGGTCTTCAAACAGATACTTACCATCAGCATCTGTGGTGGCAGTGGCAATTACTGTATTGTTGTCGTCTTTGTCTTGTAATTCGACTGTGACATCAGCAATACCTGCTTCTCCGGTATCTTGGTCTCCGTCAGCATTGTCATCTCGGAATATTGTGTCACCGATAGTACCTGTGGGAGCGTCATAACCGAAGTCTTGGTCGAGGTCGCTGTCTCCTTGGGCTAAGGTAACCATGGACATTCCGTCTAGGTCTGCATCGGGGTCCGCAGTTTGGTCTAACCCATCTAGAGCATTGTTGTCATCAGTTACTACTACTGCATAATTTCCGGCATCGAGGTCTTCAAACAGATACTTACCATCAGCATCTGTGGTGGCAGTGGCAATTACTGTATTGTTGTCGTCTTTGTCTTGTAATTCGACTGTGACATCAGCAATACCTGCTTCTCCGGTATCTTGGTCTCCGTCAGCATTGTCATCTCGGAATATTGTGTCACCGATACTACCTGTGGGAGTTGCGACAATTCCTGCATCTACATCTAGATTTTCTTCACCAGGTGCGAGGGTAACTACATCCGTCATGCCATTGCTGGGATCAGCATCGGAGTCTGCTGTCTCATCGTTACCTTGGTCTTGAGCGGTGAATTCAAATCCTTCCGGTAGGTCAGAGAATGTGACTTTATACTCTTCACCAGGGTTGAGATCCTCGAACTTATACATACCATCTGCATCAGTGGTAGTAGTTACTGTGGTGTCGTCGTTCCCTTGGCCAATTATACCATCTTCTCCACCACCAGTTAAGGTTACTGTTACTCCTTGTACTCCATCTTCTCCATCATCTTGGATACCGTCCCCATCATCATCAAAGAATACTTTGTCTCCTAAAGAAGCCGAAAATTGAGATGATAATTCCACACCAGCAATGATGATTTGATTGTTATCTGGTGGTACGAGGATAACAGCTACTTTTTCTCCTTCCTGGGGGACAAAATCAGCATTATTCTGTGCTTCAGCCACAATTGCAGCCACATTGGCATCACTAATTCCACCAAACATATCAGTGAAATAATTTCTGAAATCGTTACTGAGGTTGGGAGTACCATCTACTAATTCCCAAACTGCTGTTTGGATATCAGCTGCACTAAATCCTTGATTGATAAATGTGTCCTGGTTATTAATTAACCAATTGACCATACCTAAATTCTCAGGATTCTGTACCCCACGAGCTGTTAATTCATCATAGATACTTGTGTCATAGCTGGAGTAGACTGAAGCTGAGAAATCTGTCGGGTCTACCTCATCTGCATCAACACCGAAAGTTGGCAGGTTAACATCTTGATCGTCAGTGTCACCATCACCATTATAATCATATCCAACAAATGTTAATGCTGCGTCAAAATCTAGACAATAACTATCAAAAGAACCATCGAGGAGGTTAGTAGAATCATTGATTTTCAGATCAAAATAGCTGGGATCGCCCAAGGCAATATCCAAGTTTGGACCTGGCGGTCCGCCTTCTGAAATATTTCTTTGGATAGCGGTGACTGTAACCTCCTCAGGCAGGATATTTTTCAAATTGTCAATATTGCTCATAGTTTTTATCTAAGTAAAAAGTAATACCAATTTCATAAACTTAGGCTACACTGCTTATCTTAGTTAATATTATTTAGCTCCCACATTAGGCAGGTTATAGTAGAAATTTTGAATATTTTTCAAGTAAGACAGGGTAAGTATTTCAAGATTTTTGCCATTATAGATTGAGCTGAAAAATCCTTGTCTTTCAACCGATCGCATTCATTCAATTTTTGATGAGGATGTGTTGCGATCGTACTATCAAGTGCAATCACATTTAATTGATTATTCACTCACCATTGATATCCCTAGACTATTCAATGAAAGAGTGATATTAAATCCTGTTTAGCTAGACCACAAACAAGTAAACTACAATCTATAAAATATCAGGCTTTTCTCAATAATATATGTGGTTTCTAGTCACCGGATTTTACATGAACAAAAAGCCTTTAACAAAATACCCCAATAACATCCGTTAACGTGCGGAATGTAGGTTATATGATTTCATGACTTGAGATATGATGTGTAGCTATCTTTAAGGAGATTGGTATAAAAAAGGATGTGAAGAAAACAGATAATCAAAGGTGACAGCTATATAGCTGCCAACCCCAAATAGGATTTAGGCTTTGTTACTTGCCTTCTTTGTGTGACTCTCCACGTTTTACAGCTAGCAAACTACCTCCAGTGAATGCAATCAGACTAATAACACTCATGGGTTCAGGTACTTCTTGAGGACCAGGGGGCAGCGTAATATTGGCCAAAGCAGGCATAGAAGAACCAACAACAGTGATAGTGGTAGCAGCAGCGAATAAAGTCTTTTTCAACATGGCTAGATACAACTCCATAAAATTTGCTTGATGTCATCATCTTATTCCGTTTTTCTTGGAAACTACAAGAGGAAAAACACGTTTTCACGAAATCTTCATTGAATCTTCATGGAAATCACTTACAGCTTCATCACTTCTTCATAAAAGTCTCAGTAGAAACCCATATTTAGGGTTTGCTGAAAAGGTATTTTAGAGGGGTAGGAGACAGGAGACAGGAGACAGGAGACAGGAGACAGGAATTAGGGGGATTTAGAGGAGGTAGGAGTAAGAATTGTCCCTTGATTTTTCTGCCTAACTCTTGCCTAAAATACTAACTTTTTGAGCATCAAGAGCTGAAAAACAGGCACTTTTTTCGATATCAAAAAGGCTAAAGTCTTTATATATCAATGCTTTCATGTTTAACCAGCAAGCCATATTTATAACTAAGTAGTAGACTGACACATCTAAAACTGTGCACTCTTATTTTTGCTTCTAGGTGTCTTGATCTCCCCATCCCCCCATCTCCCCATCCCCCCATCTCCCCATCCCCCCATCCCCCATCTAATGCACCATTTAAGGTGTGTCAGTCCAGTAGGGTTTGCTGAAAAAGTCTGATGGTGATGATAGGGAACAGGGAACAGAGAACAGGCAACAGTTTAGACTATTTAGACTATCTGCTACGGACAAATTTTCGGCATTGTCAGGGGAAAAATATGAACATTTTGAGACTAATTTAGCCAAAAACCTTGCTCTTTTTCAGAATAGAAAACCCTGGAAGTCTTTACAGGTATTGATTACAATTTTATTCAGCAAGCCCTAAGTCGTAGCTTTTATATAAGTATATAAGGATTGAGTTTCAAACCATATAGCGAAAAAATTGACACAAACTTATTTTTTTAACATTTCTTTAATTTAATATTTCTTTATATTGCTCTTGTTGAAAATTGTAAAGTTAAAAACATATCTTCAATTAATAAAAATTCACTTAAATCTTTATAAACAGGACTTATAGCAGAAATTAAGAAGTAAGAAGGAAGAAGGAAGAAATAAGAAGGAAGAGGAGAAGAAAGTTTGCGATCATCGTGTAAGTGGAACGGAGTTTGATCGCGCTTTTATCCGGACATGATATAACTTCTGCAAAAATGCAAAATGCTTCCCTATTTTATTGTGTAAAACAGAGAAGCACCTACCAAGTTTGCTTAAAACAATTTATGCTTCGTCTAAAGCAACGATACCAGGTAATTGCTTACCTTCCAATAATTCCAAACTAGCACCACCACCAGTAGAAATGTGACTCATTTTTTCTCCCAACTCCAACTGTTCTACAGCAGCAACAGAGTCTCCACCACCAATAATAGTAATAGCATCCTGCTTATCTGCAAGAGTGCGTGCGATCGCTTCAGTTCCCTTAGCAAATTTCTCCATTTCAAAGACACCCATCGGACCATTCCAAATCACAGTTTTGCAATCACCCAAAGCATCTTGGAAAACCTTCGCAGAGTCAGGACCGATATCCAAACCCATCCAACCATCAGGAATAGCTTCCACACTAACAGTTTGAGTATTAGCTTCTTTGTCAAACTTGTCAGCTACAACTACATCAGTAGGCAATAACATCTCCACACCTTTCTCTTTTGCCTTAGCTTCCAGAGACTTAGCCAATTCCAACTTATCGTCTTCAACCAAAGACTTACCCACACTTAAACCACGAGCTTTGTAGAAAGTGAAAATCATACCACCACCCAATAGCAGCTTATCGCACTTATCCAACAAAGCATCAATCACACCAATTTTACTAGAAACCTTAGAACCACCAATAATTGCAGCTAAAGGTTTTTGAGGATTATCAACTGCTCCTTGGAGGAATTTCAATTCCTTTTCTATTAAATAACCACCTACAGAAGGACTCAAATATTTAGTCACACCCTCAGTGGAAGCATGAGCACGGTGAGCAGTTCCAAAAGCATCATTCACATATACATCCGCTACAGAAGCAAGTTGCTTGGCAAACTCTGGGTCATTTTTCTCCTCTCCAGGGTAGAAGCGGACATTCTCCAGCAAAACTACATCACCATTTTGCATCGCTGCTACAGTAGAAGTTACATCCTCACCAATACAGTCGTCACACTTTTTAACATCCTTACCCAATACTTCAGAGAGTCTTTCTCCCACAAGAGTCAGACGCATATCCTCATTTACTTTTCCCTTGGGACGTCCAAAATGGCTAGTCAAGATAACTTTTGCACCTTTGCCAATTAAATCTTGAATTGTGGGAAGAGCTGCCCGAATCCTAGTATCATCTGTAATACTACCATTATCAACAGGCACATTAAAGTCCGCCCGCATGAGTACTTTTTTGCCAGATAAGTCAGATGCTGATAAATTTGCTACAGTTTTTTTTGTCACAGGATTAATCTCCTACAGTATTTGTTTTATCAATGTCCATTAATGGTGTATGGCCCATAAGCGGATAAAATGCTCATAAATGGATAAAATTAGGTTACACCAATTCGTTCACGGTAAACATTTTATCGGAGTCCATGCCCCAACTTTGATGTCGGCAAAGGGTCTCCCATTATACAAATGTTAACGAGAGAGGAATTGCCGACCAACAAATGAACCGCGTAGCGTCCACTTAGAGCTTCCGTTGTGTGCTTTTTTTGTGTTATTGTGATTAGACTGAGAGTTTCTACTTAGTTAACAATTTGCGCGATTTATCGACATAATACGCTAGTTCTCACACGCAAGTAGTAACGAGGGTGAAATTTGTATCTTCTGCTCTAATCGCTGCTATTCGCATTTCTGGCAGTCTATCCATATAGACGTAGACCTTTCCAGAAATCCTGCTCCCTACTAGGAAGGGCGTAGTAAGGGTTTGAGGACTTTTTTAGTTATGTTAATTGACAAAGACTTAAATGTAAGTATAGAGTGTAGAGATGCGGTTGGCTTGACCGTCAATGCCTGTGGATGAGTAACCGCCGACGGCCTTAGGGACGTTGCATGCAACCTCCGTACAGCAGGAAGTAAACATCAACTTGTCACGTTATGTGACGCTTTGTATCAGTTTTATGAAGCAGTAAGCGGTAGTACGCACCTGAGAGAACCATGAAAACAAATAGTGAGTATGGGGTTCAACTGGTGAAGTTCGCGCTCAACCAGTGAAAAGCTCAAACTCTTGAGGGAATTGGGGTACAGGGTTGTTTAGTACAAAAAGGCGGTGGGTCTCACCGTTTCTGTCTGCGGAGGGTTAAGTGGTTGCACTCCCTGTGAAACAGAAAACCCTATCCGTGAGGTTGGGAAGCCTACATCATAATTTTTGATTTAATGTAGGAGAACGTCACATATACTTCTATGTTTAAAACAGTTCTATTTCCTGTAGACCGTAGCCGAGAAGCTCGCGAAGCTGCGGATAAAGTGATTAACATTGTCAAGACATATCAAGCTCGCTTGGTAGTAGTTTCAGTGCGAGAAGTAGTTTCAGAAGGCCAGGAAGTATTTCACCCAGAAATGACTTCTGAGCAAACAGTTGTCCAACTTTTAGAACAAGCTAAGGCTCTATTTACGGAGCAGGGTATTGAAGCTGAAACGATCCAAAGAGAAGGCCATCCGGCTTTTACTATTTGTGATGTGGCAGATGAGATTAATGCTGATTTAATTGTGATTGGCTGCCGAGGTACTGGTTTGGGTGAGGAAGGAGCTACTGATAGTGTCAGTAACCGGATTATTAATCTTTCTCCTTGTCCAATTTTGGTAGTACCTTGAATAATGAATAATTAATAATTAATAATTAATAATGAAATAAGGACAATAAATAATGAATAATTAATAATGAAATCAAGACAATAAATAATGAATAATGAAATAAAGATAATGATTATTAACTATTAATTGTTAATTATTAGATGTTTATTTAGTTAAATTAAATTCTGATAATTATTAATTGTTAATTATTCATTATTCATTATTCATTATTCATTATCATTGATACCTGTTTAATTTGCTCTCGGCAATTCCCCTCCCGTTAAATCGCTTGATTATAACGGGAGACCCCTTGCCGAATCTAGTTGGGAAAAATCTGGTTTCTATAATAAAAATAGGATTAAGAACTGGGAACAGCAGGTTTTTGGATATTTTCATAGCTAGAGCTTTGTTTTTGCTTCACTATTTGTAAACCTTCCTGAAGTGCAGTCAAGCGATCGCTCATCCAGTAATTTTCTGGAATTAAGCCAGCAATTCCCAGTCTTTCTAACCGACCTTTTACCTTTCCAGTTGCTCCAACCATAATTATCTTTCGTCCAGCATCGATCGCCTCTTGAATGGCATTTTCAATCGCTAAAGAAGAAGTCACCCCTAGAATTGGCACTTCACTCAAATCGACAATCAACACATCATAATTATCAATGGCACTATGTTCTCTGGAAATTGCTTTGGCTACTCCAAAAATCATTGGCCCGCTCAAATGAAACAGCAAAACTCGGCCATTTGCCCAATCCAAAATTTGCTTTTCTTCGTCATTCATTACGATTTGATCGTCTGCATCAGTAATCGCTTTTACAGACTGAGATTGCATTTCTTCGAGACGTTCAATGGTTAAAATATTGGCGATAAAAACTCCCACGGCAACCGCTACCATTAAATCCACAAATACCGTGAGGAGGACCACACTATAAACAATTCCGGCAGCTTTCCAAGAAATGTTGTGAACCCGTTTGAGGAAACCCCAATCAATAATATCAATTCCCACCTTTAGGACAATTCCTGCTAAGACAGCTAGGGGAATTCCAGAAGTTAAAGGTGCTGCCCATAATACAACAATCAATAGTGCTAAAGCACGACTAATGCCAGATAAAGCGGTGCGTCCCCCTGCTTGGATACTAACTACAGTTGCCGTTGTTGCTCCAGAACCAGCAATTCCACCGCATAAACCTGTAATTAAATTAGCCACCCCTTGACTGATTAATTCCTTATTAGATTTATGTTCAGTTCTGGTCAAACTATCTGATACCAAACAAGTTAATAGGCAATCAATAGAACCCACCATACCCAAAACCATGGCATTCACAAACATTAACCGTAAATTTTCAGCGGTAAATGTAGGCATTTGCAGTTGTGGTAAACCGGGGGTAATTTCTCCAATTGTAGCGATCGTCCGAATTTCGATGTTTCCAAAGAAAATCAAAGAAATCGCTGTACCAATTACCAAAGCTATTAGTTGGGGAGGAACTAACTTTTTTAGTTTGGCGGGACAAAAGAACAAAATTCCTAGAGTAATTAACCCTAACAACGTTTCCCATGGATTAATATTGGTAATCAAATTAGGGAAAGCCTTTATCACGCCAATTACTCCACCAGAGGGAGTTTCTTGACCGATAAACGGCGCAATTTGCAAAAAAATCAAAATCACGCCAATTCCTGTCATAAAACCGGAAATGACGTTATAAGGGAGCATCGTAATATACTTCCCCAATCGCAGGACTCCAAATAGGATTTGAAAGATACCCGCCATCATCACCACGGTAAAGGCCATTGCTAGACCACTTTCGGGATTTACGGCCATTAATTCGGCGATAACAGCGGTGACAATGACGGTCATCGGTCCAGTTGGTTCAGAGATTAGACTAGGGGTGCCACCAAATAAAGCGGCAAAAAATCCGACTAAGATTGCTCCCCACAGCCCAGCAGCAGCACCTGCTCCAGAAGCAATTCCGAAAGCTAGTGCCATTGGTAAGGCCACAACTGCGGCAGTTAACCCGCCAAAAATATCTCCTTTTAGGTTTCGGAAATGAATCGTATTGGTAATTTGCATGAAAGATTTCCCTGAATCACAATATAAGATGCTACATCTGAATAATGCAAGTTATGATCCTAAATTTATTTGACCATTTGGGCGGTGGTACTCCCAATAATTACCGAAAAATTCAGGTATAAAGCCTCTTAATTTATTAAGAAGAGGTAATTCTAAATTCTAAATTCTAAATTCTAAATTCTTGTGATCCAATCCTCTTAATTTATCAGAAGAAGTAATACCAAGCGTGATAAATGTTTGTTACAAATGGTAGAAGTAAGAAAGAAGGAATAGGGAAGAAGGAAGAAGGGGTAAATTTTGAAAAAAAGGGAAAAAAAATAGATATAACTATCTCAAATTAACTGGAGCAGCTATTTCTAAGTATATCCGATTAATATGTACCTTTTTGTAGCATTCTTTTTTCACGCTTGGTATAATTCTAAATTCTAAATTCTAAATTCTAAATTCTTGTGATCCAATCCTCTTAATTTATCAGAAGAGGTAATTCTAAATTCTAAATTCTAAATTCTAAATTCTAAATTCTAAATTCTAAATTCTAAATTAATGACTATACAATGGTATCCGGGCCATATTGCGAAGGCCGAACGAAATCTTAAGGAACAACTGAAACGGGTTGATGTGGTTCTGGAAGTTAGAGATGCTCGTATTCCACTGACTACTAATCATCCCCAGGTGTCTGAGTGGGTGGGGAATAAGGCGCGGGTATTGGTTTTGAACCGCATGGATATGATTTCTTCGGATGTGATGAAGATTTGGCAGGAATGGTTTGAAGCTGAGGGACAAGTGCCTTATTTTACTAATGCTAAGTTGGGTGATGGAGTGAAGGGTGTGGCCAAGGCGGCGCGGGAAGCTGGTCGTGCTGTTAATCAAAGAAGGCGCGATCGCGGGATGTTACCTCGTCCTGTCCGTGCTGTGGTTATTGGTTTTCCTAATGTGGGAAAGTCTGCTTTGATTAATAGGTTGTTGAAGAGGAAGGTTGTTGAGAGTGCTAGACGTGCTGGTGTGACTAAGCAATTAAGATGGGTACGGATATCTGATGAGATTGAGTTGTTAGATGCTCCTGGGGTAATTCCTAGTAGGATTAAAAATGAAGAGGATGCGATTAAGTTGGCTATTTGTGAGGATATTGGCGATGCTGCTTATGATAATCAGCGAATTGTTGCTAGTTTGATTGATTTGTTGATGTCTCTAGAAGATGATGGTAATGGTTTTGTTTCTGCTTCTTCTTTAGAGTCTCGTTATGGGTTAAAAGTTAATAATTATACAGGTGAAGGTTATTTACATGAGGTAGGAAATCAACTTTATCAAGGAGATGTTGAGCGTACTGCTAGACGGATTTTGGATGATTTTCGCAAGGGTTTATTAGGGCAAATTCCTTTGGAGTTACCACCAGTTTAATTGAAGAGTGAGTAGGGAGTAGAGGTAAATAATTAATAGATATCTCCAGAAAAAAGGGAGTAGGGAGTAGGGAGTAAGGGAAAATAATTGATGATTTATGTACAATAATTGATTTTATTTTTGATTTTTGGAGATGTCTAATGTATCTAGTACGATAATTAATTTTATTTTTTATTATTGGAGATGTCTAATAAAAAAAACCTTTTTTATTGAAGAAGGTGGTAGGTTGTAGGTTAATTAAGAAGTATTGGTGAAATATTAGTGTTACAAATTAGCGATCGCTCTAAAAATTAATAGATAGAGCGATCATAAACTACAAGAAAATTAATTACTGCATAAAAGCTGCAAAAGGACAGCGACTTACTGGTGAATTAGAGACTTTTGGATTTTTTTTCAACGGCAAAAAGTTTTTGATAAAACCCATAAATTTCTGTTGTAAGGGATTAGAAGTTTGTGTTCCTCCAGATGATTTTTGTTGCTTTTCAGCAATAGCTTTACCACCGGATGTTAGACTATCTAAAAATTTTGTATTGTCATAATAGTGTTCTAATGAAAGAATTTTTAAATCATCACTCACTTTGACAATACTTATGCCAATAACTTCAATTGTCTCTCCTGTAGAAACATAATCTTTATAATCTCCTAAAAAATGTCCCCAATGTCTCCATTTAACAACAATTGTTGGTGGTGGAGAGTAAACTTCTACGACTTCCCATAAAAAACCTTCGGGAAATGCTGTATGAAAGAGATTTGTGGAAGTCTCAAAACTTTCTTCTGAAGCTTTGTAATGTTGAGTATTACCTATCAATAATTTGTAAGTACCTGAGTCGATTAAATCTTGTAATTGATAATCTATTCCACCGTTTGTACTCATGCGGAATTTATCTTGAACTACAGTTAACCAGTCTTGAGGATTTGTTTTGAAATTTGCCTCTACATCGAATGTTCGTACTAAGTTTTGTACAATTGATTCAAGGGATTTTTCTGGGTGGTTGTAGTTACTTTCTTTGGCTAGATTTTCAGTAGAAGTAGTGTAATCTGGTGCTGCTCCATAACGCCATTTTACGTTCTGACTAGATTGTAATACTTCCTCTCTATCTCGAACCCATAGTGGTAGATTATCGGTGTTAATTTGAGTCATTATGTACCTCGTTTCATTAATTGATAATGGATAATTGATAATGGATAATTGATAATTACCTCTCATTAAAACCGTTTGGGAATTGAATATAGGGATTTTTTTTCAAATTGATAATGAAAAATATCACGAAAATCTCAATTATTGATTAATAAAAGCTATTTCTAATTATCAATTGTAAATTATCAAGTTCGCTATTGGTAAAAAGAGGCAATAAAGCTGAATTGATTAATTATCAATTATCCATTGGTTAACTATTAGTTAATTGGTGTTGGTGAATGATTGTATTATTTTTAGTAGAGGACGCGAATTGCCCGTACAGTAGTTAGTAGTTAATAATCAGTGGTGAAAACAGTTTTTTCCTGATTATTAATCTGATTCTGATAAAAATTTCATACTTTATGTCACTAATACAAGTTAATACAGAAATAGATTGCCAAAATAATCATTAACTGGAAAATATTTTTAGTGGTCAGTAGTCAGTAACCAGTGGTTAAAACAGTTTTTTTCCTGACTATTCATCTGAATATTATAGAAATTTCATACTTTATGCCACCAATACCAGTTAATACAGATAAAGTAGATTGCAAAAATAACTATTAACTGAAAAATTTGCATCTCTTTGTAATTCCATATGTAAGTATCATTGCATCTGTTAATTATTAACACCAGGGAAGTTCGGGAACTTATAAAAAATCATTTGTATATTTCAGAATTAAATTTTATGAATCCTAACAATTCTAAGGTTTTTGTGACAAAAACATGGCTATTTCAGTTATCAGTTATCAGTTATCAGTCATTAGTATCTCTGACTTTATACCATGTAAAAAAAAGAATGTTACAAATAATAAGCACTATTGAAATATAGTATAGGAAATTTGTATTTGACAAATAAAGATTATTTACAATACGAAAAAGTATATCAAACCTATTAATTCTGACTATTGACTCCTGACTTATGACTTCTTCTGTTGGAAGCATTAGGGGTGAGTTTATTTCTAATAAGTACCCTAATTATTTGTAGTAAACACTTATCAAATTGGTATTAGTTGGAGGCTTCAAATACTGAATCGAATATTTTTTTCATCCTGTTAAAAGGGAAGGCTTGAGACCTCGTTTTTTAGTCAATAAAAAATTCAATAAAATATAAAACTTCCATAAAAATCCATAACTTCCAGATTGATGATAATTATGCTTAGGAATAATAAGAGATAATAGGTAATTATACTATGACTGGACGAAGTAGAGGTAAACGAGGAGTGATTCTGACAAGTGAGGGATGGGATAAACTCAATAATGCTAAACAAGTTCAAGAAAGTCAAGAAAATTCTGTCAAACCTTATACTATTGAATCTTTAAGTGAAATAACTAGACTCGATCCGACGACTATTTCTAAGGTTTTACGTCGAGAAGTTGGTGTTGATAAACGGACTTTAGATCGCTTTTTTCGTAGTTTTGGTTTGGAGTTAAATCAAAGTGATTATACAAAATTAGATGTAGTAAATAATAAGGTTGAAAAACCAAGAGATAATAAACGAAATAATTATTTTTGTGATGAAGCGCCGGATGTTTCGATTTTTTATGGTCGTACTGAAGAATTAAATATACTTAAACAATGGGTTGTAGATGATGGTTGTCGTTTAATTACACTAATCGGAATTGGTGGAATTGGGAAAACAACTTTGTCAGCGAAAGTTACTAAAAATCTGAGTCAATATTTTGATTATTCAATTTGGTTTTCTTTACGGAATTTACCACCACTTTTAGAAATAATTACTAATTTATTACAAATTTTATCTAATGGAGAGGAAACAGATTTAGGGAAAAATATTACTTTGATAATTAATAAGTTAATTGGATATCTTAAAAATCGACGTTGTTTATTAATTATGGATAATGTTGATGCTATTTTTTCTGACGGTAATTATGCTGGTAATTATCTGGAAGGATATGAGGATTATGGTGAATTTTTTAGAAAATTGGGGGAAGTAAATCATCAAAGTTGTTTGCTAATTACTTCTAGAGAAAAGCCAAAAGAAATTGCTGCCATTGAAGGTAAAGAATTACCTGTTCGTTCATTACAAATTAGTGGTTTAGGTATTTCAGAAATCAAGGAAATTTTTAAGGCCAAAGGAATTGTTGATACTAGAGATTTAGAACTAAAACAGTTGATTAATAATTATGGTGGTAATCCTTTATATCTTAAAGTTATCGCAACTACTATATTGGATTTATTCGATGGTAATGTTGATGATTTTCTAGCTCAAAGTACAACGGTATTTGGTGATATCTGTAATCTTATTAATCGACAATTTCAGCATTTATCACAATTAGAAAAATCTGTATTATATTGGTTGGCTATCAATAGAGATGCTGTGGCTATAACTGAATTAAAAAATGATTTATTGTCACCTAAGTTTGAACGTGGGAATGAATCTTCTCTGGAATTAAGATCGATTAATCAATTTAGTTTACTAGAAATATTAGATTCATTACATCGTCGTTCCCTAATTGAAAAAACTAGAGATGATATTCACAATAGCTCGAAATTTTCTCTACAACCAGTAGTTATGGAATATGTAACTATAAATTTAATTGAAAGAATATCTCACGAAATTATCTGTGGTGAAATTTTACTATTTCAAAGTCATGCTTTGCTCAAAGCTACGGCATTGGATTATATTCAAGAAATACAAAAACGTCTAATTATTACACCAATTATTGAACGTTTAGAAATGACTTTAGGCAGTAAGGAGGAAATTGAGAGTTATTTGATGAAAATGCTCGATCGCTTCCGCAAAAAGTCTCCGTCTTTTACTGGATATGTTGGGGGAAATATTCTGAATATACTATCTAGTTTATCTGTAAAAATCAGTGACAAAGATTTTTCTGATTTAAGTATTTGCCAAGGAAATTTGCAGGGGATAACTTTCAATAATGTTAGTTTTACGAATAGTAATTTTGCCAAAACAACTTTCACTGATACCTTTGGTATTATTTTTAGTCTGGCTTTTAGTCCGAGTGGAGAGTTTTTAGTTACGGGAAGTATTGATGGTGAGGTTTGTTTGTGGAAATGGGAAGAAAATCGACAAATTTTTAAACATCAAGAACATACAACTATAATTGATTCTATTACTTTTAGTCCCGATAATCAAAAAATAGCTAGTTCTAGTAGAGATAGAAATATAAAAATCTGGGATATTGCTACAGGAAAATGTATTGATACTTTAAATTCACCAGATAATCAGACAGTTAAAAAAATTGTCTTTAATTTAGATGGAAGTCAGTTATTTGGTTACTCAGAAAAACAAATAATATCTTGGAATTTAGAAACTGGTAATTCAGATATATTGATTGAATCAGAGAGCCGTATTTCTGCCTTAAGTCTTTCCCCTCAAACAGGTCTTTTAATTTTTGGTTGTGAAAATGGTGTGGTTTATTTGTGGGATATAAATACAAAAACAGTTATTAATAGTTTTAATACTAATAGTGGCGTAATTTTATCAGTCAAGATTATCGACAGTAATCAGATTTTAGCTTCTAGTTTAGAAAATAAAACTGTAAAAATTTGGGATGTACATAATTGTAAATGTTTAAATATATTCAAATCTCAGAGCTATCATATTTCCTTGATTGATATTAGTATTAATGGTGAAAATTTGGCGACTGGTAGTGGAGAAAAAATTGTTAAAGTCTGGAATATTCAGACAGGTTTATTTTTACAAAGCTTAGAAGGTCATCTTTCAGAAATTAACGCTATAACTTTTAGTAGTAAAAATATTTTAGCCACAGCTAGCGTGGATAGAACAGTAAAAATCTGGGATATAACTACAGGTAAATGTCTGAAAACTTTACAGGGTCGTGCAGATTTTGTTCATTCAGTTGTATTTACTAATAAGAGTCAAATAATTGTTAGTGGCAGTCAACATACAATTAAATTTTGGGATATAAATACTAATCAATGTCTATCTACTTTTTTTGAACATAAAGATTGGCTTTCTTCATTAATTATTAGTCCTGATGAAAAATTTATAGCTTGTGCAAATGTCGGTAATAGAAATAATATTATCCGAGTTTGGCAGATAGATAGCCTTACTAAAAATAATATTCAGGAAATTACTAATCATCAAATATCTCACAAAATATTGCAAGGACATAATGATAGTATTTGGTCGATTGCTTTTAGCCAAGATAGTACGAAAATAGTTAGTGGTAGTAGCGACAGAACTGTAAAAATTTGGAGTTCTCAAACAGGAGAATGTTTAAAAACTTTCTACGGTCATACTCGCCCGATACTTTCCGTTGCTTTTAGTTCTGATGGAAAAACAATTGCAAGTTGTGGCGGTCATTCAATTATTAAATTTTGGGATATAGTAACCGGAGAATGTAAGGGAACTATACAAGAAAAAGCTTCTTATATTATTAGATTTAATTTTAATGGTTTAATTTTAATTAGTGGGCAAACTACTGGAATAGTTAAACTTTGGGATGTAGTTACTGGAGAATGTATTGATACTTTAGGAAAGTTTGGTAAACCAATTATTTCTATGGCTTGTAGTTATGATGGTAAATTTATCGCTTATGGCACTTACGATGGAATTGTAAATATTTGGGATGTTAAAAATAGTCAATTAATCGAAATATTACAGGAAAAATTTTCCTCAATTTGGTCTCTTGCTTTTAGTTCAGATTCCAATTTTTTAGTTATAGGTAGAGATAGAGAAAGTTTTCAAGTTTGGGATATTAATGCGGGTAAAATAATTAATTCTTTTCAGGGCGACAGACCTTATGAAAATATCGATATTTCAGGAGTAACAGGTTTGTCAAATTCAACTATTACTAATTTAAAAGAATTAGGTGCATATAATTGTAAGCATTCAGCATTCAGCTATTAGCTATCAGCTATTAATCCATTGCTGAGTTAAGCAGGAATTGTTATTGATACATTGAGAAAGAATTAAAAGTTACCGGAAAATTGGGTTGAAAGCCTCCCCCTTCCAGGGGGACTTTGTGTTATAGTGGAAATAGCGGAAAGGTATTCAACCGCTCTAAAAACCTATAGCTACTTAACTGTAGCGTTTGCACCTTGAAAACTAGAGTTATGGGGTTTTGCACAGGAATGCTTGTGCATGGAAAAGCTTTAAGCACCAAGTACCAGAGAACCAAAATTTTTAAGGTTTGAACTGTACCGTAGGGCATACGGGAACAGGCTCTTGGAATAGAGCAAACGCTTGGGGAGAGAACCATCTCTGGGTTAGATGCCGCAAGGTGTTTAATTTAAGTGGACTCGTTGAACCAAGAATCCTGGTTTCAGGAGAATCTCCGCGCCTTTAGGCCGGAGAGTATGTCAATAAAGTGCTTCCTCAAAATTCTATAAGCTTGGCGATCGCTATAATCTGAAATTAAATATTTTTATAGCTAAGAAATAATTGGTTAGGACTTATGGGAATGACGAATCTTAGACTAGAAAATGTTTTTCCAACTTTTCCCTCTTATAGTTGTGAAATACTTTTTTAGTTGAATAAAAAGTCATGCGTAGGTACGAGCAAACCCCATTAAACATACAGTATCACAATTTTTTTGAGGATGCAAGGGAAAATCTCCCTGGGCCGCCGATTTTTCTGGTGCTTCACAGAATGATATTTTCCTTGATTTTCAAACTCTTGTAGAGATAGTAAAAGTTAGGATGTTATCGTATTTGAACGACTTATCGGAAGATTTGCTCAATGCAAATAGGATAGGAATATCGTCTCCGGAACCAAGATAAATTGTAATGGAGAAAAAATTAATACGGACAAATAAATTATGAACAATTCAATTATCACATTAGTAGATAACTTACCCACTGGTGGGATTACAGTTTCAGAATTACGCGCTTAGGTAGTAGGTTTTAGAGAGTATTTATCAAATAAAATTAGAAATTTTTTTAGTTGAATAAAAAGTCATGCGTAGGTACGAGTAACCCCCATTAAATACACAGTATCACAATTTTTTTGAGGATTCAAGGGAAAATCTCCCTGCGCCGCCGATTTTTTCGAGTGCTCCACAGAATGATATTTCTTTGATTTTCAAACTCTTGTAGAGAGAGTAAAAGTTAGGATGTTATCCTATTTGAACGACTTATCGGAAGGTTTGCTCAATGCAAAATAGGATAGAAATATCGTCTCCGGAACGAGGATAAATTGTAATGGAGAAAAAATTAACACAGACAAATAAATTATGAACAATTCAATTATCACATTAGTAGATAACTTACCCAATGGTGGGATTACAGTTTCAGCATTACGCGCTCTAGATTTCATCGTACCTGGAGAATGGAACAACTTAGTAGGTTTTAAAAATACCGTTCGTGAAGTAACTGGCGAAGAAGACTTAGCAATAATTCAAAAAATCAGTGAGCGTGCTTTATGGATATATAATGACGAATCTCAAGGTTATCAGGGCGCTATCTGGGCTTACCAAACCCTGGATAAAGCTGATGCTGCTATGGGTGCGGCAGCAATGGCTAACAAAATTGGTGAAAAAATCTCTTTCCTCAGTTTCCTGAATAAATTAACCCCATCAGCAGATAAAACTCAGGCAGTTGATTTAGCGATTAAGGTGGTGGGTGAGTTAGTTGCTTTCTGCAAATTAAATGGAATGCCTACCAGAGAAAGTTTAGGAGATTTTTCGGCAGCTTTGGCAGAAGAATATAGTGGCCCATCTTTGATGCGAATGGTTGCTTTGGTGTGTTTTGATGGGTTAATTCCTTTGGGACCTGATTTTGTCGATCGCGTGGGAGATATTATTGGGGGAATGAGTTCTGCTGGTCTGCAACAAAATCCTTTGTTTCAGAAGGTAAATAATTTGATTCCTGGTGATGGTGCTGAGGGTAAGCTTGATTTTATTGGTAATAGTTTTGATGCGGTTAGGGGTTGGATGAGTAATTTAGTTTCATCGCAAGGATTAGATCCGCAAATGATTATTGATCATTTACAAGGTTTTGTTGAAATTGCTGATGATAAGTTGGATTATTTGGCGGCTTTTCTCGATTTGACTACTAATTATTTTGAACATACTGGTACTCAAACTGTAGCTCGTCGTTTGATTTTGCAAGCGGCTGAGGAAGCTTGAAATAATTAATAATTAATAATTAATAATTAACAAATACATCTCCTTGAAAAGAAGAGGATTGATGCGGTAGGGAAAATTTTTTCTTCTCTTGGTCGATTGGATATGGCGAAAAGACCTCGCCATTCCTCGACCGCTTTTTTTCTCCTTTAATTGTTGGCGTAAGCTTTTGAGTCTCTATATATATGCTTAGTTGATAAAATGCTGTTTTGCCGTTGAATAAAAAGTCATGCGTAGGTACGAGTAGCACCCAATAATTACATACTACTATGATTTTTTTTCCGACGCAAGGGGAATATCCTGCCTATTTTTTTGGTGCTTCACAGAATGAGTGATTGGTTTGTGATGGTAGCGATCGCGCTGTGAGTTTATTTATTAAAGTCTCTATAAAAGGAATATTTTCTTTGGTGCTCCGCAGAATGATTTTTTTCTTCTGATGTTATTTTTGGCGTACGCTTTTGAGTCTCTATATATATGCTTAGTTCTAAAATGCTGTTTTTGCGTTGAATAAAAAGTCATGCGTAGGTACGAAGAGCACCCAATAATTACATACTACCATGATTTTTTTGGGGATGCAAGGGGAATATCCTGCCGTTTTTTTGGTGCTTCACAGAATGAGTGATTGGTTTGCGGTGGTAGCGATCGCGCTGTGGGTTTATTTATCAAAGTCTCTATAAAAGGAATATTTTCTTTTGGTGCTTCACAGAATGATTTTTTCTTCTGATGTTATATCATGTCCGGTAGCATCGTTTGTGTATAGAATTAGGTTGAAATTGCGGGAAACCCTTCTGCCTCCTGCCTCCTGCCTCCTGCCTTACCTCCTCCAAAGTGTAAGTATTCAGCCGGACATGATATTATTGTTGGCGTACGCTTTTGAGTCTCTATATATGCTTACTTGTAAAATGCTGTTTTTGCGTTGAATAAAAAGTCATGCGTAGGTACGAAGAGCACCCAATAATTACATACTACCATGATTTTTTTGCCGATGCAAGGGGAATATCCTGCCGATTTTTTTGGTGCTTCACAGAATGCAGAATCAGATTAATCATCCGTGCATCAGTGGCAAAATCCTTGTCTTGCCATGACATCTCCGCTCACACTGATTATGGCACGGATATACAGATTAATTCGCGGGAGGGAATAGAGAAAAGAAAGCAGACACAGATTTGGCCACGGATGTACGGATGGATGTAGGAAAGAGGGAAAAGGGGAAAGGGGAAAAGAGAAAAGGCTTAAAGAGTTCTCCCATCATCACACACAATACGAAAACCAAAATCATAGCCATGGTCCACACGCCTATTGTAGTAGAGGCGGATAGCTGAACGACAGAGAAAAGGATAGTTGCTCCACGAACCTCCCCGTAGTGGAGAACGATTCTTATTTCCATCTAACCAAGCACTGCCATCAGTAGGCGCACCAGTATAATTATCGTGCCATTCATCAGCGCACCATTCCCAAACATTCCCGTGCATATCGTACAAACCAAAAGCATTAGGAGGAAATTTGTCTACATTTGTTGTTTTTCCACGATTTATTCCTTTCGGTGCAGAAGCATAAATTTCGCTACCATTATAGTTCGCCAACTCAGTCGTTATAGTTTCGCCAAAATAAAAAGGTGTTGTTGTTCCTGCTCGACAAGCATATTCCCACTGACTCTCACTGGGTAAGCGATAGTTTTTACCTGTTATTTGTGAAACCTTCTGACAAAACTCTGTAGCTTTGTACCAATTTACTGTTTCTACAGGGTGGTTTTCACCTTCAAATTTAGAAGGATTATTTCCCATAACTGCTTGCCATTGTACTTGAGTGATTGGATATTTTCCCATGAAAAATTCTGGTACATCTACATAATGTTGCGGACCTTCATTATCATATCTCCCTGCTTCCTTATCTGGAGACCCCATGAGAAATCTACCTGCGGGAATTTTTACCATTTCCAGGGTGACTCCATTACCGAGGTTTTCTATGATTACTTCTGCTTGATGTTGAGAGCGACTTATTGTTTCTCCTTTTGCATTAACTGTGACTGTCTCAAACTTCTGAATTGAAGTCTTTGTTAGTTGGACAGATGGGTCTGTTTCTTTTTCGATAAATCTATTCCACAAGTCTCTAGTTAATATTGCTGCTGCAAACCCACTCATAGCTATCAATATTTCTCTTCTATATCTTGGTCTATTTCCTGATGGTATGGGTGGTATGGGTGGTGGTACTGGTGTAGTTTCTTCTAAAGATTCTAATACTTCCATAGCATTTTGATAACGGTCTCGAAAATTATCCAGGGCCATTTTATCTAATATATTTGCCAGGCGATCGCTCACTTGTGCCTCATTCCTCCAGATAATATTTCCTGTATTTTTATTTCTAGAGAAACTCCTTGGGTCTTGTCCTGTCAGCGCCTTTATTCCTAAGATTCCCACTGCATATATATCGCTACTAAGTGTTGGGTTGCCGTTACGTTGTTCGTTTGGCATATAACCTGGTGTTCCGACTGGTACAGTTAAAGTTGTTGTTCCGGGTTGGTTGGTAGTTAATACAGTTATTTCTTTGACTGCTCCAAAGTCTATCAATACTACTTTTTTATCCGACTTACGACGCATCAAATTTTTTGGTTTGATGTCTCGGTGAATTATGTTGTTTTGATGAGCTATTTCTAATGCTTCTAATATTCCTTTGAGTAGATTAATAGTATAAGATTCGCTTAATTTTTTTCCCGGTGTTAGTTCTTTGCTAATATCTTGCCCTTCTATATATTCTTGTACTAGATAAAATTCTGTTCCTTCTTGGAAATGGGCAAATAATTTTGGTATTTGGTCTGAGTCTTTGCCTAATTTGTATAAGGTTTCTGCTTCTCTCTCAAATAATCTTTGGGCAATAGCTAAAACTTCTGGGTCTGAGCTTTTGGGTTTGAGGTGTTTGACTACACATTTCGGTTCTCCTGGTAAGTCTAAATCTTCAGCTAAGTAGGTATCTCCAAAACCTCCACTTCCGAGGGACTGAATAATTTTGTAGCGTTGTCTCAGGATTTTTCCAGACTGCATAATTTCAGTTATCAGTTATCAGTTATCAGACTTCCTCACATACTGCCTAGCAGAGAAATATGACTTTATTTGGCCGAATTTATTTGAGTATATATGAGCGCACCTTTTCCATTATATTTATAATATCATGTCAAGTTTTTTTGTCAACCCTCTTTTTCTGTTATCAGTTTTTGTCGTTAGCGTAGCTTCCCGTAGGGTGGGATGACGAGGTCTCGGAGCCATATCCAATCGACCAAGAGAGAACAAATTTTCATGATTAGTCAATCCTCTCCTTGAAAAGAAGAGGTAATTATTAATTATTAATTGTTGAAGAGGCATGGCAGTGGGAGCATCTTGCTCCTGTCCTTAGCATTTTTTCTGTTATCAGTTTTTGAATCTCTGTAAATAATTTAGATTGCTTCCCTCCACTCCGTTCCGGTCGCAATGACATTATCAGTTATCAGACTTCCTCACATACTGCCTAGCAGAGAAATATGGTTTTTTTGGCCGAATTTATTTTAGTATATATGAGCACACCTTTTCCATTATATTTATAATATCATGTCAAGTTTTTTTGTCAACCCCCTTTTTAAGTCATCAGTTATCAGTATCCAGCTAGTAGTAGGACTTGAGTAATAAAATCAATATTTAATGGGCTAAAGCCCTACTACAAACAGAGGATATTTCAACAATTAGTAAAGCTTTTATCTAGAACTAAAAGCAATAGTTGATAGCTGAATGCTTACTTTCTTCCTTCTTCCTTCTTCCTTTTTTATTCTTCCTTCTTCAATTGTTACTCTTTACTATAAAGTAGAGATAATAGAATATTTTTTTATTAGGGGATAATAAAGTTGCTTTCACAAAATCCGATTGTTACATTTACGATTCTTTTATTAGTAATTCTCACTCTGCCACCTCTATTTGAACGTCTAAAACTACCTGGATTAGTTGGTTTATTAGTGGCAGGAATTATTTTAGGTGGAGATGGATTAAATTTACTCGACCCCGAAACAGAAACGATGAAATTATTATCAGATATTGGTAAGGTTTATCTGATGTTTGTCGCGGGATTAGAAATTGATTTAATAGAATTTAAAAAACATCAAGACCGCTCTCTTGGTTTTGGCATTGCTACATTTTTATTCCCACTTATTACTGGTACATTAATTGCCAAAATATTTGGTTTGGGTTGGAATGGTGCAATTTTAACAGGTTCTTTACTTGCTTCTCATACTCTCTTAGGTTATCCCATTGTACAGCAGTTGGGTGTTGTGGGAAATCAAGCGATTACTGTTACTATTGGGGCGACTATTTTTACTGATATTGCTGCTTTATTAGTTCTGGCAATTTGTGTGTCGATTAATGCTGGTAATTTTTCGGTGATTAGTTTAGCAATTCAATTGGGAAGTTTGGCAATTTATTCAGGAGCAATTCTCTGGGGTTTTCAATGGGTGGGTAAACAATTTTTCCGGCGAACTACTAATCAAGAAAGTAATCAATTTTTGTTTGTTTTGTTGGTTGTTTTTATTGCTGCTTTGGGTGCAACATTGATTAATGTCGATCAAATTGTTGGTGCTTTTCTGGCAGGTTTGGCAATTAATGATGTGGTGGGTAAAAGTCCGGTTAAGGAAAAGATAGAGTTTGTTGGGAGTGTTTTATTTATTCCTTGTTTTTTTGTTGATATGGGATTATTGCTGGATATGTCGGCTTTTGTTAATACTTTTTTGACAAGTTTTGAATTAACTTTATCTATTATTTTGGGTTTGCTTGGGAGTAAATTTTTGGCGGCATTTTTGGCAAAAAAGATTTATAAATATAATTGGTATGAAACGATGAGTATGTGGTCTCTATCAATGCCACAGGTGGCTGCTACTTTGGCTGCTGCATTGGTGGGTTTGCAAGTAGGAATTTTGCCAGAGGTAATATTTAATAGTGTAATTTTTTTGATGTTGGTTACTTCTATTTTGGGTCCGATTCTTACTGCTAGGTTTGCGAGTAAAATTTCTTTACCAGAGGTGGATTTTACGTCGGATAATTCTTTGATTTGGTGGGAAACTCATCAGCAAGTTCCAGATAGTTTTACTGAGAGGGTTGATGGAATTGTTAATCATAAGTTTGTTGTATTAGTGCCAGTATATTTTTCTCCAGGACAAACAAAGTATTTAATTGAAATGGCGGTAATGTTGGCAAAGCATGAGGGTGGTTTAATGATTCCTTTATCCATAGTTAAAGGTTATGTTAATATGGATTCTCCTCAGTTAAATTTGGCTTTACAACAGAGTAGTGAAAGGTTAGATTCTGTTTTAGAAATTAGCCGAAGTTTTGAAGTTGATGCTACTCCAGAAATCCGAATTTATGATGATTTTGCTAAAGGTGTTAGTCGTACAGCACGGGAAAAAAATTCTAGTCTAATTGTGATGGGTTGGCGCAATACTACTGGTATTAAAGCTCGTTTATTTGGGAATATAATAGACCGGGTATTTTGGTCTGCTCATTGTCCGGTAGCTGTGGTACGTTTGTTGGAAAAGCCAATTAATATTCATCGGATTTTAGTACCTGTTAAAAATATTACTCCCCAAGCATTAAGAACTGTACGTTTTGCTCAACTTTTTGCTGATGCTAATCAAGCTTCTGTAACTCTACTTCATGTATGCGATCGCCAGACTTCTAAGGAACAAATTGCGAAGTTTCATTCCCAACTTTCTCTGCTTGTTTCTCAAGGAAAAACCGAGGTAAAATCGAGAATTAAAATTATTCGTTATGATGATGTTGCTCCTGTGATTAGTAAGGCAGCAAAATCATATCAATTAGTAGTATTACGTTCTATGCGACGACGTACTGCGGCAGGATTATCTGTTAGTGATGTTACTACTAAAGTTTTGTCAGAAATTACTTGTTCAGTTGTTATATTTGGAGAGCCTTATTCTTAGTTTTAGGGAATAAGTAAGCATTCAGCAGTCAGCTATCAGCTATTAGCTCTGAGAAGTAATTATTCATTAGATATCTGCTAGAAATTCAAAATCCAATCAATTCTTATCCTTCTATTTCTGTTTCCTAGCAGCAAAAATTATGATTTTAGGAAATAGGAAATAACAGGAATAATCTCAGAATATCTCTGTTTCCGACCAGCAAAAATCATGATTTTAGGGAATAGGGAATAGCAGAAATAAGTAAGAATTTCCTGCGAACTGCTGCGCAAACAGCGGTTAGCTATCAGCTATTAACTCTGAGAAGTAATTATTCATTAGATATCTGCTAGAAATTCAAAATCCAATCAATTCTTATCCTTCTATTTCTGTTTCCTAACAGCAAAAATTATGATTTTAGGAAATAGGAAATAACAGGAATAATCTCAGAATATCTCTGTTTCCGACCAGCAAAAATCATGATTTTAGGGAATAGGGAATAGCAGAAATAAGTAAGAATTTCCTGCGGACTGCTGCGCAAACAACGGACTAACTTAAATTTTTGTGCAAAATTTAGAGAGTTTGCTAATATAAGAAAAATTTTAATCAGAGGTAATTAAGTTGCTGCCCAATACTCCAATTGTTGCCTTCACTATTCTTCTACTGGTTATTTTAACCATTCCACCAATTTTTGAACGTCTTCGACTACCTGGTTTAGTGGGATTATTAGTAGGAGGAGTTGTACTAGGTCCTCATGGTTTACAGCTTCTCAATAGTGAAACAGAAACTATGAAGTTACTATCAGATATTGGCAAAATATATCTGATGTTTGTCATAGCTTTAGAAATTGATTTAGAGCAATTTAATAAAACTAGAAATCGCTCTATTGGTTTTGGCTTTATTACTTTTTTTATCCCTATTATTGCAGGTATTTTGGTTGGTAGATTTTTTGGTTTTGGCTGGAATGCTTCGATTTTAATTGGTTCTCTATTTGCACCTCATACTCTTTTAGGTTATCCAATTGTTAATAGATTGGGTGTAGTTGCTAATGAAGCGGTTACTGTGACTATTGGGGCGACGATATTTACTGATATTGCTGCTTTATTAGTTCTGGCAATTTGTGTGTCGGTTAATGCTGGAGAATTTTCTGTTGTTAGTCTGGTTATTCAGTTAGGAGAATTAGCTATTTATGCAGTAGTTGTTTTGTTTGGTTTTAAATGGTTAGGGGAACAATATTTCCGTCGGACTGGGGATGAAGAGGGAAATCAATTTTTATTCATAATGTTAGTTGTATTTATTGCTAGTGTAGAAGCACAAATAATTCATGTTGATATTATTGTTGGAGCTTTCCTGGCTGGTATTGCTGTGAATGAAGTTGTGGGAAATGGTCCGGTTAAGGAAAAAGTGGAATTTATTGGTAGTACATTGTTTATTCCTTTTTTCTTTGTAGATATGGGATTAATCTTGGATGTTCCGGCTTTTGTTTCAACTATAACTAATGAATTTGTAATGACTTTAGCTATTATTGCTGGAGTAATTATTAGTAAATTTATCGCAGCTTTATTAGCGAAACAATTATACAACTATAATTTCCCAGAAACTTTGACAATGTGGTCTCTAACTTTGCCTCATGTTGCTGCTACTTTGGTCGAAGCTTTAGTTGGTTTTCAGGAAGGAATATTAACAGAACCATTTTTCAATGGCGTAATTGTTTTAATGTTAGTAACTTCTATACTCGGACCTTTAACTACATCCAGATTTGCTCCTTTATTATCCCAACCTTTGAGTCTATTTAATGGTGGTAATAAATCTGGAATTTGGTGGGAAACACATGAACAAGAATTCGAGGGAGAAAGTGATGAACATAAGTTTACTGTTTTAGTTTCTATATATAATCCTGTAACTGAAAATTATTTGCTAGAAATGGGAGCAATGTTAGCTAAACATGAGTCTGGATTAGTTGTGCCTTTATCTATTGTTAAAGCTAATTTTCATTTGGATGAACCAGTTTTAAGTACGGCAATTCACCATAGCGAACGACAACTAAAACGAACTCAAGAAATTACTCAACAATTTCATGTTGAAGCTCAACCAGAACTACGAATTTATAATGATATTTCTCAGGGAATAAGCTGCACTGCTAGAGAAAAAAATGCCAGTTTAATTATTATGGGTTGGAGTCAACAAAGTGGTTTACGGGCGCGTTTATTTGGAAGTATTATTGATAGTGTTTTTTGGTCTTCTCATTGTCCGGTAGCAGTGACAAGATTACTAGATGACCCTATTGATATTCATAAAATTTTAGTACCAGTAAAAAATATTACTCCTCAAGCATTACGAACTGTTCGTTTTGCGCAACTTTTTGCTGATACTAATCAAGCTTATGTGACTTTATTACATATTTGTTCTAGTGTTAGTTCTGCAGAACAAATTGAGGAATTTAAGTCTCAACTTTCAGAGATTGTTTCTGTTGATGAATCTGAAGTTAAATTAAAAATTAAAGTTATTGCTAATGATAATGTTGCTCAGGTAATTATTAGAATGGCTCGGTCTTTTGATTTAGTTATTTTGCGTTCTATGCGTCGTCGTACTGCTGGTGGTTTGGCTGTTAGTGATGTAACTAATGAGGTTTTGAAAGAGTTAAATTGTTCCTTGGTATTGTTTGGTGAACCTCATTCTTAAGTGAAGGAAGAGTGAAGAAGGAAGAAGGAAGAAGGAAGAAGGAAGAAGGAAGAAGGAAGAAGGAAGAAGGAAGAAGGAAGAAGGAAGAAGGAAGAAGGAAGAAGGAAAAATTTTGCGTTGTCTGTTTATAGCACTACGCAGATATGACGCGGACATTCCTCTATTCCCTGTTCCCCTATATATATATCTACAAAAATTATTAGAACTGGAAATTAAATAACCTCCGGAAAACTATATAAGTAATATGTAGTGCTATTTAAGGGCAATAAATCAAGTATTTAAGCTTTTCAAGATTTTCTAACTATGGGGGCATTTTAAAAATTAATACTGACTCAAATTTAAGGAAGAATAGTAATGCAGAAATTTAGTAATAATACTCCCAAAATGTTTTCTAAACCTCAAGTTGGTGTGGTCGATGAAAAGATTACTTTTGATCAACCTGGAAGAGTTAAATTCAAAGCTACATATTGGCCTGCTATGCTTTTTAGAGGTTACAGTATGACTCTTGAACCTGGTCAAGAAGTTGCAGTTATCGGTCGTCAGGGAATTACATTATTAGTACGTCCTTTCTAAGTAAGTTGTATTCAACTCAAACGTCTTATATCAGTTTGAAAAAAGAATGTTACGAATAATCTAGTCATTTCAGTTATCAGTTATCAGTTATCAGTTATCAGTACCTCCTACTGAAGTAGGAGGCTTGAAATACTGAAGTTAATTTTTTTTCATCCCCTTGAAAGGGGAGGCTTGAGACCTTCTTTTTTGGTCAACTAATATCTTTCATCTAAATGTACAAGGTATTACAATTGATGATTTAATGGTAAAAAATAATGATAATAGCTGCTTCTACTGACTACTAGAAGCAGTCTAAATATTTGTAACAAACATTTATCAAATTGGTATTAGTCATAGCAGAAGGAAGAAAGAAGAAGGAGAAATAAGCGGTCGTTAGCGCAGCTTCCCGTAGGGTGGGATGGCGAGGCCCCCTCGACATATCTAATCGACCAAGAGAGAAAAAAATTTCCTTTGAGTCAATCCTCTTCTTTTCAAAGAGAGGTAATAATTAATAATTAATAATTAATAATTAATAATTAATAATTAATTGTTGAAGCCTGTCGTTGTACAGCCAATAAAGTAATATCATCAAACTGCGTGGCACTACCAGTATGATTTAAAACACTGGTAGATATTTCTTTGAGTAAAGTTTCAGCTGAAGCTGCTTTTTTTTCCGCAAGTAACCGCAATTTTTCATTAGTAAAAAATTCACCTTGACTATTACGAGCTTCTGGTACTCCGTCTGTGTAACCTAACAAAATTTCACCAACTTCTAAGTGAGTTTGTTCAATTTTAAATTTCATATCGGGCAACATTCCAACTGCTGGACCTGTAGAATTTAACTCATCCTTGATTTTTCCTGTAGCGTCAATAATAAATAGTGGTTCATGACCACCATTAATATAAGTAATTTTACCATTATTTATGTCTAAAACTCCAAAGAAAAGTGTGGCAAACATTCCCACTTCACCATGATTCTTCGCAATATAATTATTAGTCAAACATACAGCCTTCAGAGCATGATAGCAATCTGCAGTAGCTAGACCTCTATCTAAATACAACTTATCTTTTTCGCCTCCTAAATCCTCATTCATTTCTTCAAAATAATTTTGACCAGAAAAAACTCTAATTAAGCTACGAAACAAACTCATAAATAATGCTGCCCCTACTCCTTTATCACAAACATCAGCAATTACTAATCCTACTGTATGATTAGAAAGTTCAAATACATCATAAAAATCACCAGCAACTTGTCTAGCTGGTTGAAAGAAACTGGCAATTTCCCAACCATTTTGTTGCGAAATTTTAGCAGGCAGAAAATTCTTCTGCATCTGATGACCTTGCTGTAATTCATAATTAAGAGCTTGAGAATAAGCTTTAACTTTTTCTAGACTTTCCTGTAAAGCTGCTTCGGCTTTTTTCCGCTCGCTAATTGCTTCAGAAATTTTCATAAACATTAGTTCAAAGGCATTAATTACTTCTCCTAATTCATCTTGTCTTTGGAGAGAAATTGACCTAAATGCAGGTGCTTCTCGATCGTTATATATTGCTTCCCCTGCTTGATTCAAATCGCTTCTTAATAGTAGAATAGGATTAATTATAATTGGTTCTAAACATAGCCAAACTGTAATTGTCAAAAACAAAGATATGATAATAACTAAACCAATAATTCGAGAAATATAAGCAAATAATTCTGGTCTGACATTAGAAGCATCATGGCGAAGAATAATACTATAGTCTGTTTGCATATCTTTTCCAGACCAAATTAAGTCATCATAACGATAAACATTACTACTGGTGGAAAGGAAAAGTTTTTTGGAATTATTTACTTCAGAAAGTGATAATTCTGGAGACTCACCAAATGTACCTACTTTTTGTTTGTTAGAATCATAAACAGCACCTCCTAAAATGGCAGGATGATGTTCCATAAGTTCTGATAAATGATTGACAAGTTCTGTATGTGAAGCATTAGGATAAGTAATCAAAATCCAAGCAACTTTCCCAGAAGACATTTGCTTAATTTGAGATAGAAGTTCTTTTTCTCTTCTCTTGACAGAAGGGATTAAAATAATGGTTTCAATGACAATAATGCTAGTAAAAACACATAACACTACACGACGAGACAATTTTGATTTTAGTCGGTCATTAATTGACTGAGCTAACTTTTGAATACTAGATAGTTTGCTGTTTTTTTGATTTTTTTTCATTTCAATTTCAGTTTGATAACTTGAATGATTTTACCGCATATATTTTATTCTTTATTATATATATTATTTGACTGCTTTACTCTAAAATATAATAATTTATTCATTTATTTTAGGGAGTAGAGAGTAGAAAAGTAGAAAAACAACTGTACTTCATTAACTTGAGAAACGCTATATCTGAAAATACTCACTCTTACTATAGATTATATTATTTATATATTTTTTTCAACAATTATTGTGATTTTATGTCTACAAAAATTCAATTTTCATCTCTGAATTTGCACAGATTTATTCAGGTTCAAATCTACTTTAAATAATATAATTTCCAGATAACTAGTGGTCAAAAAAATATCCTTTTCCTCCTATTTATTATTTATTATTGCTTCTTTATTCTTCTTTATTACCTCCTGAATCCTGACTCCTAAGTAATTAAGATTAATATCATACACGCCCTTCAGCAACACTGATTTTTGTATTGTTTTGGAGTAGTACCTGTAAGTTGATGAAATATTTTAGTTAAGTGGCTTTGATGAGAAAAACCACATTGAAAAGCAATTTCTGTAATGCTGATATTTTGCTGTTTCAATAATTTTTTTGCCAATTCTACTCTTTGGTGAATGACATATTGATAGGGAGTAATACCCATTGATTGCTTGAATAACCGGGAAAAATGATATTGACTCATACCAACTACAGCAGCAATTCTAGTTAGTTTTAAATCCCGGTCTAAATGTTCATTAATATACTCAATTGCTTGGCGAAGTCTATATTTTGATAACCCCCCTCGATACCCATTAACTTCTAAACTCATAGTGGAATATTCGCGGACTAAGTGAACTGTTAATGAATATGCTAATGACTCTGCATATAACCTACCTGCTACTCCTCCTGATTCTAGTTCTCCTAGTAACAGCAACCCAACCTGGCGAATAAATGGATCGCGCAAAATAAACCTGTCTACAAGTTCAATTCGCTGGGGGTCTACTTCTACTACTTCAGTCGCCACTTTTTCCATGAGCGAAGGTGCTAAATATATATATAACAAGTCTGGGTTTCCTTGAATATGCCATTCGGAAACTTCTCCACTGGGCACAACAGTTATATCTCCAGGCACTATTCTCCCCCGGTTGTATTTTCCTTTTAGCGATCGCTCTATCTGACAAGGATAGTCTAAATGAATTATCAGTAGTTCTTCTGGTATTGCAGGTAAGGAAAACTTACTTTCTGCTGCGGAATAGTATAGACGTTGTAGCAGAATACCTTGCCAATTATTCTGTTTACTTGATATCAACAGTTTGCTAGATTCTGGTTGGTCTGGTATTTTTGATGATTGAGAAAGTACGCTAGATTGTAGTATCATATTTTTTCCTTGTGATTTTTTGTATAGCAGAAGGAAGAAGGAAGAAGGAAGAAGGAAGAAGGAAGAGGGAAGAAGGAAGGAGGAAAAAAATTTGGCGTTGTCTGAGTTTTATGCTTTTGTTCTGTCCGCGTCCTTTCCTTTATTGGTGGCTGAGAAAATAGCGATCAAAAAGATTGATAATTTTGCCTCCCTATTGCAATGTGGAATGAGCATCTTGCCCGTTCCTAATATTTTCCGCTTTTTTCTCCTTTAAAAGAGAGACTTTAAACCTTAATTATTCGGTAATTATAGAATCGGGCTATATAATATCTGTTGATAATTCTATAATTACTTCAATCTCCCCTACTCTCCCGCTCCCCCACTCCCCCACTCCCTGACCTATCCGTGTATCCGTGCCATAATCCGTGTGAGCCACTCCCCTACTCGCAACAACTCTAATGTAGGGCGATCGCACGTTGAGAGCGACTAATCAGACCATCTCTTTCTAAGCGTTTGAGGGCACGGGATAGAGTTTCTGGAGTCAACCCTAACTCAGCAGCTATTTCTTTGAGAGGTCTATCTAAATTGACAAATGTCTGATTAGAAAGTCTAGCTATCTGGGATAAATATTGAAGCACTCGTTCGTGAGCAGTCTTGATATCCCGTAATTCTAGATGGTGTTGTAGACATTGATTTTTTCTGACTAAAATTGCCATGAAATCTTCAGCTAAGTCGGGATAGCTATGCAAAGCTGCTAAAAAATGTTTTTTCGGATAAACCATTACTTGTGAGGCTGTTTCTGCGATCGCTGTATTGGTATATCTGCTAGAAAAAAGTGTTGTCTCGGCTAAAATATCTCCTGCTGTAGCAGTGCATAACCTAACTATTGTTCCACAACTTTTGTAGCGCACTATTTTGAGTCGCCCAGTCTTGACAATAAAGACTGCTTGAGCTGAGTCTCCCTGCCAGAATAGTTTTTGCTCTTCTGACAACTCTCGCCAAGCGATCGTTTGACGTAAATCAGAAGGAAGGATATCTATATCTAAGAGCTTCATCGGCACTTTTGCTTCTCCTGTTGAGTGAGATTTATCAGTTTTTTGGAACGATTATTCCAGAAACTACAAAGAAAATCACACAAATTTCAGCGTTAGAAGTTTATTAAAGAATGTCATAACAGGATATTTTCCAGTTGTGGACAATCCGATCCAAACTTCTATAAATTGATAATTGATGGTTATTTTTTGCTTATATAACTACCCTAGCAATAACAGAACGCTCAGTCAAGTATATTAGCTTTCATTCAAATAAATTATTAATTATTGCCAAATTAGAAGCAATTTATATACTACTAATCAAATTCTCATCATTAATTTATCTGTTTCTCATCATTAATTTAACTTTTATATTAAAGTCAAAGCTTTTGATATAGTTCTTAATATTGTGCCTCGTTGAATACTTACAATTAACTACTGACTACTGCTTCAAATTATGAGCATCAAACGTCTACGACCGGAATATCCAATCTCTCAAAAGCATATAGAACCCATCTGATAAAATTTCTCAAAAGTCTTGCTACATCCCCTTGAAAGTAGGGAGTAGGGAGTAGAGAGTAGGATTCAAAGACATAAGATATTTTGGTTTAATGCCGATAATCTTTACAGACATTACTGAGCCATTATTATTACTTAATAACTGAAGTTGCATCGGAAATATAGCATTATTTTTGGGAATTGGTATGATAGCTATCTGTTTATCTCAACGTTGGTTGAAGACCCGCGCTCTCCCGAAGGGGAGCATCGGGATGAATGCGAGCGCATTCCGCAGGAAAAACCAATCAATTTTGCGGTTTCGTTAATAGTGTGTTAGACTTAGAAATATGGCTGCTGGGCTAGCAGTTTCAGTCTGTGGAGCGCGCCTTTAGACCGAAAAGAGGCTCGACCTTGGAGGCTGGTGCATTGAAGCAGAAAGACCTAAGAGCGCGATGGTTAGGAATCCCGCGCTGTCACGCAAGTGCAGCGTCGGGAGGATGTCAAATAGTTAAAGATAGGAAGATGGGGGATGGGGAGATGGGAGTATTGATAATTGCTTGGGGTTTGTAGACACGAAGTGGCGTGTCGAAGACTATCCCCGTCCACTTCTTCCTTCTTCCCTCTTCCTTCTTCCTTCTTCAATCCAACTTTTCCATCGGTGCAGTCTTAGGGTCAATAATTTTTTTACTCTTACCAAATTTGATACCTAAACTCAGTTTTTTTCCCCCACCAAAAACATTAGTTATCTGTCCTACACCAAAACTTTTGTGCATCACCTTCTCGCCTACTTTCCAATTTTCTCCTTGATTATTTGCCGATTTTTTGACAGTAGAATTCTTAGTATTTTTGCTTTGACGACGGGAACGATAAATCACCTTTTTCATCCCATTAGTATTAATCAAATCCTCCGGTAATTCAGCCAAAAATTGAGATGGAACTGCTACATCTCGCGCTCCCCAAAACTGTCGTCTTTCAGTGGCATAAGAAATAAATAATTGTTCCTGCGCCCTCGTAATTCCTACATAACAAAGTCGCCTTTCCTCTTCCAAAGACAAAGGATCATTTTTACTGCGAAAATGAGGTAATAAACCCTCTTCCAAACCAACCATAAAAACCACCGGAAATTCCAAACCTTTAGCCGAATGTAAAGTCATTAACGATACAGCTTGCTGCCCATCTTGTAGATTATCTAAATCAGAAGCTAGAGAAGCATTTGCCAAAAAACCTCCTAAACTTGTATCCTCATTATCCTCTTGAAACTGAGCAACAGCACTACATAATTCCCCCAAATTTGCCAGTCGATTATCTGCTTCTTCCGTACCCTGTTTTTTCAAATCATTAATATAATTAGAATCCTCCAAAATTCCTTCAACAATTTCCACCGCCGTCAGATTTTCTACTTCATTTTGCCAATGCTTAATTATCTCAGCAAATTTATTCACAGCTTTTGCAGAACGCCCTGCCAAAGTATTAACAGAAGTTTCATCATTAATAATTTCCCACAAAGGTATTCCCATCTCCAAAGAAGCATTTACCAAAGTATCAATAGTCGCCTTACCAATACCTCTTCTCGGAGTATTAATAATTCTGAGCAAACTAACAGTATCAGCAGGATTAGCAATGACCCGTAAATAAGCTAAAGAATCCTTAATTTCCTTGCGGTCATAAAATTTCAAACCGCCAATTATCACATATTTAATATCATAATGAATCAAAGCCTCTTCCAGAGCGCGTGACTGAGAATTAGTCCGATAAAGTACGGCAAAACTCCCTAAATCTAACTCTGGGTTTTGGTCTGTAATTTCCTGAATTTTACTACAAACAAACTCCGCTTCTTCTAACTCACTTTCCGCCTCATAACAATAAATTTCTTCCCCTAAACCTCTCGTTGGTTTGAGAATTTTATCAATACGTTGAGTATTATTTTCAATCAACTTATTCGCCACTTCCAGAATATTTTCCCGCGACCGATAATTTTCCTCCAACTTAATCATTGTCCGCGTATCTTCATCCGCCAAACCATCACCAAAATCATGTTGAAAATCTAGCAAAATTGTGTAATCTGCCATGCGGAAAGAATAAATTGATTGGTCTACATCTCCAACTACAAAAACAGAACGATTTTCCCATTTATTAAAATATTTAGGGTCTTCACCATTAGTTGCTAAAAATCTAATAAAATTATATTGAGTCCGATTAGTATCTTGATATTCATCTACTAAAATATGGTTAAAATGTTTATGCCAATAAGCCAATACTTGCTCATTTTGTCGAAATAAATCTACAGGTATTCTGATTAAATCGTCAAAATCAAGAGCGTTATTTGCTGCCAAATTATCTTGATAAATACCATAAACTTCAGCAATTACCCGCCCCCGATAATCTGGTTCCGACCTTTGATATTCTAGAGGCGACATTCCCTTGTTTTTAGCATTGCCAATAGCATATCTAACCGAACGAGGTTCAAATCTTTTGTCATCTAAATTAAGCTGTTTAGTAACAATTTGCTTAATCAAAGTTTGAGCATCACTTTCATCGAAGATAGAAAAATTTTTATCCCAACGACGTTTTTTTTCATCCTGATATTTATTAATATCAAAACGCAGAATACGAGCGCAAAGACTATGAAAAGTTCCCATCCATAAATGTTTCGTAATACTTTTATAGATTTGCGATCGCAACTTAGTCTGTTCTTCCAGTGTCAAAGCAGATAATGGTTTACCATATTTTGCTTCTGCTTGTTGCCCAGCAAATAGCTTTTCAATCCGCTCCTTCATTTCCCGTGCAGCTTTATTTGTAAATGTCACCGCCAGAATATTTTCTGGATGTACCCGATGATGGCGAATCAGATGGGCCACGCGATAGGTGAGCGCTCTAGTTTTGCCAGACCCAGCTCCTGCCACAACTAGCATTGGTCCGCAAAAATGTTGTACTGCTTGGCGTTGGGATAAATTTAGCTCATTCAGAAATTCAGTAGTTTGCATAGTTGGATGTTATTATAATTACGCTCGTAGTAGGGCTTTAGCCCCATAAATACCTATCTTATTGCTCAAGCCCTACTACAAACAAAAACTTTATCGAATAATTAATAATTAGTCCAACAAGCGTAGGTTGGGTTGACGGAGGTTAGCGGAGCTTATCCGGAGGATAAACCCAACAAAAGTAGTGGTAGTGGTAGGGTGCGTTAATGAAATGTAACGCACCGTCTCTCCCATAATATTTCGCTCAGTTACGCTATCGCTAACACACCCTACTGAACTACTACCTAACCTAAATTTTTAGTAGAATAAAATTTACTACCACTCTACCTGAACTGAATAATTAGCAAAAATAGAGTCACAACTAATCAGTACTGCATTTTCTATATTAGCTTGAGCAATTAGTAAACGATCAAAAGGATCTTTGTGATAAACAGACAAACTATCTAAAGCTAAAACATGAGCAACAGTAATTGGTAATATCTCGATAAAATTATTTTGTTGAATAGCAACAATTTCTGCTAAAGTTTTCTCTAATTTTAGTTTGCCTAACTTGTGTTTAATTGACATTTCCCAGAGACTAACTACACTCAGTAACCTCAAATTATTTTTATCTGTTAATAACTCTAATGCACGTTGAGAAAGTTTTGATGGCTCACTATCCCACCAAATAAAAGTATGTGTATCTAACAGTAATTTCATGGATTTTGCAACCAAAATTCATCTGGTAAAGGTCGATCAAAATCATCACTCATTACCATAGCACCTAAATTTAATCCAGGTTGAGGTGTTTTTTCTAATGGCAATCTAGTTTCAGCAACTGGATTAAGTAGAGTCAATCTAGCAACCGGAATATTATCATTAGTAATGACTATTTCTTGCTCATTTTGAATCGAATAGAGTAATTCAGTAATACCTATCGGTAGTTGTTTCAGGTCAAATGTTTTGTTTGACATAGCTTTGTATCTAAAAGTGGCATCTTCTAATTATAGCAATGAACTGAAATTACAGCGCTTTTCATTTGAGTAGACCACAAAATTTTTTTGGCGCTTAGAGTAGGGAGTAGGGAGTAGGGAGTAGAAAAATGCTTTTGGGTTGCCGATACTAACTGTAGTCTATCCATGTGAAAAGCGCTATAAGGTTATTTTTTTTCATATTTTTGATTTTTTTCCTACTTCTAATAATCCAATTTGAGTCTATAATATACTGGGTATCGATCCCAATTAACTATCCGTAGGGATTGAGGGCGTTTTGCTCCGCAACATATAAAGCGGAGCTTTGCGGAACGCAAATGCCATTCGCCCCTACAACAAATATTTGTGGTATATTACATACACTTACACTTAATCTGTGTATCCATGCTATAATCTGTGTGAGTGTCGCATTTGCCTAAGTAGTTATTTCATTAGTCCAGTAAGGTGTATTAATGAAATGTAACGCACCTGAGTCTAAATAACAATCAATTCAAAACTCCCACAAAAAACGGACGAAATAACTCACAAGATAGACTTGCTCGATCGCCTTCTAGGTGAACCAACCCCATGTTTTGCAACTGATAACCAACGGATAGTTTTATTTCTATCGGTTTGGGGTTGTTCACAATTTCAGTAAAGATAGGCAATAATTCATCATAGCGTTGTAGGTTCCACCATTGTTGTTGTAGATGTTCTGCATAAAGAGCAGTTGCCCTCTCAGAATTTTCTAAAAGTTCTTCCAGGGTTATGGTCTGTTGCTGTAGGTAATAAAACGCCAACTGCAAACGATAGGGATGTCCGCCAATAAAGGTAATTAGTTGCTTGATTTGTTGTTCGTTTATCTCTTGTTCGTAGCGCTGTGCTAGATCCTGTACTTGAGCTGGGGTAAATTCAGGTAAATTCATGACTAACCCAGTATTTAACAGGGAGGGATTAATTGAGGGAGGCATCATAATTTCTGTAGAATGAACTGTCACCAGTCGCAGTTTGTGCCAAGAATTACTTTCTGCTACCCTTGCTTTTGCTTGCTCAGACCAGGTTCGCAGAAGTTGGATAAATTCACCAGCAATATCTGGGTAGGCAAAAAGCCGATCGAGTTCATCAATAGCTATTACCAGAGGGCGATCTAGGTTGTCTAGCATAATATCATTGAAGTAGTCAGTGGCGGTTGATTTGCTACCCAAGGAGTTATCCCAAAAGTTGGCTATCTGCTCATGCGCCATCGCCAGAGGCGATGGCGCATTGGGAAATTCTAATTCCTTGCTAACTCTAGAACAGAACCATTGTAGGAAGTGTTTTAGATTCTGTAAAATCTCAGCATCGGACAGTTGTAAGTTCAGATAAACAATTTGATAATCCAGGGATTTAGCGAAAGCCAGGATGCGAGTTATTAGGGAGGTTTTGCCCATTTGCTTGAGGGCACGGATATTCAACAGCGTCCCTGGTTTCTGGATGCTTTCGTAACAAAGGGATTCGATGATCGGACGGTCAATGTAAAAAACAGAATCTAGAGGCATCTGTCCTCCCGGTGCTATTAGTAGACGAGGTTGTAGATTATCTTGTGGTTGAATCATTTTTTTGATTGGGGGGGTATTGTTGCGATCACGCAGCATACCGAAATTAGAATTGCAAGTAGGTTCAAGGAGGGAGGAGGTTTTGGCAAGTGCCACTGAGTTAATTTTGGTTAGATTATCTTGATTAGATCGAAGGTAGAGATAGTCGTCTTCTGTCAAAGTTAGATTAAAAGCATGGAAGCAGCACTTCAAAGTCCGTTTATCAACTCCTGACGAGGAGGTAAAAACTTTGCTGAGGGTATTGGGAGTTAAACCTGTTTCTTCGCTGAGAGATTCGAGGGTGTAGCGTTTGGAGTGTTGCTCAATCTCTGCCTTAGCTTTTGCCTGATTGAGTTTCTTTAAGCCCTGAAGAGTTAAGATTACGCCTCGCCGACGTACATGGTTGCTCATTATTGTGAGATTTTTCTATTAAAAACTTGGCAGCTTTGGATATTAAGGTTAATAGATATCTCCAGAAAAGGTGATCAAACCCTTACTATGCCTCCCCAATCGGCATTTTTGAGATATCTAATGGAAATGAGCAACAGAGCAAGATGCTCCCATTGTTATGCGCCGTCGCCAAGATAATTGTAATGAACTACGAGATGAAATGGGAAGTACAGTGCTTAACTTTGTAAGTTTGGAGAAATTCCCAACTTAAGCAATTTGGGTAGGGGATGCTGGAGATGTTCTTAAAATTTCAAAAGCTAAAACTTAGACTGGGAAAGGCTTTATGAAGTTACTAATCTAAGTGCTTATCTTTTTTCTTAAAATTACAAACTTTGGTTGTGCTTACAAAAAAAAACCTATACCTTGTACTCATAGCTAAGTACAAAAGCCAACAAAAACAGAGCAAAGAGGATAGAGAAACTTGGTGACTAACATTGCAACATCAACCGAACTCAGTTCACTAATGAACAAATCTCTTGGTGATTCTGACGTATGCATTGCCATCCTTGATGGACCAGTTGACCAGTCCCATCCATGCTTTGATGGAGCTAACCTTTCTCGCTTGCCGACATTGGTATCAGATGTTGCTAGCAGTGGTCTGATGTCAGGTCATGGAACACACATTGCCAGCATCATCTTTGGTCAAAAAGACAGCCCTGTTAGTGGGATTGCTCCTCAATGTCGTGGGCTAATTGTTCCCGTGTTCTCAGATAATCAAAGGGGAAAGCTTTCCCAGATAGATCTTGCACGAGCGATTAACCAAGCAGTTGAGGCAGGAGCTCATGTGATTAACATTAGTGGCGGTCAACTGAGTCAATCAGGAGATGCAGACCCAATCTTAGCAGAGGCAGTCCGGTTTTGTAATAATCAGGGCGTTCTAATTATTGCTGCTGCGGGAAACGATGCCTGTGAGTGTCTTCATGTTCCTGCTGCTTTACCCTCAGTCTTAGCTGTCGGCGCCATGAATGCCCAAGGATTGCCCGTCGATTCTAGTAACTGGGGCAAGATTTATCAATATCAAGGCATTCTTGCCCCTGGAAAAAACATTTTAGGTGCAAAACCCGGTGGTGGAGTTGTGCTAAGAAGTGGCACCAGTTTTGCAACACCTATTGTATCTGGCATTGTTGCCCTACTACTTAGTATTCAACTGGCGCGGGGAGAAAAACCAAATCCCCATGCTATCCGTGAGGCAATCCTGAAGACGGTACTGCCTTGCAATCCAGAAATAGTCGAAGACTGCCGTCGTTTTTTGGCTGGAACTCTTAACATTTCTGGGGCTTATACCCTAATTACAAAAGGAGGATTAGCACAAGTGTCCGATCCCAAATCAGAAGAGGTAGTCATTCAACCGAGTCAGGTTGAAGACTTTACACCAGAAGAAACTATCCCAATAAACGAGATACAACAACTTGAACCGAGTGAGCCTATTGCTCCTAGTTCAGAACAAGTCAGCTTCTACTCCCCTGGGATTCAGGCTGCGGAAGTAACTAACTCAGAATCATCTATGACAACAAATATTCAACATTCGGAAAATCCAATGAGTGTCACATCTAACAATCTAGCAACTTCATCTAATGTCACCCCTTCTAGTGACTGTGGATGCAACGGAGGTACAGTAGCTTCCTCCGTCACCCCAAGTAACGCACCAATGTCCTTAGTTTATGCCCTGGGAACCCTTGGTTATGATTTTGCCACAGAGGCTCGCCGAGATAGCTTTAAACAGCTTATGCCTATGAACTGGTCAGATAACGGTTTACCTATTGATACACCGAAAGACTCAGCCGATGCTATAGCAGTTCCTGCTAATCCCTATGATGCCAGACAGATGGCAAGATATCTAGAAAGGAATATTTCCGAGGCAGTATCACTGATTTGGACCCTAAATTTGGAACTAACACCTATTTATGCCATTAAACCACAAGCTCCTTTTGCTTTAGAGGTCTATAGATATTTTCAAGAGTTTCTAGCCGGGCAAGTTCTTGATACAGAAGATGAAGGCTATATTGAAAGGGTTTCTATCCCAGCAGTTTTGACAGGTGAAACTGTCACTCTCTATTCTGGTCAGGTTGTTCCTGTTATTGCACCATTAAATACTCGTGGGATGTATGGTTGGAAAGTTAACGAATTGATCGATAGCGTAATAGCAGCAATCGAAAACCAGGAAAGCGGAAATACTATTAGCCCGGAAAAAATAGAAATCATCAAATATTCTCTGAGGAATTTTTTGATGCGGATATACTACGACCTCCGCAATCTCGGACAAACTTCCATGGAAAGGGCACAAAATTTTGCCGCGACTAACATCTTCCAATATGCAGATGCCTTAGTTCAAGCATTGAGCAACCAAAGTAATCAAGGTAACAATTCCCAAGCGGTGACCATGCAGCTAGACGGCTTTGGAGTAGAACGAAGCCCTTTCTGTCGCAAAGATTCAGATTGCTGGGATGTAAAGATCAAGTTTTTCGATCCGGAAAATAATGAGCGTGCGAAAAGAGTTCTGCGCTACACCATTGATGTCAGCGATATCATGCCAGTAACATTAGGTCAACCCAGAATCTGGGATGTTGCTAACTAAAAGTTAGATGTCAGCTTTACTGCTGATTGAGAACTGTAAACCAATCAATTAAACAGGAGGAATTATTATGGAATTTTCCCAAAAATCTCAATTACCGAACCCTAAATTGCCGAAGCAAGTTGCACCTGTTCAGCGTCCCTCTACTTCTGCTGCAATATCCAATCAGTATGGGATAGGAGCGAGTAACTACAATAATGTTGAATCTAGCGCAGCACTCTGGGACATTCTCAAAATGTATGGCTAATTATCACTAAAGTAAATATTGGTCTGTCTTTACTACAGACCAATAAAAACCAAGAGAAAAAACAATTATGAAACTTCCCATCCAAGCCCCACCAGTTATACGAACAGATTTGTTCAAACCTCATACAGTCGTAGATCTAAATTCTGCTTCTAATGATACTAAGAGAGAACTATTATTAAGTTTACTAGATGGGGCAAACTATAACGATCCAATGAGATTCTTAATGTCAGCAGACTACTGTGGATGTCATATACTTTCTGGAAACTCAATGGCTATGTGCCTAGCCGCCTGTGGTTTTTTCTAGTATTGATATCAGTCACTAATAGACTTTCCCATGAATTATTTGACTAATCAAAAAAAAGAGAGAAAGAATCATGGTTAATATACACGCTCAGATATCTAAATCCCTGAACCAATCATCAAAAACCTCTTCCCAAGAAGCGCCTGTTGTGCCCAAGGAGCCTACAAAAACTCAGACAAAAGATGAAAAGTCTGAACAAAGTAACCAACAGGAACCCCCCCCCTCAGAAGCGCCTCCAGAAGATAAAAACGGTGAACCAAGTAAGAAGGGGAACAACCTTCCCTCTGGCAAACAAATAGGCTGCATATGGAGTTAAAGCGAGACCATAAATTAAATTAGTTAATTTATTGCTTACTCTAATATCAACTAACCCTAGTTGAGTTTAGCAAATCAACACCAGGAATAAATTAGCTCTACAAGCCGAAAAATACTGTAATAAAGGAGAAACCAACATGAAAGTTCCTATCCAGGCTGGACACGTGCCACGAAATCAGTGGTAACTATTCAGCGAAAACCCAAAAAACAACGAAATTGCAAAATTCAGGAGAAAAATAATGCAATTAGAGCAAAAAATGATGAAGTCATCTAAACTTCCTATCCAAGCTGTACCTGTTGAGCGTACTGTGACTGGTGTTGCTATGTCGAATCAGAATGGTGTCGATCCTAGCTTTAGCTTGGGTGATGTCTGGGATCATGTCAAGCACGGTGCCAGTAAAGCAGCCAGCGGAGCTATCCATGGAGCTATCCATGGAGCTATCCATGGTTTGATGAACAACAACAATAACAAGAACTAAGATAGTTCTTCTATTTGAACGGGGATTGCTTCAAGTCAATCCCCGCTCTAGACAGCTTTAGAACAAAGCATCTAATCCCTGTCAAAAACCACACCATTATGTAGGGTTTGCTGAAAAAGTCTTTTTTTAAGGAGTAGGGAAGCGGAGGAGTAGGGGAATAGGGGGATCAGGAAAGTAATTTTTTTTTGCTCAATGATGTGCCAAAAATGGTAACATGCATGAGCATTCAGAGCTGACAACCAGGTACTTTGGACGACTTCAAAAGCCTAAAACTTTTATCTGTAAAGACTTTTAAATTTCTTCAGCAAGCCCTATGTAGTGCAAGATCGCCAAATTCAGGAGCAAAAATGTGCGATCATCTCAACTACCTATCCAAGCTGCTCCCGTTGAGCGGACTGTGACTGGAGCATCCATGTCTAGTGACAAAGTGTTGAACCTTCTTTTTGGAGAACGTTTGCCTCTACACTTATTCCAGTAGCTGTTAAAGCTCTCGGTAGTCTGATTGGCTAAGATAGTTGTTCTATTTGAAAGGGGATTGCTTCAAGTCAATCCCCGACTCGACTGCTCATTGTAATTAGTAATAATTGGAGTTAATGTTCTATGCGCAAAATACTTGCTTGGTTCCTTACTATCTCTATCGTTGTGTTTTCTTTTGGTGTTCAGCCAGCTTCTGCTGCAGGTGTTGCTCTCGGTCCAAATGGTCTTGTTTATGGTTTTAATGCACCCACTAATGCCCAAGAAGTCGAGGATTATATTTCTGGCTTAAATCTAGATCTAAGTCAAGATCGGCAGCTTGTTGTTGTGTCTGGTACTCATGGAACAGCTACTGGAGCACCTGATAAATCTGTTGGCTGTGCTGAGATTGATTTTCTTAAAGAAGACTATAAGTTGTTCCATGTTAACAATACTAGCTATGTTCAGGTTGTTAACTATCATAATATTAAGGAATGGAATGATTTTCTTAATAAACATTCCAATGATTACATTGTTCTCGCTTGGTGTAATAGTGCTTACTGGAAAGGTGCTCCTTTTCACTTATCTAAATGAAGCACAACCTTGTTCGGAAAACTGTAGTTATTACTTATGACTTACGCAAAGCATCCATATTTAGCTAGCTTTTAGGAAAAAAATAGGATGCCACTACAGATTGTTGCGTAATATCATGTCCAGATAATCAGCCGCTCTTGTAGTGCGATCGCCAGTCTGGTACGGTACGTTTTTGCTGGCGCCAAGCTTTACTAAGGCAATGCGAGCAAACGCTTTTCATGTCGCGCAGCGAAACGGCTAAGAACCGATATGTTTGCTCGCATTCCGTCAGGAAAACACTGCGTGACATGAAAATAAAATGTAACGCACCTTATTTATGGATATTTGTTTGAAAATGGAAATTTGAACCACTGCCTATCCCAGATTTTTCGGTGCGTTACTCTTTCCTTGGGAATGCTGCAAAAACCCTAATACACCCGACTATACTGTTGATATCAAATGGTGCAATAGGTGTAGGTTTGGCTGAGTGCGTGGGATTCGTTAAATAAGAATTCGATCCGGATTCGCTAAATGTACTGGAGCAACATCAGCATCCAAGCTATAAACTCTGTATTGATGGTGGTGTCTTCGCTAACAATCCTAGTACATTAGCTTTACCAAGGGTTCTTGGTTCAGGCATTCTTGGAAAACAGAATATCCAAAACATTAGAACGTTATCTAAATGACACGAGAAAGTTATGTTCAGTAAATTATTGAGAGGACAGATTCCCATGAAACGAGTTATAGGACTAGTATTGCTACTGGTCATTACGACATTCCCTTTTATACCCACATCCCAGGCTTTAGCTCAAGTAGATATCTACCGTGGAGTTGATGGCGCTAAAAAAGTTAAAGGTCAAGATCAAAAGGCAAAGCTTGAGGAATCGCAATTTAAGTTTAGATATTCAACGCCACCAATAGTGCTATCAACTTTTGACAGTACCCACCTGGATCAGTTTCCAAAGCCCTACTATTATAAATTTACAGTTTTGAATGTAAATAATCCTGCTCAAGAAGGAGATCAAGGGGATGTAGAAGGATTAAATGGGTATCAAGCTACTTTTGACAATATTCCAGAAGGGCATTGGAATATTGTTGCCCCTAATCATGCAACAGACGTTCAAGCAACAGAATATGTGGTTAACTATGTAGAGAAGAATCCAGGTAATGTGCAGACAAAGGAACAGCTAAAGGAACAGCTAGAGGAACAGCAACAGCAACAGCAACAGCAACAGGAAGAGAAAAAGGAAGAGGAAGAGAAAAAGAAAAACGAATAGCAATAGCAATAGCTAGATTGCTAGTTGTTAGTTAGAATTGTTGGATAGAGATAACTCTATCCAACTAAAAAGTCCACAGAACATAATATAGGTCGGCAGAAGAAAAGGGCGTTATGCGAGAGCTTCTAAAATCGGGTAAAACCAATTCTGTGCAAGACTTTCAGCGCGATCATCTAAATGGGCGGTATAACACCCTATTCATTGCATGACCTACTTACCAAAAAATGAGGTTCAAAGCCTCCTTTTTTAAGGGGATGAAAAAATTTCAGTTCAGTATTTCAAGCCTCCGGCTTTGGTGTTCGGTACTGATAACTGATAACTGAAATGACTCTCTTCCCTCTCCCTGATAATACAGTTTCTAAATTCTACCCATGACAGTTATTCATTACGCATTTACTATTAATAGTGCTGCAGTCGCTTCTCAACTCATTGAATTGGGAACACCAGAGCCTAACAAAGCCCTTCTCGAAAAAGCCCAACAAATTTTTCGGAAAGCAACTGCTACAGGCTCTATATTCCTGAATGCTCTACGTGCTGATAATGACTGGTTTGAAGCAGATCCAGAAGCCCTTGACTTGCACCTGGAGCCTCGATATTGGGTACTAGCGATTCTTGCTGACTATATTCAGGCTGCTCCTTCTCTTAGTCATTTGGTTTCATCGGGATACTACGTTGTTGAAAGTAGTCTTAAAGCTTTAGGGCAAGAGACACTAGCAAAAAACATCGTCTATGGAGATAAGCCTGAGAGCCTGTTTGCAAAATTTGGCTTTAACAGCCCTAGTGTAACAGGTTGGGAATTACCGTCACAATTAGGTTGGCTGAGTTCAGAGCGCCGTTATGAATTACTTGCTCAACTTGCTGAAGTTAAATCTCAGCTCCTAGATAGTGAGGCAGTTCATAATGATTTGTCGTCTCATTCTCGTACTCTGTCTAGACCCATCGAAGCTCTGATCAATGATGCGTTTACCGATCTTGATAGTATGCTCAACTTTAAACCGACGGAAGACTTACTCCTAGTGATGGATTGTTAAGCTGATCGGCATTGAAATCCCATATTGCATCGGTGAAAAACAGTCCAGTCACGATCACGGTGAAATTTAGCCCTCTCAAGGCGCGTTCGCCCTGATCATAGGTTGGGTTGGTTTCCTCAACCAAACCTACATTGTATTATTGGAGCTAAAAAAGGTAAAAGTATTATGAGCGATCCCAACTTCTTAATTTTAACTTGTGACGGTGGTGGTATTCGGGGTTTAATCACTGCCATGATTCTACAAGAACTGGATAAAAAAGTACCTTTTCTTGATAAGATAGATCTATTTTCAGGAACTTCTACAGGTGGCATAATTGCTTTAGGATTAGCAAGTGGTGTTCCCATATCAAAGCTGGTTAATATATATGGTGATTCTGGTAATTGTTCTCAGATATTTAACCCCTATAACCCTCCATCAAATAATGCTCTAAGTTTCTTGGAAAAGTTCATTAGAGAGTTAGATAAAAGTCAAGAATTTGCTGGAATTGCAGGGATTATAGGAAATATAGAGAAACTTTTGTATGTCAAATATAACAACACTGGCTTAAAAACTGTTTTGGAGAATAATCTAACATCACCTTCAAAATCCTTAGCCAAATTAGACCGTAAAGTTTTAGTGACTACATTTCAGCTAGACAATACTGCCGATCCAAAGAACCAGTCATGGAGACCACTTACACTTGATAATCTCCCAAACAATCTATTTGATAGCCAAGATACATCAATCTTAGATGCGGCTCTTTGTACCAGTGCTGCGCCAACCTATTTCCCTCCCTATCAGCATCCAAGCTATAAACTCTGTATTGATGGTGGTGTCTTCGCTAACAACCCTAGTACATTAGCTTTAGCAAGGGTTCTAGGTTCCGGCATTCTTGGAGAACGGAAGATCCAAAACATTAGAATGTTATCTATTGGTACAGGAATAGCTCAGAGCTATCTTCCTTCTAGTTATCAACCCCGTGGCCCCCTCAGATATGGTCCTACAACATGGCTTTGGCCAGAAGCTGTAGGTCATACCCCTGGAATTCCATTACTTTCAATCCTTATGGATGGTTCCTCAATTATCGATGATTTTCAGGCAGAAATGCTTTTAGGAGAGCAACAATATCAGAGAATAAATGTTCAACTTACAGAAAATATTCCTCTTGATGGTTGTTCTAACATTGGGAATATGCAAAAGCTAGTAAATGGTTACGTTAGCTCTCCGGAATGGGAGAAGAAAATAGAATGGGTTAAAAACAACTTTTTACAATAGTTGCTTCACTTGCCCAGAAAAAAACGCAACAATAAGCAGAAACAACAGGACTTACGCAGGCAAACCTAGAAACCGGGTTTTTCGTGAATGTTTCTTGTTAAAAATAACGGTTTATCGTAAAAACCTGGTTTATTTGCGTAAGTCCTGTAAAAAAAAAGTATTGACAGGAAAATGTCGTGAATGGCTGATTATACTGTCAACCATTATTATCTTATCAGTTACACAGCGATCGCCAATCTTGTCGGGTGCGTTTTCCGCTTGGTGACAGCAGAAACGCGTGTTGTGCGCCGGCAAAACACACCCTATGAATTTTACTGCACCTGTTGAGCGTAATATCAAATCCGGTAGTGTAGGTATAAAAAAGCCTAGAAACTGGGTTTGTTTGAAATGTTGCGCAAAAATCGTCTTAATTGCAAACTCAGTTTGATCAAAACCCAATTTTCTGTTTTGTTACAGAAAAATCAGGATTTGGGCTTTCATCGAACTGACATTTAAACTGAGGAAATTAAACTATGCCAGCTAGTCCTAAAACCCTGAATGCTATTCAGGATTACTATACCAAACTTAAAGTTCTTAATCTCAGCCAACCCAATGCCTACTCTTGCCAGAGTACCTGTATTGCTATGGCTGTTGATGACCCAAATATTGAAGATATTCGTCAGCGGTTGGAAGCCATAGGCAGTCCTGGCGATCCCCAGGTAATGGCCGATGTGATTCGTCAATTTCCGGTTAATTATGAATTGCATCTGAATGCTTGCCTTGATGATGTAAAAACCTGGCTGGAACAGGGAGATTTTCTGATTACCCAAGGTTGGTTCACTTCTTCAGGTCATGTGATTTGCCTCTCAGGTCTGGAAATCGATACTAAAAACAATGGTTATAAGTTTGAGGTCAAAGACCCCTGGAGCGAATTCGATGCACCTAAATGGACGTACGACAATCCGAATGTAAATTTCTACGATGGCTATTATTCCAGCTATTGTATCTATGCAGCTTGTGTTGCCGGCAGCAGTTATGCAGATGCTCAAGATATTTACAACCGAGGGGAGTTAGACTCTAGTCACAAAAATATGTGGGTGCATCGATTCATGCCCAAAACTTGAAACAATGGTGGTGGCTGAAGTAATATCAAATCCGGTAGCATCGGTGTAATTAAATAGTTAATCTAGGAGTCAGGAGTCAGGAGTCAGGAGTCAGGAGAGAAAAGAATTTAGAAACATTTGCTCTTGGCGTTCAGATGAAAATTTTTTTATACCGAATTAACCGGATTTAGTATCAGTCCTAACGCACCATTTTAGCTGACTGCTGAATGCTAACCGCCAATCCCTTTTTTCAGATTTTTTTGTAGTTAAGGATTAACTGATTCCATGAGCAAATTAGTCAAAAAAAATATTTAAAAGGTGAAAATATCAGTTTGATCAACTTTAGTAATTTACACAGACTAATATTTTTTAGTTTAGGAATAGTGCTTTTACTTAATTACACACAGCAAAAAGTTTATGGCTCTACTCCAATAAAAAATCAACATGAAGCTTCGACAAATGCGGCAGATTTAATCAAACCCCAGTCACAAATAAAGCCCAAATCAATAGCCACAAAAAAAAACTCAATGAACTTTATATTAAACTCAATGAAAAAATTCATTTAGTGATAAAGTTAAGCGATCGCCGTGTCTATCTCTACCAAGATGACCAATTAAAAACCAGCTACCCAATAGCTATTGGTAGAGAAGGATGGGAAACTCCCACAGGAACCCATAAAGTTATCCAAAAAATACCAAATCCCTCTTGGGAAAATCCTTTTACAGAAGAAATTATACCTCCTGGTCCAGAAAATCCCTTGGGAGAAAGATGGATTGGTTTTTGGACAGATGGCAAAAATTACATAGGTTTTCATGGAACTCCCAATGCAGAAACTGTAGGACAAGCAATTTCTCATGGTTGTGTTATAATGTTCGACCAAGATCTACAAGCTCTATTTGAAAAAGTAAGGATTGGTACAATAGTTGTAGTAGAACCTTAACTAGCTATCAGCTTTTAGCAGCTCTGGTTAAAATTCCCTGGAAACCCAAGGGCAGGATTATTTAGGAGGGGTTGAAATCTCCTTTAAAACTCCAGAATTACTAAAATAATGATTTAAAAAACGATCGGTTCCAGACAAACCATCTTTTCTAGCTGAATAAAATAAACGCTGTTGGAGAGGCAATTTTTCCACAGCTTTTATTCCAGATTCAATTGCTTTCTGTATGTCTGTTTTATTAATAAATTGAAATCTTTTTTTAACAGCAACATTTGCCAAAGAACCTGCAATTGGTGCTGCTATTTTAGCAATTGAAAATAAATCCATAATCTTACAGTTAAAAGTTTTAACTCTAGCTGACTGCTGATTGCTGACCGCTTTTTTAACAAATAGGTTGCTTTCCTGGTTTCACAGCATGAATATACTCACTTCCAGAATTAGGCCAGCCGCGACGATAAGCTGCTAACTCTGGTTTTCCCCATCCTAACTGTAGTAACATTTCCAGAAAATTAGATTTTTCCCACTTCAACATATTTGCCCATTCTGTACGTTGAGCGATCGCTTCTACTTCTTGTATTTCTATTTTGCGAAAGTCTCGACCACTACCCACACTTAAATATAAGTCCATCCCCGTTGTCACCTGACTCCAGAAATTTAATACAGAAACTTTTGCTGCCTGCAAAATTTCTAGATCGCTCAATAAAGCAATTAATTGTTCATGCACTACGGGAAAACTAATAATCTTATCATTAACTGTCACCTGTCGCCATACAATACCAGAGACCAAATATTCTGTTTGATAGCGATGAACAGCAGCCTTAAAATCTTGATATGCAGTAAACTTTTGGAAAGCTTCTGGTTTGAGAAAATGGTCAACTACTGGGTTTCCCGTGCGGGGAGTTGCTGCCAAATTCAGGCGCTGGCCTTGCAGACAAGCTTGGCGCTCTTCAGCTAGGATATCTATTAGCTCGGTAGTGCTGTAGACCTTTGACATGAGGACATATTATAGTCAGGGTTGGATAAAATATCTTTATTCTGACATACTTTGGGTTAAAGCAAGGTAGATATCTGGTTAAGGTAGATATCTAGTTCAAGAGGGAGTAGGAAATAGGCGGAAAGAATTAATGAATAAGAGTACTAGCTCGTCTAAACTAAAATTGTGAGTAAAACCCAACGCTACGATCCCCCCCAACCCCCCTTGGAAAGGGGGGAGAGGTCTATATTTTCTAAAATTTACCCACATTTTCAAGCTAGACGAGCTAGTACAATAATTAATTTGATTTTTTATTATCGGATATGTCTATTAGTCATAATAAAAATATTCTGTTTCGATCTCCCCAGTCCTCCCTTGAGAAAAGGGGCTATCAACAGTATTAAAATAATTGGACAAAGTTCAACATAAATAGACATTTACTATGATATAGTAGATTGATGTTTAACTTATTAAACTATTAACAGAGGTGGCCGAGCAATTGAAATGCAATCAATCAAGACTAAATTAAAAGTTAATAATAAGCAAAAAACACTACTTGCCAAACACGCCGGTGTAGCCCGTCATGCTTATAATTGGGGATTAGCTACCTGTATTACTGAGTACGAAGCTACCAAAAAACGCCCTAGTGCTATCACTTTGCATAAGCGTTTAATTGCAGAAGTGAAATCCCAAAATCCGTGGTATTATGAGGTGTCGAAATGTGCCCCACAACAAGCATTAAGAGATTTAGAAAGGGCATTCAAAAACTTTTTTACTGTCCCCGGACGTGGGTTTCCCAAATTTAAGAAAAAAGGCAAAAAAGATAGTTTCTATTTGGAAGGAAGCATTAAAATTCTGAAAGGAAACTATATTAAACTACCAAGAATAGGAATAGTAAAAACTTATGAAATCTTACCATCTGTGCCAGTCAAAAATGTGAGAATATCCAAGCGGGCAGGTGACTGGTACATTAGTTTTAAGTATGATGAATGTCAGCCCAAACCTCTGACTAAAAAACGGGCTATTATCGGTGTAGATGTAGGTATAAATGCCCTAGCAACTTGTAGCGATGGAACCACCTACCCTAACGTCAAAGCCTACAAACAAGCAAAAAAACGACTAACTCGTTATCAACGGCGTGTCCAGAAAAAAGAGCCTGGTAGCAAAAACAGAGCTAAAGCAGTAAAAAAACTAGCCAAGACTCACAAAAAAATAGCTGATATAAGAGCAGATGCACTACATAAACTGACAATATGGTTAGCTAAAAACCACAGCACCATAGTGATAGAAGATTTGAACGTAAGTGGAATGCTCAAAAACCATAAACTAGCAAGTGCCATAGCAGACTGTGGGTTTTATGAGTTTAAGCGTCAGCTAACATACAAGTGTGAATGGTATGGCAGTGAGCTAATAATAGCAGATAGATTTTATCCAAGTTCTCAGATATGTTCTGACTGCGGACATCAACAGAAAATGCCGTTGAATGTCAGACAATATGAATGTGAGAACTGCGGTTTCAAGGCAGACAGAGATTTTAATGCTGCTGTGAACTTAGAAAATTATGCACGTTAGTAGGTGGAGTTCTCACCGATTTTAAGCCTGTGGAGAAGATAAGTTACAGACTGCGGTCAGTGGTCTTCTGGGAGACAGGAAGCTAGCTCCAAAGCTCATGCAATCAGTAATGGGTAAGTTTGGGTAAGTTTAGTAGAACGGAAGTTATACCAATTTAATAAAGTTATGGCATAAGTCTTAATTCTTAAGCCCCCCTTTCCAAGGGGGGTTTGGGGGGATCTAAGATTTATTATGGTTGTCTAATTGGACACGTTCTCAAAGAGGCATCCAAGTCAAATCTAGAAATTACCCAAGCTTATTTATTACCGAAAAATTGTGGTTATCAAGCCTCCCCTTTTAAGGGGATAAAATAAAGAGAATATTCCAGATTTCAATCCCAATGCTTTCCTAGGTCATGCTGCGCAAACAGCTAGAGGTACTGATAACTGTTAGCGTAGCTCCGACCATAGGAGGCTAACTGATAACTGAAATGACACTGCCTACATTAAGCAGACTGACTCTCAACCATTTGATTTTCCTGTCGGAGATAAGCTTCAATGAATGAGTCTAGCTCGCCATTCATCACATCTGTAATAGCAGTAGTTTCTTTCTGAGTCCGTAAGTCTTTTACCATCTGATAAGGATGGAATACATAGTTACGAATTTGATTACCCCATGCTGCTTCTACCATATCACCCCGAATCTCACCAATTTCTTGAGCACGTTGCTCTTTGGCAATTATCAGCAACCTAGCTTTGAGCAATGCTAATGCTTTTTCCTTATTTTGTAACTGACTGCGCTCTTGAGTACAACGCACAGCTAAACCTGTAGGAATATGAACAATTCGTACCGCTGTTTCAACTTTGTTGACGTTTTGACCACCTTTGCCACCAGACCGAGAAGTAGTAATTTCCAAATCTTTTTCTGGAATTTCTAACTCTACAGAATGATCTAACACAGGCATCACTTCCACTCCAGCAAAACTGGTTTGTCGTTTGCCATTGGCATTAAAAGGTGAAATTCTGACTAAGCGGTGAGTACCTTTTTCTGCTTTCAGATAACCGTAAGCATAGCGCCCGATAATTTCCAGAGTTGCAGACTTAATACCTGCTTCATCTCCTTCAGAAATTTCTGCCAACTGTACCTTATAGTTATGGCTTTCTCCCCACCGGGTATACATCCGCAACAACATCTCTGCCCAGTCTTGAGCGTCTGTACCTCCAGCGCCAGCATTAATAGTAATAACTGCACCATTTTGGTCGTAGAGACCAGATAATAATTGCTGTAGTTCCCATCGGTCTAATTCCTGGTTGAGACCAGAGATAGTTGCTTGAGCTTCCTCTAATAAAGACTCATCTGTCTCTAGCTCCAATAACTCAAAGATCGCCCTAGTATCTTCTAGATTATTTTCCCATTGCTGATATTGCTGTAGATGGGACTTGAGGTCATTAAGCTCTTGCAGAGTATTTTGTGCCGTTGTTTGATCATCCCAAAATTCTGGTTGAGCTGCAACTTGCTCTAAGTCTTGGATTTTTGCTTTTAGTGCCGGAACGTCAAAGATAGTCCTGGGTTTTTCCCAGACGAGAGGACAAATTTTCAATTTCTCGTTTAATGTCTAATACTTCCATGGCGATCGCCTCCTTTCGTTGACATCTTCTGCCGTTAAATCAAAGATTATAACGGGAAATTCCTAAACCTCACGATATCAGGAACGGGAAAATATCAGGAACGGGCAAGATGCCCATTCCACAAAACTATTAAAATCATTCCGCATTTATGCAACACCTTTTTGATAGAAAGGGAAAGAGTTGCTTAAGACTTATGCGGATGATGAACATCAGACAGGGAAATGTTTTTCTTACCGAATAATTAATAATTAATAATTAAATAATTCTGGTTTAAAACCTCCCCTTTTAAGGGGAAAAAGCGGTCGAGAGATGGCGAGGTCTCCTCGCTGTCCGACCATCGACCAACAGAAGAAATAATATTTCCTGATATTCAATTCCGTAACGGTTTTAACCAGAGGTAATTATCCATTATCCATTATCAATTATCCATTAATGAACGTTCCCTGTTCCCTATTCCCCGATCTATAAATTAGTCGCGACTATTAATAGCTATCAAAAGTCGCAGAATAAAGATGAATAGGTTGATATAAGTTAAGTACATCGAGAGAGCTGCGGGAATATACTGATCGTCGCGATAAGTACGAGGCAAGATGTAAAAATCTACTACTGCAGCGCCAGCAAATAGAAATACACCTATGCCAGAAATACCTATTTCTAACCAACTTGGAGTATAAACACCGAAAAAGCTGAAAATAATTTGGCCCACAACTGCTACTAATAAAGCAATTACTCCCAAGCTGACAGTTTTAGTCAAGGCCATGCCATCTTCTTCAGATAGATTTGAGCCTATTTGACGAGCTGCAATAAAGGTGACACCACAACCCAGGGCGGCAAAACCTACTCCCTCAATGCCTACTCCTTGGGTTCTCAAGGCCACATATACTAAACCACTTAGGGTATAGCCGGATAACAAGCTGTAAGTAGCTAATAAAGGTAGGGCTACGTTATTATTGCCTTTTTCCGCAATTCCACGGGCAATAAAAAATAACGCGAATTCAGCGACAAGTGCTACCCAGAATGTGGGCATAAATATACCAGGGTTAGAATTCAGCACTTGTAGGCCACCAAAAGCACCTACTGCTGTGAGAATTAGGCCACCACCTACAAAAGGTAGAGCATTAGAAATCACGTTAGGGCCAACTAGGTTTTGACTTTGGGCCTCACGAATTGCTTGACGAAAATTGCTGGTATTAGCCATAAGAGTTTTCCTTAATTACAAAAAAGGACTTTTATCAAGAAAGGAGTCAGGAACTAGGAGTCAGGAGTCAGAATTGAATTTAAGATGTACACTAATTAATTCTGTGTCCTGGTATTGTCGGTTGCCAATCCGAAGGCTCCTCTACTTCTAGCTGACTTCTTATATCTATAATATTGTGACATTTTAGTTGGATTTTTGTCTATAGCATATTAAGTCTTTTTTGTAAGTGATATGACGCACACTTCACAATAAATTGTTATTTTCGATGAATATTCACTTTAGCTGATCGGAAAATACTTAGTCACATCACTGAGTCGTTTGGATTGATTGTTAAATGAAGATTAAATCTATATAAAACTGTTTATCCTCATTTTTTTATCGATATAAAGTAGTTTTAATCAACTAACTACATAAATATATGACTATTAACCTAGTTGTTAATACTGATGTATAAATGTAATAAAAAAACAGTTTATCTCCGTAAATACCTGATAAAATTCAATGACATAGAGTAAATTTTGTAGTAGAGTTTTTTAAAGATTCCGTAAAGTCTCGCAAAAATGGTTGCAATACCTCAGTGAAATTAGGTAGATTATATTCGTGAGGGCAAGAGAGGTTCACAAACCACTAACACTACTGAGAAGTATCCATCAGTTAAGTAGTCAGAGTTAGATGAACTAAATTATTAAACTCATCATCGCAAAACCTAATTACACACATCAATTATTAATTACTAGGTGTTTTAACCATGAAAAATCTACTCAAGTACGCATTAGTATTGTCCGCAGCTACTGTTTTTGGTGGAGGAGTTTTTGCTCCTGCTCAAGCTGCTACAGTCGTTGGTAGTTTAGCCTTCTCTGATGGTACTGATGATTGGTTTAGTGAAGTAACTCCAGGAGCAGGGGATACTTTTGATATCGAGTTTAATCCTTTTGATCTTAACTTTGTTACTACCCAAAATGGTTTTTTTACTCCTCCATTCGATGGTAGTCCTGTCCAAGGTGTAGCGGCTTCTGTAGCAGAGTTTGCATATGTGAGTTCCAGTGGCTCCGAGTTCACATATGAGCTGACCAACGACCTAGTTTTTGCCTTTGATAATGGAGCAAGCGTTACTTGGGCATCTGGTACTCAGTTTATGGGTATGTTCAACGGTCCGGACTCAGTAGAATTTATGCTGGCTGAAGATCAAGGTCTATTGGCAATGGTTGACGGCATAGGTGAGACTGGTTTCAAAGTCATTGCTGAAACACTTCAATTTTCAGATACTGAGGCAATAGGTGGTGGTACATATAATTCACAAGTAGATATAGGTGTTCATATTCCTGAACCAGCTACATTATTCGGTTTAGGTGTAGTGGCAGCAGGTTTAGTAACTAGCCGTCGCCAGAAAAACTCCTAAATTAAAGGTTGATGATTGTCTTTGTGACCGCTCTGGTATCAGCAATAATCTCTACATCCGTCAAAGTATAAGAATGTAGAGAAAACAGCGATCGCTTGTTTCATCCTAACTACTATTTGAAATCAATAGACATCTCCAATAATAAAAAATAAAATCAATTATCCCAAATAAATTATCAATTATTTCCCCTCCTGGGAGGGGCGAGGGGTGGGTTCCCTATTGCCTACTCCCTACTCCCTATGCATGGAGGAGATGTCTAATCTAAGATACTTAGGTTTTTGCATCTACTCTATGACAAAAAATATCTGTGACATCAACTTTTAGAGCGATCGCTAATGACCTCGCGATCGCTGATCACTTCTAGGAACATTTACGCAATACCCTGATAATTGATTTATTCGTTAACGATGACCCCAGATATTTAGAAGTGTTGAGAATCATCCAAAAACTAGCCAGAATAATTCAGGAAGTTGGCCCATTAATACTTAGATATATCCAGAAAATCAACTTGCTCTCTATTTAACATCAGCAACAGAAGTAATAGTAACTGACAAAATCATTTTTCCTAATCTTTGGCCGTGAAAATCTATTCCCTGTTCCCTGCTCCTTGTTCCCTGCTCCCCGATATTGCCAAAAGTTTATATATTTTCACCAGATGTCTATGAGTGTTAGGCACTGAAGTATTAATAAAGAACACGTTACCAGAAATCTTCTCAATTCCAATGTTGGCCTTAATAAGACCATATCTAAAATCTAATCATCATCCCCTAAATTCTTCTCAGTAAAGATTTTTGATCGCCTTTGAATTTAATAGACTATTGTTTTATTTTTCTAGTCAGTTGTTAGCAGCAAGCCTCCTGGACTTATACCTAACTTTATTCTTCTATTTAGCTCTATACATTTTAGTTAGATTTTTGCCAGTACCACATTTAGTTCATTTTTGTCAGTGATATGACACACACTTCACAGTAGCTTGTTATCTTCTGGGAAAATTCACTTTAGCAGATCGGAAAAGACTTAGTCACATTACTGAGTTGTCTAGACTAATTATTGAAAATTGGGCTAGAAATCTGTATAAACCTTTTTTTCCTCATTTTTCATAATTTTTCATATATATCAAGTAAGTAATATCAATTAACTAAATATATCTACGACTATTTATCTAGTTGTTAATACTGTTATATATGTAATAAAAATCACTCTGGTTCCATAAATATCTCTGGTAAAATAGCATTAAATAGAGTGAATTTTGCAGTAGAGTTTTTTAAAGATTCAGCAAAGTCTCGCAAAAAGGGTTGCAACACTTAAGTGAAATTAGTTAGATTATATTCATGAGGGCAAGAGAGATTCACAAACTGCTAAAACTACTGAGAAGTATCAATCTTTAATTAAGTAGTTAAGTATATAGGAATCTAAGTATTATCCTCATCATCACTGAGTAAACAAATAACTAATTATTAGGAGTATCAAAAATGAAAAATCTATTCAAGTACGCATTCGCATTGTCCGCAGCTACTGTTTTCGGTGGAGCAGTTGTTGCTTCTCCCGCTAAAGCTCTACCAACAGCTACTGGTAGTTTATCTTTTCAGGATGGGACTAGTGATTTCTTCTTTGATGTAAATCCAGAGATGGGTATGGGAGATACGTTTGATGTCACCTTTAACATGGGGAGCATTGTATTTGTCAGTACAGCTACTGGTGATTTTAACCCTCCATTCGAAGGTGCATTCACTACAGAAGAAGTATTAACTTCTACAGCAACCTTTGAGTATGTGAGCTCGAATGCTAATAATACTGAGTTCGTATATGAACTCACCAATGACCTAGTTTTTGACTTCGATAATGGTGATAATGATGGTAATGAATCAGTGGTTACTTGGCTAGCTGGTACCCAGTTTGATGGTATGTTCAATATGATGGGTGTTAACGGTGTAGAATTTAACTTGGCAGCAGGCCAACCAATGCCCGTGGTTACAGGTATAGGAGAAGACGTGAGTGTCATTGCTAACGTATTGCAGTTTGGAGATACTCAACCCACAGGCGGTGGTTCATTTCTTGCACAAGTCGATGTGACTCGTTCCGTTCCTGAACCAACTGTATTATTTGGTCTAGGTGTAGTGACTGCAGGTTTAGTAACTAGCCGTCGCCAGAAAAAATCCTAAACTATAAAGTTGATTGTTGTCTGTGCGGTCGCTCTGGTCTAACTAATAATATCTACAATTAGTCAGAGTTAAGAGTGTAGAAAAAGCGGCGATCGCTTGCTCCTTCCTAACTATTATTTCAAATCAATCTAAGATACTTAGATTTTTACATCTACCTATTACAAAAAATATCTGTCATAAATTTTGAGAGCGATCGCTAGTTCATTAGCGGTCGTTTATCATTTTTTAGGAGAGTTTTACGCAATACTCCTACTATTTATTATACCAAAATAGAGGTGCAGATGCCCATATATGGGGTGTATTGAAGTATTTTCAATTATTGCTTTATATCATGCTTTTTCTCCTATTACTTCTATCCCACTCCCGACTCCATGGCTCAAAATTGTCATCAGGGTCAAGATACGATCGGGAGTTCTATTTTAATTAAAAGCGATCGCCAGACTTTACTCTTCATTGTTGGTAACATAATCAGGACTTATACAGTACCGCTACATATACTTTATGATTTGGTCATTATTGTGGATGTAACCACTATAATTAGTGCCGTTGCGTAAGTCTTGATCGTATTATCGTGACATTTTAGTTGGATTTTTGTATTTAGCATATTAAATCTCTTTTTGCCAGCGATCTGACACATACTTCACAATAACTTGTTATATTCTGGGAAAATTCACTTTAGCTGACTATAAAAGACTTGGTCACATTACTGAGTTGTATAGACTAATTATTTAAAATTGGGCTGGAAATCTGTATCAACCTTTTTTTTCCTCATTTTTCATAATTTTTCATATATATCAAGTAAGTAATATCAATTAACTAAATATATCTACGACTATTTATCTAGTTGTTAATACTGTTATATATGTAATAAAAATCACTCTGGTTCCATAAATATCTCTGGTAAAATAGCATTAAATAGAGTGAATTTTGCAGTAGAGTTTTTTAAAGATTCAGCAAAGTCTCGCAAAAAGGGTTGCAACACTTAAGTGAAATTAGTTAGATTATATTCATGAGGGCAAGAGAGATTCACAAACTGCTAAAACTACTGAGAAGTATCAATCTTTAATTAAGTAGTTAAGTATATAGGAATCTAAGTATTATCCTCATCATCACTGAGTAAACAAATAACTAATTATTAGGAGTATCAAAAATGAAAAATCTATTCAAGTACGCATTCGCATTGTCCGCAGCTACTGTTTTCGGTGGAGCAGTTGTTGCTTCTCCCGCTAAAGCTCTACCAACAGCTACTGGTAGTTTATCTTTTCAGGATGGGACTAGTGATTTCTTCTTTGATGTAAATCCAGAGATGGGTATGGGAGATACGTTTGATGTCACCTTTAACATGGGGAGCATTGTATTTGTCAGTACAGCTACTGGTGATTTTAACCCTCCATTCGAAGGTGCATTCACTACAGAAGAAGTATTAACTTCTACAGCAACCTTTGAGTATGTGAGCTCGAATGCTAATAATACTGAGTTCGTATATGAACTCACCAATGACCTAGTTTTTGACTTCGATAATGGTGATAATGATGGTAATGAATCAGTGGTTACTTGGCTAGCTGGTACCCAGTTTGATGGTATGTTCAATATGATGGGTGTTAACGGTGTAGAATTTAACTTGGCAGCAGGCCAACCAATGCCCGTGGTTACAGGTATAGGAGAAGACGTGAGTGTCATTGCTAACGTATTGCAGTTTGGAGATACTCAACCCACAGGCGGTGGTTCATTTCTTGCACAAGTCGATGTGACTCGTTCCGTTCCTGAACCAACTGTATTATTTGGTCTAGGTGTAGTGACTGCAGGTTTAGTAACTAGCCGTCG
>JAAHGF010000003.1:405779-412929 GCA_010672585.1 Okeania sp. SIO1I7 | reverse complement strand
TTGGAGATACTCAACCCACAGGCGGTGGTTCATTTCTTGCACAAGTCGATGTGACTCGTTCCGTTCCTGAACCAACTGTATTATTTGGTCTAGGTGTAGTGACTGCAGGTTTAGTAACTAGCCGTCGTCAGAAAAAATCCTAATCTAAAAGTTGATGATTGTGTGCGCGATCGCTCTGGTCTAAACCATAATATCTACATGAGTCAAATTATCAGAGTGCTCCAAAAACAGCGATCGCTTGCTCCTTCCTAACTATTATTTCAAATCAATCTAAGATACTTAGATTTTTACATCTACCTATTACAAAAAATATCTGTCATAAATTTTTAGGGCGATCGCTAGTTCATTAGCGGTCGTTGATCATTTGTAGGAGCGTTGTATGCAATGCTCCTACTATGTATAGCAGAAGTAAGAAGTAAGAAGGAAAAATTGTACATTATCTAAGTTTTAAGCTTTTAATATTTCCTAACCTTTCTTTCGACTGCTATATTACAGGACTTACGCATAAAGGCAGGAAAGACTAGGATTTGAGATTGCTTCCCTGTCGGTTGCTTCGGACGAAAATACGTTGCAGGTGCGTAAGTCCTATTTATTAATTAACAGCAATCGCTGGACTGTCTCTTAATTGTTGGTAAAATCTTCCATAGACGACCAATTATCAAAAAACTAGCCACGATAATTAAAGAAGTAGGCCCGCCATCGTTAATGTTAGGGACAGAAGTAACAAAGAACACATTATCAGAAATATTTTCAATTTCAGTGTTTGCCTTGATGATATCCGACAACTGAAGACCACCTAACCAATCTGAAACCAAACCATGATCGCCTAACTCCCACTTAGCAAGGTGAGTATCATTTTCATACCAGAAGCGATCGCCATCTCGCAATCTTTCAAACTGGTCTTCTAAAATTGCTTCATTCAACTCTCCAATACTAGAATTTTCTAAATTATCCTCCGCCAACATTCCCACCCACAGGTCAATTTCGTCAACATTGCTATAAACTGCCTCTAGTGATGCCACCAATTCTGGGTCAGATGAAATGTCACTAAAATTATCTTTCCTGGGTAAACCCAATGCTTCCCTTACATCATTATAACTGGCCAAACCATGGTCTCGCCCACGCTGAATATTCAGAGCTGGCAAATCTGTTCCATTTACCACTGTTCCTTGACTAGGAGGACCAAATAATTGAGTCCGCAAATCATCAACTACTTTCGCGTCTGTTTTCTGCTGTATTTGAGAAGCTAAACCACGCAATACAGGGTCTATTCCTCCTTTGTCAGTAATACTATCTGGCCGGAAGAAAACTTCAGACAAGTCTAGTGGGCCAAATGCTGTAGAGCTACCATCTTCATTCAAATGTTGTAGATTAGAACTAACCATAGTATGGCCTAGACGAAAACCTGCTGTAGAAAATTCTGTACTGATATTAGGATTAACAGTTGAATCATAACCACTATAAGGATCGAGAGTCACACCCAAAGCAGGCAAGAATTCGTCATAAGTAATTTTCTGGATTTGTGCCCCTACTATTTTACGGGCCCGTTGATAAATCTCTTGATCGCGCTTAATAGGGTCTAAGGATAAGTCTGTATGAGTAGCTTCAATAATTTCAGCAATCCGGTTATGCTCCCGTACAAAGAGAGTGTGTATTGAGGCTAAAGCTGAGTTTTCATTTGCTCGTACATCTCCTGCCACAAAAGTGCTTGGACCTGTTCTTCCTTCCATCGCCATGTGAGGTGCATTTGGATCGCCGTCTTGAGTTGGCAGTAAATCTCCTGTGGAGTGAGTAGTCACCTTCAATTTTCCACCGTCAAAGCTGCGCAACCAGTCAGCGCGGTCTTGGTCGCTACCGTATACATTACTGCCATCTATCCAAGCTGTAAGTTCGTTAAATTGCTCGCGGGGGTTTGTGGGGTCAGTGCCAGTAGTTACATCAAAGAGCGATCTAGTAACAGGAATAGATGAACCTTGTGCGAAAATAGGGTCATCGTTAGGAATAGTAATGCTAATAGTTTCTTCTGTCTCGTCTTGTAGCTCACTCAAAGTGATATCATGGTCAATAAATTGTCCCCATAACCACGTATAATCACTTAAATTTCGGGGGTCTAGGATAGATTCTGATTGATTAAACACGGTGTTACTAATAACTCTAGCATTCGGACCGTCAATTAATTCAGATATGCCATCTTGATAATTTGCTGGTGCTAAACGAAGCAAATTTTCACCAGTTTCACCATATTGGGGATTATCGAAGTTATTGTTACTGCCGTCAAATGTACGAAAGTTCATAGTTTCCACCTGTATTTTTCTCAACTACATCCTTATACTTCTAGCTTTCCCAAGCTTATGCAGTTTTTCCGAGTATTTTAATTAAGATCAGCTTAATTACTTATATCAAGTTTTGCAGTTTTTCCAAGTATTTTGATTAAGATCAGCTTAATTACTTATATCAAGTTTTACTGATCGCTTTCTATCAAATCATCGGAAATTGGCCTGGGCGATACCAGCCTAAGCTAGATGTATAGCGCTACGCGCAAATCAGAAGTCAGAAGTAATATATGACTGGGTTTGAGCATTTAGGAATGTCCTAAACTTTACTTTGACTGCTAATATTATTATAAATAATTTTTCGATATATGGTAACGGGGTAACGGGGTCATGGGGTAACGGGGTAACGGGGTCATGGGGTCATATCAAATGAGCTAATTAGCTTAATTCGGCTAAAAAAGTTGCTGATTCTGGGTATGATTTTGCCCCCCTAGCCCCCCAATTTTGGGGGGTATAAAATTCTAAAAGTCCCCCTTTAATCCCCCTCCCGTGCCCCTTTTTATCCCCCTCCCGTGCCCCTTTTTATCCCCCTCCCGTCCCCCTTGGAAAGGGGGAAGCCAGATGTTGCTTCGCTTTTTGTTGAATGGGGGAAGCCAGAGGATGCTGCGCTTTTTGTTGAATGGGGGATGCCAGAGGATGCTGCGCTTTTTGTTGAATGGGGGATGCGCGGGGGCGAAGGCGAGAACCCAACAATCGCGCATTCATACTTCAATTCAGCAACGCCAAAAAATGTTCCATCTGAGCGCCATTGCCAAATCTTTCAAGATTTCCCCCTCCTGGGAGCAGTAGGGGTGAGTCCCCATCTCTCCACACTCTTTATCGAATTACCGAATAATTAAGGTTTAAAGACTCTCCTTTAAAGGAGAAAAGCGGTCGTTTTGCTGGCGCACAACTCCGTTAACGCTACGCGATATGTTTGCGGAGCATGACAAACGGAAAAAGCGGAGCTTCCCGTAGGGTGGGATGGCCTTAGAGTTTGTGATAGCATTCCGCTAGGAAAGCGGCTCTGTCACTCTTCGGGTCTCCTCGTTGGTCTCCAATCGACCAAGAAAGTTGAAACCAATGCTACCGGATTTGATATCATATAGAATCCGGTTATACAGTATATGTTTATAATTCTATCCACACTTCAATCTCCCCATCTCATATAATAAGTATTTAACCGGATTTGATCTCACTGGTTTATGAACTGTACCGTTCTACTAAACTTACCCAAACTTACCCATACATGATTGCATAAGCTTTGGAGTTAGCTTCCTGCTTCACAGAAGACCACTGACCGCAGTCTGTAACTTATCTTCTCCACAGGCTTAAATTCGCTTGGAACTCAAGCTACTAATTCACATAGTTTTTCAGGTTGACAGCAGCATTAAAATCTCTGTCAGTTTCAAAACCGCATTGACTACACTCATAAGTTCTCAAGTTTAACGGCATTTTCTGTTGATGACCACAGTTTGAACATATTTGAGAACTTGGATAAAATCTAGGAGCTATGACTAATTTACTGCCGTACCATTCACATTTGTATGTAAGTTGACGTTTAAACTCATAAAAGCCACAATCAGCAATAACACTTGCTAGTTTGTGATTTTTGAGCATTCCACTTACATTCAAATCTTCTATTACTATGGTGCTGTGGTTTTTAGCCAACCATGTTGTGAGTTTATGTAGTGCATCTGCTCTGATATCGGCTACTTTTTTGTGAACTTTGGCTAGTTTTTTTACTGCTTTGCGTCTGTTTTTGGAGCCAATAACTTTTTTACTGACTGCACGTTGATGACGAACTAATTGTTTTTTGGATTGTCTGTAGGCTTTGACATTAGCAAATTTACTGCCATCAGAACAGGTTGCTAATGTATTTATGCCTATGTCTACACCTATAGTTTCTCCTACTTTTTCTGTTGGACATGGTTCAAAATTGTACTTGAAACTGATGTACCAACTATCTGCTCGTTTGGATATAGTTACGTTTTTTACTGGCACAGAAGGTAAGATTTCGTATGTTTTTACTATTCCTATTCTGGGTAATTGTATGTAGTTCCCTTGAATAATCTTAATACTTCCTTCTAAATAAAAACTGTCTTTTCTACCTTTTTTCTTAAAGACCGGAAAACCACGTTTAGGAATAGTTAAAAAGTTTTTAAATGCCCTTTCTAAATCTCTTAATGCTTGTTGTGGGGAACATTTAGATACCTCATAGTACCAAGGATTAATTGATTTGACTTCAGCTACTAAACGTTTATGCAGGGTAATTGCGCTTGGGCGTTTTTTAGTTTCTTCGTACTCTTTTATACAAGTTGCTAGTCCCCAGTTATAGGCATGACGAGCAACTCCTGCGTGTTTGGCAAGTATGGTTTTTTGGTAATTGTTAAGTTTTAACTTAGTTTTAAAGGATTTCATGATTATTGTTTTTGTTGGCACTAATCGCGCAGTTCTGCTGTTTCATATATGGTTAATAAGTTAGACATAAATCTAGTATACCGCAGTAAATGTCTAATTGTGTTAAACTTTGTCTAATTATTTTAATACTGTTGATAGCCCCAGACAAAAAAATATAAGGGTGAAAAATCTAGTACGATTTTCACCCCTGTAGTTTTTTCATTTTTCTGTAGTAGATGAATTTTAGCGAATACCCTGTATTTTGAATATCTTCTGCCTAGATACCAGATAGAAATTCAAGTTTGTAAGTCAATATTGACTGCCCTATTACTTGATGACTAAGTTTTCATAACTTCAGTGACTAACTATTTTTTTTCTTCAAACCGAAAGCAAAAGCAGCAGCTACCACACCTAAACCTAACATTGTTGAAGGTTCAGGAACTCTTACACTGTCTTCAGTGTCTTCAGTTCCAAATACTACACCAGAAAAACTCGCCTCGAATGTTTCGTCACCTGCAAAACTATCTTCATTTAATTCACCAATTACTTGGAAAGTGATGCTACCAGCAGCATCAGTCACATCTCCATTATTTAAAAAGAATCCACTGAATCCTAAGTTGATATCAGTTGTTCCTATCTGAGGAGTGAAGGTGAAATCATTAAATGATGTCAGATTTAAAGTAGTTCCATCGCTCAATTCTATAAATTTGACAGGTGCCATGACAGTATCCATACCATCAAGAGCTGCAAGACCAGAAGAAATATCAAAAATCTTGGCATCTGAGTCTAAACCTGCGAAATCACCATTTTGAAGTGATAGAACAATTTCATCGCCAGCGAAGTCTAACATATTTTCATCAAATGAAATCGTATTACCAGCACCATCAAAACTGAAATTACCGGATAAAACTGCAGCGTTGGCAGTACCAGCGTTGAATACAGTAGCTACTGCTAAAGGAGCAGAAACGAGAGCTGCAATCATTATATTCTTCATGTTTAATACCTCTATTTGTTGTCTTTACTTGTTAGTTTATTTTGGGATTTATACAAATGCCATCAGCTAATTTACCGGTCTCAAGTTACTTATTTTTCTATGCGGTTATGAGTGGCATTTGTTCCTGTCTGTAAATCAATATAGCAACTATATGAAAACACTGCTACTGTTTTTTGGCTTATTAGCAAAAATACTACATTTATCTTGATTTTCATAATTTAATTTTTGACTTATTTGTGAGGCTGATGCTTTGATTAAATAGTGAATATATATGGATTTAGTCAAAATAAGCTACTTTAAGTCTATTTTTTGATTTGTATACACTTTTGAAAATATTTCTTTTCTGGATTCTAGATATATCTCTAGAATAATAGATAATGACTAAAAAAATGGGTAAATTATCGGTACTTTTGCGTATTTTTAGAAAAATAATATATTTTTTCCGGACGATAAATATATCTCTAGAATTTTCTGGAATATTCCGAAACAAAATGGTTGTCAATACTATTTTTTACTTATTTTTAATAAATCCAGAAAATTTTTCTGATGATGAGTTTATTGGATGTAGAGTATATTACAGTGACTTTCACATGAGTCAATCACATAGTCAAAACCAAAATCTTTGTGTTGTTAATACTATATTTTACCTATTTTTAATAAATCCAGAAAATTTTTCTGATGATGAGTTTATTGGATGTAGAGTATATTACAGTGACTTTCACATGAGTCAATCACATAGTCAAAACCAAAATCTTTGTGGGGAAGTTCCATGGAATATTCTTACTGTGGTCTACTCAAATAAAAACTGCTGTAAATCTATCTATTGTTTAGAAACATGAAAATTGAACCTCTGAGTTCAACCGAACAAAATATGCTTGCAAAACAACTGTACCCAAACAAAAAAATATAAGGGCGAAAAATCCCTAGATTTTTTCACCCTCGTGGTTTTTTCATTTTTCTGTAGTAGATGAATGTTAGCTCATACCCTGTATTTTGAATATCTTCTGCCTAGATACCAGATAGAAATTCAAATTTGTATGTCAATATTGACTGGTTTATTATAGAGTCAAACTTGATGACGAAGCTTGAAGAACTTCAGCGACTAGCTATTCTTCTTCTTCAAACCGAAAGCAGAACCAGCAGCTACCACACCTAAACCTAACATTGTTGCTGGTTCAGGAACTTTTGCATTGTCTGCAAATACTACACCAGAAAAACTAGCTTGGAATGTTTCGTCACCTGCAAAACTATCTTTATCTAATTCACCAATTACTTGGAAAGTGATACTACCAGCAGCATAAGTCATATCTTCATCATTTAAAAAGAATCCACTGAATCCTAAGTTGATATCAGTTGTTCCTATCTGAGGAGTGAAGGTGAAATCATTAAATGATGTCAGATTTAAAGTAGTTCCATCGCTCAATTCTATAAATTTGACAGGTGC